>NZ_JBBOUG010000001.1:0-4562500 GCF_038005965.1 Priestia sp. FSL W8-0524
ATACGACACATGTGGAGAATGTGGCGGTGCTTACATTAAAATAAGAAAATTGTTTAAAACACCACTATCATTAGGAATGGTAGTGGTATTTTATATTGGCTTTTATTTTTAATACAGTACGGAATATACTAAAAGATTTATAGAGAAACAAATAAAAGCAATTATAAATGGGAGTAAAAAGATTCCTAAATATACATAAGGCAAAATGGATGAAGCAAATTGATTACGTGGGAAACGGATGAAAAAGAGGTAAGTTTAGAAACCATTTTAGATGTAGAAAAAGCATGGGATGTATTATTTCCAATTTACTTTATGGAATGTGTAACAAAGTATCATGGTGGAGAACCTTCAGCTGATGGATTTAATGTTGGAAAGAGAGAATGTTCTTTTTACCAATTACTAAGTTTTAATCAGGAGAAAAAGGATTACATTTTAAACGTGTACCATGATCTTAAATGCCAGCTAGTTGATGGTATTTACCCATTTGGAGATGACATAGCGGATAATCATGTATGTTTTGACTACCGTTCTAACTCTCAGCGGCCTCTTATCGTTTTTATAAATCATGAACTAGCATATGAGAATCCTGAAAGCAGTATTTTTTTCGTCGCCCATTCATTTGAAGAATTTATTAATGGTTTATATGAAGAAGAATAAAATTAAAATAACTTTCCACCAAGAGGCTGGGACAAAAGTATTTTAACCCAAGTAAAAAACGAACCATTAATTAACATGTTTGATTCGTGGTTTATTTTTTTGTTAGGGCAAATAAGTGTCGTCTGTTTCGTTCCTTTTAGCAGTTGATTGGAGGGCAAGACGAAGACTCCTGCGGGAAAAGCGGAATAGGTGAGACCCCGCAGGAGCGCAAGCGACGAGGAGGCTCAGCGGCCGCCCGCGGAAAGCGAAGTCTTGCACGGAAATCAACTGCGGTTCCATACAAGCTCATCTATACTAGTTGTTCGCCTTTAAAATACATTCATTTCATTATGATGTCTCAACCTCTTTTAGGTTAAATAAGTACGGAAAAGGTAAAGGTAGCATTTCTATAACAAAAGCAGCAAAAGCTTGATATAAAAGCATTATCCGCTTGTATGTCCGTTTTATTTTGCCGTTTGTCCACCCCACCAACACAGCAAATTTCTGAATATACTTTTTTTAAGGTTTTCAATATTTTAGGAATTATAATAAAGAAGCAATAAATGAAAACATTATATTTGTGGTAAGAGGTGAAGGGACATCATGTATAGAGCAATTGCTATTATAGCGGGTTCTGTGTTAATTGGATTTGCATACAATTGGTTTTTAATCCCCCATAAAGTGCTAAGCAGCGGCATTAGCGGTATTGCTATGATTATAGGAATTTTAACGCCTGCAAGCACGGGAACAATGAATTTTTTGTTGAATTTACCCCTTTTAATTATTGGTTTTATGAAGTTAGGAAAGCGGTTTGTTTTACATACGCTGCTGTCCGTTGTGGCTTTATCAATTGCTTTATACGTGATTCCCTTGAGAGCTGTTAGTACAGATCCTATTCTGTCAGCTGTTTTTGGAGGAGTTTTAACTGGAATTGGCGTAGGGTTTGTTTTTCGTCAGTCAGCCTCAACAGGTGGATTTGATATTATTGCGATGCTTCTTACGCATAAAAAAGAATTTCCGCTTGGCGCTATATTATCAGCGATGAATGCCGTGGTCGTATTTGTTTCAGGTTTCTTTGTGAATTGGGACGCGGCTTTATATACGATGCTTTCGATTTTCGTCACAGGAAAAGTAGTGGATGCGATTCATACTCGCCACATTAAGCTCACGTTAACCATTATTACGAGAAAAGGCGAAGAAATGAAGCAGCAGCTTCTTACGAATTTGGTGCGCGGTGTGACGTTAATGAACGGTGAAGGAGCTTATTCAAGAGAAGACCGTAAAATATTAATGACGGTGATTTCACGCTATGAGCTTGCAAACCTCAAGCAGTTAATTCAATCTGTGGATCCTGAAGCTTTCGTAAATATTACGGAAACGGTAGAAGTAATGGGGCTGTTTCGACGGGATGCCTATTAATATATTTGTTATTTCAGCGCCGATTTATGATAAATAGCCATTTTTATAGTATAAAAGTTATAAAAAAAGCCTTAAGAGTAGTTCTTGAGGCTTTTTTTGCGTAAAATATGAGTAAGAAAATATCGTGTATGAAAAGTATAAAAAAGGGAATTTGATAGAGTACATAAAATATTGACATCAAAAAGGAGAGACTATATGACGGTAGAATATCAGTTAACGAAAAAGAAATATTACGAAACGTTTATGCAAGAAAATGAAAATCAGCCGCCTGTAAAAGTCCTTGGACAAGCTTATTACGAAGAGCAGCAAAAAGAGTGGTACGACTTATCGCTCATTCGCTTAGCTCAGGGAGAAGTGTACTTCCACAATCAAGATTTTGAATCCGCGATTTTTAAGTGGGAGAATGTAAATGGCGAGTTTAAGCTGTGGGCGAAGAAAAATACAGCCGACGCACATTATGAATTGGGGTTGTCTACGCTCGCTGAAGAGCTTTACCTATCCATCGAAACGGATTCAAAAGTATTAAAAGCTGAAATAGCGCTAAAGCTGTTTTCGCTTTATACGGACCATAACAATATTGAACGAGCTTATGAAGTTATTAACGAGCTGGTTGCTTCTCAGCCGGATTATCCAAACGTCACGGCGATTGCGCGAAGATTTTATGAAGAGCAAGAAGATTTTAATAGCGCAGTGGAGCTTGCAGTAGATGAGTGTATTCGAACAGAATCGCTGAATTGGTTTGCGGTATTAAAGACTTACGTAGATAAAGGATATACAGCAAACTTTATCCCTAACTATTTTTATCAAGTGATGATTTCATTTTACAAAGTGGACCAAGTATATTTCAAACAGCTTGTCTCAGCTTTATGGAAACAATATAAGAGTCAGCCTCCTTATCTTGCTTGGATTAAAACCATCAATGATATTTTCTTGAATATTGAAGTGGGTCTCTATGATTATTGGCAAGAGATTTCAACTCTTTATCAAGAGACGTACACTGACTTAATGGAAAGTGATCATTCTGTAAAGGAATTGCATGAAGTTATTCCGAACGTATTAACAAACTGGCTTAAAATTACTAATAAGTCACGTGCGTTATTTCCGTCTGCGGCCGTGCTTTCATGGAATGAAAAGTTTCCGTCAACTATTGATACCATTACAATCGAAAATGCAGGCAGATTAATTTTTGAGGCGCGTAACGACATTGATGGTCTTGAATATCACTACAAACTTTGCCATGGCATTATTAAATGGGCTAATGAAAATGGTTTAGAAGTGGGGCACACCTTTAAATGGTGGGTAGACTTTTTATTAGATGCTCATACGACACACTTATTAATTACAGGAACAAATGCTGCAACGTCTTCATTTGTGGGATCGATTACAGAAGAAAAGGTACCGCAAAATCATGAAACAACCTTTGTGTTCATTCATGATGAAGAAGAATCTATCCAGCAAATCGCTGATCAAGAAATCATTCCGATGGAAACGATTGACGGAGCGGAGCAATCTTCTCACCAGGCGCTTGTAGAAGTGAAAAAACCTTTTGCGTTCCTTGATAAGCATAATTGTTCATGCATTGTTACGCCAAGCTTTACAGAACAAGAGGCGCGTGAGCAGGATGCATTTAAATATGCTCCTTTAGCAGATGGTTTACTGTTTGTGCTTGATGCAAAAGAATCGCTGCTTGATGAAGAAAGAGAATTATTGCTGGAGATTAAAGAATATGCGCCAAATACGCCAGTTCATTTTGTCATCAACAATATGGACAGTCTTTATAATCAAGCAACGATTGAGCGAATTACAAAAGAATTTGAGGCAAGCATTGGCGCTGATTTCCCACAGGCGCATGTATTAGCCTATACGCCTCACTACGTATCGAGTCAGCACCACGGAGACTTGGCTCAGTTTATTAAAGCTAATTTCTATTACGATCCAAACGACGTTGGAGTAGAAGAGCGTGCGCGCAGACTGCTGTTCTTTATTCAAAGCATGCTAAAGGGCTTAGTGGAGAAGAGAAATCACACAGAAAATCATTTGATTGAAAGTATTAAATGGAACGAAGATATGCTTGTGCGATTAAATGGCTTCTTGCATCGAGTGGATGACTTAGAACAAGAAAAAGCAAGTAGTATTGTTTCGGCTTATCACGGCATCAAAGAGGATATCAGCAAAAAGCTAAAAAATAAAATTCCTCGTTTACTCAAAAAGTCTTCAGAATTAGTGAAGGAAGACAGTGATTTTAGTACGGTTCATATTGAGCTGAATAAACAAATGAATATGCGCGTGGAAGAGCACTTGCAGCAAGATGTCCTACCTAAGTTCCGTATTTCTTTAAAGGACTGGATTGCTACATCAAATGAAGAGCTGATTGCGAGTCAAGTAGATATTGAAGAAGTAGCAGAGTCATTAAATAAGATGTACAATGAGCAAAAATTAACGTTAGCCTGCGATTTTAAAGTGCTGGACGACTGGCGCCGCGACGTTAATCGTATGGCTAATCGGGTTCAGCTGGATGAAGAAAATATTTTACTTCGCGTTAATCCAACGCAGCTTTTGTTAAAAGGAGCAGGGAAACTGTTTTCTTCCATTCTTCAAAATCAAACGCTGCTTTATAATCAATATAAAAAGTACATTGAAAGTCAAGACTATCAAGATATCACAGAATCTATGCTGGCAAAGTTTTTTATGCAATTTAATTTATTTGAGAAAAATTTAGAAGTTGATATTGAACTATTCTTTGAAAAGCCAAAAGAGGTTTTAAAAGAAACGATTGAAGAAACACAGGCGCATATTAATGAAAATCAAGACGTATTAAGTCATATGAAAGCCAATCCTGAAGCTTACTATGATCCGTTAACATTATTCCAGCTTCGCTTGCGTCAGTATGAGTTAATGGTTAAAGCTACAGAAGAAGTACACTATAACGTCTAAAAGGTGGAGCAGGATGTATTTAACGATAAAAGAAGCAGCAGAGTATCTATCTTTTCCTGAAGAATATGTACAGAAATTGATTCAAGAAGGAAAAGTAAGGGCTATATTTGATGGTGAAAACTACTTATTAAATAAAGAGCAGTTTAACACTCATTTAGAGCAAATGGAAAAGTATAAAAAACAAATTGAAGAATACCTAAATGAGCCAATCCCTGAAGATATGGACGTAAAAGATGAAGATTGAAGGCCGAAGCAGAAAACAGATGTTTTCTGCTTTTTCTTTTGGAGTGAAAGTGTTAAAAAAGGTAAGATATGAAAGAAATGTCGAAAAAAGTTGGAATTTCGTTAAAGATGTAGTCTTTTTAGATGCTTTTTTTATATAATGAAAGTATGCTAAACAAAAAGGAGAAGGTCTATGCAACGATCAAGACAGTTAAGGCTGATTTTATTGCTTGCCCTGATTGTTGTCGCTTCGTTTTTAATTATTATTGTTTCGAAAACACAAGGGATTATAAGTCAGCAAACGACAAAAAAAGTAGAAAACACAAGCGTTGCAATTCTCACCTCTGATGTACTGACAGATCAAAGCTGGGGCAGTCTAGCTTATAAAGGAAAAATCAACATCGAGCAGAAGTACCCCGTTTCGGCTCAAGTTATTAGCGAAGTAAATACGAACCAAAAAATGAAGGAAGCTGCTGAAAAAGTTATTCAAAATGGAACAAAAGTCGTAATTGGACATGGAAGAGAATTTTCTACCGTTTTTACAGAACTAGCTCCTAAGTATCCTCATGTTCATTTCGTCACCATTCACGGTACTTCAATGTATAAAAACCAAACTGTATATACATTTGATCAAACAAAAATAGAACACCTGGCAGGCACGGCAGCTGCCATGAAGACAAAAACGAAAAAAATTGGATTACTCGATACATTTGCAAAAGAAAAAAATCCAGGATTCGAACAAGGAATCAAAGCGTATGATTCATCGATTGCTTTTTATTATCAAGTTGTAAACAGCCGAGACGATGGAGCAAAAGCAGTAAAGCTGCTCCGCGAGTTAAAAGCTCAAGGTGTCGATATCGTCTATGCTAAAGGAAATTCGTATAATCAAGAAGTTATTCAAGAAGCGAAAACACAAGGAATGTACGTAATAGGATATTTAGATGATCAGGCGTACATGGGTAGGTCTGTTATTTTAACAAGTGTGATAAATGATGTTCCTCAAGCTTACAACGTGATTATGAAGAACTATTTTAGTAAAAAAGGTCTTCCATCTGGAGAAGTCAAACTTGACGCCAGGGACGGTGTTTATAAACTAGCGCCTTTTGGACCGATGTACAGTAAACAAGAAAAACAAATTTTATATTCGAAAGTTAGAATGTCTACACAGCCGAAGTAACTATGAAAAAGAAAGAGATGATTATGAATCAATTATTTCGCAACATGTCATTCCGTAGCCAAATATTAACGATTCTTCTTTTGATTACATTCATGTTAAGCGGGTTCTCTTTAGTTTTAGTGCATGCCATTGATAAAATGAATCATGTAAGCAACGAAATTAAAGATGAAGATGTTCCTCAAATGGTGTGGCTTTCTTATTGGGAAGAGCAGCTGAACATAAAAGAATACATTGTGAAAAATAATCTAAAGAACCCCACTGTCTCTTTGATAGAAGAATATCAATCATATGATACACGAGTTATCGAAAATAATGAAAGATATAAGCAGCCTGTGCCAAAATCGTTGATTCCACTAAAGGAAAAAATTGAGCTGCTGGATTTTAAGATTTCTAATAACGTGCAGGGACTGTTGAAGTACGGAGATATAGAGGGAGCAAAAGAGTATCTTAAGAGAAATTATTTGCCGGATCTGCATCAGATAAAAAAAGATATTAATAGTTCAAAAGAAGAGACGGTTGATTCACTTGATACACTATCAGATACACTGTCTGTTATTATTAAAGATTCATTAATTTTACTATTGATTTTAACAGTAAGTGCTATTGTGGCTTCCCTTTATGTTTCTTATCGTATGAGTGCGAGCCTTACGAAACCAATTGAACAAATGATTGAAAAAGTGAATGACATTGCAGACGGAGAATACGGTCTTGTTCTTCAAGACACAAAGCAAATCGAGCTGAAGCAGCTTTCGGCTTCTATCAATCAAATGTCGGTTAGTTTAGAAGATTCATTTTGGAAAATCATTAAAGATAAAGCATATCGCCAGCAGATCTTAAATTCACTGCCTGTTGGAATTATCACAATAGAAGATGAGACAAATAGTATATTTGCTAATACCTCAGCAAAACAGTTTTTAGATCTCGATGAAAAGGATATTTGCGGGTATATGAAGGAATGTCCTGAATATAATACTGAATTTTGGAGCATGTTGAATTCGGGAGAAATTCACGAAAATAAAAAAGTATTATTTGGAACGAAAGAGACGTGCTATTGCTTTTTAGCCTCTCAAACGCAGCTGTTTAATGAGAAGAACGAAAGCATTGGAAGGATTTTTTATTTCATTGATATATCGGATACCGAAGAATTAGAAAAGCGAATGCATCAGTCTGAGAAACTTGCCTTGGTTGGAGAAGTGGCAGCCGGAGCTGCTCATGAGATTCGTAATCCTCTTGCCGTGATTCATGGATTTATATCTCTTATGAATCAGTCTCTTTCTGATGAGGAGAAAAAGCGTTTTTACCTGCCTCTGCTTATGAAAGAGCTAGAGAGGATTAATTACATCATTGAAGAAATGCTGTTGTTATCAAAACCTGGGACTCCGGTGATGAAAAAAGTCAGCATGCAGGATATTATTAATGAGTTATTGCCTTTGATTACTCACTCAAGCAAATTTACAGAAAAAGATAAGCTTATTTTCGATGTGAATTTGCAGCCGCATGTATTAAAGGTAGATGAAAAACAAATCAAACAAGTTCTTCATAATTTAATTCGAAACAGTATGGAAGCCATGGATGGAGAAGGAGTCATTACAATCTACTCGCAGGTTCATGAAGATAGCTACTGTCTATACATTGAAGATACTGGAAAAGGTATTCCGGTTCATATGCAGCAGTCGCTGTACCAGCCTTTTTCCACTTCGAAGGATAGCGGCACAGGTCTTGGTCTGCCCATTGCTCAGCGTATTCTAGAAAGCCACGGAGGACAGATTAAATTATTATCTACTTCTTCCCGCGGCACAGTTTTTGTTATTAAATTTCCTCTACATTAAGAAAACAGCCTCAAAAGGGCTGTTTTTTAATGTGCTGTTAAAATAAGAGGACCGTTTTTCGTAATCGCAAGCGTATGTTCAAATTGAGCAGATAATTTACCGTCTGTTGTACGAGCAGTCCAACCGTTTTTATCCATTTTAGAATGCCATGTACCAGCGTTTACCATTGGCTCAATTGTAATAACCATACCTTCTTTTAAACGTGTACCTTTGCCAGCTTTTCCGTAGTGAAGAATTGTAGGCGCTTCGTGCATGGTATTTCCAATTCCATGTCCTGTGAAGTCGCGTACGACAGAGAATTTTTCGCCTTCTACATAGCTTTGAATAGCGTGGCCGATGTCACCTGTACGGTTTCCTGGCTGTGCTTGCTCGATTCCTTTTAAAAGCGCTTCGTATGTAACATCTACTAGACGCTGTGCTTCGTCTGAAATGTCTCCAACGGTATGAGTCCATGCAGAATCTGCTAAGCCTCCGTTTAAATTTACAACCATATCAATGGTTACGATATCCCCGTCTTTTAACGGTTTAGTTGTTGGAAAACCGTGGCAAATTTCATCATTTAAAGAAGCGCACGTTGCATATTGATATCCTTTGTATCCTTTTTGTTCCGGCGTTGCTCCGTGCTTTGCTAAGTACTCTTCCACAAATTTATCAATTTGCATTGTTGTTATGCCTGGTTTGATCATTTTAGCGATTTCTTTATGACAAGAAGCTAATAATTTACCTGCTTCGTGCATTAAATTAATTTCGCGTTCACTTTTTAATGTGATCATTGTTGTTCACTCCTTTTTTGATGTAACTTTACGAAAAAAGTTGAGCAGCGGTTATAGCGATGGAAGTCGACTATTCATCAGTTCATTTTTCTTTATTTAAAAATCTAAGAAATACAGGAACCGTCTGCTATTGGGCGATATAAAATCATCCTTAATCATAACGCCCAATGGTAGGAAAATGCAAGATGCAGGCTTAAAAAGGAAGGGTTTGACGCTAGGCATGTAGGGAAAACTGATAAATGAACGTTGAATTGGAGCATTCTCTATAACAAATGCGGTATGATATAGTAAAATAAATGAAACAAAACAATTCTTTAGGAGGGGTATAGGAAAATGAGTGAACATGGAAAATTTATTGGATTTGCAGGTACATATACAAAAGCAGGCAGTGAAGGTGTCTATACATTTACGTTAGATACAAAGGCTAAAAAAATTGTAGAAGTAAAAGCCGTGGCTAAAATTGAAAATCCTACATACTTAAATGCGAGCAAAGACAATGAACATCTTTATACAGTTATTAAAGAAGGAGAAAAAGGCGGCGTAGCTGCTTTTAAGATTGATCCAAACACAGGGCAATTGAAATTTGTAAACAAACAGCTGCTAGACGGCGCGCCTCCTTGCTACGTTTCAGTGAATGAAGATAATACGCTTGTTTTATCTGCTAATTTTCATAAAGGGAGCGTTGAGACGTATTCTGTTAACGAAGAAACAGGAGAAATTGAATATGTAGCATCCGTAGTGGAACATCCTCATTCAGACCTTAAAAAAGGACAACAAGGAAAACCACACGTACACTATGCCGATTTTACTCCTGGAGAAAAACACGTGGCGGTTGTAGACCTAGGTATTGATGAAATTGTGACATATGAAGTGGAAGAGAATAAATTGAAGGAAGTCAACAGCCTTTCTACATCTGTTGGTTCGGGCCCTAGACATTTAACGTTCCATCCAAATGGCCGCTATGCGTATGCAATGACAGAATTCAGCTCCGAAGTTTTATTTTTAACGTATGACGAAAGCACAGGAAGCTTTACTCAACAACAAGCTACTTTAGCAATTCCGGCTGATTTTACAGAAAATAATCAAGGGAGTGCGATCCACATTTCTTCAGACGGCCGCTTTGTCTATGCAGGAAACCGCGGACATAACTCGATTGCAACATTCAAAGTAGACCAGGATTCTGGACAGTTAACATTCGTAGAATGGACAGGCACTGAAGGCGACTGGCCGCGCGATTTTGTTTTAGATCCAACGGAACAATTTATTGTGGCGTCTAATCAAGAGACAGGAAACTTGGTGCTGTTTGAAAGAGACCAAGAAAATGGAAAGCTAACGCTTCTTCAATCTAACGTTACGGTTCCAGAAGCTGTATGCGTAAAGTTCCTCCACTATAAGTAATCGATGTAGAAAGCCAGACCTGATCCAAAAACAATCAGGTCTGGCTTTCTAAACCTAAGCGGCTGTCACTCTCCTTTCGGGGTTAGTGCCATCCGCATAGGTGAACCTTTGAGGGAATAGTCAGGTAGTCCGCATTCCTAAGCGTCATTTATGATCCCAATTTTTGAAATGAGCATAATCTATATATGGAAGAAAAGCCCTTTTGGAGGGCTTTTTTTTCTGGTGTTGTAGTAGAATGAAGAGAGAACGCATGAAGGGCTGAGGTGATAAGTGTGGAAAATATATGTGAGTATCCAATTGTACAAGCTCCTATGGCAGGAGGAGTTTCGACGCCTAAACTAGCTGCAGCTGTATCTAATAGCGGAGGGCTAGGATTTTTAGCCGCTGGATATAAAAGTGCGCGTGAATTGGAGCAGGAAATTATAGAGATGCATTCACTTACGAAAAAACCTTTTGGAGTAAATCTGTTTGTTCCGACAAATGAAAAAGTAGCAGTTGATGCACTTGATTGTTATCAAAAAGAATTGTCAAAAGCCGCTGGATATTTGGAGTGTCAAGTTGGCATACCAAAGAATGATGATGATGAATGGAGTGCCAAGCTCGACATCATTCAAAAACATCGAGTACCTGCTGTGAGCTTTACATTTGGGTGCCCGGATCGAGAGATTGTAGCAAGCTTAAAGGGAATTGGAAGTCATATTTTCGTTACGATTACAACACCTCAAGAAGCCGAAGTGGCTTTGAGAGCAGGAGCAGATGTGCTGTGCTTGCAAGGAATTGAAGCCGGCGGCCATCGGTCTACTTTTTTAGAGAGTTCGGTGGACTTTTCGCTTATAAATTTGCTAAAAGAAGTCCGTCTAATCACTAAAAAGCCATTAATTGCTGCGGGAGGCTTGATGACGGGGTCTGACATTAAACGCGTGTTACAGGAAGGTGCTTCTGCTGCGCAGTTAGGTACGGCTTTTATTTGTTGTCCAGAAAGCGGAGCGAGTGCTCTTCATAAAGAAAGCATTCTTCAAAAGCGTTTTAATGAAACAGGTGTTACAAGAGCTTTTACAGGGAAACGTGCTAGAGGATTTGTGAATGCTTTTTTTATTTCCTATGATAAATCAGCACCATCCGCTTACCCTCATATTCATTACATGACAAAGCCTATTCGAACAAAAGCTACACAAATGAATAATCCAGAGTACACTTCTTTGTGGGCAGGAACTGGATTTACGCTGGCAAAAGAACTGCCTGCACATCTTATTGTGGAAGAGCTTGTACAAGAACTAAATGAATGATGAGAATTACGGTGTTGCTTGCTTTAAGTGCAAGCAGCTTTACATAAAGAAGGTGAACTTATAGTGCAAAACAAATTTACAATTGGGCAAATGGCCAGACTGCACGATATTCCGATTAAAACACTTCGCTATTATGATGAAATTGGCCTGTTCGAGCCTTATGAAGTTGATCCCCAAACCGGATATCGTTATTATACGTTAGAACAATTTAAGAAATTAGATATCATTGTCTATTTAAAGCTGATGGGAGTTCCGTTAAAAGAAATTAAAAGAAAAATGGAGCACAGCAGCTTGGATGAATTTATTGACACCTTAGCGGAATATCAGAAGGTAACAAAAGAAAAAATTCGTCACCTTCAAAGAGTGAATGCGCAGTTAACAACTCGAATGAAGGAATTAGAACAGACGAGACATATTAACCAAATAGGAGCCCCCTTCATCAAACACCTTCCTTCTCGTGAAGTTGTGCAAGTAAAAGCAGAGGTAGGTACGTTAGACGGAACTGAAAGTGTTCTGCGTGATTTAAAAAAGAAAATTAGTCATATTACCCCGATTATGATTGGGAAAGTAGGGTTTATACTATCTGTAGAAAACACAAAAAAACAACAATTTACAGATTACGATGGCATTTTTTTATTGGTCGAAAGCGATGTTTCTTTTAAGCATGAACTCGTTACGTTAATACCTGAAGGCGATTACGCATCTATTTATATGAGAGAAAAGAGAGATACCACAGGAGTCTATTACGATACGTTACTGAACTTTATTAAAGCCGAAGGATACAAAGCAGAAGGGCCTTTTTTAATTCGGCGAATTGTAGATTCATTTATTTCTCATCATGAAGAAGAGCGGCTGACGGAAATTCAAATTCGAATTACGTCTTGACTATCCAGTTGCTGGAGGGTTTAAGATGAGACTATTGTAAAACTGCTGAAGGGAGAGACAACAATAGATGAATCAGCAAAGTATTTCCCAAGGAATGTCTTTAAGCCGAGGAAATCGCATTTTATTTATTTTAATTTTGGGTTCACTAAGCGCATTTGGACCGTTATCAATCGACATGTATTTGCCAGCGCTGCCGACGCTTGCTAAAGAACTGCATACGTCAGCTTCTTTAGCCCAGGTCAGTCTGACAGCTTGCTTATTGGGCTTGGCATTTGGGCAAGTGGTAATGGGGCCATTCAGTGATATCCGGGGAAGGAAAAAGCCACTTGTAGCAGCATTAATCACCTATGCAGTTGCCTCTGTTTTATGCGTGTTTGCGCCTTCTATTTGGATTTTTATCGTTTTACGATTTATTCAAGGCATGGCGGGAGCAGCAGGAATGGTTATTTCAAGAGCAAGCGTGCGAGACTTGTTTTCAGGTTCAGATTTAACAAAGTTTTTCTCCATGCTCATGCTCGTAAATGGTTTAGCTCCCATTTTGGCTCCGGTTGCTGGTGGACAGCTGCTGACGGTTATGTCGTGGCGCGGAGTATTTGGTGTGTTAGCCGTAATTGGTGCACTAATGTTTTTTGCCGTTTTATTTGGCTTGAAAGAAACGCTGCCGGCTGAACGCCGTAAAGAAGGTGGATTAACAGAAGTACTGCGTACATTTAGCGTATTGCTAAAAGATAGTGTCTTCGTGGGATATGCGCTGGCGCAAGGTTTTATTATGAGCGCTATGTTTGCTTATATTTCAGGCTCTACATTTGTTCTTCAAGACATTTATGGACTGTCTCCGCAGATGTTCAGTTTTGTTTTTGCTATTAACGGTTTTGGTCTCATTATAGCTACTCAAGTGACAGGACGTTTAGCTGGTAAAGTAAAAGAAGCTACTCTTCTCATGTATGGATTGCTTCAAGCAGCCGTTGGAAGCGTGCTTTTAGTGGCTGTAATTGCTACTCACACATCCGTTATTTTGGTCTGCATCTTGCTTTTCTTTGTTGTATCAAGCGTAGGAATTGTGAACACAACCGTTTTTTCACTTGCTATGCAAAATCAAGCTTCTAATGCAGGGAGTGCTTCAGCGCTTCTAGGATTGCTGCCGTTCTTGCTCGGAGCAGCCGTAGCTCCTCTTGTGGGACTTGGAGGAGGGCAAAATGCTCTGCCGATGGGCATTGTGATTATGGTCTGTGATTTATTAGCATTAGGTGTATACATGGCATTAGTGAAACGGAAAACTGCATCATAAAAAAGCTACTTGGCTCTCAACAGCCAAGTAGCTTTTTTTAGTTATTGAGCTTTGTGCTCGTTCTTTTCAAACGGCATTGTGACACCGAGTTTTTGAATTTCTTTTTTTGCATTTTCTAAAATGGTTTCGGCCTTAGCTTTTGTTTCAGCATCTAAACCATTTAGAAAATCTTTCTTTTTAGCAGGAAGATCTACGCCAAGTTCTTTTAATTTGGCTTCAGCTTGTTCCTTAGTCAGGGTGCCGTCGCGAAGCTGGTCCATAATAGCTTTGGCTTTTTTCTTAGTGGCTGCATCTAGATTGCTAAAAGGACCACCTTTATGTTCAGGGAAGTCTACGCCAAGTTCTTTTAATTTGACTTCAGCTTGTTCCTTAGTCAGGGTGCCGTCGCGAAGCTGGTCCATAATAGCTTTGGCTTTTTTCTTAGTGGCTGCATCTAGATTGCTAAAAGGACCGCCTTTATGTTCAGGAAAGTCTACGCCAAGTTCTTTTAATTTGGCTTCAGCTTGTTCCTTAGTCAGGGTGCCGTCGCGAAGCTGATCCATAATAGCTTTCGCTTTTGCCTTTGTACCAGCATCTAAATTGCTAAAGGGGCCTTCTTTATGATGCTGAGGTAAGCTTACGCCGAGTTTCTGTAATTTTTCCTGTGCTTTTTTCATAATATCATCAACTTTTTGTTGTGTTGCATCACTCGTAGTTGTTGTATTGCCATTTGTTCGCTCTACAACCGTTGAAGAGCTTGTTTCATCTTTGCTTGCTGCAAATGCCGTGGAGTTTGCAGCGGCCATAACTCCTAGTGTTAAACCGCTTGCCATGATATAACCGAATAGTTTCTTTTTCATGCTGTTGTCACTCCTTAAAAGTTATAGGGGTGTGGTACAGAGCTGTCCACAATTGTTAATGTAACCACCAATAGTGAAAAAATGGTGAAAATAGATAAAAAACGAAAAAATATAGACGTTTGTTGAACACTATAGCTCTTTTATTGGATAACAAAATGAAATTCGATATGATTTTATCTAAGTAACAGCAAAAAAGAATGGAGACTTTATATAGATGAACGTTCTTAAAAAATTGGCAATAGCTTTGATAGTTGTGATAGCGGTAAGCCTGTTATTTTTGTTTCGCGATGAGTTAAAGCCATGTCCAACGTTAAAAGATTTTTCAGGAGCAGCTGAGTTGCATCCTGTCGTAGAAGAAAAGAAAAATAAACTTGTTCAACAAGCAAACGACCAAGGAATCTCGATTGTCATTACGGAAGGTTTCCGTTCAAAAGAAGAACAAGATAAGCTTTATGCAAAAGGCAGGACGGAAGAAGGCAACATTGTTACCTATTCAAAGGGCGGCCAGTCTTATCATAACTATGGACTAGCTATTGATTTTGCTATTGGGTTAAAAGACGGAGAAGTTATTTGGGACATGAAATATGACGGTAATAACAATAATCGGTCTGATTGGATGGAGGTTGTAGATATCGCAAAAAGTTTAGGGTTTGAATGGGGAGGAGATTGGCAAGGTTTTAAAGACTATCCGCATTTTCAAATGAGTCCGGAAAATATAAAAGGCCACACACGCTAATAAAGCGTGTGTTTTTTAGAGAAATAATATAATTTCACTATATTTATGTCAGAACCTCTAACATGAATGGAAGCTTGTATTTACTTTTTTTATTAATTTACTGCTAAGAGAATTATATATATTAATATAATAAAGTGATAGACGGATAATTAGAAAAAGGGCTGATTAGAGAGAACTGCCCTAGAAAAATGAAAGACAATTCGTATAAAGATATGCGTTAACTAATATAATCTATTGATTAAGCTTATACAAGTACCTTCAGCCTAGCGAACGTATGCTTACATATCGGCAAATGCCAACAAAACCTTTTATTTTTCTAGCATATTTTATTTGAAGATAGTTCATTTTGATTACAAAAAAGAGATAATTTGTCAACTGTTGACTTTGCTTTAAGGGTAAGAATATAATTTTTAACATATTTTAAATATTTTAAAAATTTAAATATTTATCATTGTTCGTAGATTAGGAGGAGGAAAATGATTGTTTTTGACGGAGTGAACAAATATTACGGTGATTTTCACGTATTAAAAGATATCAATTTAACGATTAAAAAAGGTGAAGTTGTCGTCGTAATTGGACCTTCGGGTTCGGGTAAAAGCACGATGCTGCGATGCATAAATTATTTAGAAACAATATCTAACGGACAATTGACGGTAAATAATATATTGGTTGCAGATAAAAAAACAAATATTAACAAACTGCGCCGCAATATAGGTATGGTTTTTCAGCATTTTTATTTATATCCGCACAAAACGGTTTTAGAAAATATCACCTTAGCGCCTATGAAAGTACTGGGACAGTCGTCAGAAGAAGCTAAGAAAACAGCTCTATACTATTTGGATAAAGTAGGAATCGGTGAAAAAGCCAACGCCTACCCATCCCAGCTTTCAGGTGGCCAGCAGCAGCGTGTAGCCATTGCGAGGGGACTTGCAATGAAACCAGAGATTATGCTTTTTGATGAGCCTACCTCTGCTCTTGATCCAGAAATGATTGGAGAAGTGCTGGATGTCATGAAAACATTGGCTAAAGAAGGAATGACGATGGTAGTTGTAACTCATGAAATGGGGTTTGCTAAAGAAGTAGCAGACCGCATTGTATTTATGGATCAAGGAAAAATCTTAGAAGAGGCAACTCCGGCTGAGTTTTATGAAAACCCGCAAGAAGAAAGGGCACGTTTATTTCTTAGCCGTATTTTAAATCATTAATTGTTTAATAGGGGGAGTAATATGAAGAAATCAAAAACGTTTTTAAAGGCAGCTGTGCTTTCATTAGCAGCGGCTATGATGTTAGCGGCTTGTGGAGGAAAAAGTGAAGAAACGAGTGGATCATCAGCTAAAAAAGATGCGCTCACTGAAATTAAAGACAGAGGGAAAATTATCATTGGAGTTAAAAATGATACGCGCTTATTTGGCTTAAAGAATCCAAAGACGGGTGAAGTAGAAGGTTTTGATGTTGATATTTCTAAGCAGCTGGCTAAAGAGATTTTAGGAGATGAAAACAAGGTAGAATTTAAAGAAGTTACGTCCAAAACAAGGGTTCCTCTTCTTCAAAAAGGAGATATTGACGCTGTTGTTGCAACAATGACCATCACAGATGAGCGTAAAAAAGAAGTGGATTTTACGGATGTGTATTTTCAAGCTGGCCAGTCTCTTCTTGTGAAAAAAGGCAGTAAAATTAAAAGCGTTGATGATTTGAAGAAAGGTACTAAAGTGTTGGCTGTTAAAGGATCAACTTCAGCTATTAATATTCGCGAAAAAGCACCGGAGACAACGGTATTAGAGTTTGAAAACTATGCAGAAGCATTTACCGCTTTAAAATCTAAGCAAGGAGATGCTTTAACAACTGATGATGCTATTCTTTATGGAATGGCTGATGAAGATCCTTCTTATGAATTAGTAGGAAAGCCGTTCACAGAAGAGCCTTATGGCATTGCTGTGAAAAAAGGAAACAAAGAGCTTGTAGATGCATTAAACGATGCGCTTAAAAAAATGAAAGACTCTGGAAAATATGATGAAATTCACGACAAGTGGATCAAACAATAAGCGTACAGTTTTCTTTTCTCAGGATGAGCAGCATTATGCTCATCCTGCTTGTTTAGTTGAAAGGAGGAAGAAAATTGCTGGATTTTTCAATTCTGACGAACAATATGGATCTTTATTTAGAAGGTTTTAAGTACACCATTATCGCCAGTCTGATTGCTTTAGTGGCCAGTTTTGTACTTGGTACAATCATTGCGGTAATGCGAATAGCCCCTCTCAAAATAGTAAATGTAATTGGCACTGTCTACGTAGAGTTTATTCGAAATATTCCACTTGTGGTTATCGTCTTTTTTATTTTTATTGTGGCAGGAATCAGCGGTACAGCAGCCGGAGTGCTGGGATTAACTATTTATACGGCAGCTTTTATCGCCGAAGCTATACGAGCGGGAATTATGGCAGTTCCAAAAGGGCAGCTTGAAGCGGCGCGTTCATCCGGCCTTACGTACGGTCAGGCGATGCGATTCATTATATTGCCTCAAGCCATTAAAATTGTCATTCCTCCTCTTGGGAATCAATTTATTAATTTAGTGAAAAACTCATCCGTGCTAGGGATTGTTGCTGGTTTTGATTTAATGTATCAGGCAGATCTTGTTTCCTCTCAAACTTATGTAGTGTTTGATGTGTATATTTTTGTGGCTCTGTTTTATTTAGTTCTAACCATTCCGTTGAGTTTAGGAGTTGGTTATCTTGAGAAACGTCTTGGTAAAACAAGCTGAAAGGAGTGAAAGTGATGGATTTTATGGGTGCTTATTCTCCTGATCACCTTTCCTTCTTAATGGAAGGATTTTGGGTCACTTTAAAAGTGGCATTCATTTCGATTGTGTTAAGTTTTATTATTGGAAGTATAGTAGGTATTTTAAGGTATGCCCACATTCCAGTTCTGTCTCATGTACTCGCTTTTGTCGTAGAAATTATCCGGAATTTGCCGCTTCTTTTAATCATCTTTTTTACATACTTTGCTTTACCTGAAATCGGAATTGATATGGAAATTACGTCAGCAGCGATTGTGGCCCTCACTGTATTTGAATCTGCTATGATTTCAGAAATTATCCGAAGCGGATTAAAATCAATTGAAAAAGGACAAATTGAAGCGGCACGTTCATCAGGTTTAAACTATTACCAAACGCTTCGTTTTATTGTATTGCCACAAGCTTTGCGACGAATGGTACCTCCTTTAGTTAGTCAATTTATTTCATTATTAAAAGATACGTCGCTTGCAGTGGTCATCGCGCTTCCTGATTTGCTGCATAATGCTCAAATCATTTATGGACAGAAACAAAGTTACGTGGTGCCGATGTTTTTGATCATTGCGATGATGTATTTTATTGTAAACTATGCTTTATCAGTCATTGCACGAAGACTAGAAGTCAAAAGGGTGTAGATACTCTTTTGACTTTATTTTTGGAAAATAAATAACATTGACAATGCATTGTTGCAACGCATAAAATGACTAAAGTAACAGTGATTAAATGAGATTATTTTCATTCATTATATAGAAGAAAAAAAACAGTGTTGGTCCAACCCCTACTGAATATCCGGTAGGGGTTTTTGTGCAAGAAGTGATTTGGTTAAACTAACACGTAAAATGAACAGAAGGGACGGGCATTATGGGAAAACAAGATCAAAATTTAAAAAAAGGTCTGTTGCCTCGTCATGTGCAGCTCATTGCACTTGCCGGCATGATTGGGACAGGCATTTTTAAAGGTAGCGCTGACACGCTAGGTATTGCAGGACCAAGTGTTGTACTTGCGTATTTATTTGGCGGCCTTATCTTATTTATTGTAATGACAGCACTAGCGGAGATGGCAATTGTCTATCCGAATATGAACGTACAAAATTTAGTGCATAAGGCATTCGGTACGCAAACCTCTTTTATTGTAGGGTGGCTGTACTGGGTGAACTGGATTGTTGTGACGGTTGTTGAACTGCTTGCGGGAGGAAGCTTTTTGAAGTTTTGGTTCCCTTCTGTACCTCTTTGGCTCTTAAGCTTTCTCTGTGCAGTGCTGATTGTCGGGATGAATTTATTTCAAGTGAAGTATTACGGAGAAATTGAGTTTTGGTTTGCCGGTATTAAAGTAATTGCTCTTACTGCTTTTATCATTTTGGGAGCTTTCATTTTATTCGGTGTAATTCCAAGTGATGTGCAAAACCCTTGGGCAAATTATACGGCTCATGGAGGCTTTTTCCCTCACGGCATGAGCGGTGTGCTGAGTGCCTTTTTAATTGTGATGTTCTCTTACGGGGGAGCTGAACTAATTGGTGTGGCCGTAACGGAAACAAAAGATGTAAAAAACGTGTTACCGAAAGTAATTAAAGGCACAGTATGGCGAGTGATTGGCTTTTATATTTTGCCTATTTTAATTATTTGCGGCCTTATGCCCTGGAATTCTGTATCGGGGCAAGACAGTCCCTTTGTGCAAGTGTTTAGTATTACCGGTCTGCCAGGTGCGGCTCACATTATGAACTTCGTTTTATTGACGGCCGTTTTATCAGCAGCCAATTCAGGGATGTATGCAACTTCGCGTACGCTCTATGCTATGGCTCAAAGCGGAGAAGCATCAAAGCGCTTCTTGAAAGTTTCAAAAAATGGCATTCCGATTAACGGTTTGATGATTACGGCTGCTTGTATTTTAATAGGTTTGTTTTTAGCCTATAAGACGCCGGATAATGTAATTAGTTATTTAATGACTATTCCAGGTTTCACGATCATTCTCATTTGGGTGAGCATTTGTTTAGCTCAATTAAAGCTGCGTAAAGGGTATAAAGAAAAGCCGTTTTTTGCCTTAAAGTGGTTTCCTTATACAACGCTCTTTGCAACAGCAGCACTGCTTGTTATTTTTGTATCGTTTATGTTTAACAAAAACAATGTGATTGGATCAAGCGTATGTGCGGTTATCCTGGTCGTACTCCTCATTTTTTCATTTATTAATAAAAGTCGAAAAGAAAAAAAGTTTGAAGTATAGCAAAAAGGCAATATACTAGAAAGACGAGGGTAAAAGCTTGTCTTTCTTTTTTTGCGAAAATTTCTGTATCACGTTACATATTTCTAGATGAAATGTTTAGTTAAATAAATAAAGGATGAGGACTACAATGGAATCAAATAATGTATTTACAACAAACCCAAAAAAGAAATCAAAGCACTTGGCCACGATTTCTTTGGCCATTATGGGAGTGGGCTTCGTTGCCACCATGCCTTTTGGTGATTCAATTTGGGGTCGGTTGCTTCAAGGTGGGTTCGAAGCTGGATTAGTCGGGGGCTTAGCGGATTGGTTTGCAGTTACGGCTCTTTTTCGTCACCCTTTAGGCATTCCTATTCCACACACTGCGCTGCTTCCTAAAAACAGGCAGCGTATTACAAGAGGGTTAGTCTCAACGCTTGAAAACGACTGGCTGTCAAAAGAAAGTATTCAAGAAAAAGTGAAAAGAATTGCGTTTACAAAGCGTTTGCTTCCGATTGTTCGAAAAGGTGTTCATTCGGAAACGATTCAACAAAAAGGAACAGCACTGCTTGTTGATGCGATTAATCGTGTGGATACAGAGAAAGTAGTTCCTATTATTGAAAAAGAGCTCAAGTCATCGCTTTCAGCAATAGAGTTAAAGCCTATCGTGCATTCGATTGTTGGAGAAGTGGTTAGAAATCAGTATGATGAAAAAGCACTTGATGTTCTTTTAAATAAGGGAGAGGGCTGGATTAAAAAAGAAGAAACCCAGTATCAGCTCGGAAGTATTGCTAAAAATGCGCTTGATAATATTGAGCTTGACGGTATTTTACAATTTGCTCTCAAATCATTTCAAAGCATGATTAACGAAGAGAAGCTAGGGTCTATTTTGCAAAATCTACTGCTTTCTATTACAGGTCGTCTTCGTAATGAAGATGATGAATATCGCCTTGCTTTGGTAAATGGAATTAGAAAAGAGCTGCAAGGCTTGGAGCACAATGAAGAACTTCTTGAGAAATTAGAAGCATGGAAACAAAAAACGATTAATGAATTAAATGTAACGAATAAATTAACAGAAATCGTCGATAAAATGAAAGCGAAAGTGACGGCATTTATTGAAAGCCCTGAATTTATGAAAAGCTACGCCGTTCCTTACGTAGAGAGCTGGCTGAATGCTCTTGAAGTGGATGCACAGCGTCAAGAAGCAATTGATACGGCTATTCAAAAGCAAATCATGAGTTTTGTAGACGAGAATCATTCAAAAATTGGGCAGCTTGTTCAAGAAAACTTAGATAAATTAGATGATGAAACGCTTGTGGATATGATGGAAAACAATGTCGGAAAAGATTTGCAGTGGATTCGAGTGAACGGAGCTCTATGTGGATTCTTGATTGGTATTGTGTTAACGGTTATTAAATTAGCGGTATAAAAAAAGCACGCCCCTTTTGGAGCGTGCTTTTTCTATTAATCATCTATTTCTACACTGATTACGTCACCGTTTTTGGCATCTACTGAAACAGTTGCTTCACGTTTATCGGCTGTGTCAATTTCAATTTCATATACTAAACGGCTGTTTTCTTGGTCTAAATCCGTTTCATTCACGGTTCCTTTAGCACTTTTTAAAGCTGTTTTGATCGCTTGATCTAATGAAACAGCAGGGGAAATGTTTTGGAGATTTTCTTCTTTCTCATCATCATCGTCTTTTTGGTCTTCATCAAATTCAATGATTTTACCGCTTCTGCTGTCAATATCTACATCGTATTCTTTATTACCTTTTGTGATATCTACTTCATATTGTTTAACGCCGTCATCTACGGCTAATTGGATATTTGTAATGTCACCGCCGTCTGTTTTTTGAAGAGCAATGTCTTTTGCCTTGGCTTCTTCAATCGTTGTGGTTTGCTTCTTGTCATTGCTTTTAGACTGATCCGTCATGGCATATGCACTTGCACCTAATCCACCGACTAATACTGCACTGGCTAAAACGGTTGTAATAACTTTCATATGTTACGGCCTCCTTGATTTGTTGTTAAGACTATCTTAGCCGATGAACTTTAAAGGAAAAGAAGAAGAAGTTTAAAATTTTCTTAGAAATAAATAAAGGTGTATAAAAAAAGCACAGCTTTCCGCTGTACTTTTAGTCGTCGTCATTTTCATAGGTGATGGAATCTACATGCCCAGAGTAAGCGTTTATCATTACTTTAGCTTCTCTTGTTTTAGACTGATCAATTTCGACTTCGTAGAAGGTTTGGCCTTCTTCCTCTTCTATTTCAACTGAGGAAAACGTTCCTTTTACTTTTTGTAAAGCAATATCTCTTGCTTGTTCCATTGAAATGAGAGGCTCGTCGGATGTAGGAGAAACGGGTGGCTGCTCGCTCTTTTTTTGTTCTTTTTCTGTATCATTTTTAGTTTGAGTAGACGTTTGTTTCTCTACTTTTTGTTTGATTAATGACTGGACTTCTCCATTTTCTCCATTTACTGTGATGTGGTATGGAATATCACCTTTAAGCAAAGTGATTCGATAAATCGGTTCATCATCTTTTTGAGAAAAACTTGCATTTTCAATCGTGCCGCCATATTTCTGCTGAATCATACGGCTGATTTCAGACTCGGATAAAATGGTATCAGATCGATTCATTGCTTTTGCTATTCCATAAAAGCAAGCTGAACCAACAGCAAGAAAGATAAGTATAAAAAGCACCGTTTTCTTCATACATTCACCTCCAGTATTATGAAAAATAGTATAGCAGGCAATTCTTAAAAATCTCTAAGAAACGGTGAGAAATCAAAGAGGAAAGCAAACCGTTACGGATGTCCCTTTGCCTTCATCGCTGCTAATCTCAATACGTCCGCTATGGGCTTCTACAATCTTTCGAGCAATGGATAACCCAAGCCCTGAACCACCGGTTTCTCGATTTCTTGCTTTATCTACGCGGAAAAAGCGTTCATACACGTTTGATAAATCTTCTTTTGGAATACCAATTCCTTGATCTGTGACCGTAATCATAAAGCTTTCGCTTCTTGTTATGGTTACCTCTACCGCTTTTTCACTATATTTAATGGCATTATCTAAGAGGATGTACAGCAGCTGCTTTAAGCGCTTTTCATCGGCTGTTACAATTGGATGATCAGTTTTTACGCTTAAATAAATGGTTCGTTCAAAAGCTTGTTCTAGATGCTTGATTGTTTGGTTACAGACGGCCGCCGCATCTACGTGGTCCATGTGAAGCTCCCACTGCGACTCATCTTTCGCAAGCACCAGCATTTGAGACGTAAGCTGTTTCATGCGTAAAGACTCAGAGTGAATGGCTTCGATGGCTTCTTCTAAAATATCTGGACGCTTCATCCCCCAGCGTTTTAGCATATTGGCATAGCTTTCTACCACGGTAAGTGGTGTTTTTAATTCATGAGAAGCATCGGATACGAACTGCTCTTGCTTTTTATAGTTTTCCTCTAATAAATCCATCATATTATTGAAGGTGTTGGCCATTTGATCTAACTCATCTTTAGAAGAGGAAGAGAGAGCGATTTTTTTGAATGTGCGAGACACTTGAATTTCTTCCATAGTATGAATAAGAGATTTGATAGGCCGCAAAATGATTTTACTTAAAAGCCGTCCGGCAAATATGGTCGGAATTAATATAACAAGAGAGGCAATAAGCAAGATGAATTTTAACGTCTGTAAAGATTGTTCCACGTCTTCGAGTTGTTCCGTGACTTCTAAAGAAACGACTTCACCGTTCGTCCAAATGACCGGAGTATGCGAAATTGCGTATAGGTGGCCGTCGTCTTCTTTGATGGTTGTTTGTTCATTTGAATAATAAGAATAGGATAAGTCCTGAAGCTCTTTCGTTTGATCAGTAACCGATACAACTAAAGGACTCCCTGATTTAGGCAAAATACGAATCATTCCGTTAGGAGGCAAATAGGCACGAAGCAAATTGGCTTGTTTAACCGTCGAACTTGTTTGCTTTAGCCCATTTGTTACGTTGCTTGTTTCTGCTTGTAAACGTTCAATTGCATTGTCTTCCATGGTTTTTTTGAAAATGAAGTAAATCGAACTGTTTGCAATTACTAAGAGAATAAAAAGCAGGGCAGTTGATGTAAGGATAATCTTTGTTTGCAGTTTCATAAGCTACTCCTTAAGCATATAGCCAACGCCGCGCACTGTTTGAATATAAGGTATTGAAAATGGTGCATCAATCTTTTTGCGCAAATAACGAATGTATACGTATACAATATTGGTGTCTCCGTAGTAATCGAATCCCCATACGTTTGTAAGAAGCTGTTCAAAGCTCAGCACTTGATTGTTGTTTTGAAGCATATAGACAAGCAAATCATATTCTTTAGGAGTCAGCTCAATAGCTTCATTTTCACGCGTGACTTCTCGCGTTTTTTCATTAACAACTAAAGTTCCTAGCTGCAGAGTATCTGCTTCTTTTTCAGCAGGAGATGCTGATGCAGGATGGCGAAGCCATACGCGGATACGTGCAAAAAGCTCCTCAATTTGAAAGGGCTTTGTAATGTAATCGTTCGCTCCTAAATCTAGTCCGCTTACCTTATCAGGAAGGGCGTCTCGAGCGGTTAATAAGATAACGGGCGTCTGATCATTGTTTGCTCGAATGCGACGAAGTACTTCAAGTCCGCTCAGTTCAGGAAGCATCACATCTAAAAGCAGCAAATCCCAATCGTGTTCTTGAAACTCTGCCAATCCTTCTGTGCCCGTATAAGCCATGCCGGTTTCATAGCCTTCATGTTCAAGCTCGAGCTGAATTAAACGAGCAATTTTGCGCTCATCTTCTACAATTAAAATTCTGCCTTTACTCAAAAAAATTCCCCCTTGTGTCTATGTATAGTTGCGTACATTATAGCATGGAGAGGATTGAGGTGTATAAAAGCAGCTGGAGGTTAGCCCGGCTGCTGATTGGTTGAAAGAGGAATATGCAAGGTAATGGCAGTGCCTTGGTTAGGAGTGGATTTCACTTCAATATGCCCTTTATGAAGTTCGCAAATGGCCTTTGCGATACTCATGCCAAGTCCAGCACCTTCTGTTTTTTCGGTTGTATTTGTGCCGCGGTAATAGCGGTCAAATAAATTTTTCTGCGTTTCTTCATCCATTCCAATTCCATCATCTTGAATTGTAATCAAGACGTTGTCACTTTTTAGAACGGTCAAAATTGTAATAGTGGTGTTCTCCGGATTATGTTTAATAGCATTAAAAATTAGGTTATCAACCATTCGTTCAAACCAGCGCGGGTCAGCTTGAATAAAAGGTTGAAGGTGAACGGGTACATAAGAGAATTGAACATTTTTAATAGTTCGATCGTTAACGAATTTTAAAACAATATGCTGAAGCAATTGATGAACATCCACTTTTTTTGTTTCTAAGGCAACCACATTATTTTTAAGCTTAAAGGCCAGTGAAAAATCTTCTACAAGCCCCACCATATATTCACTTTTGTCACGCAGCGTTTGGCCAATTTCTTTTAGCTCTTCTTCGTTCCAATTGTAATAGCCGCTTTCAAGCATATGGCCATATCCTTGAATCGTCGAAAGGGGGGTTCGCAAATCATGTGATATTCCAGTCATCCATTCTTCACGAGTGGTTTCTAGCTGCTTTCGTTCTTTTTCAGCTAAGCTAAGCTGCTCCGCCATCTCATAAAAAGCTGTGATTACTTCTGAATACAAACGATATTGAAAACGTACTTTTCCATTCTTCCGAAAGACGCGCTTCCGCTCTTTTTCTGTTAGCACTTCTGAATAGTTTCCGCTTCCCATGCGCCCGAGCCAGCTGGTGAAGAGAAGTAAGGGGCCACCGTAGCGAAAAGCGTTCCAGATGGAGAAAGTGATAGTGGCTATAAGAACAGAAACCGCCACGATGATGGAGATCATCCAAGCTTTTCGAATAATAGATTCATCGGTTATACTGTGGTAATTATTAGGAGTGTAAAAAACCCAAGAAATTTTCTTCTTTGGATCATGGAATACAGTAGCTGTTGAATCATATTTATCTTGTTCAATTTTTCGGGAAATAATTTCTAAAGGATCGTAACGTGTTTTTTCTTTAGGCATTCTAATTGAAGCTAAGATATCACCTTTCTCATTTAAAATTTGAAGCGAAGCATCTTTTTCTTTTAACGCCTTTTTGATAAGAGGGATATCGCTTTTGGGAGGCACACTTTGTTTATTATATTTAGCATACAAAGCATATAGCTGGTCTTTTAAATCACTTTTATAGCCCAAAATATAATAAGTAGGTGTAGTCAAAAAGGTATCAAGTTCTGTTACGACATTATAGCCTTTAAATTTTTTGGTTTTATCCATTTCTAATAACTCTGAAAGACCGTAGTGCTTAGGTAAGTCTTTTGGGGAGTTAACTTCTCCAATTACTTTTCCTTGTTTGTTCAGTACTTGGTACCATAACCCTTCCTGTTTAAGCTGTTTCGCTAAATTGTCTGAAACGTTCGCTTTCCCATTTTTAACTGTTGTGTCCGTAGTTAATACGCTAAGTGATCCAGAGGGCAAGTCTCTTTTGATATCTTGCTTTGTAAGGTAATAGCCTAGAAATATTAAAGCGCAAAAAAGAACGCAGCAAACACACGCAATAGCTGCGATAAACTGAAACGAAAAATGAAAGGTCAACCTTCTTTTAATTGATTTCATAGTGCTTTGCCGTTCACTAATTTATATCCAAGTCCTCGTACCGTAACTAAATGTTTTGGATTGCTAGGGTTATCTTCGATTCTTTCTCTAATTCTTCGAATATGAACGGTTACCGTATTATCGTCTACGAACTGATTATATCCCCAAACGGCTTCAAGCAGCTGTGATTTAGAAAGAACCACGTTCATGTTTTTACAAAAATGAAGTAGCAGCAAAAATACTTGTGCGGGGCAAGCAATCGTTTGACCATCTACAATGAGCTCTCCAGCGGATTCATCTACGATAAAACGATCAAACTCATAGCGATTTGAAGGCTGTAATTCCATTTTTACAGGACTTCTTTCGATCAGCGTTTGTTTTCTGCGCAGTCGTGCTTTAATTCGTGCCGCAATCTCTAAAGGATTAAATGGCTTGGTTACGTAGTCGTCTCCGCCCATCGCGAAACCTGTTAACACATCCAAGTCAGATACTTTGGCTGTTATGAACAGGATATAAGCGTTTGAGAGCTCACGAATTTTAGGACAAATATCAAATCCGCTTTTATCGGGAAGCATGACGTCCAACAAAATAATATCAATCGTTTTATTATGTAAAACATCTAGCGCTTCTTGAGCGGTGTGAGCTTTATAGATTTGGTTGAAGCCTTCTTTTTTTAATACTGTCTCCAACATTTTGACAATAGCAATTTCATCATCAACTAGCAATATAGATGCATCTTCCAATATAAATCACCTCTGTTTCATTTCATACGTATTCGATTTTAGCATAAGAACATTACGAAAAGATTAACAAAATTGGAAAATGTTAAAGAAAAGATAATCTCCCGTTTATTTTCTTGAAAACTTCATTTCATATACTAAATATACAGACACATAGTAAAGGAGTTAAAAGGATGAGTAATGATGTTAGGCGGGTTAAAGTAATTGATAGTATGAGAGGATTTAGCTTGTTTGGTATTTTACTAGCGAATATGCTGATTTTTCAATATGGTATTTACGGAAAGGATATGATTCATCTTTTCTCCCTATCACCAAGTGATTCAGCAGCCTATGTCTTTTTAAAAGTCGCGGTAGAAGAAAGTTTTATGCCAATCTTTACTTTTTTATTCGGTTATTCAATGGTGAAGATGAAAGAAAGTTTAGAAAGAAGGCAGTTAGGAGTAAAAAGGCATTTCTTTCGCCGCTTTCTTCTGCTTCTAGGGTTTGGCCTACTGCATGGAGTACTTTTATGGGAAGGAGATATTCTTACGTTTTACGGAATGATGGGGATATTTTTATTACTTTTCTTTTTAAACCGTAAAGCTAAAACGCTGTTGGTATGGGCATCGATTTTACTAGTTCTTACGGGAGCAGCTGGTTACGGTTCATTAAACGATAATATGTATCTTCTTAGTGATAAACAAACGCTTACCACATACGTAAAAGATACGATTCATGTGTATGGAAGTGGAACTTATGAACAAATTAAAGACCACCGCAACAACGTTGATCCGATGAATATAGCAGGATATAAATTTGCTTTTGCCTTCTTGTTTACACCATTTATAATGGGTGCTTTATTTTTGTTTGGCATGTACGCAGGGAAGAAAAAGTGGTTTTACGACGTTTCAGCTAATCCAAAACAGTATGGCCGTTGGGCGGCCGTGTTGATTCCGCTTAGCTTATTGTTAAAAGGAACTATGTACGTATGGCAAGATGCTAATTGGGCTGGTTCTACACATATGTTAGGTGGGAGTCTCCTATCTCTTGGTTATATTGCAGGCTTTGCTTGGGTATATACGAAATGCGAGAGGTCATTTTTGATGAAGGCTTTTGAAAGCGTAGGCAGGATATCGCTTAGTAATTATTTAATGCAAACGGTTATATGCACGACGATTTTTTACGGTTATGGATTAGGTTATTTCGGAAAGCTCGGCATGATAGCAGGGATTTTTGTCTGCATAGGTATTTACGGAATTCAGCTTATCGGAAGTTATATGTACGTGCAAAAATTTCAAACTGGACCGGTGGAAAAGCTGCTGCGCATATGGACAAATTTTTCTTGGAACGGAAAGCCCAAAGAGAAAAAAGCTTTACCGGAGGGAATAAATCATCCTTTTGTTGGATGATAGCAGTCAAACTTATGTAAAAAGGAGATTTTAAAAATGTGGGCCATTAGTATAAAAGAGTTTCAAAGCTTATTTAAAAGTGTTAAATCAATTATCGTTATTTTAATCGTATGCGGTGCTTCCTATGGAATAGCTCATCTAGTTAGTCAACTTGGAGGTCAACTGACGAGCGCACAGATTCGAGATGGAGCCAACGGAGGGATTTTGGTGATGCTTCTCGGATTCGGACCTTTGTTTATTTCAAGTCTTTCTCACAATGTTATTAATCAAGAAATTAAAACAAGAACAGCCAGGTTTTTAGTTACCAAAACATCAAGAGAGCGTATTGTACTAGGAAAATTCTTAGGAATTTGTTGTTTCTGGCTTGTTTGTATCTCTATTTCTTTTCTACTGATTGGGTTTATTTCGCATCATTTTTCTTTTTATATATTTTTAGAGTGCCTGCTATTCACCGTTTGTATCATTTCATTTGTTTTAATGCTTTCAGCTTTAATACCAAGTCCAACTCATACTATGTTTTTATCAATTATTTTATCGTTTGTTCTACCGGTACTGAGTGGATGGAGCATATTTTCATCAAAAGCGTACATTGCATGGTTTAAGTATGTGACACCCTACTACTATTTAAAGTTGGAGAAAGGATATTTAACGGTTCTTCTTATTTTTGCAGCACTCTGTTTATGTACGGCACTTTGGAGTTTTAAAAGGAGAGAAGTATAATATGTATGCTATTGAAACAAGTAAATTAACTAAAAAGTATGGATCTAAAACAATTGTTAATAGTATTAATTTGCAAGTCCCACAAGGAGAAATTTACGGATTTTTAGGGAGAAACGGAGCAGGGAAGTCTACATTTATTAATATGCTTACCGGCGTTTCATTCCCTTCAGCAGGAGAATTTACGCTGCTGGGACAGAGTGATATTGATTTAGAGCTTCAGAAGAAAATAGGTGTGCTTCCTGACTATGCTACCTTTTATGATGAGATGACGCCACTCAATCATTTGCGCTATTTTTTAAAGATAAACGGACATCGTTTTTCTAAAGAACACTGTAGTAATGTACTGAAGAAAGTAGGATTAGAAGGACATGACCACCAGAAAGTTGGAAAGTTTTCATTTGGAATGAAAAAGAAGTTAGGAATTGCTCAAGCGATTGTAACAGACCCAGATCTTATCTTTTTAGATGAACCAACTTCTGGAGTAGATATTGAATCTGCTCTCCACATTCATGAATTAATAAGAGAACTTCAAAATCAGGGTAAGACAATTTTTATGACGTCTCATAATTTAAATGAAGTTGAGAAGATTTGTACACGTGTAGCGATTATGAAAAATGGTGTTATTTTAGTAGAAGGGACAATAGAAGAACTGCGTTTTCAATACCAAGCGAAAAAAACGGTGATGATTAAACATGATCCTTACCCAAGCAGTCATAAAGAATATATTCAACAGTTTTTCCGTACGGTGAGTCCGGACGTGGAATACCATCACACGTACACAAAAGTGATGCTTCAAAAAGAGAGAAATATCCCTCTGATTATTCGCGAACTGATTCAATGTGGCATCGATATTTATCAAATTCACGTAGAAGAGCCTTCTTTAGAAGAAATCTTTTTGCAAAAAAACATCGTGGATCGTTCACAGGTAAGTTAATGGGCAAAAGTCCGTTGGCTTACTACTCATCCTGAATACGTTATTTATAAATACCAGTTAGGAAGCTTCTGACAAAAATATGTTCATTTTCGCAAGAAACTAATAAGATAGCTAATGACATTTAAAAATAAGAAAGGATTTCGATTATGTTATCAGCTATTAATTCAGTAGACTATACCATTTTCCATGCGGTGAATCAGTATGCCTCGCATGTGAAGTTTGTAGATTCGCTAATGGTATTCTTTGCAGATTATGCCCAGTATGTACTTATTGTTTTACTCGGCTTGTTTTTACTTATTAATAAAAACGGCAGCCGTGTTGTAGCATTCCAAGCTTTATGTGCTTGTGCCACAGGAGTCATTATCAATAAAGTGATTAGTTTATTTGCTTATCGAGATCGTCCGTTTATCTCTCACCACGTGAATCAGCTTATTGATCACGCCGCGAATTCTTCATTTCCAAGCGATCATGCTACATCTGCATTAGTTATCACTTTTACCATTTGGCTGCATTTCAAACGTTCAGGGCGCATGTGGGTTGTCATGGGTGCACTCATTGCATTTTCACGCGTATGGGTTGGCGTTCACTATCCATTCGATGTGTTAACAGGAGCCGTTTTAGGCTGCGTGCTGGCGCTGTTTATTCATTATGTTATTTTTAATACGAAACTGATGAGGGCTATTACCAACTTGTCTATTTTTCGAAAATCAGCTTATGACGAACAGTCTCAATATTATTAAGAAAAAGTCGCATATACGCGGCTTTTTTTATTGGAAAATTTTTAATGTATTTAACACTTGTTTTTTAAAATTAAATTGTGTACAATTAAATTACAGAAACGATAAATAAAAAATTTTAATAAAATTACTAAAAAAGAGGAGAGATTTATACATGAAAGCTTTATATGAAACGACAGTCGTTAACACAGGTGGAAGAACAGGAGAAGTTCATTCTTTAGATAATATCTTTAATTTAGACGTTGCAACACCTCCAGCGCTTGGTGGAGAAGCAACAACAGCAACAAACCCAGAGCAGCTATTTGCAGCTGGATACAGTGCTTGTTTCAACAGCGCGTTAGAATTTATGTTGAAAAAACATAACGTAGAAATTAAAAGCAGTGAAGTAAAAGCTACGGTTCAGCTGCTTCCAGATAAAGCTGATCAAGGAGTAAAAATTGCTGTAGCGCTTGAAGCTCATATCGAAGGCTTAGATTTAGAAACAGCGAAAAAATATGTAGACCTAGCTCACTCATACTGCCCGTATTCAAAAGCAATCAGCGGTAACGTAGACGTAACGGTAGAAGTAATTTAATTGCTTTAAAAATCCCTGCTAAGCATGTAAAGCTTAGCAGGGATTTTTTATTTGAATTTTCTCTATTCATTTGTAAGCGGTACTAGTATAATGAGGAAGAAAATGAATCATTCGCACAGTTTAGGTGCTCTTACATAGCGTAAGAGGTAACAGGGAATCGAGTGCAAATCTCGAGCGGTCCAGCCACTGTAAGCAGGGAGTTTTCTATCTTATCGTCACTCAAAACGGGGAAGGCGGTAGAAAATGATGATCTCAAGCCAGGAGACCTACCTATTCTGTACACTTGACTCTTCTAGGAAAGAGGCGGTGTATCAAGGTACGCAGTGAGCAATTACTGTTTATTTTCATATGCCGACACATCCTCAATTTCTATAGAATTGAGGCTTTTTTACGTTTTATTTTAAAAAAAGGAGTGTAGGAAATGGAAGGTTTATCAGTTTTTTTACTTGTCTTTTTATTAGGAATCAGGCACGGATTAGATGCAGATCACTTAGCTTTTATTGATGGCCAGACCCGATATAATTGGCGAATGGGCAGCCGTTTTGCCCCGTGGGTCGGAACGCTGTTTTCACTCGGTCATGGAGGAATGGTGGCCGTCACGGCCGGGGTGCTGGGCGTAGTGATGAAGAATTTTACGTTTCCAGCATATTTCGATCATTTTGCATCTTGGGTATCTATCATCTCTCTCTTTCTGATTGGGACATTAAACACATATCATTTGCTTCGAACTAAAAACAAAGAAGAAGAGTTTCAGGTGAGCGGGTTAAAAGGGAAGTTTATTCCGAAAATCGCAAAAGGAACAACGAATCCTTTTTTAATTATTCTTGTAGGAGCGCTGTTTGCCCTAGCGGCTGAAACGGTCAGTCAAACGGCCGTGTGGTCTCTAGCTGTAGGGAACGCAGGCAAATATACGCCGCTTTTATTAGGACTAGTATTTATGTTTGGTATGATGCTGACAGATACAATCGATTCACTGATTGTACATAAAATGGTGAATGAATCGAGTAAGTTTGGGCAATCTGCTTCCCGCTTGATGGGCTGGGTTATTGTTATCCTCGCATACGGGGTGTCCTTCTACTTAGCATTCACTTTCTTTAATCCATGGGCCGAAGTAAACTTTGAAATGGTTGGCGTTATTTTGTTTGTTTTTTTAGTGTCTATGTTTGTTTTTGTAAGTGTGAAGTCAAAAGGGAAAAATATCAAAATAAATGTCAATTAATAAAATGAAAGCTTTAATCTGTTGAAGATTGAAGCTTTTTTGTATAAATTTGTTGAAGTTTATGGCTATTTTCGGTCGGTTATGAATAAGTTAAAGTATTATCTGTATTTTAAGGATGGAAAATTGTCTGAAAACCATTATAATTAAGGATAATTTAAGGTCGTTATGTGAAACGTAGAACATACTCATACGTACGATAAATAAAAGCAGTGAATGCACAAGCAGCAGGGGTTGTTTGGAGGAGGAATTGATTTGAGTCAGGTAATGGTAGAACAAAGCGTATTTAGTTATTTAAAAGAACATGAACACGAGATGCTCGAAGATTTAGTTGGATTTGTGAAAAAAGAATCACCGTCCTACAGTAAAGAGTTAGTGGATCAGTGTGGAATGTATTTAACGCAGCTGTTTCAGAAGCGTTTAGGCGTAGGGTATGAAATCATAGAAGAAAAAGAAGTAGGAAACCACTTGAAATTTACGATTGGAGAAGGAGAGAAGCAGCTTTTAATTATCGGTCACTTTGACACGGTATGGGAAAAGGGAAGGCTGAGTCTAAGAACAGAAGGAAACAAGCTTTATGGTCCGGGAATTTTAGATATGAAAGGCGGCATTGTGCAATCAATATGGGCAATTAAAGCGATTCAAGAGCTCGGCTTAGAAATGGATAAAAAAATTGTGTTTTTCTGCAATTCAGATGAAGAGATTGGATCAATTTCCTCTAAAAAATATATAGAAGAAGAAGCACAAAGAAGTGAAGCAGTGCTAGTAGCAGAACCTGCGGTGGCGGGTTCAGGTGCGTTAAAAACGTCGCGCAAAGGAGCGGGGATTTTCACCGTAAAGGTGTGGGGACGAGCAGCCCACGCTGGTAATCACCACAAAGAAGGAATCAATGCTATTGAAGAGCTAGCGCGCCAAGTGATTTTTCTGCAGAGCTTAACCGATTATGAAAAAGGTACAACGGTGAACGTTGGGACATTTACCGGAGGCAGCGGTACAAATGTAGTGCCGGAATATGCAGAAGCGCACGTGGATTTACGTGTTTCTACAGAAGAAGAAGCAAAACGTATGACGGATATTATTTTGAATTTAACGCCCATTTTAAAAGGGATTAAGATTGAAGTAACAGGAGGCATGAACCGTCCTCCAATGGTTAAGTCTAAACAAACGGAAGAGTTATTTGAATGCGCTCAGTCAATTGCGGCCAAACTGGGTATGAAATTAGAAGAAGCAGCTGTTGGAGGCGGAAGTGATGGCAATTTTACAGCGGCCATTGGCATTCCCACATTGGATGGATTAGGAGCATGCGGAAAAGGAATACATGCAGAATATGAACATATTCAAATTGATACGTTGTCCGAGCGGTCTTCTTTATTTGCGAATTTGCTGCTTCAAATATAAAAAAAGCCCGCCTCAAACGGCGGGACTAACCTGAAAGCTTATATTGGGAGAGTATAAGCTTTCTTTTTTATTTACTGCTTTCTTCTTGAAGAGAAAAAGCAGTTTCTTTCTTTTTAAATACCACTTTATCAAGAGCAAGGAACTGGCTTCCTGCAAGAAATAGGTGAGCAGACATGGCAATTAAGGCAATATCAAACTCAAACCCGCCAACGAATCCGCTTTTAAGCTTGGCTGTAAAAATAGCGCCAAGCATAACTGCCACAAATAAAGCAGCTACGACTCTTGTTGCTAGACCAAGGATAATCAGAACCCCACCTACAAGTTCAATTGTTGCCACAATATATGCCATGAAACCAGGGATTCCTAAGCTATCGAAGAACCCTACTGTATTTTCAATCCCGCCTTGCCATTTTTGAAAGCCGTGTACTAAAAATGTAAAACCTAATACTAAACGAATAATAAGTGAACCAATTTCGACGTTTTTATTCACTTTACTTCCTCCTTTAAGTGTATTTGAAAAACACTACATTATGTAGTGTGAAAGCCCGAAAAAAGAAATGTAGCAATTAAATCAGAAAGTCTTTCTTATTTGGATAATTTTACAACATTATGAACACTACACTACACATTGTAGTGTGGTGTTTGTCCCCAGTCAAGTGAAAATATAAAATTAGACCATTTGGCATACGAAAAATTTCTGAAGGGCACTTGAAAAATCCTTTAATTATGTACAATTTAGTTCCTTATTTTCAATCTTATTCTCCAACATGCTATACTGATGGCGGAGGTGTTACGATGCGCTTAGAAAATAAAAGAGTTATTGCGCTTGTTAGTGCAGACTTTGAAGATCTAGAACTATGGTATCCAGTGATGCGTCTTCGCGAAGAAGGAGCAGAAGTACATTTAGTTGGAGAAAAAGCAAACGAAACGTACATGGGGAAATACGGTGTTCCAGCCGTATCGGACTACGCATTTAAAGATGTTGATCCAGCTGAATATGACGCTATTTTAGTACCTGGAGGCTGGGCGCCGGATAAACTGCGCCGCTACCCTGAAGTAATTGAAATGGTTCGTCATATGGATGAACAGCAAAAGCCAATCGGCCAAATCTGCCATGCAGGATGGGTATTAATCTCTGCAAAAATCTTAGATGGCCGAAACGTAACAAGTACGCCAGGAATCAAAGATGATATGGAAAATGCGGGAGCTATTTGGCATGATGAAGCAGTCGTAATCGACGGACACATCATTTCAAGCCGCCGTCCGCCAGATCTTCCTCCTTATGCAAAAGCATTTGCTGATGTACTAGCAGAGCAATAAGAAAAAAGCCGAAACCATATGGGACTGACCCCCTAGAGTGAGACAAATAAAAAACACCTTTAAGTTAAAAAACGGGTATGTAGTACCTAACAATAACTTGGAGGTGTTTTTTCTATGGGGACAAGAGTCAGTTATCCGGTAGAAATAAAATTAAAAGCGATTGAAATGAGATTAGCTGGTATACCTGTAAAAGAAGTATTGTCACAGCTGAATATTCGTAATCATACCCAATTGAAAACGTGGATGACATGGTATAAAAATGGAGAAATGCATCGATTTGGACAGCCTGTAGGCAAGCAGTATTCATATGGAAAAGGTCCTGAATTTAAAAGCGAGACGTCTAAGTTAGAGGCAGAGAACCGGCAGTTAAAGCAACAGATTGAGATCTTAAAAAAGTACAAGGAATTGGAAAGGAAGTGGTACCAGAAATTGTAGTAAACACAGTGGAAGAGCTAAAAGGTCAGGTGCCTATTTATCAAATCTGTTTACATCTTAATATCCCTCGATCCACTTACTATCGTTGGAAGCAACATACAAAACGGGATACATTAAAGAAATGGATGGAACAACAAGTTGGTGAACAATGTCATAAACACAAGTTTCGATATGGCTATCGAAAGATTACAGCATTACTCAATCGAACGATGAAGATTAATCATAAGTTTGTGCAGCGTGCCATGCAGAAGTATGGTTGGCAATGTCGCGTAAAACGGAAGAAACGTCAGCGAACAGGGCAACCTTATCAGGTTGCAGAGAATGTATTAAATCGTGAATTTCGAGCTGATCGTCCTCTTCAAAAACTAGTGACGGATATTACCTACTTGCCTTTTGGACCCAAACAGTTGTATCTTTCAAGTATTCAGGATTTATTTAACGGAGAAATCATTGCGTATTCCATTGGTGATTGTCAAAACGTAGCGTTTGTTTTAGATACGTTAAGTCAACTTCCTTCTTTGCCTGAAGGATGCACGCTGCATAGCGATCAAGGTTCCGTGTACACATCGTATGCTTATCAACAAAAAATCAAAGAAAGAGGCATTACCATGAGTATGTCCCGCAAAGGGACTCCCGCAGATAATGCCTCTATCGAATCGTTTCATTCCTCGCTAAAGTCTGAAACGTTCTACCTTGACGAGTTGACATATACTACGACCACCATCGTAGAGCAAACCGTCAAAAACTATATTACTTATTATAACAATGCCCGTATTCAAACAAAACTAAACAACCAGTCACCGGTACAATATCGGCAACTGGTCGTTTAAAAGGTGTTTTGATCCCTGTCTCAAAAACAGGGGTCAGTCCCATATTGGTTTTGGCTTTTTTATAAGATTCCCTAAAAAAAGAAATGATAAAGTAAATAAAAAATCATCATTAAAAAAGCGAGCAGATGCATCTGCTCGCTTTTGTTCGTGTTTCTTATCAGTAACTTGCTTTTTGCAAGTGTAAAAACAAAATGATTACTTTCTTTATAAAATCCATGATTACGGTTTTTGTATGTTTCGTTGTTGTTAGGGCACAATTAGCATTGATTGTGCTTGCATGGATTTCATCCATTGCCGCGGTTTGTTTTTCCACATGATCGATTAACCTAAACGACGCAAGCCCTACCTCTCTTGCATCCTTACGGCTCCGAAGCCGATCCAGTGTGAATAAGTTTTGTTCAAAGACATGTGTCGAATGCCAGTATTTTTACCTTGCATTGTACGATACATCCTTTCAAGTTACTTTCACTATGTCCAGCTCTTAAAGGAAAGCCAGAAATCTAAATATAACACTTCAGTTGATCTATGTCAAATAGAAAAAAGATTTTTTTCACGTGAAACAATTGCAGCTAAAACATGGTTAAGTAAAGGGTTATCCTTTTTATATAGAAGAGTTTTTTGATACGATAAGCTAGAGGAATCCTAGAGGAGGATGAACAATGAACAAAAATGAACAGTTTCGAAATGATGTATTGAACAGTGTAGAATCATTAACATATGAACAATTAAATCAGCAGCCAGCATCTAATACATGGAGCGTTATGCAAGTATTAGAACATTTATATTTGATGGAGCGCATGATTGTTTCACGTGTAAAGGATCAGTTAGAAAACGGTGTAGATCAGCCAACCGAAGATAAGCCGTTTCATTTAGCGGTAGACCGTTCTCGAAAAGTAGATGCACCGGCTCAAGTTACGCCTTCTAATGAAAAGCAGACATTAGAAGAAATGAAGAGTAAGCTGGCGGAATCAAGAGCGGCTTTAGTAGAGTTAGAAGAAACAGCCAGTGAAGAAAACCTAAAGCAAAAATCGTTTCCACATCCTGTGTTTGGGTTAATGGATTTAAAGCAATGGATTGATTTTATTGGCTATCATGAAAAGCGTCATCAAGAACAAATAGAAGAAATCAAAACAGCAATTGGCGCATAAAAAAAACAGGCATTCCGCCTGTTTTTTTATTTTTGGACCAAAATAGGATAATCCGACATCATCCATATCCCAACACTGTATGTTTGGGGATTATGGTTCCCTACGGTAGAGCCTGTTTGGATGGTAAATGAGAGTTGCAGAGGGTCTTGATCGTAATAAATTGTTTGCTTGGTGGAAGGGGAATAGAGTCGCTTCGGAGGGATTTTAGGAACCGTATCCGTCGTGTTAACAAAACAGCGGCTATTTGAAACAAGATTTGTGTATGTTTGAACGAATTGAGGATCCCCTACTCGAGGAGCTCCGTAGTTGTACATTGTAACTTCCGGAAAAGATGCGTTTGTGGCGACATCCAAGGCATGAAGAGCAGCGAGTGCGCCACCTAGGCTATGACCCGTTATATAAATGGGCTTGGTGGGAAGGGATTTATATGTTTCAAAAATTTCATCACGGCATGATTCGTAAACAGCTAAAAAACCTTCGTGGACGAGACCCGCTTGTTGATTGTATGGATAAGGGCGCTGCCGAATGCGAGCATCAGCAATCCAGTCTGCCTCAGATTGAGTTCCTCGAAAGGCAATCACAATGGCTTCATCAGATTCTAAAATAAAACCAAACCATTCTTGCACCCCTACGGCAGAAGCTTTAAACGATTTAATAAGCCGGTAGCCTTCAGGTACATCAAATGTGCCTCCCTGTGCGTATTGCTTATAAGCTAAGACGCACGCATAAAGAAGGTCTAGAGCTAAAGAACGATAAAATAAAGGCTCGATTCTCATCATTGTTTTTCACACCTTCTAATAGAAAATAACTCCTATAGCCTATGTGTTCTTGAGAAGAAAGGTGCAGATATCTCTTTTTTGAGAGCAATAATTATGGAATGTAAACGATTTCTTATTGGATGTTTTTGAGGGGTTTATAACTTTTTTTGTGTATTTTAACTAAAAAACAAGTTTTAATTTAGAGTTTTATTGTTAAAATTTATAATTTAACTTATAATTTAAAATAGTCTGAATAAAAAATAAGGGGGTTATCGTTTGGAGCAATTTGTAACGAGTTTGAATAATGTGCTATGGAGCACGCCTGTTATTTATGGGTGTCTTGCGATTGGCCTGTTTTTCTCGATTTTAACAAGGTTTTTACAGGTACGACACTTAAAAGACATGGTTATGCTGATGTTTCAGGGTAAAAGCTCAGAAGCAGGAGTTTCTTCCTTCCAAGCCCTGTCTTTAGCGCTGTCGGGACGAGTCGGAACAGGAAACATTGCTGGAGTGGCAACAGCTATCGCTTTTGGAGGTCCAGGAGCTGTATTTTGGATGTGGGCAGTTGCTTTTATTGGTGCTTCTAGTGCATTCATCGAATCAACACTTGCTCAAATTTATAAAGTTAAACAAGATGGCCAATATCGAGGTGGTCCGGCGTACTATATTGAAAAAGGAACAGGTATGAAATGGTATGGCATTTTATTTGCTATTGCAGCACTTGTTGCGATGAGTATCCTAATGCCGGGCGTTCAGTCTAACTCCATCGCGCTTGGCATCGACAATGCATTTGGCGTTAGTCCAACGGTTACAGCAGTAGGATTAGTTATTATTCTTGCTTTTATTATTTTTGGAGGCGTTAAGCGTATTGCAGGGGTAGCTCAATTCGTTGTACCTTTTATGGCACTTGGGTATATTATTTTAGCTCTTATTATTATTGCCATGAACATTTCGGAGTTGCCGGGAGTTATCGCTCTTATTTTTAAAAGTGCTTTTGCATTAGATTCTGCTTTTGGAGGAATCGTTGGTTTAGCTGTTTCTTGGGGAGTGAAGCGCGGCATTTATTCAAACGAAGCAGGACAAGGAACGGGGCCGCACGCAGCAGCTGCAGCAGAAGTTTCACACCCGGCGAAACAAGGTCTTGTACAAGCTTTTTCGGTTTATATTGATACACTGTTCGTTTGTTCAGCAACAGCGTTTATGATTTTATTCACAGGCATGTACAACACGGAAGGACCGGGAGGTTCATTTATTATTTCAAATTTACCGGGTGTAGAAGCAGGACCTGGATTTACACAAGCTGCTATTGAAACAGTGTTGCCGGGGTTTGGAGCTGGCTTCGTGGCAGTTGCCCTATTCTTTTTCGCGTTTACAACGATCATGGCTTATTATTACATTGCTGAAACAAATATTGCTTATCTAACTCGCGGAAAGAACGGAAAGTGGGCTATGTTTGCATTAAAACTTGTCCTGCTGGGAGCTACGTTCTACGGGTCAGTGAAACAAGCCTCATTAGCTTGGGCGTTAGGTGATGCAGGACTTGGTATTATGGTATGGCTAAATTTAATTGCTATCTTAATTTTAGCTAAGCCTGCGTTAGTTGCATTAAAAGACTATGAAGCTCAGAAAAAACAAGGGGTAGACCCCGTATTTGATCCTGTTAAGTTAGGAATTAAAAATGCGGACTACTGGGAGAAAGAATATAAGAAAGATGAGTCACAAGTTTCGTAAACGAGAAAATCCTCACATATGTGAGGATTTTTTTATGAAGAAAGTGAGACAGGCGAATTGTTTAAGTTATAGCGTTCCTTCAAACGATGAATACGGTGTAGTTCTTCAAGCAGGTGATGAATCGCAAGAAGTTCGTACAGCATGGTTGTTTCTGTTGAAAAAGGCTGATCCACTCTGTTTTCTTCCTGCTTATGTGCCCAAAACCTTTGTTTTAAAGTCAAAACAAGCGTTTGATGCTGCAAAGAGCTTTTATATTGTTCATTTTGTAAGACGTTATGAAAGGAAGTGAAAGTGTCCCAAATCACTTGATGTTTTGCACTTTGCAGCTGATGAGCGGGCAAATAAATTAAATTACCAATATGGTAGACAAGCTGCCTCATAAGAGAAAGTTTCTTATATTCATAGTGGAATTTTCTCATAGCTGTACGAGTGAAATGATGAAATTTCCATTCTTTTCGCTGATACTCACAAAGCGTCTCAATTTTTTCAATTTCAGCAGAAAGCTGCTGAAATTGAAGCTTTGTTTGTTTATGACAAGCGTGTACTTGAGAAAGTTCGCTTCCTCTTTGCTGTAAGACGCTACTCATTTGTTTTGAGAGATTTTGAATTTTCCTCGTAATAATCGGTGTATAATTAGGAGGAAGAACAATGATATTTACAAGTGAAGAAGTAAGCAGCCCAATACTAGTGGTCGCTAGGCGAATTAAAAATGATATGAAATAATGGTCGTGCACAATCGTCAGCATAGCCACTCCTGTTAGCGTTGCAACGAGTGTTCCGGCATGTAAACGCAATTTATAACAGGATATAATAGTAGAAACAGCAACAAGCATATAGGTAAGCGGCGTTACGCCTAAAAGAAATGTGTAAATCATGGCAAAAGCAGCTCCAATTGCTGAAGCAGGAAAGCGAATGAACGCTTTTTTGATAGAATCCGCAGCGGTTGGTTCAATCGTAACAATGGCTGTAATAACAGCGAGCATATACGGCCAGCCAACGGACTGACAAATGAGTGCAGTCAAAAAAACGGCAATGCCTGTTTTAATAATACGACCGCCTAAAAAATTAAATTTTTTTACGTTAATCATTATGCATACCTTCTTTAAAACAGTTAGTAGTTTAATTATAAGGCATATTAAGGTGATAGGAAAACACGTCTTAAAAACTAGCTTTCAAAAAACGAATAAATATACTATAATTTGTTTAAATATTTAAAAGGGGAGTACAACTAATGAAACAATTAATAAATGAAACAATTAATAAATTACAGGATACATTTTATGATGTAAGCAAATATATTGGACAAAATCCTGAGCTTGGCCATAAAGAATTTAAGGCTTGCAAAGCATTAACAGATGTTTTAAAAGAACAAGGGTTCACAGTTGAAATTGGTACATGTGACTTGCCAACGGCTTTTACCGCTGTTTATGACAGTCAAAAGCCAGGTCCATCGATTGGGTTTATGGCAGAGTACGATGCTTTGCCGGATCTCGGACACGCATGCGGACATAACTTAATTGGAACCATGTCAATTGCCGCTGGTATTGGTCTGAGTAAAGCAGTCGCAGAAACGGGCGGTAAAATATACGTATACGGAACGCCTGCAGAGGAAACACGAGGCGGCAAAGTAACGATGGCTGAACAAGGTATTTTTAATCATTTAGACGTAGCTATGATGGTGCACCCTTATTACTGTCATCAAAAAAGCGGGCGTTCTCTTGCGATGGATGCGATTCAGTTTGAGTTCTTCGGAAAATCTGCACATGCAGCCGCTGCCCCTCATGAAGGAATCAATGCGCTAGACGGTGTATTACAAACGTTCAATAGCATTAATGCGCTTCGCCAGCATGTGAAGCCGGATGTACGTATTCATGGAGTGATTACAGAGGGTGGCAAGGCGGCCAACGTTGTACCGGATTATGCAGTAGCACAATTTTATGTTCGCGCTTCAACTCGTGCATATGTAGATGAAGTAACAGATAAGGTGAAGGCATGTGCACATGGTGCTGCTTTAGCGACGGGAACAAAATTAAAAATCTCAAACTATGAGTTTTCTTATGATGATATGCAAACGAATCAAACATTATCCGACGTCTATACAAATAATCTCATCTCATTAGGTGTGAGCGAGCAAAGCATTACGGAAGACCAAGGCGATCATGGATCTTTAGATATGGGGAATGTGAGTCAGGTTGTTCCGGCTATTCATCCGTATATTCAAATTTGTGATGATTATTTTGTTTGTCATACGCACGAATTTAGAGAAGCAGCTTTAAGTGAGCAAGGAAGAGAAGCAATGATACTTGGTGCAAAAACAATGGCATTAACAGGGTATGACGTATTAACCAATCAAACGCTGCTCCAAAAAATTAAAGAAGAATTTAATGCTACAAAGTAAGAGATAATAATAAAACCATACTAAATAATACGCTTGCCACTGCAAGCGTATTATTTAGTATGAGAAGTGGGACTGAATGGTTCGAAAAATTTGACCGTGGCGCTGTTCATCGCTCGCAGCTCGAACAATGCGGCTTTGAATTCGAGCATTTGTGATTCTTCTAGCGATTGATTGATAAAATGGAACGGTTTCTACTTCATCTTTAATGGATTCAGAGACCCCTTCTTGAAAAGTATTTGGCAGTTTTATGTTTAATGAAATCTGTGGGTAGCTGCCTGATAAATCATAATAGGCTTTAGAAAACCAGTCAAAGTGTTTAATTTCATCCTGCCGAATACCTAATATAGCTTGTTGAAACTGATCATTAGGAGCCAGCTCTGCTAGGCGTGTATAGTAGTGAATAGCAGAAAACTCATCGTTTACAGCTTTGTTTATATCTCTTAAAAGCTGTTCGTCTAGTCTTGTATCATCTTCCCAATATTCTTCATGCCGGGAGTAAAATTCATACATATGGATATACCTCCTCACCGTCTTGTTCTCTTGTCGTCACCATCATCGTATGTATAGACAAGAAAAGGCGTACATTAAAAGAAAAAAGTTTAACAAAATGGTAAAAAGGGTATGTGCAGAGAATAGTATCAAAAAAGACAGAGGTTATCTTATGATTAAAATTGTAGCTAAAACCAAAGAAGGAGCTATTAAAGAGATAGAAATGAATGAGATTCGTTCAAGCCATGACTTTCAATGGTATTGGGTTGATTTTTACAATCCCACCGAGGAAGAAAAAAAGCAGCTTGAACAATTTAATTTTCATCCTTTAGCAGTTGAGGACTGTTTGAATCAAGGTCAGCGGGCTAAATTTGAGTTGTATGATGAGCATTATTTTTTAGTGTATTATGCACTTCATAAAGAAGAGCTTGAGCACTTAGAAGTATCTGCATTTGTGGGGGATAACTTTTTAGTCACTTACCACTTGGACAAGCTAACGAGCGTGGCTAGAGTGTGGGAGCTTATCAAAAAAGACCCTGAGGCTACCGAAGATGGAACATGGGATATCATGTATGAACTCTTAGATCATACCGTTGATGAATACTTCCCTGTGCTTTATAAATTTGAAGATCACATAGACGACATTGAAGACAATGCAAAAGACGAACCTATGGATGAACTAATGAGGCAGCTTTATGACATCCGAAGTGATTTGTCACGAATGCGCCGGATTTTAAACCCCATGAGAGATTTAATGTATCGTATTATGTCAACCAATGCGTTAAAAGCAAAAGAGCAGGTTCGCTATTTTAATGATATTTATGACCACCTATTAAATATGATTGAAATTATGCAAGCAAGCAGGGATTTGTCAAATGATATTCGAGAAAGCTTTATGTCCATCAACTCGGATCGTATGAATTCAATCATGTTTACGCTAACGCTGATGTCAGCTATTTTCTTACCGTTGACGTTTATTGCTGGCCTCTATGGCATGAACTTTTCATATATGCCGGAACTGACGGGAAAATATAATTATTTTATTGTACTGGGCATTATGATTGGGCTTGTAGGCGTAATGGTCTTTGCCTTTTATAAAATGGGATGGTTCAAATATCGAAAAGGACCTAAACTATAAAGTAGATTGTTAACCTTCCTGTATAAATGTTCATCAACTCAGTAAAAATGAAATTAAATAAGCGAAGATCTTATCTGCCTCTAGATAAGATCTTTTTCTTGTGCTATAAACAAGGAAAGCAGGGAAGCGAGGGAAGAATGTGAAACACGGAAGAATGGGGCTGCGAAGCATCACGGTGCTGCTTGTATGCATGGTGGTAATTCTATCGCTATTGTTAACGGATTTATTAGTTAGCAGTTCAATTGGAAAAAACATCCGAGATCAACAGGCTGAAAAAGCTCGGACTATTGCTACAATTATTTCAGAATCAACGAACGTGAAAAAAGGACTAGAGACAAAAACACCTCAGTCAATTCAGGAATTTACTGAACGAATTCGTAAAAAATCAAGCGTCTTGTTTATCGTTGTTATAGATATGAATGGAATCCGCCAATCTCACCCAGATCCTAAAAAGATAGGAAAGAGGTTTGCCGGAGGCGATGAGCAAAAATCATTGCACGGGAAATCTTATGTATCTGTATCAAAAGGAACGCTTGATAAATCTCTGCGCGCTTTTGCACCTATTTATAATGAAAAAAATCAACAAATTGGCGCAGTGGCTGTGGGGATTTCTTTGAATAATGTAAATGAAGCGATTAGAGATGGGCATCGTCGAATTGTTTTAGGTTCATTAATTGGCTTACTTGTAGGCGTTCTTGGTGCTATTTTATTAGCGAATTACATAAAGAAAATTTTATTTGGCTTGGAACCTTCTGAAATTGCTAAAATTCTAGAAGAGAGAAGCACCATGCTGCAGTCGGTTCGTGAAGGAGTGATAGCTGTTGATAAAGAAGGTAATATTACACTTGCTAATCGTTCTGCACGCCGCTTATTTGTTAAAGCAGGGTTAGCACCAGAGCCAATCGGTTTGTCTATTCGAGAATATATGCCCACCTCCAGATTGGACGACGTTTTGTCTACGGGGGAATCTCATTATGATGAAGAGCAAGTCATAAATGGAGTAGCCATTGTAGTTAATAGGGTTCCGCTAGTGGTAAACGAAGAGATTGTAGGAGCACTTTCTACGTTTCGGGATAAAACAGAAGTTAATATCTTAGCAGAACAGCTAACAGGTGTTAAAATGTATGTGGAAGCGCTTCGAGCACAATCGCATGAATTTATGAATAAACTTCATGTGATTTTAGGAATGGTGCAGATGAATTATTATGATGAGCTAAAAACGTATATTCATCAGCTTGTTAATCATCGTGTCGATGAATCTAGTTCAGTGACTAAATCTATTAAAGATCATGCGTTGGCAGGGTTTCTCATGGGCAAAATGAGTTATGCTAGAGAGGAAAGCGTAGAACTGACGTTTTCCGCTGATGAAGTTATTCCAGAACCTTCAGATCCACACGTTACTCATCATCTCATTACCATTATTGGAAATTTAATTGATAATGCAATTGATTCAGTTTGTCATCAAGCCTCTAAAAAAGTGTCCGTTATGCTTGTGTATAAAAACAATAAGCTTACGATTCAAGTTACGGATACAGGCTGCGGCATTCCTTCCGATACAATGAATCAGATTTTCAAGAAAGGCTTTTCTACAAAAGGAACGAGCAGAGGGTTTGGGCTGCATTTAGTGAAGCAAACGATTGATGAACTAGGTGGCCAAATCGTTATTGACTCATTTATAAATAGCGGTACCACATTCTATATTGATATTCCGTACGAAACAAGGAGAGATCAAGTTGATTAAAGTATTAATTGTTGAAGATGACCCAATGGTTGCTCAGTTTAATCAAAAGTACATTGAAGAGATAGAGGGGTTTACAGTGGTCGCTGTTGCTCATTCGGGTCATGAAGCCTTAGTGAAGGTAAATGAATATCAAGTTGATTTAGTACTGCTTGATATCTTTATGCCTGGGCAAAATGGTTTGAGAGTTTTACAAGAGATTCGAACAAAGCAAGAGGAAATAGACGTCATTTTTATCACCGCTGCTTCGGATGCCCAAACGATTCAGCAAGCTTTACGCTATGGAGCGATTGATTATTTGATTAAGCCTTTTACATTTGAACGCTTTTATCAAGCACTTTCGGCTTATAAACAAACATTTCGTACGTTAAAACAGCAACCTCAGCTTAATCAACAGGAATTAGACGGGCTGCTGTCTAATAAAAAAATAAAAGAAGCTCCGGTAGAGCCGTTGCCTAAGGGTCTAACGACAGGAACATTAGAAGTCATCGTAGAAGCCATTGTGCATCTTAAAGATCACCCTTTTTCGACCGATGATGTGGCTGAAAAAACGGGAATTTCAAGAGTGTCTATTCGAAAATATTTAAAATTTCTAACAGATATAGGTCTTCTTGGAGAAAGAATGACTTACGGCACAATAGGACGTCCTGTGTATGCGTACTTATACAATGAACAAAACCGTCACTTGCTGCATCACTACCTCGTTGACTTTGAAAAATAAAAAGATTTACCTGTAGAGACGTCCGGTGCTATTTTGTCGGTGTGAGAATATTTTACTGTAGAGTGCCGGTGAGTTAAGTGGTATGGTTGATAATAACAAAGGAAAAAAAACAAGTCGTTTGACTGAAAAAGAGGTGGTTTCTTGATTGAAAGCATAGAACGCTTGACTGAATTACTGTTATCAGGGAATCAAGATGAAGCTTGGAATATTGTGTGGAAAAAAAGACAGCAGGGTTTCGACACATTTTATATTTTTCAGCAATTCATTTCAGTGTCAATGGCTCAAATCGGTATGATGTGGGAAGAAGATGAAATTTCAGTGGCTGATGAACATTTAGCTACTACTACCTGTGACTATGTTTTGTCACGCTATCAATTGTGTATAAGACAAGAAGTTATTAAAAGTGAAAAAAAAGGTCTGTTTTTGTGTATAGAAAATGAACAGCATTTTTTAGGTTTAAAAATGATTTCCATTCTCTTTGAAGAGCACGGATGGCAGACGAAACTTTTAGGAGCAGATTCTCCGCTTTTACATGCAACGCACGCTGTTGAACAATGGAAACCTGATTTAGTAGGAATCTCGTTCAGTTTAACTCATCATATAGAAAAAGCAAACGAATATATAGAAGGATTAAAAAAGACAAAACATCAGCCGCTTATTTTAGTTGGAGGCCGAGTAGTTTCAAACTATAAGTTTCCTCTTGTTCAAACAAATCAAGTTCGATTTATTGCACAGCTAGAAGAGTTGAAAGAGCTTTTTCATTATCAATCAATTAGGGGGATTAAGGTTGTCGACTATTAAATATGCTCCGCTTCCTGCTTTTATTATGGATGAGGAAATGAATATTCTAGCGCAATCTGATGAAGCAGCCGCTTTATTCGGAGAGGTTCAACATTTTTTAGAAATTGTTGATGAAGATAGTCAGAACAAAGCTAGAAAACGATTAGGAAAGAAGGAAAAAATAAAAACAGAATTAGTCATGCATTCGCGTAAAGCTAAGATGTCTCTTTATACCGTGAATTGCAAATGGGAGCAAGATAAGGCGCATGTAATATGTGTAGAGGAAGATTCTCAAATTAGAATTCTCTCAGAAAAAATCGAACAGCATACAGCGCGTTTATCTGAAACAGACTTAGAACTGCTGCTGCAAAAAGAACGATTAGAAAAGGCCATGAACCGAGTTATAGAGCTGTCGGGACCGTTTATTCATTTATCGAACAACATGGTGCTTATACCTCTGTTTGGCGATTTATTTGAGGAAGTCATCATGAAAAATGAACATCGGCTGCTCAGACAAATAGATGAGGAAACGGTTGATCGAGTTATCATTGATTTTAATGGAATCGGTCAAATTGATGAACGAGGTGTTGCAGCCCTAGAACATTTAATATGGGAATTTCAGCTAATGGGCGTACAGATTTATTTAACAGGTGTGACACCCGATCACAGTCAATGGCTTCACCAGTATCATTTTCAAGCAAATGTAAAATCTATTAGTAACCTAGGTCAGGCCATTCATCAATTTTTTACAACGGCATGAAATGGCTACAAAAAGTGAACACTTCATATAAAGGCAATAAGACAGGGGATCAATACGGATAAACAGGTGATTAAAATTTGGTGAAACACGCGCGTAAAGTAGCTTTAAGAATTTCAATTATATATATCATTATTGGCGCTGTATGGATCTTGATATCTGATAATATATCTAGAACATTAGCGCAAGGTCGTTTTGAAGTATATATTTTTTTTCAACAATACAAAGGTTGGTTTTTTATTTTAGCTACGGGCATTATTTTGTATGGGTTGGTATATAGGAGAGCTTATAAACTAGTGGAGTCCCAGCAAGAGCTCGTAGTGAAAGAACACGAACTTCAAACGAGCAATCAGCACTATCAATCTTTGTTCAAACATAATCCTGATGGTGTTTTTGAAATAAGTAAAACGGGTGAAGTACTTCTTGCTAACCCGGAAGGTGAAGCAATCGTTGGATACTCCAGTGAAGAACTGCAAAAGATGAAACCTTCAGCTCTTATCGCAGCTGAAGAGTTTGATATGTGTAAAGAGTATTTTAAAGAAGTGCTGAATGGAAAAGGTGCTAAGTTCGAAATGAATGTGATCAATAGAAAGCGAGAAAGACGGTTGCTTAGGTGTTCTTTGCTTCCCATTATTGTTCATAAGCAGGTAGTAGGTGTATTTATGATTGCACGCGATATTACTACATACCGTCAAGATGAAGAGCTTATGATAACCTCGGAAAAAATGTCGGTTATTGGACAAATGGCAGGTGCCGTAGCACATGAAATTAGAAACCCCCTTACTTCTTTAAAAGGTTTTGTACAGGTTATGCAAGCCTCTAAGGAAACAAATGACACATATTTAGATATCATGATGTCTGAAATCGACCGCATCAACTTAATCTCCAGTGAAATGCTCATTCTTGGAAAAAAGCAGCATGTATCTTTTGAAAAGACCAATTTATGCGAGATTTTAAAACAAGTTATTACGCTAATGGAAGCGCAGGCCAATTTAAATAATGTTTCTATTTTATTGAAAGAAACAGCAAAAAGGCCTATTTATGTTTCGGCTGATGCAAATCAGTTGAAACAAGTGTTCATCAATGTGATCAAAAACGGTGTAGAAGCTATTATTGAGAAAGGCCATATTACAATAACAGTTGAAGAAAAAGATACACGAGCATTGATTCACTTTGAAGACAATGGAATCGGAATGAGTCAAGAGAGGATTGAACAAGTAGGGACGCCGTTTTATTCTACAAAAGAAGCTGGAACGGGCTTAGGGCTGGCCGTGTGTTACAAAATCATGGAGCGTCATCAAGGTACCATGCATTTTAAAAGCGGTAAAGGAAAAGGGACAACGGTTACTATTGATATGCCAATTACAGAACGAAACAGCCGCCTTTCGTAGTTCAGAGAGGCGGTTGTTTTCTTGAAAAAGATGAAGTAAGCAGCTGAGCCCTTTGCGTCCGGATCCATATAGGACATAAAACCTCCTTCTTATACAAGTTTTCGTCCATAATAAAGAGGATCATATTGTTTTCTATAGAAGCAATAGTGTATCATAGTTGAAGCTATGTATATCGATGTAGAAAAGTTAAGGCAACAATCGACTTTTCTACTGACGGATTGACAGGGTCCCTTGGGATAAGGAAGGTTTATTTATAAATAGAAATTAAGGTCAGTATTAACGCACATGGCCACTGATACATTCGTTTAATTGAAATAAAAAAATCGTTTATAATATCGAGAAAAGCATGGAAAAGGAGATAGATATGAGTCAGTTTATAGAGACTTTACAGCCTTTTTTACAAGAGGCGTGGAAAAAAGCAGGGTTCAATGAGCCTACTGCCATTCAAACGAAAGCTATTTCAGAGATTTTAGCTAATAAAGATGTAATAGGAGAATCCCCAACGGGAACAGGAAAGACACTGGCATATTTGTTGCCTGTCTTACATCGCATTCAGCCGGGACCATCTCATGTTCAAGCGGTTATTTTAGCATCTTCCCATGAATTAGTTATGCAAATTCATGGTGAAATTCAAACTTGGTCGCAGGGAAGCGGTATTTCAAGCGCTGCGTTTATTGGCGGAGCAAATATGAAACGGCAATTAGAAAAACTCAAAAAGCGCCCTAATATCATTGTTGGTACCCCAGGACGTTTGAACGAATTAATTAAAATGAAGAAATTAAAAATGCACGAAGTCAAAACAATTGTGATTGATGAAGCGGATCAATTGTTTGTACCTGAGCATGTTCAAACGGTTCAACAGATTGTAAAAATGGCGTTAAGTGATCGTCAAATCCTAGTCTTCTCAGCTACTGTATCAGAACGTACCAAATCGCTAGCGAAAGACATGATGAACCAGCCTCTTGAAATAGAGGTAGGAAGAGATGAACTCCCAGCTTCGAAGGTAGAGCATGTATACATCAAAAGTGAAGCTAGAGATAAAGTGGACGTGCTTAGAAAACTAGTTCGTCAAGAACAAATGAAAGCTTTAGCCTTTTTTAAAGGGATTGATACTCTGATCGAGTTTGAAGAAAAATTAACATTTAAGCGTGTAGAAGCAGGCTCTTTACACAGTGAAACGAAAAAAGAAGATCGTGCTACGACGATTAAAGGGTTTCGAAAAGGAGATTTCCCTGTCTTATTAGCAACGGATGTCGCAGCTAGAGGATTAGACATTAAGGGATTGACGCATGTAATTCATATCGATGTTCCTCAAGATGCAGATCAATACGTACATCGCTCAGGTAGGACAGGCAGATCGGGAGCAGAAGGTACAGTCATTTCTCTTGTCACTGAACGAGAAGAGCGAAATTTAAAACAAATCGCACGTGAACTTCAACTTTCATTAGCGAAAAAAGAGCTTTATATGGGCGAAATCGTCGATGAAGGTACAAAAGAGCAGTCCCGTACAGCTAAAAAACCTTCAAAAAAGCCATTTAACAAGAAAAAGAAACAAAAAGGTCGGATGTAAACTAGGTATTCTTCCTTTTTATAACAGCAGTGTCACAACCTAAAAAGCAACGTCTACTGCTTTATTACAGCAGCTTGGCGTTGTTTATTTTCTCTATTTCCCCTGTATAAATAAGTAAAAAAAGAGAAATGTAGATATTTTTTCCTAGGTATGAAAATAGTTTGAATGATGGATTTTGTTTTTTGTAACCTTATTTTAACATTACTTTAAGAGACTTCTAATAAAAGAGGAAGAAGGACGTGGGGACATTTTATGGATGCAATTGATGATCTCTTTGACGACATAGAGCGAAGAAGAAAAAGCAAAGAATATAGTCGAGATGCAGATCAATTAGAATCATATTTACATGAAGTTCAACGTATCATGGAATTTCTTGAAGAAGGTATCTATCTGTTTCAAAATTCGCACCAACAATATGCGTCAGATTGGTCAGGGCGTTCTAAGAGCTCATATGAGGATATTTATAATGATATTACGCAATCTACTTTTCATCTGTACGACGTAAGGGATGAATTGTTTCAAACTTTACGCTTAGAAATTTCACGATTAAGAGAGCTAGCATCGGCGTAATAAATAACATTATCGACTCACTCCTTTAGAAAGTGAGTCTTTCCGTATAGGCTTAAAAAATGTTTGGATGATGACTGAAGGCTTACAAGAGATAGGGGGACGGACATACATGGAGATAAAAGTAAATCCAGAGGTGCTGCAGACATTTGCAGAGCGAATTCAACAGTCTCATTCACAGACGGCTGATGCACTTCAAAAACTAAGCTGGGAAGCTACAAATCTACATTTCTTGTCTGTTGCAGATATTGATAAAGTGCTGGACTTGCAGGAAGAGTTACAGCATATGATTCGCAAACTTGATTCGCTAACGGAAAATGCACATTTATTAGTAAAAGACACTGCGGAGCAAATGAGAAAAGCAGATGGAGAGCTAGAAGGCTCTTCAGGCTGGACGGAGTTTTGGTCGAGCGTATGGAGCGATGGGAGCGCCCATTCGCAAGATACGTGGAATGATATAAAGAACTTAAAAGAATGGAACACGTATGACAATATGCATAGAACGATTGAAAAACCTCTAGGTACTCTTAATGTTATGTGGAATTCGCTTTCTATGTCTTGGGAAGAAAAAGTAGTAAATGGTTCTACATGCAGTCGAACGGAATTTTTTACTTATGGGGTTATTCAAATGGGATTGGGCATTTTAAGTCAGGAGATGAATCCTTCAAACATTATGTTTAGTGACAGCACAGAGGAAGTGAAGAGAGAATGAATGAAGTATATGATGGCGCTGGAAGTGAAATGGTACAGTTCCTTACAGGGTTGTCTCAGCAATGAAGTATACATTTAACTTATTAGAAAAATCGTTAATTGAAGCAATGAAAGATAATAAAAAAATTGCTCAATTTTATAAAACTTTAATGAATAGCAATTTATGGCTAGTTGTTAGCTCAGAACATGTAGCATCAGATATATTAATTGCAGAGCACTACGTTCAGACGATGAAAAGTGCAGCGTATCGATATTTACCTGTTTTTTCGTCAAAATATCCGATTGAACAGATGCTAAAAGATGAAAAGACCGTATGTGTATCATTTAAGGATATGCTGCCTGTATTAAATGAAGAAATAGCCATATTACTTAATCCTGACACGCCTCTCTCAAAATTATTCATCCCGGAAGAAATAAGAATGTTAAAAGAAGATCAAAATTATTTTAAGCAGTAGCCAAGGCGATAACAAGCACATGTCCTTTTTTCAAGCATGTCTGAATCTTAAATAAATAGGATATATATAGGCAGGGCCTTAAACAGGCTGCTGCTTTTTTATTACTAGTAAATAGTTCTATAGATAATAAATAGAAATGTAATTTAATAGTCTTATAGTTTTTATTTTCCTTTAAATAGGTACCTATAGATTAGATGGAAAAGGTTTAAATGAGAACAAAATCTTGGTTTTTCAGGTTTTATTTGCATTTTTTAGGGGTATTTGTAGATACATATTCTCATTTTTGGAGGCTTTTGCAAGTAACCTTTGACCTTATCACTAGAGTTTCTTACAATAATAGTAAATATATAAACCGAAGGAGAGATATGTATGTCAGGAATTATTCGCGTAACACCAGCAGAGCTTCGCGACATGTCAGGTCGCTATACTAACGAAAGCGGTCAAGTTCAAGAACTAGTAAGCCGTCTTGATACAATGAAAAATCAACTTCAAGATATGTGGGAAGGTGCTTCAAGCGAAGCGTTTGCTGCTCAATACGAAGAATTAAAACCTTCTTTCGTTGAAATGTCTAACCTACTTACAAAAATTGCTAAGCAATTAGACGACTCTGCAAATGTTCTTGAAGATACAGATAACCAAATCGCTAGCCAAATCCGCGGTTAACTTCATCTAATAATCTAAGTGAAGTAATAAAAGGAGCGCCCCATTCTCAAAAGATGAAGGCGCTTTTTCTATGTTTTGAGGTGATGAAACCCTATGTATATAGAAGTAACAGTAGACTTAAAGCACTATACAGGTGATCGGTTCGATTTGCGACTATCAAACTATCATTCAATCAAAAAAGTAGTCGAGATCGTTTGGCAAGCTAAAAAGATTACTCAATCACCAAAGGACGGTGCGTGGATACGTGTTTCAAATAAAAATCTTATTTTCTCGGGAAATGAGACGATGATTAACTGCGGAATTACCACAGGTGATTGTATCGAAATTCTCTAAAGGAGTCTATTAGAATGTCAGAGAAGAAACCGACTTACTTAGAAGAGCAGCTCGAAGCTGTAATGACACGTCATAATAATGAATATACATTTGTTTTTCAAAAAGAAAAAATTCGACTTGATCGTTCTGTTGAAATTGAAATGTTAAAGGATGTAAACACGGCTTTTCAAAAAGAAATCATGATGAGCGATGATGAACTCAAAATAACAATTAAGCCTACCTCTGAATTTCAACCTTTTACAGCATTAAGGGGAAAAGAAGAACAGCAAAAGTGGCTGTTTGCAGATCAGCTTATCAAAAAGGTAAAGCAGCATTCTTTTTCAAGGCTGCATTTGTTGATTTGTCCAGAAAATATCATTTTTGATAAAAGTTTAAGTCCTGCTTTTTTACATTATGGAGTGAAAGAAAGTTTACCTCCTTATGAGCCTAACGAGGAACAAAGCTTTCAGGAGTTAAAGGCTACGATAGCGGCGGCCGTTGACTCATCGCATACATTTGAACAGTATTTTAAGTTATACGAGACCTTGCAATTAAAAGAAGACGCTAAAAAAATAATGCATATCAGCAATGAGGAAGAGTTGAGTCAATTTGTTCAGCATAAGCTAACCCAAATTGAAAAACATCAAAAGACACTTGTTCAACTTCCTCAAAAACGCTGGACCATTTTTAAGTTTTCATCTGTCGGTATACTTGTCTTATTAATTCCAGCTCTTATTTATACTTTTTATTCTTATTTTTTTGCTCAGCCGAAACAAGAAGCATTTGTAGAAAGCAACGAATACTTTCTTGAAAAAAACTACAGCAAAGTAGTCGACACACTTGAAGATTACGATATTGAAAGTATGCCTAAAATTGTGCAATACGAAATAGCAACCTCCTATCTTGTTAATGAAAAGTTGGGAGAGGAGCAAAAGGCAAATGCTTTAAAGACTATTACGCTTCAGTCAGATCCTCAGTACTTTGCCTATTGGTTTTACATTGGCCGAGGAGACAACAAAAAAGCTTTAGAAGTGAGCCGGTTGTTAGAAGAACGTTCGTTAATTATCTATGCATTAATGAAATACGAAGGTCAGCTAAAGACAGACAACGATTTAGCGGCTGATAAAAAGCAAGAAGAGCTTGATAAAGTAGCGAATGAACTGGAAGAATTCAAGAAAGAAAATGATCAGCAAGAAGCGGAAGCAGCCAAGCAGCAAGAAGAGAAACAGGCTGAGGAAGCACAGGCGGCCAAGCAGCAGGAAGAAGAACAGAAAGCTGCAGAAGCCGAGAAAAAGAAACAAGAAGAGCAGAAAAAACAGCAGGAAGATCAATCGAAGTAGGGAGGTAGTTGTATGAATATGCTTTGGATAGTTAGTGGGCAAACGTATCAGCAGCTGCCTATAGATTTTAAAACCTTTCGCCAAGCAACGGTTGGAAACACTCAGCATCAAACGTTTACTTTTTCCTATCCGTTTGAGAAAGGGCAAATGACGCTGTCATCTGAAAAGAACGGCCCGCTCTTGATTTCCTATGGAGAAGAAAGGATAGCAGAGCTATCTGTTTCTGAGTCGTTTGTATGGCGAGAACAAGGACAGGCTTTAACCTTTGCCCTTACAGAGACGGCTGTTAAAGAAGCTGTCTATTATATTGATTACGGATCAGAAGTCTCGTTTTCCACAAGTGATGAAGCAGCTGATGTGTATCAGCAGAAAGAAAAGTATGTAGTAGAGCCAAAAGAAGGATTTTACTTATCAAAGATAAACGGGAAGTGGAAGGTCTTTTATAACCAAGAACGGCTTTATCTTAATGGACACCGAATAGAAGAGAATAGGAACCTTCAGCCCGGAGATCTTATTTTATGGTCTTCTATGACGATTCAATTAATCGAAAAAGATTTGCTGAAGATTCAAAGTTACTATGATTATGCATCTAAGCTTCCGGCTACGGCACAACCTATTTCTGAAATGAAAAAGAAGTACCCGGTTTATAGACGGACACCGCGCATGATATATGATTTGCCTAATGATAAGGTGAGCTTGTCCTTTCCGTCTCAAGACAATGATGAAAATAACCGAAGCTTATGGCTTACCATTTTACCCCCATTAGTCATGCTTTTAGTCATGGGTACGGTATCGATTATTCAGCCCAGAGGAATTTTTATTATTATATCTGTCATGATGTTTACGACCACGCTGATTGTATCTACCGTTCAATATTTCAAAGATAAAAAACAGCGCAAGAAGCGCCAAGAGCGTCGTCGTCGAATTTATACAAAGTACTTAGAGAACAAGCGCGAGGAATTACAAGAACTAGCATCAGTTCAACGAGATGTATTATCTTATCATTTTCCAACGTTTGAACGAATGAAATATTTAACAGAACAGATTTCCGATCGAATTTGGGAACGAACTGTGGAAAGCAGTGATTTCTTACAGGTGCGTCTTGGAAAAGGAACAGTTCCTGGAAGCTACCAAATTTCGTTAAATAGCGGAGATATGGCTAATCGAGAAATTGATGATTTGCTTGAGCAGTCTCAGCACATGGAAAAAGTCTATCGAGAAGTCAAAAATGCGCCTGTTACCGCTCACTTAGGTTTAGGCTCTATCGGTCTGGTAGGAAAGATGAAGACGGTGAAGAATGAACTGCATCAGCTTGTAGGACAGCTGGCATTCTCCCACAGTTATCATGATGTGAGATTCGTATTCATTTTTGATGAAGAAGAATATAAAGAGTGGGAATGGATGAAATGGCTCCCTCATTTTCAGCTGCCTCATTCTTTTGCGAAAGGCTTCATTTACAATGAACAAACGAGAGATCAGCTTTTATCTTCTATTTACGAAATGCTGAGAGAACGCGACTTAGATGAAGCAAAAGGAGAAGGGGTTTTCTTGCCTCACTTTGTTTTTGTTATTACGAATCAGCAGCTAATTGCAGATCACGTTATCTTAGAGTATTTAGAAGGGTATCACCCTCATCTTGGGTTCTCTACGATATTTGCGGCAGAGACGAAAGAAAGCTTAACGGAGCATGTTCACACACTCGTTCGTTATATTAACGAATCCGAGGGGGATATATTAATTCAAAAGCAAAAAGCTGTGAATATTCCATTTCAGCTTGATAAACACACGCTTGATTATAATGAAAGATTTGCAAGGATGCTGCGGACATTGGATCACCAAGTGGGCATGACCAACTCAATTCCAAATAGCGTTTCATTCTTAGAATTATTTAAAGCAAGAGAAATTGGTGAGCTGGATATCGTGCAAAGGTGGCACACCAATGAATCAGCTAAGTCGCTAGCGGTTCCAATTGGTTTAAAAGGAAAAGAAGATATTGTTGAACTAAATCTTCACGAAAAAGCTCACGGCCCTCATGGATTACTTGCAGGTACGACGGGGTCAGGGAAAAGTGAATTTTTACAAACGTACATTCTTTCTCTAGCGGTGAATTTCCACCCCCATGAAGTCGCATTTTTATTGATTGACTATAAGGGCGGAGGAATGGCTCAGCCGTTTAAAAACATGCCTCACCTGCTTGGAACCATTACAAATATTGAAGGAAGTAAGAATTTTAGTACAAGAGCCTTAGCTTCTATTAAAAGTGAATTAAAGCGGCGCCAACGCTTGTTTGATAGATATGAAGTCAATCATATTAATGATTATACAGATTTATATAAGCAAGGTATGGCAGAAGAACCTCTGCCTCACTTATTCTTAATCTCGGATGAATTTGCTGAGTTAAAAAGTGAAGAACCAGAGTTCATTCGCGAATTAGTCAGCGCGGCGCGAATTGGACGTAGTCTAGGCGTTCATTTAATTTTAGCAACACAAAAGCCAGGCGGTGTTATTGACGATCAAATTTGGAGTAATGCGCGCTTTAAAGTAGCGTTAAAAGTCCAAGATGCCGCTGATAGTAAAGAAATCTTAAAAAATGCAGACGCTGCTTCTATTACGGTGACGGGTCGAGGCTATCTGCAGGTTGGAAATAATGAAGTGTATGAACTGTTTCAGTCAGCTTGGAGCGGCGCGCCGTACATGGAAGATACGTATGGAGCTGAAGATGAAGTAGCCATTGTCACGGATCTCGGGTTGATTCCTTTATCTGATGTATCTACTCAGCAGACGTCATCCAAACAAGCGGAAGCAGAAATTGATGTTGTGGTGCAAAAAATCGAACAAATGCAGCAGGAATTAGGTATCAAAAAATTAAATAGTCCATGGCTGCCGCCTCTTAAAGAGAGATTGCTTCGCAGTGAGTACAAAGAGAAGCGAGACGGCGTATTCCCAATTGGCTTAATTGATGAACCTGAAAAGCAAAGTCAAACGGTATATAACTATCAGCTGATGGACGATGGAAACATTGGTATATTTGGTTCGTCAGGATACGGTAAATCGTTTACAGTCATGATGTTGCTTCTTAGTCTAGCTGAAAGACAGAGCCCAGAGCAGCTTCATTATTACATTTTTGACTTTGGGAACGGTACGCTGCTGCCGCTTCGTCAGCTGCCTCATACGGCGGATTATTTCTTAATGGATCAAATGCGTAAAATTGAAAAATTCATGACGATTATCAAACAAGAAATCGCAAGGCGAAAGCAGTTATTTCAACAGCAGGAAGTTAGCAATATCAAAATGTATAATGCTTTAAGTTCAGAAGAGCTTCCTCTAATTTTTATCACGATTGATAATTTTGATCTTGTCAAAGAAGAAATGCAAGATCTAGAAATGCAGTTCACGCAGCTTGTGCGTGACGGTCAGTCTTTAGGAATTTATATGATCTTTACCGCGACGCGCGTGAATTCTATTCGTCAGTCACTTATGAATAACTTGAAAACGAAGGTGGTTCATTACTTAATGGATCATTCAGAAGCGTATTCTATTTTAGGACGTACGCCGTATGCGCTAGAGTCTATTCCAGGCCGGGCTATTATCAAAACGGATCAACCTTATTTTGCACAGCTGTTTTTACCTGCGGAAGGAAAAGATGATTTTGAAATTTTTGATGCAGTTAAGCTGCACATTCAACGATTAAAGAATCAATACGCTGATGCTATTCTTCCGGAGCCGGTGCCAATGCTGTCATCGAAACTTGTACTTGCCGAATTTATGACGGACAGAAGAGTTATTCGCGAAAAAGGAGTTATTCCTCTTGGGTTAGATGAAGAGTTTGTTCGACCGGTGCATATGAACTTTACGAAAAATAAGCATTGTATCGTCATGGGGCAGACGCAAAAAGGAAAGACAAATGTAGTGAAAGTCATACTGCAAACAGCGCTTGAACAAGGCGTGAAGCAAATCGGACTATTTGATTCGGTTGACCGTGGTTTATCAAGCTATGCAGCTGAAGAGCAAGTTGTTTACATGGAAACAAAAGAACAGATCGTCGACTGGCTTGACCTAACCGAAGAACGATTGCAGCGACGTGAAAATAAGTATTTGGAAGCAGTGCAGGAAGGAACCGTACACGGTCTTTCATTTGCCCCAATCATGCTTGTAGTAGACGGATTTGTACGATTCCAGCAAAACTTAGACAGTGTCTTGCAGGATCGTATTACAAAATTGATGAAAAATTATAGCCACCTGGGCTTTAACTTGATTGTTGCAGGGAACAACAATGAGTTTTCAAAAGGATTTGACGCGTTAACAACAGAAGTGAAGCAAATTGGCCAAGCTGTGTTGTTGATGAAGAAAACAGAGCAAAGCTTATTTACACTTCCTTATGACCGAAAAGAAGCCGACGTTAACCCTGGCTTCGGTTATTATATTAAAAGTGGAAAAGAAACAAGAATTCAAATCCCGCTATGTGTAAGTGAAAGGAAGATCTTAACATGACCGAACAGCGTAAGTATACACTTAAAGTCATATTAGCTGTTGTTTTAATTTTGGCTCTTCCTTCTTTCTTTTTCCAGTATATTGGAGACAACCCGCTACAAGTCACAGAAAACTCAACAAGAACGATTGCGGTTGTTAACGAAGATAATGGAGTAAAAGAAAACAGTGAAAAAGCGATAGAATTTGGAGAAAAAGTGACTCCTCTTTTACAGGAGGGGTCGGATTATCAATGGACCGTGCTTGGACGAAGCGCAGCTACAAGCGGTTTACAGAATGGGAAATATGATGCGGTTATTTATATTCCCTCGACTTTCTCACAAAATATTTTATCGTATCAGGAAAAAAAGCCAGAAAAAGCTACTTTGGAATACAAAGTTCAAAGCCAGCTTAACGCAGTTAATAAGGAAAAAGTAGTAGGGGAATTAGAAGATGCTACTACAAAGGTTAATAATGAAATGTCCTCTTTGTACTGGAGTTATGTATCACAGGAAGTGGATAAGGTACGCGGACAGTTCGATAAAATTCTAAATAAAGAAATCGCCTTTCAAAAAACAATGGTCGCTTTTTATAAACCGAATTCAAAAGATTTAGCAGGTGAATTAAATGATCAAAAGAAAATTCTTCAGCAAATCCAAGATAATGTAAATAAAGCAGAAAAAGGTTCTAGCGACAGACAAGGCGACGTAGAACAGGTTGAAAAGAATTTAAACAGCTTCATTGAATATGTAAATCAATATCAAACATATCAAGAAACACAGAAACAAATGCTTGAAAAAACGCAGGCTCAAAGCGTCGCTGCGATTCAACAAGGGTTGTCTTCCCTTGAATCTAATCAGCCAAGCTCTAAGCAAAATTTTAATGAGCAGGCCAATCAAGTGTTTAGTGGCTTATCTTCCATTCAACAGCAGCTGGATGAAAATCAAAAAGCCGTTGGAGAACTTGGAGATCAACAAGCAGATAACGTCAGTGAACAAGAAAAAGCTCTGCAAGATTTGAACGGCCAAATCATCAGTTCATACAAACAGCAGTCTGAGCAAACAACCTTAAATCAAATTGAAAGTAAGCTAAAGCCGCTTCGTGCGCAGCTAGAGACAGCTTCATCAAATGATAGTGGTGGAGGCTCAACAGATCCAGGGGAAAGTGATGGAACTCAGCCAGATCCTAATCAAGACGGAGAGACGCCAACGGACCCTGGAGAAGGTGACGGAACTCAGCCAGATCCTAATCAAGGTGGAGAGACGCCGACGGATCCTGGAGAAGATGATGGAACTCAGCCAGATTCCGGTCAAGGCGAAGGAACGTCAGAACCAATTCAAGTGGATTTATCTCAGCAAACAGCAAAGCTTGATGATATATCAAAAGGGCTTGAAGACTTAGAACAGCAGCTCCAAGGAATGGTAAATGAAACACCTGAAACACCTGAAACACCTGAAGCGCCTGAATCATCTGAAACACCTGAGGGAACAGAAACGCCAGAAACGACTGAAACACCGGACACATCAGGTACATCCGATGCTGTGAAAAGTGCGCTTGAAAAAGTGGCTAATCTGAAAACACAGGTACAGGCAGTCAAAGATGAGCTGCAAAATGTAACCGTTCAGCCTGAAACTTCAGGAGAAAATACGGATGCGCTGAAGCAGAAAATTGTCAGCTTGGAAGCAGACGTTGAGTCTTTGACAGCACAGAAAAACAAAGCAGAGAAAGACTTAGAAGAAGCAACCAAGTCGTCGAGCAGTCAAATTGCTAAGCTTCAAGAAGAAAATGAACGATTAAAAAAAGAGAATGAAAAGTTGAAAGAAGACGGCAAAAAACCTTCTAAAGGCAGTGCGGATGTTGATGGTCTCATTACGATGATTAAAAACAAAGAAGATAAAATCTTATCTTCTCCAAACCTTTCAGCTTCTCGAAAGGAAAAGCTGAGCAATACATTCTCAGGTAAGATTAAAAGCAGCAGTGCCGAAAATCTGTTAAAGTACTACGGTGATTTATCGCAGTATGATTTGACTTTAGCTCAAGTAGGAAATATAGACATACAGAACAGCGTCCTTAACAATGACTCTATTAAAGGAAGTTTGCAGCAGGCGTTAGCTGGAACCGTTTCTTCTCAAGACGCGCGTAAGCAAATCCAACAAAACCTGTCTCTAACAAAAGAAGAGTTAGCACAGTTCCAAAGTTCAGTGCAAGATTTTGCTGATCAATATGGACAAACAGTTGATGCTGAACAAGCATCGATTATGGAAGAGCTATCAGCTATTCAAGAAAAAGCAAATGCAATGAATCAAGAGCTTCAATCTAGCGCAGGTGAAGATCAAGCATTAGAAAAGAAAGAAGCTCCGGACGTAACAGGCTTAATGACGCTGCAGCAAAGCATGGGTCAAGAGTTGAAGGGAATGAACGAACTCATTTCATCTTTAGGTGAAAGACAAGCTAATGTTGTCACGTACACAGATGAATTGCAGAAGCGTGTAAATGAAGTTCAGGATAAGGCTGACACGCTTAACAGCAAGTGGGCCCAAAACGTGGATTCAACGAAGTTGGTGCGAGGCCAGGTATACCGCTTGTTAAATAATACATTAGTAGATGGACAGAATAACGATTACGTTTATCATTATTTAGCAAATCCTCTTCAAGTAAGCGGTGAAGTGCCGGCTGAAAAAGTAAAAGAGGTTCCACCGGTTGTCATTTTGGTTATTATCTTAATCAGCAGCCTACTAATTGGCTATTTCAGTCAATACTACCGACATGCACCGATGCTTGTAAAAGGTACGCTCTTTGGATTATTGAATTTGATTGTAGGGTTAATGGTAAGTATCTTTAGCCTTAATATTTATTCGTTATCGGGAGACCGGGCAATGGAATGGTCAATCTTTACGATCGTCTTATTGCTTGCTTCATCTACACTTGTACGTATTGCTTTCTTATTAGGAAGCTTCGCTGGATGGGTGACGACAGTAGGGTTGATTTTATTTTATATTACCCCGCTTCTTAACTTATCTATGCCAAACTTTAATTACGAAGATCCAGTATCTAAAGTGTACATGTCCATTCAATATGATACGCAGTCTCTGTTTGGACAGGCGCTTATTGTATTACTGGGAATGACTGCCGTTTTAAGTGTTCTGCCATCTATTATTCGTGCTTTAAAGACGACTAAAGAGGTTGAAAATGATGAAACCTATAGTGCTTAGTAAGAAGATTGGAAGTGTTGTTCTTATTTTTTCACTTTTTTGTTTCCCTATAGCAGCAGCGGCTGAAGCTGATGATGGAAACGTTGAAGAGATTAAACCAAATGTATATAAAGATGATCCCATTAACTTAGACCCCGAATCTTTGCTAGAAAATAAAAAAGAAGTAGGAAATATTCCGGAGGAAATAAAGGATCTTACATTTGAAAAAGAGGAAGATGCAGAGAAAGAGAGTTTAAAAGAAAGTCTTTTTGCGAACGCATCAGCTGAAGATAATACGATTTCTGCGAAAGCAAAAGAATATAACTTGTTTTCTTCTAAAAACACTTCCTACAAGAAAGATCGGACAGAACAAACGGCTTCTGAAAAGTCATCAGATCTACAATGGTTTTATTTATTATTGATTGGTGTGGGGGTTGTTGTATTATTTGTGGTTTTAATACCGCGCATTAGCCCTCAGCCTTCTGTGAAAAAATGAAAAAACCTCGCTGTTAATCAACAGCGAGGTTTTTGCGTATAGACGTAAATTTACAGGCGGCGGAAGCCTTCTTCAAACAAATAATCTTCTGCTTCTTCGTAAGATAAAAATGCTGCCTCTAAATTCAAGCCAGAATAAATATTCCACAGGTCATCTTCATGAACAAGTAAAAGCATTGCATTGTCTGGGCCGTTCCAGCGCTGTTCATTTCCATTCCCTACAATAGCTTCTTCTCTAGCTGTATCAGGAAGGGTAGACAAAGATTCAATAGAAGCTTCAATAATTGATCGAAGATCTTCTTCAGTGTAATCACGGATATTCACAAGACCTTTGTCATTTGTTTCATATCCTTTTAAAAAACCTGCATATACAAATCCATTTCCGTTAGGATGCAGATGATGCACAACAACCGTTTTATCGTACACGCTTTCTTCATAATGAAAATTCACGCGTCCTAAAGATACATCTTTTCGATGCAGCTCTGGAAACGATGAAATAATAGCTAATTTTTCGTCAAAACTAAGCATAGACAATCCTCATTTCTATTTAAATCATTTCATTTTCTGAAATGGTATAAGCTCTTTTACGATTCGGTTGATTATACCATATATAAAGAAAGACACATAATGCTTTTTCCAGTGTGGACTTTTAAAAATATAACCCTTCGCATAAAGCAGCCGCCACTGTAAAGAAGAACACATCTTTTTCACTATAAAACTTAACAAAAAACAGGCAGGGAATTCACAGTGAAAAAATAATATAAAGAGGTGGAAGGAAACGAGTTTTCAAACCTATCATAAGGAGGAATAAAAAAGTGAGATTACATGCTCTGTGTAAAAAAACATGGGTAATGTCCCTGCTTGTTTTTGCTCTTGTAGTGAGCTTAACTCCTGTTAGTCAAGCAGCGGCATCTTTATCTGTGTCACAAGCTCTTGAAAATCAAAACAATAGTGTACAAGCTGTTAAAGGATATGTAGTAGGTCAACCTACAGGCACATCTACAGTTATTACGAGCAATTACCCAAACGATTATGCACTTGCTCTCGCTGACAGTGCAAATGAAACCAACACAGACAAGATGGTATACGTTCAAATTCCTTCAAATTTGCGAAGTACATTTGGACTTCAAAGTCGCTCGGAGTTAAAAGGGAAAAGTCTTACTGTTACGGGCACACTCACCCCTTACTTTTCACACCCAGGAATAAAATCAGTTACTTCTATCAGTACAGAAACAGGAGGAACTGATCCGACTCCAGACCCCACAGAGCCAACTGTTCCAGTAGAAGACTATTATCGTACCGCAGCTGGAAAAACAGGAAACACCTTAAAAACACAGCTTCATAACATTATTGACCATCACACAGAACTTTCGTATTCAGCCGTATGGGAAGCTTTAAAGAAAACGGATGAAGATCCAGCTAACGCAAATAACGTTATTTTGCTCTATACGGGGCGTTCACAGAGTAAGAGTACAAATGGAGGCGGAGTGGACGATTGGAATCGTGAGCACGTCTGGGCAAAGTCTCACGGGGATTTTGGAACAGCTATGGGTCCTGGAACAGATCTTCATCATTTACGTCCAACCGATGTGTCTGTAAATGGTACGAGAGGAAACTTAGATTTTGATAACGGAGGGACGGAACATAGCGAGGCACTCGGAAATTATTTTGACAGTGATTCATGGGAACCTCGAGATGAAGTAAAAGGTGATGTGGCTCGTATGTTGTTTTATATGGCCGTACGCTATGAAGGCGATGTAAGTGATGAGCCTGACTTAGAACTTAATAACACAGTGAATAATGGCACTGCTCCTTATCATGGGAAATTATCTGTGCTTCTTCAATGGAACGCCGAAGATCCAGTAGATGATCGAGAACGACGCAGAAATGATATTATTTATTCAGACTATCAGCATAACCGCAATCCGTTTATTGACCATCCTGAATGGGTGAATGAGATTTGGAACTAATGTAGGAGGCGTCCTGGCGGGGCGTCTTTTTTTTATAAAAGAAAAAGGAAAAAACTAAAATCCGCCGAATACCTATAGGTGATTTTGAAAAAATGGAGGGAAGCTATGAAACAGCTATGTAAAAAAGGATTGGCTTTTATTTTGGTGCTCATTTTTGTTAACGCTTTCATTTTGAATCCACTTAATGGAGCGGCTGCCGTAGATGGAAAATCAATGAATCCTGGTTACAAAACCTACTTAATGGCGCCTTTAAAAAAGGTAACAGACTATACAACATGGGAAGCGTTTGAGAACGATTTACGCAAAGCGAAACAAAATGGATTTTATGCGGTGACAGTAGACTTCTGGTGGGGAGATATGGAGAAGAACGGCGATCAGCAGTTTGATTTTTCCTATGCTCAGCGCTTTGCTCAAGCTGCTCGTAATGCAGGTATAAAGATCGTTCCTATTATTTCTACTCATCAGTGCGGCGGTAATGTTGGAGATGATTGTAACGTTCCGCTTCCGTCTTGGGTATGGAACTTAAAAAGTGATGACAGCCTTTACTTTAAATCTGAAACAGGTACGACAAATAAAGAAACGTTAAGCCCGCTTGCAACTGACGTTATTTCTAAGCAATACGGAGAGCTCTATACGGCATTTGCGCAAGCGTTAGCACCTTATAAAGACGTGATTGCTAAAATCTATTTATCCGGAGGCCCTGCAGGTGAAATTCGTTATCCGTCCTATACAGCAGCAGACGGAACCGGCTATCCGTCTAGAGGAAAATTTCAAGTGTATACGAACTTCGCCAAAAGCAAGTTTCAATCATATGCTTTGACTAAATACGGTTCACTCGCCGGCGTCAATCAGGCATGGGGAACCAATTTAACCTCTGCATCGCAAATTTTACCGCCATCAGATGGCTATCAGTTCTTAAAAGATGGTTATTCAACAGCTTATGGAAAAGATTTCTTAGCATGGTATCAAGGAGCTTTGGAAGATCACACAAAACGTATTGGACAGTTAGCTCATCAGGCTTTTGATGCCACCTTTAACGTACCAATCGGTGCAAAAGTGGCGGGAATTCATTGGCAGTATAATAATCCGACGATTCCTCATGCTGCAGAAAAACCTGCTGGATATAATGATTACAATGCGCTTTTAGACGCTTTTAAAACAGCTAAATTAGATATAACGTTTACGTGCTTAGAAATGACGGACAGCGGAAGTTATCCCGAATATTCTATGCCAAAGACGCTTGTACGCCAAGTAGCAGGTATTGCGAATGCAAAAGGAATTGTTTTAAACGGGGAAAATGCTCTAACTATAGGCAGTGAAGATCAATATAAAAAAGCAGCTGAAATGGCCTTTAACTATAATTTTGCAGGATTTACTTTGCTTCGTTTCTACGATGTCATTAACAATGATACGCTGATGGGGCAATTTAAAAATACGCTGGGCGTTACACCAGTTGCGCAAACGGTTGTAGTAAAAAATGCGCCAACTGCGGTAGGAGAAACGGTTTATATTGTTGGAGACAGAGCTGAGCTAGGTCAGTGGGATACGTCCCTTTATCCAATTAAATTAACATATAATTCATCTACAGCCGATTGGAGAGGCACCGTCTATTTTCCTGCGAGTCAAAATGTTCAATTTAAAGCAATTGTGAAGAGAGCTGATGGCTCGTTAAAAGCATGGCAGCCTTCGCAGCAATATTGGAGCGTGCCGTCAACAACAGCAACTTATACAGATAATTGGTAAACAAAGCCGCATAGCAAACGCTATGCGGCTTTGTTTTGAACATAAGAATTATTTCCAGTTCGCTTGAATAAACTCATCTCGACCAGACTTAGCGCGGTCTTCTTTATAATGCTTTGGATTTTTCTTGTGGAAATCTTGGTGATACTCTTCCGCTTCATAAAACGCAGAGGCAGGAAGGATGCTTGTCACGATTGGTTTTTTAAAACGTCCGCTTTTTGCGACCTCTAGCTTTGTCTCTTCAGCTTCCTGCTTTTGGCTATCGTTATGGTAAAAAATTGCTGTTCGATACTGCGAGCCTCGATCTTGGAATTGACCTCCATCATCTGTTGGATCAATTTGCGGCCAATAAAGATCTAACAAACGTTTATACGGAAACACTTCAGGGTCAAATGTGATTTGAACCACTTCGTAATAACCGCTTGTGCCAGATTTTACTTGCTCATAGGTAGGGTTATCCACAGTTCCCCCCATATATCCTGATACAATGCCGTGAATACCTTCTAGCTCTTCAAATGGTGTAACCATACACCAGAAACATCCACCTGCAAATGTAGCTTTTTCCATACGTAATCCCTCACTTAATCCGTTGTTATGAAGGGTATTATAACAAATTTATATTGAAACAGCTAGAAAAGGGTTTGTAGGTTGTGTAAAAGCTGTGGATAAAGATAAATATCCACAGCTTTTACACAATAAACTCGGCTATGTTGAAGATTGAAAAATGCAGGAGAGAAGAAAGAAAAAATGATAGAATAGATGAGGTGTATATATCGATGTAGCAGAGATTAGGCGGCAGAAGCAGGATCTATGCGGCATCTAGATAAATAAAGTTAGTACGTTAGTAACAAGAGGTAAGAAACAGCATATTCGCGCTGTTAAATAAATATACAAAGATAATAGGAGAGTTGAATATGTTACAAGATAATCTCATCCTAGAGCACTATGGATTAAATGAATTAAATTTTGATACGATCAAAAGCTACCGGGATCGATTTGCTGAAGTAAAACCAGCTCATCCTTGGAATGCGCTTGAAACAAAAGAGTTTTTATACAAAGTAGGAGCATGGGGAAAGGTAAGAGATACCCATAAAGAAGGAGTTACGCTCGCAGGCCTGCTTTTATTCAGTGAAGAACGGATTATCACAGAAGTTTTACCACAATACTTTTTAGAATACCGGGAAAGTAAAGGGAATGAAGAATGGACAGAGCGTTTTACCTCTCAAGACGGGACGTGGTCAGGAAATATTTTCGATTTTTATTTCCATATTCATGAAATTGTTCGCAATAGCGAACCCCAGTCGTCAATCGCTTCCTCTTTAACAGAAGTTTTAATCAATATGCTTATTCATGCAGATTATAATGGCGAGGGCGGCGTTATTTTAGAAAAGCAACCTTCTCATTACGTTTTTTCTAATCCAGGTCTTTTGTTAGTACCTACAGATTCAGTTTTTAGTAAAACCGTTAGTCAGCTTCGAAACCCGAATATCGTTAAGCTATTCAGTTTACTAGGGCTATGTGAACGTTCGGGCTCTGGCTTGAAAAAAGTGAAGCAAAACTGGAGCTTGCATCATTATAAAAAGCCTTCTGTTGATCAAGATGTTTCTATGCATCGTACGGTAGTCACGTTATCTCTGTCCACTCAAGAAAGACAGGTTAGTTCTTCTGAAAAAGACACTTATCATACGTCTGTAACTGATTTGGGAAATAATTTTAAAAGTGTCGAAAAATATCAAAACATACCTGAAAACAATGTCGAAAATAACTCCTATAATAAAAATAAAGACTCTTATAATAAAGATTTATTAGAGGAGTTAAACTCATGTAATAACGACAATAACTCTTATAATAAAGAAGAAAACTACTATAATAGTGAACTTAACTCATATAATAAAGATGATTACTCCTATAATAGTTATCAAAGCTCCTATAATAAAGAATCGGAAGATGGTTCTTCTAATTCAGTGAATGGTGAGGATATTGATACCAAGCTATGGGATATTGCAGCGCTGGCTCGTGAAAAAAAACGGCTTTCGCCTAATCAGATGGAGCATATTATTCTTGAATTATGCAAAGAAAAACCGCTCATGCTTAAAGAGTTTGCTTATTTACTAGAAAGAACGCCGGATGGAGTACGTAATAATTATTTAACAAAGCTATTACGAAAAGGACAATTACAGTTGAAATATCCAAATCAGCCAAACCATCCAAAGCAGGCATATTTATTCCATAAGAAAGATACAGGGAAGTAAATCAAGCAACCGCTAGAACAAATAAAGATTAGGCTGAAAAAATTGATAAGGGAGAGTTTGCTGAAAGCTACAGATCTAAGGGAGAAATTCACCATAAAGTTGCCAAGCTGCCAGACTCTCTTTATATGAGTTCTGGCTCGTATAAAGGAGGAAATAGAGTGTGAAAAGCAAGTGCGTTCTTATTTTTCTGGTGGTTGTATGGCTGTTTAATATGGGGAAAGGAACAGGATGTGGATCAAAGGTGAATGCAGAGATGAATATACCGCTGTCGACGTGGGTGTGGGATACAAAGAAATGGATGTTGGACCAAGAAGCTATCCGTGAAAAACTTCAAGAAAAAAAGGTGACAAAGGTTTATTTACAAATTGACGCTCATCTTTCACCTTCTGTATATAGGCATTTTATCCAACAAGCGCAAGTCCAGGGTATAGATGTCTACGCACTTGACGGCGCTCCTTCTTGGATAGGGCCTTCTGGTATAGAAGAGCAAGACGCATTTTTTAATTGGATAACAGCTTACCAAGCAGAAGCGGAAGAACAACAGCAATTTTCAGGGGTTCATTTAGATATAGAGCCGTATTTGTATAAAAGCTGGAAAAATAATCGAGCGAAAAGTATTCTGCAGTATCAATATGTTATTTCTCAAGCTGCAGTACAGTCTCGTCAGTTACACTTGCCGCTTGCTGTAGATATACCGTTTTGGTTTGACGAAGTTCCATTCAAAAATAGCAACGGTTCCGGTTCGCTGGGGCATTGGATTATTCAGTACGCTGATGAAGTCACAATTATGTCGTACCGAAACCATGCAGATAAAGAAGACGGTATTGCTGACATAACGCAAAATGAACGCAAGTGGGGACGTGTACTATCCACTCCGATTGAAATAGGGGTAGAAACGATGGCTTCAGATGAAGGGGAATACATTTCTTTTTCTGCTAAAGGAGAAGAAAAGATGATGCAAGAGCTGGGTAAGTTGCTTACGAAGTGTCAAGCTAAAAACCCTCCAAGCAGTATAGCTGTTCATCATTTTGATAGCTGGCTACAGATGAAACCATGACAACGAAAAGACCGCTGCATCACTGCAGCGGTCTTTTTGGGTTTAGGGAGTATAGATACAATATAGCCATTTTATTAAAGGACTATACATAAAAAAAGTAACCATTTAAAAAATGGCTACTCACACAAAGGGGGGGAACTTAATCTTATCATTCCCACTTTTTCTAAAAGATATGCCTCTTTTAACCCGTTTTTTTAAAATAATTTAGTCGTCCAAGATTCGCAGTTCCACACGTCTGTGACTACATCTTGATAAAATTCAGGTTCGTGACAAATAATTAAGATACTTCCTTTGTATTCTTTTAAAGCTCGTTTTAATTCATCTTTCGCATCTACATCCAAGTGGTTTGTAGGCTCATCCAGTACAAGAATGTTGGTTTCATTGTTAATCAGCTTACATAGACGGACTTTTGCTTTTTCTCCACCGCTTAGAACTTCTACTTTACTTTCAATATGTTTGGTTGTTAAGCCGCATTTAGCTAACGCTGCACGAATTTCATATTGGGTAAAGTGAGGAAACTCGTTCCATGCTTCTTCAATACACGTATTGTAGTTAGCTGATTTAACTTCTTGTTCGAAATAGCCAATATGCTGGTAATCGCCTTTTTCTACAGAGCCTGAAATCGGTTTGATTTCTCCTAGAATACTTTTTAAAAGAGTTGTTTTCCCGATTCCATTTGCTCCTACAAGGGCAATCTTTTGACCTCGCTCCATTTTTAGATTCAGTGGCTTAGAAAGCGGCTCTTCGTATCCAATGACTAAATCAGATGTTTCAAAAATTAATTTGCTTGAAGTACGAGCACTCTTAAAGTTAAACTCTGGTTTTGGACGCTCTTGAGCTAGTTCAATTACTTCCATTTTATCCAGCTTTTTTTGACGGGACATGGCCATATTTCGTGTCGACACGCGCGCTTTGTTTCTCGCTACGAAATCTTTTAAATCTGCCATTTCTTGCTGTTGTTTTTTATAAGCTGCTTCAAGCTGCTGTTTTTTCATCTCATATACTTTCATAAAATCGTCGTAGTCTCCTACATAGCGATTTAACTCTTGGTTTTCCATATGATAAATTAAATTGATCACGCTATTTAAAAATGGAAGATCGTGAGAAATTAAAATAAAGGCATTTTCATATTCTTGCAAGTAGCGTCGTAGCCACTCAATATGCTGTTCATCCAAGTAGTTTGTAGGCTCATCAAGTAAAAGAATTTCTGGTTTTTCAAGCAATAGTTTGGCTAGCAATACTTTTGTACGCTGTCCGCCACTTAAATCCTGTACGTCACGATCTAAGCCGATATCTTCTAATCCTAATCCGCGTGCAATTTCTTCGACTTTTGCATCGATAACGTAAAAGTCATTGTTTGTTAAGAGGTCTTGAAGCGTACCGACTTCTTCTAATAGTTTTTCGAGTTCTTCTGGTGATACATCCGCCATTTTCTCATAGAGGCCATTCATTTGAGCTTCTAAATCAAATAAATATTGAAAAGCACTTTTTAGTACATCACGAATAGAAAGGCCGCGCTCTAATGCCGTGTGCTGATCTAAATAGCCAACGCGCACTTTTTTAGACCATTCTACTTTTCCCGCATCCGGTTCTAGCTTGCCTGTAATGATGTTCATAAATGTTGATTTACCTTCGCCGTTTGCTCCAATTAAGCCGACGTGTTCACCTTTTAACAATCGAAATGATACATCGTTAAAAATCGCACGGTCACCAAAACCATGGCTTAGATTTTTTACGTTTAATACACTCATGCTGACACACCTTTTCTTTTAAAATATCTATCGTACGTTTCGTTATAAACAAATTGATTCATAACGATTATAGCGAACTTATATACATAAATCCATATGAGTTTTCCAGCCTTGAAAGTCATATAAAATTCACTCGCGTCTTCCTTTCACTTGATTCATACTATATATATATCAATGTAGAAAATCCTTCATGACGACGGGACGGTTATATCGAATCATTCAAATAGAGTATATAGAAGAATAAAAAGGCAGGGGGAAAAGAAATGAACATTTATACGATACTAGTGGCAGGAAGAATGCATAAGGAGCTGGAGGAGATAATCAAACAAAAGCAGCTGTCTCAGACGTTTCGATTTATGGAAGAGCAAGACGTTACAATGGAAGATTTAAACTGGGCTGACGCGCTTTTATCCTTCGGTCCAACGAATTACTTTAAAGACCATAGCTTCAAATGGATTCATTCTCTCGGTGCAGGAGTTGATCGGTTCTTAGAAAGTGCGGATTGGAAAAAGAGCGTGATGTTAACACGTACGGTTTGTTCATTTGGTCAGCGGATCAGTGAATATTGTCTTAGCTATATGCTAGCTGAACTTCAGCACCACGCACAGTTTCAGCATCAGCAAAAACAAAAGCGGTGGAAAGCGGTAGAGCCTCAGCAGCTTTCTGCTCAAACGGTCATCATTTATGGAACAGGTGAAATCGGCGGACGTCTTGCAACCGTTTTAAAATCTTTTGGTGTACGAGTGATAGGAGTATCTAAAAGTGGAAATGAAAAGCCGTCATTTGATCAAGTAGTCTCGATTTCAAATGAGAGAGACTTGCTAAAAGAAGCTGATTGGATTATTAGTACAATGCCGCTAACGAATGAAACAAAAAGCTACTTTGACCAAAAATGGATGAATTTAGTTGAGAATGCATACTTTATAAATGTTGGACGAGGTGCAACTGTAGATGAAAATGCGTTAGTAGGGGCTATTGAGCAAAAGCGTATTCGAAAAGCATACATAGACGTATTTGAACGTGAGCCGTTAACGAAAGAATCTTTTTGGTGGAATCATTCACATATCATCATAACACCTCATATTTCGGCGGTGACTACGCCTGCAGAAGCCGTAGAATGCTTTGTTGAAACGCTGCAAAAAGTTGAGCAAGGCGAATTGCCTTCTAACTTGGTTAATATTGAAAGAGGTTATTAAAGCATTATGATGCGCGTTTCCGCTATGAGGATGGTATACTGAAACTTGCTTTTCTTGGACGAAAAGAATGAAATCTGTTCTTCTAGGGGGGAACAAACGTTGAAGCAAGAAGAATTATTTGAACAAGCACGTGTATTTATAGAGACGTGTTACGCTGAACTTGAAAAAAGCGAAGCGGACAAAAACAGGCGATTAAAAGAAATTCATCAGCAAATTATGTCACTCGGACATTATGATCATACATTTGAAGAGTTAGAGCACGGAGCTCGCATGGCTTGGAGAAACAGCAATAAATGTATCGGACGACTATTTTGGCAATCGCTCAATGTATTTGATAAGCGAGAGGTGAGCACAGTTGAAGAGGTAAGAGACGCTCTTTTTCACCATATTGAATATGCAACAAATGACGGGAAAATCCGGCCTACTATTACGGTGTTTAAACCGAAAACGCAAGCAAAAGAACCGATTAGAATCTGGAATCATCAGCTAATCCGCTATGCTGGGTACGAGACGGAATATGGCGTGATAGGAGATCCTGATTCTGTTGCGTTCACGGAAGTTTGCCAAAAGCTGGGGTGGGAAGGTGAGAAAACTCACTTCGATGTTCTTCCTCTGGTCCTGCAAGTTAATGAAGCGTCACCTCGATGGTTTGAGATTCCAAAACATTTAGTGAAAGAAGTAGCTATTACGCATCCAGAACTTCCTGAATTTGAAGACTTACAGTTAAAATGGTACGCTGTCCCGATGATTTCAGATATGAAGCTAGAAATTGGAGGGATTGATTACGTCGCAGCACCATTTAATGGATGGTACATGGGGACTGAAATTGGTGCCCGAAATTTGGCGGATACGTATCGCTATAATCAACTTCCAAAAATAGCTTCTATGATGGGATTGAATATGGATTACAATGCGACGCTTTGGAAGGACAAAGCTCTTATTGAATTAAACGTTGCGGTGCTTTCTTCTTTCAAACGAGAAGGTGTTAGCATTGTAGATCATCATACGGCTGCTCAGCAATTTCACTTGTTTGAAGAAAGAGAACAAAAAAATGGCCGGGAAGTGACTGGGAACTGGACATGGTTAATCCCACCGGTTTCACCAGCTACCACACATATTTTTCATAAGCCTTATAAAAATAAAGTATTATCACCAAATTATTTTTATCAAGACGCAGCTTATTAAATGAACAAAAAAGAGAGTACAAATTTGTACTCTCTTATTACACGTTAATTAATTTTTGTGTTTATCAAGCAAGTTAGCAAGTACATATGTTTTGTACTTTTCCACTTTGCGGCCTTCATGGTTGCGAACTCCTCGTTTTTTAAGTTCCTCAACATACCAACCTTTGCTTCCTACGTGCATACTCAAACACCCTTTCGTCATTTTTTTAGGATGAACAGAATGAGGTTCATTGTCTGCTCGAATGGAGACATCTTGTCTTTCCAATACGTGCCTCATTGTAACATCTTTTATTTTATGATGAAAGGGAAAAAGGTCAAAAAAACGAGAATGATTTCAGGTGAATTTTAGTTTGTTCATTCCTCGTTTTTTTGAGATAGGAGGAGGAGGTTTAATTCGTCTTTATTTTGGATTAGATCTTCTAATGTATACTGATCTAACACTTTAATGAAGGCTTGCATGGCTTCATGCAAAACACTTTTTAACTTGCAGACGGGGCTAATAATGCAGAAGTTTCCTTCACGGTCAAAACATTCAACAATATGAAAATCTTCTTCAGTTTGACGTACCACTTTGCCAATATTAATGTCTTTTGGAAGCTGAGCTAAACGAATACCGCCGTTTCGTCCTCGGATCGTTTCAATTAAGCCAAGTTTTCCAAGTTCGTGAATGATTTTCATAAGATGGTTCTTTGAAATATTATACGCTTCAGCAATTTCTTTTATATTGCTTAGTTTATTATTATCGCGAACGCCTAAATATAATAAAACTCGCAGTGAGTAATCTGTATATTGTGTGAGCCTCATCTTTTTACCTCTTCTCTTATCAGCAGCTGATATATCTATAATAGCATGTCTATATCTAAGAAATACAGAAAGAATGCTCACATTTTTGACAGGGTGAATTTGTGAACATTTCTTTAAATATGTATATAAAATATATCTTTTTAAGTAGGATATGAGTATTATAAAGATGTATTAAAAATATATCTTTTAAAAATGAATCTTTCGGAGGCGAAAGTTATGAAACAAACAACTATTTCTATTGTAAAAAGTACAGTTCCTGTTTTAGAAAAGCATGGTCAAGCAATCACAACTCGTTTTTATGAAATGCTTTTTGAACAGTATCCTTCTTTAAAAAATGTATTCAACCAAACAAATCAAAAAACAGGACGTCAGCAAATGGCGTTAGCTAATACAGTTTATGCCGCTGCGCAGTACATCGATCGGCTTGAAACGCTGCTTCCAGTTGTGAAGCAAATCGCCCATAAACATCGCAGTATCGGCGTGAAAGCAGAGCACTATCCAATTGTCGGCGAGTTCTTATTAAAGGCAATTAAAGATGTTTTAAAAGAAGCTGCGACCGATGAGATTATGGAAGCTTGGAAAGAAGCTTACGGTGCCATTGCAGACGTATTCATAAGTGTGGAGCAAGAGTTATATGAAGAAGCTGAAGAAAAAGGATGGAAAGATTATAAAAAACTAATGGTTCATAAAAAAGTAAAAGAAGCAGAAGGCGTGTACTCGTTTTATTTAGTATCACCTGATCAAAAAGCACTGCCTGCTTTTCTGCCAGGTCAGTACGTGAGTGTACGAATTCCTGGTCAAGAATATTTATCCATTCGCCAGTACAGCTTATCTGGCTATCCAAACCAACCATACTATAAAATTACGGTGAAAAAAGAAAAACAAATGGAAGACGGGGTCGTGTCAACGTATTTACATGATCAATTGAAAGAAGGAGACTTGCTTGAAGTCAGCGTTCCAGCAGGAGATTTTGTCTTAAAAGAAAATAATAAATCAGTATTTATCAGCGGAGGTGTAGGAATTACTCCAATGATGTCAATGCTTCATCAAGCATTGGAAAACAATCAAGAAGTAACATTTATTCACAGTGCTAAAAATGAGCAGTTTCATGCAATGAAACGAGAGCTTCAATCGTTGTCAGAGACATATACGTTTGAACAGCACGTTTTCTATAGTCAAGCGCAAACAGATCAGCATGATGAAAACATAACGTATGGTCGCTTAACTAAAAAAGAGCTAGCTAAATATGCCGGCGATAAACATGCATATTATTATGTTTGTGGATCTTCTTCATTTACACAAATGGTGTTAGAAGGCCTAGATGAAATGGGCATTTCCCAAGCAAATATCATGTATGAATCGTTTGGCCCGAAAATGAGTATGACTCCTTCCGCATAAATGTATGGAAAAAGGGTAAAAAGCTAACAGTAGACAATACTGTTAGCTTTTTTTATGAAAGGGAGTTTAAAGATGACAAATAAGCAGTATGACATGGTGGGAATAGGAATAGGCCCTTTTAATTTAGGCTTAGCGGCCCTTGCTGAGCCTCTTGATGAAATTGATGCAGTCTTCTTTGATAAAGAAGAGAAATTTGAATGGCATCCGGGCATGTTAATTGACGGCACGGACTTGCAGATTCCGTTTCTAGCAGACTTAGTTACATTTGCAGATCCAACAAGCCCCTATTCTTTTCTAAATTATATTCACAAGCAAAAGCGCTTGTATCCGTTCTTTTTCTTTAATCGTTTTGACATTCCGCGTCAAGAATACAACGAGTACGCAAAATGGGTAGCGGAGCAGCTATCTTCCTGCCACTTTTCTTCAAAAGTTGTGGACGTGATACCAAAAAATGAAGAAGAGTATTATGAAGTAAAGGTAGAAACACCTGAGGGAATTCAAACGGTAAATGCTAAACACGTTGTAATGGGAACAGGAAGCATTCCACTTGTGCCTCCGGCTTTTGAAGAAAAGCTAAATGAGCATATTTTACACAGCAGCGGCTATTTACATAAAAAAGAAGAGATTCAAAAAGGAAAGCATGTAACGATCGTTGGTTCAGGGCAAAGTGCTGCCGAGATTTTTCTGGATTTACTAGAAGAACAGACTGAACATCATTACCACCTTACATGGTTTACAAGATCCTCTAATTTTTTTCAGCTTGATCAATCCAAGCTTGCTCAAGAGTTATTTTCGCCAGACTATGTAGATTACTTTCATTCGCTGGCTTTTGAGGAACGTACAAGCACGGTAGAAGATTTAAACCCCCTACGTCACGGAATTGAATCTTCTACCTTAACGAAAATCTATGATTTACTCTATCATCGTTCACTTAAAGGAAGAGTACCCGTTACGATTCAAGCTTCGACTGAAGTAAGTGACATTCATAAAAAAGCAAATGGATATGAGCTGGAGTGTAAACAATTAAAGGCTGATCGCTCTTTTCAATACGAAGCGGATCGTTTGATATTATCCACGGGCTATAAGCCAAAGATTTCGCCGTTCATCGAACGAATAAAAGATGATATCGAATGGGAAGATGACAAGCGTTTCAACGTCACAAAAGATTACCGGCTTGTCTTTAAACAACCCCGTAACCACCACTTTTTTACGTTAACTAACATTGAACATTCACACGGATCTGGCGCAACAAATCTTGGTTTATCCGTTCAGCGTAATCAGCGTATTCTGAACGTAATTGCAGGTAGAGATGTGTATCCAGTTCCAGAAGAGACGACGTTTCAGACATTTAATTTGTTTTGAATGTCTGATTTATAAAAACCTACACTGTGTTTTTTAGATTATTGTAGAAAAGTTTTTTACTCATAAACCATGTTTAAAAGAATAGTGTACGGGTATTTTATTTATAGAACATTAGTACACAAATCAATTAAGGAGTTGCTTAGAATGAGTAAGAAAATTGCAGTATTAGTAACAGATTTATTTGAAGATGTGGAATATACAGATCCAGCCAAAGCCTTTGAAGAAGAAGGCCATACGCTAACAAAAATCGATGTGAAAACAGGCGAAGTAACAGGTAAACAAGGCGAAACAACATTAACAATTGATAAAGCAATTGCCGATGTAACACCAGAAGATTTTGACGCATTGTTTTTACCCGGAGGCTTCTCACCAGATATCTTGCGTGCGGACGATCAAGTCGTAGCTTTTACAAAATCATTTATGGATGAAGGCAAACCGGTTATGGCTATTTGTCACGGGCCACAGCTGCTAATCAATGCTGAAACATTAAAAGGACGTGACGTAACTGGTTTCAAATCAATTGCTATTGATTTGAAAAATGCAGGCGCAAACTTCCATGATAAAGAAGTTGTGGTATGCGGTAATCAACTAGTTACAAGCCGTACACCAGATGATATGGAAGCATTCGTACGTGAATCAGTAAACGTCTTAAAATAAGTAAATAATATTAGTAAAACTTTCTGTAAAAGGCGATAACAGGGTGGTTTACCACTCTGTTGTCGCCTTTTTTGTATGTAACGTTTTTGACGAGGAATTTACAGTTATATTACCGCATTGGATGAAGCTGTTTTTCAAAGTATATGAAAACCTTTTACTATCAATAGCTGGAAGTCGCGTAATATAATCGAAATATTTTTTACATAAGTGTGAGTATAATTTTGGTAGCTTAAAAGACGTTGCGAGTTTCATAGTTTTCGTGCAACAATGAGGATGCATCACGAGGTTGGCTTGCTACAAGCTTAGATGCGTTGCGGTTTTACAAAAAACTTTATTATCACATAGGAGGATTTCAAACATGAAGAAAAGGTTTCGTATTGCCACTGTCGCAGGTGCCGTATCATTAGGATTACTAACAGCAGGACAAGCAAATGCAGCAGCTCCTGATTGCAACACTCCAAAACAAATTACCATTAAAGATGCTCAAGCAGCACAAAATATAAATGTAGACGAGCTATTAAAGAAATTTAACGCTCAAGGACAATCTGCTCAAGCAGCAGCTCCACAGCAAGAAACACAGGCACCAGATCAAGCTGAAGCAGCTCCACAGGAACAAGCACAAGCACCAGAGCAAAGTGAAGAAGCAAAAGCTCCGGAGCAAACACAGCAAAACACAAAAGCTCAACAATCAGAAAATACTGATAAAGCAGAGCAAACAAAAGATGCTAGTCAATTTGAACAAAAAGTAGTAGATTTAGTAAACCAAGAACGTCAAAAACAAGGTTTAAAGCCTTTAACACTTAACAAAAAATTAAGTGACGTTGCACGCACTAAATCAAAAGATATGATGGACAAAGGGTACTTTGACCACAATTCACCAACATATGGTTCACCATTTGATATGATGAAACAATTCGGCATTGAATATACAACTGCAGGTGAAAACATTGCAAAAGGTCAGCAATCTCCTGAAGATGTAATGAATGCTTGGATGAATAGTGACGGTCACCGCAAAAATATTCTAAACCCTGATTTCACTGAAATTGGTGTTGGATACGTAAAAGGTGATACTACGTACTGGACTCAACAATTTATCGGTAAGTAATACAAAAAGAGCAGGATATACCTGCTCTTTTTTGCGTTTTTAGCTGTCCAATTTGGGTATAGTAAAGTAAGAACACGTAAAGGAGTGCCTTACATTGGGACGTATATTAAAAAAAATTCTAGTCGCTGTTTTTCCCATCCTTTTAAAAGAAGGATATCGTCATTATAAAAATCGTAAAACTCGAACTACGCCGTCTAAAGGGTATAAATAAAAAGGACTCAAAAGAGTCCTTTTTGTTTTATGCTTGAACGGGGATATGCTTGAATTCTTTTACGTTAAATAATCCTTTGTCGGTTAATTTTAGACATGGGATAACAGGCAAGCTTAAGAAAGATAACGTCAGCAGCGGGTTGAATTTCTGTGAAATATCAAGCTCATGAAGAGCCCCGTGAAGCTGCTTAAGTAAGCTATTTACTTCATTGTAAGGGTGAGGTGACATTAACCCTCCGATGGAAAGAGGGAGGGAACCAATCACTTCATTATCTTTTACAATAACAATACCTCCGCCGATTTCTTCAATTGCCGCAATCGCTTTTGCTAAATCCTCATCATTTGTTCCTACGGCTACGATATTATGTGAATCGTGAGCAATCGTAGTAGCGATCGCTCCGTCTTTTAACTGAAAGCCTTTTACGATCCCAAGACCAATATTTCCTGTTAGATGATGGCGCTCAACAACAGCCATTTTCAGCTGATCGTTTTCTACAGAAGGCTGAAATTCGTTTTGTTTTACTTGAACTTCTTCTACAAGATGATTTGTAAGCAGGCTGTTTGGATTAATTTCAATAATATTAGCCCGATTGTGCTGAAGTGGTATCGTAAGTTTGTTAATAGAAAACTCTTTCAAATGAACAGAATTCATTAGTTCTGTTGGAAGATCAATTTGTTCTTCTTGCACAGACAGCATCTCTCCATTTTCAGCAATGAGCTCTCCGTTTTGATAAACATGTGCTGCAGATATATCGGTTAAGTCGTCCAACAGAATAAAATCAGCTTTGTAACCAGGAGCAACCGCACCTCTATCTTTTAACCCGTAGCATTCAGCGGCATTTAATGAAGCCATTTGAATCGCAATTAACGGATCCAGCCCGAGTTCAATAGCAAAACGAACATTGTAATCAATAGAGCCTTCCGTTAATAAATCATCTAGATGTTTGTCATCGGTACAGAATAAAAATCTGCGCGCGTTGCGTTCATTTACAGCAGGTAACAATTGTTTCAAATCTTTAGCAACAGAACCTTGGCGGATTAGAACATACATCCCGCGCTGAATACGTTCAATTGCTTCTTCTGCTGTTACGCATTCATGATCTGTTGAAATATTAGCGGTACGATAAATGTTAACGCCCGTGGCATCTAGCCCTGAGCCGTGCCCATCAATTACGCCGTTTGCATCGTTAGCTGCTTGTAATTTATCGAGCATATCGTCATCTCCATCTCGAACAGCAGGGAAATCCATCACTTCTGCTAATCCAAGCACGCGAGAGTGAGAGAAAAATGGCGCTAAGTCAGCTGCTTTTAAGACGGCTCCAGAGCTTTCAAAAGGAGTTGCTGGCACGCTTGAAGGTAAGTTCACAAATACGTCTAAAGGAATGGAATCCGAGTTTTGAAGCATAAACTCAATGCCAGATTTCCCTGAAACATTCGCAATTTCATGAGGATCCGTTACGACAGTTGTAACGCCTCTAGGTACAAGAAGTTTTGAGAACTCTTTAGGTGTAACCATTGATGATTCAATGTGAACGTGTCCATCAATGAACGTAGGCGAAATGTATTTTCCTTTTGCATCAACGACGTTATTCCCGTCGTATTGACCTATTCCAACAATCACTCCATCAGCAATCGCAATATCGGCTTCAATGATGGAAAGCGTAAAGACATCGATAATTTTCCCGTTTTTCACTACAAGATCTGCAGGTATTTTTTTATTGGCAACAGCAAGCTGTTTTTTTAAGGTTGTTTTTGTATTTGACATGAATGTGACTCCTCTCATTGTATAACTGAATAACAATGAAGGACTATGTAAGGGAGAACATAAAGAAGAATAAAAATGCAGTATGAATGATGTTCAACCCTCGTAGTCCAACTATTTACGGTAGTTCGGTAGAAACTCTTGGACCCTATTTCCAAGACTATACGAGCTTTAGGTATTTCGATACATTCTATAGACAAATAATAAAAACGTCAATTCTTAATAAAAAAGAAAGATTTTTGGGAATATTTCATCTATGTGTATGTAAACGATTTAACTCTTATTTGCTCGCTAAAAGGTGCAGCATTCATGTATAGAAAAAAATGTAGAAAAAACCGTCAATGGCTATTAGTCATTGACGGAGGTGTCATTAAGCTTGTTTACGCAGTGTACCTAATTCTTCCGCGATCGCTTGCATTTCACTTGGGCTAAAAGAATCTTTTCTCATTACCATATCGTATAAGTACTTTAAGTCTTCATACATTTCTTCGTCAAAAGCTTCGGCTTTAATTGCTCCGATATTTAGCATGCGCAATTTTTCACTGATGCTATCGACCATATGTTTAATATTCTCTGGAGATTTTACTGATAAATCCACTTTGTTCATCCTTCCAGTTGCGTTTTTTTTATTGTAACATGTTTTTATCGTGTGAACACTTTTATGTCAGGTTCTTATCCACAGAAGAGTGGAAACGATATAAATAAAAGAAAACTATTTTTTAGTTTAAAAATGATTGTATATAATGTTTGTAATAAGGGAAAGGAGTCGAGACTATGATTAACGTATTATTCGTTTGTTTGGGAAATATTTGTCGTTCACCCATGGCAGAAGCGGTCTTTAAAGATATGGTGAAGAAAAAAGGGCTACAAGGACAGATTCACGTAGATTCTGCAGGCACAGGAGGCTGGCACAAAGGAAATCCTCCTCATGAAGGGACGCAATCTATTTTAACGAAAAACAACATTGATTTTAAAGGGCAAACAGCAAGACAAGTGATTCAAGAGGATGTAGCTAAATTTCATTATATTATTGGAATGGATGTCGAAAATGTAGGAAATCTGAGAAGGATGGCTGGACATACTAAAACAGGTTATATTGCAAGACTTTTGGATTTTGTGCCTGGTTTACATATTGAAGATGTGCCTGATCCTTATTTCACGGGAAATTTTGACGAAGTATATGACTTAGTTCAAGAAGGATGCAAGGCGCTTTTAGACGAAATTATAGAGAAGCATTTCTCGGAATAAGTGATACTAAAAAAATAAAAAACGGAGGAGAAACGACAAATGGGTAAACGAAATAAGCTAGTAGAAGGTATGGTCATTGGAGCAATTATAGGAGGAGCTGTTTCTTTATTTGATAAAGAAACCAGAAGTTCCGTTATTCAAGGAAGTAAAAAATTGAAAGACAAAACAACGACTCTTATTCAGCATCCTGAACTTGTAACGGATACTGTGAAAGAGAAATATGAAACGATCCGTACGACCATTGAGCAAGTTTCTGAAGATGTATCATTTGTAGCGGGAAAAGTAGAAAAGTTAAAAGAAACAACCCCTCAGGTGATGGAAATTGTAAACGATACAAAAGAAGCATTTGTAGAGAAGTATGGTGATGAACAAAAATAAATAAGGAGGCACATATGGCTGGAATATACATAAATAACATCGTAAAGTTTGGCAAAGAACTCATGGGCCGCATTCATCGAGATGAGCTGCCCAGCTTATCAGCTGAATTGGCTTATTATTTGCTGCTCTCGCTATTTCCTTTTTTAATTTTCTTAATTACGCTGATTGGATTTTTGCCATTGGAATCAACAGATCTGCTTGACTTGGTCGAAAATGTAGCGCCACAGCAAACGCTGCACATGATTGAAAGCAACGTTTCTCATATCATTGGTTCTCATAATGAAAAACTATTGTCCTTTGGTATCATTGCCACGATGTGGTCTGCTTCAAATGGAATTAATGCGATCGTAAGGGCATTTAACCGAGCGTATCACGTACAAGAAAATCGGCCGTTTTTAGTGGCGAGAGGCATGGCAGTTCTCCTTACTTTTGCGATGATATTTGTTATTATTGTAGCGCTTTTACTTCCTGTTTTTGGTCATATGATTGGTCTTTATTTATCGTCTACGTTTGGATTTTCAGAAACTTTTCTCGCTTTATGGTCTGCTTCCCGCTGGATTATCAGCGGTCTCATTTTGTTTACTGTTTTTACGGGGTTGTATTACTTTGCTCCTAATAAAAAGCTGCTGATTCGAAATGTTGTAAAAGGAGCGGCTTTTGCTACGGTCGGATGGACAGTAGTATCGATGCTATTTGCGTATTACGTCAATCATTTCAATAACTATACGGCTACATATGGAAGCTTGGGCGGAATTATTATCTTGCTTATTTGGCTGTACCTATCGGGTATGATTATCGTTATTGGAGGAGAAATTAACGCTATTTTCTACGACCGCCGAGTCAAATCTTCATAGTCACAAATTGGGATGAAATCATTCGCAAGATATGAGCATACTAACCAAGTGAAAGGGAGGTTTTACATCATGACAAAGCATACGAAAAAAGACGGAAGCAATACAAAGCAAAATAAAAAGAGCCAGCCAAAGCATAAAACAAGCAACAGCCAAAATGGACAAAACGGTTACCATTAAGGCATTGATTTCCATAATAAAAAGCCTAACAAATACGTTAGGCTTTTTTTCGTTAAGATTTTAGCAAGCGAAGGCCGTTTAAGATAACTAAAATGGTGCTGCCTTCGTGACCAATAACACCAAATGGCATATCAAGCACTTGGAAAAAATTTGAACAAATTAATAAAAAGATGACGGCAATAGAAAAAATAACATTTTGCTTCACAATTGAGTTCATTCGTCTGGAAAGAGCTACTGCATCCGAAATTTTTGATAAATCATTTTTCATTAAAACGATATCTGCCGTTTCAAGTGCCACATCCGTTCCTTCTCCCATAGCTACTCCAACGTTAGCAGTAGCGAGAGCAGGTGCATCGTTAATACCATCTCCCACCATTGAAACGGTAGGGAATTTTTCTTTTAACGCTTTAATTTTATCTACTTTCGCTTCAGGCAAGCATTCTGCAATGTATTCATCGACGGCACATTCTTTTGAAATGGCCTCGGCTGTTTTTTCGCTGTCTCCTGTAATCATGACGGTATGAATACCCTGCTCTTTCAGAGATTTAACAGCTTCTACAGCTTCTGTTCGTACAACGTCTTTTAGCGCAAGCAATCCCACAATACCATGCTGGTCTTTTGCGTACACAATCGTTTTTCCTTCACTGGCAAGCGTAGATGAAATCCCATTTTTAAATTCAGCTGCTTCTTCTTTACCTACAAAATCTGCTTTTCCTATCTTCCACGTATCTCCTTGAAGAGACCCAATCACACCGTATCCGGGAACGTCTTCAAGTGAATCTGGCTGAACGAGCGTCAATTCCTGCTTGTTTTTCACAAAGTCAACAATGGATTGAGCAAGCGGATGATTAGACTGACGTTCAATTGAAGCTATTTTAATAAGAAATTCCTGTTCGTTTATATCAGAACGTACAATAACATTTGTCACTTCTGGCTTTCCTTTTGTTAACGTGCCTGTTTTGTCAAAAGCAATTGCGCTTAAATGGCTTAACCTTTCCAAATGCACGCCGCCTTTGAACAAAATTCCTTTTTTTGCTCCGTTTGAAATAGCAGACAGCGAAGCAGGGGTGATAGATGCAACTAGGGCGCAAGGAGACGCTACAACTAAGAGAATCATTGCTCGGTAAAATGTCTCAGTCCAGCTCCATCCAAGCACATAGTGGGGGAGAAACAGCATAACTACCACAACCGATAGAACAATTTTTACGTATGTGCCTTCAAATCGTTCGATAAACAATTGAGAAGGAGACTTTTCACTTTGAGCCGTTTGAACAAGTTGAATGATCTTTTGAAACAGCGTCTCAGCACTTGGCTTTGTCATTTTAATGGTAATGGCGCCTTTCACATTCACCGTGCCCGCGAATACTTCATCATCGAGCTGTTTTAGTACAGGAACAGATTCACCCGTAATAGCCGCCTGATCAATCGTTGTTTGACCTGAGACGACAATACCATCGGATGGCACTCGTTCACCCGGCTTAACTAACAGCAAGTCTCCGATTTGTAAATCTGAAATGGAGACAATTTCTTCTTGATCTCCAATCAGCCGCGTTGCTTCTTGCGGCTGCAAATTCATTAAGGCGCTAATTTCTCGGTTGCTTTTATTCATGGTGTACGTTTCTAATGCACCGCTTAGTGCAAAAATGAAAATAAGCATAGCACCTTCTGTCCAGTAGCCAATTACAGCCGCTCCAATGGCCGCAATAATCATTAGCATTTCGACGTTTAATTCTTTATTTTCAATCGTTTCTTCAATGCCTTCTTTTGCCTTAGCAAATCCACCTATCACATAAGCTAATACAAAGAGCGTAATAGATACAGCTGTATCCTGCTGTTTTGAAATCAGCCAGCCGGCTAAAATAAGCACTCCGCTCAACAGTGCAGCAATGAGTTCACCATGTGTTTTTAATACGTTGACAGCAGAAGATGTTTGCGGCGTTTGTTCTTGTTTTTTAGGTAACGCATTTTCCATACAAATCCTCCTTGAACGATAATTGAGAAAAATAATCACAATCATTACCCCTAAAAAAGCACGAAAGCTGCCATCTCAGCGATAGCAGCACACTTTTTCCATTTATTATCTTTTGAATTGGGATATTTAGTATAGTATAGCACGGAACAAGCAAGTAGGTAACAACTAATGCTTAAAAAATAAAAACAGAATGCAGCTGGACGTCTGCATTCTGTAAAAAACGTACTACATATCTAAATGCTCTTCATAATATTTATAAGCGGAAGTGTAAATGTGCTCGATATCGGCATCCGTCATGTACATTAAGGTTTCACGGTCAATCCCCTTCATTGTTTCAATAAATGTAATCATGTTTTTACGTTCTTGTCTGCTCATTTATTATTCTCCTCTCCATCTGTTTTAATACAGTTTATTATATTTAATTGTATTATATAACAGAAAAAGTATTTTGTGTGGATTTTTTTTAAAATAGGCAAAAAAATTTTGAAAGACGTAAATAATTGACTATAGAGAAAAAGGTATTTTATAATTTATATATGAACATATGCTCATATACTTGCATATAATGAACGGAGAGATGTTATGAAAAAAGATGAACATTCGTTTTTATCACCTCAAACAGTAGAAGAAGCATCAAGAATACTAAAAGCTATTTCAGATCCTACGAGAATGAAGATTCTCTATTTGCTATTTCAAGAAGAGTGTTCAGTCGGTCATATGGTTGAAGTGCTTGGTGTTTCACAATCAGCTATTTCACATCAGTTAACTCACTTGCGTCATTTACGTTTAGTAAAATATCGCCGTGAAGGGAATACGTATTTCTATACGTACGATGATGAACACGTGGTTGGAATACTGCATCAAGTGATTCAGCACGTAGAATGCGCACATAACGATTAGAAGGAGGGGCTTTGCATGAGTCATGATCATCACCACCATCATCATCATGGTCATCATCACCATTTTGATACACAGCGTGAAGGCAACAAAAAAGGTCTGTTAATTGCACTAATTATCACCGCGGGTATTATGGTTCTTGAGTTTGTTGGAGGGCTTTTTACAAATAGTTTAGCGCTATTATCCGATAGCGGACACATGCTGTCTGATACAAGCTCACTTGCTCTTAGCCTCGTAGCCATATGGTTTGCTAACCGAGCTGCGTCGGCTAAAAAAACGTACGGTTATTATCGTTTTGAAATATTAGCGGCTCTTTTTAACGGAGTGGCACTGTTTGTAATAGCAGGGTTTATCATTTATGAAGCCTATCAGCGCGTACTGGAGCCGCAGTCTGTAGCAAGTGGCAGCATGATGCTGATTGCTGCTGTTGGTTTACTCGCTAATTTAATCAGCGCATGGTCACTTATGAGACAAGGCGATGTAAAAGGAAATGTAAATTTGCGCAGCGCTTACTTACACGTATTGGGAGATGCTTTAGGGTCTATTGGAGCTATTGTAGCGGGACTTCTTATGATGCTGTTTGGATGGTATATTGCTGATCCGATTATTTCTGTAGTTGTGTCTGTATTAATTTTAAAAAGCGCTTGGGGCGTGCTTGCTCATAGCGTTCATATTTTGATGGAAGGCTCTCCTGAAGGAGTGGATCACAGTGAAATAAAAAACCTTCTTGAAAACATTGAAGGAGTCAAAGATGTGCATGATTTACACATTTGGACGATTACTTCAGGACTGGACTCATTGAGCTGTCATATGCGCGTAGAAGATGAAAAAGATTGTCAGCAGATTTTGCAAAAAGCCATTGATTTAGTACACGATCACTGTGGTATTGAGCATACGACGATACAAATTGAAAAATCAGCTCTTCAGCACCGGACGCTAAAAGTTTAAAAACAAGCGAGAACTTATAAGTTCTCGCTTGTTTTTTGCTGCATAGGCATTTTTTGTCCGAATACAAAAAGAAGGATAAAAATAAAGCCAAGCATCCCGCTAATAATATTAAAAAAGCTGACATGATGAAAGAACTGAATAAAAGTACCGCCTATGTAAGGACCGGCAAGGCTTCCGATACTAAAAGCAATGCCGCATAGTAAATTACCTGTAGGAAGCAGACGAGTAGGAATCAAATCCGTCATATAGCTGATTCCTAAACTAAACGTAGAACCTACAACCATGCCTGCTATAAATAAACACGCTACTAATGGAATAGCGGTGTCTTCCAAGAGACTTGCTGTAAAAAAAGTCACGGCTCCAATTGATAAAATCCATCCTAATATCAATTTCCGTCCGAATTTATCGCTCAGTATGCCAAGAGGAAGCTGAAACACAATAGCTCCAACTGCAAAGGAAGTCAGCAACAGTGAAATAAACTCTACTTGCAATCCAATTCGTAAACCGTATACAGGAAAGCTGCCGTTCAGTGATGACTCTAAAAAACCATATCCAAAAGGCGGTAAAAAAGCAATCCAAGCATATTTAGCCGCTTTAGAAAATCGCTTAGCCGTTTCTTTTAATGAATTAACCTCAACTCCCTGAAGGGGAAATTCATTTTTTATCAAAAATAAAAATACCCACGTTAGAAGACATAGAGCAGAAGAAATCATAAAAGGCAGCGCTTGATTAATTTCAATTAACGGCGTCATTAAAGGACCAACAGCAAAACCAATACCAAAAAAGAGCCCATACAGTGAAATGTTTCTACCTCTTTTATCAGCAGGGGAAGACGATGTAATCCACGTTTGAGTTCCAAAGTGCAGCGCGTGATCTCCTATTCCAATAAATAAACGGAGCACAAACCAAAATACAACAGATTTCCACAGGGGAAACAAAGCTAAAGATACAATAACTAAAAGTCCTCCTGCTGCGATAATTGGCTTGTATCCGTATCTGCGAAGCGGCGCTTCCATGAACGGAGAAATAAATAAGATGCCCAGGTACAATCCAGTTGCGTTTAATCCGTTTATAGTAGAGGAAAGACCATCTTTCTCAAAAATAATAGCAATTAAAGGAAGCAGCATGCCTTGGCTGAATCCAGAAATGGCGACAAGGCTAACTAAAATCCAGAAACGTTGTTGATGAGTAGCACCCATAGCATTTAACCTCTTTTTATCTATATTTTGTCAATCCAACTGTTTAATCGTACAAGGAAAACGCTTTATTGACAAGGATATAAACAGGCCGTGCTGTCCATTTGACATCTTTATGTAAGGGGAGTAGAATAAAACGTGTAAATATTTACATGTTTTTATTTACAATTAAGAGGTGATTGCTATGATAGAACCAGGGCTGAAGAAAATAGCAACATTCACAATTAATGTTGGTACACCCGTCGTTATTGGTCATACAGGATTAGGAAAAAAACAGTTTATTCCCATTAAGTCAGGTACTGCAGACGGGGAAATAAAAGGCTTAATTCTTCCAAGTGGAGCGGATTCTCAAATTATTCGTTGGGATGGCCGCGTCGATTTATCTGCACGATATGTCATTCAAACAGAAGATGATGAACTTATTTATATTGAAAACAATGGAATACGTCAGGTTAGTGAAGAGTTTAGAGAACAGGCTGCTGAAGGTGAAATTATACCCCCAGAGCACGTTTACTTTCGTACGATTCCTGTCTTTGAAACTGGAAGTGCAAAGTATAAGTGGTTACAGGACCGCATGTTTATAGGCGCTGCTGTAAGAAACCCAGAAAGCGTTGTGCTAGACATATACGAAGTTTTATAAATCAAATCAAAGGAGAGGTATAGACATGGAAAAATTTATTGGAAATCATATGATTTACACATACGAAAACGGATGGGAATATGAAATCTATATTAAAAACGAAAATACAATCGATTATCGTATTCATAGCGGAATGGTGGCAGGACGATGGGTTCGTGACCAAAAAGTAGATATTGTGAAATTAACAGAAGGTGTATATAAAGTATCTTGGACTGAACCAACGGGGACAGATGTATCTTTGAACTTTATGCCTGATGAAAAACGCATGCACGGAATTATTTTCTTCCCAAAATGGGTACATGAACATCCTGAAATTACCGTGTGCTATCAAAATGATTATCTTGATTTAATGCATGAATCCCGTGAAAAATACGAAACATATCCGAAATACGTGGTTCCCGAATTTGCTGACATTACATTCATCACAAATGTCGGAGTAAACAATGAGGAAGTTATCGCTCAAGCGCCTTACGAAGGAATGACGGATGATATTCGCGCTGGAAAATTAATTTAATACGGAGTCATACAAAAGGCTAGGACAAAAGTATATTAGTTGAAGGAAGATCCGAACGAAGTTGATTCTTGATCAAGAATCAACTTCGTTCGGATCTTTTTATTGTGATGGTGCCCGGAAATAAACCGCGGTGTAACAAGTGATCTATAGTGAGAGTAGTTGGTTATATAAAAAACGGTTTATAATGAAGGAAAGGAGTGAAGAAAATGGAATTTAACATGAAAAAAGAGGCGGGGTTTACGACAGATTTTCCTTATGGAGAGCTACATATCGCCGGAGATGAAGAGCATGGCTTTCGTCCGTATCAGCTAATGACATCATCCATTGCCGTGTGCAGCGGAGGCGTGTTAAGAAAGATTCTAGAGAAAAAAAGAATCGCTTTTTCCGATTTACGCATCCAAGCTGATGTAACGCGCAATGATGAAAAAGCGGGGCGAATCGAAAAAATTCATTTGCACTATATCATCACGGGAAAAGACCTGCCATTAGACAAAATTGAAAAATCGATTGAGCTAGCCCGAAAAAATTGTTCAATGCTACAGTCGGTTATTGACAGTATAGAAGTGACAGAAACCTTCGAAATAAAATAAAAGTGGACATTGTCCACTTTTATATTTCTTTTGGTTTGCTTCCGGCTTTATCAAAATAGCGCATGCGTTCAGGAGTCAGCTGAAGAAGCAAAAAATTTGGGTCATCTGGACTTTTAATCCACTCTTTTAACTTTTCATTCCAAAATTTCTTTTTTAACTCTTCGTTTGTTTCTACATTTACTTTGGCTTCTACCTCTACATACGGATCACTCCAACCTTGCCCATCATAGCCTAACAAAATATGAACGTAAGGGTTTTTTTCTAGTTCTTCGACTTTGTGGGTATCTTTATTGGTGGCGGTGTAAAGCACAAGATCTTCATGAAAAAACATCATAAAGCGTGAATAAGGTTTTCCATCTTGAATCGTAGCTAACGTTCCGATTGTATAGTCATCCAGTACCGATAAAATTTGATTTTTTACATCATTACTCATTTTTTCACTCCTCATTCTATCTCATCATCCTTGGTAGTTTGGCTGATTTTTAAATATCTTAATCAAAAATCAATTAGAGGTTTATCATTTATAAAAATAGGTTAAAAATACTAACATTGACGGTGAGTCTATACAAATTCCATTAATTTGATATGATTGATTTTGTTGTCAAAAAATGAATAAGGTAGGTGTACATATCGATGATCAATCGGATTTTTCTGATAGCGGTTATTCTTGGGGTGCCGCTATCTGTTATTGGGCACATGATGCACTGGTCAGATGTTCTTATGTTTATTATTTACTGTTTAACAATCATTGCCCTCGCAGCTTTTATGGGAAGAGCTACAGAGAGCTTAGCTGTTGTAGCTGGTCCTCGAATAGGCGGTCTATTGAATGCTACCTTTGGTAACGCTGTAGAATTAATCATTTCGATTTTTGCTTTAAAAGAAGGCCTTACAGCCGTGGTGCTTGCATCGTTAACCGGTTCTGTATTAGGAAATCTCCTTCTTGTAGGCGGTCTTTCATTCTTTATCGGGGGACTTAAATTTAAGCGTCAAGAATTTAATGTCTATGATGCAAGACATAATTCTGGATTATTGATCTTTGCCGTTATCGTTGCGTTTGTTATTCCTGAAGTGTTTGCTAGCGAAATGGACGAAGCGAAGACCATGTCTCTAAGTGTCGGAATTTCCATTATTCTCATCATCTTATACTTAGCGGCGTTATTCTTTAAGCTGGTCACGCATCGAGGCGTGTATCAGCATAAAAGTGAAGAAGTGGAAGAACATGAGGAGCCAGAGTGGTCAATGTGGAAAGCGATTGCGGTTCTCTTTTTGTCTACGTTAGCGGTGGCTTATGTATCCGAAAGCTTGGTAAGTACAATCGAAATTGTCTCGGAAAGCTTTGGCTGGAGTGAGCTGTTTATCGGGGTCATCATTGTAGCGATTGTTGGGAACGCGGCAGAGCATGCTTCCGCTATTATTATGGCCGTTAAAAATCGCATGGGTGTAGCTGTTGAAATTGCTGTTGGATCAACTTTACAAGTAGCGATGTTTGTAGCACCAATATTAGTACTTGTTTCGCTAATGTTCGAAAGCCAAATGTCTCTTGTTTTTACTTGGCCTGAGTTGATTGCGATGGTAACAGCCGTATTTTTAACAATTGCGATTTCTAATGACGGAGATACAAACTGGTTTGAAGGCGCAACTCTTTTAGGTGCTTATATTATTATGGGAATTGGTTTTTATCTCATTTAAAAAAGAAACGTTCACTTTATGTGGACGTTTCTTTTTTGTGAGTGAATAGAAGAATTTCCCTTTTGGTATTCAGGATAAAACAGGGGATGTTTGAAAAAACTATGGTTGCATTCATTAACGATGTTGAAAGGAGTTTCTAGATGTTACGTAAATTGCTTTTATTTGTGTTTACCATCATTATTTCGTTTTCATGTTCAACGAAGATCGCCATTGCAAAAACAGCTCAGCCTACCATCAACGTGCCTTCTTCAGCTTTAAATATTTCAAAAGAAAATACGTATCCAAATGCTAGTCAAGACACGCCTTATTTGCAGCCGAGTGAGTTCACAAAAGAGCTCATTGAAACGTCAAATGTAAAAATTGAAAACCCTGATTTAATTCGTATATTAAATGAATCAAACATTTCTAAAACTCCATGGGCAATTGGATTTAGAGCAACCATTTTTTTAGGACAGTGGCCGTTAAATTATGAATCAACAGAAACAAACGTTAACTGGCAGCACCAGCGAATCAATACGAATCATTATGATAACAGAGCAGGAAAAACTCAGTACAAAATGATGTACAGTCAGGAAAATCAAAGCCATGTAAAAGGCGGATTAACGGCAAAAGTGCCTCAGCCTGATCATGTTAAACAAATGATGCTAATTGAAGCAGCTAAAAAAACAAAGCTCACTTTATCATTTCAAACGTTTGTAGGTGCCGGAACGAAAAAAGACCAGGTGTATAACGTAGCTCCTAAAAAAGTAGGTTATCTCTATGCGTACACGCCTGCTGTAAGTGAAAAGGGAAAAGTAACGTATGGGGAAGTATATGTAACGGTAAAAGGCAGCAAGCGTTCAATTGTGGTGAGAAATGTAACGTCTCAAGGAATTGGAGCATGGATTCCAGTACAAGATTATGTCTCCTTAAGTTTCGGGGCTTACGATCAGCCGAGATAACAAAAAAAGAGATTCCAGTGGTGGAATCTCTTTTTGTTATTTTGTAATGTTCGCTTGGAGTTTGCTAAAATCAGTATCTTGATAATAGCTGTTTTTTACCAAAATATTAGGTCCCAAACAAGAGACCGCTGAACAATGGCAGCTAAGTTCTTTAGAAATTGTGCTTTGCTGCCACGTATCAAAAGCGTCTGTAAGCTTTGTATCTTGAATGTTGCCAAGAGGAGGCGTATCACCAAAATCAGTTACGATAATATCTCCGTCGAAAATATTTACATTTAGGCGAGAACGTCCGTCAGGATCGTTTCGAACGGTTACATTTTTACTGCTATACAAGCGCTGTAAAAGCGTTAAGTCTTCCTCGTTATTACTGCATGCATAAAACGGCAGCGTGCCGAATAGCATCCACACATTTTCATCTCGAATATCAAGAAGGTGATGAATCGCTTGACGCATTTCAGGAAGAGATAATGTCTCTAAGGTGCTGGCAAAGTCACTTGGATACATAGGGTGTACTTCGTGACGCTGACAAAGCATTTCATCCACAATTTGACGATGAATTTTTTCCATGTGAGGAAGCGTACGTTTATTTAACATCGTTTCAGCTGATACCGTTACACCTGCTTTTACAAGCGCGCGGCTGTTTTCAATCATACGGTCGAAATATTTGGCGCGCTGCTCATAAGTAGGCTTTCGCTCCATCATTGCAAAGCCAGCTTCCACAAAATCGTCCATCGTTCCCCAGTTGTGAGAAATATGTAAAACATCTAAATAAGGAATGATTTGTTCGTAACGAGCAAGATCTAATGTTAAATTTGAATTAATCTGTGTACGGACACCTCGTTCGTGTGCATACTTTAATAAAGGCACCACATAATTTTTCACAGAAGATAGAGACATCATAGGCTCTCCGCCCGTGATGCTTAACGCTCGAAGTGTTGGAATTTCATCGAGACGTTTTAAAATTAAATCAAGAGGCAGTGCGTTTGGGTCTTTTGGCTGCAGCGTATATCCAACTGCGCAGTGCTCACATCGCATATTACAAAGCGTCGTTGTTGTAAATTCAACGTTTGTGAGCGTCGGTTTGCCATATTGTTTCATATCTAAATACGCTTCCCACGGATCGAACTCCGGGGTAATTCGTTGTAAAGTGGCCATAAAAAAACTCCTTTTATTTTTCCGTAAAGTGAAATGATGATGAAAACATCTCACGGTCCGTCCTGCTAGACTAAATTATACGTCCCATTCAAAACGGACACCAGTGACTATTATGGATTTTATTGCTTTTAGTTGTCAAATATGAAAGTATTCGTTAGGATATAAGGAAATACGAATGAAAAGCTACATCAGGAGGGTTTAAAATGGGAAACGCCGTTCGAGATAAAGATTCACAAGTACGTTATTTAAAAGATCGTTTAAATATGTTTGTACATGTATTAGACTCTATGGAGCCTGAAAACACAGATCTAGAAGATATTGACCGTTTGATTACAATGATTGATGACTTAGAAGCAAAATGTGAGCAGTTTAAAAAAGATAAAGAATGAAGAAGAAAAAAGCGCTAGAAAAACTAGCGCTTTTTTGCTTGAAGTAGAAATCCTCCTATAAAGGTCTTTCGAAACAATTTTTGAAGGAGTATAATAAATTTTGAAAGTTGTACGACAGATAGATAAATACATACATTAGCGGGATATGGGAGGAATTAAGTGATGATTGAAGCTTTAAAACAAAGCATGTACGATTTAATTGTTGAAACATCTACAAAATTGCCAAAAGACGTTCGACGTGCTATCGCAAAGGCAAAAGCGCGTGAAAATGCAGGAACGCGTGCAGCAATGTCTTTAGCGACCATTACCAATAATATTAAGATGGCGGATGATAATTTATCGCCAATTTGTCAAGATACAGGTATGCCAACATTTAAAATTAAAACCCCTGTAGGAGTGAATCAGCTTCAAATTAAAGAAGCGATTTATTGGGCAATTGAAGAAGCAACAAAGCACGGAAAGCTTCGCCCTAACTCTGTAGATTCGTTAACGGGAGAAAACAGCGGTAATAATTTAGGCGGAGGCACGCCGGTTATTAAGTTTGAACAGTGGGAAAATGACTATATTGATGCGCGTCTTATTTTAAAAGGCGGCGGCTGTGAAAATAAAAACATTCAGTATAGCCTGCCTTGTGAAGTAGAAGGGTTAGGCCGAGCTGGCCGTGATTTAGACGGTATTCGTAAATGTGTGATGCACTCAGTATACCAAGCGCAAGGCCAAGGCTGTAGCGCCGGCGTCATTGGTGTTGGAATCGGTGGCGACCGTACAACAGGCTATGAATTAGCAAAAGAGCAGCTGTTCCGAAACTTAGATGACGAAAATCCAAACGCTCAGCTGAAAGAATTAGAAGAGTATGTAATGGAAAATGCTAATAAGCTAGGAATCGGTACAATGGGCTTTGGCGGAGAAACGACATTACTTGGCTGTAAAGTCGGCGTAATCAATCGTATTCCTGCTAGCTTCTATGTGTCAGTTGCGTATAACTGCTGGGCTTACCGTCGCTTAGGTATTAAAATCAACGCTGATACAGGAAGCGTTCAAGAGTGGCTGTATCAAGAAGGCGAAGAAGTAGATTTTAATAAAAATGCAGGTGCAGAAGAGAAACAAAATGCGGATGAAACAAAAGAAGTTGTATTACAAGCACCTATTACAGAAGAGCAAATTCGTGAATTAAAAGTTGGTGACGTAGTGCGCATTAACGGTATGATCTACACAGGACGCGACGCTATTCATAAACATTTAACAGACCACGATGCGCCAATTGATTTAAATGGACAAATCATTTATCACTGTGGCCCGGTTATGTTAAAAGACGAAGATGAAAAATGGCACGTAACCGCTGCAGGACCAACAACAAGTATCCGTGAAGAACCTTACCAAGGAGATATTATGAAGAAATTTGGTATCCGCGCGGTTATCGGTAAAGGCGGTATGGGTCCTAAAACGCTTGCTGCTCTTCAAGAGCACGGGGGCGTATACTTAAATGCTATCGGAGGAGCTGCGCAGTACTATGCTGATTGTATCAAGAGCGTAGAAGGCGTTGATTTGATGCAGTTCGGTATTCCTGAAGCAATGTGGCATCTAAAAGTAGAAGGCTTTACAGCTGTAGTAACGATGGATTCACACGGAAACAGCTTGCATGCAGATGTAGACAAGTCTTCATTTGAAAAGCTTGAGCAATTTAAAGAACCGGTATTTAAATAAACATACGTCGGGAACGTATGGTAAAAAGTAACGTTCATGAACGAGAAAATTGAGTGGATACTAAGCGTAAAATGACTTCCGAAAGGAGCTTCTTATGCGCCGGTTCACCTTTTTTCTCGTTTTTTTATTCGTGATGTCAACAGGCATAGCATCTGTTGAAGCACAAATGTATCCAAACACTCCGATCAGCTGGGGATTTCAAAAAAGTAAAAATCACAAGCCCGCATCCGCAGGTACAGCTTATGAACACATTCTTGCTAAGTATGATGCGTTTTACCTCGGCGATACAACTAAAAAAAATATTTATTTAACGTTTGATAACGGTTATGAAAATGGCTATACACCGCAGGTATTAGACGTGCTCAAAAAAAGAAAGGTTCCTGCGACGTTTTTTGTAACAGGACACTATTTAAAAGAAGAGCCTAAGCTAATTAAGCGAATGGTAAAAGAAGGGCATATTGTCGGCAATCATTCATGGCATCACCCTGACTTAACTCAAGTGGATGATGCACGTTTTAAAGAAGAGCTGCAAAAAGTAAAAGATGAATACAAGAATATTACCGGTCGTGATGAAATGAAGTATCTCCGCTCACCTAGAGGTGTATTTAGCGAACGAACGCTAGCTCTTTCAAAGCAAGAAGGCTATACGAATGTATTTTGGTCACTAGCATTTGTTGACTGGAAAGTGAATGAACAAAAAGGCTGGCGCTACTCATACGACAATATGATGACTCAAATACATCCAGGTGCGATCATGCTTCTGCATACCGTTTCAAAGGATAACGCAGATGCGTTAGATCAAGCGATTGTGGATTTAAAAAAGCAGGGCTATACGTTTAAAAGCATTGATGATTTAATGAACGAACGTAAACAATTGAAGAAAAGTCCTTCTAAAACGAAATAAAGATAAAAACCGACGGGAATATTTCTTCTGTCGGTTTTTTGCTGTTGAAGTGTTATAATATGCGTTGATGTCTTTTTTAAAGCGATACGGTCCAATAGGTTTTAAGCAGCTAAAGACCGTTAATAACTATATAAAGAATTTAAACTAATCGGAGTTGGTCTCATGAATAAACCAAAAACTGAAATGAAAGTTCAAAAAGGACAAACGTTTCCGTTGACGATAAAAAGACTCGGCATTAATGGAGAAGGCGTAGGCTATTTTAAGCGCCAAGTCGTCTTTGTACCGGGAGCATTGCCAAATGAAGAAGTGGTTGTAGAAGCAACAAATGTTCAGCATAAGTTTGCCGAAGGGAAAATCAAGCGAATTCGCAAAAAATCTCCTCATCGCGTAGAAGCACCCTGTCCGATTTACGACCAGTGCGGAGGCTGCCAGCTTCAGCACTTATCTTATGAAGGTCAGCTAGAATCCAAGCGGGATATTGTTCTGCAAGCGTTCGAACGTCACAGTTCATTAAAAAAAGTAGAGGAAAAAACTCGCCAAACGATTGGTATGGAAGATCCGTGGCGCTACCGTAATAAATCTCAGTTTCAAGTCGGTGTGGACAAACAAAAAGTCATTGCTGGTTTGTATGGACTGAATTCTCACCGCTTGATTGATATTGAAAACTGTCCCATTCAGCATAAAGCTACAAATCACGTGACAAAAGAAATAAAACGAATTTTACAAGACCTTCAAATTCCTATCTACAATGAGCGTAAACGCCGTGGAATTGTGCGTACCATTGTATCTCGAGTAGGATTTGAAACGGGTGAAGTTCAAATTGTCTTGATTACGGCTAAAAAAGAAATTCCGAAAAAAGAGCTGCTGATGAAAGAAATTCAGCGCCGCCTGCCGGAAGTGAAATCACTCGTACAAAACGTAAACGGTCAAAAAACATCGCTTATTTTTGGAGACGAAACGTTTACACTCGCTGGAAAGTCGGTGATTCAAGAAACGTTAGGTGATATCTCATTCGAACTTTCAGCGCGTGCATTTTTCCAGCTGAATCCTCTCCAAACGGTGAAGCTATACGACGAAGTAAAAAAAGCAGCTGCGCTAACAGGCAGTGAAAAAATCGTAGATGCTTACTGCGGAGTAGGGACAATTGGCTTATGGCTTGCTAAAGATGTCAAAGAAATTCGCGGAATGGACACGATTGAAGAATCCATTGTAGACGCGCGAAAAAATGCCAAAGATCATGGATTTGAGCATGCCACGTATGTAACAGGTCCGGCTGAAAAATGGATGCCGCAGTGGGTAAAAGAAGGCTGGAAGCCAGACGTTATCGTCGTTGACCCGCCGCGAACAGGCTGTGATGACAAGCTTCTAAAAACAATTTTACAAGTAAAGCCAAAGAAAGTGGTTTACGTATCTTGTAATCCATCCACATTAGCCAAAGATGTGCAGCAGCTGTCGAAGGCTTATAACGTTGATTACATTCAGCCTGTTGATATGTTCCCTCATACAGCGCACGTGGAGAATGTGGTGAGTTTGACGTTAAAGAAATAAATAGATGAAGAGTAAAGGGCAGATTTGGTTCTGCTCTTTTTTTATTTGAATTGGACTCTTGTTGGAAGAAAAAATATTCTAATATATCTAATTTGAATTATTGGAAAGTTAGGTTTTAGAAAGCATTGGAGCACCGAAAAGAAGTTTTATTAGTACTTATATTTCAGTAAATGAACTGAAATTTCATTTTTTATAGAGATGATAAACGCCAATCTAGTCTTGAAAACCCACACCCTCAACCACCCCAAGAATACTATAGTAATAAAACTGATAAAAAGTATATACAGAGGGGCAGAGGTCAAATGAACTCAATGTTTTTGAAAGGGCTTACGGGTGAAGTGCTAACGCCGAAAGACCCCATTTATGAGGAAGCTCGTCAGGAGTGGAATCGTGCTATTGATAAATTTCCGCTTGTGATTGTGTACTGTGAAAAAAAGCAGGATGTTGTAAATGCAATTCAATGGGCGCGCAAGCATCGTGTAGACATTCGCATTCGATCTGGCGGTCATCATTATGAAGGGTATTCTACGGGTGACTGTGTATTAGTCATTGATATCAGTCGGTTAAACGGGTTGAAATTGGATAGGAAACGGAACATCTTAAAGATGGAGGGAGGAGCAAAGAATACGGAAGTGTATGATTTTATCGGTTCGAACGGATATGTGTTTCCAGGAGGAACGTGTCCGACTGTTGGGGTGTCTGGCTTTACGCTCGGAGGAGGCTGGGGGCTTTCGAGCAGACTTTACGGATTAGGCTGTGACAGCTTGATAGAGCTAGAGTTGGTCAATTATGAAGGAAAGATTATTAAAGCAAACCAATCGTGTAACGCGGATCTTTTTTGGGCATGCCGAGGTTCTGGTGGCGGTAATTTTGGCGTTGTGGCAAGCATGACGTTTCAGCTTCCAAAACCGACGAACAGCTCTGTGACGCTTGTTCGCTTCTTTTATGTAGGTACTACAAGAGAAAAACAGGCACAAGTGATGAATATATGGCAAAGCTGGCTGCCTGAATTGGACAAACGTATGACGCTAGTTGCCAGTTTTTATAATGCAGAAGGAGAAGGAATGGGCATATTTGCGAACGGCTTCTTTTACGGATCTCCAGAAAGAGCTCGAAAGATCTTGCAGCCTTTTGCAGAGGTGGAGGGGTTCCGAGTCGAGCTAGAGTCATTATCTTTTCTTGAAGCGGTACAAAAGATAGAAGCAACCTATCCTCCGTCTGAAAAATTTAAGTCAACGGGAAGATTTGTGCAAAGAAGTTATTCAGTTGGCGAGCTTGAAAATCTTGCAGATCTCATACAGCGTCCAGCAGAAGGTTCCGTTTACGCCGCGATTTCTTTTTATGCACTAGGAGGAGAAATTCGCAGTGTTGGTAACAGAGAAACGGCCTTCTTTTACAGAAACGCTAGATATATCCTGGGCTTTCAATCTGTATGGACAGACGATGCGTTTGCACGAGCAAACAGAGAGTGGCTGTACAAGCGATTTCAATATATTAAACGTATTACGAAAGGCTCCTATGTGAATTTCCCTATCAGCAACCTTAGAAACTACGAGTATGAGTATTTTGGAGACAACGCAGAGCGGTTAGAAAGAGTAAATAAAAAGTACGATCCATTTAACGTATTTAGGTTTCCGCAGGGACTCAGGTAGCATGTAGAAAAGGATACTAAGTTGACGATTGAACCTGTTTCATTACCTTCTTTCGAAGAAGGTAAATAAATGAAAGTCATCTTTCTTGTTGACAAAGCATCCAACTGGTATTAGAATAAACAACTATTCGACAGTCATTATCTTGATCGGAAAATTTAATACGTAGAAAGCTATGATTGCTATGGATCACACTATAGCAGGAGCAGCTTCTGGAGAGATCGCGATAGTTTCGCGACGCCGAAGGGTTCACAATCTCAGGCAAAAGGACAGAAGAGTACCGGATATTTATTTGGCATGTTACTAATTGGTAGCATGTACCATAATATTTGTTATTCTTATGACCATGAGATTGGAGCGCATCCAATCTCTTTTTTTATTGGACTTTATTTTGTAGTCCGCACGATCGCATCAAAGGTTTTATTGTTAGGAGGAGTTAGAGTTGGAACAACGAGAATTAAAGAGGGATTTATCCAATCGTCATGTTCAGCTAATCGCGATTGGAGGAACCATTGGGACAGGATTATTTTTAGGTTCTGGTAAAGCCATACAGCTTGCAGGTCCCTCTATCATCTTTGCTTATTTAATTGTGGGTATTGCGCTTTTCTTTGTGATGAGAGCGCTAGGAGAACTACTGCTGTCTAAAGCAGGTTATCAATCGTTAACAGATATTGCTGAAGAGTATCTTGGACCATGGGCTTCATTTGTCACAGGGTGGACGTACTGGTTTTGCTGGATCATGACAGCTATGGCTGATGTGATTGCCGTTGGCGTATATGTGAAATATTGGTTCAATATTCCTCAGTGGATTCCTGCACTTATTTGTGTAATCATTTTATTAGGACTTAACTTATTAACCGTAAAATTATTTGGAGAATTAGAGTTTTGGTTTGCTTTAATAAAGGTTATTACGATTCTTGCGTTAATTGTTATTGGCGTTATTTTACTGGTAATCGGATTTAAAACAGATGCAGGATCCGTTACGGTTCAAAATCTTTGGAATCATGGAGGACTGTTTCCAAACGGTGTTTCAGGTTTCTTACTTTCATTCCAAATGGTTATTTTCGCATACGTCGGGGTTGAATTGGTAGGGGTATCGGCAGCGGAAACATCAAATCCCCAAAAAAATATTCCATCGGCCATTAATAAAATTCCGCTGCGAATCTTATTTTTCTATGTTGGAGCGCTTATCGTCCTTTTATTTATTAACCCGTGGATGGAATTGAATGCAGCAGAAAGCCCATTTGTTAAAACCTTTAGTTTAGTCGGAATTCCGCTTGCTGCTGGAATTATTAATTTTGTTGTATTAACTTCAGCCGCTTCTGCTTGTAATAGCGGAATGTTTTCAACAAGCCGTATCTTATATAACTTAAGTAAAAATGACCAAGGGCCATCTACGTTTGCAAAACTGAACAAAAACCACGTACCAAGCAACGGATTGTTTGTATCTACGCTGGTTATCTCGGCGGGAGCTTTGCTAAGCAAACTGATACCAGATCAAGCTTTTGGCATCGTAACAACCATCAGCGCTATTTGTTTCATTTGGGTGTGGAGTATCATTTTGATTTGCCATCTAAGATATAAAAAAACGCGTCCGCAGCTGCATGCAGCATCAACATTCAAAGCACCGTTAACACCATTTATAAACTATGTTGTGCTAGCGTTGTTTGCAGTGATTCTTATTATTATGCTGTTTTCTGATGCGACGCGCCCAGCCTTATTGTTGACACCCGTTTGGTTTATTCTCTTATTTGGTTTTTACGGGGCTAGAAGGAAGAAGAAATAGTAAATGGGTGACCTCATCATTTCGTGATGGGGTCTTTTTATTGGAAGATAAATAATTGATTTCTACTGTATGAAGAAAATGCAGTAAGCAAAGTTTATATAAGAACCCTAAAAAAGTTTTAGCAGAAAATACAGTGAAAAAGCTCATAGTTTTCTGATAGTAATGTAGAACCAAATGCTTTTCTTCTATGTCTAAAGGTGGAATTCTATCATTTACATGGAAAAGTTTTCATTTTGCAGTACAATGGAGGTAGACTTCATTGAATTAAGGTGAACAAACATGAAATGGTTTAAATCTCATACGTTTTGGAAAATCTTCACGATTAATGTGCTTCTTATTTGTACCGTACTGACGCTAATGTTTATAGTTTCAAGAGTGATGCTGCCTAATATTTCTCAAGATCAATATCGACAGGTAACTGATAAAACCGTCAAGAGAATGAAAGAGCAAATTAACATCGTTATTAAAGATATTTGGAGCTTGGGCGACGAGGTACAGCAAGATCCTATTTTTTTATCAGATGATGAACAAGAGATAGACAAAGAACTGCAGAAAATAGTTAATATTTCACCGTATATCGATAGCGGAACCATTTTTAATACAAAAGGGTATGTGGAGCATTATTACCCAGATGATTTAAAGAGTATGAAGCACGTGAACTTAAGTAAAAGAAAATATTTTCAAGAAGCGCTGCGAACTAAAAAAATATATTTAAGCGATGTCGTTTCAGCAGACACAAAGCATTACATTGTGGTGATGGCAATTCCTATTTTGGATGAGCAGCAAAATGTAAAAAAAGTTATAAATTTAGCGCTGCGCATTGAAGAAAATAAAAGCTTTCAATCCATTTTTCAAACGTTCGATATAGGAGAAAACGGCTATACGTTTATTGTAGACCGCAATGGTAGAATTATTTCACACCCTGAGAAACAGAGAATCGGTGAAAATGCCAGGGAAAATGAAATCGTTCAGGAAACGATGAATCATAAATCAGGATATCAGCGCGTTGTGAACACCGAAGGTAAGTACTTCTTTGCGTCATTTGAATATATTCCTGTTTTGGATTGGGGAATTGTCGCTGAATTACCCGTTGAAGAAATTTACAGGCCTTATGAAACGTTTGAAAAAACGCTTTGGACCGTTTCAGGTATTACAATTTTACTGCTTTCTTTTTTTACTGCGTTATATGCAAGGCAAATTGTGAATCCTATTCGTAAACTATATGAATTGGCGGGACAAGTAGCGCGCGGGAATTTTAATCAAAAAATTCCGGAACGAGAAATTGAGCGGGGGGAAATCGGTACTTTATCTAAACAGTTTAATGAAATGATTAGCTATATACGCCATTCTAAAGCAAATTTACAGCAAAAAGAAAATCAGCTGCAGGAACAAAAAACGTTTTTAAGACAAGTCATTGACATTAATCCAAGCTATATTTATGCCATTAATCAAAAAAGGGAGTTCATTCTTGTTAATGAATCTTTTGCGATGCTGCTAGGTGAAAAATCTGATGACTTGATTGGACAACCAATTGATAAATATCAATTCAACCTTCAATCAGATCTTTTATATAAAGGGACGTTTTCAAACTGTACGCAAAACGGGATGGTATTAGAAGAACAGTTTAAAGATTCGAAAGGAAACCGGCGCTGGGTCGAAACAGCAAAACTTCCTATTATGAATGAAAAACAGGAAGTGATTCAAATGCTGTGCGTATCGACAGATATTACGGAGCGTAAAAAAGCAGAAGAGAAGCTTAGAACTTCTGAGAAGCTTGCCGTTGTAGGAGAACTTGCAGCTGGAGTTGCTCACGAGATCAAAAATCCTTTGACTTCTTTAAAAGGTTTTGTTCACTTATTAAAAGAACAAAATCCCAAAGATGCTTTGTATATAGATATCATGGAAACTGAATTAGAACGAATGAATGGAATCGTAGAAGAATTTTTGATGTTAGGAAAACCTCAGGTTATGAATGTTGAACCCTTAAATATGCAAGCGCTTGTTCAAGAAGTGTGCTCGCTTCTTGAACCTGAAGCAGTAGAAAAAAAGGTAGCTTTCATATTTGAAAGGGATGAGCAATTACCGCAGGTATATGGAGATAAAAATCAGTTAAAACAAGTATTTATTAATATTATTAAAAACTCTATCGAAGCAATGCCTGAAGGAGGGGGTATTCATATTACGATTAAAGCAAAAGAAAACCACCTTTGGCTGCAGCTTGCTGATGAAGGGCAAGGTATTCCTCCTGAACGGTTAGCGAAGATAGGTGAGCCTTTTTATAGTACAAAAGAAAAAGGTACAGGTTTAGGGCTAATGGTCAGCTATCGGATTATTAAAGCTCACCATGCGCAGATGACATTTTCTAGTCAGTTAAATCAAGGAACAAGTGTGGATATATTGTTTCCAATCATAAAAAAGTAGGGGAAGTTCCCCTACTTTTTATTATTATACTTATAATATATCAAAAGCTTTCATGTTACTGAAACAAACGAAAGTGCTAAAGAAGATATCCACAGGTTAACAAGAAGTTAACTGCTTAATTGTATAGGATATTCACAACTTTATCCACATTATTCACATTTTTTCAGAAAATTTACATAAAAATTACCCACTGTCATTTCAAGTTATGAAAGCGGTAATATACATATCTGATAAAGTTATGCACATTATCCACATAATTGTGGGTAAACTTTGTGGATATAGTAAAATATTAAAAAATCGTAAATCATACGCATGAAATCTTCGCGTTATTATCTTTACATAATATAAAACGTCCTTCCGATACACAGTGTACAGAAAGGACGTTGGGATGATCAAGCGTTGGATAGAGATGTTTTGCCTCACTTATTTTTTCGTGTAGCCGCCTGCACGGTCTGCTTTTTTAAACTCGCGGCCGTAATAGATTTCTTGAGCGCTACTTAACGTATTTTTTGCGTTTTCTTTTCGTTTTTTTTCAGACATAAAAAAACCTCCAATTAACGTTTTTCGATCATGCTACTTATTTTTTCCAGAATCTCTCGTTTTTAATCATAAAAAAAGCTCTCCGTGTAACGGAGAGACTCTTACGCTTCTTTAAGCTGGTGATCTTCTTGAACGTCTTGTTCGTGACGCAGGTAGTATAATGTATACAAGTCTTTTGGAATTTCGTATAAATCATATACGTCTTCATGTTGATTAATTTCATCGTATAAAGCTTTGTGTGTTTCATTCGCAAGTACTGCATAAGGCAGTTTTTCGGCAGCCTTAATAGACCTGATGTTGATTTTGCGGATTCGCATAAAAATTCGCTCTATATTTAACTCAAAGAACAGTTCATTAAAGAACGCTTCTTTTGCAATTTGATTATATCCTTTTCCATGAAACGGTTTGCCAAGCCAAGTGCCTAAAAAACCAGCTTGATCCTGTACATCAAATAAATTAATGGTGCCGATAGGGTTACCCCATTCATCTAAAATCGTGCGAGAAATAATTTCTCCATGATCTTCTGCTTCCATCGTTTGTTTAGTCACAAATAAAAATTCTTCATAGGAATGGGCTTTATGACGAACAAAAGGGAAGACATCAGGATGTACCATGAGTTCGTATAGAGATTGACAGTCATTTAGGTCACGTTTTTTTAACATAACTTTTCCCTCCTGATCGAGGGTATATACAGACTCCAATCAAGTCCCCACCCTCGAAATTTTTTAATAATTAAAAAAATTTCGGGGTGGGAATCGAACCCACTAGAACCAGTTACCTGGTGGCGCACCATTTGCCTTCCCATTACAAGTCAACAAACATAAAAAGTCAACGTGTGATGTTTATGCTTTTGTGAAATTCACATGCTTCTAAACGTATCATACTAAAAAAAATAAAAAAAGAAAATAGGTAAAATGTTAATTTTTTTTAAATAATATTTTACCATCTATCATGGTGAAAATAGGCTTTGCTAAGTAGTGAAAGGGATGATGGCTCCATAGCACTAAATCAGCGTCTTTTCCTGCTTCGATACTGCCGATTCGATGATCAATACGGAGATTCCGAGCAGCAGTAATCGTGATGCCTTCTAATGCTTTTTGCTCTTCGAGTCCTTCACGTACGGCAATGGATGCGCAAATATTTAAATACTGAATAGGCGTATAAGGATGGTCCGTTGTAATGGAAACTTCTACTCCTTCATTGCAAAGAGCTTGATAGGTTTTCCACGTTTTATTCTTAAGTTCAACCTTTGAGCGGCGTGTTAAAGTTGGACCTACGCTCACTTTTAAATTTCTTCCACCCAGCTCTTTAGCAATTAAATGGCCTTCTGTACAGTGCTCAATACGGACGTCTAAATGAAATTCATCTGCTAAGCGAAGAGCTGATAGAATATCATCGGCTCTATGAGCATGAATCCGAACTGGAATTTCTCTATTCAGTGCTTGAGTGAGAGGTTTGATGCGCAAATCATCTTTGTTGTCACTGCTTGCTGCGTGATAAAAGGCTTCTCGCAGCATCCCCATAATACCCATTCGCGTAATCGATTCTTTATTGCCGTGGCTGTGAATTCGTTTTGGATTTTCTCCTAGCGCAATCTTAAGTCCAGCTGTCTCTTGAATTAACATTTGAGAAATGCTTGTTCCAGCTGTTTTAATAACGGAAGTTGTGCCTCCAATCACATTTGCACTTCCTGGCATAATGTGTACAGACGTAATACCCGCTTCAATGGCATCTTTAAACCCAGGATCTAAAGGATGTACACTGTCAAAAGCTCGGATATGTGGAGTCATAGGTTCAATGGTTTCGTTAGCATCATTCCCGGCCCAGCCGGTTCCTTCATCATATAATCCTAGATGTGTATGAACATCAATAAATCCAGGGAATAAATAACGCTGTTTGCAGTCAATGACTTCTACTCGAAGAGGTGGCTGCAAGTTTGGCCCAATTAAAACAATTTTTCCATCTTGAATGAGCACATCACTATTATAAATAGGTTTTGACGTAATAGGATAGAGCGTTGCATTTTTTAAGAGAATGGTTTTCATAAAGTTACTCCTATCTATCGGCAGCTTAGTCACCTGTTTTAGGGAAATAACAGAAAATAACTAGAGTAAATCTCGCAATGCATCTTCTAATACAGTATATGTAAAAATGTAATTCTGTTGAATCAATTTTTCAGGTAAAACGCGCTGTCCCTTTAAAATAATCATACTCATTTCTCCCATCAGCAGCTGAAGGCCAAAGCTAGGTACGGGCATCCAATGAGGACGATTCAACACTTTTCCAATCGTCTTTCCAAACTCTTTCATTTGAACGGGATTTGGGGCAGTGACGTTAACAGCTCCCTCTATTTGTTCGGTATGAATACAGTAATCAATGATCTTCACGACGTCTTGAAGATGCACCCAAGACATCCACTGTTCTCCGGAACCGACTGTTCCTCCTGCAAATAATTTATAAGGAAGGGCCGTAGAAGGAAGTGCTCCGCCATCTTTCCCTAATATAACGCCGAATCTTGTTAAGACAGTACGAATATTGAGTTCCATGGCTTTTAGCGCTTCATTTTCCCACTTTTTTACCGTTTCAGCCAAAAAGTCTGTCCCGATCGATGGAGAAGCTTCTGTGAACGTTTCTTTCGTTGATGTCCCGTAATAACCAACGGCGCTTGCATTTACATAAAGTGACGGTTTTTCGGGTAAAGAAGCCATAATGCGAAGAATTTCTTGAGTAGAAGAAAGGCGACTTTCCACGATGGCTTTTTTGCGTTCGTCCGTCCAGCGGCCGCTGTTAAGTGAAACGCCAGCTAAATTGATAAAAACGTCTGCTCCTTCTACATGCTCTTCAGGTTGGCTGTTTTCTTGCATCCACTCTACATATTTAAGTTTCGGATCTCTTGCAGCTTTATCTGCATTGCGTGTTAAAATATATACATAATGTTTTTGTGTTAAAAAATGTTTTGTTAAAGCTTTACCTACGAATCCAGTTCCTCCAGCAATAACAATTTTCATACGAATTTCCTCCTTTATTGAGATAAATAAAAACGTGTATGATACGTTTGGCGGTTCTTCAGCCATCAATTTAAATAAGAAATATGAGGTGAAGGTTAATGCCTGTTGTCACAAAGATCACAACGCAAAAGAATAGCGGTGAACGTTATAATGTGTATTTAGATTACGGTAAAGGTGAAGAGTTTGGCTTTGGTGTTGACGAAAATGTCCTCATCAAATATGACTTAAAAAAAGGTCGTGAGCTTGATGAATTTGAATTAACGGAAATTCAGTACGCAGATGATGAGAAAAAAGCTTATAATTTAGCGATCACTTACTTATCTTATCGAATGCGCTCTGAAAAAGAGGTACACGATTATTTAAAGAAAAAAGAAATTAACTCTACTATTATTCAACAAGTTATTCAGAAACTAGTCAGCCACCGTTATTTAAATGATGAAGAGTTTGCCAAAGCATTTGTGTTAACTCAGATGAACACAACACCAAAAGGACCAAATGTGATTCAAAGAGAATTAAAAGAAAAGGGGATTTCTGATTCCATTATTACCCTTAGTTTATGTGAATACCCTGAAGAACAGCAAATTCAAACTGCTGTAAAATTAATTGAAAAGTTAAAAGGGAAATATAAAAAATTATCTCAAGTAATGATGAAACAAAAAATGGAACAAGCATTGGCAGTGAAGGGCTATTCGTTTTCTGTTATTCAAGAAGCATTTCAGCGAACGGATACAGAAAAAGAAAGCGATGAGGTTTGGGAAGCTCTGCAATATCAAGGAATGAAAGCTCATCGTCGTTTTTCAAAGTATGAAGGCTGGGAATATCAGCAAAAAATGAAGCAGGCTCTTTATAGAAAAGGATTCTCCATTGAACAAATTCAATCATTTTTAGATTCTATTGAAGAGGAATAGAGCGGGGAAAAAAGTATGTTAGTTGAAGGAAGATCCGAACGATGAATCGAGATTCTTGATAGAGAATCCAACTCGTTCGGATTTTTTTATTGTGATGCTTCAATCTTTTTAAAACAAAATATCTTCTGAGTCATTCTGCTGTTTATAAATAATCTCAGCGATTTCTGAAGCTGAGCGCAAGCGGCTTTTATCTTTAATGTGGTTGTTGTGATCCCAAAAAGGAGTATTCATGCCTCCCATATAAGCTGCCGTCACATGAAGGTTGGTATCTTGGTACTCCACTTTTAAACTTTCTGTAAATCCCCTTACGCCAAATTTACTTGCCACATAGACGCTTTCATTGGCTTTCCCTCGAAGTCCTGCAGTTGAAATGATATTCATAACTTTAGGTTCAGGTCTCGTCAAGAGATGAGGCATAAGCGCTTGCGTTAGAAAAATAGTTCCTTTTACATTTGTATCGATGACTTCATCGATTGCTTGTTTTGTATAATCTGTCAAAGGACCAAAATGTCCAATGCCTGCGTTGTTGATAAGGATATCTACTGAATGCTGCATCAGCAGTTTTTCTACAGATTTTCCTACTTCTTCATACTGTGTAATATCTACAGACATCGTATATACGTTTTCTCCTAGCTCATGCTGCGCCTCAGTTAATTTCTGTTGATTGCGTCCAGCTAGAATGACGTTGCAGTCTTTTGCGTAAAGTTTTGCGAGTTCTTTTCCAAGACCCGTCGCACCGCCTGTGATTAGCACTGTTTTCATTCCCAAAACTCCCTTTTCATAGTCTCCCTTTAGTTATACCTTTTGTTATAATAAAATGAAAGCAAACAAGGGGGAAAACAGCATGTCTGAAAAACGTTACAGTGATATGACGACGTATGAACTTCAACAAGAAATTGGGTCTCTTCAAGAAAAAGCACGAAAAGCTGAACAGCTTGGCATGGTCAATGAGTATGCAGTATTAGAAAGAAAAGTAACAATGGCTAGATCGTACTTATTGGATCCTGAAACGTTTCAAGCAGGGGAAGTATATGAAATTCAAGGAGATCCGGGTTCATATTTTAAAATTGATTATATGAACGGAGTTTTTGCATGGGGGTTTAGACTTGGCTCACCGCAAAACGAAGAGGCATTGCCTATTTCCATGTTGAAAAAATAAAGGGACGAACAAGCAGCACGAAGTGTGCTGCTTGTTTGATATCTATATTCGCTTTACTTTTAAACAAATAAGCAAAGCAAGCGGTTATTCTTCGCGCTCATTAGAAGCATGCATACGTTCTTGCGGATGCGTATTGATCGTTCCATTTGCACGTTTTGAAGCGTATTCTGCTTTTGCTCGAGGTTCGCCTTCAAACTTAGTATGATGTTGGTTTGTAAAATCTTTTGCTTTATTGCGCATCGATACCTCTCCTTTTACAACAGAAAGCGTTGCGGTTATGATATAGTACATGAGGGAGTGAATAACTCCGCATTTATAGTGTAAGTTAAAAGTGCAAACATACTCATAAAGAATTTTGGTAATCGAGGTGTTCTTATGAACGATATATTCGAAAGATTAACGAATCAGCTATTAAGCAAAAATAGTTCGCTTTCATACGCTCAAGCCCGTACATGGGTCGAACTTTTCTGGGAAGATTTTGAGTCATCTTACGCAAAAGCAGGATATGATTATAAAGGGAAAGAAGCGACGGAAAAGGTTGTTACGATGTACATCAACAGCTACGGTGACAAACTTCATGAAATCGCGGTTAAAAACCCTAAATATCAGCATTTATTAAATAACGATGACTATTTAAAACATTAAATAAAAACGAACCGTCTTCTCAAGACGGTTCGTTTTTGGGTTTCATATTTGTTCTTGTTATGATTAGTGCGGGAGGTAATCAAGCTTTTTACGCAATTTTTTCTCACTGAAAATCCAACCAGTGTACGAACAAATAATATTTAAATCGTAATCAAGCTGGACCACGGCTACAAATGGATAGTAGTCTTTGCTGCGGTAGCGTAAATCAATAAAGCGCACTTCAATGTGGTCGTTATATTCGTCCAGTTCCCATCTATAAATAGGTGAAAAGGAAAGAAAAGCAGATAAATTTTCATCTTTTTTCGCTACTTCAATTACGGCCGATTCAGGAATTGGAACTTTATCAAACGTATCATAAATAAAAATTTCTTCTCCGATTGCTCTTCCTACATGAAAGTACTTTTCAGTCGTCACGGCTAAGTGCCAGTGAGTGAAACGCAGCGTAGGAGAGATATTGAGCTTGATAACATCAGGAAACTGTTTTCGAAGCTTTTTGGCGATTTGGTGGCGCATATAAAAGCGCAGTCCATAGTAAAACGCCAATAACACATATAGCGTAATGAATGTTGGTCCTGGCTCTGCTCCAATAAACCAGATTAAAATTGCGAGCACGTGGGCTGAGAAAATCACGTAATCAAACGTGTTGATTACGCCAAGAGCAATCCATTTATTTGTGAAAGGCCGTAAAGCCTGCGTGCCATAAGCGTTAAAGATATCAACAAAAACGTGAATAATGACGCCTGCAAAGGTCCACATCCATAGGTGCAGCAAGTTAGCTCCTGGCAGCAGAAGCGAAAGAATGAACACGATAAGCAAAGGCCATAAAATAACAGCCGGGATAGAATGTGTAATTCCACGGTGATTGCGGATATACTGTGCATTATTTCGCAGCTTTAAAACAGTGTCTAAATCAGGTGCTAATGACCCGGCCATTACGCCAATCATCACAGCATCCATTGTGGCTGTATTCGCAGATACAGTGGGGTCTAATGTTGCAAGGCCGCCCAGAGCGATTCCCATTGCAATGTGTGTACCAGTATCCAGAGCGAACTCCTCCTTTGTAAGATGATGACGATCTTAGATTATTCTAATTCAGCATGAAAGCTTGATTTAAAGCAAAAAATCTCATTTTATTATTAACGCAGCAAATCGGCTGTTTTTATTCATTATTTGAACAATTCATTTTACTATTCATATTTGTAGTTGTTATAAGGTTATCATAAAGTTACTAAGATTCAAAAAGCAACACATTGTATATGTATAGTTAATACCTCGGAGGCTATGACGTGAAACAAAGTAAAGATATTGTACAAAATTTTGATATTCAAGCATTTCAAAATGACTTAATCTCTTGGTTTGAGCAGGAACAGCGCATTTTACCTTGGCGTCAAGATCAGGATCCTTATAAGGTGTGGGTATCTGAAATTATGCTTCAACAAACGAGAGTAGATACGGTCATTCCTTATTTTAATAATTTTATTAGCAAATTTCCCACTATCAAAGACTTAGCTTATGCGAATGAAGATGATGTGTTAAAAGCGTGGGAAGGATTAGGCTATTATTCTCGTGCCCGTAATTTGCAAACTGCGGTTCGAGAAGTTCACGAACAATACGGGGGAGAAGTTCCAAATACGCCAGCAGAAATCTCCAAACTAAAAGGAGTGGGTCCTTATACAACAGGGGCCATTTTAAGTATTGCATACGGAGTGCCGCAGCCTGCTGTAGATGGAAATGTCATGCGTGTGCTATCGCGCATTTTATCCGTTTGGGATGATATTGCAAAACCGAAAACAAGAAAGTTGTTTGAAGAAATCGTGCATGAAATTATTTCAACAGATAATCCTTCCTATTTCAATCAAGGTATGATGGAACTTGGTGCCATTGTCTGTACACCAACTTCTCCTTCCTGTTTGTTATGTCCAGTTCGCGAACACTGCCGCGCTTTTGAAGAAGGAGTGCAGAATGAGCTTCCCGTTAAATCAAAGAAAAAAGCGCCGCGTGCTCTTCAGCTTGCTGCAGCGGTGATTAAAGACGGTGAAGGAAATTATCTAATTCATAAGCGTCCAAGCAAAGGACTTTTAGCTAATCTATGGGAATTTCCAAATATAGAAGTAGATCTTAGTATAGCGCCAGATCATCAGCAGCTTCAGGCATTTATTCAAAACGAGTACGGAGCTGATATTAAAATTCATGCGCCGTTTACCACAATTCAGCACGTGTTTTCTCATATCGTCTGGAACATCACAGTATATGAAGCAGAGCTTGCAAGTGATATCAGTGCATTAAAAAATTTGAAAGTAGTTTCTGAAAAAGACTTAGAACAATATGCATTTCCGGTTTCCCATCAAAAAATCTTAAAAGAATATTTGCTTGTTAAATAAAAGAAGCGTGGATAAACTCCGCGCTTCTTTTTATTTAATCATATGATACGTGCGTGCCGTGTGTATAATCTGCTTCGTGGCGCTGTAACCCGCCTCGTGCTTCAATTTCTTTAATAATTTGCTGATGAATACTTTGTCCTTCAGCATTTAAATACGGCGTCATTTGCTGTAAAGAGTGATGGAAAAACGCAAGCTCGCTGTCTTTCCACTCGCTTTTAGAAATCATTGAAAGAGCCGTCATGTCTCGACCTACATACATTCTATTCACCTCGTTCATTTTATCAAGTTTTATCTATTTTCCCTATATTACTTGTTTCTTATGCGATAAAATCAGTACAATGTAAAGATAATATGATACATAAGGGAGATGACATCATGTCACAAAAGGTAGCACTAGTTACGGGAAGCAGCAGAGGTATTGGTAAAGAGATTGCCTTACGTCTTGCTAAAGAAGGATACGATATTGTATTAAACTATGCACGAAGCAAAAGTGCAGCGCAGGAAGTAGCCGAAGAAATCAAAGCATTAGGCAGAGAAGCATTAGTTGTTAAAGCAAACGTAGGAAAAGTAGAGAAAATTAAAGAAATGTTTGAGCAAATTGATGACGCATTCGGTCGCTTAGACGTATTTGTAAGTAATGCAGCTTCAGGAGTTTTACGTCCTATTATGGAATTAGAAGAAACTCACTGGAATTGGACAATGGACATCAATAGCAAAGGATATTTATTCTGTGCACAAGAAGCGGCTAAACGTATGGAAAAAGTAGGCGGAGGAAAGATTGTTACCATCAGTTCGCTCGGTTCTATTCGCTATTTGGAAAATTATACAACAGTAGGCGTGTCAAAAGCTGCTGTAGAAGCATTGACCCGCTATTTAGCAGTAGAGCTTGCTCCAAAAAATATTGTGGTAAATGCTGTATCTGGAGGTGCTGTGGATACAGAAGCATTAAAGCACTTCCCAAATCGTGATGAACTGTTAGATGATGCGCGCAAACATACTCCAGCTGGTCGTATGGTGGAGCCAAAAGACATGGTAGATGCAGTGATGTTCTTAGTCTCCGATCAAGCAAATATGATTTGCGGTCAAACGCTTATTATTGACGGAGGGCGTTCACTTTTAATGTAAGGTAAATGTATTTTGTGCTTGCGCTTTAAAATACTGAAAAAAGTTTGCATACCCTATTTACCTCCCGGGCATATTAATTTTCGTGGAGGTGATTACAATGGCAAAACAAACTAACAAAACAGCATCTGGTACAAGCACACAACACGTGAAAAACCAAAATGCTCAAGCATCTAAAAACAACTTCGGTACTGAATTTGGTAGCGAAACAAATGTACAAGAAGTGAAGCAACAAAATGCACAAGCAGCGGCAAACAAAAGCCAAAATGCTCAAGCATCTAAAAACAACTTCGGTACTGAATTTGCTAGCGAAACAAGTGCTCAAGAAGTGAGACAACAAAACGCACAAGCTGAAGCAAAGAAAAACCAAAACGCTGGTAAATACCAAGGTTAATATCAAAAGCGAACTTAACGTCTTTCAAACGGCGATGTTAAGTTCGCTTTTTCTTATATAAAAAGCAACAAAGTATGACAAAACTTCTTGAAACTTTACACAACTCGTCAAAGGAATCTGTCTCACCTAAACAGAATGTTAACAGAAGTGCCGCGTGTATGGTTAAAGCAAATAGGGAGGAGCTATCGTATGAAAAAATTTGATCAGCTAGTGACTCAACAATTGGAGACCATGGATCAACTTCTGTTTTTGCAGTCTGAGATTGAGCGCTGTCAGGAAATCGAAGGTGAACTAGTAAAACTTCATGAAGAAGCAAAACTTCATTCTGTGCAAGATGAAATTAGTGAAATGAAGCTAAAATTAAAAGAGATTCAATTGACGTTTGAAGCACAAACCGAAGACATTATTCGTACATATAAAAGTGAAGGGGCTTGCTCTACACTTGCTTAATGAACATTGATGTGTCACTTCCTCTCTTTTTTAAGGCTGCTAAGCAAAGGAAAAGTAGGGGGAGTGACTTTTTTGAACTCAAGAAGGTTAGCACATTTGTGTTAAAATGAGAGAGAAACCGTTATAATAAACATAAGACAAATGGAGACGTTATATGAATTTTTTTAAGTGCTAAAATGAAAGTAGGTATTGGAGATGGGAATTCCGGTGGAAGGAGAAACAATTCAAATACACAGCTACAAGCATAATGGACATATTCATCGCGTGTGGGATCGGACAACCGTATTAAAAGCAACCAATAACTTAGTGATTGGAGGAAATGATCGTACAGTCGTTACAGAATCAGATGGACGAACATGGGTCACAAGAGAGCCGGCAATTTGTTATTTTCATGCTCAGCAGTGGTTTAACGTTATTGGGATGATCCGTGAAGATGGAATTTATTATTACTGCAATATCAGTTCGCCGTTCATTTATGATGACAATGAAGCGCTCAAATATATTGATTATGATTTAGATATTAAAGTCTATCCAGATATGACATACACCCTTCTTGATGAAGATGAATATGAGAAGCATCGAAAAGAAATGAATTATCCAGAAGTGATTGACCGTATTTTACATAATCACGTCGAGGAGTTAAAAGGTTGGATTCGACAGCGAAAAGGCCCGTTTGCTCCAGATTTCATTGACATTTGGTATGAACGTTTTTTAACATATCGGCATTCTTGATGAATGAGCTAGAGAACATTATGTTAGGCCGTCTAAAGCTGACTGTTTGATATAATGTTCTTTTTGGCGTTATGGTCGCCATCTTTTAGAAGAGATAAAAGCACTAAAAAATCGACGCGTGTACATATACTAAGGAAGCTTGCCCTCATAGATAGAAAGGGGAGATTTTATGGGAAGTATAAGACGCTACATGAAGTTTGTACAGCCATACAAATGGCAAATTGTCGGCACTGTCTTAATTGGTATTATTAAATTTGCTATTCCTTTATTAATTCCGCTGCTTTTGAAATATGTTTTGGACGATATCGTAAATGGACATGGCATGTCTTCCTCTGAAAAAGTTCATAAAATGGTGACGATTATGGGGATTTCGTTTGTTATATTTTTAGTGTTAAGACCTCCCATTGAATATTACAGGCAGTATTATGCTCAGTGGGTATCGAGCAAAGTATTATATGATATTCGGGATCAGCTGTTTAGCCATATTCAAAAGCTTAGCTTGCGTTACTATGCAAACACGCGAGCGGGTGAAGTGATTTCACGAGTCATTAATGATGTAGAGCAAACAAAAAACTTTGTTATCACAGGCTTAATGAACGTATGGCTTGATATGATGACGATTGTAATAGCCATTTTGATTATGTTTACGATGAATGTACCTTTAACACTGGTATCGATTATTTTGCTGCCGGTTTATGCGTTCTCTGTAAAATATTTTTACAGTCGTCTGCGCCATTTAACGCGAGTCCGTTCGCAGGCTTTAGCCGAAGTACAGGGTCACTTGCATGAAAGGGTTCAAGGAATCTCTGTTATTCGCAGCTTTGCTATTGAGCCTCATGAGCAGAAACAATTTGATAAGCAAAATTCAAATTTTCTACAAAAAGCAATCAATCATACGAATTGGAATGCCAAAACATTTGCAGTAGTGAACACCATTACCGATTTGGCACCTTTAATCGTGATTACATTTGCTGGATATCAAGTCATCACAGAAAGTCTTAGCGTAGGAACGATGGTAGCATTTGTGGCCTATATTGACCGCTTGTATAATCCGCTTCGCCGCTTGGTCAATTCATCGACTACGCTCACGCAGTCTGTTGCATCTATGGACCGGGTGTTTGAGTTCATTGATGAAGAATACGATATTACAGACAAGAAAGATGCAAAAGAATGTACTGAGCTTCATGGAAAGGTGCAGTTTGAGCACGTTTCATTTGCTTATGAAGAAGAAGAAAAACCTGTGATTCATGATATTAATTTAGATGTAGAAAAAGGAAAATCCGTTGCGTTTGTTGGAATGAGCGGAGGAGGGAAATCCACGCTTATCAGCTTAATTCCGCGCTTTTATGATGTGACAGAGGGGAAAATTCTCATTGATGACATTGATATCAAAACCTATAAAGTACGCAGCCTGCGAGATAAGATTGGAATCGTCCTGCAGGATACGGTGTTGTTTAGTGACACGGTTAAAAACAATATACTGCTTGGAAAGCCAGGAGCGACAGATGAAGAAGTAATTGCTGCGGCAAAAGCCGCAAATGCCCACGATTTTATTATGAATTTGCCCGAAGGATATGATACAAAAGTGGGAGAGCGGGGAATGAAGCTATCAGGGGGACAGAAGCAGCGTATTTCCATTTCGCGCGTATTTTTAAAAAATCCAGCTATTCTTATTTTTGATGAAGCCACTTCAGCTCTAGATTTGGAAAGTGAGCACTATATTCAAGAAGCATTAGCTGAACTAGCAAAAGACCGTACGACTTTCATTGTAGCCCACCGTTTATCTACAATTACTCATGTTGATGAAATTGTACTTTTAGAAAATGGAAGAGTAGTCGAACGAGGTTCTCATGAGGAGTTAATTAAGAAAAAAGGTCATTACTATCAGCTCTTTAACGTTCAGCAGCTTGATACAATTTAAAAACACCACCTATTGTCTAACAATAGGTGGTGTTTTTAATCTTCTTGTCGCTGATGATTAATATCAAATGAGTTAGCATCCTTGTGATAGTTTTGGAACGTATCAATCAGCTTATCAAGATGCTCTAACTCTTCACTATACTCAATGATGACAGAAATTAAAGGGAAGATATGATAAATAACCTTATTCTCTTCATCATTATCGTATATTTTGTACTGCATAAATTTATCGATTAAAGCTCGTTTTCCAACGCAGGCTTCGTTTGGTACAGTAGTGGTTGGCTGTACGCGTAATTTCCCAATGAATTTTAATAATACTTGCTCATGATACATTAACAGGCACTCAACTTCAGATTTGATTAAATCTTGAAATTGCTGCGGCATGACTTGAAGATCATTTTCCACTCGGTGAAGTAGTTTCAAGGTTGTAAGAGCTCGTGTTGTTACGGTAATCATTTGACGAAATAAAACGAGCTTGCGTGACTTAACAAAACGTTTTTTGGTTGAATAAGTGCGTTCTTCTTTGTAAAAATCAAAGATTTGATTCATTTTAGCCACATTGTCTTTCATTTTTTCAATGTCTTCTTTTAACAATGTGTGCTCAGATGCGTGATAAAGATTCATGCGAATCCATTTAATAATTTCTTCCGTTGTGCTTACAATTTTATAATACAATCTTGTTTCATACTTTGGCGGAATAAAAATAAGATTGACAATAAATGCTGAGAATACCCCAAGTAACACTGTACCAAAGCGTATAAGTGCATATTCAACGAAATTATCTCCTGGATTTTCCATGATTGCAATTACTGTCACAAGCGCAAGCCCAATTGTATTATTAATACGTAATTTTAAGTTGACTGCAATGACAACAACAGCGGTAAAACCAATAATGATGGGATGGGTACCAAAAATAAGTCCAAAACAAACTGCAGAAGCAGCTCCAATCACATTCGCCTGTATTTGCTCCAATATCGTTAAATAAGATCTGTAAATAGACGGTTGAATTGCAAAAACTGCCGCAATTGCCGCAAATATTGGAGATGGTAAACTTAGAAATTCACCTAATAACAATGAAAGTGTAATGGCAATTCCCGTTTTTAAGATGCGGGCACCAAGTTTCATGTGCGTTCGTAGTTCCTTTCTGTAAAAAAGTTTTTTCGTTATGAAGAATGTTCCCCAAAACAAATGATAAATTGCAAAAATCAATCCTTCTTTATTACATAACCTGTTGGAAATAATATAAACAATAACATACTATACAAGGTTTAAGAATGGATATCAAGAGAAAACAAGCAGAAAAATAAGGGTATTTCTCGGGATTTTTCGACAGGATGACAAAAAGGAGATGACGCGTAAGAAATGGTTATGAAAGGTGGGAATGTTCTATAAGGAAACCCGAAGGCAAGATAAAAAAGCACTCATTTTCAAACGAGTGCTTTAGAGTAAAAATTAGCGTTCTTCACTTAACTGTTTAAATGCTTTTTCTACAGCTTCTAAAGTGTCGGTAATATCTTTTTCTGTATGAGCTGTAGTAAGGAACCATGCTTCATATTTCGAAGGAGCTAAGTTGACGCCTTGGTGGAGCATTAGTTTAAAGAAGCGTGCGAATAATTCGCCGTCTGTATTTTCTGCTTGTTCATAGTTTTTAACCGTTTCTGTTGTAAAGTAGAGAGTAAGAGCGCCTTTTAATCGATTGATCGTAATAGGCATGTTATATGTACGAGCATGTTTTAAAATACCTTCTTCGAGCATCGCCCCTAGCTTATCTAGCTGTTCATAAACACCTTCTTGCTTTAGTACTTCCAGGCAAGCAATCCCAGAAAGAATAGACGCTGGGTTTCCTGCCATTGTACCTGCTTGATAAGCCGGTCCAAGCGGCGCCACTTTTTCCATGATTTCTTTTTTACCGCCGTAGGCTCCGATTGGAAGACCTCCGCCGATGATTTTTCCAAATGCAGTCAGATCAGGTTTTACACCAAGTAAATCTTGAGCTCCGCCGTACATAAAGCGAAATGCTGTAATAACTTCATCATAAATAACAAGTGCTCCAGCTTCGTGAGTTAATTCGTTAACTTGTTCTAAAAAGCCAGGTTCTGGCTCAACAATTCCGAAGTTTCCAACGATTGGTTCTACTAAAACAGCTGCAATTTGATCGCCCCATTTTTCTAATGCTTCCTTGTAAGGCTCAATATCGTTAAAAGGAACTGTGATGACTTCATTAGCGATACTTTTTGGTACACCTGCAGAGTCAGGAGTTCCGAGCGTAGAAGGGCCAGATCCAGCTGCTACCAATACAAGGTCGGAATGGCCGTGATAGCAACCTGCAAATTTAATGATTTTATCGCGTCCAGTATAAGCGCGTGCTACACGGATTGTTGTCATAACTGCTTCTGTTCCAGAGTTGACGAAGCGCACTTTATCTAATGCGGGCATCGCTTCTTTGAGCATTTTAGCAAATGTGACTTCATGAGCAGTGGGCGTACCGTAAAGAACACCAGTTTCAGCTGCTTTTGTAATAGCTTTCGTGATATGAGGATGAGCGTGTCCTGTAATAATAGGGCCGTAAGCTGCTAAATAATCAATATATTTATTTCCATCGACGTCCCAGAAATAAGCTCCGCTTGCCTTTTCCATTGCAACAGGTGCTCCGCCTCCTACGGCTTTATATGAACGTGAAGGGCTGTTAACGCCGCCTACAATATGTTCGAGCGCTTCAGCGTGTAATTGTTCTGATTTTGTAAATTGCATGTTATGCCTCCTAATGAAAAGTTCAACTTCTTTATTCTATCAAACTTATTTGTTTCTTGAAAAACATTCGAGAACGTGTATGATAGAAATTTGTGAGCTAACTGCTAGAAAATAGTTCCTCATCTCGCAGAGGAGTTGCTAGCAAGGGCGCCGGAAACAATAAAAGAAACCACTAATACGTCGACGTAACGGAGGGAATACAATGAAAAATGCTATTGAGGTGAATCAACTTCGGAAAGAATTTAAAGCCTATTCTAGCCGCTCTGGCCTTAAAGGGGCATTCCGGGATTTATTTACCCGTAATTATAGAGTTATGAAAGCTGTGAATGATATTTCGTTTACCGTAAAACAAGGGGAAATGGTAGGTTATATAGGAGAAAACGGAGCGGGGAAATCGACCACAATCAAAATGCTGACAGGAATCTTAACTCCTACTTCAGGCGAGATTACCGTAAATGGAATGAACCCTCATAAAGAAAGGGAGAAGTTTGCCCAAACGATTGGAGTTGTTTTTGGTCAACGCTCTCAGCTGTGGTGGGATATTGCCGTACAAGAATCTTTTCGCTTGTTAAAAAAAGTATACAAAGTGTCAGATGAAGATTATAACGCTCATATGGAACATGTTATTCAAACGTTAGATATTGGACCGCTGCTAGATAAGCCGGTGCGAAAGCTTTCTCTAGGTCAAAGAATGCGCTGTGAGCTGGCTGCTGCTCTTATTCATAATCCGCCGCTTCTATTTTTAGATGAACCGACGATCGGTTTAGATGTGCTGGTTAAATTAAAAATCCGCCAATTTTTAAAAGAAATTAATGAAAAATATAATACGACGATTTTGCTTACGACACATGATTTAGCAGATATTGAAGCTTTATGTGAACGCGTTGTAATGCTCGATGAAGGCAGTATTATTTATGACGGATCACTGCAAAAGCTGCGTTCGAATTGGGGAGACCTTAAACAAGTCACGTTTGAATTTGGAACCGCGCCAAATAAAGAGCAGTTGAAGCTATTGACGCAAGGGATGCCCGTTAACTGGATTGAAGGTGATCAAAAATATTTGTGGACAGCGCAGCTTCAAAATAAAGGAGACTTAATGTCACAGCTGATTGCTAAAGTGGTGGCAAAGCACGAAATCAGTGATATTAACATTGAAGAAATTTCAACGGAAGAAATCATCCGCAACATTTATGAAGAAGGTGTTGTGAATGGATAAATATATAGAGATGATACGCATTCGCTTTTTAATGATGCTGGCGTATCGGACGAATTATTACAGCGGAATATTGATTTATGCGATTAATATTGGTGCTTACTACTTTTTATGGTCCGCTATTTATGGAGGAAAAGAGAATATTCAAGGGTTATCCATTACCCAAATGACAACGTATGTAGCCGTTTCATGGATGGCAAGAGCCTTTTATTTTAATAACATTGACCGTGAAATGGCAATGGAAATTAAAGATGGCAAGGTGGCAGTAGAGTTAATTAAGCCTTATAGCTACCTTGGTATGAAAACAATGCAAGGACTGGGAGAAGGGATTTTTCGGCTGCTGTTTTTCTCAGTGCCCGGTATGATTATTGTCGCGTTTTTATTTCCAGTACAGTTTTCAGCCAATGCCGCAACATGGCTTTATTTTGGACTGTCTTTAATTTTTAGTTTCATTATTAATACACAAATTAATTTATTAACGGGTATTACGACTTTCTTTCTCTTTAACAATGACGGACTCATTCGAGCGAAGCGCGTTGTTATTGATTTGTTTTCAGGACTTCTTCTGCCCATCAGTTTCTATCCTTTATGGGCGCAACATATTATGAGCTATTTCCCTTTTCAGGCCATTAGTTATATTCCGAGCATGATTTTCACAAATGGATTTAAAGGGCAGGAAGTAATAAATGCTCTTATTACACAAGCAGTTTGGTCAGGGCTTCTATTTATTCCTATTGCGTGTTTGTGGAACATAGCGAAGAAAAAAATGGTTATTCAAGGAGGGTAGTCTATGAAAATGTTTTATTTTTCGATTTTCTTTCAGTACATTAGTCAATATATGAAAACAAGGCTTCAGTATCGCACCGATATGGTAGTTGAAATCATTTCAGACTTATTGTTTCAAACAGTTAATTTGATTTTTATTTTAGTTGTATTTGGCCATACTCAGTCGCTGCACGGATGGTCACGAGAGGAAATTATCTTTATTTATGGTTTCTTTTTGGTCCCTTTTGCTATTTTTTCGTCTTTCTTTAACATTTGGGATTTCAACGAGCGCTACATTGTCAAAGGTGAAATGGACCGAATTTTAACGCGGCCGATTCACAGTTTGTTTCAAGTTATTTTAGAGCGGATGGAACTGGAATCATTGTTTGGTGGTATCACAGGGATTGCCGTAATGGCTTACGCTGCGTCTTCTTTACACCTTCATTTCCAGTGGTATGATGTTTTTATTTTTCTATTGTTTATTTTAGGAGGAGCGCTTGTATACGCAGGAATTTTCATCGCCTTAGCAAGCATAGGCTTCTGGTCGGATGCCAGAACCTCTATTATGCCTACTATTTATAATATTGGAAACTACGGAAGGTATCCTGTAGATATTTATAACAATGTCATCCGATATGTTTTAACGTGGATTCTTCCTTTTGCATTTGTAGGCGTATATCCAGCTGCTTATTTCTTAGGAAGGTCAGAATGGTACGGATATGCATTTTTAACCCCGGTGATGGGAATCGTCTTTTTTGTAATCTCTATTTTCTTATGGAATACAGGTGTCAAAAAATACAGAGGAGCAGGCAATTAAATGCCTGCTCTTTTTCGTGGCTTCTGAGTAGTAATGAATGGACAAGGATGCGCGTATAGTGGTAGTAGAGTATAAATTAAAGGAGTAGAATGATGGTTATTTTTCTAATCCTCGTTATCATTGTTTTTGTAATCGGTAGTATGAAGTTTCTTTTTGAAAAAGAACTTGGAGAATTTCATTTTTTCTCAATTGGTCATTTCTTTGTCTTGTTTTATTCATATATCACAGTTTTATTGGGGTTTAGCCTTATTTATACAGTGTGTGAGATGGGAAGTATTCCAGTGTTAAGCGGAGGGTTTGAACATGAAGGTCATTACTTTTATACGCTGTTTAACAGCATGTATTTCAGCGCAGCGACGTTATTTTCAGTAGGATACGGAGATATGTATCCGGTTGGAATTGGGAAATTATTTGCAACTTTTGAAGCGTTTATCGGCTACATTATGCCTGCAATCTTTGTGATGCGAACTGTTACCCGCACTTAAACTTGTCATCTTATCTAATATTGGGTACGCTATTCAAAGAAAATGAAAAGCGTAAAGGAGCAGATAAATATGACAGCTGTAGTTGGAGAAAAAGCACCCGATTTTGTATTAATGTCTACAAATGGAGAGCAAGTATCACTCGCTTCGATGGAAGGAAAAAACGTTGTGCTGTATTTTTATCCGAAAGATATGACGCCAGGCTGTACAACGGAAGCTTGTGATTTCAGAGATCAGCATGAAAATTTTGAAGAGCTAGATGCGGTGATTCTAGGAGTGAGCCCGGATCCAATCGACAAACACCATAAGTTTATTGATAAGCACGGTCTTCCATTCTTGCTTTTAGCTGACGAAGATCACAGCGTAGCTGAAGAGTATGGAGTATGGAAACTGAAAAAAAACTTTGGAAAAGAATATATGGGCATTGAACGCTCCACTTTTATCATTGATAAAGAAGGAACGCTCGTAAAAGAGTATCGCAAGGTTCGAGTAAAAGGGCATGTGGAAGAAGCTTTATCATTTATTAAAGAAAAAATGGCATAAAAACAGGCAGATAACTAGAGCAGTTTTAGTCTTTGAACATACAATATCAGTGTAGGGCATACCTCCTCAGATGTTAATATATTTAAAAGTGTGGATTGATTTCCACACTTCTTTTTTTGCATAACATATATGAATAATTTCTACTTATTACATAAAATAGGAATAGGCATCAAGTTGACAAAACGTGGGTAAAACATGTAGACTAATTATAAGAATTATAAAGTAATAATACTTATAGAAGAGGGGTGCATGACGTGTCAAATCATTTACAAGAAGCCCTTGAAACGTTAAAAGGTACTGGCGTTCGTATTACACCACAACGTCATGCTATTTTAGAGTATTTAATCAATTCTATGACACACCCAACAGCAGATGATATTTATAAAGCGCTGGAAGGTAAGTTTCCAAATATGAGTGTAGCAACCGTTTACAATAATTTAAGAGTATTTCGCGAAGTGGGTATTGTAAAGGAACTAACATACGGTGATGCATCAAGCCGGTTCGATTATGTTACAACAGAGCATTACCATGTGATTTGCGAAAGCTGCGGAAAAATTGTGGATTTTCATTATCCTGGTTTAGACGAAGTAGAAAAGCTGGCTGCTCATATTACTGACTTTGATATTAGTCACCACCGAATGGAAATTTACGGAACGTGTCCTGATTGTACGGCTAAAAAAGCGCATTAATAAGCTGATAGTAGTGATACTATCAGCTTTCTTTTTGTTTTTTTCTATTATACTTTTCATCGAATTGTTTTCCTTCAAGAGACCGGTCAAGCGTAAGCGGCTCGTTGCAATACATACACATATCTACGCGCCCTAGCATTTTGGTTTGCTTTTGACATGTAGGGCAGGTTACTTGAACTGCTTTTGTAGAAAGCATGCCAATCCAGAAATAAACGCCGGTACTAGCTACGATGCACAGTAAACCTAAAAGCATAAAAATAGTCATTAGCCAGACTGAAGACCGAAAGAAAATTCCCCCATACATAACAATGAAACCAACAAAGATCAGGCTGAGTGCAAACGTGCGAATCTTGTTAATTTTATTTGAATACTTTATCCCCATCAGTATCCCCCCTGTTACCAATATATCATAGAGTGAGACAGTGAATAGTAATAAAAATTGAATCTTCGGAAAATTATCCGTAGTTTTTGAGCTTTCTGAATGATTTCCATAATTCTGAGTGGGATATCCGTTATACATCGTATATAATAAAAAAAGAAATCTTAGTCCATAGCCTTTAAAATTTTGAAAAATATTTGTCTATTACAGTTAGGAGAGCTCAAAATGGAAGATGTTTTACGGCCAATATATCAAGAAAGAGCTAGCAATAAAGACACACTCGGTATTTTACTGATTGAAAAAAAGAAATCAGAATCTCCAGTGACGGATAATTTGGATGCTATCTTATTTATTGTGACCAAAACCACAGAAACTTCTCTTTTTATTAAACAATACGAATATGAAAATGAGCGTGCTGCACTTTATATGGCTTCTGAACAGCAAATGAGTGAATGGATTATGAATGGGACGAACCGCCGTATTATTGATTGGATCTTAAATGGTAAAGTGCTATTTGATCGAAACGAATATATGGAAAACTTAAAGAAACGCTTAATTGATTTCCCTAGAGAAGATCGGACAAAGAGAATAGGTGTCGAGTTTGCTAAGTTGATTCGCCGATTTAAAGAAGGAAAAGACTTTTATGCGTCTAATCATTATTTAGATGCATTCAATCATGTCATTCATGCTCTTCATCATTTAGCACGACTGTCTGTGTTGGAAAATGGATTTCACCCAGAAGTGACAGTGTGGAACCAAGTGAAAAAAATAGAACCTGAAATTCATCGTCTTTACGAAGAGCTAATTATTAGCCAAGAAGAGGTTAGCAAGCGTTTGGAGCTGCTTTTCTTAGCAAGTGAATTTCTAGTCAATAAAAAAACTGAATTGGGTGCGAAGCATCTTGTTCATATTATGAAAAGTGAAAAGCAGGAATGGACGTTTAATGAACTTGTTCATCATCCCGAAATACGCCCTTATGCTATTGACTTAGGAATACTCCTTGAGTTTTTAATTGAAAAAGATATCATTATGGTAAAAAAAGTAGAAACCAAAGGAAAGAGTCTGTACCATAGACACTATGTGGCGAAATGATAGAGAGAGAAAGGGTATCTGATACGGTATGGTTATGACGTATAGATGCCCTGACACATGATTTTATAGCCTGGATAAAAGGTTTTTCTAAAAAAACACGATTTATTTTAAAAAATCTATTGACGCTTTAAAATATCCGTGGTAAATTTATATACGTCGCTGATGAGCGATACTAAATTTATCAAAAACTTGAAAAAACTTCTTAAAAAAGTTGTTGACAAGAAAGAGATAAACTGGTAAGATTAAAAAGTCGCTTAAGAGCGGCGGTTGAACTTTGAAAACTGAACAAAGCGACAAACGTCAACGTTAATTTTTATTTTTTAAAATGAGCAAGTCAAACATTTCTTCGGAGAGTTTGATCCTGGCTCAGGATGAACGCTGGCGGCGTGCCTAATACATGCAAGTCGAGCGAACTGATTAGAAGCTTGCTTCTATGACGTTAGCGGCGGACGGGTGAGTAACACGTGGGCAACCTGCCTGTAAGACTGGGATAACTTCGGGAAACCGAAGCTAATACCGGATAGGATCTTCTCCTTCATGGGAGATGATTGAAAGATGGTTTCGGCTATCACTTACAGATGGGCCCGCGGTGCATTAGCTAGTTGGTGAGGTAACGGCTCACCAAGGCAACGATGCATAGCCGACCTGAGAGGGTGATCGGCCACACTGGGACTGAGACACGGCCCAGACTCCTACGGGAGGCAGCAGTAGGGAATCTTCCGCAATGGACGAAAGTCTGACGGAGCAACGCCGCGTGAGTGATGAAGGCTTTCGGGTCGTAAAACTCTGTTGTTAGGGAAGAACAAGTACAAGAGTAACTGCTTGTACCTTGACGGTACCTAACCAGAAAGCCACGGCTAACTACGTGCCAGCAGCCGCGGTAATACGTAGGTGGCAAGCGTTATCCGGAATTATTGGGCGTAAAGCGCGCGCAGGCGGTTTCTTAAGTCTGATGTGAAAGCCCACGGCTCAACCGTGGAGGGTCATTGGAAACTGGGGAACTTGAGTGCAGAAGAGAAAAGCGGAATTCCACGTGTAGCGGTGAAATGCGTAGAGATGTGGAGGAACACCAGTGGCGAAGGCGGCTTTTTGGTCTGTAACTGACGCTGAGGCGCGAAAGCGTGGGGAGCAAACAGGATTAGATACCCTGGTAGTCCACGCCGTAAACGATGAGTGCTAAGTGTTAGAGGGTTTCCGCCCTTTAGTGCTGCAGCTAACGCATTAAGCACTCCGCCTGGGGAGTACGGTCGCAAGACTGAAACTCAAAGGAATTGACGGGGGCCCGCACAAGCGGTGGAGCATGTGGTTTAATTCGAAGCAACGCGAAGAACCTTACCAGGTCTTGACATCCTCTGACAACTCTAGAGATAGAGCGTTCCCCTTCGGGGGACAGAGTGACAGGTGGTGCATGGTTGTCGTCAGCTCGTGTCGTGAGATGTTGGGTTAAGTCCCGCAACGAGCGCAACCCTTGATCTTAGTTGCCAGCATTTAGTTGGGCACTCTAAGGTGACTGCCGGTGACAAACCGGAGGAAGGTGGGGATGACGTCAAATCATCATGCCCCTTATGACCTGGGCTACACACGTGCTACAATGGATGGTACAAAGGGCTGCAAGACCGCGAGGTCAAGCCAATCCCATAAAACCATTCTCAGTTCGGATTGTAGGCTGCAACTCGCCTACATGAAGCTGGAATCGCTAGTAATCGCGGATCAGCATGCCGCGGTGAATACGTTCCCGGGCCTTGTACACACCGCCCGTCACACCACGAGAGTTTGTAACACCCGAAGTCGGTGGAGTAACCGTAAGGAGCTAGCCGCCTAAGGTGGGACAGATGATTGGGGTGAAGTCGTAACAAGGTAGCCGTATCGGAAGGTGCGGCTGGATCACCTCCTTTCTAAGGATTTTTACATGACGTACGTTTTGACACTTTGTTCAGTTTTGAGAGTTCAATCTCTCAATTATAGAAAGCACACTACTTTCTTCTTATTAGATAAGAAGAATTTTGGTTGCGATTGTTCTTTGAAAACTAGATAACAGTAATTGCTGAGGAAAAGTGAAACTTTTCTTTAATCAAACCAATAAATAACACAACTTTATGTTGTACCATTTATTCGCTAATGGTTAAGTTAGAAAGGGCGCACGGTGAATGCCTTGGCACTAGGAGCCGATGAAGGACGGGACTAACACCGATATGCTTCGGGGAGCTGTAAGTGAGCTTTGATCCGGAGATTTCCGAATGGGGAAACCCACTGTTCGTAATGGAACAGTATCTTTATCTGAATACATAGGATATTGAAGGCAGACCCGGGGAACTGAAACATCTAAGTACCCGGAGGAAGAGAAAGCAAATGCGATTTCCTGAGTAGCGGCGAGCGAAACGGAATTAGCCCAAACCAAGAGGCTTGCCTCTTGGGGTTGTAGGACACTCTATACGGAGTTACAAAGGAACGAAGTAAATGAAGCGACCTGGAAAGGTCCGTCGAAGAAGGTAACAACCCTGTAGTTGAAACTTCGTTCCCTCTTGAGTGGATCCTGAGTACGGCGGAACACGTGAAATTCCGTCGGAAGCTGGGAGGACCATCTCCCAAGGCTAAATACTACCTAGTGACCGATAGTGAACCAGTACCGTGAGGGAAAGGTGAAAAGCACCCCGGAAGGGGAGTGAAAGAGATCCTGAAACCGTGTGCCTACAAGTAGTCAGAGCCCGTTAATGGGTGATGGCGTGCCTTTTGTAGAATGAACCGGCGAGTTACGATCCCATGCAAGGTTAAGCTGATAAGGCGGAGCCGTAGCGAAAGCGAGTCTGAATAGGGCGTTTAGTATGTGGTTGTAGACCCGAAACCAGGTGATCTACCCATGTCCAGGGTGAAGTTCAGGTAACACTGAATGGAGGCCCGAACCCACGCACGTTGAAAAGTGCGGGGATGAGGTGTGGGTAGCGGAGAAATTCCAATCGAACCTGGAGATAGCTGGTTCTCTCCGAAATAGCTTTAGGGCTAGCCTCATGTTGTGAGAGTCTTGGAGGTAGAGCACTGATTGGACTAGGGGCCCCCAACGGGTTACCGAATTCAGTCAAACTCCGAATGCCAAAGACTTATCCATGGGAGTCAGACTGCGAGTGATAAGATCCGTAGTCAAAAGGGAAACAGCCCAGACCACCAGCTAAGGTCCCCAAGTATACGTTAAGTGGAAAAGGATGTGGAGTTGCTTAGACAACCAGGATGTTGGCTTAGAAGCAGCCACCATTTAAAGAGTGCGTAATAGCTCACTGGTCGAGTGACTCTGCGCCGAAAATGTACCGGGGCTAAACGTATCACCGAAGCTGTGGATTGACATCTTTGATGTCAGTGGTAGGAGAGCGTTCTAAGTGCAGCGAAGTCAGACCGTAAGGACTGGTGGAGCGCTTAGAAGTGAGAATGCCGGTATGAGTAGCGAAAGACAAGTGAGAATCTTGTCCACCGAATGCCTAAGGTTTCCTGAGGAAGGCTCGTCCGCTCAGGGTTAGTCGGGACCTAAGCCGAGGCTGAAAAGCGTAGGCGATGGCCAACAGGTTGATATTCCTGTACCACCTCCCCGCCGTTTGAGTAATGGGGGGACGCAGTAGGATAGGGTAAGCGCGCTGCTGGATATGCGCGTTCAAGCAGTTAGGCTGATGAGTAGGCAAATCCGCTCATCATAAAGGCTGAGCTGTGATGACGAGGGAATTATAGTACCGAAGTTCCTGATTCCACACTGCCAAGAAAAGCCTCTAGCGAGGCGGGAGGTGCCCGTACCGCAAACCGACACAGGTAGGCGAGGAGAGAATCCTAAGGTGATCGAGAGAACTCTCGTTAAGGAACTCGGCAAAATGACCCCGTAACTTCGGGAGAAGGGGTGCTCTGGTAGGGTGTATAGCCCGAGAGAGCCGCAGTGAATAGGCCCAGGCGACTGTTTAGCAAAAACACAGGTCTCTGCGAAGCCGCAAGGCGAAGTATAGGGGCTGACGCCTGCCCGGTGCTGGAAGGTTAAGAGGAGGGGTTATCCTTTGGGAGAAGCTCTGAATCGAAGCCCCAGTAAACGGCGGCCGTAACTATAACGGTCCTAAGGTAGCGAAATTCCTTGTCGGGTAAGTTCCGACCCGCACGAAAGGCGTAACGATCTGGGCACTGTCTCAACGAGAGACTCGGTGAAATTATAGTACCTGTGAAGATGCAGGTTACCCGCGACAGGACGGAAAGACCCCGTGGAGCTTTACTGTAGCCTGATATTGAATTTTGGTACAGCTTGTACAGGATAGGTAGGAGCCTGAGAAGCCGGAGCGCTAGCTTCGGTGGAGGCGTCGGTGGGATACTACCCTGGCTGTATTGAAATTCTAACCCGCGGCCCTGATCGGGCCGGGAGACAGTGTCAGGTGGGCAGTTTGACTGGGGCGGTCGCCTCCTAAAATGTAACGGAGGCGCCCAAAGGTTCCCTCAGAATGGTTGGAAATCATTCGTAGAGTGTAAAGGCACAAGGGAGCTTGACTGCGAGACCTACAAGTCGAGCAGGGACGAAAGTCGGGCTTAGTGATCCGGTGGTTCCGCATGGAAGGGCCATCGCTCAACGGATAAAAGCTACCCCGGGGATAACAGGCTTATCTCCCCCAAGAGTCCACATCGACGGGGAGGTTTGGCACCTCGATGTCGGCTCATCGCATCCTGGGGCTGTAGTCGGTCCCAAGGGTTGGGCTGTTCGCCCATTAAAGCGGTACGCGAGCTGGGTTCAGAACGTCGTGAGACAGTTCGGTCCCTATCCGTCGTGGGCGTAGGAAATTTGAGAGGAGCTGTCCTTAGTACGAGAGGACCGGGATGGACACACCGCTGGTGTACCAGTTGTCTTGCCAAAGGCATCGCTGGGTAGCTATGTGTGGACGGGATAAGTGCTGAAAGCATCTAAGCATGAAGCCCCCCTCAAGATGAGATTTCCCATAGCGCAAGCTAGTAAGATCCCTGAAAGATGATCAGGTTGATAGGTCAGAGGTGGAAGCGTGGCGACATGTGTAGCTGACTGATACTAATCGATCGAGGACTTAACCAAACTTTTAAAAGCGTAAGCTTTACTCAGCAACCTGTTATCTAGTTTTGAAAGAACAAAACTTTTTCAAAAAAAGTCTTGCTTTCTTTTTTAAATCATGTATAATATAATATGTCTGGTGGCGATAGCGAAGAGGTCACACCCGTTCCCATACCGAACACGGAAGTTAAGCTCTTTAGCGCCAATGGTAGTTGGGACTTTGTCCCTGTGAGAGTAGGACGTTGCCAGGCTGTTATTATTCCACAGTAGCTCAGTGGTAGAGCTATCGGCTGTTAACCGATCGGTCGTAGGTTCGAGTCCTACCTGTGGAGCCATTTGGAGAGCTGTCCGAGTGGCCGAAGGAGCACGATTGGAAATCGTGTAGGCGGTTAACGCTGTCTCAAGGGTTCAAATCCCTTGCTCTCCGCCATTTTTATTTAATTAGCACAGTGGCCCGTTGGTCAAGCGGTTAAGACACCGCCCTTTCACGGCGGTAACACGGGTTCGAATCCCGTACGGGTCACCATTTATTTTTATCTACATAATAGTGGAGGATTAGCTCAGCTGGGAGAGCACCTGCCTTACAAGCAGGGGGTCGGCGGTTCGATCCCGTCATCCTCCACCATATATTATCATCGCGGGGTGGAGCAGTTCGGTAGCTCGTCGGGCTCATAACCCGAAGGTCGCAGGTTCAAATCCTGTCCCCGCAACCAAGTGGTCCCGTGGTGTAGCGGTTAACATGCCTGCCTGTCACGCAGGAGATCGCGGGTTCGATTCCCGTCGGGACCGCCATTTTGAATTTAATAAGGCTCGGTAGCTCAGTTGGTAGAGCAAAGGACTGAAAATCCTTGTGTCGGCGGTTCGATTCCGTCCCGAGCCACCATTTTAAAAACATTTGTTTTTAAAATGCCGGTGTAGCTCAACTGGTAGAGCAACTGACTTGTAATCAGTAGGTTGGGGGTTCAAGTCCTCTTGCCGGCACCACAGTTATTGTGGAGGGGTAGCGAAGTGGCTAAACGCGGCGGACTGTAAATCCGCTCCTTCGGGTTCGGCAGTTCGAATCTGCCCCCCTCCACCATTTACAGGGGCATAGTTTAAAGGTAGAACTACGGTCTCCAAAACCGTCAGTGTGGGTTCGATTCCTACTGCCCCTGCCAATTATAAAATTAACATTGCATATATACGTGGCGATTGTGGCGAAGTGGTTAACGCACCGGATTGTGGTTCCGGCATTCGTGGGTTCGATTCCCATCAGTCGCCCCATTTATAAACGATATGCATATTCCAATATTGGGCTATCGCCAAGCGGTAAGGCAACGGATTTTGATTCCGTCATGCGTTGGTTCGAATCCAGCTAGCCCAGCCATATTTGCGGAAGTAGTTCAGTGGTAGAACACCACCTTGCCAAGGTGGGGGTCGCGAGTTCGAACCTCGTCTTCCGCTCCAATTTAATTTTAATAAAGTTATTTAGTCTTGAGTAAATGGCGGCATAGCCAAGTGGTAAGGCAGAGGTCTGCAAAACCTTTATCACCGGTTCAAATCCGGTTGCCGCCTCCATTTATTTACAAGCTGCCGGGGTGGTGGAATTGGCAGACACACAGGACTTAAAATCCTGCGGTAGGTGACTACCGTGCCGGTTCAAGTCCGGCCCTCGGCACCATTTATAATTTTAACTTGCCTTTTTTATTTTGCCGATGTGGCGGAATTGGCAGACGCGCACGACTCAAAATCGTGTTCCTTCGGGAGTGTCGGTTCGACCCCGACCATCGGTACTTTAGCTTTACTTGACAGGATGATTCCTGTTTTTATTTTTACTTATTGGTCGACAAATTTTGATAATATTTGCGGGTGTAGTTTAGTGGTAAAACCTCAGCCTTCCAAGCTGATGTCGTGAGTTCGATTCTCATCACCCGCTCCATACATATTGTTATCACAACGCAGTGTCTCGCTTTCAAAGCTGAGATGTTGCGTTTTTTATTTTTAGCGTAAATATAGCGTCTATCTTGAAAAGATAGACGCTATATTTACGTACATCAGTTAATGACTTGATAGGTTGCTTCGCCGCCGTGAATTTGAATGAACATGTCACTTAAGGATTTAGTTAGTTTATAAGCCTGTTCTTCTGAAAGTGAAGGTTTTAAATAGATGAATTGTACAGCTTGTGTTGTCTTTTCAGTTACGTACGCTCGGTTAGAATCCACATAAGGGCTTCCGAAAGCTCCTAGGGCATCTTTTGAAATGATTTTATTTTCTAAAGAAATGTTACGTTCATTTAGAGCTTCGTAAAACTCTTCTTTTTTACCGATAGTAAATTCAACGTGGCCCTCTAAATTAGAAGAATCATAAATTCCAATTGGTACTTCATATTGCAATGAAAAAAAGTTATTAATGTCCACAGCAGAATTGATAGAAGGAAGGTACGTTTGTTTTCCTATCCGTCGAATTAAAGCTTCTATAGAAGGACGGTATTTACTTGGATCCGTTCCAAACGTTTTGAAAAGCTTTCTCCACTCGCTAACACCTTCAAATTCTGTTACTTTTTTTGACTCAAGGTCAAAATAAATGGATTCTTGAAAAAGGCGCAGACGTCCTTTTAGCATTTGAGGAGAATCGCCAACTTCAATATTTTTATACTGAATGATTCCCATTTTAAAAGAAGGGCAAAGCTGTTTAATAGCGGGTGATAATGTAAAGTTCATTTTTTTGATCCTTTCTATTATAATTAGTATTTGTTCGTTTATAGATACCATCCTATCATTTCATTGAGTGAGAAAACAGTTCAATGCATGAATATATAGAATTTCTTAGAAAGGAGGCTATTACTCACTATGAATGCGTATCAGTTGAAGGAAGAAATTATTTCATACAGCAAAGAGATTGGAATCGATAAGATTGGATTTGCGAGTGCTTCTATGTTTGATGAGTTAAAGAATCGATTGTTAGCACAGCAAGAGTTAGGTTATGCTTCAGGCTTTGAGGAACCTGATATTGAAAAAAGAGTAGATCCCACATTAGTTGTTCCAAAAGCTAGATCCATTATTTCAATTGCACTTGCGTATCCTTCTAAATTAAAGGATGCACCAAAGAGCACAAAGGAAGATCGCCGAGGGATCTTTTGCCGTGCTTCTTGGGGACAAGATTATCATACGGTTTTACGTGATAGGCTTCAAAAGCTTGAAGCTTTCATAAAAGAAAAAGTACCTGCAGCTATCCTTCAATCGATGGTAGATACAGGCGAGCTGTCGGACCGAGCTGTAGCAGAAAGAGCTGGTATTGGCTGGAGCGGTAAGAACTGTGCCATTATCACACCTGAATTCGGTTCCTACGTGTATTTAGGGGAAATGATTACAGATATCCCGTTTCCTCCTGATAAACCGATAGAAGACGGCTGTGGTACTTGTAATAAGTGCGTGGATGTGTGCCCTACCGGTGCGCTTGTAACAGGCGGTCAGCTGAATTCGCAGCGATGTATTGCCTTTTTAACCCAAACAAAAGGATTTTTAGCTGAAGAATTTCGAAGTAAATTAGGCAATCGTTTATATGGCTGTGATACATGTCAAACTGTGTGTCCTGAAAATAAAGGCAAAGACTTTCATTTTCACCCTGAGATGGAGCCTGACCCAGAACTTGCGAAGCCTAAATTAAAACCGCTTTTAACGATGAGTAATCGTGAGTTCAAAGAGAAATTTGGACATGTTTCAGGGTCATGGAGAGGGAAAAAGCCAATTCAGCGTAATGCCATTATTGCACTTGCCCATTTTAAAGATCAAACCGCTGTTCCAGATTTAATTGAGTTAATTAAAAATGACGTTCGCCCTGTCATTAGAGGAACGGCGGCATGGGCGTTAGGCAAAATTGGTGATAAAGAAGCATTAGATACACTTATGAACTTAAGAGAAAAAGAAAAGGACCAAGAAGTAATTGAAGAAATGTCAAAAGGTATAGAGATGCTTCAAGAGATCTAAACCGTATTTTTATTGATAAAGTTAGCTAATGAGTCATAGCGTATAATAAACGCTTAGAAAAGTGGTGACATTATGCTAACAAAAAGGAATGTATTATATACTTTAATTAAAGCGCGTGCGGACAGCTATGTAAAAGGTGAGCTTCATGAAGACTTTAAGCCTTTCATTGAACAGCAGTGTGAGCTAAAGCGGTCTCTTGTAAAAAAAAGAGAAGTTGATGTTTTAAAATGTAATATGAAAGGTTCTATTCAATCTGCTCATACGGATCAGGAAGAAACAAGAGTATTATATAAGGTGCACATTCAGGCATTTTTAAAACAAAACGATTTTTTCTATATAGAAGAAGAAATTGAAGATCGTTTAGCTCTTTTTTATAAAGATACACTTATTCAAGATGAGCTGCTGGTAAAGGATTTTTCTGAAGATGAGGTTGAAATGGATGTAGAAGAAGTAGAGGAAGACGAAGAAAGAGCCTCTTATTATGATCGTCTTGCAGCTGTTCAGTATGCAGAAAAACATTGGGATAAACCTAATGAAAGTTATAAGCAGTTTGAGGTAAACTGCACCAACTATATCTCACAGTGTTTGCATGCAGGAAAGGCGCCGATGCGGGGGTATCCTAAAAAAGCAAACGGATGGTGGATGAGAGGGAACGCCTGGAGCTATAGCTGGGCCGTTGCTCATTCCATGCACAGCTATTTAAGTAACTCCAAATCAGGACTTCGGGCTGTGAGGAAATCTTCAGCAAGCGAACTTGTCCCCGGAGACGTTATCTGCTACGATTTTGAAGGAGATGGAAGATGGAATCATACGACGATTGTTGTAGCAAAAGACGGTCACGGTATGCCTCTTGTGAATGCGAACACGTATAATAGTCGAATGAGATATTGGGCTTATGAAGATTCAACGGCTTACACGCCAAAGATTAAGTATGATTTTTTCCATATCGTTGATCGGTAAGTCTTTCGTTTTAGCAAGTTAGTGGTATAATGATGAATAGATTTGTTAGCAGAGGTGAAAATTTGTGGGAGTACACGTAGTGTTATTTCAACCAGAAATTCCAGCAAATACAGGAAATATTGCGCGAACATGTGCAGCAACAAATACGACGCTGCATTTAGTTCGGCCGTTAGGCTTTTCAACAGATGATAAAATGTTAAAGCGAGCTGGATTGGATTACTGGGAATTTGTAAATGTGGTGTATCATGATTCATTAGAAGAAGTATTTGAAAAGTATCCTGAAGCAGGCTTTTACTTCATCACAAAATTTGGTCAACAGCCACATACAACATTTGATTATAGTGACTTAGAGCAGGATCATTTCTTCGTATTTGGGAGAGAAACAAAGGGTCTGCCAAAGCACATTATTGAAGAGAACATGGAAAGATGTCTTCGTTTACCGATGACAGAAAATGTTCGTTCTTTAAATTTATCTAATACAGCAGCTATTTTAATCTATGAAGCGCTGCGTCAACAAAATTACGCTGGTTTATCTTAAATAAAAAGCGAGGTTCAATAAAATTTGAACCTCGCTTTTTTATTTATGTCGACGATGATATGTAGTGGTTATTTTTTAACACCCGGTTTATCATTGTATCCCGCTCTGAAGATGGATGCTAAAAAAGCAATTGTTACTCCTAATACTAAAAGTAAGCGCATTGATTTTCCTCCTCAATCTAATTAAAAGGATTATACAGCTACTGCAGTTAAAACCGACTTCCCATATCTCATGATGATAATAATGACAAAATAACTCTTCTAGAGACGTAAGTTCTCTAATAAAATTTAACCGTTCCTTCTTACTCTTTTATTATAGCTAATAAATACTTCACTGTGAATGCCTAGCAAGGACAAATTTCTGAATTTTACAATTTAAAAAGCATGTTCAAACATTTTGCTGCATAGATTGTATTAATCTTGTTCACTAGCACCATAACTAGTAGGGGAGGTCCTTTAATGGATATATTAAAGAAAGTTGAAAGATACCGCGAAGAAGAGAATCGTCTTAAGTGGGAAGGGACATTTGAAGAGTACCTAAAGCTGATTAAAGATGAGCCTTTAATTGCTCAGCCTGCACACTCTAGAGTATACAACATGATAAAGGATGCAGGAATTGAAGAGGTAAATGGTAAAAGACATTATAAATTTTTCAGTGGACAAATGTTTGGACTTGAAGATTCGCTAGAACGCTTGGTGGAAGAATATTTTCACCCAGCTGCAAAGCGTTTAGATGTTCGTAAACGTATTTTACTTTTAATGGGTCCAGTAAGTGGTGGTAAATCGACGCTAGTGACCATGTTAAAAAGAGGGCTTGAAGCTTATTCGCTTACTGATCGAGGAGCTGTTTACGCTATTAAAGGATGCCCAATGCATGAAGATCCGCTGCATTTAATTCCACATCATTTACGTAAAGACTTCTTTGAAGAGTATGGTATCCGAATTGAAGGAAACTTATCTCCTTTAAATACAATGCGATTAGAGGAAGAGTATGGAGGCAGAATTGAAGACGTCATCATCGAACGCATTTTCTTCTCAGAGGACAAACGAACTGGAATTGGAACGTTCAGTCCTTCTGATCCGAAATCTCAAGACATTGCTGACCTAACAGGAAGCATTGACTTTTCAACAATTGCAGAGTATGGATCTGAGTCAGATCCGCGCGCTTACCGCTTTGACGGAGAGCTTAATAAAGCAAACCGGGGAATGATGGAGTTCCAAGAGATGTTAAAATGTGACGAGAAATTTTTATGGCATTTACTCTCTTTAACCCAAGAAGGAAACTTTAAAGCAGGAAGATTTGCTTTAATTAGTGCAGATGAATTAATCGTAGCGCATACAAATGAAACAGAGTATCGCTCGTTTATTTCCAATAAGAAAAATGAAGCTTTGCATTCACGAATTATTGTAATGCCTGTTCCATATAACTTAAAAGTGAGTGATGAGGAAAAAATTTATGACAAAATGATTCGTGAAAGTGACGTATCAGATGTTCATATTGCCCCTCATACGCTACGTATTGCGTCTATCTTTACTACGTTAACAAGATTAAAAGAGCCTAAAAAAGGCGATATCGATTTGTTAAAGAAAATGCGCTTATACGACGGTCAATCTGTAGAAGGCTATAACGATGCAGACGTAGAAGAGTTACAAAAAGAGTATACGGATGAAGGAATGAGCGGTATTGATCCGCGTTATGTCATTAACCGCATTTCATCTACCATCATTCGAAAAGATATTAAATCAATCAATGCATTAGATGTACTGCGTTCATTGAAGGAAGGGTTAGCACAGCATGCGTCTATTTCTGCTGAGGACCGAGAGCGTTACCTGAATTATATTTCTCTGGCGCGTAAAGAATATGATGAAATTGCTAAAAAAGAAGTGCAAAAAGCGTTCGTTTATTCTTACGAAGAGTCTGCTAAAACATTAATGGATAATTATTTAGATAATGTCGAAGCATACTGCAACAAAAATAAGCTTCGTGATCCGTTAACAGGAGAAGAGTTAAATCCAGATGATAAATTAATGCGTTCAATTGAAGAACAAATTGGTATTTCAGAAAATGCGAAAAAAGCATTCCGCGAAGAAATCTTAATTCGTATTTCCGCTTATGCACGTAAAGGAAAACGATTTGACTATAATTCTCATGAACGCTTACGTGAAGCGATTCAGAAAAAACTGTTTGCAGATTTAAAAGACGTAGTGAAAATTACAACGTCCACTAAAACACCAGATGAGCAGCAGCTGAAGAAAGTAAATGAAGTAGTGGCTCGATTGATTGATGAGCATGGATACAATTCAGTATCTGCTAATGAACTGCTGCGCTATGTAGGAAGTTTGTTAAATCGATAACTCAGTACTAACAAGAAAACATGGCACTTCCGATCTGTGCCATGTTTTTCTTATCTCTTAAAATAAACTCTGCATAATTAGGCTAGTGTGTAGTACGCATTGCACTTAACCATCATATGATAAGTCATAAACATATACATGACACTAGACACTATAAAATGAATAGTTAATAGTAAAAGAATTAGTTAGCAAGTATACCATTCTTGCGCATAGGATAAGAGTAACCAACCTTTGAACTAAAGGTATTTGTCAGAAACTTTCGGTATAGCTTATGCATGCCGAGTAAAAACGTGCAGGTGTTTTTTAAATAAGGAGGGGAATAGCGTGGGAAAAGAAGTAGATAAAAGTTTTGCTGTCTCAAAAGAAGACTGGTCCCTCCATCGTAAAGGCCACGATGATCAAAAAAGACATCAAGAAAAAATTAAAGAAGCCATTAAAAATAATTTACCGGACTTAATTACAGAAGAAAATATCGTGATGTCCAATGGAAGAGAAGTTGTTAAAATCCCGATCAAATCATTGGATGAATATCGAATTCGGTACAATTATGATAAAAACAAACATGTGGGTCAAGGTGATGGAGACAGTAAAGTTGGGGATGTAGTAGCACGTGACGGATCTGCTGGAGATGGTCAAAAAGGAGCAGGAAAAGGTCAAGGAGCAGGTGACCAGGCTGGAGAAGACTACTTTGAAGCGGAAGTGTCCCTCATGGAACTTCAAGAGGCTTTATTTGCTCAATTAGAACTGCCTAATCTTCAGCGAAAAGAATCTGATCAAATTGTTGTGGAACACATTGAATTTAATGATATACGACGTACAGGTTTGATGGGGAATATTGATAAAAAACGAACGATGATGAGCGCTTATAAGCGAAACGCAATGACAGGAAAGCCTGCTTTTCATCCTATTTATCCGGAGGATTTAAAATTTAAAACGTGGAATGAAGTTATAAAGCCAGAATCGAAAGCAGTCGTTTTAGCTATGATGGATACGAGCGGTTCGATGGGCATATGGGAAAAATATATGGCACGAAGCTTTTTCTTTTGGATGACACGCTTTTTACGTACGAAATACGAAACGGTGGAAATTGAATTTATTGCGCATCATACAGAGGCAAAAGTAGTGTCAGAAGAAGACTTCTTCTCCAAAGGAGAAAGTGGAGGAACCATCTGCTCATCTGCTTACCGAAAAGCGCTTGAATTAATTAACCAAAAGTATGATCCGAGCCGTTATAATATTTACCCGTTTCATTTTTCAGATGGTGATAACTTAACTTCAGATAACGCAAGGTGTGTAAAGTTAGTAAATGAATTAATGAAAGTGTCAAATATGTTTGGGTATGGGGAAGTGAATCAGTACAATCGACATTCCACTTTAATGTCTGCGTACAAAAACATTCAAGACGAAAGCTTTAGACACTTTATTTTAAAACAAAAATCAGACGTTTTTCATGCGATGAAAAGCTTTTTTAGAAAAGAGACCGAAGACCAAAAATATGCATAACCTAAAAGGCCTAGACTTGTTATCTAGGTCTTTTTTATGCGGTTTATTCAGCGCTTCTTTGGAGATAGTAAAAGTACGACTTTATCCAAAAGGAGAATAAGTGAATGAACGAAAATATAAAGAGTGAAATGCAAAAACATCAACAAAATCAGCGGTTGAATGCAGCCGAGTTAGGTTACTTATGGGCGCAATATTTAGGCGATACGCTGTATGTATGCGTTCTTGGATATTTTCTATCTGTTGTAAAAGATCCAGAGATTAAGGAACTTTTAAAAAAAGCACATCAGTTTTCACAAACTCATGTAGACGAATTGACGGAATTATTCAGTTCAGAAAAAATTCCAATTCCAGTAGGGTTTGGGGAACAAGATGTGAACAAAGGAGTTCCTGCTTTATTCGATGATATTTTTATGGCTATTTATGTAAACGAAATGGCCATTGGAGGTATGAAGAAATATGCCAGAGCGCTAAGCGCAGTGAGAAGGCAAGATATTTATGACCACCTATCTCGATGCGTAAAAGAAAGCGACATTCTTTTAGAGAATTCTAACCACGTTATTTTAAGAAAAAGCATGCTGATGAGACCTCCGGTTATTCCTTATCCTGTAAAAGTGAATTTTGTGGACGAAAAAACATTTATATCACCATTTTTCTCTCAAATGCATCCTTTAACTTCTTTAGAGGTTACCGCTATTCAAGAAATTGTTAATACAAATGTATTAGGTAAAACGCTGATGCTGGCCTTTAGTCAAGTAGCTACCACACAAAAATTACGCTCTTATTTTTTTGATGGAGTCAAGCTTGCAAGTAAGCAAATCAAGCACTTCACTGAGTTACTGTCTGAAGCTGATTTACCAAGTCCGAGGCTGCTTGATGCATATGTAACCAACTCAACGATTTCACCGTTTTCAGATAAGCTGATGATGTATCATACTTCTACAGCGGTGACGATCGCTATTGATAACTGCGGTGCTGGTTTGTCTATGGCCTTCCGTTCGGATGTAGCAGTAGAATTTTCTCAGCTAATTGGGCGTATAGGGAAGTACGGAAAAGATGGAATTCGAATTATGATTGAGCAAGGGTGGATGGAAGAACCTCCAATGGCAACTGATCGTAAGAAGTTGGCAGAGAAATAAGAAAGATATGTTGTGGATTATCAGTAATTTTGCGGTGCTGAAACATATATAGCTAAATGAAAATAGGTTGCTCTAGACCCACTTGAATGAACAGTGATAAGATAAAAAAGCTGATTTTTCAAGAAGTAAGTCGAGGTGTGCAAATGAATAATAGTATAAGGGAGTCCATTGCGAAAAAAGTAGCATGGATTAGCGTATGGAGCAATATTGCCCTTACGCTAGGAAAAGTAATAGTAGGATGGATTGGGAATAGTGATGCCGTATTTGCTGATGGTATTCACTCTGCAGCGGACGTATTTGCCTCTATTATTGTCTTGTTGGTTATACGAGTAGCAAATAAGCCAGCAGATGATGATCATCCATACGGGCATGGAAAAGCAGAAGTAATTGTCTCAGGAATTGTAGGAATTATTTTATTGCTTGTATCATTTTATGTGGTATTTGAAGGAGTCGTTGGTTTATTCCATCCGGTTGAATCTCCAAATATTTTAGCCATGTGGATTGCTGTTATTTCATACATAGCAAAGGTATTATTGTACCGTTATTCTTTAAACGTAGCCAAGCAGCACCACAGTAAGGCAATTGAGGCAATTGCATTTGATCATAAAGCAGATATTGTTGCTTCTATTGCAGCGGCAATTGGTGTTTTATTATCCATTATTGGTGATAAAATGGATGTTCAACTGCTGTTATACGGAGATAAAATAGCAAGTATCTTTGTTGCTTATTTAATTTTTAACATTGCCAGACAAATGATGGGAGAGTCTTTTCAAATCTTAATGGAAGGCAATATTGATGAAGAGCTACTGAAAGAACTTGAAGAAAGTATTTATGAATTTGAAGATGTGAAGCGGATTGATCGCGTTCGAGCAAGAGAACATGGCCATTACATATTAGTGGATGTACGTATTTCAATTGACCACTTTAAAACAATTAAGGAAGGTCATGATTTAGGACGAGAAATCAAAGCTACACTTATGAAAAAGCATGATAATATTCAGGAAGTATTAATCCATTTGAATCCTTATTATCCAGATTAAAAAGACGCAGCGAAAATTTTTCGCTGCGTCTTTTTGCATTTTTTTTACATACTATTTATTTTTTTAGAAACAATGAATATTAACAAGAGACATCGAGGCAGGTGAGTGGCACTGTTAATCAAACGAAGATCTAAATGGAAAAAAAGTCCTAACTCCCTTGAAGCAGAAGAAAAAGCAGAAATTGAACCTGGTAAAAACATAGAAGAAATTGTAAAAGAACTTGAAGAACGGTTAGATTATTCAAACGATATAGGGAAAAGACAGCTGAAATTTAATCACCAGAGTGCACTTTTAGTCTATTTTGTCCCTCTTATGGATTCAATGAAGCTAAACGATCATGTTATCAAACCTTTATTAATAGAAAAAGAAGGAGAGATAAAAGAAGTCATACAGGCCGCTTCGATTACTCCTACAAAAGATTTGGATGAAATGATTAGTTTAATGAGCCGAGGTGCGTCTATTCTACTAATTGAGAATGATTCGTTTGTTTATGCAATTGACTCTACCAAAACGGCTACAAGAGAAGTTAATCAAGCGCTGAATGAAAAAGTGATTAGGGGTTCACAGGAAAGTTTTGTCGAGAGCTTGGACAAAAATCTAAACATGATGAGGCAAAAATTTTTAGATGGAAGCCTTATTGTACGCTATATCGAAGTAGGCAGTATTTCACGCACTCGAGTGGCAGTTTTATATTTGAAAAATATAGCAAACGCAGAAATTTGTAATATGATTATTGATCGTATCAAACAAATTGAAGTGGATGGAGTAGATAGTGGGAGCATCATTGAAGAGGCTTTAGAAGATTCGCCTCTTTCACCCTTTCCTCAGCTGTTGAACACAGAAAGGCCGGACCGGGTAATGGGTAACCTGTTAGAAGGCAGAATGGCCGTTTTAACAAATGGAAATAGTTCTGCGTTAATTGCTCCTGTTAACTTTTTTACTTTTTATCAATCGCCTGAAGATTACAATACGCGTGCACTTTATGGCTCATTTTTTCGACTTTTACGCGTGTTCAGTTTTTTTGTTGCCATGAGTTTACCTGCGATTTATATTGCAACGATTTCTTTTCATTACGAGTTAATTCCTTTGGACTTAGTATTTACGGTAAAAGGATCTCTTGAGAACGTTCCGTTTCCTCCGATAGTAGAGGCATTTATTATGGTATTGATATTGGAACTATTAAAAGAAGCATCGCTCAGGCTGCCTTCATCCATTGCTCAAACCATCGGGGTAGTTGGAGGATTAGTTATCGGCACAGCAATTGTTGAAGCGAGTTTAGTTTCAAATATGATGATTATTGTTATTGCTCTAACAGCCGTTTCTTCCTTTGTTGTGCCATCAAACGAAATGAGCACAACGCTGCGAATTTTAAGTTTTCCTATGATGATCGGAGCAGCCGTTTTTGGCTATTTGGGTATTGTTTTTGTACTAGTGCTCATCGTTATGCATTTAGTTATTTTAGAGTCCATTACGATGCCTTACTTAATTCCTTTTGCTCCATTTAGATTTTCCGGCTTAAAGGATGTCTTTGTAAGGATGCATCAGCTTTATTTGAATGAAAGGCCTGCTAATGCTAAGCCTCAAAAACGTAAACGTCAAAAAGCGATAAGGAATTGGGATTCAAATGAATAAAAATAGTATTTCAGCCAGTCAGCTGTTCTTTATCATCTTACAAACTCAAATTGGGATTGGTGTTTTAGGGTTACCTTATAACTTATTTAAAACGGCGCATACGGACGGCTGGATTTCCATGTTAATGAGCGGTTGTATTATTCAAGTCATTACATTATTCCACTGGGGATTAACGCATCGTTTGCCAGGTTTAACGCTGTATCAGATGACTAGCAAGCTGCTTGGTAAGTGGTTAGGTAATTTTTTGAATATAGGATACGTGTTTTATTACATTATTGTCTCAAGTGTCATTACGGTTTTATATGTAAACGTGTTAAAGCGCTGGCTTTATCACTTGACGCCAGCTTATGTTCTTGTCTTTTTATTAGTTGTTATTGCGTTATATTTTGCAAAAGAGAATGTACGCAATATAGGGCGTTTTTTTACTATTGTATCTGTATTTTTAATTATTTTGGTATTATTGGTGTCAAATGCTTATAAAGAGGCCGATGTCCGGTATCTATTTCCGATTGGGCACAGCGGTATTCAAAATATTTTGCTGGCGTCAAAAGAAGGAAGTATCTCAATGTTAGGTTTTGAAGCTATTTTAATTTTAGCACCGTTTGTAAAAGCAAAGTCTACGACGACTTTAAAAATGGTCATGCTTAGTAATTGTATCGTTACGATTTTATATGTGTATATTATCATTGCTTGTTATATGTTTTTTAGCCCAGATGAAATTTTAATTGTACCAGAACCGGTTTTATATATTTTGAAGGCGACGCAAAACTCAGTTATCGAACGAATCGATTTGGTTTTTATTACTTTTTGGATCATTTCTGTTATTACGTCCCTTATTATATATGTATATATTTCAAGTGTAGGCATGCAGGAAATCTTCAAAAAGAAAACTCACCGTCCATTTGTTCCAATTGTATTGATATTTGTAACAGGTCTTTCCATTTATTTTTCAAAAACGGATCAGCTTGTCGCAGCTTTGTCTCAAACAACTAATTATTTAATTTACGTATTCATTTTCTGTATTCCTATCTGTTTGCTATTACTGTCATGGATTAGAAAAGGAACTGTAAAAAATGAAGGATAAACTGATCAAGATAATGAGCATATGTTTAGTTTTAAGTTTTCTAACGGGGTGCTGGGATCAAAAAATGTTAAAAGATACGATGTTTTTGTCTACGGTAGCTTATGAAAAAAAGAAAGGAAATAAGGTGCTTTCTACTATTGCTATCCGCTCATATACGTCTAAAGAAGGGATTTTAGTAAATAAAACTTATCATGTAGCAGGGGATTCACCTCGAGATGATCGAACAAAAATTAACCAGCAGGTTTCTGGAATTGTTATGTCTGCCAAAAAGAGAATAATCTTATTTGAAGATCGATTAGCTAAAGAAGGTATACTAGAATTATCAGACGTCTTATATCGCACACCGGAAAGTCCTCTAACGGCTAAGTATGTCATTGTAGAAGGGAAACCGAGTACGATAGTTGAGCTACAGCAAGTAGGAGAAGAGCTAATTGGAGAATATTTAGACGGAGTTGTCCATACGGCTGAAGTCAATTCCTTAGTGCCAATTGAAACTCTTCAGTCACTTTGTACCGTGTTGTTTGATGAAGGAAAAGGGCTAGCTCTTCCTTATATGAAATTAAATACTGAAAATAAGACCGTTGATGTAATCGGTACAGCTTTGTTTAATGAAGATAAATTTTCAGGTATTACATTAAATTCCGATGAATCTAAGGCGCTTCTTTTATTAGGAAATCAAAAAGACAAATATATGATTATGAGTCACAAAATTACCATACATGATCAACAGTATGTAGTATCGTATGATGTGTCAGATGCTAAAGCAAAAATGCACGTTAAACCTGATGCGGTGCACGGAGCAAAAGTAATCATACCGCTAAATATAAAAGTAAGTATTAATGAATTTACTAAAAATGAAATGTCATCTCCTGCATTAACAAAAAACGTACAGAAAGAAATTGAAAAGATTCTACAAAAGAAAGCTGAAAAAGTAGTTGAAAAGCTGCAAAAAGCTAACTGTGATTTTCTTGAAATAGGAAGAGAAGTAGCTGCTTATCATCCGAGTATATGGAAAAGGCTTAAATGGAGACAGGACTATAAAAACATCTCGATTAATCCGAAAGTACAAGTGGAAATTATCCATCGTGGAGTTATTAATTAACAAAAGTCATGCGAAAAGCGTGGCTTTTTTAATTGAAAAAATTTTAGTTTACAAAATAACAAAAAGGGAATTGTATTTATTTATTGATGTGATAGGATAAAAAAGCATATAAATGCATTCACTACGAATGAAAGCAGTGGACGGGTACATATAGATAATAATAAATGGTTTTGGGAGTCAAAGAAGGTGATGTTGAAGTGAATGTAAGCATCAGGTCAATTGTTAAAAAAGTCATGTTCACTCTATTTATTGCGTATACGGCAGTGGTCATTTATGCTACTCTCATACGGGAAAACGAACATGTTTACGGAAAAGCAATGAACTTGGATTTATTTAGTACAATCCGTCTGATGTGGGACAGCGGTAATATAATGCTCACTCTGACAAATATACTGGGAAATATCGTGATGTTTGCGCCGCTTGGAATGTTTATTCCGTTGTTTATGAAGTGGTTTGACGGTTTTATTCAAGTCTTTACGACGGGTTTCTTAATCAGTTTTCTGATTGAAATTTTACAGTACAAGCTAACGGAACGAGTATTTGATATTGATGATATCTTTTTGAACACGCTAGGTACATTTATAGGCTGGGTTATTATTAAAATACTATATTGGATTAAGAACATGCTGAAAGCACGTTTCAAAAAAAGATGAAAGGACTTCTTTACGAAGTCCTTTTTGCATCTTGTTGATAGAAACACTTAATGCAGCGTCTTACGGAAGAATGTGAGGATTCAACGATAATGTGCTGACAATTTTGCTGAACAAATAATAACTTTCCTTCAAGCTGCTTAATTTGTTTTTTAAGCTGTTCTACTTCATTATTGATAGATATTTGAACCACTGTTAACAAACTCTTTAGCTTTTTCTTTCATTCCTTCTTTTCTTACTTCGTTTACATCTTTTTCATTTTCTTGAGCCATGTTACGAATATCTTGAGAAATACGCATCGAACAGAATTTAGGTCCACACATTGAACAGAAATGGGCTGTTTTAGCACCTTCAGCGGGAAGTGTTTCATCGTGATATTCTTTTGCGCGCTCTGGATCTAGTGACAGGTTAAATTGATCATTCCATCTAAATTCAAATCTTGCTTTAGACAGAGCATTATCGCGTTTTTGTGCTCCTGGATGGCCTTTTGCTAGGTCAGCAGCATGCGCAGCAATTTTATAGGTGATAACGCCTTCGCGAACGTCTTCTTTATTCGGGAGTCCTAAATGTTCTTTTGGCGTTACGTAGCAAAGCATAGCTGTCCCAAACCAGCCAATCATTGCAGCACCAATACCTGATGTAATATGGTCATAGCCTGGAGCGATGTCGGTTGTAAGCGGTCCAAGAGTATAGAAGGGGGCTTCCTGGCATATTTCCATTTGTTTATCTACGTTTTCTTTGATGAGATGCATTGGAACATGTCCAGGACCTTCAATCATAACTTGAACATCGTGTTTCCAAGCAATTTTAGTTAATTCACCAAGCGTTTCTAATTCACCGAACTGTGCCTCATCATTAGCATCTGCAATGGAACCAGGACGTAGCCCATCGCCAAGCGAAATAGCAATATCGTATGCTTTACAGATTTCACAGATTTCTTCAAAGCGAGTATATAAAAAGTTCTCTTCATGATGAGCTAAACACCACTGCGCCAAGATGGATCCTCCGCGTGAAACAATACCTGTCGTACGTTTCGCTGTCAGAGGAATATAACGTAAAAGAACACCTGCGTGAATAGTAAAGTAATCAACACCTTGTTCTGCTTGTTCAATTAATGTATCGCGGTATGCTTCCCACGTTAGATCTTCTGCTACGCCTTTTACTTTTTCAAGCGCTTGGTAAATAGGAACGGTCCCTACAGGAACAGGCGAGTTGCGGATAATCCATTCGCGTGTTGTGTGGATATCCTTTCCTGTTGATAGATCCATAATTGTATCGGCTCCCCAACGCGTTGCCCATGTCATTTTTTCTACTTCATCTTCAATAGCTGAACGAATAGCTGAATTTCCGATATTAGCATTAATTTTCACATGGAATTTGCGGCCGATAATCATCGGTTCGCTCTCAGGGTGATTGATATTATTAGGGATAATCGCACGTCCTCTTGCTACTTCTTCACGCACAATTTCAGGATTCATCTGTTCACGAATAGCGATAAATTCCATTTCGGGCGTGATGACTCCTTTTTTCGCATAGTGCATTTGCGTTACATTTTGATTTTTTTTCGCGCGCAAAGGTAAACGTTTAGTGATAAAGCGCTCGTACTGATCTCTTGGATCACCGTCATAATAACCGTTATCCTGTGGCTGAACCGTACGGCCTTGATATGTTTCTACATCGTTTCGTTCTGCAATCCACTTTTCGCGCAGAGCTGGTAATCCTTTTTGTAAATTAATTTCATAAGAGGGATCTGTATAAACACCGCTCGTGTCGTATACACGTACGGGACTATTTTCTTCTTCACCAAAAGACCCTGTAGTAGGAGACTGATGAATTTCACGCATAGGTACTTTAAGGTCTTGTCTGGATCCTTGGACATATACTTTGTGACTGTTTGGAAAAGGCTTTTTCATAGAAACTGATACATTTTGTTTTGACATTACATATTCCTCCGGTTTCGCATAAAGTGTAGCTATACCGAACCATAAAAAAATCGGGTTCTGTGATAGACAGAACCCGATGGAATAGGCAAAAAAAGAATAAACATATACTATTCTTTTCAAGACTACTTCCCTCCGCTGGTATAACCCAAATCAGGTTCAAAGGGTTAAAGAGTTTTATTGCACTCTTCTCTCAGTCTGAGCTATCAGACACCCCTAGTAGAAATAACATTCAAATTATTCAATTTACGGCTTAAGTTTACCATCATTCGGTAAAAAATCAACCCTTAAATAAAAAAAGCTAGACAATTAGCGTTGTCTAGCAGCATCGATTGCAATCACAATAGCTGTAATAATATGCATGATAAATCCCAAAAATGGAATCCAAGCAACCAGTGAGGTAACAAGCCCTAGTATGTTTCCATAAGCAGATAACCCTCGTCTATTAGCTAAAATGAGTGTGATAGCATGAAGAATAAATCCAATAAAAAGAGGAGTATAGCTAAAGCCCATAACAATCCCCGCGCCAATTAAAGGAATTCCCAGCAAGGCTTCATACCCAGCAGTGACCCATTTCATTGTACGTACATTTCCATTCATAGTAAAAAGCCTCCTAAAAAAGATACTACTATATACGAGAAAAGAGAGAAAAAAGTTTCAAATTACTTAGGGGATATGTCGTATAAGTCAGCCCTATTGGATTAAAATGATAGATGACAGTAAAGGGGGATGGAAAAAACATAATGATTTAGTCATTTTTTCACACTAAAGAAAAATAGTCTAGATGATTCATTTTTAGCTAAGGGACCAGAATTTATACTGAACATGGTGACTGCTTTTTAAAATAAATAAAAGCTGATATCGTGTTTTTTGGTTGTAGCATGTAAGCTTTTTATTACAAATTATTAAAGATTCTTATCTTTTTGCAAATACACATTGTATTTCATAGTTTTAACAATTATGATAAAAAAGCAAGTGTCAAAATAGGAAAATAGTTGAGCATGTAAAACGAAGCGATAAGCTTATTAATTTGAAAGAAAGGCAAGGTACATAGCTTTATGTGGGAAATTATTGTAGCAATCATTTTAGGGATTGTAGAAGGTTTAACAGAGTTTGCTCCCGTTTCGTCAACTGGGCATATGATTATTGTGGATGACCTGTGGTTAAATTCAAAAGAATTATTTTCATCTCCAGTAGCTAATACATTTAAGATTGTTATTCAGCTAGGGTCGATCTTAGCAGTAGTTGTTATTTTTAAAGATCGTTTTATTAATTTATTAGGATTGGGAAAAAAACCAGCTGCTGCAATTGGACCGACAAATCGCTTAAATTTAATGCAGGTAATTGTTGGTTTGTTACCCGCAGGAGTGTTAGGACTTTTGTTTGATGATTACATTGATGAACATTTGTTTTCTTTAAATACGGTGCTAATTGGCTTAGTGGTCGGAGCTGTATTAATGATTCTAGCAGATTTGTTTGGACCTAAACGTCCGCGTGTAGAGACGGTGGACCAAATGTCTTATGGACAAGCACTAGGTATAGGACTGTTTCAATGTATTGCTCTTTGGCCAGGTTTTTCTCGTTCAGGCTCAACGATTTCAGGAGGGGTTCTTCTTGGAATGAGCCATAAGGCAGCCGCAGATTTTACATTTATTATGGCAGTGCCAATTATGGCAGGAGCAAGTGGACTTTCATTGGTTAAAAACTGGCAGTATTTCACATCAGATGCACTACCGTTTTTTATTGCTGGTTTTATCAGCGCCTTTATTTTTGCGCTTATATCGATTCGCTTTTTCTTAAAATTAATCAACCGCATTAAATTAGTTCCGTTTGCCATTTATCGAATTGTCTTAGCGGCTATTCTATATTTTGTATTTTTATAAAATAAATAAGCGTATTTTATAGCCATTTAAACTTCTAATAAAGACTTAAAAAGCAAGAAAAAGCTATTGCAACATTGCAATAGCTTTTTTGCATAAATATATATTATTGTCTTTTGAAAGCGTTTTATAAACATGGGTATTGACAAAACGTGTCGAAAAATAGTAAATTAATATTTGTGCAGTATAAAGTTAAGTAAAAGTAAGACTTCTGTTTAGTTTTATTGACTGTAAAAAACGTATGACAACGTATAGATCGTTTTAATTTTATAAAAATTGAATAATAAGCTTAATCGTATAGAGCGGGGGAATCATTATCGGCAGTAAAGCTGCCTTGGGGTGAATCCTTACAAAAGGTAGGAAACTCTCAATTCCGAATCCGACAGTTAACCTCGTTTGCTTTATTGAGAGAAAGAGCCCAAAATAGCGTAAGTAAAAGGCTGTTCTTTCTTAAGAATAGTCTTTTTTTGTTTTTTCAGAAAAGTATATACAAATGTCATACATCTTTGGGGAGGTACATCTATGAAAAAAATTCGTTTTGGTTTGGCTACGCAGATTTTTACCGGTTTAATCCTCGGTGTTCTTGTAGGAGTAATTTGGTTTAACGATCCGCGTGTAGTAACATACCTGCAGCCGCTGGGAGACTTGTTCTTAAGATTGATTAAGATGATTGTTATTCCAATTGTTATCTCAAGTTTAGTCGTTGGAGTTGCAGGAGCAGGTAGCGGTAAACAGGTCGGAAAGCTGGGCGTTAAAACCATTCTCTATTTTGAAATTATTACAACTTTCGCAATTGTAATCGGTGTATTGATTGCTAATATTTTTCACCCTGGACAAGGTGTAGACATTCATTCAGCACAGAAGAGTGATATTTCACAATACGTTGAAACATCCGAACAGCAAGAAGGAAAGTCAGTGGCTGAAACGTTCTTACACATTGTTCCGACAAACTTTTTCCAGTCAATTGTTGAAGGGGACATGCTAGCAATTATCTTCTTTACAGTATTGTTCGCACTTGGAGTAGCGGCAATTGGAGAAAGAGGAAAGCCTGTTGTTCAATTCTTTGACGGCGTTTCTCACGCAATGTTTCACGTGGTAAACCTAGTAATGAAAGTGGCTCCGATTGGAGTATTTGCTTTAATTGGTGTAACAGTTTCGAAATTCGGTTTAGAGTCACTTCTTTCATTAGGAAAGCTTGTTATCTTAGTTTACTTAGCGTTAATTTTCTTCCTACTTGTTGTATTAGGAGGAATTGCGAAATGGGCAGGAATTAACATTTTCCACTTATTCCGCTATATGAAAGATGAACTGTTGTTAGCATACAGTACATCTAGTTCTGAGACAGTTCTTCCGCGAATTATGGAAAAACTTGAAAAGATGGGCTGTCCAAAAGCTATCGTATCGTTCGTTGTACCAATTGGTTATACCTTTAACCTAGATGGTTCTGTTCTTTATCAAGCCATTGCAGCGTTATTCTTAGCGCAAGTGTATGGTATTGATTTAACAATCGTTCAACAGCTGACGCTCATTCTTGTATTGATGGTTACATCTAAAGGAATGGCTGCAGTGCCAGGAACATCATTTGTTGTATTACTAGCTACTCTTGGAACAATCGGCGTTCCGGCAGAAGGATTAGCCTTCATTGCGGGAGTAGACAGAATCATGGATATGGCACGTACGGTTGTTAACTTAGTAGGAAACACACTAGCAGCAATTGTAATGTCTAAATCTGAAGGCAAATTTGACCCTAAAAAAGGTACAGAGGTCATGAGAGCCGGCTAATTTATAAATTTAAAAGCTACTTATTCTATTCAAAAAATTAGAATAAGTAGCTTTTTTCATAATAATTCCTTTATTATTATGGGAATTGACCCTATAATATGTAACATCAGGTATAAAAATATCCAAATTTTATTCTTACATAAAGCAGTCACTGGTTCCTTTCTTTATCAGTAAATATAGAGATAGCTTAGCTAGTTGGGGGATAGTAGAGTATGTGGAAAAAGCGAATATGGGTCATCGCCTCGATAGTAATCGTATGTTTGTTAATCCCTTACAGTTTACCGATTGTGTTTGCTTTATTAACAGCATTAGCACTTGAGGGTATTGTTCAAAAATTACATCAATCTTTTAAAATGAAGAGAGTCTACGCAGTGCTTATGACCTTCATTTTATATGTTGTTTCGCTCATACTTATTGGATTTTTTATTGTTCGGACAATCGTTACGCAAGTGGTAGCTCTTTCAAAAATAGCGCCTTCCTTTGTAAAAGAAATCTATGAAACCGCAATTTATCCAACTATTATTAAGTGGAAGTACTATTCAAACGCTCTTCCTACGGAAGTGATTTCTTCTATCGAGCGCACGCTTGAAAAAACCGTAAATTCATTAGATTCTCTATTAAAAAGTACGGTAGAAATCATCATTAGCTTTGCCGCAACTGTTCCTGGGTTTCTACTAGAGTTTCTTATTTATTTAGTAGCGCTTGTATTTATCAGCCTTGAGCTGCCTGCTATTAAAAATAAAATTAAGTCTTTCTTAACAGAAGAAACGAAATATAAGCTACAAGTTGTCATCACTCAGCTTATCCAAGCCGGGGTTGGTTTTATCAAGGCACAAATTATTTTAAGTGTCATGACGTTTGTAATGGCTTATGTAGGACTTTGGCTATTAGATGTTCCGTATACCGCGCTTCTTAGTTTATTAATTGTAATTGTCGATATCTTACCAATTCTTGGGACAGGCTCGGTGCTCGTTCCATGGGGGATTTTTGCTCTTACTCAAGGACATGACTCATTAGCAATCGGCTTATTTATTCTATTTGGAGTCATTACGGTAGTAAGACGTGTAGTAGAACCAAAAGTATTTTCTACAAATATGGGTATTTCACCTTTGGCTGCATTAGTTAGTTTGTACATTGGATTTAAACTTTTAGGTTTTGTCGGGTTGTTTTTAGGACCGGCTTTAGTTATTTTATACGATGCTCTTCGTAAAGTAGGTATTATTCAAATTAACTTTAAATTATAAAAGCGCTGGATAAAACTAGCGCTTTTTTTATTGAAACTTTTGTAGTACGTCATACGTAAAGAGGGAAAGGAAAAAACTATGTCGCGTTGGTTTTTATCTATCAATCGGCTAAATTATAGTTTTGCAGTCTTAGATTTAATGACATGAGGAGGAGAATTTTTGTTAGAGTCGGTTTTACTTTCTTTAATTGAAGCGCTAAAACAGCTCTCTTATTTTGGCGTAATTTTAGCATTAACGTTTGAGTTTGTCCCCGCAGAGCTTGTTTTACCTTTAGTAGGGTATTGGGTGTACCAAGGTGATATGAACTTGTATCTGGCTATCCTTGCAGGTACAGTAGGCGGTGTGTGTGGACCGTTGACTCTTTATGCACTGGGACGTTACGGTGGACGACCGCTAGTTTTAAAATATGGAAAATATTTTTTGGTGAAAGAAAAAGAAATTGACGCTGCCGATCGCTTTTTTAATAAGTACGGCAGCGGGGTCGCTTTTTTTGGACGGTTTATTCCAGGAGTGCGTACGGCTATCTCTTTTCCATGCGGGATGGCAAAAATGAATGTATGGCTGTTTTCTATTTACACATTTGTTGCGATGCTTCCAGTAACGGCTATTTACGTATATTTAGGATATAAGTTAGGACCTAAGTGGAAAGAGGTGGGTCCGATTGTGTCTCAATACATGCAGCCTATTGGAATCGGAATTGTTGTTTTAATTGCGTTGTTTTTTATCATTAAATATGTGCGGAATAAACAAGTAGGACAGAGCTGATAAATCGAGGAAAAGAGTGAGGATATGTCAGAGCATGAACAATTGAGAATAGAATTGCGAAAAATTGAAAAGTGGGAGAAAGACCAAAAAGGACTTTTTTTCTGGGAGCGGCTGGCTCGCTTGCCTTTTTCAGCTTTAGATAAAGTAACGCCAAAGTTCATTCATCAAAAAATAGAAAAATTATTAGATGAAATTGCCAAGTATGTTGATAATGGAGGCCAGTATTTAGCTAATACGTCTGCCACCCTAGAGAAAGCATCAGCCAAATTACAAGAAAATAAGCAGCTGTCAATAGAGGACATTCAGCATTTATCTCTGCAGGAAATGGATGAGTTGGCGGAGTATTTTATTGAAGTCCGAAAAAAGAATGCGCAGCTGCAAGGAGCTACAACCGGAGTAGGTGGAATTTTCACACTGGCGATTGATATTCCTTTTGTATTGGGACTTACACTTAAGACACTGCAAGAAGTGGCTGTTTCTTATGGTTACGATCCCACTGAGCAAGAGGAACGCATTTTTATGGTCAAATGCATGCAGTTTTCATCCTCTGATATTGTAGGAAAGCGTGCGATTTTAGAAGAATTAGCAAGCGGCAATCGAACGCAGAGCTTGCAGCAGCTCCAAGGTTGGAGAGAAGTGTTTCTAACCTATAGAGACAACTTGGGATGGAAAAAGCTATTTCAAATGATTCCTATAGCAGGGATGGTATTTGGGGCGTATATTAACAAACAAGCGATTAGCGATATAGGAGAAGTTGGAATGATGCTTTACCGTAAAAGACGCATTTTAGAAAAAGTCTCACAATCTAAAAAATAAAAATAGGCTGGTATGAAAGTATTTTAGTTGAAAAAAAATCCGAACGAGTTTGATTCTTTGTTGAGAATCAAATACGTTCGGATTTTTTTATTGATATAGTAAATGTAGCTTTCATGTATTTAGTTGCCTCTAGGTGTTGATTGGAGGGCAAGGCGAAGACTCCCGCGGAAAGCAAAGCCTTGCACGGAAATCAACAGCGGTGTAACGAGCGATTCATATTAGATCGTTTACCTTTTTGTTCGTGTGTAGATGGGATTGATTTGTTTATGTCTCAATTACTTTTTTTCGACATTATTTCTGGGGAAATATGTCGAGGTGTGTTAAGCCTATTTTCTTAATCAAAATGAAAAGTAGGAATGGTAATAGTATTTTTTCGTCTGGCAATCAGTAAATAAATAATTCCAATTATACTCCATACAATACCAATAAATAAGGATGTTTTTTCTAAGTTAAGCCACATAAAAAATAAAAATAAACTGCCGAGTAAAGGCATAAGTACATATGAAATATACCCACTGAGAGATCGTTTGTTTTGTTGAATAAAATAATGGATAAAAACCGCTATGTTAACTGAACTGAACGCAATTAAAGCACCAAAATTAATTAAAGAGGTAGCTTTTTCAAGAGACAGACTTAGTGAAATTAAAGAGAGACCACCAATAATGACTACGTTCCAAACAGGCGTCTTTGTTTTAGGGTGAATATAGCCAAAAATTCTCCGTGGCAGATAACCATCTTTCCCAATTGCGTAGAGAAGTCTTGATGCACTCATATGTGAGACAAGTCCAGAAGCAATAGTTGATGTTAAGGCTGCTGCTACAAAAATAGATTGAAACAGCTGGCCGCCAATTTTATAAGCGATTTCAGCCGATGCACCTTCTAAATCATGAAACAAAGAGGCTGAAGGGAAAAGAAGCTGAGCAAAGTAAGAAACCGTAATAAATAAGGCGCCTCCCGTACATGCAATAATGAGAATCCCTTTGGGAATGGTTTTCTCAGGCTTAAGTGTTTCTTCAGCCATGGTGGTTACAGCATCAAACCCTAAAAAAGAAAAGCATAAAATAGCTGCTCCGTTTAATAAAAGAGATATAGAAGCCGATTCACTTATAAACGGTTTAAATGATAGCTCTTGCCCTTGAGTTGTAGCACTTAAAATAATAAAGATGATAGCTACTAAAATTTGAAAAGCAACTAATAGCGTACCAAAAGAAACGGTTAAATGAACGCTAAAAATATTCATTATGGTCATGATGACCACAAAGCTGATAATCCATACGGCTTTTGGAACACCTGGAAACAGAGAGCTTAGGTAAATATTTGTCAAAAGTGCATTAATCATCGGTAGAAATAGATAATCAAGAAGAGCCGTCCATCCTACCAAAAAACCAATGCTTGGATTCATTACTTGCTGTGCGTATGTATAAGAAGAACCAGCTCCAGGAAAAGCTTTTACCATTTTTCCATAACTAATGGCTGTGAATAAAATAGCAATCAACGTGAATGCATAAGCACCTGAAACATGTCCATCTGTGGATTCAGTTACAATGCCAAATGTATCGAAAACGGCCATGGGTGCCATGTAGCCTAATCCTATCACGACGATATGCCATAATTTTAGTTGTTTAAGAAGAGAAGGTCCATGATTCATATTTGTCATCCTTTCTGTGTATAATCATTCTGCAATATTTATTATTATACTATATTGTTAGATTTGTCATCTTTTTTTGAAAAAGAAGAGAAAATTGCGCGCTAAGAGATAAAGAGCGTTTAGTTAATTACTAGATAAAGCAAAAAAATGCTTTTTTTCACTTTGATTTTTACCATTGAGTCTAGAAAGCATTTTACATAAAATGAAAGAAAGTAAAAAAGCTTTCGATTAGTATGATCTACTTGTAATAAATACGAAAACAAACTTTTGAATGCGGTTACATTTTTGCGGGTGTATAAACTTATAATGATGATAAAGGAGATGAAGGAAGTGATTGCTACACCCTATATAAACTTGGAGATAAACAAGGGACCAGGTGTGCATGTTGTATTGGATGAAACAAAAAAAGATGGTGTTTATTTTATTAAATTAACGGTCAAGTCGATTAAAAAAAGAAGTCTTCCAAAAATGGCGTTAAAATGGAGCGTTCCGTTGTTAGATATCCAGCTATATAAATCTATACAAACTAGTCAGGGAGATGTGAGTACCTCTTCTGTTCATTGTTTTATGAATAAAAATGGCTCTAACCGCTACACTATTGCATGTTCAGACATACTTCACCCTATTCGGTGTGCCCCCAATTGGAAGGAAATGTGTCTAGATGTGGAGATGAACTTATTTAGTGAAAGCACTTGGTCTCTTCATAGCTACGAAACTGAACTGCGAGTAGATACAAGAATGATTGAAACAGAAGAGTTATTCAAAGATTTAGCGAAATGGTATGAAAGAAAAGAGGTTAATCTAGCATCTGCTGTTGAGCATGCAACGGCAATAGATGAAAAAGGAAATGTCTCGTTAGATATTTGATGGTGAGGAGAGAGATAAAGTGGGGATCTTATTTAATGAACGTACAAAGGAGTTTCACCTGCAGGGCCGCGATGTAAGTTATATCTTTTCAGTGTTGAGAAACGAGCAGCTTGGTCACTTATACTATGGAAAAAAGCTTAAGCACCGTCCGTCTTTTCAGCATTTTTTACGTGTGGAAACAAGAGGAGCTAGCGCTTCGGTCTATGAAGGAGAACTAGCATTTTCTCTTGAAACAATCAAACAAGAGTATCCTTCTTATGGGACAACAGACTTCAGAGAGCCAGCCTACCAACTTCTTCAGCAAAACGGAAGCCGAGTCACCAATTTTGAATACGATAACCATAAAATTTACAAGGGCAAGAAGTCATTAAACGGCTTACCTGCTACATACGTAGAAGAAGAGAGTGAAGCCACGAGTGTAGAAGTTGAACTGATTGATAAATTGCTCAATGCATCACTTATTTTAACGTATACCGTTTACGAAGACCGAAATATTATTACGCGTCACGCACGATTTGAACATAGAGGAGAAGAACCAGTCGATATTTTGCGTATCATGAGCGGCAGCATTGATTTGCCCACATCAAACTATGAAATGGTTCAGCTTTCCGGTGCTTGGATTCGAGAGAGACACGTGAAAACAAGAATGCTTCAGCCGGGTATTCAAAGTATTTCTAGTGCGAGAGGTACAAGCAGCAGTCAGCAAAACCCATTTTTAATTTTAAAGAATCCAGCTGCAACTGAACACAGTGGAGAAGCGTACGGTTTTAGTCTTGTATACAGCGGAAACTTTCTTGGACAAGTGGAAGTAGATCACTATAATGTATCAAGAATAACGATGGGTATTCATCCTTTTGATTTTCAGTGGCGACTAGAAAGTGGACAAACTTTTCAATCACCAGAACTAGTATTGGCTTATTCAAATAACGGGCTAAACGGTCTTAGCCAAGAGTATCATGAGCTTTATCGCAAGCGTCTCGCTAGAGGAAAATGGCGGGATTTAGAGCGACCAGTTTTAATTAATAACTGGGAAGCGACGTATTTTGATTTTAACGAAGAGAAAATTGTACACATTGCCAAAGAAGCACAAAAGCTGGGCGTTGAACTTTTTGTGTTGGATGACGGCTGGTTTGGTAAACGTAATGATGATACAACTTCTCTTGGAGACTGGTTTGTAGATGAAAATAAGCTTCCGGGCGGTATGAAATCATTGGCTCAAAAAGTAACGGATTTAGGTATGGACTTTGGATTATGGTTTGAACCTGAAATGATTTCAAAGCAAAGCAACTTGTATGAAAAGCATCCAGATTGGTTGATTCATGTGCCAAATCGTCATCAGTCTCATGGACGAAATCAATATGTGCTTGATTTTTCACGAGAAGAAGTAGTGAATTATATTTATGAACGAATGGAAGCTATTTTAAGTGAAGCACCTATCTCGTATATAAAATGGGATATGAACCGAAATATAACGGAGATTGGATCTGTTGGGCTACCCGCGAATCGCCAGTTTGAAGTAGTACATCGCTACATTTTAGGAGTATATGATTTGTATGAGCGACTAACAAAGAAGTTTCCGGATATTTTATTTGAATCGTGTGCAAGCGGGGGCGCTAGATTTGATCCGGGAATGCTTTATTATGCTCCTCAAGCTTGGACGAGCGATAACACGGACGCGGTTGAACGTCTGAAAATTCAGTACGGCACGTCTTTTGCTTATCCAATCAGTTCAATGGGAGCACACGTATCAGCCGTACCAAATCATCAAGTACGCAGAGTAACAAGTCTAGAAACAAGAGGAGACGTTGCGTATTTTGGCGCATTCGGTTATGAATTAGATGTTACGCTGATGACAGAAGATGAAAAAGAAACGGTAAAAAAACAAATTCAGTATTATAAAAAATACCGATCTCTTATTCAAAATGGAAGATTCTATCGATTAAAAAGTCCGTTTGAACAAGATGGAAATGTGACGAGCTGGATGGTTGTTTCATCCGATCAAAAGCAGGCAATCATCGGTTATTATCAAGTATTAGCTAGATCAAATCCTTCTTATGAACGCATTGAGCTAAAAGGGCTTCATCCTGATTATGAATATACAGTGATGGAAACAGACCAAACAGCTTATGGAGATGAGCTCATGTACGCAGGAATTGCTCTAACTCATGAATATCCGGGTGTTGAAGCATACGATAAAAAATCTGGAGACTTTGTATCGGTTATTTACACACTGCAAGCGCAATAAGCAAAGAGGCTGGGACATAACGAAATAAATCCAATCGAAAGATGAACAAATGAGATACATGAGCTGGACTGCTTATGACACCGCAATTGATTTCCGTGCAAGGCTTCGCTTTCGCTCCTGCGGGGTCTCACCTGTTCCGCTTTTCCCGCAGGAGTCTTCGCCTTGCCCTCCAATCAACTGCTAGAAGGAACGAAACAAATAAAACGATATGCATCATCAAAAAAAAAACGAACCACTCATCAAACAGGTTGATGAATGGTTCGTTTTTTACTTGGGCTCAACTACTTTTGTCCCAGCCTCTTTAAGTTAACTATTATTTATGAAGTGTTGACATAAAAGGCGTGATAATGGTAACTTTTAGTTATAATTGTTAACTTTATATTTTTTTAGTTTACTAAAGTGGAGGGGAATCGATGGAAACCACAAGTTTAAGAGATTGGAAAGCACTTGCTCAGTCTATTATTAAAGGGAAAGAAATTACATATAAAGAAGCGCTTCAACTTCTTTATGTACCGGATGAAGAAGTGTTAGAGGTCATGAATGCCGCGTACTTAATTCGTCATCATCATTATGGAAAAAAAGTAAAGCTTAATATGATTATTAATACTAAATCGGGTTTATGCCCAGAAGACTGTGGATATTGTTCGCAGTCGATTGTATCAGAAGCGCCCATTGATAAGTATGCGTGGTTAACAAAAGAGAAAATTGTAGAAGGTGCTTTTGAAGCTCAAAAAAGAAAAGCAGGTACATATTGTATCGTAGCGTCAGGCCGCCGCCCTACTGATAAAGAAGTAGCGCACGTAGTGGGAGCGGTAAAGGAAATTCGTCAAAAGACAGACTTGAAAATCTGTGCCTGTCTAGGATTTTTAACAGATGATCAAGCACACGAACTAGTCGAGGCGGGTGTTCATCGCTATAATCATAATTTAAATACTCACGCTGATAACTATGACAATATTTGTTCTACGCATGGCTATGAAGATCGAGTCGATACGGTTACTACATCTAAAAAAGCAGGTTTGTCACCTTGTTCCGGTGCAATTTTTGGAATGGGCGAGACAAATGAACAAGCCGTTGAATTAGCTTTTCAAATTAAAAAGTTAGATGCAGATTCTATTCCATGCAATTTTCTTGTTGCCGTTCCAGGAACGCCTCTAGAAGACAAAAAGGCGTTAAAGCCAATGCAATGCTTAAAGCTGTTAGCGATGATGCGTTTTGTAAATCCAACCAAAGAAATTCGAATTTCAGGAGGCAGAGAAGTTAACCTCAGATCACTTCAGCCGCTTGGTTTGTTTGCTGCAAACTCAATTTTTGTAGGCGATTATTTAACGACTCAAGGTCAAGAACCTACAGCTGACTGGGGATTAATTGAAGATTTAGGATTTGAAATCGAAGAATGTGCACTGTGAAGCCGTTGAGAAATCAACGGCTTTTTTTATCTTCAGCAGATTTACAGGAACTATACGTTTACTTTACAAAACTCAACAGCTTCTTTATATTGCCTTCACAAATAACCATTATTATAAAACATGTGAACGATAAGTGAATAGTTACTAAGGTTATGAAATTGAGAAACCACAAAAAACAATAGGTCTATATAAACATCCTATGCGTTTTTTGTGGTTTTTTTATAAATGAAAGGAAGGAATCGTTTTGAATAAGGAAGCAGATTTCTTACAACAGCTTGGACAAGATCGTTTAATTGCATCCATTAAAAGTCCGAAAAATTTAGAGCAATTTTTAGAAACAGAGATCCAGGCCGCCTTTTTATTAACGGGAAACATCAGTGTAATTAAACGCTATGTAGATTTACTCAAACAGCATAATCGAACGGTTTTCTTACACATTGAAAAAATTCCGGGAATTAGCTATGACCGGGAAGGGCTTAAATTTCTCGCTAAGTTTGTAAAGCCCACAGGTATCGTAACCACTAAAAGTTCACTCATTAATTACGCAAAACAGGAAGGGCTGGTTGCTATTCAGCGGCTGTTTTTAGTGGATACAGACGCAGTAGCACAGGGGTTAAAAACCGTTCAAGATATTAAACCGGATGCATTAGAACTAATGCCAGGATTGATTCCGGAGATGATAGAGAAAATCGTTAAAAAAACAAGTATCCCTATTATTACAGGTGGACTCATTCAAAATGAAAGCCATATCCAAGCTGCTTTAAAAGCAGGGGCTACGGCAGTTTCTACAGGAAAATCATGGCTATGGAAAAAATATGAATGAGCGAGAAAGGAGCGTTTTTAATGAAAAAAGTAGAGTTAGTTAACGTTGGAAAGTCATACGATCAAAAAACAAATGTCATTCAAGATATTAATGTCACAATTGAACCTGGAGAATTCTTCGTATTAGTAGGTCCTTCAGGGTGCGGGAAAAGTACAATGCTGCGAATGATTGCCGGATTAGAAGAAGTCACACAGGGAGAGTTGCTAATCGGGGATGTAAAAGCAAATAAACTGCTTCCAAGTCAGCGCGATTTGTCCATGGTGTTTCAAAACTATGCTTTATATCCGCATTTGACAGTAGAACAAAATATTCTTTTTGGTCTGCATACAAAGAAGATTTCAAAGCAAGAACAGCACAAGCGCTGCAGGGAAGCAGCAGAAATGCTTGGTTTAAGTGAATATTTAAAACGAAAGCCTAGACAGCTTTCGGGAGGACAGCGTCAGCGTGTAGCACTCGCACGTGCTATAGTTACTCATTCACCTATTTGCCTGATGGATGAGCCGTTATCCAACTTGGATGCGAAGCTGCGAGCAAAGATGAGATCAGAAATTCGCCAGATTCAGCGTAAGTTAGGTATTACGATGATTTATGTCACGCATGATCAAACGGAAGCGATGACGATGGCGGATCGAATGATGATTTTAAATGGAGGTAATATTCAGCAGGTTGGGCGTCCGCTCGATATTTACAATGCACCGGCAAACACGTTCGTAGCGTCGTTTATAGGTTCTCCCCCTATGAACTTATCAAACGTTTCTATAGAAAATAACTTACTCGTTTTTGAAGATAGAAGAGCTATTTCTATGAGTGCATCATACAACAACCTTAGCGGTAAAAAGGAAGTTGTGGTTGGAGTAAGACCTGAGCACGTTCAGCTTGCGACAAACGACAACACCAGCTTTATCGTAGAGGTAGATAATGTCGAAATTCTAGGAACGGAAACACTGCTTACATTTCAAATGGGAGACAAACAGTGGATGGCTAAGTGGAACGGTCAATGGAATATAAAAGTGGGAGAGCGCGTCCCTATTTTTATCGATCCAAAACACCTGTTTTTATTTGATAGTGATACAGGTTCATGCTTGCACTATGAACCATCAACGGAAGATTTAACTGTAAAGGGGGCATTTGTATGAGTGCTGTTACCAAAACAGCAAACTCGCCTGTTTCTGTTTCATCAAATCCACAAGAAAAGAAGTCAATGCCTAACCTATTGGTAGGATTATCTTACTTGCTGCCATCATTATTGTTATTTGGTGTATTTCTTTTCTACCCAATGATTAAGACCTTATATTTAAGTCTTTTTATTACAGACACACAGGGAAATCCCTTGAAATTTGTAGGATTACAAAATTTCTTTTATCTATTTACAGATCCAAACTTTTTACAAAGTATGAAAGCCACTTTTTTATTTGTACTATACACGGTGCCTATTGGCTTAATTATTGCATTATTCCTAGCGCTAATCGCAAATGAAAAGCTAAAAGGAATTGGTTTTTTCAGAACAATGTTTTCATCTGCGATGGGAATGAGCGTAGCGGCTTCTTCTGTAATTTGGATGTTTATGTATAACCCGACAATCGGTGTTATTAATAAAGTATTAAATCTTGTAGGCATTCATGATGTGCAGTGGTTATTAGATCCTAAGTATGCGCTGATTGCTGTGTCCATCTCTACGATTTGGATGAACATTGGGTTTACCTTTTTAATTTTACTTGGCGGGTTACAAAATATTGATGAAAAGCTGTATGAAAACGCGCGTATTGCTGGAGTTAGCTATTGGTATCAGCTCCGTAAAATTACGCTTCCTATGCTTTCGCCAACGCTGTTTTTTATTATCACCGTTTCGTTTATTAACGCGTTTCAAACGTTTGGACAAATTGACATTTTAACAAAAGGCGGGCCTACAGATTCCACAAATGTCATTGTTTATTCAATCTACAAAGATGCATTTGTAAACTATAATGTTGGCTCTGCAAGTGCTCAAGCTACAATTTTATTTTTCTGTATTCTACTGGTTACCGCTCTTCAATTCAAGCTTGGAGAAAGGAAGGTACATTATCAATGAGCATCACGAGAAAATGGACAACTTATTTGTTACTCATTGCAGCTACTTTAGTATTGATGTTTCCTATCCTATACGCTTTTTCCATTAGTTTTATGAGTGGAGCGGAAGTGTTAGAAGGGAAGATTTGGCCGTCATCTTTTTCATTTGAAAACTATCGGGATGCTTTTGAAAAAGTTCCGCTGCTTCATTATTTAATTAACAGTTTTGCTGTATCTATTTTTGTCATGGCCGGGCAGCTGTTAGTTTCAAGTTTGGCTGCTTTTGCATTTGTATTTATTAAATTTAAAGGAAGAGATACTATTTTCTTTCTCTTTATTTCTACGATGATGATTCCATGGGAAGCAACGATGGTTCCTAACTTTTTAACAGCACAAAAGCTAGGCTGGATTAATAACTATTTGGGATTAACAATTCCTTTTTTCGCCTTAGCATTTGGAACATTTTTATTGCGTCAACAGTTTAAAACCATTCCGGGCGAGCTGTATGAAGCTTCTCAAGTCGCAGGGATCAGCCGCTTTCGTTTCTTTTGGAATGTTGTGCTTCCTGTTTCTAAAACAAGTCTAGTTACGCTTGGCGTATATAGCTTTTTAACAACATGGAATATGTATTTATGGCCACTGTTAGTGACAAATACAGAGGATGTTCGTACCGTTCAGATTGGTTTAAAACAAATGCAAACGCAGGAGATTTCAACTGATTGGGGAGTGGTTATGGCTGCTGTCGTGGTTGTTATTATACCGACATTATTACTATTATTCCTAGGTCAAAAACGTCTTCAAAAAGGATTAACACAAGGTGCAATTAAATAGGAGAGTGAATGTGATGAAAAAGATATTGGCTATCGTAACGGCATGCTTGCTGGTCATTCTAGGCGCTTGCTCAAACTCAACTGGTTCTTCGGAAGCGCAAGAAACTAAAAAAACAGCATCAGGTAAAACAGAAGTCGTTTTTTGGCACGCCATGAGCGGTGACCTTGAAAAATCACTCAATAAAATAGTCGATGAGTACAATAAATCTCAGGATAAAGTTGAAGTAAAGCCCGTTTTCCAAGGAACGTATGAGGAAGCACAAACAAAATTTAATACGGTAGCAGGAACTAAAGATGCACCTGCTATCATGCAAACGTTCGAAGTAGGAACGAAATTCATGATAGACAGTGGTAAGGTTCAGCCTGTTCAAAAATTTATTGATGAAGACCACTACGATACTTCACAGTGGGAGAAAAATATTTCAAGCTATTACCAAGTAGATGGAAAGCAATATTCAATGCCGTTTAACTCTTCAACACCTGTGTTAGTTTACAACAAAGATGCCTTTAAAAAAGCAGGGTTAGATCCTGAAAATCCACCAAAAACGTATGATGAATTAAAGGCAGCTGCAAAGAAACTAACAGAGAAACAAGGAAATAAAACATCACAATACGGTTTTTCAATTCTAAATTACGGATGGTTCTTTGAAGAGCTAGTTGCTTCTCAAGGCGGTTTGTATGTAGATCACGAAAACGGTCGTAAAGGGGATGCCGAGAAGGCAGTATTTAATGGAAAAGAAGGACAAAACGCATTTAATTTAATCAATGACATGTACAAAGAAGGTACCTTCTACAATGTAGGGCAAAACTGGGACGATATGCGCGCAGCATTTCAATCTAAAAAAATTGCAATGTTTTTAGATTCATCAGCAGGTATTAAAACATTAGTAGACAATGCTCCATTTGATGTGGGTGTATCAGATCTTCCTGTGCCAAAAGAAGAGGATCGCCAAGGAGTAGCTATCGGGGGAGCATCTTTATGGATGTCTAAAGGAATTAGTGATGAAACATCTAAAGCGGCGTGGGACTTCATGAAATATTTAGCAACACCAGAAGTTCAGGCAAAATGGCACGTGGAAAGTGGCTATTTTGCGGTTAATCCTAAAGCATATGATCAAGAAATCGTAAAGAAAGAATGGAAAAAATATCCTCAACTAAAAGTGACGGTTGATCAGCTTCATAAAACTAAATCAACTCCGGCAACACAAGGCGCTTTAATTTCGGTATTTCCGGAATCACGCCAAAAGGTAGTAACAGGAATGGAAAGCCTGTACCAGGGAGTAAAGCCGAAACAAGCACTTGATCAAGCAGCAAAAGAAACGAATAGAGCATTAGAAGTAGCCAATCAAAAATAACGTATGATTACGAAGCTCGTCTTTCAAGTTATTTTGAGGACGAGCTTTTTATTTAGTGAATGACTAGTTAGGGGAGATAGAGGACAATGAATAATTCAATTGATCTTTATGCGCATCGCGGCTTTAGCGGACGATATCCTGAAAATACAATGATCGCATTTGAAGAAGCTAGGAAAATGCGAGTTTCAGGTATTGAATTGGATGTACAACTAACCAAAGACGGAGAAATAGTAGTGATTCACGATGAACGAATTGACAGAACGACGAATGGAATGGGATATGTTCAAGAATTTTCATATAAACAGCTGCGGTTATTCGATGCTGGAAGCTGGTATGATTCTCGTTTTTCTAAACAATCAATTCCCACGTTAATAGAAGTGTTTGAGTGGATGATGGACAAAAAGACAGAAATGACCGTGAACATTGAATTAAAAAATGACCAAATTTACTATCCAAAACTTGAGGAAAAAGTTCTTCGTCTAATCGATGAGTTTGATTTAGAAGATCAAGTTATTTTGTCATCTTTTAACTATGATAGCTTGGCTAAAGTGAGATCTCTCCATTCATATATCCCAACAGGATTTTTATTTGAAGGGGTGAGTGAAGATGCGATTGGAAAAGCAAAATCGATAGGTGCGCACCTGCACTGTGATATGTCGTTTGCTCTTTCTTCGTACGGGAAAAAAGCAAAGCAAGAAGGATTAGACTTACGAGTATATACAATTAATGAACTGAATGACTTTTTGAAGCTCCAGCAGGCTTCAGTAAAAGTAGTGATGACAGATTACCCTAACCGTTTTTCCTCTACAATGTTCAAAGGATGACGCAGAAAGGCCGTATGTATTCGTACGGCCTTTTTTATAGGGTAAATATTATTTTATTCTGAATAGTATAAAATTTATATTGTGAAATTGTTTTATAGATGATATATTGAGAGTAGATTATAATGTTCCTTATGAAAGCGAATACATGTTGCGTAGCTCCGCAAACGTTCATTTGCCGGTCCCTAGCATCGTCTGTTATCTCTTTTAGGAGGAATAAAAAATCATGTATGATCAAGATACTATCTATATTATTGGAGATGCCAAAGCTCCTCAAAGCAATCCGATTACTAAAAAGTTCAATCAGTATTTTTTAGGATTGGTAGTTGATAAAACAAATGGAAAAATTATTGATGTGGAATGCTCAGCGACGATTGAGTTAACCGTTCGATTTGTTCAATCAATTTTTATTGGACGTCATATAAGTGATCCCACCCTTATAGACGACATTAACAGCCGCTACTTCGGGTCTTCCCAAAAAGCGCTGGTGGTAGCGTTTCATGATGCACAGAAAAAATATCAGCAAATAACAGCTGCTTTGTCTACATAGACCTAGACGAAATCCAGCCTGACGTTTTCAAACGTTGGGCTGGATTTTGTTTTGCATAAAAACATTTTCGGGGAGATGAAGGGGGAAGAATAAATGATTCAAGATGGATTTATGTATGTGAGTGTGTTAACTGCCTTTGCTGCGCTCATGGTAGGGATTGAAAAACGATTTAAAGGCAATGGATTTTTTAAGTTTATTCCAGGTATTGTACTTATTTATATAGGAGCCGCTCTTATGCAAACGGCAGGATTATTTGGGGATAGCGAGTCAAATGCCGCCATGTATGCAGGCGTTAAAAATGCACTTCTTCCTGCTATGCTGATGCTTATGCTGTTAAAGTGTGATGTTCGAAGTGTAATTAAACTTGGTCCAAGAATGCTGGGAGGATTCATCGTTGCGGTTTTTAGTATAATGATAGGCTTTATCCTCGTCTATGCCATCTTTAAGAATTTCTATGTAGAGGATACGTGGAAAGCTTTTGGTGCTTTATCAGGAAGTTGGACCGGGGGGTCAGCTAACATGGTTGCCCTTCAAGGGATTTTGGATGTTCCAGAAAATATATTTGGCTACGCTCTTATGATGGATACGATTAACTATGCCGTATGGGTTATGTTTATGTTTTGGCTTGTACCATTTGCAGCTAAATTTAATAAATGGACAAAAGCAGACGTCAGCTTTATTGAGAATAGTATAGATGAAGTCGCAGCAACATCTGAAAGCGAAAAAGAAGGCCCACAGTTTCAGCATCTTCTTTATTTGCTTGGGCTAGGTTTGTTCGTTTCGGCATTGTCTACATTTATCGGAGGGCGTTTGCCTGAAGTGGGAGCCGTTATTAATGCAACGAGCTGGACGATTATGATTGCTTCTGTCGTTGGTTTAGTGCTTGCTGTAACTCCAGCGGCAAAAATTCCAGGTACGCTCGATGTATCAAACGTTATGTTATACATCGTTGTAGCGTTAATTGCTTCTCAATCAGATTTTTCAAATTTAGCTCAGGCTCCTATTTACTTAGTATCTGGTTTTCTCATTATGTTCGTCCACTTAGTGATCATGCTGTTGCTAGCTAAACTATTTAAATATGATTTATTTACGCTCGGGGTAGCCAGTTTAGCTAATATTGGCGGAATGGCGTCTGCTCCAATGCTTGCAGCTGCTTATAACCGTGCACTGATTCCTGTAGGAGTCATTATGGCTCTGATGGGTTCCTTCTTAGGTACTTATTTTGGTATGATGATCGCCAAAATTTTAGGGACGATCTAAGAATAAACCAAAATAGGTATAAAAGAATATGTGTGCTGAATCGAAAGGAAGCGATTGAAATGATAATTAAAGACATAACTGTAAAGCATCAAACCGTTCCACTGCTCGTTCCGTTTAAAACAGCGCTTCGAACAGCAACAGAGATAGACAGCATAAGTGTAGAGATTCAGTTAGAAAACGGAATAAAAGGAAAAGGAGCGGCTTCGCCAACATATGTTATTACAGGCGATTCTTTAGAAGGCATTCAAGCTGCACTTCAAGGACCTATTAAACTAGCGCTAATAGGGGAGGATATACGTCAGTTTCAAAAACTCTTAAAAAAAATTCAAAGCTGCTGTATTCACAATTCAAGTGCTAAAGCGGCTGCTGATATCGCTTTGCATGATGCTTATACAAAGTTTCTCAACATTCCTTTATATGCTTTCTTGGGCGATAAGCAGCCTATCTCTACGTGTATGACGATAAGTGTTGATACACCTGAAAAAATGGCTGAAGACGCACAAAAAAGTGCAGCGGACGGATTTGACATTTTAAAAGTGAAGGTAGGTTCAATTCCTGAGCTAGACCTTGAGCGTATTAAACATATTCGATCTGTCATTCCGGATCATGTAAAACTTCGGTTGGATGCAAATCAAGGATGGACTCCAAAACAAGCAGTGCAATTAATTAATGAAATGGAAGCTCTCAACTTTGGTATTGAACTGGTAGAACAGCCTGTCGCTGCTCATGATTGGGAAGGGTTAAAGTTTGTGACTGAACGAGTAAACGTACCCATTATGGCAGATGAGAGTCTATTTTCTGCCAAAGATGCATTAAGGCTTGTAAGCGGGCGGTACGTGGATCTTTTAAATATTAAGCTAATGAAGTGCGGAGGCATTAATGAAGCAAGAAAAATCGCGAGTATTGCTGAGGCGAACGGTGTTGCGTGTATGATTGGAAGCATGATGGAACCATCACTTTCCGTGGGAGCAGCTGCTCATCTGGCAGCCGCTCATCCAAATATCACGTATTTTGACTTAGATGCTCCTCTTTGGCTTTCAACTGAACTGGATGTGTTAAAGTACAGCGGTCAAGAGGTTTTCTTATCAGATCTTCCTGGAATAGGAGAAATCACCGTTCCTATCTCAAAATAAAAAGATAGTAATATAGTAGAAGGAGAGAGACGATGAATATAAAACGTTGGCTTTTGACGGTAACAACAGTTATTTTAGCTACATTTGGAGTCAGTGCAGTTCCTTCTGTTCATGCTTCTGAAGAAAAAGAAACTGCTTATATAGATGTCGCAGCAGCTACTCTTTGGACAGCACCCAACATCTTGCGTGAAGTGGATGCTCCGTCAGCTACTAATCCTGTAGATATGAAGAAGTGGACCACATCGATGAATTTGAAACAGAAGCAGCAGTTATCTAGTGACGGGATGCTTGAGACACAAGCGTTATATGGAAACAAAGTAACGGTTTTAGAGAGACAAGGAGATTGGGTCAAAGTAGCTGTAGACGGACAGCCTACTTCTCGAAATGAATTAGGATATCCCGGGTGGATGCCTACTAAACAATTAACCTATAGCAAAAGGTACGAACAGTATGCAAAGAAGCCTTTTGTAATGGTGACGGCTCCGACTACTTATTTATATCATTCGCCTTCTTTGAAAAAGAAAGGTATTGAAGTTAGCTATAATACGCGCTTACCTCTTTTGGTAAAATCAAAGAGTGCATATAAAGTATTAAAACCAAATGGAAAGACAGCATGGGTTTCTGCAAAAGCAGGAAAAATCTACGCTTCTCAAAAAGATATTCCTGTACCAACTGGCACGGAGCTTGTTGAAAGCGGAAAGGCATTTTTAAATCTTCCATATTTATGGGCTGGCATGAGTGGTTTTGGATTTGACTGCTCTGGATTTACGTTTACGATGTACCAGTCCCATGGTATTACAATTCCACGTGACTCAGGCCCACAGTCTAGAGCAGGGAAACCAGTAGAGATGAACAATCTTCAACCCGGAGACTTATTATTCTTTGCCTATAACCAAGGGAAAGGAAGCGTCCACCATGTAGCAATGTATGCGGGAGATGGTATGATGATTCATTCGCCGAACTCCGAGCGGACAGTAGAGATGATTCCTTTGAACACGAAGGGGTATATTGAAGAGTATGCAGGTGCACGTCGTTATTTACCTTAATTAGTAAGATAAGAAAGAAGCTCTTTTTGTGAAGGGCTTCTTTTTTAATATAGGTATAAATAAAAATTAGAAAATTTAGATTATTTACGTTTAACTACTTCTCAGTAGGGGAAGAAGTAAAGTAAGAAAAAAACATTTTTCTTCTCGAAACATATTGACTTTATGTGCAGGGCGTTATATTATTATAAAGCGTCGTTGAGACATAACAGTAACAACGAAGCTGAAAAAAGAATTTTAAAAAGTTGTTGACATTACGTCGGTAACTTGATAAAATAATAAAGTCGCTTAAGAGCGGCGGTTGAACTTTGAAAACTGAACAAAGCGACAAACGTCAACGTTAATTTTTATTTTTTAAATGAGCAAGTCAAACATTTCTTCGGAGAGTTTGATCCTGGCTCAGGATGAACGCTGGCGGCGTGCCTAATACATGCAAGTCGAGCGAACTGATTAGAAGCTTGCTTCTATGACGTTAGCGGCGGACGGGTGAGTAACACGTGGGCAACCTGCCTGTAAGACTGGGATAACTTCGGGAAACCGAAGCTAATACCGGATAGGATCTTCTCCTTCATGGGAGATGATTGAAAGATGGTTTCGGCTATCACTTACAGATGGGCCCGCGGTGCATTAGCTAGTTGGTGAGGTAACGGCTCACCAAGGCAACGATGCATAGCCGACCTGAGAGGGTGATCGGCCACACTGGGACTGAGACACGGCCCAGACTCCTACGGGAGGCAGCAGTAGGGAATCTTCCGCAATGGACGAAAGTCTGACGGAGCAACGCCGCGTGAGTGATGAAGGCTTTCGGGTCGTAAAACTCTGTTGTTAGGGAAGAACAAGTACGAGAGTAACTGCTCGTACCTTGACGGTACCTAACCAGAAAGCCACGGCTAACTACGTGCCAGCAGCCGCGGTAATACGTAGGTGGCAAGCGTTATCCGGAATTATTGGGCGTAAAGCGCGCGCAGGCGGTTTCTTAAGTCTGATGTGAAAGCCCACGGCTCAACCGTGGAGGGTCATTGGAAACTGGGGAACTTGAGTGCAGAAGAGAAAAGCGGAATTCCACGTGTAGCGGTGAAATGCGTAGAGATGTGGAGGAACACCAGTGGCGAAGGCGGCTTTTTGGTCTGTAACTGACGCTGAGGCGCGAAAGCGTGGGGAGCAAACAGGATTAGATACCCTGGTAGTCCACGCCGTAAACGATGAGTGCTAAGTGTTAGAGGGTTTCCGCCCTTTAGTGCTGCAGCTAACGCATTAAGCACTCCGCCTGGGGAGTACGGTCGCAAGACTGAAACTCAAAGGAATTGACGGGGGCCCGCACAAGCGGTGGAGCATGTGGTTTAATTCGAAGCAACGCGAAGAACCTTACCAGGTCTTGACATCCTCTGACAACTCTAGAGATAGAGCGTTCCCCTTCGGGGGACAGAGTGACAGGTGGTGCATGGTTGTCGTCAGCTCGTGTCGTGAGATGTTGGGTTAAGTCCCGCAACGAGCGCAACCCTTGATCTTAGTTGCCAGCATTTAGTTGGGCACTCTAAGGTGACTGCCGGTGACAAACCGGAGGAAGGTGGGGATGACGTCAAATCATCATGCCCCTTATGACCTGGGCTACACACGTGCTACAATGGATGGTACAAAGGGCTGCAAGACCGCGAGGTCAAGCCAATCCCATAAAACCATTCTCAGTTCGGATTGTAGGCTGCAACTCGCCTACATGAAGCTGGAATCGCTAGTAATCGCGGATCAGCATGCCGCGGTGAATACGTTCCCGGGCCTTGTACACACCGCCCGTCACACCACGAGAGTTTGTAACACCCGAAGTCGGTGGAGTAACCGTAAGGAGCTAGCCGCCTAAGGTGGGACAGATGATTGGGGTGAAGTCGTAACAAGGTAGCCGTATCGGAAGGTGCGGCTGGATCACCTCCTTTCTAAGGATTTTTACATGACGTACGTTTTGACACTTTGTTCAGTTTTGAGAGTTCAATCTCTCAATTATAGAAAGCACACTACTTTCTTCTTATTAGATAAGAAGAATTTTGGTTGCGATTGTTCTTTGAAAACTAGATAACAGTAATTGCTGAGGAAAAGTGAAACTTTTCTTTAATCAAACCAATAAATAACACAACTTTATGTTGTACCATTTATTCGCTAATGGTTAAGTTAGAAAGGGCGCACGGTGAATGCCTTGGCACTAGGAGCCGATGAAGGACGGGACTAACACCGATATGCTTCGGGGAGCTGTAAGTGAGCTTTGATCCGGAGATTTCCGAATGGGGAAACCCACTGTTCGTAATGGAACAGTATCTTTATCTGAATACATAGGATATTGAAGGCAGACCCGGGGAACTGAAACATCTAAGTACCCGGAGGAAGAGAAAGCAAATGCGATTTCCTGAGTAGCGGCGAGCGAAACGGAATTAGCCCAAACCAAGAGGCTTGCCTCTTGGGGTTGTAGGACACTCTATACGGAGTTACAAAGGAACGAAGTAAATGAAGCGACCTGGAAAGGTCCGTCGAAGAAGGTAACAACCCTGTAGTTGAAACTTCGTTCCCTCTTGAGTGGATCCTGAGTACGGCGGAACACGTGAAATTCCGTCGGAAGCTGGGAGGACCATCTCCCAAGGCTAAATACTACCTAGTGACCGATAGTGAACCAGTACCGTGAGGGAAAGGTGAAAAGCACCCCGGAAGGGGAGTGAAAGAGATCCTGAAACCGTGTGCCTACAAGTAGTCAGAGCCCGTTAACGGGTGATGGCGTGCCTTTTGTAGAATGAACCGGCGAGTTACGATCCCATGCAAGGTTAAGCTGATAAGGCGGAGCCGTAGCGAAAGCGAGTCTGAATAGGGCGTTTAGTATGTGGTTGTAGACCCGAAACCAGGTGATCTACCCATGTCCAGGGTGAAGTTCAGGTAACACTGAATGGAGGCCCGAACCCACGCACGTTGAAAAGTGCGGGGATGAGGTGTGGGTAGCGGAGAAATTCCAATCGAACCTGGAGATAGCTGGTTCTCTCCGAAATAGCTTTAGGGCTAGCCTCATGTTGTAAGAGTCTTGGAGGTAGAGCACTGATTGGACTAGGGGCCCCCAACGGGTTACCGAATTCAGTCAAACTCCGAATGCCAAAGACTTATCCATGGGAGTCAGACTGCGAGTGATAAGATCCGTAGTCAAAAGGGAAACAGCCCAGACCACCAGCTAAGGTCCCCAAGTATACGTTAAGTGGAAAAGGATGTGGAGTTGCTTAGACAACCAGGATGTTGGCTTAGAAGCAGCCACCATTTAAAGAGTGCGTAATAGCTCACTGGTCGAGTGACTCTGCGCCGAAAATGTACCGGGGCTAAACGTATCACCGAAGCTGTGGATTGACATCTTTGATGTCAGTGGTAGGAGAGCGTTCTAAGTGCAGCGAAGTCAGACCGTAAGGACTGGTGGAGCGCTTAGAAGTGAGAATGCCGGTATGAGTAGCGAAAGACAAGTGAGAATCTTGTCCACCGAATGCCTAAGGTTTCCTGAGGAAGGCTCGTCCGCTCAGGGTTAGTCGGGACCTAAGCCGAGGCTGAAAAGCGTAGGCGATGGCCAACAGGTTGATATTCCTGTACCACCTCCCCGCCGTTTGAGTAATGGGGGGACGCAGTAGGATAGGGTAAGCGCGCTGCTGGATATGCGCGTTCAAGCAGTTAGGCTGATGAGTAGGCAAATCCGCTCATCATAAAGGCTGAGCTGTGATGACGAGGGAATTATAGTACCGAAGTTCCTGATTCCACACTGCCAAGAAAAGCCTCTAGCGAGGCGGGAGGTGCCCGTACCGCAAACCGACACAGGTAGGCGAGGAGAGAATCCTAAGGTGATCGAGAGAACTCTCGTTAAGGAACTCGGCAAAATGACCCCGTAACTTCGGGAGAAGGGGTGCTCTGGTAGGGTGTATAGCCCGAGAGAGCCGCAGTGAATAGGCCCAGGCGACTGTTTAGCAAAAACACAGGTCTCTGCGAAGCCGCAAGGCGAAGTATAGGGGCTGACGCCTGCCCGGTGCTGGAAGGTTAAGAGGAGGGGTTATCCTTTGGGAGAAGCTCTGAATCGAAGCCCCAGTAAACGGCGGCCGTAACTATAACGGTCCTAAGGTAGCGAAATTCCTTGTCGGGTAAGTTCCGACCCGCACGAAAGGCGTAACGATCTGGGCACTGTCTCAACGAGAGACTCGGTGAAATTATAGTACCTGTGAAGATGCAGGTTACCCGCGACAGGACGGAAAGACCCCGTGGAGCTTTACTGTAGCCTGATATTGAATTTTGGTACAGCTTGTACAGGATAGGTAGGAGCCTGAGAAGCCGGAGCGCTAGCTTCGGTGGAGGCGTCGGTGGGATACTACCCTGGCTGTATTGAAATTCTAACCCGCGGCCCTGATCGGGCCGGGAGACAGTGTCAGGTGGGCAGTTTGACTGGGGCGGTCGCCTCCTAAAATGTAACGGAGGCGCCCAAAGGTTCCCTCAGAATGGTTGGAAATCATTCGTAGAGTGTAAAGGCACAAGGGAGCTTGACTGCGAGACCTACAAGTCGAGCAGGGACGAAAGTCGGGCTTAGTGATCCGGTGGTTCCGCATGGAAGGGCCATCGCTCAACGGATAAAAGCTACCCCGGGGATAACAGGCTTATCTCCCCCAAGAGTCCACATCGACGGGGAGGTTTGGCACCTCGATGTCGGCTCATCGCATCCTGGGGCTGTAGTCGGTCCCAAGGGTTGGGCTGTTCGCCCATTAAAGCGGTACGCGAGCTGGGTTCAGAACGTCGTGAGACAGTTCGGTCCCTATCCGTCGTGGGCGTAGGAAATTTGAGAGGAGCTGTCCTTAGTACGAGAGGACCGGGATGGACACACCGCTGGTGTACCAGTTGTCTTGCCAAAGGCATCGCTGGGTAGCTATGTGTGGACGGGATAAGTGCTGAAAGCATCTAAGCATGAAGCCCCCCTCAAGATGAGATTTCCCATAGCGCAAGCTAGTAAGATCCCTGAAAGATGATCAGGTTGATAGGTCAGAGGTGGAAGCGTGGCGACATGTGTAGCTGACTGATACTAATCGATCGAGGACTTAACCAAACTTTTAAAAGCGTAAGCTTTACTCAGCAAACTGTTACCTAGTTTTGAGAGAGCAATCTCTTGTCTGGTGGCGATAGCGAAGAGGTCACACCCGTTCCCATACCGAACACGGAAGTTAAGCTCTTTAGCGCCAATGGTAGTTGGGACTTTGTCCCTGTGAGAGTAGGACGTTGCCAGGCATTTTTATTATCGCGGGGTGGAGCAGTTCGGTAGCTCGTCGGGCTCATAACCCGAAGGTCGCAGGTTCAAATCCTGTCCCCGCAACCAAATTATCTTTTATACATACTTGAATATATTATTACTATCCTTAGGCATAGCCTAAGGATTTTTTGTTTGGCTATATTTATAAACACTTGTTTAGGTTATGATATAAGATAGTGATGCAGATTAATCAGGAGGTTTTTTATGTTACAAAGTAATATTCAAACTTATATTGAAAAAGAAATGAACGTTCAAGGTCAATCTTTATCTCTATATCAAGAAGAAAAGGAATATGCGTTGCAAAAAGAGTTGGTGCCGCAAAACCTGATGATAGAAGAAAAAGAGGCATCTTCACGTTTTAAAGATTCTTATATCGAAAGAGTAGATAAAGAAACGGACGAGCTGATCGCAGAAGAATCTCCTCTTTCGTTTTTAGATACTCCTCTTTCTTACTTGAAAGAACACAGAAGTGAATTTCTATATGTAGAATCAAAATGGTTTGAATTTATTAAGCTTGATGGATGTTCTTTTGAAGTGGATGATGTGTTTGGCACATATAAAGTATTAACGGGGTTACATATGCAAAAAAAATTCGGTTCTGTACTAAAACAATTTTTTGCTAAAGAGCTTAATGAAAGCCCAACAAGCGTCCAGCTTTTATTTAATGATAAAGATGGATTATGGGATGTGAATATTGAGTTAGATGCTATAAAAGAGTTTGATGAAAAAATGTCAATAGGTGAAGCTCTTGTTCTTACATATCGCTTTTTCTTTCATCTAGTGGAGTATGTAGAGAACGAAAAAGCTTAAAAATGATGATTACTTTTACTATAAAGATGCTGGGACAAAAGCAGTTTAGTTAACGTTGAACACGAACTATCTATCAAAAATAGATAGTTCGTGTTTTTTAATGGTCATGGTGAACGTAGGTTTCAGTAGGAGGTGCTTCTAGCTGTTGGTTGGAGGGCAAGGCTCCATCGCCCGCTCGCGGAAAGCGAAGCCTTGCACGTAAAGCAACAGCGGCGGAACAAGCATCCCAGATTATTTATCCGGGTTGTTCGTCTTTAGATTGCATTCATTTCGTTATGGCCCAATCTCTTTTTTGATAGGTGATACATAATGAATGTTAAGTGAAGCTGGAAATATATTTACATCTCTATGTTTTTATGGAATGATAAAGAGTATCTTTACATATATGACTGATATGGGTGAAGAACAACTATCAGGAATCTTTCTAGTTTTTTGAGAAAGCAGCCTGCATATTAGCTGTTAATAGGACTCCGAGCAAGAAAGCTTCCGTAGGATGAAGTATAATATATACATACAGGAACTATTTTTAACTCTATAAAAAATGTCTGCTGACGTATGGGATTATAAATAAAGAGGGGATGTTCATGTTATTAAGAAAAATAAAGTCTGAAGAATTGGCAGAAGTCTATCAAATGGGATATGCGGCATGGCCTAAAGGCAGGACGTACAAAGAGTATGTTAGAGATAATCAAAAAGAAGAAACATATGGAATTCGGTATGTATATGTAAATGAAGAGAATCAAATTATTGGTTCATTTATTTTGCTTCTTTTACAAACTCCTCGATTAAAGTTTGCTTTGCATGGTATTGGGTCCGTTGTTGTTCATCAGCTTTATCAACGAATGGGGTATGGCCGAGATATGCTTGAAGACTTTTTTAAAAAGATGAAGATAGAGAAGCGCAGCGCTATTTTTATGCTTTATAGCGATATTCTTCCTGAATATTATCATCAGTTTGGGTTTAAGGAGCTCCCTTCTCATTTACAGCGTTATCCTCAATCCATTGCTATGGTAAATTGCAGCGAGTCACAATATGAATACTTAAGTAAGCAATCCATAGAAGACATACCGGGCTATTTTTAAAAGGTATGTCTTTTTTATAGTATTTATCGACACAATCGTTTACAATTTTATGTAAGCGTTTTCTTTATTTGGAGATGAATGATTTTATTTGTCCTCATAACTGTAGGCAAATCGTGCAGTCAATATAAATTTTATTACATAAAACCTTGCTATCATCTTACTAGTAACTCTTATTCATTTCCATACCATACCGATATGTACGTTTGCTGCTAAGTATAACCATATCAATATAAGGAGGAAGCAGGAAGATGAAACGATTATTTATAGCAGGGATGATTTTTATGCTTTTTTTATCTTTAGGTGCTGTATCTTCTTCAGCCGCAGGAAGTTTTACCTCTAAAACATATAACGGAAGAACATACAAACTGTACGTACCTAGCAGTTATCAGGGAGGTGCTGCCTTACCTCTAGTAGTTATGCTACATGGCTGTACTCAAGACCCTGATCAATTTGCAGCAGGAACACAAATGAATGCACTGGCAGAAACAGAGAAGTTCTTTGTCCTCTATCCAGAACAGCCCTCTTCTGCTAATTCAAATAAGTGTTGGAACTGGTTTGATACTGCTCATCAATCAAGGGGAAGCGGTGAACCAGCGTTAATTGCTGGAATGGTTAATCAAATAAAAAGCAGTTATTCAATAGATGCCGACCAAGTCTTTGTTGGAGGGCTATCTGCTGGTGCAGCTATGAGTGTTATTATGGGAGCTACTTATCCAGACATATTTGCGGCTATCAGCGTTGGGGCGGGCTTAGAATATAAAGCAGCCACTAGTGTAACAGGTGCTTATACAGCAATGAGCAGTGGAGGTCCTAATCCTATCCAACAAGGAGATTTAGCCTATTCAGCCATGGGAGAGCATAAGCGAGTGGTTCCGGTTATTTTGTTTCATGGGACAGCTGACTACACTGTTGCGCCTATAAATGCGCATCAAATACTATCGCAATGGGCTCAAACAAATGATAGAGCGTCTGATGGACTGGATAATAACAATATTGATGATACGGCAGATCAAACTTTACCAGGTACAGTATCTGGTGGAAGAAGCTATACGCAATATATTTACAAAGATACAGCAGGAAAAACAGTAATGGAAAAGTACATGATAGAAGGAATGGGGCATGCTTGGTCAGGGGGAAGTACATCCGGTTCTTATACAGATCCTAAAGGGCCAAATGCAACTAAATTAAGTTGGAACTTTTTTAAAAATCATCCGAAGAATGGTGACGCTCCTAATCCAGGAGATATATCCCCGCCGGTTACAGCTGCTTCACCAGCGGGAGGAACGTATGGAAGTTCTGTTTCTGTCACATTATCACCCAATGAACCTGCCACCACTTACTATACATTAGATGGAAGTACACCAACTGTTAATTCTCTAAAGTATTCTGAGCCTATTAGCATCAACTCTAGCAAAACAATAAAATTTTTTAGTGTAGACGCTGCGGGTAATCAAGAGGGAGTAAAGACGGAAGTTTATCAAATTTCTGGAACTTCAGAGAAATCCTCAGTATTTTCTTCGCTTGCTGCTGAAGATGGATTTATCGGAAATTTATCAGCTGACGGTATGAGTAGTTCTATTCATAAAATTGGGGATAAGGGAATGTACAATACCGACACATACCGAACCATTTTATCTTTTGATACAAGCTCTTTACCTGATGATGCAAGTATTACGGATGTATCTTTGAAAATTTATCGCAAATCTTCAACTGGTAATATTTCATCTTTGAAAGGCGATATTAAAAGCGGTGTATTTGGAACTAGCAGTGCTTTAGAACAAATAGATTACCAGGCCTCACCATCTATTTCAGCGGCCTTCCAAATGTCAGTGCCTTCACTCGATAATGGATATACAACTATTCAACTTCCTTCCTCACTTTTGGGATATATGAATAGGAACGGCAAAACTCAGTTTCGCTTGTCAAGCTCAGGTTCAGCGGACTTTTTAAGTGACGTAGTTGAAATTTATGGGGGCGACAATCCTGCATATGCTCCAACTTTAACTGTTTCATATAAGTAAAAAAACCTTCTAAAAGCAGTTAGCTTTTAGAAGGTTTTTTTTTGCTGATAAGTTACTTTTATCACCGAATACAACTCCAACTTTTTATAGAGTTTTCTTCAAATTTTGACATGATTTTGATGAAATTTAATCATTATTCAAAAATGAATTGTCAGAAATATTACAAGAAAATGTTTAAAATTAATTAAATCCGTAATAAAAGTAAAATATTCCTGTAATGGAAGTGAAATGAACAGGTGGTATCATTCAGTCATTGAGTAAATAAGGAGGTATTCGGAAAATGAAGAAATTTGTATTTACTCTAGGGACAACGGCAATTCTTTCAGCAGGATTTGTAGGTGCAGCATCTGCCTCTACAAGCGGAACGTATGAAGTACAAAAAGGTGACACTTTATGGAAAATCGCTCAAAATCATAATGTGAGCGTAGACGAGCTAAAAGATGCTAATAACTTAACATCAACACTAATTTATCCAAATCAGACACTAAACTTATCTAGCATAAAAGAAATCGTACATACTGTAAAACGTGGTGACACTTTGTGGTCAATCGGTCAACATTATGGCGTAACAGTAGAAGAAATTAAAGAATGGAACGGTTTAACATCAGACTTAGTTTTCCCTGGAGAACAATTTAAAATTAAAGCGGCACAAGCAGCTCAATCTCAAACAGCTAGTGCGCCAGTAGCAAAGGCAGCTCCACAAGTGCAGCAGTCTCAAACGGCACAAGCTCAGCAAGAACAAGCAGCCCAAGAACAAACACAAAAAGAACAAGAGCAAGCTCAAGTAGCAGCACAAGAGCAAGCACAAAAAGAACAAGAGCAAGCTCAAGCAGCAGCACAAGAGCAAGCACAAAAAGAACAAGAGCAAGCTCAAGTAGCAGCACAAGAGCAAGCACAAAAAGAACAGGAGCAAGCTCAAGTAGCAGCACAAGAGCAAGCACAAAAAGAACAAGAGCAAGCACAAGAACAAGCACAAAAAGAACAAGAGCAAGCTCAAGTAGCAGCACAAGAACAAGCACAAAAAGAACAAGAGCAAGCTCAAGCAGCAGCACAAGCACAGGCAGCCCAAGAACAAGCACAAAAAGAACAAGAGCAAGCTCAAGCAGCAGCACAAGCACAGGCAGCCCAAGAGCAGGCACAAAAAGAACAAGAGCAAGCTCAAGCAGCAGCCCAAGAGCAGGCACAAAAAGAACAAGCAGCTCAACAGCAACAACAACAAGCTCAGCAACAACAGCAACAGCAGTCTCAACAGCAAGCTAGCGGCAAGTCTATGACTGTTGAAGCAACAGCTTATACAGCTAACTGTGCTGGATGCAGTGGTACGACAGCTACTGGAGTAAATTTAAAATCAAATCCAAATCAACGAGTAATTGCGGTTGATCCTAGCGTTATTCCATTAGGTTCAAAAGTATACGTTGAAGGTTATGGTCAAGCTGTAGCGGCAGATACGGGTGGCGCAATTAAAGGAAATCGAATTGACGTATTCGTTTCTTCAGATAGTGCTGCACAAGACTGGGGCAGAAGATCAGTTAAAATTACAGTTATCGACTAATACTAGTCTTATAGAATAGAAGTAAGAAGAGATGTCTTTTAGAAGACATCTCTTTTTTTATGCTTAAAATAAACGTTTGAAAAAAATAGGTCGGGGCATACTGAAATTTATAGTAGGAATTAGTTTGTTATATTAGTAATTATTTCTTAATTTATATACAATGTTTGAGTGTCTTAAAAAGCTTAAATTATGTCAGGAGTATAGAAATATGAAATTTTATAAAAAAATAGCATTACTAATAGTGCTGGGTGTGATCGCAGGATTCTCGTATCTAGGCTATCAGGGATTATTTCGGCACGACGATCATTTGAACACGTCTGATCATAATCCTTTATCTTCTTCTAAACAGAAGCAAAATAGCATAGAAGTTGTTGGGAACCCCGAATCCATTGCCGTGCTAGTAAATAAACAAAATCTTCTTCCTGATCACTATGAACCCGCTGACCTTGTATACCCGGACGTTCGGTTTATATTTAAAGAAAAAATTGAAAAGCGACAAATGCGTACAGAAGCAGCAAAAGCGTTAGAAAGAATGTTTTCAGCTGCTGAACGAGAAGGGATTTACCTAGCCGGTGTTTCCGCTTATCGTTCTCAAATTCGCCAGGAATCTCTTTATCAAGCGTACATAAAGCAAGATGGAGAAGCGGCAGCCAGTCATTATAGCGCCCATCCAGGCAGCAGTGAGCATCAGACTGGTTTAAGTATAGATGTATCAAGCAGCACAGGTAAGTGTGCGGCCCAAGATTGTTTTAAAGATACTCCTGAAGCCAAATGGATTGAAAGAAATTCATATAAATATGGATACATTGTTCGCTATCCAGAGGGAAAGCAGCAGATTACAGGTTATAAATATGAGCCGTGGCATATACGATTTGTCGGAAAAGAACTCGCCTCTAAAGTGTATAAAAAAGGAATTACGTTAGAAGAATATTATAATGACTACATGCAAGTTGATAATCCAGTTCAGTAAAAAAGAAGAGTTATATAAACTCTTCTTTTTTTGTATTGCTGGAATATACCCTTACTTTAAAAGTTGGAGCGAGGGAAAGATGTAGAGATGAACCACGGGATGCTATATCCTATGCCTTACTAGTAAAAGAGTTAACGCTTATAAATTATAATGAATTTTGTGATAAAGAATACTCATGTTCGTTTTCATTTCCCTTCACATATTCTACAAAAAAGGGAGGTGAAAGAAAATGAGTTTTTACGGAGGTTATGGTTATGGATACGGAGCAGGTCACGGAAGTAGCTTTGCGTTAATCGTTGTGCTATTTATTTTACTAATCATCATCGGTGCTTCATGGGCAGGGCACTATTAATAAGGTGTCCATAAATAAACTCCCTTGAAATAATTCAAGGGAGTTATCTATTTTTATCTATAACTAGGTAACTGTAAGTACGAAGTGCTTACATATCCTTTAAAGCCGTTGTATTCTACAAAAGCCCAATCAAATGAAAGCTTGTTATCTTTTGAGTAGCCCCAAGCTAAGAAGCTGACGCTTTTTCCTTTAGGAACAGTTGTTACAACTTTGTTGCTTGTGCTAGGCCCTGTGCGTAAATTAAGGTTAGCAGCTGTATGAACAGTAGTAGGGACTTTCATTAAATAGGAAGTACTGATATATCCGGTGCCGCCAATTATTTTAATGGCAGCCCAGTCTGCATTTACAAACTTGACTACTTCAATTTGATCTTTTTTTCTTAATGTATCAAGAATTTTTCCCTGAGTGCTAGGTTTTGAACGTATATTGAGTACGTTTGCTGTCACTTCATATACGCTGAACGGTGCGTTTATTTTTTCTGCTGCACTTGCTGTTTGCTCGTGAGTGAATGGCAGTGTTCCAGATAGAGATGAAAAAGTAAAGCCAGCTGCTAATGCAAAAACCGATATAGATTTTGTAATTGTCTTCATGCGAATATCCAACTCCTTAGTGAAATAGGTTATATCTTTTTCTATAACACTAAGAATAAAGAATACTTGTTTCTAAATTGTTACCAACATGCATCCTAGTTGTAAATTTACGAAAGGTCTGTAAAAAGGTTTATTTCACAGACCTTTTAATAGCGCTATTGTTACTCACCCTCGCAATCTTCCGTTGATTTATGAAAAGAAAAATATACAAAAATTGATAATACTGTCCCATAAATGCTCCACAAAGCTAAAGCAAAAATAAATTCTTTCTGCAGGCAATAAATAATGGTTAAAGCAACTAGTGCAATAAAACTTATTAAAATGGTCTTTTTCATAAGCACCCCGCCTATTTAGTTTAATTACTCTATACGCTTTTTGATCGTGCTTTACCCTATAATTATTCGGTCATTGCGCTAAAGATGAAAGGAAAAAGTTAAACAAAGCCGAACTTATAATAAAAAGAGAGATGCAGGAGGATACGTATGTTAAAACAACATGTACTAGAAGATATACAAAAGCTACAGTCTATTTGCCAACAAGAAGAAAAAATAGAGCTGAAGCTGAATTTTGACATGTTACGAAGTCGAAAACAAAATGAAGTTAACGATTTTTTTTATTATGAAAATAATCAGCTTGTTGGATTTATTGGTCTTTATGGGTTTGGGAATACAGTAGAAATATGCGGAATGGTCGATCCTAGCTATCGCCGAAAAAAGATTTTTTCAAAGCTGTTTTCTCAAGCTTTACATATGTGTAAGAAGCGTGAGTATACAGAGATTTTATTAAATGCTCCTGGCGATTCGATTTCAGGCAGGGAGTTCTTAAAGAAGATTCCATGTTCATTTACTTTTTCAGAATATCAAATGAAGTGGGTGAAAAAAGAATTAGAAGATGATAATCCCTTTGTTACACTTCGCTCTTCCCTATTAGATACCGATATGAAAATGGAAATGCAAGTTGATATGGAATGCTTTGGTATGTCTTTAACAGAAGCAGCTGCTTATTATGAGCAAATGAAAACGGAAGAACAGCAAAATCATTTTATCGTAGAGTACAATAGTCAGGCGGTTGGAAAGTTAAGGGTATCTTATGATAAAAGCGAAGCATGGATTTATGGATTTGGTATTTTACCTTCCTATCAAAAATTAGGAATAGGAAAGGCTGCTTTAAAACAAGTCGTTTTACAGCAGCATCAGCTAGGATATGATGTATTTCTTGAGGTTGAAGCAAAAAACAAACGCGCTTTGCAACTTTACGAAACATGCGGCTTCGATTCATATCACGTGCAGGATTATTATGTATACAGCTTGTAGATAAAAAACACGGAAATCTTAGATTTTCGTGTTTTTTATTTACATATTAGATGATATGTGCATTTTTGAGTAAATAATGAGAAAGTAGAGAAAAAGTGATATGCCCGTTGATAAAAACAGGGAAGGCCATACAAATAAGATCGGAGCACTGCAAGCAAGGATACACGTAAGAATACCTCCAATAAATGCTTTTCTAAATAATTGATAAGCCGTATACCCCAGGCTAATACTGACAAATACATTGATGAGGCTAAGAAAAATAAACGAAAAAAACAAATTATCTCCCCCCTTGTTTTTAATACACAATAAAAAGAAATATTTCACATGTTTAGTGTAGCAAAAAAGAAAAAACAATAAAATTTGGATCCTAAAGATGAAAAAGAAAGCCATCTGTGTTATGTATAGTAAAGTGAATGAGAACGTTAAAAAAGGGAATGAGTTAATAAAGTGATGTAGTAGAAAGAAAGGAGTAAAAGGATGGAATTTGCCCATATCTTTACACTAAGTGTATCTGTTGTAACAGCTATTAATATTTTATTAGCCGGTATTCTTATTTTCATTGAACGAAGAGATATAGGATCTACATGGGCGTGGCTTCTTATTTTATTTTTTATACCAATTGTCGGTTTTATTGTATATCTTTTCTTTGGAAGACAGCTAAAACAGAAAAACTTTTATAAATTGTCATCTGATGAGCGGGAATATTTAAGATCTTCAGTGGAAGAGCAATTAAAAGAACTTAAAGCGACCCATGAATATCGAAATGATTTATTAATCCAACATAATAAACTGCTGTTCACTAATTTAAATTCTTCTAAGTCACTTGTGCGCATCGACAACGAAATTGATATCTTCAGTGACGGTAATCAAAAATTTGAGGCATTGTTTGAGGATATTCGAAATGCTAAAAAAGAAATTAATATTCAATATTATATTATTCAACGAGATAATCTTGGGAAAAAATTAAGAGATGAGCTAACAAAAAAAGCAAAAGAAGGCATAAAGGTTCGCGTTCTTTATGATGAAGTAGGATCTAGAAAAATGACGCCATCATTCTTTAAGGAGCTTATTTCATATGGCGGCGAAGCACAGGCATTTTTCCCTTCAATTCTTCGCTTAATTAATTTTCGGATTAACAATCGAAATCATCGAAAGCTTTGTATTATCGATGGTGAAGTAGCATACATAGGAGGATTTAACGTAGGAGATGAATATTTAGGGTTAGATCCAAAAATGGGTTATTGGAGAGACACTCATTTTCGCATTAAAGGAGAGTCAGTGAACGATATTCAAGGGCGATTCATTTTAGATTGGCATCAAGCAACAAAGCAGCCAATTGAACTGGAACAATTTTTGCATCGTACAGAAACTCATTCTGGAACAGTTCCTGTACAAATTGTAGCAAGCGGTCCCAATTCGACTACCCAGCACCTGAAAAACATGTATATCTCATTGATTATGTCGGCCAAAGAAAGTGTATACCTTCAAACGCCTTACTTTATTCCTGACGCAAGCTTTATGGATGCTTGTAAAATTGCTTTATTATCTGGAGTAGAGATTCATATTATGATTCCAAACAAACCTGATCATCCTTTTGTTTATTGGGCTACGTGGTCTCATGTAGGGGAACTGCTGGCATACGGTGCGAATATTTATCTCTATGAAAAAGGCTTTTTGCATGCTAAAACGATTGTAGTAGATAATGAAGTGTCTTCTGTAGGAACGACGAATATCGATCCGCGAAGTTTCAGCCTTAATTTTGAAGTGAATGCAGTTGTATATGACCAGCCTATTTCCAAAAAGTTGCAGAACCTGTTTCTTGAAGATGTGCAATGCAGTTCAAAATTAACGTTTGAACGATATAAAGAGCGCTCTCTTCTTATAAAATTTAAAGAAGCGGTATCTCGCTTACTGTCACCAATTTTATAATAAAAATCATTGATATCATGAAACAGACTTGAATTTTTAGATTCAGGTCTGTTGTTTTATTGGTTTCTCCTTGTAAGGAGAGCTAGAGATAAAGTTAAAAAGTTTTACCAAAAAATCCAAGGGTATTAATACTATAACAAGCTAAAAAATGATAATACCTAGGAGGAATAGAAAATGACAAAAAATGTAGTAGGTACGTATGATTCAGAAGAGGCCGTTATTACAGCGATTCGAAATTTAAAAACACAGGGATATCCGGACAGTGCACTTTCTGTTTTGACAAACAGTGGTCCGCATCATGAAAATACAGAAGTGATTGAGCGTTCTGCAGGAATCGATGTGCAAACAGTTGATACAGATCAACACTCAAAGCACCATCAATCCTTTATGGAGAAAATAAAAAATGCTTTTACTTCGTCTGAAGAAAAAATGGATCAAGATGTTAATCGAATCGAAAATCAATTAACCGAATATGGTGTACCTGCTGCGGAAGCTTCCTCGTATGTATCTGATCTTAAAAAAGGAAAAGTTTTGCTGATGGTAGACGCAGTTGAGCATGATAAACACAATTTAGCTCTAGGACAAACCGTGACACCTGCTGAAAAATCAGCTGACCCAATGAATGAAAAAATGTTATACGGCAATCACGAAAATAAAATAAGGTAATGTTGAAGGAACTAAATAAGATAATAAAAGACTGCGTTCTTAAATAAAAGCTAGTTAACGAAAGGAAGGGGACCGATGAGAAATCTAGAAAAAACGGAATATGAACTTGACTATTTAAAACAGCAGCAAGAAGTTAATCAAGAGCTCATCAAAGTTTCACAGTCTCTTGTCGCTACGTTAAAACAGTATGAAGAAGAACCGACCAATACAGAAGTGTTAGCTGTAATCGCTGATTTAGAAGGTCAGCAAGAACAGCTCAAAGCAAAGACCGAAAAGATATCTGAAGAGCTTGCACATTTATAAAGTGAGATAAAAGAAGTTCCTATAAAAGGAACTTCTTTTTATGTTTTATTATACACAGTCTATTGTGAGAGAAAGAGAATCTTATATAACCGGATGTGAACGTTATGGGGGTAGTGATTTTGTTTTAGATACATATAGATGAGAAGGAACGCGATAAGACATTATATAAAAATGGGAAAAAGGAAGAACGGTCATTCGCTCTTCCTCCAGCCGTATTGCTTATGATAGTGATTTAGAAACGTCCGCCGCCAAGTTGCTGTTCAGCCATTTGCACAAGGCGTTTTGTGATTTCTCCGCCTACTGAGCCGTTTGCGCGTGCAGTTGTGTCAGGACCAAGAGTTACGCCAAATTCGCTAGCGATCTCATACTTCATTTGATCGATTGCTTGTTGAGCACCGTGTACTGCTAATTCGTTGCTGCTCTTATTTCTGCTGTTTGCCATCATAATCAACTCCTTTTATAAGGTTAAGATTATGATTTGATTAATAGATAGTTTTTATACATAAAATAAAAAAATTTTTTCAAGGACTTATAGAATATGCTTATTGGAATATAGTTACAAAGTTTTCCACTAGGTAACGGAAAATAATTATGTGTAGAAAGAGAGAGAGGTCACGTAAAATAGAACACAAGTAAGTAAGCGGTTACATATTATTCGAAATAGAATGAGAATGTTAATATTCCTATTCTAATTTAAAAGGAGGAGTCCATCATGTATCAAACATTAAAAAAATATGTACTATTGGCTGTTACATGGAGTCTAGCAATTGGCATTGTACTCTCTTATGAGAAAGAAGCGCTTGCGAAACAGGCGCACGAAAAAGCTACATCTTATCGTACAGTGACAGAGATATATGACTGGGGAGCGGTGATCACAAAAATTATTATTGACTTAGGTGAACCTGTTCCAACCAATTCACTTACAAAAGAAACGTTTAAGGTGCATGTGGCTCGAAGTGATAGTCGATTAAAACCGTCTTTATTGGAACAAGGAGATCGTACAATAAAAAAAGCCTATGTATCCGATAAAGATGGACAACCAGCCGTACATACTGGAAAATATGCAGTTTTAGAAATGGAAGTTGGACCAGCTGTTTCATTAGGAGCACCACTAAATTATGATGAATATGGTACAGGGTTAAATGCATGGATAGACAGTCAATATACCATTACCCAGCAAAAAGATATCGTAACAAAAAAAGGAAAGTTGTCAGGGCTTGTAGTGAAACAGTTTAAGGGAGAGAAAAGAGAGCTCGTAGATGATTTTACCATTCAAAAAGGTATATATTATAATATGGAATTGGCATACGCAAGTTACGCGCCGAAAAAAGATAAGAAAAAGAATCCGTTAATTATTTGGCTGCATGGAGGAGGAGAGGGAGGAACAGATGCAACAATTCCCTTATCTGCCAATAAAGCTGTTAGCTTTGTCACAAATGAAACTCAGGCTTATTTTAAAGGCGCCTACGTTTTAGTACCTCAAGCGCCAACGAAATGGATGGATGGTTATACAGGTGAAGCGGATGGAACTTCGATTTATAAAGAATCACTGATGGCACTAATTCAAGAATATGTTGCTAAAAATCCTGATATTGATCCCAATAGAATCTATATCGGAGGAGCATCTAACGGCGGATATATGACTATGCTTATGATTCGTGATTATCCAAACTATTTTGCAGCAGCATTTCCAGTATGTGAAGGACTAAATGATAGATTAATTACGGATCAAGATCTTGAAAAGATGAAAGAAACGCCTATTTGGTTCGTAGCCGCTAAAAATGATACGGTTCTTCCACCAACGATTAACACTCTTCCAACTTATGAACGTTTGGTGAAAAGCCATGCAAATAATGCTTATTTATCACTATTTGAAGATGTGCATGACACCACGGGTTTATACAAAAATAATGATGGTTCGCCCTATCAGTATAACGGGCATTCATCTTGGATATATCTGTATAATAATGAACCCAACGCTAAAATAAATGGAGCTACAACAACCATAATGAAATGGATGAGCAAGCAATCGTTGAACAACAATTAATCATTTATCAAAAAGCTGTTTCAAGTAGAGCAGCTTTTTTATGTCTCTTTTAAAGCTAAAGCATATATCTAAAATAAACGATTGAATACTTTCGTGATAAAATAAGGAAAGAGATCACGAAGAAAGGAACAGTGAAAGTGAAACCAACCATTTACGATGTTGCGAAAAAAGCAGGGGTATCGATAGCCACTGTATCCAAAGTAATCAATCAGACAGGCCGTATTAGTGAAAAAACGATAAAAAAAGTAAATGAAGTAATGATGGAATTAGATTATCAGCCTAGCAGTGTTGCAGCTGCGTTAACTGGGAAAAAGACATACACAATTGGCGTGCTAGTTCCTGACATCTCTAATCCTTTTTTCGCAGAGGTAGCAAGAGCTTTTGAGAATAGTGCCAGAGCAGCGGGATACACGCTTTTTTTATGCAGTACGGATCATCAAACAGAACGTGAGCATGAATACATAGATCTTTTATTCAAAAAGCAAGTAGATGGAATTATTATCGCAACCGAACTAAATGATACGAAGCTCGTAAAGAAAATTGTGAAGCATGATGTACCACTTGTATTGTTTTCAGTTGATCATCCTTCTATCTCAACGCATGTAGTGACAATTGATAACGTTCGCGGAGGATATATCGCAGGTACGTATTTAATAGAAAAAGGTCATCAATCGGTAACGATTATCACTGAAAAAGATAGAAAAAGCAGTGAGGGGCGATTAGCAGGATTTAAACAAGCGCTCACAGAGGCAAATTTATCACTAGAAAATCAGTCCATTATCAGCTGTTATTCAACAGTAGAAGATAGCAGAAGAGCAAGTAAACAGCTGCTTTCTTTGCCTAATAGGCCGACAGCAGTCTTTGCATGTACGGACTTAATTGGAATATCCCTCATAAATGAGGCAAGAAAGCAGGGGCTTTCAATTCCAGGAGATCTGTCGGTAATTGGATTTGATAATACAATTTATGCCGATATTGCTGAGCCTGGTTTGACAACGATTGAACAACCTATTTCGCAGATGGCAACTAGTACGTTCGAACAGCTGTTAAAGTCTATGAAAAAAGAAGAGCATGCAAAGCAGCGAATAACAATTATTCCAGAACTAGTAGAACGTGCGTCGGTAAAAAAGCTATAAAACAGAGAAAAGAAAAAGCTGCATGTGCCTGGGCACATGCAGCTTTTTTACTTAATAATATTTATAGAGAGACCGGATTTTTGACTTCGTTTATTGTTTCGCCTTTGACTGTTGTTTCTGTTGGAATTGTAAGGAAACCCGTTAAAAAAGCTCCAAAGAAATACAGGCAAGCAAAGATCCAGATTACGCCGCCCGTGCCTAAAAGACCTATGAAAATAGTTACAATTAAAGGGCCTACAAAAGCAGAAAGTCCAGATCCTAAATTCAATACGGACATCGCAGCTCCTTTATTCTCTGGAGCTAAGGAAGGCACTAACGCTGTAAGAGGGACATATCCTGCTAGTGTTGCACCGTAACAGCATGCGACAATCATCATTACCCAATAATTATGTCCTACGAATTGAGGTACATAGTAAAGAGCGAGTGTTACAATTCCGCATCCTACTCCACCAAACCATTTGATTGTATTTACCCAGCCAAATTTATCTCCAACAATACCAAAAATAATATTAAAAGCCATATTCACAAAAAACAGAGTGCCCCAGATTTGAAGCCATTCGCTCATTGTGAAATCGTGTTTCATCATATAGGTTGGCAAGAAGACAACAAATCCAAATTGAGCAGCGGAGTTAATAATCTTTACAACTCCACCGATTCCTACTTTAGGGTTCTCAAATGCAATTGTAATCCCTTTCATTAATTCTTTTGTTTTGTTATCGCTTACTTTTTGAACGGTAAATCTGTCTTTATTCATGATAATTGAAAAGATTCCGCCGATCAAAACAAAAAGTAAACCACTCCACAAGGTAGCAATTTCGCCGATTTTAGGAACCATGTAACTGGAATAAAAAGCTCCGATTACGCTTAAACCAAGCTGGAAGACAAACCAAAACCAGCCTACTGCTTTTGAAAGCATTTCCTGGGGCGTGCGGTAAGACACCCAGACCAAGAATGAGTAAGCAAATAAAGGGTAGCCAAATCCTCTAAGAGCATAACAAATTAATATAATTGTGTAATTCATAATATGAAGTCCTATACCTATAAATCCAATTGAACCAATAATAAAGGATATCAAGCCGAATGCCATTGCTTTTCTAGGACCCCACAGCTGAACCAGTACGCCGGAGAACCAGGAAGAAATAGAGACCGTAATACCGTAAACGGTAAAAAGTAAAGCAGCATGTTCAATGGTTAAACCTCTTTCTACAAGATAAGGAGATAACCATCCTTGTTCTAAGCCATCGCCAATCATAAAAACAATAATACCTATGTATCCCCACGTTAAATGAGAAGGGATCCCAATCCTGTCAAGAGCTGTTTTTCTGGAAATAAATTCATTCATTTTTCCACACCACCAGATCGATTATTTTGTTGAAAACATCAAACTAATTTGGTTAAGCGCTTAATCTATTTGATAAAAAGTATACGCTTACATTTTTTAAACGTCAATTAAAATTTTAAATATATCTAATTTTCAATTAAATGATTTCAACAGTGGAAATAGTAGTAGATAAGATTATAATAACTTGCCCTTATTATAAAAATACTTAAATATAGAGAATTCCCTTAATTTTAAGCATAAATAGATAAAAATAAGGTTTTTCATACTGTACCATCAGATGAATAAAAAACAAATATTCTAAATAATCTATAAAAAAATGTTGCATTTCAAAAAACAGTATGTATAATTGGAAATAGGAAAGCGCTTAACCTAAAAATAGGTTTGAGCGAATATTTTCTTAACTTTTAATTAAAGGGGAAAATAAGATGGGGATTCTTACAATTGGAATAATTGGTGCTGGACGAATAGGTAAATTACATGTTGATAATTTAAAATTAATGCCGCAAATAAAAATTAAAGCGGTTTCAGACGTAGTGGTAGATCATTTGCACGAGTGGGCTGCAAGTAAAGGAATTTCAACGTTAACAACAAATTATCAAGATTTATTAGCAGATTCAGAAATTGATGCCGTTTTCATTTGTTCGCCAACGAATACGCACGCATCGATTATTGAAGAAGCTGCTCGAGCGAAAAAGCATATTTTCTGTGAAAAGCCCGTTAGTTTTTCAGTAGAAGAAACAATCCAAGCGTTAGAAGTAGTAAAAGAACACGGCGTACAGCTTCAAGTTGGCTTTAACCGACGATTTGATCCCAACTTTAAAAAAGTGCATGATCTTGTACAGCAGGGAGAAGTAGGACAGCCGCACATTTTAAAAATCACCTCCAGAGATCCTCAGCCTCCGAGTCCAGAATACGTCCGCGCTTCAGGAGGATTGTTCATGGATATGATGATTCATGATTTTGATATGGCTCGTTATGTAATGGACAGTGAAGTAATTGAAGTATCGGCTTACGGGACGACGCTCATCGATCCTGCTATTGAAGAAGCAGGGGATATAGATACGGCAATTGTGTCATTAAAATTTGCAAACGGAGCTTTAGGCGTGATTGATAACAGTCGTCAAGCTGTCTACGGTTACGACCAGCGCCTTGAAGTTTTTGGTGAAAAAGGTTCCGCTACTGCTGATAATTGCCGTCCAACTACAGTAGAAATATCAACAGGCGAAACTGTAGTGAAAGAGAAGCCGCTATATTTCTTCCTTGAACGCTATACACAAGCATATATAGATGAAGTAACACAGTTTGCAAGAGCAATTATGGAAAATCAAAGCGTAATTTGTACAGGTAACGATGGATTACAGGCAGAACGAATTGCTAAAGCAGCAAAAAAATCTTTACTATCAGGGCAGCCAGTGAAGATTGAACATAAAAAATACGCAGTGAATTAATGATAGAAATGTGGGCTGAAAGAGAATATCTTGCTCTTTTCGCCTTTTTAGGAAAGCGCTTAACTAAGGAGGAGTAAAGATGAATCCGCTTGTTTTTAAAGAAAATCGTGAGTTAGATTTTATCGCTATCGGTCGCTTATGTATTGATTTAAATGCAAATGAAACACAGCGTCCAATGGAAGAGACTAAAACATTCACTAAATATGTAGGAGGCTCTCCAGCTAATATTGCGATTGGAGCAGCAAGGCTAGGCTTAAAAACCGGTTTTATCGGAAAAGTATCAGATGATCAAATGGGCCGCTTCATTACTGGGTATCTTCAAAAAAATAAGATTAATACAGATAGTATTGCTGTCGATAAAACAGGGGCTGTAACGGGGCTTGCTTTTACGGAAATCAAGAGCCCTACAGATTGCAGCATCTTAATGTATCGAGATAACGTAGCGGATTTAAAACTAGATCCTACAGAAGTATCAGAAGAATATATTAAGAAGTCAAAGGCTCTTTTAATATCTGGAACCGCTCTTGCACAAAGTCCTTCTCGTGAAGCTGTATTTCTAGCATTAGAATACGCACGCAAGCATGAAGTTGTAGTGTTTTTTGATATTGACTATCGTCCATATACATGGGAATCGGAAGCTGAAACGGCAGTCTATTTTAATTTAGCTGCTGAAAAATCAGATGTGATTATTGGTACGCGAGAAGAGTTTGACATGATGGAAAAACTTTTAAATTATAAAGAATCTAATGATCAAGTAACAGCAGAGCGCTGGTTTTCTCACCATGCTCAAATCGTCGTGATTAAGCATGGTGGAGAAGGATCTATTGCCTATACAAGAGATGGTAAGTCTCACCGTGGAGGAATATTTAAAACAAAAGTTCTGAAAACGTTTGGTGCTGGTGATTCCTATGCTTCAGCCTTTATTTATGGATTGATGCAAGGACTGGAAATTCCACAGGCAATGCGATTGGGGGGGGCCTCCGCTTCGATTGTCATTTCAAGACACAGTTGTTCAGATGCTATGCCGACAAGCGTTGAGCTCTTCAACTTTATGGAGACAGCAACTGAAGTTTTGCAGGAAGCCTAATAAACCAAGGGAAAATCTTGAGAGATTAAAGGAATAGAAGCTTATTAAAATCAGATAAAGGGAGAGATATTCTATGACGCAAACAGCAGTAAAAACAGTAAAAAACTATATTGGTGGACAATGGATTGAATCAGCTGCATCAAAAACGGAACCTGTGTATAACCCAGCAACAGGTGAATTAATCGCACAGGTACCTCTTTCTACAAAAGAAGACGTAGATCAAGCGGTGCAAGCAGCAAATGAAGCGTTCAAAGGGTGGGCAAAAACAGCTGTGCCTAAACGTGCACGAATTTTATTCAAGTATCAGCAGCTATTAGTAGATAACTGGGATGAATTAGCAAAGTTAGTGACAGTTGAAAACGGAAAAAGCTTTAACGAAGCGCGAGGTGAAGTGCAGCGTGGAATTGAATGCGTAGAATTCGCGGCAGGAGCTCCTACGTTAATGATGGGGAAACAGCTTCCTGATATTGCAACAGATATTGAGTCTGGCATGTACCGCTATCCAATTGGCGTCATTGGAGGAATTACACCGTTCAATTTTCCAATGATGGTTCCTTGCTGGATGTTCCCGCTTGCGATCGCTTGCGGCAATACATTTGTGTTAAAGCCTTCTGAGCGTACGCCGCTGTTAGCTGCAAGATTAGCTGAGCTGTTTGAAGAAGCTGGTTTGCCAAAAGGTGTATTAAATATTGTAAACGGCGCGCATGATGTGGTAAACGGTCTTCTTGAACATAAATTAGTGAAAGCTATTTCGTTTGTAGGTTCCCAGCCTGTAGCTGAGTACGTGTACAAAAAAGGTACGGAAAACTTAAAGCGTGTTCAAGCTTTAGCCGGTGCTAAAAACCATTCAATTGTATTAAATGATGCAGATTTGAACGTAGCAACAAAACAAATTATCGGAGCCGCTTTTGGTTCAGCAGGTGAACGCTGTATGGCAGCATCTGTTGTTACTGTACAAGAAGAAATTGCGGATCAGCTAATTGAAAGATTAGTAGAGGAAGCAAATGATATTGTAATTGGGGACGGCTTAGAAGAAAACGTCTTCTTAGGACCAGTCATTCGTGAAAATCATAAAGAGCGTACGCTCAGCTATATTGAATCAGGCGTGCAAGAAGGAGCGGAGCTTATTCGTGACGGTCGCACAGATGCAGCAGTAAATGGCAAGGGCTACTTTGTCGGACCAACGATTTTTGATCATGTTACGCAAGAAATGAAAATTTGGCAAGATGAAATTTTTGCACCTGTGCTGTCTATTGTACGTGTGAAAACATTAGAAGAAGCTATTGAAGTAGCTAATAACTCTCGATTTGCAAACGGTGCTTGTATTTATACAGATAGCGGCGCAAGCGTACGTGAGTTCCGTGAAAATATTGAATCTGGTATGTTAGGAGTAAATGTAGGGGTACCGGCACCTATGGCATTCTTCCCATTCTCTGGCTGGAAAGATTCTTTTTACGGTGATCTTCATGCAAATGGTACGGACGGCGTGGAGTTTTATACAAGAAAGAAAATGGTAACAACGCGCTGGTAAGTGATTCATTAAAAATCGCATTCCATTTTAAAAGGAGGTATCAGGAATTAAAGATATTCCTTATGCTTCCTTTTTTAAAATCGCAATCTAGTATTAGAAGGGAGAAAGAAGCATGGAAACAGTTAGAATGACGACGGCACAAGCATTAGTGAAGTTTTTAAATCAGCAGTATGTTGAATTTGATGGAAAGCAGCATCAGTTTATTAAAGGGATTTTTACAATTTTCGGGCACGGAAATGTAGTAGGTCTTGGGCAAGCTTTGGAAGAAGACCCAGGAAATCTAGATGTATATCAAGGACGTAATGAACAAGGAATGGCCAATGCAGCGATGGCTTTTGCAAAACAAAAACATCGAAAGCAGATTATGGCTTGCACATCTTCAGTAGGACCAGGTTCGGCAAATATGGTTACAACGGCAGCAACAGCTTCAGCTAATAACATTCCAGTTTTGTTGCTTCCCGGCGATGTATTTGCAACTAGACAGCCTGATCCTGTTTTGCAGCAAATTGAACAGACATATGATTTATCTATTTCTACAAACGATGCTTTCCGTCCAGTGAGTAAGTACTGGGATCGCGTAAGCCGCCCTGAACAATTGATGACAGCTATGATTAATGCGATACGTGTGTTAACGAATCCTGCAGATACGGGAGCTGTAACTATTTGTTTGCCTCAAGATGTGCAGGGAGAAGCATGGGACTTTCCAGCTTATTTCTTCCAAAAGCGCGTTCACCGCATTGAGCGTCGCCTTCCGACTAGGGACAGTCTAGCAGATGCAATTCAAGCAATAAAAACAAAGAAAAAGCCAATCATCATTTGCGGAGGAGGCGTTCGGTATTCAGAAGCTGCAAAAGAGTTAAAACAATTTGCTAGTGAGTTCCATATTCCATTTGGAGAAACTCAAGCTGGGAAAAGTGCCGTTGAAAGCGACTATCGCTATAATCTTGGCGGAATAGGTGTAACAGGAAACTCAGCTGCTAATACAATCGCTAAAGATGCGGATTTAGTAATTGGAGTAGGCACTCGATTTACTGATTTTACAACAGCATCTAAACAGCTTTTTCAACATCCCGACGTGCAATTTCTTACTATTAACACGTCTGAATTTCATGCAAATAAACTGGATGCCGTGAAGCTTGTAGCTGATGCAAAAGAAGGGTTGTTTGCTCTTAGGAAAGAGCTCATGTCAATTGGCTATCAGTCTGGTTACACGACAGAAATTGCAAGTGCAAAAGACGCATGGGAAGCAGAATTAGAGCGTCTACATAGCATACGTTTTACAGGGGCAGATTTTATTCCAGAAATAAAAGGTCATTTAGATGAAAGCTTAGCTGAATATGCAGAATCACTTGGTACTCAATTAACGCAAACAGAAGTAATTGGAGAGGTGAATAAGCTCCTTGATGACAACTCCGTCATTGTTGGTGCAGCTGGAAGTCTTCCAGGTGACTTACAGAGAATGTGGAAGTCTAATAAACCCAATACCTATCATATGGAATATGGATATTCATGTATGGGATATGAAGTATCAGGTGCACTTGGAGTTAAGCTGGCTGAACCAGCTAAAGAAGTGTATGCGATGGTTGGAGATGGAAGCTATCAAATGCTGCATTCAGAGCTCATTACAAGCCTTCAAGAAAGAAAAAAGATAAATATTTTACTGTTTGATAACTCCGGATTTGGATGTATTAATAATCTTCAAATGTCAAATGGAATGGGGAGTTTTGGAACAGAGTTTCGCTATCGAAACGATGAAACAGGAAAATTAAACGGAAACGTGATGAAAATTGATTTTGCAGCCAGCGCCGCAGGCTACGGTGTAAAAACATATCGTGTAAGCTCTCTTGAAGAACTAAAAACGGCAATGGAAGATGCACAAAAACAAGAGACTTCTACATTAATTGATATTAAAGTGCTACCCAAAACTATGACAAACGGTTATGAATCGTGGTGGCATGTAGGAGTAGCAGAGGTATCTGAAAATCACCATGTACAAGAAGCCTATAAGGATAAAGTGAAAAATCTTGAAATGGCCAGAGGTTATTAACAAGCAAGAGAAATGGCCGATGTTGAGGGGAAACATTCGGTGAATATAATAGCGTTTTCAATTTGATATAGGGGAGAGGAAGACATGTTCAAGGAAAACACGGTCAAACTGGGGATTGCTCCAATCGCTTGGACAAATGATGACATGCCTGAACTAGGAGCTGAAAATACATTTGAACAGTGTATCAGTGAGATGGCTTTAACCGGTTTTAAAGGAAGTGAGGTAGGAAACAAATATCCGCGAAATGTTTCGATCTTAAGGAAGGCATTATCACTTCGGAATTTAGAAATTGCAAGCGCATGGTTTAGTACATTTTTAACGACAAAGCCGCTGGAAGAAACGGTGACGCCATTTATTGAACATCGCGATTTTTTATACGAAATGGGAGCAAAAGTAATTGTTGTATCTGAACAAGGACACAGCATTCAAGGGATGATGGATGTACCTTTATTCAAAGAAAAGCCCGTGTTCACGCCAACAGAGTGGAGCAGCCTTATAGAAGGCCTGCACTATCTTGGGAAACTAGCAAGAGAGAAAGATATGCATATTGTCTATCATCATCACATGGGAACAGGCGTCCAAACAACAGAAGAAATTGAGCAGCTAATGGAGCTTACCAATCCAGAGCTTGTTTCGCTCCTATTTGATACCGGTCATCTTGTTTTTTCAGGCGAAGAACCTCTTTATATCTTAAAAAAATATCTTCATCGTATTAAACATGTTCATTTGAAAGATATTCGCCAAGAAGTAGTTGATCGAGTCAAACAACAAGACCTGAGCTTCTTGCAAGCGGTAAAAGAAGGAGCCTTTACTGTTCCAGGCGACGGAGTTATTGAATTTGATGAAGTATTTACTACGCTTGCCGCTTCTGATTATAACGGCTGGTTTGTCGTAGAAGCAGAACAGGATCCAGCGCTTGCTAATCCTTTTGAATATGCGTTAAAAGCAAGAAACTTTATTAAAGAAAAAAGCGGTCTTTAATTTCTATTGTAAAAGGTTTTACGCCTTTTATATGTTTATGAAAGGAAAGGAGGAGATGAAATGAAGCCAACCATCTATAGTGTGGCTGAAGAAGCAGGTGTATCAATTTCCACCGTATCAAAAGTTATCAATCAAACCGGTCACATTAGTGAAAGAACAAGACAAAAAGTAATTGAGGTTATGGGGCAGTTGAATTACCATCCAAGCGTCGTAGCATCTGCTTTAACAGGAAAGCCTACTAAAACGATTGGGCTTCTCGTACCCGACATCTCCAACCCTTTTTTTGCCGATTTGGCAAGAAGCATAGAAGACCGAAGTCATGAGCGAGGTTTCCATGTTGTAATGTGTAATACCGATAACGATGCGGAAAAAGAGAAAAAATATCTATCGCTGTTAATTCGTCAGAGAATCGACGGTTTAATTGTAGCATCTGCTTTTCGCAATGCTAATCTTTTAAAAAATATGCTGAAGCAAGATATACCCATTAGCGTTATTGCTTCAGAAATCCCTCACATATCTGTTAATACAGTGACAGTGGATGACTATAAGGGAAGCTATTTGGCGACTGATTATTTGCTATCTTTGCATCATAAAAAAATTGCGATTATTACAGAAAATGCAAAAAGTAATCACGCCCGTTTAGATGCTTTTCGAGATGCCATGCAAGAAAATGGAATCACTGTGTTACCTCAGCACGTTATTACGACCGAAGCAAGTATTCAAAAAGGATATGAAAGTGCTAAGCAAATTTTTTTAATGAAGGAGAAAGTGACGGCTATTTTTGCTTGTAACGATTTACTGGCTATTGGCGTCATACAAGCGGCAAAAGAATTCAACATTGATGTGCCGAATGACTTATCAGTGATTGGCTTTGATAATACCGTTCTTTCTACTACCATCACGCCCATGTTGACGACGGTAGCACAACCGACAAAAGAAATGGCTGTAAACGTAGTGGATTTGCTGGTTAGAGAAATGGAATACTCAACGATGCATAAAGAACATTTACTTCTTGAGCCGAAATTGATTGTCCGGAAATCGACGGCTCCGTTACGAAGAAACGCCACAGCATCTGCAAATAATTGAATACAATCAAGAGTATTGCTGTTAATAAAAACTCTTCACAGTCACATATTCAAAAGAATGTATAAAGTCTATGAAGAAAAAATGAGTGATTAGTAAATTCTGATTGTGCTACTACATAAAGGAGGAAGTTAAACATGCTAGGTAAATTAGGTGAATTAAATAAAGGATACAACGTACTTACAGAAATGGCCGGTCAGCACAAAGATATGCTGATGGATATTGGGATTTATAATATGTCTCAAGGAAAAGAGGAAACTTTACTAGACAGCAGCAATGAAACGGCTATTCTTTTACTAGAAGGAAAGGTAAAGCTAGAGTGGGAAGGACATTCGAAAGAAATTCAGCGTGAGTCTCTTTTTGAAGAAGAGCCTTGGTGTTTGCACGTTTCGAAAAATGTGGAGGTTAAAATTACCGCGCTTGCCAATAGTGAAGTACTAGTTCAAAAAACGGATAATGAAAAAGAATTTTCATCAAAATTATATACGCCTGAAGACTGTCAAAATACAGTAGCTGGTGAAGGAGTATGGGAAGGTACCGCTCAGCGTGTCATTCGGACAATCTTTGATTATAATAACGCTCCTTATTCTAACCTTGTTATTGGAGAAGTTATTTCTTATCCAGGAAGATGGTCGAGCTATCCGCCTCATCATCATGATCAGCCTGAAGTATATTACTATCGTTTTGACAAGCCGCAAGGATTTGGCTGTGCAATGGTTGGAGAAGATGCATACCGTGTAGTTGATAATAGTTTTATTACAATTCCAGGTGAATTAGATCATCCTCAAGCAACGGCTCCCGGCTATGCGATGTACTTCTGCTGGATGATTCGCCATCTTGACAATAATCCATGGACAGACCGTATTATGGAAGAAGAGCATAAGTGGTTATTAGAGCCGGATGCAAAAATTTGGCCTGAAAAATAAATAAAACTCTTTATACGAAATGGGTTTCAAATGTTGAAAAGCCTCGAATAAAAAAATAATTATGCGTAAAATAATAGTTTATTTTTGTAAAATATGTTTTTATATGTTAAAGTATAGCTTGTATTAATATTCAGGCGATGATATCGCTCTTTTTGGCAGATTCCTTTTTTAGGAGTCTCTTTTTTTTCTAAACAGAAGCAAGAGATCGTATGTCAATCAAAAAAAAGGAGATAAGCGTAGCCGCTTATCTCCTTTTCTTTTTAGCATTATCTAACGCTAAGTTCTTTTTCACTACTTTTTCTAAAGCAACTTCCACGTGAACATTTTTTTCATCGATGTCATTCACAAGCACGACGGTTCCTTTTCGTCCCTTAATCTTTAAATCATCACCCGTAGAAGGAATGTTTCCCCTCAGCTGGCTTAATAGAAGCTTTCTGTTTTCAAAAAAGTGGACAGCCACCATTTTATCTCACCTAATTTCATATGATATGTGTGATACAAAGATGTGTATATGAAATCCTTCCTATACATTATGCCGCCAGGGGTGGTTTTAGAACACATTGAATAGACAATTGTTGCATCGATATATGAAATAAATAGGGTGGCATAGTTATAAATCTTCTATTCTTGGACATACTTATACTACTAATCTAAAAAGGGATGTGGATGAAAATGAAGGTGGCTATCGGATTAAGTGTATTTACGGTCGTTACAGGAGCAATTGCGTTAGGGTCAGTTTACTTTTTAGCAGGGATCTTTTCGTTTTTCTTAACGGTTTTTTCATAAAAAAATCCACCAAGAGGTGGATTTTTTTATTTAGCAGCGGCTTTTGTTTCATGAGGCGAATTGCCGATAAATCCAAATTTTCCGCCGACAACTTCTTTTACTTCGTGGATGACAATAAAAGAATTCGGGTCAATTTGCTGGATTTTCTTTTTAATTTTTAATAACTCGTTCTTTTTAATAACAACGTAGATAATGCGTTTATCTTTGTTGGCGTAGTAGCCATATCCGTAAAAGATGGTAGCTGCATTTCCAAATTCACTGGTGATAACTTGCGCAATGTCTTTGTACTGATCAGACATAATCGTCATTGCTTTTTTGTTGTGGAAACCTTCGATAACAACATCGACGATTTTAGCACAAAGATAGACGAATATAAAAGTATAGAGGGTATTGTTGACGCCAATAGCAAAAACCGATGCTAAAATAATGACGCTGTCCATGTAGAACATGCTTTTCGAGATATTGTAGCCTTTTGTGTAGTTTAATAAATAAGCTAAAAGAGTTGTGCCGCCGGTAGATCCATCCGCGATAAAAATGAGTGCCAGTCCTGTTCCCATTAGTAAAGCCCCGAATACAATTCCTAAAATCATGTCGTGAACGTGAAAAGGAATATAGCTGACCAGACCTAAGAAAACGGACGTCATGACAGCTCCTAGAATCGTATAGAGAATGGTTTTTTTAGTTAGAAATTTATAAGCTAAGGCAATGAATACAAGGTTCACAAGAAATGTGCTGATACTTGTAGGGATATGAAATAAATAATATAAAACAAGAGCAATACCAACCGTACTTCCGTCACCTAATTTATTTGGAATGACGAAAAAATCAATGGATGCAGCAACTAAAAGCGCTCCGGCAATAATTAAAATGATGTCTTTATAGATTGTTTTCAATATGCAAACCTCCCTGATCATTAGGATATTTTCACGTGGAATCTTGTTTTTACTAGTGTTTCACAAATGATAAAATAAAAAACGTCTTAGAAATTGTCTAGTTATAAAACTGATCAACTTCTAAGACGAAGAATTACGATACGTGTATAATGTCTTGAGTCTGCTTTTCTATGCTTCGATGTCACCGATTATATAAACCTCTGACCGCTATGTCAACGCTATGAGAGATGTTCAACTTTTCAAAAAATAGAAGGCGGTTTCCTACATAAAAAAAGAATCCTTTGCGACGGCGCAAAGGATTTTCAAATTTATTGGAATAGGGGGAATACGTTATTAGGATTACCATTTTCATAAACTAATATACCTTTATTTTTTTAAAAAATTTATTTGTTAATGACGATTGAAAGTTTGTAATTCACATGCTGATTTAGCTCTGTCAAAAAAGCATTTAGTTCTTCATTTGAATGAAATTTGCATTCTAGTAAGTAGCAGCCATCGCCGCTAATTTTAAAGTTGTTGATAACGTACTTCTTCTGACTTTCTACAAATGTAAGGTAGGGGTGGTGATGAATGCTCTGCGTATAGATATTTAAAAATGCATGGACGGTGTAGCCAAGTTTTCGTTCATCAATGTTAATTGTATAGCCTTTGATAATGCCTTCATCTTCTAACTTTAATACTCTAGCAGAAGCGGCTTGTCCGGTTAAATGCACTTTTTCTCCTAATTCTTTCATCTTCATACGTCCATTTTTTGATAGCTCTTCTAGTATGCGCTTATCTGTATTATCTAACATCGCTACAAATCCTTTCGTATTTCAAATCAAAAGGTTTAACTACTTTATGTCACCTATGTATACGGATACGTCTTCTATTTTATACTAAAGAAAAGTAAGAAAAAAGAGCAGTCAATATGGAAGACATGAAAGCAGCAGTAGTTTGCAAACAGCTAGATTGACGAAAGCTTAAGCTTGCTGTATGATTCTTTGAGTGTTTACGTGGTTCGTAACCATCCCACGTTAAAAAACTAAGGAGAGAATAGTAAGATGAATATAAGAACACTTTGCGTCAACGGTCTTTTAGCAGCTATGTATATTGCTGTTAGCATGTTAATTCAGCCGTTTGGCTTCACCAATATCCAATTTCGTATATCAGAAATGTTCAATCATTTGATTGTATTTAATAAAAAGTACGTGTACGGCATTGTACTAGGGGTATTTCTGACGAATTTGTTTTTTTCACCAATGGTCGCTTATGATCTGGTGTTTGGGGTAGGACAATCTGTACTATCATTACTCATTACCATTTTTTCTATGCGCTACATTAAAAATATGTGGGCTCGTATGCTTATTAATACACTTGTGTTTACGTTTACGATGTTTATTATTGCGTTTGAACTGCACCTAGCATTTGATTTACCATTTTTCTTTACGTGGTTAACAACAGCTGTTGGTGAGTTTGTGGTTATGCTTGTTGGAGCACCAATTATGGCGGCCATTAATAAACGTGTACAATTTAATAAGCTAGTTGGATAAAAAGATGCGGCTGTGATAAATCTCACAGCCGCATCTTTTTATCTTTGTTATTCTATAAGTGTAGTGATAAACCCCTTATTATTGAAGAGCTTTTCACGCATGGACAAATTACCCATATCTAGCATGTAAAAAGAGCAGGTCGCTATTGCGTTCTGCTCTTTTTGCGTAACGCAATAGCGAGTATTCAATTAGATTATTTTGAAAGAAGAAGTGACAAATCTCACAGCGCGTTCTTTTTTCTTTTGTTACGATATACATATAGTTGGCAAACTCCTTATCGAAAAGTTTTTCGCACAACAACACATTACCTATGCGTAGCAATTAAAAAAGCAGACCGACAAGGTTTGCTTTTTTAATTGTGTATTTTTACCATTAAATAACTTTTTTGAGTTATAATTGTAAAATAATCTTTGTTACGAGAGAGGGGATTATTTTTTGAATAGAAAGTTAGGAATTCTTGTTTTATTAGTGTTAGCTATCTTATTTGCCGGGTGTTCAAAAGAAGAAGACAACGTTCCTTTAAGAGAACTAGAAAAGATCCATATTAACGTCATCAAAGAACAAAAGATGAAGCAAGGGATTTCGTATGAATTGGAATTCGTAAACAAGAGCGATTTGACCATCAAACAAAACGACGTATTTTTATCGTATCCACTAAAAATAAAAAACGGTTATTCTGAAAATAAATTTAAGGTGTTAGCAGAAGGAAATAAGTTAAATATTAAGCCAAAACAAAAGGTAAAGTTGACTGCATTTCTTCCTTATAAAGGAATTAATAAAGAAGCGTTAGCTATTGATGAGCCTGACGTAAAGTGCATAGGATATTGGAATAAGATCGATGACTACCATCAATTTTCTTTTGGAGGATCTTTGAAGCGAGAATAATACATGGATTTGTTAAATGATGGAACTTATGAAGCGTGAAATCGTATATAAATCAAGGGGGAGATTTTAGTGAAGAGATATGGACTATTTATCATTAGTTTCATCGTTTTCTTGGGTAGCTTTCAACTGCTATCAGGAATGATTCTTACGCTCTTATATGTTCCAGAAAGTTCGACTATGTGGAGCTCAATCGAAGGATTATCAAGTAAAGTAACGTTTGGCAGTTATTCTGGTAGCTTTGCTTTTATGATTCCCGCTGTAGCAGCTACAGCCGCTTTTTTTATCTCTAAAAAATGGGTTAGGAAAAGTGTATAAGAAACTAATAGCGGTGGTGAATAAACAGTGAATGTAGACACGGATAGATTAGTTAGCTTCTTTATTTTATGGGGAACACCCGCTGCTTTTAGTATAATAGAGTACTTTAAACTGAGTAAGACTGAAAAACAAGAAGCTATACGAGACTTAACATCATTAAAATCGATTATAACAACAGGCTTTATATTGATTGGAGGAGTGATGGCGAGTTTAGGTAGAGTATTATCGCTGCTGCCTCTGCACATTATGGGTACTTTTATTTTAGTCATTGGTGGTATCGCGGGCGCTATTGAAGCATGGAAAACAGAAAAAAAGAGAGGTATTATTATTCTTGCTTTCATAGTATCTATGATTGCTTTTACATTTGTAATATAAATTCGGCATGTAACAAGAGCTGCTCATGACTTGAGCAGCTCTTGTTAGTTTCTTATTTATTGCGTCTCCAGCTGCTGGTCTTTTTTCTTTAACGTAAGAGCGAGCAGGAACGAAACGATAGCGAAAGCGATGGCTACATAATAGACGGTATGGACCCCGCTTGTCATACTTTTTATTTGTAACAGCGTTTTATTCGTTTCATTTGATTGTTGAATAAAGTGCTGAGAAGCCATTGTCATAATACTTGTATACAAAGCGGGTCCAATTGCGCCTGAAACTTGGTTAATCGTATTTGAAATGGCTGAACCGTGAGCGTGAAGAGGTTTAGGTACTTGATTTAAAGCAAGCGTCATTACGGGTCCTATGCTTAAATCTACGCCAATTGTAAAGGCAGCGTATAAAATAGCTGCAGTCATCGTAGTTGTTTCTCTTGAAATGGTAGTGAACAAACTTAAAATAAACGTTAAAAGAATTAAACTTGTTAAAAGCAGCGGTTTAAATCCAATTTTATCAAACAAACTTCCTCCGACCATAGCTGTTAGAGCCAGCGTTACTCCTCCTGGAAGCATAAGAAAACCTGATGGTAGCAACTCTATACTGATCAGTCAATCTAGACGTTTAGGTCTTGCATAGAAGTGGAGATTGACGTTAGTTTGACAGGTGTAAGCATTGCTTGAAATGTTAAGAATAAGATTACAAAGTATTTTGGATCTATACTTCTATTGCTGTGAAAAAAATATAGTCAAGTAATGAAATTAAAAGAAGACGAGAAGCGTATAGCATGTTACGATAGGGACGGTATAGAAATTGACACATATCGGTTTCTAATAGAAGAGACAAATTTTAAAATTTTTAAATGTAAGGTTGTGATTCACCTGAGACTGAATAAATTTATTAGCGAATCTGGCAAAGCGTCAAGACGCGGGGCAGATAAGTTAATTAGTGAAGGAAGAGTAACCGTTAATGGAAAGGTTGCAAAAATCGGAGATCAAGTTAAGCCTGGCGATGATATTCGAGTAAGTGGCCAACAGCTTCGGATTGCTCGAAATAATGTATATATTGCACTTAATAAACCAGTCGGCATTACAAGTACGAGTGAGAAAAAAGTAAAGGGAAACATCATTGACTTAGTCAATCACCCTTTGCGTATTCATCATGTCGGACGACTAGATAAGGATTCAGACGGCTTAATTTTACTTACAAATGACGGCGATATTATTAACGAAATTTTACGTGCAGAAAACAAGCATGAAAAAGAATATATTGTTGCAGTAGATAAGCCGATTACACCTGAGTTTATCAAAAACATGTCTGAGGGAGTAAAAATTTTAGGTGCAAAAACGCTTCCTTGTAAAGTGACACAGCTGTCTAAGTACGAGTTTCAAATTATTTTAACACAGGGCTTAAATCGTCAAATTCGCCGTATGTGTGAAGTGCTCGGATATGAAGTATACCGACTTCAGCGTACGCGTATTATGAATATTCACTTAAACAACTTGCCTGTTGGGCAATGGAGAGATTTAACGAAAAAAGAGCGTACGCAGCTATTCAAAGAATTAGACTATGAACCTAAAGAGTGGTAAATCAAAAGACACCAGCCTGTTAGACTGGTGTCTTTTTTTATTCGCATACAACTACTTGTCTAGAAAATACGCTTTTGCGCGCTACGCAGCGATCTGAAATAGAAAAGCCAGCTTCATGAATCATATGGTCAATCGTGTCTACTGTAATCACGACTACTTTATCCGCAAAGCGGCGAGCGTGTTTTAAAATAGAAAGCTGATCTTCAGGCGTCGCGTGGGTGTAGAGATTGTAAGGCATGTCGATGATCGCTACGTCATAGTGAGTGGTAACATCCGAAATCGGTCCGGTTTTGACATCACCCTTTAAGCCGAAATGCGCAATATTTTCACGAGATCCGTCGGTCACAAGTGGGTTGATATCGCGTCCTACAATATCAATGCCCATTGAAAGAGCTTCTACGAGGACTGTACCAATACCACAGCATGGATCAATCGCTTTGATTCCTTCAGGCTTTGGAACGGCAATGTTAGCTACAGCTCTTGCAAGGCGGGTACTGAGTGCCGTAGAGTATTCACGCGGTTTCTTCAAATGATGCAGCCATACAGCTTCGCTTTTTTGATATTTTCCAAAATACCAGCGTCCTTCAAATGGAACAATTCCAAACAAATGGTCAGGGTTATGCAAGTCTGCTTCTGCTACAAAATGCCAACCCACATCACGTTCAATCGCACGCTGACCTTTATAGCTTATTTTTTGATCTTTTTCTAAGTCATTAATTTTCATAAAAATGAGTTTAAATGTTTGATCTCCAAGGTCAATATCTTCTACTTGTTTGCAAATATCTGCAAGGTCATCTGATTCATACATAATATCTAATCGCTCTTTGATAAAAGGGCTTCTGCTTGGATCAAGTTTAACGGCGCTTCTTATGATAGGTTTCTCAGTTTCAATTTCAAAAAGAGAGCGTCTCTCTAATTGACATAGTGAGAGTTCCTCTTCGCTGCATGCGTATGTGTAGATATACTGAGGCAGCTGCGTATGGTTATTCAATATCGTATCATCCTTTATCGTATCTAATTATCCTTCTTCTCAAACAATAGCGAGAAAAGAAGAGAAAAGCAACGAATTTAAATATATTTGGCTGTGAATACTAAATTGAAGCGCTACATAGTCCACTTATTTGACAAAACATGCTAAAATAACTGATGATAACCTGCATGTGCTGCTGTTTATACAAAAGAACTGGATCAAGGTTTCTCAAAAATCATTTATACACTGCTGACATTTTGATGAATAGGAGAGGCTACGTGATGTCTAAAAGTGATCATGAAAAGCAACAGATGAGTCGGGCTGATATGAAAAAACAAGCTAAAACATCCTCGCAAAACCTTGTGATGAACGTACTCATTGCCATTGTATCTGCATGTATTTTAGCTCTTATTATAAATATTTTTGTACTAATGAAATGAGTCGTTATGCTGCTCATTTCTTTTTATTAGGTTCAGCTTTTATTGAAGAGTTTGAGGTCTCTTTCACTAGAGAGCACATTGTGAATAGCATATCTTTTTTTTACAAATGATAGTTGTGATATGATAAAGCAATAATACATTAGACAAAAAGCTGGAGGTTACTTAGTATGCCATTACTTAGATTTGATGTAATAGAAGGAAGAGACGAAAAAGAGTTAAAAGCATTACTAGATGCTACTCATCGAGCGATGCTAGAAGCCTTTGGCGTCCCAGAACGCGATCGTTATCAAATTGTACATCAGCATCCTGCTCATGAAATGATTATTGAAGATACAGGTCTTGGCTTTGAGAGAAGCAAGGATTTGGTTATTATAAGTGTGACGAGCAAACAGCGAACAGAAGAGCAAAAACAAGCTCTTTACAAATTAATTGTAAAAGAGCTGGGACAAAGCTGCGGAATTCAGCCAAGCGACATTATGATTTCAATTGTTGAAAACGGTAATGCTGACTGGAGCTTTGGTATGGGAGAAGCTCAATTCTTAACTGGGAAATTATAAAATGGTTTATTATCTAGAGAAGCCCTTATTTCTAAGGGCTTTTTCTCATTTTGTCTATAAAAATATTATTCTCTTAGTCACATCTTACTCAAAATTAAATACAGACATCTGTCAAATGAATGATACAATAAGCTTATATGCCGTTTTGAGTGGGAAAACCAAAAAAGAGTTCGGCGTACTAACTTCAGAACAACAATAATTTTACATAAAGATGTAAAGATTTAAAGGTTAAAAGAGAAATGTATAAAATCTGTAAAACAAAAGAACAGTTACGCGTTAAACATAGGAGTAAAAGGTTCTTCACGTGTTTTTTCGGATAATAAGAGAAAGTAATTTTGATCATTGAGGAGGAACTTAGAATGTTTGGATTTGATGCAGATGTATCGCCATTAGTGCGAATTAAAGTAATTGGAGTCGGCGGTGGAGGAAATAACACCGTTAACCGTATGATTGAACATGGTGTACAAGGGGTAGAATTTATCGCCGTTAATACGGATGCTCAGGCGCTTAATTTATCTAAAGCAGATGTGAAAATGCAGATTGGTGCGGCATTAACGCGAGGATTAGGTGCAGGAGCTAATCCAGAAGTAGGAAGAGAAGCTGCAGAAGAAAGCAGAGAGCAAATTCAAGAAGTACTGCAAGGCGCAGATATGGTATTCGTAACAGCTGGCATGGGGGGAGGCACTGGTACTGGAGCAGCTCCGGTTATTGCCCAAATTGCCCGTGAACTAAATGCTTTAACAATTGGAGTAGTTACTCGCCCTTTCAAGTTTGAAGGAAATAAACGTACCAAGCAAGCAGTAGGCGGTATTACTGCGATGAATGAATCGGTAGATACCCTTATTGTCATTCCAAACGACCGCTTGCTTGAAATCGTTGATAAAAAGACACCTATGCTTGAAGCATTCCGTGAAGCAGATAATGTTCTTCGCCAAGGTATTCAAGGTATTTCAGATTTAATCGCTGTTCCGGGGCTGATTAACCTTGACTTTGCTGATGTAAAAACAATTATGTCTAATCAAGGATTTGCGCTTATGGGTATCGGACGAGCTTCGGGATCAGATCGAGCAATTGAAGCAGCGAAAAAAGCGATTTCTAGTCCGCTGCTAGATGCATCGATTGATGGAGCAAGAGGCGTGCTGCTGAACATTACGAGCGGCAGCAGCCTGAGTCTTTACGAAGTACAGGAAGCAGCAGATATTGTCACGTCCGCTTCTGATCAGGACTTAAATATGATTTTTGGATCTGTGATTAATGAAGATTTAAAGGACGAAATGATGGTAACCGTCATTGCCACTGGATTTGATGATGAAGATATTTCACCATCAGCTTCCACTTCTAGAGTTTCAAGAGCACGCTACTAAATTAAATAACCAGCTTTTATGGTGGCAATTGTTTTTCAATTGCCTTAAAAGGGAATCCGGTGAAAATCCGGAGCGGTCCCGCCACTGTAACAAGGAGCCTTATGTCAAAAAGCCACTGTCTATTTAGAGACGGGAAGGCGGTATAAGGCAATGACTTGAAGCCAGGAGACCTGCCATAAATCGCAGCACGCAATAACCTACGAGGATAGGGAGGTGTTTTGGCAGAATCAAAAATACGATAAACAAGGGATACGTTTATCTGAATTTGTTGTGAAGGCAAGCACTTCTTTTTAGAAGTGCTTTTTTTTGTGTATTAAAATAGAAGGTGGAAAAATGAATGATAAATAATAAAAAACTTGTATCTATGATATTTCTCGTGTTACTTTGCCTCACTGCTTGCGCTCCTAATGAAGAGAGTGTAAGTATAAAAGAAAGAAAGAAAACGGATAAAAGTGTGACGTTTTTATTTAATTTTACATCTGCAACGCTTGATCCTCATACGGACGATAATTATACAGCAGTTCGTGGGGGAGTAGGGGAGACGCTTGTTAAAATCAACGACGATTTAAAAATAAAGCCTTGGCTTGCTGAAAAGTGGGAAACGAAAGATAACGGCCTTACATGGACATTTATGATAAGAAAGAACATCATGTTTCAAAACGGAAAAGCGCTGGATGCAAATGCCGTTAAGTCTTCTCTTCAAAGAACGATAGACCAAAGTTATGCGATGAAAAACGCTTTAAATATTAAAGAAATGAAAGCGAACAGTCATGCGCTGACAATTACATTAAAAGAAACAATGCCTAAATTTCCTTCTGAATTAGTGCATCCAAATACAGCTATTATAGATGTTGATGCTTCTAATATAGCTAAGAAGCCCATTGGTACGGGTCCATTTCGCGTCTTGTCTTTTGATCAAGGAAATCAAGTAAAATTAGAAAGATATGAAAATTATTGGGGTGGAAAAGTGAAATTGAAAAGTGCGATCTTTGGATTTAACGAAGATGCTAATGCGCGAGTTGCTGCTCTTCAATCTGGAACAGCCGATATTATTTATCGCCCGCCTTTAGAAAGCTTGGGCACTTTACAAACAGATCCGTCTTTTAAAGTAAGTGGAGTACCTAGTGTGCGCACCCATTTATTGCTTTACAATCAAACTAATGACGCATTAAAAGACGAAAATGTAAGAAAAGCTATCGATACCTTATTGAACCGAAAAGAAATTGTTAGCAGCATCATGAACAATCAAGCGGCAGCGGCTCGAGGTCCGTTTTTACCCCAATTTCCTTTTGCTGATAGTACTGCTAATGAGCAAAGAGGTATGACATCTGCTAAAAAATATTTAGAGAAAGCAGGCTATCAAATCAAAAATGACAAAGCAATTAAAAATGGAAAGCCACTATCGCTCTCTCTTGTCACATACAGTTCTTTGCCAGAACTGCCTTTAATTGCTCAGCTTATACAGTCTAATGCCAAAGAGTTAGGAATTACTATTAAGATTCACCTAGTTGAAGATAGCGATGAATATGTAATGGCAAAAGATGATTGGGATTTAGCATTGTACAGCCTTATCACAGCACCTAGAGGAGATGCCAGCTATTATTTAAGTACGAACTATTTGCCCGGCGGTGGTTTAAATGCCAGCCGGATTAATGATGATACGCTAACAAAAATGATAGAACAGTTAAATTCAACAGTAGATGACGCAAAACGAGATCAGTTAGCCAAACAAGCAACCGCTTTGATTAATAGAAAAATGCTGACGTCATCAATTGTACATCCAAACATTGTTGTTGCTTATAATCAAAAAGTGAAAAACTGGACAACAAATCCAAGCGAGTATTATATGCTGACTCAGCATTTAGACGTAACGCCGTAGTTAACAGTGCAGCATAAGCAGAGAAAAGAAAAAGTATACAATGATCGTTAAAAGGATGTGACAGTAAACGTGCAAGAAGTACAAATGTATCAAATTAAAGAAGTAAAAGAAAAGGATGCTGAAGTGATTCAGTTTGTCATGAATATGCGGAATGAGCTATTTCCTATGCTGGAAAAAAATCAGCTTCCTGTGGATTTGCTTCATTTTAATGAACATTACGTTCAAGCGAAAGACGCTGCTTTTTTTGCAGCTGTTACGGAAAATCAACAAGTAATTGGAACCATTGGTTTATACGCTTACGATGGACGGTTTCATGCATTAAAAGAGCGATATGAACATAGAACTGCAGCTGAGATTGTAAAATGCTATGTCGATCCAGCGTACCGGCGTCTAGGCATTGGACAGCAGCTGTTAAAAGCAGTTGAACAATTTGCCCAAAGTCATTTTTATGACACGCTGTATCTGCATACTCATCCTTTCTTACCTGGCGCTATTCCTTTTTGGGCTTCACAAGGCTTTATCAAAAGGCTAGCTGAACAGGACGAACCATGGAATACGCTGCACATGGACAGAAAAATACAACGAGTCGTAACGTAACGAGATCATACAGTAATTACCATGGAATCTGTATATGGGCTCATGCTATAATGAACGTAACTTACATTTATAGCCTGTAGGGCAAGTCCTTACAGAAAAGAACCACGTTTCGAATTGGCTGAAACGTGGTTTTTTTCTATAAAAAACAAGTAACAAAATATTTTTAAAAATATATATGAAATCGCTTTCAAAATAATGAAATATATTATATAATTACTAGTGTTGTGTTGTACTTTGTTAGTGTTAAATCAATATCCTACATGTGTGAGCCGATTGCCTTATGGTAGTCGGCTTCCTTTTTTTATAGTAGAAGTCAAAAGGGAAACAGCGTTCGTTAAAATGGCTGTAATTGTCATGATAATAGTTGTCCCAAAGGCCCACTTGAAAAGAAAGAAAAGTAGCAATCATTCCAAACCCTAACAAAGAAAGCATTATCCATCACCTCTTAAAAATTTAGAAAATTCTATTAATTTATGTTATAGCATTAGAATTAATGTTAAAGTTTAGTATTTTTAAATAAGGTAACTTCAAACTAAAACTAAAAACTAAAAAAGCCGCCTTGTAGGCGACTGGTTTAAGCTAGGTCAGCTGTTATGGACTGCTTTTGAAGGTGATCAGACAGCAGGCTGTAGGCGATAATCTTCTTTTTGTATTGTTTCACGACGTCGACATGATCATGATAGCTGTATACGCATAGTCGAACATCGTTTTTCCCTTTTTTCGTATCGATAACAAGTGGAGTTTCACTGTCTTCTAGGTGTTTATAATAGTCCTTATTTCCTTCATGGACATAATATTGTTTTAAAAATGTTGCTTTATTAAAATAATCAATCACTTGCATTTTGTCTTTGCCTTCTAAATGTTTCCCATCAACTGTGACAGTAGCGTTTTGATCATCAAGTGTTGGGTGTAACTGAAATTTAGTCATAAGCCATTTGACCACTGGAGTTGGAAGACACGTTATTAATATTTTGAGTGCACTTACAAGAATGATGGAAAGTAATACAATCCATGTCATAGTTAATCATCTCCGCTTAAATTAAATAAGATTACATACTTATTTTACCACAGAGAACATGATTGCTTTTTGTACATTATGTGAACCTTCTTTAGTGAAAAGATGTATATGAAATGCGTTTATTTATGCACATTTAGGGAAATATAAAATTATAACAAATACTACATATAAAAAAGGAGAAAAAATTATGTTGTGGACGATTATTGGACTTTTATTTATTTTTTGGTTATTAGGATTAGTTTTTCATATTGGCGGCGGCATCATTCACATTCTTCTTGTCATTGCAGTGATTGTGCTGATCGTAAAACTTGTGAAACGAATTTAGATATAAAAAGCCTTTCCTTAGGGAAAGGCTTTTTATGTGGAGAGATTATAAAAATGAGCTGTATTTCGATATAAAAAATCATATGTCTCCGTTACAGAAACCCTTTTGAGACGTGCTATTTCCTGAACGGACTGATGCATCATTGATGGAACCGTTGTCTGGTTTTGAAAAGGTCCTTCAAATGGCCACGGACCATCTGTTTCGACCATCAAGTAGTCAAGAGGGTAATCTGTGGCAAGCGCTTGGATTTTAGGTTTATATACAATATCAGGTGTAACGGAAATATAGTAGCCGTTGTTTTTCATTCGTTCAACGGTTTTTTTAGCTCCTTTGAACCAGTGGAAGTGAGCTTTAGGCACAGAATGTTTTTCTAGTAAGTCGCACACGATCTCAGCATCTTCATATACAGCGTGAAGAATTAACGGTTTCCCCCATTTTTTTGAATGAATAATAAAAGCTTCAAGCAGCTCCAAATAGGGCTCTAGAGAAAGAGTATAGGTCTGACTTAAGTAATAAGGTAGGCCAACCTCCCCAACAGCGATCATTTCTTCATTGTTTTGATCAATCCAAGCAAACAGCTCCGCTAATTCATTTGAAGAAGGCAGCATTTGTTCAGGGTGAAATCCGTAGGCAGGTTTCACGCAGGAATATAACTTGCTGATTTTTTGATTAAGTTGGCAAGAGTGTAATGTAGAAGATACAGAAATAAGCGCTTGTAACGAAGGATCCTGCTCAACTATGTCTTTCCAGCTTTTCTGTTCATATTGATCTAGATGAATATGCGAGTCAATAATGCGTTTCATAAATAATGCTCCTCTCAGCCTATTTTGTTTAAAAATAATACGTAAGAGAGTGTATGATGCTGTTAAGCCTCCACTTCATTTCTTATTTGTTTTCTGTTCCCCCATTTAGTAATAGATGAGAACGTATAAACAATAAGAGCTAACCAAATAAAACTAAAAGCAATAACATGAGCTTTTGTTAGCGATTCATGGTATAGAATGACTCCTGCTAGCAAAGACAAGGTTGGTGAAATATATTGAAGAATACCAAGCATTGATAATGATACTTTTTTAGCACTTTTTGTGAATAATAGGAGTGGTAAAGCTGTAACTACTCCACTGCCCATTAATAAAAGACTTGTTGAAAAAGAATCAAAAAACTGCAAGTGTGATTGAAACGTAAGGTAGCCTATGTATGCTAATGCAATAGGGGAGATGACCATCGTTTCAAGAGTTAATCCAATCGTTGAATCAGCTTTAATCTTTTTCTTTGCCAAACCATATAATCCGAAGGTAACAGCTAAGCTAAGCGAAATCCAAGGAACCACACCATAATGAAGACTAAGCGTTAAGACGCCGATTCCTGCTAGTATAAATGCAAAAATTTGAGCCCCGCTTAATCTCTCTTTTAAGAAAATAACACCTAATAAAACACTTGTTAGGGGATTAATATATTGTCCAAGGCTCGCTTCTACTATTTTTCCATTAATGACAGCCCACATAAAAATGCCCCAATTTGCACTAATAAGTACAGACGCAGTAAAAAGGGACCAGAATAAGGATGGTTTTTTCACTATTTCTTTTATAAACGTAATGTATGTACGCCATTTCTTTGTCATTAATAAAAGAATAAGCATAAAAATAAAAGACCAAAAAACGCGCTGAGCTAAAATCTCACCTGGTGCTACGTGGTGAACCAGCTTCCAATAAATTGGCGTGAGCCCCCACATAAGATAAGAAAGGACCGCATATATCACACCATCTCTGTCGTGATTTAAGTTCATGTGAAACCTTCTTTCTAACATAAGATAAAATCAGTAATAAAAGTCATAGATTAACATAAAAAAGCAGCATAAACGATTATATCACAGAGAAAAACGATTCTTCACATGTTGAATGGCTCAAAAAAGCGCTATGCGCCAGGTCATTGCTTTTCTATGTCTAAAATAAAATCAAATTGCGTGTTTCTAACAAGGTAAGTGCTTACACAAGTGCGTATGATAAGCGTTCCTTCAGCTTATATTCAAGTGGTTATGAAAAACAGTTGATTTCCCCATTATAAACTGTCAAGCTTAGGGAAGAAGAAAATCTTAGAGGAAAGAATATATAGGTGACGAATATGATCGAAATAAAAATGTCTACGATAAGCGACGGAGAATTTAACAGAGGTGTATTTGCTAAGCAAGATATTAAAAAAGGAACGCTTATTCACGAAGCTCCTGTTATCGCTTATCCTAATAAAGAGCATGATTTTATTGAGAAAACAACACTAGCGGATTATGCTTTTGAATATGGAGTGAATCATACGGCTATTCTTTTGGGATACGGTATGCTGTTTAATCACTCGTATACACCCAATGCTACGTATGAAATTAATTTTGACAATCATACCTTTGATTTTTATGCATATACGGATATCCAAGCAGGAGAAGAAATTCTCATCAACTATAATGGAGATGAAGATGATCAAGAGCTCCTTTGGTTTGATCGTGAAGATGAAGAAGAACAAAAGTAAAAAGGTAAGCCCATCGAAAATCGATGGGCTTTTTATTATGCTTTTTTATCTGGATACATAGTAGAGTTCAAACGGATGAATTGGTAAATATGCGTAATAATAACTTTTAAAACGGCATATCCAGGAACGGCTAAAATAATACCGATGATTCCGAATAAGTTTCCGGCGGTTAGAATGACAAAAATGACCGTAATCGGGTGAATATCCAGGCTTCTTCCCATAATTTGCGGAGAGATTACTTTGCCTTCAAGCAATTGAACAACTGCCCAGACAATGGCCAGTTTTACAAGCATGAAAGGAGACGTAATAAACGCAATAATAATGGCTGGAATAATGGCGATAATAGGACCAAGGTAAGGGACAACATTGGTTACCATGGCGATAATCGCTAGAAGTAATGCATAATCTAACCCAATAATCAGATAGCCAATGAAAAGCAGTACACCTATACAAATCGCAACAAAAATTTGCCCGCGAATATATGCGCTTAATGCGTGGTTCATGTCGGCTAAAATGAATTTAGCTTCAGAACGAGAGCGGTTTGGAAGCAGTTTTACAATGTAATTAGGTAAGTTTTTCCCATCTTTTAATAAGTAGAAAAGAATAAAGGGTAAAACGGCAACCGATAATATAATTTCTGTAATGGTGCCGACAAAGTTCACAATACCGCTTGAAAATCCAGAAACATATTTACTCAAGTGTTTTGATGCATCTTTTGAAATCTTATCTAGGTCCGTGTTAGCCGACTGAAGGCCTTGTTCGACATATCGGTTATTCGAAAGGTTCGTCACCGCATGCTGAACGTCATGCGTCAGCTCTGGGATATTATCAATAAGACGGTCAACTTGATTTTTTAGAGGCGGAATAACCGATGAAATAATAATGGCTAATGCGCCGATAATCACTATGTATAAAACAAGAATGGAAATAATTCGTTTTACACCTTTTCGTTCTAAAAAGTCAACAAGCGGATTAAATAAATAAAAGCAAATTCCTGCTAAGATAATCGGCAGTGCGATTGTTTTAATAAAAATAGAGATAGGAATTAAAATAAATCCGATTTTTGATAACGAAAAAATAGTCATGCTGAGAATAAAAATAATAATTGTATATACAACAAATTTATTATTTAAGATTTTTTCTCGGAAAAAAGTTCCTTTCTGAGGTCTAGGTTCCAAGCTGTTCAACTCCTTTAAAAAGTAAATGTATAGTTATCATACCCTGATTTAGACTAATTTAAGAGGGTTTTTTACAAAGAAGTGTGCATACTAGTAGAAAATCTTCTAGAAAGAAGGGGTGAAATCATTGAAAGAAGACAAACAGCCCTCGTATCGTGATTTCTCTACAGTAGAAAAAAGCCACGAGTATATAACCGCTGAAGAATTTCCAGACGGTCCCTTCGGCTCTCCGGTTAATCAAAAACTGGGGAAATCTACTTCATGGGAAGAAGGGCAGCGAACGTATAGCGCATTTAATTATGAAAACAAAAACCTTCATGAAAAAGCTCAAAGGTTATTCCCAGGGGCGCACCCTGTACATGATAACCCAAAGGAACATGAACAAAATCCAAGCTAATGTTTTTATTTTTAATAGGAAATGAAGAGCGCTTCTTTCTTGCTTGCATTGATATATGTATAGAATAATGTCTGCCAACTGCGATATCAAAAAGTCTTTGATATGTTTAGTATATGTCGATTTATCTTTTTGTTAAATCATGTTGACAACAAGCGGTTTAGCCTGTAATATAAAACGTAACTTATCAATGTTTCTACAGGATTCGACAAAATTTGATTTACTTAAACTTGTGATCTCAACTTCTATTTACAGCTATTAGAGCGCTGTAAGTAGAAGTTTTATTTATGTTATCGATCAAAAAGAAAAAAGCAGGTCTGCTCAAGCAGGCCTGCTTTTTTTATTATTGAACAGCGTCAAATTTATTTACTTTCCACTGAGAATTAGATTTATAGAATGTGACAGTTCGTTTTACACTGCCGCCATCTACAGTTGGAACTGTGAATTCATAAGAGCGAACTGTTGCTGTTTGACACACAAGCTTTGTTTTTGCTTTTGACCACTCTAACATGCTGAATCCGTCGCCGATTGGATGTGCAAGTTTGCCGTTATATGTGATATAGCCGTAATTTGTTAATCCTTTTTCTACTGCACTATTTGTAAATGTCTCAGATAAGTAGCTTGATAGCTCAGCTTTTGTATCAAATTCAGGGCAAAGGTACACGTACTCAGTTCCTTTATATTCAAATGTACGTTCTGTACATGGTTTGTTTTTATAACCGTGCAGAGCACTCCAGAAATGATTGCTGGCACTAGCTGCAATTTTGACAGCATTTGCATCCGTTAGTGTTGAAGATGTTGTTTGTGCTGTAACTCCAGTGCTTAGTGTAAAGAAAATAGCGATTGATGATAAAACTAGTCCAATTTTTTTCATTTCTAACTCACTCCTAATTAATTAACCTTATTTATGTAACAATTATGTGTTTTATATTTCTTTTGTTACATTTATATTACAATAAATCTGTAATAAAAGAAAGTGTTTTGTCTTTTTTTCTTAAATTTTTTTAGATTTTTACTAGTTTCTGAAGTAGATATAGTAAATAAATTGCGGATAAATGTTGATTTATCAGGATTTTTAAACCGATTTTTCTATTTTATATTCGTTTTGTTACAAATAATCTTTTTTGTAACAAAAATGTAATAAAAGAAGCTGAATACTTTTAGGATACAGAAAAATAAAGATAAAACGGTGAAAAAGCGATTTTAAAAGTTTATTTTCCTTTTTTTGGGCATATTTCTTTTTCGGTTTTGAGCTTTTTAGTAGAGTAGATTAAGAGGAGGCGAAATCATGAAAGTCATTATACATAGTGAGAAAAGCGGTATAGCAGGCATGAATTACAGAGATCTTCAGGAGATGCCCCCTGAAAGAGGAGAAGTAAAAGTAAGGTTAAAAACAGCAGGTTTAAACCGGAGAGATTTATTTGTTATGAATAATCGAGGCAAAGGAGATAAGCCGTTTATTCCCGGTTCAGACGGTGCAGGTATTATAGAAGAAGTGGGAGAAGGCGTAAAAGGTTTAAAAATTGGAATAGAAGTGATCATTAATCCAAGTCTGGAGTGGGATCGTATAGAGGACATTCCGTTTACGCCTAAAATTTTAGGTGGTCCATCGAATGGAACGTTTGCAGAGTATGTAATCATAAAAGCGGATAATGTTGTGCAAAAGCCGCCTTATCTATCTTGGAAACAAGCGGGAGTTCTTTCATTATCAGCTTTAACTGCGTATAGAGCTCTCTTTACAAAAGGGCAGTTAAAAAAAGGAGAACATCTACTTATTCCTGGTATAGGGAGCGGAGTCGCGACTTATGGCTTGTTATTCGCAAAAGCTATCGGAGCTGACGTAACGGTTACTTCTAGAAGTGATGAAAAAAGAAAGCAAGCCCTAGAGTACGGAGCTGATTATGCATTAGACAGTGGAAGTAACCTAAAAGAAGAAATCAACGATAGAAAAGTAGATATCATACTTGATAGTGTGGGGGCAGCTTTATTTCCGACGTATTTTGAAATACTAAAGCCAAATGGAAGAATTGTTAATTTTGGTGCGAGTTCTGGAAATGAAGTTGAATTGCCTCTAAGAACTATTTTTTATCCTCAATTCAATATACTTGGCACATCTATGGGAAGTCAGGAAGAATTTGTGGACATGATGAATTTTATAGAGAAACATCAAATTAAACCAATCGTCGATAGATTCTATCCGCTGTCAGAGGCAGCTGCAGCTTGCGAACGATTAGATAAAGGAAAACAATTTGGCAATATAGGTTTACTTATTTCAGAATAAAAAAATCCCCGGCGCTAACTGGGGACTTTTTTATATAATCAAACGTTTGTTTAAATGAAAGAAACAAGGTAATAACAGGATTTTTAGCAGTTTTTTATCATAACCACCAAGCCAATAAAAAGGTAACAAATCCTCCTAGTATCAAAAATCCCATGCTGTATTTGAGCGTGTATTTAAACAGTTCACCCTCTTTTCCGGCTAAACCTACTGCTCCAGCAGCGACAGCAATTGATTGAGGAGAAAGCATTTTAGCCATCACGCCGCCGGCAGTATTAGCGGCTACGAGAATAATTGGCAAGACATTAATTTGCTGAGCAGTAGTTAGCTGCAAGTTGCCGAACAGCGCATTATTCGATACGACAGACCCCGTTAGAAATACGCCAATCCAGCCAAGAAATGGAGATAAAAATGGAAAATAAGCAGCTGATGTAGCGAGTGCCAATCCAAGTGTAGAGGACTGTCCTGAATAATTTGAAATAAAAGCAAAAGCAATGACCATCATAATCGTCATAATAGGTCTTGATAGTTCTTTTACGGTTTCCAAAAGAGTGGTCCATGCCACTTTTGCCGATACGTTAAGCAAGAAAACTGAAAGGATACAAGCGATAAGAATTGCCGTACCTGTTGCTGCAAATAAGTCTATTTTTAAGACAGCAGCGTAAGGCGTAGGATCTTTTACTAAAGGCGCTGCTTTAATTACGTGATTGTGTAAAAATGGGACGTTAATAAGCAGGTTCAGATGTTCAAGCGCCGTTTTGACAAAAGAAATGCTCCAAGCCGTAACGAGTATCGTTAATAGAATAAAAGGAGACCAAGCCTTTAAAATTTGTTTTGGTGACAGGCTGAAACTTTTAGCTGCTGCCGGGCTTGTTCTTTTAATATAAAAAGCAAGAGCAAGCAAACTCACAATAGAAGATGTGATATTTGGAAGTTCAGGGCCGATGTATGTAACAGTTAAATACTGCGTCAGTGCATAGGAAATGGCTGTGATGCTCGTTGCTTTCCATACGTCTTTTAATCCTTTTATCCCATCCATAATAAAGACAAGTAAAAAAGGGATAAGAAAAGAAATAATCGGAAGCTGCGTGCCAAGAAAATGAGCAATTTCTTTTGGATCAATGCCAGATACTTGTCCTGCGACAATGACAGGAATCCCCATGGCGCCAAAAGCTCCTGAAGCTGTATTAGCAATTAAGCATAGCGCCGCTGCTTTTAACGGTTTGAATCCAAGTCCAACTAGAAGCGCTGCTGTAATGGCAATTGGAGCTCCAAATCCTGCTGCTCCTTCTAAAAAAGCATTAAAGGAAAAAGCAACAAGCAGCATTTGCAAGCGGGGGTCATCGGTTATTGAAATAATAGATTGCCTAATGGTAGTAAACTGTCCGCTTTTGACAGTTAGCTTGTATAAGAACACCGCGCCGATAATAATATAGCTGATGGGCCAAAGTGCATACAAAAACCCATAGCCTGTGGCTCCTAAGACCATTGAGGCAGGCATATCATAAAAATAAATAGCAATAATCATAGAAAGAAGTACCGTAATACCAGCAGCAATGTGTCCTTTTAATTTCAAAAGAGTTAAAGCAATAAAGAAAAAGATGATGGGGATGAGTGCAATTAGTGCAGAAAGCCAAATATTATTTAACGGATTATATACTTGAGTCCACGTCATATTCATACACCTCTACTACATATTTAAAACAAGGGAGCGGGGGAGTCCCCCGCAAAAATCTTTTGATGTTACACAAAAGCTCTGTCGCGAGTTTGCTTAAGAATGCTAGCAGAGTGCTCGAGCTGCTGCTGTTCGTGAGGAGTTAAATTCAATTCAATAATTTGGCGCACGCCGTTTTTATTAATGATAGCCGGCACGCCGATATACACATCAGAAATACCGTATTGTCCTTCTAATAAAGCAGATACCGTTAAAATAGAATTTTCATCATCTAAAATAGCCTTGGTTATGCGTACAAGTCCCATCGCAATTCCGTAATAAGTCGCTCCTTTTCGATTAATAATATGGTAAGCCGCATCGCGTGTTTGTTCGAATAGATGCTGCATATCCGGCTCTTTTTCAATAGCAGCAGTATTGATAAAATGTTCGAGCTTCACACCGCCAATTTGCGCGTGGCTCCAAACAGGAAATTCCGTATCTCCATGTTCCCCCATAATATAAGCGTGGACGTTGCGAGAATCTACTTCGAAATAGTCGCTTAACAAGTAGCGGAAGCGAGCTGTGTCAAGAATCGTTCCTGAACCAATTACTCGTTCGTTTGGTAATCCTGATACTTTTTGTGTAACGTGTGCGAGAATATCAACTGGATTTGTTGCCACTAAAATGATGCCGTCAAATCCGCTGTTCATAATATCTTTTACAATGCATTCAAAAATTTTAACGTTTTTTTCAACTAGATCTAAGCGCGTTTCCCCTGGAGCTTGATTAGCGCCCGCTGTAATAACTACTAAATCAGCATCAGCGCAGTCTTTATAATCTCCAGTCCAGATTTTCATCGGTGTGGCAAATGGCATTCCATGATTGATATCGCGTGCTTCGCCTTCTGCTTTTTCTTTGTTCATATCGATTAACACTAATTCATTGGCAATACCTTGATTGACCATTGAAAAAGCGTAGCTTGAGCCAACAAAACCAGTTCCGATAACGGCAACTTTTCGTGTCTTTGGTGTAAATTGTGTTTTCATTTGTATCATCCTTTGAATTTTATTTTGTGATGTTTTTCACAATGTTAGTGTAACAAGAATAAATACCCTCGGCTGTGATAAAAATCACACCCTTAAAAAAATAGTAAACAATTTTACAGGGCGATTTAAAAAAGGGTTCTTCTACATGAAGTGCCACATTTAGAAAGATCTTAAACGTTTAAAGTGTTGAGTAAAGGCAACTTGTTTTGCAGAAAGCTAAAGAGTTTAACATTCTCTATTTGTATGTTAACAGCCAATAATGTTTCTATAGACCCACACGAAATCCATTTGTTACACTAAGTTTGCTTATTTTGAATAAAGGAGTGGAAGGGATGGAGAACTACTATGAGCAAGCCCAAAAAGGCGCTTGGGTTAGTATCTTATCATATATCTTTTTATCAGCATGTAAACTTATTATTGCGGGTGTCACCGCTTCCTCTGCTTTAAAAGCCGACGGTCTTAATAATGTTACAGATATTATTGCATCAATTGCCGTCTTAGTCGGCTTAAAAATCTCTAAAAAACCTCGCGATAATGATCATCCCTATGGACATTCCAGAGCGGAACATATCTCTTCACTTATTGCTTCTTTTATCATGATGGTCATCGGACTAGAAGTATTGGTCGACGCGGGTCAGTCATTATTTATGGACAAATCTGAAGCGCCTAATTTACTGGCTGCTTGGGTAGGTCTTGGAGCGGCTGCTGTTATGGGTGGTGTCTACCGGTATAATATTAAGCTTGCTAAAAAACTTGATAGCCAGTCTTTATATGCGGTTGCTAAAGATAATTTGTCTGATGCACTTGTGAGTATAGGGGCTGTTGTGGGAATTTTCGGCTCACAATTCGGCCTGCCCTGGCTGGACGTGGTAGCTGCTTTTGCTGTGGGAATTATTATTTGTAAAACAGCCATCGAGATTTTTAAAGAAGCGGCTCACTCCTTAACGGACGGATTTGATGAAGAAAAGTTAGGGCACTACAAAGAAAGCATTGGGCTTGTAGAAGGTGTAAAAGAAGTAGAAGATGTGAAAGCGCGCAAGCTTGGTAATCAAGTCGTGATTGATGTAACTGTTAAAGTAGATCCCCATTTAAATGTTATTAAAAGCCATGAAATTGCTGATCAAATTGAACATATGATGAACGATGAGCATCAGATTAAAGATACGCTTGTTCATATTGAACCTGATGCATACGAAAAGCAAAAATAAAACCAGCACGTTCTTTCGTTATGAAAGGATGGGCTGGTTTTATTTTTGGAGAAATTTGAAATAAATCACAAAAACTTCTTCAAAAATGAAAATGAAAAGCCGTTATTAGTAATATAAAGATTTTTGTAGAAGGGTGAGGGAATGAAGAGGTTAAGTGCAAAGCTCGTAGTATTTTTTAGTATTTTTATAGCTATTTTATTATTAGTTGTTTCAGGGGCTGTTTATCAATTTACCAAAACACAAATAGAAAAAGATGTAGAGATTCAGTCTCAAAGTCAAGTGAAAGAGTTAAAAGAAACGATTCATACGTACTTAGACATGTATAGTCGTTCTTTGCTGACGTATAGTGAAAATGATGTAATCGTTAATTTTGTTAAGCAGGAAGGAAATCAAACAAACCAAGAGAAAAATCCGTATTTTACATGGAATACGGTTCAAAAAGAGTTTACGCAGTTTAAAGAAAAATATCCAAACCTGGCACTTGAATACATAGGCACTAAAAATAAGGGAATGTATTCTGTTCCCAAGCAAGAGTTTGGTTCAAACTATGATCCGACTTCCAGGGTGTGGTACAAACAAGCAGTAGAATCACCTGAAGAGGTTGTTTACACGGATCCATATGAAGATGCAGCAACGAAAAAGACGGTTGTGACGATTGCAAAGGCTATTTTAGATCCAGATACTAAAAATGTGCTGGGCGTTATAGCTACTGATTTAGACTTAGATGCATTAAAAAACATTGTAGGTAAAGCAGAAGTAAATCACGGTGGATATGCATTTTTATTTGATCAAAATGGCACAGCGCTCGTTCATCCAACAGAAGCTGGAAAAAATTTAATGAATCAGCCATTTATGAAAAAAATGTACGAAGCAGACCGGAATAAAGATTTCATGAAGTATACCTTTCAAGGTGAAGAGAGAGTGATGGCATATGATACTCTCGAAGGAACAAATTGGAAGATAGGAAACGCCTTTATTTATAATGAAATGCTCTCAAGCGCTCATCATTTACTGAATGTGATTGTCTGGATTGCGTTAATTGGCATCTTATTATCAGTGGTGTTAACCATCTTTTTCTCAAGAATCATTACGAATCCGATTCGCCGCTTGAAAAACGAAGTAGCCAAAGTAACAGCTGGCGATTTAACAGTTCAGGTTCAGACGAAGTCAAAAGATGAAATTGGTGAACTTACTCATTTATTTAACGATATGGTAGCTAAAATGAAAACATTGATTGGCACGGTTCAGACGTCTGTTGAGACAGTAAAAACGTCTGTTGAAGACTTGAGTGCTGTATCTGAAGAAGCAACTGCATCCAGTGAAGAAATTGGCCGGGCTATCCATGAGATTGCCAGCGGCGCCACGCAGCAGGCTTCTGACGCTGACTCTACTAATCACAAAACGATGAGTTTATCTTCACAAATTGAAGAAGTCATTGAACAAAACGCCGAGATTAATAAAATGACGATTGAAGCTGTAACCATCAATGAAAAAGGCTTAAAACAAATGCAGCTGCTTCGCAACCAAACTACCGAATCATCTCAGACGATTCACGGTGTTCAAACGGTAATGGAAGAGTTAACAAGTAAGATGAAAGAAATTGAATCTATTATTTTTACAATTAATAGCATTTCAGATCAGACAAATTTACTTGCACTAAATGCTAGTATTGAAGCAGCTCGTGCAGGAGAACATGGCAAAGGATTTGCGGTAGTAGCTGAAGAGGTACGAAAACTTGCTGAACAGTCCTCTCAGGCCACTGAACAAGTTCGCCACACGATTGCAGCGATTCAAGGGGAAGTCGCGGCTGCTCGTGAAGAATGCAACCGGACAGAAGAACTTTCAAAATCTCAAGACTTTGTGGTAGGAGACACAGAACAAGCTTTTCGTGAAATTGCTACTACCATTGAGCAGGTGGCAGCGGCTGTCGAACATGTAACAAGCAGCATGGACAGCATTGATGAGCATAAGGAAGACGTGGTAGCGGCCATTCAAAGTATAGCAGCTATTGCACAGCAATCAGCAGCAGGAACGGAAGAAATTACGGCTTCTACAGAAGAACAAATTAGAGCTATTTCTACTGTTTCTCAATCGGCTGAACATTTGCAAGAGATTAGTGAAGAATTGGCGAACTTGATTCGTCAATTTAAAATTAAATAAAAAAGAGCGCCAATAACATATTGGCGCTCTTTTTTATTTAATAGGAAAACAAGTTGCTGTACGGTAAAAAAACCTGCTGATCAGGAGGTGCAACAGCTGACACGCGCTGATGTGTAAACGGGTGTATAAAAGAAAGCTTAATGGCATGTAAAGCTTGCTGCTGATCTTTTAATCTCTTTCCGCCATAAAGCGTATCACCAAGTAATGGATGGCCGATGTGACTCATATGAACACGTATTTGGTGAGTGCGTCCGGTCTCGAGCGAAAGTTCAATAAGCGTTTCATTTTTTGCCATATTGCGCTTTAACACGCGATAAGATGTTTTGGCAGCTTGTCCCGTTCTAGATACTCTTCTTCTCGTAGCGTGATGGCGATCGCGTCCAATAGGTTCATTAACGATTCCTTGCTCTTGTTTCATGAGTCCTTGGACAAGAGCAACATAAGTCCGGTTAATTTTACGTTCAGCCAGCAGCTGGTCAAACACAGAGCTTGCTACAAAATGCTTCGTGAATAAGATAGCACCTGATGTATCGCTGTCCAAACGGTGAACGTGTCTAGGCTTTGTTTTGAGGCCTATTTTTTGAAAATAAGCAGCTACAGCATTTAAAAGAGTTTTTTGGTCCTGCTCTGATGAAGGATGAGTATTTAGGTTTATTGGTTTGTTTACAATTAGCACGTGTTCATCTTCAAACAAAATCTCTATATTAACATTGTAAGGTGTTATTTCATCAGGTTCTGCTTCAAAAAAAGGGAGTGACACTCTATCATTTTCCTTAAGAGTGTTCCTCCATGGTAAAGGTTCACCGTTTATAAGCACATTTTTATTCATCCGAAACTGATGCAGCGTTTTTTTAGGAATACGCCATTTCGTTTTTAAATAATCTTCAATTGTTTGCCCTGCATCATTTTTTGCAATTTTATCTCCTAGCCATTGGCCGTGTATACTCATATTTAATCCCTTCCTTACATACTAGTAAATATCCTTTAATCTTTAAAAAGAACTTGTAAATAATTAGGAGGAAATAACTACCTGAAGTTCTCGTTTTATGTTTATGTTATGCTAAATAAAGAGACATAAGTTAAGAGAAAAAAGGGGGGGTAACCATGAAAATTGCCCAAGCAGCTCCGCCAGAAATGGAGAATTACATAGAAGAGTTGACTGAACAGCTTCGCTATGACTTGTTACCTCGGTATGTATCTGTAGATAAGCTTAATCCTGATGAATTATTAAATCCAGATTATTGTACAGACCATTTATATAATGGCTTACTCGATGAAGCATTGCAAGTCATTAGTAGCCTTCAGACAATAATTGCCGTAATTGAAGCGATTCAACATCGGCCGATTGAAGAAAGCGACTGCGAGCAATTCGAAAAAAATATTGCAATTTTAAAAAAATACGGGTTTTTATTTCCTGTTTCCATTGAGTGTTTTGCAAAAGAAAACAATTTGATTACGTATTCGTATGAATCGTTTTATAATTCATACATAAATTAAAGAGGCTGGGAGAAAAGTATTTTAGCCTAAGTGAAAAACGAACTATTGATCAGCAAGTTTGATGAGTGGTTCGTTTTTTTTATGGTGAATACAACTTCATCTGTTTCGTCCTTCCAGCAGTTGATTGAAGGGCAAGGCGAAGACTCTTGCGGAAAAAGCGGGACAGATGAGACCCCGCAGGAGCGCAAGCGACGAGGAGGCTCAGCGCCCGCCCGCGGAAAGCGAAGCCTTGCATGGAAATCAACGGCGGTGTCATAAGCGGTTCAGTTCATGTATCTGATTTGTTCGTCTTTAGGTTGGATTCATTTAGTTCTGTACCGGCCTCTTTTTAATCATATATTTCAGACTTCTATTGGACATTCAAAAAGAGCTTGTGATATGGTCAAACTTGTATAAATCCATCAAAAAATAAATAGGAGCGAAAACATGACAAAAGCAAAATTATGTTTTATCGGTGCAGGCTTTCACGCATCAACGAACATTTACCCCTCTGTTATTGAAGCGGGAGCAGAAATTAAAGCAATTTCCACACGCAGTATCGAAAGATCAAAAACTGCTCTTCAACGATTTGGGAGCAGCGGTACGCCGTACGATGATTATAAGAAAATGCTAAAGCAAGAAAAGTGCGATGGAGTAGTGGTTGTGGCACAGCCTGAAGATCATCCTGCTTTGGTGCTGGATTGCATTCGAGCAGGACAAAATGTTTATGTGGACAAGCCTTTGGGGATGAATGAAAGAGAAGCAAAAGAGATTTCAGATGCTGCTAAGCAAGCTGGCGTAAAAGTTATGGTAGGTTTTATGAAGCGCTATGCGCCTTGTTATATGAAGTTAAAAGAATTAATTGAAGAAGGTAGCCTAGGAAGTGTCCGTTCATTTCAAGCAAGATTTGCTGTAGACAGTACCCCTTTTTGTAAAGATGAAGAGCAGTTTATGAAGCTTGCTGCCATACATATTGTTGATCTCGTCCGTCACTTGTTCGGCGAAGTCGTTCACGTGACAGGGTTCAGAAATAATCATGGTGAATATATTTCAAATAGTATTTCGCTGAAGTTTGACAATGGCACTGTAGGGAGCCTGTATTTTACTGGCATGACAGCATGGTCTCGAGAAAGTGAAAACTTATTAGTGACATTTGACGATGGCTTTGCTTTTGTTGACGAAATAAATTCATTAACTATTCATGAATCCCAGACTTTTGATGAATTACCGTGGAAATCATTAAAAGAAAACGATCGTGTGTTTACACCTTCTGCTTCACCGATGTCGGGAGCTTATCGAGATCTTTACCTTCGTGGTTTTGTTGGAGAGATGGCTCATTTTATTGAGTGTTGTACAAATGACCAAGAACCTCTTTCCAGTGGGAGCGACAATGTAAAAACGATGAGATTATGTGATCAAATACTGTCATCTTTAATGTAAAGAAAGCTTTAAAGAAAAGAATGTACGATGAATAGCTTACTGCAAATTATGTAAATCATACTAAATAATGTTATGATTAGACAGGTCGTATAAACGAAAGCATTTACCTTTCATAAGATTACAAAACGTTTCAATCTTATTACATATGTTTAAAATGAGCCTAAATGGTTTCTTTTTACGCCTATATCATATACAATGCCCCCTAGATGATTTTTTCGAATAGCTAATAATCGTTTGGGATTATGAAAGGAGATTAATCATGAGAAAACTGATGTATACATTGCTCATTGGGTTAATTGCTGCAGCTTTAACAGCTTGTGGTTCAAACGATGATGCAAAGCAATCAAAGAACGATGATCAAAAAACTGCACAAACTGAGAAGCAAAAAGAGGCTCAGGAAAAGCAGGAAAAGCAAGCAAAAGAAATGCAGAAGAAATTAGATAAACAAAAAGTAGATGAAAAGAAAACCGTAGCAGTTGTAAACGGTAAAAAAGTTTCGGGTGAAGAATATAATGCAGCCCTGGCTACATCACAAAATCAGTACCAACAAATGGGACAAGACCCAACTTCTAAAGAAGCAGCTAAACAAGTAAAGCAGCAAACAATTGACAATTTAGTAGGTCAAACGCTGCTATTGCAAGAAGCTGAAAACAAAGGCTATAAAGCAACTGATGAAGAAGTAAATAAAAAGTTAAAAGAAACGAAAAAGCAGTTCAAGACAGATAAACAGTTCAAAGCGGCTTTAAAAGATGCAGGAATCACTCAATCACAATTAAAGTCTGAGCTGGCTGACAGCATTAAATATCAGCAGTACGTAGATAAAGATATCCAAACACCTGAAGTAACAGATAAGGAAATTCAAGATTATTACGATCAATTTGCAAAACAAAGCCAAAGTCAAGCAAGCGGCAGTAAAGAACAATCTCAAATGCCAAAGCTTGAAGACGTAAAGCCTCAAATTAAGCAGCAGCTTGAACAACAAAAGAAACAAGAAGCATTACAGAAAAAAGTTGAAGAACTTAAGAAAAATGCAAAAGTTGAAGTGAAGCTTTAAATACAAATGAAACGGCCCTTTAAAGGGCCGTTTTTTTGTTATGTACATTTATTGCTTCTTGTCAGTAAAAAGGGGTGCGTGAAAGATTTTAATGTATTTTGACTTATAAGGTAAAAAGTGTTCTGATGGTTTGCCTTTCATCCTATACTTTTCTTATATAGATATAAGAGAAATTGGGGGAGTCGATAAATGAAAAAGGTGGCTGTTTTTTTTGTTGGGCTTGTTTTTTTACTCGCAGGGATGGGTCTGACAGGCAATGCTTCTGCGGCGTCAAATCAACTTATTATCATTAATAAATCTACTAACACCCTTGCTTTTTATAATGGAGGAAAATTAGTAAAGACGTTCAAAGTTGCGACAGGGAGGCAGATGAGTTATACACCAGAGGGTACTTTTAGCATTGTGAATAAAATTAAAAACCGGCCTTATTATAAAGACAACATTCGGGGAGGAGATCCTAGGAATCCACTAGGTGATCGCTGGCTAGGATTAAATGCGCGCGGAACGTATGGCACCACGTACGCTATTCATGGAAATAATAATCCAAGTTCTATCGGAACCTACGCAAGTTCAGGGTGCATTCGTATGTATGATGAAGAGGTACGCTGGCTGTTTGACCGCGTTCAAACCGGTACAAAAGTGGTTATTGGTCAATTTCATTCTCAAAGTTTTGATTCAATCGCTATGAAAAACAAATACAAAATAAGCAGTACTCCAGTTGCCCAGAATCTTTGTAAAACGAAAAAGCTCTCAAAAGGCCAAATTGGTTTTGTAACGATTCAATCACCGATGGTTTTGTTAAAAGAAGAACAAGGAAAATGGGTAAAGATTCGTACGTTAAATCGCGGTGAACGTTATAATGTATATAAAATAGATGGCATTAAAGTCTCTTTAGGACCAGGATTTATTGAAAATTATCCTAATAAAAAAACATCCATAAAATTAGATATTTGCAAATAGAAAATGAGGCTGGGACAAAAGTATTTTAGCCTAAGTGAAAAACGAACCATTGATCAGAATTTTGATTCTTGATTCTTGGTTCGTTTTTTTATTATGGTGAACGCCGGTTTCATCTGTTTCGTTCCTTCTAGCAGTTGATGGGAGGGTGAAGACTCCTACGGCCGCCCGCGGAAAGCGAAGTCTTGCAAGGAAGTCAACAGTGGTGTCACAAGCTAATGTATCCATTTGTTCGTCTTTAGATTGGATTTATTTCGTTATGTCTCAACCTCATTTTTTGAATTTTTAATAATGTTTATTATAATAAAAAACAGGGAAACTAATTGCCTAATGAAGAGAGAGAAAGGGTTGTTTTAGCGTATGTCTACAATAGATTTATCAAAATTCGAGAAAAAAATGATTATTCGTAACATCAAACCGGACGATATAGATGAAATTTTAGCACTTCAAAAGCTATCATTCCCGGGAATGGATCCGTGGAAAAAAGAACAGCTTGAAAGTCATCTGGCTATTTTTCCAGAAGGACAAATATGTGCAGAGTACGACGGGGAAATTATCGGATCTTGTTCAAGCTTGATTGTGAACTTTGATGAGTACGATGATCAGCATACGTGGGACGATATTACAGACGAAGGATACATTACAAATCATAACCCCGAAGGCTACAATCTGTATGGAATTGAAGTAATGGTTCATCCAAAGTATCGCGGCATGAAAATAGGACGCCGCTTATATGAAGCGCGTAAAGATTTAGCACGTGAATTGAACCTTAAAAGTATCATCATCGGAGGAAGAATTCCTAATTACCATAAGCATTCAGCTGAAATGTCGCCTAGAGAGTATGTAGAGCAAGTTATTCATCATAAAATTTATGATCCAGTACTATCTTTTCAGCTAATGAACGGATTTACGCTTATGCGTATAAACCCTGGTTATCTTCCTGATGACCTAGCTTCTAATAAGTATGCAACGCTGATGGAATGGAACAACGTAGATTATGTTCGCCGTTCAAAACGCCATTTTAAAACATCATTCCCAGTGCGTATTTGTGTTGTTCAGTATATGATGAAACAGATCAATTCATTTGAAGAGTTTGCAACACAGGTAGAATATTATACAGATGTTGCTTATGATGCAAAAGCCGACTTCTGCGTATTCCCGGAAATTTTCACAACTCAGCTCATGTCTTTCTTGAATGAAAAGATTCCAAGCAAAGCGGTTCAGCGCGTAGCAGAATATACGGAAGAGTACATTGAGTTATTTACTAACTTAGCGGTTAAATATAACGTGAATATTATTGGAGGATCCCACTTCGTCGAAGAAGATAATGGAGATATCTTTAATATTGCCTATCTATTCCGCCGAGATGGAACAATTGAAAAGCAGTACAAAGTGCATATTACACCTAATGAAAGAAAATGGTGGGGAATTAGCCCAGGAGATAAAGTTGAAGTGTTTGATACAGATTGCGGGAAAATTGCGATCCAAATTTGCTATGACATTGAATTTCCTGAGCTTGCTCGTATTGCTACAGATAAAGGTGCAAATATTATTTTTACACCATTCTGTACGGAAGATCGTCAAGGCTATCTGCGCGTAAGATACTGCTCTCAGGCTCGTGCGATCGAAAACCAAATTTATACGGTTATCGCAGGTACGGTTGGAAACCTGCCTGAAACAGAAAATATGGATATTCAGTACGCTCAGTCTGCTATTTTTGCACCGTCTGACTTTGAATTTGCACGAGACGGTATTGTAGGAGAATGTAACCCTAATATTGAAATGGTGGTTATTGGAGATGTAGATTTAGAAATTCTTCGTCGCCAGCGTCAATCAGGAACGGTTCGTCAATTAAAAGATCGACGCCATGACGTTTACAATATTAAATATAAAAAATAACGCAGTTTCTAAAAACATCATGCAAATGCATGGTGTTTTTTATTTCAACTTTTGCCATAATAAAAACTATTACAATGAATTTTGTGGACTAACCATGGAAAAGAGGGGAAAACATGAGTTTTCATGGACAATCGGTATTACCCGCTGTTCGAGATATGAAGCAATTGGAAAATTTTTTAGTAAGCAATTACGAGTACGGAGTTCTTTTAGACAATCAAGTGGGCATGCTAAAAGGAATTATGAGAGAGGTTCATAAGCATGAAAAAAAGCTAATCATTCATTTAGACTTAATTCATGGCTTAAAGCACGATGAGTATGCGGTTGATTTTTTGTGTCAGGAGTTTAAGCCTGCGGGGATTATTTCGACAAGAACAAACGTCATTTTAAAAGCTAAACAAAGAGGAATCTATGCCATTCAACGGGTCTTTTTATTAGACAGCACGGCTTTGAAGAAAAGCTACGAGTTAATGAAGAAAGTAAAACCCGATTATATTGAGCTTCTTCCTGGAATTGTGCCCACTTTAATCCAAGAAGTCAAAGCTGAAACAGGCATTCCGGTGTTAGCCGGAGGTTTAATACGAACCGAAGAAGAAGTTCGTAATGCTTTAGGAGCCGGGGCTTCTGCTGTTACAACATCAAATAGAGAACTGTGGAGTATTTCAACTTAAAAAAACTGTTTGACAACGCTTTCATCATCTAGTAAACTTCTAGATAAGTTAATAGTTGTGAGGGAGAATAGGAGATCCACGGTATAGCCTTTTAATGATTTTATTAGGGGGATGTATGGTGGATTTTCTTATTTTCTTGTAATGTTAACCGTGTTTATACAAAGGGGAGGTATTTATATGCAAGCATTTTTAGGAGAAGTAATTGGAACAATGATACTAATTATCCTTGGCGCTGGTGTATGTGCGGGCGTCAATTTAAAAAAATCGTTTGCTGCTAATTCAGGATGGATTGTTATCACAATGGGGTGGGGAATGGCAGTAGCCATGGCAGCATATGCGGTTGGTAATATGAGTGGAGCACACTTAAACCCAGCGCTAACAGTAGCGCTTGCTATTACAGGTGATTTTCCATGGTCGCAAGTACCGATGTACATTTTAGCTCAGTTTATTGGAGCGATTCTTGGTGCAACAGTTGTTTATTTACACTATCTTCCACACTGGAAAGAAACAAAAGATGCTGGTACAAAACTAGGCGTATTTGCAACGGGGCCAGCAATTGCGAACCCATTTGCAAACGTTTTAAGTGAGGCGATTGGAACATTTGTATTAGTAGTAGGAATTTTAGCAATTGGAGCAAATAAATTTACAGATGGATTAAATCCTTTAGTAGTAGGATTTTTAATCGTAAGTATTGGTTTATCATTAGGAGGAACAACAGGGTATGCTATCAACCCTGCTCGTGATTTAGGACCTCGTATTGCTCATGCTATCTTGCCGATACCTGGTAAAGGCAGCTCGAACTGGAAATATGCTTGGGTGCCAGTAGTGGGGCCTCTATTAGGGGGATCAATTGGCGCAGTCTTTTATCAAGCAGCATTCTTAAATAAAATGTCTAACAGCTTATGGATTGTCTTAAGTATTGCAGTGATTGTTTTAGCGGTTATCTACGCGGTTTCTAAACAAAAAGCAGCGCAAATTCAATCAGCAGTAGTACCGAAAAAATGAATGCGCTTTACCATCTAACTATGTACAATAAAGAAACGACACTATACAGAGAATAGGGGATATTGATATGGAAAAATTTATTTTATCTTTAGACCAAGGAACAACGAGCTCACGAGCAATGTTATTTAATAAAAAAGGTGAAGTTGTGCATGTAGCTCAAAAAGAGTTTACGCAGTACTTTCCAAAACCAGGTTGGGTAGAGCATAATGCAAGTGAAATTTGGGGTTCTATCCTTGCTGTTATCGCATCTTGTTTATCTGAGTCAGGCGTTCACGCGGACCAAATTGAAGCAATTGGGATTACGAATCAGCGTGAAACAGCCGTAGTATGGGAAAAAGCAACAGGAAAACCCGTGTATAATGCTATCGTATGGCAGTCTCGTCAAACGTCTGGTATTTGTGAAGAATTAAAGGCAAAAGGATTAAACGATACGTTCCGCGACAAAACGGGGTTATTAATTGACGCATACTTCTCTGGAACGAAAGTAAAGTGGATTTTAGATAACGTAGAAGGTGCACGAGAAAAAGCAGAAAACGGTGAATTGTTATTTGGAACAATTGATACATGGTTAATTTGGAAGTTATCAGGCGGAAAAGCGCATGTAACGGATTACTCAAATGCCTCTCGCACGCTTATGTTCAATATCTACGATTTAAAATGGGATGATGAACTACTAGATATTTTAGGAGTACCAAAATCTATGCTTCCGGAAGTAAAGCCTTCTTCTGAAGTATACGCTCATACCGTAGATTATCATTTCTTTGGTCAAAACATTCCAATTGCTGGAGCAGCAGGGGATCAGCAAGCCGCTTTATTTGGACAAGCGTGCTATGAAAAAGGAATGGCGAAAAACACGTATGGAACAGGTTGCTTCATGTTAATGAATACGGGTGAAAAAGCAGTTAAGTCGGATCACGGTTTGTTAACTACATTAGCATGGGGGATCAACGGCAAAGTAGAATACGCGCTTGAAGGCAGTATTTTTGTAGCAGGATCTGCTATTCAGTGGCTTCGCGACGGTTTGAGAATGTTTAAAAATGCGGCTGAAACTGAAAACTATGCAACACGAGTAGAGTCTACAGACGGCGTATATATTGTGCCAGCTTTCGTAGGACTTGGAACACCTTATTGGGATAGCGATGTACGTGGAGCGATGTTTGGATTAACTCGAGGTACAAAAAAAGAACACTTTATCCGTGCAACGCTTGAATCATTAGCTTATCAAACAAGAGACGTATTAAGCGCGATGGAAGCAGACTCTGGAATTACATTAAAAACATTGCGTGTAGACGGAGGAGCAGTTAAAAATAATTTCTTAATGCAGTTCCAAAGTGATGTGTTAGATGTTCCTGTTGAGCGTCCTCAAGTGAATGAAACAACCGCTCTTGGGGCAGCATATTTAGCGGGTCTTGCGGTCGGCTACTGGAAAGATTGTGATGAAATTGCGCAGCAGTGGAATATGGAAAAATCTTTCGAACCAAATATGGAAGAAGAACAACGTGAAGAATTATATAGCGGCTGGAAAAAAGCCGTACATGCAACAATGGCTTTTAAGTAATTATTTGATGAAAATCCTTTAATTAAAAGCGCATGTATGATATAATGTATCCAAGTTAATAAATTGGTTGGAGAATCGGAGAGACCACAGATCCATATGTAGGCATACTATATATGTGATTTGTGGTCTCTCTTTTTGTATATTGGAAAATTTTGATATCTTTGAAAAATGAAAGGGGAATGACGTATGTTTTCAAGTCAAACACGTTCGAATAAATTGGTAGACATGACACAAAATCAATATGATTTATTAGTAATTGGTGGGGGAATTACTGGGTCAGGTATTGCACTTGATGCGACTCATCGAGGCATGAAAACGGCATTAGTTGAAATGCAGGATTTCGCAGCAGGAACATCTAGTCGTTCAACGAAGCTTGTTCACGGTGGTCTACGCTATTTAAAACAGTTTGAAGTTAAAATGGTAGCCGAAGTTGGTAAAGAACGTGCCATTGTATATGAAAATGGCCCTCATGTAACGACTCCGGAGTGGATGCTGTTACCTTTCCATACGGGTGGAACATTTGGGAAATTCTCAACTTCAATTGGATTGCGCGTATATGATTTCTTAGCAGGAGTAAAACGTGCAGAGCGCCGCAAAATGTTTAGCGCAGAAGAAACGCTTAGACGCGAGCCACTAGTGAAATCTAAAGAGTTAAAAGGCGGCGGTTACTACGTTGAATATAAAACAGATGATGCACGTTTAACGATTGAAGTAGCTAAAGAAGCTGCCGCAAGAGGAGCAGATTTAGTCAATTACACAAAAGTGGAAAACTTCATCTACGATAAAGGAAAAGTAGTAGGGGCTGTTGTTCGCGATCAGCTTACGAATAAAGAATATAATATCTATGCAAAAAAAATCGTCAATGCTGCAGGTCCATGGGTGGACACGCTGCGTGAAAAAGATAATTCAAAAAAAGGCAAGCAGCTTCAATTAACAAAAGGAATTCACTTAGTTATTGATCAAGAGCGCTTTCCGTTAAAACAAGCCATTTACTTTGATACACCTGACGGACGTATGGTATTTGCAATTCCGCGTGATGGAAAAACATACGTAGGCACAACAGACACGGTCTATAAAGAAGACGCTAGACATCCGCGTATGACTGTAAAAGACCGTCAATATGTTATTGATGCGATTAACTATATGTTCCCAACGGTTGATATTACAGTAGACGACGTAGAATCAAGCTGGGCGGGTGTTCGTCCACTTATTCACGAACAAGGAAAAGATCCTTCTGAAATTTCGCGTAAAGATGAAATCTGGACATCAGAATCAGGTTTAATTACAATCGCTGGAGGGAAATTAACTGGGTACCGTAAAATGGCTGAAATTGTCGTAAATCGCGTAGCTGAAGATTTTAAAGCAGAAGGACGCGAATTTGAAAGCTGTCAAACTAAACATTTACCGATTTCTGGAGGTAATGTAGGAGGTTCAGGCGGGTTCCCAACGTTTGTAGAGCAAAAAGTCAAAGAAGGCATCAAACTAGGGTTATCACGTGACGCTGCTGAAAAGCTTGTAAAACGCTATGGCTCAAACGTAGACAAAGTATACCGCTACATGATTGAACGTCCGGATCAGCTAAAAAACAGCGACCTTCCAGCTAGTGTATTTTTGCAAATTCAATATGGCATAGAAGAAGAAATGGTTTCAAAACCAGTGGACTTCTTCATTCGACGTACGGGCGCTTTATTCTTTGATATCAACTGGGTAAGAAGCTGGAAAAAACAAGTGATTGCTCATATGGCCGAAGAGTTAAAGTGGACGCCTGAGCAAACAAAAGCTTATACCGATGAATTAGAACAGCACCTTCATGACGCAGTTGTACCAGTAGATGAAAAAGTTAACCGTATGACAGGTATTTCATGATAAAATAAAAAAGTACCTCAAAATTTGTCAATACAGCCATAATATAATAGCAGGAAGTCAAATTTTGACGAAGAAATATAATATGACTGTTAAAAAAAGAGAAAGACGATTACTCGTTTTTCTCTTTTCATACATATTTACATTTATATAAGGGGGCTTTTTTTTATGAGTTGGAAAGAAACGTATACATCTTGGATTAATCACCCAAATTTAGATCCTGAATTACGTCAAAATTTGGATGCAATCAAAGGTGATGAAAAACAATTAGAAGATAGTTTTTACAAAACATTGGAATTTGGAACAGGCGGAATGCGTGGAGAAATTGGAGCGGGTACAAACCGTATGAATACGTATACAATCCGAAAAGCTTCTGAAGGCTTTGCTGAGTACATTAAACAAGCTGGCGAAGAAGCTATCAAGCAAGGCGTAGTCATTGCATATGATTCTCGCCACAAATCGCCTGAATTTGCGATGGAAGCAGCAAAAACATTAGCAAGTCACGGAATTAAAACGTATGTATTTGAAGAGCTAAGACCAACACCTGAACTTTCATTTGCAGTGCGTGAGTTAAACGCATTTGGAGGTATTGTTATTACAGCGAGCCACAATCCTCCTGAATATAATGGATACAAAGTATATGGTCCAGACGGTGGTCAGCTGCCGCCAAAAGAAGCTGATGAACTAGTTGGCTTTGTAAATGCTGTGGAAAATGAACTTACATTAGCTGTTCAATCTGAAGCGGAGCTAAAAGAAAAAGGTTTTATTGAAATGATTGGTTCAGCGATTGACGAAGCATACAATGAGAAACTAAAAACGATTTTAATTAACCCAGAGCTAGCTTCTGAAACAGGTAAAAACTTAAAGGTAGTTTTTACACCTCTACATGGTACAGCTAATAAGCCAGTTCGCAACGCGCTTCAATCCATCGGTTACGAAAATGTTACGGTTATTGAAGAACAAGAACTTCCTGATCCGAATTTTTCGACGGTTAAATCTCCGAATCCTGAAGAGCCGGCTGCATTTGAATATGCTGTTCGTAAAGGAAAAGAAATTGATGCAGATCTCTTAATCGCAACGGATCCAGATGCAGACCGTTTAGGAATTGCTGTCAAAGATCCAAGCGGCGAATATGCGTTATTAACAGGAAATCAAACCGGTGCTTTATTGCTTCACTATTTGCTTTCTCAAAAGAAAGAAAAAGGCGTGCTGCCTGCTAATGGCGTTGTGTTAAAAACGATTGTAACGTCAGAAATCGGCGCACAAATTGCTCGTTCATTTGGATTGCAAGTTGTTGACACTCTAACAGGTTTTAAATTTATCGGTGAAAAAATTAAGCAATATGAGCAAACGGGCGAGTATACATTCCAATTCGGTTATGAAGAAAGCTACGGCTATTTAATTGGTGACTTTGCTCGTGACAAAGACGCTGTACAAGCAGCCATTCTAGCGGTAGAAGCTTGTGCTTATTATAAAAAGCAGGGCATGACGCTATATGAAGCGCTTCAGCAAGTGTTTACTAAATATGGTTTCTATCGTGAAGGTCTGAAATCTTTAACGCTTAAAGGAAAAGAAGGATCTGAGCAAATTCAGCATATTTTGGCTACATTTAGAAATGAGCCTCCTACTGACATTGCAAGGTTAAATGTTTCGGTTGTAGAGGATTATACATTAAGTGAGCGCCAGCATATTAAAGCAGGAAAAGTAGAAGAGATTACATTACCAAAATCAAATGTATTAAAATATATCTTAGAGGACGGTTCTTGGTTCTGCCTTCGTCCGTCTGGTACAGAGCCAAAGGTGAAGTTCTATTTTGGCGTTGTGTCAGAAGATGAAGCAACGAGCATTGCCCATTTAGAAGCTGTACAAACAGCTGTAATGGGTGAAGTGGAGCGTGTACTAGATAAAGTGAAAACGGTATAAAAATAAAGCCTGCTCAAACTTGAGCAGGCTTCTTTTATGATACTTTATTTGATTGCGTATTTGACAAATATGAAGAAGATCGTAGAGCTTTATAAATTCTCGGAGCAAGCATAGCCCCAAGAACAGTGAAAATAAGATCCTTTACAGCAAACCACGACATAATCTTCCAAGCAGCTGCATATGTCATTGCAGGAGCTTCAAGCCAGTAGTTAACCGCTATATACATATACGTAGTACCAATTAAATAAATAACGGCAATACCAACCAGCGATGAAATTAAAAAGATAGAAAAAGTCGGCTTGCCGCGCATTTCCATAATTTTTCCTGTGATAAATGCAGCGACAATATAAGAAAGCAAAAAGCCGCCGGTGCTTCCAAATAAAATACCAATTCCTGCTTTAAATTGAGCAAATACCGGAGCGCCGGCAATGCCAATTAATACATATACAATCATCGAAATAGAACCCATTCGGCTCCCAAGTAAAAGTCCTGCTAATATAACAAAAAAAGGCTGAAGCGAAAGAGGCACGCCGCCTACTTGTAAAAAAGGTGCCCAAGAAGTAATGTTTGCACCAATAGCCATAAGAGCTGCAAACATACCGGCTAATGTTAAATCTAATGTGCGAAACCTTTTAGTATTCATATATGTTCCTCCCAGTATGTACTGAAATATCTTAGCGTATGTACTGAAGATTGTACGTCGAATTCGCTTTTATGTCAACGATAAAAATAAATATGTTTACATATATTTATTTGATGTTTTTTGAAATGAAATATGCATATTTTTAATGCAACATAAAAAAATAAAGAAGGGAATTCATCCCTTCTTTGTCCAAGTGTGTGTATCAAAAATACTAGTACAATGATTCTTCCAGAAGCTCCGGGTTGTGCTCCGAATATTCCGTTGCATGATCAATGTAGCGTAGTAAAGAATAAAGCTCTTCTTGAATGATGCGGTAGTTTCGTTCAAAATTGTAGGCGTGCAAAAAATGTTCAATCTTTTTTGAAAGAAAATCGTCGTCTGTTCGAACCATTAAAATTAATAAGTTATCCCATTGTGAACGGTGTGTGTAATATAAAGCTCGATCATAATCAATTACATCCATTAATAACGTTCCTCCTTTTGAGGAGTTGAAATTAGTGTATGATATTTGCGGGAATTCTTACGCTGTAAATGTTGGGCAAAAGACCAGTGCATAATTAAAAGAGGTTGTAGTCATTATGTAAGAAGAATAAACGTACAGCACCGGATAAATGATAAGAAAGGCAAAGAATAACGAAGCGTAACAGTTACATTACATCCATTATTTAAGACAACTAAATAAAAATCCCCTTTTCTTGAAAAAATAAAGCTTCTTTTTGATGAAAACACATGAATTGACATGTTTGTACATAGATTGAAGTAAGGAGTGAAAGGGGGAGCTGTCGTGAAAGAAGCAGATTATAAGCAATTATACCGTGCGATTGATGAAATTACGGAAATAGCTAGCGGTTTCGGTTTGGATTTTTATCCGATGCGCTATGAAATTTGCCCGGCAGATATTATTTATACGTTTGGTGCATATGGGATGCCAACTCGTTTTTCACATTGGAGCTTTGGAAAACAATTTTACAAAATGAAATTACACTACGATCTTGGATTGAGTAAAATTTATGAATTAGTTATCAATTCAGATCCTTGTTATGCATTTTTATTGGATTCCAATGCGCTTATTCAGAATAAATTAATTGTAGCTCACGTGTTAGCTCACTGTGACTTCTTTAAAAATAACAGCCGTTTTGCCAACACTAAACGGGATATGGTAGAAAGTATGGCAGCGACCGCTGATCGAATTAAAGAATACGAAGTAAAGCACGGTAAGCGTGAAGTAGAAAAGTTTTTGGATGCTGTCTTATCGATTCAGGAACATATTGATCCGTCTCTTATGCGTGCCAAGCTTTCTTGGAGCATAGATGATGTAGAATCATCGGAAGAAGAAATCACTTCTCCTTATGATGATTTATGGAATTTGGATTATAAAGAAAAGAAAAAACCAAAACCTCCAAAGTCTTTTAAAAAATTTCCGCCTCAGCCTGAAAAAGACATCTTATTATTTATTGAAGAATACAGTCCTTATTTAGAGGATTGGCAGCGGGATATTTTAACGATGATGCGAGAAGAAATGCTTTATTTCTGGCCGCAGCTTGAAACAAAAATTATGAATGAAGGCTGGGCTTCTTTCTGGCATCAACGCATTATTCGAGAAATGGACTTAACGAGTGATGAAGCGATAGAATTCGCGAAGCTAAATGCAGGGGTTGTGCAGCCGTCCAAGACGGGAATCAATCCATATTATTTGGGATTAAAAATCTTCGAAGACATTGAAGAACGCTACAATAATCCAACCGAAGATATGATTCGCCGGGGCGTCGAGCCCGGGTCAGGAAGAGAGAAGATGTTTGAGGTACGTGAGGTTGAATCAGATATTTCCTTTATCCGCAATTACTTAACAAAAGATTTAGTTATGCGGGAGGATATGTACTTATTCCAAAAACAAGGAAAAGACTATAAAATCGTCGATAAAGAGTGGACAGAAGTTAGAGATCAGCTTGTTAATATGCGCGTAAACGGAGGATTTCCTTACATCACAGTAACCAATGGAGACTATTTAAAAAATGGAGAGCTCTATTTAAAACACTGGTATGAAGGAATTGAATTAGATGTTAAATACTTAGAAAAAGTGGTACCTTATGTTCATCAGCTTTGGGGCCGACCGGTTCATTTAGAAACGATGATGGAAGGCAAGCCAATTGCCTTCACGTATGATGGGAAAACAGTGCATCGAAAACATTTATAAAAAGGAGACCGCTTAAATAGCGGTCTTTTTGTGCTTCTGTAACTTGTTATCCGTATAAATTGAAAAAATAAAATGAGTATGTGATAATTAAATGAGAATTATTTTCAATTAGAAAGGAAGATAAGATGTTTGTTGTAAACGCAAGTTTTGAAACGGAAAAGAAATTTGAAGAACGGCTCAAGCAAAAAGCTAAGAAAAACAAAACAGAAATTGAGGAAGCCAAAGGAAATTTATCGTTCGAATGCTGGAAAAAAGATTCCGCGGATAAAGTCGAATATATCTTTGTATCCAAGTGGGAAGAAAAACAGTTCTTTCAAGCTTGGATTTCAAGAGAAGAACATGTGAATGAACATAAAGAAGCGAATAAAAAGAAAACGAAAGCATTTTCTGAAGCTATGGAAATCAAGAAAACGCTGCGTTTTTATGAGGCGGTAGAAGAAGACATTCTTTCCTAAAAAAGCACGCTTGACTTTCATAAATGTTGTAACTATAATGATTACAACAAAATAGGAGTGAGAGTAATGAAAATTAGCAGTCGATTCACCGTGGCCGTTCACATACTGTCTTTAATTAAAGTAGATAGCAGTCATCCTAGTACTTCAGAGTGGATTGCTAGCAGTGTAAATACAAATCCTGTTGTTATAAGACGAGTAATTGGGATGTTAAAGAAAGCTGGACTTGTGGGCGTAAAAGCCGGAGCTGGCGGAGCTTATCTATTGAAAGATTTAGAAGAGATAACGTTGTTAGACGTTTATCGAGCGGTAGCGGCTGTGGAAGAAGGAGAATTGTTTCAAATGCATGAAAATCCGAATGTGGAGTGTCCTGTAGGAGCCAATATTCAAAGTGTCCTTGAATTGATTTTAAAACGTTCTCAAGATGCCATGGAACAAGTCTTAGCCGATGTGACGATGAAAGAATTAGTGACGGATTTAATAGCAAAAATAGATGCATAATAACATGCGTCTGTTCGTAAAAAAACGGAGAAACCCAGGTTTCTCCGTTTTTTTATAGCTTCACAATTGTTCGTCCTCGAGCTTGTCCTTTTAATAAAGTAGGAAGAACCTGAGGGAGATCTTGTAAAGAAACTTCCTGCTGAATGAAAGGTTCGAAGCTTTCAGGTTTAAAGTCATTAGCGAGTCTATTCCAAATCTCTTTTCGAGTAGGCATTGGACAGTAAACAGAATCGATGCCGAGTAAATTAATCCCTCTCAAAATGAAGGGAAAGACCGTTGTTGGCACTTTGCCTCCAGCTGTTAGCCCGCTGACCGCTACAGAGCCTCCGTACTGAATTTGACTGAGGACAGAAGCTAGGGGCTCTCCACCCACAGGATCCACCGCAGCGGCCCATTTTTGCTTGCCTAATGCTTTTAATTTGCCGTTATAAACGTCTTCACGCGCTACAATAGAGGAAGCGCCAAGCTCTTTCAAATAAGCTGCTTCCGAGCTTTTTCCTGTACTTGCTTCCACTGTGTAGCCTAATTTTGAAAGAATGGCAACCGCAAAGCTTCCTACACCTCCCGTAGCCCCTGTTACAAGCACAGAGCCGTTAGATGGACTAGTATGGTTTTCCTCTAAGCGATGCACAGATAAAGCAGCTGTAAAGCCAGCTGTTCCGATAATCATTGCTTCTTTTAACGTCAAATTTTCAGGAAGAGGGACAATCCATTCGCTGCGTAAGCGCGCATACTCACTGTAGCCTCCAAAGTGTGATACGCCAATGTCATAGCTTGTTGCGATGACACGATCACCTTCTTTAAAATCAGGGCTGTCAGAAGATACAACGATTCCTGCTAGGTCAATACCTGGAACAAACGGATAGCTTGTCACAATATTGCCGTTTGCGATGCTGGCTAAGCTATCTTTATAATTCACCCCTGAATAATGAACGCGAATAAGTACATCGCCTTCTGGCAAATCGTTTAGCGTCAGTTCTTGGACAGACGCCTCCACTTGTTCTTCACCTGTTTTATCTACTACTAATGCTGAAAATGATTGCTTCATTTTATTTCTCCTTTCTATACTGAGATGTATATGCCTATACATAGATTACCTTATTTCTATACCCATTATAGAAAATAGTAAAAGAAGTTCATAATACTTTGATTACCAAAGAGGCCATTTCATTATAAAATAGCGGTATAGCTATTACGTAGCGATACATAGAAAAGAGGAGAAGAGACATGAGCACAAACATATATTTTAACCATGACGCAGGGATTGATGATTTAGTATCCCTTTTTTTACTGCTGCAAATGGATGATGTAAAGGTAACGGGGGTATCTGTCATTCCTGCTGACGGATACTTAGAGCCAGGTATCAGCGCAAGCCAAAAAATTATTGATCGTTTTGGAAGTTATGATATCGAGGTAGCCAAATCTACTTCACGTGGTATGAACCCATTTCCAAAAGAATGGCGCATGCATACGTTTTATGTAGATGCACTGCCGATTTTAAATGAAAAAGGGAAAGTGCAAACAAAAATAAGTCAGCTGCCTGCTCATGATCATTTAATTGAAACATTGCAGCACACAGACGGAAAAACGACTTTATTATTTACAGGACCGCTAACTGATTTGGCAAGAGCACTTGAAAAAGCGCCGGAAATAGAAGAGAAAATTGATAAGTTAGTGTGGATGGGCGGTACATTTCAAGAAGTAGGAAATGTGCAGGAGCCTGAACATGATGGAACGGCGGAATGGAATGCTTTTTGGGATCCAGAAGCAGTAGCAACAGTATGGGAAAGCAGCATTAAAATTGAGATGGTTGCTTTAGAAAGCACGAATCAAGTTCCATTAACTCCGGCTATTCGCCAAATGTGGGCTTCACTTCGCAGGTATGAAGGAGTAGACTTTGTAGGGCAGTGCTACGCGGCTTGCCCGCCGCTTGTGCATGTTGAAACCAATTCGACTTATTATTTGTGGGATGTACTCACAACAGCATTTACAGGGAATTCAACACTTGTGAAGGTAAAAACCGTTTCGAGTATTGTGTATACGGAAACACCAAGACAAGGAAGAACAGAAATTTCTGAAGAGGGGCGACCTGTAGACGTCGTGTATGACGTCACAGCTGAAGCATTCTTTACGTACATTACAGAGTTAATGAAAAAAGCAGTAGCCAAATAAAGAAAAAGGTTGCACGTGAAAATGTGCAACCTTTTTAATGAATCATATTCAAGAATTGACGTGTTCGCTCTTGTTGAGGATTTGAAAATATTTGATCCGGTGTACCTCTTTCCATAATGACACCTTGATCCATAAAAATAACTTCATCTGCTACTTCGCGGGCAAAGCGCATTTCATGAGTTACCACAACCATCGTCATTCCTTCTTTCGCCAGGTCTTTCATGGCCTGAAGAACGTCTCCTACAAGCTCAGGATCAAGAGCTGAAGTAGGCTCATCAAACAGCATAACTTTTGGGTCCATCGCCATTGCTCGAGCGATGCCGACACGCTGTTGTTGTCCGCCTGATAGTTGGAAAGGATAAAAGTCAAGCTTATCTCCTAAACCAACTCGTGTTAATAATTCTTTCCCTCTTTTTTCTGCTTCTTGAGTAGAAATGCCTTTTACAATTACAGGACCTTCCATAACATTTTCAAGCGCAGTTTTATGAGGAAACAAGTTATAGTTTTGAAAGACCATACCTGTTAGGCTTCGAAATGAAGTAATGTCTTTTTTACGAACAGGTTTGGTAAAATTCATGCTTTTTTTATCAAGTTCAATTGTACCGTCTGTTGGGATTTCTAACAGATTTAAGCAACGTAAAAAAGTAGTTTTACCCGATCCAGAAGGGCCGATTAATACAATTACTTTGCCCTGTTCAACTTCCAAATCAATCCCTTTTAATACTTGCAAATCACCGAATGATTTATGCAAATTTTTGATATTAATCATATAAAAAACTCCTTTAGCTACTTGAAACGGTTATTTAGACACGTAACGATCTAGTCTTATTTCAATACGTCCTTGGATAATGGATAAGATTGTACACATAACCCAGTACAAGAGCGCTGCTTCACTATAAAGAAGTAAAAACTCATAGTTAGTTGAAGCGATTTCTTGAGCTTGACGGAACATTTCAGAAACAAGAATAAGCGATGCAAGTGACGTGTCTTTAATAAGACTAATAAAAGAGTTAGATAATGGCGGAATCGATACACGTGCTGCTTGCGGTAAGATAATCCGTCTTAACGCTTGGGAATAGGTCATACCGAGTGAGTAGCCAGCTTCCCACTGTCCTTTAGGAATAGATTGAATCGCTGCTCGGATAATTTCAGATGCATACGCACCTACACTTAATGAAAATCCAATAACAGCAGAGATGAATGGATCAATTGTTATATCTAAGTTAGGTAATCCGTAGAAAATGATAAATAATTGCACAAGCAAAGGCGTTCCACGAATAATTGACACATATACACGTGCAATTATGTTTAATATCTTACTTGAAGACAAGCGAGCAAGTGCTGTTAAAACAGCTAACACAATGCCTATGGCAAAGCTTATTAATGTTAGTGGAATAGAATATTGAATAGCTCCCTTTAGCATTGGTAAGAGAGATGATTGAGCGATTGAAATCAATTGATTCAATCGCTCTCCATCAGGAAAAATATTATTTAGGAGAAACATCTTCGCCAAACCATTTCTTAGAAATTTTTGCGTATGTTCCGTCTTTTTTCATATCTTTCAATGCTTTGTTTACTTTATCCACTAACTTACCGCTGTCTTTTCTAAACATAAAGCCGCTTGCAGCACCATCGGATTTTTCATCCGCGATTTTGATAGGTGCGTTAGGGTGCTTTTTCTTATAGTCAAGGAACGATAATTTATCGTTGATTGTAGCATCAACACGGTTTGCGCTCATTAGTTCTACTGCTTGAGCAAAACCTTCAGCACTCGTAATGTTTGCACCATAAGATTGAGCCATGTCTTTGTAGTTACTTGTTAATGACTGTGCTGATTTTTTTCCTTTTAAATCTTTAAATGATTTGATATCTTTTTCGTCTTTACGAACAATTAATACGGCGCCTGACTGGATGTATGGGTCAGAGAAATCGTATTTCTTTTGACGATCTTCACGAATACCCACTTCATTAGCAATCATGTCAAAGCGTTTAGCATCTAATCCGGCAAACATGCCATCCCACTGTGTTTCTTTGAACTCAGCTTTTACGCCAAGACGTTTAGCTACTTCTTGAGCCAATTCTACATCAAACCCAGTTAGCTTTTGTTTGTCATCATGAAAAGTGAACGGAGGGTATGTACCTTCAGTTCCAATTGTTAATACGCCATCTTTTTTCACTTTATTATATAAATCCTCTTGTGAAGATTTATTGTCTCCATTGTTTGCTTCATTTTTTGAGCTAGAACCGCATGCGGCAAGCACAACTGTGAAAGCTAATAGTAGCGACAAAAGTGCAGCAAATTTCTTCATTTTCTAAACCCCCTAGTATTCTGATAGGAAATGATACTCTGTGATACTAAACAAGAACACAGCAAAAGTCAACAAAAAAAACTTATACGATTAATGTGACTTAAAATAAGGGAAATATACCTTCTATACACGGTTTGTCATAAGGATACAGAAAGATTTTAAAATTTGGATTAAGTGGATTTTTAAGGGATATTTGAGGAGTAAAAAGGAAGTTTCATGCGACGATTTTCTCTTTCATTTTTTCATGACTTTTGGTGCAATAAACATATAGTTAAATGTTAAGGTAGAAATAAATTCCTTATGGTACACTTAAAGAAGAATTTATGAAACGGAGCGATATGATGAAAGCCATAAACTTAATCTCAATTGCCTTTGGTGCTATCGCTGGTACATATGCGCGTTATTTGCTAAATCTTTCCTTATTATATACGGGCTATCCAATAGGAACGGTAATTGAAAACCTATTAGGAAGCTTCATACTAGGCCTATTAACAGGATTTTTTGCGTGGAAAAAGCCAAAAGAATGGATAAAGCTTGGACTAGGAGTTGGCGTGTGCGGCGGTTTTACAACGTATTCAACCTTTGCAGGAGACGTCATTTCTCTCACTCAGCACCATTTATTTTGGGGAGCCATTTATGTCATTGTCTCTTTAGTAGGTGGAATCCTTCTTGCTTTAGCAGGCTATCTATGCGGTGAAGCGGCAGGGAAAAATTTAGTGAAAGTACATGAGGTGAAGTAAATGAGCATAGTGAGCTTGGCACTTGGCGGGGCAGCTGGAGGAATATGCCGTTATCTTTTGGGTTTAAAAGTTACAAAAACAGTTTCAAACCCTCCTTTTCCAGTCTCAATGCTGTTTGTAAACTTGCTCGGTGCGTTTGGGCTTGGTCTTTTTTACGGTAGTTATTATGGAAAGGTTCCGAGTCATGCTTATGATGATTCAATATTTTTAATGATTGGCATTGGGTTTTTTGGTGCCTTTACCACTTTTTCAACGTTTAGTGTGGAAACCGTACAGTTAATTCGGGAAAAATCTTATCGGAAAATGTTGGCGTACGTGGGGATTTCAGCATTTGGAACAGTTGGTTTATTTACAGTCGGTTTACTGGCAGGAACGTTTTTATTATAAGTAAAGAGAACGTTTCTAGTAGGGAAAAACAAAAAGACGGAGAAGTAGAGAATGGATAGAAAAGCAGAAGTTTGGAAATACATTTTGTTGATTGTAGCTGTTGCAGGTCAGATCATTGGTTTTTTATTTTTATTTATAAATGTTGTGGCGGCATTTATTTTTTACGGTTTTTATATTCTAACTTTTATTATGTTACTCCTGCTGTTTATATGGGATCGGAAAAAGGAAAAAGACAAAGAAGAATTTGACGACTATACCGATTACTAACTATATAAAAAGCAGAATGATTCGGTGCGCCGGGCCTCTTAGTAAAGAAGCTTAAAAGATACATCTATAAAAGGAAGAGAGCCGTAAGAGCATAAAGAGATATTGTATTTACATTTAGTTGTGTTATAATTTTAAGTGCAAAAACAAAATCAATAAATAGCAATCACTAGGGGAGCTTTTTGAAGCTGAGACGGATGTATTTCGGACCCTTTGAACCTGATCTGGTTTGGACCAGCGTAGGGAAGTGGCGATCATGTTTACATAACGATGCATGCTAACCACTCTACGTTGTAGAGTGGTTTTTTGTATGTAATAAAGCCCTCTGCACAAGATGAAGTGATTGAAATTTCTCTTTATTCTGAATGGAAAGGTTTCGATCATGTGGATATTCCTAAATTTCATGTCATTACAACAGATAAGCAGCCAATCGAAGAGCTTCAAAAAATTTTAACGGCTATCGCGCCTTTTGCGGGCGCCATTCATATTAGAGAAAAAAAGAAAACGGCAAAGCAGATTCAATGTTTACTAGAAAGCCTACCATTTTGTCGCTCTAAAATTATTGTGAATGACCGAGTTGATGTAGCGCATGCTTTAAAAGCAAAAGGTGTACAGCTTGCCTATCATAGTTTAGACGTTTCGTTTGTTATAGACGCATTTCCTTCTCTTATTGTTGGAAAGTCAGTTCACTCTGTGGAAGAGGCTTTAGAAGCTGAAAAAGATGGTGCTCACTACATTTTATACGGACATATTTATTCAACACATTCAAAAAAAGAATTAAAAAGTCGAGGGATAGCGGCACTAAAAGAAGTAGTAGACGCTGTGCAGATACCGGTTATTGCCATTGGAGGAATTACACCTGTAAATGCCAAAGAGGTACTTCAAACAGGAGCACACGGTATAGCCGTGATGTCTGGTGTCATGCTTGCGCAAGATCCCCTGAAAGCGATTAAACAATATTCTCATATATGGACATCTGGAGGTGGAGAAAATGAAGCAGCATTATGATGTACTGTTAATCGGAGGAGGTATAATCAGCTCTTCTATCGCTTATCATTTGTCAAAACAAGGAGCGTCAGTAGCTATTCTTGAACGCAATCAAGTTGGTTGTGAAGCTTCAAGTGCAGCCGCTGGTATTTTAGGTGCTCAAGCTGAAATTGATGAAGAAGGTCCTCTTTTAGACCTTGCTATTAAGAGCAGAAGCATGTTTCCTGAACTGGTGAAGGAACTAAAAGAAAAAACGGCTATCGACGTAGAGCTCATTCAAAAAGGCTTATTAAAAGTCGCTGGAACAGAAGAAGATGCACACGTATTAAAGAAAAAAGCCGCTCAGCACCACCGGTGGGACAAAGATGTAAGATGGATCGATGTAAAAGAAGCGCGTTTGTTAGAACCCGGGCTCTCTCCAGACATATACGGAGCCATTACAATACCGGGAGACGGCCAGCTAGCTCCGGATAAGTTAACACAAGCTCTTGCTCATGGAGCCTTGTATCACGGAGCAGATGTATTCGAATACTGTGACGTTCACTCTCTTATTATGGAAAATGAAACAGTAAAAGGGGTACAGACGTCCAAAGGCTCTTTTTATGGAGAAAAAGTAGTGATTGCAGCAGGCTCATGGGCTAAACGCTTTATTTCTTCTGAACATTTAGGCGAGGTGTTTCCTGTAAAAGGAGAGTGTATTGCTCTGCAAAGTCATAAGCCCCTGCTTTCTAAAACGATTTTTTTAGATGAAGGTTTTTACTTAGTCCCTAAGACTGGTGGAAGAATCGTAATCGGGGCAACTAAGCTGCAGCATGATTTTACTAAGACCGTTTCTGCACAAGGTATTCAATTTTTGCTGAATAAAGCTTCTGCGCTTCTGCCGGCCATTAAAGAAGCCACATTTGAAAAAGCATGGGCTGGTCTTCGTCCACAAACGAATGATGGCTGGCCTTATTTAGGAGAGCACCCTGAAATAGCGAATCTGCACATGGCTTTTGGCCACTACCGAAACGGTATTTTATTAAGCGCTGCAACTGGAAAAATTATGGCTGATGCTTTGTTAGGGAAAAAGCCAAATCATTCATTCTTTACATCATTTCAGCTAACGAGAGCAATGGAGGGAGTTCATTGAATCTAATTATTAACGGTAAGACCGTCACTGTCGGAGATGAAATTGAAACGGTCGAGCACTTGCTGCAGGCTCAGAGTCTGCATGAGCGAGTTGTAATTGTTGAATTAAACAAGAATATTTTGCAAAAAGAAGAACATAGCGATGCATGCTTAAAAGATGGAGATACATTAGAAGTTGTTTCATTTGTTGGAGGAGGATGAAGAGTATGTTAAAAATTGGACAATATACATTTAATTCACGTTTATTATTAGGAACAGGGAAATTTCCGGACTTTACGACTCAGCGTCAAGCGGTAGAAGAGTCGGAAACAGAAATTTTAACATTTGCTGTTAGACGAATGGATATTTTTGATCAAAATCAGCCTAATTTATTAGAAGCACTTGATGTGAAGCGTTTCACTCTTTTGCCTAACACTGCTGGAGCAAAAAATGCAGAAGAGGCCGTACGTATTGCTAAATTAGCAAAGGCTTCTGGACTTTGTGACATGGTGAAAGTAGAAGTAATTGGATGTGATAAGACGCTGCTTCCTGATCCAGTTGAAACATTAAAAGCTAGTGAAGAACTGTTAAAAGAGGGCTTTACCGTTTTACCTTACACATCAGATGATGTTTTACTTGCGCGTCGTTTAGAGGAGTTAGGCGTACATGCCATTATGCCAGGAGCGTCGCCTATCGGTTCAGGTCAAGGTATTATTAATCCGTTGAACATGCGTTTTATCATTGAACAATCAACCGTTCCAGTAATTGTAGATGCAGGTATTGGAACGGCTTCAGACGCAGCTCAAGCTATGGAGCTAGGAGCAGATGGTGTGTTATTAAATACAGCTGTTTCAGGAGCAAAAGATCCTGTGAAAATGGCTCGTGCTATGAAGCTAGCGATTGAGGCAGGAAGAGCAGCATTTGAAGCAGGACGTATTGAAAAGAAACAATATGCAACGGCAAGCAGTCCAACAGAAGGGATGAGTATCGGTTGATTAATCGTTATTCCCGCCAAGAATTGTTTCAACCTATTGGAAAAGGCGGACAGCAGCAAATTCAAGAAAAGCATGTTCTGATTGTAGGAGCAGGTGCTCTTGGAACAGGGAACGCCGAGGCCCTTGCACGAGCGGGAGTAAAGAAAATAACGCTCATTGACCGCGATTATGTAGAGTGGAGCAACCTTCAGCGTCAGCAATTGTATAGTGAAAAAGATGCTGATAAAAGAATCCCAAAAGCAGTTGCCGCTAAAAAAAGGCTTCACGATATTAATCATGATGTAAAAGTAGAAGCCCACGTAGCGGACGGTACCCCTCAAGTTTTAGAACAGCTTGTTGAGGGGGTAGATGTTATGATTGATGCAACCGATAATTTTGACACACGCCTTGTAATGAATGATTTATCACAAAAATATGATATTCCTTGGATTTACGGAGCATGTGTAGGAAGTTACGGAATTAGTTATACTATCATACCAAGTGAAACACCGTGTTTATCCTGTTTGCTTGAATCTGTACCGCTTGGAGGGTTAACATGTGATACAGTGGGGATTATTAGTCCTGCTGTACAAATGGTAGTCGCTCATCAAGTAACAGAGGTGTTAAAAATATTAGTTGGAGACTGGAATGCGCTCAGGAGGGAACTTGTTTCGTTTGACGTATGGAAAAATGAGTATACGAGCATCAATGTGAACGTATTTCGCAAATCTGCTTGCCGCTCATGCGGCAGTGAACAAACGTATCCCTTTTTACAATATGAAAATCAAACGAAAACAGCTGTGCTATGCGGAAGAAACACGGTACAAATCCGTCCGGGCAAATCAGCCAAGCAGCCGCTGCAGTCTTTAGGTGAACGATTAAAAGAAAAAGGATATAAAATTGAACAAAATCCGTATCTGCTTTCTTTTTATGTAGATGATTACCGTTTAGTGATGTTTCAAGACGGGCGCGTCTTTGTCCATGGAACAAACGATATAGTAGAAGCAAAGTCACTTTATCATCGGTATATTGGGTAAGAAAGAGATGGAGGTTTCAAGCATGACAGTACCAAAAGCATTAACCATTGCTGGATCAGACAGCGGTGGAGGAGCAGGCATTCAAGCAGATTTAAAAACATTTCAAGAGCGTGACGTTTTTGGCATGTCTGTTATTACAGCTGTGACTGCACAAAATACAGTTGGCGTTCAAGGAGTTTATCCTTTAGAAGTAGAAGCAGTTGAAACGCAGTTAGATTCAATTGCGACTGACTTATTTCCTAATGCAGTGAAGACAGGTATGTTGTTCAGTGCTGATATTATTTACGCAGTGGCTCGTAAAATCAAACAGCACGGACTGCAAAATGTTGTAGTTGATCCCGTTATGATTGCAAAAGGCGGTCAATCTCTTCTTCAAAGAGAAGCTATACAGGCTCTAAAAGAATTATTGCCTCTTTGTGAAGTCATTACGCCGAACATACCGGAGGCGGAAGTCATCACGGGGAAAGAAATTCACACGATTGAAGACAGAAAAGAAGCGGCAAAACAGATGCATGAGCTAGGTGTAAAGCACGTGGTAATTAAAGGCGGACATGATCAATCTCATCAAGATATGATTGATCTAGTGTATGATGGTCATACGTACGTTGAAATCAAGCATGAAAAGATGAATACAAAGCATACACACGGGACGGGATGCACGTTTGCTGCTTGCGTCACGGCTGAACTAGCGAAAGGCAAAAGCGTAGTTGAAGCAGTTCAAACCGCTTCGGATTTTGTTCACTATGCGATTAAGCATACGCTTGAACTTGGTTCGGGACACGGTCCTACTAATCATTGGGCGTATAGAAAATACTTTCGTTCAAACATATAAAAAAACGTGCCTACAATCTAGGCACGTTTTTTATGAAGAAGGAATATGTGTCGGAATCTCTCCATCGATGCCTAAATAATAATGTCTAATGGGCTTTAAATTATCATCAAGCTCATAAACAAGCGGTACGCTTGTGGGAATATTCAAGTTCGCAATGCCATCAGGTGAAATGTTATCCAAATACTGCATCAGAGCTCTGATCGTATTACCGTGAGCGGAAATAATAACCTTTTTGCCAGCTTTAATAGAAGGAGCAATAGTTTTGTTCCAATATTCTAGAACCCGCTTTTCTGTATCGGCTAAGTTTTCCGTTACAGGAAATTGTCCCTTGGCTAATTCCTTATACTTAGGGTTGGAAGCTTCATAGCGAATATCTGTTGTCTCTAAAGCAGGAGGGCGTTCGTCCATCGACCTTCTCCACAAATGCACCTGCTCTTCTCCAAATTTTTTTGCGGTTTCTTCTTTGTTCAAACCTTGAAGAGCCCCGTAGTGTCGTTCATTCAGTCTCCAAGATTTATATACAGGAATCCACATGAAGTCCATTTGATGTAAGACAATCCATAGAGTACGAATGGATCGTTTTAAAACAGAAGTATAGGCGATATCAAAAGCATATTCGTTTTTCTTTAGCACTTTTCCGGCTTCTCGCGCTTCTTGCAATCCATTTTTAGAAAGGTCTACATCCGTCCAGCCTGTAAATTTATTTTCAAGGTTCCATACGCTTTGTCCATGCCTAATCAACACAAGTTTTATCATCATGTTCTCCTTTCAACAATGACTAAGGACTCTATTCTTTTTTATTATGAGAAGGAAAGTGTTTTTTATCCTAAAGCCGGGGAAAGGAGTTTTTAACATTTAGAAAAAGTGATGCTGAAAAGTAAAGCTTTAACTTTTTTACGCATATGATAAAAATAAAAAAGGGAAGGGAAGATAGTGGATGAGTGACCAAGAACGTCAGATTCAAGCGCTGCACGGCCAGATTGAAGATTTAAAAGAAGAAATGTATCAGATGAAGCTTGATATTAGCACATTAGAGAAAGAAAAAGGAAAGCCTGTTTTGACACCGGCTCTCGTTGGTCAAATAGGAGGTTTTGTTCTAGGTGGATTAGCTATAATTGGTATTTTTTGGATGTAGAACTTTTCGTTTTGAAAACGAAAAGTTCTCCTGATTTTTCAATAAGCAATTCCAACGCGGCATTTTGGGAATTTTTGAGCCCATATTTCATGGTAGGTAAAGTGAGCGGTATCTCCCGTTGAAATTTTAACGGCATCTGCTGGCAAAATATCTTTTTCCACTCGGTATGTGCCTGTTACTTCACCATCAGGCAAGTAGGTTGGGCATATAACGGTCCAGTTTAGGTCACTTTCCTTCAAGTGTAAGTATCCTTTTAAATGATCTTCTGCTGCTCCGGTCGTTTTACGCTTTGATTCATTTGATTGAAAACGATACTTTTCCGGTTCCGTTCGTGACTGTAAAATACCTGCAGTTCCGATAGTAAGAATACGATGAACGCCGTAATGCTTCATGCTGTTTATAATAAGCGGAATACTTTTTGAAATGGTCTCTGCACCATCTGTATTTAACGCGCTGACTACGATATCTTGGTGCTTGAGGGCAAAGCTGATATTTTCTTGATCAAGGACATCGCCTTGTAAGATATGTAGGTTTGGATGACTAATCTTTAGCTTATTGCGGTCTCTAACAAGTACCGTAACGTCGTTTTCATCTTTTAGCATCATTTTTAATAAAGACTGTCCAACTCGTCCTGTTGAGCCTAATAGTAAAATTTTCATTGGTTGCACCCCTCTATAAAAGATAGTATCTATTCTTTAGAATATACAATTTGTATACTTATTCATAATAAAAAGCATGCGTAGCATAAAGTAATACAAAGTTGATGAAGAAAATATTCAACATCAAAAAAATTTGATATGATAAAAAGACAGAAAAATCAAAAAATAGGAGAGTGAATGTCTTTTGGGAGACTTGCCTCTGAATCAAATGATGATATTAGTCGTTTTGCTTATGTTATCAGCTTTCTTTTCATCTGCTGAGACAGCCTTTTCAAGCGTAAATAAAATTCGTTTAAAACATTACGCTGAGAAAAAATATCGAGGAAGTAAAAAAGCGCTGCATATTGCTGAACACTTTGAGCAGACGCTATCGACAATTTTAGTAGGAAATGTTGTCGTAAACATTGCTGCGTCCTCTTTGGCAGCTAAAATTGCCCTCGATGTGTTTAAAGGAAACCTAGCACTTGTGATTAGTATCATCGTTATGACCATCATCATTTTGATTTTTGGTGAAGTCTTACCGAAATCGTTAGCGAAAGAGCATGCCGAATCTTTTGCGCTGATGATTTCTTCCTTGTTATTTCTTATTATTAAATTATTAACCCCGATTTCCTTCTTATTTTTACAGGTGAGAAAAGGAGCTTCTCACTTGTTAGCGTCTGCTCCCACACCAACGATCACAGAAGATGAAATTAAAGTGATGGTAGATTTAAGCGAAGAAGAAGGAACGATTAATAATATTGAAAAAGAGCTAGTTCATCGTTCACTCAATTTTAATGACATTGTGGTGGGGCAAATTTTAAAACCTAGAATAGATGTCACAGCAGTTGACGTAAATGCTGATATTGATTCGGTTTGTCAAATGTTTCTTGAAGAGAGATATTCGAGAGTCCCTGTATACGAAGATCATATTGATAACATTATTGGCATTTTATCAGAAAGAGAATTTTTAACCTGTTTAGTCCAAAGAAAAGAGATTTTTATTCGTGATTTGTTGAGACAACCTATTTTTGTAGTAGAATCCATGAAAATATCTGTACTATTGCCAGAGCTTCAAAAAAGTAAGGTGCACATGGCAATTGTAGTTGATGAGTTTGGTGGAACGGCCGGTCTTGTGACCTTAGAGGATATATTAGAAGAAATTGTGGGAGAGATTTGGGATGAACATGATGAAGCTGTTAAGTATGTACATCAGATAGGGGAAAAGGAGTACGAATTTAACGCAGACATCCCTATTGATGAATTTTTAACCTATGTAGCAGTTAGTTCTCCTGACAGTACGTGCCATACCTTAGGGGGATGGATATATGAGCAGTTTGATTATATTCCTGCTAAAGGAGACTTTTTCTCATATGAAGAGATATTGTTTACCATTAAGGAAGTAGAAAATCGACGCATTCGCAAAGTTTCTGTAAAATCATTTGCGAATAAGAATGAGGAAGCTGATTAAAAGAAATTAGAAAGCGCTCCAAGAGATCTTGGAGCGCTAAAGCCATAATATGAAATTAGTTAATATTAGTACTTGCCGCCTAAGTTTTGCTCAGCTAATTGTACTAAACGTTTTGTGATTTCGCCACCAACAGATCCGTTCGCACGAGCTGTTGCATCTGGTCCTAAGTTTACACCAAACTCACTAGCGATTTCGAACTTCATTTGATCGATAGCAGCTTGAGCACCAGGCGCTACTAACTTGTTTGATGAATTTCTGTTTGATGCGTTTTGATAATTTGCCATGTGTATTCATCTCCTCGTTAGATAAAATAGATTTAATGGTTGAGTTAGCTGGAGTTGAACCAGCCGAGCAGATGCATCGATTAGATCTGCTTGCCTACCGCGGCGTAACTCAATGTTTGCGAGCTGTTGTGCTCGGTTGTTACTAGTATTATGGCGAAAGAGAAAAAAACATATACATAGAATTTTATTGGTAATTTATAGAAATTTTTGTGTGGAGTTTGATAAAGAGTAAGAGAGTTTTATTCCGTGCATATTATAGGTACATATTGATCAGGTAAAGCGAGGTGTGCGGATGTCGATTTGTTCTTTATGTAATGGGTTTAGTGATGTACAAATGACGTGCAAAGCATGTGGAGAAGTGCTAGGGGATATGGGAAAAGTCAGCGATTATTTTGATGATTACAGTGCTTACATGGAAATCGATCAGTTAAAAGTAGAAAATGGGTATCCTAGTGATTTAGCAAATCACCAATGTATTCATCTCTTTTACTGCTCTACTTGTCACAGTGAGGAATTGAAGCAAATACAGGAATAAAAAAAGACCCCTAAGGGTCTTTTTTATTCGTGTTCAGCACGGATGCGCTGTTCGGATTCTGCATCAAAGAAATGAGCTTTGTTCATATCTAATGCTAAGTTTAGAGACTGAAGCGGTTTAATATCTGTTCTTGAATCTACGCGTGCTACAAAATCTTGTCCACCAAGTTTAGAATAAAGCATGGTTTCAGCTCCCATTAACTCGGATACATCGACTTTAATGGTAACTTTTGTGCCGGGTGAAGATTCAATAAATACAGGTTCATCATGGAAATCTTCAGGACGGATGCCTAAAATAATTTGTTTATTTAAATATCCTTGCTCGCGAAGTATTTTCATTTTACCTTCCGGAACTGCAAGAAGAGAATCGCCTACTTGAACCTTTCCGTCTTTTAACGTTCCGGTTAAGAAGTTCATAGCAGGAGAACCAATAAACCCGCCTACAAATACATTTTCAGGTTTTTCATATACTTCTTTTGGTGTACCAACCTGCTGGATAATCCCATCTTTCATAACAACCAGACGAGAAGCCATTGTCATTGCTTCGGTTTGGTCATGTGTTACGTAAATTGTTGTTGTACCCAAACGCTGGTGAAGCTTCGCAATTTCAGAACGCATTTGCACACGTAATTTCGCGTCTAAGTTTGATAAAGGTTCGTCCATTAAGAAGACCTTAGCATCACGAACGATTGCACGACCTAGAGCTACACGCTGACGCTGTCCGCCGGATAATGCTTTTGGCTTGCGCTCTAAGTATTGCTCAAGTCCTAAAATACGAGCGGCATCTTTTACGCGGCGTTCGATTTCATCTTTTGGTAATTTACGAAGTTTTAAGCCGAAAGCCATGTTGTCATATACGCTCATATGCGGATACAATGCGTAGTTTTGGAATACCATTGCAATATCGCGATCTTTTGGAGCAACGTCATTTACACGCTTGCTGTCAATATAAAAATCACCTTTGGAAATTTCCTCTAGCCCTGCAACCATACGAAGCGTTGTCGATTTCCCGCAGCCTGAAGGCCCAACAAATACAATAAATTCTTTATCTTGAATGTGAAGGTTAAAATCTTTTACCGCCGTCACATCTTTATCATACATTTTATAAATATGTTCTAAACGTAATTCAGCCATTTCCATTTCCCCCTTGTATGTACTCTGTGAAACCGTTTTCTTAACTCTAGTGTAATTTTTTTTAATGAAACGGTAAATGGCAAACATGCACAAAAAAAAGAAAGAGTTTTCGTGCACTATTTACGAAAACCCTTTCATTTTATTTTTTATCCTGCGAATTTTTTAACGCAAGAATAGCTAAGTAAGCAGACACAGCTCCTGTGAAGTGTTTGATATCAAGGTGTGTGCGATCAATAAATTTCTCAATTCTATACTGCAAGCTGTTGCGATGCATGTACAAATTCTTAGCAGCAAGAGATACGTTTAAATTACATTCTAAATAAACTTTAATCGTTTCTAAAAGATCTCCATCATCTTTTACTAAGTCAAGTAAATGTATCATATGATTTTGGATTGCCTCTGAAGACTCTTGCAGAACCAAATGGGGTAAAACGTCGGTAAAATGGATAACATGGTTTTGTTCGACTGTATGCTTAATTTGATAAAACCATTTCTTTTCACGCTCAAAAATTAATCGCGGTGAAGACGGAAAAAAGTGAATTTGTCCTTCAAAGAACTGAATTGAAGTTTCAAAATCATGACATAGCACCTCGATAGAATCTGATAAATTTTCAGTTAAGTCATTAGGATCATCAAAGGTTTCGATAACGATACCTGATTGTTTATCAATCCACAACACAGTAATCGAGGTAGAATACAAGGCGTGAAGCGCATTTTCAAACTCTATTTTTTGTTCAAACAAACGTTTAATTAAAAACTGGGTAAAGCGAAAAGAATGGTGCGTATGATGAGAGTGAATGACTTTTTCAGGTGCTTTAAATAACAGGTTTGACCAATACAATTGTTCTGGCGTCAGGAAAGAAACTTCCTCATCATAAGGCGTTAAAAAAGCAGAAAGTAATGCCTGCTCTTTTTGAGACAAAGCCGTGTGTTCAATTCCAATGAAGCCTTCATCACATGAAAACCATTTGTATCGTTCAAATTGAGAAGGGATTTTAGCCTTAATCATTTTATCCCCAAATAGTGTGTGCAGCTGTTTCATCTGTGCTCGTTCCCTTCGGTGAAAGCTTACTATTCATAAACGTGAAAAAGCATAAGCTCATGAATATAATCAATTAATTGTGTTTCATCTATTTGATTAGAAAGCGCAGTTTTCCATACAATTTGTCCATCTTTTAAATAATCAGCCTCGTAATAAACCCGATTCATATAAAACGAGATGTGCCAGCCCGGCATTCGATTATTTTGATACAGTGGTTTAACCTGAAAATGTGCAACCATAAAGAAAATCTCCTTTCTCAAGTAGTTATTATAAGCTTACCATGAGAAAAGGAGATGAAAAATCATTTAATCTAAAAATTTTGTTAATTTGTAAAATATGTTGCATATGTGTTTAGCACCTTGCGTTTGAATGTCTGTTTCATCAAAAATCATCGGTTTTGCATTCACTTCAAACAGATAATAATGACCTTGGACTGACTTTGCCATATCAAGAGAAAATTCTTCAATGAGAGGGAAGGACTTTTGAAGGACTTGCCCGCACGTATTTACAAAAGACGAAAGAAAGGAAGTATCTACTTCATCTTCAAGATCTTGAGAAGGTGAAATGCTTCCGCCGTTTAACGTATGTGTTGTAATGGAGTGATAGGGACTATGTCGAATACCGACGCCGCTAATAACATACCGGCTATCTTTGTGATGCGCTAAAATACGTAAGTCATAGCGCCGGTCTTTGAATGGCTGCGTCTCAATTGCTTCTTGAATGAGATAAGCAGACCTGGGAAGGTCAATTGCTTGTAAAGAAGAAAATTCTTCTTTGCGTGTATGATCTTGATAAATAATCGTATGCTTATCGGAAGATAATCGGAAAATTCCAGCGCCTTTACTGCTGTTAATAGGCTTAAAATAAAGAGAAGAGTGTTTTTGCAGAAGCTTAGCAATATCAATTTCTGGTGTTAAACGATAGGTTTTAGGAAGGTGAGAAGATAATAGTGGATGTTTTGAAAATAACTGATACACTTTCCATTTTGAAAAAAAAGCGGAATTAAAAAGGGGGATGTGCCTGCTTTTTATTTTTTTGTGTAAAGATTTCAGCTTTTTGGTTTCTGATTTTCTTCCTGGATAACGATTATATATAACGTTTGGCAGCGGCAAAGTTGTTTTGATCCACTGCTTTTTTGCCCCGTCAAAGCAATACCCTTCAAAGAAGTGATGAGACATTGTTTCTTCAGCGAATAAAGCAAGAAGCCCGCCTTTCTCTTGCAGGGTATGATGTAAGAGTTCTAATAAAGGACGCTGTTTTACATTCAGTTTTTCCAAAACAGCTTTGTTCGTTAAAACTCCCACAATAGGACCTGCTTTTTCTCCTTTTAAACGAAGAAAAGCTTGAGTAGAAGAAATGCTTTGAGTAAAGGGAAGTTCAATTTCTTGAACTCCCCATGTGTAAGATGCTGAAGGATTATTATGAAACCACTGCTGCTTTTCTTTGTGATAGTAAATTGTAATCATATGCTGATGCCTTCAGGTGTATTTAGATAGTATCCAGATAAGTAAATCGCATATTCTAGAGAAAGTTTTCTAGTTTGTTGATCCGCTTTTCGTAAGGCAGGGTGTGAAAAAATAGAGCGACCGGGCTTAGAGTTAGCTTCAAACAGCCACACGTTTCCTTGATAATCCACTCCAAAATCGAATCCAAGCTCTCCAATTAATCCGTTCAACTCCTGTTCAAGTATATGACTAATTGAGATAGCGGCATCTTTTAGCTTATTTTCGATTTCTTTTTTGTAAGAAGGGTTAGTGAATATTTTGGCTGTAGCTTCAATTTCTCCGCCGTAATCAAGATGCGTAGTGATGCTGTTGGGACCGGCTACTTTAGCAGCTAGAGCAGTAAGCACCCATTGGTTATTCCCGTCTTTATTCGTATGCACGCGAAAGTCTACACAGCGCTTTTCTTTTTTGATTAATGAAATACCTTGCTGAGCAATGTATGAAGGATTAGTAAGTAAATATTCAAATTCTGATAATAGTTCCTCTAAGGTTTCTTTTTCTTGAACATGAAGACCTTTTTCTCCTTTGTAAGTCAGCGTGTACATGGAATCTTTAAAAGCTAGCGTATAAATGCCGCGGCCTAAGCTTCCGTTTTTCGGCTTTAAATAAACGGTTTGATGAAGAAGCAGAAGTTTTTTTATTTGCTCACACGAAGGACTTTCAACCGTGTAAGGTAACAAATAGGCTGTCTGCTCGTTCAGTTTTAAAAGCTCATGAATTTCCCACTTGTTGAAAAAATCAGGATTAAAAAATGGAATGCCGTAATCAGTCATCATCTTTTCTTTAATGAACTTAAAAGGAGCTAACCCCTCTGTTTTTCGATTTGGCAAACGGTTATATACAACGTTAGGAAGCGGGACTTCATGCTGTGTCCAGCCGCTTTCCTCGTAAAAATAGCCGTTTATGGTCCCGGTTTCCCAGTTGATATGATGAGTTCCAAAAATAAAAGGAAGTCCCCCTGTTATACTTGCAGTAGAAAGAAGTTTAGCTAAGTGAAGGGAACGCTTTCCAATTGGCCGCAGCAGAGAACCAGTAAAACCAGCTGATAACACACCAATTAAAGGTCCTAAGTGAATGGTCTCATTCACAATAATAGGGTGCATCATATGAGCGAAAGGAATTTGCAGTTTTGTCATTAGCTCAGCTGAAATCTGAATTTCTTCACATTCTGAAGATTGTATAAGGCATGGAGCTGTCATTGTTCCAAAAGCTGCTTGTTTCAAGGAGTCTTTGTAAAGAGATGCAGGAACAGAAAGATCGCATCCTAGCTGCTCTACTACAACAAGGCGAGTAAGAGTTTTTTTCATAGCATTACTCCTTACGATACGATAGTGTGTTAGCTAAATAGATGCAGTAAGACAGGACATTTTTATACATGACTTCTTTTTGTTCAGGAGCTGTCTCCATTACGATTTTTCTTCCTGGTTTCGAATTTAAATCTAGAATCCAGATGCTGAAGTCTCTCGAGATACATAAATCAATACCTAATTCAAAAAGAGAAGGAAAATGATTTTCCAGCACGGACGGAATCGTTTTACAAATGGTGTTGATTTCATCCATTACATATTGACGGTGAACGCGAGGGATGCGAGGCAGCAAGTTCTCAAAAGGTACAATAGAGGCTCCTGAACTTACATTTGTTACGATGGAGTCTCGTTCACCTTGTCTAATTCCTCTTCCAATTTCTTTCCAAGCACCATCGTTTCCTTTTTGTAATAGCAGTCTTATATCAAAAGGAGTGCGCTCATAAGGGAAAAATGAAATATGGGGCTGAGCAATATACAATACATCACGGGTCGTTTTCGTAAACCAGTTCTTAAACTCCTGAAAAGAGGAAAATAGAATGGTGTTTACAATGTCATTTTGTTGATAAGAAGCTTCAATTTCACGTCCACGCTGTCTTAATTTCACAATTCCTTTACCTTGTGAACCGTTGGCAGGCTTAATCATTAGGCTATCATTTGTTCGAAGCAGCTGAACAAGCTGCTCTACACTTTCGATTGGAGTGGTAGGAGGAATATATGAAGATAAATAGCTATCTTTTTTAATTGCTTCATAGACATCTAGCTTATTGGGCAATCCATGGCCTAAAAATGTAACATCTTCCCGCTGTTTAAGCCAGTTTACAATAGGGCGAGCCTTATTAGACAGCGAGTCTTTTCGATAAAAGCAGCGATCGTAAATAAACGAAGGAAGTAAAAAGGAATCTTCTATCCATTTCTTTTGTTGTAAATCGTAGCGGAAGCCTTCAATATTTTCGGTGTTAGGATGAATGTTAAAAGGAGTAAAACGGTATATTTCAATTGAAAACTCAGAAGCATGTTTAGCAATTTCGGTCACATACTCCACTTCTTGCTGTGGGTGAATCGTTAAAAAGCCTAATGAAATCATCGTAAATCCTCCTTGGCAAATTGAAAATTCGTTGCATGCAGACAATAATCAAGCAGTGCTTTTGTTGAGGGACGAACAGAGAAAGCGCTTGAATCTAATTGTTTGGAAGGTTTGACATTTACTTCAATAATCCAAGGCTTTCCTTCTTGATCAATCGCTAAATCAATACCAAATTCTGCATAAAGTTCAGACGGGTGAGAAAGCTGTGTGCAAATTTCAATCGCAATCTCTTTTAAAAGTGAAAGGATATGGCGCGTCGTTTTTGAATCATAGAGCTGAGTTAAAACTTGCTGAGGAGGATGAATATCCCCTCCACGAGCAAGATTTGAGACGAAATTGCCGGGTTTTGATACACGTGTGACAATGGACGTGATTTTCCACGTCAAGTCGTCTTTTTTATGACAGAGAATGCGGAAATCAAAAGGGCACTGTTTGTATGTCTGCAGTGAAATTCCTTCTTGGATGAGAAATCCTTGCCTTTTTAATTGACTATAAAGCGTTTCAAATAAGTCATAGAGAGATTCATATTCTTTTTCATACGTCTGTGTAAACGTTGTATAGTCTAAAATATACTTCTCTTTCTTTGAAATTTTAAAAATATTTTTTCCTTGGCTACCATGAACAGGCTTCAGAAAAACATCGTCATGAAGTTCCAAAGCGTCAAGAAGATCTTGACGTGAACGAAGCTGATACGTTTTTGGCAAATATGGAAGCAAGTGTACAACATCTTTAAGCTGTTGAAAAACCGTCCATTTATTTAAGTAGCGTGCGTTAAAGAAAGGAACGTCATGCTCTTTCAAAAATGTTTTAAAGGTTTGAAAATCAGCGCTTTGCTCGGTTTTCCTGGCATGAATCCGGTTGTGTACGATTCCCGGAAAGGGAACGTCTGAATAAACCCATCGATCACCGCGATAAACATATCCTTTAGGGGACAATGACTTCACGTCGCTCAATTTGCTCACATAGCAAAAACACCCTAACTCCTTGCAAGCTTGAACAAATTCCTTACAAAATACAGAAATGGAGCCAAAGGGTTCTTCATCTTCTCGAACTTCTGTTACGATGCTAATCACGGGTCCCATCCTAAACGTGTTCTCTTCGTAAATGCCTCTCAGCTGATGCGTTTCATACGGAAAGCAAAAGTCTGCAAATAGAGCTTCCGACATCATGAAGCAGCATTCTCGATGCTGAAAAACAGTGGCTTTGACTTCTTTCGTGATGGAGCCTACTGTTAACGTAAACTCGTGCTTGCATTTCACACGTGAGAACAGAGCAGAACTAATGTAAATGTCGTCGCTCATATGGTTCTCTAGTGGTTTTAGAGAAATGGTAAAAGTATTCATAAACGAATCCTCTTTTTCTTTCCTTTAGTAGGCGAATGCTGATATATACTATGAGGAATTAGCCCAATCTGTGAAGAGAATTTATCGTTTTCTGAGAAAATAAAGGTCTTAAGCTGAATTTTATATAATAATTTGTTATAGTTAGGGAAGTCAAGAAATTATAGAACTGAATTAGGAGGAACTTAACGTGTCTGTAAACTTACATGATGTAGCAAATGATTTAGAAAAAGCAATTCGTCAAAGCGACGATTACACAAACTTAAAAAACTTATATGCAGCAGTAAACGCTGATCAAGGTTCAAAACAATTATTTGAGCGTTTCCGTACAATGCAAATGGAGCTGCAACAAAAGCAAATGATGGGCCAAGAGATCACTGAAGAAGAAGTTCAGCAAGCTCAACAAACAGTTGCAATCGTTCAACAAGATCAAAATATCGCGAAGCTAATGGAAGCTGAGCAACGTATGAGCATGGTAATTGGTGAATTAAACAAAATTATCATGAAGCCACTTGAAGAACTTTACGGTGCGGCTGAATAAGAGATAGAGAAAAGAGGAAAAGAGAAATCTTTTCCTCTTTTTTTATGCGGAAATTCCTTCTAATTGTGCAGTTCTGCTCATAAGCTTAGTAACAAGGCTACACATGCCGACTATCATGAAAAGGTCATTTATAACCGTATCCTAACGGATTAGACATCTATGAAAGAAGGGGTTTTCATATGGCTTATCGATTGCTAGCGTTGAATATTGATGGAACCATTTTAAATAGCCAAGGGCGCGTTACAAAAGAAACGAAAGACGCAATTCAATTTGTGAAAAATAAAGGGGTTTACGTTACGTTAGTAACAAACAGGCATTTTCCGTCTGCTAAAAAAATTGCTCGATCACTTAAAGTTCATCCAGCAATGCTCATTACTCATAGCGGTGCCTTTATCGGAACATCGATAGACAAACCGATACTAGATAAGAGAATTAGCGAGGAAAAAACATTTAATCTCATTCAGCTTTTTGAAAATTTTAATTGTCATGTCCGCATTTTGCATGAAAGGTTTTCAATTGGAAATCGTGTAAAGCTTCCTAATAATATCGTAGCTAAAAGCGTGTTAAAAACGGGAGAACCGCTCTTTTATCCCGTGCAGTTCGTAGATTCATTAGGAGATACGCTTCGTGATGAACCTGTTTCTACTCCAAAAATAGAAGTGTATTTTGCAGATCGTAGAGAAAAAGAATACGCTGAGCAAACAATTGCCAGTGCAGTTCCGGATATTGAATGGTTTTCGTATCCAAATGAAAATAGATGCTATATTACGCCAAAAGGAGCCACAAAAGCTGCCGGCGTTCGTTATGTAGCAAATCGTCTAGGGATACCGATGGAAGACGTAGTAGCCATTGGAAATTGCTATGATGATGTAGAAACGATTGAACACGCGGGAATGGGTGTGGCCATGGGCAATTCACCAACGGAATTAAAAATGCTTGCGGATTGGGTTACTCGTTCTAATAATGAAAATGGTGTAGCCTATATGGTGAAAGAATTATTTAGAAAGCAGCAGCGTCTTGGTTATCTTCATCAAATTGACAGCTTTCGTTTAAAATAAATAAAAGTATGTTAGTTGAAGGGAAATCCGAACGAAGAATCCAACTCGTTCGGATTTTTTTCATTGGTAGGATAAACGTCAGCTTCACGTATGTAGCTGTTTCTAACTGTTGATTGAAGGGCAAGGCGAAGACTCCTGCGTAAATCAACAGAAGTGTAACAAGCAATTCATATGAGCTTATTTATCCCATTTGTTCGTCTGTAGGTTGAATTAATGTAATTATGGCTCAATCTCTTTTTCCGTTTGTTTCCTGTCCGCGTATTCCCTTGAGCTGAGCACCTTGACCGGACATACGTAGGTTTTGTAAACTGATTACTTAGATAGAATTGATTTGAAAGGTGATTATATTGAACATTTATATAAAAGGTATAGAAGATGAGCGTTTTTTACGTCCGCTTCACCGAATTTCAGATTTGTTTTTTGAAGAAAGCAACGTCTCCTTTGAGGATGATAACGAAGCTCAGCTGAAGGTTGAAGTAGAGCTAAAAGTTCATGAAGAAATTTATGCGAAAGCAGTGCTGCATGATGCTGCAACGGACAAGGTGTTTACAGAAGAGCTTTCTAAATCGTTTACGCCGTATGAAACAGAAAAAGAAAAATTTAAGCAAATAAAAAATGTGGTGCTTCGCGTCTACTTATCTGTGTTACAGGAGTATACAAACATTGTTCAAAAATGGGGTATTTTAACCGGTATACGTCCAACGAAGTTGCTTCATATGAAACTGCAGTCAGGCAAAAGTAAAGAACAAGCACATCGTGAGCTAAAGGAAGAATATTTAATCACTGATGACAAAATTAATTTAATGCAGCATATTGTGGATCGTCAACTAGCAGCTATTCCCGATTTACATGAGTTAAAGAACGAGGTAAGCATTTATATAGGCATTCCGTTTTGTCCGACGAAGTGTGCATACTGTACATTCCCAGCCTATGCGATTAACGGACGTCAAGGATCTGTTACGTCATTTTTAGGCGGCTTGCATTATGAGATGCGTGAAGTAGGGAAATGGTTAAAAGACAATGACGTCAAGATTACAACCGTCTATTATGGCGGAGGCACACCAACGAGCATTACGGCTGAAGAAATGGACATGCTGTATGAAGAGATGTATGAATCGTTCCCTGATGTACAAAATATCCGTGAAATTACGGTAGAAGCAGGAAGACCCGATACGATTACGGAAGAAAAGCTAGCTGTTTTGAACAAATGGAATATTGACCGGATTAGTGTAAATCCGCAGTCTTATATTCAAGAAACCTTAAAAGCTATTGGACGTCATCATACAGTTGAAGAAACGATTGATAAATTTCATCTTTCTCGAAAAATGGGGATGAATAACATTAACATGGACTTAATTATTGGGCTTCCAAATGAAGGTGTAGAAGAATTTCAGCATACGCTAGACGAATCTAAAAAATTGCTTCCTGAATCTTTAACTGTTCATACGCTATCGTTTAAACGCGCGTCTGAAATGACTCAAAATAAACGGAAATACAAAGTAGCAGATCGCTATGAAATTGGTAAAATGATGGATTTAGCGACTGAGTGGACTCAAGAACAAGGATATGAACCTTATTATTTATATCGCCAAAAAAATATTTTAGGTAATTTAGAGAACGTTGGATATTCATTCCCTGGTCAAGAGAGCCTGTACAATATTATGATCATGGAAGAAAAGCAGACGATTATTGGCCTTGGGTGCGGGGCATCCAGTAAGTTCGTGCATCCAGAAACAGGCATTATTACAAGGTTTGCGAATCCAAAAGACCCAAAATCGTACAACGATGGATTCGAGCACTATACGCAAGAGAAACTCAAGATTTTAGATGAATTGTTTAGGAAATAAAAAGGTCACTTTTTAGTGATCTTTTTTATTTTCAGCAGGGAAATGTCGGAATCTGTTGAATATATAAGAAAGTTGTAAGCGTTTTCTTATTATGACGATGCGAGGTGCCGCTTAATGATGAATGTACAGTTAACCGTACCATCTATGATGGAAAGAGCTGAAAAGCTGTTTGGTAAAAAAGAAGTGGTTTCTAAATCTTCAAAAGGGATTCAACGTTTAACTTATAATCAGTTAATAAAACGGACTCGGCAGCTCTCTAGTATGCTAGAACGAATTGGAGTGAAGCGAGGAGAAAGAGTCGGAACGTTTGCATGGAATCATCATAGACATCTAGAGGCTTATTTTGCTGTACCGGGAATAGGCGCTGTGCTTCACACAATTAATATCCGGTTAGATTCTGAGCAAATTGTATACATCATTAACCATGCACACGATAAAGTCATTTTACTTGATGAATGCTTTTTACCTTTATTTGAAAGCATTCATCAAAGGCTTCCACATGTTGAAGCCTATATCCTTATGTCAGATGAAGGTGAGCTGCCAGAAACAGAGTTGCCAGTGTATCATTACGAAAATTGGATTCAGCAAGGGGATGCATCGCATTCCTTTGTTCAAGATTTAAGCGAAGAAGAACCAGTAGGCCTTTGTTATACCTCTGCTACTACAGGAGAGCCAAAGGGCGTTGTATATTCTCATCGCGCTATTTATTTACACTGTATGGCGCTAGGACTTGCTGATAGTGCTGGATTATCAGAAGGTGATACCGCTATGCCTATCGTTCCAATGTTTCATGTAAATGCATGGGGAATTCCTTTTGCTGCGGTCTGGTTTGGGACAAAGCTCGTGCTGCCGGGCGCTTTTTGTACCTCAGAGACGATTGCCTCTCTCATTGAACAAGAGAAAGTAACTCTTGCTGCAGCAGTACCTACCGTTTGGTTAAATTTTTTACAAGAGTTAGAAAAAAAGCCTTACGCAGTTGATAGTTTGCGGGCTATTTTATGCGGCGGATCAGCGGCCCCAAAAAGCGTCATTCGAGAATTTCAGGAAAAATATCAAATTGAATTTATGCATGCATACGGAATGACGGAAACAAGCCCTGTTGTAACCGTCTCCCGCTTAAAAAGCTATCAGTACAGCGAAGACCCTGAGTATCAGCTCAGCGTAAAAGCGAAGCAAGGTTTCTTAGTTCCTGGCGTTGAAATGAAAGTAATAGGTCAAAATGGAGAAGTTGCTTGGGATGGAGTGGAAATGGGTGAGCTATTACTAAAGGGGCCATGGGTAGCTTCTGAATATTACAAGGATAAAAGAACAGAAGATACGTTTAAAGACGGCTGGCTGTATACGGGAGATATTGTGACGGTTGACGAAGAGGGAACGATCAAAATTGTAGACCGAACAAAAGATTTAATTAAAAGCGGAGGAGAATGGATTTCATCGGTTGATCTAGAAAACGCGCTGATTGCCCATGAATCTGTTTTCGAAGCCTGTGTCATAGCAGTCCCTCATAAGGTGTGGCAAGAGCGTCCAGTTGCTTGTGTCGTGTTAAAAGATGCATATAAAGGTGTCGTTTCGTCAGAAGAGCTGCTCAAATTTTTAGCGCCGCAGTTCGCAAAATGGTGGCTTCCAGATGACATTTTATTTATGGATGAAATCCCAAAGACAACGGTCGGAAAGTTTTTAAAACGTACGCTTCGTGAACAAGTCCTCAATCATTATCAGAAAGGGTGAGTAAATATGACCGTCGAATTAAAAGTAGTAGAACTAGTTTTGCAAGAGCGTGTCGCCACAATTTCGTTTAACAGGCCGGATGCGTTAAATGCATTAAACGAAGAAGTGCTAGAGCAGTTTATTCAATGTTTAAAAGTTGTCGAAGAAAGTGAAGTGGACTTCTTAGTAGTAAAAGGAAACGGAAAAGTGTTTTCAGCAGGGGGAGATATTAATATGATGATGTCACCTTCACAATCAGAACGTTTTGAGCAGGTGATGGATTTAATTAATGAAGCCGTGCTGACTTTATACAGCCTGCCTCAAATGACGATAAGTGTACTGCACGGTGCGGCAGCAGGGCTAGGGCTCAGCATTGCGCTTGCTTCTGATTATATTATTGCAGAAAGACACACGAAAATTGCGATGAACTTTATCGGCATTGCTCTAATTCCAGACGGAGGCGGTCACTTTTTACTAGAAAAGCGCATCGGTTCTCATCGTGCGAAACAGCTGATTTGGGAAGGAAAGACATTAAAAGCAGAGGAAGCTCATCAATTTGGCATAATTGATGAAATAAAAGAAGGAGATTTGGCGAAGCGTGTAGAAGATTATCTCTCATATTGGCTAAAAAAACCTTCACGTGCTTTGAAGGAAACAAAGCGAATTTATGTGGAGACATCTATTTCACAATTAAAGCAAGTGCTTGCGCTTGAGAAAAGAAGTCAGTTTGCTATGAGCCAAAGTTCGGATCATAAGGAAGGTGTACGTGCGTTTCTGGAAAAGCGAGCGCCTGTTTTTAATCAAAGTGAAAAAGATATTTCCGAAAATTAAGTGAACTAGTTTAAAAGCCAATATTTTTGTCTATCATATTGATAGAGCATGTTTAAAAGTTGCAAAACAGTGGTAACACAAGATAATGTAGAAACTAATGAGGTGATTGGAAATGAACAAAACAGATTTAGTAAACGCAGTGGCAACAAAATCAGAGTTAACAAAAGCAGATGCATCTAAAGCAGTTGACGCATTACTAGAAACAATTTCATCAACGCTAGGTGAAGGTGAAAAAATTCAGTTAATCGGCTTCGGTACATTTGAAGTACGCGAGCGTGCTGCTCGTACAGGCCGTAACCCTCAAACGGGTGAAGAAATGCAAATTCCAGCATCAAAAGTACCGGCATTTAAAGCTGGTAAAGAACTAAAAGAAGCTGTAAAGTAATATAAAACGCCGGAAAGCTAAACCTTTCCGGCGTTTTGTATTAACGATGAAATAATACAAGTTTTCCGCTAGAGCTAACGCATCGATGTGTTTTTTCTAAGTAGGCAAGCTCTTCTAACTTTTTGGTGCTGATTGTCTTTGCTTCTGTTTCAGAAGCTGCTTCGAAGCTTTCATCTATTAATTTTTCTCCAGTCTTTTCAAAAGCGGTTAATGTATAAGTACTCATAAAATCTACTCTCCTCTTATAGTATAATTGTAAGCGTATTCAACATATTTCTCGTCTTATTCCTCTAAATCCTGCTAAGGTTTACAGATATCATTTTTTTCCATACAATAAACATAGGTTTATTTACAAAGGAGGAATTAAATGTCTCTTTCTATCCGTGAAGTTTCAAAAAGGTACGGTGAATTTACAGCTGTAAATGAACTATCCTTGCAAATTCCAAAGGGTGAAGTGTTTGGTTTTTTAGGTGCAAACGGTGCTGGCAAAACAACGACGTTTCGAATGATTTTAGGGCTCATTGAACCAACCTCAGGTCACATCCAATGGAATGATAAATCTTTAACTTACAGTAGAAGCCATCTAGTTGGTTACCTTCCAGAAGAAAGGGGATTATATCCGAAATTAAAAGTCAAAGATCAGCTTGTTTATCTAGGACGGCTGCGCGGGATGAAAAAAGCTAACGTGCTGCAAGAAATGGAGCGCTGGTTATCTCGATTTAATATTCCTCAATATGCTTCAAAAAAAGTAGAAGAGCTATCCAAAGGAAATCAGCAAAAAATTCAATTTATCGCTTCCGTTATTCATCGTCCCGAGCTGCTTATTTTAGATGAACCTTTTAGCGGCTTGGATCCTGTAAACGTAGAGGTACTAAAAGAAGCGGTACTTGATTTGAAAAAACGCGGGACGACGATTGTTTTTTCAAGTCATCGAATGGAACATGTGGAAGAACTTTGTGAATATTTATGTATTATGCATCATGGTACGCCTGTTGTATATGGAAGACTGCCGGAGATCAAGCGTTCATTTGGCAAGAAAAACGTCATTATACATGGGAAAGGTCCGTTTGAGAGAATTACGGAGCTTGAAGGTGTTGTAAAGGTGAAAAAAACGGTTGAAGGCATGATTGTTCAAATTCAGCATGAATCCGTATCGCAACTCATTTTTCAAGAACTTAAACATTTTTCATTTGTATCTAAATTTGCAGTGGAAGAGCCTTCATTAAATGATATTTTCATTGAAAAGGTAGGTGCTTCCTATGAATAAATTTTGGGTCATCGTTTTTCATACATATCTTAATAAATTAAAAACAAAATCTTTTATTATTACGACGATTATTACTGCTCTTATTCTAGTTGCTCTTACAAATATGGAGAAAATTATCGACGTTTTTAATTCAGACGATAATGGCACAAATGTGGGTGTCATCTATGAAGTGGAAAGCGTATATACGTTGTTCAAACAAAATGTAAATGCTATGGATTCAGACATTCATTTAAAAGAATTTACGTCTGAGGCTAAGGCAAAGCAAGCGGTAAAAAGCGGGCAGCTCGATAGCTATTTACTTTTATCTTTAAACGATAAGCAGCTGCCTCAAGCTGTGTACAAAGCTAACTCTTTGGCCGAATCAAATCTTTCATCTACCTTAGAACAGGCGGTACAGCAAACAAAAGTGGCTATGGCTACAGTGAAAATTGGTTTAGAAGAAAAGCAAATTGATCAGCTTTACAGCCCTGTTTCATTTAAAAAAGAAGCGTTAGTTGAAAATGCCAAAACAGAACAAGAGCTAAATCAAGCAAGAGGTCTTGTGTATGTTCTGCTGTTTGTTATTTATTTTGCCGTTATCATGTATGGGAGCATGATTGCGATGGAAGTAGCTACTGAAAAATCATCCCGCGTTATGGAGATCCTCGTATCGAGCGTATCACCTATTACACAAATGTTTGCTAAAATCATTGGAATTGCACTGCTCAGCTTAACACAGCTTGCAGTGATACTGAGCGTGGGCTACACATCGTTAAAAGCCAGTGTGGAAACAAATCATAACGGCATCTTTTCTTATCTCGGATTTAATGATGTTCCGCTGACTACATTCGTGTATGCATTTGTCTTTTTCATATTAGGGTACTTTCTTTTTGCTACGCTCGCGGCTTTTTTAGGTTCTCTTGTGAGCCGTATTGAAGATGTACAGCAAATGATTACGCCCATGACCCTTGTGATTGTGGCCGCTTTTTTAATTGCTATGTTTGGACTTGGTGATCCTGAAACCACAATCATTACGGTCACATCTTTTATCCCGTTTTTTGCTCCGATGATTATGTTTTTGCGTGTAGGTATGTTAAATGTTCCTATGTGGGAAGTGAGTGTATCGATAGGGATTTTGGTTGTGACGATTACTGCTTTAGCTATATTTGGTGCCCGTGTGTATAAAGGAGGGGTCCTTATGTATGGTCAATCTACCTCTTTTAAAGATATTAAAAAGGCGCTGCAGTTAACGAAAAAAGAAACATAAAGAAGTGAGAGGCTGAGACAAAAGTAGATTAGTTGAAGGGAGGTCCGGACGAACAATCTAGATTCTTGATGGAGAATCCAACTCGTCCGGATTTTTTTATTGGTATGGTGACCATAGTTTGCATGTATGTAGTTGTTTCAAGCTGTGTATTGGAGAGCAAGACGAAGACTCCTGGGGAGAAAGCGGAAGCGACGAGGAGGCTCAGCGGCTGCCGGAAAGAGAAGTCTTGCACGGAAATCAACAGCGGTGCCTCAAGCGATTCATACTAGCTCCTTTATCCAATCTGTTTGTCTTTAGATTGTATTGATTTTGTTGTGTCATAATCTCATCTCTTATGAAAAAGCGTCTACCCGTGCATTCGGTGCCAAGCGATGGTAAAATGAAATGTAAAGAGCTGTAAATAAGCGGACGAAGCGATAAGAGCTTTGCTATCAAATACATAGAATGAAGTGGTAAGGAGGAAAAGGGCATGACAAAAGGAATTGCTCAATACGAAGTAGGAGAGCAAGTTGATCTTTATTTTTTAATTAAATCCTCAACGAGAGGAATTGCAAGCAATGGAAAACCATTTTTAACGGTAATCCTACAGGATAAAACAGGTGATATTGAAGCCAAGCTGTGGGATGCATCTCCAGATGACGAGGAAAATTATGCTGCTCAAAAGATTGTGCGAGCTGCTGGAGAAGTAATGAATTACCGCGGGCGCAACCAGCTGAAAATACGCAACATTCGTCCTGCACAGCCCCAAGACGGAGTGCGCACATCTGACTTTTTAGAAGTGGCGCCTTTATCTCAAGAAGAAATGGTGGAACATATTACAAAGAGTATATTTGAAATGAAAAATTCAAATGTCCAGCGCATTACTCGCCATTTGTTTAAAAAATATCAAACGGAATTTTTAGAATATCCGGCAGCAACTAAAAATCACCATGAGTTTGTATCGGGGCTTGCCTACCATGTGGTGTCTATGCTGAAGCTGGCTGAGTCATTTTCAACCCTTTATCCAAGCTTAAACCGCGACTTGCTGTACGCTGGAGTTATTCTTCATGACCTTGGCAAAGTATTTGAACTTTCAGGTCCTGTTTCGACGATATACACAGTAGAAGGGAACTTGCTTGGCCATATCTCGATTATGGTGAATGAAATTGGAAAAGCGGCGGAAGAATTAGCGATTGAAGGAGAAGAGGTCATGCTTCTTCAGCACCTTGTATTATCGCATCACGGTAAGGAAGAGTGGGGAAGTCCGAAAAAGCCGTTAATTAAAGAGGCTGAGATGCTTCATTTGATTGACAATGTAGACGCTAAAATGAATATGCTGGACCGAGCATTAACAAAAGTGAAGCCTGGTGAATTTACAGAGCGTATTTTTGCACTTGATAATCGTTCATTTTATAAACCAACGATTGATTAAAAAGGTATAAGTCTTTCTTCCTTCGCATATAGTGGTTGTAAATAACTGTGATGGGGGATCAATATATGGTGACACTACCAATTTGGATTTATTTAGTTGTAGCAGGCATTTTCTTTAGTGGATTTATGGCAATTCGTGCTGCACAACATGATAAGCAAGTGGATGATTCGTTTATTGAAAAAGAGGGACAAGTCTTCATCGAAAGAATGCAAGTGGAAAAAGAAAGACGCAACAGCGATTCTATCTGATTATATAAAAGAGCCTGTCACATGAGTGACAGGCTCTTAGCATTACTGCTGAGGAGTTTCTACGCCAGATTGACTATCTGTCGCACCTTCTTCGAAAATTGGTTTTACATTTTTATCTTTGACTTCCACTTTTGCTTTATCAAGCTCTTTTTGAATCTTCTTGTTCGCTTCTGCTTGATCTACTTTTGAACGTTTGATTTGCTGCTCAAGTTCGGGTTTCTTTTTCTCAAACGATTCTACTTTCTTTTTATCGACTAGTTTAATGATATGGTAGCCGTACTCTGTTTTGATTGGTTTACTTACTTCACCTTTTTTCAGCTTGTAAGCCGCTTCTTCAAATTCTTTAACCATTTGGCCTTCACCGAAGTAGCCTAAATCGCCGCCGTTAGCTGCAGACTGCTGATCCGTTGAATATTCTTTTGCTAGACTAGCAAAGTCCTCGCCTTTTTTGATTTTCGCTTCTACTTCGTTTGCTGTCTTTTCGTCTTTTACTAAAATATGACTTGCGCGAATTTGAGGTTTTTGAGCTTTATATTCATCATAAGCTTTTTTCAGTTCTTTGTCCGATACCTTAATGCCTGCCGTAGCAGCTTTTTCACGGAGAATATCAACTTTTAGCATATCTTTGACTTCTTTTTCGCCTTTTTGCTTAATAACTGAATCCACCTGATCACCGTATTGTTCTCTTAGAATGTTCAGCTGCTGATCAAGCTCTTTATCCGTTACTTTATATTTTTTACTCAATACTTTTTCTTCGGTAACGCTTCGTACGAGTGTATTAAATTGGTCTTGTCCGATTGTATCTTTCATTTGCTTATACAAATCACCTTGAGTGATATTGCCTGCTTTTGTTTCTACAATTACTTTTGAAGAATCGTTAGCATTTGAAGCATCATTTCCCCCACTGCATGCTGATAAAGCAACGAGGCTGGCTGCCGTTGTTAGTGCAACTAAGCTTTTTTTCATACGTAAACACTCCTACTCATCATTTTTACTTATGTAGCTTGACTCAAGATTTACTATATCACATTTCCTGATGTTAGCAAATGAAGTTAAAACCACGTAAATTTACATTTATTTTCCACTAAGCATGGAGTGATTATACGCTTATGATGGCTTTTTTATAAAGCGTTTTCAAAATGGTGGACAAACTCACAGAGTAATCTCCAAACGAGAAGCAAGAGAAATAAATTATGGAGTTTGGGCTAAAAGCCTAGACGTTTTTTGAGCTGATGCATAAGATGCAGTATTAGTAAACAAAGGGGGTGCTCAAATGAGCGGATGCGGATATGGAGGCGGTTTTGCACTATTAGTTGTACTGTTTATCTTATTAGTCATTGTTGGTTGTGCATGTTACCACTAGGAAACAGGTGAATATAAAAGGAAAGGGGCGATAGATATGGGTTCTTACGGATGCGGATACGGCAGTGGATTTGCTCTATTAGTCGTATTATTCATCTTATTAGTTATCATCGGCGCTAGCTGTTTTTGCTAAGCCTATAAAAAAGCGGTGAGACATCTCACCGTTTTTTATGTAAATGATACTTCAATATAAGATGAAACTAATAAAATGGTAATTAATACATTAATCGTACGAAAAACTTTAGGCTGTTTTTCAGCTGGAATTTCTTTTTGAATACACAATGTATTTGTTAGTGCATTGATGTAGAATAAAATGAATAGTGCAAATACAATAAAGAATATGTACATAAAAATCCCCCTAACAAAATCAGTGTGACGAAGACAAAAAGTCTTATAGTCATTTATATAGTACAGCTTTGTATGAATTTACAAATATCTATATTAACATTACCAAAAAAGCGGTAAAATAGATAGTTATATATACAGTTGAGCAAAGAATTTCAAAAGGTATTTACACAGAAATGCGGTTTTTATTTTATAAAGGGTAGTTAAGAAGTTGAGAAATAGGTTTTAAACGAAATAGCAAAGTGAATGGATAAGAAATGAGTAACAATCAGCCATTGTGCAAAAGGATTGTTAAAAAGGACAGAGGGATTTATATTAATATATGCAGTGAGTACATAATCAGTATATGAAAATCTTTATACGGTGCTACTCAAACAGGAAATGTGATTGACGAAGAAAGAATTATTTGGAAGAACATGAATGAATCATGTACAATATGGAGTAGAGATATATGAACGTTGAAGGAGTAGGGGAAGCGGATGGAAACTTTAGAATCTCGAGTATCACGTTTAGAATATTACATAAAACTGTTATCTGGGACATCTGAACAAGAAGCTAAACCATTTATTGATTTAGTGGTAAGAAATCAGCTTACAAAGAGGGAAGTAGAGGAAATTTTAATTCTGTGTGAAGATACAAAAAACGAATATATTGAGCAAAAAGCGGAAGGCCTAACAGACTTTGTTCCGCTTCTTACACAATTTGTTGGTATGCTGAATTATAAATTAACTCCCAGAGAGACGGTCGAATCGCTTCGTTATCAACCTTCTTATCAAGATGTGATGAATGAATTTTTTGAAATTATTCAATGGATAAGGGACTAACCATTAAGAGTTTGAAATAGTCTCCTGGTGGTTCTCTTTATCTTTCTTGACAAGCTTGCCATCTTCTTCAGTGAATTCTTCTTCAATATGATGGAAAGATCGCTCGAAGATATCCATAAAATCTTCACCGTAAATTTTGCGGATGACGGTCATTAGTTCCATAAACTCAGGGAATTTGCCGTACAAGTCGCGCAACGGAAGTGCGCCGCTGAATACTGAATTATTAGAAGGTTCGTAATGTTCCATTAAATCCAGTAAAATGGCCTCGCCTTTATCTGTCAGCTGAATGTACGTATTTCGCTTGTCGCTTTCTTTTTTAGAAAACTCAAGTAAACCTCGTTCTTCTAGTTTTTTGGAGAAGTTAAATGCAGTAGAAACATGCATAACTCCAAACTTGGCAATTTCGGAAATGGAAGCCCCGTTTAAATGATATGAAATCCACAAAATATGATGCTCGTTAATATTAAGGTCATAAGGCTTAATCCATTGCTGCCAATCCTTCTCTACGGTTTTCCAAAGGGCTTTACTTAATTGGGCAATACGTTGGCTAAATAGAAGTGCTTCTTTCAAACTGTAATCCTGATCACTAGTCTTTTTCATCTTCTCCCACCTACTTAGTCTCTTTTTTTATTTATCTTCTATTATGCCAATAAAATAAAAAATTATAAAGATGTAAATTTACAAAATTTTAAAAAATTAAAAAAGAAGGCGCTTTAACCTTCTTTTTTGTCAATTTTTTCATTGGGATTTTTAGTTGTCTGTACATGTTCCTCTAGGTTTGACAAAGAATTTTGGATTTCTTTCAAATGATGCTGAATGGATTCCTTATGAGGGACAATTTCTTCTTTAAACTGACCAAGGGTAGTAGAAAGGTCACTTGCGATATTTTTCACTATAGTATTTCCTTCTCTGGCGGTCATTTGTACTTGTTGAGAAACAGCTTTTATTTTTGTTGAGAGCTCTTGTTGTGAAGCGTTAACTCGGTCTTTTCGAGAACTGACACGCTGTTTAAGTTCTCGTCCTGAATATGGAGTAATAAGAAGCGTTGTAATAGCGGCTACGGTGCTTCCGATTGCTGCTCCAGCTGCTAGTTTTTTCATTCTACTCATTATTTATTTCCTCCTATGTAGTAAAGTAATTGCTAACACTTCCTTCTGACATAATCATAAAAAAATAGCATAGATTTATACAAAAGAAGGAGGTTATCAACATGGGATAGCTTTATTCATTCTTTTGATGATTAGCCTGAGTTTTTTTCTCGCTGCTTTTAAATGGTTTAGCCTTACGACTAGAACGGCATCATATCCACCTAAACATGTGCTTAAACAAAAGTCTCTTACATGTGCGACAGTAGCTTTTGCGAGTTTTTTATTGGCGCTTATACTTTATTATGTAACCTAGGATGGGGAACTTAAACCTTTATTACATAGTAAGTCTTCATACCTATTGTATGAGCTGCAAATGAAATTTAAGTGAAAAGCATCCTGTATCATTTCTTTTTAAACAACAAGTTAAGAGCCGGACTTTAGATTGTCTCTAAAAGATCAGCAACATACTATAAATGAACCGTTTTATCTAAAGGTCCGCCACGCTTTGGCGGGCCTTAGCTTTTGGTGTAAAAAAAGAGCCTGATTCTTAACTAAATCAGGCTCTTGACGTTACGATAATTTTGCTTTGATGCTTGTGCGTTTTAGAACGGATTGAACAATTGGATAAATAACGACCATAACGATTGTATTCACTACTGTTGCAGGTAATACAACCGCAGCAACAAGCGCCATGACGCTGTTTCCGCCCGGTAAGCCGACGATTAGCGCGGCAGCAGACAAGAATACGGTTCCTGATACGAGCGTGCCAACAGCTGTTAAAGCAGCGGCAACTGGTGTTTTGATGCCTGTTGCTTTTTTCACAAGCATAAATAATGCAAAGAAAACAAATGCTGTAATTGGTTTATCAATTATGTTTGCAATATGTCCTCCCGGGAAACTAGACGTTAAAGCAGAAATAAAAGCTGTTGTGAAGCTTACTAGTACTACATTTTTTACGCTAGGAAACAACAGGATTGCTAAAAACATCATTGTTAACATCATATCTGGCTTCATTCCAAATAAAATAGGAGGTACCACCGTGTGGAGAACCGCTCCAATTCCGACTAATAACGCTAAAGAAACTAAAACTTTTGTATTCATTTCTCATCTCTCCTCTTCTAAGCTAAGCTCGAAATATACCAATAGTGCGTCTATGCCCATTGCATATATTTACATACTGATTATAACATATTTATGTGAAAAAAGAATCAGCTAATTCTGCCAATTACGCGTTTGCCTGCGCAAATTCATCCATAAAGACGGCAAGAGCTTCACACGCTTCAAGCGTCACAGCATTGTAAATAGAAGCGCGGCATCCGCCGATTGAACGGTGTCCAGCTAATCCTACAAAGCCTTTTTCTTTTGCTTGCTGTAAAAACTCAGCCGTTAGCTCATCGTTTGGTAAAGTAAACGTGACATTCATAATTGAACGGCTTTCCTCTGTAGCGTGAGGAGTATAGAAACCGTTTGAACGTTCCATGCTTGCGTAGAGTAACTTAGCTTTTTTATGATTTTGAGCTTCAATGGCTTTAACGCCCCCTTGTTCTTTAATCCAATCTAAAACAAGTGAAAGCATATAAATACCAAACGTTGGAGGAGTGTTGTAAAGAGAATTGCTCTTTACGTGAGTCTCATAGTTCAGCATTGTTGGTAAACCTTCAGGGATACGTTTAAGCAATTCTTTCTTCAAAATGACAACTGTTACACCAGATGGTCCGAGGTTTTTCTGAGCACCAGCATAAATGAGTGAGAACTTAGATACATCAATTTGACGGCAAAGAATGTCGCTTGACATGTCAGCAATTAAGTCTACTCCTTCAATAGAAGGGTAGTCAGCCCATTGTGTACCAAAAATGGTATTATTGGACGTGATATGCAAGTACCCAATCTCTTCTTTTGGAAGCTTTATATCATCTAAAGCTGGAATAGAGCGGTAGTTCTCTTCTTTAGTAGAAGCAACAACTGCTGTTTTTCCAAGTTTCTTTGCTTCTTTTAACGCTTTTTCCGACCATGATCCCGTTAGCACATATGCCCCGACTTGATCAGGAGCTAAAAAGTTCATTGGAATCATAGAGAATTGCAGGCTTGCTCCGCCCTGCAGGAATAAAATTTCATGTGTATCTGGAATATTAAGCAATTCCGTTAGTGTTTCTTTAGCATGTGTTAATACATCTTCAAACTCTTTGCTGCGATGTGATAATTCCATCACAGACATACCTGTATTTTTGAAGTTAACTAGCTCCTCTTGAGCAAGTTGTAAGACAGGTAGGGGAAGCGCAGATGGACCTGCATTAAAATTATAAGCTCTGTTTAACGTAATCACATTAATTCCTCCTCAAATTAGTTCGAACACTCATCATACAAAATGGCTAATGACTGATGTCAGAAAGAATATCATTATACTATCATGAAAACTCTTAGTTGTGGAGGTAACTTTTCAAAAATTTAAATTAATCTGTAAAGAGAAAATAATAGAAAAAAGATAAATAAAAAGTATACGTAAACATGTTTTGGCAAACATGTAAATGAAATGTTTATATGCTATACTGATGGAAGAAATAATGTGGAGGAACAGAATGAGAGTATTAAAATATGCAATATTAGGGCTCTTAAATCAGGAGGAGCTCAGCGGGTATGACATTACCAGACTTTTTAAAGAAGAGGTTGGTAATTTTTGGAGCGCTAAACACAGCCAGATTTATCCCGAGCTAAAGCGATTAACAGAAGAGGGATTTATTCGCTATGAAACGGTGATTCAAGGCAAAAAATTAGAAAAAAAGATGTATTCGATAACGGAAGAAGGAAGAGTGGAGCTAAGCAAGTGGCTCACTACGATTGATCCTATTCCTGAAACAACTAAAGATGAATTTATGTTAAAAGCTTATTTTGCTTCATCCATGTCAATAGAAGAGTTAAAGCAACAAATAGATAACCAATTATCAAGCAGGAAAATGAAGCTGACTTTTTTAAAGAAACGAATGGATGATCTTTTAGAAGAAGTTAATCACCACATTACCGTTTCTTCTCCTCAATTTGGTCATTACTTGGTGCTATCTCGCGCTCAAGACCGGGAGACAAGCTATATCAATTGGCTTGAACGTACGCTGAATTTAATTGAAAAAGAACAATAAGAAAAGGTGAGCAGATCATGAGTTGGTGCATAAAATCATTTCAAGAGCTGACAAATGATGAGCTTTATGAAATTCTACAGCTTCGCACCTCTATTTTTGTTGTGGAACAGAAGTGTGCTTACTTAGAAGTAGATGGAAAAGACAAATTTGCTTATCATTTGTTCAAAAAAGAAGATGAGAAAATTATCGCATACCTTAGAGTTTTACCAAAAGGAATTAGCTATAAAGAAGCTTCTCTTGGACGTATTATTGTAAAACAAGCACAGCGCGGTACAGGTCTCGGAAGAGAACTAGTGGCAAGAGGAATTGCTTTTCTAGAGAATGAATTGCACGAGAAGACAATTAAAATTCAAGCTCAAAGCAGACTTCAAACATTTTATGAATCGTTTGGTTTTAGACCTATTTCCGATATTTATTCAGATGAAGGACTCCCACACGTCGATATGCTAAAGACACCTTAGAAACTTCACCATTTGTGTGAAGTTTTTCTATTTTTAAAACGGGTAAGGTGAAAGAAACGTGTAGGGTTTAGTGGCATGCAGATAGAATCGATATGACTACTACTAAATTAGTAATTTATGAATAAGATAGATAGTGAATTTGTTTCTTTTTACTTATTCTTTGATTTTCAGTAAGTGATATATTGAAGAAAGTAATAATATTGTATATAATGATTTTTGTAACAAAAATGTAACAATTACGTAATATTCTTAATATTTGTTGAGAAAGAAATTTGTTGTACATATTGCTTGGAGGCATTTTTATGAGTGCAAAAGAAAAGAAAAATAGGTATATATATAGTTTGGACGGACTTCGGGCCTTTGCTGTCATGGCTGTGATTGCTTATCACTTAGGCTTTGGATGGGCGTCTGGAGGATTTTTAGGAGTTGACGTTTTCTTTGTATTATCTGGGTATTTAATTACCTCAATTTTACTGGTGCAATCTTGGGAAAATCCTTTAAAGAATTTGAAGCATTTTTGGGTTAGCCGTACGAGAAGACTTCTTCCAGCTGTGTATGTGATGGTCGTATTAACTGCAGCGTGGGTTATTTTATTTAACCGACCATTGTTAACAACGCTACGAGGCGATGCATTATCGTCTATTTTTTATATGAGTAACTGGTGGTTTATTTTTCATAAAGTTTCATATTTTGATAGTTTTGGATCACCGTCACCATTAAAGAACTTATGGTCACTTGCTATTGAAGAGCAGTTTTATATTGTATGGCCACTTGTTTTATTGTTGGGTTTGAAATTTATTAAAAAGAGAGGAATTCTTTCGCTATTTATTTTAGCTGGAGTAATGGCCTCAGCCATTCTGATGTCTTTTTTATATGAGCCAGGAGGAGATCCTAGCCGCATTTATTATGGAACCGATACTCGGCTGTTTGCCCTTTTAATCGGTTGTTTACTTGCATTTGTCTGGCCGATGTATCGTTTATCATCAAAAAATCTTCCAGCTGTAGGCAAGCAAGTATTAAACGCAGTAAGTATGGTAAGCTTCTTTGTATTTATTCTCTGCGTATGGAGCGTTGATGAGTATACGCATGCATCTTTTCTTTATCAAGGTGGCATGCTGCTGATTTGTTTAAACGCTGCTGTGCTGGTTGCAACGATTAGTCACCCTAGTAGCTTTTTAGGAAAAGCTTTGTCGTTTAAACCGCTTCGCTGGCTTGGTACTAGATCATACGGTATCTATTTGTGGCATTATCCGGTTATTGTTCTTACAACACCTGTAGCCGAGATTGGCCGCCCGGTCTATTGGCATGCGCTGTTACAAGTAGGAATTACATTTATCATTGCTGAACTTTCGTACCGTTACATCGAGGTGCCTATTCGCACACGCGGTTTTCGCTATTATTTCCGGCATTACCATCCGAGAGAGCTTTTTAAATGGCGTAATCTCTCTCGTTCGAGACAAGCGGTTTTGGGCAGTCTCATTTTCTTTTTGGCGTTGTTTACAGCGGATATGACAAGCTTTGCTATTAGTACGCAGCAAAAGGATGAGACCGAAGCAAAACAAACAGAGGTTAAAATTCAAACGAATCATAAAGAAAATGCTTCAACTTCTGTCAAAGACAAGAACAAAGCGGAGGATGAAAAAACAAAGAACGCGGAAAAGAACTCCGCAGAAGAAAAATCTGATGCAAAAGAAGAACAGCAGCCGAATTCTTACAGAGATGTTCTTGCGATTGGAGATTCGGTCATGCTGGATATTGCTCCTAATCTTAAAGAGATGCCGCTTAGTATTACGATTGACGGAAAAGTAGGAAGGCAGCTCAATGAAGCACTGCAGCTAACTCCTAGTTATCAAGCATTTAATAATCCGAACAGCGCAGTGATTATTGAGTTAGGAACGAACGGTTATTTTACCAATGAAGAACTTGAACAACTGTTAAAAGCTTTTTCACAAGCGGACGTTTACTTAGTGAATACGCGCGTTCCTCGTTCCTGGGAAAGCACCGTGAACAAGAACTTGAAAGCTGCTTCTGAAAAGTTTGATCACGTCACGCTTGTAGATTGGTACTCTGAGGCTTCTAAGCACCCTGAATACTTTACATCAGATGGTGTCCACTTGGTAACTGAAGGATCAAGAGCATTAACAAAATTGATTGAAGAGCGTATGAATTTAGAATTTAAGGAAGAAAATGGTTCATAATGAGCGAGAGACGTATTGAGTTTTATATCATAAACTGATTAATAGATAAAACAAAAAAAGCTTACATGTGTAAGCTTTTTTTGTTTCAAGAAAGGCGAGAAGAAATATTGCCAGCGATTTCTTGAAGTTTTTCAGGCGTGTATTCGCTTGTATGCTCTTTCCATACAGCACCGAATCCATCGCCTTCCCCGTAGCGTGGAATAATGTGCATATGATAATGAAACACGGATTGACCAGCTTTTTCACCATTATTATTTAAGATGTTTAAGCCGATTGGGCTGTATGTTTCTTTAATTGCATTTGCAATTTGAGGAACCACTTCAAATAAATTGCGCGCAATTTCCGGTGTTAGTTCGTGAATGTCTTTTTTATGTACTTTTGGAATCACCAGCGTATGACCTTTTGTTACTTGACTAATGTCTAAAAAAGCTAATACATGTTCGTTTTCAAATACTTTTGCACCTGGAATTTCACCGCGAATAATTTTGCAAAAAATACAGTTTTCATCATGTGTGCTCATTATGTTCACCTTCCGTTACTAATATAAATGTATGGGTATACATGTACGTTTATTTTACCACAAAGTAGAAATGCAATCAGCAGGCAAGAAATAGCCACTCATATTTTATACACAAAAACGGGATGCAAACGATTATGCATCCCGTCATGTGAAGAAGGAAAAAATAGCTTTTAATGCAGCATATGATCTTTAAGGAACACCTCATTTACGTAATTACATTGCCTAATGAAACAGTAACTTGAAAAAGTATATTCTCTTTAACAAACACCTCATTTAAGCATTGAGCTAAAAAAATATACAATGTGAACGAAATCGTTCTTGGTCTTTGACAAACACCTCATTTACACAGTAATAAATGAACATTATTGTCTACCCATTATATATATTCTTACTACGTTCATGACTACCATCCCCTTATGAATCAAACATACATCGATTTACAATAAGGTTTTCTGAAATATGCCTGCTGTAGACACCTCATCCCAAATGTAAGAAGCTTTGTAATGATTAGTTGTAATCAATAACTTGTTTTCCTTCTTCCCTATATAGAATGTCCCGATATTTCGATTATATTCTGGAAAAATTAACCGAAAAGAATTGAAAACGATGTGAGGACGAAAAAGATTTGGTACAATAGAGCAAATAGCGCTTGCGCTTGTAGACAAAAAAGAACAAATAAAAGGAGATCGTGATGGGTTCTTTATTGCAAATTAACAATATTACAGGGGGATATACGAAAACTCCCGTCTTAAAAGATGTATCGTTTGATGTAAATGCAGGTGAATTAGTTGGGTTAATCGGCTTAAACGGAGCCGGAAAAAGTACAACGATTAAACATATCATTGGATTAATGGAAGCAAAAAAAGGAAGTGTATCCATTAATAATAAAACCTTTCAACAAGACCCAACAGGCTATCGAAGTCAGTTTACGTTTATTCCAGAAACTCCTGTGCTCTACGATGAATTAACATTAAAAGAACATTTGGATATGACAGCTATGGCTTATGGACTTGAGCCTCAAGCATATGAAGCACGTCTGCAGCCGCTTTTAAAAGAATTTCGTTTAGACCGGAAGTTAAAATGGTTTCCCGCGCATTTTTCAAAAGGGATGAAGCAGAAGGTTATGATTATGTGCGCTTTTTTGGTTCAGCCGTCTCTTTATATTATTGATGAACCTTTTTTAGGTTTAGACCCGCTTGGTATTCAATCTTTACTTGATTTGATGACGGATATGAAAAAGCAAGGTGCAGGCATTTTAATGTCCACACACATTTTGGCGACCGCGGAGCGCTACTGTGATAAATTTGTTATTTTACATAACGGAGAAGTAAGAGCGCAAGGAACGCTTAAAGATCTTCAAGAAGAATTTCAGATGCGCAATGCTACTCTTGATGAAATTTATATTGAATTAACAAAGGAAGAAGGCTATGAGTAAGATTGACGCATTATGGAAGCAACGATTTCAGCAGTATTTAGTGGATGTAAGAAGATATACAAAATATATCTTAAATGACCACATTAAATTAGTGTTAATTTTTGCGATTGGCGGCTTGGCCTACTATTATCAACAGTGGTTGAGTACATTAACACCTGCGTTTCCTTCGGCTGTAGTGATTGCGATCCTTATGGGATTGATTTTAACAATGGGCCAAATTCAAACGTTTTTAAAACGACCTGATTTAGTCTTTTTGCTTCCTTTGGAGACGAAGCTGCAGCCTTATTTCAAAAAATCTTTTTGGTTTACCTTTACGATTCAGCTTTATATTTTATTATTTGCAACGGGTGCAGCAGCGCCTCTTCACGTAAAAGTAATGCATGATTCTTACTCAAATATTTTTGTGTTTTTTCTGCTATTACTCATTCTGAAAGTTGTAAACTTAGGCATGTCTTGGTGGGCCGTATGGTTTGAAGAAAAGTGGGCGAAGTGGACAGATTATATCGTCAGGTTTTTCTTAAACGCAGTTTTTACTTATTTCTTATTTTCGCATGCATACGTATTTTTCACAGGGATTGTAGCGGTAATTATGATTGCGCTAGCCGTTTATTATCGCTCTCTTACAAAAAGGAAGCCGATTAAATGGGAAAAGCTAATTGACTTAGAAGAAAAGCGCATGGGCTATTTTTATCGATTAGCTAATTTATTTACGGATGTTCCACAAGTCAAAGAACGAATCAAACGCCGTAGATATTTAGATTGGCTAGTAACACGTATTCCATTTCGTCAAAATGCTACTTACCATTACTTGTACACCAGAACATTTTTGCGATCAGGAGATTATTTAAGCTTGCTCGTTCGCTTAACTGTCATTGGCGGATTTTTAATTGTAGCTGCGCCGTTTCAATACGGCAATATAGTGGTTGTTTTATTTGTTGTATACATGACGGGTTTTCAATTACTCCCGCTTTGGAAGCAGCACAAGCAAATTTTATGGCTTTCTCTTTATCCAGTCGAAGCTAAAGAACGAAAAAGGGCATTTTTGGATGTATGGAAAAAAGCGCTGTATGTACAAATTCTTGTGCTCGCCATAGTGGTGGCTTTTTCTAATATAGTTGCTGCACTGCTTTCCTTGGCAGCAGGTGCTATATTTATTCACTTATTTGTAAATTCATATGTAAATAAAAAATTAACGTAAAAAAAGCTCCGAATGGAGCTTTTTTTACGTTTTTAGACTACTTTTGAGACGAAGATAATATCCGAAAGCGATAGACGTTCATCGCTACTTTTGTGAGATGATCAAGAAGCTGATAATTCGCATACGCACCTACAACAGCTCCAATTCCCGGCATCAGCTGAAACATTTTCACAACATCAATGTAATCGCGATATTCTTGTTGAAAAGCTTTCCAATCAAGCTCAAGAAGTTCCTCTTTCTTTTCCTCCCAGCTTTCTACTACTTCGAGCAGCTTCGTTCTATGGTCGTCGCTGCAAAAGGCAAGATGAAAAATATATAGCATATAAATGCGTTCTTCTTTTTCTTTTACATCAAAACCATACGTCGCGGCAATGTCAAATAAGCACTTCATTTTTATGGAAAGAAGAAGTGGGAAATCTGCTGCGCCTAAAAGGAGACCACCTGCACCAGTACCAGCTCCTTCTACAGCAGCTGTTTTTTTGTACTTAGGTATGAGCTCCAAAATTCTTTTCTCTTTTTCTTCAAACGAAAGACCGCTGACATCTCTTTTTTTAGTCGTGAAATCGGACCCAACAAGCGTGGTTTCAACCATTTTTTTTATACTTTCAGTTATAATTCTATGGACTTTAGCAGGGATTTTTTCATTTAGTTTAAGCTGTAAGGCTTTTGCGGTACGCTGAAATTTAGAAGGTCGTTTCAACATGCTAAATTTCCAATGTTCAGCTTCTCGTAACACTTTTTCTTCATACGTATTCAAAAAAGTCACCTCTTTTCAGTCGATATAAATACTACGTTTTAAGTGAGAAAAAGTTTCCTAAAATAAAACAGCAAGCAATCGTCTGTTTATCTGTACGAATGCTTGCTGAATGATTAATTCGCTTTTATTGCGTTTTTAGAATGAGCTTGTTCTCTTAAATACTCAACAGCAGTCGTACCAAGCGTTTTCGCTGCGATAAGCATTGCTTTTTCGTTAAAATCAAATTTAGGATGATGATGAGGATAAGGAGCATCTACACCTTCTGGCTGAGCTCCTGTAAAGAAGAACGTTCCTTTAATCTGCTGCAAATAATAAGAGAAATCTTCTCCAGTCATGTGAGGCTCCGTTTCTTCGACTGTATGAACTTCATCGATTTGAGAAGCAGCAGAAGCAAGAAAGGCCGTTTCTTCCGGGTGGTTTACGACGGAAGGATAGCCGCGCGTATAACTCAGCTCATAAGAAGCATCAGCCGTTAAGCATGTACCTTGGACAATTCGTTCGATTTCTTTTTCGACATCATTTCGTACATCTTCATTAAATGTTCTTACCGTTCCAATTAGTCGAGCAGAATCAGCGATAATATTAAATGCATTTTCCGCTACAAAAGAACCTATGCTTACAACTGCTGAATCAATTGGATTTACACGTCTGCTTACAATTTGCTGTAAATTAACAACAAGCTGAGAGGCGATGACGATTGAGTCTTTTGTTTTGTGGGGCTGTGCACCGTGTCCGCCTGCTCCTTTGATCGTAATTTCAAAGCGATCAGCAGCAGCCATAATAGGGCCCGTTCGATATTGAACCACACCAGTGGGAGTTAATGACCATAAATGCGTTCCGAATATCGCGTCTACATCGTCTAAGCATCCGTCTTCAATCATGGACTTGGCGCCTCCGGGAGCATACTCTTCGGCGTGCTGATGAATGAAGACGATTTTACCAGGGAGAGAATCTCTTATTTCAAAAAGCGCTTTAGCAAGGACTAAAAGAGTAGCCGTATGACCATCGTGGCCACATGCATGCATCACGCCCGGAACAGTTGATTGATAGGGTACATCTTTTTCATCTTGAATAGGAAGGGCATCAAAGTCGGCTCTCAAAGCTACAGTAGGACCAGGTTTTCCTCCTTGAATACTTGCTACAATGCCGTTTCCTCCTACATTTGCTCGGTAAGAAATACCGATCTTGTCATAAAAAGACCGAATGTAGGCAGCAGTTTGAAATTCTTTAAAAGACGGTTCTGGATACTGATGCAGATATCGGCGAATTTGAACCATTTCATCAAATTTTTCTTCAAGTAAAGTATGTAGCTTGGAGTTCACATAACCATATCCTTTCTGTGTAAGTTGAATAAAGTTTTGAATTTTTTGACATTTAAATCATTATATCATTATCTATAAAAAAGAAAAGAATGTAAGCGTTGTTATTGAAAAAAGTAATTGAATCATGAAATATCTTATATACATAATAGATACATAAGATGAGAAATAGGGACAAAGAATGAGTTTTTTACCAATTTTCTCGTGAGATAATAGGAGGTAACGATATGGTAGATTCACAAACTGTATCTCTGTACAAAAAATTGATGTGGGCGTTTGGGATTGCGGGTCTCGTTTTTTTAGGAGTGTTGTTTGCTGTGTCGACAGATTCTTTTCAAGGAGACCGCTGGCTTGTTTCAGCTATAGATGACAGCACTATTCTTCAGTCAGCGTCATCTGTTTTTCACGGCCTGTCTTTTTTAGCTTCAAAAGTGATGATTATGGTTCTTTTAGCTGTACTTATTGTTTTTTTATTTTTAAAAAAAGACTATATTGGCATGATATCCTCATTTTTACTTATTTTAAGCGGCGATATTATTAATAAAGCAGTTAAAGATGCGGTAGAACGAGCCCGTCCTCTTGAAGGCATCGAAGGCTACAGTTTTCCAAGCGGCCATGCAATGATGGGAATTCTTATCTACGGTCTGATTTTCTTTTTTCTGATCAAGCATATAAACAATCAAAAGGTGGCCAAGTGGTATCAGCGGGCAATTACTTTAATTGTTTTGTTAATCGGCGTGAGCCGTATTCTGTTAAGAGAACACTTTTTAACAGATGTATTAGCTGGCTACAGCTTAGGGCTTATGTGGCTAATTGTAGGTATTTTCTTCTATACGCTTGTTTATGCGTATGTAAGGCCGTCAGCGGAAAAAGAGTTTCCAAAAGGTATGTAACAAATATATACATATAACCCCCTTCATCAAAAGAAGGGGGCTTTTGTTTAAACTAGGAACATTGCGACAATCGTTGTAACAACTAATCCAATCGCTACAGGTTTTAAATTGCGTCTAGCGAGTTCAAACGGACTGACTCCACAAATCGCAGCAGCTGGAATGAGCGCCCATGGAATCAACGTTCCCCCTCCAACCCAAATCGCAGCAATTTGCCCCAAAGCAGTTAGCGTGGCAGCGCCCGATCCTAAAGCAGATGCAAATAAATGAGAGACAGAGCCTACGAGTGAAATACCTGAAAAGCCTGAACCGTCTAACCCTGTAATAGCTCCTAGCGCAGTTATCGTCACAGTAGCGACCTGTGCAGTTAACGGTACAGTCGAAGCAAGCGCAACGCCTAGGTCATTGACAAGTCCATGTGATCCTTTCGGAAGAAAGTCACCAATGATTGTTTTGAATCCAGCATCTCCTAAATAGAAAAAAGCGGCAATCGGAATAACGGGACCGAATACTTTAAACCCAAACTGCAAGCCTTCAATCAAGTAGGAAGTTGTTTGTTCGAGACCTTTTCCTTTGTGAGCAATAAGCGACACCACTACTAAAATAAATAGAGCTGTACCTCCAACGAGAGCAGTGGCATCTCCTCCCTGTAAATGAAGGGCGAACATTGCCCATACGTCTATAGCAAAGAAAAGAGGAACTATAATGGCTAAAGCCCGGCGTAATGAAGGAGAAAGAGGTGTGGATTGGTTAGAAGAGCTGCTTGTTAAAATTGTCGGTTGCGCCTGAATTTTATTGTGCTTCATATCTTGTTTTAGAAAGTAAAAAGCAGAGAGTGTGGTAACGACTCCCATCACAATGACAAGAGGGACACTTGCTTGAACAACCTCGTGAACCGGAAGACCTGCTGCGTCAGCGGTTATCTTAGGGGCAGCTTGAATAACAAAGTCTCCTGAAAGCGCAACGCCGTGGCCGAATAAATTCATCGCTACAGCTACGCCTATAGCTGGAAGCCCTACGCGGATGGCAACTGGTAAAAGCACGGCTCCAAGTAAAGCAACGGCTGGAGAAGGCCAGAAAAAATAGGAGATGGTCATCATAACTAATCCAATAACCCAATAGGCAAGAGTAGGTGTTTTAATGAGGCGAGCAAAAGGTGAAATCATCGATTCATTTATTCCTGTAGCCATTAAGACTTTACTCATGGATACAATAATTGAAATAATTAAAATGGTAGGAAGCAGTTCTGTAATGGCATAAATGAAGCTGGAAAAAACAGCGCTGACGGAGTGGCTTAACGAAGAGGTAGCCGTTAAGGAAAGCAAAAAAATCCCGAGTATACAAAGGATACTCGTATCTCGCCGCATAATCATAAAGCCAATAATGAAGGCGATAAAAAGGACATACATCCAATGAAGAGCTCCAAGCTCTATGCCCATAAAAATTCCTCCCAATAGGTGATGTAGTATACAATATGACGTTTGTGCCTATTGTGATACTCGCCTACTAGGAGGATGTTTACTTATTTAACTACGTGGTATGAGGTCACATAAGAAGGGCGAGAGAAAATCGATGGCTGCTGATCCACGCCTTCTGACGTACCGCGTTTTTTGTGTGCTTCATTATAGGCTTTTGAAGACTGCCAATCGCTAAATGAACTTTCATCTTTCCATCCTGTAAAGATAATGTATGTGTCATTTTGCAGTGGACGAAGCACACGAATAGCTGAAAAGCCTGCTTCATTTTCAATTAAACGAGCGCGTTGGCTAAATCGCTGTTCAAACAAAGGACGACCTTCATCTGTAACTGAAATATTATTTAGTACAGCAAATCCGCTATCTGCAAGATCTCCAGAAGCATCTAATACTTCATAAGCATGTCCTTCTTTAAAAATTGTATCTCCATCTGTTTCGTGGACTAGTGCAAATTGATCGTCATCTTTGTGAAGCAGTAATAAACGTTCACTCGGATGTTCGTCGATCAACTTTTGAAGGTAAGGGCCTGTTCCGTAAGTAATAAAGATCTTCATGGATTATACTTCCTTTCTAATTGGGAATTGCATACAATTTACAATTGTAAATCATACTAAAATTATAAAATTTTACACACAAAAATTCAAAAATTGTGAACTTCTAATGAAGATGGTAAAGTAAAACATTGATGAAGTTGTTTTCCATATTATCAAAAGTTTAGCGGAAGAAAAGGGGTGGCACGATGTACAAAAAAGGCTTATACGCAATTGCTGCCTTAGTTGGAATTTTTCTATTAGGATTGATTGGATATATTATCATCTTGTTTCTTGGAAACTATGTAATTGATGAGAAAAAAATCGTCATGGACTCGGCTACAAGATTAGTCGATGAAAATGGAGACGAATTAACAAAGCTCTATGTGAAAAATCGGGACTTGGTTTCAATTGACAAGATTCCAAAGCATGTGCAACAAGCATTTATTTCAATTGAAGATGTTCGTTTTTATGAACACCACGGAATCGATTTTAAATCTATTGGCCGAGCATTATACCGAGATATATTGGCTGGAGGAAGTGTTGAAGGAGGAAGTACTTTAACACAGCAGCTGGCTAAAAATGTGTTTTTATCGAATGATAAAACGCTGCTTAGAAAAACAAAAGAAGTAGTGGTGGCTATTAACCTGGAGCAGCGTTACAGTAAGCAAAAACTGCTTGAAATGTATTTGAATCAAATATACTTTGGACACGGAGCCTATGGAATCCAAGCTGCATCCAAGCTTTACTTCAATAAAGATGTCTCCGAATTAACGGTAGAAGAAGGTGCACTTCTCGCTGCACTGCCAAAAGCACCGAATTCCTATTCTCCTATTTTACATCCAGAAAAAAGTATAGAACGTAGAAATGTTGTGTTAAATGCCATGCAAAAAGCAGGTTATTTATCAGCTGAAAAAAATGTCCGTTTGCAAGGAAGAACGCTGGGGTTGAACATAAAGGAGCAGGCTAAAAATCCAGCGTATTTAACCTATATCGATATGGTTATCCAAGAAGCAGAGAAGAAATACAGCATTTCGGGCAATGAGCTTCTGCGCGGAGGTTATACGGTCAAAGTACCGATGAATATAAAAGTACAAGAAGCCGCCTACGAGCTGATGAAAGAAAATCGTTATTTTCCAGGTACAGATAACAGTGCCCAAGGTGCTTTTGTATTAGTCGATAACAAAAGCGGAGGAGTTTTATCTGTTATGGGAGGACGAGATTATGTACAAAAATCGCTCAACCGCGTAAATGTCAAAAGACAGCCAGGTTCTACGATGAAACCTATTGCGGTATATGGCCCTGCATTAGAAGAAGGTCAATTCAAGCCTTATTCGTTGCTGCAAGACAAGCTTAGAAGCTACGGGGGATACACACCTAAAAACGTAGACGGCCAATATGCTAAAAAGGTAACGATGTACGATGCCTTAAAAGATTCTAAAAACGCAGCTGCCGTCTGGACATTGAATCAGCTAGGAGTTGAAACAAGCAAGCAGTATCTCACAAAGCTAGGAATTCCGTTAGAAGATAAAGGGCTTGCGATTGCTCTTGGAGGATTAAAGGAAGGAATTACACCGCTTCAATTAGCAGGAGCGTACCGGGCATTTGCTGAAAATGGAGAAAACATCCAACCGTACTTTATTCAAGAGATAAAAGATCAAGATGGAAAAGTGATTGCAAAAGCTGTTCCCGACACTCACAAAGCATTTTCAAAACAGACGGCTTGGTATATGACAAAAATGCTTCAAGGAGTTGTTAAAGAAGGAACGGCAAAAAATGGAGAGTTTAAAGGAGAGTTAGCAGGAAAAACAGGGTCTACTTCGTATACGAATGTTAAAGGAGCCACAAGAGATGCTTGGTTTGTTGGATATACCCCAGATGTTGTAGGAAGCGTGTGGATGGGATATGATTCTACAAATGACCAGCACTATTTAACAAAAGGAAGTTCTTATCCAACTCTATTATTTAAAGACATTCTAACAAGAGCTGGTTACGACGAAGCTGCATTTCAAAAGCCAGCAGGCGTTAAAGATCTGCCAAAACCAATACGTTTAGAGCAAGTTAAAGATTTAAAACAAGAATTAACATTCCATCCATTTGGTTTGCTAACGGTAAGTTTATCGTGGACACCTTCACCTGATAAAAGAGCTGTTTATTATGTTTATGAGAAAAAAGGGGATAAAGCCGAATTGATTGGCAAAGTGAAGGGAAAAGGAGCATTTGAAAAAGAGCGTGTGAATCTGCTCGACAGTCCTACTTATTATGTAGTTCCTTACAATTCCCAAACACAACAAAAAGGAAAAAAATCCAACGAAGTAACACCTGCTCTTTTTCAATAAAAAAGGAAGAGTAGGGCGATTTTTTGACATTTTTAGCAGGTGGCTATACAAGTCGTAAAGAAATGGGTATAGTGACAAGTAGAGAATATAACGTGAAACTTTAATCAGTAGAGGAACCGGTATGTTCCTTTGCTGATTATTGTCTGTCTAATCGAAGAAAATACGGATGGAAGACAATCGAGAAAGGTGGAAATTATGAGTCAAGGAACGTTTAACGATACTTTTTTAAAAGCCTGTAGAGGGGAAAAAACGGATCATGTTCCGGTTTGGTATATGCGCCAAGCAGGGCGTTCACAGCCGGAATACCGAAAGCTAAAAGAGAAGTACTCTCTATTTGAAATCACTCATCAGCCGGAGCTTGGGGCATACGTAACACGCCTGCCCGTTGAACAGTACGGAGTGGATGCAGCTATTTTATATAAAGATATAATGTCACCGCTTCCTTCAATTGGAGTGGATGTTGAAATCAAGTCAGGAATTGGTCCTGTCATTTCTAATCCAATTCAATCTTTAAGCGATGTAGAAAAGCTAGGAGAAATTACCCCGGAAGAAGATGTTCCGTATGTATTAGATACGATTAAGCTGTTAACAACAGAACAGTTAAACGTACCTCTAATTGGTTTTGCCGGTGCTCCTTTCACAGTAGCAAGCTATATGATTGAAGGAGGACCTTCAAAAAACTATAATAAAACAAAAGCATTTATGTACACGGAACCTAAAGCATGGTTTGCGCTAATGGATAAGTTAGCAGATATGACGATTACATATGTAAAAGCGCAAATTGACGCTGGAGCAAAAGCCATTCAAATCTTTGATTCATGGGTGGGGGCTTTAAATGTAGCGGATTATCGTTATTTTATAAAGCCTGTTATGGAGCGGATTTTTACCTCTTTGCGCGAAAAAAATGTACCTCTCATTATGTTTGGAGTAGGAGCAAGTCATTTGGCAAAAGAATGGCATGATCTGCCGCTGGATGTAGTGGGATTAGATTGGCGAACACAGCTGGATGAAGCACGCGCACTAGGCTTAACAAAAACACTGCAAGGAAACTTAGATCCTGCTATTTTGTTAGCTCCATGGGAAGTTATTGAAGAACGTGTAACAGAAATATTAGATAAAGGGATGGCCAGTCCTGGTTACATCTTCAACTTGGGGCACGGCGTCTTTCCACAGGTTCAGCCGGAAACGTTGAAGCGTTTAACAACCTTTATTCATGAATATTCTGCAAATAGACAATAAATTGTCAAATAATTTGGAGCGCTAAACTTTGAATTTTTCTTTTTATTCATGGCAAAATGAAGACAAGTATTGAATCTAACAAAGAGGTGTCGAACACATGAGTAAAAAAGTAATGGGATTACTTGTAATGGCATATGGAACACCATATAAAGAAGAAGATATTGAACGTTACTATACACATATCCGCCGCGGACGTAAACCTTCACCGGAAGCCTTGGAAGATTTACAAAACCGCTACGAAGCAATTGGGGGCATTTCACCTCTTGCAAAAATTACGCAGCAGCAAATGGAAAGTCTAGAAAAGCGCTTGAATGAAGTACAGGATGAAATTGAATTTAAAGCGTATCTTGGCTTAAAGCATATTGAACCGTTTGTTGAAGATGCAGTAGAAGCCATGCATAAAGACGGAATTAAAGAAGCGGTCAGCATTGTTCTTGCACCTCACTTTTCAACGTTTAGCGTAAAATCTTATAATGGACGCGCCAAAGAAACAGCTGAAAAATTAGGAGGACCAATCATTCATTCCGTAGAAAGCTGGTACAGTGAGCCAAAGTTCATTCAGTACTGGGCTACACGTGTTAAACAAACGTTTGATTTAATAGACGAAGAGAAACGCCAAAAAGCCGTATTGATTGTTTCTGCGCATAGCTTGCCAGAAAAAATTATTGCAGCAGGAGATCCATATCCAAATCAGCTTCAAGAAACAGCGGATTTAATTGCACAAGCAGCTGGTATTGAACATTACGAAATTGGCTGGCAAAGTGCTGGAAATACGCCTGAGCCATGGATAGGTCCTGATGTCCAAGATTTAACAAGAGAACTGCATGAAGAAAAAGGCTATACGTCGTTCGTCTATACCCCGGTTGGATTTATCGCGGACCACTTAGAAGTACTTTATGATAACGACTACGAATGCAAAGTGGTGACAGATGAAATTGGGGCTGATTATTACCGTCCTGAAATGCCGAATGCACAGCCTGAATTTATCGATGGGTTAGCTACAGTTGTGTTAAAACGAATTGCCCGTTAAGTCAATATAGATTCTTTGTACGTTGAACAGGGACGAAAAGTAACTTATAATCAATATAAAGAAAAGTAAGAAGCGAGCTATGGGTTTCCATAATCGCTTCTCTTTATATTGAATTTTACAGAAAAGGCGATGATAACATGACGGATAGACGAAAAAAGGTTGTCATCATCGGTGGAGGAATAACAGGTCTTTCAGCTGCCTATTATTTGCAAAAAAAAATAAAGGATCATCAGCTGCCTATTGATCTTCAACTAATAGAAGCGACGCATCGGCTTGGCGGGAAAATTCAAACGGTCAAACGAGACGGTTATTTATTTGAAAAAGGTCCTGATTCATTTTTAGCGCGTAAGCTAGCTGCTACAAAACTGGCAAAAGAAGTGGGGCTAGGTCGGGAGCTAGTCGGAAATGAAAAGGGAAAATCCTATATTCTGGTAAAAGATACACCGCATGCGCTGCCTGATGGTGCTGTAATGGGGATACCAACCAAGTTATCTCCTTTTATCACAACAGGGCTATTTTCGCCTGTTGGCAAGCTGCGCGCAGCAGCTGATTTTTTTATACCGAAGACAAAAAATCAGGATGACCGTTCGCTAGGCGTATTTTTTAGAAGACGGTTTGGTGATGAAGTTGTTGAAAATTTAATTGAGCCTCTATTATCAGGAATTTACGCAGGAGACGTTGATCGTTTGAGTTTAAGATCAACATTTCCACAGTTTTTGCATGCTGAACATAAGTACAGAAGCTTAATTGTTGGAATGAAAAAGCTAAAAGAAATTCACCCACAGCACGGTGATGATTCGGAGTTTAAAAAAAATAGCGTCTTTTTAACATTAAAAGAAGGTCTTCAATCGCTAGTAGATGGGGTAGAAAAAGCAATAGATCCTGATATTATTACAAAAGGAATAAAGGTAGAGAAAATTTATAAAGAAGATACCACATATGAATTATCCTTAAATAGCGGGAAAGTAATAAAAGCAGACAGCGTTATTGTAACTTCTCCTCATGCAGCTGCTCAGTCTATGCTCTCGGAATATAAAATATTCGAACCGTTAAAGCATATGCCTTCCACTTCAGTAGCTACTGTTGTGATAGCCTTTGCACAAGAAGCGCTGCAAGACAATCTAGATGCAATGAACATCGCCGTTTCCAGAAATAGCGATTACACGATTACGGCATGCACGTGGCTAAATAAAAAGTGGCCGCATGCGGTTCCGGAAGGAAAAGTGCTGCTAAGATGTTTAGTTGGACGAACCGGGGATGAAGCTGTGGTGGATCAGCCTGACGATGAAATTTTTAAAATTGTCCTGGAGGATTTGAAGAAGCTCATTACGATTTCTGCGGAGCCTGAATTTTACGCGGTAACGAGATGGAAGCAGTCAATGCCTCAGTATACGGTCGGACATCACGATATGCTAGATACAATGAATGAACAGCTTGAAAAAGAGCTTGCCGGTCTTTATGTAGCGGGAAGCTCGTACGAGGGTCTAGGTATACCAGAATGTGTAGAGCAAGGAGAAGATGTGGCTAAAAAAGCGGTTAAATATGTGCAGCAACTGTAGAAGTGGAGCGGTGAATCAATGCTCCGCTTTTTTGTCTACTACCCGTAGAGAAAGGTTATACTAAGAGAAGAGATTGTGGTTGAAAAGCAAAAGAAACTTGTGCTATAGTAAAACCGTACTTGTTGACTGAAATATTCATTTGGTCAGAAAGAAGGGGATAACGTGGCGATAGACCGAAAGCAATCAGTTGTTGATGCAGCGTCAAAATCATTTGCGCTGTTTGGATATAAAGCAACGACTATGGAGCAAGTGGCGAAGCTTGCAAATGTCGGAAAAGGAACGATTTATACTTTTTTTAAAAACAAAGAAGAGTTATTCGATGAAATTGTGACACGAATGATTCGAGAAATGACAGATGCAGCTGAAACTGTCATTGACAGCAGCCGTCCTTTTTTTGAAAATGCCCAAGCAGCCATTTTTCGAATCTTAGAATTCCGCACTGAGCATCAGCTCATGCTGAAGCTGGTACAGGAACAGCAGTTAGGCACTACAGCAGTGCAAGAAGTGCTTGTGCGAGTAGAAGAAGAGATTTTGACTTATATAAAAAACAAAATCGAAATTGCGATTTCTAAAAAAGAAATCAAACCGTGCAACCCGGAGCTCACAGCTTTTTTACTATTTAAAATGTACATTGCACTCGTCTATGATTGGGAAAAACGGCATGAGCCGCTTTCAGAAGAAAAAATTGCTGAATTAATTGAACTATACTTTTTACGCGGTCTGTCTCAGTGAGATAGGCTTTTTTCATAGAAAAAACAAAAAAGGTCTCATGACGAGACCTTTTTTATTGTTCATTATCATCTTTTTTTACGCCGTTTAATTCTGTATTTCCTGTTTTTGCATCTTCTTCTTTTTGTTCTACTTCTGTATTTCCTTGCTTTTTAAGTTTGAAGTAGGCATCAATAACATCACCTGTAATAGTTTTACTTTGTCCGCCAGAATTCGCTCCAGCAACATACGCAGAAGGAATAACAACTGCTACAGCTACTTCAGGATTGTCATAAGGTGCATAAGAGACAAAAGTGGAGTTACGTACGCTTACGCCTTGATTATAGGTTTCAGCTGTTCCTGACTTGCCTGCTATATTATATTTTCTGTATTTTGGATTTGTATACAAGGCGTGTCCAGTACCACCTTGAGCAGTAACAACACGACGAAAACCACGTTTTACAATGTCAATTTGCGACTGATTCATTGTAATACGGTTTAATACTTGTGGTTCCACGGAACTTTGTATACTTCCTTTTAGCTCACTGTCAAGTTCAGGCTCACGAATTTCTTTCACAAGGTGAGGTTTCATTCTGTATCCACCATTGGCAATTGTTGAAATGTATTGAACAAGCTGAAGCGGTGTATACGTATCGTATTGACCAATTGCAAAGTCGAGAGCTTTACCAGGTTCGTTTGTCACGGTGTTACGAATACCGGTTGATTCGTTTTCTAAATCAATTCCCGTTGGAATTCCAAGGCCAAACTGACTGTAGTATGAACGCATTTTATTAAAAATAGAAGGCGAGATATGCAATGATCCGCCAGGTCGATAAGTTTCACCAGCCATGTTTAGAATTGTTCTATACATAAAAACGTTAGAAGATTGCTCGAGAGCTTTTTCGATACCTGTAGCTCCCATATTGTGAGAAGATTTCTTCGGTTTAGTACCAGCAAACTTCATTGGTGCGTCATAAAAAACAGTACCAGGCTGAATTGCACCTGAGTCAAGTCCGGCTAGAACGGTCGCTCCTTTAACCGCGGAACCTACTTCATAAGAAGTTGTAAGATTTCCAAGCGCGAAGTCTTGAACTTTGCGTGCTCCTGTTTGTTTGTCAGTAACAAGCTGTTTTCCTCCCATTGCTAAAATGTCTCCCGTATGTGGGTCCATCATAATAGCAAACGCTCGGTCCATTAAGCGGTTCCTCGCAGAGCCTTCAAGTACAGCTTTCGTTAAAACATCTTCGACTTGTTTTTGCAGTTCCATATCAATCGTTAAAATTAAGTCACTGCCGCGCTGACCTTCAGTAACGGTCTCTTGACTCACTAAGTTGCCGGAGCGATCGGTTACGTTTTGTATGCGCGCTTTTTGACCACGAAGAACGTCTTCGTACTGCTTTTCTAAATAACTTTTTCCTACTCGGTCATTTCGGCTGTAGCCGTGGGACAAGTAGTACTGTAAGTTTTCGCTTGGTAACCCTTCGTCTGCCGATGTGATTTTACCAAGCAGCGTGCTAAGTAAGTCATCGTATGTATACATACGGTCCCAGTAAGTTGTCGTATCGACGCCAGGCAAGTCACTCAGCTGCTCACTAATAACGGCAAGCTCTTTATCAGTTAAGCCGCTTTTAATAATTTGAGCAGTTAACGCATACCCGCCTTCCATCTTGCTTTTAATGGCAATCACTTCAAGGTCGTCTTTCACCGATAAAAGTTCATTTTTAGTGATGCGCTTCAGCTGAAGAGGATACAAATCATCTTCAGAAATTTTTTCTTCTTTTACTTTTTGCTTATCTGCTGCGGTAATTTTTTTCGCTGCTGCTTTTGGATGAGTTGCAATCCAATAATCTTTTAAGTCGCGTTCTGTTAGCTTAATCGTATTTTTATCTTTCTTTTTATCCGATTTGCCAAACACGTCTGTTGTAACAGGAACATCAATAAGAGTGGCAAGCTTTTTAGCTACTTTTAGCTTGTCTTCTTGAGTGACGCCCTTCAAACGCGTGTACGTGACAGCGTTCAACGGTTTATTATCCACGATAACGCGGTCATAGCGGTCTAGCATCTTTCCGCGAGGAACCGGTGAATCTACCGTTTCATCTTCTGTTTTTTCAACTTCTCGTTTATAGTTCTCTCCGTACACAATCTGTACGAAGCCTAATCGTAAAATGAGTGCAGAAAAAAGCAGGAAAACCACAATAAACAGCCAGTTAATTCGAAATGAGACATGTGTTTTTTTGCGCTTTTTAGTTTTCATGTAAACCCCTTCACTTTGTTTATACAAGTTAAAAAAATTCATAAATTTTCTTATGAATCTATCACTCTACATATTAACATAATTTTGTCTATAAATGTTATTAGGTGGAATAAAACAGATAAAAATTTTATAGAAATTTTTGCGAAAGAAGAGAGAGCTGTCGAAGGGTGCTGAAGGGGGGTGTTCAATATTTTCCACTCGGTTGTTCAATATTGTTACCTGTTCAAATGTCCTAGAATCGGTAAAATAAAGAGAGATAGATATCAAGGGGGGCAAAACGAATGAAAATGAAAAGGCTTTCAATAATGTCTGGCGTGTTAGCAACATCACTTTTATTTGCGACAGCATGTTCAAACTCAGGTACGGATTCAAAAGCAAGTAAATCAACAGGCTCAGGTGATCAAGTTGTTATTGATATGTTCCAGTTCAAAGTGGAAATTGCAGATCAGCTGAAAGAATTGACGGATGAATATACAAAAGAACATCCAAACGTAAAGTTTAACATCCAAACAGTCGGCGGAGGAGCGGACTATGGTGCAGCATTAAAAGCACAGTTTGCCTCTGGAAATGAACCTGATATCTTTAATAATGGAGGGTTCCAAGAAGCGCAAACGTGGAAGGATAAATTAGAAGATTTGTCTGATCAGCCGTGGGTAGATAATCTGTATGATATCGCTAAAGAACCGATGACAATGGACGGGAAAATCTATGGTCAGCCGCTAAACTTAGAAGGTTATGGTTTTATTTATAATAAAGATTTATTTGAAAAAGCAGGCATTAAAGAATTGCCTAAGACGCTGTCGGAATTAGAAGCAGCTTCTAAAAAGCTTAAAGCAAAAGGCATTACGCCATTTTCTAACGGATACGGCGAGTGGTGGGTGCTAGGTAACCACTTATTTAATATTCCAATGGCGCAGCAAGATGATCCAGATGCGTTTATTAAAGGTCTAAACGAAGGAAAAGCAAAATTTGAAGGCAATGAAACGTTTAAGCAATTTATGAATCTGTTCGATTTAACGTTAAAGTATGGAAATAAAAATCCATTAACGACAGATTACAATACACAAGTTACTCAATTTGCTTCTGGTGAAACAGCGATGATGCAACAAGGTAACTGGACGGTAAATATGATCACGAAAATCAATCCGGACATGAAAATGGGCTTTATCCCAATGCCGATCAGCAACGATGCGAAGAAAAATGATAAATTAGCAATCGGAGTTCCAAATAACTGGGTAGTGAACAAAAATGCACCAGATGCAGATAAAAAAGCAGCGAAGGAATTCTTAAATTGGATGGTTTCTTCTAAAGAAGGTCAAAAATTCTTAGTTGAAAAGTTCAAGTTCATTCCAGCGTTCAAAAACATCGATGGAAAAGGAATCGATTCTTTATCTGATGATATCTTAAAATACTCTGAAGAAGGCAAAACATTATCTTGGAACTGGTTTAAGTATCCAGAAGGAACGGTTCAAGAAGTAGGCGCAGCAATGCAGTCTTACGCAGGCAAACAAATGACGGAAGAAGAGTTTATGAAGAAATTAGATGCAATTTGGGCAAAAATGAAAAAATAACCAAAAAGTCCGCGTGGAAAACGCGGACTTTTTGGTGTGAAAAAAATAGCTGGTTAGATTCATAGTTATGAAAAAATAATAGTTAATTGAAAGCGCTTTTAATGTATAATAATAGTCATAATGTATGACATTAGTCAAAGGAGGTTAGTTGTGAAAGGCTGGAGCATACGCAAGAAATTAATTTTGTTTTTCTTATTCGCAACCGTTATTCCCTTTTTAATTTCAACGATTTTTACGTATCAATACACAAAAGAAACGGTTAAGAATCGATTTATTTCTACCAACTATCAAGTTATTAAAAATGGAAGCAATGATTTGAGTGATTACTTAAATGAAATTGCTAATATTACAAAAAGGCTGTACGGCTACCACCCATTTATTAAAGTGTTAGATGAAGGCGTATCAAGTGACTTAGGAGCCAATCAACTGGAAATATCACGCACTCTTCTTTATTTATATAATACTCGTCCAGAGATTGAACAGCTCCATCTTTATATTGAGAACGGGCATGACTCGTATACAGCTTATAATTCGAAAGTGAGCAGCAGAGGGAAGTACGATGATATTTACACTCAGCCTTACTATTCTTATTTAAATAAACATCATAAATTTCTTGCCATTGAGCCTACCCATGAAATTTATAGCTACAATAATTTATCAACGTTAATTGACTCACTGCCGAATCAAGTTATTAGCTTTCATCAGCGGATTGATGAAATTCCATCAGACAAGTTGTTAGCTTATCTATCTTTAGACATTAACATGACACAAATTCAATCTATATCGCAGCGCTTATATAATGAAGAGTCAGAAGATTTTTATTTAATGAACAATAAAGGGAAGGTTTTGTATTCTTCGGATTCAAAGGTTATTGGAAAAAACGAAAACTACCCGTGGCTAAAGGCGCTTACGTCTCAAGAGGATCACAGCATGGAATGGGAAGATAAAAGCTTCTCAGGCGTATTAATGTATGAAAAGCTTAAACAGCCTTTTGAGGACTTATACATTGTGAAGCGAATTCCTTACAGTGTTTTATATGAAGATGCAAGAAAGACAGCACTTATGAATGTATTAATTGGCCTGCCATTTTTGTGTATGCTCGTTATCGCGACGCTTTTTATATCGGTCCGTTTTACCCAGCCGATTAACGTATTAATTCGCAATATGAAAGAAGTGGAAAAAGGATCATTTGAAGTCCGGTTTAAATCGCTTGGAAACGATGAATTTGGTGTTTTAGGAAGGCACTTTACCTCTATGGTGGAAACAATTAATGACTTAATTGAACGTAAATTCCGATTGGAGTTAGAAAATAAATCAACGCAGCTAAAAGTGCTGCAGTCACAAATTAATCCGCATTTTTTATACAACGCATTTCAATCGATTGGAACTCTTGCCCTTAAGCATAAAGCAGTTGAAGTATATTCTTTATTAACCTCACTTTCTCACATTATGCGTTACAGCATGAATATGAAAGAGGATATCGTTAGCTTAAAGCAAGAAGTCGATCACGTAAAAGCTTTCTTGAGTCTGCAGAAGCAGCGGTTTGGTTCAAAGTTTGAGTATGAGTTAAATATCGAAAAAGAGGCAGAGCTTATGCGAATACCGAAAATGGTCTTGCAGCCTCTTGTTGAGAATTCTTTTAAGCATGGATTCGAAACCCGCACAGGAAGCGGAAAGCTGTTGATTTCAGCGAAGTTAAACGGAGAAGAACTGATTCTAACTGTTTCTGATAACGGAAAAGGGATAGGAGAGAAAGAGTTGAATCAATTAAAAACGAGACTTCAGCAATCGTATAATCAAACAGATGAGCATATTGGGTTACAAAATATTTATGAACGACTTCGCATCTACTATGGAGATCATGCTTCAATGCAAATTAGCAGTCAAGAAAATCACGATTTTACCGTTGTCATAAAGCTAACAACAATTGAAGAAAAGAGGGATAGTGATGAAAGTATTAATCGTGGATGATGAAGAGCATGTAAGAGAAGGAATAAAGCTGCTTGGACAGTGGGAAGAGCATGAAATTACAGATGTGATAGAAGCTGATAGCGGTGAGCAAGCGATTGCGCTTATTGAGGATCACGGACCTGAAATCATTTTTACTGATATGAAGATGCCTAATATCGATGGAATTGCTTTGTTGGAGTGGATTAAAGAGAATTCACCTTCTAGCAAAACGATTGTGGTAACAGGGTATGATGACTACCACTATATGCGTAAAGCTATTCATTTTGGAAGTACGGATTATATTCTAAAGCCAGTGGATCCTTCGATTTTAAACGATACGCTTGTACGAGCTGTAACTCAATGGAAAAAAGAAGAAGAGTCCAGAAAAGTCCATAATAGCAGCTATCGTTTAATCAATGAAATGAAGCCGATTTATCGAGATCGAAAACTGACGCAGTTAATGAACAATTATTTGCTAAATCAATCAATCTATGAAGAGTTTGGTTTCCATCTGACTAGAGAATATGAAGTGGGGATTGTACGTGTAGATGAATCCATTATTCGTTCTTTTGGCGGTGACCGGGATTTAGCCTATTTTTCAATTTTAAATGTAATCAATGAAATGCTGATGGCAGAAGAAAATGGGGTAGCCTTCCGTTATTTATCAAATAAGTGGGAAATTATCATTATATTTTGGAATGATTTTGAACGCATAACTTCTTTGCTGACGACTTTACATACAGCAATTCGTCGTACGTTAGACGTGAGCTGTCGGATTGCAAGAGGATGCAAAGTCTCTTCTATTGATCAGCTAATGAAATCCTATGAACATGCGAAAAATTCGCTTTTATTAAGCAATGTTCTTGATCAAAATAAAGTGAAGGTCTACGGCGAGCAAGACGTTTTAGCAAGTGCTTTATTAATAAATATGATGGATTATAACAGTAAAATTGAAGAAGCGCTGCAAGTAGGGAAGTTTGAAGCCTTTTTGCCGGTATTCAACGAAATTATCACAGCTTTTGAAGCACAAAATTATCTATCATTAAAGCAAATTCTGCATTTTGAGCAGGAATATCAGCTGTTAAGCCAGCATTGGTTAAAAAGATATCACATTCCTTATACGATAAGTAATGGTCCTGAATATGTTCTTTCTCTTTTCTATAACCAAGATGGGCAGTTTCAGCTAGCAAAGTATGTAGAGAGAAAAAAGCGTGAAGTAAAGCGCTTTTTAAAAGTAATAAAAAGGTATAGCAAGCAAAACAATCGCGACGTTATTTATGAGATCGAACAATTTTTGCAGCAAAATTTTCATCGAGATGTGAAGCTTCAAGAAATATCGGAACGTTTCTATTTAAGCCGTGAATACATTTCGAGAAAGTTTAAGCAAGAATTTCAAGAAAATATTTCAGATTATATGGTGAAAGTCAGAATGAATAAAGCCAAATCACTTTTACTAAATGAAGAACTAAAAATCTATGAAATTGCGAATATGATTGGATATCATGATGATAAATACTTTCGAAAAGTGTTTAAAAAAGTAGAAGGCATTACGCCAAACGAGTATCGCAGTTTGACCGTATAAAAAAAAGCTGAAACTGTTATAAAACAGTTTCAGCTTTTTTTATTTCATGATATCTAGGCAGTGATCGCATTTGTTTCCGTAGCACTCATGCTGTTCCTCGATGTCGTTTCCGCATTCTACGCACTTTTTATTGGGTAATCTTTTGAAAAATTCAGTCATTTTTTCTAACATTTAAATCCCCTCCGTTGTTTTTTGTTACTAACATTGTATTATAACAGATGTTGAAATGTCAATTATGTTTTATAACAATTTAGCCTATTTTGCTATTCTAAGTGGTTATTTGTTATATAACAATGAGTTATTTCGATAAAATAGGCAAAATGAGTATCTTTCAGTTAGTTTTCAAAAAAAAGTAGGGTATACTGAACGTAATAAAAATAGTACGAAAGGGTGATTGAAATGAAAGTAACTGTTATTGGTTTTTGGGGAGGATATCCTGCTGTTTCAGAAGCTACTTCTAGCTATTTAGTTGAGCACGATGGATTTCAGCTGCTTGTTGATTGTGGAAGCGGTGCATTGGCTCAGCTGCAAAAATATGCAAAACCAGAAGAAATAGATGCGATGATTTTATCTCATTACCATCATGACCACGTGGCTGATGTCGGAGTATTTCAATATGCTCGCCTCATTCAGACTCATCTAGGGAACGCTGTTAAGGAACTTTCTATTTACGGACATACATATGATCAGGAAAGCTTCAACAAACTTACTCATAAAGGAATTACCAAAGGAGTAGAGTACGATCCGAGTCAAAAACTTGACGTTGGGCCTTTTACAATCGAATTTATGAAAACGAAACATCCAGTCGTTTGTTATGCCATGAGAATAAGTGCTGGCAATCAAACCGTCGTGTACACAGCGGACTCGAGCTATTTAGAAGAATTTGTTTCTTTCTCAGAAAATGCAGATCTTCTTATTTGTGAATGTAATTTTTATGCTAGCCAAGATGGAAGCGGTGCTGGACACATGACAAGTACAGAAGCCGGTACACTTGCTTCTAAAGCAAGTGTCAAACAACTCATGCTTACTCACCTTCCACACTACGGAGAACACCAACAGCTAGTAGAGGAAGCTGCTGCTCGTTATGGAGGTACGCTTACGTTAGCTGAATCAGGATACGTATGGGAATAACAAGGAGGAAAATGAATGTTATTTATTGATAATCAAAAAAATTATGATCCCCGAATTAACTTAGCAATTGAAGAATATGCGCTCAAGCATCTAGATATTAATGAGACATATCTGCTGTTTTATATTAATGAACCTTCTATTATTATTGGAAAAAACCAGAACACCATTGAGGAGATTAATACAAAATATGTTGAAGATCAGCATATTCATGTAGTGAGACGTCTATCTGGAGGCGGTGCCGTTTATCATGATAAAGGAAATTTAAACTTCAGCTTTATTACGAAAGACGATGGAAATAGCTTTCATAATTTTAAAAAGTTTACCGAGCCAGTCGTGGAAGCGTTAAAGAAATTAGGAGTCAATGCTGAGTTAAGCGGACGAAATGATTTAATGGCGGAAGGACGTAAAATTTCTGGAAATGCTCAGTTTTCGACGAAAGGAAGAATGTTCAGCCATGGAACTCTTCTTTTTGATTCAGAGATTGAAAACGTGGTATCAGCGTTAAAAGTAAAAAAAGATAAAATTGAATCCAAAGGCATTAAGTCTATTCGAAATAGAGTAGCGAATATCAGTGAATTTTTAGAACAGAAAGTAACGGTGGAAGAATTTAGAGAAATGCTGCTTCGGTATATCTTTGAGGGAGAAGAAAATATAACAGAATATAAACTAACGGAAAAAGATTGGGAAACGATTCATCAAATTTCTAAAGAGCGCTATCAGTCATGGGATTGGAACTATGGAAAATCACCTAAATTTAACTTACAGCACTCTCACCGCTTTCCTGTGGGACAAATTGACGTTCGTTTGGAAGTGAATAAAGGGAAAATCGATGCTTGCACCATCTATGGAGATTTCTTTGGAGTGGGAGATGTCCAGGAAGTACAGGAAAAATTAACAGGTGTTCGTTATGAAAAAGCTTCTATTGAACAAGCCTTAGAGGACATCGATATTCCACATTATTTTGGTAATATTACAAAAGAAGAGTTTGTTGAATTAATCTATTAAGAAAAAAGTCTGCCACATCAGGCTTTTTTTCTTTTTAAACAGATGAGTCTTGTCAATAGAACAGCAGTAACATTATAATAGAATAGAAGAAGTAAGAATTTTTCCATTATTATGACTTAATAATGAATGGTTGTTCATTCATTCGTTATTAAAAGGAGGAAGTTATGAGATGAATTTGTCAGCACAGCTTCATAAAACAGCTGAGCAATTTCCGCAAAAATCGGCATATGTTTTTATGGATCAGGAAACATCTTATGCAGATCTTGATGCATCGGTATCTAAATTTGCTAATGGTCTGAAGCAATTAGGTGTAAAAAAAGGAGATCATATCGCTTTAATTGTCGGCAACTCGCCTCATTTTGTTATTGGATTGTACGGTGCTCTTCGAGTGGGAGCTACTGTTATACCCATTAATCCTATTTACACAGCGGATGAAATTAGCTACATGCTTCAGGATGGAGATGTAAAAGCAGTTATTGCGGTTGATTTACTTCTCCCTGTTTTAAAAAAAATCATTGGACACACTCCATTTTTGGAACACGTTATCTTATGTGAAACGACAGATACAGTGGAAAGTATACCTTCTTATTTTCACACGTTTTCGCAAGTTGTAAACAGAGGGGAAGCTACATATGATTTTCTCGAGTTAAAAGAAGAAGATGTGGCCATCATTCTGTATACGTCAGGAACGACTGGAAAACCAAAAGGAGCTATGCTTACGCATAAGAATATTTATTCAAACGCTCAAGACGTAGCAGATTATTTAAGTATAAATGGGAATGACCGAGTCGTAGCTGCTTTGCCGATGTTTCACGTATTTTGTTTAACTGTTTCATTGAATGCGCCTTTAATGAATGGAGGAACGATATTAATTGAACCAAAATTCAGTCCATCTTCTATATTTGAATTAATTCAAAATCGACAAGCGACTATTTTTGCTGGCGTTCCGACAATGTATAATTTTTTACTTCAGCATGACAAAGGGAAAAAAGAGCACTTTCACACGGTAAGGCTTTGTATATCAGGCGGGGCATCAATGCCGGTGGCACTTCTAACCCATTTTGAACGTAAGTTTGGGGTCATGGTAGCAGAAGGTTATGGATTATCTGAGGCTTCTCCTGTGACGTGTTTCAATCCGATTGATCGAGAGAGAAAAGCAGGTTCTATAGGCACATCTATTATGAATGTTGAAAATAAAGTGGTAAACGAACTAGGAAAAGAAGTAGAAGTAGGACAAGTTGGCGAACTTATCGTCAAAGGCCCTAATGTGATGAAAGGGTATTATAAGCTTCCTGAAGATACGGAATATGCTCTCCGAGATGGTTGGCTGTATACAGGTGACTTAGCAAGAATGGATAAGGAAGGTTATTTTTATATCGTTGACCGTAAAAAAGATTTAATTATTGTAGGAGGATATAATGTTTATCCTCGCGAAGTAGAAGAAGTGCTATATGCGCATCGGGATATTGTAGAAGTGGCTGTTATCGGAGTTCCTGATCCTTCTTTAGGTGAATGTGTGAAGTGTTACGTGGTTTGCAATAATCAAGAGATAACGGAAGAGAAGCTTATTGCCTACTGCAAAGAGCACCTTGCTAAATATAAAGTGCCAAGTGAAATTGAATTTTTAAAAGAACTTCCTAAAAATACAACGGGAAAAATTTTAAGGCGTGCACTGAAGCAGCAGGTATCTCAGGAGCGATAAAATGAAAGCGATTCCAATTTGGAGGTGGTAAAAGAATGTCATCTATTTCTAATGAAATAAAGGGACACGTCGCCCATGTGATACTGAACCGTCCGGAAGCGATGAATGCTTTTAATTACGATATGCTTAAAGAATTGGAAGAAGCAATTGAAGGAATTCGTATTCAAAAAGATATTCGAGTTGTGACGTTTAAAGGGGCAGGTGAAAAATCTTTTAGTGTAGGTGCGGATTTAAAAGAACGTAAAACCCTCTCTGATCAAGAGGTAAAGCGCAATATTTACAAAATAGGAGAAGTGTTTTCTAAGATAGAGCAGCTTCCTCAGCCAACGATAGCAATCATCAACGGATATGCATTTGGAGGAGGAATGGAGCTGGCTTTAGCATGTGATTTCCGGATTGCTTCAACAGAAGCGCTTATGGGTTTAACGGAAACAAGCTTAGCGATTATACCAGGCGCAGGAGGAACACAGCGTCTCCCTCGCCTAGTTGGTGAAGCAAAAGCAATGGAACTAATTTTAACAGCTCAGCGCCTCACGGCATCAGAAGCAAAAGAATGTGGTCTAGTAACGAAGGTAGCTCCTGGATATCAAATAGAAGAAACAATAGATATTTTTATCTCGCTTTTATTAAAAAATGGGCCAATTGCACTTCAGCAAGCAAAATTTGCTATCAAAGAAGGAATGAAGGCCGATTTGCAGACTGGCTTGCAAATTGAACGAAAAGCATATGAGTTAACGATTCCGACAGAAGATCGTCTAGAGGCGCTTCAAGCATTTGCTGAGAAGAGAAGACCTAGTTTTAAAGGGAAATAAGAAGGGGCTGTCTAATGGACAGCTCTTTTTTAATTTCTTCGTATAATGAAGAAATTAAAAAAAGTAAAGGGTTCAAGAATAGAGAAGGCAAAGTTTAAACCTAGCTTTTGCCTATAATATGATGATATGATCTAGATAAAACAGCTATCTGAATCAAAAAGTAATGATTTCGAATTTTTTTGTTAAAAACTGTTGACTTTAATAAAGATATATTTTATTATTATAAAGCGTCGTTGAGACATAACAGTAACAACGAAGCTGAAAAAAGAATTTCAAAAAGTTGTTGACATTACGTCGGTAACTTGATAAGATAATAAAGTCGCTTAAGAGCGGCGGTTGAACTTTGAAAACTGAACGAAGCGACAAACGTCAACGTTAATTTTTATTTTTTAAATGAGCAAGTCAAACATTTCTTCGGAGAGTTTGATCCTGGCTCAGGATGAACGCTGGCGGCGTGCCTAATACATGCAAGTCGAGCGAACTGATTAGAAGCTTGCTTCTAAGACGTTAGCGGCGGACGGGTGAGTAACACGTGGGCAACCTGCCTGTAAGACTGGGATAACTTCGGGAAACCGAAGCTAATACCGGATAGGATCTTCTCCTTCATGGGAGATGATTGAAAGATGGTTTCGGCTATCACTTACAGATGGGCCCGCGGTGCATTAGCTAGTTGGTGAGGTAACGGCTCACCAAGGCAACGATGCATAGCCGACCTGAGAGGGTGATCGGCCACACTGGGACTGAGACACGGCCCAGACTCCTACGGGAGGCAGCAGTAGGGAATCTTCCGCAATGGACGAAAGTCTGACGGAGCAACGCCGCGTGAGTGATGAAGGCTTTCGGGTCGTAAAACTCTGTTGTTAGGGAAGAACAAGTACGAGAGTAACTGCTCGTACCTTGACGGTACCTAACCAGAAAGCCACGGCTAACTACGTGCCAGCAGCCGCGGTAATACGTAGGTGGCAAGCGTTATCCGGAATTATTGGGCGTAAAGCGCGCGCAGGCGGTTTCTTAAGTCTGATGTGAAAGCCCACGGCTCAACCGTGGAGGGTCATTGGAAACTGGGGAACTTGAGTGCAGAAGAGAAAAGCGGAATTCCACGTGTAGCGGTGAAATGCGTAGAGATGTGGAGGAACACCAGTGGCGAAGGCGGCTTTTTGGTCTGTAACTGACGCTGAGGCGCGAAAGCGTGGGGAGCAAACAGGATTAGATACCCTGGTAGTCCACGCCGTAAACGATGAGTGCTAAGTGTTAGAGGGTTTCCGCCCTTTAGTGCTGCAGCTAACGCATTAAGCACTCCGCCTGGGGAGTACGGTCGCAAGACTGAAACTCAAAGGAATTGACGGGGGCCCGCACAAGCGGTGGAGCATGTGGTTTAATTCGAAGCAACGCGAAGAACCTTACCAGGTCTTGACATCCTCTGACAACTCTAGAGATAGAGCGTTCCCCTTCGGGGGACAGAGTGACAGGTGGTGCATGGTTGTCGTCAGCTCGTGTCGTGAGATGTTGGGTTAAGTCCCGCAACGAGCGCAACCCTTGATCTTAGTTGCCAGCATTTAGTTGGGCACTCTAAGGTGACTGCCGGTGACAAACCGGAGGAAGGTGGGGATGACGTCAAATCATCATGCCCCTTATGACCTGGGCTACACACGTGCTACAATGGATGGTACAAAGGGCTGCAAGACCGCGAGGTCAAGCCAATCCCATAAAACCATTCTCAGTTCGGATTGTAGGCTGCAACTCGCCTACATGAAGCTGGAATCGCTAGTAATCGCGGATCAGCATGCCGCGGTGAATACGTTCCCGGGCCTTGTACACACCGCCCGTCACACCACGAGAGTTTGTAACACCCGAAGTCGGTGGAGTAACCGTAAGGAGCTAGCCGCCTAAGGTGGGACAGATGATTGGGGTGAAGTCGTAACAAGGTAGCCGTATCGGAAGGTGCGGCTGGATCACCTCCTTTCTAAGGATTTTTACATGACGTACGTTTTGACACTTTGTTCAGTTTTGAGAGTTCAATCTCTCATTAATAATTGCGCCTGCGATTACTCGGCGCAAACCTGCACGTAGATATCACAGTGATGTTCATCATGATGTGATTGAAGTCAGTTGTTTTGTTCTTTGAAAACTAGATAACAGTAATTGCTGAGGAAAAGTGAAACTTTTCTTTAATCAAACCAATAAATAACACAACTTTATGTTGTACCATTTATTCGCTAATGGTTAAGTTAGAAAGGGCGCACGGTGAATGCCTTGGCACTAGGAGCCGATGAAGGACGGGACTAACACCGATATGCTTCGGGGAGCTGTAAGTGAGCTTTGATCCGGAGATTTCCGAATGGGGAAACCCACTGTTCGTAATGGAACAGTATCTTTATCTGAATACATAGGATATTGAAGGCAGACCCGGGGAACTGAAACATCTAAGTACCCGGAGGAAGAGAAAGCAAATGCGATTTCCTGAGTAGCGGCGAGCGAAACGGAATTAGCCCAAACCAAGAGGCTTGCCTCTTGGGGTTGTAGGACACTCTATACGGAGTTACAAAGGAACGAAGTAAATGAAGCGACCTGGAAAGGTCCGTCGAAGAAGGTAACAACCCTGTAGTTGAAACTTCGTTCCCTCTTGAGTGGATCCTGAGTACGGCGGAACACGTGAAATTCCGTCGGAAGCTGGGAGGACCATCTCCCAAGGCTAAATACTACCTAGTGACCGATAGTGAACCAGTACCGTGAGGGAAAGGTGAAAAGCACCCCGGAAGGGGAGTGAAAGAGATCCTGAAACCGTGTGCCTACAAGTAGTCAGAGCCCGTTAACGGGTGATGGCGTGCCTTTTGTAGAATGAACCGGCGAGTTACGATCCCATGCAAGGTTAAGCTGATAAGGCGGAGCCGTAGCGAAAGCGAGTCTGAATAGGGCGTTTAGTATGTGGTTGTAGACCCGAAACCAGGTGATCTACCCATGTCCAGGGTGAAGTTCAGGTAACACTGAATGGAGGCCCGAACCCACGCACGTTGAAAAGTGCGGGGATGAGGTGTGGGTAGCGGAGAAATTCCAATCGAACCTGGAGATAGCTGGTTCTCTCCGAAATAGCTTTAGGGCTAGCCTCATGTTGTAAGAGTCTTGGAGGTAGAGCACTGATTGGACTAGGGGCCCCCAACGGGTTACCGAATTCAGTCAAACTCCGAATGCCAAAGACTTATCCATGGGAGTCAGACTGCGAGTGATAAGATCCGTAGTCAAAAGGGAAACAGCCCAGACCACCAGCTAAGGTCCCCAAGTATACGTTAAGTGGAAAAGGATGTGGAGTTGCTTAGACAACCAGGATGTTGGCTTAGAAGCAGCCACCATTTAAAGAGTGCGTAATAGCTCACTGGTCGAGTGACTCTGCGCCGAAAATGTACCGGGGCTAAACGTATCACCGAAGCTGTGGATTGACATCTTTGATGTCAGTGGTAGGAGAGCGTTCTAAGTGCAGCGAAGTCAGACCGTAAGGACTGGTGGAGCGCTTAGAAGTGAGAATGCCGGTATGAGTAGCGAAAGACAAGTGAGAATCTTGTCCACCGAATGCCTAAGGTTTCCTGAGGAAGGCTCGTCCGCTCAGGGTTAGTCGGGACCTAAGCCGAGGCTGAAAAGCGTAGGCGATGGCCAACAGGTTGATATTCCTGTACCACCTCCCCGCCGTTTGAGTAATGGGGGGACGCAGTAGGATAGGGTAAGCGCGCTGCTGGATATGCGCGTTCAAGCAGTTAGGCTGATGAGTAGGCAAATCCGCTCATCATAAAGGCTGAGCTGTGATGACGAGGGAATTATAGTACCGAAGTTCCTGATTCCACACTGCCAAGAAAAGCCTCTAGCGAGGCGGGAGGTGCCCGTACCGCAAACCGACACAGGTAGGCGAGGAGAGAATCCTAAGGTGATCGAGAGAACTCTCGTTAAGGAACTCGGCAAAATGACCCCGTAACTTCGGGAGAAGGGGTGCTCTGGTAGGGTGTATAGCCCGAGAGAGCCGCAGTGAATAGGCCCAGGCGACTGTTTAGCAAAAACACAGGTCTCTGCGAAGCCGCAAGGCGAAGTATAGGGGCTGACGCCTGCCCGGTGCTGGAAGGTTAAGAGGAGGGGTTATCCTTTGGGAGAAGCTCTGAATCGAAGCCCCAGTAAACGGCGGCCGTAACTATAACGGTCCTAAGGTAGCGAAATTCCTTGTCGGGTAAGTTCCGACCCGCACGAAAGGCGTAACGATCTGGGCACTGTCTCAACGAGAGACTCGGTGAAATTATAGTACCTGTGAAGATGCAGGTTACCCGCGACAGGACGGAAAGACCCCGTGGAGCTTTACTGTAGCCTGATATTGAATTTTGGTACAGCTTGTACAGGATAGGTAGGAGCCTGAGAAGCCGGAGCGCTAGCTTCGGTGGAGGCGTCGGTGGGATACTACCCTGGCTGTATTGAAATTCTAACCCGCGGCCCTGATCGGGCCGGGAGACAGTGTCAGGTGGGCAGTTTGACTGGGGCGGTCGCCTCCTAAAATGTAACGGAGGCGCCCAAAGGTTCCCTCAGAATGGTTGGAAATCATTCGTAGAGTGTAAAGGCACAAGGGAGCTTGACTGCGAGACCTACAAGTCGAGCAGGGACGAAAGTCGGGCTTAGTGATCCGGTGGTTCCGCATGGAAGGGCCATCGCTCAACGGATAAAAGCTACCCCGGGGATAACAGGCTTATCTCCCCCAAGAGTCCACATCGACGGGGAGGTTTGGCACCTCGATGTCGGCTCATCGCATCCTGGGGCTGTAGTCGGTCCCAAGGGTTGGGCTGTTCGCCCATTAAAGCGGTACGCGAGCTGGGTTCAGAACGTCGTGAGACAGTTCGGTCCCTATCCGTCGTGGGCGTAGGAAATTTGAGAGGAGCTGTCCTTAGTACGAGAGGACCGGGATGGACACACCGCTGGTGTACCAGTTGTCTTGCCAAAGGCATCGCTGGGTAGCTATGTGTGGACGGGATAAGTGCTGAAAGCATCTAAGCATGAAGCCCCCCTCAAGATGAGATTTCCCATAGCGCAAGCTAGTAAGATCCCTGAAAGATGATCAGGTTGATAGGTCAGAGGTGGAAGCGTGGCGACATGTGTAGCTGACTGATACTAATCGATCGAGGACTTAACCAAACTTTTAAAAGCGTAAGCTTTACTCAGCAAATTGTTATCTAGTTTTGAGAGAGCAATCTCTTGTCTGGTGGCGATAGCGAAGAGGTCACACCCGTTCCCATACCGAACACGGAAGTTAAGCTCTTTAGCGCCAATGGTAGTTGGGACTTTGTCCCTGTGAGAGTAGGACGTTGCCAGGCAATGAATAAGACCCCTTTTTATGCTCTTGTAAAAGAGTCTAGGGGTTTTTTATTTGGCTCATTTGTAAAAAACTTATATACACATTTAATGTTGTGTATGATATTTGGAGGATTAGCTCAGCTGGGAGAGCACCTGCCTTACAAGCAGGGGGTCGGCGGTTCGATCCCGTCATCCTCCACCACCGTGCCGGTGTAGCTCAACTGGTAGAGCAACTGACTTGTAATCAGTAGGTTGGGGGTTCAAGTCCTCTTGCCGGCACCATTTATATCGGAGGGGTAGCGAAGTGGCTAAACGCGGCGGACTGTAAATCCGCTCCTTCGGGTTCGGCAGTTCGAATCTGCCCCCCTCCACCATTTTATTGGGCTATCGCCAAGCGGTAAGGCAACGGATTTTGATTCCGTCATGCGTTGGTTCGAATCCAGCTAGCCCAGCCATAGAGAGCCATTAGCTCAGTTGGTAGAGCATCTGACTTTTAATCAGAGGGTCGAAGGTTCGAGTCCTTCATGGCTCATTTTAATAAGCGGAAGTAGTTCAGTGGTAGAACACCACCTTGCCAAGGTGGGGGTCGCGAGTTCGAACCTCGTCTTCCGCTCCATATAAAGCGCCCGTAGCTCAATTGGATAGAGCGTTTGACTACGGATCAAAAGGTTAGGGGTTCGACTCCTCTCGGGCGCGCCATAAACGGGAAGTAGCTCAGCTTGGTAGAGCACTTGGTTTGGGACCAAGGGGTCGCAGGTTCGAATCCTGTCTTCCCGACCATTTATGGGGCCTTAGCTCAGCTGGGAGAGCGCCTGCCTTGCACGCAGGAGGTCAGCGGTTCGATCCCGCTAGGCTCCACCAATGAAATTAAATAATTGTAACGAATAATATGGCGGTGTAGCTCAGCTGGCTAGAGCGTACGGTTCATACCCGTGAGGTCGTGGGTTCGACTCCCTCCGCCGCTACCATATAAGTTACATTTGTTATAAATATACGGAGGAATACCCAAGTCCGGCTGAAGGGATCGGTCTTGAAAACCGACAGGGGTGTTAAAGCCCGCGGGGGTTCGAATCCCTCTTCCTCCGCCATTTATTTATATCATATTCATATCATCGCGGGGTGGAGCAGTTCGGTAGCTCGTCGGGCTCATAACCCGAAGGTCGCAGGTTCAAATCCTGTCCCCGCAACCAAAGTGGTCCCGTGGTGTAGCGGTTAACATGCCTGCCTGTCACGCAGGAGATCGCGGGTTCGATTCCCGTCGGGACCGCCATTTTGTTTGGCTCGGTAGCTCAGTTGGTAGAGCAAAGGACTGAAAATCCTTGTGTCGGCGGTTCGATTCCGTCCCGAGCCACCATTTTAAGACGGCGATTGTGGCGAAGTGGTTAACGCACCGGATTGTGGTTCCGGCATTCGTGGGTTCGATTCCCATCAGTCGCCCCATCTTAAGTAACGCGGGTGTAGTTTAGTGGTAAAACCTCAGCCTTCCAAGCTGATGTCGTGAGTTCGATTCTCATCACCCGCTCCAAATAATGGGCCTATAGCTCAGCTGGTTAGAGCGCACGCCTGATAAGCGTGAGGTCGGTGGTTCGAGTCCACTTAGGCCCACCATATTCCACAGTAGCTCAGTGGTAGAGCTATCGGCTGTTAACCGATCGGTCGTAGGTTCGAGTCCTACCTGTGGAGCCATACTGGCCCGTTGGTCAAGCGGTTAAGACACCGCCCTTTCACGGCGGTAACACGGGTTCGAATCCCGTACGGGTCATCTCAAAAGCAGTTTGCATATGCAAACTGCTTTTTTTGTTTGTAAACAGAGTTTAGACAAAAGAATAAACTCTGTTTTTCGTTTTTCTATGATTTTCTCTTCACAATTTGCATTTCCTATAGCACATCTCTAAACGCTTGTTCTAAATTTCGAAAAAAAACCTACAATAGTAATAACAGAATACTGTTTGTACAAAAGGAGGGGAATGCGTGAAAAAAATTGTTTTGTGGTCCATCGGAGTTTTTCTTGTGTATGCAGCTTGTATATGGGTGTATTTATTTTATATAAGTGACACCTCTATTCCACAATCATTAAAAGGTACCAGCGTGGATCCGGCTACGTTTATGAATGCAAGAGAACTTATGTTAACCGAAAAATATTCAAAGATTAGAGATGCGCTCTTTTTTATCCGAATTCCATATGAGTGGTTAGGGTTTATTTTAATTTTAGTGTTAGGTGTGTCTAAGAAAGTGAATAAGTGGTCTAAAGACGTCAGTCGTTTCAGTCTTCTCCAAACTGCTATTTATGTATTTTGGTTATCTGTTCTGCTGCTGATCTACTCTTTTCCTATGGACTGGATTAGCTATAAGCTTTCAACGGCTTACCATATTACGACGCAACCTTTCCAAGGATGGATGAAAGATCTTTTTACAGATTTTTGGGTGAACTATGCCACGATGTTTTTAGTGATTGCTGTGTTGTATGCATTCATTCGTAAGTTTTCAAAAAGATGGTGGCTGTATGCGTGGCTAGTATCTATTCCATTTACGCTATTTTTGACGTTTATTCAACCAGTGGTTATCGATCCGTTATATAACGATTTTTATCCATTAAAGAATAAAGAGCTGGAGACGAAAATTTTGCATTTAGCAGATGAAGCTCATATACCTGCTAAGCATGTATATGAAGTAAACATGTCTGAAAAAACGAACTCTCTCAATGCATATGTAACGGGAATAGGTTCTAATTCAAGAATTGTGTTATGGGATACTACTCTTAATAAATTGACGGAACGTGAAATTTTGTTTATCATGGCGCACGAAATGGGTCACTATGTGAAGAAACATATTTATGTAGGGATTGCTTCAGCCTTAGTTTTATCGATTGTAGGTTTATGGCTAACGAAACATTTAGCTAGCTTTGTGATTAAGAGATGGGGGAAAGCATTAAAAATCACTTCTCTTAGTGATTTAAATTCATTACCGCTTATTCTACTTATTTTTTCTGTGCTCACATTTGCTGTAAGTCCTTTAACAAATATGCAGTCGCGTCATCATGAACTTCAATCTGACACGTACGCCATGGACTTAACAGGAGATAAACAAGCTGCTATTAAAACATTTCAGGATTTAACAAAATCAGGACTGTCCCAGGTGAATCCGCCGTATTTAGTGAAAATTTTTCGATATGGTCATCCAACAATATTGGAAAGAATTTCATTTGTTGAGAAGTATGAAAGAAATGAATAAGTGATATAAGAAAAAGTAAAGGATATATGAAGCCTTTTATACGTAGGTATTAATAGAAAAGCCTCCTTGCGAGTAGGAAAAAAATTCTAAAAGGAGGTTTCATTTTCGAAAGTACTGTTATATAATAACGTATGTAAAATAAAAACTGTTTTATAACAATAGGGAGGAATAGTTATTTGTGATTGAAAAGATAGCAGTCAAACTTATCAGCGTATATTCACCTCAGCAAAGTCTTACTACATGTCCTTCAACTATTTACTTATTTCATCTACGTTCTTACTAACACTATGGCAAACTGCTAATTTACTTCATCATGAAACAGACATATTCTCACTGCTGCGTTTTATATTTTTATGAATATAGAATTTTAAATTCATTAGGGGGTATAAAGAATGAAAGAGATTCGTGTAAAAAACCTTGAAGAGAACTGGAAAAGCGATGAGCGTTGGAAAGGAATTGAACGTCCATATTCTGCAGAAAAAGTCATTGGACTGAGAGGATCCATTGATATTGAACACACGCTTGCTAGAAGAGGGGCCGAAAAGTTCTGGAACTTATTAAAAACAGAGCCATACGTTCATGCATTAGGAGCTTTAACAGGAAATCAAGCAGTACAACAGGTAAAAGCAGGGTTAAAAGCCATTTATCTCAGCGGATGGCAAGTAGCTGCAGATGCAAACCTTTCAGGAAATATGTATCCTGATCAAAGTCTATATCCAGCAAACAGCGTGCCGCATGTTGTGAAACGAATCAATCAAGCGCTGCAGCGTGCCGATCAAATTCAGCATTTAGAAGGAGAAGGGGACATTGATTACTTTGCTCCAATTGTAGCAGATGCAGAAGCAGGGTTCGGAGGACAGTTGAACGTATTTGAATTAATGAAAGGAATGATTGAGTCAGGAGCATCTGCGGTACACTTCGAAGATCAATTGTCATCTGAGAAAAAGTGTGGTCATCTTGGCGGCAAGGTATTGCTTCCAACTCAGACAGCTGTGAAAAACTTGATTGCTGCTCGTTTAGCTGCTGATGTAATGGGTGTTCCAACACTTCTGATTGCTCGTACCGATGCTGATGCCGCTGATTTAATTACAAGTGATGTTGATCCTGTAGATCGCCAGTTTATTACAGGTGAACGCACCGCTGAAGGTTTTTATCGCACGAGAGCCGGAATCGATCAAGCTATCGCTCGTGGCTTAGCATATGCGCCATATGCTGATCTAGTATGGTGTGAGACGTCTGAACCAAACTTGGAACAGGCACAAAAATTTGCAGATGCTATTCATGAAAAATTCCCAGGTAAAATGCTTGCTTATAACTGTTCACCATCTTTCAACTGGAAGAAAAAATTAGATAAGAAAACGATTGAAAAGTTTCAAAGAGAAATCGCAAAAATGGGCTACAAATTCCAATTCGTTACGCTTGCTGGCTTCCACGCTTTAAATCACAGCATGTTTGAACTGGCACGAGGATATAAAACAAGAGGAATGGCAGCTTATTCAGAGTTACAAGAAAGAGAGTTTGCTAGTGAAATAAATGGATATACTGCTACAAGACATCAGCGTGAAGTAGGAACGGGTTATTTTGATGAAGTGGCGCAAGTAGTTTCCGGTGGGACTTCCTCTACAACAGCTTTAAAAGGTTCAACAGAAGAAGAGCAGTTTCAGGCGCATAAATAACAAAAAATCTATGAGTGGAACGGTTGTTTACTTCCACTCATAGAAAAAATTCTAACAAAAAAGATTCTTACATCTGTAAGAATCTTTTTTTATGTAGTAAACACGATTTAACAGACAGCTGTTCTTCCTGAGAAGAAAGGTTCTGCCTGTTAAACGTACATATAAATCATTAACATGAATGAACTTCTTGAAATATTAAGTAGATGTTTGAAGTAAGGATTGGTACTGTGCTGATAGCTCATAAAAAGCAGTTTCATCACGTTGATCTAATGCCGTGTTAATGTTTGTTTCTAACAGTTCTTTTTGACGCTTAAAAAGCGATTCATCAATTACCATTTCGATATAAACATCCAACATACTCACAGTATCAATTACTTTTTTCTTGCGAGCGAGGGACTTCATCATTTCCGTGTACGATTTTTCATTGTTCATACCTCATCACCTCTGCACCCTTTTTATTATTATATAGATTAAAAGAAGAAAAAACAACTAATTTTCTAAATTTTTAGATTTTTATTTTTAGAAATGATAAAGTAAGAGGGAAACGCTACTTTCGTTTTTATCGATTGGCTATTTGGTTTAAAAATGAATCCTTGGGGGCGAAGAAATTGAATCATGTAAAAAAGCGTACGGTAACGGTAGAGGATTTGTATGAATTGAAGTCTGTGTATAACCCTCAGATTTCTCCAGATGGAAAAAGTGTAGTTTATACGGTTCGAGAAACGAAAAAAATAGAAAACGGTTATGAGACGCAGCTGTTTATGTTAGATCTTGAAACAAAAAAAACAAAGCAATTGACGTATTATAAAGGAAATAATCACTCTCCTGCATGGTCTCCTGACGGCAGGTGGATTGCTTTTTTATCAGATCGCAGTCAAACCGTTCAGCTCTATCTATTAGCAGCGACAGGCGGGGAAGCAGAAGCACTCACAGATTGTGAAAAAGGCGTTAGTAATCCCGTATGGTCTCCTTATAGTGACGAAATTATGTTTTCTACAAAAGTGGAAGAAAAAGCTGTAAGAGTTGAACAAAATCATGAGCATCCTCAGCCATACGAAGTGGAACGTTTGTTGTATAAATCCGATGCTAGTGGCTATTTAAAAGGTGAATATACGCAAGTTGCGGTCGTTAAACTTAAAAATAAAGAAGTGACGTTTTTAACGGATGGACCTTATCATCACTCTGTAGGATGCTGGGCCCCTGATGCAAATTCAATTGTATTTTGCAGCAGCCGAGGAGAGAATCCGGATTTATCGTTAACCATGGACGTGTTTATTTTGCATCGTGATACTAAAAAGTTAACATCTATTACAGCAGAAACAGGATATTTTCATCAAGTTTCGTGGTCACCAGATGGGGCATACATAGCTTACATTGGAAATGAACGTACATACGGATCGGCTTCAATGAATGACATATATATTTATCAGGTCTCCAATCAAAAAACAGCTTGTATCACTGCAGGTATAGACTTAGAAATAGGAGATATGGTAGCAGGAGATTTTCACTTTGGAAGAACAGCAGCGGGAATTATGTGGAGCAGTAAGGAAGAATTTTATTTTGTCGTAAGTGAAAAGGGTTCTGTAGGCATATATAAAGGAAATGTAAATGGAAAGTTAGACTCTGTGCTTATGGATAATGCTCACGTATACGGGGTATCTGTTCTTCCCAACGGTGAGGAAGCTATCGTAGCAATCAGTACATTTACACATCCCGGAGATCTTTATTCTTTAAATTTAAAAACAGAGGAACTAGTGAAGCTGACAAACGTTAATGATTCATTTTTAAAGCATGTGCAGTTAACGGAAGCAGAATCTTTTTGCGCGACTGCCACGGACGGTATACATATCCACAGTTGGGTCGTAAAAGCGGCTGCTGCCAACGATGTATCTCCAACCATTTTAGAAATTCACGGAGGTCCGCATCTTATGTATGGTCATACATTTATGTTTGAATTTCAAGTGCTTGCATCAAAAGGGTTCAATATCCTCTTTTCTAATCCAAGAGGCGGAAGAGGATATGGTCAAGCCTTTACAGATGCCGTTCGAGGAGATTACGGAGGCATGGATTATATGGATTTGATGGCAGTAACCGACGAAGCAATTAACCGCTACTCTTATATTAATGAAGATAAACTTGGCGTAACAGGAGGAAGCTACGGAGGATTTATGACAAACTGGATTGTAGGAAGTACAAATCGGTTTAAAGCAGCGGTGACGCAACGGTCTATTTCAAATTGGACGAGTTTTTACGGCGTTAGTGATATTGGCTATTATTTTACCGAATGGGAATTGAAAGCTGATATTTATGAGAATCCGGAAAAACTTTGGAACCACTCGCCGCTTCGTTTAGCGGAGAACGTGAAAACACCGCTGTTAATCTTGCATAGCGAACAGGATTATAGATGTCCAATTGAACAAGCTGAACAGCTTTATGTGGCACTAAAAAGAAAAGATAAAGAAGTAGAATTTATTCGTTTTCCTCAGTCTAACCATGAACTTTCTAGAAGCGGTAAGCCTAATTTACGAACGGCGAGACTAAAATATTTAACCAGCTGGTTTAAACGTTATTTGCAGCAGTCTAAGTAAAAGCACATGTTGTTCTAGAGGTTCTGTTCGTGTAAGTAAGGGCTGGCTATATGGCAAGCGCAACAGGGCAGGAAAGATAAAACGCTGTAAAACTTTTGTTTGGTAAAGGAAAGTAGTACAATAAGTGAAAAGTAGCACAGTTGTTTAAATAAGGAGAACATTCGATGGATTTTGAAACATTAAAGCATTATTTGACATTAGACGGCGTCCTCGAGTTATTAAAACAATATCAATCATTTGGGATCATTCCCGGACTGCTGTTGCCTATTTTAGAAGCGTTTATTCCTATCTTGCCGCTTTTTGCGTTTGTAATGGCTAATGCTGCTGCCTTTGGCTTATGGTTAGGCTTTTTAATTTCATGGATCGGGAGCTGCGTTGGATCACTGCTTGTCTTTTTGATTTTTAGAAAATACGGACAGGCGAGGTTTTTACATTTTATCAGCCGCCATGCGCAAATTCGAAAGATTATGATTTGGGTGGAAAGACACGGTTTTGGACCGCTGTTTATTATGCTTTGTTTCCCTTTTACGCCGTCTTCAGCGATTAATGTAGTAGCTGGACTATCACGTGTCAGTATGGCTCAGTTTATGCTTGCTGTATTAGCGGGTAAAATGGTCATGATATTTATGATGAGCTTTATTGGGGCCGATTTTGTTTCATTTGTGAAACAGCCTTTAAAAGCAGTACTTGTTTTAGTGATCATTTTTGTCCTATGGCTTGTTGGAAAGCAAATTGAACGAAGATTAAATGAAAAATCTAAAGTGAAACAGTATGACAAATAGTTTGTTTATATATAACAAATAGTGATGAAAGACTGCTTTTTAATAGGCAGTCTTTTGTTATACATACAGCAGAAGAGGGTATTGTAAACTATGGAAAAACCTTTTCTTATAGGAATACAGCAGCATTTTTGAAAGGCTTTTTGCCTTTTTCTTAAAGAAGTTATTTGTCTGTTTATTCGGTTGGTAGAACAATGCACATACAGAGTATCTGTCTAGTAATGAACAAGTTTTTTGTTTATCAATTGTGAAAAATATGCTAAAATAAAAGAAAAAACTGGGAATAAATTAGACGTCTATTCCTAGTTGCACCTAAGTAATGAACCCTTTGTTTTCTAGAGATATACATGTTTTTTCTCAACATGTATTATCACCTCATGTATTTCAAAACGTTTTCTTAAAAATTATATGAATGATTTTTGAGCTTGACTACTAAGATGTAAGTAGAGGGATCATTACTAGAAAAGCACCGAATGATCATTAAGACGTGCTTGGCGTCGTTTTGAGGAGGGGAATGCGCTACTAAGATTCAAGCGACTTGCTGATTAATCGTTGTTAGTAAGCGTCTTATAGCGCGGGTGACATGAGATTAAAAGATAAAGTGGCAATTATTACGGGTGCAGCAAATGGGTTAGGGTTCGAAGCTTCTCGAATTTTCGCACAAGAGGGTGCAAAGGTCGCTATGGTTGACTACGATGCAAAAGTAGGAGAAGAACGAGCAGCTCAGCTAAAAGAAGAAGGCGGAGATGTAGCATTCTTTCAAGTAAACGTAGCGGATCGAGACAGTGTAGATGCAATGGTAGAAGAAGTCGTGAAACGCTTCTCTAAAATAGATATTTTAATTAATAATGCAGGTATTACCAGAGATGGAATGCTAACTAAATTATCAGTTGAAAATTTTCAAGCGGTCATTAACGTAAACCTTACAGGCGTTTTTCACTGTACGCAAGCCGTTGTACCGCATATGATTGCTCAAGGTAAAGGGAAAATTATCAGCACATCTTCGGTATCCGGCGTATATGGAAATGTTGGTCAAACAAACTATGCGGCGACAAAAGCCGGCGTAGTGGGAATGACAAAAACATGGGCTAAAGAGCTTGGGCGAAAAGGAATTAATGTAAACGCTGTAGCTCCCGGGTTTATTGAGACGGATATGGTGAAGGCGATGCCGGACAAAATCATTGATCAAATGAAATCCACTATTCCTTTACAAAGGTTAGGTCAGCCTTCTGACATTGGTTATGCTTATCTTTATTTAGCCTCTGATGAGTCCAACTATATTAACGGCACAACACTGCATGTAGATGGTGGAATCATGATGTAAAAGTAGAAAATAACTCGCTTTTCTAAAACTTTTCAGTGGTCATTTGGCTACTGAAAAGTTTTTTTGTTGCATCCAGCATTTCACATATGTGCAAAGTGGAATTTTGTCTGCAAGTTCAGTAAAATAATAAGGAGAGAGATAGAGAGATTTAGCTGATTATCACTATAAAATTTTGACGACTGCGTCACGTGTTTGCGTGGCGTTTATCCATTTTGCACTTAAACAACTAAAAATATAGAGAAGAAAAATGAAGGGGTGAAAACGTGGGGCTACAGTTTTTATTAGGACGTTCAGGAAGCGGGAAAACGGAATATCTTTTAAATAGCATGCGCCAAGAGCTGTTAAATGCTCCGCTTGGGCATCCACTTATTTATATTGTACCTGAACAGATGACATTTCAGTCGGAGTATGCGCTTGTTCAAACACCTGGGTTAGAAGGCATGATGCGTGCTCAAGTTTATAGTTTTACACGTCTTGCGTGGCGTATCCTGCAAGAAGTCGGAGGTATTAGCCGCTATCATGTGGATCAAACAGGTATTCATATGATGCTTAAAAAAATTATCGAGCATCAAAAAAAAGAGCTTCGATTGTTTGCGAATTCTTCAGAACAAGCAGGGTTTATTGAAGAACTAGAAAAAATGGTTAAAGAATTTAAACAGTACACGGTAGATGCACCGTCTCTCGAAGAGATGAAGCAAAAACTTCAAGCAGAAGATGAGAAAGTCCTTGCTGATAAATTACATGATTTACATCTCATTTACGGAGAATTAGAAAAACAGCTGATGACAAAATATGTAGATGGAGAAGATTATTTGAAGCTGCTGAGTGAAAAAGTAGTCTCTTCTGCGTACCTTGCTCAAGCAACGATTTATGTAGATGGATTTCATCACTATACTCCTCAAGAATTAACGGTATTAGTAGAGCTGATGAAAGTTTGTAGAGAAGTGAAAATAGCGGTTACTTCTGATTATTCATATCAAGATTTTATTCCAAATGACCTGCACTTGTTTCGATTAACGAGCGAAACGTATCAAGAAATAATGGGCCTGGCGGCTGAAAACGGGATAGAGATTCAAGAGCCAAACGTATTTAATGAACAAAAAAGGCATCAAAACAGTCCGGAGCTTGCCTATTTAGAACGATATTATGATGAACGGCCAACGCCGGAATTTCAGTCAGAGCCCGAGCACATTCAGCTGCTGCCTGCTGTTAGCCGAAGAGCAGAGGTAGAAGGGATTGCGAGAGAAGTGCTGTCGCTTGTGCGTGATCACGGCTATCGCTATCGTGATATTGCCTTGATTGTTAGAAATGCAGAAGACTATCATGACTTGCTTCAAACCATTTTTCGAGATTATGAAATTCCGTACTTTATTGACCAAAAGCGAGCGATGTTTCACCATCCACTCGTTGAATTTATTCGCTCAGTCTTAGAGGTGGTAAGCGGGTCATGGCGATACGAAACCATCTTTCGGGCAGTGAAAACAGACCTTTTATTTCCTTTGTCATCTGATGTGCACCAGCTTCGCGAAGAGATGGATGAATTAGAAAATTACGTACTTGCTTACGGTATTCAAGGATCTAAGTGGACGAGTAAGGAGCCATTTACCTACAGAAAATATCGTTCGCTTGAAGACATGAACCTTGGGAAAACTGACGAAGAGCTTGCTTTTGAGCAAAAAATAAATGAATTAAAAAATATGATTGTTCCTCCTATTTATTCGCTTCAGCAAAAATTAAAACAAGCGAAAATAGGAAAAGAAAAAGCAGAAGCACTCTATCATTTTTTAACGAACTTAGATATTCCACAAAAGATAGAAGCGCTGCGCAATCGATGTGAAGAAGAAGGTAAGCTTCAAGAAGCAAGAGAGCACGAGCAGGTATGGAAAGCAATTCTTCACTTATTTGATCAGTTTGTTGAAATGATGGGAGAAGAGAAAGTATCGATTTCTTTGTTCGCGGATCTATTTGAGACAGGGCTTGACAGCATGCAGTTTGCACTTGTTCCGCCTGCACTGGATCAAGTGGTTGTGGCAAGTTTTGAGCGTTCGCGTTTATCCGATATCAAAGCAAGCTTTGTGCTAGGCGTAAATGACGGTGTGATTCCAGCTAAACCAAAAAGCGATGGCCTGTTATCTGAGAAAGAGAGAGAGCAGCTGCTTGAATCAGGCTTATTACTTGCGCCAACTGGAAGGCAAAAGCTGTTTGACGAACAATTTCTCATTTATTTAGCACTTTCCAGCTCTTCTGAAAAACTTTATGTTTCGTATCCTCTTGCCAATGAGGAAGGGAAGACTCTGCTGCCTTCACTCGTTATTAATCGATTAAAAGAGCTATTTCCGCTCCTGCAGGAAAAGCTGTTAATGACGGAGCCTACGGATTTAGAAGAAGAAAAGCAAGTTGATTATATAACAAATCCCTTAACGAGCATCGCGCATTTAGCCAGCCAGCTGCAAGGGTGGAAACGCCATTATCCGATGAGTTCCGCTTGGTGGGATGTATATAATTTTTATGTAGAAAATTCAGATTGGAACTCATACAGCGAGAAAGTACTAAGCAGTTTATTTTATAAAAACGAAGCAAAAAGGTTAACAAAGAAAACGAGTCAGCGTCTGTATGGAAAGCATATTCAAGCAAGCGTATCGAGAATGGAGAAATTTGAAGCCTGTCCGTACGCTCATTTTGCTTCTCACGGGCTTAAGCTTAAAGAACGAAAAGTTTTCAAATTAGCAGCTCCTGACATAGGCGAGTTATTTCACGCGGCGCTGAAGATGATTTCAGACGAGCTACGGGGCGGTCAAAAAGAATGGAAGAACTTAACGAGAAAAGACTGTCAGCAGCTTTCTACGGCTGCGGTGCACGAACTTGCTCCGCGCTTACAAAATGAAATTTTATTGAGCTCTAATCGCCACCACTATTTAACACATAAGCTGCAGCAAATTATTGAACGTGCGTCGCTTGTGTTAAGTGAGCACGCTAAGGTGAGCGGGTTTGTTCCTGTTGGATTGGAATTAGGGTTTGGTCCTAGCGCGGAGCTGCCTTCTATGCAGTTTACACTGCCAAATGGCCATACGATGGAACTTGTTGGCCGAATTGACAGAGTGGATAAAGCGGAAAGCTCCAAAGGACTTTTACTGCGTATTGTCGACTATAAATCAAGCGATAAAGCATTAAACTTAGTGGAAGTGTACTATGGTTTATCTCTTCAAATTTTAGCTTATTTAGACATAGTCGTGACGTATGCTGAACAGCTTCTTCATGATAATAGAGGAGCATTGCCTGCTGGCGTTCTTTATTTCCACGTTCATAATCCAATGATCAACAGTACTAAAGCATTACAACCCGATCAAATTGAAGCCGAAATCTTCAAGAAGTTTAAAATGAAAGGACTGCTTTTAGGGGACGAGGAAGCAGTCCGATTAATGGACGAAACGTTAGAATCAGGGCGCTCACAGGTTATATCGGCGGGTATTAAAAAGACAGGGGGCTTTTATTCCAATTCTTCGGTTGCGAGCGAAGAAGATTTTACACATCTCCGTCAGTATGTGCGAGGTAAGTTTGTAGAGGCAGGTACTGAGATTACAAATGGAAAAATTGATATTTCGCCTTATAAGCTAAAAGATAAAACACCATGTGCGTTTTGTGAATACCGCTCAATCTGTCAGTTCGATGAATCAATGGAAAACAACGAATATCGTCAGCTTAGTACAGAGAGTCAAAATGTTATTTTAGATAAAATTCGAGAGGAGGCCAAACGAGATGAGTGAAGATATACACGTAAAACCGGCCGACTCCCAGTGGACGGATGATCAGTGGAACGCCATTGTTTCATCCGGTCAAGATATATTAGTAGCCGCGGCGGCTGGCTCAGGAAAAACAGCGGTTTTAGTCGAACGTATTATTAAAAAGATTACGATGGGCGAGGAACCAATTGATGTTGATAGATTACTAGTTGCTACGTTTACAAATGCTTCTGCAGCCGAAATGAGAAATCGAATTGGAGAAGCATTGGAAAAAGAGTTAAAAAAGAATCCATCTTCTTTACACTTGCGCAGACAGCTTAATTTATTAAACCGTGCGTCGATTTCTACGCTCCATTCTTTTTGTTTAGAAGTCATTCGAACGTATTATTATTTGATCGATGTAGACCCTGGTTTTCGAATTGCAGATGATACGGAAGCGGATCTTCTGCGTGAAGAAGTATTAGAAGAATTGTTTGAAGAGCAGTACAGTATTGAACAGAACGAGCGATTCTTTGATTTAATTGATCGTTATACAAGCGACAGAAATGACTTAGATATTCAGCTTATGGTAAGAAAGCTATATGACTTTGCACGATCTAATCCCGACCCAAACGGCTGGCTTAAAATGATTGTGAGTCAATATGATGTCACAGAGAACTCTTCTATTGATTCACTTCCGTTTTTGTCTTTTCTTTTACAAGAAGTAACAACGCAGCTCGTGGGCATTGAGTCGATTTTAAAACAGGGCTTAGAGCTAACAAAGCTGCCGGGAGGGCCTGCTCCTCGCGCCGTTAATGCAGAGGAAGACCTGGCTCAAATTCATCGGCTGATCAGCGCTTCTAAGCATTCTTTTGCTGATTTGCATGAGGAAATGCAGAATTTGAATTTTACTCGTTTAAAGCCATGTAAAGGAGATGCATACGACTCGCAGCTTTTAGATGATTTCGGAGAGCTTCGCAAAAAAGCGAAAACAAGCCTTGAAAAGCTTCATGCTGATTTGTTTTCTAGGCCTTTGTACGGCTACATGGCTGATTTTGAAAAAATGAAGCCCGTTATTGAAACGCTAATCTTTTTAGTTCAGCGCTTCGGTGAACGATATGAACACATCAAAAAAGAGAAAGGGTTAGTAGACTTTTCTGATTTAGAGCATTATTGCCTGCAAATCTTGAGTGTAAAAGAAGACGGGGTGCTTAAGCCTTCGTCCATTGCTCAAAAATATCGCACTCAGTTTGAAGAGGTGCTTGTTGACGAATATCAAGATACAAATATGGTTCAAGAAACACTAATTAAATTAGTGACGAGAGATAGTGAAGAACAAGGGAATTTATTTATGGTTGGAGATGTAAAACAATCCATTTACCGCTTTCGTTTAGCGGAGCCATTTTTGTTTTTGACGAAGTACAAGCGATTTACGCAAGATGGACGACAATTTGGAAAACGTATTGACTTAAATAAAAACTTCCGAAGTCGTTCTCAAGTGCTTGACGCCACAAACTTTATTTTTAACCAGCTGATGGATGAAGAAGTAGGAGAAATTGCATATGACGATGATGCTTCTTTAAAATTAGGAGCATCGTATCCAAAAGTGGAAGGAATGGAAACGGAGCTTCTGCTGATTGCAAAAGAAAATGCAGAAGAAGGAGCGGAAGAAGAATCGGATTCTTCTCTCGTCGCTTTTTCAGAAGCAGAGCTTGAAACCGCTCAGTTAGAGGCAAGAGCAATGGCGCGCAAAATCAAAGAACTCGTTCAAAACCGTTTTCAAATATATGATCGCAAGCTCGATATCATGAGAAACGTAACGTATCGTGACTTTGTTATTTTGCTTCGTTCCATGCCTTGGGCTGCGCAGATTATGGATGAATTTAAACAAGAAGGCGTGCCGATTTATGCGGATTTATCAACAGGCTATTTTGATGCTACTGAAGTGATGATTATGATGTCTTTATTAAAAGTAGTAGATAACCCGCATCAAGACATTCCGTTAGCTTCTGTTCTTCGCTCACCGGTAGTAGGGCTTTCAGATGAAGAGTTGGCTACACTGAGAGCAGAGCAAAAGAAAGGAACGTATTATGATGCGTTAAAAACGTACTTAGCGGCTTCAGATGATGAAGAACTTCGCGATAAAGTGAAATATTTCTATGAGCAGTTAAAAGCATGGAGAACACAAGCTAGACAAAGCTCTTTGTCAGAACTAGTATGGCAAATTTACCGCGACACGGGTTTCTTTGAATTTGTTGGCGGACTTCCTGGCGGGAAACAGCGTCAAGCCAATTTACGTGCTCTTTACGATCGCGCTCGCCAGTATGAGGCGACTTCATTTAGAGGTCTGTTCCGCTTTTTACGCTTTATTGAACGGATGCAGGATCGAGGGAACGATTTAGGAGCTGCTCGAGCGCTGGGAGAACAAGAAGATGTGGTGCGTTTGATGACGATCCACAGCAGTAAAGGTCTTGAATTTCCTGTTGTTTTCGTAGCTGGTCTTGCTCGTCAGTTTAACTTAATGGACTTGAATAAAGCTTATTTACTCGATAAAGAACTAGGTTTTGGATCTAAATATATTGATCCGAAACTGCGTATTACGTACCCAACTCTTCTTCAGCAGACCATGAAGAAAAAAATGAAAAAAGAAAGCATGGCAGAGGAAATGCGGGTATTATACGTAGCTTTGACGCGTGCGAAAGAAAAACTTATTTTAGTTGGAACAGTAAAAGACGCACCAGAAAAGCTCAGACAATGGAGCTCCGTTATGGGACACGAAGATTGGACGCTTCCAGCTCACGTGAGAAGAGATGCAAAATGTTATTTAGACTGGATTGGACCTTCTTTAATTCGTCACAAAAATGTTAGTCATATGGTTGAAGGAGAGGTCCGGCCGGCCGAGATGATTTATCAGCATGCTTCAAGCTGGAAGCTTTCAACGTTATTAGCAGGTGATTTAGCCGAACAGCCTCTTGAAGAGCAGCAGCATCATGAAGAGCTTTTGAACGCTCTTCAAAAGCATGAGCCAGTTACAGAATCCAGCGATTATAAAGAGGAAGTGTATAGACGCTTAAATTGGTCTTATGATTATCGTGTAGCTTCCGTTCATCGTTCAAAGCAATCTGTTTCTGAACTAAAAAGGCAGCAGCAGCTGACGGATGCAGGTGCAAGCAATGATCTTGTTCGGGGAGCTAAAGCACCTCTTGAAAATCGTCCGCTGTTTCTTCAAGAGAAATCTCTCACAGGAGCTGAAAGAGGAACAGCTACACATGCCGTTATGCAGCAGCTTCCATTAAATAAAGCTTATACCCTCGAAATGGTTCAAGACTTTATTCAATCAATGGTTACTAAAGAATTGTTGACGCAACAGCAAGCGGATGCCGTTGATGCAAATGATGTAGCAGACTTTTTAGACAGTGACATTGCACAAGGTATTCGAACGGCTCGCACGGTTTATAGAGAGATGCCTTTTAGTTTAGGTGTCTCCGCTAAAGAAATCTATGATCATTGGGAGCAGGAAGATGAAACGATTTTAGTACAAGGTATTATTGATTGTTTATATGAAACGGAAGAAGGCCTCGTTTTACTTGATTTTAAAACAGATAATATTTCGGATCGTTTTCAAGGGGATTTTGAACGAGCAAAACCATTTCTAATTGAAAGATACCGCATTCAGTTAGAGCTTTATGCAAAGGCCATTGAGCGGATTGTGAAACAACCTGTTCAGCATCGCTATCTTTACTTTTTAGATGGTGGACATGCTGTTGAAATATAAGAAAAGAAGAAGGCGATAGTCTTCTTCTTTTTCACCAATAAGGAGAGAGTAACATGCGTTTATTACATACAGCGGATTGGCATTTGGGGCGAACGTTAGAAGGTCGAAGCCGTCTAGCTGAGCAAGCACAGTTTTTAGATGAACTGGCAGACATTGTGGAAGAAGAAAAGATAGATGCTATTCTCATGGCGGGAGATGCCTTTGATACGGTTAACCCTCCAGCAGCGGCAGAGCAGCTCTTTTACGAAAGTATGTCTAGGTTGAGCAACAATGGAAAACGTCCAATTATTGTTATTGCAGGTAATCATGATAACCCAGATCGGCTGTCGGCGGCTTCTCCATTAGCTGTTCATCAAAATATTATACTTCTTGGTTTGCCTACTACCGATGTAGAAAGCATTCACATTCCTACATCAGATGAAATATTAAAGGTTGCGGCTCTTCCTTACCCATCTGAATCAAGGTTAAAGGAACTGTTAGCAGAAGAAAATGATGAGCTGGCTCTTCGAAATTCATACGATGCCAGAGTAAAAGGTATTTTCGATAAAATGAGTGAGCAGTTCACAACAGATACCGTTAATATTGCGATGAGTCATATTTACGTAGCAGGCGGAAGTTCAACGGACTCAGAACGTCCAATTGAAGTAGGAGGAGCTTATACGGTGGCGGCAACTAGTTTGCCTGCTAATGCTCAATATGTAGCTCTAGGACATTTGCATCGCCCGCAAATGATCAATCGCGCCAACACCTTTGCAAGATATTCTGGGTCACCTCTTGCCTATAGCTTTTCAGAGTCAGGATATGCAAAGTCTGTTACCATTTTAGATGCTCAGCCAGGAAAAGAGGTTGAAATGACGGAAATTCCATTATCTAGCGGAAAGCCTTTGACGCGTTGGAAAGCAAAAAACGGATTGGCAGAAGTATATACGTGGCTTGATGAACAGAAAGATGCGCAGGCATGGGTTGATTTAGAAGTTCACGTAGAAGATGCACTTTCACTAGAAGAAATCCATCGACTTCGCAAGCTTCATCCAGGCTTTATTCATATTCGTCCGGTATTCAAAGCAGAAGAACTAGCACATGAAACACGTTCACAGCGCGAAGTGCCGATCGAAGAACTGTTTACAAAGTTCTACAGCAGGCAAACCGGCGGAGGGGCACCTGATGATGAGTTAGTCAAACTGTTTTTAACCTTGATTAACGATGAAGAAGTATCGGGAAAGGAGGATGAAAAATGAAACCTATTAACTTGACCGTTTCGGGGCTTCACAGTTTTAGAGAAAAACAAACTGTCGACTTTGAAGCGCTGTGTTCAGGCGGTGTGTTTGGAATATTTGGTCCTACTGGAAGCGGGAAATCCTCCATTTTGGATGCCATTACACTAGCTTTATACGGAAAAGTAGAGCGTGCAGCCAATAATACACAAGGAATTTTAAATCACGGGGAAAATGAACTGAAAGTATCGTTTACGTTCGAGCTGGAAAACGCTAGTCATAAAAAACGCTATACTGTTGAACGAAGCTTTAAACGGACAGATGAGCTGCGTGTGAAATCAGCTTCCAGTCGATTGATTGAAATCGAAGATGAAACGTACGTATTAGCGGATAAAACAAATGATGTAAACCAGCAGGTACAGGAACTTCTTGGTTTAACAATTGATGATTTTACAAGAGCTGTTGTATTACCACAAGGAAAATTTGCAGAGTTTTTATCGTTAAAAGGGACGGAACGTCGTCAAATGCTTCAGCGTCTTTTTAATCTCGAGCAGTACGGAGATCAGCTTAGTAAGAAAATACGCTATCAAGTTCAGCAGCTAAAAACAGACCTAGATAAAATCACGGCAGAACAAACGGGATTAGGTGAAGCTTCAACAGAGAAAGTAACAGAAGCCGAGCAGCTTGTAAGTGATAGCATTGTACTTTTGGAAAAACGAGAAAAAGAAGCGGCTGATTTGCAGGAACGATACGATCAGCAGGCATCTCTTTGGAAAGCGCAGCAGGAAAAAACACTGTTAGAAGAAAAACTAGTGCATGCTTCTAAGCAGGAAGAGGAGATTAAACAAAAGCAAGATTTGCTGACGAAAGCGCAGCAGGCAGAGCGTCTTTTTCCTTATTTAGAAACATTTGAACAAGCTGAAAAACAGCAGAAGCTTTATAAAGATAAAGTAGAAAAATTAAAAGTGCAAATTGTTCAGCAAAGAGAGGAATATAAGCGATCGAATAGCTTATATGAGCAGGCTCGCTTACAAAAAAATGAACAGCAGCCCAAATTAGTTGTTCAAAAAGAACAGCTTCAACAAGCTTCTGATCTTCAAAAACAAATTAAAGATGGGCAGCAAGAAGTAAAAGAAGCGGAAGTTTCTCTTCAGCAAAAGCAGCAGGCACTTCAAACGAAAAATGATGAATTAATAGAAGCGGATAAGCGGTATCAGCAGGGTCTGAACCTTCAAAAAGAGTTAAAAGAAGCATTAACAAAAGTGGAGATTCAACCTGATTATCGGCAGGCTGTTCAGCAAGCATTCTACCGTTATCAAGTATGGAATAATGATAAAAAAAATCTAGATGAAGGCCAAAAAACGTATAAAGAAAAAGCGGAACAGCTTCAGCATTTGCATACACAAAAACAAACACACCAAGAGAGATATCAGCAAACAATAGAACGAAGTAAAGAGTTATTTTCGGATATTCAAGGCTTGTATCACACTGTATGTGAGCGGGAAAAAGAGTTTCAGCAGCTTTTTCAACAAGCGGATCATTTAATGAGTGATCTAAAAAGACGCAAGGAAAAAGAATGGTCACATCGTCTGGCTCATCAATTAGCTGAGCAGCTGACTAAAGGAGAGCCTTGTCCAGTTTGTGGCTCTGAGCATCATCCTAACCCCGTGTTAAACCAAAAAGAAGAAAATGGTACAGTAGAATCAGCGGATCAGTTCGAAGATCAAGTCAATCAGTTGCGTGAACAGCGATTTAGCTATTCGTCGCTTAAAATGCAGCTTGAACAGCTTGCTAAACCTCTTGTTGAAAAAATACCTGATTTAGCTGGGTTTATGAATGAAGCTGGCCAAGTTCCTGCTTTAGGAGAAATGGGTACAGATGCCTTTGGTCAGTATGCTAAGAAAATAGAAGTTGAAATTAAATCTCTTGAGCAGGATTATTTGCAGGTAGGCGAAAAACAGCATGCAATTCTCGGGCAGGTACAAAAGGTCCAGCAAAGTCTTGAAAAGATTGAATTAGAGCTTGCTCATTATCAAAAAGAACAAGCTGAATTGGAAAGAAAAGTCACTCAGCAAAAACAAGCGTTACAAGCAGGAAGAGAAGCTTTTCAACAAGATTATCCTTCCTTTGTATTTGAAGAGATGGAAAAAATTAATGAACAGCTAAACGAGCGAGAAAAAGAAGAGCAGACAATAAAGGCTCGAATTGAAAAAAGCAGCGTATTTTTTGAAAATCAGCAAAAGAAAATCGAACGTCTAAAAGAAGAAAAATATGCGGGCGAAAAAGAATTTACAGAATTAAAAGCAATGCTGTCTCATAAACAATCTCTTGTTCACTCGCAAATTGAACGCTTGCGTACGCTTACAGATCAAGAGGATATTGAACAAGCGCTGCAAAAAACAGTTCACTTACTTGCGGAGTTAGAGACGAATGAACAGCAGGCGTATCAACATTGGCAGACTGTTCAAAAAGCGTATCAAACGCTGCAAATGGATGAAAAAGCAGCGAGCGAATCTCTAGAAACAGCTCATATCCAGTATAAAAAAGCAGCTGGAAAATGGGAAGAAGCGATAGGGAATTCTTTATTCAGCGAAGAAAAAGAAGTTCAGCAAGCTTTGTTATCACACGATGAGATGAAATTGTTGGATGAAACTGTTCAGGCTTATTGGGACAACATAAAACAGATGAAGTCATCAGTTGAACAGTTAAATATCCAGCTGAATCACCAGTCCATAGAAGAGCAGCAATTTGAAGAAACTCAGCAGCTGCTTCATGATATAAAAGCCGCTGTAAAAGAAGCCGTTCAGCTCAAGGGAGCAGCTGAGCAAACGTTAAAAAGCGTCAAAGAACGGCATGAGCGATTTTTAGTGCTTGAACAGGACCGTGAAGAAAAACAAGCGTTATTTGAACAGTATCAAAAGCTTCAAACAGTATTTAAAGGAAATGCTTTCGTCGAATATATTGCTGAAGAACAGCTGATGTCCGTTAGCCGAGATGCTTCAGAGCGTCTGGGTATATTAACACGTCAGCGCTATGCGATTGAAGTTGATTCACAAGGCGGCTTTATCATGAGAGATGATGCAAATGGAGGCGTAAAACGTCCGGTTTCAACTTTATCGGGAGGGGAAACATTTTTAACTTCCCTCGCTCTGGCCCTTTCATTATCTGCACAAATACAGCTAAGAGGAGAATATCCACTGCAGTTTTTCTTTTTAGATGAAGGATTTGGAACGCTTGATGGAGAGCTTCTTGATACCGTGGTTACGGCGCTTGAAAAACTTCAGTCCAATAATTTATCAATTGGAGTCATCAGTCACGTACAAGAACTTCGTGCTCGTCTGCCAAAACGTTTGATTGTTGAGCCGTCCGAGCCTTCTGGCAAAGGAACTAGTGTAAGAGTAGAAACTTTATAGGGAAGGAAATCTATATGAAGAAAAAAGACAGGCGAATAGGAACATGCGAATTATGCGGAAGGCAGGATGTCTTGACGACCGTACATCATTTAACGCCAAAGGAAATGGGCGGAGCGTTTGAACCGACGGCAAACTTATGTATTCCGTGTCATAAACAAATTCATGCGTTATACACAAATGATGAATTAGCCATTCGTCTTAATACGATTTCTTTATTACAAGCTGATTCTAAAATTAGCTCTTTTATTAAATGGATTCGTAAACAGCCTTCTTCTAAATTACCTAAAACCAAAAAATCAAACAGCCGAAAATCCAGGTGAATAACAAACCCCTTATCCGCTTTAATAGCAAAGATAAGGGGTTTTTTTAAGCATTTGCCGCTATATTTTGATCGAATAAATCTGGATCTAACGTATTTGTTCCTGAAATGCCGTTATTTGTATTAACAAAGTTACCTGTATTTAAAGAACCGGAGCCTGAGGCTGTTTTAGCAGCGCTTTTTGGAGAAACATAGAACGTATCTCCAAACGTTACGACACCGCCCCCGACGCTCGTGATACTAACGGGTCCGATTATTGCTGGCATGAGGTTCACACCCTTTTTTTCGTGATATTAGTTTAGTATATGAGCAGTTTCTTAAAAGGTTCACTCACTGCCGCTAGCTTCTGAAGCAGCTTTCTTTGAAGCTCCTGTTTCAGCTTCCTTTGAAGGTTCATCGTTGATCAGTTCACGAATATGCTTAATGCGAGCTTCTGCATAAACATTGCACGTTGAGCCCACATGAATAACTGACGAGAATGAACATCCTTTTATATCAATTCTGTTAACGCGTATCAAAGGTATTTCATTCCATGTTTGAACGGGAATAGGTTCGTAGTCGCCATGGGGAATAGGCTCACTAAAGATAGCATAATCATCAAAATTTCCTTCTCTGCCGTAGAAAAATGGATACTGTCTCCGATCAGCTAACGCTTTATTAAGTAGGTGAATTTCTGTTGAATCTCCAATTTGGCAAAAAGAGCTCGCTGACAAGGAATTAATTTCTATATAATTAACAGAAGATGTGCGTGAAAGCATACATAAGCTCCTTTATGATAATGATAGTGGAACATAAGGACCGATAATCAAAGATTCCGCTGGCGTATCAAATGTTGAAGAGAGAGAGATGTAATTTGCATCACCAATTAAAAAAAGAGAAGAAGAAGATACGCCTGTAATACTAACGTCTCCAACAAGCAATTCACGGTTTACAACGTTAAAGTTCATGAAGGGGGTCCACCTTTCTTTAAAGATTCAGGTAAATATGTTAAAAATGCGTCAATTCCTTTTTTCATATCTTCATAAAGTTTACCGATAATTTGCGGTTTAATTTGTTCAAAATTCCGTTCCATTTCCTCCGGCTGAACTTGCTGTATATAAAAAGTAATCCGCTGCTGCAGCTGCTTTTTAATATCTTCTAAAATAAACTCGTAGTACGATTCATCAATCATCATCGAGCGCTCATCAAGCACATGTTGAACCATAGAAAATCCATATTGATTAAGCTCATTTAAAATCGTTTCATGAATATCAGAGACCCACTGCTTTTCTAGCTGGCGATCCAATGGTTTTAAGCTGGGGTTTTGCGGTCCAGGACCTCCGGGTTGTCCCGGCTGCTCACCTTGAGGCTGCTGACCTTGTGGCTGAGCTCCTTGCGGAAATGTTACTTCTGGTTTCTCATTAATAATGATATCTTCTAAATTATCGGGTGTAAGAGGGTTTAATCCAATATTTAATGTTCCATCTAAAGAATCAATTTTTAACTGTTCAAATTTATATTCAATTTTATCAATTTTAATAGGTGGCTGTTCACCTAACTCTTTTATTTTTTGCTGAAGTTCTTGTACGTTTTTTTCAAGCTGAGCAATGCGTTCTTCTTGCTGCTGAATATACGAAGACATTTGCTGAACATACTGATGAACCTGCTGAATATAGTTCATGTTATCCACCTTCAATCACCTCGATTCCCTTATCTCCCGATAAAGAAAATAGTTATATATATACATATGGCGATGAAGGTTGTAACATGTCAGTCGTTGTCTCGAGCTGGGGGAGTTAACGACTGTGAAAAAGGAGCGGGTGCAGTGCCAGCACCGGTTCCGGGAGTAAAGGTAGAGGGAGAAACAGATCCAAGAATGCCTTTTTTTGTTTCGGTAGGTGCAGCGCCTGTAAATCCTCCTGTATTAAAGAGATTTGAGTTCGGTTTAATAACACCTACGCTTCCAATTTGAAGTACCGAAGAGTTACTTACGGCACTGATTTTCATACTTTGAATACAGATACTTTGATTCACGTAAAAGTTCATAAGCATCCTCCTGTATGAGCTTCATTTCTATTATAGATTTCCAGCAACATTTTGGTCATTTACGTCATTGTCTGACGTATTGGTTGAGCTCTGCTGATTCACAACATATAATCCGTCACCTGTATTAAACGAACCTGCGCCAGCATATGTTTTAGCAGTGGAAATAGGGGCTATTGTATAAACATCTCCAATATGAAAGACGCTGGCTGAACCAACACTGTTAAGATTAACAACACCAACAATGGCAGGCATAGGCAAACACCCTTTTAATTTAGTCTAGTAACAGCATATGAAGCCTAGATAAAAAGGTGATTAATGCTTTTTCCTTATCTATATGCAGAGGAGAAGTAAAACATTAAAAAGAGGAATGGAAATAGTAAACATTGAAGAAAAACTTTTGCGTTCGATATAATGTGAAGGCAATAATGAAATCATGTAAGGTGTGAAAGAATGAAACGTTTTAAAATGAATGCAGCTGATAAAGAACAGCGTATTGAAGCGGCGGATGTATTAAAAGGAATTGCGCTTATCGGTATTTTGCTCATAAACATGCCGAATTTTTATTCGCCTGCTTCGTATTACGACAATAATTTGTTGGACGGTTCAAGAATGAATTATGTTGCTAACGGATTAGTTGATATAGTTGTAGGGCAGACAGGATACGCGCTGCTTGCTATTTTGTTTGGGTTTGGTTTTATGAAAATGTTCGAGCGTACATATGAAAGACAAATAAGTTTTACTCCTTTTTATGTACGAAGAATGGCGGCTTTGCTTATCGTTGGAGCCATTCATGCTTTATTTATTTGGCATGGTGATATGATTGTGATATACAGCTTTTTTGCTTTGATTATGCTGTTTTTTCAAGAAGCAAAGAAAGAAGTGTTATTAGCGTGGGGAACCGGAATATTTAGTATTTACGCTGTAATTATGACTGTTATTTTAACAGTAGCTGCTTTTGCTAATGAAGGAGAGACAGCGGCAGGAATTTACCAGCCAATTATTGATAAAGCTCTTCAAGTATATGGACACGGAAGTTTTGAATCAATCTTTCATCAGCGCCTGCTTGATTGGTACTACGCGTATAATTTAAATACGGTTCCTTTTATGTTTTTATCACTATTTCCGCTGTTTTTATTAGGCGGCTTTATAGCAAAAAGCGAATGGTTTAAAGAAATAGAAGAATATATAGTTGAGACAAAGTGGATTTGTCTTATTTCATTCATCGTATATGGAGCATCATCTGTATTGCCTTATGCTTTAGATCACAATGTAGCCACATCTTATATTCACGATACAATTGGAGGAACGGCAGGAGCAATTTTTATTGTAACGTTGGTTACATTAGCTATGCGAAGTGTATCTATTCAAAAAGTCATGCAGCCATTTGCTTTTTTGGGAAGAATGATTTTAACTAATTATATTGTCCAGTCTATTGTATGTACATTTCTTTTTTACTCATATGGGTTAGGATACTATGGGCATATTTCAATTGTAGAAGGGTTGTCTATTGCGGCGATTATCATTTTTATTCAACTGCTGGGAAGCTGGATATGGATGAGCCTATTTTTAGATGGGCCCCTTGAAAAACTCATTCGGTATGCTACTTATGGACGAAGTTGCTAAAAATCCTTTTCCTTCCTTTTATTATTGGTGAAGGAAAGGTTTTCATGATATGATATTTTCAGAAAGGACGTGAGATGAATGGCTCCACTACATATTCATGTAACGCTTTGGACATTATTGATTATCTCGTTTGTGGTTTCGTTGATTTTACATCGAGCAGGTAAAGCTAAAGGTCAAAAAATCTTACATATGGTAGCGAGACTTTTATACTTATTAGTATTAGTGTCAGGTCTGCATATGTTAGCAGCTTGGTATCATTTTCAAGGCGCAGCTCTTATTAAAGGAATTGCCGGAGTGTTAGTGCTTGTGGGAATGGAAATGGTACTTGTTCGTACTGAAAAAGGCAAGCGTACAGGCGTTGCTTGGGCAGTTCTTGCAATTGCGCTTATCTTAGTGTTCTATTACGGATATGTTGTACTAGGATAATAAAAAAGCTATCTTAAACAAGATAGCTTTTTTATTTTGCTTTAATCTAAAAAAAGATTCATTGAACGTTCTCCATCGTTAACGGTATATTCAAATCGGTCTAGGTAATGCGTGCCTCGTTCGAATAAATGCTGAACGGCACAAATTTTTTCCTCATTGTCATAAATGATAAAATTAGCACCTTTTGTATCACCGTCTGTCGGTAAAAAACATAATGTGTTGTGACAGTAAATACAATCATAAAGAGAGAATTTTAATGAATTTAAGTGCTGAGTGAATGATAAAAAGGTCTCTTTCGGTAGTGATTGAAGAAGCTGTTCGTATGCATAAGGTAGCTTTTTAGTCAGTCTTAGCTTATCCCCATTTCGCAATAAATACGTTCCATCGTGAAGCTTTATTTGACGGTCATCAACCATAATGGCTTTTTCCCAGCGTGTATCAATAAGAAGTTCTAATGTCTCATCCATTACTTCATGAAGCATGGAAGCTTCGTCACTTTCATCTTCAAAGAAAATCCACTGTGAATCAACACATTCAACCGTACCAATCACGAAGGAACGCGGCTGATTGTTCATAGCTTGTTGTTTAGAATAATGATTCATAATCAAACCTCCGTGTGAAATTTATCCATATTTTTTTATTGCCTAAAAAAGCTCTCTTTATAACTGAAAAGTAAAAATAAAATATAAGGACAATTCAACTGTAACTACTGCGTGCATACAATGGCATTATTTCATTCATAAACAAGAGCGTGAAAGAAAGGATGATAAACGATGTGTGGTATAACGGGTTGGGTCGATTTAAAGCGATCGCTTTTAAATGAAACAGCAACAATAACAAAAATGGCTGACACTTTATCGAAAAGAGGTCCTGATGACACCAACGTATGGACACAGCAGCATGTTGCTTTTGGGCACAAACGCTTAGTTGTAGTAGATCCTCAAGGCGGAAGACAGCCGATGACGCGAGAAAAAAATGAACAGCTCTACACGCTTTGCTATAATGGAGAGCTTTACAACACGGAAGATATTCGGAAAGAATTACTAAAAAGAGGTTATCAATTTCAGGGACATTCAGATACGGAAGTACTTCTAACATCTTATATAGAATGGAAAGAATCATGCGTAGATCATTTTAACGGTATCTTTGCTTTTTCGATCTGGGATGAAGCCAATGAAAAGTTATTTATAGCACGCGACAGAATGGGAGTGAAGCCCTTATTCTATCGATCTTATGAAGGTGGAATTCAATTTGCATCAGAATTAAAGGCGATATTAGCTCATCCTGAGGTAAAAGCAGAAGTAGGATTAGATGGATTAGCAGAAGTGTTTGGCTTAGGACCTTCTCGATCTCCCGGCCACGGCGTATTTAAAAATATAAATGAATTACGCCCGGCTCACGCGCTCACGCTTACGCGTAACGGATTGAAGATTTGGCGATACTGGAACGTAAAAAGTGAGCAGCATACAGATAATTTGGCTGAAACAACAGAAAAAGTTAAATTTTTAGTGCAAGACGCGATTGTAAGACAGCTAGTGTCGGATGTCCCGGTTTGTACATTTTTATCAGGTGGAGTGGACTCAAGCGCCATTACAGCAATTGCTGCAAATGCGTTCAAAGAAAGCGGCAAGGGCTCCCTTCATACGTATTCTATCGACTATGAAGACAATGATAAATTTTTTAAAGCAAATGAGTTTCAGCCAAATTCTGATGGAACTTATATCAAGCTCATGTCCGATACGTTTCAAACAAATCATCATCGCTGCATTATTTCAACGGAGGACCTTGTGCAGCATTTAACAGAGGCTGTAGAGGTGAGAGATCTTCCTGGAATGGCTGATGTAGATTCATCGTTGCTTTGGTTTTGCCGTGAAATCAAACAAGATTTTGTCGTGAGCTTATCAGGAGAATGTGCAGATGAAATTTTTGGAGGATATCCGTGGTTTCACCGAAAACACGATTTGTCTTCGGATACTTTCCCGTGGATGCGCTCATTAGATGCTCGAATTGATTTGCTGCAAAGTTCATGGAGAAAGAAATTACAGTTAGAAGATTATGTACGTGCAAGATATGAAGAAACGTTAAAGGAAGTGCCTGAATTAGAAGGTGAATCGTTAGAAGATGCGCAGCGGAGAAAGCTGTTTTATTTAAATCAGGTTTGGTTTATGACAACTTTATTAGATCGTAAAGATCGTATGAGCATGGGAGCGAGCTTAGAAGTACGCGTACCTTTTGCAGATCATCGCCTTGTGGAATATGCATGGAATATTCCATGGGAGATGAAAATGACGGGCAATAAAGAGAAGGGGATTTTACGCAAAGCGCTTGAAGGAATTTTGCCTCATGACGTTCTTTATCGCAAGAAAAGCCCTTACCCTAAAACGCATAACCCAGCTTATACAAAAGCTGTAACTGTATGGCTTCAATCTCTTTTACAAGATAAACAGTCACCTCTTTATGAATTTTTTGATAAGCAGCAGTTAAAGCATATTATTGATACAGGCGGAGAAGGATTTAAAGCGCCGTGGTTTGGTCAATTAATGACAGGGCCTCAGCTGCTAGCTCATCTAGCTCAAATTCACGTCTGGTTTACTCACAATAATATTCAAATTGTTGAATGACAGGACCCTCTCAGTACAGAGGGTTTTTTTTATGAAATCAGTCATCCATTTCTCTTTTTTATACGTTTAAGTAGAGAAGAAGACCGCAGTCTATTTTTGTATAACTTTACATAGATATAAAATAAAAGCTTGAAAGCACCGAATAAAGGGAAAGTGTACTGAAACCCTGGAAAAATGGTACAAACGTCATATTTTCATGGTTTAGTTATTGGTAATTTTATGATTCGAATAAAGACAAGCAGTTTATCGTTGTGTTTAATAATAAAGCTTTGTATAATGTTTGTATAACTATTGTATAAGATTAGGAGTGTATGTATGCAAAAAAACGTAATCGTGATTGGAGCAGGTCCAGGAGGACTAGCGGCAGCAATGCTGTTAGCAAGTCATGGCTATAAAGTAGATGTATATGAAAAGCAAGGATACGTGGGCGGGCGAAATTCAGCGATTAAAATGTCAGGTTATACGTTTGATATGGGTCCTACATTTTTGAGCATGCCACAGATTTTTGAAGAATTATTTCAAGCTGCTAATCGCAATGCGCATGACTATATGGACTTAAAACGTCTAAATCTCATGTATGAGCTTATCTTTGATGATGCACAGATTCAGATGACGGATAACCATAAAAAGATGAAAGAAGAAATCGAACGTTTATACCCAGGAAACGGGGAAGGCTATGAGCGCTTTATGAAAGACACCGAAGCAAAGATGGCGGCTTTGCTGCCTTTATTGCAAGGCCAGATGGATCGTTTTCATCACTATTTAAAGCCTGAAGCAATTCGAGCACTGCCGCATTTATCCTTAGGTAAAACGCTCTATGATGTACTTGGCAAGTATTTCACTGATGAGAAATTGAAATTAGCTTTTACTTTTCAATCGAAGTACTTGGGAATGTCCCCTTGGGAATGTCCAGGAGCCTTTTCTATTTTATCGTTTATGGAACATGCCTACGGTATCTTCCATCCGATAGGAGGAGTAAATCAGCTATCTCAAGCAATGGCAAAAGTAGTGGAAGAACATCAAGGGCACATCCACTTAAACCAAGGTGTTCAAAAACTATGGATTGAAAATAAGAGAGTAAAAGGAATTATTCTAGAAAATGGAGAGCGAATAGGGGCAGACGACGTCATTATCAATGGAGATTTTGCTCATGCCATGACGAATTTAATAGATGAAGGTACGCTTAAAAAATATGCAGTTAAAAAACTTGAAAAGAAAAAATACTCTTGTTCCACTTTTATGATTTATCTAGGCATAGACAAACAGTACAAAGATCTGCCTCATCACACGATTGTGTTCGCTGAAGATTATAAAAAAAATGTAGAAGAGATCACAAAAACGTTAGCTCTTTCAGAAGACCCTTCCATCTACATTCAAAACCCAAGTGTAACAGACCCAACTTTAGCACCAGAAGGAAAGTCTGCTCTTTATATTTTAGCGCCGGTTCCAAATAATTTCAGCGGTGTAAACTGGGATGAAAAACAAAAAGCTTTTCGAGATGCAGTATTAAAAATTGTAGAAAAGAAAACGGGTTTCAAAGATTTAGAGAGTCATATTGAAGTTGAAAAAATCATTTCACCAAAGCAGTGGGAAGAAGACGTGCTGGTCTATAAAGGAGCGACATTTAACCTTGGACATCAGCTCACTCAAATGATGGTACTGCGTCCGCATAATAAATTTGAAGAATTAGAAAATTGCTGGCTAGTTGGAGGAGGAACTCATCCAGGGAGCGGTCTACCAACTATTCTGGAATCATCCCGCATTACGACAAAGCTCATCTTAAAAAGAGACGGACAATTACTGAATGAGCCGTTTAAAACCATGAAGGAAATGGAGAGTGCATTATGAGAACAGCAATTGTTGGAGGCGGCATAGGCGGTTTAATTACCGCTTTGTTATTAAGCAAACGAGGTTTTTCTGTTGATATTTTCGAAAAAGAAAACAAGCTGGGCGGCCGGCTGGCGTTTGTAGAAAAAGACGGTTATAAAATTGATGAAGGTCCCACGATTGTCTTGCTGCCTTTAATGCTTGAACGTATTTTAGATGAAGCGGGCATTTCTGCTTCTCAATATGAACTAATACGCTGTGATCCACTTTATGATATTCATTTTCCAGACGGTACGACCTATACAAAAAAAGCGACTGAAAAAGATCAGTTAGAGGAGATTAGCCGTTTGTTTCCAGGCGAAGAGCAAAACTACCGGCGTTTTATGACTGAATTAAAAAAGCGATTTGAATTAGGAAGTAATGCATTTTTGGAAAAAACATTTGTAAATAAACGAGATTTTTGGACATGGCAAAACATTAAGGCATTAAAAAAAATGAATGCAAATAAATCAATGAGAAAATTTGTTTCAACGTATTTCCATGATGAACGTCTAGTAGATGCCTACTCGCTGCAATCTCTCTATATTGGAGGGAATCCTTATTCGGCACCAGCTATTTATTCCCTTGTTCCTTACAGTGAGCATGCTCATGGCATCTATTACGTAAAAGGGGGATACGCAAGTCTTGTGCCACTTCTTGAAAAGGCGCTGATAGAGCAAGGTGTAAGCATTCATTTGAATAAGGTGGTTCAAGAGCTTTCTATATCAGGAGACAAGACAGAAGGGGTTATTGTTGACGAAAAACTTCACCCATTTGATCAAGTGATTTTAAATGGCGACTTTCCTAATATGGCGAAAATTGCTCAAAAAAAAGAAAAGAAGTATGTGCCTTCGTCCAGCTGTCTGCTGCTTTATCTTGGTTTGAAGAGAAAATATGATCATCACAATGTGCATCAATACTTTATGGGCAATGATTTGGCTAAACATATGGAAGCAGTGTTTAAGCATAAAACGATTCCTGAAGATCCCGCTATTTATACATTTAATCCCTCTGTTATTGATCCATCCCTAGCTCCCGAAGGAAAAAGTGTGCTATATGCACTTGTACCGGTTCCATCAGGTGGCCACATTGATTGGAGCAATCAGCAAGATTTTGTTGATGGAATCATTCGAACTTTGGAAGAAAAAGGGTTTGGGGAGCTGCGTAAAGAAATAGAATGGGTAAAAGTACGCACGCCAAATGATGCTCAAGCATTTGGACTTTACGAAGGCGGAAGCTTTGGTATTGCTCCTGAGCTGTTTCAGTCAGGTGTATTCAGACCTCAGTACCAGCCGTACGAATATAAAAATGTTTTTGCGGTGGGAGCATCTATACATCCAGGCGGAGGCGTGCCAATTGTTATGCAAGGAGCAAAAATGTTGGCTGATCATCTTATTGAACAATCGTCTATTCAAACGGTTGCAAAGCTCTCTTAAGATCTTGTGAAGCCATAAGGAAATGATGGTTTATCCTTTAATAGAGAAAGGGGTCCTATATGATGAACATTTCGTTAGACAAAGCGTACACTCAGTGTGAAGAAATTATTAAAGAAAACTCAAAAACGTTTTACAAAGCTTTTTCCATGCTGCCGTCAAAACAAAGAAAGGCAGTATGGGCGGTATATGCATTTTGCCGTCAAGTCGATGATATTGTAGATGAAGGAAGTAATCCTGAAATAGAGCTGCAGCAATTCGAAGGAGAATTTGCTCGGTTTAAAAATGGAGAACTATTAAACGAAAGCGCCATGTGGGTAGCTCTGCGCAATGTATTTGAACAATATGAAATGAATGTTCAAGCATTTGACGATATGATTACCGGTCAGCGAATGGATTTAGTAAAAAAAGAATACGATACGCTTGATGAAGTGAAAACATACTCCTATCATGTAGCGAGTACGGTAGGGCTAATGCTTTTACCGATTTTAGCTCCAACTACTCATAAAGAATTAGAAGAAGAAGCAGTTGCGTTAGGCATTGCGATGCAGCTGACCAACATTTTAAGAGACGTGGGGGAAGACTTAGAGCGAGGGCGCATTTATTTACCGAAAGACCTTATGAATTCTTACGGATATACGCGCACGCTATTAGAGAACCGGTGGGTCACTTCTGAATTTATAGAAATGTGGGAGCACCTGGCCAAAGAAGCAGAAATGTATTATATAAAAGGGCTTCAGTCGATTCATAAATATCCCGTGGCTTCTCGTTTACCTCTTACAGGAGCGGCGCATTTATACCGAGCGATTCTTGATAAAATTCGAAAAGAACATTATGAAGTATTTACAGAAAAGCATTTTGTCACAAGTCAAGTGAAAAAGCAAATTATGACATCTATTTCTACGGGGTAACGCAAAGGAGCTACTTTTCCTTTGCGTTACTTTTTTTTGAAGAGATATGAAAGCGTTAACTATTATGTAAATAAGAAAAAAGTCTCATTTTTATCACATATTAACTTGAATATTCAGAAAATTATCTATATGATAATATATATAACGTTAAATGTTAATAAAACTAACATGAAAGAGGGGTTACAATGAAAAAAGTGGAAGCTATCATTCGTCCAGAAAAATTTCAAGCACTGCGCGTAAAATTAGAGGAAGTAGGAATAAACGGATTAACAGTCTCAGAAGTGGCAGGCTGCGGTCAGCAAAAAGGAGAGCAGGGACTGTTCAGGGGACAAAGTTTTGAAATCAAACTAGTACCTAAAGTCAAGGTAGAAATGATTTTAGAAGCAGAACAAGTTGATGAAGTCATTAAGATCATTCAATCAATTTGTTCTACGAACCAAATAGGCGACGGAAAGGTTTTTGTCTATCCGGAAGAGGATGCTGTACGAATTAGAACAGGAGAAGCAGGTGTAGAGGCTATTTTATAAAAAGAGAGTGTTATTTTAATAGAGGGGGAGTTAAGCGTTGAAAAAGAAAATTAGTGCGGTTTTGTTTATTAGTTTGTTGGCGGCAACACGCGTTAATGCAGCTGATCCAACTGTCGAATCAGTCAGTGCATCAATTGACATGATGTGGGTAATGTTTGGGGCAGTGCTTGTGTTTTTAATGCACGCAGGGTTTGCGATGGTTGAAACAGGTTTCACTCGTTCGAAAAATTCGCTTAATATCTTAATGAAAAATATGCTAACGGTAGCTGTATCTTCCGTATTGTATTTTGTGATTGGTTTTGCCCTTATGTTTGGAAATTCAAAAGGAGGGTTTATCGGTTCAAGCGGTTTCTTTTTAAATGGAGAAAGCGATCAAATGAGCTTTTTTGTCTTCCAAATTGTTTTCGCAGCAACGTGCGCTACGATTATTTCAGGAGCGGTAGCGGAACGTATGAAACTATCCAGCTATATGATGCTCACGATTGCGATGGTAGCTGTGATTTATCCAGTTGTAGGTCACTGGGTATGGGGAGGAGGGTGGTTGTCCAAACTAGGCTTCGTAGATTTTGCAGGATCGACAGTTGTTCATTTGACTGGGGCTCTTGGTGCGGCTGTAGCAGTTACTTTTCTGGGAGCACGTCTAGGAAAGTATGGAAGCGATGGAAAAGTCAATGCTATTCAAGGGCATAACATTCCGCTTGGCGCATTAGGTGTATTTATCCTCTGGTTTGGCTGGTTTGGATTTAATGGAGGAAGTACATTAGCAGCCGATCCTGCTCTTGTCCCGGGAATCATTGCAACAACATTAATGTCTGGATCATGCGGAGTCCTGTCTTCTGCTTTATACACAAAGTTTCGCTACAAACGTATTGACGCTAGCTTAACATTAAACGGTGCCTTAGCTGGACTTGTAGGGATTACAGCTGGAACAGCAAACGTATCGATCCCGGGTGCGATCGTCATTGGGCTGATTGCAGGAATTATTCTAGTAGAAGCTGTGCATTTTATCGATAGCAAAATGAAGTTAGACGATCCAGTTGGCGCTATTACTGTTCATGGAATTTGCGGTATTTGGGGGACGTTAGCAGTGGGGCTGTTTGATACAGCTAACGGTTTATTTTATGGTGGCGGCGTACAGCTATTAGGTATTCAAGCTCTTGGAATTATAGCTGTGATGGGTTGGACAATTGGAACGGTTGGGTTATTCTTATTTGTTCTCACGCGTTTTTCTTCCATTCGAGTATCAAGCGAAGAAGAAATTGCTGGTTTAGATTTTGCTGAACACGGTTCATCCGCATACGAATTTCGTGAAAGTTTTGTAGCGACAGGAGACGGCAATCTTCATCCTGAATTTGGTGTTGGATTGATTGATCGATTAAATAAAGTGGGTAAAGTATCGGATAAACCTCATATATCGAACGTAAATGAGACGATATAGCAGTATATAGATAGAAAAAAGTGATTAAAAGTAAAAACTTTTAATCACTTTTTTTGTTTTTATCAACTTATTTAACAATAATGTAAGCGTTAACGTTATAATGGAAACAAAAGTGAGTTTGAAACAGTTCGTCTATAGGAGGGGAATAGATGAAATGGAAAAGGACAAGTATGCTACTTATACTATTATTGCTTTTTGGAAGCAGCGCCTCAGCGCAAGATCATAAAGATATACGTGATGAGGTGATATACTCATTGGTGATTAACCGTTTTTATAACGGAAGTGAACAGAATGATCGAAATGTTAACTATGAACGCTCAGATGCCTATTATGGAGGCGATTTACAGGGAGTAGCACAAAAGTTAGACTATATTCAAGAGATGGGATTTACCGCTGTTTTATTGACTCCTTTTATGGAAAATGATGAGACAGGCTATCATGGATATGCGGTGACCGACCATTATAAAATAGACGATCATTTTGGAACGTTAAAAGACTTACGAAATCTTGTGAAGAAAGCACATGAGTGCAATATAAAAATTATGGTCGAATTTCCTTTGACAATCAGTAACAATCATACCTGGATAGCAGATAAAGGAAAACAAACATGGGTAAGTAATGAATCCGGTACGGATAACGAAGTAATTAAAGCATTGCCTCACCTTAACTTAAAAGAAAGCGCCGTGCAGAAATACCTTATTAAAAATGCTGCCTGGTGGAGCAAACAAACAGATATTGACGGATATTACGTTAAAGATATCGATCAAGCTCCTTCTGCATTTATTTCATCTTTTTCTCAGACGTTAAAAAGCATGGATCCTTCCTTTCTATTAATAGGAGAAATAAACGGGCATTCATTAAAAAAAAGTGAGCAGGCTGATTCATTAGGAATGGATTTGCTTGTAGATAGAACGCTAGCCGAAGCCACTGCTGCTACGTTTAGCGGTACTAATCGTCCGCAGAAAATGTTGTATGACAAGTGGGAAAAAGGAAGTAATTTGCCTTTAGCCAATTTTTTAGATGATGTTCATAGCACACGTTTTACAGCAAAAGCATTAAAGAGTGAAAACCATCCTGGAGCCCGAACAAAGCAAGGGCTTTCCTACCTTTATACTTCGCCGAGTGTACCGATCGTTTTTTATGGAACAGAAATTGCGCTGAATGGGGGAAAGGGAGCAGAAAATTATGGCATGATGAATTTTTTAGCTAATCCCGATATTATAGATCATTTAAAAAAACTGGCTGAACTTAGAGCGAAATCGCCTTCTCTTCGAAAAGGAAGCTTTACCATTGTGTCTGAGCAAAAAGGTGTGGCCGTATACAAGAGAAGGTATAAGGACGAAACGACGTTTGTGGTGATTAATAATACAAAGGAAACGTCAGCCATTAATGTCCCGCTTAAAAAAGTTGGAAAAGAAAATGAACTAAGAGGGTTAATAACGGAAGGAATTATACGACCAGTTGACGATGTATACAACATTTCATTGGAGCCTGAGACGACAAATGTATATAAAGTAGTGAAAAAGTCAGGGCTCAATATAGGATATATCGCAGCGGTTGCCGCTGTTTATACGGGATTTGGCATCTTTTTGTACAAAGCATCGTCAAAAAGAAGAAAAGAAAAGAAAATTTCTCAATCTCATAAAAAGGACAGCGCGTCGTAGTTGTCAAACTATATTGGATAAGTAGTAATGAAGAAAACATAATTAAGAGGTGGAATTATGGGTGTAACAATAAAAGATGTGGCAAATTTAGCAAATGTAGCCCCTTCGACGGTATCTCGCGTCATTGCAGACAGCTCAAGAATTAGTGAAAAAACAAAACAGCGCGTGCGATCGGCTATGAAAGAACTTGGTTATCACCCAAATATTATTGCGCGAAGTCTAGCAAATCAAACGACAGAGGCAGTCGGCCTAGTGATGCCGAGCTCAGCAGACAAGGTGTTTCAAAATCCATTCTTCCCAGAAGTGCTAAGAGGAATCAGCACCGGAGCTCACGAAAACAAAAGAGCGATTTATATGTCAACTGGAGAAACGGAAGAAGAGATTTTTGCAGAAGTTGTTCAAATGGTACAGGGAAGACGAGTGGATGGATTAATTTTGCTGTACTCCAAAGTTGATGATCAAGTGCTTTCTTATTTGCAAGAACAGAGCGTTCCGTTTGTAGTTATTGGAAAGCCGTTTAAGCATAGTGAAAGCATCACGTTTGTTGATAACGACAATTTTAAAGCTGGAAAAGAAGCGACGGAATATTTAATTGAATCTGGTCATGAGCGTATTGCTTTTATTGGTGGAAGTCTTGAATTAGTCGTTACCATTGACCGTTTAACAGGCTATGATAAAGCGATTCAAAAAGCAAACATTCCTTACCGGGATGAGTATGTGATTCATGAAGAATTTCTACAGAAGGGAGGAAAAGAAGCTGTTTGCGAACTTTTATCTCTAAAAGAACGTCCAACGGCTCTAGTAGTAGCAGATGACTTAATGGCATTAGGTGTTTTAAATACATTGGATGAAATGGGAATTTCGGTTCCTGAAGACATCTCTATTGTCAGTTTTAATAATGTCTTAATCGCTGAAATGGCTAGACCAGCTCTTACATCAATTGATATTAATATTTTTGAACTTGGTTATCAGGCTGTAAGCTGCTTGATTAAGCAGATTGAAACGCCATATGCTGTTGCAGAACAAGTGCGCGTTCCTCACAAAATGATTAAAAGACAGTCCTGCAAAACCATTCAAATGACGAAAAGATAACGTAATACACAAATAGAAAGAGGCTGAGACAAAAGTAGTGTAGTTGAAGGAAGATCCGAACGAGTTTGATTCTTGATGGAGAATCAAACTCGTTCGGATTTTTTCGTTTTTAGATTGAATTGATTTAGGTATGTCTCAACATCCTCTTTACGCAAAAAAAATTGGCATTTTAAGCGCCAAAAAAATATACATATGCCAATTATTTTTTCTTTTATCAAAAAGAAAGAATGATATAAGTAGTGAAAGCCTTGATGATAAAGAGGCTGTAAAGTTTTATTAAAAGTTGGCACGCTACTTGCATAACTATAAAGTAAACAAAGATTTGCATACTAGGAGGCATATATCATGGTAGTTTCTTATTCTCATGAACCATTTACAAATTTTAAGGACGAAAACAATAAACAGGCATTTCAAGAAGCATTAACATATGTGAATACACAGCTTGGCAAGACGTATCCACTTGTAATCAACGGTGAAAAAGTGGAGACCGAAGAGAAAATTACGTCTGTTAACCCAGCAAACATAAAAGAAGTAATTGGATATGTATCTACAGTAAATAAAGATCTAGCAGAGCAAGCAATGCAGTCAGCTCTAAAAGCTTTTGAAACGTGGAAAAAGTGGAAAGTAGAACACCGAGCAGATATTCTTTTCCGCGCAGCGGCCATCATTCGTCGAAGAAAGCATGAATTTTCTAGTTATCTTGTAAAAGAAGCAGGAAAGCCTTGGAACGAAGCAGATGCTGATACAGCAGAAGCAATTGATTTTTTAGAGTACTATGCACGTCAAGTCCTGACGTTAAAAGACGGTTCTCCAGTACAGAGTCGAGACGGTGAGTATAATCAGTACAATTATATTCCGCTTGGCGTAGGTATTATTATTTCACCATTTAACTTCCCGTTAGCTATTATGGCTGGAACGGCAGTAGCAGCTATTGTCACCGGAAATACGATTTTATTAAAACCAGCTGATGCCACTCCTGTAGTAGCAGCGAAATTTGTAGAAGTAATGGAAGAAGCAGGATTACCAAAAGGCGTATTAAACTTTATTCCTGGTGCTACACCTGAAATTGGTGACTACTTAGTGGAACATCCAAAAACACGCTTTGTTTCATTTACCGGCTCGCGTGCAGTGGGTTGCCGCATTTACGAAAGAGCAGCAAAAGTACAGCCGGGGCAAAAATGGCTAAAACGTGTTATAGCTGAAATGGGCGGAAAAGACACGGTGGTTGTAGACAAAGATGCTGATCTTGATTTAGCAGCTTCTTCAATCGTATATTCTGCATTTGGTTTTGCAGGGCAAAAGTGCTCCGCAGGTTCTCGTGCTGTTGTGCATCAAGATGTATATGATGAAGTGCTTGAAAAAGCAGTTGCGCTAACAAAAACATTAACTGTTGGCAACCCGGAAGAAGTTTCGACTTATATGGGACCTGTTATTCACGAGGCTTCGTACAATAAAGTATTATCGTATATTGAAATTGGAAAAGAAGAAGGGCGTCTCGTTGCGGGAGGAGAAGCAGACAATTCAACTGGATACTTTATTCAGCCAACTATTTTTGCGGATGTAGATGAAAAAGCTCGTCTCATGCAAGAAGAAATTTTTGGTCCGGTAGTAGCATTCTCTAAAGCGCGAGATTTTGATCATATGATGGAGATTGCAAACAATACAGAATATGCATTAACAGGCGCTTTATTATCAAATAACCGCGAGCATATTGAACGCGCCCGTGAAGAGTTCCATGTTGGAAACCTGTATTTTAACAGAGGATGTACAGGAGCGATTGTAGGGTACCAGCCTTTTGGCGGATTTAATATGTCAGGAACGGATTCAAAAGCAGGGGGACCGGATTATCTAGTTCTTCACATGCAAGCAAAAACAACATCTGAAACATTTTAATTGGAAAATAAGGAGGAATAAATATGACAACTGAAACACAAAAAACGGTGAAAATTATTGAGCAAACAGAAAAGTTTGGGGCACATAACTATCATCCGCTGCCGATTGTAATTGAAAAAGCAGAAGGCGTATGGGTACACGATCCAGAAAATAATAAATATATGGATATGCTAAGCGCGTATTCCGCTGTTAACCAAGGACATCGTCATCCGAAAATTATTGAAGCATTAAAACGTCAAGCTGATAAAGTAACGTTAACGTCACGAGCGTTTCATAATGATCAGCTTGGTCCATGGTATGGAAAGATTTGTAAATTAACAAATAAAAATATGGCTCTGCCAATGAATACGGGAGCAGAAGCGGTTGAAACAGCCATTAAAGCTGCACGCCGCTGGGCTTACGATGTGAAAGGTGTTGCTGAAAATCAAGCACAAATCATCGCATGTGTGGGCAACTTCCACGGTCGTACAATGACAGCTGTTTCATTATCATCCGAAGCAGAATATCAACGTGGTTTTGGACCGATGCTTCCAGGGCTTCAAACGATTCCTTACGGTGATTTAGAAGCGTTAAAAGCCGCTATTACACCAAATACGGCCGCATTTTTAATTGAGCCAATTCAAGGCGAAGCAGGTATCGTTTTACCTCCAGAAGGCTTCTTAAAAGCTGCAGCTGACTTATGTAAAGAACATAATGTGTTATTTATTGCGGACGAAATCCAAGTCGGCTTAGCGCGTACAGGCAAAATGTTTGCTTGTGATTGGGAAGGCGTAGAACCAGATATGCTGATTTTAGGTAAAGCGCTTGGAGGAGGAGTTTTCCCTATCTCTTGCGTAGTTGCTAACGAAGACATTTTAAGTGTCTTTAACCCTGGTTCTCATGGTTCAACGTTTGGCGGAAACCCGCTTGCTTGTGCCGTATCATTAGCTGCTTTGGAAGTAATTGAAGACGAGGAACTTCCAGCGCGTTCATTAGAATTAGGTTCTTATTTCAAACAGAAGCTCCAAAGCTTAAGCAATCCAGTTGTGAAAGAAGTGCGCGGCCGCGGTCTATTCATCGGGGTAGAATTACACGAAGAGGCTCGTCCTTATTGTGAAAAATTAAAAGACCAAGGTTTGCTTTGTAAAGAAACGCACAGTACGGTTATTCGTTTTGCTCCGCCGTTAACGATTTCAAAAGAAGAGTTAGACTGGGCAATTGAACGAATTGAAAAAGTATTTGCTGAGTAATCGGTTTAAAATAAATAAAAGTAGTACGATATGTATATATCGTACTACTTTTATTCATATGCAGCTAAATGAAGTTTTTATTTGATAGGCAGGAGGAATAGAAGTGTATACCCAACTCTCACGGCTAAGCATTGAAGAGCAAGTTGAATGTTTAACACAAGCGTTAGTGAAAATCAAAAGTATCAATGGGACAAGCGGCGAAGTAAAGATTGCTGATTTTATTAAAAATACGCTTCAAAGTTTTCCTTATTTCAAAGACAATCCGCTTCACGTCTGGGAACAGAAAATTAATGGCGATACGCTAGGCAGAAAAAATGTATTTGCTTTTATTCAAGGCAGCCAAAAAAATGCTCAAACAATTATTTATCACGCTCACTTAGATACGGTTGGCATTGAAGATTTTGGTTCATTAAAAGATATAGCGTTAGATCCAGAAGCGCTTCAGCGCTATTTCTCTATGCATAACATTAATGAAGATGTACAGCGAGATGCTCAATCAGGTGAATGGATGTTCGGAAGAGGAAGCGTTGATATGCAAAGTGGAATTGCTGTACACTTAGCCAATGTGCTGCATTTTACTAAGCATCGAGATCAATTAGAAGGAAACGTGCTTTTTATGGTTAATCCTGATGAGGAAAGCCAGCATGCTGGAATTATTTCTGCTGTTTCTGAGCTGAACCGTTTGAAAAAAGAAAAAAATCTTTCGTATACAGCAGCGATTAATACCGACTTTATTACACCTCTTTACGATGGAGATTCCACGCGCTATATTTATACAGGAGCCGCTGGGAAGCTGCTTCCATGTTTTTATATTTACGGAAGGGAAGTGCATGTAGGAGATACGCTTGCTGGCATAGATCCTAATTTGATTGCATCTGAGATTACGAGAAGCATCCATAACAATATTAACCTGGCTGAAAATATTGAAGGAGAGCTGGTACTGCCGCCTTCTTGCCTGTATCAACGAGACAGTAAAGAGGCTTATAATGTGCAAACCGCTGTAAGCAGTCATTTGTATTTTAACTATTTCATCTACGAACGAACGGCAAAAGAAGTGATGAGTCAATTAATTGGATTATCAATCGAAGCATGTGAAAAAGTAGAGGGAAAACTTTCTGATTATTACGAACTTTTTGTTCAAAGAACGAATTTACCAAAGCGAAACTTGTCTTGGAAAGTGGATGTTGTGAGTTTGGAAGATTACCTGGAAGAATTAGATCAAAAAGGAATAAATACTCATGGTTGTATTGAACGAGCTTTCGAACAGTATGCGCATTTAGAACTTAGAACAAGATGCTTTAAAGTAATCGAAGAACTTCAAAAGCTAGATCCGCATCAAAGTCCGCGTGTAATTGTCTTTTTTGCACCGCCTTACTTGCCTCATAATCACTTGAAGAAAGACGAAAGCAGAGATCAGCAGCTTCTTTATACCTTACAAGCGGCGGTGGAGAAGGTTGGAAACCAGACGGGAGAGACGTTTCAATTTAAAAAATTCTTCCCCTATCTAGCGGATGGCAGTTTTTTATCTCTTCACGAGACAGATGAGGAAATTGATGCTTTTACACGTAACTTTCCGGGGTGGGGTATTGCAGGTGCGATTCCTTTCCGTGAAATTCGAGAGTTAAATATTCCGTCCATTAATATGGGGGTATATGGAAAAGACGGCCATAAGTGGACAGAGCGAGTGTACAAGCCTTATTCGTTCGGCGTCCTTCCTAAGTTGATTCAAGAAACAACTCTTCATATATTAAAAAGTGGTCATGCTTGTACAAACACCATATAAGAAAATGAAGAATGGAGGTACCGATGAATAGACATACAGAACAAAACCAATTACAGAGAACAATGAAAAGCAGACATTTATTTATGATAGCGTTAGGAGGCGTGATTGGGACAGGACTATTTTTAGGTTCGGGTTTTACTATTAGCCAGGCAGGCCCTGGAGGAGCCATTCTTGCTTATATAATAGGCGGCTTTCTCATGTACTTAGTTATGCTTTGTTTAGGAGAGCTAGCCGTAGCCATGCCGGTTTCAGGTTCCTTTCAAGAATACGCTACAAGATTTTTAGGACCTTCTACTGGCTTTATGATTGGATGGCTATACTGGTTTAGCTGGGCAAATACGACAGGGCTTGAATTTACGTCAGCAGGAATTTTAATGCAAAGGTGGTTTCCTGATGTACCTGTATGGTCATGGTGCTTAATTTTTGGCGTCATTACGTTTTTAATTAACGCTCTTTCCGCTCGAAGCTATGCTGAAACTGAATTTTGGTTTTCGAGCATTAAAGTTACCGCTATCATTCTATTTATTTTAATTGGAGGAGCTGCTGTTTTTGGTTTTATCGACTTTAAAGGAGGAGAATCCGCACCGTTTCTTTCGCATTTTACCCAAGGCGCAGGTCTTTTTCCAAATGGGATACTGGCAGTTCTATTAACTTTAGTAACGGTTAACTTTTCGTTTCAAGGAACGGAGCTTGTCGGCATTGCAGCAGGAGAAAGTGAAAGCCCTGAGAAAACGTTGCCGAGATCCATTCGAAACGTCATTTGGAGAACGCTGTTTTTCTTTGTGTTAGCTATGTTTGTGTTAGTCTCTATTCTTCCATATAAAACAGCGGGAGTTATTGAAAGTCCGTTTGTGGCCGTATTAGATCAAATTGGCATTCCATATGCAGCGGATATCATGAACTTTGTCATTTTAACAGCTGTGTTATCCGTGGCGAACTCCGGGGTCTACGCTGCTTCTCGTATGCTTTGGTCACTGTCAAACAATAATATGGGACCAAAACCTTTGAAGAAGTTGTCTTCAAAAGGTGTTCCAATTAACGCATTAATTGTGACGATGATTATTTCAGGGTGCTCGCTGATTACAAGCGTCGTGGCTGCCGAAACCGTATATCTTTGGTTTATTTCGATTTCAGGAATGGTGACCATTATTGTTTGGATGTCCATTTGTGCCTCTCAATTTATGTTCCGCCGTCGTTTTTTAGCGGAAGGAGGAGACGTAAAGGAGCTTAAATTTAAAACGCCGCTTTATCCGTTTGTGCCTATTCTAGGTTTTTGTTTGTATGGACTTGTATTAATCAGCTTAATTTTTATCCCAGATCAACGAATTGGTCTTTACTGCGGGGTTCCTTTAATTGTTGTACTCTACGTGTATTATCACATAGGAATCAAGAAAAATATTAATCAAAAACAATCGGATTCACCGGTTTATAAAGCAAAATAAAAAAGAAGTGCACAGTGCACTTCTTTTTTATTTAGATCGGATGCTTAATCGTTTCATACGATACTGCAAGCTTTGTCTAGTCAGCCCTAGTATCTTAGCGCTTTTTGAGATGTTGTGGTTGTGTTGTTCAAGCGTTTGTTTAATACATTCTGCTTCAAACGCTAACAGCTGTTCCTTTAAAGGAAGAGGAGGGTGAAAAGCGCTTGGATAAGAGGGTGCTTCACCGCTTGTTTTATCTTCAAAATGTTCATGCTGCTTTAGCTGGAACTTTGTTCTGTATTGAAAAGGAAGGTGAGAATAGTGAATAACATCTTCATCCATCACCAAGTTCATTGCACCTTCAATAATGTGCTCTAATTCCCGTACGTTTCCTGGCCAGTCATAAGAGAGAAAAGAAGACATGACTTGGTGATCTACGGTTTTTACATTCATCTGAAACAAATCATTGTATTTTTTGATGAAAAACTTTGTTAATTCAATAATATCTTCTTTTCGTTCACGAAGAGGAGGAATAAAAAGCGTCACGACGCCAAGTCGATAATATAAGTCTTTACGTAATCGATTTTCTGCAATCGCATCGATTGGGTCTTCATTCATGTTCGCGATGACTCGAACGTTCACCGGTTTGTCTACTGTATCCCCAATTCTTCGTACGGTTTTTTCTTGCAGTACTCGAAGAAGCTTAGCCTGCAGATTTGGATTCAACGAGTTGATTTCATCTAGCAGTAATGTGCCTCCTTGCGCTTGTTCGAAAAGACCAGGATTATCCATTGCACCTGTAAAAGCTCCGCGTTTCGTACCGAACAAAAGGCTTTCAATTAAATTATCCGGTAGCGCAGCGCAGTTTTGTGAAATAAAAGGAGCGGAAGAGCGGCTGCTGCCATTATGTATGCTTTGGGCAAACAGTTCTTTCCCCGTGCCTGTTTCTCCAATAATTAAGACATAAGAAGGAGTTCTAGTGGCGCGCTTAGCGTCTTCAATAACATCGTGAACGGCTTGACTGCTTCCGATGATGCTATCAAACGTAAAGCGTGTGTTTCCTTTTTGCCTAATGTTTTGCCGGATTAGACGCTCTAGTTTCGTCACGTCTTGAGCAATTTCAACCGCTCCTTGAATGACACCGTTTTTTAAAATAGGGAAGGTATTATTAATCGTCGTGATTTCTTGTCCTTGATTGTTGAAATACGTTTGCTTGACGTTAACCGTTTCTTTTCCTTTTTGCAGCGCCTGTACAAGTGTGCTTTGCTGATTTTCTTTGAACATAAACACATCTAACAAGTTTTTATGTAAAACGTCTTGTTCATCCATCAGCTCCATCTTTGTCATCTTTTCATTGTAAATAATGGTTTTTCCTGTTTCATCGACCGCATGGATACCGGCATCGACTTTATTTAAAATGGTTTCATATATATGTTTAAGAGTGCTTAATGTATCGGTCATTCAAATACTCTCCTTTAGCGGTGTTCATATCTCTATTTAAACAAAAATAGCTGAATTCTGATAGTGTTTCCATAGAAAAATAAATGAATGACCGAAGAGAAATGTTATCCGTTTACAATGGATCCTCCATTAATGTGAAGGACTTGCCCGGACATATAAGAAGAATCAGAGCTTGCCAAATATACATAGGCCGCTCCGAGCTCAGAAGGCTGTCCTGCTCGTTTCATAGGTGTGTTAGACCCAAATGTTGCAACTTGCTGTTCGTCGAACGTAGACGGAATAAGAGGTGTCCAAATAGGTCCTGGAGCTACGCCGTTTACGCGAATGCCTTTTGTTGCGAGTGAAGCTGACAAAGAACGTGTGAAAGCCACGATAGCACCCTTGGTTGAAGAGTAATCAATTAATTGGTCATGCCCATGATAAGCTGTCACAGAAGTTGTGTTAATAATCGCGCTTCCTTGTTTTAAATGAGGCAATGCAGCTTTGGTTAAATGAAAAATTGAAAAAATATTCGTTTGAAACGTACGGGTAAGCTGTTCAGTGGTGATATCCGTAATGCTTTTTTGAGGATGCTGTTCAGCTGCATTATTGACTAAAATGTCTATTTTTCCGAAAGTCTGAATGGCCTTTGAGACGACTTCTTGACAAAAATGCTCATCTCCTATGTCACCAGCAAGCAACAAACAAGAAGCCCCCATTCGTTCAACTTGTTTTTTAGTTTCATTTGCATCATCATGTTCATTCAGATAGGTTACGACAACATTTGCGCCTTCTTTCGCGTAATGATAAGCGACAGAACGTCCAATCCCGCTGTCTCCTCCGGTGATAACGGCTACTTTATTCTGTAATTTTCCGCTTGCCTTATAGTCTGGAGCGATAGAGGTAGGGACTGGATGCATATCTTTCTCAATACCTGGCTGAGTTTGCTGATGCTGAGGAGGGAAGTTTTGTTTTTGATTTTGATTCATTAGTATACACTCCTTAATTAATATGAGTATGTAAGCGTATACTAGTATTTGTTAAGAGAGTGTATCTATGCATAGGGATAAGCCTAAACGGATAAAAAAGGCTTTAAAAGAAAAAATGAATGCCGGGGGCATCCATTTTTAGCGGTAATTAATAAATTGTACGTCAATAGGTAAATCAGCGCTGCGAATAGCTGAAATAATTTGCTGCAGGTCATCACGATTTTTACCGCTTACGCGAAGCTGATCATCTTGAATTTGGCTTTTTACTTTTAAACCGGTATTTTTAATAATTGTATTTAGCTTTTTAGCGTTGTCTTTGTCGATACCTTGAATTAACTTAGCGCGCTGTCTAACCGTTCCTCCAGAAGCATTTTCAATTTTACCGTAGGAGATATTGCGTGTAGGTACGCCGCGTTTGATGAGCTTAGAAATCAGTACGTCTTTTAACTGTTCAAGCTTAAATTCATCATCAGAAATAAGAACAAGCTCTTCGTTTTCGAGCGAGATTTCGCTTTTACTGCCTTTAAAATCATAGCGGGTTTTAATTTCCTTTGTTGCCATGGTAATGCCGTTTGTTACCTCTGATAAATCAACTTGTGACACAACGTCAAATGAACTATCTTTAGCCATAATAACCTCCATATGTAAAGAGTTTGTTCTTTTATTATAAATAAAACACAAACTGTATACAACTGATATTGAATAGAGAGCCGGTAATTGATACAATACAAGTTATGCTTTTTGTTGTAAGCTATAGAAGCAGCTTTTTTAAACAATGCATGCATTTTAGTTGATTTGAAATTTGAAATGCTGTTTGATGCAAAGTGAGAAGGTATGTGGTGAAGGAACAATCACTACTAATTTATATAAAGGATGGATAGAACGATGAATGTAGAAGCTGGGATGAAAGCGTATTTAACAGTAAACCGCGAAACGCCGATTGGTTATATGTTAGCAGAAGGTGAAGAAGAAATTTTGCTACATAAAAATGAAACAACAAGAGAACTTGCTGAAGGAGAAGAAGTAGAAGTTTTTCTATACCTTGATCAGCACGACCGCTTAACGGCAACGATGCACTTACCCCTTGTTGAAGAAGGTGTCTATGAGTGGGTTGAAGTCGTAGATGTTAATCCGGGTTTAGGCGTGTTTGTAAATATCGGCATGAACAAAGATATGTTAATTGGTTCAACAGATTTACCTGCGCTAGAAGAGCTGTGGCCAGAAGTTGGAAACAAAGTTTACTGTACGATGAAGATTTCAAAGCGCGGTAAGATGTACGGGAAAATTGCTACAGACGATGTGATGAAAGCAATGGCCTTAGATGCTCCACCTGAACTTTTTAATCGTGAAGTGAGCGGATATATCTACCGTGTCCTGCGCGTAGGTTCATTTATTATGACAGATGAAGGATATGTTGGATTTATTCACGAAAGCGAAAGACGTAAAGAACCGAAGCTTGGTACGCATGTAACTGGCCGCGTCATTAATGTAAAAGAAGACGGAACGCTAAACGTATCGCTTCTTCCGCGCAAACAAGAAAGCATGGATGAAGATGCACAAGTACTATACGATTACATGGAAAGCCGCGGTGGCGTTATGCCATTTTGGGATAAAAGCTATCCAGAAGATATTCGTGAGCGCTTTAATATGAGTAAAGCTGCGTTCAAACGTGCGCTTGGTAAATTGATGAAAGAAGGAAAAGTTTATCAAGAAGAAGGATGGACATATTTTAAAAAAGAAGAAAACTAAAAGGAGAAGCCGCTGAAAATTCAGCGGCTTCTTTTTATAAGTGATCAGTTTTTTTAGAAAATGAATGTTTTCCAAGCTCACGGTTGTGCTTAGCTTGCAGATTCTTTTCGTGAAGCTTTGCGTTATTATCTTTTGCTTTTTTATCGTTATCGCTCGTTTTTGGCATTGTGATACACCCCTTTTTGATCGTACCTTTAGAATGCCCTGACCTCTTTAAATTATTCGATGGTTTCGTTCAAAAAGAAGACTGCAATTGTCCCTGGGCCAGAATGAGAACCTATGGCTGCACCAATAATATTAATAATAAAATGTTTGGTGCCAAAACGTTCTTGAATCATCTCTTTCAGCTGAAGAGCTGTTTCTAAATCATCTCCATGGCTAATTCCAATGGTTTGAGAAGAGAGATTTTTTCCTCGCTCTTCCATCACGTCAAGCATGCGTTTAAATACTTTTTTACGGCCGCGGATTTTTTCGATTGGAATCAATTTTCCATCTTCCACATGAAGCAGCGGCTTAATATTAAGCAGACCTCCTACAAAAGCAGAAGCTTTGCTCACGCGGCCTCCTTGAGCAAGAAAATCCAAGTCATCAACCGTAAAAATATGCTCCATATGCAGAGCGTATTGCTTTATTTTTTCTGTCATTTCTACTAGCGAGAGGTTTTGGTGTAATAATTGTGCTGCATAATAAGTAACTACTCCCTGGCCAAGAGATGCACATTTCGTATCGATTATTTCTAATTGGAAATCGGGATACTTTTCTAGGAGTTCTTCTCGAATCATCATTGCTGTTTGATATGTACCGGACAATTCCGAAGAAAAAGCTAAATAAATGCACGAATCACCTGATTTAGCTATGTTCTCAAAGACTTCATACATAGTAGTTGGAGCCGCTTGAGACGTTTTCGGCATCTTGCCTTTACGGATGGCTTCGTAGACAGAAGCTGGTTCAATCGTTTGTAGATCTAAAAATTCTTGATTATCCAAGCTTACGCGAAGCGGTAAAAAGCCAACGTTATTTTCTTGAAAAAAGGATAAAGGCAAATCGCTTGCACTATCGGTTAAAAGTTTAATTGACATAAATGTCACCTTCCTAATTGCATTTATAAAATATGAAATGAGTTTGATGTATAAACATTGAAAAGCGTTATATACGACATAGTATTAGTGTATAAGCACTTGGAGGAAAATACAATTTTTGAATAAGTTTTTTTAATTCTGCCAAATCGTACATACTATATGTACTAACTATTTTAAAGATGCTGACTTTATTCATTTTATAAATGGGTATAAGGAAGTAAGAAGTTTTAAAAAGCGGAGGTCGGTCATTTGAATATGTGGCTTGAAACAAAAAAAGCGATAGTCGTCTTAGTAGGAGCATTATTGAATGCGCTTGCGCTCAACTTGTTTTTGATACCTGCTAATGTATATTCGAGCGGCTTTACGGGAGTAGCACAGCTTGTTTCGAGTATCGTGACAGATTACACTCCTTTTACTATTTCCACTGGAGTGCTGCTGTTGTTGTTAAATATTCCTGTAACTATTTTAGGGTGGAAAAAAGTGGGGAAGTCATTTACTGTTTACAGTTTTATCAGCGTTGCTGCAACAACTTTGTTTCTTGGAATTATTCCTATTCAAGCACTTTCTAAGGACATCATCCTTAATGCAGTTTTTGGAGGCGTTATTTTAGCGGTAGGGGTAGGAATTACGTTGAAATTTGGAGCTTCAACTGGTGGGCTCGATATCATTGCCCTGATTTTGTCCCGAGTAAAAGACCGACCAATTGGCACTTATATGTTCATATTAAATGCAATTATTATCGTGCTAGCAGGTCTTTTATATGGTGCTGAGAAGTCACTTTATACGCTTGTGACGCTTTATACGACCACTCGCGTCATTGATGTTATTCATACGCGTCATGTCAAACTCACAGCAATGATCGTAACGAAAAAAGGAGTGGAGCTAAGAAAGGCGATTCATGCCAAACTCGTGCGAGGGATTACGGCGGTACCGGCTAAAGGAGGCTTCACAAACGAAGATAAAGAAATGCTAATGATTGTTTTAACTAGGTATGAATTATTTGACTTGGAACGAGTAATTAAAGAGGTGGATCCTAAGGCATTTACTAATATCGTTCAAACAACGGGAATCTTTGGTTTGTTTCGCAAAGATTAAAAAGAGTCCAGGTATTCATTACCTGGACTCTTTTTTATTAATGTGTGCCTTTTAAGTCATTAGAAAGTTCTTGAAGCTGAGCTTGTTCTTCAGGAGAAGCATTTTGCTGCGCATGAGACAGCATATCAGCTGCAATGTTTTCATCAGAAGCTGCAGACGTATGAGCCTGAGACGTTTGATGATTTTGACCAGCAGCTCCCAATGTATTCTGAAGCTGTTGAAGCTGAGCTTGTTCTTCAGGAGAAGCGCTTTGCTGTGCATGAGACAGCATATCAGCTGCCACGTTTTCACTAGACGTGTGAGCTTCACCGTGAGCGTGAGACTGACCGCCTTCTAAAGTGCTTTGAAGCTGTTCAAGCTGGCTCTTTTCTTCAGGAGAAGCATTTTGCTGTGCATGAGACAATATATCAGCTGCCACGCTTTCACTGGACGTGTGAGCTTCACCGTGAGCGTGAGACTGACCGCCTTCTAAAGTGCTTTGAAGCTGTTCAAGCTGTGCCTTCTCTTCGGAAGAAGCATTCTGAACGATATGAGACAGCGTATCGGACGTAATGTCTGCGCTTTTCTCTTTTGAATGTGATTCTCCATCTGTATCATACGCTTGATGCAATGAGTTTTGGAATTGCTTCAGCTGCTCTTGCTCCTCAGGAGAAGCGTTAGAAGCAATACTATTTAATACGCCTTCTGAAATATCAAGTTCACCGTTGCCGTGCTTTTGACGATGAAGCTGATCTTCTGAATGGCCGGATACTGCGTTTCGAATCGCATCTTTTACTTGACCAAAAAGTGAATTTTTCATAAGTTACTGTCCTCCATGAGGAGTTTGGCGCTGGTGAGCTTGAAATGCTTCTGCCTCCGCCATAGTCATATGATAAGGAATTCGTTCATCATGTTTTTGAACTGCGTCTGCACCTTGTTTCACAAAACGTTTTGATCGATTGCCTCTGCCCATCATAAATTCCTCCTCGTAATATAAATAAAACCGACACCTTAAGAAGTGTCGGTTATAGTGTGTGCTAAATAAAAAAAATGATAGCGATAAAAATTTACCTTGCTTTTCAAAAAAAGCTAAGTTATAAATTTAACGTTTTTTCCAAATAATAAGCAATACCATCATTTTCATTCGATTTTGTTACTTCACGCGCTAGCTGCTTTAATTCGCTAATACCATTTTCCATGGCGATACCGTGTCCTGCAAATTTAATCATTTCAAAATCATTGTCTTCATCTCCAAATGCAATAATTCGTTCGCGAGGAATTTGATAATGATTAGCTACGCGCTCAAGACCTACAGCTTTATTAAGTCCTTTTTTTACAATTTCAACGACATGCCAAGGTGCTCCCCAGCGTCTATGTTCTAGTACTTCTGCATGAACATCTGAAAGGTGAGAGCGTATATCTTGTACATGTTCTTCATCTGCGTGAATTAAAATAGACGTTGGATCGTGCTGCAGCGTATGACGCAAATCACCCGTTTGTAATTTAGGATCCCCTAGGCTGAGTACATCCATTAATTTTCGATCTTCAAAATGAAGATACACATCATCTTGTACTTCTGCCATGATATTGTTGATGCGATAGTCTTGCATAGCTGTCACAATGTCATGAACAGTTCGGCGATTTAAAGGTTCGTGATGCGTGCCAAAATCAGGCTGAAGGGGATGATGGACAAGCGCTCCGTTAAAGTTTACGATAGGCGTGGATAAATCTAATTCGCTGTAATACATAGCACTGGAACGATAAGGTCTTCCAGTTGCAATCATTACAATATGTCCGTCTTGTTTGGCTTTTTCTAACACCCGTTTTGTTTTAGGTGAAATGGTTTTTTCATTCGTTAACAATGTTCCATCCAGATCTAAGGCGATTAAGTGTTGATCGTTTCTCATATAGGGCTCCTTTTAAATTGAAGTAGTTATACGATTATATTGAATTCTACTAATATTCATGCTTGTATTCCCATATTTTACACAACTTTTCCTTATGAGCAAAGCAGAACGATTGACATGCAAAAGTTGTCTTGTTACGGTGTAAGACATAGTTATTGATTGCTTACGATAAATTGTTTAAGGGTATATTTAATACGTGAAGATAATTACGGAAGTAAAAGAAAGGAGAATGAATATGGATAAACAGTTAGAAGATAAAATCATGGAATCACTAGAAGAAGTAATTGATCCAGAGCTTGGCGTTGATATCGTAAATTTAGGCTTAGTTTACGGGGTGGAAATGGAAGAAAACAACACGGTTATCGTGACGATGACGTTAACTTCTATTGGGTGCCCGCTAGCGGGTGTGATTGGCGAACAAGTGAAAAAACAATTAATTTCTCTTGAAGAAGTAGAAAATGTAGAAGTGAATATCACATTTAACCCGCCATGGGATAAAGATCGCATGACGCGCTACGCTAAAATTGCATTAGGTGTTCAATAAGAAAAAAAGCCATCAACGATGGCTTTTTTTCTTATTCAATTCTGCACAATTCCACAGGGCAGTCTTCACAGTCTATTTCTTTCTTTAAAAAAGAGAGCTTATGAATGATAATTTTTCCATCTGTCATTGAGATTACTTCATTTTTTCGCAACTCAGCGAGCATACGATTGACCACTTCTCGGGATGTCCCGCATAGATTAGCGATCTCTTGATTTGTCAACGTTACGTTTAATAAAATACCATTTGGCTTCATTACCCCAAAACTATTGGACATGCGAATCAGAGTAGAATAGAGAGCTCCTTTTTTTCCATTTAGAATTAAGTCTCTAAACTTTGTCTGCATTCGCTTAATTTGAAGTCCCATCCACTTCATGTACTCCATGGAAAGAGCAGGGTATTGTGCTAGTTCGTTTTCTAACACCCGTTTTTGAATGCTGATCGCTGTACAAGGTTCAATGGCTTTTGCTTGAAGCATATGGGGAGTAGATCCGCAAAACAGCATAACTTCCCCGATTAAGTCTCCTGAACTTGCCAGCTGAAGCGTCAGTTCGCGTCCTTCCGGCGTCACTTTACTTACTTGTACAGCTCCAGAAGTAATAAAAAATAAATGAGTTGAAGGTGAACCTTCTTGAAAGAGAAAGTCACCTTTTTTAAACGAAATTTTATGATCAAAGTCCATAAAAAATTGCTGCAGCTCATTTGAAAAAGAATCCGTTGTGATGTTCATCATGTTATCACCTTTTACTCAAAATTTTTGCGACTGTTACTTATTAATCTATTAAGTTAGAACAGTCTGTATATCCTGTACGTCCACTAGCCGTATGAAGAAATGTCATACGGATGATTTTTATCGATACTCTTATTATACACAAAAACAACCAGTGTTTTCCAAAACTATCTGTGAACAATTTCTAAACAAAAATAGAAAGATAGTTATAAAAATAAAAACTTATGAATAAATAAAAACGTTTAAAAATATAGAATAAAGTGTTGGTTTTTTTAAATATTCATTTGATTTTATTTTTATACGGTATTATAATGATAAATAATTCAAATAGATACGTGGAAAAAGGAGTTTTAAAATGAAAGAATACAAGGTAGGAATTGTTGGAGCAACAGGGTATGGAGGAGTAGAACTGATTCGTTTGTTAGCGAATCACCCGCATTTTCATGTTTATGCAGTTTATTCATCCTCTCAGGATGGGATGGAACTAGCAGAAGTTTATCCTCACCTTTCTAATACTGTATATACACTGCAAGATATAAACCCTAAGAACATGGCCAAAGAATTAGACTTAGTGTTTACAGCAACTCCGTCCGGTGTTTCTAGCAAACTTGTACCTCAATTAATAGAAGAAGGAATAAAAGTGGTAGATCTATCTGGAGATTTTAGATTAAAAACAGAAGCTCTTTATGAAAAGTGGTACAAAAAGCCTGCTGCAGCCGAAGCGTTTTTACAACAGTCCGTGTATGGGTTAGCGGAATGGTTTGCAGAAGAAGTTGAAAGCAGTACGTTCGTTGCGAACCCGGGTTGTTATCCAACAGCTACACTGCTTGGGCTAGCTCCTCTCGTTAGTAAACAAATGGTGAAATCAAACTCTATTATCATTGATGCAAAGTCCGGAATTTCAGGAGCAGGACGTGGTCTTTCGCAAATGGCTCATTATGCTGAAATCAATGAAAATATGAAAATATACAAAGTTAATCAGCATCAGCATATCCCAGAAATTGAATCTATTTTAGAAAAGTGGGATGAGGAAATTGGCCATGTTACGTTCAGTACGCACTTAGTTCCAATGACGCGAGGGATTATGAGTACGATATACGCTGAACTTTCTGAAGAGAGCTCAGTACAAGAGCTTCATCAGCTATATGTAGATACATATCAAAACTCCCCATTCGTTCGCGTTCGAAAAGCTGGTGAATTTCCGTCTACTAAAGAAGTAAGTGCATCAAATTATTGCGATATTGGTATTGCATTTGACGAACGAACAAAGCGTGTCACGATTGTTTCTGTCATTGATAACTTAGTTAAAGGGGCAGCCGGTCAGGCCATTCAAAATGCCAATATCATGATGGGATTTGAACAGCAAACGGGTATTGGACTACTGCCTGTCTTCCCATAAAAGCACAGCATCACTAATCACGATAAAAGCAGGAGGGAACGTATAGTGATTACGGTTAAACAAACGAAAGAAAAGATAAAGAAAATAGAGAACGGTACAATTGTAACGCCGCTAGGTTTTTCAGCAGATGGCGTTCACGCTGGTTTACGTTATGCTAAAAAAGATTTAGGAGTTATTGTAAGTGATGTGCCAGCTAATTGCGCAGCTGTTTACACGCTTAATGCTTTCCAAGCAGCGCCTTTAGCTGTTACAAAAGAAAGTGTAGCAGTAGAGCAGAAGCTGCAAGCGATCGTTGTGAACAGCGCATGTGCAAATGCATGTACTGGAGAACAAGGATTAAAAGATGCATACCAAATGCGAAATACATGTGCAGAAAAGCTTAATATTCTACCTCATCATGTAGCGGTAGCTTCTACAGGGGTAATTGGAGAGCTTCTAGATATGGAAAAAATCGTGAAGGGCATTGGGTTATTAAGTCCTTCGTCGAACAAAGAAAAAGCAGAAGAATTTCAAACGGCTATTTTAACAACAGATACCGTAATGAAGTCAGCTTGCTATCAAACAGCCATTGACGGCAAAACGGTTACGATTGGCGGCACAGCGAAAGGATCAGGTATGATTCACCCGAATATGGCTACGATGCTTAGCTTTATCACAACGGATGCTAAGGTTGAAGCTTCAGTACTACAAGATGCGCTGGGTTCTATTACAAATAAAAGCTTTAATCAAATTACAGTAGATGGTGATACGTCTACGAATGATATGGTTGTTGTTTTAGCAAATGGAAAAGCTGATCACCAGTCGCTTACACCAGATCATCCTGAATGGACGTCATTTTATGAAGCACTGCGCTTGACGTGTGAAGATTTAGCCAAACAAATTGCACGCGACGGTGAAGGAGCAACAAAACTAATTGAAGTAAACGTATCTGGTGCTCATACAAACGAAGAGGCAAATGTGATTGCTAAACAAATTGTAGGCTCGAACTTAGTGAAAACGGCCATGTATGGAGCCGATGCCAATTGGGGACGAATTATTTGTTCAGTTGGCTACAGCGGCGTAGCGCTTAATCCAGAAGCAGTGAACGTTTCGTTAGGTGATATCCAAATGCTAAAAAACAGCCAGCCTGTTTCATTTAGTGAAGAAGAAGCAAAAGCTTATTTAGAAAATGATACGGTTGAAGTCTATGTTGACTTGCAGCAGGGAAATGGAATTGGCAAGGCGTGGGGCTGCGATTTGACTTACGATTATGTGAAAATCAACGCCAGTTATCGAACGTAAGGAGAGAGTGAAATGAGCAGTGAAAAAATCGTCGTTGTAAAATGCGGAGGCAGCATTATCAATCAGTTAACAAGCGCTTTTTTTGAAAGTATTCAGCAGTTAAAAGCGAGTGGATATCAGATCATTGTTGTGCACGGAGGCGGGCCTGATATTCAAGATACGCTTACCAAGCTTCACATTGAAACGGAATTTGTAGATGGGCTTCGAAAAACGTCCAAAGAAGCATTAGAAGTTGTGACGATGGTATTAGCAGGCAAAGTTAATAAGCATCTTGTAAAAGAACTACAAAAAGCGAACTTAAAAGCAGTAGGACTATCAGGAATTGATGGATCTTTGCTTAAAGCAGAGGCTATCGATGTTGAACGTCTAGGTTACGTTGGAGAAGTAAAAGGCGTAAACGATACATTATTAAAACAACTAACTGACAGTCAGTACATTCCGGTTATTTCTTCCATTGGAGCCGATGAAGAAGGTAATAGCTATAATATTAATGCTGACGTGGCAGCCGGAGCCGTTGCACAAGCAGTAAATGCTGAAAAGCTGATGTTTGTGACGGATGTAAAAGGTGTATTAAAGGATGGAGCATTGCTTCCTGAACTTACAAAGTCAGAGATTGATGCACTTATTGAAGAAAAAGTAATTTACGGCGGAATGATTCCAAAAGTGACATCAGCGGTAAATGCGTTATCTCCTTTACTTGAAGAAGTTCATATTATTAGCGGAACTGATGGATTTTTAGATAAGGAAGGAAAGCTGATTGGTACAGCAATTAAATATAGTGGAAAAGGTGGAGAAGATAGCGATGAGTTCATTGTTTCCAACATATCAACGGTTTGATATCCATGTGGAAGAGGCGCAAGGAACAAAATTAATAGATAACAAAGGAAATGAGTATTTAGATTTTATTTCAGGTATCGCTGTCTGTAACGTAGGCCATCGTCATCCTGATGTTCAAAAAGCGATCGAAGAGCAGTTAAATAAAGTGTGGCACGTGTCAAATTTATTTCATCAATCGATTCAAGAAGATGTAGCAGGTAAGCTTGTGGAACATTCAAACGGTGATGCAGTATTCTTCTGTAACAGCGGTGCAGAAGCCAACGAAGCGGCGATTAAATTAGCGCGCAAGTACACGCAAAAACATAAAATCATTACCTTTACAAAATCATTTCATGGACGTACATTTGCTACCATGACAGCTACAGGGCAGGCAAAAATTCATGATGGCTTCGGTCCTCTTGTTAATGAGTTTGTTTACGTGCCATACAATGATGAAGAAGCATTAAAACAGGAAATGGACGACAGCGTAGCAGCAATTATGGTTGAAGTCATTCAAGGAGAAGGCGGAGTTGTTCCAGGAACCGAAGCATTTTTATTAACTATTCAAGAGCTGTGTAAAAAGCACGAAGCACTGTTTATAGTCGATGAAGTGCAAACTGGAATCGGCAGAACAGGAAAACCATTTGCCTATCAGCATTTTAATGTGTCACCAGATATTATTACAGCAGCTAAAGGGTTAGGAAGCGGAATGCCGGTTGGTGCGATGATTGGAAAAGGCTATCTCAAAGAAGCGTTTGGACCTGGTACTCACGGAACAACCTTTGGAGGAAATCCAATTGCATTAGCTTCAGCTAAAGCAACTTTAAACATTATTTTTAACGAAGCATTTTTAGCAGAGGTTGCAGAAAAAAGCCTTTATTTTACCAACGCTTTGAAAAATAGCGTAGCAGATTATTCATTTGTAAAAGATGTTCGCGGAAAAGGTTTTATGATTGGAATTGAATGCGGAGAACATCAGTCGGCATTGCTTGCAGCTATGCGTGAAAAAGGATTGCTAGCACTGGGAGCAGGACCGCATGTAGTACGATTGCTGCCGCCTTTAACTGTAACAAAAGAAGAGTTAGACCAAGCGATTCATATCATTGAAGAAGCGTTTAGCCAAACAAAAATTACTTCATAATACAAATTTTTTTGAATATGTTTGTATAAAAATTCTGTTTTATAAATAATTATTCGAAGAGGGATGCACAATGAACGGATATTTACACTTAGCAAACGGCGATTCGTTCGCCGGACACATTGAACATACAGCAACGCACCAGGCAGAAGGAGAAATTGTTTTCTTTACTGGAATGACTGGTTATCAAGAAGTTGTGACTGATCCATCTTACAAAGATCAAATTATCGTCTTTACGTACCCTTTGATTGGGAACTATGGTATCAATGAGAAAGATTATGAAAGCAAAAAGCCTCACGTAGCAGGCGTTGTCGTATACGAATGTTCAGATGAAGGGTTCCATTACGAAGCGATGTACAGCTTCAAACAATATTTAAAGAAATGGAACATTCCGCTTATTACACATGTGGATACGAGAGCGGTCGTAAAACGAATTCGAAAAGAAGGTACGATGCAATCTGCCTTTTCGGCATCTGCTGAGGCGCCAGCATTTACTGCTGAATGCGATGGATATGTAGTAAAAGAAGTGTCAACAAAAGAGCCTGTTACTTACGGAAACGGTGAAAAACACGTTGTATTAATGGACTTTGGCTATAAAAAATCAATTTTACAAGAGCTGCTAAATCGAGAGTGCAAAGTAACGGTTGTTCCTTATTCTACAAGCTCTTCAAAAGTAAAAGAGCTGCAGCCGGATGGCATTGTCTTATCAAACGGACCTGGAGATCCAACTCAAGTAAGCAGTCAGCTGGATGAATTAAAAGAAATTATTTCAGCGTATCCAACTTTGGGAATTTGCTTTGGACATCAGTTAATTGGGCTTGCTTTTGGGGCAGAAACCAAAAAGCTGGCGTTCGGTCACCGAGGAGCTAATCAGCCTGTAATTGATTTAACGACTAACAAAGTGTGTATGACGTCTCAAAACCATAGCTATGTCGTAGATGAACAGACGATTACGTCTACGCCATTAAGCGTTCGATTTAAAAATGTGAATGACGGATCGGTTGAAGGTTTAATGCATAAAGACCTTCCTGTTATTTCGGTTCAATATCATCCAGAAGCACATCCTGGACCAAGTGACAGCACGTATATCTTTGATGAATTTATGACGAAAGTACAGCAAGTAGGGAGCGGAAAAGTATATGCCTAAAGACCAAACATTAAAAAAGATTTTAGTAATCGGATCAGGACCAATCGTAATTGGGCAAGCAGCAGAATTTGATTATTCAGGAACTCAGGCATGCTTGTCATTAAAAGAAGAAGGTTATGAAGTTATCTTAATCAATAATAATCCAGCTACGATTATGACGGACACTCACGTAGCAGATCGAATCTATTTTGAACCATTAACAGTAGACTGCGTAGAGAAAATTATTGCAAAAGAAAAGCCGGATGGTTTGTTAGCTACATTAGGCGGACAGACGGGTTTAAACTTAGCCCTTGAGCTTCATGAACAAAATATTTTGCCAAAATACGATGTGAAACTTTTAGGAACACCGATTGAATCAATCAAAAAAGGTGAAAGCCGTGAAGAGTTCCGTGCATTAATGAATGAACTAAATGAACCGGTGCCGGAAAGTGAAGTTGTCACAAAAGTAGAAGAAGCATTAGCTTTTGCCGAGAAAATTGGTTTTCCTGTTATTGTACGTCCTGCTTATACGTTAGGCGGAACGGGCGGAGGAATTGCTCATTCTATGGAAGAACTTGAAAAACTTTCAGCGTCAGGTTTACGTGAAAGTGCTATTACTCAATGCTTAATTGAAAAAAGCATCGCTGGATTTAAAGAGGTTGAGTACGAGGTTATGCGTGACGTGAACAATACGTGCATTACAATTTGTAACATGGAAAATATTGATCCCGTGGGTGTTCATACTGGAGATTCGGTAGTCGTTGCTCCTTCTCAAACGTTAACCGACGTGGAATATCAAATGCTTCGTTCAGCTTCAGTTAAAATTATTTCATCGCTTGGCATTATTGGAGGTTGCAACATTCAGTTTGCGCTTGATCCAAAAAGCAAGCAGTACTATTTAATTGAAGTAAATCCGCGTGTGAGCCGTTCGTCTGCTCTTGCATCAAAAGCAACGGGCTATCCGATTGCTAAAATTGCTGCAAAACTATCAGTAGGCTACACGCTTCATGAGTTATTAAATCCTGTAACAGGAGACACATATGCAAGCTTCGAACCAGCTCTTGACTATGTAGTAGTGAAATTTCCAAGATGGCCGTTTGACAAGTTTTTCTACGCGGAGAGAACGCTTGGCACGCAAATGAAAGCAACTGGAGAAGTAATGGCTATTGACCGTAACTTTACACGTAGCTTCCAAAAGGCACTGTCTTCTTTAGAAATTGATTTACAAGGATTGGAAGTAGAAGAACTGCAAGAACTTTCAACGGATGAATTAAAAAGCAAGCTTGGCGAACAAAGCGATGAGCGTATTTTTGTTATCCTTGAGCTTTTACGTCGCGGTACAACGCCTGAGTATATCCATGAAGTAACGCAAATTGATTATTTCTATTTAACACACTTTACGCAGCTGATTAAAATGGAAGCCTCTTTGAAGGAAGTACGTTTTGATTCCATTACAGCTGAACACTTCAAGCAAGTGAAGGAGCATGGTTTTACAGATGCGTATCTAGCAAGCGTATGGAACGTGCCAGAGCTTGACGTAAGAGCGAAACGTAAAGCACTACATATTACGCCAAGCTACAAAATGGTAGATACATGTGCAGCGGAGTTCGAATCCTCTACGGCTTATTTCTACTCTAGTTATTATGGCGAGAGTGAGATTGAACCATCAACGAATAAAAAAGTTGCGATTATCGGTTCTGGACCGATTCGTATCGGCCAAGGAGTAGAATTCGACTACAGCTCTGTACACGGTGTGTTAGCTCTTGAAAAAGAAGGATACGAAACAATTTTAATTAACAACAATCCAGAAACGGTAAGTACGGATTTTGAAGTAGCAGACCGCTTATATTTTGAACCTGTAACAGTAGAAGATGTGCTAAACGTTCTTGATGCTGAAAATGTGACGGATGTAATTGTTCAATACGGAGGTCAAACGGCTATTTCGCTTGTTAAAGGGCTAGAAGAAGCTGGCGTCAATTTACTAGGGATTACAAATGATGTTATTGATGCACTTGAAGATCGCGACCTGTTTTATAAGCTCTTAGACGACTGTGATATTCCGCATATCCCAGGTGAAATGGCGAAAGATGAGCAAGAACTTGTACAAAAAGCAAAAGCTATGGGATTCCCATTACTTATTCGTCCTTCTTACGTCATTGGCGGAAAAGGAATGCTGACAATTCAAAATGAAACGGAGCTGCAGGCTTGTTTACCAGCTATTAAAGCGTCTCATTTCCCAATGCTTATTGATGCTTACTTCCCTGGAAAAGAAGCAGAAATTGATGTTGTAGCAGACGGAAAAGATGTGTTGATTCCGACAATCGTTGAACATATTGAAAAAGCCGGCGTTCATTCAGGAGACAGCTATGCGCTTTTACCAGCAAAAACAGTAGAAGCAGCACATAAAGAAAAAATGGTGAGCTACGCTCAAAAAATTGTAAACAAACTTCAATATAAAGGGATTATGAATATCCAATATGTTATTTACAACGATGAAGTCTACATGCTGGAAGTTAATCCGCGTGCCAGCCGTACAGTGCCTGTAGTAAGCAAAGTGTGCAACACGCCGCTTGTTTCGCTATCAACTCAAATATTGCTTGGGAAATCATTGTCGGAAATTAGCGAGAAGCTAGGTTTATTGCCGGATCCGGCTTATACAACTATTAAGTTTCCAGTGTTTTCGACAAGTAAATTATCAGGAGTTGATCCGCTTGTTGGACCAGAAATGAAGTCAACTGGTGAAGGAATTGCGATTTCTTCAACGATTGAAGAAGTAGCAAAAAAAGTATTCCATCAGTATGTGTTAAGTAAAAAAGGTGCTGCAGAAGTGTATATTAACGGAGAAGCACAGGGCCTTGAAGAACTTGCGCAAAGCGCGGGATTAACTCTTGTTAAAGATAAAGAAGTTAGTGAATGGGTAAAAACGAAAGAAGCTTTATTATATGTAAGTTTACAGCCTGAAGATAAAGAAAGCCGTATGTCAGCATTAAAACACGGTTTAATGGTTATGACGGAGGCAGAAACGGCTTCGCTATTTTTCCAATCGTTCCAAGTCGAGGAATATCACGTTTCATCACTGCAAGAATGGTTTCAAAAAACTAAAAAGGAAGTGACAGTATCATGAGTACAGTATCGGTAAATACGAATTTAAAGGGAAAAGATTTGCTTACGCTTAAAGATTTATCATCAGACGATATTATGTCACTTTTAGAAAGCGCCATTGAGCTGAAAGAAAAGCATAAAAATGGTGAAATCGTCACATCGTTAAAAGGAAAAACGCTGGGGCTCATTTTTGAAAAATCTTCAACAAGAACAAGAGTCTCATTTGAAGCGGGAATGATGCAGCTTGGAGGAAACGCCCTCTTTTTAAGCAGCCAGGATTTACAAATTGGACGCGGAGAAACGATTGCTGATACAGCACGCGTACTATCTGAATTCATCGATGCTATCATGATTCGTACGTTTGAACATAGCAAGATCGAAGAGCTTGCAGATTACGCATCCATTCCCGTTATTAATGGTTTGACAGATGATTATCATCCTTGTCAGGCTCTAGCTGATTTATTAACGATTTACGAGCACAAGAAATCATTTGATGGGCTAAAAGTAGCTTATGTTGGAGACGGAAATAATGTAGCGCATTCCTTAATGATTGCATGTGCAAAAATGGGAATAGATATTTCAATTGGATGCCCTGACGGATATGAGCCAAAAGACTTTGTAACAGCTTATGTTAATGAAGTAGCTGCTAAAACGGGTGCGAAGGTTACGATTACAAAAGATCCTGTAGAGGCTGTAAAAAATGCCGATGCTATTTATGCAGACGTGTGGACAAGTATGGGACAGGAAGAAGAAGCACAGCAGCGCTTGAAAATATTTGCTCCTTATCAAGTAAATGAAGAGCTAGCTGCCCATGCGAAGTCAGACTATTTATTTCTCCACTGCTTGCCTGCGCATCGTGAAGAAGAAGTGACAGCAAGCATTATTGACGGACCAAATTCGGTTGTTTTCCAGCAGGCTGGAAATCGTATGCATGTACAAAAGGCCTTGCTTCAAGCAATTTTAGGCTAAGAAAAAAACCTTTCTGAGAATATCAGAAAGGTTTTTTTGTTTAAAGGGAATTAATTGTGGGAACACCAGTTGTATACTAAACAGAACGAAAGGTGATTTATGATGAAAGTATTAGTTGTTGGAGCAAACGGAACAACGGGAAAACAAGTGGTAGAAAAAGTCGCAAACAGCAAGCAGCATGAAGCTTATGCGATGATTCGCGACGAAAAACAAGCAGACGCTTTAAAAAAGCTGGGCGCTAACGTTGTACTTGGTGACTTGGAGCAAGATGTTTCAGATGCTTTAAGAGGTATGGATGCTGTCATATTTGCAGCAGGTTCTGGAGGACATACGGGAGACGAAAAAACAATCGCTGTGGATCAAAACGGTGCTAAAAATATCATTGATGAAGCAAAAAATCAAGGTGTGAAGCGCTTTGTTATGTTAAGTTCAATGGGAACAGATGCACCTGAACAAGGACCAGAAGGCTTACAACTTTACCTGCGTGCTAAAGCGATAGCGGATGAATACTTAAAGCAGTCTAATCTGCAATATACAATTGTACGACCAGGAACTTTATCGAATGATTCAGCTACTGGAAAAATTGATATCAATAATGATATTGAAGATAAATCTCAGACGATTCCTCGAGCAGATGTAGCAACCGTGCTTGTAGAATGCCTAAACGAAGAAGCTACGATAGGAAAAACGTTTGAAATGTTAGCCGGAGAAACTGAAATTGAACAAGCTATTAAATTTACTCATTGATACAAAAGGGCAGATCTAAAGGTCTGCTCTTTTCTGTTCTGTTCCTAATATGAAAACATCTCCATTATGAAACGGAAATCTTAAGGGAATAGTATAGGAGAACATTTCATTTCAGGAATGAGGAGGCAGGACAATGGGACAAAATCGTCATTTCACACCGGGTCAAAAAGCTCCTAATAACGGAGTGTATATTGAAATTGGTGAAACAGGAAGCAACGTAAATAATCCTCAAAAGGTTAAATTAAAAGCAGGAGAGCGTTTTCCAGAGACGGCAAACGATGACCGCCACTGGACATACATGCGCAAGCCTTAAATAGTAAAAAAATAAAGAAGCCATTCTAAATTGAATGGCTTTACTTGTTTTCCCATTGCTGGGTATAATGAAATAAAGGTCAATAAAGGTCAAATGTATCGAAGGAGGATGTTCAATGGACATAAATAAAATGACCCAAAAATTGCAAGAAGGCGTGATGGAAGCGCAGTCCGAAGCTATTAAACGAAATCAGCAGGAAGTGGATATTGCTCATTTGCTTTATACGCTTATTCATCAGCAAGATGGTATTGCTCCTCGCATATTAGATCATTTACATATAGATCATCAATCTTTTCAGCAGCAGGTAAATCAACTGCTTGCGAAAAAACCTGCTGTTACAGGAAGTGGAGCTGAAGTAGGGAAAGTTTATATTACAAATAAACTCCAGCAGCTGTTTGTCAAAGCTCAAGAAGAAGCATCTCGTCTGCAAGATGATTATGTTTCAGTTGAGCACATCTTTTTAGCCTTAGCACAGGAACCGTCTTCTAGTGAATATGGCAAGTTATTTTCAAGTCACGGTATAACAAAAAAAGCTTTGCAAGATGTGCTTACTAGCCTTCGAGGAAATCAGCGAATTACAAGTCAAAATCCGGAAGTTACATATGAAGCGTTAGCTAAATATGGAAGAGACTTAGTGGCAGAAGTACGAGCAGGGAACATTGATCCAGTCATTGGACGAGACGGAGAAATTCGCCGCGTTATCCGCATTTTATCGCGAAAAACAAAAAACAATCCAGTTTTGATTGGAGAACCTGGCGTTGGTAAAACAGCGATTGTTGAAGGTCTAGCACAGCGAATTGTTCGTAGAGATGTGCCTGAAGGATTAAAAGATAAAACCATCTTCTCATTAGATATGGGAGCTTTAGTAGCAGGAGCGAAGTTCAGAGGCGAATTTGAAGAGCGTTTAAAAGCTGTTCTTCAAGAAGTTAAGAAAAGCAACGGTCAAATTCTTTTATTTATTGACGAACTTCATACAATCGTTGGAGCAGGTCGTACGGACGGAGCGATGGATGCAGGGAATATTTTAAAACCAATGCTTGCTAGAGGAGAACTTCACTGTATAGGAGCTACAACTCTTGATGAGTATCGTCAGTATATTGAAAAAGATCCAGCTCTTGAAAGACGCTTTCAACAGGTGCTGGTTGAAGAACCTTCAGTAGAAGATACAATCTCTATCTTACGTGGTTTAAAAGAACGATTTGAAATTCATCACGGTGTAAATATTCATGACCGGGCGATTGTTTCAGCAGCGGTTATGTCGGATCGTTATATCTCAGATCGCTTTTTACCTGATAAAGCAATTGATTTAATTGATGAAGCATGCGCAACTATTCGAACAGAAATTGATTCGATGCCATCAGAATTAGATGAAGTAACGCGACGTGTCATGCAGCTTGAAATTGAAGAAGCGGCATTAAGTAAAGAAACAGATCAAGCAAGCATCACAAGGTTAGAGGCAATTCGAAAAGAAGTCTCTGATTTAAAAGAACGTGCAGATATAATGAAGCTGCAGTGGGAAAAAGAAAAGCAGTCGATTCAAACGGTGCAAGATGTCCGGGAGCAGCTTGAAAAAGCGAAGCGAGACCTAGAAGAAGCTGAAGGGAAATATGATTTAAATAAAGCAGCCGAACTTCGCCACGGACGCATTCCAGCTCTTGAAAAAGAACTAAAACAGCTGGAAGAAACAGCTGCTGAAAAAGCACAAGAAAACCGTTTGTTAAGAGAAGAAGTAACGGAAGAAGAAATTGCTGAAATTGTAGGAAGATGGACGGGAATTCCGGTGTCGAAACTAGTTGAAGGAGAAAGAGAAAAGCTGTTGAAGCTTGAGTCAATTTTACAGCAGCGTGTGATTGGACAGGACGAAGCCGTATCCTTAGTTACAGATGCTGTGATTCGCGCAAGGGCAGGTATTAAAGACCCGAACCGCCCAATTGGATCATTTATTTTCCTAGGACCTACCGGAGTAGGAAAAACGGAGCTAGCCAAAACGTTGGCACATTCGTTATTTGACAGTGAAGAACAAATGGTTCGTATTGATATGTCTGAATACATGGAAAAGCATGCGGTCTCTAGGCTTATAGGAGCGCCTCCTGGCTATGTAGGGTATGAAGAAGGCGGACAGCTAACGGAAGCGGTGAGACGCAAGCCTTATTCAGTCGTTTTGTTAGATGAAATTGAAAAAGCTCATCCTGAAGTATTTAACGTGCTCCTTCAAATACTGGATGATGGAAGAGCAACAGATTCAAAAGGAAAAGTCATTGATTTTAAAAATACAGTCATTATTATGACGTCAAATATTGGTTCTCAATTTTTATTAGATGGTTTAACAAGTGAAGGCGAGATTACTGAAAAAGCCAGAGAGCAAGTGATGGCTCAATTAAGACAGCATTTTCGCCCAGAATTTTTAAATCGAGTAGACGACACGATTTTATTCAAACCGCTAACTGTTCATGAAGTAAAGGGAATTATTGATAAGCTATTGCTTCAGCTTGAAAAGCGTTTATCCGATCGTCATATTTCGTTAATGTTAACAGAAGAAGCAAAAAATCATATTGCAGCCTCCGGGTTTGATCCGGTATACGGAGCGCGCCCTTTAAAAAGGTTTATTCAAAAATATATTGAAACAAAAATTGCCAGAGAATTAATTGCAGGGCAAATTGAAGATTATAGTCAAGTGACAGTTGATGTAAAAGATGATGAGTTTGTTGTCAGCGTATAAGTTTTCTAAAAAGGCCATTCATGATAATTTGAATGGTCTTTTTTTGCTATTAAGAGCAGCATCCCTTTTAAAATAAATAAAAAAAAATACGTGAGAGCTAAGCGTAAAAACTTATTCAGTTTTAGGTTGTAGAATATATCTAATTCATTTATGATAATACAAAATGGGCAAAGGAGCATGAATGAGCACATGAAGGACCGTATAGAGCTTATATATGACGAAGCATACGATTTTATAGATCAGGCATTAACTAAAATAAGAGCGCTGGATAAAAATGATCTTCAAGCTGAAAATGAAGAAGTGCAGGAAAAGGCAGAACGGACAGAGTTTGCACTTCAAGCTGCACGAGATATTTTAGAAAATATGATTATCCCGGGTAAAAAATTGACTTTTATTTACGAAAAAGGTTCTGTGGTAGTAGAAATTCCCGATAAAAAATAAAAACGACTTCCTTTTATGGAAGTCGTTTTTATTTTGGTAATGCAAAGTGTTCATCAATGGATGCATCACTTTTTCGATACTGCCCGGGTGTCATATTGGTTGTTTTGCGAAATACTTTTGTTAAATAATTGGCATTTGCATAGCCGACGTTTTCAGCAATTTCTTCGATTGAATACTTGGTTTGATGCAATAGCTCGGCCGCTTTTTGAATGCGAAGCTTCGTTAAATATTGAATCGGCGTAATCCCTGTTGTTTGTTTGAATAACCGGCTAAAATGATAGCGAGATAAATGAGCTGCATCTGCCATTTCATCCGGACCGATTTCTTCATGATAATGATTGCGGGCAAATAAAATAGAGCTAATGATACTTTCAGGCCAATCCTCTGTAAAACTGTCCATGCTTTTAATATATTGATACAGCTCCATTACAAAGCGGTAAGATAAGCTTGAGGCATGAAATGGATCTGCTATATGTTTTTCACTTGCCCTCTTATATATCTGAGCAAGCAGCTGAACAGGTGCTGATTCAGGGTGAAATCGAATTACAGGGGAGTGGGTTGACTGAATATAATCCCAGCATTTTTGTACTTCATCTCCGTATAATGTAAGAAAAATAAACTCCCAGTTTTCACTTTCCTTTGGTAAGTAATAGCGATAATTTCCAGGTATATTGACGATGAATGCTTTTCCAGCATCCACTTTATATTCTTGTCCATCTATTTCAATCATCCCGTACCCAGAAACCGTGTATTGAAAAATATATTTTCCTACATCTTTTCGCTGATTTCCGCTCCAGTTATAAAGGGGCGAGAAAACTTCATCCCATCCAACCGACCAGAGCTGCGCAACTTCGTTTGTGCGGGATTCTAAAAACCTGTATGCGTACGTTGAATATTCTTGAGCTTGGAAATGTGAGAGCAAATTTTCACCTTCTTTTTGAAATAAAGTAGTACTTAATTCTTACTTTAACGTAATCGCTTTCATTTTTCTATAATTTTTTGAAAATATCATGATTATTTTTAGTGAATGTCTCTAAATCTATTATTTTCTTATAATTTGCAAGTCAAGGCTCCCATGAAGATAACACCTTTTTGGCGCAAGAGCAGTTCATCATCAATTTAAAAGAATCATTTTTAAAGTGATAAGCAAAAAAGTACCGATTATCGATAGGAATTTTACCATTGAGGCAAGGAAAATTGGACTTTACAATGTACATATGAATCCGTTTCCAAAAAAACTACTTAAAATAGGTGATAATAAATGCTGGAAAAATTAATCGAAGAGTTCAAACAAATATTTCATTCGTCAGAAGCTATTCGCTGCTTTTTTGCACCAGGGCGTGTCAATTTAATTGGAGAACATACTGATTATAATGGAGGGCATGTTTTTCCTTGTTCATTGAGTATAGGAACGTATGCGGTAGTACAAAAACGTCATGATCGAAAAATACGTATGTACTCTAAAAACTTCTCTGAAGCAGGCGTTATTGAATCCTCTTTAGAGCAATTAACGTACAAAACCGAGGATGATTGGGCTAATTATCCAAAAGGAGTAATGGACACCTTTAAAAAGCACGGATATGATCTTCCTTTTGGTTTTGATATCTTGTTTTTCGGCAACATTCCTAACGGAGCAGGGCTTTCATCGTCGGCATCAATTGAGTTAGTCACATGCGTACTTTTAAATAAAATTCTTGAATTGAATATTGATATGATGGACCTTGTAAAAATGGCGCAGCAAGCTGAAAATGAATTTATCGGCGTAAGCTGCGGGATTATGGATCAGTTTGCAATTGGAATGGGAAAAGAAAATCAAGCCGTATTGTTAAACTGCCAGACTCTTGAATACCAGTATAGCCCGCTGCAGTTAACAGATGCTGTGCTCGTTATTTCTAACACAAATAAGCGAAGAGGGCTGGCAGATTCAAAATATAATGAGCGCCGTATGGAGTGTGAAAGAGCACTATCAGATTTGCAAACTTCACTTTCCATTGATTCGCTTGGTGATTTAACGAAAGAACAATTTGAAAAGCACAAATCTTTAATACAAAACGAAGTAGATTGTAAGCGCGCTAAACATGCGGTATATGAAAATGAACGCACAAAAGAAGCGGTTGCTAAATTGCAAAACGGCGATTTAAAAGGATTTGGTCAATTGATGAATGAGTCGCACTGTTCGCTGCGAGATGACTATGAAGTAAGTGGAAAAGAATTAGATGCTCTTGTAGAAGCAGCCTGGTTGCAAGAAGGTGTGATTGGATCACGCATGACGGGTGCAGGCTTTGGCGGCTGTACAATCAGTATCGTAAAAAAAGCACAGGTTGATAGATTTATTGAAGAAGTAAAAGACGCTTATTATAAGCAAACGAGTTTAGAAGCTGAATTTTATGTGGTTACGGTTGGAGAAGGAGCGCGTGAACTCACATTAGAAGCAGTATAAGAGAAAACAGATAGAGAAAGGAACGAGTGTATGTCAGTCAACATTCATGAAGAAATCACCCGACTTATTCAATATGGTTTACAAAAGAATCTAGTAACAAAATGGGATATAGATGTGGTGAGAAATAAACTGCTGGAAGTGTTAGAACTCGACGAATGTATTACGGTAGAAGTTAAAGAAGAACGTTTGGAACATCCAGCTGCTATTTTAGATAACATGCTTGATTGGGCTGCCGAAAACAATCGAATCGCCGATAATTCTATCACATATAGAGATTTATTCGATACCAAAATAATGGGATGCTTTGCAAGCATGCCTTCAGAGGTTAATCGAACCTTTTACGATCACTATCAGCAAAACCCTCAAAAAGCCACAAGCTATTATTATAAGCTGTCAAAAGACATTCACTATATTCGCAGAGATCGAATTGCTAAAAACGAAAGATGGGTAACAAACACTGACTTTGGAGAACTTGAAATTACTATCAACTTATCTAAGCCGGAAAAAGATCCAAAAGCAATTGCAGCAAGCAAATCACTGAAAGAAAGCAACTACCCGCTATGCCTGCTCTGTAAAGAAAATGCTGGCTATGCAGGCCGCATTAACCACCCAGCTCGCCAAAATCACCGGATTATCCCTGTGGAATTGCAGGAAGAGCTGTGGTACATGCAGTTTTCACCTTACGTTTATTATAATGAACATGCCATTGTTTTTGCGAGTGAGCATACACCTATGCATATTTCAAAGCAAACGTTTAAGCGGCTGCTTGCCTTCGTTGAACAATTCCCACATTATTTTTTAGGGTCAAATGCAGATTTACCCATCGTAGGAGGATCTATTTTAACGCATGATCACTTTCAAGGAGGCTATCATGAGTTTCCTATGGCTAAAGCAAGAATAAATAAATTGTTCTCTCTTGAAGCGCATCCAAACGTGAAAGCTGGAATTGTTCATTGGCCAATGTCGGTCGTTCGTCTTCAAAGTTCGCACCTTGCACCATTAGTGGAAGCAGCGGATTTCATTTTGAAGAAATGGAAATCATATAGTGATCAAAGTGCTGGTATTTTAGCTTTTACAGATCAAACTCCTCACAATACGGTCACGCCTATTGCTAGGAAAAGAGGGGATTTATACGAATTAGATTTAGTACTGCGAAACAATCGAACAAACAGCAAGCATCCAGATGGCATTTATCATCCGCATGCAGAAGTTCATCATATCAAAAAAGAGAACATAGGTTTAATTGAAGTAATGGGGCTTGCGGTTTTACCCGGTCGTTTGAAAGACGAAATGAGTCTAGTGGCCAAAGGGTTAGTTCAGAATAACCTGAGTGAAGTAGCCAGCAGGCATGATCAAGTGAAAAAACACGTGAAGTGGGCTGAACACATCAAGAAAAAATATCCGCATATTGAAGTGGAAAATGTCCAAAGCATTCTTCAACAAGAGCTCGGTTTGATCTTTGCGACTATTTTAGAGCATGCAGGTGTGTTTAAACAAACTGCTGAAGGGCAGCTCGCATTCAGTCGTTTTATGAATTCGTTAAATGAAGCGTAAATCATTAATAAAAACAGGCAGCTCGTAATGAGCTGCCTGTCTTTATACAGTTAGGGCATGCTGTTTTAAAAGGGTATACAGAGCCTGTGTTCCTTTATTATCCTGGCCTTGTTTTTCGAGCTGTTCATAAAGCGATTTTGCTAATTTTAGCCCGGGTGTATACAGCTCCATTTCTTCAGCTGATTCAATGGCAATCTTCATATCTTTAATGAAGTGTTTAATATAAAAGCCTGGTTCGAAGTCTCCTTTAATCATGCGAGGAGCTAAATTGCTTAACGACCAGCTTCCCGCTGCGCCTGTTTCAATACTTTTTAGAACGGTATTCGGATCTAATCCGGCTTTTTCAGCATAAAGTATCGCTTCGCAGACACCCATCATATTAGAGGCAATAGCAATTTGATTGCACATTTTTGTATGTTGACCAGCACCGGCGCTTCCTTGAAGAACGATATTTGTCCCCATTTTTTCAAGAATAGGCGTAACGGCAGAGAATGCTTCAGAATCGCCTCCTACCATAATCGCTAAGGTTGCTTTCTGAGCCCCAATATCTCCTCCTGAAACAGGAGCGTCAAGCGCATGAATGTGCTTCTCTTTTGCTGCTTGATAAATCTCACGAGCAAGTATAGGGCTTGATGTCGTCATATCAATTGTATAGCAGCCTTTCTTTGCATTATGTATAATGCCGTCTTTTCCCAAATAAATCTCTTTTACATCGTGAGGATAGCCTACCATGGTGATAATAACATCAGATTGTTCGGCCACTTCTTGAACGGTTTCTTTCCATTTGGCCCCTTTTTCAAGTAGTGCTTGAGCACGAGTTTTTGTTCGTGTATAAACAAGGACTTCATATCCTGCGTCAATTAAATGCCCGGCCATGCTTTGACCCATAACGCCTGTTCCGATAAAACCAATTTTTTCTTTAGTCACAGCAGTATTCACTCCTAAAGTTAATAGTTTGATTATTCTAAAATTATATAGTTAAAGTTTGGGATAATCAATGATTCCGACTATATATAGATAGAGAAAAGCACTCTCAGTCCTATGTCTTGAATACGAGGTAAGGAAAGAAAGTACTGAGAAGAACCTATGCCAAAAAATAAAAAAAGCGCTGGCTTTACAGCCAACACTTTTTAGTGTTGATTATTTGCTGGTTTATTCGGTACACCCAGTTCTCCAATCAAAATTACAACTAGCGTGAAAACTACTCCAAGGATGGAAGCGGTTGCGAAACTGTAAGTACCGCCCGTCATTGCAGAGATTACGTACACTGCCATATTCATTAGTAAAAAGCCCCAAACAAAAGCCATTACGACACGCATTCTATTCACCTCGTTTACAGTACAGTTTGATTTCATTTTAGCATATAGCAGTCAAATAAGAAATTGAATTTTTTATGAATAAATAAGGGGCGTGCTCCCATGCAGAAACAAAAGAGCAATAAGTCAGAAATAGGCATTATTCTAGTGCGCTTTTTTATGGTTCTATCATACACTGTATGGAACAACTAGTAAGTTACGGAGGAAGAGCTATGATACATCGACGCTTTTTTAGCTTAGATACGCAATGGAATGTCGTACATGTCCCTGAACGACCGAATGGTTTCGGTGTGTTAGTACTGGGTGATAAAGATCATTTTGTTGAAAGTTCAACTAGCTTATGGATTCAGCACGGCGGAAGGTCACAGCTGTTGCAATGTTTACAAGATGAAGGATACACAGTATTTTATTCCAATTTATATGGCCGGCATTGGGGGTCTCCTGAAGCATATCACCTTGCAAAACAACTTTATCATTTAGTAATGAAACAAGAAATTTTAAATAAACGAATTCATATTTTAGCTGAAGGAATGGGGGCTCTGTTAGCGCTGCAGCTAATGGAAAATGACGGGAATACGTTCATTCGATCAGCTGGTTTACTAAATCCGTGTATTGATCTTCATACGCATGCAGAACATGAAAAAAACAATAAATTCTTTTATAAACAATTCACGAAGGACTTGACTCAAGCTTATAAAGTGGAGCGGAAGCAAGTATCAAAGCTAATTAAGGAATACCCTTCCGTTACGGAATTAAAATCAACGCTGCCCGTGAAGATATGGACCGCGCCTAATGCCTCTACTCATTATCCAATTGCACACAGTAAAAAATATGAACTACATCGTGAAGAACTTCACTCTCCGATTATGCTTTCACTTTATTTGCCTGAAAAAAACTATTTATTTGAACGGTCCCTTCTCCAATTTTATAAACAGCATGAAAAAGTGTTATAAGCAAAGCTTCTATGATTATACATATCATAGGGGCTTTTTGTATAAGAGATAAAAGGAAAAAGAGAGTTCATGATGTTTTTAGGGATGAACTACTTTGAAATAAGGAATGAGTACTCTCTATAACTATAGGGCTTTAAGCTTTTGTTTAATAAATGATGAATGAAGAATTGGAGGAAGCGATATGGGAAATGTAGTAGTAATAGGGGCAAACCGCTTTATTGGTTTTCATTTATGTATGACTTTTTTAGACGAAGGTACAGAAGTAAAAGGATATACACATTCTGCTCATAAAGAAGAAGATGATTTGCAGGAAGAGATGAAATTTTTCTTAGGGCGAAACGCTAATTATGTATCGACTGAAGTAGGCGATTCATTAGATATGATTACCTCAGAAACGGATATTGTCTACTTCACGTATTTCGATGGAGGAGATTTTTATCATCCTGATTTTTTAAGACAAGAAATGCAAAAAGCGCAGCAAGTACTCATTCAAGCACTTAATAAATGCCGTCAATTCAACATTCGATTTGTGTTTGTTTCTACCATGCGCGTATTTGGAGACCAGCAGCGAAAGATTGAAGAAACAACGATTCCAGAACCGGACAGTAGTGAAGGAAGGCTATACGTTCATTTTGAGCGAATGATAGAAAAATATAAAGATGGTGGATGGCCCATTATGATTGTCAGAACGCCCACTCTTTACGGACCTTGGCAGCCTTTGTCAATGTGCTATTCTAAAAATATTGCCGGGTACGAGGAAGATTTTACCATTATGGAAGGCACGGATTTTATTATTTATATTGAAGACGCCGTCAGTGCACTCAGACGCTGTAAAACTGGTGCATATTCATATGAAGTGGTTCATTTAGTTGAAGAAAAATTACAGCCTTGGAGCGCTGGAGCAAACATTACTCATATGGAGGTGAAGGAAGAAGCGGCTCAAGAAAAATATGAAATCAGCAGGAAAGCGAAAGAACTGCTACATTTTTCTTCCAAAGTAACGGCTAAAGAAGGCATTTACCTGCAAAAAAAACATATGAGAACATTCTTTTTACCTCTTCATTAAAGGAGAAAGTTGTACTTATAGAATAGATTCGCTAATATAAGGAGGAATAAATGTTTTTAATAAAGGAGATTTCACTATGGAAGAGCAAAATATGCAATTCATGCAAATTGCAATGAAGTACTTGCCAGAAGCAAAGCAGATTTTAGATGAAACAGGCGTTGAGTTATCAATGGAACACGTACAGCCGGTATTGACATTACTGACAAAAGTAATGAACGACGCCTATGAGCTTGGCAAGCAAGATGCATTAGCTGAAAATGAAAACAACTAAAGAAAACAGCTCGGTAGAATCCGAGCTGTTATTTTTGTTTGTAAAATAAATCGACTAAAGGGGCAAACTGTTTAAGAAGAGGAGCTAGTTCTTCAACGGCGAGTACAATTTCATCGATTTGTTTGAATAATCTTTCCCACTCCTCTCGCTCTCTTTCTTCTCTTGATTTTCTGCGCCCAGCTCCAAACATAAAATCAGAAAAAGCTTCATTTCTTTGTCTTCTTGCCATGATACTCATTCCTTTCACTATTTTAATGGTGGGTAAGTTCTTACCTAATGTCCCATACTAGAGTAAGAGGGACCCGTATGATTACTATATGTAGCATGATAGATACCTGAGTAGGACGAACACCCATATAGACAAAAAATAAAAAATGAAGTAAAATTAGTACCAACTCATAATAATTGATTATATAATCGGTAAATGAAATGACAGATATAGGTTTTATAGGAATATAAGCCTTTTATTTAAAGGAGAGGTTGATATGAACGCTGGTGTTCTAGGAATTGGACGTTATGTACCAGAGAAAGTTGTAACAAATTTAGATCTTGAAAAAGTAATGGATACATCAGATGAGTGGATTCGTACGCGCACAGGTATTCAAGAGCGCCGAATTGCAGCCGATAACGAGGACACATCTGATTTAGCTTATAAAGCAGCAGTTGAAGCTTTACATAAAGCTAACGTCGAGGCAGAAGATATTGACATGATCATTGTTGCTACGGTAACGCCAGATCAACCGTTTCCTACAGTATCATGTATGCTGCAAGAAAAATTGGGAGCAAAAAAAGCAGCTTCTTACGATGTGAGTGCAGCATGTGCAGGATTTATGTACGGCATGATTACAGCTAAGCAATTTATTGAAACTAATGCTTACAAGCATATATTAGTGGTCGGTGTAGAAAAGCTTTCTAAGATTACAGATTGGGACGACCGTAACACGGCTGTTTTATTCGGAGACGGAGCAGGTGCAGTTGTAATGGGACCTGTGTCAGAAGGACGAGGTATTTTATCCTTTGAACTAGGATCCGACGGTACAGGAGGCAAGCACTTGTATCAAAACGAGCTTGATCATATTGTCATGAACGGACGTGAAGTATTTAAGTTTGCTGTTCGACAAATGGGGGAATCTGCTGTTAATGTAATTGAAAAAGCAGGTTTAACAAAAGAGGATGTTGATTTTCTTGTACCTCATCAAGCGAATATTCGTATTATGGAAGCTGCAAGACAGCGATTAGACTTGCCTGAAGAAAAAATGTCTAAAACAATCCAATACTACGGCAATACATCAGCAGCATCGATTCCAATTTCAATTGTTCATGAGCTTGAAGCAGGGAAAATTCAAGACGATGATTTAATTGTAATGGTTGGCTTCGGAGGCGGCTTAACATGGGGAGCTATTGCCATTAGATGGGGAAAATAACACTACATTTTTAAAGCAACTGAAGGAGATGAATGTACGATGAATAAAAAACGTGTAGTTGTAACAGGACTTGGTGGGCTTACACCAATTGGAAATGACGTAGAAACAGCTTGGAAAAACGCAGTAGCAGGCGTGTCTGGCGTTGGTCCTTTAACAAGACTAGATGCAGATGAATTTCCTGCTAAAGTAGCGGCTGAAGTAAAAGATTTTAACGTGGAAGATTTTATTGACCGCAAAGAGGCTCGTAAGATGGATCGCTTTACTCAATATGCGATGGTAGCTGCATTGGCGGCTGTTAAAGATGCGAATTTGACTATTACGGAAGAGATTGCTCCAAACGTCGGGGTTTGGATTGGATCTGGAATTGGCGGTATGGAAACGTTTGAAAATCAATATTCAACGTTATTAGAAAAAGGTGCCCGCCGTGTAAGTCCATTCTTTATTCCGATGATGATTCCTGATATGGCAACAGGACAAGTTTCTATTGCTTTAGGGGCGAAAGGCGTGAACTCTTGTACGGTAACGGCGTGTGCAACAGGTACAAACTCTATTGGTGATGCATTTAAAGTCATTCAACGCGGAGATGCAGACGTGATGGTGACGGGCGGTACGGAAGCACCAATCACGCGTTTATCTATTGCTGGTTTCTGTGCGAATAAAGCACTTTCTACAAATCCAGATCCTGCAACAGCATCTCGTCCGTTTGATAAAGACCGCGACGGCTTCGTTATGGGAGAAGGTGCGGGTGTTATTGTGCTTGAAGAGCTTGAACATGCATTAGCACGCGGCGCACGTATTTATGCTGAAATTGTGGGCTATGGTTCAACAGGAGATGCTCATCATATCACAGCGCCAGCTCCAGGAGGAGAAGGCGGCGTTCGTGCAATGCGTCATGCGATTGAAGATGCAGGTCTACAGCCAAGTGATATTGATTACATCAATGCTCACGGTACAAGTACAGGGTACAACGATAAATTTGAAACGATGGCTATTAAAGAAGTATTTGGTGACCACGCTCAAAAAGTAGCAATTAGTTCAACAAAGTCAATGACTGGCCACTTGCTAGGAGCTGCTGGTGGAGTAGAAGCTATTTTTAGTGTGAAAGCAATTCAAGACGGTATTCTTCCTCCAACAATTAACTATCAAACACCCGATGAAGAGTGCGATTTAGACTACATTCCAAACAAAGCGCGTAAGCAAGAAGTAAAAGCGGTGCTAAGCAACTCACTTGGATTTGGCGGTCACAATGCAACAATCATCTTTAAAAAGTACGAAGCATAATGAAAAATTCTAGGCTGACGCCTAGAATTTTTTTTATTTTTAATAACCAAAAGAGTAGCTGTGAACATATCATGAAACAAAAGGATGAAGAAAGAGAGGGGAAAACATGCCGATTGTTTCAACTTCTACTTGGACGGAGCCGAAAGAAATAAGCCGTTATCTTGCGCGCTATTTTAAGAAATTAAAAGAAAAAGAATATATGGAATTACTTTTTAACTATGGAATGTGTCCGCCTTCTTTAATGTTTATAAAAGAATTAGAAGAAATGAAGAAAAGGCAGGTTTGGAAGAAAGTAAAAGCACATTATGAAAAGCTTAAAAAAGCATGGAATGGGCCGGATGTAGCGGTGCTAGTGCTTCCAAGCAATCCTCGAAATCGAAAAATGCAGCGTGAATTTAACGGAAGAGCAGGTGTCGCTTTTACCGATAAATTATTTGTGTTTATGACAAGTCATACATCCGATGAAGAAATGTTAGCGGTGCTTACCCATGAATATCATCACGTTTGCAGGCTAAAAGCCATTAACAAATCTGATGAAACGATTACTTTGTTAGACGCTATGATGATGGAAGGGTTAGCTGAAAGAGCAGTGGAGGAATATTGTGGTAAAAAATATTTAGCCCCTTGGACAAATTATTATACCATTGAAGAAGCTAAAAAAATGTGGGAAAAGCATGTTAAACCTTATTACAATCTGCGCGCTGACGAAAAAAAATATGATCAACTGTTATTCGGCCAAAATTGGTATCCAGAAATGATGGGCTACAATATCGGTTATCATCTTGTTACTTCGTGTATGAAGCCTCACACTTTAACTACTACCCAGCTGCTTCCTCTTAGTACCAATACTATCTTAAAAAAATCTGCGTTCCAACTGTAAAAAAATAAGTTCTATATACCCAAAATAAAAAATAGTAAATTTTATCCTGTTTTCAACAAAAAATTAGGAGGTTTATGCGTTAAAGTGCTGAAGAGATATTCAAAAATAATTATTTTAAAAATAAAAAATATAATTAATTTTCAAAATATATTGATTTTGTAATGAAATTGTAATAATATCTTATTCAAATATAACAATTTTTAGAAAAATGAGGTGTGCACTATAAATGGATAAAAAGCCCGTCGAATCAACACCTTTACTAGAAGTGAAAAATTTACAAACTGCTTTTTCCATTAATGATTCCTGGCATAATGCTGTGGACGACGTGTCGTTTCAAGTCGGACGAAAGCGAATTGTAGGAGTTGTAGGAGAATCTGGCTGTGGAAAAAGCGTATTGTCTTTATCCGTTATTGGGCTATTACCTAAAGTAAATAGTCAAATTAGAAGCGGAAGCGTTGTATTTAACGGAAAGAATCTTACACACTTATCAGAAGATGAGATGAATGATGTTCGGGGAAAAGACATCTCAATGATTTTCCAAGAACCGATGACATCTCTCAATCCTGTTTTAACCATTGGGTATCAGCTGCAGGAAGTATTGTTTAACCATATGAATATATCGAAAGCGGAAGCGCGTGAAAAAAGCATTGCGCTTTTAAAAAGCGTTGGTATTTCGAGATCCGAAAAGCTCATCGATGAATATCCGCATCAGCTATCGGGAGGAATGAGACAGCGCGTCATGATTGCCATGGCGGTAGCTTGTCAGCCTAAACTTTTAATTGCGGATGAGCCGACAACCGCCCTGGATGTTACGGTTCAAGCTCAAATTTTAGAATTGTTAAAAGAAATTCAAGAAAGCAATGATATGTCTATTATTATGATTACTCATGATTTAGGAGTCGTTGCTGAGATGTGTGATGAAGTGATTGTCATGTATGGCGGGAAAATTGTTGAGCATACAGATGTTGATACGTTATTTTATGCCCCAAAACATCCGTACACGAAAGCTCTTCTTCACTCAATTCCACGCATGGAAGATGATGTAGAAGTATTAAATACAATCAAAGGAATTGTGCCTTCTCTTGTAAACATGCCGAGGACAGGCTGTCGTTTCGTTAACCGATGCCCTCATGCAATGGAAGACTGCAGTTCCGTTACGCCTGTTCTTCGCGAGGATTCACAGGGGCATGACGTCGCATGTCTGCTGTATGAAAACAGCTATCCGTCAAAAGGAGTGAAGACAAGCTAATGACTAAAGCAGTGAAAGATGTATTGCTAGAAGTTCAGCATTTAAAAACCTACTATCCTATTCACGGGGGATTTTTTCGAAAGAAAATTGGTGATGTAAAAGCAGTTGACGGTATTTCCTTTGCGATTCGAAAAGGAGAAACGCTCGGTCTGGTAGGAGAATCTGGCTGTGGAAAATCCACGGCAGGAAGAACGATTCTAAGACTGTTGGAACCAACTAGCGGAAAAATTATTTTCGATGGTAAAGATATCACAGAAGCAAGAGGAACTTCTCTCCGTAAAATTAGACAAGATTTCCAAATGGTTTTTCAAGATCCCTATGCTTCCCTCAATCCAATGCAAATGGTTGGAGATGTTATTTCTGAACCAATTCGGAATTTTACAGGAAAATCAACCAATCAATTAAAATCAGAAGTTATGAATCTACTTACAAAAGTAGGGTTACCGGAAGATGCATACTATAAATATCCTCACGAATTTTCCGGTGGACAGCGTCAGCGTATTGGAATTGCACGTGCACTTGCACTTCGTCCAAAACTTATTATTGCTGATGAACCGGTGTCGGCACTTGACGTTTCTGTCCAATCACAAGTTTTAAACCTTCTTAAAGAACTTCAACAAGAATTCGACCTAACCTTTTTATTTATTGCCCATGATTTGAGTGTTGTTAAACATATGAGTGACCGTATCGGTGTTATGTACCTAGGCGGTTTAGTGGAAATTGCTGATAAGAAAAGTCTATACGCAGAGCCATTGCACCCTTATACGCAAGCGCTTGTATCGGCTATACCTGAACCAGATCCACGAAAGAAAAAACAGCGCATTATTTTACAGGGAGATGTGCCAAGTCCAATTGATCCGCCAAAAGGCTGTGCGTTTCATCCTCGCTGTATATATGCCATGGCAGAGTGCAGCCAAACGAAACCTGCCTTAAAGGAGGTGAGACCTGGCCATCAAGTAGCTTGCCATTTATATAACTCGTAAAAGCTACATACGAACAGATTATTAGTTAAATAGGGGGAACGTCATGATGAAAAAGAAATCGTTTTTATCACTTGTTTCCATTTTGCTTGTGCTATCGCTTTTTCTAGCGGCATGCAGCGGTGGAAGCAGTTCTTCATCTTCTAGTAATAAAGAAGGCGGAGAAGCAAAAACTGAAGGTGCAAAAACAGACAAGCCAAAAGGTGGCGGAACGATTACGTATGGGATTGACGGAGCGCCGGAAGGGCTTTTTGAGTACGCATTGTATGGTAGTGCGTATGATAGCCAAATCTTAGAATTTATCAATGAAGGTCTTTTTACTTATGATAAGAAATTAAAAATTAAATCTGACTTAGCTACTTGGGACGTGAGTGGTGATAAACTAACTTACACGTTTAAATTAAAAAAGGGGATTAAGTGGCATAACGGAGATCCATTAACTGCAGATGATTTTAAATATACGTATGAAACGATTGCTGATAAAGACTATACAGGTCCACGCTATGTAAACGTTGAGCATATTAAAGGCGCTCAAGAATATCATGACGGCAAAGCGGATTCTATTTCCGGAGTTGAAGTGGTAGATCCGCAAACATTTAAAGTAACGTTTAAAGAAGTTCGTGTAAATAACTTAGATAATCTATGGCCGTATCCAATGCCGAAAAAGTACTATGAAGGAATTGCTGTAAAAGATCTTGCAGAGTCCAAACAAGTTCGTAAAGAGCCTATTGGTGTTGGACCATTTAAAGTGAAAAAAGTGGTAGCAAGTGAATATGTTCAGATGGAACGCAATGATGACTATTGGAAAGGTAAGCCTCATCTTGATGGCGTTGTTGTAAAAGTACTGGATCCATCTGTTTCCGCCGGAGCATTGAAAAAAGGCGATGTCGACATTATGGATGTTCGCCCAGCTGATTTAGGGCAAGTTGAAAAAGCAGAAAACTTAGACTTTTTGGAAGGGAAATCAACTAGTTATTCGTATATTGGTCTACGATTTGGACATCGTGATAAAAACGCTGGTAAAAACGTAGATGATTATGATAAGTTCAAAGATCTAAAACTTCGTCAAGCATTGCTTTACGCAATAGATAGAAAAGCAATGGTAAAAGCATTTATGAACGACAAAGCGGTTGTTTCTAACACAGTTATTCCGTCTGTATTCTGGATTGCTGCTGACCAAAAAGATTTAACAAAGTACAAGTATAGTCCAGAAAAAGCTAAAAAATTGTTAGCTGAAGCTGGTTATAAAGATAAGAATAATGACGGTTTTGTAGAAGATCCAAACGGAAAACCATTTACAATCTCATTTGGTCACTATGCTGGTCCAGCCAACTTCGAGGGTCGTGCGAAGGCTATTATGCAAGCATGGAATGATATTGGTATTAAAACAAAATTAGCAACGGGTTCACTTGTTGAATTTAACTTGTACAATGAAATGAAAGATAACGACGATAAGGCGTTAGAAGCGTTCTTCGGTTCTTGGGACACTGGTTCAGATCCAGATCCTACAGGATTATGGAGCTCTAATGCTGAATGGAACTATGGCCGTTGGGTAAATAAGGAATCTGATGAAATGCTTAAAGACGGTTTGAGTGAAAAATCATTTGATGATAAACACCGTAAAGATGTATATGTAAAATGGCAAAAATTCTTTAACGAGCAGCTGCCAGCACTTCCTTTATGGGAAAATATCAATATTTATGCTGTGAATAAGCGTGTGAAAAACGTAACTCTAGATCCATCAACGGTAGTTGTAGATCCGGAGAAATGGTCTGTAACGGAATAAGTATTTTACATGTAAAGGAGAGTCAACGATGCTGCAATACTCACTAAGACGTATTTTAGGGATGATTCCAATGTTGATTCTGATCTCCTTTGTTGTGTTTTCCCTGGCAAAAATGATGCCAGGGGACCCTTTTGGGGGAGAAATCAACCCCAGTAATACAGATCCAAAATACATTGAGGAAATGCGTGATAAGCTAGGATATAACGATCCTATCTACGTTCAATATTGGAACTGGGTAAAGGGAGTGGCACAAGGAGATTTAGGAAAGTCAACAACTCATAAGTTACCGACATTAGATATTATTTTAGAGCGTATGCCTAATACGATCTTTTTAGCTTTGACTTCGCTTTTGATTACGTATGTGTTTGCATTTATTTTAGGTATGTATGCAGGAAGAAAACCGTATACCTTAGCAGATAACTTTATTGCAGGATATAATTACTTTGCATTAGCGGTTCCATCGTTTATCGCAGGGATCGTAGGCATTTATTTATTTTCCTTTCAGTTAGGCTGGTTTCCGTTTAGCGGTTCTGTTGAAGTAGGATTAAAAGAGGGATCATGGGAATTTATTCAAAGTAGAATTCATCACGTTATATTACCTGCACTGATTCTTGGCTTGATGTCGACCGCGCAGTATACCCAATTTTTGCGCAATGATATTATTGAAAACAGTCGCAAAGATTTTGTGCGCACAGCTAGAGCAAAAGGAACAAAAGAATCTAAAATTTATAATGTTCATATCTTACGCAACTCAATGATTCCTCTTATTACGTTTTTAGGGTTTGATCTTGTAACAATCATTAGCGGTTCTATCATTACAGAGACAATCTTTACGTATCCAGGAATCGGAAAGTTGTTTGTTGACTCTGTAGCAACTCGTGACTACTCAGTTATGATGTCGCTTACAATGCTGTTTTCAATTTTAACACTAGTTGGGAATCTGGTTGCTGATTTGTTATACGGCGTAGCAGATCCGCGTATTCGTTTGGATTAGGAGGAGAAAGTATGGAAATTGTAACGAAAAAAGATGTACAGCCAGAAGTGAATATGAAAGCTCCTAAAAACCTTTCTCCATGGGCGATTGCGCGAAAGAAGTTTGTTAAAAATAAACTAGCTATGATAAGTTTGGCTTTCATGATTGTGATTACGCTTCTTGCCATTTTTGCACCGCTGCTTACAAAAGCAGATATTACACGTATCGACTATATGGCGATGAATGCAGCGCCTTCCAGTGAGCATTGGTTTGGAACGGATACAAATGGTCGAGACGTATTTGCACGTACATTGTATGGAGGAAGAACTTCGTTACTGATTGGAGTTGCTTGTACAACACTCGTTATTTTAATCGGAACTCTTATTGGTTCGATTGCGGGTTATTACGGAGGCAAAGTGGACCAATTCTTAATGCGTTTTACAGACTTTGTCTTAAACTTTCCGCTCATTGTTTTTGTTGTAGTGTTAAATACAATTCTAATTGGAAAAATCTCAGGCGTTTGGACGCTCATCCTAGTTGTTAGTTTCCTAAGCTGGGGAAGTACGGCCCGGCTGGTGCGAAGCAAAGTCTTGGCTGAAAAAGAAAATGAATATGTGCTTTCAGCTGTTTCCATTGGGTGCAGCCCGTTTAAAATCATCTTCAAACATTTGCTGCCAAATGTGTTTTCAACGATTGTGGTTCAAGCCAGTTTGCAGATGGCCATCCTTATCGTGTTTGAGTCAGCGATTAGCTTTATCGGTTTTGGCGTGCCGGCTGATACGCCGAGCTGGGGGAATATGCTGACAGAAGCAAGGGAATCAGATGTGCTGCAGAATAAGCCTTGGATGTGGGTTCCGCCAGGTTTAGCTATTACATTTACGATCCTGGCTATCAACTTCATTGGTGAAGGATTAAAAGATGCTTTAAATCCAAAATCTCTTCGTTAAAAATCTATCACAAAAGTGTGATAGGTTTTTTTAGGTTTGTCAGACCTCCTGACAAACCTATTACTATAGAAGAAACTCGGATTTTTTCTGCTTATAGGGGTGGATATAGTTCATGAAGCCTGTAGCAATCATTAGCACTGGCGTTATGTCTGAGCTTCGAAATAAGTGCATTTGCATAATAACCAAAAACGAAGGTATTTTACAATTAATTTTTAGAAAAATAACATCATTTGGAATAAAAATTCCTTTCTCTGCCTATACTGATGGATAACAAACAGATAGTAAGTGAGGGGTAAATTATGCTATATCTTCATGATGTATGGGTTAATTGGTTTGAAGGCGAAGAAAACGGTTATAATGTGTGTCATTTCCATGAGTGGAGAAAAGACGATTGTGTAGAACTGCTCGATCAAGCACCGTTATTAAAAGTAAATCCGCTTTTATTTCATTACATTGAAAATGATCTTTCCGAGCTACCTCAACAACTACTACAAGATGTCTATCAGAAAGCATACATTCGGAAAAATCATGAGCGCACGCAGGTTGAATATTGTTTTATTGTTACAGATGGAACGAATATTTTAGCAATTGATACGATGGGCTATCATATCCCAATTCGAAAAAGCCGCTTAATTCCAAGACAAGAACAGTTAGTTTATGAGATGATTGCGGATCAAGAAGAGCTAGAATATAAGTTCAGTGAAGACGAGCTAACTAAAAAAGAGCATCATATTCTTTCGCCGTCTCCTGAAACGATGAGAGGGCTAACACGTAAAGAACGTCAGCTAAAACAGCTGTTATTTATGGCACTTGATCAGCTACATACAACAAAAAATACAGCTCAAATCCGCTACTGGTACACAGAGTGGAATCCAACGAAATACGAAGACATTCAAGAGATGCCGTTTCAAGACGTATGGAATCAGCTATACGATGAAACGAAGTCAGGGTGGTCACCGAAACATAAATTATTATGCGAGCGCTTAGTAAAAGGACAACCTTTCTTTGAAAAACTTTGGGAAATTGAACAAGAGCCAAAAGTGAATTAAAAAAACGACTGCATAGCAGTCGTTTTTTTAACGTTTACGGCCAATTCCCATTGCGTTTCGCATTTTGCGAAGCATTTTATTAGCCGTTGCATTTGCTTTATCGGCACCTTGATCTAAAATATCATCTAACTCGCTAGAATCAACTAATTCATAATATCTTTCTTGAATTGGAGCAAGTGCTTCAGCTACTACTTTAGCTGTGTCAGCTTTAAAGTCACCATAACCTTTGCCTTCGTACATTGCTTCAATGTCTTCGATTGATTTATTTGCTAGGATTGAATAAATGCTTAATAAGTTTGAAATACCTGGCTTATTTTCTTTATCGTAGCGAACAATACCTTCTGAATCCGTTACGGCACTTTTGATTTTCTTTTCAATCGTTTTAGCGTCATCCAAGAGCGTAATAAAAGCTTTTTGGTTTGGATCGGACTTGCTCATTTTTTTCGTAGGATCTTGAAGAGACATGACGCGTGCGCCCACTTTTGGAATACGTACTTCGGGAATAGTGAAGATATCATTGTATTTTTTGTTAAAGCGCTCAGCTAAGTCACGCGTTAATTCTAAATGCTGCTTTTGATCTTCACCAACTGGAACCAAATCGGTGTTGTATAAAAGAATATCAGCTGCCATTAGTGGAGGATAAGTTAATAATCCTGCTGATACTGCTTCTTTTCCAGCGGACTTATCTTTAAACTGAGTCATACGCTCAAGTTCACCGATATACGCTACGCACTGTAACATCCATCCTGCTTCCGTGTGGGCGGGCACTTCTGATTGAATAAATAAAGTTGATTTTGCTGGATCAATTCCTACTGCTACATACAGAGCAGCAAGGCTGCGAATGTTTTTACGAAGTGCTAAACGGTCTTGAGGCGCTGTAATTGCATGCTGATCTACAATACAAAAATGACAGTTATAGTCATGTTGAAGTTCAACAAATTGCTTCATCGCTCCAATGTAGTTACCTAAAGTGATTGTACCGCTTGGTTGAATACCTGAAAAAATTGTTTTCATCAAATCTTCCTTTCATCTGCACATATATGATGCTAGTTTACGTATACAACATAAAAAGGCCCATCCGCTCCTAGCATAAGCTAGGGGCGAATGGACCGCGTTGCCACCCTAATTAGCACACATTATTGTGAACTATCTTTATTCATGTAACGTTGAGATCAACGTTCAAGCTTTGCACTTGAAAGCTCCAAAGTCCATTCTGCAGGTTTCAATGTTTGTTCTCACCAGCCACAAACTCTCTAAAAATGAAAATTCTGCATACTACTCTTTTTCACAGCTTTAATTATATAGTTATTCGTTATTATAACGCGAAAAAGCAGGAATTTAAACATCTTATCGCTAAAAAGTTTTATAAGACAATTTACTGGAATTTTTCTTCGGCAAAAAAAGACAAGAACCTTTTAATTAAAGCATTTCTTGATGAAAATTTGGTGGAGGATTTGGTAAAAATCTTTTATTTAGTATTTCTAATGCCTTTGTAATACTATTGTAATACCTATACTACAAAAAAGATTTTAGACGTCTGACAAGTAGGCACAATCCTTATAAGATAAGGTTTTTTCCCTCATGACAAAAAAATACCATTAAATAATAGTATTGCAATAAATTTTTAAAATATTTATAATAGGCGTAACAAACATATTTTTTACAAAGGTATTACAATTTCTTAATTTTTCAGAAAAAACAAAATAGCCAATGTTTTGTTTCAATTAGCGAATTTTGTAATGAATGAGTCTTCTACATATTAAGCGCATACATTGGATTTACAGCATGTAAACAATTGATGACAGTTTCATAGGGTAGAAGAATAATTTTGCAGTGAGGTCTTTAGCACTCTACTACGTGAAAAAATAACTGATTATTTTGTATTGAAAGAGGATTAAGAAATTAGTGCATATCAAAAAAATATGGTTGCCACACAAACAAAATTTAATAGGGGGTAACACGCAATGAAGAAAAGGTTGTCAATTCTTTTCAGTTTGCTGCTTGTAATGAGCTTGTTTTTAGCTGCATGTGGATTTAACAAAGAATCTGGTGGCAGTGAAAATGCTAGCAGTGATGGCGGCGACAAGAAAAAAGAGCAAGAGCTTCGCGTAAACATTAAAACTGAGCCTTTCTCACTGAACCCAGGCTTAGCTAATGATTCAACGTCATCAAACGTATTATTACAAACATTTGAAGGTTTAACTCGTATTGGTAAAGATGGGAAACCTGAAAATGCCATGGCGAAAGATGTAAAGGTCAGCGATGATCAAACTAAATATACGTTTACGATTCGCGACGATGCAAAATGGTCAAATGGTGACCCTGTAACAGCAAAAGATTTCGAATATGCATGGAAATGGGCGTTAGATCCTAAAAACGAATCTCAATATGCATATCAATTATACTATGTTAAAAATGCACAGGCTGCTAATGAAGGAAAAGGTTCATTAGATGATGTTGCCGTTAAAGCAACAGATGATAAAACGCTTGAGGTAACATTAGAAAACCCAACGCCATATTTCTTAGAATTAACAGCTTTCTATACGTACTTCCCAGTGAATACGAAAATTGCTGAATCAAATGAAAAATGGTACACAAATGCAGGCGAAAACTATACGTCAAACGGTCCTTTCAAGCTTAAAACTTGGAAACATAACGACAAAATTGAGTTAGTTCCTAATGAAAACTATTGGGATAAAGATGCTGTAAAACTTAAAAAAGTTGAAATGTACATGATCAATGATAACAACACTGAACTTTCAATGTTCAAAAACGGTGAATTAGACTGGGCGGGTATGCCTACCGGTCAATTACCAGCTGATGCACTTCCTGAATTAAAGAAAGACGGTTCATTAAACATTCAAGAGATTGCAGGTACTTACTGGTACAAGTTTAATACAGAACAAAAACCTTTAGACAACGTGAACATTCGTAAAGCATTAGCTTATGCAATTGATCGTAAAGGTATTACAGAACAAATTACAAAAGACGGTTCAGTTCCAGCGATGGCGGCTGTACCACCAACAATGTTTGAAGATAACAAAAAAGGCTACTTCAAAGACAATGATGTGAAAAAAGCAAAAGAATATTTAGAAAAAGGCTTGAAAGAAATGGGCCTTAAAGATGCTTCAGAACTACCAGCAATTAAGGTTTCATACAACACGGATGAAAAACATGCAAAAATTGCACAAGCTGTTCAAGATATGTGGAAGAAAAACCTTGGTATTAAAGTACAGTTAGACAACTCTGAGTGGGCTGTTTACATTGAAAAGTTACACCAAGGAGATTATCAAGTTGGGCGTATGGGCTGGTTAGGAGACTTTAACGATCCAATCAACTTCCTAGAGTTATTCCGTGACAAAAAAGGCGGAAACAATGATACAAACTGGGAAAATCCAGAATATAAAAAGTTATTAATTGACTCTCAAAAAGAAACAGATCCTAAAAAACGTCAGGCAATGTTGAAAAAAGCAGAAGGTATCTTCATGGATGAAATGCCAGTGGCACCAATCTACTTCTACACAAATGCTTGGGTACAAGACAAGCAGCTGAAAGATGTTGTGATGTCTGGTCTTGGAGACATTCAGATTAAGTGGGCTCATTTTGAGTAAGTAACATCAATTATGACAAAGGGTATATGGGGCCTGGTGCTCCATATACTTTTCTTTCTTGTGCGCGAATTTTGTAAAAATATGGAGGTGTGTCAGGGTGTTCAAATATATAGGAAAACGACTTATTTATATGTTTCTATCATTATGGCTGATCGTAACAGCGACCTTTTTCTTAATGCGTGCTGTTCCAGGAGGTCCATTCACATCAGAAAAGCAGCTTCCCCCTGAAATTCAAAAAAATCTAAATCAGTATTACGGTTTAGATCAGCCTTGGTACCATCAGTACTTTGATTACTTAACATCAATTTTAAAGTGGGATTTTGGTCCATCTTTCAAATATAAAGGCCAAACGGTAAATGATTTGATTAACGGCGGATTCCCTGTTTCATTCATGCTAGGGATGGAAGCTATTTTAATAGCGATTGCTATTGGCGTAGTACTAGGTGTTATTGCTGCTTTAAAACATAATAAGTGGCAAGATTACACGGCGATGGTTATTGCAGTTCTAGGAATCTCAGTTCCAAGTTTTATCATGGCAGCGGTATTACAATACGTTCTGGCTATGAAACTACAAATTTTTCCGGTTGCACGCTGGGAATCTTGGGCACACACGGTGTTACCAGCTCTCGCGCTTGCTTCAACCCCTATGGCGTTTATCGCACGATTAACTCGGTCGAGTATGCTTGAAGTATTAAGCAATGATTATATTCGTACAGCGAAAGCAAAAGGTTTAAGCAGAGGCGTTATTACAGTTAAGCACGCCATGCGAAATGCGATGCTTCCAGTCGTATCCTATATGGGACCTTTAGTAGCAGGGATTTTAACGGGTAGCTTTGTTATTGAAAAAATATTTGGTATCCCGGGATTAGGTTCACACTTTGTACTCAGTATCTCAAACCGAGATTATACAACGATTATGGGCGTAACGGTGTTCTACAGTATTTTACTACTTTTTTGTATCTTGCTTGTAGATATTGCATACGGCTTCATTGACCCTCGAATTAAACTTACAGGTGCTAAGAAAGGAGAGTAACTATGCAGCAACTTCCGAAAATTCCTAAAGAAATGTTTGAAACAGCAGGGATTGACCACGCTCAGGCAGAAAAGATTGAAAAACCGAGTCTTTCATTCTGGCAAGATGTTTTTATTCGTTTTCGCAAAAATAAGCTTGCTATGTTTGGTGTAGTACTAATGGTTCTCCTTGTTTTTATGGCTATATTTGGTCCATTGATGGTGAAATATGATTATGCAACCAATGATTTGCTGAATGCTAATCAGGCTCCATCTTCTGAGCACTGGTTTGGTACAGATGAATTAGGGCGTGATGTTTTTGCTCGTACGTGGGAAGGCGCTCGTATTTCATTATTTATCGGGTTAGCAGCAGCTTTAATTGATTTATTCATCGGCGTAGTTTGGGGAAGCATCTCTGGATACCGCGGCGGCCGTACGGATGAAACAATGATGCGTGTTGCGGATATCTTATATGGTGTTCCTTACCTTTTACTGGTTATTATTTTAATGGTTATGCTTGGCCAAGGGTTAGGTACGATGATCTTGGCGATGACCATTACCGGCTGGATTAACATGGCCCGTATTGTACGTGGACAAGTATTGCAGTTGAAAAACCAAGAGTACGTAATGGCTTCACAAACATTAGGAGCAACAACAAAGCGTATTTTATTTAAACATCTTATTCCGAATGCAACAGGTCCAATTTTAGTAACAATGACACTAACGATTCCTTCAGCAATCTTTACAGAAGCATTTTTAAGCTACTTGGGACTAGGCGTTCCGGCACCGCTTGCAAGCTGGGGAACAATGGCTTCAGAAGGCTTACCTGCTTTGGAATACTATCCTTGGCGCTTATTTTTCCCAGGTTTGTTTATCTGTTTAACAATCTTAGCGTTCAACGTAATTGGTGATGGATTACGAGATGCGTTAGATCCAAAACTACGTAAGTAAGGAAGTGAACTCATATGTCACGTTTATTAGAAGTAAAAAATTTAGCTGTATCATTTAAAACATATGGCGGAGAAGTTCAAGCTGTTCGCGGCGTTAACTTCCACTTAAATAAAGGTGAAACGCTAGCAATTGTTGGTGAGTCAGGATCTGGTAAAAGTGTAACTTCACAAACAATCATGCGCCTTATCCCGATGCCTCCTGGCCGAATTAAAAGCGGTGAAATGCTGTTTGACGGCATTGATTTAGCAAAGAAGACGGATAAAGAAATGGAAGCTATTCGCGGTAAGGATATCGGTATGATTTTCCAAGATCCGATGACTTCTTTAAATCCAACAATGAAGGTTGGAGCTCAAATTGGTGAAGTCGTAATCAAGCATTCCAAAGTATCTAAAGCGGAAGCGAAAAAACGTGCAGTCGAGTTATTAACGCTTGTAGGCATTCCTTTTCCAGAACAGCGTGTGAATCAATATCCGCATGAATTCAGCGGAGGGATGAGACAGCGTGTTGTCATTGCGATGGCTCTTGCTTCTAATCCGAAATTACTGATTGCTGATGAACCAACAACGGCGCTTGATGTAACAATTCAAGCTCAAATTTTAGAGTTGATGAAAGACATTCAGAAAAAAACGGATACATCTATTATCTTTATCACCCATGATCTTGGTGTAGTAGCAAATGTAGCAGATCGAGTAGCCGTTATGTACGCTGGTCAAATTGTTGAAACGGGCACAGTGGATGAAGTGTTTTACGACCCAAAACATCCGTATACGTGGGGACTCCTAGCTTCTATGCCAAGCTTAGATAACGAGGCGGAAGAAGAGCTGGCTGCTATTCCTGGAACGCCGCCAGATTTAACGAATCCTCCAAAGGGAGATGCATTTGCAGCGCGAAATCCGTACGCAATGAAAATTGATTTTGAGCAAGAACCTCCAATGTTCAAAATATCGGATACGCACTATGCAAAAACATGGCTCTTACATCCGGATGCACCAAAAGTAGAGCCGCCTGCTTCAGTTCAGCGCCGCATGCGTAAAGTTGATAATGTATACAGTACACCTGTACTCGTAGCGAAGGATGGTGAATAACATGACAGATAAATTATTAGAGATTAAAGGCTTAAAGCAACATTTTTTCACAAGTAAAGGAACAATTAAAGCGGTTGATGGTCTGACGTTTGACATCTTCCGCGGAGAGACGTTAGGTCTTGTAGGTGAATCTGGTTGCGGAAAGTCAACGACAGGCAGAACGATTATTCGTTTATATGACGCTACTAGCGGTGAGGTGCTATTTAATGGCGAAAATGTACATGGTCGCAAATCTCGCTCGGAGCTTAAAAAATTCAATCGTAAAATGCAAATGATTTTCCAAGATCCATATGCGTCACTTAACCCTCGTATGACCGTAGCAGATATCATAGCAGAAGGCATTGACATCCACGGTTTAGCTAAGACGAGAAAAGAGCGTATGGCAAAGGTTCACGAGCTTCTTGAAACAGTGGGGCTCAACAAAGAACATGCAAATCGCTATCCACATGAGTTTAGTGGCGGCCAGCGTCAGCGTATCGGTATCGCAAGAGCACTGGCAGTAGAACCTGATTTTATCATCGCAGATGAACCAATCTCAGCTTTGGATGTATCTATACAAGCTCAAGTTGTTAACTTAATGAAGAAGTTACAGCGTGAACGTGGACTAACCTATTTATTTATCGCCCATGATTTGTCAATGGTAAAATACATTAGTGACCGCATCGGCGTGATGTACAGAGGTAAGATTGTAGAGCTTGCACCAAGTGATGAACTTTATCGAAACCCTGTTCATCCATATACAAAAGCGTTACTTTCAGCTATTCCGCTTCCCGATCCTGACAGTGAAAAAACGCGTCAGCGCAAAATTTATGATCCAAGTATCCATGATTATAACGGTGAAGAACCGGAGCTTAGAGAAGTATCTCCAGGTCACTACGTGTCTTGTTCTCAAGCAGAGTTTGCCGCATATACAACCTAACAAAAACGATCTCACAACGAGGTCGTTTTTTATTTAGTTATCAAAGAACGCTAAACTTTAAATTGGAAAAAACATGTAAGAACAAGTGACATTAGCGCTTTACAGGTATTATACAATACAGGATTAGAAAATACTATTAAAAATTTTCAGAATTTTATATTTAAGACAAAATATCTATGTTAAAACCTTATAACTAAAGGAATATAAGTGATTAATAATGTTGTGTGTTGAATAATAATTCAGAAATATAAAAGAAGGTAGACGTATGCCTACCTTCTTTTTATAAATCTGCTAAGATATCGCCGTCTTTACGATTTTTGTCAATTTTTAACACTTGATCTGCCGGCTGATAAGACGCACCATATATTTCTTTGTCTTTGTAAGTATGAATTAACTCGTACGTTTTTTTCATTTTATTTAAAATGCTTTCCTCTGTTTCAGAGGTAGGAGACCAGTATAGAATTTCCATCTGATTAACTTCATTTGTAGCTAATGAGCGGCGGTTATAGCCGATTGTTTGAGCATGCTTAAAGTCTGCACGTTTATAAAAATGCAGTCTTTTTGCTGAGTCTGAATCTTTATAGTCTATAGGCTCTACTTCTAGGATAATTGGTTTGTTATGTTGTTTTAACTCATCAATTAATTTACCGCCAAGCCCTTGACCTCTAGCGTCTTTTGAAACAAAGAGGTAATCAATAAAGATAAATTGGTCTGTTTCCACGTACATTAATACGTGATGAGGTCCTTCATTTTTATGATAAATATCGCTGCGTTCTTGTAAAAGCGTTTCGATATGCTTCTTTGATTTCATTTCTTCAATGGGAAAATATTGACTTAGTTTTTCATACCAATTCATAGCACCCTCCTACTGATCTTTTCATGATGATGTTCATAATAGTGTTTAAACAGTTATCTTATCTTTACCCTTTTTAGGGAAAAGTAAGCATCTATAATTGAAAATAAGGAAAAATAATAGATTTATTATTCTTAATAGTTAGAAAATTATAGTGGAATAAGAACATATAATGTAAAAAATGGTTTTTATTATATTTTTATTGTAAGTTTATTTGTGAAAATCACAAAAAACTATCGCATTTTTTGTGATTTTTGATAAAATGAACAAAGTGAAGTTTTTTTAATATTGTATTTTATAGATGTGATAGCGGTAAAAATGCAGGTGTGGAACTTGCAATATCAGATTTTTAGTACATACACTGCCTAGAATTATTTGTTTGAAAAATAAGTTAATTAGCCGCTATTAAATGAAATGGACATGTTAGGAGAGAGAATTATGCAAGGGAACACGCAAGAAAAAGAATTAAGCCGTGGACTTGAGGAAAGACATATTAGCTTAATGTCTTTAGGCGCAGCTATCGGAGTTGGACTGTTTTTAGGTTCTGCATCCGCTATTCGGTTAGCAGGTCCTGGTATTCTTATCATGTATGGAATCAGTGGTCTTATTATGTTTTTTATTATGAGAGCGTTAGGTGAAATGGCAGTACAAAATCCAGTAGCCGGTTCTTTTAGTAAGTATGCTAACGATTATTTGGGACCACTCGCTGGTTATTTAACAGGCTGGAACTACTGGTTTATGTGGATTATTACATGTATGGCTGAAATTACAGCCGTTGGAGTATATATGGATTTTTGGTTCCCGGGTGTGCCCCAGTGGATATGGGCACTTGCAGCGCTCGTTATCATGACAGGCGTTAACTTTTTAGCTGTAAAAGCATATGGTGAACTAGAGTTTTGGTTTTCTCTTATTAAAGTAGTAACGATTATCCTTATGATTGTGCTTGGTCTAGGCATGATTATCTTTGGAATTGGAAATGGCGGCATTGCAACAGGAATCAGTAATTTATGGAATCACGGTGGCTTTTTCCCGAATGGTATGAAAGGTGTTCTTCTATCACTTCAAATGGTTATGTTTGCTTACCTCGGTATTGAAATGATTGGGGTAACAGCAGGAGAGGTGAAAAATCCGGAAAAGACGTTAACAAAAGCAATTGATAATGTACTGTGGAGAATTTTGATTTTTTACATCGGAGCTTTGTTTGTTATTATGTCTATTTATCCTTGGCCAGAGATCGGAACACAAGGAAGCCCATTTGTTTTAACATTTGATAAAGCTGGAATTCCCGCTGCAGCAGGGATTATAAACTTTGTAGTGTTAACAGCGGCTTTATCTTCTTGTAACAGTGGGATTTTTAGTACAGGCCGTATGTTATTTAATTTAGCTCAGCACGGGGAAGCACCAAAACGCTATGCCAATTTAACAAAAGGCGGCGTGCCTGGTGCAGCAGTTATTGCTTCAGCTGTTGTACTGCTACTCGGAGTTGGCTTAAACTATGTTGTTCCTGATAAGGTGTTCACGTGGGTGACAAGTATCGCTACTATTGGAGCGATTTGGACATGGGGAATTATTTTACTTTCTCAAATTCGCTTCCGCAGAGGATTAAGTGATCAGCAGGTAAGTGATTTAAAATATAAGCTTCCGTTCTTCCCGTATACGTCGTATCTCGCTCTTGCTTTCTTAGCGGGGGTAGTAGTGGTGATGGGTTTCTCCTCTGATACAAGAATAGCCCTTATTGTAGGTCCGATATGGTTTATTTTGTTGGTTATTATTTACTATTCAAAAGGTTTTCATAAAAGATAAAAAATAAGGCTGAGACAAACCTATTTTTGTTGAAGGGAAATCCGAACGCGTTGAATTCTTGATTAAGAATCTAACGCGTTCGGATTTTTTTGTTTGTAGGGTGAACGTAGGTTTACTGTATGTAGGGGCTTCTAGCTGTTGATTGGAGGACAAGGCGAAGACTTCTGCGGGAAAAGCGAGACAGGCTCACCGCCCGCCCGCGGAAAGCGAAGTCTTGCATGGAAATGAACAGCGGTGTCACAAGCGCAATCCACACGAGCTCATATATCCCGTCTGTTCATCTATAGATGAATGGAGTTATGTCTCAGCCGCATTTTTTTCCAAAAGAAAATGAAGGATTTATTATTTCACTTTTTGCTTTAGTGTGCTAATATATTATATTGTTAAACAAATGAAGAAATAAATAATTTCTATGTTTTAATAGATTAGCATCGAGCTTTCTATGTCAAAAGTTTAAGCTTTTAGAAAGCAAAAGGAGACACAGCAAATGAAAGACAAAAAATGGGGACTTTGGTTTTTAACAGCCTTTGTAGTTGGTAATATGGTAGGCGGCGGAGTATTTATGCTTCCTTCTAATTTAGCAAACGTATCAAGTCCAATTGGTTCAACACTTGCTTGGATTGCAACAGGTCTTGGCGTGTTCATGATTGCTCTTGTGTTCGGGAACTTAGTTATGAGAAAGCCTGAATTAAAAGGAGGGCCTCAAAGTTATGCAGCGAACCTTTTTTCATCGCCTAAAGCAGGTAAAGTAGCTGGGTATAGCATGGCTTGGGGTTATTGGGCAGCAAACTGGGCTGCAACAGCATCTGTCATCATATCGTTTGCGGGATATTTAACAACGTTCTTTCCAGTAATGGAGAGTAAGGATATTTTATTTTCAGTCGGAGATTTTCAATTAGAAGCTGGGAAATTTATTACGTTTTTAGTATGTTCTGTTGTATTATGGGGAATTCAAGCTATTTTGCAGCGAGATATCAATAGCGCCGGTAATATTAACTTTATCACAACGGCAGCTAAAATTATTGGATTCGGTTTATTTATTGTTGTGGCGCTATCGCTATTTAGCGCATCCAACCTCGTTAGTACAGAATTTGTTAATTCAAAGGGTATAAATGTAGGATTAGGAAGTCAGGTCAATGGAGCAGCCATTGCTACGCTGTGGGCATTTATCGGAATTGAATCAGCTGTACTGTTATCTAATCGTGCAAAATCACAAAAAGTAGTAAAGAAAGCAACGCTGCTTGGATTATTAATCTCAATGGTTATCTATGTGGGGATTACGCTTCTAGCTATGGGGATTCTTTCGACAGCTCAGCTTCAGCAGTCTCAAAAGCCTTTGGTAGATACGTTAGAAATGGTTATTGGACATAAAGGTGCTTACGTAATGGCCATTTTAGCACTTATATCTTTATTAGGTTCTACTGTTGGATGGATTGTTGTTAGTGCAGAAGTTCCTTATCAAGCAGCAAAATCAGGGTTGTTTCCACAGTGGTTTGCTAAAACGAATCAGAACAATAGTCCAGCCCGCTCACTAACATTAACAAATGGCTTAACACAGTTGTTTTTGTTTGCGACTATTTCAGGCACAGTTTCGCAAGCCTATAATTTCGCTATCGTTGTAGCTACTCTTGCCTATTTAGTTCCTTATTTCGTGACGACAGTTTATCAATTAAAGCTTATTGTGACGGGTGAGACGTACGACACGATTAAAGGATCGCGAGTAAAAGACGGAATTATTGCTTCGTTAGCACTTATTTATTCGCTATGGGTGATTAAGACAGGGACAGCTGATTTAAAAACATTTTTCCTAGGTATTGGATTATTTGTAATCGGGCTTTTACTGTATCCTATCTTAATGAGACGAGGAAAAAACACATCAGCTATTAAATAAATAAGAGATTATCTCAAAAGCTTTGCAGAAAAGTCATTTCTTCTGCAAGGCTTTTTTAGTGACTGAAAAGTTCGAGGAATTTGTGAAAGAAAAAAATAATAAAAAAATGAAACTAATCTACAGGTTTATTCGTAATAGTAGTGTGGTAAATAAATAATGAAGAAAATCGGTAATGAAAATAATGACAGTGAAGGAACGAACTAATGTACTAGTTCACTTTAAAAAGTATATCATTCCGATGAAGTTTATAGTATAATGCAAATAGATATTATTTTTTAAAAGTAATTATAAAGTAGTATCGATTTTCATTATCAGTCATTAAATATTTACACTCGTTGAAGTTTGTATAAAACAACATGATTTACAGTTCATGTTTTGAATGTTATGACCGATTATGATAGAAGGAGTGAAGGAGTAAATGGTTACATTATATACATCACCAAGTTGTACATCTTGTCGTAAAGCGAAAGCTTGGTTAGAGGAAAATGATATTGGATATACAGAGCGTAATATCTTTTCAGAGCCGTTATCAATCGATGAGATTAAAGAAATTTTACGTATGACAGAAGATGGAACAGATGAAATCATTTCAACACGTTCGAAAACTTTCCAAAAACTAGACGTTCAGGTAGACGCTATGCCTTTACAAGATTTGTATGAATTAATTCAGCAAAATCCTGGCTTATTGCGCCGTCCGATTATCATTGATGAAAAACGTCTACAAGTTGGTTATAATGAAGACGAGATCCGTCGTTTCTTACCACGTAAAGTGCGTACTTTCCAACTTCGCGAAGCTCAAAGACTTGTGAATGGTTAATTTTTATATTTGTCTGTTTAAGATTTAAATACGAAACCAACCAAGTAACGTTTGCTTGAAGTTGGTATATAAAAAATAAGCAGCAGGGAGCCAAATGGCCTCTGCTGCTTATTTTTTGTCGAAATAGCAGGGAAAATGAAGTATATATGTAATTAATAAAGAAAGAGAGTAATTAAACATATAAAAGTGGTGGTGAACGGATTGGAGCTTTTACAGCTAAAATATTTCCAAGTAGTTGCTAGACTAGAACATATCAGCAAAGCGGCTGAAGAGCTATACGTATCTCAGCCTGCGCTCAGCAAAACGATTTCACAGTTGGAAAAAGAGCTAGGCATTCGTTTGTTTGATCGAAACGGTAAATACATTAAATTAAATCGCTACGGTAAAGCGTTCTGTTCCAAAGTAGAACGTGCTTTAAAAACATTAGAAGACGCAAAGCATGAGCTAAAGGATATGTCGAACGATCCATGTGAAGAAATTCGTCTTGTTGTGTTAGCTAGTTCACATTTACTTCCAGAGCTATTAAGCAGGTTTCGTGAGCAATATCCTCAGGTGCGTTTTCGGCTAATGCAGCATTTGACTAATAGCTATTCACAGCCTGATTTTGATTTATGTATTTCAGCTTTTCCATTAACAACCCGTCAGATTGAACATACTCCTTTACTTCGTGAATCGATTTTGCTTGCAGTCCCTCTTGATCATCATTTAGCCAAGCAATCACGTGTAAAGTTAAATGAACTTAAAAATGAGAAATTCATTGTGCTAAAGAAAGGGAAAGAGCTAAGAAAAATAACGGATGCGATTTGTAAGGAACAGAATTTTGTACCTCAAATTACGTTTGAAAGCGATGATCCAGCAACAGTGAGAGGCTTGATTAGAGCAAAGCAAGGAATAGGTTTTATTCCTGAAGTGACGTGGGGAGGTTCTACAGGAAAGGATGTAAAACTGCTAAAAATTGAAGAAGAAACATTTGAACGTACAATCTTTTTAACTTGGAACAATGGAGGCTACGTGACGGATTTACAACAAATCTTCAGGCAGTTTGTGATTGATTATTTTAAACATTTACCCTCGGATATGCCTCATGAATACATATAAGAATCATGACTAAATGTCATGGTTTTTATTTCTTTTTCGAATAAATCTAAAATGAACAGTAGAGAAAAACTGCATTATGTCATTTTTGATATAAGTATATAACTAAAAATGCATAGGTTATTCAACTTTTTTCCTTTACACTATTTTTAAACCATAAAGTAAACGCTTTCAATAATGGGTTGGGGAGGAAGTAATATGATAATCTTCGGTGTAGCGCTGCTGTCTATTTGCATGTTAATAGGAGTAATTGTAGGGGACGCATTAGGAGGGCTGATGGGAGTAGAAGCCAACGTTGGGGGAGTAGGGGTATCCATGCTTCTTCTTGTACTAGCGGTGGATTATTTAAAGAAGAAAAATAAGCTCCAAGTAAAATCCGAAGAAGGCATTGCTTTTTGGGGAGGAATTTATATTCCTATCGTGGTAGCGATGTCTGCACAGCAAAATGTTGTAGCTGCTCTTGATGGAGGAGGCATGGCGATTCTTGCAGGGGTGGTAGTAGTCGTAGTAGGCTTTTTATCCATACCATTTATCAGCAGAATAGGAGAGAAAGCGAAGGTGAATGAACAAGAAATAGAGCTTTCTATTTTACCTAAGGAGCAGATAAAATGATGAATATGATTAAAGAAGGATTAGAAAATAACGGACTGATTACGGCATTTGCTATTATTGGGATTGTCATGTATATTGCTTATTTTTTATCAGATAAATTAACAAAAGGAAGAGTTCACGGATCTGCTATTGCTATTATGTTTGGGTTAATCCTTGCTTATATCGGTGGAATGAATACAGGAGGAGAAAAAGGGATTTCTGATATACAGTTATTTTCAGGAATTGGTTTAATGGGCGGGGGGATGCTGCGAGATTTTGCCATTATTGCTACTGCGTTCGGTGCCAATTTTAGCGAAGTCAAAAAAACGGGAATCAGCGGGATTACGGCTTTGTTTTTTGGGGTTTTCTATTCCTTTGTACTAGGTGTAATTATTGCTCTTTGTTTTGGGTATAGAGATCCCGTTGCTTTGACTACAATCGGAGGAGGAGCTGTGACCTATATTGTGGGACCGGTTTCTGGAACTGCGATTGGAGCCTCTTCTGATATTATCGCGTTAAGTATAGCTGTAGGATTAATTAAATCCATTTCAGTTATGATTTTGACACCGATATTTGCTAAGAAAATCAAATTAAACAACCCTCGTACAGCAATGATCTATGGAGGAGTTATGGGGACGACGAGCGGTGTAGCAGCTGGTTTAGCGGCGACAGATGTAAAACTTGTACCTTACGGAGCCATGACAGCTACATTTTATACAGGTCTTGGTTGCTTACTCGTACCATCTATTCTTTTTTTACTCACAGAGATTATTTTTTAAGTGTACAAAGTGTTTTATGAATAAAAGACTGCTGTGCTCATTAAACTAAAGAAAAGGCCATACTAAATAAAAATGTTTAGTATGGCCTTTTCTTTATCATTTAGTTGAACGAAAGCTATTAACAGCCATGCCGCTTATCAGCACAACAGCAATTGTTATAAACGGAATAAATGTTCCTAGAGATGTATGGTCTGCAAAGAATGAATGTAAGTTCTTTTCATGTCCAATCATATTTCCAGCAGTATAAGCTAAAATAGCTGCTCCGCCGTAAACAAGCAGGGGAAACCGTTCCATCAAATACAAAATGAGCTTGCTTCCCCAAACAATAATAGGGACGGATACGAGTAGTCCCGTGACAACCAAGATAATATTTCCATGAGCTGCGCCTGCCACAGCTATTACATTATCTAGTCCCATTACAATATCAGCAAATACAATCGTTCTCACAGCGGCGCCTAACGTCACACCTGCACGAATTGAAGATGCATCGTCACCTTCTGATACAAGCAGCTTAAAGGCAATGATCACTAATAAAAAACCGCCGATGAGCTGCAAGTAAGGAATAGTTAGTAAATAAACAGCTAAAATAGTAAGTACAATGCGAACGATCACAGCTAAGCCAGTCCCTAAAAAAATAGCTTTATTTCGTTGATGTTCAGGTAAATTGCGGCTTGCTAAGGCAATAACAATAGCGTTGTCTCCACCTAATACAATATCGATACCGATAATAAGAAGAATGGAGGTTATTAATTCTAAATCCAATAGTCTTCCCTCCCAATATGTAAGGATAAGTAGCTCATATTGCTTTATCTGTGTTCATTTTTAACAAAAAGCGTTCATAGGGTAAAGAGATTATGTATATAACAAAGTAAGGTGTAAGGTGGCTATGAGTTGTCAGAGTATTTTTTATTTCCTTTCTTTCGCATTTTGTCATAAAATAGATATACAAGGTTCACTCAAATAGTGTATGCTTGTATATCCCAAGTTAGAATGCTTTACAAAGTGAGAAAGTACATGTAATATTGCTTTAACACGGGGGTAAAATAGTCCCTTCATCGTTTAGGGGTAATGTTCGAAATGGCCGGATTACCTTCACTGATTTTTCCGAAGGGAGAGATGATAATGGAAATCGAACGCATTAATGAAAACACAGTAAAATTCTTTGTCACTTACGTAGATATTGAAGAACGTGGATTTGATCGCAATGAAATTTGGTTTAGCCGTGAGCGCAGTGAAGAGCTATTCTGGGAGATGATGGACGAAATTCATCAAGAAGAAGAGTTTGTAGCAGAAGGTCCTCTTTGGATTCAAGTACATGCGCTTGAGAAGGGGCTAGAGGTTATCGTAACAAGAGCACAAGTTTCAAAAGACGGTCAAAAGTTCGAAGTACCTGTTGGTGAAAATGATAAAATCGATATCCCTGTAGATGGAAAAATTGAAGCGTTGCTTGATCATCAAGCGAATCAAAATAAAAAAGCTGATTTTGAAGAAGAAATTATAGAAGACGAAGGGCTACAGTTCGTCGCACGCTTTCAAGACTTAGAACATTTAATTTCCTTAAGTCACCATTTAGAGTTAGATGATATCATCAACAGCATGTACGTGTTTGAAGGGAAATATTATTTATACGTTGAGTTTACAGATGATGAAGACTTTGTAGCTGAAATTGATAACATTTTAAGTATCATTTTAGAATATGCAAATGAATCAAATGTAACAGTTCATCGTTTAATGGAATATGGAAAAGAATTAATCAGTGAAAATGCACTTGAACAAGTAAAACAGTATTTTCCTTTACGATAATAGCAGCCGATTTCATGTATATGAAATCGGTCTTTGTTTTGTCCTCTTTTTTGGAAAAGCTCTCCGCTCATGTCGAACAGTATAGGTAGAAAAAGCAGGCGGCTGGTTCCTACACGGGAAAGTGTAGTGTTAAAATACCAAGTTTGAGGATAATAACAGTATAGAGACCTGTTATGAATGATGAAAGATTGGTTTTAGGATAGGTGAAAACAAGTTGAAAAATAGATTACAGCTTTTAATTTTTGTTGTTGGTATTATTGCCTTGCTTTATTTTACAAAAGGGTATTGGGACGGTAAATTTATTGGCGTGCTAAGTATCTTAATTACGATTAGTGTTGTTTTCATCGGTCTTGTTATTTCATTAGAAAACCGTCATCCAACTCAAACGCTAACGTGGCTCGTAGTATTAGGCGGTTTTCCAGTAATAGGGTTCTTTTTTTATTTGTTATTTGGACGCAATACGCGAAAACGGCGTTTATTTGCTAAAAAAGCAAAGCTGGATGAACAGGTGCTTTTAAAGATGGAAAGAGATTCTGGTATATTAGAAAATCACTTTGAACAGTTGGGCACCAGTAGGAAGCAAATGCTGAAGCTAGCCGTGAGGCTTGGCAAGAGTCCCATTTCTTTTTCTTCAGATACGCGCGCATTGACGAATGGAAAAGAGACATTTCACGAAATTATGGAATCTTTAAAGCATGCAAGGCATCATATCCATTTAGAGTATTACATCGTACGACATGATCACTTAGGAGAACAAATTAAAGATATTTTAATTCAGAAAGTACAAGAAGGAGTTTATGTACGTTTCTTGTATGATGCCGTGGGCAGTTTTCAGCTTTCACCGCATTATATTCATGAGTTAAGAAACGCGGGCGTAGAAATGATTCCGTTTTTGCCGGTGAGACTTCCATTTCTCAATAATAAAATCAACTTCCGTAATCATCGTAAAATTGTAGTCATTGATGGAACAATTGGATTTGTAGGAGGTTTGAACATTGGTGATGAATATCTCGGAAAAAGTCGGCATTTTGGCTTTTGGAGAGATACTCATTTGATGGTGAAGGGTGAGGCAGTCCGTTCATTACAGCTTATTTTCTTGCAAGACTGGTATTATATGACAGGACAGACGATGCTTACTCAAACGTATCTATCGCCGGATTTAATTGACATTGATATGGAAAAGTGCGGCGGTGTTCAAATGATTGCCGGCGGACCAGACCGTGAGTGGGAAATTATTAAACACTTATTTTTTTCGATGATTACGTCTGCGAAAGAGTCCATTTGGATTGCTTCTCCTTACTTCATACCTGATGAAGATATTTTTACTTCTCTCAAAGTAGCTGCTTTAAGCGGTATAGATGTAAGGCTTCTTGTACCTCAGAAGCCCGATAAAAAAATTGTTTTTCATGCATCACGCTCTTATTTTCCTGAGCTGCTAGAAGCAGGTGTGAAAATTTACGAGTATAAAAAAGGATTTATGCACAGCAAGATTGTGATTGTTGATAGGGAAATTGCCTCTATTGGAACAGCTAACATGGATATGAGAAGCTTTCATCTGAATTTTGAAGTAAATGCTTTTTTATATCGCACAGCTAGTACCCAAAAGCTCGTATATGAATATATGCAAGATTTAGAAGAAACGAGTGAGCTTCACTTTAAAGACTTTGAAAAGCGGCCATTTATACAGCGGCTGTTTGAATCAACAGCTCGTTTGCTTTCACCGCTATTATAATCGCTGTAAACCACATTGCGTATGCTGCAATGTGGTTTTTTTCTGAAAGAAAAGGGTTTAGTAGAAAGGTGTCGAATACAAGGATATAGCTCGCTACTATAGGAAGGAGAAATGTACGATTGTTAGTTGCCCGAACAGAAGAAGGCCTCATTTCACTAGCTCAGCGCTTTTCGCTTGAACAGCTTAAGCTGTGGAAAAAAGAAAAGCAGTTCTACTGTCCCTCTTGTCAATCCCCTGTACAGTTAAAGATAGGTACAAAAAAAATCCCTCATTTTGCTCACCTGAAAAAAACGTGCGTCGCTCAGCATGAAGGTGAAACAGATTATCATCTTGACGGAAAGCGAAAGCTGTTTCACTGGTTTAGTTCTCATCTTGAAGTCGAGTTAGAAAGTTACCTTCCTGACATTATGCAGCGTCCAGATCTTCTTATAGATACCCCTTCGCAAAAATATGCAATCGAATTTCAATGTGCGTCCTTATCTTCCTCAGTGCTAACCAAACGTTCTATTCATTATGAGAAAGGAAATTATATGCCTCTTTGGATTATGGGAGCAAAAAGAATGAAACGCTTATCCACTTATATGTATCAACTTTCTTTTCAAGAGTGGCAGTTTCTCACTCTTTCCGATTATACGCCCACACTTCTTTATTTTTCACCTTCTACTAATCAGCTGTTGAAACTTGAACATCTTATGCCTTTTTCATCTCAAATTTGTTATGCACAGCTTGTCGTGCTCTCTCCTCACGAGCATACCTTTCATGATCTTTTTTCTACACATACACAGCCTCAATTTTTCTCTTCATGGGTAAAGAAAAAGAAGGCATGGAGAACGCATTATACCCTCTATCCTAATCAGAAGCTTCAGCCTTTTTTACACGCTCTCTATGAAAACAATATTCCTCCTTCTCATATTCCAGCAGAAGCTGGCATGCCGCTGCCTTCTTTATACATGATTGAAACGTCTGCTACTATATGGCAAACGTGGCTGCTTCTTGATTTAATGCAGCAGAAGCAGGTAGGGGATTTAGTTACAGAAAAAGAGTTATGCAGGCTATGGCTCTACAGAATTCATCAGAGGCATATTGTGTTTCGGTCTTTGCCGATGGCCCCTGTTGTTGTGGAACAGCCCTTGTTTGAGTATATAGAGGTATTATGCCGGTTAGGGATACTAACGTCTATAACTTCTGGGTTATACAAAATCAGAAGGCCTTATACGATTCCAAAGCAAACATCCGATGCTTTTTTAGAAGATGGACAGATGATGAAAAAGTGGTTAAATCAAGCAAAAGAAGTGACATAACCACTGAAAATCAGTACGCTTAAGAAAGAATCCTTTTTTCAAAAGCGTACTGACTTTTGATTAATTCTTTTAAAACAACATACAATAACCAAAGAAATAAAAAGGATTCGCCTTAGAAAAAGCGAACAGTTATAGACAGGTAGAAAAAGATGGAGGGATGACCATGAGTGAACAATCAAAAGTAAAAAAGTTACCAAGTAGAAGCGAGATAAAAGTAGAAGATACGTGGAAACTAGAGGATATTTTTGCTTCAGATGACGCATGGGAAAAAGAATTTGAAGAAGTAAAAGCTCTTATTCCAAAAATGGAAAAATTCAAAGGGAAACTTGGAGAGTCTGCTCAAACTTTATACGACGCTCTTCAAGAGCAAGATGAGCTCACAATGCGCGTTAGTAAACTTTATACATATGCTCATATGCGCTACGATCAAGATACCACTAATTCTTTTTATCAAGGGTTAAATGATCGTATCAAAACACTTTATACTCAAATTGCAAGTGCACTATCTTATGTAACACCAGAAATTTTGTCTATTGAAGAATCAAAAATTAAACAATACATGGCGGAACATAAAGAGCTAAAGTTATATGCTCATGCATTAGATGAAATTACTCGCGAGCGTCCACACATTTTATCAGAAAGCGAAGAAGCGCTTCTCGCTCAGGCTTCTGAAGTATTAGGATCTTCAAGCAACACGTTTGGAATGTTAAACAACGCGGATTTAGAATTTCCTTCTATTAAAGACGAAAATGGAGAAGAAGTAGAAATTACGCACGGACGCTATATTCGTTTTTTAGAAAGCAGCGATCGCCGCGTACGAGAAGAAGCGTTTAAAGCGGTGTACGAAACGTACGGTAAATTTAAAAATACGTTTGCAAGTACATTAAGCGGCACGGTGAAGAAAGATAATTTTAGCGCCCGCGTTCGTCACTATAATTCAGCTCGTCACTCAGCTCTTAGCACAAATAATATCCCAGAAGAAGTATACGATAACTTAGTTAAAACAGTGAACGATAATTTGCATTTATTGCATCGATATATTGATTTACGTAAGAAAGTATTGGGAATTGAAGAGCTTCATATGTATGATCTCTATACGCCTTTAGTAAAAGACGTAAAAATGGAAGTAACGTATGAAGAAGCAAAAGATTATATTTTAAAAGGTCTGAAACCACTAGGTGAAGACTACCTTAATGTGTTAAAAGAAGGATTTGAAAATCGTTGGGTAGATGTTCATGAGAACAAAGGCAAGCGAAGCGGTGCTTATTCTTCAGGAACGTACGGCACCAATCCTTATATCTTAATGAACTGGCAGGATAATGTAAATAACTTGTTTACACTAGCCCATGAATTTGGCCATTCTGTACACAGTTATTACACAAGAAAAACGCAGCCATATCCTTATGGAGATTATTCAATCTTTGTGGCAGAAGTAGCTTCCACGTGTAATGAAGCGCTTCTAAACGATTATTTACTAAAAACGATTGATGATGAAAAGCAGCGTTTGTACTTGCTTAACCATTATTTAGAAGGGTTCCGCGGTACGGTATTCCGTCAAACGATGTTTGCTGAATTTGAGCACGGTGTGCACGTGCGTGCTCAAAACGGAGAGCCGCTTACACCTGAATTATTAACAAAATTATATTATGACTTAAATAAAAAATATTTTGGAGACAACTTAGTAATTGACGAAGAGATTGGGTTAGAATGGGCTCGTATTCCGCATTTCTACTACAATTACTACGTTTATCAATATGCTACAGGATTCAGTGCAGCAGCGGCATTAAGCAAGCAAATCCTTGAAGAAGGAGATGCAGCTGTTGAGCGCTATGTAGGTTTCTTAAAGTCAGGAAGCTCTGATTATCCAATTGAAGTGTTGAAAAAAGCAGGAGTGGACATGACAACATCTCAGCCTATCGAAGAAGCGCTAGCCGTATTTGAAGAGAAGTTAACGGAAATGGAACGTTTATTAAATCAATAAAATTAAAATGAAGCAGGAGCTGTATCCTGCTTCATTTTTTAAATCCCCGAAATTTGTTGTGATTGTTAAGCAATGTAAAAATAATAAGAATAGCTAAAAATAAGAGAGGGCCTGCGATAATGAGAGGAACAAGCTGCATAAGAGATAAAATATAGAATAAAAAAGAAAACAAAAGAATCACAACCCCTAGAGTAATTCCAGCAATTTTCATAGTTAACACCTCTATTAAAAGCATAATTGGTTGTACTATATGAGTGAATCTGGCTGTTTATGAAGTTTTTTTATAAAAAAGTGAATAAAATTGAAAAAAGGGGTTGCCAAAAGTCGACATAATTTGCTATAGTATTAATCGTGAAGTTTATCACAAAACAAACATATACCCCTTTGTTTGACCGTGAAAAATTTCTCCCATCCCCTTGTTGTCTTAAGACAAACGAAAAGACTTGGCGAAAGCCAAGTCTTTTTTGTGTAGTTGATGCTTAGGATAAGCATCAACATTTAATAATTAACAGCTCTTTTCAGTACTTCTCCAAAAGGTTCCATATTTGACAGGAACTCTTTCAACAACCTGCTGAAGCTGAAGTTTTTTCAATTCTTTTTCAGCCTCTTCTAATGATAAACCATACACAACTGCAACTTCTTTTGAAGCAACAAATTGAAAATAGCTTAAAAATGAACGAAGAGGCGGAAGACAAGCTGGATCTGGGTCAATTTCTAACATCTCTTTAATGATGTGTACATATGTTTCGTACGAATAGTATCCTGATATCTTAATGCCTTCTTCTTCAACTTTTTCGTTAAAGAACACAAGAGTTGGAATCTCATCGACATCCATTTCCGATGTGATTTTTAAATCACATTGAAAAGCCTTCGCAGCGTAATCTGAATGCAAATCTTTTACAAATTCATTAACATCTAGCCCCACATGTTTTGCACATTGTATTAAGACAGATTCTTCTGTAACATTTTGTTTTTCTAAAAATACTACTTCTTGAAGTCTTCTCAAAAAGCGAATGCCCTGTTTCTTTCCTTGCAGCCCGGCCGCTTTAATTGCAATTGATGCAGCGTAAGGAGTATCGATGGGGTTTTCAAGCCACAGGTTGCCGTCACATGACATGCCGGAGCGGCTTCCAGTTTTCTCCCACGATTTTGCAATATGTTCAAATCTCTGCTGTGCTCCAATATTTAATTGCTGCAAGTTTCCGCCAAGCACATGCTTGAGGGATAACAGCTGACCATATTCTATTTGTAACTTCTTTAGAATAGGCTCGAGTGCCCAGCACTCTGGACAAAGAGGGTCAACAAATACATAGATTTCAAGCGGTTTTTTATTTGAACCTTGACAAAGCTGATGCAAGGATGGGTATTGGCTGTTTAGATTACTCAATGTGAAAATCCTTTCTCATCTGTCTGTTCCGGTGAATTAATCATGTGTTGGGCAGTTAAAATAAGACGATGATAAAGTTCATCTCTCTCAGGGCCTTCTAAATTAATTTCGTCCATTGCTTCATGCATACACGTCAGCCAGGCTTTGGCTCTTGACGGTGTAATTTCAAAAGGAAGATGCCTAGCTCTCAGCATAGGGTGACCATGCTCTTCAGTGTATAGCGAAGGCCCTCCTAAATATTGTGTCAGAAATTGCTTTTGCTTTCGTGCTGTTTCTGTTAAATCATCAGGAAAAATTGGCGCGAGCTCAGGATGTTGTCCAACGCGTGTATAAAAAGCATCAACAAGTTTTGAAATCGTATGTTCACCGCCTAATAATTCGTAAGGGGAGTGGATTTTTTCTCTCATGTTGATAACTCCTTTGTTATAAGAAATATACGTCTTAACTCTTTGGTGTTTTTTACTTTCCTTAATTTTAGCAGTGTCATTTCGTTAACTCAAACTATCCGCTTACTTCTTCTACTGGAAAAGAGATAAAGTGGAATTTTACATAAGAAAAGTCTATGATGCTGTGGCGAATCACTTAGTATGAGAAACAAAGGAATCCTTTCACAAACGTTTCCTTCTATTTATATAGTGTAACCTCGACAAACTACAGTCATTCCATGGTCGAGTCGCGAATGATTGGACTCTTTTACACGAGATAAGAAGACATAATTTTATTTACATATTTTTGCGTTTCTTGAAAAGGAGGTACTCCGCCGTATTTATCGACATTACCTGGTCCAGCATTGTAGGCTGCCAACGCCAATTTCACGTTTCCGTCGTATTTATCTAACATTTGTCGAAGATATTTGGCTCCTCCAAATACATTTTGCTTGGAGTCATACGGATCTTCTACACCAAGAGCTTTAGCGGTTGCTGGCATTAGCTGCATAAGCCCAGCCGCTCCGACAGAACTTTTGGCAGAGGGATTAAAATTTGACTCTTGTTTAATAACAGAACGAATAAGTTTAGGATCCAGCTGGTAGCGTGCAGCTGCTTCATTAATTATCGTTTGTACATCCTGAGAACTGGCCTTTGCCGTTTCGTTTTTTTGTGCAGATAAGGCAGCAGTTGAAGCGGCTGCCTTATCTGAAGAAGAAACAGATGGCTGGGATTGCGTTTGAACCGCTGTAGCTGGAAACATCTGCGCTGCCTGCAAGTAAAGGTTGGTACTCATTTGAGGCTCTTGATTGACGTAGTCTTGAAAAAGCTGAGCAAATACAGAGAGTAAAGTTGTACCAAGCATCACGTTAGCTGTTGGCAGCTGGTTGTTAACTGAAAATGGCTGAGTTCCAGGAAATTGAACGGAAGACATGTAATGGTTAATATTCATGCTCATGAATTTATTCTCCATCCATTAACGTATACTTTCGCTTGTAAAACCGTCGAATTTTGTTTTCCGTTGGTTTCTTTTTAATATCAAGCTCCATAAGCAATTGCTCAAAATATTTTGCCCCTTCATTGGCATCGGTTACTTCGTATTCGAGTTCATAGTCCTCAGCACCTAGATAAAAGCTATGATCGAGTACAAGTAACCCGTTCTTATATGGAATTTCTGCTCGACTTGTACGCAAAGTGCCAAAATAAGTTAGCGAATGGCTATCGACTTGTAAATCAGTAATAAGCTGTTGAATCGTTGACGGAATCTTGGCGCTGCCATCTAGCAATTCTTTAGCTTGTTCATTTGTTAATGCTTCATGTGTTTCTAAAAGGCCCTCTTGATGAGGCTGTTTTAGCGTGAGAACGAATTTATTTTTTTTGCTTCGAATTCGCAGGGCAGCTCCGCAGTCTTTCAATGAGAAAGCAGGTGTATCAAAATAGTGGTTTTCTTGAGAAATAAACTGATTTTCAGTTAATTGAAAATGTGAGCGGAGACGATCAAACTCTTCTTTCGTTACTATATTTTTAAATTCAATTTCAATTTCTTGTTTCAATGAAATCATCCTTTTAATTTAGGTCTTTTGGTAAGGCACTTTCCATCTTAATTTATCACACTTTTTGAGACAGTAAAACTACATTTCCTAACAGGAATATCCATATGGGGAACTTGGAAAATGAAGAAATACGGATTGTTTAGGTTTTACCTTTATTAAACGTTCCTGGAATGTGTTAAAATAGTAACGAATTGTATAGTTGGAAGGAGTTTATTTATGCACAATCGAATTGACATCACTACCTGTGTGATGAAATCAAATGAATTACATTTAAAAGCAGACCCTATTGAGACGGAAATTGAACAATTGGAAGATACAAAACAAATGCTTGTTGACTCAGATAACATGTCATTTGTATATGTTGTAGATATTAATGATCAATTTATGTATGTTGGCCTTAGTGATAATATTTGGGCGAATTTAAAGCACGTCTTACATAAAGATATGAAAGTATTTTTAGAAATTAATAAGGAAGTAATTGAGCTATCAGCCGTTAAAGAAGAGCTGTCTTATCTCATCAGTAACATCGAAGGAAATGTGAATTATGGAGACGAGATGGTAGCAAGAGTAGAGGAAGTTTTTTTAGATAAAGAAAATAAGTAACAGAGAGAAAAAAGGGGGGTGTTATTAATGATCAGGCATTGGGATTTATTTTTAGCACCGTATAAACAAGCCGTTGAAGAACTTAAGGTGAAATTAAAAGGAATTCGTTCACAGTATGATATGAAGTCTACGCATTCACCTATTGAATTCGTGACGGGACGAGTAAAGCCTATCGCCAGTATTTTGGATAAAGCGACTCGAAAAGGAATTTCTCTCGATCGCTTAGAGGAAGAGATGCAGGACATTGCAGGACTCCGTATGATGTGTCAATTTACGGACGATATTAAAGCGGTCGTAGAGCTCCTTCGTCAGCGCACAGACTTTGAATTGATTGAAGAAAGAGATTATATTCTTCATAAAAAAGAAAGCGGCTATCGTTCATATCATGTGGTCGTATGTTATCCTGTTCAGACAATTAAAGGTGAAAAGAAAATTTTAGTGGAAATTCAAATTCGTACACTGGCTATGAATTTTTGGGCTACAATTGAGCATTCTTTAAATTATAAGTACAGCGGGAAATTTCCTGAGAATATCAAAAAGCGACTTCAGCGTGCTTCTGAAGCGGCTACTCAGCTCGATGAAGAAATGTCTCAAATACGAGGTGAGATTCAAGAAGCCCAGGCTATCTTCTCACGAAAAAAAGAATCGGCGGAAGAATCTTAGGTATGACTCAGCAACAGCTTTGTACACTGGATGGATAGGGGGAGAGAATTAGGTGGAGAAAATAAAATTTGCTATTACATCAAAAGGCAACCAAATATCAAATACGCTTATGCAAAAAATGAAAACGTATTTATTAGATTTTCATTTAGAATATGATGAAAACCAGCCTGATATTGTAGTGTCAGTAGGGGGGGATGGAACGCTTCTCTACGCGTTTCACCGCTATCGAAACCGACTTGACAAGACGGCTTTTATTGGGGTTCATACCGGTCATTTAGGCTTTTACGCAGATTGGACACCTGATGAGATTGAGAAGCTGGTGATTGCTATTGCAAAGACACCCTATCAGACTGTAGAGTATCCACTGCTCGAAGTGATTATCCGCTATACGAACGGTGGACGCGAAGCTCGATATTTAGCTCTGAATGAATGTACGGTGAAAAGTGTAGAAGGCTCTTTAGTAATGGATGTGGAAATTAAAGGGCAGCGATTTGAGACATTCCGAGGAGACGGCCTTTGCGTATCCACTCCCTCAGGAAGTACAGCTTATAACAAATCCCTTGGAGGCGCGATTTTACATCCTTCGCTTCAAGCTATTCAAATTGCTGAAATGGCTTCTATTAACAATCGAGTGTTCCGTACGATAGGTTCTCCATTGGTTCTTCCTGGACATCATACAGCGCTGTTAAAGCCTGTTAACGACGCAGACTTTCAAATTACCATTGATCATTTAACTCTTTTACATAAAGATGTAAAGTCGATTCAATTTCGGGTAGCAAGCGAAAAAATTCGATTTGCTCGCTTTCGCGCGTTTCCTTTCTGGCAGCGTGTCAGAGACTCTTTTGTATGTGATGATTAAAGGCAGGGAAGAGAATGAAACAAGTTTTTACGTTGAGTTGGACCGTAGATCATTCTTTCGAGGGTGTAGCGGTTCGTGAATTTTTAAAAGAACATGATATTTCCAAAGCTTCGCTGACGGACATTAAGTTCAGAGGAGGAGCGATTGAAGTAAATGGAAAGCATGCAACGGTTCGATATATTCTGCAAAAAGGTGACGAAATCAAGGTGGCGTTTCCACCAGAAAAAGCAAGTGAAAGTCTTCTTCCTAAAGCTATACCTTTGGATATTGTATACGAAGATGAGTATATATTAGTTTTGAATAAGCAGCCAAACATGCCAAGTATACCTTCTCGAGAACATCTAACGTGGTCACTAAGTAATGCTGTGCTCTATTATTATGAGAAAAATAACATTAACTCGACTGTTCATCTTGTGAACAGGTTAGACCGAGACACATCTGGGCTGCTTATTGTCGCTAAGCATAGGCACGTTCATTACTTATTCTCTAAAGCACAAAAAGAACATGAAATTAAACGCGTGTACCGAGCTTTTGTTCATGGTAAGCTTGTTGGCAAGGAAACGATAGAGGCACCGATTGGCCGAAAAGAGTCAAGTATCATCGAACGGGAAGTAAGAGAAGATGGGCAGTTTGCTATTACACACTATACGGCGCTTCGTCCGTATTCTTCTTTTACAGAAGTTGCTCTTTCGCTTGAGACGGGGAGAACTCACCAAATTCGTGTTCATATGGCTTATAAAGGATATCCACTGCTTGGAGATACCCTATATGGCGGAACGAATCATCTTATTTCTCGTCAAGCTCTCCACAGCTATGAGCTCACTTTTTTTCATCCTTTTTTACAAAAAACGTTGTCTTTTACAGCACCTTTGCCGCCAGATATGCAGAAACTTCAAATCGTAAGATAAAAGTCGCTTTTTAAATGAAAAGCGACTTTCTTTTTACACGAAGTGATTAAATTTTTCCTCTACATAAGGCATAGATGAAGGCACCGATATAATATTCCCTTCAGGATACTGAAACGCCGTTAAAGCCCCTCCAAAAACTGCGCCCGTATCAATATTAATGGTATTATGAATTTTTCTGGCTTTTACTACGGGTGTATGCCCATACACGATAAAAGGTTTTCCGTTATAATGTTGGGCCCAATCCCGTCGGACAGGCATACCGTTTAGATGTTTTTCACCCGTAATGTCTCCGTATAGCACAAAGGTTTTAACTTTTTTATCTGTTCTGCCGATGTATTCAGCTTTAAGGCCGGCGTGAGCAATAATTAATTGATTTTGATCAAGCTGCACATATAGAGGTGATTGCTCATAAAGCTCAATAAACTTTTTTTTAATGAATTTCTGTTCTCTTGAAGGCAAGGCTTCGTACTCAGCAACGGTCGTTTCTAACCCATGAGTAATTTCCACTTTGTTACCGCAAAAGAAGCGATATAGCTTATTACAGTGATTGCCTGGACAGTAGTAAGCTTGCTGATGCTTGATTACAAGTGACCATACGAGCTCAATCACTTTTAGTGAATGAGGTCCTCGGTCTGTTAAATCACCTACAAATCCAAGGCGCCGTCCGTCAGAGTGGATAGGAATCCCGTCTTGCCACTCATACCCAAGTTTTTCTGTTAACGCTTTTAATTCATCATAACATCCATGGATATCGCCTATTATATCTACTTTCATCTTTTATCCACATCCTTAAAAGGTTTTTCCTTTGACGATATAAAATTACCCTTATATGGAGCAAACTATGTGTAGAACTTATATATTATTGGGAAAAGAGTAAAGAGCTATGAGTTGAAAAAAAACAAAATTCATCATAAAGTTAAATGAGTTTTGTGCGACAGGGAGGTCGAAGACATGACAGATTCAATTGAAAAAGAAGAAAAAGCATGGTTCGCCGAACATTTATTATCACTTCTAGAAAAAAATGAAATCGATGCATTTCGTGAAGAATTTTTACATATGCATACGTATGACCAAGCTCAATTTTTTGAAGAATTAGATGAGCCTTCTAGGTTTGCGCTGTACGAGATGTTATCTCCGGAAGAAATGGCGGATATCTTTGAAAATGTAGAGATACGAGAAGAAGATTATCAAGAAATTCTCTCAGAAATGCATCCCAATTTTGCAGCAGACATGCTGTCGGAAATGTCGGCGGATGATGCCGTTGACGTATTAAATGAATTGGATAAAGAACAAGTGGCGAGCTATTTAACGATTATGGATGAAGAAGCAGCCGATGAAATTAAAGAGCTGCTTCATTACGAGGAATATACCGCTGGAAGTATTATGACGACTGAGTTTGTGGCCATTCGTGAAAATCAAACCGTACATTCAGCTATGCACATTCTACGCAGGGAAGCTCCAGAAGCGGAAACGATTTATTATGTATTTGTTATTGATGAACAAAAGCATCTAGCAGGTGTTATTTCTCTTCGTGATTTAATTATAGCAGATGAAGATACGATGATAAGCGAAGTTATGAATGAACGAGTTGTATCCGTGTCAGTAGCAGAAGACCAAGAAGAAGTTGCGCGCATTATGCGCGATTACAACTTTCTTGCGCTTCCAGTTGTTGATTTTCAGCAGCATCTTCTAGGGATTATTACGGTTGATGATGTGATGGATGTTCTTGATGAAGAGGCATCGGATGACTATTCTAAATTAGCCGGTATTAGTGATGTAGATGATACGATTGACCACAATCCCTTAGTAGCGGCCAAAAAGAGGCTGCCTTGGCTGATCATTTTGCTGTTTTTAGGAATGATGACAGCGAGTTTAATTGGACGTTTTGAAGATACGTTGAATCAAGTAGCTATTTTAGCTGTATTTATACCTTTAATTGGCGGTATGGCTGGTAATACAGGAACACAGGCACTAGCCGTTGCGGTTCGCGGACTGGCGACGGGAGAAATCGAAGAAGAAAGCAAATTTAAGCTGTTAATCCGAGAAGCAGCTACCGGAATGATTACGGGCGCATCGTGTGGACTTTTAGTTGTATTAATTGTTTATATTTGGCAGGGAGATCTGATTTTAGGCGCTTTGGTAGGCGTCTCTGTATTTTCAACATTGATTGTGGCTACACTAGCAGGAGCGTTTATCCCGCTTCTCATGCACAGATTCAAAATTGACCCTGCAGTCGCATCAGGACCATTTATTACAACGATCAATGATCTTATCAGTATTTTAATTTACTTCGGTCTAGCCACAACATTTATGAGTTATTTAAAATAATGAAGGGACTTTGGAATTCGACATGAGTAATCATGTCGGATTTTCATTATCAGTTCATATAGTTGACAGAGAACCTTCAAGCTTTTATGATTAACCTTTAATTTTGAATACTAACGTCTTCGTTTTATAAATAGCGAAGGTAAAAGGAGGGGAATCTAATGGAACAGCACGCGTCCTTTACATCACTTGTTATCGTCATTAGTTTGGCCTTTTTAACGCCTATACTGTTGCATCGGTTTAAACTCAACATTATACCTGTAGTCGTAGCTGAAATTATTATGGGATTAATTATAGGGAAAAGTGGTTTTGACCTTGTGGAGCAGGATATGTGGCTTGAAACACTTTCCACTTTAGGCTTTATCTTTTTGATGTTTTTAAGTGGTTTGGAAATTGATTTTTCTGCTTTTGCTGGAGGAAATTCAAAAGACAAAAAGGCATCAGGAGCGAAGGTGCCAAATGCTTTTTCCATTTCTATACTAGTGTTTGCAGCTATCTTTGCGGTTTCACTATTTTTGTCCTATGTTTTTGTATGGACCGGTTTTATTGATAATGCCTTTTTGATGACGCTTATTATTTCTACCATTTCACTAGGAGTAGTAGTGCCGACTTTAAAAGATGCACAGATTATGAAAAAGCCAATTGGACAAACCATTTTATTGATTGCGGTTATTGCGGACTTAGTCACGATGATTTTACTAGCCGTATTTGCTTCCGTCTATGATAAATCAGGAAATAGTAATACATGGTTGATTTTAATTTTATTTGGAGTAGGAGTGATTTTATACTTCATAGGGAAGCAGTTTAAAAACCGATCGTTTCTTGAGACAATGTCTAAAGGTACAATTCAAATCGACACGCGCGCCGTATTTGCACTCATTATCATTCTAGTGGGCCTTTCGGAGTCAATTGGTGTTGAAAACATTTTAGGCGCTTTTTTAGCGGGATCACTCGTTTCTCTTCTTGCGCCTAATAAAAACTTAGTTCATAAATTAGATTCGTTTGGCTACGGTTTTTTAATTCCTATCTTTTTTGTGATGGTAGGAGTGAAGCTTGACGTTTGGTCATTGTTCAGTGATAAAAAAGTGCTGATTTTAATGCCTTTATTATTCATTGCATTATTAATATCCAAGCTAGTTCCAGCGTTAATCTTAAGAAAATGGTATGATATGAAAACCGTTTTGGCATCGGGTTTTCTTTTAACATCGACTTTATCACTCGTTATTGCGGCAGCAACGGTTGGTGAAAATATTGGTGTGATTGATTCACAAATGTCCGGTGCGCTGATTTTGGTGGCGATTATTACATGTATTATTACACCTATTATCTTTAGAAAGCTGTTTCCAAAGCCAGAAATCAGTGATAGAAAGCTGAAGGTTAATATGCTTGGTGCAAATCAATTTACACTCCCGGTTATTCGAGAAATGGATCTTGATTTATATGATGTGACGATTTATCATCCTACTCAGGACAAAATTGAAAACCGTACGTCGGATTCCATTTTTAATATCGTCGACATCGATGGATATAGTAAGGAAACGTTAAGAAATATGGGGATTTTAGATGCGGATGTATTAGTTGTAACAACAGGGGAAGAAGAAAGAAATAGCGACATTGCTCTATTTGCAAAAGAGTATGGTACAGAACGGGTTATTGCCCGCGTAGAAAGTCCTGTCTTAGATGAAAAGATGAAAGAAAATAACATTGAAGTTTTTTCTGTGCTGTTATCTACAACGGCATTGCTAAAAGCTTTAATCGAATCGCCAAATATTTTAAATATCTTAACGAATCAAGAAACAGCACTTTATCAAATTAATATGCGTAACCCTAAATACGAGGGGGTAGAGCTTCGTAAGTTCCCGTTTACAGGAGATGTGATTTTTGTTCGAATCTTCAGAGGTAAAGATTCTATTGTACCTCATGGCGATACAGAGCTTGAATTTGATGATCGCTTGATTGTAACGGGGTCTCGTTCGTATGTGAATGAATTGCGTATGCTTCTTGAGTATAAAATTAGATAAAGGTATTTAGCTGGATTTAGTTTTCTACCTGATTGAATGAGAGGAAGAGACTGAGACAAAAGTATTTTAGCTCAAGTGAAAAACGAACCACTGATCAACATGTTTGATTAGTGGTTCGTTTTTTGTTGTTTTGAAAATAAGTTTCATCTGTTTAGCTCTTTCTAGCAGTTGATTGGAGGGCAAGACGAAGACTCCTGAGGGGAAAGTGGAAGGGGTGAGGCCCCGCAGGAGCGCAAGCGACGAGGAGGCTCATTGGCCGCCCGCGGAAAGCGAAGTCTTGCATGGAAATCAACGGCGGTGTAGCAAGCGGTCAGCTCATGTATCCTATTTATGCGTCTTTAGATTGAATTAATTTAGTTATATCTCAACTTCTTTTGTGGTATTTTCCTAAATTATATAAAAAAGTATAGTGCTGCTTTTATTTCTAAAAAGGCTGCCGCAAAAAAATAAACAAGTTTTTCCGTGTGCAAGCATACATTTTTAAAAGAACGATAACAAGCAATTGGAGGTATGCTTCATGACTAACTCAAAATCTAAGTCAGAAGAAAATGAGCCGCTAATGTACATTGTCCAGCCAAACGCTACGCAAAACCAGCGTTCTATGCAATATTATTTTAGTTCAAAACAGCAAGACAATAAAGGAATAGAGAAAGAGCATGTGTTAAAAGAAGAGCCCAGCTTTTCTTCTATTCAAGAAGTCAAAGAGCCTGACATAGAAAAAGTGGAAGAGATTAAGAATGAAAAAAAGGAAGAGCGTTCAATTGTTCCTGTGGATATACCGCAATCAGAGAATAAAAAGCCAAATAAAATGTTTCAGTCTATGACGATTAAAGAAAAAGTTGAATTTCTATGCAGCTTCCCGCCTCATATGTCTCAGCCAATTTGTGAAATTACGTGCCAAAATCAAAAATATATAGGAACAATCTTAGAATTAAAAGAAGGAAGTTTATACGTAAGCGTTCCTCCTAATAAAGAGAAAACAGTATTGACATTTCATGATATTCAAACCATATCTATCGTTAAAATTTAAGTGATTTTAAAAGCTAACAGTGAAGAAGCACGTTAGCTTTTATTTTCATAAGTTTGTGAATGTACGGAGGAATGAAGATGACATGGATTTATCTAACGCTATTTATCTTTGCAACGTTTCGACTTACTCGTCTAATTGTTTTTGATAAAATTACGGCTTTTATTCGGAAGCCGTTTCACAAAATTGTAGAAGATCAAGATGAACAAGGAAATACGGTAACGTACCTGGAGATAAAAGGGAAGGGGCTGCAAAGGTGGATTGGAGAACTGCTCAGCTGCTATTGGTGTACAGGCATATGGTGTGCGGTAGGGATTTATTTTAGTTATGTAGCGGTCCCGCACATTGCTATTCCTATTATTACGATCTTAGCTATTGCAGGGTGTGCAGGAATTATAGAATCTTTTATGAAATAAATGGACGAGTTAAAAGACATATTGATCGTCAATATGTCTTTTAATGATTAAGGGAAATTTAGCACAACTTTATTTAAAAAAGGAATACCTTCCTGCCACTCTTCACTATAGAAAAAGCCTTCTAGAATAAATGAAGTTGTATCAGTGGAGAGCGGAATGACTACTTGAAAAGAGTCAAATAGTAATTTGCCTTTGGGCTTTAATACTGTTTGCTTAATGGGTTTAATCCAATATTCACCGTCATTTTGAATTTTTTCGTTCCATTTTGGATGAGCGTAGCGCCATTCTAAAGAAGAAGAGGGGACACTAGAAGCTTCAATATCTTTTTCATCAATGATCTTCCCGCTTAACATAGCAGAAGCAGTAGGCTTCATTTTTAAGCAAAGTGTTGGAGAGTATAAAGTACTGCTCGTTTGATTTTGAATAATTACGTTGCCGAACATCATCAGCTCGCTTTCATCTTGTTCTGGCAGCAGTATGGAATGTTGGAAGAAACAGAGGATATCGCTTTTTTCGAACCTTTCTATGGGTTTTTCTACAATCTTTTCAATTACTTTCTCCACGATTTTTTCTTCAATAACGGGCTGTTTCCTTGAAGCTTTTTCTCGAAACGCTTCGGCAATAATTTTTTGTTCGGAAAGCTCGTTTCTCAGTAGATCCAGTTCTTTTTCTAATTCTTCAATTTCTACTTCTTTTTCAGATGTAGAAAGCGTCTCAGCGTGTTTCTTTTTCCAAAACGATGTATTTTCTTTTTCTCGCTCTAAAGCTCGTTCATAGCTTTTTAGTTGGTTTTGCACGTTTCGAATTTCTGATTTATAGTGTATGAGCTTTTGTTTTAATTGAGTTAGATCATCTTTAGGGGAAGGGGAGTTACGACTCATCTAGTAGTCTCCTTTCCTGCTGAGCTATAAATTAATCTGGTCGTTAGAGCTGCCCATAGCAGTTTTATTTATATGTATGCAGAAAGCGCGTAAAGGATGAAAAAAGAGGAGAAATATTCTCCTCTGGCTTTTTATCTTGTTAATCAAATTCGTGATGGTCGAAGCCTGACTCTACATCGTCTCCATCAAAATCATCGTGATGTGGTCTTCCAGGGAAAATAGCATCACATTGAGGTGGATATTCAATAGGTGAGCAGCTGCTTGTAGAAATGATTTCAGGGCGAGGGTAGCAGAAGCTTCCTTCTACTTCAACTTTAACATCTTTTTCAATTTGAACACTTAGGCATAACATAAGATCAAAGCTTAATTGCTGTAAGTGACAATCTGATAATCTGAGAGAACCGTCAGTTCCTTCAAAAGATTCAAGGTGGACAACAGGTTCTGTTCCTTCCGGGGCGCATAAATAGAATGTTTGATGTATTTTCCAAGGAATAACGCTAGATTCAACCTCATCGTGTTTGTGATGTCCATTCAATTCAATTAACTTAACTCGGTAAAAGCCGCTAATTGATAATTTTACTTCATGAAGAACAACAACTTCTCCATCTGGTAACACAATTTTTTTAGGTCTGCGACCACCGTGCGGCACAAGCTCAATCACGTTATCAAGTGCGTCTTCATCTGAAGGATCTACAGGGTGACCTTCACTATCTGTTAAAACAATTTCCACTTCTACGTCATGGCCTAAATCTTTAAGTGCTTCTTCTTCAAATAATGAAGTGTCGTTCGTAAAGATTTGTGGTAAAACAACTTGACGTCTAACCCAGTCGTACACTTTAGGTACGCGGATACATAATGATTCAAAAAGTTCTGCCATTTTTAAACCTCCTAATTGTAATTGTCCTTCCTTTACGCTTTTCGTTACTAGGTATCGGACTACTATAGTGTATGAATGACCTGCTTTTATGTTCCTTAGTAAAAGCGGAATTTATCGGAATAAATCCTAGTTGGAGCGAGCATAAAAAATGAAGGAAATAATAAACTCAATTACAGCATATTCATGTTAATAAAAAGTGTTATTCATCTTTAACTGATTTTTTAGAAGCTGTGGGTTATTTATAATGGAGGAGTGAAGGGCATGAGCGAGGAAAAAACAAAACAATATATTGCTTCATTGAAGTCGGAGTTGGCTTTTTATAAAGAAGAATATCAAAAATTCAAGCACCAAGAATTTGAATATGAAGATATGAAGGAAGAGTTATTGGAATTACAGCAAAAGCATGAAGAAGAAAAAAAGAAGCTAGAGGAAAAAATAGATTGGCTTAAAGCATGCGTCAATGAACAAAAATCAAAAACCGAACAGTCTATTGTACAGTACAATCATCAAGCTCAAGGGACAATTCAAGAACTGCAAAATCGGCTGCGTGAAGTGACAGAGCAAAAGGGAGGAGAAAGACCGAGAGTGAGGAAACCAAAAAACAGCACGGATTTATTTTTGTCCCTGCAGCGCAAAATGGACAAATAAGATAGAACGTCTTTCTTTAGTCCTGAATATAATGTTATAGATAGGATGCTGTGAAAAGGAGGGAAACATGATGTATTATCATTATAATTATAATCCTAATCAATACCCTCAGCCCCTGCCTTATCATCCACAACCAATGACAAAACAATCGGTGAAGAAAGGGCATGCCATTCCTAAGCCAGTCCAGTACCCTTCTCCAAAACAAGGTGGTTGCGGCTGCGGTTCAAAGTTACCAAAGCGATAAGCAATAGAAGCATTGTCAATCAGACAATGCTTTTTTACATGGAGTGGAGAGAGGTGTAGAGATGCCAGATTTTTTCGATGAATTTGAACGGTTTTTTGAACAGCATATGATGGGGGAACATCGAAAGAGAATGAAAGAAGTAGAAAAAGCAGAAAAGCAGATGGAACAGCAGGAAAGGAAACTGCAGCATAATGTAAAAAGACTTGATGAGCAAGATGCTGAAGATCCGTTTGGACAATGAAATTTAATGTACACAGTTGAAAAGCCCATACAAAATCATATTATTGAACATACAGTATAGAGAGTAAAACAGAGGGGGTGTAATATTATGGGCTGCGGATTTGGCTACGGTGGTTGTGGTTACGGTGGTGGCTACGGCGGTGGTTTTGCGTTAATCGTTGTATTATTCATTCTATTAATTATTGTTGGTTGTGTTTGTTTTTACAATTAATCCCTTCTATGAATAAGGCACCGAAAAGTGCGGGTGAAGTTTCACTCGCACTTTATTTTTTTATTAAATGTAAAGGGCACCATCTAGGCACATGGTGCATACGATGAAGTATAAATAAAGGAGGTCATGCAAAATGGATAATAATATGTTTAAAAATATAGAAAAGAAAACAGGCGTTAATATGAAGGATATTTTTGAACTTGCGAATTCTGTACAAAATGCTAATTTTAAAGATGAGCAAACGGTGCGTAATATTGTGAAGCGAGTAGCACAAATTGCGAATAAGCCAATTTCAAAACAAAAAGAAGAACAAATTGTTAAGGCGATTGCAAACAATAATCAATCCATTGATTTTGCGACCATCGCTAAAATGCTAAATGAGAAAAAATAATTTAATATTTTTATATAAAGCCCTGAGGTGTCAGGGCTTTTTTCCATTTAGGCAATTTCATTTGTTTGAAATGCGTTAGAATCAAGATCAAACAGTTCGGGATGCTGTGCTAAGTAATTAATTTCTTTAATACGATGAGCGATAGGAGGGTGAGTTGAAGTAGCTTGATTCAACCACATAAAAAAACCTTTTTCCTGTGAGTGCGTATGAACAAATTCTTCCTGATTTACTTTTTTATTTAGACAATGACCAACCGCAAGTATAGTGAGTGCTTGAGTGGCAGCTTTTGCATCACCAATCGCAACGGAAGCTATGCGATCACATGTATATTCACAGGCCCTAGAGTAAGCTTTTCCTAAAAAAGGAACCCAAAGAGCAGGTAGAATAAGTGAGTGGTAGAGTGTGTGCTTACGTTTGATATGAACTAATTCGTGGGCAATGATAAAAGAAAGTTCTTTTTCTTGATTATCTTCAATCATTTCAACAATGTCGGAGTATAAAACGACAAAGTGACGTCCAAAAAAACGTGTAGCAAACGCGTTTAATAAGCCGCCTGATTGAACAATATAAATATCGGGCAGCTCTAAATCCAGCTCTGAAGATAAATGTTTTGCCTGATGATAAGTATGCGGGAACTGCTTCTCTGTCAATCTAACTCCATTATTGCGAATTTGAGCAATAGAGAAACCGTGTAGCATAAATGTAATGAAAAAACCGATTGCAATGTAGAGAATGCCGACGAGTGAAATAATTAAAAACAAATAGGTTAATAAGCTGATAACCATACACAAAATGAAAAAAATCTTTTCATTTTCATGAATAAGCTTTGCGTTCAATAATGGAACCTCCTAAAATATAGTAATGAAGTACATAACGTAGTGTAACGCATCTACTTATGAATATCTACCTCTTAGTGGAATGTTTGGTTAATAATAGAGGTTGAAACGTAACGAAATCAATCCAATCTAAAGAGGAGAAAATTGGATACATGAGCTCCTACGGGGTCTCATCCCTTCCGCTTTTCCCCAAAGAGCCCTCCAATCAACAGCTAGAAGCAACTAAATATATTAACTCTACATGTACATGACAATAAAAAGTACGAACGGTTAATCAATAATTTTGATTAACCGTTCGTACTTCAATTTGACTAAAATACTTTTGTCCCAGCCTTTTTTGCTTTATACTTTTTTTATAAAAGACTTCAGAAATCTCGAAGGATAAGCGGTTTTACCTCTTCTAGTTTGCGGAACAGATAAGTAAAGTGAATTCTGTGCACGCGTCATAGCTACATATAAAAGGCGGCGTTCTTCTTGAAGCGGCACATCATCTCCGCCTCGATAAGCTTCGAGTGCATAATCATGAGGCAATCCTCCGTCTACGCTGCTCAGTACGTATACATGCTTATATTCAAGACCCTTTGCTCGGTGAATGGTGGTTAGCTGAATACTTTCATTAAATTGCTTGCTTAAAGCTTTCATCTCTGTGTTCATGGCAATCATATGATCCACATGATCTAACAGTTCAGGTACGGTTTTGAATTTACGTGCTACAACTTTTAAATCCCGCACGTCATCCGAACCTTTTTCCATCATATTTCCTTCATTTCCGCGTTTTTTGACAAAATCATCGAATCCCATATCCTTAGAAATCGTCTCAAGTGCCAAAGAAGGAGACATTGATTTTAGCGACTTGAATAAAGGAATTACTTTCTTGAGCTTTTTTTGCTGAAACGGTTTTAAATCTTGAAGATATTCAAGCGCATCAATAAATGTACCGTCATGAAGAATACTTGCTGCTTTTAAGTCATTGACTGCTGTTTTCTTTAAAAATAGCGCGTTCACTAAATCTTGCAGCGAACTTGCATCATTTGGATTCACGCTCAAGCGTAGAAATGAAAGTAAACTTCGAACCATTCGTCTTTTATAAAACGAATCCGCATCTTGTTCGATTGAAAATGGCAGGTTTGACTGCGATAAACGTTCAAAGATGGCGCGTGAAGAAGCGTGAGTTCGGTACAAGACCGCGAAGTCAGTTGGAGAAGCGCCTTGCTTAATCTTTTCTTTCATATCCGTTACAATCATTGTTGCTTCTTCTTCTTCGTCGTATGGAAAGAAGAAGGTAGGTCTCAACTCATTATCAAACTGGGCAGCCATTTCTTTTTGTCGGCGCGCTGTATTTCGTGCAATCACTTTATTAGCGGAAGAAACGATGGCGTGAGCTGAACGATAATTTTGGTTTAACGTAATAACAGTTGTATGAGCAAAATCTTTTTCAAAGTTTAAGATGAACGAAGGATCGCTTCCGCGGAAAGCGTAAATTGATTGATCATCATCTCCTACGACACACAAGTTTTCAGAGTCTTCACTTAGCATTTTCATAATTTTATATTGAACTTTATTGATATCTTGAAATTCGTCAATTAAAAAATAGCGAAATCTTTTTTGATAACGAGTTAGCAAATCGGGATTTTGTTTTAGCATTTCATAACATCCATACAGCATGTCATCAAAATCGAATAGCTGTTTTTGCTTCTTGACTTCTTCATAGCGACGATATAAAAAGTGCACATCTTGTTCCCATTTGTCTTTTGGGCGAACATCTTTCACGCCAACAAGCGTGTTTTTCCAATAGCCGATTTGCTGAAGTGCCTGATCAAACGGGAAATCTTTTTCATCCACGTGGAGCTCTCTTGCTGCTTCTTTCACGATCTGTTCTTTTTGCCAATCCCATTTCAGCAGGCGATCCATTTGCCACGCTTGAGGATTGTGGTGAACAATCATACGTAAGAAAATGCTGTGAAAAGTTCCAACTAGCATTTGACGAAGATGTAAGCCGGACATCTTTGGATATGTAGCCAATCGTTCTTTCATTTCTTTAGCTGATTTAGCCGTGAAAGTCACCAGCATAATGGATTTTGGATCAATTTGTTTTTCTTGTATCATATATGCGGTGCGAGCTGTTAACACACGCGTTTTTCCGCTTCCTGCACCGGCTAGAATAAGAAGAGGTCCTTCTGAATGTGTAACAGCTTTCCATTGGTTCGAATCTAATTCAATACCGCTCTCTTTAAACTCATTTAAATAAGGAGAGTCAGAGTGTTTAGGAACAGGTGGTTTTGAGCGAAAAGCAGGAACACTTGAAAAAGGCGCGGAAGACCTCCATGTCGCTTTCTCTTTTACAGTTGAATTTTTCTCACCAATAGCTCGTCCTTTAGGAATACGAAATCCATTGGTTTCTCTGTATTCAGCCGGAGTTTCTTTTATTTGTTGTACAGCTGTTGTTTCTGATAGTGTGTCTGAACACTCTTCTCTTTCATGAGGAACTTGAGCATGATAAAAGTAAGGAGAATGTTCAATCCCCAGATATAATTTAACTGGTTCTCCGCAGTGAGCACATGTTATTTCTCCTCGGAGACTAGCTTCATATAAATATTGAAATCGGTCTCTAGCCGTTATAGCAAGATTAAGTATCTGTTTTTGATAAAGTGCACGTTGCAAAAAACATGGCCTCCTTTGTAAAACATGAACAATCAATAGTAAATAAGAGGGAGTTAAAGCAAGAAGCCGCTCTTGTTCTACATCGATATAGATGTGTATATACGCACAGTTTTTATTCTATAATCAAAGTCTATCATATCAAAATCATCTTTTTTTAAAAAGAGTACGGATATTTTTGGAGGGATACGATGTAAAAAAGGGTATATATTGAGTAAGAGATCACATATGTTCAAAAAAAGGCGGTATAGATACAAAGTGCTATCTGTTTTGAACAAGTCTAGAAGAGGGCGTAAGTGAGCTGATTCAATGTCGATACTTCTTGCGAAAAATACTGAGGTCTGGGAGTAGAAGGTATCTTGAAAAAGAGGAGGGTTCATATGGGATATATACTGCCCGTCACACCTTATCAATCTATTCAATATGCAAATCGCCTTCAAAAAAATAATGCTTCTTTTTCAAATCGTATTTGGCCTGTCCAGAAAAAAAGCTTTGACGAAGAGTTTGAATCGCGTTCTCACTCATTGGAATTGACGCCAAGTTCCGTACAAAAGCGAAAAAAGCTTCAAGCAGCAGAGCGTGTATACAGCAAGCTAACAAATAAGGGCCTAGTGATTAATACACGGGTATAATAGAAAAAATCGTGAACGCAGCAGAATGAATGCGCTCACGATTTTTAACAAAGTAATGAACAAGTAAAAAACACCTTAGTAAGATTCAATAAAAAGTGTACGGCCCTGCTGCCATTCAGCATACAGCACCTGTTTATAATCGGTAAATCCCTGTTTTTTTAACTGTTTCTTTAGCCAGTCTTCATCAAAGCCTGACTGAATTAAGTTTTTCAAAAGCAAACGTCCATCACTGACGAAGGCGATAGATAAAACAGGTTCAGAAGGAGGCAGCTGCAGATCGCTTCTTGTTGGTTTAGCATAATCAGATTTTGGCAATACGCTTAGCGAGCCATCTGTTTCTAAAATTGCATATTCAACTTCACGAATGGAAAATATGTCTTTTGAACGCAGCATATGAAGAAGCTGATCGATATCTAATCGGTTTTTGCTAAGTTCTTTGTACGAAATTTTCCCTTTTCGAATAATAATAGATGGCCGTCCTTCTAAAAACAAGCGCAGGCGAATATTTTTTTGAGTAACAACTTCGGTGACATAAATAAGCGTTCCCCAAAAGATAACAGCAAATAAAATTTTGCCTATGCCTACTTCTGAGTCATATAACGCATTTCCTACTAACTCTCCTAATACAAGAGCAGAGATAAAATCAAAAGTGGTAAGCTGAGTGATCGTCGCTCTGCCTAAAAATTTAGTTAAGATAAACAAGCAGATAAATCCGATAAAGAGTTCTAGTGCAATTCCGATAAGTTCATCCATATTTTCACCTAATTCACATGATTAGGTATTAGTATAAGCAAAGCAAAGGTTCTTATCCTTTAAAAAAGCAAAAACACCAGGTTCAATTCCTAGTGTTTTTTACTTAGTTTCTTTACCATCTCTACATGTGGAATTCCAGCATCCATAAATTCACCTGAAACCGTTACGTAGCCTAGCTTTTTATAAAATCCTTCCGCATGCGTTTGAGCATGCAGCTTAATCTTTTCAATCTCATGCTCTGCTGCGATCTCTTCTAATTTATCCATCAAAAGCTTTCCTACACCGTCTTTTCGATAAGAAGAAAGAACGCAGATTCGTTCGGCTTTTCCATAGTCCTCTACCATACGGAAGCGTCCTGCCCCAATTGGTGCAGTTCCTTTGTATACAACTAAATGCAGGGCTTCGCAATCGTATTCATCGATTTCTTGCTCTACATCAACCTGCTGTTCTTCTACAAATACTTTTTGACGTACGAAGTAAGCATCAGAAGGATCTTGTTTGTTCGTTAGTACTTTGATGTTCACGTATCTTATCCCTTTCCAAGACGAAATGTTTCAAACACAGTCCATGTTTCATTTTCAAGCTGGTACATTAAATGAAAGCGATCAACTGTTTCTTCATGAGCGACATCTACAAGCTTCAACTGGCTATACACATCTAAGTGCTCATCATCTGAAAGTCGTTGACCAATTGTAATATGTGGAATAAATGAATACTCAGTTGGCTGTTCGAGATTGCCTTCATGAAGTTTATTGTAAAGTGACGTCAGTTCTGGCTTTTGTTCCACTTTTAAGTAAATAACGTTATTGGCTGGTGAAAATGAGCTTACTTTCGTTACATTTAATGTAAATGGATTTGTTTCTTCGGCAATTTTACGCAAATTAGCCGCAATTTCATCAATTTGGTCTTCTGTAGCTTCAAAGACTTCTTTTAATGTAAGATGAGGCGGAATTAATGAATAGTGAGAATCATAGCGCTTTCGATAAGAATTCGCTACATCTTGCAATTTTTTAGATGGAAAAAGTACAACGCCAAATTTCATAAAAAATCCCTCCAAAGTAAGATCATAAAATATGTATAAAGCGAGCTTATTATAACAAATTTTCAAAAAATATGATATCTTTCTACTTCAACATATATTGAAGCGACCGCTTTACGTCTTTTTGCCAGTATTTCCACGTATGATTTCCATTAAATTCTTCGTAGAAAACAGAATATCCACGCTGCTTCATTTGTTCGTGCAACAGGCGGTTAGGCTCAATAAAGTTCAATATACCGTCTTGTGTTGTTTTGACATCCGTTTCTTCCGTTCCAATAACATGATACAAATCCAGAAGTGAAGGAGAAGCAAATGAGTTGACCGTTTGTAATACAGCATCGTTCACGAAAGGAGAATGCATAATTACTTTCCCGAACGTGTGAGGATACGCAATGGCCGTCAGCAGTGAAACTGTAGCAGCAAGCGAATCACCAATTAGAACACGCGATTTTCCCATTTGATATGTAGGATATGTTTTATCCAAAAATGGCACAAGTTCATGTGCTAAAAAGCGAATGTAAGCATCTACCTGCTTTCCTTCTGGATGATACTTATCGCGTCTGTCTTCCACGCTTTTATATGGAATTCCAACAAAAATAGTACGATCGATTTCTGACTCGTTCATTAAATCATCGATTAAACGAGGTGTACGTCCGTACATAACATAATCTTTTCCGTCTTGGGCGATAAGTAGAGAATACTTATAGAGCGTAGAATAGTTTGACGGCAAATAGACTAGTAACGTGACATCTTCTTGCAGTGCGTCACTATAAAAAGAAATTTCTTCTAACTTCCGCTTACTTTCTGACATGAATAATCGACTCCTATGCATTTGAATGAAAGCGTTACCTTTATTGTAACACATTTTCTAAAAATCGTTCTTTATTTTATTGTAACGAATTTTTTAGCGAATGACGAGAAAGAGGCATGCGTTGCTAAAAAAAGAGGTTGGGACGTAACGAAATGAATTTCATCCAAGCATGAACAATCTGGATATATAATCTGGGCAGCTTGCTCGGCCGCAGTTGATTTCCGTGCAAGACTCCGCTTTCCGCGGGCGGGCGGTGAGCCTCCTCGTCGCTTGTGCTCCTGCGGGGTCTCACCTGTTCCCATGTTTCCGCAGGAATCTTCGCCTTTCCCTCCAATCAACTGCTAGAAGGAATGAAACAGATAAAACCTGCGTGCACTTTAACAAAAAAAACGAATCATCAATCAAACAGTTTGATTGATGATTCGTTTTTTTGTTAATCTAATTTTTTCATCTTTTTAAACATATCCTTTTCTGCTTGAGTGGCTTTTTCTAGCGGTTTTTTCGTATATTCCTCTTCTTTTTCATCAATCGAAACCAATTCTGTGTCATTTTTTACATAACTTCGGATATTGCGAGCACCGAAATAGCCGTTTACATCTTTCAAAATAGGCTTGTTTTCTTTTTGATCATAAAGAGTATATGAATTCTCTTCTTTAACGATAGCATAGTGATTTCCTGCGAGCAGAGCCACAGCTTCTTTTTCGCTTTTTCCAAAAGTAGACATGAGAAACAGAACGATTAAGACGATAAAGAAAAGGGCTGTTGCGCCAATGAAAAATAATAATAAGCCTCTGCTAAATTTACTTTGTTTTTCTTCCACAGTAGACAAACCTCCTGATTCGATAATTTCATTATAGCAAGTAAATGTAATGAGCGCCTAAAGAGATATGTGACGAGTTTATGAACTCAGGAGGATGAACAAAAAAGGTTTTTAGCGGCTCTCATCGAATTTAGTATAAAGAGAGACAACAACTTGAAAAGGAGAGAGAGACATGACAGCGAAAAAAATCCCAACGAGCAAAGAAGTAGCAAAGGCAACATTTAATTTGCTGGAAGAGCGTGGCGTAACAGTTTTGGATATTGCTGAAATTGTGTATGATTTACAGCTTCCTTATCATCCAGCTCTAACCATTCAGGAATGCGCTGAAAGCGTAGAGAGAGTACTGCAAAAGCGAGAAATTCAGCATGCCCTTCTAGTTGGAATCGAACTTGATAAGTTAGCTGAGCAAAATAAATTATCAGAACCTCTTCAAAGTATTGTAGAACAAGACGAAGGGTTGTTTGGCGTTGACGAAACGATTGCTTTAGGTGCCGTTTTAACCTATGGCAGTATCGCTGTTACGACCTTTGGCTATTTAGATAAAGTAAAAGTAGGTATTATTGAAAAGCTGGACTGTAAAAAAGAAAAAGGAGTTAATACCTTTTTAGATGATTTGGTAGCGAGCGTAGCTTCTAGTGCGGCAAGTCGTTTGGCTCACCGTCAGCGTGATGAACAAGAACAGCTTCAAGAAGGCAATCCGGCTACGTAATAAACTTCTTTTAGTATGTATATAAGCTGCGTAAATTAACGCGTTAAAATGATTTAGTCTTTTATTTGAATAACGGAGGCTAGGCACGTAGGAGATACGTGCCTAGCCTCCGTTAATGGAACGATTTATGGCTGTAGTGAAGTAGTCATAAGATAGCTTAAGTTTTCCAGTCCAAGACTTTCATAAAAAGCACGTGCTTTTTCGTTAAATGCCCATACGGTAAGCTGGAGGTCATTTGCTCCTTTTTGTACAGCCCACTGTTTCGTAGCAGAAAAAAGACCTTTTCCTACCCCATAATTTTGAAAGCCTTTTTTTACACCAAAATATTGGATGTATGCTGTGTAGGAAAGCGTAGCTAACGTGGTGGGAGGGTTATATTTTAATTCAACAACAGACGCTCCAATAATTTGATTTCGATATTGAGCTACAAGAATATCAATGGTTGCATAATAAAGGGTAGCTTGATATTGTTCTGGAGATAAAACAGCCATTTGGTTATCAAACATAGAAGGAAGCGCATTTGCGTGGAGTTCTAGTGATTCCCCTAATATTTTATTTACTTCTGTATAATCATCTAGTTTTGCAGTGCGATAGATAATATCCATACACACTTCACCTACTTTTTAAAAGTTGTGCTTTATCATATGTAGCAACTTAGAAAATGTTAAATGAGAATGAAAACCTGAAAATTTTAAGTGAAGAACCGCACTAAACAGAGCATATATTTTATGCTCTGTTTGATGTTGTAGTTGAAGAATATATAAGGGCGAAACATTAAATTCTAGTTTCAGCAATAGCATCGCGTACTTTTTCAAGCGAGTGTTTAGAGGTGTCTTTATTCGCAATCATTACATTAACATACAAAGCATCAATGAGGCTTAGCTGTCCAATTCTCGAGGCGAGAGCTTCAGATCGATATTCGGTTTCTTCTGAACTTGTATAAAGAGAAACGTCAACGTTTTGACTTAATGGAGATTTAGGAAAACCCGTGATCCCGATCGTTTTGGCACCGTTCGCTTTTGCTGTATTTAAAATGTTCATCGTGTCTTTATTTGTTCCAGAATGAGAAATCACTACCGCTACATCTTGTTTCGTCAATTGAGAAGCGGACATAAGCTGGAAATGGGAATCGATAAATGCAAACGTTTTAATTCCTGTTCGCACAAATTTATGAAAAGCATCCATAGCCACGACTGAAGAGCCTCCCGTGCCATAAAATTGAACTTTATCGGCCTTCATTAAAAGTTTGACGGCTTTTTCAATAGCATTGCCCTCTAGTATTTGTAATGTATTCTCAAGCGTTCGCACGTTGGAGCGAAAGATTTTTTCAGCGATCGTTTTTTCATTATCCGTTTCAGCAATTTCCTCGTGAATCTGCTGAATAGGCGTCATAATTTCAGCAGCCAGCGCTATTTTCATCGCCTGATAGCCCTTGAAGCCAATTCGTTTACAAAAGCGAAAGACTGTTGCATCAGCTACATTTAAATCGTCTGCTACTTCGTTAATGGTACTGTGAATAATTTGTTCCGGCTGTTCTAAAATATAATTTGCAATTTTTTTCTCTTTTTCACTGAATCTAGCATAGTGAGAACGAATTTTTCCTAAACAATTTTGCGTCATAACTGATGTTCCTTTCCACGAATTTAGTAGTAAAAAGAGTATAGCACAAAAATATGTGTGAAAAAAATTTTCTTGTAAACGATTGCAAAATGAAAAATAATTCGTATAATGGAGGTAATGTGAAATTTTTTTTCAAAGGGAGTTTGTAAAATGAAAATTGGATTAATCGGGTTAGGAAAAATGGGATATAATTTATCATTAAATTTAATGGACAATCATCATGAAGTTGTAGCTTATGATGTGAATAAAGAAGCGGTAGAAAAACTTTCAAATGAAGGAGCAGCTGGTGCCTTTACTATTGAAGAGTTAGTCAACGAACTGCCTGCTTCACCTAAAGTTGTATGGGTTATGGTTCCGGCTGGAGAAGTAACGGAAAATGTGATTACAGAACTAAAAGAACTTCTGTCAGAAGGAGATATTGTAATAGATGGAGGAAACTCTAATTATAAAGAATCTGTTCGACGTGCTCAGGATCTTCAGGAAAAAGGTATTTACTTCTTTGATGTAGGGACAAGCGGCGGAATGGAAGGTGCAAGAAACGGAGCATGTACAATGATTGGCGGAGATGCAGAAGCATTCCGTACAATTGAACCAATTTTTAGTGATATTTGCGTAGAAAATGGATTTATGTACGCAGGCAAAAGCGGAAGCGGTCACTTTTTAAAAATGGTTCATAATGGTGTAGAATATGGAATGATGCAATCCATTGCTGAAGGATTTGAAGTTCTGGAAAAAAGTCAGTTTGATTTCGACTATGAAGCCGTAGCGCGCGTTTGGAATAACGGATCTGTCGTTCGCTCTTGGTTGATGGAACTAACGGAAAATGCGTTTTCAAAAGATCCTAAACTAGATAGTATTAAAGGAGTCATGCAGTCTTCTGGTGAAGGGAAATGGACCGTAGAGACTGCCCTTGATCTTCAAACGGCAACTCCTGTTATTGCTTTATCGCTAATGATGCGCTATCGTTCATTAGAGGAAGATACATTTACAGGAAAAGTTGTAGCAGCACTTCGAAATGAATTCGGCGGTCACGGTGTTGTAAATAAGTAAAGTAGTAAAGTAGGGGGACAGCAGCATGAGCAAAAAATATGCAATAGGTGTAGATATCGGAACAACGAGTACAAAGTCTGTATTATTTTCAGTAGACGGTACAGTCATTGCTAACCATGGGATTGAGTATCCACTATACTCGCCTACGCCCGCGATGGCTGAGCAAGATCCTGAAGAAATTTTTCAAGCAGTTGTACGTACCATTCAAACGGTTGTAAAAACAAGCGATGTAAAACCTGAGGATATTTTATGCGTTTCATTCAGCTCAGCTATGCACAGTGTTATTGCCGTTGATCAGCAGGGAAAGCCGCTGACAAAATGTATTACGTGGGCCGATAATAGAAGTGCAGAATGGACGGAAAAAATTAAAAATGAATACAACGGCCATGAGATTTATTTACGTACAGGCACGCCTATTCACCCGATGTCGCCACTTTCCAAGCTAACATGGCTTTCTAATGAACAGCCTGAATTAGTGAAGGGAACACATAAGTTTATTTCAATTAAAGAATATGTATTCTTTAAGTTGTTTAACGAATATGTGATTGACTATTCGATTGCATCAGCAACAGGTTTATTTAATCTGAAAAATCTTGCGTGGGATGAAGAAGCATTAAAAGTAGCAGGTGTGACGACAGATCAGCTATCCACTCCTGTTTCAACTATGCATCAAGTGAAAGGGCTAAACACAGAGCTTGCAGTTGAGATGCACTTACTGCCGGATACGCCCTTTATTGTAGGTGCAAGCGATGGCGTATTATCAAACTTAGGTGTAAATGCGATTGAACCAGGCGTTGTTGCAGTAACAATTGGGACAAGCGGAGCTATTCGAGCAGTCACTGACAAGCCAGTAGTCGATCCTAAAGGTCGTATTTTCTGTTATGCGTTGACAGAAGACCACTGGGTAATTGGCGGCCCTGTAAATAACGGAGGCATGATTTTTAGATGGGCTCGTGATCAATTTGGAGCGTCGGAAGTCGAAACAGCTAAACGTCTTGGAAAAGATCCATATGAAGTATTAACGGATATTGCGGCTTTAGTGAAACCTGGAGCAGACGGCTTATTGTTTCATCCATACCTGTCAGGAGAGCGTGCGCCGCTTTGGGATGCAAATGCTAAAGGTTCGTTCTTTGGCCTAGGTTTGCATCATAAAAAAGAACATATGATTCGCGCCGTATTAGAAGGCGTTATTTTTAACTTGTATACGGTATTATTAGCACTTGAAGAGTTAATTGGAGAACCTACAAAAATTCAGGCAACAGGCGGATTTGCACGTTCCGCACTTTGGCGCCAAATGATGGCAGATATTTTTAACCAAGAAGTATCCGTGCCGGAAAGCTTTGAAAGTTCATGTCTAGGAGCAGTTATTCTTGGCTTATATAGCCTTGGCGAAGTCGACTCATTAAACGTTGTTTCCGATATGGTTGGAGCGACTAATCATCATTATCCAATCAAAGAAAACAGTGAAGTATATAAAGAGTTAACGACTATCTATATTCGTTTGGCTCGTTTATTTAAAGAAGAATACGAAAGCATTACGGCTTTTCAAAAAAAATACGTACATTAAGTTCAAAAATCATCGCTTGAAGCTTTCAGGCGATGATTTTTTGTGTGTTAGGTTATCTAACAACCAAAAGAGTTAACACTACACAATATATAAAAGTTCCCTCAAATAATGTTACAATTTGTCCAGTGTATCCCTGTTTCGCATTAAATATAATAAGGAATAACGTTAGTATTGATCACATACTAGAAGGAATCGTCACAAACGCCTTTATATTTCAGAAAATTCAAATAAAATTTGTTTTTTGAAATGAACTTATTTTATGAAAAGGAGTTTTATGGATGAAAACACAAATCGAGCAAGATGGAATTGTGACGCTCACAGATGAGACGCACAATCAGCTGAGCGGCAGCGATCTTTGGAATGAAGATTTACGTCCTACTACGATGAAAGAACATTCTTGGAAAGGAGTTAACTTTGCCACGCTTTGGATTGGGATGTGTCTGTGTATTCCAGCTTACACAATGGCGAGCGGAATGATGACGCTTGGAATGAACTGGTGGCAGGCAATTGGTACAATCTTTTTAGGAAATGTAATTGTTCTTATTCCTATTTTGCTTAATTCTCACGCTGGAACCAAGTTTGGCATTCCTTATCCGGTATTTGCCCGCCTGTGGTTTGGAGATAAAGGAGCACACATCCCAGCACTGGCTAGGGCTATTGTGGCTGCTGGATGGTTTGGAATTAATACATGGATTGGAACGGAAGCAATTGATACACTGCTAAGCGCTTCATTTTCATCTTGGAATGGTTTAGCTGGTCATACAGCCATTGTATTTGCTCTCTTTTGGCTTTTAAATGTAGGAGTGGCGTATAAAGGACCGCAAGCAATTAAAGTGTTAGGAGCGATTGCTGCTCCGGTTATTGGTATTTCAGCTATTATTCTTTTTATATGGGCTTATACAAACTCAGGAGGGTGGGGACCCATTTTATCTACGCCTTCTAAATTTACATCCACCGGAGAATTTCTAGCTGTATTTTTCCCTGCTTTAACCGGAGTCATTGCATTTTGGGCTACGCTCGCTTTGAACATTCCGGATTTTTGTCGATATGCTAGAAGCCAGAAATCCCAAATGGTTGCGCAAACCTTCTCCTTGCCGTTGACGATGAGTGTTTTTTCATTTATTGGAATTGCTGTTACCTCGGCAACCATCGTTATATTCGGAGAAGCTATTTGGGATCCAGTGGCGTTAGTAGCTAAATTCCCTCCGTTTATCATTTTCTTAGGAACAATCGTTATCGTGCTTTCTTCTTTAACGATTAATGTGGGAGCAAATATTGTGGCGCCGGCCCGTGCAATTGAGAATCTGAATCCAAAGAAAATCACGTTTGCGATGGGAGCGCTAGTAACCGGTATCTTTGCTATTTTGCTTCAGCCATGGTACATCATGTCTAATTTCGGGAATTATATCTTTGGATGGCTTGGAACATACGGAGCGCTGCTTGGTCCTATAGACGGCATCGCCATTGCTGACTACTGGCTTGTAAGAAGGAGACAGATGGCATTAAAGGATTTATACGAGGTAAACGGTCGCTATAGTTATTCAACTGGTTTTAATAAAAACGGTATTTATGCATTAGTAATTGGCGTGGCCATACCTGTTTTAGGCTTACTGATTCCTGGACTGCGCTTTTTATGGGATAATGCCTGGACATTTGGTCTATTCATTTCTATCATCGCCTATACGTATCTCATGAGAGGAGATAAAAGTGTATTAGCGCCGGGAGAATATGAAGAAATAACGTTAAAAACAAGCGAAAAACCAATTATCGACAGTCAAACCGCTGATCCCACCATCACTAAATAAATAAGATAAATCCAATCATTAACATGATTGGATTTTTTTATGCGTTTAAACTCTATGGAAGAAAATTGATAAAATTTTTTTGAGTTTTTTTATTGATTTAAGAATTTTTTTTTCATATAATTTAAGTAATAAAAAGATGAAATCGTTTTCTGATTTAATTAATGTAAACGATTTCGATAATTAAAACGTATTTTTTAAAAAATTAACAGGTTTAGAGCTTTTTTGCTACATAAAGAAAGCGTTTACTTAAGGGGAAGGTGGAAAGCAAGATGGATGCATACTTATTAGCTATTACGGTTGTCGCAATTGTTATTGTTATTGTAGGTGTTTCAGTTTTTAAATGGCATGCGTTTATCAGTTTAACGGTTGCGAGTTTGTTTTTAGCAATTGCTTCTGGGTTATCAATGGATAAAATTGTTGCCGCTTACGAAACGGGAGTGGGCGGTGTTTTAGGACACTTAGTAGGAATTTTAGCACTGGGAACAATTTTAGGTAAGCTGATGGCTGATTCAGGCGCTGGCATGCAGGTAGCGGATTATTTTGTAAGAATATTCGGTGTGAAAAGATTGCCGTGGGCAATGCTAGTAGCAGGTTTCATTATTGGTATTCCTGTTTTCTTCGAAGTAGGAATTTTAATCTTACTGCCTTTAGTTATTTCGATTCATAAAACAACAAAACAAAATATATTATTGATTGCTCTGCCAGTTATTGCAGGATTATCAATTGTTCACGGTCTCGTTCCTCCTCATCCGGGAGCGATGGCAGCTATTAGTATTTACGGAGCAAATACGGGGAAAGTGCTTTTATACGCGTTAATCATTTCAATTCCAGCAGCAGTTATCGCTGGACCAGTTTTTGCAAAATGGGTTAACAAACGAGTAATTCCAGAAGGAGAGCCGGATTTAATTCGTATCACGACAACATCTAAAGATCTTCCTGGTACAGGCGTTTCATTCTTTGTTATTTTACTTCCTGTTTTATTAATGGTTTTAGCAGCAATAGTGCCTATTATTAACGGATTGCCAAGCGGCGTAGTGAAGTTTGTAGAATTAATAGGAAGTCCATTAATTGCACTTTTAATTTCTTGTTTTGCAGCGTTTTACCTGCTTGGAAAACGTCAAGGTATGACAAAAGATGTGATTAAAAAACTAACGGAAGAATGCTTGCTTCCTGTAGGATCTATTGTCTTGATTATTGGTGCAGGCGGTGGCTTCAAACAAGTATTAATCGATAGTGGAGTAGGTACAACGATTGGTCAAATGTCTGAACATCTATCTCTATCACCACTTGTACTTGCATTTTTAATTGCTGGATTAATCCGTATCGCTACGGGTTCAGCAACAGTTGCATTAACAACAGCGGCGGGTATTGTTTCACCGATCATTGAGCACATGTCTGGTGTTAATTTAGAACTTCTGGTTATCGTTACGGGCGCGGGTTCACTAATGTTCTCTCACGTTAATGATGCTGGATTCTGGATGGTGAAGGAGTATTTAGGATTAACAGTAAAAGAAACGTTCAAAACATGGACTGTTCTGGAAACGCTTCTATCCTTTATTGCTTTTGCAGGAGCACTTATTCTAAATGCAATAATCTAAAAATAAGACTCTTTTACTCTGTGTAAAAGAGTCTTATTTTTTTATGAAAGAAAAGAATTTACTAGAAAAATAATCAAAATATTTTATTTATTCGTTAAATTATGGCAAAATAGAAATAGAAGAACAATAGCTTCTAAGAAGGGAATGACAGAGAGTGAGTAATCAACTAGTATTTTTCACAAACTTTTCAGAAGGAAAATTAGATTCAGACGTTTCTTGGTATTGTCCACCAGCTCAATTTCAAATTGATACGGAAACGAATCGATTAGTGATTAAAACAGACGCTAAAACAGATTTTTGGCAGCGTACTCATTATGGCTTTGAAGCGGACAATGGACACTTTCTTTATCGTGAAGTAGAAGGCGACTTTGAAATCATGACAAAGGTGCATACATATCCAGTTAATCGCTACGATCAAGCAGGTCTCATGATTCGTGTATCAAAAGATACGTGGATCAAAACGTCAGTTGAATACAACCCCGATGGCCCTAACCAATTAGGAGCAGTCGTAACCAACCAGGGCTTCTCAGATTGGTCCAGTCAAAATTTTACTCAAAACAAATCAGCGCTTTATTTTAAAATTCAGCGCAAAAATGATGATTACACCGTTTGTTATTCAAGTGATGGAGATTCCTGGACTCAGCTCCGACTCGCTCACTTATTGCACTCATCCAAAGAACCTGTTCAAGTTGGGATTTACGCTTGTAGTCCTCAAGGAGAAGGATATGAGGCCCAATTTGATTTTATAAAAGTAGAAAAGCTTTAAACGAAAAACACGATTTAGTCACAGCTAAATCGTGTTTTTTATTTAGAGAGTACATTATCTAAAGGCTGTGTGGCAGCAGTGGGTGTCGATTGATTGTGTAAAGCAATTTTTTGTTTGAAATAGCTGATGACAAACCCTGTAATCGCAATGGACATAACAGAGAAAATTCCTTTTGAAAATCCAATTGAATACATGCTCGACAGCACGACGAGGAAATCAAATGAAAAATTCACTTTTCCAGGATCCCAACCGAATTTTCGCTGCGCGAATAACGCTAGAATATTAGCACCCCCAAGAGAAGCTCCGTTCATAAATAAAATGGATAAGCCAAGACCGGCAATTAGTCCGCCCGTAACAGCACCCATCAGGCTGGGAAGTGTAAAAGCAGGAAGCAAGTAATCGAGTGAAGTGAGAAGTGATAGCAAAGACACTGATCCTATAGTTGTGACGGTAAATTTCCATCCCATTTGAAAGAAGGAAAAGAGATAAAAAGGAATATTAATGAGAAAAAAAATCACCGCAAACGACAAAGGAAGGGCATATGACAAGCTAAGAGACAGACCAGCTGTTCCCCCCGTCACTACGTGAGAGTGCCGCAAGATAAGAACACCAATACTTGCAATCGTACATCCAAGAATAATCCATAAAACTTTTTTCATAAATAAACCCCTTTGTTTGTTTTTTCGGAATTTTCATTTTCAATTATCTACTTTAATGATAGGATATTAAATAAAGAAAACACATGTATAAATGAAGGAAATAATACTTGTTCTGTTATCAACTTGAATAAAGATTTTATTTATTATATTCATTTTGAAAGGAAAGGTTTGTATGGATCAAATCGATGCACAATTATTGTCTATTTTGCAAAGAGACGGGCGTATGACGATTAGTGATTTATCAAAAAAGCTGGCTCTTAGCCGTCCAAGCGTATCAGAAAGGCTGCAGCGCCTTCAGGAACGAGGAGTGATACAGCGTTTCAGCGCTACGGTGTCTCCGAAAGCTTTAGGGAGAGATACACAGCTGTTTATTCAAGTAAGCGAATTAAAAAGAAAACCAGAGGAATTTGAAGACTTTATTGAGCAAAATGAAGATGTGCTTGAATGTCATCGCGTAACGGGACCGGTTTCTTATTTTATCAAAGCAGCCGTATCTGGAATGGATGGACTTAGAATGCTCGTGGATGAACTGATTCCTTATGGAAATGTGAATACCTCAATTATTTTAAAGTCGCCTGTAGAAAACAGGATGATTACTCCTATACAAAAACCGACCCCATAAGAGGCCGGTTTTTTGTGTAAGGACATATTAATAAAACCCTTTAATAATATAAAAATGATTTTGCAAAATATCAGGAACTTCTTCTTCTGAAACGTTTCTTTTCGTCTTTTTTCCGCCGTCTGTTACAGTTAGTGTTTCACCAGAGAGGGTAATTCGCCCTGTAGGTGTTGCGATCGTAACAAGGCGTTTGTGTACAAACGGAGAATCAGCTGACGTTTGATTGAACTCACACATGGGAGTAAAGTCTGTCAGTTTCTTAGGAAGCGTAGACACACGGTACAGCGTTTTCCATACATCATCTTCCCATCGCTGCAAATCATACATATGCTCAGCAACGTTTGTCATACGATAAGAGCCGCTTACATCTCTTACTACTTCGCCATTTAAAGGCATTGGCTTGCGAACAGAATCTCCAAATCCAACGTCTACGATATAAGACTGATTTTCAACCGTCACAAGGTTTGTAGCGTGACTTCCTTCAATGGTCCACGTGCCATCGGGTTTTTTGACGGTAGCTGAAACGTACGAGACTTCATAACCGCTTTCTTTTAACAGCCAGCCAAATAAACCGTTTAATTCGTAGCAAAATCCTCCGCGCAAATTTACAATTACTTTTTGAAAGATCCGTTCTAAATCAATGATAATAGGAGTTTGAGACAAAACGTCTAAGTTCTCAAACGGAACATGAAGCATATGCTTGTTCTGTAAAGCAGCTAAGTTTTCATACGTTGGACTATCCGGTTTCTTAGCTAAAAACCGACTAAAATAATAATTAATATTCATCAAATACACCTCTTAGTGAATCATTTCTCTTTGTCTTTAAGCTTAGCAGAATATTCATGTAACAGCGTTTTTTCAATGGTTTCTTTGGAAGTAAATTCTTTCAATCTCAGCTTTTTGTTCTTTACTGACTTCTCTTAAAGGATTAGTGGCTAGAAAACATAGTGGACAGACAAATCAAAATAAAATTCAGCGTGTGCTTTCATCCCGTCATGCTCCTTTATGGCATGTTTTTAGTTTATCAAAAGTAAAGACGGTTCTTCCAACTTGGGGACTGTGGAAAAATAGTTGACAAAATTGGATAACTCTTTCTATAATATATTCAATACATATCACGAGCGATTAGTTCAGTGGGAGAATACATCCTTGACAGGGATGGGGTCGGGGGTTCGAATCCCTCATCGCTCATACCAAAGCCGTTTTCTTATTAATAAGAGAGCGGCTTTTCTCTTTGGCTTAACAAACCAATGCTATATTAAATCTTGAGCGCGCATAGAAGAATTAAAGTATAATGAAACATAGTGCATCAGGTCATGATAAAGATAATCACTAATTTAAAATAAATGAGGGTACAAAATGAATCAAAGAAGTTTTAGTCAATATGGTCTTAGTGACAAGGTAGCTAAGGCGCTTTCTAGCCTGCAATACAATCATCCTACGGAAGTACAAAGTAAGGTGCTTCCCATTGCGCTAGAAGAAAGAGATGTGGTCGTGAAGTCTCAAACAGGAAGTGGAAAAACGGCTTCCTTTGGCATTCCACTGTGTGAATTAGTTAATTGGGAAGAAAATAAGCCCCAGGCCTTAGTGTTAACACCTACACGAGAGCTGGCTGCGCAGGTAAAAGAAGATATTACAAATATCGGCCGTTTTAAGCGAATTAAAGCAGCAGCTGTTTATGGAAAATCACCGTTTGCCAAGCAAAAAGTAGAATTAAAGCAAAAAACACATATTGTTGTAGGTACGCCTGGACGAGTGCTTGATCATATAGAAAAAGAAACGCTGGCATTAGAGAAAATTCGTTATTTGGTTATTGATGAAGCAGATGAAATGCTAAATATGGGTTTTATTGACCAAGTGGAAGCGATTATTCAACATCTTCCTAGTGAGCGTGTAACGATGCTTTTCTCGGCTACGCTTCCGGAAGATATTGAAGAACTGTCTCGCAAATATATGAAGAAGCCGGTTGATGTTGAAATCAAAGCGAACGGATTAACAACAAGCACGATTGACCATTCTATTATAACAGTACAAAATGAAGGTAAATTTGAACTGCTGAAAGACGTAACTACAGTAGAAAATCCAGACAGCTGCATCATTTTTTGCCGCACGCAAGAGCAGGTAAATACGCTGTTAGATGATTTAGATGATCTTGGATATCCTTGTGATAAAATTCATGGGGCAATGGTGCAAGAAGACCGTTTTGAGGTTATGAATGATTTCAAAAAAGGGAAATTCCGCTATTTAGTAGCAACAGATGTAGCTGCGAGAGGAATTGATATTGATAATATCACGCACGTTATTAACTATGACCTTCCGTTGGAAAAAGAAAGCTACGTTCACCGTACGGGAAGAACGGGACGTGCCGGTAAAAAAGGGAAGGCTATCACATTTGTAACGCCTTATGAAGAGAGAATGCTATCGGAAATTGAAGAATATATTGGTTTTTCGATTCCAGTATCTACTCCTCCTTCTAAAGAAGAAGTACAGCAGGCAGCATTCGCTTTTAATGAAAAAATTAATGAGCGTCCAGAAGTTAAAAAAGATAAAAGCGAGTCATTAAATAAAGACATTATGAAGCTGTACTTTAACGGCGGAAAGAAAAAGAAAATTCGAGCGGTCGATTTTGTAGGAACAATCGCAAAATTAGACGGAGTAACCGCAGACGATATTGGAATTATTACCATTCAAGAAAATGTCTCGTATGTAGAGATTCTGAATGGAAAAGGTCCCAAAGTGTTGCAAGCAATGAAAAACAAAACAATTAAAGGAAAGAAATTAAAAGTTCATAAAGCGATTAAATAATAAAGGCAAGTCCATCTTTTTAAAGATGGGCTTTATTTATACAGCCAATAAAGGAGTTGAAAGTATGAAGTACATAAAAGAAGCGTGTGTAGAAGGGTATGAGCAGGCAAAAAAAGCCGAAAAGCTAGGAGCAGACCGCATTGAATTATGTGACAATCTCAGTCAAGGAGGCACTACGCCAAGTTACGGCACCATTCAACATGCAAGTGAACATCTTGATACAGATATCAACGTGATTATTCGCCCAAGAAGCGGTGATTTTTTATATTCCGAAGCAGAATTTCAAATTATGAAAAAAGACGTTAAAGCATGTAAAGACCTTGGAGTAAACGGAGTAGTATTCGGCATATTAACAGAAAAAAATGAAATCGATCACGGACGCACTAAAGAATTAATAGCAGAAGCTCGTCCTTTAAGCGTTACGTTTCATATGGCATTTGATGAGATTAAAGATAAATACAAAGCCATTGATATACTTAGTGAAATGGGAGCAGACCGCATTTTGACCAAAGGTGGGAAAGGGTCTGCTTTGCAAAACTTGCAGGTGATCCGAGAACTGATCACATACGCCAATGACCGTCTTATTATTTTGCCCGGCGGAGGAATTCATGAAGGCAACGCAGATCGGGTTATAAAAGACACACAGGCGACTGAATTACACGGAACAAAAATTGTAGGAGATTTATCGGATTAAATAAAAAGAGGCTGGGACAAAAGTATGTTAGTCAAAGTGAAAAACGAACCACTAATCAACATGTTTGATTGGTGGTTCGTTTTTTTGTGATGGTAAATATAGTTTTATGTGTTTCGTTCCTTCTAGCAGGTGATTGGAGGGCAAGGCGAAGACTCCTGCGGGAACAGCGGCCGCCCGCGGAAAGCGAAGTCTTGCACGGAAATCAACTGCGGTGTAATAAGCAGTCCAGCTCATCTATCTCCCTTGTTCATCTTTAGGTTGGATTCATTTCGTTATGTCTCAACCTCTTTTATTTTGATGTGTTTTCTTTTGCTGCTAAGCCGCTCGTCATTTTGGTACGCTGAAAGAAAAACGAACCTACGACGAGTACAGCAATTAAAAGAGTTAAAAAGAACTGTGAACGCAATGAATCAATAAATGCCATGGCAATAAAGATACTAGTGATGGCAAGGATTGTAGCGTAAGTTAAGTAAGGAAACAACCACATTTTAATTTTTAATGCTTCAGGGTTTTCTTTTTCATATTTTTTTCTCATTTTAATTTGTGAAAATGCAATAACGAGGTACACAAGAAGGGCTACGCCGCCTGATGCATTCACTAAGAACAAAAAGATTTTATCTGGCGAAATATAGTTAAAGATGACGCTGATGTACGAAATAACTGTACATGCTAATATCGCGCTAACCGGTACGCCTTTTTTATTTAATTTTGAAAAGCTTTTTGGCGCATTACCATTTTGAGACATGGAAAACAGCATACGAGAGCTTGTATACAAACCAGAATTCAGACAAGAAAGGACAGCTGTTAAAATAATAAAGTTCATAATTTGAGCGGCGGCCGGTATGTTTACTAATTCAAGAATAGAGACAAATGGGCTTTTCATTAGGCTTGATGAATTCCACGGAAGAACGGTTACTAAAATAAAAATAGATCCTAAATAGAAAAATAAAATACGATAAATAACGGTATTGGTCGCAATGGTAATGGCTTTTTCAGGTTGAGAAGATTCACCTGCCGCGGTTGCAACAATTTCTGTTCCCATAAAGGAGAACATGACAAGGGCGATTCCTAAAAATACAGAGCTAATTCCATTCGGTAAAAAGCCGCCTTTATGCAAAAGATTGGAAGTGCCGGGAGAATCAATTCCTGGAATGAATCCACAAATAATAGCAATACCTAAAAGTAAAAAAAGAACGATACTGACAACTTTAATGAGAGAAAACCAATATTCAAATTCTCCGAAAGATTTAACAGAGTACAGATTGGTCATCGTTAATAAAAAAGTAAGAGCCAGGCTGACTCCCCAAGACGGTAAAGACGGGAACCAGTATTGAATAATATTTGCACCTGCAATGGCTTCAACAGCAATAACGATAACCCAGAAAAACCAGTAGAGCCAGCCAATTGTGTAGCCGGCCCAAGGGCCTAATGCCTCTTTTGCATAAGTGGAAAACGAACCGCTGGAAGGATTTGCAGTAGACATTTCTCCAAGCATTCGCATGACTAAAATAACGAGTAAACCAGCAAATGCGTACGAAAAAATAGAGCCGGGTCCAGCGGTGTTAATGAGTGATCCGCTTCCAATAAACAATCCAGCGCCAATAATTCCTCCAAGAGAAATCATGGTGATATGCCGGATCTTTAACTCTTTTTTTAACTGTGGCTGTGGATGGCTGTTCATTTGTAACCTCCTATATAACCTGAATTTTTAGTTAATACGGAGAATTATAGTATGTTATAAGGTGCAAGGACAGGATGTTGTTAGAAGTTCTTTCATATAAAAAACCGGATATGAATGGTTGCATTCATATCCGGCTTACTCTGACACAGACATTCATTATGCGTAGAAAGTACCTGATTAGCGCCTTTTTTCTTTATTATAATAAGCAATGCAGATGAATTTTTTATGAATGGTAGCTGAAAATAAGCTGAATGATTGTTTTAGATACGTTAATCAAAAGAGATGTACATCCGATTAAAGGATAATATGGAATGATATTCAAACTCTCCGTAAAGCGCTAAATGCGGGTTTTCCTTTCTGAAAACGGGTATATATAGTAGTAAGAAGTTCATTCTTTTACTAAGTATAAAAGAAAGATGTGCGATAGAAACAGGAGGTTATAAATAATGAAACATGTTGAAGTAGTAGAAAACGGAGCGAATATTAACGAAGCAGTTAATCAATTTGCAGATAAAGGTTTTGAGAAACATGAAGTATACGTGTTTACCTATGACAAGGAAAATTCTAAAAATTTAACTGAAGTAACGGACACAAATATTATTCGACTGTCTGAAGAAGGTCCTTTACATTCAGCAGCGAGTTTATTTTTAACAAGAGAAGATGAGCTTCGAACAAAAATGGCTTCGCTAGGCTTATCAAAAGACGAAACTAAAAAATATGAAGAAGAGTTAAAGAAAGGCAGTGCGATTGTAGTGGCTGCTACGGGAGAAAGAAAAGACGTTTAATTAGGGCAAAAGTAGTTTAGTTAAAGTAAGATCCGAACGAGGTTATTCTCTATCAAGAATCAGCCGCGTTCGGATTTTTTTGTGGGGACGGTGTAACAAGTGATCTATACGAGCTCCTTTATTCCATTTGTTTGTCTTTAAATTCACTCGATTTCGTTATGTCTCACACTCTTTTTTGTTTTTTCCAATATATGATTGATAAAACTAATGGTATTAGTTAAAATAAAAACTAATACCATTAGTTTTTATTTTGATAATAGGGGATGAGGAAATGAGAATAGTTCGTGAGAAAATGTTGTATCAATTGACGTTTTTGCCTCGATTTTTTCCAGTGAATTGTTATTTAGTCGAAGAGAAAGACAGTCTTACGTTAATTGATGCGGCTCTTCCTTACAGCGCGTCAGGTATTTTGAAAGCTGCAGATCAAATTGGAAAACCGATTACTCGAATTGTTTTTACTCATACTCATGAAGATCACATCGGAGCGATTGATAATTTGAAGAAAAGTTTGCCGAATGCTTCTGTTTATATGTCGCAAAGAGATTATCGATTATTTTCAGGAGACTTTGCACTCAATTCTGAAGAACCTCAAAACCCAATCCGTGGAGGAATACCAAAACTAGGAAAGATTTCAACTAAAATTGATCATTTCATCGAAGAAGAGTCTTATATAGGCTCACTTGCTCCTATTTTTACACCTGGACATACACCTGGGTCTATGTCTTTTTTAGACCAGAGAACAAACGCATTAATTGCGGGAGATTCTTTCCAAGTGCGGGGAGGAGTTGCCGTATCAGGTCAGTTAAAACCGCTGTTTCCGTTTCCTGCCTTTGGAACGTGGAGCAAAGAGCTAGCGCTTAAAAGTGCAGAAAAGCTATATGAATTAAACCCGTCACTTCTTGCTGTTGGACACGGAAGAATGCTTTCTCAACCGCTAAAAATGATGGAAAAAGCAATACAACAAGCAAAAGTAAAAATAGAAAAGAGGAGATGAAGGGATGTCGCCACGACAAGGACTAGATTTCAAAAAGGTTATTCAAACAGGTGGAAATTTGGCCAATCGTGAAGGGTTTTATGCTGTTACAATTGCTTCATTAGCCAAAGAATTAGATGTTCGCCCTCCGTCTTTGTATAATCATATAAAAGGGTTAGAAGAGCTGCGCAAAGAACTGGCTTTAAGCGGACTGCAGCAGCTACACTATCTTCTAAAAAGTGCTGTTGAACATGCTTCTGCAGAAGACGCTGTTTATCAGCTAAGTAAAGCGTACGTTTCATTTGTAAGAAAGTCTCCCGGAATATACGAAGCAACGGCAACGGTGGCACCAACGATACAGGATGAAGAAGTACAAAAAGCATCTGATAACATCGTATTTTTAGTGCTGGAGGTGTTAAAACCGTATCATCTTCCGGAAAGTGAAGCCCTTCATGCTGTTAGAAGTCTCCGCAGCATTTTACATGGATTTTCTTCTTTGGAGCAAAAAGGGGGATTTGGCATGCCGTTGAGTACTGATGAGACACTAGATTTTTTAATTCGTACGTTTGTATTGGGGCTACACCGGTATGAACAGACCCCATAAATTTCATTAATGCCACTAAGCCTAACGCTTTAATGGAAATTGAAAAAAAACAGAAAGAATGATAGATTACAAATAAAGACATTTATTCCTATTGTTTTAGGGTTGTTACTGATGAAGCAGGCAAAACCTAAGCTGCAAGGACAGAAAAGGTAGTTTCTGTTTGTTGCTGTTTAGGTATTTTTTGCTTTTGTTTAAAATAACCAGCTCTTTTAATTTATTTTATAAAGGGGAAATCTTCTGAGAATGGAGAGAAACAAACATGCTTAATTCAAGAATGATCGTCATATTAAGAGAACTAATGTCCGTACAGTCTACATTATCAACCGTTACGAGCGAATATTTAGCAACAGTAAATCAGGTATCTTCTCGAACTATTCGAACGGATATAAAACAGTTAGATGACATGTTGTCTCAGTACGGGGCCAAAATTAAATCAGCTCGAGGGACGGGATATGAACTTAGCGTTTTAGATGAAAAACAATTTCATCAGCTATTAAAAGAACTTTCGGCTAATCAATTATTTGATTCAACTTCTATTCCAACCGTTCCTGATGACCGCGTGCATTATTTAATTAAAAGACTGCTGCTAGCAGACGGATATTTGAAGCTCGAAGATTTAGCAGACGAGTTATATATTAGCAAATCAACGGTTCAAAACGATTTAAGAGATGTTAAAAAACAGCTGTGTAAGTATGATATTCTTTTAGAAAAACGTCCTAACTATGGCTTGAAAGCTAAAGGGGACGAAATGAAAATGAGATTTTGTATGTCTGAGTACATATTTAACCGAAAAGATAAAGAAGTAGATATGGTATACAATGAAATATCCATCCTGCCCCAAGAATCAATCTTAACGATTAAAGCCCACATTTTAAATCAAATAAAACGATACAATATTATGGTTTCAGATATTGGATTAAATAATTTAATCATTCATTTAGCAATAGCTTGTAAGCGAATACAAGAAGAAAATTTTATCTCTTTGTATTCAGAAGACTTGCTTGAAATTATGGAGCATAAAGAATATGAAGTAGCAGCTGAAATTGTGAGGGAAATTGAAAAGGCATTCAAGATTCGTTTTCCGAAATCAGAAACAGCGTATATCGCCATTCATTTGCTAGGTACAAAAATGCTCAACAGTAGCAATCATGAAGACAAAGAAGTGAAGCAGTTTATTGCCGCAGATATTTATGAATTAACAGCGGCTATATTAGAAGCAATTGAAAAAGAGCTTCATTTAGGAATTAGTGAAGATTCAGAGTTGATTCTTGGCATGAGTTTGCATTTGAAACCGGCTATCAACCGCTATAAATATGGAATGAATCTGCGAAACCCGATGCTTGAAGGAATTAAGAGTCATTACCCTCTTGCTTTTGAAGCTGGAATTATTGCCGGGAAGGTTTTAAAAAATCGCCTTGAAATTGACATGCATGAAACGGAAATTGGCTATTTAGCTTTACATATTGGAGGGGCCATTGAACGTCGGAAAATTATCAATCAGCCTAAGCGCTGTTTGATTGTATGCGCATCGGGAGTAGGGAGTGCCAAGCTATTATCATATAAGCTGCAGGCTACGTTTGGATTAAATCTTACTATTTTAGGAACAACTCAGTATTATAAGCTTCACCAAATGTCGCTGCACTCTTTAGATTTTATTGTTAGTACCATTCCAATTCCAGAGGATCTTCCTGTTCCTGTAGTACAAGTAAGTACAATTCTAGGAAACAATGATTTTAAAAAAATTGAATGTTTAATGAAGAATAAACCGCAGTCTTCGTTAGAATACACGAAAAAAGAATTAGTATATTTACAGCAAGAATTTCAAACAAGAGAAGAAGTGCTTCATTTTTTAGGAGAGAAATTAACTCATCTAGGACTAGTTCCTTTTCAATTTATAGAATCTGTTTTTGAAAGAGAAGCTGCATCCCCAACAAGTTTTGGCAATCTCGTTGCGATTCCGCATCCTATGGTTCCTCAAACCGATACGACGTTTTGGGCCATTTGCACGTTAAAAAAACCGATTATGTGGGAAGGAAATCTTGTGCAATTTATTTGTCTTTTAAGTGTAAAAGCGAATAATCAAGGCGATTTGCAGAAGATGTACAGTTTGTTGGTTCGCGTTGTGGATGACAAGCAGGTCGTGCAGCGCTTAGTAAAGTGCAAGGATTATGAGGAGTTTATAGAGGTATTTATGAAAAATATTAGATAAAAGAAGTCCAAGAGAGGGGCTTCTTTTTTTATCTGAATGTTCAAACATAATTTTTCCGTTACTAACGGAAAAAGGTTGTGTATAAATGTAAGCGCTTTTATTTTAAGATAAAACTATCAACAAAACAGATAGCAAAATAAAAAAACGGGGGAATGACAGATGAATATTCTATTATGTTGTGCAGCTGGAATGTCTACAAGTTTACTAGTAACAAAAATGGAAAAAAGTGCTCAGGACCAAAGCACGGAGTATAAAATTTGGGCAGTTCCTGGTGACTCTGTTCGCAATCATATTGATCAAGCAGATGTACTGTTATTAGGACCTCAAGTGCGCTACTTGCTGCCGCAGCTTAAGAAGCTAGGTGAAGAAAAAGGAGTGCCAGTTGACGTTATAAATCCTGTTCACTACGGAACGTGTAATGGAGAACAAGTGTTAAAATTTGCAGCTCAACTAGTTTCAAAATAGGAGTGTGGACTACATGAGCAAATTTAATAGTATGCTTGAAAGCAAAGTAATGCCTATCGCCGGAAAAATGGCAGGTCAACGCCATTTACAAGCACTTCGAGACGGTATTGTTCTAACAATGCCGCTCATTATTATCGGTTCCGTATTTTTAATACTATCGAATTTACCGATACCAGGTTACAACGACTTTATGGCAGGGATTTTCGGAAAAGAATGGGCCACAAAAATGGCGTATCCAGTTGGAGCTACATTCGATATTATGGCGCTGCTTGCTTGTTTCGGAATAGCCTATCGATTAGCTGAAAAATATGGAGTAGACGCTTTGTCCGCAGGTGCTATTTCACTTGCTGCCTTTTTACTTGCTACTCCGTATAAAGTGTCGTTTCTCCCAAGCGGCGCTAAAGAAGCTATTTTAGTAGACGGCGGAATTCCAACCGCTTTAATGGGAAGTAAAGGACTTTTCGTAGCAATGATTGTCGCGATTCTCTCTACGGAAATTTACAGATGGTTTATTCAAAAAGATATTGTCATCAAGATGCCTGATGGAGTTCCACCCGCTGTTGGAAAATCGTTTGCCGCTCTTATTCCTGGCTTCACGGTAATAGCATTTATTTGGATTTTACGTTTGTTAGTAGAACAAACGCATTTTGGAAGTCTGCATAATATCGTTGGAGAATTGCTTGGAAAGCCTTTAGGTGTGTTAGGCGGCAGTTTAGGCGGTACGCTAGTTGCCGAGCTTGTTATTATGCTCATGTGGTCTTGTGGACTTCATGGAGCGAATATTGTCGGTGGAATTATGGCTCCAATTTGGTATGGAGCTATGGATGAAAACAGAATAGCATTTGCTAACCATGAAGCATTACCAAATATTTTTACACAGCAGTTCTTTGATATTTGGATTAATATCGGAGGCAGCGGAGCGACACTAGCTCTAGTCGTTGCCATGATTTTAAAAGCGCGCAGTCAACAAATGAAGCAGCTTGGTAAATTAGGAATAGGGCCAGCTCTTTTTAATATCAATGAGCCAATCATCTTTGGACTTCCGATGGTGATGAATCCAATGATGCTTATTCCGTTTATTATTACCCCTCTTGTGACGGTAGTAGCAACCTATATTGCCATGTCGACAGGACTGGTAGCAAAACCAGCAGGTATTGCGGTTCCTTGGACCATGCCTCCGATTATTTCTGGCTATTTGGCCACAGGAGGAAATTTATCGGGTGCAGTTATGCAAGCTATTAACATCGGAATTTCTGTTTGCATTTATTATCCTTTCTTTAGAATGTGGGATAAACAAAAATTCACTGAAGAAAATGGTATACAGCCTGCAGTTGAAGGGGTACCGAATGATACACAGAAAGATATTGTGTGAGGAGGGATAAAGAATGGAAAGCGTTCAAGAATATATTTTTAAATTAATCTTACATGGTGGAAACGGCAGAAGTTCAGCAATGGAAGCGATAGCGGCTGCCAAAAATGGGGATTTTTCAGAAGCACGTGAAAAGCTTACACAAGCTGCGGAAGAATTAAATGCTGCTCATCATATCCAAACGTCGTTAATTCAAGGAGAAATTAGAGGGGATAGCACAGACATTTCTCTGCTCATGATTCATGCTCAAGATCATTTAATGAATGCGATGACGGTAAAAGAAATGGCTACTGAATTTGTAGATTTATATGAAGCAATCAAAATTTCTGGGGGGATTACATTATGACAAAAGGTATTAAGATTGTAACGATTGGCGGAGGTTCAAGCTATACGCCTGAACTAATAGAAGGGTTTATTAAACGATATGATGAACTTCCAGTTCGAGAACTGTGGCTAGTAGACGTGGAAGAAGGAAAAGAAAAATTAGAGATTGTTGGAAATTTAGCGAAGCGAATGGTGAAAAAATCAGGTTTGCCAATCGAGGTTCATTTAACGTTAAATCGAAGAGAAGCACTAAAAGATGCGGATTTCGTAACGACTCAATTTCGAGTTGGCTTGTTAGATGCACGAGCGAAAGATGAAAGAATCCCGCTTAAATACGGGGTGCTTGGTCAAGAAACAAACGGACCGGGCGGATTATTTAAAGGACTTCGCACAATTCCCGTTATTTTAGATATCTGCCGTGACATTGAAGAGTTATGTCCAGAAGCTTGGCTGATTAATTTCACAAATCCTGCGGGCATGGTAACAGAAGCTGTGCTCCGCTATAGTAACATTAAAAAGATTGTAGGACTTTGTAATGTGCCAATCGGAATGGAAATGGGGATTGCTAAGCTGCTTGATGTAGACCACTCTCGCATTCGAATTGATTTTGCTGGTTTAAATCACATGGTCTACGGATTAGATGTATATGTAGATGGTGTAAGTGTCAAAGATCAAGTTATTGATTTATTGAGTGATCCAACTAACAGCAGCTTTGTGAAAAATGTAGCAGGACTTGGATGGGAGCCAGAATTCACAAAAGCGCTAAATGCGTTAACGTGTCCATATCACATGTACTATTACAAAACGCGTGAAATGGTAGAAAAAGAGCTTGTTAATTATGAAAAAGGTGAAACCAGAGCAGAAGTCGTGAAACAGTTGGAAAAAGAGCTGTTTGAACTGTACAAAGATCCTAACCTAGACATTAAACCGCCTCAATTGGAACAGCGCGGAGGTGCTTATTATAGTGATGCAGCGGTTCGATTGATTACATCCATTTATACGGATAAAGGCGATATTCAACCTGTAAACACAGTGAACAATGGCGCTATTGCAAGCATTCCAGCTGATTCTGCTGTAGAAGTAAGCTGTATCATTACAAAAGATGGTCCGAAGCCAATTTCAGTCGGCGATCTTCCCGTACCTGTCCGCGGTCTTGTTCAAACCATTAAGTCATTTGAGCGGGTTGCAGCTGAAGCAGCAGTGACAGGAGATTATGACAAAGCTATTTTAGCATTAACCATTAATCCTCTTGTTGCTTCTGATAAACTAGCTAAACAAATCGTCGATGAGATGTTAGAAGCTCATAAAGATTACTTGCCTCAATTTTTTAAAACCGTTCAAGCTTAAAGTCAAGCTGTTCGAATACAGTACGTATTCGAACAGCTTTTTTGTATAAAAGATATCTATTGTTTTTACTCTTTTCCATTTATACTAAGACACAAGACTCAGGGGGGATACAGCGTGAATAGGAAGAGAGAAGAACTAAATAGTATTGATGAAATAGCGGATGGAGAATTAAAAACTATTTTTGATATTTCTCATGATGCTATTTATATGTCTGATGGAGAAGGAAGAACATTAAAGGTAAGTTCGGGGTGTGAAAGGATATGGGGATACAAGGAAACAGAGTTGCTTGGAAAAACGGTTTATGAGTTAGAAAAAGAGGGGGCATACAGTCCATCGATTACGAGGCTTGTGTTAGAAAAGAAAGAAAAAGTATCAATGATTCAAGTTACAAAGTTAGGAAGGCGATTAAAAGTAATAGGTGCACCAATAAAAAATACGAAGGGGGACATTATTCGAGTCGTTAATATTTCAAAAGATATTACGGAACAGAACCAGTCTTTACAAAACGAAAAAAAAATTGCTCCATTTGAACATCTTCCTCAGGGTCAGATGGAAAGGTTGAATAACAAAAAGGTAAAGCAGATGTACATTTTGAGCGAAAACGAAGAAATGAAAACAGCGGTTTCTAGAGCTGAGAGAGCAGCTTTAGTAGAATCTAGTGTGTTAATCCATGGAGAAAGTGGAATTGGTAAAGAAACCATGGCATATTTCATTCACGAGCGTAGTCCACGGAACAAAGGGCCGTTTGAAACAGTTCGTTGTGGTGCAATTTTATTATCTAATATAGAAAAGGAGATTTTTGGGCAAGGGGAGGAAATAGGAGCAATTGAAAAAGCCGGCGGCGGTACGGTTTTTTTAGATGAAATTGATTTATTGCCTTTGCCACTACAGCTGAAGTTATCTTACCTCGTAGAACAGCAATTAACATCCTCATATACTAGTGCTCGGTTTATTACGGGGACTTCAACTAATTTAACGGAAAGTATAAAAATAGGGGAATTTAGAAAAGAGCTGTATTATCAGCTAAGTATTATCCCTATTCAAATACCTCCGCTTCGAAACAGAAAAGAAGATATTATTCCATTGACGTTACATTTTTTAGAGAAAATTAATTTCTTGTATGAAAGTAAGAAAAAGCTACATCCTAGGCTGTTGAAAAAACTACAAAACTACTACAGCTGGCCAGGAAATGTTCGAGAGCTTAAAGCGTTAGTAGAGCGATTATTTGTATTAACAGAAGGAGAGTGGATTCAAGAAGAACAGTTAATGAGTGACATACTAGTAAGTGCAAAAAATGAAAAGAAAATTGAAATTCATGAGCTAATGCCTTTAAAAGCCGCGGTTCATTTAGTAGAACAAGAATTGCTGAGAAAGGCTAAGAAGAAATATAAATCCACTACACAAATAGCAAGAGCGCTGGGCGTTAATCAGTCTACAATTAGTAGGAAGCTAAGCCGCTTTTAATCGAAATAAAATGCCTATGCAAAAGTGCATAAATTATAAAAGGAGGGAGATAAACTCTGTAACTATCAAATTTTTATAAGAAATACGTTCACAAAAACTTATGCATAGACGCATAAGTTTCTTTTTTTATGAGATTGAATTTTCAGAAAATAATTGATATTAATAATAAAGTAGAGCAGTTTTATAGGCAGCATATTTTTCGTAGGGAGTGAGGAAAATGAGAGGAAAGTACAGATATTTTATTATGGGTATGATCGTATTTATGACCGTAGTGAATTATATCGACCGAGGTGCTATATCGTATGCACAAGAAGCAATTATAAGCGAGTTTAACCTAAATCCTAAAACATGGGGAGGGATATTAGGCTATTTCGGATATGGTTATATGTTTGGTGCATTATTTGGCGGAGCGTTAGCTGATAAGAAAGGACCTAAATTTGTATGGATTGTAGCAGGTATGGCTTGGTCCGTATTTGAAATAGGAACGGCTTTTGCTGGTGAAATAGGGATGGCCTTGTTTGGTGGGTCTGCTATTGCTGGATTTGCTGTTTTCCGGGTTTTATTTGGATTAGCGGAAGGGCCTACTTTTTCAACCATTAATCGTACAATGGCTAACTGGGCAGCTCCGAAAGAACGAGGATTTGCTGCTTCTATCGGATTACTTGGTACGCCGCTTGGTGCACTGTTAACTGCTCCAATTGCAGTAGCCCTGCTGTCTTTTACAGATTGGAAAACGATGTTTATTATCCTTGGGTGTATTGGTCTTGTATGGATTACGATTTGGATTAAAGTATTTACTAATCAGCCGGAAGAAAATAAAAGAGTTTCTCAAGAAGAATTAGCCGAAATACGATCCAATCAAGGTTTGCTAAAGTTTGAGAAAGAAAGTGGACAGAATGAAGAAACTGTTCCTTGGTATCACTTCTTTAAAAATCCTACGTTAGTCATGAACGCTATCGGTTACTTTGCTTTTCAATATGTGAATTTTTTAATTTTGACTTGGACTCCTAAGTATTTGCAAGATACATTTGATTTTCAATTAGGGTCACTATGGTATTTAGGTATGATTCCATGGACAGGAGCTTGCATCACCGTGCTGTTAGGAGGGAAAATATCTGATTACTTACGAGAAAAAACAGGAAGCCTGCGCATAGCAAGGTCTGGATTAGCCGTTGTCTCTCTATTTTTTACAGCTCTCTGTTTTATTTTCATTCCTACGGTTAACAGCGTAGCAGCAGTACTGACACTAATGACAATTGGAAATGCATTTAATTTCTTGCCCAACTCTGTGTATTGGACAGTAATTATTGATACAGAGCCGTCAAAAGCAGGAACGTTTGGTGGTGTTACGCACTTTTTTACAAATATCGCCACGATTGTAGCACCGACATTAACAGGTGCGTTAGTAGCTGCTAGTGGATACGGAGCGATGTTTACTGCAGCTGCCGTAGCCGCTGTTGTTGGAATGATAGCCATGATTTTTGTGAAGCCAGGAAAGCGTATTATTAAGCCTATCATTCCTGTTAAACAAAGTAGCTAACCTTATATCATAGTAAAAAGAGGAGGCATATACTTATGCATTCAGATTCTATTTTAAACATGGATATAACAACGTTATCCTTAAAAATAAAAAATAAAGAGATCTCTCCGGTAGAGATTACAGAGTGCTTACTAGATCGTATTAAAGATATTAATCCTGCTTTAAATGCTTTTATAACGATAAACGAAGAGGCAGTAAAGCAGGCGAAAATAGCAGAAAAAGAAATTATGAATAACGAGTATAAAGGAGCGCTTCATGGTATTCCAATTGGCGTTAAAGATCTTGTATACACAAGAAATATGAAAACGACGATGGGTTCTAAAATTTATCAACATTTTACGCCGGATTATGACGCAACCGTGGTAGAGAAGCTTCATCATGCAGGAGCGATTACGATTGGAAAACTTAATACACACGAATTTGCGTATGGGCCAAGCGGAGATGTTTCATATTATGGAGCCGTAAAAAATCCGCACGATACGAAGAGGATTTCAGGAGGTTCGAGCAGTGGTTCTGGGGCAGCTGTTTCAGCTGGATTATGTTATGGAGCGATTGGTACAGATACAGGAGGATCTATTCGTATACCTTCATCTGCATGTGGCATCGTAGGGATGAAGCCAACGTTTGGTCGAGTAAGTAAGCATGGTGTTTTTCCACTTGGCGAAACGTTGGATCATGTAGGACCGATGACGCGAACCGTTTCAGATAATGCTTTATTTTTAGAAACAATTGCCGGCTATGATACAAAAGATCTTTATTCAGTAAATAAGCCGACCGAACATTTTAGTAGATTCATTGGTTCTTCTATTTTAAAAAAAACGATTGGCATACCTTCTAATTTTTACTTCGATGCTTTAGATTCAGAAGTTGGGAATGCTTTAAAAGAGGCAGTGAAGTGTTTGGAAGAGCTAGGTGCAAGTGTAAAGTCTATTGAGCTTCCTATGCTGTCACAAGCATCTTGGGCACAGTCGAAAACGATTCAAAGTGAAGCCTATATGGTTCATGAGAAGCGAATGAAAGCGTATAGACAAGACTATCAGCTTCCCGTTCTTGAGAGGCTGGAAGAAAGCCAAAAAGTAACGGGATATGAGTATGCAAAAGCGCAGCAAATTCGCTTACAAGCTCAGAAAGAATTTCAGGACGTATTTGAAAGTGTAGATGTGTTAATTGCTCCGACGCTACCGATTCTACCTCCTTATATGGGAGAAGAAAAAGTAAGAGTTGATAATCAGATGAAGTTAGTTCGTTCAGAGCTCCTTCGCTTAACAGAACCATCTAACTTACTTGGTTTGCCTACGCTGTCGCTACCATGTGGTTGTTCTCGTGATGGGCTTCCAATCGGAATGCAGCTCATAGGACCACATTTTGCTGAAGCTGCTCTCTATCAAATCGGATACGCGTTTGAACAACATCGCCATATCCCTACACTAAAATGGAATATTCAAACACAGCCAACGTTAAGCTAAAGAAAAAGGTTCATTTTTGAACCTTTTTTCTGTTTGTTCAGCTAGATTTCTAGCAGCATCAGTGTAACAATATAAGGTAGAAACAGTTGGCAAAGGGTGGCTAAAAATGATTCATTTATTAATTATGATGGTAGAACGAGTCGGAGTTATTGTCATTATAGGTTTTTTGCTAGCACATACAAAAGTTTTTCGGCAATTTCTCCGTAAACAGCAAGGTTATAAAGGAAAAGCTGTACTTATTTTTATTTTTTCTCTTTTTAGCATTATTAGTAACTACACGGGAATTGAAATTCAAGGAACGATTATTCGAAATGAAGATTTATTATTAAAAGTAGATCCATCAAGCTCGATTGCAAATACGCGAATTATGGGTGTGGAAATGGGCGGTCTGCTTGGCGGTCCTTTTGTTGGTTTAGGAGTAGGACTACTTGCCGGCGTTCATCGCTTTATGTTAGGTGGGAGTACGGCGTTTAGCTGCGCTGTTTCATCCGTTTTGGCAGGAGTGTTAACTGGATATATCGGTTATGCCTACCGGAAAAAACATCGAACGATTACACCGCGCTTTGCTGCACTTGTAGGCATAGCGATGGAAACGCTTCAGATGCTGATTATTTTATTATTTGCTAAACCGTTTGATTCGGCATGGACGCTAGTGAGTATTATTGCTATTCCAATGATTATTGTAAATGGTACGGGAAGCTATATTTTCTTATCTATTATTCAGTCCATTTTACGGCAAGAAGAACAAATGAGAGCGCTTCAGACACACAAAGTATTATTAATCGCGGATCAAACTCTTCCGCATTTTCGGCAGGGTCTCACTAGTGAATCATGTGAAAATGTTGCAAATATTATTCATCGCTTCACAGGTACGGACGCTGTTTCGTTAACGGATACGCACAAAATTTTAGCTCATGTGGGAGAAGGAATTGATCACCATGTTCCTTCGCACAGTTTAATTACCGGGCTGTCTCACGAAGTGCTGAAGACGGGGAAAATTATGAAAGCAAAATCGAGAGAACAAATTGATTGTCAGCATAAAGACTGCCCGCTTCATGCCGCAATTGTAATGCCGCTTACTTCTCACGGTACTACCATTGGAACACTAAAAATGTACTTTAAAGATGCGAGCGGGTTAAGCCGGGTGGAGGAAGAGCTGGCAGAAGGATTGGCCAAACTTTTTTCAACTCAGCTAGAGCTCGGCGAAGCAGAGCTTCGAAGTAAATTGCTAAAAGATGCGGAGATTAAAGCTTTACAGGCACAGGTGAATCCTCACTTTTTATTTAATGCCATTAATACGATATCGGCGCTGTGCAGACAGGACGTAGAAAAAGCTAGAAAACTGCTACTGCAACTAAGCGTTTATTTTCGTTCTAATTTGCAAGGTGCAAGGCAGCTGTTGATTCCGTTATCAAAAGAGCTTGACCATGTTCACGCGTACTTATCGCTTGAACAAGCCAGATTCCCTAATAAATACGAAATTGACATGTATATTGAAGAAGGACTAGATGATGTCTTGCTTCCGCCGTTTATTCTTCAAGTACTTGTGGAAAATGCCATTCGGCACGCGTTTCCGCGCAAACAAAAACACTGTCGCGTAGAAGTTTATATTGAGACAAAAGATAAATATGTATACGTAAAGGTAAAAGACAATGGACAAGGTATAGACACAAAACGATTGGAACTGCTTGGCAATGAGCCTGTTTTTTCAGAAAAAGGAACGGGGACGGCTCTTTACAATATTAAACAACGTTTACATGGATTGTTTGGAAAAGAAACGACACTGGAGTTTGACGTAACAGAGGGAACAGCAGTTTCGTTTGTTATACCAATTGAATTAAAAAGCGAGGGTATGTAATATGCTGCGAGTACTAATAGTAGACGATGAAATGTTAGCGCGAGATGAATTAAAATATTTACTCCACCGAACGAAAGAAGTAGACTTCATTGAAGAAGCTGAAAGTATCGAAGAGGCGTTGGATAAAATGATGGATGAAAAGCCGGATTTATTATTCTTAGATATACAATTGTCAGATGACAGCGGTTTTGATATTGCGAAAAGACTTAAAAAAATGAAAAACCCGCCTGCTATTATATTTGCAACTGCGTACGATCAGTACGCTTTACAAGCCTTTGAAGTAGATGCAATTGACTATATTTTGAAGCCTTTTGATGAAGAAAGAGTGGTGCAGGCCATTCATAAATATAAAAAAATGCGTGTTCCTCATCACGCTGTTAAAGAAGAAGAACCGATAGGAGAGTCTTCTTCTCAAACGGGAAAGTTAGCGATTTCTGTAGACGATTCAATTGTGCTAGTAAATATAGAGGACATCTTGTTTGTAGGGCTAATAGAAGGAGAAGTTACCATTCAAACCATAACCGAATCCTATCATACTGCAGATACGCTGGCTATGCTAGAAAAAAAGCTCCCTTCTCAGTCGTTTGTTCGTGTGCACCGGGGTTATATCGTCAACGTACATCATATTTCCGAAGTACAGCCATGGTTTAATTCCACGTATAATTTAGTGATGAAAAACGATAAGCGAGTTCCTGTCAGCCGTACATATGCTAAAGAATTGAAGAAACGTTTAGGAATTTAAGTAAGAAACAGCTTGCGTATGCATTTTAGCAGGCTGTTTTTTGCATTTCAAGGCTCGATTTTTGTAAGTGAGCACAAATATTCGACTCTTCAATTTGAAAACGCTTTCTAACTTGTTTTCATTTTATATAATGAAGTCAACAAACAGAGAGAGGTGAAAGAAATGAGTGCTAAAAAAGTGTATGGCTTTTTAACACAAGCATTTATTTTTTCCGTAATTATGTTGATTTCAGATTTTATTGCAGAGCATTTGCCTTTTCCGATGCCAGCTTCAGTTATTGGACTTGTGCTGTTATTTCTTGCACTCTGCTTGAAGATTATTAAACTAGAGCAAGTTGAATCACTGGGAACGGCTTTAACTTCTTTGATCGGATTTTTATTTGTACCAGCAGGTATTTCTGTTATGAATTCATTAGGTGTTATGCAGCAGTACGGCATTCAAATTTGTTTAGTTATCATCGTGGCAACGATTATTTTGTTAGGCGTTACAGGCTTATTTTCACAGCTTATACTTGGCATGACAAAAGATAATAAAGCAAAAGAAGAAATAAAAGATGTAGATATGAGTGAAAAAACAAAAAAACAGGGCATTGCGTAATATCAATTATAAAGAGACAAGGTGGTTGGAAAGATGAATCCGTATTTTGGAATCGTGGTTTCTTTAGCTGCGTACGGTATTGGAACGTATTTATTTAAAAAGTCAAAAGGGTTTTTCTTATTTACTCCTTTATTTGTGGCAATGGTGCTCGGGATTGCTTTTTTGAAACTTGGTCACTTTTCTTATGAGGAGTACAGTAGCGGCGGAAAAATTATCAGCTTCTTTTTAGAACCGGCAACAATTGCTTTTGCCATCCCTTTGTATAAGCAAGCCGATAAATTAAAAAAGTACTGGTGGCAAATTCTTTCTTCTATTGCAGTAGGATCAGTTTGTTCAGTAGCGATTATTTTTGCGATTGCTAAAGGTATTCATATGGATGAAGTCGTGATGAAATCAATGCTCCCACAAGCAGCTACAACAGCAATTGCACTGCCATTGTCTCAAGATATTGGAGGGATTCCTGCTATTACTTCCTTTGCCGTTATTTTTAATGCAGTTATTGTATATGCACTGGGCGCATTATTTTTAAAAGTATTCAAAGTGAAAAATCCAATTTCAAAAGGATTAGCGCTGGGAACGTCCGGGCATGCGCTAGGAGTAGCCGTAGGGATTGAAATGGGAGAAGTAGAGGCAGCCATGGCAAGTATTGCAGTCGTTATTGTAGGTGTCGTCACAGTTGCCGTTATTCCACTTTTTGTTCAGCTAGTCATGTAATAAAAGCCTGAAGATGTCAGAAAACCTCTGACTTCTTCAGGCTTTTATTTGTTAATACACCACTCCAAAATGTCGTGATGCGCAGTTTTGGCAGGTTGTATGGTCAAAAAGACTCTCAGGAATGATAAATTCAAAACAAAATTGACATTGTTTGAATTGACTTTGTCTATAAAACATTGTCTCTAAGAAAATAGCTGTAATATGTTCGGTTATACGCTTATGGGAACGTTGTTCTAAAGTGGACCACGGAATAGACTGATGCTCTATGTAAATCGGAGAAGAAGTATAGGGTGTATCCCATTGAATGGCTTGATATCCAAACGTAAGGCCATGACGTGCTGCTGATGTAAATATGATCAGGTTTTGATGGAATTCTGGTAGAGGTAATTCTAGTTTTTGATCTTTAAGCGATCTCGTTTTGGAATGAAGGTTATACAATTTAATTTGAAAATGAATCCACTGAGTGGCGTGAACGGTTATTGACATGTTTTAAACCTCCAATTCAGAATCTTTCTTTTATCATAATTGATTTCAAAATAAATAAATAGTAGGCAAAAAGAAGATAACAAAATTTTATATAGAGTACTTATAAAGCGTAGAGAAAGGTAATGCAAGCACAGCATCCTTTTTTCTACCCCTTTTTAAAGCAGATTAATCTTCTATATAAAAGCCTGCTTTCAACGAAAGGTATCGGCGTATTCATACGCTTTAAACAGATTTTAATGTTAGAAGTTATAACAAGGTCCATTTCTTTTAGAGAAGTTTATGAAATAATAAAAAATGTATATTTTACGGTCTGAATCTATGTGTTGGAGGTTTTTATATGACGAAACAAAAGCTGATAGTAATCGGAAACGGAATGGCGGGAATGCGCTGTATTGAAGAAATTCTTATTCATTCTCCAGAGTGTTTTGATATTACTGTTTTTGGAAGTGAGCCTCACGTTAACTATAATCGAATTTTATTATCAACCGTTTTACAAGGCAGTACAAAGCTTGAAGATATTAACATTCATTCTTTTGCATGGTATAACGAAAATAATATCAATTTATTTAAAGGAGAAAGTGTTACGCACATAGACACCAAGAGAAAAATAATAAAAACAGATAAAAACAGAGAGACGATGTACGACAAGCTTATTATTGCTACCGGTTCGAGCCCGTATATGCTCCCCGTTAAAGGGGCTGAAAAAGAAGGGGTCCTCGGTTTTCGTACCATCGAAGACTGTCGGAAAATGATTGAAATTTCTAAACGGTATAAAAAAGCAGCGGTTATTGGAGGGGGTCTGTTAGGGCTGGAAGCTGCTAGAGGACTATTAAATTTAGGAATGGATGTTCAAGTTATTCATCATTCGGGTTTTTTAATGGAGCGACAGCTAGACAGAGCAGCATCTGCTATGTTAAGAGAAGAATTGGAAAAGCAAGGCATGAGTTTTCTATTAAACAAACATACGGATGAGATTATAGGGGAAAACCGAGTAGAAGGCGTCCGATTTAACGATAACAGCAAAATTGCAGCTGATTTAGTTGTAATGGCTACAGGAGTGAGGCCAAATGTGAATCTCGCTAAAAAAAGCGGAATAGCAACAAATAGAGCAATTATCGTAAATGATTATTTAGAAACGAGCATCCCGGATATCTATGCAGTAGGTGAATGCGCTGAACATCGAGGGATGACATACGGCCTTGTTGCTCCCCTTTACGAACAAGGAAAAGTCTTAGCGCGACACCTTTGCCAAATGAAAAATGAGGGTTATGGCGGGTCCGTTCTTTCCACTCAGTTAAAAATATCAGGAATAGACGTTTATTCGGTCGGAGAGTTTAAGGGAAATCAAGGTGCAAAAGCTATTACGATTTCGAATATGTTAGATGGTATATACAAAAAAGTAGTTTTTCGCGAAGGGAGAATAGTGGGAGCCGTTCTTTTTGGGGATACCAGTGAGGCTATAAAGCTATCACAAATGATTAGTGAAAAAAAGGATTTGTCGCAAGCGGAAAAAGTACAATTATTTCCTTCTCAATATGAAAAGGAAAATGCAGCAGCTTCTATGTCAGTTACAGATATGGTATGTAACTGTAACGGTGTAACCAAGGGAGGTATTATTGAAGCAGTACAGAAACATGATTTAACGACAGTAGATGAAATAAAAAATTGCACGAAAGCTTCTGGTTCATGCGGAGGATGCAAGCCCCTTGTAACAGATCTTTTAACGTATATTCAAAGCGATGAATTTGATGAAAACATTGAACAAAAAACCTTTTGTGCTTGTACACATCTATCAGAAGATGAGCTGGTAAGAGAAATGCAGCAATATCAATTTGAAACGGTTCAGCAAGTAAGAGAAATGTTAAAGTTTAAAGACATGAAAGGCTGCTCGTTATGTGAAGGCGGTCTTCATTACTATTTAAATATGATGAATCCTCATTATGAAAATAATCGACATTCTTTATTTACTACGGAGAATGAACAGGCCGTTTTGCTTCATGACGGTACTTATGCAGTGGTACCGCAAATTCACGGTGGTCTGACAAATGTACAGGAATTAAGGAACATAGCAAATGTAGCTGAAAGGTACAACATCTCGAATATTCGTTTAACAAGTGATCAGCGCATTCAACTTATTGGAGTGAAAAAAGAATATCTTTCGTTGATAAGTGAGGAAATAGATAGAGGACTTCAGCAGCTATATGAACGTACAGTTAAAAATGTATCTGTTTATATAGGAAAAGGAACGTGTATTTGTCAGTATGAACCTGCTCTTGCTTTATCAAATGAATTAGACAAACAGCTTGAATACGTAAAGACCCCATGCGATATCAAAATCAGTATTGCTTCTTGTTTTCACATTACAGAGGATGTCACAACAAGTGATATAGGATTAAGAAGAATAGACAGAGGTTGGGAAATATATGCTGGCGGAAGCAGCACAGAAGCCAGAAGCGGGGAGCTGTTTTATGTGGCCGAAACGAACGAAGAAGGGATAGAAATCAGCTGTTCTTTGATTCAATATTACCGTGAAACGGGAAACTATTTAGAAGCTGTCGGCAGCTGGATCGAGCGAGTAGGAATTGTTCATGTCAGAGAAGTTTTGTTTGAGGCAGACAATCGAGAGTATTTAATGAAGCAGCTCAGCTCAGAACGCTCTCGTGCAATCACATATTTATTATAGGAAAGAAGGGTGACCTACGATGACTGAGATGCTGTTGAAATATTTTCGTGAGCAGCAAAAGCAAGTTGAAACCGAGCGTATCTATAATACACAGTGTCCTTACTGCAGCATGCAGTGCAAAATGCAGTTAGTTGAACAAACACATGTAAAAAGAAAAACGTATAAAACAATTGGAAGAGACAACCCTACTTCTCAAGGAAGATTATGTATCAAAGGAATGAATGCGCACCAGCATCCTTTGCATAAAGATCGGATTCAATATCCTTTGTTAAAAGTAAACGGAGAGTTTGTAAAGATTTCTTGGAGGGAAGCTCTTGACTATATTAAAGAGCACGTTACAGAGATTCAAGAGAAGAATGGAGCAGATGCGCTAGGTGTTTATGGAAGTGCCTCTATTACAAATGAAGAAGCTTATTTATTAGGGAAATTTGCTCGAGTTGCGTTAAAAACAAAGTATATTGATTACAATGGACGCTTATGTATGTCAGCTGCTGCTTCTGCTGCTAGTAAAACATTTGGCATGGACCGAGGATTTACGAATAGCTTACAAGAGATTCCGTTTACTGAATGTATTATGTTAGCTGGAACAAATATTGCGGAATGTCAGCCAACGATTATGCCTTATTTTGAAAAAGCAAAAGAAAACGGAGCTTTTATTATTGCTATTGATCCAAGAGAGACAGGTACAACTAAAATAGCTGATTTACACCTGAAGCTTAAACCGGGGAGCGACGCGGCATTAGCCAATGGAATCTTGAAGGTCATTATCGAAGAAAATTATCTAGATGAACGATTTCTACAAGAACGTGTTAATGGATTTGAAGAGGTAATGCAATATGTGGCGTCTCTAGAATTTAGTGTCATTGAAGAAATAACGGGAGTGCCGCTTGAGAAAATGTATCAAGCTGCCCGTATGTTTGGTCAAAGAGAAACAGGAATGATTTTTACTGCTAGAGGGGTAGAGCAGCAAACAGACGGGAGTGCTGCTGTGCAGAACTTTTTGAATATTCTACTTTCTGTCGGGAAAATCGGTAAACCTCGCTGCGGATATGGAGCCATTACTGGTCAAGGAAATGGGCAAGGAGCCCGAGAACACGGTCAAAAAGCAGATCAGCTTCCAGGCTACCGTTCAATCGAAAATCACGAGCATCGGATGTATATAGCAGATGTTTGGAACATAGAGGAGAAAGGTCTTCCTAGAAAAGGTGTTTCTGCATATGAAATGATTGAAAAAATTCATGACGGTGAAATTAAAGGGCTGTTTCTGGTATGTTCAAATCCAACCGTTTCAAATCCAAACGCTAATTTTGTTAAGAAGGCTTTTGAAAAGCTTGAATTTCTAGTGGTAGCAGATATGTTTGAATCAGAAACGGCAAAATTAGCAAACTTAATTTTACCAGCATCCTCTTATTTGGAAGATGAAGGAACGATGACAAATGTGGAGGGAAGAGTTACATTGCGCGAAGCTAGCTTTCCGCGCCGTGGCGAAATCAAACACGACTGGGAAATACTATGTGAAATTGCTAAAGTTTTAGGGAAAGAGGAATATTTTTCGTTTTCATCAGCTGAAGAAATATTTAATGAACTGCGAATAGCAAGTAAAGGAGGAATCGCGGATTACTCCGGTATTACGTACGAACGATTACGAGCGGAAAAAGGAATTTTATGGCCATGCAGAAGCTTAACAGATAAAGGAACCGAGCGCCTGTTTGAAACACGTTTTGCTCATAGTGATGGAAAGGCGATGATGGTCCCTGTCTCGAATCAAGCTATTGTTCCTAAAGCAAAAATAACGAAAAAATATCCTCTCTATTTAACAACAGGGAGAGTGGTGTCACACTATTTAACGGGTGTACAAACGCGAAAAAGTGCATCTTTATCTGCTAGAAATTTCGAATCTTTTATGGAAATCCACCCTTCAACAGCGAAAAAATATGAAATATCGAATCAAGAATTAGTACAAATTGAATCTTCATATGGAAGGATTGTGGTAAGAAGCAAATTTTCAGAGGGCATTCGGCCAGATACCGTATTTGTTCCTTTTCACTGGGCGGATTCTCAAAATGTTAATAACCTTGTTTCTGAGAAATTAGATCCCGCCTGTAAGATGCCTGGCTTTAAAGTAAGTGCCGTGAATATTAGCCCTTCTGTAAAAAGAAGCAGTTATTAAAAATGCTGATGCAAAAAGCCTCTTGCAAAAAGAGGCTTTTTACGTGGAATCAGGCAAGGTGCTTTTGGTTAATACGTACATCTTGTTTTTTGAATCCAGAATAATTCAGTAAGAGACAGAATAGAGCAAAAAGCGCTAGTAAGGAAAAACCGACAACGTAATCTCCGCTTGTATCTTTTATAAAGCCTAGCACAATAGGAGGGAAAAAGCCGCCTACTCCTCCGAATGCTCCTACAATCCCCGTAACAGCTCCAATATTTCCTGTTGAAACAGATGGAACCATTTTAAAAACAGCTCCATTTCCGATACCAAGGGTAATGGCTGCAAGTAAGCAACCTGCGCTGAATAGCGCGAAGGAGCTGATGGTAAAGGCGATAAATAATCCTATTAGCAGCATTCCGGTAAAGACAAAGGTGAGTACTTTTTTTGCTCCGAATACATCCGATAAATATCCTCCAAGAGGCCGTACAAACGTTGCTAATACAACAAAAATAGCTGTTTTCAGCCCGCTGTCTACGGTTGATGCATTAAATTGATCGTGCAAAATGGTAGGGAGATAGATGCTGAATGTGACAAATCCACCGAATGTTAAAAAATAGAAAACGGACAAAAACCACGTTTCTCTAAATTTTAATACCGATAAAGATTCCTGCAACGTTTTAGGAGAAGCAGCAGAAGGGTGGTCTGAAGTTTCTACCCATAATAAAAGAGCCATTAAAGCTACCGCAATTGCTAAACTCCAAAATACCCAAGGCAAGCCAAAAGAAGAAAAGATAAGTGGAATACTAAAGCTTGCTACCGCTGATCCTAAGTTGCCCATCCCGGCAATTCCTAAAATAAAACCTTGCTTTTGAGGTGAATACCATTTAGAGACATATGTAATGGAAATAGCAAATGTTGTTCCAGCCATGCCGATAAAAAATGCCCAAAAGAGCAGCATGGAGTAAGAATGAGTAAAGCCTGCACAAATGGTAGGGAGTAAAAGAGCAAGCATTGTTAACGAATACACTTTTCTTCCGCCGAAGCGATCTGTTAAAATTCCCATCGGAATCCGCATGAGTGAACCTAATAAGACGGGAGTGGCAATTAAGATACTTTTTTCAGCGTTGGTTAATGAATACATCACTTGAATATCTGCGGCGATAGGCGCGAAGACAGACCATACTGAAAAAGCAATAATCATAGATAAAGTCGAGATAAGAAGTACAGATAAGGGCCGTTTAGAAAACATTGCTTAAAAACCTCCTTTTTTATATACAGCGTAAAGCTGTTGCAATATGGTAATTATGATACTATGCTTTCTTTCTTATGTATCATTCTGTGTTAGGCTTTCTTCCGTGGTTTTATGGGAGACCTATATTACTAATAGAAATGGGAGGAAACTTAAAGATACACGAAGTGTTCATAAAAAAACTCTCATCGTCATGCGCAGCGATGAGAGTTTTTTTATCAGTAAAAGTATCGTTGCTTATTCAGCCGTCGCAATTTCTTCTTCTACATCATGGTCTTCTAAATTAGCATTTAGAAATTCACTTGTGTCCGATAAATTGAGATTTAATTTCGTTTTTTTGCAAATTTGAATGGTAACATCCTGAACGGAGACGTCTAAAACATGTCCACCTTCTTTTTTATATTCATCAATAAAGTGCAGGTGATACCCGGGAACACCGATGCCTGAAGAATATTCTGGCGTGTAAAAACCTGCTAGTGTTCCATTTACATCTGAAGATGTAAATATAGGCTGATCAGCAGCTGCATCTACCATGGAAGGATAGGGTTTCTCTTGCTTTGCAACAGTGCGAGTTTTTACTTCTTTAAACTTCCCGTCAATACGAACTGCATAGAATAAATTCGGACTGGGAATAAGCTCGTTCATTAAGGTTTCTAGTTGTTCACGGTTCATTTCCTCTTCTACACGATAAGAGATATCTTCATAAAAGGTTGTCATAATGGCAAAAGGTGTTTTTGCATCTTCACTAATAGGTGCGGCTTTCCCATCAGCAATGTGATAAAATTCTCCGTCAAAGGCAATCATTTCACCATCCAGCTGATTAAACGTGCCGATGCCGAAATCACCTTTCTTAGCTAAATCCCTGTATGTGACAACACCGTCAAATACTCCGTCCAATAAAGCAATCATAGTGGAAGTTTGGTGAATCGTTAATTTTTCTTTATTGCTCATTCTTTACTCAGTCCTTTCAGTTAATTTGATCTGGCAGTAGTTGTGTATTTAATTTTTCATTATCTTTATAATCTACAGGCACGTCGATGATAACGGGGCCTTGTTCACGAAAAGCGCTTGCTAGAGTGTCCGAAAATTCTTCTGGTGAGTTCACTCTAAATCCTTTGGCACCAAAACTTTCAGCAAGCGTAACAAAGTCTACACTCCCGAACTCTACCGCAGATTTTCGGCCATATTTAATCTGCTGTTGAAAGCCAACCATATCGTAGGTTTGATCGTTCCAGATAATGTGAACAATTGGTAAGTTTAACCGAACGGCTGTCTCGAGCTCCATAGCTGAAAATAAAAACCCGCCGTCTCCAGACATGGACAGAACTTTTTTATGGGGGCGAACGAGTGCAGCTGAAATAGCCCAAGGCAAAGCAACACCTAGCGTTTGCATGCCGTTGCTGAATAGTAAATGCTGAGGTTCATAGGAACGAAAATAACGAGCCATCCATATGTAATGCGAACCAACGTCACATGTGATGGTAGTATCATCTTCAACAAAGTCCTGCAGAGCTTCAATTAACTGTAGGGGATGAAGGTGAGTGTCATTAGAAAACTCGTACTGATCGTCAGGTTGTTCAAGTTTGCTTTTTAGCGTTTTTAAAAAAGAAGCACTTTCTTTTGAACGTATTAAATGTGGGAGTTTATCCGTTAATATGTCGATGGTGCTTGGGATATCCCCTACTAACTCAATTTCCGGCTGATAATGGTGGTCAGCTTGTGCTTGTACATCATCTAAATGAATAATGCTTCTTTGACTTTCTGAGTTCCAAAGAGAAGGAGGGTATTCAATTGGGTCATATCCGATTGTTAAGACGACGTCAGCATGCTTCAATAAGACGTCTCCAGGCTGATTGCGAAAAAGACCTACTCGTCCAAAAAAGTGAGTTTCAAGCTCTCGTGAAACAGCTCCCGCACCTTGGAACGTTTCTACGACAGGAAGGTCATGTTCTGCTACGAGTTGACGGATTGATTCCACTGCTTTAGATTTACTTGCTCTCATACCTAAAAGTAAAACAGGTAGTTTTGCTGTGCGAATAGTGTGTATAGCTTGGGCAACAGCGTCTAAATTAGCAGCGCCAATCGTAGGAGTTTTTAGAAAGGATAGAGTGGAAGCTGATGTTTCGCCATCCATTACATCCTGCGGCAAGCTGACAAAAGATGCTCCTGAAGGAGAAGAAACAGCTTCACGAAAGGCGTCTGTTATCACTTCTGGAACGTTTGCAGCATCTTCTACCTCAACGCTGAATTTGGCGATAGATTTAAATAGTCCTTCATTGTCCATTGATTGATGCGTCTTTTTTAATCGATCTGCTCTTGGAACGGCTCCTGCTAGGGCTACCACTGGATCACCTTCAGAAGTAGCAGTGACAAGGCCAGTTGCTAAATTAGCGGCACCTGGACCTGATGTGACAAGGCAAACGCCCGGCGTACCTGTCAATCTTCCCATAGCAGCTGCCATAAACGCAGCATTTTGTTCGTGGCGGCAAACAATTACTTCCGGTCCTTTTTCTTTCAAAACATCAAATACGCCATCAATTTTGGCTCCTGGAATGCCAAAAATATAAGGCACATTCTGACTTGCTAAACTTTCTACTAGTAAATCGGCGCCTTTTTTTGTTTCGGTAGTATCAGCATTACTCATCATGCATTCTCTCCTTTAAGTTTCTTAAATAAGTTTTAAGGCCTACTGATTGAATACCCAATTTGTATGACAACTAACCAAAGGAAAGGAGAAGGTTTTAATTTTCTAAATAAAAAACTTCCCTAATTAATTAGGGAAGCAGAGATGTACCTATTGCGAATAAAACACATCTGTTTTATCTGTAGGTTTATGGTACTTGGGGGATAGCAAGTGAAAGTCCTACGCGGCTCTTATTTGGTATGGTTAAAAAGCTTTTGGTAACGAACAATTTTTTGATCTAGCTTTTGACTTAATTTTAAGATCTCACCGTGAGAATAGCTGCTTGTTTTCTTAGCTAATTGGTAAATATCTGATTGTAAGGCTCGAATTTCTTTTTCTAACTGTGGTTGCTTCATTGAAATCCTCTCCAAGTCAGAATACTTCTATCTTCTATCTTTTATCTAATAGTATGAAATTCCTTCATATTTGTAAAATGTTTTTTGTTTTGAAAAATATGAAATAGGTAAAGAGCTGCTGACAAGCTTTGTCGAACACTTTTTTTACCTATTTTCAACAAATATGATATACTAAGGCTAGGAAAAATGACAATCCGGAGCGCACGTTCAGTTATTCTTAACAAGCGAATGAATTCTTAGCTTTGACAAGTTTAACTTGTAAGGTGAAGAAATTCATCACATAATCTTATTAGATCTGAACCTTGTTAGCCCGGATGAGGATTTGTCGAAAACGATTCACTAGAAAAAACCTTCGAGACCGCCAACTCGGAGGTTTTTTTATTTTTGTGTATGGGAAGTAAAAAAAAGACATAGACTAATAAAGAAAAAGGTCCTGCACCCATAATCGGCCGTAGTTGATTACACCTTGTCCATTTCTGCAAGGAAGCTGTCTTTTTACTATAGGGAAGTGCCGCCAAACACCATTCCCTAAAGACAATCAGCACACGAGCCTTATGGATGAAGAACCCTTTAGACGATACTTATCGGTGATTACTTATTTTACTACTGGAAAAATAGCAAAATAAGAGCGACTATGGCTCCTAAAAGCTCCACGTAAGCCGTTAGGAGCTGAACATTCTCAGCATCTAGGAAAAATGACTTGAGGATTCGTCTCAGACTATCCACCACCTTTTTTTTCCTTGCATGAGTTCCCAAGGGAAAGAAAGGGGACGACAGTGCTTCTTTATTTTAACAAAAGTAGGAAATGATAAGTAGATTTATTTGAAGTGTAAATTAAAAAAGCATGTAAAATACATGCTTTTTTAATTTGGGTAAATTTCTTTTATGCGTCCGACTTGTCCATCTGTTAAACGAACTTTGATACCGTGCGGGTGAAAGCTTGAATTGGTCAGAATGTCTTTGACCGTTCCGTGTGTAAGTTTTCCAGAACGCTGATCTGCTTTTAAAACAATGTCGACTTCAATTCCAGGGGCTACGTCTTTTCTATTTTGTCCGTTCATTATACACCTGTTCTCTTTCGCTGATTATTCGTTTTTTTGGTTTGTTGACTCGTCAGCTTTTTGGTTGCTTGATTGGTACTGCCGTTCTTAGCTTTACTTGAAGATTGATTTTTCTTATTAGCAAGCTGCTGTTTGATAGCATCTTGAAGGCTAATTTTCTTTTTAAGTTGTTCTGTCATAAAGGTTCCTCCTGAATACGTACATCGTCTGAAAAAATAAAGAAAGTAAGGGAATGAAAAAGCTGACTATCTAGTCAGCTTTTTTTAATTAGAAACAGTGACTTCTTCTACAGGCTGCATAAGTACAGCTTCTTTATCAGGGTACGTTTTTTCAATATGATGTTCTCCCCAAGAGCATAGTGAATCAAGAATGCTTTTTAAAGACCATCCGTAATCTGTTAAAGAATATTCTACTCGAGGCGGCATTTCATTGTACATTTTTCTAACAATGATGCCGTCTGCTTCAAGCTCACGAAGCTGCTGCGTTAATACTTTTTGTGTAACGCGCGGCATAATTCTTTTTAATTCTCCAGGGCGTTTTGTCCCTTTAATTAAGTGGCAAAGAATAACGACTTTCCACTTGCCTCCAATGACTTCTAATGCCGCTTCCACTGGAATATTATATTTTTTCACGTTAACAACTCTCCTTGTTCTAGAGATAACGGTTAAATGCATGGTTTCGCATTTTTTCTGATGTTTATCATACCACTATAGCGCAGAATTTTCTAGGTGTAAGCATTTTTTTAGAATACCCAATAGTTCATGACTTTAGTATTTACGCTTATTGTAACCTCCAGGTACCTATATCACTTGAAAGTGCGTACTTTTTCTTTGGTTTTACATCGCTCATAATAACAATTGTTGATGGCCGGTTAGCGAATATATGAAGGGTACCTAAGCTAATCAGCTGTAAGAGAAGCTATTATAAAAAGTTATTATAACGAACAGGAGGCGTTAAGAAGTGAATACACTTTCACAAACACAACAAAGTAAAAAAAGCGGTGCTTTGCCGCTATTAGCGCTAGCTATTAGCGCCTTTGGAATCGGGACAACAGAGTTTGTTCCAGTAGGTTTATTATCATCGCTTGCAGATGATTTAAATATTTCCATTACACTAGCAGGGTTATTAATTTCAGGGTACGCAATGGGAGTTGCATTTGGAGCGCCCGTATTAACAGCATTAACAAGTAAAATGAGCAGAAAATCATTGCTGATGCTATTAATGGTTATTTTTATCGTAGGAAACTCAGTAGCAGCTTTATCAACAAGCTTTGGGCTGCTGCTTATAGCACGAATTATTACTGCATTTTCACACGGGATTTTCTTTTCTATCGGTGCGACTATCGCTGCTGATTTGGTGCCGGAAGATAAGCGGGCAAGTGCCATTGCTTTAATGTTTACAGGTTTGACAGTTGCAACTGTTACAGGTGTTCCACTTGGTACATTTATCGGACAAGCTTTCGGCTGGAGAGCAACATTTTGGGGAGTAGCGTTACTTGGCGTTATTGCCATTATTGCCAGTGCTCTTTTAGTGCCTAAAAACTTAAAAGAAGCGCCGCCGGCAAAGTTTAGTGATCAATTAAAAATTTTGAAAAACGGGCCGCTTTTACTATCGTTTGCTATTACTGCTTTAGGTTATGGCGGAACGTTTGTAGCTTATACGTATTTAGCACCTATTCTTGAAAAGTTAACAGGATACGCACCAAGCGCAGTTAGTATCTTGCTATTAGTATACGGCGTAGCAGTAGCCATCGGAAATACGATTGGAGGAAAAGCTGCGAATAAAAATCCGTTAAAAGCATTATTTTGGATGTTTTTAATTCAAGCCGTTATCTTAGTTATTTTATCGTTTACTGCATCGTTTAAAGTAGCGGGAACAATTACGATTTTTGCCATGGGCTTATTGGCATTTATGAACGTACCTGGACTGCAAGTGCTGGTCGTGAACTTAGCTGAAAAGTATGTTCCTTCAGCAGTAAACGTAGCCTCTGCGCTGAATATTGCTGCATTTAACGTTGGAATTGCTATTGGTTCTTTTGTAGGCGGCCTGATTGTTGATTCCATTGGTCTTGTTCATACTCCTTGGATTGGAGGAGTGATGGTTTTAGGAGCAGTCTTATTAACCGCATGGAGCCGCTCAATAGAAGCAAAAGCAAAATAAAACAGAGATCATCGCCTTTTGCGATGATCTCTTAGCTATAAAAGGAGAGGAAGCAAATGACTGCATTTCAATATCATAAGGCGTATCGTCGTATGTACAAGGAGAATGAGTTAACGTTAGGTTTGCATATGCCGCTTGAAAATTATCAGTATGCCACGCCTACGATGGAGAAACAAGTAGAGCTCACGCAGCTTGCAGAACAATATGGATTTACAAGCTTATGGTTCCGTGATGTCCTTCTTCAAGATCCATCATTTGGCGATCCAGCCACGGGTCAAATTTATGATATGCTTATTTATTTGACTTACCTTGCCAGTCAAACAAAAGAAATTGCTCTCAGTACATCTGCTATTGTGCTACCTTTACGCCATCCGCTTCGTGTAGCTAAAGAAATGGCAACCATTGATCAGCTTTTTCCTGAGCGTTTGATTATGGGCGTATCCTCTGGAGACCGTCAAGCAGATTTTCGAGGGTTAGGTATTCCTCATGAAGAAAGAGGAAAGCGATTTGCAGAGGCTTTTCATTATTTAGAAGAAGCGTTAAATAAAGAATTTCCATCTATCCAGTCTGCTTTGGGGTCCATTCAAGGAGCAAATGTTGTTCCTAAGCCAACGAAACGTATTCCAACGATGATCACGGGATACAGCCAGCAAAATATGGAGTGGTTTGCACAGCATGGAGACGGCTGGATGTATTATCCTCGTCATCCGCATTTTCAAGCAGAAGCCATTAAACAGTGGAGAGAACTGGTTGATATCTATCATCCAGGCGTTTTTAAACCTTTTACACAACCTATGCATCTAGATTTGGCAGAAGATCCAAATGAAATGCCAACGCCAATTCGTTTAGGATTTCGAGCAGGGCGTAATACATTAATTGAGCTTCTTTCTATTTATAAAGAAATAGGAGTTAACCATCTCTTTTTTGCTCTTTTTGATAGTAAGCGTCCGGCTGAAGAAGTCATACATGAGCTTGGTGAAGAAGTGCTTCCGCATTTCCCGTCTCATATGTAGCAAACAAAAAGAGGCTGAGACAAAAGCAGTTTACTTAAAGGAAAATCCGAACGATGAATCGTTCGGATTTTTTCATTTATCCAATTCGCTCATCTTTAGATTCCAGATTCCATTGATTTCGTTATGTCTAACTCTTTTTTTATATAGATTTCAAGTTATAGGATATATAAGAAATATGTATTAGAGTTATTGATTCTATGTTCTTTATAATAAAAGTATCCATTATCTCCTTGGGTGATATAAAGTCGAAAGGAGAAACACGATGAGTGTTGCATTTCTATTTCCAGGACAAGGTGCACAATATGCTGGTATGCTTCATGATATAAAAAATAAATGGGGATTAACGACTACGTTTGAAGAAGCAAGTGAGGCTTTAAATCAAGACGTATTATCGTTAGATTCGTCAGAAAAATTAAAATATAATAAAAATGTTCAGATATGTCTTTTTATTGCAGGAGTGGCTACGGCTAGATCGTTTAAAAACAAAGGTTACTCGCCAGACGTGGTAGGAGGGCATTCAATAGGGGCGTTTGGAGCAGCAGTTATATCTGAAGTGTTATCTTTTAAAGAAGCTCTTTTTCTTGTGGGAAAAAGAGGGGAACTGATGGGAAATGCCTATCCTGATGGTTATGGTATGGGGGTTGTAATGGGACTGCGCGAACATCAGCTTCTCTCTATTGTACATGAAATATCCACCGATGCAGCTCCTGTTTACGTAGCGAATCTAAATGCTCCTGATCAAATAACGCTTTCTGGCACCTTAAAAGCAATTGAGGAAGTTCTTGAAAAAGCATCTAAAAAAGGGGCTAGGAAAACCAAAATGCTTCATGTAACGGTGCCTTCTCACTGTCCTCTTATGGAAGGAGTTTCGAGCGAATTACGAAAAATAATAACGGAAGTGAAAGGAAAAGACCCGATCGTTCCTTTTATAGGTAATTGTAAAGCTCGGAAATTATGGAAAGCTGCTGATATTAAGGAAGATCTGGCAGCGAGTGTTGCCCTGCCCGTCCGTTGGCATGACATGACGGAAGTTATGTATGAAATGGGTACAAGATTATATATTGAAATGGCTCCAGGAAGAGTACTAACGGATTTGACTGCTAAGAGCTTTCCGGAAGCAAGGGCTATTTCTGCAGCCGAATCTACTATGAAATCTGTGTTAATTTTAATGGAGAAAGAAAAAATGTAAGCGCATTAATTTAGGAGTGGAAGAAAGGAGCTAGAACATGAGTGGAATAAAAAAAACTTCAAAATCATGGACAACCCGCCGAGATCAAAAAGCAGCTCGCCTTGCGAAAATAGACCAACTTCTTAAAGGAAAGTTATTGGATAATGAACACATTATTGAAGCGTTAGAATTGCTTATATCACCTGGAGATAAAGTAGTGCTTGAAGGAGACAATCAAAAGCAAGCATCTTTTTTATCAAAGGCGCTGAATGAAGTAAGCGCTGATAAAATAAACGGTCTTCATATGATTATGTCTAGTATTTCACGCCCGGAACATCTCGACATATTTGAGAAAGGAATTGCTGAAAAAATTGATTTTTCGTACGCCGGTGCTCAAAGTCTTCGCGTATCTCAAATGATTGAAGATGGCACGTTGAAAATGGGAGAAATTCATACATATCTAGAGCTTTACGGACGCCTTTTCATTGATTTAATTCCCAATATTGCATTAGTGGCTGCCGATAAAGCGGATGCACAAGGTAACTTATATACAGGAGCAAATACGGAAGAAACGCCGACGATTATCGAAGCAACAGCGTTTAAGGACGGAATTGTCATTGTGCAGGTAAATGAACTTGTTGAAGAACTTCCGCGAGTTGATATTCCGGCTTCTTGGATTGATTGTATCGTCGTGGCCAATCAGCCTTATCAATTGGAAGCTTTATTTACCCGAGATCCTCGTCATATTACAGAGCTCCAAATTCTAATGGCTATGATGACGATTCGAGGTATCTATGAGCGCCACAGCGTACAATCATTAAATCATGGCATTGGCTTTAATACAGCTGCAATTGAGCTTTTGCTGCCTACCTATGGAGAAAAGTTAGGGCTGAAAGGTAAAATATGCAAGAACTGGGCTCTGAACCCTCACCCTACGTTAATTCCGGCTATTGAAAGCGGATGGATTGAGAGCGTACACTGCTTTGGCGGAGAAGTAGGAATGGAACAATACACAGCAGCCCGTCCAGATGTATTTTTTACAGGACGCGACGGCAGCCTGCGCTCAAACCGTGCGATGTGTCAAGTCGCTGGTCAATATGCGGTAGATGCTTTCGTGGGATCAACTTTGCAAATAGATGGAGAAGGAAATTCTTCTACCGTCACATCTGGACGTTTATCAGGGTTTGGCGGAGCGCCTAACATGGGGCATGATCCTAGAGGCCGACGGCATTCTACGTCTGCTTGGTTGGATATGATGAACGATAAGCATGAATTAGCAAGAGGCAGAAAGCTAGTTGTACAAATGGTTGAAACCTTTCAATCAGGAAATGAGCCTGTTTTCGTTGAGTCTTTGGATGCGGTAAATGTAGCTAAACAAGCAAACTTAGCTACTGCTCCTGTCATGATTTACGGGGATGATGTGACACATGTCGTGACTGAAGAAGGAATTGCTTATTTATATAAAGCACAAAGCTTGGAAGAAAGAAAAGCAGCGCTTGAAGCAGTAGCGGGGGTAACGCCTATAGGGTTACGGCACAACCAAAATAAAGTGGAAAGAATGCGCAGAGATGGCTTAGTGGCTTTTCCGGAAGATTTACAGATTCGCCGTACGGAAGCAAAGCGTTCGCTGTTAGCGGCGAAAAGTGTAGAAGATTTAGTAGAATGGTCAGATGGTTTATATAATCCGCCTGCTAAATTTAGGAGCTGGTAAAAAATATGCGTATTCAAGAAGAGCCAAAAACAACTGTGTTTTCTTCATGCCTGATAGCTAAAATGGCAGTTACCGCTTTGGTTGATGAAGCGGTACTTACACCTAAGCCGGGGCTTGTAGATGCAGCAACAACTGGATCTCATCAAGATATGAATATTGAGACGCTGCTAGCCTCTGCTTATGCTTTACAACCGACCTTCTCACAGATTGCATTATATAGTCAAGGAAAGCAGCCGAGTCAGATGCTAAGGGAAGAAATTGCTCGAATTGGACGCGAAGGTGAACAAATTATGTACGCGGCTACGGATGGTGTCAATACACACAAGGGAGCTATTTGGGCATTAGGTCTACTTGCTTCTGCAACAGCGGTTTGCGGTATTCAAGCATCACCTGCATCCATCACAGAAGCTGCAGGAAAAATTGCTCGTTATGCAGATCGCTTTTGTACTCTGCATTCATCTAATGGACTTCGTGTGAAAAAAAAGTATGGCGCAAAAGGAGCGGCTGGAGAGGCGAAGCAAGGATTTCCTCACGTGATTCATATAGGCTTGCCTGCTTTACATAAGGCTCGCAAGCTAGGCATACATGAAACATCAGCGCGGATTGATACTTTAGTAACACTAATCGCCAATCTTGATGATACGTGTATTTTGCATCGTGCTGGTCCAGTTGTATTAGAGGAGGTTAAAATGGCGGCATCCAATGTGTTAGAAGTTGGAGGGGTATCTACATCAATAGGAAAACAGCGGCTGGAAGCGTTAGATCATATTTTTCTATCATCTAACGCTTCTCCAGGTGGAAGTGCAGATTTGCTGGCTGCTGTATTATTTTTAGATCGAATATCTCTTTTTAAAGAATCATAAACGTCTGCAGGGAGGAGTGAGTGGCTAATGGAAACGTTAGTGTTTAAATACAAAGCCGATCGAAAGTTAACTCAGCGCGCACATGTAGGCGTTGTTGGTTCAGGGGATTTAGAAATCTTAATGGTTCCTTCTGATGAAGAACATGCTCACGTATCAGTACGAACAGGAAGTGAAGGGTTTAGTGAAACCTGGAAAGCCGTATTAGATCGGTTTTTTAGTGCTCATATGATTCAAGCGAAAATTGTAATTAATGATTTCGGTGCTACGCCCGGTGTAGTCGCTTTGCGTCTTGCACAAGCTTTGGAGGTGAGTGAAAATGGGAGTGAATAATCAAAGCTTTATTGAGTTAAATGGAAGAGAACGAGCCCAGGCAATCTTAGATCAAGGTACATTTCGTGAGCTGCTCGGCCCTTTTGACGGGATCGAGTCGCCTCATTTACCTAAGCAAAATATTGTTCCTCAAAGCGATGATGGTGTCATCATAGCAAGTGGGCTAATAGCAGGGGAGCCAGCAGTTGTCATTTCAATAGAAGGAGGATTTCAAGGGGGAGGCATTGGTGAAGTATCGGGAGCTAAAATTGCAGGAGCTTTAGAATTAGCTCTTAATAATCACAAAAAAGGTGTTCCTGTTAGACCTGTTTTTCTATTCGATACAGGAGGGGTAAGGCTGCAAGAAGCGAATTATGGACTTTTGTCGATATCTGAAATTGGCTCAGCGGTAGTTGCTCTGCGTGAGCATACACCTGTTGTCGGAGTTATTTCAGGAAATGTAGGCTGCTTTGGAGGAATGTCTATCACTGCTTCACTCTTTAGTTATCTCATTATGACAAAAGAAGCAAGGTTTGGTCTTAACGGCCCGGAAGTGATCGAACAAGAAGCGGGGGTTGAAGAGTTTGATGCAAGAGACCGAAGCTTAATCTGGAAAACGATTGGCGGTATTCAACGCTATGAAACGGGGTTTGCAGATACATTAGCACAGGATGATGTTACTGCTATTCAACGAGCGGTTCAAGAGACGTTTCAAAAAAAAGAAAAAGTAGCTAGTAAAACAGAACAAGTAGATTTTTATAGGCATTTGCTTAGCAAGGTTGATCCTTCAGAAAAAATGGCTCCTTATCAATTTCAAGAATTGTATAAAGCAACAAAAAATGAACATATCCCTTCAGCAGTCTCTTACTCGTTGAACGAAGTTCCAGGTAGCATGCCTAACAGCCGCGGTCGCGTGTGGATTAACGCTTTAATAAATGATGAAGAAGCAGATTTTGAAATTCCTTCCGTTCTTTATAAAGACGCACTGCTAGGAAGAGAAAAGGTCCGATATATATCGGTTGTACCTAATCCTTATAATCGTTTCTTACGTGCACGAAAAGGCGAAGTAGGACTAGATGAAGGATGGGCAATTGCTAAGCACGTTCGTGAAGTAATACAAGAAGATCGAAATCAATCTCCGCGCCCTATAATTGCCATTGTGGACGTACCGAGTCAAGCGTATGGCTATCATGAAGAACTTCTAGGTATTCACTATGCTTGCGCTGCTGCAGCTGATGCTTATGCAGCAGCGCGCTTAGCAGGTCATCCGGTTATTACGTTAATTGTCGGAAAAGCAATTTCAGGAGCATTTTTGGCTCATGGATACCAATCGAATCGAATTTTGGCTTTAAAAGACGAAGGAGTGAATGTTCACGCCATGTCCAAACAGTCGGCAGCGCGCATTACTAAAAGAAGTATAAAAGAACTTGAGGAAGCTTCAAAGAAAGTCCCGTCCATGGCTTATGATATTAAATCATTTGCTTCACTTGGCGCTTTATATGAGCTGGTTAGCGGTATTCAAGCAGAGCAGCCCACAGAGCGCGACGTTCAAATGATTCAAGATATTTTAATTGGAGCAGTAGAAGATGTTCGCTGTGAAGGTGTATACGATTTAAGCAGCCGGCTGCACAGTGAGCAAGCAAGAAAGGAAGGGCGAAAAGCTTCTTTATGGGTAAGAGGTGAGTTGGAAAAACAATGGAATATATAGCTCATGATTTGCTTCAGTTAAAAGAGGAAGCAAAGCTTATCAGTTATACACCTATCCCCGAGTGGGTGGAATATTCATTAGCCAAGGCTCCATTTGTAGTGGTAAGGCGTGCTGTTCACCGAGATAAACTGATACCTATTGGAGTAAGAGGAGAACGAAGGAATCAGCGTTTTGGTGCTTTTTTATCTGAGGAGGCCATTAAACAAACAATTAGGCCGGAAAATCTCGTTTCATTTTTTCAAAACGTCCAGTCTAGAAACATGCCAGCTATACGCGCTTTGGAAGAGGTGGCTATTATTTTTGAAAAATTTGCGTGGGGACCAACCGGCAGTGTAGGGTTCGAGCTTGCAAGCGGTGAAGAAGTTGTCACGACAACCAGTGATTTAGATGTACTTATTCGCCTTTCTTCTTATTTGTCGGTGAAACAAGCGGAAATGATAGTCAGTAAGCTAAAGAGATGCCCAGTTTCTGTAGATGTACAGGTAGAAACAGAAAAAGGAGCCTTTTCTCTAGCGGAATACGCAAAAGGCGAAGAGACGCTGCTTCTGCGTACTGTATATGGTCCTGCCTTAGTAAAACTGAATCAATTAGCATAAAAGACGGATGAGGGATTTGAACCTTTTCCGTCTTTTATGTCAATACCAGCTTTTTTCTTGGCTTAACAAACGCTTGGCTTCAAGAAAAAATATTTGAATAAACTTTTTGGTGTTAATGCGAATCGGCAAAATTTTAGAATCTCCCTGCAGTTCTTTCATTTTTTTACGAACGGCTGTAAAGTCAAAAAACTTAGAAGCATAATTTTCAAACTTTGGATTTGAAAAATCTGTTAATCCAATAGAAGCAAAGTGATTCAGTGAGTGAGTAACTGCTCGTCTTATTCGCTGTTCACAAGCCTTGGTTTCACGATTAATTTCAATAGAAGACGCGTGAGCTCCCAATTTTTTCTCAGCGACATTCACAAAAATAGTTTTTAGAGAAGGGAAATGTTTTTCCACACTTTCTCTTTGGTCATAAGTGTACAGAAACTGTAAAATATCCAGTAAATCTTTTGCACCATTTTCTCCTACAATACCTAATTCGGCTAATAAGAATTTCCCTACATCATATAGATGGGCTTGTTTCGTTATCGGCTGGCTTGAAGGGGGAGCGTGATGGGCTGTCGCTAAACTATTCAAGGAGGTTTTAATATCATCGATTGATTTCTCAAGAGAGATTCGTTCAATTACTTTTCGAATAACCGTTAAAATTTCAATTCGATTAATTGGTTTTGTAATATAGTATTCAATTCCTAATGAATAGGCTTCTCCTATTAATTCTTTGGACTCTACCTGTGAAATCATAATCATTTTTCCTTTAAATGAATCTTTTAAATGACGGATCGTTTCGATTCCATCTCGTCCTGGCATAAGTAAATCAATAAATAAAATATCAATTTGCTTTAAATTTAACGTAGAGGCATCTAAAAAGCTGCCGTCTACGACTTCTTCTACAACTTCTCCTAAATCCTCATCTTCAATCAGCTGACTGAGCGTTGAACGAATGGCTGAATCATCATCTGTAATACAAAATCGCATAAACTCATCCTTTCTGAATTAGACTACAAAGAGGTATTTGAATGATAAAAATCATCCCTTTATCTCCTTGTTTAGCTTCAATCGTACCTCCAAGTTCTTGAACAATATCTCTTACGTAAGAAAGGCCAATTCCAGTAGAGGGATTTCCAAATTGATCGTATTTTGAGGTGAAACCAGGTTCAAAAATAGCTTTTTCGTACTTCAAAGGCACGCCAGGACCATCATCTTGTACATGGAATTCTACAAATTCAGCTTGTCTATGTACGGATAAAACAATCATTCCCTCATCTTTAATCGCCTCCACTGCGTTTGCTACCAAGTTATTAATGATCGATAAAATTGTGTAAACGTGGTAGCTGAAATGTTCCCCGGTGACAGAGGAAAAAAAGCTAATTTGTTTGTGAAGAGAATCGGCATATTTTTTGTTGATGCGTACGATCAGCTCGATTAATTCCTCTGCTTTCATATAATTTTGGAAACTTTCATTTGAAATTGTTTTAGATAAGCCCGCAAAAATACGCTGGTTGTCTTTTTTTACTTCGTGAATATCTCCGGCAATCCGAAGCGCTTTTTTACTGAGCGATTGGTTAAGCACAGAATGATCTTTTTCCTGCTGATGTAATACACGGTATAAATCGTACGAGGCTTTTGTAATCACTTCTGTATTATGAAGGGTCTTTTTTAAATGAACGGTTTCTTCATAAAGGCTTGTAATAAGCATTAGCATGTGCTCATTTTGTTTGCGAATTTGACGTTCTCGTGACTGTGATTCATAAATTGTCATCATATTAAAAAAGCTAAGTACAATGAAGCTGTGAGCAAAAGCAATAACGGCCATGTCGGATAATGAATCGATATGAATGGTTGTGTGCAAAACGATATACTGCGCAGTTAGTTCGACTATATCAGCAGCTATTTCAATGATGAGTCCAATTAATCCAATCACAATAGCACTATAGTTCATGCGGCTTACTTTAAAAATAAAAAATAAAAGTGCATACGTAAAGTAAAAGAAAAACGTAGGGTAATGCGTATGTGCAGAAGCCGCAAATTGAAAATGATCGAGCGTGATATAATCGAGCATGATGCGAAAGAGAACGACGCTTAAAGCGGTTAACAAGCCGCCAGATAAAACGGTTTTCCGTTTTAAAAGCAATAGGAAAAAGAAAAATGTTGGAGCTCCAAATGTAATTCGAAATGTTTCATTTAACGGATAAAATTTTAGCTCTCCCGCCAGCGGAACAGTAATGAGCATGAGCAATAAAATGTACGGATCTTTTCGAATGAAAGATTTAAAATTCAGATAATTACACCTCCTGAAGTGATTCGTGAATTAGTATACATTGTGACAGCGTCCAGCACAATGGAGAAGAGTACCAAAGATAAAAATATAATTCCAAAAAGTTTTGTAGGTTTTTGTATGCTCTCGTAGGTTGCATTGTACATTAAAAACGAAAATGAAATCCCGCTTTATGAAAGCGCTTTAAAATAAAAAGTTAATGAAGTGATGAGGTGATTTTAATGAAAAGAGAAATTGAACAGGAAATGTCTTACTTACAGGTCACTGCAAAAGAGCAGTTACACGAGTGGGTAGAGCAAATAAAAGAATTTTCGTCAGAAGGAAAAACGGCTGATTATATCCCCGCTCTGAAAGATATGGACTCGTCTCAATTAGGTATTTGTTTGATTGGTGCTGACGGAACGGTTATCCAGTCTGGGGATTATGAAGCGGTATTTACTCTTCAAAGTATTTCTAAAGTCATTAGCTTTATAGCAGCTTGCTTATGCTGCGGCATTCCCTACGTACTAGAGAGAGTAGATGTAGAGCCAACTGGAGATGCATTTAATTCTATTATAAGACTGGAAATGCATAAACCAGGAAAGCCGTTCAATCCTATGATTAATGCCGGTGCTTTAACGGTTTCATCTCTTTTATCTGGAGAGACGGCAAAAGAAAAACTAAGCTATTTGTTTGATGTAATAACAATGCTTACTGGGAAAACACCACTCATTAATGAAACCGTCTTTGAATCAGAATGGCAAACGTCTCATCGAAATCGTGCGCTTGCCTACTATTTAAAAGAAACAAACTACTTACAAGGAGAAGTAGAAGAAGTTCTAGAGGTTTACTTAAAGCAGTGCTCAATTGAAGTAACGACTGAAGATATTGCGCTGATCGGATTAATTCTATCATTAGACGGATATCATCCAGTGTTTCACAAACAAGTAATTCCAAAAGAAGTAGCTAAATTAACAAAAGCGCTTATGCTTACATGCGGTATGTATAATGCCTCAGGAAAGTTTGCGGCATTTGTTGGTATGCCAGCTAAAAGCGGTGTATCAGGAGGAATCATGTCATTGGTGCCACCTAATACGAAAAAGCAGTCTCCATTTCCAGACGGATGCGGTATCGGAATTTACAGTCCAGCTATTGATGAGTACGGGAATAGCGTAAAAGGCGTTACGCTGCTAAAAAAAATCGCAAAAGAATGGGATTTGAGTATTTTTTAGTCTATTTACGTACTATTCATTCTCTTCAATAATATAAACACCAAGAGAAAAAACTTTCATGTTTTGCATTTGTTCTACCAAATTTTTTAATGAGGTGATAGGCGTGCAACAAGCAATCGAAAGTGTAATTAGTGTCATCAATGATTTTTTTTGGTCGAATTTATTAATTATTTTACTTGTATCAATCGGTATTTATTTTACGATCCGCTCTCGTTTTTTGCAGTTTCGCATGTTGAAAGAAATGGTACTTGTTTTGAAAGAAGGACGAGCGGCTAAAGATGGGGGAGTCTCCCCGTTTCAAGCTTTCTGCATAAGCATGGCAGCTCGAGTAGGAACAGGAAATATTACCGGTATAGCGATTGCTATTGCTCTTGGTGGCCCGGGTGCTGTATTTTGGATGTGGATTATTGCCATTATCGGTTCAGTATCAAGTTTTGTAGAAAGTACACTCGCTCAAATCTATAAGGTAAAAGGGTCAAACGGATTTCGAGGAGGACCCGCTTACTATATGGAAAAAGGGTTAAATAAAAGATGGATGGGCGGGCTATTTGCTGTACTCATTACACTGTCATTTGGCCTGGTGTTTAACGCTGTGCAATCTAATACGATTACGCTGGCATTTGAGAACTCTTTCGGAACGAGCCGCTTATTGATTGGGATTATTATGACAGTTATATTTGCGATAATTATTTTTGGCGGGATCAAACGCATCGCTAAGATATCGGAATACATCGTTGTCGTATTAGCCGTTTTATACATTGGAATGGCTCTGTTCATCATCTTTAAAAATATTGATCAAATGCCTGCCGTTCTATCTCTAATTGTGAAAAATGCATTTGGATTTGAACAGGCGCTTGGGGGATCAATTGGTGCAACGTTAATCAACGGAGTAAAGCGCGGACTGTTTTCCAATGAAGCAGGGATGGGAAGTGCTCCCAACGCGGCGGCAACTGCAGTGACGAGTCACCCAGTTAAACAAGGTCTTATCCAAGCATTTGGTGTCTTGACGGACACACTTGTGATTTGTACAAGCACAGCATTTATCGTTCTCTTATCCCCCGCCTATAAGCAGGGACTAAGCGGCATTGAATTAACACAAGCTTCTCTTAGTACACATATCGGTTCTTGGGCATCAGGATTTTTAGCTATCATGGTATTTCTATTTGCTTTTAGTACGTTAATTGGCAATTATTATTATGGAGAAACGAATATTGAATTTTTAAATTCAAATAAGATGTGGCTTTGGTCTTATCGTGTAGGTGTTTTAGCGATGGTTATTTTTGGATCGGTCGCTCAGCTTCAGCTTGTATGGAATTTGGCAGACTTATTTATGGGGATGATGGTAGTGGTGAACTTAATTGCTATTTTTCTATTATCGAAAGTGGCGTTTTCTGCCTTGCATGACTATACTCAGCAGAAAAAGGCAGGAAAAAATCCAGTCTTTTATAAAGATGCGTTAGAAAACAATCAAAATATTGAATGTTGGGAAAGAGAATCGACTTCCTCCCCTTCTGAAAAAGAGAATATTATCTAAAAAAAGTTCAGCCAGTTGGCTGAACTTTTTTTATGCGTTTTTCTTTAATTCAGTTTGCGTAGTGCCTTGAGAAAATAATGTTTCTTTCACGCCATTTGTTGCTGCTTTGGTTTTTGCAGCAAAGATTGGATTTAAAATAAAAACTACGAGTAGGTTAGATAATAATCCCCAGAACCCTTCATAAAGGCCAAATGAATTTCCTGTGGCATGAACGGTAAACGTTACAACCAGCCCTACTACTAATCCAGCAATCGTACTTTCTTTCGATTGATTTCTCCAAAACAGGCTGATAACAATAGCCGGGAAGATTTGTACCATGCCGGATACCCCTAGTAACTGTAGGGAAACAAGTGCTTGTGGGAATAATAAACCGAATAAAAGTGCCAGTCCAATAACAACAAAAACCATAGAACGAGTAACCATTGTTAATGTTTTACCCTGTACATTTGGATTAATTAAATCTCTAAATATATTATTTGCAAATAAGTTAGACGCTCCGATCGCCATGATAGAACATGGAATTAATGAAGCAAGAGCAATCGTTGCATAAGCTAACCCTTGGCCAATGCCACCATATGAATATTGAATCAAGGTTAATAATGCTAATCTAGGATCCGTTGTATCTTGAGGTAATACTTGATAAGCAATAAACCCTAAGAAGATCACTAGAATTAAAACAATATTGTAAAGAGGTAAGAAGACAGCATTTTTACGAAGCGAATCTGCACTTTTAGCAGTGAAAACACCTGTAGCAGCGTGGGCCCACATGAATAAAGCTAAAGCAGATACGAGTGATGCTGTAATAAACCATGGAATGCCCTTAGGTCCTTGTGTTGGGATCGTTAATAGCTGAGGTGCATCCTTTGCAACATTGTCAATCATGTTGCCCCAACTTCCAAAATGCATAATTGGCAGAGAAACAACCATAAATAACATAATCGCCCATACTAAAATATCTTTAATAATTGCCGTATAAGTGGGACCTTTAATTCCGCTGAAAAAAGTATAAAGAGCCACAAGAAAGAATGAAAGAATAACGACAGCTTTTACATTAATGTAGCCAGTTCCTGCAACGCGAAGAGTATCTTGAATACCGCTAAGCTGAAGATCGATATATGGAATAAGCATCAATACACCTACTATGGCAATTAAAGAGGAGAGAAATTTACTGCTAAAACGTTCTCTAGCATAATCAGCAAGTGTAGTAAGTTTGTGCTTTTTAGCAACAGTCCAAAGTTTTGGAAGAAAAAAGTATGAAATTAAAAAGGCTAAAACAGAGTAAGGAATGGCAAAAAATGCGATGCTTCCTCCTTGATAAGCTGTACTTGTAAGACCTAGGAATGTATAAGCAGTATATAAATCTGCTCCTACTAAAAGCCAGACGAGCAGGCTTCCAAAACGTCTTCCCCCTACAGCCCACTCTTCAACGGAGCTTCTAGATGATTTGTCACGTCCTGCTATAAAGCCAATGGCGATAACGACAAGAACAATTGCTGATGTGATTAAAAGTGCGGTTAAATTTCCTTGCATTATTCAATGTCCCCCCAAGATTTTTGTAAACGATAAATGATAAATGTACACACAGGCGTTAAGAAGACCCATAAAAATAACCATAAATGCAAAATAGGTAATCCAAAAATAATTGGATGAATGTTATTTACAAAAGGTAAAAAAGCGAATTGAGCAATAAACGGAATGATGAATAAAATAAATATTATGAATTTTCTGTTCAATTTTTACTCCTCCTCTAAAATTTATCTAACAATGTTCACTATGATAGCAAGTCTGACATAGTAAAGCAATAAGTTTTTTGAAAATTTCGTTATAAATTACGAAAATTTTTTTAGAAAAACAAAAAAAGGGTATGAGAAGAAGATATTTGAAATGATTAGGGAAGAAAAAGCAGGGGAGAACTTAAGCGCAGTTGCCTTTGAAACAAAAAAAGAACGGAAAAGAAGAAAGGTAGTTTTCTCGATGAGATAAAGTATATTGCTATTGCATTAAAGAAAAAGAATTTGTATGTTCAAATATAGATTTATGGAAGCTATAAAAACGAGCAAATAAAAAAACTAGACAATAAGTGCTTGTCTAGTTCCACCACTCTGTCAATGGTCCTTTGTCGCCATAAACAGGATCTGTTGTAGGAATAGGTACTTGTGCAATTTCATCAAATACGTGAGGGCGATCCGTTTGTTTTCCTGTTCGTAAGTTGTAATCCATGCCCTCTGGATAAGCTCCAACCACTTTAAAATCAGCAGTTGACTGCAGACGCATATGTCCTGTACCTGCAGGGAGTACGAGTACATCCCCAGCATGCACCACGATATTTTCTCCCATATGTCCACCTAGTTTTAAGCGTGCAGATCCGCTAATTACACCTAGTGCTTCATGAGAATTGCTGTGGTAATGGTGAAAATCATATATGCCGCCTACCCAGCTGTTTTTCCAGTTGTGAGAATTAAAAATGCTCTCTACTTTCTCTTTCTTACTAATAAATACGTGTTCATACAACAAAACTGGAAGACGAGGGTGATTTGGAATGGTTCCGTCGTCATCAAAATAAAGAACTTTTACATTTGCATAATTCATAAGCATCCCTCTAACAATCTTTTTTCGTAATTTTCCCTGTTTTTTGCTTGCGTAAACAGAGAAGTTTGCTCGAAGTACTTCATTCGTTGCGAAGTGCATGATATGTAGGTGTTAACGTTTTCCCAAAAGATGTCTCCCACTTCAAGCGTAGCTAAGTGGTGGGCAGTTTACTTTAGTATCTTTTCTTCATATTGTATATAAGTAAAGGGGCTAGTGCAAGAATTCTATGGATATATAGATGTTAATTCGTATTTTGTAAATGAATAATATATATTAATATAATTTTTAGAAGATGATATGATCGTGAAGTAAAAGAATCAAATAATAAGCAAGGTTAGAGTTTTAATTGTTTTTTGTAATTAGGAAGAGATTTTAAGAAGATTTATTCGGAATTTTACGAATAATTCATTACTTTTGTAAAAGTAATGTAAACATTTTTGTGTATTGAGTAATAGTAATGAATGTTATATACTGATAAAAAATATATTCCTATATGTGACTGGCGCAACATGGATGACCATGGGGGAGCATATAGCGTATAAGCCGCGCGCCTGGGCAAACACTTGAGAAAATTTCGCAAGTGTTTTTTTTATTTTCCTAGGGAAGAGGAGTAGATTTGGATGAGCAATATGCAAAGGAAGATGGGAACATTTGCTTTAACCATGACAGGTATAGGTTCGATTATCGGTTCAGGATGGCTGTTTGGAGCATGGAAAGCAGCTCAAATTGCAGGACCAGCGGCTATTTTTTCATGGGTTATTGGAATGGTAGTTATTTTGACCATTGCCCTATCGTACGCTGAACTGGGCGCGATGTTTCCGCAAGCAGGGGGGATGGTTAAATATCCTCAGTATTCACACGGATCATTTATTGGATTTTTGGCTGCTTGGGCTAACTGGATTTCAATCGCTTCAACGATAACAGTGGAGGCTATTGCATCTGTGCAATATATGAGTACTTGGCCGTGGAAATGGGCTCGCTGGACTCATGAATTAGTAGACAATGGCATTTTAACGTCCAAGGGGTTGGCAGTTGCGTCTCTGTTATTATTCATTTACTTTTTTGTGAACTATTGGACGGTAAATCTCTTTGCTAAAGCAAACTCATTTATTACGATTGTTAAATTAATTATTCCTGGTTTAACGGCAGGGGCTTTATTTTTTGCTGGTTTTCATAGCGGGAACTTTTCAAGTGAGCATGGGGTAGCACCTTACGGATGGGCGAGTGTTTTAACGGCAGTGGCAACATCAGGTATCGTGTTTGCATTTAACGGGTTTCAAAGTCCTGTAAATATGGCAGGAGAAGCAAAGTCACCTAATAAATCGATTCCGGTAGCTGTAATTGGTTCAATTTTTATTGCTGGAATTGTATACATTATATTACAAATTGTTTTTATCGGAGCAGTAAGTCCGTCATCAATTGCGAATGGATGGAATCATTTGAATTTTAATTCTCCTTTTGCTGATTTAGCGATTGCGCTTGGAATTAACTGGCTAACAATTGTGTTATACGCAGATGCATTTGTTTCTCCTTCCGGCACAGGTGCTACATATACGGCAACGACTTCTAGAATGTTATACGGGATGCAGCAAAATGGATATTTGCCAAAGATATTTGGTACTCTTCATCCACTTTACAATGTCCCGCGCCCAGCTATGTGGCTAAATTTAGCAGCCTGCTTTTTGTTTCTCTTTTTATTTAGAGGATGGGGTGTCTTAGCAGAAGTGATCTCAGTAGCGACGCTTATCTCCTATATTATGGGCCCTGTAGCGCTTATAACATTAAGAAAAACGGCTTCACACTTTTACCGTCCATTTTATTTAAAAGGGGCATCAGTTATTGCGCCATGCAGCTTCGTTTTTGCTTCTTTGACGCTTTACTGGGCAAGGTGGCCACTTACAGGTGAAGTGATTTTTATTATGGCAATTGGCCTGCCAGTTTATTTTTATTACCAAGCGAAAAATAAATGGGTGGGCTTTAAAAAAGAATTTTTAACCGGGGCTTGGATGCTTATCTATTTAGCGTGCATGATTTTTATTTCCTACATAGGAAGCGAAAAATTCGGAGGCAAAAATATTTTACCTTTCGGATGGGATATGCTAGTGATTGCTTGCGTATCATTAGCCTTTTATTACTGGGGAATTAAAAGTGGCAAATCTAACCGATATATGAAAGAAGCTGAACAAATCAATCAAGAAAATTTTAAATCTAAATAAAAAACACGAGCCGGTGCTCGTGTTTTTATTTAGATGAATGGAGAATTTAGACTTAGTTTTTATCAAAATATTGTAAAAAACATAGATTTTAAGGTTTAAGGATTTACACAGAGGGAACCTTTATTTGGGATAAAGTTCTAAAAAAACAAAATAAAGGGGATTGGGCAGCTGTGAAAAAAATGAATGTTTTGGCTTTGGTTTTTGTACTTATGCTAGTATTAGCGGCTTGTAACAGTTCTAAGGAAACGGGAGGATCCACTTCGGCTAAAAATAAGGCGATTGAAGCATCTATTGACAGCGCTTCTTATATTTTAGTAGATAGTGATGAAGGAGCTACAAGTGAAGAAAAGGGGCTGTTGAAAGTTGATTTAAAAGTGAAAAATGTATCCAAAAACAGTATATCTTTATCGGATTACGACGGTGTGTATTTATATGAAGGAGATGAACAATTATCTCCAAAAACGGGAGTGAACAGTAGGGAACTTGGACTAGAAAGCAGTTCATCTGACAAGATTGGCGCTGGGAAGCAAAAAAAATTAATGTTCGTCTTTGAAGTCAAAAAAGATAAAAAGTACAAAATTGGGCTTCAGCCAAAATCATCTGATTATGATGAAGAAATTGACGAAGTAACATTAACACTGGATACGAAGAAATACGCGAAAAGCTATAATAAGCTGCAAGACCCAGAAAAAGCTCTGCAAGCTTACACGGAAGTTCTTTACTTAAACAAAGAAAATGTAGATTATGATAAATATGTAACAGCGGACAAAACAGCTGTCATAGAAGAACAGAAAAAAGCGTTTAATGAGGAATTAAAAGGTGCGTTTTCTAATAGTTTAACCGATAAAGCAAAAAAAGATTTTTTTAACATGTATAAAGATGTTTTGAAAGAAAAAGCAAGCGTAAAGACAAATGTGATTGCCAATGCAAATAATAAAGCTGTAGTAGAAGTGGAGTACACTACTGTTAATTTATCAGACTTATATTCATACGTATCGCAGCTTAAGAGAGCATATACAGATGAAACAAAAGATTACGATACAAAACACTCTGAAGAGTTTGCGGCTTCTAAATTCAAAGATATTGTAAATGAATTAGAAACGAAAGAAGGAAGTCGTCCGCTACGAATTTTTATGGTGAAAGAAGATGGGAAATGGACTGTGAAGTCAAGTGACCTATACAGTGACTCTTTAGGTAAAACGTTTGGATCAAGCTACATTCGATAGACAAAAAAGAGGCTAGGACAAAAATAGTTGAGCCCAAGTAAAAAACGAACCATTCATCAATCTGTTTGATGAGTGGTTCGTTTTTTTGCGATGGTGCATATCGTTTTATTTGTTTCGTTCCTTCTAGCAGTTGATTGGAGGGCAAGGCGAAGACTCCTGCGGGAAAAGCGGAACAGGTGAGACCCCGCAGGAGCGTAAGCGACGAGGAGGCTCAGCGCCCGCCCGCGGAAAGCGAAGCCTTGCACGGAAATCAATTGCGGTGTCATAAGCAGTCCAGCTCATGTATCTCATTTGTTCGTCTTTCAATTGGATTTATTTCGTTATGTCTCAACCTCTTTTTTGTTTTCTGTAAATAAATCAACGAGTTTTTTGTAAAGCTAAATTTATCGAAATATGCTAGTATAGGTTCATTCATTCTTTTATTCTTATTATGATAGGCATCAATGGAGGTTCTTACTAATGAAAGCAAATTATTGTAAAGATACAAAGGCCGTTCGAACGAGCCGCATTTTCCCTAATGATATTAATAATCACAATACGTTATTTGGCGGAAAATTAATGAGTGATATTGATATGATTGCGTCCATTTCAGCTTATCGTCACAGCCGTACAGAGTGTGTGACGGCTTCAGCAGACTCTATTCACTTTCTGCACCCTATTACGCCTCAGGATTCTGTATGTTTGGAGTCATACGTATCATGGACAGGTCGTTCATCCATGGAAGTGTTTGTGAAAGTGATTAAAGAAAATTTAAAAACCGGGGAGCGTCAAATTGCAGCTACATCATTTTTAACTTTTGTGGCAATGGATGATGATGGAAAGCCCCGCGCAGTACCGGAGCTTATTCCAGAAACAGAAGAAGAAAAATATCTGTTTCAAACGGGGGCAGATCGTGCTGCCACACGTAAACAAGTGCGTAAAAAAAGCAATGAACTAGCCTCAGTGTTGGATTTAGGACAACCTTGGTAGCATAAAAGAGAGGCTGAAAAGTATTTTAGCTCAAGTGAAAAACGAACCACTGATCAGCACGTTTGATTAGTGGTTCGTTTTTTTTGTTATGGTGAAAGTAGGTTTCAGCTGTTTCGTTCTTTCTAGCAGTTGATTGAAAGGAGAGGTGAAGTCTTCCAATCAACTGCGGTGTCACAAGCGGTTCAGCTTATGTATCCCATTTGTTCGTCTTAGGATTGGATTCATTTCGTTATGCCTCATCCTCTTTTTTATATTTGATGAATCTTTCCTCCTAATCGAGAGGAGGAAACAAAATTATATGAAATTTATTTTCGTTCATGGTAATATGAATTTAATATAATTTTCTAAAAAGTTTAAAAAGTACAACATTTATAAAGAAAGGTGTCGTGTCTAATGGTAACAGTAGAAGCAGCAGAAAGACAAAACAGCAGCACTGCCCTGCGCCGTGATGTGAAATTTCTCGGTCAATTGTTAGGGAAAGTTCTGGTTCACCAAGGTGGAGAAGAACTGCTCAACAAAGTAGAAAAAATACGCGAAGTGGCAAAATCACTTAGAGAAAACAAAGATGAAGCCATCTATAAAGAAATAAAAAATGAAATCGTTACTCTTGAACAGCCGATGCGCGCGCAGGTTATTCGGGCATTTGCCGTTTATTTTCATTTAGTTAATATTGCAGAGCAAAATCATCGAATTCGTCGCAGACGGGAATATCAGCAGCAAGAAGATTCTATTATGCAGCCGGGTTCATTGGAAAGCGCCGTTGTTTCGCTTAAAAATAATGGCGTGGCGCCAGATGTAATTGCTAACTTGCTTCAAACTTTATCACTTGAGCTTATCATCACGGCACATCCAACAGAAGCCACTAGACGAAGTGTCCTTGATATTCATAAACGAATGGCTGAGCTTCTGAAAAACTTGGATAATTCAACGTTAACAAAACGTGAACGTACAGAAATTGAAGAAAGACTGTTTAGCGAAGTGTTAATTTTATGGCAAACAAATGAACTGCGAGATCGCAAGCCAACCGTAATGGATGAAGTATCCAATGGATTATATTATTTTGATGAAACGTTATTTGAAGTGCTTCCTCAACTTCATCAGGAATTGGAAAATTCATTGCAGGAGAATTACCCCGAAGAAAATTGGAAAGTGCCTAATATTCTTCGATTTGGTTCATGGATTGGCGGAGACCGAGATGGAAATCCAAACGTAACTCCTAAAGTAACGTGGCAAACGCTTGTCAAACAAAGGAAGTTAGCTATTCGTAAATATAAAGAGTCGCTTACTCAATTGAGACAAAGGTTAAGTCAGTCTACAAAAAGAGTCGCAGTTTCAGATAATCTTCTTGATTCTATTAATCAAGAAATATCGCTGCTGCCTGAGAAAAAGCGATGGAGAATCAAACACGAAGTATATCGCTGCAAGCTTACGATTATGCTTCATAAATTAAATTTAGTTGGAGAGTCGGAAGCAGGTTATCAAAGGTCGGAAGAACTTTTACAAGATTTGTTTCTCATCAAAGATAGCTTGCAAAAGCATCAGCCTCAAGATTATCAGCTGAAAAGCTTGTGTAAATTAATTCGCCAAGTTGAGCTGTTTGGATTTCATTTAGCAACGCTTGATATCCGTAATCACAGCGGAGAACACGAAGCGGCAATCAAAGAAATTTTCCATGCTGTTTCTTTAGCTGAAGATTATTCAGCGTTAACAGAAGAGAAAAAAGTTGAGCTGCTAGGGAAAGTTCTTCAAGACCCAAGACCTGTGCTATCGTTTGTAGAGAATTACTCTAAAGAAACGCAGCAAGTAATTGAAGTATTTAACATGATACATCGAGCACATAAAGAATTTGGAGAAAGATCCATTGAAGTCTACTTAATCAGTATGACGCAGTCTGCAAGTGATTTGTTAGAAGTCATGGTACTTGCCAAAGAAGCGGGTATTTACCGCCTTCATGCAGATGGCCGCATTGAAAGCAAGTTAAATATAGCTCCGCTGCTTGAAACGATCGATGATCTCACAGCAGGTCCTAAGATTATGGAACAGCTATTTCAATTAGATTTTTATCGAGAGCACTTAAGAAAACAGAAGGATTTGCAGGAAATCATGCTTGGCTACTCAGATGGAAGCAAAGATGGCGGAACGCTTACCGCTAATTGGAAGCTCTACAAAGCGCAGCAGGAAATTCACGATATGGCGAGGAAGTATCAAGTTCGTCTGAAGTTTTTCCATGGCCGAGGCGGCTCACTAGGCCGAGGAGGAGGCCCGTTAAACCGAAGCATTTTATCTCAGCCTGTTGAGACGCTAGGAGACGGTGTTAAAATTACAGAGCAAGGAGAAGTTCTTTCTTCTAGATACTCTTTATATGACATTGCTTACCGAAGCCTTGAACAAGCGGTCTCAGCTCTTCTTACAGCGGCAGCAAATGTTTCTCAAGAAGCTGAACAATGTGATATTCGTACACATGAATGGGAAGAAACAATGGACGAGATTTCAACTGCTTCGTTACGTAAGTATCAAGAGCTTGTTTTCAACGATCCAGACTTTTTAACCTACTTTAAACAAGCTACACCTCTTCCTGAGCTCGGGGCTTTAAATATTGGGTCACGTCCAATGAGTCGAAAAGGAAGTGATCGCTTTGAAGACTTGCGAGCAATTCCATGGGTATTTGCATGGACGCAAAGCAGACAGCTGCTTCCAGCCTGGTACGCTGCAGGTACGGGCTTACAGCATTTAGTAGAGAAATCCGGAGATATACAGCTTCTTCAGCAAATGTATAAAGAATGGCCATTTTTCCGCTCGACCGTCGATAACCTGCAAATGGCTTTAACAAAAGCAGATTTAATGGCAGCAAAAGAATACACAGAAATGGTACAAGATCCGGTTATTTCAGAGAGGATTTTTGCCGCCATTAAAAAAGAGTATAATGTTACGAAAGAAATGATTCTTCAAATCACGGGGCAAAAAGAATTAATGGATCATCTTCCTACGATTAAAGAATCTATTAAATTACGAAATCCGTATGTGGACCCTCTAACCTTCTTGCAAGTTAAGGTTATTTCCAAGCTGCGTGAAGATGAGGCTGAAACGTTAAATGAAGAACTTTTAAAAGAAGCATTATTAACGATTAACGGCATTGCAGCAGGATTGCGTAACACAGGCTGATGATACCAAAAGACACCTCAATAAAACAAAAGAGGTGTCTTTTGTTCATTCTTCTCACATAAAGAACTGCCTGTCAGTTCCTTCTCTTTTAAAGAGAACTTCCGTCTGTTAAATAGGCACTGAGAAAAATCAGTGATAAAATAGAGAAGAACTGGTAATATTCTACAAACAAGTGCTAGTGGTGGGGTAACTAGATTGAATATGGAGGACGAGGACAATGGTAAAAAATTCGCAAATCTTCATTGAAGCTGACTCCGAGAATTCTGTATTTATTGGACTGGAATTTTGTGAGTATACACAAAAAATGAATCCTACTTGTTTGTCCAAACAGCATATAAATGTGTTTATTCATCCGGAAGAACTCACTGTGGAATTTAAGAAAACAAAAAGTGATAGAACTATTGATGATTTCCATCTGATGCATATCGTTCCGGTTCATTGCTTTAATTATTTATTATGTTCGATTTCGCAAGGTATTGTTACAGATGTTCAGCTAAAAGCGGTCGGTCATCAAGGAGAAACGTTGTTTGAAGAAAATCTTACATTGAAGTTTCATGAAAAAGCGACGGATTATGAAGAAACGCTCTCATTTTTCAAACATTTAAATCAAGAAATACAAAAACAGACGAAAAAATATACAGCCAGTTATATGAGCTCATGATAAAGAAAGCTGCGGTTTTAAAAACCGCAGCTTTTATTCGTTTAACCGAAAAAATTATGTGAGAGATGCTTACAAAGCAAGAGATTTTTCAGTGGGAAATTGATAAAGTAAAAATAAGAGAAATCAGTGGACAGAAAAGCTTTTAGCGGCTGGCCGCTTTTTATTCAATATGCAAGGGTTAGGTAGTGAGATTAAAAAAATAGCGATGAATACGTATTGTTATTGTAGATGAAGTGCTAAGGTCGCTCTATCTGCAATTATGTAGAATCTTCGCGCGCTTATAGTCTGTTTTACGGAACGAAAAAGCTGCGGAATTAGAAGAACTCCTTCTATTTCTGCGGTTTTTTTTATAAACAAGAAATAAATTCACTTATCGTACGGAGGCGATGCAGATGATTAAAGATTTAGTATTGGCTAAGGAATGGCTGCCTGCAGCTTATTCACATGATTTAACAGATCAGCCCTTGCAAGTAACGATTTTAGAAGAGCGAGTTGCGCTGTTTCGCACAACTAATGCCATTAAAGCATTTAAAGATTTGTGCATCCATCGCGGTGCAGCGTTATCTCTTGGGAAAGTAGTAGATGATTGCATTGTGTGCCCTTATCACGGATGGAAATACGATGGTGCCGGGGCTTGTGTGAAAATTCCTCAACAGCCGCCGGGAAGAGCGATTCCTTCAAAAGCAAAAGCACAGGTATATGATTGCGTTGAAAAGCATGGGATTATATGGGTGAAGATGAACAGCGAGGCAAGTGATATTCCTCTTCCTCAGTATGACGAATACCTTAACTCCGGATTTAAAACGGTTTGCGCCAACCCTCATACTCTGCAGGCAGCAGCTCCTCGTGTCGTAGAAAACTTTCTAGATGTAAGCCATTTGGCTTTTGTTCACGAAGGAAGCCTTGGACACTCGGATTACGCCGAAATTCCTGATTATAAGGTACATTGGAAAGATAACCGATACATTTCTGACGAAATCGCTGTGTACGCAGATGCAGATGGTACGGGTAACTTTGCGACTATTTATTATACTTTTGAAATTCTTCGTCCTGCCGTTGCAAGGTTGAAAAAAGTGAACTATGAAACGGGTGAAATCTTTTCGATGCTGTTTGCGGTTTTACCTGAAGAGGAAAGAAAGTCGACTGTGTTTGCATTGGTTTCTAGAAACTATTCGTTTGATGCACCTGATCAATATTTCCGTGATTTTCAACAGCTTATTATTGAACAAGATACGAGCATTGTAGAAAGTCAAAAGCCCGAAGAGCTGCCGCTTGACTTACAAGCAGAGCTTCATTTGAATCCGGACCGACTGAGTATTGCCTATAGAAGATGGCTCGGTGATTTAGGAGTGACCTTTGGAAGTGACGTAGGAACAAGATTAAAAAAAGCTGCTCAATAAAAAAGAAGAAAGGAGTCTCCTTTCTTCTTTTTTATGTATGTTCACGGATAAGCTGATGATAGCTATTAAAAAGGGTAGGATATGTTAAGCGGCTTAAGATGACGCAGGAAAGCGTAGCAGAGGCTAGGATAGTAAAAACGATGAGCAGCTGGAATTTGACTGCTTGTATCGGATCTGCCCCTCCAATAATCTGGCCTGTCATCATGCCGGGAAGCTGAACGAGTCCAATTGTTTTTTGGCTTTCTACAGTAGGAATCATGCTAGCTTTGATTGCGGCATTTAAAATACTATGAATAGCTTGTTTAGGAGTTCCGCCAAGCGCCAGAATCAATTGAATTTCGTCTCGCCTTCTATTTACTTCAGCGTCTAACCGATTTAAAAATAAATTGGCCAAAATCATCGAATTTCCAATAATCATACCGCTGACAGGAATGACATATCGCGGAGTAGCAGGGATAATATGTAGGCCCAGCATAACGCTTTGGGTCAGGATTTCTACAATAAAAAGAGTGACAAATACACGAAAGAAAGCTTTAAATCCCTGCTTTTTTTTCTTTACAACATTTTGGGAAGCGACCGTCAGCATCACGAATAAAATGAGAATCATAAAAGCTGGGTGATTCGCGTCAAAAATAAAAGATAAAACATATCCGATCACTAACAGCTGAACGGCTGCTCGAATACTGGCAATGATTATATCTTTCTCGAGTCCTATACGAAAAGATTTTGATAAAAAAAGAGCAATAAAAACAAAAACGATGGTAAAAATCAGTGAAAGTGAACTCATAGAAAGGCTCCTTCAATAAATTGTTTTGTTTCAGCTTTTACAGGAGCATGAAAAAAGGTCTCCGTCTTCGCTTTTTCTACAATCACTCCGTTCATTAAAAGCCAGACTTCCTCTCCTAAACGTTTGGCTTGTTCTAAATTATGGGTAACCCAAATAATCGTTTTATTCTGCTCTTTATGTAAATGAGAAATCAGCTGTTCAATTTCATGAGCAGAAGTGGCATCCAAAGCGGAAGTGATTTCGTCTAACAGTAAAAGATCCGATCCGTTCGACAGCGTGCGCGCTAATGATAACCTTTGTCTTTGACCACCGGATAAATCTCTTGCATCCTGCTCTAACAAGTCAGGGGAAAGACCGGTTAAGGCACAGAGTTCTTCAGGCATAATATCCTGTTTGCCGTGCAGCTTTTGAACAAGCATCATATTATCTCGCACTGTTCCATCAATAACAGGAGCTGATTGAAAAGCGATGCCCACTTTTTTTCGCAAATCAGAAATATTCCATTTGCTAATGTCTTTTCCATATACTTCAATACTTCCTTCATCAGGTGCAGAAAGTAAATTGCACATGGAAAGAAGGGTGCTTTTTCCGGATCCTGATGGTCCTACCATCATGACGAGCGAGCCTTGCATCACTGTACCCGATATGCCTTTTAAAACACTATGTTCTTTATCTTTAAATGTTTTATGAACGTCTGTAAATGTAATGGCAGGTATTGAATTGAACGTGTTCATAGTAACTCCTTTTTCATTCGTTTTGTTTATTGTAGCATAAGCGAAAGTATAAAAAGTTATTGGGCGATATAAAAAAAAGCTGTGAAAAACCACAGCTTTTAAACAGTTGTATTCACTTTTTGGCTGACTTTTAAGGCATAATCTAAATCTTCAAGAAGGTCGTCGATTGCTTCTGTTCCAACCGACAGACGAATGAGTTCTGGCGTCACACCCGAAGCTTTTTGTTCGTCTTCAGATAGCTGTTGATGAGTGGTGCTTGCCGGGTGAATAATGAGTGATTTAGAGTCGCCAATATTGGCTAAATGAGAAAATAACTGAACCGAATCAATTAACTTAGCCGCAGCGTTTTTTCCTCCCCTGACACCAAAGGTTAAAATGGCTCCTTGTCCTTTAGGCAAATATTTTTGTGCCAAAGAATAGGAAGGGTGGGAAGGAAGCCCCGCATAATTTACCCATTCTACTAATTCATGCTGCTCTAAAAATTTCGCTACCTTTAATGCGTTTTCGCTGTGACGCTCTAATCGCAGATGGAGTGTTTCTACTCCTTGAAGAAGTAAAAAGGAATTAAAAGGTGATAAAGCAGCTCCAATATCTCGTAAAAGCTGAACGCGCGCTTTTGTAATATAAGCAGCTTCACCGGCAGCTTCTGTGTATACGAGGCCATGATAACTTGGATCTGGAGTTGTTAAGTCTGGAAATTTTCCGCTCGCTTCCCAATTGAATTTTCCACTGTCTACGATAACACCGCCAATTGCTGTTCCATGCCCTCCAAGAAACTTAGTAGCAGAATGAACGACAATATCTGCTCCAAAATCGATGGGGCGAAGAAGGTAAGGGCTTGGAACAGTATTATCAATAATAAGAGGAATTCCATGTTCATGGGCAATGTCTGCAACTGCCTCGATGTCTAGCACATTTCCCTGTGGATTTCCAACAGATTCAGCATAAATTGCCTTTGTTTTGGAAGTGATTGCACTTCTAAAATTTTCTGGATTATCGGCGTTTACAAATTTGACGGTAATGCCCAGTTTAGGAAGCGTAGACGAAAAGAGGTTATACGTTCCCCCATATAAACTGCTTGCTGATACAATTTCATCTCCTGCGGAAGCGATATTCAAAATGGAAAAGGTAGTAGCTGACTGACCTGAAGCTACTCCTAGAGCACCAACTCCGCCTTCTAACTCAGCAATTCGCTGTTCAAAAACGTCCGTAGTAGGGTTTACAATTCGAGTGTAGATATAGCCTTGTTCACTTAAATTAAATAAAGACGCAGCATGCTCCGTATCTTTAAATCCAAATGAGCTTGTTTGATAAATAGGTACGGCACGCGAAAAAGTAGCTGGGTCAAGCTGTTGACCAGAATGGATCGCTTGTGTTTCAGGACGAAATGGTTTCTTAGCAGACATTGAAACTCCTCCTTGGATATAAAACTTATAAAAAACATAGGAATAATAAACTTTAATCATAATATACGAATTCTATTGAATGATGTCAAATGATAATTAGAATATTTAGAAAATATAAAAAGATTAATAATGTAATTTAGCATTAAGACATATCTTTAATTGTTAAAAATACCATAAAAAATATTAAATGTAAGAAAAATGTAAATTAATTTGTATAATTATGTTAGAATATTAGGTGTTTGAGAGTTTCTTAAAGAGCCAATTTTGCTAGAAGACTTTAAAAAATAGTAAAAGGTGGGTCTTAAGAGCTACTAACGAAACAAAATAAAAGGAGTTTGATTATGAGCACAGAAGTCAATGTATCTTCGGAAGTTCAAGAGAAAGGAAAGCCTTCTATTTTTGGTTTTATTACGAGTCCGGTTGTACAGTTTGAGAAAATGAAAAGCACTCCGGTCATCTGGGGACCTCTTTTACTTGTTATTGTTTTAACACTTGCAACAACGCTTCTAGCTGTTTATACCCCTCAAGCGCAAGAGACATTACAGCAGCAAAAAGAAGCTGGGATTGAAGTGAATCCTATATTCAGTATGATTGGCGGAACGGTTGGAGGAGTGATTGCAATAGTTGCTACACTGGCATTCACGAGTTTAATTTTGTTTTTAATTGCAAAGTTAGGGACTGGAAAAACAACATATCGCCAAATGTTTAGCATGAATTTGTTTGTTACGTTCATCACAGCAATTGGTCAGTTAATTAATACGGGAGTCGCTGCATTAGCGCATACTTCAGCGAATGTGACGTCGTTAAATGGGCTAGTTGGTGCTAAAGGTGCTATTGGAGGCGTATTTACTTCAATCGAAATTTTCTCTATATGGGGACTTATTTTGACAGCAGTCGGGCTGCAAAAAGTAGCCAATTTATCAAAAGCTGCTTCAATTATTACCGTAATTGTTTTATTTATCTTAGGAGCGGCTATTTCAGGAGTTGGAGGAGCTGCTTCAGAAGCGCTTAAAGGAGCAGGGTTGTAAATGAAAAAAGGAATAATTATTACAGCCGTAACAGTTGTTATTGTTGCGGTTATTGGGATTAATGTATATCGTGCACAAAGTGTAGGTGGTAAAGCAGTTGATGTTCAAGTAACAACTGTAAAAGAAAAAAAGTTAAGAAATACAGTGATGGTTCCGGGTACGTTAAAGCTTGCTGATGAGCAATACGTTTACTTTGACGCTGAAAAAGGCGAGGTTGAACGATTTCATGTAACGGAAGGATCGCGCGTACAGCAGGGAACTTCTCTTGTAACGTACGAAAGCGATACGCTTGATTTAGAGCAAGAACAAAACAAGCTAGAAAAAAAATCGAGTCAGCTGCAAATTGATTCAGTAAGCAAACAAATCTCAAATTTAAATAAAAAACAAAAAGAATTAGAAAAAGAAATGAGTAAGCAAGAAGCGAAAGATCAAATTGAAACAGAGCGGACGCAGCTCAACCTCGACTTAGAAACGGCTAAAATTGACTTAGAACGAAACAAACTAGAAGCCAAATCAATTGCTAAAAAAGAGCGTAATTTAGACGTAACGAGTGATATTAGCGGGACTGTGCTAGAAGTAGATAAAGAAGCGGTTAATAACACGAGTGAAGTTCAAAAGCCGCTTATACATATTGGTAATACCGATGAATACTTAGCTACTGGCGTGCTTTCTGAGTACGACGCTTTAAAAATTAAAACCGGTCAAGCTGTTAAAATTACATCAGATGTACTGCCTGATAAAGAATGGTCAGGGAGCGTAAAACAAATTGACTATCTACCTCAGCAGCAGGCATCAGCGGAGGCAGGCAATGATGCAGCGAATCAATATCCAGTTGAAGTAAAAGTAGATGACCAAGATATCACGATGATTAAGCCAGGATTTAAGCTGCTGCTTGAAATTGAAACAAGCAGTAAGAAAGCTTCATCACTGCCAATAAAAGCAGTTGTAAATGAAGACGGAGAAAAATTTGTATACGTCGTGAAAGATAAAAAGGCGGTTCGTCAGGAAGTAAAGGTAGGAGAAACAACCAACAAATTTATTGAAATTAAAAGCGGCGTTTCTTCTAAAGATAAAGTTATTGCCAATCCTTCAAAGGACTTAACTGACGGTGCGGAAGTGACTGTTCAATGATTGAGCTTGTAAATATTCATAAAAGCTATCATCTTGGCAAAGAGGAAGTACCGATTTTAAAAGATATTAATTTGAAGATTTATGACGGTGAGTTTGTTGCGATTATGGGTCCTTCAGGCTCCGGAAAATCAACGCTCATGAACATTATCGGATGCTTAGACCGCGCTTCTTCAGGCTCCTATTTATTAAATGAACAAGAAATCTCTACTTACAGCGATGAGCAGCTGGCAAAAGTAAGAAATATTCATATCGGCTTTGTTTTTCAGCAGTTTCAGCTGCTGCCGCGTTTAACAGCGGTAGAAAACGTAGAGCTTCCAATGGTATATGCCGGCGTATCGCGTAAGGAAAGACGAGCCAGAGCAGAAGCTGCGCTTGCAAAAGTAGGGCTGAGTGAGCGAATGAAACACTTGCCGAGCGAGTTATCAGGAGGGCAAAAGCAGCGTGTTGCTATTGCTCGCTCTATTGTTAACAATCCGACGCTTATTTTAGCCGATGAACCTACAGGAGCCTTAGATACAAAAACGAGTGCTGATATTATGGAGCAATTTTCTAAGCTAAATGCAGATGGGACAACAGTTGTAGTTATTACTCATGAACCTGAAGTGGCAGAGTACACATCGCGTACAGTTATCGTTCGTGACGGTAAGGTGCTAAGTCATAGCGACAAGGAGAACGATAGCTTATGAGTTTAATAGAAAATATTCGTATGGCTTTTTCCTCGGTTCTTGCTCATAAAATGCGCTCTATTTTGACAATGCTTGGTATTATCATTGGCGTAGGGGCGGTTATTATCGTTGTTGCTATCGGCCAAGGCGGAGAACAGATGATTAAGTCAGAAATAACAGGAGCAAGCAATACAGTTGATGTCTACTACGAGCCTCCTGAAGACGAGATGCAAGCTGATGACCTTTCCATGACGGGGGAGCCGATCTTTACAGAGGATGATATTAAAGCTCTTTCGACTATTCCTGGAGCGAAGAATGTGGTAGCTTCTAGCTCAATGGGAATGGGAATAAGATATAGAGACAAAGAATCCGATACAACTGTTAACGCAATTAATGAAGGGTATATTGAGGTTAATCAGCTTGAAGTTTCAAAAGGAAGAATGTTGGACAGCGCTGATTTTTTGTCAGGTAATCGAGTAGGTGTTATTACGAGCGATATGAAAAAAGAGCTGTTTGATAAAAAAGAAGCTCTTGGACAAGTAGTATGGGTTCAAGGACAGCCTATCAAAATTATTGGTGTGACAAAAAAACCAAAAGGCTTTTTAGCATATGAAATACCGACTATTTACATTCCAGATAATACGTACAAATCAAGCTTCGGTAAGCTCGACTATACAAACCTTAGCGTTCAAGCACAAAGTTCTGATCAATTAAAAAAAGTAGGTAATGACGCAACGGATTTGTTAAATAATTTGCATGATGCTGAAGATGCTTACAAAGTGCAGAACTTAGAAGAAATAGCAGATAGCATTGGAAATGTAACGCGCATTATGACAACGATTATTGGATCGATTGCAGGCATTTCCCTGCTTGTTGGCGGGATTGGCGTTATGAACATTATGCTGGTTTCTGTAACGGAACGTACAAGAGAAATTGGTATTCGTAAAGCACTGGGAGCATCTAAAAGACAAATTCTAACTCAGTTTTTGATTGAATCCATTACGCTCACGCTTATTGGTGGTTTGCTTGGCATTGGCCTCGGCGCAGGCGGGGCAGCTCTTGTTTCGTTATTTGCCGGCTGGCCGTCATTAATTTCGTGGCAAGTAGTACTTGGAGGAGTGTTGTTTTCCATGACGATTGGCATTGTATTCGGCATGCTTCCTGCAAACAAAGCGGCGAAGCTAGATCCAATCGAAGCATTAAGATATGAATAAAGACATGCGTTCGCATGTCTTTATTTCAATTTAACAAGAACCAAGAAGATTTCTCGTTTTTCTTATTTATTACTTACTAGGGTTGATACGGGCTACGTTAATAATATCATGTATTTTCTCTACCAAATCGAGCATGAGAAATCCGTTTCCTTCAGAGCTTTTTCGATATCCAAGAGGAAGCGTCCTTCTTACAAGTTGAGCATAGATTTCGGCTTCGATTAGAGAGCGGCCAAATTCCTTCTCACATAAGTTAATTAATAAAGCTAAAGCTCCTGCCACGTGAGGAGTTGCCATTGAAGTTCCTGAAAGAGTCGCATATTTACCTTCTAAAAAAGTAGAGATGATGTTAACTCCCGGTGCCACTAAATCCACTTCTTCATTGACGTTGGTAAAAGGAGCCAAGCTTAAGCTGTTGTCCACTGCTCCTACTTGAATGACTTCGTTGTAACTTCCTGGATATGAATATTCAAAAGTTTCTTCGCGATCATCACCTTCATTTCCAGCCGCAACAACGACAGAAACATCTTTATTCACAGCATTTTGAACAGCTTCGTGCAGTTCTGGAACGTCTTGTGGTCCCCCGAGTGACATGGAAATAACTCGTGCTCGCTCATTGTTAGGACCTCGCCATTCGACGGCGTAGTTAATAGCGTCAATAATCCATTCGTAATTTCCCGATCCTTCACCGGTAAGTACTTTTAAGCTTAGGATTTTTGCTTTGGGTGCCACCCCTACTACCCCTTCATTATTGAGCGCAGCAGCAATGGTACCAGACACGTGAGTGCCGTGCCCATTATTATCTTCAAATACAGAAGAATCTCCGTCATAATCCGAAGTGAAGTTTCTTCCTCCGATAATACAATCTTTTAAGTCAGGATGATTTGTGTCAACACCAGTGTCGATAACTGCAATTACAATGCCTTCTCCTTGATTGCTTTGTTCCCAAATAGCAGGTGCTTGAATTAAGCTTACTCCTTTAGGCGTTTCGTTTGTTGAGTCGATAATCGACTCAATTGTATAAGGAATTAATTTGACTTGTAACGGTTGTTGAGTCATAGTCATCCTCCTTAAAATGAATTCCATAAAAAATGGAAGTTACTTAATTATAAATTCCCAACTATTGCTATAAATTAAACGCTTTTAATGCGAATCCTTTCTTTTTGAATAAAAAGACTCACAAAAGATGTGAGAAGAGGAAAAAAGACCCTGAAGACAAGCCCGATAGAGATTTTTAATGTTATCTGTGTATTCACTTTTAATGTTTATCTCACACTATAGAAGAAAGAAACTCCAAGAAAAATCACATAGGACTGGTGACTTTTGATATAATTACGAACGGTATGACATTCTCAAAATACATGATATTTATAAATATATATTAATTTGCAAATTACGAAGGGGCTGAGGATAGTGTCAACTTTAACGTCTCAATCCGTCATTAAATGCGGAAAGTATGAGCTGAATTATGCGGATCGTACGCTTATTATGGGGATTTTAAACGTAAACCCGGATTCATTTTCAGACGGCGGAAAATACTACGATGTAGATAAAGCAGTTGCTCATGCTGAGGAAATGGTAAAGCAAGGAGCAGATATCATTGATATCGGAGGAGAATCAACTCGTCCTGGTTATACAAGAATTAGCGATGAAGAAGAGATTAAACGGATTGTGCCCGTTATTTCTGAAGTGGCTAAGCGCGTAGAGGTGCCGATTTCCGTAGATACATACAAATCGGAAGTGGCCAAACATGCGCTAGAAGCAGGAGCACATATTATTAATGATATATGGGGTGCAAAAGCCGATCCTAAAATGGCTCAAGTTGCAGCTGATTATAATGTGCCCATTATTTTAATGCACAACCGTCATGAGCCCAACTATACAAATCTGATTACAGATATGATAAGTGATTTAAAAGAAAGCATCTCCATTGCAAAAGCTGCCGGAGTTCGCGACGATCAAATTATTTTAGATCCAGGCGTTGGCTTTGGAAAAACGGCTGCCGATAATGTAGAAGCAATTCAGCATTTAGATCAGCTGACGAATATGGGTTATCCGGTGCTGCTTGCTACTTCTCGTAAAGGATTTATTGGACAAATAGTGGATGCTCCTCCTACGGAAAGAATGGAAGGAACCGCAGCTACTGTATATGCTGGGATTGCACAAGGCGTTCAAATAGTTCGTGTTCATGATGTATTAGAAATCAAGCGCTTTGTAAAGATGGCAGATGTACTGGTAGGAAAACATGTCTTTCAGTTTTAATGATCATCAAGATAACTGCATTAAAGTCATTTTAAAACCTTAAAATGTCATGTCTATTAGGCAAAGATTCCTGAGCAGTAAAGCTCGGGAATTTTTTATGTATGTAAAGTGGTGGAGGAAAATAATGCACGATTGGATGGTTGATTTTACATAATTTAGCTTTATGATAGAAAGAGAAGATATAGCGCTTTCATATTCTAATTAAATTGTGCTGCTTAAAATGAAATAAATAACATCTTGGTATTTAGTCTTATTCAATCACCGAAATATGGAGGAGAGAAGAATGAAATTAGCATTGCTTCTTGTCATTATTATCGGCGTTGCTGCCCTTGCAGGTACGATCAGTGCTGCAAAGAAAGTAGATGAAGATTACGGGAAATCGAAAAAGAAAAGTATAGTGAATTTATCTATTATTTACGGAGTTGTATTCATAGGATCAATCGTAGGAGTAGCATGGTATATTGCAGTGAGACCATAAATAAAGAGGTTGAGATATAACTAAATGAACCGAATCTAAAGACGAACAAATGAGATACATGAGTTGGACTGCTTATTACACCGCAGTTGATTTCCGTGCAAGGCTTCGCTTTCCGCGGGCGGACGCTGAGCCTCCTCGTCGCTTGCCCTCCAATCAACTACTAGAAAAAACGAAACAGATAAAACGATGTTCACCACAACAAAAAACGAACCATTAATCAAATATGTTGATTAATGGTTCGTTTTGCAATTGAGTTAAAATACTTTTGTCCTAGCCTCTTTATTTTGATTCCAAGGTTAATTCTCCGCTTGAAACAGCTATATCGATAGGGTATTTTCCATTTCCGTATTTTCCTTTTAATACATTCTCTGTTATCGTTGCATTGTTTAACTTAAAATTGTTGTTAATGTCACCGCTGCTTACTTTTCCATTCACTTTAAAACCAACGCTTTTCGGAAGAACCAGCACGGCATCTCCGGATCCTACATCTACAGAAACGGCCTCTTCTAGCTTTTTAAAATCCATATAGAGATCACCAGATCCAATGCGCGCCTGAAGTTTTCCTTGATAGTTTGTTCCTTTAATTTCCCCAGAGCCTACAGCAAATTTAGCCGTTTGGCTTTCAACATTACTCAGCTGTAAATCTCCAGAATTAACATCCGTACGAAGAGAGGTGCTCATCAAGTTTGAAATGCTTGCATTTCCAGAACCTACTTTAATCGAAACATCTTTCAGCTGAAGCGCTTGTTCAGGGTGTGTAGCAATTTGAAGGTCCCCCGAACCTACGTTAAGCGCAAGGTTATGGTGATAATCTTTAGGAATGTAGATTGTTACTTTTGTGTTTGAAAAAATAGAAAGCCATTGAAAGGGACTTTTTTGATACGCGACAACTAGGGTGTCTCCATTTTGCTTTACATCTACTTGTCCTTTACCTTCTACTTTTGTTTTAATATCTTGACGATCTTGCGGAACGACCGTTGTACTAATGCTTGGAGAGTCGATTTGAATACGCTGAATATCACTTGATAATGCCGCTTCAGACTTGGACGTCTTGAATGAACTTAACGACCAGGAGGAAGGCGCAAACGCAGTAGAAAAGAGGACTGCCGTACCACCTATCACTAAAATAAAAGCCAATATTTTTTTCACGTTATAACCCGCTTTCTACCTATAATTAAATTTGTTTTCTTCTACCATAAAGTGTAAAATGAAAACCGGTTAATTTCAACGAACAGCAGGATTATTTTTTTCTACGTCTCAAGTCGTAAAAATGAAATGTTTTTTGTGAGGAGTTAAATGAAAAGCGAAGTAGAGATTTAAACATACTCATCAAAGAATTAATTTCTTTATTTCAAAAACAGGAAAATAATTGAGTTAAAAGAATGATTAAATTCACTTTTTTTGTGTGATTTTCCGATGAGTAGTTCAAAAGAAGTGATAAATAAATAGAATTTTCATACCAATTTTATTATTCCGAAAAACTTTTAAAGTGTTGATTATTGAAAAAATAAAGGGTAGAATTTGTTCATATCAATTGAATACAGCTAAGATTACGATCTTGTATATTATCAGTAATATGGTCTGATAGTCTCTACCTAGTAACCGTAAAAAACTAGACTACAAGAAAGTTTGGATATAAGCAGCAAAAAGAAGGGCGTATTATCATAGATACAGCCTTCTTTCAAAGCTCTTACTTTTCATACTTTCTGTTATTGTCAGAATTTATGAAAAGTAAGAGCTTTTTTTGTTTTTCAAATACACACCTGGGAGTGGCTTGCATGTACTTTTTATTAAATTTATTAGGCGTTTTTGTAGTAATGGGCGTCGTCTTCTTATGTTCTCCTAAAAAGAAAGAAATAAAGTGGCGTCCGATTGCTTCACTATTAGTCGTTGAAGTTCTCATTACTTGGTTTATGTTAGGAACTTCAATCGGAACATGGATCATTAATAAGATTGCTTCGTTCTTTACTTGGCTGATTTCCTGTGCCAACGATGGAATTGCCTTTGCGTTTCCATCCGTAATGGGAAATCAAACGGTTGACTTTTTCTTCAGTGCATTACTGCCTATCATCTTTGTCGTGACTTTCTTTGATATTTTATCTTACTTTGGTATTTTAACGTGGATTATTGATAAAGTAGGCTGGGTCATTTCGAAAGTTTCTCGCTTGCCTAAATTAGAAAGCTTTTTCGCTATCCAAATGATGTTCTTAGGAAATACGGAAGCATTAGCCGTTATTCGTAATCAGCTTTCTGTGTTAAAGGACAACCGTTTGCTTACGTTTGGAATTATGAGTATGAGCAGTATTAGCGGATCTATTATCGGTGCTTATTTAACGATGGTTCCCGCTACGTACGTGTTTACCGCAATTCCACTAAACTGTTTAAACGCGCTTATTTTAGTGAGCTTATTGAATCCAGTTCATGTTACAAAAGAAGAAGATATGATTTACGTACCGCCAAAGTCAGAGAAAAAAGACTTTTTCTCTACCATTTCAAACAGTATGTTAGTCGGAATGAACATGGTAATTGTTATTTTAGCGATGGTTATTGGATATGTAGCTCTTACATCTGCGCTTAACGGTATTTTAGGCGTTATTGTAGACGGCTTGACTGTACAAAAGATTTTCTCTTACATCTTTAGTCCATTTGCATTCTTACTAGGGCTAACGGGACATGATGCCATGTACGTAGCTCAGCTGATGGGTATCAAGCTAGCAACAAATGAATTCGTGGCGATGATGGATTTGAAGAAAAATCTAGATACACTTCCACCGCATACGATTGCAGTTGCTACAACATTCTTAACATCTTTTGCTAACTTCAGTACGGTGGGTATGATTTATGGTACGTATAATTCTACGTTATCAGAAGGTAAATCAACGATTATTGGAAAAAACGTATGGAAACTGCTTGTGAGCGGTATCGCTGTTTCTTTATTAAGTGCTATGATTGTTGGATTGTTTGTTTGGTAAAAAGTGAAAAAGCTGTGCTTTCGTCTTCGAAAGCACAGCTTTTTTCTTGTTGTATCATCTATTCATTTGAAGAAAAACGCTTATGAATATCAACAGTAAAAGGAAATCACACTATTCAAGAAAAATTCATTTTACTTTTGCAGAAAAACATTTTAAATCTAGTGAGCATTATGTTAAGATTACAAAAGGCTGTTTCATTTAAATTGAGAACACCGCATAAATATGTAAGTAAATATGCATAGAAAACAAAGGTTTATTAATTTTTTTCTAGGTAATATCTCGTAATAAATAGGTTGAAAGGAAATGTCGTTAATATGATAGAAGGACAACAGCAAACAAATGAATTAAAAAAGACGATGAAAAGCAGACATTTGTTTATGATTTCGCTCGGCGGGGTTATCGGTACAGGTTTCTTTTTAGGAACAGGATACACGATTAGCCAAGCAGGGGCGATTGGAGCTATCCTTTCGTTTATCGTAGGTGGCTTCATTATGTACTTAACAATGCTTTGCTTAGGGGAACTTGCAGTAGCAATGCCAGTTTCTGGTTCGTTTCAGACATATACAACAAAATTTATTGGCCCTGGCGTTGGTTTTGCTTTTGGATGGTTATATTGGTTGGGCTGGGCTGTAACGGTTGCATTAGAATTTTTGTCAGCAGGTCAGCTTATGCAAAGATGGTTTCCTGATTCTCCTGTATGGATCTGGTGTGCTATATTTGCGCTTTTATTATTTTCATTAAATGCACTGTCAGCTAAAGCGTTTGGTGAAGCGGAGTTTTGGTTCGCCAGCATTAAAGTGTTAGCTATTATTTTATTTATCGTACTTGGTGGAGCTGCTATGTTTGGTTTTCTTCCATTAAGCAATGGAGACAGCGCGCCGCTTTTCTCTAACTATACGGCTCACGGCGTGTTCCCTCACGGAATTAGTGCCGTGCTGATTACGATGATTACAGTTAACTTCTCATTTCAAGGTACGGAGCTTATCGGTGTAGCTGCTGGGGAAAGTGAAAACCCAGACAAGACTGTACCAAGAGCCATTAAACAAACGGTATGGAGAACGCTTGTATTTTTTGTACTAGCTGTAGCTGTCTTAGCGGGGATGATTCCGCTTGAAAAAGCAGGCGTAGTTGAAAGTCCATTTGTTGTTGTATTTGACCAAATTGGTATCCCATACGCAGCGGACATTATGAACTTTGTTATCCTAACGGCACTGTTATCTGTAGCTAACTCAGGTCTTTATGCAGCAACGCGTATGCTGTATTCATTGTCAAAAGATAACATGGCAAGTTCAGCTTTCATGAAAGTAAATAAACGCGGTGTGCCGATGAACGCCTTGCTTTTAACATTAGGCATTGCACTTTTATCTTTGCTTTCAGGATTCTTTGCTCAAGAAACAGTATTTGTATGGCTTATTTCTGCAGCGGGTTTAGGTGCACAAATTGGCTGGATTACAATCGCTGCATCACTGCTTGCATTTAGAAAAAGATATATAAATCAAGGAGGGCAAATCGAGGATTTAAAATTCAAAGTCCCTCTTTACCCGGTATTACCTTTAATCGCATTAGTATTAAATACGATTGTACTTGGAAGCATGGCATTTGATGCAGAGCAGCGAATGGCACTGTATGTCGGTATTCCACTAGCGCTGCTGTTTTATGCTTATTATCATGCACGTGTAAAAAAGAAAGTTGATTTATCTATCAGTCGTCAAGAAGTGCAGCTTAAAGACGACAAAAAGGTAATTTTATAAAAATCAAAAAGACGCAAAAGCCCAGGTTTTTGCGTCTTTTTTTATATTTTATTTGTAAACTTAAATTAAAATTAAGTTGACAAATAAAAAGAGATTATTGCAAACTTAAAGCAGCGAACAGAGAAAGGAGGGTGAACATGAAAACGAGAACAATGGCGTATGTTTCTTTATTTGCTGCTTTAACGGCGATTGGTGCATTTATAAAAATTCCTATTCCCTACATACCGTTTACTCTTCAAATTGTTCCTGTCTATTTAGCCGGGGCGCTGTTAGGACCGCGTTTAGGTTTGTATAGTCAGCTATGCTACATAGGTATTGGGTTAATCGGTGTTCCGGTTTTTGCAGAAGGAGGAGGTTTAGGGTATATCTTCAAACCAACGTTTGGCTATTTAATTGGCTATGCTGCAGGGTCATTTATGAACGGCTACCTTATTCAAAAATATGACTTAAAGAAACCTTTTTCTATCTTTTTAGCCAACTTATCTACATTGGTTATTGTGTACGTATTCGGGTGCGTTTGGCTTTACGGAGCAATGAAATGGATAATTGAAAAGCCACTTTCACTGAGTGATACACTTCTTTTTGGAGCTGTTTTGCCAATGCCTGGAGATCTTTTATTGTGCATTTTATGTTCAGTGCTGATTCACCGAATGAAGCCTCAATTTAGCCGTTTATCATCAAAGCGGGCTAAAGCGGGGTAATGAAGACATAGAAAAAAGAGGAGGAAAGAAAGTGGGCAAAGCGTATTTTATTACGGGAACTGGAACAGATATTGGTAAAACGCTGGTGACAAGCATTTTGTATAAAGTACTTAGCCGTCTAGGAATAAAAACGACAATTTGCAAACCGTTTCAAACCGGCTACCAAGATGAAATCGGAGGTTATCCAGATATTCACTGGTTTGAAACAAGGCTCGGAGTAGCAAATACAGGTATTTATCAGTTAAAGCCAGAGACGTCTCCTCACTTGGCTATTAAACTGAGCAATAGGCAAGTAGAGCCTTCAATCGTCTTAAAGCGCATTAATGAATTAAAAAAGGCATTTGACGTAGTACTCGTGGAAGGAGCGGGAGGACTTGCCGTACCTTTAATTGAAGAGGAAACAACGTTTTATATGACAAAAGATTTGATCCTAGATGCACAAATGCCGGTTATTGCTGTTGGAACAACGGAATTAGGAGCTATTCACGATGCGCTTTCTACCTTTTCATATGCAAGTGAGCATCATCTTAAAATCAACGGACTCATTTTTAATCGTTTTAATCACAGCAGTATCATTCATAAAGACAATGTTCGAACGATTGAAAAGCTGCTTCAAGTCTCTTCTTTAATGACTGTACCTGTATTTACTCATATCGATGAAGAGTTAGAAGCATATATTGAGAAATTGGTGAGGCAAAAAAGTGTGATTCAACATATTCAGGAGGTGTTTGACTGTGTCGTATCAAAAAGCTGAGCTGGAAAAATGGGATAAAGAATATGTATGGCATCCCTTTACACAAATGAAAGCTTACCGTGAATCGAATCCCCTTATCATTGAAAGAGGAGAGGGAAGCTATTTGTATGACGTAGCGGGAAACAAATATTTAGATGGATACGCTTCTCTATGGGTGAACGTGCATGGACATAATGATCCGGAATTAAATACAGCTTTACATATACAAGTGGAGAAATTAGCGCATTCTACACTGCTTGGATCGGCAAACGTTCCATCCATTTTGTTAGCTAAAAAGCTAGCGGAAATTACTCCTGGCAGCTTATCGAAAGTATTCTATTCTGATACAGGCTCTGCCGCTGTTGAAATTGCGTTGAAAATTGCCTATCAATATTGGCAAAATCTCGACTCTGCAAAGTACAAAAACAAAAGTAAATTTATCTCATTGAATGAGGCATATCACGGAGATACAATCGGGGCAGTCAGTGTAGGAGGCATGGATTTATTTCATCGCATCTTTAAGCCTTTACTGTTTGAACGCATTCCCACACCTTCTCCTTACATCTACCGTATGGACGGGTTCGAAACCGAAGAGCAAGCTTCAGCTTACTGTATTCACCAGCTGGAGAAGCTCTTGCAGAACAACGGAGAAGAAGTAGCCGGCTTGATTATTGAACCGCTTGTGCAAGGAGCAGCGGGTATTATTACTCATCCTCCCGGTTTTTTAAAACAAGTAGAGCGTCTGTGCAAAGCGTACGGGGTATTGCTCATTTGTGATGAAGTAGCTGTCGGATTCGGGCGAACAGGAACGATGTTTGCATGTGAACAAGAAGACGTAGTACCAGACATTATGTGTGTAGGAAAAGGGATCACAGGAGGATATATGCCGCTTGCTGCTACGTTAACAAGCGAACAGATATTTAATGCTTTTTTAGCTCATCCAGATGAAAATAAAACGTTCTTTCATGGACATACGTATACGGGAAATCAATTGGCCTGTACAGTAGCGCTTAGAAATATTGAACTGATAGAAGAAAGAGAGTTAATCCGTAGTGTAAAAGAAAGGTCGAAAGTTTTTAAACGTTATCTATTAAAGCTTTATGAACTGCCTAACGTGGGAGACATTAGACAAAGAGGATTAATGGCAGGAATCGAGGTTGTCAAAGACCGCCAAACAAAGTCTATTTTTGAAGATAAAAAAGTGATGGGAGATATTATTTTAGCGGCTCGCCAAAAAGGTTTAATTATCAGAGAGCTAGGTCCTGTAATTACGATGATGCCTATTCTTTCAATGACGGACGAAGAATTAAAAACAATGGTTGAAATTGTATATGAATCAATTAAAGAAGTAATCGCACGCTATACAGTGAGTTAAATAAAAAGAGACTATGACAGAAATATTTTATTTAATTGAAAAAAGATCCGAACGATTCATTGTTCGGATCTTTTTTCAATTAATAAATGTTTTTAATACTTGATAGTCGCAGTGATCGCACATGCTGATTTTCATCTTTTAATAGAAGAGTTTGTTCGAGCAAGTTTAAGTTTTGAATATAACCTTTGACCGTTTGAACAAAACCGTTGTTTTGATAGTTAATAGTTAGTAATTTATTCGTTTTTAATGCTTTTAAAATCATACCTGTTTTCTCCCTTCTTATATCGCAGTTGACGAAAAACTACAAAATAATGAAGAAGCATTGGAGGCTTGTATTATTTATAAAAATTACTCTATTTTTTATAAATGCTCTCCTGCTACTAATAGTAGAGAATGATGGTGAAAAACAGATGAAAGATAAAGAATAAGGTTTGATTTATTGTAATGAACTGACTTTTCCTTTACAAATACCTATTTCAAATTTCTTTTTAGTGATAAAATACTGTTAGTGAAATAACTACTTCTTTTCATTAAAGGGTAAGAACGGGTTATATTGATAGAGTTTTAGTTCTCTATTTCTAGTAATGAAATAAGAGATAGAGAAATAGACTAATAAAAATCAATCAAGGAGTTTTTGTATGGATCAGAGTTTTATTTTAAATCTTTTAGAAATTTTACTCATTAACATTGTACTAAGTGGCGATAACGCAGTCGTGATTGCTTTAGCTTGTCGGAATCTTCCGGACGAGCATCGAAACAAAGCGGTTGTTTTCGGTACATTAGGAGCGGTTGTATTACGTGTAGGGCTAACGTTTGTCGCTGTATATTTATTAACAATCCCATTTTTAAATTTCATCGGAGGCCTGCTGCTTCTATGGATTGCGATTAGTCTTTTAAAAGGGGAAGATGACGGAGATATTAAAGCGAATTCAACTCTAGCAGGTGCTATTAAAACAATTATTATAGCGGATCTTGTTATGAGTTTAGATAACGTAGTAGCGGTTGCGGGTGCGGCCAACGGCAGTATTCTACTCATTATCCTTGGTCTTGTTATCAGCATTCCGTTAATCATTTGGGGAAGTCAGCTTTTAATGAAAATCATGGAAAAATTCCCGATTATCATCATTGCCGGAGCAGCGCTTCTTGGCTATACTGCTGGTGAAATGATCTTTAAAGACAAAGCGGTAGGACATGTATTAGAAGGGTTAAATCCGCATTTGCATACAATTGTTCCTATTTTGTTAGCTATTTTAGTTGTTGTTGTTGGGAAACTTAGCGGACGTTCTAAAAAAGAAACGCATTAATCCTAAAAAAGAGGCTGGGACAAAAGTATTTAAGATGAAATGAAAAACGAACCACTAATCAATTTTGATTGGTGGTTCGTTTTTTTGTTGTGGTGAACGTAGGCTTCATTTGTTTAGATCCTTCTAGCAGTTGATTGGAGGACAAGGCGAAGACTCCTGCGGGAAAAGCGGAACAGATGAGACCCCGCAGGAGCGTACGCGACGAGGAGGCTCATCGGCCGCCCGCGGAAAGCGAAGTCTTGTACGGAAATCAACTGCGGTGTCATAAGCGGTTCAGCTCATGTATCCCATTTATTCGTCTTTAGATTGGATTCATTTGGCTATGTCTCAACTTCTTTTTTATTATTTAGCTAATGGAGGTGCGGAATTAACGTCTTGTATCGTCTCTACAGGAGGATGAAATTCATTTTCCATTTTCGATACAACTACAGTTGCTACACCATTTCCAATTAAGTTTGTAATGGCACGAGCTTCCGACATGAAGCGGTCTACCCCGATTAACAGCGCGATTCCTTCAACTGGAATCATTGGGAATGCAGCAAGCGTAGCTGCTAGTGTAATAAATCCAGAGCCAGTGACTCCGGCCGCTCCTTTAGACGTTAGCATTAAAATACCAAGTAGCGTAATCTCTTGCATTAACGACAGGTCGACTCCATACGCTTGAGCGATAAAGATAGCAGCCATGGATAAGTAGATTGCTGTTCCATCTAGGTTAAATGAGTAACCAGTTGGAATGACAAGTCCTACTACAGATTTTGAACATCCGTACTTCTCCATTTTGTCCATCATTTTTGGCAGTGCAGATTCCGAAGAAGACGTACCTAATACAAGTAGAATTTCTTCTTTAATAAAAGCAATGAATTTAAAAATATTAAATCCATAAATCTTAGCAATGGTTCCAAGTACAAATACAATAAATAAGAACATAGTAATGTAAACAGATCCCATTAAGAAACCGAGTTTTTGAAGAGAGCCTATTCCAAAGTTACCGATCGTATAAGCCATCGCTCCGAACGCCGCAATAGGTGAAAGTTTCATAATCATATTAACAATGCCAAAGAAAATATCTGTACAGCGTTCAAAGAATGTAATGACAGGAGCCGCTTTTTCGCCGAGTGTAGCTGTAGCCATTCCAAATAGTACGGCAAAGAATAAGATTGGCAATAATTCACCATTTGCCATTGCGCCAAATACGCTGTCTGGAATAATTCCCATGATAAACTCCATAAAGCCATGCTCCGCTTCAGCTGCTTGCTGCGTATATTGAGTAACATCAGCTCCGCTTGCGCCATTGATATTAAAGCCAGCCCCAGGCTTGATAAAGTTTACAACGATAATTCCAATTGCTAAGGCAAAAGTAGTGACAATCTCAAAGTATAAAAGAGCTTTACCTCCAATTCGTCCCACTTTCTTTAAATCTCCCATGCTTCCGATACCGATGACCACTGTTAAGAAAATAATTGGGGCAATCACCATCTTAATTAATTTAATGAAGATATCAGCCAATACTTTTAATTTAGCTCCAAATTCAGGAAACATAAAGCCAATTGCAATACCAAGAAGGATACCAATGACAACTTGAACAGTTAGGTTTTTAAAACTTAATTTCATATGTAATGCTCCTTTCGAGAATTTTTTTGTTAACGCTTACATTATTCTTATCCTTATATTAACTGATAATTTTAACTATTTATATTTCTGGTGATAATGTTCTTTTTGGTCATTTTGGTCAAAAAAAGTGATGAACATATAGTCATCACTTTTTGCTTTCGATATTTTTTATTTGCTGAATGATATCAAGCGTTTGTTTTGTTGCATTGGCTTCAAACGATTGATAAAGAGAGTTAAACTGCTTTTTCCATTCGGCTTTCTGTGTATCATTTAAGTAATAAACGCGCATGCCAGATTTATTTTTTATTTGCTGCAGCTGTTCATCGTTCATCATTTTTGATTGAGTCCAAATCCAGTTCGTTGTTTCTACCATGGCATCACTTAATAGTTGTTTTACATCTTCAGGGAGGCTGTCCCAATATTTTTGATCCATTAAAACAGCATAGCCCAAGTATCCATGGTTGCTGATGGTCATATATTTTTGCAGCTCGTACAAACGTTTTGAATAAATATTAGAAATCGTATTTTCCTGTCCATCAAATTCCTGTCGTTCAAGGGATTGATATACTTTATTAAACGAGACAGCCTGAGGCTTAGCGCCAAGAAGTTCGAATTGTTTTTTGATTACTTCACTTGGCATAATGCGAAATGTTTGACCTTGAAAATCTGCTGGATGGAGCAAAGGTTTTGTATTGCTGGTCATTTGTTTAAAGCCGTTGCTCCATAAAGCAAGCCCTTTAATGTTTTTCTCTTGCAGCGTACTCAACAAATCCTGTCCGATTTTCCCGGTAAACACTTGTTTTGCCTCGCTGTAATCATCGAAAATGAAGGGGAGATCAAAAAGTTGCCACGTAGGGGAAAGGTCGGTTAGCTTTGAAATAGAAGGCGCAATCATTTGTACATCGTTTCGGCGCAGAGCGGCAAGTTCTTCGTCGTCTGAATACAACACACCGTTTGAATATACTTCAATTTTAACTTTACCATCCGATTTTTGATTAACGATTTCAGCGAATTTTTGAGCGGCTAAGCCTTTTGGAGTGTTCTCAGCTACAACGTGGCTAAAATTAATCACAATTTGCTTATTTAATCCTTTTTGCTCATCGTCATGATACACATTATCCTGATTTATAACCGTATACTGCAAAAAAACATAGATCATCAAGAAAACGCTAACAATGATACTTGCCCCTATAAACATCTTCAAAATGTCCAACCCCGCGATTCAATAATTTTTCTCTACAAATATTCTAACACGCAATTTCTCAACGTGGTAAAATTAAAATAAACTTCAATCAGCAGTAGGTGTTCCGCTATGATGCGCTTATCGATGCAAACGAAAATGACGGGGTTAATCTTTTTTATCGTGGTCTTTTCGTTGTTTTTAGCAAGTATTGTCGTGATTAATAATTTTGTGCAGTCAAAAGAAAATGATTTAGAGCAAAGGGCTTTGATCACTTCGAGAACAGTTGCTGAAATGCCTGAAATTCGAGAAAAAATTGAAAAAGATAGCAAGAACATTAATCAAATTGTAGAGCCGATTCGCATTATTCACGGTGCTTATTATGTAGTGGTGATGAATATGAATCACGAACGTTTGTCTCATCCTTTGCAAAGCATGATTGGGAAAATTTCTAAAGGAGAGGACGAGGGCCAGGCGTTTGCAGAACATACTTATACTGATAAAGCAAAAGGAGAAGGCGGGATGGTCATTCGTTCTTTTGTTCCCGTTGTAAACGATCAGCATGAACAAGTAGGAGTCGTTGTCTCAGGCTACCTTCTTCCGAAATTTACAGAGGTTATTTTAAGTTTGAAAAAAGAAATTTTTCTCATCTCAGGTCTCGCTCTTTTTTTTGGAGGATGGGGAGCGTGGGCGCTTGCATCTCGTATTAAAAAAGAGATGTTTGAGCTTGAGCCTCATGAAATTGCTCGTTTGTTTGTAGAACGAACGGAGACTTTTAATGCCATGCATGAAGGAGTCATTGCCATTGATAAAGAGGAGAACATCACTATTTTTAATCATAAAGCGAAAATTATGATGGATGTACCTGATGAGGTAATTGGGAAAAAGATCTATGATGTGATTCCAGATACAAGACTGCCAGAAATTCTGCAGCTTAATCAGCCTGTTTATAATCGAGAGCTTCAAGTTCGCAATTTAAATATTTTAAGCAATCGTGTGCCGATTAAGGTTAATAATCACACAGTCGGTGCGGTCGCTATTTTTCAAGACAGAACAGAAGTTAAAAAATTAGCTGAAGAGTTAACAGGGGTTAAATCATTTGTAAGCGCTCTTAGAGTTCAAAACCATGAATACATGAATAAACTTCATACCATTGCAGGGCTTATCCAACTTGGAAATAAAGACAAGGCTCTTCAGTACGTTTTTCAAGTGTCTGAACAGCAAGAAGAGCTCACCCAATTTCTTCATAAACATATTAAAGATGAAAGTATATCGGGATTGCTGTTAAGCAAAGTCAGCCGTGCCAAAGAACTTGGAATTGAGTTAGCTATCGATCGCCACAGCGAGCTTCACTCATTTCCTCCTTACTTAGATCATCATGATTTTGTAATTATTATTGGTAACTTAATTGAGAATGCTTTTGATTCGTATCAGCATATGGAGCGTCGTGAACGGAAGATCTATATAAGTATGGAACAAAGTGACGGCATTCTTTCTATATTAGTTGAAGATAACGGATGCGGCATGAATAAGAATCAAATAGAGAGAATCTTTGATGAAGGTTTTTCAACTAAAGCAAAGGAAAATAGAGGAATTGGTTTGCATTTAGTAAAACAAATTGTTGAAAAAGGAAACGGTCAGATCGAAGTAGAGTCAGAATTAGATGTTGGAACCACTTTTATCATTACATTCTTTTTATAGGGGGAGTGGGAAATGAATAAAAAAGAATGGACAGTGCTTCTCATAGAAGATGATCCTATGGTACAAGAAGTGAACCGCCAATTTATTGAACAAGTTGAAGGGTTCATCGTTATCGGGGCAGCTTCGAATGGTTTAGAGGGTATACAGCTCATTAAACAGCATCAGCCTGATTTAACAATCATTGATATGTATATGCCTAGTCAAGATGGCTTAACCACCTTACAGCAAATTCGAGCAAATGGCTATAAAACAGACGTGATAGCAGTTACGGCTGCAAGTGATATTGAAACGGTACGGAAAGTTCTTCAATACGGCGCGGTGGATTATATTATGAAGCCGTTCAAGTTTGAGCGAATGAAGCAAGCGCTTGAACAGTATCGTTCTTTTCAAGTTAAAATAAGTAAAAAAGAACATATTACTCAGTCTGAATTAGATTCTATGCTGTTTCAACAATTCGAAGAAAAACCCGATTTGCTTCCAAAAGGGCTAAATGCGGTTACGTTAAGGAGGATACAACAATATCTTGCCGAACAAAATCATCCGATTTCTGCTGAAGAAGTGGCGGACGGCGTAGGAATTGCGCGTGTTACAGCAAGAAGGTATTTAGAGTTTTTAGAACAGGAAAACGAGCTGAAATTATCAGTTGAATACGGCAGAGTGGGGAGACCTATTAATCGCTATATGTTAAAAATAAATTAAATCATACAGAACAGCTTTTATTTGGAAAAGCTGTTTTTTTGCGTTAGAAAGTATATCTTTTTCTCTCCTAGAACAAATTAAGGTATACAGTTTTCGCTATCCAAAGAATATTTCGTGCGGTCATTAATTCATAAAATGTCCCTGAAAAAGGATTAATGGCGGAAAAATTGGGGAATATGCACTTTGACATTTAATTTTAGCACAGGAAGGTTTTGAAACATGGACATATTTTTAGCCGTCTTACCAGCCATATTTTGGGGAAGCATTGTGCTTTTCAATGTGAAATTAGGCGGAGGACCTTATAGTCAAACGCTTGGAACCACATTGGGAGCTTTGATTTTCTCCATCGGTATTTATATTTTTGTACACCCTACGCTTACACCTTTAATCTTTGGTGTTGGAGTTGTATCCGGGTTATTTTGGGCAGTTGGACAAAGTAATCAGCTGAAAAGTATTGATTTAATTGGAGTTTCTAAAACGATGCCTATTTCAACGGGGCTTCAGTTAGTTTCCACTTCATTATTTGGAGTAATTGTGTTTCACGAGTGGTCTACAAAAACTTCAATCATTCTTGGTGTGCTCGCTCTTATCTTTATTATTGTAGGGATTGTTTTAGCATCACTTCAAAGCAAAGAAGAGAAAGAGGCTGAAGAAGGAAAAGGAAACTTCAAAAAAGGAATTGTTATTTTATTAATTTCAACCGTTGGTTATTTAGTTTATGTTGTAGTAGCCCGTCTATTTAATGTAGACGGATGGTCGGCTTTATTACCTCAAGCAATTGGTATGGTTATTGGAGGAGTATTGCTGACGTTTAAGCATAAGCCATTTAATAAATATGCAATTCGCAACATTATCCCAGGTCTTATTTGGGCCGCTGGTAATATGTTTTTATTCATCTCACAACCTAAAGTAGGCGTAGCGACAAGCTTTTCGCTTTCCCAAATGGGAATCGTCATTTCAACATTAGGCGGGATCATTATTTTAGGTGAGAAGAAAACGAAGCGTCAGCTGATTGGGATTATTATTGGAATTATACTGATCATCATAGCAGGAGTCATGTTAGGGCTCGCCAAAAGCTAACTAGGAGGGTATTAACAATGTATAAAGATTTAGAAGGAAAAGTAGTGGTCATAACAGGTTCATCTACAGGTTTGGGAAAATCAATGGCGATTCGTTTTGCGACAGAAAAAGCTAAAGTAGTTGTGAATTATCGTTCTAAGGAAGACGAAGCTAACAGCGTTTTAGAAGAAATTAAAAAAGTTGGCGGAGAGGCTATTGCCGTTAAAGGTGACGTAACAGTTGAGTCTGATGTAATCAATTTAGTTCAATCTGCAATTAAAGAATTTGGAAAGTTAGACGTTATGATTAATAACGCAGGACTAGAAAATCCGGTTTCATCTCATGAAATGTCTTTAAGCGATTGGAATAAAGTAATTGATACGAACTTAACGGGAGCTTTCTTAGGTAGCCGTGAAGCGATTAAATATTTTGTTGAAAATGATATTAAGGGAACAGTTATTAACATGTCGAGTGTTCACGAGAAAATTCCTTGGCCATTATTTGTTCATTATGCAGCAAGTAAAGGCGGTATGAAGCTTATGACTGAAACACTGGCATTAGAATACGCTCCAAAAGGTATTCGTGTAAATAACATTGGACCGGGAGCGATTAATACACCGATTAACGCTGAGAAATTTGCTGATCCTGAGCAGCGTGCAGATGTAGAAAGCATGATTCCAATGGGATACATCGGAGAGCCGGAAGAAATTGCAGCAGTTGCTGCATGGCTAGCTTCTTCAGAGGCGAGTTATGTAACAGGAATTACGCTCTTTGCTGACGGCGGTATGACACAGTACCCATCATTCCAAGCAGGACGCGGATAAGAAAAAACGCACTCTATGATAGAGTGCGTTTTTTAGTTTTCCTGAGCTTTTTTTTGGTTCTTAGGAGCTGACTGGTGTTGAATGCGCAAGAAAAGCAAGATTAAAACGATAACGCCAGTGATGCTGTACATCCCAAGAATAAGGGGCTGCTGTGTATCTGTTCCGGAAGTAATGCCGTGATACAGTGCTAGCAAATAGCCTGGAAAAGCAAGAAAATGAATGGCTTTCCAGGCTTTTCTCCCAAGCTGTTTTATAAAGTCGGATGTAATAATTAGTACCAATAAAATGTAGAGTGAAATAGTACCAAGACCTGTGCTAATCGGTTTGTAATCGGAAGTGAACGGAATTAAAATGTCAGAAAGTGAAAAATGAACAGATTGATCAAATGATAAAACAAGTCCGTGAATCATGCCAAACAATAACCCAAACCACCCTGATGATTGATGGACCAGCAAAAGCTGTTTTTTTCGTTTTGGTTTAAAAAACGAAAAGCTGTGAGAAATGCCAGCGGCAACCGATACAAACATTAGTAAATAAGAAGTTAAGCCGGCTGCCCGAATGGTGTTCCATACGGGAAAATGAGCACTAAATTGCGCGAGGAGAGTAGCCATAATGGTATACCTGACCTTTCACATGTTTTTCGATTAGTACGTTGCCTTCTTTTGTAACCGCAATTACTTCTAAAGAAGGGTGATGCATTTTAGCTAACCTTAATCCAGCGTCCCAGCCGAGAATAAGTATGCACTTTGCATAGACTTCAGAAATGGTTAAGTCTTCTGAAACGACCGTTACTTGCAGAAGCTCTGATGAACTAGGCTTGCTGATTCTGCCGTCAATAATATGATGGTGAGTGTGTCCGTTCACTTTCCACGAACGCTTGCCTACACTGCTTGTGGCAATACCGCTGTTGCTTTTTACTTTAATGGTCGTGAGATTTTTTGATGCATCAAATGGATGAGAGAGAGAAATGGACCAGTGCTTGCTAGCGGGCCCCCACGTTACAATATCTCCGCCTCCATCGATTGCTCCAAGTGAAGTTCCTTTTTTCTTTAATTGATTCGCCATTTGCTGAATGCTCCAACCTTTTGCGATTCCTCCTAAATCCAGACCGATATTAGAAGCAAGCTGAATACTTCTCATTCCTTTATGAATCATAATAGGGTTAACAGCATCAAAAGCTGCTACTTCTTGAGGTAGCTGATTGTTAGGCAGTTGTTCAAAGCTTTGGTCATATCCTAGAGTTTGAATAGAATGATACAGAAATGGGTTGAAAATTCCGTTTGTCTCATTGTAATAGTAATAGGCTGCTTTTACAGCTTCATACAGCATTTTTGACGGTAGAAATAATCTTCCGTTCAGCGAATTAAGCTGTGAAAGCTCGCTTGTTGGAAGAAAGCGGCTTAGGGTTTCTTCTACAAGATAACACCAGCTCTCTACTTTTTGGCTGACAGGTGTTTCAAGCTGATATACATTAAATGTGGTATTCATCGCTTTAAATGAGTAGTTCATTTCATCACATCCTTAAGAAGGTCTTGTTTGCATAGAAGAATCATTATTGTTGCCCCAATTATCCTGACCACTTGTGGAATCATCATTTGACCACTGATCTTGCTGATTACTCGAATCATCGTCTGACCACTGATCATCTTCACTGCTTGAATTATCGTCTGACCATTGATCACTTTGTTTGCTAGAACTGTCATTTGACCATTGATCTTGCCCGTTAGTTCCATTGTCCGTATTGGATTCAGATCCTGAATCTGGAAATAGATCCGTCTCATCTTCCGTTTGAGTTTGCGATGAATTATTGGTGGATGTATCGTTATTTAGTGCTGTAGATGTTGAATTTGTTTGATCATATTTTTGAGAAAGCCCTACAAATGTTGTAAATGCAGCAACGCTCGATAAACCAACCATCCATTTTGTCCATTTATTAGCTGCCATTGATATGCTCCTTTTATCTTTCCTATTTTGCAACTGAACACTGAAGAAAAACTGAAGTGGAAGGTAACATACATCGTTCAATTGTTATAGTTCAATATAGACAGAAAAAATGAAAAAATAGTGAAATAGGCTGGTGGAATTTAAATTGACGAATTTTTTTATGAGAGGAATAGAAAGAAGCCTTATTCCATGCAGAATAAGGCTTCTAACTAATTAATAAATGGTAGAAAGTTCACATGTGTTAACAATGGTATGTAAAAACTGCTGAAATGTTTTTAACGATCGTTCGATTAAAGCTGTGTCTATATCTCGCACAATAAAAATTAAGTAAGATTCTCGATTGTGTGATGGCCATTGCTTCAAATGCTGCGGAGGATGAATAATATGTTGAACGCCATTTAACACAACGGGTCCTTCTTCTCCAACGTCCAGCATGCCTTTTACCCTCATTACCTTTTCACCGTTCGCGTGAAGTAACATGCTCAGCCATAGCCCGAATGCTGTCCAGTCCAGAGGCTGTGAAAACGAAAACGAAATAGAAGATACATTTGAATTGGGATGTGTAACAGGTGAAGGTAAAGAATGAATAACTTTTAAGCGATCTACATTAGATGCTTCTTGGATAATAAAAGGATCTACCTTTCCATGTACAGCAGGTATGATTACACACGATGGATTTAGAGACTGAATATGTGTCAATATAGCATCGTGCTCTTCGGGTGAACAAATGTCTGTTTTGGTTAAAATAATTTTATCAGCAACGGTAATTTGTTTAATTATTTCTGGATTGTTCTGAAGCTGCAGCATACCATTTTTTGCATCTACTGTAGTGATCACACAATCAACTATGTACCGATGCTGTAAAAGAGGGTTGGTTAAAATCGTAAATAAAATAGGAGAAGGATCTGCCATTCCCGTGGTTTCGATCACGACACGCTCAAAATGAGATTCTCCGCTTTCGTCTGCATATAACAGCTCTTTCAGCTCTTCTTCTAGGTCTGCTCGCGAATTGCAGCATATGCAGCCTCCTTTAAGTAAAATCGTTCGTTCCTCAGCCTGACGCAAGAGGTGATGGTCGAGACCAATTTTTCCGTATTCGTTAACAATAACTGCTGTATTGTTATTAATAGAGGGTTCTTTTAAAATATGCTGTAACAAGGTTGTTTTACCGGATCCTAAGCATCCTGTTACAATTGTTATCGCTTTTTTTCCATGAGCTTTCATTGAGCGGAACTCCTTTCTGCTATTTTATCCAATAAACTTCCATCTAGTGGATCAATAGGGTATCCGATCATTGCTTCTACATGATGCCAAATTGTTCCGAGGTCATGAACAATTTCAGCATTGCCTTTTGCATCTCGTAAAATAAACTTGCTGCCGTTCCATTCCTCTAACGTCAGGCGATAATGGCTCAGAAGTTGATTACAAAGGTTGGCGCGGTGAAGGCGGCTACGCTGTCTAATCCGCTGTTGATTTCCAACTGTTATTTCTGTATCTGTGGAATCTGTGCAATCGGTCCAATGGACTTGCATAATAAATTCGCCGCATAAGATGCACATGTTTATTCCTCCCTGTAAAGTAGGGGATCCGTTCAATATGAACGGATCCGGCTTTTTATAATTGTTTAGCTTCAACCGCTTTTTTGCGAGGGTTTCGTTTTGCGAAATCATCTGCAATTTCATCGAATGTCACCCATCTAACACCTTCATGAGAACTGATATGTTGAATTAAACGTTCATGCATTTTTAGTACCTGAGGACGTCCGCTCACATCAGGGTGAATAGTCATCGTGAAGACTCCATAGTCCATATTCTCATATACCCAATCAAACTGATCTCTCCACATTTCCTCTAAATCGCGCGGATTTACAAAGCCATGGCTGTTAGGTGACTTTTTAATAAACATCATTGGAGGAAGATCGTCTAAATACCAGTTAGCAGGAATCTCTATTAAATCCGTTTCTTCTCCTCTTATGAGCGGTTTCATCCATTCATTTGCTTTTTTTGCATAATCAATTTTTGTCCAGCTGTCACCAATCCTTACATAATAAGGAGAAAAGTCATTATGCATTAAGCTGTGGTCGTACTTAATGCCATGTTTGTGCAGCAGTTCATTTGTTACATTAGAAAATTCCCACCAAGGTGCTACATAGCCTGTCGGTTTTTTACCCGAAAGTTCTTCAATTAATTTAATCGATTTTAATAAGACTTCTTCCTCTTGTTGAGGAGTCATTGCAATAGGATTTTCATGAGAATAGCCATGTGCTCCTACTTCATGTCCTCGTTTGACAACTTCTTTCATTTGTTCGGGAAACGTTTCGATAGAGTGACCCGGAATGAACCAAGTGGTTTTTAGCTGATACTTATCAAATAAATCCAATAATCGAGGTGCTCCCACTTCTCCTGCAAATAACCCCCGAGATATATCATCTGGAGAATCTTCGCCTCCGTATGATCCCAACCAACCAGCGACAGCATCTACATCTACTCCATAAGCTACTAAAATTTCTTTTTTGCCCACAGTGAACCACTCCTTCTTCTTTATGATTTCTTATTAAGAGTTGTTGCAAAAAGTGTGCCAAGTATAAAAAAGGAACAATCAGCGTTTTAATAAGAAGCTATGGTAGAAAAACAGGAGGAAATATGCGTAAAAGCATAAAAAATATGTTTTTTTGCATAGATTTCAGAAGATTCTTAATGATATGATATTATTTTTAAGAGTAATTGAAAAATCTGATGGTTGGGGTGAGTGTAATTTGTCGAATTCAAATCTTCATATGGTACAGCATACATCTATACGAGCAATAGAAGAGTTAATTGAGGAATTTCCCTTTTCTATTGTTATTTATCAAAAGGATTTACAAATTAGAATTGCAAATAAAAGTGCAGAGTCACTTCCAAATGTTTTCTATCAGAGTGAAGAGATAAAGCAACAAGTCCGAAGGTGCTTCAATCAAGAGAACAACGCCGAAGAGCATATTCAAGTAATAGAAGGTCACAAATATATACAATTTTTCTATATGAGCGAACTAGAGTTAGTTTCGGTCTTAATAATGGATGACTACATAACTGAATATGAAAAGTACAAATCGGAAAGTATGGACTTAAAAGCTATTTTTGAAACTTCTTATGACGTAATGTACGTGTCAGATGGCGAGGGAAATACGATTAGAGCAAGTTCAGCTTGTTTGGAACTATGGGGAAAAAAAGAGAACGAATTAATAGGAAGAAACGTTATTGATCTGGAGAAAGAAGGAATCTATACACCGTCTATTACACGATTAGTATTAGAACAAAAGAAAAAAGTTTCTGCTATTCAGACTACTAAAGAAGGCAGAAGACTTATGGTTGTAGGAACGCCTATAAAGAATGAACAAGGAGAAGTTATCCGGGTTATTAATGCCTCAAGAGATATCACTGAAGTGAGTCAAATGCAGTCAGAAATCAGTGAGATGAAGCGGTTAATTGCAGGTTACAAACAAGAACTTATGGAACTGAAAAAAGATAAAACAGAAAAGGTAAAACTGATTTCTTACAGCAAAAAAATGGAGAAGACTCTAGAATTAGCTAGACGAGTTGCCAATGTAGATTCTACTGTGCTTATTCTAGGTGAATCAGGGGTTGGAAAAGAAATGGTCGCCAACCTCATTCATGAAACGAGTGATCGAAAAAACAGTCCATTTATAAAAGTCAACTGTGGAGCTATTCCTGAGAACTTGTTAGAATCAGAGCTTTTTGGCTACGAAGGAGGAGCTTTTACAGGAGCAAAAAAGGAAGGGAAAATGGGACTTTTTGAGTTAGCTAACAAAGGAACGTTATTTTTAGATGAAATTGCGGAGATGCCTCTAGCCCTTCAAGTGAAATTACTAAGAGTTCTTCAAGAACGAGAAGTGATGAGGGTGGGAGGAGTGAAGCCAGTTGCAGTTAATGTGCGAATCATTGCAGCCACCAATCGAAACTTGCATGAAGACGTTCAAAAAGGGAATTTTCGTGAAGATTTATACTACCGACTAAACGTTATACCACTGTCGATTTTACCGCTTCGCGAGCGCAGAGAAGATATTTTGCCTTTAGCTTCTTATTTTATTGAACAGTTTAATCAAAAATATTTAACGAAAAAGACGCTGTCAGCTGAAACGGCCGAAGCGTTTGAACTATATAACTGGCCAGGAAATGTAAGGGAGCTTCAAAATATTGTGGAAAGACTCATTGTGATGTCAGATGGAGATGAAATTCAGCATTTGCATTTGCCAGAAGAAATTACAAACTTATCATCTAATAGAGATAAGGTACAGGTGCTAGACATCCTTCCTCTGAAAGAATGCATGGAAATGGCTGAAAAACAGCTCTTGCGTCTAGCTAAACAAAAATATTCCTCTACAGTAAAAATTGCCGATGCACTGCAAGTAAATCAATCAACCATTAGTCGAAAGCTTCAAAAGTTAAACGAATAGTAAGGGTTCAAAAGAAGTCTATCTTTTCCTTTTAAGGAGGTAGACTTCTTTTTTATTATGCAACGCCGCATATATTGCAGAATTTTATATGTTCCTCTGCATACAAAACAAGTTCTTAACGAATATAAAACAGCTACGCCGCTCTTTTTCTAAATTGGCATGCATCTTGCAATTAGGAAAATAAGCTAGCTAATTGATAAAGGAGAGGATAGGATATGGTTGCTATTAAAAAAGAAGTTGAAAAAGGTAAACAAGCTCCTGCTGGTTTTATGAAGGCAGTTGTTTATCAAGGTCATAAACAGGTTGGGCTTCAATACAAAGAAATTCCAAAGGCAGAAGCGGGAGAAGTAGTCATTAAAACAACGTCTACTACTATTTGCGGAACAGATATTCATATTTTACACGACGAACATAAAGTAGAAAAAAATCGAACGTTAGGACATGAGCATGTAGGAGTTGTTCATGAGGTAGGGGAAGGAGTAACAGGAATAAAAGTAGGAGAACGCGTTATGTGCGGATCTTGTACACCTTGTGGTTCGTGTTATTATTGTCAAAAAAATTTATCTTCTCAGTGCATAGGGCCAGAAGGGGATTTTAAAACTCCAGGAGGATGGCGCTTAGGAAATACGATAGATGGAACGCATGCAGAGTATTTTAAGATGCCTTTTCCACAGTACAACTTAACTAAAATTCCGGATGAATTATCCGATGAAGATGTACTGCTGTTAACGGATATCGCTTCAACTGGAATTGCTGCAGCTGAAAACGCACAAATTCAAATAGGAGATATAGTGGCAGTCTTTGCGTGTGGCCCTGTAGGGCTTTGTTCTATTGCAGGGGCCAGATTAAAAGGAGCTAGCCTCATTATTGGAATAGATGGGAATTACCAGCGCCTAGGCTTGGCTAAAAAGATGGGAGCAGACGTGACGTTAAACTTTAACGAAGTGAACGTAGTGGAAGAAATAATGAAGCTATCAGGAAATAAAGGAATAGAAGTTGCTATTGAAGCTCTAGGAAAAGAAGAAACGTTTCAACAGTGTTTAAAAGTAATTAGACGCGGAGGCTGTATTTCAAGCGTAGGCGTATATTCGGGGCATGTTGAGATTCCAATTGAACATTTTGCAAGCGGAATGGGAGATCACCGAATTGTAACGACTTTGTGTCCCGGCGGAAGAGAACGTATGCAGCAGCTTATGAGCCTAGTTATTCAAGAGCGTATGGATTTAAAGCCGATGATTACACATCGATTTACTATTGATGAAGCAATTGAAGCTTATAGATTATTTGAACATGCGGAAGACCAAATTATTAAACCGATTATTACGTTTTGAATGTAGGAGGAGTAATAAAATGAAACATCAAACATTTATCGCAGCTGCTGTTCAAATGAATTGTGAGCTTGGAAATCCAGGCAGTAATTTGGAAAAAGCATATCATTTAATTGAACAAGCAGTTTTAAAAGGTGCTTCATTTATTGTATTGCCAGAACTATTTAATACAGGATATCGAGTAGAGGAAAAAGACTGGCAATATGCTGAGTATATTCCGGGTTATACGAGTGAATGGCTTGTTCAGACTGCACAGAAGTTCAATGTGACAATAGCCGGGTGCATTTTAGAAAAAAAGAATGATCGTATATACGATACATGTCTAGTAGTAGACAGAGACGGAATTCAAGGAACATATAGAAAAATTTACTTATGGGATCAAGAAAAGCAAAGGTTTCAAAAAGGGGACAGATACGAGGTCACTCAATTAGGTGAAGTAACATTGGGCATGCAAATATGCTATGAAGTAGGATTTCCAGAAGGTGCGCGCGTGCTCACGTTAAAAGGAGCAAACGTGTTGATTTATTCTTCTGCATTTGGCTCCTTAAGAAGGTATGCGTGGGATATAGCGACTAAAGCAAGGGCTTTAGAGAACGGCTGCTTTGTTATTGCATCAAACCGTACGGGCACAGAAAAGAATGAAACAGTGTTTGGAGGAGGAAGTCGAATTATAAACCCTCAAGGAAAAGTATTAACAGAAGCTACAAAAGAAGATGAAGTCATTGTGGCAGAAATTGATTTAGTACAAGTAGAAGAACAGAGGAAAGCAATTCCCTATCTTTTAGATTTACAGAATGACATGTATAAAGAACCGTCAAAGTAATGTCTGTAGAAAACTAACTATTTTGTTAATAGGAGGAGTGCTAGTTGAAAAACTCATTGATTTCGAAAGATATTGTACCAACATTAGCAAAACAGCGTGTCATTTCAGGGTTTGGTTTCTTTAATATTTGGGTGGGGATGGCTGTTATTATTGCAACGTTTCAAATTGGTGCAAATGGAATTGACTCTATGTCTTTATGGAAGTTAGCAGGAGCAATCTTACTTGCTAATATTATCATTGCCATTATTGGAAGCTTAAGTGGGGATATTGGAGTAGAGCACGGTCTTTCATTTGCTGCTTATTTACGCGCTCCTTTTGGAATTAAAGGTGTTCATATTCCGGCAGTTAGTAAAGGGATTATCGCGTCAATCTGGTTTGGCATTCAAACCTATTTAGGAGCTACAGCAATCAATTACATTTTTCATAGTTTAACAGGATTTGATTCTTGGTTCTTTTGGTATGTAGCATTTGCTGTTGTACAAATTATTAACACAGCAATGGGAATCAAAGCAATTGATCGTTTTGCAGTTGTTGCTGCACCTTCTATTATTTTAATTTCAGTGTGGATTTTCTTTAAAGTGGCAGGAATGGCAGACGATAAAGGAATTGATGTGTACAGCTATGTTGGGACAAAAGATACCACCACTTGGTTTTTAGTGATTGCTGCTAATATGGGATTTTGGTCAGCACTCGCGGTAGATATTCCCAATATTACAAGGTATGTAAAAGCACCTAAAAATGAACGAAGCTGGCTGAAGCGAAATAAAAATAATTATATTCCGCATCTTACAGCTCTTCCTATCGTACAAACTTTTATGGGTGTAATTGGAGCCGTTAGTTTTCTCGGGACGGGTCTTTGGAATCCGATTGAAGTTATTCAACAAACTTCTACAGGATGGGTAATGGCTGTTGTGCTTATTATGGTGGTGTTAGCTCAGTGGTCTACTAACTCTGCTGCTAATCTTATCCCAGCTTCTTTAACATTTGTTAATGCAGGTTCTCGCTTTAAGGTGTCATACACAGTGGGCATTATTCTAGCTGGAGTGGTAGGAACACTGTTTCAGCCTTGGGCAATTTTAGATCAATTATTTATCTTTTTAGGGTATTACGGGGCTGTTTTATCTGCGCTTGCAGGAATTATGTTATGTGATTATTACATTATCAGAAGGCGCCGTTTGAATGTAGAAGAACTATATGCAGAGGAAGGTCAATATAAATTTGATGGTGGCGTAAACTGGGCAGGTATGATTTCATGGATCATAGCTGGAGGAGCGGCCATCTACTTTTTAGATTATATGTATATTGTTGGTTTTCCACTAGGAATAGCTTGTTACTTTGTATTAATGAAAGCATGGTATTTAAAACGTCACCCTCAAAAAGAAATTGATAGTCGTTTCTCTGACGACTATTTAGGTACAACAGTAGGAAGAGATTGGCATATTGAAGTGCTGGAAGAAGCGATCCAGCCTTCTTTAAATGAAGTTGGAGTAAAGAAAGGGGATTTAGCATGAAGCTGCAAGGGAAAACAGCAATCATTACGGGAAGCGCAAGAGGAATTGGAAAAGGTATTGCCCTTGCTTATGCCAAAGAAGGAGCAAACTTAGTGTTAAACGTCTATGGCGTAGATCAACAAGAAATCGAAGAGCTCAGTAGGGACGTAAGTTCTTATGGCGGACAAGTTGTCATTATTGAAGGAGATATTACAAAGAAAGAGATCGTTGAAGAAATGGTTCAAACAGCCCTTTCACGTTTTCAGACCATTGATGTTTTAGTAAATAATGCAGGGATTTTAACTCAAAGTCTATTGAAAGATATGGAAGAGGCTCAGTGGGACCAAATGATAAATATTGATTTAAAATCAGTATTTCTAACCACAAGAGCAGCTGTTCCGTATATGATAGCGCAAAAATCAGGAAGAATTATTAATATCGCGTCTCAAATTGGTCAAAAAGGCGGCGTAGAATTAAGCCACTATGCTGCTGCAAAAGCAGGAGTGATTGCTTTTACAAAATCCATTGCGCTCGAACTTGGAAAATATAATATTACAGCTAATTGTATAGCGCCTGGACCAATACAAACACAGCTCGTAGACGATATTAATGAAGAGTGGAAATTGCAAAAGCAAAAGGAATTAGCTGTTCCTCGATTTGGCACAGTGGAAGAAGTGGCGCCAACAGCTGTTTTGTTAGCGAGTTCTCCAGATGGAAATATCTATACAGGGCAAACGTTGGGACCAAATAGTGGAGATGTTATGCTGTAATAAAAAAATGGTGCTGTCGCTACAGCACCATTTTTTAAATTAGCGATAAATCTTACTAATCGATACGTAATAAACCGTTAACTGTACAAGAGAAAGAAGCAAAAGAACGGCAATGGGATAGAAGCTAAAAGAATTAGGTAACAGCGGATAAAAAGCGATTAAGATAGCGCCTATAGGAATAGAAAATAGAAGAAAAACAAAGGCTTTTTTACAAGCTTCTGCTGTTATCATCTTTTCACGTTCATCTTCCTCTGCAAATTCAAAAGGAAATAATAAAGGCGAAACGTTCTTCGTCTTTTTACGCGCTCGGTAGTAAAAAAAGGACACGATTAAAAGCACAATTAAAGAAGCGAAAGAGCCTATAGACATGGTAATTTCCCACGGGGGTTCAGGGTGGTTCATAACTTCACTAAATTGAATATTTAGGCTTAAAAAATCATATAAAAACCAACCTACGCATAGCAGAGACACTACATTCAACAAATAAGATTTAATAACATTACTCAACATTTTTCTCCTCCTTTTGAAGTGTAAAAACATCTTCCATTTTTAATTGAAAGACATCACAAATTGTTAAACCAAGTAGTAGGGAAGGAACGTAATTTCCCTTTTCAATAGCTGCAATGGTTTGGCGAGTGGCTCCAACTTTTTCAGCTAAATCTCCTTGCGTATATCCATGTTTAGCTCTAAGCTCTTTTACGTGATTAATAAGAGTCAATATGATCACCCGCTGCCTTTTTAATAAATTTGTTAAGTTGATTTAACATTATGTAAAGTTAATTTAACATCAATTGGATGATTTTTCAATATATAATGGATAAAAAATACAAAAAAGATCCTAGAAGAATTCTTCAGGATCTTTTTTGTTAATAAATTTCTTTAATGCCAGACAAACGAATGGAAAAAATGTTTTGTTTTTCATCTCGTAGGGAGAGGGTTTGGTCGGTTAGGTTTAAATTTTGGATTTTTCCTTTGAAGGTTTGAAGCAGGCCATTTTCGTAATAATTCACGGTTACATGTTTGTTTTTCTTTAACGCTTTTAAAATCATTTATTCATCTCCTTTCATGTGTGCATCTGTTATGAAAAGAAAGCTGTGGCTTAAGCATAAGAATTTGGAGAATGCTCAAGGCAGAATTATTATTATACAGCAAGATGAGAATAGTTTGTAGATAAATTGTGAAAAAATGCACAAGTTTGCAGTGCGGGTGTTGCAACAGAATACAGTATATGAGGAGAGGAGGGGTTTTATGATAAAAAAGGTGATTTTAGTTTATTTATTTGTGGGTATTAGGTAAACTAGTAGATGAATTTAAAGAATCTATCTATAGTTGTGAAGGCTAGGATTTCATTTAATTTTCATTTTCTATGAGTATAATGATAAAGGTTTTCTATATGTTCTTTGTGAATCTACTCATAAACTAATCGAGAAAGGAAAATCAAAATGAAGCGAATCGTTTCTAAGCCGCTGCACTATTTCATATTAGCCGCTGTTTTAATGTGGATAAAGTCGTATGTGGCTTATAAAACTGAATTTAACTTAGGCGTAAGCGGCGTAATGCAGCAAATGCTGCTGTTTATAAACCCTGTAAGTTCAGTGCTGATTTTTTTAGGAATCGGCTTATTTTTTAAAGGAAAGAAAGCAGGAGCTTGGATTCTTGCAGGCAGTTTCATCATGACGCTGCTGTTGTACAGCAACATTCTCTATTATCGTTTTTTTAACGATTTTGTAACTCTTCCCACACTGTTGCAGACAAGTAATGCAGGAAGTATGGGCGGAAGCATTATGGATTTATTAAAAGCACATGATGTTTTTTATTTTGTTGATTTTATTATTTATCTTTTCTTCTTTTTTAGTAAAAAAATTGACTGGCATAATGAAAAAGTATCGGTTAAGAATGCTGTAACCATTCTTTCTTTAGGATTCATGGTTTTTTCTGTCAACTTAACATTAGCAGAAATTGATCGCCCGCAGCTTCTATCTCGAACTTTTGACCGCAATTATCTAGTAAAGTATTTAGGCGCCTATAATTATACGATGTATGACGGTGTTCAGACTGCTCAAAACTCTAAACAGCGAGCTTTTGCAAGCAGCAATGACTTAACGAACGTCGTTAATTTTAAAAACAGTCACTATGCGGAGCCTAATTCCGTTTACTTCGGAAAAGCTAAAGGGAAAAATATTATTAAAATTCATTTGGAATCATTTCAGTCTTTTTTAATTGATTACAAATTAAATGGCCAGGAAGTGACACCGTTCTTAAATTCGTTGGCCCATGGAAATGACTTTACGTATTTTGATAACTTCTTTCATCAAACAGGACAAGGAAAAACATCAGATGCTGAGCTGATGATGGACAACTCTCTATACGGCCTTCCTCAAGGTTCTGCCTTTGTACTAAAAGGAAGCAATACGTATCAGGCAGCACCAGCTATTTTAGATCAAAAAGCTGGCTATACGAGCGCTGTACTGCACGGAGACTATAAGACGTTTTGGAACCGTAACGAAATTTACAAGCAGTTCGGTGTGGATAAGTTTTTTGATGCAAGTTATTACAATATGACGGGTGAAAATAAAATTAATTATGGCTTAAAAGACAAACCGTTCTTTAAAGAATCTGTTCCAATGCTGCAGTCTTTACCACAGCCGTTTTATGCGCATTTAATTACGTTAACAAACCATTTTCCATTTTTACTTGGAAACAATGAGGCAAGCATACAGCCAGCTAACACGGGCGATGCGACAGTTGACCGCTATTTCCAAACGGCTCGTTATTTAGACGAATCATTGCAATCTTTCTTCCAAGAACTGAAAGCTTCTGGGCTTTATGATAATTCTGTGATTATGATTTATGGAGATCACTACGGTATTTCTGAAAATCATAATGCGGCAATGGAAAAAGTAATGGGAAAAGAAATTACACCTTATGAAAATGCTCAGCTGCAGCGTGTACCTCTATTCATTCACGTTCCTGGAGTAAAAGGCGGAGTTAATCATACGTACGGTGGAGAAATTGATGTTGTGCCAACTCTTCTTCATTTAGTAGGGATTGACAGCAAAGAGTTTATCCAATTTGGTACAGATTTATTTTCTAAAGGTCATGATGATGTAGTAGCGTTCCGCAATGGCAACTACGTATCTCCGAAATATACACTAGTGGATGGAACGTATTATGATTCTAAGACAGGCCAAGCGCTTAAAGAAAATAATCAAATGAAAGCTTATAAACAGAAGGTAGCGAAAGAACTGGAGTTATCTGATCAAGTGCTTTATGGAGACTTACTTCGTTTCCACAAGTTGAAGGATTTCCAAACAGTCGACCCTTCGAAATATATGTACGGGAAAGAAGAAACATCAGCTAAATAAAGCTAAAATCAAAAGAACATGATGACTTCTGCAAAGCAGAATGAGCATCATGTTCTTTTTTACTGTAAACTATTCATCAATAAATTTCTTTAATTCCCGATAAGCGAATAGAGAAAGTATTTTGCTGTTCATCTTTTAATGAAAGCGTTTGGTCTGTTAAATCTAGGCGCTGTACTTTTCCTTTAAACGTTTGAAGCAAACCGTTTTTATAATAGTTAATTGTAACGGCCCCGTTTTTTCTTAATGCTTTTAAAATCATTTTCAAAACTCCTTCCATATTTAAAATGTGTATGATTAACGAGCTGTAACATTCATTTTCATTTGCATATTTTTATTATACACAAAAATAGAAAGCGTTTTCACCAAAAGTTTGAACACTTTGTGAAAACTTTAACAGAGAATGTGACAAATACATACAGAAACTGATTTATTTGTCGTATTCATCATAAAACACATTTATGAAAGGAGTGTTAAGAACGTGTTAAAACTTTATGGATGGAAAAATATTATAAGATGTCGTTTGAAATGTCGTAGTGAATCCATTCACCGTTCGTTACATTTCCTCCCATTTTTCTGTAAAGCGTTTGAGCTCTTGTATTATCATAAGCCGTTTCCCAAGACATGGCTGCATACTGATGTTCTTTTGTATACTGGTGACTAATCGAAAATAACTTTTCCCCAATTTTTTGACCTCTTGCTTTTTCAGTAACGTACAAGTCATTTAAAATCGCTACAGGCTTTACACGCGTGGTGCTAAATGTAAAATAAAGCGTTGAAAAACCTACTGCCTCGTCATTTTGAGTCGCGATAAACTGAACGCCAGTATCGGGACGTTGAAACAAGTGATCAATTAAATTTCTCAGCTGTTTTTTGGCAGGCTGAGGGCGCTTGTAAAAATCAACAATGTATTCGTTCATTAATGAAATAAGTGCTTCCATGTCAGCAGCATTAGCTTGACGAATTGTAATAGTAGTCATTAAATCTTCTCCTTTTTAATCAGATGATCTACACTTATAGTAAAAGAAATGTATCCCCTCTAAAAGAGCCAGATTTAAAAAATAAGATAGGGACAGATGAAAGGAGCTAGCGTGAAGTTCACACCATTATTAAACCGAAGGAATGATATGCCTTTATATCACCAGCTATATGAATATATAAAAAAAGAAATTGTATCCGGCAGGGTGAAAGTAAATGACAAACTGCCTTCTATCCGGTCTCTTGCTGATTACTTAAACGTAAGTCGAAATACTGTAGATATGGCCTATCAGCAGCTTTTAGCTGAAGGATATGTAGAAAGCAAGCCCAAAAGTGGACTGTACGTAACGAATACACAGTTTGATTTACTGCAAACAGATAGAAAGCCGACTGTATTTTTACAACCTCACTCAGACACAAAGTCGTGTACCTATGATTTTCGTTATGGAAAAGTTGATAGCCGTTTGTTTCCCTTGAATGAGTGGAAAAAACGATACAATGAAAGTCTTCAAACTTATAAAGAAGCGCTGTTCACGTACCAAGAAACTCAAGGAGAAGAATCACTGCGAGAAGAAATTGCGACGTACCTTTATCAGTCAAGAGGAGTGGTTTGTTCGAAACATCAAATTATTATCGGAACAGGTACTCAGCAATCACTCAGTTTGCTAGCGCAGATGTTAAAGCCAAGCATCAGAGATATTGCCTTTGAAAATCCTTGCTATGACGGGGCTAGCTTTGTATTTAAGCAGCATGGATTCTCCTTAAAACCTGTGTCACTTAATAACAGAGGCATAAACATCCAAGAGCTTTATGATAGCCAAGCACGCGCTGTTTATGTCACACCATCTCATCAGTTTCCATACGGAATGATCATGCCTGTTTCAAGAAGAATAGAGCTTCTTACATGGGCGAATGACTGCAATGGCTTTGTTATTGAAGATGATTATGACGGAGAATTTCGTTATAAAGGAAGTCCCATTCCTTCATTGCAAAGCTTGGATACTAAAGGGCGCGTCATTTATACAGGGACATTTTCAAAATCTTTTATGCCTTCTTTAAGAATCAGCTACCTTGTATTACCGGAAGTGCTTCTAAAGGAATATCATGAACGTTTTTCTTTATACGAGCAAGCTGTTCCAGCCCTTCATCAGTGGACGCTCGGACTGATGATGAAAAACGGAGAGTGGAGTAAGCATTTAAGAAGAGTGAGAACTGCTTATCAACTCAAACACGGTACTCTTTTAGCAGCTTTACAGAAGGAGTTTAACAAAAACATCACGGTGTCAGGAGAATATGCAGGTTTGCATATCCTTGTCCGCGTGCACAACGATATGAATGAACAGCAGTTAATTAACGCAGCTCAAAAGCAAGATGTCTCTGTCTACGGCACTTCTCGTTATTGGCTTACGGAATCACCTCAACAAAAGACTCATCTATTATTAGGTTTTGGAAGTTTGGAGAGAGAAGAAATAGAAGAAGGAATAAGGAGGTTGAAAAATGCTTGGTTATAAGCCTCTCCTCATTTCTTCGATTTCTTGACAAAAGCTGCCTAGTCCTTTAGACTTTTTTGCATATATTTTAAATTATCTGAAAGGAGGATAGGGTAATCGAAGCTAACTGCTAGTGGACAACCCTAGATCAAACAATGAATCCTATCCAACAAATTTTACATACATTTCCTGTGATTGTACTAGATGGTGCAATGGCAACTGAACTGGAGAGATATGGCTGTGATTTGAACGACAGCTTATGGTCTGCAAAAGTGCTTATGGAGCAGCCGGAATTGATTAAGAGAGTGCATCAAGATTACTTTGCAGCAGGAGCTGACTGTGCAATTACTGCAAGCTATCAAAGCACGTTTGAAGGTTTTGCAAAACGTGGTTTAAGTGAAGCAGAGGCGCGCGAGTTAATTCAAGCATCTGTAAAAATTGCGGCTGAAGCAAGAGATGAATTTTGGCAGCAAGAAGAGAATTGTCTTAATCGCCCAAAACCAATTGTCGCCGCTTCGGTAGGTCCTTACGGAGCATTTTTAGCAAACGGATCGGAATATACTGGACAGTATGACGTAACAGAAGAAGAGTTAATGGAATTTCATCGTCCTCGTATGAAAGCATTAATTGAAGCAGGAGCAGATGTGTTAGCTTGTGAAACCATTCCTAATCTAATGGAAGCAAGAGCCATTGCGAGGCTACTAGAAGAATTTGAAGGAGCGTACGCATGGATTACGTTCAGCGCAAAAGATGACCTGCACATTAGCAGCGGAACATTAATCTCGGAGTGTGCACGCTATCTGGATTCCTATAAGCAAGTAGCAGCTATTGGAGTTAACTGTACGCCGCCTCAATATATTTCTTCACTTATTAAAGAAATTAAATCTCAAACGGATAAGCCAGTCATTGTGTATCCAAATTCAGGAGAGCATTATGATGCTGAATCTAAAACATGGAACGGGACATCTGCAGGCGAAACGTATGGCTGCAGCGCTCACAGCTGGTATGAAGCAGGTGCTCAGTTAATCGGAGGGTGCTGTCGCACAACTCCAGATGATATCAAAGGCATTACAAAATGGGCTAGAAAATAACGGATTGAAAAAAAGAGAATGTGAGAAAAGCTGTTTCGCTAACCTTAAACACGAACGATCTATCAAAAATAGATAGTTCGTGTTTTTTTATGGTCATGGTGAACGTAGGTTTCGTGTGCGCAGTTCCTTCTAGCTGTTGGCTGGAGGGCAAGGCGAAGACTCTCGCGGAAAGCGGAGCCTTGCACGGAAATCCACAGAGGTGTCATAAGCAGTCCAGCTCATTTATTCCCTTTTTCCATCTTTAGATTGAATTCATTTTGTTATGTCTCAATTTCTTTTTTCTTGTAAAATAAAAGAATACAAGTTGAAAAATCTTTATTTGAACGAAAGAAGGGATGATGAAAGTGAAAGATATTAAAAATATTTATTGTGTGGGCCGAAACTACGCACTGCATGCAAAAGAATTACATAATGATATTCCAACATCACCTTTTTTATTTTCCAAACCTACTCACGCTCTTGTTGAAGCAGCTGGACAATCAATCACTCTTCCTCGCGACCAAGGAGAGGTGCACTTTGAAACCGAACTGATTCTTCATATTGGACAACTTTACAAAGAAGGCATAACAGTGGATGAACTTGTTGACGAGATGACGATTGGATTAGATTTGACGCTTCGGGATGTGCAGAGCGAATTAAAACAAAAAAAGCACCCTTGGCTGCTTGCAAAAGGATTCAAACATTCAGCGGTCGTGGGAAACTTTATTCCGTTTGAAGGAGTAGAAGCATCTAAGCAGAAAGACTTTTCGTTAGTGAAAAACAATGAACGCGTTCAGCTGGGAAATATCAAAGATTTGATTTTTGACTTACAAACGATTATTGATTTTACAGGAAAACATTTTGGTCTTGATAAAGGAGATCTTATTTTTACAGGTACACCTGAAGGAGTAGGTCCGCTTTCACATCAGGATCATCTTTCACTTAAATGGGGGCAGCAAGAGCTTGGTTCTTGCATCGTTTCCCTTCGTTAACAAAAAGAGCTTGAAACAAAGGTAGTTTAGTTGAAGGAAGATCCGAACGGTGAATCGAGATTCTTGATAGAGAATCCAACTCGTTCGGATTTTTTATTGTGATGGTGAATGTAGGATTCACGTATTTCGTTGTTTCTAGAGGTTGATTGGAGGGCGAGACGAAGACTCCTGCGGGAAAAGCGGAACAGGTGAGACCCCGCAGGAGCGGAAGCGACGAGGAGGCTCACCGGCCGCCCGCGGAAAGCGAAGTCTTGCACGGAAATCAACACAGGTGTAACAGGCGGTTCACCTTATTTATCTCATTTGTTCGTATTTAGATTGGCTTGACTTCGTTATGTCTCCATCTCTTTTTTTATGAAGTCTTAGTTTTTTAGCCTTCAGAATGAATTTAATATCCAATGGGAAAGCTGTTTCTATCTCCTTTAGAAAACGAGGTCCTCAGCATGGTGCTCTTAATCTTTACAACGGTGATTTCTATTTTGAGTGTACTAGTCATGCCAAAACGTATCAGCTGGATAGAAATGTACACAACTTCTTTGTTTGTTATGTTTTTAGGATCAGTAGCAGATATATATCTTGATGTTAAATATGATCTTTATGGCTTTTTTAAAACAGGAGTAGATTTTGAATATCTTTTAGTCTTTATTTTTATTTATCCTGCGACGAATAGTGTATTTTTAAATTTTTATCCTGGGAGCAAGAGTTTGGCTAAAAAAGCTTTATACATTACAGTGTGGGTAATTCTTACAACACTGTTTGAATACATTTCTGCCCAAACAGAAGTGTTTTATTATAACGAATGGAAGACGCTATACTCGTTTTTTTGCTATCCTTTTCTTTATATAGCAATGGCTTTAAATTTAAAAATGATACGCAGGCTCCAGGTTATCGATAAGCAAAAATAGAAATAAAAAAAAGTAATGATAAATCATAAAAAAATGATATTTTATTAATGGCTACATATGTAATATAGTAAAAATAGAAAATAAACGAGGCAGCATATAAGCAGGGTTAAAAAACATCAAAACGGGAATCTTGACATTAACTTCATGTTTTTAACCATGTATTGTGAATGAATATACTTAATGCTAAATAATATGTTGTAGAAGGAATTTAGTAAAGGAGGCAAGAAGATGTTTAAGCGTAGTGAAAAAATCCAAATTCATGGCGTAACGTTTCATGGAGTCATGAGTGCGAAGCAAAAAGCGGCCCTGCACGAAATTGCTAATGTAACAGACGAAAAAGACTGGGATGGGCTAAAAGGTGTGTACTGCTTAGGCAGTGTAAAGGTGCAAGGAAAAGATGTGTTAGGTGTGTACTATGGCCAATTTAACGATAACCTTCCAAAAGAGAAGCGCAAACTTCAGTTTGAAATTGACTATATTAAATATACAGTAACGGAATGTCCCATTGTCTTTATCGATACAACAAAAAACAAAAAGCCTCATCAATTTGCTTTTATCATTCTGCATGAATTAGGCCATCATGTGGATCGTATGACAAATGGAACGCTTTTAAAAGAAGGAAATAGAACGCAAGAAATGTTTGCTAATACGTATGCCTTAGAAAAATATTCAAAAATAGAAAAGTTCCAAACAAAGAAGTTAAAAAAGATTCCATTTTTAGAGGAATCTCTTACTCAGTGGAATAAAACTCCTCATCCTGGAGCGTATTCTCTTAGAGTTCAAATTGAATAATTCACGAGAATAGTTCCTCTCTCTCCGTTTTTTATTTTCCTACCTTTTTCCTCTTCCTGTCTTTTATCCTCCCAATGAACAAAAAGGATTTAATTACCCATAAAGTTTTAAAAGTTTTTATAGTACGAATTATTTACACTATACCCTCCTGTAAATTATGATTATTTTAAGAAAAAACAGAAAATTTTAAAGTTTTAAGGTACAACTTAATAGTGAACAAGCGATGTTGTAATCGTATAGACGAACTGGCATACATATGCGAGTCATACATACAAACGAATCGCTTCCACTGTTATGAAAGCGGATTCAAAAATAGGAGGGGTAATAATGTTAGCTATTCTTGGGTTTTTGATGGTTTGTACATTTATGTTTCTGATTATGACAAAACGATTAACGCCGCTTATTGCTTTAATGGTTATTCCAGTATTGTTTGCAATCATAGGGGGATTCACAAGCGGTATTGGAGAAATGGCTTTAAATGGTGTAAAAGAATTAGCACCTACAGGCGTTATGTTAATGTTTGCTATTTTATATTTTGGGATTATGATTGATGCTGGTTTGTTTGATCCAGTTGTAGGAAGAATTTTGAAAATCGTAAAAGGTGATCCACTAAAAATCACAATTGGTACAGCTATTTTAGTTCTTATTATCTCATTAGACGGAGACGGAACAACAACATATATGATTACGCTTTCAGCGATGCTTCCGCTTTATAAAAAGCTAAACATGAAGCCAATGATTTTAGCCTGTATCGCCATTATGGGTAGTGGAGTTATGAACTTAACACCTTGGGGTGGACCTACTGCTCGTGTGATGAGTGCATTGAAGTTAGATGCTTCACAGGTGTTTACACCACTGATTCCAGCCATGATTGGCGGAGCTGTTTGGTTGTTATTCACGGCTTACTATTTCGGGAAAAAAGAGCGCCAGCGCTTAGGTGTTATTGATATTCAAGACGTTACAAATGCTCAAGTAGCTTTTGCAGAAGCAGCAGCCGCTGAAGGAATCGAGTACAAGCGTCCGAAGCTTTTATGGGTAAACTTTGCTTTAACAGCTCTATTATTAGTAGGACTTATCACAGCAGTTATGCCGCTTCAAATTCTATTTATGATTGGATTTGCAATCGCTATCATGATTAACTATCCAAATTTAGAAGTTCAAAAAGAGCGTATTACTGCACATGCTGGTAATGTACTTGCTGTTGTGTCTCTTGTATTCGCAGCAGGCGTATTCACGGGTATTTTATCAGGTACCAAAATGGTAGATGCAATGGGTAATAGCTTAGTAGGATTAATTCCAGATGCGTTAGGGCCTTACATGTCTGTGATTACTGCCATCACAAGTATGCCATTTACATTCTTTATGTCAAATGATGCTTACTACTATGGGATTTTACCAATTATTGCTCAAGCAGCTTCAGCATACGGTATTGATGCTGCAGAAATTGGCCGTGCTTCATTGATTGGTCAACCTGTTCACTTACTAAGTCCTTTAGTTGCTTCTACGTATCTATTGGTCGGTATGGCAAAAGTCGAGCTTGGTGAATTTCAGCGCTTTACTTTAAAGTGGACGATTGGAACAGCTATGGTGATGCTTTTAGTAGCTATTATTACAGGAGTTATTACGCTGTAAAGATCAGGAAACTAAAAACTTATCAATTCCGCTTTTGGGATTGATAAGTTTTTTTGTCTAAAAAGCTTTTGGAATAAGGAGCGGATATACAAAAAATTTTGATAAAATAAAAGAAGAATAGAACTATAAGGTAAAGGCTAAAGGTGCGATGAAATGAAAAAATGGTTTCAAGTATCACTGCAAACAAAAATCGTAGGTTTATCCGCAGCATTAATCATAACTGTTATTGTTCTTTTAGCGAGTATTTTCTCTTACATGCAGTTTGTAGAATCTAAAAGGCAAGCCGAGCAGCTGGCTCTTCAAGCAGCCAAATCAATATCATTTATGCCGGAAGTCAAAGCTGCTTTTCAAAAAAAACAGCCGAGTCGATATATTCAGCCGCTTGCCGAGCAAGTGAGGGAACAAATCGGAGCAGCAAGTATTGTGGTTCAAAACCGTGAGCAAATCATCTATTCTCATTCTAATCAAAAATGGATAGGAAAGAAAAACAAAGAGGCGGTTAACGATAGAGCACTATTATTCGGCGGATATTATACGCTGGACGGAGAGGGAACCACAGGTCTTGCTATTATGGGGAAAGCGCCTATTGTCATCAGTCACGGAAAGTATACGGAAGTCGTGGGAGTGGTGACGGTTGAGTTTTTAAAATCTCATGTTCATGCTCAGCTCATTACGCGTATTCAGCAAATTATCCTATTTTCACTAGCTGTTTTATTGCTTGGTATGATCGGGGGTATTTTTTTAGCTAAAAGTATTAAAAAAGATACTCTTGGTCTTGAACCCCATGAAATCGCTTCTTTGTACCGTGAACGAAATGCAATTTTACTTTCGATAAAAGAAGGAATTATTGCTATTGATCATCAAGGCTTTATTACGATGATGAATACATCAGCTAAAAATATGCTGGGGTTACAGACGGAATATTTACATCATCATATCGTTGAAGTATTTCCTTATACGAATATGATTGAAGTGCTAGATACGGGAATAGCCCGAAGCGACCAAGAAATTTTTTTGAATGAAAAAACGTTTATCTTAAACTTAACACCCATTATTGAACATCAGCGAATTGTAGGAGTGGTCGCTAGTTTTCGTGATAAGACAGAATTAAAAAGCTTAATCAATACGATTTCAGAAGTACGAAAGTATTCAGAGGATTTACGAGCTCAAACGCATGAGTTTACGAATAAGCTGTATGTTTTGTCGGGTTTGCTGCAGTTAGGGCAGTACAAAGATGCATTGGAGTTTATTCAAAAAGAATCAGCCGTACACCAAACGCAAAATCGTATTCTATTTGATCAGATATTAGATTCCAAAGTTCAAGCAATATTGCTTGGGAAGATTGGAAAAGCATCTGAAAAGAAAATTCATTTTTCGGTTGATTCGGAGAGTACACTCGATACGCTCCCAGAACATATTGAAATTTCTCATCTCATTATCATTATTGGGAACTTAATTGATAATGCATTTGAAGCCGTGAGTCAGCGGTCTAAAAAAGAAGTGTCGTTTTTTATTACCGATATTGGTCATGATTTAATTATTGAAGTGATGGATAACGGACCCGGTATATCAGAAGAAGTACTAAATCAAATTTTCACAAAAGGGTTTTCAACGAAAGGTACAGACAGAGGGTACGGACTGGCAAATATAAAGAAAATGGTAGATGAACTTGGAGGATCTATTGAAGTGTATAATCAGCCAGAAGGAGGAGCCATTTTTTCAGTTTACCTTCCAAAAAACTGAATCATGAGAAGTAAGGGGAGAGTCGAAATGTTACGAGTCGCAATTGCAGAAGACGATTTTCGAATTGCTCAAGTTCAAGAGCGATTTTTATTAGAAGTAGATGGTGTAGAAGTCGTAGGCAAAGCGTTGAATGCAAAAGAGACGCTTGAAATGCTAAAGGAGAAGAAAGTTGATTTACTTCTTTTAGACATCTATATGCCAGATGAAATGGGAACAGATTTACTCCCAAAAATCAGAGCCCAGTTTCCACAAGTTGACGTTATCGTGGTAACGGCTGCAACAGAAAAAAACATTGTAGAAATCTGTTTGAGAAACGGCGTCGTTAATTATTTGATTAAGCCGGTTATGATGGAATCCTTCATTAATGCTATTAAACAGTATCAAGAGAAAAAGGAACTGTTTAGTACGCATGAAGAAGTTGATCAATCATTTATTGATGCGTACTTTGGACATGTCAGAACAAAGCCAAAAGCGGATAAATCTCTTCCTTCAGGTATTGATGGTATCACATTACAAAAGTCAAAAGACATTTTAAAAAGCATCAAAGGAATTACGATCGAAGAGATGGGGCAACACATGGGAGTATCTAGAACGACAGCTAGACGATATTTAGAGTATCTAGTATCAACCGGTGAATGTCACGTTGAATATGATTATGGGATTATTGGAAGACCGGAGCGCAAGTACTATTTAGCGTAGCATTAGCCTTGAAGGATGGTATATATGATCAAAAAGCTCATGATAGTGTTTATAAGTGCATTGCTTGTTAGCTGTTCTACTCCCTCTAAAAAAGACCGCATTAGTATGGAAAAAATTGAAATTGTGGCAGCCGGTGCAAAAGGCGGAGGAGCAGATGCAACAGTAAGAGCCATTCAACAAGTGCTAACGGAAAAGAAGATTGTGAAGGTACCCGTTTCTGTTAGTAATAAAATAGGTGGGCAAGGTGAAGAAGGATGGAAATATATTAAACAGAGAAAAGAAGGAAATATTGTTTCCGGGAATTCCAGTTTGCTGATTACAAATAATTTGCTAGGGCAAAGTCAATTAACCTATAAAGACTTTACTCCGCTCGCTATTTTAACATCTGAATGGGAGGTCATCGTAGTTCCTGTTAACTCTCCTATATACAATTTAAAACAGCTCATACGCACGTTAAATCAAAGTGAATCCAGTATGAAAGTGGGAATATCACCTCGATTAGGAAACGACGATCATTTATCGTTCATGCAGCTAAATAAAAAAGCAGGCGTAGACTCTTCCAAGCTTGAGTTTTTCGTTTATAACAGCAGTCATAAAGTAATTGATGCGCTCGTTCATCATCAGCTAGATGTAGCACCCATGTCATTATCAGAAGTAAAAAAGCAGTATGAACAAGGGCAGGTAAGGATACTCGCCGTTTCTTCTCCTAAAAGGCTAGAAGAGCTAAAAGAGATACCGACGTGGAAAGAAGCGGGAATTGACGTAACGTTTAGCCATTGGAGAGGTCTAATGGGACCGCCTAATATGACCAAAGAACAGGTAGCATATTGGAATAAGGCCGTGTATGAAATGGTTCATACAAAAGAATGGGAACAGCTTCTTAAAGATAATGATTTAACCTCTTTTTATAAAAATAGCAGCGGTGCTAAAGTCTTTCTTGAGCAGCAAAGCAAGCTGTATTCTGACTTAATGGGCGGAGCAAATGATGAATAAATACAATAGAAAAAGGTTGGGACAAAAGGATTTTAGATGGAGTGAAAAACGAACCATTGATTAAAGTTTTTAATTCTTGGTTCGTTTTTTTGTTGTGGTAAGTGTAGTTTCATCTGTTTCGTTCCTTCTAGCAGTTGATTGGAGAGCAAGACGAAGACTCCTGCGGGAAAAGCGGAACAGGCGAGACCCCACAGGAGCGTGAGCGACGAGGAGGCTCACCGGCCGCCCGCGGAAAGCGAAGTCTTGCACGGAAATCAACTGCGGTGTCTTAAGCAGTTCCGCTCATATATCCCATTTGTTCGTCTTTAGAATTAGATTCATTTCGGTATGTCTCAACCTTTTTCTGTCAGTGTACATCTTTTAAATCCAAGTTTTGAATGAACTCAATAAAAGCTTTTACAATGTTAATTTTTAAGGAGTCCTCATGATAAAACATCCATGTGCTGCGCGTTAAAGGTACTTGATCTTTAGTTTTTAACGTGTATCTGTAAATCTCTGCAGCATCGTCAAGCAGCATACTCGGCAAAATCGCATAGCCCAGTCCGTTTACAACCATCTTTTTACATGTTTCTGCTTTATCTACTTCAATGCTGACAAGGGGAGGCTGAGAGTAATTTTCAGCCCACCAGTTATCAACGGATGTTTTTAAAAAACGATCTTGATGATAATCAATTCGAGGTAGATTGGGAAGATTGTTTATGTCGACAGGCTGTGCAGACGCAATGCAAATTGTTTCTTTAAAAAGCAGCTCTTTTTGATCTTGCCAGTTATAATCACCTTTTACAAACGCAATATGAACATCGTGCTTATAAAGCAGATGAGCCATGTCGCTGCTCCATCCGGTTGTGACTTTGAATTCAACATCAGGAAATCGCTCTTTAAATAAACGCAATAGCCCAGGGAGCTTGTAGTCAGTGAAAAAGTTAGACACGCCTAGACGTAAAGTTCCGGTTAATTGATCATCCATGTTTAACACATTTTCTTTTATTTTTTGAACCGTAAGCAGCATTTCTTCTGCGCATTTCACTAAATATTCTCCCTGCGGTGTAAACTGAACTCCGCGGCGCCCTCTATTTACAATCTGAACATGAAATTCCTTCTCCATCTGCTGCAGTCTATGCGTAAGCGCAGGCTGAGATATAAATAGCTCCTTGGCTGCTTTTGTAATGTTTTTCTCACGGTACAATACTTGTAGAATAAGCCAATCTCGATCGTCCATACTACCCCTCCAGGAATAAAAAAAATGAATGGTTTATAATAAAATTTCGATATTTTAATTATTTCTAAAATTATACTATAGTTAAGAAGAGAAATGTTCGGTGTAAGAAAGAAAAGCCTTGTAGAAGGAAGGAAGTAGGTATGAACGCAAGAGTTGTTTTTTTACAATCTATATTTTTTATTCTATTAACAAGCGTGGGAGGATTTCTTTTATCGTTAACAGGCTTATCCATTGGCTGGATGCTTGGGACTCTCATTTTAGCTGCTATTCTAGCTTTTCGAAAGCCGCGTTTTTTATCTCAAACAAGCAAAAAAGGCATTCCAAAATATTGGCTGTACGCTGGACAGTGCATTTTAGGGATTGAATTAGGTCAAAAGATTAACTTATCTGTGGTGACTACGTTTCAATCTCACTGGTCCACCATTACGATTATGCTTTTGCTGTCCGTTGTTTTTTCTCTTTTATCCGGTTATTTGCTATGGAAGTTCAGTTCCACAGACTTATTAACAAGCTTTTTCGGTACGACTCCGGGTGGAATGAGCGCCATGCCAGGCATGGCTGAAGAAGTAGGAGCCAATACGGCAGTTGTAAGCATCATTCAAACGATGCGCGTGTTTTTAGTTGTGCTTGCTGTTCCTTTATTTGTAGTCTATTGGGGAAGTAATACAGGACGGCATGCAGTGTCCGTTACCCCGAGTGTTTTTGAGTGGGGATCACTGTTGTGGACAGGCGTTTTAATTGTTACAGCAGTAGTCGGCTATTATATAGGGAAAAAACTAAAATTTCCTGCTCCTTGGTTAGTAGGAGGAATGCTTACTGTTGCAATTGTTCAAACAGCTGCCTCATCGTACGTGGGGTATAATCTTCAAGCATACTGGCCTCATTCTGTGATGATTTTATCGCAAATTTTTATTGCTTCAAGCATTGGTTCTCGCTTTCATAAGGAAATGTTCATTGGAGTAAAAAAAATTATGGTTGTGGCGCTTATTAATACAATTGGTTTAATCGCCGCCATGTTTGTATGTGCACTATTCGTTTCCAAAATAACTGGAATTGAGCTTATCACGTCTATTTTAGCGTTTGCTCCTGGAGGCATTGCAGAAATGGCGACTACATCCATTGTACTGCAGGCTGATTCGACGTTAGTAGTAGCGGTCCAAGTGCTTCGTATTTTAACAATTTGGCTGCTTCTGCCTCCGCTGTTTCGCATGTTTCATCAGTGGGGAGAAAGAAAAAGAATACATTCACACGTTTCATAATAAATATGTGAATGCACTAGGTAGAGTAAGAGAGAGTTTTAAAGAGGGAAATGGGGGGAGAATAGATGAGTAATAAAGAAATGGTGGTCAGTCAGTTCGGGGGGAATGCCGGAAAGTATGTCAAAAGTAAAGGTCATGCAAAAGGCAAAGATTTAGCGGTTTTAGCGGAAATTGCTGAAGAAAATAGAGGAGGAAAGCTGCTTGATGTAGCGACAGGAGGAGGACACGTGGCAAATAAGCTAGCACCTGTCTTTCAAGAAGTAACGGCTTTTGACTTAACTCCTCAAATGTTGCAAAGTGCTGAAGGCTTCATTAAAGAAAATGGTCATGAAAATGTATCGTTTGTTCAAGGAGATGCTGAGGATATGCCATTTCAAGATGACAAGTTTGATACGGTAACGTGCAGAATTGCACCGCACCATTTTCCTAATATTAAACAGTTCATCAAAGAGGTATACCGAGTGTTAAAGCCAGGAGGACAGTTCTTGCTCATTGATAATGTAGCACCGGAAGTGAATGCGTATGACGAGTTTTATAATCGAGTTGAAAAGACAAGAGATCCAAGCCATTATCGTGCTTATAAAAAAACAGAGTGGCTTTCTATGCTTGAAATGCAAGGATTCCGTACAGAAGTGCTGACAACTTTTCCAAAGCGCTTTTTATTTGATGACTGGTGTGCGATGATGAATGTTCCCCAAGAGACAAAGCGTGAGCTTACTCAATATATGCTGAATGTACCAAGCGGATTTAAACAGTTTTTCGAAATCAAAACGAATCAACAGGGAATTGAATCGTTTCAAGGAGAAGCAATCTTTGTAGCGTGCTACAAACATAAATAAAAAGAAGCCAACTCCGGTGAGTTGGCTTCTTTTTTTACTTATGCTCGTTGGTTTGAACGATTTCCAAAATATTGCGTAATACGGTCTAAAATAATTGCTAAAATAACGATTGAAATTCCAGCTTCAAAGCCCGTGCCGACTTCAAGTCGAGAAACTGCACGATATACTTCTGCACCAAGTCCCGGAGCACCTACAAGAGAGGCAATAACGACCATTGAAAGAGATAGCATGATGCTTTGGTTAATTCCTGCCATAATTGTTTTTGTAGCTAATGGAAGCTGTACTTTAAATAATTTTTGTTTTGTTGTTGAACCGTAGGCATTTGCTGCTTCTACTAAGTCAGCGGGTACTTCACGAATACCTAGGTTCGTTAAGCGAATCGTTGGAGGCATTGCAAAGATAACAGATGAGATAACACCTGGCACCACACCAATTCCAAAGAAGAAAAGTGCTGGAATCAAATACACAAATGCCGGCATCGTTTGCATAAAGTCTAAGATTGGCGTAATAATCCGAGCTGTCTTTTCGCTTTGAGATGCCCAAATGCCTAGCGGGATTCCTACTATAATTGAAATTAATACGCTTGTTAAAACAAGGGCTAGTGTGTCCATTGTTTCTTGCCAGTAGCCAAGATTAAGAATAAATAATAGACCAATCATCGATAAAATAGTAAATGACCATTTTTTACTTGAAAACCAAGCAATGATTCCGACAATTAAGATTAAAATTAATGCTGGTGGAAAGGTTAGCACTAGTACAATAAAACTTACAATACCATCGACAATAGCTGAAATAACATCAAAAAACCCTTTGATATTATCATTTAAAAACGTGACAAAATGGTCAATCCAATTGCCAACGGGAATTTTAGGAATACTATTCATTTACGTTCACCTCATTACTATCAGTACCGGCAAGTGCTTCAATCACTCGCTCTTTTTTAATGATGCCGCGCAGACGATGGTTTTCATCTACAACCGGTAGCGGGAAACGGCTGATAACCATTTTGTCGTACAAGTTTTCTAGTAGCGTATCTGTCGTAACAGTCGGAATATCCGTATCTAATACGTCTGCTGTCAGTTTATCTTGTTTAATGGCGCGGCTGATATCATCTGCCGTTACAACTCCTAGAAGAGTTTTTTTCTTGTCTACGACGTAGATGCTTGAATAACCAGCTTCTTGCATAATTTTAAGAGCCACGCGCGGACCACGGTCTACGGTAATGGATTCGGCACGATTCATCACGCTTTCAGCTGTGTATACTTTAGCTACATTAACGTCTTCGACAAAGCGCTCTACATAATCATTGGCAGGGTTTGTCATAATTTCTTCAGGTGTTCCTACTTGAACAACACTGCCGTCTTTCATTAAAACGATGCGATCTCCGATTCGAAGAGCTTCATCAAGATCATGGGTAATAAAAATGATTGTTCGCTCCATTTTTTCTTGAAGCTCCAGCAAAAAATCTTGCATGTCTTTACGAATAAGCGGATCTAGTGCACTGAATGCCTCATCCATTAATAAAATGTCAGGGTCATTGGCAAGTGCTCGAGCTAGTCCGACGCGCTGCTGCATACCGCCGCTCAGTTCACCGGGATATTGATTTTCGTATCCTTTTAAACCTACTAATTCAAGCGCTTCTTTTGCTTTCTTTTCGCGTTCGGCTTTTGGTGTACCTTGAACTTCTAATCCGTATTCTGTGTTATCAAGAACCGTACGGTGAGGGAATAAAGCAAAGTTTTGGAAAACCATGCTCATTTTTTTTCGGCGCATGTCGCGAAGTTCCTCTTTGTTCATTTTTACTACATCGTCACCGTCTAAAATAAGAGATCCAGATGTTGGTTCAACAAGGCGGTTAAACATGCGAACTAAAGTGGATTTACCGCTTCCAGACAGGCCCATAATGACGAAGATTTCACCGGATTTGATTTCGAAGTTTGCTTGATTAACTCCAATTGTCATTCCTGTTTCTTCTAGAATTTCTTTTTTTGTTTTTCCTTTTTGAAGTAAATCAATCGCTTTTGACGGATTCTTACCAAACACTTTGGTTATATTTTGTACTTTTAATTTTACGTGTTCCATATGTCCACCTCAATTGTTGTTTTCTTTTACGTTCATTACTTTTTCGTCCAACTATCGATTAACTTTTTATGTTTTTTTACCCATTTCTGTGCTGCTTCTTCAGGGTTTGAAGATTTTTCAACTTGTGACAGAAGAGGACTGATTAATTTATCGTTCATCTGTGCATTATTCATCCATTTTATGACTTGAGGATTTGTCTTTTTAAATTCCTTGCTTGTCATTGTGTAAATGTTGTCAGGGTCTCCAAACGAGTTTTTAGGATCTTCTAAATATTTGATGTCAAAGTCTGCAAAAGCCCAGTGAGGATTCCACATAGTAACAACAATTGGTTTTTTTGCCTCATAGGCTTTGCGCAGTTCACTGAGCATAGCTGCCTCAGACGATTTTACAAGCGTATAGCTTTTAAGGTTATAATCTTTTAACGCTTGTTCGGCTAATCCGTTAATGCTGGAGCCTGGGTCAATTCCAATAACTTTGTTATCGACATCAGAAGCAACCTTAGCAAGGTCTTCTGTTGTGTTCACGTCTTTCATATAGGCGGGAACCGCAAATCCTAAGCGCGCATTTTTAAGCCAAGGGTCTTCAATGTTTACTTGATCTTTATACTTTTTGTAAAAAGGCGCATCTGTTGTAGGAAGCCATGGTGCAAACGAAATATCAATGTCGTTATTAGCTGTTCCTACCCAAACACCGGCTTTCTCTAAGAAAACAGTTCTAACCTTATAACCTCGATCTTCTAAAATCTGTTTCCATACGTACGTGTAGGCAATGTTTTCAGTATAGTTATTCATGCCCATGGTAATGGTTTTTTTATCTTTAAAGGCGCCATTACCGTTGCCGCAAGCTGAAGTAATAACTAGAAGAAAACAAATCATGCTGATTAAAAATAGTTTCTTCATGCAATGTAACTCCTTTATAAAGTTTTAAATCAATATGACTGATATGTAGAACGGATGCTAAACACAACGAAGTGTATACCCGGTTTTTTTAGGTGGTAAACATAAAAAATATAAAATGTGAAATAGAGTGGGTGATTTTTCGGCGTTATAAAGTTATTTTTAGCTAAAAATGTACATCGTAGTTAAGAGAAAATATGGGAAATAAATGGATAAAATAAGTGACTGTAGAATCAGTCTTACATGTTATCACTCTTTTTTTTACTCCGTCAACTTCAAGTCAAGAGTAATTCGGCAATTGAGCCGTATAAACCGATACGAAAAAATATCTTTTTAATAAAGTTATTTTTTAGGAAGAATAGGTGATTAAAGAGCTTTGCATCAGCTTTTACCTTGAATTGTAAAAGGAAGAAAGATAACAGTGAGACATATAAGAAACGTGAGAGGAAATTGATAAAATAAAAAAATATTTTTGAAGCCAGCATACGGATAAATTTTTGATTGAATTTAAAGATTCAGAAAATTTTATCTTGCATAATTTCAACTTCTTATAGTAAAATGAATGAAAGTCATTCATTTTATAGGTGGAGGGAAAAAGTTGGTTACAAGCACAAGTGAAAAATACGATAAGATTTTACAGGCAGCGATTGAAGTCATATCTGAAAAAGGACTTGATAAAACATCAATTTCAGACATTGTAAAGCGTGCAGGCGTAGCACAAGGGACTTTTTATCTTTATTTCAGATCTAAAAATGCTCTTATTCCGGCTATTGCAGAAAACTTACTTTCTTTGTCACTTGAAAAAATCAAAGAACGAGCTAAAACAGCAACGGATTTTTTAAGTACATTAGAGGTAATGATTGACGAAACGTATAAAACAACAGATGAATATAGGGATGTTCTTGTTTTATGCTATTCAGGGCTCGCTTTTGACTATTCATTAGAAACATGGGAAGCTATTTATTTACCTTATTACAACTGGTTTGAAGAGGTATTAAATCAGGCTGTTAGAAAGGAAGAAGTCATCAAGCAGCTTAACGTTAAATGGACAGCTAAGACGATGATTAATTTGATTGAAAATGCTGCTGAACTTTTTTATATCGGGCGAGAGCAAGATGTCACACTTGAGCAATCAAAGGAAGAACTTTTTCAATTCTTAAAGCGTTCTCTTGTGCCATCCGTGTAATATTAGCACTGCTGATATTACATCTACTAAAATGACTGACATTCATTCAAAATATACAATTAATTATCAGAATTATAAGTTTTTTTAAGGTTTAAAATGACTGACAATCAGTCGTTATTCGATAAGGAGGTATTTTATGGATCGTACAGCCGTTAAAACTTTAACCTTGAATATGTACATAAACGGAGAGTGGAGAAAAGCAGAGAAGCAGCGCTCTACTGTTAATCCAGCGACAGGTGAAGTGATTGGATATGCTGCAGAAGGCAGCGCAGAAGATATGAAAGCAGCAATTGAAGCAGCACGAGAAGCCTTTGACAACGGAATTTGGTCTGAGACTTCTGCATCTGACAGAGCAGCCATCTTATTCAAGATTGCCGATAAGCTTGAGGAAGCGAAAGAAGAACTAGCAGCATTAGAAACAATGGATAACGGAAAGCCCTATCGTGAAGCTGAGGCTGATGTGGAAGATGCAGCTGCTTGTTTTAGGTATTACGCTGGGTTAATTACAAAGCCAGACGGTCAAACGTACAGCGTTCCTGCACCTATGCAAGCAATGGTTATAAAAGAACCAATCGGCGTGTGCGGATTGATTGTACCTTGGAATTATCCGCTATTAATGAGCGTGTGGAAAATTGCACCTGCTTTAGCTGCAGGAAATACGATTGTATTTAAACCTTCTGAAGTGACACCAGTTACTCCTACAAAACTTTTTGAGATCTTAGAAAGCGTAGGATTGCCAAAAGGAGTGGCAAACCTTGTTATGGGAGCCGGAGATACTGTGGGAAATACGCTTATTCAAGATAAGCGTGTTGATAAGATTTCTTTTACAGGCGGAACGGTAACTGGAAAACACATTATGCGTCAAGCAGCAGAAAATGTAACGAAGGTATCTTTAGAACTTGGAGGAAAGTCACCGAACATTATATTTGCTGACGCTGATTTTGAAACAGCTGTAGATTATGCCTTGTTTGGAATTTTTGCAGGGAGCGGCCAAATTTGCGCTGCAGGTTCTCGTATTTTAGTAGAAGAAAGCATTGCTGAGCGATTTATCGAACGTTTTGCAGAACGTGCTCAAAAAATTAAAGTAGGAAATGGAATGGACCAAGAGATTGAAATGGGTCCTCTTGTAAGTGAAGAACATATGAAAAAAGTATTAAAGTACATCGAAATTGGAAAGCAAGAAGGCGCCCGCCTTGTATGTGGAGGCAATCGAATCACCAGCAGTGGATTGGAAAAAGGATTCTTTGTAGAACCTACGGTTTTTAGTAGCGTTACGTCAAATATGAAAATTGTGCAAGATGAAATCTTTGGGCCCGTGGTTGTTATTCAAACGTTTAAAGATGAAAAAGAAGCTATTAAGCTTGCAAATGATACGGAATATGGTTTGGCAGGCAGCGTGTTTACAACTGACGGTGCAAAAGCTCTTCGGGTGATTAAAAAGCTGCGTGCGGGCATCACTTGGGTAAACACGTATCATTTTACGTTTAACGAAGCACCTTGGGGCGGATATAAGCAGAGCGGAATTGGCCGAGGACTGGGCACGTTTGGATTGGAAGAATTTCAAGAAGTAAAACAAATTAATATTAATTTACAAGTAGAGCCAATCGGCTGGTTTAAAAATTAAAAAGTAGAGAAGGAGCGATATTAAAATGAATACAGTGACGAAAAATCAAGAGGTAAACAAAGCATATGGTGAAGTAAACGAATATATCAACAAAGTGCTGGGACTTATTGAAAAAAGCGAAGTGTCAGCTGAAGAAGCACAGTGGATTACGAAAGAAACAGTAGACGGATTTCGCGAGCATGTCAACCCAGGCTTTTTAGAATATCGTAAAACAGTAACGGTGGATACGCAGTTTGCAGCTGTTGAATGGTCAGATGAAGGTTCTTGTTTTACGGATGTAAACGGTAAAAAATACATTGATTGTTTGGGCGGGTTTGGAATTTATAACGTGGGACACCGTCATCCTAAAGTAGTCAAAGCTGTTCAAGATCAGCTTCAGCGTCAAGCCCTTCATAGCCAAGACTTATTAGATCCACTTCGTGCGATGCTTGCTAAAATTTTAGCAGATATTACACCGGGGGATTTGAAGTATTCCTTTTTCACAAACAGCGGAACAGAAAGTGTAGAAGCCGCTTTAAAACTAGCGAAAATGTATAGTGATCGAACAACGTTTATTTCCACAACACGTTCTTTTCATGGAAAAAGTCTAGGTTCTTTATCAGGTACGGCAAAAGGAATGTTCCGTAAACCATTTCTGCCGTTAATTCCAGGTTTCCGTCATGTACCGTTTGGTGATATTGACATGATGCGCAAAACATTTGAAACGTGCGCGCTTGTAGGGGAAGATGTGGCAGCTGTTTTATTAGAACCAATTCAAGGAGAAGGGGGCATTATTCTTCCTCCTGAAAATTATTTAAAAGAAGTGCGTGCACTATGTGATGAGTACGACGCTATCTTAATTTTTGATGAAGTTCAAACAGGCATGGGACGTACCGGTGAAATGTTTGCATCAGAATTATACGATGTTGTACCCGATATTTTATGTCTTGCTAAAGCGTTTGGAGGAGGAGTTATGCCTGCTGGCGCGGTTGTAGCAAAAGAAAAAGTGTTTTCAAGCTTCTTTGATAATCCGTTTATGCACACAACAACGTTTGGAGGCAACCCGCTTGCCTGCGCAGCGGCTATTGCAACTATTAACGTGTTGATTGAAGAACAGCTGCCAAACCGTGCAAAAGAGCTAGGAGAATATTTCCTTGCTGGTTTAAAGAAAGCTGCTGAAAACCATGGAGATAAAGTACTTGAAATCAGAGGGCAAGGCTTAATGATTGGAATTGAGTTCCACCAAGATGAAATTGGCTACGCGCTTTCTAAGGGAATGTTTGATGAAGGAATTCTAGTAGCTGGGACGCTTGTAAACTCTAAAACAATTCGTATTGAGCCACCGTTGACTATTGCAGCTGAAGAAGTAGATCAAGTCATTTCTACATTTGAAAAAGTATTAAATGGGCTGAACCACCAATAAATGTAACAAGGAGCAATGAATATGAGTCGTCAAACGTTTCTTATTCCTGTATTGCTTTCAATGATTTTAGTAGTGGAAATGCCTAGCGACTAACTGAAATCATTGAAACGGAGGAGTAAATTATGAAATATCCATTGTCCCCAGATGTCAAACCAGAGTTTTGTACAACGGGCTCATTTATGAGGCTGCCAGCGGAAAGAGAAAATGCAAAAGTAGGGCTAGTAGGAATGCCGTTTGATACGGCAGCATCTTTCAGAGTAGGTGCACGCTTTGCACCTCAAGCCATTCGTCAAGCTTCCATGACGCTGTTTCCTTATCACCCGGTACACGACGTATACCCATTTGATGATACAAATGCCATTGATATTGGTGATGTGCCGGTTATTCCGCACAATATTCACAGAAGCTATGAATTAATGGAAGAAGCGGTAGGAGCTCTTATGGATAGAGGAATCGTTCCAATTGGAATCGGAGGAGATCATTCTGTTACTTTAGCAAGCCTTCGTGCTGCTGCTAAAAGATATGGCCCAGTGGCTATGATTCATTTTGATTCTCATACAGATACGTGGGATACGTATTATGATGAAAAATATTGGCACGGATCTCCTTTTATACGCGCATATGAAGAAGGGCTAGTAGATCCGAAGAAAGTTTTTCAAATTGGTATTCGCGGAACATTAAATCATCCGGGAGATGTTCAAGAAAGCAAAGATCTCGGTTACCATGTAGTAACGGCAAGAGAGCTTGAACATCAAGGGTTTTCATTGATTTTGGAGCAAATGAAGACAGCGATTGGAGATACCCCGTGCTTTTTAACATTTGATATTGATTTTATTGACCCTTCGTGTGCACCGGGAACGGGAACGCTTGAAGTAGGCGGATTCAGCAGCAGAGAAACGCTGCAAATGATCCGTTCTCTGACGGGATTTAACTATGTTGGATTCGACTTGGTAGAAGTGCTGCCCGCTTATGATCCAACGCAGATAACCTCTTTGCTTGCAGCTACAATCATTCATGATTTTGCTAGTTTAGTTGCAGTGAAAACGAAAAGAGAGTCATTGGATACGATGATTAAATAACAGTTTGTAAGCAGAAATCCCTCTTATTCAGAGGGTATTTCTGCGTGGATATAGCAGGAGATTAGGAATATATAGCTATTTAAAATAAAGCGCTTTCATAATATGATAAAAGAAAAAGATAGTTTGTTAGCAACCCTTACCAACTTAAAGAAATAAATCATATATTTGCTTATAGTAAATGTAACAACTCTTTATATAAAAATGAATGAAAGTCATTCATTTTTATATAAAGAAATTAAATCATATGCATTTATGGGTTAAATTGTCAGAATGTTCTTAATAAAGTGAAGGGGGAAGATAAATGAAACATGAAACAGTAACATTAAAAAGGTCGTTGAAATTATGGCAGATTGTATTAATGGGGATCGGATATATGACTCCGATGGTAGTGTTTGATACGTTTGGGATTGCGTCTGATATGACGAATGGACACGTTCCCACATCTTATATCATAGCCCTTGTCGGGATGCTTCTCACGGCAGTAAGCTACAAAAAGATGATTCAAGTGTTTCCAAATGCAGGCTCAGCCTATACATATACGCAAAAGACAATCAATCCACATTTAGGGTTCTTAGTTGGCTGGTCTGCACTAATGGATTATCTCTTTTTACCGATGGTTAACGCACTTATTTTTCAAATTTATTTATCATCTATTTTTCCTTCGGTACCATCGTGGATTTGGGTTGTCAGTTTCGTCATTATCGTTACGCTGCTAAATTTACGAAGCGTTAATTTCACCGCCAATTTCAATACGTTTCTTGTTGTATTTCAAATGACGATTTTAGTATTGTTTGTTGCTGTTTCAGTCAAAGCGTTGCTAGGCGGAATGGGGGAAGGAACCCTTTTTTCTATGAAGCCTTTTTTTAATCAGAACATGACGTCATCAGGGCTAATAGCGGGAGCGACACTTATGTGTTTTTCCTATTTAGGGTTTGATGCAGTGGCCATGTTATCAGAAGAAACGCCCAATCCTAAAAAAACGATTCCGCGAGCTATTTTTTTAGTTGCGTTAATTGGAGGAGTCATGTTTACCGTGACATCTTATTTTATCCAAGCGGTTTTTCCAACGTTAGAAGGATTCAAGCATCCAGACGCTGCAGCTCCTGAAATTGCTATGTATGTGAGCGGCACGCTGTTTCAAATTGTCTTTTTAGCTGGAGGAATTGCAGGAACATTATCATCAGGCATGTCATCGCATGCAAGCGTTTCACGTTTATTATACGTAATGGGACGGGATCGAATTTTACCTCAGTCATTTTTTGGTTATGTTCATCCTAAGCTGCGCACTCCCTCGCGAAATATTGTATTGGTCGGAGTTGTATCAGCAACTGCCATTTTCTTCAGTCTGGCAACGGCTACTTCATTTATTAATTTTGGAGCACTCATTGCGTTTTCTTTTGTTAATATTTCGGTTATCGCGCACTATGCTGTTCATCAAAAGCAGCACCGGTCGGCTAAGGGATTTTTGTCATACATTGTTATGCCACTATTAGGAGCAGCAGCGATTGGCGTTTTATGGCTTAACTTGGAGCGCAATTCATTTTTACTTGGGATTGGCTGGGCGATTGCTGGTTTAGTTTATTTGGTGTATGCAACGAAAGGTTTTAGAAGGCAGCTGTCTTCCATTGAGTTTAAGGAAACAGAAGAAATGTCACCTTTGATGAAAGTCGGAGAAAAGTAAGGATAGAAACTACCTGTTTAAGCCTATCTTATTAAGGAAGCCACATTTATGGATTACGTATTTTGAACGTGTTACTATGTAAGAACGATAAGATAGAAAAAGGTAGGTAAATTATGATTAAAGCAGTTGTGTTTGATTTTGATGGATTAATTATTGATACAGAATCAGTGTGGTACGAGGTGTACCGCGAAATGTTAGAAGACAGGGGAGTAGATCTACCGATTGCAACGTTTGCTTCTTATGTGGGAACGGATGCTACGGCACTTTACGATTATTTGCTTCAGCAGTTTAACAATGAGTTCACGAAAGAGGAACTGGCTCAAGAATCGTTAAGACGTCATCAAGAAAAAATGAAATCATTAGTAGCCCGAGAAGGTGTAGCAGAGTACTTGGCAGAAGCAAAAGAACTTGGATTAAAAATTGGTTTAGCAAGCAGCTCATATCGCGACTGGGTAACAGCATTTTTAAAAGAGCTAGATTTGCTGCACTATTTTGAAGTCATTCAAACGCGCGATGATGTAGAAAAAGTGAAGCCAGATCCGGCTCTTTACCGAAATGCAATTGAAAAGCTAGGCGTAGAGCCTTCTGAAGCTTTAGCATTTGAAGATTCTTCTAATGGAGCAAAAGCTGCCATGGCAGCAGGCTTGCGCTGTGTGATTGTACCAAATCCGTTAACTAAACATCTGTCATTCGAAAGATATCACTTACATATCGAATCGATGAAAGAGAAAAGTTTAAAAGAAGTGATTCAGTATCTTTGTATTGAAGACTAAAGCGAAAAGCGGCGCATTTTCCAAAAGAAAATGTGCCGCTTTTTTTATTGTTTTACTGCTTCTTCAGTCAAATCAAAAGGATTATCTACAGGGTTATAGACGCCGTCGTAATGTTTTTTAGTTATTAGAATAATAAGTCAATAACCTTTAAAGAAATCCTAATTCAGTATTAGTAATAGCTTCATTTATGTTTCGTTATAAGGGAAGAAGTTTCATTGACACTCTGGAAGAATATGTTTTAAGATTGCTTCCAAACAGTCTTAATTCTTAGTTAATTTATGTATTTAATTAGTTTTGGAGGTTTCTATGGGGAAACATATTTATTTAAATGCGTTTGATATGAATTGTGTTGTACATCAGACACCTGGTTTATGGACGTACCCAAGTGATCAGGCGTCCGAATATAAAACGTTAGATTACTGGGTAGAGTTAGCTAAGCTATTGGAAAAAGGAAAGTTTGACGGTTTGTTTTTAGCTGATGTATTAGGCATTTATGACGTTTATAGGCAAAGTAACGAAGGAGCTCTTAAACAAGCTGCTCAGCTTCCGGTGAATGAACCAACTGCACTTATTTCCGCTATGGCGTATGCTACAAAGCATTTAGGGTTTGGGGTAACGGTATCTACTACTTATGAGAAGCCTTATGCGTTTGCGCGAAAATTTTCGACATTGGATCATTTAACAAATGGCCGTATTGCATGGAATATTGTGACTTCATACCTTGAAAGTGGATCAATCAATCTAGGATTAGAAGAACACTTTACGCATGAAACCCGCTATGATATTGCCGATGAATTTTTAGAAGTCTGCTATAAGTTGTGGGAAGGAAGTTGGGAGGAAGGAGCTGTTGTAAAAGATAAAGAAAAAGGAATTTTTACACTTCCAGACCGGGTTCATCCGATTAATCATAAAGGGAAGTGGTTTAGTGTTCCAGGCGTACATTTATCAGAACCTTCACCGCAGCGGACTCCAGTTTTATTCCAAGCAGGAGCTTCTGCACCAGGAAGAGAATTTGCTGCCAAACACGCTGAATGTATCTTTACAAGTTTTCCTACTAAAAAAGTAGCCGCAGATTACGTGAAAAAAATGCGCGCTCAAATTGCTGCAGAAGGCAGAGACCCACAGAGCGTATTAATTTTCAATTTATTTACACCAATTGTTGGACGAACTGAAAAAGAGGCGGAGGAAAAGCTTGCCCAGTTTGAGAGCTATGTCAATTTCGAAGGAGCAGCCACGCTGTTTAGCGGCTGGACGGGAATTGATGTTTCTGCCTATGAGCCAGAACAGCTCATTGAATTTATTGCAACGAATTCGGTTCGTTCTGCTTTAGAGAAATTTACAATAAGTGATCCCGATAGAAAGTGGACGATAGAAGAAGTAGTGAAATTTGTCAGTATCGGAGGGATGGGCCCAGTTACTGTGGGTAGTCCAGAACAAGTAGCTGATTTTATGGAAGAATGGATAAACGATACGGGCATGGATGGGTTTAATATGGCTTATGTGACCACACCGGGAACGTTTGCTGATTTTATTGATTTAGTGATTCCTGTTTTGCAGGAAAGAGATTTATTCAAAATGGATTACAGTGAAGGAACTTATAGAGAAAAGCTATTTAAAAAATCACATTTCTTGCCTGATGAACACTATGGCGCTCGATATCGAAAGACGAGCCAAAAGGAGAGTTTAACATGACCGCGACCACTGTAAAGGAAGAAATTTATCTTGATCAAGCAAAAAAGCTGTCCGTTTCTTTTGCAAAGGATGCAGCGCAAAGAGATAAAGAAGGCGGAACACCCAAGCAGCAAAAAGATGCTATTCGCCAAAGCGGGCTGTTAAATTTATTAATTCCTCAAAAATATGGCGGAGAAGGCGGGAAATGGTCAACAGCTTTGGCTATTGTTCGAGAGTTGGCCAAAGGCGATGCAGCATTAGGCCACTTATACGGCTATCACTCCTTGTTTGTCTCAGATATTCGAATCAAAGGTACAGAAGAACAGCAGGCTTATTTTTATCCTTTATCTGTTCAGCAGCAAGCTTTTTGGGGAAATGCCTCTAATCCTTTAGTAGAAAGTCTAAAAGGCGATAAGCAATCAGAAGGTTATCTATTAAATGGAACAAAAGCTTTCGGTTCTGGTTCACCTGATTCTCAGTACTTATGGCTATCGTTTAATGATAGAGAAACGGGGCAATATTTAAACGGAGTCGTGCCTACTGCGAGAACAGGCATTACCGTCAAGGATGACTGGAATGCGATGGGACAAAGACAGACGGGAAGTGGAAATGTAGATTTTAAAAATGTACGAATAGAAGAATATGAAGTGGTTCAAGATTTTGTTGAAAATCCTACTCCTTTTTCAACTATTGGAGCCTCGCTGTCGCAAATTATTTTAACGAATGTCTTTATAGGAAGCGCTTTTGGAGCAATTGAAGAAGCACAAAACTACACGGCTTCTAAAACACGGCCTTGGTTAACATCAGGGGTAGAAAAAGCTTCGGATGATCCAGGTATACTGCGAAAATACGGTGAACTTTGGATTCAAGCGAAAGCAGCCAGTGCACTTGCAGATGAAGCAGCTCTCATATTGGATGAAGCGTGGGAAAAAGGCAGAAAATTAACGGAAGAAGAACGTGGAAATCTAGCAGTTCACGTAGCGGCTGCCAATGTTTTCGCTGGTAATGCTGCACTGGATATCACAAGTAAGATATTCGAAGTTATGGGAGCGCGTTCGGTTCATGCTGAATACGGATACGACCGATTCTGGCGTAATGTAAGAACTCATACTCTTCATAATCCAGCTGAATACAAGCTTCGAACGGTTGGGAACTGGGTGTTGAATCAGCAGTACCCTACACCTAATCCGTATGCTTGATTTAAAAATAGTAAAAAATGAAGCTATCAGACAACTGAGGCTCCTTATTGCAGTTTATTTGTAATAACGGAGTTTTTTTTGTAGCTTTCAAAAGGGGCGAATAGAAGTGGAGTTATTTTGGTTTATTCCAACGTACGGAGATGGACGTTATTTAGGAAGCCATGAAGGAGCCAGGGCTGCAAGCTATTCTTATTGCAAACAAGTTGCACAAGCTGCGGATGAGCTAGGATATAGCGGGGTTTTGCTTCCGACGGGAAAGTCATGCGAGGATGCGTGGATTGCTGCATCTACTTTAGTGCCAGTCACTGAAAATCTGAAGTTTTTAGTGGCGGTACGCCCCGGTTTAATGTCCCCTACACAAGCCGCAAGAATGGCGGCAACATTTGACCGCTTTTCTAAAGGAAGGCTTCTTATTAATGTCGTAGCAGGAGGAGATCCTGTGGAGCTAGAAGGAGACGGGGTGTTTTTGAACCATCACGACCGCTATGAGCTGACAGATGAATTTTTAACGATATGGAGAAGGGTATTAAATGAATCCGATGTTCACTTCGACGGAGACTACTTGAGTGTTAAAGGTGGAGACGTGCTTTATCCGCCGATCCAAAAACCGTATCCTCCGCTTTATTTTGGAGGTTCTTCTCCTGTAGCGATGGACGTTGCCTCAAGGCATATAGACGTCTATTTAACTTGGGGAGAGCCACCTGCGCAAGTAAAAGAAAAAATTGAACGAATGAAAGAAAAAGCTAGGCAGACAGGAAGAGAAATTCGATTTGGCATCAGGCTTCATGTCATTGTTCGTGAAACTGAAGAACAAGCCTGGAAAGCGGCAGATGAACTGATTCAACATGTAGATGAAGAAGCCGTTAAATCAGCCCAAAAAGTATTTTCTCGAATGGATTCAGAAGGTCAAAAACGTATGAGCGCCTTGCATCAAGGCGACCGTTCAAATTTAGAGGTAAGCCCTAATCTATGGGCTGGTGTAGGGTTAGTTCGAGGAGGCGCAGGGACTGCTTTAGTAGGGGATGCTGATACGGTGGCACAGCGAATCAAAGAATATGCTGAGTTAGGTATCGAAACATTTATTTTATCTGGATATCCTCATTTAGAAGAAGCATATCGAACAGCAGAGCTTTTGTTTCCAAGACTTCCAGTTCAGCGTAAGCAAAATGAGAACGAGCGCACATTTATCAGTCCATTTGGTGAAGTGAAAGTGAATGATAAAGCACCCGCTAAAAGGTGAGAAAGGAGGGGGATCATGAACAACACACAAACGGTTGCAGCGTCTCAAGAGAAAATCTTTGAATTGGCTAATCAGTTGGCTAAAGAGTTTTTCAAAACAGCCGCAAAAAGAGATAGAGAAGGTGGAACGCCTCTATATGAGCGTAATCTACTTAGAAAAAGCGGTCTTTTAGCACTCCCCATTCCTAAAGAATACGGAGGTTATGGAGCCGGCTGGCCGATTGTTTTTAAAGTCGTGAATATCATTGCGAAAGCAGATAGTTCACTTGCACACTTGTTGGGGTATCATTATTTGACGGTTTGTTCGACGTTTCTGTTCGGAAGTACTCAGCAGTACAAAACTTTTTACGAAGAAACAGCAGCTCAGCAGCTTTTTTGGGGCAATGCCTTTAATCCTAGAGATTCAGGGTTGAAAGCAGTTCGAGAAAACGGACGATTAATGCTCAGCGGAAGCAAAAGTTTTTGTTCGGGGGCAACGGATTCCGATCGTTTGTTAGTATCGGCTCAAGAAGAAAACGGTGAGGTATTGCTATGTGTACTTCCTACTCATAGAGCAGGAATCGTTACTGAAGATAATTGGGACGGATTTGGGCAGCGTCAAACGGACAGCGGAAGTGTAAAGTTTGAAGGTGTTATCGTTTATGAAGAAGAAATATTGCATAAAGCAGATGGAGAGCAAAAGGTTTTTCCTACGGTACGAACACATTTAGCTCAGCTTATGCTCACTCACTTATTGTACGGTATTGCTCAAGGCGCTTTGGAAGAATCAAAAGCTTATCTGAAGGCTCATACAAAACCGTGGCTAAGTTCAGGTGTTGAAGCAGCGGAGCAAGATCCTTATATTATTCAGGAATACGGTGAAATGAGTTTAAACCTTCATGCTTGTTCAGCACTTATAGAAAAAGCTGTTACAGAATTTGATCGTGCATGGGCAAAAGAAGATGCGCTAACGGAACAGCAGCGTGGCGATTGTGGAGTCGCCATTGCGATGGCTAAAACGTTTACTGCCAAAACAGCCTTACATATTACTTCCACTATATTTGATGGGATGGGTGCTAGGGCCACGTCTGATCAGTACAAATTTGATCGCTACTGGCGCAACGCACGAACAATTAGCTTACACGATCCTGTTGCTTACAAGCTTCGTGACATAGGTAAATGGTATCTTAGCAGTGAACTGCCGCCGATTACCCCATATTCATAGAAGTCTACTAAAAAAAGAGGTTGGGACAAAAGTATTTTAATTGTAGGAAGATCCGAACGATGAATCGTTCGGATTTTTTATGGTTAAGGTGAACGTAGGTTTCATATGTTGAGTTGCTTCTAGCTGTTGATTGGATGGGTTTCATTATGTAGCAATTTCTTTTTTAATAGAATGGGTATAACTTTTTTAATTAAAAAATAACGAATCAGCTTGTTTAAATAGATAAAACTGATATAATGATAACGATTATCAGTTTCAAGAGTCAATTATCTACATAAAGATACAAGCAGGAGGAATGACATTTGAATAAGAAAAAAATAGGACTGCTGGCTTTTATTACAATGCTGGCAATCGGAATGCTTATCGGCTGCAGCAGTACGAACAAGGAAAATTCAGCCGATGAAAAAAATGAAAAAACAAGAGTGGTTAAACATGAGCTTGGAGAGACAAAAGTAAAAGAAAATCCAAAGCGAGTAGTTGTATTAGAGTTAGGTTTTATTGATGCATTGTTAGATGCTGGTATTAAACCTGTAGGAGTAGCTGATGATGATAAAGCAGAACAGCTTATTGATAAAGATGTACTAAAAGAAATCAAAGGATACAAATCAGTTGGCACGCGAGCACAGCCTAGCTTGGAGTCGATTAAACTGTTGAAGCCAGATTTGATTATCGCTGATTCAGAACGTCATAAAAATGTATATAAAGAATTATCGAAAATTGCGCCAACAATTGAATTAAAAAATTTAAATGCTAATTACGATGATTTACTAAATACGGAGTTAAAAGTAGGAGAAGCGGTTGGCAAGAAGGCAAAAGTTGAAAAAGTTGTAGAAGAGCATAAGCAAAAAATGAAAGATTTAAAAGCAAAAGCGCCAAAAAATCCGGGCAATGTACTTGTTATCGCTGATGCAAATGGTAATATTAATGCTAGAACTTCAAATTTCTTTACAACGGGTGTTCTTGAGCAATTAGGCTTCAAAAATGCATTAACAGATCCTACAAAAGAGTACAGTGTAAAAATGACAATGGAACAGCTCGTAAAAGCAGATCCAGACAAACTCATTGTTATGCGAAATGAAAAAGGTCATACGCCTTTAGCAAAACAGCCATTATGGAAAGAGCTAAAAGCGGTTAAAAATAATCAAGTGTATGAAGTTGATGTATTTAAATGGTCTCTTCGCCGAAGTGTACAAGGTGCAAATGGTATTGCAGATGAAGCAGAAAAGTTATTATTTGAAGGCAAATAATAACGAAGAAAAGAACAATCCAGCGGGGTTGTTTTTTTCTTTTTATTGAACTTTCAAATGGAAGGAGGCGCAGTCTACTATGAAAGCTGTTCACGGTTTATCCAAAAGAAACAAATCTCCACTTCGCATAACAGCTATTTTTCTTGCTGTTATCATTCTTTTACTGATTTCTATGTTTTTATCTATTTCCATCGGTTCTATACATATTTCTTTTGGGACGATTAAGCAAGCTTTACTAGATTTTGACGGATCAAAAGAACAATCGATTATTCAAACTGTCCGCCTGCCTCGCTTATTGGTCACGGCATTTGTTGGTGCTAATTTGGCTGTCGCCGGAGCGTTGATGCAAGCATTAACTAGAAACCCATTAGCTTCTCCTGGTATTTTTGGTATTAATGCCGGGGCATCAGCGGCAATGGTATTTTTAACGGTTTTAGTGCCAGGTGTAAGCATGATTGGCGGGGTGTTTGGAGCATTTTTAGGAGGCGCCTTTGCTGCTGTTATTGTCTACGTCATGAGTTCGTTGATTAAAGGAGGAGACAGCGATGTAAAGCTTGCTTTAACGGGTGTCGCTATACAAGGTATGCTTATGTCTCTTACACAAACGCTGCTAATTTTTAATGAAAGCAAAACAGAAGGCGTTATGTTCTGGCTCACCGGCTCAGTTATTGGGCGGGACTGGGGACATGTTCACGTGTTGCTTCCTTTTAGCATTGTAGGTCTGCTTGTTGCGTTTGGTCTGGGAAGAGCGTCTTCTTTGCTATCTTTAGGAGATGATGTAGCTAGAGGACTCGGGCAGCGAGTCTTTGCCATTAGAGCGTTCACTGCAGTTGTTGTGATTGTATTAGCTGGTGTTTCAGTGGCGATTGCGGGTCCTATTGGATTTGTAGGGCTTGTTGTTCCTCATATGGTGCGCTATTTAATAGGTGTAGATTACCGAGTTGTTTTGCCAATGAGCGCGCTGCTTGGAGCATCTTTACTGCTATTAGCAGACGTATTGTCGCGATTTATTACATACCCGTATGAGACCCCTGTAGGTGCAGTAACAGCATTGCTTGGAACACCGTACTTTATTTACTTAGCGAGACGCAAAAAAACAGAAAGGAAGGCATGAGTATATATGCAGACTGTCAATAAAACAAAAAAGCAGCCATCTCGATTCAAGTCTGTCAGCCTGTTTATCATTCTTTCTGTCTTAATTATAGCGCTGAGCGTGATAAGCCTGAGCTTAGGAGACATTAACATACCTCCTTTAGATATTATTACGTCTTTTATTGGCATTGGCGATCCTGACTTGACGTCTATTTTGGTAGAATTTCGCCTGCCTCGTATTTTGCTGGCTATTTTAACCGGGATCGGCCTAGCTGTGTCCGGAGTCGTCGTACAGTCTATTATGAGAAATCCGCTCGCTAGTCCCGATACATTAGGTCTTTCAAGCGGATCAGGGTTAGCTGCTGTTGCAGTCACTATTTTACTGCCTTTAGCAAGTCCGTCTGTTTTATCAGTCGCTGCGTTTGCAGGAGGCTCCTTTGTCTTCGTAATAGTCTATTTGCTTGCTTATAAAAAAGGAGTAGAACCTATTCGATTTGCGTTAATAGGTGTAGCGGTCAGCGCTTTTTGTTCATCCGGTATTCACTTGTTAATTTCAAAAGCAAATCCAAACGTAAACGCAGCACTCATTTGGCTGAGCGGCAGCTTATGGGGAAGAACATGGGATCAATTGATTGGTTTACTTCCGTGGGTCGTTATACTAGTACCGCTGATTTGGCTGTTAGCTGCTCGGTTAGATTTAATTCATTTAGGCGATGAAGTGGCTAGGGGGCTAGGGGCTAGAGTAGAGCTAATTCGTCTAGTATTACTAGCAAGCGCAGTGGCAATGACGGCTGCCGTTGTATCGGTTGTTGGTACCATTGGCTTTGTCGGGCTTATTATTCCTCATGTGGCCAAACGGTTAGTGGGACCGAGACATAAACAACTGATTCCTACAGCCGCTTTACTTGGAGCTTTGTTTGTACTAGCGGCAGATTTGATTGGGCGAGGAATTGCTCCTCCGATTGAAATTCCGGCCGGATTAATCATTGGCATTATCGGCGCTCCGTATTTTCTTTATTTACTGTGGAGAGAATCTAAAAAATAAGCTCGCGCTTTAGCGCGAGCTTATTTTTATTCCAAGTGAATTTTGGGAAATGGAATATGCGGAGGCTCTTCTAGCCATCCTTGTTCAATACTTATTCTTGATACTTCTTTGGCATATTCCAAAATTTCAGTCGTGAAGTTTGTATAGTTTAAAGCGAGATCTAAACGGGGGCTTGTTGACATCGCAAGCCCGTAGCCACGTACATTTTCAGTAATCATCGCAGCTAGGTGAAACATCATGAGTTTTTCTGAAAATGGGGGAACAGAAGACTTTTCTACTCCGTAATCCCACTTCATTGTGACCGGTATGTTTTCTACCATTAGCGGTTGTGACAGGGATTCAATATGCTGCTGCACAAGCTCTCTACCCTTTAATAAAAAAGCCTGAATGTCCTGAGAAGGAGCTGTTTGAGCAAACCCTAAAATTAAATCCTTTGCAATTAAGTTCGTCTGTATGCTTGACACGATATGAGAAATTTCAATGACGGTTAACGGCCGCTTTTCATCAAAATAGCTTCCTAAGAAGAGTTCTTTATCGTTCATATCAGACGCATCTGCAATAGGAATGGGAGGCAGTTCTATAAAAATTTGTTTTTCTAACAACAAATCTGTAATCGTTTGGTTAAGCTTTTCTGCTTTTAACAGCAAGCTGCGAAAAAAAGATCGTACATCATTTCTTGCGGCAACATCGACGCCCGTAGTTGCTGACAGCAGAAGGACATTTGAAATATGCTTTAAATAAAGCAAATAAAAAGAATCCGAAAATAATTTTGGAGCTTCAGCGTCAAGGTCTTCTTCTCCGAAACCAAGCGGGATTGGCATATTTTCTTTTAAAAAGATAGCAGTGAGCGCATCACTGTTTTTTGTTGTGATATGCAGTGTACCTTGAATCGCTTTTTGAATCTCTAAATCGTCTACATGACAAAGAAATTGTTTGAGCATACAAGAAATCGCTTTATCGTTCATATATTGCTTCCAAATAACAGCCATCTCAGCGGCTGATAGTGGAGAAAATGATTGATTATTCATAATAAACTCCTCATGCTAAGTAATTAACAAGTTTCTAAAAGGTTACCAACTAGTATAAGTCAAAGGAAGTAAGATAAACACTATAGAAAGTAAAAAAGGTATCAACATTTTACTATAAGAGTAAACGTCATGCATAATTTAAAGGTTCTTTTAGCAAAAGAAGGGCGCAGCCGCTTCTTTCTTGCAAAGCAGAAATAAAACCGAAATAATAAATGAAGAAAGTTAGGCAAGAAAGGAGTTTCATTATATGCCAGAAGGTCCAGAAATTAGACGAGCAGCCGACGAAGTGGAAAAAGCGATTATCGGTCTTCCTGTTCGCGAGATATGGTTTGCTTTTCCATCTTTGCAACATTATGAAGAAGTATTAACAGGAGCTCGTATTGAGAGAGTAGATACAAAAGGAAAAGCTATGCTTATTCGTTTTGACAACGGCTATACCATTTACTCACATAATCAGCTTTATGGAAAATGGTATGTTCGTTCATCTTACAATTATCCATCTACAAACAGACAGCTGCGCCTTGCAATTCATAATGAAAAAAAATCAGCGCTGCTTTATAGCGCTTCTGATATTGAAGTATTGCGTGATGAAGAAGTTCCTGCTCATCCTTTTGTATCAAGGGTTGGTCCTGATATCTTAAGTGAAGAAGTAACGGCAGGTGAGCTTTTAGACCGTTTTTATTCTAAACCATTTTATCGTAGAAAGTGGGCATCGCTGCTGCTAGACCAAAGCTTTATAGCTGGGATTGGCAATTACTTGCGCAGTGAAATCCTATTTGTAGCGGGAATTAACCCTGCAGCTCGTCCCATAGACTGCACGGAAGAACAGCTTAAAAAGGCAGCTGAAGCAACCATTTCTCTTGTAAAACAGTCCTATAAAACAGGTGGCATTACAAATGATGTAAAGCTTGCTGAATCGTTAAAAAAGAAAGGGCAAAAGCGCTCTGCATACCGCCACTGGGTTTTTAACCGTGAAGGAGAAGCTTGTCGAATTGACGGCACGCCTATTCTAAAAGTCCAAGCTGCTTCTAGAAGGCTTTATTACTGTCCTACTTGTCAGAAATAGCAGGATATATTTATTCTGCTATTTTTTTGATGTGAAAATGAATGACTGTTCATTTTTGTGATATAGTTAAAAAGTAAAGTCATAATCTTAAGGGGAGGGATAAGATGGAATGTAAAGCAGGAGATACATTTACGTGGCAAAGAACGTTTCAAGAGGAAGAAATCATGCAGTTTGCGGAGATGACTGGAGACCGGGGCAAACATCATATAGAACGTGACGAAAAAGGGCGGCTAATGGTACATGGGCTTATGACTGCTAGTATTGGGACAAAGATAGGGGGAGACTTAAACTACATTGCAAGAGAAATGGTGAGTGAATTTCTTCGTCCAGTTTTTGCAGGAGATACAGTTACCTGTGAATGTATATTAACTGAAGTAGAAAAAGCAGATGGTTTTCAAAAAGTGAAAATCAAATCAGTGTATCGAAATCAACAAGGTAAAGAAGTACTGATAGGGACAAGTAATGGAATTATAAGAGATTGAAATGAAGGCGCTAACAAAAAATAAGTTATGAAGGTTGTTAAAAAAGTCACGGATTCGTGACTTTTTTATTGTTCAATTTCCTTCTTTTGTTGGTTACCATTTAAATGTAAATATGGTAATTTAGTAAAGTTGAGTTTCACAAATGGTAAAAATGTGTATTTACTAAGTACATAGATTCTTATTTTTGGAAAAATATTTAAAAAGGAGTTTCTTAGATGAAAAAAATAATGAATACCGGCTTAGCACTATCATTCGCTCTATTGCTTTCGGCATGTGGGATGCCGTCTTCAGAGGAATTAACGGGTGACGTGAAAGAAGCACAAGAAAAGGTGAAAAATGTTCAAGTGAAAGTCAATGGGAAAGAAGAAGGATCGTCTGATTACAAAGTCAACGGAGTACAAGAGTTTGATTTTAAAAGTAAAGCAGGTTACATTCACACAAAAATGAACGGCGAAGAATTGAAGATGTATCATGACGGTGATGAAACGTTAGCTGTGGCTGGAGAAGAAAGCACAAAAGTACAGGGAGAAGAAAAAAAGTACGTTAAGACTTTAATTAATAACGCTAGGGAGCTTCAACAAAATCCAATACGCTACTACCAAAAATATGATAAAAATCTTCCAAATGAATTTGACGTCACCGAAAAAGGCAAAGAGTATGTATTAACATTTAACGGAGACAAAGACAAAAAGCAAAAAATTGTAGCAGGTGATGCTAAAGCTTATTATAAAATAACAAATCAAGGCAGCGATACTGCTGTAGACCTTGACCAAATTAAAGGAAAAGATTTTTCGCTTATTGTGACAATTGATAAAGAAACGAAGCAAATAAAGAAAGTAGTAAAAAATCAGTCGTATTCAGTTAAAGTAGACGGAAAAACAGAAAACTCAAAGTCTAAGCAAACGTATACGTATACATATAACCAATTAGACAATGTAACAAAACCAAAAGTGGAAGCAAAAGCCGCTGCTGCTTCTAATGGTAGCAGCACCGAAACGCCAAGTAAAGAAAAGCAGGCTGCCTATGCCAAGGAAGCGGGACAATACGTGGATGCTTTAATTCAAGCCACTGTTTATCAAAATACAGATCAATTTGTTGCTAAACATCCGAATCAGCAAGATAAGAAACAGGTAAAAGAAAAAGGGGAGTTCCAAAAGAGTTCGTTTGTAGAGTTTTTTGAAACGAATTTTAAAGGGGCTTTATCATCATTGAGCTCAAATATAACCGATGAGCAGTTAAACGAAGTAAGCAGCGCTTTTCTAAAAGCTCTTTCATCTACAAAATATACCATTAAAGATGCAGCGTATAGTGCTGAAGATGATGCGTACGTCGTACAAGTCGAAATTCAAGGATTTAACGATGCAAGTGTATTAGCGGAAGTCATGACACCACTTGCAGAAAAATATCAGGCGGGTGAGCTGAGTAACGAGCAGTTAGTAAACGAACTTATTGACGGAGTAGCAAAACGCTATCGTGAGCCAGTTGAATTACTTCCGGCAAAAACAGTCCCTGTACACGTCGTAAGAAATGGTGAAAAAGATTACGAAGTTTTAATGCAAGATGAGTATCTGTTAACATTTGCTCAACAATCATAAATAGACATAAAAAAGGATTTCAGCTATATGCCTGAAATCTTTTTTTATGTTGTTTTAAAATATAATTTCAAAAAATAAAATAAATTATTGAAATTATATTTTAAACGAATTATAATAACCATAACTTCACTACATGATGAAAAAGGGGCCGAAAAGATGAATGAACAGCTTACGTTATTAACAACAGAGTCTCAAAACGAGCAGACCATGAAGATAGATACGGCTAGTACAAAAGAAATTTTAAACGTAATGAATAAAGAAGATCAAAAAGTGGCGCTGGCTGTGCAAGAGGTACTTCCAGACGTAGAGGTAGCAGTTGAGTTTGTAAGCGAATCGTTTCAAAAGGAAGGGCGGCTTATTTATGTCGGAGCAGGAACAAGCGGACGGCTGGGAGTATTGGATGCTGTTGAATGCCCGCCTACTTTCAGTACCAATCCCAATCAGGTACAGGGACTGATGGCTGGAGGAGAAAAAGCATTTGTGAAAGCAGTTGAAGGTGCAGAAGATAAAGAAGAATTGGGAGCAGCAGATTTACAAAAAATACATTTAAATGAACGAGACACAGTCATTGGAATTGCTGCAAGCGGACGTACGCCTTATGTGATTGGTGCATTGAAATATGCAAAATCTGTAAAAGCTAAAACAGTGGCGCTGTCTTGCAATGGTAATTCACTTATTGGAAAAGAAGCAGATCATAGCATCGAGGTAGTAGTAGGTCCAGAAGTGCTAACAGGTTCCACAAGGTTAAAAGCAGCAAGCGCTCATAAAATGATTCTCAACATGATTTCTACCGCGGCCATGATTAAAGTAGGAAAAGCATATGAAAATTTAATGATAGATGTTCATGTGAGTAATGAAAAGCTTAAGGAACGAGCGATAGGTATTATTTGTAAAATTACAGGTGTTTCTTACGAGCGAGCAAGTCAAACGCTTGAAGAAGCAAATAATGAGGTAAAAACAGCAGTGGTTATGATCAAAACAAATGAAAATTACGACACCGCAAAGATGTTACTGAATAATGCGGGGGGGTATGTGAGAAAAGCGATTGAACATTACGTATAAAGGAGAGAAACGATGTCAACAGGCGGATTAACAATGATTAAAAACACGGTGGCTAAGCTTCCAGATTCGGAGCGGAAAATTGCTGAATATATTTTAAACAACCCGCATACTGTGGTAAACAGTACGGCTGGGGAACTAGGAAGACTAGCGAATGCGAGCAGTGCTGCTGTTATTCGTTTGTGTAAATCTATCGGGGTTAGCGGCTTTCAAGAATTAAAGGTTAGAGTAGCCGGTGATTTAGCTAAAGATACAGAACAAGGATACCGTGACATTGAAACAAATGAAACAATTCAATCTATTGTCAAAAAAACGGCAAGCAACAGCATTCAAAGTCTAAGTGATACGGCTGAGCTTGTGAATTATAAAGAAGTAGAGCGGGCTGTTTTGGCGCTGATTGGAGCAAAAAACATTCATTTTTTCGGAATTGGTGCTTCACATATTATTGCTATAGATGCGCAGCAAAAATTTCTTCGAATTAATAAAAATGCGACGGCTTTTGCGGATAGCCATTTAGCAGCTACACTCATCGCAAATGCAAGTAAAGACGATGTAGTTGTGGGTATTTCTTTTTCAGGAGAGACTCCTGAAGTAAGCAACGTCTTATCTTTAGCTAAAAATCGCGGAGTAAAGACGATTAGCTTAACTAAGTACGGACAGTCTACCGTTTCGTCTTTAGCAGATATTTGTTTGTATACGTCTTATTCTCAAGAAGCGCCGTTTCGAAGCGCAGCAACATCGTCTCGTTTAGCCCAGCTTTATGTGATTGATGTTTTATTTTTAAGTATTGCAGCGCAGCAGTACGACCAGACGATTGAGTATATTGACAAAACAAGAGATGCCATTCAGTTTTTGAAAGATAAGAAATAAAAAAAGAAAACGATTACAAAAAAGGGGATTTTGTGGTCTGTTTCCTCAGTGGCGTATCCATCTAAGAGGAAAATACAAAGGGGGATTAACATGTCTTTAGATAATCATCAATTAGCAAAGGCTGTTTTGGAGATGCTTGGGGGAGCATCTAATATTGAAGCGTATACGCATTGTATGACGCGGCTGCGTGTGACTATAAAAGATGATTCAATTGTTAAAAAGGCAGATATACGAAAACTTGAAGGCGTGCTCGGATTAGTGGAAGAAGAAACGCTGCAAATCATTATTGGGCCGGGCAAAGTGAACAAAGTAACAGAAGAATTTGGAAAGTTAATTGATGAATCCGGCGGTATTAACTTAGAAGATCGTGCAGCACAGCGGAAATCGGAGCTGAAAGAAAAAAATGCAACTCCGTTTAAGCTGTTGCTTCGCCGAATTGCAAGTATTTTTATTCCGTTGATACCTGCTCTTGTAGCATCTGGACTTATTACCGGAGTGACAAAAGCAGCTGTGCAGGCGAAGTGGCTTCCGGCAGATTCACAGATTGCTATTCTTTTAACCGTTATCGGAAGCGGTTTATTTGCCTATCTGGGTATTTTAGTAGGTATTAATGCAGCAAAAGAATTTGGTGGTTCGCCAGCTCTAGGAGGCTTAGCGGGCATTTTAGTCATTAATCCTGCCGTAGCTGATATTAAACTTTTTGGTGAAGCACTTTTGCCGGGGCGTGGGGGCTTAATAGGAGTGCTGCTTGCAGCAATCTTTATGGCCGTGTTAGAAAAACGAGTACGTAAATTTGTCCCACAGTCACTGGATATTATTATTACACCAACCGTTACGGTGTTAATTACAGGAATTATTACGTATGTGGTATTCATGCCAATCGGCGGCTTCATTTCAGATGGAATCACAAAAGGTCTTTTAGGAGTTTTAGAGGTTGGAGGAGTTGTAGCAGGCTTTGTTTTAGGGGCAACGTTTTTGCCGCTCGTTATTACAGGACTGCATCAAGGTCTTACTCCGGTCCATTTAGAGCTTATTAATTCGATTGGAGATGATCCGCTTCTTCCTATACTAGCAATGGGCGGAGCCGGTCAGGTTGGTGCAGCTTTTGCTATTTATATCAAAACAAAGAAAAAACGCTTAAAGCGAGCAATTGGAGGCGCACTTCCTTCAGGGCTGCTGGGAATCGGAGAGCCGCTTATTTTTGGAGTCACACTTCCTTTAGGGCGTCCATTTTTAACCGCTTGTCTTGGAGCTGGAATCGGCGGAGCGTTTCAGGCGCACTTCCATATTGCAACTGTAGCAGTGGGAGTATCGGGTTTGCCGCTTACGTTTTTAGTTCATGCGCATCAAATTCTTCTTTATTTACTTGGATTAGTTATTGCTTACGCAGCAGGCTTTATTTGTACCTATTTCTTTGGATTTAACGATGAAATGGCGAGGGAGTTTGAATGATTGGCATTTCATTTTATTTGAACGATAGAGATGCCAAACAAAGATTAGTAGAAGCGAGTGAATGCGGCGTTACACGCGCATTCACTTCACTTCACATTCCAGAGGAAAAAGGAGATTTGGCTGAACGGGCAAAAGAATTGCTTCATGTGGCTAGAGATTGTGGAATAAGCGTGTATGCAGATGTATCTAAGCATACACCGGTTCATTTAGGTATCGAAAGCCTTATGACTCTATCTTCACTTGGCGTATCAGGTATTAGACTAGACGATGGCTTTAGCGTAGAAGAAACGATTTTACTTGCGGATGAGTTTTATATTGCCCTTAATGCAAGTACAGTGTCAAAACTAGAAATAGAAGCGCTATTATCTGCAGGCCTTCATCATCATCAGCTGCTTGCTTGGCATAATTTTTATCCGCGGCCTGAAACAGGGCTTGAAGAAACGTTTTTTCAACAGCAAACAGATTTATTTAATGAACTTCGTATTCCAGTTTGTGCTTATATTCCTGGAGAAGGCGAAAAGAGAGGACCTATTTATCAAGGACTTCCTACTAGAGAAAAAGACCGTAATAAATGTCCTTTTACCTCTGCAGTAGATTTATACGGATGCGGAGTAACGGAGGTTTATATTGGAGATCCATACGCCAGTTCAAATTTATTAAAACGTTTAGTTCAATATCAAGAAAACCGCATTATTCCGCTACGCATTCGTTCACCTCATATACAGGGAACGTACAGCGTGCGTCCGGATGTATCAAGAGACGTTCTGCGTTTGGTTGATACACGATCTGTAAAACCAGTGCTGCCATTTCATACAGTAGAACGCAGAATCGGAGCAATTACAATGGACAATGATGGCTACGGACGTTACAGAGGAGAGGTTCAAATAGCTAAAAGGAATTTGTCTGCAAATGCTAATGTGAATGTGATTGGGTATGTAATAGAAGAAGATCATGAGCTGCTTTCATTAGTGAGACCGGGACAAAAACTTAAGCTTATCAATGTCTAAAAGGAAAAATGGATTCATCATCGAATCCATTTTTTTATTTAAGCGGAAGAAAAAAGAATTGTCAAACTAAAATGAAAGCGTTATACTGAGTTTAGTAAAACGTTAAACTAAAAATGGAGATGGTCATCTGGTTACAATTAAAGATATTGCAAAAGCAGCAGATGTTTCAATTACGACTGCCTCCCTCATTTTAAACAACAAACCGGGAGCAAGCAGAATTTCTGAAGCTACTAAACTGCGTGTAATTGCAGCTTCAAAAAAATTAGGCTATATCCCCAATATGTCTGCGCGTAACTTGCGGGGACAAGACAAATCAGCGCAGCTAACAATTGCTCTTATTTGGCCAATTGATACGCGCGTATCGTTAGTGGGACGCATTCTTACAGGTATTCAAAACTACATAGCTTCATTAAAAAGCGGCCCTACTATTAAATTATTAGTCGAAACGTTTCAAAATGAAGAAGGTATTTCCTCTGTAAAAGGTCTTCAAACATCTTCATATTTTAACGGAGCGATTATTGCGAATACAACGGCAGCTGATGAGGCTTATATTCACCGATCTAAACCTGGTGTTCCGATTGTTTTATTTAATCGTGTATCATCTATATACTCTGTTATACAATCCAAAAATTATGAAGCGGGCCAAGCGGTAGCAGATCATTTTATTCGTAATAATCATCAACATATCAGTATTTTAGTTCCAGACGTGTCTTCACAGGCTTTAGAAGCAGGAGTAAAAGGCGTAACAGATAGAATTGAACAGACTGATGTTACGTATTGTCACCATTACTGTTCATATACAGAACAAGGTGGGTATGACAGCATCAAACAACTTATTGAACAAGGAAAAGTTCCAACCGCTGTGATTTGTTTGAGTGATCATGTTGCATTAGGAGCTCTTTCTGCTCTTAATGACTACGGCATCTCTGTGCCAGCTGATTGTGAAGTGATGGGATTTGATAACCAAGAGTTCTCTAAATTTACTAACCCAAAACTTTCGACTGTCAATTTGCCGGTAGAAAAAATGGCCTATTGTGCAGGAGAGCTTTTAGTTAAAACAATTTCTGATCCATATGGGGATGTGGACCAACAGATATTTGATTTGGAAATTATTCATCGTAATACAACGAGAATCAAATAAAAAGCAATGCCATTCATGAGGTCTCTTTAAAAAGAGACCGATTTACAAAAATATAAGAGCAAGCTTTTTATTTTTTATTAGTAAAACGTTGTACTAAAACGTTTTACTAAATATAGAGTAATTCACTACTAACAAAGGGGAGAAGGAAATGAAACATTTATACGGAGTTACAACAGCAATGGTTACACCGTTTACTAAAACGGGTGAAGTAGATTTAGAGAAAGTAGTAAATTTAACAGAGTTTTTAATTTCAAAAGGAGTGCACTGCTTGTATCCGCTTGGTACAACGGGCGAGATGCTTCGTCTATCTGTCAAAGAAAGAAAGCAAGTTGCAGAAACAGTAGTGAAACAAGCGGCTAATCGTGTAACCGTATTCATACATGTAGGAGCTATGAATGAAGAAGATACAATTGAGCTTGCAAAACATGCCTATGAAATTGGCGCCGACGGTATCGGAGTAGTTACGCCTATGTTCTTTGGAGCAAACGATAACGAACTAGAAACGTATTTTATCACACGTGTTGATTAACCAAAATCATCCAGAAACTCCTTCGTATAGTTTTTGATAGAATTCAAGTGTTTCATAGATGGCTATTCGCCATTCTAAAGGCAGGGTAGCGCAAAGAAACAGACGTGTGAACCCTGCAAATGATAAGGGTTTTCGTGTGTTTTTCTTGCTACCTTGTATATGTAAAAACTTTAGTAAAACGTAGGCGATGAGTGCGGTGAACAACTGATTGAACACGGCGTTTGGTGTTGTACCGAATAAAATCGGTACATTTAAGTTTTGTTTGATCCAGCGAAAGAACGATTCAATGGCCCAGCGTGCTTTATACATGTCGGCAATTTCTTCTGCCGTGACGTTCATCAAGCTTGTCACAACGCGTATCTCCTTACCGTCATGATCGGTAAATTGCACGACACGCTGGCGTGTCTTTGTCTGTTTTTGTGGGGTACCAAGGATACACGTAAAATCGCCGGTCACATTCGAATCCTTTTTACGTGTACCTTTCAGCGCTTTTTTGCGATTTAACTGGATATTCTCTTTTAAGCGAATGACAAAATGTTGTTTTTCTTTCTCTGTCACGTAGCGATCGACTTTTTCAATGGAAAAATAGGCACGGTCGCCTATGAAGATAAAGCGTTTATCCTCAAGGCATGTACCAACGGGTCCGTCATGTTTTAATCCGGTTGTTTCGACAACTTGAAGAGGCATCGCAGTTTCGTTGGTGAAGCTAACATGCAGTTTAATGCCCGCGCGTTCGCCGTGATAAACTGCCCATGGTAGGCGTGTCTTCCCGACTGTTACCGTTGTCGAATCCACTGCCATCGGTATTTTTTTCATCTTGAGGGTGCGACGAGTAGCTCGGTTGAGCTTCCCGACAATGACTTCAAAAATACGTTTCATAATGGCGTAATTAAGAGCCTTCATGTGCTTGGAAAGCGAAGAATGGTCAATGGAAACGAGTCCAACACTTGGCCCAACATCGGCTGCGTGACGTAAGCTTTTCCATTCGTTTGTCGCTGCACCAATTAAATAAGAAATAAGCGTTGACACGGTACATTTTCGGGCTGTGTCAACAAAACCAAACTCGGCTAGAATCGCTTGAAGTTCAGCTTCAGAAAGAAAGTTTTGAATGAGATGTGGAGACGTGGTATTCTTATTCATGAGAGATTCCTCTTTTCGTAAATGTTGGTGTGGTAACTTACATTTTACATGAGAATCTCTCTTTTTTATTTGGTTTTATTGGAATAAATTAGATAATCAACAGGCGTGGTATTTTATAAAAGTAGCAAACAGTGTCCCGAATGATTTTCCCGTATATTTATATAATATTCCTCAGTGTTCAAGCAATGATTTAACGGCAGAGGTAGCTCAAAAAGTGGCAGATTCATGCAAGAATGTAATTGGTATTAAATATAGCTACCCTGACTATTTACGCGTAAATGATTATTTAAATATTAACGATGGAAACTTTTCTGTTCTTCCCGGAACCGATCGTTTATTTTTAGCAGCTCTGGCTATGGGATGTGAAGGAGTTGTCTCCGGTGTATCGGGCGTTTATCCCGAGCCTTTTGTAGAGACTTATAATGCCTTTAAAGCGAATGATTTAGAAAAAGCGAGAAAGATGCAAAAAGTTGCTATTCAATATTGTGAAGCTCTTTTAAACGGAAGCAACATGTCTTATTTTAAAGAAGCATTAAAATTGAGAGGCATTGATGTTGGTGGCATGAGATCTCCTCAAATAGATTTAACAGAAGAAGAAGTCAAAGAATTAGATGATAAACTAAATAGTATTCGTCCAAAGAGCAGTGTTTAATAATTGGTTCATGTTCTGAATAAACTCATGCATTTCTAGTGAACAGGGCTGTTTAATAATAAGCAAACAGCTCATTCACTATAACGATTAAGGTTATGGAGGGATATTCTATGGCGGTTACATCTAAATTAAATGAAAGCGTTAACAAAGATTTAGGTCCTGTAAAGCAAGATGTAAAAAAGACGAATATACGCTGGTGGCTTATTATTGTATTGCTAATTGGAGCAGTTGTTAACTATTTAGACCGCTCTAATTTAAGCATCGCTAATACCACGATTGCCAAAGAGTTTGGGCTGTCTTCTACACAAATGGGTCTTTTGCTTTCAGCTTTTCTCTGGCCATATGCCTTAGCAAATCTACCAGCAGGCTGGCTGGTTGACAAATACGGGCCGAAAAAAATGTTTGCATGGGCATCAGGCCTATGGTCTGTGGCAACGGTAGCAAGTGCATTTACTAACACGTATTCTGCTCTTTATGCCATGAGAATGCTTCTTGGTGTATCGGAGTCTCCTTTTTTTACTTCAGGAATTAAAGTGACGGAAAGATGGTTTAAAAAAGAAGAGCGCGGCCTTCCTACTTCGATTATTAATACAGGGTCTCAAATTGCTAATGCGATTGCTCCGCCACTTCTAACGGTACTGCTTTTAACAATGAGTTGGAGAGGAATGTTTGTTGTTATAGGAGCAGCAGGCTTTATTGTGATGTTTGTTTGGCTAAAGATATACCGAGATCCGGATTATGTTGCCAATAAAGTGAAAGCTGTCCCTAAAGAAGAAATAAAAATCAGTCATACCTCACAAGCAAAATGGTCACAGCTGTTTAAATATAAAAGCACATGGTTTATGATTATCGGGAATTTCGGAATTATGTTTACGATATGGGTTTATTTAACTTGGCTTCCTAGCTACTTAGAAACAGAGCGCGGTTTTAGCCTAAAACAAACGGGCTGGATTGCTGCTATTCCGTTTCTAGCAGGAATCATAGGAGTGTTGCTTGGTGGTGTAATTTCAGATAGATTTATTCGAAAAGGAATTAATGCAGTAACGGCAAGAAAAATACCAATTGTAGGCGGGGCAATCTTAGCCGCAGCATCGGTAGCACCCGTTCCTTTTATTGATAATGCAGCCTTAAGTATTGTCTTATTGTCGATTGGCTACTTCGCGTCACAGCTGCCATCAGGCGTCATTTGGACTCTAGCGGCGGATATTGCACCAAAGGAACAAGTTGCTTCACTCGGCGCTATTCAGAACTTCGGTGGATTTCTAGGAGCGGCAATGGCTCCTATCGTAACAGGGTTTATATTAGATGCAACGGGAACTTTTACGGCGGTTTTCCTGTTAGGAGCAGGACTGCTTTTAATTGGTGCTATTAGTTATGGCGTATTTTTAAAGAAGCCAATAGCTAACTAGTAATGTCACAAAAACAAAGAGCACACACTGCATGAAAAAGGTGTGTGCTTTTTCTTTTACTACTAAAAAGGAAACTATTTTCATTACCATATCATGAACCTTTCTATTGAATAAAACGCTTTACTATGATAAAACTATTACAGGTAAACATATGATAATAGATTAATTTCATAGAGATACAACACCACTAGGGGTGCTTTCGAAGCTGAGAGAGACGATAAGTCTTAACCCTTATAACCTGAACTAGGTAATACTAGCGTAGGAAAGAGGTATTGTAATGGATGTTTTGTATGGGATTTCCTTACGAACTCGTTATAATAATTTTGTGTACATAAACAAAAACACTTCTTTCCTGCGAAAGAAGTGTTTTTTTATGCGTAAAGGAAGGTGTCATACATGAAAGAAACAATTGATTTGCTTGTCAAACAGGTAGAGGAGCGCAAAGGAGAGTTAATCCAGTTATTAACAACGCTTGTTTCGTATAAAACGCCAGCGCCTCCTGCACGAAATTCTCATGAAGCGCAGCTGTACGTAGCGGATTTTCTTAAAAACTGCGGTTTTTCCATTGATATGTGGGACTTATATTCTAACGACCCTATCGTAGTGGGAACGTTAAAAGGACAAAAATCGGCTGACTATCAAAGCTTGATTATTAACGGCCATATGGATGTTGCTGAGGTACAAGAAAATGAAAATTGGGAAACCAATCCGTTTGAAGCTGTTGTGAAAGACAATATGATAATTGGACGCGGAGTTGCTGATATGAAAGGCGGTTTGGCGGGAGCATTATTTGCAGTTCAGCTTTTAACAGAAACAGGAATCGAGCTGCCAGGAGACTTGATTTTTGAATCCGTTGTAGGAGAAGAAGTAGGAGAGGCAGGTACGCTGCAATGCTGTCAGAAAGGGTATACAGCTGATTTTGCGCTTGTAGTCGATACAAGTGATTTACATATTCAAGGTCAAGGCGGAGTGATCACGGGATGGATTACGATAAAAAGCAGTAAAACCTATCATGACGGTACACGCCGAAGTATGATTCATGCTGGAGGAGGGCTGTTAGCCGCAAGCGCTATTGAAAAGATGGCAAAAGTGATCGGAGGGCTACAAGAATTGGAGCGTCACTGGGCTGTTACAAAGAGCTATCCAGGATTTTTGCCAGGGACAAATACGATTAATCCAGCAGTAATCGAAGGCGGAAGACATGCTGCTTTTATTGCGGATGAATGCAGGCTGTGGATCACCGTTCACTATTATCCTAATGAATCGTACGACCAAGTATCAAAAGAAGTGGAAGAATATATTATAGCTATTGCAAAAGCAGATCCATGGTTAAAAGATAATCTGCCAACCTTTGAATGGGGAGGCACATCAATGATTGAAGACAGAGGAGAAATCTTTCCGTCATTAGAAATTGATGAAAATCATGCAGGAGTGCAGCTGCTTGCAAATACTCATGAACAAATGGAAGGGAAAAAGCCTCCAATTGATGTGTCAACTAGCGTAACAGACGGGGGATGGCTAGCTGATGCGGGAATTCCCGCCGCTATTTACGGTCCGGGAAATTTAGCAAATGCACATGCTGTGAACGAACAATTAGATATTAATCAGCTTGTTCAATATACAAAAGTGATAGTGCAGTTCATTTATACGTGGCTGCATACGCATAAGGAGTGATCATCATGAAATTTAGTGAACGATTATACGAAAAGCTGCAGCCTATTTGGCGTCAAAATCATAATCATCCCTTCGTACAGGGGATGGGAGATGGAACGCTTGAAAAGGAGAAGTTTCGCTTCTACATGATTCAAGATTACCTTTACCTAATTGATTATGCCAAATTATTTGCGATTGGAGCCATGAAAGCTACCGATCTTCAAACGATGGGGAAATTTGCAGCCCTTTTAGATTCTACATTAAACGAAGAAATGAGTCTGCACCGTGAGTATGCCAAGAAATTTGAAATCAGCGAAAAAGAATTAGAAAAAGCGCAGCCATCTCCTACAACGCTTGCATACACGCACTATATGCTGCACGTTGGTCAAAGTGGAACATTAGCTGAATTAGTAGCCGCTCTTTTGCCTTGTATGTGGAGCTACTGGGAAATAGGAAAAGAACTTAGTGAAAAGCCTGGAGCTAACAATGAGTTTTACCGTGAGTGGATTGAAATGTACAGCTCAGAAGAATTTGGAGAACTGGCGACATGGTGTATCAATTTATTTGACTCACTTACTGAAGATAAATCAGAAGTGGAATTAGAAAAGCTTGAAGAAATTTTCTTGAATACGACGCGTTTTGAGTATATGTTCTGGGATATGGCTTATAACGAAGCGATGTGGCCAATTCATGAATAGGTCTGTGTTATCTTTTCAAAACGTCAGTTTTACGTACAAGAACGGTGATCAAGCGATTTTAAAATCATTAAACTTAGACGTGAAAGAAGGCGAGTTTGTCAGTATCGTTGGAGCGAGCGGCTCTGGGAAAAGTACGTTGTTTCGTCTCATTACAGGTCTTGAACAGCAGAGTGAAGGCGATATCGTGATTAACGGAAAGTCTTATGAAAAGCGACTAGGAAAAGTAGGCTATATGCCGCAGCAAGATTTGCTGCTTCCGTGGCGTACGATTCTAGACAATGCAGCACTGCCTCTTGAGCTTCACAATGTATCAAAAGCAAGTGCTCATAAGCAAGTGTCTCAGCTGCTTGAAGAGTTTGGCCTAAAAGGGTATGAAAACCGTTTTCCAAGTGATTTATCCGGAGGGATGAAGCAGCGCGTTTCTTTTCTTCGGACGGTATTAAGCGGTTCTAACGTGCTGCTTTTAGATGAGCCTTTTAGTGCACTTGATGCAATCACACGTTTATCGATGCAGGAATGGCTGCTTGACCAATGGCAAAAGCGTAAGCATAGCATCTTATTTATCACTCATGACGTCAATGAAGCGCTTTTTTTATCAGATCGCATTTTTATCTTTTCAGACAAGCCAGTAAGTTGTCTTGAAGAAATTCAAGTGCCGCTTAGCAGACCTCGAACGCAAAAAGATCTGAATCAACAGCGAGTGCTTGATGTGAAAGATTATTTAATTGAACAGCTAAGATCGAAGGTGAACACATGAAAAAATACGGGGCTTCAGTGATTTTAGTAGTCATTTTGCTGGCTGCTTGGGAAATTGGAGCACGCATTGTAAACTATCCGTTTATTTTACCAACGCCCAGCGGTATTTTAACGAAGCTTTGGGAGCTGCGAATGGATTTATTGTTTAAGCATTTACCAGCTACGTTATCTATTGTCGTAATTGGGCTTGTAATATCCGTTGTGCTAGGGGTTCTGCTGGCTGTGTGGATGAATTGGAGTCCGCTTATTGAGCGTGCTTTTTATCCGCTTATTATTGCGTCACAAATGATTCCGACCATTGCCATTGCTCCTGTATTTGTGCTGTGGTTTGGCTACTCCATTTGGAGCAAAGTGATTGTGACCGTATTAATTACGTTTTTTCCCATTACCGTTAGCACATTTGACGGGCTTCGTTCTACAAACAAAGAGTTAAAAGAACTCATGTTAACGATGGGAGCAACAAAAAAAGATATTTTCTTTAAGTTGAACATTCCTTCTGCACTGCCTCATTTTTATTCGGGACTCAAAGTAGCGGTTACCTTTAGTATAATAGGTGCTGCCATTGGGGAATGGTTGGGTGCGCAAGCAGGCTTAGGATATTTCAGTCGTCGCATGATGACACAGTTTGATGCAGCTGGTGTATTTGCACCAATTGTGATTTTATCCGCGCTCGGTATTTTATTTTTTATTATTGTAGTAGGTTTCGAAAAACGTTCATTAAAGTGGAGGAAAACAGAATGAAAAAATGGTTTGCGATTAGCTTAAGCCTGCTGCTTGTTTTGATGCTCGCTGCTTGCGGTCAGGACAAGGAAAATAAAGCTGGTGACAGTAAAAAATTAAAAGACGTTACAATTATGCTTGATTGGTATCCAAATGCAGTGCACAGCTTCATTTACGCTGCACAAGAAAAAGGATATTTCAAAAAAGAAGGGCTGAATGTAAAAGTACAATTTCCTGCTAATCCAACAGACTCGCTTAATTTAGCAGCTGCAGGGAAAGTCACGCTCGGCCTTTACTATCAGCCTGATGTAGCAATGGCACGAGCAAATGAAGATGTGCCGGTAAAGTCGGTAGGAGCGATTGTAAGATCTCCGCTAAACCGGGTTGTGGCATTGAAAGATAGCGGTATTAAGCGTCCTAAAGATTTAGAAGGAAAAGTAGTAGGATACAGCGGAACACCATTAAGTGAATCTGTTCTAAAGAAAATGGTGAAAAGTGATGGAGGAGATCCGAATAAAGTAAAACTAGTAGACGTAGGGTTTGAGTTAAATTCATCGCTGATTAGCAAAAAAGTAGATGCTGTAATAGGTGCGTATATTAACCACGAAGTACCATTGCTTCACAAAAAAGGATACAAAACGGTTGACATTGATCCGTCAGATTACGGCGTGCCATCTTATTACGAGCTAGTGGCCGTTACAGGGGATCAAACGTGGGCAAAAGATTCTGATACGATTAAAGCGTTTTGGCGTGCCGCGACAAAAGGGTATGAATACACGGAGAAACATCCAAAAGAATCACTTCAAATTTTGTTAGATAATCAAGATAAATCAAACTTCCCGCTTGAAAAAGATGTGGAAACAAAAAGTTTGAATATCTTACTTCCAAAAATGAAGTCTGAACAAGGATTCGGCAGTCAAACGAAAGAATCATGGCAATCAAATGTTAACTGGTTAAAAGAGTCAGGGTTAATTAAGAAAAAGCCAAATGTAGATGAGATGTTTGAGAATATTGGGGAATCTCAGTAAATAATTTAAGACGAATTTAAAAAAACCTCCTTATACTGAACGTAACTTTCTGAAAGAGAAAGTGAAAAGGTCAAGGAGGTTTTTTTATGGCTTTTACGATAGTAGAGAAGGAAACATGTATTGCTTGCGGAGCATGTGGAGGGAGTGCGCCAGATCTTTATGATTATGATTCAGAAGGTCTTGCTTATGCCGTATTAGATAACAACGAAGGAACAAAAGAAGTTCCTGAGCATCAGCAAGATGAGATGATGGAAGCGTACGAAGGGTGTCCAACAGACTCGATTAAAGTTGCAGAGCAGCCGTTTTATGGAGATGCAGCAAAATTCGAATAGGGCTTTTGAAAAAATAAATAATGATAAAGTACATTTAGTTATCTGATAAGTGAATATTTGGTTATATAGAAAGTTCCAAAACAAAAAAGGTCTTGCCTAGGCAAGACCTTTTTCTACTCTAAATTTGCATGCTTTCCGTACATCGTATGAGTATCAAGTTCTTTCTTCTCCATGAAGCGAAGAATCAGCGCATCGTAAAAAAGAAGAAGCGTTTGTTCAAACAGTGACGCCATAGGCTGTACGGTTTGATAACTGCTTTGTTCTTGATCCTTCGGAGCGCCGGGCAGCTTCACGATGAAGTCAGCCAGCTTGCCAAGCGTGGAATCGGGGGAAATCGTGACTACTCCAACTTTTCCTCCAAGTTCTTTTGCTTTTTGAGCAATAGGAATCAAGCTCTTCGTTTCGCCAGAACCTGATCCGATGATTAATAAATCATCCTGCGTGAAAGTGGACGTCACGGTTTCTCCAATGACATAAGCATCAATGCCCATATGCATCATACGCATAGCAAACGACTTGCCCATAAGACCTGAACGGCCTGCTCCTGTGACAAACACTTTTTTAGATGAGATGATGCCATTTACAAGCTGTTCAGCTTCATCGTCAGCGATTAGAGCTGTTGTTTGTAAAAGCTCATTCATAACCGTTTTTAAATGTTCGCTCGTCTGCATAGAAAGCTCCTTAATTTGTAATAAGCTCTTTCATTTGAGAAGCAACTGATTTTTTATCATCTTGGCTCGTGATGCCTCCGCCAACGATAACAAGATCAGGCTGTGCTTTTACTACTTCAGGTAAAGATTCTAATTTAATGCCGCCAGCAACGGCTGTTTTTGCATTTTTTACAACGCTTTTGATTGTTACTAAATCTTCAAAAGAGTTTTGACCAACTGCTTGAAGATCGTATCCTGTGTGTACGCAGATATAGTCAACGCCAAATTCGTCTAGCTCTTTTGCGCGTCCTTTAATATCTTTTACACCAATCATATCGACTAGAATTTTTTTACCTTGTTTTTTCGCTTCTTCAACTGCACCTTTAATTGACATATCTTCAGCCACACCTAAGATGGTAATGATGTCTGCTCCAGCTTGAGAAGCTTGCTGTACTTCATAACCAGCTGCATCCATGATTTTTAGGTCAGCTAATACTTTTAAATTAGGAAATGCTTCTTTAATTTCTTTAACGGCGCGAAGCCCTTCATTGATTACAACAGGTGTACCGATTTCCACGATATCAATATGTTCTTCAACTTCTTTTACTACCTCTTTTGCTTGAGAAATATTAACAAGATCTAATGCTAATTGTAATTCCATTCTACTCCACTCCTTACAGAAATCTATAGATACCTTTTGTGCCTTTTTACATAAAAAGCAGCTGGTGTAGTTATTGTACCCGCAGTTTGAGGTTCTTAAAAGTACGCACTTTTCCCACAAATAGTGTGGGGAATGATAGTATACAGAAGTATACTAATGGACATATCAGTCTTGTAACCGCTTAATTTTCATTAAAAATGCGGATGATATTGAGTAATATCATCCGCATAAAAAAATAAAAACTATGGAATAGAAGGATTCGTTTCCATCATTTAATTAACGTTTCTGCCTTTTGTTCTTGATTGACCAGCACTGTATCACGGTAATTTTTACCCCAATCGTACATGGCTGTCAAAATAGGCATTAAACTTTCTCCTTCTTTTGTAAGTGAGTATTCGACTTTAGGTGGTACGACAGGATAAACTTTACGGTTAACAATTAGATCTTCTTCCAGTTCCCGCAGCTGGTTAACCAGCATGCGCGGCGTAATATCAGGAATAAGCGATTTTAGTTCCCCGAACCGTTTTGTTCCTTCACGTCCTAAGTGCCATAGTATCAGCATCTTCCATTTTCCGCCGATAATAGCAAGCGTTAATTCTTTTTCACAGTTAAATTCCTTATTAAGCTGGCTCAATTGTTTCACCCCTATGACCAATAGTATAAAATTTCTTTTACAGTACTTCTTATTATACCGGTGCTGACAATCCTTTTACAAAAATCCGGCTTGTATCTTTCCATTAAAAAATTTAGCTTTTTTTACTATATAGTTATTCTTGACTAGTGAGATATAAAAGGTGGCCTTTAGTCATGTTTTTTATTTTTAATGAATTCAATTGTTTAAATATAAAAAAAGATGGGAAATCACTCAATAACGATGCTAAAGGAGGCAGTAAAAATGGAAAGAAACCGATCTGAATTACAAAACCCTGCTTTAAGCAACAGCGCAGGCATCAACAACGATGTAGGAATTAATAACAATCCACAGACAGCTAATAGCACTGCTGCTGTTAGCACCACGGGGAAAAGCTACAGCAGCAAGCTAGTAAAAGGTGTTGTTGTCGGGGCAGTTGTAGGTGGATGTATAACATTACTTGATAATAAAACTCGCTCATCTGTTAAAAGAAGAGCCGTTACATTAAAGGACTCTTCTGCAAACATGATTAATCAAGTAAAAGAGAACCCTCAAGAAACAAAAGAAAAAATGGTGCAGCAAATGAAAAATGCATCGAATCTTTTAAAAGATGCAATTAATGATGCCAAACATTTGTACGAGCGTGTAAATGAAGATTTCTTTAAGCAAGCAGAAGATGTGAAAAGCGTTACGCATGATGCAAAATCAACGGTAGAAGATGCTAAAAGTGATTTACAGCAAATTGGTGAAAAAGTGAAAGATGCAACTTCTGAAATAAGTAAGGAAAAGATGACGCCGGACGAAAAACCAGAATCTGAGCGTGAAAGAACATATCAGTCTATTCACTAAGAAGGAGATGTTAACTGTGAGTCAAATGAATGAAGGAACTACAAAAGACATGAATAAAATTGAAGAAACGGTAGATAATTTAGGGACGGAGAAAAAAGAAGCAATTTTGCAGAATTTTGATACGTTTACTGATTATTTAACTCAAAAAGTTCATGTCGGTAAAAAGCTCGGGTTAAATGAGGAACAATTAGCAGCTGCTACAAAAAAAGTGGCTAGCTATTTAGCCAAAAATGAGGAGCCTCGAAACCGAGAAGAAAAAGTCCTTCATGAGTTATGGAAAGTCAGCAGTGAAGAGGAAAAGGAAGTCCTTTCTCATCTCATTTTAAAACTAGTTGCGTAACATTAAAAAAGCATCCCGTCTATCAGGATGCTTTTTTAATGTATTAAGATGATTGATTTTGAGCCTCTTGAATCGTTTTATCCCAGTCAATACCGCAATCATCCGTTGCACAAGAAGATTGCTGTGCGCAGCTTGCACATTTTCCCTGAGTACTCTTGCGGAAGAATTTTGTCATATGATAAAGGGCATACCCAAAAATCAAAACCCCAATTAAAATGTTAATAATCAATGTTATTCACTCCTTTTAAGAAAAACCAAGTACTTTTCCAATAGTGTGTACAAGCAAAGCTACGAGATAAGCGACAACCAAAGGGTAGGCCACAGCAAATGCTGTCCATTTTAATGAGCCGGTTTCTCGTCGAATAACAGCGACGGTTGCTAGACACGGAACGTAAAGAAGAACAAACACCATAAACGTATAGGCTGTTAGCGGTGTAAAGAATGTCTTCATTGTGTCGCCAAGCTGTCCTTCTTGTACTTTATAAATGATGCTCATAGTTGAAACAACCACTTCTTTCGCTAGGAAGCCTGTAATCAGTGATGCTACAGCTTGCCATGTCGCAAAACCTAAAGGGATAAATAGAGGAGCGATAGCACCTCCAATAATAGCCATAAAGCTATTTTCCATATCTACTCCAAAACCGCCAGGGCCAGCGTAAGATGATAGCCAGATAAATACAGAGCCAGCTAAAATAACCGTACCTGCTTTTCGGACGAAATTTCGACCTTTTTCCCACGTGCTTCTCCAAAGAGTCTTGGCTTGAGGTACGCGGTAAGGAGGAAGTTCAACAATAAAAGTTGATTGTTCGTCTTTAAGAAGCGTTACTGATAAAATTTTCGTTACAACAAGTGCTAAAATAATGCCAAGCAAGTACATAGAAAACACCACAGCTGCTCCGTTTTGCACAAAAAACGCACCTACAAACAAAGCGTATACAGGAAGACGTGCTGAGCAGCTCATAAATGGATTGACTAAAATGGTCATAAGGCGCTCTTTTCGCTGTTCAATTGTACGCGCGGCCATAATCCCCGGTACGTTACATCCAAAGCTAATAATCATCGGAATAAATGCTTTTCCGTTCAAACCGAAAAATTCCATTATACGATCCATTACTACAGCAATTCTAGCCATGTATCCTGAATCTTCAAGCAGTGAAATGAAAAAGAACAGGACAAAAATTTGTGGTACAAATACTAGTACGCCGCCTACTCCTGCAATAATGCCATCCACAATTAAATCGTGAATAAATGGAGCAGCACCAGCTGCATTTAAAAGAGAATCAGCGCCTTCACTAAGCGTTCCGCCAAAGAAGCCGTCCAGTTTATCAGAAAGCGGAACGCCAATCCACGTAAACGTAATATTAAAAATCAAATACATTAAGCCAAGAAAAATAGGGAGACCAAGCCACTTATGCGTCACAATTCGATCGATTCGATCCGTGAAGGTTAAAGGTGTTTCGCTGCCCTTTATGATACACTCGCTCGAAATGCGTTCAATAAATGCTGTACGCACGTCGAAGAAATGCTCGCTAAGCGGCTTGTTTATTTTTTGTGCAGCTGCTTTTCGCAGCTCAAGCAGCTCTGAGTAACTCGCTTTTTCTTTTAATGTTGATTCGATTACGCTATTTTCCGCTAAGAATTGAATGGCAATCCATCTGCTGACGTCCGCTTTTGTTTGAATCATATGAATTGCTTGTTCAGCGGTTTCCCCATAATTTAATTGAAATGAAGGGGCTTTTAAATCTTGCTTCAAAGTAGAGAGCAGCTCATTAATTCCTTTTCCATTACGGGCAATAATCGCTGAAACCGGAATATGTAATGATTTGCTAAGCTTCTCCAAATTAAAAGTCAATCCGCGTTTTTCCGCTACATCAATCATATTTAAGCCGATTACTAATGGCTTTCCATATTCCAATGCTTGAATAGTGAGATGCATGCTTCTTTCAAACTGAGAAGCGTCTACAATATTCAGCATACTGTTAAATTCTCCGGTTAACAAAAAGTTAGTTACCACTGCTTCATCTGAAGAAAGAGGAGTAAAGTCATACACACCCGGCAAATCAACCAGCTGGCTGTTTTGCTTTTTAATAGATCCAACTTTCTTTTCAACGGTTACACCGCTCCAGTTTCCTACGTATTCATAGGAATCTGTTAATATATTGAATAAAGAAGTTTTTCCTGTGTTTGGATTTCCTAAAAGTGCAATTGTACTCATGCTGTCTCAACCTCAATTTTGGCCGCATCGCGTTTTCGGATGCTAATCATTTGACCTTGACATTCAATAATACAAGGTCCTCCTAAGATGGTTTTTTGCTTCATGCATAGTTCGCAGCCTTTTTTTACTCCAAAAGAAAGAAGGCGGCGTTCTAATGATCTATCTAAAAATTCAATGTTTTTAACTTTTACTTTGTCGCCAATACTCACGGTAGTTAAATTCATCATTCAGCACTCCTGTTAATGATAATCATTTTCAATTTGTATCTATCTCGATTATACATAAGGTTCTAAAATCAATCAATGCTTCTAGAGCGTTACAATTAAAAATATATATTTATAACTATATTTTTCAGGTGAAATTATGTACGATTTTAGCAGTAAATTGTCAGGAGGGATGTGAGTGGAGGTAATCATTCGCAAAATGAGAAAAGAAGATATTACGTCTGTTCAATACGTCGCAAAGATGAGTTGGTATGATACATATGAAGGAATTATTCCTAGAAGCGTTCAGAATCGGTTTCTTTCAGAAGCATACTCCAATAAAAGGCTGCTGTGGCGCTTGCGTAATTCGTTCATTTATGTAGCAACTATTGATGAGAAAATCGTAGGATACGCTAACTTTTTCCGACTACAAAACAGAGGGGAAATAGAACTAGGATCTATCTATATACTGCCTGCTTATCAAGGAAAAGGAATCGGTTCGCAATTGTTAGAAAAAGGAATGAAGCGCTCGAAGGAATTAAAAATCGTTTACATTAACGTAGAAAGGGAAAACGGAATAGGCCGTGCATTTTATCAATCAAAAGGTTTCCAGCTTGTGGATGAATTTGATGATGAATTTGACGGGCATTTATTAAGAACGATACGAATGAAACTCATGATTTAAGCCTGATATTTAGTGTGAACGTTATCTTAAAAAGCTGATTTTAAACTTTCTGCTAAAATCAGCTTTTAATTACAGAATAACGATTGACCTTATTCTTGTGAATATGGTAACATTAATCAGAACTTCATGACCGAAAATGTTTTTCGGTCAAACAGTCAGGCGGAAGTAAGGATTATTGGAGGCTAAAAAACATGAATATGATTAAAGGAGAATGGAAAAAAATCTTTTCCAAACCAATGACTATTGTTGTGATTTGCGGATTGTTATTTGTTCCATTACTTTATAATGTCATCTTTTTATCTGCTTACTGGGATCCATATGGAAAAACAGATCAAATTCCAGTTGCAGTGGTAAATGAAGATAAAGGTGCTACATTAGATGGAAAGAAATTGAATGTTGGTCGTGATTTTGTTGATGATTTAAAGAAAAACGATAAATTTGACTGGAAATTTACGAACAAAGAAAAAGCGTTAGAAGGCTTAAAAAATGAGGACTACTACTTAGTTTTGGAAATTCCAAAGAATTTCTCCAAAAATGCAACAACATTAATGGATGAGAATCCTAAAAAAATGAAATTTATCTACCATACAAATGCCGGAAAGAACTATTCAGGCGCTCAAATTAGCTCAAATGCAGTAGCTAAAATCAATGATCAGATTAAAGAAGCAGTCACAAAGCAGTATGCTGAAACGGTATTTGACAGCTTTAAGCAAGTAGCGGACGGTCTTCAAAAAGCAAGTGACGGTGCAGGAGAGCTAGAAGATGGCTCGAAAACGCTGCGAGATAACATGAAGAAACTAGCAGACAGCACGGTTACGTTTGAAGACGGTACAGCTAAATTAGCAAGCGGGTTAACGGATGCACGAAAAGGAGCAACAGATTTAAATGCTGGTGCAGCTAAGCTACTAAACGGTGCGGACACAATTAATGAAAACTTAGGCAGCCTAAACAGCGGTTTAGGGAAGCTAGAGAATGGAAGCGGGCAGCTGTACGCGGCTTCTAAAGAACTTGAAACAGGTGCAGGAAAGCTTAGCAATGGATTAGGACAACTACAAGACGGAACTGCAAAACTTCAAGGTGCGACACAGCAACTAAATGAAGGAACAAAGACACTTCAAGGGAAATTACCTCAGTTTACAAGCGGCTTAAATCAAGTAGATGCTGAAGTGAGCAATGTTACGCAGCAAATTAATCAAGCGGAACAGGAAATTACGCAGATTAAACAGCAGGTAGATTCAAAAAAAGCGGAGTTTGAACAGCAGCAGCAAGCTCTCATTGACAGCATTAACAGCAACGAATCCATTCCCGATGAGCAAAAACAAACGCTGATTGCAGGAATTAAAAAGCTGACGTCTCAGCAGTTTATGGATGAACAGCAGCAAAAAGCAGAGCAGCTAAAAGCAAAAGTAGATAAAGTGCAAGAGTTATCTGCGGCGCTGCAAAAGCTTTCTAAAGGCGGAGAAGATATCCAAAGCGCTATTAATAAAATTGCTGATGGACAAAGTCAGCTGTACAATGGCCAAACAAAATTATATAATGCTCAAACTCAATTATATAACGGGGCTGTTAAACTAGCAGACGGTGAAAAGCAGTTCAACAGCAAATTTGCAGAGCTAAACAGCGGTATAGCTGACGCTCATACAGGAGCTGGAAAGCTTGCTGACGGACAGCAGCAACTTGTGGATGGACTTAAAAAGTCTGAACAAGGAAGCGCAGCGCTAGCAAATGGTTTAACGCAGCTAGAAAACGGGGCAACCAAATTAGCAAATGGTTCTAAAGAGTTAACAAATGGTTCATCCAAACTATATGACGGTTCATCTAAATTATCAGATGGAACAAGCGAGCTTCATTCATCTTTAGCGGATGGTGCAAAAGATGCAAAAGATGTTAAAGCAGATGATAAAACATACAGCATGTTTTCAAATCCAACGGATTTAAAATCAGATAAACAAAATAACGTAGATAAGTACGGTGTCGGATTAGCTCCATACATCTTATGTATTGGCTTGTTTGCGGGAACATTAATGTTTTCAGCGGTGTACCCAATGAAAGAGCCATCAATTCGACCGACATCAGGTATTTCGTGGTTCTTAAGTAAGTTTAGTGTCATCACTATTGTAGGTATGCTGCAAGCAGCGATTGCTGTTACAGCTCTTCTTTGGGGCTTGCATTTAAACGTAACAAGCATTTGGCACTTCTATATCTTTACCATGATTACAGGTGTAACGTTCTTTACACTGATCTTGTTCTTAACAACAGGGTTAGGAAAAGTAGGGCAGTATTTAGCCTTTATTATTCTGCTGCTTCAAATTGGCGGCAGTGCAGGTACATTCCCTAAAGCACTTGTGCCGGAATTCTTCCAGGCAATCAATCCATACTTGCCTATGACCTATGCAATTCGCGGTTTCCGTGAAATTATTTCAATTGGTGATGATTTCGGCTATGTATGGCATCAGGCTGGCGTACTTGGAATCTTTGCAGCAATCTTCATCACTCTTTCATTGATAATGTTTTATATCAATGCCAGAAAAGAGAAGCATCACACAGAGGAAGAGGCAGCAGCCTAATTTAACTAATAGAAAAAGAGAGTTCCAGTTTAAAAAGGAACTCTCTTTTTCTTTATGTTAGTATAGGTTTACGTGTAAAAGAGGGGAATGTGAATGCATGCAGCTTACAAAATTTGCGGTGTATGAAAGTGATCGTGTGAAAAAGTGGCAGGAAGGGCTGAAAGAATGGGACGGTTCAATATCGGAACGGATGATAAATGACAAAGCGGAAGATGAATTTTGGCAGCAATATCTAGAAAAAATGTCTTTTGATTCAGAAAACGATCCTGTAGTGAAACAGCTTCAGCAAGAACTTCTTGCTTTTTTGAATCCAAGTGACTCTGTCATGGAAATTGGCCCTGGCTGGGGAAATTATACGTTTTCAATTGCGGATTATGTAAAAGAACTTACGTGTATGGATTGTTCGCCAAGCATCATCCGCTACTTACAAAAACAATCAAATGCCCGCTCTAATCTAAAGTTTATAGAAGGTAAATGGGAGTATGAGCGTCTAACAGATAACTATGACGTGGTAGTAGGAATAAACTGTTTTTATCGTATGCATAACATTGTCGATGGTCTCTTAAATATGAATGATTCGGCTAATCGTTTGGCGGTTATCGGCATGTCAGCGGGTCCAGAAAAGCCTCATTACGTAGAGTTACATAGAAAACTTGGGTACGAGATTAAATGGCGCCGTAAGGAATATATTGACTTACTAAATATTTTATATGAACTTGGTATTTACGCAGATTGTAAGCTGGTTCCTATAACCAAAACGGTAACGTATGAGACGTACGAAGATCTCATCAAGAAGAACTCGACAAAGCTGCTTTCGAAAGATGTTGACAAATTAGAAACTGAGAAGATTATTTTACAGCATGTAAAGAAAATAAATGGCACATATGAATATACGTATCAATATCATATGGCTTTTATTTATTGGAAACCGATAAAAAGAACCCGTTGATTTTTATTCAAGGGGTTCTTTTTAGTAGTGATAAAGCTGTAATTTAGAATAAATAATATTAAAATCGTCGCCGCTTAGAAGAACTTTCAATTCCAGCTTCTTCACGGTATTTAGCTACTGTTCTTCTTGAAATTTGAATTCCTTCGCTGGAAAGAAGAGACATGAGCTTTTGATCTGAAAGAGGTTTTAATTTATTTTCTTCGGCAATTAATGTTTTAATTTTCTCTTTTATAAAGGCAGTAGAATTGCTTTGTTCGCCATCGGTTCTCTCTAAAGAATTAGTGAAAAAGTATTTTAGTTCAAACAGTCCGCGCGGCGTTTGAATATACTTTCCGTTAGTTGCACGGCTTACCGTTGATTCGTGACAGTCTACTTTTTGAGCAATATCTTTTAAGGTAAGCGGCTTTAGCCCCGAAATACCCATTTCAAAAAAATCTTGCTGATGTTCCACAATGGCTTTAGACACGTTGTAAATCGTCGCATTACGCTGCTCAATACTATTAATTAGCCAAGTAGCTTCATGGATTTTTTCCTGTACGTATCGATCGGTTGTTACGCATGCAGAGCGATGAACCAGTTTTTGGTAGGTGCTGTTAATCTCGATGGGCGGAAGCAGCTCGCTATGAAGAATAACATGATAGCGGCCGTCTATTTTTTGTACCGTTACATCAGGCGAAATGTACTTCGTAAGCGGAACATAGAAATCTCCTGCTGGACGAGGATTCAATGTCCGCAAGCAGTCAACAATTTCTTGTACTTCGCGCATTGAAATAGAGTATTTTTTTGAAATGTTCCGATATTTTTTGTTAGCAATATCTTCAATATCGTGTTTCACCACATCATATAAAAGAGGAGGCTTTGACTTTTTGGCCTTAATTTGAATAAGCAGTGAATCGACAAAGTTTTGAGCGCCCACTCCGATTGGATCAAAGCTTTGTAAAACGTGAATCATATCGTTGACTTCGTCAATTGAAACGTTAAGCAGTTCGGCTGCCAATTTTGGTTCAATTGCTAAAAAGCCGTTTTTATTTAAGTTTCCAATTAGAAATTGAACGATGTGTTTTTGCTGTGAGTGTAAATGATTTAGCATAGACAGCTGCTCTAATAAATGGCTCTCTAATGTCACAGTTTGATCGGATATATAATTAAACGGATTATACTCGTCATCGGTGTGACCTTTTGAATATGAACGCTGTTCTCGAGTGTTAAATGAATTTTTTTGCTGAGAATCGCCAGCAGACAGTTTAATTACAGGATTTTCATTGACTTGCTCATGAAGATAATGAACTAAATCGGCCGTAGAATAATTTAAAATGTTGATAGACTGACGTAATTCAGGTGTCATGGCCAATTTTAATAGTTGTTTTTGAGATAAATCTAAACCTAATTGCATCATTGAATCACCTATCATTCTTGAGTTTTATTTCGACAATTCTGGCTGCATCGTTCGACATCATCATATATGAAAATGCGAAAGAATTCTATAGTGTTGTCAGATGTTCTTACACAAGGGCGACTCATAAGAAAGAGTAGGGAAATAGATAAAACAACCGAATAGCTCTTCCCAGCAGCTATTCGGTTATTTTAACAAAGCTGCTAGGAGAACTTAGCTGCAATTTGGGGTGTTTCCCATTCTTCTATCTCCCCATGCGCACATCATATTTAAAATTTCTCGTAAGGTTTCGCCTTCTTCACTGAGTGAGTACTCTACTTTAGGAGGAACTTCATTGTATACTTTTCTATTAACTACACCGTCTTTTTCTAATTCTTTTAGCTGTTGAGACAGCATTTTTTTAGTAATAGCAGGCATAGCTCGCTGAAGTTCGCTAAAACGTTTTTCGCCTTCTTTTAAGAGGCATAAAATAACGACTTTCCATTTCCCGCCGATTACTTCAAGTGTTGCTTCAACAGGTACATTATAGTGGGGTGCTTTCACCGCTAATCCTCCATTCATAAACAGATATGAAATATGGATATAATAATTTAATATCCATAGACCTAGGTTACCGGGAAGGTACCTGGTTACATGAAAGTGCCGTCTTTTGTAAACAACATGTATTTATTATACTGAAAAAGAACTTTTAATTGAAGGAAGAAATGTAAAAGGGGAGATCTTGATGAAAGCTTTACTGCTAGAAGGCAAAGGGAAAGTAAGTGAGATGAAAGTCGGAAATATCCAAAAGCCGCATCCAGCTAAAGGTGAAATTTTAGTTAAAATTAAAGCTACTGCCTTGAACCCTGTAGATTATAAAACAGGAAACGGCGGTAATCCCAGTTGGACATACCCTCACGTATTAGGACTTGATTCAGCTGGCGTTGTCGAGGAAGTGGGAGAAGAAGTCACAACTGTCAAAATCGGAGACCGCGTTGTATATCATAGCGATTTATCAAAAAAAGGCGGGTTTGCACAGTACGGAGTGACAACAGCTCATACGGTTTCCCTTATTCCACAAGGAGTTTCATTTGAAGACGCTGCAGCTATTCCATGTGCGGGGTATACAGCATATCAAGCATTGTTTCACAAAATGAACGCTTCAAAAGGACAAACGATTTTAATTCACGCAGGTGCTGGAGGGGTTGGAGGGTTTGCCATTCAGCTTGCTAAAAATGCAGGTCTTACAGTGCTTACAACCGCATCTTCTGCCAATCATGAGTTTGTAAAAAGTTTAGGTGCTGACTATGCAATCGACTACCGTAAAGAAGATTTTGTGAAAAAAGTGCTGGAGCTTACCGATGGACTCGGTGTAGATTTAGTCTTGGATACAGTCGGGCGTAACAATGCAGACGAGTCGGTAAAGGCTCTTGCTTTTAATGGTCAAATTGCATTTATCGCAGGACCTCCTAATGTAAATGATGCGATTTCGTTTGCGCATCCACTATCGTTTCATCAAGTTGCATTAGGAAGCGTACATCAGTCTAACAACGTAAAAGAACAGCAAAAACTTGCGGAGATGGGAAATAAAATGCTTTTGCTTTTACAAGAAAATAAGCTGAATGCTCTTGTGGAAAAAGTCATTTCACTAGACGAAGTGCCGGCAGCTTTAGATGAACTGGCGACTCGTCGAGTAAAAGGGAAAATTGTAGCTGTGATAGATAAATGATAGAGCGAAAAAGAGCTTGAGACAAAAGTATTTTAGTTGAAGTAAAAAACGAACTATTGATCAATAGTTCGTTTTCTCGTCTTTAGATTGGATTGGGTTAAGTTATGTTCCAGCCTCTTTTAAATCGTAAACTGCTGCGTATAGAGCTTGTGGTAAAAACCTTGTTTCTCTAATAGCTCGTGATGATTTCCTTTTTCAATAATCTGTCCGTCTTTTAAGACAAGAATTTGATTTGCATTTTCAATCGTTTTGAGGCGGTGGGCAATTACAAAGCTTGTTTTTCCTTTTAATAGATTACTCATTCCTTTTTGAATATCAATTTCTGTTTTTGTATCAATATTGGAAGTAGCTTCGTCTAAAATTAAAATATCACAGTCAGAGAGCATGGCTCGGGCAATCGATAAGAGCTGCTTTTGACCTTCACTTAAATTTCCTCCACCGGCTGAAATCACGGTATCGTATTGCTGCGGCAGGTGCTTGATAAAAGAATGAGCATTTGCCATTTTTGCTGCGCTTTTCACTTCTTCATCGCTGGCATCTAACCGGCCGAATCGAATGTTATCCGCAATCGTACCGGAAAATAAATAGGTATCCTGAAGAACAATGCCAATTCGGTTTCGTAAATCATGGATGTTATAGTCACTGATGGAACGGCCGTCAATTTTAATGTCTCCGTTTGCGATGTCATAAAATCGTGTGAGCAAGTTAATGATTGTTGTTTTACCAGAACCTGTAGGACCGACCAAAGCAACCATTTCACCTTTTTTTGCTGTAAGTGTAACATTTTTTAAAATCATTTTTTCGTCAGTATAGCCAAATGATACGTTCTCAAAAGCAACGTCTCCTGCAAATTTTGTAACAGAAAGAGCGTTTGGCTTGTTTGTGACGTCCGGCTGCTCATCCATAATCGCAAACACGCGCTCTGCGCCGGCAATAGCCGAAAGAATAGTGTTTACTAAGTTTGCCATTTGACTGATTGGGCGAGAGAACTGACGTGAGTAGTTAACAAATGAAGCGATCATCCCAACTGTAACGCTACCTTGAACAGCCATAAATGCTCCTGCTCCAATCACTAGTGCTAAGCCTAAGTTGTTAATAAAGTTTGTGACAGGACCTAAAAAGCCTGAAAATGTTTCTGCTTTTGTTGCTGAACTTCTCAGCTGTTCATTTCGTTCATTAAAAACAGTTAAAAAATCTTTTTCCTTACTAAAAAGCGAAACAACTTCTCCTCCAGAGATTGCTTCTTCTACAAAGCCGTTTAGCTCACCTAAGTCTTTTTGGCGTTTGACAAAATTTTCACTGCTTCGTTTTAATATTTGTCGAACGATTATAACCATTAATGGAATAACAATCAGTGTGATAATGGCAAGAATCCAGTTGAGCGAGAACATCGCAATGGTAATACCGACTAGAGATAAAATAGAGGACAGAGCCTGAATAACGCTTTGACTCAGAGCGTTATTCAGGTTATCAATATCATTCGTAACCCGGCTCATTAACTCTCCGTGAGCTCGCTTATCAAAAAAGCGAAGAGAGAGAGTTTGAAGCTTTGCAAATAAATCTTGGCGGAGCATTCCGATGGTCGTAAACGAAACGTTTACCATTAAATAGGTTTGCAGCCATGTTAACAAAGATGTCGTAATGTAAATTCCTGCAAGAGTGAGTGACATTCGTATCGTTCCGCTGATATCTTTGGGAATAATATGCTCGTCAATAATAACCCCAATTAAATAAGGGCCTAATAAATTAAGCAGGGAAGTCACAATAACTAAGATGATCGCAGCCACAAGCGGAGGCTTTCGTTTCCCCATATATGACCAGATTCTATATAGTGTTTTTTTCGCATTCTTTGGCTTCACTACAGGACCCTTCATCATGCCTCTAGGGCCGCGAATAGAGCTCATTTGATTTTTACCTTGATTATTCACTAGGCAACACCTCTTTTCCGCCTTGTGCTAGATAAATGTCGTAATAAAGAGAGTGGTGACGAAGCAATTCTTCATGAGTCCCTTGTTCAGCAATTTTGCCTTCATCCATGACGATAATATGATCAGCGTGAAGAAGAGACGAAATTTTAGACGCAATAATAATGACGGTCGCATCGGAAAACTCTTCTTTTAAATGTGTTAGTACCTGCGCTTCTGAGACAGCATCCAACGCGGAAGTTGCATCATCAATGACCAATATAGCAGGCTTTCTAACAAATGCACGCGCGATTGAAAGACGCTGCTTTTGCCCTCCTGATAAGTTGGTTGCTCCTCGCGTTAAAGGATACTCATATTTTTCTGGGAGTTTTTCAATAAACTCCGTTGCGCATGCGAAAGCTGCAGCATCTTCAATTTCTGAGGAAGAAGCATGATTGTTTCCCATTCGAATATTCATATCAATCGTTCCGGTAAACAGTGTAGCTTTTTGAGGAATAAACCCAATGGATGAGCGAAGCTCTTTTACGTCATAGTTTGTCAGATTTTTTCCATCTACAAAAATTCCGCCGCCATCAGGATCATATAAGCGCGAAATAAGTTTTGCAAGCGTCGATTTTCCGCTTCCAGTAGAGCCGATAATGCCAATAGTTTCCCCGTGTTTAGCAGTAAATGAAATATCTTTTAATACGTTTTCGCCATTTTTACTGTAGCTGTATGTAACGTTTTGAAACGATAGATCACCTTTAAGTCTGTTGATTGGAGCAGCAGAGTTTGCTGGAGGAATGTCTATTTTTGTTTTTAAAACAGAATCGATTCGTTCAGCTGAAGGGAATGCACGTGTAATTTGCATCAGCACCATGCTGCTTGACATAAGTCCGTTTAAAATAATCGTTAAGTAATTAATAAAAGCTAAAATCACACCTGCTTCAATTTTTCCTGCTTCAACTTGAAGTCCACCCAGCCATAGAGTAGCTACCATGCCGATATTTACTACAAATAAAATAACGGGCATTAAAAGCGAAATAAGCTGAACAGCACTCATATTAGCTTGCGTCAAGGAGCTGTTTGCTTCTTTAAACTGATTGATTTCATATGATTCTCTTACATACGCTTTTACTACGCGCATCCCTGATAAATTTTCTTGGACTTTTGTGTTTACACGATCAACGCTTCGCTGAACTTTTTTGAAAAGTTTTCCGGCTTTCGTGATCACAAACCAAATGCATAAAAATAAAATAGGGACGACCACGACGATAATAGGAAACAAAGAACGAGCGGTTAATAACACGATCACAATACTTCCTGCAAAAAGTAAAGGTCCTCTAACTAATACTTTTAGCGTCATATTCAATGCGTTTTGAACACTTGTTACATCATTTGTCATGACAGTGATTAAGTGACCAGTCCCTAGTTTATCTCTGTTGCTGTTTGAGAGGTTTTCAATCTTTTCAAAAAGCGATTTTCGAATATCGGTAGAAAAATTTACTGCTGCTTTTGTGCTAAGGATGGCGCAGACGATACCAGCAGCTAAGCCAATGATTGCTAACATAAGCATAAGGATACTTCGGGTGATAACATATGTTTGATTGTTGTTTGCAATGCCATAATCAATGATATGCTGCATAATAGTAGGCTGAAGAAGGTCAGCTAACACTTCAATGACCATCAATAGCGGGGCAAACAGCGCGAGCCATTTGTAAGGTTTTAAGTAAGGGTATAAAGATTTAATTGTATTCACACATTGTGGCACTCCTTTCTGTAAAAAATATGGTAACATAGAATAAGTTTAGAAGTTTGTTTCAAGCACCATTTATTATACGCCAATGCAAGCAGAAATCCACTTTTTGAGAGGGTCAGGTATGCAATGAATCAAACATTACGAGTACATCATCCACTTTTTGGATCTTTGTTATATGACTCGGCCTGGGTTGGAGAAAAACAGGTCACTTTCTTTGGACAACAACAACATGTGTTGCTGACAATTGATGGAGATAAAGAGAAGCCATTTCAAAAACGGCAAGAAGAGGCTTTTCAAGCATTTTGGCTTCAAAGCGAATTATTGTTAAAGAGGACGGAAAAAGCTCTTTTTGATTATTATCAACAGGTGCGAGATGAATACAGAACTCAAGTTGAAAAAGACGTGGTAGACTTATTAGTTCCGAATGTAAAAAAGCGAAAAGACATCGGTTTTTTAGTTGAGTGTATTCAAATCTTTGTTCCTGAAGCACCCCATGATACAAGAGAAGTTGGTTTGTTTTTTGAATGTACGTGGGAAGAAGAGCATATGTTAGCTGTAAAGTTTAGAAATGAACAAATTGCCGCTATTGGCTTACAAGAAGATTTATTCTAGTAAAAAGCCTTGAAGCAACCTGCTTCAAGGCTTTTTGGCATTAATGTTTGACAGGCTCTTCGATTCCCATACCTGTATTTGCTTTTACTAAAATCTCATCAAATTTCTTTTCGTCTGCTTTTTTAGACGAAAGAAGTGTTCCTATAAAAGCAGCTAAGAAGCCTAGAGGAATGGAGATAATACCAGGGTTTGTTAATGTGATGAGCGGCTCACCTACAAAGATAGCAGCTCCAGGCTCAGGTGCCCACACGTTTGGACTAATGGCAACTAAAAACAGTGAGCTGAATAGTCCAACCAGCATGCCAGTGACTGCTCCTGCTGTATTAAAACGTTTCCAAAAAATAGTAAGAAGAATAATTGGCAAGTTAGCGCTCGCTGCTACGGCAAATGCAAGTGCAACTAAAAATGCTACGTTCATGTTTTGAGCAAATAATGCAAGAATAATAGATAGAATGGATACCCCAATAGAAGCCCATCGTGCAGCCACTACCTGTTCTTTTTCAGTTGCAGCCCCTTTACGGAGAATATGACTATAAAAGTCGTGAGCGAATGCTGAAGCTGCTGAGAGCACCAGCCCAGCTACAACAGCTAAAATCGTAGCAAAAGCTACAGCTGAGACAAACGCAAAGAGAAAGTCTCCGCCAAGAACTTGAGCGAGCAGGGGAGCTGCCATGTTTCCTGCTGCATTTGCTTTGATAATATCATCGTACCCTACGAATGCAGCAGCACCGAACCCTAAAAAGATTGTCATAATGTAAAAAACACCAATGATCCACGTTGCATAAATAACAGACTTTCGTGCGGTGATGGCATCTTTTACTGTAAAGAAACGAATAAGGATATGAGGAAGGCCTGCTGTACCAAGAACAAGAGCTAAATTCAACGAAATCATGTCCAGCGGATTTTTGAATTTATTTCCTGGATTTAAAAATCCGTCGCCAAGAGGAGTTGCGGTTTTCATCTCAGAAAACATTTTAGCAAAGCTAAAATCAAATTTTGAAAATACAATAATGGAAATAATGAACGTACCAATCATGAGAAGCAAGGCTTTGACAATCTGCACCCAGCTGGTCGCCGTCATCCCGCCAAATACAACGTAAACCGTCATCAACATGCCGACAATCAAGACAGAATACACGTAATCTAGACCAAGTAATAAATGAATTAATGCTCCTGCTCCAACAAGCTGCGCAATCATATAAAAAATGGAAATGGTGATCGTGTTTAATGCGGCAACTCCCCGCACTTTCTTTTCGTTAAAACGAGCTGCTATCATATCTGCCATCGTGTACTTTCCTAAGTTGCGAAGTGGTTCAGCTACAATGTATAACACGACGAGATAGGCAACTAAAAAGCCGATGCTGTAAAAAAAACCGTCAAATCCAGAAAGCGCTACCATTCCAGCTATGCCTAAAAATGACGCAGCAGACATATAATCTCCGGCAATCGCCATGCCGTTTTGCCAGCCGGTTAAACTTCCATCTGCTGTATAAAAGTCACTGGTCGTTTTTGTTCGCTTGGATGCCGCATACGTAATGATTAGCGTAAGACCTACAATAGCTAAAAAAAGTGAGAAAGCTAGTACGTTCATTCATTTAACCCCCTATTCAATTTGCAGCTTCTTTTTTTATCGTGTCAACAAGTTCATCAAATTTCGAGGCTCTTTTTGTGTATAAAATGCATAGGGCCCAAGTCATCACAAACTGTGCAAAAGCAAATACCCACGCCCAAGTCATAGAAGCAAAAGCTGGTTTGTTTAAGACGGTTGTGTAAGCCGTTAAAATAGGCAAGGTAAAATAAAAAGCAAGAAAAAACAGAGAGAGCGGTAAAATAAAATTGCGTTTTTGTTTCAAAAGCTTTTGAAATGAAGCAGACTGTACAATTTCTGTGTAATCAGGAGAGGAAGAAGCATTGTTTACCTTCTTTAAAGAATTTTCATTCATCGCCAAGCGGAATTCCCCCTTTGATAATAAATAGATGAAGCAAAAAGCTCCATATCACTTGAATTATATTATTTTCGGAATAAAAAGTAAATTCTGTCTTTTTGTGAGAATGGTAACTTTGGAAGTTTTTTAATATACTAAAGCTTCAAACTAAATGCATACTGCCATAATAAAAAACGAACAACATTCAATATAAAGGAGAAATCGTTCACAATAGAAATATTGAAATTAACCCTTAGTTTCTCTTACATATAAGGCTTTTCTTTATTATTTAAACGTTATTTTTTTTGTTGGATCTTTTGAAAAATAAAAGAAGATGATGATAAAATCATAAGCACACAATAATGTTAGATAGGAAACAGGTGAAGAAAGTACGCTATTATTTAGAGATGGTTATAAATAGACAAGATATTATGAAAGATTTCTATATGAATGATATTTTTTCTTTATAGTAAACAAACAATGTGACTACTTATATAAAAGAGAAAAGGTGAAATAATGGCATTTGGAATCAAACGCCCGGAACTAAACGCATGGAAAGCAGCTGTTAAGCGAGGAGAGATCGCATTTTTAACTCATTACTGGCTCGATGAGCGTTTTCCACACGCAACTACCGTAACAAAAGTAGGTTGCAGTGACTTAAATAAGCTGATTAAGTGGGGAGAAAAGTATGGTATTCCCGCTAAGTATATTGATAATCGATCCGGCTATCCGCATTTCGATTTACTAGGCGAGCGTCAGAAAGAAATTATGAAAAAGGAAAATCAGCTGGAGCAGCTGAAGCGATTTGAAGAAGTTAACGAATGAAAAGCAAAGTTAATTTTAAAAAACTGTAAAAAAATTCTATTGTTACGGCTTTTTTTATGTTTAAATAGAAAAAACAGTGGAATAGATTAAGAAGAACAATTACGTTATGTATTCTCTTATATAGGGAAAATAACTTAGTTTAGTTTCCTTATTTGATACGATAAAGAGCTTTGTTTTATAATAAAATTGTTGTTCGGATAAAAGGAGGAAGAAGGGCATGTCCGAGGTTGGAACTTTAAAAAAAGGATTAGATATCTTCTCTTTGCTTTTAAACCGTCCGAATATGACTATTCCGGAAATGATGGAAGCGCTCGGTTTTAATAAGAGTACGATGTATCGTCTTGTGAGCACGCTTGAACAAAACGGATTTATTGTAAGAAACCCGTCTAACCGCTATACGGTTTCACCACAACTGGTGCTGGCACTCGTACAAAATACGATGCATACGAACTATGAAATGAATTGGCTCTCTGTTCCTGCTATGCAGAAGCTGAGTGAAGAGACCAATGAGACCATTTACGCGGGAATTCTCCATCATAAACAGATGGTTACAACTCAGGTGGTGAACGGGCAATATAGCACTCGTACGCATTCCGAAGTAGGAAATAAAAAGCCGCTTCATGCAAATGCTATTGGAAAGTGTATTCTTGCTTATCAAGAGGACAGCGTGCAAAAATCTATTCTTCACGCACTTTCGCTTGAAGCTTATACAGATCGAACGATCACCGAGCTGGACGAGCTGGAAGCTGACTTAGCTTTAAGTAAGGAAAGAGGATATGCTGTCGATGATGAAGAACGGGAGCCTGGCGTTCGCTGTATTGCAGCCCCTATTTTCAGAAAAGGAAAAATAATGGCAGCTATTGCTTTATCAGGTCCATCCGTTCGTATTTCAGAAGAGAAAGACGAAGAACATGCTGCACTTGTTAAACAGTGCGCAGAACAAATTTCACAAGCAATTACTCTTTACGAATAATTCAACAGTAAAAAAGGGGATGAACAGCAACATGGAAAACTTACAGTCAACAACGACCTTAGCAAACGGCGTTAAAATGCCGTGGTTAGGTTTAGGTGTTTATAAAGTAGAAGATGGTCAAGAAGTTGTAGATTCAGTTAAATATGCAATCAAAGCTGGATACAAAAGCATTGATACGGCTAAAATTTATGAAAATGAAGAAGGCGTGGGACAAGCGATCAAAGAATCAGGTGTTTCTCGCGAAGAACTATTTGTTACATCAAAAGTGTGGAATGCAGATCAAGGATATGACACAACTCTTCAAGCGTTTGAAACAAGCTTAAACAAGCTAGGTCTTGAATATTTAGATTTATACTTAATTCACTGGCCGGTTGAAGGTAAGTATAAAGATACGTGGAAAGCACTTGAAAAGCTTTATAAAGACGGGAAGATTCGTGCAATCGGCGTATCGAATTTCCAAGTGCATCATCTAGAAGACTTAATTGCAGATGCAGAAGTTAAGCCGATGGTAAACCAAATCGAATTTCATCCACTTTTAACACAAACAGAAGTGCGTGAATACTGCAAAAAACAAGGAATCCAAGTGGAAGCATGGTCACCGCTTGCACAAGGTGAGCTGCTTGATAACGAAGTGTTAACTCAAATTGCTGAAAAGCACGGAAAATCAACTGCTCAAGTTATCTTACGTTGGGACTTGCAAAACGAAGTAGTAACGATTCCTAAGTCAACAAAAGAACATCGTATTATCCAAAATGCAGACGTATTTGATTTTGAATTAAATGCAGAAGAAGTTGAAAAAATTAACGCATTAAATCAAAATCATCGCGTAGGTCCAGATCCAGATAACTTTGACTTTTAATGTTAAATTAAGACTAAAACGTCTTGTAAGATAAATAATAAACAAAGCGCTATTGTCATTCATGCAGTAGCGCTTTGTTTATTAATTAGGAAATGTGATGGTTGAACGAGGAGGAAAAGTAATGAAAATGTCAGGAAACACTATTTTAATTACGGGCGGAGCGTCTGGAATTGGATTGGCGCTTGCAGAACGTTTTTTAAAGGAAGGAAATGAAGTTATTATTTGTGGAAGAAGGGAATCCAAGCTGCAAGAAGCAAAAGAAAGATTCCCTTCGTTACATACAAAAGTGTGCGACGTATCAATAGAAGAAAGCAGAGTAGAGCTGGTAAAATGGGCGACTGAAAGGTTCCCAAAATTAAATGTTATTGTGAATAATGCAGGCATTCAGCAGCGCGTAAATCTTTTACACATGCACGAAGAGTGGCAGTATTACGAAAAAGAACTAATGAGTAATGTAAGTGCTCCTATTCATTTAACTTCGCTATTGATTCCTCATTTCGTTCAACAAGAACGTGCTGCGGTTATTAACGTAACGTCGGGGCTGTCTTTAACACCTGGAGCATGGGTGCCAATTTACAGCGCAACAAAAGCGGCGTTAAGGTCGTTTACGATTAGTTTAAGACATCAAGTAGAAGAAACAAATACCGAAGTGATAGAAATTCTTCCTCCAGCCGTGAACACGGATTTAGGAGGACCGGGACTTCATACATTTGGAGCACCGCTTGATGACTTTGCTGATTCAATATTTGAAGAACTGAAAAAAGGCAAAATCGAAATTGGCTATGGAGACAGCGCTAAAAGGCTTCATGCTTCTAAAGAAGAAATTGAGAAAGCTACAGCACAGGCTTGGAGGGGATTTTTAAAGAACAACCCTGAATTTTAAAGTCAGAAAACACAAAGGTTTCTAAACCCTTCAATGGTAGCGGGTCATAAAAAGCGTGTGTCCATAAAATAAATGGACACACGCTTTTTATCATTAACGATCCACGGTTTGTCTAATTCGTTTTTCCATTTTCTCAAGCATGCGGAGGTACTCATCCTGTTCTTCTGGAGTTAGAGCAAAAAGCATGTCTTGCCAAAATAAATTTCGCTGCTCAATTACATAGTTCACTAATGTTTCGCCAGCCTCCGTTAAGGATATCCATACAATTCGGCGGTCTTTTTGGTCACGTACGCGCTTAATGAGTGCATCATCTTCTAATTGATTTAATAAAATGGTAGTAGCCCCGGAGGTTAGCTTTAGATTTGAAGAAATTTCGGCTACCATACGTTTAGAGCTGATTCCAATGAATTTTAGAATTAAAAATTTTGTAATGGTCAAATTATAGGGCTGCTCACTGATTTTATCTTCCAAGAGCTTTCGCTTGAGTTCAAATAATGAGGTTTTAACTTGGTCAAGTTTTTCTAGTTTATCTATTAACTGCTGATCCATCATAATCACCTTTTCTTTATCATTATAGGTGTTAAACAATTGCTGCTAGTTACCTATTGTGGTTTATGTATATAGGGAGTTTGTTCCAAAAAAAGGAGCTGTTTTTGTGTATAACCCTATGCTTATATATCTAACTTTAAAGTAAAGTAAAGTACTTGTAAAGAAACCAAAACTTTTAAGTTGTATTTCAGTTAAAGATGTAGTAAAGTATTCAGTCGGGAAAACTTTATGAAACATAAATGTTTAGTTTTAAAAATAAATTAAAATCAAAGTTATTTACAACTAAATATCTTTGTGATAAAGTTATCTAGCGTAATACTTAACTGAATGAAATATTAAGGAGGTAAAATAAATGTCAAGAGGGCGTTTAATTTTAATGAACTTTATCGGAATTATTGTAGTATTAGCTTTAATTATTGGTGGGGGATACTATTATATTCAAAAATCTAATTATGTATCCACAGACAATGCAAAAGTGTCGGGCGATCTTTATACAGTAGTAGCGCCAGCGGCAGGTAAAGTAGCAAGCTGGAATATTGAAGAAGGTAAAGATGTTTCAAAAGACGATGAGGTAGCTAAAATCCAATCAGAAGATGGAGAAAAAACAGTTACAGTACCAGAGGATGGTAAAATCATCAAAACACAGGTAAAAGAAAATCAAATGGTTCAAGCTGGTCAACAAATTGCTAGCGAAGTAGATATGAATAACTTATTCATCATTGCAAACATTAAAGAAGACAAATTAAAAGATATTGAAGCTGGCGATGACGTTGATGTAACAGTTGACGGAGATACTAAAACAACAATCGATGGAAAAGTAGAAGAAATCGGTTATGCAACAAACTCAATTTTCTCATTAATGCCAAGCTCTAATTCAGACGGCAACTATACGAAAGTATCACAAACAGTTCCTGTTAAAATCTCTATTTCTAACTACTCTGAAAACGTACTACCAGGTATGAACGCAGAAGTTAAAATCTCTAAAAACTAAGAACGTACATGATTAAGAAGAGAAGAGAAGAAAGAAAGGAGGAAGGAACTGATGTCAGCAAACACGATACAACCAGAGGAAAGCTCAGTTAAAAAGCATATCCCGCTACTAGTCGTACTTATGCTTGGATTGTTCTTAGCAATTTTAAACCAAACGCTGCTAAATGTTGCGATTCCGCATCTGATTACAGAGTTTGGCGTTACGGCTAATACCGCACAGTGGTTGCTTACAGGATATATGCTTGTAAATGGTGCACTTATTCCATTATCAGCCTATTTAATTGAACGTTTTGGCGTTCGTCGCTTATTCTTATTTGCGATGGCCTGCTTTACAATTGGAGCGCTTGTCTGCGGAATCGCGCCGACTTTCTCAATTATGCTAATTGGACGTCTGGTTCAAGCAGTCGGGGGCGGAGTGCTAGCACCTCTAGTTATGACCATTATCGTATTTATTTTCCCTCCTCATATGCGCGGAAAAGGAATGGGTATCTTTGGTTTAGCCATGATGTTCGCTCCGGCAATTGGACCGACGCTTTCAGGATGGGTTATTCAAAACTATGACTGGCACATTTTATTTACGGGAATGGTGCCACTAGGTGCACTCGTACTTATTATTGCAGCTTTTAAATTAAAAGATATTAAACCGCCTCAAAATGTAAAAGTAGATCTAATTTCTGTGTTTACATCTCTTGCAGGTATGGCTTTACTTCTATACGGCTTCAGTGAAGCTGGAAACGATGGCTGGACGGATTCAGTTGTATTATCAACGATGATCGGCGGTATTGTCTTATTAATCATCTTTGTTGTACAGCAGCTTCGACTTAAAAGTCCATTACTTGATGTGAGAGTATTTAAATACAATATTTTCTCATTATCTAATATCATCAGTATTGCCATTACAATCAGCATGTATGCTGGTATGTTCTTATTACCGATTTATTTGCAAAACATCCGTGGCTATTCAGCGTTTGACTCAGGCTTATTAATCTTGCCTGGTGCACTTGTTATGCTAGTCATGTCACCGATTTCTGGTACGCTGTTTGATAAATTAGGACCGCGTCCACTAGGGATTGTCGGGATGTTGATTACGGTTGTGACAACATTTGAATTTACAAAATTAACGCTTGAAACACCGTTTAGTCATATTGTTATTATTTATATGATCCGTGCATTCGGTATGTCATTATTAATGATGCCAATTATGACAGCTGGTTTAAATCAGCTGCCGGCAAAATTAAGCAGCCACGGTACATCTATGTCGAACACGCTTCGTCAGGTGAGTGGTTCAATCGGTATCAGTTTAATGACTACAATCTTTACAAATCGCACAACATATCATGTGAATGAAATGAGCAGTTCAATGACTACATCTGATCCATTCTTTATGAATAACTTCCAGGTATTCGTGCAAAAGATTGCTCAAACGCTTCACCTTTCTCAAACAGAAGCGCAAAAACAAGCTTTAACAACATTAGCTGGAAAAGTTCAAGCGCAAGCAACTGTACAAGGAATTAACGACGCGTTTTACTGGACAGTTATCATTGCCATTATTGGATTGATTTTAAGTTTCTTCCTACGTGATGTTCGTAAAGATCCAGTGGTAGAAGTAGAAGAGACAGAAAAAGAAACAACAGACGATATTCGTATGTTACCGGCACCAAAAGATATGAACTCATAAGCAACGGAGGGATAAAGGATGAAAATTTGTATCGTATATGATAGTGAAGGCGGACATACAGAGGCATTAGCCAAAGCGATTGCTTCTGGCGCTGAGCTGTCTGGAGAAGCAACTGTATATGTAAAGCATGTCGAAGAAGCAGATGTACGTGAACTGCCTGAAATGGATGCTATTATTTGGGGCTGCCCAGGGCATTTTGGAACAATCAGTTCAGGGTTAAAAACGTGGATTGATAAATTAGGTTATTTATGGGCAGAAGGTAAATTAATTGATAAAGTAGGTGCGGTGTTCTGTACAACAGCTACAACGCACGGTGGCTTAGAAGCAACGCTTTTAAATTTAATTACACCGATGCTTCATCAAGGAATGGTTATCGCTGGCTTACCAGGTAACATTCCAGAAAATGCGCTGTACGGTACTTATTACGGTGTGGGAATTACTTGTCCAATCGAAGGTGACGAATTATTAACAGAGAACGACCAAGCGCTAGGTAAAGCGTTAGGAGAACGTGTTGTTCAAGTGACTAAACGAATGACACAAGGACAGTAGGTGACGGTATGTTAGGTATTTTACTGATCGTTGTAGCTGTGATTCTGGTTGTCCTAATTATTACAATGAATGCTAAAGCATCATCTTCTAAGCGCCAGCGTACAGTTCCACCTAAAAAAGAAGCGGCTGCTTCAAATGCTCCTAAAGAGCCAAAAGTAGAAGAGAAAAAAGTGGCAGAAAAAAAACCTGCAGCACCAAAAGAAACACTAAAAGAAGAGCCAAAAGAACCGCAGGCGAAGACGGAAACAAGAACATCTAGACATAAGAAAGAAAAAGATGTCATGAACGATGATATGTATCGTCAAGTGCTGCAAAAGTTTAGAGAAGGCGAAAAAGACGACACGGTTTTTACAAAAGAAGAACGTGACGTTATGAATGATGACGCTTTTCGTAAGGCTTTAAGATCGTTTAAGAAAAACGATAATGAATGAGTTTCTTCTATTATAATAGTACGGAATAAAACAGATAGAAAATAGGTTATAAGCATTCCGCGAAACCAGCCGCTCTCCCCAGGTTAGGTTTCGCTTGGAGTGCAGCAGGGGGCTGACATGTTAGAATCGACTCCCTGATTATAAGAAAGGGGACGTCAAAACATGGAACAGCTCACATTTATTGAAGAGGTCCAGAGAATTTCGATATCCCTTAACAAAAAGGTAATGACAGAGATAAAAGAAAGGTTACTTTCACAAGGGATTACGCCTTTTCAATATCATATCTTATTAATTATCGGTAAATGCAGTCATATTGGAGTAACCAAGCTGGCAGAGGAGATGCGTGTAAAGCCTAGTGCGATCACTCCTGTTATTACTCGTTTAATAGACTTAGAGTTAGTTTCACGCTATCACTCTAAAGAGGATCGCCGTAAGGTAAACATTGAGTTAACTGCTAAAGGTGAACAAGTGATTGAAGAAGCAAATGAAATTGTGCAAAAGATGATTGCTCATTTCTTTTCTTGCTATGAGCCGAAAGATCAAGAGCAATTTTTGAAATTATTTAAGAAACTAGACGCTAATATCTAATGAAAGAAACATCACTTCTTAATGGAGTGATTTTTTTTTGATAAAAAGATTGTCAACTTCACTTTTCCATGATATTATTTGTGTAAACGGTTACATATATGGAGGGAGGGAAATAAAGTGGTAACAATTCGTGATGTAGCAAAAGAAGCAGGCGTGTCCGTTGCGACCGTTTCGCGTGTTTTAAACAGTACAGGGTATGTAAAAGAAGACACGCGTGTGCGAGTAATGAATACAATTCAAAAATTAAACTACAGCCCTAACGAAGTAGCCCGTTCGCTTTATACACGTGAATCACGTTTGATTGGTCTATTGCTTCCAGACATCACAAACCCTTTTTTCCCTCAGCTCGCACGAGGAATAGAAGATGAAGTACATAGCCATGGATTTCGTTTAATTCTTGGCAATAGTGATGAGCAGTTAGAGAAAGAATTGACATATCTCCAAACGTTTACGCAAAATCATGTAGTAGGAATGATTACGGCAACAACAAGTTTAGCTCAGAAACTATATGAAGGTCTTACATTTCCCGTCGTGTTTTTAGATAGAAGTTCTGATCAGTATCCATCCGTTTATGCTGATGGTTTTGAAGGCGGGAAAATCGCTGCAGAAGAAATAATCAAAAGAGGAAGTAAAAGAATTACTCTTATCAAAGGTCCAGTAAATGTAAAGCCTGCTCAGGAACGTTTTCAAGGCTCTCTTTCTGTCTTGAGTCAGTCTGATGCAGACTTTTACGTATTAAATACAAATTCTCTAGCATTTGACGATGCGCAGAAATGGGCAAAGGAAATCTTTCAAAAGTACCCTGAAACAGACGGGATTATCGCAAGTAATGACATTGTAGCCACAGCTGTTTTACATGAGGCGTTTCGATTAGAGAAAAGCGTGCCTGATGATCTTCAAGTGATTGGTTTTGATGATATTCCGCAAAGCCGCTTTTCGTTTCCAGCCCTGTCTACAATTCGTCAGCCTGCTTATGAAATGGGCAAGCAAGCAGCAGGTCTGTTAATGAAATGCATTAAGAAAGAACCTTTAATTCAAAAGCAAGTACAACTACCCGTTACGTTTATTGAACGAAATACGACACGAAAGGTTGAGGAACATGGCTAAAGTAACTGTGATTGGAAGTTCATCAATGGATTTAGTAGTAACATCAAATATTCGTCCTGGAGCTGGAGAAACAGTGTTAGGAGAATCATTTAAAACCGTTCCGGGAGGAAAAGGAGCGAACCAAGCTGTTGCAGCAGCCCGGCTTGGAGCGGATGTGAGTATGATTGGATGTGTGGGCGAAGATCATTACGGAAAAGCAATCCTGGAGAATTTCAAATCAAACGGTGTATCTGTGGAAAATGTGAAACCGGTTACAGATTCAGATAGCGGAACAGCTCACATTATACTCGCTGAAGGAGACAACAGCATTGTAGTTGTTAAAGGAGCAAACGATTATATTACTCCAGACTACGTAGAAAAAGCCAAAGAAAAAATTAAAGAAGCTGATATCGTACTTATTCAGCAAGAAATTCCAGAAGAAACGGTTGAATATGTTGCTCAGCTTTGTCAGGAACTTAAAGTACCGCTTTTATTAAATCCAGCGCCTGCAAGACCATTAAAAGCAGAAGTGATTGAACAAGTTTCTTACATCACTCCAAATGAACATGAAGCAGCGCTTTTATTTGAAGGAAAAGAAAAAGAAGAAGTATTAAAACAGTATCCAAATAAATTGTTTATTACAGAAGGAAAACAAGGTGTACGCTATTTTAACGGCGAGAAAGAAGTATTGGTTCCTTCTTATCAAGTAGAAACGATTGATACAACAGGAGCAGGAGATACGTTTAACGCAGCGCTTGCTGTGGCACTTGCCGAAGGAATGGGTTTTGAAAAAGGAATTCAGTTTGCTAATCGCGCAGCTTCGCTATCCGTCACTAAATTTGGTGCGCAAGGCGGCATGCCGACTCGAAAAGAAGTGGAGGAGAGTCTGTAAATGAAACGTCACGGAATGATTAACAGTCATATTACGAAAATACTAACAGATCTAGGTCATACAGACACTATTGTCATTGCAGATGCAGGGTTACCTGTTCCGCGTGACGTGCCTAAAATTGATTTATCTTTAAAGCTAGGAGTGCCTAGCTTTGAAGATGTAGTAGTAGCTGTGTTAGAAGATATGGCTACAGAAAAAATAGTGATTGCTTCTGAAATGAAAGAAAGAAACCAAAAGGCTTACGAGTTGATGGAAAAGCAAAACATCTTAGTAGAAGAAGTATCGCATGAACAATTGAAAATGTTGACAAGTAAAGCGAAAGTTGTGATTCGTACAGGAGAAGCAACTCCTTATGCAAACTGTATTTTACAAGCGGGAGTTATTTTTTAAAAGAGGTGAACAGCATGCATATTGCAATGAGAGGGATTCATAAAGCCTTTGGAGCAAACCGTGTACTAAGAGGCGTGGATTTTGAATTACATGAAGGTGAAGTTCACGCACTAATGGGGGAAAATGGAGCGGGGAAATCTACGCTGATGAATATTTTAACCGGCCTTCATAAAAAAGATGAAGGGCAGATTCTGATTGATGGCAAGGAGACGTATTTTCAAAATCCAAAAGAAGCAGAACAAAACGGAATTACCTTTATTCATCAAGAGCTGAACGTTTGGCCTGAAATGACGGTGCTTGAGAACTTATTTATCGGCAAAGAATTAAAAACGCCTTTAGGTTTTTTAAAAACAAAAGAAATGAAAGCGTTAGCAAAGAAGCAGTTTGAAAAATTAGCTGTCACCATTCCTCTTGATCAAGAAGCAGGACTTTGTTCTGTCGGACAGCAGCAAATGATTGAGATAGCCAAAGCGCTGATGACGAATGCAAAAGTGATTATCATGGATGAGCCGACCGCAGCGCTTACTGAAAGAGAAATTCAAAAGTTATTTGACGTAATTAATGCGCTGCGAAAACAAGGTGTATCGATTGTCTATATTTCACATCGTATGGAAGAGATTTTCGCTATTTGTGATTCCATTACGGTCATGCGTGACGGACAGACGGTAGACAAAAAGCCGATTCCAGAAACCAGCTTCGATGATGTTGTTCGCAAAATGGTAGGAAGAGAGCTAACGGATCGATTTCCTGCTAGGACATCTCCTAAGGGAGACGTTGTTTTTGAAGCAAAAGGCTTGGAGAGAAAAGGTGTGTTTCAAGACGTTCATTTTTCAGTGCGATCAGGAGAAATTGTCGGCGTTGCGGGGCTAATGGGAGCTGGAAGAACCGAGATTATGCGCGCTATCTTCGGGCTTGATCCGTTAGAAAAAGGCGAAATTATCTTAAATGGCAAACGGGTCAGTATCACAAAGCCAGACCAAGCCATTAAATTAGGTCTCGGGTTCATTACAGAAGATCGTAAAACAGAAGGGCTCGTTCTGGATTTTTCTATTCGAGAAAATATTGCACTTCCAAGTCTATTCAGCTTTTCGCCAAAAGGCTTTATTGAACAAAAAAGCGAGCAGCAATTTGTAGATTTGCTTATTAAACGTTTAACGATCAAAACCGAGTCGTCTGAGACGAGTGCGGCTAATTTATCGGGAGGAAATCAGCAAAAAGTAGTTATTGCCAAGTGGATTGGCATTGGACCAAAAGTGCTAATTTTAGATGAACCAACTCGAGGAGTTGACGTCGGGGCGAAGCGTGAAATTTATCAGCTTATGAATGAACTGACAGACAGAGGCGTGGCTATTATCATGGTGTCTTCAGAGCTTCCGGAAGTACTCGGCATGAGTGATCGCATTTTGGTTGTGCATGAAGGAAAGATAACAGGTGAACTGACAAGTGAAGAAGCAACTCAAGAAAAAATTATGACATTTGCAACAGGAGGTCAGTAAAATGAAAGCAAACACAGCGATAAAAGAAAATCGCGTTGATAACGTGATGCAAAAGCTAGGTCCGTTACTAGGTTTATTTATTCTTATTGTCATTGTATCGATTTTAAATCCAAGCTTTTTAGAACCTTTAAATATTTTAAACTTGCTGCGTCAAGTGGCTATTAATGCTTTAATTGCATTCGGTATGACATTTGTTATTTTAACAGGGGGAATTGATTTATCCGTGGGCTCTATACTTGCTCTATCAAGTGCGTTAATGGCAGGTATGATTGTGTCAGGTGTAGATCCTATTTTAGCTATTTTAATAGGATGTGTGTTAGGAGCTGTAATGGGTATGGTTAACGGCTTACTTATTACAAAAGGAAAAATGGCGCCGTTTATTGCGACGCTAGCGACGATGACAATTTTTAGAGGGTTAACGCTTGTTTATACAGATGGAAATCCGATTACGGGCTTAGGTGAAAACTATTACTTCCAGTTATTTGGCCGAGGCTATTTCCTAGGTATTCCTGTTCCAGCAATTACGATGGTACTAGCGTTTGCTGTCCTATGGGTGATTTTGCATAAAACACCGTTTGGCCGTAGAACATATGCAATCGGTGGAAATGAAAAAGCAGCATTTATTTCAGGAATCAAAGTTCCGAAAGTTAAGGTTATGATTTACTCACTAGCAGGATTATTGGCAGCGCTATCAGGAGCGATTTTGACTTCTCGCTTGAATTCTGCTCAGCCAACGGCAGGTACGTCTTACGAGTTAGATGCTATCGCCGCAGTAGTACTGGGTGGCACAAGCCTTTCCGGAGGACGTGGACGCATTGTTGGAACGTTAATTGGTGCGCTGATTATCGGAACATTAAACAACGGTTTGAACTTACTCGGCGTTTCGTCGTTTTACCAAATGGTCGTAAAAGGAATTGTTATTTTAATTGCGGTATTAATTGATCGCAAAAAGTCAGCTTAGGAGGGAAAAACATGAAGAAAATTTGGCTCGTGCTATTATCATTTTCATTATTACTGTTAGGGGCTTGTTCACTTCAGCCTCCTGAGTGGGCGAAACCATCTGAAAGTAAAAATTTAAAAGATATTAAAATTGGTTTATCCGTGTCTACATTAAACAATCCGTTCTTTGTTTCCCTAAAAGAAGGAGTACAAAAAGAAGCAAAAAAACTGGGCATGGAAGTAGTTGTAGTAGATGCTCAAAATGATTCAGCAAAACAAATTAACGATGTAGAAGATTTAATGCAGCAAGGTGTTAACATTCTGCTTATTAACCCAACGGATTCAGCCGCTATTTCAACAGCTGTACAATCGGCTAATAATGTAGGGATTCCAGTTATTACGCTAGATCGTTCAGCAGAAAAAGGAAAAGTGGAAACACTGGTAGCTTCAGATAATGTAAAAGGTGGTCAAATGGCTGCTGATTACATTGTAAAAAAAGTAGGTGAAAAAGCTCAGGTAGCAGAACTTGAAGGCGTGCCCGGAGCTTCAGCAACTCGTGAACGAGGAAAAGGGTTCCACAACGTTGCAGATCAAAAGCTAGATATTACGGCTAAACAGTCAGCTGATTTTGACCGTACAAAAGGCTTAAACGTTATGGAGAACGTTCTTCAAGGAAACCCTGGTATCAAAGCCGTATTTGCTCACAATGATGAAATGGCATTAGGAGCTATTCAAGCGATTAACAGCTCAGGAAAAGATGTATTAGTAGTAGGGTTTGATGGAAACGACGATGCAATTAAAGCAGTAAAAGAAGGAAAACTAGGAGCAACTGTAGCCCAGCAGCCTGTTTTAATTGGTAAACTTGCCGTAAAGTCTGCTAAAAATGTTCTTCAAGGCAAAAAAGTAGATAAGCAAATTCCAGTGCCTTTAAAACTAGTAACCTCTGAAAAATAATGGCTTTATACGTGTGAAGAAAAAAGACGCTCATTTGATTTATGGGCGTCTTTATATATATATAAAGTGTAAAAAAGAAGTGAAAAAGTCACAACTTTATAAATAGTGTAGGAATTATGTAGGTGGAATTTATGTAATAAAAAGTAAAAAACACAGAAAAAAGGCGGTAAAACACATAATTTTCTGTGAAAAATTTGTAATATAGCTGTAATAATAAGCGTTTATTTTGATTTTTAAAGAGTAATTTTGCCCCCTTTGTGACAAAAATATATCTTTTTTAATAAACAGTAAACCTCTCTATCAAGGGATTTTGGTGGTAAATTCCCAGAAAGAGATTCTTGGTTATACAGATTATGGGAAACTTTTAACTGTATTGTAACATAAACAGCTAGTTTTTTATGGTATAACTATGTCTATGAGGAAAGGGGACTATTACTTTATGAAAATTTTTAAGCGTATGACTCTTGCAGCAGTCACAGGAATTTTCTTCATGACCGGCATTACAGAGACTCACGCCCAATCGAATGAAGAAGCGCTCCAGACTACTGAAAATAAAATTAAAGAAACAGAAAAGGCTGTTCAACAAAAAGAGAAAGAGAAACAGTCTATCAATTCAGATGTTCAAAACATACAGTCACAATTAAATTCATTACATACAGTAATCTCTAGCAATAAAAAAGAGTTAGCATCGACTGAAAAGCAGATTTCAGAAGCGAACAAAATGATTGAGAAAAAGAAAAAAGAGATCGTTTTGCTTCAGGAAAAAGTGTTAAGTCGTAAAGATATTATTGAAAATCGATTAGTTGCTTTACAGCAGGACGATAAAACAAGCGTTGTTATTGATACATTAATGAATGCTGATAACTTTGGAGATTTTGTTGCACGTATGGGTGCGGTCACAACTTTATTGTCAGCAGATAATGATATTTTAAAGCAGCATCAAAATGACTTAGATCAAATTGAAAAAGATAAAAAAGAAATTGATAAGCAAGAAAAAGTATTAGAAGCAGCAAAAAGTAGCCTAGCGGCTAAACAAGCTGAATTAGATAAAAACGTTGCGAAACAAACAGCAACGTTAACAACTATGCAAGAAAAATACAGTACGGTCGTAAATGAAATTGATGCAGCTTCTTCAGAAAAAGCAAATCTTCAGTCTGAACTAACAGGCATTCAAGATAAGATTGCAAAAGAAAAAGAAGCAGCTCAAAAGCAAGCTGAGCAAGTGGCAAAACAGCAGGCGGCTGAAAAGGCTGAGGCTGATGCAGAAGCAAAGCGTCAAGCTGAATTAGCAACAGCTAAAAAAGAAGTAAAAACAGAGCCGAAACAAGAAGTAAAAACAGCTGCGGCTACAGAGAAGAAAGCAGCCGTTTCTTCAGAAGAAAAAGAAACGAAAAAAGAAGAAAGCACACAAAAGCATTCTGGAAAAGAAATGTATGTAGAAGCAACAGCTTATACAGCTAATTGTGCAGGCTGCAGCGGCGTAACAGCCACTGGACAAAATGTAAGTTCAGGCACTCATAAAATTATTGCGGTAGATCCATCCGTTATTCCATTAGGTTCAAAAGTATATGTAGAAGGATACGGAGTGGCAACAGCAGGTGATACGGGCGGTGCGATTAAAGGATATCGAATTGACGTATTAGTACCTTCTGAGTCAGCTGCAAAAGCATTTGGACGTCGTACAGTGAAAGTAACGGTGCTAAACTAAAGAGAAGATCCGAACGATTTATCGTTCGGATTTTTTCATTTTGTTGGTTTTCAGATGAGATGGATGCAGCTATGTCTCACCCTCTTCTTTGCATGTTTGGTGAGCAAGTTGCTAGCTAATCTATGCTCTTTTCGTTACCATACAATAAAGTAAATGGAAGAAAAGGAGTGGGTAAAATGAAGGTAGTTGATCCAGCGGTACAAAGTGCAAAAGATAATTATCATTTGCTAACAGGTGTCGTCATTCCCCGGCCAATTGCGTTTATTACAAGTCAAAATGATGACGGTGTAGTAAATGCCGCGCCGTTTAGTTTTTTTAATGTAGTTGCGGCAGAGCCTCCGCTGATTGCCGTTTCGGTTTCGAGAAGTGAAGGTCAAATGACGAAAGATACGGCCAAAAATATTAGTGCATCTAAAGAATTTGTAGTTCATCTTGTAGACGAAAACTTAGTGGAACAGGTGAATCAAGCGGCATCTTCTTACCCTTCTTCCGTGAGTGAAGTCGAGGAAACAGGGTTAACACTAGCACCGAGCAAAAAAGTGCAGGTTCCCGGAATTCAAGAAGCCAGCATTCGAATGGAATGTAAGCTTCACCAAATTGTTCCATTAGGAACGGATGAGGCATACAGCTCAGATTTGTTTATCGGTGAAGTTGTGATGTTTCATATTAGTGAAAAAGTGATAGAAAACGATCGCGTTTCTGCAGAACGTGTGAAGCCAGTCAGCCGGCTTGCGGGTTCTAACTATAGTAAATTGGGGCAATTATTTTCCTTAGAACGTCCCAAATAAGCAAGAAAGTGTTACTTATGTAGCAAAAAAATAGTATACATTGGATTTTTTTAAATAAGCGATTGTGTTCTGTTTCAACAATAACAGTACATTCGCTTTTTTTTATGAACGAAAAAGTTAATAGAAACCATAATAACAAAATCAATTTACAAAAAGGCAAAAATGTAAGGTTTTTGCCTTTTATATTTACCATTGAGGAAAAGGGTATTCATTCATATAATTTAGATTAAGTAAATTGTATACGCTTTCAATATACAGAATTATTTTTCAATAATTCTATCTAGAAAGAGACGTGAGCGTTTACAAAAAAACTTGCCACACTAGGAGACGAGATCATAGGAGGGGTATTCATTGAAACGTTGGTTTAGTTTAATCAGTTTTGCACTCATTTTAACCCTAGTACTTGCAGGATGCGGAGGAAAGTCCGCTAATGAAACAAGTGGTAGCGGTGGAAAAGAAGTTGTTGCATGGGCTTGGAATATTAACGTACCGGTATTAAAGAAAGCAGCAGCAGAATATCAAAAAGAGAACCCAGGATTTAAATTAAAAGTAGTGGATATGGGACGTGAAGATGTTTATTCAAAATTAACAACAGGATTGCAAGCTGGCGGAAAAGGCCTTCCTGATATTGTATTAGTAGAAGACGATCGTTTCCAAGGATACTTGGATGCATTTCCAAAAGCATTTTTAAACCTATCTAAAAAAGGATTTGATAAGCAAGAAGATAAATTTCCAGAGTTTAAGAGAGCTCTTTTATCAAAGGATGGAGACATGTACGGCTTCCCGTTTGATGCAGGTCCGACAGGCGTTTTCTACCGCACAGATTACTTTGAAAAAGCAGGTGTAGATCCAAACAGCATCAAAACATGGGATGATTACATTGCGGCTGGTAAAAAAATTAAAGAAAAAGTTGGCGTTGATTTACTAGGTTTAGATTTTAATAATGACGATGGCTTATTCCGAATGGCACTAACGCAGCAAGGTACGTTCTATTTTAATAACAAAGGTAAGCTCAATTTAACTTCTAAAGAAGCGAAAAAAGCGATGGAGTTAAATAAGAAGTTAAAAGAAGCAGGCATTGTTAAAAATACAGTGGGATGGGATGCTTCAATCAGTGCTTTAGCAGAAGGTAAAGTAGCAAGTTCACCATCGGGTGCTTGGCTATCTGGTTCTATTACGCAACAGGCTCCAGATTTAAAAGGAAAATGGGGAGTGTTTTTATTACCTTCGTTTGAAGAAGGAGGCAACCGTGCTTCTAACTTAGGCGGAAGCAACTATGTGATTTCAGCAAATAGCCAAAAAGCAGATGAAGCGTACAAATTTATGGAATATTTCTCAACAACAGATAAAGTTCAAGAAGAAGCGATGAAGGGCGGATTATTCCCATCATTAAATACCGTATATTCTTCAAAATTATTCACTGCACAAGATGAGTACTTTAACAATCAGACGATTTGGAAAACATTCGCAGATGAAATGAAAGATATTAAGCCGGTTAATTTTACAGGCAATTACTCAGTTGCAAACAGTGAAGCAGTCAAAGCTGTGTCAGAGGTAACAAATGGTAAGGGCGTTACAGACTCGCTTGAAGCAGCTCAAAAACGCTTAGAAAACCGAATTCAAAAATAATCAAGAAGCATAGAAGGTGATTTCTAGAAAATTGCCTTCTATCTCTTCTTCTTGCGGTACTAGGAGGTCATCATGAAGACAAATAAATCATTGCCTTATTTATTTATTGCTCCAGCACTTTTGCTGTTCGCGCTGTTTACCATCTATCCTATTTTTTCATCGTTTATTCTAAGCTTTCAGAGTATGGAAGGCGGAAAGTATGTATTTACCGGTTTATCAAACTATACACGTTTGCTCGGAGATGATATTTTCTGGAAAGCGCTTGGAAATACGGGGATTATTTTAATCGTTCAAGTACCCGTCATGATTTTATTAGCGCTTGTACTAGCTAACGCGTTAAACAGTCAGCTTTTAAGACTAAAAGGTTTTTTCCGAGTTTCATTTTTCTTGCCCGCAGTAACGTCGCTAGTTGCCTATTCTATTTTGTTTTCAATCATTCTTCAAGATGAAGGAATTATGAATACTATTTTAGGGTTTTTCGGTATCGATGCCATTCAGTGGCTGGGAGATCCTTTCTGGGCTAAAGTCTCAATCATCGTGGCGATGACTTGGAGATGGACAGGTTATAATATGGTTATTTTTCTAGCAGCTCTTCAAAGTTTATCTCATGAAGTTTACGAAGCAGCTGATTTAGACGGGGCAAATCGTATTCAAAAGTTTTTCCACGTAACGGTTCCACAATTAAAACCCGTTATCTTGTTTGCTACTATTTTATCAACAATTGGCACGCTTCAATTGTTTGACGAACCTTTTAACTTAACAAAAGGCGGCCCTGCTGATTCCACGATGACGCTAGGCTTATATATTTATCAAAATGGCTTTAAATATTTTGATTTTGGATATGCTTCAGCCATTGCGTACGTTGTTGTATTATTAGTCGGTATTTTAACGTTCTTCCAATTTAAATTTACGGGTGATAAATCATGAGTGTATTAGAGAGAGTAGAAGCAACCGCAGTAGCTACCGTACCTAAGGTTAAAAAGAAAAGTAACATCATGCGTAAAATAGGATTATACAGCATGCTTGGGCTGTTCACGATTATCTCTATTTTTCCGTTTTACTGGATGATTATCGGCGCTACGAATGAATCGGGAAAAATGTTTACAAACCCTCCAACGCTGAAGCCTGGCGATCAATTTATGACAAATCTACAAAATTTAAATGCTTCAATTGATTTAGGGCGGGTCTTTTTTAACTCAGTATTTGTTTCAGTCGTGTATGTGATTGTAGCTTTAATGGTTTGTTCTACAGCTGCATATGCGCTATCTAAATTTGAATTTAAAGGCCGAAACGCAATTTTTACGACGCTTTTATTGTCCATGATGATTCCATATCAAGCAACGCTCATTCCGCTTTTTCAGCTGATGTCGAATTTTAATTTGCTGGATACGTATTTTGCTCTTATTGTTCCGCAGCTGTGCTTTCCGTTCGCTATCTTTTTATTACGTCAGAACTTTTTAGCTTTTCCAACGGAACTGATTGAAGCAGCACGTTTGGACGGTGCTGGAGAGATGAGAATCTTTTTAACCATTGTGCTTCCTTCTATGAAGCCTGCGATGGCTGCAGCAGCTATTTTCTTATTTATGACACAGTGGAATAACTTTATGTGGCCTTTAGTTGCGACTACATCAAACGAAATGGCTACATTGCCAGTTGCTCTTTCAAGCTTAATTGGATTATCGATTATTGATTACGGTCAAGTAATGATGGGGGTAACGATTGCAACCATTCCAATCATTGTCTTCTTCCTAGCACTTCAGCGTCATTTTATTTCAGGAATGCTTGGAAGTGCAGTAAAATAAAAAGCAGCAGATGTTGAGAAAAAAGTATGTTAGTTAAAGGAGGATCCGAAAGAATCTGATTGTTGATCGAGAATCAAATTCGTTCGGATTTTTTCCTTTCTAGGATGAACGTAGATTTAATTGTAGTTAATTGCTTCTAGGTGTTGATTGGAGGGCAAGACGAAGACTCCTGCGGGAAAAGCGGAACAGGTGAGACCCTGCAGGAGCGTAAGCGACGAGGAGGCTCACCGGCCGCCCGCGGAAAGCGAAGTCTTGCACGGAAATCAACAGCTGTGTAACAAGTAATTCATACTAGTTCAATTTGTTCGTCTTTAGATTGGGTTGATTTAGCCATAGTTCAATCACTTTCTTAATGAACAGGGGGAGAGAAGATGGGAGAGATACCTGTAGGAGTACAGCTTTATACGCTGCGTGAAGAAACGAAAAAAGACTTTAAAGGAACTCTTCAAAAAGTAGCTGCTTTAGGATATCAAGGGGTAGAGTTTGCAGGGTACGAAGGATATACAGCGCAAGAAGTAAGAGCATGGTTAACGGATTTACAGCTGAAGGCAGCTTCTAGTCACGTGCCGCTTGAACAATTAGAAGCAAATTTAGAGCAAGTAATTCACTTTGAGCAGCAAGTTGGAAATTCACATATTGTTTGTCCTTATTTAATGCCTGAACGACAAACTGAAAAAGGATATTTCGAACTTATTGATTCTTTAAATTACATTGATGCTTATTGTAAAAAAGAAGGCATGTCGTTTAGCTATCACCATCATGATTTTGAGCTAAAAAAATTGTCAACTGGAAAGTCAGCTCTCCAAACGATTCTAGAAGAAACTGGGGTAAATGTAGAGCTGGACATTTATTGGCTCACTAAAGCAGGCGAAGATCCAGTTGAGTGGATGAAGCACTATCGAAATCGTACGCCTTTTATCCATTTAAAAGATATGACAACAGACGGCGAGCAATTCTTTGCTCCTCTTGGTACCGGAGGGGTAAATGTAAAGGCTGTCATGAAAGAAGGCAATAAAGCAGGCGTAAAATGGTGGATCGTTGAACAAGATCAGTGCATAGAAAATCCTCTTAGCAGTATTAAAAAAAGCTTAGCATATATCAAATAAAAAAAACGAACAGACGCTGTCTGTTCGTTTTTTATTGATAAGCTGGAGTCCATTCAATTTCTCCGCACTTATTCGTATAATCAATATTTACTTCAAAGTTATGTTTTTCATAAAAATGAATTAATCTTTCGAGATGATCCCAGTCGCGCTCAGCGATATCTCCTTTAATGACATGAACATTTTGATCAACCGCTACTTCTTTTAAATAATTCATACATACAGAGCCATATCCCTTATTAGCGGGACCTTTAATATCACCAATAAAAATCGTGTGATTATCTTCATATACGCCATCGATGGCAAAATCCCAAGCCCCTCTATAGGCTTTTGTGCATTCATTTAGCATAATTTTACATGCGTTTCCGTCATTTTGTGCCGATACAATAACTAACTGATTATCTTCAGGCTGATCGACACCGATAACTTCGTACTTTTTAGCAATTTCTTTTAAATTATCCTGCATGCGAAATAGCTGAAACTCTAAATCATCAAGTGTTTCTTTTAGTTCTTCTGCATTCTGGTTTTTTTCTGTAAGCTGAGTAAACATTTTATACTCCTTTCCGTCTGTTTTCGGTCTAAGTGCGCCTATGACAAAGAGGACACGGTGTATAAAGCGAAACTTTATTTAGCAAAGTATCTGCCTTAGTAAAAATATAAAAAGGAAAGAACCTGATTTGATTGATCGTTCATCAAAACGGCTGCTTTCCTTAACATTCACTTTTAAATTTTTTACAACGTGTATAAGGGTAACAAAGACTCATTAATTTTGTCAATAAGGTTGCAGGTCTATTTGTAAAGAAGATAACAGGACATTTTACTTATCTGAAAAGAAAAATAATGAGTGAAAAAAGAATCATTTTAAAGTAAAATCATTGGAGGAAAAGTATGGTTAAAAAGGAATTGCTTTTCATTTGGAAAAAACATACTTAAAATAAAAGTAAGAAAATATTTCATTTACTTACAAAATATTATAGAAAAATGGATGGAGTAATATGGGGTAAGTGTTAACTATATCGAACAAAGGGTGTATAAGATGGATAAATATCAAATTGCATTATTAGCTAATGTGCGTAAGCAGCTGCAAGAGTGGACTGATCAAAATAAAGAAATACCTCATGAAGAGGTGTACCGCTTTTTGCATTCAATTTCTGGAACGTCTGCGACTATTGGACTGCATTATTTAGGAGATCGTTCCCGCGCGTTAATGGAAGCTGTTGAAAAAAAACAGAAAAAAATCTGGGATTACGCGGAGTTGAATACTTTTTTATTAGATATTATTAAAATTTGTTATCAAGATGAAATTCAATCCGCAGAAGATATAAATAAACCGATAGAAATCAGTGAACAAACAGCTAGCATTTTACTTGTTGATGACGATCTTTCAATGCTGATGTATTTAAAAGAACAGTTTGAAAAGCAGGGATGGTACGTATTAGCAACTGCATCTAAAGAAAAAGCCATTACGGCTTTTTACGAATTAAAGCCGGATTGTTTTGTTGTTGATGTACATATGAAAGACTGTACAGGCTTTGACATTCTTTCATTTTTACGTGATAAAACAAAGCAACTGTTCGTCCCGATTGTCATGATGAGCGTTGATAATCAAAGAGAGACGCGTTTGAAGGCTTTTAAATTAGGGGCCGATGACTTCCTTGTTAAACCTTTCGATTTGGAAGAAAGTCTACTTCGAATTGGTCACCATATTGCACGAAAGCAAATGTTTAACTCCTATTTAATGTTTGATGAATTAACAGGAGCCTATAACCGAACGTATTTAAAAGAAATCTACAGTCAGCAGCTATCCAGCTACGACCGCTTAAAAGATCCTTTTTGTTTAGCGATTTTAGATTTAGATTTCTTTAAAAGAATAAATGATCAGTATGGACATCTTATGGGAGACCGCGTGCTGCAAGCATTTGTAGAGTATATGAAGCATGAAATTCGTCCAACAGATCACATTTTTAGATATGGAGGCGAAGAATTTATTCTTTTACTGCCAAAAACCAATATAAAAGAGGCAGAAACAGTATTAAATAGACTGTTGGATTCCTTTGTGAAAAAAGTGTTCACACATCAAAGCAATTCGTTTTATTGCAGCTTTTCCGGCGGAGTTGTAGAAGTTCATAACAATGAATGGCCGTTAGAAAAAGCGCTTCATCAAGCTGATGAAGCATTATATATAGCGAAGGAATCAGGACGTCAAAAAATTGTAGCTTCTTCTCAAAGCAAGCTGGTTAAAAAGCGAACGCTTCGTATGGCTATCATTGATGATGATTCTATCATTCGAACGATGCTGAAAGAGCTTTTGAGTAAGATTGATGTAGGAGATCGTTATGAAGTGAAAATAGAAGTGTTTAAAGACGGCATCGAATTTTTTGAGTCCCAATGGATTCACTCTAGCGATCACTACTTTGTTATTTTAGATGGAATGATGCCTAAGATGGATGGCTTAGAAGTGCTGCAAAAATTAAGGCAGCAGAAACGTCACGATCAGTACACGGTTATTATGCTTACATCACGAAACAGCGAACAAGATATTCAAAGAGCGTTAGAACTTGGGGCAGACGATTACATGACAAAGCCATTTAAGTTAATGGAGCTTGAAGCGCGCGTACGTCATTTAATGAAGAAGGTGAAATAAATGGCGATGTCCATTCAAGTGGTATATATCTTATTTAGCGGATTGCTATTGCTGTTGGTTTGTTTTCTAAGTTATTTACTTATTCAAAAAGCGCGTTTAAACGCTTTCCGGGCAAAAGTAGAATCCTATAAAGATAGTATAAAAGAATCTCTTTTTATTTATTTATACAGAAAAGATGAAGAACATCGGATAGAGCCTAAAAATAAAATAGAGCTGGCGGGTGTAGAGGAACTATTGAGCGGTTTTTCTGCAGCTGTGCAAGGTGATGACATTCGAAATAACATCACGCTCTATGCGGAGAAGGTTTTTACACCCAAATATAAAAAAGAGCTGTATCATTCTAGGTGGAGTGTCAGAATGAATGCCCTTTATGCTATTGAAGATTTTGGTCTTACTACGCTAACAGACCAATTAGTAGAAATGTATGAGAAAAAAAATAGTACAGCGGCTGAAAAAAATCAAATTTTAAAGATTTTAGTTAAGCTAAACCGTCCTGAGTTTGTTATATACATGACGAATGCCTCTAAACCGCTGTCTGAATTTATGTACCGCTCTTTGTTTGGAACTATGAACAGTGAGCAGTTTCAGCAATTTATTAATAAATTTGAAGACCTGCAAGAAGAAATTCAGCTGCCACTTATCGATATGGTCGGTATCAATCATAAGTTAGAGTATATCGATTTCTTAAAAATGCACATGAAAAGTTCATCAGAAGAACTGCGAATTCGTTCGTTGAAATCACTTAACGCTTTATCTTTTCCATTAAAAGTAGAGGAGCTCACGAAACATCTTCAATCAGATATGTGGCAAGAGAGAATGATGGCTACCAAACTAGTAGGCAAAACGAGAGATGAGAAGGGATTGTCACTTCTCGAGCAGTCGCTGAAAGATTCTCATTTTCTTGTGCGTTCGAATGCTGCTCAGTCAATGATGAAAATCCCAACGGGTACAGAATACTTAGTTCATGTATATGAAACGACTGATGACAAGTTTTCGAAAGATATGGCAGCAGAATGGCTTGAAAAGGGAGGAATTACGGTTGTGGAATAGTGTTTGGCATCTTTTTTTGTCCGTTTGCGGATGGGCTGTATTTGCTTATATGATTTTTGTGCTTTGTTTTTATTTTATGATGTTTATCATCTCTGCTTTTCAACTGCGAAAGCAATATCAATTAAATGATGAAGAACCTTATGAAGATTTGCTTGCGGTTAGCTATACAACGCCGTTATCTATATTAGTTCCCGCTTATAACGAATCTGTCGGGATTATTGGAAGCGTGCGTTCGCTGCTTGGAATTGAATATCCGGAATATGAAGTAATTGTAGTAAATGATGGATCTTCAGATGATACGTTAGAAAAGCTCATCGAAGAGTTTTCTCTTGTGAAAATGAATCGAGTTGTGAGAAAGCAAGTGGAGACGAAAGAAGTAAAAGCTGTATATCGTTCTAAATTATACGATTATTTATATGTAGTCGATAAACAAAATGGAGGAAAGTCAGATGCATTAAATGCAGGAATTAATTTATCCAACTATCCTTATTTTTGTTCGATCGATGGTGATTCAGTGTTGGAAAGAGACGCTTTTTTAAAAGTTATGAAGCCAATTATTGATTCAGACGGAGAAGTAATTGCTTCAGGAGGAAGTATTCGAATTGCAAACGGATGTAAAATCGAAAACGGTGCGGTCGTATCGATTGGACTTGATACGCAGCCGCTTGTTGTGATGCAGATTATTGAATATTTACGTGCCTTTCTTATGGGGCGCATTGGTCTCAGTCGCCATAATTTATTACTTATTGTGTCAGGAGCATTTGGCGTATTTTCTAAACGCTGGGTGATTGAAGCTGGGGGTTATTCTCATACAGTCGGCGAAGACATGGAGCTTGTTGTTCGCCTCCACCGACTGATTAAACAGAAAAAAGCCAACAATCAAATTGTTTATATTCCAGATCCCGTATGCTGGACAGAGGCACCTGATGAAATCAAATATTTGCGAAGACAGCGAAACCGCTGGCACCGCGGTTTATTTGATAGTCTTTGGAAGCATAAAGAGATGCTGTTTAATCCGAAATACGGAAGTATCGGAATGATTTCTATGCCTTATTTTGTGTTTATTGAACTAATCGGGCCGGTCATGGAAATGTTAGGCTATTTGTTTATTGTTATTTCTCTAGTTGTAGGCGGGATTTATGTAGAATTTGCGTATTTGCTTTTTCTCTTAATGGTTGTATATGGTTCTCTTTATTCGATGGCGGCCGTTTTGCTAGAAGAGTGGAGCCTTCGCAAATATCCAAAAGTATCTGATATCGCTAAGCTGTTTGTCTTCTCCCTGACTGAATCCTTTTGGTATCGCCCTCTAACTGTTATATGGCGCTGTCATGGATTGTTGGACGTTATTCGCAATAAAAAAGGCTGGGGAGACATGCAGCGAAAAGGAGTTTCACAATGAAAAAATGGTTATTAATCAGCGGCATTATTTTGGTTATGGCAGTAACGGCTTCGCCATTTCTTATTTGGCAGCTAAAGAAACCAACTGATTTGAATATGCTTGTCATTGATAAAACAGTGCCAGATCAAACGTTTCGAGAGCATCAGGGCTTAATGTGGATGCTGAATCAAGCGAAAGTACGCAAAGACGGGAAGCCTTATGAAATCTCAAAAGATTATGCAGGGTTTTATCCGAATGGAGATAAAACATACAGCCTTAAATCTCTGCCAAAAACAAACTCTGCAGATATGATTTATATCACGGACACGTATGGCGTATACAAAGAAGATTTAGGCGTAAAAGCTAAAAGAGGAGATCGTTCTCAGCTGGTGTATGGCGGCATGACTTCTGAAGACGTGAGCTACGTTAAGAAAGCACTGAATGGACGTACAAAAACGCTGATTGGAGAGTTTAATACATTTGGAAGTCCTACTTCTCTAGACGTTCGCAAAGAACTGTATGAATTGTACAATGTTACGTGGTCCGGCTGGATTGGTCGCTATTTTGATGAATTCGGCAGTGAAGAAGTTCCTGCTTGGGTGAAAAGTGCTTACAAAAAGCAGTACAACAAAGAGTGGAACCTTACGGGCAAAGGCTTACTGTTTGTTAATGAATCCAATAAGCTCGTTATTATAACGGAAAAAGAATTAAAAGAAAATCCAGTATGGTTTCAATATACAAAACAAGGAAAAAAAACATTGAATTTACAGGATGAATCTGCTTATCAATATTGGTTTGACGTAATTACACCCCAGCAAAAAAGTGATGTGCAGGCTCAGTTTGTCTTTCACTTGGATTCTGAAGGAAAAAACAAGCTAAAGGAAAATGGTATTCCTTTGTCCATACCAGCAGTCGTTCATCATAATAAAGAGCGATATGATACTTATTACTTTGCAGGAGATTTTGCAGATCAAGGAGAAGTACCTTCCATTTATCAAACCTCTTTTTACCCGGTGTGGAAGAAATGGACAGAGAAAATCGGAAAAGAAGATGAGTCTTCTTTTTACTGGACTGTTTATCTGCCTCTTATGAATAAGATTATAGATCAACAGCAAAATGCATCGCAGCCTGCTTCTGTTACTTTTAATGAAAATATGGAAATCTATGAAGATGCTGACCGTAAAGTAGCAGGGAAAGTAGGAAAAGATTATTTGCAAGTTTATCAAAACGGCAAGTGGAAAGATTTGCTGATTAAAGGAGTAAATATGGGCATTAGTAAGCCAGGCCATTTCCCTGGTGAGACCGCTATTTCGAAAGAAGAATATTTGCGCTGGTTTAAAGAAATTGGCAAGATGAATGCAAACTCAATCCGCGTATACACCATTCACCCTCCCGGCTTTTATGAAGCGCTTGCTGAGTATAACCAAAAAGCCAAAGAACCCATTTATCTTTTTCATGGAGTATGGGTGAATGAAGAAGTTTTCTATGATTCACAAGATGCTTTTGCAAAGGAAAATACAAAAGAATTTGAAGCTGAAATGAAAAGGATTGTAAACGTTATTCATGGAAATGCAACACTGCCAAAACGGACGGGACATGCAAGCGGAACGTATACAGCAGACGTGTCTCCTTATGTTTTAGGCTGGATTATAGGAGTTGAATGGGATCCCACGGTAGCCCTTTCGACAAATGAAAAACATAAAGGAATGAAAGATTTTAAAGGGAAGTACATCTATACGGAAAAAGGCAATCCCTTTGAAATTTGGCTTGCGCAGCTTATGGAAAAAACAATTTCCTATGAGCAGGATAAATATGATTGGCAGCGGCCTATGAGCTTTACGAACTGGGTGACGACGGATTTATTGACTCATCCATATGAGCCTTCTGAAGACGAAGATAAAGTGTCTGTTAATCCTAATTTAATTCACACAACTAAAAAATTTGAGCCGGGATTATTTGCTTCTTATCATATTTATCCTTACTATCCTGATTTCTTAAACTATGAACCTCGTTATCTCGCTTATCGCGATCATCGAGGAGAGAAAAATAACTACGCAGGTTATTTGCAAAATATGAAAGAAGTTCATCATATGCCCGTGCTTGTTGCTGAATTTGGCATTCCGGCTTCGCGAGGACTCACCCATAGAAACGTATACGGATGGGATCAGGGCTTTCATACGGAACAAGAACAAGGAAAGATTCTGTCACGCTTGTACGAAGATATTGTTGAAGAAAAAATGGCTGGCGGTATGGTCTTTACATGGCAAGATGAATGGTTTAAGCGAACGTGGAATACGATGGAGTACGACAATCCGAATCGCAGGCCATTTTGGACGAATTTGCAAACGGGAGAACAGCATTTTGGCCTGTTGAGTTTTGATCCAGGAACAAAGCTGAAAGTCAAAGTAGACGGCAAATCAGATGATTGGAAAAAGCTGAACAGCAAGTCGGTATATAAGCCGTCTAAGAAGTTAAAAGCATTGAACATTACAAGTGATGAAGGTTATCTATATCTACACGTGAGTGCAAAAGAGCTGGAAGATCAAAAGCTTTATTTCTTGTTTAACACAATTAACAATCAGGGACAGTCAAAGATTCCTCAAATTCCTTCTTTAAAAACAAAAGGAATTGATTTTGTAGCAGAATTAAACGGGAAAGAAGACAGTCACTTGTGGATAGACAGCTATTACGATACGTATTATTTTTCGTATGCCCATCAGCTTCAAATGATTCCATCTGTAAAAGGAACCGATACAAAAGATAACGGCATGTTTAATCCAATCAGGCTCGCCCTTAACAAAGAATTAGCGATTGGAGAGGGGAAAAACAAGAGAACCATTCCTTTTGACGCCTATGAAACTGGGAAGCTCCAAGAAGGAAACAGCGATCCTAACTCTTCTTCATTTGATTCGCTGGCAGATTTTAAAGTGAATGAATCAAATGGAATTGCTGAACTTCGCATTCCTTGGGCGCTTTTAAATGTAAAAGACCCGAGTCAAAAAGAAATAATGGGAGATATTTGGTCCAAAAAAGGATTAGAATCCAGCGAGAAAATGAAAGGAATTCAAGTGGGAGTCGTAGCTGTTAATAAGAAGAGCAATGACGTGGAAGATACGTTTCCGACTCAGAAAAAAGGAGAACTTTTATTAAAAGATTTTTACTTATACAAGTGGAAAAATTGGGAGTATCCAACTTTTCACGAACGAATAAAGCCGTCCTACTTCATATTGCAAAAAACGTATGGACGACTACAAGCGGAGGAATAACAATGGCAAAAATTTTATTAGCGGAAGATGAAGAAGTGCTTCGTATGTTAGTGGTAGATACGCTTGAAGATGAAGGACATGAAGTGACGGAAGCAGAAAACGGCGAAGAAGCGTTGGAATTTATTAAAGAACGTGATTTTGACTTAATTATTTTGGATTATATGATGCCCGTGTTCACCGGGCTTGAAGTCATTCAGCAGCTGAAAGAAATGAAAGATAAGCGCCATACAAAAGTATTGATGCTTTCAGCTAAGAATCAAGCTGCTGATCAAAGCCGGGTGTTAGAAGCAGGGGCTGCGTATTTTATGTCTAAACCGTTTAGTCCCCTATTGCTAGCCGAACGTGTTGAGGAAATTTTAGATGAACAATAAACTAAAACGAAAAAGTATCTCAACCCAGTTCATCTTCTTAGCAAGTATCCTTTTACTTGCTTTTGCGGCGGGTTCAACTGTACTTGTTGTACGGCAAAAAGAAATTACAGCTGATTATGCCCAGTACAGGGCACAAGTACGGGAAAAGGCACAGCTGCTATCTACAATTGATAAATCAATGAACAGAGCTTTTTTGCAGGCTCGTGGGTTTATTGCATTTGATTCAGAGGATATGTATAACGAGGCTGCAAGTCAGCAAAAAAGTATCGAAGAAAATCTTGATCGACTTTCAGGTCTAGCGGCAGATAGACGTGAACGTACGTTTGTAAATGAAGCGACGGTGATGCTAAACACGTATTTTAATCAAACGCTTCCTTATTTTAAAGATATTTACGACAAAAAAGGCATTGAAGGAGTCCGCTCTAGTCCTGAGCGGAAGGCTGCTTCTAAATCAATAGAACAAATGCAAAAAGAACTTGATGACTACCAAAATGAATTAACTAAAGACTTAAATACACAGTACGATGACACGTCGAGTGACATGCAGAAAAGTCAAACGTTCTTTATTTTATTTTTAGCGTTTACAGTGGTCATTTTATTATTGCTTACACGGGTATTGCTAAATAAGTTTGTAAAGCCGCTGAGTCAGCTAGCATATACGGCAAGCGAAATTGCTGCGGGAAAAGAAATGCCTATGACATTTGATGAACATAGAAGAGATGAAATCGGTATGCTATCTCAGGCCTTTTACAAAATGGTATCGACTTTGCAAAATAACGAACAGGAGTTAACGGCTCAAAATGAAGAGCTGATTGCACAGCAAGATGAGTTGCACAGTCAGCAAGATGAACTTCAGCACGCATTGGAATTGACAAAGGAACGAGAAGGCGAGTTAGAATTGCGCAATTTATTTGTGCATGGACTAACAAATTCTCTTCACAAGCAAGAAGTTCTCACGAGTGCTGTCACAAACATGAGCCGGGTGATGAAAGCTGATCACGGTTTTATTATGCTAACCGATGAAAAGACACATGCTTCATTTGGTCTATCTTCATCAAGTGTTAAACAGATGATGGAAAATCTTCATAATAATTACATTGATCATGTGCAAAAGACGAAAAAATGTATGGTAGTAAAAAGAGAGTGTATAGAACATGAGCGCCTATATCATCGGCAAACGTTTTATTTGTATGATGTTATCGTACCGGTGCTGTCTTCACAGGGAGATATGCTAGCCTATATGTTTTACAGCCGTTACGCGGATGAATACACAGAACATGAATTACAGACATTTGAAATATTGGCCAAACAAATTACGATTGCTCTTGAAAAAATTTATATTTACGAAGAGTCTGAGCATGACAGACTGCTATCTCAAGATATTTTAAATTCGATTCAAGAAGGAATGCAGCTTGTAGATACAAGCGGTACGATTCTACAAGTGAATACGAAGACTAGCGAATTGTTTCAATATGAGCATCAAAGCGGGCTTCTTCAGCTTTCTCGCGATCAATGGCTAGATGCTCTCTCTCAAAAAGTCGAAAATATAGAGGAGCTAAGACAATACGTTAAAGCCATTTGTAAGGGAGAGCAAGTAGAAAAATCTTTTGTTTATTATCTGCACACGGAAGGTAAGCGAAAAGTTATAAAAGTTTATAGCGAATACGTATATCGAAACCGTCAGATGTTTGGCGTATTGTTCGTTCATCGTGATATTACGAAAGAATTTGAAGTTGATCAGATGAAGTCGGAATTTGTAAGCACTGTGAGTCACGAGCTGCGCACACCTTTAGCAAGTGTATTAGGGTTCACTGAGCTTATGCTAAACAAAACATTAAAAGAAGAAAGACAGAAGAAGTATTTAACTACTATTTATCAGGAAGCACAGCGGTTAACTTCTTTAATCAACGATTTTTTGGATGTCCAAAGAATGGAAGCGGGGAAACAAACCTACGATAAAAAGTATCAAGACATTCTGCCGCTTATTAAGCAGGTGATTGAGGTCCAGAACATACAAACAAGTAAGCATGAATTTGATATGATTTCCGATCAAGAGCATTTTACAGTAATGGGAGATAAAGATAAGCTTCTGCAATTGTTTAATAATGTAATTAGCAATGCAGTAAAATATTCGCCCGATGGAGGGAACGTTACAGTTAAAGTGTATCAAAAGGAACACGCTGTTTATATTGATATTCAAGATGAAGGAATTGGTATACCAAGTGAAGCGCTAGGACATTTGTTTACCAAATTCTACAGAGTAGATAACTCCGATATGCGCAAAATTGGCGGAACGGGTCTAGGGTTAGCAATTGTAAAAGAAATTGTAAAAGCTCATGGTGGAGACATTACTGTACAATCAGAATGGAAAAAAGGAACAACATTCACGATTGTTCTCCCGCTTCTACATGAAGTTCAGTACGATGAAGAAATGATGATAAGTGCGAATGATAACCGTAAAAGCGTAGTGATTGTAGAAGATGATAAAAGTTTAGCGACGCTTTTACAGGTAGAATTAAAAGAAAGCGGCTTTCACGTTCGGTATTTTAATAGCGGAGAAGATGCATTAAACTCTATTCATCAGCAAAAGCCTGAAGTGGTTGTTCTAGATATCATGCTAGGAGAAAATAAGTTAGACGGCTGGGATGTTTTAAGGCATCTCAAAGAAAATACAGAGACAGAAAAAATTCCTATCTTAATCTCATCTGCTTTAGACGAAAGAAGCAAAGGATTAGAGCTTGGAGTGTGTGAGTTTCTGATTAAACCCTATCAGCCTAGTAAATTATCTAAAACGATTCTCCAGCTGCTTTTGAAAAAACAAGAGCATGAAGGAGAAATTATGATTCCATCAGATAAAGAAGAGTAGAAATTTGGTGAGGCTTCGTTATATGTACGGAGTCTCATTAAACGAAAAGAAAATTAGTAAAGTAATAAAAAAACATTGAAAACGCTATCAAAATGTGGTTTTATAGAAAGTAGGCATAACATGATGACCTTAGAATTACCTTTTTCCACCTCCTTACATGCGTAAGGAGGCTTTTTTGTATAAATATAGTAAGATAAGATAACAAAACCTCATGCAGAATCGTTTATTGACTTTCAGCTCGTTAACAAACTGCTCAAGAAAGTTTGATAGTGAAAGGAGTGAAGCTCTAGAAACGATTTCACAAAGGGAGGATAGTCTCTCCAAGAAGTGAAGGTAGTTCAATTTTTATAATCATAGTATAATAAAAAATACGGTTATAAAAGCTGTGTTTTTTATACATCTTTTATATAGAAGGTAAGATTGAATTTTATATTTTCTTAAAGGAGGTCTTTCCTTGGATATTGCGTATATAATTGCTGAAGAAAGAATTAGACAAGCAATAAAAGACGGTGACTTTGATAAGCTGCCTGGGGAAGGAAAACCATTAAAGTTAGAAGATTTATCACATATACCTGAAGAACTGCGCCAAGCGTATAGGATGTTAAAAAATGCAAATATGATAAGTGATGAACAAGAGCTAAAACGAGATATGGCTACAATAGAAGAATTGATTTCTATATGCACGGATGCTAATGAAGAACAAAGGCTAACAGAGATGCTTACGGAAAAGCGTTTGCGCTTTGAGCAGCTCGTTGACAAGAAAAAGATGACAAGTTCTGCAGCTTACAGGACGTATCAGAATAAAATTTACTCCAAATTTTTTTATTAATGAGTGTAATAGACGAGACGATCGGAGGGTGAGAACTTGCGGCTGTTAATTTTATTGATTAGTATCATATTATTTATTTCGCTTTGTTTTTATATTTTTGCCCCACAAATAAAACGAGGCGCCCAATCGAAAAATGTGCCGGTTTTATTTATTCATGGCTATTTAGGCAGTCAAAAAAGCTTAGGGAAAATGATTAAACGATTTGAACAAAACGGATGGGGAACTAAAGTAGCTTACTGCGTCGTTCAAAAAGATGGAGCTATTCAGTGGAAGCACATTATGAAAGCAAAAGAGGGAAAACTCCCGCTTATTCATATCGTCTTTAAAAAGCCAGATGCCAGTATTGCACAGCAGCAAAAATGGATTGAAGCTATTATGCAAGATGTACGTGATACATATAAAGCATCTTCTGTTGATTTAGTTGGACATAGTATGGGAGGAGTAACAGCAGCAGCAGTTAGTTTGGCTAACCCTCAATATATTCAAAAGTTAGTTACGTTAGGATCGCCGATTCAAGGATTAGATTATCAGGAATTAATGGAGATGTATCCTCATGCACGCAATCATATTGAATCTATGGGGGCTCGTGATTTAGCTTTTCACTCTATAGCGTTAAACAAGCTATACGAAAGTCGTCAAGATTTCTCAAAAGAGATCGACGTTTTTTCAGGAGCAGGAGATGTGGGAGATAAGACAGATGGAGTGGTAACAGTAGAAAGTGCATACGGACTGCAAGAGTTTACCGAACACATTCATCTCCAAACGTTTCATGAAGCACATTCGGATTTACATGAAAGCTCAGAGGTTGATAAAGCTGTTTATCAATTTTTAAAACGAGATTAAAGGGGGATTACGATGCTTTACTTAATTAGACACGGCCAAACAGATTGGAATAAAAACAAACTTATTCAAGGGCATGCTGATATTCCGCTCAACGAAACAGGAAAGCAACAAGCCAAACGCGTAGCGGAACGTTTTAAAGATATCCATATTGATGTAGTCTACACAAGCGATTTGCTTCGTGCGCAGGAGACGGCTAGGAAAATTGCCGCAGTCGCTAAAGTAGAGAAAGTCGAGGTTTGTGAGCAGCTGCGTGAGCGTTCTTTTGGAGAACTAGAATCAAAGAACGTAGAAGTGCTTCATGAGCTTGTGCCAAACTATGCAACAAATTGGGGAGAAGAACCTTTATATAATATTGAAACACTCGAAGCCGCTCAAGAACGGATGGTTCGGCGTTTAACGGAAATTATGAAGGAGTCTATTGGAAAGAAAGTAGCAGTTGTTAGTCACGGGGCGGCAATTAATACATTCATTCATCATGTAACAAGCGGAGAACAAGGAACAGGGACTACTATTTTACAAAATACATCGATTACAACTTTTGCTTATGAAAGTGGAAAATGGCGTCTTGAAACAATCAATGATGCCAAACATCTTGAATAAATATACTTAAAGAGGCTGTGACAGTAGTATTTTAGTTGAGGGAGGATCCGAACGATTAATCGTTCGGATTTTTTTATGGTTATGGTGAACGCAGGTTTCATATATGTAAGTACTTCTGACTGTTGATTGGAAGGAAAGGCGAAGACTCCTATGGGAAAAGCGGAAGGGATGAGACCCCGCATATTAATTTTATATATAAATATTTATACAATTGATTTTAATAAAAATGCATAGTAAAATAAGTTTTATTACTATTCTATTAAAGCGTTTAGTATAACTGGATTTCCTAATATTGTTTAATAAGTAACTATATTTCGGAATAAGATTAATTGATTTGTATAATTTCAAGGAGGATGTAGTATGTCTAAAGATTGGAGTCACTTATTTGAAAGAATGCCTGAATTGCTAGCACCGACAATGGCTAAAGATCATCCGAATTTGCCCGTTGTGAAAGAAGAAGGATGCTATTATTATGGATTGGATGGTAAAGAATATCTCGATTTTACTTCCGGAATCGCTACGACAAATGTAGGACACAGACATCCGAAAGTAGTAAAAGCAATCAAAGACGGAGCAGATCAATTATTGCACGGTCCCTCAGGTGTCATTATGTACGAATCGATATTAAAGTTAGCCGATGAGTTAGGAAAAGTAACGCCGGGCAATTTAGACTGCTTTTTCTTTGGAAATAGCGGCACAGAAGCAATTGAAGGAGCCTTAAAATTAGCGAGACATGTCACAAAGCGTCCGTATGTTATTTCTTTTTTAGGGTGTTTTCATGGACGCTCGATGGGAGCTTTAAGTGTTACAACATCGAAAAGCAAATATAGACAATTTCAGCAGCCTTCGGGACTGACGTATCAACTTCCATATGCCAATCCAAAAGAGTGCTCTGCGGAGCTAGACAGCGATGTATACTTCACTGAAAAGCTTGAAAAAGATTTTGAAATACTCTTTAAGCACCAAGTCACGCCTGAAGAAGTGGCTGCCGTTATTTTGGAACCAGTATTAGGTGAAGGCGGCTATATTATCCCTCCGAAAAGCTGGATGAAGAAGTTAAGAGAGATTTGTGATCGTCACGGAATATTACTTATTTTTGATGAAGTGCAAACAGGGTTTGGCCGTACCGGTGAATGGTTTGCTGGCCAAACCTTTGATGTTGTACCAGATATTATGGCTATAGCAAAAGGAATTGCTTCTGGAATTCCGCTTAGCGCAACGGTCGCTTCTCAAGAATTAATGAAGCAGTGGCCTCTTGGCACACATAGTACAACATTTGGAGGGAATCCTATCGGATGTTCAGCAGCTCTTGCAACTCTTGAAGTGATGAAAGAAGAACAGCTGCTGGATAACACGAAAAAAATGGGCGCTTATGCATTAGAAAAGCTGCATCTTTTAAAGGAAAAACATTCAGTTATTGGAGATATCCGTGGTTTAGGACTTATGATTGGAATTGAAATTGTTAATCCGCATACGGGAGAAGGAGATGGAGACGCTTTATTCGAGATTTTGGACTTAGCTTTAGAAAAAGGCGTGTTATTTTATTTTTGCGGAAATGCAAGTGAAGTTATTCGCATGGTACCTCCGCTTACTGTGACAAAAGAACAGATAGATGACGGCATTCGTATGCTAGATGAGGCTATTACTTCTTTTGAGAAAAAGTCAGCTGTAAAAGCGTAATAAAAAAATATAAAAAATTTATATATTTGTAACCTAGTTGTCATAGTAATGGTAGCGATATCATAGTTTTAGAGGGAAAACAATTTTCTGAAAAGTAGTTGACATCTGTTTGTGCAGCATGTAACATAATATTTATCTTATCAACAATTATCAACAAAATTCGACAAACTTCTTATCAAGAGAGGCGGAGGGATAGGCCCTGTGAAACCTCGGCAACGGACTTTATAGAACCGTGCCAACTCCCACAAGCAGTGCTTGAAAGATGAGAAGAGACCAGGCTTACTAACAATTGTGATCCCAACCTCTTCTTACAGGCACTTAGACACTGTAAGTGGAGGTTTTAATTTTATGACAAGAATATGACATTTAGATAAAAAACAGCAGGTGAAATTACCTGCTGTTTTTATATGCTGTAAAATGATAAATAACCTACCAGAATTCCTAGTAAAAGCACCCCGGCCGTAATACCAATAATCCACCACATCATTTTTTTCATCGTTTATTCCTCATTATCAATTGACTGTAGCTGTAGATCCGCCAGAAGCGCCGGAAGCCGTACCATAAGCGGTTTGTCTTTTGATTCCAGCATTTTTAGCTGCAACTTTCCACTGCCAGTCAATTCGCCCGTAGGCTCGATTATTTTGTACCCAAGATTTTGAGCTCTTTTTTGAAATAGACACAAGGGGGTTTACGTTTTTTGTGACCACACCTCGTACACTTTTGACTGAAGTTACTGAGGAGCTTTTTGTGTAATAATCTACATACACCGTTAGTTTTGTTGTTGTAAATCCAGCCGCTTTATAAGAAGCCGTATAAGCTGCTGTTTTGAATAAAGGTGAAGCCGTTTTTGCTCCGTATGCTGCTGTACTTGCAGCTTCGACCGTGCCGCTGCTCTCTTCAATATCCATTTTGAACAGAGATGGATCCCTTAGTGATTGTACAACTTTTTGTTTTTGTTGACGCGACAGTTTTGAAAATTCATACAGTGAACTTTTATCACCTTGCCCTTTCAAGAACTGCGTGTAAGAAGCAACCGTTAAATGAGCAGGTTTTTCACTAGCCTGAACAGAGTTTGGTACGACTAATAGACATAATAATGCACCTATCAGGGAAAAAGCAAAAAACGTTCTTTTTGTAGCCATATTCATATAAATCCTTTCTAGTACTCTATCTTTATAAATAGATAAGAAGTAATTTATCGTTTTGAAGAAGGGCTGTGTGCTGACATATTAACTGTCATCACGACACGAGCTTGCTGTACAGATTTCATAAAGCATTCGTATAGAGAAGCGAATACTTTGTCCACATCTCCTTCTAAAGCTGTTGCAAAAGGCACGGTTTCGGCAAATACTCCCTGTTGTTTAACTGCGCCAATTCCGCTTTTGATGATGTCTACATAATGCGGCGTATCTAATGGATACAAAGAAAATTGAGTGGATACAGGGAACGAAGCACAAAGCTGTTGGTTTAAAGGTATGTTTTCTTTTGAGTTTATTTTTCTTTCTTCGAAATATTCTTCGTGACGCCCTGTTGAAAACGTGGCATTCAGCACAATATGCTTTTCTGATTTTCCAGCACTTTTATAAATGGCCTGTACAACTTCAAATACGTCTTTGGCAGTTCCTTCAATAAACGTACTAACACGGTCCGTTTTTCGCTGAACTTTAGACATATCTACTTCGTTTAGTGCGCTTAAAATGATATCGATGAAGTTATCGCTCATAACGGAAAGCGTAAAACGACAGCCAACATTTATTTTTTCCAAGTTAATCACCCCTAAAATATAGATTTGTAGTTTTTTAATCATACAAATCATAAAATAACTTTTCTGTTTTGTATAGAAACAGAAGATAGATTCTTTATTTTTAGTAAATATTACATAGAAGAAACGAGAATAAATTGCATAACATGAAAATTAAGGGTGTCAAGAAAAGTCACATAGTGAAAAAGAATAAAAAAACAATGTTAGAACTTCTGACAAAAAGCTGGTATATAGACTGAAAACACCATATTATAAATACAAGATCACATTATTCTCCTGCGATTTCGTATAACCTCTTGAAAAAGGGACTTGGGATTTTATCATAAATCCAACCTCCTAGCTGTATAATCAGCTAGGAATTTTTTTTACCCAAAGTCTCTATCGCCCATGAGGTTACCTGCACTTATTCAACTCAGAGCATGCACCATATATATTTAAGACCAGTGTAAGAAAGATTGCTTGAAGATGTTAGTGTTCGGTTTGAGCTAGAAATAGATAGATGTTACGAAAGAGGGGAAAGAAGGTATGACGCACACATTAATTAAAAATGCAGAGATTATTACGATGAATGAGAAGAATGATATTATTTACGGTGACCTTTATATTGTTGGAAATCGTATTGCAGCCATCGGGAAAAATCTGCATCCGGAAAAGGTAGATAAAGTCATTGACGCAGCAAATAAAACGATTGTGCCGGGCTTTATACATACTCATATTCATTTATGTCAAACTCTTTTTAGAGGGCAAGCAGATGATTTAGAGCTGCTAGACTGGCTAAAGAAGAAAATATGGCCGCTTGAAGCTTCGCATGATGAAGAATCTATCTATTATTCAGCACTGTTAGGGATCGGTGAACTCATTCAAAGCGGGACTACAACAATTGTCGATATGGAAACTGTTCATCATACGGACTCTGCTTTTCAAGCTATATCTAAGAGTGGAATCCGAGCTCTTGCAGGAAAAGTAATGATGGATAAAAAAGGCGACGATCTGCCAAAAGCTCTGCAGGAGACAACGGCTGACTCGATTAAAGAAAGCGTAGAGCTGCTTGAAAAATGGCATAATTCAAATAACGGTCGTATTCGATACGCATTCTCCCCAAGATTTGTGCTGTCGTGTACGGAAGATTTGCTGCGTGAAGTGAGCCATTTATCAGCTGCCTATAATGTTCATGTCCATACTCATGCTTCTGAGAATCAAGAAGAAATTCGCATTGTAGAAGCTGAAACGGGTATGAGAAATATCATGTACTTAGACCATTTAGGATTAGCCAATGAGCGCCTTATTTTAGCGCACTGTGTGTGGCTAAACGATCAAGAAAAGCAAATTATTAAGAATCAAGGAGTAAAAGTCAGTCATTGCCCAGGCTCAAACTTAAAACTTGCATCGGGAATCGCAGATGTGCCCAGTTTATTAGAGCAAGGTGTATTTTTAAGCCTTGGCGCTGATGGTGCTCCTTGTAATAATAATTTGGATATGTTCAACGAAATGAGGCTGGCCGCTACGATTCATAAACCCTCTTACGGACCAACAGCCATGAATGCAAAACACGTGCTCGAAATGGCTACAATCGGCGGAGCGAAAGCAGTTGGGCTTGAAAAAGAAATCGGAAGTTTAGAGGTTGGGAAAAAAGCGGATCTTGCCATTTTAAATTTAAATCAGCTTCATACTTTTCCATCTTACGGCGTAGACCCTATTTCCAGAGTTGTGTATTCAGCAACGCGAGGAGATGTAGAACTAACAATGGTTGACGGTGAAATTGTGATGGAGAATCGCCAGTTAAAAACCATTGACCAAGGAATTGTGCTGAAAGAGGCAAATCATTCGATAGATCGTCTTTTAAAAAGAATTCCACTTTTAATTTCGTAAGATGTAAAACGAAGAAGAGGCTGGGATAAAAGTATTTTAACAAAAGTAAAACTCGAATTATTAATCGGAGTTATTGATTAATAATTCGAGTTTTTTGTTGTCAAGGTGAACGTAGGTTTCATCTGTTTAGTTGCTTCTAGCTGTTGATTGAAGGACAAGGCGTAGATTCCTGCGATTATTCCATTTATTTGTCTTTAGAATGGATTTATTTAGTTATGTCTCAATCTCTTTTTTGTATAAATGAGTAAAAAGAGTAATCTTGCAACAGACTAAAAAGATAAGAGAAATAAATTTTCAAAATTCCAAACTAACGGAAGATAAAAATTTTTATAATGATAGCGTTTTCCACCTTTGCATATCTACAAATTAAGACTATAATAGGACAAAAGATTTTACTTTGAAACGTAAAATCCTCCTAAATCGTGTCCTTTTTAGGACATTTGAATAGGTAGGATTTTTTATTTTTTTTTAGAAGTAGGGAGGCGCGCGTGTTGGAGCGTAACGGAATATTAGAGCGCTTGTTTAAACTATCAGAGCGCAACACAACACCAAAACAAGAAATACTAGCAGGACTTACAACTTTTATGACGGTCAGTTATATGGTAATCGTCAATCCCATTATCATGTCTGACGCGGGTATCCCTCGAGAAGCGGCTCTTGCAGCTACCATTTATGCCATTGTATTTAGTACGTTGCTGATGGCTCTATGGGCAAACTTCCCGATTGTAACCGGTCCAGGGATGGGTTTAAATGCGTTTTTTACGTATTCAGTAGTATTAGGACAAGGATTGTCATGGCAAACGGCACTTGGAGCAGTTTTTATATCCGGGGTCTTATTTTTTGTTTTAACGGTAACAGGAATACGCGGAAAGATTATTGATGCCATTCCGAACGTATTAAAGTCTTCAATAGCAGTTGGAATTGGTCTTTTTGTTGCGTTTATCGGTTTGAAAAACGCTGGATTAGTTGTGGCAAACGAGTCTACTTTTGTAGGGCTTGGAAATGTCATGGATAAAGGCCCGTTACTTGCTATTTTTGGGCTGATATTAGCAGCTGTACTGATGGCTAAAAATGTAAAAGGTGCTCTTATTATAAGTATTTTTGCTACGACAATATTAGCAATGATTGTAGGAGTACAAGCAGTTCCTCATTCTCTGAAAGACGTCTTTTCAGCTACGCCGCCAAGCGTTGGAGAAACATTCTTTCAAATGGATTTAAAGGGTGCAGTTGCCTACGGCATTTTTTCAGTTGTATTTTCTTTCACCATCGTAGAATTATTTGATACGCTAGCGACATTGATTGGACTATCTAAAAAAGCAAACTTAGTAGATAAAAACGGTAAAATTCCAGGTTTAAATCGCGCGCTTGCAGCAGATTCAATTGGTACAATGGCGAGTGCTATTTTTGGAAGCACTGCGCTAAATACGTATATTGAAAATGCAACAGGTATTGCAGAAGGAGGGCGTACCGGCTTAAAGGCATTAACGGTTGCCATCTTATTTATATTTACCTTGTTTTTTGCACCGCTTATTCAATTTATCCCAAGCGTTGCTACTGCTCCAGCACTCATTATTATTGGTTCGCTTATGCTAAGTGACATTCGAAACGTTAACTTCGACGATTTCACTGAAGTTGTTCCCGCTTTCTTAACAATTGTCATGATGCCGTTAACCTACAGCATTGCAGAAGGGTTAGCATTCGGCTTCATTTCATACACAGCGATTAAACTGTTTACAGGACGCCATCGCGAAATTCATTGGATGATGTATGTAATCACCATTGCCTTTTTTATCAATTTTTATATGAGTTCCCATTAGGAATGAAAAAAGACGTAGCATTAAGCTACGTCTTTTTTTGTAAAGGCTTGTTGAGGGAACAAACCTTTATTTCATTAAGGTTGATAAATATCCCAAGCTGTTTTTAATGAATCAACGATATAGTTAGCTACTTCTTCGATATCCAAATTATCAGTTTCAACTTTTGAATGGTGGTTTGAGTAGATAGCTTGACGGTCGTAAAATAGCTTTTCAATATCTTCTAAGCTTCTTCCTTGTAAAACAGGACGGCTATCAATGATCAAACTAATGCGTTCTTTCCAAGAATCCCAAGACAAATCTAAAAAGAATACGATGCAGTTAGATAAACAAATCTCTTGAATTTCTTCTTGTAAAAAAGCGCCTCCCCCTAAAGAAATGATTTTTAAGCGCTGCTGTGAAAGTCGACTTATTACTTCTTTTTCTTTTTGTCTGAAGAAAGTTTCACCGTGCTCTTTAAAAATCTGAGAAGTAGGCATATTAAATTCTTTTTCGATTTCTTGATCTATATCAACAAAATCTCTATACAATTTTTTGGCAACCATTTCTCCAATAGTTGTTTTTCCTACCCCCATAAAGCCGATAAACACAATACTTTTCTCTCTAAGAGATATGTCGTTATATGCCATTTTTAAGCCTCTTTCTGATTTTTAAATACAAATCGGATGTTATAGTAAATACTGAAATTATAATATAAATCCTTTAGTTTGTAAAAGCTACTATTCTTCTCTGAAATAAAGCAGAAATTATTTTTTAGGATGCATAGAAAGATACACCCGAGTATCTTTTTTGTGCTCATATTTTGGATTAGCGCTTCGCGTATATTCTTTTGACTGATGTTCTATATGGTAGTTCTGTTCAAATTGTTTGATTGCTTCATTAATTTCTTCTTGTGTTCCCATTAATCTTACTTGCAGCATTGTAATGTCTCCTTCCATACACTTTGCTTTTTGACTATATCATGAAATGAAAAAGAAGTAATTTTATTTTTGTTGACGAACTTGTATATACAGGTTAGAATAAAAACACAAAACTTGTATATACAGGTTTGTGGTGAGATTTATATGGGGGATAGGAGATATAGGAGTGAAATGAAAGCGGAAACAAGGGGGAAAAGACATGAATCGAGAATCTGTTGAACGCATTGTAGAAGCCGTTGGCGGAAAAGAAAATATCTCTGCTGCAACGCACTGTGTAACGCGCCTTCGACTTGTTTTAAAAGATGAAGGTAAAGTCAATCAACGTATGCTAGATGAGCACGAATTAGTAAAAGGATCTTTTTCTACAAACGGCCAGTTTCAAGTTGTCATTGGTCAAGGCACGGTGGATAAAGTATATAAAGAAATGGTGGCGCTTACAGGTATAGGCGAGCTATCAAAAGAAGAAGTGAAAAACGAAGCGGCTAAAAACTTAAATCCGCTGCAGCGCGCAATAAAAACATTAGCTGACATTTTTATTCCTATTTTACCGGCCATCGTAACCGCGGGTTTATTGATGGGAATCAATAATGTACTAACAGGAGCCGGAATTTTTTACGATGATAAATCAATCGTAGATGTTCATACACAGTGGAAAGACTTCGCAAGCATGATTAATTTAATTGCGAATACGGCTTTTGCCTTTTTGCCAGCTCTTATTGGGTGGTCAGCTGTTACGCGTTTTGGAGGAAGTCCTTTATTTGGAATTGTCCTTGGGCTCATGCTTGTACATCCTGACTTGCTAAATGCTTGGTCTTACGGAGAAGCATTAAAAAAAGGAAGTATCGATACGTGGAATTTATTTGGCCTGCATGTTGAGAAAGTAGGCTATCAAGGACAGGTTTTACCCGTATTAGTCGCTTCATTCGTCTTGGCAAAAATCGAATTATTCTTACGAAAACGCATACCGGATGGATTTCAACTTTTGATTGTAGCACCTGTAGCTCTTTTAGTAACAGGGTTTCTCGCTTTTATTGTAATTGGTCCAATTACATTTGCAATAGGAAATGTTATTACAGATGCAGTTGTATGGCTGTTTAAAACGGCTCCATTTATTGGAGGGCTTGTATATGGAGGTTTATACGCTCCTCTTGTTATTACGGGCATGCACCATACATTTTTAGCCGTAGATTTACAGCTGATTGGAAGCGTGGGAAGTACGTTTTTATGGCCAATGGTAGCATTATCGAATATTGCACAGGGCTCTGCGGCTTTTGCGATAATGGTTCTTTCAAAAGATGATGAGAAATTAAAAGGATTATCTTTAACGTCAGGGGTTTCAGCGTGGCTTGGCATTACGGAACCTGCAATGTTTGGTGTGAATTTGCGTTTTAGATTTGCTTTTATTTCTGCAGTGATTGGTTCAGCTATTGCCGGTGTTGTCATATCTGTAGCCGGAGTGAAAGCAGCGTCGGTAGGAATTGGGGGTATACCAGCTCCGTTATCAATTGTTCCACAGAGCTGGCCGCCTTTTATTATTGGAATGGTCATCGTAATCGTTGTGCCGTTTCTTTTAACGTTAACGCTCGGAAAGCTTCAGAAAAAATCAACCGTTACATCAACGGTCGCGGGTACAGACTCATTTCAACATAATTCTAAGAATTAAATGGTGGTGTTAAAGATGCAAGAACCTTGGTGGAAAAAATCGGTTGTTTATCAAATTTATCCAAAAAGTTTTTATGATACGACTGGAAACGGCGTGGGTGATATAGCTGGCATTATTGAAAAGCTAGATTATTTGAAAAAGCTCGGGGTAGATGTTCTGTGGCTAACGCCAATTTATAAATCACCGCAGCGGGATAATGGATATGATATAAGTGATTATTTTGTTATTCAAGAAGAATACGGAACAATGGAGGATTTTGATCTTTTAGTAACAGAAGCGCATAAGCGGGGTCTTAAAGTCATCATGGATATTGTCGTTAATCATACATCAACTGAACATGAATGGTTTCAAGAAGCTAAAAAATCGAAAGATAACCCGTACCGAGATTTTTATATTTGGAAAGATCAAAAAGAAGATGGAAGTGCTCCGACGAATTGGGTTTCAAAATTTGGGGGATCCGCGTGGGAGCATGATAACCTCACAGAACAATCGTATCTGCATTTGTTTGATGTTACGCAAGCGGATTTGAACTGGGAAAACGAGCGTGTGCGCCGCAGCGTGTATGATATGATGACGTTTTGGTTTGAAAAAGGAGTAGATGGATTTCGTCTGGACGTTATTAATTTAATTTCAAAAGATCAGCGTTTTTTAGATGATGACGGTTCCGTTGCACCAGGAGATGGCCGGAAATTCTACACCGACGGTCCTCGCGTGCACGAATATATGCGGGAAATGAATCAAGAAGTTTTTTCAAAATATGATAGTATGACCGTTGGAGAAATGTCGTCCACAACCGTTGACCACTGTATTCAGTACTCTCATCCGGACCGACGCGAGCTTAGTATGACGTTTAATTTTCATCATTTGAAAGTCGATTACCCGAATGGAGAAAAGTGGGCCCTAGCAGATTTTGATTTTATTAAATTAAAAGAGATTCTATCAACTTGGCAAACGGAAATGAATAAAGGTGGGGGATGGAATGCATTATTTTGGTGCAACCATGATCAGCCTCGCGTTGTTTCACGCTATGGAGACGACGAACTCTATCATAATAAATCTGCTAAAATGCTCGCTACAACGATTCATTTGATGCAGGGAACGCCTTATATCTATCAAGGCGAAGAAATAGGTATGACAAACCCGAAGTTTTCCTCTATTGATGAATATAGAGATGTGGAGTCATTAAATGTGTATGAAATAAAACGTGCACAAGGAATGGACGAAAATGAAATTTTGGAAATTTTAAAACATAAATCAAGAGATAATTCCCGTACACCGGTGCAATGGAACGATAAGCCGAATGCAGGTTTTACAAAAGGAAAGCCATGGATTCATCCGGCCGATAACTACCGTAAAATTAATGTAGAAAAAGCGTTAGAGGATAAAGATTCAATCTTTTATTTTTATCAAAAGCTTATTGCACTGCGCAAGCAGTACGAGATTATCACCTATGGAAACTATGAATTGATTCTTGGAGAAGACGAGCAGATTTTCGCTTATATCCGAAATGGAGCAGATGAAAAGCTGCTCGTGATAAACAATTTCTACGGCAGCGAAACAGCCTTTGAACTGCCAGAAAATCTAACTTTTGAAGGATATCATAGTGAAATATTGCTGTCTAACTACGAAGATTCACCAAAGGAATTCAAGCGAGTCTTACTTCGGCCGTATGAATCAATCGTGTATCATTTAAAAAAATAGAGAAAAAGCGAAAAGAACGATGGGTGACAATCTATCGTTCTTTTTATACAATTGGGTATATATAGAAAGTAAAATAGGTGATGGCAATTGAAAGAAAATAAATTTATCAGCATTTACGAACAGTTAGTCGATAAAATTAAACGCGGTGACTGGCGTCCTAATACAAAACTTCCTTCTGAAAATGAGCTTGTTGAACAGTATCAAACGTCTCGTGAAACGATACGGAAAGCGTTAAATTTACTCTCGCAAAATGGGTACATTCAAAAAATGAAAGGAAAAGGTTCTTTTGTATTAGACGTATCACGCTTTGATTTTCCAGTATCAGGACTTGTTAGCTTCAAAGAAGTCGCGGAAAAGCTAGGACATACGTCGACTACTATTGTAAAAGAGTTTGAATTAATCAAGGCTGATCAAGATTTGTGCACACAGCTTGGCGCAACGAAAAAAGATCTCATATGGAAAGTAGTTCGAGCACGTGAAATCGATGGAGAAAAAATTATTTTAGATAAAGATTTTTTTCATAAAAAATATGTTCCTCACCTCACAAAAGACATATGCAAAGGCTCTATTTATGAATACTTAGAAAAAGATCTTGGGCTGAAAATCAGCTTTGCTAAAAAAGAAATTTCCGTTGACGAGCTGACGGACGAAGATAAATGTTACTTAGATTTGAAAGACTATGAACATATTGTGGTAGTAAGAAACTATGTGTATCTAGAAGATGCAAGCCTTTTTCAGTATACGGAATCACGTCATCGTCTTGATAAGTTTCGTTTTGTGGATTTTGCTCGCAGAGGTATATAATGGTTCACTGCCCATGAGTTTTTCCTTTTTGTAGATGTTTACAAAAAACTGCTTTGGTATAAAAAACAAAGCAGTTTTCTTATGAGGAAAACTGAAAAAACGTGATCCTTTTGACGATAAAATTCTAAAAAGGTTGAATTTTTATTTAGAGTTTGTTTTAGTAGAACATAAGATTATTTTATATTTGTATAATGTTATTCATACGGTATACAGATTTATTGATCTTTTTTTTATTAGATATATAAGAAAATGTTATTTGAAAATGATAACTTCATTAGTAATTCTAATAAAACTGTCTAACTACAGCATTAAAGGGAGCTGCTCAAACAATACTAAGTAAAAAGGAGGAGACGGAATGAGTAACGATTATCGACTTTATCCTCTTGGTGATAGCGGCATTGTCGTTTCATTTGGAGACGAAATTAATTTCGGTATACATAAACGTATTCAGCAATTTACTGAGGTGCTAGAGCAATCATTATGTAAGGGAATGATTGAATATGTACCGGCTTTTACGACGGTTACAATCTATTATGATCCTTGGATAATGAGTGAAAAAGGAAGAAGAAATCCTTACACAGCAATATCTACATATATTGAAGAACTACTTTTCCACCAGGAAGAAAAATCTGAAGCGGTCGCTAGACAAATTGACATTCCGGTGTGTTACGGAGGAAAGTACGGCCCGGACTTAGAGAGAGTAGCTGCTTTTCATTCATTAACGCCTGATGAAGTTATCTCCATTCATACAAACGGAGAATATTTGGTGTATATGATAGGCTTTGCTCCTGGTTTTCCTTATTTAGGAGGGATGAGTGAAAAAATTGCGACTCCAAGGAAAGAATCACCGAGAAACAGCATCCCAAAAGGGTCAGTTGGCATCGCAGGAATGCAAACCGGCGTGTACCCAATTGAAACACCTGGAGGATGGCAGTTGATCGGGCGTACTCCTCTTACACTATTTAACCCAGAAAAAGACTCGCCAAGCTTACTTCAAGCAGGTGATCGTATCCGATTTGTTTCCATTTCTGAAACGGAATATGAAGCACAAAAGGAGGTGGATGAAGATGAGTATTAAAGTGATGCGTCCTGGTTTATTAACAACGATTCAAGATATCGGCAGACATGGATATCAAAAGGACGGCATGATTGTCAGCGGGGCAATGGACAAAGTTGCTTTAAGGATTGCCAACTTATTAGTAGGAAATCAAGAAAATCAGCCGGTTATTGAAATTACGTTAATGGGACCAAAAATTGAATTTCAGCAAGATGCTTTAATTGCCCTGACAGGAGGGGATTTATCGCCAACTGTTAATGATGAAGCCGTAAAGATGTGGCGGCCTTTATATGTGAAAAAAGGGAGCGTGCTGCAGTTTGGTGTTCCGACTTTAGGTTGCCGTTCTTATTTATCGGTTTCCGGTGCCTTTAACGTTCCTGCAGTTATGGGAAGTACATCTACTTCGCTTCGCGCTCGGATAGGAGGGCTGCACGGTAAAGCATTACAGTCAGGAGACGAAGTATTAAGCCATCCTCCTACAGAAATAGGGGAAGCAATTATAAAGAAACTGGTGAAAAAGCAAACGGACCGCTCTTTTCAGCAGGCTTTTTGGACCATTCATCCTAAACTTCTTCCTTCATACGAGACGCCTATTATCCGCACAATGAAAGGTGCGGAATTTGATTGGTTTACGAAAGAAAGTCAACAACATTTCTTTAATCAAGAATTTGACGTTACGCCGCAATCTGACCGAATGGGCTATAGGCTAAAAGGGAAGAAACTAGTCCTTCAGCAGGAAAAGGAGCTGCTTTCTAGCGCTGTGACGTTTGGTACAATTCAAGTACCAAAAGAAGGACAGCCCATTGTTTTATTAGCAGATCATCAAACGACAGGAGGATACCCTAGAATCGGGCAGGTAGCAACTGCCGATTTTTCGGCGCTGGCACAAGTTTCTCCAGGGCAAAAGGTTTCTTTTCAATTCGTTTCACTGGATGAAGCGCAGTATTTATATATGGAGCAGGAAAAGAAAATCAATCATATTAAAAGAGCACTTCGAATGAAAATATAAGGGGGAAGAAAATGGCTACCGTTGATTTGAACTGTGACTTAGGGGAGAGCTTTGGGAACTATAGATTAGGAAATGATAAAGAAATTTTACGCTATGTAACGTCAGCAAACATTGCTTGTGGCTTTCATGCCGGAGATCCTTCGGTTATGAGAGAAACAGTAAAGCTGGCTTTGAGTGAAAATGTGGCGATCGGCGCGCACCCCGGATTGCAAGATTTAGCTGGATTTGGACGTAGATATATGAAAATTACGCCTCGAGAAGCTTATGATTTGATGGTGTATCAAATGGGGGCTCTTTCAGCTTTTATACGTGCAGAAGGAGGGGCCCTTCATCATGTGAAACCTCATGGCGCTTTATATAATATGGCTGCAGGGGATCGAGACATAGCTAAAGCTATTGCTGAAGCTGTTTATAATGTTAGTGAGGAAGCTATTCTATATGGTCTTGCTGGAAGTGAATCGATTAAAGCTGGAAACGAAATCGGCTTGCGTACGTCTCAGGAAGTATTTGCAGATCGAACCTATCAACAGAACGGCATGCTGACGCCGAGAAACGTTGAAAACGCCGTGATTCAAGATGAGAAAGCAGCTATTTCTCAAGTAATTAAAATGGTCAAAGAAAAGAAAGTATTCACTGTGCAAAATGAAGAGATTCCGATTCAGGCAGATACCGTCTGTATTCATGGAGACGGTGCACATGCTGTTGAATTTGCCAAAGCTATTTGTGACAAGCTAAAAGAAGAACAAATCATTATTCAACCACAATGAGGTGACATCATGAAAAAAGAACGCAACTGGAGCGTGCTCCTCGGAGCAGCATTTTTAATGGCTACTTCAGCAGTGGGTCCAGGTTTTTTAACTCAAACAACTGTCTTTACACAAGCTCTCGCCGCAAGTTTTGGTTTTGTCATTTTACTGTCGATTTTATTAGACATTGGCGTTCAGCTAAACGTATGGCGTATTATTGCCGTCTCAGAAAAAAGAGCACAGGATATTGCTAACAGTGTTTTCCCAGGTCTCGGTTTATTTATTGCTATTTTAATTGTAATCGGAGGCTTAGCATTTAATATTGGAAATGTAGGAGGAGCGGGTCTTGGCTTCAATGCGCTATTTGGTATTTCTCCTAAAGTTGGTGCAGTTATTACAGCCATTATTTCTATTGCCATCTTTTTAGTCAAAGAAGCCGGAAAATTAATGGATCGTTTTGCTCAATTAATGGGCGGAATATTAATTATTTTAATGGTGTATGTTGCGGTTTCTTCCGCTCCGCCAGTAGGAGAAGCGGTATCTAAAACATTTTGGCCGGATCACATTGACGTAATGGCGATTGTTACTCTTGTAGGAGGAACGGTAGGAGGATATATTACATTTGCAGGAGGTCACCGTTTATTAGATGCAGGAATCAAAGGAAAAGCCGCGATTCCGGAAGTAACAAGAGGAGCAGTATCCGGCATTACGATCGCTTCGATCATTCGAATTTTTCTATTTTTGGCAACATTAGGTGTATTGAGTCAAGGGTTAAAACTGAATCCCGATAATCCACCTGCCTCTGTTTTTCAGTTAGCCGCAGGGGATATTGGCTATAAATTATTTGGTGTCGTCATGGCAGCAGCGGCTATCACTTCAGTTATTGGTTCGGCATATACATCGGTTTCCTTTATTAAATCCTTCAGCAAAAGGATTGAGAAATATGAAAACTGGATTATCATTGCATTTATTACGATTTCAACCCTGGTTTTCTTAACGATTGGTCAGCCGGTCACGCTGCTCATTTTAGCTGGAGCATTAAATGGGTTAATCTTACCTATTACACTCGGTACAATGCTTATAGCGGCTTATAAAAAGAAGATAGTAGGGGATTACAAGCATCCGACTTGGCTTACCGTTTTTGGCGGTTTTGTGGTCGTTATTATGGCTGTGCTAGGAGTCTATACGCTTGTGACTCAAATGGCAAAACTGTGGTAAGAAATTCTATAACCAATTAAAAAAGGGCCAGAAGGCCCTTTTTTAATTGGTTATAGGCAATACATATAAAATGATTGCTAAAAAGTGAAGTACGGTTCCGCCAAGAACAAACATATGCCAAATCATATGGTGAAAACGAAATCCTCGCCATACGTAAAAAACGGCTCCGATTGTATACAACACGCCTCCAACTACAAGAAGGACAATTCCTTGATGGGCAATGTTTTGAGTTAACGAATCCCACGCAAACACAATCATCCATCCCATAAATACGTAAAGAATGGTGGAAATAAAAAGGAATTTCTTCACAAAAAAAGCTTTGAATACAATTCCTGCAAGAGCGATGCCCCATACAATTCCAAAAAGTGTCCAGCCGGTGGTTCCTTTTACTGCGATAAATAAAAATGGAGTGTACGTACCGGCAATAAACAAATAAATAGAAGAATGGTCAAATATCTCAAAAAGATCTTTTACCTTACCTTCCGGAAAGCTATGGACAAGCGTAGAGGAGACATAGAGAAGCAGCATGGTTACTCCGTAAATAGTAAAACTGATAACATGCCAAGGCGTTCCTTCTAACGAAGAAAGTACGATTAAAAGCGTTAATCCCACAATGCTGAGTACGGCTCCAACGCCGTGTGTAATCGCATTTGCAATTTCTTCTCCTCTTGTAAATGTGTGTGTAGTAGCCATTTACAAAATCCTTTCTTTACACAAATTTATCTTCTATTTTCTCAGAGGATCAGTTTTGAACATACCTGCTGAGAAAAAATCCGTAACGGTCAAAAACATGAGTGAAAAGTTCATTGGTTATTTCTTTATTATAGACCATTCTTTTGATTTTATCTATTTTGACTGGAGGTCCGAAAAGAGTAAAGATATATATGTGAATGTTCACTAGCTGTAAAAAGCATGTATAGAAGAAAAAAATGCTTTTTGAAAAAATGGCAGAAAAGTTGTCATGAAGGCATGATTTTGAAATACATATAAAATAAAACTTTTAACAGTCAAGGTTACGATTACTGCTTAGCTCATTTGCAATAGATAAGTAACAAGATTGTAAGAAGGCAGGGGGATGGAAGCAGTGAAAAAAGAAGTTATTTTTGATGAAACAGGCACATACAAATATTCTCTATTATGCAAATGGAGTGAAGTAAACGAACGTAAACTTACGTTTATCTTGTCCTTTCCAGAAAATACGTATGAATACAGCGATGATACAGCTGTATCCAAATGCATAGAACTGGCGCAAAAGTGGGGATTTGGAGTCTTAGAAATCGTTTATTTATTCAGCTATCAAACCGATCATGTTTCGTTTTTACGCATGCTTTCAAAAGAAGAAGCTGTTGGAACAAGAACAGGTGAATATATTCAAAAAGCTGTGGAAGATGCTGAACTGGTTGTGGTAGCTTGGGGTGATCATGGAAGCATTTATAACCGGCAAGAGGAAGTAGAACGCTTTTTGAAACACAAGCCGGTATACTGTTTTGGAAAAACGAAGCAGCAATTTCCTCGCCATATTTTATCCGTCGTGCACCGTACAGAATTACAGAAATACGAAGTGCCGGCTAATCGTGAAGAGTCAGAAGAAGTTTCTTCGTTTATTGAAGACATAGATCAAAGTTTTGGTGGAGAGGATTATTCTCCAATTAAACAACTAACAGAAGAAGAACCGCTTATGTTTATTGAAGACATTGCCAGTATGTATCGATAAAGAGAAAAAGCGAGGTTTATATTCCTCGCTTTTTCGTTAGTATAAAACACCAAGTTTTGTCATATGGTTGTATCAAGAAGCGTGTGTGAAGGGGGAACTTTATGAAGTTGAATGAAGTACTGCACCGCATCACAACTATTTACAATGAGTTAGAAGAAGAGTGCTTTCAATATATAGGGACTGTGATCAATGAAAATGCAGAGCTGGATATTTCTCGTCTAGAAGAATTAAGTACGCTGTTAAACTTCGTATACGAATGCTCGCAGGATGTATTAGTAGGTTCTATTTTAACAAAATTGGATTATGGACAACCCATTTATCAATTTGCTATGTTAAAGCCTATTTCCCTTGAAGGAAATGAAGATAAGTTAGATATTTTATATGAAGAAAAGGTAAAAGTAGAAAGAGCGATTCTAGATGTGTATACAGCTCAGCGAAAGAAGTTATTGACTCAAGCAGCCGAAGACTTAAAAGAACTGCACTACGAGCTGCAGACCTACGTGTATGCTTGCAACATATAAGTGAATCTGTTGAAATAGCAAGGCATATATACAAATAAAAAGGAACATGTTAGGATAAGTAAAAAGAACTCCTAATCAAAGAGTTCTTTTTATTGTAAAATATATGATTTTGAACTAGTCAAGCATAAAGACGGTGGTAATGGCAGTTACCCTTTTCTTTGTGCTTTTTTTATCCGATTGTGTTGATGATGCTGCTTACTGCGTTAAAAAAGTTCATAAGTACCTCGTTTAGCATGTAATATGCCTCCTCTCTTACTCAATATGTACAATCAAATTATCCAATTGTGTTAATGATGCTGCTTACCGCGTTAAATAAGTTCATTAAAACGTCGTTGAACATGTTTGCAACCTCCTTTATGATAGATTCATATAGTAATACGAGAAAATATAAAGTTTAGATCACATTTTTTTAATATTTTTTTAGAAAAATAGTTAAAAAAAGAGTTTAATGGAGGTTGAAAAAGATGAATTCGTTTACAAACGACGAAAAGCAAGCGGTATACAAAGCGATTTACGGAAGAAGAGATGTACGCACATTTTTGTCTGATGAGATTCCGAATGAAACGGTTTATAACATTCTACAGGCTGCTCACAGCGGACCTTCCGTCGGGTTTATGCAGCCTTGGAATTTTATATTAGTATCTGATACAGAAGTGAAAAATAAACTTGCCTGGGCAGCAGATAAAGAGAGAAGAGCACTGGCTATTCATTATGAAGGTGAAAAGAAAGAAGATTTTTTAGAGCTAAAGATTCAAGGATTAAAAGAAGCGCCGTTAACTATTTGCGTAACGTGTGATCCAACAAGAGGGGGCTCTCATGTTCTCGGAAGAAACTCAATTCCAGAAACTGATATGATGTCAACTGCGTGTGCGATTCAAAATATGTGGCTTGCTTCATATGCAGAAGGACTGGCAATGGGATGGGTAAGTTTTTATAAAAAAAATGATGTACGTGACATTTTACATATTCCTCCTCATATTGATCCTGTAGCGCTCATGTCAATTGGCTATACAGATAAATACCCTGAGAAACCAATCTTAGAACAAGCTAACTGGGAAAAAAGAAGGGATTTAGACAAGCTAATTTATCATAATGTATGGGAAAATGAAAAAGAATAGCGGAGAGAAAATAAAGACATACTAAAAAGCGCTGAAATATAGTAAAATTTGAATATTAAATGATACACTATATATAGCGAAAGCGGATATGAGCGTCTAGCGTATCCGTTTTATTTATATGTATACAAATGACTTGGGAAAAAGAGAGATAGGAGAATTGAAGGTTTCATGAATATTGCAAGAAGTTGGCTTCACAACAAACTTACTGTTCGCATCATTACGCTTATTATTATTACAGTTTTACTTGTCAGCATTAGAAGTATGCTTCAGCTGCTGTTATTTACGTTTATTTTTACCTTTTTAATTGGTCGTCTTCAACAAACGTTAAGAAGAAAGCTTCCGCTTAATTCAACGCTTATACTCATCGTCATCTATATCGCACTGATTGGTGCTCTCGGTATTGTAGGATATGTATATATCCCGGTTATTATGACGCAAGTTACTGAGCTTGTACAGAAGCTGATGTATTTTTACAAGCACCCCCCTGATAATACATTCGTCACCTATATTATCGATAATCTAAAGAGATTCAAATCACCAGAAAATATTCAGCAGAATATTGATTTAGTATACAGCTATTTATCTAATATTGGAAAAGTAAGTGCACAAGTTTTCTTAGCACTCTTGTTAAGCCTATTCTTTTTACTTGAAAAGTCGCGGATTCACCGATTATTTGTCCAACTGGAACAATCTAGGCTGGGCTGGTTTTTCAAAGAAGCTGGCTATTTGGGGAGAAAATTTGTTAATTCCTTCGGCAAGGTAATAGAAGTTCAGTTTATTATCGCTTTTGTGAACAGCATTTTATCCGTTATTGCCCTATGGGTGTTAGGGTTTCCTAATTTGCTTGCGCTTGGCGTTATGGTCTTTCTACTAGGGCTAGTGCCGGTTCTTGGGGTATTTGTTTCACTCATTCCGCTTTGTACAATCGCTTACAGTTTAGGAGGCGGTGTAAAAGTACTATCTGTGTTAATTATGGTGGTAGTACTTCACGCACTTGAAAGCTATGTATTAAATCCAAAGCTTATGTCATCTAAAACAAACTTGCCAACATTCATTACGTTTATCATTTTAGTATTTGGTGAACATTTCTTGGGCGTATGGGGGCTGATTCTTGGTATTCCTATTTTTATTTTCTTTTTAGATCTCGTAGGAGTAGATTCATCACAGCAGCTGTCAAAAAAAGAAGAGACTGGGACAAAATGATTTTAGACGAGGTGAAAAACGAACCATTAATCAAGATGTTTGATTAGTGGTTCGTTTCTTTTTTTAACGAGCGTATCGTTTTTTGAATGACTGGATGATCTCGATGCTTAAGTTTATAAGCAAGAAAGATCTGATTTTTTACCGCTAAATGTTCAAGTTCGATTTTCACCTTTTTTTCTTGGAGCGCTTCTTGAATCAAATAGCGGGGAAGCAGGCTGATTCCCATGTGATGCTGAATGGCTTTTAACACCGTTTGAAGATTTGGAATCACATGATGAGGCTGAATTTCAGGCCGTTTTTTAAAATGCTGTCGCCAAAAACGCCTGATAATAGGAAGTTCAAGGCCATAGCTAATCCACCGCTGATTGTATAAAAAATCCTCTATGTCTTCATTGGGTGTCATTTCAAAAGAAGGAGGGACGGTTAAGACAAACTCTTCTTCTTCAATGACCGTATATTCGACTCCTGGTATTTGCAATCTTTGGGTTGTAATCGCAATATCAATTTCGTCGCTTTGTATCTTTTCAAGTAAAACAGAAGCAATACCAAACTGGCTGTAGCAGCGGATACCTGCATCTTTTATTCTTTCTAAAGCTTGTTCGGTAAAATACTCTACGGGAGAACCAATTTTTACGACCGGCAGCGCGTCGGGAGATGAAGCGGTCATTTTTAATTCAATTGAAGCAGCTTCTAGACTTTCAATTAACGGGACAATACGCGTGTACAGTTCTTTACCTTTTTCTGTTGGAATCATCTTTCTTGGTGCACGGATAAATAAACCTTCGCCTATTTCAGCTTCTAAAGCAGCTAAGTGCTGACTCATGGCCGGCTGCGTTAAGATCCTCGCTCTGGCTGCTTCAGAAACGGATCGATATTTGTAAATGCTAATAAAGCTGCGATACCATTCAAAATCAATCATTTATGCTATCCTTTCTTATAAATTTATTTATGGATATCTATTTATTTTCTAATTTGTATTATAGACAAGCTCTCTTTAAAATAAAAATAGTAAGCAAATCATTTTTAGATAAAATAATAAAAGTAACGCTAAGCAAATGATTTAAAAAGGAGAGTTAGACTGTGAAAGCATTATTATTGCAAGATAAAAATAAATGGACAGAAATGAAAGTAGAAGAAATAGAAAAACCTCTTCCAAATAAAGGAGAAGTAGTAGTTGAAGTTCACGCAGTGGGACTTAATCCAGTGGATTATAAAACGGCTACTAATGGAAATCCTCATTGGACATATCCTCACATTCTAGGTTTGGATGTAGCTGGGACAATTGATGAAGTTGGAGAAGGAGTAGTTGACTGGAAAAAAGGAGACCGCGTTGTCTATCACGGGGACTTTATGAAAAAAGGCGGATATGCTGAATATGCGGTCACAACTGCTCATTCAATTTCGCGCATTCCTGATGCTGTTACATTTGAAGAAGCTGCTGCTTTGCCTACTGCAGGTTACACGGCGTATGAAGCACTATTTCGTAAATTTCCAATGAACCATATTCAAACCATCTTAATTCACGGAGGAGCTGGAGGCGTAGGGGGCTTTGGCGTGCAGCTTGCTAAAAACGCTGGAAAAACCGTTTTCTCAACAGCTTCAGCACATAATCATGAGTATGTGAAGTCGTTAGGCGCTGATTATGTAATTGATTATCGCGAGGAAAATGTCGTGGGAAAAGTATTGGAGCTGACAAATGGCCGCGGCGTAGATGCTGTGCTTGACACGGTGAGCGCAAAGAACGCAACGGATTCTTTAGATATGATTGCCTATAGAGGACATTTAGCACATATTGCTGGTGCACCTGACTATACAAAAGTAAAGCCTTTTACAAAAGTGATTTCTTATCATGAAGTAGCTTTAAATGCTGCACACCACATTGATGACATGATGGCGCAAGCGGATTTAGCAAAAATGGGCGATGAGCTTTTAGCATTAGTAGCAGAGAAGAAAGTAGCTCCGATGATTGAGCGCATCATCTCGTTAAAAGAAGTGCCAAGTGCATTAGAAGAGCTTTCAAAACGCCATGTGAAAGGGAAAATCATTGCTAAAATTAAATAATAGCAGGACAGAAAAGACTCTTTTATTACAACTAATAAAAGAGTTTTTTTCTGCTATTTTCTTTTTTTGCGTTACTTCACTTATGAACTGCATATGATAGAAGATAATCAAATATAGCAAACCGGTGCATATAAGCTTTTTTTACTAGTAAAATTACTTTGAAATCGTGAAATTTTGAATAGTTTGAGTTATGATGAAAGAACGTGAAATTTGTATGATTGAAAGGAGAAAAAAGGTGCAAGGGTTTATTGATTTTGTACAAAATTTAGGCATAGTGGGCATCTTTATTGCTACAGCAATCGAAGCTGCGGCAATTCCTTTTCCGTGTACGTTATCGATTTTGCTCATTGGCTCGGTGCTGCAGCTTTCAATATGGAAAATCCTTATGGTTTCAGCTGTCAATACCGTTATTTATATCGCATTCAACTATATTCCGTTCGTGATGGGATACAGGTTTGAATCTATTACCAAACGCTGGTTTGGTGAAAAAAATATAAAGCGTGCCCAAAAATGGTTTCATAAATACGGAAAATGGAGTATTACGATTTCTCGTCCCATCAGTATCGCAAACTATATAACCTATTTGGCAGGCCTTAGTAAAATTAAATCTAAGGACTTTGTTTTATACAGCACATTAGGTATTTTTCCATGGTTTGTTTTTTTGCTCTATGTAGGAGGACTTGGAGATATTGAAAAAATCCAAAAATATTTGCATGATGTAGACCGTTTAATATTTGTTATTCTTATAATCGGAGTGATAGTTGGTGCAGGCTGGTGGATGAAAAAGAGAAAAAGTACATAAAAAAGACCGGACCAAATAAGTGATTCCTTAAAATAAGAGCGCTTTTATAGTAAGGTTTTTATAACTCAAAAGAGCCGCCTCTAAGTCGAAACCCTGACTTAGAGGCAGCTCTTTTATTCAACTATAAACAGCCCGCCAGCTTCTATAAGACGTAATATCCTCCGCATCTTCTGTCGCATGAGCTTCACAAAGAAAACCCGCTACTTCACTGCCGTCTTCGAGAGTGATTTTGCCTAGTCCAAGAGGAGAAGGGATAGAATCGGCAAAAGAGCCGAGTAGTGATAAGGGCATTTCCCAAAGTTCAACTTCAATTTTTTCTCCTTGTTGATGCGTTCGCAGCAGCCCCGGTTTTGCTGGAGAAGTAGGCAGTTTAAAAAGCTGGTAATAAGGAGCGGTTTGGTCTTTTCGTACGAATGAAGCTCCGTGTTCACGCATTTGAAATTCAAGTGGAAACCCGCGCATATGCAAACCGCAAACAGCTACTAAGGTTGTATCTTTTCTTGAATCAACCGTTCGTTCACCATTTAAAAACACTTCGCTAAGCCCGCAAATGAATTGTTCGCCGTCAAATGTAGAGAAAAATGAAATGCCAAACGGTAAATCAAGATCTGCATCTTGAGATGGAAGAGAGACAGCGCATAAGTCGAGCAAGTTACAATGGTTTGTAAAACGCCCCATGTCACTGTTTGTTTCAATTGGATTTTCTCTTACTTGTTCCCGCGTCCACGTTCCGCCTGCTGTCGGCATAACAAGAACAGCATTTTTAAGCTGATGATATGCTTTATGTTTAAAGGATTGAAGCTTATGTGAAGCTTGAAATAAAGCAGCAGCATCATATTCTGATTTAGCTCCTGAACGAAGGACTTGCTCGGTTACAGGAAATGCTGTTTCTTCATGAGAAGTAATAAATTCTCCTAAGTCAGCCCAGCGCTCCGCTACGTATGGGCCGTCATACAATAAAGCAGCTGCTTCGCTTAAATACGAGCCGTCAATGTATTCAATGGGAATAGATAAACCTTCAATCTTTTTCACTGCTTGCTTCCAAGCTTCCTCGTACTGCTCAGCAAACGGTCCGTAAAATGAGAGCGGTTCTTTTACCATACAAATTTTTTCAGGGAGAGCCGAAGAAGCCCGAACAACAGAGCGTGACCATGGATCTTGATCGTCTACCCCTCTAATAATAGAATCTACAAGCAGTACGTCACTCCATTCATGAGCAAAAGCAGTGACGCAGTCTAAGCTTTTACACGCCGGAACTACACCTGCAGATGGCCACGCTCCGAGAGAAGGTTTATAGCCAATTAAACGGTTTAAACCGGCTGGAACGCGCCCTGAACCTGCTGTATCGGTACCTAAAGAAAAAGCAGCGTGCCCGCGAGCTACGGATACAGCTGACCCTGAGCTCGATCCGCCGCTAATGAGCTCGGACTTTAACGCATTGTGCGTTTCGCCGTAAGGGCTTCGTGTACCGACCAGCCCTGTAGCAAATTGGTCCAAGTTGGTCTTTCCAAGAGGAATAGCACCTGCATCAATAAGACGTTGAACAACCGTAGCATGTGCAGAAGGGATATACGTATATTCTTTACATCCGGCTGTCGTTGGTACATGTGCTATATCAATATTATCTTTAACGGCGAATGGAATTCCCCACAGAGGTAACGTTTCAGGGCTTAACGTGGCTAACCGATCCACATAAGGTTTTAACTCACAGAGTGTAGGAGGGGTAATCCAAATATTCATGTCTTTATCAGCTTCTACACGCGTAAGAATTTGATGTACTACATCTTCCGGAGTTAATTCTTTTTTGATATACATATCACGTAACCATTGAACCGAAAATGTTTTAGGCAAACTCACTGTTTTCATTGTATCCACCGTCCTTAATGAGTAATTGGAGCAAAGGCTTTTATACCGGCAATCAGCTGTCCAGCTTGTACTTCATCGCCGGGTTTTACATGAATAGAACTGATATATCCATCCATAGGTGCTAGCTGTGGAAACTCCATTTTCATACTTTCTTCGATAATTAACGTATCGCCTTTTTCAACTTTTTGTCCTTCTTCAACAAGAACTTTCCATACGCTTCCCGGCATTGTACAGCGCGCGGCTTCCGTACCTTCGGGCATTTCTTGTTCCGTAATTTCAGCCGTTTCATGTTCAGAGACGTACTCAGCTAAGCCGAGTGCTTTCCAATCTTCTCGCTCTGTTTGAAAAGCAGCCTGCTGGGTGTGACGAAAAGCAGCCGTGCTTTCTTCAATAGATGAAAGAAAATCTAAATATTCTCCAAGTTTAAACGTTGTCTCCGTAATATCTGCTTCAAATCTCCCGCGAAGAAAATCTTCGCGCAGTTTTAAAAGCTCATCTGCTTCTACTGGATAAAATTGAATTTGATCAAAGAAACGAAGAAGCCACGGTTTTCCTGCTTCAAAACTTTCCGTTTGACGAAGTCGGTTCCACATTTGAATCGTGCGTCCCACAAATTGATAGCCCCCAGGACCTTCCATTCCGTATACGCACATATACGCACCGCCAATACCAACTGCATTTTCAGGTGTCCATGTACGAGCGGGATTATATTTCGTTGTCACTAAACGGTGACGAGGGTCTAGAGGCGTAGCTACAGGCGCACCTAAATATACATCTCCAAGCCCCATTACAAGATAATTAGCGTCAAATACAATTCGTTTTACATCTTCAAGGTGATCCAGACCGTTTACTCGGCGAATAAACTCTAGGTTGCTTGGACACCAGGGTGCATCTGGACGAACGTTTTGCTGATAGCGTTCAATAGCTAATTGAGTCGCAGGATCATCCCATGAAAGTGGGAGTTTTACAATCCGAGACGGAACTTCCATTTCTTCAAGAGGAGGAAGCTCGCGATCAATAGCTGAAATGTGCTGACACAGTTCAAGAATAGACATCTTTGTTGCATCAATATGAATTTGAAGAGAACGGATACCAGGCGTTAAATCTAGAACTGGTAAATCCTTACGCTTTTGAATAGCTTCCATTAAAGCATGCACTTGGAAGCGAAGCAGCAGGTCAAGCTCCATTTCTCCGTACTCCACAAGTATATTCGCATCGCCTGAGCAGCGGACGGAAAATGGGAAGCGTCTATTTTCCGTTTCGTTAATCAGCAGCGGATAATCGCTTTTTAGCGGCTGTGCTACTGGATTTGTAAGCACAGGAAGTGATGCAGATGTTCCGATACGCTGTAAAAAGTCTTCCTGCGTACATTTGAGTTTTTCAGCTTGTTCAAGATCAATTAATTTAAACGAAATTTTATCTCCGGGGTGAAGCTGTCCTATTTTCCAAAACTCTGCTGAAGCAGTCGTAACAGGGCAAACAAAGCCGCCGAGGCTCGGGCCGTCTGGGCCAAGTAAAATAGGCATATCTCCGGTTAAGTCTAAGGTGCCGATGGCATAGGCGTTGTCATGAATATTTGATGGATGCAAACCGGCTTGTCCTCCATCTTCACGCGTCCAAAAAGGAGCGGGACCTATTAACCTAACGCCTGTTCTAGAGCTGTTAAAATGAACTTCCCATTTTGTATCTGTTAGCTGCTGCAAGTACTCTGGCTGCAAAAACTCTTCTGTACAATGAGGGCCGGGAATCACTCCAATTGTCCATTCTTTAGACATGGTTGGCTGGTAGGAAAGAGCAAGTTCATTTTCAACGTGAGCGTAGTCAGAAACACGCAGTACATCTCCCGTGCGAAGTGCTCTTCCGCCGTGTCCTCCGAAGCTTCCTAGTGTAAAAGTAGAAGAACTGCCTAATATTTTAGGCATATCAAGTCCGCCGCCAATCAGTAAATACGTGCGCATTCCTTCGGTTGCTTCACCAAATGAAAGAATTTGTTCCGGCTTTGCTTGAATGGTTTTATACATGGGAATTTCAGCGCCGTCTAATGTAGCATGCATGTTAGCACCGGTAATACAAAAAGATACATCGTCTCTAAATTTATAAGAGCCGCCTCGGAGAGTCATTTCAATTCCCGGGGCATCCGGTGAATTTCCGAGAAGTTTGTTTCCTATGCGAAAAGCAAAAGGATCCATTGGGCCGCACGGAGGAACTCCTACATTCCAGTGCCCGGTGCGTCCCGGGTAATCTTGAACAGTAGACTGAACGCCGCCGTCTAAAACTTCAATTGCTTGTTCGCTCGGAGTATATGAGTTAAGCATTTGAGTATACACATCGCCTGTTTTACACGCTTTTTCTTCTAACAGTCCCTGCAAGTATTGAAGATTAGTAGTAACGCCGTATAATCTTGTCTCTTTTAAAGCAGCGATCAATTTTAGAAGAGCTTCTTCTCGTGTTTTTCCATGAACGATAATTTTAGCTAGCATAGGATCATAAAGTGATGTTACAGTAATGCCGTCTCGCACCCATGTTTCAACTCGAGCACTTTTAGAGAAAATGGCTTGGTCGATTTGCCCGCCGCTTGGACGAAAATCATTTAAGCAATCTTCGGCATAAATACGCGCTTGGATACTGTGACCTGAAGGAACAGGAAGCAAAGAAGGAAGGTTTACCAGCTCATCGCATGCTTCTTTAAGCATCCATTCTACTAAATCGATGTTTAACACTTCTTCTGTAACGCCGTGTTCTACTTGAAGACGAGTATTTACTTCTAAAAAATAAAACTTCTCCGCTTCGGCGTCATATAAAAATTCTACTGTTCCTGCACTTCGGTATCCCACTTCTTTAGCTAGTCGAGTAGCTGCTTGCAGCATATTTTCCCGTATATATGAAGGGAAGTTTGGAGCTGGACTTTCTTCAATTACTTTTTGATTTCTTCGCTGAATAGAGCAGTCGCGTTCCCCTAAAGCTACTACTTCTCCAAAAGAATTCCCGAAGATTTGAACTTCCACATGGCGAGCTTTTTGAATGTATTTCTCTAAAAAAACACCGCTGTTTTTAAAGTTTGTTTGTGCTAAATGGCAAACTGAGTCAAAAGCGGCTTGAAGCGCTTTTTCATCCTGGCAAACACGCATTCCAATTCCGCCGCCCCCAGCTGTACTTTTTAACATAACGGGATAGCCAATCTCTTCAGCAGCACGTACAGCTTCTGATACATCTGTAATAAGAGGTGTACCAGGAAGCAAAGGCACGTCCGCTTTTTGCGCAATTTCCCGAGCTGAATGTTTCAATCCGAATATTTCCATTTGCTGAGGTGTAGGACCAATAAATACAATTCCTTCAGCTCGACAGCGACGAGCAAATTCCGCGTTTTCGCTTAAAAAACCGTAGCCTGGATGAATAGCTTCCGCTCCTGTTTTCTTTGCGATATCTAGAATAAGGTCTTCGTTTAAATAACTTTCTTTGACCGGGCCGCTGCCAATTAAAATGGCTTCATCTGCTTCATCAACGTGCAGGCTGTCTTGATCAGCTTCTGTATAAACAGCCACAGATTTCACTCCGAAATGTCGTAATGTTCGCTCAATTCTAACGGCAATTGCTCCTCGGTTCGCAATTAATACTTTTGTAAACATAGATGAACACTCCTTTTTATAATGAATCCCAAATAACTAAGCGAATAGGGGTAGGGTTATAATCGTTGCACGGATTATTAAGCTGAGGGCAGTTGCTGATCAATACAAGTGTAGGATTGATCGCTTCCATTTCTACATAGTATCCAGGTGCAGACACTCCGTCATTAAACGTTAATCCGCCGCTTGGCGTCACGGGTACATTCATAAAAAAGTTTACGTTCGGTGCTAAATCTCTTTTAGTGTAGCGGCTATCATATTTTGATAGCTGCAGCATAAATGTATCTCGGCAGTTATGCATAGGAAGCGTGTCATGTGCATAACGTACGGTGTTGCTTTGTGCGGAACAAGCTCCGCCTAGGGTATCGTGGCGTCCGCACGTGTCAGCTACAATTTTGACTAGTTCTTTGCCAGATTGAGAAAGCAGCACCGTGCCGGTGGATAAATAAATATTTCCTTGATTAGCAATCGTCGATACTGCACTGTAATGATCTTCTGGATTTTCTGCATCAAAGAATAAAGTATCCGCTGCTTGATTTCCTTTTACATCTATTATTCTAAGCGTTTGTCCTGGTTTAAGTTCGTGCATCCAGCCGTCCCCAGCCAGTACCGTTTCATCATAAATTGCGTTCTCTATTTTTCTGCTACTTTCCACTCGGTTAAATACAGCCATTATAGAAGCCTCCTTCATTTTTAAATCGTTGATAATGTTTTATTTCCAAGCAATAGGTCATAAGACCATGTGTTTTCAAACGCTCGTTTATTTTCAGGCCTAAAATTTAAACAGTAGTCGTCTGAGCTTACAGGAGCCGCTTCATCAACGGTTATTTCAATCGGAACAGAAGGATACGTTTTACTTGGGTCTAAAGGGTTAGGGGTATTAGACAGTACAAAAAGCAAATCCATTTCTGTTCTAAGCGTAATAAAATCTCCTTTTTTACAATGAGAAGAAACAAAATTCATATTGCCTTCTTCGTCGCAGTATACTTTTGAAAATAAGTTAAGATTAGGGACTAAATCCCGTGTTGTTAAACCGTTGCGCAGAAGCTCCATTGAGAAGTTTTCTTCTCCATTTCTTCTCCATTCGTTTCGAGATTCTTGATAAGTAGATACACCGTATTTTTGCTGAGTTAAGCTGCGCGTAGTGTAGCCTGAAATGGTATCATGCCAGCCGGTGGTGTCAGCAGTGATGCTTGCAAATGCTCTGCCGTTGTCACTCATTAGAACGTGTCCTTTTGTTAAATGAGCAGTATGCTGAGCTTTTAAGGTATCAGGCATGTTGTATCGTTCCGTTAAATCATAAGCGTTGTACAATAGTAGGGATGCGTTTGCACCGGATTCTTGTGCGGTAAACGTCACTGATTTTCCTCTCCCAATTCGTCCTGACCATTTTCCGCCCGCTGGGATGGTTTGCTTCCAGATATAACTCATAAAATAACCTCCTTAGAATAAAAAAAGGATAAAAGCTTGGGAGAGTAGTCTCCCAGGCTTTTATCCTTCCGTGTTATACAGCATAGCGCCATATCGCTCTCTCTCGGACCAGTCTTTAACGTATGTTAAACGGAACCCTAGACAGCTTTTTTGTTCTTAACATCTGTAAGAACCTTTATCCATTTGTGGCTTTCGATTAATCGTAGTATAGTATGTTTGAAAATAAGTTGACAAGCAGTTTGTTAGAATACCTGACACAAAAACTGATTTTTCAGTTTATTTTTCAGGGACCGTCACTTTTGAATGATCTCTCTTTACAAAAGGAGCCGATAGTCGAGATTTTACAAATAAATAGAGAAACCCAACCGTAAGCCAGGCGACACCAATCAAAAGAGTGTCTTTGTTTAACAGTGTGAGCAGCCATCCGATAAATGCCGCTCCTATTAAAGGGAAGATTAAATAAAGTATTGTTTCAGTAAACGACCGTTTCTTTAACTTAATATAAAAGTGGGCAATGACTGATAGATTAACAAATGTAAAAGCGGTTAAGGCACCGAAACTGACAAAAGTAACGGCTGTGTTTAAATCAATAAACATTCCCAAAAACGAAAAAGCGGTAACAAGCAAGATATTCACCACGGGCGTTTTAAACGTTGGATGAATATATGAAAATACCTTCTGAGGCAGCACGGATTCACGGCCTAAAGCATATAAAAAGCGAGTCACGCTTGTGACTGAAGAAACTCCTTGAGTAAAGGTTGCGATAATTAAGACCGTAATAAATAGACTGCTTAAAAGATTTCCGCCCACTAATTTTACAAGGGTGTAGGCAGCATTATCAGGATTAGTAAATGTGAATCCCGGATAGGCAATCTGTGTAAAATACGAAATAGCGATGTACATAACAGCTGCAATACAAACAATAAGAAAAATGGCTTTTGGAATGGTCCTTTCCGGTTGAATCGTTTCTTCCGCCATTGTTGTAACGGCATCAAATCCTAAAAAGCAAAAGCAAATGAGCGCAGCTCCAGAAAAGATAGTCGTAAACGGTACATCTGAAGCCAAAAAAGGATGAAGTGAAAAAAGAGTAGAAGAACTAGCTTGACCTGTTGCAATATCTTTGATGATAAATAAACAAAACAAACTTATAAATAGAATCTGAACTACAACAGAGATGCCGCTTATACGAGCGACAGATTTAATACCAACAATATTGACTAAAGCTAAGATAATGTTCATGACAATGACCCATACGTATACAGGAATAGAAGGAAATTCTGTATGCATAAAAATACCAAATGTTAAAATAGCGATAATAGGGGAGAAAATATAGTCTAAAAGAAGTGCCCAGCCTACTAAAAAGCCAAGGCGAGGATGTATAGCTTTTTTCGTATACGTATAAGCAGATCCTGCTATTGGATATGCTTTTACCATTCGGCTATAGCTATATGCGGTAAAAAAGATAGCTAAAAAAGCAATTAAATAAGCAAGGACCATTTGCCCTCCAGCCGCATCGTAGGCTACTCCGTAAACTGTAAAGAAAATCATCGGAGTCATCCAGGCAAGACCCAAAAATACAATTTGATATACCTTTAGCGATTTACTTAACGCTGGTTGGTTGTTCATATAAATCCCTTCTTTCCTCTATTTTATACTAGTAAAAAAGAAAAGCCTGGGAGAATGATGTCATTCTCCCAGGCTTTTATCCTTCCGTGTATACGGACTGTTCCGTACGCTCTCTCTCGGACCAGCCTTTAACATGTGTTAAACGGAACCCTAGATCGCTTTTTGTCTTCAACAGAGTGAAGACCTTTATAGATAATGTAAGTAGTTCGAAGTATAAGCAGGATTATAAGAAGATGCAACTACTGTGTTAGATAGTTTAACAAACTTTTTAAAAAAGTAAACTTTTGTAAAAGGCGAACTATATATAATTTTATTAAAAAGATTATTCGTTTATATTTGACTTATAGAGAGACCTATAGTATATTTGTAGACAAGAAAAAGCTAAATACGGTTCACTCATATATGTTTGAGAATATGGCTCAGACGTTTCTACCTTATCACCGTAAATGATAGGACTATGAGTAAAAAGTGAATCTAGGTTCCCATTTTTACGTTAGTAGAAAGTTTGGTCCAAGCGATTCACATATTCATTTTTGAAAAGAAGTGGATATGACACCGAAGGGATAAAAGCCCAGGCGGGTAGGTTTTTGCTCATTGTATTTGAGAGACCTGCCTTTGTTTGGGCTTTTTCTTATGTGTCTATTTACAGTGTGAGCGAGTGGTGGAAATTTTTTGCTTGTATCTGCATTGCTTTCTGGGGAGAATAGCGATGCAAAGCATGAAATCACTCACTGAAGCTTTATCTGTAAGCCCTCATTTAACCATGGGAAGTACATTCTATCTATTTTCTAGCATTTTTTCTTTGATGAGCAGCGTGGGGACGCTGCTCCTTTTTTTGTTCTTGCTTTTTTCTCTGTAAATAAAGGCCTTTAGAGAGAAGGTGATTCGCGAAATTTGGCGAATTAATGCTTTAAACAATAAATGATAAATAAGATAAAGCGGTCTATGAAAAATGAAGAAGTTGAAAAATTGAGGAGGGAATTATATTGCTTCACTTAATTAATGTTCGCTTGCCAATTATGCACGATCACGCTCTTTTTGAAGTGAAAATTTCAAATGGAATGTATACTTCTATCGTTTTACAAAACGGTTATCTTGAAGGTGACGAGTTTTTTCCGCTACACGCGGCCGTGTTAGGAAAAGAAACGTCACTTGATGCACAGGGGCGTGTACTATTACCAGGATTTGTAGATATGCATATGCATTTAGACAAAGCTCATTCGCTTCCTCAGGTACCCAATCTATCTGGAACTCTTCAAGAAGCCATTAAAAATTACAGCAGCAGCCTGCCGGCATTTCCAGAAGAAGAAATTAAGCAGCGAATGTTAAAAACTGCTTTGCAGGCATTAGCTAACGGTACGACTACGATTCGAACGCATATTGATTTTGACTGCAGCATGGAAGAAGATAGCTTATTTCGAAGTTTACAAGCGGCTGTCGAAGTGAGAGATGAATTAGGCCCGTATATGGATGTGCAGGTTGTTCCGCTATTCTCTAACTTAGACATTGATGATATGCATAAGATGACTAAAATTGAACGAGCATTCGACCTTGAAATTGATGCGATTGGAGGCTGTCCTCATTTAGCTGGAAATCCAGAAAAAGAGATTGATGCTCTGTTTTCGCTGGCTCAAGCCTATAATAAACCTCTTGACTTACATGTGGATGAAAGCGATGATCCATCTGTTGATACGATAATTAATATTGCTCATAGAACAATTGAATTGAATATGGAAGGAAAAGTGGTAGTGGGGCATCTTTGTTCGCTTGCAGGAATGACTGATGCAAAAGTGAAAGAAATCTTAAACCTTTTGAAACAGGCGAAAATTGGAGTTGTCACATTACCTGCTTCTAATTTATATTTACAGGGAAGAGAAGATAAAGGAATTGTAAGACGAGGCGTAACGCGTATTCGCGACATACAAAAAGCAGCGATTCCGATTGCTACTGCATCTGATAACGTGAACGACCCCTTTCATCCGTTTGGAAAAGCAGACTTGCTGCAAGTAGGGTTACTAACTGCCTATGCTGCACATATGGGAAGTCCAGATGATCAGCGGCAGTTGCTCCGAATGATTACAAGTATACCAGCCCGGCTGATTGGAAAAGAAAAGTATGGAGTGGAAGAAGGAAACGAAGCAAACTTTGTTCTGTTAAATGTCCAGTCTGTACAGGAAATATGGACTGAACTTCCTGAAACTCGCTTTGTTTTCAACAAGCACCGCTGGCTTAGCGTAAAAGAGACGCATCAGCGGCTCGCGGATACGAACTTGACTAATCTTTGGCAGGAAAATCAAATTTTAATTGGTTAAAAATAGCTGCCTTTTAAAGGCAGCTATTTTTATAAACTCTTTTTGTAGCTTTGGCGCCCTAAAGTAGAGCCGGAGTGTACTTTTGCCACTCGAATGCCTTTTTTTAAGCGTGTTGTGCTAAGTTTTAACATTAGAAAAGCAATTCTTCCTGAAAAGATAACGATTAGAGCAATGCCTATTAGATAAGCTATAGCAGGATATGCCATTTTAAATGAAAGCAAACCAGAAGCTAGACCAGCTATGAAACCAATAAATCCGCTTCCTGCAAGTTCGTCTGCAAATACTTTAAATGAAGGAGGGAGGTTTAGTAAAGCAAATGGAATAAGCGCTATAAACAAATACACATAGGCTAAAATTGCTAAGAGAATTGAAACTCCAAAAGTAAGGCGGTTCTGAGGATTGTTAGGATTGTGTTTAGCTCCAATAGTACCTAACCAAATCCCGATACTGCTAATTCCAACGGTTAAAATTCCTTTTAGCAAAATACCACCAATTATTTGTAAAGCAGACCAATGAATGAACAAGCCTAGAACAATTTCAATGGTTGATAGCAGGATGAAAGGAAGCAGCCAGCTAATCCACAGCTTACCTAGTGCGAGTTGCCAACTTGAAATCGGCAGACTTTTTATAAGTGAAGCTGTTTCTGCTTCACGCGCGATGGAAGAGGCAGACATTGATCCGTTAAAGAGAGCGTAAAAGAAGAGGAAAAAAACTTGTACGCCGAGCCATACGTTATCTTTATAAGAAATTAAATTCTCTAAAGTAGCTCCACTTTTTAAAAAACCAACGGTAGGAAAGATAAGAAAGAATACAAAAGGCATAAAAACGAGCCATTCTCGCAAATCTCTTTTTATGTTTTTCCAGTCTGTCAAACCAATAACCATAATCGGATGATGAACTTTATACTTTTTGCTTGATGAAATTTTAGCTCTCTTTTTTCCTTTTCCTTCACTTAAACGAACCCATCCAGTTCTAAAACCTTTCTCCACTAGAGAAGAAGATAAGAGAATACTTAAAAAAGCTAACACCATAATACTTAACGCCGGTACAAAAGCATGAACAGATCCTTTAGCACTTGAAGTTATCGCTATGCTTGCCCAGTGAAAAGGCGTCCATGTAGGAAATAAGGGAAGGCCTGCTATTGCTTTTTCAAAAGGTGCTCCATTAGAACTGAAATTAGGAAGTTGAAATAATACATACACAATGACACCTGATAAAGCACTCATGGCTGTCATAAGTTCGTTTGCTCTCTGTGCAGGAATGAGTTGAACCAATATAAGGTTAAGTAAATAACAAAGAGAAAGTCCAATTACCACTGTACTTAATAAAACTGCAAATGAAATAATGTAAAATAAAAAGTTAGTATGAACTCGAATACCGTATACGATAAACGGTATATAAAATAGAAAAAACATTATCAACGGTGTAGAAAGAAAACTCTTAATATATTTTACCCAAAAAAGCTGTTTTGTCGGAATGGGCAGTGTAAATAAAAAAGATAGGTCCAAAGAAGAATACAAGTTTTTAAATACCTGTGGGATCCCCATTAAGACCAGCATCCCTATTAATAATAAACAGCTATAAGAAAATAAGCTGCTCATCAACTCAAAAGAGAGAGAGGGTGCGATTCTCCATACGCCTTTTGATAAAAAATACACAATGAGAGCAATAAATAAAGTAGAAAATCCAACCGTGGCGTATGCCTGTTTTTTAGAAGATCTAAAATGATTAAGAAGTAGTTTTCCTTCTGTTTGAAGCAAGAGTTTCATCATTGAATTTCACCGGCTTTTGCAAGTTCTTCTATGATGTTTTGCTGCTCTTCATTCCCTGTTAAATTGAGGAAGATGTCTTCGAGGGTGGACTGATCAGTGTTCGCTTGCTCTCTAAGCTCTTTCATGGAACCTAAAGCAATAACTTCTCCATTTAAAATAATGCCAATTCGATCACAAAGCTGTTCAGCAATTTCTAAAATATGAGTAGTGATAAAGACTGTTACGCCGCTATCGCAAAGGCTACGCAATAGATTCTTCAGCGTTCTTGCGCTTTTGGGGTCAAGTCCTACAGTTGGCTCGTCCAAAAAAATAATTTCAGGGTTATGTAAAAGCGCCCCACATAAGGCTATTTTTTGTTTCATACCGTGTGAATATCCCTCAATAAGTTCATTTGCTCGTTCTTCTAGCTGAAAAAGGCTTAGCCATTTATTGGAGCGTGTCTCGAATTCATCAGCAGATAATTTAAAAATAGAGGCAATAAACTGTAAGTATTCCATACCAGTGAGTTTTAAGTAAAGTGTAGGTTGATCAGGAACGTATGCAATTTTTCGTTTTGCTTCAATGGGCGCATCCCATACATTAATCCCACATACATCAATAGAGCCTGAAGAAGGTTCTAAGAGGCCTGTCATCATTTTAATAGTAGTTGTTTTTCCTGCACCGTTAGGACCTAAAAATCCGAATAGTTCGCCACTTTCTACAGTTAAGTTAAGATCTTTGACGGCTTTGTGCGACCCATAGCTTTTAGATACATTTGATAGTGAAATAGAGTGCATCTTCATCCTCCTCGTTTGTTTTTCTACTATCATATACGAATGAAAAAGGATAAAGTTTCATAAAATGTAATAAAAAACAAAAAAGAGCATAAAAAGAAGCTGTCACTAAAGTGACAGCTTCTTAATCAATTACTTTTGAACGTTAGCAGCTTGTGGTCCACGAGCTCCATCTTCGATTTCAAATGTAACTTCTTGACCTTCTTCAAGTGATTTGAAACCTTCGCCTTGGATAGCTGAGAAGTGTACGAATACGTCGTCTTGTCCTTCTACTTCGATGAATCCAAAACCTTTTTCTGCATTAAACCATTTTACTTTACCTTGTACCATTGTAGTACCTCCTGTGTGGAAAATCCACGAATATATTACTATCTCTGCTCAATTTCAATAAGAATCACTTTAAAGAAAGTCTTTCTATTTGTTAACACCGAACAAGAAATAATATACCTAGTATAACACTTTTTTATAAAAAAGAAACCTTTTTTCATAAAAAAGTACTCTGAGATAAAAATAAGTTGAAAATATGGAAATACTTTGAAATAGTAAATAAGCTATTGTTTTGTGGATTTTTTAGCGATCCCTAAAATCTTTTATCTCGTAAAAAAATGAATAGTGAGGTTGACAAATTGAATAACGTGTAACTATAATGGTTACAACGAGCTGAAAAGAAATAGCAGTGTTATAAAAGCTCAAATTTTTTTGTGTAATGTGTAACTATTGTGGTTACAACAAAAATAAAAGGAGAGAATAAAAATGAAAATTGGCGTTATTGGAGCAACAGGAAAAGCAGGTCAATTAATTATGGAAGAAGCAAAACAGAGAGGACATGAAGTAACAGCCATTGTTCGAAATGCTTCTAAACTAAAAAATCAAACAAACGTAATTGAAAAAGATATTTTTGTCATTACTTCAAAAGACATTGAACAGTTCGATGCTGTGGTAGACGCATTTAATGCACCTCCCGGAAGTGAACAGATGCACGTTGAGTCTATACAATCACTTATTAAAGCATTTCAAGGTGTTCAAACGCGACTCGCAGTAGTGGGCGGAGCAGGAAGTTTATTTGTAGATGAAGAAAAAACAATGCCTTTAATGAGCACAGAAGGTTTTCCAGCAGCTTATTATCCAACGGCTTCAAATATGGGCAAAGGTTTAAAAGAACTAGAAAAATCAACTATAGATTGGACTTATTTAAGCCCAGCCGCTTTTTTTGACCCAGAAGGTGCTCGCACTGGAGCCTATCAATTAGGAAAAGATCACGTGATCACAAATAGTCAAAATGAAAGCTATATTAGCTATGCTGATTATGCGATTGCTTTAATAGATGAGTTAGAGAATAAAAACTATGTAAACGAACGTTTTGCTGTAGTGGGTGAGAAAGCATAAGCTTACGTTTGAGTCATATAAAAAAACAGCTTACATTTGTTGTGAGCTGTTTTTTTATATAGAACAAAATAGATATAAAGCAACGGAAAATGGTATAGATTTTTTATTATTTCTTCGTTTTTCTTTTTAAAAACGATACAATACAACATAGATGATAAAAAGGAGATGAAAAGATGATTCGTTTTGGCGTAATAGGAACAAACTGGATAACAGATCGACTGTTAGAATCAGCTCAGTATGTAGACGACTTTCAGCTTGCAGCTGTTTATTCTCGAACCATTGAAAAAGCAGAAGAATTTGCAGGTAAATATGATATTCCTCATATATTTACTGATTTAGAGGAAATGGCAGCGAGTGCTGAAATTGATGCAGTGTATATTGCTACTCCAAATGCTTATCATGCAGAACAAGCTATCTTATTTTTGAAAAATAACAAGCATGTACTGTGTGAAAAACCGCTCGCAGCCAATGCAGCAGAAGTAACTCGGATGATTCAAACAGCCAAGAATCACAATGTGTTACTAATGGAAGCGATGAAATCAACCCTTCTTCCTAACTTCAAAGTGATTCAAGAGAACTTACATAAAGTTGGTCCAATTCGAAAATACGTGGCATCTTACTGTCAGTATTCTTCTCGTTATGATAAATATAAAGAAGGTATCGTGCTTAATGCCTTTAAGCCAGAGCTTGCCAACGGTTCACTGATGGATTTAGGTGTATATTGTCTTTATCCTCTGATTACGTTGTTTGGAGGGCCTCATAAAATAAAGGCAACGGCGTTTATGCTAGAATCTGGAGTAGATGGAGAAGGATCAGTTGCTTTAGAGTACGAAGATCGTGACGCGGTCATCATGTATTCTAAAATTACAAATTCGCATTTACCAAGTGAAATTCAAGGAGAAAAAGGCAGTATGATTATTGACAAAATACATACCGCTGAAAAGGTAGAAATTCGATACAATGACGGACGGGTAGAAGAGTTAACGGTCGATCAGCCTTATCCTGCTATGTACTATGAAATAAATGAATTCGTAGAGCTGTTAAAGCAAGGAAAGATGGAATCGGACACAAATTCTTATGAAAATTCATATCTAACAATGCACGTGATGGATAAAGTGCGAGAGCAAATCGGTCTTGTATATCCGAATGATAAGAAATAAATAAAAGAGGCTGGACAAAAGTAGTTTAGTTGAAGGAAGATCCGAACGAGTTTGATTCTTGATGGAGAATTAAACTCGTTCGGATTTTTTAATGGGTAGGGTAAAAGCAGGTTTTAAGTAACAAGTAGTGACCCTTATTAGATGATTTATACCATTTGTTCGTCTCTAAATTGGATTTAGATCGTTATGTCTCATTCTCTTTTATTGTAGTTATAAAGAACATAATTGAGATTCGAAATCTTGTTGCAGCACACTGTAAAAGCAAATATGTTGAAACAAGGGAAGTTTTTTAGTATCTTCTATGTTCATTCATCCCTGCATACATAGGATTGATCAAGGGAAAGAATAAAAAGAGTGAGAAATATTCGATAATCAATCCTAGATTAAAATGATTATAAAAAAGTATTGACTATAATAATAGCTCGTGTATAATAAAGAATGTAATCAATAGTTATTACTAGTTTATAATGATACTAATAATCGTTATCAAATAGTAAATAGTGCTGATTGCATTAAAAATAATACATACAAGCATAGGCTTGTTAAATACATTGTACAAGGAGAGGTTTTGACATGGCAGAACGTATGGTAGGAAAACAAGCACCACGCTTCGAAATGGAAGCTGTACTTGCAAATAAGGAATTTGGAAAAGTAAGTTTAGAAGAAAATATGAAAAACGGTAAATGGACAGTATTGTTCTTCTATCCAATGGACTTTACATTCGTATGTCCAACAGAAATTACAGCCCTATCAGATCACTACGAAGAGTTTGAGGATCTAGATGCTGAAGTGGTAGGTGTTTCTACAGATACAATTCATACTCACTTAGCTTGGATTAACACAGATCGTAAAGATAATGGGCTTGGAGATTTAAATTATCCATTAGCTGCAGATCCAACTCATGCAGTAGCACGTGATTACGGCGTATTAATTGAAGAAGAAGGCGTAGCGCTTCGCGGATTATTCATTATTAATCCAGAAGGTGAATTACAATATGCAGTTGTAAACCATAACAACATCGGCCGCAGCGTAGAAGAAACATTACGTGTACTTCAAGCACTTCAAACTGGCGGACTTTGCCCAGCTAACTGGAAACCAGGTCAAAAAACACTTTAATAAATAACGGTAGAGTAGAGGAGAACTTCCTCTACTGCTGCCATTAAAATAGAAAAGATAGTTTTCTAACTGTAAAATGCAGAATATTCAGTTTAATTAATGTAGAGGAGGATTTTAACATGAAATTACGTGAACAAATGCCTGAATTAACTGGAGCAACATCTTGGATTAACGACGAAGTGACAAAGGAAGATTTAGTAGGTGATAAAGCAACGCTTATCCACTTTTGGTCAGTAAGCTGCCATTTATGTAAAGAAGCAATGCCTGAAGTTAATGATCTTCGTGATGAGTATGATGATCAATTGAATGTTGTAGCGGTTCATATGCCTCGTTCGGAAGATGACTTAGATATGGGTGTTATTGAGGCAATGGCAATGGGACACGATATTACTCAGCCAATTTATGTAGACAGTGAGCATAAGTTAACAGACGCTTTTGAAAATAAATATGTACCAGCATATTATGTATTTGATAAAGAAGGTCAGCTTCGTCATTTCCAAGCGGGTGGAAATGGAATGCCAATGCTTCGCAAACGTATCAACCGCGTTTTAGGAGAAGAATAATCTATACATGAAGAAGAAATAAAAAGGGCCGGGATAAAAATATTTTAGCCGAAGTGAAAAACGAAACACTGATCAACATGTTTGATTAGTGTTTCGTTTTTTTGTTATGCAGAACGTAGATTTCATCTGTTTCGTTCCTTCTAGCAGTTGATTGGAGGGCAAGCGACGAGGAGGCTCAGCGGCCGCCCGCGGAAAGCGAAGTCTTGCACGGAAATCAACTGCGGTGTAATAAGCAGTCCAGCTCATGTATCCTATTTGTTCGTCTTTAGATTGGATCCATTTCGTTATGTCTCAATCTCTTTTTTTATTTTTACTGAGTCGTTTTGATTATTAATGAGCATTTCATCATATTGACATAAAAAACCTAATATAGTTAAATTTATATAAGAACAAACGTTCGTTTTTGGTGTTGTTATTTTACTCTTTTCTCCCTTTTTAATAAGTATAAGAAAAAAAGGAGGAGATTTGCACAATGACTCAGCTCTATTCGCAGCAAGAAAAGCGGCATGACAAAGAATGTACCTTTCATACATTTCTTACAAACCACAGCGCAACTCTTCAGACTCATATAATGAATACATTTTTGACACCAGAACGCTATGAGCGATTACAAAAAGCGGTTGTTAAAAATGATACAAAAGAACAAAGACTTCTAAACAAAGAATTTCATCAGTTTTATAGTGAAGTTAGATTGCTTCATTATATTAACAAGCTTTGCAAACATTATTCCAGAGATGTTATGCGTGTAAAAGAAAAAGAGCGTTCTTATATTCCTCTTCGCCTGCAGCAGCCGGCTGCGCTAGATGGAAATCGAACAGTTGAAGATATGCTAGGAGTACAGGACGGGGCTGTATGGGAGCATGAATTTTTAGGAAATCAACTTGAAAATCTTATTCTTCATCATGCATTTCGCCAATTAACGGCCAAGCAGCAGTGTATGCTGCACTTGATTATTGTCGAACGCTGGACTCATAAAGAAATCGCTGCTTATTTTTCTATTTCTCAGCAAGCGGTTTCTAATCATTATCAACGTGCGCTAAGCAAGTTGAAAAAAATTATGAAGGTGAGTGATAGATATGTTTGATCCTCAGTGGCTTCAACTTGTTGGAAACGTAGGATTTCCCGCTGTCCTTTCTTTTTATTTATTACTGCGTGTAGAAAATAATATAAAGCGACTTGAAGAAAAAGTGGAAGAATTAACAACTGACTTAAGAAAGAAGTGAAGAAATGGAAACTCTATACGAACTTGTAAATAAAGTGAAAGCTGGAGATGAAGAGGCATCAAGGCGTTTATTGAAAAAACTGGAACCAAAACTAAATAAAGCTGTCCAAAGTTTTTCGCTGCATGAGAGAGAAGACGTAAAGCAAGATTTAAAGGTTAAAATTCTTTCCGCTGTTAAGACCTTCGATTTTTCTCAAACGCCAGGTCTTTGGGAATTTTTACATCAAAAATAAAAAAGAGCGCTCGTTTTATCGACGCTCTTTTTTATTTTTGTCGCAGTTCGACTACTTACATTTCAGTGGAACACTCAAAAAACAGAAAATGGATAAATATTTTAAAAAAGGTAAAAGATGATGTGTACACATAGAGTTTAGTAGTATACTAACAAGTAGAATTTCTTGTAGAAAAGGAAGATAAACACTCTTTATATAGTGAGGATGGTCGGCAACAAATAGAGTGTAGAACAGTTTTATTTAATGAAGGAAAAAAATGATAGTACTGTTCGATAAATCAAACAGTACTAGTTATAAAAAAGCAGCTGTAAACAATATGTAAGCTAAGAAGCCTATTGTTTTTGTTTTAGCTTTTGGAAAGAGGTGAAGAATAAAGTGAGTCAACTTCTCTTTAATATCACGTTAATTATTTCTTTCTTGTTTGCTGCGAGTATAGTTCGAGAGCAAATCATTTATAGAGTAGAAGGAATAAAACGGTATAAAATGTATCGCTTAATTTATTACGGATGTTCTTATGGACTATTAGGCAGCATTTTAATGATATATACAATTAAAATAGATTCTACTATTATTCTTGACCTTCGCTTTTTAGCGGTGACAATTGTTTGTCTTTATGCAGGAATGATACCGGCTATCATTGCAGCTTGTATTATAGGAGTAATGCGTTTGCTTTTATTTGGAATTACGGAAAGCGGAATAATAGGCGCTGCTACAATTATCGTAATGGCTTTACTGTCTGGGTGGACGGTTCGCTTACCTTATCGTCCATTTATTCGTTTTCAATTAATGAATTCTATTAGCTTGCTTTGCGTATTTTTCTCATTGTCCTTTCTTTTTAAAGATATGAAGCACGCCGCTGCGACTATCGTCTATTTACTCCCTGCTTCTTTTATAGGGGGGTGTTTAGTGTATCTAGCAGGTAGATATATATATGTATCTCGCGTAACGACAAGTCAGCATAAAAAACTGTCTAAAATGTTTTCGGTTATGGTTCAAAATGCAAAGACAGGTACCATGATTGAAACGCCAAAGCGCGAGGTAGCCGTTATTAATCAAACTTTTTGTGACATGTTTGATATACCCGGGCCTCCTAATCAATACGTTGGACTGGAAAGTAATCAGCTGTTTTTATCTCACGCTCCTATGTTGAAAGATCCTGCTAGGTTTTTAAAAACGGTAGAAAGCACCGTTTATTCAAAAGAGTCAATAGTAGATGAAGAAATTACGTTTATTAACGGTAAAATTTATGCGCGTGACTACATTCCAATCTATGAAGGTCATGTGTATATTGGCCACTATTGGGAATATCGAGATATTACGGAGAAAAAGAAGGCTGAGTGTGATCTTCTCAAAGCTAATAAAAAGCTTGAAATGCTGTCCATGAAAGATGGCTTAACGGGTCTGAACAACCGCCGATCTCTTGATAAACAGCTGGAAATCGAGTGGGAATACGCACGGAAAGAAAAAGAGCCGCTTTCTTTTCTTTTATTTGATATTGATTATTTTAAAGCGTATAACGATACCTATGGCCATATTCAAGGAGACGAATGCTTAAAAGAAGTAGCGAATATCGCTAAAAGCGTTGTCTTTGACGAATCGGTTTTTGTCGCAAGATACGGAGGAGAAGAGTTTGGTATATTGCTTCCTCGAGCTAATCAATATGAAGCGATAAAAATGGCAGAAGCTATTAGACAGCAAGTGGAGGACCGTGGAATTGTCCATCAAGCTTCTGAAGTGTTTAAGTGCGTCACTATCAGCGTTGGAATAATGACAGTCGTTCCATCCGAAAACATACAGCCCATTTCAATTGTTCATCAAGCAGATCTGGCTTTATATGAAGCAAAGCGTACGGGTCGAAATCGAATTTCAGTATATTCTCACCACAAAGAAGCTGACTCAAACGTTTGAGTCAGCTTTTAAAAGAGATATAAGCCTCTTATTTAGGAGGGGCTTTTTCTTTTTCGTCTTCTTCCATAATTCCTTTTGTAGCGTTTTTAAACTCTTTTAACGTTTTTCCAGCAGCTTTTCCTAATTCCGGCAGTTTCTTTGGACCAAAAAGCAATAGAGCGACAAATACAATTAAGGCAATTTCTCCAAACCCAAGGTTCATTGTCATCGTCTCCTATTTTTTGAAAGTGTTTACAAGTTTAGTATAGCACGAAAAGAGGGGAAGTAGTACACCCTTATCCAGTGATTTTAAGGCCAATTACACCTGCTACAATACAAAAAATAAATAGAATTCGACGCATATCTTTTGCTTCGCGAAAGAAAAGCATGCCGAGAAGTACACTTCCGGCAGCGCCTACTCCCGTCCATATACCGTAAGCTGTTCCAAGAGGTATTTCCTTTAACGCTAAGGAGAGAAGATAAAAACTTCCTGCACCGAAAAGGATAAATCCAATTGAAGGAAGCAATCGCTTAAATCCATCCGAAAGTTTTAAGAAAATCACAAATCCCACTTCGCAGAAACCGGCAGCTATTAATGCAATCCAGGCCATGTTAGGATTCCTCTCTTTCTGTTTCTTCAGTAGAAATTAACTTTAAACCGATAATTCCAAAAATCATTAATCCTAAAAATAAAATCTTTCCAATATTTACGCCTTCGTCTAAAACGGTCATACCGAGTATCGCTGTACCAGCAGCTCCTATACCAGTAAACACTGCATAAGCTGTTCCCACAGCAATTTTTTTTAAGGCATTTGAAAAGAAATAAAAGCTGATGACAATTGTGACGATCGTAATGATTGTTGGAGTTAATTCAGTAAATCCGTGTGAATATTTTAAGCCGATTGCCCATACAATCTCGAGCAAACCAGCGATAATAAGGTAAATCCAAGCCATTTTAATTCCTCCTTACATAATAATAAGCCCTTTTTACAGGGCCTATTTAGCGCGTATGCCTTCCCAAAATATTGTCCAAGCATCGTGGATTTTTTGATCATAATACTCTGGTTCATAGTAAAAGCGCTGAATGAACAGTCCGTCGGTTAAACAATAAAAGCTATTGATATACAAATCAATCGGACGTTCAATTATTTCGCCTTCAGCCATTCCCTGTGTAAAAATAGCATGCAGAATTTGATCAGACAATCGTTCGCTTCTTAAGAAAATAGCTTTTACTTCCGACTGCAAATGCTCAGGTGGAAACAAAATAAGACGACGGTACATCTGGCCAAAAGAATCTTTTTCAATCATCGTGCAGAAATCTACAACAAAGCAGTGAAGCTGTTCTTTAGCAGACTTTGTTTTATGCTGTTCGTATATAACAGATAACTTTGTTAAAAATAAATTCATTAAATCATGCACGGTTAGTAAAAATAAGTCGTCTTTGTTCTTAAAATGAGCGTACAGGGAAGGTTTTTTTATGCCTACTTTTGATGAGATATCAGCAAGCGATGTTTCTGTATAGCCTTTTTCTCCAAAGAGCTCCATTGCGGCAGCTCTAATTTTTTCTACAGTTGATAATTCACTCAAAAAAAGCTCCTCCTCAATCTAACTAACGGTCGTTAGGTAAAAGATATCAAATATAAAAAAAAGAAGCAAGGGAATCGCTTCTTTTTAATGTATTTTTACTAAATGACGCTGAGTTAAAAATAAAGAAAAGATAAAAATAAGCTCAAACGTATTTGTTACGGCTGTGCTTGGTATAGGAATTGACACGGCACTTCCTATAATCATCACGGCTACTCCAATCATCATGCTGCTCCACCTGGTCTTGCGAAATAAAGAAATTCCAACAAAAAGCAAAATAATCGCCACAATAAGAACCATAAGAGGGGGACCGGATGATCCCACTAATGTATAGCGAACAATGCCATATTCACGTACAACTTCCATACGCTGAGTAATCGTCTCGATTATTTCATAGCTAATTAAGGCAAACGTAGTCAGCAAAAAAAGAATGCCGGCAACAGGTTTTTTAGCCCATGTAATCGTCGAGTATTTCGCTACGCCATACGCAAAGAGCACCAAAGTAGGGGTAAATAAAGCGTGAAACCAAAAGCGAAGCATGCTGAGTGAACGTAAAGTATCGCCTTCACCGATAAATGAACCAATCCCAATCATTACATTATCGTAAATTAGTCCAGCTATTACTAAAGGAAGAAATAGCATGTAAAACGGCGAAGTGTTTTTTCGTACTACATATATGCTAAAGAAAAACAGGACAATGTAGCAAAAAGAAAATAGAAAATAAAGGATTGTATCAACCATTTTTTTCCTCCTTTTGATGATACTTCTTCTTTTTATGATAACATCATATGCCAAAAAAGTGAGGAATCATGCATTTTTCTAGGCAATCTTAACGGACAAAAGATGCCTTTATCGGTAGAAAGATTCAGAAAATATTGAAATAAAAATAGGAAAAGAGGCCATAGTCAAGAGATTTAGATTTACTGAATTGATTATTAAATAAAGGAAATCTATAAAATAACAACAAAAGAACTAGGTACATATGGAGTCTAAATGCTTATAAAATTAGAAAAAAATATTTAATGTCCTTTCTATTTAAGTAAGTTAAATGTAAGCAGAAAATGATAAATAAATGTATTTTTCTTACTTTTATATCTATCTATCATCCTCACAAGTACGGTTGTTAGACAAATTCAATTGGTATATCCATAAAAAGGAATTAATGGGATAAACTATTTTTTATTCCACCTTTATATTACAAAACGTTTTCTAAAGTTAAGAAATTTTTAATTACGTAATATTTCCGTGTGTTAATTGTAAGAGTGATGTATAAAATATTCCTGTTATTATGGTAAAAAAAGGTATCGATGGGATTTTTCTAGGTAATTAAACTTTAGACCTATTCTGTAAATTTTAAATAAAACGATGAGTTTTTAATTCTGTAAATAGACAATCGGAATTGTAAGAATATATAACATTTGAGCTATTGACCACTAATGAGCGCAGATGATAGTTTTAGAGCTGTTGAAATTGGTACTCGAGTCCATTTTTCAAAGCAGGTGTTTTAGCAGCATGCTAGCGCTGTTAATTGATTAGCTCCCATACATATATAAAGGGAGTGAAACTATGAAATCGTATATCTATCATTATGAATCAAAAGCATTCATAACGTATCCAACAGGAGAAGTTTGGAAGGAGAAGAATGAAACATGATCTTAATTATCCTATGCTGCCTATTTTTAGTAGGGTATGGCGTTTGGGAGTATCGCAGACATTTACGCAAGCTGCATTCAATTCCTGTACGAGTGAATGTTAATGGTATTCGCGGAAAATCCACCGTTACACGATTGATTACAGGTATTGTAAAAGAAGCAGGTTACAAAACAGTAGGGAAAACGACAGGAACACAAGCGCGTATGATCTACTGGCATACAAGTGAAGAAGAACCAATTATTCGTCGTAAAGAAGGTCCGAACATTGGAGAACAGCGACGAGTGGTAAATGAAGTTGCCGATATTGGCGCGGAAGCTCTTATTTGTGAATGTATGGCGGTACAGCCTGATTATCAAATCACATTCCAAAATCAGCTGATTCAAGCCAAGGTAGGCGTTATTGTAAACGTACTAGAAGATCACATGGACGTAATGGGTCCAACTCTAGATGAAGTTGCTCAAGCGTTCACTGCTACTATTCCTTATGATGGCCACCTTGTTACAATTGAAGGTCCATATTTGGAATACTATAAAAAAATAGCCGCAGAGCGCAACACAAAGGTTATTGTAGCTGACAATGATAAAGTATCTGAAGCGTATTTACGTGAATTTGATTATATGGTTTTCCCTGATAATGCTTCCATCGGTTTAGCAGTAGCAGAAGCACTTGGCATCGATGCTGAAACAGCGATGAGAGGAATGTTAAATGCCCAGCCTGACCCAGGAGCTATGAGAATTACAACATTTGGCGATGAAAAAAATCCAGCATTTTTAGTGAATGGATTTGCTGCCAACGACGCTTCTTCCACGCTTCGTATTTGGGAACGTGTAGATTCAATGAACTATAGTGAAAAGCTTCCTATTGTCATTATGAACTGCCGTCCGGACCGTGTAGATCGCACGGAGCAATTTGCTGAAGATGTAATGCCATACATTGAAGCGGATGTAATGATTGCAATTGGTCAGACGACCTCACCAATCGCTGCTGCGCACCAAAGAGGCGAATTACCAACAAAAGAATTCTGGGATATGGAAGGCGCTTCTACAGAAGAAATTTTAGAGCGCATGAAGCCTTATTTAAAAGATCGTATCGTATACGGTGTCGGAAATATCCACGGTTCAGCCGAGCCGCTTGTTGAAGCTATTATTGAAATGAAAAAGATGAGAAAAGCAGTTTAATCTAGGAGGCCATTTCATGTTCGGATCAGATTTATATATTGCCCTTGTGTTAGGGGTTACACTAAGCTTAATTTTTACAGAAAAAACGGGCGTATTGCCAGCCGGTCTTATCGTACCGGGGTATTTAGCTCTTGTATTTGATCAGCCAATTACCATTTTAATGATTTTCTTAATTAGTATTTTAACGTATGTTATCGTCGTGTACGGAATCTCAAAAGTAGTTATTTTATATGGACGTCGCAAATTTACAGCGATGTTAATTACGGGTATTGTGATTAAAGTTGCATTTGATTATTTCTTCCCGATCTTGCCGTTTGAAGTGTTTGAATTACGCGGAATTGGTATCATTGTACCGGGCTTAATTGCAAATACAATGCAAAAGCAAGGTCTTCCTTTAACAGTTGGAACAACGGTTTTATTAAGTGGTGTAACATTTGGAATTATGCAAGTTTATTATTTATTTTAATACACAAACAAACCGCAGCTGGTAAAGGAAGGTGAAAGCGTTGAAAGAGAAAAAATTAAACTTTCAAGAAAAAGTATTGATGTTTATAAAGAAAACAAAGCCTACAACGGGCAAGCAAGCTCTTATCTTAACGCCAATTTTAATCGTAATTTTAGCTCTTTCAGGATGGATGGAGCGTTCGGACGCTCTTGAAAACCCTGAGACTGCTAATCCAGAGGCCAATAATGATTTAACGATGACTATGGTCGGAGACATTATGATGGGTCGCCATGTAAGAGAAGTAACTGAACGCTACGGAGAAGATTTTGTATTCCGCAACGTGGAGCCGTTCTTTAAAAATTCGGATTACGTAAGCGGGAACTACGAAACGCCGATTTTAACAAACGACGTAGATTCATATAAAGCAATGGAAAAAGGTATTCATTTATATAGTAAGCCTGCTGATCTAGCGACCGTTAAAAATGCAGGTTTCGACGTATTAAACTTAGCGAACAACCATTCAATGGACTACAGTGCAAAAGGGTTAGAAGATACGATCTCTACTTTTGAAGCAAACAAATTAGATTTTGTTGGTGCTGGCCGTAACTCTGAAGAAGCAAAGCATATTTCATATAAAGATGCTGACGGCATCCGCATTGCAACCGTAGGGTTTACGGATGTACATTCAGACGGAATGTCCGCTGGAAAAAACAACCCAGGTATTTTAAAAGCAGATCCGGATCTTATTTTCAGCACGATCCAGCAAGCGAAAGCAAATGCTGATTTAGTTGTAGTAAATGCCCACTGGGGTGAAGAATACGATGCACAGCCAAGTCCTCGTCAAGAAGGACTAGCAAAAGCGATGGTAGACGCTGGTGCGGACATTATCATCGGTCACCATCCGCACGTTCTACAGTCATATGACGTATATAAAGGTTCGGTTATTTTCTATAGCCTAGGAAACTTTATCTTTGACCAAGGGTGGTCAAGTACGAAAAATACAGCGATGGTTCAGTATCATTTAAACAAGCAGGGCCAAGCTAAAATTGATGTTATTCCAATGGTTATTAAAGCAGGTACACCAACTCCAACAGATAACCCTTGGCGCATGAAGCGTATTTATAACGATTTAAACAAGTTTTCTTCAAACCCTGAACTGTTAGAAAAAGAACGAAACAAGTTTGAATTAAACTTAGATCATTCTCGCATTATAAAACATGCAGAGGAGCGCAAAAAGAAAGAAGCACAAGCTAACTAATAGCCCGTCATACACAGAGGAGGTAAAAGATGATAAATAAACGTAATACGATTATTGTTTCCATTGTCATCTTTTCACTCATAGTAGGTGTATGTGTTTATCAATTTATGTTTCCAAAACAAGAATATGCAGTAAGTACTTCAGATCCTCGCGCCACAAAAGTAGGTATGGAAATTCTTAAACAAGGCGGTACAGCAGTTGATGCAGCTATTGCCATTTCCTACACGCTTGGTGTTGTGGAACCGTACGGATCAGGACTTGGGGGAGGCGGCGGAATGCTGATTGATCCAGCAGATGCCTCTCCAACATTTATTGACTACCGAGAAATTGCACCTAAGAATGATAAAGAAGATGAGATTGGCGTACCAGGGTTCGTCGCTGGTATGGATTATATTCAGCACCACTACGGATCTCTGTCGATGAGCAAACTAATCGACCCGGCCATTAACTATGCCGAGAAGGGGTACAAAGTGGACAAAGATTTGCACGATAGGCTGGTTTCATACAAAGGTAATGTGAATGAAGATGAAATTCCTAGCTTTTACCCAGATAAAGACGCCATTAACACAGGTGAAATTGTCAAACAGCATGAATTAGCGAACACGCTGCAAAAGATTAAGGAAGAAGGGCCAAATGCTTTTTATAGAGGGAAAATTGCAGACGATATTACAGAAGAAACGAAAGTAAGTCACAAAGACTTGCGAAAGTATGCGCCTGTTGAGCGCAAACCTCTATCAACTAATTATAAAGGTCATCAAATTATTTCAGCACCTCCTCCTTTTGCTGGTGCTACGCTCATTCAAATGTTAAAAATGACGGATCAAGAAGATATTTGGAAGCTGAAGGAATCGCATCCTAGTCTTTATTATCATTTTCTTGGTCAAATTTCAAAAGTAGCTTATCAAGACCGCTTGAAGAAAATTGCCGATCCGGCTTTTATAAAAGAAACGCCAAATGATTGGATCGACGATCACTACGTGCATTTACTTCGTAATAAATTAAATAATACTGAAACAGATCACACCAAAGTAAGCGACGTCGAAGAACATGAAAGTACCACTCATTTTGTTGTGATGGACGGTGACGGAACCGTTGTATCGACAACGAATACGCTGAGTAATTTCTTCGGCAGCGGTGAATATGTAGATGGATTCTTTTTGAATAATACGCTCAATACGTTTGGACAAGGAATTAACAAGCGTGAACCTGGTAAGCGTCCAAGAACATTTACAGCCCCTACCATTATTCGTGAAGGTGATGAATGGGTAATGTCGATTGGCACACCGGGAGGAAATCGTATTCCGCAAGTGTTAACGCAAGTAATTGGGGATTATTTTGAGGACAAAGATTCCATTAAAAAGGCAGTAGAAAACAAGCGTGTGATTTTTGATTCTCATAAGTTTTATTCAGAAGCTAAGCTTAAACAGTCAACTAAAGATGGTTTAAAAACGTACGGCTATGACTTGAAAAACAATGATAACGCGATGTTTTACGGAGGCGTTCAAGCTCTTGTGAAAGACTTAAAGAAAAATCAAATTCAAGGTGACGCTGATCCGCGCCGCCACGGTTTATGGGGAAAAAGTACAGACTAATTTAATTGGAGGAATAGAAAATGATCGCAAAACGTATCGTAGGGATTGTAGGACCAATTGCTATTGTAGCAGGAGTAGTAGCAGGACTTGGAGCTTTAAAACATCCGGCTACTCTTTCAACGGATGAACAGCAAAAAATCGAAAATAACGTAAAAATGATTGAACAAACAAAATCTGCTGCTACAGATGCAGTAAATGATGCTGCAGCAGCTTCTGGGAAATAAAACATATATAGTAATAAAAAGGCATCGTCCGGGGCGATGTCTTTTTTGTGTGCAATTTAATTTATGGATAAAAATGAAAGCGATTCACAAAATATACATATGAGTAAAAATGGAGGGGAATGTGTGAATAAAAAATTACTGTTATTTAATATTGTTGCTGTTTTGTTGTTAATCGGGGTTATAGCCGCTTTTTTTATGACTCAATCGAGTACAGATCTTAGTCCTAAAAAGCTGCTTAAAAAAAATAATGATCATTCTTATGGTGTGAGTTCATCGAATTCTCTGGCAGCAAATGTAGGGATGGACGTATTAAAAGAAGGCGGGAATGCAGTAGATGCGGCCATTGCTATTTCGTATGCCCTCAATGTAGTCGAACCTTTTGGATCCGGAATTGGCGGAGGTGGAGGTATGCTGATTGCCAAAAAAGATCAGCCTGCTACCTTTATCGATTACCGGGAAACCGCTCCAACTTCTATGAGCGGTAAAAACGGTGTGCCGGGATTTGTGGCTGGCATGGAATATATTCAGCAGGAGTATGGCACAAAATCAATGAGTGATTTAATTCAGCCGGCCGTTGAATACGCTGAAAAAGGGTTTGAAGTAGACTCTCTTTTATCTTCGCGATTGTATTATTCTAGAGGAAGGATGGATGTGGATGATCTATCTGCTTTTTATCCGAAGGGAGAAGCAATCGAAGAAGGAGAAACGCTGTCCCAGCCAGTGTTGGCTAAAACGTTAATTAAGATTCAGCGAGAAGGTGCATCTGCATTTTATAAAGGAGATTTGGCACAAGATCTTGCTGATGCAACGCCTATTTCTAAAAAAGACCTATCTTCCTATCAAGTGACAGAAACCAAGCCTGTCGTTTCTGCTTACAATGGAACGGAAGTGATTTCAGCGCCTCCGCCTTTTTCCGGGATTACACTGATTCAAATGTTAAAAATGGCAGAGAAAGAAAATCTTGAAACAATGCCTGACAAAGACTATTACGAAACGATGAACAGAATTAAAAAAGCAGCTTACTCCGACCGGTTAAAACAAATCGGCGATCCTGACTTTCATAATCAAAACTCAAGTGAGTTAGTTAGTGATGATTATATAACAAACCTGGTCAATCACCCGACAAGTTCTTCAGGTGAAGGGGATGAAGAACACGAAAGTACAACACATTTTGTAGTCATTGATTCAGAAGGAACCGTCGTATCAACAACCAATACGTTAAGTAACTTCTTTGGTACAGGCGAACAAGTTGACGGTTTTTTTCTTAATAACAATGCTGATACGTTTGGAAGCAAAGAACCGAATAATCGTGAGCCAGGAAAAAGAGCAAGAACCTTTACAGCTCCAACTATTATAAGAGAAAAAGGCGAGTGGGCGATGGGAATAGGTTCTCCTGGCGGAACACGGATTCCTCAAATTTTAACTCAGGTACTTTCTAAAAATCTTGAAGGAAATGAACCGCTTCAAGAAGCTGTAAATGAACCGCGATTTATTTTTGACGATTCGACTATTTATATAGAGCCTGATTTAGATACAAAAAATATCCCTTCTGCGTTTCGGATAGAAACAAAGGAAAGCGACGTCTTTTATGGAGGTATCCAAGCGTTAACCATTAATTTTCAAGATAAACAAATGGAAGGGGCGGGAGACCCTAGAAGAAATGGAGTTTGGAAAACAGGAGATTAACGAAGTAAAGATCCCTTCTCATATGCTTAGGCATAGTGAGAAGGCGTTTGAAAATATCGAATGGAATGAAATTCTTTGTCACTGGAATGAAAATGTACGTAAATGGGGGAACGATCTAAAGCAGGGTGAGCGTTGAAAAACGTGGCATCACCGTAGCGCAATGCTTTTAGTAAGTAAGGCATTTCTTGTTTAAAAATAGCATACCGTATGGCTTGAACAGACTTTTCCGTGTGTTCATTTCCAATAAATACGTATACATACAGCGTATCAACACCGTCTTTGTGGAGCCATTCGGCAAAAAGCTCATTTCGCTGCTCATTTAATTGATCAACAGCAAACTTTTCGTCGATCCAAAGAAATAAATCGTCTGTTTGTTCAGAATGGGTGAGCGTATAGCGGCGCCCAATAAAAGGAAAGGTGGGCGTGCTTCCTTGCCGGTATGTGACGCTAAATTGCTGAGGATTAAAAGCAGACAAAGGGCATCTTCCTTTCACGCTTTTAAGTAGTTTATGCATAAAAAAGAGAAATTTCACACATTCGTCAAGAATTTTAAACTGCTTTTTTTACATGCATACTTATGAAAAAGTTGTTACACTGAAGAAAAGAAATAGTGGGTGATAGAAGATGGAGCCGCTGTATATTGTTTTAACGATTTTTTTAGCAGCCATGCTATCGTATGATATTGCTAAATTTGTTCGAGGAGACCGGCCAGATTGGAAAGAGGGTCTCGTGACGGGCCTTGTGTTCGTGGGCTTTTTAGCAGCCATGCAAATGGCTTTTCACATTGTATAGCGCAGAAAGAGGCTGGGACAAACGTAGTTTAGTTGAAGGAAGATCTGAACGGTGAATTGTTCGGATCTTTTATGGTTAAGGTGAACGTAGATTTCATGTGTGTAGTTATGTCTCAATCTCTTTTTTGAGGATATGTCCGATAAGTTTAGTTCGGCAATACTAAAAAGCCCTGATATCGAATAAGCTGTTGTATACTGCATTTTTGATAAAGGGGCTTTTTACTTGTATCGAAAAAAAACACTGCTTTTGAAGCGAAGTTTAGGAGTAGCTGTGTTTCTTGCTTTGATTGCGCTGGGAATTTGGATGTTTCAATTTACATTCTTTTCTCCGAGTCATCAAGCCAAATCTGCTGTAAAAGAATTTTATACGCTAGAACAGGAAGGGAACTTTTCGGAATCATGGAACCTTTTTCATTCGTCCATGAAAAAGAAGTGGACAAAAGGTGCATACATACAAGATCGAGCACACGTATTTCTCAATCATTTCGGAGTAGACACTTTTACGTATTCCATTGAAGATGTTGAAAAAAGAAAGAGCTGGAAGATGGAAAATGATCGTAAAGCGTTTCCTGTTGTTTACGAAATGACCGTTATCCAAACGTATAAAGGGAAATATGGAAACTTTGATTTGGTGCAGAAAGTGTATGCTGTTCGTGAAAAAGGAGAATGGAAAGTCGTGTGGGATTATAAACAGTAGGAGAGCCTGCTGTTTTTTTATCTTCATAAGAAATGAGCATACTTCAGCTGGTAATATGCCTCTTTTTTAACAGAAAAAACGTTATGTTTTTTTACGAGTGGGTAAAATGAAAGAAGGAGGCGAACACAGATGAAATTTAAAACGATTTTATTTGATGCATATGGAACACTGTTTGATGTACATACCGTTATTGAAACGTGTGATAAGCTGTATCCGGAACGAGGAGAAAGTATTAGCCATTTATGGCGTTTGAAGCAAATTGAATATGCAATGCAATATCAGCTGATGGGACGATACGTTGACTTTTATACATTAACAAATCAATCCCTGAAATATGCAGCAGAAGCAAATGATATTGATTTAACGGAACATGAAGAAAAAATGCTGATGAGTGCTTACATGAAGCTGAATGTCTACGATGAGGTCAAAGAGGTGCTCGCCTATTTAAAAGAAAAAGGATATCGTCTGGCTATTTTTACGAATGGTCCTAAGCATATGATTGATCCGCTTGTTTCTTATCACAATATGAATCATTTATTTGAAGACGTTATTTCCATAGACGAAATCAAACAGTACAAGCCTACAATGGCAAGCTATCATTATGCAAAAAATAAAATGAATGCAAAAAGAGAAGAAGTATTGTTTCTGTCATCGAATACATGGGATATTGCCGGTGCTAAAAACTACGGGTTCGCAACGGCTTGGGTTAACCGAAAAGGAAATGTAGCTGAGCATAAAGAGTTGCAGCCAAACGTAATGATTAAAAGCTTAAATCAGCTTATTAAATAAAAAAAGAACGAGCATTAAGCTCGTCCTTTTTTATTTATTGCTAAATGTATCTTTTGTTTCGCCTACTGCTTTTTGAGCATTTCCTTTTGCTTTCTCAGCTTTTCCTTCACGCTGAAGATCGCGGTTATTCGTTGCATTTCCGACTTGATCTTTTACTTCACCTTTAGCTTTTGATACATTTCCTTTAACTTTATCTCCTAAACCTTTACTCATTTTAATCTTCCTTTCTATTAGTGATTAAGTAGTGTTACTTGTCTATTCCACCGTTAGAAAGAAATTAAACATATTTTCTGATTTTGGCCTAAACAGAAGCTAAGCCTGCGATATTTAGAAGTACTGTTTAGTCACTATCATCATTCGGAGGTTTTAAGTTCCCACTCATCATAAATCTGAGATTCATAAGGCCATGATAATAAGCTTAAAGATTCCACTGCTTTTAGAACAAGAGGAGAAGCATTATCGATGTTAAGATCTTGCGGTGCAATCCACAATGCTTCCAAAGAATCTTGTCCTTTAAACTGGACGGGGTTGGAAAGAAGCTCACCGCCGGCAATGTCTACGTAATAAAAAACAGCAATGTGATGTACATGAGTAAATTCTTTCCACTTACAGGGATACTGAAAATCCGTTGTACCTGCTTGAGAAATAATAGTAATTTCAAAGCCAGTTTCTTCACTAAATTCTCTTTTCATCGCATCTGTTAATGTTTCACCGTGTTCTAGCTGTCCGCCTGGCAAATCAAAGCGATGAATATACGGCCCTCTATTTTTTCGAATAACAAGCAGCTTGTCATCTCGCATACAAATTCCATATACGCCAAAGGCGCGATCATAGTTTGGTTCCATCTTTTTTCACTACTTTCTATAACAGAATGGCTTGGTAAAGCATCATTTGATTTCTTTATCCTACCATACATTTTGTTATAGAACCTTTTTTAATGAGGTGCTTTTACAGTAAGCGTACGGGAAACAGCACTTTCGTTATGCAAACGGTCAACAGAGGTTACAACATATGTGTATGTTTGATTTTTGAGTGCGCTTTGATCTACAAATAATTGTGTTTCTCCTGTTTTCCGAACGGTTGTCAGTAAGTTTTCTGCGTTGTTGATGTCACCTCGTTTATTGCCTTGGAAGCGATAAATGGCATAATAGGCGGAATCATTCTGCTGATGATCTCGAATTTCAAACGCCGCTTCTTTTGTATGAGGGCCTGCGTTTTTTAATTTTGGTGCTTTTGGAGCCGTATCATCAAGCCAAGGCATTGCCGGAATAAGAGCAGGATGTTTATAAATATCGTTTTGCAGCTTATCTTTTATTCCTAGCGGGTTTCGGTTCAAATCTTTCAGGCTAAAATGCATGCTCCCGTGTACTTCTGGAAATTGATGATTCAGAGCAATTTGCCTTGGATACTCATCGGGATCAGACCATGCTTCCACCGCGTTGTTATTAATTTTATAAGCAGCTTGTCCAATATAAAGGTGAACTGGCTTTCCGCGAACTTCATCTCTCCACCAGTTGAGCAGCGTATCGTAAGCAGCGGGTTCAAATCCAATATTCCAATAAATTTGCGGAGTGATGTAATCAATATATCCATTTTGAATCCACGTACGCGTATCAGCATACAAATCATCGTAGTTTGTTTGTCCAGCAGTCGTCTCAGAGCCAGTTGGATCATTAGCGATGTTTCTCCACACGCCGAACGGACTGATGCCAAACTTCACGTATGATTTTGTTCTTTTAATAGCCGTATTTAAATCTCGAACAAGCTGATTAACATTGTCTCGGCGCCAGTCTTCAATATTCGAAAACGTTTGAGCACCGTAGGTTTGATACGTTTTTTGATCAGGGAACGTTTGACCTGCAATTTTGTAAGGATAAAAATAGTCATCCATATGAACAGCATCAATATCATAGTTTCTTACGACTTCGAGCACTTCTTCAATAATAAAGTTTTTTACTTCGGGAATACCTGGGTTGTAGTAGAGTTGTTTTCCATAGGAGACGACCCAATCAGGATGTTGTTTGGCAGGATGATTATCGGCAAGTTTGTTTAAATCAGTATGATTCATGGTAATGCGGTAAGGGTTAAACCATGCGTGGAATTCTAAGTTGCGCTTATGTGCTTCCTCCACCATAAAAGCTAGAGGATCGTAGCCGGGATCTTTACCTTGTGTACCCGTTAAATATTCTGACCACGGGCCATATTTCGACGGATAAAAGGAATCAGCGGTAGGTTTAATTTGAACGACCACAGCATTCATTCCCATCTTTTGTACTTCATCTAGCAAATAGGTAAACTCTTTTTTTTGCTGCTCAACCGGAAGACCAGGCTGAGAAGGCCAGTCAATATTGTATACGCTTGCAATCCAAGCCGCTCGAAGCTCCCGTTTTTGATACGTAGTAGGTACGTCTGCTTTAGCAGGTAATGTGCTCGAACAAAACAGCAGCAAAAACAAGATGCCTCCAATCCATTTTTTTATATGCATGTTCGTTCCTCCTTCTTTTTTGGTTGAGATAAAATTTCTTTCATAATATAGCATGCGGTCGTTATATTCACAATAGGTTTTAATAAAATATTCTGAAAAATAAAATAAAGTTTTAAAAATATCAGAAAAATATTGAAATTAAACTTCAGAAAAAATATAATAATGGTAATTTAAAGAATATTTTAGAAATACGTTACTTAACGATGGAGGAATTCATGCGCCAATTTTCCGTACTTACTTTAATCGATGCACAAATGAATCATTACAGTCCTGCTGAAGGAAGAGTAGCTGATTACGTGTTAGAAAATCCTACGACCACGTTGAACTTAACGACCAAACAGCTAGCTAAGCAGTGTCAGTGCAGCGAAGCTACGATTATCCGCTTTTGTCAGCGTGTAGGGATTAATAGTTTTAAAGAATTAAAGATTGAATTAGCAAAAGATGCCCATAAGGTGAATAACGAGCAGCTGCCGAATCTTCCGGTTAATTTTGAAGACGAGACCGAAGCTGTGCTTGAAAAAGTCATGAGCAAAAGTATGAGCGCACTTATGAACACGAGTCGTTTAGTGAGCTCTTCTGCAATTGATGCAGCTGCGGAAGCTATTCATAGAGCGAAACGAGTGTTTTTATACGGAGCAGGGGGATCATCTGTAGTTGCGCTCGATGCGCAGTATAAACTGCTTCGAATTGATATTTCAGCGCTGTTTTCATTAGATAGTCATGTTCAAATGGTGATGGCTACGAATATGACAAAAGATGACGTGCTGTTTGTAGTATCGACTTCCGGTCAAACAAAAGAAGTGGTGGAGCTGATGCAAATAGCCAAAGATAAAGGGGCAGCGGTTATTTTGCTAACGCAGCACGGATCATCTCCAGCTTCTAGATTAGCTGATATTCTGCTGACTATTTCAGTAGAAGAGCAGCATATTCGAATTGGAACGATGAGCGCTCGTATTGCTCAGCTAGCCATTGTAGATGCGATGTTTATACGGTTATGTATTCAAAAAGGCAATCAAGTGTTTGAACGCATAATCGATACACATAATGTAATTCAAAAAATCAAGAGGTAGGGGGAAACGAGAAAATGAAGGTATTGTTTGTATGTTCTGGAGGAATGTCAAGTGCGATTGTGGTGAAAGCATTAAAAACAGAAGCACAAAAGCACGGAACGGATATGGAAGTGCTGGCAATTGGGACAAATGAAGTGGCAGAGGAAATTCAAAAGGGCTGGGACGTTGTAATGGTTGCACCGCAGATTCGTCACCGGTTTAACGCAGTGAAAGCGGAAGCGGATAAAGCTTCTGTTCCATGCGGGCCCATTCCGCCGCAGGCTTATACGCCGCTTGGAGGTCCGACGCTTTATAAAACGGTTCAACAGCTCGTTAGCTAAGGAAAGCAGGTTTCTTCCTGCTTTTTAAATAAATAAGGGGTTTATTACACAAGGGGAGAATATAGAGGGGGAAAGGGTATATGAGCAAATTTGTGTCGTTTTTAGAGAACAATTTATCGGGACCCATGGCCAGGTTATCAGAACAGCGGCATCTTCAAGCCATTCGTGATGGTGTTATTTCCGCTTTGCCGTTTATCATTATCGGAAGTTTTTTCTTAATTTTAGCATTTCCGCCTGTGCCGCAAGATAGCACAATTGCGAAATGGGCAGCTGATAACAGCGCCAACATTTTAATACCGTATCGCGTAACGATGTTTATTATGTCTTTATATATAGCCTTTGGGATAGGGTATAACTTGTCCAAAAGCTATAATCTCGATCCGCTGTCAGGAGCACAAATTGCAGTTGCTGCACTACTTCTTACGGTGACTCCAAAGCTGATTGAAGAAGAAGGGTTTATGCTTCCAATGACCAACCTTGGAGGACATGGTTTATTTGTGACGATGATTGTATCGATTTTATCAGTCGAGATTCTCAGGTTTTGTAAAGCAAAAAATGTCACCATTAAAATGCCGGAGCAAGTGCCACCTTCAGTATCGAGGTCTTTTGAAGCGCTAATTCCAGTTGCGATTGTTGTTGTACTTATGACCATTATTACAATTGTTTTAGGTATCGATCTTCATCATTTAGTTGATAAACTAGTTGCTCCGCTTGTAGAGGCAGGAGATAGTTTAGCAGGAGTATTAATACCGGTATTCTTAATTACGTTTTTCTGGTCATTTGGTATTCACGGCGTCTCAGTTGTTGGGACAGTGGCACGGCCTGTATGGGAAGTATATTTAGCGAAAAATGCTGAAGCGGTAGCAGACGGAGCTTCAACGCTCCCGTATATTGCACCCGAAACGTTCTTTCAATGGTTTGTTTGGATCGGAGGATCTGGAGCAACGCTAGGCCTTGCTTTAGCAATGCTGTTTTTCTCAAAATCTAAATATTCAAAAGCGCTTTCTAGGACATCTTTTATTCCAGCGGTTTTTAATATTAACGAACCAATTATTTTCGGTTTGCCAATTGTCTTAAATCCTATTTTAATTATTCCTTTTATTATCATCCCGATTATTACAACGATCATTTCATACGCAGCAACGGCGACAGGCCTTATTACTCCAACATACGTAATGGTTCCTTGGACGCTCCCGGCGCCGATTGGGGCATATCTATCGACCGGAGGAGACTGGCGGGCGGTTGTACTGGTCGTTGTCAATATTGCTATTTCTGTTGTGATTTATCTTCCGTTCTTTAAAATGTACGACCGAAAGATGGTTGAAATGGAAAGAAGCGATGAAGCAACGGTTACACCATCCGATAGCTCAGTTCAAATGTAAAGAAAGAGAAGCCAACTTGTTTGGCTTCTATCTCTTTAATAGGAGTGAAGATCAATGTTTGTTCGATTTCGATATAAAACCGTGTTTTTATTTCTGTTGACCATGGTTCTTTGTAACGTTATTTTTACACCTTTGCTGCAGTATGCTGGTTTGTCAGCGCAGCATAGTTTATTTGCCATTACAAGTCTGTCAGCAGCTTTGCTTACAACATTTATTTCTATTCGGCTTTCAACAGCAGCTTTATCTAAAACCGCTGTTTGTATACGCTTTGTTTTGCTCGGGGCAGGGTGCACAGCCGTTACATATTTAGCCGTTTTTTAACAAGGAGGGACAAGGAATGAAAGTAGTGACAATAGGGGGAGGATCAAGCTATACACCTGAATTGGTCGAAGGGTTTATTAAAAGGTACAATGAGCTTCCAATTCAAGAGCTGTGGCTTGTAGATGTTGAAGAAGGAAAAGAGAAGCTTGAAATTGTAGGAGCACTTGCTAGAAGAATGGTCAAAAAAGCAGGTGTTGATATGGAAATTCATTTAACGCTTGATCGAAAAAAAGCGTTAATAAATGCTGATTTTGTAACGACACAGCTTAGAGTAGGCCAGCTTGATGCGCGTATTCAAGATGAACGCATCCCTCTTAAGTACGGAATGATTGGTCAAGAGACAAACGGGGCGGGAGGATTATTTAAGGGCTTGCGAACAATCCCCGTTTTGTTGAAAATTGCCGAGGAAATACACGAAATTTGTCCAAACGCCTGGCTTATTAATTTTACAAACCCTGCCGGTATGGTAACGGAGGCGCTGCTTCGCTACGGAAAGCATTCTAAAGTAGTAGGAGTCTGTAACCTGCCTGTACATATGACAAACTCAATCGCCAGCTTGCTTCAAATCGAAAAAGAAGATGTGCACATTGAATTTGCAGGGTTAAATCACTTGGTATATGGGCTGCATGTGTATGCAAAAGGAAAGGAAGTAACGCAAGAAGTCATTCAACTTTTAAGTGATCCAAAGTCTCAAGTAACAATGAGAAACATAGCTCCTATTCCGTGGCAACCGGATTTTTTGGAAGCTCTTGGCGTGATTTTATGTCCTTATCACCGCTACTACTATAAAACAAAAGAAATAGTAGCAGAAGAGCTTGTGGCCTTTCAGTCAGGTACTACGCGCGCTGAAGTGGTCAAAGTACTGGAAGGAGAGCTTTTTGAACTCTACAAAAATCCAAATCTAGAAACTAAGCCTCCGCAGCTGGAAAAACGAGGAGGCGCTTACTACAGCGATGCCGCATGTAATTTAATTTCATCCATTTATAACGATAAAGGTGATATCCAAACATTAAATGTAAGAAACAATGGCGCTATTTCCTCACTTCCAAACGAATCTGCGGTTGAAGTGAATTGCGTGGTAACAAAGCAAGGACCAGTCCCACTCGCTGTCGGTGAACTTCCGGTAGAAGTGAATGGACTCGTGCAGCAAATTAAATCGTTTGAACGAGTAGGAGCAGAAGCTGCGGTTACAGGATCTTACGAAAAAGCGCTGGTTGCCCTGACCATTAATCCGCTTGTTCCAAGTGACGAACTGGCTAAGGCGGTCTTAGACGAACTGCTTCAAGCTCATCGCAAGTATTTACCCGCTTTTTTTAAGGAAGTGAATGCGTAGTATGTATGCCGTTGGACTTATGTCAGGAACGTCACTGGACGGAATTGATGCAGCTCTTGTGGAGATTGAAGGAAGCGGCTATGGAAGTAAAGTTAAGCTTCTTCAGTTCATTACCATGCCGTTTTCACCGCCGTTAAAAAAAGAAATTGAACAGGCGCTTTCTCTCGAACATTCAAATGTACAGCTGATCTGCAGCTTGAATTTTAAACTTGGCTACGCGTTTGCAGATGCAGTGAAAAGAGTGTGCCAAGAAGCCGGGTTTTCTCTTGAACAAGTAGATGTCATCGGATCGCATGGTCAAACCATTTACCATCAGCCGTATGCTTCAGGAAATACAGCGATGTCTACACTCCAAATTGGAGAGCCCGCTGTTATTGCCTATGAAACTAAAACGAAGGTAGTGGCAAACTTCAGAGTGATGGACATGGCAGCGGGCGGGCAAGGTGCTCCGTTAGTTCCTCACACCGAACGAATTTTGTACAGCCACGCTGATCGTACAAGGCTGCTTCAAAACATTGGAGGTATTGGGAATGTAACGTTGATTCCGCCAAAACACTCTCCTATACCCGTAGTAGCTTTTGATACGGGGCCGGGAAATATGATGATAGATGAAGCGTGTCAGCAGCTTTTTCATGTTTCATTTGATGAAAATGGGTGTTTAGCAGCTGGAGGAACTATTATTTCAGAGCTTTTAGAAGACTGTATGAACCATGATTACATGAACCTTTCTCCTCCTAAATCGACGGGAAGAGAGCTGTTCGGTACACAGTACACAAGGAGACTGCTAGAGAAATATAGCAACCATAAAAAAGAAGATTTGCTAGCTACGATTACCATGTTCACGGCATCATCCATTGTACATCACTATGAAACATTTATTTTTCCTGCCTATTCTATTGACGAAGTGATTATTGGAGGAGGCGGAAGTTATAACAATACGCTGATGAATATGATTAAAGCCAAGCTAGGGAAGCGCTGCAGCGTGTATACACAAGAAGAAATAGGGATGTCTTCAGAAGCAAAAGAAGCCGTAGCTTTTGCGGTGCTCGCAAATGAAACACTTGCAGGTTATCCAAGCAATGTACCAAGTGCAACCGGTGCTTTGTCTCCTGTAATATTAGGAAACATTACGCCTGCACCACTATAAAAAAGGGGATGGAAGAAATGACAGAAGCAGCAAATATGGAAAATGAAATTTTTGAACTTATTGCATACGGAGGAAATGCTAGGTCACTGGCATATGAAGCGTTAGAAGCAGCTGAAGATTATGATTTTAATAAAGCTGACGAACTTTTAAAGCAGTCTCAAGAAGAGCTCAGCCATGCTCATAAAACGCAAACTGCGCTTATTCAACGTGAATTGAACGGAAAAACAATTGAAAAGTCGCTGCTTTTAATTCACGCACAAGATCATTTAATGACGGCTATTTCAGAGCAAAAATTAATTGAACATATGATTAAGCTTATTAAAAAATTTAAAAAAGAAGGCGAAAATCAATGAAAAAGCTAGGTATTGCGATTTATCCGGAACATTCGACTGTGGAAAAAGATAAAGCGTATATAGCACTTGCGCATCAATACGGATTTACCCGCATTTTTACGTGCTTGCTTTCTGTTGAAGGCGATCAGAAAAAAGTAATGGCAAATTTTAAAGAAATCATTGAGTTTGCCAATGAGCTAGAGATGGAAGTAGTAGTGGATATCGCTCCTCGCGTATTTGGAGCGCTTGGCATTTCTTATGATGATCTATCTTTTTTTCAAGAATTAGGGGCTTATGCTATTCGTCTTGATCTAGGCTATACGGGAAATGAAGAGTCCATTATGACCTTTAATCCATACGGCTTAAAAATTGAAATTAATATGAGTAATGCAACAAAGTATGTTGATAATATTTTAAGTTACCAGCCGAATCGAAAACAGCTATTGGGGTCGCACAACTTCTATCCTCATCGATATGCGGGATTGTCGTATGATCACTTTATGAAGTGTTCAGCGTTGTTTAAAGAACATAACCTTGAAACAGCAGCGTTTATTAATTCACCAAGCGCTACTTTTGGACCGTGGCCTGTTACTGAAGGGCTTTGTACGCTTGAAATGCATCGCACGCTTCCAATCGACGTGCAGGCTAAGCATCTTTTTAAAACGGGATTAATTGATTGTGCAATCATTGCGAATGCTTATGCATCGGAAGAAGAAATGAAGTCGCTGCGTGATGTTGTTCAGCAAGAGCGCTTTACCTTTAATGTGAACCTGTATGATACGATTACCGAGCTTGAGAAAAAAATTGTGCTAGAAGAGTTTCATTTTTACCGCGGAGACGTATCGGATTATTTAATTCGCTCTACGCAAAGTCGAGTAAAATATAAAAAAGAAGAATTCAAGCCTACGCATACTCCTTCCATTCGAAGAGGCGATATTTTAATAGAAAATGAACTCTACGGTCAGTACAAAGGAGAGCTGCAAATTGCGCTGTTAGACATGGAGAACTCAGGTAAAACAAACGTAGTAGGCCGCATTGCGGAAGAGGAAATTTTCTTATTAAATGAACTGCAGCCATGGGATAAATTTGCTTTTTGTGAGCGGTGATGAAATGGACTATATTATTGGTATTGACGGCGGGGGAACAAAAACAGAAGCCGTTGCGTACAGCTTAGACGGCCAACAGCTCGGTGCTTCAAAAAGCGGTTACGGCAATTTACTCATTAATTACAACACGGCTATTACTCATATTGATGAATGTATTATGGCGTGCAAAACTGAGCTTGCTGGTCATACATGCAAAGGCATTTCACTAGGACTTGCTGGAAGTAAAGCATTATCCAAAGAAGAAATAAAACGATATTTTTATAATCGTTATCAAGTAGAAGTAGGTTTATATGATGACGCCATGATTGCACATGAAGCACTACTGCATGGAAAAGAAGGGATTTTAACCATTGCAGGAACTGGAGCTGTCAGCATTGGTAAAAAAGATGGAGTGTATGAATACGGTGGAGGGTGGGGACACCTTCTTGGAGATGAAGGAAGCGGATATTGGATTGGTCTTCAAGCACTGATATTGCTGACGAAAGAGCATGATCAAAACCGTCCGTACAGCAGCCTTAGTCAGACAATCTTGCAACATGTAAAAGCAGACACCATACACGATATAAAAAAGTTTGTCTATTCATCTCCTAAATCAGAAGTTGCTTCACTCACTCCGCTTGTTGTAAATCAAGCGAGAAATTGTAAACAAGAAGCAAGTGACATTCTTCAACGGGCTGGAAAGAACCTTGCAAACATGACTCTTCATTTGTATAAGAAACAGCGGTTTGAAGGGAGCTGCTTGCTGGCATGCAAAGGCAGCATTTTAACGGAAGTTCCAGAAGTGTTTAATGTTTATAAAAAAACATGTGAAAAAGAAATAAACTATATCCAGTGGGCAACACAGCGAGTATCATCTGCTAAAGGAGCTTATCAGCTGTTCATGAAAGAGTATCAATAGAGAAAAAATGATCGTGGAAAAGGCAGGGGATCACAGTGAACTTAAATCATATCTTAACAGAAAAACGCAATCCGCAAACGTTAAACATTGATGAATTATCAAGCCTGGAAATTGTAAAAAAAATTAATGAAGAAGATCACCAAGTGCCTCAGGCAATCAATAAGGTGCTGCCTGTTATTGCTCTGTTAGTAGATGAAATTGTCAGTGCTTTTAAACAAGGAGGACGTCTGATTTATATCGGAGCAGGTACAAGCGGGCGGCTAGGCGTGTTAGATGCATCTGAATGTGTACCAACATTCGGTACACCTGCCGAACAAGTAATTGGGATCATAGCCGGGGGAGACAAGGCGCTCCGGCATGCGTTAGAAGGAGCAGAAGATAATAAGAAACAAGCGATAGAAGATTTGAAAGCGATTAATTTATCAAATAAAGATATTCTTGTAGGGATAGCTGCAAGTGGAAGAACTCCTTATACACTCTCAGCGCTTGCGTATGCAAACAGCCTGGGGGCAGTAACGGGCTGCGTTGTAAATTCTCCTCAATCAGCTATGGAACAAGAAGCAAAATATGCAATAGTAGCAGAATCAGGGCCGGAAGTTGTAACAGGTTCTACAAGAATGAAAGCCGGAACTGCTCAAAAGCTTGTTCTTAATATGCTGACGACCGCTTCTATGATTCAAATCGGTAAAGTCTACAGCAATCTAATGGTAGACGTACAGCCGACTAATGATAAACTCGTACAGCGTGCTAAAAATATTATTGCAGAACTAACAGGCGTCTCATCAGAAGAGGCAGCGGAAAGTTTACAAACATACAAAACGCCAAAAGCCGCTATCCTTGCGCTTCTTACTTCTATAGAAGGTGATGAAGTGCACCGGCTGCTTGATAAACATGACGGACATTTAAAAAAAGCGATTGGAGAAGCAAAGGAACAGCAGATTAAAGATTAAGCCGCCAGCAAATTAAATTATTTACGTAAAGATAAAAAACTCATGTTACGCTAGTAGCATGAGTTTTTTATGATGTTGGAAGTGGAGGAGCAATGAATGAAAATTGGGTTAGCGCAAGTGAGATTTCCAAAGTCAGCCGCAGAGGGTATAGCAACGGTAGAAAATTGTATGAAACAAGCAGCAGAAGAAGGATGTAACCTTGTATGTTTTCCAGAATCAATTGTGCCGGGACTTAGAGGAGTTGGTTTTGAAGTTGAGACATACAATCACGAAATTCAACAAAATGCGCTTTATAAAGTTAAGTTTCTTGCCAAACAGTTAAAGCTCAACGTAATTTTACCACTGGAATGGCGTGACGAACTTGGAATGCATTTAACTGCTTTTGTAATTGATGAAAATGGAAAAGAATTAGGGTATCAAACTAAAAATCAAATCGATCCAGCAGAAGATCAATTTGGTTATAAGCCTGGAAATGGCCGCCAGTTGTTTGAAATAAACGGCGTGAAATTCGGTATTGTTATTTGCCACGAGGGATGGCGCTATCCTGAAACTGTTCGATGGGCTGCTGTAAGAGGAGCAAGCATTGTGTTTCATCCACAGTTTACTGGTGAAGTACCAGATCCGAAGTTTTATGATTATGCAATGATTGCAAGAAGTACGGAGAATGGTATTTATTTTGCAAGCGTGAATTATGCCTTAGAGAACCAAAAAAGTACAACTTCTCTTCTTTCTCCAAAGGGTGAATGTTTGATAAAAGCGGAAGCTGAAAAGCAGGAATTACTAACGTATACGATAGAGCCCGGCAAAGCAAACCGGCTGTTAGCTCAGCGCTTGTTATCCAATTTACTATTGTAAAAAAGTTTATTTTTCTAGTTAAATTAGCATGTGCGCTCTGATAATCCTTTGGTTATTTCTCCTTATGACGATGTAAACATGAATATGGTATTATCGAAAGTTAAAGGGGTATTAAAAGGTGTGTGGAAACAATGGATCGAAAAAAAGCCGCATCAGTAGCTGGAGCATTGGTCATTGCCGTAGGAATTTGGCTGTTTCAAAGCGGGAAATTTAAAAGTGAAGCCCAGGCAGATAAGTTTACGAGTACGTTTTTGGTCGATCATGAACAAACAGACAATGGATTTGAATTATTTACTTCGGATACCAATCAATATAGCATGTGGTTTCCGCTTCAGTATGTTATTCATAAATCTTCTTATAAAAGCAGTGAAGATGAAAGTGAAGTATGGACAGCATCAACGAAGGAAAATGATTCATACAATGCTGGGAAAATAACGGCTTTATTTTCTAAGAAAAAAAGTAAAGCAGCTCAAAAAAAAATGGATGCGTTTCAGCCTGATTACATGTTAAAAGGTAAAAATGCAACGATTTATGTGAAAAAACAAACAAGAGATGGAAAGCATAGCATTTATCATGCTTATGTGAATGATGATTATTCAAGCAGGTATATTTACTATACGTTTGAACTCAGAAGCAGCGAACAGACAAACAGTACAAAACAGCAGTATTGGGTAGAAAAAATTCTTCTAAATACACAGTTTCAAAAAAACTCAGCTGAATAGTCAGCTGAGTTTTTTCGTAAGGATTCATAATGCTTTTGCTTTTTTATGTAAACGGGTACAATATGAGTAAGGAGGCCTTCGTATGATTGAAAAACAAGCAGTTGGTGAAAAAGCAGCACAATTTGTTGAAGATGGAATGATTGTAGGGCTAGGAACAGGTTCAACAGCTTATTATACAATTGTCAAACTAGGTGAACGAGTAAAAAATGGATTAAACATCAAAGCGGTTCCTACTTCTCAAAAAACAGAAGAACTGGCAAGGAAACTAGGTATTCCTATTGTTACCTTAGCAGATGTTGAATATATTGATATAGCAATTGACGGAGCGGATGAAGTGGATAGCGAGCTTTCTTTAATTAAAGGAGGAGGAGGCGCGCTGCTTCGAGAAAAAATGATTGCGTACGCAGCGAAGCGGTTTATCGTGATTGCGGATTCTAAGAAAATAGTGAAGACGCTAGGAGCTTTTCCTCTTCCTGTTGAAGTTATACGTTTTGGCTGGGAAATGACGGCGAAGCATATTCGCAGTGCAGGTTGTGTACCGCAGCTTAGGCTTTTAGATGATCATACGCCGTTTATCACTGATAACGGAAATTATATTCTAGACTGCCATTTTTCAGAAATTGAAAATCCTGCTGTGCTGGAAAAACAGCTTACAATGATTCCAGGCGTAGTAGAAAGCGGTTTGTTTGTAGGAATGACGGAGGAAGTCATTACCGTACAAAAACAAGAGGTTCATATCATAAAAAAATAGAAGCTTTGGCGTCGGGCCTAGGCTTCTATTTTTTAATTGGAAAGAACGTTCCAATTTTTCTCTAATTGATATATGTATTGAGACGCGTTCAGTACATTTGGATGAACGAAAGTATCAATTGTTTTTTGCGGACAAGCAGATCCGTATAATGAAAAAATGACAAGCTTGCTATGCTCGATTGGTGATACAACGTGAGATAAACAGCGATAAGAAGGATTTATCAAGCTTTTTACCATCTCATGAATATCTTCTTTGTCGTAAAAATCGACTTCAATTTCCGTCTTTACTAAATAACGGCTTTCAATGGCGCTGCTTCTATAATAATTGTAGCGTGCTCCGATGAAGTAGGACGGATCTGATGTTGAAACGTCCAAATTCGTATATGTTTGATCCTGCTTGCTTTTATAAAAAATAGAATCATGAGTATGCTTCATGAATTCTTGATAAGTTGTTCCATCTTCCCACAGAGCTAGAATACAAGCATCTGTTTCATCTTCCACGTTCCAACCCCCTAATTGGCCAATGAAACCATTCACGTGTGCAAGAGCAGCCCAATGCTGTTGCGTATATGAAAAAGATGCTTTTTTATCAGTCGGTATGCTGCATTTCACAATTTTTGTCAACATTCTCCCATCCCCTCAATTAATTACTTCGATAAATGCAGGAAAAATCCTTCTAAAAAGAGGAAAATGATAGACATATCCCCCCTTTAAAAGCCATACATTTCAAATAGGACAATGTTAGGGAAAGAAGGGGAAATGAATGAAAGTTTTTCGTGCAAAAGCCTGTCAGTCTCCTACGCGAAAAGGCTGGTCAATTATGTTTCAGCATCCGTTTAAAAAAGATGAAAGAGGAAGATCGCACCCGTTTGTTAAACGGTTTATGTATACAGAGCAACACGATGAAATTGACATGTTGGTTGAAGAGATGAATGAACTGCTGAGAGTGCAGGATTTTTGGACAAGTACTGCAAAAGGAAGAGCAAAAGCAAGGTATGATGAACGAGTAGTGAATGCTTTTTATAACGATATTGAAAAAAAGACAAGCGAACAAATTGACAGCGAGTATGAGTACGTTCATGTAATAGGAGAACAAGGAAGCGGCAAAACATCTTTAATCCGCCAGCTTCTTGGTATAAAAAAGGAGTGCGGCTTTCTAGGAATAGGCAGTAAAGGCGCTTATTCTGCTACGTATAAGGTGAAGGATTCCCAACACTATGAAGCTGCCGTCTCTTTTTTTACGCGAAGTGAAGTGCAAAGGAAAGTGGAGAATATCCTACTAAGAAGCGCTGAAGTGTATGCTGAAGGAGGCACGGATTATGACTTGGTCTTTGAGTTATTACACGGAGATTCCTCTTTTAATCTGCGCGCTCTTTTGGGAGATATTCCATACAAAGCCCGTTATTTTAATGATGATGTTCCTTTAAGAATGAGCGACGAAAATAGTTCATTCAAACAATTTGTAGATGCAATTAAACGAGAAAGTGAAACAGTAAAAGACGCTGTTGATCAAGAAGGAAGAGATTTTGCAGAGGTATGGCATAAGCGGCTTGAATGTAGGAAGATCACTGAGCAAATGCTTCTGGCAATTGAATCTCGGTTGAGAGAATACAAGGAAGGAACGTGGGAAATAGGAGAAGACGACTGGCCAATATCCTGCCGTCTCACAGCAAAAGAGCTGTCTTTCTTTGATCCGCTAACAAATGAAGAAGAAGAAAATAACGGACGCCTTATTTATCCATTGTTTCGTAGAATTGAAGTTTCCGGCCCTTTTTCTTTTAAAAAAGGGGTAGCGATTTGCGAGCATCTATCTGTTGAATATACGGGCACCATCCACGATTCTTTTAAACAAGCAGCTTCTATTTTATACGTACATCATGGGCTTAAAGAATTAGATATTCAATTTCTTCAGCAGCTCATCGTACATGGGCACGGTGCTAAGGTAAACGTTTGTGTTACACACGGAGATTTACTTACCTCTCCAAGCTGCCGTACGGGTTATGCTAAAAAACATGCCATGGCTAAAATGATAGATGGTGCGCTTAAAAGCGTTTCATCTCTTATGAGAAAGCAACTTTACTACTATTTAACAGTAGGGAATACGTCTATTTTAGAATGTGTACACGAAGAATCCGAAGAGAGTCACTTTCTATATAAAGACTTAAAGACAGCTTTAGTATCAGAAACGAGAAAAAAGCAGCAAGAGCTGCATCCTATTTATTTAAACTTGACTGTCTCGCAGGCTTTTTATGAAGCAATGGAGTCGCTGAACATTCCTTATATGGACAGAGAAACGTGTTTAAACATTTCCTTAGGAGAGAATGAAGGACCGGTACCAGCTATTGCGTCCGCCGTTATTTCATCTGTGTATGAGCATTTTTTAAGTCAGCCGTCTGGATGGTCAAGTACCTATCATTCGGTCACCGACCGACAGCAGGTTATTCAAGAGTTGGCAGGTGAGTTCGCAACCGTCGTTTATTCCTATTTCAACGAACAGCTGCTTGAAAATACCCGTAATGACTGGCTAGCTCTTTATAAAGAAAAAGAAGACGATCAGCCGTATAAATATAGCAGGGTCATAGAAAGTGTGATTCCTGCCAAAAACGATATCTATCAGCAGCAAATTCTTATGAGAACGGTTTATCAATTGATTAAGTATGTGGTAGAAAAGAAAGACGGCGTAATGGTTCATTAAGGAGTCCGTGTAAAAAGAGGTTTATAAATAAAAAAAACAGAGCCTGATTTCAGGCTCTATTAGCGTTTAGAAATAGCAGTTAACGTATTAGGTCCGGCAACGCCGTCCACTGCTAGCTTATTGTCTTTTTGAAACTTACGTACAGCAGCTTCAGTATTGGCGCCGAAAATACCGTCCGTGCCTTTTGTATCATAGCCAAGCGCCGTTAATTTCTTTTGAAGAGCTTGAACATTGCTGCCTTTGCTGCCTTTTTTAAGCGTTTGTTTTGTGTTAATTGTTGTATCCGCTGGTGGATTTGTTGGCTTTGGATTTGTCGGATTTGTTGGTGTCGGGTTGGTTCCAGGGTTTCCTAAAGCTTTATACGTTGATGGACCAACAATACCGTCAGCCGTTAAGCCGTGGTCTTTTTGGAACTTACGCACAGCTGAATCTGTATTGGCACCGAACACACCGTCCGTACCTTTTGTGTTATAGCCAAGTGAAGTTAGCTTCTGCTGAAGTTCTTTAACTGCATTTCCTTTACTGCCTTTCTTTAAAACAGTTCCTGTAGAAGGAGCTGGAGTAGAACCTGAGTTTCCAGAAACGTTGTACCCGTTTGCTGCTGCAATGTCATTAAATGATTTAGAAGAAGTTGTAATCACAACCGGTGTACCGACGGTCACTTTACTAAATAACCATGCCACTTCTTCATCGTACATACGAACGCATCCGCTGCTTACATATTTGCCAATGGAAGCAGGATTATTATTTCCATGAATAGCATACGTCGTGCCGTATGTACCTCTCGCATTTAGACCCAGCCAGCGGTTGCCAAGAGGATTTCTAGGGTCTCCACCAGGAATGTTCCCTGAGTAATAAGGGCGATTGACAATTTTATTCACTACTTTGAAATGCCCTTCTGGTGTAAGAGACTGCGTGCGTCCTGTTGCGACTGAAAACGTTCGGACAAGTGAACCATTTTGGTAATAAGCGAGTTTATTTGTTGCTTTGTTAATGATAATTAAATGAGATGGTGTTGAAGCAGCTTCTGTTTTTGGAACGCCTACAAACAAGCAGGCTAGAGCTAGAATAGCCGCTATGAGTACGATTGTTGTTCTTGATATTCTATTTGCCATGTGCTGCGCCTCCTTAGGCTGCATTAATGAAAAACGTATGGTGCTTTGAGCAGTGCTATAAATTCTTCACTAATAAAATAAAAGACGAATAGCTGCATTTTCTATACCTGTATGTATGCGCTTAATAAGGAAATAATTAAGTAGAAAGACTTTACTAGCGGGAATTTATAATAATAAGAATAACTAAGTTTTTCTTGATGATTTGTACAACTTTAAGAATATAAGTTTACTAATCTAGCGGATTCACATTTACATAAGCAGCACATCCTTTCCAGTTCTTCATTTTCGTGTAAAGAAATGAAAGCGTTATATAGATTGTTTTGTAATCATATTGTAACATAGTTGTATTTTTTATACCATAAAAAGACATAAAATAGTATAAAAATACTTTATATGGGTTTTATGTACAAAAAATTCAAAAGTTCAGGAGAACGAAGCTATTATTAGATATACGAAACTGGAAAAGAAGTATGCGTAGTTTTGTGGAAATAGATAAATATTCTTATTCGAATATAGGGAGGAACAGAGTAAAAAAACTACTTGCAAAGAGACAAGTAGTTTTTAAACCGTTATTTTTGAGCATACATTACAACAAAATTAAAAAATTTATAGATGCAATCCACCGTGCTAAACCCGCTTGCTGTTAGCCAATTTAACTGGTCATGTAAAGTTGCCATTTTATCTAACTTCGTACGTTCATGAGCAGCCTTAATTTGCTCATGCGTTAATCCGCTTGCGGCAATTCTTTCACTCCAGTCTTTTTTATATAACTCTTCAATAATAGAAGAATGGCCTAATACTTGATCGGCATTAATAAATATTCCTCCTGTATGCAGTAAATGATAAATTTGACCATACAGCTTTTGCTTTTGTTCGTCTTCTAAATGATGAATAGCAAGTGAAGAAATCACAATGTCGAATGAGTGTTCAAATTCGTAGCTTGTTATATCTGATACAATAAATTCCATATTCTGTTCGTTTTTAAAGCGCTCCTTGGCTTTTTCAAGCATTTGATCTGACACGTCAATCAACGTGAAATGAGCATCTGGGTATCTTTCTTTGACAAAAGAAGAAAACAATCCCGTACCTGCTCCGATATCAAGTACGCGAAGCGGCTTATTTGAAAAGTGAAGAAGAGAAACGGGAATGGAATAAAAATCAAAAAAACAAGGAATAAGTTTGCGGCGCTGCTCATCATACTGAGAAGCATGAGCATTAAATTTTTCTTTCACGTTATTTTTCATTTTTACAGCTCCTTTATTTGGTAATATTGAGATACATATATCGTATAGAAGTTTGGTAGAAAAGAAAATAAACAAAAATAAGCAGTATTGATTCCAGTTTGTTATGAATAGAAAGAGATGGAGAGAAGAAAATGGAGATCAAATGGTTAAAAACATTCATCATAGCGGCTTCTTATGAAAATTTCAGGCAAGCGTCTGAAGATTTATTTTTAACACAGCCTGCTGTATCAAAGCATATTCAGCGACTGCAGCAAGAGTTAGGTGCTGAGCTTTTTGAAAAAAAAGGTAAATACATCACGCTGACTGAGGCAGGACGCTTTTTTTTGCCTCATGCTCAAAAAATGGTGAGGGCATATGAAGAAGGAGTAGGAAATTTTAAGTTATGGAAGCAAGGATATAACCGAAAACTGACTATATCCGCTGCTCCTCAAATAGCAGCATCTGTTTTACCAAGCCTCATCAAACAATTTGTAGAGAGATATCCCCATATTGAAGTAACGGTTAATATCACAAATTCGTTTCAAGTGGGAAAAGACATCAGCGACAGAAGGTCAGATGTTGGATTAACAAGGATGCTTCCGGGTCAGGCAGACGTTTTTTATGAGTTAATTCATAAAGAAAAAGCAGTCTTAGTTGCCCCGTTTTCTGCAGAGGCACGTACGGAACAGGAGCTGTTATCTTCCTACCGGCTGCTTACGAATAATCATCCTGTTTATTGGGAAGATTTACTCCTTCAAATCAAGGCTTGTTATCCTCACATTCAGCTGCTTCCTGTGACGCAAGTAGAAATTACAAAGCGCTTTATTGAAGAAGGTTTAGGCGTATCTTATTTGCCATTTTCTATGGTGAAAAAGGAAGTTGAAAATCAAACGTTAAGCGTCATTTCACAGCAAAAAATTATCCGGCCTTCTTCACATACGTATATCGTAACAAAAGGTGAAACGGAAGAAACAAAGCAGTTTAAGCACTTTGTAGCTGAGACCTTAACAGAAACGAGTTGAAATGATACCATAAAAAGGAAGGGGGGATGGCAATGTATATATTAATAATACTTGTAGCAGCAGCGGTCTTAGCAGACGTTATCTTGAGAAAAGTCCTTGATATCCCTCGCAGCAAATTTTGGGGAAAATATGAGTATGAAAGTCTAGCTTTAGGCCGATGGGATAAATATGTGACGATAGCTTTTGTTCTTTGTCTGTTATTTGATATGATCTTTATGTTTGTAGAGCCTTATATCGTATCTTTCCTATTTTTAGTCGTGAATATTTTGTTAAAAAGTATAGATGAATGGAAATACAAACAAGAAACGAAAGAGTACGTAACAAGCTTTGTACAGATGGGATTCTTCTTTACAGCTTTTGTTCTATTAGTCAGCGGAATTGTATAGAAAAAAGAGCTTTACCTATGGCAAAGCTCTTTTTATATTATTTAAAAATATGATCAATGTCTTTAATTTCAGAAGAAGTGAGCTGAACATCTAATGTTTTTAAGTTATCAAGTACTTGATCAGCGCGTTTTGCTCCTGGAATTAATACATCAATTGAATCGCGCGTTAAGTACCAAGCCAGAACAAGGTGAGCTACTTCTACGCCTTTCGAGCTAGAGATTTGACGAAGACGCTCTACTTTTTCTAGATTTTGCTGAAATGCTTCGCCGATAAAATGAGGCATATCTTCGCGCAGGTCATTAAACTTTGTATTTTTATCATATTTCCCAGCAAGTAAACCAGCAGCTAGCGGAAAGTATGGAATAAATGAAATGCGGTTTGCAGCCGTATAAGGTAAAATATCGTTTTCTGCTTCTCGCTGAATTAAGTTATATTGGCCTTGTACCACGTCTACATAACCATCTTTATTTGCTTCTTTTAACTGATCTAACGAGAAGTTTGATACGCCAATAGAACGGATCTTACCTTCATCTTTTAATTCTTTTAACGCACCAACCGCTTCGTCTTTAGGTGTGTTTTTATCTGGAAAGTGAATATAATATAAATCGATATAATCTGTTTGAAGGCGTTTTAAGCTATCTTCAACCGACTGTTTTAAAAATGCAGGAGAATTGTCTAGCAGTACTTCATCTCCAACAATTTTATGTGCTCCTTTTGTAGCGATCACCGCTTCTTCACGATTCCCGCGTTCTTTTAGCACTTCGCCAATTAATTCTTCAGAACGTTTAGGACCATAAATGAACGCTGTATCAAGTAGGTTTATGCCATTATCTAGCGCCTTATGAACAAGGTCTTTGCCGACTTCTTCGTTTAGGTTAGGATATAAGTTATGTCCTCCTACAGCGTTTGTTCCAAGTCCAATAGGATTAACATATAATTCGGATTTTCCAATCTGCACTTTTTCTGCCATGTCTAACGTCCATCTCCTTTTTTATATCTTCTTTTTTACTATAGCAAAATATACCACGAATCAAAAATAGTACGCTCATATGAAAAGCAGCTTTAAAAAAGTATGTGAACGTGAGTTACACGTAAATAAGGAGTATATTCTACGTGGCTCTATTTCAATAGCAGAAATAAAAAAAGAACCTCTTTTAAATAAGAGACTCTCTTTTAGTCATGGTAATATGATAACTTTTTGACAGCTGAAATGTTTCAGCGAGCTGCCTGCGTCCTTGCGCTCCTTGTTCGCGCACATAATCTAATTCGTTAGGTGTAAGAAGCTTCATGCTAATCAGTTTAATAGATTCGTAAGGTAAAGAGAGGCTAGCTGAAACAGAAGGAGACTGAACTCCTAGCAATACACCAATATCTCCATTTTTATTTACAAAATGAGGCGGTACGTCCAAATCCGTAAATTCAATTGAAAGAACATCATGTTTCATGAATAGTTCTAGCATATTAGGGTGAGCGGCAGCATTTTGACTCATTTGATAAAGAAGGTCAAATGCCCAGTGATCCTGAATATCCGATAAAGGTCCGCGAAGAGATTCATCATCGCATTCGATATAGAATTCTAATCCCTTTCCTTGTCTTTGGCTCTTTTCTTCAGGTAGTTGAAACGGATCGGACAAGCCGTCGCTTGCTAAAATAACCGTCTCTGTTTTTTGAACACGAATAAAAGTTTGACGTCCAGACGGCCAAGCAGGCCCGCCAAAAAACATGGGATTTAACAAATGAGTTAATACGTCTCCGTCTACATGTCCAATTGTGTTCCAGTAGTCTTTTCTTTTTGAGATTGATTCCTCAAGAACACGCTCTACTTCTTTTTCCTGCTTCTTTTGCTTCCACTTTAAAAATAATGACAAGTATCCCACACCTCTTTACGACTTCATAGTACCCAATATATACCTCATTTAGGGAACTCGTAAACCATTATTTAGTGTATAAAAGTAAATTATTCCTTTAAATTATAAAATTCCCAAAGTTTTCTCGGGGGATTATAGAATTTTGTCTTTAATAAATCAGGTGAAAAATCAAATAAGCCACATAAACGGCCTGTGCGAAAAATAAAAATCCCCAAAAGCGTGCTGAAAGATGGGTAAGCTGCTTTAAACTTGTAGCGTCACCCGCATCGTTTGGGTATTTGATGCTTAACACAAAAATAATAAAGGCGGAAAATAGAGATTCTACAAGTAACAGTGCACCAACAAACATCATGCTGTAGCGCATAAGCTGTGGATCTTGCAGATAATAGATGCCTCCGAGGATCAAACCGATAGAAAATAGCCATACAATTCCGTATCCGTTACGTACCCAAAGCAGTAAATTAATAACAACAACACTTCCTAACCCGTAAAAAAGCCAGTCGTAGTGGTTGTGAACGAGCAGGTAGAAAAACAAATAAGCCATTGCTGAGCTGAACGGGTAGCCGGCTAAGGCAATAATGACGCGCGGCAGCCATCCACGGGATCCCGCGTAGGTGGCAGTCACAGCTACACCTTCATTATTGGTGTAAAGCTCAATGCGATTGACGCCTTTTCCGACAATAAGCCCCATTAACGCGTGGCCATCTTCATGAAACATCGTATTTAAATTTGAAAAATAACGTCCAATATGCCGAAGCAGTGTATTAATGCTAGGAGCAAATGAACCTATAAATGGAATGCCTCTTGTTAGCACAAAAGCTAATAAAATAAATAAGAAAAGCGTAGTAGATTGTTCCATCGCGATAGTCCTTTTCGTAAAATGATATGTTTCTACTTTACTCGCAAACGTGCTAAAAGGGAAATGAAACGGCTAGTTTCTCTAGGAAAAGAGAAGTTGGGAGACTTACATAATATTAGTGTAAACAGACCTGACACATTCATTGACCAACTTATTCCAAATTTTATATTCTAAACAGATATAAGAAATGAGGAGATGGTTGAATGAAAGATACGTGGAACGCATTTGTAGACAGTGATCTTTACGTACCTCCAACGGGAGCGGGAATGTTAAATAACTTGAGTTTTGCGTTAAAAGACGTATTTGGTGTACAAGGACATATATCAAGTGCAGGAAATCCGGATTGGCTCGCCACGCATCAGCCTGCAAGCGAACATGCAGACGTAGTAGCTGCTCTTTTGAAAGAAGGAGCTGCGCTAAAGGGAGTTACGCATACTGATGAGCTTATGTACGGATTAAATGGAGAAAACGCGCATTACGGAACACCGGTAAACCCAAAAAGCGCAGATCGAATTCCGGGAGGATCTTCGAGCGGCTCAGCGGTTGCTGTGGCAGCGGGAATAGCTGATTTTGCAATTGGAACAGATACGGGAGGATCGGTTAGAATTCCGTCAAGCTACTGCGGTATTTTCGGGTATCGCCCTTCTCACGGACGCATTTCTACAAACGGCCTGATTCCACTGGCTCCAAGCTTTGATACAGTCGGTGTAATGGCTAGAGACGGACACACTCTGCAAAAAGTAGGAGCGGTTTTATTGAACTCAACGTCGCGTGCTAGCGGTTTTACAAGACTTTATGTAGCAACAGACGTTATGGAACTTGTGGATGAACAAAGCATGCAAGCTCTTGCACCACCTATTAAGCACGTAATGAAGTCTTTTTCTACTACAGAAGAAATAGTAATTGCCCCTCAGGGTTTTTCTACATATATGGAAACTTTTCGTTTGCTGCAAGGAAAAGAAATTTGGCAAACGCACGGAGAATGGATTCAAAAAGAAAATCCAACGTTTGGAGACGATATCGGAAGCCGCTTTCAATGGGCGAGCACTCTTACCTTATTAAATATGAATTATATAGAAGAAAAGCGTCGTGAACTTCGCTATTTTATGTACTCACAGCTTGGAGAAGACGGAATATTAGTGCTTCCTACAGCTCCAGGACCCGCGCCTGTAAAAGATGCAAAAGGACCGGAGTTAGAAAACAGAAGATTGCGAACACTTCAAATGACGTGTATTGCCGGACTAAGCGGACTTCCGCAAGTTACGATACCTGCAGGAGAACTAGACGGTTTGCCAATCGGCTTATCTTTTATTGCAGGATACAACCAAGATGAAAAATTATTAAATTGGGTAAAAGAAAACAGCGATCATATCATTCAAGCATCGGTAAGGAGCGTATCATGAAGTTAGTAAATATAATAGAGCAAGGGAAAGAACAAGCAGCTATTTTAGACAATGACAGCATTCTGCTTATAGAAGATATTAATGCTAAATATTTAACAAACTGGTCTACAACAATTTGGGATCTTATTCAATATAAAGAACTTCGCCACCTTGAAACATGGTACGCCCATAATAAATTTGGTATGAACAGCTCTTTTCCCGCACTGCACTTGCAGGGCAGAAAAACAGCTCCTATCATTAGTAATCCGTCAAAATTGTTAGGCATTGGATTTAATTATGCAGCTTCTGAAGAAAAACTAAAAGACTACGACCGTGCCATTGATCCAGTTAGTTTTTTGAAACCCGCAACCGCCATTATTGGACCAGATGACAGCATTCGTATTCCAAAGCAGTCCTATAAAACAACGGCTGAAGCGGAACTAGCGGTGGTAATCGGCGAAACGTGTAAGGATATAGAGCCAGATGAAGCCATGAACGTAATTGCTGGTTATACGTCAGCCATTGACGTAACCGCAGCTGATATTCACGCGGCGAATCATCGCTACTTAATGCGAGCGAAAAGCTTTGATACATTTTGCAGTATAGGCTCAGAATTTATCACAAAAGAAAGCATATCAAACGTGAAATCACTTCAAGTGCGCACATTGCTAAACGGAGACATGCAGCATGAAAATACCGTGTCTAATATGATTTACGACATCGCATACTGTGTTTCATTTTTCTCAAAAGTCATGACGCTGCATCCAGGTGATATCATCTTAACCGGAACGCCGGGACCCGCTGTTATTGAAGACGGGGACTGTATTGAATGCCATATTGAAGGCATGCTTCCATTAAAAAATAAAGTGAAAGATATGAAGAAAGTGCCTCAGCAAATCTAGTAAATAACCCCTGTAAAGAACAGGGGTTACATGACTGTTTATTTCGAAACTGGAAGTGTTTGTCCACTGTCCTTTTTCGGAATAGGAAACGCACCTAAAAATAATGCGTTTGTAAGAAGAAATTGTTTGAACAATACATGACATATCAAAGGAATCAATGTTCCCATTACTATGTATAAAAAGACGGTAGATATGCCGGTGTATTTTTCTATTAAAATAGTAACCGGTACGTGCAAAAACATAATGGTAAACGAGGATTTCCCCACGTATTCAAAAGGCTTACTCCACTTTGTTAAGCTCATTTTTTTGCTTATATATACAAGAATGCTTGCCGCGCAAAGAGGAATAATCAAATCAAGCAGCCATGTATAAACGTTTGCTTTAATATCTAATGTATAAGAAAGAACGCTGAGCTTTTCTAAAACTACAATCAATAAAATGATCAAGCTGCTCAGAATTACGGTGCTTTTTCTCTCAACAAACGAAAAAGCTTGTCTGCTGTAATATCCAATTGCGTAATAACAAATGGATAGCAAAACGGAATTGGCGCTCCATATAATGTTTTTTTGCTGAAGAAATGGAAAGCTGACATAAATATGAGCGATGAAATAGCATAGAGCTAAGAAAAGAACCATTGAGCTTTTTCTTTTAATCAGTAGAGCTGCATAGGCAAAAACAAGGTGAGTTAAGAATAAACAAGTGACAAACCAAAAAACACCGTAATAATATCCGAGAGTTCTCCCGCCAATACATAAATGGTAGATGTTTAGTAACACTTCCCGAACGTTAAATGTTTGAACAAAAATAAGGGCTGCTATTAACAGGCCAAATGAAAAATAAGGGATAAGTAAACGCATCCATTTTTTCAAAATCCATTCTCGTACTTCTTGTATTCTAGAACGTGAGTGAAACAGATAGCCGCTAATCATAAAAAAGAGAGGCATGTGAAACCAAAAGAAATAATGATGAAAAAAAGGGCTGCCAGAATGCCCTGCCACTACTGTAAGAATACATAATCCTTTTAGCGCATCTAGCCATGAATGGTGTTTGCTCATTAAGCTTTCATTCCTTTAATAAGTAAATTAGTTCCTGCTATATTATCTAATTCTCTGTGAAAAAGAGCAATAAAAATTTCCTTCCCTTTTCTTCATAATGAGTTCATATTGATTGTCTATACTAATAAAAAATATAACCGTATCGCTGCAGGATACTGAAAAATGAAATATTTACAAATGGAAAAGAAACGGGTACGATATCTGTAGCGACACTTAATAAAAAGGAGCTGACTGACAGTATGATTTTAGTCATCGGAGGAGCAGGCTATATCGGAAGCCACCTAGTAAAAGAATTAGTGAAAACAAATGAAGTTGTGGTACTTGATAATCTATCAACGGGTCACCGCTGGGCAATCGATGAGAAAGCGGTATTCGTAGAAGGAAATCTAGGTAATGAGAAAGATTTAGAAAGCGTATTCACAAATCATAAAATTGATGCTGTCATGCATTTTGCTGCTAATAGTTTAGTAGGGGAGTCAGTAACAGATCCTCTTAAATATTATCAAAATAACGTAGCTGCGACGTTAACCCTTTTACAAACGATGATGAAGCACAATGTGAAAAAGTTTATTTTTTCATCTACTGCTGCTACATACGGGATTCCTTCTGTAGATATCATTACAGAAGATACGGCAACAAACCCAATTAATCCGTACGGACGTTCAAAGTTAATGATCGAACAGATTTTAGCTGACTTTGCAAGTGCTTACGACATGGAATATGTTGTGCTTCGTTACTTCAACGCAGCGGGTGCTTACGAAACAGCAGAAATTGGCGAGTGCCATGATCCTGAAACGCACTTAATTCCAATCATTCTTCAGCACCTGCTTGGTGAACGTGAAAACATCTCTGTATTCGGCTCAGACTACGATACTGCAGACGGAACGTGCATCCGTGACTACATTCACGTAACGGACCTAGCAAATGCTCACATTTCAGCGCTTCAGGCACTGTTAGACGGCACGAAGAAAACAGCAACGTACAACCTTGGAAACGGCCTTGGCTACTCTGTAAAAGAAGTGATCGAAACGTGTGAAAAAGTAACGGGTAAAAAAGCGAATGTTGTAATGGCAGACCGCCGCGCTGGAGATCCGGCACGCTTAGTCGCATCTTCTGATAAAATTCACGCAGAATTAGGCTGGAAAGCGCAAATTTCATTAGAAAAAATCATCGCATCAGCTTGGAAATGGCATCAAAACAGCGCAAAAGTAACAAATTAACAAAAAGGCCTCTTTTTTCTTTGAAAGAGGCTTTTTTGTTACGATTAAGTTGATTTATGTTCTAAATAATCATTTTTAAAATCCAGTGTTTTAGCCCACGAACAAGCCTTCTTCTTTTTGGACATTTTCGCTAAACAAGCACGACTTTTATTCTTTTCCATATGCTATAGGTAAATATACCACTCACAACTATCCCCGTTTATAAAATAGCCCGCAAGGAGGTTATGATATGTATTACTGTGTAAGATGCTCCAAATTTCATGACGAACAGGAAAAAGAAAACATCTTTCAAAATGGTTTTTACATTGATCCCTATTTGCTTCAAAAAGTCCATCTAGGCATGTGCGTCCACAAATCCCCATCAATCAAACAAATGAGAGCCGTAGAACGATTCGAAACGAAAAAAATGTAGAATTCACATTCACCAATAAGAAGCTAGATCTAACCAGGTCTAGTTTTTTCAGTGAATAACAGCTTTCTTCAGCTATCTTTCATGTAATATTAAGAGAAATTTAAGACAAGCCCGCTATACTAGTTAGTAGACGTATACATAGGATATGGTACGTTAAGAAATTGAAACAGCAGTCCGTTTTATAAACTAGAAAGGATGGCGTCAAATGATTTCTGAAAAACAATCACTTTTGTTGAAAGAACAAGCAAAGCTTCTCGCATTAAAAGAACATAAAGGCATTGTCAAATCCATATCGCTGAGTAAAATACTCACTCTTCCTATTTATACAGTAGACATCCTTACGTTAAACGGAGAAGAGCACAAAGTAAAAATTAACGCCGAAACCGGCAATGTTTTGAAAGAAAAAACGATTCCTTTAACCAAAAGCCGTGCAAAAGCATACGCGTTAAGACAGCATAAAGGTATTATCGAATCGATTGTTCTCACTAACAAGCAGTATGAAATTGTGATTCTTGGACTTGATGGGAAAACCCACAGCGTGAAAATTGACGCTGAAATTGATGTGCTGGCACAAGGAGAGCGAAACATTCAGTAAACGTCCTATATTATGTAATCAACCTCACTTTGTTGAAAGTGGGGTTTTCTTTATTGAGAGAAATCATTAATAAAGGTAACAATGATAAAAAAAGAAGTGATTATTTCTTTAATAGAAAGGGTAAGTGATAGTAAAAAATAACCACTTCCTAATTATGGTTCTTTGATTCGTTCTGCTTATGACTCTCCCATTATAAGTATGATAGTATCGAACATGTATAAAACATAGGTTATAACATAACTAAAAGGGTGTGCGACAATGAAAAAACGTACGAAGACCATTATTGCAGTCATTGCAGGAGCTGCTATTTTAATAGGAGGAATATGGATGATAAACGAAAGCCGATACCCAAACGTCCCTGCTTTTGATGATCACTTTACGCGTGAATTCTTAAACAAAGATAAAAAAGTGGACGATGGATTTTATGAGTTTAAGTCGAAGACCGGGCAGTATACGATGTGGTTTCCGGAGGAGTATCAGTTGTTGCATGAAAATGAGCAACAGTATGTTAAAGAAGGGAAATTATATGAACGTTATAGAGCTGTATCTAACAGCAATGAACTAGAATATATGACAGTTGAATTTTCAAACAAAATAAAAAAGAATGAATCTATTTACGTTGAAAGACTGTTTCAAGAGCAATTTAATATAAATAAGCCTCATAAAGTAGAAACTAAAAATGTGAGTATTTATTATGATAAGGCCTATTCTTATTTTAAAGGTACCCATAGGCAAGTAATTAGAGGAAAAGAGGGTTATACACCTAATACATATGTAGCTTATATAGCAGATAAACATTCTAATTCAGTTATTAAATTTTATTTTGATAACGTAAAAGAAAAACTAACTGAAAAACAAGGAGAAGAGCAGGATAAACGTATTATGAAAATATTAAAAAGCGTTAAGTTTAATGAGGTTAAAAATAATGCAGAATAAAAGCTTGTTAAGTGATAGTTTAAGGAATAAATTAACCCAACTTGAATATAAGGGACTAAAAGGAAAAGAAGCAAAAATAACAAAGCTTTTTAAAGAAGAAATGGGCGAAAAACCACCAAAATTTGAGATTTATACAAGTGAAGAAATAGGAGTTGGCCAAGCCTCAGGTTTCGATGGAGCAGCCATTCATTTTTATGATGAAGAGCGTAAAATTAATCAAGTGTACTATATTTTTAGGGGAACAGAACCAAAAAAAGATTTTGGAGATGTTGTATATGATGCACTAGGTATTGGAGTTGGAAAACAGAACACTCAAATTGACGATGCTCAAGAAATGTATGATGTTGTAGAAACTAATATCAATAGACAGGTTAAAGGATCAAGTTTAAAAGTTGAGAGATATGGAGATGGACACTCATTAGGCGGGAATTTGATTTCGACTTTGGCTTTGCTGAAAAAAAATTTTGTTGACGTAAGAGGTTTAAATGATGCTCCTGTAAATGTGAAACAATTATTAGAGAAAGATCCTGGATTTTCGCGATATGCTACTGAAAAAATAGGTGAAACTAGAAATATATCTACTGAAAAAATAGTTAGCTTAGCCAATGTGTACTACAAAAAACAAAAAGCTACCATTAGCCATACCTGGGTGAAAGGAGAACCAATGCATGCACAATCATTTCCTGGCAGCTGGTATGCAGGTAACAAAGTAACCATGCTTGGAGATTTAGATACAGAAGAAATGATTAACATTGGGAAATATCCTTTTCAGAAAGAAGCAAAATGGAACCCAGTGTATATGATAGACCAATTCCGTTATAACCTTGGAGTAAAGACAACATTAGGCGGTTTAGGGTTTGTTAATGATCATGTGAAACAAGAAACGTTGCTTAACCTGCCAGAAACACGTGATCAATACCTTGAGAGTGTAAAAAGATATCCTTTTCTTCATTTTGGAGAGATTAAAGCAGGTATAGGAGTAGGAGCAGTAGTAATGGTAAATACATTTACTAGCCCTGGAGCAACATTTCAGCTTGTTAAAGGAATATCTCAAAGTAAACAAGCAAAACTCCACGGAATTAATTACGTTGTCAAATACACAGAAGCTAATGCTATGAAGACGTATTATCAGGTTTTTGATTCAGGATCTCAGGAAGAAATCTTGCTAGATTATGAACAAATGAAGAAGTTTGTTTATTACTGTGCTAATGCTATTAAAGACAAAGAAGCAAACTTAAATACGCTAAAGCAGTATTTACATAGTGAAATTAACGAAGTCTTCGAAGCTAAGAAGAAAAAGTTAAAAATGAAGATATCCAGAGAAGAAGCTTCTCCCCAGTCATTTATGGAAAAGGCAGATAAAGACGGCGCTACCCTCGCATGGTTTGGACAAAAGCGTGTGGCTGAAAAAGTGACGTTTGACAAAACGTTTGACCCGCTAGACGATAGTGTATTTACCCCTGTTGAAGAGATTATTTCTTCTATTCAAGAGGAAGTTACATACTATCAAAAGTTTCTTGAAGCGTTCTTCCAAAATTTCGAGAAGATGATGGAAGCTGACGAATCGGTAGCTTCAGATATTAAAAGCATGAAAGAAGTAGTAGGGGGGATTTAATTGTTTGATTTTGATTTTACACACACAGGAACAACGAGCGGCAAATACACGTTTGAATTTGATGGTGATGACTTCAAAGACGAGCAGGCAAAAAGGATTAAAGAGTTAATCAAAAAGGATCAAGAAGTAAATGAAAAGCTTTGGCATGCTAAAAGCTATTTAGAAAACCAAACGGGTGAGTTTGCGGATGCGGTTAAAAGTAAATTAGAAGCAGCAGAGCGGGGATATACGCTAAGGGCTCAGCAGTATGATACTGGAGCATTTCAGCATATTATGAGTTTTATGCATTCTGTTAAAGATATGCACAAGAGAGAGTACGAACTTCGATATAAAGAATCAATGGATGAAAGTGAATTAACATAAGGGATACTGCTATTCCTCAGACAGTGGTCTGAGGGATTTTTATATGTTGAACAATTTACATTAAGTCCTATTTATTTCAAAAGAGTAATAGAGGGAGTGTAGGACAATGAAAAAACGTACGAAGACCCTTTCCGCAATCATTACAGGAGTTGCTATTTTAATAGGAGGAATATGGCTGATAAACGAAAGCCGCTACCCAAACGTCCCTGCTTTTGATAATCACTTTACGCGTGAATTCTTAAACAAAGATAAAAAAGTGGCCAGCGGGTTTTATGAGTTTAAGTCGAAGACAGGGCAGTATACGATGTGGTTTCCGGAGGAGTATACATTACTGAGTGAAAATGGTGATTACGCTAAAGATAATAAAGATTTTGAACAATGGGAAGCTGTTCCCTCAAGTGAAACCAAGGCGTATAGAGGAGCTATATATGTCAGGATGGCTAAAGATAACAAGAGAAATCACCAAGATTATCTTGAAAGCTTTTTTAAAGATCATTTAATTTCTGAACAGCCAAAGCTTATTAAAACAGGTAAAACTGAAATTTATTTTTCAAGTGCTCATTTTGAGATAAATGAAAAGAATCAAGTAGTAGAAGATATTAAGCAAAAACCCAATAGCTTTTATGCATATATTATAGATAAAGCTTCTAACAAAGTAATTGAATTTTCTTTTGAAACGAGCGGATTTAAAAATAAACAATTTGAGGAAGAGAAACAGAGAAAATGGTTAATGGAAATTTTAAGAAGTGTTCAATTTTACGGTTAAGTTAGCTATACATCACGAAGCAATTTCGGGTAATAGTATTCGGTAAAAACTATTTAATAAATAGGAAAAGAAGTTTGTTTCAAATAATGAAGAAGGGTGTGCAGCTATGAAACAGCATACAAAGACTATTATCGTAGTAATTACAGGGGCAACTATTTTAATAGGCGGAATATGGATCATAAATGAAAGCCGCTACCCAAATGTTCCAGCTTTTAAAGATCATTTCACTCGTGAGTTTTTGAATAAAGATAAAAAAGTAGACGATGGGTTTTATGAGTTTAAATCAAGGACAGGACAGTATACGATGTGGTTTCCAGAAGAATTTGTAATAGCGAATGACGATGGTCAAGGCTATTCAAAGAACGGACAAAATTATGAAGATTGGAGAGCCTTATCGACTAAAAAATACAAAGGGGAGAATCTAATTGGTCAACTGAACTTGAAATTTTTTGAGCGGAGTATCAAAGATGAAGCTGTGTTTGTAGAGTCTACTTTTAAAAGAAGATTTCACGCCAATAAACCAAAGGTAATAGAAACGAAAGATAAAAAAATCTACTATGATAATGCCTATACTTACTTCAAGGGTACGGAGGAGAAAGTAATTGAGGATAAAAGTAGTTACATACCCAATACATATGTTGCCTACGTAGTTGATGAACATTCAAATAAGACAATTGAAATATCTTATGACTCTATAGGTAATAACTTATCAAAAAATGAAGGTGACAAAACAAATAAGCAATTTTTAAAAATGTTAAAAAGTATTCATTTTAGACCAGAAAACAACGGAGATGTCAGAGGATGAAGAAACGTACGAAGACTATTATTGCAACTATTGCAGGAACGGTTACTTTAACAGGAGCAATATGGCTAATAAACGAAAGCCGCTATCCAAATGTCCCAGCTTTTAATGATCACTTCACGTGTAAGTTCTTGAACAAAGATAAAAAAGTGGATGATGGTTTTTATGAGTTTAAGTCAAAAACTGAGCAGTATACGATGTGGTTTCCTAAAGGCTATCAGCTTATAAAGGAGAACGGAGAAGATTACGTAATAAACGGTAATTCTTATGAAAGGTGGATAGCGAAAGAGGTAAATAACAAAGCTGAAAATGCTGGGGGAAGTTATATCGAAATGACATTTTCAAACGCAAGAAAGGCTGAAAATGAATCCTTTACTGTAGACAATATGTTTAAAGAACAGCTAAATGTTACTAAGCCTAATACGTTTGAAACTTCTAGTACAAGAATCTACTATGATTCAGCTTATACATATTTTAAAGGAACACAAGAAGTAATTATGCATCCTAATAAAGAACATGCTCCAAATACATATATAGCATATGTAGCGGATAAACATTCTAATAATGCAATTGAACTGTGGTTTGATAAAAGTGAAAAAAGCAGAAAGAATGATGAAGTAGCAGAGAAAAAATGGTTCCTAACAATATTAAAAAATATTAAGTTCCGTGAGGGAAATGAAGCTTAATAAAGCTCATGTTGAACGATAATTTAAGAAATAAATCAATTTAACTTAAATACCAAAACCTATCTAGTAAAAATAAAGAGGATGTGCAGATATGAAAAAAAGGATGAAGACCATTATTGCAGTCCTTGCAGGAACGGTTATTTTAACAAGAGCAATATGGCTAATAAACGAAAGCCGCTATCCAAATGTCCCAGCTTTTAATGATCACTTCACGCGTAAGTTCTTGAACAAAGATAAAAAAGTGGATGATGGTTTTTATGAGTTTAAGTCAAAAACTGGGCAGTATACGATGTGGTTTCCAAAGGAGTATCAATTAATACATGAAAATGATGAAGATTATGTCGTAAGTGGAAAAATGTACGAAAGATGGGTAGCAGCTTATACCAAAGAGCATAAAAAGGAACATCAAATTAATTCTATCAGTTTAAAGTTTTCAGAAGGAAGAGATCCAGGAGATGAATCTTTTAGCGTAGAAAGTCTTATGAAGAATCGTTTTAATGTAAGTGAACCAAAGGTAATAGAAACTTCTAATACTAGAATTTACTATCAATCTGCTTACATTTATTTTAAAGGGCCCGAGAAGCATGTGATAAATGACAGTAAAGAACATGTTCCAAATACATACGTAGCCTATGTGGCTGATAAGGAATCGACAAATGTCATTCAATTATCAATGGATCAAGTTGGAGATTTTATAGAAGATAGTAACTTGGAAAAGAATACGTGGGTTTTAAATATGTTAAAGAGTATCCATTTTAAAGCAGAAAATAACGGAGATGCCAGAAGATGAAAAAGCATACTAAAACTATTATTGCAGTCATTATAGGAATAACTATTTTAATAGGCGGGGTATGGCTGATAAACGAAGAACGTTGCCCCAATGCCCCAGCTTTTGATGACCGCTTTACACGTAAGTTCTTGAATAAAGATAAAAAAGTGGACGGCGGGTTTTATGAGTTTAAGTCGAAGACCGGGCAGTATACAATTTGGTTTCCAGAGGAGTACCAGCTGTTGCATGAAAATGAACAGCAGTATGTTAAAGAAGGAAAGTTATATGAGCGTTATAGAGCTGTATCTAATAGCAATGAATTAGAATATATGACAGTTGAATTTTCAAACAAAATAAAAAAAATGAATCTATTTACGTTGAAAGACTGTTTCAAGAGCAATTTAATTCAAATAAACCTTATAAAATAGAAACTAGAAATGTAAGTATTTATTATGATAAGGCCTATACTTATTTTAAAGGTACTCATAAGCAAGTAAATAGAGAAAAAGAGGGCTACGTGCCTAATGAATATGTAGCCTATATAGCGGATAAACATTCTAATTCAGTTATTAAATTTTATTTTGATAACGTAAAAGCAGAATTAAACGAGAGGCAAGGAAGAGAGCAAGATAAGAGGATTATGAAAATCTTAAAAAGTGTTCAATTTGATGATTTTAAAGATACTAGAAATTAAAATCTTTTTTTGTGGAATAAGAGCGAATCAAAAAAATATATACTATCCAATTTATAATAAGTCCCGTTTATTTCAAAAGAATGAAGGGAGGGTATAACGATGAAAAAGCGTATAAAACTCATTACTGCAGTTATTGCAGGAACAGCTATTTTACTAGGAGCCGTATGGCTAATAAACGAAAGCCGCTACCCCAATGTTCAAGCTTTTGATGATCACTTTACACGTAAGTTCTTGAACAAAGATAAAAAAGTGAACGACGGGTTTTATGAGTTTAAGTCAAAGACAGGGCAGTATACGATGTGGTTTCCCGAGGAGTATCAGCTGTTGCATGAAAATGAACAACAGTATGTAAGAGACGGTAATTTCTATGAAAGATGGAGAGCTTCATCTATTAAAAAGTATAAAGGTGAAAACCAAATAAACAATATACAAGCTACATTTTCAGAAGCAAGAAAACAAGAAAACGAAGAATTTAGTGCAGAAAGTTTATTAAGGAGACGCTTCAATGTCAGTAAACTGGAAAAGCTAGAAACAGATGAAGTTCGAATCTACTATCAATCAGCTTATATCTACTTTAGAGGGGCAGAAAAATACGTTATAAATGATAAAAATAAGCATGCCCCTAATACATATGTGGCATATGTAGCTGATAAAAACTCTAAAAAAGTTATTCAGCTGTCTTTTAATAGTATTGGTGGGCGTTCAGATAACTCTGAGCCTATAAAAGAAGAGTGGTTTATAAAACTTTGTAAAAGTATCAATTTTAATAAGCCAAACAACGGAGATGTAAGAGGATGAAAAAACATACGAAGACTATTATTCTAGTCATTGTAGGAGCCGCTATTTTAATAGGCGGCATATGGGGCGTAAACGAAAGCCGTTATCCCAACGCCCCAGCTTTTGATGACCATTTTACACGTAAGTTCTTAAACAAAGATAAAAAAGCGGATGATGAGTTTTATGAATTTAAGTCTAAGACAGGTCAGTATACGATGTGGTTTCCAGAGGAGTATCAAATGCTACATGATGCTTCAGAGTATTACTCTGTAAATGGAAAATCATATGAAAATTGGTCTGCTTCATATAGGAAGATGGCTGGAAAAAATAAATCAATCCACTATATTAAGGTTGAATTTTCAAAGAATGATAAGAACTCTGAGCCTATTTATGTGAAGGGATTATTTGAAGAGCAATTAAAAGATAGTAATCCTAAAGAAATAGAAACTTCACGTACTCGCATATATTATGACTATGCTTATGCATATTTCAAGGGAACTGAAAGGCATGTAGTACATAACAGTAAAGTTCATTTACCTAATACCTATACAGCTTATGTAGCAGATAAAAATTCTAATAAGGTTATAAAATTCTCATACGACAGTATAGGTGAAGGTACAGAAACTAGCCAAGAAAAAAGGAAGTTATGGTTTTTGACAATATTAAAAAGTATTAATTTTAGCGAGGATAAAAGTCGTGAGTGAAAACCTTTATTAAGTAACGATATAAGAAACAAAATAACTCTGCTTGAGTACAGTGGATTATAGGGATGAAAGTGAATGAACATAAGAGATGCAGCTATTGCTCAGACAATGATTTGAGCAATTTTTATATGTTTAATAACTACAAATAGATGAGTAAGCAGTATGTAGCATACATAGCAGTAGATTTAAATAAAACTATTCAAATAATATTAAATGTGGTTTATTTCAAGCAATGAAGGGAGTGTGTAACAATGAAAAAACGTACCAAGGCCATTATTGCAGTTATTGTAGGAGCCGCTATTTTAATAGGTGGCATACGGGGCGTAAACGAAAGTCGCTATCCTAACGCCCCAGCTTTTGATGACCACTTTACACGTAAGTTCTTGAACAAAGATAAAAAAGTGGACGACGGGTTTTATGAGTTTAAGTCGAAGACAGGTCAGTATACGATGTGGTTTCCAGAGGAGTATCAAGTTTTACATAAATATCGCGAAGATTACACTAGAAATGGCGAATCATATGAAAATTGGTCAGCCTCTTATATTAAACCCTACGAAAATGATCAACAAACATACGCTATCAAGGCTGAATTTTCCGAGAACGACATGAAATCAGAATTAATTTATGTAGAGAGTTTATTTAAAGAACAATTAGACAGTAAAAAACCTAAACAGTTAGAAACCTCTCATACAAGAATTTATTATGATTATGCCTATACATATTTTCGTGGTACTAACCAACATATAGTACATGACAGTAAAGAAAATCCGCCCAACCTTTATGTAGCATATGTAGCAGATAAAAACTCTGATAAGGTAATCAAATTAATATACGATAGTGTAGGCGAAAATACAGAAACAAATAAAATGGATAGAAAGAAATGGTTTTTTAAAATGTTGCAAAGTATTAAATTTGTTAAGGGAAATTAATTATAAGCAAAAGCTTTTTTTAGCATAAGGGCAACAAATCAAAATGCTAAAGACTATTCAATATATAAGGATTAAAGTTTGTTCCAAACGATAAAGTAGAGGGGACGCCGATGAAAAAACGTTCGAAAGTTATCATGATAGTTATCACAGGAGCCGCTATTTTAATAGGATCAATATGGCTGATAAACGAAAGCAGCTACCCAAACGTCCCAGCTTTTGATGACCACTTTACACGTAAGTTCTTAAACAAAGATGAAAAAGCGGATGATGGGTTTTATGAGTTTAAGTCAAAGACAGGGCAGTATACGATGTGGTTTCCAGAAGAGTATCAAGTTTTACATAAAAATAGAGAGGATTATGCTATCAATAATGATTCTTACGAGAGCTGGTGGGCTGTCTACAATGAAGAAGTTGAAGGTAAAACACAAGCGAATTATATAAAAACTGAGTTTTTAACCAGTAATCCTGCAGATGAGAGTATTCACGTTGAGGCTTTATTTAAAAGAAGATTTGGATTAAGTATTCCTAATAAGATTGAAAACTCACAGACGAGGATTTACTACCAATCAGCTTATATTTATTTCAAAGGAACAGAAAAGCGTGTAATAGTAGATAAGAAGAAACATATTCCTAATACATACTTGGCATATGTAGCAGATAAGCGTTCTAATAAAATAGTACAGATTTCCTTCGATAGCAGCGATAAATATAAAAGCGGTGATGAAGAAAAAAAGCAAGAATGGTTTTTAAAAATGCTAAAAAATATTCGTTTTAATGAAGGGAAATAGTAGAGAATTTATAGAGAAGAAGAGGTAACAAGTTAGATGAAGAAAGTTATAGGATTTGCTTAGCTGTAGGTGCAATATTTTTTGTAATGTCTTGAATGGGCTGTTATCCTTGGTGTCCCAAGCAATCTATACTAGTCCCTTTATTTAATTTGCTCATCTTTAGATGGTGCTGAGCTGCTTATGTCTCAATCTCTTGTTTGAAACATCCTTTACAGCCTATCTATCAAAAGCATAAAAGTCTCTAAAACACTTCTTTGTTGCTATCGTAAGCCTCCAGCAATTCCAAAAATACTAAATCACTTAATGGAATATCTTACTTTTAATGGACAATTATCTGTTTTTAGGATATATTTTTATAAGTTTAGATTATGGAAGAAATAGTATATTGAAAACGAAAGGTGATTAAACGAAAGAATGGATGCTCATGTTTTAAAGGAACTGACGTATGAAGACTTTCAGTTTGTATATCAGCCTATTTATGCGCTGGATTCGTGGGAGACGCTGGGTTTTGAGGCTTTGCTGCGCACGTCTTTCGCAAAAGGGCAAATTGAAGAGTTGTTTTCACTGGCAAGACGCCATAATTATTTGTACAAGCTTGATACGATGGCAATTGAAGGGGCTATAAAGAACTTTCCGTTTGAGGTATTGAAATCTGAGGATTTATTTATCAATGTGTTTCCCTCTACTCTTCTCCACCCGCATTTCCAACGGTTTTTAACATATCTGTTGAACACCTATAAAAACGCGAAACATCGTATTGTATGGGAGTTAAATGAAACGCTTCATGAAAAAAAATTATGGGAATCGCCTGCTCTTTTTGCCCGAGCAATGAGTTTGAAAGAGGCCGGTTTCAAAATTGCGATTGATGATTTTGGAGCAGGGGCCGCAGCGATGAGACAGGTAAGCATGTATGAGCCTCACTATATGAAATTGGACCGAAGCTATGCGGAAGGACTAGCCGACTGCAAGCAAAAGAAAGATCTGATTGATTTGCTTGTTAACTATTATCCGCATACGAATCTCATTTTAGAAGGTGTTGAACGAGATAAAGATTTAGCCGCAGCGATTTCGTTAAACCTACATGCTGCTCAAGGCTATTTGCTGGGCATGCCGCAGTCGATCTCTTCCTACTTAACTTATAATAAGTACCGCAGTTTATTCAGACGAGAAAGGCTGTTGAACTCTTAAACCATACACTTCACTAAATAGATAATTTATCGTAATATAAAAGCGAGTAATTAGACCTATATGAAACATAGATGCCTTGAATTTTTATAAAATTATGTGATTTTGTACTATTGTTAAAATATTTTAAGAGATAAAGAAGACGTGTTGGTTCGGGAGAATGAGTGAATTGCATATCAAAACAAGACGTTTAGTGAAATTCCAAAGGCAGATGGAGGATATTTAGTATGTATAGTGAAGGGGTATTCCAATTTTATTTTATGAATATGCCGCAGCCTGTTATTTTAATTCAGCAAGAAAAACATCAGCTGTATTATAAAGAATGTAACAAAGCAGCTCAGCAATTCTTTGACAAAATGGAAGACAAGATAATCAATAAAGAAGAAAATCTGCTTTTTTACACACTTTGTGAAAAAGCCATTGCCACGAAAGAACCGATTCAATATCAATACATACAGCTTTTTCAGCCCGACCGGCATGCATATGAAGTAACTTTTACTCCTCTTTTTAATCAAGCGACAGCCCCTTCACATGTCCTTGTCATGGCTCAAGAAATTCATTATAAAAAAACACAGGAAGAGAGCACGCGTTTACTCGATGCGTTTCTAGAAAATACGGTAGACGCCATTCTAATTGCTGATTGTGATGAGAAGGTCTTAACAGTCAATGGAGCATTCGAAAAGCTATTTCAGTGGAGAAAAGAAGAAGTTATCGGAAAAAGCCGTCAAGAGATGAACATCGTGTCAAAGAAAGAGGAACAAGAAAACCTTAAATTAATCGAAGAATTAAAAAATGGTAAGACGCTGTCTCCTTATGAAACAGTCAGGTACACAAAAAGCGGCGAAGGCGTGTGTGTATCTGTCAGCTGTTCACCGATTTATGACTATCAAAATCAACTGGTCGCCTATTCAGTGATTTACCGAGATATCACAGCTATTAAAAAATTAGAATTAGAGCTCATAAAAAGCAAACAGTGGTACAAATCGCTATTTACAAACCACCACCACGCAGTTTGTATGCTGAATTTGGACGGTGCGATTTTAAATATTAACAGCGCATTCTTAGAAACGCTGCAGCTTTCTGCAAGCGATGTGCTGCATAAAAATTACCGAGACATTGCTAAAAGACTGGGAGCCTGTAATTACAAACGTTGGAATGTATATGAAGAAATTAGTTATAGTACAGAGATAACATTCCGAAGAAGCCAACATTCTATACAACATGTTTATATTACAACGATTCCTGTCAAAGTAAATAATCAAACGGTTGGCGCCTATGCAATCTTACACGATATTACGCCTCAAAAAGAAGCAGCAGAACAGCTGGCGTATACGCTGAAAGAACTTGAAAATATAAAATATGCGCTTGATGAATCAGCTAGCGTTATGATTATAAATGCAAGTGGAACTATTACCTATGTAAATGATATGTATGTACAGTATTCAGGTTACGAAAAAGAAGATTTAGTAGGGAAGTATTATCGAGATGCAGGGCTTAATCATGATCATCATGAGCTGCTTGAAACAATAAAAAGCGGAAAAGTATGGCGAGGACAGCTTGAAATGGGGACGAAGCATCATCAGTCATACTGGGTATCGAAAACAATTGTGCCGTTAAAAGATATAGACGGAAATATTACTCATTATGTATCCATTCATAATGATATTACTGAACAAAAAGCGCTAGAAAATAAACTTCATTTTGAAGCCACTCACGATAGTTTAACAGGTCTTCCCAACCGGGCAATGTTATTAAAAGAGTTAAATAAAGTAATTGAAAAAGGGCAGCAAAAAAGCGATGAGTTTTTTGCGCTTTTGTTTCTTGACTGTGATAATTTTAAGCAGATTAACGATGAATATGGCCATCATATAGGCGACGAATTTCTAAAAGCATACACGAAGAGATTAAAGAGCTGTGTGAGGAAAGGCGATCGTATTTATCGTTTGGGCGGAGACGAGTTTATCATTATTTTAAACGTAACAAATGGACGAGAAATTGAACAAATTGCTAGGCGAATTCACGTATCTCTTCAGCAAAGCTGGAATGTACGGGGCTATTGTTTGCGCACCACAACTACCATCGGCGTCTCTATTTATCCAGAAGACGGGGAATCGGCTGCTTCATTATTAAAAAATGCAGATGATGCGTTATATAAAGGAAAAAGAGAAGGGAAAAATAATTATATCCTCTATCAAACGTAAAAAAAGCCTCCAAAGAGGCTTTTTTATTTTATCCATGTTTTTGCCCACTTGCTGACGGGTCCTAAGATCATACCAAGCTCTGATCCTTTTTTAGTTAAAATATATTCAATACGAACCGGACGTTCAGGAATAACGTGCCGGATTACAATTCCTTCTTCTTCTAACTCTTTCATTCGTTCGGTTAACATTCGTTTACTTAAAGAGGGAATGCTGCTGTGAATTTCACTAAAGCGTTTAGGACCGCTCATCAGGACATAAATAATTAATCCATTCCATCTTTTTCCTATTATATCAAACGTTTTCCACACTTTTGGACATAACTCATCAAATTCATTCATTCATGCCACCTACTTTATTGTATATAGGATATTAAAAGTAACCCTTATAATGTTATTATATACTAGCATTTGGATAATGAAAAGGCTATCTTTTTTTATTTTCAAAACTTTCAGTAGCTTGCAAACGCTGTATTGTAAAGTTTTTAAAAAAAGTCACAGAATCGACATATTATTATTGACGTATCAAGAAAAAAGGTCTAAGATTGGTTACATAAAGTTACCTAGTTAAATAAAAGGTACTTTAAATTTACAATTACATCAAGAGTTTGAGAAAGAAGGTTAGTATCAAATGGATATCCTTTTGGCTATTCTTCCTGCGATTTTCTGGGGAAGTATTGTCCTGTTCAACGTTAAATTGGGCGGAGGTCCTTACAGTCAAACGCTTGGGACTACAATTGGTGCGCTGATCTTTTCAGCCGTTATTTATTTCGTAGTTCATCCAGTTTTGACGCCGCTTATTTTTATTGTCGGAATCGTTTCAGGATTATTTTGGGCAGTTGGGCAAAGTAATCAGTTGAAAACGATTGATTATATTGGTGTTTCAAAAACCATGCCAATTTCAACTGGTATGCAGCTTGTGACAACATCACTATTTGGTGTTATCGTGTTTCACGAGTGGTCAACAACAACAACCGTTATTTTAGGCGTGTTAGCTCTTATTTTTATTGTTATTGGTATCGTGCTAACATCACTAGAAAGCGAAAAAAACCCAGAGCAATCTGGACAATTCAAAAAAGGGATTATTACCCTTATTGTTTCAACAATTGGATACTTAGTGTATGTAGTTGTCGCTCGTTTATTTAATGTAGACGGCTGGTCGGCACTATTCCCACAAGCTATTGGTATGTTAATTGGTGGACTTATACTTACTTATAAACACAAACCGTTTAATAAATATGCAATTCGCAACATTATTCCAGGCCTTATTTGGGCAGCTGGTAACATGTTCTTATTTATCTCTCAACCTAAAGTAGGGGTTGCAACAAGCTTCTCATTATCACAAATGGGAATCGTTATTTCAACGCTTGGCGGTATCTTCTTACTTGGAGAAAAGAAAACAAAGCGTCAGCTTATTTCAATTACGATTGGTATTGTGCTCATCATTTTAGGTGGCGTATTCCTCGGAATGGCTAAAAGTTAACGTTTACGTAAAAGTTAATGATAGTATGTATGAATAAATGAAAACACTAGGAGGATTTTATTATGTATACAGATTTAAAAGATAAAGTAGTTGTAATTACAGGTGGATCAACAGGTTTAGGTCGCGCAATGGCTGTTCGTTTCGGTCAAGAAGAAGCAAAAGTTGTTATTAACTATTACAACAATGAAGAAGAAGCTTTAGATGCGAAAAAAGAAGTAGAAGAAGCAGGCGGACAAGCAATCATCGTTCAAGGCGACGTAACAAAAGAAGAAGACGTTGTAAATCTTGTTCAAACAGCTATTAAAGAATTCGGTACATTAGACGTTATGATTAACAACGCTGGTGTTGAAAACCCAGTTCCTTCTCATGAGCTATCTTTAGACAACTGGAACAAAGTTATTGATACAAACTTAACAGGTGCATTCTTAGGAAGCCGTGAAGCAATTAAATATTTCGTTGAAAACGACATTAAAGGAAACGTTATTAACATGTCTAGTGTTCACGAAATGATTCCTTGGCCATTATTTGTTCACTACGCAGCAAGTAAAGGCGGTATGAAACTAATGACGGAAACATTGGCTCTTGAATATGCGCCAAAAGGTATCCGCATAAATAACATTGGACCAGGTGCGATGAACACACCAATCAACGCTGAAAAATTCGCAGATCCTGTACAACGTGCAGACGTAGAAAGCATGATTCCAATGGGTTACATCGGTAAACCAGAAGAAGTAGCATCAGTTGCAGCATTCTTAGCATCATCACAAGCAAGCTATGTAACAGGTATTACATTATTTGCTGATGGTGGTATGACGAAATATCCTTCTTTCCAAGCAGGAAGAGGCTAATAGTTTTTAATCGATGTAGAAAAAAAAGACATGGCAAAAGCGCCATGTCTTTTTTTCTATACCTAAGCGAATGCCACCCCCCTTGCGGGGTTGGTGGCATTCGCCTAGGTAAAACTTTTTAAGAACTTTTTAAAACCTTTTTGAGAAGAGTCAAGGGAGTTTTTTGATCCCTTATAAATTTGTTATATTAGCCAGCCATTTTTTTATCAGACGATGGCTGGTTTTTGTCTTTTAGTTTGCTGAAGATAAAGGCTAGCACTGAGCCTGAGATGTTGTGCCAGACGCTGAAGATGGCGCTTGGGACAGCGGCTAGCGGCGAAAAGTGAGTGGAAGCAATGGTAACGCCGAGCCCTGAGTTTTGCATGCCAACTTCCATTGCGACCGCTTTTTGTTTGGCTAACTCCATTCCGCATAAGCGGGCAAAGAAGAAGCCGATTGTGAAACCAAGAATGTTGTGAAGCACGACTACGGCAAAAATGATACCACCCGTTTTAGCAAGCTGCGCTTGGCTTCCTGCCACAACGGCAGATACAATCAAAACAATTGCGACTACTGAAACAAGGGGAAGAGCTTTGGAACTCGCTTCTGCAGCTTTTCCAAAAAACTTTTTGATCGTAAATCCAAGAGCAAGCGGAATGATGACAACTTGTATAATGGAAATAATAAGAGACATGATATCAATATCGACCCACTTGCTTGCAAATAATAAAATAAGAAGCGGTGTAACAATCGGTGCTAAAATGGTTGAAACAGAAGCGATAGCGACTGCGAGCGCAACGTTTCCTCGAGCCAAAAAGACCATTACGTTTGATGATGTGCCGCTTGGACAGCAGCCTACTAAAATAACGCCCACTGCTATTTCTTTTGGTAAATCTAAGCCAATCGCCAAACCGAATGCGAGAAGCGGCATAATGATAAAATGTCCTACCACGCCTAGTGCTACTTCTTTCGGTCTTCGAAATACTTCGCTGAAATCAGACGCTGACAGCGTTAATCCCATTCCAAACATGACAATTCCTAAAAGCGGAACGATATACTTTCCAATCCATACAAAGTGCTCTGGGAATGAATAGGCAATAACGGAAATTAAAATAACCCAAAGCGTAAATGTTTTTCCTGCAAATGTACTGATTTTCTCTATTGTTTTCATCTGTACGATACCTCCTGCGAACTATAAGAAGAAATTATACTATTTATTCAGAAAAATGAAAACAGTATTTTTGTAAAATAGTACAGAATATTTTATCTTTTGGAGATTATTTCAGTTTAAATGCAAGCATTCCTTCATTGAATGGACAGAATATGTGGTAATATAAAGAAGTTAGTTTTAGAAAGTCGGAGGAGTTTAGTCATGAAATTTATCTATATTTTGTCTGTCCTTCCGTTCGTAGGCATATTAGGGTTTCTTCCTTTTGTTAATCGAGTGACTCCGTTTGTTCTCGGTATGCCGTTCAATATGTTTTGGATGGTGATATGGGTGGTGCTTACGTCCATTATTTTAGGGGTTATGTATAAGCTTGATCCCAGAAATCGGGAAGGGGAAGAAGAATGAATAGTGCACTTATTATTATTTTACTATTTTTAGTGGCAGCTATTTTTCTTGGCATACGATCAACCAAAGGCAAGGATATGAACTTGGAGCAGTGGACGGTAGGCGGACGCGGTTTCGGGGCTATTTTAGTGTTTGTGCTGATGGCCGGAGAAATCTATACAACGTTTTCGTTTCTAGGCGGAAGCGGATGGGCTTATGGAAAAGGAGCTCCTGCACTTTATGTCTTAATTTATATTAGCTTATCATATGTCTTATCATACTGGCTTCTTCCTGTTATTTGGAAGTATGCAAGAGATCATAAGCTCGTCTCGCAGCCTGATTTTTTTGTAAGCAAATATAAAAGCCCTTACCTTGGTGTGCTTGTAGCTGCTGTAGGAGTGATTGCGGTCATTCCTGTTATTGTTGTGCAGTTAAAAGGATTGGGAATTATTGTATCACAAGCATCATACGGCGCCATTTCAATGCCGGCAGCCATTTGGATGGGAGCTATCAGTTTAACGCTGTATGTGATGATATCCGGTATCCACGGTTCTGCATGGACGGCCGTTATTAAAGACATTATGATGCTTGCTGTGATTGGATTTTTAGGTATTTATTTACCTTTTCATTATTACGGAGGATACGGTCCAATGTTTGAAGCTGTGAATACAGCGAAGCCAGGATTTTTAAAGTTTCCTGAGCAAGGATTAAGCGTCTCGTGGTTTATTTCGACCGTTATTTTACTAGTACTTGGTTTTTATATGTGGCCGCAGGTGTTTAGCTCAAGCTATACAGCGAAAAATGCAAAGGTATTTCGCAAGAATGCAATCATTAGTCCTCTTTATACCTTAATGCTGCTCTTTGTGTTTTTTGTTGGGTTTGCAGCTATTTTAAAAGTTCCTGGTTTAAGCGGAGGAGACGTGGATCTTGCGCTATTACGTATCTCAATCCAAACGTTTGATCCTTGGTTTATTGGAATTATAGGAGGAGCGGGTTTGCTGACAGCGCTTGTGCCGGGATCGATGCTGTTAATGAGTGCGTCAACGCTGCTGGCTAAAAACATATACAAACCGTTTGCGCCTCAAGCAAGCGAAGCGCGTATTGCTCGTTTAGCGAAAAGCTTTGTACCGGTTGTGGCACTCATTTCCGTTTACTTTACGCTAAACGGAGGAACGACGCTATCAACAATTATTTTGATGGGCTATAGTCTAATGACACAGCTGTTTCCATCTCTGCTTTTCAGTTTGAAGAAAAATAACTTTGTAACGAAACAAGGAGCAGCGTGGGGGATTGTTGCTGGAATTATTGTAGTGGCCTATATTACAATCAGCGGCTCTACGATTGGTACGTTGTTCCCGTCACTGCCTCAGCAAATGAAAGATATCAACGTCGGATTTATTGCGCTGCTTATCAACTTTATCGTAATGTGGGCAGTCAGTATGCTCACAAAGCAAAACGAGGCTGAGACAAAAGTATATTAGACGAAGTGAAAAACGAACCATTGATCAACACGTTTGATTAGTGGTTCGTTTTTTTGTTAGGGTCAACGGTAGACCCTTCTAGCAGTTGATTGGAGGGCAAGACGAAGACTCCTGCGGGAAAAGCGGAACAGGTGAGACCCCACAGGAGCGCAAGCGACGAGGAGGCTCAGCGGCCGCCCGCGGAAAGCGACGTCTTGCACGGAAATCAACTGCGGTGTCACAAGCGGTTCAGCTCATGTCTACCGTTTGTTCGTCTTTAGATTAGATTCATCTCATTATGTCTCAGCCTTGTTTTTTCTAATCAAACAGCAAAGAGCCAAAGGAATAGGATCATCCTTTGGCTCTTTACGTGGCTTTTAACCGATAATTTGTAAAATTTCCTACATCAACTGATTTACGCTAAAGCGGGAACTCGGTCGTTATAGTAAATAACTTCCGATAGGATCTTACACCCTTTAATCTCCTGAAATGTCTTTTTCGCCTCTACCTCTGATTCAAATTCAAACATAGTCGGACTTTGGTTTTTCGAGTAAACGGTAATGATCCACATTGTAAAATAAGCTCCCCCTGTAAAATAATAGTTTTCCTTTTTAGTGTAGCTATCAGGTGATGTAATAATAATTGAATAGTTGTGATACAGCCTCACATTTTAAAAGGTACTTCTACTATACAACAAAAATTACAAAATAAAACAAGAAAATCTAAAAAACTACAAAGAATAATGAAAGAGAATAAATAACCGTTTATATATGGGCTATATTTATAAATGGAAGTGGGAGTGCAAAAAATATAGGAAGAGCGATTGTCTTTTAGATTGCTAAACTATATACTTATGTTCAAAAAGTGCAGGACGTGAACGATGAAAGTTGATACGGTAGTAAAAAAAGATGTTTTACTCATTTTGGTGATGATAGTTGTTGTGCCGCTAGCAGGAGAGCTTAAATATTATCCTTTTCATGATACGTATAGAGTCAGCTTTGCTGTGCCCATTTTTTTCTTTTCACTGCTGCTTTTAAGAAAGGTATCTCCTGTAATACCAGGTATTTTAGTTGCGAGTGCTATAGTGGGCTTTCGAATGTACCTTGATTGGTATAATTACGAATCATTTGATTTTCTGCATTCTTTGCAGATTCGATGCTCAGCAGGGATTTATTATCTTGTTTATGCCATTGCTTTTTCTTGGTTTAAGATTAACGATTTTCATTCAAAGCCGTGGATTATTGGCATATGGAGCATCATCATCGAAACGGTTTCAGGCGGCATGGAACTGCTTTGTATGTATGTGATGGTTCACCATCATATTGTGTTTCCGGAGTTCATGCAAATTTTTATTGTAGGCGTCTTTCGAAGTTTCTTTGTTTTATGTCTGTTTAGCATGATCAAGCTTTACGAAGGGCAGCTGAGAGAACGGCAAATCTCTCAAAAAAATGATCAGCTGCTTGTTGTGCTTTCAAATTTGTATGAAGAATCCATTCATTTGAAAAAAACGCTGCAAGACGCTGAGAGAATTACGAAAAAGTCGTATGATTTATATGAAGAACTACACGAAGCAGATATCCACCAGCTTACTTCGCTGCACGAATTTAGCCAAAAAGCATTACAAATTGCAGGAGAAGTACATGATATTAAAAAAGACAACCAGCGGATATCAGCAGGGTTGTCCAAGGTCATTACAAAAGAGGAATTTTCTGAGTATATGGAAATCGAAAGTCTGCTTCAAATCGTCATGCGCAGCAATGAAAAGTATGCGGCGATGTTAGCAAAAGATATTCATTTTTCATATTCGGTTCTAGGAGAGCATCCTCGCTATCACGTGTACTTGTTTTTGTCATTAATTAATAACTTAGTAACGAATGCAGTCGAAGCGATTGAAAAAGAAGGCGCGATTATTATCGACGTCTGCCGAGAAGAAGACCGCATTTTACTATATGTAAGAGACAGCGGTCCCGGTGTAAAAAAAAGGCATGAACGTCTCATTTTTAAAGCGGGATTTACATCCAAATACGCAAAGGACGGGACGCCTTCTACAGGTCTTGGGCTTGTCTACGTTAAGCAAATGACCGAGCAGCTGGGCGGGAGTATTCAATTTATTAATCTGTCTCCAAGCCCCGGTGTTCAATTTACTATAGATTTACCTATTTCTACGTTAATGGGGGATAAGGACTAATATGCGATTTTATATCATAGATGATGACGAAGTCTTTCGTTCAATGTTAGCTGAAATTATTGAAGATAATGATTTAGGAGAGGTTATAGGGGAGGCAGAAGACGGAATTGTCTTAAATGATCAATCTTCTCTATTGCAGCAGATCGATATTTTATTTATTGATTTGTTGATGCCCATTCAAGACGGAATCGAAACCGTGCGCAAAATAAAAGATACTTTTAAAGGCAAAATTATTATGATGTCACAGGTAGAAACAAAAGATTTGATTGGAAAAGCCTACTCGCTTGGCATTGAATACTATATCACGAAGCCGCTTAATCGTATGGAAGTGCTCATGGTCATTCAAAAAGTAATTGAACGAATTCATGTTCAACAATCAATGGAGAAAATTCAAGAATCGTTAAATACCGTACTTAATATAGGAAACCAGCAAAAAACGCCTGCTTCTGGTAAAAAAGAAAGCGATCCGGCAGAAGCGTGCAGGTTTCTTTTAAGAGAACTTGGGATTTTAGGAGAAAGCGGAAGTAAAGATTTAATCGAAATCATCAATTACCTGCATCAAACGGAAAAGAGCACGATGTATGAACAGCATTTTCCTTCTCTCAAAGAAATTTTTGAGAAAATTACCGTTAGAAAGCTTGGTTCATCTTTTACAGAAGACGTGCTGCAAAAAGAAATGAAAGCAGCCGAACAGCGAGTAAGAAGAGCCATTTATCAGTCTTTAAATCATTTGACCTCTCTTGGGATGGTTGACTTCTTTAATCCTAAATTTGAAAATTACGCTTCTAAGTTTTTCGATTTTTCAATGGTGCATCAGCGCATGAGAGATATAGAAAAAGGAACGGGAAAAAGCAGTACTCCGAGCCGTATAAATGTAAAGAAATTTATCCAAATGCTCTATTATGAAGTCAAACAAACGCTGTAGTAAAAAAACTACAGCGTTTTCATTTTGTAATTTTCTAAAAACTTTTTTTGTTAGTTTCAGTAGGTTTGTGTTAGATTTTGTGATGCCTATGATAATGTAATCTTATGAATAAAAGAACTACTTAATAAACAGTTCTTAATGGAATTGTATCTGTTGAATACAGTAAGTGCAAATAAACAGCTTCGAGCTGTTAGAAAAAAGAAGGAAGGTGCAAAGATATGTTCAAAAAGCTTGGATTAGCAGGACAAATTTTAATTGGTTTGATTGCAGGTATTATTGTAGGGGCCATTTTTTACGGAAATCCTAAAGCAGTTGAAGTATTGCAGCCAATTGGAGACGTATTCATTCATTTAATTAAAATGATCGTGGTGCCGATTGTTATATCTAGTATCATTGTGGGCGTTGCGGGTGTTGGTGATATTAAGAAGCTTGGTAAATTAGGCGGAAAAACAATTCTTTACTTTGAAATCATTACAACGGTTGCCATTGTTGTAGGCTTATTGGCAGCTAACTTGCTTCACCCTGGTACTGGTGTGGACCGCAGCGGTCTTGAAAAATCAGATATCAGCAGCTACACATCAACGGCAGAAGCTACAGAGCAAAAAGGATTTGTAGAAACATTTGTTCACATCGTTCCAACGAATGTATTTGAATCAATTGCTGCAGGCGACATGCTGCCAATTATTTTCTTCTCGGTCCTATTTGGACTTGGAATTGCATCAATCGGTGAAAAAGGAAAGCCGGTTCTAAGATTTTTTGAAGGCACGGCAGAAGCGATGTTTTGGGTAACGAATTTAGTTATGAAGTTTGCACCGTTTGGCGTATTTGCATTAATCGGTGTAACCGTATCAAAATTTGGACTAGCGTCTCTGATTCCGCTTAGTAAGCTTGTAATTGTTGCTTACGGCACAATGATTTTCTTTGTATTAGTGGTACTAGGACTTGTAGCTAAATGGGCAGGCGTTAACATCTTCCATTTATTAAAAGTGCTAAAAGATGAACTGCTGCTAGCATTTTCAACTGCAAGTTCAGAAACAGTATTACCGCGTATTATTGCGAAAATGGAAAAGTTCGGATGTCCTAAAGCAATTACATCTTTTGTTATTCCGACGGGGTATTCGTTTAACTTAGATGGATCTACTCTTTATCAAGCGCTTGCTGCGATCTTTATTGCGCAAATGTACGGTATTGATATGAGCATCACACAGCAAATTTCACTGATATTAATTTTAATGGTTACATCTAAAGGAATTGCAGGAGTTCCGGGCGTATCGTTTGTTGTACTGCTTGCAACGCTTGGATCTGTAGGACTTCCGGTAGAAGGCCTTGCTTTTATCGCTGGAATCGACCGTTTGTTAGATATGGGACGTACAGCGGTAAACGTAATTGGAAACTCACTTGGTGCAATCGTCATTTCGAAGTGGGAAGGTCAATTTAACGATAAAGACAAGGAAGCTTATATTAACGAAGTAACGAAAAAAGTATCGTAATTACAAACGTATTTTAGTTGAAGGAAGATCCGAACGAGTAATCGTTCGGATTTTTTCGTTTGAATTTGCTTTGAAAAGTTGGGAATAGTAACTAAAGATGAAAAACAAATGATTGATACAAGGAGGTCACAACATGGGAAGAGCAAATAATCACAAATCATCACATAACAACAAAGGGTCACTGCCTCAAACACCAAAAGAGTTAAAAATTGCTCCGGATCAAGCAAATGAAGAATTTTCACGCGAGTTAGCGCAGCATCATGATGCTAAAGCGAAACAGGACTTAATTTTGAAACAGCAAAAAGAAAAGTAAAAGAAAAAAAACTGAGACATAATGAAATGAATCCAGCCTAAAGACGAATAAATGAGATACATGACCTGGACTGCTTGTGACACCGCAGTTGATTTCCGTACAAGGCTTCGCTTTCCGCGGGCGGGCGCTGAGCCTCCTCGTCGCTTGCTCTCCTGCGGGGTCTCACCTGCTCCGCTTTTCCCGCAGGAGTCTTCGCCTTATCCTCCAATCAACTGCTAGAAGGAACGAAACAAATAATACTATGTTCACAATCACAAAAAAACGAACCACTAATCAGACATGCTGATTAGTGGTTCGTTTTTCCCTAAGTGAAAAATGCTTTTGTCCCATCCTCTTTTTTATAAACAACTAAAGATAAAAATTCCTAAGTAACCATTTTGTAACATTATTTAATCATAGCGTAATAGTTTTTGAGGCTTTTTTCATTATAATTAAACCGAACACATTGAAAAATAGGTTCATAGAAACGTAACGTTCGGTTACATAATGGAGGAAAAAAATGAAAAAAGCCATCATTGGGTCTATAACGGCAGCTGCAGTTTTATTTAGCGGAGCCAGTCCGTTTATTGCACCTGCTCAAACAGTAGAAGCAGCGTCATATTCATATAAAGATACGGCTATTGCTACTGGTAAAAAATTAATGGGTGTTCCTTATAAATGGGGAGGCACAACAACAAAAGGTTTTGACTGCTCTGGATTTATTCAATACATTTTTAAAAAGGCTGGAAAAACACTTCCGCGCACAACGGAACAAATGTATCGAGTAGGGACAAGCGTTTCAAAAGCAAAGCTTCAAAAAGGAGATTTAGTTTTCTTTCAAACGTATAAAAAAGGTCCTTCACATGTAGGCGTGTACTTAGGAAATAATCAGTTTCTTCAAGCTTCTACGTCTAAAGGCGTGACGATTACATCTCTTAGCAACAGCTACTGGAAAGCACGTTATATTGGTGCAAAACGGATTTAACCATCCGTCATTTTTTTGGAAAACAACACTACATTGTGTAGTGTTGTTTTTGTTTGCATATACATAACGTATTGCCGATATTATTTTTAACGTTTTATACAAAAAAAACCATATTCTGTGAGATAATAACGTTAACACATTTTGTACTTTAACATAAGGAATATCCCACTCTATTCGAAAGTTTGGTGAGCGAAGATGAAGCGCTTAGTATGGAGTTATGGAATAGGTATTGTTGCAATAGTAGCAGTACTCTCATTTTTCTTTATGATGAAAGGTCAAACAGAGAAAGCCGTCGTTAGCGGAGATGTACCAAAAGCTCATGCACAGGGAGAAAGAGTGAAGCAGCCCATCTCACAGTTCCAAGCAGTACAGCCTCATGAAGCAGGTAATGAAGTAAAAAATGTAAAAAACAACATGCCTGCAAAAGCCGATCCGCCTCCTTTTTTAGTCTACATTGACCCTGGTCATCAAGCTCAGGCTAACCTAGAGAAAGAGCCAATCGGGCCGGGAGCAGCAGAAACAAAAAGTAAAGTTTCCGGAGGTACATCAGGTGTGGTGACCAAGAAGCCGGAATACAAGCTGACGTTGGAAGCCTCTATGATATTAAAACAGCTTCTCGAAGAAAAAGGCATAACCGTAAAGCTTACTCGCAGTTCTCACGATGTGAATATCAGCAACCGGGAACGAGCGGAGCTTGCGAATAATTCAAAAGCTGACTTACACGTACGTATCCATGCAGATGGTTCTGAAAATACTTCTGTAAAAGGATTTTCTGTGCTCACTCCTGCAGAAGATAATTCCTATACAAAGTCTATTTATCAAAGCAGTTTACAAGCATCTCAAGCTATTCTGACAGAGGTGGAAAAAGATCAGTTTGTCGAAGTGGACGGCATTCGCTATCGCAGTGATCTTTCAGGATTTAACTGGTCGACTGTACCCGTAACGCTAGTAGAGCTTGGGTATATGACGAATTCAGAAGAAGACCGGAACCTGTCTGATCAGGCTTACCTTACAAAGCTGATGAATCATGTTGCAGACGGTATCGTGGCATATGAAGGAATGACAAAATAAAAGGTGGAAAGACCTATAAAAGCGTGTGACTAAATCAATTGATTTATGTCACACGTTTTTTTTGTCGTTCATATGATATAAAAAAGCGTTTTTTCGACAAAAAAATGGACGAGCAGAAAAGAAAACTAGGTAAAATGCTTTAATTTTTATAGAACTGTGTCGATATAACGAGAGATATTAAAATGCGTTAGACAGTACACGAAAATGGGGGAACAAGATGAGAAAGTTAACGGCATTAGCTTTAGTACTAAGCGTACTGCTGTTTCAATTCACGCCGCTTGCTAGCGTGAAAGCTGAAACGGTAGAACCAGTTGTGTCTGTAAAATTAGTAAACTATTTAGGAGATCAGCATGCAATTACAATTAAGCCGTCTTATTTATACACTATTAAAAACTCGGATTTGGTCTTAAATGCAAATACAGAGTATACGGTAACCGCAACAACTCAAGGTGTCACTTTAAAACAAGGAAGCACGGTCTTAGGTGAATTTACAAGCTTTGAAATTACACCTTCTCTTTATAAAAATCCCGTATCTATTAACGGCAGACAGTATTTAGGGGACGTGGCGTTTACAAATGAAAAGGGAACGTATGTCAGACCTGTTAATACGCTCCCGATTGAAGACTATTTAAAAGGCGTTGTGCCAAATGAAGTCTATACATCTTGGAATCTGCAAGCTTTAAAAACTCAGGCGGTTGCAGCAAGAACATACGCAATGAGCTATGCAGGAAAAGTAATCAATGACACGGTAAGCTATCAAGTATACGGTGGCTATACGTGGTATGACAGTACAAACCAAGCAGTAGATCAGACATTCGGACAAGTAGTTACCTACAACAATAAATTAATCAACGCCGTTTTCTCATCAAGCAACGGGGGAAGAACCGAATCAAACAGCAACGCTTGGGGAGGGACTCAGCTTTCTTATTTCCCGGTGAAAGAAGATCCATACGATAAGCAGACGCCGTGGACGTTAGCTATTCAAAAAACGCAAATTGATTTAACAGGAAAAGATTTAGCTAACTATAGCGCTTGGTGGAATACGGTTTCTGAAAAAGATAAAACCGTTACAGATAATTTGAAGTCATGGTTAGTAGCCAATAAGCATCCTGGTAAAACGATTAAAATTACGTCTATTCCAAAGGTGAGTTTTTATGCTCCTTCATCAGGAGGTCGTGTGACTAAAGGTGCAATTACAGTGGACTACCTCGTTAAAGGAGATGTAGACAGTTCGCAAAAACTAGTGGTTCATCATTTGGAATTAAAAGATTTAACATCGACGAAGCTAAAATCAATGTTAAACAGCCGTGCGATGCTTAGTCTGCTTGTAACGGAAACAAATGAAACAAGCACATCAACAACTTTTAATGGGAAAGGAAATGGACACGGTGTTGGAATGAGTCAATACGGTGCTCAAAAAATGGCAAGCCTAGGCAAAGACTATCGTGAAATTTTAGATTTTTATTATCCAACGACTACTCTTTTAAGTTTTTATACAACAAAATATCCGCGAAAAGAGCAGGAGCAAGAAGCACCGAAAGATACGGTTGCGCCTGATGCACCTTCAGTTAATGCACTAGGAGACAACCAAATATCGCTTACGGGCGTGACAGAACCAAATGCTTCTGTTATTGCAAAAGTGGAAAATGAAGTAATTGGAACGGGTCTTGCTGATGAAGCTGGAAAATTTGCAATTACGATTGCCAAGCAGCCAGCAGATACAAAAGTGTCTGTAACGTCTAAAGATGCAGCTGAAAATGAAAGCACGGCTACAGTAGTGAGCGTAACGGATCAAACGCCGCCTTCTGTTCCAATTGTAAATGAAGTAAGTGACCAAGATACGACCGTAACAGGCGTAACAGAAGCAAACGCCGCCGTTACGGTAAAAGCAGGCAATGCAACGTTCTCTGCAGTAGCGGATGGTAACGGTACATTTACTGTTTCAATTCCAGTACAAATAGGCGGAACAACAATAGCGGTAAGTGCAAAAGATAAAGCAGGAAACGAAAGCCAAGCGCCTTCTTTTGCGGTTAAATCTACGTTAAAAGCACCGCTTGCACCCAAAGTAAATGAAGTAAGTGATCAAGACACAATGATCAAAGGAACGGCTGAAGCAAATGCGACGGTCATCGTTAAAAACGGAAGTCTTCAGCTTGCAGCAGGCAACGCAGATGCGAAAGGAAATTACAGCATCTCGATTGCGAAACAAAAAGCAGGAAGCACGCTGTACGTGACGGTTCAAAATGCAGGTGGAACAAGTTCAGCCGCTGCGGTGAACGTACAGGATAAAACGGCACCAGCTGCGCCAAAAGTAAATGCAGTAAGTGATCAAGATACAAAAGTTACAGGTGCAGCAGAAGCAAATTCTACAGTTACGGTAAAAGTAGGAACTACAACTGTAGGAACGGCTAAAGCAGGTGCAAATGGAGCGTTTTCTGTTTCCATTTCTCATCAAAAAGCGAATACAAAGCTAAGCGTACAAGCAAAAGATGCAGCAGGAAATAGCAGTACTGTATCGACTGTAACGACTGTAACTGTTACGGCAAAGCAAAAAGCTCCGCTCAAACCGACAGTGAATGAAGTGAGTGATCGAAGCACAGCCGTTACGGGTACCGCAGAAGCAAATGCAACGGTTGTCATTAAAAACGGAAGTCTTCAGCTTGCAGCTGGTAAAGCAGATGCTAAAGGAAATTACAGCATCTCGATTGCGAAACAAAAAGCAGGAAGCACCCTGTCTGTAACGGCTGGAAACACAGCGGGCGTGAGTCCAGCTGTAACTGTAACCGTGCAGGATAAAACAGCACCCGTTACACCAAAAGTGAACGCTGTAAGCAATCAAGATACAGTCGTAACGGGAAGCACAGAAGCGGGCGCGGAAGTGCATGTGAAAATTGATAAAAAAGTAATTGGCAAAGGAAATGCGAAATCGGATGGAACGTTCAGCATCACCATTCCAAAGCAGCTTGCTGCTACAAAATTAGCTGTTATTGCAAAAGATGCAGCTAATAACTACAGCTCCAATGCGTTTGTAACGGTTAGTGCCGTACAGACAAAACCAGTGCTTCCAACCGTTAATACGCTTACTGAAAAAAGTACAGCAGTAACGGGAACAGGAGAAAAAAATGCGTCCATTTATATTAAAGTAGGCGGAAAAATTATTGCAAGTGGGAAAATTGATGGAAACGGCAAGTTCAGCGTGAAAATTCCTGCTCAAAAAGCAGGAACAGAAGTGACGGCGGTACTGCAAAATAAAGTCGGATACAGTCCGTATAAAATTGTAAAAGTGCAAGATACAACGCCGCCGGCACCTCCGGCAGTTGATGCCGTTACGTCTTTGTCCACATTTATCTCGGGAAAAACAGAAGCAAATGCCCTGATTACGATTAAAAGCGGTACAAAGCTAATCGCGTCAGGCAAAGCAGATACTAAAGGGCAATTTAAAGTAACGATTCCAAAACAAACAGCAGGCGTAAAGCTGGCTGTTACAGCAAAAGATGCAGCTAATAACTACAGCTCCGATGCGTTTGTAACAGTTAGCGCTGTGCAGACAAAACCAGCGCTTCCAACCGTTAATACGCTTACTGAAAAAAGTACAGCAGTAACGGGAACAGGAGAAAAAAATGCGTCTATTTATATTAAAGTAGGCGGAAAGATTATTGCGAGTGGAAAAATTGATGGAAACGGCAAGTTCAGCGTGAAAATTCCTGCTCAAAAAGCAGGAACGGAAGTGACGGCAGTTCTGCAAAATAAAGTCGGATACAGTCCGTATAAAATTGTAAAAGTACAAGACACAACCCCTCCGGCACCTCCTGCAGTGAATGCCGTTACGTCTTTGTCCACGTTTCTCTCTGGAAAAACGGAAGCAAATGCTGTGATTACGATTAAAAGCGGTACAAAAGTAATCGGATCAGGCAAAGCAGATAGCAAAGGCCAGTTTAAAGTAACGATTCCAAGACAAAAAGCAGGCGTAAAACTGGCTGTTACAGCAAAAGATGCCGCTGGAAACACAAGTTCAGCAGTCAATATAAACGTTAAATAAAAACAAAAAAGAATTCTCCGCGGAGGATTCTTTTTTTAGTGATTTTTAAGAGGGATAGAAGGTTACTAAAAGGTTACCTTAGAACTTTGAAGTGCCTAACTTACTTTAAAGTGGGTTCTATCTTTTTCTTTTTTTCTGTTTCATAATAACAAATGTAAAGAAATTAGCAGGGGGTTTTTTATAATGAGCAATCATTTGCAAGATACAGTAACACTTCATAACGGAGTCAAAATGCCTTGGTTTGGATTAGGTGTATTTAAAGTAGAAGAAGGGCCTGAATTAGTGAACGCCGTGAAAACAGCTATCGTCAAAGGCTATCGCAGCATTGATACGGCAGCTATTTATGGAAATGAAGAAGGTGTAGGAGAAGGAATTCGCCAAGGTCTGAAAGAAGCAGGTCTTTCACGCGAAGACATTTTTGTTACATCAAAAGTTTGGAACGCAGATTTAGGCTATGAAGAGACGCTAGCTGCTTACGAAACAAGCTTACAAAAGCTTGGCTTAGAATATTTAGATCTATACTTAATTCACTGGCCGGTAGAAGGCAAGTATAAAGCAGCGTGGAAAGCATTAGAAACGCTGTATAAAGAAGAAAAAGTAAGAGCTGTAGGCGTAAGTAATTTTCAAATTCATCATTTAGAAGACTTAATGAAAGATGGAGAGGTTAAGCCTGTTATTAACCAAGTGGAATATCATCCTCGTTTGACGCAAAAAGAGCTGCATGCTTTTTGTCAAAAGCACGATATTCAGCTAGAAGCATGGTCTCCGCTTATGCAAGGAGAATTGCTAGATAACGATGTGTTAAAAGAAATTGCTGAAAAACACGGTAAATCAGTTGCTCAAATTATTCTGCGATGGGATCTGCAAAACGGAGTTATAACGATTCCAAAATCGACAAAAGAACATCGTATTGTTGAAAATTCATTGGTATTTGATTTTGAATTGGATGCTGAAGACGTAAGTAAAATTAATGAATTAAACCAAAATCACCGAGTAGGTCCAGATCCGGACAACTTTGATTTTTAATAGAAGAACTAAGAGGCTGGGAGAAACGTATTTTAGCCCAAGTGAAAAACGAACCATTGATCAACAAGTTTGATTAGTGGTTCGTTTTTTTTATGGTGAATACAGCTTCATCTGTTTCGTCTTTCCAGTAGTTGATTGAAGGGAAAGGCGAAGACTCCTGCGGGAAAAGCGGGACAGATGAGACCCAGCAGGAGTCAAGCGACGAGGAGGCTCAGCGCCCGCCCGCGGAAAGCGAAGCCTTGCATGGAAATCAACGGCGGTGTCATAAGCGGTTCAGCTCATGTATCTCATTTGTTCGTCTTTAGGTTGGATTCAGTTAGTTATGTCCCGGCCTCTTCTTATGCATTATTACATAAATTTAACATTTTCTTCACAGTGAGCTAAAGGACGGGCCGTATCATAAAGAAAGGTCGTGAAAGATAGAGAAATCATTTCATTTTTAAGCGTAAAATAGGCGGTGTAACGATGACAAAACAAGCTTACTCTCACATACAATGTAAAAAAACATCAATGATTGATTTATTGCTGGATGCAGGGATTTATAAAAAAGGAAACAAGCAGCTATACGAGCTTACGCTTCAAGAGCTAGAATCAGAATACGAAGCTGTTTCACAGCAGCGCATATCTCAATGAAATTTTGATACATTGCTAGAATTTGTTATAATAGAGGAAAGGATAGGAGTTGATTTATATCGAAAAGCACCCGACAGACTCGCAGCCCATCCGTATGGATATCCTCGATTCTATATTTGCTAAAATGGTATTAAATAAGGCTATCCGAGATTTTAGAAGAGACCAAATTTTACGTGAAGTCGATCAAACATTAGAAGAAAGAAACAAAGAAAAATTTTTTCAATTAATTGAAGAATTAAAATCAATTTCGTAAAGGGCGTTCGCGCGATAGAATTTGATTTTATCATTTTAGCATATAAAAACAGGTAAGAAGCGGCATGCTTAGTTACCTGTTTTTTTGTCGTTTTATTGTAAAACAAGGCCTTACATAAGAAGTGCACCTTGCTAGTAAACAGACAAAAAGAGCAAGTCTAATGTACTCACTCTTTTCAGAAAGGTATGGGTGTTAATGAGAAAATGAATGTCACTCTCTAAATGTTGCGTGTGGGGTTTAGAAAGTTCTATGCATCTGCATATTTTCTACTTCATTCGCTCTATGTATTGTTAAAGTAACAATATAACCATATCTTATCACATGAAGGAAATTCGATTCAATATATTTATTGATTTTCTTTTTAAATTGTTCTAAATAATTAGTGAATGTAAAAAAATGTTTTTATTGGGTGAATGTATATCTATAAAAAACAATAGAAAAATATGGTGGGGTTTTTATGGGAGACATTTGTTTATTTCTGACGGACTGTAAGCTTCAAAAGAGTACAATCCGTCCTGTAAATCAGTATTAAGAAAAAATGAGCTGAACCCAGTAGAATAGGAGGAAAAGAGTAACGATCGTGGTAAGCGGGATAACAATAAGTGATACTTTTAAATAATCTTTCCATTTTACCTTGATATGATTTTCTTTTAAAATATGCATCCAAATAAGAGAAGCCAGTGTTCCAATCGGCAATAAAAGCGAGCCCATATCACTTCCAATAATATTAGCAAGATAAATGGTTTTAAGAGTAATAGGATCGAGCCCCATTTCAGTCAAGGTAATGGTTCCGACCATCAGGGCAGGGTGATTGTTAAACAAGTTAGAGAGAATAGAAACAAGTCCTCCCATGATAAAGCTTGCTTCAAAAAGTCCTCGATTTACGATTGGCTCGCAAACTTTTACAAGCAGCTCCGTCAACCCTACGTTATGCAGTCCGTAAATAATAACGTACATCGAAAAGGCAAAAACGAAAATGTGCCACGGCGTTTTCTTTAAAATATCAATCGGGTTTGTACGTAAGTGATACCATCTCCAAACAAGTAAGGTCAGTGAGCCCAGTACAGCAACCAATTCGATTGGTATGCCGAAATAAGAGGCGACAAATAGGAGACAGCGCATAACAAACACAAATAATAAAACTTTCAGCATAAATTGTGTGCGTTTACGTTTTGTTTCAACAGAAATGCTTCCTTTTAAGGGGTGAAACTGTTTCGTAAAGAAACTTTCTTCTATATCTTTTGAAGCATGCGGCAGTTTTTTTGGCAAATGGCGTTTTACGACCGTATACATGAGCCAAGACATAAATAATAAACCAAGTGTCGCCGGTACAAACATCATCGCTGTGTGCATATAAAGCGACATATGAACAATTTTTAAGGCAATCAAATTGACAATATTACTTACACCTATAGGCGCGCTGGAAGCGGTAGCAATAAGCGCTCCACTTAAAAGGTAGGGGATCTGCTGGTGGGGTTTTAGCTGAAGGTTTTTCAAAAGTAGAATTAAAATTGGAGTGGTAATTAAAATACTGCCGTCATTATTAAATAGTAAAGTCATTAAAAAGCAAAGCAGTTGAATGTACCAATATAATCGGTACCCTGAGCCTTTGGATAAACTCACTAGTCGTGCAGCTGCCCAGTGGAAGAATCCAAAACTTTCTAATATGACGGCCATGACAATGGTGGCAATAATGGTGATAGAAGCGCCGCTTATCTTTGCAAAAATATCAACAATGTCTGATTTGGATACAATCCCTGTAAGCAGGATAATGGCTGCTCCTATGGCTGCCGGCCATGCTTCGTTGATGCCGTTTGGCCTCCAAAAAATGACGAGCATTGTCATTGTAAACACGAAAATGGCAATTCCAATTTCAATATTCATCAGTATGCTCCTTTCTTCTAAAATTTGTAATGAATATACCCTTGCATGTCCCTTACACTCTATTTATATTCATTTATTACTAGAAGGATTGTGCATAAGACCATTTTTGCTAATATGTTTGTTTATCTTGCCAAGGCACGTATCATCTCGGGAGAGGAGCCTATAAAAAAGAGGCTGGGGCATAACTAAATCCATCCAATCTAAAAAGAAATCAATTGAATAAAGGAGCTAGTATGCGTTGCTTTTTACACCGCTGTTGATTTTCGTGCAAGACTCCGCTTTCCGCGGGCGGTAGAGCCTGGTCCTCCAATCCACAGTTAGAAGCCACTACATACATGAAACCTACGTTCACGTTTATCATCACAATAAAAAGATCCGAACGGTGTACCGTTCGGATTTTCCTTCAACTAACATACTTTTGTTCCAGCCTGTTTAAGATTAGCAAGTATAGGTTTTTTCGTGTAAAGTTAGCGCTTTTATCTGATCGTGATCAGGTTCATAGCCAATGCCCGGTGTATCAGGAACGGAAATAATGCCGTTGTCTACCGTGATTTCCGGATGAACAATATCACGCGGCCAGTATTTAGAGGATGCGGCCGTATCTCCGGGAAGCGTAAAATTGGCAAGTGTGGTAATGGCAATATTATGTGCTCGCCCTACACCTGATTCCAGCATGCCGCCGCACCATACGGGAATACCGTGAGCTTGGCAAAGGTCATGAATTTTTTTGGCTTCGGTTAGTCCGCCTACGCGTCCAATTTTAATATTAATAATTTGCGTGCTTCCAAGTTTAATAGCTTTTCGAACGTCTTCAGCTGAATGAATGCTTTCATCTAAGCAAATAGGGGTGCTCATGCGGGCCTGCAGTTCAGCGTGATCAATTAAATCATCATGAGCCAACGGCTGTTCAATCATCATTAAATCAAACTCATCAAGCTGAGCAAGGTGATTAGCATCTGCAAGCGTATAAGCAGAGTTCGCATCAACCATTAGGGGAATAGAAGGAAATTCGTTTCGAACCGCGCGCGTCAAGTTAAGATCCCAGCCCGGCTTAATTTTAATTTTGATTCGCTTATATCCTTCATTCAAGCCGGCTTCAATTTTGCGAAGCGTTTTGTCAATCGTAGGCTGAATGCCAACGCTAAGACCAACTTCAATTTGATTTTTAATGCCTCCTAGCGCTTTAGATAGAGAAAGGTTTTGCCTGCGCGCATACAAATCCCAAACTGCGCCTTCTAACGCCGCTTTTGCCATGTAATTGCCTCGAATATGAGCAAAGCGTTGGGATACTTCGTCAGGATGCTGAATGTCTTTCTGTTGAAGCAAAGGAATTAAAAAATCCTCCATAATGTGCCAGTTTGTTTTAAGCGTTTCTTCTTTATAAAAAGGGTCCGCGCACGCTACGGATTCAGCCCAGCCGGATTGTCCGTCTTCGTCTTGAATTTCTACTAAAATAAAATCTCGATCTACTTCTTTTCCAAGACTTGTCGTAAACGGATGAAGTAAATCCATTTTTAAATGCCGTAAAATGACATGTTTTATCTTCATTTTTGCACCTCTTTTTTCGTTAAAATATAAAAATGAACGGGTGCGCTGCTTTCTGGATGCTTTATAAAACCTGTTACTTGGAATCCTTTTGCAAAACACGTTTGAAATACGTATCTTGTACGCATCCGCCAGTCCAATGCGAGAGAAGGAGAGACTTCTTTCATTTGCTGAAACGCAGACGGAATAGCTACAGACACGACGTCACAATCCAACCATTTTTCATCAATATCTGTAACAGAAGGAAACCCTTCATCCGTTAACGTCCATTGAGTAAGCGATGCCTCCATTATTTGATCTGGCGTATAAAGAGGCTGAGCTCGTGTTGTATCTTCTGCGGATGCCCATTCTACAACGAATCGATCAGAAGGCAAGTCAGCATTTAACGGATCATTCATATCTCCGTAGCAGTTTTCAATATATATAGAACAAACGGCTCCAAGCTTTCCAATATTTAAATACCCGTTGGCGCTTTCTAACGGATCGTACGTCCAGCTGATATATGAATACCCCTTTTTTTTACTTTCCTGTCTCTGCGCATGCTTAAGCTTAGCTCCGATACCCATGCTGCGATAGGCAGAGTCAACTGCTAATATATGAGAACATAAGTAGACGCACGTTCCGTCAAACCCGGGGAAACTATATTGAAAGCCAATCAGCTTTTCATTTAGAAACGCACCGAGCACAAGACCTCCGTTTTTAACAGCGGTCAAAGTTTGATGAACGGGCGTTGCTTCTTCTTCTCCCCAGACGCGGCTTTCTAATGCGCGTACGTCTTCTAGTTCATTGGTTGTTGTAAGTGAACGAATCGTTAAAGCTTCAGTCATATGTTTACTTCCTTTCTTTTAATCATTTATTCTAAAAAGATGCCTTGCTCGGTATAGAGCTTTTCCAAGTGTTCTTGTCTTTTTCCAGCCGTTTTTTCATCTCTTTTTTGCATGCTGCTAATGACAATTTGAGACAGGGCAAGAAGCGATAAAATATGTTCGGTTGTTCCGGCTAAAAGCGTGATATCAGCGATTTGACCTACCGGAGACAGACGGCGGTCTGTAATGGCAATGACTTTCGCTCCTTGTTTTTTAGCCTGCTGAGCTACTTCGAGCGCTTCTTTTGTATAGCGCGGCAGTGAAAATACAACAACCGTTGATGCGCTTGTGAGATTGCATAGCGTTTCAAGCAAAAATCCAGTTGGAAAAGATAAAAGAACATGATTGCGAAGCTGATTCATTTTATAATACAGCCAGTACGCTGCCGTATGAGATTCACGGAAACCCGCAATATACACTTGATCACTTTTGATGAGCACATCTACAGCTTGAGATAACTCCTTTTCGTCAACGGGGGAAAGCCATTCACTAAAAGGTTTCTTTTCTTCCGCTGCCCAATCAGCTGCAGGCTTGCTAGCTGCTTCTTTTGATTCGGCAGAAGAAAGCCATTCTTTTCGCATTAGCTCCTGCAAATCTGAAAAACCATTTAACCCAAGTGCGTAAGCTAGACGAATAACAGTTGTTTCACTGACACCTGCTTCTTTGCCAATTTGCCCGGCCGTGTACAGCGAGCCTTTTTCCATAAAATTAACGAGAAACTCCGCCACTTTTTTTTGACCGCGAGAAAGGTCAGGAAATTTATGTTTAATTAATTCTTGAAATGATTGATTCATATACCCTCCTAATAAAAGAAGTTATAACTTCATAAAAATATATTAATGCATTTTTAACTTCATTTCAATTACTGTTTCAAAATAAAAAGAAGCCTTCGTGATATAATAAATTGATTATTCAAAAATAAATGCCGTTATTCAAAAACGAATTGTATTTTATTCAAAAGTGAATAGAAAGCGGGGAGCATACATGAATTCAGAATGGAATGAAAATCAGTGGATCCTTCATTCGTTAAAAGATGATTTGCTTGTGACGGATGAAAAAGGCATCATTGTCCGAATACATGAAGGAACGGGAAACATTTACGATGTAAAAGCTGAAAAACTGCTCGGAAAGTCTGTGTATGAACTTGAAAAACAAGGACTGTTTACCCCAATCGTTACCCCAATTGTGCTTGAAACAAAGAAGAAAATTACGCTTGTACAAACAACTAAACAAGGCAAGCAAGTGCTCGTTACTGGCATTCCGGTCAAAGATGAAAAAGGCGAGATTAAAAGAATCGTCAGCTATTCTCACGATGTGACGGAGCTGATGGAAATGAAAACATATCTTGATGCGATGGAAGGCGAAATGCAGCGCGTAAAGAGCGAGCTTATGCTGCTGCGAAACCAAAATCTATCAACAGAAGGAATTGTATGCAACAGCGATAAGATGCAGCACGTTCTTCGTACGGCTGTTCACGTTTCGAATGTAGACGTAAATATTTTACTTTTAGGGCAGTCAGGAGTAGGAAAAACGCACTTAGCCAAGCTGATACATAACAAAAGTACAAGAAGCAAAGGGCCGTTTATCGAAGTGAACTGCGGGGCGATTCCAGACCATTTATTTGAAGCGGAACTGTTTGGATATGAAGCAGGGGCTTTTACGGGTGCATCGAAAAACGGAAAAGTGGGACTGGTCGAATTAGCAGACGGGGGCACGCTTTTTTTAGATGAAGTGGGAGAGCTGTCACCGGCGCATCAAGTGAAAATTTTAAAGCTCATTCAAGAAAAACAGTTTTATTCCGTTGGAGGAAGAAAGCCCAAAACCGTGGACTTTCGCTTAATTGCAGCGACGAACAAAGATTTAGAAAAAGCCGTCGCTGAAAAAGAATTTCGAGAAGATTTGTATTTTCGTTTAAGCGTTGTACCGATTACCATTCCATCTTTGAACGAGCGTCCTGAAGATATTTTTCCGCTGCTCACACATTTTGCCGAGCAGTTTGAAAAGAAATACAACCGAAAAAGAACGTTTGATAATGCGGTTATTCACGCACTGCTTGCACATGAGTGGAAAGGAAACGTACGAGAGTTAATCAATGTGATTGAACACGCGGTGGTTGTGTCTTCACAAACGCTGATTACAATGGAGCATTTGCCGCATTCTCTGCATAGGAAAAAACGGATTCAACACGTTGAAGAACATGGGGAAATGAAGCTTAATGACGCGTTAAACGAGCTGGAAAAAGAGATATTAGTAAGAGCAAAAAAACAGTATAAAACGACAACAGAAATAGGTGAAGCACTCGGAATCAGTCAGCCTTCAGTTGTTAGAAAATTAAAAAAACATTCTGTTTTTTAACGTCTTTGGCACGCTCTTTGCATGTAAAACAAGTACAAACACATTACTTGATAGATTGCGAGGAGGAAGTCAGATGACGCAGGCATCACTTACACAGTTAATGAACAGTTTACCGGATTTACTAGCACCAAGCATGGCGAAAGATCATCCTAATTTACCGGTGGTAAAAGCAGAGGGCTGCTACTACTACGGAGCGGACGGAAAAACGTATTTAGATTTTACATCAGGTATTGCAACAGCGAATACAGGTCATCGTCACCCTAAAGTTGTACAAGCGATTAAAGATAGCGTTGATCATCTTATGCACGGCCCGTCAGGTGTGATTATGTACAAATCTATTTTACAGCTTGCTGAAGAATTAAAAACAGTATTGCCAAGAGGCCTGGACTGCTTTTTCTTTGCTAACAGCGGAACTGAAGCAATAGAAGGAGCGTTAAAGCTAGCAAAATACGTGACGCAAAGACCTTATACGGTTTCGTTTATGGGCTGCTTTCACGGCCGTTCTCTCGGAGCGCTTAGCGTGACAACATCAAAAAGCAAATACCGGAAATTTCTTCAGCCATCGGGCTTAACGTATCAAGTGCCTTATGCAGACGTGACTCAGTGTCCAAAAGGAGAAGATCCGGAAATCTACTGTGTGGAAAAGCTGGAAAAAGATTTTGACACGTTGTTTAAGCATCAAGTAACGCCGGAAGAAGTGGCGTGCATGATTGTAGAGCCGGTTCTTGGAGAAGGCGGCTACGTGATCCCGCCGAAAGCATGGCTGCAAAAAATAAGGGAAGTGTGTGACAGACACGGCATTCTGCTTATTTTTGACGAAGTGCAAACCGGCTTTGGACGTACCGGCGAGTGGTTTGCAGCTCAAACGTTTGACGTGACGCCTGACATTATGGCAATCGCAAAAGGCATAGCATCAGGACTTCCGCTAAGTGCTACCGTAGCTTCCAAGCAGCTCATGGAAAAGTGGCCGATTGGTACACACGGAACAACTTTTGGAGGCAACCCCATCGCTTGTTCAGCAGCACTTGCGACGCTAGACGTACTAAAAGAAGAAAAGCTGATTGAAAACTCAAAAGCAATGGGGAAATATGCAGCGGATCAGCTTCAGCATTTAAAAGCGAAGCATGAAGTGATCGGAAGCATTCGTTCAGTAGGACTAATGATTGGAATTGAAATTATTAATCCGAAAACAAAGCAAGGTGACGGAAATCTTCTTCTTGAGATTTTAGACAAATGTTTGGAAAAAGGGGTGCTGTTTTACCTTTGCGGAAATAGCGGAGAAGTGATTCGAATGATTCCTCCTTTAACGATTACAAAGGAAGAAATTGACGCCGGGCTTCGCGTGTTAGACGAAGCATTAACAGAAATCACAAGTCTTCACGTGATCTAAAGCTTTAAGAAGCTCTTTGTTTCAACGAAAGATAGATTGACCCATAATAAGACCTGCGGTAGTATGTCAACTGAAAAATGAAAGAACGTAAAGTTATCAAAGGGCAATTTACTTAAAAAAAGCATCACGAAACTAGACCAGTAACGAATGTTATTTACTGGAAAATATTTGAAAGGTAGCGATGACAAGTTTTATGTCATATTTTCACGCCCCTTTCTGGCGTAAAGAGTTGGTGACTGCGTAGTAGCGCATCCACCAATCGCACGAGTTTTCTTGCGGTTAGAACGAGTGCACGTTTGTGTTGATGTTTTGGTACTTCACTGTACTTTTTCACGTAGTAATCCCGGTAATCTGGAACTTGCTTTCGTACGGAGTTGGCGGCTTCAACTAAGTAATATCGCAAGTAGTGGTTACCGTTACGTGATAGGGACGTGTCTTCGGCAGTAAAGCGCCCAGACTGATGCTTTCGCCAGTATAGACCTGCGTATTTTGCTACTTTAGCTTCATCATCAAACCGGTCTATTTGGCCAATTTCAGCTATGATACCCGCAGCGAATACGGGACCAATTCCAGGGATGGATTCAAGCGTGTGTGTCAATCCAGCCATCAGTTTTTTGATCGCTTTGTCAATTTCTTTTATCTGCTTTTGGAAGGTGCGAATGACCTCGATCGAGGTCCCAAGTATCACATCCATGGAATCTTCCACTACCTTGTCCAAGCGATACGAAGATCGCACGGCTTTCTGAATGGAGGTTGCCACACATTTCGGGTCACCAAATCGGTTTTTCCCTTTCTCTTGAAGGAATGCTGCTAGTTCCTCCAGTGGTAGGTGGGCTAGTTCTTCCAAGCTGTATTTCTCTAAGAAAAGCTCCATCATTGCGTTACCGAAGACCGAGGAGTCTACTTCTTGAGAGAAAGTATTACACTTATAGCTTAGGTGTTGAAGAAAATGCTGCTTTTCTTTTGTCATCATACGAATGAGTTGGTAACGGGACCGAGTCAGTTGTTGTAAGGCCACGTATTGGCTTTCTTTGACCACTGACATCTGGTTACGTCCAAAACGTAAGTAATCCGCAATGATAAAGGCATCGATTTCATCTGTTTTGTTCATGTCCGAATAGCTTTTCTTAAAATTAGCTATTTGTTTAGGGTTCATGACAAACACCTTGGCACCGAAGACTTTTAAGTCTTCATCATGATGGAGAAACATCGACGGGTGAAAACTATAGACCGATGTAGATTCTAAGCCAATCTTTAAGACGTCAACTTCTTGATCGCCTATGCAGTCCAATAAACGCTCTTTAAGCAACGTCGCGCCTGGTAAGTCATTGGTGACGGTAAAGGCATTCAGCTTTTCTCCTTCACCATTTAAAATGCATACTTTCATATCAAACGAACTTACATCTAAACCAACAAATAATCTCACGGGAGAGACCTCCTTTCGATTTAGAATCACTTGGCATTTCCTTGGACGTCTCGAGATATCTCTAGTGTGTACGCCGACCAACAACCTCGTGTATCAGAGCTTCCCCTGCATTCGAAAGCCGCCATAGAGCTACTACCCTCTAGGTTCGAATGACAGGCTGCTCAGCCTGCGAGTAGGGAGTCCCGCGCGTTCACTGAGAAACAGTCTTACATTGTGGTTAATCCACAGGAGAAAGAAGAATTGTCCCAAATGATCCTATGATCATTATCTAGAAATATCTTGAGACGTCCAAGTAATATGTTATTTAGTTTATTAATTAATATGGAAACAGATCTTAGCTCCTAAATAGGGCTTAAATATAATATACGAGGAGGAATCTGTTATGAACGGACTGGATATGACGGTTATGTTTGTCTATTTTGGCGTATTGGTTGTAGCGGGTATCATTGGCTCATTAAAAGCAAAGTCATCAGAAGATTTTATTTTAGCCGGGCGAAACTTGGGGATGTTTATGTATTTAGGATGTTTGTCTGCCGTTATTTTAGGCGGGGCGTCAACGATTGGAACCGCTCAGCTTGGCTACGAGCACGGGCTGTCTGGCATTTGGTTTGTGACGATGATTGGACTTGGAATCATTACGCTTGGCACGATTTTTATTAAGCGGATTTCGTCGTTGAAAGTGACTACTATTAGTGAGCTGCTAGGAAAAAGATATAACGCTCAAGCGCAAATTATCAGCGCCGTTGTTGCCGCTATTTATACACTCATGGTATCGGTCACTCAAGTGATTGGAATGGGAACGATCATTCATGCATTGCTTGGATGGAACATGACGGCCTCGATGCTAATTGGCGGTTCGATTGTTTTGTTCTATACGATTTTAGGCGGAATGTGGAGCGTAACGGTTACTGATATTATTCAATTTGTTGTGATGACGGTGGCGATTTTTGGATTTATGCTTCCGATGAGTGTATCAGAAGCAGGAGGTTTCAAAGCCCTTACCGGAGATTTACCATCATCGTATTTTGATTTTTCATCGATTGGATACGGTCAAATTTTTCAGTATTTCCTTCTATATACGCTTGGTATGGCAGTTTCTCAAGATATTTGGCAGCGGGTATTTACGGCGCGAACAGAAAAAATTGCGCGAAACGGCTCTATTTTTGCAGGGGTGTACAGCATTGCCTACGCAATTGCGGGAAGTGTAATTGGAATGTGTGCATATTTGCTGCTGCCAAACGCAGAAAGCAGTCAAAGCATTTTTGCGACGCTTGCGATTCAAATTCTGCCTCAAGGGTTATTAGGTCTCGTACTTGCAGGCGTTTGTTCGGCGCTGATGTCAACTGCTTCAGGGACACTGCTTGCGTCTTCTACGCTCATTAGCAACGATATCATTAAAAAAGTGTGGCTTAAAAATATTTCAGAGAAAAATTATTTAATTTTAACCCGTGTGAATACACTTATTGTGGGCGTGCTTGCTATTATTTTTGCTCTTTGGATTCAAGACGTGCTTGTTGCTCTAGACGTGGCGTATGCCATCTTATCAGGAGCGATTTTTGTTCCGTTTGTTGTCTCGCTGTTTTGGAAAGACATTCATCCAAAAGCCGGAGTTTCAGCGATTGTTGTTAGTACGCTAGTAGTGCTTGGAGGTCTATTGATTGAAGGACTTTCTTCTACTACGCCAATTCTATACGGCATTTCAAGCAGCATCATTGTAATGGCTGGGTTTGCGGTTATGGCTCGAAACAAAGAACTGTCTGATCAAGAAAAGGTTCAAGAAGATATGTGAATAAGGGGGTAAAAAGCTTCTCATAGTAAAGTGAGAAGCTTTTTAGCATTTTGTATGCATAAGTATAGACAACAAACGGCAAGGAGGAGTACACTAGACGCTCAGATTATAGAGATAAGGAGATTGGTACATGAAGAGCAGAACGTCCGTAATGGTTAGTATTGTGCTGGCAATGCTAGTGGCTTCGCTTGATTCAACGATTATGAATACGACGATGCCCGTTATTGCAAAAGAGCTTGGAAGATTTGATTTGTACGCGTGGTCGTTTGCTTCGTACATGATTGCAAGTACGATTTTATCTCCGGTAGCGGGAAGATTATCGGATTTATTTGGCCGCAAAAAAGTATTTGGGTTTGGAATTATTGCTTTTTTAATTGGTTCGATGCTTTGCGGAGTGGCAAATACGATGATTCAGCTTGTTCTTTTCCGTGCGGTTCAAGGAATAGGAGCCGGGTTTATGGTGGCCTTTCCCGCTATTATTGCCGGAGACTTATTTCCAGTGGAGAAACGAGGGAAAATTCAGGCGCTCTTTACAACGATGTGGGGATTATCAGCTGTGTTAGCACCGCTTTTAGGCGCTTTTTTTGTGGATTATTTAACGTGGAGATGGATTTTCTTTATTAATTTACCGGTATGTATCGTCGCGTTTCTAGCGTTAATGCCGTATCAAGAAAGCTATGAGCCGAAAAGAGCAAAAGTCGATTACATCGGCGCTATTTTGTTTGGAGCGGGCGTTACCTCACTGCTGCTCGTAACAGTAGTGGAACAAAACCGAATTGTGTATGCAGTCGTTGGACTTATTTTATTAGTGATTTTTTATCTCCATGAACGAAAACATGTTTCTCCGATTGTACCGCTGTCTATGTTCCAAAACAAAACGCTGTCATGGATTAACATCAATGCGTTTATTGGAACGGTGGCTTTATTCGGAACGTCAAGCTACATTCCGTTATTTTTGCAGCGAGTAGCGCATTTGTCACTGTTTATGAGCGGAGTGGCGCTGTTAGGAACAGCGGTTGGATGGATGTCTGTGTCCGTGCCTGCAGGTAAATGGATTTTAAAATACGGCTACAGAAAGCTGTTGTTAATCGGGAATGTGCTGCTGGTTGGCTCAGGAACACTTCTGCTTATGCTAAATGAAAGTCACGGCTTCTTTTATGTGTTTTGCGTCATGATTGTACAAGGACTGTCGTTTGGTCTGCTTTCTACGGTTGGAGTCATTGGTGTACAGCAATTAGTAGGAGGACATGAAAGAGGTATTTCAACGTCATTTTTTATGTTTTGCCGAAACATGGGAACAGCAATCGGCGTTACGATTATGGGTGCGTTGCTGACTTCAGGCGGAAGCTTTATGGCAGGCATTCATCACTTGTTTTTATTTGGCTTTGCCGGAAGCATCGTGGCGTTATTAACGTCGTTAAAGATTCAAAACGATACGGAAACAAAGCACAGTCGAGCTGCTAGTTGAGGGAATTTATTCTAAATATGTTTATTTCATAAAAAAACGGGAAGAAACCAAATAAGGTCATAGAATTGCCTGAGAAATCGTAGGCATATTCTTCTTCTTCTTTCACTTACTACATGTGGGACGCCGGGTATCGGCGTCTTTTTTTTTGCTGTAAAAGAGCTGATTATATAATCAAACGCATATACATAAATGATTTTGTTCAAATAATGGGACTTTTTACAAAAATAAGTCTTTAAATGGTAAGTTACATTAGGTATAATTTAGGAGTTATTTAGCATATTTTAGAAATGTTTGACTGAGTTTGTACGAAAAAGTGAAAGGGGATATTTCATGTCATGGCTCACCAAATGGTCGTTTAAAAACAAAGCGGCTATTACCATTATGTCTATTTTAATTTTAGCTTTAGGAGTTATTAGTTATTTTACACTTCCGATGGAGTTCCTGCCGACCGCTGATCAGCCTCAAGTGTCAGTAGTAGTTATGGGGCAAGGAACGGATGCGGATTCTATGGAAAAACAAGTTACGTCACCAATTGAAGAAGCGGTAGCCGGTGTTAAAGGAAAAAGCAACGTGTATTCGACAACGGGAGACGGCTATTCCAAAATCGATATTTCATTTGAATCCAAAACGGATATGAAAGAAGCAAAAACAAACGTCCAAGAAGCGCTGTCTTCGGTGCAGCTTCCAGCCAGCGTATCAAAGCCTAATGTTATTCAATTAAACACCTCTATGATTCCCATCGCAGATATTTCACTCACATTTAAAGAAGGATTAACAAGAGATAATCTGGATCTTGCAGAGAAAAAACTGATCCCTAAATATAAAGACATTAAAGGCATTGCCAGTGTTCAAACATATGGAACAGCGGATTCCTACGTGTCTATTAAAGTTGACAATAAAAAATTGTCACAAAAGAACGTGACGATTGATAAAGTCATCAGCGTGTTAGAAGGAAAAAACACGTCGCTTGCAGTTGGAGAAAAAGTCATTAATAACAAGTCGAGCAACATCAATGTAACAGGTAAAGTTGACAGCTTGGACAAAGTGAAAAAGCTGCCGGTTGCACAGGGTGTAACGCTAGGCGACCTTGCAAAAGTAGAGGTCAAAAAGCCTGAAGGCGTCGTGACGCATATTAACGGAAAAGATGCACTTTTACTTATTGTGACAAAAGACAGTCACTCAAACGCCGTTAGCATTACAAAAGAAGTAAAAAAACTTTCTCAGCAAATTAACAAAGACTATAACGATGTGAATGCTTCTGTATTTTTTGCAACAGGGGATAGCGTACAAAACTCTGTTCATTCCATGATGAAAGAAGTGTTGCTAGGCGCACTTTTTGCGACTATTGTCATCATGCTGTTTTTACGCAGCGTTCGCTCTACGTTTATCACAATTGTATCCATTCCGCTATCGCTTTGCTTTACGCTTTTTTTATTATCCAAATCAGGCGTCACGCTTAATATTTTAACACTTGGAGGAGTAGCGGTAGCGATTGGGAGATTGGTAGATGATAGTATCGTTGTCATTGAAAACATCTTCCGCAAAATGCAAAAAGAAGAGTTTTCGCTTGGACTGATTATTGATGCCACAAAAGAAGTAGGCTCTGCTATTACCGCTTCTACGTTAACGACAGTAGCCGTCTTTTTACCAATCGGCCTTGTAAACGGAGGACTTCAAGACTTTATGCTTCCGTTTGCTCTAACGCTGACGTATTCGCTGCTGTCTTCATTAATTGTGGCGCTTACCGTTGTACCGTTAATGAGTGCAGGATTATTAAAAAATGAAAAACTTCGCAAGCACAAGCAGCCGGTTCGTTTTACAAAGTTTATTACATGGTCGCTTAATCATAAATGGGTTGTACTGCTGCTTTCGCTGCTTTTATTTGTCGGATCTATTGGCGCGTACACGATGATGCCTAAAGGAGCGGTTGATAACTCTTCATCTGACTTTGTAGGCACAACGTTAAGCTATCCAAATAACACGCCAATTAAAACCGTAGAAGAAAAATCACTGCAGCTTGAACGCTATATTTTAGCTCAAAAAGAAGTGAAAGAAGTATACATGCAGCTTGGTAATACGGCCGAAGGAGCCAAGTGGGGAGACGTTGGTTCGCCTACTGAAGCTACGTATACGATTACCGTAAAAGACGGTGAAAACACGGATTCGCTAATGAAACGAATTCAAAATCAAAAGAAACTCTATGACGGAGGAGATCTTAGCGTCAGTGCTGCTTCATTAATGGGAGCGTCTACTACTTCCATTACCGTTGATGTAATTGGAAACGACATGAACAAGTTAGAAAAAACAGCAAGCAGCATTAAGAAAGAAATCAACGATATAAAAGGAGTAGACAAAGTTTCTACGAACCAAGACGAAAAGAAAACGATTTACTCTTTAGACGTAGATCCAACAAAAGCGAATACACAGCAAGTAGCGCAGCAGCTTGGCGTTATGCTGAATAAAACGCCGATTGGAGCGGTAGATTTAGAAGGCAAGCAAGCAAACGTATTTCTTGAATCTGTCTTAAATCCAACGTCACCAAAAGAGTTAAAAGATATTTCTATTATGACAGAGACAGGACCGTCACCTGTTTCAAAAGTGGCTTCGCTAACGCAAGCTGAAAAGCCAACAAATCAGTTTCATAAAAATGGAGACCCATATATTCAAATAACAGCAGATGTCAATCCAGAAAAGCTTTCAGAGATTAATAAAAACATCCAAACAACCATTTTTGGAGACAGTAATAATAAAGGACTCTCCATTTCAAAAGATGTTGACGTTGTAATTGGAGGAGCAAGCACTCAGCAAGGAGAAGATTTCTCTGACTTGTTCATTACGATGCTCGTTTCGATTGGTATTGTGTTCTTAATTATGGTCATCACGTTTAAAACAATCCGTACGCCGTTTGCCATTTTATTTTCACTTCCGCTTGCTGCCATCGGTGCCGTTTTAGGATTATTAATCAGCCGTATTCCAGTAGACGTAACGGCTTTACTTGGAGCACTGATGCTGATTGGTATTGTTGTAACCAACGCCATTGTACTATTAGACCGCGTGAAGCAAAATGAAAAGAAAATGATTATGCGCGATGCCATTGTAGAAGCAGCCGCTACGCGTATGCGTCCAATTGTCATGACGTCTGCTGCTACGATTTGTGCGATGCTGCCGCTTTTATTTAAACAAAGCGAAAGCGGAAGCCTCGTTTCTCAAAGTCTTGCAGTCGTTGTAATCGGAGGATTGGCTGTTGCAACTCTTCTTACGCTTGTAGTCATTCCAGTTGTATATGAACTGCTTCATTTTAGAAAATCGAAAAAGCAAAGAATACAGCAAAAACAGCAGGAAGACGTAACGCCGCTATAATGTTTAAAAGAGGTTAGGACATAAGTAATTTAGTTGAAGGAAGAGGCTGGGACAAAAGGATTTTAGACAAAGTGAAAACCGAACCATTAATCAAGATGTTTGATTCGTGGTTCGGTTTTTTTGTTAGGGTAAACATAGGTTTCATGTGTGTAAGTCTTTCTAGCAGTTGATTGGAGGGCAAGGCGAAGACTCCTGCGGGAAAAGCGGAACAGGTGAGACCCCGCAGGAGCATATGCGACGAGGAGGCTCAGCGGCCGCCCGCGGAAAGCGAAGCCTTGCACGGAAATCAACTGCGGTGTCACAAGCGGCTCAGCTCATTCTCTCATTTGTTTGTCTTTAGCTGGAATTGATTTGGTTACGTTCCAGCCTCTTTTTTATGAAACTTTTTGACTAGTCAAACGTATAGTTAGATAAAGAAATGGAGGGGTAGTATGTTTCGAATAAAAGAGCGATGTTCCGTTTGTCAAAAAGAAATTCAGCCGAATGAAGAAGTATGGATGAGAATGAAGTATCCAAGTAAAAGAGGAATGACCGAAATCAAAGCTTTTTTACATCAAGAAGCGCAGTTTGTATGCATGGACTGCTTTGAAAAAACAAAAAAATGAGTCAAATGCACGTGTTCTCTTTTCAAAATATTGACATATTATATTTTATAGTTTAATATTTAGATAATTATCTAAATACTTAAATATGATGGAGATGAACTTTAATTGAATGAAACGTTTAAAGCCTTAGCGGATCCCACTCGCAGGAAGATTTTAGAGCTACTAAAAGAGCGGGATTTAACCGCAGGAGAAATTTCCGAGTATTTTAATATGACCAAACCAAGCATCTCAAATCATTTAAAAATCTTGAAGCAAGCGGACCTCGTTCAAGATGAAAAAAGAGGGCAGTTTGTGATTTATTCATTAAATACAACCGTTTTTCAAGATTTAATCGGCTGGTTTTTCAGCTTTCAGAAAGGAGAGAGTTAAATGAAAAAACACGTATTTCCTTTAAGTATTACTCTTTTAACACTGGTTGCATGGATAATTGCACTGCCGCATCTTCCAGCTACGATGCCCATTCACTGGGGAGCAAATGGAGAAGCAGACGGATTTGCAACGAAGATCAATGCAATGATCTTAACAGTAGGCATCATGGTACTTATTTATTTTATCATTGCATTTGTTCCGCGAATTGACCCTCGTAAAGAAAATTATAAGTACTTTTCAAAAACGTATAATATCCTGTTAAACGCCGTACTGCTATTATTCTTTTTTGTAAATATGAGCACTATTTTACAGGGGCTTGGCTATAACGTGCCGATGTCGTACATTGCTCCGATTATGGCTGGACTCGTTTTTATCATTATCGGAAACTACTTGCAGCGCGTACGCTCTAACTATTTTATGGGGATTCGTACACCGTGGACATTGAGCAATGAAAACGTATGGAAAAAGACGCATCGTTTATCTGGAAAGATCTTTTTTATCGGCGGACTGCTGATTCTTATTAGCGCTTTTTTACCTGATGGATACAAGTCAGTTATCATGTGGGGGAGTATCGTTCTGTGCGTGGCGATTCCTTATCTGTATTCGTACTTGGCGTATAAAAAAGAAATGAATATGTAAGCATACCAAAAAATCCGGTGAACACACCGGATTTTTTTATGGATAACATATCAGCCGTAACGCCACCGTTCGTGTCACGCCGGCTGATGAGAATAAATACAGCATAAAGTATGAAACGCGTTTCAGGTCAAGAGCTGCTATGAAAAAACTTACATTTGCTTGCGGTCGCTTGCTTCAGGCGGCTTTTCAATCCAGCCGTTTTTAATCATCACTTCGCTGCAGCGCCCCGCTACTTTTAAGTCCCGTAAAATACACGCTTCACAGTGCCCGACAATATCAAGCCTCATGCTGGTAGTCATTGCCGTTGCGTAATAGGTAATGGCTACTTTAAACATCGCTCCTGCGTGAAACGTCATCAGCTTTTCTGAAAAAGGCGCGTGCGTAGACGTTGTGATTTCATTATCCAAAAGCGGAGGCGTATGAAGGTTTTCTTCGTGCATAATGGAAGAATAAAGCTCAATATGCTTATGCGCCACATCAAGCCCCGTCTCCATGACTTTCCGCACGTCTTTTCGTTTACTTACTTGTTTAAAGGCAATTAAAAGCGCTTTGGTTGCCATGCTTTTGCGCAAATTAAAATAAATATTTCCGGCTTCCGTTGCGTTTAAAAGGCGCTGCTTTCCTACAAAATCAAGAGCGTAAGTCAAATCTGTGATGTGCTCTTGTTGTTTCGGGTTTAAAAAATAAGGAGCCGGCACATAAAGATTTTTTGCTAAAAGCAGGTCGAGAGACCGATTATATACTTCCATCACGTCCAAATTACACTGATGATAATAATCTCGAAGATCTCGGCGAACGGACACGCTAAATGAAATGCCGTATCCTGCCAAGCCATGAATCGTCATGTCATGAAGATATTTCAGCCAAAACGAGTCTGTAAAAAGCGGAGGTGCGTGCAAGTCCACATCTTCATCTGTAAATCCTTTTGGCAACGGAAAATGCTCGGCATGAAAAATGGCAGTCAGCAGCTCAATATGCTTTTTTGATAGCTCTAGCGAAAAGGCAAACAGCGCCCGAATCTCTGCATCCGTGACCGTTGCAAGAACGTGTTTCGCTACACAAACCGCCAGCGTATCCTGCTGATACTGCGCGCATAGACTCGTTATTTCAGGCGAAGTCAAACGCTTGCTTTCTGCGTTCAATAGGCTTTCCTCCTATCTATAAAAATGGTACGTATTTATAAAAAACAGATAAGTATAGTGTGGACAAGGATGTGTTAAATTATTCCATGAGTAAAGAAGGATAAAAATAGAAAAAAGACCTGCCCGGCAAAAAGCAGATCTCTATGTAAAGCGTTTATTTTTTATTGAATGCTTTTTCAATTTCAGGGTAGGTAATGCCGTATTTTTTAGAGACGGTAACTAAACTCATAATTTCTTCTTCAGCAGGTGGTCCCACTTGCGGCAGAGGAGCACTTTCTGGAACGGAAATACCAAGTTCTTTAACGAATGAATCAAAGCCTGCAGGAGAAGCAGTAAGGATAAATTCTGTTTCTTCTGGTCCGGTCACAAAGCGGTGCTGAATACCTCGAGGAGCAAAAACATAATCGCCTGCTTTTGCTTCAATTATTTTTTCTCCTATGTAGAAAATCATTGAGCCGCGCTTTACATAAAACGTTTCGTCTTCATGTTCGTGAAGGTGAAGCGGGGGACCTTGGTTTGCTGGTTTCACTACGTGCGCTACAGCGTAAGCTCCGTTTGTGTCTTCACCTGATACAAGAAGCGTTACTTTTTCATCAAGAAAATGAAATGTGTTTTGATCGTGCGGCGTACGGTGAAAAGCGTTTGTTAGCTGATTATGAGTTGCTGTCATCCTTTTATCTCCTCAAAAAACATATTTTGAGATTATTGTATACTAATATGAACGTTTTGTGTGTAAATTAATAGTTAAAAAGAATTATTTATTTACATTTATTATCTTTTTATAGTTCTATTGTTATTGATTATGGATTTTCCATATAATTTCCTTTGTCTATTTTCCAAAACTACCCAGTATGCTAACATAAAGATAGAACCCTTAAATGGATAAGTCATGTATGAGATGTAAAAGGAGAGTTTCGATGAAGTTGTTTAAAGATGCGTCTAAACGAGAGCATCAAAATTGGAATAAAGCTGTGTCGGCAGGTTTTTATATCCTTTTATTGTTGCTGTTTGTGAACGTAATAATGTATACCTATAAAGGTGCCGAGTTAGTGTCGTCATTTTCTATGTTTTGGACAGGGATCATTGTGACGTTTGGCTATCAGTTCATTTTAAATAGAAAAAGTGAGGAAAAATGAATAAACAGCCTTGGCACCGTTCAGAAAAATTTTTGCTGCTGCTGTGCTTTTTTGCACCACCCATCGGTTATATAGCGGTGGTAGTAAATAAGAAAAAGCTCAGCCGAGAGCAGTGGCTGAGTAACTTAACGGTAGCGACTATTATCATGTCCATATGGATGCTGAAGTTTTTACCTCATCAGTGGGGAACGATTATTTTATTCACGGGCGTGGGAATCTATTGGTATCACCGAATGTTGAAGAAGTTTAAGAAGTAGCGGCAGGGATAAAGAAAGTTAAATTTTCCCCCTTTGATATTTTGAAAAAAGAAGTTAAAATATTATAGTAATACAAATTTGTCCTACCCATGTAAATAAAAGTATGTATTTACTATGTTTTATAATTAGTTAAGAATAGAGCCAACCAAAGCGGTTGGTTTTTTGTATGAGTTCATTCTTTTTTTGTGGAAATTGAAGAATAGTATCCGATGTAAAGCTAGAGCATATAGGCAGGTTTTAAAACTGTCGGATCAGTTCTTTAAACAGGAGGCCATCACTAGTGTCGATAAAGAAAAAGTTGTCCGTATTCTTTACTTTGCTGGTATTGTGTATTCTACTAGCAAATAACACCTTGCACTACATTAGATCAAAAAATAGATTAACAGAGTTTAATCAAAGGGAAATCACGCTGGTCACAGAAGAAATTGCGTACGAAGTCGAAAATTCTAAAAATAGTGCTTCCTATATGGAAAATCGGATGGCACAGGAATTACGAACGGCTTCAATTGCAATTCAACAGTCTTTGCCTGCTGATTACCGAGACGTTACCAATGACGAGTTAAAACAGTTGGCTAAAAAACTGATGGTATCTCATATTACACTATTAGCACCCGTAGCAGGTGATATTATAGGCGTGAAATCTTCTGACCCTAAGGAAATTAATATGTCTACAAAAGAGTGGGGCTATTGGTATACCTCCTTTCAGCAGCTTCTTTCTCAGCAGCCGGTCACGACAACAAAAGGATTGACTTTACCTCACTATTGGAGCGGGCCGATTGAAGTAGCTTCTAGCAACCCTAATCACATTGACAAATGGGGCTATTATTATGACGGGTCTACTAATTATATTATTGATCCTTATTTCCGGGATCAGCACGTCCTCGATTTTGAAAAAAGGTTTGGCCCTACGAACGTGATGGACCGCTTTACAGAAAATCTTGAAGGCGTTCTTGAACTAACGGCTTTTAACCCGAAAAACTTCGGGAAAAGAAATCAAAACGTATATTTAAACGGCAATAAATATATTAGAATAAAAGATCAGCCGATTTGGTACGGTACATACACGTATCGAAATACCGAACGTGATAAAAAGTCCATTCAAAAGGCCTTGGAAACGGGAAAATCACAAAGCTATACTGCTGAAATTAACGATAAAAAAGTATTAAAAACATTGGTACCGATTAAAGAAAAAAACTCTCCAGCTTACGTGATAGGTGTAGTGTATGACTACGGACTTATTAAAAAAGAGCTGCAGCAAGAATTAATCAAACATTTACTGCTGTCTCTTCCGTTTATCTTTATTGTCCTTATTATCAGCTTTGTTTTCTCTACATCCATTACGCGGCCGATTAAACATATTATGGAGCACGTAAATCAAATCGCCAAAGGCAATTTTGGCAAGGTGCTGAATGTAAGAAGAAAAGATGAGCTGGGAGGACTTGTAGCAAATATCAACCACCTTTCTCATTTTTTAAAAACATATGTGGCCGATTTAAAGAAAAGTCAGGAAGAAAGTGAGTACCATGCGTACCACGACTTTTTGACAGGATTGCCGAACAGAAGATATTTTAAAGAAGAATTAAACAGGCGCTTAATTGAGTCGAAGGAAAAGTCCATTCGTCACGTAGCCGTGTTATTTATGGATATAGACCGGTTTAAAGATATTAATGATACGCTAGGGCATTCAAAAGGCGATCAGCTTATACAGCTGATCGCCAACCGTATTAAAGAATGTCTGCCTCCTGCTAACAGCTTTCTTACAAGGCAAGGAGGAGACGAGTTTGTCATTTTATTCAGTGATTTTACACCGGAAGAAGTTAAAGGTATCACCGAGAAGATCATTGCATATGTTCAACAGCCCTGCTACATTGACAATGATGAAGTTTTCGTCAGTATCAGCAGCGGGTTAAGCTTTTATCCGGAGCACTCTACGAATTTGGACACGCTTATTACGTATGCAGATGTCGCCATGTATGCTTCAAAAAGACAGGGCGGCAATAAAGTAAGTATTTATCATGATTCGTTAAATCAAAAACAAGCTGAAAAAGTTCACATCGAAACGCGCTTGCGAAAAGCAATTCAAAAAGGTGACATTGACGTTTACTATCAGCCTAAAATAGAAGCAAAGCGCAATGTAATCACCGGCGTAGAAGCATTAGTTCGCTGGAATGACGCAGAACTTGGATTTGTTTCTCCGGAAGTATTTATCCCTATCGCAGAAGAAACTGGTTTGATTCAGTCTCTATGGGAAGTTGTCATGAAAAAAGCTTGTTCTCAAGTCAGCAAATGGAACAAGGATCGAAACGAAAAAATGACGCTAGCGGTTAACTTTTCTCCGCGGCAGTTTCAAGATCCGATTGTGTTAGTTAATGAAATACAGCAATTTCTTTCGCTTCATAGATTTGATTCCGCATGGTTTGAAATGGAAATTACGGAAAGTACATTGCTGATGAACGCGGAAGAAACGATTAAAGCTTTACATCTGTTAAAGAAATATGGTATATCAATTTCTATCGATGATTTTGGAACCGGATATTCTTCATTGAGCTATTTAAAAAAATTACCAATCGATTGTTTGAAAATCGACCGGTCTTTTATCCAGGATATTCAAGAAGATTACAGCAACAGTGAAATTGCGCAGGCGATTATCAGCTTATCTCAAAGCTTAAAGCTTGAAGTAATCGCAGAAGGTGTGGAAGAAGAATATCAAAAAGCGTTTTTAATGGAAAATGGCTGTGATCACATGCAGGGGTACTTGTTTAGCAAGCCTCTTGCTGCAAAAGATTTTGAAGCAGCGTTTTTAAATAGCTGAAGCAAAACCATCATTTAAAAATAAACTTACTAAGAAAAGGGAAGAGGACATAAAAAGATGGCACTTAGCACACAAAATTTAATTGCTCAAAAATTTTTAGAAACAGTAGGCACGAATTCAACTGAAATAGATAAAAAAATAGGTCAAGCTGACACATTTATGAATGCGGTGAAAGAACTGATAGATTTATGCGGAGATAATCCGGAAAGAGACGGCCTTGAAGAAACGCCGTACCGCGTGTTAAAGGCGTTTTTAGAATACACGGAAGGCTACCGTGAAGATCCGAAAGCTCATTTGGAAAAAACATTCGATGTGAATCACAATGAACTGGTATTGATACGAGATATTGAATTTCACTCAATGTGTGAACATCACTTTGCGCCGTTCTTTGGCGTTGCGCACGTTGGATATATACCGGATAAAAAAATCACAGGTTTATCTAAAATCGCTCGTACGGTAGAAGGATACGCAAAGAGATTTCAAGTTCAAGAACGTCTAACAAATGAAATTGCAGATGCAATCGAAGAAGTGTTAGAGCCGAAAGGAGTTATGGTAATTATTGAAGCGAAGCATATGTGCATGTGCGGAAGAGGAATTAAAAAATCTTCAGCTTCTACAGCCACTTCATCGGTTCGGGGAACATTTATGGAAAAACCAGAGGTTCGAGGAGAATTTTTATCTCTTTTACAGCGACAAATGTAAAGAAACAACAAGCCATATAAGCTGAGAAGCAGAAGCGAGGTGAGCTGTATGCAACACGTTGACGTACTGATTATTGGCGGAGGGCCCGCTGGCATCTCTGCTGCCGTGTGGTGTAAAAGGCTAGGCGTTGAGTGCTTGCTTCTTGAAGAGCAGGCACAGTTAGGCGGACAGCTTTTTACGATTTATAATGAGATTATTGATTATCCCGGAATACAAGCGGAAAATGGAATTGAGATGCAGCGTAAAATGGTTCAGCATTTTATCGATATGGACTGCTTATATGAAGCGAATACAAAAGTAATTTCCATTGACGAACGTTTTAAAACAGTAAAAGTAAAGCAGCAAGAAACTGAAAAGGAAATTGGCTATACGTATCTTATTTTAGCAACGGGTTCTAGTCAGCGAAAGCTCGGAGTGCCGGGTGAACAGCAAATGATTGACCGAGGAGAAGTGTATTCAGCTTCAGCAGACGGAGAACGGTTAACAGGTAAAAGGGTTGCTTTCATTGGCGGAGGAGACCGGGCGTTTGAAGGAGCACATCTTTTAGCATCAAAAGCAAAACAAGTATATTTGATTCATCGTTCTACGCATTTTAAAGCAAGAGAGCAATACGTTGAAAAAGTTCTTTCCGACCCCGGCGTTAAAGTGATGACAGACACCGAAGTGACCGCTATACACGGAAAGCATCGCGTCACATCAATTGATTTAAAAAGTAAAAACGGTGAGTCCAAGAATTTATTGGTAGACGCAGTGCTAATCAGACTAGGCGTAGCGCCCAATGTTGAACTTATTAAAGAAAAAGTCACGACTACACAAAGCGGGCTCATCGTCATTAATGAAGTGCATCAAAGCAGCAACCCATCTATTTACGCCATTGGAGACGCGTGCACGACTCCCTTGTTTTCTAGTATCAGTTCTTCAGCCGGTCAAGGAGCGATTGTAGCCAAGCATGTATCGAGTCTTTTGAATGATTGATAATATAAAAAAGCATCTATCAAATTGATAGATGCTTTTTTACGTAACATAGTAAAAGAAACATAGCAGAAGTACGTTCACAGGCAGACAAATCGTTTGGAAAAAAGCAGTGTAGTTTTGAGGCACAGCGCTGATTCTTTTTACTAAAATACACTCGGTAATGAAATTAAAAAGAACGATGATAGAAGCGACTGTTATATAAGTCCAGACGTTCTGCTGAAACAAACGAGTAAAAAGAGGCGAGAAAAGAAGCAGAAAAGCAGCGGTTTGAAAGGAACCCCTAGAAAATAGATCATGTTTTTTAACACTTTGATTCACGCTATCCCTCCTTTATATGTTTTATTTTACCAAATGAAAAAGACTTTAAAAACCTTTTCGGCTATCTTTACCTGAGATGTTCCTCATTTGGGGAAAGTAGGGTAAAATATATGTCAAATGTAACTTATTCTACTAGTATAGAAGAAATAGATAAAAGGAGGCAGCATGAGACCTTGCCAGATAAAAACACGGAGAAGGAGCAGTCGATCATGATCATGAAACATCTTGATCGTTTGAACACGCAGCTTTTAAAAGAATACAGTGAAGGTATTTTTTTTATCAACTGTGAAGGGGATATCATGTTTAGCAACGAGGCAGCCTTCAAGCTAACAGGAAACGAACACAAACAAAAAAGCCAGCAGTTGACAGCTCTTATACATAAGTCGAAACAACAGCAGGCCCAAGAGCTTTTTCAACGTGCTTTAAAAGGGGAAAAAGTTCATTTTTCAACGACAATCAATCATAAAACAAAAAAAGAACTTCATTTATATATTACGCTCATTCCTATTATCGTAAATGAGCAAGTTGCGGGTGTTTATGCCGTATGCAGAGATGATTCAAAAGAGCAGGAGCGCTCCAATCACATTTCTCAATTAGAGACGCATTTAAAAATGGAGCAAAAGCTTGCCAATGTGGGAAGCTGGTATTACGACGTGACGGAAGATAAAAGCTATTGGTCACCTCAGCTGTATAATATTTACGGATTAAATCCTGGTCAGCTCTTTACTCCTTCTTTTAAAGATGTTCTTCATTTTATTAAAGAATGTGATCAAAAAAGATTAAAAAAAGCAGTTACAGAGGCACTTTTAACGGGAGAAAGCTATAAAATTGAATACGCGCTAATGCGGCCAAACGGTGAAGAACGTACGGTGTTTGAACAAGCGGACGCAGTAGCAGATGAGCAAGGAAACATCACGCAGCTGATTGGCGTTGTTCATGATATTACCGAATCGAAAGTAATTACGAATGAATTAAAGCAAAAAGAACAGCAGTTTCAAACGATTTATAATAATTTGGATACCGGAATATGGTCCGTTGATGTGCAGCGTAATAAAGTGATTGTATGCTCCAGCGGTGTTAGCAACATTTACGGAGAAGATGTGATTAAATTTTTAGAAGATAGAGATCTGTGGGAAAGCTTTATTCACCCTGAAGATAAACCAGCTGTGGAAAAAGCGCAGCATCAGCTGCAAAAAGGAAAAGCAATTCGCCAGCAGTATCGAATTTATACAAAAACCGGAGAAATGAAGTGGGTAAAAGATCGATGCATTCCAACACTTGATGAGAACGGAAAGCTGGTGCGTATAGACGGCATCATTGAAGATATCACCGCAGAAAAAAAGTACATGGATCAAGTTGAATATCTTGCGACTCATGATCATGTGACAAATTTACCGAATCGAAGAAAGTTTGAAAAGAAATTAAAAAATTTCATTCGGCAAATGAAAAAAGAAAAAGATTCATTAGCGGTCTTTTATCTAGGACTGAATCGCTTCAAGCATATTAATGACACATTAGGCCACGACGTAGGCGATCGCCTGCTGCAGCGTATCGCCAATCGGTTAAAAAAGTTCGTAACGCCAGATGTGATGCTAGCTAGAGTAGGAGAAGACGAGCTTGCGATTTGTTTTTTATCTCTTGCACATATAAATGAATGTCAAAAACTAGCCGCAGCACTTTTTCAACAAATCGAAAAAGAAATTACGATTGACGACTTTTCTCTGTACGTCACAGCCAGTATAGGAATCAGTATCTACCCGCATGACGGTGAAGATGTGAAAACCTTATTAACGAATGCCAACCTTGCTATGCGCCGTGCAAAAGAAATTGGGCGAAGCGACTGGCAGCTGTATTCGCCGTTAATGGACAGCAAGACGTATAAAAGCTATCATCTGGAAAAAGGACTGCGGAACGCACTTCTGCAAGATGAGTTTTTTATTGAATATCAGCCAAAGGTTCATACAAACAGCAGAGAGATTGATAGTATCGAAGCGTTAATTCGCTGGAATCACCCAGAGTGGGGGCGCGTATCACCAGAAAACTTTATTCCATTAGCGGAAGAAACACATTTAATTATTGAACTCGGCGATTGGGTGATCGAGAACGTCTGCAAGCAGCTGCAGCAGTGGAAGAATCAAGGGTTACAAACCGTGCCCGTTTCGATTAACGTCTCGTCTAAACATTTGCTGAAACGAGGATTTGTAGAGCACGTTCAACAAACGTTAGCCCGTTACAACATCGACCCTTCATTCATTGAATTTGAAGTAACGGAAAGCTCCATTATTCAGTATGAAGAACACGTAAAAAAAGTGATGGACGAATTAAAGAAAATTGGCGTAACGTTTTCTTTAGATGATTTTGGCACTGGCTTTTCTTCGTTATCACACTTAAAAGACTTCGAATTTAACACGTTAAAAATCGACAAAACGTTTATTCAACACGCGACTGATAAAGGAAAGCAGCAGGCGATTACAAAAAGCATTTTGTACTTAGCTCATGCTCTTAACATGAAAGTGATCGCAGAAGGCGTTGAAACAAAAGAGCAGCTCGCCTTTTTACAAAAGCACGAATGTTCTTTTATTCAAGGCTATATCGTCAGTCAGCCGGCTGCTCCTCAAATAATCGCCGAATACTTAAAGAAACGATTTCTATAAACAAAGTGATGTCTCCATCGAGACATCACTTTGTTTACGCTTGAATAGGTTTTCTAAGCGTCCAAATTTGGTAAAACATATAAAGAGACTGATAGATTGTCAAATACGTCAGCAAGATCCAGCCGTTCATTAAGTACGGATAAATGGCTTGCTGTACGGAAGGGCTCGTTAAGTAGTCACGGAAATAAATGCATAGGACCACAATCATTCCTGTAAAGGCAATGCCCGTTAAAATCCCTTGCCCTAATTTACTGCGCGTTTTTCCGTTTTCCGCGTTGTATTGATTCGCCCAGCCGTCTTTTTTATTAGCCGCAAGCCTTTCCATCCATACTTGACCAAACGTAATTAAATTCACCCATAAATAAATTTCTGGACTAATCAAAAGACCGGCAAGTATTACATCAATCGGCCTGTGCATCGGCGTTTTGACAGCAAGCATAATATTTAACACAGAAGCTAACGCAATGGGAATGATCCAGAGCCACGACCAGTAAAATTGATCAGTCGCAAGCGCAGCCGATAACAATAAAATAAACAGTAGGCGAATAAGTAAATCACATAGCGTTTTGATCTGTGAACGCCACAGCTTTCCTTTATGCTTGGTTCTGACGTCCAAGTTTCCGTTTGTCAGTAAATCAACGGTTCCAGACTTCCATTTATTACGCTGTTCACGGTACGTATGATAGCTTCTCATCGAGTCCACAAAGCAGCGAGCGCCGGGACTGATTAACGTTTTCCAATTGGATTTTTGCAGCTGCCACGTCAGCAGCATATCTTCAACGTCGCTGTCATTTTGCCAAGGACCGTCAAGCTTATTTTCTTCCACTATATTTTGAAGCGCTTCCGGGCGAAACAGCGTAGCCTGACCGCCAAGTACGTACGTGCTTCCGCCGTGGTACTGAAGATCCAAAAGCCAGCTTGCCATATCCTGCTTTTGCTGATGTGTCCACCACCGGGCTATCGGTCCACCGTACTCGCCGCTTGCAAGCTTTTCCTCATAGTGCACATCATCTTTTGAAAGCGAGCTTTTCTTTTTAGGCATTCTCATCGTATATTTTGCCATCACGCCGCCGATGTTTCGAGACGTCATCAAATCTTCCCATAAATTAATGAGTGCTTTTGGAGCCAAGCGGCTGTCTGCATCCATCCCTAAAATCGCTTTAATTGACTCTTTATACAGCTGCTGATATTTCGTCAGCGTCGTATTATATAAATCCAGTGTATCTCCATATATCTTTTTCCAAGCCGTATTTAACGCGCCGACTTTTCGTTGTTTATTGCCTTCAGTGACCAGTACTTTTACATTTAAATCAAATTCATCTCCGGCCAGCTCCGCTTTTTCTTTTGTGCGGTCCGTACAGTTATCTGCAATCACAAATACATCAAGCTCCACATTATTTGGAAGAAGCTGATCGCCTAATCCTGCCAAGCAGTCGCGAATTGATTTTTCTTCATTGTGCGCCGGAATGAATGCCACAATGCGCGGCCTCATATACGAAGCTCCAATGCTTCCAGTAACGACACGCTGATTGTTCATGTTTTCCTTTACCCCCTGATATATCAGGAAACCCAGCTATCCTAGTCCTAAAGACCTTAGACCTGAAGTTTTGCGTCCCAGCCTTTCGACTGGTTTGCCTTTAACTGAACAAGTTAAGTTCACTACTATTTGTTTTCTTTAAAGAACGAAAATTCTAAAATGATACTATATAACGAATACCTTTTTTAGATTTTACCATAAAAATAGGTTGAATTACCCTAAAAAAGATTCGACAAATTTCGATATGTTTTTATAGCCGATTACGTTGGAAGCGGAAGGAAGGTTGAAAGAAGAATTTTTAATCAGTGAAGTGAAAAGAAAAAAATAAAAAGCGAAATACGTAAATATTTCGCTTTTCGTACGTATATCATCATTCTTTATAAGGAAATGGATCATGTTTATAGGTATGTATAAATGCTGTTGTGAAATTGATATTGTGTTTTATACTGAAGAATTGGCTGAGGCTTTCCCAGCAAATAGCCCTGTGCAAATGGCACGTTAAGAGCACACGCGGTAGCTAAATCTTTTTCATCTTCAATTCCTTCTAATATAAGGGTGGTATCGTCGACATTATAGTTTGTTAACAATTGAACAATTTGCTGTTTTTCTTTTGAACTTGCCAAATTCTTTGCGAAATATCGATCTAATTTAATGTATTTCGGTTTATACTCAATGATTTGTTTTAAGGTAGCAGACCCTGCTCCTACGTCATCGATAGCAATCGCGATGCCTGACTGGTTTAGCCATTGAATTTTATTTGCTAATTCAGGAGCGGCCCAGCTTGCCTGCTCTTTAGCAGATTCATTTAGCTCAAACACAATGTTTCTTTGAGCTTCAGGATGCTTCATCATTAATTGATAGAGAAAATATTCAAAACGAGGGTCCAATAAAGTGGAAGGAAACAAGTTAATAAAAAGCTGCTGCTCCGTAAACAGAGTAAAAGGAAATGCTTCTACCGCTCCTTCAATTGCCGCTGTGTCTATCTCATAAAGTGTCTGATTGAGCCGTGCATGTGAAAACAATTGTTCAATATTTAGCTTAGGATGATCTGAAACGCGCAGTAAACTTTCAAAAGCAAAAATACCCCACGTGTTCAAATCATAGATAGGTTGATAAAAAAAGTGGAATTTACGTTCTTTTAAAATATCTTTAAAATAAACTTCCATATGTCCCCCTTGCCGTGATGATTTAATTTATAACGTTAAAGTACGCTTTCTCCCGCAGCCCTCTTTTTTAACTACTATCTAAATCTAAAATACTATAATACATTTCCTTACATATTGTCTAATTCAAAAGAACTATAACGAGTAGCCATGAGGTCTTTTAATAGAAGAAACAGGCTACTTAAAGGAAAAGAAGGGTCATTTCAGTACAAAAATGAAGTATACTCACTTAAATATGTTTGTTCATCAAAGAGAGACAAATATGTTAAAATGTATTTTGTGTAAAATATAGGTTATTTTATCCATTTAGGAGGAGCGTATGAAAAAGAATGTTGTGCTAATTGTTAGTGCCTTCATGCTGACGCTAAGCTTAAGTGCTTGTAACAGCTTAGGAAATAAGGCGCAGGAAACAAACGAAGAAAAAGTAGTGGAAGCAGCGAGCAACGAGTCAACCGCTGAAGACAATAGTGGAGGTGAAAAAGCAACGCCGGAAGAAATAGAAGAAATGCAGCGTTTAGAAAAAGGGATTCTTTTATACGGTCAAAGCTTTAAAGGAGGCGATTACGGCGCAACCGTTGAACATGCTACGTACACAGTAACGCAAGAAGGTAAAGACAATCCAGGGATTATTTCCGCTAGAGTCACAATAAAAAACGTCCGTGAAGATTCAAAAAGCGTGGATCTTTCCAACATTCAGTTTTCTGTTAAAAATGAGAAGTCTGGAAAATTCTATGAAGGTCAGCCCCTTATAGAGGATGAGCAAAAATTCAAACAAGTGCCATCCGGTTATTCGCTCACATTTGATGTGAAATTCCTCATGAAAAACCCACCAAAAAATGTTAACCATTTTTATCTATACATGGATAGTTCAATCGATCCTTTTGAAGATACTCATTGGCAGCTTGATGGGTTGTCAGAGAGTAAACAGTAGGAATACTTGTTTTTAAATCAATTGCTATTAAATGGTTTAACACATAAATTGTAGGCATTGAATGAAATAACGGGTCTTTTCTGAAAAAAATATTATTGAAGTTGAGCTTAGTAAAGGGACAGGATAATGATCTATCCTGTCTCTTTTACTGTTAATTGTTTAACGTATGTAAAAAATCACTTAATGCTTCTGCTGTTGGAAACTTGAATGAATATCCAAAAGAAATTGGCTGTTTTCCGCCGTTTAACCGCTTGGGAAAGTGTTTTAAAGCTGTACTATGAACTTTTCCATCACTTTGACTTAAGTCTATATTAAATGAAAGAGGACTCACTACAAGATTTATTTCTTTTGTTGGCAGTAAATACACAATATCTTCAGTTTCTTGATGTTTATATTCAAGTCCTTTTGTTGTTTCGTTTGTTAGTTCATAGTTATGAGTTTCAAAAATATGTTGTAAATTGTACATGATAGGGGCTCCTGCCTTTTTAGTAATTATACATATTTTACAAGAATTAGAGGGGTTTTTGAATCACTATATTACCTCTAATTATTTATATATTGTTTGGGGATAATCCCCATTAAATAAATGAAAAGTTTTCTTGGGGGATTTTTTGTGTAAAAATAATCATTTAAAACCATTTTATGTATAAAGATAGGTATAAGATAATGGTTGAATTATATATTTGTAGAGGAAAAAGGTTTAACATGTGGAATTAGAAGTATATATCGGGAAAAGTACAAAACTAAATAAGCGGTTAGAGGGTAGGGGTGGGATATGGAAAGTGTTACTGCAAAAGGGAAAACGATAAAAGAAGCGATTCAAAAAGGGCTGGAATTATTAAATCTTTCCGATCAAGAAGTACATGTGGAAATTATTCAACCAGAAGCAAAAGGGTTTTGGGGAATGGGTTCAAAAGAAGCGCTTGTCAAGCTATCTAAACTAGAACAAACTCTATCGCCTATAGAAAGTGAACACGACCAAAAGTTGAATGACCCGCATTCAATGGATTCAGTACTCCATTCGAGTATAGGAAAAGCGTGGGTGAAAGATGGTGTAATATACAGTCAGCCTTCCGCTACACAGTTTCCGATTGTTACAATTTCCGATGGTATTCAGCTGTATAAAAACAAGCAGCTTGTAACGGAAAACCAAGCGGTGATTGTAGCGGGAGATATGCTGAAACTTGAGCTAGCACCAACGATAGCTCATGAAGAAACAAAGTGGGATGTTCGATTAGACGACACAAAACTAACAGCGTCGATAGACGTAGAGCCAGGTTATAAAGTGGTTCAAAAAATTAGTGACGTTGAACCGAGTCATCATATTGTTTTAAAAGTAGAAGAACAAAAAGAGGTTTATAACCATCTGCAGTATAAAGAAATCGCCCGAAAATTAGACGCCCTGCATATTACGTACGGGTTGAATCAAGTAGAAATGATTAAAGCAGTGGAAACGTTAGAACCAAGTACGTTTGAAGTGGCCAAAGGAGCAGCTCCCAAACAAGGAACAGATGGTTATATTGAATCGAAAACAAACGTTGATCTTCAGCAGCACCTACTAGAGAACGAAAACGGACGAATTGACTACAAAGAATCCAAAACGAATTCTACAGTGGAACCAGGAACAGTCGTCGCCATTATTCATCCTCCAACGTCAGGTCGTTCAGGATACACCGCCACGAATGAATTACTTCCTGCTACGAAAACCGTTCCGATTACTGTTCAGCCAAAACAAGGAGTCACAGTTGCCGATGAGAAAATAATCGCTACCGCATCAGGGCGTCCTCACTTCAGCTATAGTGGAAATCACGTGATGGTTTCAGTGTTGCCTACGCTCATCCACGAAGGAAATGTGAACGTATCGTCAGGAAACATACAGTTTACAGGAGATGTAGAAATTAAAGGAGAAGTGGAAGCAGGCATGCTAGTTGAAGCTGAAGGCAATATTCTCGTGGAACAAGCCGTAAATAAAGCAACGTTAAATGCTTCAGGAGCCGTTATTACCCGCAAAAATATCTTCAACTCAAACATATCGGCTGGAGCACATATGATCCTTGTTATCGAACTGAGTCATGTGCTTCAGAGTATTCACCACAGCATTGAAAAAATGAGTGCTTTATTAAAGCAGCTTGTTTTATCTTCAAGCTTTAAATCAAGTGATGTATCTTCAAACAACTTACAGCCGCTCATCTGTACGCTAATAGAGAAAAAAATGAAAGATTTTCCTATGCTAGTTAAAAAGTACGTGGAGCGAATTAAAAAAGAAGAAACAAATGTAAAAGAAAAAGAGTGGCATGAAGTCGGAACGGAGTTGACGACGTTATTTTTAACAGCATCCACACATTCGGTATCATTAGATACCATCATTCAATTAACTCATAAAATAGAGCGGCTTTGTGAACGAAACCAAACACAAGTTGCGCCCAACTCCTATATTCAAATTGAAAATGCCTCTAGCAGTCGTCTCTATTCTAGCGGCAATATTTTGGTGTTAGGAAGCGGATGTATCAATACGACCATTTACTCCGGAGGTATGGTAAAAGTGAACAGCACGCTTCGAGGCGGAAAAGTATATGCCGAATTAGGCGCTGATATTCACCGAGCAGGTTCCGACAGCGGCACTGCAACATTTATCGAAGTGCCAGAAGACCAAAAGATTTGTATTGAAACTGCCATGGAAGGCACAACCATCAAGATAGGAAGCAAAAAACACACCTTCAAAGAAACCATCAGACAAGTCACAGCAGCGCTTGATCCAAGCGGACGTTTGATGTTGGAGTGACGGCTAACTGAATAGTAAGTATGTGAAAGGGAGGGCTGATGCCTTTCCTTTTTGGTTTGTTTGTTTTATGGAGAGGGGGTTTAACAGGTAGAAAGCAAACCCGCACTATGAACGCTTCGGGGAAGTGTATTTAAAGAGGTGTAAGATAATGAAAAGGTTACTTTCTCATGTTGGAGAAGAAATAAGTGGTTTTAACAAACCTTTAAATATAATTTTATCGTTTGATATGAAATTTTACCTTTATTAAGGAGAAGGTTTGCCGAAAAATGTGGCAAACCTTCTTTTTAGTCTAAAAATATATATTTATAGGTCAAAGGTTTTGTTTTAGGTATTGGATATTTATTTTTTAGGGTTAAATATTGTATTTATAAGGAAAATAAATAGGTTTTATGTCATAATTATGGAAGTGTTTAAATTTTTTTGTGAAAGTTTTAAAAGTACATAATATGTCCAAGTGAAAGAGTAAACTGAATATACGATTTTGATCTTTGATAACTACATAAGAGTGAAGGTGTAACAAATGAGCATACAGCAAAATCAAACGTATCGTGTATTGTCTATGTATGAGCGGTTATCTAAAGGAGGAGTGTTAACAAAAGTTAATGAAGCCAATCGATTTGGTGTAGGAGAAAAGACAATTCAACGTGACTTGGAAAGCATTCGTACTTTTCTAGAGACTGAAAAAGTCAATCAGTTTCTTGAGTATGATCGCACTGAAAAAGTCTATAAGTTAAACGTTGATAATCAATCTGTTTTACGAAAAGAAGAGATTTTAGGTGTTGTAAAAATATTAGTAGAATCTCGTGCTTTTCCTAAAAACGATATGAAACAAATTATTAATAAATTAACAGACCAAGCGCTTCCCCAGGACCGAGTCTTTATTGAGAAGCTAATGCTGAATGAAGAGCACTTATATGTTGACTTGAAACATAAGAAATCACTTTTTGACTTATTATGGACATTGGCTGAAGCCGTTTACACTAAGCGAGTCATTCATGTGAAGTATAGGCGAGAACATGATAAAGAAGAAAAACAGCATATATTAAAGCCGTTAGGAATCATTTTTTCTGAGTATTATTTCTATTTAATTGCAGATCAAACAAAACGCAAAATGGACTTTCCGACTATTTATCGTGTAGATCGTATTGCTTCTTGTGAAGTTCAACCTACACGCTTTCGCTTTCCATATCAAGACCGATTTCAAGAAGGGGAATTTCGTCAGCGCATTCAATTTATGTATACAGGCGATCTACTAACAATCAAATTCAAGTTTACCGGTGCTTCTCCACAAGCAGTTTTGGACCGTTTACCCACGGCTAGAATCATAGATGAAAAAGCCGATTATACAATGTTCAAAGCCGAAGTGTTTGGAAATGGTATTAAAATGTGGTTATTAAGTCAAGGTGAATACATAGAGGTTTTAGAACCTGAAGGGCTAAGAAAACAAATCATGGAAAGTGCTATGGGGATGGTAGAGAAGTATCAATGAATGTTGAAGCAGTTAGATGTAAAAGTATGCTGATCCACCTATAAATAATCCTAAAATGATTGAAACCTAGCCATTTTATATTAGAGTCTATTAGTCTTAATAAACAAGTAGTGGATAGTTTAAAAAACTAGATAAGGAGCGTTAAATAATGTCTAAATACTGCAAGCTTTGCAAAGAGCTACACATGGATAATGAAATGTGCCCTTATCATTTACAACAATTAAAGCAAAATCCTAGCTTACTAACAGAAGCTGCTAATTTTACTTCCGTCTCTAGTCAATATCATTTAGTTACCTCACAAACGTTGGATGAAGTAGCAAGAGGAATTAATAAAGTAGCAGGTACGAAGTTAAGTTTTGAAGGTACACATCAATATATGAGAGATATTCAGGTGTTTAAACAGTTAAATGTAGATGGCTATTCTAAATCAGGAGTTTTTGAAAATGCAAAAACTGCTAAAAGCTATCTCGATAATGCTACTCAAGGGCAGCTAGACACATTAACAAAAAAATTAAATGGAACAGGTCAAGAAATAGATTGGCTTCGATGGAAAAACGGTCAATTCAGAAGTTTAATAGAAAAATCTAAACTTTTAGGCGAAGAAATGACAAATGCACCTGGTGTAGACGGCATAACGCTCAATCGCTTTGATGGAAAAACAATTAGTAGAACAACAATTAAAGCAGCAGAAAGTAAAAAAGGTTTAGGGACTAATGTAAACGATATCCTAAAAGCATTAAAAAACCGAACATTAAATCCTACCGATACTGTAGCAGGAATTGAAGGTACCGATGAAGCTTTACATAAAGCGCTAACTCGTAATATTGAAAAGGCGAGTCAAAACGGTGATATAGATTATGCAACCAGGCTTAAAGAAGCCCGAGCACATTTGAAAATACAAGAATTAAATCATACTGAAGGTGTAAAACAATCTACAAATCGATTAAAAGATAAAATAATGAAAGGGCAAGGTCATTCTACTGTAACTTTTCAAGAAGTATCAAAAAAAACTTGTCAAGGAGCGGTAATTGGTGCTGCAGTTGGCTTAACCGTTTCAAGTGTGACACATTATTTGAAATATAAAAATGGGGAAATTTCAGAGAAGGAAGCTTTTCAAGAAGTTGGTCGAGATACATTGAAAGGTGCCCTGGTAGGCGGAGCTATTGCTACAGTCAGTGTGTTTCTTCCTGGAGGGATATTAGGTTTTATAGCCGGAATAGCTGTAGGTATGTATATCAATAAAACATTAACTAATCTTTTAGACGAGGTGTTTGGAAAAGGATCTTACGCTGAAATTTTACATGCGTCAGGATATGTCTATGGGATGACGATCAGTCTTGCGGACATCATTAAAAGAATTGAAAAGGATGAAATTAAAATCCAAACGAATGAAAACAAAAGTAAAGCTAAATCAAGAAAAACGAATCAGAACTTGAATGAATTTGAATTTTTGATGAAAGGAAAGATATAGATAATGACCCAACAAGAATTAGTCATTGATTATGATTACTATGAGGCAAACCACTGCAGTTTTGAAGATTTAAAAGAAGCTTCCCTTAACTTAGCTTCAGCATCTCAAGAACAATTTGAACAAATGAAAAAAGAAAAATGGTTTAATCGTGTATTTGATATGGTGACATTATCAAATACATATGAGAAACGAATAGCTAATCAGATTGGAAATTTAGCTCAAGCTCAACAAATAATGTTGGAAATTCTTGTTCGTCTTTCAGAACGAGATGTAAGAATTTCTGATTTAGTAGTGGATGCTTTTGATAAAATAGAGAGACTATCAAGGGATAATGTATTATTAGCTAAACGAATTAATCTACTAGAAGAACGCTGTATTTTAGGCATTACAAAAGAAACAGATATCAGAGATTTGTCAGAGACAGAACAGGAAATTTTAGGAGGCACTCTTTTGGCTTTGATGCATGAATTTAATCATGTATCAGAAGAACAGCAGCAATATGCAAATACGGTACTCAATTATTTGGGTGTAGATGCTCAAACCATTCATGTACAGGCGTCTTTAGCTTCAATCGAACAAATTGAGGTAAAGAAAACAATCTTAACATCATGTCTCGAATACTGTTTCCTATATTCTCTTCATTTTGATTTATCAGAAGGAGTAGAAGCGATTATCGACGAGTTTGATTTTGGAAATAAAACGTTACGTGAAGTGAAAAACAAAGTAACATCTCTTTATAACCTGCGCAGTGTGAAAGGATTTATAGATAAATACAGTGAAATAGAGGAGATTGAAGAAGAATTTTATATTGAATTACCGGAATTGAATTTTGAAGAAGAGGAGGTAACACTTCAAGAGCTGAAGGTTACCAACATCTTGTACATTGCTCCAGAAGAAGAGAAAGTTTTCACAAATAATATCATTCATATCGAAGCTTTTATAAATTGTGAAGGTCACTTGAAATTTGATAACTGTGTTATTAACTATAATCAATCGCAAGGAATGAACGAAATAACGCTTTCTCAAAAAGCTAGCCTCACACTCTCTAACTGCCAGATAAACTGTCTAGGAGAAGATAAAAATTATTTTATTCAAGGAGAAAGTGAAAGTAAAGTTACTGTAGATAACAGTGAGTTTAACAACTGCACCAACTTCCTTAGCTTGAAAGAAGAATCTACTCTTCACATTAATAATTGTGCTATTTTTACTCCAGGAGAAAATTTTATTAACAGCAGGGGCTGGTGGGGGGGAATGACAGGAGAAATTTTAAATAGCAAAATACACTTTCTTGAGAACGACTCTAGGAGTGAAAAGTATAATGAATTTGCTGTCTTTCATAGCGAGGATCCTATATTTAATATAAGCGGCACAATGAATATTACTAACTGTGAAGTTGAAGGACGAGACAAATTTGTTGCAGAAAATTCTAATTATATTATTCTTGCCATTGAAAAATCCACGTACAGAAATTGCAGCTTTAAAAACATTAACAGATGTATAAACGGAGAAGCTACTATTGCTGAATGTAGCTTTGAATCATGTAAAAGTGTGATTACTCGGAGTTCAGAAATTGTTAATAGCTTATTTAAAGAATGTGAAAGAATTTTCACGGGGGATAATTTCTCAATAAAGCATAGTCAATTTGTAGATTGTCGAAATCGAATTGTTCATGGAGAAGGAATAAACATAGAGTTTTGTGAGTTTTATAACGTTGTGAGTGACTTTTCCGGAAGTGTAAGTCACGCTTGTTTTGAATTTATGTGTAGTGAAAATGCAGTTTCCAACAAAGTTTTTAAATGCTTATTCGATGGTGTGAAAGTAGATGAAGGGTTTCTTATCAAAGGATTCACCTCCAGGAAAATCTCTAGTCCTAAAGTTCTCGTTCAAGACTGTGACTTTAAAAATTGTACAACCAAACGCTCAACGAATGTAATTGTTAAAGAATATGACCACTATTATGGCTTATTTAATAAAAAAGTTGAAACAAAGCCCGTATCTATAAGAAATTGTAGAGGCCTAGAGGAAGTAAACGAAGGTAGAGATTATGCAGGAGAGTTTATGATTCGTGGAAAGACGCGAAAAGGTGTGAAAATTGGTGTTACGGTAGCTGGGGCGGTACTCGGAGCTCCAGGATTGATGGCTGGACTAGGGGTGGCGAAACTTCTAAAAGATAATGATTTACATCAGGAATAAGATTTTTATGTGCTAAGAAGGTTTTAAGGCTGTTATCATCTATTTGATTTTAAATGTTGAGTAGGTAGCACCTTTGCCTCCTCAAACTAGTAGTCAAAGCGCTTTTTAATTTAGCTCATTGAACTTTTCTAAAGACTTAGGTCACCAGTTAAAGTGATGTTTACCAAATATAAAATCGTTTCTGTTTATAAGAGAATCAGTTGTTTTGACTGTAGTAATCTAATGACTTTTCTGTTATATTTTAGAATTGTAAATTATTTTATTATAACCCAAGTAAAACCATTAGTGGCGTTACCCAGAATTTTGTAGGTTTTCTAACTAGATTATATAGCTTGTAACGCCCGAAAGACCATAGAAATTTAAAAATTCCTATGGTCTTTTTAGTAGTTTAAAATACGCAGAATGAAAATTTAAGTAAAAATAATAATTCATCTAAACAACTGAAGTCCCTTGTCGATATATAGTATGAACATATTTTCCTAGATAATATATGTTTAATAAAAATCACCCTCGCTAATAAGCGAGAAACTTCTTGCATACAAGGATGTAACCAAGAAGTAAAACAATTATATGGAGGTAAAGGAAAATGAGAATTAATCACAATATTACGGCGTTGAATACGTATCGCCAGTTTAACAGTGCGAACAATGCACAGAGTAAATCAATGGAGAAATTATCGTCTGGGCTTCGTATTAACAGTGCGGCTGATGATGCAGCAGGTCTTGCAATTTCTGAAAAAATGCGCGGGCAAATTCGTGGGTTGGATCAAGCTTCATCAAATGCACAAGACAGTATCTCACTAATACAAACTGCTGAAGGTGCTCTAAATGAAACTCATGATATTTTACAACGTATGCGTGAGCTTTCAGTCCAGTCTGCAAATGATACTAACACAGCAGACGACCGTGCTGAAATACAAAAAGAAGTTGACCAGTTAAAAGAAGAAGTTAACCGTATTTCTGATACTACTGAGTTTAATACAAAAAAATTATTAAATGGTAACGTTGCGAGTACCGCTACTGTTAGTGGAACAAACACTGCTAAGATCGATACTGCCGATGTTACTAATGCAAAATTAGCAAGTGGAGTTTATACTCTTACAGTGGAGAATACTGCTAATATTGAAATTACAGATGAAGTAGATGCTGGGACAGGAATCCAAACTGGTGATATTACTGCTACGGCGGCAAACGCAAAGTACGGCCAATACCAAGTTAAAGTATCAGACGATGCAGAAAATGCAGGTAGAAAAGTAGTAACTCTTATTAATTCTGCAAATGGAGAAGAAGTAGGCTCACAATCTAATGTCGATTATGGTACTGATTCAGTTACTTTAGGTGGTTTCGACATTGATACAACAAATGGTACAGGAAACGGAACTTACAGTTTTGAATACGAAGGGGACCATGACTTCAAATTAGCAGATGCTGATGGTAATACTATTGCTACACAAAGTTTTACAGATTTAAATAAATCTGAAGTAGAAATTGCTGGGGTTAAAGTTTCTTTTAACGGAGATATTGCAGACGGTTCAGATACAACAATTACAATAGCGAATAACTCTTTAGCTACACAAATCGGTGCTAACAAAGACCAAACTATGAATATTAATATTAATGATATGTCAGCAAAAGCTCTTGGTGTGAATGATCTTGATGTAACTTCACAAACTGGTGCAGAAACCGCTATTAAATCTCTTGATAGTGCAATTAAATCAGTTTCAGGAGAACGTTCTAAATTAGGTGCATTCCAAAATCGTCTAGAACATACAATTAATAACTTGAACACGTCTTCTGAAAACCTAACGGCATCGGAATCTCGTATTCGTGACGTAGATTATGCTTTAGCTGCATAAGCAGTAACAAGCACAGTCGTCCTAGCTGGTAACGGCTAGCGATTATAATCGGGTGAATTGCTGGAAAACCCTTAGAGCTTTTCTTGCCACAACGTAGTTGGAAACGACAGGCGTGACGGTTAAAAAAAGAAAAGATTGGGCAATCAGCAGCCAAGCTCCTGACTTGAAAAAGTGGAGAAGGTTCAACGACTAGGGTAGACCATCTAAAAGCTATGCTCAAGATGATGAAATCCATAGGTGAAACAATAACCATCAGTGTTGTGAATCCGAAGTGCCCGACCCCTCCTTATACATTAGGGTGAAGATATAGTCTAGTCATTTATGAAAGTAAATGTTCGCACGATGGCGAAAGAAATGATGGAACAAACTAAGAATTCAATTCTTTCTCAAGCATCACAAGCAATGTTGGCTCAATCTAATCAGTTGCCTCAAGGAGTTTTACAACTTTTGAGATAATGATTAAAGGGCGTCTAGCTTGGTAACGAGTTAGAGGATAACTGGGTGAACTGCTGGAACTTCCTAAAGCTTTATCAACCACAACGTAATCAGAAATGATAAGCGTAACGGTCTGAAAATGATAAAGATGCTACAATGGATAATCAGCAGCCAAGCTCCTGTGAGGAAACTTTGGAGAAGGTTCAACGACTAGAGAATACGGTCTAAGGTTAAAAACTATGACTATGAATCTCGTAGGGCAGTGAAAGCTGTTCGAAGTGCCCAGCTCCTATATAATAGGATGAAGATATAGTCTATTCTGTCATCGAAAGATGCAGTCGCAAAGCAAGCGAACCAACAACCACAAGGAGTTTTACAACTTCTTCGTTAATAAATCTTTAAGGAATTCTAGCTTGGCTAGAATTCCTTTTTATATTTAATACAAAAAAATTTACACCAGTAGTTTAAAAGTACTTCACAAAAGTTTTTTCTCCTTCAGTTCTCTAATTTTGTAAACAATTGACCAGTATGTTCGATTCATTGCTATAGCTATATTAGAGATTGGTTCTCCTTTTTTATGCAATACGATAATACAATTAATTTCTTCTGGAGAGTAGGACCTGTAGCGATCTGAACTTGAAGCAATAATTTCATAGCTAGGATATTGCTCGAGAAGTAATTGTTTTTCTTTGTTATAGCGCCAATACCAATTAGTTTTGTAAAACATGCTTGGACAAGTGTTAGTCACAGGAGAGATAAAGTCTAAAAATGAAAAGGTATGTTGTACAGATGTAAATCTTAACATATGACTATATCCAGATGGAGTAGAGCATAGTTTAAAGGAATAATTGAAAGCATCTTGGATGTGTTTTTGTAGTAAGTTGAGCTCACGTACAGGATAACATTGAAGAGCTAACATAATAGAGGGTGTAAGATAGATTCGTTTTTTGGTATGATTAATTCGTTTTGTAATTGATAGTGTACCATCATCCATATACAAGACAGCCAAAAAGTGAGGTAGAATACATGTTGGTAGTAACTTTTCAGGAACTTGTTTTCGATTTTTACTATTGTAAAAGTGTGGATATAGTTGTGTGAAAAGAGGAAGTGATCTAGAGCAAAGGCTATGACTTTTTTTATTGAAATATAATAAATCAGGAAGAAATAACTGTTTCCATTCACGATACTTTTCTTGAGCTTGTCCATAATGTTCACGGTAGCTATTATTTTTACGTCGACTATTTTTATAAATTTTTGTTATTTCACCGTCACCCATAATACTAGCTATTAAAACATTTTGTTGAATGGGAGATAACTGATACAAATCCATTTCGTTCACCTCAACTTATAATAAGAATGTATGTTCTTATTATAAGTTATAATGTTAAATAATTAAAAGATATAGTTTGTTTATAAGAAAAAAGAAAGTAAGTGTCCTATGAATATCGCACTCATGTCAATGTCACTAAGCCAAGGAAAAGTCCATCAGCAAGCTTCCCTATCCGTCATGAAAATGGCAATGGGAAATGCTGAACAGCAAGGAGAAGCTGTTAAGGAATTAATCAGCACCTCCAATGTAAAAGCACTTCAACAAGCCGCTCAGCCGCATTTAGGAGGAAATATTGATTTAAAATTATAGTTTCATCACTGCTAGATAAATGAAGTGTAAGGACACCTCATATAGTGTCCTTACTATGCAAAATGACCTTACCACATGAAGTAAGGTCATTTTGCATAGATAATATTATTGGCTTTTAATGCGTAGCCCCACCCGAAACCACAACATCCTCCTCAACCAAAATCGTCGTCTTCACCACACTCAACAACCCTTGCACAATCAAATCCAACGACATACTCGCTTTCCCTGGGTGATTGACAGCTTGTTCAGGAAGGTAAGGAATATGAACAAATCCTCCTTTAATACAACAGTTTTGAATCATGTTCATGAGCCCGTAGAATACGTGGTTACACACAAACGTTCCAGCAGTTTGCGATATGCTGCTTGGAATGCCTGCTTGGCGCAGATTTTCGACAGCTGCTTTAATTGGCAGTGTCGAAAAGTATGCGGCAGGACCGTTTTCGATAATAGGGCGATCAATGGGCTGCTGGCCGATGTTGTCAGGAATTCGTGCGTCGTCTACGTTAATGGCCACGCGTTCTACTGTAATTCCTTCTCGCCCGCCGGCTTGTCCAACGCAAATGACAATAGAAGGGCTAATGTCTTCTATATACGTATGAAGCTTCGCGATTGATTCACCAAACACAGTAGGAAGAGGTTTAGCGATAATGTGATAGTCTTCAACAGCTACACCGTCTAAAGCTTTTACCGCTTCTAAGGACGGATTAATACTTTCACCTTCGAATGGTTCAAATCCGGTTAGTAATACAGTTGTCATTCTATCAATCTCCTTTAAAAATGGTATACAAGGTAGTACATTAATAGCGTATTCACAACAAAAACGGATAAAGCAATCGGCACTTGAGCTTTAATTACGGCATTTTTGTCTTTTAATTCAAGCAGCATGGCAGGTACGATGTTAAAGTTGGCTGCCATTGGCGTAAGAAGCGTGCCGCAGTAGCCAGCAAACATGCCAAGTGCCGCCATAATCGCTGGATTTCCTCCGTGCATGTGTACGATCAGCGGAAGACCAATCCCTCCCGTAATAACGGCAAACGCCGCAAACGCATTTCCCATTACAATGGTAAACAGCAGCATTCCTAAGCAGTATGCAAGCACAGCAACAAACGCGTAGTTAGTCGGCAGTATATCACTTACAATATCCGAGACGACTGTTCCAACACCTGATTTTGAAAAGATACCGCCAAGCGCTGCGAGCATTTGCGGTAAAATAACTGCCCAGCCTACTGCTTGAAGCAAGCGGCTTCCTTCTTTAACTGGTACGTCCATTTTTGCTTTGGTAACGCCCATTGAGGCAATAAACGCAATGACAGCTGCGATTGCCAGTGAAATTAACGTAACTTTTTCTGGATCAATTAACGCCCAGTTTCCAAATTTAATTTTGCCAAAAAGAAGGGTACCGATAATTGTAAAAATAGGAATAAATAAAGCCGGTAAAAAGATTTTGTTTTTTAATCGCTGCGCGTGAGCCACGCGTTCTTCAGCAGGCGTTTCGGCTTCATTAGATTTAGTCACCCGGTTAAATGAAGCAAGCAGTACCATGATAATAACTAAACATCCTACATAAAAAGGCGGAATGACGTTGCCAAATAAAAACGTAATGGAAAACAATGCCCAGAATAGAGATGACCCTAAACGGTTAGGATGGTTGTGATCGCGTGCGATTCGAATTGCGATAAAAGCGACAATAATACCGAGTAAGTAGTAAATCGTATCAAGCATCAGGATGCTTTTCATTTAGCTCGCCTCCGTCTTTGAAGATGATGTTTGTTTGTGTTTCGTCATTTTTTTGTGAATTCTTCGGTCTAACTGACGGAAACGAATGGCGCTGATCAGCAGCGCTGCGATGGCTGTTGGAATACCCCAAAGCGCCATATCCCAGACGTCAACGTGAATCCCTACAGAGTCAAAAAATCCTTTCATTAAAAGAATTCCACCCGTTGCAATAAAGATATCTTCTCCGAAAAACCAGCCCGTATTTTCAGCTGCCGCTGCGTGAGCGCGGATATCTTCTTTGACTTTAGGCGGAAGCTCTCCGTATTTGGCACGGGCTGCGCCTTCAGACATAGGTGCCACTAACGGACGCACGGATTGAGCATGTCCTCCGATATTTAAGCCGACTGCCGCTGAGATTTCACGGATAAAAAGATATATAAGTAAAACATTTCCAGAAGAAGCGTTTTTCGCTTTTTTTATTAGTACTTCCGCTTGTTCCTTTAGCCCGTATTTTTCTAATACGCCAAAGATAGGAAGAGTAAGTAAAATAGCCATAGACATATAGCGGTTATCGACAAAGAACTGACCGAACATCGTAATTACTTCATGCAATGATAAGCCTGATACAAGGCCCGTCACGATGCCTGCAACAGTTACCACAAGCAGCGTGTTTAAACGAAATAAAAATCCCACTGCCACTAGCAAAACCCCAATTAATTTCAACATAAAAAATCCCCCTCCAGTATGTATAGACCGTGCTGCAAAGTCACCTCCATTGCTTTTCTAAAAAAACAAAGATGTTTTGAGTATAAACAATTCTGAAAATTAAAACAAGATGCTTAAATCATAAAATTATTTAAACAGTAAAACAAAAACTACTGGGTCTTAAAAATAGATTGTCGTCTATGTGAAGTGAAATTTATAGCTTTATAGAAAAAAGAAGTTTAAAAATGGTAAATGAAGGATTTTACACTAATGGGGGACTACTTTTTTAAAGAAAATAACGATATACATATTGAATAAAAATGAATAAATAGTAAAATGATAACTGGATTTCTAAAATAAATCTGTCCAGTATGAATATGTTTTCTAGTGGATTAGTAAAAAATAGAGAGAAAGAACTATCTATTTGTCTGATAATCAGAATATTTCTTTGAAATATAAGGTGAATAGTTATGTTAGCTGGTGAAAGAAGGGGTGTGTGTTGTCATGCAGGCAATACACGAAATTACATAGTTAGGTGGAATGATATGCTTTTGTCAGTAGTAGTACCTTGCTTTAATGAAGGAAATAACGTTCATTCATTTTATGAATATACGACCAACATTTTAGCAAGAGAAGATTTTGAGTATGAATTAGTTTTTGTGAATGATGGGAGTTCGGATGATACGCTTAGCTGCTTAAAAGAACTTTCAGATAGATATGAAGAAGTGTCTTATATTTCATTCAGCAGAAACTTTGGAAAAGAAGCGGCAATGCTGGCTGGACTGCAGTATGCAGAAGGAGATGCGGTTGTTTTAATGGATGGAGATTTACAGCATCCTCCAGAATTAATTCCACAAATGGTTCATTATTATCGTAAGGGCTATCATCAAGTCATTGCTAAGCGGAATCGAAAAGGAGATGCAGTTATTAAGTCTTCTTTGTCTAAGCTGTACTATAAAATGATGAATAAATTTGTTGATATTTCCTTGGTGAATGGAGTGGGAGATTTTCGCCTTTTAAGCAGAAAAGCGCTGAATGCCTTGCTTTCTTTAAATGAATATAACCGGTTTTCAAAAGGGCTGTTTTCATGGATTGGATTTAAAGAATATACGATTAACTATGAGAATGTCGTCAGAGAAGAAGGCGAAAGCAAATGGACGTTTAGTAAATTATTAAACTACGGAATTGACGGCGTAATTTCATTTAACAATAAGCCGCTGCGTGCATCGATTTATATGGGAATGGGTGTAACGGTTCTAGGATTTATATATGTCCTGACGATGCTTGTGAAAATTTTATTTGCAGGGATTGATGTACCAGGCTATTTTACATTAATATCCGCTATTTTAATTATTGGCGGCTTACAGCTGACGTTTTTAGGAATTATCGGGGAATATATTGGACGCATTTACTATGAGTCTAAAAAACGTCCACACTATATTATCGAAGAGGAGACAATGACGGCAAAACATGAAAATCATCAAAAGTGGCATACCCATGCTTAATGCTCAGTTTATACGTTTTGTGATTGTAGGATTTTTAAATACATTTAATTACTACGTAATTTATTTGATTTGCAATTATCTTTTTCATTTTGAATACTTAGTTTCGCATATTATTGGATTTGTGATTAGTATGATTGGCTCGTTCTTTTTAAATTCTTATTTTACATACAAGATTAGACCGACGCTAGCGCAGTTTTTTCAATTCCCTTTAACCTATGTCGTGAACATCACCGTATCAACTAGCGCACTATATTTATTGGTTGATTTAATGCATATGAACGAAACCGTATCGCCTATTTTGGCTTCGGTTATTGCTATTCCTTTTACGTTTGTTATTTCAAAAAAAATCTTAGTTCAAAAAGCATAGAGTAGTAGAAATCTGACAAAGGGCGTATTTTTGTCAGATTTTTATATGCAGTGTTAACTTTGGCTAAAAATAAAAGGCAGGTAACGCAGTTATGTTTGATCGAAAGAAAATTGGGATGCACGTCGTGGCAGCTGTCATCTTTATGCTCACCATCTTCAGCGTGTATTTTTATTTCTACTTATCCGAAGGTTATATGACCACACGGAATACGGATGCAACGGTTCAACTGCTGTTCTTTCGTTATTTTTTACATGAACAGTTTTTACATGGCGATTTCTTTTGGTCATGGAAATACGGTTTAGGAGGAGATGTGTTTGCAAATTTCAGCTATTATTATTCAACGTCCGTCTTTTTCCTCCTTACGTTATTTCTAAAATTAGATACGTTAAAAGATGTGCTAGCGCTCAATACAATCATCAGCGCATTAAAGCTTTTTTGCGCCATGATGTTTATGTATGCTTTGCTTCAACACAATAAGCGTTCGTACACTGCTTCCATTGTAGGAGCAATGATTTACGGAGGTTCTAGCTTTTTCGCTGGCTATTCCAACCGGTTTGATTTTATGGCAGAAGCATTTGTATGGCTGCCGCTGCTGATCCTTTCGTATGATCGCTTAGTGGATCAAGGTAAAAAAGGGTTGTTCATTTTTGCAGTATTTGTCGTGATAACAACAAACTTCTATTTTGGTTTCATGAGCAGCGTGTACTTAAATATTTATGCCGTGTTCAAATACTTTTTAGCTTCATCATCGTATTCGTTTAAAAGCTTTGTAAAGTATTATATAACGCTCATTAAATACTATATTGTTGGGTTTTTACTTTCAGCTTTTGCGTTTATTCCAACCGTGTACGCATTTCTACATGCAGGTCGATTTGATAAAGAGTATGATGTTCCGCTATTTTATACAAACATTTTTTATCATAATGTGGTGTATAACTTCTTTTACCCTTACTCGGCTTCGCAAACGCTTGGAATGTCGATTGTTGGGTTGATTGCTATTTTGTTAAGCGTACTGTATATCAAACAAAAAGAAATGCTGATTCGCGTATGCTTATTGCTCTTTATGATTGGACTGTATTTCTTCCCGTACGCTTATTCATTTTTTAACGGTTTGTCAGCTATGCAGCCAAGATGGATTTACATGCTGATTTTTACCTGTGGAATGGTAGCGGCATATGCAATTGACTATGATAAAAAAGGGTCAAAAGTACGGACGGTTTATTTATTACTCCTTCTTCTAGGCTTTTTATGGTACACAACCTACGTGCCATCACCAAAAGAGCTCCCGAATGATGGAGTTGAAATTGTCTTTTTTATAATTGTACTGTTCGCTTTTTTACTTCGTTTTCAACTGAAAAAAGCTGCCTTTTTTGTATGCGTAACAGCCGTTGCTATTGGCAGTATCGGCTACAACAACTTTATGATGTTTACGCAGGATCTAGGAGACGTGCTTGCTCAAAAAGAGTCGACGCTTCAAACGTTTTCAGGAAGCGGATATGACAGTGAAACGGATCAAGAAGTCATTAACTATATTACGCAAAGAGATGATTCGTTTTATCGTGTGATGTGGAATCAAATTAATAAAGAAAATATTCCGTTGTATTATAATTATCATGGATTCAGCAGCTATCAAAGTCTGATTCCAGATAATGTCCACAGCTTCTTTAAAGAAACGTATAATATTGCGCAAATGGACTCACCAAGCCGGTACAGTAATTTAGATCAGCGCCTGTATGTAGAAACAGCGCTTATGAACAAATATTATATCGTTAAAAGCGGTGATGCTTTCCAGCCGTATGGTTTTACGTTACTAAAAGAGTTAAACGGATATAAAATTTATAAAAATGATCATTTCCTTCCTGTTGGATTTATGTATAATCAAGCAGTTTCGACAAATCAATTTAATGAATTGAATGAAGTACAAAAAGATCAGCTGATGTTAAAAGCTGCAGTAGTTGAAAAGCAAGGGAACATACCGCAGTTTGATTTGAAAAAGCTTAAAAGCAAGCAGCTGCTTGAAGGAATGGAAAATGTAAAGCTTGACAATATCGATAAAAACGGAAATGTGTACACAGCAAGAGAAAATGCAGTGATGTGCATTCCGTTAACGACAAAAGAAACAGGCTCGGGCGAAACGATTCTTAAAATGACCTTTAAAAACCTTACAACAGGTTCGTTAAACTTAGTAATTAACGGAAGAAATTTTGAAAAACGTTCGGTCAACAACATTTATTCATATCCAAAAGACAGCTATGCATTTAATATTCAAAATGCTCAGCGTAACGGAGAGATTACAATCGGGCTATCACCTGGGCAGTATGAGTTTGACGATATGGAAGTGCTGTTTAACTCCTATAAAAACTATGCAGCATCAGTTGACGAGTTAAAACAGTCTGCGCTTCAACACGTGAAGTATGACGAAAATTCTTTACAAGGTGATATACATGCTAAAAAAGCAGGGATGTTATTTCTATCTGTTCCATACAGCAAAGGCTGGCATCTAAAAGTAGATGGAAAAGCTGCTGACTTTGAACAAGTAAACGGAACATTTATCGGAGTTCGTGTACCTAAAGGTAATCATGAAATTTCGATGAAGTATATAACGCCTTATTTTAAAGAGTCGCTGACAGTTTCACTTTTAACAGCTGCAGCAATAGGAATTTTGTTTGTAGTAAGAAAGAGAAAAAAAGCAAAAACTACATTTGAAAAAGAAGCGGCATAATAAATAGTGTAAAAAAGGCTTTGGGACTACGATTCCAAAGCCTTTTTTATACCTTTATCGTTGAATAGTCTATTCAATGATAAAGAGAAGTTTTGTAAAAGATAATTGTTCTAATGGTTTGAAAATACTTCTCCTAAAATCCAAAAGATGGTATGTAACGCTAAAAGGTATGAATATAGAATGATATATTTTTTATATGGATTATATGAAGGGTAAAAATAAACGAAAAAACACCGATAAATATATAGGAGTATAAAGTTTTCAACAGGAGGATACATACATGTTATTTTGTAAGGAATGTGGCAAGCAGTTAAAGAAAGGAGCGGAATTTTGCCAAGAATGTGGGCAACCCGTTGAACAAGACAGCCCCCAACAGACATCGGTTGAAGAAAATCGTATGGATACAAGAACCTCAAACCGCTCACCTCAGTCACCTAAGCAAATGTCTAAAAAGACAAAAGGAAAACTCATTGCTGCAGGAGTAGCGGTCGTTCTATTAATAGGGGGATATAAAGCGGGGGAGTACTTTACTGATAAAGATAGAATGATTGATCGCTTTGAAACAGCCGTACATAATAACGATCAGGAAACTGTGGCTCGTCTATTAAGTTCTCAGAATTCAAATTTGGAAATAAATAAAGACAATGTCAAAGGATTTATGGCGTATTTTCAAAAGCACCCTAATGAAGTGAACGATATGATAGAGTTACTAGAAGTAGAATCTCAAGCCATAGAGAAAGGAATTAATGTAAATAAAGCATTAAATAATAAATATGGATACGGTACAGAAGTAGTTCCTTTTCAGCTAGTACAGAGAGGGAAGACAGCTTTTCTTTTTGATAAATATACGATTGAAGCCAGACCGATGTATGTAGAAGTAGACACAGATTATAAAGATACAGCTATCTATATAGAGGGAAAGAAAGTAGGTACATCGGCATCTAATCATTTTTCTAAAAAGTATGGTCCTTACCTACCTGGACTTTATAAAGTAGAAGGAAAATATAAAACTGGATTTGTTGATTTAGTTACAAAAGAAACAGTCTCATTGATGGATGATACGAACAAAAAAAATGTTTCTTTAGATTTGGAAGGAGAAGACATTGCCTTTGACTTAGGAACAAACCCTTCAGATATGAAAGGTACATTGTTCATTGATGGAAAAAAGGTTAAACTCAATCCTTTTAAAACATCTGAATTTGGTCCTGTTGTAACAGATGGTTCAATGAATATGAAAGTAACAGCAACTTTTCCTTGGGGAGAAATGACGAGCCGAAATATCCCGATTGACAGTAATGAAATTCAGTACAATTTTGGTAGAGACAAAGATTTAGAAAAATCGCTAATGGAAACAGTAGCTGCTGAGAATAAAAACTTAATTAAAGTATATATCACAGGTAGGCCGAATGAATTAAAAAATGTTACGGATCATTACAAATATACGGTAGGGGAATCAGTTAGTGATGGTGGAACCGACACTGAGTATTCAAAACTTCAATACCTAGGCACAACCTTTGATTTAAATACAAGTGAATTAGAGTATACAGATGAAGGGCATTGGCAAGCTACCATAGACGGTAAAGAATCTTATAATATTGACTATGGTTCAGGTTTAGAAAAAGAGGACACGGTTGTTAAATACAAGCTAGTGTATGATGAAGAAAAGAAAAAATGGCTTCTAGACGATTTAGAAGATACATATGGATCATTTTCAGAAAATGTGAAGGAAATCAAGGAAGAACATCCAAAAGTATATCAAGTGCAAGCTGCTAAGTCAGAGGACAATAGTAATGACGATAGCGAAGTAACAGCTGATGATACTGATACAGATATTGAAGATAAGAGCGAATCAGTAGATGAAGGTTCATTAGGTACAGCTGATCTTACTCTGTTTATGACTGAATACATGGATGCAACAATGAAATCAATTAAAAACCATGACTTTTCGATTGCGGCGCCGTATATTGATCCGGCTGGAAAAAAGTATAATGAACAAAAAGAATATACGGCGTATTTAAACAAAAAGAATATTACAGAAGATTTATTAAATTTTGAGGTGACGAACGTAGAGCCGATAGCAAACGGTTATCAAGTAAATACTTCCGAAGAATATAACATCACATATGGTGACGGCAGTGTAAAACATAAAAAATTCAAAAGTGTGCATAAAGTTCTGCAGTTAGCTAATGGAAGCTTAGGTGTAAATGAATTGGTTAGCTCCACTGAAGTGAACTAAATAGGTTGCCTAATCCCAATGAAATAACAAAAGAGACTTGGCTCATTTAAGCAAGTCTCTTTTATTTACGAATATAAAGCTAAATCCAGTAACGGGGATACTGTCGATCTTGAAAAAAGTTGTTATAGACGGTAGAAATTAGTATAACTACACCTGCACAAAGCAGAATAACTCCTAAAAACCCCCAGCCTGCGCCCGTGTTAATGGCTACGATGGCACTGGCTGCAGCGGGAGGATGAACGGTTTTTGTAAGAATCATTAAAATAAGAACAAAAGCCAGTACAATCGCGATAGTAATTAGACTTCGATGAAATAAACTCCAAATAATAAGAGCTGAAATTGTCGCAAGAAAGTGACCACCCAGTACGTGGCGTGGCTGTGATAACGGACCTTTATGAGCGCCAAATACAAGAACGCAGCTTGCGCCAATCGGAGCAAGTGCCATGGGATATCCAAGCGCTAATGCAATTGAGCTGCTGATAATAATCGCAATTAAACCTCCTAGCGAAGAAACGACTGCATCCCTATAATTAATTTTTGGTTCTTCTTTTAATTCACCCTTCATCTTTTTAGCATAAGAGCTCAAGTACGACAGAAAGGGACTTTTCGTTTGAGGAAAACTCTTTTCAATCTCCATTACGTATTTCCTTTCTCCTTTGTAAGTAAACGTCGTTTGTCAAGTTGTATGTCAGAACATCTGCTATATTAATTTAGTTTATAAGAAAATAAGGATTAATGGAATAGGTAAAAACGTCATTATTAGATGTAATAGGATTATAAATAAGCAATTATTTATAAATCTAGAGAGGACTCTTATTATCTTAAATCATATACCAAATATTTTTTAGCTTATATCAAGTGTATACAAAAAAATATTGATGGTATAAAATACTAAATAAATAACTTATATTACTAAAAAAATAGTCTTTATGTCCATGTTGATGAATAATAGAGGAGAAGATTAATGAGAATTTTAGTTCATCCTGATCAATTGAGGGAAGTTTCAAAAGATTTCGTACACGCTAGTAAAGAAAATGAACAAATAGCAAGGAATTTAAAGTTGCAAATGAATCTCTTGGAACAAAGCTGGAGAGGTTCTGTTCAACAAGATTTTTTTAAGAATTTTATCCGTACACAGAAGATAATGCATGATTATGTGCTTCTTTTAAGCAAGATTGGAGAAGAGTTACTGAGTATTGCAGAACGATTTGAGGAAGCCGATGAAAATAAAGAAAGTAAAGTTGTGACTTGGGGCAAGTTTCTTCTAGATACTTATCATTTAGGAAACGGTTATGTAAAAGAATTAATACCGAGCTTAGCATCTATTACTAGTGGATTTCGCTTAAAAGAACGTAACGGGAAATTCATTGTATATGGAAAAAGAAATCCAACAACTTTTGTTGAGAAGTCATACATAAAGTGGAGAACCGAAAAATTGGGCATTCCATTGCATGCTACTGTGTATGACACTAACCCATTATCTACGAATAAATGGAAATTCGCTAAAAAAACATTAACAGATGGATTTAAAGGAGGAGCTCTTGCAGAAACATTAATTTCAGTAGGGTTAAATGGATATGAGTATACATGGGGAGGACACCGAGCCGAGGGAATAATGAGCAGTAGCTTTTTATCTTCAACTACTGTGGAAGTAGGCAAAGGTATATTAGAAACAGGTGTAAGTATGGGAGCCGGTGCATTAGCTACAGCTACTGTGGCAGCTACTGCAGGATCGGTTGTACCAGGTATTGGAACAGCTGTTGGATTTGGGGTAGGTTTAGGTGTAAGCATAGGCTTAGATATGCTTGATAACACGAGAGCGGGGAAAGCAGTTACAAAATGGACTGAAGATAAAGTTCAAGATGTATATCAGTCTATAGGAAAAAATCTAAAAAGATTAAGTCATGAAGTGCCAGAAACATTCGAGAAAATAGGAGGAACGGCTAAAGAGATTAAGAAAAATATAGGTTCTGCAGTTGACGATACAGTAGATGCAGTATCAGATACGTTTAAGGCTACCAGTAAGGTTCTTAATGGATGGTCAAAGGCATTATTTAATTAACGTTAAAAGATTATCAAAATGAGGAGAATGAAAAATGAATATACAAGTAGATTTACGTGACTCTAAATCAGTGGAGGAATATTCAGCCGAAATCTTCGCTGAAGAGGGGTTGAAATTGACAAAAGAAGATGCAAAAAAGTTTTCTTTTTTATACGAAAATAAGTGGATAGGAATCACTCAGTATAGCCATCGATTAGCCAGTGGATGGACTCAATCTCAGGAGTTCGTTGAGGTGCTAAATGAAAATTTAGAAAAAGCACATACTCTTGAGGAAGCAACTGAAGCACTCTTAACACAATTAAAGTTATTTGGAAAACAAGCAGTAGCTGAATTTGTGGGAGTATTATGCTTATTAGAAGCTAAGGCAAATATACATAAAAATAATGATGCAATCATTTCCGAAGTTAGATTGATGGAACGTAGCTATTTTGGCTATATGAACGATTTAGTGAACGCGTTGAACTTCGATACAAATGAAGATTTCTCTTTAATTAGACCGTTAAATGATGAAGCTAGTGGCTTTATTGAATGGATGTTTGGAGTAGTCGATATTAGTTTAATCAACCGTCGAGAGTTAATTAAGCAAGCCTTACAAAGTGAAAGTTACGATGAACTGATGCTGAAGCTATTAATTACAACTAGAGATTTGTTTGAAGACGCATCATTACTGTGTGGATATCTAGCAGTTAAATTAAAATTAGAAAAAAAATATGCTTCACTATTTTGAGAAAAGGTAGGATAACCCCAAAAGCTAATTAAGCTGTTTGGGGTTAAAATTGTAACTATTAATACCCCAATTCCTCATCATAACGATTGTTATCAGCCTCAAAGTCTTCTACTAATACATAAAAATCTTGTTCAAAAATATATTCAGGTTTTTCTTGAGATAAATCATTTGGGTTGTAATTTCAAGGATTCGGATACATATTTACTTCACAAATATCTTGGTTACACTGACGTACAGTTACTTGAAATATTTGAGGGGCTTTTTCAAAATCATGATTGTCCTTTAGTTCAGCCATAGCTGGAAGGTCCTCTTTTCTGCGAGCATGGAGATAATCGTACACTTTTTCTTTTTGGGATAAAAATGAAATTTTATAAGAAAGAATAAGTTTTTATGTTATTATAAGGAAAAATAATATAACTAAAGACTTAATGGTTTGTGAGTCTTTAGTTATGTGGAAAACAAGGAGGGATATCGATGTCATTTTGTAAGGAATGCGGCTCAAAGCTGCAGCCGGGTATGCAGTTTTGTAATGAATGTGGGACACCAGTTCAAACAGAAGAAGTAAGTAAAAGGAATGATTTGGAAGAGTCTAGAAAGAAGATGTCGAAAAAGAAAAAAGCAGGTTTTATTACAGTTGGAGCGGTAGCTGTGCTGCTGTTTGGTGGCTATAAAACCGGCGAGTTTCTGACGGACAAAGACCGAATGATTGAACAATTCGAAACCGCTTTAAATAATGGAGATGAAGGGAAAGTAGCTTCTATGTTGCATCCTGTTGATTCTTCTTTAAAAGTAACAAAAGATAACGTAAAGGGTTTTATGAACTATTATAAAAAGCATCCGGATGATCGAAAAGATTTAATTGGAGTGTTAAAGTCTCAGTCTCAGTACCTTGACCAAAGAAGTAGTAAGGCGGCGATGACTGCTTCTGGTGAAGCGACTGACGAATTAGGGCAGCTTGTTAATTTAGAGAAGAACGGTAAAAAAGCTTTTTTATTCGATAACTATGAGCTTAATGTCATGCCTGTTTATGTCACAGTTGGAACAGATTATAAAGGTACGGATATTTATTTAGATGATAAAAAAATAGGAACGGCTACGTCTGAAGATTTTAAGAAAACGTACGGGCCGTATCTGCCAGGTACATATACGATAAAAGGAAAACTAAAAACAGATTTTGTGGATTTAGTTAGTAAAGAAAACGTAACGTTTACAAGTCCGGACGGAAAAGAAAACGTTTCTCTCGATTTAAATGGTGAAGAAGTAAGTATAGATTTAGGAATTGATGATACAGATATGAAAGCGAAGCTGCTTATTGATGGAAAAGACGTGGGTATTAATCCGTTTAAAACTTCTTCATTTGGCCCGGTCGTAACGGATGGTTCTATGGATATGCAGGTGTCTGCTGAATTACCTTGGGGAAAGGTGACGACCAATAAAGTAGCTATCGATAGCAATGAAATGGTATATGATCTAGGACAAAGTAAAGAGTTGCAAGACATGTTGATTAATACCATTGTGCCCGAGACAAAAAATTTATTAAGTTCTTATACAGAAGGTACAACAAGTAAGTTGCAAAATGTTACACCTGAATATAAGGGAACAGTGAACGACGTAATTGCAGATTTTAAGACGTATGGTACTTATCTGAAAGATCAATACTTAGGAACGACTTTTGATTTGGATTCCACAAACCTTGACTATACAGACGACGGACAGTGGATGGCAACAATTTATGGAGAAGAATCACATAATTCCGATACATATATGGCAGGTGAAACACCCAGCTTAGAACAAACAGAAGAAGTGATGGAATATCAGCTAATTTATGATGAAAAACAAAAAAAATGGTTGATAGACAATGTAGAACCTTCTGATGAAGAGCTTTCAGACAATACAAAAGAGATGAAAGAGAATAAACCAGCTATATATCAAACAAAGTGGAAACAAGAATCAGCTTCTTCTAGTGAAGAGAAGTCTTCAAATGAAGCTGGTGATGAAGAAGACGATAGTCAAGCTGACAACGAAGATAATAGCACCAGTGAAGTTACGGAAAGTGATATTTCGTCGTTTATGGAGGAATATATGAATGCCACGATTGATTCTATTAATCTAGAAGACTTTTCGTATGCAGAACCGTATATTGATCCAAACGGAAAGAAGTATAAAGAGCAAAAAGACTATACAGCTTATCTGAATAAAAAGAATATTACAGAGGATTTATTAAATTTTAAAGTCACGGATATCGAAAAAGTAGATGATAACACGTTTAAAGTATTTACAAATGAAGAATACGATATTAGATACGATGATGGTAGTTTGAAAAACAAGACCTTCAATAGTATTCACACAGTAAAATATTTATCGTCGGGGAAATTGGCTGTAAATGAATTAATTAGTTCCACCGAAGTGAAATAAAGAATTTTATGGGGTTAAAATAAGTATTTTGGAGTCTATAAAAATATTTTTTGTAAATAATTAAATATTTAGTCCTAATTTAGTGAAGTTAGTGTATAATTCTAAAGGATGTAAAAATAGGAATATTAGACTCGTCTAATATTCCTATTAGTAAAAAATATAGGAGGATAAACAATTGCAGTGTTTAAATTGTGGACACCTAAATGAAGGTGGAAAATTTTGTGTGAAATGTGGAGCGAAGCTAGGAGAGGAGAGTACTGCAAACCAAGTCGCAGCAACAAATGAATCTCAATTGTCTAATACATATGCTCAATCTCAGCAAAGCGCAGTTTCACAGCCGGCTCAGCCAAATCAACATGTGGAAAATGCAAAACATATTTCGAAATTATACTTAGGTTATTTTATGCAAGGAATTAAGAGTCCAACTGCTGTTGCACAAGAAGTACGAGGAGAGCAGTTTATAAACGGCTTGATTACTCTCTTTTTGTATGCAATTAGTATCCCTCTTATGTTGTTTTTTGGATGGGAAGTTATTGTAGATAAATTTATAACTGCCATGAAAGAAGGAACGCTAGGTGTATGGGATACGCTACACGACTTTGGCTTGGGAGATTTTGATGCAAAAAGTTTAGAAGATTACATGGATCTGAGTTTTGTAGATATCGTAATTAAAAATAGCTTTTATCTTTTATTAGGTTTAGCTGTTATTGGATTAGTTGCTTTTGCAATGGTTAAGTTGAGCAAACAAACAATCTCATTGCAAGATTTTTTCGCTCGCTTTGGAACATTCTTAATTGTCCCTACGGCTATTTTCCTTTTAGGTGTTGTATTAGCCATTATTAAATCAGAACTATTCTTATATTTTGTGTTACTAGGATTACTTGGATTGTTTATTGCGGTACCTTTAACCATCGCAAGTTTTAAAAAGAATTCGTTTGGAGGCATTGATGGTCTTTACGGTGCTCTTGTGACGTATATCGCGATGGTCATTGTATTGTATATGGTAGGAGGAAGTATGCTTGATGAAATGAAAGAAATTATTGGGTATGCGGTTGGAGATGCCATTAAAGATTCGTGGTAAGTGCAATAAAAATGCGATTCAATGTAGGTGAAAGAGGCATCGTTTTCGCAACGATGCCTCTTTCAACATAGAAAAAATAGAATAGGAATGAACGGTTAGTGTGCTATTGCAAAAATACCCATATCAAATACCCGGCTTACGATAAAAAAATCAAGTGAGCGTTTCACCAATTATTATCCAGAATTTATTGCGCGACGAGCTTGGATATAAAGGAATTGTGGTGACAGATGATTTAGAAATGGGAAGGGTAAGCAAGCATTTTACGTATGAGAATCTAAGAATAAAGACCGTATAGGGGAGGGAGCGGACATACTATTAGTTTGCTATACCCTTAAAAATTAAGAAAAAAAACGGTATTTTAAAAGTAGTAAAAAATCACCAAATTAATGAGAAATGAATTTTAATTTATAAATTAAAGCAAGATATACCGCTTCACGTTAATCCTACAAAGGCTCAACAGCAGGTTGGAAAACAAGCGTCTTAAGACATTTTTCGTTTAGATAACAGGCTAACCTTTTTTGCATAAAAGGTTAGCCATGTTTTATATCTGATTTATATGGGGTGAATGGAATGAATTATACTGTACAAGCCACGCAGCAAACGCCTGCCTATATTATTTATTTAATTGATGTGAGTGCATCAATGAATATCCAAATGGGAGACAAAACACGAATTGAAATAGTCGAAGCTGCGCTCAATAAAGCCATTCGTCAAATGGTCTTTCGTTCAACAAAGGGAAGTAGAGTTTCTCCGAGGTATCGCATTTCTATTTTTGCTTATAGTGATCATGTCTATGATGTATTAGATGGTACAAAAGGCATTGATGAATTAGCTAGAAAAAGTGATGTGAAGCTGCGGACAGAAAGATTAACCGATACGGCTCGAGCTTTTTCCGTAGTAGAACGAAAATTAAAAGAAGAATTGTCTTATATAAAAGATTGTCCAGCGCCGCTTATTTTTCATATGACGGACGGCGAGTACACGGGAGAAGATCCAGAGCCTGTGGTGAATCGAATTATGAATATGAGAGTTAACGACGGACCTGTTCTAGTTGAAAATATTTTTATATCTGACGATGTAGTAGATGCCCCCATTGCGGACGTGAAAAAATGGACGGGGATTATGTCAGAGGACGTGTTAAAAGAAGATTACGCTAATAAATTAAAGAGGATGTCATCTCCTATTCCAGAGAGCTACCGAGAATTAATGATAGACGAAGGGTATTCGATTCAGCAAGGAGCTAAAATGTTGCTTCCGGGAACCAATCCTGAACTAGTGTCATTAGGCTTCCAAATGTCTTCAGCAACACCAATACGTTAAGCGAATTAAAGAGGTGATGGTGTGAAAAATAGAGAAGAATTTCAAGTGAATCAATTTCAAGAACTCTCTCTACAAATGAAGAAAAAAGGTCGGTTTCAGTATCGCTATGCTTATGCGAGGTCAGCTGAGTCGCAGTTAGAAAATGAAATAGGTCAAGATTATCTCGTTTACCGTTGTTCAGAAGATCAATTTGTTTTTGCTGTATGTGATGGAGTGGGCTTATCTTTCCACGGAGACGTAGCCGCTGCATTTTTAGGAGAGAAACTTTGTGAATGGTTAGAGAGGCAGGAAAGTCCAGAGGGATGGAATGAGTTGGAACTACAAAGCGCCTTATCCACATTTTTATCTGACTTAATCCCTGAAGCTACAAGTGAAGTTGAAAACATTCCATTAGATCCTAGCATTGGTGGTTTTCATAAAGAAGTGTTGGAAGAAAAAAGAACTCGTGGAAGCGAAGCTACTTTTGTTTGTGGACGAATCGATTTTTTAAATGTACAACAGTCTGAGCCAAAGATCCTCTTAGCATGGCAAGGAGATTCTAAAGTGAAATTGTGGAGGGGAAATCAAGATCGTTCTCAGTTGCTGAAAGCGCCGTTTTTGACAAATCAGAGGTGGTCGACAAAAAGAGGACCAGTCGGAGGGGAACCTCACGTATTTACTATGGACGCTTTGGAAAAGAATTGTATTGATAGACTGACAGTTTATACAGATGGACTTTCTGAATTAGACCACTTCACTTATCCTGTCAAAAATGAGGAATTAAAAAACATCATTCAACAAGCAAATAGCAAAGCAGAAAGTGATGATTTAACATTTTTAGAGATTGGGTGGAACAATGAATCTGTACTAGAAGAACAAAGCCATTCGTTGAAGCTATTATTTCAACGTAAATTAACAAGAGAAGACGATACTGTATAAAAACACAGGTTCCATTTAGTACAGATTAAATTAGCAGAGAAAGGAGAATACATTGTGACAAATATTTTAGTAACATTTATTTCTGAAAATATGATGGAAAAAGACTTAGAGCTACCAAACGATGTGGTGTGCGTGCATCTTGTTGAAAAATTAATAGAACAAATGCCATCTAGTAATCCACTTGAAGCAAATTTATACAACGTAGAGTTTTCATTAAATAAAGAAGAATGGCAAAAGGTAGACAATCATTATCGTTTATATGAAGTTGGAGTATGGGATGGTGTATATCTTCGTTTAGTGAAGAATAGTCGAACACTATCAGCACCTAGAGTGTCATTTGTTTCGGCCGAAGAAGAGAATACTCACGCTTTTGCGCAAGAAGAGCTGGGGACACATTCGTTAGAACGAATAAGAGAAGAAGTGAAGCCAAAAGAAGAAAATGCGTGGAAGGTAATTGAATAAACCTAAAGGAGTGAAGAATATGCTTGATAAATCACCGTATTTTCAACGGGCCCCTCGTGTAAAACGTACGTTACTTACAAAAGATATTACGATACATAGACCTTCTGCTGAACCGCAGAAGCCTTCTATGTCTATGGAACAATTGATTATTCCCTTAATTTCTACTGCGTTGAGTGTAGGGCTATTTTATTATATCTCGCAAAAAATGGAGACCGCTTCTTCCAGTACCTACCTTTTATTTATGATGGCATCGAGTGTACCCATGGTGTTTTCATTTCTCTACTCAATGTTTTCGTATGGAAGGTTAAAGTATCAGTATAAAAAAGAAATGAAGCGACGGGAAACGACTTATCTTGGTCACTTGCAAAACCATACGGGGGAGCTGAAAGATTTACAGCAGCAGCAAATGAAAGTATTATCAGCAACTAACCCCTCTCCTGATGAGTGTGTGAGACGTATTAGAGAACGTAGAAGCTCTTTATGGGAACGCTCACCTGAAAGTGATGATTTTTTAAATCTTCGAATTGGTCAAGGAGAGCAGCCGTTTCGAGTAAATATTAATGTTCCTATAGAAGACGGATATGAAATTGATCCGTTGATTTCAAAAGCTCAGGAAGTTTCCTTCAATCATCAGTCGATAGGCCCTTCACCTATTCAGCTCCCTTTATTTGAAAGTAAGGTAGTTGGAATCGTAGGAAGTAAGCAAGATATTATGAATATGGTTCGGTTGATTACGCTGCAATTAGTGACACATCATTCACCCGATGAAGTGAAAATTGCTTCTTTTTATCCAGAAGAAGATGAAAAAGAATGGGATTGGATGCGTTGGCTTCCTCATACGTGGGATGAGGGGAAAGAAAGTAGATTTTTAGCGAAGGACCAGCAAAATGCAACAAAGATGTTTGAACAGCTTTTTAGTAAATTGAATATTAGGAAAATTTATAGAGATGCAGAAGGAAAACAACAGCAGAATCTGCCTATATGGACTTTTTTCTTATCGGCTGCTCATTTTGTAGAAGAAGACCCGTTAGTTCCTCTGTTACTGAAAGAAGCAGATACAGTAGGAGCGTGTACGTTTTTATTTGCTGATCGAAAAGAAGCACTGCCTATGCAGTGTCAGTTAATTATTGAGGCTTCAGGAAATCAAGGTACGCTAATTCAGACATTATCTACGGGAAAAGAAAGCTTTGATCGTCAAGAAGTTTCGTTTCAACCGGATGTTTTTTCGTTGAAAGAAGCGGAGAAAATGGCACGAATGATGGCACCTATTCGTTTAAAACAATCTTCAGCTGAAGCTATACCGAAGGTGGTCACTCTTTTAGATTTATTTAACATTAATCGTATGGAAGAATTAAATCTGAAAGAACGGTGGGCGCAAAATCGCTATCCAACTTCTTTTCCTGTTCCTATTGGTTTTCGAGCAGGAGGAAAAGAGGTTCTCTTAAATATTCATGACAAAATTGAGAAAAATGGACATGGTCCACATGGATTAATGGCCGGAACAACTGGTTCAGGAAAAAGTGAAGTTATTCAAACAATTATTGCTTCTTTAGCGGTTAACTACCATCCTCATGAAATGGCTTTTATGCTCATTGATTATAAAGGAGGAGGAATGTCCAATACGTTTAGCGGATTGCCTCACGTCATTGCGACCATTACTAACCTGGAAGATGAGAATATTATCGAAAGAGCAAAAACTTCTTTAAAAGCAGAATTAGTAAGACGTCAGCAAATTTTTAATCGTGCCGGAAACCTTCAGCATATTGATGAATACTATCAATCACCTGAACGCATCCAAAACCCGCTGCCGCATTTGTTTATTGTCATTGATGAATTTGCGCAGTTAAAAAAAGAACAGCCTGAATTTATGGATGAGTTAATCAGTATCGCAGCCGTAGGACGAACGCTAGGAGTGCATTTACTACTAGCTACTCAAAAGCCAGCAGGAGTAGTAGATGATAAAATCTGGAGTAACTCACGTTTTCGCATTTGTTTACGTGTACAAGATGATGCTGACAGCAGAGATATGTTAAAAATTCCAAATGCTGCTCGTATTAATATACCTGGTCGAGGCTACTTGCAAGTAGGTAGTGATGAAGTATTAGAGTTGTTTCAATCTGCTTGGAGTGGAGCCCCGTATCTGGAAAAGGGACAAGAAGAAATTAAGATTGCTGAAGTAGCGTTAAGTGGAGAAAGAACAAAGAAAGCTGTGGTAGCAAAAGCCACAACCTCCACGCGCAAGCAGCTAGATGTTCTAAATGAATATATTCAGCAAGCAGCCATAGAGCAAGGAATTACTTCTCTTCAAGGGCCGTGGCAAGATCCGCTTCCTGAAGAATTATACTTAGCTGACCTACAAGGAAATGGAAAAGCAGAAACGAACGATGATTGGCTTCGTCCAGTCATTGGAAAAATCGACGACGTGGAAAATCAAAAGCAGTATTCGTTTAGAGTAAATTTAAATGAAGGTCATATGGCTATCTATGGAATGCCTGGAACTGGGAAAACAACCTTCCTTCAGACGTTAACGCTGTCGCTGACCTCTACCCATTCTCCGGAAGATCTTCATTTGTATATGTTGGACTTTGGCAAGATGCTTCGAGATTTTGCTAAGCTTCCACATGTGGGAGACGTCATGCAAGAGGAAGAGCATGAAAAAGTGAAGCGTTTTTTCATTATGCTGTCTAAAGAATTAACAAGAAGAAAAGATTTATTTTCTAAGCTTGGTACCAAAACATTAGCGACTTATCGTCAATCAGGTTACGAGAAGCTTCCAGCTATAGTCGTTTTACTAGATGGATATGCTACTTTCAGAAAATCATTTGAAGAACAAGAAGAGCAGCTAGAAATGATCCTTCGTGAAGGCGCGAATTTAGGTATCTATTTTGTTATCACAGCAAATAAAGTAACAGACTTTTATGAGAAAATTCGCAGTAATATTCCTTCTGGGGTTGCATATGAATTAGCTGATTCAAGTGACTATCATTCTATTGTAGGAAGAATAAATAAGGTGCCTTCACGTCTTCCTGCAGGTCGAGCATTTTCTAAAGGATCCATACCTCCGTTGCAATTTCAGACGGCACTCGCAACGGAAGGAGAAAGTGAAGTAGAACGTACAAAATTACTGCGAGAGAAAATCCAACAACTAAGGAATACTTGGACTGGAATGGAGGCTCCTGCTGTTCCGATGTTACAACCTGAGATTTCATTACCACATTTAATTGGTAGTACAAATCATTCAGCTGGATTTCCAGTTGGGCTTCAAATTGAATCTCTTGAACCATACTATTTGCGAATTGAAGATAACCCTACAACACTTGTTTCTGGAAGGATTGAAGGTGGAATTACGAGCGCGTTGAAAACGATTTTTCTTTCTATGTCTTCTACTCTTTCACCTGAGGAGCTTCATTTATACCTAATTGATGCTGACCCGACACGAGACGGAATTATGGCATATAGAAATCTTTCACATGTTAAAGACATTGGCTACCATGCAGAAAATGTAGAAAGAATTCTACAGGGTATAAGTGATGAACTTGATAAACGAGTAACGAACCTTTCATTTTTAGAAGAGGAACAGGCAGATTTGAGTACGGAAATCACTGTACCAAAGATCGTTATTATTATTGATAAGATTGATAAATTACTAGCTTTAGCTTCATTTGATAATGAAATTGAGAATTTGCTTTTAAAGATTATCAATCACAATAAAGGGAAAGACTGCTATCTAATCATAGGCGGTCAAGCAGACTATCTCTCAAGTAGCTATGATTCTGGTGTCGCTGATATTCGTAAAGCAGGATGTGGCTTTTTACTTGGTACGACAAATAGTACAGATCTTCAGCTTTTTAATATTCGTGTTCCTTATCAGGAATCTGACCAAGAGCTGCCTGCCGGCGAAGGATATTTCTATAAGCGTAAGAGCCAAAAAGTGAAGATAGCGTACCCTTATTCAGATGGTTATACGCCTGAAAAGTGGGTGAAACAACTAAACTACAATGTTTCTCCTCAACGATAATTTTTGAGAATTAACTATAAGAAAATAGTCATAAACTGAATGAGTGGTAATAGAAGATAAAATTGTTATATATGGTGAAAAAAGTATTTACTAGTAACATAGAATTATTATAAAATGAATATATATTTTCTAGAAAATGCTTTTTTATAGGAGGAAAGAATTATGGCGAGCAATCGCATATTAGTATCACCAGATGAATTAGAAAAGGTAGCAAAACAGTTTAAGGCTGCTTCTGATCAAAACCAACAAGCATCCACAAAATTATCTCAAACGGTATCTGCTATGAATAGTCAATGGGACGGTATGACATCAGAACGTTTTTTCCATGACTTTGAAGATTCTAAGAAAAAAATGAAACAGTACACGCAGCTGTTGGAGCAGGTTAGTACAGAGTTAAAACAAATTGCGCAACGCTTTCGTCAAGCTGATAACGTACGTTAATAGATTTGTAGATAAGGCCAGTATTCCTAAGAGTGCTGGTTCTTTTCTTGCATATCACAGCTGAAAAAATAAAAAAATGGAGGCTTATAAATGGCTTTTGAACCACAAGTAAATGCAAGCATCCGCTTTCGAGGTACAAATTATAAAATGGCGGAACATCCATCAGCTCCCGGTTTTCCTTATGGACAAGAGGGCAGGCAAGGTGTGGTGTATAAATTAAACCCTGAAAATAAAAATGAACACCCTGTTGCCTTAAAAGTATTCAGACCTAAATATCGAGTAGGGGGTATGAGTAAACAGGCAAGTATGCTTAATACCTATAAACACATCGCTGGCTTATCTGTTAGTAATCGAACAGTCGTTATACCTGAAACAGATAATGAGTTAGTTAATGAACACGAAGACTTGCTTTATAGTGCAATTATGCCATGGATTGAAGGGCCGACATGGGCTGACGTCATGCTAGAGAAAAAAATTATTACAAAAAATGAAAGCCTAGACCTAGCTAAGTCTTTAGGTGGCGTTTTAACAAGTATGGAAAAAGAGCAGCTAGCTCACTGTGATTTATCAGCTCCTAACATTATGCTACCAGGTTTAATCTCTTCTCATACTTCTTCTAAAGTGGAGCTCGTTGATTTAGAGCAAATGTTTTCAGCTAATATGGAAACACCTGACGCTATGCCTTTGGGATCTCCGGGATATGCAGTTCATAAAGCGATCCGTACAGGATTTTGGAGTGCAGAAGCTGATCGTTTTTCAGGCGCTATTTTACTTTCTGAAATGTTGGCATGGTGTGATGCAGACATTCGAGAGCATTCGTACGGAGATAGTTTTTTCGACCCGCAAGAGCTTCAAACTAAATCAGCTAGATACGAAATGATGATTGCTTCTTTAAGCAAAACGTGGGGAAATGAAGTAGCACAGTTATTCATTCAAGCTTGGCAAAGTGCAGAATTAACGGAATGTCCAAAGTTTAGTGAATGGCTAGCAGGGCTTCAAAATGTAAAAACTCAAACGCTAGGTTGGAATTTTAATCAGTCTAAGCAACAGCATCAAAATGAAAGCGTAGCTAGAACTCAAGAAGGGCAAGAAGAACTGCTACAAAAAGCTGGCGAATTGGAAAGAATTAAAGACTATAAAGGTGCCTTGAATTTATATCAGACGGTATGCGAACGCTTGAATCCAAATGATGCCCTCTATAAAGAATTACAGCTTGTAATTCAACAGATTCAACAAAAGATGAATGAACATCAGCAAACAAACAAACAGCCGCAGGCAACAAGTTCTGCGCCTCCAAAAGAAGCGGTACCATCTCAACCTCGTGTACAACAAGCAGCGAATCAAGTACATAATCAGTCTAATTATCGCGGTGAGATAAATCATACAGAAAAGACAAAACCGAAAAAGAAGAGGTTTAAAAAGTTTAAAATATTATCGGTTTTAGTATTAGTATTGGCAGCAGTAGGTTTTGTTAGCTATCAATTTAAAGAAGATTTGCCTTATGTAGGAACATTCTTTAAAACAGCAAAAGGATCAACAGCAACAGTAGGAGCTAATGCGGAGGCAGATAGTCAAAGCAGTGCAACAAGCAGCGGAAAAGAAAGCAAAGAAACAATTTCGCTGTGGTCAAAAGATCGTATGGCGCAAAGCGGTGAGTGGGATACAAGCGAAAGCAATCATAGTGTCTACCTTACTAGCGGCAGTAACGGTGAATACGTATCCTATGATTTACTTAGTTACCAAGCAAATAAAGCAACGTTAACTGGAAATATTGCCTTAACGGATGGAATTGCGGCCGAAATAGATGTGATAGTGGATTCTAAAGTAATTTATAAAACAAAAAAGCTCAGTCAAGACAAAAACGTAACGTTAGACATCGATGTGCCTAAAGGTCGTATCCTAACATTTAAAGTTAAAAACAAAAGTGTAAGCGGAGATAGTTCTAAAACCACGGCTATTAGTTTGAATGATTTAACATTTAATCTTTACAGCTACGATCAACAAAAAGAACCAAAGAAAATGGAAAGTTTTTGGAGCGATAATGTATATTCTTCTGCTGGAGATTGGGACAGCAGTAGTTCTTATCATTCAGTGACCTTATCAAATGGAGAAAATAGTTCCTATGTTACGTATAATTTAGAATCGTTTGGTGTTAAAAAAGGATTCGTCACGGGCGGAATTGTTCCAAATGGAGGAATTCCTTTTAAACTAGAATTTTACGTAGACAACAAGCGAGTAGCTGTGACAAAGCAACTAAAAGGGAATGGTACGCCTATTCCGTTTAACATTCCTGTAGATGGAAAAATATTTACAGTCAAACTTGTTAATAACAGCGTTAGTGGAAATAGTGCTAAAAATACTGGTGTTGTTTTGCAAGAGGTGCTTCTAAATATTAATGAACAAGTGAAAGATTCGGAAAAGAAAGAAGAAAGTTTGTGGGCAAACGGCACGTCATCTGAAGAAGGTGATTGGGAATTCAGTGAATCCTACCATGATATATCGATTACCCGTGGGAATAATGGAGAATATATTTCCTATGACTTAAGTGATTCTGGTATCCAAGACCGTGTAGCAAAAGGAACCCTAATTTCTAACTCAGGAATTCCATTTCATTTAGAATTTAAAGTAGATGGAAAAGTGGTGGAAAAGACAAAAGAGTTTGATCCAGCGACTGATGTACCAGTTCCATTTGAGTTTCCAGCAGATGGAAAGCTGTTGACGGTAACTTTAGTAAACAACAGCGTAGATGGTAACGATGAAAAGACAACTGATTTTACGCTTAGAGATTTTGTAATTAAAGAAAAATAAAGTAAAAAGCCAACTTTTATAGTTGGCTTTTTAACTGAAGTGATTTCCGCATCCGCCGCAGAATTTGGCTTTAGCGTCATTTTGTGTTCCGCAGTTTGTGCAGTGCTTAATAGCGGCTTCTTCTTCAGGAGTGGGTGGAGCTTCGACTTGAAAGCTGTGACCGCAGTTTGAACAAAACTTGGTTTCGGACGTACAAATACTGGAGCATGTTGGACATTCTTTCTCATCACGTAATTCTTTAATTTTGTATTCAAGCATGAGAATATCTTTCTTAATGGAAGAAATATCACGGCAGGAGGAAAAAATTTCACTTTCGTTTTCTGCAAAATTATCATGTTCGAAGGATGAATAAACGAGTTTACCAATTTCATGTAACGAAGTTTGAATCGTTTGTTCGTGCCCTTGAATCTGAGAACGAATTTTGTTAATTTCAATTGTTACCTGCGCTTTTTTGCTTGCCTCTGTTGCTCCTTGTTTCAGCTTATCTAAAAAACCATTAGACATTTTTCTCTCTCCCAACTGTAAGGTATTCACTTTAGTTAGTTATGACCTATATAAAGGAATTACTTTACTTAGATGTATGTAAAAAGTGGTTAAAAAACCACCATCAAGTGAATATTTTACCATAAAAATAAGTAATAAGGTATAAGTAAAATGATCTTCTAATGAATAAAAATGCATGGTTTCCCTATACGGTATGCGAGGTGACCCTTGCCTTTATACAGAGTGAACAATCAGGTGTATAATAAAGTTAGAGGTGACTAAATTATGTATCTAGTAGACTACCATCATCACACGAACAATTCATTCGACTCACAGGCAGTCATGAAAGAAGTGTGCGAGCAAGCTGTAAAAAACGGCATAGACGAAATTTGTTTTACCGAACACTTTTCATTAAATCCATTAGCGCCAACGTACGGTCATATGGATTTTGATAAATATGAACGAGAACTAGCGGAATGCAGAGATCAGTTTCAAGATCAGCTAGTGATTAAAAAAGGAATTGAAATTTGTGAGCCGCACTATTTAAAAGAAAAATATCAAAAAACAATGAAGCAAGAGAACTTTGATTTTATTTTAGGTTCGGTGCATAACATTAATAACATCAAGCTTCGCAAACATTTAGAACTCAACGACAAAGAAGCGATTTACCGCGCTTATTTTAACGAGATGTATAAGCTAGTAAGCGACGCCGACATTGATGTATTGGCTCATTTAGATTTAATGAAGCGCTATGCGTTTGAGCAATACGGTATTTACGACTTTCATCAATTCAAAGATATTCTGGCAGATATTTTGAAAAAAGCAATTGATTGCAATATTGGAATTGAAATTAACACTTCAGGCATAAGAGGGAAGCTTGGTGAAGCATTGCCGGCACTTGAAGTTGTTGGGCTGTACCGCGATTTAGGCGGAGAAATCTTAACGATTGGATCTGATTCACACTTTGCAGAAACCGTAGGAGCACATATGAAAGAAGCGGTTGAAATGGCAAAACAGTGCGGATTTACGGAGATTTATACGTTTGATCAACGCAAGCCAAAAGGAATTCGTATTTAATATGAGCGTATTTAACTTTCTTCATAATGAAAAGCATAAATTTCTTCCGTTGAAAGAAAAAGAGGTAGAAACCGCAGAGCAAAGATTAGGAACGAAATTTCCAGCAGAGCTCCGTCAATTTTATGTAGAAATAGGATATGGCTTTGCGAATAGGGATGAAACAACTGCTTTTCAGCGAATTATAGATCCAGACAGCGCAGTAGATTTGCATTTACGCCAAGACTTTTATGAGCATGATCCTGATTTAGATATGTATGATGAAAGAGAAGGCTTTATTTTCTTTGAAGTCGTAGAAGGATTGTATTTTGAAGTAAGGTGGAGCACAGAGGCTGCTTCGCCAGTGTACTTTATGGATACAAGGATATCAGACTCTCTTCAAGCGTTTTTCGAACAGCTTGATAAGGATGCTCATTTCTATGAGAAAATGTTAGAAGAATAATAATAACTGGAAAAAGCACGCTCTGATTCGAGCGTGCTTTTTTAATTTAGTTCCGCTTGAGCTCCGACAAAAACCTCCGGACTTCTTCAATAGTCAGCCCCAGCGTGCGAGCTGCTTTCATAAGACTTACCCACTCTTGATCGATTGACAGTACATTTTCTTTTTTCATTACGATTCATCCACCCTTTGCCAGGGAACCCAGCTATCATAGCCAAAAGCGGCCTTAGACCTGAGGCTTTGCGTCACTATTTTTCAATAGTTTTGCCCTTATCTGGATAATTTGTAATAGTATTCTTAGCATACAGTTATTTTACAAAATAATATTTGGAAAAGATGTCGAAATAGGTCGATAGTCATAAAAAAATTACAAGTCAATTAATTGACGTATCAGTTTGTTTTACGGAACTTTAAATAATACTGAAATTCAATAAATTCTTCTTTGGTCATGCCGTCTTGAATGGCTCGTTCAATTAAATGAAGCCACTCTTGATTGAGGGCTGGCTTTGAAGTTAGAGTCGGACAGCTGATGTCTCCTTCAATTAATTCATCAATTGTTGTATGAAGAGAAGACGCGATTTTATCAAGCATTTGAAGGGAAGGATTATTATTTAACCCTTTTTCTAAATGAGATAAATACGATTTTGAAATATGGGCTTCTTCAGCTAAGCGTGTAATAGAATAGCCTTTTTTTAGTCGCAAATTCTTAATCTTTTTCCCTATCACATTCAGTTCATCCTCTGCTTATGGATTTTTGTTCATTATAACGCATAAACGTGCGTTTTGTGTATATCAAAATATAATATTAATAATATTTTGTTCTTTATAAAGAATATCATGGGTGCAAAATCCCTTTTTAGTTTTAAAATGCTCACATGCTGACATTCGACCTTCGAAGATTGAACGAAGCATGAAGTTTTATGTAAATAAAAATTCACAAACGTACTATGGATAGAACAACCCCTATGACCGATAGATATAACGAAGTGTGAAAGTGAAAGCAGGAGATAAATCAGCGAAAAGGGGAAATGTTATGGGGGCATTACGAAATCTGAGTATCTATCGAAAGCTGCTAGTAATGGTTATAATTTCAACAATTTCACTTATTGCAGTCGCGGTGATTAGCTATTTTTACACACAGCGAATTGCTGACAGCTCGGAGTCTATGTACAATGACCGCCTGCAGCCAATCAGGCAGTTAGGGCAAATTCGTACGAATAATCGAGCGATTGATGCGAATATGCTTGAAATGATTTTATCGAAAGATGAAAACTATCAGCGTAAGCGCCTCGATGAAATTCAAGAAAAAGAAGCTGAAAATAACAAGCTCATGGCGCAATACGAAAAAACATTTATGCTGGATAATGAAAAAGAAAAGCTCGATGTGTACAAAGAAAATATTAGTAACTTAACACAAGCAAGAAGTGAAGCCATACAGCTTGCTCAAGATGAAAAAGAAGATGAAGCCTATAACGTTTTTTCTAAACAAATCGTCACGCTGCGTACGACCATAAACAACACGCTAGATGATCTTCAAACGATAAACAATAACGAAGCAAAAAGCATTTATCAAAAAAATAAGCAAAGCGTAAAATCAGCCGTAACCACTCTTTTACTCGTCAGCGCGTTAGTCATCCTACTTACAATAGGAATTGGACTTCTGATTGCACGCATGATTACAAAGCCGTTAAACGATATTAAAAACCTCATGGAAACAGCAAAAGACGGGGATTTTCAAGTGCAAGGCACCTACGAATCCAAAGATGAAATTGGCTTACTTACAGCATCATTTAATAAAATGATTGGCGGATTAAAAGAAATGATGATGTCCGTTGGAAACATTTCATCAACGGTGGCCGCTTCTTCAGAAGAACTAAGCGCCAGCGCAGAACAAAACAATAGTGCCATTGAACATATTTCAAGCATCACTGAAAAACTAGCCTCAGGATCCAACCATCAAGTGAATCAAATTCAAGAAAGCTCCACCATTATTCACCGCATTACGAACCAAACATCAGAAGTTGTTGAAAACGTCGAGCAAATCACTAAGCGAGCACTCGACACAGCTGCGATTTCAAATAGCGGAACAGCGACCGTTGAAACAGCAGCCAAACAAATGAAATCAATCAACGAAAATGTCACTGAACTCTCATCTGTTTTTCAAGGTCTTAGCGACCACTCAGCTAAAATTAGTCAAATTAACGAGGTCATCACAACGATTGCTGACCAAACAAATCTGCTTGCTTTAAATGCAGCTATTGAAGCCGCAAGAGCGGGAGATCACGGCAAAGGCTTTGCTGTTGTTGCAAGTGAAGTACGAAAACTAGCAGAAGGCTCATCTAACTCAGCAAATCAAATTAAAGACCTGGTTGCGATTATCCAAAGCGAAACAGCTCGGACGCTGCAGTCAATGACGACCACCAAAGAAGAAGTAAAAGAAGGTCTAGAGGTAGTCGAACAAGCAGGTACGTCGTTTATGCAAATTAACGAAGCCGTACAGCATGTAGTGGACCAAATTCAGCAAATTGGAAGTGCAATTCACAGCTTGGCCAAAGATACGCTCGAGGTCCAGGGGGCGATTCATGAAGTGAACGGCATCGCCGAAGAAGCGGCAGCCGGGGCGCAAAACGTATCGGCTACAACAGAAGAACAACTTGCGTCCATGCAAGAAATCGCATCCTCTGCGATGGATCTAGCGAATATGTCAGAAGAACTTCAAGGACTCATTGCTCAGTTTAAAATATAAGAAAAAGCATGAAGCGCTCGCTTCATGCTTTTTGCTTACCGTATCATTTTTTATTCTACTTAGCTGCAGGCTTTCTCACTTTATACAGAAGAAACAATAAAATAGCTCCGCCTAATGAATCAATCATCACATCTACAATTCGTCCGTCTCGTCCAATAATAAAAGCCTGATGAATTTCATCTAAAAAGGCAAATGCAGCCAGACAAAGCCATGCTTTTAGATAACGATAGCGCTGTTTCTGTAAATTCCAGTAAAAAAGCAGACCCAACATACCGAAAAAAGAAAGGTGAGCAATTTTTCGAAGAGTAAATTCTAAATCAAATCCGTATGTATACGACGTATAAAATTCACTTCCAGGACGCAGAATGGACCAAAGCGTAGTGTTATGATTCCACACGGAAGAATTTGTCCACGTAGAAGGATCGGTTACTAACAGGTGAGGAGTATGGGAGAACTTTGAAATGGATAAAAGCATAAGAACTAATAAGACCCATTTTAACATGATAAACTAACTCTTTTCTCTATCAAATTTTCTTTTAATCATAGAAAAAAATTAAGAAAAAAGCAAGAAATTAATAAGCATTTTATGAGGTATGATACGGGGTAAATTACTTAAACATGCACAAATTAAAGAAATAAACCGCTACCATAAAAGCTAATTTTTTTAAAAAAAGGTTTTTTTTTAGGTAATTTAAAGGTATATTCATGAACAGTTCATACAATACAAATATGATAGATATATAGACCCTTGAAATGGAGAGATGAATGTGAAGTGGAATGATACATACAATAAATGGCTTATGTCAGAGTCTATATCTGAAAAACTTAAAAGTCAATTACGCTCAATGAGTGAGACAGAAAAAGAAGACGCATTTTATAAAAGCTTAGAATTCGGTACGGGTGGCATGAGAGGGGAAATTGGCCCTGGAACAAATCGTTTAAATATCTATACGATTCAAAAAGCAACGACAGGGCTTGCGCGCTACGTAGAAACGCAAGGTGAGAACGCCAAACAGCAAGGGGTAGTTGTTGCTTACGATTCACGCCACAAATCACCAGAGTTTGCGCCAGAAGTAACAAGCTCTGGTGATTTGTGGCATAAAAACCTACGTTTTTGAAGAACTACGTCCAACGCCAGAGCTTTCATTTGCCGTACGCTATTTACAGGCGTTTGCTAGAATTGTCATTACAGCTAGCCATAACCCCCTGAATACAACGGCTATAAAGTATATGGAAAAGACGGTGCACAGCTTCCGCCTGCTGCTGACTATATTGCTTCTTACATGGATGTAATTGAAGATATCACTTACGGATATTAAAGTGAATTGCTTTATTATAAAAAAGGAGGAACGAAACCTGAAATAGAGCTAAAAATTAAAGCGTAAAATAAAAGAACTTGAGCGAGAAAATGAACATTTACGTGCATGAAATTTATTTTAAAAAAGAAGTTAAACAGTCAACTCTATCTTAGCTTACGCTCTCGTGAATAGCTATAATTCTTCATTATTTTTTATAAAATTAGTATTAGAACCTTGACTGACAACACCTGGAACTGTCAAATTAATCAAAACATTGTTATAAACTGAACTGTTATTAACCCATTGGTTTAAAAAAATAGCGTTGTTACTTATATTATTAGCATTAATGTTCTTAATCTTATTTTTAACAATTTTAACATTTGTTGCTTTTACAATAGCTATACCATTGCAAGGATTAATTCCGATATTAGTATCAATTAAATTATCTTCTATGAGTATATTATTAGCAACACTTTCTGTTACTTCTCTAAAATTTAAAATTCCGATACCATATCCGTTAGTGAAATTATAAATTTTGTTTTTAATAATTTTAATATTGGAAGGGCCATTCTCAATTCCGATACTTCCTGTATCTGCTCCAGAAATAGAATTGCTTTCAAATAAAACATTTTTACTATTAGATCCGTTTGCTACAAGTGCTACATCTTTAACGTTTGTGACAATATTTTCTCTTGCCAAAGAGTTACTACCTTGAAAAAAAATTGCACCGCCATCGGAGTTTTCAAAAAAATTGTGTATAACTTGTATGTTATTTGATAAGCCGATAAACCCGAAAGCGGTATTTAAGTTTTCACCTTTTCCATTGAGGTTAATAACGTGACAATTTTTAATCACTATATTGGAAGAATTTTCAAACCATAAAACAAAATTATTGCGTGGATCCTTAGTAAGAAAATCTTTATTACCATCAAATTTAAGGTTCGAAATGGATATATCATTAACGGTATTTGAGTAAAAAAAGCCTTGTCCTAATTTATTGGATTTAAAGTTAGAACTTAGCTTTATTAGTGCATTTTCCCCTCGTATATTAAGGGGGTGTTTGATAACTAAAGGCTTACTAATTAAGTAAGTTCCTTGGGAAAATTCTAAAGTTTTTTGTTCTTTCTCTGCAAGAATAATAAGCTTCTGGATTTTTTGAGTTTGATCAATGGTGCTGTTTGGGATAATATTAAAGGATTTTGTCTTTAATACTTTTGGAGATTCGTCAGTTAAACTCTTGGTTGTAAGAAAGATTATAAAACATAGAATAAGCAAAGCTAATGCAGTGGTTATGTATTTTTTACTCAAGGTGTTCATCTGTCCTTTCTAAATCAATTATATTCATTTTATATAAATAAGAAATTTTTGTCTATTTGCATACCTAGAGTGATTAGTATTCAATGATTAAAATTACTTATAATGTAATTTGTTATCTTATTCAAATAGATATATAGTTTTTAAGGCGTGTTACTTTTGAAATCAATTCGGCGTGGAATTTCAAACAGCTGTACATAAAAAAGTAATGTCATACCGTATCTTATCTTGTCACTAATAGTCAAGCATTGTAATATTTTAAAACTTTTTAGATGATAAAAAGGTCATAAGAGTGGTTATATAATACATTTTAAGAATTTCGACAAAATAAGACATTGAACCTATTGAAATGTTATGGTAACATTTCATAATGTTAGTCGAATTAGGACTTTTGAGGGGGATGGCTTATGATCGATATACATTGTCATATTCTTCCTGGTGTAGATGATGGTGCGCAAACGTTTGAAGATAGTATTTTAATGGCTAAAGAGGCTGCTTCACAAGGAATAGATATAATTGTTGCAACTCCTCATCATCACAATGGTAGATACATAAACGAGAAAGAAAACATTATTGAATTAGTAGATAAATTGAATGAAAGGTTACTTGAAGAAAGAATTCCTATCACTATTCTTCCAGGGCAAGAATCTAGAATATACGGAGAGGTTTTAGAAGATTATTTGACAAATAAAGTTCTGACGTTAAATAATACACACAAATATATTCTTATTGAATTTCCTTCAAATCAAATACCACGTTTTACTGAGCAATTATTTTTTGATGTCCAGGCAAATGGTTTAACACCAGTTATCGTTCACCCAGAACGCAACAGCATTTTAATAAAAAATCCACACCTTTTATATAAATTTGTTAGTCAAGGTGCTTTGACACAAGTGACAGCAGCTAGCCTAGTAGGTCAATTTGGTAAAAAAATAAAAAAATTCTCTTTTGATTTAATAGATTCAAATTTAGTCCATGTACTTGCTTCAGATGCACACAATGTTTCTGGAAGAAATTTCAACATGAAAGAAGCTGAAGATATAATTAAATCAAAATATGGACAAGAAGTATTGTATTTTTTCCATGAAAATGCTAATGCAATGATTAAGGGAGAGCGATGTTTTACATATCCACCAGAAGAAATTAAAAGAAAAAAAATACTAGGGTTCCTTTGATTTAAATTGTCAGTAATTATTGAGAGGCTCATATTCAGTTAAGTATTTGTGATTTTTAGTTAAGTTGTAAGTATGATAAAAAATCATATTAACGCATTTTCAGAGTGAGATCAAATTCCCTATTTGTATCTTAAATATTAGAAAAGAAAGGATTAAATTTTAATGAAAAAAGTAAGAAAAGCTATTATTCCAGCGGCAGGCCTGGGAACACGTTTTTTACCAGCGACAAAAGCGATGCCAAAAGAAATGCTCCCTATAGTAGATAAGCCAACCATTCAGTATATAGTTGAAGAAGCAATAGAGTCAGGAATTGAAGACATTATTATTGTTACAGGTAAAGGAAAGCGTGCTATAGAAGATCATTTCGACTATGCTCTTGAATTAGAAAACAATTTGGCTGAAAAAAAGAAATATAATTTGTTGGAAAAAGTTAGACAATCGTCCAATATAGATATTCATTATATTCGCCAGAAGGAGCCTCGAGGTTTAGGGCATGCAGTATGGTGTGCACGTAATTTCATCGGAGATGAACCTTTTGCAGTCTTATTGGGGGATGATTTGGTGCAAGCACAGACACCATGCTTAAAACAATTGATGAATGAATATGAAAATGTCCATTCATCCATAATAGGAGTTCAAAAAGTAAAAGAAGACGAAACACAGAGGTATGGGATTATTGATCCTATATCAAATAATAATCGTCTCTATCAAGTACGCAACTTTGTAGAAAAACCTGCTTTGGGTACAGCTCCTTCAAACTTAGCAATTATGGGTAGGTACGTACTGACTCCAGAAATATTCACTTTCTTAGAAGAACAAGAAATAGGTACAGGTGGAGAAATTCAACTTACAGATGCTATTCAAAAATTAAATACGCTACAATCAGTGTATGCTTACGATTTTAAAGGTACTAGATACGATGTGGGTGAAAAAATAGGCTTTATCCGCACCACTCTCCAATTTGCCTTGCAACATGAGGAGTTACGTGAAGAGGTTCTAACTATAATAAAAGATATAGTTCAAAAAGAAATAGTAGTTGGAAAATAAAGAAGTTTGGGGGAATATGAGTGCTTAAAAGTAGAATTGTATCCCAAGCTCACGAGGATCAACAGAATAGTGATATTTCTGTAAATAATCGTTATGGATACACATTTTTAAAGAGAAGTGTAGATATTTCAGGAGCAATAATAGGAATTCTAGTTCTGTCATTAATACTCCTCACTATTGCTGTATTAATAAAGATAGAAGATCCTAAAGGCCCAATCTTTTTTTCCCAAAAGCGAGTAGGGAAAAACGGCAAGATATTCCGCATGTACAAATTTCGTTCAATGATAGTAAACGCAGAGGAAAAATTACAAGAGCTTCTTAAAGAAAATGAAACTACTGGGGCAATGTTTAAAATGAAAAATGATCCTCGAGTGACTAAAGTAGGGGCTTTTATCCGAAAAACAAGTTTAGACGAGCTTCCTCAGTTATGGAACGTTTTAAAAGGAGAAATGAGTTTAGTTGGACCTAGACCTCCTTTAACAAGGGAAGTAGCAGAATACACTGCTTATCAAAAGCAAAGATTAGCAGTTCTTCCGGGATGCACAGGGTTGTGGCAGGTAAGCGGGAGAAGCAATATTGGATTCGAAGAAATGGTCGAATTAGATTTGCAATATATACAAACAAGAACCTTCTTTTTAGATATCAAGATTATATTTAAAACGTTTCAGGTAGTATTTTTAAAGGATGGAGCTTACTAAATAACTTTAGATTTTTTGCTACATACTATAAATAGATTAAGCTCGGGAGCATAGTTAGATGATAAATAATGGTTTAAATAGATTTAAAAAGGATGCTTTGATATATGTCCTAGCAGTTACAGTGCCAGCTCTCATTGGAGTTTTTTCATTATCCTTGTATACAAGGATATTTTCTACTCAGCAGTTTGGTAAATATAATTTGGTGTTGATTACCAGTTTGTTTATTACTACGCTGTTTTCGCAGTGGATTCAGCAAGCGATTCAGAGATATCGCCCTGAATATAAAAATAAAAATAGGTTACGAGAATTTAATGCCAATCTAACTGTATTACTCTTAGTAGTTATTATAGTTATTTTTATATTAGGGATAGTATTGGCAGGGGCGCAAAGCTTTTATATAAGTTATCAGAAATATTATGTAGCTGCATTTTTATTGATTATAAGTCAATTTTTATTTTTAACTTTAGGAGAAACTATGCAGTCAGATTTTAAAGTTAGACAATTCAAAAATTTCAATTTGATTAATGCAGTTTCAAAGATAGTAGTGGGGATACTTTTAATTTATTATGTTAACCCACATCCTTCAAGTATTATATATGGGCTAGTTATCTCACAGTTTTTATTAGTTATTCCTATGGTGAAAGAAAATGAGTTAGGTCTAACTATTGTTCAATACACAAATATATCATCCTTTTACTCATTCCTTAAAAAGTTTTTCAAATATGGATTTCCGATGATAGGGTGGTTTATAGGAAACACGGTGTTGAATCTATCTGATAGATACATGTTAGAGCTTTTTGAAACAAGTAAGGCTGTGGGGATTTATTCTGCAAATTATTCCATTGTTTCATCAGGGCTTGGTCTTTTAACAATTCCTTTATTAAACGCTGCACATCCAATTATCATGAATATGTCACATAAACATAGTGAAAACAAAAAGGAAATTGAGAATACTATATCGTTTTTTTCAAAAGTATACTTGACTATATCTGTTCCACTTATATTCTGTGTCTTGATTTTTCATAAAGAAATTGCAACTATCTTATTGGGACCTGAATTTCGAGAGGGCTCTATAATAATACCTATTCTTTTTATAGGTACTACTGCATGGAATTTAGCTATGTATGGTCATAAAGGTTTTGAAATTATGGAAAAAACTAAAATTATGCTTTTTTTCGTAGTGATTTCGGCAGTAATAAATGTAATTTTAAATTTTATATTAATACCTAAATATAGTTATATTGGTGCAGCATTTTCTACCATGATAAGCATGTTTATTTATCCTATTTTAATCTTTGTTTTTTCAGGTAAGTTTATAAAATGGAAATTACCTTATGGTTCCGTAATAAAAATAATTTTTGGTGCTTTTTGTAGTATGTTAGTAAGTCTTCTGTTAAAACCGTATATATTCGGCCAAGTTTTATTAGAATTAATAGTTGGTGGCCTGATCTACATCTTAGTATATTTAACTATATTAATTTTGACAAAAGAATTACCTATAAAACAAATAAAAAAAATATTAAAAATATAAAGTCTGGAAGAGGTATAATATGGATTTTGTGAAAAATAACCAAGTATCCATAGCGATGTGTACTTATAATGGTGAGCAATTTATTAAAGAACAATTGGATAGTATTTTACATCAGACACGAATTCCTAATGAGTTAATAGTGTGTGACGATGGTTCTACTGACAATACTCTTAAGGTGTTAGAAGAGTTTCAGGAAATAGCACCATTTAAAGTTGAGGTAGTAAGTAACAGGCATCAGTTAGGGAGTACAAAAAATTTTGAAAAAGCAATGCTACGTTGTACGGGAGACATAATATTTTTATGTGATCAAGACGACGTGTGGGATGAAAATAAAATTGAGGTGATTGAATCTCAATTTATCAATAACCCTAGTGCGTATATGGTTTTTACAGATGCCAATATGGTAGACGAAAACTTAAACAGTTTAGGTTATTCGCTTTGGGAATCAATTAAATTTAGCTCAGGTAAACAAGAAGAGTATAGAGAGAAATCATTAGATATACTTATCAAATCAAATGTTGTGACAGGTGCTACTATGGCATTTAAACAAAGCTACTTACAAAGCATAGTACCTATTTCTGAATTTTGGATTCATGATAGCTGGATAGCCTTTTTATTAAGTATTGAAAAAGATAAAAAAGTAATTCCTCTAAATGAGAAACTCATTAGCTATCGTCAACATAACAATAATCAGATAGGAGCAACTAAAAAAAATATAATTAGCGTAGTTAAACAGTTAAAAGAATTTAAAGCTTCTATAGTCTGCCATGATCAATATCTCCAGTTTAAATCAATCCAGCACTTTTTACTAAAGGATGGAAACCGTATAGACGAAAATACTGAAGCAATATTGAATGAGAAGATAAATCATTTGAAAGTTAGAAAAGAGCTGTCTAATAATATACTCTTTAGGGTCTCTAAAATTTCCAAAGAATTCAATAGTAGAGGCTATAGCAAATTCTCAAATGGTGTAAGTAGCGCTATAAAAGATATCTTTTTTTATTAATAGTAAAAATAAACGTTGTAAGGTGATTTATTTTGATTCAATTAATTTATAAAGCTACTTTCTTATTACTCATATTTGTTATAGCAGCTATACCAAGCGGAAGTATTAAGGGGGTCCCATTGGACTTAATGTTGGTGAGTCTATGTGGTATTTTTTGGTTATTAATGCTTTTGAAAAAAAAATTCAGGTTAAAAAAAGTAAATGTTCTCTTTTTTACAATATATGTAGTGACCACAGCTGTAAGTCTTTTAATTTCGGTAATAAATGGATTTTATAATACGTTTCTTCAAGAGTATATGTTGATTCTATCCCCTGTGGTTATATTATGTCTTTACAGAAGCGAATATGTTAGAGGAATCTCTATCGTCAAATCCATAATTTTGGGTAGTTTATGTTATTCATTGTTTAAAATCTTAATGGTTTTCCAAATAGCTCAAGGTAACATATCGTTTGAAGATTTCACTAATTTATCTAAAACATTATTTGGTGTGAGTTTTATAACAATGTTAATAGATCCTACTTATAAAATAATAAGAATTTATTACGTAAGTGATTTTATAGTTGCAATTACACCATTGTTGATTTTTAGTAGTAGTTTCAAAAATGTCAAAAAAGTGTATAAATTTTCTCTTTTAACAGTTTTTTTAGTTAGTATTTATATAGCCTATTCACGGTATCTAATAATAATATATGTGTTTGCAGTATTTTTTGTCTTTATTAAAAATTTTAATAAAATAAGCAAGGTTTATAAAACTTGCTTATTCATAATAGGGTTATTTATACTTTTTATTTTCAAAGATAATATCCTAATTATCTTTGAAACCTTCTTTAATCGATTTTTATCTGATGATAATGCAAGCTCAGACATTGTAAGAGTAAATCAAGTTGACATGTTATTGAACATATTGAGTAGCCATTTGCTTTTTGGTACAGGAATTGGAGGATATGATAATCAGTTCTTAAGGTCTTCTACTGAGTTGTTTTCTTATGAATTACAATGGCTTGCTCTAATGTTCAAGATGGGATTGGTTCTATTCATAGTTTTGATTACTAGTATAGTAGGATTTTTAATTACGAATATAAAGTTTAATATAGAATCTACCTTTTTTATCGTATTAATATTTAGCGTGGGTATATTTAATCCTTATCTTCAATCGCTAATATTTGGTGTAGTATTACTATCCATACTTGTTTTGTACTCCAATGAAAGAAAGGATAATTTAAATTAATATGAATAAAGTTTCGATTGTTATGGCTACGTACAAGCCAAATCTAGAATATTTTAAAAAGCAGTTATCCAGTTTAAATAAGCAAGAATATTCTAATTTAGAATTAATAATTTGTGATGATTCAGCAGATGAAATTTTATTTAGAGAAATTGAAACTATAGTTAAAGCAAATGTTACTGCATTTAAAGTGAACATCGTGAAAAATAAACAGAATTTAGGTAGTAACAAAACTTTTGAAAGATTAACCTCTTTAGCAACAGGTGAGTACATAGCTTATTGCGACCAAGATGACATATGGGAAAGTTACAAAATTAAGAAGTTAGTAGAAGAACTGGAAAGAACGCACAGTATAGTATGTTACTCTGATTTAGCAGTTATCAATGAAGAAGATGAAGTTATTTCTAATAGTTTTAAGAAATTTTCCAAACGGTTAAATCACATACATGGAGAAAGGGTATACCATTATTTTCTAAGAAGAAATAGTATAACTGGCTGTACAATGCTAGTAAATACTGAAATTGCTAAAAAGAGTATTCCTTTTCCAAGCTATGATGAATATGTACATGATCACTGGCTAGCTCTGTACAGCTCATGCTATGGAAGAGTAGCCTATGTAGAAGAGCCACTTATAAAATATAGAATCCATTCCAATAATCAAATTGGAGCTAAAGTACTGTTTAATATAGACCGTAAGCATGAATATTTAACTAATAAATTGTATGTTGAGAGAAAAAAAGTTGAAACTTTAAAAAGACATAGCTTAAGTAATGAGAATAAAGATATTGAATATGGGATTAAGTGCTTTGAGACTTTTGTAAGAGAGAGAATAGAATTTTTTGAAGATCTCAGTTTTAAAACCCTCTTTAAATTTTTAAGGCATTTACCTTTTGATCCAATACTAATTACTTTTGAATTTCTTGTAAGAGTATTACCGAATTTTCTCTCTCATAAATTGATTCAAAAAGCAAAAAGTTAGTTGAAAGAAGTGAGAAAAATAAAAATATCAATTATTATTCCAACTTATAATGCTGGAGGAACTTTAAGTGACATCCTCAATAAGTTACCTGCAAACATAGAAACTTTAATTATTGATTCATCCTCCAGTGATAATACTACAGATATTGCAAAGTCTTTTAATTGCAAAGTAAATGTAATTGATAAGAAAGCATTTAATCATGGTGGAACTAGAAACGTAGCTGCTCGAATTGCTACAGGGGACATTTTAGTTTTTCTTACTCAAGACGCTATTCCAGTAGGAGAAGAGGCTATTGAGAAGATTACTTCCCCATTTTTTGAAGATGAAAGTATAGGTATGGCTTATGGTCGTCAGCTACCTCATAAAAATGCAAAAATTATGGGCAGTTTTGCTCGTTTACACAACTATCCCGAAAAGAGCATAATAAAAAGTTTCAAGGATAAAGATAGTCTAGGGATAAAAACGGTATTTTGTTCTAATTCTTTTGCTGCTTACAGAAGAGAAGCTTTTGAAAAAGTTGGCATGTTTCCTAACAATGTGATTTTAAGTGAGGATACCTATGTATGTGCCAAGATGATTCTTGCTGACTATAAAGTAGCTTATACAGCTGATGCTACAGTTTATCATTCTCATGATTATTCCATAATTGAAGAATTCAAAAGATATTTTGATATAGGAGTATTTTATGGAAGAGAAGGCTGGATAGTAAATGAATTTTCTCAAGCTGAAGGTGAAGGAATAAAATTTGTATTAGAGCAATTTAAATTTTTATTAAAAAATAAAGCTTCACACTTAATTATAGAATTGTTTTTAAGAAATGCTATGAAATATATAGGTTATAAATTAGGTCAAAATGAAGAGCGACTTGCGTTGAAATTAAAAAAAGCAATAAGCATGCATAAGGGATATTGGGAAACTAAATAAAGTATATATTTGAGGAGGCAATATTTTATGAAAGGTATTATTTTAGCAGGTGGTAGTGGTACTAGATTATATCCTATTACAAGATCAATTTCTAAACAATTAATTCCGATTTATGATAAACCGATGATTTATTACCCATTGTCAGTTCTAATGTTAGCTGGGATTAAAGATATATTAATTATTTCTACTCCTACTGATACTCCGCGTTTTGAACAGTTGCTTGGCGATGGTAAGGATTTAGGTATTAATTTAAATTACGAAGTACAAGAGTCACCTGACGGTTTAGCCCAGGCATTTATTATTGGCGAAGAATTTATTGAAAATGATTCAGTGGCTCTTATCTTAGGAGATAATATTTTCTATGGTCATGGATTTACAAAAACATTAGAGCGTGCAGCAAGTCGATCCGAGGGTGCTACAGTGTTTGGATACAATGTAAAAGACCCTGAACGTTTCGGTGTAGTAGAATTTGATGAAAAAGGCAAAGCCGTTTCTATTGAAGAAAAACCTGCAGATCCAAAATCAACTTATGCTGTCACAGGCCTCTATTTCTATGATAACGACGTAGTAGAAATTGCCAAATCTATTAAACCATCAGTTCGTGGTGAACTAGAAATTACTTCTGTTAATGAAGAGTATTTACGTCGCGGAAAGCTTCAAGTGGAGTTACTAGGACGTGGGTTTGCATGGCTCGATACAGGTACTCATGAATCGTTATTAGAAGCGTCTACATTTATTGAAACTGTAGAAAAGCGCCAAAGTTTAAAAGTAGCATGTTTAGAAGAAATAGCTTTTAGAAAAGGATATATTACGAAAGAACAGCTTGTTCAATTGGCTGAGCCATTAAAGAAAAATGAATATGGCCAATATATGCTACGTTTAGCTAATCAAAGTGCATTAGAAGAAATGTTGGTAGGAGGAAAAGCATGAATATTATTAATACAAAATTTGAAGATGCATTCTTAATTGAACCAAAGGTTTTTGGAGATCATAGAGGTTTCTTCACAGAAAGCTACAACAAAGAGCTGTTTGAACAAAACGGAATTGATATGAACTTTATTCAAGACAACCATTCATTATCTCAGCAACCAGGCACTTTGCGAGGCATGCATTATCAGCTAAACGACAAAGCGCAAACAAAACTTGTACGTGTAACACGAGGTGCGATTTATGATGTGATTGTAGATATTCGAAAGGGTTCACCTACGTACGGGCAATGGCAAGGGTTTATCTTATCAGCAGACAATAAACGTCAGCTTTTAGTACCAAAAGGTTTTGCACACGGCTTTTGTACAATTGTAGAAAATACCGAGGTTCAATATAAAGTAGACGAGCTATATTCTCCAGAGCATGATAGAGGCATCGCTTGGAACGATCCGGCTTTAAATATTGATTGGCCGTTTAATAATCCGGTTCTCTCTGATAAAGATACCAAACATCCAACTTTAGCAGAAGCAGATAATAATTTTACTTGGGAGTGATTCAATAATGAATATTTTAGTAACAGGTGGAGCAGGTTTTATTGGAAGTAATTTCGTACGTCATATGGTAGAAACATATCCTAGTTATGGTATTGTAAACTATGATTTACTTACATATGCAGGAAATCTTGAAAACTTAAAAGATATTGAAAGTCATGAAAACTATACGTTTGTAAAAGGTGATATTAACAATAGAGAACTTGTAGATCATTTAGTTAAATATCATGATATTGATGTAATTGTGAACTTTGCAGCAGAATCACATGTTGATCGCAGTATTACAGAGCCAGATATTTTTATTAAGAGTAATGTGTTAGGTACACAGGCGCTATTAGATGTAGCAAAAGCTAATAACCTGAAGAAATATGTACAAGTATCAACGGATGAAGTATATGGTTCACTAGGTGAAACAGGATATTTTACAGAAGAAACGCCTCTTGATCCAAACAGTCCTTACTCTGCAAGTAAAGCAGGGGCTGATATGCTTGTGAGTGCGTACCATGAGACATTCGGCATGAATGTTAATATCACAAGATGTTCAAATAACTATGGTCCTTATCATTTTCCTGAGAAATTGATTCCATTAATGGTAACGAATGCTCTAGAAGGAAAAGAACTTCCTATTTATGGAGATGGTAAAAACGTTCGTGATTGGTTACATGTAAAAGATCATTGCGCTGCTATTGATTTGGTTATTCATAAAGGAGAGCCAGGAGAAATTTACAATGTAGGCGGCCACAATGAACGAACAAATAATGAAATTGTACATTTAATTGTAGATAAACTTAATGCTCCAAAAGAATTAATTAAGTTTGTAGAAGACCGCCTTGGACATGATCGTCGCTATGCAATCGATCCTACTAAATTAACAACAGAACTTGGTTGGAAGCCAAAGTACACGTTTGATACAGGCATTGTTGAGACAATTCAATGGTATTTGGATAATCAAGATTGGTGGAAAAACATTAAATCAGGTGACTATGTAAACTACTATAACAAACAATATGGTGATAAATAATGAGTCAAAAAGTCTTAATTACAGGAGCGAATGGGCAACTTGGTAAGGAGTTAGTTGAGCTCTTTACTGAAAAAGGTTTTGAAGTCTATGGGTTTGGTCGAGATAAGATGGATATTACAAACCAAGCACAGGTTGAAGAAATTATTAGTGCTGTAAAGCCAAATATTGTTCTTCATTCGGCTGCACATACAAAAGTAGATTTAGCTGAGTCGGAGCCTGAACAAGCATATCTTATTAATGCATACGGTACACGCAATGTTGCTGTAGCAGCAGAAGCAGTAGGAGCAAAGCTTGTATATGTAAGTACGGATTATGTATTTGATGGTACTAACGATGAACCTTATAACGAATTTTCTCCAACTTCTCCTTTAGGAGTGTACGGAAAATCTAAATTAGCCGGTGAACAATTTGTGCGAGATTTACATTCTAGATTCTTTATTGTGAGGACTTCTTGGGTATATGGCAAGCATGGAAATAATTTTGTTAAAACTATGTTGAAGCTTGGAAAAGAAAAAGAAGAGTTATCCGTGGTAGCAGATCAAATAGGTTGCCCTACGTACACTTTAGACTTAGCTAATTCTATTTTAGCGTTAGTAGATACTCGGAAATATGGGGTATATCATATTTCTAATGGTGGAAGTTGTTCTTGGTACGAATTTGCTAAAGCAATTTTCGAAGAAACACAAATTAACGTAAAGTTAAAGCCTTGTACTACTGAAGACTTCCCAAGGCCCGCTGCTCGCCCAGCATATTCAGTTTTTAAACATATGTCTCTAAAAATGAATGGTTTTGAAGAGCCAAGACACTGGAAAAGTGGTTTGAGACATTTTTTAACTCAATAAAATTAATAATATGAAACTTTTATCTCTATATTATTTATTAAAAAATGTAAAAAAATAATAATACTACCAAAATGATATAGATAAAAGTATCTATGTCTATTATAATAGAAGCTATATTGTTTTTAATTATAATAGACGTATTTGGAGGTCATCATGGAAGAAACCATTAGCTTGAAAGACTTGTTTCAAACACTAAAAAAGCGCTTGTGGTTAATTGCTTTAATTACGATTATCGCTGCTATTATCAGTGCTGTTGTGAGCTTTTTTGTCATTACGCCAATTTATGAGTCAAAGACTCAAATTCTTGTTAATCAAACAAAGTCTGATCAGCAGCTGTATACGGGAAATGAAGTACAAACAAACATTCAATTAATAAATACCTATAATGTTATCATTAAAAGCCCAGCAATCTTAGATAGAGTAAAAGATGAGCTCAATTTAGATCGTAGTGTAGAGGAACTTAATAATCAAATTCTTGTTAGCAGTGCTACTGACTCTCAAGTAGTCGAAATCACAGTGCAAGATCCATCTCCACACGTAGCTGCTCAAATTGCAAACAAAACAGCTGAAGTATTTAAAACACAAATCTCGAAGATTATGAAAGTGGATAACGTAAGTATTCTTTCAAAAGCGGAAGTTAAAGATAATGTTTCACCTGTTAAGCCACAGCCTCTTCTTAATATTGCTATCGCGCTTATAGTTGGTTTAATGGTTGGGGTGGGTCTTGCTTTCTTACTAGAGTATTTGGACAACACTATCAAAACCGAGCAAGACATTGAAGGTATTCTAGAGCTTCCAGTAATAGGTGCTATCACTAACATCAAAGAAGTACCGAAAGCAACAAGCACAGCAACAAGAACACCATTAAATACTCGGGCTCAGCAAAGAGGTGAAACGTATGGCTCGTAAACGAAAAGATCAGAAAAATGATAAATTACTTACGTTAAAGCGTCGTTTATTGGCTCATAATAGTCCTAAAGATCCTGTTGCTGAACAATACCGTACAATTCGTACGAATATTCAGTTCTCCGATGCTGATCAAGACATCAAGTCTATTGTGTTAACTTCAACAGGTCCTGGAGAAGGAAAGTCAACAACGGCTTCGAACTTGGCAACCGTTTACGCTCAGCAGGGGCTTCGCGTGTTGTTAATAGATGCAGACTTGCGTAAGCCAACTGCTCATTATACGTTCCGTTTAGAAAACCATGTTGGCTTAACGAATGTATTAACAAAACAGTCTACGCTGGGACAAGCTGTTCAAGCAACAGAAGTACCAGATCTGTCTTTGCTTACAAGCGGTCCTATTCCGCCTAATCCGGCAGAGTTACTTGCATCAAACAATATGACGGAACTTTTGAAAGAAATGAAAGCACAGTTTGATATGGTTATATTTGATACCCCTCCTGTATTGGCAGTAGCGGATGCACAGATTTTAGCGAATCAAGTAGACGGTTCGATTCTTGTCGTTAGCAGCGGCAAAACGGATAAAGAAGCTGCAGTAAAAGCGAAAGAGCTTTTACTAAAAGCCAATGCAAAAGTATTGGGTGCTGTATTAAATAATCGTAAAATGGAAGAAGGCAGTGACTACTACTATTATTACGGTGTATAAGTTTATGTAAAGAAACCCCTCCAGCTTCGGCTGGAGGGGTTCTTTTTAGTTTAAGTTTAAGTTTTCTTTTAAAGTAGTTGAAATTTTTGTGCGTTCTGCCTCTGGTACGTTATAGTAATAAATACCGTTCATCTTTCCACCTGTACCATTGATTTGAATGTGCTCGACGTTATTGCGTGCTTCTTTGTAGTTCGATTGAATTTCTTTCATGTCATCAAACGTTAAGTTTGTTTTGACGTTATCCCCAATCGCATCTAAGATAGTTCCATAGTTTGTAAGAGATTTAATGCTTGCTCCTTCATCGATAACTGCTTGAATAATTTGCTGTTGACGGGATTGACGGCCAAAATCACCGCGTGGATCGTCATAGCGCATACGAGAGTACTTTAATGCGTTTTCTCCATTTAACTCAAGCTTTCCTTTTTCAAAGTGATGTCCTTCATATGTGAAATCTAATGTGTTATTTACAGTAACGCCACCAACTGCATCTACAATATCTTTAAAACTCTCCATATTTACTTGTATGTAATAATCAATTGGTACATTTAAGAAATTTTCTACCGTTTTAATGGACATATCAACGCCACCGAATGCATAAGCATGATTGATTTTGTCTTCTTTTCCTTTGCCGACAATTTCAGTACGTGTATCACGAGGGATACTGACCATTTTGACCGCTTTTTTATCTGGATTTACTGTTAGCAGCATCAGTGAGTCTGAACGTCCGCGATCCGCTCCTCGTTGATCTACACCTAGCAGCAAAATTGAAATTGGATCATGTTTAGCCAGACTTACTTTTTCAGAACGTTTGTCCGATTTTTCACGGTTCAATGGTTCATGCGTACGATTAAAGGTGTTCGCCACTGAACTATACACGGAATACCCATAAATTCCTACACCTAAAATAAGAAGAACTATAATACCTAAAGCAATTTTAAAACCTTTTTTCTTTTTTGATTTGCGCTTTTTTCTCCTGCGCTGTACTTCATGTTCTTTTTCCATTTTTTGTCGTCCTTTACAATTTTTTAGAAGAAAATTTTGTGTATTTCATCATGTGACAAAATACACAACTATTCTTCTATCTTATCAAAAAAATTGTCATTTTTAATCATTTTTTATAAAAAAACAGTAAAAAATATATTATAATGGAAAGACAAGTAAAAAAATAAGGGAGTTAGTTTATGAAAGTATTTGTGAATATCTTTGCGGCTGTTGTGCTAATCGTTACTATTGTCGCAGGTAAAATGTATTGGGATCATCAGAAACCCGCAGAAGCTTCTAGTGAAAGCACGTCAAGTAGCAGCTCTAGTAAAGTGACTAGTGGAAATTGGGAAGACTATGCAGAGAATCTTCCAAAATCCGTGAAAGAGAAGTTAAAAAGTGCAGAGGCATCAGGAAAGCCGATGAAGCTATTAATTGTAGGCTCACAGGCAACATCTACTGATTCTAAGGCTTGGCCTGAAACTTTAAAAGAAACGTTAAATAATACATACGGTTCACTTATAGAAACGAGCGTACTAGAATACAAAGACGAAACAACGCTTGATTTTGTTCGTAACCAAGGTTACAAAGATATTATTAAGGAAAAACCCGACGTGTTGTTATTTGAACCATTTTTATTAAATGATAATGGCGTGGTAGGCATTACAAACACATTGGATAATTTAAATGTGATCATGTCTCATATTACAGAGGCTGATAAAGACCTTGTAACGATTTTACAGCCATCTCAGCCAATTTATAATGCTAGCAATTATCCAAAAGAAGCAGAAGCTTTAGGTGAATTTGCGAAAAGCAATGGCTATGAGTATGTCAATCACTGGAGTGCATGGCCTGACTATAAGTCAGAGAAAATATTAGATTATTTAGTAGAGAAGCAGCGCGTTCCAACAGCTAAAGGCAACAAAGCGTGGGCTAGCTATTTAGAAGAATATTTTACAGCATCTTAAACCTGTCTTTTGACAGGTTTTTTTATAGAAAAGTTAGGAGGAACCTCAAGCAATGCCTACAGAAAATCTGCATCTTATTCAAGTTCACTGGGAAGGTCACTATCGCATAACGGATTTGCATTCTTTAAAAAATGAAGAGACTGATTATGGGGTTTATCAAATATACGGAAAGCATCCTGTGTATGGAAGCGACGTGCTTTTGTACATTGGAAAAGCGGATTATCAAACGTTAGGAAAAAGAATTTTACAAGAGGATTGGCTCGATACTAATGACTCGAACAATACGAAAATCTACGTTGGCCGATTGCACGGGCCTCATACTCCTTCCATGGAACAGTGGTCGTTAGAAATTGATTTGGCTGAACGTCTATTAATCTATGTTCATAAACCCGCTTATAATGCGAGAAGTATATCGTCTCTTCCAGATGCAGAGATGCAGCGCGGTCACGTATTAAATTGAGGCATCATCGTGATCTTTTTCCTGAAATTTCAGGAAGCAGATGGACGAGTAAGTTAGATTATACTGTTTATGAGCCGTATAGATGGGTATAAGTAATAATAAAGACTTCCTTCTATTCACAATATTCAAGCGGTATAGAGCAAACAAAAAGAATGTGTAAATTTTATGTGAAAAGCTGAATCGCCCGCTTTAAAAAGATTGAAAATTGCCAAAAATAGTATTAAGATTAAGTATAATTATTGTTATTAAAGGGGGCATGTGCTGTGATTGATTTATATACAAATATTTTGCCGAATGTAGGCAAAGGACCACGCGATAAGACTGCTTTTCTAGCAATGGCCAAGTCACTAGTGAATCAAGGCGTGACGGCTGCTGTGGCAGCTCCTCTGTATGAGAGTGAAGGTGCTGATTCATCAAGCATTTTAATGCATATAGCCGCAGCGAACGAAAGCCTGCAGCATTCATTTATTCCTCTTACCATTTTGCCAGGACAAAAGGCAATCATTCATCATCATCTTGTTCAAGCTTATGAACAAAATGCCGTCGTTACGATTAATCAAACCACAAAGTACATGCTCTTACAGCTTTCAACTGAATATACGATTAGCGCTACGGAACAAATTTTTTATCAGCTTCAATTAAAAGGGATTGTCCCTATCGTTAGTGAACCCGAGAGAAACGCTTTATTTTTAGATAAACCTGATGAACTTTATGAACTTGTCAAAAAAGGAGCCATCGTTCAGCTGTCTGCCGGCAGCTTAACCGGTCAAAATGGACGTAAAGAGAAAAAAGCCGCGCTTTCTTTTATAAATAATGGACTCGCTCATGTGATTGCATCGGGGGTATGCGGTGATACGTACGAACAGTATGCGTTGCCTAAAGCATACGATATGCTATCTAAACAGTTTGGTACACAAACTCTGTACAAGTTTATGGAAAATGCAGATTATGTTGCAGAAGGCCGAGCAATTTTCAAAGAACAGCCAGAGCGAATAAAAAAAGGAAAAATACTAGGTATATTTTAATTTATAAAGGTCTATTCGTTACGAATAGGCTTTTTGTTGTGGTTCTAAAGGTTATTATTCTGGTAAAAGAAGTATGCTAAAATAATGAACGATAGAAAAGAACTTCCAGATACTAATCGCAGAGATATAAGGAGAAGATTTTGTGATCGACATATATACTCACATGCTACCGAGAGTAGAGGGTAGAAAGCAACAATTTATAGACGCAGCTAGGCATTTAGTGAATCAAGGTGTAAAAGCAGTGGCCACGACGTTAGATAAAGAAACCAACACGCCTCTTTCTCTCTATGTAAAAGAAGCAAACCAAACGTTAAAAGATAACCATATCCCACTTACAATCGTGGAAGGAACGGAAGTATTGGCAAATCGTAACTTTGCAGAATCGTATCATCTTCAAGAAAGTTTCCCTACTTCACAAGAGAAATATATGATTCTAACCATTCCTGCTCAGGAAGAACCATCTTATCTTAAAAACTTATTATATGAGATTCAGTTAAAAGAAATTGTTCCAATTATTAGTGAACCTGAACGTCACCCATACTTCTTAGAACATAAAGACGGACTGTACAAATTTGTTAAAAAAGGAGCTGTTATACAATTATCCTCAGATAGTATTATTGGTAAAAACGGCAAGCACGCTAAAAAAGCCGCAATGCAGTTTATTGAACACAATCTTGCTCACGTGATTGCTTCTGGTGCAAGTTTGGATAACTACAAGCAGCATTCATTACGTCAGGCTTATGATGTAATCAGAAAAGAAAAAGGAGCTGAGACAGCTCAGCTGCTGATGGAAAATGCTGAAGCTACATTTAATGGTCAAGGCATTCATATGTTACCGCCTGAACGCATCAAAAAAACAAAATTCCTAGGAATCTTTTAAATTTTCCCTTTGTACCCTGATTAACTTCTGTTTAATCAGGGTATTTGCATACAAAGACCTATTTCAATCCCTTCTTTTCTCATCATTATTTGGAGTTATTTTACAAATTTTGTTTGCGTTTTCACAAAGATTAATAGTAAAATATTGTTAGTTAAGTAGATGACAGGAAAGTACGCGGTTTTCCGGGGTTCATGGTGGTAAATGTCGAGAAGAATACATAGTTTCACACTAGAAATCGTCGTAGAATAGAGCTATACAAAGCGCAGGGAGGGAAATAAAGTGATTGATATTCATACGTACATATTGCCCAATATCGATAGCGGACCTGAGGAAGTAGACGGCTTTTTGAAAATGGCACGCTCCTTAGCGGATCAAGGCGTTCAGTCTGTGGTGGCGACGCCGCTTTATGATAGCGATCAAGAGTTTATGAAACACCATTTATTTCTCTATGTAAATGCGGCTAATGAATGGCTTACAAATTCATGTGTTCCTCTACAAGTATTACCAGGTCAGCTTGTCCCTTTATCACCTCAGCTTCTGCGAAACTATGAGCGAAATCAGCTTCTTACACTTAATCACACCGATAAATATTTATTTCTTTCACTGCCTGAATATGATATCTCACCTTATTTTGAAAAAACGCTGTATGATCTTCTCACAAAAGGCGTTGTGCCTATTCTACGTTCACCAGAATGTCATCCGATTTTCCGAGATCACCCTGAGCGTTTGTATGAGCTTGTTAAAAAAGGCGTGCTCGTTCAGCTAAGCGCTGCTAGTATTCTCGGTTTAAACGGAAAGAAAGAAAGAAAAGCGGCCTGTACGTTTATTAAATACCGCTTCGCCCACGTGATTGCCTCTGGCGTTCATGCTCGCAATTACCACGACTATTCACTTTCAAAAGCGTATGATTACATTTCCGATATGTACGGTGCGTCAGAACTTTATTTTTTTATTGAAAATGCAGAGGCGATTATCGACGGTCGTCCGGTGCATCAATTAGAGCCTGAGCCGATGAAAAAATTTAGTTTATTTAAATTATTTAGCTGAAAACAAGGGACTTTTCCATAAAAACGGGAAAGTCCCTTGTTTTGTCTTTCTTTCATTGTGGTATGGAATAGAAACAAAGTTAAAGAAAGGAAGGCTGAATATGATAAAAACTACAGCTGGAAAAGCAGCTATGTCGGTTTTAAAAGAATGGAAGATTGATCATATTTTCGGTATGCCCGGAGATTCAATCAATCATTTTATGGACAATCTGCGAAGTGAAAAAGATGAAATTGAGTTTATTCAAGTCCGTCACGAGGAAGTAGGCGCACTTGCGGCATCTTCTTACGCTAAAATCACGGGTAAAATCGGCGTGTGTCTGTCAATTGGAGGGCCGGGTGCGATTCACTTGTTAAACGGCTTATATGATGCCAAAGCAGACGGTGCACCGGTGCTAGTGCTAGCTGGACAAGTGCCTCGTGCGAAGCTTGGCAATGAATCGTTTCAAGAAGTGAACTTAGAACGTGTTTTTGACGATGTGTCGGTGTTTAATCACCGAGTAGACTCGCCAGAATCATTTCCGCATCTGCTGCAGCAAGCGATTCGAACGGCTTATGCCAAAAAAGGTGTCGCGGTGCTAGTGATTCCAGACGATATTCCGTCTTCAACGATTAAAATTGATAAAAAAACGCCAGTTGCCAATGTATCAAAAACAATTTCTCACAGTGACCCGGAAGATGTAGCTAAAGCGCTTCTAGCCATTAAATACGCAAAAAAACCGGTTATTTTAGCAGGAACAGGTGCAAAGCACGCTAAACTTGAATTAGCGCAGTTCGCGGAGAAAATTGCGGCGCCGATTATCTTTACGCTTCCGGGTAAAGGAATACTGCCTGATCATCACCCTTATAATCTAGGTCAGCTCGGTCAAATTGGGACAAAGCCGGCGTATGAAGCGATGGAAGAAACCGATTTGCTGATTATGATTGGAACTTCGTTTCCGTACCGTGAGTTTTTACCGGACGGGGTTGAAGCGATTCAGCTGGACTCTGACGCCACACAAATTGGCAGACGCTATCCTGTATCCATCGGATTAGTCGGAGACTCTAAAACGACCCTGTCGCAGCTTGCGCATAATTTAGATTATCAAGAAAACCGCCGTTTCTTAGAAGAGTGTCAAGTTAATATGGAAAACTGGTGGAAGCACGTAGAAAAAGAAGAAAATGAAGTGAGTACGCCAATTAAGCCGCAGCAAGTCATTCCTAAGCTGCAAAAAATCGTTGATGATGATGCGATTGTATCTGTTGATGTCGGGAACGTGACGGTATGGATGGCAAGACATTTCCGCATGACGAATCAAAAATTTGTGATTTCAAGCTGGCTGGCAACGATGGGCTGCGGACTTCCGGCTGCGATTGCAGGAAAGCTTGCTCATCCTGAAAAACAATCGGTAGCCGTATGCGGTGACGGAGGCTTTACGATGGTCATGCAAGACTTTGTGACGGCTGTGAAGTACAAGCTGCCGATTGTTGTCGTCGTCCTTAATAACAGTGAAATCGGGATGATTAAATATGAACAAGCTATTCAAGGTCACTTGGATTACCAAACGCAGCTTGGTGAAATGAACTTTGCGAAGTTCGCTGAATCATGCGGAGGAATCGGCTACCGCGTTGAAAAATACGAAGAGCTCGAAACCGCTTTTGAAAAAGCAGCGCTTGCGAATGTTCCTGTAGTGATTGATGTCGTTGTTGCTGATGAACCGCCGCTTCCAGGCAAAATTTCATTCGGACAAGCGGCCAATTATTCGAAGCACATCATGAAAAAGTTCTTTAAAGAACATGAGCTCGAAATGCCGCCGCTTCGAAAAGGACTAAGCAGAATGCTTTAATCAGTGACTCTCCTTACAGGAGAGTCTTTTTAGGAGGGATATCGTGGGAGTGTTTGAAATCATTTTACTTATTTTTGGTGCGGTCATGATGCTTGTGATTATAGTGCCGGTTATTATCGCTATTATTCTTTGGATGAAAGATGAAAAACAAGAAGAGCATTCGGTTTTGAGAAACTATCCGCTGCTCGGAAAAATGCGCTATATTTTTGAGAAAATGGGGCCTGAACTGCGTCAGTATTTATTTTTAAATAATAACGAAGGCAAGCCGTTTTCTAGAAATCAATACGAGCAAACCGTTAAGTCAGGTAAATATCTCAACCGAATGATGGGATTTGGCTCAGAGCGCGATTTTAGCGAACCGGGCTATTATATTCGAAACGCGGTGTTTCCAAAGCAGCGCGATGAAATGAAAGCGGATAATACGCAAAAAGTCAAAACAAAAGTATATAAAATGGACGCCGATAACTTATTTAGCCGAAGAGAGCACCGAGAAGAAAAAGAAGCGAATCCGTTTTATTTGCGAGATGAAGATGCGGTCATTATAGGTCCTTTATGCAAAAAGCCGTTTGTTGTAAAAGGATTAATCGGCCAGTCCGGCATGAGCTTTGGAGCGCTTGGTGACCACGCGATTACCGCTTTATCCCTAGGGTTAGGACGAGCAGGCGGCACGTGGATGAACACGGGAGAAGGCGGATTGTCACCTTATCATTTAAAAGGAAACGTCGATATCATTTTTCAAATTGGCCCTGGGCTTTTTGGCGTTCGGACAAAAGAAGGCGAATTTTCGTGGGAAGAGTTTAAAAAGAAAAGTGAAATGAAGCAAATCAAAGCGTTTGAAATTAAGCTCGCCCAAGGAGCCAAAACGCGAGGCGGTCACGTAGACGGTTCAAAAGTAACGGAAGAAATTGCTGAAATCCGCAACTTAAAGCCGGGAGAATCTGTAGACAGTCCAAACCGTTTTAAAGAGTTCGCGTCGTATCCTGAAATGTTCCAGTTTATTGAAAAACTTCGAGATGTAGGCGGCAAGCCAGTAGGCATTAAAATGGTTGTCGGAAACACAAATGATCTTGAAGAAATGGCGGCGTATATGAAAGAGACAGGAAGCGGTCCTGACTTTATTACGATTGACGGAGCAGAAGGAGGAACGGGCGCATCGTTTCAAGAATTAGCAGACGGAGCGGGGGTACCGCTGTTTTCAGGACTTCCTTTTGTGGATGACCTGCTTAAAAAATATGGCGTTCGTGATCAAGTAAAACTTTTTGCATCCGGCAAGCTGTTAACGGCTGATAAAATTGCTACGGCTTTATCACTGGGCGCTGACTGCGTAAATATTGCCAGAGGCTTTATGTTTTCTGTTGGCTGTATTCAAGCGCAAGTTTGTCACAATAACCGTTGTCCAGTGGGCGTAGCCACAACAGATCCAAAGCTGCAAAAAGCGCTTATTATTGAAGAAAAGTCATACCGCGTGTGCAACTACGTGCTGTCATTACGTGAAGGATTGTTTAATTTAGCCGCAGCTGCCGGCATTGATTCACCAACGAAGTTTTCAAAGAAGCACGTGGTGTTCAAAAACAGCAGCGGACAGTTAGCTGATATTGCTACAAAAGAAAAGATGTACGTATAAAAAAGCTGCCGGTTGGCAGCTTTTTTATTGTCTTCTTTGAAGCAAATGCAGGCAAAACTCTAAGTCTTTTTGAAGGTGTTCCTGCATTAACGCTTCCGCTTTTTCAGCATTGCGTTCTTTAATCGCGTTATAAATGTCTTCATGTTCGTCAATTAAAAACGGGCGGTTGTAAAACACCACGGTATGACGGAATAAGTAAATGATGGACTGCATGCGGTCGATGATATTAATCATTACGTCATTGTTGCTTGAATTCACAATAATAGCGTGAAAACGTTCATTCGCGCTCATAATGTCTTCAAACGAGCCGTTTCTTCCGATGTCTACGCATTCCTTTAACTCTTCTAATTCGTTATCAGACAAAAAAGTTGCCGCAGCTTTAGAAGCTGAGCCTTCTAGCAGCATTCGCACTTCAAACAAGTTGCGTAAATCTTTTTCTGTCGGCGACACCACTTTTTTTCGAACAATCAGTCCTTCATATTCTAAGCGTCTAATGGAATCACGAATCGGCGTTCGGCTGAATCCAAGCTCGCTCGCTAATTTTTCTTCGACGATTTTTGTACCGCCTTCAAGCTCACCGTTTAAAATTTTATCTCGAATCATCTCATAAGAAGGGTGATGAGACGAACGAGAACCTTGATTTCTTAACATACTCTACTTCACCTCTAGCATTCGACACGAGAAAATCTCGTCTCTTTCTCTCTTTATTTTTAATCATTTTGTACGCGTATACCCAAATCATACTATAACTTGTGAAAAGGTGGGACGGAAAGTTTCGCTTTTAGAAATAAATTTCATTTAAAAAAAGGCTAGACAAATAAATAGAATGCGAATATGATGAGTGTATACAAAATCATCAGAAATGTATACAAAAAATATTTTAACGTATACATTATTTTTTAAAACGTATTTGAAAACGTATACAACAAGGGGAGGAAACGAAAATGACAAAACGCGTTGGATTTATTGGACTTGGAATTATGGGAAAACCGATGACGCTCAATTTATTAAAAGCAGGCTTTGAGGTAACGGTTTACGATATTAATAAAGCAGCAGTAGAAGAAGTGAAAGCAGCAGGAGGATTTGGAGCAGAAAGTCTTGCTGAAGTTGCAGTGAACAGCGACGTGATGATCACGATGCTTCCGGCTTCACATCATGTAAAAAGCGTAGTGCTTGGAGAAGAAGGGTTAATTCATAGCGCAAAAGAAGGAAGCGTTATCATCGATATGAGCTCCATTTCACCGGTAGCATCAAAAGAAATTGCCGCTGAACTTGCACAAAAAGGAATTCACATGCTAGACGCTCCGGTTAGCGGCGGAGAGCCAAAAGCAATTGACGGCACGCTTGCGATTATGGTCGGGGGAAATGAGCATATCTTTGAAAGCGTTTCACCTATTCTTCATGCGATGGGAGCAGAAATAACGCTTGTTGGAGACAACGGAAGCGGCGTAACGGCTAAGCTTGCGAACCAAGTGATTGTGAACTTAAACATTGCAGCAATGTCTGAAGCGCTTGTACTAGCAGCCAAAGCAGGCATTGACGTTGAAAAAATGTATCAAGCGATTCGCAGCGGATTAGCAGGAAGCGCTGTATTAGATGCAAAAGTACCGCTTATTTTAGACCGCAACTTTGTAGCAGGAGGACGCATTGATATTAACTTAAAAGATATGACAAACGTGATGGAAACGGCTCATGACATTGGCGTACCGCTTCCGCTTTCAAGTCAGCTTGTGGAAATTTTCCACGCGTTAAAAGTAGACGGAAAAGCAAGCGATGATCACGGCGGAATTGTGCAGTACTATGAAAAATTAGCAAACGTTGAAGTGAAAAAGAAGGTGGAAGCATGATTAAACAAGATGAAAAACGTCTTGTAAGCGACGTGTTTAAAGACATTCCAGCGGTCGATGAAGTACTTGTGCAAAAAATGCTCGACGAAGAGCTTCTTACGTTTAATCAAAAAATCATTGTCCTAGATGATGATCCAACGGGTGTTCAAACGGTTAACGGTATTTCCGTGTACACAGACTGGAGCAAAGACAGCATCAAGCAAGGGTTTTTAGAAGAAAATTCAATGTTTTTTATTCTAACAAATTCACGCGGATTTACCGCTTCTGAAACGGAAAAAGCCCACGCGGACATTGCCGCTGTTATTACAGAGGTAGCGGCTGAAGTAGATAAAGAGTTTTTAATTATCAGCAGAGGTGATTCCACTCTTCGCGGTCACTACCCGTTAGAAACAGAAGTATTAAAGAAAACCGTTGAACAGCACTCGAATCAAGTCCTCGACGGCGAAGTGATTTTTCCTTTCTTTAAAGAAGGCGGACGATTCACAGTTGATAACATTCACTACGTGCAAGATGAAGACTACTTAGTGCCGGCAGGAGAAACGGAATTTGCAAAAGACCGTACGTTTGGCTACAGTAAGTCTCATTTAGGCGAGTGGGTAGAAGAAAAGTCAGAAGGAAAATTCAAAGCAAGTCATACGACGTATATTTTGCTCGGGAGCATTCGCGCACTTGATTTAGTGACGATCACAAATCAGCTAATGGAAGTGAAAGACTTTAACAAAGTAGTTGTGAACGCAGTGGATTATGTAGACGTAAAAGTTGTGACGATTGCACTTCTTCGTGCGATGAAGCTTGGAAAGCACTTTATGTATCGAAGCGCTGCGGCTTTAACAAAAGTAATGGGCGGCGTGAGCGACAAAGACCTTTTAACAAAAGAAGAGCTCATTAAAGAGAAGTCGTCAAACGGCGGATTAATTATGGTTGGTTCACACGTTAAAAAAACAACGGAGCAGTTAGAAGAATTAAAGAAATGCAGCTTCATTGAATTTATTGAATTTGACTGTCATCTTGTCTTAGAACCTGAAAAGTTTGAAGAAGAAGTGAATCGTATTATCAATGAAGCAGAAAAGCTTATTTCTAAAGGTCAAACGGTGGCTGTGTATACAAGACGCGAGCGCTTAGATCTTGGTGAAGGAAAAAAAGAAGAGGAGCTTAAACTATCGGTGAAAATTTCAGATGCAGTGACAAGCATTGTTCGCCGCTTAAACGTTCGTCCAAACTTTATAGTCGCAAAAGGCGGCATTACATCAAGTGATATTGGTGTAAACGGATTGTCCGTAAAGCGCGCGACGGTTGCTGGACAAATCAAGCCGGGCATTCCGGTATGGGTAACGGGAGAGGAAAGCAAGTTTCCAGGCATTGCGTATATCATTTTCCCTGGAAACGTCGGAGCCAAAACAACGCTTCGTGAAACGGTTGAGTTATTAAGTAAATAAGCAGAAGTGAACGTACAAGGTGCGTTCACTTTAGAAAATGTTTGAAAGCGTATACATTATTTGGATGTACGTGCATGAAAAATGGTCACACTAAGGGGATGAACATATGAATTCAGTATTCGGATTAAGTCATGAAGCAAGTCTTTTGCTGTATGCGATTGTATCGATTGTCGGACTAATCTTTTTAATTGCTAAGTTTAAAACAAATCCGTTCGTAGCACTAATTGTTGCGGCTTTGTTTATGGGTCTTATTTCAGGAATGAAGCTGCCTGATATCGTAACGGCTTTCCAAGAAGGAGTAGCGAGCGTATTAGGATTTATCGCGATTGTTCTTGGTCTTGGAACGATGTTAGGTAAAATGATGGCAGAGTCAGGCGGAGCCGAGCGTATTGCCCGCACGTTAATTAAAATATTCGGTGAAAAGAACGTACACTGGGCAATGATGGTTGTAGCCGTTATTTGTGGTATTCCAGTCTTTTTCCAAGTTGGTGTTGTATTATTAATTCCACTTGTGTTTGTAATTGCCAAGCATACGGGTACGTCACTTATTAAAATTGGTTTATCATTAATTGCCGGCTTAGCCGTTGTTCACAGTTTAGTACCCCCGCATCCGGCAGCGATGCTAGCGGTGGATATCTTCAAAGCAGATTTAGGTAAAACGATTTTGTATTCATTAGTTGTGGCTTTCCCAGCTGCAGCAGTGGCAGGTCCTATTTACGGATCGTTCATTTCACGTCGTGTTCACGTAGAGCCAACGGGTGAAATTATGGAGCAGTTCACAGAGTCGAAGCATAAAGATCTTCCTGGTTTCGGCATTACGTTATTCACCATTTTACTTCCAGTACTATTAATGCTTTTAGCAACGATCACTGGGTTTGTTTATCCAGAAACAAGTACGATTCGCTATGTAACAAACTTTATCGGAAGTCCAATCGTTGCGCTGTTAATTTCGCTAGTGTTTGCTTTTTATTCGTTCGGTTTTGCAAGAGGGTACAACAAAGACGATTTATTAAAATTCACAAACGAATGTCTTGGACCCGTTGCTTCAATCATTCTAATCATTGGTGCAGGCGGCGGTTTTAATAAAATTTTAACAGCAAGCGGTGTAGGTGACGCGATCGCGGGATTTGCTCAAGATGCACATCTTTCTCCTATCGTGCTAGCGTTTGTAATTGCAGGGTTAATTCGTGCAGCAGTTGGTTCAGCAACAGTAGCAATGACAACAGCAGCAGGTATTGTCGCACCGATTGCAGCAACCATGCCAAACGTAAGCCCAGAGCTGCTAGTACTGGCAACAGGCGCAGGTTCTGTAATGCTATCGCACGTAAATGATTCTGGCTTCTGGTTAATCAAAGAATTCTTCAACATGTCAGTGGCTCAAACGTTAAAAACGTGGACAGTGATGGAAACGATTCTATCATTTGCGGCGTTTGCAATGGTTCTTATTTTAGACATTTTTATTTAAAAGAAAAGCGCTGGCTTCAGCGCTTTTTTCTTTGGATTTGAAATATATTCAAAATATTTCAAATAATGAGAAAAAAAGACTAGATTTTTCCCGTTTCGATAGTATAGAATAGTTATAAAGTAGCAAAGGGGGTAGATGTATGACAAATGATGAAAAGTATCAAATTGGTTTGACGACAAAAGCATTAATTCCAGTGAATGATCCTGTGCACCGAACGAAGGTGCTAGATGAAGCAGGAGAATACATGCTAAGTAAGACGTGTAAGCAATTATTAGAAGAAGCGTGCATTCGAGAATTAAGTACGTTTAAAGGGTCTATTGCCGCCGTTCGAAAAATGTTTCCGTACAAACAGCTTACGCCGCTTGTTATTAATCGTTCACAAGCCATCATTGCATTTCCGACATCTTCGCCAAATGACTATGGCTGCGCTTGGATTTTTGCCTCTCATGTTCATACTTCACACACGCTTGCTACAGTTGATCCAACCTCCATGCTAATTCACTTTAAAGATGGAACGTTCATTCCAGTTAAGCTTTCTTATTATAGTTTAGAAAAAAAGCTGGCCAGAGCAGCTGTTATTCGTAATTATTGTTTAGAAAGTCCGGTTGTCTTGGCATAATGCGTTCGATTTATCGAATAAACTTGTCCTACATATGAACAATCGTTTGGACTACACATATGAACCGAAGGAGGAAGCTTATCATAAGCTTCCTCCTTTTCTTACTCTTGAAGAAGCGAGGCCTTTAGCTTTTTGCGAGCTGCTTTTCCCCAGTTTTTAACGGCTCCCGTGGAGACTCCGTATTTGTAGGCAATATCTTTATAAGAGTAGCCTTCTAGCAGATGTTCGAGTACATAGATTTTTTCTCTTCCCGTTAAGTGTTCGATATGCTGCTTGATGATTTCACTTTCTAGCGGAACGGGAAGAGCGGGATCTTCGTTCAGTGAAAGCAGGTTTTGCTCAGCCGGTGTTTCACGTTCTTCGTATAAAATGGTGCCTTTTAAATGAGAAAGGATCGTACCGCGCACGGTTGTGTAGGCATAAGCAGAAAAAGATCCTTTGCTTTCGTCAAATTTTTGATACGCTCTCCACAAACCAATTAACGCAATTTGATAATATTCGTCGTAGTCTTTGTAAATGTGAAATTTTTTAATCATCGACACAATTAATGGATGAAAAGATGAAGCAATTTGATCAAACGAGCTTTTTTGCATGTAGCAGTCCTTTTTCAAAAACGCGTTTTTGCTGTATTCCGCCGGTATCTCTACTGTACAAGGAGAAGATCACATGCGCGAATGAGCATACATTATGTTTTCTTTTTAAGAAACGTGACGTAATTTCCCCGGAAACTTCACGTTTCGCTAGGAAATATGCGAAGTATACGTGTATTTGTAGAGATTTTACGTACGAAAGGTCCCCCATTCCAATTTCTACTAATCTATACTATTTATATATCGATGTAGCAACTCTACCATCACGGAAGAGCGGTGATGGTAGAGTTGCTAGACCTAAGCGGCAGTCACCCTCCCTTGCGGGTTTGTGCCTGCCGCATAGGTGAACCTTTTTGGGCAAATTCAGTGAAGTATTTTTGTGGTTGTCCTTTTGTGTTTTCTATTGAATGTAAGTTGGGTGGGCAGAATATAGTTGGTTTTTAAAAAGTGGGTAAAGGGGAGATTGAATGAAGGCGATGGTTGGGGTAAATGTGGCGGCGGCTGTTTTGTGCGGGGCGGTGATGTATGCGGGGACGCAGCACTGGCAGGATCAAAATGAAGCGCAGGCAAGTGAAGTAAAAGCTGCTGTTGTACATAAAGAAAAACAGTTTTCCGATGTATCTGCTTATACAAAAAATCTTCCAGACTTTATTACAAAACAAATTGAGTCATCTATCGCAAATAAAAAGCCTCTGACTCTTGTGCTTGCCACATCCGCGAAGGAAGCAGGGTGGCCTCAACAGTTAAAAAAAGAGCTAGCAGCTACATATGGAAGTGATGTATTTACGGTTAAAACCCTTTCATACGGCAGCCAAACAACGGATGAGCTTTTATCCTCACATATTGCCGATCAAATTAATCAACTTCAGCCAAACATTATTCTGTTTGAAGCACCTCTTAAAAATGATTATCAGCACCTTACGCTAGATGAGACGCTTGAAAATACAGACAAGCTGATTCATCAGCTTAAAGACTTGAAAAAAACCCTTATGATTCAGCCGTCACAGCCATATATTTCACAAACGGAGTCCTATGAAGAAGGGGTAGAAGCAATCAGGGGAGTCTCTGAAGCAAACTGGGTATATTATATGAATCACTCGCTCATTTGGCCGTTTCATTTAGGAGAGTATATAAATAAAGATAGCGGTAATTTAACGAAAAAAGGAAATGAAGTGTGGGGAGAGTATGTTGTGAATTGGTTTACAGGAGAATAAAAGACAAGCTCTATTTCTTTTGAAATAGAGCTTGTCTTTTATAATTTTATTAGATTATGACTTTTCCTCGTTTTATAGTAATAATTTTGTTTATTTCTACACTTATAAAGCTTAACGCCAAAAATCTCTAAAGGAGTCCAAAATTTCTTAACGTTTATGAGTGGCATTCTGATTCTCCGTTCTGTTCTTTATAAAGGTATATATATTTCATTATAAAGAATAAGAGAGTGATAGTAAATACTATAAAGAACGGTTTGTTTAAAAAATTCTTTATAAAGAATTTTTGAGATTTTTATTTTTGACTTATCACATTTAGAAGTGATTTTTATCATAGCTCAGGTTATTTATTCTTGCTAAGTTAATGTTGTGAAAAACATCACAAAATAAAATGAAAAGGATGATCCAAATTAAAACGTAATTAGAGCACTTATTTTTTTTGCTTGCTGTTAAAGCAATGAAATCGCATACATACCATAATAGTGTTAGATAACCTAACACATAAGTTGAACGATTCAGAAAATTCATATATCTTAAATATATCTTTAAAGATGCATAGAAAATATATCTTTGAAACAAGCAGGTATAGATGCCAGGGGAGGAATGGAAGATGCAAAAAAAGAAACTCGTATTGATTGGAAATGGAATGGCTGGAGTTCGAGCGATTGAAGAAGTATTGAAGGTTTCAAGCGAAGCGTTTGAAATTACGATTTTCGGAAGCGAGCCGCATCCGAACTATAATCGTATTTTACTGTCAAAAGTGCTGCAAGGAGATACGAATGTTGAAGACATTACGTTAAACGATTGGAACTGGTATCAAGAAAACAATATTACATTGTATACGGGCGAAACGGTTACTAGTATCGATTCAGTAAAAAAAGAAGTAGCGACAAACAGCGGCAGAGTAGAATCATATGATGAATTAATTTTAGCAACGGGCTCTCTTCCTTTTATTCTTCCGATTCCAGGGTCTGATAAAAAAGGAGTTACGGCTTTTCGAGATATAAAAGACACGGATGAAATGCTGCAGGCTTCTCAGCAGTATAAAAAAGCAGCGGTTATTGGAGGCGGACTGCTTGGATTAGAAGCGGCGCGCGGGCTGTTAAATCTAGGGATGGATGTATCTGTGATTCATTTAGCTCCGTATTTAATGGAACGTCAGCTCGATCCAACAGCCGGCAAATTGCTTCAAAACGAATTAGAAAAACAAGGCATGAAGTTTTTGCTTGAAAAACAAACGGCGGAAATCGTCGGCGATGAGCGAGTTGAAGGATTATCTTTTAAAGACGGGACGTTTTTAGACGCTGATTTAGTCGTGATGGCCGTTGGAATTAAGCCAAATGTCCAGCTTGCAAAAGAAGCGGGACTTGACGTAAACCGAGGAATTGTTGTGAATGACTATATGCAAACGGATATTCCAAACATCTACGCGGTTGGAGAATGTGCAGAGCATAGAGGAATGGTATACGGATTAGTGGCACCTTTGTATGAACAAGGAAAAGCATTAGCAAAAGCAATTTGCGGGGCAGAAAAAGTGCCTTATGAAGGATCGGTTTTATCAACGCAGCTAAAAGTATCAGGTGTTGAAGTGTTCTCGGCAGGAGACTTCACGGAAGATGAAGAGAAAAAAGCAATCAAAGTGTTCGATGAACAAGACGGCATTTATAAAAAGCTTGTTTTGCGAGGCAATCAAATCGTAGGAGCCGTTCTTTTTGGAGACAGCAGCGACGGAAATCGACTGTTTTCAATGATTCAAAAGCAAGAAGATGTATCTGATGTAGCAAAAGTGTCGATTTTACAGCCATCTGGCGGTAACGCGGGTGAAAGCTTAGTAGCAAGCATGAGCGCGGATGATATTATTTGCGGCTGTAACGGCGTCACAAAAGGTACGATTGTGGAAGCTATCCAAAAACAAGGATGCTCATCGGTTGATGAAATCAAAGCTTGTACAAGTGCCTCTCGTTCTTGTGGCGGATGTAAACCGCTTGTAGCGGAAGTGCTTCAGCATACGCTTGGCGCTGACTTTGACGCAGCGGCTCAAAAAGAAGCGATTTGCGGCTGTACGACTCTTTCACGAGATGAAGTTGTCGAAGAAATCAAAGCAAAAGGACTTTCGCATACGCGTGAAGTGATGAATGTACTTGAATGGAACAATGAAGAAGGCTGTTCGAAATGCCGTCCGGCGCTAAACTATTATTTAGGTATGGTGAATCCAACCGGATACGTTGATGAACGAGAATCACGATTTGTGAATGAACGCATGCACGCCAATATTCAAAAAGACGGCACGTATTCTGTTGTTCCTCGCATGTACGGAGGCGTCACAAACGCAGAAGATTTACGAAAAATTGCAGATGTTGTTGATAAATATGAAATTCCGCTCGTAAAAGTGACGGGTGGTCAGCGTCTTGATTTGTTTGGTGTTAAAAAAGAAGATTTGCCTAGCGTATGGGAAGAGTTAGATATGCCTTCTGGCTACGCGTACGGTAAGTCGCTGCGAACGGTGAAAACATGCGTCGGCGAACAGTTTTGCCGTTTTGGCACGCAGGATTCAATGAGCGTTGGAATTGCGCTTGAGAAAAAATTTGAAGGATTATGGACGCCTCATAAAGTGAAAATGGCTGTATCTGCTTGTCCAAGAAGCTGTGCTGAGTCAGGTATTAAAGATATTGGCTTCATTGGAATTGACGGCGGCTGGGAAATTTACGTGGGCGGAAATGGAGGTACGCATCTTCGCGGCGGAGATTTGTTGTATAAAGTAAAAACAGACGAAGAATTGATGGACATCACAGGAGCTTATTTACAGTATTACCGAGAAACGGCTAATTACTTAGAGCGTACGTCTGCATGGATTGAGCGCATGGGACTTTCGCACATTCAGTCCGTGCTTGATGACGCGGAGACAAGAAGAGAGCTGAATATGCGTATGGACGAAGCGTTATCTACGTACCGTGATCCTTGGAAAGAAATCGTCGAAAGCAAAAAAACGAAAAAAGAGCTGTTTGAAACAGTTGTCACATCATAATGCTGGGGGGAAATAAAGATGGTGAATAAAAACATTACAAAAGTATGCGTAGGGTCTATTCATGATTTTCCGGTAAGCCTGGGTAAAACAGTGAAAGCAAACGGAAAAGAAATTGCGGTGTTTAAGCTATCAAGCGGAAAAATCCGGGCAATTGAAAATCGCTGCCCGCATAAAGGTGGGGTACTAAGTGAAGGGATCGTGAGCGGCGACTCGGTGTTCTGTCCGATGCACGACTGGAAAATTTGCTTGCATGACGGAAACGTGCAAGACCCTGACAGTGGCTGTGTAGACGCGTACGAAGCGTCTGTTGAAGGAGATTTACTATATCTTTTAATTGAAGAATAAGTACCGTGGCGCGTTGACTTTCAACGCGCCACAAAAATTCAAGGGGACACACTAAAAGGAGCGAAGCAAAAATGAGAACAGGAAAAGTGTACATTGTAGGAGCCGGACCAGGAGATCCAGATTTGCTAACGATAAAAGCAGCCAAATGTTTAGAAAAAGCAGACGTTATTTTATATGACCGATTAGTGAACCCTGTTCTTCTTCAGTATGCAAAAGAAGGAACGGAACTCGTCTACTGCGGGAAAAAGCCCGGTGATCACTGCGTTTCTCAAGAGGATATTCATGATTTACTTGTATTCTACGCAAGAAAAGGAAATATCGTCGTGCGGTTAAAAGGCGGAGATCCGTTTATTTTCGGAAGAGGCGGGGAAGAAGCAGAAGTGCTCGTTCAAAATGGAATTCCATTTGAAGTCGTTCCAGGTATTACAGCAGGCATCGCGGCACCGGCCTATGCTGGAATTCCTGTGACCCATCGTGAGCTGAGCCGTTCGTTTGCTGTTGTGACGGGACACTGCTTGAGCGGCAAGCCGGAAAGTATTCGCTGGGAGCATTTAGCAAAAGGAGTTGATACGCTTGCGATTTATATGGGCGTTAAAAACTTACCGTATATTTGCCGTCAGCTTTTAGACGCGGGAAAAAGCGCAGGTACGCCGGTCGCTCTTATTGAGCAAGGGACGTCGCTTTATCAGCGCACGGTTACAGGCACTCTTGGTACAATCGTAGATACGGCTACTGAACAGCAAGTGAGTAATCCCGCGATGATTGTGATTGGTGAAGTGGTGAAGCAAGCTTCTGCTCTTTCTTGGTTTTTGGAAAAAACAGAAGAAAAAGTATGCGTCTAAGATGAATAAAAGGAGGAAGCGCTTTTGCTTAAGAATTCACTGCAGTTAATGAATGAGTTAGCCCGTGAAAAAACGAAGCTTGTGAATGATCATTTGCCGAGTTATTTGCTTTTAGCCGTGCTAGCGGGTGCTTACGTAGGACTTGGCGTTATATTAGCTCTATCGGTAGGAGGGCCTTTAGCTTCTGCTTCTTTACCGGTCGTTTCTCTTGTGATGGGGTTATCATTTGCTGTTGCTCTCCTGCTTGTTGTATTTGCAGGAGCTGAATTGTTTACGGGGAATCATATGGTTTATACGGTCAGTAGGCTATCAGGAGTCACCACATGGAAAGATACGTTCAAAAACTGGACGTGGTGTTTTATCGGAAATGCGATAGGAGCGTTTGGGCTTTGTTTGTTAATTACCGGAACCGGTTTGTTTAAAGGAATTGAACCGAACCATTTACTCATGACGCTGGCAGCTAAAAAAATGAATTTGCCGGTTAGTGAATTGTTTTTTCGCGGCATCCTTTGTAACTGGCTTGTTTGTCTTGCGATTTGGACGGCTTCGCGCACTAAAAGCGATGCGGCAAAAATCATGCTTATTTTTTGGATGCTGTTTGCATTTGTTGCTTCAGGATACGAGCACAGCGTGGCAAATATGACGTTTCTTGGCCTGGCTTTACTGCTTCCGCATCCAGATACGATTTCGGCTGCTGGACTATTTCATAATTTAATTCCTGTTACGCTCGGAAATATCATAGGGGGAGGAGTGTTTGTAGGAAGCCTCTACTGGTTTGTGAACGCTAGGCAGCTAAAAGAAGCTAAAAAGCAGCCGGCTTCTCTCTCAGCTGACTTGGATTCTGCTAAACTGTCTAAATAGCAAAAAAACCGCTCTTTGTACCATATAGTCTGCTTTTAAAGCTATCATCACGGTATTTTAGAGCGGTTTTCTTCTATATAATATAAACTGCTTAAAGCGTATTCACATCTATACGTATCGAACAAGCAGTATTCTTCTTCATTTTATAGAAACAGGAAGTCTGTGAGAATTGAATCCGGACAGATTCTGTTGAAATGAATGTGTGAGGGTGCAGATATCATCGAAGAGGCAGAGGGCATCTTAGAATTTTAATGTTGTTTGGCATTTTATGCTCTTTTTGAGCATCTTTAAAGCAGTTGTACATTGCTTTGCTGCCTAAATGATTAGCGGAGTGAATCGTGATTCGATCGGCATATAAATGGTGTTTTACCATAAAATGCACGAGCATTAGTCCATTCCGTGTCTTGCTGAGTAAATCGTGATCGAGTGACAAATGTTCAACCTCGAATGATCTTAGCAGATCAATACATTCGTCAATCGTTTCGGCTAAAACATGACCGTCAGGGCACTTGCGATAGTCGTCTAGAAAAACATTGATTTTCATGACTGATTCTCCCTTCCTTGCCTTGTATTTAGTGTAACATACATAATGTCATATACCTACCTAAGTCTATTCGACACGTTTTAAGCTATTCCTTCTTAAATAGGGGTAAAAACACGAATTTTTATCATTATTTGCATATTCACGGCGAATAAACAGGAAATAAGGAAAGAGATGTCGAACGAAAAATCAATAGAGAGACAGTTTAAACTGGAAATTAACTTTTTTTATTCTGTGATCTTTGTTTAACAAGGTCATTTAAATCCCAGATTTGACAAGGGATGGAAAAGGTTTAATGAATAAAAGATTGTGAGAAAAAAACGATAATTTGCGATTTTTTTAAAATAAATTGGAAATTTCTCTTTACGAAAAAGATGTTTGGGACGTATAATTTGATTTAAGGATTTTTTGGAACATAGTATGACAATATGACAAAAAAGAAAAGTAAGGTGAATAGAATGGGTAAGTTATTTAGTATCGGTGAAGTATTAATTGATATGATTCCAGCTCAAAAGGGTCTTCAATTGAAAGAAGTGGAATCGTTTACGCGTGTGCCAGGCGGAGCGCCGGCAAACGTTGCAGCAGTTGTTGCTACATACGGTAATGAGTCAGCGCTTATTACAAAAGTTGGAGAAGATGCGTTTGGAGACTTTCTAGTAGATACGCTTCGTGAAGTAGGAGTAGGTACTGATATGGTCTATCGTACAGAAGAAGCAAACACAGCCTTAGCTTTCGTTTCCCTGCGTGAAGACGGAGAAAGAGATTTCAGCTTCTATCGTAATCCTTCAGCAGATTTATTGTTAACGGAAGACGAAATTAACCCTGATTGGTTTGCAAGCAACGATCTTCTTCATTTCTGTTCGGTTGATTTAGTTAAAAGTCCTATGAAATACGCTCATATGAAAGCGATTAAAAGCATGAAAGAAAAAGGCGGAGTTATCAGCTTTGATCCAAATGTACGTCTTCCACTGTGGAAAGACCATGAGCTATGCCGTCAAACGATTTTAGAATTTATTCCTCAAGCGCACATTGTCAAAATTTCAGACGACGAGCTAGCGTTTATCACAGGCATTGAAGATGAACAGCAAGCGATTCAGTCTCTATTTACAGGTGACGTTCAAGTAGTGGTGTTCACAAAAGGTGCAGAAGGCGCAACGCTTTATACAAAAGAAGCTGTCTATGAATCAAACGGTTACAAAGTAGCGGTTGTTGATACAACAGGTGCAGGAGATGCGTTTATTGGCGGATTCCTTTATCAGCTATTAAGCCGCGATGTGTCACAAGAAAACTTAACGGCTATTCTTGACTCTGACCACGACGCTATTTTGCGCTTTGCAAATGCAAGCGGTGCCTTAACGACAACTGGAAAAGGTGCGATCAGTTCAATTCCAGCTAAAGAAGTAGTAGAGCAATTTTGTAAGCCTGTAGCTAACTAAAATGAAAAGGCTTTATCTCTTCTTATTTTCAATCAGCAGAGGCGTCCGTTTCTGCTGATTGCAGATTACATAAGAGGGAGAAGCAGGCTGCGGAGCAAGAAGAAAAAAATTTTTTCTGTTTTTAAAAAATAATCAAAAAAATTTCTAGCTAAACAATAAATGTTCGTGTTAGTATAATACGAGCAGCAAAAAGTAGCAGTTTTACCACTATTTATGAAAACGTTATATATTTTTATCGATGTAGAAAATTTGATAGGATCAAAGAGCGATCCTATTAAATTTTCTAGACCTTTTGGGGAATATTCAAGGGAGTATAAGTGCTTGGCTCTTTGCCCTTAATGAGAGAAAAGCAACAGGTCGTTACATACGATGTACATAGATTAGAAATAGGAAAGTAGGTTAAGAGAAAGATGGATATTTTGCTAGGTGTTCTTCCTTCCGTTGCGTGGGGAAGCATGATTTTAGTTAGTATGAAGATGGGCGGTGGACCTTACAGTCAAACGCTTGGAACAATTATTGGAGCTTTGATTCTTTCATTTGTTCAGTTTATGATTGTTCAGCCGGTGTTAACACCAACTCTTGTTATTGTCGGAATTGTTTCAGGTTTGTTCTGGTCAGTAGGTCAAAGCAATCAGTTTAAAAGTGTTCCATACCTTGGCGTTTCAAAGTCAATGCCGATTTCAACGGGTATGCAATTAGTATCAACAGCTCTTTTTGGTGTTATTGTATTTAAAGAATGGTCAACGCTTCAAACGATTGTGCTTGGATCTATTGCGATTCTTTTAATACTAGCAGGCGTTGTGCTTTCTTCATTAGACGGTAAAAAAGAAGGAGCACAAGGGACTCCAGGACAAACGAAAAAAGGAGTTATCACTCTTATCATTTCAAGTCTTGGATTCTTAGTTTACGTAGTTATCGCACGTATTTTCAACGTAGACGCATGGGCAGCACTATTCCCGCAAGCAATTGGTATGTTAATTGGCGGTTTAATCATTACATACAAACATAAGCCATTTAACAAATATACGATTCGTAATATCTTACCAGGTCTAATCTGGGCATCTGGAAACATGTTCTTATTCTTATCTCAATCAAGACTAGGCGTAGCAACAAGCTTTTCATTATCGCAAATGGGTATCGTTATTTCAATTTTTGGCGGTATTGTCTTCTTGGGAGAAAAGAAAACAAAGCGTCAATTATTTTATGTATCTCTTGCGAGTGTGCTGATTATTTCAGGCGGTATTTGTATCGGCCTCGCAAAAGCCCACGCTTAATATATCGATGTAGAAAAACCCCCATGGCTAGAGTGCAGCCATGGGGGTTTTTCTAGACCTAAGGTTTTGAGGCACCCCTTGCGGGGTAGCCTCAAAACCTTAGTTAAAGTCAAATTCAAAGTCAAATCCATAGTGCTCTTGGAGATTTCCAAGCTGTACGTTTGTGTGAGTGTTTCTCGTTCTTAAGTATGATTGTTTTTCATTCTTTGTTAGGAAGCTGTTTGGTGTGAAATGGCTTATAGTAGTAGGAAAGGATGGGGGAGAGGCTATGATTAAGAGTATTTATGAGACGCATGTACAGGTTCGGAGTTTGGAGGATTCGATTGAGTTTTATAGACATCTTGGGCTGACGTTTGTTCATAAAATTGAAGAGCGGCGCTGTGCTTTTTTCTTTGTTGGGGAACAAAAGCAAATGCTTGGTCTTTGGGAAACAGACGAAAAAGAGTTGAAAAGAAGTCACTTTGCTTTTGGAATTGAAGCCGCAGATATTCATGAAGCGTTAACGTGGCTGCGTTCAAAAGGTATTGAACCGGAAGAAACGTCGTTTGGAAAGCCGCAAACAGAGCCGATTGTTCATACGTGGATGCCAGCGGCGTGCGTGTATTTTAATGACCCTGACGGCAACGGCTTGGAGTTGATTACGCTTTTGAATGATAAGCCCGTTATATCTAAGGATTTTCCTTATTTAAGTGAATGGAACAAAGAGACTGGAACGAAATTATTTTAGCTCAAGTGAAAAACGAACCATTGATCAAAGTGTTTGATTAGCGGTTCGTTTTTTTTGTTATGGTTAACGTAGGTTTGGTCTGTTTTGTTCCTTCTAGCAGTTGATTGGAGTCATTTCGTTATGTCTCCATCTTTTTATGTATCATAAACGTACAATTGACATATTTATAAACATATAATATATTTGTTTATAAATTAATAAACAAAATAGAAAGGTGTCTATTTATATGGTAAACGATTTGTTTTGGGAATCATCTTTTGAAGAGATGAAAAAAGGATACGGGGAAAGCGAAGATCACTACCACTGCTTACTGTGCGGTGAAAGCATTGAAAAAGGCATTATTTATCCGGTGGAAGGAGTTTTTTATGAAGCAAAACGCTATATGAAGCTTCATGTGGAACAGCAGCACGGGTCTGTGTTTCATCATTTAATAGGGCTAGATAAAGAAGTAACGGGTCTTTCTGATCATCAAAAAAATTTAGTGAAGTTTTTTAAAGAAGGAAAAAGTGATAGTGATATTCAAAAAGAAATGGGAATCGGCAGTTCATCCACCATTCGGAATCACCGCTTTACCTTAAAGAAAAAAGAGCGTCAGGCAAAAGTGTTTTTAACGCTGATGGAACTGTTAAACGACGGGGAAGAAGAGAAGGCGGTACCCGTAACAAATACGGCGCCTAGAAGAAGTCAGCGCTACAGCGTCAGTGATGAAGAGCGTGAAAAAATTTTAGCGAAGAATTTTCCTCAAGGTTTAAACGGACCGCTTCGTACTTTTCATTTGCAAGAAAAACACCGTCTTGTTGTTCTTGAAGAATTAAGCGGGCATTTTGAGTTTGGCGCAACGTATACCGAAAAAGAAGTAAATGATAGGTTAACACCTTTTTATGACGATTATGCGGTGCTGCGACGCTATTTAATTGAGTACGGTTTCTTAGAGCGCAGCGCAGACGGAAGCAGCTACTGGAGAAAAGGAGAGACAGAGATGAGTATGGACTCAAAAGACTACAAAAAACAAATGAAGCAGCTAGCGAAAGAAGTAAAAACAGAAGGCGGCGTGTATCAAATTAAAAACCTTCACAACGATAAGATTTATATTGGCTCTACGCCTAACATCAAAACGTTAAACGGCGTAAAGTTCACGTTAAAGACGAACACTCATCAAAATAAAGAGCTTCAAGATGAGTGGAATACGTATGGTGCGGATGCTTTTTCAATTGAGATGCTGGAAACGATTAAAAGAGAAGAAGAAAAAGCACTTTCAAAAAAGGATTTGCTAAAACTAGAAGCGAAATGGTTAGAGAAGCTGCAGCCTTACGGCGAAAAAGGCTATCATTCGCCGAAAGCTGATACAAAGGAGAAATAGGTGTGAAGAATCAAGATGTGAAAAGTGAAGTAGTGGAATCAGAAAAATCCGTCAGTAAGCTGATGCTTGTGTTTTTGATTCCGCTCATGTTAAGTAATGCCATGCAGTCCGTTGGTCAGCTGGCGGGAAGTATTATTGTCGGAAGAGCGCTTGGCGTTGATGCGTTAGCCGCTATTTCCGCGTTTTTTCCTCTGTTTTTTCTGCTCGTGTCGTTTTCGATTGGAATTGGGTCAGGAAGTTCCATTTTAATCGGGCAAGCGTACGGGGCACAAAATGAAAAACGAGTGAAAGAAATTATCGGTACCACGCTCACGTTTACCTTTTTAGTCGGAATTGTGCTTGCTGTTTTGGGAAGCATATTTGCCCCGGAGATTCTTCGGATTATGGGAACGCCGGCTAATATTATTGACGTAACGGTTCACTATGCGCGCATTTTGTTTGTGGCGATTCCTGTTTTGTTTTTATACTTTGTTTATACGACGTTTATGCGCGGAACCGGAGACTCTAAAACGCCTTTTTACTTTTTAGTTGTGAGTACGGTCTTAAACCTCATTTTTCTTCCGATTTTAATTTTTGGATGGATCGGAGTGCCGAAGCTTGGCGTGTACGGCGCTGCGTACGCAACGGTGTTTTCAACCGTATTAACGTTCATTATTATGATTGTTTATTTACGCAAGAAAAATCATCCGCTAAAGTTTGATTCCTCTATTTCATTAAAAATGGACGGAACGCTGTTAAAGCTGCTTATGCGTTTAGGGATTCCCGCGAGTATCAATATGATTTTAGTTTCTCTTTCTGAAATTGCGGTTATTACGTTCGTAAACGGATTTGGCTCAGACGCTACAGCAGCGTACGGAGCAGTGAACCAAGTAGCAAGCTATGTACAAATGCCGGCAATCAGCTTAGGAATTGCGGTTTCTATTTTTGCCGCGCAGTCGATTGGTGCCAATAAATTTGAGCGTTTAAAAGAAGTGATTCGCTCTGGAATTATGCTGAATTACGTCATTGGCAGCGTATTGATTTTACTTATTTATCTCTTTTCTAATCAAATTTTAGCACTGTTTTTAACAAGTCAGCATACGCTCCATATTGCCGAAGAGCTGTTAGTGATAACGCTTTGGAGCTATTTGATTTTCGGTCATGCGCAAATTATTACTGCTACGATGCGAGCAAGCGGTACAGTGCTTTGGCCTACGGTATTTAGCATTATGGCGATTTGGTGTGTGGAAGTACCCGTAGCCTACGTGTTATCGCAGTTCACGTCTCTTGAAATCAAAGGGATTTGGATTGGATATCCAGCGGCGTTTGTTGTCAGCTTAATCCTGCAGTACAGCTATTATCAATTTGTATGGAAGAAAAAGAAAATTGAACGTCTTGTCGGATAAAAAACGAGCGGAAACGCTCGTTTTTTATTTTTTCTAATTAAAACACCCTTAGCAAAGAGTTTTAATAGGATAGTGCATATAACTTTTTAATGAAAAGAGGGTATGACACTATGAGTAAATCTGGATTTGTACCGGATAATTCAAATATCAAAAAAAGCTCAGGAACGCCTAATCTGTCAGTGAACTATAAGCAAAATGTCCTGTTCAAACGAAACGACCAAAATATAGCGTATCAACTAACCTCAACTCAGCTGCCGGCAATGCTCGGAGGTGCTTTTGTTGATTTATATATGACGAAAGGGCATATGAGAGAACCGCACTGGCATCCAAATGCGTGGGAATTAGATGTCGTCGTTTCAGGTGAAGTGCAGGTGTCTATCTTGGACCCTGATACAAGCAGCATGCACAATTATCGAATAAAAGAAGGCGAAGTTGTTTTTATACCGATGGGCTGGTGGCATTGGATCGAACCGCTATCGGAAGAAGCGCATCTGCATCTCTTTTTTAACAATGATCAATTTGAGTCTACAGAAGGATCCGACGTGCTGCGTTTAACCCCTCCGATCGTGTTTCAAAAAGCATACGGAGTAAGCGCAAATGAAGTAGCAGAAGCCGTCGCTCCGATTACCGATACGGTTGTGATTGGACCGCCTGACAATAAGAAATTTTATGAGATGAATCAAGTAAGTGAGTATAAAAGAAATGGAAGTGAGGAGCAGATCATCGTCAAAATTAATGAGAAGATACTGCCTTCTGAAGAAGAGCAAGACGTGTAAGGGTTTTTTTAATGAGTTTAACGGAAATTCTGCCTTACCTCTATACCTTTTTTCCCTCCGAGCCAAATCAAATGGCTCAAGAAATCAAGTAAACAAACCTATGATTTATCATAGGTAAGAAACATCACGATTATGGTATCTTCGAGTAATCTCCTATATGACTAGGTTTGACTATGCATATAATAAGCAAACCTAGTTTACTTAACCAGAATTACCAGTAGTTAATTTGGTTAAAATTCTATAAAACTAGCGTTTTGAGGAACTTTTTCAACATCAAAAATTCTCTGTGAAAGGTATACGCTTAGGTATATTTACATGTTTTTAAGTTAGTAGATAATTTGTCCAAGAGCTTGTCAACACCCTACATATACTAGTATTGGTAATTAAATATCTAGTAGGAGTGGAGTATAGTATATGGGATCAACACACCTAACAGGGCGAGTAATCTTTAAGGGTGACCCTGGTTATAAAGAGGCAGTTAAGAACTGGAACCCTTATGTTGATGTCTTTCCTCTTGTCTTTGTTTTTGCACAAAATTCGTATGATGTTAGTAATGCTATTAAATGGGCTCGTGAGAATAATGTACCACTGCGCGTCAGAAGTGGTCGTCACGCTCTCGATAAGAACCTTTCAGTAGTGAATGGTGGACTTGTTATTGATGTGAGCGACATGAATAAAGTTCACTTAGATAAAAAAAATGCAATTGCTGTTGTTCAAACAGGAGTGCACGTAGGCCCGCTTGTAAAAGGTTTGGCTCGTGAAGGTTTTATGGCGCCGTTTGGGGATAGCCCAACTGTTGGAATCGGAGGAATTACGATGGGAGGAGGATTTGGCGTACTCTCACGGTCGATTGGCCTTATAAGCGATAACCTTGTCGGTTTGAAAATGGTAGATGCACATGGCAAAATTATTGAAGCGAATAAATCTTGCAATGAAGATTTATTTTGGGCATCTAGAGGTGGTGGAGGCGGTAACTTTGGATATAATACTCAATACGCGTTTCAAGTTCGCCGTGCACCTAAAACCGCAACAGTTTTTAACATTATTTGGCCATGGGAACAGCTAGAAGCAGTATTTAAAACGTGGCAGAATTGGGCACCGTTTGTAGACTCACGACTAGGATGCATCCTCGAGATTTTCAGCAAAGTCAACGGCTTGTGTCATGCAGAAGGTATCTTTTTGGGTTCAAAAAAGGAGCTAATTCAATTATTAGAGCCTTTAACAAATACAGGTACTCCATCACAAATCGTGATAGAAACATTACCTTATCCAGACGCTATAGATTTCTTAGACCCTGACGAACCAATCCCTGGTAGATCTGATCAAAGTGTTAAATTTTCCTCATCATGGGGACTTGATTTATGGCCGGAAGAGCCTATTTCAATCATGAAGAAATTCTTGGAAGAAGCTCCCGGTACAGAGTCCAACTTCTTTTTTATAAATTGGGGCGGTGCGATAAGTAAAGTACCAAGCCACAAAACAGCCTTTTTCTGGCGCAGCCCCTTGTTTTATACTGAATGGACTGCTAGTTGGGAAAAGAAATCCGAAGAAGCTGCTAGCCTTGCATCAGTTGAAAAAGTACGTCAGATGATGAAGCCTTATGTAACAGGTTCATATGTTAATGTTCCTGACCAAAATATTGAAAATTTCGGAAAAGCTTATTATGGATCAAACTTTTCAAGGCTTCGAGAGGTAAAGGCGAAATATGATCCGGAAAATTTATTTCGTTTTCCGCAAAGCATACCGCCATCATCATGCTGAAACTTTTAGTCATTAAATAAGATCTCTTAGGCTTGGAACTGACCTTTGATTGGTAAGCGGCATCTATCAATCGAAGGTCAGTTTTTATATAGAAAAATCACATTCTCTATAAGCTAGCAAAAATCAAAAAGGATTTAATTATGCATCTACATATAACTCATACGCAATAACCGCAGGAATCAATCTCCTGCGGTTATAAAAACAGCTCGCTGCGTTCTAAGTGCTTATACAGCCGGGTTGTGACTTGTTTTTGATTCCATTCGTTTTGCGGAAACTGCTGCTTGTCTACGTGTGCAACGGCCGGCTTGTAGGTTTTTTGAATCCGTTTGATATCATTAAAGGTTGCATTGGTTTCAATGTGATCAGCGAGCGTAAATACAAGAGAATGCAGCTTTGTAACATTGGGAATCGTAGCAGCTTGACTGAAAATAGCTTTCGCTACGGACAGCTGTCTTTCATGCGCAGTAAAGACGTCTTGTTCATTACGCTCTTTTAAAAAAACAAGTGCTTCTTTTCCGTTAAGGCGAATCGATCCTTTTGGAAAAACAATGTTGCTGTGTTCAAAAGCACGTTTGTTTGTGACGATAATGCCGCCTAATTTATCTACAGCATCGACGACTGACTGCTGATCCATTTTGACATAATAATCAACAGGAAGCTTTGCATATGTTTCGACTTTCTTTACAACAGCATTCATATTTCCTTGGTGATAAATGGTGCGCAGTGTTTCGTTGCCGAGCTGAGTTGACCCTGGCAAGTGGGTCATTTTTATTGATTCATGCTGCTTATTAACAGTCATATATACAAATGACGTATTTTGATGGTTTTCTTGAATTAAAAGCAAGGAAAACGGTTGTCCTTTTTTTAGATTGACGTGTGTTTTGTTACCATGCTCAAGCGGTACATACGTTTGATCAACGGCAGCTTTCACCGTATGATAGCCTGCAAATGTGATGCAGACAAAACTGACGAGTAAAAATAGTACGAGACCGCCAATCCATTCTTTTTTTGCTTTACTGCTCATCGTCTCACCTTTTTTCTATCGAAGTCGTTCGTAGTATTGCCATCTTAAAAGGGGAGTAAAACAACTGAGCGCTATTTTTCTTGCGTATCTCGTTTTTTCTTGGCGTAGGTTTTGAGTTCTGTAATTAAAATTGCTTGTTCTTCCACATCGTTAAACGCTTCAATGCCATAAAGGTATTCGGTGTGCCGTTTTTCTTTCCACACGCAAAGTCCGGTAATATGGATCGGTTTTTCATTTAAATAAAAGCTGATTTTTAGCTGGATTTGATGATTGAAAATAGGTAAATCAAGCGGCGTAATTATTTTGATTCCTTTTGGTGAAAGGTCGATAACAGACAAAGGACCGGGCTTAGAATCGATTTCTTTGTTGTCGTATTTAGCAATGGAAAACGTTCCAACAATGGGAGTCTCAAATAAAAAGCGAAACGGTTCTTCACGTTTAAAATGCATGTATCATCAGTCCTTTTCGTAATCTAAGTTTGTTAAGTAAGTATTCGATGAAAGTCTAAAAATTCCTACACGTTTTTCCCCATCACCCATATAATGTTTATCGATGTAGAATATCTACCATGGCCATAGACCGGCCATGGTAGATATTCTAGACCTAATCGTAGGTCACCCCCCTTGCGGCGTTGGTGGCCTACGATTAGGTGAACCTTTGGGGGAGGATTCAGGCGGTCTTAGTTATCGATTGCCATTTGTGAGTACTTTTGGATTATTAAATAGCGGGTATATTAGTAAAGCATTTTTAAAAACAAGCGTATTATAACTGCTTTTATAGCATCGGAAGTTTTGTTTGAAACTTTAAATGGTGAGGGAAAGGTTTTGAAAAAAGCGCTACGCTAGAGTTAGATTGTATGTTAAAATTAAACTTTGTGAAGTAGCTGTATTACAAGTCAGCGTTCCTTCAACTAATTAGGAGGTGAGATGAATGGGCACTGATGACCCCATTTCGATGAAGGTTACTGCAAAACAAGATAGGGGCAGCAAAGGTGTATGTGTTCCTCTCATTTCAACGAAGGAAAATACTCCTTAATGCCTCAATGACGTGAGGTGAAAAATCAATGATTAAAACATACTTATATGATGATGAAACAAAAGAAATGGTAACGAATCTTGATTTAGGAGACGTGCATGAGAAATTGCGCAATCCTGATAATTTGCTGTGGATTGATCTGTATGATGTCCACGGACAAGAGCTTGCTCAAATTGCTAAATTATTCGATTTTCACCCATTGGCGATTGAAGACTGCTTACACGACAGTCCTCGCGCTAAAATGGATGATTACGAAGACTATAAATTTTTCGTTTTTCACGCGCTTCGCTATAATGAAGAAAGTGATGACGAGATTACGACGCTTGAGTTAAATGCCTTTGTCGGATCAAATTACGTAGTGACGATTCATAAACATAAAATGGGCTGGCTTCGCAAAATGGATGCTGTGTGCTCACGCTATCCAAAGTTTATGAACCGCGGCGCCGACTTTTTATTATATGCGTTGATTGATGGCATCACGGACGAATACTTTCCGATTTTAGACCGAATTGACATGCGTATTGATGAATTAGAAGATGAAATCTACAACAAAGAAGTGCGCGGAGTGACGGAAGAGTTCTTGGCGTTAAAAAGAACGATTATCTTAATCCGTCGCGTTATTCTGCCTCAGCGCCGAATTTTCTTAACGGTTAATGGAAAGTGGAAATTCGATATACGAGAAGAAAATGTTCCTTTCTACATTGATTTGCTTGACCACTTAGAGCGTATTGTAGACTCTGCCGAAACGTTTAGAGACCTCGTAAACAGTGCGCTTGATACGTATTATTCTATTACCAATGCAACTTCATCTGAAAAGCTGAATGTCTTAACGTTAATTTCAACGATTATGCTTCCGCTAACGTTCGTAACCGGATTTTTTGGAATGAACGTACCGATTCCATATCAAAATTCCCACTGGGCTACTGCTGTTATTATCGTTATGTTAATTGTGTTAACGTGGGGAATGTGGAAATACTTTAAAAACAAACAGCTGTTATAACAAAAAGGCACTTGGCTATAAGCCAAGCGCCTTTTTTCTTTATTTTGTCACTGTTTTTGTTGTTGCCTTACTCGTATTGTTCGCTTTGTCTTTTGCGGTTACGCTTAAGACTGTTTTTTCTTTTTGCTTTTTAATTTTTACTGAGTATTGTCCTTTGCTGTTTGCAGCAGCAGAGCTAATGCTTTTTTTGTTTACTGTTACCGTTACGGTAGCATTTGCTTCTGCTTTACCTGTTACAGCCGTGCTTTTTGTTGTGACAGCATTTACGCTTGGTGCAGCAGGGGGAGTTTTATCACTTACTTTTACAGTCGTAGCTTTACTTGTGTTGTTAGCTGCGTCTGCTGCTATTATGCTGATTGCTGTACCTGCTTTTTGTTTTTTAATCGCAATGCTGTACTGACCTTTTGCATTGGCTTTTGCTTTGCCGATTTCTTTGTTGTTCACTTTGGCTACAACAGATGCATTTGCTTCAGCTGTTCCTTTAATAGCTGTATCCGCGTCGCTGACTGGATTCACTTTAGGTGCATTTGGAGCAATAACGTCAAGCACCGTTACTTTTACTTCTTCACTTTCTTGTTGTTGGCTGTTTGTAGCCGTGATGTACAAGACTGTGTTTTCTTTTTGTTTTGGAATTTTTACTTTGAACGCGCCTTTTGCATCAGCTTTTGCCGAAGCAATCACTTTTTTAGCGCTGTTTTTAACATTTACCGTAAAATTCGCTTTAGACGTTCCTGTTACGTATTCATCTTTATTCGTCACGGCTTTTACCGCTGGTTTGGCAGGTGCTTTTTGAACAACTGCACGAATGCTCGTACTTGCTTTTCCGTTTGTGACAACTACTTGTAAAACGGTATCAGCTTTTTGAGCTGGAATGTTCACAGAGAACGTATTTTTTGCATCAGCTTTAACTGTGCCAAGTGTTTTTGAGCCGTTCATTACTTTAACAGTTGAACCGCTTTGAGCTTTACCTGTAACCACTTTTTGCGTGCTGACAAATGTATTTACCTGCGCTTGCAGCTGCTGTGCACTTACTGCGCTGTACGCATTTAAACGTCCCCATCCTGACACGTAATCGTAGCCTGGAGCAGGGGGTTCTGCTGGACTTTCTTCGTCATCGTATACAGGAGCATCTTTTTCATCAAATTTAATATCTTTAGCTGTATCCGTTAGGCGTTTTTCAACGTCTTTTGGCTTTAAGCCTGGGTTTTGTGATAGCAATAATCCCGCAACGGCTGCCACGTGAGGTGTTGCCATGGATGTTCCGCTTAAGTAAGTAACGTTTCCGTCTGGAACAAGACTTGGAATATCAGAGCCTGGAGCTGTAATATCTAATCCTTTTCCATAGTTTGAGTAGTCAGATACGATATCTAAACGGTTTGATGCGCCTACTGAAATCGCATAGGCAGATGAAGCAGGGTAAGAGAGTTCTTCCATACCGTCGTTTCCGCTTGCTGCTACAACCGTTACGTTATGATCGTATGCATATTTTAATGAATATTCAAGCACGCGGCTGTAAGATCCGCCAAGGCTTAAGTTAATGACTTTTGCACCGTGGTCAACCGCGTATTTAATACCGTACGCAATTTGTTCTGTATCTCCACTTCCAGATGCGTCTAGAATTTTAACCGGTAAAATTTTTGCATGAGAATTAATGCCGGCCATTGAATAGTTATTGTTTGCAGAGGCTGCAATAATACCTGCTACATGAGTTCCATGTCCATTGTCATCAGTTGCATTTGACGAACGATCCACGTAGTTATAGCCTGTTTTTGTATCCACCACGCCTTTTAAATCAGCCAGTGATGAATCGACGCCCGTATCCGCAACGGCAATAACCGTATCTTTTAACTTTTGACCGTTTAGTAATTTTTCAAGTGATTCATATTGAATATCGGCATGCTGCGTACCGTCATTTTTACCCGTGTTATTTAATGACCATTGATACGGATATTGTGAATCCATTGAAAGAGCGTGGTACTCTTGGACCGGCTCAATAAATTCAGTTTCAGGAAGTGCCTGAATTTGTTTTGCCGTCATTTTACCTTGAGCAGACGACGTGCTGAAGCTTTTTCCATTGCTGTCATCTAATTGAATAACAAACATATTATCAAAAGAAGCAGCTGATTGTTTTAATTTATTAATAGATTCAATGCCTGCTGATTTTGACTGTGCTTTTGTTTTAAATGATTTAGCATTTGCACCATCTTTTAATTTAACAATATAGCGAGTTTCAGCTTTTGTTGAAACGCTGTTTGTGCTGACTAACTTAGCTCTTACTAATACAGACGATACGTTTAAGTCCGTTACGTCTTTTAATTTGGTCTGCGCTGCTACTTTTTCTAAGTCTTTCTTTAAAGCAGCCGGAACGGATTTATAAGCGATGCTGTATAAATCATTGATTGCTTTTTGATCAGCACTTGTAATCATATATGTGCTTGATGCGCCGTTTTTCGCCACATCTGTAAATAAACCTTTTAGCTGAACTAAATCTTTGTATACTTGTTCACGCATCGATTTATCAATAATCATTTTAGAGCTGATAAACGGAGCGGCTTTGTAGTAAAGAGAAGAAAGGTCCTTTCCGCTTGCTGTTTTTGAAAGCACAGCGTCACGAATCGTACGCAAATCTTTTAAAATACCTTTTCCGTTTTCTTTTTGGCTTGTACTTAATTCAGCAGGGCATTCTTCTTCCATCATTTGAGAAGGAGGAAGTGAAGCGCCTTCATAGCTGATTGTGTAAGGAACTTCTGTTTTTGATTCGGGCTGTGGTTCTGGAGAAGTTGAACCATCTTCCGCACCTTCTTCAATCATGTCGTCTTCGCTTCCATAATACTCAACTTTCACATAATAAGGGCCAGTCCAAGCGATTGGAAAATCTAGCTGAGCAGGCTCATCTTTGTAAGAGTATCCCATATAACGGTCAAATGCCACGTTGTTTTTGGCATCTTCAAGACTAGAGTAAATCGTGATATTTACTTCATCATCACTTTGAAGCTTAATTCTGTAGTGTGAAAACTTTGCTACCTCTTGCTTAGAAGGATTAATTTTGTACCAATGTGTTTGTTCTGGTTCTGTAAATGTTCCTTTTGCTGCTTTACCAATGCTTAATGTTTTTTCATTAGCAGGAGGATTGCCTGCCGCTTGTGTTTTCAGTAAACCTAATTGGCTAAAACACAAGGTAAACATTAAAGCAAAAGCAATAAAACGATAAATTGACCCTTTTTTCATGTTAAACCTCCAAAAAAATATAGTAAAAAACAGGAATTACATACCTATCAAACCATAAAGTTTAAAAAATTGTAAATAATTCCTGTTGCTTATTTTAGTATTTTGTCAAGTTATTAATCTCGTATAAGAAATGGTGAGATAAGTCCTAGTTGCAAAAAGTAGAAAAAATTGGAATAATAAAGATTGAGCCTATTTATAAGAGGCGAAAGTACGCTGAAAAGGGAAGAAGGGAATGAGAATTATTTTTAAAAGCAGAATCTGTTGGAGAAAATCTGATCGGTTTCTTTTTACCTGTGTTTATAAAGAGGAAATCGGGCTATATAAATAAAGATTGGAAAAATTTTCAGTCTAATTAAGTTCATTTGTAGCATATAATACGAGCTGGATTTCTTTTATAATAAACAAAAGCAAAGAAAGAGCAAATGGTGAAAAGGAGTGAAAGAAGTTGTCAAATGTGATGCAACGACAAGAAAAACGAATGAAGTTTGATGCCGAACAGCTTGCACCCCTTGATATTGATAAAGAGACAAAGAAGTTGCTAACAGAAAAAGGATTGCCCAAAGAAGCTTCACCATTTCTAGAGTTCGTTTCATCCAAAGGAAAGCTAACAACGCTATGCGAAACATTTGAGTTATCATCTCGCTACCAGCACTATTGGTTTTTAGGAACAACCGGCGCTGGAGATCCAATTTGTCTTCATCAAAAAAACGGTTCGGTTGTGCTGCTCGATACGTCCAACGATGACTGTGAGCGTTTCGTGAATACAACTTTTCCGCAGTTTTTAGCATGCTTAGATGTGTTTGAAGAGCTAGTAGAAGAAACGATTCAAGCTAACGGAGAATCTGCATACTTAGAGCGACACATTCCTGCTGAGGTGCTGCAGCGATGCAAAAAACGTATGAATGAAATTGATGAAGCTTGCTTAGCCCCTTATTCTTTTTGGTTCAAAGAACTTTCTTTTTAATAATATAGTAGAAAAATAGACATGGCCGCTTTGGTCATGTCTATTTAGTTGTGGCTGCAGGGCTATTAATATAGATAGAATAAATAAAAATGATAGTATATAATGGATATAAATTCCTTTTTTAGAGAAGGAGGAGGGTGTAAATGATTTCTTTATTTGGATTAATGGGTGCTTTCTTCGTGCTGCTTTTTGGTGCGTCGTATTTCTTCTATAGAAAGAACTCCCCCGTGCAGTACGGAATTTCACTTAGCAGCATGCTAATAAGCATATTTCTATTTCTATATAGCATATTTGGAGTTGGCGGCTTTGAAGGAATGGGTCTTGGTGCTTTAGCGGCTGCTTTGTTTTTGGCGTCGGTTCTGAGCTTGTTCGTCAGCGTTCTTTTTAATATCATAAATGGACGAGGGAAAGGTGCTGTATAAAATGGGAGAGATAACCTTTAGAGAAGCAGTGCGAGAAGATTTGGATCAAATTGTTGAAATGCTCGCGGATGATATGCTCGGAAGCAAACGAGAGCGCTACGAATTACCGCTTCCAGACTGTTATGTCCAAGCATTTCAGGCAATTGATGCGGATCCAAACAATGAACTGATTGTCGCATGTAAAGATAGTGAAGTAATAGGTGTTCAACAACTAACCTTTACGCCCCACATTGCAAGACAAGGCGGGTGGAGAGCCACGATTGAAGGAGTTCGAACCGCTTCGTCACAGCGTGGAAAAGGGGTTGGCTATCAGCTGATTACGTGGGCGATTGAACGAGCGAAAGAACGTAATTGTCAGTTGATACAATTAACAACGGACAAGGAACGATCGGAGGCTTTGCGTTTTTATCAAAAGCTTGGATTCACAGCTTCTCATGAAGGATTAAAGCTCCATTTGTAATTCGCTGTTAATGGTTGTATCCCTGTGGTAAGAATTTTTTGATTAAAATGAATTTTTTAGTTTAGTTCAATTGAAACGTGGTATACAGATAGTACAGAGCCGATAGAAATTTTTCTAAGGCTACTGTGAATGGTAAATACTTAGCTTCATGAAGGGACTGGTTTAGTTTTGGAATACTTAACAGCAACTTCAGCAAACGTATTACCTCACATGAAAAGCAGATATTCTGATCTGACAATTGGCACTCTCGTTATGAACCGATATACGTAGCGAAAGGGCCTCACAAGGGCAAATGAACATGAAATAATTAGCATGATATGAAGGGAAGAACCTGCATCAGTTTTGATGCAGGTTCTTTTTTGTGAGATGCGGCAAGAAAACTTATATAAAGCTTCGGCAGGTATTTACATGTAAAATTTATAGGTATGGTAAACTATTCGAAATTGTATCGGCACGAAAAAGAAAGGAGGAGTTCTATGGATACACGCGAGCTCTTTTATTACATTTATCAAAAGAGTGTCACAGCGGAAAAACATTATTTACCATGGGCACTTTCTATGCTGGAGCACGAACAGGATTCTTTATCTCTTTCTATTTTAGCTTCTCTCCAACCACCTTATAATCTCTTTGAAATAGAAGATTATTTTCAGCGTACTTTAAAAGAGCTTTCCTTATTGAAACCGAGTGAACAGGAATGTACAGATTACCTGATTTATACGCGGCTTCAAACGATTGTGCAGTATGAAGAGAGAGCGCTAACAGAAGCCAATCACTTATACAACATGTTCATTGAACTTGACTATCCGACCAAGTTAGTAGGTTGGCTTGAAATTAGTGATATGATAGATGACTATCAGTACGGAGACAATTATTTTAACATTACGGATGAAATCATACATACGATAATTATGAAAGAAGCTAAAAGCCAGCTAGAACATTACCGCAAAAAAATCTTCAAATGAATGCACTACGAAATTTCTTATAACTTATTTGACACTTAAGGTATAAAAGAGTATACTTATGTTAAACATAGTAATTATGTCGGATAAGTAGGTTATGGTGCTGTGAACAAGACTTCTACTGATAAAGAGGAGATCTAGTCCAAAACGTACAGTCCGACTTTGATGAGATGCTTTCAAGCATCTTTTTTTTGTGCAAAAAAACAGCCGCAGGGGCTGTTATAGGGCAGTAATTCTTCCTTTGTAAGCATCAATCAACCGCTGGTTATGTTCATCTGAACCTTCCATGTTTCCGCTTAAAAAGACAGGAGGCGTGATGCCGCGGCTGAGCAGTTTTTGTATGGCTTTAGATAGGACATCATTTAGGATAGCGCCTCCAATTACAGTAGAACCAGAAGCGAAGGAAATGTCTTGCTGATGAAGAAGAACGTCTCCTTTTGGAATATGATTATTAATAACAAGATCCACGACATCATGAAGGTATTTTCCGCTTTTATGTCGCGAAGCCCGGCTCGTGGCATAAGAAGGAGAGGTAAGCCCGATAACAAAGGCGCCTTTTTCTTTTGCAATTAAAGCTACATCAATCGGAACGGGATTTACGCCCGATGTAGAAATGACAATCATGATATCGCCTGGTACGATATCTTCTTTTTCCATAAAGGTGGAGGCATAGTCGTTTTTACGCTCCAGCTGTGAAGAGCGCGAAGCTCCTTTATGAAGCATCAGTTCTTCCACAAAAATAGGATGAATCGGCGCAAGCCCTCCAGAACGGTAAAACACTTCTTCCGTTAAAATATGAGAATGACCGCATCCAAATAAATGAATGAGGTGATGAGAAGCTAATTGCTGTGAGATTTTCTCGGCTGCGGATTCTATTGCCTGCTGTTCATGCGCCTCCACTTTGGCAAGCAGTTTTGTTAGTTCCTGTAGATATAAACTAGACATAAAAAAACTCCTTAGTTTTAAGATCGTGTCATGTTAATCGTAAACTTATAGCGGTCTGCTCGGTACGAAGACTTCACCACTTCAAGCGGCGTGCCATCTTGCAAATACGTATTTCGTTGAATCAGTAGAACGGGTGAATATGAGTTAATTCCAAGATGCTTCACTTCGGTTTCAGAAGCTAAAATGGATTCTAACGTTTGATTGGCTTCGCCAATATTTAGGCCTAGCTCTTCTTCTATATAGCGGTAAAGAGAGTCGTTAACAATGGATTCTGTTAACCCTTTGACTAAGTTAGCGGATACATATACGCTTTCGAGCGCCATTGGCACGTCGTCAGCTAAACGAATACGCTTGATTTCATAAACAGGTGCATGAAGAGAAATGTGCAGCTGCTCGGCAATTTTTTCTGAAGCCGCAATGATTTCAAAGCTCAGCAATTTACTGCTTGGCACCATTCCGCGCGCTTTCATATCTTCTGTAAAACTCGTTAATCCAACGAGCTGCTGCTCCAGTTTTTTTTCAGATACAAAGGTGCCGCGGCCTTTTTGACGATATAAATAACCGTCGTTTACTAAATTGTTAATCGCTTGGCGAACGGTCATTCTGCTGATTTCAAATCGTTCTGCAAACTCTCGTTCAGAAGGAAGCGAATCATTTGGTTTTAACTCTCCGTTTTCAATTTGTTTTTTCAACTGTTCTTCAATTTGATAATAAATCGGAAGAGGTGAGCTTTTATCAATCACTTAAGTTCTCTCCTTTATGTAAACCTCCTCATCTAAAAAAGACGAGGAGGCTATAAATTAAACCGTAGTCGATACTTTACTTAAAGCTTCTTGGTCCGCAATAATTGTAACACAGTGATGCTTCTTTAAAATAGAAGCAGGGAAGTCTTCTGTGATTTCTCCGTTAAGCAGCTGATACATCGCTTCTGCTTTGGCTTCCCCGGAGATAAGCAGTAAAATTTCTTTGCTTTTCATAATCGATTCAATTCCCATTGTAATAGCCTGAGTAGGCACTTCGTCAAGAGAATTAAAGTAGCGCGCATTGGCTTTTCGCGTTGACTCTTCTAACGTCACAATATGAGTAGGAGAGTTGAATGACGTACCAGGTTCGTTAAAGCCAATGTGTCCGTTTTGACCGATTCCAAGAATCTGAAGGTCAATGCCTCCGTGATTTTGAATCATTTCATCGTAGCGGCGGCATTCTTCTTCAGGCGTATCAGCCAGCCCGTTAGGAACGTGCGTGTTGCTTACGTCAATATCAATGTGATTAAATAACGCATCTGCCATATAGTAGTGATAGCTGTTTGGATCTTGCGGCTTCATTCCCACATATTCATCTAAGTTAAAGGAAGTAACGTGTTTGTAAGACGTGCCGTGCTCTTTATGATCTTGAATTAAACGATCATATAATCCTTTCGGCGTGCCTCCCGTTGCAAGTCCCAGATTCATATTTGGTTTTTCATGAAGTTTGCTAATCAGCATATCAGCTGCTTTTGCACTCATTTCACTGTAGTTTTTCACTTGGATGATATTCATTGTTAGTCCTCCTTTTGAAAGCTCAATGTGCCTCGGCAAAATGTCATTTCAACATCTAAGTTTTCATTTAACACCACGATATCCGCATCTTTTCCAATTTTGAGGCTTCCTTTTGTATCGAACAGATTAAGCTGTTTTGCTGGGTTTTCAGCGGTCATTTTTACGATGTCTTCCAATGAACAGTTCGTAAAGCTCATCGTGTTTTTAATCGCATCGTTCATCTTTAAGATGCTTCCTGCTAATGTTCCATCTGCAAGGGTAGCCGTTGTGTCGTTTACGTGAACAGGCTGTCCTCCTAAATCATACGTACCGTTTTTTAGCCATTTGGCACGAAGAGAATCCGTGATAAGAATCATGCGTTCACTTGTAATTTGATCGTACGCAAGCTTGACCATTTCAGGTCGGCAGTGGATGCCGTCTGTAATCAGCTCTACAAATAATTCATTTCTCAAATAAGCGGCGCCTAATACGCCGGGCTCTCTATGGTGAAGACCGCGCATGCCGTTATATAAATGCGTAATATGAGAAGCTCCTGCTTCGATGGCTTCACCAACTTGATCATATGTGCTGTCGGAGTGGCCAATAGAAGCGACGACGTTTGTTTCTTTTAAATAAGAAGTAAGAGATAAGCCGTTTGGCTGCTCTGGAGCTAACGTAACAAGTTTAATATGTCCTCCGGCTGCTTTTTGCCACTCTTGAAACAGTGCCACATTCGGATCTTGAATGTGAGTAGGGGGCTGCGCGCCCGCACGTTTTGGTGAAATAAACGGACCTTCTAAGTGAATACCAACTACTTCAGCATCCGCATCTATTTGCTCTTCGATATAAGCGCCCGCGTTGCGAAGTGCTTTTTCAACCGCTTCATTCGACTGCGTCATAGTAGTTGCTAAAAAGCTCGTTGTACCTTCTTTTGGAAGCGTGCGCGCCATTGTTTTTAATGCTTCTGCTGTACCGTCCATAGCGTCCGCATTGTTAACGCCATGAATATGCACGTCAATGGCACCAGGAATCACTTTATAGGAAGGAGAAAGCTCAATTACATGGTCTTTCGGCTGACGTACGTATTGATGGATCTCTCCGAGTTCAGTAATTTTCTTGTTCGTTAGTTTAATATACCCGTTTTTTAATGTCTGATTTTCACTATAAACGGTTACATTATAAATAATGATGGATGAATGTGTATCCATACATACACTCCTTTGCTCGTTGTATTGATTTAAGTGTAACGCTTTTTGGAATAGTTGTCTAGACCAGTTAATTCTTTTTTGTGAGTTAGAAAGTTTTGTAAGGGCTTTTAACATTGATATAGAGAGGTTTTTAAAAAGAAAATTGGTATAGACAACTATATATTTTATGTGCTAGTATGAGTCCATGCAGTAAAACCGCCTTTATTTCAGCTGATGATGTAATCATAGGACAGGGATGAATGCGGTAACTTGTCATCCGATAAATATTGTTACGAAAATCCTTGCTCGTAACATCGGGTTAAATACGTTATACAAAGGAGATAGAAACATGCTGAATTTTTTACAACGTATTGGTAAATCGCTTATGCTGCCAATCGCAGTATTACCTGCTGCGGCATTGCTTCTTCGTTTGGGTCAAAAGGACTTATTAGATATTCCATTTATGGCTCAAGCCGGAGATGCGATTTTTGCGAATTTAGCACTACTGTTTGCACTCGGTATTGCTGTAGGGCTTTCAAAAGATGGAAGCGGCGCAGCAGCACTTGCCGGAGTCGTCGGTTATTTTGTTCTAACAAAAGGAACTGTAGCTATTGATAAAGATATTAATATGGGTGTACTCGGCGGGATTGTCTCAGGTGTAACGGCTGGTTTACTATACAATCGTTTCTCAGCGATTAAGCTGCCCGAGTGGCTCGGCTTCTTTGCAGGAAAGCGGTTTGTACCGATTATTACTTCAGTCGTTATGCTTGCGCTTGCAGGAATTTTCGGGGTTATTTGGCCGCCGATTCAAGATCAAATTAACAACTTAGGAACGTGGATTACAGGAGCAGGAGCGCTTGGTGCAGGTATATACGGATTTTTAAACCGTCTGTTGATTCCAATTGGACTGCATCACGTGTTAAACAGCTTAGTATGGTTTGTATTCGGAGACTATCACGGCGTAACGGGAGATTTGAATCGCTTCTTTAAAGGAGATCCAACGGCAGGAACGTTCATGTCTGGATTCTTCCCGGTTATGATGTTTGGTTTACCGGCAGCTGCGCTTGCGATGATTGCAGCAGCTAAAAAAGAAAAACGCAAACAAGTCAGCGGTATGTTAATCGGACTTGCGGTTACTTCTTTTTTAACAGGAATTACGGAACCAATTGAATTTCTATTTATGTTCGTAGCACCGCTATTATACGTTATTCATGCCGTTTTAACGGGAATTTCGATGGCTTTAGCCGTTGCTCTTGGCATTCACGCTGGATTTGGATTTTCAGCAGGTGCCATTGACTTCTTCTTAAACTACGGAATTTCACAAAAACCGCTGCTGTTAGCGGGAATTGGCATTGTATATGCGGTCATTTACTTTGTCATTTTCTACACGCTGATCAAAGCATTAAATTTAAAAACACCGGGACGTGAAGATGATGAAGAAGTAGACACATCAAACGAAACGGTTGTAGCAACAGGCGATAAATATGTGGATATGGCATCGTATTTTATTGAAGATTTAGGCGGAAAAGAAAACTTAACCGTAATTGATAACTGTGCGACTCGTCTTCGCTTACAAGTAGCTGATGCTAGCAATATTAATGAAGCTGCCTTAAAGCGCCACGGAGCGAGAGGAATCATGAAGCTCAATAAAACAAATGTTCAAGTCATTGTCGGAACAGAAGTAGAGTTTGTTGCAGACGCAATGAATCAATTAGTTAAATACGGCACAGCGTCAACCGCTGCACCTGTTGAACAACAGGCTGTTCAAGCAGATGCACACACAGAGTTTGTGTTACCGTTTGAAGGCGTTGTAAAGCCGCTTAGTGAAGTGGAAGATCAAGTGTTTTCACAAAAGATGATGGGCGACGGCTTTGCGATTGAACCGATTGAAGGAACGCTCGTATCACCGATTAACGGTGAAGTCATGACCGTGTTCCCAACAAAACATGCGATTGGCTTAAAAACAGCAGAAGGAATTGAAATCCTGATTCACGTTGGATTAGATACTGTGAATTTAAAAGGAGAAGGATTTCAAGCGCTTGTTCAAGAAGGTGACAGCGTTCAACAAGGAACACCTCTTTTACAGGTGGATTTAGAGTATGTTAAAAAGCATGCACCGTCTATTGTGACACCAGTTGTATTTACCAACTTGCCAGCGGATAAAGAAGTGAAGCTGTTAAAAACAGGCTACCAAAAGCAAGGTACAAAAGACGTTATTACATTTTAATAAAAAGGCTGGAACAAACCTGTTCTAGTTAAAAGAAGATCCGAACGATTCATCGTTCGGATCTTTTTATGGTGATGGTGAACGTAGATTCAATCTATTTAGTTGCTTCTGGCTGTTGATTGGAGGGCAAGGCGAAGACTCCTGCGGGAAAAGCGGAACAGGTGAGACCCCGCAGGAGCATAAGCGACGAGGAGGCTTACCGGCCGCCCGCGGAAAGCGAAGCCTTGCACGGAAATCAACAGCGTTGTTGCAAGCAATCAGCTCATGTATCCTATTTGTTCGTTTTTATATGGGGTGATCTAGTTACGTTTCAATCTCTTTTTCTTTTCTTCATAATTGAGGGAATTTTGTGTTAAAATTTAGGGTGTTTGATACAGCTAGTGCGCAGCAGAGAGGGAGTAGAACAAGTGAAAAAAGAAACGGCATTATTCAGAGTAAAGGTGACAGCATGTTTATTATAGGAGCATTAGTCAATGGATTAGCAATTGTTGTCGGAACATTAATGGGCAAGCTTGCTCACCGCATTCCTGAAAAAGTAAGCGTGACGGTGATGCAAGTGATGGGGTTATCCGTTATCACGCTTGGTTTGCAAATGGGTTTTAAAAGTCATCAGTTTTTAATTGTAATTTTGAGTTTAGCCATTGGAGCGGTTATTGGTGAGTTCATTGATTTAGATGAAAAGCTAAACCTTTTAGGCAATATGATTGAACGAAAATTTCAATCTCAGCAAAACGACAAGCAAACATTTAGTATGTCACAGGGCTTTGTGACAGGAACGCTGATCTTTGTTATTGGAGCGATGGCGATCGTCGGGGCATTAGACAGCGGAATACGCGGCGATCACAGCGTATTGTTTACGAAAGCGGTGATGGATGGGTTTATCTCATTGTTATTAACGACTACGCTTGGAATAGGCGTCATTTTCTCAGCGGTGCCCGTATTTCTGTACGAAGGTATCATTGCGCTATTTGCTACGCAAATTAATGCGGTTGTGCCGCAAGATTTAATGAATAGTATCATTGCCGAAGTCACAGGAGTAGGCGGCGTGTTAATTTTAGCAATTGGAATTAATTTATTAGAAATTATTAAAATTAAAGTTGCCAATTTACTGCCTTCGATTTTAATTGCGGTTGTGATTGTAGTTGTACAGCATACATATTTTTTATGAAGAAAAAGCTTGTGAATAGTATTCGCAAGCTTTTTTGTATCTATATGAGCAAAAGTTAAGGTAATAGCAGGTATAAAGTGATACGTGGATAATGGTATAGGATGAACAGAAAAACAAAAAGGAGGATTAAAAATGCGGAGTCCTGTTTTCAACAAAATGAATACGGTATTTATCCACGTCTCCAATTTAAAGTCTTCAGTAAAATGGTATAGCGAGCTACTGAGTCAAGAATACAAGATGAGCGAGGTGAAGAACCCCGTTTATAATCTTAAAATTGATGGAGAAACAGGATTAACGCTAGACGCAGGACCTGAAGGAACAGAAAAACAAATAGTGGCTAGTCTCCATCCAATTTTTAATTTCCATACGGAAGATATTAAAGACGCCTATGAATTTGTTAAAGGAATGGACTATACGATTGATTCTCCGATTACTTCTTTTGATGATTTTTCGTTTTTTACGATAAAAGATCCGGATGGACATGTGGTCATGATTTGTACAGGATAAGTAGTTAGCTCCAGAAGTTTAAGGTATAGTATACTAATAATAAAACCCTAATGATATGAAGTAAGGAGAAATACTGCTTATGAAAGACAATCAACAGATTACAGCTCTTATTGCTGCACAAGTGGAGAAGTTAGCACGTCAATTTGGCTATGACTTTTTATCTGAAAAACAAGGGAATCAAACGCTTTGTCAAATTCTTCAGCGAGATGAAGACGGATCTATTTTGGCAACGCCGCTTAGTTTTCATTTACATATGAATGAAGACAAAGGAACGGGAGATATTATTTACTACCATGAACAAGGGGAATTTAAGCGTCAGCAAGTGAATGTATATGAAGAAAACAGCCTTGTGAACGTGTTGTTATTTATCCAAGAGCGGTTAAAGGTCAATCGATAGAAGCGAGTTTCCTAACATATGCAAGAAAAAAAGCAGGGAGCTCCCTGCTTTTTTCTATGAATTGATATAGCGTAGTCCTACGCGGTTATTAAAAATTTGGTTATGATTTTTGAAGACAAAAGCACCTGCTGCGTGATCAATCACCAGCTCATTGTCGTACACTTCTTCCATGTCATCATCAACAATAAATTCTAGGTCTTCAACCGTTACAACTTTTTCATAGGGTTGAAGGCTGCGCTTTGAGATGATCTTCATTTCATAAATCGTATTAACAATATCGCAGCTTCCCCGATCAAAAGAAAGCTGAATCATTTGATTTTGTTCCACGTTCTGCAACGCTTCTTTTGCAGAAGGAGTGACGCGTATATTCATAAATGATATCCTCCTTTTTCTATCCTCAAATTAAATTGTGTGAAATGTATTTAGGAATACTTTATTCGATTTTTATGTCACGGGCAAGAAAAAAGCTTTCTCACTATTATTATTTCCCTTTCAAAACAGAACAAAACGCTGATGTTTTTATCATGTTTTCATAAAGACGTACATAGATATCACCTGTATGTGATGAAAGGAAAGAGGAAAAAACTGCGCTTTGTAATTCTTAGGTGTAAATACTTAATTATAGGAATATATTGTAAAAATACAAGAAGATAAGTCATTTACGTATTTTAATAGTTATTGAGATAGTTTTGAATAATTGGTTTTATTTTCAATATATTGGGTACTTAAGTAGAGTACTTTGCACACGATATTGCACCGAAAGACATCGGTTTATCGGACTAATTATTGTCTTATTTTGTCGAAGTAGTAGAATTTATGGAAACCATTCCTTATCATGTACAAAGTGACTAACAAAATACATAGGAGGTTCTGGTGTAGATGAGTGAGAAAGATCAAAACAGAACAACAGACGAAACAGCGGCTTCGCTAGAAACAGCGCCCGCTCCCAAAAAAGCGCCAGCTAAATGGATTATCATTTTGGCAGCTTTAATTGTGATTATTGGAGGAGTAATTACATTTGCTACGGTATTTAAAAAATCTCCTAAGCAGTTATATTTAATTTCTGAAGTAAATACGTATCAAAAAGCAGCAGATGAATTAGAAACGAAGTACAGTGAAACGATGGCTTATCAGGAAAAAGCGATGAAGCAGCCTTCTACCACAAATGCTACTGTCAAAGGCGGCTTTAACATGGATTCACTTTCGTATGATCCAAGCTTTAAAATGATTCAAGATCTTATCAGTAAAGCTGAAATTAAAATTAAAGCGGAACAAGATCCGAAAAAAAGTGAAGCATACGGTTCACTGGCTCTTAATATCGGCGGTTCAAAAGCGCTTGACCTAGAAGGTTTTCAAACGAAAGAAAGAATAGGCTTTAAAGCCCCGATTCTAGCAAATGAATATTTCTATTTAAACTTAGATGAATATGGACAGGTAGCGCGTAAGTTCGATCCTTCGTATTCAGGTCCTGAAACGCTTGATATTAACACGAGTAACGTAAGTTTAGAAGACTTAAAGTTAACGGAAAAAGAAAAAACCTACATTGCAAAAGAGTACGGAACGTTCATTTATGATCAGCTAGACAGCGATTATTTTACAAAAGAAAAAAATGTGGATTATAAAACAAATGGCAAAACGCTTCAGTTAACAAGCGTGACGCTTAACATGTCTGACAAAGAAACAAAACAATTTATGGATAAGCTTATTGCAAAGGTAGCAAAAGATGACAAGCTTCATACTATCTATGCAAATCACGTGTCTAAGCTGTTTAAATCTTCGGCAGCAACGAATCCAGAATTAAAAGATATGGCAGATCCAAAAGAATTGAAAAAATCAGTAAAAGAAAGTCTTCAAGACTTCCAAAAAGAAGCAAAAGATACGACTTACCCTGGCGGTGTTAAATCAACCGTGTACGTTCAAGATGATGTTGTTGTAGCTCGCGATATGAACATGGGCGTAAAAAATGCTTCTAACGATAAAGGAAAACTTAACGTCGTAACTAAAAATATTCCGTATGAAGATAACAAAACGGCTAAGCAGTTCAAAGCAGTCCTAACCGATAGCACTACCGATGATGCATTTACGTTTGATATGAAAAATGACGTAACAACGGAAAGTGAAAAGAGAAAAGAAAACATGTCTATTCATTTGTTAACAAAAGATTCAAAAGATGAAGACACGAATATGACGTTTAAAATGAATTCAGTAATCAACGGTAAAACCGATGCAAAACAGACGGCTGACCGTACTTTCTCTTTAGACTTAGGTGATCAAGAAGATCTAGTAGTAAACGGAGAAGTAAAGCAGAATCAAGCAATAAGTGCTTCAAAAGGAAAAGCAGATTATTCGTTTGATATTCGTACAAAAATAGGACCAAAAGCAGATCCTGCAAACGTTACGTTAAAAATTGACTCTGCTTCTCAATTAAAAAAATCAGCCTCTATTCCAGAGCTTGACGCATCTAATGCGACAAACGTAAAAGATGTAACGCCTGAAGATATGCTGTCGATTCAAGAAAATTTTGCTAAAAATGTTCAAGGTCTCATGATGAATATGGGAACCGCTGGTTACTAAAAGGTGCAAAGCAGATGAAGATATATTTCTCTTTGACTCTTTTTACATGTAAAGCTCTATTGAAAAATATAAAATCTCTCATACTGCTAATAATGATCCCTGCTCTGTTTTTACTTGGAGCAGGGATCATTATTAGTCAGACCATGCAAGGTGAGGAGAAAGTCAATCGGTTTCCCGTGGCCATTGTGGATAAAGATGATACTGCACAGACGAAGTACGTCATCGAACAGCTGACTGAAGGTAAGCTTCGCAAGATCATGAAGCCGCTTTACACGAATGAAGAGAAAGCTAAACAGCTGCTGCGAGAAAATAAAGTGGCAGCCATTGTAACACTGCCAAAAGGTTTTAGTCACGATATTGCTCATGGGAAAAATCAGCCTTTACACGTCATTGGAAACAGCAATAAGCCGCTTCAGTCACAGCTGTTTCGCTACGTGATGGAAAGTGCAGCCGACTACACGTCAGCTGCTCAAAGCGGTATTAATACGGTTGATGCTTTTTTAGAAAAAGAAAATGTTTCCGATGAAAAGAGACGCGCAGAATTTAAGAAGAGCTTAGTAACGTTTGGGCTTCATGTATTAGATAGAGGAAGTTTATTTGATGAACAAGTAGAAACGAGTTTCTTTCAACAGGATATGAAGCAATATTATGTGCTGTCTTTTGCTGCTTTGCTGCTTATGATTTGGAGCTACGGCGGATGGCTGCTTGCTAGTGAAACGCAGACTTCTCCCGTGCTGGATCGAATGAAAACAAGAGGTGTATCGTTTCTTCGCATTTATTTAGCGCAGCTGACGGCTCTGTTTGTTCTTTTGCTACCGGTATCTGTCGTATTGTTTGGAAGCCTCATTAAAGGACTGAAACTGCCTGTAACCGGTACGTACGGAGAGCTTTTTCTAGGGATAAGCGGAAGTTTGTTTGCTTTTTTATGTTTGTTTTTACTTCTTCGGGTTCTTTTTTTATCACAAAAAGCTTATCAACTAACCGGCATGCTGTTTATTTTGCTGAGTGCGATTTTAAGCGGACATGTTGTGCCGGTCGTCTATTTACCAGACTGGGCGAGTGGTTTTCAGAAATGGTCACTCAACACCCGTGTCTTGGAGCTGTTATTTTATGAATTTGATGGATATAACACAAACGAAGCTTTTCTTTACCTTAAGTCTATTCTCATTACGGCAGCAGGAAGTTTTGTTTTTGCTGTTGGCTACGTGATGACTTTGCAAAGGCGGTGGAGAAAATGATCAGTGAAAAAATAAAGCAGCTGCTGAAGCGTCCTATGCTTATTGTCATGATCTTCTTTTTACCTTTAATAGGAACGGTCATCAGCAGCTCATTTTTAGCAAAAGTACAAAGTGATTCAAAAATACCCGTTGCTCTTGTCGATCAAGACCACAGCAACATGTCTAAACAAGTGATGGATCGACTGCGGAAAACAACAGAAATTCAGTTTCTTTCTATGAATGAAGAACAAGCGAGAAAGCAGCTGGCAAAAAATAAAATTGACAGCATTTTTGTGTTTCCTAACGGATTTCAGCAAGGAGTAGAAGCGGGGAATTATCAAGGAGTCATTGATTTGCTTAGGCTGCCTTCTTCTGTTGCGACAGAAGCGGTTCGAGAAGTCGTGGCCAGTGAAGTGACACGGTTAACGACAAATGTTAAAGCCGCAAATGAAGTGCGTTTTTTATATAAAGTTTATAACATTCATGCAGGACCGGATTTATGGAAAGAAGCGTATCACTATACCGATAACCAGTGGAAACCGAAGCCGCTGATGACAATTGATTACGAGGCGCAAGGAACGAAGAAGCATAAGAAGCAAGGGAGCGTTCAAATGACCGGATACGTGCCGCTATGGGGATTTTTTACGCTTTTACTTTGCTGCATTACATCAGATTGGATGATTAGAGAGCGGAGGCACCTTTTCAAACGAATGAAAACGATGCAAAAAGGACTTTACGGTTATATTCGAAGCGTCAGCGCCGCTTATGCTGTGCTATACGTGCTTCAAGCTTTCATCAGTTTTGCTCTATTTAAATGGCTGTATGGAGCAGAGTCTTACGGTGTGCTGCTGTATATGTGTATCTATGTGATCACATGCGTTGCTTTTAGCACGTGGCTTGCAAGTGAAAGTCAGCGAGTTGGCTCTTATTATATGATCAGCGTCGTCACAGTCACAGGACTCAGCATAATAGGAGGGAGCTTTTTCCCGGTAGGAGAGCTTTCTGCAACGATTGAAAGAATAAGTCAGTGGCTTCCGCAGCATCTGCTTCTGTATCAGCATGCACTGCCGCTTACGTTCATTTGGAAAGAGATAGCTGTTTCCATTGGATGCATATGTTTGTGCACGTTTAAAATAGTGTGGAATGTGAGGAGCATTAAATGATTGAAATTAACAATGTTAGCAAAACATACGGAAAAAAACAATCGTTAGCAAATGTTACGCTGACCGTAGAAAGTGGAGAAGTCATTGGTCTTTTAGGACCAAACGGCGCTGGTAAGTCAACGCTTCTGTCTATTTTGTCTACCATTACGGCTCCTTCAAGCGGGAATGTCACGATTGGAGGCTTATCGCTTAAGAAAAATCAAAAAGCGATACGAGAAGTCATTGGCTACGTTCCACAAGACATAGCGCTGTGGGAAGAGCTTAGCGTAAAAGAAAACATGAAAATGTGGAGCAAAATGACTTCACGCTCTCTGTCGAATGAACAGCTTCAGTCTCTTTGCTCAGCTGTGCAGCTCGAAGGAAGATGGAAGGAAAAAGTGAAAAATTTATCAGGAGGCATGAAGCGAAAGCTGAATATAGCCGTTTCACTTATTCATGAACCGTCCGTTTTGTTAATGGACGAGCCGACAGTCGGAATTGATTTGCAGTCCAAGCTTGAGATCATTCGTTATATTAAACAGCTGGCGGCAAAAGGAAAGACGATTATCTATATCACCCATGATTTGAATGAAATTTTAGGCGTGTGTGATCGGTTTGCCGTCTTAAAGAAAGGAAAGCTGGAGTTTGTCGGCACGATGGACCAAGCGAAGGAAAAGACTGGGGAAGACGCAGAAGAGAACGTTGTGTATAAGCTGCTGCATGATTAAGTGTAAGCAATCATAAAAAAAGAGCCGCTTCGTGAAGAAGTGGCTCTTTCTATTATGCTTGTGTAACTTCTTGTTCTGGTGAATGGCTTTCAGGCTGCACGCGTTCTTCCTCAGGAAGGGCACGTACTTCCACTTCTTTCATTTGGTGACCGTCCATTTCTTTTGCAATAAACTCGTATCCAAAAAGTTTGAACGATTCGCCTTCTTGAATATCGATATTTTGCATCAGCATCCAGCCGCCGATTGTATCGATATCATCGTTTTCAATTTCGATATGAAGCACTTCGTTGACTTCTTCAAGCAGTACTTTTGAGTTAAAGACAAAGTGCTGATCGTTGATTTTTTGAACAAGCGGCTTTTCATCTGTATCAAACTCATCTCGAATTTCTCCAACGATTTCTTCTAAAATATCTTCAACGGTAACGATACCAGCCGTACCGCCGTACTCGTCAATCAACACGGCCATATGCGTACGTTTCTTCTGCATCGAGCGCAGTAGGTCTTGAATCGCTACGGTTTCAATTACTTGAATAATAGGATTCATATAAAGCTTCACGCTTTGCTTTTTTAACGCATCGTTAATTACGACATCGTTTAGAATCTCTTTGACGTTGACTAAGCCGATAATGTTATCTTTGTCTCCGTCAACGGTAACAGGGTAACGGGTGTAGCGGTCTTCTACAGCAAGCTTTAAGAAATCTTCAATGCTGTCGTCTTCAGAAACAGCTGAAATTTCTGTTCTTGGTACCATGATTTCGCGAGCAACACGGTTATCGAATTCAAAAATGTTGTTCACGTACTTATATTCAGACTGGTTAATTTCCCCGCCTTTAAAACTTTCTGATAAAATAATGCGCAGCTCTTCTTCACTGTGCGCAAGTTCATGCTCTGAAGCTGGCTTTAATCCAAACATGCCAGTTAACAAACGGGCAGAACCATTTAGTAACCAAATGAAAGGGAACATGATTTTATAGAATAAAATTAACGGACGAGCAAACAATAACGTAACTGTTTCAGCTTTTTGAATCGCAAATGTTTTTGGCGCTAATTCACCAACGACTACGTGAACAAACGTTACAAGCGCAAATGCGATAATGAATGAAAGAATATGTGTTAAAGATGCAGCAACACCAAGTTCTTCAAACAGAGGTTCCAAAATCTTCGCAACAGTCGGTTCTCCTAACCAACCGAGTCCTAAAGCAGTAATCGTAATACCAAGCTGACACGCAGATAAATACTCATCTAAGTGTGTCGTTACGGTTTTAACCGCATTCGCTCCTTTTTTGCCTTCAGCAACAAGTTGATCTACCCGTGAACTACGAAGCTTCACAATTGCAAACTCTGAAGCAACGAAAAAAGCAGTGAGTACAATTAAAATCGCAAAAATAATTAAGTTAATGGTTATCAATGAATATACTTACTTTATAGTGCTATAAAGTAAGTAAACACCTCCTGTAAATAATAAATTTACGACAGCAGCAGCAGTAAAGAGTGCAAAAGAGTGACGCTTTCTGGTGAAAGCCGATTCATCATTACTTTTCGATCTTCTTCATTCAGCTTTTCCATAAGCGGTGCAACTTCTTTTAAACTGTCGTTTAGTACGTAAAATTTGGATGCTAATTCGTCTTTGGAGTGGCTATTCTCGGATTGCTCTACAGAAAAGAGAGAAGAAATCTCTTCAAGAGAACGGCCTTCGCTTTTTAATTTTTCAATTAAGTAAAGACGTTTCAGCGCTTCTTCGTTATAAAAGCGATAGTTAGAAGCAGAGCGTTCTGCTTTTAACAACCCAATGTTAGTATAATAGTCAACCGTGCGCTTCGTTACATGTGCCATCTCTGCAAGTTCGCCAATTTTGTATGTCGCAACCCCATCAGAATACCACCTCCTTTAACTATGTCAACCATCACGTGATGGTTTTTATCTACGCAACTATTTATCTTTTATCCTATCGTAATTAAGTATACGCGCGTAAGATCAAAAAGTTTCATTTTTTTATTAGCATTCAGTATATCTCAAAATAAGGTAGTTTGACAAAGATTTTATAAAAAAACTCGCTTATATTAAGCGAGTTTTTTAGTAGGATGACGTACGATAATGTGCATGCGTTCATACACATATTGAATACGTTCAGTATATTCTATGAACTCAGAGCTCATTGGAGATAGCTGATCAGCAATACGGTGCATAATAGCAGCTTCTTCTTTTAACGAATCTAAATTTTGAGTTCTGTCAATTCTAGATTTAAATGTTAACGAAATCATGTTATTCACCTCGTTGTTATATTACTTGTTATGAGACACTATGTCCGTGACTTTTATCACTCTAGTCAAAGGTGATAACGTAATTATTTGATGTTTGCCGGCATTTTGTGTAGGATGATTAGAAAAGGGTTTTTATGGGAGAATGAAATGAATTTAAAACGAATGCACCACGTAGCCATTATAGGAAGTAATTATGAACGTTCAAAAGCTTTTTATGTAAATGTGTTAGGATGCAAGATTATAGAAGAAACATATAGAAAAGAAAGAGATTCATATAAGCTAGATTTAGAAGTAGCTCCTGGCTATCAAATTGAGTTGTTCTCGTTTCCAAATCCGACACAGCGTCCTTCAAGACCTGAAGCGTGCGGCTTACGCCATTTAGCTTTTGCGGTTGAAAGCGTAGAGGATTCCAAGCGTGAACTAGAGCAGCAAGGGATTGATGTGGAACCTATTAGGGTAGATGAACTAACGGGAAAAAAATTCACATTTTTTGCTGATCCGGACGGGTTGCCGCTAGAGCTTTATGAAGAGAAAGAGGGGGAATAAGGAGTATGTGCAATTATTTATTCGTATACGGAACGCTTCTTGAAGGAGAAGGTAATCACGGGTTGCTGCATCATGCGCGCTCAATTGCCAAGCAGGCAAAAACGAAAGGGAAATTATATGATACTAAGCAAGGCTATCCGATGCTTGATATCGACAGTGAACACATTGTATACGGAGAAGTATATGAAGTGACCGATCAGCTTATGTGGAAGGCGCTTGATGAATTAGAAGGGTACATTCATGAAGGTCATAAAGACAATGAATATGATAAAGTTGTGCAAACGGTTGAAACGGACCAAGGTGAATTTGAAGCCGTTGTATATGTAGCAAGAGACCGTTCTCTGCTGCAAGAATTTATTCCAGGCGGAAACTGGCGCGTATGGAAAGAAGATTTATTAGAAGGCATGCTGTATTTTGCTTACGGTTCATGTATGGATAACGATCGTTTTATTAAGCACGGCGTTGATCAGCATTTCCAAGACTGTCTTGGCAGAGCTGTTTTTAAAGGCTATACGCTTCGATATAACCACGTTATTCATGACGGAGGACGTGCAGACATGGTTGAAGAAGGCGGAGTTGTTGAAGGCAAACTGTACCGCGTACCGCCTGAAGCGATTACGTACCTTTACGGCAGAGAAGGGGTAGATAATAACGGCTATCGTCCTGCTATTATTTCTGTCGAGCATGAAGGTAAGATGGTGGATCATGTTCTTACTTTTTTTGTGTTAAATAAAGAAAAAGAAGTTGCACCTCCGGATCACTATTCGACTGAAATTATTCGAGGAGCAACAGGTGTACTCAGCGAAGAATACGTTCAGAAGCTAATAGAGCAAGTACATGCGCTAAAAAATAGCGATGTTGTAAATAATTAATATAAAAAGACGCAGAGACAAAAGTAGTTTAGCTGAAGAAAGCTCCGAACGAGTAATCGTTCGGAGCTTTTCATTGTTATGGTGAACGCAGTCCAGATCATTGACCCCATTTGTTCGTCTCAAGGTTGGATTGATTTTGTTATGTTCTCTGTTGCATTAGCTAAAGGAAACAGAGAATTCTGTTTGAAATACACCGTCTTTTGATAAACGGTTGATGCCTAATTTTTCTTTGAAATTTCCGTTGTGGTCATGCGTATCTGCAATTCCAAACCAAGGTTCGATGCAAAGAAAAGGAGCGATTGTATGATTTTCTGCATCATATTTTGACCAAATACCGACATAAGGGAAATCATTAAACTGAACGTTAATTTGATTTTCATTAACCGGTGATTTAATTGTAATTCCGTCAATATGGCTAAAAATTAACGCGTCATTTGCAAATAAATCTGCGCTTAGCGGCAGCTTGTGCAAGTTTTCTGCAGCCCCTTTTTCATGAATAAGAGCGTCTTTTAATACAAATTCCTTCGGCGTAGTTTCAGAAGGCTCTATTTCTAAAAAGTAATCAGAAATCTGCTCGTTTTCACGTAGCGGAATACGAAAAGCAGGGTGGGCTCCAATTGAAAAATACATATCCTCTTTATCTTCATTTACTACTTTCCACTGAAACGTTAATCGATTGTTTTCCAGACGGTAGCTAATTTCAACTGAACATTCAAATGGATATACGTCTTTAAACCGGCCGTTTGTGGCAAATTTCAGCCGTGCTGTTTCGTTTGTTTGCTCAATCACGCTGAAAGTAGAATCACGTAAAAAGCCGTGCTGAGGCAAAGAGTATTCGCGCTGATCAACGGTATACTGATCATTTTTTAATCGGCCTACGATTGGAAACAATACGGGCGATACTCGTCCCCAATAAGCGGGGTCTCCGCTCCACATAAACTGCAGGCCTTTTTCTTTATGAAATACTTCTACAACTTCCGCTCCTTTTTCTTCAATGCTGACTTTCATTTCGCTATTTTCTAGTACAATCATTACAACATCTCCCAAATCGTTGTTGTACGCTAGAGCTGTCTCAAACGTACTGGCTTTGCTTATATTATACCCTTCTTGGCAAAAAAGGTATTAATTTCCCTATTTTTGTTCAAATTAATATAGAAAAAGGAGGGTTCAAATATGAATCATGCAACATTATTGCTCATTAAATTTGCAGCGGCACTTATTGCGTTTGGTATAGGCCTTGATTTGTTTTTTGATGCAACCATCGGAGACATTATTTCTTTTAGCTTGTTAACGACAGTTGTGACATATCTAGTAGTGGATCGAATTGTACTGCCTCGAGTGGGAAATCGCGATGCCATTATTGTTGAATTTGTTCTAACGTATATGAGCGTATGGATTTTTGGAACATTGTTATTAGACAGTTACGTTCAAATTGCTTGGGGAAGTATTATTTCTGCAGCTATTATTACATTTGCTGAAGTTTTTGTTCACCGCTACTTATTCAACCATATTGAAACGAAACATACAGCGAGAACGCGTCCGGCTTTTAAGCGAAAACTAGCGTATGACACAGAATTTGCAGAAGAACAGCATGTAGAAAACAAAGAAAATCCAAAATAAAAAGAAAGCTCAATTTTGAGCTTTCTTTTTATGTGTTAATGCATAAAAGTCATTTCTTTTAAAGGCCAGTATTTCATGTTGACTTCTCCCATGATTGAAGAGATAGGAGTAAGGCCAAAATGCCTTCCATCTCGGCTGATACGTCTGTTGTCACCTAGCACTAATACGTATCCATCGGGTATCGTGCCGTCTGGAGACAGTTCGTACGTTGAAAAATTTTCGGTGAATCGCTCGTAAACGGGCACTTTGGACAAGTATTTATGAAGATGCGGCTCTTTTTTGACCTTGTTATTTATATACAGAACATCATCTTTGTATTCGACCGTTTCTCCAGGTAAGCCCACAATCCGCTTTACTAGAAAATCACTGCTATAGGGAGCTTGTAACACGACAATATCAAAGCGCTCCAGCTTGCTGTGTTTGTTAATAATAATTCGATTGCCTTCGTGCAAAATAGGCTTCATAGAATCGCCTTTTACAGTGTAGGGCTGAAACCAATAGTGCTGAACGACAACAGAAAGCAAAACGGTGCCGAGGATGACGCTTGTGTATGTAAGAATTTCACGCTTTATTTTTTTATTGATCATAATGGATGAACACCTTCTTAACGGTAAGACTATCAATTTAGGTTTTTCATAGAGATATAACAGTGTTGATTGTACCATTCAGAACTAAAGTTTTCCATATCTATCTGTTTATGCGTGTATCCCGAAAATATGCTTGGCGGAACAAAAAATGAAAAAAGCCGTTATTCTTTAAAATAACGACTTTTCTTTATTATAACTGAGCGCGCTCAGTTCGAGTAGCTGGTTGATTTGGTTCTTCTTCTATAACAGGCTCAACAGGCTTATGCTGCTTGATTTCTTCTTCTAGTTCAGCAATTCGCTTGTTTTTCTGTTTCACTTGTCCTCTTAGTTGAACAATTTTTACAAAGCTCAATGAAGCAGCAACAACTCCTCCAAACACAGCCGTTGTTAAGATGATTAAAATAAGAGGCCATTTTTGTGAACCAAATACATAGTTAAATTGTACAGGATCGTTGTTAATTACAGCTAAAACAGCAATGATAAGAGCAAATATAAGTCCTAAAATAAAAAAGCTCTGTCCTTTCATAAGCTGCACTTCCTTTCTTTACATGGTCATTACAACTTTTATAGCGTAACCACTCATCTTAAGTGTTTGCTATCTTGCTTATAGGTATACGTATCCACATTTAAACAAAATCAAACATTTTCTTGATTATATATATCTTTCTTTTAAAACACAATATATCAATTGGTGTAGAAGCTTTGACATGTCCAAAGACCTGATAGAGGGGGATTTTTGAGGGAAGGGAGTAGGTATAAGGCTTCATTGTCATAAAAAAAGCACGCGTTCGCCGCGTGCTTTTTTTATGTATAAACTTAAAATGCGTTTAGGGTGTTATCGCTTAACCACTGTTTGCGTTCAGCTGCATCTTCGAATAACTCATCTGCATTTGTAAATTGAGAAGCAATGACATATTCAATTGTTGCAAGAGGAGCTGTTAGCAAACGCCAGTTTAATACGATTGTATTATCTTGAGTCGTAGCGTATTCTTCACCTAACTCGTCCCACTTAACAGATTCAGGAGCATTGTCAGCTGCTTTTTTAACAGATTTCAAAGCTTCTTGGAATTTTTCACCTGCGCGGCCTTGGTACCATTCTGTTAATAGTTGTCCAATACCTTCATTTGTTTGCTGCTCGTTCCAGCTTTCAGGTACTGTAGCAATGAATTTTGCACGGAATGTCATTTCAGCTTTTGCTACATCTCCACGAACGATGTTTAAGCGGTATTGACGCCCTAGGTAAGGGAATTTGTCTCCTTCTTCAAAAGAACCAGTTTTAGCTGCAGAAGCTGCTGCTTTAGGAGCCTCTTTTTTAGCTGTTTCTTTTTTTACTGCTTCTTTCTTTGGAGCAGCTGGCTTTTCCTCAGCTGGTTGTGAACCGTTTAGTTGTTTTAAAATCCATGTTGCTTTGCGTGCGATGATTGAACGCACATTGTTTTCATTAAGACCTCTTGGGATAATAACTTTTACCCCTTCTTTGTCACAAATTTGCACCGTGATATCGGTTCTATTTGGAACGACTTCAATTTTGTAGTCAATTGTTTGATTGCCTGTTTGATACGTATACATAAAATTTTTCGTACTCCTTTCTACAAATCTTCATTTTATAAGCAAAGGTAGAGTTTGGTCAAATGAAAGAATAATCAGACAGTTATCAACTGCTGTTGCAGCGCCTTGCAGGAAGATATGTATTCCAATATTTAGTGGAAAAGCGCCAATAATAATTGTTTCAATTCTTCTTTAGTTTTTACAAAAAAATATAAAAATATGCCGATACTACTAATATAGATTAGACATTCTATGTCTTTAGATTGTATAGGGGATGAAAAAATGAAAAAAGCTTTTCAAAGTTTACGCATGAAAATGCTATGTATGATTGCAGCCATGATGGCCATAACATCTACTGTAATTGAAGTAACCAATTATTATCTTATTGTGAAACAAGAGCAAGCAGCTTCGATTACGCTAGTGATTACATTTCTGTTTGTTTCTTTTACAACTACCGTGTTCTATTTTATCATACGTCGCTACATAATTGCGGTTGAAAATTTGTCAAAAACAATGAAAGGGATTTCAAACGGCGATTTATCTGTAGATGTTGTTCCTTTGAAAGGGAAAAATGAGATTAGTACACTCATATCTTCACTTAATGAAATGATGACTCACATGAGAATACTGCGTCAGAAAATAAGTAAAACAAAGAGCACGGTCAGTCATTCCTCAGAGCAATTGCTTGTAAGCATGGAGGAAACAAAAACAGCTGTGACAGAAGTTACGATGTCTATTCAAGAAATTGCTGCGGGTTCTGATAAGCAGTTGCTAAGTGTGGTTGAAACCGAGCAGGCTATGGTGGATATGGCCAAGCTGCTTCAGAAAATGACTGATCATTCTTCAAAGGTACAACAATCGATGAACAGAGCCTCTGAACATGCTTCTACCGGAAATGTTGCGGTGAAAGATGTGACGAATCAAATGAATAAAATCTATGAAACCGTTAAGATATCGACCAGTGAAGTAAAGGGACTCGAAGATCGTTCCGCAGAGATTGGCCGCATTATTAATACGATTACAAGAATTGCTGAACAAACAAATCTTCTTGCACTTAATGCTGCTATTGAAGCTGCAAGGGCTGGAGAACATGGAAAAGGTTTTGCTGTAGTGGCAGGGGAAGTACGTAAGCTAGCGGAAGAATCTAAAACGTCCGCTATACAAATCAGTCATTTGTTAAAAGAAATTGAAGTACAGGCAAAGCGGGCTTATCGAAACATGGAAGTGAATACGGAAGAAGTCACGCTTGGTATTGCCACTGTCGAAGATGTAACGCAACAGTTTTCCATAATTATGGAAGATGTCTTTGCCGCTCAAGAACAAATGAACAAAATGACAAAAGCAACAGGAGAGATTGATGGGTATTCGTTTAAGGTAATGGAGTCTGTCATGGCCCTTTCGGAGGTTGCTAAACAAGCAGCTGCTTACGCTGAAGAAGTAGCTGCGGCTTCACAAGAGGAGTTAGCATCTATAGAAGAACTTGTGATGTTGGCAGCTAATTTAAAATCTACGGTAAGTGAGTCCTGAAGTCTATCTTGATATGTACGTAATACGCGCAGTTTTCTGCGTGTATTTGTTTTATTTATATCTTTTATAGAAAACGATAAATAGAATTGACACGTTATCAAAGCAGTTGTATAGTGAGTACGCAAGGCGGCAGTCTGCCTTTTTTTAATTCTTAGTAAACTTATAAGTTAAATAAAATATTTAAGTACTATATAAGGAGACAAAGAGATGAAAAATGAATTCCGTTTGGCAACAAATGACGACGCGGATAACTTATTGAACTTAACTCTACAAGCATATAAGCCTATTCGAGAGCTAGGCATTCCTTTCTTAGCAGCTACTGCTGATCTTGCCCTCGTTAAGAAAAATATTTCTCAAAACCTTTGCTATGTATATGAAGAAGATAAAAGAATCGCTGCCACTGTATCTATACGAATGCCTTGGGGAGAACATCCAGGTCCGTTTGCTGTTCCGCATTTTTGGTGGTTTGCAGTGGACCCGTCGCTTGCCAGGAAAGGCGTTGGATCTAAGCTGCTGCATCTAGTAGAGGAAGAGGTAATAAAGAATACGTTTAAATCGCCAGGTGTGTCTTTAGGAACAGCAAAAGAACATCCTTGGTTAGTTGAGATGTATGAACGAAAAGGATATGTTCAAGCTAAAGAAAAGCACCTTGCACAAGGCTATACGACCGTATTTCTTTATAAAAAATTCAATGAGGTACACTCTTTGTCGTAAAAGATAGAGAAGTGGTCTAAATTAAGAAATGTGAAAGAGTGATAAATATGACAGATCAATTACTACTAAATACGCTAATAGACATACGCCGTGAGCTGCACCGGTTTCCAGAGCTTTCAATGAAAGAATATGAAACAACTAAACGTATTAAAAAGTGGTTAAAGCACTACGATATTTCTATAGCGGATGCATTCCATTTAGACGTGGGAGCAGTAGCGGAAATTGTGGGAGGAAAGCCGGGACCTACTATCGCTATTCGAGCTGATATTGATGCGCTGCCAATTGAAGAAAAAACCAATCTGCCATTTGCTTCTGAAGTGAACGGTGTTATGCACGCATGCGGACATGATTTTCATACGGCTTCTATAATCGGAGCAGCCATTCTTCTCAAAGAGCGTCAGCAGGAGCTTTGCGGTACGGTTCGATTTATCTTTCAACCGGCCGAAGAAACGGCTTCTGGGGCAAAAATGCTCGTTGAAAAAGGTGTGCTCGAAGGAGTAGAAGCGATATTTGGAATGCATAACAAACCGAATCTTCCTGTAGGAACCATTGGTGTCAAATCGGGACCTTTAATGGCAAGCGTTGATCGTTTTGAAATTGACGTCAAAGGAGTAGGCGGTCACGCAGGTATTCCAGAAAAAACAGTAGATCCGATTGCTGCTGCTGGTCAAATTGTTACTAGTTTACAAACCATTGTCAGCCGTAATCTCAGCCCATTTCAAAATGTTGTTGTCAGCATAACTCAAATCCACGGAGGGAGCTCGTGGAACGTCATTCCTGACAAAGTAACGCTTGAAGGAACGGTGCGTACCTTTCAAGAAGAAGCGAGAGAAAAAATACCGGCTCTTATGAAACGAACTGCTGAAGGGATTGGAGCAGCTTTCGGGGCTTCAGTAGACGTTAAATGGTATCCGTATCTTCCTGTAGTAAACAATGATGATACGCTGGAAAAATTGGTTATTAACGCTGCAGAGAATCTTAGTTATCAAGTCGTAGAAGCTGAACAATCGCCTGGAGGAGAAGATTTTGCCGTATATCAGCAGCGTGTACCAGGATTTTTTGTATGGATGGGTACGGCTGGAGAATATGAATGGCACCATCCTTCTTTTTCATTAAATGAAGAGGCATTACTTGTAGCAGCTTCTTATTTTGCTAATCTAAGCTTTGACTTTTTGAATTCATTCCATTACCAAAAAAATTAAAATATTTTTATTTTTCTATTTACGCGGATGGAATTGTTTGATAAAATAAATTTTAAATTAAAAAAGTTATCACGAGTGGACGAGAGATCTGGCTCTTTGACTCCACAGCAACCTACGAATGTAAGGTGCTCCTACCAGCAAAGCATGTGCTTTGGGTGATAAAACGGGTGAAAAACTCATTTTGCATCAAAGCAAAATGAGTTTTTTTTATTTTTCTAAAAGGAGAGGGTTTTATGAGTCATACAGCAGTTGCAGCACATACAGGAGAGAAAGCATTAAAGGAAGCCGTAAAATTATTAGGAAAGCATTATCAAGTAGCTTATCGTGAATTAGAAACATTTTATGAAATTGTGGTCGAAAACCATGTTCGTACATATGCTGTAGGCATAGATATTAAAGATGTACAAAAAGCAAATGAACTAGAAATTTATTCATCATGCTGTTCCAAGCTTGAGCGAGTAGGCTGTCTTTTATAGAAGTCTGCTCGCGCCTCTATTTTTAAAGTGTTTTTAAATAGAAAGCATGTTTTTTGACAATTGAAGAATCTGGTGGGTATAATCATTACTCACTAGGTTTTAAAATTAATCATAAATTGTCGAAATTTTTACACAAATTAAAGGTTACATTCGAAATGAATTGTGGTATGTTATAAAACAAGAATATTTTATGAAAGGAGCATTGAAATGGAAATGTCTCTTGAACATGGAAACGATGCAGGAAGCGAACAGCTTATTGATCGTATCCTAGACTTTTTAGAAGATGACGAAAAGTAAAAAAAGAGTGTGCGGTGCTAGCCCTAGCCGCGCACTCTTTTTTTATCATGTGCGTCAAGGAAGCGCATACTATGATACATAGGGATAGAATGAAAGGGTCTCTGTCAAAGGGATTGACGAATCGTTTTGTTTGATGGAAAATTTAGAAAAAGGAAAGAGATGAAGGGTATGTCGAACAAAACATCTTTGTATCAAACAAAAGAACAGTTAAAGAAGCTTGTAAGCGAATTGGTTTCTATACCTAGCGTGACAGGAACGATGGCAGAAGTGGAAATGGCTGAATCGATAGCGGCGTATTTATTGAAGCTGCCTTACTTTCAAAAAAACGAGCAAGTTGAGCTTCATTCAACAGGAGACGGGCGATCGATTGTCACAGCTTTTGTTGAAGGGAAAAATACGAATAAAACAGTTGTATTAGTCAGTCATTACGACGTAGTGGATGTACAAGATTATGGACAGTGGAAAAAGGATGCTTTTCACGCTGATACGTTAACGAGTACTTTTTATAATGATATGGAACAAGTTCCGGCGCACGTACAAAAAGATATGATAAAAGGAGACTGGCTTTTTGGCCGAGGAACGATGGACATGAAAGCAGGTATTGCTCTGCATATCAGTATGATTGAACGAGCATGCAACGGAGAGTTTGACGGAAACATCCTGCTTCTGTCGGTACCGGATGAAGAAGTAAATTCGCTCGGAATGAGAAAAGCAGTGCCTGTTCTTTTAGAACTTGCGTGCAAACATCAGCTGGATTTTTCTCTCATGCTAAATGCAGAACCAGTGTTCAGCCGCTATCCTGGTGATCAAACGAACTATGTGTACTCAGGATCGATTGGCAAGATCATGCCAAGCTTTTTGTGTTATGGAAAAGAAACTCATGTAGGGGAACCGCTAGCTGGTTTGAATGCTAATTTACTAGCTTCTTATTTAACAACAGAAATAGAACTAAACGTTGATTTTTGCGAAAAAGTAAGAGATGAAACGAGTCCACCTCCTACTGTGCTGATACAAAAAGATTTAAAAGAAGAGTATTCCGTTCAAGTTCCGCACTCTGCCGTTGTATTATTTAATTTATTTATGTTAAACCGCTCTCTTAAAGAAGTAACAGATCTGCTGTTGAAATCGGCTGACAAAGCGGCTTTGAATGTAAAAAAACATTATAATAAAGCTGCTCGGCAGTACGCTGTGGGAATGGAGGGTTCATCCCTTGACGTGAACGTATGGACGTATGAAGAACTTTATACTCATGCAGTCAAACAGCATGGTGAAAAATATGTGCAAGAAATGGAAGCGGCACTTTTGGCACAAGAAGATGATGACAGAAATAAAACCATTAAATTAGTAAACTCTTTAGCTGGTTTATGTAAAGAAGCAGCTCCGATGATAGTCTTATTTTTTACGCCGCCTTTTTACCCGGCCGTTTGTTCACATGATGATCTCTTTGTACAAAAGATTTTGTCAAACGTACAGGCAACTGCCAAAGAGCAATTCCAAGTGGAGCTAGTTGAACAAAGTTATTTTGGCGGAATTTCGGATTTAAGCTATGCCAGCCTGCAGCACCCGCTTCATACATTTAACACGTTAGTAGCCAATATGCCTCTATGGAATAAAGGATATCATATCCCGCTAGAAGAGCTAGAGGAGCTGAAGATGCCGGTGCTGAACATTGGACCGCTGGGAAGAGATGCGCATCAATGGACCGAAAGATTAGACGTTCAGTATTCCTTTGAGATTTTGCCTCACTTCATTTATCAAGCTATAAAAGAAGCACAGAAATAAACATCCGCCCGCGGATGTTTATTTGTTGAATTTAAAAGAAGCTCCTTGTACGGTAATTTGTTGCGGTGTTAGAGCGTGATCCAATTCAACCAAAAATGGACGCTCTCCAACTTTTTTTAATGTATCGTGGACAACACCTTGTGTTCCGCTGCAAAAAATAAGGTTTCCTTTATTGACATATAGTTTTTGACAACGTGCATCAAGTAAAGAGTCTTTGTAGCTTTCGCCAGCCTGAACGTCCAGCAGTTTTGTCCATTTGCTGATGGATTCTTCAAGGTTATGTACAGCACAGTAAATGTTTTTTAGCTGCAGCTGACCGGCTTGATGGGAAGAAAGAGCAGCTAGCTTTGGCTTGCGTTTTTCTTCTGGTTCACCCCACTCAATAAAGAAAGGAAAAGGGAGGGCATCATGGTCATCTTCAATAAAACACATTTGCCATTGAAGTCTTTCTCCATCATTAGTTTGACGAGACCCCGCTACAGGGCCTTTTACAGTGTAGCCCTTGTCTTTCAGCTCGGTTATGAGCAAATCCATATCATCTGTACGAAGGGCAAATCGCCCAAAATGACCAAACGGCGTATGTTCGTTAACAAGCTGCTGAATAAGATCATTATCTGTAACTGTTTGAGCTAATGCGATATCTGTAAGCCCAAGCCACTCAATATAGCTCAGGTGAAAATAAGCCAACGTGTTAAAAGTGCCCCATTTTTCATGGGTACCGCCTTTAATAACATTGATTCCGTATTCGTTTAGTTCTTTCTGAGCTTTAATAGGATCAGGTGAAAAATGAACAAGATGATCAAAAGATAAGTGCATGGGTAGGCCTCCTTTTAAGAGAGATTCTTTCCCACTATTATACTTTGTTTTCTTTTTTAAGAAGAGTAAAACGAATGATTATGTAAAATAAAAATCTTGAAAAAAGCAAGCCGCGTATGTTTTAGACTCGGCTTGCTTTAGAGTTAGTTAGCGACGGCAGCCATGCCCTTTAAAGCAGCAGCCAAATGATTTATTAAACCATGGATATGAGCAGCAAGGTGAACCGCAGCGACAGCGGCGACGGCTAGAACGGCGAGTAGAACGGCGAGTAGTGCGACGAGTAGAACGGCGAGTAGTGCGACGAGTAGTGCGGCGAGTAGTGCGACGAGTAGTGCGACGAGTAGTGCGGCGAGTAGAACGGCGAGTAGAACGACGAGTAGAACGACGACGAGAACGTCTGTGAAGAGCAGTTGGCTCTTGGTACATAAATGTTTCAAGCTCAGTAGAAGCAAGTGCTTCTGTTGCTTCTCTAATTCTTTCAGCAGTGATATGCATATAAACACCTCCTGGCTAATTCGGTACATAATACAATATGTACAAGGAAGGTGTTTGGATATAGTGAAAACATGGAATTTGTCTAAATTTGTGAAAGAAATGGAGTGGTTTTCATGCTTCAAATCCTCGAACATCAAAGAGTGGATATCGCTCTTCAAATAGTAGCTGTGCAAGTAGAAGCTTATCAAGAAGAAGCAAGGCTCATTAGCTTTTCAGATATTCCTCAGCTTACAGAAAGCAAAGAAGATGTTATGAAAAGCAAGGAAGTGTTTATCGGAGAAATAATTGAAGGTAAGCTAGCAGGCGTGCTGTCGTTTGAAAAAGAAAATGAGCGATTAACGATTTGCCGCCTTGTTGTGCGTCCTCGTTACTTTCGAAAAGGAATCGGAAGCCGTCTTTTAACATATGTACTTCAAAGATATTCAGAATGTGAGTGTATGGTTTCCACAGCCGAAAAAAATACACCTGCGATTAAGCTATACGAAGCTCATCGGTTTTCAATTATAAAACACACTGCAGCTGCGGATAATCTTGTGTTAGTAACGATGAAAAGAGATTGAGACATAGCTAGATTAATCCAAAGACTAACAAATTGGCTACATGAGCTAGTAGGAATCGGCTGTTGATTTCCCTACAAGGCTTCGCTTTCCGCAGGAGTCTTCGCCTTGCCCTCCAATCACCAGCTAGAAGTACCTACATACATGAAACTTACGTTTACCATAGCAATAAAAAAATCCGAACGCGTTGGATTCTCCATCAAGAATCTCGATTCATCGTTCGGATCTTCCTTCAGCTAAAATACTTTTGTTTCAGCCTCTATGATGATAGTGTTTGCTCAGAATAATCTAGAGCTGTATGACGCTGAATCAGCAGTAAAGCAGCTAAAGTGACAACTGCTCCGATAATAAAAGGCAGCGTCATATTGAGTTTAAAGGCAAATGCACCAAGCAGAGGGCCAAAAATACGCCCTAAGCTATCCATTGAGGCAGTTAACCCTGAAGCAGAGCCATATCCTACTTTGGTTCTCATCGTAATTAATGAGAGGACACAAGGACGAATAAGGGCATTTCCTGCTGTAAATATGCACAGAAATAAGGTAGCATTAACGGCACTAGAAGATAACAAAATAGACGTAAATCCTATTGCTGAAACCAATAAGCCAATAGCCATCAGTTTTTTTTCATTTCCTTTTTTAAATCGCTGCAGTACACCGCCTTGAATCAGGGCTTGAGTTAAACCGCTCGCCATAAACATCCATCCGATTGTCGTGGGAGTAGCATTGATTTTCGCTATTTGAAAAAATTGAAAAGTAGCTTCTAAACCAGCGAGCGTAAAAGTAGCTAAAAATGAAAGAACATATAAATACTTCATAGCTCCTTGAAAATCTGACGTGAAGTCATGCCATCTGGATGTCTGTATTTTGGCAGGAGGTTCTTTTCGTAACGATTCTTTTAACGTAAAGAATGAGAACGCTGTCATAATCAGTGACAAGATACCAGAGATAACGAAGGGAACAAACAAGCCGAAAGACGAAAGGACACCGCCTAATGCCGGTCCAAAAATAAAGCCTAAGCCAATTGACATCCCTAACAGTCCCATTGCTTTCGTGCGGTTTTCTTCATCTGTACTATCAGAAGCGTATGCAAAAGCACAAGGAATAACAGCTCCTGCAAACAAACCTCCGATGATGCGTGACGTATACATCAGAGTCAGAGAGTTTTCTGCCACCGAAAAAAGAAAAAAGCTTGCGCTAAAGCCAAGTAAGCCCCAAAGTAAGATGGGACGGCGGCCTTTTATATCGGAAAGCTTCCCCCAAAAAGGTGCGGTAATAAAAGATGCGATCGAATAGCTAGCCATTAGTATCCCTAAATTGACCGTGCTTGCACCCGTGGCACGAATAACTTCAGGTACGATGGGGATGATCACGCCAAAGCCGACAAATACCATAAAAATAACAAACATTAACGTTCCAAGCTGTTTGTTCATATGCAATTAAGCCCCTTTCTCTGTAGAACATGCCGTGAGTTTAGTATACCAAATACAAAGACGTTTTTTACGTATATTTGGTAAAAAGCGCTTTATTTATAAGTGAAGAAAACATGTTAATATTTACCTGTTGCGCTGAAACTGATACAATTAAAAGAAAAGGGACGTGAAGCAATTGCCAATATGGATTGTATTTGCTGGGATTATAGGCGGTCTTTTAGGATTTGGGGCGCTAGTGGATTATATAGCTAAAAAGAGAAGTGTCGAGCTAAATCCAGAAGAAGGGATAAAGAATGCTTCTGATGCAGAACAAATCTATGTGGAAAATTACCTTTATCAAACAAAAGAAAATAACAATCACTTTCAATAAAAAAAAGCTTGGAGAGAAATCTCCAAGCTTTTTTAATGCGGTAAAAAGATGAGCTGATAGAGAAATAAAACAGCAAAGACATACACAAGCGGATGAACTTGTTTGCCTTTTCCTTTTACCAGCTTCATTAACGGATAAGAAATGAAGCCAAGCGCAATTCCTGTTGCAATACTTGATGTAAGAGGCATCGCTAGAACAACTAAAAAGGCAGGGAACGCTTCATCAAAGTCATTCCAATTAATTTTAGCTACAGCACCCATCATCAAGCTTCCGACAATAATTAATGCAGGTGAAGTAATAGCTGCTACGCCAGAAACCGAGCTTACAACCGGGCTAAAGAATGCTGCCACGATAAATAGAATGGCTACCGTCACGCCCGTTAGACCTGTACGTCCGCCTGCTGCTACACCAGATGAAGATTCAACGTAAGCGGTTGTTGGGCTTGTACCAAATAAAGCGCCAATCGTTGTACCAAAGGAGTCAGCAAGCAATGCTTGACGCACGCGAGGCATCTTATTACCTTTCATAAGACCGGCCTGTTGAGCTACGCCTACCATTGTACCTGTTGTATCAAAAATCGTCACAAGTAAGAAAGAAAAAACAACTGTGTACAAATCATGATGAATAACATCTCCAAAAGCAGCAAAAGGATTTGAAATCATTAAGCCATCTGGAAGGTGAGGGGAAGCAAACAAACCTTTATCAAATGAAAGCTGTCCTCTAAAGAAAGCAATTAATCCGGTAATAATCATACCGAAGAATAAAGCGCCGTTTACATTTAGCGTATATAAAATGATTGTAATCGCAAGTCCAATCAGTGTTAAAACTACTTTCTCAGACTGCAAATCACCAAGTCCAATTAAATTTGATTTATTTGCAACAATAATACCGGCTGAACGAAGCCCGATAAAAGCAATAAATAAACCGATACCAGCACTGATCGCGTGCTTTAAATTGTTTGGAATAGCTTCAATTAATTTTTCACGAAACGATGTTAACGATAGGATGATAAAGATAATACCCGCTACGAATACAGCTGAAAAAGCAGTAGCATAGTCGATACTTCCATTTGAACCAACAACTAAAGCAGCAAAGTATGCATTCATTCCCATACCGGGAGCAATAGCGATTGGATAGTTAGCTGCAAGAGCCATCCATAGCGTAGCTACGACTGCTGAAATAATAGTAGCTGTAAATACTTGATCAAAAGGAACGCCGGCGCTGGACAAAATAACTGGGTTCACAATGACGATATAAATCATGGTTAAAAACGTTGTAATACCAGCTAAAATCTCCGTTTTAGCATCCGTGTTATATTCTTTTAACTTAAACATAAGTAACCTCCAAAAATAACGAACATTAAAAGCAACATGATATATAATATTCGTTTTTTACTTGAAATGCAATAGATATGCATATAAAAAATCAAAAACTAAAAAAGTGACGATAAAAGAGCTAAAATAAGTGTGAAATATTTCTTTTTTTCGGTGCTTTTTATAGTGTGCGCGTATAGAAGAGGCTCATACGAAAAAAAGCCGCTTAGGCTATAGCGGCTATGTTGCTTGTTTTGAGGAAACGACTATCGGAAATTTTATTTTAATGGAAAGAGTTAAATCGTGATAGGTATATTCCAAGCGTCCGTGGTAGTTGGAAACAAGTTCAGAAATGATCCACGTGCCAAGGCCTTCGTGGCGTTCTTTCTTTTCTGTCACATGAAAAGAAGTAAACAAGTGATCTTGACGCTCTCGTGATAAAGGAGCGGTAGAATTGCTGACTTCTAAAATGTAAATGCCACTTCGAATCATACTCGAAACGGTTATCTCTTTTTTCTCAGAAGAATGAGCGGCTTCTAAAGCATTATGCAGTAAATTCATGATGAGATTCATTTGGTCAAGGTGCTTTAAAGGCAGCTGTGATAACGGTGAATCTAATTGAACATTCATATGTATTCCCCACGTATGTGCTTGATTCTTGCTTTGATGTACAACAGAAGCAACGTGCGAATGTTCACCTTGAATATATGAATGGGTATCATTCAAAGCTTCAACGTAATCTTGAATATACTCTTGTGCCTGCTGTCTTTGGTTTGTTTCTAGAAGATAGGATACGGCGCTGACATGTTTAATAAAATCATGTCTTTCAGCTCTTAACGCTTGAAAAAGCTCATTGTTTTTTTGAATTTCACGTGAAGCACTGCTTTCCCGGTTGGTTACGAATATGTATTGTTGATAAGACGAAAACATGTCGGTCATGTAACCAATCATTGCGATAACGGTTAGGCCAATACTAAGAGGTGAAGATAGGCTAAATAAAAGCAGGAAAAAAGACGTCAGCACGATTGCTTTTTTTATCGTTAGTGAAGGAGCCGTTTGATATTTCTTTCTCCATATAAAAAATGAACCAATTATAAAAGAACTAAGTAGGAGATGTAAACTAACAGGCAGGTCTTTAAAAAAGAGGAGCACGAAAACAGTTAGTAAAACTAGTGTGTAAAATAGTTTCATTTTAAATAGTGCCTCCTTTAAAAGTACTCTTTTTGCAAGATGTCTAAATTTGTTTTCGTGATTAAAGCTGTTTTTTCGGTGCTTTGAAACATCACGGAGTAGGAGTGCTTAGTATACAGGGAGAAATTTTGAATATAGGAAATGTTGATAATAAAAGCTCGATGCGACCTTAGAAAATGACTCGCTGTTAATTCTTTTTCAATTTCGTTTAATGATTGATAGGTACTAAATTCTCCATTTGTCGTTATGATGGTGGTAGAGCGACCCGTTCGCTCTGCAAATATAATATCTTGTTTGTTCAGCACTTGCATTTCGGTTTTTTGTTTTAAAATAAGCTTATCTCTTGTATGAGTTGATTGTTTTTTTTGATGAAAACGCTGAATGCCTTTTAACAGACGCTCTTTAGAATAAGGCTTCATAATGTAGTCTAAAACGTTGAGTTCAAATGCATGAACGGCAAAGCCGCTGTGCCCAGTGACAAAGATGACTTGAATATCAAGCGCGTAAGCATTGATAAAGTCTGCAAGCTCATAACCTGATAGCTTTGGCATTTCAATATCTGTAATTAATAAATCAATTTCATTTTTTTTAATTTCGTTATAAGCTTCCTCCGCGCTGCTAGTCGAAAAAAGTATGTCTATATCATCTTCTCTTTCTAAAGAAATCCTCAATTTTTCTAAATCATATGAATGATCATCCACTAATCCTACCTTCATAAATAAAAACCCTCTTTGTTTCATTCTATTGGATATTACCACACTATTTTACCATGATTTACAAGATGGAAAGGACGTTTCGCGACATAAAAAACCCTCTTTATGACAAGATGGAAGATGCTGTATAAAAAATAAGCTAAGATATAGTCAATCACAGTAAAAGGGGAGAGCGGATATGATTGAAATCAAAGGTGTTACGAAATATTTTAAAGAGAAAAAGCAAACAATTGCAGCTGTTCAAGATATTCATGTAACCATCGCACAAGGAGAAATTGTAGGACTATTAGGGGAAAATGGAGCGGGGAAAACAACTCTTTTACGTATGCTGTCGACTGTACTTGAACCATCGGAAGGCCATATGTTCATTCACGGAATTAACATTCATAAACAGCCCGATAAAATAAAGCAAAAAATCGGCGTGCTTTTTGGCGGTGAAACAGGTTTATACGACCGTTTGACAGCGCGTGAAAACTTAGCTTATTTTGCTAAGTTTTATGGAATGAGCAAACATGAAACAAAGATAAGGATTGAGGAACTGGCCAAACGTTTTGGAATGAAAGACTACTTGGATCGCCGCGTCGGAGGCTTTTCAAAAGGAATGCGTCAAAAAGTAGCCATTGCACGCACTATTCTTCATAACCCAGACGTTATCCTATTTGATGAACCGACTACAGGATTAGACATTACATCAGCAAACATGTTTCGCGAGCTTATTAAAAGTCTGCAAAGAGAAGGAAAAACGATTGTTTTTTCCAGTCACATTATGGAAGAAGTGGAGATGCTGTGTCAGTCTATCATCATGATTCATAAAGGAAAAATGATTTATCGAGGAACAAATGAACAGCTGTATAAAGAAGAAGAAAGTACAGACTTAAACTACATCTTTATGTCGCGTATCGTGAGGGGGGCTTAATATGATTTGGCATATTTATAAAAAAGAGTTGATTGATTGTTTGCGAGATCGCAAAACGATTATCTTTAGCGTGTTGATTCCTATTTTGTTAAATGTAGGGATTATCTTTTTTGCAGACAAAATGATGGCTAGTGATCAAACAGATTCCATGTCTGTAGCTGTTACAAAAGATTCTGATGCCAGTGTGATCGACTGGTTAAAAAACGATGACAATATTAAAGTAATTGAAAGCAGAAATCCACTCAGTGCTGTAGAACAAGGGAAAGCGTTAGCGGCGTTAAAGCTACCAGACGATTTTTCTTCAGAAGTGCGTAAGATGAAATCGCCAGAAGTCACTGTTTATACGGATTCAGCGAGCATGAACTCAGGTGCTACCGCAGAGTATATACAAAATATACTGAATAAACATCGAGAAGCTATAGTTAGCGAACGCTTAGACCAACTAAATGTGAATAGTCAAACGATAGCTCCGTTTAATGTGGTTGAAAAAGGAGTGTCTAAAGAAGATGACGGCTCTTTAACAATGATTGCGATGTTTGCGCCAATGATTATCATTATGGGCGTTTTAGGTGGCATTCTTCCTTCTGCCAATGATATTTTTGCAGGTGAAAAAGAACGGAAGACGATGGAAGCTCTATTGATGGCTCCTGTCAAACGAACGCAATTACTGGTTGGAAAATGGCTTACGATCTCTACATTCGGTATCGTAAGCGGCCTTTTGTCTACATTGGCATTTGTTTTCTCTGTACGTTATTTAACAACTATATTAAATGATGCACTGCAGCTTAAGGGTCATGTTACAACCTTTATCTTCTCGTTTTTAGTCACCCTTACCCTGCTAGCGCTGCTAGGAGCCATAGTATTATGTATCCTTAGCCTTTTAGCAAATTCGGTTAAAGAAGCGCAGAGCTATACATCTCAAATTATGATGGTAGCGATACTTCCATACTTTTTACTGATGGGAAAATCCGTACACGAACTGCAACCAAGCGGATTTTTAATTCCTATTTATAACGTATTTGCACTTATGAAACAGCTTCTCTACGGTGTCTACGACATGCAGAGTCTCGTCTATACAATAGGAAGCTTGTCGGTTTGTACGGTTGTTTTATTTACGATTGGTTATACGATGTTTACGAAAAGCCGCTGGGTGCTTGGTAAAGGGTAAGAGACTGGGCAAAAGTAGTTTAGTTGAAGGAAGGTCCGAACGAGTAATCGTTCGGATTTTTTTACTGGAATAGTGAACGTAGGTTTCAAGTATGCAGTTAGTTGCTTTTAGCTGTTGATTGGAGGGAAAGACGGAGACTGCTGCGGGGAAAGCGGAATAGGTGAGACCGAGCAGGAGCGGAAGCGACGAGGAGGCTCACCCGCCGCCCGCGGAAAGCGAAGTCTTGCACGGAAATCAACAGCGGTGTCACAAGCGCTTCATAATAGCTCACTTACTCCATTTGTTTGTATTAAATTGAAGTGATTTCGTTATGTCTCAACTTTTTTGTAGGGAAAGAGCAACAAAAAGAGAATGTAGAAAGAAAGGGGAGTGGAACAATTGCATCCTATTATAGTAGAAGAAATTCCTCATTCGATAAAAGAGTATGTAAAGCAAATCGAAAAAGTGACGTTTCCGAAGCAAGGGTGTACATCGGATGTCGGTATTCTTCATACCGCTAAAGGGAGATATGTTTTAAAACGGGCAAAAAGGGAAAAGTACAGAAAATGGTTATATAAGGAATATTATGTATTAAAAAATATACGCGCTCTGGAAGAATGTCAAAGCCCGATCGCTTACAAATTCGTTCAAACAGCAGAAGAGAGCTGGATGCTGCTAGAATTTCTTGAAGGAAAGACGGTAAGAGAGTATTTAGAGAAGGAAGATAATGAAAAAAAGCGTGAGCACGTTGTCTATGAAATGGGGCGTCTTCTTGCTCGTATTCACAATGCTGAGTGTCCAGAACGATTAGTGAGTAAGCAGCCGTGGATCCACCGAATGCTGCAAGAGGCAGAGTACAATTTAACTCACTATGAGGTAGACGGAAATCAACGGCTGCTAAAACAACTGCAGAAGCAAAACATGATATGCAAACAAGAGGTACTTATTCACGGAGACTACACGATTGATAATGTACTTGTACACGACGGTCAGATAACAGCTGTTATTGACTGGAGCGGAGGAACTTTATGAGACGCTCGTTATGATATGGCGCTGGCTGTTCGTTTTGAAGACGGAATCTTTACAGGTAAAGAGCGCGCGTCTTTTTTTAAGGGATACGGCAAGGGGATTTCACAGAGCGAATTTTGTTATTTTGCAGAAGGTTTATACGAGTTTTTCTAGGGAATAATGACATCATTTTCTTCATTTGTTGAACGTCCACTTTCTTTGACGAATTCATACTAGTTTTGTCACGTATGAAGGGATTTAAAGATTTCTCTCGAAATGGCTAGTAAATGAAAAAATGGAGGGATGGAACATGACGATGAAAACGGTGGATGTGGCAAAGTCGCTGGGAATACATCCAAGTACGGTATTAAAATGGGTTAAAATGGCGGATATCGAGCTAGAGAGAAATGAATCGGGACACTGTGAGTTTACAGAAGAAAATATTGAAGCACTTAGAGACTTTCAAAAAAACCGCAATCGTCAAGCCGTCGTCAAAGTGGTAGAAAAAGTAGTAGAAAAAGAGGAAGTCGTTATATCTGATGAACGTGCACAAGATATGCAAAAGCAGCTTGATCAGCTTTTTTTAAGACTGATTGAAAATGAAAAGCGTACAGAAGAAAAAGCGGGAGAAGTAGTGACCTTTCAAATTTTAGAGCATCGTTCAGAAATCGATCGATTAAATAAAGTTATTACGAAATTAGAAAATCGAGTAGCGGAACTTGAAAGTCAGTTGAAAAGTGAAGACAGCTTAAAAGGTAAAAAGCCTGTTCCGAGATGGAGAAGCTTTTTAACCGGTATTTTTAGCTATTAGCAGCGATTTACCATAACGGTAAATCGCTTTTTTTATGGAATTTTACGAAAAATACATCAATTCGTACAGACTTGTGGAAAAAAATCTCAATAATAGTTGACGAAACGCTTAGTAATTTGATAAAACTAATTAAGTTAAGAAAGTGAAATACTTTCGTAAATACATATTCGTTATCATGCGATAGCGTTAAGGAGAGTGACAAGTGAAAAAAAGAGAAGAGCTCGTTCAAGAAATGGAGACGCTGTTTCGCTTTGTGTTCAGACAGCTTCGCCAAGAAATTAATGAAGTATACAATTCAGAGCTATCAACAAATGAATTTATGGTGCTTCGTATGCTGGTTGATTCCGGCAGGCAGCGATCAACTGATTTATCTAAGTATCTTCAAGTGTCAGCAAGCCACATTACGGCGGTAACCGACTTGCTTTTGTCAAAAGGCTACATTGCACGCAAACGGTCTGAAAATGATCGACGTATTATCGATATTGAACTGACCAAAGAAGGGCAAGATATTTTTAATGTGATTCAAGAAAAAAAACGAGCGTATTTCCTTGAGCGGTTTGAGCACTTTACAGATAAAGAAATTGAAACGATGAATAAACTGTTTCACAAAATTAAAGGTGATCAAAAATAAAGCGCTTTAAATGCGGAAGAATAATCAGTGAAGATGAGCTTCACTGATTATTTTTTTGTCTTAAAACGGAAAGAGTACAAGAAGCAAGTTAGTTGGTGAGAACATCAAATCAGCGTATAATAATAGAAAGAATACATGAAGGAGGTCATCTTTTTGACAGAACAATATGAAGTAGCAACTTTTGCTGGAGGCTGTTTTTGGTGTATGGTGAAGCCCTTTGATGAACAGCCAGGCATTATAAAAGTTGTATCTGGCTATACAGGCGGTCACAAAGAGAACCCGACGTACAAAGAAGTATGCTCAGAAACAACGGGCCACTATGAAGCGGTCCAAATTACATTTGACCCAGAAGTTTTTCCATATGAAAAGCTTTTAGAACTATACTGGCCTCAAATTGACCCAACGGATGCAGGCGGACAATTTGCGGATCGAGGCGATTCATATCGAACAGCTATCTTTTATCACAATGAGCACCAAAAGGCACTAGCTGAAGAATCCAAGCAACAATTAGAAGCAAGCGGTCGTTTTTCTGAACCAATTGCCACACAAATTCTACCGGCAAAACCGTTTTATGAAGCGGAAGAATACCATCAAGGTTATTATAAGAAAAATAAATTCCGCTATGCTATGTATCGACGAGGATCTGGACGTGATCGTTTTATTAAAGAAAACTGGAAAGACTTTGGCCGCGACGAGCAGCTAAAATCGACATTAACGCCTATTCAATATGAAGTTACTCAAAATGACGCAACGGAACCCCCGTTTCGCAATGAATTTTGGGATCATACAAAAGATGGTATTTATGTAGATATCGTATCAGGAGAGCCATTGTTTAGTTCAACGGATAAATATGATGCCGGATGCGGATGGCCGTCTTTCACAAAAGCGATTAATAAAGATGAAGTAAAAGAAAACATGGACGTTAGTCATAATATGGTTCGTACAGAAGTACGAAGCAAAACGGCTAACTCTCATTTAGGTCATTTATTTGATGATGGTCCGCAAGATGCAGGCGGCTTGCGTTATTGCATCAACTCAGCAGCTCTTCGCTTTGTTCCGAAAGAAGATTTAGAAAAAGAAGGATACGGGGAATACGCTGTTTTATTTAACAAATAAAATAATATGAAAAAAGAGCGTGATTCAACTTAAAGTTGGCTCACGCTCTTCTTTTTGTGTTTTCTTTTGTTTTACTTTGGCTCGAATGAAGCTATATAGAAAAAGGAAAGGAATATAGCCATAAATAAAGTAAAAGCCGGTCATAGATAGTCGTGTATTAAGTTGATCAATCGTTTCTCGGTCATCAAAGAAAATAGAAAAGCCAAGGAGCGCAATTAAGGCTAATATGAGAAAAATAGTAGGCGGTTTATTAAATGTTTTACTAAATCCGCGAATTGTACACCACAAGCTAACAGCAATAGTAGGCAGAACAACTAAGAGCCACAGAGCAATTAAAATATATTCAAAACGCTGTAAAAATGGAATTTCAATAATTTTGGCCATCGTTAAAGTTGGCCATATGGTATGAGCTAACTGTCCTTGACTAAAGTAAGCAAATGACACTAATGCTGTGCAAAAATATAAAAAAGTGCTGAACAAAATGCCAAGTTGCCCCCACTTCTGACTAGTAGCGCCATTTTTTATAAAAGGATAGAAAAAAAGCACGGATTCAAATCCCAAATTCTCAAAAGTCATCATTTTAGTTGAAATTAAAAATTCCCATATCGTGTGGTCAAATAAAGGAAATAAATTATTAAGGTGCCCGTATTTCAGCGGGTAAATCAATGCAAGTGCGAGCGGTAAGGGAAGCATAACCCCAAAAAAAGCAATTCCAGTAATCACACGAAACCCACCGGAAACTGTATAGTAAATAATAGGTAAGTAAACAAGGGATACAATCCATGTTTCCAGCTGTGGAAACATCCATATTTGTAAAATTTCTACGTACGTTCGGTAAATGGTTAACGCAAAAATAAAATAATAAGCCGATGCCGCAAGAGTTAAAGCTCCTCCAAGGTATTTACCGAAATATAACCGGTGAATATCAACAATATCGCTGTTTTCACGAGTTAAGATATTAAAAATCATCGCTAATAAAATACAGACGCTGACTGCAGCAAGGAAGATAGATATCCACGCTTCATATCCAGCTCCTTTAATAATGTAACGCTGAAACCCTAGTATTCCAACGCCAATCTGAGTAGAGTGAACTAAGAAAAAAAGAAAAGAAGGGGAAACTTGATTTTCTTCTTTAATTGTATTGTGCATCTTTTCTTCCTCCTAGTTGCTAATACCGGTTTGAATAAGATGAACGCGAGCTTTTACTTCAATATTCATATCCGGATATTGCGCTTTGAATTTTCCACTGTTAAACCCTCGCGTTTTACTTCGAACATAATCTGTAAAACAAATGGGGTCGATTTTGTGCCGCTGAAGCTTCTTAATAAAGGCATCCCCGTCTTTTTCAATATCTTTTTGAAGCGTTTTTTCAACCATTTTAATACGAGTCGGGTCTGTTAAATCTATCCATCCAGGAAATTCTTTTACAAGGCCGTCAACAGTTAAGTGCGCAACAATACTTGGATGCTGATGATTTCCTTTAATTTCATACTTTGTTTTGGTGCGCAAGTTTTGCAGTATAATTTCGCCTTTACGGTCACTTTCTTTAATTTTTACTGAGTAGCGGCCGTGCTTTGTTCCGCTCGTTAGCAGCTTAAATAAAAATGTTTCTTTCATTCCGATGGTTGTAACGACTTTTTGTTCTTTAAAAAGCGCCAGCCCCTTTAATTTAATAGCATCCTTTTCTTGGGATAAAACAGGAAGATAAGGGTCGCGGTCGTCGCTAAAAAAACTGAATAAAAAAATTTGTAAATTGGTGTTAGGCAAGTTTTCTGTTCGGATATTTTGTTCAATCAAATTAGAAATAAACTGATAGTCTTTAATTTTCTTTTTTGTAACGGAGCTCAATAATTCATGTGCGTTGCCATCTGCAATGCTTAATTTAATATTACGTCCAAGGTCTGGATTTCTAGCAATTGTATTTACTAATTCATCCACGCCGTGTGTTGCAAATTCTTTTCCCATGACGATGCTCCGTAGCTGCCCAAAAGCAACTGGAAGAGATGATTTATTGTTTAAGCGAAGTGGAATATCAAATGATGAATTAGCAGTAGCCGCAATAATACTAGGTTCTTCCGTTGGTCCGTACTTATAGATAGGGTATAAAATGGTTCCTCTGACTTTATTGCTTTGAGGAATATAATCATATCCTATGGAGTTAACTACTTGAATTTCGTCAATTGTTTCACGGTCTGCACAGCTCGTTAAGAAAGTAAGGCAAGTGCATAAAATAAGTATTCTCTTCATAACGTTTCCCCGCTTTACTCATTATCTAAATTACTTTTTCGTTTAGTCTTATTCGCTTTATTAGGGTTATAGCGAAAGCGTTCTAAAGGACGCAAGTAGCTTGGACGCTTTGCTGTATGACTATAGGGCAATCGCAGAAAGGTATCCCTATACTCTGTTGGACGAAACGGAAAAAGCGGAACAAGATAAGGCATGCCCAAAGATTTTAAACGAAGCAAATGAACCAGTAAAAAACAAAAACCAAAGGTGATGCCGACTAAACCGAACGCAGTGGCAAACAAAATAAACGGAAAACGTAATAACCGGATGGTATTAGACATTTTAAAAATAGGCGTTGTAAAAGAAGCTAAAGCTGTCAGTGAAACAATAATAAGCAAAATATTGCTTGTTAACGCCGCTTCGACTGTTGCTTGCCCAATAACAATCCCGCCTACGATTCCCAGTGTTTGACCTACTTTTGTTGGAAGCCTGGCTCCGGCCTCTCGAAGCAGTTCAATGGTGATTTCTAAAAAAAGTACTTCAATGACCGGTGGAAAAGGAACGTTGGTCCTTGAAAAGATAATAGGTCCGAGCAAATCTTTTGGAAGCATCTCATAATGATACGTAACAATGGCTACATAAAGAGGTGTAGCAAAAATAGAGAAAAAGACGCCTAAAATACGAATAACTCGGAAAAATGACCCTAGAACCCACGGTAAATAGTAGTCCTCAGGTGAAATAAAGAAGTCAAGCAGCGTTGACGGTCCCGTAACTGCGTAGGGTGAACCGCTCGAAAAGAAGGCAGCTTGCCCGTTTAACAGACTAAACAGAACTCGATCAATCCGCTCTGTTGTTAAAAAAAGCGGAAACGCCGTAGAAGAATTATCGGAAATTAATTGATCAAGCATTGTACTATCAAAAATGACGTCGAAATCTATATCTTCCAGGCGCTGCGTCATAGTGTCCACGTGCTGAGGGTTCGTTACGCCTTCTAAATAAACAAGAACGACGCGCGTTTTCGATTTATTTCCTACGGTGAGTTCTTTAAAAATAAGGTTTTCGGAAATGACCGTTTTTCTCATTAAATAGAGATTGACATCTAAATCCTCTACAAAACCAATTTTAGGACCAACGACGCTGAACTCATTTTCCGTTTCATTTTCTTTTCGAAACCCCGTATCAAAGCTTTGAACTTTAATAAGCGCTACTAGCTTATCGTCTTTATGCAATTGAAACATCACATAGCCGCGCAGCATCTTTTCTAAAATTTCTTTTGTATCTTTTGTAACAGAAATATCTTCAATCGGCAGAACGTTTTCAACTTCATATACACTGCTTAACGTGAAGTCTAGTTTTTGAAAAGGCTCAAGTATTTTATCTTCAACACTTTGCATGTTTACAAGTTGCTTAAAATACGTAATGATGTATTTTCGATGCTGCGAGCCAATAGCTAATGTTGTAAAATCACTTGATTTTTTAAATTGTTTAATCAGTTCGTCCAATGTTTTTTTGGGCTGATCGTCTGCATTCTTTTTTTTAAATAAATGTTTAAACATAACCGTGCCCCTCGCATGACTTTCTATTACTGGTAGTTTGTTCATGTACTTCCTTTTTATTCGACTATTTTTTCTCAAGAAGAAAGGAAGAATATAAAGACAAACTTTACACTCTTTTACAGTAGATAAACAGTAGATTTACGTTTGAATGGTAACTTTAGACATGTCGAAGATAATGAAATAAAGGAGCGGGTACATTTATATGAAGAGAAAATTAGCAGGTATTACACTGGCAGGAGCAGTAGCATTGGCCTCGTTTGGTGTAGGAAACTCTCTTATTCAAACGGAAGCAAAAGTGGAGCATAAGTCAGCTAAGAAACCTCAAAATGTCATTATGATGGTAATGGACGGGACGAGCTCAAATGCTACTACACTTGCAAGATGGTACAAAGGAAAACCGTTACATATGGATCAGCTGATGGCCGGGGGAGTACGTGCGTATTCGGCAGAATCTGCTATTACAGATTCCGCTCCGGCAGCTACTGCTTTAGCAACAGGAAATAAATCAAATTCTGGTTATGTAGGTGTGCTCCCTTCAGTAGTGAATACACCTGGGGTTAAACCCGTAGAAAAAGAAGATCAGTTTCGTCCCGTAGCAAACGTTCTAGAAGGAGCAAAGCTTTCGGGGCGCGCGACAGGAATTGTGGCTACTTCTGAAATCCAGCACGCCACACCAGCTGGTTTTTCAGCCCACAACTACAGCCGTGATGATTTTCAAACGCTAGCGGAGCAGCAAGTGTATCAAAACATTGATGTAGTACTTGGAGGAGGTAAGCAATCTCTTCTGCCAGGAAAAGAGGAAAAAAGCCGAAAAGACGGTGAAAACTTAGTCAATGTATTAAACAAAAGAGGATATGACTTTGTAGAAAATAAAAAGGAATTAGAGCAGTCGCGCGCCAAAAAAATCTGGGGGAGCTTCGCCGACCGAGACTTAGCGTATGATATGGACCGACCGCAGACAAAAGCAGAACAGCCGAAGCTGTCTCAGATGACAAATAAAGCAATAACAACACTCTCCAAAGATAAAGACGGTTTTTTCTTATTTGTTGAAGGAAGCAAAACGGATTGGGCAGCTCATGCAAATGATCCAATAGGCATGATTAGCGATGTATTAGCGTTTGATGAAGCAGTGGGCAAAGCAGTAGAGTTCGCTAAAAAAGATGGAAATACGATGGTTATTGCGATTGCCGATCACGGAAACAGCGGTCTTTCAATCGGTAATGCAAATACAACAAAAGGATACGATACCACACCTGTTTCTGCTTATATTGATCCATTAAAAAAAGCAAAAATGACGTTAGAAGGTGCTACGTCTAACTTAAAAGAAGATTTATCAAACAAAGAAGAAGTAGCTGCTTTGTACGGTTTATCAAATCTAACTTCAGAGGAAAAAGCGCAGCTGACTAAAGCAAGAGATAAAAAAGAAATCAGTGCTACACTATCGAAGCTATTAGCCAACCGAGCAAACCTTGGATTCACAACGGGCGGTCATACGGGTGAGGATGTATTTCTGTATTCATACGGCGTCAATCGACCAACGGGGCACTTTGATAATACGGATATTGCTAAACATATGGCTAAGTCAATGAATATTAACTTAAACGAGTTAACAAATGAATTATTTATTGAAGCAAATAAAGCTTTTAAAGGCTCAAATGTAGCGGTGGACTCAAAAGATAAAAACAACCCTGTGCTCGTTGTTACAAACAATAAGCGAACGGTACGTTTTCCGGTAAATAAAAATATTGCAATTGTAAATGGAAAAGAGATGCAGATGGACAGCGTGGTGGTACAGGATAAAAAAGGTCGCTTCTTTGTATCTAAACAGGCACAGCAAATTGTAAAAAATGCAAAATAAGAAATGAAAGTAAAACAGGCCGAAGTATAACTTTAGGCCTGTTTTTTTACAGATAATAGATGGATAATTAGATGTATTAGCCTTTAGAGAGGAATGAATTGATTTATTTTACAAATAAATAGCTTTGAACTCTTAAAGGAATGGAAAGTCTTCACCTTTAAATATATGTGATTTATACTATGAAATGGTATAATAATCATAGTTCTAAAAGGAACTAGTTCGGAATACATATGTAAGTTCATAACGTTATATGCTAGAATTTTTATAATAAAATGAATAAAAAATACATAAATTTCTTCAAGTGAAATTACAAATACAGGGTTATTAAGGGTTGTATGTAAGTAATTACCTTGAATAAAAAGTAAAAAATGAATAAAAGTATGGGTGGAAGAACGTAGAACATGTTTTAATAGTAAGAGAAGACAAAATGATTGAAAATAGCGTGTCGCCTTTATTAAAAATATTAAATAAAGATTGTGGCATGCTGATTTACAGATTATAAAAAGGGTATTAAATCATTGTTAGGAAAATAAATGATAATAGATAAACGGTTTTATTTCTTCTTCTAGAAAACCTACAATTATTGCAATATTCCCCATGAACAATCGTTGTGCGTTCCATTAACGATTAGCGTCCGTGTAGATCATTCATCTCAACATAAAAACACTATAAAGATGTGTAGACATGCATAAAACAGAATGGGCAATAGTTCGTACTATACTTTAACATTGTATCCTAGGGGGAGTCAGGATGAACAAAATCAACTTAATTATTGCCGATGATAACGAAGATTCGGTTGAAATTTTAGATTATTTTATAGAACAGCTTCCGGAATTTGAAGTGATTGGCATCTGCAAAGACGGAGAGCAGCTTGTACAGGAAGTGATGGCTAAGAGTCCAGACCTTTTGCTCGTAGACATTAATATGCCTACAATTAACGGTGTAGATGCCATAAAAAAGTGCCTGCGCATTAAGCCGAATTTAAACTTCATTTTTATCACCGGTTATGATGAATTTGCTGTGAAGGCATTCGAGTTGTCAGCACTGGATTACATTGTAAAACCAATTGAAAAAACCAGACTTTATATGGCGCTAGAGCGGGCAAAAAACTCCATTGGAATTGATAAAAATCAGTCAAAAAAGCCAGGTGAGCAATTAAAAAGACTGCCTGTAAAATTTAATGGATCTACTTATTACATTCCAATTGATCAAATTATTTTTATTGAAAAGTCCGGAAAAAAATGCTTAATCTATACTCAATCACGTGTCTATGAGACATATGAAAATATTAGTGATATCTATATGTATTTGAACCCTTCTGTATTCAGTCAAACACATCGGTCTTATATCGTAAATTTGCAGAAAGTTTCGCACATCACACCAAAAAATGAAACATATCTTGTTTATTTCTTAGAAATTGATGAATATGCTCATATCTCAAAATTAAAAATCCAAGACGTTCAAAAACAGCTGCATCAGTTAATGACAAATTAAGAGATGCTGCTTCTTCTAAAATAGTTATGCTGATGAGAGGACGAAGCTTATGTAAGTTTCGTCTATTTCATGTGTCTGCTTTCGGAATAAATGATCGTAATATAGTTCTTATAAGGAGAGTTAGATAGAAGAAGTAACGTTAAAGTGAAAGGAAAGAAAATGATTTCAATTACTGGTCACTATAATGAATTTACCGTATTTCTTGCTGTCATTGTAGGGATTCTTGCCTCTTATACAGCACTTGATATTGTGAGCAAAATGATGAAAAAACAGCGGAACAATTATTTGTGGCTCACATTGTCAGCAACTTCAATGGGGCTTGGAGTGGGGGCGATGCACTATATTGCGATGCTTGCTTATTATGTTCCTGTTAGCTTTCATTTTGATGCTGTACTTTCTGTTGTTGCTTTAATAATAGCGATTAGCGGATCATTAGTTGCGTTTTGGACATTCTGGAAATGGCGCACGTCGGTATGGTCAGGACTCATTTTAGGAAGCAGTATTCTGGGTACACATTATATTGCAATGGCAGCAATCGAAACGGAAGCACACATTCATTATGCTGTGCTATCTGTTTTGCTTTCCATCATCATCGCCCTGGTCGTTGCCTTTTATGCGATGCACTTGTTTTTTCGTTCGAAAAGCGTGAAAGCTAATCCATTTCTTAAACTTGTTAGCTCCATTTTGCTAGGCATTGGCATTTCAGCTATGCATTTCATTAGTATGTATGGAATGAAGCTGCATATTGCACATTCAGTTGCTAGAAGGTGGGGCCAGTGGCTGCCGTATCAAGCGCCGTTTTCCAATATTATTGCAAGCATCACAATTACGCTACTCATTGTCTTCCTGCTCGTTGCAGCTTTTAAGCGGCAGGAAGAAGTGAGGGAAAGTCAATTAAAAGAAGAGTATTATCAATCTCTTTTTAACTACAATCCCAATATTGTGTGTGCAGTTGATTTGTACGGCAATATTCAAACGATTAACCCAAAAGGAATCGAGCTAACAGGATACACGTTAAATAAAATGGAGAAAATCCCGTTTCCTTCTATGTTCAGAGAAGCTGAAAGAGCTGAAGAATATATGTGGAAATCCCTGAGCGGAGACTCTGTATATTATGAGGCAACGCTGATTCGAAAAGATAATCAGCCTGTATACGTTGAAGTCACGCAAATGCCCATTATTGTTTATGATCAAATTAAAGGAAGTTACGTTATCGCCAAAGATGTGACAGATCGAAAAAGGGCTCAACAGCAGCTTCTGGATTTACAAAAAGATTTAAAACGCACGCTTTCACAGCAAGATGGTACTATTTTTAAATTTGTGAAGAACAGTAAAGGATATGTCTATACGATGTGCGAAGGCAAAATGATTCGTGAAATGGGATATGAGGAAATAGATGTTGTCGGAAAAACACCTGAGGAATTTTTACCTGAATCCTACGCAAGAGATAATAGGAGGTACTATGATAAAGCATGGGCGGGAGAGAAAGTGTCGTATGAAGTACTTTTGAACGACTTTGCTTACTATACGAAATTAACACCTCATATCTACAAAGGAGAAGTACAAGAAGTTATTGGTTCTATAGTAGATATTACTGATCTTCACGAAGCAAGAGAAAAGCTGGCTAAAAGTGAAAGCATGTATCGATCCGTTCTTTCTACAATGTCAGAAGGCGTGGTGTTTCATGACCTTGAAGGTAACTTAATTGCTGCCAATGCATACGCTGCTAAGATTCTAAACGTGCCTTATGACCAAATGCTATCGGTTAACCCGTTTGGTTTAGACTGGGAAATTATTCATCCTGATGGCACAGCTTTTGCACTCGAAGATATTCCATCTGTCCGCTGTCTTCATACAAAAGAGCCTGTGCGAAATACAGTCATGGGCATTTATTTAAATGAGAAAAAGTTGACTTGGCTTTCGGTGAATGCTGAACCTCTGCAAGAAAGCAAATATTATAAAGGCGTAGTTGTCACATTTTATGATATTACAAAGCAGCAGGAACAAGAACAAGACCTGCTTCATTCCAATCAGCAAATGATTATAGCCAAAGAAGAAGCCGAAAAAGCAAATCAGGCTAAGTCAGAATTTTTATCAAAAGTAAGCCATGAACTTCGAACGCCTTTAAACAGTATTTTAGGCTATGCACAGATATTGGAAGAGCAAGGAGAAAAAGATTTAACAGAAAAACAATTGAATCGTATACGAAAAATTTTAAAAGCAGGTAATCATCTTCTTTATTTAATAAATGAAACGCTTGATTTATCGAAAATTGAATCAGGTCACTTAGCGATTAACCTTGAACCAGTGTCGGTAAAAGAAGCAATTGAAGACGCGCTTAAAATTATGAAACCATTAGCAAAAGATAAGCATAGTATATTTTATACTCGCTTTCACGCATACCAAGAAGTCTTTGTTGAAGTAGATGAACTTCGGTTTCAGCAGATCTTATTAAATCTGCTTACAAACGCCATTAAATATTCACCCGCTTATCGCGATATCATTATCTATACAGACATCACTCAGCATCACGTAACCATATTGATTGAAGATAGTGGCTTTGGAATTCCAGCTTCAGAATTAAATCGGATTTTTGAGCCTTTCTACCGTGTGAATAGATTAGAAAAAGACGGAACAGGGATTGGGCTGGCGCTTGTAAAGCAGCTTGTTGTCTTAATGAATGGAACGTGCGGAGTGCGAAGTGAAGAAGGAAAAGGCAGTACATTTTGGGTTCGTTTTCCGTTAGTACACCCACCTGTTCCTAAACGCTTATCCAATGAAAGGGAAGCCGAGTCATTTTTAGGTTTTTCCATGCCGATCTCAATTGTGTATATTGAGGATAACGATACAAATATTGAGCTTATGCAATCGATTCTTTCTCCATATAAAAACGTTAAGCTCTTAGTTGCCAAAACAGGAGAAAACGGCATCGGGCTAATCAAGTCCATTTCACCGGATATTGTTTTAATTGATATTGATCTACCTGATATGAATGGTTTTGAGGTATGCACACAGCTTCAGCTGGAAAAAGAGTTGAAGCATATTCCGCGAGTCGCCTTGAGTGCAAGCGCGATGCAAAGCGACATCGATCAAGCTTTTTTAGTCGGTTTTAGTGAATACGTAACAAAGCCAATTCATATTGCCACGTTTTTAAATGTATTAAATCGCTTTACAAAAGCTTAACAAAAGTTTAGAAGGCTTTTCATTGACTTATTAGTGGACCTTTTGTAAAATAAAAACAACTTAATACATTTACTTCTTACGGAGTAAAGGGGAGTAGCGTCAGGGAAACCTGAAACAAAGTCGTCATTACATGGAGTATTCCATCGGCTTTGTTGGCATAATGATTATGCTTAGCAAGACCTTTGCCATATTTGGCAAAGGTCTTTTTGTGTTTTATTCCGGTAATGAGAATAAATCAACTTATACAAAGAAACGAGAGGGGATTTTTATGGATGCATCGCTTTTGTTAGAATATGGATGGGTATTGCTGGTGCTGGTTGCATTAGAAGGAATTTTGGCGGCGGATAATGCTCTTGTAATGGCCATTATGGTCAAACATTTACCGGAAGAAAAACGCAAGAAGGCATTGTTTTACGGATTAGCCGGTGCCTTTATTTTTAGATTCGGTTCATTGTTTTTGATTTCATTTTTGGTAGATGTATGGCAGCTTCAAGCAATAGGAGCCATTTACTTATTGTTCATTTCCATTAATCATATTGTGAAGCGATATGTGAAAAAAGGTGATCATGAAAAAGTAAAAGAAGCGGACGGAAAAAAGGGCTCAGGTTTCTGGATGACGGTCTTGAAAGTAGAAGTAGCGGACATTGCTTTTGCGGTTGATTCAATTTTGGCTGCTGTGGCTCTTGCCGTTACGTTGCCAACAACCAATCTTCCTAAAATTGGCGGACTCGATGGCGGACAATTCTTGGTGATCTTTGCCGGAGGAATTATGGGACTAATCATTATGCGTTTTGCTGCAACTTGGTTCGTCAAACTATTAAATACGCGCCCGGGGCTAGAAACGGCGGCTTTTGCTATCGTAGGCTGGGTAGGGGTTAAGCTAGCAGTTTACACTCTTGCTCATCCGGAGTTAGGTATTATTAATGAACACTTCCCTGAATCAAAAGCATGGAAAATTACGTTTTGGGTTGTGTTACTTGGCATAGCAGCTTCAGGCTGGTTCTTATCTAAAAACAAAGAACAAACTGATCTTGAAGGTTCAGAGAAAGAAAAAGACTCATTAAAGAAAATTGAAAATCAATAATACAAAAAAACGCGCTTTTAATGCGCGTTTTTTTGTATTAAGATAAAATACCTAGTTTAAATTGTTTTGGGAAAGGGTAAAAGAACTAACTGATGTTTAATTACTGTATATCCGAATGTTTTGCTTTTTCGTTCATATTCTGTAAAGAACAGAATCAGCGTTGGATAATTCAGTTCAATGAAGTTTATTTCAGTTCATAAACATATATTTCAAATGTATGTTAATTGGTAAAATTGAGCTATTATGGGTTATAATAAAGAGAATTAAAAGGAGCAGAGCGCTTCTTTACCCTGTTCGTCATCAAAAGAATGGATATTAACATGGTATAAAGCAACTGAGTATAGTAAAAGAGGTGAAGCCAATGCTCACAAAAGTTCAAACGCCTCCATCGCTTGAAACGCTTGTACTGACGATTCAGCAAGGGGATAAACAATTACATAACGAAATGATTCAACAATATAAACCGTTTATTGCTAAAGTTGTTTCAGCTGTATGTAAACGTTATATAAGTGAAGCTGACGATGAATTTAGCATTGGTCTGATTGCGTTTAATGAAGCCATTGAAAATTACACAATCCAAAAAGGTCGATCCCTTCTTGCATTTGCGGAACTGATTATTAAAAGAAGAGTCATCGACTATATTCGAAAAGAAAAGCGAAACCAAACGCTTCTCTATAGCCGAATTGAAAATGAAGGTTTTATTCAAGGTAAGATAGAAAGGGATATATCGCTTTCTAACTATAAAAGGCAAAGTGAAACTTCATATATTCAAGAGGAAATGACTTATTTTTGTCAGACGCTAAAATTGTTTAAATTAACTCTTGAAGACATTATTAACACGTCTCCTAAACATAAGGATGCAAGGGGAAACGCAGTGGAAGTTGCATCTTTTATCGTCAATGAAAAAGAATTAAAAGATAAGCTGTTTTTAAAGCGGCAGCTTCCCATTCGCTTGATTGAAAAACATGTCAAAGTGAGCCGGAAAACAATTGAAAGAAACCGGAAATATATCATCGCAATGGTTATTATATTAGCGGGGGACTACGTGTATTTAAAAGACTATATTATGTAAGAAAAAGGCACACGCAGGTGCCTTTTTTTAGCCATGTTATGAAGTTGTGTTTTATTTTTGTGTGCTGCCGCTTAAGTGAGCTTGAGCTTGTTGCACCAAGCGTTTTGTGATTTCTCCACCTACTGAACCGTTGCTGCGTGCAGCAGTGTCAGAACCTAGAGTTACCCCAAATTCTTGAGCGATTTCGTATTTATATTGATCTAAAAATTGTTCTACTCCTGGTGTTAATAGTTTATTTGTTCTAGCCATGATTAGTCATCTCCTTTTTTAGTTGTACAGCAGTTCACTGCTGTACCTGTATTATTTGCTGTTTACTATTTTGCATACTGGTAATGGTTTGCAAGAAAGTATAAAAAAGCCCAGCTTTCAAAGAAGCTGGGCTTTTTTATATATTATTTTACAACTGCATATTGCTCAAGAGACTGAGCAAATGATTTTTGAAGAGATTTTACTTGCTCTACGTATGCATCAGATACGTGTTGGAACTCTTGACGCGTTTTCTTTTGCTCTTCTACTAATTGTGTTACTACTTGATGATATTGTTCTTGAGCTTGCTTTACTAAAGAATAGCTTGATTTGCTTTGGTTAAGAGAAAGCTCTTGTAATTTATTTAATGCTTCATGCGTGCGGTTTGTCCATTCTTCATAAGAATCGGCAACAGCGTTACCAGCTGTTTTACGTAAGTTTTCAACTGTTTTTTGTTGAAGATCTTCTAATTCAGCTTTCCACTGTTTGTCTGTTGCTTGAAGTTGTTCAACTGCTTTTGTTACAAATTCTTGCTGTTGCTCAAGTGCTTTTAACGTCCATTGCTCAATTTGTTTGTTTCCGTCTGCAATGTTTTGTAACCCCTTTGTCCATTGTTCCCACATTGCATCAATTACTGTATCATACTTTACTGTTGACATAATCAAATTCCTCCTTGAATAATTTGGTCTGGCGAACAGTTATCGTAATGAACAAAACGTTAAAGAAGAAATTCGTAGTTGTGTAATAAACCTAACATTCCGCGCTCGCTGGTTGACCGTGAAATTTATTTAACATTATATTAGGAAACGCAGATGTACTGCGTGAATCCCTTTAATCGTTTTCTTCCTCTTTTGATTCTTTTGACTTTTTAGAAGAAGAAGAGCTAAAAGGGAACAACATGTCGGTATACATGTGAAAAAATGAATCTAACATGTTTTGATACTGTTCAAGTGAATTAGCCCACATGCTTAAATATTGTTCACCGGCGTCTGTTAATGAGTAAATCCGGCGTGCAGGTCCTTCAGCTGACGTATCCCATTGCGATGTAATCAAGTTGTCTTTTTCAAGCTGTCTCAGCGTGCGGTAGACATTTCCTTGATCAACTGATGTGAATCCAAAGCTCATTAGTTGCTGAATGAGCTTGTAACCATGTAGATTCCAACCTCTTAAACTTAAAAGAAGAAAAGGAACCATCAAGTTTTTTGGTGCACCGCTAATCGATTTTTCTAAGTTGTTTGAATTAGAGGTGTTATCTTTTTCACTTGATCCCAAGGTAATCACCCCTTCGAAAAAAGAGAATTTGTTTTCTATATGTGTAATTTACACCTAGATGAAAAAATTGTCAACACTTTAAAACAGGTCTTTCAAATACAGGAAAAAAGAACGATTTTTTGAATTTCGACAAAAAGCGTCAAAAAAATTCAAAAATAAACAAAGATTTAGAATTGTTTATTTTGGAAAACGAATTTATAATAGTACATGTAGGTAATTTTTATAACATTTATAATTTGTTGGTAAGTGAATTGTGAAAAGATTTACATTATCCAATAAATAAACGCAAAATTGGTTGCGTTTACTTAGAGCTTCTAATATGTCGCTTGTCACATTAAGTGTCCATATTGAAAGCCATCACTTTTAACGTACACAAGAAAGGAGATGGAGTTTTGGAACAGCAAAAAGTATTTGATCCGTTTCAAGCATGGAAAGACGTATATGACAAAACCGAATCTTACTGGGGTAAAGTTATTGGGGACAATATGAATCGTGAAGAATTTTCCCAGCTCATGGGAAATGTGCTAAATATGAACCTTCAATATCAACAAGCAGTAAATGAAGTAACGGGGCGCTATCTGCACCAAGTAAATGTACCCACAAAAGAAGATGTAGCAAACGTTGCGTCATTAGTCATCAATGTGGAAGAAAAAGTAGAATTATTAGAAGAGCAATTTGATGATCGTTTTGATGAATTAGAAGCACAGCAAGAAAGTGCATCCGCTTTGAAAAAAGATGTAACTAAGCTGAAATCTGATGTCAAATCATTAGACAAAAAACTCGACAAAGTTTTATCTCTTCTTGAAGGGCAGCAAAAAACACAAGACGAGTTAAAAGAAACGATTCAACAACAAATTAAAACTCGAGGTGAGCAGCTTCAGGCTCAGCTGTTAGAAAAACAAGAAAAATTAGCTGAAAAGCCAAAGGCAGAAGCTAAAGCTGAAGCAAAACCATCAAACGCTCAAAAAACTGAGCAGCCGGCTCGCAAGTAGGGCATAGGGGATTTTAAAACAACATTAACTGCTGTATTTACAGTAAAAATCATCGCTGAAGAAGCAAGGGGGAAATTTTTCATGACAACATTACAAGGTAAAGTAGCAATCGTAACAGGCGGATCTAAAGGTATCGGGGCAGCAATTACACGTGAGCTTGCTTCTAATGGAGTAAAAGTAGCAGTAAACTATAACAGCAGTAAAGAATCTGCAGAAGCAATTGTAAAAGAAATTAAAGACAACGGCGGCGAAGCTATTGCGGTTCAAGCTGACGTGTCTTATGTAGATCAAGCAAAACACCTAATCGAAGAAACAAAAGCTGCGTTTGGTCAATTGGACATTCTAGTAAACAATGCTGGAATTACGCGTGACCGTTCATTCAAGAAGTTAGGCGAAGAAGATTGGAAAAAAGTAATTGATGTAAACTTACATAGCGTATACAACACAACATCAGCTGCGCTAACGCATCTTTTAGAATCTGAAGGCGGTCGTGTTATCAATATTTCATCAATTATTGGTCAAGCGGGCGGATTTGGTCAAACAAACTACTCAGCTGCTAAAGCAGGTATGCTAGGATTCACTAAATCATTAGCTCTTGAACTAGCTAAGTCAGGCGTAACAGTTAATGCAATTTGCCCAGGATTTATTGAAACGGAAATGGTAATGGCAATGCCGGAAGAAGTTCGTGCAAAAGTTGTTGCGAAAATTCCAACTCGTCGCTTAGGCCACGCTGAAGAAATTGCACGCGGAGTTGTTTACTTAGCAAAAGACGGCGCGTACATTACAGGACAACAGTTAAACATTAACGGCGGCTTATACATGTAATAGATGCTGGCCCTGACTTTTGTCGGGGCTGTGCTTGTTAACTAACTACTAATGAAATGAAAGGGTGTGTATATTCGTGGCAATTCCTTACGTGCAAGAGTGGGAAAAATTAATCAAATCAATGCCAAGTGAATATAAAAGTTCTGCAAGACGTTTTAAGCGTGCATATGAAATTATGACAACAGAAGCGGAACCGGAAGTTGGATTAACACCAAAAGAGGTTATTTGGAAAAAGAACAAAGCGAAATTATATCGCTATACGCCAGTAAAAGATAACCTTCACAAAACACCAATTTTACTCGTATATGCACTGATCAATAAACCGTATATTTTGGATTTGACACCTGGAAACAGCCTTGTTGAATACTTATTAAACCGCGGTTTTGACGTGTATTTACTTGACTGGGGAACTCCTGGACTTGAAGACAGCAATATGAAGCTAGATGATTATATTGTGGATTATATTCCAAAAGCGGCGAAAAAGGTGCTGCGCACTTCTAAATCTCCTGATTTGTCTGTTCTTGGTTACTGCATGGGCGGAACTATGACATCTATTTTTGCTGCATTAAATGAAGACTTGCCGATTAAAAACTTAATTTTTATGACAAGTCCATTTGATTTCTCGGATACAGGTTTATACGGGGCATTCCTAGACGACCGCTACTTTAATTTAGATAAAGCAGTAGATACATTCGGAAACATCCCTCCAGAGATGATTGACTTTGGAAACAAGATGCTAAAGCCAATCACAAATTTTTACGGTCCGTATGTAACGCTGGTGGATCGTTCGGAAAATCAGCGCTTTGTTGAAAGCTGGAAGCTAATGCAAAAGTGGGTTGCTGACGGAATCCCATTTGCTGGTGAAGCTTATCGTCAGTGGATTCGCGACTTCTATCAACAAAACAAATTAATCAATGGTGAACTTGAAGTTCGCGGCCGAAAAGTAGATTTGAAAAATATTAAAGCTAATATTTTAAACATTGCTGCTAGCCGTGATCATATTGCGATGCCGCATCAAGTGGCAGCTTTAATGGACGCTGTTTCAAGTGAAGATAAAGAGTACAAATTGCTGCAAACAGGTCACGTATCTGTTGTATTTGGTCCAAAAGCAGTGAAGGAAACATATCCTTCAATCGGCGATTGGCTAGAAAAACGTTCTAAATAAAATAAAGACGCGGCTGGGACAAAAATATTTTAGCCGAAGTAAAAAACGAACCACTGATATTAGTGGTTCGTTTTTTGTTATGGTGAACGCAGGTCTCAAGTGTCCATACGAACTCATGTATCCCATTTATTTGTCTTTAGATTAGATTAATTTAATTATGTCTCGACCTCGTTTTTTTGTATAAACAGACAATATTGAGTGACGGTTCTTGATGCAGGCTGCTGGGATTTATGATATCTAATGACAAGTGAGGTGACTTCTTTTATACTAATGTAGTCACCTTCTTGAACATGGGATTTTTTACATGGATATTGCGATCCATGTAACAATGAGTATGCTTTGGGAAGAAAGAAGAAAACTATTAGTATTATAACAAAAAAGGAATGTCAGATTATGCCGCAACCATGGAAACGACGAGTAAGGCAGATGTCTTCAGCTCAAATTATTGTTACATTTTACATAGTGGCTGTTACGCTTGGATTTCTATTGCTTAGTATTCCAGAAGCTTTAAAGCCGGGAGTGAAGTTAGCATTTATTGATCGCTTATTTATTGCCGTTAGTGCGGTAAGTGTAACAGGGCTGACACCTGTTTCTACTCCGGATACATTTAGTACGACGGGCTATTTTTTGCTCGCCTTTATCTTTCAAATCGGTGGTATTGGTGTGATGACACTCAGTACATTTATTTGGATGATTTTAGGTAAAAAAATTGGTTTAAAGGAACGTCAGCTCATTATGACAGATCATAACCAATCCCGTTTATCAGGATTAGTTGACTTGATGAGAAATATTTTATTTATTATTTTTGCTATTGAACTAGTTGGTGCCATTATTTTAGGATTACATTTTCTCCGTTACTATTCGAGCTGGACAGATGCGTTTCTGCATGGTTTCTTTGCTTCTGTCAGCGCTACAACAAATGCCGGCTTCGATATTACAGGATCTTCATTTATTCCGTATGCCCATGATTATTTTGTACAAGTGGTAACTGTCATTTTAATTACGCTTGGAGCGATTGGATTCCCTGTGTTAATTGAGATTAAGCACTATTTTTTAACATTTAAAGATAAGCGTAAATTTCAATTTTCTCTATTTACGAAGCTAACGACCATTATGTTTTTTCTGCTGTTGGCAGGGGGAACAATTTTAATTCTTGTGCTAGAGCATTCAGGGTTTTTAGCAGATAAGTCTTGGGATGAATCGTTCTTTTATGCGTTTTTCCAATCCGCTGCTACAAGGAGCGGAGGAGTGGCGACCATGAATATTAATGAGTTTTCACTTCCTACGTTAATTATGATGAGCGCGATGATGTTTATCGGGGCTTCACCGAGCTCAGTAGGAGGAGGAATTCGTACGACGACGTTTGCATTAAATATTCTTTTCCTGTTTTATTACGTAAGAGGAAATAAGACGATTAAAATCTTTCGCCGCGAAATTCATGAAGATGACATTATCAAATCAGTAGCCGTGTCGATGTTAGCCGTGATCATTTGCTCGATTTCTCTTCTTATTTTAAGTATTACAGAACATTTTTCTCTCATTGAGCTTATTTTTGAAGTGTGTTCAGCTTTTGGGACAACCGGTTTATCAATGGGCATTACAGGAGGACTTTCTGATATCGGAAAATGCGTTATTATGATTTTAATGTTCATTGGCCGAATTGGCATGTTTTCATTTATCTTAATGCTTCGCCGTCCAACGTCTGGACCGGATTATCACTATCCGAAAGAACGTATCATTATTGGATAAAAGAGGCTGGGACAAAAATATGTTAGTTGAAGGAAGATCCGAATGAGTTTGTTTCTTGATTAAGAATCCAACTCGTTCGGATCTTTTTATTATGATGGTGAACGTAGGTTTCATGTAGCTGCTTCTAGCTGTTGATGGGAGGGCGAGGCTTATCGACCGCCCGCGGAAAGCGAAGCCTTGCACGGAAATCAACAGCGGTGTCACAAGCGGTTCAACGCATTTATCCTAGTTGTTCGTATTTAGAGTAAAGTGATTTTGTTATGTTTCAACCGCTTTTTTACAGCTTTTTCTGCTTATATTGCTTAGCAAAACGCGCATTCTAAGAAAAGGAAGTTCAATGGACTTCCAAGCATAGGAGGGATAGATGATGGCAAAGCGTAAAGTAGGGTACAAATCAGCACTAACTAACAACAATACACCAAAAGAGAGCCTTTCAGATGCAGAATTTGCTGCTGAATATGCTGGCGGCGAGGAGCCGGCTAAAGGCGCGAATCGCAATTCTAAAAAAGGAAAGCAAGGTAAGTAACGATGAGCAAACATAAACAAAATAATAAGCACATCGCGAGCACCGAAGCAAAACAAAAACAATTACTGCAAGAAGAGTTTGGAACGGAAATGGGCGATCCGAACGCAGCTAAAATATATGAATCCCTTGGAAAGACAAAGTCTGATAAAGAGCATGAAAAGAAAAAAGAATGCTAAAGAAAAAAACCTCGGATATCCGAGGTTTTAGCTTACAACTGGAAGACCAAATGCTTCTACAGGTGCTGAATAAAGTTTTGTATCATTTGCTTTTTGATCATAATAAGCAAGAAGAACAGATGGTTGTTCATTGATTTGTCCTGTTTGTTTATAATACATATAATCAAATGGAAGAATCTCTAAAACAGTGTGCTTGTATAATTCTTTTTCAGCAAGCTGTTCAGCTTCAAAAGCCTGTCCCATGGTAGAAGGATTAGCAAGCATTTGCTGATAGTAATGAGAGCGGACTTGTTTTTCTACTTTATCGTCCCACCAAGGCTTACGAGGCTTATGCTTTTGGTTTTGTAAATAATCAATTTTCATAAACCCTTCAATTACTTCTTCATTTGAAAAACTTTCTGTTTCAATATACTGTTTAAGGCGTCTGAATAAATCTTCAAGCTGATGACCGATTCGAACCCAGCCCATTTCATCCCAATACGTCCCAAAGTTTTGGAAAAAATCAAAAGGCGTATCATAGCAGTGTTCTACTAAAAACTCGATCGTTTCATCCATTCGGTGGTCATTCCAAAACTTTTCTAAAATATCTTCTACATGCTTGATGCGTACGACATCTGAAAATGGCAAGACGTTATTGCTTAAAATTTCATAAGGCGACTGATCCATGTATTGATAATTATAGCGAGGCGCACTTAAACGTAAGCCAGTGCCGCGAAGCATTTTTAAAAAGCCTAGCTGAAGCTCTTCAGGACGAAGTGCAAATACATCATTAAACGTATTTTTAAATGAGTTGTAATCTTCGTCTGGCAGTCCGGCGATTAAATCTAAATGCTGGTCGATCTTTCCGCCTTCTTTTACCATTGTTACGGTACGCGTTAATTTTTTGAAGTTTTGTTTGCGTTTGACTAGCTCATTAACGGCATCATTTGTAGATTGAACGCCAATTTCAAAGCGGAATAATCCTTTTGGCGCGTTATCGTTTAAGAACTGAATAACTTCTGGGCGCATAATATCGGCAGTAATTTCAAACTGAAATACGGTACCTTCACGATGTTCATCAATTAAAAATTGGAACATTTCCATGGCGTAGCTGCGGCTGATGTTGAACGTGCGGTCTACGAACTTAATTGTGCGCGCTCCGTTATCCATCAAATAGCGAATATCTTCTTTTACTTTTTCTCGGTCGAAATAACGAACGCCTACTTCAATAGAAGAGAGACAGAACTGACAGCTAAACGGACAGCCGCGGCTTGTTTCAATATACACAACGCGTTTTGAAAGTTCTTGGCGGTCTTCTTCAAAACGGAAAGGAGAAGGCATTTCGCGCAGATCAATTTTATTGCGCTGTGGGTTAACAACTGGTTTTCCTTCTTTTCGGAAAGCCACGCCGCTTACGTTTTCAAACTGACGCTCGCCGTGAAGTTCATCTAACAGCTGCTTGAATGTTTCTTCACCTTCACCAATAGCGATAAAGTCAGCTTCAGGAATACGCTCTAACCAGTGAGTTACATCATAGGTTACTTCTGGTCCACCGAATATAATGATGAGCTCAGGATTGATCTTTTTAAGCATTTGTGCGACTTTAATCGTTTCTTCAATATTCCAAATGTAACAGCTGAAACCAATAATATCTGGGTTGCGTTTATATAAATCCGTGACAATGTTCATAGCAGGATCTTTAATCGTATATTCGGCCATATCCACTTTATAGTCAGGCTCGGCATAGGCTTTTAAACATCGAAGGGCTAAAGAAGTATGAATATACTTCGCATTCAATGTACTGACAACAATGTTCATTCAAAAAGCTCCTTTTAACTCGTAATATGAAATCAATTTACTATTTTAGCACATTTGAGAAATAAAGTATAAATACCTTTGCACTTTTGTTGTGGCGGGGAAAAGATTTCGGTAAAATGTAACAGAAACGTAAAAGAAGAAAGAGTCTCGGTTAATGTGAACCTTGGTGAACGAAAAAAATGAGGTGGAAAACGTGGAATATAAGCGAATTAAGCCAAAAAAAATATACGAAGAAGTAGCCGAAACGCTTCTTGAGAATATAAAAGAAGGCAGCTTGAAGCCTGGAGACCGTTTGGATTCAGTGCAGCAGCTGGCGGAAAACTTTCAGGTAGGACGCTCAGCTATTCGTGAAGCTCTTAGCGCTTTGCGGGCGATGGGGCTTCTGGAGATGAAGCAAGGAGAAGGCACATTTGTACGCGAATTTAACTCAGATATGCTGTCTTTGCCTGTAACTAGCGCTGTATTAATGAATAAAAACGATATTGAGCATTTGCTTGAAGTGAGAAAAGTATTAGAAATTGGAGCTGTTCGAGCGGCAGCTCAAAAGAGAACGGATGCGGACCTTAAACAGCTGTCTAATAGTCTGGAACAAATGAAAGGAGCGTTTGGCAATGAAGAACTGGGAGAGAAAGCAGATTTTGCTTTTCATTTAGCCATTGCCAAAGCCTCACAAAACCCTCTTTTAGTGAAGCTTATGAATAACGTATCAGAAATGATGATTGAAACGATGAAAGAGACAAGACGCATCTGGCTTTATGCAGAAGAGAAAACGGCTGAACGGATTTATAAAGAGCATCAGCAAATTTATGAAGCTATTCTCTCTCAGCATGCAGAAGATGCTCAGCATTTTATGATGAGTCACCTTGGTAATGTTGAACATGTACTAATGAAATACATACCGGAAGAAAAATAACGCCATTTCAGGCAGAAAAGTGCGCTCTAAACAACAGAAAAACTAAAATTCAAGCACCTTCCGATAATTTATGCTTGCTCTATTGTGAAAAGATTTACATAATAGAAACTAGGATTGTCAAATGGAGGGTTACAAAGTATGAAAAAGCAATATAGAGATGATAGTCTAGCTTTGCATACAGATCTATACGAGCTGAATATGGCGCATACGTATTTTCAAGACCAGATTCATAAACGTCGTTCTGTATTTGAAGCTTACTTTCGTCGGATGCCGTTTGAAAGCGGTTATGCGGTGTTTGCCGGGCTAGAAAGAGTAATTGATTTTATTGCTAATTTCAGATTTAGCGAAACGGACTTAGATTATTTATATGAAGAATTACATTATGAAGCGGAGTTTATCGACTATCTAAAACAGGTTCGATTTAGCGGTAATATTCGTTCGGTCGTAGAAGGCGAAATGATTTTTGCTAATGAACCGATGCTGCAAATTGACGCTCCTTTAGCAGAAGCGCAGCTTATCGAAACGCCGCTTTTAAATATTTTAAATTTCCATCCGCTGATTGCCACAAAAGCATCGCGTATTCGCTTAGCCGCGGGAGAAGATAATTTATATGAACATACGGGTACAAATCAGCTTATGGAATTTGGTTCAAGAAGAGCACATGAGCTGGATGCTGCTTTTTACGGGGCAAGAGCTGCTTATATTGGAGGCTTTGACGCAACCAGTAATGTAAGAGCGGGAAAAGTGTTTGGAATTCCTGTGTCCGGCACTCACGCCCACGCGCTTGTTCAAGTCTATCGTGATGAATATAGTGCGTTTAAAAAATATGCCGAATCACACCGTAACTGTATCTTTTTAGTAGATACATATAATACGTTAAAATCAGGTATTCCAAATGCTATTAAAGTAGCAAAAGAAATGGGAGAACGAATTAATTTTATCGGTATTCGATTAGACAGCGGAAGACTTCCATATCTTTCTCAAGAGGCAAGAAAAATGCTTGATGAAGCTGGCTATCATGATGTGAAAATTTTCGCTTCCAATGACCTTGATGAGTACAGCATTCTAGATTTGAAAGCGCAAGGTGCCAAAATTGATGGATGGGGAGTTGGAACAAAACTCATGACGTCCTTTGATCAGCCGGCGCTAGGAGCGGTGTACAAGCTGGTTTCGATTGAAGATGATCATGGAAACATGGTGGATACGATTAAGCTGTCAGAAAACCCGGAGAAAATTTCAACTCCCGGTCTAAAAGAAGTATATCGAATTGTAAATCAAGTGAATCACAAATGGGAAGGCGATTATATTACGATGCAAGACGAAGTGCCGAATGAAGAGCAGCATTTAAAAATGTTTCATCCTATTCATACGCACGTCAGCAAGTTTGTCACGAACTTTAACGCACGTAAAATTCACCAGCCAATCTTTGCACAGGGAAAGCTTGTGTATGAGCAGCCTACCATTGAAGAAATGAGAGCCTACTGCTTACAAAACTTAAAGCATCTATGGGATGACTACAAAGTTATTACAAAATCGAACGAAGATGTATTTCGTCCTACAGAGTATCCAGTAGACTTAAGTACAAACTGCTGGGATAACAAAATGCAAAATATCGAAGAGACTAGAAGCAAGTTACTATCTGATACCGTACTTGTTTAGATTCCGTCAGCTAGTAATGAGAGGAGAGTTTTTTTATGAAAGAGCTACAAAAGCAAATTATTGAAGAAATGCATGTGCAAAAAGAAATTAATCCCGCGGAAGAAATTCGCCGCAGCGTTGATTTTCTGAAATCCTACATGAACAAATATCCTTTTTTACGTTCGTTTGTACTAGGTATTTCCGGCGGCCAAGATTCTACGTTAACTGGAAAGCTGGCGCAGCTAGCGGTTAATGAGTTGAATGAAGAAGCCAAAGAAGAGCGCTATCAGTTTATTGCTGTTCGTCTTCCATACGGTGTGCAGGCAGATGAAGCAGACTGTCAAGATGCACTTGCTTTTATTCAACCAACAAAATCTATTTCTATTAATGTAAAACCAGCAGTAGATGCGATGCTTTCTGCTGTTGAAGAAGCGGCAGATGATAAAGTTTCCGACTTCAACAAAGGAAATGTAAAAGCACGTGAACGAATGATTGCGCAATATACGGTAGCAGGCATGTACAGTGGAGTCGTACTTGGAACGGATCACTCCGCTGAAGCTGTTACAGGATTTTATACAAAATTTGGTGACGGAGGAGCTGACTTAGTGCCTATCTTCCGTCTAAACAAGCGACAAGGGAAACAAATGCTAAAAGAATTAGGCTGTCCCGAGCATCTATATATGAAAAAACCAACGGCTGATTTGGAAGAAGATCGTCCACAGCTTCCAGATGAAGAAGCGCTTGGCGTAACGTATGAGCAAATCGACGATTATTTAGAAGGCAAAGATGTAGGTGAACATGCAAGTAACGTCATTGAAGGTCACTTCTTAAAAACGCAGCATAAACGCCAATTGCCAATCACAGTGTTTGATGATTTTTGGAAATAAATAAGTAAGAAGCTGAGACAAACGTAGTTTAGTTGAAGGAAGATCCGAACGGTTTTGATTCTTGATGGAGAATCAAAACCGTTCGGATTTTTTTAATAATAGGGCAAACGTAGGTTTCACGTGTCTCAATTTCTTATTATTTTGTGGGAAAAATCTCAAACAAAGAAATGTATTTTTGAAAAACTAGTGAAATTAGAAAAACATAGGAGTATAATAGCATTAAGTCATCTGATGACCTGTTAACTAAAAGAAGTAAAATGATCAGCTTGGAGGGAGCAAATGATGAAAGTATCTTTATTTGCCACATGTTTGATTGATATGTTTCAAACAAATGTAGGAAAAGCGACGGTAGAATTGTTAGAACGATTAGGATGCGAAGTGGATTTTCCAAAGAGTCAAGTATGCTGCGGGCAGCCTGCGTATAACAGCGGTTACGTAAAAGAATCAAAAGAAGCAATGAAAAACATGATAAAAGCGTTTGAGCATGCAGAGTACGTTGTATCTCCATCAGGCTCGTGTGTGACAATGTTTAAAGAGTATCCCCATCTTTTTAAAGGTGATGCTGCATGGCATGAGTCTGCCGTGAAGCTTGCTGATAAAACGTATGAGCTAACGGATTTTATTGTAAACGTTTTAAAAGTAGAAGACGTGGGAGCCAGCTTAAATGGGAAAGCCACTTATCATTCTTCCTGTCATATGACGCGTTTGCTAAACGTAAAAAAAGAACCTTTTACACTATTAAACAATGTAAAGGGTCTTGAAATGGAGAATCTTGAAAACAGTCATAACTGCTGCGGATTTGGCGGGACGTTTTCGGTTAAGATGGGGCAAATCTCTGAACAAATGGTCGATGAAAAAGTGGGCTGTATAGCTAAAACAAACGCGGAGTACTTAATTGGAGCTGACTGCGGCTGTCTTATGAATATTGGAGGAAGAATTGAACGAAAAGGACAGCCTGTAAAAGTGATGCATATCGCTGAAGTGTTAAATAGCAGAATGTAAAGAAAGGAGAATACCGAATGTCTATGAAAATAGGAAACGATCAGTTTAAAAAACGCGTCGATGACGGAGTCAATAATGCGTTTATGCGCTTTGCGGTTTCAGGTGCTCAAGAGCGCTTAAGAAGCCGTAGATTAGATGCGGCGGAAGAGTTAGGGAACTGGGAAGAATGGAGAGCGCTTGGCGAAGAAATTCGTCAGCATACGCTTGAAAATTTAGATTACTATTTAGAGCAGCTCACGGATAATGTAGCTAAACGCGGAGGCCACGTTTTTTTCGCTCAAACAGCTGAAGAAGCGAATGAGTACATAAAAAATGTAGCGAGGCAAAAGCAGGCAAAGAAAGTCGTTAAATCCAAGTCAATGGTTACAGAAGAAATTCATATGAACGCTGCTTTAGAAGAACTGGGCTGTGAAGTTATTGAAACGGATTTAGGAGAATATATCCTGCAAGTAGATGATCACGATCCGCCTTCTCATATCGTAGCTCCTGCACTTCATAAAAATAAAGAACAAATTAGAGATGTATTTCAACAAAAGCTTTCTTATAAAAAAACAGAAAAACCTGAAGAACTAGCTCTTCACGCCCGGGAAATGCTGCGAAAAGAATTTTTATCAGCTGATATTGGCATCACGGGATGTAATTTTGCGATTGCAGAATCTGGGTCTATTTCACTTGTAACCAATGAAGGAAATGCAAGGTTAACAACTGCCCTTCCTAAAACGCAAATTACGGTTATGGGAATGGAAAGAATTGTGCCAACGTTTGAAGAGTTTGAAGTGTTGGTAAGCCTGTTAACTAGAAGTGCAGTAGGTCAGCGGCTTACAAGTTACGTAACAGCGCTTACAGGACCTAGACTTCCAGGAGAAGTAGACGGACCGGAAGAATTTCACCTAGTGATTGTAGATAACGGACGATCTGCGATTTTAGGAACTGAGTTTCAATCTGTTTTACAGTGTATTCGCTGTGCGGCATGTGTGAATGTATGTCCCGTGTATCGCCATATTGGAGGGCATTCATATGGATCTATTTATTCAGGTCCGATTGGAGCTGTATTATCCCCTTTGCTTGGAGGCTATGAAGATTACAAAGAGCTTCCATATGCTTCAACTCTATGCGCAGCCTGTACGGATGCCTGTCCGGTCAAAATTCCGCTGCATGAGCTATTACACAAGCACCGTCAGCGAATTGTCGAAAAAGAAGGGAAAGCACCTATTTCAGAAAAGCTGGCGATGAAAGCATTTGGCTTGGGAGCCGCTTCTTCTTCTTTATATACAGTGGGCGCTAAAGTGGCACCGGCGGCTCTTACTCCTTTTATGTCAGGAAGCAGTATTTCAAAAGGACCTGGTCCATTAAAAGCGTGGACAGAAAGCAGAGAGTTTCCGGCGCCTACAAAAGAGCGCTTACGAGATTGGTTTGATAAAAGGAGTGATGATGATGAACGGAAGCATTCAAAATAGAGACAGTTTTTTAGATAATATTGCAGCTAATCTTAAGCGAAGCAGGCGAACAAGCGGCGTAGTAAAGCCACAATGGAAGCATGCTCCTCAGCATGAGGTCTACCGCAGCTATTCGCCGGATCAACTAAAGAAAGAGCTTGAAAACCATTGCGAACGTATTCATACTCGCTATGTAGAAACATCATCACAACACTTGCCAGCTGCGCTTGAAGAAGCCGTAGCGAACTATGGAAATGGTCTTGTCTGCACGTGGGATGATCCTAGGTTTTCCGAATATGGATTGAATCTGCTGATGGAGAAATGGGAAACAAGCAGTAGCCTTCACGTATGGAATTCGGTAAAAGGCGATGAGAATATTAAACTAGCTGAACAAGCAAATGTAGGCATCACATTCAGTGATTTGACTCTAGCGGAATCCGGCACAGTTGTTTTGTTCAGCAGCGCTGCAAAAGGACGATCGGTCAGTTTGCTGCCGGCCACTTATATTGCGATCATTCCTCAAAGTTCCATTGTCCCTCGCATGACACAAGCTGCTGAAATGATTCATGAAAAAGTAGAGCGAGGAGAAACGATTGCTTCTTGCATTAACTTTATTACGGGACCGAGCAATTCAGCTGATATTGAAATGAATCTAGTCGTTGGCGTGCATGGACCTATTCAAGCCACTTATATTGTAGTGAATGATCGATAGAGGCTGGGGAAAACGTATTTTAGCCGAAGTGAAAAACGAACCGTGAATCAAACATGTTGATTCACGGTTCGTTTTCTTTGTTATGTTGAGCATAGGTTTCATTTTGTTATGTCCCAGCCTCTGTTATTCATGCTCCTTTTTTAAATAACGGGAGAATGTGAAGAAATGTCGCATTTTGAATAAACGTGACTAATTTTAAAAAGGTAAAAAGCAAATCTTGTAGAATACTAAGTCTATAGATAAAAGGTGGGGAAATGGGAAGTGCAAAAGAAAGGAGCAATGAGCATGTCACCACACAGAGAATTAACATCTGAAGCTGCGCAAAAGCAGCAAGGTGAATTAGAGCAGCTACGAGCTATTTTTAATGACGTATTAGATGCCATTGTCGTATTTGATGAGTATTTTCAAGTTATAAATGCCAATGAATCAGCCTGCGGGCTGTTTGAAAAAACAAAGGATGAGCTATTAACGTATCAAATGAAAGATTTTCTCATATATTTTCCGTATGACATGATTGAAGCGTACTATCCAGCGCTTTTAGAAGAAAGCTATTTCAAATATGAAGGCGCGATGACGCTTCAAAGCGGCATGATGAAACATGTTGAATTTACTTCACACAAACATAGTCACATGTCGGGCATTATTGTGTGTACATTTCGAGATATTACGCAGCACAAGATGATGGAAAATGAAAGGTTTATTAGTCATCATATGTTTATGGATGTATTTAATGAAGCGGTAGATGGAATTGTTATTTTTGATCGAACTGGTCAGCTTATCGACGCGAACCCTTCATTTTGCGAGCGATTAAATTATACAAGAGCACAGCTTTTAACTAAAACGTTAGAGGAGCTTGTAGAACCTACTTATCATTATAAAGTGAAAAAATTATGGAGAACTCTGCATCAAGAAGGAAAGACAAGCGGCGAGCTGCCGATTAAGCTCGAAAATGGAGACGTTACTTTTTTTGAATTTACCACAACGGCTAATATATACAGTCAATACTATATGTCCATTATGAGAGACGTGACGGAAAAACGGCTGATGGAGCAGCAGCTGTTGAGAAGCGAAAAAAATTTCAGGGCTATTTTTGAAAATGCGATTGAAGCCATTTTGATTTGGAAAGACGATGGGGAAATTTTAAACGCTAATCTTGCTTCGTCCCGTACATTCGAGCTGCCGTTGAACAAATTGATTGGAAGTAATTTGTATACGTTTATCGATAAGCAAAGCTTTAGTGCATTAAAAATGCTGCAAACATTTCAAAAAGAAGGAGAAATTCGCAATCAGCTTCCTTTTTACATGCCAAATGGAGAAATCAAACAGTTGGAATTCACAGGGAAAAAAGGCATTATAGAAGGAGACCATTTAACCATTTTTCGAAACATTAGTGAACGTACAAAAATCGAACAAGAGCTTCGGAATAACGAAGAGAAATTCAGACAGATTTTTAATGGTTCGATCGATGGGTTAGTTTTATGGGACGGCAAGCGAAATATTATTGATGTGAATTCTTCTCTTTGTGATATTCTCGAACTCAGCAAAGAGGAGATTTGTGCGCATTCCATGGAGGATTTTATTTCTTCAGCGAATTTAGATGCGGTCATTGAGCATAAAGAAACAATTGAGCAAAAAGGGGAAGCTGAAGGAGAGATTACGTACGTTACGGGGAACGAAAAAGTTAAAAACATCGAATTCTCTACGAAAAAAGATATCTTGCCAGGTCTATATATGACGCTTTTAAGAGACGTAACGGAACGAAATCAAATGCAGGAGCAGATTCGGAAATCGGATACGCTTCAAGTAGTCGGACAGTTAGCAGCTGGGATTGCGCATGAAATCCGCAATCCGATGACGGCTTTAAAAGGGTTTGTTCAGCTGCTAGAAAGCAGCATTCAAGAAGATCACTCTCTTTATTTTGATATTATTAAATCCGAATTAAAAAGAATCGAAACTATTATTACAGAGTTTCTAGTACTCGCTAAGCCACAGGCCGTAAAGTTCGAAAAGAAAAATCTAGCTGCGGTTGTTAAAGAAACGATTGATTTATTAAATGCTCAAGCGCTTTTAGAAAATATTCAGTTTGAACTAAGTGTGTCCCCTCAGCTGCCAATGGTATACTGCGAGCCGAACCAAATTAAACAAGTACTAATAAATGTAATTAAAAACGCAATTGAAGTCACGTCAAACGGGGGAAGAATTTTTGTTGAAGTCTATTCTACAGAGCCGCACTACGTGACGGTCTCCATTCGAGATCAAGGAGACGGAATGCCCGAAGAGCGCATCAAGCGCTTAGGGGAACCATTTTATACGACAAAAGAAAAAGGAACGGGGCTTGGTTTGATGGTCTCATATAAAATTATCGAAGAACATAAAGGGCGAATTGAAGTGGAAAGCAAAATAGGAGAAGGAACGGCTTTCCGTGTTATTCTTCCAGCCTAATTAGAAAGGATAAGCGAGTATGTACTATGGAGAAATGAACTTATTTTCTGATTTGAAAATTTATATTGTAGCCTCGGAAAAAGGGGTTCAACATATTTGGTTTGATAGCGATGATCACAACGAGCAGCTTAAAAAACTTGTCCATGACGAGAATTATCACCTTGTGAAAGAAGCGAAGCGGCAGCTTCAGGATTATGCTGAAGGGCGCACGCTAACATTTGATGTGCCTTTGGATATAAAAGGAACAGACTTTCAAAAAGAAGTGTGGTTAACGCTTAAAGGTATACCTTATGGACAAACGTGGTCTTATAGTGATGTAGCGGAGTCTGTTAATCGCTCTAAAGCCGTAAGGGCTGTGGGACAAGCGAATCGTCGAAATCCACTGCCTATTATTTTACCTTGTCACCGTGTTATTGGTAAAAATGGAGCTTTAACAGGTTATGCAGGTTCCCAAACTCATATAAAAGAAAAACTATTAATGCTTGAAAGAAATGTAGCAAAAGGCGCTCTGGAGTTAAAATAACTATTCACCGTCTAATTTCCAGCCTTCTCCCTGCACAAAAACACCGTCAATTTGCTGAGGAGAAGGGAGGGAATTTAGTTCTTCATCTTTGGATAAATCGAATAGCTGATATTGCTGCTTGCGATTTAACGCTTTGTTTTTATCCGTTTTTTGCTCTGCACTCATTTTTACTCCTCCTTATTCAAAAAGAATCCCCTATAATATATGTAGAAAAAGCAGAGAGTACTGTTACAATTGTGTTACAAATGCAGCCAAAAAGCGCTGTTTAATAAAAAAGGTTGAGACATAACAAAATCAATGTCATCTAAAGATGAACAACTCGTATAGATGAACTGAACCGCTTGTGACACCGCAGTTGATTTCCGTGCAAGACTTCGCTTTCCGCGGGCGGCCGCTGAGCCTCCTCGTCGCTTGCGCTCCTGCGGGGTCTCACCCCTTCCGTTTTTCCCGCAGGAGTCTTCACCTTGCCCTCCAATCAACTGCTAGAGGGAACGAAACAGATAAAACGATATTTACCATCACAAAAAAACGAACCACTAATCAACATGTTGATTAGTGGTTCGTTTTGCAGTGGGGCTAAAATACTTTTGTCCCAGCCTCTTGTTATTGAGCAGATTGCAGCAAAACTTTTTGAATGGATTCAAAAGACGGGGAATGGATAACTCCATGCTCTGTAATAATGGCCGTAATCAGTTCGCTTGGCGTCACATCAAAAGCTGGATTGTACACAGAGATTCCGTCTGGAGCAATTTGCGTATCTCCAATGTGCGTTACTTCTTTAGGTGAACGTTCTTCAATAGGGATGCTGCTTCCGTCTTGAATAGATAAATCAAATGTGGACTGCGGCGCTGCTACGTAAAATGGAATACCGAATGCTTTCGCTAAAAGAGCAAGTCCATACGTTCCAATTTTGTTAGCCGTATCGCCATTTGATGCAATGCGGTCAGCACCTACAATGATCCCATTAATTCCTTTTGTTTTAATGGTATGAGCAGCCATATTATCCGTAATCAGCGTAACGTCTACTCCCGACTGCTGAAGTTCCCATGCTGTTAAGCGAGAACCTTGAAGAACGGGTCTTGTTTCACAAGCAAATACTTCAAGCGGAATATCGCGCTGCTTAGACAAGTGAAAAGGTGCTAATGCTGTTCCATAATAAGCTGTAGCAATTGAACCAGCATTACATATTGTCATGATTTTATCTTTCTTTTTAAATAAAGAAAGGGCATGATCTCCAATTCGGTAGCACGTTTCTTCATCTTCTACTTGAATTTGAATCGCTTCATGAACAACTTTTGTTTTAGCTTCATTAACGGACGAAGCGGATTCAGCGCTTTTCGCTACGCGGTCCAATGCCCAAAATAAATTGACGGCAGTCGGGCGTGAACTAGCTAAATACTGTTGATCTAGAGCTAGCTTTTTGTTAAATTCCTTGACTGAATCCGTGTCATAGCTAAGCGCAGAAAGAGCAAGACCAAAAGCCGCCGTAATGCCAATTGCAGGGGCTCCGCGTACTTTCAAGGTAGTGATAGCATCCCATACGTCTTTAATGGTTTGCAGCTTAATATATTCAACTTTGCCAGGAAGCTGCTGCTGATCTAATAAAGTAATATATGATTCATTCCATTCCACTGAGCGCGGAAGTGATAGTGTATTTGTCATGCTGATACCGATCCTTTCATTGTGTACATTATTCGTTATCGAAGTAAATGTTCAAATTCATTTGGTGAAACGTCTTGTTGGTGCAGAAGTAAATAGCGTCCAATTTTTAACGCAGTACGTTTAGCGTTAATTTTTCTTTCCTCTGAAGAAATTTCGTCTAAGTCCGCCACGTGAGCTAAGCCAATCGTACGTCGAATGATTTCACACCCTGCATATCCAACAGCATCTTGCCACGTTTGCGTTAAAATTTCATGTAACAAGCGCTCATCTTTAGCGAAAGGTTCAGTGTTTTCAGAATGCCAAAGCGCAGTAAAGGTATCTTTAAATACGTTCCATGTGTTCGTAATGTGTGCAAATAACGGTTCGCGATCTGTTTTTCGAGAAAGAGCATTTAAAAATAAATTTGCAACAAATTGGCCTAAATCGAATCCAAACGGACCGTAAAAAGCAAACTCTGGATCAATCACTTTCGTTTCTTGACTGCTAGCAAATATGCTTCCTGTATGTAAATCACCGTGAATTAGCGTTTGGGCATTTGTTAAAAATTTATATTTTAATTTTGCTGCTTGTAACTTTACATCTCCATCGTTCCACAATTCTTCTACATCAGGACGCAGCGCTTCTTCAAATTCATTTGTATCGATATCAAAAAAAGGATCTGTAAAAACTAAATCTTCCGTAATATTGCATAAGTCCGGATTGCTGTACTTGACGACTTCTTCTTTTTTATCCTGAGGCTTTAAGGCAAAATCCGACGTTTTGAACGCAATATGTCCTAGAAAAGAACCGATATGCTGTGAAAGCAGGGGATAACTTTCTCCTTGAATAAGTCCGGCGCGGGAAATCGTTAAATGAGACAGATCTTCCATGACCGTAACAGCAAGCGTTTCATCGTGGTAATACACAGCTGGTACGAGTTCAGGGGTAAATGCACCGAATTGCTTGAGCGCATTGCTTTCAATCGTGGCACGGTTCAAGGATAGAGGCCAGCTCTCGCCTACAACTTTTGCATAGGGAAGTGCTTGTTTGACGATAATGGATTTATTCGTTTGATCATTTATGATGTGAAAGACGAGATTTAAGTTGCCATCACCGATTTCACGGGCAGTCAGTGCTTCTGTGGCATCAAAGAGACCTAGCTTTTTCACAAGTTTGATTGCTGAAATTTCTGTTAAAGGCTGATACTTCTCTGTTTTTGTTGTTGACATTAGAATCCCTCCATAGTTTATTAAACTGATTTGTTTACTAAGTTAATAGGTTTAAGAATGTATGGAGGCTTTTATAATTTTAGAAAATATAAAAGCCTCTTTCGTTGGAAAGAGGCTTGATTGTAGTGTTCAAACCTCTTATCTGCCAGAAAGAATTACTTTCTGTTGGAATTAGCACCGTGCCTTTGTAAAAACATGTTTTACGGGTGTGATCCATCTTAGGATGGAATGACGGTCGGTTGCTGGGCTTCACAGGGCCAAATCCCTCAGCCAACTCTTGATAAGAGTACGATTACTTATTCAATTTTGATTTGTTTGAAAATTTTATGTTATCTGGTGAAAATCGTATCATGCAAAAAAACGGCTGTCAATACATAATTAATAAAATTCTGTGCGGCGATCTGTAAAGACAGGAATTTGTTTACGAATTTCTTTTACAAGTTCCAGGTTAACGTCGGCACTTAAAAGTTCTTCGCTATCGCCAGCTTCAGTGATTATTTCTCCCCACGGATCGATGACTAAGGAATGTCCGGCAAATGTGTTATTAGGATCTTGGCCTACACGATTACACGCGATTACATAGCATTGATTTTCGATTGCGCGGCTAATGAGCAGTGCTTTCCAATGGGCAAGTCTTGGAGCCGGCCACTGAGCAACAACAAATAAGACTTCTGCTCCGCTGCTAGTATGCACGCGAATCCATTCTGGAAAACGAATATCGTAACAAATAACTCCTGCGCATAAAGACTGTTCAAGTGTAAAAAGATTTTTTGCTGTTCCTGCTTCTAGATAGAGGTGCTCATCCATTAATTTAAATAAGTGCAGCTTACTGTATTGTGACACTTCACGACCTTTTCGGTCGAAAATATACATCGTATTTGTGACGCCTTGCTCTGTTTTTTTCGCGATCGAACCTGCCACAATATTTACTTCGTTCGTTTTAGCAAATTGAGAGATTAATTGCTTGGCCTGCTGTCCTTCATCATCGGCAATTTCATCTAGCCGCGTCAAATCATAAGCTGTATCCCATAGCTCAGGAAGCACAAGGATGTCAGGGTTTTCTTTTAGAGCTTCCGTCATTTTTTGTTGAATATATTTTCGGTTTTTAGTTGGGTTTCCAAACGCAATATCAAGCTGCAAACACGTGATTTTTACACTCACTTTATCATCCGTCCTTTTTTTAGTAGTTGAAAAAAATGACTTTACAAGTTGAGTATTACAATATATTATTTGTGACTAGAATTTCAAGAATTTTTTGAGAAGGTGTGCGATGATGAAACAATTTGAGCAATCGGAACTATTAAAAAGTTTACCAAAACAATTTTTTGCATCACTTGTAGGCAAGGTAGGAAAAGTAATGGCCCAAGGGCACGACGTTATTAACTTAGGGCAGGGAAATCCTGATCAGCCTACTCCTTCACATATTGTAGAAACACTCCAAAAAGCAAGTGCTAATCCTATGCATCATAAATATTCTCCATTTCGGGGGCACCAGTTTTTGAAAGAGGCCGTTGCGACTTTTTATAAACGAGAATATGGCGTTGATGTGGATCCTGAAAAAGAAGTAGCTATTTTGTTTGGCGGGAAGGGTGGACTTGTTGAAATCCCGCAGTGCTTATTAAACCCTGGAGATACGGTGCTGGTTCCGGATCCTGGATATCCTGATTACTGGTCTGGAGTAGAGCTTGCAAAAGCAAAGATGGAAGTGATGCCGCTCACGGCTGAAAATCATTTTCTGCCCGTATACGAAGAGATAGGTGAACGTGCTAAAGAACAGGCAAAGCTCATGTTTTTAAACTATCCGAATAATCCTACCGGTGCAGTGGCAACGGCAGAATTTTTTGAAGACACCGTGGCGTTTGCTGCCAAGCACGATATTTGTGTGGTACACGACTTTGCCTACGGAGCCATTGGATTTGATGGTAAAAAGCCAATCAGCTTTTTACAGACTCCTGGTGCAAAAGAGACGGGAATTGAAATTTATACTCTTTCTAAAACGTATAACATGGCGGGATGGCGAGTTGGATTTGCTGTAGGAAATGAAAGTGTAGTAGAAGCTATTAATCTTCTTCAAGATCATATGTATGTCAGCCTCTTTGGGGCGGTTCAAGAGGCAGCAGCGGCAGCTCTGTTAGAATCTCAACAATGTGTGAATGATTTAGTTAAGCGCTATGAATCTAGACGCAATACCTTTATTCAAGGGCTTCAAGAAATTGGTTGGGACGTTACATCTCCAGCGGGCTCCTTTTTTGCATGGCTAAAAGTTCCTAAAGGATATACTTCTGAACAATTTTCAGATTTACTTCTTGAAAAAGCCCACGTTGTAGTGGCACCTGGAGTAGGCTTCGGAACATATGGTGAAGGCTATGTGCGCGTAGGACTGCTGACGGATGAAGAGCGCATGAGAGAAGCTGTATCTCGAATAAAAAAATTAAATTTATTTTAAAAACGCATTGACAATCCTTTTTGAGTTGGCTTAATATGTAAGAAGTTAACGAGATTAATAACCGATAAATCCTAGCGGTATTTTTTATTTAGTATATAATCTACGAATTCAATTTAAATAAATAGCAACTTTCTTATTAAGAGTAGGTGGAGGGACTAGCCCGATGAAGCCCGGCAACCGACTTAACGCATGTTAAGCACGGTGCTAATTCTTGCAGCAGCAGCTGAGAGATAAGAAGAGCAACGAAAGCCTCTTCTTAATCACAGAAGAGGTTTTTTTTTATTAACGATATTAAACAGCAAGGGAGTTTTTAGCATAATGAGTGAAATCGTTGCAAGCTACTTACTACATGACAATAAAGGAAATTTTCATAAAAAAGCGGAAGGAATCGCTTTAGGACTAACCGTCGGCTCATGGACAGATCTGCCGCTTTTAGATCAACAGCAGCTTCAAAAGCATAAAGGGCGCGTCGTATCCGTAACTGAGCTTCAAGACTGCGAACGTGTTAACGGATATTTAGGCGGAGAGGTTAAGCAGGCTATTGTCAAAATTGCTTATCCTACTGCCAACTTTTCAAGAGATTTACCGGCTATTTTAGTTACGGTTTTCGGAAAACTATCACTTGATGGAAAAGTGAAATTATTAGACTTGGATTTTCCTGATGAATTATTAGCTGAATTCCCAGGACCGCGCTTTGGAATAGAAGGTATACGAGAGAAACTAGGCGTTTATGACCGTCCGCTTGTGATGAGTATTTTTAAAGGCGTGATTGGAAGAGACATGACGTACTTAACAACTCAGCTGCGTGAGCAAGCGCTTGGCGGAGTGGATTTGGTTAAAGACGACGAGATTTTGTTTGATAGTGAACGAACACCTTTTGAAACTCGCGTTACAGAAGGAAAAAAAGTACTGAATGACGTATACGAAAAAACGGGACACCGCACGCTGTATGCTGTTAATTTAACGGGACGAACGTTTGAATTAAAAGAAAAAGCGAGAAAAGCAGCTGAGCTAGGAGCCGATGCTCTTTTATTCAACGTATTTGCTTACGGGTTAGACGTACTGCAGGCACTTCGAGAAGATGATGAAATTAACTTGCCGATTATGGCACACCCAGCTGTTAGCGGAGCGCTTACGCCATCAGAGTTTTACGGTTTTTCAAATTCATTACTGCTTGGAAAACTATTGCGCTTAGCCGGAGCAGATTTCTCACTGTTTCCATCACCATACGGAAGCGTAGCGCTTTCTCTTGAAGATACGACAGGCATTGCCTACGAATTAACGCGTCCTGTGTACAAATATAAGCAGACTTTCCCGGTTCCTTCAGCAGGAATTCATCCTGGGATGGTACCGCAGCTTGTGAAGGACTTTGGAATCGACAGCATTATTAATGCAGGAGGCGGAGTTCACGGTCATCCAGACGGCGCTATCGGAGGAGGAAAAGCATTCCGTGCGGCGATAGATGGAGTACTCTCTCATCAAACACTAGCCGAAAAAGCGGAAGAATCAAAAGAGTTGCAAAAAGCTTTGCAACTATGGGGAACAGTAGAGGTGAAAGCATGACATCGTTAAAAATCTTTTGTGACTTTGATGGAACAATCACAAATAGCGATAACATTATTGCTATTATGAAACAATTTGCTCCTCCGGAGTGGGAAAGTATTAAAGACGACGTGCTAGCACAGCGCGTCTCCATTCAAGAAGGAGTAGGGCAAATGTTTGCCTTGCTTCCCGTGGAATTAAAGGAAGATATTATTTCTTATATTTTAGAGACGTCTGCTATTCGAGATGGATTTGATGATTTTATTGCCTATACAAAAGAGCATCATATTCCGCTTTATATTGTAAGCGGAGGAATTGACTTTTTTGTAAAACCGCTTTTGGGAAATCGAATTGCAGAAGAAATGCTCTACTGCAACGGATCTGATTTTTCCGGTGAGCATATTTCCATTACGTGGCCTCATACATGTGATAAACAGTGTACAAATGACTGCGGCTGCTGTAAGCCAACGATTATTCGCCATCTTGCAGATGAAAGAGATCATACGGTTGTTATTGGCGATTCAATTACAGATTTGCAGGCTGCCAAATTAGCTGACACTGTCATTGCGCGTGACTTTTTAATTAAAAAATGCGAAGAGCTATCTCTACCGTATCGTCCTTTTTCTACTTTTTATGATGTGATTCACCATTTACAAGAATTAACAGAAGAGGTGAAAGCATGAGTATTATGGCTCAGCAAAGATTACACGAGCTTGCAGATATAAAAGATGAGTTGGCAGAGCGCGATTGGTTCTTCGGTACAAGCGGAAACTTAGCGATTAAAGTGGATCAAAATCCGACAACTTTCTTTGTATCAGCAAGTGGAAAAGATAAAAGAAAACGCACAAATGAAGACTTTTTGTTAGTTGATCAATACGGGAAGCCTGCAGAAGAAACGCATTTAAAGCCTTCTGCTGAAACGCTTTTACACGTTAAGATTTACGAGTCAACGAATGCTGGGTGCAGCCTTCATGTACATACAATCGACAACAACGTGATCTCTGAACTGTACGGAGATGAAGGGTTTATTTCATTCAAAGGCCAAGAAATTATTAAGGCACTGGGTATTTGGGAGGAAGATGCGGAAATTACTGTTCCGATTATTCCGAATTACGCGGATATTCCGACACTAGCAGAAGAATTTTCTCATCATATAAAAGGCGATCAAGGCGCGATTTTAATTCGTAACCACGGAATTACGGTATGGGGCAAAAATGCGTTTGAAACAAAAAAAGCGCTAGAAGCCTATGAATTTCTATTTAGCTACCATGTGAAATTACTATCACTTAAAGGCATTAAGCCAAAGGTGCATTTATAAAAGGAGGAAATAAAAATGGCGCAAATTCGCTTACATGTAAATAATAAAAGAATTGAAACTCAAGAGGAAGTATCAGCTTTTCTGGCAAACAATGAAGTTATTTATGAAAACTGGGATATTACAAAACTTCCAGAAAATCTTCGTGAAAAATATGATTTAACTGATGAAGAAAAAACAGAAATTTTAAACGCTTTTGGTGAGGATATTAAAGATATTTCTGAACGCCGCGGCTATAAAGCGCAAGATGTTATCTCGTTATCGGAATCTACACCAAACATTGATGAATTGTTAAAAAACTTTCAGCGCAAGCATATTCATACAGATGACGAAGTTCGCTTTATCGTAAGCGGTCATGGAATCTTTGTTATTCAAGGAAAAGACGGTGAATTTTTTGATGTTGAATTAGAGCCGGGCGATTTAATTTCAGTACCAGAAAACATTCTTCATTACTTTACACTAATGGAAGATCGTAAAGTAGTCGCTGTGCGAATTTTCGTGACAACTGAAGGATGGGTACCTATTTACGCATAACAACTACTTGTAAAGCATAGGTCATGATCACCCCGCTTTTACATCTAAAAGCGGGGTATTCTTTGGATTATTATAAAACTAACTATTTTTATATGAATAATAAGTTTAATAGGAGGAACACCATGAAAAAGAGTAAAAAAATGCTGTGGCCACTTACTTTGCTCGTGCTTCTAGTTTTTGCGCTGGCTGCCTGCACGAAAGAACAGCCAAGTCTAAACGAGAAAGCACAGGCAGCTCCAGCGCAGCAAGCGGCTTCTGCTAAGCCTGTACAGCAAGAAGGAAAAAAGATTACGAAAGATACAAAAATTGCTCTTATTTCTGAATTTACGTCAGGCACTCACGCTGCTCAGTACATAACAGGTGTGACAAAAGCGGCTAAAAAAGCAGGAGTACAGCTATCCGTTTCTGATTCTAATAATGATCAATCTAAAATGGCGGCGTATTTAGACACGGCTATTAACCAAAATGTTGACGGTATTATGATTGACCACGGCCGGGCTGAAACCCTTGAACCTGGCGTGAAGCGCGCGATTGCAAAAGGGATTCCCGTTATTGCAACAGACGTAGAATTAAAAGTAGAAGGCGTTACAACGATTGACCAAGATGATTATATGCTTGCGCTCCAGGGGCTAAAGCAAATGATGCAGGACATTAACGGAAAAGGAAATATTGTATATGCGTTTGTTGGAGGCTTTGCACCGATGGAAAAACGCGACAGCATTTATAAAATTATGATGAATCGCTATCCAGATGTAAAACAAATTGCCACGTTTGGAAGCGCAACAGACAACACCTCTCTAGACACTCAAAATAAAATGGCGGCTGTATTAAAGCAGTATCCAAATAAAGGAGACATTGCAGCCGTTTGGGCACCTTGGGACGAATTTGCAAAAGGAGTCACAAGAGCGATTAAAGAAGCAGGACGAGATGAGATTAAGGTATATGGAGTGGACTTATCTGATGAAGACCTGCAAATGATGCAGGCAAAAAACAGCCCGTGGAAAGCGTCAGCTGCTGTAAACCCAGCTTCAGTAGGAGAAAAGCAGGTTGACCTGCTTCTTAAAAAGATTTCCGGTCAAGAGATCCCTCGTTATTATTCCTTTGATCCGGTTTTAGTCAAACAAACTGACTTGCCTAATCAAACGATTAATATGGACCAGCTTAGTCAGTACGTAGAAGAATGGGGTAAAAAAGAGTAGAAGTGGAGGGACAGACATGACGAACGAGCTTTCAATGAAGAACATTACAAAAAACTTTGGTTCTTTTCAAGCGCTGAACAAAGTTGATTTTACTGTTCAAAAAGGGGAAATTCATGCTTTATTGGGAGCCAATGGTGCCGGTAAAAGTACGTTGATGAAAATATTGTGCGGAGCTTACGACGAGTACGAAGGAAAGATTTACAAAGACGGAGGAGAAATCTCTATTTCTTCTCCTAAAGAAGCGAAGAGCCACGGCATCGGCATTGTACACCAAGAAGTCGATGTAGCGCTGATTCCTTCGCTATCAGTAGCTGAAAACATTGTGTTAGACGTGCAGGTTTCTAAGAAAAGTAAGACATTTGTAAACTGGAAATCTATTTATAAGAAAGCGGAAGAAGCTCTTTCTTTACTTGGTTCTTCTTTATCCGTTAAAAAAAATGTTGTTGATCTAACTCTATCAGAAAAACAGCAGGTGCTTATTGCACGTGCAATTGTACAGAATGTTGATTATTTAATTTTGGATGAACCAACCGCACCTCTTAGTGTGGAAGAGACGAAACAATTGTTTTCTGTGATGAGAGAGCTGAAGAAAAGCGGAGTAGGCATTATTTATATTTCACATCGCCTTCAAGAAGTGGTTGATATTTGCGACCGCTTAACGGTTTTAAAGGACGGACGCTATGTAGCTACAAAAGAAACTTCACATACATCAATTGAAGACGTGATTACGCTCATGTTAGGAACGTCTTCTGTAAAACAGTGGGTCAAAAAATCAGTAGAAGTTGGAAACGAACTTTTACATGTAGAAGCATTATCCCTTCCAGGGCGCCTTTCGAATATCTCTTTTCATGTAAAAGAAGGAGAGGTAGTCGGTATTGCAGGGCTTGTAGGAGCAGGGAAAACGGAGCTTTGCCGAAGTCTATTTGGTTTAGAGCAATATGTCAGCGGCAGCGTTCGGTTAAAAGGCAAGAAACTAAAGTTGAATAAGCAGCCGTATTATTATATTGCACAAGGTCTTTCTCTTGTTCCTGAAGAACGAAGAAAAGAAGGAATTTTTGTTCATGAATCGATTGCCGATAACTTAGTTTTGCCAAGTCTGTCCCGCTTTACAAATTATTCGTTTCTAAAGCGAGGAAAGATCAAAGAAAAAGCGCAGAAAACGACTGGGCAAGTTGGCGTAAAGTCTCATTCTATCGAGCAGTCAGTTGGAACGTTAAGCGGTGGAAATCAGCAGAAAGTAGCAATCGGAAAATGGCTTGTTACGGATTCTGACGTACTGTTGTTCGATGAGCCTACTAAAGGGGTTGATGTGGGCTCTAAGCGAGAGATATTCGACTTAATTACAGGTCTTGTGTCACAGCAAAAAGGCGTTGTTTATGCAACCTGTGAATTCGAAGAGCTGCTAGGGGTAGCGGATCGAATTTATGTTATGTACAACGGGAAAATCGTGAAAGAATTATCCAAAGAAGAAGCAACTAGTGAAAAATTATTTTATTATACAGCAGGAGGAGTAAAAGGATGAGTGCGGAGTATGTAACAGAACCTGTAGCGAAACCAAAGAGAAAAATAAGCGTTTTCGACTTTTTTTACAAATATGGGACAGTCTTAATGATTTTTGTTATTATGATTATTTTTTCCATTGCCACACCTAACTTTTTAACAGGAGAAAACATTAGTGATATTCTGCGCTCTATTTCCATTGTTACCTTAATTGCGCTTGGTGTAACGATATCGTTAACGGTCAACGGACTCGACTTATCTGTAGGATCTACGGCTGGTTTAGCCACTATTTTATCAGCTTCTATGCTCGTTTTACACAGACAAGAAATTGCAGTTGCGATCATTGTTCCGATTATTGCATCGCTTCTCATCGGGTTAGTGAATGCTTTTTTAGTAGTGAAAGTAAAGATTCCTGATATTTTAGCCACGCTTTCAATGATGTTTATCGTACAGGGGATTTTATTAACGTATACAAAAGGCTCAGCTATTTATACCAATATGCCTTTACCAAGCGGAGAAAGAGCTCCGGGAATTTTCATTCCTTCTTTCCTTGCGCTGGGGCAAGGTCACTTTCTAGGTATTCCCGTCCCTGTGATCATTATGCTGCTGACTGTGCTGCTTGTTCATATCGTTTTTTCCTATACAAAGTTTGGTCGTTTTTTCTACGTAACAGGAGGTAACATAGAAGCAGCAAGACTTTCGGGTGTACCGGTTAATCGTTATCGTATGTATGCCTATATGTTTTCAGGTTTGCTTGCTGGAATTGGAGGAGTCGTTTTAGCTGCCCGTATTGGAGTAGGAGAAGTGAACGCAGGCTCACCATTTTTAATGGATGCCGTAGCTGCTACATACATTGGCTTTTCCGTATTTGGAGCAGGGAAACCGAATGTATTCGGGACGCTGATTGGCTCTATTTTAATTGGTGTGCTGTTAAATGGATTAACGATGCTAAATGTTCCGTATTATATGCAAGATATTATTAAAGGAGCTGTATTAGCAGGAGCCTTGGCTTTAACGTATTACCGCTCGAAACAAACATCTACGGCTGTGTAAACAGCCGTTTTTTTTCGTTTGAAATCGGGAAGAATAAGGAAAAACAATAGTATAATCTATTATTTATGTAGAAAGAGGGAGTATAGATGAAACGTGTCGTCATTATAGGAGGAGTAGCCGCCGGAATGAGCGCAGCTTCACAGCTTCGCCGGATGAAAGAAAAAGAAGAAGTGGAAATCCATGTGTTTGAAAAAGGTGGAGATATCTCTTACAGCGCATGTGGCATGCCTTACTATCTGTCAGGTGTTGTAAAAGAAAAAGACGATTTGATTGCTCGTACGAAACAAGAGTTTGAAGAGCGAAATATCTCCGTCCATCTTTTTCACGAAGTTAAAGAAGTAAACCATACAAAGAAATACATAGTAGCACAAGATGTCAAAACGCACGCTGAAAAAGAGATAACATATGATGAACTCATCATTGCAACTGGAACAACGGCTGTTAAACCTAATTTTATGAGTGATAACATGCCGAATGTATGCACATTAAAGTCATTAGAAGACAGCGAAAGAATCTATACATATCTACAGGCTCACTCCGTAGAAAAAGTCACTATTATTGGTGGAGGATATGTCGGAATGGAAGTAGCTGAAGCAATGAAGGCTTTGGGAAAAGAAGTACGGGTCATTGAACAGGGAAAGCAGATTCTATCTATTTTAGATCAAGACATGGCAGAGCATCTACAAAAGCAGCTAGATGACGATATTTTATTTCATTTCGAAGAAGAAGTGGAAGCATTGCTGCATTCAGATGGTTCCGTCACTCACGTTCAAACAAACCGTCAAACGTACCAAACGGATTTAGTGATTGTAAATGTAGGAGTTCGTCCGAATACGCAATTCTTAGAAAGAAACGGACTAAGAATGCTTGAAAATGGAGCTATTTTAGTAAACGAGAAGTTGGAAACCAACGTGCCTCATACCTACGCAGCGGGAGATTGTGCAACGAGCTATCACCGCGTATTAAAAAAAGATGTTCATATTGCTCTTGGAACCATTGCCAATAAGCAGGGAAGGGTTCTTGGTTACCGATTAGGGGGAGAAAATAGAAAATTTCCGGGTGTTTTAGGTACAAGCATTGTCAAAGTGATGGACTATGAAATCGGAAAAACCGGTATTTCAGAAAGAGAAGCAAGAGAAAATTCTCTTTTATACAAAGCCATCACAGCCGAGGCTCCGAGTCATGCTTCTTACTATCCAGGAGCTGAGAAGATGGTCATAAAACTTGTTTATCATCCTGAAACAAAAGAGATTCTAGGAGTTCAAATGATTGGGAAAGAAGGAGTTGCAAAACGAATCGATGTATTTGCGACAGCTATTACTTGCCGCCTCACAACAGATGAAATAACCATGCTAGATCTTTCATATGCCCCTCCTTTTGCTACGGTATGGGATGCTGTACAAATCGCTGCTCAAAAAGCTGAATAAAAAAGAGGCTGGGACAAAAGTAGTTGAGTCCAAGTAAAAAACGAACCATTCATCAACCTGTTTGATGAGTGGTTCTTTTTTTTTGTGATGGTGCACATCGTTTTATTTGTTTCGTTCCTTCTAGCAATTGATTGGAGGGCAAGGAGAAGACTCCCGCGGAAAGCGAAGCCTTGCACGGAAATCAATTGCGGTGTCATAAGCAGTCCAGCTCATGTATCTCATTCGTTCGTCTTTCGATTGGATTTATTTCGTTATGTCTCAACCTCTTTTTTATTCGACAAGCAGCATCTTTTGTCGAAAAACAACTTGTAAAAAAAAGATAAACGGTATTCCTATAGTAATGTAAGCGTTTGTAAATTCCGACAAAATAATTTTTTTGCGAAAAAAATGTCTATTATTGCGACTCTATTTACATATTTAGTAGAATTTGTAATAATGCGTTATAAGCTAATTTCTTTGTCATAGGAGAGGATTTTGTGTTTGGAGTGAGAAATAGAACGAAATCAGAGAGATTATTAGTGGAAATCGTCCAAAAAAGACAAAAGATGGTGCAGCTCGGAGAAGAAAAAGGTCTGACTAATGAAGAAACCGTTACCTGTAGTCAAGAGCTTGATCAGCTCTTACTCGTTTATCAAAAGCAGCGTTTAAAAGAAGAGGAAGAAAAGACATCGTTTGCCACACTGATTAGCCGCTTTTTATCTTTTTCAAAGCTGTAATGCAGGACAAGCATTCGGGATCGGGCAGTGAAACAATTACGCTGCCCGTGGCCTCTCTTCAGCTTTAAAAAATGTTAATTAAAAAAATCATAAACAAAATACCAAAAATAAACGAATAAGTAGCAAATCTTTCGTTTCCATCGCCGTGACTTTCCGGAATTAACTCTTTATAAATAATAAAAAGCATGGCTCCAGCAGCAAACGCTAATCCATATGAAACGAGAGACTCCACAAAATTAGTTAAATAAAACCCGAGTAAAGACGTTACAATTTCAACTGATCCTGTAAGGGTAGCAATTAAAAAGGCTTTTATTTTACTGATATTTTGCTGAGCTAAAAATAGCGCGACCAACAGTCCTTCAGGTGCATTTTGAAGACCGATTGCAAGGGCAATTAAGTTCCCTGTATTTTCAACATTTGAAGCGTAGCTCACACCAACAGACAGTCCTTCAGGAAGGTTGTGCAACGTAATAGCGGAAACAATTAAAAGTGCTTTTTCATCAAACTGTATGCCGGTTTTAGAATGCTCAAGATCAATGTGAGGAATATTCTGCTCCAAGAGTGTTAATGTTACCACGCCAAGCAGTAAGCCAATCGCTAAGGAAAAAAAACCGCCGCTTTGAAGAGATTCTGGAATCAAGCTCATAGTAGAAGCTGCTGTCATAATGCCTGCAGTGAGCGCAAGAAGTATATCTTTCCAGCGATGAGTGAGTTCTTGATTCAAAAATAGAATAGGCAAAGCGCCTACTCCAGTCGATAGCGCAGAAAGAATGCTTCCAATTAGTACCTCAGTCATAAACCGTCTCCTTTTACGTATTCTTCTTTTTATCCTCAATTCACATCGTTCTTTTAGTGTATGTTTTTTTGTTTTCTATGAGCATGACTATTTTAAAAATGAACAGCTTTATGCAATAATTTTACAAAAAAGTTGAACCAGTGAAGGTTCAACTTTTTAGGTGAAGTACAGCTCCTGAACTTGGTTAGCAATGTGCTCAAGCTTATTGGAAACTTGAGGAATGCCATATCCTACATACAAAGGAGATGTGGCAAAGCGAGGAATGATTTTCGCTGCAATTTTGCCGTTTTTAAGATTATAAAAAAACAAGTTGTAGCTCGTGCAGCTACGATGAAAATGATTTAATAAATAGTGAGCAGCCGTTTGAAGATAATCTGCAAACGTGTGCAGCTCTTTGTCAAGCTGATCTGTTATCACGTTAAATTCAAAAAAGCCCATTCGAGGTTTTACAGATAAATTAAATGTGACGTGTTCATTTTTGGCAATTGTGACTCCTTCAAACTGCTCTAGCTTCACATTTTCATTTACATCCATCTCATTTAAACCAATAATTTGCATATGAGGATGTCGTAATGATCCTCCAGACATGGGGCCGTGGTTTTTAAAGAAAAGAACAGAAGCATATTCTCCGCTGTTCATCATCGATATCCATCGTTCAGTAGCAAAACTCAGCAAGGTATACAGATGTTCTTTTGGATAAATAGATAGTTCTGACGAACACTCATCGGTCTCAATAATAACCGTCTGATAAGCATCTTGCAGAACGGGAAACTTATTTTTTAGCCAAATGATAGGTCCTTGTTTTTCAATGATGCCTGTAAGAGATTCTACGTCGCAAAAGGGACAGGGGTTTTGCCGGTTAACGATTGTTTCAGGCTTTTGCGAACCAATCGCGGAATTAAATAATAAATGGGTTGGTTTCATAATCATTCACCTTTTTATGTAATGTTCATATGTTTATTGTATTAAAAGCATATGTATAAATCCACTTATATACATTTTTTATCAAAAAAATTGTACAAGCAGAGAGAATAACCGATGAAATAAGCCTGCTTTGATTGACTTTGAAGGGAAATTTTAGTATTATCTTGATATCAAGATAATATCAAAGGAACTGATTAAAATGACGAATGATGTAACTAGAGAAGAGTTAGACCAATCTCTTAAATTATTTATTGTACTATCTCGTGCCAATCGTTCAATTAATGATCATGTGCATAAATTTATTCAACAGCATGGAATGAATCCAACCGAATTTGCTGTCCTAGAGTTATTGTACCACAAAGGCCAGCAGCCTCTTCAGCAAATTGGCGGAAAAATTCTGTTGGCAAGCGGCAGTATTACGTATGTAGTAGACAAGCTTGAGAAAAAAGGCTTCTTGGAGCGCGTTGCTTGTCCGAACGATCGTCGCGTAACCTATGCAGCTATCACCAAGCAAGGCAAGGAAATGATTGAAAGCATGTTTCCGAGTCACGAAAAAAGAATTCATGATATTTTATCCGTTTTATCTAGCGAAGAAAAGGAAGTTGCCATTTCGATGCTTAAGAAACTAGGGCACTATGCAGATGAATTTTTGCCGGAATCGACTAATTAAGTAAGGAAAGCTCGTTTGTTTCTGTTGAACAAACGAGTTTTTTCTATGACTTCTTTCATGACCAATCGACATAAAAAATAAAAAGTGACAAAAAATTGAAATTAACAGGAATACAGCTGGATAAAAACGAATTAGGTTACATACAGACATATAGAGGAAGGGGAATAAATGATGAAATTTGAGAATTATACATATACGCGACCTGATATGAATGAAATTGAAAAGCAGTTTGAAAAGGCCATTACACATTTTACGGAAGCAGGGTCAGTCAGTCAGCAAAATGAGGCAATTCGTCTAGCAAACGATGCATATTCTCAGTACAGTACAATGGGGAACATCTGCTATATTCGTCATTCTATCGACACAGCCAATGAATTTTATAAAGAAGAACAAGACTATTTTGATGAAACACAGCCGCTTTTAGAAGGATACGTAGAGAAATTTTACAAAGCCTTAATCTCTTCACCTTTTAAACCGGAACTAGAAGAAAAGTGGGGAAAGCAGCTGTTTTCTCTTGCTGAAATGCAGTTAAAAACGTTCTCTCCTGAAATAGTAAAAGAGCTACAGGAAGAAAATAAGCTATCATCTCAATATACGAAGCTAGTGGCGTCAGCTAAAATTGTATTTGAAGGAGAAGAAAGAACGTTAGCTCAGCTCGATCCGTTTATGGAGTCATCTGATCGAGAAATGAGAAAAAAAGCAGCAGAAGCGAAGTTTCAATTTTTCACTGATCATGAAGAGGAATTTGATGATATTTACGACAAGCTTGTAAAAGTGCGGACTAAGCTTGCTGAAAAATTAGGCTATAAAAATTTCGTAGAAGTGGGCTATGCTCGTATGTCTAGAATAGGGTACGATGCTGAAATGGTTGCCGCTTTTCGCCAACAAGTGAAAGAGTATATTGTTCCCCTTACTGAAAAACTAAAAAAGCGTCAGCAGGAAAGAATTCAAGTAGAGAGCTTAACTTATTATGATGAACCGTTTCAGTTTGAAACAGGAAACGCAGTGCCAAAAGGTGATGAAAAGTGGATTATTGAAAATGGACGGGTTATGTATAAGGAGCTTTCTAAAGAAACGGACGAATTTTTTTCCTTTATGCTTGAAAATAATTTAATGGATTTAGTCGCTAAAAAGGGCAAAGCAGGCGGAGGCTACTGTACGTTTATTGAAGAATACAAAGCGCCGTTTATTTTTTCAAACTTTAATGGAACATCAGGCGATATTGATGTGTTAACGCATGAAGCAGGGCATGCTTTTCAAGTGTATTCCAGCCGAGATATGGAAACCAATGAGTATCACTGGCCTACGCATGAAGGAGCTGAAATTCATTCGATGAGCATGGAGTATTTTACATGGCCTTGGATGGAGTTGTTCTTTAAAGAGGACAAAGATAAATACCAGTTTTCTCATTTAAGCTCAGGCTTAACTTTCTTGCCTTACGGGGTAGCAGTTGATGAATTTCAGCATGCTGTATACGAACGCCCTGAGATGACGCCTTCGGAACGAAAACAAACGTGGCGAGAAATTGAAAAGAAATATATGCCTTCTAAAAACTATGACGGCCATCACTATCTAGAAAGCGGGGGCTTCTGGCAGCGTCAGCTTCATATTTACACGTCTCCGTTTTATTATATTGATTACACGCTCGCTCAAATTTGTGCATTTCAATTTTGGAAAAAAGATCGGGAAAATCATGAACAAGCATGGCAAGATTACGTTCATTTGTGTAAGCTTGGCGGAAGTAAGCCATTTTTAGAATTAGTAGAGGAAGCGAATTTGATCTCTCCATTCGAAGAGGGCTGCGTGCAGTCTGTAGTAGATGAAATTGAAAGCTATTTAAATAGTATTGATGATAAAAAGCTATAAAAAAAGCCGCGTTTGCGGCTTTTTTTTATTGACATGTTCCTTCTTTCCATAAAGGAATCGTAAGGGTAACGCTGGTTCCTTCGCCCACAGTGCTTTTAATCTCAAATGTTCCTTTATGCTGATACAGAATGTTTTTAATCACAACAAGTCCAAGACCGGTGCCTGATGGCTTCGTGGTAAAAAAGGGCTTTTGAATGTGCGTAAGCAAATTTGAGGGAATACCCACTCCTGTATCTTTAATGAAAATAGTAAGGCCTTTAGTATGCTGAGTAACGTTTAAATGAATTTCTCCTCCGCTAGGCATAGCTTCGAGCGCATTTTTTAATAAATTAATGAGTACTTGCTTAATTTGATTGGCATCACAGCAGATGTATGTATGCGGAGCTTCCACCTGCGTTTTAACTACGACGTTTTTTAATACACATTCTGATTCATACAGAAGAATAACGTCATTTAAAATAGTAGAGAATGCATGTTTTTTCATAACCGTATCATGAGGTTTAGCGAGCAATAAAAATTCTCCAACGATTGAGTTAATACGATTCAGTTCACTCAGCATGATGGTTGTATAAGAATGGTAGCGGCTGCTGTCTTCATGAATAAGCTGAATAAATCCATTCAGGGAAGTAAGCGGATTTCGAATTTCATGAGCGATGCCCGCTGCCATTTCGCCGGCTAAAGATAATTTATCGGTTTGGCGAAGAAATTTTTCTGTTTCCTTTTCTTCTGTAAGATCGCGTGAAATACCAAAAAGCGCAACGACTTGCTGATCACGATTAAAAATAGGTGAAACAGTAATTTCTACGTCAATTATTTTTCCGTCTTTTCGCTTATCTTGGGTTTCAAAGGCTACCAGCTTTTCTCCTTTTTTAACCCTTTCTAATCGGTTTTCAGCGTCGCCTTTTAAGCCAGCAGGAATAAATGGGATGGCTTTTCCGACAATTTCTTCCGCTTTCCATCCGTATATTTGCTCAAAAGCATCGTTTACTTTAATCACTTTGCCGTCTAGACTGAATACGGAAATGGCGTCGCGATTGTATGTGAAAAAAGATTGTAAATACTCTTGAGCTGAGTAAAGTTCATCTTCGGTTTTGTTCATTTTGACCGTCGTAATAGCAATCAATTTTTTAGAGAAATGAGCACAATACAACAAAATAATCATTGTGATCAGCGTAAACAAAATGAAATAAACGATATCTAATTTCACGAAAGTCACAGATGTAAAAAGAGTGTTGCTTACATAAAAGTACAAAACAATTATTATGGACATTAATGTAGAAGTTACAATAGCGATATAGCTATAGTAAATAAAGCTAACAATTATTCCAAGAAACAAAAACAAATAATTAATAACAGCAGGTTCAATAGATGTTATGTACGTAATATAGGCATAATAGCATATAAAAAAAGAATACATAATGATAGCAGGATGAAAATGAAAGTAATACATAGCCGTCACTACCAATAATAAAACCCCTCCGCTTATAAAAACAATCAGATGAGGATCAGCTGCAATAAAGTGGTATAACACAATGTGGACAAAATACAGCAGCCAAAAAATAAGTAAAAGAATAAAATTACGTTTTTTTATGAGGTTGTGTGATTCCATAAAAAATCCCTTTCTTAAATGGTGAATAACTTTATAGGAGAATAACTTCATAGTCAGCTAGTCGCACGATACAGTAATATATCACTCATATTAGCATAGTTACAACTATGTGAATAGCCGAATTGAGCACTTAGACCAAGGAAGATAGATCTAGAATGTGGCTGGTCATAAACTATTAAGGAAATATGAGGGGAATATGAACGAAATGAAGGAGATGTAAAGCTTTTGTGATAACCTTGTAAAAGTGAACTTTTTTCCAATTGGATAGGCTATACTGCCAGTAGAGCCATATGAATGGTGACTACATAGAGGCTCAGATGATTCGAAAGGAGACGGTAAAATGAACAAAAGTTTATTAGTCAAGTTATTTGGATCACTTCTAGCAATTATGTTAATCACAGCATGCAACTCACAAACGGATGAAAAAGATGCAACAGAACAGCAAACTGAACAGTCGGATGATACTCAATCGGAGGATACAACAACAGATGATTCACAGGAAACAATGAAGCAAGACGAAGCAGATGACTCATCTGGGGATGAAGCAGCTGATGATCAAGAAGAATCAACGGATAGTGCGGACGAAAAAACAGATGAAAAAACAGATGAAAGTAAATAAACGAAAGTATTTCTATAAAAAAAGCGACTCAAGTAGAGTCGCTTTTTCTATTAGTTTTGTACGGTGATTTCGCTCGCTTCATTTAACGTTACGTTCACTGTTGATACGTCCGCATCATCTAACAGTAAATCTGTAATTCGATCTTCAAGCTGTTCTTGAATTGCTCGGCGGAGTGGTCTAGCACCGAATGCAGGGTGATAGCCAAGTTCAGCCAGTTTTTCTTTTACCTCATCTGCTACGCTCAGCGTGATGTTTTGTTCTTGTAATGTTTCTTTTAATTCAGCAAGCATAAGGTCAACGATTTTAATCAAGTTATCTTTTTCAAGGTGATTAAATTCAATGATTGTATCAAATCGATTTAAAAACTCTGGTTTGAAATAAGATGAAAGTGAATCTAAAACGGATGCCTGCTTAAGCGCATCATTTTCTGCGTCAAACCCAACCGTAATTTTCTTTTCACCTACACCAGCGTTACTTGTCATAATGATAACCGTGTCTTTGAAGCTTACTGTGCGACCTTGACTATCCGTTAGACGTCCATCTTCTAAAATTTGCAAAAACATATGCTGAACGTCTGGATGAGCTTTTTCAATTTCATCTAGTAAGATGATGGAATAAGGGTTACGGCGTACTTTCTCTGTTAATTGTCCTGCCTCTTCGTGACCTACGTAGCCAGGAGGTGAACCGATTAATTTAGACACCGCGTGTTTTTCCATATATTCACTCATATCTAGACGAACCATTGCATCTTTTGAGCCGAACAGTTCTTCAGCTAATGTTTTGGTTAACTCTGTTTTACCGACACCTGTTGGACCGACAAATAAGAATGAACCAATTGGGCGATGCTTCGCTTTTAATCCAGCGCGAGAACGTCGAATTGCTTTTGCTACTTTTTCGACAGCTTCCTGCTGTCCGATTACTTTTTGAGCTAAGTGCTCTGCTAAATGCTTCATTTTTGCTGATTCATTTTCTTGAAGTTTACCAACAGGGATACCCGTTTTCTTTTCAATAATGGCTTGAATGTCAGCAATATCCACATTCATTTTTTGCTGTTCTTCGTTTAGTTGTTTTTCAAGAGCAGCTTCTTCATCGCGCAGTTTTGCCGCTACTTCATATTTTTCATCCTTTAGCGCCTGCTCTTTTTCTTTTGTAATTTCTTTTAAGCGAGCGGCTGCGTCGTCTTTATTTGTAATGCCTGCCTGTAAGTTCATTTTTGAACCTGCTTCATCTAGCAAGTCAATTGCTTTATCAGGCAAGAAACGATCTTGAATGTAGCGGTGTGATAAATTTACACAAGCGCGGATCGCTTCATCTGTATAGCTAACGCCGTGATAATCTTCATATTTACTTTGAATTCCTTTTAGAATTTCAACGGCTTCTTCTACAGACGGTTCGTGAACCATAACCGGCTGGAAACGTCGTTCAAGAGCCGCATCTTTTTCAATGGAACGGTACTCTTTTAAAGTTGTAGCTCCGACTACTTGAAGTTCACCTCGTGCAAGAGCAGGTTTTAAAATATTGCTTGCGTCCATTGAACCTTCCGCTGAACCTGCTCCTACAAGAAGGTGGATTTCATCGATAAATAAAATCACGTTTTTTCGCTGTTGAAGCTCAGAAATTAACTGTTTCATACGCTCTTCAAATTGACCTCGCACGCCCGTATTAGCTACGAGTGATGCTACATCTAACAGATATACATCTTTATTTAGCAGCTTTGCAGGAACTTTTCCTTCCGCAATTTTTAAAGCTAACCCTTCGACTACAGCTGTTTTACCAACACCGGGTTCTCCAATTAGTACCGGGTTGTTTTTGTTTCTTCTATTTAAAATTTCAATGACGCGCTCTACTTCTTCTTCGCGGCCAATAACAGGGTCAATTAATCCCGTTTTCGCAATTTGAGTTAAGTTTCGACCAAATTGATCTAAAAAGCCTCCGCCGCCGTTTCCTTGCTGTGGCTGCTCCGGTGCAGCTTGTTCGTGCGCCATTTGCTTGAATAAATCATCGATGTTCATAAAGCCGCCACCTCCAAAGCCTGATGGGATTTTATGTTCTTTCATTAGTGCTTGATAACATGTATGACATAAACGATATTGAGATTTTTGATTATTTGTTTGTACATTTAATTGAATAGATGCTTCACGTTTATTACAGTTTTGACAAATCATTTAATTAGCCTCCCTAAATGATTTTAATCGAAGATCAGCAGGTGTTTGACCTTTCTTGACCTTTCGTAATCTCATTATACTTTGACCTTTTTTGACTTTCAAGTCTTTTGCTTAAAAATTTTTTGAGGGAAGTTCCTCGCTTATGTGCAAAAGGTAGTACATTAAAAAAACGTGTGTTTTGTGTGTACCCGTTTTATATATATAAAAACATTAGAAGCATTTTGTACAATGATTTGCTTAGATAGAGAATAAATATTAATAAGAAGAAAAGTGGAAAAATGAGTGCAGAGCCTGCCGTTGGATAAAATAAGTTATTGACAGCAAGAAGGATAAAAATTATACTCAAGAAGGTTTGCACTTAACTGCGTAAAAGCATAAAAGCGTTTAAGTGAAAAAGAAAGATAGAAAGGGAATCCCTCATGAAAAAAGAAATTTCATTTATACAATCAATAGCGGTGGTTTTGGTGCTATTAGCTATTATTTTTGTTTCATTATTTATGTTAAAGCTCCCGCCTCATATTCCGCTAATATTTGGTGTAGCATTTATTAGTGTGATTGGCTTTTTGTTGAAATATAAGTGGACAGAAATGGAGAAAGGCATTTTAGACGGTGTTAGACTTGGCATTAAGCCTATCCTTATTCTAATGCTGATCGGGATGCTCATTGCGATTTGGATGGTAGGAGGAACGATACCGACGATTTTATCCTACGGCTTCCACTGGATTTCACCGCAGTACTTTTTAATTAGTGCTTTGGTTATCACCGTGTTAGTTTCAACATTCACGGGAAGTTCATTAACAACCGTCAGTACGGTAGGAGTCGCTTTATTTGGCGTGGGAACTGCTATTGGTGTACATCCAGGGCTAGCAGCAGGGATGATTGTTTCAGGAGCTGTGTTTGGAGATAAGATGTCTCCATTGTCTGATACAACAAATTTTGCTTCTGGTATCGTTGAAGTACCGCTCCCTAAACATATTCAGCATATTACGTGGACGACGGTTCCAAGTATTGTTATTACAGCAATCATTGCATTGGTAATCGGAATGAACGGAAATCATGAAAGCGTCAATTACGGAGAAATTCAAGGAATTCAAGAAGCATTAAAACATACGTTTAATTTACACGTGTTAACGTTGCTTTCTCCACTCTTAGTTCTTATTTTTTCGATGAGAAGAGTCGATGTATTGCCAACGTTAGTTTTAGGGATTGTAACGGCCATTATTACAGGAATGATTACACAGCATGAATTTACGCTGAGTCAATTGCTAGGGGTTCTTCAAAGCGGGCCAGCAATCGAGTCAGGAAATAAAGTAGTCGATGCGATTGTAAACAAAGGCGGATTACAGTCCATGATGTTTTCTATTTCTCTTATCATGATTGCCTTGTCGCTAGGTGGCTTGATGAGAGCGGTTGGAATTATTGATGCTTTATTAGAAGGATTAGCAAAACAAATCCGCCGCAGCGGAGACGTTATTTTTGCTACGCTTCTATCTTCAATTGGAGTGAACGTTATTACAGGAGAACAGTATTTATCAATTCTTCTGCCTGGGCAAACGTTTAAGCCGCTGTATGAAAAGTGGAACTTAGACCCGAAAAACTTATCACGAACGCTTGAAGACGGTGGAACGGTTATTAATGCTATTATTCCGTGGGGTGTCAGCGGAGCTTTTATTTCAACTGCATTAAATATTCCAGCGGCTGACTATATTCCATTTACATTCTTTAGCATTTTATGTCCGATTTTTTCAATTATTTTAGCATATACAGGCATTGGTATTGCCAAGAAAAAAGCTCAGTCTTAACTGGGCTTTTTTCTTTTTAAAAAAGGACAGGTAAAAAACGACAAAAAAAGTATCATTCCACTTTTCAAATCTATAATTTAATAATACAATTTACTATACGTCTTTCCTGTTCATGTACTTGTATGAATTCTTATTTCTTTATTAATGAAGAAATTTGGGTTTTGCGGTATGATAAATAAGCTGTATTGGCGATGGGATGAATGCCCTTTTTAGCAAACATTTAAGAAGGGTAAAGGCAAATGAAAACACTCATTATAAAAGAGAAAAGATATTTATTGAGGAGAGGGTTTCTGTTGAAAAAATGGGGCATCATTGCATTAATCACTGTAGCTGTGCTCGGTGTGACAGCGGTTTTTAACCGAGCTGAAAGTGATGATGTAAATAAAGAAAAATTGAATTTATTATCGCCTTATTCAAATAAAGTAGATGTATATAGCATTACGTATCCTAGTGATAATTTAAAGATAAAAGGGTTTTTAGTACAGCCTAAAGACATTGCAGACAAACATTATCCGCTTTTAGTATATAATCGCGGAGGAAATCGCGAACATGGCATGATTCGCGCAAAAACACTTCAGTATTTGTCATACTGGGCAAGTAAAGGCTACGTCGTTGTTGCGACTCAATACAGGGGAAATGGCGGAAGTGAAGGAACAGAGACGTACGGCGGTAAAGATATTGACGACGTATTAAATCTTATTAAATGGGGAGAACAGCTTCCTTATGTAAATCACCAGCAAAAGGTAGCGCTAGGATATTCACGCGGCGGTATGATGACGTATTTAACGATGAAAAACGGCGTTAAATTTGATGCTGTTGTCGTACAATCAGGTATTACAGACATGTTTCAATTCTACGACCAAAGAGGGCCTGAAATGAAACAAGTGCTGCGGACAATTGTAGGAGATCCGGCGCAGTATCCAGAGAGGTATAAAAGTCGTTCTGTTGTCTACTGGAGCGATAAAGTAAATTCACCTCTTTTAATTTTACAGGGTGATCATGATCGTAAAGTTCATCACACTCAGGCTGAAAAGCTTGTGAAACAACTAGATGAGCAGGGAAAAGAATACAAATATGTACTGTATAAAAACGGAGACCATCCGCTAACTGCTTATTATGATCAATATAACGCGGAAATTGATAAATGGTTTAAAATACATTTAGCTAAGCAGTAAAGAAATTGGAAGCAGTTTTGATGAATGGAAAAGAGCAGCTTGTTTTATCCTACTACATGTAAGCATATAAAAAGGGGATGAAGCAAAATGACTCAGTCTAAAAGTCAAAAAGAGCGTCAGTGGAACGTACGAAAGCAATCACAAAACCCATCGCATGGAAAAGTAAAGTCTTTTGAAGAACTATCAGAAGAAATCACGCCTAAACGTAAATAAGCTAACCATCATATAAAAGAAGACACAAAAAAGGAGAGCTGAAGCTCTCCTTTTTCTATGTTTGTTTATGGATTTGTAGACCACATGCCCGCAGATTTGATAAAAATACGTGGATGCAGCTTTAATTGTGCTACCATAATTTCTGCTAGGTCTTCAGGCTGCATCACTTTATCAGGATTGCCATCCGTTAAGTTTTCTTTATATGCTAATTCCGTTGCTACTGTACTTGGTGTTAGAGCTGTTACACGAATATTGTGTTTGCGCACTTCTAGCGCTAAAGATTCAGTTAAGCCAAGCACGCCAAATTTTGAAGCGCTGTAAGCACTTGTAACGGGAGCGCCTTTTTGACCAGCAGTGGATGAAATATTGATGATGTCTCCACCATTTTTTTCGATTAATTGAGGTAGAACGGCGCGCGTTACGTAGTAAACGCCCATTAAATTCACATCAATGATTTGTTTCCACTCAGCTGGGTCTAGCTCTAAAAAGCCTCCGAATTTACCGATTCCCGCATTGTTGATTAAGATATCCGTTGCCCCTAATTTTGTATGTAGATGCTCAACTGCTGCGTTTACTTCTTCCATAGAAGAAACGTCTGCTGTTGCATAAGCAACTTGTACATCAAATGCTTCCAGTTCAGAAGCAACAGCCTTTAAATCTGCCTCTGTACGAGCAATTAAACCGATATTTACGCCTTCTTTTGCTAATTCAATTGCAGTTGAACGACCGATGCCTTTTCCTGCTCCTGTAATAAGAGCTACTTTGCCTTTAAGTGATTGTGCCATGTATAGACTCCTTTCAATGTTCCGTATAAACATTCTTCATAATAACGAAGAATTATCCATTACTATCCTATAGAAATGCACAAATGATGTCAAAAATAAAGATTATTAAAATGGCTTCAAGTATAAATTTCCTTTTCATACAAAAACTATAGAGACTAAAAAGAAGAAATTCCGTTTCTTTTCGTTCAATGTAGTGGAGGATGAACAATGCGTATTAAAAAACTATCGGAGTTAACGAATAAATCCAAACAGCGGAAAGAAAAAGCTGGTGAATCGAAGGACTCTAAGGCAACTAGTGCTTCTTCCACTGAGGAAGAGCAGAAATTGTCGGAGAGAGTGGGAGATAATATCTTCCACATGAAAAAAGCATTGGGACAGAGCACGGACTTAGTGACAAGAGAGTTTCGAATTTCAATTGAAGAAAAATTCACTTTAGGTGTTGCTTACATCGACGGATTGGTAAATAAAGATGAAGTTGAACACTATGCGCTGGACTCCATTATGCATTATCACGATGAGCATTTAACTCATGATGACGGTGTCGTTAATATGTACGAGTTGATTAAAAGCTATAGTTTGGCGGCCGGTGAAATTATGGAAGCCAAAACATTGGATGATGCTCTTCTTCATGTTTTATCAGGAGATACCGTGCTGTTTTTAGAAGGGTATCAAACGTGTATTGTGGCAAGTACAAGAGGGTGGAGAGACAGGGCTGTTTCTGAACCACAATCTCAGACCGTTGTAAGAGGACCTCGAGACAGTTTTACAGAAACACTGCGAACGAATACCGCATTGATTCGGCGCCGAATAAAATCTCCAAAACTTTGGATTGAATCTCAGCAAATAGGAGAGTTTACAAAAACGGATATTGCGCTCGTTTATATAGACGGCATTGCGGATGAACAGGTCATTCAAGAGGTAAAAGAGCGTCTTTCTAAAATTGATATAGACGGTATTTTGGAGAGCGGATATATCGAAGAGTTGATTCAAGATGAAGATTATACACCTTTTCCTACTATGCATAACACGGAGCGTCCAGACTCCGTGGCAGCAGGTCTTTTAGAGGGGCGGATAGCCATTTTAGTAGACGGTACACCTTTTGTATTGATGGTTCCTGCCCTATTTATTCAATTTTTTCAGGCGGCCGAAGATTATTACCAGCGCGCAGATATTAGTACATTGATTCGCTTAATGCGCTACATGGCATTTTTCTTAGCCCTTTTAACACCTTCTGCTTATATTGCTTTAACTACTTTTCATCAAGAGATGCTTCCTTTTGCTTTGTTAATTAGTATTGCAGCTCAAAGGGAAGGTGTGCCTTTTCCAGCTATTATTGAAGCGTTTATTATGGAAATCACGTTTGAAATTTTGCGAGAAGCGGGAGTCCGATTGCCTCGAGCAGTAGGTTCAGCTATTTCAATCGTGGGAGCACTCGTTTTAGGAGAAGCCGCCGTACAAGCTGGATTAGTATCGCCTGCAATGGTTATCGTTGTATCCATCACCGCTATTAGTAACTTTGTTTCACCGGTGTATGATATGGCCATTGCAGTAAGGATGCTGCGCTTTATTTTAATGGTTTTAGCAGCTACTTTTGGCTTGTTCGGTATTATCCTCGGGCTAATTTTAATGATTTTACATTTATGCAGCTTAAGGTCATTTGGAGTCCCTTATATGACACCTATGGCTCCCTTTGTGAAGCGTGATCAAAAGGATGTTCTAATTAGACGTTCGATCAAAAAAATGAAAACAAGGCCAAAGCTTATTAACGAGAAGAATATTTCACGTCAAAAGACGCAAAAAAACTAAACTGTGCAAAGGTGGCCGGTTACTATGAAAGCATTTCTGATGTTATGTATCTGTTCATTGCTGTTAAGCGGCTGCTGGAGCAGTCGAGAGTTGAATGAGCTAGCCATTACGGTTGCTGTCGGAATTGATAAAGCAGAAGATGGCATTATTGTTACAGTTCAGCTGATTAACCCTGGTGATATTCAGGCCAAAACCCCTACAAACGGGCCTTCTGTTACCACATTCTCTATTAAGGCTTCATCTGTAATGGAAGGGTTAAGAAAAATAACGACAAAATCCCCGCGGAAAATTTATCTTTCTCATTTACGAATGCTAGTCATTAGCGAAAGCATGGCGGAAGAGGGTATTGCTGAAGTGCTTGATTTCTTTGCTCGGGATCATGAAGTGCGTACCGATTATTTTGTTGTTGTTGCTAAAAACACGAAAGCATCGAGCGTTCTGAACGTATTAACAACAATTGAAAAAATACCAGCTAACCATATGTTTGCTTCATTAGACGTCTCTCAGCGTATTTGGGCACCCACTAGAGGCGTAAAGTTAAATGAACTGATCAGTAACTTAACGAGCGAAGGAAAGCAGGCGGTGTTATCGGGAGTATTGGTCAAAGGCGACGTGAAAAAGGCAGGAGATATGTCGAGCATTTCCCGGACCAATCTGTCCACCCTGCTCAATTTTAAAGGATTAGGTGTCTTTCAAAATGATAAGCTGATCGGCTGGTTCAATGAAGACGAAAGTAAAGGATATAACTATATTACAGGAAATGTAAAAAGTACGTTAATTGTTATTCCATGCGAAGGAAAAGAAAAACAGCACGATATCATCGGAGTAGAAATGCTTCGAACGAACGTGAAGGTAACGGCTTCTATGAAAAACCATAAGCCTCATATTCACGTGGATTTAAAAGGTGAAGCAAACGTGGCAGATGTAGAGTGTCAAGTAAACTTACAGGACCCAGCTGTAATCAATATGCTCGAACGAAAAACAGCAGCGGACGTAAAAGAAAAAATGAATGACGCAGTGGAAAAAGCTCAAAAAGATTATAAAAGTGATATCTTCGGTTTTGGAGAAACGTTTTACAGACAAGATGTAAAGAGATGGTACAAAATGAAAAGAGACTGGAACAGAATTTACGCAGAAGATTTAACCGTCGATTTAGATGCCAAAGTTCAAATCCGTCGCTTAGGCACGTTAAATAACTCATATATGAAGCAAATGAAGCATTAAGGAGAAAGAAAATGGAGGGATTTATCGCCTTACTCGTACTTCTTGCTTATTTGACTAAAAAAATTATGATTAACTTCCGAAAGGAAAAGTATTACCGTGAAATCGTTGTCTATCTTTGTCTTATAGGTATGGGTTTATTCTTTTGGGGAGCCATTACACTCCGTAAAGAAGTACCTACGCCTCTGTACTTTTTAGAGGAACTCATTAAGCCTCTTACTAAAACCGTTCATCATCTGTTATTTACGTAAGCATGTAGGAGAGAAGGGGTGTATGATGCAAATAAAAGAATTTATTACTCCGAAACAACTTCTTTTTCTCATTTATTTTTTTTGTATCGGAAGCGCTATTTTGGCAGTTCCGGCTACGTTATTAGAAACGAATAGACAAAATGCCTGGGTATGTAGTGTGCTTGCTATTGGCTTTGCCCTTTTAATTGTTGCGGTGCTGTTATGGCTGATGCACCGTTACCCTCAGCAAACGTTCATTGAAATAGCTAAAAAAGCGCTAGGTCCTTACGCCGGAGCGTGTATGTCTCTTATTTACATTTTTTTTATGTTCATTCAATCTACGTTTTCCCTTCGAGATATCAGTACATTTATGACGACGCAAATTGTCCCTGAAACGCTGCCTACGTGGATTCATGCTCTTGTGATTTTAGCGGTTATATACGGAGGGTATTTAGGCATTGAAGTGATAGCGAGAACAGCGGAAATCTTTTTACCGTGGATCGTCGTCCCTTTTTTATTGTTAATTTCGTTAAATATTCCTCAGATGAAACTGGATCGTCTTTACCCTTTGTTTGAATTCCGCATGGATGATTTAGTGTTAGGGACCACGTATTTCTTAGGAAATCCGTTTATGGAATTGATTTTTGTGCTAATGATTACGCCTCATATAAAAGATGGCAAAAAGGTAAAAAGAATGATTGTTATCGGCACTGTGGCATCGGGCTTGACGATTACGATTGCAGTTGCGGCTTGTATATTAGCTCTTGGCGCGAATATTGCATCAATGCACAGCTACCCAGTTTATTTATTAGGAAAAATGATTTCGTTAGGTGCAACGATACAGCACGTTGAAGTATTAGTAGCTATTATTTGGATGTTATCTATCTTTTTTAAAGTTGTCATTGTGTTCTATGCTATTCAGTTAAGTATCGCTCAATTATGTAATTTACGGGTGCGCAATTTTTTGAGCTTTCCTTTAGGTCTAATCATTACAGGCGTGGCGTATTACATTATTCCAAATACAGCATACTTCAATTATTTTGAAAAATATTACTGGCCGTTTTATTTATTTGTACTAAGCGTCTGTTTTCCGTTGTTATTTATTGCGCTTTCTTATATAAAGAGAAATAAGGCAGCTAAAGGTGATAGAAGCCAACAAACATAGCATTATTTATACGTATGTGGTATAGTATACGATGACAATTCAAGAAGAAACGCCGTACACGTTTGTATATGTACGGGAGAGGTTCGAAAACTCCCTCTATAAAAAACTAAGATCATCGTTGATGACAAAAGACACGGTTTTAGCGTGTCTTCTTTCACGTGCTTTTCTATCAACACGTCTTTTTGACGTGTATGCTGGCGAGGACGTGTATCTTAGTTGCTTTTTAGGGAGATTGCTGGAAAAGAGCAGTCTCTTTTTTGTGTTATAAAATTAGTCACAAAGGGAACGAACGGTTCAATAAAGTTTCTTCTTCTTTTGATTTCAATCAAAAAGGAGACGAACAATAATGATGAAAAATGAAAAAGCTATTGTTGTATTTAGCGGAGGTCAAGATAGTACAACATGTCTATTTTGGGCTTTGAAAAACTTTAAAGAAGTAGAAACGGTTACTTTCCAATACGGTCAGCGTCATAGTCAAGAGATAGAGGTAGCAAAAGCTATCGCAGCTGATTTAGGTGTGAAGCATACCGTCCTAGATATGTCACTTTTAAATCAATTAGCACCAAATGCCTTAACGCGAGATGATATTGAAATTGAGCAAAAAGAAGGAGAGTTGCCTACAACGTTTGTGGATGGCCGCAATCTGTTATTTTTATCATTTGCTGCCGTACTGGCTAAAAACAGCGGAGGCCGTCATATCGTAACAGGCGTTTGTGAAACTGATTTTTCGGGATATCCAGACTGTCGAGACGTATTTGTGAAATCGTTAAACGTCACGCTTAATTTATCAATGGACTTCGAGTTTGTGATTCATACGCCGCTTATGTGGATTGATAAAGCAGAAACGTGGGCGTTAGCGGATGAGCTAGGAGCGCTTGAATATGTGCGTGAAAAAACATTAACGTGCTACAACGGTATTGTTGCTGATGGGTGCGGCGAATGTCCCGCATGTCAATTGCGAAAACGCGGGTTAGATCAATACTTGCAAACAAAAGAAGGAGGAGAAAAATAATGCTGCAACAAATGTATCCTCAAGTCTTTCATGACTATGAATATGAATTGAACAAAGATATGCAGTTTGCTGCGGCACATTTTGTTCCTCATAAAGAAGCAGGAAAATGCCGTCAAGTCCATGGACATACGTATTTTGTAAATTTAACTGTTGCCGGAGATACATTAGACGAAGCGGGCTTTTTAGTAAACTTTGCGCTATTGAAAAAAATTGTTTCTGGTCAATTTGATCATACATTATTGAACGATCATTCTATCTTTAACGAAGAAAATCCAAATGATTTTCCTACAACTGAAGTTGTTGCTCGTAAAATTTATGAGTTGGTTCAAGAATATCTAGACACACTACCAAATAAGCCTTCTTGCGTACAAGTATTCGTGCGGGAAACGCCGACAAGTTACGTAGTTTACCGCCCAAAGAAGGTGAAAAAACGTGGCTAATACAATTCCAGTACTTGAAATATTCGGCCCAACGATTCAAGGGGAAGGAATGGTTGTAGGACGTAAGACGATGTTTGTTCGTACCGCAGGCTGTGATTATTCCTGCAGCTGGTGTGATTCAGCTTTTACATGGGATGGATCAGCTAAAAACGATATTCGTCAGCTAACAGCAGAACAAATTTGGACGGAGCTTAAAGAAATTGGAGGAGAGTGCTTTGATCACGTCACCATTTCTGGAGGAAACCCTGCGCTTATCAAGGCGATTGGTTCACTTGTAGAGCTTTTGCACAGTCATGGGGTAAAAGCAGCTCTTGAAACACAGGGAAGCCGTTATCAGGATTGGTTCCTAAAGATCGATGATTTAACGATTTCTCCTAAGCCTCCAAGTTCATTAATGAAAACAAATTTCTCCGTATTAGACGATATTATAGAGACATTAATAAAGGAAAAACGCATGGCGCACATAAGCATAAAAGTCGTTGTATTTAATGATGAGGACTTTGAGTATGCAGCGTCTGTTCATGAACGTTATCCTGAGGTTCCATTTTTTGTTCAAGTAGGCAACGAGGACTTAACGACAATCGATAATGCGTCGTTAACACAAGAATTGCTTAAAAAGTATGAGTGGTTAATCGACAAGGCAGTGGCAGCTAAAAACATGAACGATGTAAGAGTTCTGCCGCAGGTTCACGCCCTTGTTTGGGGAAATAAACGAGGCGTGTAAGCGCATAGCAAAAAATTTACAAAGAAAAATAAAAACAGATATATACAAAATAAAAAAACGCTGTTAGAATGACAATCGTAGAAAGAGAGGAAATGCAAATGAGCGGTCGAAAAGATGAAGAATTAGAAGGTGTATCACTCCTTGGAAATCAAGGAACAAACTATTTGTTTGAATATTCACCAGAGATTCTAGAAGCATTTGATAACAAACATCCAAATCGTGATTATTTTGTGAAATTTAACTGTCCGGAATTTACGAGCTTATGTCCAAAAACGGGTCAGCCGGATTTCGCAACCATTTATATTAGTTACATTCCAGATGAAAAAATGGTGGAAAGCAAGTCGTTAAAGCTTTATTTGTTCAGCTTCCGTAACCATGGAGATTTCCATGAAGACTGTATGAATATTATTATGAATGACTTAATTAAACTGATGAATCCAAGATATATTGAAGTATGGGGAAAATTCACACCACGCGGCGGGATTTCAATTGATCCATATACAAACTATGGCCGTCCTGGTACGAAGTATGAAGAAATGGCTAATTATCGCCTGATGAATCATGATTTATACCCAGAAACAATTGATAATCGTTAATTCGAACAAACAGGTTGTGTATGCAACCTGTTTTCCATTGCAAAAACAACAGATGAGAAGGTGAAAGAATGTCACAGAGATCAGCATTAGTATTAGGTGCAAGCGGACTTGTTGGTCAAGAACTTTTAAAAATGTTATTAAGCAACAGCTTATATAACCATGTGACAGTGTTTGTTCGAAAAAAGCTACCAATCGAACACACAAAGCTACGTCAGCTTGAAATTGATTTTTCAGAGCTTGATAAGCACGAAGAATGCTTTGCAGTTGATGATGTATATTGCTGTTTAGGCACGACAATGAAAAAAGCAAAAACAAAAGCGAAATTCATTAAAGTTGACTACGAATTTCCTTTAAAAGCGGCTAAATGTGCAGAAAAATATCGCTGCAAAAACTTTTTAACGATTACAGCAATTGGTGCTGATCTTCGTTCGCCATTCTTTTACAGTAAAGTAAAGGGGCAAGTAGAAGAAGATATCGCAAGCTTGTATATCCGTTCTACTCACTTTTTCCGCCCATCGTTATTATTAGGCAAGCGCCAAGAGTTTCGCCTATTTGAAAAGCTTGGGGGATACACGTTAAAGTCGTGTTCATTTTGCCTTGTAGGAAAGTGGAGAAAATATCGTCCAATTAAAGCGTATAACGTAGCCAAATCCATGATGAAAGCTGCACTTGAAGATAAATGTGGTGTTCATGTACATGAAAGCCAAGACATCTATACAGGTGAATGCTATTATTCGTTTACCAACGGCAAGCGCGTGTTATCAAAATAAAAAAAGCCTCTTCATAAGAAGAGGCTTTTTTCTATCTTCCGTCAGCATCCGCGTTCCCATCACCATCACCATCGTGATCGTGATTAGAAGCAGATTCACTCCAGCTTGTGTAGGAGTTAGAATCTTCTTCGGCATAATTCATGGGTTCAACGGATGTTTTTTTATTTGAAGTTTGCTTGCGTTTAAAAACGAACTGCACGATGAAAAAAAGAATGACAATAAGTGCAACGATAAACAATACAGTATCAAACATGCTAGTAATTCCTTTCAGTAAGTAGGTAGTAGTAGCTTGTTCTTATTGTCACACGAAAATAAGACCCTTTCAAGAAAAAATGGGGCCTGGTTTTGTTTCTTTAAGGAAACTTTTTTTATCTTAGCCATATATTATTGTATGAAGAAACATTTTAGAAAAGAGGGAGTACAGTGAAAAAAAGTTCGAAGGATGTTAAGGTTCAACAGTATATTTATCTCATGTATAAGCTGGGAATTATTACAGAAGAACAAAAGAATCAGTTCTTTCAAAACCACTAAAAAAGCAACCGTTTTTGCGTTCCGGTTGCTTTTTCCCTTTACATAGCGGGATTAATAATCGTGTAGTTTTTGTGATTGACAACAGTTCGCTGTTCTAAGTCTAAATCCCGGTAGTTTGTCATGTAAGTCAAATCAACAATCACGGAGTTTTCATTTACTTTTTCGACAATGCCCTGTAAGCCATTTTTAAATTCTATCAAGTTTCCTACCTCTGCTATTTTCATCATTCATCGCTCCTTTGTTTTAAATTAGTTCATTATTAATTTTTTAAATAATTTTAATTTTGAAAATAGTAAAACTAGTTAGCGTTTTCTTTTTTTACAATTTTGCCTTAAAACTGGGAATTAGTAAAGGGTTTTTTGAAAAAATATAAAATAAAATTGAAAAAACAAGTAAAATGTGCTGAGGAATAAAAGGAATTGGTAGCTTTAACGAAAGAGAGAAGCAACACAGTTCCATCTTTGTTCATCTTTCGTTATAATAAACGAGGTATAATCTTGTCATAAATTATAAGAATTAGAAGGTGTAGAAATTGAAAGATACTGGACTCGTGCTCGAAGGAGGCGGTATGAGAGGCCTTTATACAACCGGAGTTTTAGATTACTTTATGGAAAGAAATCTGTACCTTCCGTATGTAATTGGCGTTTCAGCCGGCGCTTGTCATGCCACTTCTTATTTATCTAGACAAATAGGAAGAAGTCGCAAAGCTAATTTAGATTTTTTAGAGGATCCTCGCTACTTGTCGTGGAAAAATTATTTTAAAACAAAAGAGATATTTGGAATGGATTTCGTTTTTGATGAAATTCCTAATCAGCTTCTTCCATTTGACTTTGAGGCATTTGCTGAGCGTACAGAGAAGCTTGTAGTAGGAGCAACGGACTGCGTGACGGGAGAACCCGTTTATTTTGATGAGTATGATCGGGATATTTTGACAGCGGTTCGCGCTTCTAGTTCCCTTCCATTTTTAGCACCTGTCGTTACATATAAAGGAAAAGAGCTGTTAGATGGAGGAATCAGTGATCCGATTCCAATCAAAAAAGCAGTGCAGGATGGATATAGAAAAAATATTGTTGTGCTAACGCGAAACGAAGGATATCGAAAAAAGAAATCAAATATGCTTTGGTTATTGAAGCGCAAATATCGTCATTATGATGGGCTGACTCGTGCGCTTGAGAACCGCTATAAATTGTATAATGAAACATTGTCATATATTGAAGAGCAGGAAAGACAGGGGAATATCTTTGTGATTCGTCCGCAATCCCCTCTTGTAGTAGGGCGAATTGAGAAGAATCGTGAGCGTCTCGACGCTCTTTATAACCAAGGATATAAAGAAGCTGAAGCTCAATTTGCGTCTCTGCAAAATTGGATGAACAGCTAAAAACGAGGTGGAACTGAATGGATGAACAAACAGTAATCAATATGTTAAATGAGTTAAGTGAAGGAAAAGTAACCGAAATTAAAGTTAAAAAAGAAGACTTTCTTGCTTTTCGCCCTTTTTTAGTAAATCGCCCTGATTTCAAACATTTTCGTGGAATCGCCGGACGCGGAGGCGATTTTACCTATACGTATCTAGAAATTCCTAGGAGTTAAACGAAATGATGGCATTATTTGATTATGCCTTATATAATGGATGTATGAGCCTGTACAGTAGAGAATATACTGTTACAAGTGCTTGTGCGTTTATTTAGTAACGTATAGTAAGAGCGAATAAACGTGTTTAGTTATAGGAGGGATATTATGGATGAGTTTCGAAAAAGTACAGCACCTTTTTATTTTGCAGATCATATATGGAAAGATAAAAATGGAATGACGACTTATGGGATGCTGTTAACGAACCGGCCCGAAGATGACGGGGACTATGACCTCCATTCGTTATTAGAAGAAGCATATGTAGATCATAAAAAAATTCTAATTACTACTGTTTACGACAACAGTGAACAGCAGTTGACCGGATACGTGATACATTTATCAGATGATCAAGACGTTTTTACGTTTATGGATGATACGGGTGCTAAGCTAGTGATTGATTTCTATGATGTTGTAGAAATTGAGATCGAAGATTAAAAAGAGCTGAATGTTGATTACAACATTCAGCTCTTTTGTGTAAAAGTAGATGAATTTAAATGTTTATCATAAGAATTATAAGGGAAAAACGAATGAAGAAATTTCTGATTAAACTGAAATAAGGCGGGAAAATATACCTGTATTTTAGAAAAATTACCGTGATTATGACAAAAAATAAGGTACAATGTCACATTTGTGTTCCGAACGTAATTTTGTTCATCAAACTTAAAGAAATGTAATTGAATCGTTCGGTGAAACCCCCATATAGCTATGATAGAGTAATACCATACGAAATTTCAGGAGGTATTACCTATGAAACATAGTTATATGAAATCAATGGTAGTAGCTTGTTTAGCTACTCTTTCATTTATAGGTTTTAATGCAACAGCTACGGCTGCAACTAATTATAAAGTAGTCAAAGGCGATAGTCTTTGGAAGTTAGGTAAAAGATATAGTGTAACAATTGACGATATTAAAAAATTAAACAATCGTCAAGGAGATATGATTTATATTGGTGAAACATTAGCTATTCCGAGTAAGACAAAAGTGCTGGCTGCTGAAACAACGGAACCTTCAACGGCAGCACCTGCTAATACGGCTAAGCCAGAACCAAAACCAGAAGCCAAATCTGCGAACCAGGAAACACCTGCAGTTTCGATTTCGGCAAGCGAAAAAGATTTATTAGCTCGCTTAGTAGAAGCCGAAGCAAAAGGCGAATCGTATGAAGGAAAAGTAGGGGTAGCAACAGTAGTGTTAAACCGTGTAGATTCTCCGAAGTTTCCAGATACGGTAACAGGAGTTATTAAACAAGTTGTCGGAAAAGCATACGCTTTTTCACCGGTTCAAAACGGATCAATTAACAAACCTGCTTCAGAAGATTCGAAAAAAGCAGTAGAGCAAGCGTTGACTAGAAAAGATCGTTTAGACGATTCCATTTACTTTTATAATCCAAAAACAGCTACCGATAACTGGATTCGTTCACGTGCTGTAATTAAAACAATTGATCATCACGTGTTTGCTAAATAAAAAAGAGGCTGCAACAAAAGTATTTTAGACGAAGTGAAAAACGAACCATTGATCACATGTTGATCAATGGTTCGTTTTTTTTGATGGTGAATATAGTTTTATCTGTCTCGTTCCTTCTAGCAGTTGATTGGATTCATTTCGTTATGTGTCAACCTCTTTTTTTAGTCTAAAAAGATATCTCGTTCCAAACTGCCTTCAGAACCCGTTAAAACTAGACCAATATCGGTATCAGCTTCTAAGTTCTGAACGATGGTAAAAGGCACTTTATGTTGGTTAGCCGCTTGAATATAAGGGGAGAGGTATGAATAAGACAAAGAGCCATTTAAAAACAAATGACCGTCTTTCACTTTTTTTAAAAGAGGCTTTATTTTTGCTGCATCCTTTTTCATGACTTGCCCTTTTTTTAGCGCAATTTCAATATTCTCACGTAGAGCAGTTAAGAAATATCTTCTTTCGTCTCTTTTTGTTTCCTTTGCTCCGTACATTCCTCGTTCTAAGTATTCTTCTAGTTGATCAGACATTATGTCACTTCCTTTCGTTATAAACTATAAACGATTATGGATATAAGTAAAAGGGACAGGAAAAAAGGAAAATCATTGTGCTATATCACCTGTTTTTTTGCTGAGTACAAAGAAAAACAAAAAATGTGTTGAAATTTAGCCTAAAATATTGTTTAATGTAAATAGATAGAAAATCATATCGGTTTTTTATTAAAGGTTTGTAAGCGATTACAGATATACATACATAGCAGCGTTTGGGGAGACGCTCCTATGATTTTATGTTCAAAGCGCATTGTATAAAAAGGGGATTATATAGCTTTAGGGCATATACGGTCAAGCAAAGGGTCAGATAAATTAATAAAAAATCGCTATGTATTTTCATAAGAAGAACGGTCAACATGTTTGTTGAGCGTTCTTTTTATGCGTTCATATTATATTTATTCCTCATTGCAGCAGCTGCTGAAAATTATAAAGGTACATTCCTCCTTTGCTCTCTCTTATTTTACATAAGTTACATGTAGTATGTTTCAAAGCCTTAAAAAATATATGGCTGTACGCTTGTTTGATCCTAACGAGGTGATAGAAAAAGAATATTTTTTAAGAAATCACAAAAAAAGAGGCGATTGCCTATGCAAGAAGTAGGTGAATAACATATGTAATAAAGAGAATGAAATATAATTTGAGGAGGCATGTATCATGCAAGAATTTGATATTAATGACATAAGAAGACCATTTGGTGGTTTTGGAGGCTTTGGCCGTCCAGGATTCGGTTTCGGTCGCCCGGGTTTTGGTTTCGGTCGTCCTGGTTTTGGCTTCGGCCGCCCGGGGTTCGGTTATGGCTTTGGTCGCCCTTGGGGTTGGGGCTTTGGAGCTCCATTTCTTGGAGGATTAGTTCTTGGAAGTGCATTAGGAGGTCCAGGTTATTACGGTTATCCAGCACCATATTATCCACCGTACCCACCATATTATTATTATTAAAACAGTGAGCGCTGATAAAGCGCTCTTTTATTATGTCCAATTCAAGGTATATATAGAATGCATGCAAGACGCTACGTTTAGAAAATGATAACAGTTTTAAATAAGGAATGAACGCTTAAGCTAAAGGAGACAAGTTTTCCTTGCAACAATTGTTGATTTTGCTATAATAACTTCGGTGGCATTTTTGGTCACTGGGTGGGCGAGGGATAGATGAAAAGAAGGAAATTAGATTGAACGCATTATTTGAAAAGTTGTTTCGTTTAAACGACCACCAAACAACTGTCGGAAAAGAAAGCTTAGCTGGGGTCATTTCATTTCTTTCCATCGTGTATATTATTGCTGTTAATTCAACCATTTTGTCTGATGCTGGTATTCCGCTTGAAGCAGGAATATTCGCAACAGTGGCTTCGGCTTTTGTAGGCTGTGTTATTATGGCTTTTTGGGCAAATGCGCCTCTCATTCTGGTGCCAGGTATGGGGATTAACGCATTGTTTACGTATACGATGGTTCAATCAATGGGGTTATCTTGGCAAGAAGGGTTATTAGCAGTAGTGATATCCGGCTTTCTTTTTATAGCATTAGCTTTTTCACGACTGTCTGCCAAAATTGTTTCTTCGATTCCGCATTCGTTAAAAGAAGCGATAACAGTCGGTGTTGGCTTATTTTTAACATTTATCGGTTTGCAAAAAGGGAAGCTTGTAGTTCCAAGCGAAAACACTTTTGTAGCACTTGGAGACTTGTCAGATCCGTTTGTTATCAGTACGCTGTTGACGTTAATTATCACAATCGTACTGTTTATCCGAAATGTGAAAGGTAACTTTTTGTTAAGCATGATTGCTGGATCCGTCCTTGCCTTCTTACTTGGTGTAAGAAGCAATGTAGAAAATGGACAGTCCGCTGCGAGCGTGAACGACTTTTTTAGCAGCTTTGGCACATTGTCTTTTGGAGCCATTGGAGACGTTGCGTTTTGGGCAGCTGTCTTTTCATTAACAATGGTATTGATTTTTGAAAATATTGGTTTGCTTCATGGTCAGCTAGGTATGATGAATCAAGATAGCAAATTTCCGCGGGCCTTTCAAGCAACAGCCGCCTCAGCTTTGCTAAGCGGGGTGTTTGGAACAAGTCCAACGGTGTCTTCTGTAGAAGGAGCATCTGGTATTGCAGCTGGAGGGCGAACGGGTTTAACATCGCTTATTACAGGAGTTTTATTTTTAAGTTCACTTCTGTTTATTCCATTTATCAAGCTGGTTCCAGATAGTGCTATTGCACCTATTCTCATTGTGATTGGAGCACTAATGATTCAAAATATCAAAAACATCAATTTACAGGACTTAACAGAAGGTTTCCCTGCATTTTTAATTATTGCGCTTATTCCTCTTACGTACAGCATTGCTGATGGAATTGCATTTGGGTTCATTGCGTATCCACTGCTTAAATTATTCCTTGGTAAAATGCGTGAAGTATCGATGTTTATGTATGTAAGCGCGCTATTGTTTTTCTTGAATTTTGTGCTGCATTATATTGCTTAAAATAGACGGCTGAGTACTTTTGCTCAGCTGTTTTTTGTGTTTGCGGTAAAGAATCCTCTTTTTAGATATCATACTCCGTATTTCGTGTCCTTTGGTTAATCAGCCGCTTCTAAAATGGCGTTTCCTGCGTAAAGTAGTACAGAAGTCGGAGGGGATATAAGGGGGAGAAAACAATGGGAATTAAATTAATTAAAATATCAGCCGTTTATTTTGGAATTGGCATCATATTGGGGTATTATATGTCAATTGTTCACAGCTACGCTTTGACGCCTGTTCACGTGCACATTAATTTATTAGGATGGACGTCGCTTACGTTAGCGGGACTTATTTATTATTTGTTTCCTGCGTTTAGCGAAAGTAAATTAGCTAAACTGCACGTATGGTTGCATAATATAGGATTACCGGTCATGATGATTGGTTTATTTCTCATGATCGTACTAGAAAACCAAGCTTTTACACCCATAGTGGCAGTAGGAGCAACACTTACGGCTATTGGCGTTTTAATTTTCGTATATCACATCCTTAAAAATTTGAAATCTGAACGATAAACCAAGAAGGTCGTTGACGATGGTTGCTAATTTCAAAAGGAAAAAGAACCAGCTATAGCGAATATACATGTAAACAAGGTGAAAGTGCGATTTACATAAAGGTGTGCTAGGCATCTTTATAAGGAGGGGTAAGCTGCAGGGATTTCTAGCTCTTATAAAAGCCAATAAAAGGGCTGATTATAAGTTTCTTGCGGCGGAGATACTATGGGAGAACATCAACAATTAGTGCGTGTTAGGGAGCTAGCAAATGAAATTATTCGACTTCGTCTTCAAGACCGTACGACTTATGACGAATTAGAGTTGCAAAATAATGTAGAGTTGTTGTCTCGTTCTGTGGTTGACTTAGTAAACATTATGTTAGCCGAAGATGTGGATTCGTCTACGTCTTTAAAAGCTACAGCTTCTAAAATGAAAATGGTGTATAATAACATGCATCAAGCTGAGAAAAAAGATTATTTGCATTTCTAATTGCTAGGCTCCTTTTCGCCACAAACGAAATGGAGGTGTACGAGGCAGATGCTATCGTCACTAACGACTTCTGAAGCTATTGTAGCATCCGTTCTTGCACTGGTTGTCATTGCCGTTTCCATTATCTTTTTTGCCACTCTTATTATGGTTGTTGTACGACGAGAAAGAATCAGCAGCTTGGTTAATCATGGAGAGCATGCAGATGGGAAGCAAAAAAGCTTAGGTGAATTTTTTCGTTCTTTACGAAAAAAATAACTACCGTTTTCTTATTAAATAGATAAAAGCGGTCAATTTAAACGTTGACCGCTTTTTTTAGATTGTTTGCTTATTTTTTTCTAAAACAATACGCGCTGCTTCACTAACAGATGACACAACAGCAGAGGCGTGGCGCTGAACAGCTTCAGGAGCTGTAGCCATAGCGAAACTGTTCGGTGTTAATTGAAACATAGGAATATCATTAAATGAATCCCCCACACATGCAATTTCCTCTGGTTTTAGCTGAAGATGATTTAATAAAATTTCAATGGCATTTCCTTTGCTGATATGTTTAGGCATAATATCCAAACACTGCTTGGCAGAAATATATGTATCAATATAATCACCAAACTCTTCGTTCACTTCTTTTTGCAGAGCTACCATTTCATCATGATCTCCAAGAACCGTGATTTTAGATGGAGAAAGAGCGTGACCAAATGAATCTGTCATTTCAATTTGTTCTTCGATAGGGAAAAACATGTGAGTTTCAATTGCTTCAATAATTTCATTTCGCTGCTCTACATAATTCGTGTCGTTTGAACAGACAAGCGTAATACGGTTAGGATCTATCGTTTTTTTATAAAGTTGAACCGCTAAATCATCTTCAAACACTTTTCCATGAAGTTCTTGATTTTCTTTGGTCCACACAAATCCTCCGTTTTGGCTAATGCGATGAAATGTATTATTAATATCAGTAGAAATCTTTAAAATTTCCGTATCCATTCGTCCAGAAGCAAGACAAACCTCTACTCCTTGGCGCTGAAGTTCACTAAGTGCGTCTGCATTATGCTGTTCTACGTATTTTTCTTCGTGTAAAAGAGTTCCATCTAAGTCGCTTACAAATAATTTAATCATCTCTTGAAAATTCCTTTCCCTAAAAAAATTACCTTGATAAGAGTGTTACAAATTTATTACATTCCTTATTCTATCAGTGTTTCCCAAGAAACTCATAAAAAAAGCTCAAACCGGCGGTGAATTCAAAGAGATTAAGACATAACTACATCACTTTTTTTCGCAGGAGTCTTCGCCTTGCCCTTTAATCAACAGCTACATGAAATCTAGTTCACCATCATAATGAAAACAATCCGAACGGAGTTGATTCTCAATTAAGAATTAACTCCGTTCGGATCTTTCTTCAACTAAAATCCATTTGTCGCAGCCTTTTTTTAGGTTTGTTCACTGTAAAAAAACAGCCGCGGTCTAAAAGACCGCAGCCATGTTTTACAATACGTTAAAATATTTCGCTTCAGGATGTGCAAAAACAAGGGCTGTAACAGAAGCTTCTGGTTCCATCATGAAACCGTCTGTTAACTGAATGCCGATGTCTTCAGGTTTAATTAATTTAAACAGTTTTGCTTGGTCTTCAAGGTCTGGACATGCGGGATATCCGAATGAAAAACGCTGACCTTGGTATTTGGCTGAAAAACGCTCCGCCATTGTAAAGTCAGGCGAATCGGGGAATCCCCAGCGGTCACGAATTTGCTGATGAACACGTTCTGCTAATCCTTCAGCTAGTTCAAGCGCAAGAGCTTGGAACACGTGACTCTTTAAAAACTCGCCGTTTTCTTTGAATTTCGCCGCGCGTTCGCGAATGCCTGTTCCTGCTGTTACAGAGAAGAAACATACATAGTCCATCTCTTTTTCTTTAGGCTTTGCAAAATCAGATAAGCACAGGAACTGTCCTTTTGCTTGTCGAGGGAAGGTAAAGCGTTCAATTTCTGTTTTTTCATCAGCAGGATCATAAATAATTAAATCATTTCCGTCTGCTTGAGCAGGGAAGAACTGATAAATAACCGCTGGTTTAATTAAGTTTTCTTTTAGTGCCAGTTCGAGAAGGTCATCAACGGTTTCTTTTAATTGAACAGCACGCTCGTCTTTTTCAGCAAGCAGCTTATTCACTTTTCCTTTTAGTCCTAAGTGATGGCCTAAAAGCATCTGCCAGTTAATATACGGAAGAACCTGTGCCAAATCGTAGTGTTTGACAACGTGGCGCTTTAAATCAGCCGGTACAAAAACAGGAACATCCGTTGAAATGGCGGATCTTTCTAAAACAGCCGTAGCTGCTTGAGCGGTTTGAGGCTGGCGTTCTCGAACCGTTACTTTCTTTTCTTGACGCGTTTTTAAATCTGCTAAAAGCTGAATAACTTCTTCTTTGTTCTGCAGCTTATTTGCTAACGCTAATCCGTCCATCGCATCTTTGGCGTAGAGGACGGCACCTTCATATTCCGGGGCAATTTTAAAGTCAGTAAATTTACGGGAAAGGGCAGCGCCTCCTACCATAATTGGAACATCAATGCTTGATTGCGTTAAATCTTGTGCAGTTAAAACCATTTGCTGAGCTGATTTTACTAAAAGACCTGACAGGCCAATGATGTCTGGCTTTTCGTCTTTTACTGCTTCAATCAGCTGCTGCGGCGTTACTTTAATTCCTAAATCAATGACTTTAAAACCATTGTTGCTTAAAATGATGTCTACTAAGTTTTTACCGATATCGTGCACGTCGCCTTTAACCGTTGCAAGAATCACTTTTCCTTTTCCAGAATCATTTTCAGTTGCTTCCATATGAGGTTCTAAAAAGGCAACGGATGCTTTCATAACTTCCGCACTTTGAAGCACTTCTGCTACAATCAGCTGGTTGTCATTAAACAAACGTCCGACTTCCGCCATCCCCTTCATAAGCGGTCCGTTAATAATATCTAACGGATCATCATATTGAGCTAAAGCCTGTTCTAAATCAGGAAGCAATCCTTCTTTTGTACCTTCGACAATATACATTGCCAATCGTTCTTCAAGTGTTAACGTAGAAATTTCTACTTTTGCTTCTTTCTTTTTATCACGATAAAAGTCTGTAAACGTGCTTAGCGTTTCATCAGTTGTGTTAAATAATAACGCATTAGCAAGCTCAATTTCAGCTTCTGGAATAGAAGCATAGCGCTCTAATTTTTCTGTATTAACAATGGCATAATCGAGTCCAGCCTGCGTACAGTGATAAAGGTAAACCGCATTTAGTACTTCACGTCCGACTGGAGGAAGACCGAATGACACGTTACTTACGCCAAGAATGGTCAGGCAATCAGGCAGGGCTTCTTTAATCATTTTAATTCCCTTAACTGTTTCTTCAGCAGAACCAATATATTGTTCATCACCAGTCCCTACAGGAAACACAAGAGGGTCAAAAATAATATCTTTTGGATTAAAGCCATGTTTTTCAACAAGCAAATCATGTGAGCGTTTAGCAATCTCTACTTTTCTTTCTGCAGTAACGGCCATGCCTGTTTCATCGATTGTACCGACAACCAGAGCTGCACCGAATTTTTTTACTAGCGGCAAGATTGCATCAAAACGCTCTTCACCATCTTCTAAGTTAATGGAGTTGATAATGACCTTACCTTGCGAGTACGTTAAAGCTTTTTCAATAACTTTCTCGTCAGTTGAATCGATTACAAGAGGAACCTTCACTTTTTTTACAACTTCTTGAATAAATTCCTCCATGTCTTCCATTTCTTCACGGTCTGGATCTGCTAAGCAAATATCAATAACGTGAGCACCATTTTTAACTTGAGCACGCGCAATTTCAGATGCTTCTTCAATTTTCCCTTCCGCAATCAGACGCTTGAACTTGCGAGAACCGATTACATTCGTACGTTCTCCCACAAAAAGAGGGCGCATAGAATCGTCATATACAAGCGGTTCAATACCGGTTACAGCATGATTATGCTCGGAGCGATCAAGCGAACGAGGAGCAACCTCTTTTACCGCTTCAGCAAGTGCTTTAATATGAGCAGGCGTTGTACCACAGCATCCGCCTACAAAGTTCAGCCAGCCTTTATCAGCAAATCCTTTAATTTTTTGAGCCAGCAGCTCAGGAGACTCATGATAATTGCCTTCTTCATCCGGAAGTCCAGCGTTTGGATAACAGCTAACAGCTGAAGTGGCTAGGTCTGAAAGAGAGCGAATATGATCCGTCATAAATTCAGGACCTGTCGCGCAGTTAAGTCCGACTGAAAGAGGCTTCATGTGTTCCAGTGATAAGTAAAAAGATTCGATATCTTGACCAGCGAGAGTTGTTCCCATTGGCTCAATCGTTCCTGAAATCATAATTGGAACTTCTATTTTCAGTTTTTCAAACGCCGCTGTAATCCCTAAAAACGCAGCTTTTACGTTCAGCATGTCTTGACAGGTTTCGACTAGAAGTAAGTCAACGCCGCCGTCTAACAAACCCCGAGCTTGCTCTTCGTACGATTCTACTAACTCAGGGAATGTAATACCTCCCGTAACAGAGAGAGTTTTAGTGGTAGGACCGATAGCTCCAGCTACGAACCTAGGCCATTCGGGAGTTGAATATTTATCGCGGGCTGCACAAGCAAGCTTCACAGCTTCGATATTCAATTCATACGCCAAGTGGCCTAAATCGTATTCATCAAGTACGGTAGATGTTGAGCCAAACGTATTGGTTTCAATGATGTCAGCACCCGCTGCAAAGTACTCTTCATGAATGTGCTGAATCACATGAGGCGCTGTTCGGGTCAAATATTCGTTGCAGCCTTCATATTCTTCGCCGCCAAAATCTTCAGCGGTTAAATCAGCATCTTGAATCATCGTTCCCATTGCTCCATCGATGACGAGTATTCGCTTCTTTAGTTGTTGTTCGATAAGTGAGCTCATTTATATCTTCCTTTCTGATGTAACGAGTTGCTTGTCATGAATATAGCGTGTTAGAATTTCGGTCATTTCATAGCGCATAAACGGCGTAATTAAGTAAATACCGTCAAATAGCTCATATGCTGTATCAATTAAGTGTTTTGCAATCGCAAGGCCTTCGACTTCACCGCGAATCCGGTCATTTCCCGTTGCGTCCATACGTTCTAGAATATCTTCTGATAATTTAATTCCAGGTACTTCATGGTGAATAAATCGAGCATTTCTTGCGCTTGTTAACGGCATGATCCCGATGTATACCGGTGTTGTTAAATGTTTGGTTGCTTCATATACCTCTTCAATTTGCTTAGTTGAATAGAGAGGCTGAGTAATGAAATAGTGAGCCCCGCAGTCGATTTTCTTTTCCAAGCGCTGAACGGCTCGGTCTAAGTGACGCACGTTTGGGTTAAAGGCAGCTGCAATGGAAAAATTGGTTTTTTGACCAAGCGGTTTGCCGGAATAAGATAGTCCTTCATTAAACTGAGCGATTAAACTAATCAAGTCAAATGAAGATAAATCATAGACCGAAGTGGCGCCAGGGAAATCGCCAACTTTTGACGGATCACCGGTAATTGCAAGCACTTGATTCATTCCTAGCGTATGAAGTCCCATTAAATGAGATTGAAGTCCAATTAAATTTCGGTCGCGACAGGTAATATGAATAAGCGGTCGTGCTTTTGTTTCTTGTTGCATCAGTGTTGCCATTGCCAAGTTGCTGATGCGAGGTGAGGCAAGAGAATTATCAGCTAATGTAATAGCATCTACGGCGACTTTATCAAGTGCTTTTGCGCCTTCTAAAAATTTCGTCGGACCAAGCTGTTTAGGCGGATCCAGCTCGACGATAACCGAGCGGCGCTTCTTCACAATTTCGTGCATATGAGGTTTATCCTGCTGCTCACGCTCTTGAACCGTAACGGCTGGTCTCATTTTAACGACTTTGCTTGTAATCGGAGGCAGGTCTTTTAAGGCAGACGACATGGCGCGTACGTGAGCTGGTGTTGTACCGCAGCATCCTCCAATTAAGCGAACCCCTTGTTCGCGGAATAAACGCGCGCTTTCTACAAAGTAGTCTTCATTCGTTTCATATTCCAGCTTGCCTTCCACATACGCCGGAAGGCTGGCATTAGGGTAAGCAGATAAGAAAGCACGATCAGGAAGCGGTACTTCTTCAAGAGACTGAATCATATGATAAGGACCTAAACGGCAGTTTAGCCCGACAACATCTGCTCCCAAGTCTTCTAATTCTTTTAATGCATCTGCTAAAGGACGCCCATCTTGCAGTACGCCAATATCATGCAGGGAAACGTGGGTAATAATAGGCTTATCCGTTTCTTTTCTTGCCAGTGTAAGAACGGTCTTTAATTCTTCGAAATCATAGTATGTTTCAAATAAAAGGCCATCCACGCCTTCATTTAAAAGCCAAAACATTTGTTCACGAATGCTTCGCTTAACCTCTTCTAAACTAATAGCATTTTTTTGGAAAGAACGAATTCCGCCGAGTGTACCAACCACGTAAGCCTGATCTTTTGCAGCTTGTTTCGCTAATTTTACACCAGCAACATTGATGTCTTTGACTGAATCTTCTAATCCATAACGGGCAAGTTTTTGATAATTAGCAGCGTACGTATTTGTTTGAATAACGTTTGCACCAGCTTCTACATAGGCTCTGTGAATACGAGAAACCTCTTCTGGTTTGGTGATGTTTAGTTCTTCAAAACAGCTGTCAATACCGTGTGAGTAAAGGAGGGTACCAGTGGCACCATCCCCAATTAAAATTTTAGACTTTAAATCTTCAAGTAACCCCATGTCAAAACCTCCTTAAATTGTTCCGCTTCTATTTCACGAGTGATTCGTTTTATGCAATATGCCGATAAAATAGAAAAAGTCTTCTTAAGAAGAAGACTTTTTTCGCCTTCTTATCTTCCAAGCAATAAATTGCTTGCTGGATTTAGCACCATGTCTCTAACGACTGGTTGCTGAGGTTTCAAAGGGCCAGTCCCTCCACCTCTCATGATAAGAATCAATTGTATATAATTGAAACATATTTTTTTAAATAGAAAGAATACTTATTTAATAATTTATCTGATTTTTAGAAATTATACAACAGTAAATTGTGAATTTCCAGCAAATATTGAGGAAAATTTAAAAGCTAAAGGGAAAATATCCGTATATTTTGTTTGAAAACTGCCGTTATGTTAAGGGATAAAGGGTTTTCATGAAAAAAACAAGAAGGAAATAAAAAAACGAAAAAGGAACAGCACCGGGTGAGGCGAGGATTTACATATAAAAGGCTCGTCTTTTTTTAACCGTTTCTACATATAGTGAACTATGAAGGGTAGAAGGGTGATGGGCATGAAAAGGTGGAAACTCACGCTGCAGGTTGCTGCTACGTATGTAGGCACCGTTGTAGGAGCCGGTTTTGCAACAGGCAAGGAAATTGTTCAATTTTTTACACAGTACGGGGAACTTGGAATGGTTGGAATTTTGGTCAGCGGCTTGTTTTTTATTTGGCTAGGTTCGAAAATGATGCTGCTTTCGCACGCAATTGGGGCTTCTTCTTATCAGCAGCTTAATACATATTTATTTGGTGATGTACTTGGAAAAGCGGTAAACGGTGTAATGATCGTCATTTTATTTGGAGTAACTTCAGTCATGCTGGCGAGTACGGGGGCAATAGGAAAAGAACAGTTCGGGCTGTGGCCTCCTGTTGGGATGATTTGTACAATTGTTTTAACTTATATATTTATCGCAAGAGGAATTAACGGTATTTTAATGGTTAATTCTCTTGTTGTGCCGATGATGCTTTCATTTGCTTTTATCATCTTTGTGCCAAATGTCAGCTATTTCTCACTGATTCAAACGAAGCCGGACTTAACGCTCGTCACACAGTGGAAGTGGGCGGTTAGTCCCTTTTTATATATTTCCCTAAATCTAGCTTTGGCTCAGGCCGTTTTAGTTCCATTAGGAAGCTCCGTGAAAGATAAGAGCGTGATCAAAAAAGGGGCCGTAATAGGAGGATGTGTACTTACGTTTATGCTTGTTTCTACTCATCTTGCCCTTTCCAATTTGCCTTATTCATTTCAACTTGATATTCCTATGAGTGCCGTTGTTAAAAATATCTCAGCGTGGGTGAATGTTTTATTTACGGTAGTTGTGTTAGGTGAGATTTTTACTACATTGATTGGAAATGTATTTGGAATCGCTAAACAGATTCAATCATTTCTTCCCCTGAATGACAAACAAGCTTTTGCGTTTATTATCTTGGCATGCTTTATTATCGGGCAATTTGGATATGCTCAGCTTCTTGAGTTTTTGTATCCGATATTTGGCTATATTGGACTAGCTTTTGTATGGATGCTATGTATTAAAAAAGAAAAAATAAGCTAAAAGCTGGATTTTGCAGAACAGATGTGAAAAAACGAAGTTAAATGATGTGACAAGTCGATTTTACTTTGCTATAATGTAAAACAAATAAGACTCTAGCAGTCGAATATATTATCCTTCGGGGTCGGGTGTAAGTCCCAACCGGCGGTGATAAAGCATATGCTTTTAAGCCCGTGACCCGTTTTCATACGATGTATGTTAGCGGTGGATCTAGTTAAAATCTAGAGCCGACAGTAAAAGTCTGGATGGGAGAAGGATCAGGAAGCACAGTTGTTTTTTTGTGTTGTATTAATAAGGGACAGGTTTGCCTTTTTTAAAGCTACCCTTGTTTTTGTACACAAAATATAACTGTTTATTTCGTATACAATTAGCGGAATTTTGCATAGATAAAACTGATTCAGCTCAGCCGACCCCTTGGACATTTGTTCAAGGGGCTTTTTTATTTTCAGTGGTTGGGGGAAAGATAAATATGAAAAAAAAGCAGCTGCTATTTCAAAACGGCATAAGAAGTTGGAATAGCGCCAAAGCAGGTGAAGAAAATGTTCACAGGTATTATTGAAGAAATTGGAAAAATAAAACGTATTCAAAAGGCTACAGAAGCAATTGTTCTTACGATTGATGCGAAGACCGTGTTAGAAGATGTGAACTTAGGGGACAGTATTTCAGTTAACGGCGTTTGTTTAACCGTAACGGCTTACTCTCAAAATGAATTTACGGTCGACGTCATGCCGGAGACGATTAAAGCAAGTACCCTGCAGCTTCTAACCGTTGGATCACGTGTTAACTTAGAACGGGCAATGGCTGCAAATGGCCGGTTTGGAGGGCATTTCGTCAGCGGACACGTTGATGGAATTGGAACCATTGTAAGCAAAACACGTAAAGGAAATGCCTTTTATTATGAAATTCAAGTGGATCCTGAACTTCGTGAATTTATGATGTTAAAAGGATCTGTTTCTGTAGACGGAACAAGCCTTACTATTTTTGATGTCAGCAACCAATCATTTACTATCTCTCTTATTCCTCATACGGTACTTCACACAGTCGTGGGAGACAAACAGCGAGGAGACAAGGTGAATATTGAATGCGATATGTTAGCTAAATATATGCATCAGATGATGGCTAACAAGTCAACTCCTGGCGCCTCGAATCGGTCAGGTAATATGAAGGATTTATTGCAGCAGCATGGTTTTACAAATTAACAGTGAGGTGAAAGAGATGTTTCATAAAGTAGAAGAAGCCATTGAAGAGTTAAAAAAGGGAAAAGTGGTTATTGTATGCGACGATGAAGATCGAGAAAATGAAGGAGATTTTATTGCATTAGCCGAAAAAACGACGCCTGAGGTTATTAACTTTATGGCTACTCATGGAAGAGGATTAATTTGTACACCTGTTAATGAAGAAATTGCGCATAAATTGAATCTTCACCCAATGGTAGTGAACAATACGGATGTACATGGAACAGCATTTACAGTAAGTATTGATCATATTTCAAGTACAACAGGTATCAGTGCGTACGAACGTTCTGCTACCGTTATGGCTCTTGTAAATGAAGCAACGGTAGCAAGTGATTTTCAACGACCAGGACACATTTTTCCGTTGATTGCAAAAGACGGGGGCGTTCTGCAGCGTGCGGGTCATACAGAGGCCGCTGTTGATTTAGCCGTGTTAGCAGGAGGAAAGCCTGCGGGTGTTATTTGTGAAATCATGAATGAAGATGGAACAATGGCACGTGTACCGGATTTAACAAAGATTGCAGAGCAATTTGATTTAAAAATGATTACAATAAAAGATTTGATTGCCTACCGCCGCAAACATGACCAGCTGATTAGCCGTGAAGTAGAAGTAAGCTTACCTACGGCATTTGGTGATTTTAAGGCTGTAGGATATACAAATAAACTTGATAATAAAGAACATGTGGCTCTTATCAAAGGTGATATCGATCATAATAGCCCCGTTCTCGTGCGTGTTCACTCCGAGTGTTTGACTGGAGATGTGTTTGGCTCTGAGCGCTGTGACTGCGGTCCTCAGCTTCACGCAGCTCTTACGCAAATTGAAGAAGAAGGACGCGGCATTCTGCTGTATATGCGTCAAGAGGGCAGAGGTATTGGCTTATTAAATAAGCTAAGAGCATATAAGCTGCAGGAAGAAGGATACGATACCGTAGAAGCGAATGAAAAACTCGGGTTTGCTGCGGATTTGCGAGAGTATGGAATCGGTGCTCAAATCTTAAAGGACCTTGGAGTCAAACAAATGAAGCTTTTAACGAACAATCCTCGCAAAATTACTGGGCTAAAAGGCTACGACCTTGAAGTGGTAGAGAGAGTGCCTCTTCAAATGCCGGCAGTGGATGCCAATAAAAAATACTTAGATACCAAAGCTAAAAAACTAGGTCATTTATTACATTTATAAGTTTACACTTTTTTTCGTTATAACAAATGAAGCTAATTCATGAAAAGAAATGTAAATAACTATATATTACTACTAGCAGGAGGAACAAGAGATGAATCATTTATATGAAGGAAATTTAGTTGGCACAGGATTAAAAATCGGAATCGTGGTAGGGCGTTTTAATGAATTTATTACAGGGCGTTTACTTAGTGGAGCAGAAGATGCGCTTAAACGTCACGGCGTAGCTGATGAAGATGTAGACGTGGCTTGGGTACCGGGCGCTTATGAAATTCCATTAATCGCTAAAAAATTAGCTGAATCTAAAAAATATGACGCGGTTATTACGCTAGGAACGGTTATTCGAGGAGCTACTCCACACTTTGATTTTGTATGTAATGAAGTAGCAAAAGGCGTTGCATCTCAAAGCTTACAAACAGGCGTACCAATTATCTTTGGTGTATTAACAACTGAAACAATTGAGCAAGCAATTGAACGTGCAGGAACAAAAGCAGGAAACAAAGGATGGGAAGCTGCAGCATCAGCTATCGAAATGGCCAACCTTTCAAAAATGATTGAAGGATAATAGAGGTCATTCCAGTTTTTGTAAGATAAAGAGTTAAAAGAGGCTGAAACAAAAGTATGGTAGTTGAAAGAAGATCCGAACGATGAATCGTTCGGATTTTTTCATGGTTAGGGTTACATTACAACATAGGTTTCCTGTATGTAGGCTTCTAACTGTTGAGTGGAGAGCAGGGCGAAGGCTCCTGTACGGAAAGCGAAGCCTTGCAGGGAAATCAACTGCAGTGCAGCAAGCGATCCATACTATCTCATGTATCCGATTTGTTCGCCTTTAGATTAGATTGATGTAGTATGTCTCAATCTCTTTTGAATAGCAGCTAGCTATGTATAATTTAGCTAAAACGTCTTACTCTAAGTAATAATTAGGTCGTAAAAGGGAGACGTCTATGCCTCATTATACTGCTTTTTTTGCATTGATTATTATCAGCACAGCCGTTTTGCTTACAGTCTTCATACGTAAAAAAGATAAAAAGCTAGTCGTTTTGCTTTTTTTTATCATTGGAATGGCTTATGTACTAGAGTATGTTGTATTTGTGTTGTTTGAAAGTTACGAGTACGATCCTGATTTTATGACCAATGAATATTTTGATAATTTGTTTGGGTCCTTAACTTCTCAAACGTTTGCTTTTCCAATCATGGCTATGGTGGTAGCTGCTTATCAATTAAAATTTCGCTATATTTTAATCATTTCGGCTATGTTTATGGGGATTGAAGAATTATTTTTACACTGGGATATTTATACACATCACTGGTGGAAAACAATTTATACAGGCGTTTTAATGACTATAGGCTTTAGTATTTCAAAGATTTGGTATGTATGGCTAACAGAACGGTATATGACATTTGTGCATTACGCTACATTTTTTCTGGGAATGCTCGCCATTACTTCTACTATTATGTTTCTGCTGTTAGCATACTTTCATAATAATTGGTTTTATACGGGATGGTTTGCGTCGGTTACTCATGATTCCGTAAATGCAACGATGATTTATGTTTGTATTGTTACGATTCTCCTCGTTTGGAGTGTAGTCAAAGAATTTTTTATTGGAGCTGGGATCATTATAGCGGGGCTGCGTATAGTAGATATTTTACTAATTCACTATGGGATTTTACTGGTATCTATTACCACTTCACTTGTTCTTTTTACGCTTTTACAAGCGGGTATATTCATTCTGAGCGTTATGCTTCAACATTTTATTATGAAAAATTGTTATGGGACGAGTAAAAAAGACGTTGCGTTTCCAGCGAAGAACTACTAAGATAATACGTAACTCAAATAGTTTAGTTCAATAATATTTGAAACAAAGAAAAATGAATTGACGGTTATGCGTATTATTTGTAAGATAGGAAAGCAAATAATAGAAAGCCGAAACAGGGGAGTGAAGGATTCGTGAAAGAGTCCTTTTTTGTAGAAAAGGTACTTAATAATAATGTATTAATTGCTAAACACCTTACCTATGATGAAGTTGTGCTAATTGGGAAAGGAATAGGGTTCAACAAGAAAAAAGGCGATGAAATCGATGCAAAAGCTGTGGAAAAAATGTTTTTGCTAAAGAGTGAAGAAGAGCAAGAACAGTACAAGCAGCTTTTAGCTCAGGTGGATGAAGATGTAATTGAAATGATGAATGATATTGTAACGCATATTCAAAAACGCGTTAATATCCCTTTGAATGAGCATATACACATTTCATTGACAGATCATATCGCCTTTGCGATAAAACGTTTTCAGCAGGGGATGGGTCTTAAAAATCCATTTTTACTTGAAACAAAAGCCTTATATCCAGAGGAATATACGATCGCATCTGAAGTGGTAGAGATCATTAGTCGTAAAATAGGCGTGCAGCTTCCGGTAGGAGAGATTGGTTTTATCGCGCTTCATATCCATAGTGCGCTGACTGAAAAAAACCTGTTAGAAGTGAATCAAGACTCGCAGCTTATTCAAACGATTATTAATGTGATTGAAGAATCGCTTCATCTGCAGGTAGACAAAGAATCTGTACACTATATGAGATTGATTCGTCATTTGCATTTTGCCATTGATCGAGTAAAAACAGGGGAAAAAATAGAAGAGCCAAAAAAAATTGCTTTGCTATTGAAAGAAGAATATCCTCTGTGTTACAATGTGTCTTGGAAAGTGATAAAAGTAATGCAGCAAGCGTTACATTTACCTGTGTATGAAGCAGAAGCAGTTTACTTAACGATGCATCTGCAGCGACTTATAACAAAAACGGATTTATAAAATCATTTCAATACGTGTTACTGATACGATCAGGCATGAGTGAGAAATGAAGCGATGTGTAATTGGATGAGTATATCCATTTGTCGTTTCTTTTTCCTCATGCCTTTTTTTGTTATAAGAAAGCGCAATCATTGAAGACTTCGCCTCATAACACCGGGAAATGTAATGAGTTTTCTAGTTAAAGAAAGCGTTTTATGAAAGCGCGTTAATGATTCACGTATCAAATAAATAGCTTGTTGCACACTAAATATATAAAAGGAGGTAAGCGCCATGTTTAAAAAACTTTTTGGAGTATTACAAAAAGTCGGAAAAGCGCTTATGCTACCGGTTGCGATTTTACCGGCAGCAGGGATTTTACTTGGAGTAGGGACAGCGCTTCAAAACCCTACATTGTTGGATGCAGTACCGGCACTTGGTGCAGACTGGGTTCAATTAGTTTCAAATGTTTTGTCGCAGGCGGGTCAAATCGTATTTGACAACTTATCGCTATTGTTTGCCGTTGGTGTTGCCGTTGGTTTAGCCGGTGGTGACGGTGTAGCAGGTATTGCTGCAATCGTAGGTTACTTAATTATGAACAAAACGATGAGCACAATCTTAGTGGCTACAGGACAACTAGATCCTGACAAAATGGGTGCTAATCCAGCTTACACTAGCATCTTAGGAATTCCTACGTTAGCTACGGGTGTATTCGGGGGTATCATAGTAGGTATTTTAGCTTCATCCATGTATAATCGTTATTTCAATATTGAATTACCATCTTACTTAGGGTTCTTTGCAGGAAAACGATTTGTACCAATTATTACTGGGGTATTTTCAATTCTTTTAGGTGTTATTATGATTTTCATTTGGCCGCCAATTCAAAGCGGATTAAATGCTTTCTCTACCAACATGATTGATGCAAACCCAACTTTATCAGCGTTTGTATTTGGATTAATTGAACGTTCATTAATTCCATTTGGACTTCATCACATCTTCTACTCTCCGTTCTGGTTTGAGTTTGGTGATTATGTCAATAAAGCAGGTCAACATATTCATGGTGACCAAAAGATTTTCTTTGCTCAATTAGCAGATGGCGTGCCTTTAACAGCAGGAACATTCCAAGTTGGTAAATTCCCGTTCATGATGTTCGGATTGCCAGCAGCCGCTCTTGCGATTTATCACGAAGCGCGTCCTGAAAACAAAAAATATGTAGCTGGTATCATGGGTTCAGCTGCTTTAACATCTTTCTTAACGGGTATTACAGAGCCGCTTGAGTTCTCGTTCTTATTCGTAGCACCAGTATTATTTGCGATTCACGCAGTATTTGCTGGTTTGTCGTTTATGGTTATGCAATTATTAAATGTTAAAATCGGTATGACATTCTCAGGTGGGGTTATCGATTACGTTCTATTTGGAGTTATGCAAAACCGCACAGCATGGTGGCTAGTTATTCCAGTAGGTTTAGTTCTAGCAGTTATCTACTACTTCGGTTTCCGCTTTGCAATCCGTAAATTTAACTTAAAAACACCGGGTCGTGAAGATAAAGAAGAAGGAGAAGAAGATGTAAAAGTAGAAGCAGCAGAGCTTCCGACAAATATTTTGGCTGCACTTGGCGGTAAAGAAAACATTACACATTTAGATGCTTGTATTACGCGTTTACGTGTTTCAGTAGATGATGTGGGTAACGTTGATAAAAACCGTTTGAAAAAACTTGGAGCAGCTGGTGTTCTTGAAGTTGGTAACAATATTCAAGCTATTTTCGGTCCGAAATCTGACACGTTAAAAGGTCAAATTCAAGACATTATGAATGGCAAAACACCGGTTGTCACAAAAGAAGAGACAAAAACAATTGAAAAACCTGTTGCAACATCTGAAGTAGGAAGCGATAATGGTAATGATATTGTTTCACCGATTGAGGGAGAATTGGTACCTTTATCGGAAGTACCAGATCAGGTATTTTCACAAAAATTAATGGGTGACGGTTTTGCGATTATTCCGAAAACAGGCACAGTAGTTGCACCAGTGGACGGAAAAATAGTAAACTTATTCCCGACGAAACATGCTTTAGGTATTGAATCAACGACTGGACGTGAAATTTTAATTCACGTTGGTATTGATACAGTTAATTTAAAAGGCGAAGGTTTTGAAGCTTTAGTTGCCCAAGGCGATGAAGTGAAAAAAGGACAGCCTCTATTGAAAATTGATTTAGACTTTGTAAAAGAAAATGCGCCATCGACGATTACGCCGATCATTTTCACGAATTTACAAGCTGATGAAAAAATTGATATCTTAAAGCAGGGCCAAGTTTCTCAACAAGAAGCAAATATTATTAACATTTCAAAGTAAAAAGGAGATTGATTTAACATGGCACAAAAAACATTTACAGTAACAGCAGACTCAGGAATTCACGCACGTCCAGCAACAACTTTAGTACAAGCAGCAAGCAAATTTGATTCTGACATCAACTTAGAATTCAACGGTAAAACTGTAAACTTAAAATCAATCATGGGCGTTATGTCTTTAGGTATTCAAAAAGGCGCTACAATCACTATCTCTGCAGAAGGTTCTGACGAAGCAGATGCACTTGCTGCTCTTGAAGATACAATGAGCAAAGAAGGATTAGGCGAATAATGACAAAGGAAATTCAAGGCATTGCCGCTTCTAGCGGCATTGCTATTGCTAAAGCATTTCGTCTAGAAAATCCAGAATTAACCGTTGAAAAAAAATCAGTAACTGAAGTTGAAGCAGAAGTAGCACGTCTAGAAGCTGCGCTAGAAAAATCAAAATCAGAACTTGAAATTATTAGAGAGCACGCTCGTAAAGAACTTGGAGATGACAAAGCAGAAATCTTTGAAGCTCACTTATTAGTTCTAAGCGATCCTGAACTTATTAATCCAATTAAAGATAAAATTACGAATGAAAATGTAAACGCTGAACATGCACTTGATGAAGTAGCGGCAATGTTTATTAATATGTTTGAGTCAATGGACAATGAATATATGAAAGAACGTGCTGCTGATATCCGTGACGTAACAAAACGTGTATTAGCTCATCTTTTAGGTGTAAACGTTTCAAATCCAAGCTTAATCTCAGAAGAAGTTGTCATTATCGCAGAAGATTTAACGCCGTCTGATACAGCACAGTTAAATCGTAAGTTCGTAAAAGGATTTACAACAGATATTGGCGGACGTACTTCTCACTCAGCAATTATGGCGCGTTCAATGGAGATCCCAGCTGTTGTAGGTACAAAAACAGTTATGGAAGACATTCAAAACGGCGTATTAGTAATTGTTGATGGTTTAGATGGCGAAGTTATCGTTGATCCAAGCGAAGAAACAGTAAAAGCTTACGAGAAAAAAGCCGCTGAGTATGCAGAACAAAAAGCTGAGTGGGCTAAGCTTGTAAATGAAAAAACGGTTTCAGCTGATGATCATCACGTTGAACTTGCAGCTAACATTGGTACACCAGAAGATGTAAAAGGCGTATTAGAAAACGGCGGCGAAGGCGTTGGCCTTTATCGTACAGAATTCTTATATATGGGCCGCGAAGATCTTCCGACGGAAGAAGAGCAGTTTACTTCTTATAAAACAGTTCTTGAACGTATGGAAGGCAAACCAGTGGTTGTTCGTACTCTTGACATCGGTGGAGACAAAGAGCTTCCTTATTTAAATCTACCAAAAGAAATGAACCCATTCTTAGGATTCCGTGCTATCCGCTTATGTCTAGAGATGCAAGACATGTTCCGTACACAGCTTCGTGCGCTTCTACGTGCAAGCGTATACGGTAATCTGAAAATTATGTTTCCTATGATTGCTACTGTTGATGAGTTCCGTCAAGCAAAAGCTATTCTTTTAGAAGAAAAAGCAAAACTTCAACAAGAAGGCGTACAAGTTTCGGAAGACATCGAAGTAGGGATGATGGTAGAGATTCCTTCTTCAGCGGTAATCGCAGATTTATTTGCTAAAGAAGTAGATTTCTTCTCTATCGGAACAAACGATTTAATTCAATATACGCTTGCTGCTGACCGCATGAATGAGCGCGTGTCTTATTTATACCAACCGTATAACCCAGCGATTCTTCGCTTAGTGAATATGGTAATCAAAGCGGCTCACAAAGAAGGTAAGTGGGTAGGCATGTGCGGAGAGATGGCAGGAGATGAGATTGCCATTCCAATTCTTTTAGGCTTAGGCTTAGATGAATTCTCAATGAGTGCAACGTCTATTCTGAAAGCTCGTTCTCAAATCCGTCAATTATCAAAAGCTGATATCGAACCTCGTTTAGATACAATTCTATCAATGTCTTCTACGGAAGAAGTTATTGAGTTCGTAAAATCAACTTTTCATATTGGATAATAAAAAGGTGTGATCATATATGATCACACCTTTTTTATCTTTTAAGAGAAAATAGTAGGCAAAAGCATATTTGCAAACAGCATTGTAAGAAGTGCTGCTACGATCATGCCAAGGCTAGAAAAAGTGCCTTCAATTTTTCCAAATTCAAAAGCTCTTGCTGTACCTGTCCCATGGGAAGCTACTCCTAAAAGAAGACCTCTTGCTAGAGAAGAATGCAGTGCGAGGAGCTTAATCAGTTTTGGAGCGACCATACATCCTACTACACCGGTTATAATCACAAACATAATGGTAATATTCGGATCTCCTCCTAGCGTCTGAGACACATTAACGGCAATAGGAATCGTAACCGATCTTGGAATCAAGCTATGAACCAGCGTTGATTGTAAATGAAACACTAATGCTAACAGCATGGAAGAAATCATGGCAGCAAACGTTCCGAGCCCTACGCTTAAGCTGATTTCAACACGATGTTTTTTGAGTAAATCAAAGTATTTAAACATAGGAACAGCAAAAGCAACAGTTGCTGGTCCAAGCATAAAGCTAATAGCACTGGCACCTTGCTTATAATGATCATAAGAGCCATTCGTTACTAATAAGATGCCAATTAAAAGAATGGGGGCTAGTAAAATAGGGGAAACTAGCATAGACTTATATTTTTTATAGAGCACTTTTGTGCCGACATAAACGAGCAGTGTAAGCGGAAGAGCAATCCATGTGAGTAATGTCATTTTAGCGAACCTTCCTTTCTTCTTGAAATATGTTCTGCAATGATTCCCGTTACAGACATCACAATAATCGTACTGATTGTGATAATAATCACAATCTGGATTCCAAAATGCATCAATACATCTCCATAATTGATGAGTCCAACGACGGCTGGTATGAAAAATAATAATAGTTCTCCCACTAACAGTGTTCCACCTTGTTCAACCCAGCTTAATTTAATTACTTTAAAGTACAGTAAGAAAAACAGTAAGAAAAATCCGATGATACTACCTGGCACTGGGAGGTCAAACCACTGTGAAATACTTTCTCCTATTAAAAACAGAGCCGTTAGTAATAAAATCTGTAAAATCACCATAATCAGTTTCATGATTAGCCTCCTTTATTTATGTTTTTATTCATTCATTCCTAGTTTGTTGAGACAATAATGGAGTCGTCTATGCTGAAAAGACGACTCCATCATGGGAAAAGAGAAACTATTTGGATTTTGCAAATGGGGATACAACTTAAGTAAATGAATGCTACACACTTATCTTACAAAAAAACGACTATAATATGAAATATATAATAACTATGATAACTATTCTTTTTAGTTATAGTCGCAAGAAATCTCTTTACAAATGCGTTGGTAACCTTTTCAAAAAAGCGTTTGTGAAATATAAGGTGTAATTATTTAATAAAAGGCAATCAAAAAAAGAAATTGTGACATGCCTACATCCATTCAATCTAAAGACGAACCAATGGGATAAATGATTTAGTATGAATGACTTGTTACACCGCCATGAAAAAAATCCGAACGAGTTTGATTCTTGATGGAGAATCAGGCTCGTTCGGATTTTTAATTAAACTACTTTTGTCTCAGCTTTGTTAAACTGTACTTTTAATATAATCAATAAAAGCCTGTGTAGCATAAGAGATATATCGATCTTTTTTAACGATTAAAGCAATTTCCCATGGAATAGCATTCTCGAGATTAATTACTTTCATATGCTCCAAATCAAGCTTTTCACATAATGAATAAGGGAAAAGAGCAATGCCGAGATTAGCAGCTACCAGCTCTCCAATGAAGTCCCACTGAGAGCTTTTAAAAGCAATATTAGGCGTAAATCCATTTTTTAAACATTCGTTATAGACCATTTCATGCATGGTGAAGTCTTCATGAAAGGAAATAAGAGTTTCGTCTTTTAACTCTTTTAATGAAATCGTAGAATGCTGAGCCAACGGATGAGATTTATGCACAACAAGCTGCAGCGTTTCTCGAGCTAAAGGAGTCGTAAAGAACATATTTTCATCAACTGGAAGTAAAACTACCCCCACGTCCACTTCTCCTTGTTCCACAAACTTTTGCATTCTTTTAGCGCCATATTCCACTAATTGAATATCAATCTCAGGGTATTGCTCTCGAAATGCTTTAATAATAGTAGGAAAAAACAATGTACCAATAATAGGGGGAATGCCTATTTTGATGGTTCCTCTTTTTAAATGCATTAAATCATAGAGGGAATCCGATAAATCTCGGAGAGAAGATAAAATGCTTTCAGCTTGCTCGTACACAATTATTCCTGCATCGGTAAGCTGCACTTGTTTGCCAGCGCGATCAAACAAAGGTGTGCCGAGCTCTTCTTCTAATGATTTAACCATTTTACTGAGAGAAGGTTGAGAAATATGCAGCGCTTCAGAAGCTCTTGTGAAATTTTTATGTTTAGCCACTTCTGTTAAGTAATGCAAATGGCGAACATCCATTTTGTATACCTCCGTGTTCATACATGCTAATTAATAAGATACACACATTCTACCACATTCACGATCAGCTCTATACCTTTCTTTCCTATCCAATAAAATGATCAGTAGAAGGGGGAGTGAATACAAAAGAAATTGCCAACAATATATATTTACACATTGTTTATTTTAGAAGTATAATATATAAATCAGTAGAACGGTTACATATCGATCACAGAATCAATCAATAAGGTGGTTAGAACGGTTGAGTAAAGCAGATGAAATAAGAGATATCGTTTATATTAATGGCCATGTAAATAAAAAATGCTTTATTACATATGGAATTGAATTTAAAGAGTTTTATCATTCCCTTCCTACGCCGCTTGCAAATATATTATTGTTAAAGCACGGTTTTGAAGACAGTGATTACCATTACCAAACCCATATGGACTATGTAGAAGAAGAACAAATTCATCTTTTAGCAGAGGATGATGTTTATAATTATGGCGATTTTTGTTGGATTGATTTTGAGGATATATCTTCGTTGGATTTGTTAGAACCTCAAGATATTGCAGCGCTGCTGTATTTAGGTCATTTAAAAAAACCGCTCAATTCGCCATTTAATAATAAACTCGGTAATCAATTTGTTTATTTAGCTCACGATGATGGATTTTATAACAAAATCTATTTTCGAGACGTGTATGATATGAAGCACATTTTAAGTCGAATCATTCCGTTAAAAATGTCAGCAATTAAGCAAAAAAGATTTGTATTTAGAAGGAAGAAGTTAGAATATCCGATTTTGCCGCTCGTGTTAGCAAATACGCTTCTTACTTTAACGAATGACGGTTTGTTTATTGATTTTGAACATATGGTTCAATCCCGTAAAGATATTAAAATTCCTTTGTATACAATCGGTGATTTTGACGATATGAATGAAATGTATAATGATCGGTTTGAGCACAAAGAGATGAGTAAATTGCAGGCGCATCTTGTTCTGACTCATAAAGAACTGGAGTGGAGCATTGAAGAAGTTCAATAATCTAAAAAGAAGTTGAGACATAACGTAATGAATCCAATCAACTGCTAGAAGGAACGAGACAGATAAAACTATATTCACCATCACAAAAAAACGAACCACTAATCAAACATGTTGATTAATGGTTCGTTTTTCACTTGGGCTAAAATGCTTTTGTCCCAGCCTCTTTTTGAATAGACGTATAAAATGGATTTTTCCATTCCATTAGTACGGCGTAGTTGTGTGAATCTTCATCTTCAATATAATTTGCTGCGAGGCCAATAGGCGTTCTGCCACAGCGCATCAAAAAGGTCATAACGGGGTCGTAGAGAGTTCCGGCTGATACAAGGTTCATATATTCAACGGGCGTGTACAAGGAAGACACTGGTGCGTATCCAGGGATGCGGCACCCGCCGAGCAGCCTTTCTAACTTGTAATGAATCACCACTTCATATAAAGACTGCAACAGCAGCTTCCCAAGCCCCATTGATCGATGCGAAGGAGTGACGCACACGTCCACTACATAAAGCGTATTACCAGAAGGGTCGTGCGTATGAATATATCCGCTTCCTGTTACTTCATCCCATGTGTGAGCCGCATTTCCTTCCACTGAAACAATCGCGCTTGTGATAGATCCGCATATTGTCCCGTCTATCTCCACACATAGCGCTCCATCCGGAAAAAGGGAAACATGGTTATTTAACTGATCTTTACTCCATAATAATTCAGAAGGGAAAGGAGGGGGAAAACTTTCTTCTTGAATCCGAATCAACTCATCAAAATCATTGGATGTATATGATCGTACCGTACATATTACAGGCTTATTTTGATGAAAGACAAAGCATTGCTTTTTATACACTGCTTTTTTGCCTCCTTTAAGAAATAATTTTCAGATAATTATACCATATGGAAAAAAGAAATTATTTCATATTTATTGAAGAATTTGACGAGAACGTGATAAAGTTAAAAAGATTCGAACTATTAGACGAGGTGAAAGAAATGGATGTTGAATTAAAAGGAAAAACAGCGCTTGTATTTGCAGCCAGCCAAGGGCTTGGCAAAGCGATTGCTGCTAGACTCGCAGAAGAAGGCGCAAACGTTATGATTGCAAGTCGTTCAGAAGAGAAACTAGCCCAAGTAGCAGAAGAGATTTCATACCTTGGAAGCGGACAAGTGTTACATAAAACGGCAGACGTTACAAAAACAGAGGACATTCAAGATGTTATTCAATATACAGTAGATACGTTTGGAACTATTGATATTTTAATTAATAATACAGGAGGTCCTAAAGCTGGGAACTTCCTTTCGTTAACAGATGATGATTGGAAGCAGGCATTTGAGTTAAATCTCCTCAGCTATATTCGTATTATTCGTGAGGTAGTGCCCTTTATGAAAAAGAGCGGAGGACGTATTGTCAATATTGCTTCTTCTTCCATTAAAGAGCCAATTGCTGGACTTATTCTGTCAAATACCTTCCGTACAGGAATCGTGGGACTTACGAAAACACTTGCTTCAGAACTAGCAGAGGACGGTATCTTAATTAACACGGTTGCGCCAGGAAGAATTGCAACAGACCGAGTGAAAGAGCTAGATACCATTCGTGCTGAAAAAATGGGAGTAGACGTTTTAGAAGTTGAAGAAGAGATGAGAAACCAAATTCCTCTTAAGCGCTACGGTCAGCCTGAAGAGTTTGCTAAAGCCGTTGCTTTCTTTGTTTCGGGAGCGAATTCATATATGACAGGCCAGTCGTTTCTAATCGACGGAGGCATGGTGAAATCCATTTAGTTACATAGAAAAACCCTGCAGCTGCAGGGTTTTTTGTTAAATCCAAGTTGTAACTTGATCTAATGGTAAACGATCGCTAGCATGTGCTTCTTTAGCTGCTTTTCCAACTGAAATAAGCATAACTGGAATGTATCGATCCTCAATTTTAAACTCTTCTACAAATTTTTGTGCGTTAAATCCGCCCATTGAACATGTGTCATATCCTTTTGCTTTTGCTGCAAGCATGAATGTCATAGATGCAAGCGAAGCATTTGTAAACGCGGCATCGCGGGCGAAAGCACCGTTTTTATAAGCGCCGTTAATTTGTCCTGACAAAATGTTTTTTACGTCTTCTGTCATGTGACCTGCTTCGACTAGTGGGTTGTAAACGTCATCTACATTTTTATTGGCTTCTAAATCACCTAACACAGCTACTACAGCGCCTGCTTCTGTAATTTGTTTTTGGTTGTAAGCAATTGGAAGTAGACGTTCTTTCGCATCTTGGTCTGTAATAACAACGAAATGCCAGTGCTGTAAGTTCCAAGCTGATGGTGACTTCACTGTTGCTTCTAAAAGTTCCGTTAATTCTTCTTTGCTTAATTTAGCTGAAGAGTCATATTCTCGAATCGATGTACGTTCATTTACCACATCAAAAAAATCTTTTGTCATAATAAAAACCTCCGTTAAAAGTATGTATTTCTTTAGTGAATCGATGCACATTTTATAATGATACACTATTGAAGTCAATTTATATGCTTCTAGTATACCCGCTCTTATGTGCTATCACTCACAAAAAAATGCATACACTTCTTACCATCGGTTTAACGTGATTGACGAGATGTAAGATAAGCTTCAATTCGATCACAGGCTTCACGCAGCGTGTTCATGGAATACGCATACGACAGGCGTACATATCCTTCACCGTGGGAAGAAAAAGCGCTGCCGGGTACTAGTGCAACACCCGCTTCTTTGACTAACTCCAGGGCAAAATCAAATGAATTACTGTGGAAGTTCTGGATAGAAGGGAAGATATAAAAAGCACCAGTCGGCTTTTCTACGTCAAATCCCATGTTTACTAGTCGGTCATACACATAATTCAGTCTTTGTTCGTATTCTTTTTTCATATCCACCGCATCGTTTTTACCTGCTGTCAGTGCCTCGAGTGCAGCTGCTTGAGAGACAGAAGAAGCACAGCTCACGTTGTATTGATGAACTTTTAAAATATGTTTGGCTAAATAAGAAGGAGCAAATAAAAGACCAATTCGCCAGCCCGTCATGGAGTGAGACTTTGATACTCCGTTAATAACAATTGTTTTCTCTCTCATAGATGAAATGGAGGCAATGGACTGATGTTTTTTATCAAAAACGAGCTCGCTGTATATTTCATCAGATAGTACAAAAATATTTTTATCGCTTAAAAGAGCGGAAATTTCTTCTAATTCTTGCTGTGACAACGTCACGCCTGTAGGATTAGACGGATAAGGTAAGATGACGCATCTTGTTTTAGAGGTCAAATGTTGTTCGATTAAATCCGCAGTTAGTCGAAATCCTGTTTCGGTTGTATCAATATGTACAGGTTTAGCCCCGTTTAACCGGATAAGCGGTTCGTATCCTGGATAAACAGGTCCAGGCAAGATAACTTCGGAATCTTCTTCTAAAATGGTGCGAAGAGCAATATCAATTGCTTGACTAGCTCCAATGGTCACAATTACTTCATCCGCTGGGTTATAGTGCAAGTCATATTTTTCTTTGACAAATTGAGCTGCTGCCTCGCGCAGTTCGATTGTTCCAGCATTGTGGGTATAAGAAGTTTGGTTACCATCAATTGCAGATTTTGCCGCTTCTTTTACATGCTGTGGTGTTAAGAAGTCAGGTTGTCCAATTGTGAGGGATAAAACATCTTGGTATTGTGAGACCATATTATAAAATGTACGTATTCCTGATAGTTCAATTTCTTTGACACGTTTATTGATTAAGTGCTCCATGGTTTCAAATCCTTCCGCGTATTTTCAACTCATTTTATCACAATGAAAATAGGTAAAAAACCACTATTTGCGCATTTTGCAAATAGTGGTTTTAAGTTAGGTGTTATATAGCTTATTATAAGCAGTTGTTAGTTCATAAAATTGTTCTTCATCTCTGTTATCTAACGCATCGTCGATAAGAGATTTCAAATGCTGTTTATTAAAGTTTGTACTCATAGTCGTTAAAATACGATCAGCTTCTTTTGCGTAATAGTGTTGGTAAGGTGTGTACTGAGATGAGTGAGGATAGTGATTCATATTTTTTCGATAAGAACTCATAACATAAACCTCCTTTTTTAAAATAAAACGCAGCTTCTATTACTTGAAATGTACCCTTTCTATATAGTTGTTAACCCTGTTTTTAACTGCGAATGTGCTAAGGTATGTGTTAGGAAATCAGAGGTTCCTTGCTTCACGTTCAATTCTAGATTCAAAAAAATAAGTGCATAAAAAGACCTGCATATATATGCAGGTCTTGTATATTAGTCAGTGTGTATTTGGCCTTCACGCCAATAAACGGGGGAAACGTAGCCAAAATCAACTTCATGATCGTCCAATGTGACAACGCAGTGATCAGAGCCTTCTTGTTCTTTAATATCTTGATATACAGCTTCTTCTACGTTTTCAATAATGGTCATTTCATTATCGTCATTAAAAAGAATGACGGAGCCTTTCATATTACGAACACCTTCTTTTAAGATTATTCATTCACTTTGTGTAGTATAAACCGTTTTGGCTGTAGAGTCCACAGCTATCTTCGATTTCTTGTTAAAAATTTGTGAACAGGCTTTTAGGAATGAATAAGAAACCCTCTAAATAGAAGAGTAACCGACTTGTCTATTCTTTCTTGAAGGGTAGCAGAGTCGGGTTGGTTAGTACACCAGTAGAGAAGGGTGCCAAAAAAATTAAGTATAGCAATAGAAGCCATTTCTTCGGCAGGGATATCGACTATAAGTTCACCTCGGTCTTGTCCTGTTTGAAAAACTTTTGTAAAATGAGCGCGCATTTTTTCAATTTGAAGAATTTCAGATTGTTGAAAGGAACTGTTGGTAATAGCAATATGAAACCAAGAACGGATTAGGTGAGGGTTCGCTTCTTCGTTTGATTGTGCTAGTAATAAAAACAGTTGTTTAACAATGGCAGCAGTTGATTCTTCAGTTTGAAGGAGCTGTTCTAATTTATAGGAGATACGGTTTGTGAAATTAATTCCAAGGTAGTGAAGAACTTCTTCTTTTGTTTTGAAGTAATTAAAAAATGTTCCCTTTGCTACACCCGCTTCATGCGTAATTTGAGACACAGTCGTTTTTTGATATCCCTGCTGTTGGAATAAAGAGATAGCTGCTTTTTGAATGCGTTTTTTTGTTTCTTCTTTTTGTAATCCTCTGTTCATAAATTACACCTCATTTGAATAGGAGTGGTCGTTTGACTCAAGTTCATAAGCTAGTATAGAGAAGTAAAGTAGAGCAAGTAAAAAACTGAGCAGAGGATAAGGCGAAAGGGATCAACGCTCATGTTTTTATATAGTATATAATATTCTGTTAATTCGTAAAACAATATTTTATGTATATGTTTTAGGGAAAAAGGATAATAAAATAAGAAAATTTTTCTTTACGGATATAAGAGGTGGTCACTATAATAGGAAATATGGACTATTAGATAAGCGGGTGAGATGAGAGGAGTAAGTGATATGAATCAAGATAAAGGAATACTGTTAGAAAGTGGTACAAACGAACTGGAAATTGTCGAATTTGAGATAGGAAATGTTTTATTTGGCATCAATGTAGTAAAAGTTAGAGAGATTATTAATCCTGTATCTATTACACCTGTTCCAAATGCGCATTCTTACATAGAAGGTATTATAGAGCTAAGAGGAGAAGTTCTTCCTGTCGTTGACATAGCAAAAGCGTTAAAAATGGAACCTTCAAATACGCCGGAAAAAGATAAGTTAATCGTCACAGAGTTCAATCAGCAAAAAATAGTCTTTCACACACACGCAGTAACGCAAATTCACCGTATTTCTTGGAAAGAAATTGAGAAGCCTTCAGATTTGTATCAAGGTTTGGAAACGCAGATTACTGGAGTGGTAAAATTAAACGGGCAAATGCTTCTGCTGTTAGACTTCGAAAAGTTGATTTCTGATGTGAACCCTGATGCGGGTATTAATCAGTCGAAAATAAAAAAGCTAGGGGCTAGAGAACGTTCTAATAAAAAGATTGTCGTGGCTGAAGACTCGCCGCTGCTGCGCCGAATGATTGAAGATACTCTTGCACAAGCAGGTTATGAGAACACGGAATTTTTCGAGAACGGTGAGGAAGCATGGAACTATCTAAGCTCAGTGATCGATGAAGGAGTGGAAATCAGTGATCAAGTCCAGCTGCTTATTACAGATATAGAAATGCCGCAAATGGATGGTCATCATTTAACTAAAAAAGTGAAAGAAAATCCTCAGCTTTCTATCCTTCCAGTTATTATTTTCTCTTCTCTTATCACAGAAGATTTACGTCACAAGGGAAAAATGGTAGGAGCGGAAGGACAAGTAAGTAAGCCGGAAATCGGAGAGCTTGTTGAGTTGATTGATCTCTATATTTTGTAGGAAGACAAAAAAGTGCCTGAAAGCAGATTGCTCCACTTCAGGCACTTTTTTTAAAAATAACTTTTACCCAGCGGTTTAAACACAGGTGCTTGCCGTTTTCTTGGAGTCGAAACAGGGCTTTTAGCCGGCTGTACGAGATGACCCGTATATTTAGATAATAAGCGCTTCGCATAAGATAATGACATAGTCGTTTTGGGATTTCGATACTGATGGTTTAAATGGCCGAGGTGTGATAACTCTTTGAAGTCTTCTTTCTTTGGAGGCATATGGAAAAAGTAGTCTCCAACTGATACAAGTACATCTGATTTTTGCTGACTTTTACCAGGGTTTGGCGAAAAGTGAAGTCCTTCTTTTTTTGCTTTTCCTTCTAAAATTAGTTGATCTAATGCAATTTTCTTTAACGTATATAACTGCTTAGGATCAGGAGCAGCTTTTGCGTGACGATTTACAGTGAAAATAGCTTGTGCAATCTCAGATACAGACGGGGTCAAAGAGCCTTGTCCATTTGCTTGAGACATACGTTCACTCCCTTTCTATCATATCAGCTGTTCAACCTATAAGGTGAAAGCTGATACGTTCATTATAGCGTGTCTTGTCCCATTTGAAAATAATTACACGAAGAAGTATTTTGGTAATTAATGAAATTTCCTATGTATAGGGTTTGTTTTGTTACGCTTCCTTATACAAGTAAAGTGGAACAGCACGCCATACTTTCTATTTTTAAAAAATGCTGCTCGCACAGTTAAACAATCATTGATTAGTAAATCCCGAACTATTGAGCCATTCGTCGAGAGGGTCGAATATAAACACCAGTACCATTTGGCACAATTTGAGCTAGCTCATTTACTTGGGCATTATACATACGAATGCATCCTTTGGATACGGCTTTTCCAATAGAACTTGGATCATTTGTTCCGTGAATGCCATATGACTTTTTAGACAAGCTTAGCCACATTGTACCAAAAGGCCCCCCGGGGTTTGGTTCCCGGTTAACGATAACAAAGTCTCCAGTAGGCGTTGCGCTCAGCATTTTTCCTGCTGCAATGGGATAGACTTTTTGTATGATATTATTTCTTCGTAATTCAAGCTGTTTTTCAGCAATAAACACGTGGATCGTGTAAGGAATGAGCTCTTTATCGGGGAGGTTTGGAATGATGATTACTTGCCCAGGCTTCAGCGCATGATGGCTTACAAAAGGATTAGCCATCCACAGGTCTTCAACCGGAATCCGGTAGTCACCTGAAACGCTTTGCCAGGTTTCACCGCGCTTTACTATATATCTCATTAACTTCGCTCCTTTGATATATGACTATGCTGTAACAGTATACGATTGAAAAAAGTAAAAGTGACTTTTGTGAGTATAAAGTTATTTTGAAAAAGGTGTTGAAATTACATTGACTTATAAGCATGGACTGATTGATATAGGTTCAAATACAATACGCCTTGTTATTTATGAATACAAAAAAGGCAGAGGATTTAAGCAAATTGAAAACGTGAAAGTAGCTGCACGGCTTCGAAATTATTTAGATAAAGAAGGAGTGTTAACGGCTAAAGGAATATATACCTTGCTTGATACGCTTAAAACGTTTGGAGTTATTATCAAGCATCAGCAACTGCCGCACGTTACCTGTGTGGCCACAGCTACCATCCGTCAAGCGGCTAATGCAAAAGAAGTTCTAGCGCTTGTAAAAAAAGAAACGGGCTTTTCTATTCAACTATTGTCTGAATATGAAGAAGCGTATTACGGCTTTGTTGCCGTTATTCATTCCACTTCGATCGAAGAAGCCATTACAATTGACATTGGCGGGGGAAGTACGGAAGTTACGTATTTTCGCAATCGAGAGTTAGTGCAGTACCACAGCTTTCCGTTCGGTGCCTTATCTCTACGTCTGCAGTTCGTCAAAGGCAATATTCCCACTGCAGAAGAAAAAGTAAAAATCCGCGATTTCGTGATCCGGTATTTCCATACTGTCCCGTGGCTTTTAAATCGCCAAGTTCCGATTGTAGCAATTGGAGGAAGTGCAAGAAGTATGGTGCAACTGCATCAAGGTTTTATCCACTATCCTCTGGCGGGGTTGCATCAATATGAAATGAATTTAGCTGATATATTGCATGTGAAATCTGCTATAGGCTCATTGTCTTATCACAATCTTCAAAAGCTAGACCGTTTGTCAAACGATCGTGCGGATACAATTTTGCCAGCGATTGAAGTATTTCAATCAGTATATGAAACAGTGAACGCGACTCGCTTCATCCTAAGCCGCAAAGGCTTGAGAGAAGGGGTGTTATTTAAAGAAGCATCTGATGCTAATATCCAGCCAATGTACCCCGATGTCATACAGCAAAGTTTTCAAGAAATAATGGAAGAGTTTGAAGTAAGTAAAGATTACGTCAAACAGCTTACGCGCACAGCTAGTATGATGTTTCAGCATCTTAGGGAGCAGGGACCGGTTGAGTTAAAAGAGGATGACTTAGCGCTTCTTATAAAAGCTGCGCAAGTGTATGATATAGGAAAGTATATTGATGCAGAATCAAGCAGCCAGCATACGTTTTATGTGCTTGCTAATCGTACAATAGATGGAATTTCACATAGAGAACGTTTAAAGCTGGCACTTGTTTCTTCATATAAAGGGAAGTCTTCTTTTAGGCAATATGTTGCTCCTTTTAAAAAGTGGTTAACAAAAGACGAACAAAAAAAAGTTCAGCTGCTCGGTGCACTTTTAAAAATAGCCGATGGCTTACATGCAACAAAGCGAAATGTTGTTCAACATATTGATGTGAAAAGCGATGAAAACACAGTGACGATTAAACTATTATGTACAAAAACCTTTCTTCCTGAACAATATCAGGCTGAAAAACAGAAAAAGCATCTAGAAAAAGTAGTAAAAAAAAATATTGTTCTTGAATTTACTAAGCTTTAGAATAACGCTGGATCGGTTAGAATATTCAGTATAGCTAACTAGATTAAATTCATTATCCTGGAAGGTGAGGCTAATGTTAGAAAGTAATCGCACTTATAAGCAAACCATACAAGTGGCTGATTCAGCTTATTACAATAATCGTGAATTGAGCTGGCTGGCCTTTAACAAGCGGGTGCTGGAAGAAGCTGTAGATACGAAAAACCCTTTGCTTGAGCGATTTAAATTTCTAGGGATTTTCAGTTCGAATCTGGATGAGTTTTTTATGATTCGGGTAGCGGGGTTAAAAGATCAGGTGAAGGCTGGATTTAACAAACCCGAAAACAAAGCAGGCTTAACTCCTACACAGCAGCTATTCTCTATCTCCAAACAAAACCACGAGCTTGTCAAGCAGCGGTATGATACGTATATTCACACACTTCTTCCCGAATTACAGAAATACGGTGTGGAAATCATTTCGGTTGAAAAGCTGGAGAAATCAAATCTAGATAAGCTTGAACAGTATTTTGACGAGCAAATCTTTCCCGTATTAACTCCTATGGCTATTGATACATACCGGCCGTTTCCTATGTTGATGAATAAAAGCTTGAACTTAGCAGTTGTCCTTTCAGAAAAGTTAAATGATGAGCAGCAAATTGCCGAGATAAAAAGAAGACTAGCCATCGTTCAAGTACCTTCGATGCTAACGCGCTATATTGAAATAGCTACGTCAGATTCTACCCGTCTATTTGTATTGCTAGAGGATGTGATTGCCTATTTTATTAAAAAGTTGTTTAAGGGATACTGCGTTTCTTCCGTTTCCCAATTTCGAATTACCCGCAACGCAGATATGACTATTCACGAAGAAGACGCTCAAGATTTATTAAAAGAGATTGAAGAAGAGTTGCGGAAGCGAAAATGGGGAGCGGCTGTTCGGCTTGAGATTAAGAGTCCATACGATCAGGGTGTACTAGCGTATTTAAAGTCAGTCCTTGAAATTGACGATGAAGATGTGTATGAGATCAAAGAACAGTTGGATTTAACCAGTTTATTTTCGTTTTATAGATTACTTAAATCTACGCATGAAGAGCTCGCTGAAAAAGCCTTTATTCCTAAGGTTACAACACAGTTACACCCGGATCAAAATGTTTTCGATCAAATGATTCAAAGAGACATTTTGCTTCACCATCCTTATGAATCGTTTAAGCCGGTGCTTGACTTTGTTAACTGTGCAGCAGACGATGAAAATGTGCTTGCTATTAAGCAAACGTTATATAGGGTAAGCGGAGATTCTCCCGTTATTAAAGCATTAAAACGAGCGGCTGCAAAAGGTAAACAAGTGACGGTACTAGTTGAACTAAAAGCAAGGTTTGATGAAGAGAATAATGTGCAATGGGCTAAAGAGTTAGAGCGGGCAGGATGCCACGTGATATATGGAATGACGCATTTAAAAACGCATGGTAAAATTACGCTCGTGGTGAGAAGAGAAGGAGAGCATATTAAGCGATTTGTTCATCTTGGTACTGGGAATTACAACGATGCGACGGCAAAGATCTATACGGATATAAGTCTTTTTACTGTCAACCAAAACATCGGGATAGATGCGGCCAATTGTTTTAATTACTTAAGTGGCTATACGCAAAAACCAGTATATCATCATTTATCCGTTGCACCATTTGATATAAGAAACGATTTTTTGCATCTCATTGATCAGGAAATACAGTATCACAGACGGTATGGCAATGGAAGAATCATTGGGAAAATGAACTCATTGACGGATAAAATTTTAATTATGAAGCTATATGAAGCTTCTATAGCGGGTGTGACAATCGAACTCATTGTTAGAGGAGCGTGCTGCTTGCGCCCTCAAATTCAAGGCGTTAGCGAGAATATAAGAGTAAGAAGCATTGTGGGACGATTTTTAGAACATAGCCGAATTTATTATTTTCATCATAATAAACAGGAAAAGTTTTTCTTTTCATCTGCAGATATGATGACAAGAAATATGGTGAAACGAGTAGAAATTTTATTTCCTATCTTGGATACACATTTGAAAAAAAAAGTGTGGAAGTGGCTTGAAGTTATGCTTGCTGATAATGTAAAAGCACGAGAACAAGATCAAGAAGGGAATTATCATTACGTCATAAAAAAAGAACATGAGCTCTCTATTAATAGCCAAGAGATCTTTTGTCAATATGCTCTTTGCGACGATCAAGAATAACACAAAAAAAGCCGAGTGCTCGGCTTTTTAGTCATGTTATTATCTAGGAATGGGACCAACAGGACCGTATCCAGGTCCATAGTATGTGTTATAAACAGGGGCACCGCCTCCATAGCCGGCACCGGGGTAGCCTCCTCCAGGAAATCCACCGCCGTAAAACGGAACGGGATAAGGATAAGGTGGTGGACAGCACCCAGGTCTGCCTCCGAAACCGCCAACAGCTAGTCCGCCAAGCAGCCCACCAGCTAAGCCAGCAACAAAAGGAAATCCAAAAAAGCGCTCGTCACCATTTGGAATATTACGATATCCTGTATAGGGATATTGATAGTACATAATTTAACCTCCTTGTCAGTTGTCTTTGTAGTGTATGGCTGAACGGAAGTTTTTGAGCCTGGTTTATTTCTTTAAGACTAGAATTAGGCGGTCATGATCAGCTAAAAAAAGACAAAAAACATAAAAACGCCCTGTAAGGGCGTTTTTATGTTGATTGCAAGGTGAAAAGCGTAATTTCAGGCGTAGCTAAAAAACGAAAAGGAATGCGCGTGGTTCCTAAGCCTCTATTCACATAAAGCTTCATTTTAGAATCTCCAACTTCGTACATTCCTTCAGGGTAAACCGTCCCAAAGGGCGGTGTAATCAAAGGACCGTAAAAAGGAATTTGAATTTGGCCTCCATGACTGTGGCCGGAGAGCTGAAGATCCACTGGAAAAGGAGCTGCTTTGACAGCAACGTCAGGTTCATGAATCATAGCAATAGAAAAGATATCCGGCTGTAATTGTCCTAGCGTTCCCTCATATTGTGGATTCCCAAGCATAATATCATCGAGTCCACAAATATGAATGTAGCTTTTATCGGGCATGGAAACCGTGTCAACTTCATTTACTAGAAGTCTAAATCCTGCGTCTTCAATGGCTTGTTTGTAGATATTTGTTCCATACCCTCCATGATCATGGTTTCCATATATTGCGTATTTTCCAAGAGGAGCCTGAAGCCTCTGTAAAATCGGGGGAATTCTTTCTGGATGCGGGTATTCATTAGGTACATCCATTAAATCTCCAGTAAATAATATAATAGTAGGCTTCAAATTATTTATGGTTACCATAAGCTGTTCTAGTTGTAATAAATCATAAGAGAGTCCAAGGTGAATATCACTAAATTGTAAAATTTTTATTCCGTTAAAGCTTTTCGGAATGTTTTTAGAAGTAATTGTATGACGAACAATTTGCAGACGTCTAGGCTCAATATATTTGGCATATGTATACCCAAAAGACGTGGTGAGCAAAGACCCTAACGAAATAGACGCTAGTCCTTTCAAAAAAGATCGTCTTGTATACGTCTTTTTCATGCAAAATCAACCTATTCCTTATAGTTTTCAAGTTTTCATTATAGCATTGTTTTTTTTATCATCACAACGAGAAGTCTGCTTTTAAGTTAAATAGATAAAAATTTCACTTTATTCAGAAAAAATAGTAAAATAATAGTTGTAAAACACTTATGTTTTGGGGAGGAAGATAAATTGAAGAACAAGGTCGTAATTGTTACTGGCGGTTCAAGTGGAATGGGAAAACATATGGCGAAGCGATTTGCAGAACAAGGTGCTCATGTGGTAATCACAGGTAGGTCAGCCGATCGATTACAAGAGACAGAAAAGGAAATTAAAACGTTTGATGGACAGGTACTTTCCGTGGTGATGGATGTACGCAATCCAGAAGATGTGGAACGAATGGTTCAAGAAACAGACAAGGCATTTGGACAAATTGATTTTTTAGTTAATAATGCTGCAGGGAATTTTATATGTGCAGCTGAAGACTTATCCGTTAACGGATGGAACAGCGTCATTAATATTGTATTAAATGGTACATTTTATTGCAGTTCCGCAGTAGGGAAATATTGGATCGATAAAGGTGCAAAAGGAGCCATTACAAACATTGTGGCTACATATGCGTGGAACGCAGGAGCAGGTGTTATTCATTCAGCTTGTGCCAAGTCAGGAGTTTTAACCATGACGCGCACGCTCGCAGTAGAGTGGGGAAAGAAATACGGTATACGGGTGAATGCGATTGCGCCGGGGCCGATCGAGCGAACAGGAGGAGCCGATAAGTTATTTGAGTCAGAAAAAATGAAAGCGCGTACATTGAATTCTGTACCATTAGGACGCCTTGGAACTCCTGAGGAAATAGCAGGATTAGCTAGTTTCTTATTCTCCGATGAAGCATCTTATATCAATGGGGAATGCATCACAATGGACGGGGGACAGTGGCTAAATCAGCATCCTTTTTAAGGTTGGATACGCACTAAAAAGTACAAAGCAAACCTAGAAGGACTAGCAAAATTATGCTATTCGTATTATACTAACGTAAAGTGAACAAGGAGAGGGGAGAGTTGAGTGGACCCGTTAGATGTATTAACAAACATAGAGAAAACTCTTCCGTATTATCAAGCAATTTTTAGTGCAGATGGACATAGAGTAATTGGCTATGAAGTGTTGGCGAGGTTTCAAAATGAAGGGGAAATTGAAAGTCTCGGCCCATTCTTTCATGATGATGCGATTCCGGATGAATATCGCATAGAAGTTGATTATGCTGTTTTAACACAAGCGCTCGAGCATATGTTGACCCAGGAAGAACAATTTTTAATTTTTATTAATCAGAACCCTAATTTATTAATGAACGATCATGGAGAATCCTTGCTAGAATTATTGCAACTTTTCGAAAATAAAGGATTATCGCTTGATCGAATTGTTCTCGAAATTACAGAACACAATTTTAGTGGAGATTTGGAATCGCTTCAACACTTACTAAAGTATTATCAAACATATGGTATTAAGATTGCAATTGATAATATAGGAAAAGAAAGTAGTAATCTAGACAGAATTGGGTTGCTGTCACCAGATATCTTAAAAGTAGATTTACATATTCTAAGACAAACGGACATGGCGCAGTCGTATCAAGACGTATTGTATTCTTTATCTCTTTTAGCAAGAAAAATGGGTGCTACGCTTCTATATGAAGATATAGAAGCCTCCTATCAGCTGCAGTATGCATGGAGAAACGGAGGCAGATATTTTCAAGGTTATTATTTACATAAGCCGGCTGCTGAACTTGTCGATCCGAACATCTTAAAGGATAAACTAAAGGAACGTTTCGAAATGTATATCGCTCATGAAAAGAAAAAGCTGCTTGCTGTTTACCAGCTGACGGAACGCTTTCAAGATAAAATGCAGCAGGTAATGACAAAGTGCAGAAAGCTAGAAACGTATGACGATATGCTGCCTGTTATTGCAGAAGAACTATCCAACGTGTGTTTTCGCCTTTACATCTGCGATGAAAATGGATTTCAAAAGTCTTCTAACTATGTAAAGAAAAACGAGGATTGGATTCTTGAGCCTGAATATGTAAAGAAAAATTGGAGCTGGCGCCCATATTTTCTTGAGAATATTATTCGAATGAGCTATGAAAAAAAAGGCATATTATCAGATTTGTATAATGATATTGAAACAGGTGAGAATATCCGGACTTTTTCGTATCCGATTGATAATATGCACTATATATTCCTTGATATTTCATATTCTTTTTTATATGAAAGAGACGTTTTGTAGAGAATATATAAGTTGAAGTTAAACCGGCAATCAGCAAAAGTGGTTGCCGGTTTTTTATGTTTTTTTAGAGGGGAACGACAGTCGGTTATAGAGATATGCATAGGCAGGGGAAATTTCGGAATTCTAATAAAAAAGAAGCGAAGGAGCTGAGTTAAGTTGAAGAAAATATGCTTACTTGTCTTTTTGATGATGATCTTGTACTCAGGAAAATCTGTTCATGCAGAAGTGTCAGGAGAGATTAGGCATGAAATCTTTATAAATTTGCAGGACGCTTATCAGGCTCAGCTAAGAGCTGCGTCTGCCCATGCTAATCAAGATGCTGCTCGTGAGCTGAAATTATTTTTAGATGATGAGTATGCATCCGTATTTTTTAATGAGGCTCTCTTACAAAAAGCTCAAGGATATGTCGGAGAGGGACCTGAATATTTAACACACTACATCCCTTTCTTTTCTTTCGATGAACAGACGAAGGTAGCTCTTCATTCCGACCAAAACAAAGCTTATGTCTATCAATTTTTTCCGGCTGTGCATAATGAACGAGTAAAATACCAAGATCATTATGAAATGATCACTTTAGTAAAAAAACAGGGGAAATGGAAGGTGCAAAAGCTTATATATAGTAAGAAACACTCAAAATAGCCGAGAAAAGCTTATTTTGAGTGTTTCTGTTACCCAATGTTCAGAAGCTTCTCAAGCGCTTGAAGGTCAAACCCTCTGATAATTTCCTGATCAACACGAATAGTCGGAGTGGAATAAGACTCTAACTCAGTAGTCATTCGTTTTCGAGCAGAAGCATCTTTAGATACGTCAAATTCTTTATAGGAAACGTGGTGATGCTGTAAAAACTGTTTAACAATTTCGCAAGGTGGGCAAGCTGGTTGTGTGTACAGCTCTATAGATCTCAATGAAAGCACCTCCCTATATCAAAATGAATGGTGTTAAAGTAGAATGAAGTTTTGGATGATACATAGTATATCGCTATGTTATTATAATAAAAAACGACATATATCGCTATAATAAGGCATTTTCTTATGAAAAATCACGTAAAGTACTTGTGTTTTTTTAGTATGTGGCATATAGTGAAATGGTGTCTTTTAAGTATTAGTTTAGATAAAGTACTTATTTGAATTGATATTGTAGAAAAGTCGAATGCGTAATGATGTAATAGGTGAAAGGAGAGATTATATGTCACAATTACAAGGTATTTTAACTCGTCTTGTGAATCTCCGTGAGCAAGCAAGTGGAAGTGAAGCGCCACAACGCTTCTTCGAAGTAGAGGGAAAAAGAATTTGCAGCGTGAAATATCATGCAAAAACTGAAACATACGAACTTGAAGTATATCAAGATGGTGAAAAGCCAGCTGTTTATCAATTTGATAACGTTGATATGATTGCAATTGAAATTTTTGAACTTATTCATTAAGGGATAAAGCAAAACGAATGCCGCAAAGGATTTTATACTTTGCGGCATTTTTTTGTTACTGCGTATGGAGTTTTTGCGGTGGCTTCTGTCCTATTTTCCCGAGAAATACCGACAAAGTGATAGCGGATTTTCTGATAAATGGAAGGAAAGGGTCGAATGCTGTAAAAAAAGCAAAATAAAAAATTCAGATAATTATGAACTTTCGTTGACACTTGTTTTAAAAAAATCTAGACTTAACATATAAGGGAGAACATCGAGTGTGTCTGCTTCTATTCCCTCTTAAAGGTTCGCATTTACGTAAGCAAGCTATTTTCATTTTGTAGCTTGTTCTTTTTCTCTTTACACACGTGGAAGTTATGAGAAATGGAAGGAGAATGTATAAATGATTGATATTGATCACAATCAGTTAAATCAAATTGAACTTCGAGATTTGCTTGTCACTTCTGATAAAGTTGCTCATGTTCAAGTGGGAAATAATTTAGAACATGCTTTGCTTGTGTTAACAAAGACTGGCTATACGTCCATTCCCGTATTAAATCCAAGGTTTCAGCTGCAGGGGTTCGTGAGCATGACTCTTATTTTAGATTCGATTTTAGGGTTAAAGCGCATTGAATTTGAACGATTAGAAACCATGAAAGTAGAAGAAGTTATGAATCAAAATGTTCCTCGTGTCTCCATGAAAAAATCCGTATTAAAAGTCATAAATGCCATGATTAACCATCCTTTTTTGTGCGTAGAGAATGAAGATGGTATTTTTGAAGGGATTTTAACGCGAAGAAATTTGTTAAAGTCATTAAGAAGGCAGTCCATCATTCTCCCGAAAGAGTCATTTCAATAATTTTTTTAAGAAATCGTGTTTCAGCCTATCTTTCTCCGTTTTTTTCTTATATGATAAAGGTAAAATGAAAGTAAAAAGAGGCTTGAAAGGAATAACTGAATGCAATTAATAGAATGTCGAATGCTCGTTGTATTAGCTCAAGAATTAAATATGAGAAAAGCTGCAGAGAGATTATTTGTATCGCAACCAGCTTTATCACAGAGGCTGCAAACCATTGAAAAAGCATGGGATACACAAATCTTCATTCGTTCGCAAAAAGGACTGTCATTAACGCCTGCTGGAGAAAAGATTGTTCAATTTGCAAAAGAAGTAGTAGAAAAAGAAGATCGGGTTCGCGAGGACTTGCATCATTTAGATAATGAAGTATATGGTACACTCAAATTAGCGGTGGCTTCGATTATTGGACAGCACTGGCTGCCGGCGGTGTTAAAACGCTATATGGATCGTTACCCACATGCTAAAATCTCTCTTGTAACCGGCTGGAGCAGTGAAATGCTTCGCTATCTGTACGAAGATGAGGTACATATTGGAATCATACGCGGAAATCCGGATTGGAAAGGCGTCAAAGAACATTTGTTTACAGATCCTCTTTACCTAGTTGATTCAGAAATTGAAAGGGCAGCGGAAGTAGTAAATACTCATCGACCATTTATTCAATTTAAAAGTGACTCAACGTATTATCAAGAAATTTTAGAATGGTGGCATCGAGAGTTTCATACTACACCGAAGCGTACGATTGTAGTGGATCAGATTGAGACGTGTAAACAAATGGCTTTAAATGGTCTTGGTTTCGCTATTTTACCATCGATTGCTATCAAAGAAGCTGGAAGCCATATTCATCGGACGCCGCTTCTAAAAGCAAATGGAGAGCCAATTACACGAGACACTTCTTTAGTTGGATATGAATCAGCGTTTAAACTGAAGCAAGTTCGAGCATTTGTTGATATTGTACGTGAATACGTAAGAGAAACGGTCTAAAGCGAGCTCAGGTGCTCGCTTTTTTTATTTGCAATCGTTATCTTTTTATTAAAACGATAATGATGCTTGTCATTGTGAAAGCATTTTGTTACATTAAATGAGACATTGCTTACTTAGGAGGAATACATAATGAAAATGATGGATGCTAATGAGATTATCTCATTTATTCAAAACAGTACAAAATCAACACCGGTAAAAGTTTACGTAAAAGGTGAAGTAGAAGGAATTGACTTTGGTTCATCTTCTAAAACATTTGTAACGGGCAACACAGGTGTAGTATTTGGTGAATGGAAAGACATCAAAGCTGCTATTGAAGCAAACGAAGGAAAAATTGAAGACTACGTAATTGAAAACGATCGCCGCAACTCTGCGATTCCTTTATTAGATATGAAAGGAATTAAAGCCCGTATTGAGCCAGGCGCTATTATTCGCGATCAAGTTGAAATCGGCGACAACGCTGTTATTATGATGGGTGCATCGATTAACATCGGTTCTGTAATCGGTGAAGGAACAATGATCGACATGAACGTAGTACTTGGTGGTCGTGCAACAGTAGGTAAAAATTGTCATATCGGCGCAGGTTCTGTATTAGCTGGTGTTATTGAGCCACCTTCTGCAAAACCAGTTGTAGTAGAAGATGATGTAGTAATCGGTGCTAATGCTGTTGTTCTTGAAGGGGTAACAGTAGGTAAAGGTGCCGTAGTTGCTGCAGGTGCAATTGTGGTCGAAGATGTAGCTCCTTATACAGTAGTAGCAGGTACGCCAGCACGCGTTATTAAAGAAATTGACGAAAAAACAAAGTCTAAAACAGAAATCAAGCAAGAATTGCGTCAATTAAACGAAGAATAAGAAAAACGATCAGTTTGCGCTTTTTCTTTGCTGAATTAATAGGTTTTAGCGATTGGGATACTGAATCCTTAAACGTATCATATGGACAAGTTGGAAGCGTGGGCAACCACGCTTTCTTCTTTATTTCGTGAGGAGGACATACACATGGCTGAAAATGAATTTGTGAAAATAAGAAGAGAGCTACATAAAATTCCTGAATTAGGGTTTCAAGAGGTGAAAACACAGCGTTTTTTGCTTGATTATATTAACACTCTTCCGCAAGAGCGCTTAGAAGTAAAGACGTGGAAAACGGGACTCTTTGTTAAAGTACATGGTACAAACCCAACTAAAACAATAGGCTACCGAGCAGATATTGACGGTCTTCCTATCACGGAAGAAACGAATTATTCTTTTCAATCACAGCATGAAGGACTCATGCATGCCTGCGGACATGATATGCATATGGCCATTGGGCTAGGCGTACTGACTTACTTTGCTCAGCATGAAATCAAAGATAACGTACTGTTCATCTTTCAGCCTGCAGAAGAAGGTCCAGGAGGAGCACAGCCAATGCTCCAAAGCGATATCATGAAAGAATGGCTTCCAGATTTCATCTTTGCCCTTCACGTAGCTCCTGAATATCCGGTTGGGTCGATTGCGCTGAAGGAAGGGTTACTATTTGCTAACACGTCTGAGCTATTTATTGATTTAAAAGGAAAAGGCGGGCATGCTGCTTATCCACATACAACAAATGATATGGTAGTCGCTGCATGTCAGCTCGTTTCACAGCTTCAAACGATTGTTGCTCGCAACGTTGATCCGCTAGACAGCGCTGTAATTACAGTAGGAAAAATTCAAGGGGGGACGGTTCAAAATATTATTGCGGAGCGAGCTCGCATAGAAGGAACCATTCGCACGCTATCTCCTGAATCAATGACGCGTGTTAAAGAACGAATTGAAGCGATTGTTAAAGGAGTAGAAGTAGGGTATCAGTGTGAAACAGCCATTGATTATGGATGTATGTATCATCAAGTATATAATCACCATGAAGTCACGCGAGAGTTTATGGAATTTGCCAAAGCGCAAACCGACGTGGATGTCATTGAGTGCAAAGAAGCAATGACAGGAGAAGATTTTGGCTATATGCTAAAAGATATTCCTGGATTTATGTTTTGGCTTGGCGTTCAGTCTGAATATGGGCTTCATCATGCAAAGCTGCAGCCTCATGAAGGCGCAATAGATACGGCGATTTCACTTATTACAAAATATTTTGAACATAAAGGCAATCAATAAATCGTATAATCATTTTTCCTTATGGCTAAATTAATACCATGAGGAGGTGGGCAACGATGGCACGAATTGGTGTAGAATACGGTTTAACAGATGTACAGGCTGCACTTCAGCAGCTCGGACATGAAGTGGTACAATTACGCAACGAAAGTGATGCACAAGGGTGCGATTGCTGTGTTGTAACAGGACAGGATTCAAACGTAATGGGGATTTCTGATGCAGTAACGCAAGGCTCAGTTATTACAGCTAGCGGATTAACGGCAGAAGAAATTTGTCAGCAAGTAGGCAACAAGGTACAAGGATAAAAGAAAGCCGAAGGAATAAATCCTTCGGCTATTTTTATGCATGCTGAGGCTGCTTGGCATCCTCAGGCTGCTTTTTATCAATATTTACTTGATGAGGGAACGGAATATCAATACCGTTTGCGTCAAATGCTTCTTTAAACTCTTTGCGAAGCTGACGTTCAACCCCCCACTGCTCACCGTTTTTAGCTTTGCCAACTACACGAAGCACAACGTCCGATGCGCCTAGACCTTGAACTCCTATCACGCTTGGTCCTTCTACAATGTTTTCATTTGTTGCAGCAACGCGCTCACATACTTTTTCTAGTACGGAAATTGCTTTGTCAATATCATCATCATACGAAATGCCAATATCAATCAACGCGCGCATATTGCCTCGGGAATGATTGCTTAAGCTTGTAATTTCACGGTTAGGCACATAGTGTAAAGTTCCATCAAATCCGCGAATTTGAGTAGTACGCAGACCTACTGATTCGACAATTCCTGAAAAACTTCCGGTTGTTACATAGTCGTCAACATCCAGCTGTTTTTCAAGAAGTAAAAAGAAACCTGTTACAACGTCGCTAACTAGTCCTTGAGCACCGAACCCGATTGCTAGACCCACAACTCCGGCACCGGCTAATAGAGCTGTCGCATGGATATTTACTGCTTCAAGCAGCATGACGACAAAAATAAAAATAAGTACATATGAAAACACATTAACGGTTAAACTTTTGAGTGTGAGCATGCGTCCGCGCGTAGTATTTTCGCGCTCGCTCATTTTTTCAAAGGAACGCTCAATAACTTTTTTACCAATTGCTCGTACAAGTAAAAATACAATGGTAATGGCAATAAGTTTTAACACAATAACTCCAGCATTGGTAAGAAGCTGTTCCCAGTTGATGTCTTGCATCTTAAACATTCGTTGTTCATCCTTCCTATGTTCTGTTTCAATATTAATAAGTGGGAATGTATTCTGTGGAAAAGATTTTGTAAGAGTATGAGCACATTTGTTTATTCCCGATATTAGACATGCTAAACTGAGAAGGTAAATAAATGCAACCCTTTTATAGCATTTTTTTGCTGAAGTCAGGGTTTAATTTGCCCTAAAGGCGGGCATAACAACTATGTTACCATTATAAGATGTTGTTTAAATTCATTCTTAATTAATATTGACTAAAAAAACAATATCCATTATAATGAAAACCGTTATAACAGTACATAAGTGAGAATGTTTTATACATTTTCTCATTTAATAATTATTTGGAGGGATCATGTATGCCAGAACGTATGGTAGGTAAACAAGCTCCACGCTTTGAAATGGAAGCTGTATTATCAAACAAAGAATTCGGTAAAGTTAGCTTAGAAGAAAATATTAAAAATGACAAATGGACAGTATTATTCTTCTATCCAATGGACTTTACATTTGTATGTCCAACAGAAATCACTGCACTTTCTGACCGTTATGATGAGTTTGAAGATCTTGACGCAGAAGTAATCGGTGTTTCTACAGACACAATCCATACACACTTAGCTTGGATCAACACTGATCGTAAAGATAATGGTTTAGGTGATCTTAAATATCCATTAGCAGCTGATACAAATCACGTTGTTTCTCGTGAGTACGGCGTTTTAATTGAAGAAGAAGGTGTAGCACTTCGCGGTTTATTCATCATCAGCCCAGAAGGCGAATTACAATATTCAGTTGTAAACCACAACAATATTGGCCGTGACGTTGATGAAACTTTACGTGTTCTTCAAGCGTTACAAACTGGCGGACTTTGCCCAGCTAACTGGAAACCAGGTCAAGCTACTTTAAACGCGTAAGCACAACGTTTAAAAGGTCTAACGTCCACGTTAGGCCTTTTTTTCATCGGATAATAAAGAACATATAGTCAATAATAGTGAAAACAAGGGAGGCTTTTATTCATGAAATTACGTCAGCCAATGCCTGAGTTAACGGGCGCTACAGAATGGTTAAACGGAGAGGTTACAAAAGAGCAGCTAATTGGCGAAAAGCCAACGCTTATTCATTTTTGGTCAGTAAGCTGTCATCTATGTAAAGAAGCAATGCCTCAAGTAAATGAATTTCGCGACCAATATAAAGAACAACTAAACGTAGTAGCCGTTCATATGCCGCGCTCTGAAGATGATTTAGACTTAACAAAAATTAAAGAAGTAGCAGCAGAACACGATATTACGCAGCCAATTTTTGTAGACAGTGAACATAAATTAACGGATGCATTTGAAAATCAATATGTACCGGCATATTATGTATTTGACAAAACAGGTCAGCTACGCCACTTCCAAGCTGGTGGAAGCGGTATGAAAATGCTTGAAAAGCGCGTGAATCGTGTATTAGGCGAGAACGAATAAATACAGGCAGTTGTAACAGGTGAAAAGCATTCGATGCTTAGTAGAACTTGCATCGAATGTTTTTCTTTTTTGTGTGTAGGAAGTAACTGATAAAGGAAATATAAAAATGTGGATTTTTTCTTGTGAGTTTACACCATACTAACACTAACAACATGATACGAAACTTACTATTGGAGGTAATTTACATATGAAATTAGGTATGATTGGCTTAGGGAAAATGGGAGCAAACTTAGTATTGAATTTACTAGATCATAACCATTCTGTGGTAGCATTCGATGTGAACAACGAAGCCGTACAGAAAGTATCAGAAAAGGGAGCAGAAGGCGCTTCTTCCATTCAAGAATTAGTAAGCAAATTAGAAAAACCACGCATTGCTTGGGTAATGGTTCCAGCCGGAGAGCTCACAGAAAAAGTAATTTCTGAGCTTCAAGAATTACTTGAAGAAGGAGATATGATTATCGAAGGCGGTAATTCTAAGTATAAAGATTCCGTACGACGTGCCGCAGCTTCTGCTGAAAAAGGAATTCACTACTTCGATGTTGGAACGAGCGGCGGAATGGAAGGTGCCCGAAACGGCGCTTGTATGATGATTGGCGGAGATAAAGAAGCATTTGCTACAATCGAACCTATTTTCCGCGACATCAACGTAGAAAACGGCTATCTTTATTCAGGTGCAGCAGGAAGCGGCCACTTCTTGAAAATGGTTCATAACGGAATTGAGTACGGCATGATGCAAGCAATTGCTGAAGGTTTTGATGTGTTAGAGAAAAGTGAATTTGACTATGACTACGAAGCTGTAGCCCGCGTATGGAACAATGGCTCTGTTATTCGCTCATGGTTAATCGAATTAATGGAACGTGCATTTTCAAAAGATGCAAAACTTGACAGTATTAAAGGAGTTATGCATTCTTCCGGTGAAGGGAAATGGACGGTTGAATCAGCTTTAGATTTACAAGTGCCAACGCCAGTTATTGCTTTATCTTTAATGATGCGCTATCGCTCACTTGAAGATGATACGTTTACAGGTAAAGTAGTTGCCGCTCTTCGCAATGAGTTCGGCGGACATGCAGTGGAAAAACAATAAAAAAAGAAGCTGGGACAAAAGTATTTTAGACGAAGTGAAAAACAAACCATTGATCAATATGTTTGATTAGTGGTTCGTTTTTTTGTTTGGGTGAATAGTTTCGTCTTTAGATGAAATTCATTTAGCTATATCCCAACCTCTTTTTTATGACTATTTACCTTTTTTTGAAAAAATATCTAAAAATTATGGTAATTTATTTCGGGAACCGATATATTTAAAGATATATTTAAATATGTTTGCCACATCTTAGCTAAGGGAAAGGACGGGGTATATGGGAACGTTTAAAAAACTAAAAGATTTTTATTTGCCGTACCGAATGTACTTTTTTTATTCTGCTATTTGCTTGTTATTTGTAACCTCCATCACTGTGATTTACCCGATTGTGCTGCAATATACGATTGATCATATCGTGTTAGGAAAACAATATCAGCTAGTCGATAATGTAGCATTTATTTTTATTGGACTGATGATCATCAAAGGAATCTTTACATATATTCAGCAATATTACGGCGACTTATTTGGAATTAAGTCCGTGTATACTCTTCGCAATAAACTTTACCGCAAACTTCAGTATTTACCGTTTTCTTATTATGACAATGCTAAAACAGGGGACTTGATGTCCAGGTTGACAGCTGATGTAGAAGGATTTCGTTTTTTTCTATCTTTTGGCTTCTCAGAATTAATTCGCTTCGTCATTTTACTTACTGCCAGCTTTTCCGTTATGTTCTATTACTCTATTTCACTCACTCTTGTCACAATCTGCCTGCTGCCTTTTTTGGGGGTAGCTGTTTATCGTTTTGATAAACGCGTTCATCCAGCGTTTCGCTTAATTCGCCAATCGTTTGGAGAACTTAATACAAATGTTCAAGAAAATATAAGCGGCATACAGACGGTCAAATCATTATCAAGAGAAAAATTTCAAACCTCTAAATTTAACGATTCCAACGGAGTTTATAAAAATCGAAACATTGAAACAGCGAATGTGTGGGCAACTTATTTCCCCTTAATGGAGTTTATAGGGAATTTATCTATTGTTGGTCTCCTTGCTTACGGAGGAGCGCTTGTTATGAACGGAAGCGTACGTCCTGGAGAGCTTGTTGCTTTCTTTAGCTTAACCTCTTATTTAATGTGGCCGATTATGAATCTAGGGTTTGTTATCAATATGTTTTCACAGTCTAAAGCTTCAGGTGAAAGGCTGCTAGAAATTTTAGAAGAAGAAGAAAAAGTCCATGAGAATGCCGGAAGTTTTTCTATTAATGGAACAGTCGAGTTTCAGCATGTTAGCTTATCCTATCCAAACGAGGATAAAAAATCGCTTGAGAACATATCGTTTTCTGCTTCTAAAGGGAAAGTAGTAGGTTTAATCGGTGCAACTGGAGCCGGCAAAACAAGCTTAACACAGCTGCTCACGAGGTTTTATGAACCGACTTCAGGACAGATCTTAGTTAACCATCGTCCGATTAAAGAGTATCCGCTCTCTGTTCTTCGGAAAGAAATTAGCTTTGTACTTCAAGAAACGTTTTTGTTCTCAAGCAGCATAGGAACCAACATCTCTTATGGCGTGCCGGGTATTTCTAGAGAAGACATTATTGATGCTGCAAAACGAGCGCAGGCGCATGATTTTATTATGGAGCTTCCAGATGGATATGATACGATGCTGGGAGAGAGAGGACTGGGGTTATCAGGCGGGCAAAAGCAGCGTATTGCAATTGCACGAGCGCTTATCTTAAATCCTAGTATTCTAGTATTAGATGATGCCACCAGTGCCGTTGATATGAAAACAGAAAGAGAAATTCTATTGGCTTTAAAAGAAGTGATGAAAAATCGTACGACGTTTATTATCGCGCACCGCCTTTCTTCTTTGCGACATGCCGATGAAATCTTGGTCTTACATGAAGGTCGTATAAAAGAGAGAGGAAGCCATGAAACGCTCATTCAAAAGCAAGGGATTTATAAAAACATTTACGACATTCAATATGAAAGCAGTACGTCGGTGATGAACGTATAACAAGGGAGGAATAGAATGGCAGGCGAAAAAAATAAAGTTGTGCGAGAGCGCTTTTATTATCAAACAGATCAAATCATTGATAAGACGTTTAACTGGAAGCAAATGGCCCGCTTGTTTCGTTATCTTCATCCATATCGAAAAAACTTGCTTCCTTTCTCGTTTCTTATGGTCATTATCACGACGGTCATTAGACTCGCTATTCCTATTTTGATAGGTGTCTATACGCTTGATCATGCTGTAAAAGATAAGAATAGCACGCTGCTCATGCAGTTAGTTTTCATCATTTTTAGCTTGTATATCCTATCTTATATTGCGAATGTCTTTCGGATTAAATGGATGAATCAACTCGGGCAGCACGTAATATATGATTTAAGAAAACATTTATTTACGCATGTTCAAGGGCTGTCGCACCGGTTTTTTGATACGCGTTCAGGAGGCTCTATTCTTGTAAGGATTATGAATGATATTAACTCTCTTCAAGATTTATTTACCAACGGGGTAGTTAACCTATTTATGGACCTCTTATTGTTAGTGGGAATTGTGGTTATATTATTTTCTCTCAGTCCTGCTTTGACATGTGCTGTTTTAGTCATTTTACCGATTATGTTTTTGATTTCTACAAAGCTGAGAAGAAGAATCCGCCGGTCATGGCAAGTTGTTCGTATGAAGCAGTCAGTATTAAATTCACATTTAAATGAGAGTATTCAAGGCATTCGCGTTACTCAATCATTTGCTCAAGAACAAGAAAATATGCTGTTTTTTGATCGCATAAACAGTGAAAATTACGAGAGCTGGAGGCAAGCTACTCGAAAAAATGCCATGTTTCGACCGTTTGTAGAACTCACAAATGCTGTCGGAACGGCCATTTTAATTTGGTTCGGTGCTGCACTTATTCAAGATGAGCGGCTAACAATTGGTATTTTTGTATCATTTGCTTTTTATCTCGGGATGTTTTGGGAACCGATTTCTCGTTTAGGGCAAGTGTACAATCAATTATTAATGGGAATGGCTTCATCCGAGCGCATTTTTGAATTTCTAGATGAAAAACCTCTCGTCGCAGATTTGGAAACCGCTACGTCTTTAGAGAATATGAAGGGGAAAGTTGAGTTCAAGCACGTCTCATTTTCTTATGATGGGAAGCGTAAAGCTCTAAACAACGTATCAATTGAAATAAAAGAAGGACAGACGGTTGCTTTAGTGGGGCATACTGGATCTGGAAAAACGTCCATTGCTAATTTAATCACACGTTTTTATGATGTGAACAAAGGGCAGATTTTAATTGATAATATGCCTATTCAAGATATTACGTTAGCGAGTTTACGAGCACAAATTAGTATTGTGCTGCAAGAAACCTTTATTTTTTCAGGAACCATCACGGAGAATATTCGGTTTGGAAAACCGGATGCTACCGATGATGAAGTGATTAAGGCCGCAGAAGCGGTAGGGGCTGCAGATTTTATAAAGCGTCTGAAAAAAGGCTATGATACGGAAGTAGAAGAGCGAGGAAACGTTTTATCGGTGGGAGAGCGTCAATTGATTTCATTTGCTCGAACGCTGTTGGCTGATCCTCGTATTATCATTTTAGATGAAGCGACAGCAAGCATCGATACAGAAACAGAAGTGAAGATTCAACAAGCGCTTAAAACGCTGTTAAATAACAGAACGGCCATCATGATTGCTCATCGGCTATCGACTATACGAGAAGCAGATAACATCATTGTGTTAGACCACGGAAGCATTATTGAAACAGGCAATCACGGGGAACTTATGCAGCAAAAAGGCGTATATTATTACCTTGTTCAAACCCATGCTACAGCTTAAAAAACAGAAGGAGCTGATCCTTCTGTTTTTCTATGAGAAATAGTAAAGACATATAAGCGTTGTTAACGGGAAAATGAGGTTGATACAAAAGAATTGTGGTAAAATAACGGTAGTTCAGATTTTTTCCTGTACATAATGGAGGAATTCAAATGAAAAAAGAATTTGCAGTCATCGGATTAGGTAGATTTGGTGGAAGTATTTGTAAAACATTAAGCGATCAAGGAATGGAAGTTCTAGCGATTGACATTGATGAAGAAAAGGTAAATGAGTATGCTAACGTTGCTTCGCATGCAGTAGTAGGCGATTCAATGGATGAAGGGGTTCTAAAAAGTTTAGGAATTCGTAATTTTGATCACGTTATCGTAGCTATTGGCGACAATATTCAGGCAAGTATTTTGACGACCCTTATACTAAAAGAGCTGGGCGTTGAAAAAATAACGGTAAAAGCGCAAAATGATTATCATGCCAAAGTATTATCAAAAATTGGCGCCAATTTTATCGTGCATCCCGAACGAGATATGGGACGAAGAATTGCCAATAACATGATTTCAAACAGCGTGCTGGATTATTTGGAGCTATCTGAAGAACACAGCATTGTCGAATTAGTAGCAAGCAAAAGAATGGCTGGCAATACGCTGATTGAGTTAGACATTCGTGCGAAATATGGTATTAACATTGTAGCCATTAAGCGTGATCGAGATATCATCGTTTCTCCTCAGGCGTCCGAAACGATACAAGAAGGAGACGTGTTAATTGTTATTGGAGCAGACGCAGATATCAACCGCTTCGAAAATAAATTTGCCAGTTCCTAATAAAAAAGAGCAGATGCAATCGCATCTGCTCTTTTTCTTTTATTAAACCTCCATAATGATTGGTAAAATCATTGGACGGCGCTTTGTTTTTTCGTAAAGGAATGGAGCCAATGTGTCTGTGATTTCATTTTTAATCTCAGACCATTGTGACGTACGACGTTCCATCACTTTGTTCAAGTGTTTTGTAATGAGGGACTGTGCATCATTAATTAAGTCGCCAGATTCGCGCATATAAACAAAACCGCGAGAGATAATGTCTGGACCAGCAGCGATCTTGAAGTCTTTCATATTGATGCTTACAACGACAATAACAAGTCCTTCTTCAGATAAAATACGGCGGTCACGAAGTACGATATTTCCAATGTCACCAATTCCGCTTCCGTCAATATATACAGAGCCTGAAGGGATTTTTCCAGCTACTGAAGCTTCACTGTCGCTTAAAGCTAGCACCTCTCCATTATCCATAATGAAGCAGTTTTCTTCAGGAACTCCACAGTCTGTTGCAAGTTTGATGTGCATCTTCTGCATGCGATACTCACCGTGAATTGGCATAAAGTATTTTGGTTTCATCAAACGAAGCATTAATTTTTGCTCTTCCTGTCCGCCGTGTCCAGAAGTATGGATATCGTTTAGAGCACCGTGAATAACCTCTGCTCCTGCACGGAATAGCATATCAATTGTTTTGCTAACACTTACTGTATTTCCTGGAATAGGTGAAGATGAGAACACAACCGTATCTCCAGGGATAATTTGAATTTGGCGGTGAGTACCGTTTGCAATTCTAGATAGCGCTGCCATCGGTTCACCTTGGCTGCCTGTACATAAAATAGTCACGCGGTTAGCTGGAATTCGGTTAATTTGAGAAGGCTCAATGAACGTATCTTTTGGACATGAAATATATCCAAGCTGTTGGCCAATCTCAATAGCTGCTTCCATACTGCGTCCGAATACAGCAACTTTGCGGTTATGCAATACGGCTGCTTCCACTACTTGCTGTAAGCGGTGAATATTTGAAGCAAACGTTGCAAAAATAATACGGCCGTCTACTTTACGGAAAATGTCATGAATGCTGTCACCTACGCGGCGCTCAGACATCGTAAAGTTAGGAATTTCACTGTTTGTACTGTCTGAAAGCAAGCATAGAACGCCTTCTTTACCGATTTCAGCCATTTTTGTTAAGTTAGCCGGTTCGCCCACTGGTGTAAAATCAAACTTGAAATCTCCTGTATGTACGATTTGTCCGTTTGGTGTTTTTACCACAATTCCGTAAGAATCAGGAATACTGTGAGTTGTACGGAAGAACGTTACCGATGTTTTACGGAATTTAATTACGTCATCTTCAGTAATTTCATGAAGCTGAGCTGTACGAAGCAACCCGTGCTCGTCTAATTTGTTGCGAAGAAGTCCAAGGGCTAATTTTCCTGCATAAATAGGAATGTTTAATTCTCTTAATAAGTAAGGAATTCCGCCGATGTGATCTTCATGACCATGTGTAACGAAAAGGCCGCGGATTTTATCTGCATTTTTTACCAAATAACTGTAGTCAGGAATAACATAGTCAATTCCTAAAAGCTCATCTTCAGGGAATTTAATTCCTGCATCAATAAGAATAATTTCATCTTGAAACTGTACGGCATACGTATTTTTACCAATTTCGCCTAGTCCACCCAGGGCGAAAACTGCCGTTTGATTATTTTTTACAAATTTCATTTTCATCATATCTCCAATACTTTAAAATCTTCATGCTGTTGTTCATATTCTAGATAGTCTCCAGTCACTGCTTGAACAAACTCAATATTAATTGAACGCGCTTTTAACTTTTGACGAACGTCACGCTCAGAATCTGCGTTCACATACACTGTTTTTGTATTTTCACGTACAGCTACTTCACTCATTTTTTCTTGAAAATAAACTTTAAAAATCATAACAAAAATCTCTCCTTAATTCCGAAATTCAAATAACTTATTTTATTATATTATAAAATGTGTATGTATTTCATGTATTTTCTAAAGAAACTTGCTTTCACTACATTTTAGTCATCTAAATATAACAAGTCAATTAATTATAGAATAATATTAATAGGAAACGGATACAAGACTATATTTTCCGGGCGTATAAAAAATAAGGGCTATTCCATTGTACGATGCAGACACACACTCTGCAAATTTTACAACAGAAAGCCCTAAAAAAATCGATTATGCCATCGTTTTTTTACGCAATAATTCATTCCAGCGTTTTAGCAGCCTTTTTCGAAAATCTTTTAACATGATTTTTCAGCTCCTTTGTTTTTTTGCGATACCTGCCTGTCTCTCTCTGTACTTTTATTATATGATGAAAAGGGAGAGGTTTCTCGTGGTTAAATATGGAAAAATTGTAAATAGGAACGTCCATTTATAGAGAAATCAGTGCTTGTTTGGTATAATTGGAAAGGCTTAACAAAGAGATAAAAAATTATAAAAAATAAGGTGATAAACGTGGAACGAAAGATTATTTTTTTTGATATTGATGGAACGTTATTGGATCATGATAAAAAACTGCCTGCTTCTACAAAAAAAGCTGTCCAGCTGTTAAAAGAGCAGGGGCATGAAGTGGCAATTGCAACTGGAAGGGCTCCTTTTATGTTTAAAGATCTGCGTGAAGAGTTGGATATTCAAACATATATTAGCTTTAATGGTCAGTACATTGTCTTAAATGGAGAAGTTCTTTACAAAAAGCCGTTAAATAAAGAAGAGCTTCAGGATTTAACGGCTTTTGCTGTTGAGCATGATCATCCTGTCGTATACATGGATCATGAAGATATGAAATCAAACATTGAATTTCATGATTATATCGAATCCAGCATCAGCACGCTGAAAATTGGATTTACCCACCCTCACCACGATCCTGCTTATTTCAAAGGGCGTGAAATTTATCAATCCCTCTTATTCTGTACAGCGGGAGAAGAAGCTCCTTATGAAGAAAAATTTAAGAAATTTGACTTTATTCGCTGGCATGAATTTTCAACTGATGTTCTCCCAAAAGGTGGATCAAAAGCGCGAGGAATTGAGACCATGATTGAAAAGCTTGGCTTTGATAAAAAAGATGTATATGCATTCGGAGACGGCTTAAACGATATCGAAATGCTTGAGTTTGTCGGAAATGGCGTAGCGATGGGAAATGCGGAAGAAGTCGTGAAAGAAGTGGCTGATCTTGTTACAAAAGATGTAGCAGAAGGTGGTATTCTCCACGGATTAGAGCTAGTAGGATTGTTAAAATAAGAAAAAACGCGAGCTCTAGCTCGCGTTTTTTAGCGTTCATATGGAAAAGCATTTTCAGGTTCTTGAAATGGGTTTTCTTTATTGATGTAATCATAAAACATAATTCCGTCTAAATGATCAATCTCGTGCTGAAATACGACAGCAGGAAGGCCTTTCAAACGAATTTTCACTTCTTCGCCTTCAAGCGTTGTGCCTTTTACTGTGATGCGTGCATATCGAGGAACAAATCCTGGGATATCTTGATCGACAGACAAGCAGCCTTCACCGCCTGTAAGATATGTCTTTTCAACTGAGTGGCTAATGATCTTAGGGTTAAATAATGCATAGCTGTATAGCTTGCCTTTTTCATCCGTAACGTGTACCCCAATCATTCGTTTTGATACATTAATTTGAGGAGCGGCAAGTCCGATACCAGATCGCAGTCCATATTTAGCAGCAATTTCAGGGTCTTGGCTGTTTTTTACATATTCTAATAAGCTATGTAAAATCTTTTTGTCTTCTTCAGAAGCAGGTAACGGTACTTCTTTTGCTACTTCTCGCAGCGTTGGGTGTCCGTCTTGGATAATATCGTTCATTGTAATCAACTTTCACATCTCCCTAGGCTATTTTATAGGTATAAAGTGTACCAAATCCGTATAAAAAAGTCATTACCTCGACCTTGACCACATAAATGTTTCTACTAATTATATGTATCAAACATTTGGAAAAACATGCATAAGAAAACATAAAAGCGGCAGTTAGCCGCTTTTATTGTATAATTACCAGCCGCCACAGCTGCAGCCGATAATAACTAATAAAATGAACAGTACGATTAATAACACGAAACCTTTATTAGAACCGCCGCAGCCATATCCACCATAACCCAACATAATGTAACCTCCCGTAGTTATCAATCCCAAGGTAAAAAGTAATAAACTCCCTTTTTTTTCACGATTGGGTTAGTATAATATATTAAAAGGTGGAAAAAGGGTGTAGATAAATTGCCAATTTCCTACAAAAATTGTATAATGACCCATGAATAAGGGAGGATTTACCAAATATGAAATGCGTCGGAAGATATATAGTTATTGGCATTGCTGCTATGTCACTAGCAGGCTGTGCAGAGGGCTCATCGCCTGAACTTGAGGTATATAATGGATTAGAAAAAGTGGTAGCACAAGAAAAGCAATTTGCTGATCAGCAAAAACCGTTAGCTGATTTAGAACAGCAAGAAAATGCGATATACGACCAAATTATTGAGCTAGGGATTAAAGATAAAAAGAAAATAAAAAATAAAGCACAAAAAGCGCAGCAGTTATTAGATGAGCGTGAAAATAAATTACAAAAAGAAGAAAAAAGCATCAGCGCTTCGCAAAAACAGTTTGAAGCGACAGAGCCAAAGATCCAAAAGCTAGAGGACGGCAAAGCAAAAGAAGAGGCGCTTGAACTATCTTCGTTAATGAAGAAGCGTTATAAGGCCTACCAGTCCTTACATGATGCCTATCTTCATTCCATTGAATTAGATCGTCAGCTATATACGCTCTTTGAAAAAGACAATGTGAAATTAGAGAATCTTGAAACACAAATCGCTTCGATCAATGCTACTTATAAAGAAGTTGAAAAGAAAAAAGAAACGTTTAACACACTAACAGCTGACTATAACAAAGCCAAAGAAGATTTTTATAACAAAACGAAGTTAAAGGTGAAAAATAGCGAGGATAAATAAGAAGGCCTGTGAAGTTTACAGGTCTTTTTTTTTGGCTGAAAAGGAAGGTTTTCTGAAATAAAGAAAGAGTTTCGACACGATTCAAGTAAAAATTACAAAAGGTTATTGTTTTAAAAAATCGTTTATTTGTGGCAAGATAGGAGATGTGCAGACGTAAAAAAAGAGAAGGTTATTATAAAACATATAATACAGTTTGTATCTGTGTAATAGTACAGCATGTCTTTTTTATGTGTTTTATTTCACAAACTAAAAAAGCGTAATTTCTTGATGTAAATGCATTGACGAACTGTTTTAGTGTATTGTAAACTAGGTAGCGTAGTAAGTGTTGTATTAATCATTTTTGCAAAATAATTAATACAGTTTAACGAAACGCTCGTTTCGCTTAAACTTTCCTTTTACGTAAATGTTTGCACAGAATTCGCTGGGGAATACATAGAAATGTTAAGGATTAGCGAATTCAAAAAGCTACTCGACAAAATATGACTTTTACTTGTCCATTTGGGACATTCTAAAAGCGTGTATGTTTGTTTGATTAGTAAAATGAATTTATACGGCTTAAATGAAAGGAAGAGGTGACTTAGATGGCTGCTAAAACTAAAAAGGCTATTATTGATGTATCAAAGCAACTTGATAAAATCGCTGAGCAGTACCAAACGTTCCAAATTCTTAATGAAGAGGGCGAAGTAGTAAATAAATCAGCGTTGCCAGATTTATCTGACGAAAAATTAAAAGAGTTAATGACTCGCATGGTATACACTCGTATTCTTGATCAACGTTCAATTTCATTGAACCGTCAAGGTCGTTTAGGTTTCTATGCACCAACTGCTGGGCAAGAAGCTTCTCAAATCGCTTCACATTTCGCATTAGAAAAAGAAGACTTCATTTTACCTGGGTACCGTGATGTGCCTCAGTTAATTTGGCATGGTCTTCCACTATATCAAGCGTTCTTATTCTCTCGTGGTCATTTCCACGGTAACCAAGCGCCAGAAGGTGTAGATGTACTTTCTCCACAAATCATCATCGGTGCACAAATCGTGCAAACTGCTGGTGTGGCACTAGGTCTTAAAAAGCGCGGTAAAAAAGCAGTAGCGATCACTTATACAGGTGACGGTGGAGCTTCACAAGGTGACTTCTACGAAGGTATGAACTTCGCAGGTGCATTCAAAGCTCCAGCAATCTTTGTTGTACAAAACAACCGCTTTGCAATTTCAACACCAGTTGAAAAGCAATCTGCAGCACGTACAATCGCTCAAAAAGCAGCGGCTGTTGGTATCCCAGGCGTTCAAGTAGACGGTATGGATGCACTAGCAGTATACGTTGCAGTAAGCGAAGCTCGTGAGCGTGCAGTAAACGGTGAAGGTCCAACTTTAATTGAAACATTAACTTACCGTTATGGTCCACATACAATGGCTGGTGACGATCCAACTCGTTATCGTACAGCTGAGCTTGACACTGAGTGGGAAAAGAAAGATCCACTTGTTCGCTTCCGTAAATTCTTAGAAGCTAAAGGCATCTGGAATGAAGAAGAAGAAAACAAAGTAATCGAGCAAGCTAAAGAAGATATCAAACAAGCTATTAAGAAGGCTGACGATTATCCAAAACAAAAAGTTACAGATTTAATGGAAATCATGTACGAAACTATGCCTTCAAACTTACAAGAGCAATATGAAATCTACAAAGAGAAGGAGTCGAAGTAAGCCATGGCGCAAATGACAATGATTCAAGCGATTACTGATGCGTTACGCACAGAAATGAAAAACGACGAAAACGTATTAGTTTTTGGTGAAGACGTTGGCGTAAACGGTGGAGTATTCCGTGCGACTGAAGGTCTTCAACAAGAATTCGGCGAAGATCGCGTATTCGATACGCCATTAGCTGAATCTGGTATCGGTGGTCTTGCTGTGGGTCTATCGACTCAAGGTTTCCGTCCGGTTCCTGAAATTCAATTCTTTGGTTTCGTATACGAAGTACTTGATTCTGTATCAGGTCAAGCTGCACGTATGCGCTACCGTTCTGGCGGTCGCTGGAATGCACCAATCACATTCCGTTCACCATTTGGTGGAGGCGTTCATACACCAGAACTTCACGCTGATAGCTTAGAAGGTATCGTAGCATCTCAACCTGGTCTAAAAGTTGTAATTCCTTCAACTCCATACGATGCAAAAGGTCTTTTAATTTCATCAATCCGTGATAACGATCCGGTTGTATACTTAGAGCACATGAAGCTTTACCGTTCATTCCGTCAAGAAGTACCTGAAGAATCATACACTATTGACTTAGGTACAGCTGATGTGAAACGTGAAGGTACAGACGTAACGCTTATCGCTTACGGTGCAATGGTACACTCATCGTTAAAAGCAGCTGAAGAACTAGAAAAAGAAGGTATCTCTGCTGAAGTAGTGGACTTACGTACAGTTCAACCTTTAGATATCGATACAATTCTTGCATCAGTTGAAAAAACTGGTCGCGTAGTAGTAGTTCAAGAAGCTCAAAAACAAGCTGGTATCGCAGCTAACGTTGTAGCTGAAATTAACGATCGTGCAATCTTAAGCTTAGAAGCACCGGTATTACGTGTAACAGCACCGGATACTGTGTTCCCATTCTCTCAAGCTGAGGGCGTATGGTTACCAGACCACAAAGACATCGTTGAAACAGCTAAGAAAGTACTTGAATTTTAATTAGCATTTTACTGTGATAGAAATCAGCTTTGTGCTGATTTCTGTCTTAGATAAAATAAACACTAACAAATTGAACGCAACTAACTAGGAGGGTGAAGACACGTGGCATTTGAATTTAAACTGCCGGATATCGGTGAAGGTATCCACGAAGGTGAAATTGTAAAATGGTTCGTAAAAGCTGGAGATGAAATTGATGAGGATGATGTACTAGCAGAAGTACAAAATGACAAAGCTGTTGTTGAAATCCCATCTCCTGTAAAAGGTAAAGTATTAGAAGTAAAAGTTGACGAAGGTACAGTAGCTACTGTAGGACAAGTTATCGTTACTTTTGATGCTCCTGGATACGAAGACTTAAAATTCAAAGGTGACGATCATGATGATGCACCAGCAGAAGAAGCTAAAGAAGAAGCTTCAACTGAAGAAGTGACTGAAGAAGCAACAGCTCCTGCAGCACAAGCTGATGTTGATCCTAACCGTAAAGTAATTGCTATGCCTTCAGTGCGCAAATATGCTCGTGAAAAAGGTATAGACATTAAAGCTGTTCCTGGTTCAGGTAAAAACGGACGTATTGTTAAAGATGACATCGATAGCTTCTTATCTGGTGGCTCTACAGCTACAGCAACTGCTGAAGCTCCAGCTAAAGAGGAAACTGCTTCAGCTGAACCAAAATCAGCTGCAGCACAAGCTATTCCTGAAGGCGATCTACCAGAAACTCGCGAGAAAATGAGTGGTATCCGTCGTGCAATCGCAAAAGCTATGGTTAACTCTAAACACACTGCTCCACACGTAACATTAATGGATGAAATCGATGTAACAGCTCTTGTTGCTCATCGTAAAAAATTCAAAACAGTTGCAGCAGATCAAGGTATTAAATTAACATTCTTACCTTACGTGGTAAAAGCGTTAACTTCAGCACTTAAGAAGTTCCCAGCTCTTAACACTTCAATTGATGATTCTACAGATGAAGTAATTCAAAAACATTACTACAACATCGGTATCGCTGCTGACACTGAAAAAGGTCTTTTAGTACCAGTTGTGAAAAATGCTGATCGTAAATCTGTATTCGAAATTTCGGATCAAATTAACGACCTTGCTGGAAAAGCACGTGATGGTAAATTAGCTCCTGCTGAAATGAAAGGCGCTTCTTGTACAATTACAAACATCGGTTCTGCTGGTGGACAATGGTTTACTCCAGTTATCAACCACCCAGAAGTTGCAATTCTAGGTATCGGACGTATCGCTGAAAAACCAGTTGTACGCGACGGTGAAATTGTAATTGCTCCAGTATTAGCATTATCACTAAGCTTTGACCACCGTATTATCGATGGCGCAACAGCTCAAAACGCTCTTAACCAAATCAAGCGTTTATTAAATGATCCAGAATTATTATTAATGGAGGCGTAATAAATGGTAGTAGGAGATTTCCCAATCGAAACTGATACTCTTGTCATTGGTGCTGGCCCTGGTGGCTACGTTGCAGCAATTCGTGCAGCTCAATTAGGTCAAAAAGTTACAATCGTAGAAAAAGGTAATCTTGGAGGCGTATGCTTAAACGTTGGTTGTATTCCTTCAAAAGCATTAATCGCTGCAGGTCACCGTTTCGAACATGCTAAACATTCTGAAGACATGGGGATTATCGCTGAGAACGTAACAGTTGATTTCTCTAAAGTTCAAGAATTCAAAAACGGCGTTGTAAACAAACTTACTGGCGGTGTTGAAGGCCTTCTTAAAGGTAACAAAGTTGACATCGTAAAAGGTGAAGCTTACTTCGTTGACAGCGAAACTGTACGTGTAATGGATGAAAATTCAGCACAAACGTACAAATTCAAAAATGCAATCCTTGCAACTGGTTCTCGTCCAATCGAGATCCCTGGATTCAAATTCTCTGAGCGCGTAATCAACTCTACAGGTGCATTAGCGCTTAAAGAAGTTCCTAAAAAATTAGTTGTAATCGGCGGAGGTTACATCGGTACTGAGCTTGGTACTGCTTTTGCTAACTTCGGTACAGAAGTTACATTTGTAGAAGCTGCTGATGAAATTCTAGCTGGTTTTGAAAAACAAATGAGCTCTCTTGTTAAACGTAACCTTAAGAAAAAAGGAAACGTTGAAATCTATACAAAAGCAATGGCTAAAGGTGTTGAAGAAACTGCTGACGGCGTACAAGTTACGTTTGAAGTAGGCGGAGAGTCAAAAGTAATCGATGCTGACTACGTATTAGTTACTGTAGGTCGCCGTCCTAACACTGATGAGCTTGGTCTTGAGCAAGTTGGCGTTAAAATGACTGACCGTGGTCTTATCGAAATCGATAACCAAACTCGTACATCTGTAAGCAACATCTTTGCAATTGGTGATATCGTAACTGGACCACCACTTGCACACAAAGCTTCTTACGAAGGTAAAATCGCTGCTGAAGTAATTGCTGGCGAACCTGCTGAAATTGACTACTTAGGAATTCCAGCAGTTGTATTCTCTGAGCCTGAGCTTGCATCTGTAGGTTATACTGAAGCACAAGCGAAAGAAGAAGGATTAGCTGTTAAAGCTTCTAAATTCCCATTCGCTGCTAACGGACGTGCGCTTGCACTTAACGCTGCAGAAGGCTTCTTGAAGCTTATCACTCGTAAAGAAGACGGAGTAGTTGTTGGTGCTCAAATCGCTGGACCTAGCGCATCTGACATGATCGCTGAACTTGGTCTTGCTATCGAAGCTGGCGTAACAGCTGAAGATATCGCATTAACAATTCACGCTCACCCAACATTAGGTGAAATCACAATGGAAGCTGCTGAAGTAGCTATTGGAAGCCCAATTCACATTGTAAAATAATGTTTTTAAAAAGCTGATGCGTATGCATCAGCTTTTTTTTGAAGAAAACGGTTTTCATAAAGTATCAGATGCTTGTCAGACAGTTTTTGTTGCTGATGAGTATATTCCTTTGGGAGAAACGTGTAAAAAGCGCTGAGACAGTCTTAAATGAGCTCTAGATGCATACATATGAAGTGGGACGTGCTTTGCTTATAGTTGGATACAAAATTGCTTCTTTGAATAACGAATGAAAAGGCGGCGAAGGAGCTATGAAGACATATTTCGTTTGGAGCTTGCACATTGTTATTTGGATGGGTTATTCACTGGTTGAATTATTATCAAAACGTGATCAATTGACATCTAAAATTATTTTATTTTTAGTATTTGCTTATTTAGCTTACGGTATAGCAGAAATGAACGTCAAATCTAAAAGACTGGCGCTTATGATGACGGGCACAACGTCAGCTATCTGCTTGACATGTTATCAACTAATTTTATTTTGCACGGCATAAGAGTGCATAAAAAAAGCGTTAGCTTATATAAGCTAACGCTTTTTTTGTCTTACACAGATTTGTTTTCTCTTTTTAACGCGCCTTCTTCTTTAAATGCTTTCATTAATGAGAAGACCGTTAGCACCAGCACAATTGAGAATGGAAGTGCTGCTATAATCGCAGCTGTTTGGAGCGCATCCAAACCACCTGTCCAAAGCAGAATGATTGCTGTTAACGATTGAATTAAGCCCCACGTAAGCTTAATAGAGCCTGAAGGATTTAGATCACCGTTTGTTGTCTGCATTCCTAAAACAAATGTAGCTGAGTCAGCTGATGTAATGAAGAATGTAGCAATTAAGCAAATAGCAACAATGGACATGAACGTACCAAATGGAAACTGTTCAAGTACGTAGAATAAAGCAACTTCTGTTCCTTTATTATTGATAACATCCATAACAGGAAGATCCTTAAAAAAGTCTAAATAAACCCCAGAACCTCCGAATACAGCAAACCATAATCCGCCAAATACGGTCGGAACAGCTAGTACACCAATTAAAAATTCTCGAATGGTTCTACCTCGTGAAATACGAGCAATAAACGTACCAACGAACGGTGCCCAGGCGATCCACCATGCCCAGTAGAAAATTGTCCAATCTTGAACCCAGGTGCTGTTATCAAACGGGCTCAATCGAAAACTCATCGACGGCAAGTTTTGAATGTAGCTGCCAATTGTTGTAACGAATAAGTCCATAATAAAGTTGGTTGGACCTGCAAATAACAAGAATAGCATTAACAGAATAGCTAAAACAATATTAATGTTACTCAAATACTTAATACCTTTGTTCAGACCTGTCTGTGCTGACAGCATGAACAAGAACGTTACGATAATAATAACAATTAATTGAGTCGTGAAATTATTATCAATACTTGGCGATAAGTAAGAGGCTCCACCAGTAATTTGAATAGCGCCAAGTCCTAGAGATGTTGCTACCCCAAAGACAGTTGCAAATACGGCGATGACGTTTATGATCGTTCCAAGAGGTCCATCCACACGTTTTCCTAGTAGTGGACGTAAAATATTACTGATGATGAACGGGTAACCTTTTCTAAATTGAAAATATGCAAGGGCAAGTGCAAGAACGGAATAAATAGCCCAAGGATGTAAACCCCAGTGGAAAAACGAATAACGTAGAGCTGCACGAGCTGATTCTGCTGTACCGCCTTCACCAGAAGGTGGAGTATGAAAATGATTGATTGGTTCTGAGACACCCCAAAATACAAGACCAATTCCCATACCAGCACTAAATAACATGGCAAACCATGAGACATAACCATACTGAGGTTTTTCGTCAGGCTTCCCTAGTTTAATGTTTCCGTACTTCGAAAAAATTAAGTACAGCGTAAAAACTAAGAATAATGTAGCTGCTAGTAAGTAATACCAGCCAAATTTCTCGATGATAAAACTATGTATTGCCGACGTGACAGGTGTAAGCCCCGCGCTTCCTAGTGTAGATTCGGGAATAACACCCCATACGATAAATACTGCAGCAATAATAACCGAAATGATAAAAACGGGAGTCAGTTTTTTCATCGATTAACACTCCTTTCCTATTCTATTTTACATAACATAGTGTTTCATATAGCCTTTTCAGCTATACATGAAACCACATGGTTATACATTCTAGTAAAGTTTGTATGAAATGTCTACCCTATTGGTAAGAAAAAAAGGCAAGATATCAAATTCTTATTTTTCATAATTATTTTAAAGTGCCGAAATAGATATGAAATTAGACATAGTTTTTTTATATAAATAGAGATGATGCTAAGGGGTCAGTTTTTTGAAAACAAATATAACATTTATGAGAAAAATATTTTTAATGTGACATACTAATTAGTTGTTGACATATTTAATGTGACATAATAATATAATATCAAGAGTTGTAAAACGCTTACAAAAAAAGACGGTTAAAGGGGAGTTTACAAAATGGGAACAATCGTATGTCAAACATGTAACTGCACAATTGATCATTTCGAAGATGAGAAAGTGACGCGATTATACTCAACATGTAAAAGCGGAGAATGTCAAAAAGCAGATGAAGATTTAGATTAATTCAATAAAAAAAAGGTGCGGAATTCCGCACCTTTTTTTTATTGAATTGCTTTATGTTCTTTAATGACACGAAATGTCTTTAATTCAAAATCTTCCGGACCCTGCACTGGTAAACCTGCCTCTAAGTTTGTTTCAATGTAGGTTAAATTTTCCTCAGTGATGATTTCCCCAGGAATAAAAATAGGAATACCAGGAGGATAGACCATTACAAATTCTGCAATAATACGACCTGCTGACTCATGAAAAGGTACCACTTCGGTTTCAGCGTAAAAAGCATCACGAGGTGTTAAAGCCAATACAGGAATATCAGGTAATAAAATAGCCGGTTTTGCCGTTGTCTCAGAAAGGTTATGGAATTTTGCGGATAACTCACGCAGAGCTGTGACAAGACGTGAAAGATCTTCTTCTGTATCTCCGGGCGTGATAATACATAGAATATTATAAAGGTCAGACATTTCCACTTCGATATTATGAGCTTCACGCATCCATTTTTCTACGTCATAGCCCGTAATTCCTAAATCTGAAACAGAAATAATTAATTTAGTAGGGTCTAAATCATACGTAGCTTTTGTGCCTAAAATTTCTCTGCCTATACATCGGATATGCTCAATTGTATTAATTTCTTTTCGTGCTTTTTCAGCAAGAGAAATTGCACGTTCAGCCAGCTCTTTTCCTTCTGTAGCTAGACGTTTTCGTGCAACATCTAAAGAAGCCAGCAGCAGATAAGAGGTTGATGTTGTTGTCAGCATGCTTAAAATAGACTGTACGCGTTTTGGAGAAATTAAGCCTTCGCGTATGTTTAAAATGGAACTTTGCGTCATAGAACCGCCTAATTTATGCACGCTTGTTGCTGCCATATCTGCACCGGCCTGCATAGCAGACAGAGGCAAATCATCATGGAAATGAATGTGAACGCCGTGAGCTTCATCAACAAGTACAGGCACTTGATACGAGTGGGCAATTTCTACGATTTTACGAAGGTCTCCGGAAATTCCAAAGTAAGTTGGATTGATAACAAGCACTGCTTTTGCTTCAGGGTGCTGCTTTAAGGCTTTTTCTACAGAGTCTGATGTAATACCGTGAGAAATGCCAAGATTTTCGTCAATTTCAGGATGAATAAAAATAGGCGTAGCTCCTGAAAAAACAATCGCACTCATAACAGATTTATGCACGTTTCTAGGAACGATAATTTTATCTCCAGGTCCACATGTCGCCATAACCATTGCCATAATTGCTCCGCTCGTTCCTTGAACAGAGAAAAAAGTATGATCAGCACCAAATGCTTCTGCAGCTAAATCCTGCGCTTGTTTGATAATGCCTTTTGGCTGGTGAAGATCATCAAGGGGACCGATATTAATTAAATCAATGGATAAAGCATCATCGCCAATAAATGAGCGGAATTCAGGATCCATTCCATTTCCTTTTTTATGTCCAGGGATATGGAATTGTGTTGGGTTTTTCTTAGCGTGATTAACTAATCCAGTAAATAATGGAGTTGAAAATTGAGAAGACAACTTTGCTATACACCTCTTTTATCATAAATTGTCAGTCCCTCTAAGCAAAGCTTAGAGGGACTTTGATTGTTTTTTTATCAAATTACAGCATTCAATTTTATATACCAAAAACTAATGGCTGTTGAATTATACATATTAAAATATCAGATCTTTTTTCTACAAAAGAAATTCAACAGAAATTCTACTCCGCAGTTTTCTTGATTTTGACCATTATATAAATGAATGAAACGCGTATGTTTACTACTGTTTGATAATATAAATACAATTTTTAGTTAAAAAAATACAAGTAATTGTAAACTGCTTATTACTTATTATTTTATAGTTCTTTATGTTTTGAAAATCCCCATAAAACAAAAGAATTATAGCACTTATTAACCTATTTGCAAAGATATTTTAAAGAGAAAATAAAAAGAAAAAAAAGGAGAAATTCTTTTGGGTGAAAAGAGAATAAATTTTGTGTACATTATAGATTGTGATAGAGTTAAGAATATAGATATACATAGAATGAAGAAATAAATGGAGTGATGAGAAGTGGAATATCAATACCCTATCTCCCTTGATTGGAGTACAGAAGAAATTATTGATGTAGTGAAGTTTTTTGAAAGTATTGAACGAGCTTATGAAAAAGGTATTGAGCGTGATCACCTAATGGCAGTCTATCGCCGATTTAAAGAAATTGTGCCAAGTAAAGCAGAAGAAAAAACAATCTGTAACGATTTTGAAGACCAAAGCAAATACTCTTCTTATCGAACGATTCAAAAAGCAAAGGCTGCTTCTTCTGGAGATATCATAAAAATGTAAAAAATGAGACTGGGACAAAAGTAGTTTAGCCGAAGTAAAAAACGAATCATTAATCAAATTGTTTGATTAATGATTCGTTTTTTTTGTTACGGTGAACATAGAGTTTATCTGTTTCGTTTCTTCTAACAGTTGATTGGAAGGCAAGGCGAAGACTCCTGCGGGGAAAGCGGAACAGGCGAGACCCCGCAGGAGCGCAAGCGACGAGGAGGCTCACCGGCCGCCCGCGGAAAGCGAAGCCTTGCAGGGAAATCAACTGCGGTGTCACAAGCGTTTCAGCTTATGTATCCCATTTGTTGGTCTTTCGATGAGCTTCCTTTCGTTATGTCTCACCCTCATTTTTTTTATATCAATTCGTTAAAATTATGCATATGCTTTTTTAGTTAGTTCATATAATGGAGTTACCGTATGAAATGTTTGTTCAATACGAGCCATCCATTCTTCGCCGTTCATTGCAATCGCTTCTTCTTTTGGAATTGTAATGCCGCATAGGATCTCAGCTTTTTTAACCGTCTCTAGACGTTCAAACAAACTCTCTAAGTCTTCAGAAGATAAGTCGCCCATTTTTTTACTATCAGGTTTTGTATGATCTTTCGACCAAACAAACGAGTCTGGGATATTTTGACGAATCTCCTCCATGTTTTGTTTTAGCAGCTTTCCAAATTGTTCTTTAATAGGTGATTCGTAAATGACGGCAAACCACACAAAGACGTGTGTTTCCCAAAGGCCAATTTGAAAATGAGGGAGCTTTTTATACCCGCGTTTACTGTTAGCAAAGGCTACCCACGTATCTGCTGGCGGGTTAACTGTTCTTCGTGCATGTTTGGCAATATGTACGAACATTTCATCTCCACAAAGTGAAGAAAGAGTAGGAGCAAAATGATTGCTCAATTGTTCGAATTTTGGGCGTATCGTTGTCTTGATGGCTTCCATACGTGCATCAAGCCCCTCGATACGGAATACGTTAAAGTCATCTTGTGAAAATCCTGAGAATGCCATGTGAAACCTCCGTTTTTTTAGTGAATATGTATAGCTGCTGTGCATCTATGCAAGTAAGTATGATTTACGCGAAGATTCTACCACATGAAAAGCATAAACACCAATTAATTCGCATATGCTTGTCAAAACGTGTCTATCATTTTTTTATAGGTAATCACACAATTTAGTTGCATGAGATTAGGTTTCGACATAGACTATATCAATCAAAATATCTGAAAATTTAGTTTTCTATAAGTGGGTTCAATAATTTGAGAGGGGTGTTTGAAACATGAAACAAGTGGTGAATATGTATAAGAAGAATGATGGACAAAAAAGATTAGGTGTAATTCGGTTGGAGTTAGATTACGAGTTAGCGACGTTATATGAAGCCATGATGGAAAATAATGAGGAACAAAAACAAAAATGTAAGCGAAAGCTCGAGAAACTTCGTGAAGAAATGATATCTCTTCAGTAGCAGACACGGGAATAAAATAGAACAAATACGGGTAAACTGTAAAAAAGGATTAAACTGAATGAGCAGATTCATAAGTGGTAACAGAGCACGTGGGAGAAGAAGCGGCAGTTCTTCTCCCACGTGCTCTGTTAATTGACATCTTGCAGAGGTTTTTTTAAGCTTAAATAAGAGACGTATTTTTGAGGAGGAATTGAGATGACACAACGCTGGAAAGAAATTGATACATACGTTAAAGAGTGGCTAAAAGAAGCTGGACAAAAAATTCAACAGTCGTTTAGTAAAGAACTTCTCATTCAAACGAAATCGAATCCAAATGATTTAGTAACAAATATGGATAAAGAAATTGAACAGTTTTTTATCTCAAAAATCAATGAAACCTTTCCGGAACATCATATTCTCGGAGAAGAAGGATATGGGGAAGAGCTTGAATCAGAAGAAGGAACGATTTGGATTATCGATCCGATCGACGGTACGATGAACTTTGTTCATCAGCAGCGAAATTTTGCTATTTCCATCGGTATATTCGAAAATGGTGTAGGACAAGCAGGTTATATTTATGATGTTATTCATAATGAGCTGTATCATGCTTTAAAAGGACAGGGCGCGTTTATGAATGACATCCAATTGCCGAAACTTGAACCTGTACTAGTTGAAGAAGCTATTATTAGCTTAAATGCAACGTGGGTGACGGAGAACCGCCGTATTGATCCTTCCGTATTAAGTCCGCTTGTGCGTAAAGTAAGAGGGACCCGTTCATATGGATCCGCAGCTATTGAGCTTGCTTACGTAGCGGCTGGACGCTTGGATGGATACATTACTTTACGTTTGGCTCCATGGGACTTTGCTGCCGGTAAAGTGTTGATTGAAGAAGTTGGAGGAGTCATGACGGATTTAGAAGGGAAGCCGTTAGAGATTCTTGAAAAAAGCAGTGTATTTGTAAGCAAACCAACATTACATGACGAAATCTTTCGTACGTACCTTGAAGGAAAGTGGAATAAATAAAATAGAAGTGAAGACTTACATGTAGTCAAAGAATTTTGTGATGAAAAAACGTCATGAACCATTTTGATGTTGCAAATGGCCATGACGCTTTCAATCATCGCAAAAAATTACAGCTGCCCTTTTTCTCGCATTTTTTTCTTAGTCGTAAAGCCAAGACCCATTACAACAATTAAAGCTACGATAGCTAAAATGACCCCGAGAGCGCTTCCTTCTCCGATAAATATGCCAATTGACATAATAGCTGCAGTTGCGATGAATGCATATAAAACAAATACCCACTTAATGTTTCTCATGTTGATTCCTCCCATTTGTAACGGATATTTATAGTGTACAACAAAATCATTCTGCAATTCTAGAGTTAGTGTGATATAATAGCTTAGTTATTACAAGCATAGGAGTGAAATGCGTGAACATTCGTAAAGATTTACGTAATATTGCCATTATTGCCCATGTAGACCATGGGAAAACAACGTTAGTAGATAAATTATTACATCAGTCCGGAACATTCCGTACTAATGAGCATGTTGAAGAACGTGCGATGGATTCAAATGACCTTGAGCGTGAGCGTGGAATTACAATTTTAGCGAAAAACACAGCTATTAATTATAAAGATACGCGTATCAACATTATGGATACGCCAGGACATGCTGACTTCGGTGGAGAAGTTGAGCGTATTATGAAAATGGTAGACGGTGTTCTACTTGTAGTAGACGCATACGAAGGATGTATGCCTCAAACGCGCTTTGTATTGAAAAAAGCATTAGAGCAAAACTTAACGCCGATTGTTGTTGTTAACAAAATTGACCGTGACTTTGCTCGTCCAACTGAAGTAGTTGATGAAGTAATTGACTTATTTATTGAACTAGGTGCAAGTGAGGAACAAATTGAGTTCCCTGTTGTTTATGCTTCAGCAATCAACGGAACGGCTAGCACGAACCCTGAAAAGCAAGATGAGAACATGTCATCTCTATTTGACTCAATCATCGAGCACATTCCAGCACCAGTAGACAACAGCGACGAACCACTTCAATTCCAAGTGGCAATGCTTGACTACAATGACTATCTTGGTCGTATCGGTGTAGGGCGCGTATTCCGCGGAACAATGAAAGTAGGCCAGCAAGTTGCATTAATGAAGCTTGACGGTACGGTAAAACAATTCCGCGTAACAAAATTATTCGGTTTCCTAGGCTTAAAGCGTGTTGAAATCGAAGAAGCAAAAGCAGGAGACCTGATCGCTGTATCAGGAATGGAAGACATCAACGTAGGTGAAACAGTATGTCCGTTTGACCACCAAGATGCACTGCCAATTTTACGTATTGATGAACCTACTTTACAAATGACGTTCTTAGTAAACAATTCACCGTTTGCTGGTCGTGAAGGTAAATTTGTTACATCTCGTAAAATTGAAGAGCGCTTAATGTCTGAACTTGAGACAGATGTAAGTTTACGCGTGGAAAATACTGATTCACCGGATGTATGGGTCGTTTCAGGACGTGGAGAACTTCATTTATCTATTTTAATTGAAAATATGCGTCGTGAAGGATATGAGATTCAAGTATCAAAACCTGAAGTAATCGTTCGTGAAATTGATGGCGTTCGCTGTGAGCCAGTTGAACGTGTGCAAATCGACGTACCTGAAGAACATACGGGTTCTATTATGGAATCAATGGGTGCTCGTAAAGGTGAAATGGTTGATATGATTAACAACGGCAGCGGTCAAGTTCGTCTGATCTTTATGGTTCCTGCACGTGGTTTAATCGGTTATACAACTGAGTTCTTATCGTTAACTCGTGGATTCGGTATCATTAACCATTCATTTGATAGCTACCAACCAATGCAGCAAGGTCAAGTTGGAGGTCGCCGTCAAGGTGTGCTTGTTTCTATGGAAAGCGGTAAATCATCTACTTATGGAATCCAAGGCGTAGAAGACCGCGGTACAATTTTCGTGGAGCCAGGTACAGAAGTATACGAAGGTATGATCGTAGGAGAACACACTCGTGAAAATGATATCGTTGTTAACATCTGTAAAATGAAGCAAATGACGAATATGCGTTCTGCTAACAAAGATCAAACAACAGGTATGAAAAAACCTCGTATTATGTCTTTAGAGCAATCACTTGAATATTTAAACGAAGATGAATATTGTGAAATCACACCAGAATCTATTCGTCTACGTAAAAAAATTCTTGATAAAAATGAACGTGAAAAAGCAGCGAAAAAGAAAAAATACGCTGACACGAAATAATAAAAAAAGGAAGTCGTTAGCTTTATTTGCTAGCGGCTTGTTTTTTATCAATTATATCAGAATTTTCTATTTTTTGAAAGCGTTTTATAAAGAGAGAATTTGGAAAGGAAAAAGGTGGCTTATATCGAATAATGTAAAGTAAGGAATAGGGGGAAGGAAGATGGATGTAAAAGAACACCTTTCATTTTTTGCTGCTTTGTATCAAGTAGATGAACATGCAAAAATAGGAATGTGGCTGTTATACTTTACTATTTTAGGGCTATCTGTTCTCGTGTACAAACTCGGGTTTGCAAAGAAGCTGCCGCTTTTAAAATCTGTGGTTATTTATCTATTTTTAGCTTTTGGATGTACGATTTTAACGTTTTTAGGCATTTTTTTACCTGTAGCTGAAGGGCTAGTGGTTGCAGCGCTTGTATTAATTATTTATAAAATACGGCTGTATCAGGCTAAAAAGCAAAACTCCACGTTGGGTTCATAACAGACTACATAAAAAGACGCTTGTAGCTACAAGCGTCTTTTTAGTATGATATAGCCGAAGACAAGAGCGGCTGCGAAAATTAAATGGCCAGCTGTCCAATAAAAAATTGCTACTGCATCATCCACTGCAGGCGTAGGCTTAAGCGCAAGCAGCGTCAACGGAAAATACAAAGGAATGGTTGGAAGTGTTAATAAAAAAGAACACAATACGATTTTTCGAATAGACATATTGTTTAATTTACCTACTATGTAAACAAAAACGATCCCAATTGCAACGGCAATGAATAAATGAAAAACAAACTCCACCCATTCAGGCCATTGAATAGGGCCAATGATAGGAATAAAATCAACATTTAATAAAAGGGTATAAACTTGTTTGCCGGTTAGCCATTCTATCCATTTCAAACATAACCCAAGGATAATCCCGCTGAACATGCCGATACTTATTCCTAAACGGAGCACCTTACCAATCCTCCTCTGTCTTTTTCGACTCATATAGTTTAAAGTTACCAGTAGCTATGCGTTCTTTTGTTCGTTTTTCAATCCGTTCAGAACATTCATTGCACATATATGTATGGATAGGACGGTTGCGCAGTCGTTTTGCCACGAGCGTTTCATCCTCAATTGTTTCAATTTTATCGCACATGACACATTGTACTCTCATTTCTATCACCTCAACTTCTCTATACATCATTCTAGCCGAAAATTCTTGTTTTATAAAGTTTTTTTGCGGTGCTATCTCTCAGGAGAAAAGGAACGATAGGAAAACATTCCTAAAGAAGCAGGTAATTTTGCTTGTTAGCTCGAAGATAGTAACTAGTAAGTACATAAACAGTAGGAGGGATGAAAATGGCCAACGAAGTCGAGACTCAATTAGTAGATGCATTATACGATGAGCTACAGACAGAGAGATTTGCAACCATTTCAACTATTGATTTTGAAACAAACGCTCCAAATGTTAGTGCCATTTCGTGGTTAGTAGCTCCGACTAAACAAAAAATTCGATTTGCCGTAGATGTCAAATCGAGGATTGTAGAAAACATTAAACATACGAATAAAGCAGTGGTAAATATTCTTGCTAATGAATCATGCTACTCAATCAGCGGAATAGCTGAGGTAGTGCAAGAAAAGTTAGACGGAGTAGCTTTAAAGCTGACGCTAATTGAACTAGATATTAATGAAGTAAGAGATGTCATGTTCTATGGCTCTAAGATTTCAGTAAACCCTTCATATGAAAAGACCTATGATCCAGTAGCAGCCGCTAAACTCGATAAGCAAGTAATTGAAGCGATAAAAAAAGCTTAGCAGCAGCCTGCCGCTAAGCGACTTTCTTATTCATTTTTTTGAAGATGATTATTAGATTGTTTTTCCTGCTCATTCTTTAAATTTTGCTCTTGTTTATTATTTAATTTTTGATTGTTTGTATCTGTTGAACTAGGATTTCGGCGGATTTCTTCTGCAAATTCAGGCATCACTCGGTTTACAATGGCTGCTAATTCATCTAAAAATCCTGTAACCGGCCGACCTTTGCGAATTTCATTTCCAATTTGTTTTAGCCGAGCGACCGTATCAGGATCTGCAATAACAACAGAGTTAGCGCCGTACGGATCAGCTTTCAGACCTTCAGCAACTGTATATTTGATTGAACTTACTTCTGAACGATCAATATCTTTGCCGACGTCAATGCCTACGATTGCATACTTGCCGAGCACAATGGCGGTAGCATCATTTACATTCGGAACGCTTGAAGCCAGTTCAACTAAATGGGCTGATATTTCATTAGCAGTACGCTTGTGAGAGCGTTCAGGAGATGAATTTTTGACCTGTACAATTCGATCTGTTTTTTGTCCTTCTTCAACGTCTGCTTGATTATTGTTGCAGCCGGTTAGTGTAATAAAACATAAGCTAATGGATAGAAAAAATTTGTTCATGTGGGAGACTCCTCCTTATGAATGACTCATTTTTTGTAGTAATTTGTATTTAGTTTCTAATAGTTCTTCTATCTTTATACACGTGTTCATATATTTAAAGAAAATGGTCCGTCCATTTAAGGTCACTTCACACATGTGCGTTACATAGTATATAAATGGATGGGTGCCTTGTTTCACTCCTTACAGGAAAAACAATCGGAGTAGGAGGCTGAATTATTGGGAAAAATTTATGTATTAGATACGAATGTTTTATTACAAGATCCGCATTCAATTTTTTCATTTGATGATAACGAAGTAGTGATTCCAGCCGTTGTACTAGAAGAAGTTGATTCGAAAAAAAGAAATATGGATGAAGTCGGACGAAATGCAAGGCAGGTATCCAAACTCATTGATAACTTGAGACAACATGGAAAGTTATATGAGAAAATCCCGTTAGAAAATGGGGGCCATTTGCGAATTGAACTCAATCATCGCTCTTTTCAGCAGCTTCAAGAAATCTTTGTGGAAAAAACAAATGATAATCGAATTTTAGCTGTTGCTAAAAATTTATCCCTTGAAGAGGAAACAAAAGAAGATGGACGTGAAGTGATACTAGTAAGTAAAGATGTGTTGGTACGTGTGAAGGCTGACGCAATCGGTTTAAGAGCAGAAGATTTTTTAAGTGATCGAGTAGTGGAATTCAATAGTATTTATACAGGCTTTTCAGAAGTCTATATTGCAAAAGAGCTGCTGAGTCAATTTTACGAAAAAGGAGAGCTGCTAACGTCTCAAATTGCGAACCACTCCTTTTTTGCAAATCAATTCTTAGTGATGAAAGATGCATTTGGAGGATCCGGATCAGCCATCGGCATTGTCGATCAAACAACAACGAAAGTAAAAAAACTGTTATTTGAATATGATCATATCTGGGGAATCAAACCTCGAAATGTTCAGCAAATTATGGCGTTAGAACTTCTTCTTAGAGACGACGTTCAACTGGTCACGTTAATTGGGAAGGCAGGTACGGGTAAAACGCTGCTTGCTTTAGCTTCAGGACTTATGCAGACGGAAGATCTAGGGTGTTTTAAAAAGCTGCTTGTAGCTCGTCCAATTGTTCCTTTAGGGAAAGATATTGGGTTCTTGCCAGGAGAAAAGCAGGAGAAGCTTCGTCCATGGATGCAACCAATTTATGATAACCTAGAGTACTTATTCAACACTAAAAAACCTGGAGAACTGGATGCGATTCTAGCGGGGCTGAGTTCAATAGAAGTGGAAGCCTTGACGTATATAAGAGGCCGAAGCATTCCGGAACAGTTTATTATTATTGATGAAGCACAAAATTTAACGAAGCATGAAATTAAAACAATTTTAACAAGGGTAGGGGAAAAGAGTAAAATTGTGCTTATGGGAGATCCGGCTCAAATTGATCATCCTTATTTAGATGAGTATAACAACGGATTAACGTACGTAGTTGAAAAGTTTAAAGAGCAAAAAGTATCGGGCCACGTTCGGTTAATCAAAGGAGAGCGCTCCGGGCTAGCACAATTAGCAGCTGATATTCTTTAAAAAAGGTGGGGTTCCTTTTGGAACCCCACCTTTTTTTATTATGTAACGATGATTTCTTCCACATATTTAATAGGGTTATTTCGGTTAGATCCATCCGGTAAATAGACATAGATAGGCCCGTCTTCTCTAAGAGGCTTTCCGTCTTGGCTGAAACCAAAGATTAGTTTTTGCGCTTCTTCTAATGAAAAAGAAATCAGCGCGTCTTTTGTTTTAAATGAAACGTTGGTAGCGTCTTCAGTAGGTGAAGCGTTTGCTAGAAAAGGTGCAAATAAAATCCCAAATGTTCCATTTACTAGCTCTTGTTTTTTGAATTTCTTTTCGGTTTTTAACGTAGGAGGAAAGACGGCTCCTTCTTGAATTTCACGGTCCCAATGCTTAGAAACAGCTTTTGTGTACGCTTCTGTCTCGTCTTTTTGCTCCGGTGGATGTTCAAAGAAAACGTCCATATCGAGCTTGCGGTCATCGAAAATCCACACGCTTGGGTCGAGTGTCAGCGTATATTTTACTTTTCCTTTTAACATAATAATTGAATTCATCATAAATGCCCCCTTGCTAAAAGTATAAGCGCTTTCTCCTTATTTGTCACTTTGATGAAAAAATTTAGTTGAGAGTGATTCTCGTATGATATAATGTAAGAGTCAACGAAAGTGCGAAATTTCCTACATCTATGGTAATGGTTTTGAGAAAGTAACAGTATAAAAAAGACGGCCAGCCTCACGGACATGTTTATCCTTGCTTTTTTGGAGCATAGCCTTTAAAATTGAGAGATAGATTAGGTAATCGCTCGCGAACGGAGGGATTGAGTTTGACGCCTGAGACAATGATAGATCATCGTGAAAAAGCGTATGCGTTGTTAAAAGCTGATGCAGATAAGATTTTGCAATTAATTCAAGTTCAAATGGATAACTTAACAATGCCACAATGTCCTCTTTATGAAGAGGTTTTAGATACACAAATGTTTGGTTTATCAAGAGAAATTGATTTTGCAGTTCGTCTTGGTTTAATTGATGAACGTGTTGGAAAAACATTGCTAGACCGCCTCGAGCGTGAACTTTCTGCACTGCATGAAGCGTTTACAAAAAAATAAAAATCACGCGATCGAAACTCAAACTATATACAAACGTAGTTTGAGTTTTTTATTACAGGTGGTTGAAATTTCCTAATTTACTCAAATTTGTACATAAAAAATGAAACGAAACAGAAACACGTCATTTTTAAAGGAAGAGGGTTATGGTAAAAAAAATATTTAGGCATTTTGACTATTCAATTGTAATTCCAGTGCTGCTTCTTTGTGCGGTTGGACTAGTTATGGTTTACAGTTCAAGTATGATTGTAAGTATTACAAGATATCATACGTCAAGTGATTTCTTTTACAACAGACAAAAAATGTGGCTTGCTTTTACGCTTGTATTGTTCATTTTAACAATGCTAACACCTTACAAGCTGTATCCTAAAATACTGCCTTATGCGATTCTGGGCATTTTTGTACTGCTTTTGCTTGTGTTTGTAATGGGGCATACGAGTAACAATGCGCAAAGTTGGCTGCAGCTTGGCGGAGCAAACATGCAGCCGGCTGAGTATGCCAAGCTTGTTGTCATTTTATACTTATCTTATGTTTTGTCTAAAAGGCAAGAGTATATTGACAACATCAAAAAAGCTTTTTTTGGACCTATGGGTCTTGTATTTCTAATATTAGGTTTTGTAGCGATTCAGCCTGACCTTGGAACGGGATCAATTATTTTTGCGATTGCCGTTACCATTATGCTATGTTCGGGAATCTCTAAAAAAACCTTTTTCCGCATGCTAGCACTAGGTATTATTTTGCTTACGGTCATTATTACGATTGGTTTTTTTACAGGTCAGTTTACTGCCAATCGAATCGGCCGTTTTACCGGTGCGTCAGATCCGTTTGCTAATGCTCAAGGAACCGGTTATCAGCTGGTTAATTCATATTTAGCAATAGGTACAGGAGGCTTAAAAGGCCTTGGTTTAGGAGAAAGTGTACAAAAGTATGGTTATCTTCCTGAGCCCCATACCGATTTCATTATGGCCATTATTGCAGAAGAATTAGGATTCTTTGGAGTTATGCTCGTGCTGGGCCTTTTAGGCTTCTTAATTTTCAGGATTTTAATGCTGGCTAAAAAATCTCAGGATCCGTTTGCTAGCATGATTTGTATTGGAGTAGCCAGTATGATAGGTATTCAAACAGGCATTAACCTTGGAGGGCTTACGGGACTCATTCCGATTACCGGCGTCACGCTTCCGTTTATCAGTTACGGAGGGTCTTCGCTGCTAACGCTTATGGTGTCTATGGGAATTATTGTAAATATTTCGTTTTTCGTAAATTATCAAAATAAAAAACAGAAAAATACGGAAAATATTGTGCTACATCCGAACAATACATCAACAACAAGTGATTGATTTTCGTAAAAAAATTGTGTAAAAAAAGCAAAAATTTATTGGAATTTTATTATTTTCCATTGATTTTTGCTTTTCTTTTATCCAATTTTGCTATATATTGAAGTTTATACGAAATTGAGAGGAGATTAGCAACATGAGTTTTGTAACTAAAAAAATCAAAAAAGTATTAGTAGCAAACCGAGGAGAAATTGCGATTCGTGTATTTCGAGCATGTACTGAACTGAATATTCGGACTGTTGCAATTTATTCGAAGGAAGACGCAGGTTCTTATCACCGTTACAAAGCGGATGAAGCCTATTTAGTAGGAGCGGAGAAAAAGCCGATTGATGCTTATTTAGATATAGAAGGCATCATCGACATTGCTAAGTCTCATGATGTAGATGCTATTCACCCTGGCTATGGTTTTTTGTCAGAAAATATCCAATTTGCAAAACGTTGCGAAGAAGAAGGCATTATTTTCATTGGCCCAAAATCCAAGCATCTTGATATGTTTGGCGATAAAGTAAAAGCACGTCATCAGGCTATTCAAGCAGATATTCCCGTTATTCCTGGTACAGATGGTCCTATTGATTCAATTGACGAAGCAAAAGAATTTGCTAATCAGCATGGATATCCTCTAATGATCAAAGCAGCTTTGGGAGGAGGCGGTCGAGGCATGCGTATCGTTCGCGATGCAGACAGCCTGAATGAATCTTATGATCGTGCCAAATCAGAAGCAAAAGCGGCTTTTGGTAATGATGAAGTATACGTCGAGAAACTAGTTGAAAATCCAAAACATATTGAAGTGCAAATTTTAGGTGATGAACAAGGAAATGTTGTGCACCTTTACGAACGCGACTGTTCAGTGCAGCGTCGTCACCAAAAAGTAGTAGAAGTAGCACCAAGTGTTTCTATAGATGAAGACTTACGTCTCCGCATTTGTGAAGCAGCTGTGCAGCTGATGGAAAAAGTGCAGTACATAAATGCTGGTACAGTAGAATTTTTAGTATCAGGAAACGATTTTTATTTTATTGAAGTAAATCCACGTGTTCAAGTAGAGCACACAATTACTGAAATGATTACAGGTATTGATATCGTTCAATCGCAAATTTTAATTGCGGACGGCTACGCACTTCACAGCAAGGAAGTGTCTATTCCTGCACAAGACCAAATTCACGTACATGGATATGCAATTCAATCTCGTGTAACGACAGAAGACCCGTTAAATAACTTTATGCCGGATACGGGTAAGATTATGGCTTATCGTTCTGGTGGCGGTTTTGGCGTACGTTTAGATACGGGAAACAGCTTCCAAGGTGCTGTCATTACGCCGTATTATGATTCACTGTTAGTAAAAGTAACAACATGGGCCTTAACATTCGATCAAGCCGCATCAAAAATGGTACGGAACTTAAAAGAGTTTCGTATTCGTGGAATTAAAACCAATATTCCATTTCTTGAAAATGTAGTAAAGCATGATAAGTTCTTAACAGGTGCTTATGATACATCATTTATTGATACAACGCCTGAACTTTTTGTCTTCCCTAAGCGAAAAGACCGCGGAACTAAAATGCTTACATACATTGGGAATGTTACGGTAAACGGATTCCCGGGTGTATCGGAAAAGAAAAAGCCAATCTTTACGAAACCGCGTGTTCCTAATGTCGATATAAAACAACCAATTCCAAACGGAACAAAGCAGATTTTAGATGAAAAAGGCGCTGAAGGGCTAGTAAATTGGGTGAAAGAACGCAAGGAAGTGCTATTAACGGATACAACCTTCCGTGACGGCCATCAGTCTCTTTTAGCTACGCGTATTCGTACAAACGACTTAAAACAAGTAGCTAACCCAACTGCTCGCTTGCTTCCGGATTTATTTTCTATGGAAATGTGGGGAGGAGCAACGTTTGATGTCGCTTATCGATTCTTAAAAGAAGATCCGTGGGATCGCTTGCTTACTTTACGTCAACAAGCGCCAAACGTTCTTTTCCAAATGCTTCTTCGCGCGTCAAATGCGGTTGGATATAAAAACTATCCTGATAATGTAATCAAGGAATTTGTTGAAAAATCAGCTTATGCAGGTATTGATGTTTTCCGTATCTTTGACAGCTTAAACTGGGTGCAAGGAATGACTCTTGCAATTGACTCCGTTCGTCAAACAGGGAAGATTGCAGAAGCAGCGATGTGTTATACAGGTGATATTTTAGATCCGACGCGCCGTAAGTATGATTTGGATTACTACAAGAACTTAGCAAAAGAGCTTGAGCAGTCTGGAGCACATATCCTGGGCATTAAAGATATGGCGGGTCTTTTAAAACCACAGGCAGCTTATGATTTAGTATCGGCTCTAAAAGAAACGGTTGATATTCCAATTCACCTTCATACGCATGATACAAGCGGAAACGGTGTATACACGTACGCAAAAGCAATTGAAGCAGGTGTAGACATTGTAGACGTAGCCGTAAGCTCAATGGCAGGCTTAACGTCTCAGCCGAGCGCTAACTCTCTTTATTACGCATTAGAAGGTGCGGACCGCAGACCAAATCTGGATATTAAAAATCTAGAAGAGCTTTCTTACTATTGGGAAGACGTGCGAAAATATTACCAAGACTTCGAAAGCGGGATGAATGCTCCTCATACGGAAGTGTACGAGCATGAAATGCCAGGCGGTCAATATAGCAACTTACAGCAACAAGCAAAAGCAGTTGGTTTAGGAAACCGCTGGGATGAAGTAAAAGATATGTATTCACGCGTGAATTTGTTATTTGGTGATATTGTAAAAGTTACGCCATCATCAAAAGTAGTTGGAGACATGGCATTGTTTATGGTTCAAAACAATTTGACAGAAGAAACGCTGTTTGAGCGCGGTGAAACGCTTGACTTCCCGGATTCCGTTATTGAATTGTTTGAAGGGTATTTAGGACAGCCTCACGGGGGATTCCCTAAAGAGCTTCAGCGCATCATTCTAAAAGGCAGAAAACCTATTACAGTTCGTCCTGGAGAACTGTTAGAAGATGTGGACTTCGATGCAGTGAAAGAAAAGCTATTTAAAGACTTAAATCGTCAAGTGACGAGTTTTGACGCCATTGCTTATGCACTGTATCCAAAAGTATTTATGGATTATCACAAAGCAGTCGAACAATACGGAGACATCTCTGTTCTTGATACACCGACTTTCCTATACGGCATGCGTTTAGGAGAAGAGGCTGAAATTGAGATTGAAAAAGGAAAAACCTTAATCGTTCGCCTTGTATCCATTGGAGAACCGCAGGCAGACGGTACGCGAACAGTATACTTTGAATTAAACGGTCAGCCTCGTGAAGTCGTGATTAAAGACGAAAGTGTCAAAACAACCGTTACGGCAAAACAAAAAGCCGACCAAGGAAATCCGGCCCACATTGGCGCTTCAATGCCTGGAACCGTTATTCGAGTAGTAGTAGAAAAAGGCGATAAAGTCTCAAAAGGTGATCACTTAATGATCACAGAAGCAATGAAAATGGAAACAACCGTGCAAGCACCATTTGACGGCGTGATTAAACAAGTACACGTATCGAATGGAGATGGCATCCAGCCGGGAGATTTATTAATTGAATTAGAAAGCTAATCAAAAAAGGTACGAGCTCAGAGCTCGTACCTTTTTTGATTAATTATGTGTATGACGCGTTGCAAGTAAGGTCAAGTAGCTTAATACACCGAATAGGAAAGAGATAATTAAAGAATGAGCAAGCGCGAGCTCTAGCTGCAGACGTGTGACAACAACAAGCATACCGGAAACCGCCTGAAAAATAACTAGAATGAGAGCAGCTAACCATCCGTAAAAAATATTTTTTTGATGACGATAATATTTAACTGCATGGATAAAGGCAGCTAAAATCCATACAAACGTTAAAACAGCAGCGGATCGATGCCCCAGTTGAATCCACTGATTCAAATCAACGGGTAGCCAACCGTTTCCGTTTGAACAAAATGGAACGTCTGGACAGGCTAAGCTAGCTTCTTTATGGCGAACAAGCGCGCCCGTGTACACAACGGCATATGTGTATAAGATAACCCCGTAAATATGTTTTTTCATTTTAGAGCCTAGCTGCATATTAGCTGTGTCGAGCTTTTGATCCACTTCAAAGATGATAAGTGTTAACAGCAGTACAGAAGCAAACGAAATAAGGGAAATACCAAAATGAAGAGCAAGCACCGCATCTGATTGCCCCCACATAACGGCAGCGGCCCCAATTAATGCTTGCAGTACTAGGAAGAAAAAAGAGATAAACGCTAAAGGTCTAACTTCTTTTATATGTCCTAGTGAAATCCACGCCCATACGCATAAAGCGAGTACAAGAAAGCCCGACACGCCAGAAACTAAGCGGTGGCTTAATTCAACAACGGTTTCAAATGTTAAAGGGTCGGGAATGAGCTGTCCGTTACACAGAGGCCAAGAATCTCCGCACCCGTCTGCTGAACCAGTTTTCGTAACAAGAGCACCGCCAAGTAGAATAAGTAACATGGCTATGCTCGTCACAACGGATAAAAACTTTAATCCAAGTCGCACAATAATCACCATCCTAAAAGCAAAGTAAGTAATATAACGAGCTAAACATTTTATCCTAATCTTTTTGTATATTAAACATAAATTTCATTTATTCTCCATAAACTTGATTGAATTTGTTATAATGGTAGAAAGTGTAAGGTTTGTTCATGAGTTTGACTCTGCAGATATGTAAAAGGTACCGTACAGAAAACTATTTTACTTGCAGAAATATCTTTTAACAAGTGACAGCGACATGCATTTAGCTCATGACAAAAAAAATCCATATTTTTTTCAAGAATTCTTCACAAAGTAACGGCAAAATATGGTTTAATAAACATGAGAAATAGATAATTCTCTACTATTTTATCGTTTACATGTGAAGCTTTTAAGTAGTTTCGGTGAGAGGAATATGACTTCTTTGTGAACAAAGAGGAGATTTTTGTAAAAATATGTTGAAAACGCCTTCATTTATAGACTCTTTATTTACTAGATAAAAGTCTGTGGATGAGTAAAGGAGGAAGCGCCATGGAAGATTCAAAAATGGTGGAAGATTCAACGCTTTCTGCATCGCCTAACACAGCTCATGTAAGCGAAAATAGTTCCATTTGGTCAGATTTTTTAGCTACGATTAAAATCGGAATAGTCAACTCAAATTTCATCACCACCTTTACTGGTTTTTGGCTAGCTCTTTTCTTCAACGAACAACACTTCTTAGAAAACCTGGATAAAGCATTTTTTACTTTAATAGGTTCTTCACTTATCATCGCCGGTTCATGCAGTTTGAATAATTACATAGATCGTGACATTGACCCTCTAATGGAACGAACAAAGGGACGACCTACAGTGACAGGAAGTTTTACACCTTTGACGGTCCTTGGGATTGGAATCGGTTTGACGTTAACCGGCTTGCTTATGCTACTAGTTGTTTCTTCCGTAGCCGCTCTCATCGGATTAGCAGGAATACTTACATATGTAGTTCTTTACACCATGTGGTCCAAAAGACTATACACAATTAATACAGTAATCGGAAGTATATCAGGCGCTGTCCCGCCATTAATTGGATGGGCCGCTATCGATCCCAATTTACACGTAGTGGCTTGGGTATTATTTTTAATCATGTTTATTTGGCAGCCGCCTCATTTTCTAGCTCTTGCTATGCGAAGATGTGAAGAATATCGAGCAGCGGGAATCCCTATGCTGCCTGTTGTACATGGTTTTGAGCTTACAAAACGACAGATTCTCATTTGGATTGCTTGTTTGTTGCCATTACCTCTTTATTTATACGAATTAGGCATTCCATTTCTAATTTTGGCCACTGTTTTAAACATAGGATGGCTATTTTTAGGATTTGCTCAATACAATAAACAAGAAGACACAAAGTGGGCTAGCATGATGTTTGTCTACTCACTAAACTATTTAACTATTTTATTTGTCTCAATGATTGTCGCAACGCTTTTTGCCTAGATAAAATCTTTCACTGAATGCGACGCTGCACAAGGGGGATTTCTTCTACATGTAGAATTCATTATAGAAGGAATAAGTTTTATGCTCAAGAGGGCATAGATGAAATCACGTCAATGAAAGAGAGGTTGGGGAATGGTATGAAAAAATGGCGATTGAACTTTCGTGTTTTGTCGTTATTTACGCTGCTTGCATTCGTGTTATCGGCCTGTGGAAAACCGTTTTTGTCAACACTTAAGCCTGCAGGTGAGGTAGCTGAAGAACAATATTCGCTTATGCTTCTTAGTACAGCCATCATGGTTTTAGTTATTATTGTGGTCACCATTATCTTTATATTTGTTATTCTGCGCTTTCGCCGTCGTAAAGGCGAAGAAAACGTGATTCCAAAGCAAGTGGAAGGAAGCAGAAAGTTAGAAATTATATGGACAGTGATTCCTATCTTGCTGCTCATTATTTTGACTGTTCCAACGGTCATCTCAACATTTAAGCTAGCGGACGTAAAAGGAATGAAGGACAAAGATGCTGTCGTAGTAAATGTGCGTGCTAACTTGTACTGGTGGGAATTTGAGTATCCTAATCAAAAAATTATTACATCCCAAGATCTAGTTGTTCCAACGGATAAAAAAGTCTACTTTAATATTAAAGCTTCTGACGTCAAGCACTCATTCTGGATTCCTTCAGTTGGAGGAAAGCTCGATGCTAACACAGAAAATGATAATAAATTCTGGCTAGTGTTTGATTCTAAAAAATCGAAGGAAGCTAACGGGGTTTTCTACGGAAAATGTGCTGAGCTTTGCGGTCCATCTCATTCTCTTATGGACTTTAAAGTAAGGGCTGTATCAAGCAATGAATTTGATACGTGGGCAAAAGATTTGAAAAAGGCAAAGCCTGATGTAGAAACAGCATCCGCAAAAGCGGGTCAAGAGGTCTTTAATGAAAGCTGTATCGGATGCCATGCTGTTGATGTCAAAGACAATCGTCCAGAGCAAGCTCGTCAAGCACCAAACTTAGCCGGTTTTTCTGAACGTGAGCGTGTAGCCGGAGTGCTTCCTCACAACAAGGAAAATATCAAAAAATGGTTAAAAAACCCTGAGAAAGTTAAGCCGGGTAATAAGATGAGTGGTACATATCCTGACTTAACTGATGAACAAGTAAATGAGCTAGCAGACTATTTAATGAGTTTAAAAGAAAAATAAACGTCCAGTCGTTTTTAAAAGGGGAGGTTTAGCGATGAGTACACTCAGTCAAAAGAAGGGTGTAGGTGGAACAATTTGGGACTTTATGACAACCGTGGATCATAAGAAAATCGCCATTCTTTATTTAATTGCCGGCGGTATCTTTTTTCTAGTCGGAGGAGTGGAAGCGCTATTTATACGTATTCAGCTGGCTATACCAAGCAATGACTTTGTTAGTGCAGGAACGTATAATGAAATTTTAACAATGCATGGAACAACGATGATTTTCTTAGCTGCCATGCCGCTTCTTTTTGCTATGATGAATGCAGTTGTTCCGCTGCAAATCGGAGCTCGAGATGTAGCATTTCCATTTTTAAATTTGTTAGGTTTTTGGTTGTTTGCCTTTGGGGGACTCTTTTTAAATCTAAGCTGGTTTTTAGGAGGAGCACCTGATGCAGGTTGGACATCATATGCTTCGCTGTCTATTGCATCGCCTGGTCACGGAATTGATTTTTATGCGATAGGTTTGCAGATTTCCGGAGCCGGGACATTGATTTCAGGTATCAACTTTCTCGTAACAATCATTAACATGAGGGCGCCAGGTATGACTTATATGCGTATGCCGCTGTTTACGTGGACGACGTTTGTTGCATCAGCTCTTATTTTGTTTGCGTTTCCAGCACTGACGGTTGGATTGTTTTTAATGATTTTTGACCGCTTGTTCGGTGGAAACTTTTTTGACGCCACAATGGGTGGAAATACGATTATCTGGGAACATCTTTTCTGGATATTCGGTCATCCGGAAGTATATATTTTAATTCTTCCAGCGTTTGGTGTTTTCTCAGAAATTTTACCTACTTTTTCAAGAAAGAGATTATTCGGATACTCGTCGATGGTTTTTGCTACCGTATTAATCGGATTTTTAGGGTTCATGGTGTGGGCTCACCACATGTTTACAACCGGACTTGGTCCGATTGCAAATGCCATTTTTGCTGTCGCTACGATGGCCATCGCCGTTCCAACTGGAATTAAAATTTTTAACTGGCTGTTTACGCTTTGGGGAGGAAGTATTGAGTTTACGTCTCCAATGCTTTACGCTGTCGCCTTTATTCCGTCATTTGTTATCGGGGGAGTAACAGGAGTTATGGCAGCTGTAGCACCTGCAGATTATCAATTTCAAGATTCTTATTTTATCGTTGCTCACTTCCATTACGTTATCGTAGGCGGTGTCGTATACGCTATATTAGCAGGTGTCACATACTGGTGGCCAAAAATGTTTGGCAAGATGTTAGATGAAAAGTTAAGTAAAGCAACGTTCTGGCTCTTTTTGATTGGTTTCCACTTAACGTTCTTTATTCAGCATTTCTTAGGTCTAATGGGGATGCCTCGCCGCGTATGGACGTTCTTGCCTAATCAAGGTCTCGACCTTGGGAATGCAATCAGTTCATCAGGAGCTGCTTTCATGGCGGTTGCTACGCTCATTTTACTTGTTAACATTATAAAAACCACTGCCAAAGGACAAAAGGTAGGAGGAGATCCTTGGGGAGACGGACGTACATTAGAATGGGCTATTTCATCTCCGCCACCAGAGTATAACTTTAAACAAACGCCGCTTGTACGCGGGTTAGATGCATATTGGATTGAAAAAATGGCAGGAAATAAAGAAATGACGCCAGCCGAACCTCTTGGTGATATTCATATGCCAAACTCATCGTTTATTCCATTTATGATATCGCTTGGGATGTTTATTGCAGGGATTGGCTTTTTGTATCGAAATGATCATGCGTGGGGAGATGTTGTAGGGATTATCGGAATGATCGTCATGTTTTTATCGATGTTCTTCCGTTCATGGATTGATGATCACGGCTTTCATATTCACAAAGAAGACTTAGTTGATGATGACAAGGAGGCGAAGATGTAATGGAGACTGAACAAAAGCTAACCGCTGAAACTTTCCCTGCTTCGCCTGAAAAAGCAACGCTTGAAGGGAAAAATAAATTTACCGGCTTTTGGCTCTTTTTAGGCGGGGAGACGGTTTTGTTTGCTTCACTTTTTGCTACTTATTTAGCTTTGCGCAATTCAACGATGTCAGGACCTAAGCCGGAAGAATTGTTTGATATTAAGCTTGTTTTTGCAGCAACCATGATTTTATTAACAAGTTCACTAACGAGCGTATATGCTATGTATCATATGAAAAATTTTGAGTTTAAAAAGATGCAGCTATGGTTAGGCGTTACGTGGCTTTTAGGTTTAGCGTTTTTAGGGCTAGAAATCTATGAGTTCAGGCATTATGTTCATGAAGGGCATACGTTTACAAGCAGCGCATTTGGTTCTTCTTTCTACGCGCTGGTTGGGACACACGGAGCTCACGTAACGTTCGGACTGCTTTGGATTGGTTCTTTGATGATTCGAAATGCGAAGCGGGGGCTAAACTTATATAACGCTCCTAAATATTATGTCGCAAGTTTATACTGGCACTTTATCGATGTTGTGTGGGTCTTTATTTTCACGGTTGTATATTTAATGGGAATGGTGGGATAAGCTGATGACGACAAATCAATCAAACTCAGATAACCCAAGGCTCAATTTAGAATATCGTAAAAAAAGAAACGCAGAAGATATGAAGATGCAAGTTATCTCTTTTGCAATGATGTTGTTTTTAACACTAATTGCTTTTTTTGCGGTTTATCAAGAGTTTAGCGGATGGTACATTATGCCGGTGATTGTGCTCTTGGCGGTTGTTCAAGTCATCTTTCAACTTTATTATTTCATGCATATGAACCACAAAGGACATACCATACCAGCATTTTTCTTGTATTCAGGCGTATTGGTAGCTCTTTTAACCATTTTAGCTTTTGTAACCATTATTTGGTGGTAAAGAAAAGGGCTGGCATGCGCCAGTCCTTTTCATCATCTGTAGAAGGAGGAATAGACGTTGATTAACAATTTGCAGATGTTTGGTTTTGAAGCACTTTGGAGTCCTTACTATTTTTTAACCATTTGTCTGGTGACCGTCTTATATTTTTTCATCGTTGGTAGATGGAGAGGGAATTTTATAGGAGCGGCGGCCGTAGACAGAAAAACAAAAGCGTATTTTGTTATCAGCATGGTTCTTTTGTATATATGTAAAGGAGGACCTGTAGATTTACTAGGGCACTTTATGTTTAGTGCTCATATGACGCAAATGGCAATTGTTTACTTGGTGATTCCCCCGCTTTTTATTTTAGGAATTCCACCGTGGTTAGCTCGTTCTGTTATTTATGTAAGAGGGGTTAAACCTGTTTTTAAATTTTTTACAAAGCCCTTAATTGCTTTACTATTATTCAATGGGTTATTTTCTTTGTATCATATTCCGCTGCTTTTTGATGTTATTAAAACGGATATGACGCTTCACGGAATCGTGAGTGTTGTATTATTTATCGCTGCATTTTGTATGTGGTGGCCACTCATTAATCAGCTAGAAGAAGAACAAACGCTAAGTTCTTTAAAAAAGCTTGGATACATTTTTGCAGATGGCGTACTTCTTACTCCAGCGTGCGCGCTGATTATTTTTGCAAACCATTCTTTGTATGCGACGTATACAGACTCAAGCGCTTGGGTACAAGCTCTTTCCCTTTGTGTACCGCCTTCTATGATTGCAAGTTTAGGTCAGCTTGCTCCTGAGATGTTTAATACGCTGCCACCCGTGGAAGACCAGCAGCTAGGCGGCGTTATTATGAAGATCATTCAAGAAATTGTGTATGGAACGGTTTTAGGCTTTATTTTTTTTCAGTGGGCTCGAAAAGAACGAGAGAAAGATACGTACATGCCTGATTTTACTGAATCTCAAGATATAAAACCAAAGGAATTTCCGTCTACTCCTCCTTTGAATTAAAAAAAGCGCAGTCTGATTACTGCGCTTTTTCTAATTCTATAGCTGAACGGTTTCAAGCTGTGATTTGATTTGTGTTAATATCTTTTCACACTGTTCTACAAGGGATGGCGGGAAATATTCTCCGTCTCCATATTCTACACCGTGAGGATAATAATGTTTGCCTAATAGAGGTGTCATAAGGTGAATAACAGCATGCCTGCCCCCTACATCGCCTGAAATAGCATGTCCTTGGACTCGCAAATAGAAGGTATCTCGCTGAAACTCGAATTTTCGATCGTACGTGACGCGTTCATAATCCCATTGTCCGGCGCGGACCAGGCCAAATTGATGCATAATCTCATCTAATAAATCTAAATCTACCTTTAATGAATCAAACTTTGCATATTCAAATTTCATATGAACTCCCTCCCAAAACAGATATACCCCAACTAAATCATAAGCCGAATGGATAAAACTTGCAATATCTAATAAGGAAAAATGTAAACGTTATCTATTTTTATTTAAACGTTTTAAATGCGAAAGTTTACTAAAAAGTTGGTCACACTATAAAGCGAACACACTATGTAAAGGAGGATAAAACAATGAAAACTGTACAAGAGGTAATGACAGCTGATACGGAAACATGCACCACGCTCGATAACGTATATGAAGTGGCAGTGAAAATGAAGGAATGGAATGTAGGCGCAATTCCAATTGTCGATAGAGATCAGTTAGTAGGAATGATTACAGATCGAGACTTAGTTATAAAAGGCATTGCAGAAAAGAAGCCAAATTCAAGTAAAGTAACGGATGTTATGAGTGAAGAGCTTATAACTATTACAGCGGAAGCCTCTGTAGAAGAAGCTTCTAAGCTTATGGCTCAACATCAAATCCGTCGTCTTCCTGTTGTGGAAAATCAAAAGCTAGTCGGGATTGTTTCGCTAGGTGATTTATCAACGTTTCGCTATGCAAATGAACGTGCAGGAGAAGCGCTCTCAGACATTTCAGAACATACGCATTAAAAAGCGAAAGCCAACTGTTTGCAGGATATTCGTAAATAGTTGGCTTTTTCTTTTGTTTCCTTCATACCGATAGCTATTTTTTTTTGAATGCATGTATAATAGAGATAAAAATAAGTTAAACAGGTAAAGAAAACAGGTGTAAGGAGAGGAAGAAAAGCTGAAAAAAGTTATTTTTATTCTCGTATTAATAGTGGCATTTGTATACGCGGAGGATTATTTACCTCAGCTAGAAAAATATCTAACGGGTCAAAATATTGAGCAAAACCAAACGGATTCCAAAAGTCAGCCCACCCAAGAAGTGGCTTCTTATGAAAAACAAAGTGAAAATATGATGAGGCTCATTGGAGATCATTCAGAACAGTTAATTGGAATGCTTGGAGAGCCGGATCGTATTGATTCTTCTGCATATGGCTATGACTGGTGGATTTACAAAAAGAATCGTCAAACGTATGCGCAGGTAGGAGTAGAAAATAATCAAGTCGTATCCGTATACGTCATTGGTTCAAAAACAAATACAGATCCTTTTGAGATTGGTGAGAAGCGAGAAGAAGTGGAAAAAAGAGTTTCACTTTCATCCGAACTCACGCTTCAAAAAGACGGAAATGAATACCGATTTCGTCTGAGTGAAGAGGATATGAAAATGCGTCCAATTATTAAATATGGAGATGTATACGTCCAACTATATTTTGATCAGTTCCTTAATACAATCTCAAGTATTCGAATTATGGATATGGACACGCTATTAAAACAGCGTCCGTACGAAATTGTTTATCGCGGCGAGCTTCCAACAGCTCCGTCATTGACAGCAGAGGAGTGGAAAAGTGTCCAAGAAGGAGAAGAGCAGCAAATTATCGATATTACAAATGTAATTCGAGACCGTTTTCAGCTGTCACCTTTAGCTTGGGACGAAGCCACTGCCGGAGTAGCTTATTTACACAGCAAAGAAATGAGTGACTTAAACTATTTCTCTCACGTTTCACCAGCACAAGGTGATTTAGGCAACCGTCTGCAAAAAGGTGATGTAGTATACCGTATCGCGGGCGAAAATATTGCCTCGAATTATCAGGATGGAATCGCTGCGGTTGAAGGGTGGCTTAATAGTGAGGGACATCGTAAGGCTTTACTCAATAAAGAGTTTACGCGTCTTGGTGTAGGTGTATATGAGAAGTATTATACGCAAAACTTTATCACTCCGATGAATGAATAGTAAGATTAAAACTTCCTTTTGAAAATAGGTCTACTCTTGTCCTCTTTCTCATAAGTTTTAGTAGAGGTTAGAGGAGGGACGAGAATGAAAGGAAGAATAGTAGGAATATTGCTCGTACTTTTCTTTGCATATACGACTACTGTACATGCAGCTGAAGGGCAGTGGGAAAAGCTTGATAACTTATCTGATCAAACGCTATCGCTTGTAGAGCAAAAGGAGTATAAAGCAGCCCAACATTTGTTCAGAAATTTTTCGAATGAATTTACCAGTCTCAATACAGCTTCTTTGGGCGTATCGGCCGAAGATATACGTATTTTAACTCTTTGTTATGAACAGGTAGAAAGGTCTCTTTTATCTTCTGATTCCAGTGATGAAGAACGTCTTCAAAAAGCTACTCAATTTCGATTATTAGTCGATGCGCTGCACAGCAAGCATCAGCCTATGTGGACTGAACTCGAAGGCAGTATGCTAGCAACATTTAAAGAGATGCGAAATGAAGCAGTAAAAGGAGAACAGGCGGCTTATGAAGCGCAGCTTAAGCAATTTTTAAAGGAATATGATATGATCTTACCGAGCGCGCAGGTAGACGTGTCGTCTCCCTACGTACAGCGTGTGAGCGCAGACGTTCACTTTTTACAAAGTGAAGGAACGCTAAGTGAGATTAACGATGACCAGTTCAACCAAATGGAACAAAATTTAAAAGATTTTTTTGAACAAGTAAAAGAAAATCGTACGGACCCGTCTTTTATTTGGGTTACAATCACCACCGGAAGTATTATTATTGCTACACTTTTTTATGTAGGAGCGCGAAAGTATTTCGCTGACCAGAAAAGAAAGTCAGCCAGAGGGCGTAATGATTGACGTAAAAGCGCAGAATTGTCTAAAATAAAAGAGTAGTCAAACACATAATGAAAGGTGTGGGTAAATGAGCTTTTTGATTTATTTTCTCATTATTATCCTTGTGCCAATTTGGGCACAGTTTAAGGTGAGAAGTGCTTACAAAAAATATTCACAAGTAAGCAACTCATCAGGAATGACAGGCGCAGAAGTAGCAAGAAAAATTTTGGATGAAAACGGATTGTACAACGTTCACGTAGAGCCTGTAGGCGGATTTTTATCCGATCACTACGATCCTCGCTCAAAAGTCATTCGTTTGTCAGAAGACAACTATTACGGAACGTCTGTCGCAGGCGCTGCCGTTGCGGCTCACGAAGTGGGACACGCGATTCAAGACAAAGAAAACTATTCGTTTTTACGCCTTCGCCACTCGCTTGTGCCGGTGGCAAGCCTTGGATCAAACGCTTCTTGGATTTTAATTATGATTGGAATTATCGCGTCGATTAAGCCGTTGCTATTGTTAGGTATTATCTTCATGGCAGCAGCGGTCGTATTCCAAGTTGTAACACTGCCTGTTGAATTTAACGCTTCAAGCCGAGCGATGACGCAAATCGTCTCAGTCGGAGCGATTCGAAATGACGAAGAGCGCGAGACGCGCAAAGTGCTTAACGCAGCGGCTTTAACATACGTAGCAGCCGCAGCAGTAGCAGTTCTTGAGTTGGTTCGTTTAATCATGATTTATACAGGAATGAATAACGACGACTAATAAAAAAATACCGCATTAGCGGTATTTTTTTATCTTTCAAGCGGTTTTTTATTTTCATCAAGGGTAAATCCTTCACCTAAGACATCATGAACATCCGTAACTGCAACGAAGGCGTGTGGATCTACAGAAGTAATAACTTGCTTTAAACGGAAAATTTCATTTTTACTAACAACGCAGTATAGCACGTTGGTATCTTGCTTAGAAAAAGAACCCTGTCCTTTTAAAATCGTCACGCCTCGATCCATTTCTTTCATAATTTTATCCGATATGGCTTCGTTATGATTCGAAATGATGGTTGCGCCTTTGGCCGCATACGCACCGTCTTGCATAAAGTCAATAACCCGTGCAGCGACAAAGACTGCAACAAGTGTGTACATAGCTTCTCGGTAGGATAAATAAATGAGAGACGCACTAATCACAATAAAGTCAAAAAGAAACATCGTTTTCCCCATATTCCACCCGATATATTTTTGAACAACACGGGCAATGATATCGACTCCTCCTGTTGTTCCTCCAAACCTGAAAATAATGCCAAGACCCACTCCAATAAAAACACCGGCAAAAAGAGCTGCTAGAGTCATATCATGGCGCAGGGGCATATTCACCGGAAAGCGCTGGAATATCCATAAAAATAGCGATAAGCTAACAACTCCGAGCATGGTATAAATAAATGCTGTTCTCCCTAATAGTTTCCACCCTACAAAAAACAAAGGAATATTTAACACTAAGTTAGAATAAGAGGGATCAATGTTAAATAAGAAAAATAAAAGCAGGGTAATGCCTGTGAATCCACCTTCAGCTAAATTGTTTTGCATGTTAAAATTAACAAGTCCAAACGCAAATATAGCAGAACCAAGCAGTATAAAAATAATATTTTTTAATCTGAGACCTTTCATACTTACAAACCTCCTATGACCGTTTTTGCACTACCTTATCATAAAGGAATATATTTCATTTCGTAAATAACTATCGAAAAGATTTTTGAAAATAGTAAAAAGTGATGATGTTTCTTCTAGTGCTATGTATTAGTAGTATCCTCAATTCGTAAAATATAGACAGATTTTTGAGAATTAAGGGAAACGTGAGGAATATTGTGAAAGAGCATCTGACAAAGGCGTGGTAAGAAGAAGTAATTACACTAAATAATTTGAAGTAAAGATGTTATAATAGTAAGCTGAGTGTACTTCTAAAAGAGGTGAAATAAAAAGATGTCAAAAAAAACGATGGAGCAAATGCAGCAAGAAGTTGATGCATATATTAGCCAATTTAAAGAAGGATATTTTAGTCCTCTTGCTATGCTTGCGAGAATGTCGGAAGAAGTGGGCGAATTATCGCGCGAAATTAACCACTATTATGGTGAAAAGCCGAAGAAAACGACTGAAGCAGAACGTACGGTCGAAGAAGAAATGGGCGACATTTTATTTGTATTAATTTGCTTTGCAAATTCATTAAATATTGATTTACAAGAAGCGCATGATCGCGTTATGAATAAATTTAATACGCGTGACAAAGATCGCTGGACGAAAAAAGAAGACTAAGGAGAGAAAAAGAATGGACAAAATTCGAATTGTACTTGCAGGACCAAGAGGTCGTATGGGAAAAGAAGCTGTATTATTAATAGAAGAAACAGAGCATTTTGAATTAGTAGCAGCGGTGGATCGTATCAATGAAGGAAAATACATAAGTGATATTGAAGGAATGCCAAATGTACAAGCGCCGATCTACACGGATATTGAAAAATGTTTTCAAGACGTTAAGGCAGATGTTTTAGTTGATTTGACAACACCTGAAATTGGACGCGTTCATACTAAAACAGCTTTAACATATGGAGTACGACCTGTTGTAGGAACAACTGGCTTTTCAGAAGAAGATTTAAAAGAATTAAAGCAGCTTGCTGAAGAGAAGGAACTTGGCTGTATTATTGCACCTAATTTTGCGATTGGCGCTATTTTAATGATGAAGTTTTCACAAATGGCAGCTAAATACTTTGATGATGTAGAAATCATTGAAATGCATCATGATCAAAAGTTAGATGCACCATCAGGAACAGGCTTAAAAACAGCGGAGCTGATCAGTGAAGTTCGTGAAGCAAAAAAACAGGGCCACCCTGAGGAAAAAGAATTACTAGAGGGCGCACGCGGTGCAGATTATGAAGGAATCCGCCTACATAGCGTACGTTTGCCAGGACTGATTGCTCACCAAGAAGTGATGTTCGGAGGATTTGGACAAACGTTAAAAATTCGTCATGATTCATACAACCGCGCTTCTTTTATGTCAGGTGTGAAGCTAGCTGTTGACACAGTTATGAACGTAGACACACTTGTATATGGGTTAGAAAATATTATTGACTAAGGAGCGAGAAAAATGAAAATCGCCTTAATTGCACATGATAAAAAGAAAAATGATATGGTACAATTCACAACAGCCTATCAAGCGATTTTACAGGAACATTCGCTGTTCGCAACAGGAACAACAGGAACGCGTATTTCAGAAGCAACAGGTTTGCAGGTTCACCGCTTTCAATCAGGACCGCTTGGAGGAGATCAGGAGATAGGAGCTTTAATTGCTCAAAATGAAATGGATATGGTTATTTTTTTCCGCGATCCGTTAACAGCTCAGCCTCATGAACCTGATATTTCAGCTCTGATGCGTCTATGTGACGTCTATGCGGTTCCTCTTGCAACGAATATGGGAACAGCAGAGATTTTAATTCATGGACTTGAACGAGGCGATTTGCATTGGCGTTCAATTATAAAAAAATAGGGTGAAGATAATGAAAGAAACAATAGATATCCTTGCCTTTGGTGCTCATGCCGATGATGTAGAAATCGGCATGGGTGGAACCATTGCAAGAATGAGTGAACAAGGTTTGAAGGTAGTTATTTGCGATTTGACGCAAGCTGAACTTTCTTCAAACGGAACGGTTGAAATTCGAAAACAAGAAGCGTCTAAAGCAGCTGAAGTCTTAGATGTTCATGAGCGAATTCATCTGCATTTGCCAGACAGAGGTTTGTTTTTAAAGCCAGAATATATAGCTGAAATTGCATCAGTCATTCGCACGTATCAACCAAGGATTATATTTGCTCCTTATTTTGAAGATCGTCATCCTGATCATGGAAATTGTGCAAAGCTTGTAGAAGAGGCCATGTTTTCCGCTGGCGTTAAAAATTATATAGATGATAAGAAGCAAAAAGCTCATCGTGCGGAGTCTCTATATTTCTATATGATAAATGGATTTCATAAGCCAGATTTTATCGTAGATGTATCAAGCACGTTTCAAAAGAAAGTAGCTAGTCTAGAGGCTTATGAAAGTCAATTTATAAAAACAGCAGATACGTTTGATACGCCGCTCGTAAACGGATATATTGAAACGGTAGAGAGCAGAGAGCGGTTATTTGGCAAAGAAGTCGGGATAGCTTACGGTGAAGGTTTTTTATCTAAAAAACCGATTTTGATGTACGACGATTTAGTAGGTGGAAAATAAATGAAGTTAAAAATTGGTATTACATGTTATGCTTCCGTTGGAGGTTCAGGAGTGGTAGCAACGGAGCTAGGGAAGCTGCTGGCTGAAAAGGGGCACGAAATTCATTTTATTTCCTCTAGCATGCCTTTTAGATTGACGAAAGTATATCCAAATATTTATTTTCACGAAGTAGATGTAAATCAATACTCCGTCTTTAAATACCCTCCGTATGATCTCGCTTTATCCAGTAAAATGGCTGAAGTGGCTAAAAGAGAAAAGCTTGATATTATTCATACGCACTATGCAATCCCCCATGCCGTTTGCGGGATTTTAGCTAAACAAATGGTAGAGCACGAAGTGAAAATTGTGACGACTCTTCATGGAACAGATATTACGGTTCTAGGAGAGGATCCATCGTTAAAAGACTTAATTAAATTTGGAATTGAGAAATCAGATGCAGTGACGGCTGTATCTCAGTCACTTGTTGATCAAACTCACCATTTAATTAGTCCAGATAAAGAAATTGAAACGATGTATAATTTTATTGATGAACGAGTTTATCATAAAAAAGAAGTTCAGTATTTAAAAGCGGAGTATGGCATATTAGAAAATGAAAAAGTCGTTATTCATATTTCAAACTTTCGTCAAGTCAAACGAGTTACAGATATAGTCAAAACATTTGCTATTATTAATGAAAAGCTTCAGTCTAAGCTGCTGCTTGTAGGAGACGGCCCTGAAATGACGGTTGTGTCTCAATTGGTAAAAGAGCTAAATCTTCAAGATTCTGTGTTATTTCTTGGGAAACAAGAAAATGTAGCAGAATTATATTCGATTAGCGATTTAAAACTGTTATTATCTGAAAAAGAAAGCTTTGGGCTTGTACTTTTAGAAGCTATGGCTTGTGGTGTTCCATGCATCGGAACAAATATAGGCGGAATTCCCGAAGTAATTGAACACGAAAAAACAGGATATATTTGCGAAGTTGGAGACGTCGAAGAGGCAGCGAGCAAAGCAATTCAGCTACTTGAAAATGAACAGCTGCATCACCAAATGAGGGAAGCGTCTCTAAGCGCAGTTAATCATAAATTTCATTCAACAGAGATTGTGAGTCAATATGAAAAACTTTATTATAAATTGGTACAGGGTTGAAGAATGGAGGACGTTATGAAAGAACCGTTCATTCATCCGCTTTATATTATTGAAAAACTGGAGACAGCCGGTTACGAAGCGTATTTTGTTGGAGGAGCGGTCCGGGATCTCATTTTAAATCGGACGATTGGAGATATTGATATCGCTACGTCAGCTAGGCCGGAACAAGTGATGGAACTCTTTCCTAAGACGATTCATGTAGGAATCGAGCATGGTACGGTTGTCGTTGTCCATGAGAACGAGACCTATGAGGTGACCACTTTTCGCTCTGAGGGAGAATATGATGATTTTCGTCGTCCCTCGTCCGTTACGTTTATTTCGTCTTTGATAGAAGATTTGCAGCGTCGCGATTTTACAATTAATGCAATGGCTATGAATGCAAAAGGAGAAATTATTGATCCATTTAATGGAAGGGAAGATTTACGAAACCAGTTAATTCGTACTGTCGGAAATGCTAAAGAACGCTTTCATGAAGATGCTCTTCGTATGATGAGAGCCGTTCGCTTTGTCAGTCAGCTGGCGTTTTCGCTGTCTGATCAAACTAAAAGAGCCATTCAGCAATACGGTGAACTACTGAGGCATGTTTCTATTGAACGCATTACAGTTGAATTCGAAAAAATGCTGAGCGGAAAGCGGCCGTCTTTAGCATTAGCACTTGTAGCAGATACGGAGCTGTATCGCTACTTGCCCGAATTGAATGTAGATCCGCAAAAATTCCGATCTGTTTGTGCACACGATTGGATGATGCTTCAGCGAGTATCGGAGTCGTGGACACTTCTTGTACATCTGCTCGACATTCAAGACAAGCAGGCATTTTTTAAAAGCTGGAAATTATCTAATAAGCAAATTAAAGATATTCAGCTTCAGTCTATTGGTCTTCGGGACGTTTTGGAAAATGGATGGTCAAAACGCATCATGTATACAATTGGAGAGCAGGCCAGCGTGAGCGTGAATCGTATTTTACAACTTCTTCGAAGCAATGAGTATATGAATGAACATGAGCTTCTTTACATCTATAGCGAGCTGCCTATTCATTCTTTAAAAGATTTAGATATAAATGGTCAAGATCTTTTAGTATGGACAGGTAAAAAGGGTGGTCCATGGGTGTCTCAACTATTAAAAGAAATTGAGGAAAAAGTTCTATACAATGAGTTAATGAACACGAAATCTTCAATAAGAAAGTGGGTGCAGTCTTGCAGTCAGATATAAGAAGAACGCTGCTTGAAATGTTTACGAACGCAGATGGGGACTATGTGTCCGGCCAAAAGATCAGCGATTTATTAGGCTGTTCAAGAACAGCTGTATGGAAGCATATCGAAGAGCTGCGAAAAGACGGCTATGAACTTGAAGCTGTTCGTAAAAAAGGCTATCGCATTGTTGGGAAGCCGAACAAAGTAAGCAGCAACGAGCTTTTATTAGGACTTCAAACAACAAAAATCGGCCAGTATATTCACTATGAGGAAAGCGTGCATTCTACTCAAAAAATTGCTCATCGAATTGCTCAAGAAGGAGCAAAAGAAGGAACGGTCGTAGTTGCTGAAGAGCAAACGGCAGGAAGAGGAAGACTTGATAGAGCGTGGTACTCCCCAAAATATACTGGTGCCTGGATGAGTATTATACTGCGTCCTTCTATCCCTCCGCAGCAGGCTCCTCAGCTGACTTTACTATCAGCAGTCGCTGTTGTACAGGCTATTCAAGAAGTGACGAACCTTTCTCCAGACATTAAATGGCCGAATGATGTTTTATTAAATGGGAAGAAGCTAGTTGGGATTTTAACGGAAATGCAGGCTGATTTTGACCGGATTCATTCGGTCATCATTGGAATCGGCATTAATGTGAATCAGCAGGAAACGGATTTTAATGAACAAATCAAACACATTGCCACATCTTTACGTATTGAAAAAGGTGAAGAAATTAATCGTGCCGCTTTGATGCAAGCGTTTTTCTTAAAGTTAGAAACCCTTTATGAAGAATACTTAAAAAATGGCTTTGGTTTAATTAAAGTTCTTTGGGAAACGTATGCAATCAGCATTGGAAAGCGAATTATAGCACGGACGATGACAGCCAACATTGAAGGCTTCGCAAAAGGTATAACAGATGAAGGCGTTTTATTGATTGAAGACGATGAAGGTGTTATACACCGAATTCATTCTGCAGATATTGAGCTCTCTGCTAAAAAATAGTAGAAAAATAAAGAAATTTTTATTATAATACGAGTATCAAGGTAGTATCGAAAGAACTTCACTTGATACTCGTTTGTTTATTTTTAATACGACAATAAATCTGCCTTGATCCATTAAGGACTAGGACAGAGGGATGACGCGTAGGTAAGCACATTAGGTAAAGTGTGCTTTTTATAGATGAAGTCTGTCAAAGTCCTTCTTCCTTTTATAGGTAGAAGGGCTTTTTTGTGTGCAGACGTGCGCTCATCTCCTCTGAGAAGGAGGAGAAAGTTAGTGAAAACAAAATTAGATTTTTTACGTATGAAACAAAACAATGAACCAATTGTGATGCTGACTGCGTACGATTATCCGTCAGCTAAGTACGCTGAAGAAGCAGGCGTAGACATGATTTTAGTAGGCGACTCTCTAGGAATGGTCGTTTTAGGATATGACTCTACGATTCCTGTAACGGTAGATGATATGATTCATCATACAAAAGCGGTTAAAAGAGGGGCTAGTGATACATTTATCGTCACCGACATGCCGTTTATGTCCTATCACGTGTCGAAAGAAGACACGATGAAAAATGCTGCTCGCATTATGCAGGAAAGCGGAGCTCATGCTTTAAAAGTAGAAGGTGCAAACGATGTTCTCTATACAATTTCAGAATTGACGCAAGCTGGTATTCCGGCTGTTGCACATCTCGGGTTAACACCTCAGTCTGTCGGTGTTCTGGGCGGTTATAAAGTACAAGGGAAAGAAGCGAAAGAAGCCAAACAGCTAATCCAAGACGCAATCAAGTGTGAGCAGGCGGGAGCTATTGCTGTTGTATTAGAGTGTGTTCCTAAACAAGTAGCAAAACAAGTAGCTGAACGCTTAAGCATTCCAACAATCGGAATCGGAGCAGGAGCTGACACGGATGGTCAAGTACTTGTATACCACGATGTATTAACGTACGGCGTAGAGCGTGTGCCCAAATTTGTTCAGTCATTTGCGAAAATAAATGAGCCTATTTTACAAGGGCTTTCTCAGTATGTAAGTGAAGTGAAAAAAAGAGAGTTTCCGAAAGAAGCACATACTTTTTCAATGAAAGAAGAGCAGTTAACGGCACTGTACGGAGGGAAATAAGATGAAAGTCATTACAACAATTAAAGACATGCAGCAGGAGATGAAAAAAGAAAAGCAGCTTGGACGTTCAATTGGATTTGTCCCGACGATGGGCTATTTGCATGAAGGCCATGCTACTCTGCTTGGAGCAGCTCGCACAGAAAATGAAGTAGTGGCGCTAAGTATTTTTGTGAACCCGACTCAATTTGGACCAAATGAAGATTTTGATACGTATCCAAGAGATTTTGAGCGCGATGAGCGCGTGGCAAAAGAAGCTAACGTCGACTATTTATTTTATCCTTCAGTAGAGGAAATGTATAAGTCAAGCCGTTCAGTTGCTATAACCGTGAGAGATCGTGTAGACGTATTGTGTGGACAGAAGCGCCCTGGTCATTTTGACGGAGTAGCCACGGTACTAACAAAGCTTTTTCACATTGTAACCCCAGATCGTGCATACTTTGGTAAAAAAGATGCGCAGCAAGTTGCTGTAGTAGATGGTTTAATTGAAGATTTTAATTTCCCGGTGGAGCTTAGAGCAGTAGATACGGTGAGAGAAGCAGATGGATTAGCTAAAAGTTCTCGTAACGTATATTTAACAGATAAAGAAAGAGAAGAGGCACCTGTTTTATTTAAGAGTTTACAAAGCGCTCTGCAGCTTCTTGAAGGCGGAGAGAAGCAAGTAGAAATCATTAAAGGGACCATTCGAAAAGAAATTGAGCAACATACGAGCGGTAAAGTGGATTATATCGAGGTTTATACGTATCCAGAGCTAAAACCAATTAAGAAAGCCGCTGGAAAAATCATTATCGCTTTAGCTGTTCAATTCTCTAAAGCTCGTTTAATTGATAATGTAATTGTAGACGTACAGGGGGATAACTAAATGTTTCGCACGATGATGAACGCTAAAATACACAGAGCTCATGTCACTGAAGCCAACTTAAATTATGTTGGCAGCATCACCATTGATGAAGATATTATCGACGCAGTAGGAATCGCAGCAAACGAAAAAGTCCAAATTGTAAACAATAATAACGGAGCTCGCTTGGAAACGTACGTGATTCCCGGCGAACGAGGGAGCGGCGTAGTTTGTTTAAATGGAGCTGCTGCAAGACTCGTGCAGCCTGGAGATATCGTCATCATTATCTCTTATGCGCTCGTAGCAAATGAAGAAGTAGCTCACCATCATCCAACCGTAGCGATTATGAATGAGCAGAATAAAATCCAACAATTGCTTAAACAAGAACCAGCTGGTACAATTCTATAAGAACAGTCCCCCTTTATGAGGGGGATTTTTATTTGAATACATACGCTAGTAAGTGAACGGTATAAACCTCTATACACACTAAAGTAAAACTTCTATGTATGAAAGCCTCTCTGTTTTTCACGAGAAGGAGTTGCGCTTTTAAAGCATATAGAGCAGGCTTTCACTTTATACTATAAAAAGACAGACTTGCGAGGTGTTGACCGTGAATAAACGCTTTGTTGTGGTAGATCTTGAAACGACGGGACATTCTCCAAAACAAGGAGATAAAATGATTCAATTTGCTGCTGTCATAGTAGAAGACGGCAAAATTGTTGAACGTTTTTCTAGTTTTTTAAATCCTGGTATGGATATTCCGCCTTTTATTACACAACTAACTAACATTCAAAATGATATGGTGAAAGATGCGCCTTTATTTGAAGAAATTTCACCTAAAATTATAGAATTGCTAGATGATGCTTATTTTGTTGCACATAATGTGGCATTTGATTTAACTTTTTTACAAGAAGAACTCTATCAGTGCGGGATGGAGACGCTTTATAATTCAACCGTGGATACCGTCGAACTGGCCCGGATTCTGCTGCCTACAGTTGATGGGTACAAACTTAGTCAATTAGCTGAGTATTTACATATTGAACATGAAAACCCTCATCAAGCAGATAGTGATGCAGAAGTAACGGCACGTATTTTACTTTTACTAATTGAAAAATTAAAGAAGCTCCCTTTAACAACCTTGAAGCAGCTATACGCGCTAAGCTTACACTTTAAAAGTGAAATTGGAGAACTGATTCAACAAGTTATAGATGATAAAAGTTATGCCGAGGATGATTCTTATGAATTCATACACGGCATTGCGCTAAACAAATATCAGCCGCATTCAGCTAATGAAAAGCAGCACTCTCATACTTACGAAATATTTGAAACTGAAAAGCAAAAGCTGTTCCATCAGGCTCTGCCATTGTTTGAAGAACGAAAAGGGCAGTGGGAGATGATGAACTTTGTACAAGAGTGCTTTGCAGGCAACGAGCATGCTTTAATTGAAGCGGGGACCGGTATTGGTAAAACCTACGCTTATTTAGTTCCTGCCGTGTTTTATGCTTCTGTTCATCACCACCCAGTCATTATCTCAACTAACACGGTAACGCTTCAGCAGCAAATCATCGAAAAAGATGTGCCCATTTTAGAAAAGATTGTGCCGTTTCCTGTCACAGCAGCTGTTTTAAAAGGAAGAGAACATTACATTAGTATAAGAAAATTCATTCAGCTCTTAAAAGAACGAAATAATAATTACGATGCGATCCTCACAAAAGCGAAGCTGCTTATTTGGCTGACCGAAACGGAAACGGGCGACAGCGATGAAATAAACCTGCCTTCTGGGGGTAAACTTTTTTGGGAACAGCTAAATGAAAGCAATCCGTCTCCAAGTGACTTTAAGCATCCTTGGAAGCTTTATTCTTTTTATGAACGAGCGCAGAACAGAGCGCAAAATGCCCATATAGTAGTGACAAATCATCGCTTACTGTTGATGGATGTGATGAGTAATCATGAGCTGCTACCTGATTATGAACAAATTATTATTGACGAGGCTCATCACTTAGAAGACATTGCCGGAGAAGAACTGGGAGAGCGCTTAGATTATTTTGCGGTTCATGCGCTATTAAACCGAATCGGAACCATTCAAGACAAAGGGCTGTTAAAAAAAGTTCACCATACGCTTGTAAAATATAGCATCGAGCTTAACACTGAATTTCTTCAAAATCTGTTTGTGCAGCTTCATTCGGAGTGCGATGACTTATTTCGTTTGATTCATTCTTTTGTTCAAAAAAGAACAGGCAATCAGCAGGGCGAGATTGGAAGGAGCAGCTATCGGTATAAAGTGGAAAAAGAGCATGGGCATTACTGGACGGCTATTCAAGAAGCAGCGTCGCGCATTCGTTTTTTAATTCACGATCTTTTTACATGGAATGATGGGGCAAGACATTCCTTTGACGATCTATATGACAAAGCCACAAAAAATGAACAGTCATCTCTTCATGAATTTCAAACGGCTGTTAAAGGATTTGAGCATATATCTCAGCAAATAGAAAAGCTTTTGTTCAAACAGCAGAGCAATTACGTAACGTGGTTTGAAATTGAGCCAAAAGGAGCAGCAAATGCTACGTATATCTATAGTCAGCCTACTTCCATTGCCGATACGCTGGCTGATGAATTTTTCGCTAAGAAACAAAGCGTTATTTTAACATCGGCTACATTGACGGTGAATGGAACATTTGATTATTTAATTCAAGAGCTAGGGTTATATGACTTTCAGCCTGCTCAACTCATTCTTCCTTCCGAGTTTGATTACGAGAAGCAAGCTAGAGTCTATATTCCTCAGGATATGCCTGCTGTTAACGAAGTATCATTATATGAGTATAGCGCTATGATGGCAGAAAGTATTCTTGACGTAGCCAAAGTAACAAATGGCCGTATGCTGGTGCTTTTTACTTCATATGACATGTTGAAAGCTACATATGGTTATTTGAAAGAGTTAAACGATCTTGAAGAGTTTGTCCTGCTTGGTCAAGGAGTCACAACTAGAAATCGCAATAGACTGTTAAAAGACTTCAGTCAATTTGAGCATTCCATTCTTTTGGGTACAAACAGTCTGTGGGAAGGAATTGATTTGCCAGGAGATTTATTATCATGTCTCGTAATAGTCAGACTTCCTTTTTCATCTCCAAATCAACCTCTGTTGACAGCTAAATTTGAGCAGATGAAAAAAGAAGGGAAAAGTCCCTTTATGAATTATTCACTTCCTCAAGCCGTTATCCGTTTTAAACAAGGATTTGGACGGTTGATTCGTTCAAAAAGTGACCGGGGAGCTATATTTATTTTTGATAATCGTATTACGCGAACAGCATATGGATACCATTTCCTTCACTCGCTTCCAAAAGTCCAGGTTGTTCAAAAAACGTTTTCAAATATCTTACTGGACTACAAAGAATGGTGGAATGAAAAGACTTGAGCATAGCTTAAGTCTTTTTTTATGCATACTGTTTCTTCACTTGAGAGACGATAGTAATATACTATGATAAGCAAATGAGGACAGTGTATGATTAAAATATTGCTAAGTGCTGTACTGTTTTTTAGTTTTATGACCTGTTCGGTTTCAGCAGCCGTCATTAAAAACGTAGATTTTGGTTTGCAAGCTGATGAAGTAGTGATCACCTTTCTGCCTCTTTCAGATGGAGAAGCAAGTCTGATTCAAGATGGAAGCGGTGAGGCGATTTTAGTAAATACCGGGAGTGCATCTTCCTATCCGGAGCTAAACAAGTGGCTGCAGCGATATAAAGTAAAAAAAATCAACCAATTAATAATTACGAAACAGCAAAAGTACTATGATTCAAATGTTCAGCGAGCTGTGAAGGATTATCATATAGAGCGTATTATTGTGCCGGCTCAGTACCAGGCGGAATTTCAAACAGAGAAGTGGAAAGAAAATGATTTATTTCAGTTAACGGATAATATACACGTTGATGTCTTGCATGCATCGAAGCAAAAAACAGCGGCTATGGATCTATTATTTACGATTGGAGAGCACCGAGTTCTATATGCCATGAGCGGCTCAGATGAAGTAGAGGAAAAGTTTTTACGCATTCCCCTTACTCATGTAGATATATTGAAAATTCCTAATTTTGGAGAGGGAACGTTTTTTTCGAATACATTTTTGAAGCAATTAGATATACAGCTTGCCGTTGCGTTTACGAAACCAGGGCGTTCCTATTCCCCTCGACTGCTTTCAAATTTAACAGCTGAATGGATTGAATTATATGACGTAAGAGAGGGGAGCGCTTACTCTATTAAAATGTCGCTAAAATCCTATGATGTGATGAAATTTTCTGCAAAATAAACAAATTTCCTTTTGCAAAAAGAGGTAAATTCCTTATAATATTATATATGTTTACTTATTTATTCGGTTTTTACGCAAAACGTACGGGCTGGATTGATGAGTGAAAAAGATGACGATGGTTTTTGATACCTGTTATAATACGGATATCGTCATTTTTGCGTCGTGATAGACGAGCTAGGAGGTTTACAATGGAAAGCAGGATTGAAGTATTATCAACTGTCCGCGTGGAAAATTCCTCGGATTTATATAAAATTGTTGATAGTTTGAATCGCACGTTGAAAAAGCAAGATTTGATGTTCGGATTAGCGTTAGATGAAGAAGATCAAAGCAAAGCTGTATTTACAATTTATCGTACATAAGTAGGGATTTTATGAAAAAGTTAATTATTGTAGCGGTAGCTGCTGTGCTTTTAATTATCGGAGGCATTTCTTTTAGCATTTATCACTCGTCTGTGAAGGATGTTCAGTCTGCTGAGGAAAAAGCAGCATCCCAAGCAAAAAAAGAATTTAATTTGAAATCTGTCACAAGCACCCAGCCATATTTCGGCAATCATGCATTTTATGTAGTAGAAGGTACAAACCGAAGCAATCAAAAGGTAATTGCTTGGGTGCCTAAAAGCAAAAAACAAACAGCTGTTTTAAAGAAAGCAAGCAGCGGGATCACAAAAGAGAAAGCCATTTCCATTGTGAAAAATGATAAAAATCCGCAGGAAATTAAGTCGGTGCGCCTAGGCATTGAAAATAAAAAGCCGCTGTGGGAAGTAACATATGTGGATAAAGATAAGAAACATTTAACATACTATTATCTTGATTTCTCTAGCGGTGAATTTATAAAACGATACAGCTTATCTCAATCATAAATCGTTTATACCATATGAAATGTCATATGTGTCATAATATAAGATTTCAGCGCTTTATGAAAATGAAGCCAATTTTTTATCTATAATCAGCCTGCGGGCTGATTATAGCTTTAGTTCATAGGGGGAGATTTTAGTGAAGTTAGCAAAACGTGTATCAGCATTAACGCCATCATCAACATTAGCGATTACAGCAAAAGCGAAAGAATTGAAAGCGGCTGGTCATGATGTGATTGGACTTGGAGCAGGGGAACCTGATTTTAATACGCCGCAGCACATTTTAGAAGCGGCTGTTACAGCAATGAATGATGGTCAGACAAAATATACGCCAGCAGGCGGTCTTGCACCATTAAAAGAAGCGGTAATTGAAAAATTCAAACGCGATCAAGGCCTGACGTATTCACCTTCTGAAATTATTGTTTGTACAGGTGCTAAGCACGCACTGTATACGTTATTTCAAGTTCTGTTAGACGAAGGTGACGAAGTAATTATCCCAACTCCTTACTGGGTAAGTTATCCTGAGCAAGTAAAGTTAGCAGAAGGTACACCCGTATTCGTTGAAGGTTCTGAAAATAACGAATTTAAAATCACACCTGAACAATTAGCAGCGGCTATTACTGCTAAAACTAAAGCTGTTATTATCAATTCACCAAGCAACCCAACGGGTATGATTTACACAAGAGAAGAGCTTCAAGCTTTAGGAGAAGTTTGCTTGAAGCACGATATTTTTATCGTATCAGATGAAATTTATGAAAAGCTTGTGTATGGTCAAAATGAACATGTATCGATTGCACAGCTTTCACCAGCGTTAAAAGAAAAAACAATTATCATTAACGGTGTTTCTAAGTCACATTCCATGACGGGCTGGCGCATTGGATATGCAGCTGGTGATGCTACAGTTATTAAAGCGATGACAAACCTAGCGAGTCACAGCACGTCAAATCCAACATCTATTGCTCAATATGCAACAATTGCTGCTTATAACGGCACTCAGGAGCCGGTGGAAATGATGCGACAAGCTTTTGAAGAGCGTCTAAACGTAATTCATGAAAAGCTGATTAACATTCCAGGGTTCTCATGCTTAAAACCACAGGGTGCTTTCTACTTATTCCCTAATGCAATTGAAGCTGCAAAGTTAACTGGCTTTGATACAGTTGATGCATGGGTAGAAGCTATTTTAGAAGAAGAGAAGGTAGCGCTAGTGCCTGGATCAGGATTCGGTTCACCTGAAAACGTACGTCTTTCTTATGCTACATCACTAGATCTGCTAGAAAAGGCATTGGAACGAATTCAATCATTCATGACTCGTCATATGAAATAAAAAAGATTATATTTAAAAACAAAAGAGCCTTTTAGCACAAATCACACGTGTTAGAAGGCTCTTTTTGTTTGTTACTTGTTATTATGTTTGTCGAAATGTATAATAGGATGGCATACATAATTACGAAATGTAAGTTTTTTGGAGGGATATTAATCGTGAAAATTACGATTTCAGAAGCAAACAAGCATGTAGGAAAAGAAGTAACAATTGGTGCTTGGTTAGCGAATAAACGTTCAAGTGGTAAAATTGCCTTTTTACAGCTGCGCGATGGATCAGGATTCATGCAAGGGGTAGTTGTAAAAGCTGAAGTAGAAGAAGAAACTTTTAAATTAGCTAAATCTATGACGCAAGAATCATCACTATATGTAACAGGTGTGGTACGCGAAGATGAGCGCTCACCGTTTGGCTATGAGTTAACAGTTACAAGCCTTGAAGTTATTCATGAAGCTGTTGATTACCCAATTACGCCAAAAGAACATGGAACAGAGTTCTTAATGGATAACCGTCATTTATGGCTGCGTTCTAAACGTCAACATGCTGTTATGAAGGTTCGTAACGAAATCATTCGTGCAACGTATGAATTCTTTAACGAAAACGGGTTTACAAAAGTAGATCCTCCAATCCTAACAGGAAGTGCTCCTGAAGGAACAACAGAATTATTCCACACGAAATATTTTGACGAAGATGCATATCTTTCTCAAAGTGGACAGCTTTATATGGAAGCAGCGGCAATGGCGCTTGGAAAAGTATTTTCATTCGGTCCAACGTTCCGCGCTGAAAAATCTAAAACACGCCGTCATTTAATTGAGTTTTGGATGATTGAACCAGAGATGGCTTTCTACCAATTCGAAGATAACTTGAAAGTACAGGAAGAGTATGTGTCTCATGTCGTACAGTCTGTTTTAACAAACTGTAAGTTAGAGTTAAATGTACTAGGCCGTGATACATCTAAGTTAGAACAAATTAAAGCGCCATTCCCTCGTATTTCGTACGATGAGGCTCTTAAATTCTTACATGAAAAAGGATTTACAGACATTCAATGGGGAGATGACTTTGGAGCACCGCATGAAACGGCTATCGCAGAAAGCTATGACAAGCCGGTATTCATTACACACTATCCAACGTCATTAAAACCATTTTATATGCAGCCAGATCCAACAAATGAAGACGTAGTATTATGTGCAGACTTAATCGCACCAGAAGGCTACGGAGAAATCATTGGAGGCTCTGAACGTATTCATGATCAAGAGCTTTTAGCTCAGCGTGTAGAAGAGCACAAATTAGATACAGAAACATACAAGTGGTATTTAGAGCTTCGTAAGTATGGCTCAGTTCCACATTCAGGATTTGGTTTAGGCCTTGAGCGTACAGTAGCATGGATTAGCGGCGTAGAACACGTTCGTGAAACGATTCCATTCCCACGCTTATTAAACCGTTTATACCCGTAAGGAAGTGAAAAAGTATTCTGACTCCTGTAGTCAGGATACTTTTTTAGCTTTTTTTATGAATCATAAAAAGAAAAGAAAAACGAGGTTTTTACTTATATCACAAGGAAACAACGGCAAACATAGAAGAGAGTCTAACTTAAAAGGGAGTTGCAATTCTCGAAAAAATAAGTTAGTGTAATATTCTTGGAAGGAAGTCATCGTTCGTATATATTTTATATGTGCAGAGCAATGGTACGGTTTCAGCGGAAAGTTTTACATAGAAGCTTTTTAGCTTCGAATAATTATTACTTTGACTATAAACTTCATGATATACTAACTACTGAGGTGTTCGGATATGAAAAAAGAAACGTTAATTGAATGGTTTGAACAAGGCACAGTTTCAATTCCGAAGCTGCTGTTTAATCACTATAGCGATTTGGGAATGAACGAAACGGAATTCATGACGTTAATGCATATTTATGTTTCCATTGAAGGCGGTGAAGGTTTCCCGACACCTAACGAATTGGCGGCAAAAATGAGTATTTCAAGTGCTGTGTGTATGGATACGCTGCGAGCATTAATTCAGCGCGGCTTTTTATCTATTGAGCAAGATCAACAGCAAAACGCCCTTATTTGTGAACGTTATTCATTAAAACCGCTTTGGGAAAAGCTTATTCATCATATGATGCAAGAAACAAGAGAAGTAGAAAAAAGCGAAGAAGAACAAGAAGAGCTTAATTTATATACAATGTTTGAAAAAGAGTTTGGCAGAGCATTGTCTCCGTTTGAATGCGAAACGCTAGCGATGTGGATTGATCAAGATCATCATGACCCCATTATTATTAAAGCGGCACTAAGAGAGTCGGTGATGTCTGGAAAATTAAACTTCCGGTATATTGATCGTATTTTATTCGAATGGAAGAAAAATGGCATTCAGACCATTGATCAAGCCCGCAAGCATAGCCAAAAATTTCGTCAAAATCAACAGCCCAAAAAACTATCTTCTGTTAACCCTTCTCAGTCTACATCAGCCATTCCTTTTTTTAACTGGCTAGAGCAATGACAGGATAAAAAGCTGCTTCAAGATCCAAGTAATTGAATCTTGAAGCAGCTTTTTTAAAAGAATGTGGACAAAAGTAGCATTTGACAAGAACCCTATTGTAAAATAGGGGGGAACTACCTGTAAGAAGAAGGAGAACTAGTATGTTAACGTTAAAACAAATCAGACAGTGCCTAGATGCTATGGCAGAAATGTTTCCTGACGCTCACTGTGAGTTAAATCATCGGAATCCCTTTGATTTAGTCATTGCTGTGGCGCTATCTGCTCAGTGCACAGATGCTTTAGTCAACCGCGTAACAGCGGATTTATTCAAGAAATATCAAACGCCTGAAGACTATTTAGCCGTTTCGTTGGAAGAGCTGCAGCAAGATATTAGATCAATCGGCTTATATAGAAATAAAGCTAAAAACATTCAAAAGCTCTGCCGTATGCTCATTGATGAATACGGAGGAGAAGTTCCGAAAGATCGTGATGAGCTGACCAATCTTCCAGGAGTAGGGCGTAAGACGGCTAATGTTGTTGTATCCGTAGCTTTTGGAGTACCGTCAATAGCCGTAGACACGCATGTAGAACGTGTAAGTAAACGCCTTGGAATTTGCAGGTGGAAAGATTCCGTTTTGGAAGTAGAAAAAACGCTGATGAGAAAAATTCCGAAAGATGAATGGTCCGTTACGCATCATCGACTTATCTTCTTTGGACGCTATCACTGTAAAGCACAGTCTCCTCAATGTCATGTCTGCCCGCTTCTTGATCTTTGCCGAGAAGGAAAGAAACGAATGAAAGGAAAAGAGAAGAAGACAGATGTTACCGATTGAAGTGCCGTCACATTTCATATGCGAACCATTTTATTCAAAAGAAGATCGGGTTCTTGAATTAGATACAAAAAATGGAATAAATTATTTTACTTATGATATTTTATACGATGTACATAAAGAAACGAAAACACCTTGGAGGGATGTTCAAAAGAACATACGGCCATTTTTTGAAAAGTGGGAAACTCAAAGGGAAGAACTGCATACGCTTTTTTCTCAGCGAAAAGCAAAAGAAGCAGCGCCTTGTATGAAACAAGCTGCTGCTATGTATATTAGTTTACTGTTTTGGATTAATGGACAGCCCGTTCGGCGTTTAAACCGGCTGCAAGAAGACATAGCGGACCTAACCTATAAGCCTATTAACTGTGCTGAGAGACTTATGTTTTTGCTGCAGCGAGTTTCTTCTTATCAAGCGTATATTCAGCTGACAGAATTATTTAATGAGCTGCGTAAGCAGTATGCAAAAATGCTTATTCTTCACAAGAAATAAAGCCCCTACACGTGTAGGGGCTTTTTACTGCTACGTTAATTTTCAGTTGTTGGCTCTTGCTGCGGTGTAGCAGGTGTTGACGGCGTCGATGGTGTAGCAGGAGTTTGTGGTGTTTGACTTCCTGAGTCACTTCCACCGTTGTCTGCTGGAGGAGGAGTTGTGCCTCCGTTATTATTGTTGTTATTACCATCGTTAGTATTGCCGCTATCGTTATTGTTATTATCGGTATTGCCGTTATTACCGCTATTGCTACCGTCACTATTGCTGCCATTATTGCTGTTTTGGTTATCATCCGGCTTAGTAGATGAATCGTCACCTTGATCAGAGCCGTTGTTTTGATCAGTGTTGCTATTGTCTTCATTTTGATTATCGTCCGTTGTTCCGTCATCTTCAGGCTTAGTAGAATTATCTTCGGTAGCTTGATCTGATGAATCAGGGACTTTTACAGAAGAACTAGCGCTTTCGCCCGTATTTGTTGTTACGGTGAAACTATACGTTGCGCCTGCTGCTGGATTGGAAATTGTTTTTCCACCGGCTCCTGCGCCAGATGCGAGTTGTTCAGAACCGTTAGGAGATGACATTGTGACTGTAAAGGTCGTATCACTGGCTGCGTTTGACGCTGACCAGTTAACTGAAATTGCTCCTCCGCTATACGAAGCAGTAATTTTGGGCTTCACATCTTTATTGTCTTTTTTCTCTTTTTTGTCCTCTTTTTTATCTTCTTTCTTTTCTTCTTTTTCTTTCTTCACAAACGTTTGAGATACTTTTGTCGGTGCAGTACCGCGCACAAAGTATTCTTTCGTAATTAGGCTCGAAGGAGTAGAGCCGCTTGGGCGTTTTAAGTCTTTGCCCGTTGGTTTTTCCACGGAACGTTCAACTACGCTGTCCGGCTGCTTGAAACTTCCTTTAGGTTTGCCTTCAGAAATATGAGTAATAACATGCTTAAAGATATTTTTTGCCATGCCTGTTTCGTTAGGACTTAAAATATAGCCGTCTTTAGCAGTTTCATAGCCTGTCCATACGGAAATCGTATAGTTTGGCGTAAATCCATTAAACCAAACGTCTTTTTCACCAGCGTCTGGAATATTGTATCGTTGCTTTTCTGCAGCACTAAAGTTCGAAGTTCCCGTTTTACCCGCAATTTCTAATCCTGGTGTACGAACAGCACGAGCTGTACCATATGATTCGTTTACAACAGATTTCATCATGTCCGTCATCATAAATGCCGTGTAATCTTGCATTGCGCGTTTTGGTTTTGGCGTTAAATCAATTTCTGTTCCATCAGGGAATTTTACCTTTGTCACCGTATGCGGTGCATTGTACATACCTTCATTTGCAAAAGCACTATAGGCTCCAGCCATTTGTAGAGGTGTAACACCTGTACGGAAGCCTCCGATAGAATAAGATTCAGAATAAGCTTCGCCGTCTTCTTCATCTAATTTTAGCCCAAGGCCTGTAGCGAACTCTTTTGCTTTGTCCGCACCGGTTGCTTGGAACGCTTTTAAAGCAGGGATGTTCAGTGAACGTCCTAAAGCTTCACGCGCTGAAACCCAACCTTTATAGTTGCGTCCAAAATTTCGGATTGGCGTGCCGTTTGAATAATGATATTCTTCATCTTTTAGCGGTTGTCCAGTAGACCACTTTAAGTTCTCAATCGCTGGACCGTAATCTAAGATCGGCTTAATTGTTGAGCCGGGCTGACGTCTCATATTTGTTGCAAAGTTTAAGCCGCCTGATACACGATTACGTCCGCCTCCAATTGCTTGAATACCGCCTGTTTCATTATCTACAACGACAAGACCTGCTTGGAATTTATCGTTCGGGAAGTTGACTACTTTGTTATTCATCACATCATCCACATAGTCCTGAGCATTCGTGTCAAGCGTTGTATAAATTTCTAAGCCCGCAGAAAATGGATCCGCGTCTGTTTTCTTTTTTACTTCCTCGATTACTTGATCAATAAATACATCGTACTTAGATGTTGATTCAGTTTGTTTAGCTAAGTGAGCCTGTACATCTACTTGTTTTGCTTTGTCGGCCTCGGCTTGTGTAATGAAGCCGTTTTTAGCCATTAAGTTTAATACTGTGTTACGGCGTTTAGTAGCATTCTCTGGGTTTGTAACTGGGTTATAAGTAGTTGGCGCTTTTGGTAAGCCTGCCAACATAGCAGCTTCATCAAGAGTTAAATCTTTTACGCTTTTAACTCCGTAAAATTTCTCAGCTGCTCGTTCAATACCGTATACTTCACCTGATGCGAAATATATTTTGTTTAAATACATTTCAAGAATTTGTTGTTTCGAATATTTGCGCTCAAGCTGGTAAGCTAACCACATTTCTTGTACTTTACGTTTAACCGTCTTCTTTGGTGATAAGAACGAATTCTTTACCACTTGCTGAGTAATCGTACTACCGCCCTCAGCACCGAAGCCGTCTTTAAAGTTCGCCATTAATGCTCCACCAATACGGTAAAAGTCGACGCCGTGATGTTTATAAAAACGAACGTCTTCCGTAGCGATAAATGCGTTTTTGACGACTTGAGGGATTTCATCGTATTGCACATATGTACGTTTTTGAGCTCCAATTTCTTTTACAACTGTCTTTCCATCGTTTGCATATACTTTAGATGAAAAAGAGTTTTTTAATACCGAGTCATCAACTTTTGGAGCATCGCTTATCATAGCAAAAAAAGTTCCCACTCCGGCAATGAGCCCGATGATTCCTATCAGTAAAACTGCGGCAACAATTTTACGAAATAGGCCTCCTTTTTTCTTCTTTTTCGGTTTTCCTTGAGATTTACCTTCTGGTTTGTTGTCATTCATAGCTCTTCGTCGTTCTTCACGAGAGCGATAATTATCTGACATAAAAACTCCTACCTTTCAACGCATTGTAAGAGAATGATTTCCGTAAACATATATATCATACTCTTAAAAGTATAATTTATCTATAGTTTTTATGTAATCGATTCTCGGATGGTAACCAAGTTCGATGAAATGTCCTTTTTTTTCAATATCTGCCTTAGGGATTGATTTTCGTCCATCTTTTTTCATGGAATCCCAGTAAGGAAAAAGGAACTGTGCTTCGAACAAGTATATTTCTTGTAAAGTAGAGAACATTAATATAACGAAACAAACCCCGTTTTGTTTCACAATTTGCTTCATATGTTCAATTTGATGTTCATGAAAATTACGCAGAGGAAATGAGGTTTTATTTCTCGTTTCTTTTGCTTCAAAGTCAAGGTGTTTTCCTTTATAGACGCCATTATAATCTGTAGTAGAAGCCTGTTTAAAATAAGCTTCTTTGATAACAGCGGCACTTCTCTTCGGATAGTCTACTTTTACAATTTGAACAGGGGTTGGTTTTTTGTGAACAATGGCAATTCCTTTTGAAACATAGTATTCGTTTGTTTCGTTTAAATCGTCCTCCAGCGTCATACCACGATTGCTATAGCTAGGTTCTAGCTTTTTAGGGGAAGGACTGCTGGTATTCAATGGCTTATAGGCCTTTCCGTTAGGATAGCGAATCATAACCATCACTCCTTTAGTGTAAATCTATTAAACAAACAAATTCTATTATACCAAATCCTACAAATAAAAATAGATGAAAGAAGATGAAGAGATGTCACTCAATAGTTCGGAACAAGCGCTGTTGACGGCGATTAAAAAAACAACAGACAAGCTGAATATTGATAATATATCAAGAACCCAAGCTTATGCAACTTTTTATCATAGATATCCTGAAGTAAAGTGGGCATTTCTCGCAAGTATGGTATCCCGAAACGCAGGGTGGAATATGTGTGATTTGCAAGGGGAAATCATGAAAAAAGCGTTATCAAAGCAAACGCGCAATTTATTATTTTTGACGTATGAAAGAGCAAATTGGCTTATTTTCAAAGATGCCTTCCCGCAATTACTATTGTATGCTGTTTCGCGTAAAAAACATGTCTCTTACCTTCATTTACTTCCCTATTTAAATGTTTCATCTTTTATCGAAGGAAAGTGGAGGCAATTTATGCAGAAACCTTGTGAACTGGAGCTTATTTATGCGTTAATCGTGAATGAGCAGCACGTTATTCAAAAGCCTGTCATTGAACAGCCTTTTTATCAAGATAAAGTATTTAAAAGTATGCTGTTTTTTTTTCAAGATATATTCCACTTTAGCTCCGTCCTTTTTCCTACTACAAAAGGGGAGCTATACGGTTGTTCTGTTCATGATTTTACAAAAGTAAATAACCGGATTGGTTTGGGGAAGAAATTAGCGGCTTTATTATTTCATGAAAAGTATTATCCCTTGTTTTATGAATTTTCTTTGAAAACAAAGCATACGGGGTCGAGATACGATTATGAGCAGTATTTTGTGGATGAAACCAGTTGTACACCTGCACTTCGAAAGGTGTATCCGGTTATTAGACATCATGAAAAAAAGAGAGAAAAGTGGTTTTTAACAAAAAAAGAGGAACAAAAGCTCATGAAAAAGCCGCATTTTCCAAAGAAAGTTCATTTTACAAAGTGGTATCTTCAAAAGCAAAAGCAGCTGCATATATTAATGAAAGTAGCGCAAGTAGTTAATGTAAATAAAAACGGTCACAAGTGACCGTTTTGTTCTTAAGTAGAAGGCTGGTTAGGACCGTTTAACTTTTTAGGATCACCGTAGGTTTTTGTTTCAGGCTTATTTTTAGGCTGTGATTTTTGCTGTTTGTTGGCCATATCTAGGCACCTCCTATCATGTTGTAATGAACGTTCAGCAGCAGAATGTATCTCCTTAGCTGAAATGTCTATACTAGTGTTTTCAATATGTTCTCTTTCGATTCACCATAAATGAAAATGTCGAAAACATCTTTCTTTGACGAATAGAAACTAGTTTTGTCATGTGTGAAGGGACATTGAATAAAAAAGAGAATACGTTATGCAAAGGAAAATTTGGAGGGATGGCGATGAAACAAAGTATGGTTAAAACAAGCGAAATGATGACTTTATTAGATAGCTTACTAGAGCAAGTAGATCTAGTGGATAAAACGATGTCTACATCTATAAATGAAGCATTTACACATTGTGAAGAAACATATATGGAACAAGTTCATCGCATTGACCAATCGCTGCAAGAAATTGAAGTAGCTGTGTATGAAAGCATGCCTTCCGAAACAGAATGGAGTAGAAGACGAAGAGAAATGGTTCTTCATACAGTATAAAGATTGTTTATGTTACAATAGTCATCGTAGAGGTGACGAATAACGATGAATGAAGATGTGAAAAAAAGTACGGAGATCATGTTTCAATATAATGAAGTAGCTGTAGAACGATTAGCGTCTATTCAACAGGAAGAAAATTATGAAGTGAAATTTTTTGAAGAAGTAAAGCCTTATGGAGACATTTTCTTCAAAGAACTTGATGAATGGGCTAGTCTCGTAACGGAATGGCTGAAGAAAGAGCGACCAAAATATATTCATGTTAATCAAGTAGAGACGTTAAAAGAAAATTTACAAAACGTTGTACTACAGTCATTTTATCCCGAGACGCGAGAAAAGCGATTTAAAAAGATGTATCACTCAAATAAGTATGTGCTCGAGTCGATATTGAATAATTAATCCCGGCCTTCCGTTGAGACTTATAAGGTGGGGATTTTCTATGTATGCCTAAAGAGAAAACTCTTTAGGCATTTTATCATGATCAATAAAAAGTTAATCAAAATCTTTTTGTGATTGGATAGAAACAGCTGGGTGATCTTGTGAAGCAACTGTATCGATATGATAATCAACTTTTTCGGTATGTTTAGAAGCAACGGCGTTATTTGTTTTATTTACTGCACTTTGTCCTTGTTTTTTATGATCAAAATGTTTTCCACGACTCATGAAATAAACCTCCTTTATTGAATACTACGTTAAAGCCTTTATAGTATAAACAAGTCAAAAAAGAAGTATGTGTCCACTTTATAGGAAACAAAGAAACCACCGATTTCTCAGTGGTAGTAAAAAAATTAATCATCTTGTGCACTAAAATCAGGCTTAGTAGCTCCAATTTGTTCGAGTTCACGTACAGCGGCTTTGTAATTCATAGGAGTTAAAAAACCTTTTAAATACTGCTGCTGAGCAAAATCGAGTAATTCATTACTTGACTGCGGCTCATATTGTTTCACCGCAATAAAAGCTTCTTGAAGTTCGTTCACATACATGTAAATTCCCTCCTAATCCCCATTTGTGCCACTACGTATAGGTAGTATCACTTGTTCTTATCGTACCATATATTTAAATAATCTCGTTTTTTTGAAAAATTTAAACTTTCGACAGAAACCTACATATTTTTGAATGCGTTCCCCAAAAGTACAAGTAGACGAACGTCACCTCTTATTTCTGCATACATACTATATATTATGTAATATTAAAAAGGAGGTATTGATTTTGCATGTATACAAGTAAGCACTATCCGTATTATGAGCAACATCAACCAGAACGTTTTGATTTAAGTCAGGTACATCCATTTCCACAGTATCACCAGCAGCCATGGACGGAAGCTTATATGCCGCAACATCCGTACGCTCAGCAACAAATGCCTTTTGGCCCTCAGCAAATTCCCTATATGAACGGAATGTACCAGCAGCCCATGTACAACAATGCAGGTGCGCCTTTTAATCCATATCCTAAAGGTCAGCAGCAAAAGCCTCAGCCATCTCAATTTCAGTCACTAATGTCTCAGTTTAAATCGAGTGATGGCAATTACGATATGAACAAAATGATGAATACTGCGGGACAGATGATGGGAGCCATGAACCAATTAACATCCTTAGTAAAAGGGTTTTCCGGGATTTTCAAAGTATAAGGACTAGAAGTTATTTTCTAGTCCCAGCTTATTATTTTTTCTGTTGATTTTTCAAATAGTTTTCTCCAAGAAGTGCAAATACTTCATTGTAGGTTAGTCCAGACTGCGCATTTAAACGTTTGATCTCTTCGACATCTGTTGTTGATGAAGTTGAAATTTGATGTTTGTTTTTTTTCATAAAACCTCTCCTTTTCTATGTAAAATGAATAACGCTCCATCTTAGTATATTTCCAAATGTTCCTCTTCTATAAGTGGAAAAAAACGCCGAAGACACTCATGGCTCTTCGGCGTTTTTTTTTCAATAAAGATGAGTGTTTAGGGAAATTAAGAACGGCGAGAACGACGAGAGCGGCGAGTAGAACGACGAGAGCGGCGAGTAGAACGACGAGAGCGGCGAGTAGAACGACGAGAGCGGCGAGTAGAACGGCGAGAACGGCGAGAACGGCGAGTAGAACGACGAGAGCGACGAGTAGAACGACGAGTAGAACGGCGAGTGCCGCGAGAAGAGCGACGAGTACCGCGAGTAGAACGGCGGCTACTGCGGCCAGTGCTACGAGAAGAGCGACGCTTTCTTGTTAGTGGACCAGCAGTTGGCTCTTGAAACATAAAAGATTTCAGTTCTGTACATTCTAGGGCTTCAGCAGCCTCTTTAATTTTTTCAGGTGTAATATGCAATACAAAAACCTCCTTGTCAATTGGACTAGGTCTTGCATTAATAGAATACGCGCTGATGCTTGTCCTTGATATGAGTCAAAAGTGGAGTTTGCGGAAATAGTTGATGCTGCGGGGTATCATGGAGAATTTACCCTTCATATACTTTAATAATTGAAGAAAGGTGGTCGAATCATGAAGCAAAAAGAAGTCCCTCAATACGCTCTGTTTGTGAATGTAAAAGATTTAAAGGAAATGCAAAGAGATATTTGGTCAGAAGAAGCGGTTCAGGCAACGATGAAGTTTAACAAAAAACGCTACGATATTGATTTGCTCCTAAGAGGCTCCCATATTCGGAAGATGAAGAAAAAGTCATATTATATTGAATTTTATTCTCCGAAAATATTTCAGCGCGCCAAAGAAATACACCTAAACGCTGAATACAAAGATCCATCGCTTATGCGTAACAAATTGTCCCTCGATTTTTTCTCTTCTTTAGATGTTTTATCTCCCCACTCTCAGTTTGTCACTCTTAAGATTAATGGGAAAAATGAAGGAATATATCTTCAGCTCGAATCGGTAGATGAACTATTTTTGAAAAAAAGAAATTTAGCGGATGGATCTATATTTTATGCAGTAGACGGAGATGCTAATTTTTCTTTGATGAGCGATTTGGATAAAAAGCCAAAAACAACTTTGTTATCTGGATATGAAGATAAAGCAGTGAGAGAAGGAGACGAGGAAAAATTAGAAAAGTTTATATTTAATCTTAATACATGGACAAATACGGAATTCGAACAGAATATTGAGAAGTACCTGAACGTCGACCGCTACTTATCTTGGTTAGTCGGTATTATTTGTATGCAGAATTACGACGGTTTTGTCCATAACTATGCGCTCTATCTAAATCATGAAAGCGGGCGCTTTGAACTGATTCCATGGGATTATGATGCAACTTGGGGAAGAGATGTAAATGGAAAAGTAATGGAAGGAGACTATGTCCGTGCACAAGGATTTAATACGCTTACAGCTCGCTTACTGGCGGTGAACAGCATTAAAAAGCGATATATTCAAAAAATGAACAATGTTCTAAATAATCAATTTACAATAGAATACATGAAACCAATCATTTATCAACTGCATGAGTATATTGCTCCATATGTATTAAAAGATCCTTACGTAAAAGATAACTTGGAGCAATTCCATAAGGAACCAGACCTTATGCTTTCTTTCGTAAAAGACCGAACAGCGTACATTAAAAGTCATCTTTTTGATTTTTGAATTTTACTAGACTGATAGGCAAAAGTGGAATTTAAGAATAATAGGCAAATGCAGGAAGACAATAGCTGTACATGATACGTATATATACATTATGAATGACCAATAAGGACAATTAATAAGGAGGAAAAATAATGAGTAACTATTACTACGACCAAAATCAAGACCAAACTCAAAATGCCAATCGTAGTCGCGCTCGTAAAGTTCAACAATCTGAAAGCACGGGCTACTCTGCCCACTTTAAACCATTAAAAGGGAGAGTAGTAACTGTCTATCGCGGGGGGCCTGAATCTAAAACGGGATATTTAATCGACGTTCAATCAGATTATTTAACACTTGCTCTTGAAACAAAACAAAATAACAATCAGCAAAATAATCAACCGGCGCAGCTTATTCCACAACAGCAATATACATTTATTTATTACCAGCTCGCTCATGTTAAAAGCATTACAGAGGATACAAAGTCTAATTCCGCGCAAACATTTTCTGGATTTAATAGTGAAGTAGAACTGCACAGAGCCAACACATTTGCAGGCACTTTATTATTGATGAAAGATAAACAAGTGCAAATAAATCAAGGAGGGCCAGAGAAAAAATTGGGTAAGATCCTTGATGTATTAGGCTCATTTGAATCTGCGTATGTCGTATTACTAACAGAAGATGACGGCGTCGTTTATATCAATGTAGAGCACATAAAGAGTGTAAGTGAAGTTGTAAGCAAAAATACGCCTGTTGTTCCGCAAAACCCATTATTAGTTGAAGAGACACCTGAGTATATTAAAGCGAAAAGTTTCAATGAACTGTTTGAAGAGTTTTCGCATAGATGGGTAGCTATTAACGGCGGAGGGCCAGAGGCTGTAGAAGGTGTGTTAGTTCAAAGTCGCAATGGAAACTTTACTCTTGTACAAAATAATCAAGTTCTACGTTTACAACCAAGACACGTAAAAACCATTGCCTTAGGATCAAAAGGATCTTTCAAGCAAAATGAAGAAAATTCTGAGCAAAATGGAGATACAAATGAAGAAGATTCTGTGCAAGAATCAACTACTGTAGATAGAACCGGAGGTCGCACGGATGGCCGTACTGGAGACCGTACCGGAAGACGTACAGGAGGTCGCACAGACGATCGCTCGGGAGGTCGCCGTACGGGTTCACGCTCTTCAACACCAGGTGAAAAAGTTATTAAAACGAAAAATTATCGTTGGAAAGCATGATGAACTGGAACATAAAAGGTGCTTATAAAGCACCTTTTCTATCATATAGGAAAAAGGAGGAGAATGAGTATGAGTATGAATCATTATATTGATAAAATTGTTGAAGTCGATATATCAGGTAAAACAACGTTTGTAGGAAAACTTGTTGATCTCGGGTTAGATGTAATGGTTTTATATAATGGACATGATTATTTGTATATTCCTCTTTTACACATACATCGCTTACGAGAGGTTTCAGAAGAAGATTATACACCTTTACGAACCATAGAAGAGAACTTAATAGAAGAAAGTCAGCGGATTTCTTATCGTAATATTTTACAGCAGGCAAAAGGGAAATTTATTGAAATTTATGTAACAGGAGGAAAATCATTGCATGGCTATATTACAAGCGTGCTGAATGATTATCTTGTGTTTTATTCTCCAGTGTATAAAAATGTCTTTGTTTCTCTACATCATTTGAAATGGCTTACCCCTTATAGTAATGAGTTAACCCCTTATTCTTTAAGTGACAAAGAGCTCCCAGTAAGGCCTGCCTCTGCACCTTTTGTCAGAAACTTTGAAGAGCAGCTTAAAAAATATGAAAATCAACTGGTCGTATTAGATTTAGGGGATCAATCAGAAAAAATTGGCGTACTTAAAGAAGTTTCTAATAATATTGTTGAACTAATTACGGCAAATGGAGAAAGTATGTATTGGAAGTTAGCTCACGTAAAATCTGTGCACTTGCCTTAGAAAAAGAGACCTCGGTGTCGTCTCTTTTTTTATGTACTTATCAGGACAAGTATATTGAATAAACAAATGAGATGATTTAAATTTTTTAGAAAATTATGTTGACAATAAAGAAAATCTTTATTAAAGTTAGTAACAACAAACGTTAACCACCAACAATTATATAGAACTCTTATCAAGAGTGGCGGAGGGACTGGCCCTGCGATGCCCGGCAACCATCAAATGAAACATTCATTTGAACGGTGCTAATTCCTGTGGAACATCAGTATTGTTCTAACAGATGAGAGAAATCGTGTATAAACGAACACTCTTCCATCTGTGAAGAGTGTTTTTTATTTTGAGTTAAGGAGAGAAATAGATGAAAATTGAAACTTTATTAGTTCGTTCAGGAGTAGGTCGTGACCCTTCAACAGGTTCTATTACAACACCCATTTACCAAGCATCAACATTTGCTCATCCTGCTTTAGGGCAAAGTACAGGATTTGACTATGCACGTACGGCAAATCCTACTCGTACGGCATTGGAAGAAGCAATTGCTGCTTTAGAAAAAGGCGAAGTAGGAGTAGCATTCGCTTCAGGAATGGCGGGTGTAATGTCAGTTTTAGCGCTATTTAAAAACGGAGATCATTTAATTGTATCAGAGGATTTATACGGAGGAACGTACCGAGTACTAAATGAAATCTTTTCAGAGCAAGGAATTACTGTTTCGTACGTCAACACAGCCCATCTCGAGCAAGTAAAAGATGCGCTTCGTCCCAACACGAAAGCTTTATTCATTGAAACACCTACAAATCCAATGATGCACGTGACTGATTTGCCAGAAGCAATTGCGTTAGCTAAACAGCATGATTTGCTTACTATCATTGACAATACATTCATGTCCCCTTACTATCAGCGTCCTTTAGAGCTTGGAGCAGATATTGTGATACATAGTGCAAGCAAATACATTGGGGGTCATAATGATGTAGTTGCTGGTCTTGTAGTCGCTCGATGTAGTAGCTTAGGAGAAAAAATTCGTTTTTATCAAAATGCAGCTGGGGCAATCTTAGGTCCACAAGATAGCTGGCTGTTATTGCGCGGTATTAAGACGCTAGCGCTTCGTATGGAAAAACATAACGAAAACGCACTGAAAATTGCAAATTGGCTTACTGCTCATGATCTCGTGGAAAAAGTGTATTACCCTGGTCTTGAAACACATCCGGGCTATGAAATCATGAAGAAACAAGCAACTGGATTTGGAGGCATGATTTCTTTTGCTGTCTCACACCCTGACATCGTGTCAGTACTTTTAGAAAATGTTAAAGTTATTACATTTGCAGAAAGCTTAGGAGGCGTGGAAAGTTTAATGACATTCCCAGCTCGTCAAACACACGCTGACATTCCGGAGGAAATTCGAAATCGTGTCGGAGTAACAAACTGTTTACTTCGATTATCAGTTGGAATTGAGCACGCAGATGATTTAATTAAAGATTTGAAGGAGGCATTTGATGCATACCAACAATAATAAACATAGATTTGGTACGAACTTAATTCATGCAAATACAGGAATTGACGGTCATTTTGGAGCGGTTAACGTACCTATTTATCAAGTATCTACATTTAACCAAGAAGATGAGACGAACAACGGTCGCTATGACTATTCTCGTTCAGGAAACCCAACGCGTGAGGCTTTAGAAAACACTATTGCTCAGCTAGAAAATGGATACGCTGGTTTTGCTTTTTCATCAGGTATGGCTGCTATTTCATCGGTGTTATCTATTTTTGAATCAGGGGATGAAATTTTAGTTTCACACGATACGTACGGCGGGACATATCGTGTATTAACACGATTATTTTCAAAGTTTGGTATCAAAACAACTTTTGTTGATACAACGAAGGTTGAGAAAGTAGAAGAAGCTATCACAAAAGATACGAAGGCTATCTATATCGAAAGCCCTTCAAATCCATTTTTACAGGTAACGGATATTAAAGCAGTAGCAAGTTTGGCGAAGGAGCACAATCTCCTTACAATTGTGGATAACACGTTTTTAACACCTTATCTACAGCAGCCGATTGACCTTGGTGTAAATATTGTCATTCATAGTGCTACAAAATATATCAGCGGCCACAGTGACGTCATTGGCGGTTTAGTTGTAGTAAGCGATGAAAAGCTAGCGGAAGAAGTAAAGTTTGTACAAAATGCTTTTGGTGCTATCTTGGGGCCACAGGATTGTTTTTTACTGCTTCGAGGCATTAAGACATTAAAAGTTCGTTTAGATCAGCAGTTAAAAACAGCGCTGCAGTTTGCAAAGTGGCTTGAAGAACAATCTCTAGTGAGCCGTGTATACTACCCAGGCTTAAAAAGTCATCCGGACCACAAACTCATTTCAGAACAAGCAAATGGATACGGAGCTATGATTTCTTTCCAAGTGCAGGATGAAAAAGTAGCACGACATATTTTACAAGGAGTCAAATTAGCTGCAATTGGCGTTAGTCTAGGTGCAGTTGAATCCATTCTCACGCATCCTGCAACAATGTCTCATGCAAGTATCCCAAAAGAAGTACGTGAAGAAAAAGGAATTACTGATTCACTTCTTCGCCTTTCAGTAGGGTTAGAGGAATTCGAGGATTTGAAGCAAGACTTTAACGCTGTTTTTCAAAGCTTAGAAGAAAAAGCGTTAATTAAATAAAAAAAGGACTTCCATTAAGGGAGTCCTTTTTTTGTTATATACAGCTATCTAAAAGGTTTGTGTATAGGGACGTAAGCGCAACTTTTTCATCAGAGGAAAGACTGCTGTTTAGAATTCTTTTTATGCCAAGATGATATTTTACATACGGTGTTTGCCGAACTCGTGGATGAGTCATTTCATCTTTTAAATCTTTCAGAATGGCTTCGTGAAGCTGATCTTCACTTGTCAGGGCTTGTTTAGAAGCGAAAGAACGGTTCAACCATAGGGTCTGATAAGCTGCTAGTAAATGTTCAGAAGTCATTGTGCAAAGAGCTCCTTTAGATTAGTTTCTTCATTATAATAATCTATAGTTTATCATAAGTATTAATACGTGTACGTAACTTTTACAGAAGCGGATACAGTCAAGGACTGAGCTTGGATAGGGGGAGAGGCTGCTAATAACTTAGGCGAGGAGCCAGATGACTGATAGACGGGGCCTTCTTCGATTAAAATGGGGATTTGGTTAATAGGGAGCTGCAGCGTGTTGGCAATGGTAAAGGCCTTTTCTTTAGCGTTAAGCAAAGCTTTACTTATCGCTTCTTGTTCATATTTATCATCATTTGTAACGTGAAATTGAAGATCTTGCGCTACGTTGGCTCCGCTTGAAAACGTAGCGTTATAAACATCGCCAGCTTGTTTTACATCTTGTACTCTTACTCTAAACAAATGCTGTACTTCGTATCCCGTAAGAGTCGATTTTCCATCGCTGTAATCATATTTAGGATTTATAGTGAATGAAGCTGTTTCAATTTGCTGGTCGTTGATTCCAAGTTTTTTCATCTCTTGCAGCAGAGTATTTGAAACAGCTGAATTTTCTTTTAAGGCTTCTTGAACGTCTCGGTTTTCCGTGCGCGTTCCAATCGTCATGGAAATTTCATTTGGAATGGCTGAAGCAGTTCCTTCACCAGTTACTTTAATTTCTCTATTTTGTGTATCTACGCGCAGTGGCTGTGTAGGTTCGTAAGGGAAATAAGAATGTTGCATGTAAAAACCCTCCTTAATCCGTCTTTAGTACATATATATGACTGCAGGGCTTGCATTAAAAGCAAAAAGTACACAAGTCGTAACTTGTGTACTTTTTTTACTATTTTGTATGCTGTTCTAATACGCTTTCCATGTTTCTAAATTGATCTTCTACAGCTTCTGAAGGCTTTTTTGTTAACAGACTTACTACAATAACAGCCAGCAAGCTTAAGAAAAATCCAGGAATCATTTCGTAAAGGGCATCTTTCAATGGAGTATTTACCCAAATTAATACTGTAGCTGCACCTACAATCATTCCTGCAAGGGCTCCCCATCTAGTCATACGCTTCCAGTAAAGACTTAGTAAAATGGCCGGGCCAAATGCAGAACCAAATCCGGCCCATGCGTATCCGACAAGTCCTAAAATCGTATCACTAGGCTTTAAAGAAAGCAAAATACCAATAATTGCAACACCTAAAACCGCAGCTCTTCCGACTGTTACAAGCTCTTTGTCAGAGGCTTTACGTCGGAAAAATGTTTTATAAAAATCTTCTGTAACAGAGCTTGCCGTTACAAGCAGCTGAGAAGAAATAGTACTCATAATCGCTGCCAATAAAGCTGCATATAAAAATCCAGTAATTAATGGATTAAATAAAACATCAGCAAATTTAATAAAGATTGTTTCAGGATCCCCAAGTTTCATCCCAGTTTGATCCACATAAGCAATTCCAACAAGACCCGTTAACATAGCGCCAATGATTGATAGAATCATCCAGCTCATACCGATACGACGGGCAGGCTTTAATTCTTTAATAGAAGAGATCGCCATAAAGCGAACGATAATATGAGGTTGACCAAAATAGCCAAGTCCCCAGGCTAAAAAAGAAATAATCCCTACTACGGTTGTACCTTTAAATAAATCAAGGTAAGTTGGATCGATATTTTTTACAATATCCATTGTTGTTCCAACGCCGCCTAAGTCAGTAAAGGCTACAATAGGCACTAAAACAAGGGCAATGAACATAATAACGCCTTGCACAAAATCTGTTAAACTAACGGCTAAGAAACCGCCGAACAGAGTATAGGCAATAACGACAGCAGCCGTTACAAATAGTCCTATTTGGTAATTTAAACCAAATGCCGATTCGAATAATCTTCCGCCTGATACCATACCAGCTGAAGTGTAAAGAGTGAAGAAAATAAAGATAACAATCGCTGATACTGTTCGAAGAACCTTGGCATGGTCCCCAAAGCGATTTTCAAAAAAGTCCGGAATTGTAATGGAGTCATTCGCTACTTCCGTATAAGTGCGAAGACGCGGAGCGAGGATTAAATAATTTAAATAAGCACCAATAGATAAACCTACTGCAAGCCATAAACTTGAAAGACCTGTCACGTACATGGATCCAGGAAGGCCCATTAACATCCATCCGCTCATATCTGAAGCACCTGCTGAAAGCGCAGTAACAGCCGGACCTAGTCCGCGTCCGCCTAGCATGTAACCCGATACGTCTTGAGTTGTTTTTGTGTAGGCATACCATCCTATTCCGAGCATTCCTACAAAATAAATGCCCAGTGAAATATAAACACCAATATCCACCAAATCTCCCCTTTATGCATTTTTTATGCATGAAACGAGCACTACTCGCCATGCAAACATCTTATGGTTTCTAAAACTAACAAACTTTTCCCTTACTATCAACCCACAAAACCGTAAAATACATGAGGCGAAAATCCCCTATCCCCCTATAACAAAGAAATGAAAACGTTTTCAAAATAAAATAAAATAAAAATATTCAGAAACTTATAAGTGCATTTTTTATGCAATATTTTATGCAATGGGTAAAATAAAAAGAGCATTTTATAAAATGCTCTTTTGACATTCATGTATATTAGCGTGAATTTGGAAACACGCGGCGAACAATTTCTGAAAACTCGTCAAACAGTCCAGAGACTGGTTTACCCGTTTGAAGCTTGTCTACATATCCATTCATACGGTTTACAAAGTCGGGGTTTGTTGATACAAACACTCGATGAACACTGCCGTCGGCTTTTCGTACTTCGTGTGCGATCTTATGCTCCATATCTTTTGTGAGATTGCCTTCTTTGTTATCGTCTAATACAGCTGCTACATAAGCTGTATGGTCGGTTACGATTACGTTAGCATCTTTTACATTTTTTAACGCTACGATACGATCAGCTGCCACATCGGCTACTCTCATTCCGCCGGACTGATTGTACTGTTCTTTCTCATTACGCTGTACGTCTTGCGTATTATTTACGTCATTCATTTTCGTTTTATTGTTTCCATTTTCATATGTGACGTTGCGGACTGTATTATCGTCAATGACGCCATCTTTACCTTGATCTGCTGTGCTGCAGCCGAATAAAGAAAGGGTCGTCATGCAGCCTACAACAAACAAAAACGATTTCTTCATGATAGTATCACTCCTTATAAGTTTTAACCTTTCTTATAATTTGTTAAAAACGTGTGAAGCATACATGAAAAATATAAAAAAGCCTATACTATCGAAAAAGGAGGAATATGTATGAGTGAAATCCGACAAAGCATATTTGTGCTTCATACAAAAGAAGAAAACCATGAAGAAACAACAACGTTTGCGTTAACTTCAGAAGAAGCTAAGCTATTATTTGAAACTCTGCAAAATAAACGAAAAGAAATTATCGACGCCCATATTGATAACATATTGACGTAAGGAAGGTAAATATCTTGTAAAACAGATGAGCCATATGTTAAAGGTGGCCAAATATTTGCATTCTACATATAGGTATAGTATAATGTAAACGCAACCAAATATAATTAATACTATGTTTTGACCATATACTCGAATTAGATTTAGTGAAAATTCACTTGTTATAAAAGAGATCTACTTCGCGTAGGTCTCTTTTATAATATGTGAATTTTTTATTTACGGTATAAATGTAAATATAGAGTAACATATTAAAATTTTTACATTTTTTGGAGGTTTTTTTACATGGCTACTACAGGTACAGTAAAATGGTTTAACAGTGAAAAAGGCTTCGGTTTTATCGAAGTACCAGGCGAAAATGATGTATTTGTTCATTTTTCAGCTATCCAATCTGAAGGCTTCAAAACATTAGAAGAAGGCCAAAAAGTTGAATTTGAAATCGTTGAAGGCCAACGTGGACCTCAAGCGGAGAATGTTGTAAAATTATAATTCAACGCTACATATGAAAGCTGCCGATCGGCAGCTTTTTTTGTGCGAATTTGTTTTATTTGTATGATTAAGAAAATAGATTAAAGTAGGGGAGAAGGGAAGGCGTGAGTTCATTTCATTGCTGTGCCACATGTCAACATTTTCAAAGCATTAAATTGGATAAGGGAATGAAGTATCAATGCAAGAGACTAGGCTATGAAACTCGTCCTGCTTATCAGTTTACATGCTGGGAACCAAAAGAAGTAGTTAAAAAGCTAATGGAAAAACGAAATCAAAAAGATATTGATACATAACGAAATCGATCCCATCTAAAGACGAACAAATGGAATGGATTCTCTAGTATGAATTGCTTGTTACATAGCTGTTGGTTTCCGTGCAAGACTGCGCTTTCCGCGGGCGGGCGCTGAGCCTTGCCCTCCAATCAACAGCTATAAGCACCTACATACATGAAACCTAAGTTCACCATCACTACGAAAAAATCCGAACGAGTTGGATTCTCCATCAGGAATCTCAATTCATCGTTCGGATTTTTACTAAACTACTTTTGTTCCAGCCGCTTTTAATTATTCCTCTTTATCTGTCCCTTCCTCTGAAGGTAAATGCTTCCCGCAAAACTCTTTGACAGCTGCTTCTTCCTCTTCTTCTAGGTCGAAGTCTAATACTTTATTTGTTGAAACTTCGTAGAAATGAGTCTGGGCAATAGAAGTGTTATCTTCGCCTTTAATATATACTACGCGTAGTGCTAGGTCGCTGCCGGTATATAATTCATCCTCTTCTTCTACCTCAATGTATAAATGAAATTCATAGCGTTCACCTAGAAGGAGACCAAATGGATCCTGCAATTGTTCAGCTGTATATTCTTTAATTGTAAACATATGTACGTCCTTTCCATATATCAGTAAAATACTTGCATCATCTATTATAGTTTTTCTTTGCAAAGAAAGAAAGTGCATGCGTAATTCATGCACGGATTTATTCCTTGGTCATTCTATTTAGCGAATCTACTTGATGCGATGGCGCAAGGACTTCGATGATTTACTTAAAGATGGAAGAAACGCGCGTATGTTTTTGCTTATACATGGCAGCATCTGCTTTTTGAATTAATGTATCTAGGTTGGTGTCGTCTGAAGGCGCACATATAATAAACCCGTAACTCGCAGACAGTGCATATGGCTTCTTACATTCTTTCTTTTTATCTTCTAGCTGATTATTAATATTTTGCCATAGCTCGTGTACGTATTCTTCCGTTTGTTCAGGAGCAATTAATAAAAACTCATCACCTCCGTAGCGAAAGAGCGTATCATCCTTGCTAATATAACCACTAATTGATTCTGCTATTGTTTTAATAAGCCAGTCGCCTTCTCTATGACCGTATTGATCATTTACTAGTTTTAAGGAATTAATATCGATAAAACATAATACAAAAGATGTATCATTGGTTTTAGCTCTCAGCAGTTCCAGCTGCAGTTTTTCCATTCCGCTTCTTCGATTTAAAATTCCGGTTAGCATATCAGTTGAAGCGTGCAAGCTCAATTCATGCTCAACCGCTTTTAAATCGGTTATATCGGTAATACCTGCGAGTATGCAGCTTTCGCTTTGATACTCTAGTAATTCATAATTGATCATAACCCACTTAGAATCTCCATGTTCACGTGCTTCTAGGATGTAGTTTTTTACATGCTTTTTTTGTTGAAGACGTTTTAAAATCTCCTCTCGATCTTCATCAGTAGGGTAGATTATAAATCCGTCTAGTTGATCAAGATCTTGAGAAGCAAGATTGTAAAAATGAATAGCTTTATTGTTAATGAGCAGCACTTTGTGGTCGGATAATCTCGTTAATAGTAAAGGATAGGGATTAATTTTGAACAGCGTAAAAAAATTATGTTCGCTTTCTTTTAGCTTTAAATGATTCATATATTCTTTGTGACGGTATGTATAGAGAATATATGAGATAAGCAAAGCGATAGCAACTGCTGCAGTTGTATTGATCTGCTTTGAAATAAGAGAAAAAGAATCCGGTACATATCGTGATAAGCCATATAGTAAAAAAAGATGGTTAGGAATAAAAATAATGCACAGATGTTTTAATTTCATAGGACATAAAACAGCTGTGGAAATCAAAAGCATCATATAGACGTCTACGCGACCTGTGAAAAGCTGGCTGTTAATAGTAGAAAGTGCTGCAGCAAATACGTAATAAAATATATAGCCATATACCATGGTGCTTAAGTAGTTAGCAAATCGCTCTTTTCTTTTACTAAAATAATAGAAGAATAAATAAAGAGAAGAGAGAGCGAAACTAGTGAAATGAATACCAATTAGTGTATGTCTAAACTGAGATGTCCCCGCATGTTGAAGTAAAGAAAACCCTATATAAATATAAAGAGGGTAGGAAATGACAAGAGCAAGTGAAACTAGCTTGACTCTTTGTTGAAGCATTTCTGCATTCGTTTTATCGAACATTTTATCTTCATTAACTTCTCTTCCTGAAGGGAAACGAAATTTCTTCAGAAAGGAGAAAGGTAAAAGCGAAAGAAGAAATGACATGACCATCATCTCCATATCTTTTTTTAGGTATTTTAGCATGTTTGTATAAGAAAAGACATGAATTTTTTAGATGAAAATGTCTGCTTTTCCATCAAGAAAAAGCACTAAGAGTTATAGGAGTAAAGGTGAGACCAAAGGGCCCCACCTTTTTTTATTGAAGTTTATTTGATTCAGCATGCCGTACAAACATGGTTTCATCTTCTACTAAGCCGCAAGCTCCGCACTGAATGCGTTTTTGGGGTCCGTTATAAGCAGCGTGAAAGGCATCGAGCGTATCGTTTGTGTATTCTTCTACGACGTCTCCGCTTCTTGGGTCCATTTTTACAGGTTTTGCATTTTGTTCAATGATATTAAAGCGCGTTCGATTTGTTTTGCAGCTAGGGCAAAGATAAGGGCTTCCCATTTTTAACATCTCCTTGAAAAATTTACTGTATTAATACCATGTCCGATTCCACCAAAAACATACAAAAACTTATGGTTTTCTATCGAACGTTCATTCGTTAAAATAGAAGCAGGTGATGAAAATGAGAATACGAAAAAACTTACAAGAAGTAATAGATATCTTGCAAACGAATCCATCGTATCAGCAAAATATTGTTCATTGGCATACAATCGAAGAGAAAGAAGCTAAAACTGCGCCATTTCCAGCTTCTTTGCATACGAAACTGCGGGAAGCACTTGAAAAACGAGGAATTGGTTCGCTTTATACGCATCAAAAAACAGCGTTTGATTTGGCGACAGCTAAGAAGAATGTTGTGGCCGTTACGCCAACAGCCTCGGGGAAAACACTGTGCTACAACTTGCCGGTACTGCAAAGTATTATGGAAAACGATCAAGCTCGAGCTCTTTATTTGTTCCCAACAAAAGCGCTTGCCCAAGATCAAAAAAGTGAATTAAATGAAATCATTGAAGAAATGGAAGTGCCAATCAATAGCTACACGTATGATGGAGATACTCCGGCAAATATCCGCCAAAAGGTGAGAAAAGCAGGGCATATCGTTATTACGAATCCGGATATGCTTCATTCAGCTATTTTACCTCATCATACAAAATGGGTATCACTGTTTGAGAATCTGAAATACATTGTGATTGATGAACTTCATACGTACCGCGGTGTTTTTGGAAGCCACGTAGCCAACGTTATCCGCCGGTTAAAGCGAATTTGCCGCTACTATGGAAGCGATCCTATCTTTATTTGTACATCAGCGACCATCGCTAATCCAAGAGAACTCGCTGAACATTTAACGGGAGCTCATGTTATGTTAGTAGATAACAACGGAGCGCCTAGCGGCCGCAAACATTTTATTTTTTATAACCCGCCTATTTTGAATAAACCTTTAAACATTAGAAGAAGTGCTACGCTTGAAGTGCGAAATATTGCAGGAGAGTTTTTGAAAAATAAAATTCAAACGATTGTATTTGCACGAAGCCGAGTACGAGTGGAAATTATTTTAACGTATCTGCAGGAGCTCGTAAAAAACCAGCTTCAACATAAGTCTATTCAAGGGTATCGAGGAGGATATTTGCCGAAGCAGCGACGCGAAATAGAAAGAGGACTTCGAGAGGGAAGTATTTACGGGGTAGTCAGTACGAATGCTTTAGAGCTAGGAGTGGATATCGGGCAGCTGCAGGTGTGTGTAATGACAGGTTATCCAGGCACGGTTGCAAGCGCTTGGCAACAAGCAGGACGAGCAGGAAGACGTCATGGAGAAGCCGTCATTGTGATGGTCGCAAGTTCAAGTCCGCTTGATCAGTATATGATTCAGCATCCGGATTACTTTTTTAGCAGAAATCCAGAAACAGCTCGAATTAATCCTGATAATCTTGTTATTTTAGTCGATCATTTAAAATGTGCGTCCTATGAGCTGCCGTTTAAGCAGGGAGAAACATTTGATGGGGTAGAAATTGAAGACGTGCTGGAGTTTTTGCAAGAAGAACGAGTGATTCATTTTAGCGGAGATAAATGGTACTGGATGAATGATTCCTTCCCAGCTCATAATATCAGTCTGCGCTCTGCATCCCAAGAAAATGTTGTCATCATTGATCAATCGGACGTTGCAAATGTGAAAGTAATTGGAGAAATGGATCGCTTTAGTGCTATGACGCTTCTTCATGATGAGGCGATTTACTTGCATCAAGGCATTCAGTATCAAGTAGAATACTTGGACTGGGATGAGAAAAAAGCGTATGTTCGTGAAGTCGATGTAGATTATTTTACCGATGCAAACTTGGCGGTTAACTTGAAGGTTCTAGAAGCTGATAAAGAACGACTGGAAGGGACATATTCAATCAGTTATGGCGATGTAATGGTCAGCGCCATGGCGACGATATTTAAAAAAATAAAGTTTGAGACGCATGAAAACATAGGGTCAGGTCCCATTTCACTTCCGGAAGAAGAGCTTCATACAAATGCCGTGTGGCTAAGCTTTGAAAAAGAACAGTTTCACGAATCTGAAGAACGATTGGAACAAGCTCTTATTTCCGTGGCAAATGCCATTCAGTCAATTGCACCGCTTATGGTGATGTGCGATCCTTCTGATTTACATGTAGTGCCTCAGATAAAAGCGGTGCACAATGAACAGCCCACTATCTTCTTATATGACCGATACCCGGGAGGCATTGGCCTAAGCGATAAAGTATACGAACAAATGAATGATGTGCTAAGTCAAACTAATCAATTAATTGTAAATTGTTCTTGCGAAGGCGGCTGTCCGTCCTGTATTGGTATGGAAGCACAGGGAGAACACGCGAAAAGCGATGCGCTCGTACTGCTACAACAACTGCAAAGTAGGTGAACTCGTGTCTTTTAAAAATAAATTAAACCGTATGAAAAAGCATCTTCATGTTACAGAAGCGAAGCCTCCGGTTGAAAGTAACCCCCAGCGATCTAAGGGCGCGTCTATTCCCTATGAGCAGGAATGGAAGGGAAATCATGCTGCGCCTTACTTTGCCGAAGACAGCTACTGTATGATCAGAGAAGTGGTTTACCCGCTCTACTACAAGCATGGACATTATGAATTTAATGAGCTGAAAAAAGTAGTGGAAGTATGGAATCAGTCTACAGTTGCTCATCCGCTTTCATCAAAAGGCCACACATATTCAGATTTGTTTTTCTTTGATACGGAAACGACGGGGCTTAGTACAGGTACGGGAACGACTATCTTTTTGCTAGGATACGCAAGGGTGTTAAAAGATTCCGTCGTTTTTCGTCAGCATATATTAACCGAGCCAAGTGGAGAAGTAGCATTTTATGAAAGTTTTTTAAAAGAAGTAGACTACACGACGCTTGTGACTTATAATGGTAAATCTTTCGATTGGCCTCACGTCAAGACTCGCCATACGCTATTGAGAGATCATTTGCCCAAGCTGCCTAAGTTCGGTCACTTTGATTTACTGCATGCGTCAAGAAGGCTGTGGAAACATAAAATGGGTTCGGTTAAGCTTGCGAATGTCGAAAAAGAAATACTTGGAATTGAACGAGTTGATGATATTCCCGGTTTCTTAGCTCCCATGATTTATTTTGATTTTATTGAAACGAAAAATCCAAGAGGCTTATTCGACATTATGAAACATAATGAACATGATATTTTATCGCTTATTACCTTATACATTCATTTATCAAAACATCTCCTTACTAGTGAGGAGTTTACAGAAAAAGAAACATATGAAGTGGCAAGGTGGTATGAGCAGTTGGGGGAGAACAAGCACGCTTTCTCTCTTTATCAAGGCGTAGCGGAAAAAGAAAAAGAAGAGCATGAAAAAGCTCAGCTAGCGATGGCTTATCATTATAAAAAAGAGAAGAGTTGGAAAGAGGCAGTGGACATGTTTGAACCCTTGGTTCAAACATGTGAAGGTGACGTCGCTATAGAAGCACTGGTTGAGTTAGCTAAAATTTATGAGCATCGTCTCAAAGATGTTCATCAAGCACTTCTATATACTGAGCTAGCCTCGGAGAAGTGGAATCAACTCAGGGGAATGACGAAAAAAACGTCGAAGGAAGCGCTTGAAAAAAGACTTCTTAGATTAAAAAATAAATCAGCTAAAGGATAGGCTTCAGCTGATTTATTTTAAAATATTCAGAATTATTATTCTTTTGTTTTTGTAGACGTTTTATATTGTTCTATTTTTCAGTCATTGATAAAATTAGTCAATGTAAGACTGATTCTTACAGCTTAAAAACAGAACTTTGGTGAGATGGAGAGAGGCCTCATGAAAAATGTGATTTTAGTATCATTTTTCGCATTAATTTGTTTAACAGTAATTGTCTTAAGCAGTTTGAAAAATTCGTATAACTCCTTTATGTAGGTCAAAAATAGGTGTTTGTCTTAGTACATGTACATTACCCTTCACATATTGTAATAGTGTAATAACTAAACAGTGAAAGGGGAAAAAGGATATGTATCCAAGACCAACAAAATGTATGCCACCAATTGTGCATCCAACAAAATGCTGCACACAGTTTACTTCTCAGGAGGTAGTTGTACCTCACATTCATCCAAGTCATAATACATTGGTGAATCATACAAATGTGAAGCACGTGCATTACTTCCCGCAAACACAATCTGTTGTAAATGAAACTTCAAATCAACAGTTTTTTGGCGGTGCGCAGCAATATCCAACTCAAGTAGGTGGAGCAGGCTATCCAGGTCAAATGGGAGGCTACCCAGGTCAAGTAGCAGGTGCTGGTTACCCAGGTCAAGGAGGTTACCCAGGTCAAGTAGCAGGTGCTAGTTATCCAGGCCAAGGAGGCTACCCAGGTCAAGTAGGTGGAGCTGGTTTTCCAGGCCAAGGAGGTTACCCAGGTCAAGTAGCAGGCGCTAGTTATCCTGGACACAAAGGTTGCGGCCAAGGAAGCTGTCATACAAAAGGCGCGCATCAAGGACCTAATTCAGGGTATTTTAGATAATGTACGTTAATAGGAGCTGATTACATCAGTTCCTATTCTATTTTGTTACAAAGGAGTTATATAATGAAGGTGCTAACGGTTACTGGTTATAAGCCATTCGAACTTGGAATTTTTAATGAAAAACATCAAGGCATTACATACATAAAAAAAGCGCTCTATAAAAAATTACAGGAATTAGTAGAAGATGGATTAGAATGGGTATTGATTAGTGGCCAGCTAGGAGTAGAGATTTGGGCAGCAGAAGTGGTATTTGATCTGCAGCTCGATTATCCCGAGCTTCAGTTAGCTGTTTTAACACCATTTTTGGAGCAGGAAGAAAAATGGAATGACGTCAATAAAGAATTGTATGAATTCGTCTTAAGTCAAGCAGATTATGTAGATAGCATCACAAAAAAGAAATATGAAAGTCCAGCACAGTTTCGGTTGAAAAATCAATTTTTAGTAGAAAAAAGTGAAGGTATTTGTTTAGTTTACGACGAAGAGCACGAAGGAAGTCCTAAATATATGTTAGAAACGGCTAAAAAGCGTGCTGAACGAGAAGAATACCCTATTATAATGGTGACGTCTCACGACTTACAAGATATCGTGGATGAAGAAAAATTTTCGTCTTTTTAACGCCACTTGACGAAACATTTTAAAAGATAAATTGACATTTGAAGCTATTTTTGAAAAAATGAATTATAATAAAGATAAGGTTTATCGTATTCGAGGTGATAGAGATGTTAGCTGATAAAATTCGTTTAACGGCCAAAGAAATTTTAGAAAAAGAATTTAAAACAGGCATGAGAGGCTATAATCAAGAGGAAGTAGATAAGTATCTAGATTCTGTTATTAAAGATTATGAAGCATTTCATGAAGAAATTGAAGCATTACAAACTGAAAATTTACGCTTAAAAAAGCAAGTAGAAGAGTTATCTAAAAAGCCGCAACAACCTTCGTTTACCCCGCCGCCGGCTCAACAGCAGCAGCAAGCGGGTACGACAAACTTTGATATTTTAAAACGTTTGTCAAACTTAGAAAAACATGTGTTTGGAAGTAAATTATACGAATAACCTAAAAATAGGAGTTGCATTCAACTCCTATTTTTATTATACTAAGGAAAGTCGTTATCAATAACGTTCGGGTAATTGCTGCATCACATATGAGGATGTAGAGGAAAGTCCATGCTCGCACAGACTGCGATGTCTGTAGTGTTCGTGCCTAGCGAAGTCATAAGCTAGGGTAGCTGTTAAAAGCTAACGGCGGGGAAAAAGCCTAAGTCTTTTTAAGATATGGCTTGACTACTCTGAAAGTGCCACAGTGACGAAGTCTTATCAGAAATGATAAGAGTGGAACGAGGTAAACCCCTCGAGCGAGAAACCCAAATAATGGTAGGGGAACTTTCTGGAAGGAACTGAACGGAAGGAAGGACAAAATGGTTACATTTTGTAGATAGATAATTGCCACCGGAGTACGAGGTAGCTAGCCGCTTGCAGTACAATGGTACAAAACATGGCTTACAGAACGTTATTGAAAAGCAATCGACAATAGTTGTTATACACTATATTTTAATCCAACCCAGCTCTTCATATAACGGAAGAGCTTTTTTTATGTCAAAATGACAGCTTATCATAAGCTGTCATTTTTTTTGTACAATCAGGCTGAGCTTGTTGTCAGCCTCAGGTCTTAGGAGAAAATAAAGCTCTAGCTCGTTTTGAAAAAACGTTATCATCCTTAAACTAAGTATATAGAGAAGCGAAAGGAGGAAACAAAATGAAAAAAGTTGGTTTGTTTTTGATTGGAGCGGTAGCTGCTATCGTTCTTCTTGCAAATGCTGGCCCCATGGTAGGACTTGCGCTTGGCTTGGTTATTTTGTACGTAGCATTTAAAGGGTTTGTTAAAGCAGAGACCCCCTTTAAAAAATGGTTCTGGGGGTTTATTGGTGTCGTCGTACTCTTAACAACCGTTTCAAACCTTCCGGCTCTTGCTGGTATCATCGCAGCAGTAGTACTTTACATTGTATATAAAAAGTGGAACAGCAGCAGGCCTATAAAAATGGAAAAAGAAGATCCGTTTAAGCACTTTGAACGTCAGTGGGCTGACTTAAATCAAAAATAATAAAATTTCACTTTATTATCTAAGGAGATGAACAAAATGAGAAACTTATTTACTCGAATGAAAGAAACGATTTCTGCAGACCTTCATCAATTACTTGATCACAAAGAACAAAAAAATCCAATTGCTTCGTTAAATCACTATTTGCGCCAATGCGAGCAGGAGACTGAAAAGGTAAGGCAGCTTGTTGAGCGGCAGCACACGTTAAAAGAGCAGTTTAATCGCGAATACCATCTGGCACTTGACATGATGAAAAAACGTCATGAGCAAGCACAAGTGGCGCAAGCAGCTGAAGAAGCAGAATTACATGAATTTATTGTAAAAGAGCATGCTCACTACGAAGAGAGAGCAAAGCGTGTAAAAGAATCTTATGAAGATGCATCCAAGCAGTTAGAAGAGCTTGAACAAAAGTATGAAGAAATGAAGCATAAGGTAAAAGATATGCATATTCGCCGTATGGAACTAATGGGGCGCGAAAATATTGCCCGTGCGCACCATCGTATGAATTCAGTAATGAAAACGGAAGCATCTTATGCGTCCTACAGTCAGTTTGACGAAATGGAAACCTATATTGACCAGCTTGAAAATCAAATTAATACAAATTACTACAGACAAACGGTAGACAGCAAGATTGCTGAATTAGAAAAAAGAGTAAAATCATCGTAAAAAATCAGTGTTTCTGCATAAAACATGGTATTCTAAAAAAGGCGTAGGTTTCTGCGTCTTTTTAAGGTGAGAGAATAGATATCTGCAGCATCCAAAGAACGCTATGTCATCTACGAGGAGAAAGGAGAGGGAGCTGTGCAAAGCGTAAACAAAACAGAATCTCTTATGTTCATTTTTATTTGCAGCTTATTTGTCCTGTTTATTGAAATTATGTTTTTTCACAGCGGCTTGATCTTTTCTGTATTAATTGCCGGTGCGTTCATGTATATTGGGCGAAAAAAAATGAGAAGAAAATTAGGGCGTATGTTATTTTGGATTGGCGTTATTGGGCTTGTGTTGAATATATTTAATACGGTTGCCTTTAAGTTTTTAGTTATTGCTCTTTTCCTGTACTTTTTACTTAGATTTATTCAATTACGAAAGCATCCGGTTGAATTTAGACCAACTGACGAGTTGACACAGCAGCCAAACCAAAGTTTGGTGCAGGTCCGGCCGGTTTTGACGAATAAACTTCTTGGTAGTCAAAGAACCGAAGACTCCGTATACGAATGGGATGATATTAATATTCAAAGCGTATGGGGAGACATTGTGATTGATTTAAGCAATACTGTTCTGCCAAAAGGCGATGCGGTTATCTTTATTCGTCAAGTGTTTGGAAATATTAAAGTGCTCATTCCTTACGAAACAGAAGTATCTGTGAATCATTCTAAACTAGCAGGAAACGTAACGGTTTTTGGCCATCAGCGCGGCTTTTCGTTCAATGAAAATTTGTCTATCAAAACAGAGGAATTTGATCAATCTGCTCATAGGGTGAAGATTGTTACAACTGTTGTAATTGGAGATTTAGAGGTGCAAAGGATATGAGTATTCTTCAACGGCAGTTATTGTGGGGGATTTTCTTAAGTTTTTTTGTATTTGTATCCGTGCTCCTTACCGTGTTTTTGGCATATCCTGTTTTTCAACTTAGCGACTTATGGAAAACGAGCGTATTTGGCATGCCTTTTGTGCTGTTTTCCTTCAGTTTAAGCCTTACGATTGGAAGCGTGATTGGAGGAATCATGGGGTTTATGTGGAGACAGCAGTGGACATATGTTGAAAACCGATTATATGAAATAGAAAATGGCCACCGGCATATGCCGGCAAATGAACCGCTTATTCAAGAAACGTCTCGAATTATAAGCCGTTTAAACAAGGTAGATCATAAAATGATTTTTCAAGCGCAGCAATCTCAAAAGATGGCAACGGAAAAAGTGGAAAATCAGCAAAAGCAAGTGCAAGAAATTGTTTCTCAAGAACGAAATCGGCTTGCTAGAGAACTGCATGACTCCGTTAGTCAGCAGCTATTTGCCGCTTCGATGCTTATGTCTGCTATTACGGAATCCAATCTTACGCTACAAGACTCTGAAGCTAAGCAATTAAAGATGGTTGAAAAAATGATTAATCAATCACAGCTTGAAATGAGGGCTTTGCTTCTTCATCTTCGTCCTGCAGCATTAAAAGGAAAATCGCTACAGGCTGGAATGAAAGAACTGATGAATGAGCTTGCTCAAAAAGTACCGCTTGAATTAAATTGGAAAATAGAAGGGTTTGAACTTGATAAAGGCATTGAAGACCACTTGTTTAGAATTTTGCAAGAATCCGTATCAAATACGCTGCGTCATGCAAATGCAACAGCTTTAGACGTGCTGCTGATCAAACGTGACTTTTCCATTATTTTACGTATTGTGGATAACGGAGTTGGTTTTGATGTAGAAAAGGAGAAAGTCGGATCGTACGGTCTGCAAAATATGTATGAACGCGCAGTTGAAATTGGAGGCCTATTAAAAATTATTAGTTTGCCCGACAAAGGAACAAAGCTAGAAGTAAAAGTACCGTTAGTAGAAAGAGAGGAGAAGCAAAATGATTAATGTACTGTTAGTAGATGACCATGAAATGGTTCGTATTGGCGTAGGAGCGTATTTGTCGGCTCAAACAGACATTCATGTAATAGCTGAAGCAGCCAATGGCCAACAGGCCGTTGAATTAGGGCTTCAGCTGCGCCCGGATATTATTTTAATGGATTTAGTCATGGAAGAAATGGACGGGATTGAAGCAACAAAACAGCTCATTAAGCAGTGGCCGGAAGCAAAAGTAATTATTGTCACTAGCTTTCTAGATGACGAAAAAGTATATCCCGCTCTAGAGGCAGGGGCAACAAGCTACTTATTAAAAACGTCTAAAGCAGGAGAAATTGCAGCTGCTATTCGCCGTACATATGAGGGGGAATCTGTATTAGAGCCTGAAGTAACCGGTAAAATGATGTCTAAAATGAGAAAGCCGTCTTTACCTCATGAAGAACTCACAGCTCGTGAAATGGAAATTTTACTTTTAATGACACAAGGTAAAACAAATCAAGAGATTGCAGACGAATTATTTATTGCGCTAAAGACGGTAAAAACACATGTGAGCAATTTATTAAGTAAGCTGGATGTGCAGGACCGAACTCAAGCCGTCATTTATGCCTTTAAACACAAATTAGCGCAGTGAGAATCGTTATTCAAAAGAGAATAACGATTTTTTTTGTGAAAAACCTATTTTTTTGCATGTATTCATTATAAAATAGCGATATGCGTAAAGGCGAACGCTTACGTAAAAGCACTATTTTGAGGGGTTGAGCACATGGAAAAGAAATGGTGGAAAGAAGCTGTTGCGTATCAAATCTATCCGCGAAGCTTCATGGATTCAAACGGCGACGGAATTGGTGACATTCAAGGGGTTATTTCAAAATTAGACTATTTATCTGATCTTGGAATTGATGTCATTTGGATTTGCCCGATTTATCAGTCTCCTAACGACGATAATGGCTACGATATCAGTGATTATAAAGATATTATGAAAGATTTTGGAACAATGGAAGACTTTGATGAGCTGTTAGATGAAGTTCACCATCGCGGAATGAAGCTGATTATGGATTTAGTTATTAACCATACTTCAGATGAACACCCTTGGTTTTTAGAATCTAGGTCTGCTAAAGAGAATCCATATCGTGATTATTATATCTGGCACGAAGGTAAAGATGGAAAAGAGCCAAACAACTGGGAATCTATTTTTAGCGGATCAGCTTGGGAGTTCGACGAAAAGACAAAAGAATATTACATGCACGTATTTTCTAAAAAACAGCCCGATTTAAACTGGGAAAACGAAAAAGTACGTCATGAGCTTTATGAAATGGTTAACTGGTGGTTAGATAAAGGAATTGACGGCTTTCGTGTAGATGCTATTTCGCATATTAAGAAAGTGGCCGGCTTCCCAGATCTGCCGAACCCTGAAAAGCTAGATTATGTGCCATCGTTTGAAGGGCATATGAATCGACCGGGAATTCAAGAACATTTAAAAGAGCTAAAAGAAAAAACGTTTGCCAAATACGATATTATGACGGTTGGAGAGGCAAATGGTGTAACATCGGACAGCGCAGATGAGTGGGTAGCTGAAGATGGCGGAAACTTCAATATGATTTTTCAGTTCGAGCATATGGGACTGTGGGATAAAGGAGAAGAAAAACCGCTTGATTTAATCGAGTTAAAAACAATTTTAACTAATTGGCAAAATGGTTTAGAAAAAATTAACGGCTGGAACGCTTTATATTTAGAAAATCATGACCAAATTCGTTCTGTAAATAAATTCGGCAGCACAGCTTACCGAGTGGAAAGTGCAAAGTGCTTAGCTGCACTATACTTTTTAATGAAAGGAACACCGTTTATTTATCAAGGACAAGAACTTGGAATGACCAATGTTAAATTTGATTCTATTGATGATTATGATGATGTTGGGATGATTAACTACTACCGTATTCAGCGTGAAAAAGGCGATTCACATGACGAGATTATGAAAGTTATTTGGGAAACAGGCCGCGATAACTCAAGGACGCCAATGCAGTGGAATACAGAAAAAAATGCAGGATTTTCTACCGGAAACCCTTGGATGAAAGTGAACCCAAATTACGTAGACATTAACGTAGAAGAGCAGAAAAGTGATAAGAATTCGGTACTGAATTTTTACAAACAGCTCATTAAAATTAGAAAACAGCATGATGTGCTGGTGTATGGAACTTATAAGCTGTTGGCAGAAGAAGATTCCGCTATTTACGCGTATACGCGAACATTAGAAGGTAAAACCGCTGTTGTTATTTGTAATATGTCACCGAATAATCAAACGTTCGAGTTTCCTTCAGAGAGCTCATTTACAAACATAGAAGTGCTGATTCATAATTATCCGTTGGATAAAAACGAAACGCTTGAACAATGTACGCTGCACCCATATGAAACACGTGTATACTTACTTTCATAAACAAGTTGAGCAACCGATTGCGCAATTTTAAAATGGAAAGCTTTTAAAAACAAATCTATATGCGACATATGTAAAGAAACTGCTGGCTCTACCAAGAGCCAGCAGTTTCTGCATTTTGATAAAAAGACGGAGAAAGCTTTGACTACGGCGCATGTATATGGTACTTTTACACTTAGTGTAGATAATTAGAAACAAAATGAGGTTGAAAAATGGCGAAATATAAAATTATTGCAACAGCAGCAATGGGAATTGAAGCACTAGTCGCTAAAGAAGTGCGTGCTTTAGGATATGAATGTGAAGTAGATAATGGCAAGGTTATCTTTGAAGGAGACGAGCTTGCAATTGCTCGATGCAATTTATGGCTTCGTACAGCAGATCGAATTAAAGTACAGGTTGGACAGTTCAAAGCTCGTACGTTTGATGAGCTTTTTGAACAAACAAAAGCATTAAATTGGGGAGATTATTTGCCCGTAGATGCACAGTTTCCTGTATCGGGAAAATCAGTTAAATCTAAATTGTTCAGCGTATCAGATTGTCAAAGCATTGTAAAAAAAGCAATTGTTGACAGCATAAAAAAACATTATAACAAAACAACAGGCTGGCTCGAAGAAACGGGGTCAACGTTTAAAATTGAAGTAGCGTTATTAAAAGATGTTGCTACATTAACAATTGACGCAAGCGGTGCAGGACTTCATAAGCGCGGTTACCGCGTAGGACAAGGGGAAGCTCCTTTAAAAGAAACGCTGGCAGCTGCTTTAATTATGCTAACGCCGTGGAATGCGAATCGTCCGTTTGTCGATGTTTTCTGCGGTTCTGGTACAATTGCTATCGAAGCAGCGCTTATCGGTCAAAATATTGCACCAGGATTTAATCGTGACTTCTTATCAGAAGAGTGGCCGTGGATGTCAGCAAGCATTTGGGACAAAGCGCGCGAAGAAGCAGAAGACTTAGCGAACTATGACCAAGTGCTAGATATTGCTGGTCATGATATTGACCATCGTATGGTAAAAGTAGCGGAGCAAAATGCATTTGAAGCTGGACTTGGAGATTTAATTCAATTTAAGCAAATGCAAGTGCGCGATTTTACGACGCCGAAAGAATATGGAATCATTATTGGTAACCCTCCGTACGGCGAACGTTTAAGCGATCGTCCTTCTGTTGAAAAAATGTACGCTGAAATGGGCGAAGCGTTTTCTAAGCTTGATACGTGGTCGATTTATATGCTTACATCTCATGAACAGTTTGAACAGTACTACGGTAAAAAAGCGACGAAAAAACGTAAATTGTTTAACGGATTTATTAAAACAGACTACTATCAGTACTGGGGACCTCGTCCTCCACGCAACGATCAATAAATACAAAAAGCCAAGCGGTGTAAAAACAGCTTGGCTTTTTTACGTTATTTCTTTTTTAAACCGCGATAAGCTAGCATTCCAAACATGCCTATCCCGAGCACGACAATTAATAAAATAAACCAAAACGTAGCATTAAGCAGGTATTTATATAGTCCGTCATAATAATCATGCATGTACTCACCCCATTATGTTTTTTTATAGTATGGGCGAGTAGCAGGGCAATATATGTATTCATTTCTTTTCAATAGCAGGCTTAAAACGAGAAATGATTAGCTTATTTCTAACATATTTACGAAAGGGAAATCTCATACTAAAACCTAAGAGGTGATAAAATGAGAAAAAATCGATCAGCACGGGTTTTTGGCGGGATGATGCTTCTTTCATGGTTAACCATCCCTTTTATAGGACGACAGCATATTAAGCGCTATTTATCATCTACTATGTTTATTTCCTTTTTAATTATGGTTGAAAGCTATATTGCTGAAAAAAAGAAGTGGTGGATATTCCCTAATCCTCCTCATCCATATTTAACAGGTGAAGCTGCTTTACTTTTAGGTCCATTTTTAGCAGGTTCTTTATGGATTAAAAAGTTCACATATGGCCATTTTGGAAGGTATATGTTATTAAATGCAATCGTAGATACATTTTTTGTTTATCCTTTTCAACGAGCTATGAGCCGTGCAAAGCTTTTTAGGGTAGGCACATTTAAAGAGTACCATTTGCTAGGTATCTTTCTGTTAAAAGCTGCTTTAATGTACGTTTACCAACACCTAATAGTAGAGAAAACGAAACCTCAGCGTGCTTTAAAAAATAATCCTATAGAATAAAGGGGCAGGCAAGGAAGCGTGATTTTCTTGCCTGCTATTTTAATGCCCCAGAGGTCATTCCTGAAATGAAATGCTTTTGCAAAAACACGTACGCAATCAATAATGGAATAGAAGAAAGAACGACTGCTGAAAACAGCATAGGGTAATTGGTTAGAAATTCCCCTTGAAAGTCCAATAATGCAATAGGCAGCGTTTTTACTTCTTTAGATTTTAATAATAGCAAAGGGAATAACAGATCATTCCACACAATCACAAACGAAAAAATTCCTACTGTAGCCATTGAAGGTATGGAGAGTCGAAGAGCGATTTTTGAATATATTTTCCACTCTGACGCCCCGTCCATGCGAGCGGCTTCGAATAGTTCCTTTGGCAAAGTTTTCATAAACCCCGTTATAATAAACACACCGATAGGAAGCAAAAAACTTATGGAGACGATAATGACCCCTGTTAGCGTATTGACCAGTCCAAGCTTATTCATCAGCAAAAAGACAGGAATCATATTGACTTGAGTAGGGACAATCATTCCGCAAACAAAAAAGCCGTATACAATCCATCCAAGCTTTTGAGGTAGCTGAATAATAGCGTAAGCAATCATGCTTGAAAACCATAGAATAAAAAACGTGCTAAAGACGGTAACAATCACGCTGTTTTTAATATAGCCAAAGATGGGTTCATTGACGAGCAGCTGTTTATAATTTTCAATATTCCAGCCTGCTGGTAATCCAATTGGGTTGCTGTAAAGTTCAGGCGTTGTTTTAAAGGTTGTTAATAAAACCAAGCTTAAGGGCAACAGAATGATTAAACCGTATATCCCTAAAACCAGATGTCTGAATGGATTTTGTTTCATAAAAGAATCTCCTTTTACATTTTGGTCAGGCGAAGTACGCGAAATTGAAGAAACGTTAAAAGAGCAATCACAATCATAAATACAACGGAAATGGCAGAGGCATAGCCAAAACGAAAATTAATAAAAGCTTCGTGATAAAGAAGTGTCGAAAGAATTTCAGTTGAGTTGGAGGGACCTCCATTTGTCATTGCAATGATTAAATCAAATGCTTTAAAACTTTGTATGGTCGTATAAGCCACAACCATTGTCGTAGCTGGAGCTAAAAGAGGCCACGTAATGCGCTTGAATTTTTGCCATCGTGTTGCTCCATCAATACTAGCAGCTTCATATAACTCACTGGGAATAGCTTGAATTCCAGCTACAAAAATAATAAGCATTTGACCAGTATGTGCCCAAAATTGTACAAAAGCCAAGCTGTAAATGGCGATATGTCCATTTCCGATCCAAGACTGTGTCCAATGCTCAAGGCCTATTTTACTTAAAAATAGGTTAACTCCTCCAATGTTGGGGTCATACATAAAGTTCCACGTGAACGCAATCGACACGGATGAAATAATCGTCGGTACAAAAAAGAGTGAGCGATAAAATGTATTCCATGCAGAATTTCTATAAAGTAAAAGTGCAAATCCCAAGCTCAATAACGTTTGAAAGATCAGCACGCCAATTGTGAACTTTAAGTTGTTTGTAAGAGACTGTGTAAAAATAGCATCGTTTGTTAAAATTTCTTTGAAGTTTTGAAACCCTACAAATGAGAACTGAGAAGACAATCCATTCCAATCAGTTGTACTTAAAAATAAAGCAGAAAGCGTTGGCAATGCAAAGAAAACCGTATATATGACAAAACCAGGAAGCAAAAACAACCATAGATGCCTGCTTTTAGAGATATTTTTAAATGAAAAGAGAGGAAAAGAGAACGAAGGGGTTCTCTTTTCTTCCTCTTGAATAGACGTATTAGTTTTTAGCGACACGTTCTACCTCTCCTTGTGCTTTTTCAGCAGCTTTTTTCGCTGACATACCGGATAGTACGTCCTGTACAGATGTTTCAACAGCTTTTGATACGCGCTCATTTAAAATGGTAAATCGAGGTTGGAAGACCGTTTTTTTGTCTTTCCACTTTGCGCTTTCTTTGAGTTCAGGTGAATCATATTTCACGTCTTTGACCGTTAATAACTGGCCAGTAGCATTTGCATACTCAGAAGAAATCTTTGGATCTACAAGGAAAGTTAAAAATTTCTTAGCAGCTTCTTTGTGTTTTGATTTTTCAGCAACACCTAATAAGAATGTTGTGGTATGAACACCTTCGTATTTGGCTTTATCTTGATCCACTGTAATCGGTGCAAGCAAACCTTGATCAATCTTTGGATTTTGCTGTTTGACTGTAGCCATCATATAAGAACCTTGAGCAAGCATTGCGCCTTTTTCCTGAGCGAAAAGTGCTGCAGCACTTTCTTTTTTCGTACCAAGAGCATCTTTTTGGAAGTAACCTTTATCATTTAATTCTTTAATTTGAGATAGGGTTTTGATAAACCATTCATCAGTTAGCTTGCGCTTGCCCGTTTCTACTTCGTGAAGGGCGTTATTTGTAGGTTCGTTATTCATAATCATTGGGTTAATAAATTGAGAAGGACTTACGTCTCCTGAAAATAAAATCGGCGTGTAACCATTTTTCTTTAATGTTTCAGCTGTTTTTAAAAAGCTATTCCAGTCTTTAGGAACATCTAAATTTAGTTTTTCAAAAATGCCTTTGTTATAGACAGGGATGTTATAGACTAGCTGATAAGGAAGAGCATATTGCGTATTATCCGCTTTACCCGCTTGGATTAGCTTTTCGTCAAATTTGCTGAGTAAGTTTTGGTCGTCCAGCTTTGCAAAACCGTTTGCTTTGCGAATCGTTTCAAATTGACTTCCTGGAAAACTAGCAAATACATCGATGCCTTCTCCAGATAGTAGAGATCCTTGAATTTGTGATTGATATGAATCCGAAGGAAAGACGGTCATCTCCACATGAATATTTGGGTTTTTCTTTTCAAATTGCTCAATGATAGAATCAAAGGCTTTCGTATCTTCTCCTCGCCAATGCGTAAAGTTAATGGTTACTTTTTTTGAAGAATCGCTGCTGTCGCCGCTTGTTGAACTGTTTTTGCCGCAGCCGGCGATGATCACGGTGAGCATTGCTAACAGAATTAATAATTTTTTCATTTTAGTTCCCCCATTTATAGAATTCTTTTTAGATAGTTATTGGTCAATTTTGATACGATTGGTAGATGCTTGGTCAAAGAAATGAGCATGATTCATTTGAAAATGAAACGGAAAGTGCTGATGAACTTGAATATGTTCATCCCCAGGGATTTTAGCCACAAAGAGCTGCTCTCCTAAACTGCTGTATAGTATGTACTCTGCTCCTAATAACTCAGACACATCTACCGGTAATGAAATATGAGGAGCATCAGAAAAGGCACGCGTAATATGCTCGGGTCGAATTCCTACAGTAATGAATTGATTATTGTAGCCTTTTTCATGTAACGAATGCATTTGATTTTCTGTCAGTTGAAACTCATGTTCACTGATGTACAGTTTGCTGTTCACTACTTTTCCTGTGAAAAAGTTCATTCCCGGTGAGCCTATAAAACTGGCTACAAACGTATTCTCTGGAGCATTATACACTTGCATAGGTGAACCTATTTGCTGAATTTTTCCGTCTTTCATAACTACGATTCTGCTTGCCATCGTCATGGCTTCTGTTTGATCGTGGGTTACATAAATAATGGTCGTCTGCAGCCTCTGATGAAGCTTACTGATTTCAGCACGCATTTGTACGCGAAGCTTCGCATCAAGGTTAGACAAAGGCTCATCCATTAAAAAAATTTGGGCATTCCGTACAATGGCTCTTCCTAAAGCCACTCGCTGACGCTGACCTCCTGATAATGCTTTTGGCTTGCGTTTTAAATAGGGTTCTAAGTCCAAAATACGAGCCGCTTCACGAACGCGCTCATCAATTTCTTGTTTTGGGACTTTGCGGAGCTGCAAGCCAAATGCCATGTTGTCGTAAACCGTTAAATGAGGGTAAAGCGCGTAGTTTTGAAACACCATTGCAATATCCCGGTCCTTAGAAGGTAAATCGTTTGCACGATCTCCGTTAATAAGCAATTCTCCTTCTGTTATCGATTCAAGGCCGGCGATCATTCGAAGGGTAGTGGATTTGCCGCACCCTGAAGGTCCTACAAATACAATAAATTCTTTGTCTTGAATATGAAGATTAAAATTATCAACTGCAAGACTATCTTTTCCGTATTTTTTATACACATGCTGCAACTGCAGTTCTGCCATTTTTTTCTCCTCTCAGCAGGCTTTTAAAAAATAAAAGCCTCTAATTGCACAGACGGATTGTACGTGTATCTGGCAATTAGAGGCTATCGGTTGACCGGTAAGCCTGTAGTATGTAGTTTTGAGTGATTGAATCTGTAAGTAATTTTAAAATATATTATTCCTATATGTCAAGTGAGAATTAAAATATTTTAATAAGTTCGATTATTTTCTTAAATGAAAGAATCCATTTATTAAGCCAGAGATGCTGGTTTTGAGAATAAAATAAACAGCTGATGTATAGAATGATAGTATTCACTTTTATAGTAAGCACTACAGAGAGAGGATGTTTATAAATGGATAGAAACACGCAGTTCACTATGATTCGGCAAGCGTTGGAAAACAGCTATCATTTAATGCAGCAGGGAATAGAAGTTAGCGGAGAGACGCTTACTCAGCTGGAACAAGCAAAAGCCGAGTATGAAGCGGCCTTTTTATTGTCTCAGTCCACGGATTCCAAATTCCGCTGTAATTAATTTTTTAATAGCACTTATTCCGTTTGCGTTCTATACACCCAGCTTTTATACAAAAAGGTTCTGTCCTTACAGGCAGAACTTTTTTATGTTCAGCTCTTTTTATTGACATTTTAGATAAAGTAGTCAATAATTAAGTTTTGCTTACATGAGAAATTTACTAGATAAAAAGAAGTGAAGCTAATTTTTATTGATAGATATTTACATAAATAAAGGAGTCAGTATCGATGATGAGAGAGCGGTTGCCTTTTACAATTGAGCGGGATGAAAACTTTTTTGACAAATTAAATGAATGGATAGGTGATGTTTTTTATGATCATCTTCCAGACGCAGGATTAGAACTTCGGGATGAACAAATTTTTATGGCTTTTCAAATCGAACGAGCTTTTAAAGAAAAAAATGTAATCTTTGCAGAAGCAGGTGTAGGAACAGGGAAAACCATTGTGTATTTACTGTACGCTATTTGTTATGCAAGGTATATTGGCAAGCCGGCTATTATTGCCTGTGCGGATGAAACATTAATTGAACAGTTAGTAAAAGCCGAAGGAGACATTGCCAAGCTCTCTGGTATTTTAGATATTAACATGGATGTTCGCCTAGCAAAATCTCAAGATCAGTATCTGTGTTTAAAGAAATTAGATGCTGTGACAGCACGAACAGATAATGAAAACATTGAAGAAATTTACGATACGCTTCCTGATTTTGTTCATGATCATAGTGGTATGCAGTCGTTCTATCACTACGGAGACCGTAAAGAATATCCTCATTTAACGGATGAGGAATGGAATCAAATTAACTGGGATACGTTTCAAGATTGCTCTTCCTGTGAGCAGCGTCATAGATGTGGCTTAACGCTTTCACGCGAGCACTATAGAAAAGCACATGACTTAATTATTTGCTCTCACGATTTTTACATGGAACACATTTGGACATATGAAGCCCGCAAGCGTGAAGGACAGCTTCCGCTTCTTCCTGAAAGCAGCTGTGTTGTATTTGATGAAGGTCACCTGCTGGAATTTGCTGCACAAAAGGCTTTAACGTATCGCATTCAAGAAGATACGTTAGAAAACTTGTTAACGCGTCTATTAGAAAATGACGTGCGAGAAGAATTTGCTGTGAAGATCGAGCACGCTATCGATGTGTATGCAATGTTCTTTGACCGTTTAAGTGAAGCAAGCACAGAAATCGTTGGTTCTAGCCGTAAAGAAGTAGCCCGAACAAACGGATTACAAAGTGTAGGAAAAGAACTTTTATCGCTGCTTGAACATATCGGAAACGAGCTTGTGTTTGAGAGTGAGACCTATACAGTAGACGAATATACGCTGCGAATTGTAGATGAGTACCTAGATCAAATTGATTATTCGCTGCGCTTATTTATGGACAACGAAAATGCCATCTACTGGGTGGAAGAAAACAACTGGCAGCTGACGTTGGTTATTATGCCGCAAGCAGTAAAAGACGTCTTAAAAGAACGAGTATTTGCGAAGAAAATACCATACATTTTCACTTCTGCCACTCTTTCAGATAACCAATCGTTCGATTATTTAGCATATAGCTTAGGAATTGCAAAGCCGCTTTCTTTTTCAGTTGAATCGCCATTTGATTATGATGAGCAAATGAAAATTGCGGTGAAAAATGTTTCGGATGATCAAGAAGAAGCGTTTGCTGAAAAATTTGCCTTTGCTGTTGCTCAGCTCGAAAAAACGAACGGACGAGCACTTTTATTGTTTAACAGTAAAGAAGAACTAGAGATGTTCAAAGAAGTTTCCAAAGAGTTAAATCAGTACACATTTTTATTTGAAGGCGATCAAGAAATCAGTAAATTAGTGTCTCAGTTCCAAAGGGAAGAAGAAACGATTTTATGCGCTGTTCATTTGTGGGAAGGGTTGGATATTCCTGGACCTTCGTTATCGAATGTAATTATTTGGTCTCTGCCGTATCCGCCAAATGATCCGGTCTTTGAAGCAAAGCGCAATCAAGTAGTCGATCCATTTTGGGATGCAGATATGCCGTATATGCTTCTTCGCTTAAAGCAAGGAGTTGGAAGGCTGATTCGCTCTCATAATGATAAGGGTCTAATCACGATCTTTATGCCAAAAAGCACAGATTCAAAAGTGCGTTCAATCATTGAACAAAATGTTCCAACGAAAATAGAAAACGTATAAAAAAGCGCGGTGGCAGCCGCGCTTTTTTATATGCACAATAGATTGAATTTTCAGTTATATACACACCGTTACTATTATGATAAAATAATTTATGGTGAAATAAGGAAAGTAAGGAGGAAAAAACAATGAGAGAAGACATACAGAAAATTGAGAAACAGTTTTATGAATACATGAATAAAATCAAAAGTTATCACGAGGCAATCGGAGTGATGTACTGGGATTTGAGAACGGGTGCTCCAAAAAAAGGGGCGGATCAGCGTTCTGAAGTGATTGGCATGATGTCATCAGAAGCGTTCAATCTTTCCGTTTCTAATGAAATGGCAGGTTTTATTGAGAAATTAACGAACCCTGAGTCACAGCCTTACATAAACGATATTACGAAAAAAGCAGTGGAAGAATGTAAAAAAGAATATGACTTAAATAAAAAGATTCCTCCGCACGAATATAAAGAATACGTTACGTTAACTTCAAAAGCGGAGTCAATTTGGGAAGAAGCAAAAGAAAAAGCAGATTTTGCTTTATTTCAACCGTACCTTGAAAAAATTGTAGCGTTTAATCAGAAGTTTGTGGAGTATTGGGGGTATGAAGGAAACAAATATAACCGTTTATTAGACCTTTTTGAACCGGGAATGACGGTTGAAATTTTAGACGAGGTATTTGGAAAGCTGCGGGAGCATATTGTGCCTCTTGTTCAGCGAATCGCCGGGTCAAATACAAAGCCCAATACGGAATTTTTATTCCGTACTTTCCCAAAAGAAGCGCAAAAGCAATTTAGTCTAGACGTGTTAAAAACACTCGGCTATGATTTTGAAGCGGGGAGACTTGATGAAACCGTCCATCCTTTTGCTACTGGCTTAAACCCGGGAGATGTGCGCATCACCACTAAATATGCCGAGAACGATTTCCGAACGGCTATTTTTGGCACGATTCACGAATGTGGCCATGCTTTATATGAGCAGAATATTTCAAAGGATCTTGTTGGCACGGTTCTATGTGAAGGTACTTCAATGGGAATTCATGAATCACAGTCGCTGTTTTTTGAGCAGTTTGTCGGGAAAAATAAAGCATTTTGGCAGCATCATTACGACGTACTAAAAAAGCATGCGCCGGAACAATTTGACGATGTAGGTTTAGAAGATTTTTACCGAGGAGTAAATGAAGCAAAACCGTCTCTTATTCGTATTGAAGCAGATGAGTTAACGTATCCTCTTCATATTATGATTCGTTACGAAATTGAAAAAGGATTAATAAACGGGGAGTATAAAGTTGAGGATTTACCGGAAATTTGGAATGAGAAATACGAAGAATATTTAGGGGTTCGTCCAAGTCACGATGGAGAAGGAGTGCTTCAGGACGTACACTGGGCCGGCGGAAGCTTTGGGTACTTCCCTTCCTATGCTCTGGGCTATATGTACGCAGCGCAGTTTAAGCATACCATGTTAAAAGACTTGCCTAATTATGATGAACTCTTGGAAAAAGGAGAAATTTCGCCGATTACAAATTGGTTAACAGAACATATTCACCAGTACGGAAAAATGAAAAAACCTCTTGAAATTTTAAACGATGTGACGGGTGAAGGGCTAAATGTAGATTATTTAATTCAATATCTAGAAGAGAAATACGGACAAATTTATCACGTATAAAAAGTGCTATAACCGAATATTATGTTTTGTATTGCAAGTAAATGTTCGAAAATATCTTTTTTAGATATTTTCAAATAAAAGATTTGCTGATATAATACAAGTAACTCAATAACGCACTCATATAATGACGAGAATAAGGCTCGTAAGTATCTACCAAACTACCGTAAATAGTTTGACTATGGGTGAGCGATGAAGTTTGTTTTTCACTTTTGTGCGTAAAAGCTCAAAAACATTGCTCTACTCATATACGAGTGCAGCTATGTTTTTGAGCTTTTTTAATACAAACGTTGGAGGAACGAACTATGAAAGCTTTGCAAAACAAAATTTTAACAGATGGAATCGTATTATCGGACACGGTTTTAAAAGTAGACACATTTTTAAACCACCAAATGGATCCTGTACTGATGAAAGAAATTGGAGAAGAATTTGCTTCGCGCTTTGAAAATGCAGGAATTACGAAGATTTTAACGATTGAATCCTCAGGAATTGCTCCAGCGATTATGACCGCATTGAAGCTAAACGTTGAGATGGTGTTTGCCAGAAAAAGAAAATCTTTAACACTTCAAGACGGACTCATTACATCAAAAGTATATTCATTTACAAAAAAAGAAGAAAATGAAATTTCAGTTGCTGATAAATTTATTCGAGAAGATGACGTGATTTTAATTATTGATGACTTTTTAGCAAACGGCCAAGCTGCATTCGGCTTGATGGATATCGTGCAAAAAGCAGGTGCTAAAGTAGGCGGCATTGGTATTGTTATTGAAAAAGCGTTCCAAGATGGAGGAAAACAAATTCGTAAATCAGGCGTTAAAGTAGAATCATTAGCGCGCATTCAGTCTTTATCAAATGGTAAAGTTACATTTGCTGAAGATAAACCGACAGTGGAGGTTTAATATGAATAAAGGAAAAGTCTTTTCACTTGGTTTACAGCATGTTTTAGCTATGTACGGAGGTGCGATTGTTGTCCCGCTTATTGTTGGAGGAGCCATTGGCTTGACTCAGCAGCAGCTTACGTATTTAGTGGCGATTGACTTATTTATGTGCGGTGTGGCAACGTTACTGCAAGTATGGAAAAATCGTTTTTTCGGTATTGGTCTTCCAGTTGTATTAGGGTGTACGTTTACTGCCGTAGGGCCTATGATTTCAATTGGAGGTTCTTACGGCGTTTCCTCCATATATGGTTCTATTATCGTCGCCGGTTTACTCATTGTCCTTCTTTCTGCTTTTCTAGGTAAATTGGTTAAGTTTTTCCCTCCTTTAGTTACGGGTTCGGTTGTAACGATTATTGGAATTACGTTAATTCCTGTAGCGATTAAAGATTTAGCTGGAGGAGAAGGAAGTAAAGATTTTGGCAGCTTGAGCAATTTAGGTTTAGGTTTTGGCGTTTTGCTATTAATTATTGTTCTGTATCGATTTACAAAAGGATTTATGCGCTCCGTCTCTGTGTTATTAGGATTGGTTGTTGGAACAATTGTAGCGTCTTTTATGGGGAAAGTCGATTTTTCCGGCGTAAAAGAAGAAGCGTGGATTCATATGCCGCACGTGTTTTACTTTGGGATGCCAACGTTTAATATTATGGCCATCCTGACAATGTTCCTTGTTTTACTTGTTGGCATTGTCGAGTCCACAGGCGTTTATTTTGCCGTTAGTGATATTTGTAAAAAAGAAGTGGATGAGAAAGATTTATCTAAAGGCTATCGTGCAGAAGGATTGGCGATTTTATTAGGCGGATTTTTTAACGCATTTCCTTATACAGCGTATTCTCAAAATGTAGGACTTTTACAGTTGTCAGGTGTTCGCACAAGAAATGTTGTATTTGCAGCGAGTGGGATTTTAATCATTTTGGGCTTTCTACCTAAAATCGCAGCCGTGACGACAGTTATACCGAGCTCTGTACTTGGAGGAGCTATGGTAGCCATGTTTGGGATGGTCATCTCTTCAGGTATAAAAATCCTTAGTCAAGTTGATTTAGCAAAACAAGAAAACCTTCTTGTAATTGCATGTTCGGTTGGTATGGGTCTAGGAGTGACGGTTGTACCTGAACTCTTCAAAAACTTACCAGAAAGTCTTCAAGTTCTCACTGGAAGCGGTATTGTGATGGGGAGTTTTACAGCAATCTTTTTAAATATTGTCTTTAATATGATGAAATCACCACGTGCGCAAGTTGCAGAAACAAAGTTAACAAATGAAGTAATATCGAAATAAAAAGAGGCTGGCGCCAAAATATTTTAGTTGAAGAAGATCCGAACGATTAATCGTTCGGATCTTTTCAATGTCATAGGGAACATAGCTGTAACAAGCGATTCATAGTAGATTATTTGTCCAATTTGGTCGTCTTTCCTATTAAGACCGTGTTTTGAAAAACAGTGTATAAAGCATTTTCCCCACGTCAGGATTTTTTGCCACTAATGAAATTTCTCTTTTGAATTTGAAGTCTGTAATAGGCAATGCTTTAATGTTTGAGCTTTGTAAATGGCGCATGAAAATTTCAGGGAGAATTGAAATACCTAAATTAGCTGAAATAAATCCCATAATACTTTGAGCAAATTCAATTTCATTGGCAATGGAAATTTTTAAGTTATGACGATTGTACGCTTTTTCTACTAGTGTCCGAACATCGCACCCTGGAGGGAGAACTACAATGGGTTCTTCTTTGAAATCTTCAAATGATACGCTTTCTTTTTCGGCTAACGGGTGCTGATCATTCACAAATAAATAAAAGTCTTCTTTGAATAATAATTTTGACCAGTAAGTATGTTGAATCTCTCGATCATCAAATAAAGCCCCATCAATTTGATTACTTTCTAACTGCTCTAACAAATCATAATAGTGATGCGAGGTTTTTATATCAATATGGCGATTGTGATCTTTAGCAGAAGCCAGTTGATAAGGTAAGTAAAAAGCAGCCATACTTTGCCACGTTCCGATAGTTAAATCACAAGCTTCTTGCGTAGACACTAATTTTTTTTGAAGAGCATGAACGCTTGATAGTATGGATTCACCTTCTTGTAAAAGAATTTCACCTGCTGGGGTTAATTCTACTCCTGTAGCGGAGCGAATAAATAATGTTACTCCTAAATCTTCTTCTAGTTTTCTCATTTGCTTACTGAGCGCGGGCTGCGTCATATGCAGCTGTTCGCTTGCTTTGCTTAAGCTTTTTGTTTTGGCTGTTTCAATAAAAGACTCAAGCCATTCTGTTTTCATATTTATCACCTATAACCTTTTGTTATACCCATAGTATAGAAGGGAAGTTCTCATAAATCAACGAAGATGCTAGTGTATATAGTGTAGTTAACACAGCGCAAAGAAATTCACACAACTAGGAGGATGAATGATGTATCCAAACAAACTATATATTAACGGTGAATGGACAACAACAAAAGAGAAAATTGATGTGATTAATCCAGCAACAAAAGAAGTTATAGGACAAATTCCCAAGGCAGGCGCAAAGGAAGCAGCACTTGCCGCTGATGCAGCAGCGACAGCTTTTAAAACATGGTCGAAAAAAACCGCTCAAGAGCGCAGTGCTATTTTAATGAGATGGCATCAACTTATTGAAAATCATAAAGATGAACTAGCAGAAATTATGACAACGGAACAAGGCAAACCATTTGCAGAAGCAAAAGGTGAAGTGCAGTATGGCAATGATTATATTGCTTGGTTTGCTGAAGAAGGAAAGCGTGTATATGGTGAAACGATTCCAGCTCATCATACGCATAAACGTATTACGGTTAAAAAACAGCCTGTTGGCGTTGTAGCAGCTATTACGCCATGGAACTTCCCTGCAGCCATGATTACGCGTAAAGTGGCCCCAGCTCTTGCAGCAGGATGTACAATTGTTTTAAAACCATCTGAAGAAACACCATTTACAGCATTTCGTTTAGTAGAACTCGCAGAAGAAGCGGGCGTTCCAAAAGGTGTGATCAATGTTGTTACTGGAGATGCAGCAGCTATTGGCGACACATGGCAAAAAGACGGACGCATCCGAAAATTAACATTTACTGGTTCAACAGCGGTGGGTAAACATCTAATGCGGGGTGCTGCTGATACTGTGAAAAAATTATCGCTTGAATTAGGCGGTCATGCACCGTTTATCGTAACAGAAAATGCAGATTTAGACGCTGCTGTAAACGGCGTAATTGCTTCTAAGTTTGTCAATGCAGGTCAAACGTGCATCTGCACAAACCGCGTATACGTACAAGAATCCATTGCAGATGCTTTCGTTGAAAAATTTGCAGCAAAAGCGGCGGAATTAACAGTAGGAAACGGATTAGAAGAAGGTACACAAGTTGGACCGTTAATTAACGACAAAGCGGTTGAGAAAGTAAAAGCACAAATTGCGGATGCAAAAAGTAAAGGAGCTAAAGTTGTAGTTGGCGGACAAGCTATAACAACTAAAAACGGTTTCTTTATGGAGCCGACAATTATCACAAATGTAACTGATGACATGAATTGCATGTTTGAAGAAACGTTTGGACCATTGGCACCTGTAGCAACATTCAAAACAGTAGAAGAAGCCGTAGAACGAGCAAACAATAGCCCTTATGGTTTAGCAGCTTACGTATTTACAGAAAACATTAAAGAAGCAACATTTGTATCTGAAGAATTAGAATACGGCATTGTAGGAGTAAATGATGGCTCTCCATCTGCAGCTCAAGCTCCATTCGGCGGCTTTAAAGAAAGTGGTCTTGGACGTGAAGGAAGTCATTACGGCATTGAAGATTATTTAGAAGTAAAATATATCTCAATGGGACTTTAATAAAAAGTAGGACAAAAATAGTTTAGTCGAAGTGAAATACGAACTAGCAACTAATAATCAAAATTATTGGTTGTTAGTTCGTATTTTTTTATTGTTAAGATGGACGTAGCTTTCATGCGTTTCGTTGCTTCTAGCGGATTAATCCCATTTGTTCGTCTTTAGGTCGGAGTGATTTCGTTGTGTCCCAGCCTCTTTTTTATGCACTTTTGTAAAGAAAATTTGAAATAATAGTTCTTTAACGCAATTAATTGCATTTCTAGGATGTCTGTGCAAGAATAAATATTTCAAAAATGGTTTAGCTTTGTTTAAAGCGTGGGTAATACAACAAATGCACATGATTGCTTGTTAGATGAAATGAAAAGCAGAACTTTACCACTGATAAATTACGCAAGCTAGAACCAAAATAGTAGTACTGAATGGTGAAAAATATAGGAGTTGATATAGATGATTACAGCAGAGAAAAACATAGTGAAATTTAAAGCAAAAGACGGACGTGAAGTCACTATACGCCCTGCAAAGGCAAGTGATGCAGAGCATATTACAACAGCGGTAAGAGAAATTATTGAGGCCGGGGAATTTATTCAAAAAGATGAGCCGCGCACAGTCCAAGAAGAGCAAGATTTTATTGCATCAGTAGAAAAGAACAATCACATGTACGTTGTAGCTGAAGTCGAAGGTGAAGTGCTTGGAATCGCACGTGTTCTGAGAGGCGAAATTAAAATGAAGCGCCACACGGGGCTCTTCCGTACATGGCTTATTTCAAAAGCACAGGGAATGGGAATAGGAAAACAATTTATGAATTATACGCTAAACTGGTGCAAAGAAAATAATCTTCATAAACTTTCTTTAACTGTGTTTGCTTCTAATAAAGTGGCATACGAATTGTATAAAAAGGTAGGATTTGAACAAGAAGGTGTTATGAAAGAACAAGCTTATTTTAACAATGAATATGTAGATGAAATCTATATGTCCATTTTCTTTTCATAAAAAATAAGCACTTATTTTCGTCAATCCATAAATTGTATCTGTACATTCAGATTATTTGCGCTATAATAAAAGTGCACAACAAACATACACTTCTTCAAAACGTAGACTTTCCTGAGTTACAGGAAAGTTTTTTTATGTTTCACCTCCATTCCACTAAAAAAGAATTGAATAAATCCCCAGCTATTACAAATGTTAAATGTAACGCAATCAAAGAGGTGAAGTGTATGCCAAAAATTATCTCAGTTGGATTTGGAGTTCCCCCCTATGAATTAACTCAGCAAGACACGCTGCTATTTGCAAAAGAACTTTTTTCCGAGTCGTTTAAAGATATTAATCGTCTGCTGACCGTTTTTCAAAATGGTCAAATTGAAAAACGTAATTTTGCCAAAGACTTATCTTGGTTTCAAGAAGATCATACATTCGAAGAAAAAAATGATGCTTTTATAGAATGTGCTGTTGAATTAGGTACAAAAGCCATTGAAGAATGCTTAACAAATAAAGACTATGTAAGTACCCCTTTGCCGTGTGGAGAAATTGATGCTATTTTTTACGTTTCAACAAGCGGTGTAGCTACGCCTAGCATTGAAGCTCGAATTATGAATAAGCTTGCGTTTTCAGACCATACAAAAAGAATCCCTATATGGGGATTAGGGTGTGCCGGAGGAGCATCTGGACTTTCAAGGGCTTACGAATATTGCAAAGCCTTTCCGCGCGCTAAAGTTCTTGTATTATCCGTTGAGCTGTGCAGTTTGACTTTTCAGCGGAATGATCGTTCAAAAAGCAACTTAATCGGTACATCTTTATTTGCTGATGGAGTAGCAGCTGCTTTAGTCGCAGGTGACGAAGCAGATATCACTTTTTCCCGTTCAAAAAGCTTTCCTTACATTTTACATACACAATCGACGCTTATGCCAAATTCCGAAGACGTAATGGGATGGGAGATTAAAAATGATGGGTTATTTGTTGTCTTTTCAAAAGATATTCCCACTATTATCGATTCGTGGTTAGGCGGAGAAGTTGAGTCTTTTTTACAAACTCAGAATTTGACCAGTCGGGATTTAAAACATTTTGTTGCTCATCCTGGAGGGAAAAAAGTGCTTGAAGCATATGTATCAACGCTATCGCTAAACGAAAATATGATTGCTGATTCACTAGATGTACTTAAAAACCATGGAAACATGTCTTCGGCAACCGTTTTATATGTGCTAGACCGCTTTATGAAGAAAGAAATTCCGAGTAAAGAATACGGTTTATTAACAGCTCTTGGTCCTGGATTTAGTTCTGAAATGCTTCTATTAGAGTGGAGGTAAAGCGATTGTTTTTTTATAGTTTTTTTGTATTTATTATCTTACAGCGTCTATGTGAACTGGTGATTGCCAAAAGAAATGAAGCTTGGATGAAGAAGCAGGGAGCGTACGAAGCTGGTCAAAGTCACTACAAATGGATGGTAAGCATGCACGCCGCTTTTTTTGCTGCTCTTTTTACGGAAGTGTATGTGTTAAGCGGTGGAATGTATCACTTTTCTTTTTTGTTGTTTAGCTTTTTTGTGCTTGTGCAACTTGCAAGAGTATGGGCTATTTCTTCGTTAGGAAAGTATTGGAATACAAAAATTATCGTCTTGCCTAACGCGAAGGTTGTGCTAAGAGGTCCTTACCGGTTTATGAAGCACCCAAATTATACAGTTGTAGCGGCAGAATTGGTGTTAGTTCCGCTTATGTTTCAGGCATACTGGACGTTAGCTATTTTTTCTGTTTTCAATTTGTGTATATTAGCCGTTAGAATTCCTTTAGAAGAGCAAGCGCTAACGAATGAAACAAATTATGGCGAGGTCATGCAAAATACGGGACGTTTCTTTCCTGCAAAAAAATCTCAAAACTAATTGAAAATGATTATCTTTCATGATAAGATGAAATCAAATGATAAAGATTATCAATTTCATCAAGTAGAAACGGTGGTGGACGTAATGGTTAGTCTTTTTGTGATCGGAGCACTTGCTACATATGTTGGCGTCACAACGTATGTAATGAAAAATATTGAAAAAGCCCAAAAGGCGTAATATATACACGGTAAATAAATACAATGCAAAGCTGTCAAATTATTGACAGCTTTTTTTATTGTTTTTGTAACTAAAAATTCAGTTTTTTATGGGAAAACGTAGGTGAATCAAGTAAAATAGAGAAAGAATAAGCAGAAACAAAGATGGATAGAGAACATTTAAATACAGTCTTGAATGAGGCAAAAGGGGTAGAGTAATAATGGGTAAAGTGAGTGTGAAACATCAAGAAAATCTCCAATTGGAAGCATCTCTTTTTCATTTACATAAGCAATTTCAAGCAGCTGGAGATGAACAGCAGGCAGCAAAAGCAATACAGCTGTTAAAAAAGTGGGTGAACGGTGAATTTGTTGTAGCATTTTGCGGACATTTTTCGGCTGGGAAATCGAGTATGATTAACGAATTAATGGGGCAAGCAATTTTGCCTGCAAGTCCTATTCCGACAAGCGCAAACTTAGTATCAGTAAAGGCGGGGGATGAGCATGCAACCGTTTATTACCGCAAACAGCCGCCGGTGCGTTATGAAGCGCCTTATCAGTATGAACAAATTAAGCAGTTTGCTGTCGACGGAGATGAAGTAGAGTCCATTCATTTATCAATCGAGACAAACGCTATTCCTAAAAATGTTGTGGTGATGGACACACCGGGGATTGATTCAACAGATGATGCGCATCGTGTATCGACCGAGTCAGCTCTTCACTTAGCGGACGTTATTTTCTACGTGATGGATTATAATCATGTGCAGGCAGAATTAAATCTTCAATTTGCAAAACAGCTGCAAGAAGCTAATAAAACGCTTTATTTAATTGTAAATCAAATCGATAAACATCAAGAAGATCAGCTAACATTTCAAGCATTTAAAGAATCTGTAGAAACGTCATTTTTAAAGTGGAATGTTAGACCAGAAGGAATCTTCTATACGTCATTAAAAGAGCCAGCCAACCGTCATAATGACCTTTCGTACGTAAAATCTCTATTACTTGCTATGATGACGGAAAAAGAAAACCGACATCAGCATATTCAACATGCGATGCAAATGTTAATTGACGATCACCTTGCCTTTATTGAAGACCAAGAAGAAGAAAAGTTAACGATTCATGACGAGCTGCGCCATAAGCTGACGCTTGAGAACCATGAAATAAATAAGCAGCAAAAAGAGCAGCTTCTCGAAAAAGAAGCGGAAATAAAGCGTGCTGAAAAGCAGTTAGCAGAAACGTACCAACAAGAAACAGGCAAGATACTAAGCAACGCCAATTTAACACCATATGAAATGAGAGAAAAAGCTAGGCTGTTTTTAGAAACGACAAAGCCTGATTTCAAAGTCGGTCTTTTATTTGCTAAGAAAAAGACCGAGGAAGTAAAAAAAGAGCGGCTGACGTTATTTTTTGACGATATGAAAGAACGAACAGCCTCTCAGCTGCAGTGGCACTTGCAGCAATATGTGCAAGATCTGGTGAAAAATCAAAATCTTACTGACCCGGATCTTATACGCCAGGTTCAGCAGTTTGAAATTCCGTTAGAACCTCATGACTTAATTGAAACGGTAAAAGCAGGAGCTACGATTAATGGTGATTATGTTTTAACGTACGCAAAAGATGTAGCTGATCACATTAAGAAAAAAGCCACGCGATTGTTATACGAGCTCTATGCGCAAATCGAACAGAGCAAAATGGAGCAAGATGAAGTAAAGCGTGAGAATATTTCTCAACACTTGCAGGAATGTGAGGCATTTGAAGAAGCGTATACATCTCTTCAGGAAATGAAAGCAAAACTGGCACGTACAAAAGCGTTGCTTCAATCTTTACAGCAAACTGATGACGACCTAACGCTAGAAGATACAAACGAGTTGTCATATATGTTACAAGAAGAATATGAAACGGGCATCATGAAAGCTGAAGAAAAGCATGAAGCTGTGAGTGAGCAGCAGTTAGTTTCACAGCCTGAGGAAGCTGTGCATGAAACAGGAACAGAAAAGGTTCTTCAAGATGTATCAGCTGTTCTCGAACAGCTCCGTTCATTTGGAAAATTAGACCGCTTTATTAATAGGCTTCAAGAAAAACGTAAAAAGCTATCAAATCAAACGTTTACCGTAGCTTTATTCGGAGCATTCAGTGCCGGTAAGTCATCTTTTGCTAATGCGTTGATTGGAGAAAGATTACTTCCTGTATCTCCGAATCCAACAACAGCAACCATCAATAAAATTATGCCTCCAACAGAAAAACGGCCGCATAAAACAGCTGTTGTGCAAATGAAAACAAACGAGCAGATGATCCAAGATTTAAATGGTGCACTTAAGCTGTTTCATCATGAAGTAGAAACAATTGACGAAGCGCTAGCGATTATTCCGACCCTGCAGGCAACAGAAGAGCTGCAGCTGCATTTGTCGTTTTTACAGGCAGTAGAAAAAGGCTACGGCGAAGTCAAGCATCATATCGGTTCAGAAGTAGTAGTGGATACAGAAGGATTTCATGATTATGTAGCCAAGGAAGAAAAAGCGTGTTTTGTTCAATTTATTAACCTGTATTATGACTGTGAATTTACTCGCTTAGGCATTACGCTTGTTGATACACCTGGAGCTGATTCAATCAATGCGAGACACACGGGAGTAGCGTTTGAGTATATCAAAAATGCAGATGCCATTTTATTTGTAACGTATTATAATCATGCATTTTCAAAAGCTGACCGAGAATTTCTTATTCAGCTTGGCCGTGTAAAAGATGTATTTGCGCTTGATAAAATGTTTTTCTTAGTAAATGCAGCGGACTTAGCCAGCTCGGATACAGAGCTGCAGTTAGTTCAGACGTACGTAAAAGAGCAGCTTGAACAGTATGGTATACGCTTTCCGCGCTTATACCCGGTATCAAGCTTGCAAGCTTTGCAAAACCATGAGGATAAAATGTTTCTGCCATTCAAAAATGCGTTTTACCGCTTCATAAATTATGAATTACCAGAGCTTGCTATCCAAAGTGTCTATGCAGATTTCGAACAAATTTTAGCAGTTGCCAATGAAATGAAACAGGTGCAGACAAAATCAGAAGTCGATAAAAAGCGATACATTCAATCTCTTCACATAAAAAATGAGCAGGTAGCAGCAAAACTGCATGAAATTCATTTTGAATATGAACAACAGCAGTTTGACCGAGAATTAGAAGAGCTTTTATTTTATGTGAAAAAACGTCTGTTTGTGAGGTACGATGACTTCTTTAAAGAAGCATTCAGTCCGGCAAACTTAAGAGATGATCGAGGTGAAAAGCAAAAGCAGCTGCGCCTGTGTTTGCAGGAGTTGTTAACGTCTATTTCCTTCGACGCAACGCAAGAAGTGCGTGCGACCACTTTGCGAATCGAAAAATACATCGTAAAATTAATCGAAGACTGGCATCGAATGATCATCACAAAGCTACAGCGCTATGAACCGACGTTTACTCCAACGTTGAACTCGTTAGAGCCTCCAAATGGCAGCGAAGTTGTGACAAGTCATCAATTCGATAAGAATGAATCGTATCAAAAAGAGCTTTCACTGTATAAAAACAATAAAAGCTTTTTTGAAAAAAATGAGAAAGCAAAGCTCCACGCTGCTTTATTAGAACGTATTAAGCCGGATGTTAATCACTACATTGCGAAAGAAGAAGCTGCTCTTCATTCACACTATACCTATTTAGTGAATCAGTACGTTTTAGCGCATAAACAGTCTGTATCTGAAGAATGGTATGATTATTACAAACAGCTGCAAGCGGCCGTGTCTGAAGAATTTCCAATTCAAGAATTGGTAAGTACAATGACGGTGCTAGAACATGTATTGGAGGAAAGAAAGGGTCATTAATTTTTATGTCTACACACATAAATAAACGTTTACAGGAAATTGAAAAAGAATATAATGTAGAAATTTTGTTTGCATGTGAATCAGGGAGCCGTGCTTACGGACTCGACACGTTAGCGAGTGATTTTGACGTCCGCTTTATATATAAATATAAAGCATCACGCTATCTTCATCTCAATAGACCTCAAGAGGTCATTAATGTAGCAGAAGGCAATTATGATATGCAAGGGTGGGATTTGTACAAAACCATTTATTTGTTTACAAAATCAAACCCTTCGCTTTATGAGTGGCTATGGTCGCCTTTTGTTTATTATCAAAAGTCATCGTTTGCTGAGCCACTCCGGCAAATGATGGCTCAATCATATTCCTTAAAAGCATTGGGATATCATTATTTTAAAATTTTAACGATAAATAGTAAAAGAAATCTGACATCTTCTGTTACAATAGAGGATATAAAAGTGATGCTCCAACTGATTCGTGCATTTTTATCACTGAAAGTAGTAGTAAAGCAGCGCAGTTTCCCTGTCATTTTATTTGCCGATTTATGTAAGCAGGCAAATCTCGACGATAGGCAGCAATCCATCATTGAGCAATTTGTACAATGCAAGATAAGCGGGAAAGTCGCTTTTAATGAAAAGATGAAAAACTTTTTGGATAGCATTAAGAAAGAATCTGCAGCGATAGAAAAAAACTTAAAAGAATTACCGGAAAAGCAAATCAGTTATGAGGACATTAACTTATTTTTACTAACTCAGCATAATATAATGGAGGAACGAACATGAGTGTACATAAAGAAATTTCAGCCCATTCTAAAAAACAGCACGAATTAGTACGTGCTTTTGCCAGCTTAGAAGCTCGACGTGAGCAAGCTATTGAAGCAGCTGTGCTTCTCTGCAAAGAAGGGAAGCCCTTTTCTGTAGACGGTATTAACGCTGTAACAGCAGAAATTAATGAGCTGTCTCAAAAATATACCATCATTCCAGGCCGTAAAGTAGTGACGGAAGAAATGGTTAAAGAGTACGTAGCAAGAATATAAACGTGCTAAGCTCTGGTGTTTTTACCTTAATTTGAACAGGATATGACGTGCCGCTTGATCCATACTAATAGTGTACCAACGAGGTACAAATAGGAGGAGATAGCGATGGGTCGTCAAAAATTAGGTAATAAAAATGCGCAAGCGAATAACAATGCAAAGCATAATTATAACCAAGAGTTCTCTTCTGAGTTTAAAGCAAATCAGGCTCAAAAAGCAAAGCGTGCAAAAAGTGCAAATGACACTTATGCTGGGGAGTTTGCTTCTGAGTTCAACGTGCAACAAAACCAAAATAATTCTGTTAACAAGAAGTTAGAAGCTAATAAAAGTGCAAATAATCAATATGGACAAGAATTCGGCTCTTATGCTGAAGTTGAATCTGCCAAAATGAATAATGCTGCACAAAAAAAGCGTAAAAAATAACAGAACTGTTTCCAAAAACGCCGGGATTAGTCTGCTCTGTCAGCAGATTAGCCCGGCGTTTTTTGTTGGGCAATATTTGCTTGGGTACAAGATGTCAATCCATCGCAAACTATAGATGAGGTGAAGCAATATGAATAAAGGAATTGTCATTGCTCTTTCATCAATCGGTTTAGCACAAGCTTTAAAAATCCCAATTAAAAAGTATCAAACAGGAAAATGGGATATGCGGATGATTGCTGCGTCGGGTGGAATGCCAAGCTCTCATTCAGCCGGCGTATCTTCTTTGGCTACCTATGTAGCATTAAAAAGAGGTGTTTCTACGATTGACTTTGCGTTAGCATCTGTTTTTGGAATTATTGTGATGTACGATGCACAAGGAATTCGAAGGCAGACTGGCGAAATTACTATTAAAGTGAATACGTTAGATGAAGAAATTGAAAAGCTTGCGGGTCTTCCAGACGGAGGCTTTCACGATTTGACGGAACAGCGCTTGAAAGAAATGCTTGGTCATCAGCCAGAAGAAGTGATTGGCGGAGCCATTTTAGGAGTAGCACTTGGAGCAATTGGCTATTTTTTAGAAGGGAAATCATAGTCAAATAGCCAAAAGTAAGCTAAGATAAAGAAGAACCTTTGCAAAAGGATGGGACGAAAAAGTGACAAAAACAGCTCAAACCGTTGAAGAGTATCTTCTTTATCTTGAAGAAAAAGGCTTTCATTTAGCAGAAGATGCACGTGGATTTATTTCATTTGGTCAGCAGTATACGCGTGCAGCTGACGAGATGGTCATATTTACAATTGAATGGACACTAAAAGTACAAAAAGAATTTGACGGCAGTTTTTTTGTATCGCTCCTCGAGAATTTGACATCAAATCGTATTAGCAATCAAAAACAAGCCATTCAATATTTAAAGTCATCAGGTATGATTTAAGCAGGATTACATTCCTGCTTCTTTTTGATTAATGGCTTGTCTGGCCAGCTGATCAGCACCTGCATTTTGAGAGCTAGGGATCCACTTTATAAAAAATAAATCAAATTGACTGGACAATTTGAGGGCTTCTTCCAGTAAAGGAGCAAACGCTTTATTTTTAACGTATTCTTGGTTCATTGCGCGGTCTACTAGCTGAGAGTCTGTTCGAAAAGATACGCTCGTATACTTTTTTTCTAAACAAATTTTTAATGCATGAAGAAGTGCATGGTACTCTGCTTCATGATTTGTCATTGTCCCAAGAGCAATAGCGTAACGATGATGTTCACCATTTCCTTTAATTAAAATACCAGCTCCAGAAGGACCAGGATTGCCAGCAGTGGCTCCGTCTATATAAACTTCAATCATCATACAGCCTCCTTGTTAAAACAATATAAGCTTAAACCATGTTTTTTCATCAATAGTATTGTATCATAAGTACTTCAGCTATTTTATATTAGCACGTATAAACGCTAAAATCCGCTTATTAGGTAAGAAAACTGTCATGAAAAGACATAATAGAAGATAAAATACAAAAAAGCAGAAAAAGTGTTGAATTCAAAATTGCTGATGAAAGGAATGCTCGTTATGAATTTCCAAATTGAATGGCATTATAAATCCTCGAAACATAAACAGTTAATTTTCACATCCGATTTCACAGATGCGAATGAGGCGCTAATGATTGTGGGTGATTTAGAAAAAACAGGTCGAACGAAGGAAATTTTTCTACTTGATGAGCAGCAGCAAAAATGGACTGTAAAAGAAGCGAAAAAGCTCTTACAGGAAGTACAGACAGAGCCTCACGATATTGTGGCATATTTTGACGGAGGCTATGAGCATGATACGCTTTTAGCGGGGCTTGGGGCTGTGATTTATTTTAAACAGAACAACCAGTCTTACCGAATACGACGAAACTCAAGACTGCAAGAGATAGAATCAAATAATGAGGCAGAGTATGCTGCTTTTTATTATTTAATACAAGAGCTTGAGGAACTTGGTGTTCATCATATACCGGTAACGTTTAGAGGTGACTCTCAGGTTGTATTAAATCAGCTTGCAGGGGAGTGGCCCTGTTTCGAAGAAGAGTTTAATCGGTACTTAGATCGAATAGAAGATAAAATGCAGGAACTTGGTATCCGACCGGTATATGAGCCTATTTCAAGGAAGGAAAATGAAGAGGCCGACCAGCTTGCGACTCAAGCTCTTCAAGGGATACCAATTGCTAGCAGGAAGCAAGTGTAACACACAGAACGAAATGGAGATGAACGAGAGTGGAACGTAAACAATTATTAGAAGAAGTAACGGAGTTATTGGATTACTACTGTAGTGATTGTTTTGTAAAAAAAACGTTTAACAAAGAAAAGGGCAAAACATACGCTCAGACGTTTTGTATTAAAGAGTGTACCGTAGGAGAAAAGATTAAGCAGTATGGAGATTTGCTGACTAAAAAGTAAGCGTGTATAATTTGTCGGCAGCAGCTTCATTCTATCCATATGGAGGTGTTCTTTCAATGGATAAGTTTTCAAATGAAGAAGTAACAACAGGATATAATGATTTAAAGCAAGTAGAAGTGTCCATTCAATCTGCTCAAAAGATGATTGGGACAGCTACGATGAGTATGAGTCCTCAGCAGCTTGAAGAGGCAACGAATGCGCTTAATGATGCAAAAGCACAGCTTCAATCTGCCAAAGCTCATGGCACAGGAGTAGACGAGCAATTTCTTCAGCAGTGCATGCAGTCTATTCAAACATGTGACCAGCAGCTTACTGAGGCCAAACGCTAGGTATAACAAAAAAGAGACTCGGAAAAGAGTCTCTTTTACTATAAAATAAAAAGATCTATTTATGATAGCTTAGTGACATTAGCGGCTTGTGGGCCTCTATTGCCTTCTACAATTTCAAAAGATACCTCTTGTCCTTCTTCCAAGGATTTATAACCTTCGCTTTGGATGGCAGAAAAATGTACAAATACGTCGCTTCCGCCTTCAACTTCAATAAAGCCATAGCCTTTTTCATTGTTGAACCATTTTACTTTACCATTTTGCATAACTTGAATCCCCCTAGTACTGTGCAGCATCATGCTGCTGAAACTCGAATTATCATTTCCAATAGAGGTAAATGATTGTTTATATTATATAATAAGAAGAAATAAAATTTCAATATTAAAATTTAACTTTTCTGAAAATTAAATTTTATTTAACGTGGATATAGTCTATTTTTAATAAAAAAATTTCTTGTGAGATGAAAAATAACTGAAAATTTAGTTTATAATAAAAGTATAGTCAGCATAATTTTAACGCGGTGATAAGGAGTGGGTCGTGTATGTATCGTACACAAATAAATGGAAAAGAAATCATTTTGTTATTTTCAACGCTCGAAGCAGCAAAGAGCCGCAGCAGCCTAGAGAAAGAACAAATTTATAAGCGCGTATTGCATTTAAACGAGCAGCTGTTAATGTTTCAAAATGGAACAAGCTTCACCATTGGTGATCCGTTAGGATTAATTGTAGCTCAAGTGAAAAAAAGCGATTTGACAACCATATATATCGAACATATTATTGATAAACAGTTTATGTATGATGGAGATGGTCATCGAGGTGAAGTAGTGTAATAAGATGACGCCTATATATGAAGAAGCGTACGGAGATACTCGTACGCTTCTTCATATATGGGATTAAAAACATGTGTTTTTACAAGTATTAACAAGAATAAATAACAAAGTTCAATAAATTAAAGAAGAACAGTGAAACCATGAATAGCAATTACCTTTTTAGCTAAAAAATATAGATACACATCATCTTATGTAATGAGATAGTTAAGCTTTGAAATCAATGAACACGAGAAGTTTTATAAAGCTTAAATTGAAAAACGTGTGATTGTGACGTTAATTAGAAGTAAGGTTTGGAGGACGCTATGGAAAGTAGAAAAAAATTGGATTTACTTGCTCTTGCTTCTGTGCCACTTATCATGACCCTCGGAAATTCAATGTTAATTCCGGTGTTGCCGGTGATTGAAAAACGTCTACAGATAAGCTCGCTGCAGGTATCCATGATTATCACGGTCTACTCAATTTTCGCTATTTTTTTAATCCCGATTGCTGGTTATTTATCAGATCGATTTGGCCGCAAGAAAATTATTATTCCTAGTTTGCTGCTTGCTGCAGTAGGAGGGGCTTTAACAGGCTGGGCTTCATGGCAAATGGCCAATCCATTCTGGGTTATTTTAATTGGCCGCGCGATTCAAGGAATAGGTTCAGCAGGGGCTATGCCTGTTGTGATGCCTTGTGTAGGAGATATGTTCAAAGACGAGCAAGAAATTACAAAAGGACTAGGTTTAATTGAAACAGCCAATACGTTTGGGAAAGTACTAAGCCCAATACTGGGAGCTTTTTTAGCGGCTATGATTTGGTTTCTTCCTTTTTGGTTCATTCCTATTCTTTGCCTTATTTCGATTCTTTTAGTTATCTTTTTAGTAAAAGTTCCGAAAAATGATAGTTCTTCTGAATCTGAACAAAAAAAGAAAAGTATCACGCAGTTTTTGAAGGATTTGAAGAAGACGCTCAAAGAAAATATTGGATGGCTTATGGCTATTTTTATTTTAGGCGCCATTATTATGCTTGTATTATTCGGGGTTTTATTTTACCTATCGACCATACTAGAGGAGCGTTATCATATTGTGAATACGAAAAAAGGCTTGGTAATGGCTATTCCTTTGCTCGCTTTATCTATTTCTTCTTTTGTAGCGGGGAAAAAAGTTGGCAACAATAAAATCGTTATGAAGTGGTCTGCTTTTTTTGGCTTTTTATTGTTAACATGTTCTTTCATCATTTTATTTTTTAATACGTCTCTTTTTAGTATTTTACTCACTTTAGTGCTTGGTGGAATTGGAATTGGAGCAGCTCTTCCCAGTCTTGATGCACTTATTACAGAAGGAATTGAAAAGGAAGAGAGAGGAACCATTACGTCTCTTTACAGTTCGATGCGCTTTGTCGGAGTAGCAGCTGGGCCTCCTCTTTATACATTGCTTATGAAGTGGTCGGACATGGCTGTGTTCCAAACGTCTCTAGGGGTTAGTGCAGTAGGTGCCATTTTAGTTTTAAAAGCTATCAAACCAAAACCTGAAGGCGGCGTAAAACTGAAGAAAGCTGAAGTGTGATTTTACGGAGCTGTCTTATGATAAAAGACAGCTCTTTGCTATTTAAAGACCCGTCAATATGCTTAAATTTATATTGTGTCTAGAAAAAATCCTTGAAATTTCTTATACTTCAATTTATAGACAGCAGATGTAATAGTTCTTATTTTATTGAATAAGGTGGTTTTGAATTGAGTATAAATTATCAGAAATTAAAAAGCATGGTGGATCATTATCAAATATTTGATCTTGTAGCGTATATAACAGAAGAAGTACAAAGCCTTCAACCAAAGAGCCTTGCGGGGATTGTGAAAGAATGGTTGACACACTTACAAACAGAAGAAGAGCTGTACGAGCTTATCCGCTTTTGTGATGAGGCTTTATTAAATCGTTTAAGCCGAATGTTAACGACATATGGCTATCGTCGATTTGGCTCGATTCGAATGGTGACTCTTTATTGCGATGATCTCCTGCGCGAAGGCAAGATACTTGACGCTGATGATAGACTTTCTTTATTAATTTCTCAGCTGGATACGGAATCAGTTAAAAAGGAACAGCTTGAGAAAATCTATTTTTTAAAGGTAAGAATTCTTTTAGAAATGAAACAAGTGGATGAAGCTTCTAAGTGGATGAAACAAGTAACGTCACATAACCAAAAGGGTATGGCTGACAGATGGGGCTATTTTTATTTGCAGCTCAACGACAGAATGAAAGCTGAAGCCTGCTTAAAAGAAGGAACGGCATATAAGGAGAATGGAGATTTTTGCTATGCAATGCTAGCGGACTTATATGCGTACGAAGGGAAGCATGAACAAGCGCTTGAAACAATTAACGAGGCTATTGTTCGCTATCCACAGCTTCCGTCTTTATATATGGATAAAGTCATGCGATTAAAAGATTTAAAAGAGTATTCTCTCTTGCTTGAAACGATTGAATTTATCGACTCAAAGTTACCCTATCACGATTATCAAGATTTTTTTACGCTGCTGCGCGCCGACATTTATTTTGAACAGCAGCAGCAATCTCAGCTTATGCATCTGCTCTCGACCAAGCGATGTTTAAAAGATTCACCTTATCAAAAATTAATCGGAAAGCATACAGACGATAAATTCAGTACAATCAAGCTTCCGATTGTACCCATCGTTCAAAAAGATAATTATTGCGTGCCAGCCAGTATGAGTATGATGTTAAGGCTTTTACATACCGAAAAAACACAGGATGAGATTGGAACGCGTATTTACGGCGGCTTAGGATCCAAATTATCAACTGCGGTGAGCTACTTTGAATCTCTTGGCTTTGCAGCGATGTTTTTCACAGGCACAGTTGAACAGTTTAAAGAACTATTAGACAAAGGGCTGCCTATTTTGGTCAGTCTGGAATTTGAACAAGCTTCCCACGTTCAAGTTGTATTTGGCTACGATGATGAACTTGAAATTTTCCATGTACAAGATGCTAATTTTCTAAGTCCAACATATGTAGAATATAAAAATTTTGATCAGCATTACGCTAATTCGGGGTTTTTATCAATTGTTGCTTCTAAAGCGGCAGCGGATCTCGCTTCACTTTCTAAAGAGCAAGATGAGTTTATCCGTCAGCTGTATGACTTAATCGAACTAGTTGAAGCGGATGAAGAGGCCCACATTAACGATCTCGTTTCTTTATTAAAAGCAAATGAGCATGTTCCATTTTCCACTATTTACAGTATGAAGCATTTGTACAGAAAAGAGCATGAAGCCTATATTCGTACGTGTATTAATCATGTGTTAGAGAAATATAGCAATCATGATTATCTTAAGCTTCACGCCGCATATGCCTTTTTTAAACTTGACGACAGTAAGGGAGCATCTTCCTTGTTACACCACATAGATAACAAAAAGCATAGCTCTTTTTATCACTATCTTAAAGGAAGAATTGCGCTGGATGAAGAGAAATATGATGAGGCTGTTGAAGCACTGCGCAGCTCGCTGCAATTAGACGTAGAGCAGCATTTGAACTGGAGCTATCTAGCACTTGCATACATGTACCAGGGAAACCTCGAAAAGGCTTTTGAATGCTCGACTATTTCCTTAAATATGTATAGTGATGAATCTTATACACAAATCAATCACGGACTTATTTTAATGGAGAAAGAAAGATACGCAGAAGCCAGAAATCTTTTCGACGCGTTATTAAAGGAAAACCCAAAAGATGCGCACAGCTGGTTTGAAAGAGCCCGTTGTGATGAACATTTAAAAAAGTTTCGTAAAGCTTACCGGGGGTTTCAAGTAGCTAAACAGCTTTTGCCGACTGTTCCTTATCCATATCTTTCGATAGCTGATTTGCTACAATATCAACTAGAAAAAACGGACGAAGCTGAAAGCTATCTCAAAGAAGGCATGAAGCATCTACCGGGCGACATGACAATTCGAGGAAGACTAGGCGATTTATACGTCGCGAATCAAAGGTACGAAGAAGCTATTGCTCTGTATAAAGAAGGCTTAAAAATAGAGGAAGATGCCCTTATGTATTTGGGGTTATCTTATGCGTATTTAGAAACAGGTGAACATTTAACGGCCGTTGATACGCTCACGCTTATTGCGCAGAAGTTTTCATCGAACAGCGACGTCATGTTGGATGCAGGCAGCATGCTTTTAGATGCAGCAAAACAAAAGGAGCTAGACAATCAAACGTTAGAGTTTGGATTTGCTCTTTATGAAGAAGGAATTCATTTTGCTCAAACAGCGTTAGATGAAGTGTTAGAAGCATATACGGGTTATTTAGAAGACACGGCGTTATTGACTCGTGGAATTAAGTTTTTAACTGCAGAACATCAAGAGCACCCTAATGAGATTTTGTACATGTGCTATTTAGGCATATTATACGAACAGGTCAAGCAGCTAACAAAAAGTGAGAAGCTTTATCATCAAGCGCTTCGTATCAAGCAAGATGCTTTGCCATATTATCGGTTAGGTGAAATATATCAATCAATGAATCGCATCACTGAAGCAAAAGAGGCCTTCCAAAAGTGCTTAACTCTTGATAAAACATTTGAAGCCGCTTGTATGAAGCTTGCCGAAATGGCTTGTGAAGAACAAAATCGAACGGCTGAAAGAAATTGGCTGCTTCAATGGATACAGCTGAATCCTATGGAAGTAAACGTTGAGCACGTAGCTTCACTTTGTGAAACAGAGAAAGAGTATGAAGAGCTGTTAGAGGTATTAAAGAGCGTAGAGGAAATTGTGCTACCTCAATGGCTCGCTGACAGCCAGGCTCATGTGTATCGTCTAAAAGGAGACATTTCACAGGCTGAAGCGTATCTAGAGAAGGCTCTTGAACTAGATCCACAGAATCCTGCTATTCGCCATCATCAGGCAAAATGGCTCATCATGGAACAGAGATATGAAGAAGCTAGAAAAGTTCTTACAGAGTTGCTAAGTGAGGATCCGGAAGATTACGCTCTATTTCAAACATTCATGTCTAGCTTTCCAAATGGAAAAAAACTGTCCGGGCTTACGGCAGATTTAAAAAAGATAAAAATGGAAAAACAAAGCAAAAGTTTGTTATTTAAAAACGCAGCCGAGGCTTTAAATGAGTATGCCGATTCGGTCGTAGAAGAGCAGCAAGGATCTATCTTCAAACGAAGCTTAGCAAAATTCAAAGCAAAAGCAAAAACGGTTACGCTGCTTGGCTTAACGATTGAATTGTATGAACTTGCCATAAAAACGGATCGAAATAATAAAGAGGCTGTGCATGCATTTGCGGCTTTTTACGAAGAGAAAGGGTTGATTGAAGATAGCATCACCGTGCTGAAAAAATCGCTGCATCAAAGCTGGGATTTTGATGTTGCCTATCATTTAGCCAATATACTCGTTAATATCCAAGAAAATGAACAGGCTGCACATGAAGCGCTAAACTTAGTTCAAAAACTTCTCAAACAGCAGCCAAATCATATAGATTTGCAGATATACCGAGCATTTATTTTGAGTAACCTTGAAGAGGTAGAAAAATCAGAGGCTGCTTTTCAAGAATTACTTCAGCAGGAGATTTATCAGCCTGACATATATGCAGGACTAGCAAAACTGTATAATAAAACGGAACGTTATCATGAAACTGTTCAGCTTCTTCAAAAAGCAATTGAACAGCATCAAGAGTATGAAGGAATGTATACCGATTTAGGTATCGCGTATCATTTAGAAGGTGAAACAGAAGCAGCAGCTTCGCTTATGATAACCAGAGTAGAAAGTGGAGACGAAGATCTTTTTACTCGCTATAACTTGGCATGCTACCTAGCTGTTCTTGGAAAAACTGCCTCTGCTCAGGAAGAGTTGGATTATGTTTTAGCGCACGATGAAACGGGAGAATTTTATGAAATGGCTATGGAAGACGATGAACTAAAAGGATTAACGGTAAAAAGGTAAAAAAAGAAGCTGAGTTTCAGCTTCTTTTTTTTATCCCTCTTTTGCATCTTGTCTTTTCAACGAAAGTGATTCGAAAATTTCCAGTGCAAGAATGATAATGGTACCAAGAACTAATCCATTGCTTAAAAACGTAGTAACTAAAGGAGGAAGTGTTGAAAAAGCTTGAGAAGGCAAAAACATAACCCCTATCCCCGACAGCAGCGCAATACCTGCTTTTTTCATTGCTTTTTCGGGCTGTTTGGCATGCTTGAATTCTCCAATTCCAAGAGCCATCATACCTGTAAAAACAGGAAAGATTGCCGCGTATCCGACGGCAGGAGGAAGAGCGGACATAATGGATGTTAAAGGGGTAAAGATACTCAGAAAAAGCAAAAGACACGATGCTACAATAAAAGGAACTCGGCTATAAATATTTGTAGCTGAAATAAATCCACCGGAACCTGAAATAGGAACGGCACCGACACCTGAAAACAATCCTCCAAGCAGCTGGCTTATACCCGAAACCATCCCGGAACGTTTAATATTGTCTTTTTCAATTTTTTCTCCTTTGTGTTTATAAACAGACTCAACAACACGAATAGAAGCGAGCATGTTTGTAATTAAAATGAGTGTTACAAAAAAAGCAGTAACAACCATATTCCATTCAACGCGAGGAGCTCCGAATACAAACACTTTAGGTATGTAAAATAACTGCGCCTGAAATTCGATAGGTTTAGCTAACCCTAACATTGCAAATACTCCCCAGCCTACACCAATACTAATAATAATGCTGAGTTTATTTAACGTCCGGTGTGATAATAAATAAAAAGTCAGCAGCAAAATCGCAGCTGAAGTCAGCGCAATTGGAAGTTTAATAGCTGAATTCGTTTCTGTAATGCCAAACATTCCTTTTAAAAAGGAACCGCTGAGCTGCGTCACTAATAAAATTAAATATGTACCGGTAACCGTTGGAGTAAAGTATTTTGCTAGTTTATCAATGAGACCAAACAGGCTCATTAAAATAGCAATTATCCCGCTTATAAGAAGGGTGAACTGCAGCACGCGAAGCGTTTCGGAGTGAGAACCAAACAGAACGGTTCCAAGACTCGCATACAGAGAAAAGACGCCCCACCAAACGCCAGCTGGCCCTTCCATGATTGGGTATTTATGCCCTATAAATACCTGCAAGAGCCCGGATAAAGCCAAAATAAATAACGTTCGCTGTAAAAATTGAATAGAATCTGCTGCGTTTAAATGAAACTGAGAAGCAATTACAATAGGAACAATCATACTATTAGAAATCATAAATAAAAACCATTGTAGCGAAGCAATGGAAACTCGAAACATTCTTAACACCTCAATTAATGCCGACGAGCGGCTGAATGAACCAACAGGTTGCTCTATTATTTTACCATGGGATTTCCAATTTGTAAGCGATATCTTGTTAAAAGGATGACGAGTAAAATGTCAAAAGATTCAATATATTGTTGTAAAAAGAAGAAAGATAATTTATAATTTTCTTACAATTATAAATTATAAACATAAGAATAATTTATAATGAACTGACTAACAGTCAAGGAAGGGGGAGGGATAAGACAAATGAAACTATACCTGTCGGTTGATATGGAAGGAATTACGGGACTCGTCGATCACACAAATGTTCTGCGAGAGAAAGAGAATTATGAAAGAAGCCGCAAAATAATGACGGATGAAGCGAATGCAGTCATTTATGCAGGGTTTAGAGAAAAGTGCTCAGAAGTTGTGGTAAATGACAGTCATTCGAGTATGAATAATCTCCTTGTTGAACGGCTTCATCCAGAAACTCAGCTTATTTCAGGAAGCGTAAAACCATATTCAATGGTACAGGGATTAGATCAGACTTTTGATGGTGCTATATTTCTAGGGTATCATGCTAAAGCATCCATGCCTGGTGTCATGTCTCATTCAATGATATTTGGTGCTCGCAATATGTACATAGACGATATGAATATTGGAGAGTTAGGCTTCAACGCATACGTCGCAGGCTATTACGGCGTGCCAGTTTTAATGGTAGCTGGTGATGACCAAACGGCGCTGGAAGCACAGCAGCTTATTCCAAACGTGACGACTGCTATCGTCAAACAGGCCATTTCACGTTCTGCAGCCAAAACATTAACCCCTAAGAAAGCAGAACAATTACTTCAAGAAAAAACAGCCGCAGCTATTCAGCACAAACACCTTGTTAAACCTTTAATTCCACCTAAACACCCAACCTTACGAATAGAATTTGCAAATTATGGTCAAGCAGAGTGGGCGCATTTAATGCCGGGCACAGAAATTGAACCTGAAACGACGACCGTTCGGTTTCAAGCAAAAGATATTTTAGAAGCTTATCAGGCCATGCTTGTTATGACTGAATTAGCTACGCGCACAACATTCTGTTAGAAGGTGGGATAAAGGTGAAAAGTTATATTTTAAAGCGATTTTTATCCATGCTTGTTACGCTGTGGGTAATTGTGACCTTAACCTTCTTTTTAATGCATTCGATTCCTGGATCTCCATTTAATGAAGAACGAGCGACAAGCGATGCAGTTCAAAAAAACCTGGAATCATTTTATCACTTAGATGAGCCGCTAGTTGTGCAATATGTTCTTTATTTGAAATCCATTGTTACCTTTGACTTTGGTCCTTCTATTAAACAGCCGTCTCAAACGGTTAACGACCTTTTAGGAAGAGGGTTTCCCGTGTCATTTGAACTTGGAATGGTGACGTTAATTCTTGCGGTGATTTCCGGTATTACACTAGGCATTATCGCTGCTCTTAGAAGAAACGGAATAATTGATTACATTGCGATGAGCATAGCAGTTATCGGATTGTCGATTCCAAATTTTGTTATGGCCACGTTGTTAATTCAACAGCTTTCTGTTAATTTTAAAATTTTACCCGCTGCTACGTGGACGAGCCCTTTACATATGATTCTTCCGACTCTAGCTCTTGCCACAGGTCCTATGGCTATTATTGCACGTTTGACTCGCTCAAGCATGATAGAAGTACTGACTCAAGATTATATTCGAACAGCGCGTGCAAAAGGGCTTTCGCCAATGAAAATTGTATTTAAACACGCGCTTAGAAATGCTTTAATGCCTGTTATAACAGTTCTTGGAACGATTGCAGCCAGCGTATTAACTGGCACATTTGTTATTGAACAAGTCTTTGCTATTCCTGGCATGGGGAAATATTTTGTGGACAGTATTAATACGAGAGACTACCCCGTAATTATGGGCACTACGGTCTTTTACAGTTCGATTCTCATCATTATGCTTTTTTTAGTAGACATTGCTTACGGAATACTTGATCCACGAATCAAACTGTATAAGAAGGAGGGATAACGTGCTGGAAAAACAGGAGTATAAGCAAATTCCTGATGAGTGGTTTACGCCAAAGAAAAAAAAGAAATCTGAAGCCGAAGCAGTTGTAAGGCCGAGTCTTTCTTATTGGCATGATGCATGGCGCAGGCTTGTAAAAAACAAGTTGGCCATGCTGGGTCTCTTTTTTTTAGTCATCCTCGTTATGATGGCTATATTCGGTCCTATGTTTTCACCCTACAGCGTAACGAAAGCCTCTTTTACAGAGCAAAACCTTCCTCCTTCAGCTAGTCATTGGTTTGGAACGGATGACTTAGGCAGAGATATGTACACTCGGACATGGTACGGGGCTAGAATCTCTTTATTTGTAGGGCTGATGGCAGCGCTTATTGATTTTATCATCGGTGTCATTTACGGGGGCTTCTCAGGCTATAAAGGAGGAAAAACAGATAATGTCATGATGCGCGTAATTGAAATTTTATACGGTCTTCCTTATTTATTAGTGGTAATTTTACTAATGGTAGTCATGGGACCCGGGCTTTCTACGATTATTGTGGCACTTTCCGTTACAGGTTGGATCGGGATGGCGAGAATTGTACGGGGGCAAGTATTGCAAATAAAAAACTATGAATACGTGCTTGCATCCAAAACGTTTGGAACAAAAACAAGCCGTATCATTAAGCGAAACCTGCTTCCAAATACGATGGGACCGATTATCGTTCAAATGACACTAACCGTACCAACTGCCATTTTTGCTGAAGCTTTTTTAAGCTTTTTAGGGCTGGGTGTACAGGCTCCTTATGCGAGCTGGGGAGTAATGGCAAACGATGGTTTATCAACGATTCTATCAGGCTATTGGTGGCGTTTGTTTTTTCCCGCGTTTTTTATTTCTCTTACCATGTTTGCTTTTAATGTCCTTGGAGACGGACTGCAAGATGCACTTGATCCGAAATTAAGGAGGTAAGCAAATGGAAAAAATAATCCGAATCAAAAACTTACACGTACAGTTTTCAACTTACGGAGGGCAAGTTCAAGCTGTAAGAGGCGTTAGTTTTGATTTACATAAAGGAGAAACCCTAGCGATTGTAGGAGAGTCAGGTTGCGGAAAAAGCGTAACATCTCAAAGTATCATGAGGTTAATTCCAACACCTCCGGGCAGGATCACAAGCGGCTCTATTTTATTTAAAGACCAGGATTTAACAAAACTATCAGAAAAGAAAATGCGAGACATTCGAGGCGCTGATATTTCGATGATTTTTCAGGATCCTATGACTGCGCTTAATCCAACTCTTCGCGTAGGTGAGCAAATTGCAGAAAATATTATGCAACATGAAAACATTTCAAAAGAAAAAGCCAAAGAAAAAGCATTTGAAATGCTGGAGCTAGTCGGAATTCCAAATCCTAAAGAACGCCTAAAGCAATATCCTCATGAATTTAGCGGGGGAATGAGACAGCGTATTGTCATTGCAATGGCCCTTGTATGCAACCCCGAAGTGCTAATTGCTGATGAACCTACCACAGCCCTTGACGTCACGATACAGGCGCAGATTTTAGAATTATTTAAGGATATTCAGCAGAAAACGGATGTCTCCATTGTTTTAATTACCCATGATTTAGGTGTAGTTGCTCAGGTAGCTGACCGTGTTGCCGTAATGTATGCAGGAAAGATTGTAGAAATTGGAACAAGAAGAGACATCTTTTATACGCCGCAGCATCCGTATACAAAAGGATTGCTGCGTTCAGTTCCTCGGTTAGATCTATACGAAAGTGAGCTTGTGCCTATTGCAGGCTCACCTCCCGATTTATTTGCACCTCCATCTGGATGTTCGTTCGCACCTCGCTGTCCTTACGTAATGGAAGTGTGTGATCGCATGTATCCTACGTCGACAAAGCTGAAAGAAAGTCACCAAGTGCACTGCTGGCTTCAAGATGAGAGAGCCCAAAAATTTGTAACAACTATAAGCTAGATTTATAGATGAATAGCGAACTTATGAAAGAGGGGAAAATGATGAAAAAAATAGGGTCTTTACTAATGATGTGTGTACTTATATTTGCACTTGCTGCCTGTACGGCCACAAAAGATTCAGGCGCGGAGCCAGAAAAGAAAAGCAGTACAGCAAAAGAAGACGGTAAGGTCCTTTATATGAATAATGGCGCAGAACCTACGTCTTTTGATCCGCCTATTGGGTTTGATTCATATTCATGGAATATGCTTAATAACTTAATGGAGGGGCTGACTCGTTTAGGAAAAAGCGATGAGCCTGAAGGAGCAATGGCCGAGAAATGGGATATTTCTGACGATAAAAAAGTCTATACATTTCATTTGCGAAAAGATGCTAAATGGTCAAATGGAGATGACGTAAAAGCAAGTGATTTTGTGTTTGCATGGAAGAGGCTGTTAGATCCTAAGACTGGTTCTCCAGCGGCGTTTTTAGGCTATTTCATTCAAGGTGGAGAAGAATTTAATACGGGTAAAGGCAGTGCTGATCAAGTAGGAGTCAAAGCGCTAGATGACAAAACTTTTGAAGTTACGCTTAAAAGTCCGCAAGCCTATTTCTTAAGCGTAGTTTCCAATCCAGCGTTTTTTCCAATTAATGAAAAAATAGCAACAAAAAATCCGAAATGGTTTGCAGAAGCAGATTCGTTTGTTGCTAATGGTCCTTTCAAATTAACTCAATGGAAGCATAACAGTAATCTAGTAATGGAAAGAAACGATCAGTACTGGGATGCTAAAAATGTAAAGCTCGATAAGGTAAAATGGGCAATTGTTGAAAATACAAACACAGAATACCAAATGTATCAAAATGGAGAACTAGATGTTTCTGAAATTCCATCGGATTTAAGTGAAAAGCTGTTGAAAGATGGAGATGTTCATATCGAAGACCAAGCGGGAACTTACTTCTATCGCTTTAACTTAGATAAAGAGCCCTTTCAAAACAAAAATATCCGTAAAGCATTCGCAATGGCTGTAGATCAAGATCAAATTGTTAATTTTGTTACAAAAAATAAAGAAAAACCAGCTCGCGGGTTTGTATCATACGGATTTAAAGATGCAGATGGAAAGGATTTCCGTAAAACAGGCGGCGACTTACTAAAAACAGATGGCAAAGAAGCAAAAGCACTTCTGAAAAAAGGAATGAAAGAAGAAGGATATAAAAAGCTGCCAGCTATTACGCTAACATACAGTACAGACGATACACATAAAAAAATAGCAGAAGCACTTCAGCAAATGTTCAAAGAAAATCTAGGTGTAGATGTGAAGCTTGCCAATATGGAATGGAATGTTTTCCAAGAAGAACAAAAAGCGTTAAAGTTTCAGCTGTCACGAAGTTCGTTTTTAGCTGATTATGCAGATCCAATCAACTTTTTAGAGAGCTTCCAGACGGGTCATTCAATGAACCGTACAGCTTGGAGCAATAAAGAATATGATAAGTTAATTAAACAAGCTATGAATGAAACTGATAATAAAAAACGTTTTGAGCTTATGTATAAAGCAGAAGGTATTTTATTTGATGAGATGCCGATCATTCCTATTCATTTCTACAACTATGTGTTTTTAATAAAAGATAACGTATCTGGAATTGTTCGTCATCCTGTTGGCTATTTAGATTTGAAGTGGGCAGATAAACAGTAAAGTGGAACTTTTCGTCAGAGGGGATTTCAATTCCCTTCTGACCCAAGTTTCACTTTCTTCATTTCTTTACACAAAAGGAGTGTAGCAAATGATCAAACCAAAACGATTAAAAAAAGGTGATACAGTAGCTGTTATTGCACCTGCTAGTCCGCCTAATCAGCACAATCTAAAAAAAGGACTAGAATATTTGAAGGAAATAGGATTAAACGTAGTAACGGGTGCGCATTTATATAAAAAAAACGGGTACTTGGCAGGGACTGATGAACAGCGAGCAGCCGATATACATGCGATGTTTGCCAATAAGGAAGTAAAGGCAATTATCTGTGCATGCGGAGGGTACGGGACTGCTAGGCTTGCCTCGCAATTAAACTACAATTTAATTAAGCAAAACCCAAAGATTTTTTGGGGATATAGCGATATTACGTTTTTACATACCGCTATTCATCAGCGCACAGGTTTGGTTACCTTTCACGGGCCAATGCTTTCGTCGGATATCGGAAAAGAAGATGTTCATATAGAGACGAAGCAAGCTTTTTATCAATTATTTTCTCACCGTTCTTTTTACTATACGGATCAAATTAGCCCGCTCGACACTATTTGTGAAGGAGAAGCAACTGGTCAGCTGATAGGAGGAAATCTGACTTTGCTCGTGAGCACGCTTGGCACTCCATTTGAACTAGATACGAAAAATAAAATTTTATTTATTGAAGATATTGACGAAGAGCCGTATGAAATTGACCGCATGATGACACAGCTGTATATGGCCAATAAACTGCAGGATGCAGCGGGAATTCTTATCGGAGATTTCCATAACTGCTATCCTAAAAAACGTACAGAGTCGCTTTCACTAGAAGAGGCATTAACAAGTTACCTGACTTCTTTAAAAAAGCCTGTTATGAGAGGGTTTCGCATCGGGCATTGCTCGCCTCAAACAGCTGTGGGAATTGGAAGTTATGCCACGATGTCGACTTATGAACGAATGGTGGAATTTGAATCCGGTATTACATTACCAAAAGATAAAGTCGAACGCTGAAGGTTAAACCTGCAGGGAGGAGAAATAAGTGATGGATAAAAAAGCGTATTACGTTTGTGTAGCTGTGGCGACTGTTTGGACTTCCTATGACTCTAGCAGAGAAATAGATGACAATGCAACAAGTGTCCCAGTACAACTAGATAAATGGCTGGAGCAATTAACGTATACACGTCGGTTGGAGCTTTGTGAGAAAAATTTAGTTCAAACGCAGCTGTTACTAGGAGAAGAAGTATATGTAACGGAACTGAAAGGTAAATGGGCAAAAATCGTTATTCCTTCTCAGTTTTCTTCTAAAGATGAAAGAGGATATCCCGGGTGGGTTCCTTTCCACCAACTGATTTCCCAAGCTGAATATTCTCCATTAAATAAACCAACGGCAGTGGTATCAGCAGCGATTGCGACACTGCAGCTAGCGGAAGAAGCCTTGCAAATTAGTTATCAAACGCAGCTGCCTCTTTTAAAAGAAGATAAAGAATGGCTAGAGGTTCAAACACCGGTTGGCACTGGGAGAATAAAACGTCAAGATGCTGTTGTAATAGAGGATAGAAACCGTAAAACAACAAAAGGAACTGGAGATATGATTATTGCAGCAGGAGAACAGTTTTTGAATCTTCCATATTTATGGGGGGGTATGAGTGCTTGGGGATATGATTGTTCCGGGTTTGCCTATGCTACTCATAAAGCAAACGGCTATCTTATTCCAAGAGATGCCACCGATCAAGCAAGGAAAGGCAAAGAAGTAGGATTAGACTCTATTCAACCCGGAGATTTATTGTTTTTCGCTTATGAAAAAGGGAAGGGGTCTATCCACCATGTTGGTATTTGTTATGGCAGAGGAAAAATGCTTCATTCACCTAAAACGGGTAAAACCGTCGAACTGATTGAATTAAAAGGAACGCTTTATGAAGAAGAGCTGTGCGCAGCCCGGCGCTATTATTAGGAGGTGGCAGTTATGACAGCGAAGCATTTGTTAGAAGTAAAGCAGCTGAGCAAATATTTTTCAATTACGAACAAGCAGGTTTTGAAAGCAGTAGACGGCGTGTCTTTTTATATTTCAAAAGGAGAAACCTTTGGACTTGTTGGTGAATCCGGCTGCGGAAAATCCACTGCCGGGCGAACAATCATTGGATTGTATAACCGTACATCAGGAGAGGTGCTTTATAAAGGGAAAAACGTGCATGAGCTATCAGAGAAAGAGAAATTTGCTTTTCATCGTAATATGCAAATGATTTTTCAAGATCCATATGCTTCACTGAATCCTCGTTCTACCGTAAAGGAGATTATCTCAGAACCAATGGAGGTTCACGGACTTTATTCCAATAAAAAAGAAATGCTGAACCGGGTGTATGAGCTGCTAGAAGATGTGGGGCTAAATCGTGATCATGCCAACCGCTATCCTCATGAGTTCAGCGGCGGGCAGCGCCAGCGCATAGGGATTGCGAGAGCTTTAGCGTTAAATCCAGAATGCATTATTGCAGACGAACCTATTTCTGCTTTAGATGTATCTGTACAGGCTCAAGTAGTTAATTTATTAAAAAAACTCCAAAAAGAAAAAGGGTTAACTTATTTATTTATTGCACATGACTTGTCGATGGTAAAGCATATAAGCAATCGTATTGGAGTTATGTATTTAGGGCATTTAGTAGAATTAACAACAAGTTCGGAGCTGTATCAAAAACCGCTTCACCCATACACTCAAGCTCTACTGTCAGCTATTCCTATTCCTGATCCTGACGTTGAGGATAATCGGAAGCGGATTGTTCTTAAAGGAGAATTGCCAAGCCCCATTAACCCTCCCTCTGGCTGCGTATTTAATACACGCTGTCCTCTTGCAGTAGCAGCCTGTAAGACTCAAAAACCAGAGTGGCAGGAAGTTGAAGAAAATCATTTTGTGGCCTGTCACTTATACAATCAAAAGATAATGAGTACCAACTATATTGAAACAGCTGCGACAAAATGATGGAAAAAGCAAGAGTGAAAATAGAAGATGCAGTTACGAAATGGAAACGGAGTAATAATGGACTTATACGGATTCATATTGAAGGGAAAGAATCCATACAGATTAATTCTTTTATCCAACAACGAGCAGCAAGTACAATCAAGCTGCTGCTTGCAATAGAGGCGTTTCGTCAAATTGATGAGGGCATCTTGGCTTTAACATCTGTCATTCAAAGAATGGAAAAAAATACGGTTGGCGGAGCAGGTGTACTTAGAGCTCTTCCGCGGTTAACACATATTAAAGTGGAAGAGCTGCTTACCCTTATGATAATGGTTTCTGACAACACAGCTACAAATGAGCTCATTTCTTTAGTAGGATTTGAAAAAATTAACGAATGTGCTAAAAATCTAGGATTAAAGAAAACCGTTTTAAACCGCTATATGATGGACGAAACAGCTGTTAAACAAGGGATTGATAATTATACGTGTGCCTCTGACGTAGTAAAGTGCCTAAAGGAAATATGTGAAGGAAACTTTTTGCGAAAATCTAGTTGCGAAAAAATAATGAGAATGCTAGAAATGCAGCAGTTTCGGCATAAGCTTCCAGCACGTATAGGATCAGCGTTTCAAGCTGCGAATAAGACTGGAGAACTACAGGGAGCGGAACATGATAGTGCTATTCTCATGCGAGGTAACGAAACGTATTATGCCGTTGTTTTGATAGATGGACTAAGTGACAATGAACAGGGAAGGAGATTGATTACTGATATTGGATACCTTCTGTCATCTAACATCTAAAAATCTTTTGACCATTTCAATAAGCGGGGGTAGTTTGGTCTCTTTTTATTTAATGTCTTCCATCAAAGAAAAACTCACATGTACTAATAATAAATGCTTGTCTTCTCAGATTTTGGCGAGACCGTTGTTTGCAGTGCTGGATTTGTGCTAGTAATAGATAAACATGTTCTTTTTCATAAAATTTTATGAAAAAATAATGATAAATCATTCATCCTATACCAACTTATTCATATTTTTTATATAATAGAATAATAGTATATATTTTAAACGAATAGTGAATGTCTATGCCAATTAGCAAGGAGCATGAAATTATTCGATTCATAAATGGTGGTGTATGTATGGCAAACGAACATGTAATGATAGATATTATAAAAGCATTTAAACGCAATTCAACTGAATCCATTGCCATGGATTTAATTAAGGAAGTGCGAGGGACATTTAGTCCTTTACCTAAATATATAGCGGATTTAATTGATGAGCTGAGAAAATTAAATTTAAAAGACGAAGTGATCAGTGTAATCTTGTATCAATCTGTATATGTGGCGGATCATCAATTTAATATTAAAGATACCATTACCAATCGTCAGTTTGTAAAAGATACGATTGAAATGGGCAGAAGATGGGTGCATCAGTACGGCCGAATTGAAACAGTAGAAGAAGCAATTCATATTGCAGAGCAAGTGTCTACAAAAGAGGACTTGCCTCATCATTTGCAAACAGCAACAATTGACGAAAAAATTACGCTTGAGGTGCAGCTTGATCATCAAACGTATGAAATGTTAAAAAATATAGCGGTTTATTATGATCATCATTCCTATGAACAGTCAATGACTGTAGCAATTAATCGTTTATATACGCAGCTGCGCGATGCACAATCAAAAAATAGTTAAATGTCAAATCTCACATGTTCCGTGCACCATGTGAGATTTTTTAAGATGTGAAAGAGGCGCAGATGAAAATGTCTTGCTCCATCATTCATCAAAAGGAGGGAGAACATAGATGAGGGTATATTTATCTCCTCTTCAAGAAAAAGATGCTTCTAAAGTTTTTGCATATTGGTCGGATGAAGAGGTTACGAGATATATGAATATTGAGCCCTTTACGACGCTTTATCAAGCGGAAAGCATGATTGCACTTCTTCAAAGTTTGACGAAAGAAGGGAAAGCAACACGCTATGCTATTCGATTAAAGACTTCCGATGAGATTATTGGAACTTGCGGTCTAAACCGTATTGATTATGATAAAAAGCAAGCAGAGATTGGGTATGATTTAGGCAGACCTTTTTGGAAAAAAGGCCTCATGACAGAAGCGCTCTGCCTTTTGCTAGAAAAAGCTTTTGAAGAGTTTCATATACGGGAGATTGAAGCAAAAGTCGATCCTAATAATAAAGATTCAATTACGCTTTTAAAAAAATTCTCGTTTCAATTAAAAGAGGCGTATAAGTCAGATGATTGTACGTGTTTATACACCGTCAATAAAGAAAAAGTGAGCGCGATATTGTCAGGACGCTCAAAAAGTAAGAAGTAAATCCAACAGAAGTTCTTTTGAAATAGTAAATATTTTTAGGCCTTAACCGATAACAAAGAAAAGAACGAATTGAAGGAAGGTCATGAATGAATCATCATACACATTTACTAGAAGGGACGTACAATGAGTTACTCGTTACACTTTCTTTCCTTATCGCTATTACTGCGGCGTACGCTTCTTTTGGGTTAGCTAATCGTGTGAAAATTTCCCGGGCAAAATTTATTCAGTTTTGGTTAATCAGCGGGGCATTTACATTGGGAGTAGGCATTTGGTCCATGCATTTTATTGCCATGCTTGCTTTTCACTTGCCCGTAGATGTTTCATACAATTTATGGTTTGTTCTTCTCTCAATCTTGGGAGCGATAACAGGATGTTATATAGGCCTTTACCTCATTCACAAACAAAAGAAAAGCATGAAGGCACTCACCATTGCGGGGAGCTTTATGGGAGCTGGAATTGTTTTTATGCATTATTCCGGCATGATGGCAATGGAGCCCATTATGATTTCATATGATCCATTTGTCGTTTTTCTCTCTATTCTCATTGCTGTTGCTGCTTCTAATACAGCTTTGTGGCTTGGTTTTTACTCAAAGCTAAATGAAGGGAAGCTTACGGTTTTTGCTAAGCTTATTTGTTCTACTATTATGGGCATTGCTATTGCTGGTATGCACTATACGGGCATGCAGGCAGCTTCTTTTTCAGGAATGCGAATGCCTGAACAATCAAACGGTTTTGCTTTAAATCCACTATATTTATCCGCCGTTATTATTTTTTTTGTTGTCTGCCTATTTACGGCTGTGTTTTTAACCATTTTTATGGATCGACGCGTACAAAAACAAGAAGTTTTAAAATGGGCTTTTTTTGAATCTGCCCTGGATGCTATTTTGGTGATTGATGAAAAAAGACATGTTTTATCGCTCAATTATGCAGCAGAAACGCTTTTCTCTCTTAAAGCATCAGATGTAATCGGGAGTGATGTTGTTAAGCTGCTGCCCTTCTATAAATTTTCTTCTCTACAAGACGGACGGACTGAGCACTCCCTTTTGATAAGTAATAGAGAAGTTACGGTTGAGATAACGGTGATGGCGGTAGCGATTGAAGAGACGGTTGAGTATATGCTGTATATACGCAATATGACGCAAGAGCGTGAAGCGGAAAAAACGTTGATTGAAGCAAAAAATCGTTATGAAAACTTGTTTTACTCCTCTCCATTGGCAATTATGGTCCATCGAGAAGAAGAGGTCGTGTCCGTGAATGATGCTATGATTCAGCTTTTAGGAGTAACGGAAGACCAGCTCGTTGGGAAATCGTTATATGATTTCTTTTCATCTGAACAAGTTCCTGATATTAAAAAAGGATTGAAGGCAGTAAGAGATAGAAAAGATGAGCCAAGACCTCCATTAGCTCAGTTGAAAATGTTTAATGCGTTAGGTAAGGAACTCTTTTTAGAAGTAAAATCTACGCTCATTCAAATTAATGGAGAGACGCTTTTTCAGACAGTAACTAGAGATGTAACGGAGCAGAAAAAAGCTCAAGAATCGCTTCAATATATGGCTTTTCACGATATGCTAACAGATTTACCAAATCGAAGTATGTTTTCAAACATTGTAGAGAAATCCATTGATTCAGCAGCTGCTTCAGGAAAAAAGCTTCATTTCTTATTTTTAGACCTCGATCGTTTCAAACAGGTAAATGACACGCTTGGTCATCATGCTGGAGATCAGCTTATGCTTCAGGTGGTCGATCGAATGAAGAGCTGCCTAAGAAACCAAGATGTGCTTTCGCGTTTTGGAGGAGATGAGTTTTTAGTTTTACTGCATGATAGGACGGATGAAGAAGTGAGAAAAATCTGTCAATCATTAAATGACTGCTTATCCACTCCTTTTGTAGTGCTATCGAGAGATGTTTATTTAGGGGTAAGCATCGGAGTTAGTTTATTTCCTAAAGATGGAAAAACGCTTGAGGTGCTAGTTCGCCATGCTGATTTAGCGATGTACGAAGTCAAAAAACAAGGGCGTAATCATTATCTGTTTTATCAAAAAGAAATGCAGGTTCATACTACGCGACGAATGAGAATTGAAGATGGTTTACGAAAGGCTTTTGAGCTGGGCGAAATGGAGCTTCACTATCAGCCGAAAGTCAATATTCAAAGTGGCCATATTGTTGGAGTGGAGGCTTTGATCCGGTGGACTCACGCCGAGCTGGGCGTTATTTCTCCCGCAGAATTTATTCCGATTGCTGAAGAAACAGGCGTTATTGTTAGATTGACGAAATGGGTATTAAAAAAAGCGTGCCATCAAAATAAGTATTGGCAGCTGAAAGGACTTCCTCCCTTAAAAATGAGTGTGAACATATCAAGCGTGGATTTTGGTACAACTGATTTTGTTGATTATGTGTTAGATGTCTTGCGTGAAGTAGAGTTAGAATCACGATATTTAGAACTTGAAATTACGGAAAGTGTAACGATGAAGCATGTTGAGCAAACAATCGAAAAGCTACAAATTTTAAAAGATGCAGGAGTATTTATTTCGATTGATGATTTTGGCTCAGGATATTCCTCATTCAGCTATATTCAGAAGCTGCCTATTCATACGCTGAAAATTGACCGGTCTTTTATTAAAGATTTAGATCCTAATACAACGGAAGTATCGATTGTCAGAGCCATTATTACACTAGCCAAAAGTTTGCAGCTATCCGTCGTAGCAGAAGGTGTAGAAGAAGTTGAACAAGTAGAACTTCTTCATAAAGAAAAATGTGATGAAGTGCAGGGATACTATTTCTCCAAACCGATTTCAGCGCAGGAATTTTATGAGAAATTTCATAAAATCGAAGAAAAAATGGAATTTGTTCATTAATGTAAAAAGCCGTTCTTATTTAAAAGAACGGCTTTTTATTATTGGTTATTTCGATATACATAAGGGTCTTTTGGAGACTGCTCACGCTTTACTTTTGTTACTTTCACAACAGGGATGGTTTTTTTGAACGGCTGGTAATACATTGTACTAATTTTTCCTGTAACCGTTGCCCAGTCATCATTTTTAAAAGTAACATCATCTGGAAACTCAATAAGCATTCCAAACACCCCTGAATCTGCAATACAATGAATGATACCAAAGCGAAAGAGAAAATATTGATTCTTTTTTAATTCTTTCGTTTGATACATAAATCCTTTAAAAGAAATGGTTTTGTCAGTGAATTCACCAGGATATCGGTAAATAGTCTCCATTGCATTTAAAAATTCCTCGTCTTCTAAGTTGATATTTTCTCCTTTAGAAAACTTTTTAAGATCACGATGAATCATTTTGTCATAGGCTTCTTCTCCGTAAAAAGAACTTGTGTCAGGCTGTAAAAATTGATGAGAAGAATAAGGATCATTTTTGTCATAAATAGGAAAATGAAACCCTTTAGCTTTAACAATATTAGAATCAAGGGTTGCGACAGGTAAAAATAAGACCGTGAGTACAGGTAAAATATAAATTGGGTACCATACTCTTCGTTTCCATTTGCCATCTTGCTGATTATGGACGCATCCACAGCTACAATCATCATCATGTTTTTTAGGGCCTATCATGTAAAAGATTAATTCTGCAATGGTCAAGAACCAAAGGACAAAGATGGTGCAAAATGAAATCCAGGAATATTTCATATTGATATATTTTGAGATATCCCCAGTTGCATGAAGGTGCATGAAGATGAATGTAAACCCTATTAAAATTAAAATACGAATCATGCCAAATCCCTCCTTACTAATGAACAATTAAAATCGAAACAATAAGTACTAAAATGAAGACATACGCCAAAAGCGTAAAGACAAATTTAGTCTTAAACTGGCTTAGCATCATCAGCGTATTCTTGATATCAAACATTGGACCGAATACCAAGAATGAAACAATAGCACTATCTGTAAACGTACTGCGAAACGAGGAAGCGATAAACGCATCTGCAGAGGAACAAAGCGATAATACATAGGCAAGTCCCATCATTACCGCATTTGATGAAACATTTCCTTGTCCCAATGAAAGTAAAGTAGAGGTCTTCACGAACGTTTGCATGCCGGCGGCAATTAATCCGCCAATAATTAAAAATTTCCCAACAGAAAAAAACTCATCAATAGTATGACGAATCGATTGTGAAACTTTCTCACTCATTTTCTTGGGGGAAGTATGCAAATGAACCTCACGTTTTGTCTGAGGTGCTTTGAATTGAACACTTAAAATAAGACCTACAAGTAAGGAAACAATAAAAGCTACTCCTGCCCGATAAAATACTATTTTCCAATCATTTCCGAAAGCTACAAAGGTAGAAAATAAAACAACAGGATTAATAATAGGGCCTGTTAACATAAAAGGAATGGCAGCATAAAGGGGAACCCCTTTTGCCATTAAGCGCCTAGTAATAGGAACAATTCCACATTCACAGGCTGGAAAAAGAGCTCCAATCACACTAGCTAATATGACAGCACCTATTTTATTTTGAGGAATAACTCGAGCCATCATTTCATCCGTTACAAAAATTTGAATAATCCCTGAAATGATCACGCCTAATAATACAAAAGGAAGAGCTTCAATAAGAATACTAATAAATATAGTATTCATTTGTAATAGAGACGAATTCATTATTTTCACTCCAAAATTAAGTTTATCTAAAATGTATTAGTGCAATAAAGTTGTATTTGGTCAACTTATACATAGTGTATCGTAAAAAGGGAAGGGAATAAAGCTTTTTCAAAAAGAAGTGAAAGGATTTTTTTGTTATTTATTCAAAATATGTCCCGTATTATGAGAAAACTATTGACTCATCTTGAATTAACAGATAACATTGATGATAATGATTATCAGCGTCATCAAGAGTATATACATAGGAGGAAGCATTAAAATGAAGCAAGTTAAAAAGATTAGACTTCTCAGTATAGCTACTATTGTTGCTATTTTATTTGTTCTAGCAGGATGCGGGTCAAATCAAAATTCTTCAAAAGAAAATTCAGATAATAACCAAAAGGTGTCTGTTCAGCATGAGCTTGGAAAAACGAAAGTTCCTAAAAATCCTAAAAAAGTAGTTGTTCTTGAACTATCCTTTGTGGATGCTCTGCAAGGTTTAGGAATGAAGCCAATAGGGATTGCAGACGACAACAAAAAAGATATGATTAAAAAACTTGTAGGTGGAAAGATTGACTATACTTCAGTAGGAACACGTCAACAGCCGAATTTAGAAGTAATTAGTTCCCTGCAGCCGGACTTAATCATCGCCGATGTGCAGCGTCATAAAGCAATTTATAAAGAATTAAACAAAATTGCACCTACAATCGAATTAAAAAGTCGTGAATCTACATATGAAGAAAATATAGACTCATTTAAAACAATTGCAAAAGCAGTAGGAAAAGAAAAAAAAGCAGAGCAGCGATTAAATGAGCATGAAGAAACGATTTCGAAATTAAAAAATGAGTTAAAAGAAGAAAGTGGTCAGACAGTCTTACCAGCAGTTGTCAGAGATACTTCTTTCCAAGCGCATACGTCTTCTTCTTATGACGGAGAGTTTCTTGAAAAGCTAGGGTTGAAGAACGCTGTGCAGAACAAAGAAGCATATGCTGAAATGAATTTAGAACAGTTGTCAGACATTAATCCAGATATTTTAATCCTAGCAAATAATGAAGGCAAACTTGTAACGGATGAATGGAAAACAAATCCTCTTTGGGAAAATTTAAAAGCTGTTAAAAATGATAAAGTGTTTGTAGTAGACCGTGATTTATGGACAAGATTCCGAGGGGTAATTTCAGCTGAGGCAATTGGAAAAGATACGGTTAAGTTACTAAACAATAAGCAGCAGTAATATAACGGAATCTGACAAAGAGGCGAGAATAGTTATTCTATTCTTGCTTCTATTTGTTTAGAAAAGAAAACTGTAGAAAGTGTGTTGGAAATGACAAATCTTGTCCAAAAGCAAAAAATAAATAAATACATTGTGTTGGTAGCTAGTGTTTGTTTGTTAATCATCGGAATGATTTTACATGTCGCTGTGGGATCCTCTGCAGTTAGTTTTACAGAAGTAATTAAAGCAATTTTTGCTCCTGATGACTCTAAGCAGACAACGATCGTACAGACGCTCAGGTTGCCAAGAGCCGTGCTGGCAGCTCTTATTGGAGCCAGCTTGGCAGCTGCTGGAGCATTGATGCAAGCTATTACACGAAATTCGCTTGCTTCACCCCAAGTGTTTGGGGTAAATGCAGGTGCTTCATTAGCGATTGTAATAGCTTTTATTCTATTTCCTGATTTTACCTCTCAATCAACTGTTTATATTGCCTTTTTAGGAGCAGCTTTAGGAGGAATAACGGTTTATTTGTTCGCATCGGGCGGAAAGACAACTCATGTGAAACTAGCACTTGCCGGAATGGCCGTGCATTTATTTTTATCGTCGCTTACTCAAGGAGTGATTGTGTTAAATGAACAAGCTACGGACGTTTTGTATTGGCTTGTAGGTTCTATTAACGGGAAAGACTGGACTCATGTAAAAATTTTGTTACCTTGGTCATTTCTAGGTCTTCTTCTAGCTTTTGTATCATCTCGTTCTATATCGATTCTAGTGTTAGGAGAGAATATGGCAACAGGTTTAGGCGAAAAGGTAAAATGGATTCGCTTTTTTGCAGGTATACTAGTCATTATGCTTGCAGGTGCATCTGTTGCCGTTGCGGGGCCAATTGGGTTCGTAGGTCTCATTGTACCTCACATAGCTAGAAAATTAGTAGGAGGAGACTACCAGCGAATCCTGCCATTTTCAGCTCTATTAGGAGCCATTTTGCTTGTCTATGCCGATGTACTTTCTCGTTTCATTGCCTATCCTTTTGAGTCGCCAGTAGGGATTGTAACAGCTCTTATCGGAGCTCCTTTCTTTTTATATCTTGCTAGAAAAGGGAGGAATATTAAGCAATGAAAAGAAAACACCCTTATCAAATATTAAGTATCTTATTGCTATGTTTAATCATCACGGTTGTAATTAGCTTAGGAGTAGGAGCCGTTTATATTTCCCCTGCAGAAATCTTTCAGCAAATAGTAGGTAGTTCCCAAGGTAGTTCCTTTATTTTAACAAATTATCGCATTCCACGTACCCTCATTGCTATTGTGGTCGGTGCGGCTTTAGCGGTAGCAGGAGCTATTTTGCAGGGGATATTAAAAAACCCGCTTGCTTCTCCTGATGTTATCGGTGTAACAAAAGGAGCAGGGTTATTCGCCGTTTTTATTTTAATTGTATTTCCAGCTGCTTCTATGCTTCTGCTGCCGCTTTCAGCTTTTTTAGGAGCATCGGTCATCGCCGTTATACTCATGGTGTTTTCTTATTCTCAAGGAGCTAAAACTCATACGCTGGCTTTAGTGGGTGTAGCTTTAGGAGCTATTTGCCAGGCTGGAATTCAGTATTTTATGATTAAGTTTCCAGATGACGTGAATACAACTCTTCTTTGGCTTACAGGAAGTTTATGGGGAAGAGGCTGGAGTGAGCTTTTGATGTTAATTCCTTGCGTCGTACTTGTTCCTTTTATTATTATATTTGCATCTAAGCTCGATATTTTAAACTTAGGAGATGAGATTGCAGTTGGCCTAGGAGAGCGAACAAAGTACGTTCGTTATACACTATTGAGTATGGCTGTGATATTAACCGGTTTATCTGTAGCTGTAGTTGGGTCAATTGGATTTATTGGTTTAATTGCTCCTCATATTAGTAGGAGGTTAGTAGGGAGTCGGTCGAAGTTCTTGTTACCAGTTTCAGCAGCAGTAGGTGCTTTATTCCTGATAATTGCTGACAGTCTCGGAAGAGGGGTTGTGCCGCCCATTGAGATTCCTGCTGGAATCGTAACATCCGTTATTGGTGCCCCTTATTTTCTATATTTACTGCGGCGTGAACAGAAAAAATAGGAGAAAGGAGGAAGAGTAATGACAAAGTTAACTGCGGAAAAACTTTCGCTATCATATGATTCAACTTCAGTTATTCGCGATATTGACCTTCACATTCCAGAAGGAAAGATAAGCATAATCATTGGATCAAATGGCTGCGGAAAATCAACAATCCTTCGTTCATTGGCGCGTTTATTAAAGCCGACAGAAGGAAATATTTATTTAAACGGAAAAGATATTCATCAACATTCATCAAAAGAAGTAGCAAAAAAACTGGCTATTTTGCCTCAAGCTCCTGAAGCTCCTGAAGATTTAACAGTAAAAGAGCTATGCTATTATGGTCGTCACCCTCATAAAGGCTTATTTGCTCGCTATTCTGCTGAAGATCATCAAATTGTAGAGGAGGCTTTACAAGCAACTAAACTGTCTAATTTAAGTCATCGCACACTGGATGCGCTCTCTGGAGGACAGCGTCAAAGGGCCTGGATTGCAATGGCATTAGCACAGGGTACGGAGCTTCTGCTTTTGGACGAGCCTACCACATATTTAGATTTAGCTCATCAGATTGAAGTGCTTGAACTTCTTCGTTTCTTAAACCAAAAGAGAAATTGTACAATTGTGATGGTCTTGCACGATTTAAACCAAGCAGCTCGCTATGCAGATCATTTAATCAGTATTTCAAACGGTCAGATTTACAAAGAAGGTTCTCCTGCTCAAGTATTTACAGAAGAAATGATAAGGGATGTGTTTAATTTATCATCAACTATCATTCAAAATCCAGTTGATGGTTCACCTCTATGTATACCAACTGGAATCATAAAATAAACTGCACTTAAAAAAACAGCGTACTATTTTCACATAGTACGCTGTTTTACATTTAAGGTCAGAGCTAACAGTTTATACAATACATAGATTCCAAGGTATGCACCGGTTAATAAAAAAGCTGAATTTAAAAAGATTGCATGAATGCTCGTCATAAAAACAGTATGATTTTTTAAGATACGATAGATAGAAGCAGCGGCTATATTTCCAAATACTAGCGCTGAAAGAAGGGCTAGCGTATTAAAAACTAGTTCTGCTCCTTTCCACTTTAGTGAGAAAAAAAGCATGATAATAGGAACAATAATACTTGCAGAAACCAACAGGAAAATCAATGGACCATCTCCAATACGTTATCTTATTACAGTTACATAGGATAATGTTTTTACTTATTTTTAGATAGTCTTCCCTTTTTATAGTCTGTTAAGCTTTTTTCTTCCATTTTTTACTTATATAAAAAAGTAAAGTAATGGATAAAACCACTAAGATGATTTTTCCTTGCATAGATCCTTGTGAAATATGATAAACCGAATAAACTTCAATAAAAAGCGCTGGAATTTTTCCAAGTGCGCTAGCAGAAATGAATACCGCAAAGGAGCCTTTTCCTACAGCACTGAAGAATGTAATGAGGCCTGATGGAACAAAGGGAAGTAATCGCAAAGAAAGAATGAATATAAAACTCTCTTTCCCTTGTACGCGCAGCAGCTTTAGCCACTTGGAGTGAGAAGGTGTTTTGGTATGAACAAGTGTACGGAAACCTTTTCGGTACAGCCAAAAAGAGAGAGCTACACCTAAAACTTCTCCAATAAAAGAAAGTAAAAATCCATTCCAAAAACCAAATAATTTTACGTTTACGAACGTAAGGGGCGCGCTTGGAAATACGCCCGTAATGCTAATAAGGATGTTCAAGAGAACACTAATAAGCTCTGCTGCTTCTAAATGTTCAAGCAGAAATGTTTGAAGATAGTCAGTCATGGTTATACTCCCGTTTATGTTTTATATGTAGGGCTAATTTAAGCTCATTTTCTACTATTATATAATTTTTGGCATGAAATAAGCAGTCAGCAGTTTATAAAAAACGAAACAGGGTAACTACTTACTAATGAAAGACGATTTACTGATTTGAAGGGATGGACAACTCATGTTGAAATTTTTGCTTGTTATTGTGGTTGTATTATTAATTATTATGATTTTTAAACGCATTATCCGAAAATAAAAATGCTAACTAAGCAGCTCGTGAGACCTTTCTCACGAGCTCTTTTGCGGAGCTATTCGGCAGCTCAACAATACACTTTTTACTGTGATGAATATCACTGCAGCTAAAGAAATGAAGGGGTAAGATAGAAATGGGAGGGAGGTATATGGAGCTAATATTCTATCTCAGCACTTATTTATCAGGGGGAGCTATCGCATTATGGCTAATTAATGCAGCGTTTAATGGATTATTAAAATAACAGAGGGAGAGAAAATGAACGATTCTAAAGGTATATTTAACAATAAAGAAAGAAAGCTTGCTCGCTATTTGGAGACGTACACAACCGAGCAAATTTTAAACGAAGCAGGTATGTCTTCGTCTGCTGCGTTATATGAGTTGAAAAAAATAAGATTACCGCGGGCAGTTGCTAATACGATTGTTTATTACGTACTGGCAACCAATAATCAAAAGCTGGTTATGTACAAACTGCTCATGTTAGCGGGCGTTTGTAAAAAGCTTGGCATTCAAGATGCACAGGCAGCCCTCACTTTTATCAAAAAATATTACGTTTGTCATCAGCATTTACACTAAAAAGTACATCTTTCTGAGGGGGGAAAGAGATGAATATTGTCCCGTTTAAGCAGCGTTCATCTGTGGAAATTTATCAAGGTAGCGAACAGCCGTTTCAGTGTTTCATTGAGGGAGATCGATTTCAGTTAGATTTGTATATGACATATTTATTTCATTGCTGCCATTCTAGCAGGTATAGATATAGCCGTGCTAACAGAAAGGGTAGGATGTAATGATAAGATACCAGTGGTAAACGGCTTCATTTTTCCTCATGGAATAATGAAGCCGTTTGTTGTGTTAGAAAGAATGATTTACTATGATGTAGTTAATGATAAAAGAAAAAGGAAGGGAAGGAACGTAATGGACGTACATAAGTGGGAATATTGGATTTCAAAGCTCGAGCTGCAGCCTCATCCAGAAGGAGGCTTTTATAAGCAAACCTACCGCTCCAATGATGAAATTTCTGATAAAGAAGTGTCATCGCAGTTTGAGGATAAACGATTTCTATATACGAGTATTTATTTTTTATTACGGTCTCAAGATGTATCGCATTTCCACCGGCTGCAATCAGATGAATTATGGTACTATCATGGGGGAAGTCCTTTAACCATTCATATTATCTACCGCGACGGAACCTATCAAGAAGTAAAACTAGGTACAAACTTAGAAAATGGAGAAGTTCCTCAATTTTTAGTTCCAAGAGATACCATTTTCGGTTCCTCGGTCGCAAATGAGAATACGTTTTCCCTAGTAGGATGTATGGTCGCACCAGGCTTTGATTTCCGCGACTTTGAATTATTCACAAAACAGCAACTGCTTGATGAATTCCCCGAGCATGTCGTGCTCATCGACAAATTAGGGTACGATAAATTGCCAAATGATTAAAAAGCATGCATCTCGTTTTGATGCATGCTTTTTTCATTTGAACCAGCCTTTTTCCTTAAAGCGAGTAATGGCTTCAATGCGGTTCTTTACTTCGAGTTTGTCCAGAATGGTAGAAATATAGTTGCGCACTGTTCCAGTCTTAATAGATAGTTCATCAGCAATTTCTTTTGTGTTTTTTCCATCAGCTACTAGAGCTAATACTTCTTTCTCTCTTGCTGTAAGAGGACTGGTAGATTCACTATATAAGTCATCCACTAATTCTGGAGCATAGAGGCGCCTGCCTGCCATTACGCTTCGAATTGAATTTGCGAGTTCTTCACTTGGACTATCTTTTAGTAAGTATCCGCTCACGCCTGCTTTCAAAGCTCTTTGAAAATAGCCGGAGCGAGCGAACGTTGTCAAAATGATGACTTTGCAGTTTAAATCTTTCAGTTCCTCTGCAGCTTCAAGCCCAGTTTTAAGAGGCATCTCGATATCCATTACGCATATATCTGGCTGATGCTGCTTAGCAAGTGATACCGCTTGTTCCCCATTTGAAGCTTTTCCCACAACTTCCATGTCATCTTCTAAATTTAACAAAGAGCCTAAAGCTCCTAACATCATTTGCTGATCTTCGGCAATGACAATTCGAATCATAATTGTTCCTCCTTAATATGTTTGACGATGTTTGGAACTGTAATATGAATAATCGTCCCCCCTTGACTGGAGATATCAAGATGGCCGTTTACAAACTCCAACCGCTCTTTCATTCCTAAAAGACCGTTTCCTTCCCAGCAGGTTTTTTTCGTATTAATACCCACTCCATTGTCTTCTACCGTTATGCCTACTTCTTTTGCAGACTGGTGTAAAGTAATCGTGCAAACGGTGGCTTGACTATGTTTGACCACATTGGTTACTGCTTCTTTTAAGCACATGCTAAGGATATTTTCAATTAGCAAAGACACATTCTCTAATGAAATAGCCTTTTCTCCTACAAACGTAATTTCGGCAGCTTCTAAAAGCTCTTGAACGCGTTTTAGTTCTTCGCTAAGGCGGATTCCACGCATTTGGGAAACCATTTTTCTCACTTCATTAAGAGCCGTGCGCGCTGTTTGCTGGACATCTTTTAATTCTGATTTTGCTTTTTCAGGATCTTTTACAATAAGTTTTCTTGCTAAATCACTTTTTAGACCGATAAGAGACAGCTTTTGCCCTAACGTATCGTGCAGGTCGCGAGCTATACGCTGGCGCTCTTCCTGTTTTACAAGCTCAGAAATACGTTTATTTGCATCTTCAAGCTGTTCTTCCAGTCGGTCTCGCTTCTTCCGGTTATAAATGCTAAATGGCAGTACAATCACACTGATGGAAATTACAAAAATGAAAGGCAGCTGTTTTAAAAAGATCTCTTCTTGCATAACAACGTTAAAGTTTACCGAAATAACGGTGCTGATCAAATGAACAGCATACAAAGTGAAGAAAGCGAGCCGTTTTTGGATATTTCCAATAAAATAAGCGATAAAAAAAGCGAAGTAAAAGGCAAAGTAAATATAATTAAAAATCGTTGTTAGTGCTAAGGAAATGACGATTAATAAAGCCGTCCATACGTAAACGGACTTGTCTGTTGAAACAAATGCAAAACGATAGAAAATAAAAAATAAGATGGTTAGTAAAGAGCCAAGAATAATGTGATTCATGGATGAAGACTGTAAGATAAAATAAAATGGTAAAATGGCAAATACCGTCCATATGTAAGGAGATAGCCCAGTGATTTTTTGGAAAAACGTATATTTTTTCATAAAGAACCTCATTTGTTTGTTAAAATACACTATTAGTTTACCACAAAGTAGAATGAAATAAGTTTAGGCGAATAGATAAAACAGTCAAGCTTTTGAAAGCTTGACTGTTTTATTAAAGTTCTGCTTTTGTTTGAGAAGAAATTCTGCTTGCTTTTGGTGCAGCTGAGCGTTTTTTTATTTCTTTAAAGCTCACAAACATTTTGTTTTCTTCATCCCATAAACGGAATCGAAGAGAGCGAAGGCTTGTTGCGAGTGTAATGGTTGGTACATTTTGAAGAGGCTGTGTGTGTTGATGAACAGCTTCAAGCTTATAGTTGGGCACTCTTGGGCTTAAATGATGTACGTGGTGAAACCCGATATTGCCTGTTAGCCATTGCAAAAGTTTTGGAAGCTTGTAAAATGAACTTCCTTCAACGGCTGCTTTTACATAATCCCAGTGCTCATCTTCTTCAAAATAAGAATCTTCAAACTGATGCTGTACATAAAAAAGCCAAATTCCAATTGAACCTGAAATGAAGAAAATCGGTCCTTGAATTAATACAAACGCCTGCCAACCTACCAACCAGCAGGTCGCTGCTGCTAATGCAACAATCAATACATTTGTAAGATACGTGTTCATTCTCTCTTTTTTCTTCGCATTTTTTCGATTGAATCGGTTTGTAATCAAAAATACATATATAGGTCCCACGCCGAACATAACGAACGGGTTGCGATAGATACGATAAGCGATTTTTTTCCAAATAGAAGCTTCTTTATATTCCGTTACGGTTAACACCCAAATGTCACCCGTACCTCTTTTATCTAAGTTGCTGCTTGTTGCATGGTGAATGGCATGGCTATGTCCCCATTGACTGTAAGGAAACATCGTTAACACACCGGTAATTGTTCCGAGAATTTTATTGTGTTGTCTACTCTTAAAGAAAGAGTAGTGACAACAGTCATGAAAAATAATGAATATTCTTACTAAAAACCCTGCTGCGATAACAGTTAGCGGAAATGCTAAAAAATAAGAAATTGAAAGGCTCTCATAAGCGAGAAACCATAGTGTGAAAAAAGGTAAAAAAGTATTAATCAATTGTCTTATGCTGTCTTTCATTACTGCTTTTTCAAAGGGTGCAACTTGTTTTCGTAAATTCTTTTGTTTTTGTATAGTCATATGAAATTCCTTTCATCACCGTATATTATCCTCAGTATAAAGGGATTTTTCTGACTATTTAAGACATACGTGTCATATAGAAACTATGACACTTGTCATATATACATAGGGGGAAGCTGTAAAAAATGAAAAAAAGAGGTATTTAACAGTTTGCGGTTCTGATAAAATTATACAGTGAAGGCTTATTGTGACGGAGCATTTAAGAAAAAGGAGTTTGAAATGAATAAAAGAAATAGATGGGTATACCTGCTTCTAGCTATTGTTGTCATGGGAGCAGGCCTCTTATCAAGAAAACTTACTGCGTATCTTCCTCACATCATAAATATATATGCGGGAGATTCGTTATGGGCCTTAATGATTTTTGTCAGTGCGGGTTTTTTGTTTCCTACATGGAAGACAAAAATGATTGGTATGTTTGCTATAGTTTTTTGTTACTTCATTGAATTTACACAGCTGTATCACGCTCCGTGGATTGATGACATAAGAAAGACTGCGCTAGGAGGGCTCATTTTGGGGTATGGCTTCTTATGGAGCGATATACTAGCCTATTCGATTGGAGTCGCGGTAGGAATGAGCTGGGAGTATTATAGATATCGATTTAAAAGACCCGCCTAGCAAATACGTTTCAATGAATCTTAGAACTCAGCTGAGGATGGAATAAGCCGTAGGGTTATGAAGCAGGATGTATATACATAAAAATAAACTTATGCATAAAATTTTTTATTTAAAACCTATTATCTATTCGTTGAACGAGAGGAAGAGAGGGGATTATTTGAATTTAATAGCCTGGATGATTATTGCATGTGAAATCGCTTTTTGGATAGTCATCATTTTAGGATTAGCAACAAGGTATATGTTTAAAAAACAAAAGCTCAGTTTTTTTATTTTAGCTTTAACACCTGTTGTTGATTTTTTTCTTCTGATTGTGACGAGCATAGACCTTTACGGAGGTGCTACAGCGACTTATGCTCACGCTATTGCAGCCGTGTATATTGGAATTTCGATCGCTTTTGGAAAAAGTATGATTCAATGGGCAGATGAACGCTTTCAATATTATGTGATGAAAAGTGCAGAAAAACCTCATAAGCGCTATGGAAAAGAATATGCAAAGCATTATTTTAAATCATGGATACAGCATCTTCTTGCTTATGCTATTGGGGCAGCTCTTTTAGCGGCGATGATGTATATAGTACCAAATGGAAAAACTAACGTGCTGCAAAATGTAGTGGAAGTTTGGACAGTTATTGTAGGAATTGATTTCTTATTATCTCTTTCTAATTTCGTTTGGCCTAAAAAAGAAAAAGAGTCTGGTTATACTAACTCATAAAAAGGCATCGATGCTTGAAAAGCCAGTGAAAAAACCTCCCTGTAAGGAGGTTTTTTGTTTTACCATCCAGGGTATAGGTATATGAATGATGCTTGTCTGAGGTAGTTCAGTTTAGTTGCTTAAGCGGCTAAACTGCTTTTTGTGCAAATATATGTACATTTTATGTAGCATGCATGATAAGAATTCTGTGTATTCCATATACTACCTCATATGAAAGGTAGGCAAGTGATACAATACAGTTTGTTTTTAGGAGAGCTTTTATGAAAAAACGCCGGTTGGACTTTATTTTTTTATTTATTATTTTACTTTCAATTTATGCTTTCTTTTTTACCTCTATTGATATTCATTGGAAGTATGCCTTAGTTGGATTATATGGTGTCATCATTTTCATTTGTATGTATTCACTTATGCTTGAAAATCGAACGCCTGAAAGTACGTTGGTTTGGATGTATGTCCTCTTTTTCTTCCCTGTTGCAGGCTTTTTCTTTTATTTGTATTCAGGACAGCTCTATTTAAAGGGGCATATGTTCAAAAAAAAGCGTATGCATAACCGAGAGATGCTTAGAAAGATGGCAGATAAAGAAACGACGCCTGATCTATCAACGCTTCAATCTCATCAGCGTTACTTTGCTCAGTATCTTCAATGTGTATCTTTGACAAAGATGAATGTTCATACAAAAACCTACGTCCTTAAGAACGGGCAAGAAACGTTTAACGAAATCAAAAAGCATTTGCAGTCAGCCAAACATTTTATTCATATGGAATACTACATGTTTCACTCAGATTCGTTAGGAAAAGAAATCATTGATATTTTAATTAAAAAAGCAAGCGAAGGTGTAGAAGTGCGCTTTACGTTTGATACAATGGGAAGCTTTACATTATCGGGTTCAGATATTAAGCGAATGAAGAAAGCGAATGTTAAAGTGCATCCTTTCTTACCTATTAAGTATGGATTTTTTAATCAAAAATTTAACTTTCGAAACCACCGTAAAATAGTTGTAATTGACGGGGAAGTAGGTTTTGTAGGAGGACTAAATGTAGGAGATGAGTACTTAGGGAAAAATAAAAAAATCGGTTTTTGGCGAGATACCCACCTGATGTTAAGAGGTGAATCTGTTCAAACGCTGCACTCAATTTTTATGTTTGACTGGGAATACGTTTCTGGAGAATGCTTAATTCATAATGAAGCGTATACAAAACCTCATCGTGTTGAAGGAGAAGGGTTCGTTCAGGTAGTGGCGACGGGGCCAGATACGCAGGAAAATATGAGCGACTATTATTATACAATGATTACAAGCGCGACGAAGTCAATTTGGATTTCTACCCCCTATTTTGTTCCAAACGAAGCTATAAGAACTGCTCTTCGTATTGCGGCTAGAAAAGGTGTAGAAGTACGAATTATGGTGCCGGAAATTAATGATGGCTTTCTGACTCAATATGGAACAAGATCATATTTTGCCGAACTTCTTCGATGTGGAATTGAAGTATATTCGTATAGAAAAGGATTTTTGCATCAAAAAATTGTGATTATCGACGGAGATATGGCTTCGGTCGGTACCGCAAATATGGATATGAGAAGTTTTCATCTGAACTTTGAAGTGAATGCATTTTTAATTGAGGGAGAGACGATTCAAACGCTCATTAAAAATTACGAAGAAGATATGGAAGACAGTCATTTGATCAAACCAGTAGCATTTTACAAGCGAAGTTTAGTAGAACGTTCGAAAGAGTCATTTGCTCGCTTATTTTCAGGTGTTTTATAAAATAAAGTTTGTTTTCAAAAAGCAGGAGGAAACGTATGGGTGAATCTCCATTTGTTAAAAAAGATACGTTTGGTCGAAAGTTACATCGCTTAAAAGAACGCACTAAGCCGTTTGTCGTGCGTTTTTCACGGTTTGGTCATGTAGCTCAAGGTGTGGTCTATTTTGTCATCGGTATATTAGCGATTCAGACAGCTTTCGGATTAAAAGGCGATTTAGTTACTTCTCAAGGGGCCCTACACACAATTGCAAAGCAGCCGTTTGGATTTTTAATTTTAATCGTTTTGGCAGTAGGTTTAAGTGGATATGCGTTTTGGCAAATCATTTCTGCTATTTTTGACCCTCACCACGTTGGGCATGGTGTAAAAGGCGCTTTTACTCGTTTAGGCTATTTAGTTGTAGCCACGTTTTATATTAGTCTTTGTGTGAGTTCGATAAAAATTTTGCTTCATGCTCACGTTCATACGTCAGGTAAGCATTATCAAACGGTATCAGCCAAGCTGTTATCTTATCCCTTTGGGCAAACCATCATTGCGCTTACAGGTATCGGCGTTATTATCTTTGGGATTGGACAAGTATATTGGGCTCTTTCAGGACGCTTCCTAAAAAAACTAAAGAAAAACGAAATGTCAAAAGAAGAGTGGCGATGGAGCGGGCATATTGGAAAAGCGGGTATTATTGCTCGAAGTATCGTCTTTGGGATTATTGGCTTCTTTCTTATTCGCACGGCTCTTCAAGCGGATCCAGACGAAACGAAAGGGTTAGATGGAGCCCTTGCTGAAGTAGCGCAGCGTCCTTTTGGGTCTGTACTGCTGGCTATCGTATCAATCGGGCTTATGGCATACGGAGTATATATGTTTGCAGAATCAAGGTATAAACGAATTGATCCTTAATAAAATTTAAAAGATGAAAAAGCTACTTTTTAGCCTTCTGCTCATATCATATAGCAGATAGATAGTGAACAGGAGGAGAGGCAGATGCCATCGGTAGTAGGAGCCGTAAATATCTCGAATGTATTGGTTTCATCTTCAGTGGAGTTTGGTGATTGTCTGGCTATTAAGCCAAAGAGTACAGCTTTTACAACAGTCGGTTCTGGTAGCGGGAACACAGGAAACTTTATGAATATTACAAGCAGTGCCAGTACCGCCAATACAATTGATATGGATATTAACGATCAAAATGTAGTGGGAAATGCATAAGAAACGAAAGCTTATCGTCATCGGACGGTAAGCTTTTTTATTTGAGTTTGACGTATACCCAAACGTTTCTTTACCACAATGTACCTCTAGGATTCTATCTTATAGGAGTAGTAAACTAGACAGGTGATGTCAAAAAGTGGGGAGGCGAGATTATCAAATGAAGAAAATATGTATGAGCCTACTTATTCTCTGTCTTTTCAGTGGAGGATTGGCCCCAATAAGTAAAGGAGACGCTGCTTCTTCAGTAGGCACTGTCAAAGGTGATAATGTAAATGTGTATCGTTCTCCATCTTTGCATTCTTCGATTGTTCAGACAGTGAAAAAAGGAGAAGAGTTTCCTGCTATTTCATCTGAAGCGGGAGATGCAGCTCAAGTTATCACCCATAAAGTAGTGCCAGGAAATACACTATGGCTACTAGCTAAACAATATGGTGTAACAGTCAGCGAGCTAATAAAACAAAATCAGCTAAAAACGACGGAGCTAACTCCGGGGCAAACGCTGAAAATACCACCAAAAGGCTTGTTACATAAAGTAGTATCAGGAGATACGCTTTGGAAAATCTCTGTAAAGTACGGTGTAAAAGCGACTGAATTAACAAAGTTAAATCAGCTATCATCAACAAATATTAAGCCTGGACAAATGCTTATTATTCCTGATTACTATGTACAAGTACAGCTTTTGGAAGGGAAAAAGGGCTGGATCAAAAAATCTGATTTAGCACAAAAGAAGCATCAGCCAGTAGTTATGGGCTGGAGCTTTAATGAAAAAACAGCAGGCTATGCAGAATCGATGAAACAAAAGAACTTAGACGTTGTTTCACCACGCTGGTTTACGCTAACGCGGAGTGACAAAGTTGTTTCATCTTCTATAAATCCATCATATGTTCAAACGGCTCACAAAAACGGCAAAAAAGTCTGGCCGCTCATCGGTAACAATTTCGATGATGTGCTGACAAGTGACGTCCTAGGCAATAAAGCAAAGCGGCAAAAGCTTGTATCGTCAGTCGAAAGTTCGCTTGTGAAAACAAACAGTGACGGTATTAACGTTGACTTTGAAAATATTAATATCAAAAACAAACAAGATTTTGTTTTATTTATTAAAGAATTAAAAGCAGCGTTAAAGCCTCATGGTATGACCGTTTCAGTAGACGTAACACGAGAGAATAATGATCCGTTTTGGTCAGGAAGCTTTGATCGAAAACAGATTGGTCAAGTGGCAGATTACGTCATTATGATGGGTTATGAAGAACACTGGGGAGGAAGTCAGGTTCCAGGGTCTGTGGCTTCGCTGCCTTGGGTGAAAGAAGGAACAGAACTTCTTATGAAAGATGTACCTGCACACAAAATCCTGCTGGGAGTTCCTTTTTATACGCGAGAATGGAAAACGGATCTATCTACCAAAAAAGTTGTCACAAAAGACTTAACGATGAAAGAAGCCGAAGCAATTATCTCTTCTAAAAAGTTAACTAAAAAATGGGACAGCCAAGCCTCTCAGTACTATGTAGAATACACCGAAAATGGTACGAAGCATCAAATATGGCTCGAAGACAAAGCATCTATGCAGCGCCGGGTTAAATTAATTAATGACTATCATTTAGGCGGGGCGGCAGCTTGGTATATTGGTTCAGAAACATCAGATATATGGGAGTTATATAACTTTTAAATAAAAAACGCACCTTTTGCTTGATTTAGCGAGGTGCGTTTTTCATTTGCATCATAATGAAGCGCATACATCTATTTACAAACAAGATAAATTTTACAATATTTGTTTTTCTTGAGTTAATTTATAACTATATTCCAAAATGAGCCTATTTAACCTTTTTTTAGTTGGAAACGCTTAATGACTTTACGATAAAGATAATTTATAGTAAATTCAGTTTCTATACAATAAATTTACCAAATGAATAATTAAGTGATTTAATTATTAACTAAGTGAAAGGAATGGATGTTATGGGAAATGTATTAGTAATAGGCTTTCCAGGTGAAGGACATGTGAACCCTTCTTTAGGAATTGTAAAAGAATTAATGGCTCAAGGGGAGAAGGTCGTCTATTACGGCATTGAAGACTATGCTGAAAAAATCCGAAAAGCAGGAGCGGAATTTCGTGAATACGAAGATTTTCGTCCAAGTCTTGATATGAGCAACCGTATGACCAAAGAAGAGTCTTATGACCGCTATGAAATAATGAATTTGTTTTTAAATGAATCTGAAAATATTATTACTAAAATTATGAGTGAAACGAAACATGAAACATATGATTATGTACTTTATGATTATCACCTTTTAGCAGGTTCCGCTGTGGCCGACCTTCTTCAGCTTCCAAAGGTTTCTCTTTGTACGACGTTTGCGTTAAATAAGGAGTTAGCAACTTGTATGATGCCAAGTGGTCAAACAGAACCTGACCAATCTTCCTTTTATCCTCAATTCGAAAAATCATTAAATAAGTTCAACAGCCAATATAATACGGAGTTAAAAGACTCCATGGACATTATGTCAAATCCAGGGGATATTACGTTAATATTTACGTCAGAATTCTTTCAGCCGCACGTATCTGAATTTACGAGTGAGTACAAGTTTATTGGTCCTTCAATTGTTAAACGATTAGATATTGAAGATCCTTCTTACTTACAAAATGAAAATGAAAAAATTATTTTTGTTTCTATGGGAACTATTTTTAATCAGCAGCTAGAAATCTATAACTTATGTATAGAAGCATTAAAAGATTTTGAGGGTAAAGTTATTTTATCTATTGGTAAAAATACAAAACCTGAAGAATTAGCACACATTCCAGAAAACTTCGTTGTAAAACAATACGTACCGCAGCTAGAAATTTTAAAACGTGCGGATTTATTTATTACTCACGGCGGAATGAACAGCAGCAGTGAAGGATTATACTACGATACACCGCTTGTCGTTATTCCAATGGCAGTGGATCAATTTATGGTGGGCGATCGCGTGCAGGAGTTAGGAGCAGGCGTGAAATTAGATAAAAATAATGTATCTGCTGAGCTAATCAAAAATACAGTTAACGACGTTTTAACTACTCACACATATAAACAGCATGCACAACAAATCGGAGAATCACTTCGCTCAGCGGGAGGATACAAGCAAGGTGTGAAAGAAATTTTCAAGATGGTGCCTGTTAAAGCGTAATAGATGTAAGACAGCTAGATAACTAACAGAGAGGAGTAAATCATATGCAGACTATAAAAAAAGCAGTTATACCAGCAGCAGGGTTAGGTACTCGTTTTTTACCCGTTACAAAATCTATCCCAAAAGAAATGCTTCCAATTGTAAATAAGCCCGTCATTCAATTTATTGTGGAAGAAGCCTTAAAATCAGGCATCGAAGATATTTTAATTGTTACAGGAAACGGAAAACAAGCGATTGAAAATCATTTTGACCATAATATTCAATTAGAACACTTGCTTCATCAAAAAGGAAAGACCGAACTATTAGAGGAAATGGAGCATATCTCTGAACTAGCGAATATTCATTACGTTCGTCAAAAAGAAATGAAGGGCCTTGGCCATGCGATTGGCTGTGCTCGACAATTTATTGGAAACGAACCGTTTGCAGTTTTACTTGGAGATGACTTAACAGACCCAGATCAGCCTTGTTTAAAACAGCTGATTGACCAGTATACCCAAACGGGATCGTCGGTTATCGGCGTGCAGCGCGTAGAGGAAGAAGCCGTTCATCGTTACGGGATTATAGATCCAAAAGCAAATAAAAACCGATTATACGAAGTGAATGGTTTTGTAGAAAAACCATCAGTCGAAGAAGCTCCGTCTAATTTAGGAATTATTGGACGCTATGTATTTACACCTGACATTTTTGATTATCTTGAAACGCAGGAAGCTGGAAAAGGTGGGGAGATTCAGCTAACGGATGCTATTCAGCGTATGAATATAGACCGTTCTATTTATGCTTACGAATTCGAAGGCGAACGTTATGATGCAGGGGAAAAATTAGATTTTATTTTTACGACCCTTGCTTTTGCGTTAAAAGATGAAGAATTAAAAGCACCTCTTTTAACTAAATTCAAAGAGCTGATCAACAAGGAAGAACAAAAAGAAAAAATTGCTGTACAAATTGGAAAATAACCTTCATTTACACACCTTTCTTCTACTGTTTCTTGAAGAAAGGTGCGTTTTTTTGCGAAAATGGAACGTTTGACAGCTGGATAGAACTGGATAGAAAGGGTTGAAATGAGTTTATGTCGAAAGCAGAAAATTCGTTTGTATCAGGCATAAAGATTGTATTTACAGACCGGGATTTTCGAACGATTTTTATTTCATTATTTATTATTGGGTTGTCTGTTGGCGGCTTTATGCCTTATTTAACGGTTTGGGCAACAAATACATTGCACGCCACTTCGTTTCAAGCAGGATTTTTATTTGTCCCAATGAGCATTCTTGGTTTAATCGTCTCGTTTTATTTGGCTTCTTTATCAGACAAATGGGGAAAACGAAAGCCATTTATTATTTGGGCCTTACTGATTGGAACCATTTCAAGAGTTCCCTTAGCGTTTACGCATTCTTATACAATAGCACTCATTTTACTTGCTATAGGAGGGTTTAATGCGTTTTCTTTTTTCTTTGCTCTGCTGAATGATTTTATTGTTAAAAAGGAAGAAAGTAAATCGCAGGCAGGTACGATTACCGGTACTGTGCGAATGGCATTTTCACAAGGCTATATTTTTGGACCGATGCTCGGAGCTTTAATCATTGACCACGGAGGGTATACTCTTTTATTTTTACTATCAGGGTTGTTATCGCTGGCAACTTTAGTGTGGGTTCTTTTTGCGCTTAAAGAAGACAGTATGCCTCAACCTTCAGCACATGCATCTTCAAAAGCGCCAGCTGGTATACCTTCTGTATTAATAGCTGTATTCGTAGCGGCTCTTTTCATTTTTGCGGGTGATTCCGGACGTTCTATGTATTTGCCGCTGTATATAACGGATACGTTAAAGCAATCCGTTTCGATTGTAGGAATTCTTTTTACCGTTACGTCTGTTTTTGAACTAATATTTATGCCGTTAGGAGGCTATTTTTCTGATAAAATCGGAGTCAAACGCTTCTTTGTTATCGGCATAGCTTGCCAAGTGCTTTATTTTGTTTTAACAAGCCTTCATTTACCGCTGAGTGGATTGATTGCGCTTCAAGTATTTTATGCTTTCATTCTATCCGCTACAATGGGAGTTGGCATGGTGTATGCTCAGTCACTGGCCCCGCGTCAAATTGGACTAGCCACGACGGCATATATGACAGCTATACAAACTTCAGCAGTTGTCAGCAGCTTAGCTATGGGGTCACTAGTTAGTGTGATTCCGTTGCCTTCTACTTTTTACATTTTAGCTGTTTTTGCGGTTATTTCAGGTGTAATGTTTCTATTGATGAAGCAAAAATCAGCTGAGGAAGTGAGCTGAAAAGTTAAGAAGAGGTTGAGATATTACCAAATTAATCTAATCTAAAGACAAACAAATAGTATGCATGAGCTGCACTGCTTGTGACACAGCAGTTGATTTCCGTGCAAGTCTTCGCCTTGCCCTCCAATCAACTGCTAGAAGGACCTAAAGAAATGACACATACGTTCACCATAACAAAAAACGAACCATTCATTAATGGTTCGTTTTTTTTACTTTCTCTAAAATACTTTTGCCCCAGCCTCTTTTTTATGAGGCTGTTTCTTGAATTTGTTCGCGGGGCTTTTTATTTAAAATTTTGCGGTAGCGGTAATTAACAAAAGCCGCCGCCGCCATACCTACTACTGAAAGCATCGCATCAAAGATAAAGATAATTGAAATATGTCCCGTTTTAGACATGAGCCCTGTTGCTAAAGGCAATAAAATTGCAGCTAATCCAGCAGCGGTCGCTACAATTCCTGTAACCGTTCCTTTTTTGTTCCAGAAAAGCTCGGTCATAACGGTAATCGCTAATTGAAAGACCCCAGCCGTAGAAAATCCCATGAAAAAAGCAGCTGCAATTGCAATAGCAGGTACTTTAACAAATAGAAGCGTAAGTACAGCGATAAGGGTAATCATCGGGTAAACGAGAATAACCGTTACAGGACGAAGCACTTTGCTTAATAATACGGCTAATACTAAAACAGAGATTAAAGCTCCGATGCTGTAGTAGCTTAAAAGGCGAACCGAGCTGCTTTCAGCCATACCTAATACTTGTTGACCATAAGTAGGAAGCCAAATTTGAGCCACTGTAAACAGAGCTGTAGAAGTAAATCCAATCACAATAAGAGCGATTCCTTCTTGTTTCATGTTAGGAGGAGAGATAAATTTATTCTCTTCTGTACTTTGCTGTTGAACTGTATTCTGTTCGCGTTTATGATTGGGAAAAGGCAGTTTGAACATAAAGATCATATTTAGTAAATAAATAAGAGCGGGAAGGAAAAAAGCATACCCATAAAACAAATCACGATCCGCAAAAAAGGCAATCATAAACGGCAGAAGCGCTGCTCCAGCTGATATAAATGCTTTTACAAGAACACTGGCTGAACCTGAAGATTTAGGAAAAACTTCAATCAAAGCAGGGTATGTTCCAGCGTCCATAGCAGAGTTTGCAATACCAGCAATAATGGCAAAGATAAAGGCTGTTTGATAATTTGGCGATAATGGAATGCCAATTAAGAAAATAGCCATCGTCAGAGACGAAACAATAATCAAAGGTTTTCGTCCGACTTTATCAGACAAGATGCCTGATAGAGAATATGAAAGCAATTTTCCAATTCCGATAGCAGAAATGATATAGCTGATTCCAGCACCGTCGGTATTTAATTGTTTTGTCAAAAATGACATATTTGATGCAAGCATGATATTGACCATGCCAAGTAGAAAATAGTTAATATACATACCTGAAGCTGACAGCATGTACTTATTTTTCATCGTTTACACATCCTTACGTAAAAAAGCTTATATGAAATGGGTAAAAGCAATCACCCAGCCCTCCTTTTTTCATCGTTATTTATAAACCTACTTCCATGATAAGTTTATGAAGACATTACCTTTACCTTTTATCATTGGATTTATTCAGTTCTTTTTAGTATGCGACTAAATGCGTGCATCTAGTGCTTCAAATCAATATGAAATCTATTCTAACATGTTTTTAGCGCTTTAAACCAAAAAAGTGATATTTTATAAAAAAATCCTATCTTCTTTCGCGGCTTCACAAAAGAAACTCCACAAAAAATGTTCGCTTTAAAGCCAGGCTGCACAAGAAGTACCTCTTAATGATGGTTATTAAAAATGAGAAAAGGGTATTTATAAACTAAGGAAAAAGAAATAAGGGAAGAAAGGTGGAAACAATGAAGCACAAAGTATTTTTTGATGCGGAATGTCCTTTATGTTACAACGTAAAAAAAATAATTAAAGCGCTGGACTGGACGAACCAAATCCAGTGGATTCCAGTTCAATACATTGAGCGAACGGAGTATAGCTACTTAAAAGAAGAAGGAAGAGACTTATATGATCAAATTCATATGGTCACCAAAAAAGGGGAAGTATTAGCAGGATTTGAAACGGTCAGACGGCTTTTAGCTGTTTTGCCTCTTACATGTCCAATCGGCGTGCTTCTGCATTTACCATTAATGAAAAAAGCGTTTAGTCCGCTATACAAATGGATATCCACAAACAGGTACGACTGGTTTGGGCGCTACGATTCGCCGCGAACCACATAAACATATAAAAAGGACAAGCTTTTAAAAAGCTTGTCCCTTTTGTTTTGAAAACATTATAATTTATACATACTTTAATTTCTAAAAACGTATGTGACCGAGACGCGTAAATTCTAGAAAAGCAGCTATAGCTGAAAGGGAGAACTTTATATGAAAACAAAATGGACAGCTGAACGAATGCCTGATCTAACGGGGAAAACTGCCCTTATAACGGGAGGAAACAGCGGTATTGGGTTTGAAGCTGCAAAGGCTCTAGCAGCTCGCGGAGCAGAAATCATTCTTGCTGTGCGTAATGAAGCAAAAGGGAAAGAAGCTAAGAAAAGAATTAAAGCGGATAACGGAAATGCTAAAGTGACTATTATGTCATTAGATCTTAGTGACTTGAGCTCTATTCGGCATTTTGCCAATCAATTTCTTCAACAATACTCGTCTTTGGATCTTCTCATTAATAATGCAGGCGTGATGGTGCCGCCTCACAGCAAAACGAAAGACGGATTTGAACTGCAGTTTGGCTGTAATCATTTAGGACATTTTGCACTTACGGGCTTGCTGCTTCCTTTACTAACGGCCACTCCACATTCACGTGTCGTAACGGTAAGCAGTATAGCCGCTAATTCTGGAGAAATCTATTTTGATAATCTCGACGGAGAAAAAGGCTACAGTCCAATGAAGTTCTATAGACAAAGCAAACTCGCCAACCTATTGTTTGCCAAAGAATTGCAAATTCGCTTAGAAGCAGCCGGATCAACGACAATTAGTGCCGCTGTACATCCGGGTATTTCAAATACAAACCTATTATCACGCGGTTCAGGAAAAGAACCAAACGGCTTGTTGAAATTTTTAGTCAAGCTATTTAGTCAATCTGCAGAAATGGGCGCGCTGCCTACTCTTTATGCAGCCACTGAATCAATAGAAGGCGGTACATATATTGGGCCAGACGGAAAAGATGCTAAAAAAGGATATCCTGTAAAAGATATGATGGGAGATGTTTTATTTAAACCGGACGTAGCGGAAAAACTATGGAGCGTATCTGAGGACTTAACAGGTGTTGAGTACTCGTTTCGTGCTTAAGATAAAAAACAGTTCTGTAAGTGCGGAGCTGTTTTTTTGTTGCTCAAAAACTATAGATCAGCGGGTTAAATAAAAAAAAGAATGTTGGATAGCATAATGGTAAGTAAACGTACAATGAGTATGTTCTCTTTTGAGCGATAAAAGCACTCAACAAAGCTCAAGAAGCGGAGGAAAGTAACAGTGCCTGACAAACCTAGTATTACCTCAAGTGAAATTGGAACGCTGTGGATGACATATCAGCAGAAAACGTTAATCATTTGCTTGTTGGATTATATGATTGAACATGCAGACGATGAAGATGCTAAAACAATTATGACAGATTTGCGTGAGCAGCTTATTATATACATACGAAAGATAAAAACAATATTTGAAAAAGAAGGAGCCGTAGTGCCAACCGGGCTTTCATCTCAAGACGTAAACATACAGGCTCCAAAACTATTTACTAATGGATTTGATATTATGTTTCTTCGTGTTATTAAAGAAATTAGTATGGGGATGTATACATTAAGTTTAGGTAAGGCCTACAGAGAAGATGTGGTGAAATTTTATCAAGATTTAACAAAGATTACGCAACATTGTTATGATTCCTGTACGCAGTATTTACTGAAAAAAGGGATTTTATCACGTCCACCCTATATTCCGATGCCAACCACCGTTGAGTTTGTTTCTGACAGAAAATATTTGAGCGGCTTAAATGTATTTGCGGATAAAAGAGTATTAAATACGATAGAGCTAGCTCAGCTTTATCACGGGGTCGAAACAAACATTGTGGGGATGAAGTTAATGAAGGCTTTTTCTCAAACGGCTAAAGATACCGAAGTCAAAAAGCATTTTTTGAAAGGAAAAGAGCTCAGTAAAAAGATTATTACGCGTCTAGAAGAAATAATTATACAAGACGATATTTCACCTTCTGTTGCCTCAACAGGAAGCATCACGACTTCTGAAACGCCTGCTTTTTCTGATCGTTTGATGCTGACATGCGATATTTTACTAAGTAATTTTAGTATTGGAAGTCAGGCATTTGGAGCAGCATTTAGTTTTCGAAGAGATATTGTTGCTAAAATGATGCTGATAGGAGAAGATGCGTTTCAATATGCAAGCGAAGCGACGGAAATTATGATTAAAAAAGGCTGGCTTGAAGTTCCACCAAGTATTGATTAGCTAATATGAAAATACGTATTTACATGATGATCTTTTAAAAGCAATGAATTTAAAATAAGTGAGATAAAAACACGGTGCTGATTCAATACACTTAGTATGTAAATCAACACCGTGTTTTTTGCTTTGTTTGAGCAAGTTATGATGGAAATTATTCAAAGGTATGCTACGATAAGAATTATCTTGAATTGAAGAGGTGTCACGATGAAAATAGAAGTTTGGTCAGATTTTGTCTGTCCTTTTTGTTATATTGGAAAGCGTCGATTAGAGCAAGCGCTTCAGCAGTTTGCACACAAAGATGACGTGCAGGTTGAATTTAAAAGCTTTGAGCTAGATCCAAATGCTTCAGTTAATACTGGTAAAACGATTAATGAAGCTCTTGCTGCTAAATATGGAATGACCATTGAACAAGCGAAGCAAGCAAATGAAGGGATCGGACAGCAGGCAGCTGGTGTGGGATTATCCTTTAATTTTGACGATATGAAGCCAACTAATACGTTTGACGCTCATCGTTTAGCAAAATTTGCAAAAGCTCAAGGAAAAGAAGCAGCTATTACAGAAAAACTCTTATATGCATATTTTACTGAATCAAAACATCTAGGTGAAGAAGCGACGCTGATTGCTCTTGCTGAAGATGCAGGTCTTGATCGAGAAGAAGCACGTCAAATTCTTGCAGATAAAAACGCATATGCAAATGAAGTGCGCAGTGATGAAGCAACGGCTCAGCAATATGGCATTAGCGGCGTTCCGTATTTTGTTATTAATCAAAAATATGCGATTTCAGGTGCACAGCCAGTCGAAACATTTGTAGGAGCTCTCCAACAAGTATGGGAAGAAGAAAATCCGACTCCCGCTTTGAAGAGTTTGTCTCCAGAAGGCGCAGATGATGCCTTTTGTGCAGATGGTCAATGTGCCGTGCCTGATTCTTCTAAAGACCAACAATAAAAGAAAGCAGAGGCGGAAATTTCGCTTCTGCTTTTTGTTTATTTTTTAAAAAAAAATCACAAAAACACAAACGTGTGTTCTGTTTTTGTGTTATAATAAGTTTAGAAGCAACAAACCTCGATGAGTGAACTCCAAAAATAAGCGATTAAAAGTGATCCCACCATGAACTAGCTTCCATTTAATCCTGCAGGGGGAATCTAAATGAAGAACAAAGTGCGCATTATCCCATTTCAAGTAGTTGAACAATTAAGTCAATTTAATGAAGTCCCACAAGGAGTGGCTCTAATTGGAGCAGAGGAAGTATGGAAGCAAACAAAAGGACAGGGAATAACCGTAGCGGTTTTGGATACTGGCTGTGAGGTTACACACCCAGATTTGCAGGAGCGAATTATTGGAGGAAGAAATTTTACGCACGATGATCAGCAAAATCCTGATGTTTATCAAGACTATAATGGTCACGGTACTCACGTAGCAGGCACAATTGCAGCAGCTCATAATGGAGCGGGCGTTGTAGGAGTGGCTCCTGAGGTGAATTTACTTATTCTGAAAGTACTTGATGGGAATGGTTCAGGTCAATATGAATGGATTATTCAAGGTATTACCTACGCCATCCAGCAAAAAGTAGATATCATTTCAATGTCACTTGGAGGTCCGGCCGATGTACCTGAACTGCATGAAGCGATTCAGGATGCTGTTGATCAGAATATTTTAGTTGTCTGCGCAGCGGGAAATGAAGGAGATGGAGAAAGCTCCACAGATGAGTTTGCATACCCAGGCTCATATAATGAAGTGATTAGCGTAGGAGCGGTTGATCTAAAGAAACGTTCTTCGATATTTTCCAACTCAAACAATGAAGTGGACGTAGTGGCTCCGGGGGAGAAGATCATATCAACCTACTTGAATGGAAAGTATGCCGCACTGAGCGGAACTTCTATGGCCACGCCTCACGTGGCGGGAGCTTTGGCATTGATAAAAGTTCTTTCAAATGAAACGTTTGGAAGAGAACTTACAGAACCAGAGCTTTACGCACAGTTAATCAGAAGAACACTTCCATTAAATGAATCACCAAGAGAAGTAGGAAACGGGTTTGTGCACTTGACCATTGTTGAAAAGCTATTGCGTGAAATTCAACGTCAAATGACTTCAGAGGTGATGGGATGAAAAGCAGTTTAGATATATTAATGGTGGAAAAACAGCAGGCAAAAGCCCTTTATCACGAATACGTAAACAAACGAAGCTATTATGATGAAAAGACGGATGAAGAGAGTAAAAATCTTTATTATCGAGGTACTCTCTTTGAAAGAGAAGCCATGCAAGCTTTGTTAACGGAAACGCATCAGCATTTGCTGAGTTATTCGCCGCATAAATATGTATATCCATGGGTGGATCTACAGGAGAATGGAGAGCTGAAGAGTCTGTATTCAGGGAAAGGTATGGATCCGTTAGAAGCGATACAGCAAGATATTGATGCACTTCAGTCGCTTAGTCACTCATCTGTTTCAAGCAATGATATATTGCTAAACTGTGAGCACGTTGTCCCGCAATCTTGGTTTGGAAAACAAGAGCCTATGAGAGGCGATTTGCATCATTTGTTTGCGTGTGAACCTTCTTGTAACAGCCGAAGAGGTAATTCCTCTTATATTGACTTCCCGGATTATACACCGGAAGTTAAGCAATCAGATGTGAAAGAAGGGTGCGGCAAATCAGAAAAAGGTAAGTTTGAACCCGAATATGGAAAAGGAATTGTCGCTCGAGCTACGCTTTATTTTTTAATTCGCTATCATAATAAAATTGACTCTTCACGAGTAGATCTTCCTCTTTTACTAAAATGGCATGAAGAATTTACCGTTTCACTTTATGAAAAACATCGCAATGCAGCAATTTTTGAATTGCAAGGCAACCGAAATCCTTTTATCGATTTTCCTGACAAAGCAGCTACATTAATGAATTCGGCTCTCTAAAATAAAAAAGGAGCTCCGTTTCTATTCGAAACGGAGCTCCTTTAGGTATCCTAATAAGAAAATCCATATTTATCGCTCAAAAGGGCATCCATTTTATTTAACAAGCGAAAATATTCTTCTTGTTCTTCTACAGTTAGAGCTGCTAGCATATCTTTTAAAAATACATTTCGCTTCTCTGTAATCATTGAAACAAGCTGTTTGGATTCATCGGTCAATGAAACCCACACGACTCTCCGGTCTTTTTCGTCTCGCACGCGCTGAATGAGAGATTCTTCTTCCAATTGATTTAATAAGCTAGTTGTAGCGCCCGAGGTTAAGTGAAGTTTATTTGAAATATCTGCCACCATATACTTTGTACCGCTGGCAATGTAGTTTAAGATATAAAATTTAGTGGGTGTTAAGTGATAAGGCTGCGTTTTTAATGTTTCTTCGACTAAATGTCGCATATATTGAAAAAAAGATGTGTTAATTTGATAAAGGTGTTCAATTTTTGATTCTACATTGTTATCCATGCTAGCTTCCATCTCCTTGTACACTACGGACATATATAAACTAACTCTAAAATAAAATGAAACAATTGTAAAGGATGGAAACGATTATCTTTAACCCCCATTATTATTTTTAAATTAATATCTTTACGAAAAAATATCTTTATGATAAAGTTATTTAGGTAGTTAACCAAATGGATGATTATAAAGAAACATATCTCCTAATAGATGGAGATAATATCTTTATGAAAAAGCTATATCAAAAAGTAATTTTATTAGTGAAGTATTAAGGAGGAGTAATGAATGTCTAGAAGTCGCTTAATGGTAACAAATTTTATTGGAATCATCGTTATTTTAGCTTTATTAATTGGAGGAGGATATTATTACGTTCAAAAATCCAACTATATTACAACGGATAACGCTAAAGTATCTGGAGATGTATACAACGTAGTTGCACCTGCAGCAGGTAAGGTAGCAAGCTGGACAGTGGAAGAAGGAAATGATGTATCAAAAGATGCTGAAATTGCTAAGATTCAAGCTGAAAAAGGCTCTGTAGCTGCTACAGTACCAGCAGATGGAAAAATTATTCAAACAAATGTAAAAGAAAATCAAATGGTTCAAGCTGGACAGCAAATTGCAACCGAAGTAGATATGAAAGATCTATTTATCGTAGCGAATATCAAAGAGGATCAGCTTAAGGATATTAAAGAGGGCGACGATGTAGATGTAACAGTAGATGGAGACAGTAGTACAAAAATTGACGGTAAAGTTGAAGAAGTGGGATATGCAACTAATTCACTTTCATCTTTAACATCGAACTCAAGCTCAGATGGAAACTACACAAAAGTATCTCAAACGGTTCCTGTAAAAATCTCTATTTCTAATTATTCAGAGCATGTGCTACCAGGAATGAACGCTGAAGTAAAAATTTCAAAAGACTAATTCTTACTACAACAGTTCAAGAAGGGAGGAAATATGATGACAGCCAGTATAGAAAACACAAGTGATGGATCCATCAAAAAGCATATTCCGCTATTGATTGTTTTAATGCTTGGTTTGTTTCTTGCAATATTAAATCAAACGTTACTAAACGTAGCCATCCCGCATTTAATTACTGAGTTTGGCGTAACCGCAAATACAGCTCAGTGGTTGTTAACTGGATATATGCTTGTGAACGGGGCGTTAATTCCGCTTTCAGCTTTTTTAATTGAACGATTTGGTGTGCGTCGCTTGTTCTTATTTGCAATGGTTTGTTTTACAGTAGGGTCATTGATTTGCGGAATTGCACCTACATTTTCGATTATGCTTACCGGCCGTTTAATTCAAGCTATTGGCGGAGGTGTCTTATCGCCTCTTGTTATGACCATTATTGTGTTTATTTTCCCTCCTCACATGCGAGGAAAAGGGATGGGTATTTTTGGATTAGCCATGATGTTCGCACCGGCTATTGGTCCAACATTATCTGGATGGGTTATTCAAAACTATGATTGGCACATCCTTTTTAACGGCATGGTGCCATTAGGTGCGATTGTATTAATTATTGCTTTCTTTCAATTAAAAGACATTCAGCCTCCAAAGGATGTAAAAGTTCACATGCCTTCAGTTGTGACATCACTTGCAGGTATGGGATTATTGCTTTACGGATTTAGTGAAGCTGGAAATGACGGCTGGACGGATTCAGTTGTTCTTTCTACAATCATTGGTGGGGCAGTTCTTTTAATTATATTTGTTCTTCAACAAATTAAATCTGAAAAGCCGCTATTGGATATGCGCGTGTTTAAATATAATATTTTTTCACTATCAAATATTATTAGTATTGCGATTACAATCAGTATGTACGCAGGTATGTTCTTGCTTCCAATTTACTTGCAAAATATCCGCGGATATTCTGCTTTTGATTCAGGACTGCTGTTGCTTCCTGGCGCACTTGTTATGCTGGTTATGTCGCCGATTTCAGGTACATTGTTTGATAAAGTGGGACCTCGTCCGCTAGCAATCGTTGGTATGTTTATTACATCTATTTCAACGTTTGAATTTACGAAGCTGACGATGGATACACCGTTTAATCATATTTTAGCGATTTATATTATCCGCTCGTTTGGTATGTCACTTTTAATGATGCCAATTATGACAGCCGGTTTGAATCAGCTTCCGCAGAGACTAAGCAGTCACGGAACGTCAATGTCTAATACGCTTCGTCAAGTAAGTGGTTCAATTGGTATTAGTTTAATGACGACCATTTTTACAAACCGTACAACGTATCATGTAAATGAAATCAGCAGTTCCATGAATACGTCTGATCCATTCTTTATGAATAGCTTTCATTTATTTGTACAAAAAGTAGCTGCTACTTTGCATTTATCACAAGATCAAGCTCAGCAGCAAGCGCTGACGATTTTATCTGGAAAAATGACGCAGCAAGGTACGATTCAAGGTATTAACGATGCTTTTTATTGGGCAACAGCGATTTCTGTTATCGGTTTAATTTTAAGTTTCTTCCTTCGTGACGTACGTAAAGATAAAGTAGTCGAAGAAAAGAAATCAAAAGCTCAAGAGGAAGATATTCGTATGCTTCCAGCTCCAAAAAGTATAAATTCATAAAGTGCTATAGAATCAAAAGTTCATCATAAAACATGTTGGAGAGAAAGGGGCGGTGAGGTGGATGGATCCATTGATATTTGGTGAAGAAATTCAAAGAATTTCAATATCTTTAAACAAAAAAGTAATGACAAATGTAAAAAGCCTTTTACAGCATTACAGAATTACCCCTTTTCAATATCATATTTTACTGACTGTTGAACGTGCACGTACAATGCCTGTGACCAAAGTGGCAGACGAAATGAAGGCGAGCCCAAGCGTTATCACAGCATCAATTACACGTTTGTATGAACTGAATCTTGTGGAGCGCTACCATTCAAAAGAAGATCGGCGTAAAGTTATGGTTGAGCTTACAAGCAAGGGAAAACAAGTGATTCAAGCGGCTGAGAAAGACATGCAGCAAAGGGTTGAAAAACTGTTTGCATGCTACAAAGAAGAAGAGCAGCAGCAATTTCTTACGCTCTGTCGGCAGCTAGATGAACATGTGACTTGAAGAGGAATAAAAAAAGTATATTGAGTTATGCGGAGTGAGTGTAAATGGATAAAGAGATGGTAAAAAACATTCGAAAAAACTACAATATGAATCAGCGAAACTTCGCTCAAGCAGTGAACTGCAGTTTTTCTTTAATCGCCCTGGTTGAAGTTGGGAAGAGAAGAGTAACAAAAAACTTAGAAGACAAAATTAAGCAAGCATTTCAATTGAACGATCATGATTTAAAATCACTGCAGGGCTAATAAAAAAAGTAGGTGTGAAACGAGCGCACCTACTTTTTTTCGTGTTGTTTTTTTGTAAGCGGATCTACGGTATGTTTATAATCATAAGCTTTTGAGGTGGTAACTACGCACAGCAGTAAAATAACAAATACAATGATAATAGAGAGCGTAATAATGATGATCATATAAAACGTCCTTTCTTTTTCTTATTACGTATGCTTTCGGTCTTATTGGTAAAATTCCTTCTTTCTCCACATAGTGCAGAAACGACAAACGCATACTAATAACAGTCTAGAATAAAGGAGTGTTCATTATGAATGAAAAAGAGTTGAAGAAACAATTAAAAAAGGTAGCAGATTATCCTGCATCTAAAGCAGATGGAGTGGACGAAGAGTTTTCGCGTGAATTAGCAGACCAAGACGATTTAGAAGCACAGGCTAGAGCGAACGCTGCAGATGAAAGACAAAAAAAATAATAACTAGACGCGCTTTCTGAAAAAGCGCGTCTGCTTATTATTTTTTCAAAAGCAAATAAACAAAATAAGGAGCACCGATTACGGCGGCAATAATTCCTGCCGGTATACCGTTAGGATTGGCAATGTTATGTCCTATCGTATCTGCAATCAGCAAAAGCCAACCGCCAAGTAGAATAGCAACGGGAATAAAAAGCTGACTTCTCGGTCCTACTAAGCCTTTAGCAATATGAGGAGCAAGAAGTCCAATAAAAGCCACGCCGCCCGTCACTGAAACCGCGGCTGCCGCTAATGCCACCGCGGCTAAAAGCAATGTTACACGTTCTTTCTCCAGAGAAATTCCGACTCCAATAGCTGCAGCTTCATTTAAATTAAAAATGTTTAATGAGTTTGCTTTGTACAATATAAAAGGAATCAAGACAAGAAGCCAAGGTAGAAGAGCCCATATAAAAGGCCAGTCTGTCCCCCAGATGCTCCCTGCAATCCATTTAGCAATAAAATCAACTTTAACCCGATCAGCTGATGACATAATCACCACCATCATTCCAGAAAGAGCCATTGAAAAACCTACGCCTGTTAAAATCAACTTTACAGGCTGCAGTCCTTGGCTTTTACTATATGCACAAAGATAGATAAGACCAGCTGTCAACAAGGCGCCGATAAAGCCTACCAGCGGAAGGGCATAAACGAAAGAGCCTGCTTCAATTGGGGAAAATAAAAAGAACACAGCAATTGCGGCTCCTGCTCCTGAATTAATTCCTATAATCCCAGGTTCCGCTAAATCATTGCGCGTAACACCTTGTAAGATAGCTCCTGATAAAGCTAGAGCCATTCCTGCTAGAAGCGTAATGATAATCCGCGGAAGTCGAATTGAAAAAAGGACGAACTCATCTGTAAAATTCCCTTTGCCAAAAAGAGTAGGAAACACTTTATTGTAAGGAAGGGGTGCATCACCGAGTCCCATTCCTATCACAACCGTTCCAAGAATCAAAACAGTGAGCAGCATCATAATTATTCGTTGTTTTCTAATAAGCGCTGGGTGAATCATGAGAATGCTTTTCCTCCTTTACGAACAATGACTAAAAAGAAAGGTAAACCAATCATCGATACAACTGCTGCTATCGGTGTTTCATAAGGAGCACTGACCGTTCGAGCCAATGTATCAGCGAGCAGCATAAACGCTGCGCCAGTGATAGCGGACATAGGGATAATAAAACGATAGTCAGTTCCTACAATTCCTCGTACAATATGAGGAATCATCAAGCCGATAAACACCATGTTTCCCACTAGCGCAACAGAAGCACCCGCAAGAAGAATCATGATGACAAATAAAATGGTTTTGACTTTTGTCGTTTGCTGGCCCAATCCTACAGCCACTTCTTCATTTAAACTCAGAATAGTAAGCTGCCGAGAAAGCAAAAGGGCAATGAATATACCTCCGAGAATAAAAGGAACAATGATTTGAAGCTGTTCCCAAGAAGTGCCTACCATTCCCCCAGCAGTCCACATCGATATATCTTTTGAAATTTTGAAATAAATACCAACGCCTTCTCCAATGGCATAAAGAAATGCTGAAACGGCAGCTCCCGCTAGTACAATTCGAAGCGGAGAAAATCCTCCTCTTTTTAGAGCAGCAATCCCAAACACTAGGATTGCGCCAACCCCGGCTCCTATAAAGCAAGCAATCGTAATACCCAAATAATTTATAGCAGGGGTCAAGGCAATTGTTACAGCTAAAGCCGCATTTGCGCCAGACGTTAACCCTAAAAGTCCTGGATCTGCAAGTGGGTTTCTTGTCATACCTTGCATAATAGCCCCTGATACTGATAAAGCAGCCCCCACAAAAACAGCGGCGATTTCACGAGGTAAACGAATATCTCTGATGATCGAAATCTGTTCGTTTACACTGCTTGATGAAAGTGCTAGCCATACATCTTTTATCGATATGTCAGCAGCGCCAAAAACCATTGAAGAAACAAACATTATGATGAATACGAGCAGCATACCTATTAATTTGTATAAAAAAGGAATGAAACGCTGATTGTCTTTTTTCATAACACACCCATCTTTTCATGTAAGAATAAATTTAGTAAAACAAAGTAAGAGGAATTCTAAAAAGAATTCCTCTTGAATGAATTACTTGCCAAGAAATTTTTGAGTAAAGAAATCTAGTTGATAATCTAATGTGATTGGATCATTAAAATAAAATTCTTTTGCATTTGCTTCAAATACGTGATTATTCTTTACAGCAGGAATATTTTTGTACGTATCTGTTTTCTCAAATGATGTATCTCCATCTTGGTTTTTGCTAAAGATTAAATAATCTCCGGCATATTCAGGAAGAACTTCTGGCGAAATCGCATAGTATCCATCTTTCAAAGCCATTTTCTTTACTTTCTCCGGCATTTTTAATTTCATTTCTTGATAAAGAATCTCCGTTCCGCGTCCCCAGTTATCCCCAAACACATAAAGCTGCTTGTCAAAGTTCTCAATAACTGAAACCGTGCTATCTTCGCCAATTTTAGCTTTGATATCAGAACCAGCTTTTGCCGCACGCTTTTTAAAGTCGTCTACCCATGATTGTGCTTCTTTTTCTTTATTTAATAGCTTTCCAATTTCTACATGCTGAGTAAGGTAATCTACTTTATCGTATGTATACGTGACAGTAGGGGCAATTTTTTTCAATTTATCAATATTTTTTGTAGTAGATAAGCCAATAATTAAGTCAGGCTTTAATTCAATGATCTTTTCTAAATTTTCGTCTGATACTTCTTCCACGCCTTTTAATTTCTTTTCAAAGCGGGGATTCATTTTAGACCATGAGTCTACTCCGACAATGTTAACACCTAAAGAAAGTACGTTACCTGCATAGGAACCTAACACAACAACACGTTTCGGATTAGCCGGAACTTTTACAGGGCCGTCTTCAGATTGATATGTGATCGTCTTGGATTCGCTGTTTTTGCTAGAATCATTTTTGCTTTCAGTTGAACCGCTGCTGCAGGCACTAATAAGTAATACGAATATAAGCATGAATGGAAGCAATAATTTTTTCATTTAGTTATCTCCTCTTAATAAGTTATACGTGATGCACATTGGTTTATTTGTTCTCGGATCTCGTCCAATTTCAGCGTCGATATGAAACACTTTTTTTAGAACGTCCTGCGTAATGACTTCTTCACATTTTCCGGCTTTGACAATTTCACCATTTTTTAAAGCGATAATATAATCCGCAAAGCGAGCGGCTTGATTTAGATCATGAAGCACCATTACAACTGTACGTCCCTGCTCTTTGTTTAATTTTTGAAGCAGCTCAAGCACTTCTAACTGATGAGCCATATCCAAGTAGGTAGTCGGCTCATCAAGAAATATAATATCGGTTTCTTGAGCTAAAGCCATCGCAATCCACACTCGCTGGCGCTGACCGCCTGAAAGAGAATCTACAGGACGAAACTTGTAATCTTTTGTTCCGGTTACTTCAAGCGCCCAGTCAATCGTTTGATAATCTTCTTTTGATAGACGCCCAAACCCCTTTTGATAGGGAAATCGCCCATAAGATACAAGTTCTCCCACCGTTAAGCCTTTAGCACTTTCAGGGGTTTGAGGGAGAATAGCCATTTTTTTAGCGAGTGCTTTTGTATGTTCTGTTGAAATGTTTTCGCCGTCTAAAATAACGGAACCGGATTGATGAGAAATAATGCGGGTAATGGCTTTCAAAAGCGTTGATTTGCCGCATCCGTTTGAACCAATAATTGTAGTAATCTTTTTGTCTGGAATGTTAACGCTTAAATTCTTTACTATTAGACGTTCACCATAACTAATATGTAATTTCTCTGTATATAGGCGAACCATATCTGACCCTCCGTTTACATTTAATACAACAAATACTTGATAATGATTATCAGTATCGTTTACTTTACATACTATAATTCGAACGTTTCCGGATGTCAATAGTTATTTTTATTGTCAAAACGTTGAAGAAGATGTATATTTAAATGAGAATGATAATCAATGACAATTGATTACGAGGAGTGAACGTGCATGATACACAATGAACTTTTTGATGTGACAATTATAGGCGGGGGACCGGCTGGCCTTTATTCTGCCTTTTATAGCGGGCTAAGGGAAATGAAAACAAAGCTGATTGAATATCAGCCAAAACTAGGCGGAAAACTTCACGTTTATCCTGAAAAAATGATTTGGGATGTAGGGGGCCAAACGCCTATTTCCGGTGCGAAGCTTATTGAACAGCTTGTGGAACAAGGACTGACGTTTGATCCGACTGTTGTTTTAGATGAGAAGATTGAATCCATTTCTCGCTTGAAAGATGGTATTTTCCAGCTGACGGGTTCTTCAGGTGAACATCATTACTCTAAAACCATTATCCTTGCTGTTGGAGGAGGTATTTTAAATCCGCAAAAGCTCAAAATTGAAGGAGCAGAACGATTTGAAATATCAAACTTAAACTATACGGTTAAATCTCTGCAGCATTTTAAAAATAAAACGGTGATTGTTTCCGGGGGAGGCAATTCAGCCATTGATTGGGCAAATGAGCTAGAGCCCGTTGCTAAAAAGGTATATATTACGTACCGAAACAGTGAACTAAACGGTCATGAAGCACAAGTAAGACAATTAATAAACAGTTCGGCTCGGTGTCTGCTTAACACATCTATTACAAAATTAGTGGCTGATGCGACGCATGAATTTATTGAAAAAGTTGAGCTGACTAATCATCAAACCGGTGAGGTTTCTTATTTATCGATTGACGAAGTTATCATTAATCACGGTTATAAAAGAGATACAGAGCTGTTAAAAAACAGCGAACTACATATCAAAACCATTGATGACTATTACGTTGCAGGTAATGCAGCAAGCGAAACGTCTGTAGAAGGTGTATATGCAGCTGGAGATATTCTCATGCACGAAGGAAAAGTCCATCTGATTACCGGCGCTTTTCAAGATGCTGCTAATGCCGTAAACAAAGCAAAACAATTCGTTCAGCCCTCTGCTGCTAAGACAGCTATGGTTTCTTCTCATAATGAAGTATTTAAAAAGCGTAATTCAATACTAATTAAACAAATGATGAAGTAAAGCGAGATGCAGTGTGCATGTCGCTTCCTTCTCTACGGTGGAATTATCTACATAGATAGGCAGGGAACGAAAAAAGAAAAGAGAAATATAATAAAAGAAAACGCTTACAATTTTAAAAATGACACAGCGCTTGTTTTCATAAGGGGGAAGCTGTATGAACGAAAAAAAGAAATATCAGTTTGAAACAAAAGCCATTCACGCAGGGTACGAATCAAAACATCATTTTGATAGTTTAGCTCCACCTATTTATCAAACGTCTACATTTACATTTTCATCTCTAGAACAAGGTGCAAACCGATTTAGCGGAGAAGAAAATGGTTATGTATATTCTCGGTTATCTAATCCAACGGTCACCATTTTAGAAGAGCGTATGGCACAGCTTGAAGAAGGCGAAGCCGCTTTGGCATTTGGATCAGGAATGGCTGCAGTATCGGCTGTATTGATTGGACTTACAAAAGCAGGCGATCATATTTTATGTTCTAAAGGAGTGTATGGATGCACGTTTGGTTTACTGGAAATGCTTGAGGAAAAATATCAAATCCATCATTCTTTTTCCAACTTGGAAACTGAGGAAGAAATTCTTGCTGCTATCAAAGAAGATACAGCATGTATTTATATTGAAACACCGATTAACCCGACTATGACTTTAGTAGATTTAGAGTTAGTGACTTGTATCGCCAAACAAAAAGGAATTCCCGTGGTAGTAGACAATACCTTTTCAACTCCTTATTTGCAGCAGCCGCTGAAGCTTGGATGCGACTTAGTTATTCATAGCGCAACTAAATTTATTGGTGGACACGGAGATGTTGTGGCAGGAATTGTAGTAGGGGACAAAGAGGTTATTTCCGTACTGCGCAAAACGACGCAAAAAGATATTGGAGGTATTCTTTCACCATTTGATGCGTGGCTGTTACTCCGAGGCTTAAAAACACTGGCCGTTCGAATGGATCGCCACTGTGAGAATGCTGAACATATCGCAAAACAATTAAGTCTCCATCCCAAGGTAAAAGCCGTTTATTATCCAGGGGATAAAAACAGCACTGCTCATTCTCTCACGAAAAAGCAAATGAAAAAAGGAGGGGGGCTTCTCTCTTTTGAAGTGGAAGGCGGTTATAAAGAAACCGTAAAAGTGGTGAATCAGCTTAAGCTCATTTCCATCGCGGTGAGTCTTGGCGATGCTGAAACACTTATTCAGCATCCTGCCTCGATGACGCATGCAGTTGTGCCGGAAGAAGCTCGAAAAGAAATGGGCATCTCAAATGAACTTCTTCGTTTATCAGTTGGGCTGGAAGCTTGGGAAGATATTATGAGAGATTTACAGCAGGCATTAGATAGTATATAAAAAAACAGCGCTTGGAGGAATTTCAAGCGCTGTTTTTTATGTTAACCGTATGTAGTTGTAGTTACTCATACCTCCTTCTTTGCCAGTGGAACTTTATCTGCATCTCTAGACAAATGTCCTAGACAGAAGGGGTGCCTTTCAATAGACTAGAGGTTATCTGTGAAAATACAATATTTAAGTAAGGAAGGTGCTCTGCTATTATGCTTCATAATCCAACTGGAAAAAAACGTCTAGGATTAGCGTTTCTTCTCAGCACGCTTGCGATATTAGGTCCGCTTAATATCGATATGTATTTGCCAAGTTTTCCTGCTATTGCTGATCATTTAGATGCGCGAGCTTCACTTGTACAGCTTAGCTTAACATCGTGTTTACTAGGACTTGCCGTTGGTCAAATCGTGATTGGTCCAATCAGTGATGCAAAGGGACGAAAAGGACCTTTACTCATCTCCATCTCTTTATTTATGTTATCGTCATTGCTCTGTGCACTGGCTCCTACTATCACGGCTTTAGTTATCGCACGCTTTTTGCAGGGGTTTACGGCTTCGGCAGGAGTTGTTCTTTCTCGCGCCATTGTCAGAGACGTTTTTAGCGGAAGAGAACTTACGAAGTTTTTTGCTCTGTTAATGGTTATCAATGCCTTTGCACCAATGATAGCACCAATGGCCGGAGGTGCTATTTTACTTCTTCCTTTTGCAAGCTGGCATACTATTTTCTTGTTTTTAAGTTTAATAGGTCTTTTAATTGTTTTAACAATCTCAATGCGTTTAAAAGAAACTTTGCCCATTGAAAATAGAACACCAAGTTCAATTGGTCATTCTGTTAGCACAATGGGCAGTTTATTACAAGACCGTTCTTTTATTGGGTATGCCCTAATTATCGGACTGGTCCATGGAGGAAGCTTTGCTTATGTATCAGGCACTCCATTTGTCTATCAAGGGATATACCATGTTTCTCCGCAAGTTTTTAGCATTTTGTTTGGTATTAACGGCTTGGCTATTGTGACTGGAAGCTTTATTATTGGGCGCTTTAGCGGAATTATCCATGAAAGAAGCCTGCTTCGCATTGCCGTGATTACGGCTGTAAGTGCTACTAGCGTACTTCTTATCATGACTATGCTTAAAGGACCGCTTGCTACGATTGTTATTCCCATTTTTATTTACATGATCTCTATAGGAATGACGATCACAGGCTCGGTGACATTGGCAATGAAAAATCAAGGACATAGAGCAGGGAGTGCGAGTGCCGTGTTAGGTATGCTTCCATTAACTTTAGGATCAATTGTTTCTCCTTTAGTAGGGATTAACGAAACAACAGCGATTCCGATGGCTGCTATCTTATTTAGTACGGCGCTTTTAGGTTTTGTAGCTTTCTTTACGTTAACTAAAAACAAGAAAGAAGCAGAAAAGTGCGAAGTTAACGAGTTTAAAACGGAGGTTTCTCCGTAATCGCTTTTTGGATTGTTTTAAAAGCATCACTCCTTTGTGAAAAGGAGTGATGCAAATTTATTCAAGTATTGGATAATATATGCTAACCTTAGGGCATGATCGAAAGGAGTGGATAATAATGAGTAAAGTAATTCCTGAAATAACCCTTAATGACGGGGTAACCTTGCCTGCTATAGGTTTTGGTACATACAAGCTTAACGGAAATGAAGGAGTCAACGCTATAACGAGTGCGATTGATGTAGGGTATCGTTTAATCGATACTGCTTATAATTACGAAAATGAAGGCACTGTGGGGCAAGCTCTCCGAAAAACACCGGTTTCTAGACAAGAACTATTTGTTACCTCTAAACTCCCAGGGCGATACCATACGTATGACAAAGCAATTCCTACCATTCAAGAATCTTTATATCGGGCGAATTTAGACTATTACGATTTGTATCTTATTCATTGGCCTAATCCTAAACAAGATCATTATGTAGAAGCTTGGCAAGCACTGATTGATGCGAAGCGCTGGGGCTTGATTCGTTCAATTGGTGTTTGTAATTTTCTTCCCGAGCATATTGAGCGCTTGGAAAAAGAGACCGGCATTTTACCAAGCATCAATCAAATAGAACTGCATCCTTTTTTTAATCAACATCAATATCGAAATTGGTATCAAGAGAAAAATATTCAAATTGAATCTTGGAGTCCACTAGGACGAGCGAGTGCTGTTTTAGAAAATGAAACAATTAAACAAATTGCAGACCGTCATAATAAGACAGTTTCACAAGTGATTTTGCGATGGCATTATCAGCTAGGCGCCATTTCAATCCCAAAATCGTCATCTCGCAAGCGGCAGCTTGAAAACATATCGATTTTTTCATTTTCTTTAGATGAAACGGAGATGAATATTCTTTCAAAATTGAACCGCGAAGATGGAAGACTTAATAATCAAGACCCCGCTGTCTATGAAGAATTTTAACGATAAGGCCTCACTTATTTTTTAAGTGAGGCTTTTCTTCTAAGATTTTTAGTTATGTAAGCTTGAAAATAGTCCGTTTAGTTCTAACGATTGTAAGAGAAAATGTGTTAAAATATTCCGAAAAAAGGAGTGGTGAACCATGGAAAAAGTAGTAAAAGCGATTCAAGACGAATATCCGGATGATTTTGCATGGTGTTACGGCTGCGGCCGATTAAATCAAGACGGCTATCATTTTCGGACAGGATGGCTAGGAGAAAAAACAATTACCCTTTATACACCTAAGCCTGAACATACAGCTATACCAGGATTTGTATATGGCGGACTTCTTGCATCACTGATTGATTGTCATGGAACAGGCTCTGCATCTCTTGCTCTATACCGTAAAAATGGCTGCGAAATAGGAGATTCAGCAGAGCCGCCGCGGTTTGTTACCGGTTCTCTCCACGTAGATTTTAAAAAACCAACGCCACAGGGTGAAGTACTAAAAGCGATAGGAACGGTTGAAGAAATTCACCCGAAGAAATGGAAAGTTAAAACAGAAGTATACGCGAATGATATCGTTGTTGCGACTGGAGAAGTTGTGGCAGTGGTGATGCCAAATACGTTTAAACGAAAAGAAGACTAAAAAATGCAAAACAGTTACATAAAAGGGGAGGAAAAGGTATGGGTAAATGTAATTTAGACCACTCGGTAGAAGATGTACAGCAGAAGTTTAACGCGCAGTCACAGTGGCTGCCAGAAGATATTCGTTCATTATTTCATGAGTTTCTCGTGCGAAACCCTTCGCAAACAACATTAAACGAGATGTTTCATTTGCTGAAGAAATATGATTTGGTTGATGAACAAGAAAGAAAAGAGCGAGATCGAAAAATCAAATGGCTGATATTAAATAAAGAAGATACGAAGATTTAATTTTTTAAGTGACATAGATTTAGCCAGGTGAAGTTATTTGAAACATGTACAAAAAGAGGATGGAACACGAATGTTTTAGTTAAAGGAAGGTCCGAACAATGTATCATTCGGATCTTTCCATTGTTTTAGTTATGTCTCAATCTCTTTTTATAGATTAGAAATAATCTAGGGTAATTATAAAACTACCACCACTTAAACCCATCTTCTTCTAACAAATGCTTTGAAGCTGTTGGTCCCATTGTACCAGCAGAGTAAAAATGAAGAGGAAAGCCCTCATTGTTAAAAGCTTCTAAAATAGGCTGCACCCATTTCCAAGATAATTCAACTTCTTCCCAATGAGCAAAAAATGTGGAGTCTCCCTGTAGAGCATCAAATAACAGCAGTTCATAAGCTTCTGGTACTTCTTTTTGATTTGTGGAGAAATTGATAAAAATAGGTTCGATTTTATTGCCATTCAAAGGATTTTTGCTGTTTAATTGCAGCGAAATACCTTCATTTGGGCTGATTTCGACAACTAAAAGGTTAGGAATGATTTCATCGGCTGTATAAACCTCCTTTAAAGGATGTTTAAATTCAATGACGATACGCGTGCATTTTTTACTCATTCTTTTTCCCGTGCGAAGATAGAAAGGCACTCCTTTCCAAAGCTCATGATCAATCCATACCCGGACTGCTATAAATGTGTCATTGACGGAAGCAGCATTGATGCCGGGCTCTTCTTTATATCCTATAACGGAACGATTTTGGATTTTTCCCGCTTCGTATTGACCTCTTATGACGTTCGAATGGATAACCTCTTTTTGTAGAGGGCGAAGGCTTTTCATAATTTTTATCTTTTGTTGGCGAGTCTTTGCGATGTTAAGTGTCTTTGGCAGCTGCATGGCAGTCATCATAAGCATTTGAAGCATATGGTTTTGGAACATATCCCTAATTGCACCGGACTGATCATAGTAAGGCGCTCTTTCTTCTACACCAACTGTTTCACTAGCTGTAATTTGGACATTTGCAACGTAGTGATGATTCCATAGTGCTTGTAAAATAGGGTTTGCAGCTGCTAGAGCCTCCAAATTTTGAATCATTGGTTTTCCCAGATAGTGGTCGATACGATAAATCTCTTCTTCATTGAACGTTTCAGTAAGCTTTTGATTTAACACTTGAGCAGATTGTAAATCGTGTCCGAAAGGCTTTTCGATAATAAGACGTTTCCAGCCTTTTGTAGATCCTAATCCGCCGCTATTTATATTTGAAGCAATAACGTCTACAAATTCAGGAGCCACTGATAAATAGAAAAGACGATTTTCAGGAATATTTAATTCTGCTTCACCTTCTTGAATAGCATGCAGCAACTGGTCATATCCATCACTGTTGGTAACATCCATTTTATGATAGCGAACTGTCTTAAGAAATTCTTTTATCTTGGATTCACCTTGGCTAAAGCGCCTTGAAAAAGTCTTTACGGATTCTCCTACATATATTTGAAAGGCATCATTAGACCAGTTGCTTCTACCCGTACCAACAATAGAAAAGGAAGAAGGCAGCTTTTTATCTAAAAATAAATTATATAACGCAGGAAAAATTTTTCTTTTAGCTAAATCTCCTGTTGCTCCAAATAAGATAAAGGTCATGGAATCCACTTCTAACGCTTGTGGTAAATGAGACTTGAGACAATTATCACGTGAACGAGCTACGCTGTCCAATTGATCTCCTCCTTTATTTTAACGGTCTATTGCAGTGAATATAGTCTTTTACCATCTTTACAGATTACAGTATAGCAGGTACAATTTTCCTTTATAAGTAGACACTTTATTTTCATATAGTGTCTAAAACTATACTATTACGCATAAAAAGGGAGGAAAAAGGATTGAGCAGACTTTTTAGCAAAACGTTTAACTGTGAAAAGGAATTAACGTTGACGATTATTGGAGGCAAGTGGAAAATGTTGATTATGTGGCATCTAGGAAAAGAAGGAACAAAGCGATTTGGTGAGTTAAAATCTATGATGCCGGGAATTACTCAGCGAATGTTAGTAAGTCAGCTGCGAGAATTAGAAGAAGATCAAATCGTTCACCGAAAAGTCTATCCGGTTGTACCTCCAAAAGTTGAATATTCCTTGACTGAGCACGGGAGAAGCTTGATGCCCATTCTTGAAAGCATGGACGAGTGGGGAAAAAATTATATGGAAACCTTTATAGAACCTGAAATGAATAACTCCACACATATGGGATAAAATCTTTTCTTGAGAAGGTTACAAAAACGCCTTTATTATTCAGAATTTTCTAAAATAAATACAAGTGATAAGATACACCGAAGCATCCATAGTATATTTTTAGTGACTATATGTTTTAAAAGTGCCTACTTTTTTTTTGAAAGTAACGGTTTTACAATGAATTCATGCTAGGCAACCCCATTTAATGAAGGAGTGAAGCAGGTATGGAACTTCAATTAGCATTGGATCTTGTAAATATTTCAGAGGCAAAAGAAGTAGTGCAGGAGGTTCAAGAGTATATCGATATTGTAGAAATTGGTACTCCGGTTGTGATTAACGAAGGGCTAAAAGCAGTCAAAGAAATCAAGGAAGCATTTCCGTCTTTAAAGGTATTAGCTGATTTAAAAATTATGGATGCAGGTGCTTATGAAGTCATGAAAGCTTCTGAAGCGGGTGCTAGTATTATTACCATACTTGGCGCTACTAACGATTCGACTATAAAAGGCGCTGTAGAAGAGGCCAAAAAACAAGGAACACAAATTCTTGTCGATATGATTAATGTAAAAAACCTTGAACAACGTGCAAAAGAAGTCGATGCACTCGGTGTTGACTATATTTGTGTACACACAGGGTATGATCTTCAAGCTGAAGGAGAGACTCCGTTTGAGCAGCTTCAAACGATTAAACGAGTTGTGAAAAATGCAAAAACAGCGGTGGCAGGAGGTATTAAACTAAATACACTTCCTGAAGTCGTGCAGTCACAGCCGGATCTTGTGATTGTAGGCGGGGGGATTACAAGTGAAAAAGACAAAAGAAACGTTGCAGAAGAAATGAAAAAAGTAGTCAAACAAGCAACTTTGGTCTAAAAATAAGCAAAAGTATTTAAGCCTTCAAAATTAATTAATCGGTAAATGGTTTAAAAAGAAGATAGCTAAGTTATTTTAGCTATCTTCTTTCCGTCATTTTTGGTATAACCATTCATTGATAAGTGTCATTTTGACAGATAGATAGTTTCTTTAAAATTCGTTATTCGAAAGAAAAAAACGGCGATTTTTCTGGGATTTTAAAGTTAAGAAAGCGTTATCCGAACATTAGCGGAAGAAAGTGCAAAAAAAAATCTATGTCACACTTTTTAACAAAATACTTTGAAAATTAAGAAAATTAAAAATATAATTAACTATCGACAATATTTAACACCTTCAAACCAAAAAAGGAGGGAGATATGAAGTGATGGAACATAAGAAAATAGTAGTGATAGGAGCTGGAATTGTCGGGTGCAGCATTGCCTACTATTTAAGTAAAATGGGGCAACGAAACATAACAGTGATTGAGCAAGGCCCTTTGCTAGAAACAGGAGGATCTACCTCTCACGCTCCGGGGCTTGTATTTCAGCTTAGCTTTTCAAAAATCCTGACAACACTAGCTTCTCAAACAGTCGAGACCTTTAAAGAGTTGAGTACAGATGAACAGCGCTCGTTTTATCCTGTCGGCAGTTTAGAAGTTGCCCGTACACCAGAGCGATTAGAAGATCTAAAGAGAAAGGCTGGTGTTGCCAGCTCATGGGGAATCGAAGCTTTTCTTCTTTCACCGCAGGAATGCGCGGAAAAAAATTCGTTGATTTGTCCTGATCGTATTTGCGGAGGTCTCTATGTTCCGTCAGACGGTATTGCTAAACCTTTGCATGCCGTTGATAAAATGACTCGTTTTTCTAAAGAGTGCGGAGTAGAGTTTTACGGTCATACAGAAGTGACGGATATTGAAGTGACAAAGGGTCAAGTAAAAGCAGTGTACACAAGTGTCGGGAAATTCGAAGCAGATGTAATCGTATGCTGTGCTGGATTTTGGGGACCTCGCATCGGAGAAATGGTCGGTGTAACGATCCCTCTTCAGCCAATGGCTCATCAATATGTGTTTACAAATGATTTACTTGAGTTGAACGGAGAAACGGAAGAAGCCGCCACTCCTCTTATTCGAGATCAAGATAATTCAATTTATTTTCGTCAAGTAGAAAAAGGGCTTGGGATTGGATCATATCAGCATGAGCCGTTTCCAGTCGAACTCAGTGATATTACAAAATACGGAGAAACAAAAGAAATGCCTTCTGTTAAACCTTTTACACCAAAAGATTTTGGAAAACCGTGGGAAGATTCAATAGAGTTAATTCCGGCATTAAAACAAACGGGAATAAAAAAAGGAATGAACGGCATTTTTTCATTCACGCCCGATGGTATGCCGCTGCTTGGTGAATCACAAACGGTACAGGGATTTTGGGTAGCAGAAGCTATATGGGTAACGCACTCTGCAGGTGTCGCAAAACAAATGGCTGAATGGATGATGAATGGTGCGCCGACTGTGGATTTAGAGCTATGCGACATTAATCGTTTCGATACGTATGCATGCAGCCCTGCTTATTACAAACAGCGGTCTATTGAAGAGTATGAAGAGGTTTATAGTATTCACCATCCATTTATGCAGCGAAAAGTATCGCGAAACATGCGCGTGAGTCCATTTTATATGCGTCAACAAGAACTGAAAGCTTATTTTAATGAAAAAGCAGGATGGGAGCAGCCCCAGTGGTATGAAGCTAACTATCCGCTTATATCTACTTATGAAAAGATGATGGTAATAAGAAATGGATGGGCTGCTGAACATTGGTCACCAATTATTGAAGCTGAACATTTGCATACTCGTCAGCACGCAGCTCTTTACGATACAACGGCAGCAAAGAAAAGGTTAGAAATTAAAGGAGAAGGAGCTCTCCAGTTTTTACAGAAGCTAACGACAGGAAATATAGACATTGCAGTAGGTCAAAGCATACGCACGTGTATGTTGCATGAGCGAGGCGGCATAAAAGATCAAATAACGGTTATTCGCAAAAATATATCCACTTTCTTGATTGTTTGTACGGGAGCTGTAGAAGCAAGCTGGATTCAAAAACACGTGCCACACAGCGATCAAGTTGTTTTTCAAGATGTAACGTCAGGGACATGCAGTTTAGCATTAATTGGCCCTAAAGCTACAGGAGTAATGAAGTCCATGGTTCAACGCTCAGACCTTGGCAACACTTGGATTGAAGGGCAAGCGAAAACGCTGTTTATCGAAAATGTTTCAGTCCTTGCTCTGCGTGATTCCTGCGGGGGAATGGAGAGCTGGGAATTAATTACGACTTCCGATCAAGGTCTGAATTTATGGGATTTATTAATGGAAGAAGGACAGCCTTATCAGCTGATTGCTGGGGGAGACCGAGCTCTTGAAAACCTTCGAATTGAATCTTTTTCGTTAAAAAGCGGGAAAGACTTTTGGAGCGAACATCATCCATATGAAGTCGACCTTCATGAAATGGTTGATTTAACAAAACCAGTTTTTATTGGAAAAGAGGCATTGCTTGATCGTCAGCGAAAAGATTCTGAAACAGTATTAGCGACGCTCGTATTAGATGATCCTTCAGCGATAGTAATGGGATATGAACCGGTCTTTTATGGAGAAACGGCCCTCGGATTTGTGACAAGTGCTGGCTATTCATACAGCTTAGGCAAAGGAATTGTACACACCTTATTATCTCAAGCTGTACATGAAGAAATGGTTTTAGAAGTTGAATACTTTGGTCAGCGTTATAAAGCAGCAATGATGACACACTCCCCAGCGGTAGTTTAATTGATCAATCGAAAGGCAGGAGAAATGCAGATGTCAACACATTATGATGTCATTATTATCGGATTAGGAGCTATGGGGAGTACGGCTGCTTATCAGCTCGCCAAAAAAGGGCAGCGGGTATTGGGGTTAGAACAATACGGTCCTGCTCATGATCTAGGATCGAGTCACGGCGGTTCTAGAATTATTCGGCAGTCGTATTTTGAAGACCCTGCTTATGTTCCATTGTTGCTTCGCGCCTACGAATTGTGGAATGAAATTGAAAGAGAAAGCGGTCAAGAAATTCTTACGGTTACCGGTGGACTTATGATGGGACCTCCTGATAGCTTGACGGTTTCTGGAAGCATCGAAAGCTCTAAACAGTGGAATCTTGCGTATGAGATTCTAGAAGCAAAGGATATTTACAAACGGTTTCCGGTATTTACACCTTCACCTGCTACGGTTGCTCTATATGAAGAAAAAGCTGGATTCGTTAGGCCGGAAGCAAGCGTATATACTCACCTTCTTCAAGCAGAAAAATACGGAGCTGAGCTTCATTTTTTTGAAGAAGTGGTGTCGTGGGAAGCCCATCCTTCTGGTGAAGGCGTGCGTGTTGTAACAGCTAATGGAATATATGAAGCTGGAAAAATCATTATTTCTGCAGGCGCCTGGGCACCCGATTTATTACGGGAATTAGGTGTTAGCTTACAAGTAGAGCGTCATGTGCAAATGTTTTTTGAACCAACACAAGGAATAGACGTTTTTTCAGTGGGAAAACAGCCGATTTATATTTGGGAAGCAGATGATTATGTACAGTTGTATGGTTTCCCTTCTTTTGGATTAAAGGCTGAAGGAGCAAAAGTGGCGTTTTTCCGAAAAGGAACGGCGTGTACGCCGGAAACGATTGATCGAAATATATATGAAGATGAAGTGAACATGATGCGGCACTATCTAGCTCAAGGTCTTCCGCAGCTCAACGGTCGGTTTTTACAAGGGAAAACGTGCATGTATACCAATACACCAGATGAACATTTTGTCATTTCGCTGCATCCTGAATATCCTCAAGTAGCAATTGCAGCGGGATTTTCCGGACATGGTTTTAAGTTTGCAAGCGTAGTAGGAGAGATTTTAGCAGATTTAGTGACAGAGGGAAAAACCAATCACCCAATTGATTTGTTTGCTCCGCAGCGATTTGCGGCGAACAAAATAGTATAAATCGTCGTCAGCTCTTGCGAATGGTTCTATTTAAATGTTTCTAAAGAAGCGAAGGAGGAATAGCAGATGGTTATGGAACATGGTTTAGTAAATGATAATGGGAGACTTGAGCCCACGTTGAAAGGAGAGCTGTATACATCTTCGGACATTTTTAAGTTAGAAAAAGATCATATATTTTCTAAATCATGGAGTTTAGTTGCATTTGAATACGAAATAGCAGAACCAGGACAATATATTACAACGAGAGTTGAAGGCGAAAATATTTTAATTACTAGAGGAAAAGACCATATACTGCGAGGATTTTTAAACGTATGTCGGCATCGAGGAGCTAAGCTGTGCAGCCAAGCATCCGGTAAAGCAGGGGTCATTCGCTGTCCGTATCATTCGTGGAGCTATAGCTTAGATGGTGATTTAGTAGGTGTTCCTAACACAAGCCACTGTCGAGAAGAACTCGTGCATAACGAAAGTTACGGACTAACATCCGTTCACATTGAAGTGTGGCACGGCATGGTTTGGGTTAATTTATCAGACAATCCGATATCTGTTGAATATCAGCTAGACGCACAAATTTTTGATCGTTTTGGAGAGCTTTATACGTTTGCTAGGTATGAAATTCAAAATTTAAAATCCGCTCATCGTGAAGAGTACGAAGTCGAGGCAAACTGGAAGCTTATTGTAGAAAACTTTCAAGAATGTTATCACTGTTCCTCTATTCACCCTGAGCTTACGGCAACGCTCCCTGAATTTCGTTCGGGAGTCGGCACTCAAAATTCAGTAGGCGGTGGAGCTAAGTTTGGCAATGAGTTAGAAGGTTTTTCAATTAGCGGGAAAGGAAGCCGTCCTATGTTAAAAGGGTTGCTTCCTGAAGATGACCGCACGTATTTTGGCATTACCGTTCTGCCGCTTGTATTTATCAACTTAACACCGGATCACGTTATTATTCATCGTATTATTCCAATCAGTGCAGAAAAGTCCAAAGTAATTTGCGAATGGTTATTCGACCCGGAAGAAATGGCTAAGCCTGATTTTGACCCAAAAGATGCCGTGGAATTATTTCACCGCGTTAATTTACAAGATTTTGAAGCGTGTGAGTGGTGTCAAGAAAATATGAGCTCAAAATCTTATAAAGAAGGAGGGATTTTAGTACCTATCGAACAGCACGTTTCGCATTTTTACAATTATGTATTAGAAGCAATCGGTATGAAGGTCGAATAGTAAATAGAAGCGGTCTGGCACATTATCTCGGTGTGCCAGACCATCTCTAACAATCTACTTTAAAAATAAGGGGGAAATAAATTGAGTACAAGCTCTAAACTAACAGAACCCATTATCCGCGTTACCGATGTTTCAAAAGTGTTTGGCCGTCAAAAAGAACAGGCTCTTAAGCTGAGAGAGTCTGGACAAAGTAAATATGAAGTCGAACAATCTACTAAGACAACCGTTGCTATTTACAATGCTCATTTCGAAGTGAAAAAGGGAGAAACCTTTGTGTTAATTGGATTATCAGGAAGCGGTAAATCTACTTTACTTCGATGTTTGAACGGACTTATAGAACCAACAGAAGGGACGGTATATCTAGAAAATACAGATATTTCTCATATGCCAAAAAGACAGCTTCAGCAAGTACGAAGAAATAAAATTGGAATGGTATTCCAAAATGTAGGCCTTCTTCCAAACCGCACCGTAATTGACAATATTACGTTCGGTCTAGAAATTCAAGGCGTATCAGCAAGCGAAAGGGAAAAGCGAGGGAAAGAGGCGCTTGAAATGGTGGGGTTAAATGGACAAGCTTATAAAAGAATTTATGAATTATCAGGAGGTATGCAGCAGCGGGTTGGATTAGCGAGAGCCCTTGCTTCTGAACAAGAGATTTTGCTGATGGATGAGCCTTTTTCGGCGTTAGATCCTCTTATTCGAAGAGATATGCAAAAGCTATTTCTTGATATTCAAGGAGAAGTACAAAAAACAGTTATCTTTGTAACGCATGATCTAGATGAAGCATTAACTTTAGGGCACCGGGCTGCCGTAATGAAAGACGGAGAGATTGTACAGCTTGGAACGGCTGAAGATATTTTAAGTCAACCCGCAACCGATTATGTAAAACTGCTTGTTCAAGACGTTAATTATGGCAAAATCCGCCTTGCTAAAGACGCTGTTATTCCGGTAGAAACGGCTGCCTATGAGTATGAATCACCACAAGTTATATTAAGAAGAATGAGAACAAATCATTTATCTACGATTTTTGTTCTTGATAGTTCTGACCGCTTATTAGGTATGATGAGCATCTATACAGTGATGGAGCTTATTGAAGCTCATAAGCATGATTTAAAAGGAAAAGCATTGACACAGCCGCATTGCGTCAATCCTGATATGTCTTTACAAGAAATGATTCCTCTATTTACAGACAGTCATTCGCCTGTAGTCATTGTTGATAATCATCATCGCCTACAAGGTATGATTTCCCCGAGCACTCTTATTGCAAATCTCACTGAACGTATTGCAGTGACCGAGCAGCAAGAAGTTAAATCATATCAAGTGGAGGTTCGATAAATATGATGGTGAATGCTGCGATGATTCCTCGTATTCCTTTAGATAAATGGGCAAATTCATTTGTTGATTACATGATTGATAGTTTTTCAGGTGTATTTACTGGAATCAACCAGATAATGACCAGTTTAATCAGCAGCCTTGAATGGGCATTGACAGCCTCTCCTCCGCTAGTAACTGTCCTTGTTTTTGTTCTATTAGCGCTATGGTTGACAGATTGGAAGATAGCTGCATTTACGTGTTTTGGGTTACTTCTTATTATTAGCTTGGATTTATGGGAAGCATCAATGCTGACCTTATCTCTCGTTTTAGCTTCTACGATTATCTCACTTTTATTCGGCGTTCCTTTAGGCATATTATCACACCGCTTTAACAAAGTGGGGGCAGTCATAAAGCCTATTCTTGATATTATGCAAACGATGCCTGCTTTTGTTTACTTAATTCCTTCCGTACTTTTATTTGGATTAGGGAATGTTACAGCTCTTATTGCTACGTTTATTTTCGCAATGCCGCCTGCCGTTCGTCTGACGCTGCTTGGGCTTCAGCAAGTTCCGCACACCACTTTAGAAGCAGCGGAAGCTTTTGGAGCGACAGAATGGCAAAAATTAATTAAAGTCCAGCTGCCGCTCGCTTTGCCTATGATTATGTCGGGTGTAAACCAAGTTATTATGCTATCTCTTTCGATGGTTGTTATTTCTTCCATGGTCGGTGCGGGAGGCCTAGGTGCAGAGGTATTACGAAGCATCAGTATGCTGGATGTAGGCTTAGGGTTTATCGGTGGGATTGCGGTTGTTATTATTGCCGTTATCTTAGATCGTTTAACGCATCTTTCTACTCGAAAAAGCCAAGATATTCAATCAAGCAAATAAAATGGATAAAGGTGGGATTAGATGAAACATTCAAAAAAAATTTCTTTTATTATGCTAACAATCGTCGTCATGCTGCTTGTCTCTGCATGCGGAAATAGCAATACGGCAAGCGGCACGACGACTAAAAAAGAAATTACAATTGGGTACATACCATGGGACGAAGCCGTAGCCGTTACGTTTTTATGGAAGGAATTATTAGAGGAAAAAGGCTATAAAGTTAAAGCAGTTCAAAGTGACGTAGCCCCGCTTTTCTCAGGAGTTGCTCAAGGAAATATTGATTTATTTTTGGATGTATGGATGCCTACTACCCATAGTTCTTACATGAAAAGATTCGGAAAACAAGTAGACGTTCTCGGCACTTGGTACGATCAAGCAGACAGCGGATTAGCCGTTCCCGACTATGTAGACGCGCAGTCGATAGGTGATTTAAAAAATAAGAAAGGGGAGTTTAACGGAAAGATTATTAGCATTGAACCGGGATCTGGAATCAATGGTCTTACGAAAGACCATGCCATGCCCAGCTATGGGTTAACAGACTGGAATTTAGTAGAGAGCAGTACAGCTGCGATGCTATCGGAATTGGATAAAGCCATTGCTAATAAAGAACCTATTGTTGTTACGTTATGGCGCCCGCACTGGGCTTTTGAAAAGTATAATCTCAGATACTTAAAAGATCCCAAAAATACGATGAATCCAACTGGACCTGAGAAAATACAGTCAATCAGTAAAAAAGCTTTTAAGGAAGATTATCCAGAAGCAGCAAAGTGGCTTAAAGATTTTTCGATTAGCGCTGATCAATTGGCATCATTAGAATCAGAAATTAACAGTGCAAAAGACGAAACAAAAGGCGTGAAAAACTGGATTTCTAAAAATAAGAAAGTGACGGAAAGCTGGGTAAAGTAATAAAAAGGCTGTCTCTTAGGCAAGTTATTGACTAAGAGGCATTTTTTTGTGGTGATATACCTATTTTTGTATAAAGCTTATCTCTTTTATGGAAATGGGCATCCTACATTAAAAGGATGGTGAAAGGCAGTGGCAATCGATAGAATCTGTACAATCGGACCTGTTAGTAATAAGAAAGATGTACTAGAGAGACTGTTGGAAAAAGGAATGACAATTGCTCGGCTGAATTTATCTCATGGGTCGCATGAAAGTCATAAAACAATTATAGATACGTTAAGATCTTTAAATTCCTCTATTCAAATTTTAGGAGATTTACAAGGTCCTAAAATTAGACTTGGAGTGATAAAGTCAAAAGAAATAGTGTTAAAAGAAGGCGCATCTTTTATTTTATATACAGAGCAGATGTCAGGAAATGAAAAAGGAGCCAGCGTTGACTATAAGAGTATCGTGAAGGATGTTCAAACAGGAAGCAAAATCTTAATCAATGACGGTCAAGTAGAACTGGCTGTTGAAGGAGTAGAAGAAGATACACTTGTCACAAAGGTAAAAAAGGGCGGATCTATTTCGTCTCATAAAGGCGTGAATTTGCCAGGTGCTCGCGTCGGTTTGCCGGCCATTACTGAAAAAGACAAAAAAGACATCGTATTCTTATTGAAAGAAAAAGTAGATTTTCTTGCTTGTTCGTTCGTAAGAACCCCTGAACATTTAAAAGACATTAAAGATTTTATCCATTTAAAACATCTAAATGCACCAAAGCTGATTGCGAAAGTGGAAACAATGGAAGCTATAGAAAATTTCAAGCAAATATGTGAAGAAGGCGATGGAATTATGATTGCACGAGGAGATTTAGGGGTAGAGCTACCGTATGAATGGATTCCTTTGCTCCAAAAAATATTAATTCATGAATGCAGCTTGCACGATAAATATGTGATCACCGCGACACAAATGCTTCAATCAATGGTGAGCAGCGCAATTCCTACAAGAGCCGAGGTGACGGATGTGTTTCAGGCAGTACTGGACGGCACGAATGCAGTGATGCTTTCTGCTGAAACAGCAGCTGGGAAATATCCGATTGAAAGCATGGAAACACTTTATAAAGTATCACATCTTGCTGAAACGCTTCAAAATAAAAGAGTTGCGAGCTCCGCAGAGATTTTGGCAATGTTAAAGAGCTCGAGATAAAAAGTACAGCAAGTAGATATGTAAGTTTAAAAAATATATTTAAATTAAAAAAAGTGGCAATGTTTTCTACTATCCAAGTACAATTCAATTAATGAATGCTTTGCATTTTGCATATAAGTATTTATACCTATGTTGTCATAATTTATGTGATTCCCCAAAGCATAAATTACTTTTCATTACCTTATTGTGTACAAATATATTATGAGATAAGCCCATGCCTGTACAGGCATGGGCTTATCTTTATATGGCGTTTTAAAACGTCAATTTCTAATTGGGGAATTAATCTTCACCTCTTGCACAATAAATATTCTTCTGTACAAAAATAGAGTGTATAATAGGAATGTTGACTTGATAGGAAAAAGAGAGAAGCCTTATCAAGCAAAGGAAGATGGAGTGGAGAGTGTGTACTGAAAGTGAAATTGTCCAGCGGCAAAAATAAACATGTTTTTCGAATGCTTCTAGAAGAATATCTAGAATGAAAGTAGGAACATTATGGAAAAGAAAATGAGGTTTGGCATCAAATCCAAAATTATTATTGGATATTTAATTGTTATTGTCTGTTTATTTATTGCATTTATTGTTTTAAACAGTCAAATTTCATCTTTGCAAAAAGAGCGAAATTTTATCATTGATCATGATATTGAAGTCCATGATCTGACCAATCGAATTGAAAAGCACCTGCTTGATATGGAAACAGGACAAAGAGGCTATATTATTACAGGAGAAGCGAGTTACTTAGAACCTTATAACAGTGCAGCAACAAGTTGGGAAAAAGATTATAATGCGCTGTATCAGCTTCTAAATAATAATCCAAATCAGCAGGAGAAACTGGAGAAGATTAAAGGAAGTATTCAAGACTGGATTGAAGCTGCTGGTGAACCGACCATTGCATTAAAAAAAGAAAATAATACAAAAGAGCTTCAGCAATTTTTTGAGAAAGATCCTGGGCGCCAGTATATGGACGATATACGCAGCCAGTTTACTTCTTTTAGAAATGTAGAGAAAAAATCGACTGAAACAAGAGCAACAGAGTTAGACGAGAAAAATCAAAAAATTAAAATTGGACTTTACGGTTTGCTGTTATTCGTTACGCTTATTTCACTTGCTATCGCTATTGTGTTGTCTAATTCTATTGTGAATACGATTAAAGAAGTTACGCAAACGATCAAACGAATTACGGCTTCAAAAGGCGAGCTAAAAGGAAGAATTAAAGTTCGATCTAATGATGAAATTAAAGATTTAGGGCTAGCCACGAACGCGTTGTTAGAAAATATTGAAGAGCGAAACTGGCTTCAAACGAACATTGCTCATGCTGTAACGATGTACCAAGGCATAGCATCTGTAGACAAGCTTGCGGAAAAATTTCTCTTTACGGTTTCAGAAATGACACAAGCTTCTTTCGGAGCATTTTATGTTCGAGAGGAAAATGATAAAGGAAACTTATTCGTCAAACAAGCTGCTTTTGCAGATAGAAAAGGCGACGCGGGAAGAGAGAGCTTTTTGATAGGCGAAGGGCTCATTGGACAAGCTGCTTTAGAGAAAAGAACCTTTGTCATAAACGATGTACCTGACACGTACCAGCTCATTACTTCAGGATTAGGAGACGTAAAACCTAAGAGTATTTTTATTGTACCCGTCTTGTTTGAAGATGAAGTAATTGCTGTTATCGAGCTTGCATCGCTGCACGAGTTTACAGTTTTAGAGCAAGAACTTATTAGTCAAGTGATTGAAACGTTTGGTCTCACTATCAATGGCGTAATTAGACGTATGGAAATTGCTCGTCTATTAAAAGAATCTCAGGCGATGACAGAAGAGCTCCAAGCTCAGTCTGAAGAACTTCAAACACAATCAGAAGAACTGCAAATGCAGTCTGAAGAGCTGCGTATGATTAATGAACAGCTAGAAGAAAGAACAAAAGACGCAGAAGAAAAATCGTTTGAATTAGAGGCTGCAAAAGAAGATTTAGAAGAAAAAGCGCATCAGCTGGAGTTGAATTCTCAATATAAATCTGAATTTCTTGCTAATATGTCGCATGAGCTTCGAACACCACTTAACAGCATTCTTATTCTGTCTGAAATGCTTGAGGAAAACGCAGCTAAAACGCTATCTGAAGATGAAGAAGAATACGCTCGTATTATTCATTCTTCAGGAAAAGACTTGCTCGCGTTAATCAACGATATCTTGGATTTATCAAAAGTAGAGTCTGGAAAACTAGATATTTTACTAGCTGAGATGAATATGAGTGAGCTTCCAGATCAAATCGAACGTAATTTCAGCCACGTTGCTGAACAGAAAAACGTACAATTGAAAATTAATAAAGCACAAGATGTACCGGACATCATTCACACAGATGAAAAGAGATTCCAGCAAATTGTGAAAAATCTTTTATCAAATGCATTTAAATTTACAGAATCGGGATCTGTCACAGTATCCATTCAACGAGTAGCTGACCATCGTCTTACAACAGCTATGCGTACAGTTGATACGGATTGCTGGCTAGAAATAGCTGTAGCTGATACAGGGATTGGTATACCAAAAGAAAAGCATCAGCTTATCTTTGAAGCGTTTCAGCAGGCAGATGGAGCTACGGTCCGCAAGTACGGAGGAACGGGACTTGGCTTATCTATTTGCAGTGAGTTTGCAAAATTATTGGGCGGCTGGATTTCTCTAAGCAGTGAAGTAGGAAAAGGAAGTACGTTTACGCTATACCTTCCTAGCCTCTCTAATGGTCTTATTGACTATGAAAAAGTGAATTTTGCATATGAAGAAGTAGCGGTATCTGTAGAAGAAGCTGAACCTGAAGCAGAAATAACTGAAATTGATCATCCTGTACAACCAGTTGAATCTTCACTGCAAGATGGTGAAAATGTGTTTCAAGATAAGCGAGTGCTCATCGTAGATGATGACCAGCGCAACATCTTTGCCTTAAAAACTGCGCTAGCTAAACAAGGTATGACCATTATGACAGCTCATAACGGAATAGAGTGTCTTGAAATTATGGAAAATAGTGAACCATTTGATCTCATTTTAATGGATATTATGATGCCGCAAATGGATGGATATGAAGCCATGCAGAAAATTAGAGGAGAGCTAAAGCTCGTTGATTTGCCTATTATTGCATTAACCGCTAAAGCGATGAAAAACGATCGTGAAAAATGCTTGGAAGCTGGAGCTTCAGATTATATCAGTAAACCTTTAGATTTAAATCAGCTGTTCTCCGTTATGCGTGTATGGCTAGTAAATTAAGCGGGGTATGAAACATAAATGGATATGAAGCACCTAGATTTAAGTGAAGACTTAGTTATGAATAAAAAAACAGATTTAGAGATCGATTTACTGCTGACGGCTATTTATCGATTAACGGGATTCGATTTCAGACAGTACGCTAAATCTTCTATTTGTCGCCGAGTCTATAATCGAATGAAAATTGAACGTATTCCAACCGTGTCTCGATTGTTAGAAAAAGCGATTCACGAAGAAGAATTTATGAATCAGCTTTTAAATGATTTTTCAATAAATGTAACAGAGATGTTTCGCGATCCAAGCTTTTTTAAAGCATTTCGCACAAAAGTGATTCCGGTATTAAAGGATTATCCGGAAATTCGCATTTGGCACGCTGGCTGTGCAACGGGCGAAGAGGTATTTTCTATGGCGATTCTTTTAGAAGAAGAAGGGTTAATGGATAAAACGGTCATTTACGCAACCGATATGAACGAAGATGTATTAGAAAAAGCAAAACAAGGCGCCTTTTCTTTACGTAAAATGAAGTCATATACAAAAAATTATATTCAAGCCGGGGGAAAGAATGCCTTCTCGGAATATTATCAAACGGATCATCACTATGCATATTTTCATCCGTCGCTGTTAAAAAATATTATCTTTGCTCAGCATAATTTAGTCACGGATCAGTCATTTAATGAATTTCACGTCATCATTTGCCGAAACGTCCTTATTTATTTTACAGCTCAGCTGCAAAATCAAGTGTATAATTTATTTTCAGAAAGCCTGTGTGTAAAAGGGTTTCTTGGGCTTGGCGATAAAGAAACGCTTCGCTTTGCTGAGGGAGCAGCTTCTTATATTGAGTTTGCAGGGAACGAGCGCATCTATCAAAAGCAATAAAAAAAGACCTCATTGTGAGGTCTTTTTTATTATGCTTGTGCTTGAATCATAAGCACGCACATGTCATCAGGCTGATTTAACTTTTGTTCTTCTGAGAAAATTTCATTCATAAATGCCTGCGGATTTGTCCATTTTTGTTCAGTAAGTTGTTGAAGACGAAGAGCAGATTCATTTTCGCAAGGGCCCATCGATTCAAGAGCTCCGTCTGTAAATAGCAAAATTTGCACATCGTTCTCAAAGCTGACAACAGATTTCTGAACGTCCATTTCTTCAAAAAACCCTACAGGGCAGCTTCCTCGTTGAAGAGGAACGAGCGTATGTTCATCCACTAACATATAACCTTCTGGGTGCCCGGCATTCACATATTCTACTGTCTTAGCTTCCGTATCAATCACTAAATAAATAGCAGTGAAATAGTAAGGAATTTCATCTTTTTCGCTGTGCAATAATTCCATGTAGCGATTCAACTCTGTAATAACCTGCTCAGGGTCTATGAGGGACTTGATAGCTTCTCTGAGCACAGACGAAATAAACATACAAACAAGCGAGGCAGAGATGCCGTGCCCCATCATATCAAAAAGAATAATACCGTACCGGTGCTCGTCAATTTTGTGCCAATAGTACATATCACCCGCTAATTTAAAAGAAGGATAATATGAAACTTCCATTTGAATATCTTTCTCTCGTAAAGGGGGGCTGAGTAAGTTTTGCTGTACGTGCGTAGCTAAATCTAACTCAGTTTGAATTTTCTTTTCATGTTCCGTGTGCCAGTCAATTTCTGCTTTAAGGCGTAAGGCTACCCGCATACGAGCCAGCAGTTCCACTTTATTAATCGGCTTTGTGACGTAATCTGTTCCGCCAGCGTCTAGAGCTTCTACTAATTTGCTGCTGTCTTCTAGGGCTGTGACAAAGATAATTGGAATATGTTTTAAGCGTTCTACCTGTTGAATTCGCCTGCAGGCTTCGATTCCATCAATTTCGGGCATCATAATATCAAGTAAAATCAAATCGACCGAATTCGTTTTTGAGTTCTCATCGTCCAGGTTAAGATAGTCAAAAAGCGCATGGGCAGACGTAAGAGACACACAGTTATCGTAGCCAGCGCCTTTTAGAATTTTTTCAATCACAAATAGATTGACTTGATTGTCATCTACGAGAAGAATGGTCATGCTTTATTTCCCCTTATTATGTTTGAAGACTATTGATTGAGTATGTAGTTTTCAAGCATTTTTTATACTTTTTCTGTTTTTCTATTTATCTATTATACAGAAAACACAGCGTTTAGGGTATTTTTTAAGATTATTCTTTTCTATTAAAAAAGTCACTTGTCCCCAGAAAAGGAGACAAGTGACTTTTTATAGCAACTTGTATAACGCAAATATCCCGAAAGTCAGTACCACCGCTCCCGAAATACGATTTACCCAGATCAAGCTGTTATTCGTAAACTTCGACCGGGCAAGACTAATAGCAAAACTGAGCGAAAGCCACCAGCAGGCCGATCCTAAAAATACGCCTGCAACCATTGTCAGCGCAGAAGCAACATCAAATGCTGATTTACTAATGCCTACACCAGAAAACACGCCAATAAAAAATAAGATCGTCATTGGATTCGTAACCGTTAAAAAGAGAACGGATGTATACGAACGAAGCAACCCTTCTCCTTTAGCAGCAGCAGCGTGCTCTGCAGGCTGAGAACGAAAAGTTTGTACACCTAAATAGCATAAAAATAATCCCCCAATCAGCTGAAGCCAAATCTTTTGGGTTAATAAAAAGGTTGTAATGAACGTTAGGCCAAACGCAGCGATGCATCCATAAAGAGCATCTGCTGTAGCTGCTCCCAGCCCGGATACAAACCCGTGTAATCGCCCTTTAGATAACGTGCGATTGATGCATAAAATACCAATGGGACCGACGGGAGCAGCAACGGAAAAACCGATCACTAACCCCTTTAGAAAATAAAATAAGTTCATCTTTTACGTTGCTCCTATGAAGTTTTTCTTTAGTATAGTACAAAAGCAATTATGAATGAAGCTAATTTTGAGAAAGGTGTTAACGCATGTTTTTAGTCTGTTCGGGTACATCATAATGGTGTGATAGAAAACATTATTAGTGATTTTATTTTAATCATTAAAAAGTTCAAAGACTAAATTATTTTACACAGAAAATTAAATGTAGTAAAATAATTCACTGTTACATATATAGAAAGATCTACCACTATAAAGTAGTCATTCGTAATGAGATGAAGAGAGGTTAGTCATCATGAGTAATCTGTTTGCAAAAAAAGATGTTAATAAGCTGTTAGAGGAAAATGCAGCAAAAGAATCAACTAAGACACTAGGGTTATTTGATGTTATTTTGATGGGAGTAGGAGCAACCATTGGGACAGGAGTTCTGGTTATAGCAGGACTAGTTGCCGCCAGGGATGCAGGGCCCTCGGTCTCCGTTTCATTTATTATTTCTGCAATAGCCTGTATTCTTGTTGCGTTGTGCTATGCAGAATTTGGTTCAGCTGTTCCAAGTTCAGGAGGCGCATATACATACATATATGTTTCATTAGGAAAATTTGTAGCGCATTTAATAGGGTGGTCCATTGTAGGATGCTATACGGTGTCTTTAGCGTCTGTAGCAGGCGGATGGTCTTCTTACATAAATAATGTGCTTACTGAGTTTGGTATTAGACTTCCTGAATCGTTAACCGCCATACCGAGCGACGGAGGTATCATTAACCTTCCGGCAGTATTTATTGTGCTGTGCATGTCGTTTTTATTAACAAGAGGGGTAAAAGAAAGTAAAAAAATAAATAACTTAATGGTTTTAATCAAGATAGGTATTGTTCTTTTATTTGTAGCCGTCGGCGTCTTTTTTATTCATACAAATAACTGGCACCCATTTACTCCTTTTGGTGTGAAAGGGATCTTTGCAGGCGCAGCTTCCGTCTTTTTCGCTTATAACGGATTTGATGCCATTTCTACTTCGGCAGAAGAAGTGAAAAATCCGCAAAGAAACTTGCCGCTAGGTATTTTGATTGCACTGAGTGTTTGTGCAGTCATTTACGTAGTCATTGCATTAGTATTAACAGGGATGGTTCCTTATAAAGAGCTAAACGTGGGCGATGCGTTATCATATGCGCTCAATAGCGTTGGACAAGAATGGGCAGCGCTTATTGTATCTATAGGAGCAGTTATTGGTATAATGGCCGTCGTGTTTGCTTATTTGTTTGTTGTGCCCCGCATACTGATGTCAATGAGCCATGATGGATTATTGCCGTCTCTTTTTGCGAAAGTGAACCGAAAAAATAGCGAGCCTGTCATATCTACATGGCTTGTGGGGGCGTTAGGCGCGATCGTAGCTGGTTTTGTTGATTTAAAACAGCTGGCGGATTTAGCAAATATGCTAGCGATTGTTACGTTTGCTGCCGTTTCATTTTCAATTTTGGCTCTGCGAAAAACTCAGCCTAATTTAAAGCGCGGTTTCAAAGTACCTTTTGTGCCATTCATTCCGATTCTTGCTATTCTTTGCTGTATCTTTCTTATGTTTAACTTATCAATGGTAACGTGGATGTACTCAATCGGCTGGATGCTGATTGGCGTCTTTATTTACGTTGGATACGCCAGAAAGAACAAGAGCGTTTAACAAAAAGACTCTAAGCCAACGAGCTAGAGTCTTTTTTGTGTATATATTTCTTTTGAAAGGGATCTATGAACATAACGTAAAAATTAAAATTTTATTCGGGACATATGTCCTTTTTATTTTGGGAAGTGTTATTGTTTAATAAAAAGAAACCGTTATGATGGAGAGGAAAACATGAGGGAAATTACGAGTGAGAAACAACTGCTGGAGTATATAAATACTTATAAATTAGAGTCAGTTTTCAAGAAAGACTTACTACCGCATTTGTCACTGTATGATGTGGAGGCAGGAGAACGTCTTTGTTCTCAAGGAGATGCGTCTCATTGTTTGTACATACTGGTGAAAGGCAAGGTTAAAGTTTATACCATATCGCCCGAAGGCAAGACGCTTGTTCTTTCCTTTAAACAGCCCCTTGAAGTGATAGGCGATATTGAGTATGTACAGGATGTTGATATTATGAATACGGTTGAAGCCGTTTCACCTTTAGTTGTAATTGGTATACCATACAAACAATTAAAACAGCATGCGAGCGATGATCCACAGCTGCTGACGTTTTTACTGGAAATGCTCACAAAAAAGTTTTGCGCAAAATCGAACTCGCTCAGCTTTAATTTAATGTACCCAGTTGAAGTGCGGCTGGCTAGCTACTTGCTCTCTATTTTTTGTGAAGAATCACATTTGGTTATGGATCAAAAAACAGAAAGCCTAAAAGATATAGCCAATTTAATCGGAACGACTTACCGGCATTTAAATCGTGTTCTTCAGAAATTTGTAGCGCAAGGAGTTATTGAAAAACAGAAAGGCTCTATTATTCTCAAAGATAAAGAAAAACTGAGCTGTCTAGCAAACGACAATATATACGAGTAGAAAAAGCAATAGATTAGTTGAAGGGGAGAGAGAAGAATGAAAACATACAGAACGCTTCTATTTGACATTGATAATACGCTTTTAGATTTTAACGCAGCCGAAGAGCAGGCTTTACAGCTTCTTTTTGCTAACCACAATATTCCGCTGACTGATGAAAGCAAAAAACGTTATAGTTTGATAAACCAGGGGTTATGGACAGCTTTTGAAGAAAATAAAATAAGCCGTGAGCAAGTTGTAAATACTCGCTTTTCTACTCTATGTAAAGAATATGGAATAGAGAAAGACGGAAAGCTGCTTGAAGCAGAGTACCGAACGTATTTGAACAATGGCCATCAGCTAATTGACGGAGCAATTGAGGTAATTAAAAAACTGAGCTGTCACTATGAATTATATGTTGTTACAAATGGCGTATCGGCTACTCAATATAAGCGCCTTCAGGACTCAGGTCTATATCCTTATTTTAAAGAAGTATTTGTTTCAGAAGATACGGGCTTTCAAAAACCTATGAAGGAATATTTTGATTATGTTTTTTCACGTATAAAAGAGCTGTCCGTACATGAAACATTAATTGTTGGAGATTCTTTGAGTGCAGACATTCAAGGCGGGCAGCTAGCCGGTATTGATACGTGCTGGTTTAATCCTCAGGAAAAAAAGAATGATACAAATTGGAATTCAACCTATGAAATAGGAAGGCTTCAAGAGCTTTATACCCTGCTGAATGTAAATAATGAAGTAGCTTCGGTACAAGTATAAAAGTGTATAAACGTTAGAAAACGCAAAAAGCGCCAACCCTGTTCTTTAAATAAAACGGTTTGGCGCTTTTTCTGTTTTATAGATTTCAAAGGGCTTAAAATACGCTAGGGATATCGGTCTAGGTAAAGTAATCAATACAAATTTAAACAGTTTTATCCCAAAAGCAATAGGGTATTTTACCAATATCCCAGATAAAGTAAGTAACTAGGAGGTCGTAAAAGATGATTAATGGCAAAAGTTTATCTCGTTCAGGAAAGAGTTCATATAGAAGAGAAACAGCCGTTGGAAAAACAGGAATGGTAGCCAGTGCCCATCCAATTGCAACCGACGCCGGAGAACAGGTACTAAGAGCTGGAGGTAATGCAATTGATGCAGCAATTGCCGTTCAGTTTGGGCTCAACGTTGGAGAACCGATGATGACCGGTATTGGAGGCAGCGGCTTTTTTATGGTATACCACAATGAAAGCAAAACAACTAAAATTTTTGACGGACATTCTCAGGCTCCTAAAGCAGCTTATCCTGAAATGTTTCTTGATGAAAATAAAGAAGTTATTCCGTTTAGAAAGCGTTCTACTCATGCAACGGCAATTGGAATTCCAGGGATTTTAAAGGCGATGGAAGCAGCTCGTAAAGAGTATGGAACAAAACCCCTTGCTGAATTAATTGAACCGGCTGCCAAAGCAGCAGAAGCGGGTGTGGAAACAAACTGGGTGCTTGGAGATATTTTAAAAACATATGCCTATCGACTAGGAGAACATGCTAAGCAGCTATATTCTCCAAACGGCAAGCCTATGCAAGAAGGAGATATGATTAATAAAAAAGATCTTGCTAAAACATTCCGCATTCTTCAAGAAAAAGGTATCGAGGCTTTTTATGAAGGTGAAATTGCAGAAGCCATTATTTCAACGATAAAAGAGCACGGCGGTTTTATGGAACTGTCAGATTTGAAAGAATACCAGATTAAGATTGATGAACCCGTGTGGGGAGATTATAAAGGATACCGAATTGCTTCTTCCAACATGCCTAGTGCAGGAGGAGCTACGGTGCTGCAAATTTTAAAGCTATTAGAGAACTTCGATGTGTCTCAGTACGACGTGAAATCGTGGGAAAAGTATTATTTGTTTGCAGAAGCTATGCGCATTGCATTTTCAGATAAAATTGCATTCTCTGGAGATCCAGCCTACAGTGACATTCCATTAAAAGGGCTTTTAAATGACGAATATATAAAGGAACGTCAAAAATTAATTAATTGGAAGCATAAAAATGAGAAAGTTGATTTTGGCAACCCGTGGGATTATGAGAAAGGCCAAAAAGTGAACGTTGTGCGTCAGCCTTATGAACCTGAACGTGAGCTTAGTGAAACAACTCACTTCACGGTAGTTGACCGCTGGGGCAATATTGTCGCTTGTACATCAACTGTGGAACATCCTTTTGGTACAGGAATTATGGTTAAAGACCATGGATTTTTACTCAACAACGAGCTTACTGATTTTGATGCTATTCCTGGAGGGCTAAACCAAGCGGATGCAGGAAAGCGTCCGGTTAGCTGTAAAAGCCCAACCATCGTTTTTAAAGACAGTGAACCTGTACTCACTTTAGGGTCTCCGGGCGGACCAACCATTGTAGGCTCTGTGTTCCAAACGCTTATGAATGTCTTAGACTATGGAATGGATATAAAAGAAGCGATTGAAGAACCAAGAATTTTTAATAGTACAGGATCACTTATCGGTTGGGAAGCCGGAGTGGATATGAATGCCAAAGGAGAGCTAGAAGCCATGGGGTTTAATTTTGGAGATGAGCCATTCCCAATCGGAAATGTTCAAGGTATTCAAATTGATAAAGAAAACGGCCGTTTATTTGGAGCAGCTGATTCCAGCCGTGAAGGAAAAGCAACTGGCTTAGACTCTTAATATTAAAAAGATGCATCATACGCTCCCTCTTTTATAAGAAGGGATGGCGTATGATGCATTAAAAAAGATAAAAATATGTAGGTAAAAAGAAGGAATATTTTTTTCAGAAAACATACTTTAGACCTTTATTAGCATCATCCTAATCTCCAGAAAGGAAAAAAAATAGAACGTTTTCATGTCCGAATAATAAAAAAGAGTACTGATTTTTCAAGATATTGATGAAAACAAAATGATTGGAAAGCATAAAAAAACGGAATAGCGCTTTCAATGCTAGAAAGATAGAGTATTTAATCGTGTAAAGAGTATAAAACGCAACGGCTGGAAAACGTAGTTTGGAATGTAAAAAAAGTCGTACCCTTTTTTTGAAAAACGGTTACATAAAAAGTCTCTTGCACGTAAACTTTGGTCCTAGTTACAGCTCAATGAAAAAGATGAAAATGAGAAATAGCTACATTTGGCACGTTTGACTTTCGTCATTTATCCAAGTAATCTTTTGGTTGAACGGAACCGGTTCTGTTTTCGGATTTTTAATAGCTAATTGAATTAATAAATTTATATTCTTTACTAACCCAAAAGGAGAAAACATATGAAAATGAAACGAGTTGCTAAGCATACAACTGCTGCTACATTGGCTGCAGCCCTACTAGTAGGCGGGGGATACCAAACATTTGCTAAAGGAAACGACAGCAAAGACTTTAATAACAGCTACGGAATTTCGCATATTACTCGCGATAATATGGTGAAAATTCCACAGCAGCAAAACAGTGATCAGTTTAAAGTTCCTGCTTTTGACGAATCAACTATTAAAAACATTGCTTCTGCTAAGGGAAAAGATGCATCGGGAAATACAATTGACTTAGATGTATGGGACAGCTGGCCATTACAAAATGCTGACGGAACAGTGGCGACTTATCATGGATATCAAATTGTGTTTGCCCTAGCAGGTGATCCAAAAGATTCGAATGACACGTCTGTTTATCTTTTCTATAAAAAAGCTGGAGACAAATCGATTGCCAGCTGGAAAAACGCTGGAAGAGTGTTTAAAGACAGCGATAAATTCGTTCCGAATGACCCGCACCTTAAAAATCAAACACAAGAATGGTCTGGTTCTGCCACATTAACGAAAGATGGTAAAGTTCGTTTATTCTACACGGATTATTCAGGTAAACAATACGGAAAACAAACGTTAACGACAGCTCAAGTGAACATGTCTCAGCCAAACGATAATACGTTAAAAGTTGACGGAGTAGAAGATTACAAGTCAATCTTTGATGGTGACGGAAAGATTTATCAAACGGTTCAGCAGTTTATTGATGAAGGCGGTTATGACACAGGGGATAACCATACGCTAAGAGATCCTCATTACATAGAAGACAATGGACATAAGTACCTTGTTTTCGAAGCTAACACTGGAACAGAAGATGGCTATCAAGGCGAAGACTCTCTATATAACAGAGCATACTACGGAGGAAACAATCCTTTCTTCCAATCTGAAAAGAAAAAGCTTCTTGAAGGATCTAATAAAGAAAAAGCTTCTTTAGCAAACGGGGCTTTGGGCATTATTGAGTTAAATGATGACTATACGCTCAAAAAAGTAATGAAGCCGCTTATCACATCAAATACAGTTACAGACGAAATTGAACGTGCAAACATTTTCAAAAAAGATGGAAAATGGTACTTGTTCACTGATTCTCGCGGATCTAAAATGACGATTGATGGAATCGGACAAGATGATGTGTATATGCTAGGCTATGTTTCAAATACGTTAACAGGAAAATATAAGCCTTTAAATGATACGGGATTAGTTCTTCATATGGATTTAGATCCTAATGATAAAACATTTACGTATTCTCACTTTGCCGTACCGCAAACAAAAGGTAATAATGTTGTTATTACAAGCTACATGACAAACAGAGGCTTTTATGAAGACAACCACTCTACATTTGCACCAAGCTTCTTAGTAAATATTGACGGTTCAAAAACATCTGTTGTAAAAGATAGCGTTCTTGAACAAGGTCAGTTAACAGTGGATGAAGACTAAGCCCTTTGCAATAGCAACAAAAGAAAATGGTGATTGTAATCACCATTTTCTTTTGTTTTATTCGATGTAGACAAAAAAGAGAAAGGCGGGGTTTGTTTGAAGAAAAAAGGTGCTTATAAATGGATAACGCTTGCCGTTCTTTTAGTTGTAATAGCCGGACTCATTATAGCAGGCGTATCCAAAAAAGAGGATACAAAAGATCGAGGAAAAGAAAAAGGAAATAAAAGTGAATCCACTTATCGCCCGGTGTATCATTTTAGCACGCCTGATAAATGGAAAAATGATCCTCAAAAGCCCATTTATTTTGACGGAGAGTATCATTACTATTACTTATACAATCATGATTACCCTAAAGGGAACGGGACGGAATGGCGACATGCAACGTCTAAAGATTTGGTTCATTGGAAAGATAAAGGAGTAGCTATTCCAAAGTATACAAATAAAAATGGCGATATATGGTCCGGATCCGTTGTAGAAGATAAAGAGAACACAGCAGGTTTTGGTAAAGGCGCAATTGTAGCGATTATGACCCAGCCTTCTGCTGATGGACAAAAGCAAGAACAGTATTTATGGTATAGCACCGATAGAGGAAAAACCTTTAAATCATATAGCAAAAATCCTATCATGCCTAATCCAGGCACCAAAGATTTTCGAGATCCCAAAGTAATATGGGATAATGAACATGATAAGTGGGTTCTCGTCATGTCAGAAGGTGAAAAAATCGGATTTTATGAATCTTCTAATCTAAAGGATTGGACGTATACGGGAGGACTTGTCACTAAAGATATTGGCATTACAGAATGTCCAGATCTTTTTCAAATGAAGGCGGATGACGGGACAGTTAAGTGGGTTCTCGGGACAAGTGCAAATGGAAAAGAAAGCGGAAAGCCAAACACCTATGCTTATTGGACAGGAAATTACGATGGAACAACATTCACTCCCGATATGGATGAGCCGCAATGGCTAGATCATGGTTTTGATTGGTACGGAGCAGTCACGTTTAAAGACGGTAAAAATGAGGATTCTTTAGAAAAACGCTACGCTTTTGCATGGATGAACAACTGGGATTATCCAGATAAGACACCAACGATGAAAGATGGGTTTAACGGATTCGATTCAATAACCCGTGAAATTACGCTTTTAAAACAAGACGACGATCAGTACAGCCTGTTATCAAAGCCTGTCGAAGAATTAAATCAGCTAACTGATTCAACAAATTCTCTCAAGCAAGTAGAAGTAAACGGAGAGAAAAAGTTAAAGGTAAAAGGTGAATCTTATCAGCTTGATACAGATATTTCATGGTCAGATGCAGAAAATGTAGGCTTACGACTTCGAGAGTCCGCAGATCAAAAGCGGCACATTGATGTCGGGGTTTTTGCAAAAGATAACGTCTCATATGTGAATAGAAGCTATAGTAATCAGCCTGATCAAAGCAAAAAATATGTGGAAAGCCGCGATTACTTTGATGCAGGCAAGAAAAATGTTCATTTGAAGATATTGGTAGATAAAACAAGTATTGAAGTCTTTATTGATGATGGAAAAACAGTGCATTCTAGCGAGGTGTTTCCTCGTCACAACGACCAAGGAATTACACTTTTTTCCCAAGGAGGAACGTCTTTCTTTAAGAACATAGAAATCAAACATTTTCGTTCCAGTCAGTAAATTCCCTATTTTTAAAAAAGGGAGCAGAATATCACCTTATTATGGTTTAGGACTCGTTAAAAAGGGTATATGCCTACTAACAGTAAATGAAAGGGTGTTTATTCAAATGGAAGAGAAAATGAGACAACTAATAGAGGGACTTAATACCGATTTAGCGGGTGAATATTCGGCGGTTATTCAGTACACTTACTATGCGTCTACAGTAACTGGCCTAGAATATCAAATTTTAAAACCTTTCTTTGAAGGAGAAATTCCTGACGAGCAAGGGCATGCCCTTTATTTATCAGAAAAAATCAAAAACCTTGGCGGTGAGCCAACAACAAAGCCAGCTGAGGTGAAGCACGTCTCAAACGTGACGGAAATGCTTAAAGAAGCGAGCAAGGCTGAAAAAGAAACGATCCAGCGCTACGAAGAGCGTAAAAAACAAGCAGAAGAGTTAGGATTAACAGAGCTTGTTGTCAAACTTGAGGATATGATTGCAGATGAAACAAATCATATGGAAGAAATGGAACGTTTATTAAAAGATCCCCGACTAAGTTAATCATACAAAATACGTAAAAAGCATCCCGTAACACCTGTTACGGGATGCTTTTTGTGGTTTGAAAAAGAAATAAAACATCATGTACGCATGTTTTTATAAATGAGAGGAAAGTCATATTTTTGAAATTCTCTATCGCTTTGAAAAATTTTATAGTAAAATAATTATTTGGCTGCATATGGCAGTAACTATATGCGGAGCATCACATACATATAAAGGCTAAAAGGGTATAAGTATATTGAAACCGCTTTTATCTTCTGTAAAAAAAACGATGGTATGCCCGCAGTTGCAAGGAGAGAAAGAGATGAGGAAACGAATCATGACAGCGCTGCTGCTTGTCACTGTTTTAGCTGCAATGGAAGGAACCATTGTCAGTACGGCTGTTCCAAGAATTACAAGTGATTTGTCGGGTATTGAGCTAGTTAGCTGGGTATATGCCATTTATATGCTGACAACCGCTGTATCTACACCTATATACGGAAAGTTAGCGGATTTATTCGGCCGCAAAAAAGTTATGCTTGTTGGAATTATTATTTTCTTAATCGGATCTATACTTTGCGGGCTTAGCTTTTCGATGCAACAATTAATTGTCTACAGAGCAATCCAAGGGCTAGGCGCCGGGGTCGTTATGCCCCTTACAATGATTATTATTGGCGACTTGTATGAAGAAGCAAAAGAAAGAGCCAAAGCCCAAGGTTGGATTAGCGCAGTTTGGGGAATTGCTGGAGTTCTCGGTCCTCTTCTTGGGGGATTTTTAGTCGATACGCTGTCTTGGCGCTATATTTTCTTTTTAAATATACCGTTTGGACTAATGGCTTTTATTGTTCTTCTAGTAAACTATAAAGAAGAAGTGGTAAAAGAAAAACGCTATATCGATTACAGTGGAGCGGTGACGTTTTCAGTTGGAACCATTGCATTTTTATACGCGCTTTTAACCGGAAGTCAGCATCAAAACTGGGGAGATCCGATCATTATAGGATTATTTGTTCTAGCTGTTCTGACATTCATGGGCTTTATTTATATCGAAAAGAAATCGCCGGAACCTCTTATTCCGCTTGAGCTGTTTTCTATTCGAAGTGTATCTGTTATAAACTTATTAACACTTCTTGTCGGGTCAGTAGTTATTAGTATTACGGTTTACCTTCCAATTTGGAGCCAAGGAGTGATGGGAAAAAGTGCAACCGCTGCCGGTTTTGTGTTAATGCCCATGCCAGTATGCTGGACAATTGGTTCACTGCTTTCAGGGAATTTAGTAGGGCGTCTTAAAACGCACTCCATCCTTACGCTAGGAACGGCAATCGTAAGTACGGCATGTTTTATGCTGTTTTTAGTCTCCACGCACTCACCCGTATTTTTAATTTATGTAGCCGTTGGGGTTCTTGGGTTAGGAATGGGGATTATTACGCCTATCTTTATGTTAGTTATTCAATCAGCAGTCCCAGCTAGCAAAAGAGGAGTAGCGGTGGCTCTTAATACGTTTACAAATACATTTAGTCAAACGCTAGGTTCCGCAGTGTTTGGTACAATCTTTAACTTAGTGACGCTTTCACAGGCAAAGAAATTAGGGCAAGAAAATTTAAATGCTTCGTTTGAGACAGGCGGAGTACCGTCAGAAGAACTGTCAAAGCTGCATGAAATTCTTGCATCAGGTGTTCACATTATTTACAGTGGAACGTTTTTAGCTGCTTTATTAAGCTTTGCTGTCTCATGCTTATTAGTAAAAAACGGCCATAAAAAAATAAAGAACATATCTGTGCAAAAGTAACGGAAGAGACTGTTACAAAAGTAGTTTAATTGAAGGACAATCCGAACGAGTTTGATTAAGGACCAAACTCGTTCGGATTTTTTTATTGGTAGGTGAATGTAGGTGCTTTTAGCTGTTGAATTAGTTATGCATTAGTCTCTTTTCTAAAAGAATTATCAAAGAGAGAAAAGAAAAAAGATATTGTCTAATAACGTTCGGGAAAAATCGTTAACAGAAGGACGGATTTTTATTATTGCCGAAAATTTCTTATTTTTTGTTTTTTTAGTATGGACATTTACTTGGTTGTTGATTATTATAAATTCTATAAGTATTGAATTTTAAGCGCTTACAAAAGAAACATTTGTCTTTCTCAGGAATACACTTGATTTTTAATTCATATACTACAAGTGCTTAGATTAATCTTTTAATGGGGAAAAGAGAAGTTTATAAGACGTGTTGAACAACAATGAGGGGGTATGGAAGATGACAAGCAGACGTTTAAAAGAATTCTTGAATAATAATTTAGAAGATTTAAAAGATAAAGGGCTATACAACGTCATTAATCCAGTAGAGGGACCAAATGGACCTGTGATTCAAATTGATGGAAAACAATTAATTAATTTATCATCCAACAACTATTTGGGGCTTGCTACAGACGAAAGGCTTATTAACGCGTCCAACGAAGCCACTGAAAAATACGGGGTGGGAGCTGGAGCTGTCCGAACGATTAATGGAACTCTAGATATTCATATTAAGCTAGAGGAAAAGCTTGCCGAGTTTAAGCATACGGAAGCAGCTATAGCTTACCAATCTGGCTTTAACTGCAATATGGCAGCCATCTCTGCAGTTATGGATAAACATGACGCGATTTTATCAGATGAGCTGAATCACGCTTCAATTATTGACGGGTGTCGGCTATCAAAAGCAAAAATTATTCCTTACAAACATTCGGATATGGAAGATCTCCGTGCAAAAGCAGGCGAAGCACAAAAGTCCGGTGCCTATAATAAAATAATGGTAATTACCGACGGTGTATTCTCAATGGATGGAGACATTGCTAAGCTTCCGGAAATTGTAGAAATCGCACAGGAATTTGATTTAATCACATACGTAGATGATGCTCACGGATCGGGCGTATTAGGTAACGGTATGGGGACAGTCAAACATTTTGGCTTATCTGAAAAAGTAGACTTCCAAATTGGAACATTGTCAAAAGCGATTGGAGCTGTAGGCGGATACGTAGCTGGAAAAAAAGACTTAATTGACTGGTTGAAAGTACGAAGCCGCCCGTTTTTATTCTCGACTGCTATTACACCAGGCACGGCTGCTGCATGTATTAAAGCGATTGAAATTCTAAGCACAAGTACAGAGCTGCAGGATCAAATGTGGGAAAACAGCCGTTATTTAAAGCAAGGATTAAAAGAGCTGGGCTTTGATACCGGCGAAAGTGAAACACCTATTACTCCGTGCATTATAGGAGATGAAAATCAAACGCAGATTTTTAGTGAGAGATTAATAGAAGAAGGGGTATACGCTAAATCAATTGTTTTCCCTACCGTTCCAAGAGGAACAGGACGCGTTCGCAATATGCCAACGGCTGCTCATACAAAAGAAATGTTAGATGAAGCACTTCGTATCTACAAAAAAGTAGGCAAGGAAATGAAATTAATCTAAACGTTGAATCTAAGCAGTACATGAGGAGGATATTGAGATGAAAAAAGTATTAATAACGGGGTCTCTAGGACAAATCGGTTCTGAATTAACAATGAAAATGAGAGAGATATATGGTTCAGAAAATATTATTGCCACTGATATTCGCAAGACGACGAGCGATGTTGTGACTTCAGGTCCATTCGAGATTTTAGACGTAACGGATCAGACTGCGTTATTTACGATCGCCGAAAAGCATAAAGTCGATACGGTTATTCACTTGGCTGCGCTGTTATCAGCGACAGCCGAGCAAAAGCCGCTTCTAGCTTGGAATCTAAATATGGGCGGATTAGTAAACGCGCTCGAAGTAGCTCGAGAGCTGAAGTGCCAATTTTTTACTCCAAGTTCAATTGGTGCATTTGGTCCAACGACTCCAAAAGACTGGACGCCGCAGGATACAATTCAACGTCCTACCACGATGTATGGTGTTAATAAAGTAGCGGGTGAATTACTTTGCGATTACTATCACCATAAATTCGGAGTAGATACACGAGGGCTACGTTTTCCAGGCTTAATTTCATACGTAACGCCTCCAGGTGGAGGGACAACGGACTACGCTGTTGAAATTTATTATGAAGCCGTTAAACATAAGCGCTATACGTCTTATATCGACAAAGGAACCTATATGGATATGATGTATATGCCTGACGCACTAAACGCTGTCATCCAACTAATGGAAGCAGACGGTTCTAAGCTGAAGCATCGAAATTCATTTAACGTTTCTGCCATGAGCTTTGATCCAGAACAAATGGCAGCTGAAATCAGAAAAACAATTCCGGAATTTATGCTGAATTACCAAGTAGATCCTGTTCGACAAGCAATTGCTGAAAGCTGGCCCAACCATATAGATTCCAGCTGTGCGAAAGAAGAGTGGGGATTTAAAGCAGAATATAACCTAGAAAAAATGACGAGAGAGATGCTGGGAAAGTTAAAAGTTGAATCACAGCTTGTCTTAACGTAAGTAGAGAAAAATGATTTCTTCCTTGACAATAAAGTAAGCGCTTACTAAAAGATGAGTTACTTGTTGCAAGTTCTACTTCGTAACAGTGGTGGACAGTACACATAGATTCTCTGACCCTTTAAGTGAGCGCTCGTTCGCTGAATAATCAGCACCCTTTTAGGTACCGTCTGTTAAAATAATAAGGGGATAGAAGGGAGGGAATGACAGTTGAGCAATAAATTTCAACAAGTTAATGATTTTTCAATGGGAAGATTAACATCTTTACTCGTTCTTTTACATAATACGGAACTAGCTGAAGGTATTGAAAAGGAAATCAATGAGAGAGGATATAGCTATACAGTTGGAAAAGTCGGAGCGATGGAGCTGTCTAAAGTTGTGGCCGCAATTGAAACGAGCGCCAAGACAAACAACATTATTAATGCCCAGTCGTACCGGGAAGTCCACGCTCTTTATCATGCTATACTTGAAGCTATTCAAGGAGTTAGTCGAGGAACGCTGCAGCTAGGTGATATTTTACGGACGGTAGGACTCACATTTTCAATTGTGCGCGGAAAAATTGAGTTCTCAGGATCAAGCGACGAATGGATTAGCGTTTGTGTGTATGGAACGATAGGCGCACCGAAAAAAGGCTTTGAACATGATACGTTAGGTTTTGGTTTTAACCATATTTAAAAATAATGGACAAAATAGTATGAACGTAAAAAGTGAGAGATGCACATAGCTGCTTTAAAAAAGATATTTTTCTTATTGAAAGCTTTTGTGCGGCGTGTTAACATAATGATTAATATAATAATTGCCTTTAAGACGGTCCAGAGAGGCCGAAAAGGACGGATCACTTATTTACTGCTTCTATGCCTATCTGTGCCCTTTTGCCCTCTGCGACAAAAGGGCTTTTATGCGTTGCGTACCTCTTTTAAACGAAGTCCAGAGAGGCTTCAAAAGAGAATGGACATATGTTATTTTATCCATTCCTTCAAAAAAGAAAGAGCGTTGATACAGAAAGAATACAGTGGAGGGTGGAACAACATGAATTATCGTAACAAGACAGTTGTAGCATCAGTAGCAGGTTTGACGTTAGAAGGGATGGACATTATGTTTATCTCGTTTGCTATGTCAATGATTATCGCTGAATTTCACATTGATTTAGCAACGGGTGGACTTATTTCTTCTATTACGAATATAGGAATGCTGATAGGCGGAGTCATCTTCGGAATTTTAGCAGATAAATTTGGAAGAGTGCGGGTTTTTACCTACACGGTTCTTCTATTTGCAGTCGGAACGGCATTAACAGGTTTTGCAGCAAATGTTGAACAAGTGTATGCTTCACGATTTATTGCCGGAATTGGGGCTGGAGGAGAGTACGGAATCGGTATGGCTCTTGTTGCAGAAGCGTGGCCGAAACATAAGCAAGGAAGAGCTTCATCTTATGTTAGTATTGGCGCACAATTTGGAGTTATTCTTGCGGCGCTTTTAAGTTCTCTGATCCTGCCGATTTTCGGATGGAGAGCGCTGTTTTTTGTCGGAATTATCCCCGTCATTTTTGCTTTTATCGTACGAAAAAATTTAAACGAATCTCCTGAGTGGCTAAAAGCTCAAAAAGAGAAAACAGCCGTTGTTAAAAATAATGGCAAGCTACGTCAACTATTTGCTACGCCTAAGACGGCGATGACGACTATTTCTCTGGCAGTGATGGCTACCGTTCAAATTGCAGGCTATAACGGACTCATGATATGGCTTCCGTCTATGCTTCAGCAATCACAAGGACTCTCTGTTTCAAGTTCAGCTCTTTGGACAATCAGTACAGCCGTTGGAATGATTATAGGCATGCTAACATTTGGTCAATTTATGGATCGTTTTGGTTCGAAACGTACTTTTGGAATTTTTCTTCTCGCTTCAGCGTGTGCGGTATTTTTATACTCGTATGCCGAAGGAAGTGCAGGGCTGCTTATAGGAGGGGCTGTTGTCGGATTTTTCTCAAACGGAATGTTCGCAGGATACGGAGCCTTGATCAGCAGTCACTATTCGGTAGAAGTTCGCAGTACTGCAACGAACACCATTTTTAACTTCGGGCGAGCGCTCGGAGGGTTGTCACCCATTCTTGTCGGCTATCTTTTGCAAAACTATGATATGACGGTAGCGATGACGTACTTGGCGGGGCTGTACTGTATTTCGTTTATTTTTATGGTGAGTCTAAAAAAAACGGGAGAAAAAAACGTGAAACAAATGAACGCTCAATCTGCTCTTTAACATAAAAAATAGATTCTATGCTTTTCTGGAAAAAACCGCGCTTACTCAAAAGGGCGGTTTTTTTGAGTGTTTCAAAAAATAAGTTCAGGTGTTAGATGATTGTTTCTTTCACAGATGCTTTATTAACAAAGACGTCCACAGTATCTATAAAAATATTTATGGATAAGCAGATATTTTCTAATTTGTATTATAGTAATTCCTCTCTTACAATATGATGTGTAAGTCGGAAACAGAAAATACTATCTTTATTTACAGGAGGACGTTACTATGTCTAAACATATATTAATGGTCGTAACAACGGCTGACAAAATGAAAGAAAATCATCCAACAGGCCTTTGGCTTTCAGAATTTGGTGAAGCGTACGTAGAGTTTGAAAAAGCTGGATTTACGATTACTGTAGCAAGTCCTCTAGGAGGAAAAGCGCCGGTGGATGCTCGCAGCCTTGAAGGAGAGACTTCTCAAGAAATCTTAAATACAGCTAAGCATCTAGAGAATACCCTAAAACTTGATACAATTACAGACAGTGCTAAATTTGATGCTGTTTTCTTACCAGGCGGTCATGGCACAATGTTTGATCTGCCAGATAATCAAACGCTTCATGCTTTAATTCGTGAACTATACGAAGGAGACAAAGTAGTAGCCGCTGTATGCCATGGACCCGCAGGCTTAGTAGGTGTTACATTATCAGATGAAAAGCCGTTGGTGGAAGGAAAAGATGTCGCTGCGTTTACAGATGATGAAGAACGTGAAACAACATTAGACCGCTTCATGCCGTTTCTTTTGGAAACACGCCTGCGTGAACTTGGTGCAAATGTAGTAACTGCTCCAAACTGGACCGATAATGTACAAGCAGATGGCAACCTAATAACAGGTCAAAATCCTCAGTCAACAATCAGTGTAGCAAAAGCAGTCGTGAAACAATTATTAAACTAAGATGTAAAAAAGCCTGTAGGACTACAGGCTTTTTTATTAACAGCATCAACAAAGACCGCCGTAGATAATGTGTATGTTTTGCTGTTTTGGACTAGAGAGATCCATCATCATACAAAAAATATGATGGTCAGTGTAATGAATACAAAAAGAGGGAAGCTTTTTATGGAGACTATTTTTTAAAAGAAATGAGGAAAAACGATGTCAGAAGTTATTATTAACGCCATTTTACAAGCCAAGCCAGGAAAAGAAGAAGAGCTTCGATCAGAGTTAGTAAAAGTTATTGAACCATCAAGAGAAGAAAAAGGATGTATTCAATACATTCTCCACCAGGATACAGACAAAGCAGGCACATTTGTTTTTTATGAGAAATGGAAAAGCAAAGAAGATGTTGAAGCTCACATTGAAACACCTCACTATCAACAATACAGACAGCAAACAGAACCGTTAATTGAAAGCAGAGCAGTACATCGTTTACAAGAAGTACGTTAATAAAAAGAAGCTGGAACAAAAGTGTTTTAGTTGAAGGAAGATCCGAACGAGTAATCGAGATTCTTGATGGAGAATCAAACTCGTTCGGATTTTTTTGTGGTTATGGTGAATATGAGTTTCATTTAGTGAGACCAAGCAGAAGCGTAAGCGATGAGGAGGCTAATCGACCGCACGCAGAAAGAAAAGGCTTGCAGGGAAATCAACAGCGGAATAACAAATAACCCATACTAAGTCCTTTATCCCATTTGTTTATCTTTAGATAGGATTGATTTCGTTATGACTCAATCTCTGTTTGTTATAAAGAACTAAAAAGCTGCAGAGGAAAAAAATTTCAGCTGCAAAAAGCCGATTGGAAAAGGGATAAGGCTGTGGAAGAAACAAAAAATAATACCAGTGGTGTTTGAGAAGCAGACAGGCGGGTAGATAAAAACTAGATGACATAGTTCAATAATTAACAAACTAAAAGGAGAGATCAAATCAATGCGTACAAATTTAAAACACTTTATTAACGGAGAATGGGTTGAATCAACAGGAAGCGAAACGTCAGATGTGATCAATCCTGCTACTGAAAAATCAATTGGTAAAATTAGCTTAGGTACAAAAGAAGATCTAGATAAAGCCGTGGCAGCAGCTAAAGCAGCCCTTCCCACATTTTCAAGAACAACAAAAGAAGAGCGAATTAAAATGCTTCGCAATATTGCAAAAGGATATGAAAAGCGTAAACAGGAGCTTATTGAAGTTATGACTGAAGAGCTTGGCGCTCCTTTAAAAATTTCAGAAGAAGTGCACTATGAAATGGGACTTAGCCACTTTAAAGAAGCAGCTAATGCGCTTGAAGATTACACATTTGAAAAAGATCATGGAAGCTACAAGGTCGTAAAAGAGTCTATTGGAGTAAGCGGACTTATTACACCATGGAACTTCCCAACAAATCAAACGTCTACTAAAATTGCAGGAGCTATCGCAGCAGGAAGTCCAATGGTATTAAAACCATCAGAACTTACACCGTATGCAGCGATGATATTAGCAGAAATCATTGATGAAGCTGGTGTACCAAAAGGTGCCTTTAACCTTGTAAACGGAACGGGAAGCACAATCGGTGACGGTATTAGTTCTCACCCGGACATTGATTTTGTATCATTTACAGGATCAGGTGCTGTAGGCGAGAAAATTATGCAAAACGCTGCTAAAACAATCAAAAAAGTAGCCCTTGAGCTAGGCGGGAAATCACCGCTAGTTGTATTAGAGGATGCGGATGTAGAAGAAGCGGCTAAAATAGCAGTTTCACACATTGCAATGAATACAGGGCAAGTATGTACGGCAGCAACGCGCATTATCATTCCTGCCTCTATGAAAGAAAAATTTGAAGAAGCAGTGAAGAAAGTTCTACCATCATTCCCAGTTGGTGATCCGTTAGATAAAGACAACGTAACTGGACCGCTCGTAGCGGAAAAACAGTGGGATCGCGTACAGGATTATATTCAAAAAGGAATGGATGAAGGTGCAAAGCTTCTTACTGGCGGAACGGGCAAACCGGACGGCTTAGAGACAGGGTACTTTGTTAAACCGACAGTCTTTACTGACGTTTCAAATGATATGGTTATTGCACAAGAAGAAATCTTCGGACCTGTAACAACTATTATTACGTATGATGATCTAGAGCAAGCTCTTGAAATTGCAAATGATACAGTTTATGGACTTGCAGGCTATGCGGTCGGAAAAGACCAAGAAACACTTGACTATGTTGCTAAAAACATTAGAGCTGGTCAAATCATCGTTAACGATGCCGAGCAAGACAGAGCTGCGCCATTCGGCGGATTCAAACAATCTGGTATTGGACGCGAGTGGGGAGCATTTGGTATTGAAGAATATCTAGAGCCAAAAGCGATCATGGGCGTTAAAGTTCCGGCAAAAGTATAATTAATGTAAAAAAAGAAGGGAGTTTTTCTCCTTTCTTTTTTTAGGATAAAGGATTAAAAGCTCTAAGAACGCAGTGTGTTCTTAGAGCTTTTTCAGATTTGTTTATCTGGAAGTGAGAAAACAGTTATGTTTATTACTCTTATTAAAAATTTTGCTGAATAGCTTGCTGTGCTTCGCGTAAATGTCTTAAGTGTTCTTCCATTCGTTTTAATTCTTTATCACCAGACGCCGCTTCTTTTTGTTCATTAATTTGCTGCTGAACCATATTCAACTGCATTTGAGCTTTTTGAAAATTGGCTGCATCCAAATTCATCTGCCCTTGACAAACAGCCTGTTCAGCTAATTGTAATGCTTCTTTAATATGAGTGTATGAATTCATGCTTCTCACCCTTCTGTATAGTATTTACAGTTAACATGCGCTGGTTCTTCGTAGCTATACAAAAGGATTTAGAAATAAAATAAAAATTACGTAGTACAAGCTAAGCAGGTTGCATAGATTTATCATAGTTCAATTTATAAAATCTTAGAAGTGATAGAGGGTGGATGTATGTGGGGGCTTTTTTCAGCTATGTATTATTAGGGCTATCATTAGCTGCGCCAATCGGTCCAATCAATGCAGCTCAGCTTGATAAAGGAATTAAAAGTGGTTTTTTGCATGCTTGGTTCTTAGGTATAGGAGCAACATCGGTTGACGCTCTTTATATGCTTGTAGTTTATTTTGGATCCGTTCATTTTTTAAGTAGCGATTTTATGAAAACGTTTCTTTTTTCGTTTGGGTGCTTTGTATTAATTTATACAGGTGTTGAGGGGCTAATGGGTGCAGGGAGGATTACACAGCATAGAAAAACAAACGGTGATTCTGTGTTAAAGTGTTTTTTCTCAGGTTTTTTGCTGTCATTAACGAATCCGCTTACAATTCTCTTTTGGCTTGGCATTTATGGCTCTGTTTTAGCAAAAACGGCTAATACATATGAAACTGAACAGCTTATCTTATATAGCTGCGCTATTTTTACGGGAATTCTGGCCTGGGATATTGCGATGGCAGCTTTAGCAAGCACGTTTCGACGATACTTAGCTGCGACGTTTTTAATTGCCGTGTCCGTTGTATCGGGGTTATCTTTAATAGGGTTTGGCCTATATTTCGGCTGGCAAGCCGCACAGCAATTAGGCTAAAAGAAGTGCTGAATCTAAAGTGTTTTCAGTACGTTGAAAAATAATAGAAAAGATGCTTCTTTTTACGCATAAATTTTTCAAACTATCACACACTACATCGAAGTGTGAGGAGTGATAGAGTGAAAAAGAAAATAGGCTGCGGAAGTCAAGTTGAAGGGAAATTAAAATGGTGGCAGCTGTCTTTAATCGGAGTAGGATGCATAATCGGCACAGGCTATTTTTTAGGATCAAGTATTGCCATAAAAGCAGCCGGGCCCTCTGTTTTAATTGCTTTTTTACTAGCAGGAGTATGCACATTTATTGTATTTGAGGCGCTTGCTAAAATGAGTGCTCAAGATCCTCAAAAAGGTTCGTTTCGCTCCTATGCTAAAAAAGCTTATGGAAGATGGGCAGGATTTAGCAGCGGATGGGTGTACTGGAGTTCAGAGATGCTGATCATGGGGAGTCAGCTCACGGCTTTATCTCTTTTTACACGTTTTTGGTTTGAAGATATTCCACTGTGGGTCTTTGCCTCTATTTATGCTGTTTTAGGCATTAGTGTTGTATTAATCGGGACAAAAGGCTTTGAACGAATGGAAAATGTATTTGCTGTCACAAAAGTGGCTGCTATTTTAATGTTTATTGTATTAGCTAGTCTCGCTTTATTTGGATTTCTTGACGAAGGTGCAAAACAAGGAGTGCCGCGAACGATAAGTGAAGTATTTCCTCATGGATTTTTAGGTTTATGGGGCGCTTTGCTTTATGCCTTTTATGCTTTCGGCGGCATCGAAGTCATGGGAATCATGACGGTTCGTTTACAAAAAAAAGAAGACGCACCGAAAGCGGGAAGAAGTATGCTTATTCTTCTTGGAATTATTTATATTGTTTCACTGAGTTTAGCTATTTTAATTGTGCCATTTCATGATTTCCATGGAAATCAAAGTCCATTTATAAAGGCTTTAGAAACATATCATCTTCCATTTTTTCCTCATGTTTTTAATGGAGCAATGATTATTGCGGGTTTCTCAACGATGTCAGCGTCTTTTTTTTCCGTAACAACAATGATTGTCACTCTTTCAGAAGATGGAGATGCTCCTGCATTGTTTTCAAAACAAAAACAGAAAAAGCTGCAGTTTCCTTTACCGGCTTTACTTTTAACAACAGCGGGATTAGTTATTTCTATTGTCCTTTCCTTGCTATTGCCCGGGAAAATTTATGAGTACATTACAACAGCAGCTGGACTGATGCTGATTTATAACTGGTTTTTTATTTTAATTTCGTTTCATCGCTTAATTAAACAAACCGTTTGGGATAAAGTAAAACAAGCTGTTGGCCTCTTATTAATCCTGCTAGCAGTAAGCGGTACGCTGTTAGAATCTGCAAGCAGACCAGGTTTCTTTGCAAGCTTAGGCTTTTTAATTGTTATAAGCCTTGTTATTTTAAAACTGCGCCATAAGTGGAAAGAAGAAGAAGCCGCTAGTTAACATATATTTAATCTTTATGAGGGACACTATGCACGTTGTACAATTACAAAATAAAAGGTGGTTATGATCATGCCAAAAAACAAGCAGACTCCTTCTTCACAAGTAGATCAAAAACAAGTAGTAGATGACAAAGCAAAAGCGCTACGAGAAAATAATTATGAAGATGGTCATATTCGCAAGATAACTCAAAGCGGGGCAGACGGCCAATAACAAAAAAAGACGCGTTCGCGTCTTTTTTTTGTTGAAGTGTATCCTTACCAACGATGAGCTTTTGCATTACTTCGCAAGATGATGTTCGTTTGAGACATCTCTGTATGTCCATTTACTTGGGACTTTGAACGCTTCGGTCTCGTCCAGTTGTGGCGGAATAGTTCTGAATGCTGATCTACATGATTTTTATCATTCATCATAATCACCTCAAGGATAGGATACTTTCACAAGATATTTGCGGTGAAATATCTCTCTTATAGAATGGGGTAAAAAAGAAGAAATACACCTAACACTTTTAACCATACATATAAAAGCAGTGCCTATTCATAAACTACAGAAGGCAACTTCTAACTTTAGGTTAAGCTTCGGATTTATAAGGGAAAAACTGCCTTAGTGGGGACTAAGGCAGTTTTTGCTGGAGGGATTAAACTTCAATAATGATGGGAAGAATCATAGGTCTTCTTTTCGTTTGGTTATATAAGAACTGTCCAAGGGTGGTCTTAATTTCTTTTTTCATGATGTTCCATTGGTGAACGTGCGCTTTTTGCAATTGATTTACAATTTTAGTCACTTGTCGATTAACGTCTTTTAATAGCTGCTCTGAGTCTCTTGTATAAACAAAACCTCGCGAAATTGTATCTGGACCCGACACAATTTTTCCTTCCGTTTTATTTAAAGTAATCACAATAACCAGCATGCCATCTTCTGAAAGCTGTTTGCGGTCACGTAAAACCGCATTTCCAACATCCCCAATGCCAAACCCATCTACATATACATTGCCTGCAGAGATTTTTCTTGTTTGAACAGCTGTTCCGCCCTTGATGTCGACAATATCACCGTTATTTATAATAAAAATGTTCGCTTTTTCCACCCCTACGGATTCTGCTAATAAGCTGTGGTGATGAAGCATTCGAAACTCACCGTGAATGGGGATAAAATACTTTGGCTTCATCAATGTAGCCATTAATTTTAGCTCTTCTTGATAGCCATGTCCTGATACGTGCATGCCTGTTGCGCTTCCTGAACCGTAAATCACATGAGCCCCGAGTATGAAAAGACTGTCGACAATACGAGAGATATTACGTTCATTGCCAGGAATAGGCCCTGCTGATAAAATGACCGTGTCTTCAGGAAGAATCTCTACTTGTCGATGATTTCCGCTGGCTAATCTAGATAGAGCGGCCATCGGCTCGCCTTGGCTTCCAGTGCAGAGAATAGCGACTTGTTCAGGCGCAAGTGAATGTACTTCATAAGGTTCAATCAGCATCCCTTCAGGAATGGTTAAATATCCTTTCTCTAAGGCAACTGATACAACGTTAACCATGCTTCTTCCTAGCAGCGCAAGCTTTCTGTTCGTTTTAATCGCTGCATCGACAATTTGCTGTACGCGGTTAACATTCGAGGCGAAAGTAGAAATAATCACTTTTCGCTTTGCTTTACGAAAAGCTTCTTCTATATGTTTGCCAACTAGCTTTTCTGAAGGTGTAAATCCGGGGCGTTCAGCATTTGTACTTTCTGATATTAAAGCCAGTACACCTTCACTGCCGATTTTCGCCATTTTATGAAGATCTGGATATTGGTCGTTAACAGGAGTTAAATCAAACTTAAAATCTCCCGTATGTACAACAGCTCCTTCAGGCGTATGAAAGACAATTCCAAGGCAATCTGGAATGCTGTGATTCGTTTTAAAAAAAGAAAGCGGAATATTGCCTAATGTAATTTCTGACTCTTCGTTGATTTCAATAAGCTCCGTCTCAGCAGATAATTGATGTTCCTGCAGTTTAATATCGATTAATCCGAGTGTAAGGCTTGTTGCATAAATGGGGAGGCTTAACTGTTTTAGAAGATAAGGAATACCTCCGATATGATCTTCATGACCATGCGTAACAACCAGTGCTCGAACTTTTTCTCGGTTCTCTTGCAAGTATGTAATATCAGGTATGATCAAATCAATTCCTAATAAACTTTCGTCAGGGAATTTAGAGCCACAGTCAATTACAATGATGTCATCATCATATTGAACGGCATACATATTTTTTCCTATTTCATTAATGCCCCCTAAAGCAAAAATGGATAGTGTGTTTCTATTTATACTCACACTTAGTTCCTCCTATATTTTCAAAATGAATATGCAGAATTTCTACTCTTAGTATGAACATTTATTTCTGGTGCATTCTGTTAAATATGGAGATTTTATTTTTATTCAATATGAGGATGCAAGCAAAAAGAAAAGAAAGTCATTTTCCTAATACTACCTCTTATTTTCTTTTTATAACTCCATAAAATATAGACGTTATACATGGAGGTGGATGAAATGAGTAAACAAAATAAAAGCACAAACCAAGGAGTCAGCAGCAGTGCAGCAGCTTCTGTTGATAATGTGAATAAAAATATTTTATCAAACGATATTCATACAGATGAGCTTCAAAAAGCAAAAGCAAGTCGTCATAACAAATAAAAGAGTGACAGACAAAAGAGCAGCTTTGAGCTGCTCTGGATAAAATAGAGATAGGGAAGTGAAAAAACGTGTCAGAACACAAAAATTCTCAGTATAAAGAAGAAAATAAGTCAACGCCTAGTCGTCCTCTTGAATATAAAGAACGCGCAAACGAATCAAAGAGTACACGTCAAATGCTGCGCAGTATTCTCGAATATTCAAGTCGTTATCGTTAACAAATTTTACATATAATCATGGGCATATTTAAAAGGGAATGTCTCGACAAATATAAGGTATAAAGAACCTTTTTTGAAAAAATATATATTATTTACAATAAATTTAAAAAAATCATAAATGAACCTGCTATAATCCTCTTGAAAAGACAAGCGTTGCAAAAATTTGAGGGGAGCATTTTATATGCGGAAAAAATATAATCGCGTAGGTTATGCCGTTTTGACAATGTGTACAGCTTTATCTATCTCACTGCCTTTTACTACTCATCCAGCATCAGCAGAAAGCGCTGCTGACCCTGCACCAGAAATTAAAGCTTCTGTTGTAAATGAAAACAATGGTAAAAAAATCTTGTTTGATAATACCCATGGTCAAACGGCGGGTACAGCAGATTGGGTTATTGACGGAGGTTTTTCTGATTTTGGGAAAGGGCTGGCTGGCAGCGGGTTTGATGTAAAAGAGCTGCGGAAATCTACGCCGATTACATACAGTGACCTTAGCGGTTATAGTGTGTTTGTTGTGCCAGAAGCAAATATTCCGTATAAATCTTCTGAACAAGCTGCCCTTTTACAATATGTTCAGAACGGGGGAAGCGTCTTCTTTATTGCTGATCATTACAATGCAGACCGAAACAAAAACCGCTGGGATTCTTCAGAAGTTTTTAACGGGTACCGTCGTGGAGCATGGACAAACCCAGCAAAAGGCATGACAACGGAAGAAGCAAACTCTGAGGCAATGCAAAACGTAACAAGTTCTGACTGGTTAGCAAGTAACTTTGGTGTTCGCTTTCGCTATAATGCCATTGGTGATGTGACAGCCAATGATATTGTATCTCCTTCTCAAGCATTCGGTATTACGCTAGGTGTTTCCACCGTTGCTATGCATGCTGGTTCTACGGTTGCAATTACGGACCCAAACAAAGCAAAAGGAATTGTGTATCTTCCTAAGACAACGGCAAAATGGTCAAATGCTGTAGATCAAGGAGTGTATAACGGAGGGGGAAGAGCAGAAGGTCCTTTTGCTGCTGTTTCAAAAGTAGGGGCAGGTAAAGCTGCTTTTATAGGAGATTCTTCACCGGTTGAAGATGCTACACCAAAATATAAACGAGAAGATACAGGATCTTCTAAAACCACATATGACGGATTTAAGGAACAAGACGATTCTACACTGCTTGTAAATATGGTCAATTGGTTAGCGAAGCAAGAAAGCTATATTTCTTTGAATCAAGTATCAGGACTTCAATTGGATCAAGCTACAGCATTACTTTCGTCGGAAACGCCAAGTCAGTCCACTGAGCCTCAGCCAGAACCATGGTCAGCACCTACAGCAGGGTATAAATGGTACGATACGTCAACTTTTGCATCTGGTTCATATGGTTATAAAGGTGGAACTACGCAACCACCAACTGCTAGTGCTTACACATTTGAACATCAAGCCATTTTACCAACGAGCGGCGTATTCCAAATACGCGTAAAGGTAAGCGGGCTTTCAGCTAACACTGCGTACAGCACGTTTAATCTAGGTGTATATAACGGATCGGGAACTCAAATTGCTAAAGTCCAAAACGCAGATGGAAGCTGGCCGTCATCCTATGGATACAGCAGCAATTTTTCAATTACAACGGACGCAGATGGAAATGGAGAAAAGGTTGTAAATGTCCAACTAAATCCAAGTGCAGCGGGGAGTGCTAATCTCCGTTTACGCCAAAGCAGTACGAACGCATATACAGAAGCTGTAACGGTAGGGAACGTAGCGGTTGAACCACTGCCTTAATAATAGTGAAAGCAAGCACTTGTGCTTGCTTTTTTGTTGTTGTATTTCCTATCTTTGAGGTTAAAGAAACGTCAGAGGAGAGGCTTATCCATAAAGGAGAAATATGATATCTTAGAAGAAAGAATGAAGTAAAAGGAGTCAGCTAATATGTCTAAATATAAAGAATTAGAGACAGGTTATCTAATGGATAAAATTAAAGAATACAAAGAATTAATTTGGAGAGTAGGGCCAGGAAGTGAAAGAACAATAGAAGCTGTTCAAGAGATTCAAGGAATGGAAAAAGAGTTAAAAGCACGGGATGCGGAATTTGAAGCTACGGATTGGAAAGCTTTTACTCAGGAAATAAGAGAGAACTACGATTTTATTTATTAAGAAGACACATTTATCATAATGTGCTTGAGATAAATATCTCCAAGTAGAAGGCTTTCTGTTTTCTACTTGGAAACGATAAAAGTAGTATGAAGACGATTAAGAAAAATGATCCAGTATCAATGAAGCAAGTAATCCAAGTGCAGCAATCAATCCTGTAATAGAACCTCCTTCTTCATAGGCCTCTGGCATCATTGTAGAACCTACCATAGCAATAATACCACCGCCGGCAAAAGCAGCAATAGCAGCCATAAGTGTCTCAGATGCATGATCTAAAAAAACAAAGCCTGTCCATGAACTAAAAGCTGAAATGAACAAAACAGCTGCCCATAGTAAAAAAATTTTCCTCTTAGAGAATCCGCTTTTTACTAGACCGGTCGTACTGGACAGTCCTTCAGGAATATTACTTATAAAAATAGCGATAACAAGAAGCCAGCTAACGGTTGCTTTTTCAATTAAGCTAGCTCCAATCATAATGGACTCTGGGATTGCATCCATGACGGTTCCTATAAATATAGCAATTCCAGAACTATTCGCGGCCATTTGTTTTGTAGACCTCTTTCTTTTATTCGCTCCTTGACGTGAAATTAGATAGTCTAAAAAAGTAAAAACGACAGCCCCCGCAAGGAACCCAAGAGAAGTAGCTTTTAACCCGCCGCTATGAACCGAGTCTCCAAGCAGCTCATAGGTAGATGCTCCAATTAATACACCCGTCCCAAAAGCCATAATATAACCAATTATCTTTTTGCCGATAGGCAAAAAAACTGCTGCCAAAGCACCAAGAAGGACAGCTGATCCTGAAATTCCGCCCCACATCGCAGCTTGCCACATGAAAAATCCCTCCTCATCTCTATTTTCTATGGATACTTTCCCTAAGAAAAGAAAGAAAAAACGTAAAAGTAGAAAAAAGGAATTTATTCGATTAAGTAATGGTTTCATTTCGTTATCCTTGTGAAAGAGAGTGTTCCAGCATCCAAGCTGAGACTATATTTATTTTAATATTCATAAAATTTTAATTATACTGAAATAAAAAACTATTTTACGAAAATGACTGATTTGACAGAGGTAAATGGTTTACTTAAGTGTTTTTCTGAAAAAAACAATTGTATTTCTGAGGAAAATTTATTATTATAAAATAAGTAATTATACAGTCGAATAGCTAAAAATAGAAAAAATAGTTTAGTTGTAAAGGTACTAGGTAAAAATGGAATGATTTAAAAACGACAGCTGTTCCATCAGAAACAGAAAGTATCTTTCCTAACAGAGCTATAACAAGTTTAGGAGGAGGAAATGGAATGGCAGACAAAGAGTTAAAAAGAGGCTTAGAATCTCGTCACATTCAAATGATCGCGCTTGGTGGAACAATTGGCGTTGGATTATTTATGGGATCAGCAAGCACGATTCAATGGACAGGTCCATCGGTATTGCTTGCTTACGCAATTTGCGGAATGTTTATTTTCTTTATTATGCGTGCTATGGGCGAAATGCTGTACATGGAACCAAGCACAGGTTCATTCGCTACATTTGGCCACAAATATATTCATCCATTAGCAGGTTATATGGCTGCTTGGAGTAACTGGTTTCAATTTGTAATCGTAGGGATGTCCGAAATTATAGCGGTAGGAGCATATATGCATTACTGGTTCCCTCATTTACCAGCTTGGGTGCCTGGTATTATCGCCATGTTGATTTTAGGCACAGCAAACTTAGTTTCAGTGAAATCATTTGGAGAGTTTGAATTTTGGTTTGCGATGATTAAAATTGTAACAATTATTTTAATGATTATCGCGGGACTTGGATTAATTTTCTTTGGATTTGGAAATGATGGAGACGCAATCGGGTTATCAAATCTTTGGGCACACGGAGGCTTCTTTGCAGGGGGATGGTCAGGCTTTTTCTTCGCGCTATCTCTTGTTATTGCAGCTTATCAAGGAGTCGAGCTAATTGGGATTACAGCTGGTGAAGCAAAGGATCCTAAAAAAACGTTAACAAGCGCAATTCAAAGCATCATCTGGCGCATTTTAATTTTTTATATTGGCGCTATTTTCGTCATCGTGACGGTATATCCTTGGAATGAGTTAGATTCTTTAGGAAGTCCATTTGTATCTACATTTGCTAAAGTTGGTGTTACGGCAGCTGCAGGTATCATTAACTTTGTAGTCATTACGGCAGCGATGTCAGGCTGTAATAGCGGAATCTTTAGTGCAGGACGCATGCTTTATACGCTCGGTGTAAACGGTCAAGCACCTAAATTCTTTACAAAAATTTCTCGCAACGGCGTTCCAATTTACAGTACGCTCGCTGTTATGATTGGATTAGTAATTGGTGTTATTTTAAACTACATCGCTCCACCTAATGTATTTGTTTATGTATACAGTGCTAGCGTGCTTCCTGGAATGATTCCTTGGTTCATTATTCTTATCAGCCAAATTCGTTTCCGTAAAGCTAAAGGTGCTGAAATGGATAGTCATCCTTTCAAAATGCCTTTTGCGCCTGTAACGAACTATGTAACCATTGCTTTTCTACTAATGGTGCTCGTAGGCATGTGGTTTAATGATGAAACGCGTATTTCACTTATTGTAGGGGTTATTTTCCTCGCTCTCGTTGTCATTAGTTTTTACGCATTCGGAATCAATAAACGTATGATACCTGATACAGAGAACGGTCAAATAAAGAAATAAATATGCTTTTTCATAATCGAAAAGCAAAACAAAAAAACGGCTGATAAAAGCCGTTTTTTTGTTTTGCTTAAATAAAAGACATAAGAAAAAATGTCATTAAATGCACAAAACGAAATACTCGTTCAAATGCAGGAGGAGAACGAGGAAGCAGGAGATGTTATTGATGTATTTATGAAAGAGTATAAAACAGAAGAAATTATTAAATAGCACGTAATTGAGAAGAATATTGAGTGGTTTTGTTGAATAAATAAAAAGAAAACACCTTTATTTTTTATTGAAAAAGAAACGGACGTAAGAAAACTTCTTGTTTATCAAGAAGTTTCTTTTGTATCTGAACATTAGTTTGTATACGCAGGTAGGGGAGAGGTGATGAAGGTGAAAAAAATTGGTGAAGGTCACGTCTTTTTTATTATTCTCGGAGGCCTGTTTATTTTAATAGGTACACTCTTTGCAAATACTTCTGTTTATTTTCTCATCTCCGGATGGATAGCAGCTGTCTGTTGTTTAGGAATCAGTGCTGTACTAAAGAAAGGAAAAACAAAATCAGTCAGTAAAGAAGATGAGCAATAATAATTTTTATATAAAGATGGAAATTAAATATATGAAAAGGAAGAATGGATATCCATTCTTCCTTAAGTCATGGTGTGTATGAAATTGTCTTAGAAACGTCCGCCGCCAAGTTGTTGCTCAGCTAATTGTACAAGACGTTTTGTGATTTCGCCGCCTACTGATCCGTTTGCACGTGCAGTAGTGTCAGCTCCTAAATTTACTCCGAACTCGCTAGCGATTTCATATTTCATTTGATCGATTGCTTGTTCAGCTCCGTATACTAATAATTCATTATTATTGCTGCTTTTATTGTTTGCCATTGTATTCAACTCCTTTCTGTAACGTTAAGGTGTGAATAAAGGAAGAAGAATATGCAACAAACTGATATTTATTTTATAAAAAACATATTTTTACGTCGTTTGCCCTTCTAGAAGCTTAACAGGAAGACAGATTTCACGGGGGACATTACTAAATTCTCCTTCAATTTCTTTTAGTAAAATATCAATGGCTGTTTGAGCAATCGATTCGATTGGCTGTTGAATTGTAGTTAGGCCAGGTAACAAAGTCTGACTGGCTTCTGTTCCATCATAGCCCACGATTTTTAAATCTTTTGGGATGCATTTTCCTCTTTTTTGTGCTTCAGCAACTACTAAAGCTGCAAGTAAGTCATCGCTTGCAAAAATACCGTCTACTTCCGGATGTTCTTCAAAAACCTTAGAAATAGTTTCTCGCTGAATGTTGCGGTCAAAGGTATTTGAAATCTCATACGTGATAGGCTGTTTTCCGTACTGTTTCATCACGTTTTCATATGCTTTCCTTCTTAAGTTAGCTGGAGTTTCAAGTTTAAGGGGACCGTTAATATGAATAATATGCTTACAATCTTTTGAAATAAGCAATTCCGTGGCTTGTTCTCCTCCAGAATAGTTATCAGAAGATACGGTAGGAATATCTTTTGATAAATAATGATCGACTGCTACTACAGGAAGGCTTTGACTTTCGGAATCAAAAATACCTCTATTATAAGTAACGGCAATAACACCGTCTACCTGATTTCTGATAAGCATTTCTACATATTTTTTTTCTTTATCAATGCGATTCAGACTGTTACAAAGAAGTACTTTGTAGTTAAGGGAAGCACATATACTTTCAATATGAAAGGCTAACTCTCCGAAAAAAGGGTTGCTCGTTTGCGGGACAATCATCCCGATTAAATTTGTTCGCTTATTAAATAATGAACGCGCAATATCATTTGGGAAATAATTAATTTCTTTCATTGCTTTATAGACATTTTCTCGCGTTTCTTTGCTTATGTAACCACGGTTATTTAATACACGAGAAACTGTAGTCGGTGAAACACCTGCAATTTTTGCTACATCACTAATTTTGGCTTTCATCTAGTTTCCTCCTAATTTCTCCAAAACCTTGCTTTTATAGTATATATCTGCTGTGGAAAAGCCTTAAAATAAATACAATCAAGCGAGCAGCTTTCCAGTCGCTACGTTTTATTTTGATACATAAAAATCTATGTAAGGATTGTAAACGGTTTATTGAACAACTTAAACATACCACAAAGCCCACTTTTACGCCTAATACAAGCTTTTTGCAATATAAAATGTGAAACCGGTTGACATATGAAACCGGTTGACATAAAATCAAGTTGAAAGTGCTTTCATTTTGTTAGATAAAAGATTTTATATCTTAAGCTAAAGGGGTAACTAAAATGAAAAGTTCAAAAAGTTTATATTGGAAGCTGAGTGCATATTTTTTCTTCTTCTTTTTTACGTGGTCGTCGAGCTACTCTTTATTTTCTATCTGGTTAGGGCAAGAGATTAAGTTGAACGGATCAGCTACAGGCTTAATCTTTTCTGTAAACGCTATCTTTGCATTGTGTATGCAGCCTTTGTACGGATATATATCTGACAGGATAGGTTTAAAGAAGCACATTTTATTTTTTATTAGCTGTCTTTTAGTGTTTGTAGGACCATTTTATATTTTTGTTTATGGGCCCTTACTTCAATACAATGTGTTGATAGGAGCTATTATTGGAGGCTTATATTTAGGAGTAGCGTTTTTGGCGGGCATCGGAGCGATTGAAACATACATAGAGAAAGTCAGCCGAAAATATAAATTTGAGTACGGGAAATCTAGAATGTGGGGGTCATTAGGCTGGGCTGCAGCTACATTCTTTGCAGGACAACTATTTAACATTAATCCTCATATTAATTTTTGGGTGGCATCCGTTTCAGCGGTTATCCTAGTGGCTATTATTTTTTCTGTGAAGGTAGAAATGAGCAGCTATGAAATGGAAAAAGCTGAATCCGTCACGCTGAGAGATGTAGGTAATTTATTCTTATTGAAGGAATTTTGGTTTTTTATGATTTATGTTGTTGGCGTTACGTGCGTGTATGGGGTATACGATCAGCAATTTCCTATCTATTACGCATCTTTGTTTCCTACTGAATCGATAGGTAATCAAGTATTTGGCTACTTAAATTCGTTTCAAGTATTTTTAGAAGCCGGAATGATGTTCGCAGCACCGTTTATTGTAAATAAGATCGGTGCAAAAAATAGTTTGATTTTAGCAGGATTTCTAATGGGATTTCGTATTATTGGGTCAGGACTTGTGGTTGGTCCAATTGGAATATCTTCGATGAAGCTTATTCATGCATTAGAACTTCCTATTATGCTCATTGCCATCTTTAAATATTTGGCAGCTAACTTTGACACGCGCCTATCTTCTATCCTTTATTTGGTTGGATTCCAATTCGCTTCACAAATAGGTGCTTCAGTTCTTTCACCCATAGCGGGAGGATTATATGATAGCGTAGGCTTTTCCCGTACCTATTTAATTATGGGAGGTATGGTTTTGGTATTTAACGTTATTTCCATGTTTACACTACTAAACTCTAAAAAACATAAGTTTATAAGAAAAGATGTACAAGAAAACACGCAGATTATATAGGGGGATATGATGATGTTAACGATAAATAAAATCGAGCAAGCTCAACGTTCATTAAATGAAGCAGAGAAAAAGGTAAATCATCAATATCGGTTAGGGTATCATATTATGGCGCCAGCGAACTGGATTAATGATCCGAATGGGTTGGTTCAGTATAAAGGAGGATATCATGTTTTTTATCAACATCATCCTTATGACGAGAATTGGGGACCGATGCATTGGGGACATGTCAAAAGCAAAGATCTTGTTCATTGGCAGCATTTACCGATTGCTTTAGCTCCTGGAGATACATTTGATAAAGATGGATGTTTTTCTGGAAGTGCCGTGGATAACGAAGGAGAGCTTACGCTAATTTATACAGGACATAATTATATAGACAAAGAGCTGGATACTTTTTTTCAAAACCAAAATATAGCTGTTAGTAAAGACGGCATTACCTTTGAAAAAGCAGAGGTCAACCCAGTTATTGCGGAGCCGCCAGCAGATAGTTCTCATCATTTTCGAGACCCTAAAGTATGGAAGCACGAGGATTTCTGGTATATGATTCTAGGAAACTCAACAAAGAAACAAGAGGGACGCGTTATTTTATACCGGTCTTCAAATTTACGAAAATGGGAATATGTTGGCGTCCTTGCTAAAAGCGATGGAGATCTAGGATATATGTGGGAGTGTCCGGACTTCTTTGAGTTAGACGGAAAGCATGTGTTAATGATTTCTCCTCAAGGGATAGAAGCAAAAGGTGATTCCTATCACAACCTTTTCCAAACGGGATATTTAGTTGGAGAGTATAGTTATGAAACCAATACTTTTCATCATGGGTCATTTATTGAATTAGATCACGGCCACGATTTTTATGCTGTTCAAACGCTTTTAGATGATAAAGGAAGACGAATTGCAATCGGGTGGATGGACATGTGGGAAGCTAATATGCCAACGAAAGAGGATGGATGGTGCGGTGCGCTAACGCTTCCGAGAGAACTAACTTTAAGAGAGGATAAAGTGTTAATGAACCCCGTCCAAGAGCTGACATCACTTCGGAAAACTCAATATAATATGCTAACCAATAAAGCTCTTTCTGAAAGCTATGTAGTAGAAGTAAATGAAGATTTGCTAGAGATACAAGCTGTATTTGATTTAGCGGACTGCCAAGCTTCATCAGTAGGAATAAAAATTTGTGGAATAAACAATGATGAAACGCTTATGTGTTATAACCTTAATGAGCAAAAGCTAGTGCTTGACTGTACTCACTCGGGAAAAGAAGATGGAGTGAGGAAAGTAGCGTTGCAAGCAGGTGAGACACTAGCTTTACGAATATTTGTGGATCGTTCTTCCATCGAAGTATTTGCAAACGAAGGACAAGCTACCATGACAAGCCGCATTTATCCAAAAGAAAGCAGGCTTGGAATTGAGTTATTTACTGAAGGAGGAGACGTAATCGTAAAAGAGTTAACGTATTGGAATTTAAAAGATATTTGGGGGTAAAATACAGAGGAAGAAGTATATTAATACTTCTTCTTTTTTGAGCATTTAATAGCTCGTCAACAAAGTGGCGGTATATAAATGGATAAGGCACTTTAGATTAAAAGTACGAGCAAATACGATATAATAGTAAAAGAGATAATGAATGAAAGAGAAACTGTCCTGCTCTAAGATGCCCAAAAGAAAGCAGGATAGAGCAGGGCTGCTGCACTTATAAAACCACGATCAGTAAAGAAAAGAGTTATGTTTTAAGACACAAGAAGAAAAGGAGATACGATGACTAATCAAAAAGAAACAGGATGGAATTTACGTAATAGCTATGCGGAGTTACCAAACATTTTTTTTACGCCTCTTGATCCTAATCCAGTGAGTTCACCTAAAATAGTCAAATTTAACGACTCTTTAGCCGCATCTTTAGGGTTACAAAAAGAACAGCTGCAAAGCCAAGAAGGAGTTAGCATTTTGGCTGGAAACAGTGTTCCAAAAGGTGCTTTCCCACTTGCACAGGCTTATGCAGGACATCAATTTGGCCACTTTAACATGCTAGGAGACGGACGGGCTATGCTGATAGGGGAGCAAGTTACGCCTTCGGGTGAACGAGTGGATCTTCAGCTTAAAGGCTCAGGCCGAACTCCGTATTCCCGGGGTGGAGACGGTCGTGCAGCTCTGGGACCTATGCTGCGTGAGTATATGATTAGTGAGGCGATGCAGGCCCTTGGTGTTCCGACTACTCGGAGCCTGGCAGTCGTAACAACAGGCGAATCCATTGTTCGCGAAAAAGAACTGCCGGGGGCGATTTTGACGCGTGTAGCTTCCAGTCACCTTCGTTTTGGCACATTTCAATTTGCTGCAAAATGGGGAACAGTCGAAAACCTTCAAGCTTTAGCTGACTATGCATTAGAACGTCACTTTTCCCACATAGAAAAGAATGAAAAAAAATATTTATCATTGCTTCAAGAAGTGATTAAGCGTCACGCTACCCTAGTTGCTAAATGGCAGCTTATTGGTTTTATTCATGGCGTCATGAATACGGATAATATGACAATTAGCGGAGAAACAATTGATTATGGGCCATGTGCATTTATGGATACCTATGATCCAGAAACTGTATTTAGTTCAATTGATGTACAAGGGCGCTATGCATATCAAAATCAACCAGGCATTACAGGGTGGAATCTTGCGAGGTTTGCTGAAGCTTTATTACCTCTGTTGGATCAAGATATAGAAAAAGCAGTTGAAATAGCACAAAACGCCGTGACGGAATTTCCAAAATTCTATCGAGAAAACTGGCTGGCGGGTATGCAGGCTAAACTTGGACTTTTTAACGAAGAAAAAGAAGATGAAGCATTATTCCAAGAGCTTCTTACCATGATGAAAACCTATAAAGCTGACTATACAAATACATTTCGTGCATTAACTTTCAATAAGCTAGGAAAGAGTGACCTGTTTGAAAGCGAAGAATTTGCACAGTGGCAGGAGTTATGGCAGAAAAGACTAGGCAGACAAAAACAATCTAAAGCAGAGTCGGAAGAGCTTATGAAACATAACAATCCCGCTGTCATTCCTCGAAATCACCGAGTAGAAGCAGCGCTAGATGCAGCACAAAAAGGAGACTACAGCGTTATGGAAAATCTTCTAGAAGTGCTTTCTAGCCCATATGAATCGCCGGATCAGTTAGAGTATTGTACACCGTCTGCTCCGTCTAATCAGCCTTATCAAACGTACTGCGGCACTTGATTTATTTAGATAAGAACAGCTATTTAAAGACAGCATAAATGAAATCAAAAAGAGCTCTTTATAAAGAGCTCTTTTTGATTTCCTGAAAAATGTATGATTGATTAATTGAAATGATAGCGATTCCTTGGGAAGAGCTGCATAAAATTTAACAGTATAAAAGAATCAAAATAAAAAGAGATTACCTAATTCTTTTGTCTCTTATTATTACCAGTAGAAACTATTATATAATAAATTATTCCACTATTTCACAAAAAATACATTAACGATATTTTCTTGAAGCTTGGGTACTTTAACAGCTGTAGAAAAGCTTATAAAAGAATAGTAGGTTAAATATGATGATGAATTTGCCGATTTAATTAAAAAGTTAAAGATTTAAGACTTTATAACTAAATTAAAAAAACAAAGGGATAAAAAAGGGTATGATCACTCCATTTTACCTATTTGACTTTTCAATATTATGCAAGTAATCTTGGAAAGGTAATGGAACCGGTTCTGTTATTTCACCAGATGGATATGACTTCTCGATACATAGAAAATGGATCACTTGTGAGTAACACAAGAAAAAGTATGATACAAAAGGGAGAAAACAGATGAACATTAAGAAAATCGCAAAGCGAACAACAGCATTATCTTTTGCTGCAGCTATGTTAGTAGGTGCTGGATCTCAAACATGGGCAGCTGAAAGCAATCATAAAGATACAAATAATAATTATAGAGTTTCTCATATTACACGTGATAACATGCTGAAAATTCCTCAGCAGCAAAAAAGCGAACAGTTTAAAGTTCCAGCTTTTGATAAAGCAACAATCAAAAATATTGCCTCTGCAAAAGGGTATGATAAATCGGGTAATTTAATTGACTTAGACGTATGGGACAGCTGGCCTCTGCAAAATGCTGACGGAACAGTAGCCAACTACCATGGTTACCAAGTTGTATTTGCGCTAGCAGGCAATCCTAAAGATGCGGATGATACATCTATTTATGTGTTTTATAAAAAAATAGGTGAAGAGTCGATTGACAGTTGGAAAAATGCAGGAAGAGTGTTCAAAGACAGTGATAAATTTGTACCGAATGACCCTCATTTGAAAAAACAAACACAAGAATGGTCAGGATCTGCTACTTTAACATCAGACGGAAAAGTACGCTTATTCTATACTAATTTTTCAGGTGCAAACTATGGAAAACAAACTTTAACAACAGCTCAAGTAAATGTATCTCAGCCAAGTGCAGATACGTTAAAAATTGAAGGTGTTGAAGATCATAAATCCATTTTTGATGGTGATGGTAAAAAATATCAAAATATTCAGCAGTTTATCGACGAAGGCGCATATGGTTCAGAAGATAATCATACGTTGAGAGATCCTCACTATGTAGAAGATAAAGGGCATAAATACCTTGTGTTTGAAGCAAACACAGGAACTGAAGATGGTTATCAAGGGGAGGATTCTCTTTACAATCGAGCTTACTACGGTGGAAACAATCCATTTTTCCAATCAGAAAAAGAGAAATTACTGCAGAGTTCTAATAAAAAGAAAGCCTCTTTAGCAAACGGCGCATTAGGCATTGTAGAACTAAATAACGACTATACCTTAAAAAAAGTAATGGATCCACTGATTACCTCAAACACGGTAACAGATGAAATTGAACGCGCAAATGTATTCAAGAAAGATGGAAAATGGTACTTATTCACAGATTCTCGCGGGTCTAAAATGACCATTGATGGTATCGGCCAAGATGACGTATATATGCTAGGATACGTATCAAATACGCTGACAGGAAAATACAAACCGCTAAATGATACAGGACTTGTTTTACATATGAACCTCGATCCTAATGACAAAACGTTCACGTATTCACATTTTGCAGTTCCACAAGTTAAAGGAGACAATGTCGTGATTACAAGTTACATGACAAACAGAGGCTTCTATTCAGAGGAACACTCTACGTTTGCTCCTAGCTTCTTGTTAAGTATTAAAGGATCAAAAACAGCTGTTGTGAAAAATAGTATTTTACAACAAGGACAATTAACTGCAGATAAATAATTTTTAAAAACGAAAGAGAATGGCGACAACTGCTGCTGTTTTCTTTCGTTTTATTATGTAAGCAAAAATATGCTGTAACTGCAGTGCTAAGTAAAATGAAAAAGTAGTATATACAGATTCACAGTTATTCAAAGAAAATGAAACATTCAGACAGACTATAACTTTAAGAATGAAACCGGTTGACATGCAAGGTTGACTAACTTAATATATTTACATATAATGGCTTGAAACGCTTTCATAGATTAGTATGACATGATGGTACTTATAGGTGAAATAACTTGTAGTAGTAGGGAATGTCTCATTTCTTTGAAAGAGAAACTTCCGATCGTGAACTGAAAATAAAGAAGGTGCTTCTAATGAAACGAATTGATAAGGTATACAATCAGCTGTTGAGTAATTTTCAGGAGTTTACAGAAGTGGAACTTTTACATAAACAAGGAAGCTCAGCGATTGAAATTGCTGAACAATTAGATTTAGAGAGATCTAATGTAAGTCTTGAACTGAACAAACTTGTCCGCATGCAAAAAGTAATTAAAATTAAAATGTTCCCCGTTCGCTACGCTCCGCTAGAGATTGTCGAAACCATTTTTCGTCAAAAGTGGGATACGAATAAGATGGAAGTGGAAAAACTAGAGCAGCTATCTAATGGGGGAAAAGAAGAAGCACTTTCTGCTAATCCTTTTGAATTAATGATTGGAGCCACAGGCAGTTTGAAAAAATCGATTTCTCAAGCAAAAGCTGCTGTTCTTTACCCGCCCAATGGGTTACATATGCTGCTATTAGGTCCCACGGGATCAGGCAAATCTCTTTTTGCAAAACGAATCTATCAATTTGCTATATATTCAGAGAGGTTAAAAACAGGGGCCCCGTTCATTACCTTTAACTGCGCTGATTATTACCATAATCCTCAATTACTTCTTTCTCAGTTATTTGGTCATAAGCAAGGGAGTTTCACTGGAGCAACTGAAAGTAAAGTAGGTTTAGTAGAACAAGCAAATGAAGGCATTCTCTTTATGGATGAAATACACCGGCTTCCTCCTGAAGGTCAAGAAATGCTTTTTTACCTCATTGATCAAGGTACGTACAATCGTCTAGGGGAAACAGATCATAAGCGAATGTCTAAAGTATTAATTATTTGTGCTACAACTGAAAATCCCGGTTCAGCCTTACTGCAAACTTTCTTAAGAAGAATTCCGATGACTATCCATATTCCGTCATTAGAAGAGCGATCTCTCAAAGAAAAGATTCGTCTCACAACGTTTCTTTTAGAACAAGAAGCTAAACGAATTAATAAAAAGCTAAGTGTCCACATTGATGTATTAAATGCTTTAATCCACACTGAAAAATTCGGGAATGTAGGGCAGTTAAAGTCCAATGTACAGCTCGTGTGCGCACACGGATTTTTAAATAACCTTGATAGTAAACATATGGTGGAACTTACAGTGAGAGATTTGCCTGATGATATTAAACGAGATTGGATTTCAAATAGTAAAAATATGGAGCGCAGCAGAAAAATTTCTGAATATGTAAATCTCAAAACGATCATTTCTCCGGCTATGGAGAGCCAAGAAATAAAAATAGAGGAAGACGTATCGTTTAATTTATATCAGTTAATAGAAGAAAAAGTAGATGTTTTAACAAAAGAAGGTTTATCTCAAGAAGACATCAATCAATATATTCTTACCGACATTCATTTGAATGTTCGGAGCTTTTTTAATCAAAAAAATGGCCAGAGTTCTAATTTAATGAAATTCGTAGAAGACGACGTAATTCAGCTTACAAAAGAATTAAAACATTTAGCAGAAAAAGAATTGAACTGTAAATTTGATCGCAGATTTATTCATTTTTTGAGTATGCATATGGAATCCTTTTTAAAGCGAAAAAAACAAGTAGACGTATTAAATACAAAGGAGATAGATGAAATTCGCGAAACGTATCCAAAAGAATATGCGGTAGCCCTGCTTTTTAAAAATCGAATCGAAAAGTGGTTTAACATCAGCGTGCCAGAAATAGAAGTTATTTATCTCACAATGGTTATTCAATCAATTCGAACGTTAAAAGAAAATAAACGAGTAGGAATTATAGTTGCTGCCCATGGAAACAGCACGGCAACTTCTATGGTAGAAGTGGCTACGGAGCTTTTAGGAAGTACTCCTATTATAGCTATTGATGTGCCTTTGACGGTATCTCCAGTCGAAATTGTAGATAGATTAATCCAGGGAATTAAGAAAGTAGATGAAGGAGAAGGCGTATTAATGCTTGTAGACATGGGCTCGCTTGCCATGTTAGAAAGCAAGTTAGAACAAAAAACAGGGACTAAGATTAAAACAATCAGCAACGTGACGACGTCTATGGTGTTAGACACCGTTAGAAAAGTAAATTATTTAGACTTAAATTTATATGCCATATTTGATTCGGTGCAAAAAGACTTTATGGAATTTATAGATAAGCAGCAGCATGTGTTTGGGAAAAAGAAAGCCCTTGTTTCTATTTGTACAACAGGAAGCGGTACAGCAAAACAATTAGAAAAAATCTTAACGATTATTTCACGGAAAGTATCTCAAGAGCCTATTAAAATTCTAACCGTTTCTTCTATTAAATTAGCAGCAAACATTCGGGAAATTCAAAAAGAATATGAAATTGTCGCAACAGCAGGTACCAAAAACCCTAAGATTGATGCGCCTCATGTATCACTAGAAGTCCTTATTGAAGGGCAGGGAGAGCGAATACTTCAACAGGCAATTACAAAAGAAACGATACGCTATGATGAGGAGAAGACTGAAGGGAATATTGTAGTGCGTGAACTTTGCGAAGAAAACTTGCGAAAGTACCTTCTATTTATTAATCCGTATCTCATAAGTGAAATTCTGTTAGAGTGGTTAAGTCACGTACAAGATGAGTTAGAAATGGAATTAAGCAACACCGTTATGATTCGAATTGTGATGCATACAGCCTTTGCTTTAGAAAGAATGATAAAAAACGAACCCCTTGCTTTTCCGGAGGATGAAGAAATCACTCATCAGTTAGAAAGTATTTATCAAAAAACGGAAAAAACATTACAAGCCGTCGAAAAAAAGCTTAAACTTACCTTAACAAGAGATGAAAAATTATTTATTGCCACCATTTTTGCGGATGAAATGTAAAAATCATATGATAATCCCAAGAAACTAGTTTAATTTATATGCCGCTAGTTTCTTTTTTTATCCCATTTTTTAAATAACAGAAAAACCTGTATTAAAACGCATGACGTTTTGATACAGGTTTGTTTATTTTAAGGAACCTGTATCAACAACATAGAAAAAGGTATTGAAAAATAAATGAAAGCGCTTAATACTCTTTGTTGGCACGATACTTGCAATAAATAAGTGTAGAACGTAAAAGAGAGGAGCAAGTGTACATGATTTCAGTCATTATTAGTGGGCATGGTGATTTCGCACCAGCATTAGAGGGGGCTTCCAAAATGATATTTGGTGAAGAGAATCACGTAGTAGCCGTACCTTTTCTAAAAGGAGAGGGTATCCAAACGCTTGAAGCAAAATATAAGCAAGCATTAGAGGAGATGCCCTTAGAAAATGAAGTGCTTTTTCTAGTCGATATTTTTGGAGGTACACCTTACAATGCGGCTACTCCATATATCCTTAAAAACAAAACAGCGGATATGGTATCCGGAGTTAACTTGCCTATGTTATTAGAAGTGTTAGCCATGAGGGAACACGTTACATTAAAAGAGATGCTAGGGAGATTAAAGCAAGTGAATGAAGAAAGTTTTCAAGTGTGCAGTGAACATTTGGAGAAAGTCCAGCAAGCAAACCAAATCGGAGAGGATGGATTATTATGAAAATCGTTTTAGCAAGAATTGATGACCGCTTTATTCACGGGCAGGTATTAACAAGATGGATCAAAACAAATGCAGCAGATCGAATTATCATTGTTTCAGATGAGGTGGCAGCGGATGAAATGCGAAAAACGCTTATTCTTTCTGTGGCTCCTTCGAATATAAAAGCAAGTGCTGTCTCAATTTCTAAAATGACAAAAGCATTTCACAGCCCTCGTTATCAGGATACAACAGCCATGCTGCTGTTTGAAAGTCCCGCAGATATTGTTGCTCTTGTTCAAGCTGGAGTGCCTATTGAGACAGTAAACGTAGGCGGCATGCGTTTTGCTAATGACCGAAAACAAATCACCAAATCTGTAAGCGTTACCGAAAAAGATATCGATGCTTTTGAGAAACTGCAGGAACTAGGCGTAAAGCTTGAGCTGCGCCAATTACCTTCAGATTCTAGCGAAAATTTTATTCAACTACTGAGAAATGAAACAAAAATCAAATAAGGAGATGAGTTTATGTCTTCCATACAAATTATTTTATTATTAGTCATTGCAGCGGTAACTGGCATCGCAAGCGTATTGGACGAAGGGCAATCCCATCGTCCTCTCATTGCCTGCACATTAGTAGGCTTGGTGCTTGGAGATTTAAAAACGGGCATTATTTTAGGCGGAACGCTGGAATTAATGGCTCTTGGATGGATGAATGTTGGATTGGCGATGGCACCTGATACGGCTATTGCTTCTGTTATTTCAACTATTTTGGTTATCACAGCTGGTCAGGGGATTGGTGAAGGCATTGCGGTAGCTATAGCTTTAGCAGCTGCAGGGCAAGTACTCACCATTTTTGTTCGTACCATCACAGTATTTTTAATTCATCGAGCTGATAAGTACGCGGAAGAAGGGAACTTTAAAGGAATTGAAATTATGCATATTACTGCTATGGGTTTTCAGGCTCTCCGCGTTATGATTCCAACGTTAATTGTTACATTAATCAGCGTAAGCGCCGTGCAAACTTTCCTCGGAAATATTCCGGAAGTTATTACAAAAGGTCTGCAAATTGGGGGAGGCATTATCGTGGTCGTAGGATATGCCATGGTTATCAATATGATGAACATTCCTCATTTAAAGCCCTTTTTCTATATCGGGTTCTTATTAGCGGCATTTACAGGGTTTAACCTGGTAGGATTTGGGGCGTTAGGTCTTTGTTTAGCCCTTCTTTATCAGCAAGTAATGCAGCAGCGAAATCAAATGCAGCCGGCAGGCGTTCCCGCAGCTACAGGGAGCGAACAAGTATATGACGACGATGATGATTTAGATGCCTAAACGGCGAACTTAAGGGAGGGATAGAGATGGAAAATGAAAAAAGATTAACGAAAAAAGACATCTTTAGCATGTTTATTCGCTCGAATTTTTTACTCGGTTCATTTAACTTTGAGCGTGTTCAGGCAATGGGCTACTGTTACGTGATGATTCCAGCAATTAAACGTTTATACGGACCAGGGGCACAGCGAAATGCAGCACTAAAGCGTCATTTAGAATGGTTCAATACACATCCGTGGATTTCTGCACCTATATTCGGCGTCACGGCAGCAATGGAAGAAGAAATGGCAAACAAAAAAGATTTTGATGAAAAAGCCATCAGCGGAATGAAAATTGGATTAATGGGACCGCTTGCTGGCGTAGGAGACCCTATTTTCTGGGGAACGCTGCGACCAGTCCTCGCAGCACTAGGCGCATCTCTTGCGTTAGGCGGGAATATTGCCGGGCCACTGCTGTTTTTCATCTTAATTAATGCCATTCGATTAAGTACAAAATATTATGGATTAAAATATGGTTATTTAAAAGGAACAGAAATTTTAAAAGATTTAGTAGGCAATCGAATTCAAAAACTGACGGAAGGTGCATCCATTTTAGGACTGTTTGTAATGGGAGCATTGGTTTCGAAATGGACCACTATTAATATACCAGTGGTTGTTTCTAGGATCAAAGATGATTCTGGTAAAGTTGTCGTGAAAACCGTGCAAGACGTACTCGACAGTATTTTACCGGGACTGCTTCCTTTAGCGCTAACTTTATTAGTAGCATGGATGCTTCGAAAAGGTACAAATCCGCTGCTTATTATTTTCGGTATTTTCTTAATCGGTATAGGAGGTTATTGGATCGGCTTTTTAGGCTGATAAATAAGAGGAGTCATCTATTCTTCTAGCATCCGCTGGTGAACATGTTTTGCATAGCCAGTATGCCAATAAAGGAGGAAAGAAAGATGAAAAGAACCGTCAAAAAGTTATTGATGATTGGAGTCGCTTGTTCCATAAGTATGTTTTCTGTATACCCTGTATTAGCTGATAATACAGGGTATTATCAAGAAAAATACCGGAATCAATTTCATTTTTCTCCAGAAGCGAACTGGATGAACGATCCAAATGGAATGGTCTATTATAACGGGGAGTACCACCTTTTTTATCAGTATTATCCTTACGGTACCACCTGGGGACCTATGCACTGGGGGCATGCAGTTAGTACAGACTTAGTGAAATGGAAACACCTTCCGATTGCTCTTTCGCCAGATGAGAACGGAGAGATCTTTTCAGGAAGTGCCGTTATCGATTGGAATAATACCGCAGGATTTGGAAAAGAAGCGATGGTAGCTATCTTTACGCACTCAGGCAGTAAAGGGCAGGTGCAAAGTCTAGCATACAGCACGGACAGCGGAAGAACATGGACCAAATATGAAGGAAATCCTGTTATGCCAAATCCCCCAGTTCCTGACTGGCGGGATCCAAAAGTGTTTTGGCACGAGCAAACCAAGCAGTGGATGATGTCTTTAGCTGCTAAAGATAAAATTATGTTTTATACATCACCTGACTTGAAAAATTGGAAATACGCAAGTGAGTTTGGACCTGATGGAGGCATCCAAGCAAACGGTCAAAGCGGTGCCTACTCATATACTTTGTCTGAACAAAAAGGTCAATCTTTTACTCTAGAGGGAGAAATTATGCTTGTAGAAAAGAATGGACGCGAAGGTGCAGGAGGCCTTGTTTTTCGTTCTAATAAAGATGCAACAAACGCATATACCGTCAATTTAGATGCTGAAAAGAACCTCTTAACACTTAACAAAGTAGAGAAAGGAAGCGTAACGACCGTTGTTTCAAAGCCAATGAGGCTGGATACGTCACAAGCGTATCACGTGAAAGTAGAAGCAAACAGTCACCACTTTAAGATACTGCTAAATGGAAAACAGGTTTTAGAAGGCAGTGATGCATCTTTTGAAAACGGTCAGTTTGGACTAACAGCATGGAATTCCACAGCTGTCTTTCGTCATGTTAAATTTACGAATCAATCTAATTTCATAACCAATCTATCTAACTGGAAATCTATTACGGGAACGTGGAATGATACTGCTGCTGGAAAAATCGGTAAATCTAACAGCGACGGATATATTATGAGTGAAGAACAGGGAGATCAGTTCATTTACGAGTCAAATATGACATTTTTAGATGAAAACCATGGTTCAGGTGCGCTACTTTTCCGAGCAGACGCGGAAGCCAAAAACGGATATATAGCTAGCGTAGATGCTTCTAAGGATACAATCAAACTAGTAAAACTTCAAAATGGCATTTCAACTGTCCTTGCTGAAACAAACGAAAAAATTGATACGAGCAAATCACATCAAGTAAAAGTAACTGCATCGGGAAATGAACTTGATTTGCATATAGACGATAACTTCACCCTTACTGCAAAAGATGAAACTTTTTCAAAAGGATTGTTTGGACTACATGTTAATCAATCTTCAGTCCGGTTTCAAGACGTTAACATGACAAAGTTTATTGATACAGATGAAAAAGAAATTAAAAATAAAAGTTTTGAAACAGGAGATCTCACCGGCTGGAAAACGATAAAGGGAAATGCATTCACAAACGATCATGTAACGGATGCAACCGCAAATTGGAGCGGTCTTTTTGAACAAAAAGGAAAGTATCATTTATGGGGTTTTTCTGATAAGCAAGATGGCGATAATGCCACTGGAGAATTACATTCGTCTTATTTTAAATTGAGCGGTTCAGGTGAAATTAATTTGTTAATGGGAGGCGGAAACGACCCCACAAACCGCTATGTAGCCTTAGTCCGGGCATCCGACGATAAAGAATTGATTCGTCAAGCGAATACAAAGTTTGCAGATGAAAAGTACCAGCGCTACGTATGGGATGCTTCTAAGTATATAGGAGAAGTACTGTACATTAAAGCCGTTGATCAAGCTGTAGGCGGATGGGGGCATATTAATCTAGATGATGTAAATGTATTTAATACAGAAAAAATGCCGGAGAAAGTAGACAGTGTAGCAAAAGAACCAGAGGAAGCTAAACAAAGAGAAGGCGGAGAGCTTTCAGATTGGAACACAGTGTCAGGAGAATGGGTGAATTCAACTCACGGAAGCAACGGAGGCATTTGGGAGTGTCCTACTTTACTTCAACTGCCGGTTGATGGAGACAGCACAAAGAAAAAATGGGTGCTGCAAGTCAGCATCAATGATGGAGCGGCAGCTGGAGGTTCAGGTATGCAGTACTTTGTTGGTGATTTTGACGGAAAAACATTTAAAAATGAAAACCCGCCAGAGGAAGTGCTTTGGACAGATTATGGTGCCGACTTTTATGCCGCTGTAGATTGGAGCGGAGTTGAAGGAGATAACGGAGAAAAGTATTGGCTAGGCTGGATGAGCAACTGGCAATATGCCAACAATACCCCAACTACTACTTGGAGAAGCTCTATGTCAATCCCAAGAAAAATAGAACTCACCAACACAGCAAAAGGGCTTCGTTTAAAACAAATACCTGTTTCAATTGATTCAATTCGCAATAAGCAAGAAAAAAAGGTGTTGAAGAATCTGATGGTTACTGAAAACAAAAATCTTCTTTCAGGCATACAGGAAAACAAATATGAAATCATTGCAGAATTCGATGTTTCAAATACAGATGCACAAGAATTTGGTTTTCAAATTCAAAAAGAAGGCAGCGAAAATACAAAAGTCAGCTATAACATAAACAAGCAGCAATTATCTGTTGATCGAACACACTCTGGAAGTTTTAATTTTGGTAAAAATGTGAAAGGCAAACACTCTGCTCCCATGCTTCCAAAAGAGGGAAAGATTAAGCTCCATATGTTTGTAGACCATTCGTCTGTAGAAGTATTTGGCAATGACGGCACTGCAGTAATAACAGACCAGCTCTTTCCGACGCTTTCAAGTAATAAAATAAAGCTTTACAGCAAAGGAGGCGCTGTAAAATTAAATTCTCTTAAGATGTATCCGTTAAAATCTATTTGGAATAAAAGTCCTGTTGATACAAACTTATCTGGATGGAAGAATATTAGCGGACTATGGGCCGATACGATTAACGGAAAACAAGGACGAAGCAAAGAAGATTCCTTTACCTTATCATCAAAAGAAGCAAAAAATTTCACATATGAAGCAAAGATAAAGGTGTTAGACGATTCTGTTTCAAATTCTACAGGAGCAGGAGCGCTAGTATTCCGTTCGGATGAACAGGCAAACAATGCTTATGCTGCGAATGTAGATGTGCTGAATAATCAAATAAAGCTCATTGCGTTTAGAGACGGAATAGGCAAGGATCTCATTATTTACGATGATGGGGGAAAGCTGGATTTAAAGACAAATACGGATTACCATCTAAAAGTGACGGCTGAAGGAGAACACATTCAAGTTTATCTCGATGATAAGCCGGTGATCGATACGATGGACCCTACCTTTTCAGAAGGTTATGCTGGGCTGAATGTGTGGAATTCTACTAGTTTGTTTAATGAAGTGAAATTTGAAACAGTGGATTAAGGAATTGTGAAAGCTGCCGCTTACTAAGGCAGCTTTTATATAACATAAAAAAGTATGCTGCGGTGAAGTAGCATGCTTTTTTGAATTTCATAGGTTAATGAAGAGGATTTTTACATATGATAAATATCTTACTAGTCTAATTAATCGTACATTTTAGTTCTTAAAAGGTCTTTTGAAAAATCCTCATAAAAATATGATAAAATCGGATAGGATATATATTTCGAGGAAGGAAAGTGTTTTTTTATGATTATTGGTAACGAACAGGATTTAGAAAGTTTACGCAAAATTGGACGTATCGTTGCACTTGCGCGCGAAGAAATGAAAAAACAAGCAAAAGCAGGTATGACAACAAAAGAGCTTGATATGATCGGTAAAAAAATATTAGATGAACACGGTGCTATTTCTGCACCTGAAAAAGAATATAATTTCCCAGGTGTAACGTGCATTAGTGTCAACGAAGAAGTGGCTCACGGTATTCCGGGAGACCGCGTATTAAAAGATGGCGATTTAGTAAATGTGGATGTATCCGCAGTACTTGATGGCTATTATTCGGATACGGGTATTTCATTTGTTATTGGACAAGACGAAGAAAAAGAAAAGCTGTGTCAAGCTGCAGTAGATGCATTTTGGGCAGCTATGAAAAAAGTAAAAGCTGGTTCAAAACAAAATCAAATTGGTCGTGCTGTTTCTAACTTTGCACACCAAAACGGATATGCTGTTATTGAAAACTTAACGGGTCATGGTGTTGGCCGCAGCTTGCATGACGCTCCTAACCACATTTTAAACTATTATGATCCAATGGATAAAGCCCTCTTGAAAAAAGGTCTTGTTATTGCTGTAGAGCCGTTTATCTCTATGAAGGCTGATCATATCATTGAACGCGGAGACGACGGCTGGACGTTTGTTACACCTGATAATAGTCTTGTAGCACAATGTGAACATACGATTGTTGTAACAAACGGTGAACCGATTATTTTAACTGAACTATAATCAAGTTTCTCTGTAGATTTCGGTAACAAAAAAGCTACTTCACTTAGCAATGTTTTTTCGTTGCATTATAGTGAGGTAGCTTTTTTATTACTATGTAATGAATGACTATTATATTGACTTGCTTTGTTCATACAACGTTTGAAAGATAGTGTAATTGAATATGCTCAAGGGAATGCTAAGTATAAATCGAAATGAAAAGGGGTATGAAATGTGGAATATGTAGGAAGAGAAGCGATTGTAAGTGAACTGACTCATCATATGGATGACATTTTAAACAAATATAACCTTCAAGGCGTCTCCGTATATGAAGAGGAAGGAGAAGGTAATCACTATTATCTTGGCTACACAGTAAAAAAGAATGATCATGTGTTTATGGTTAACAGACCTTATCTAAAAGATAAAGACGGGAAATTAGCAGTCGAAAAGCAAGAATGGACTCTTCAAGGTAACGAAGGAGAAACAAACGGATATACTTCACTTGAAGATGCATTTCAAAAAATTGATGAAACCATACATTAAATAATTTTTTGAATTTCAAGTTCAGATTTTTTCTTTGAATGCGTGAATCTGAACAGTAGAGCGCTAATGGCTGTCGTGCTTCTTTCACCTATACTATCTAACTTTTCTTTGCTATAAAGTCTAGAAAATTACATGTAATAAAAAATTGTTTTTTTTAGGTTTTACTATATAAATACGGGGTACACATATAGTACAGCAGCTATCATGCAAATGGTTGTTGTGAAAGGTTAAATACTTAGCGTTTGAAGGGACTGATTAGTTTTGAAAGGCTTAACAGCGACTTCAGCAAATGTATTACCGCAAATTGAAAGTAGATATCCGTATCTCACGCAAGGCACTTTGGTTATGAACCGATATACGTAACGAAAGGGCCTGACTAGGCAAACAAAGGAAAGACTGAATCAACGAGAAGAAGCCTGCATCTAAACATGTAGGCTTCTTCTTTTTTACAGATGAAACTAAGACGATGAATGAGTACATAACAGGTATACATTAAGAAGATTCAGATTCAGTCCATTTTTCGTGCGCGTTTTTCTTGAAAAAAGGTCATAAGTTGAAGATACTGTATATAACTATGTAAAAGAATTTTTGAATACAAAATAGTAAATCTGCTTGAGGTGAAAATGATGAGAAAAGCAAATAAAAGTGAATTTCTGTGGAATACGTTAGACGGCTGGCTTTTTATCCCTAGGAACATTCCTTTACTATTTCTTTTTGTATTTCTCTTAGGGGTTTCTTACCTAGGTTGGGTTAAGCTGTTTCATAAATTCGTTTAGGTACGCCAATGAGCTGAAACAAAAAACTGTTTCAGCTTATTGGCGTACTGATTGATTTATTTTATGTATATCTGTACCTTAATTTACCTAAGTTATTCATTCCATCCTTTGCACACATTAACCCATTTTAAGCATTTCGAAAATTCTTCTAGTTCGGGTATTGTTAATTCAATTGCACTATTTCCACTTCCACAGGCAGGGAAAACGGTAACAAAACGTTTCAGAGATTCATCTAGATACACGTGAACACCTTCATTAACGGCAAATGGGCATACTCCGCCTACGGCATGACCAATCAGCGTTTCTACTTCACTTGCTCCAAGCATTTTTGCTTTGGTTCCGAACTCTTCTTTATATTTTCGATTATCAATTTTCGCATCTCCTGCTGCCACAATTAATAGAACGGTTCCTTCTGCGTTAAAAGAAAGACTTTTTGCGATCCGTTGCGGCTCACATTTTAAAGCTTGCGCTGCCAGTTCTACAGTAGCACTGGACTCATCCATTTCAATAATTCGATTCTCCATGCCATATTGTTTAAAATATGCTTTTACTCTTTCAATCGCCATTTTTATATCCATTCCTTTCGTTAACTCTTGCAAATATGTATGATTGCCTTACAGAGGATGTACAGTTTCTCTTTGAAATAAAAAATTCTTATTATTTTGTATATACGGAAATTATACACAACTTCTCAGTTAAAAGCACATATTCGTTTTAATTAAAAAAGTTACGTAGGTAAAGTATTTTTAGCTGATTGAAGCAGGATTACGGAACCCTTTGACGAATGTAACTATGTCGGCTGCGAAAACATAGGCATTAGAACAAAAGATAAATGATGAAATTGAAAAGGCGCAAATGTTCTAGTGAAATGAGGAGAAGGAATGCCAAATTTACACACTATCGTCAGTTTCTTTAGCAGTACATGTATGGCAACGATGAGTATGATTTATTTGTTTTCCCTTGTACCGCGGGCATGGTCTTTTAAATTTCGATTTGGAGCCATGATTGTAGGAATCCCAGTCGGCATTATAATGGGCCAGGTTGCTATGCTGATCGGCTGGCACCATCATTAAAACTTTGAACTTTTTAACAAAAAAGGAGACATGTAAAATGAATATTGTCACATTAAACAACGGCTTAAAAATGCCTCAGCTTGGATTTGGCGTATGGCAAGTAGAAGATAACAAAGCAGCAGCTGCAGTGTCAAAAGCAATTGAAGTTGGATATACCTCTATCGACACAGCTATGATTTATAAAAATGAAGAAGGAGTAGGTCAAGCGATTAAAGAATCTTCTGTTCCTCGGGAAGAGCTGTTTATTACAACAAAAGTTTGGAACAGCGACCAAGGCTATGAAAATGCACTACGTGCGTTTGATGAAAGCCTAGAACGATTAGGACTTGATTATGTGGATTTATATTTGATTCACTGGCCTACTCCTCAATATGATGAGTATGTGGAGACGTATAAAGCATTAGAAAAGCTTTATCACGATGGCAAAGTAAAAGCAATTGGCGTCTGCAACTTTGAAATTGAGCATTTGGAGCGCTTGTTAAATGAATGTGACGTAACGCCTGTTTTAAACCAAATTGAGTGCCATCCGTATCTTGCTCAAAATGAATTAAAAGAGTTTTGCGCCAAACATAATATTTTCGTGGAAGCATGGAGCCCTCTTGATCAAGGAGGAGAAGTGTTACAAGACGAGGTTATTCAAAAAATTGCTGAAGTACATAGCAAAACTCCGGCTCAAGTTGTATTGCGCTGGCACTTACAGAACAACACAATTGTCATTCCTAAGTCAGTTACACCGTCTAGAATAGAAGAAAACTTTAACGTGTTTGATTTTGAACTTACTGCTGATGATATGGCAGAGATTAATGGATTAAACAGCAACCGCCGCAAAGGTCCGCACCCAAGCGACATGAACGTCCGATAACGTTTAAAAAATAAAATTGTGCAGCCGTGAATCATCGCTGCTATAAGAAATAACGATTTTATTTCAGATTATTTAAAATTTTCTTAAATAATAATTGACAAATGATTAATTCAGCGTAATACTTAGTGTAGGTACCCTAGTTGCTTTAAGTTGTACAGCTTAAAGTGTATAGTGATTTAGTCATTTAGCGATTGTATGTATAAGTGAAATACTGATTATTAATAAAAGCCCATAGTGTAAGTAGGTTAGTTTATAGGGGGCTATATCAAAAGGAGCTTGTTTCCTCTTTGATATAGCCCCTTTTTGTGTTCAAAAAGAAAAGGCAGTCTACAGTTTAACAAGGGAGCGGGTATGATGTTTATTCAAATTGATGGAAATTCACTGACGTTCGACCAAATTTACAAAGTTATTTACCAAGGATACTCCGTGAAAATTAGCGATCACGCAGTTGAACATATACAAAAAAGCAGAACGTTAGTTGAAGAGAGCATTACGAACAACAACGTAATTTACGGAGTGAATACGGGATTTGGAAAGTTTAGTGATACGGTTATTTCAAAAACAGACTTAGCTGATCTGCAGATTAACCTGATTCGCAGTCATGCCTGCGGACTAGGAGAGCCATTTTCGTTAGAAGTAAGCAGAGTCATGCTGCTTTTACGAGCGAACGCATTAGCTAAAGGGTATTCCGGAATACGACTGGAAACCTTGCAGCTTCTTATCGATTGCTTAAACCAAAACGTAGTACCGGTTATCCCGAGTCAAGGTTCGCTTGGAGCTAGCGGTGACTTAGCCCCGTTATCACATCTAGCGCTGCTGCTAGTTGGAGAAGGAGAAGCTGTATATAATGGTCAGCGAATGCAAGGAGAAGATGCTTTAAAGCTAGCAGGGCTTGAACCTATACAATTACAGGCAAAAGAAGGGCTAGCTTTAATCAACGGCACTCAGGCAATGACGGCTGTAGGAGTAGTTTCGTACCTTGAAGCTCAAAAGCTCGCTGATCTTGCTGACGGAATTGCAGCACTGACATTAGAAGGTCTGCAAGGTATTGTAGAAGCATTCATGCCTGAGTCACATGCAGTAAGACCTTACCCGGAACAACAGCAGGTAGCTGCCCGAATTCTTTCGTACTTAGAAGGCAGTCAATTAACTACTTCTCAAGGTCAAATAAGAGTGCAAGATGCTTATTCACTGCGCTGCATTCCTCAAGTTCATGGTGCTATTTATCAAGTTTTAAATTATGTAAAAGAAAAGCTGTTAATTGAGATTAATTCAGCAACTGATAACCCGCTCATCTTTGCTGACAGCGGCAAAGTAATTTCTGGAGGGAATTTTCACGGGCAGCCCATTGCGTTTGCTATGGATTTTCTAGGAATTGCAATGGCGGAGCTTGGGAATATTTCTGAACGGCGCATTGAACGAATAGTAAACCCTCAGCTTAGCGGGCTGCCCGCATTTTTAAGTGCAGATCCAGGTCTAGAGTCCGGGCTCATGATTACTCAATACGCTGCGGCTTCATTAGTTTCCGAAAATAAAGTATTAGCGCATCCATCAAGTGTTGATTCTATCCCATCTTCAGCGAATCAAGAAGACCATGTCAGCATGGGAACGACTGCTGCACGTCATGCTTATCAAATTATCCAAAATACAAGAAGAGTTCTATCAATCGAAGCAATTTGTGCGGCTCAAGCAGCCGATATTCAAGGAGTGGATAAACTTGCTTCAGAAACAAGAAAAATGTATTCAAGAATTAGAAAAACCGTACCAACCATTATGAAAGATCGAATTTTCTCACGTGATATTGAGGCGTTAGCAGCTGATTTCAAAACTTTTGTGCAAGATACGAATTATGAACTAGCACTGTAATAAAAAGTTAGTTTAACAGTTTTTCATTTTTATAGAGGAGGAAAACGAAATGGAGACAAAACAAAGTGGAATAAAAGCACCTCGTGGAACAGAACTAACGACAAAAGGCTGGGTACAAGAAGCCGCTCTTCGCATGCTTCTAAACAATTTAGATTCCGAAGTAGCAGAGCATCCGGAAAAGTTAGTCGTATACGGAGGGATCGGAAAAGCAGCCCGTAACTGGGAGGCGTTCGATCGTATTGTAGATACGTTAAAAGAATTAGAAGAAGATGAAACGCTTCTCATACAGTCCGGCAAGCCGGTTGCGGTTTTTAAAACGCACAGTGATGCGCCGCGTGTTTTATTAGCAAATTCAAATCTTGTTCCTGCTTTTGCGAATTGGGAGACGTTCCATGAGCTCGATAAAAAAGGGTTAATGATGTACGGGCAAATGACTGCAGGAAGCTGGATTTATATCGGAAGCCAAGGCATTGTTCAAGGAACGTATGAAACATTTGCTGAGTGTGCCAACCAGCATTTTAACGGAACTTTGAAAGGAACCATTACGTTAACAGCTGGATTAGGAGGAATGGGAGGTGCACAACCACTAGCCGTTACGATGGCAGGCGGCGTTGTCATTGGAATTGATGTTGATCGCACGCGTGTTGAAAAACGTATCGAAACAAAGTATTGCGATACGGTAGTCGAAAGTGTAGCTGATGCAATCAAGTTAGCTGAAGATGCAAAAAGATTGGGCAAAGCGCTGTCCATTGGATTAGTTGGAAATGCAGCCGAGATTCTTCCTGAAATGATAAAGCGAGGATTTATCCCAGATATTGTGACAGATCAAACATCGGCACATGATCCGCTTAACGGATATTTGCCGATTGGAGTCAGCTTAGCAGAAGGAGAAAAATTGCGGAATACAAATCCAAATGAATATATAAAACAATCAAAAGCAAGTATGGCTATTCACGTTCAAGCTATGTTAGAGATGCAAAGAAAAGGCGCGGTTGCTTTTGACTATGGCAATAATATTCGCCAAGTGGCGCTCGATGAAGGTGTCGCGAATGCATTTGATTTCCCGGGATTTGTCCCAGCGTACATCCGTCCGCAGTTCTGTGAAGGAAAAGGACCGTTCAGGTGGGTCGCTTTGTCAGGAAACCCAGAAGATATTTATAAAACAGATGAAGTCATTTTACGTGAGTTTTCGGATAATACGCATCTTTGCAACTGGATTAAAATGGCGAGAGAAAAAATTGAATTTCAAGGGTTGCCGGCTCGTATCTGCTGGCTAGGCTACGGAGAAAGAGCGCGCTTCGGAAAAATTATTAATGACATGGTAGCAAACGGAGAGCTGTCAGCGCCTATCGTTATTGGCAGAGATCATCTAGATGCCGGTTCTGTGGCTTCGCCAAATCGTGAAACTGAAGCAATGAAAGATGGCAGTGATGCAGTAGCAGACTGGCCTATTTTAAATGCATTAGTCAATACGGCAGCAGGCGCAAGCTGGGTATCCGTTCACCACGGAGGAGGAGTAGGTATGGGGTATTCTCTGCACGCTGGAATGGTTGTAGTAGCAGACGGGACGGAAGATGCCGCCAAACGTCTAGAACGTGTTTTAACAACAGACCCTGGCATGGGTGTTGTTCGTCATGTAGACGCCGGCTATGATAAGGCCATTCAAACTGCAAAAGAAAAAGGGATACAAATTCCTGCGTTACATGAATAAAAAAGGAGGGATACGTATGACTATTACGTATATCAAATGCGCTGAACAAGTCATTACGGTTAAAGGCGGAAGTAAGCCTAGACGAGAGGAAGAAATGTCAGCTCTAGGAATCATTGAAAATGGCAGCGTACTCGTGAAAAATGGAAGAATTGTATTTGTTGGACCTGACGTCAAAGCGCAGGAATACCTTGAGCATATCCATGAACCTATTAATATAATTGATGCCGAAGGAAAAATCGTAACGCCTGGGTTAATTGATCCCCACACTCACCTTGTGTTTGGAGGCAGTCGTGAAAAAGAATTAGAAATGCGCTTAAACGGGGCAAAGTATATTGATATTTTAAAAGCGGGAGGAGGAATTTTACAAACAACCGTTAGTACACGACAAGCAACAGAAGAGGAGCTAATCAAGCAATCTACAAAACGTTTAAATAAATTTCTGCAGTACGGAGTTACAACTGTCGAAGCCAAAAGCGGGTACGGTTTAAATCTTAAAGATGAAATCAAACAATTAAAAGTAGCGAAGAAACTGAATGAACAGCATCCAGTAGATGTTGTTTCAACCTTTATGGGAGCTCATGCGGTGCCGGTTGAGTACAAAGGGAATGAAGATGCGTTTGTTCAACACGTTATTGAAGAAATGATACCAATTGTTGCAAAAGAAGAGCTAGCGGAGTTTTGTGATGTATTTTGTGAAGAAGGTGTGTTTACAGTTGAACAGTCAGAGCGTATTTTACAAGCTGGAAAAGCATACGGACTAAAACCTAAAATCCACGCCGATGAAATTGTGTCTTTTGGCGGGGCAGAATTAGCGGCTAAAGTGGGAGCTGTGTCTGCGGATCATTTATTAAAAGCATCGGATCAAGGAATTAAGCAAATGGCTGAAAGCGGAGTTATAGCCGTTCTATTGCCGGGTACTGCATTCTTTTTAATGGAAGAGCCGGCGCGTGCTAGAAAAATGATCGAAGCAGGGGTACCGGTTGCTTTGTCTACAGATCGAAACCCAGGGTCTTCTCCTACGGAATCGCTGCCGTTTATTATGAATTTAGCTTGTTTAACGATGAAAATGACGCCAGCAGAAGTTTTAACAGCCTGTACGATCAACGCGGCTCATGCCATTGGCAAAGGGGATCAAATCGGAAGTATTGAAGTAGGTAAAAAAGCCGATTTAGTGCTATTTGATGCGCCCAATTACCAAACGCTGCAGTATAACTATGCCGTAAATCTTGTAGACACGGTATTAAAAGATGGGAAAGTTGTGGTTGAAGGCGGTGTTTTACATGAACTATCCGTACCCACAGCTTGATCGACCGCCTTTTTGCTGGCAGCGTCAAAGTACTTCTGACCCAAAAGTAAGTGATTGGATTCAGACAGTTGAAGATGGGTGCAAAGTCGACTTTACATCGATAGATATTACGGTTTTGGGCGTGCCTCTTTCAAGATCCTCCATTAGCGCTTCTGGAGCCAGTGAGACGCCAATGGCCATGAGGAAACTCTGGAAATCCTTTAATCCGTATCATATTGAGTATGATACGGATTTGACTTCCTTGTCAGTGTTGGATTTAGGTGACGTCAAACAGCACGTAACGGATATAGAGAAGTCTCATCAGTATATAAAAGAAGCGATGATGTCTATGCGGAAATGTCATCCGCATGCGCTGCCTGTTATGCTCGGAGGAGACCACTCCATTACAGCTATGTTAGTAAAAGGATGGAAAGAGTCACATCCCGAACAGAAAATAGGAATTTTACAGTTTGATACGCACTTTGACTTACGAAGCTTAGAAGACAATGGCCCTTCTAACGGAACACCCATACGAAATTTAATTGAAAGCAACACAATTGATGCAACTCATGTATGGAATATTGGGCTTCACGGGTTTTACAACTCAAAATCGTTAAAGGAATATGCGGATAGCAAAGGCGTTCATTATGTAACGCTACTGCAAGCAAGAAAAGCGGGAGTAACTCATACGGTGAAAGAAGTACTAAAACAGCTGAGCAAAGAAGTAGACATGATCTATTTAACCGTTGATATGGACGTGTTAGATATTGCTTACGCACCTGGAGTTCCAGCAGGAACCACAGGGGGAATGAGAACGGAGGAATTGTTTGAAGCGGTATACACGGCTGGGAGTCATCCGCTTGTTCAAGCAATGGATATCGTTTGTCTAGATCCGCTGCGTGATGTAAGAGAAATAACTGTAAAAGCAGGCGTACATGTATTTTTGAATTTTTTAACGGGAGTTGTAAACAGAAAGTAAGGGAGTATACTTCCTTGCTTTTTTTATCGTTAAATAGCTGCTTACATAGGATTAATAAACTTTTTTTTAGAGCGAGATAACATAACTTTAGAAGTGTGTATGGATTTTAGTAAATATATTTTTACTAAAATAAACTATTTATATTGTTTTTATTTAAAATTAGTAATAATATATTTACTAAAGAAGGTGAGTATCTTATGGAGGAAAAACTGGCTAAGGAATATATCGCTTTAATACCGGTTTTATTTGAAAACTTTAAGAACTTAAACAAGAATGAAGTGAAATTAACACATTTACAAAATCACGTAGTTGAATTCATGTATATGAAAAAAAGAGATTTGAATATTAAGGAAATTAGTAATGGATTAAATATTGCCAAACAACAGTTAACGAATGTTATCAGTGAATTAGAAAATGAAGGATATTTAATCAAAATGCCTGATCCGCGAGATAAGCGTGCAGTTTTAGTCTCATTAACGTCTAAAGGAAAAAATATTCAAGAAGAAAAATGGAGAGGGATTTATAGTAATTTCAATACAAATATCTCCAAATTAAATGAAGAAGAGCAAATAGACCTGCAGTTTGCTCTTCATAAATTAAATATTTTGTTAAAAAAGATGGAGGGATAAATTATGAACCAAAGAGAACGGATTTCACTCATTAGTGTAGGTGTTATAGGCGGGACAGTAATGGGAGTAATTTATAAAGATATATCCAACTGCTTGATTACAGGTGTGATTGTTGCTTCAATCATTACTTTAATGCTCAATCAAAAAGCGAAAAAAACAGCTAGATAGTATGAATAAACGTAAGACAGCACCAGCAAGTTGTGAACTCGACGTTCTGGTGCTGCCTCTATAAAATTTATCTTCTAGATGAACATTACGAAGCTGAATATGTTTTGAGAGCCTTAATCATTAAATTCCAAAATCCGTCTACATCAAGAGTTAAACCGAATTTAGCATTGGGTTTCCTCCCTGTGACTCCAAGCAAATCAACTGAAGTTGTTCCAGCCGTGTATTCTCCGCGTGTTTCTACTACAATATTAACTTCTTTTAGCGTAAATAGTTCTGGAGCTACACAATAAGCAACGGTCAATACATCGTGAACAGGAGGGCCATTAAATCCAAAGGTTTCTTTATAGGCAGATTTAAAAAATGCTAATAATTCCCCGACCTTTTTTGCTACGTTATTATCGATGTTCATGACTTGGTTAATAACGTCATCTGTTGCAACGGCTTGATGCGTAATATCTAACCCCATTACTACGAGTGGGATGCCGCTATCGAACACTTTTTTAGCCGCTTCTGGATCTGCCCAAATATTAAACTCAGCCGTTGGTGTCCAGTTCCCGAAGGTTCCACCGCCCATAAGGATAATCTCTTCAATGTCTTCTTTCATTTCTGGAGCTTTCATTAAAGCTAAGGCAATGTTTGTTAAAGGGCCTGTAGGTAAAAGTGTAACGGGATCTTCTGACTCTTTTACCATTCGTATAATAGTATCTACTCCGTGTTCTTCACTCCAGCTGCGAGACAGAGGAGGGAACTCAGGGCCGTCTAACCCTGAATCACCATGTATACTAGGAGCGTTTTCACGCGTGCGAATCAATGGTTCACTTGCTCCTTTTGAGACAACCACGTTATGTAAAAATACTAAATCACACACTTTCAAAGCGTTCACTGTCGTTTTTTCAATTTCTGCGTTTCCCGAAACAGTTGTGATCGCTAAAATATCTAATTCCGGTCGTGCGGCAGCCAAAATAATAGCAATAGCATCATCATGACCTGGATCACAGTCCATAATAATCTTTCTTTTTTTCATTATGATCACCTCTATAGAATGGATAAATTGCTGTTAATTTTGCGTGGATTTTATTTTCTCTAAAATAGCTGCTGTAAACTCCAATGTAGAGGCATGTCCGCCTAAATCTTTCGTTTTCACTTCATCTTGAAGCGTTTGATAAAGTGCGTGTTCTACTGTAGCAGCCACTTTTGTAAGTTTGTAATCCGCATGTTTTTCAGCTAGCCATTTGAGTGTAGTATTTTTTTATGTCTATAGATTAAATTCTTTTATCTTTCGTTTTGCCCCTTTTTAAAAAAAGAACTAGCTAATGGTTTCATGCTCCAGATTTTCTATCAACTAGCTTCTTAATTGGCGTTATTAAATTTTAAAAAACACCCAATTAACACCTAAAATACATTTTAATTATATCATAATTCAGAAAATTAAACGGTTATACGTTGGCACGAAAATTGCTTGTACTATATGTGAAGAACACAAGAGAAAGGAGCAATGTGTAGCTGCAGATAAGGAAGCTGCTTTTAAAGAACGAGATGTCTGTTTAAAGTTACTATTTCACAATGAAGGGGAGAAGAAGAATGAGTGAACCGCAAAAGGAAATGAGTTCATTAAATAAGGTACGGAAAAAAGAGAGAAAAATAAACGTTTTTGCTTTATTGTTAGGCTTTCTTGTGATTGCTACTATTTTAACGTATATCTTGCCAGCCGGAGAATACGCACGTGTAGAAGTAGACGGACGAACAACGGTAGATCCTCAGTCGTTTAAATGGATTGGTTCTACACCTGTTGGATTCTTTGATATGGTCAAAGCGATACATACAGGAATGGTAGAAGGAGCCGACATTATCTTTTTTGTATTAATTATCGGCGGTTTCTTTGGTGTACTAAGCGCTACGGGGACAGTAGATGTATTGATTACAACGATGGCTAAAAAGCTTGCTACTAGAGAAAAATTATTAATTCCTGTTATGATGCTATTTTTTGCGGTAGGCGGTTCTTTAATGGGGATGGCGGAAGAAACGCTAGCTTATATTCCTCTTTTAATTCCGCTGGCACTTGCTCTTGGATTCGATGCATTAACAGGGACTGCTATTGTTTTAATTGGCGCATCGGCTGGTTTTACTACGGCTGTTATGAATCCATTTACAGTAGGTGTTGCACAAGGAGTAGCAGAGCTTCCTATGTTTTCTGGAATGGGCTTTCGTCTCATCTTATTCGTAGTTGTTTATGCTGTTTCAGTATGGTTTGTCTACCGATATGCGATGAAAGTGAAAAGAAGTCCTTCTATAGGAACATACGGAAAATACAGCATAACTAATGCACATAAACTTTTAAACTCTGATGCGAAGTTAACTAGAAAGCATAAATGGATTATGGCAGCATTTCTTGTTAACTATGTAATTCTTGCTTTTGGTGTTATTAAATATAAGTGGTACATTACTGAAATTGCCTCTCTGTTTGTGATTTTGACAGTGGTGATTGGGATTATTGGAAGGCTCTCTGTTGAAAATACGGTTAAGTCGTTTACAAACGGGGCAGCAGCACTAGTTGGAGGAGCGCTTGTTATTGGAGTTTCTCGCGCAGTTCTTGTTGTTTTAAATGAAGGTCATATTGTAGACCCTATGCTTCATCAAGTATCTGGAGCTATTCAACATATTCCGGGATATTTAAGCGTCATCGGAATCTACAACTTCCAAGCGCTGATTCATCTTATTTTAGCGTCTGGAACGGGTCATGCGATGCTGACGATGCCAATCATGACCCCTCTTGCAGATTTGCTTGATATTACGCGACAAACGGCTGTATTATCTTTTTCTTTTGCAGACGGCATCGGAAATATTATCTTCCCAACGGCTGGAACATTGATGGCTGGCTTAGCGATTGCGGGGATTTCATGGACAAAGTGGGCAAAATGGGTGTTGCCGTTAGTCCTTATTCAATATGTGATTGGTCTAATAGCCGTTGTGATTGCTTATTTTATCAATTACGGGCCATTTTAAGAGATAGAAAAATGTAATTTGTAAGTTGAGCTTACTAGGAGGAATAGAAGTTGTTAACCTTAATCAAAAACGCAGAAGTATATGCACCACAGCACTTAGGAAAAAAAGATATATTGCTTGCAGACAGCAAAATCATCCTTATAAAAGATTGTATTGATCATGTAAATACGTCCATTCCTATTGATGTTGTAGATGCCGCTAATCACATTATAGCTCCAGGCTTCATTGACTCACATGTTCATATTATTGGCGGAGGAGGAGAAGGTGGATATAAAACACGCACTCCTGAACTAATGTTAACCGATGCAACAACTGCCGGTGTTACAACTATTGTAGGTGTACTTGGAACAGACGGTACAACAAGAAGAATGGAAAACCTTCTGGCCAAAGCAAGAGGGTTAGAAGAAGAAGGGATTAGCTGCTTCATTCACACAGGTTCCTATCAAATACCGGTAAAAACGTTAACTAATAGCATTGAAGAAGATCTTATTTTAATTGATAAAATTATCGGAGTAGGTGAAATTGCCATTTCCGACCACCGTTCTTCTGAACCGACATTTGAAGAACTGGTGAAGGTGGCTGCCGCTGCTCGCAATGGAGGGATTTTATCAGGGAAAGCCGGAATATTAGAGATTCACGTAGGAGACGGAGAACGAAAATTATCTTTATTGAATCACATCGCAGATAAAACAGACCTGCCAATTCGTCAGTTTCACCCTACACATATTAATAGAAATGAAGAGCTGTTTAAAGAAGGAATTCAATTTGCAAAGCGAGGCGGATATGTAGATTTTACGACTAGTACGATCCCTCACTTTTTAGAAGAAGGCGAAGTTAAGTGCAGCAAAGGGTTACGCATCATGCTGGAAGAGAAAGTGGCGATTGACAGCATTACGTTTTCATCCGATGGAAACGCGAGCCTGCCGTTTTTTGATGATAACGGAGATTATAAAGGTCTTCAAGTTGGAAAAGTGTCTTCTTTATTTCAAGAAGTACGAGATGCAGTATTAGAGGAATCAGTACCGTTAGAAACAGCTCTTCAAGTCATTACTTCTAATCCTGCCAAAGTATTAAAACTGTCCAATAAAGGGCATATTCAACCCGGAAAAGATGCAGATTTAGTCCTTTTAGACAAAGAGACGCTAACAATTAAAACGGTTTTTGCTCAAGGTAAAGTAATGGTAAAAGACGGTGTCCCTGTTGTGAAAGGAACGTTTGAATAACAGGTTTTAGATATCATTTATCGAAAGTATCGCGGAAAGGATACGAGCTAATTAGAGAAGGGTATTAAAATTTGCGTGGAAAGGATCTTTCAAATGAAAAAGAAACTGGTTTCATGTCTCATCAGCTTTACATTACTTTCTTCGTTGAGTACACCCCTGCTTGCAAAAGCACAAGAAAATACTGAGGGCATTAAAGGCAGCCTTGTTATTGCCGGCGGAGGTGTAGGAACATCCAATCACGATATATATGAAAAATTTCTCTTGCTTGCTGGGGGAAAAGAAAAAGCCAAAGTAGGGATTATTCCAGCTGCTAGCACAACGCTGCAGTCTTCTGAAAAGTTTAAGGAAGACCTCGTGAAATACGGAGTAAACTCAGATTCTATTCAAATTCTTCCCATTTCCAATCGCGATTTTTCTGACACACAAAAAGATGAATCGACTTGGAAGAATCAAGTGAACGACAAGAAGTTATCCCGTACGATTAAAGGACTAACGGCAGTTTGGTTTGTTGGAGGAGACCAAACAAAAATTGTGGATTCCCTTCGTGAAAATAATGGAAACGATTCTGAAGCGTTAAAAGCTATCTGGGATATATATCGTAAGGGAGCAGTTATCGGAGGTACAAGTGCAGGAGCTGCAATTATGAGTGACGTCATGATTACAGGAGGAGACAGTCTAGGAGCTTTAAAAGAAAGTATAGGAAACAAGGAAAATAAACATGTAAACGAAAACCAACACAATAAGAAAGAATACGAGCCTCTATCAGTTCAAAAAGGGCTGGGATTTTTCCAACACGGCATAATTGATCAGCATATGGATGAACGAGCACGACTTGGACGACTGGCAGTAGCTGCGTATAATGCTGAACGTGACAAAGAAAAAAACTTTGCATACGGTGTAGACGAAGATACTGCTATGGTCGTTAACAATAAAGATCAAAAGGTTGAAGTCGTTGGAAGAAGCGGAGTAGCTGTATTAGATATGAGCAAAGCTAAGCTTATATCTAAGCAAAAAGTGCGTTCAGGCTTAGAGAACATAAAAGTCAGTTACTTATCTCCTGGAGATAAAATTAACTTTCATTTAAAGTCATTTGAATTTCCAAAAGATAAAGTAGAAACAAAGGGGTTTGAATATTATTCCTTTAACGCACTGCCTGCTACGGGTGTTTTTACACCGTATGGAAGATTAAAGGCTTATTTATCATATTCTTTCGTTGATAATAAATCAATGAAATCTGCTAACAGCTATGTTTATGACAGTAAAGGGTCTGGATACGAAATTGCTTTCCAAAAGGATAATGACACAAACGGCTACTGGCGGTATACTGATGGACAAAAAGATGATTATTCCATTGTCAATGTAAGAATGGACATTACACCTAAAACCGTAAAATTTCAACCGGATAAAAAAACTAGTTTAACGTATAAAAAACCTACTTTTTCTTCATCTGAAAGTCCTGCATACGACGAGATTAAAGGTAATCTCTTAATTGCAGGAGGAGCGCTTGGAAGCAGTAATTCAAGCGTGTATGACAAGTTTATTACTCTTGCAGGAGGAAAGCAGGCCAAAATAGGGATTGTTCCTGCAGCAAGTACTAAGTTCGACTCCTCTAATCAGTTTAAAAGTGATTTAGTTAAATACGGAGTGAAGGCAGAAAATATAGAGATTTTACCTATTTCAAACCACGACTTTAAAGGAACTTCTGAAGATGAGTTGACTTGGAAAACAAATATGAACAGTGATAAACTAGCCCAAAAAGTTAAAGGGCTAACAGGCATTTGGTTTGTAGGAGGAGATCAAACCTTGATTACGGGCTCCTTGCGTAATGAAAATGGTTCGGACTCAAAAGTTTTACAAGCCATATGGCATACGTATAAAAACGGGGCAGTACTTGGCGGTACGAGTGCCGGAGCGGCAATTATGAGTAATACTATGCTGGCTGGCGGAGATAGCTACGGAGCGCTTTCATACGGATTTACAGACACGTACGATGATATGGCTCAGCAAGAAGGCGGTCCTGCTTATTTAGAAAAAGGGCTCGGCTTTTTCCAATACGGTCTTGTAGATCAGCATTTTGACAACAAAGCAAGACTAGGACGCCTTATTGCAACAGCATATGAAAAAGGAAATAAAAATCAGCTTTCTTACGGCATCGATGAAGATACTGCTATGGTGGTAAACAATAAAGAAAAACAAATAGAAGTTGTTGGAAGAGGCGGTATTACGCTAGTTGACTTAGCAAAGGTACAGGCAAATGACAAATTTCCGAGTGATTACAAAAATATTCTTATCTCTTGTATTACGCCAGGTGATAAAGTAAATATCACAACAAAAGAAATCGTCATAAACCCAGCTAAAACATCTACTAGAAAAAATGAATACTACAGTGAAAAGGTTGGGCCAAACACGGGTCTTTTCTCTCCGCACGGTGTATTAAGGAAATTTTTAGCTTACGATCTTATCGATAACGCTCAGAGCAAAGAAATAAAGAGCTATGCGTTTAACCAAGGCAAAGGTTTTGAGCTTACCTTCAGAAAAAGCCCTGAAAGCAATGGCTATTGGGCTTATACCGACGGTCAAAAAGACGATTACTCTATTGTGAAAGTAGCCTTAGATATCAAACCAATAAACGTAGACATTAAATGAGAAAAAAGTAATTCAATGCATCTAGCACTTTAGCATATCGTGCCTCCACCCATTAAAGTGGAGGCGCTTTTTTCTACTTATTTTTATTTACAAAAGGGACAAACGTCCGCTAGATGAAATGCACAGCAAAGTATAAAATGATAGGTATAGTATTCCAAGACTAATCTCTGAAGGCAAGTCAAGTTAAAGGCCTGTAGAAAGGTGTCCATACGATGAAAAAGAAATTAGTTTTAATAACAGGAAGCAAGCAAACTAGAATCATTTTACACAATCAATTAAAAGAGTTGCTAGGCGATTATATTTTTATTGAATGCTTTGCGATTGATGAAGAATTACCAAGAAAAATTGATGGAGATGTTGTTCTTTATTCATCAGAGAGTATATATCATGAAATGAAGAACAGATTAGACGTTCAGCATGCACATGAAATTGTAGGAAATAGAACAATTCATCATAAGCATATAAATGAATTACTGAAAATCCCTGCCCATACAAAAGTATTAATTGTAAATGATGACGATAAAGAAACTCTTAAATTAATAGAATCTCTTTATCAAGTAGGCATTAATCATGTTCAGTTTATCCCTTTTAAAAAGCAAAAGACCTATTACGAAGGTGTTGAAATTGCAGTTTCTCCAGGTGAGGTTCACTTGTGTCCCCCATACGTAAAGCATGTAATTGATATAGGCGTTAGACTTTTTGACATGGCGACCATTTTTGAACTTATAAAATCATTCGGTTTTAATCAGTCTAATCATTCAATTATTTGGGATCGCTATTTGCGAAACATCATTGTGCTGCAAAAAAAACTAATAGAAGCAGAAGGGAAAATGAAAGAACTTCACCTTCATGTAAAGAGTATTGTAAACGTAGTAGAAGATGGTATTCTTGCCGTGGATTTTAATAGAAAAATTACGTTATTCAATAAAAGGTTAGAATCACTGTTCCAGCTAGCTTCTTCCGATGCTATAGATCATGAGATTCAAAGCGTAATTTCTAACAAAGGCCTTGTGGAGTTTATTATATCGTCCGATGAGAAAAGTCAGTACTTTAACATAAATGGGTACGAAATGGTTATCTATAAGTCGATGATTGAGAAAAGCAATACTACTGTAGCAACGTTTAAAAGTGTTAATCAAGCTGTTGAAATAGAAGGAAAAGCGCAGTCAGAACTTAGAAAAAACGGATTTTCTGCTAAGTATAACTATCAAGATATTATAGGAGAACACCCAGCTTTGCTTAAAACGATTGAAATTTCCCGGAAAATGGCTGCCACTGAGTATCCTATTTTGATTCAAGGAGAAACCGGTACAGGAAAAGAGCTGTTTGCTCAGGCTATCCACAATCATTCTACACGTAAAAACGGACCGTTTCTTGCCGTGAATTGCAGTGCCATGACCGATACATTACTAGAAAGTGAGCTGTTTGGGTACGAAGAAGCCAGCTTTACAGGAGCGCAGAAAGGCGGCAAAAAAGGGCTGTTTGAGAGCGCTGATAAAGGTACAATCTTTCTAGATGAAATTGGTGATATCAGCCCGCGTTTACAAACTCAGCTTTTAAGGGTGCTTCAAGAAAAAGAAATTAGGCGGGTAGGAGGTACAAGAGTCATTCCGATTAATGTAAGAATCATAGCAGCCACTCACAACAATTTACTACATAAAATGAAAGAAGGTCTGTTTCGAGAAGATCTGTACTATCGTTTACATGTATTATCTTTAACGATTCCTCCTTTAAGATATAGAAGAACCGATATTCCTTTACTGATTCATCATTTTATGTCCAAATCGAAAACGTGGACGCATATCCATCCAGAAGCGATGAAGCTGCTTATCGAACATGAATGGTTAGGAAATATAAGAGAATTAAAAGGCGTAATTGAGTATTTACTTACCGTCTGCGATGACAACGAAGTGAAAGCAAAAGACGTAGAGTATAGGCTTAGTAGTCAAAAAGAAAATCATTCTTTGTATGAAGTTGAAAATGAATCGGTTGACTTAATCGAACTTCAAGAAAATCGTGCCCTGTTAGAAACGATAAAACAGTGTAATGATACAGGAAAAGCAGCAAGCAGAAAGTGGATCACCCAGCATTTAAAAGGCTTTACGCTTACAGAACAGCAGGTGAGAAATCGTTTGGATGTACTAGAAGAAAAAGAGTATATTATAAAGCGCAGAGGCAGAGCCGGAACGAAAATAACAGAAAAAGGACTGCATTATCTATATCATTTAAAAACAAAACAGCATTTAATCAATCCTTGATGTGCGTAAGGAAGGGAAACTTTACTGATCAAGCTTCCCTTTTCTTATTCAATTACCGTTTACGGCTGATTTCCGCCGTAAACTTTTCCTGTAGAAGAAGTAATAACACCGCTGTTTACGTTTAAAGTATAAGCTAATCCTCCAGAACCTGTCCAAGTGGAAAGATTAAAAGTGCTGCCATTAAATAGTTTATAGATAGAAATATTATTAAACGTCAGCGGCTGACCGTTTGCACAAGTGGTAGGAGCCATATTCGTTTTAGCTAGATAAACAGCTGCATTTGTAGAGCCCGGCTGTGTTACGACCTTAGCTGAACCATCTTTTTCTACCAACAGTGCTGACTGTTCATTAACAGCAATCCCTTTTGCGCTTGTTCCAGTTTCTTCTCCATCTTTAATATTACGTGCAAGAAAGGTTAAAAAGCGTCCCATTCTATCTCGTTGTTCAAAATGGGTGTCTGTTTGAATGTTGTTGTTATGAGGTGTTTGAATCAAATAATCTGTAAAGGAAATAAGAGAACTATAAGGATTGTTTAGCGCTGTTTTAGAATCTAAAGTTGTAGAGCCTGCTGAGATAGAGTCGTAAATGTGATCCCCTTGAATCATAGTACCAGCACTTGTTCCTCCAAAAGGAATGCCTTGATTAATACGATTATTTAATGCTGTAAGAGCGGGAGACCCTTCTAAAAAATCTACATAATCAGCTTGATTGCCTCCAGCAAAAAAGATGCCTTCTGCTTTATTAATCTTATCTATTAAAGAAGAGTCTGAACCTGCTCTTATTAAATCATCGACGACAATTGTGCTAACAGAGTTAAGAGGCTTACCTATGCTTTTTGCTAGGTCGTAGATATAAGAGTTATAGGCATCAGTACCCGTCGCTCTTATAACTAAGAAATCTCCGCCGTTTGCCTTTTGAATCATCCATTTGAACGCTTCATCTACATCGATGCTTCCACCCATATAGACTTGTCCAAAGCTTGTACTAGTCGCTTTGTCTGCAGTACTTCCGACTTGATAAAGTGTATAAGGTGCAGATGCAGCAGAAGCTGAAATGGGCAGTAAAAGAGATGCTGCGAGAACAGCACCAGTAATGACCTGCTTTTTAATACTTTTCTTACGTTTAACTTTTTTCATAAAGTTCTCCTCCTTTAGTAAGTGTTCATAGATGAACATGCAAGTTTTATACCAACTTATTAAACAGCTGAAAAGCTGTGAAAGAAGAGGTCTTTTGAAAAAAACACGGGTGATATAGGTTCTTTATGGGTTCTTATTGAATTGCTTTATAACCAAAAATGACAAGAAGAACTCTAACTTGGATGCCTAATAGTGAAAGGGAAATAGTAAAGGATATATTTTAAAAGTCCATACCTCATTGAAAAATAACCTTTAAAAACTTAAAATTATCATAGAAAGGAAAAACAAGGATAAAAAGAAGAGCTGTCCGCAATAGCGACCTATTTATCAAACAGACCTTCATTCTATCAATATCTTCATCTCTTAAACGTTTTCCACCAGCATTTCTACGCAGAAAAAATTATACATGAGAGGATCTATCAAAATGAACAAGCAGGAAAGTAGTTATAGATGGGTGGTTTTTGGAACCGCTTTATTAGCGTATTATTTGATTGTCAGTCAACGAACAGCCCCCGGACTTATTACCGAGCAGTTAATGAAAGATTTTCACGTTTCAGCATCCGTTATAGGATTGATGACGAGTATACAATTTTTAGCCTATGCAGGCCTTCAGATTCCTGTTGGTTTACTTTCTGACCGGTACGGTCCAAATCGATTTCTTATCATCGGATCGCTTTTAACCGGAATAGGAAGCCTTATCTACAGCACATCTCCCAACGAATATGTGTTAATTTTTTCTCGTTTGCTAGTCGGTACCGGAGACTCCATGATTTTTGTCAATTTAGTGTTAATTTTAAGTCAGTGGTTCAAGGGAAATGAGTTTGTAAAGCTTTTAGGTTTAATTGGGCTGGTAGGAAGTGTGGGGTCATTATCAGCTACCGTGCCTTTATCTATGTGGATCTCCTTTTCAGGCTGGAGAGTTCCTTTTCTTAGTATAGGTCTAGTTTTAATCGCGGTATCTTATTTGCTTTATGTCGTTTTAGTTATAAAACCTAAACGATTATTTGTAGATGATGCTAAAGCAAATAAAGCCTCTGTTAAGACTCAAGAAAGCGTATGGGCGATCCTAAAAAGGGTAATGACGACTCGTCAAGCATGGGCAACATTTCTTTGTCATTTTGGTGTAGTAGGTACATATATAGGTTTTATTGGCTCTTGGGGAGTTCCTTATGGCATGAATGTGTTTCATTTATCTCGCGCTGATGCAAGTCAGCTTATTATGTATGGTTTGTTTGGCGCTATGATTGGCGGACCTTTAATTAGCTGGATATCAAGCAGGTTAAACTCCATTAAAAAAATCTATTCACTCGTCCATCTTATTGTGGTGCTTAGCTGGACAGGATTATTATTAACGGGAGTGAAACCTTCATTCATGCTAGTCGTTATTTTACTTTTTATCATCGGATTTGGAAACGGCGCAAGCGCTTTGACATTTGCCGTAGTACGTCAATCTTTTTCAGTAAAAGAAGTAGGAGTTGTATCAGGTTTTGCTAATATGGGAGGCTTTTTAAGCGCCGTATTATTACCTAGTATTTTCGGAAATGTCCTTGATTTATTCCCTGAACGCTCGCTGCACGTGGGCTATCATTATGCTTTTATGATTCCCATTTTGTTTTCAATGATGGGGTTGTTAGGTGTCTTACTAATTAAAGAAAAAGGAAAAAAGGAGCAGAAGGTGCTGCATGCTTCTTAATTGGCTTTGAATAAGTAAGTTTCAACACACAAGCGTGTATCTGTAGTATAAGACATATATTATGTGGTTATTCCCGATATAAATCCTTAAAAAGAATGTAACAGGTAAAGCTTACTTTAATGTATAGCGGGGGATACAAAGGAAAATGATTAAGTAAATACAAATTAAAGGAAAACGAAAAGAGAATTACAGAAAAAAAACAGCTCTTGAAAAGGCTCTATAGATACTAATAGCAGCATTTTTACATAATAAATAAGAAAAAGTTTTATAAAATCCTTGCGTTAAAGCTGACTTTAGGAGATAAGCTATTACTGTACCAGCTAACACAGCGAAAAACAGCAGGTCATAGACTTGCTTTCTCACTAAAGGTAGAAATCAGTTAAAACAGAAAGGATGAATGTTTATTATGTCTAACACAAAAGGTAAAGTTGTCATTATTACAGGTGCTTCTAGCGGAATCGGCGAAGCAACAGCAAAAGAGCTTTCAGCAAAAGGAGCAAAGCTTGTTTTAGCAGCTCGTCGTGAAGATCGTTTGAAAGCATTACAAGAAGATATCAAAGCAAACGGCGGAGAAGCAATCTACAAAGTAGTAGACGTAACGTCTCACGAACAAATGCAAGAGCTAGCACAAGATGCGCTTTCAGCATTTGGACGTATTGATGTGCTTGTGAACAACGCGGGTCTTATGCCATTATCTCTTCTACGCAACCAAAAAGTAGATGAGTGGAATACAATGATTGATGTGAACATTAAAGGTGTTCTTTACGGAATCTCAGCAGTTCTTCCAGCAATGAGAGAACAAAAAGACGGACATGTGATTAACTTGTCTTCAGTAGCTGGACACGCAGTAGGTGCTGGAAGTGCCGTGTACAGTGCAACCAAATTTGCGGTTAAAGCGATCACAGAAGGTCTTCGTCTAGAAGAATCAGCTGGCGGAAGCAACATTCGTGCAACGAACATTTCTCCAGGAGCGATTGCAACAGAACTAAAAGAAACAATCACGGATACAGATTTAAAATTAGGTATCGATGAATTCTATAAAGGTGCGATTGAAGTAGAAAGCATCGCACGCGCGATTGCGTTTGCGATCGAAGAGCCAGCTGGTGTGGCAGTAAACGAAATGATCATTCGTCCTGTACATCAAGAATGGTAATTTGAGGATCCTATTAAGTCAAAAGTTGTCCAGAGAGTAACCTCACTCTTTGGACAGCTTTTTCTATTTGTACCATTGATACGCATATGAAGAAAATAGGAGTGAAATCACATGTCTTATACAATGAGAGACATGCAAGAAAAAACGGGGCTGTCTGCTCCTACATTGCGCTACTACGAAAAGGAAGGTATTTTACCCTTTGTTGAACGAAACGAACATGACCAGCGCCTATACACTGATCAGAATATTGAGTGGGTTAAGTTTATTTTAGCTTTACGCGCAACTGGGATGCCTCTTGCTGAAATCAAGCAATATGTAGAGTCATATAAAAAAGGCGAAAGTACAATCAGCGAACGTAGAAACATGATGCTTCAGCATAAAAAGAAAGTAGAAGCAGATATGTCGCAAACTTATCTCCACCTAGAACGAATTAATTATAAACTTGCCCTGTATGATACGTTGGAAGCTGGTTTAAACAATAAACAAATAAAAATTTAAATGCTGACAACAGAGAATCCTGTTTATAAACAAACTATAAAGGTGTTAAAAACTGCGAAACAAATAAAAGAAGATAACTGAATAGTTATCTTCTTTTATTTGTTCTATTTTAGTATGTACTGCTTAAATAAAGAGCCACATCGCGAATGGCTTTATCAGTTTCACTTTCTATTAACTCTCTGTCCTTTGTATACGAATAAAGAGTATCGCCGTGAAGAAGGTGGTCTGATAAATTCAACAAGCCCACAGCGCGCTTGTTGAATTTATGAGCAATCGCTAAAGTGGTAGCTGTCTCCATATCCACGCCGAGAAAATCTGCAAGTGACCATTCTTTTACCATATTATGCGTCTCCATAAGCATGGCACCCATACTGACCACATGTCCTTTAATATAGCTGTAGCCTTTTTGTTCACAATATCTGCAGGCGGCTTCCACTAGCTCTTTGTCAGCTTCTACAAGCGTTTGGTCTGGTAAATACCAGTGCGATACGCCGTCTTGCATTTGTGCTGCAGATACAATTAAAATATCTCCATATTGTATAGTGGAAGATAAGCCTCCAAAATATCCCGTTTGAATAAATAGATCGGTTCCGCTGCCGGCAAATTGATGTACGATGTTTGATGCCATTGGACTGCCGTACACATTCGCAAACCCTATATTTCTGTTTTTGAACTTACCTATCACCGTGTTCCATTTAGGCATATGAACATTGGTAGATAAAATCTCTTTCCATAAGCTTAGATTATCTTGGAATCCCCACTCACCATGAATAATAAATGCATTAGGCAGCTCTTTTTCTGATAGCTTTAATACGTTTAGCCAATCTTCTTTTTCAAAATCTCCGTACAGTTTCATATCGTTCTCCTTACTTTTTACATTTAGACTAGTTGGAGAAGAATTCTTCATTTCTATCTTTTATTCCTTTAATTTTTAAAACGAACAAATACAAAATAAATGACGGTTCTGATTTAGAAATGAAGAATTGCGTGCTTTTTTGCGTGTTTTTCGACAAATATTTATGACTAAAAAAGGAATTCACTAATAATAAAAGAACTTTTTTACTAACCATTATTTAAATTAGATAAAGCTGTGAGAAAAGATCCGTCCAGTTAATGAATGGATAAGAGGAGGGAATTACAGGTGTCACATCATTTTCCTGTCATTAAAACAAAAAGACTTGTACTAAGGGAAATTGTAGCAGAAGACGCAAGCAATATTTTAAAATACCTATCCGACAAAGAAGTAATGAAACACTACGGTCTAGAGCCTTTTACAACGGTTGAAGATGCTTTAAATGAGATTGCGTGGTATAAATCAATCTTAAACAAAAGATCTGGAATAAGATGGGGCATTACTCTTAAAGAACAAGACGACATTATTGGCAGCTGCGGGTTTCTTAATCGAGTTCATGACCATTACCGTACGGAAATTGGTTATGAATTAGCCAGAGACTACTGGGGAAATGGAATTGCTAATGAGACATTGGGCGCGGTCATAAAATATGGTTTTACACATTTTAACTTACGGAGAATCGAAGCTTTGATAGAGCCTGCTAATGCTGCTTCACAAAAATTAATAAAAAAGCACGGTTTTATAAAAGAAGGCCTATTAAGAAGCTATGAATTTACTTGTGGAAAATTTGATGATTTGTACATGTACTCTTTATTAAAACAAGATTTTGACAGGCTTCAACCACATGAAGAGAATATCTAGACATCGTTATTAAAAATACGAATAGCACAATGACAGATAAGGGGAAAATGTATGGCCCATTTTAATGTTGATATTGTTCACTATCATCCACAATTTGCTGAGGCAACGGTAAAAATGTGGAGAGATAGTAAAGAAAAAGCGATTGGACAAAAGGAAATGCACAGTTTTGACCGTCATATTTATTTTTTAGATCATATATTGTCAGCACACTATAAAGTTGAATTAGCGTTAATAGATGAACAAATAGTAGGAATGGTCGCCTATAACGCTGATGAAATTAACCAGCTGTACATTCATATAGATTATCAAGGAGGAGGAATCGGACAGCGATTGCTTGAAAGAGCCAAAACAGAATCAAATGGAAAATTAACATTACGTACATTTGAACAAAATAAAAACGCACAGCGATTTTACGAAAAACACGGCTTCAGTATTATAAAAAGAGGAGGTGAAAACGAAGAGAAACTACCCGATATTACATATGAATGGACAAATAAATGAAAAATACGTAATTCGGATGAAGGAGCGGTTATTTTGAATAAGTTAGCATATGAAACATAACAACGCTGCCTGTATGTTCGTGGCCCGCCTTTTACTAGTTTAGGATAGATGATTAATGCTGACTGACTATTAAAAGGAGGATTTTAACATGATAACGGACAAACATTTTTTAAATGCTGTAAACAATACAAATGTTGATTTTACTGGATGGGATTTTTCTATTATTACTCGTACTGGTCGTATGGATAGCGATATGCTTTCGTGGTCATACGGAAGTGAAGCTTTTCGCCTTATTCAAAACTCTAATGCTGCTTTAGATATGGGAACAGGAGGAGGAGAGTTTTTATCTTTGTTACAACCTTTTCCTCGCGTTATGTATGCTACCGAAGGATACAAACCTAACGTTCCAATCGCTAAAAAACGGTTAGAGCCATTTGGTGTCACAGTTGTTGAACGAACTGAAAACGAGAATCTACCGTTTAAAGATGGTACATTTGATTTAATTTTGAACCAGCACGAAGCTTTTTGTGCTTCTGAAGTGAGAAGGATTTTGTCTAAGGGAGGCATGTTTTTCACTCAGCAAGTGGGAGGGTTAGACTGTTCACGAATCAATGAATGTATAGGGGTTCCAATAAATAAAGAGTTTTGTAATTGGAATTTAAAGAAAGCAATAGAAGAGCTCCAACAAAGTTCTTTTAACATCATCTTTTGCAAGGAAGAGTTTCCTGTGCAGAGATTTTATGATATCGGGGCGCTAGTTTTTTATCTAAATGCAATTCCTTGGCAAGTTCCTAATTTTGATATAGAAACACATATTGGCGGATTGTATAATATCCATCAAATTATACAGTCTCAAGGGTTTTTCGACGTAGAACAACATCGTTTTATTATTAAAGCTGAGGCAAAAAAATAGAGTAATCACACACAGAAGGCGGATCTCTAACTGGAGATCCGCTTTTTGTGCATCAATGATGATTGTGCATGAAAACCATGATATAGACAGAATTAGTTACGTAATGGAACGTTTATGATCTTTAATATGATTTTTTAATGTATGAGATGTTGGTAATATGCAGTCTACTGCTTTTTGAATAATGGGCATAAAGAAATTAAGCAGCACGCCGCCTAAACACACGGTTAATAACGTTCCAACACCAATTGGTCCGTTTAAAAATATTGCAGCTAGTAAGAATGTGAGGTAAATAAATGTTCTTGAAAGAAATAAATTGGTTTTAGCTAGTTTTTGTATGATTAATGTTAAGCGGTCAATTGGAATAGGTGCAAAATTTGTATGTAAATAGGCTGAGGTTCCTACTCCTATAATGATTAAACCGATTCCGAAACAACATACTTTGCTGTACCAACTTTCGAACGTAATCCAATTCTTTAAGAAAAAAAGCCATATATCGATACCAAGACCTGTTATGAATGCCGTTAACAGTCCCAGTATTTCTGGCTTTTGTTTGCTTAAAAGAGAATTACCACAAATTAAAATACAGGCAAGTATAATCTCCCAGCTTCCAACGCTAAAACCTACGTTTAGTGACAGTCCAACCAACAGTGCATCAAAAGGTGAAGCTCCTAGGTTAGATTGTATCGTCAAAGCAATTCCAAGAGTTAATAGTAAAATTCCTCCTGCATAAACAACATACTTCACTGTCATCATCCTTTTTGTTATTTTTTGTTGCAAATGCAACTATTTTGAGATACATTAAATGTAGATTATTTTTATTGTATTTGCAACAAAAATATGTATAAAGGAGATATTTTATGAGTGAAATTCTGCGTGAAATTGGAATGATAGCAAGAGCATTGGATTCAATTAGTAATATAGAATTTAAAGAATATGACCTGACAAAAGGGCAGTATTTGTATTTGGTGCGAATATGTGAAAATCCAGGAATCATTCAGGAAAAGTTAGCTGAAATGATAAAAGTAGATCGCACAACAGCGGCTCGGGCTATAAAAAAGCTTGAAATGAATGGTTTTATTGAAAAGAAAGATGATCTCCATAATAAAAAAAATAAAAACCTTTTTCCTACTGAAAAAGGGAAGAACGTATACCCGTTTATAAAAAGAGAAAATGATTATTCGGATAAAGTGGCATTAGAAGGTTTTACCCAGGAAGAAGCAGATACCATTCTTAAGCTAGTTCAAAGAGTAAGAAAAAATATCGAAACAGACTGGGAGTTTGTCAAAAAAGGAAACAAGAGAAATTATTGATGATATAAAGGAGAGGCGTATGTCAGTGATGATGCATATAAAAAAGTGTATTCTTGAAGATGTATATGATCTTCAAGACGTTAGCTATAAAACGTTTTATGAGACATTTAAAGATCAGAATTCACAAGAAAATATGACAGCTTATTTAGAAAAAGCATTTACAATCGAACAGCTAGAAAAAGAACTATCCAATACGTCCTCGCAATTCTTTTTTATGTATGTTAATCATGAAATTGCAGGTTATTTAAAGGTTAATATGAATGACGCTCAGTCTGAAGAGATGGGGGAAGAAGCGCTTGAAATTGAAAGAATTTATATAGGTAACAGCTTTCAAAAACAAGGACTTGGTAAACATTTATTTAATAAAGCAGTAGAGATAGCAACGACATTTAATAAAAAGAAAATTTGGTTAGGCGTATGGGAAAAAAATAAAAATGCGATTGCTTTTTACAAGAAACAGGGATTTGTTCAAATTGGATCTCACTCATTTTATATGGGAGACGAAGAACAAATAGATCTCATCATGGTTAAAACACTTTTTTTATAGTTTTAAAAAATAAGGATTATTCACTAATTTAACTGGTAGAGGATAATCCTTATTGCATACAGAGACTTTATGCTTTTTTTCAAAGCAGATGCTTTTAGGGGAAGCAGTAAGCAAACTAATATGGTTGCTGTGCCAACACATAGGAGAATAAAATTAATGTCACATGCTTACCAAAATGTTGGCTTCTTTCATTTTGGAAATTACATTTTTACTTTAATTCTATTTGAAACAACACAAACTAATTAGACATATATCGAATTAGAAGGCTTAAAAAATGAACGTTTTTACGTCCACTTTAATAAATAACGGGCCACATCTCTTTCGGATTTAACTCGTATTCTCCATTTTGCCTATACATAAAATGCTGCATAATTAACTCTCTGCGAATCGTTGCATAATCTTCATGATATTTTTTAATATGTTCATTTAATTCTTTTTCTGGATACGTTTTTCCGTGCTGTAAATCACGTATTAAATAGGCTAATATTACGTTCTTTTTCTTTCTTTGACTTGGAATAATTTTTAAAGTACCGTCACTATTTATAAAGTTTTTAACAATAGATAATTTGTCTTTATCCTGTAAATGGTTGTCTTGATTTTCCATCGAATCCTCTCCAATACTTAAAATAGCCTTCGAGTTATATTCAAGTCTTTCAAGGTCTAGATAAAAATAAATAATGTTTCCTTGTCTTCTTTGATAAACAATTCCTACATCTCTTAGCTTTGAAATATGATGAGTAATAGTTGAAGGCTGTAACCCCAGTTTGTAAGCAATTGCTTGCCCGTGAAGAGGCCCTTTTTTTAATAGTGAAATAATTCTAATCCTGGTAGGATCACCAACGGCTTTATGATAATTAACCAACTTATCTAATTGCATAGCTTAATACCTTCTCCTTCTAATTCGATATACATCTAATTTGATATTAATCGAATTGGGTGTACATGTCAAAAAAATATTTAAAGTGAAGACTTGTCACACTGCATATAAAAAATCGGCTCCGTCTAATCTTTAAAGTGTAAAAAAGATCCTGCTTCTCTATATAATTCAACTATTATTTTCACCTGTTCTTTTTACTAGTAAGAAAAAGTTACCATGTTTTCATCAAATAATACCGGGGAACATATTCAAAGAGATAAATGAATTATTAATGATACATGTATGTAAATAATAAATGAAAAAGGAATGAGTAAATCATGGCAGGAAATTCAAAAGTTTTAATGGTTGTTACAAATGGGCATACGATGGAAAATGGAGAGCTTGCTGGAATTTGGCTTACAGAATTCTCTGAAGCATATTTAGAATTTAAAAAAGAAGGATACGAAGTAGTCGTAGCAAGTCCAAAAGGCGGAAAATCACCTGTGGATCCTAACAGCTTAACAGATGATGTGACGGACGAAGACAAAGAAGCAGGAAAACTTTTAGAGAATACAAAATCATTAGCTGAAGTAAGTTCACAAGAATTTGCAGGTATGTTTGTACCTGGAGGGCACGGAACAATGTTTGACTTTCCAGACGATACGCACTTACATCGTTTGCTAACAGAATTTGCTGAAGACGACAAGCTAATTGCAGCGGTATGCCACGGACCGGCAGCTCTTGTAGGCGGAAAGCTTAAAAACGGTGAGCCGATTGTAAAAGGAAAACGTATTACAGCGTTTACTGATTCAGAAGAGAAAGATACAACGTTAGATAAATACATGCCGTTTCTTCTTGAAACAAAGCTTCGTGAGCTAGGCGCCGAGTTTATTGCAAAAGATAATTGGAGCGATCATATTGAAGTAGACGGAAAGCTTTTAACAGGACAAAATCCGCAGTCTACAATCAGCCTAGCAAAAGAATTTGTGCGTGCTTTAAACGCGTAAAAGTATGTATAGCCTTAATGGGGATGTCTCATGAGTGTTTGAGACATCCCCATTTCTTTAGGGTGAAATAAAATGAGAATTAAGGAAAACAAAAAGGGCGGCTATCTAAATAGCTGCCTTTTTATTTATTAGAAGATTTATTTCTGAAAATGTATGTAGTAATTCCTGTCACAATGATAACAGCCACAATACAAATGATCAGACGAACAATCTGTGTCACAAAAATATTATCTGCAATACTCATGTGTTTCGTTAGAATTAACGTTCCATAAGCAGCTAAAACAGATAAAAACATATTGACGATTCGTTGAGCCATGTTGTCGTTACTCCTTTCATTCCACTACTTTACACTTTAACATATGTATTCACTGTAAAAAATATCGAATTACAAGTATGTCAGAAAATCAGCACTCTCGTAAAAGATTCCACACGTAAGGAAGTAGCTGATATCATATTAGTTATGACGACTAAACGCAGTTCAGAGAAGGAAATGAGCTTTCTTTAGTCGAATTTAACATGCTTATATTCTTTTTTTAGATAGGTGGGAAAAGCTTGTTTGATAAATTGAAAAAGCTATTTATGGATAAACAGGGTCAGGAAGCAGATGACAAATACATTCTAGTCCCTGAGAGTGAAATAAATGAGAATTTAAAAAGAGAGATAGTGAAGTTGGAAGAAGTAGGAGAGGCATACAGCGAAAGTCTTCAGCACAAATATAGAAATAAATTTGAACATGATGGTAAGCAGAACTTAAAAATATGGGTGTGTCGAGATATTGATGGCGACCAACTACCAAATCTAAGTTCGGAGCAGTGTCTAGAAAAAGAATATCGTTCCCAAGTTGCGATAAACTTTGATGGATTTACAGATGAAGAAGATGCATACGTTCATTACCTTCAATTATGGTATTACTTTGGTGGGTATTTTAAAGGGACAGGTGCTTTGTATGATTTGTCAAAAAATCATTTAGAAACAGATATTGAAGAAAAGTTAGAAGAATTACTGAAACAGCTATAACCTTTTAGCATAGAGATTATGTGTTAGCACACAGGGGGAAGGAAGATGAGGGGTCGTCCAGAGTTAGAAATAGAAAGGGAAAAAGTTTATAAAACGAAAAAAAATCCTAACGGAACATTTATAGCGCGAATTATTCAAGTGCCTAAGGAAGGAAATATGTTAGATTTCATGTTGGAAATCAAACACTTAAGGAAAAAGGAACTTACTTATAAAAATCTATTAGTAACGACTGAAAACGGGTATGATTCTTTTCGTCTTGCTAGAGGAGATCTGAAATGGGTATCTTTGCATACAGTAGCTGTGTGGGACTGGTTGGGACATAAATTAGTTGAGGTAGCAGCCCCAACCGGTAAGGAAAATTATCGTATTTCAGATGACCACTGTTCAGCTTACCGAGAAAAGCAATAATGACGATATAGTAAGGAGCAAACGAATGAAAAAGCATTGCTGCGATTATATGAATTATCATGTGAACTTTACGTGTGATATTCATAGTGATCCATTTGAGTGTCCAGATAATCTTATCTTATTTGATAAAACGAACAAGGAATACGGTTTAATTATCCATGATGGTGGCTCATCCACTATTGGGATTTCATTTTGTCCATGGTGTGGTGCGGAGCTATGAACTAAGAAATGAAGAGGTATCTTTTGCTTAAGAGATCCTCTTCACTCTTGGAATGGGGGATTATACTTGATCTTACGTTATCTAGCTATGTTATCAGGATTGGGAATAGCTTTATTAAACCTTTTTGACCCTTTACATCAAGGGATTACGCGCTGGTTAATGGTTATCTGTGGCTTGTTGATTTTTATTAGCCATTTAAAACTCATCGTAGATAAGAAGTCAAAAAGAACAGATAATCAAAATAAGACCTACTAATAAGAGTTTCTTTTGACTTAGTACTATTGATAAACGGTGTTATGTAAACGAAAAACTTACTGAATATGTAGTAAAGAAATAAACGAGAGAATTATATGTTATAATAATCATAAATATCCAAATAAAGGAACTTTGTGTTGTTATGAATCGTAAATTTAATTCTCTATTTATCATCTATCCTATCGTTTTCTTTGTAGTGCGTACTGTTTTTTCTTTTGTGAAAAATAGCGCTGCGGAATCTGTCTATGAGACGTTAGCTATACTTGCCATGTATTACTTTGCAGTTAGTGTTTTCTATTCGATTGACTTGTATAGGCAAAAGAAAAATAGTTAATAGATTAAAAATGCCGAGAGTCAGAGTAAAAACAAACGATATAAAGGAGTCTAACAGTGCGCATTAAGAATTATTTTTTGTTTATCTTTCCACTCATTTTACTATTAGTAGCTAGCTGTGATCCATCTTTTACGCCTAAAGAAAAATACTATTCAAGCACCAAAAGCACAAACCTTGAATTAGAAAACGTTAAATCAGTATCAATAGGCAGTTCTAAATATGACGTAGCAATTGGTTTGAAGAAGAAACCAAAATTTATAGAGGTTACAGAGCAGCCTCCGTATACTACCTACATTTACGGAAAAAGTACAGAAAAGTATGATGTTGAATTTAAAATTGTAGATAATCAAGTCAGCAGATATGACTTGATTAGTAACAAGTATGCTACAGAGAAGGGAATACATACTGGTGACAGCAAACAAAGTGTCGTTAGGGCATATGGTAAAAATTATTACGAAAGAGAAGATACCGGAGCAACAATAATAGGGTATTTTGATAAAACTCATAAACTCAATATTGAGTTTTCTTTAGATGATAAGGACAAAGTTGGAGGGGTTTTGGTTCAAAAATTAAATAATTAAGATGAGTAATGATCATTTGTTTGCAAAATGAAATATATTGACTAGTAAATTTCAAATAATAGTAATAGAGGAGAATATGCTGATGCTTGGGGAAACATTTACATTATTAAGGCCTATTTATTACCTGATCGCAGTTTTTTCAGTATGCAATTTGGTGTATATAATTTTCTTGAGAAATAAAGTCAAAGCAAGTAGTTATGTAATCGTCAATTCTTTTTTCTTTTTAATAATTGCAGCAGCCTTATTGTTTCAAGAAGGCATCATTGTAGATGAATTTAATCGTTCAGGTGATTCTGTAACCTTTTATTTAACGATGTTATTGGGCTTTTTGTTTATAGCTAGTTTCATTTTTCAAAGAAAGAAAATGAGAGATAAAAATTGAAGTAAATAAATATAATCATGTTTGCTGTAACTTTCAATATTTGCTCTTTTATGTAAATTGAGTGTTAGGGCGACCAATCTACAACAAATAAAGGGAAAGGATTTTTCTATTGAGCAACTTTATTAAAGTAGTACCGTCAACTTTTATACTTCTCTACATAGTATTCTTCTTTTTAAATATTTCGTATCGTTACGGTGTTTCTTATTTATACAGCTTTTTTCTTTTTTTGTTTTTGTCGTTAATATCTGTAGTTTTATGTTTAGTAATATGGTTTAAGAATAAGGAACGTCTTTTTCTATTTTTGACCGTCGTTTCAATCCTCCAACTTATGTTTACTGTTTTTATTTATCTTTTACCAGAAGCAGGAACCAAACCATTGATCTATGAAAAAGCAATTATAAAAGAAGAGGTTTTAAATAAATAAGCTTACACAAAAAAACTTCAAGAATGTGTATCTAGTATAAGGCTATTAAAGAGATCCCCTTAAATAAAGAGGATCTCTTTGATGTAGGTGTTTGTAATAGTAATTATATTAACTAGAGCTGTATACTTTTTCATTAAAAAGCGTTGTTTCATACTTATTAAAAAAAGAAATGTGTACAGTTAGTTGAGGAAAAGAGATCTGTCACTATAGGTTTCTTTCTTTGTTTCTAAAAAACCATTATTTTATATTTTAACCATAATATGTTATAATGTTTTAAAAATGGTGGTGTGACAATGAGCGAAGATAAAGAAACACCTGAAAGAAGAAGAGAGAGATTAAAACACGAAGAGGTAAAAAGAAATCCAGCTGGGAATATGAACGATGCATTTAATAGAAATGAAGCTGGAAACTTATCTGGTTTAGCAGGCAGCTTAGGATGGAAGGGTCTTGGTGTACTTATTACTGTAATGATTATAGGTTTTATCATTGCGTCACTATTTTTAAAATAATATCAGGTTTATAAATTAAGAGTACTGGAGGCGCTTTTTTGAAAAACTATGCAGTGTTTATTGGTAGTTTTATATTGTTGCTATTTGCTTTTCAAATTGTTTCTAATCTATTTCTTACACTTACATATGTACCTGAGACTTCACAGCACTTGAGTAGCTCAACGGTCAGTATTTTTTCTGTTAATTATCCATTTTTAAGTTCGATTATAGCGGCCACTTTTTCATTTATTATTTCAAACAAAGTATGTAAAGTTAAGAAGAGTACCTATAAATAAGTAGGTGCTCTTTTTGTGCTGAGAACAGTGATTACTATTTTTAATAAATTACATATTCCTTTTTATGGTATTGTATATAGATACGTATTAAATACTGTTGAAAGAGGGAGATACTTAATGTTGCAATCACTAATCTTTGATATGGATGGAACGCTGTTTCAAACAGATAAAATTTTAGAATTATCACTTGATGATACCTTTAACCATTTGCGTACACTCAACCAGTGGAATACTAGTACTCCTGTTGATAAGTATCGTGAAATCATGGGTGTACCGTTACCCAAAGTATGGGAAGCTTTATTACCTACTCATTCAGGTGAAATAAGAAAGTATATGAATGACTATTTTTTGAAAAGCTTAGTTGAGAATATAAAAAAAGGCAAAGGCGCTTTATACCCTAATGTAAAAGATGTCTTTAGCTATTTAAAAGAAAATAATTGCTCCATTTACATAGCAAGTAACGGTTTGAAGGAATATTTAGAAGCGATTGTAGACCATTACGATTTGGATAAGTGGGTAACAGAAACATTTAGTATTCAACAAATCCAAACGCTCGATAAAGGAGATTTAGTCAAAACGATTATAAAGAAATACGATGTAAAGCACGCAGCAGTAGTGGGAGACCGTCTATCGGATATCAATGCTGCAAAGGATAATGGTTTAATGGCGGTGGGGTGCAATTTTGATTTTGCTCAAGAAGCTGAGCTTGCGCAGGCTGATGTGGTAATAGATGATTTAATGGAGTTAAAAAGGATTGTATCTAACATAAATAGTAGTTTGTCAGTTTAATAGACTGATCCTCGTACATAACCATTATAGATGGTGAATGTCTCAATTTTATTAAGAAAATAAATTTTTTATATGCATGTAAAAGGATAGGTCTTTAAAGGGCTATCCTTTTCGTTTACCTTACAGTATTGGAATCCACTTGATTTTTTAAATCTTCACTGCAGTTTCTGCTCCGTCAATGAACTCACACATATATAGACTTAAATCTACTGAAGTTGAAACATAAGTAATGAGCGGTTCCCCTGCAATTTAAAATGTTTACATAATCTTTTCTTGTCATTAATAAATGGTTTACAATACTGAGCTATGCTTAGGTTAAGATTTCCAAAATAGTTTTATATTAAAAATAATTCTATGAGAAAGGAGATTTTTGATCATGACTTCGCATATGACTCGTAAATCTGATAGCGCTCACTTATACATTAGAGGATATAAGATAAAATTGACACTCAGCCAGTGGAAGCTTGTAAGCACTCAGAGATAATGGTTAACCCAACTATAAAAGAGGAAAACCTCCATCTTAATTTAGATGGGGTTTTTTGCATTTCTTTTAGTAACCTTTTAATTGATTAACTATTTAGACTTTATAATAAAAAAGACTAATAAAAGTTAAAAAATGTAATAAAAAAGAGGAATATTATTTAAGTGAAATTAAAATAAAGCACAACTAAATATGCATTTTTTAAATGTTTTACCATTTTTTATTGACCATAAAAATTTAAAAGAATTAAAATAAATATAAAGTAAGTAATTACTTACATTTTTAAAATTAATTTGTGGGAGGATGAATATTTTTAATGTATAGCTTAAGTTTTCAAAAGGTGGACGAGGCGAATGAACGAGTTGGAGCAAAAGCTTTAAACCTTATAAAAATGAAAAGAAAAAATTTACCGATTCCAGATGGGTTTGTTATTCAAACAGAAGCTTTAAAGCGATATATCGAATGGAACGGGATTGATCGTCAAACGGATAATATACACGAGAGAATTTTACACGGGGAAATTCCTATTGAAATTGAATCAGATCTCATAGAGGCATTTCGAAACCTAAAGTGCTCTTATACATCGGTAGCTGTTCGTTCATCATCTAGTGCTGAAGATTTAGAAGGTGCATCTTTTGCTGGCCAGTATGAAACCTATCTTAATGTGAAAAGTACCGAGGATTTTTTGAGTAAAGTGAAAGCGTGCTGGGCCTCATTTTTTACTGAAAGAGTCGAACAATATACTCAAAATATGTATGCTAATTTTGATGAAGTTTCAATGGCAGTTGTTGTTCAAGGGTTAATTCAGTCCGAAGTATCGGGAGTGATATTCAGTCAAAATCCTGTCACTCATAATACAAAAGAAATGATGATTAATGCCAGCTATGGATTAGGAGAAGCCATTGTATCGGGCTTAGTAACACCTGATGTTTACCTAGTTAATAAACAAACTTTTAAAATAGAGAAAGAAAAAGGGCTAAAGGAAGTAAAGATAATTCCACGTGCTGAAGGCGTTGAAGAAATCGAAACAACGGAAGATGAGCAGCAAAGGTTTTGTTTAACAGACGAGAAAATCATTGAATTGGCCGAAATAACAAAAGAAGTAGAAGCTCTTTACCAACATCCCGTAGACATAGAGTTTGGGGTTCAAGACAATCAAGTATATCTATTACAGGCAAGAGCTATTACCACATTAACAGAGGCCAAAGAATTAACTCCTTTCCAAAAAGATATATCTTTAAGTTTCGACGATATGGAAGAGTTTTGGATTTTAAATGACACAAGTTTTTCTCATGCTGTTAGTCCTTTGTACGCTTCATTTATTATTCCGGCATTTTCTGAAGGAACAGCTGCTAGTTTTAAAAAATTAAAGTTTATGTTTAATAGACTTAATTTAAAACTTTATAAAGGTCATATCTATACAAAAATGGAGCCTTTTAAAGGAGATTCTAATAAAAGATTCCAAGAAAATAAAGAATTGATGGAAGGTATTTATCCAATCCTAACAAAACGAATGAATCAAATGATTACGGAACAATTCTTGCCTTACTATAACAAATTAAATAGTTTTACCTATGAAAGTCTAACCCTTCAGAGAGGAAAAGAGATTCTTCAAAGTTTAGCTGATTTTTATAAAGTGGCATATGATCTGCATTTTGATATTGTTATGCCTCAAATGTCTCTAAATACTATAGTTGAAGAATACTATAAAAACCTTACAAATAAAAAATCCGGACATGATGTTTATGAGCTATTGACCGGAAAAATGAACAAATCGTTGGAAACGGATCAGGAGCTTTCTAGACTTGCTTTAACAGTGAAAAGAGATAGTGAACTTACTGAAATTTTTCAAGAAGAATGCACAGAAACTTTATTAAAGAAATTAGAGGGAAATAAAGCAGCAAAAAGCTTTATGGCTGAAGTAGATACTTTTCTAAAACAGTATGGATATCGAAACGTTGTAAGTCATGATTTTGTAGGAGAAACTTGGCTAGAGAAGCCTCTTCACGCATTATCGATTATTCAAGGATATGTTAAAGACAATTACAACTTTGATGAGAATTTCAAACAGACGGTCAAGAAACGTGAACAGAACTATAATGAATTCCTGGAACAGATAGCGGATAGCAAACACAAAGAAGAATTTAAAAAATATTATCAGTGGGCATTAGATGCGTCCGTTATAAGAGATGATCATCATTTTTATATCGATGCAATGTTGGATGCAAAAGCTCGTTTATTCCTACTTAAGCTAGGTAATTTACTAGTTAATCATCATGTTTTTCTAGTGAAAGAAGATATTTTCTTCTTATATCTTGATGAACTAGAGTCTCTTTTAGAAAATCCAGTAGACATGACCCAATTAATTGAGAAACGTAAAGAAGAACATGTAGAACATGAGCAAACGTCTAATTTACCTAGATACTTCGGAGTCCCTGAAGCAGCTCAGCTGAAAGAAGCTGAGAAATATATGGGAGCTATTGAGGAAGATGACGCGAACAGCGAACATTCTTTTAAAGGATTAGCCTCTTCTTCAGGAGTCTATACCGGAAAAGTAAAAGTTATTTCAAGCACAAAGGAATTTTACAAGTTAGAAAAAGGGGACGTTTTAGTATGTAAGACCACTACTCCACTTTGGACTACTTTATTTCAAACTGCGGGGGCTGTTATCACCGACGCTGGAGGTATTCTTTCTCACTCGGCAATAATTGCACGTGAATATGAAATTCCTGCAGTAGTTGGTACGAAAATAAGTACGGATAAGCTAAAAGATGGCGATATGGTTATGGTCGATGGTACGAATGGAATTGTCACGCTTTTAAATGACTAAATGATTCTCTTCGCTTCTATTTGACAACAGCTCTTTTTCCTTTATATACTGCCTAATGGAAAGTAAATACTTACATTCAGGAAGCATAAAGGATGATTAACATGAAAAAAGATGAAACAAAAAAGAAGATAACAAAAGCTACAATAGAACTGCTTAAAGAAAAAGGCTATAAAGGTACTACCACTAGAGAAATTGCAGAGCAAGCTGGCGTTAATGAATTGACGGTTTTTCGCCACTTTGGCAATAAAGAAGGCATTATTCAAGCTATTGTCAAAACAACAAGCTTTTCACTTGAGATTTTTGATAAATCAATTGAATGGGAGCTTGAAAAAGATTTGACGAATTTCGGTTACCTGTTACTAAAAGACTTTGATAATAACCGAGACATGATTTCAATTGCTTTAAAAGACCCCTTAATTTTCTCACAGGCGCACGAGGAAATTATAAAAAAAATTAATGATACGAAAAAAATATTAAAAGAATACTTTGAAGAAATGCAAAGGAAAGGATATATCAAAGAATTAGATTGCTGCACACAAGCAGAGATTTTTCTAAGTACGTATTGGGGATATTTTATGTATAAACTAAATTTTGGAGACAAAGCCTTACATGCGGATTATCAAGATATGATAAAAAACAGTATAAAAACGTTTGTAAAAGGAGTTTCTCTCCATTAAAAGGAGGCAATAATGTTTGGGTAAACATAAAGAGCTTATCTTGGTTATTTCATTACTAATTGGGACATTTCTTGTACCAATTAATTCAACCATGATTGCCGTTGCTCTATCAACCATATCAGCTCATTTTAATGAACCACTTGCAAATATTTCGTGGGTAGTAACGATTTATTTAATTGTAATGGCTGTTACTCAGCCTATCGCTGGAAAGCTAGGAGATCTATATGGAAATAGAAATATCTATTTATGGGGCGTGGTGTTCTTTCTAATAGCATCTTTAGGCTGTATATTTTCAACTAATCTCATTTCCCTTATTATCTTTCGATCACTGCAGGCAGTAGGAGGAGCTTTACTTACTCCAAACACTATAGCAATCATTAGATATGTGGTACCAAAAGAACGGCTCCCTAAAGTTTTAGGTATATTTGGAATGGGGATGGGTTTGGGTGCTGCAATTGGACCTTTATTAGGATCTGTCCTGCTTGAAAACTTCAATTTGGAAGCTATATTCTGGGTCAACGTTCCTTTTCTTTTCTTAGCTTTAATCAGCGGAATAGTTATGATTCCTAAATTTAATGTTAAAAAGCAAACAAGTACTTTAGATATTCAAGGTTCCATTTATTTAGCAATTAGCATTTCTTTATTAATCTTGTTGACACACGGTATGGAATTTACTAAGGCTTTAATAATGGGAATAATATTTATTCTATCTACAATTTTGTTTATCAAAAGAGAAAATACGGCAGAAAACCCGATTATCGATTTTTCTTTATTCAAAAATTCCACCTTTACAAGCGCTAATTTATCTATTATGCTTAGCAACTTTGTTATGTATGTGATTTTATTAATTATGCCGCTGTTAATGAAGTCTCAATTTCATTTATCTACAGCGCAAACAGGGCTTGTTTTATCAGTTTTTTCGATTTCAATGTCTTTAAGCGGCTGGATAGGTGGATTATTAAACAATAAGTTTAGTTCTAAAAAAGTGATTGGGTTTTCTTTTGCTATGATCATTTTCTCCAATATTCTTTTTCTATCCTTAGAGAACGTTGGATCTATTTTTTTTCTTATAGCGGCTTTAATTATTGGAGGTTTTTCTACGGGAGTAGGTTTAACAAGCATGCAGGTTGCCTCGCTTGATTCCGTAAGTAAAGAGCAATCTGGTACAGCCTCTGGCATATACTCGACGTTTCGCTATTTCGGGAGTATTATTTCGTCCACGCTTATCGCTCTTGTTACAAGCTATAACTACATCTTTATTATTTTAGGGATATCAGGGGTAGTAGGTTTACTAGTAGCTAGGAGCATTAAATCTGGCAGCCAAGACATGATAAGCAGCAATAATTCCAGTGCAAAAGCATAGTTATTTTTTGATAAAGCTTTTGGTTATATACACAATTTACTAATTAATCAATAAAAAATAAGTACTGCTTCTAAAATAGGAGCAGTACTTATTTTTTGACTAAATTTCTGTGAATTGCTTTTTTAATGGTAATATTTAACTAAAGGGATATACAGATAAAAAGTTCAATTACGATGGGAGAAGGGTTAATCTTACTTGTCATTACAAGTATATTTATAGTAGCACTAGAGCTAAAAAAGCGGGGGCTAGGTTGAAAGATAAAACCTTTTCATTATGAGAAAGGCGGGGATGAAATGGCAATAGGAATCGCATTAACTGTTTTAGTATTAGGTCTTATGTTTGCGAGTGGACTAAGCCAAGGAAAGTCAGCTAAAAGAAAATATATAGTGTGGGGAACGACTATTATATTAATAATAACTCCATTCTTTTCATGGATTGTTTCTATTCTGTTTGGTATTAATCAAGGAGATGGTTTTGCTGCCGTGGGATTAATGATGTTATTATTACCGCTTTTCTTTTTAATCGGAGTCGTTACTCTTCTGATAGGTATTTTTAAGAAGGACAATATGAATAAATCTATTTAGAAAGCAAAGAAAGCTCTAAGATTTATTCATAGGGCTCTCTTTACTTCTTATTAGCTCACTTAACGATATGATGATTATAGATATAATGGATCCTATAAAAATAGCAACATTAACTACTCCAATTCCCATACCAGTTAATCCTCCGTAAAAGTAGCTTATGATAACAACACTTAGACTAACTATTCCTGCAATTAAAGGTATTGTATATTTTAAAGAAGATGTTGTTCTGCTCAGTTTGTATGAAAGTAAAAGTAAGCAAGCAACTGTAGTTATAACAATCAAGTACATTATAGGCATTTTTAACCTCCTTGAGCTGTATGACATAAATATTACCATAAATTTACACACTGATAAATGTTTTTTTTGAATTAAAGAAGTTCGTTAAAAAAAGAGATATTTTCAATTAGTCTCCATTAAAGGAGGAAGGGAATATGAAGGAAACCCCCACTATAACAAAAGTTATGGCTTACATAACTAGATTCAATGAGCCCTATACAGAGTTACTAGTTTGCGAACATAGAGATTATCCAGAAGCAGGAGTTCAAGTTCCAGCCGGTACTGTAGAAGAAGGAGAAACAATTGAAGAAGCTTTATATAGGGAGGTCAAAGAAGAATCTGGATTAATGGAGTTTTTATCCGTCACAAAATTGAAAACATATGTTTATCATCATGAAGGTAAAAATCAATATCATGAACGACATGTTTTTCATTTAGAAGTTCAAAAAGAAACGGCAGAACGGTGGGAATATAAGGTGAATTCTGAAGGGGAAGATGCAGGATTAATCTTTTTCTATTATTGGGTTCCTGTTGGAGCTGTTCCTAAACTAGCTGCAAATCAAGATGACTGCATTAATCAGTTATTCGTATAGTTTTGAATTTACTCATAAAAGAAACATGCATTTAAACAAAAAATAAAACCGATTTTCATATTATATTAAACCGTCCATAAGGAGAATAGGAAACATGCTTAACCAATTAAAGTTGTGGGCTAAAAAGTTAAAAAAGCAGCTATTTATCTTATACTTAGCTTATAAAGATAACCGAGTATCTTGGTATACCAAAGTATTTACTGCTTGTGTGGTTGCATATGCCTTCAGTCCAATCGATTTAATTCCTGATTTTATACCGGTTTTAGGCTATATTGACGATATAATCATTGTTCCTTTAGGAATTATGCTTGCTTTAAAGATGATACCTAAAAATGTAATAGAGGACTGCACAATAAAAGCAGAAGAGCTCATTCAAAATGAAAAACCTAAAAATTGGGTTGTGGGTTCAATTATTATCATAGTATGGCTACTTATTTTTACGTGGAGCTGTTTTTAAGTTTTTAAACTGAATGTACTCTTACAAAGAAAAAAATATATTAGGTTTACTATCGATCGTTATGATAAAAAATGGTAAATGATATATACAATTGAAAGGAGTACATTAGAACACATGCAGCAAATTGATATTCAAGAAAAAAAATAGACAGAGCTCTCTTTCAATGTATTTCCTCCATATTTATCTTAAAACAGAAACAAAGATTGTACCTTAGCCCATAATTGATAACCATAGGTATCAATTATGGGCTAATTTACCTCTATGCCTTTTGAAGAAATGTTCGTTAATGGTTATATTTTTATATAAATTAGATTGATTTACAATTAGAAATAAAGGTTGAAATCAAGCTAATAATCCATTTGTTTAGTACGGTTTTTTTACTATCCACTTTTTAGAGATGTAGTGTAAGAGAAAGCCTCTGTACTGATTTATAATATAGTAGCTAGCAATATAGAGTATACTTCCAAATAAGAAGCTGTTAAGAATCATGCCTGTTAAAAAATTCTTTCCTACTTTTGCTCCTAGTTCTAGTCGATTATCTAAATCTTCATCTGTATTCTGAAGTAAAGTTTGATCAAGATCGATTGGGAATATATATCCTCCAACTACTGTATTCAAGTAAAACATCAACGGAAAGGCCCACATAAAAAACATTCCACCAATGAGTCCTGCTATGCTGTTTCCTTTACATAATTTAGCTAAACCTACGGATAGTATAAGGCCAAATCCAAAGGTAGGAACAAAGTTCACAACAGAACCTAGACTAAAACCTAGCGCAACTTTATGTGAATGATCTTTTAATCGTAATAGTTTAATAAGTAAGTATTTAAACCGGCGCTTCAAACCCGCTATTTTGCTCACATTATTCCCCCTATCCTTTACCATGCAGCCTCTATTTTTCTTTTTTATGTTCACAATTATAAAAAGGTGCTTTATTGTATGAAAGATTTAGCGGTATATACGTAAAACAGTAAGGTCAAAGAATAGTAACTTTAACCATTATAAGTATATTTATACTTTATATGACAAAACAAATAATTACCTCCTAATAAATCAAGTGATTTTTAGAATTGTCACGAAAAATTCACAAATAGGTTGTTTCTTTTCTATTTCTCCCTGCTAAAATTTTATAGTCAAGAACAAGAAAAATATAACATCGGGGGATATACTTAGTGAAAAAGATAATTTCTTCATTAGCTTTATGCTCATCATTGATTGTTTTACCAACAATAAGCCATGCAGCTTTAGGGGACAAGCTATTAAAAGAAGGTATGACAGATCCAGACGTAAAAGAATTACAGGATGTTTTAAGACAGAAGGGCATATTTTCAGCTACTTCGACTGGCTATTTTGGTTCAATTACAAAAGATTCAGTTCTAAGCTTTCAGCGTTCTCATAGTTTAACCGCTGATGGAATGGTGGGACCTAATACATATCAAGCGTTAATAGCTAATTCAACAAGTGCGGTTACAAGCAGTACACTTCTGAAATATGGAATGACTAGTAATGAAGTTGAAAAAGTACAGCAGCTGTTAAAGGAAAAAGGTTACTTTAACGCCACACCAACAGGCTATTTTGGCACAATTACTCAAACTGCCGTTATGAATTTCCAACGGGATCATGGCTTAGCTGTGGATGGAATAGTAGGTCCAGCTACTTTAAATGCCTTAAATAACGCATCTACTAGCGCCACTGGTTCTTCAACTGTTAATAGTTCAACGCAAGCGACAGCTAGTGATATTGTGGCTTATTCTAAAAAATTCATAGGGGTGCCATATGTTTGGGGCGGAACTTCTCCAAATGGTTTCGATTGCAGTGGTTTCATTTATTATGTATTTAAAAATGGAGGTGGGGTAACTGTACCGCGAACAGTAGCCACCTTGTATCAGTCAGGAAAAAGTACATCTACTCCGAATATTGGAGATATCGTATTCTTCGATACTACTGGAGGTCCTTCACACGCTGGAATTTATATTGGAAACGGGCAGTTTATTCATGCTGGAAGTTCAACTGGTGTAACTATTGCATCGTTAAGCAATTCTTACTGGGCACCTCGTTATTTAGGAAGTAAATCTATCCTCTAATAGATTACTAGTAAAAAACACAGCAATTCTAAGCAGCTGCTTGATTATTATTTATGTAAATAAAGTAAAAAGTCCTGATATATAGTCAGGACTTTTTATTATAGCCACCAGTTAGCCATTCAAACGTTAAACATTCCTTATATAAGCTTGTTCCATTGACTGGCTTTGATATGTTTGAGTGTATGTGGTAAACATCGAAACATTGGTAAGTATTCCTGCAGCAAGCATTAACAATGTCAGCGAAGAACCTCCAAAGCTTATAAAAGGTAGGGGGACACCGGTAATAGGAAGAAGACCCGTGACAGCCCCAAGGTTTACAAATACTTGTACTTGAACAGCTATCATAACGAAAATATTTAGAAAGAATGTTTGTTAAAGTTTTACCTTCTAACTTTTATATAAAAGCTGTGATTACCTGCAGCGCGCAAAATTTTTTGAAGATTACCTTTTTATTTTTATGAATATTGAGCTTTATGATACGATATGAAGTGAACTTTTTAAATGAGGGTCTATATGCAAAAAATTAAAGGTAAAAGAGTAAAGATCAGTATATTCATGCTGGGATTAGGGATGATTTTTTTCCTGTTTGCCGGGAAAGAGCTTGTAGTGAACGAAAAGCCTGTAAAATCTGACGTGATTATTGTGTTAAGTGGTGATAATGATCGACTGGAGAAAGGAATTGAATTATATAAAAAAGGATATGCGTCTCATTTGATCCTTTCGAATGGTCAAGAGAATAATTTTTATCATCAAGCCAAAGACTCTGGAATACCTGAGGATTCAATTATATTAGAAAATCACGCTACAAGTACTACGGAAAATGCTAAATTTACAAAAAAGCTAATGATGAACTATCACTTTCAATCTGCTATCGTTGTTTCTTCAAACTATCATATGAAAAGGGTAGAAAAAAACTTTAATAAAGAATTTGAGGATACCCAAATACAATTAACCTATTGTTCTAGTGGAAGTCGTTATTATAATCCACAGAGATGGTGGGAAACTGCTTTAAATAGAAAAGTTACTTACACAGAATACGTCAAACTTATTGGCAATTATTTTGGTTTTAGCGGAAAGAAATCTAAAGAATTATTAAGAGAATTTATTTAACAAAATAGCAAAAAGTCCATAGGGAATGCCTCTATGGACTTTTTGCTATTTGAAATTCCGGCTAGTTTAACATAGTCTTGTAAGCTCATATGAAACGGAGTGATAGTGGATTATTTGTTTAACATAAAGGAAAGCACGGTGCCCCATATAAAGATTACTAAATAGAATAACCTTTGCAGCAGACCGGTAGGCATAGGAACAAAAAATACAAGCATAATGAGTATAAGGATGACTAGTAAGGAGACTAAGCAGCCATAAGTCCAATACTTGCCGCTGCTTAAAGATGATGCATACATCCAAAGACCAGCTAAAACAGTAACCATGCCAAGCTGAGCAAGTATTGAATGCCAAAATAAATTAATATCAGCCGGGATAAAGCCTGAAACAATATTACCTAAAGCTAATATAAGAATAAAAGCTGTTGCTAGTTGGCTTTTTCTCGTTTTCTTTAGGTTTTGTGAAATGTACAAAACACCAATTGAAAGTGTCAATCCGTTTATAATAAACAATACGTTCATCCAGAAATGGTGAGGAGAGCAAATTTCATGAGGTGCAATTGAATAGGTGTAGTTTCCACAAGAAGTTACACCAAGATCACTCATTGCGTGATGTAAAAAACTGTAGGGAGCAGTTGAAGTCAAAATAAAGAAAGGTTCAACTAAAAAATACAAGCAAGTAGCAAACCAGCTTAAAATGCCAACCTTTTTTGATATATACAGAATCATCACCTCTTAAAAAGCGTTATATACGAATTATATATCCAAATAATGTTAAAAAGAATGCCCTTGAAGCCTATTTTTATGTAGGGCTTGGGGTTGATGTGAGGAAGGAGGACAAAGTGTTTAACTTGGAGGTGTTTAGGAAAGGACCTCTTTACTAATGCTTTGTAGCGCTAGAGAGGTCCAAAAGCAGCTTGATTAGAAATGAATAACGCTGATTATACGGCCTAACTTACATGGAGTTTAATGTATCCAAAACGCGGTGGCATTCAAGATGTTTTCTCTAGAATTTAATAATCTGCTGTTTTTTGAATATCTACATCATATTCATGTGCAAATGTTTCTAATTCCTTAAAAACATTTGGTGGATTAAATAATGCTATTCTCATATTCCACCCGTTTTCTACTTTTACTACTGCTAATTTTGATTTCCAACTTAACCGTTTAAATACAATTCTTTTAATGTCCCTGGGTTTAACGGTTTTTACATATACTTTAAACCATAATATATATATTCTATAGGTTAAAGTATCTCTGTCTATCTGAAATTCATATCGGAGAAAAAGGGAAAGAAACAAGCAAAGGATAGCCAAAAGGTTTAAAAAGGCAAGTTCTTTATGTTGAACTGCTTGAATGAGTAATAAAGTATTTAAAAGTAATAAAGGATAAACAACAGTTTTTTGAGCCGTAGCTTTAAATAACATAAAGTCTCCTTCCTTTAGTAAATAAGCCAACTTATTTTTCTTCTATGATATTATTTAGTTATTGATTTAGATTAGATTTATATTGGGAGGTCTTTTATATGTATAATACCATTTCAGATTTTATCAAAGAATGGAACAACGAAGCCATGCTGACTCAAAAAGTTTTAGATAGCTTGACAGATGATTCGTTGAAACAACAAGTGTATCCTGAAGGGCGTACGTTAGGGAGAATTGCTTGGCATTTTACAACAAATATTCCAGATTACCTAACTGAATTCGGATTAAGTATAGACAGAATTGAAAGTACAGCAAGCGTTCCATCTTCAGCACAGGAAATCGCTATAACCTTTAAAAATGTAAGTTCTCATGCTGCTAAAATTATCGAACAGCAATGGACAGATGAATCTTTAGAACATACGCAAGAAGCGTTTGGAAGAACCCAATCAAATGCCACAATCTTAATGGGACTAATCAAACATATTGTTCATCACCGAGGTCAAATTACCATTCTTATGCGTCAAGCAGGCCTAAAACCTGCTGGAGTTTATGGGCCTCCAAAAGAAGATTGGGTTCATTTAGGTGTGGAAAATCCACCGCTTTAATAATATCAGGTAAGTAAAAAAGAGGCTGCCCATAGAAAATACTATAAAATTATTTTCCAGGCAGCCTTTACGTAAAACCTAATTAATCATTTAGTGCTTACTCTGAAAAAGATTTTGAGTAATGTACAACACCTTGCACATTTTTTAGAGATCCTTCTGTTAACTCTATGGCCATAAAAAATTCTTCAGGCACGTCAAATGGAGCATATATATTCCATGAGCTAGCTGGTTTAAATCCAAACTTAGGATAGTAATCTTTGTGCCCTAAAACAATTACTGAATGATAGCCAAGCTCTTTTGCGCGTTTTAACGCAGCGTGTATTAGTTGGCTCCCAGCTCCTTGTTTTTGATACTGAGGTGCAACTGAAACTGGAGCAAGTGCTAAAGAAACGGTAGCGTTATCACCATCTATAATTGTTATTTTAGATAAAAGAATATGACCTACAAGGTCTGCATTCTGATTAAATGCGACCAATGACAGTTCAGGAATAAAGGCATCTGACTTTCTAATCCGTTTTACAAGTAAATGCTCTTTTTGATCGCTGTATTCTTCATTTAAAAAAGCACTTTTAACAACTTCTTCCGTTTTATTATATTCTTCAGTGAGTTCTTGTTTAATTAAGATATCCATTTATAGTCTCCTGTCCATTTGGTGAATTACGGATTTTTATACTCCATAAATGGGGATTCCTTTATGCAAACAGCCATCAAGGAAGCTTACTCACCCAGCTTTAAACATAAGTTTAACAAACAAAAACCTCCAAAATTAGTATGTATATATTTTATATTGTTCTATTTTATGAGTCCACCTTTAGTACACAATATTTGTTAATTATTTATGGTAAAATATACTATATATATTAAATTAGAGTGTGTAAAGAAGGTGTAATATCTGATGTTAAAATTATTATTTGTATGTTTAGTAAGCTGCTTCATCATTTATATAGGGGAACGTGTATGGAAAGAAGGTAGTACCAATTTTATTGCTGGATACGGAAAGACATTTACCCCTAGAAATGAAAAGCAGCTCGCTAAAGGATTTGGACTTGTTATTATGTTATTTGGCTTTGAAACTATGATATTCCCCATTCTCTCTTTATTTTTTGAAGGGGTTGGGTTTTATTATGGATTGCTGATTGCATTAAACTTCTTCATTATATTGGGACTTATGATAAAGGACCAGGTGCAGGGAGAAGCCTAAAGGGGGAGAAAACGATTAAAAAAAATATCCGGCTTATGATCGGTTTAATCAGCACTATTATCCTGTGTTTCTATGGAGTAAGAGGTTTATTGGTATATAAAACAACGCCGTTTTCTTCTTACCTCTTTGCGGTAGGTGGAGCTATTTCTACCATTGCTCTTATCTGGGAATTGAAAAAGAAAGATGCAGCTTAAATTGAAAGGAGTGATGATGTGAAAAGACAATGGATTTTCTGGTGGATAGCTAATATGATGTGAATCATACTTTTCATTATAGGCACAGCTGTTGTCTGGACAAGAGAAGTTGATGGAGCGGGTGTTACTTAAACACCTCAGCTAAAATTGTTGGCATTTATTGTTTTATTGATTGCATTTATTTTCCCTTTGATTATTCAAGTTATATGGCTAATTTTCAATTTTAAAGCTAACAAGCGTGTACTGTAGAAAATAGAAATGATGTTATGAAATAGAGGGAGTGATATGTATGTACAGCAAAAAGTGCTCTAAATGTAATTCAACTTTAACCAAAGCTCGTATTCAATCATCACCTGGAAGTTTAGGTGTAAATAAAACGCCAAGCAGCGTATTAACTAATAATCATAATTATAGTGAGTTAATACCTTATGTTTGTTCCAGCTGCGGTTATGTAGATTTTTATGTTGAGGATCATGAGAAATTTGTTTAATAGACCTTTTAAGATTTTTTATTTTCGAATACATTGTGATAAGTCACTGAACTTGGTATATCCTCTAATGTCAATTTTAATTAAAGGGTAAGGAAAATAAATGATTTCTGGAGGCCACTTAGTTTTCTGTCAGTAGTTTATTTAATCGTTCTAACTGCATGTAATCAAGAAAGTTTAGGGACGAATACAGAGAGTTCTTCTGCTATCATTGTTGTAGTTGAAAACAAGGAATATAACGGAACAGAAGATAAATTAGATCAAACACAAGAAATAGGAGACCAAATAGGGACAATAGAAAAGGAAACCAAAGCAACTAAAATGCCCGCGGGTAATAATCAATCAAACTATTTTACAGTTGGTTCAGAAATCTATTCACTAAAAGGAACAGAGGATTATATTATAGTTAAAGATAAAGATCATAAAAGTCAGTTAATGAAAAAGGTAGTTCAAAAAAGGTGAGTGTTATCTAATATTGTCAAACAAGATTTTAAGTCTCTTAACGAATATAAATATTATCTTGATACATTCCGCTTTTCCACCAGGAGTATTTGTCTTACCCTTCAATCAACTGCTAGAAAGACCTAAACAAATGAAGGCTGCGTTTAGCTTAATAAAAATAACAAACTATTAATCGCTTGATCAATAGCTCGTTTTTTACTTCATCTAAAATACTTTTGTCTCAACCTCTTTTTTCACCAGAATTTCTACTTCCGACTTTCCTATTCTCGAAAAAGAACTTTCCTGACACTGTTTTTCTAACCCTGAAATAAGTTCAACTAGATAAAAAAATTGTTGATATGTGTAAGTTTTTGATGATAAATCAGTTGAACTGAAGGATTGAAAATCTACCTTTTCTTTTGTATAATAAGTTCAACATAAGTTCAACTAAAAAAAGAGGTGTATAGAGATGAAAATTTCACGTTTTAATAAAGACTGTGGGAACTCAGTCGATATGAATATCATAGATGGATATCTATTTGATTTCCAAACCAACGTAGTAGAACTCCAAAAAGAAGCTGCTGATTCATTCTTCACAGATGCGGTGACAGCACCAGAGGAATTTAAAAAGCGTATCTTATTATCTACAACCATTGGAGAGGAAGAAAAAGAACGTTATTTCTTGGTGGGTGACATTGCCGCCAGCCAACAATTAGCAAACAATCATATCAATCGTTTACATAATAAAATTACAAGTCATATTCCATACGTAACATTTTTAGCTGCCGTTGCATACTACCACGCGTTACATACAAAAGATCAAAAGGACAACAACATCCAGATTGACTATTTCTCTACAATGTTACCAATTTGGTTACTAAAAAAAGAAAGTACGTTTGGTGAAGCGCAAAAGGCTATGGCAAATCGCTTTGTAGGTGATCACACTTTTTATATCCATACCCCAGGATTTGAAAAAGAATTAAAAGTATCTGTGGAGGAAAGTGTTTGTTTAAAAGAAGGTGAAATCGCACGTTTTGCGTTAAAGAAAGACCTAACGCTTCAAGACCGTGAAGATGCTAATGAATATGTGGAATGTGAAACCGTAATGATCGATATTGGTGGAGGATCCATTGATGTTGTAATCTTACCTGAAGGGTTGAAGGCTGCGAACAGTCGTGAATCGTTCCAAAGTATCGAGGGTATTCCCTACTTAGCACATATCGATAAGTTACGAAAAGAGAAATTCCCAGAGTTGTTTACCGATTTACGCGCTTTCGATCAATTTATTTTAGATAACTACAGCAAACAAAAGTTTGAACTAAAGAATGAAAACACAGGTGAATCCATTGATTTAACAGCTCAAATCAAATCTTCTCTAAGAGATTATGTAGAGATCTTACTAGCTAAGTTAAATGATGTCGCCCCACCACCAGCAAATAAAATCCGAAAATATGTATATAGTGGCGGTGTCGCTCCTACACTAGAAGTAGCGATTATGAATAGCATGCGTGAAAAAATTGGCGAAGAACGCACAGAGAAATATCATAAAGTGCCTGAGGATAGCCGTCACTTAAATTTATTCGGCTTAGAAATCCGAAGCATGGGGTACCTTCAAAAGAAACAAGCCGAGAAGAAAGCCGTTAAATCCTAACAGCGCAGGTGATAACCATGTCAGAGCGTCAAAACGCCTTTACGATTAAAACTAACCAGTTGAGTGATGAAGTCTATGATATACTTGCAAAATATGCAAAGTCTCGAAAATTAGGGGACTATATTTCATCTCTAATTGTTCGTGACCTTCATAGTACATCTTCCAATCAAGTAGAAGCAGGACACAGAACAGAAGAACTTCTTGAACATATCAATTCCGAACTACGGGAATTAAAGAAATTAGCTCAGTCCAACGGGTTTGTGAGTAAACAAGAGGAGACAGAAGAGAAGCCTTCAGAAAGCCACCAAACCTTCAAAGAAGGTAAGGTTGCAGATCTAGAGCAATTATCCGGGTCATTAGATGATGATGATTTAGAGGAATATAACGATTTTTAATTTAAAAAGCTATTGGTATGTGGGACGAGACTGTCCCACATACTAGTAGCTTTTTTTGTTTTCAATATGTCTATTCGTTTTTGATACATTATCATATGTACAAAAAACGTGTTAAAACTAAAAAAAGGGAGGAAACAGTTTATTTATGGATAATAATAATTAGCACGAGTACTTTTATTTATTCTAAATTTGCTTTGTCTCAAGAACATCAATAATTAAGTTTAGGTATTCTAAATACCATGTCGAAGCTCAATCACACCATGAAGTGTTATATAGAAGGAATCAGCACAATCATGTACTAGTAAACAAACATGATATGTGAATAGGTAGGGGGATAAATATGAAAAAGTTCTATCTTGGTTTTTCCGTTATTTGTTTGTTGTTTATCATTACTGCTTGTTCAAAAACGGAATATGTAAACAATGTTGATTACTTAAAATTACAAAAAGCAGAGGTAACGTTAACAGATGATAAAAAAATCGTTGGGGAAATGATAGTACCTGATAAAAAGAATAAAAGTAAACGTATCGTTCCAACGGAGTTACACTATACATTCACGATGGAAAATAAGTCTAATAATATTATGGCTCTCTCTGATCCTGTTAAAACAAACATTCGCATAGAACCAGATAAGGAGTTAATATCAGCTGTAAAAGAAGCAATTGGTTCAAATATTTATAAGATGGATAACAATAAGTTAGGGGTTGGCATGAGTATAGGAGAAATTCCATCTAAAGGAACAAGTAAATTTACTCTTAATTATACGTTAGGAGCAAAGGAAAAAAATAATGAATTACCTCTTTTGCCAACTGAAGAAAAACTAAAAAAGCTACAAGCTAATGCATTAAAAGGCACACTCATTATCTCCCAAGATGACAAGGATATTGCGGAGTTTAGGTTAGATTCAAGCCAATAACCATGATTTTAAGTTTAAATAGGTTAATAGCTCTCTAACTCTGTATATCGTCAGCGTTAGCGAGCTATTGTTTTTATATTTATACGCTTGTATGTGGATTTACTTTTCCCAAAAATAAAATTGATTAGCCTTACTTATTTAGTTACGATAAGCGCTCGAATAATTTCATTCCAGTAGTATTTGAAGTTTTTTTCACTTGTTTCTTTTTGCGTTAGGCTAATTGATTCTTTTGTATTTTCTTTTTTTATGGTCATTATGATTTCCCCTTATCTCTTTATATTTAGTATGTTGTGGTTTGATTTACCATATTTTATAATGAAATTAATGATCGTTACAGATGAACATTACGATTGAATCAATCGGAATATCCGATTATATAGAGGTGAGGAAAATCGAAATAAAACAACTGATTACATTTAAAACAGCTGCAGAAAATTTAAATTTTACATATACGGCTAAAATTTTGAATTTTGCTCAATCAAGCGTTACCGCACAAATAAAAGCTCTTGAAAATGAACTTGAAACGCCTTTATTTGAACGTCTTGGGAAACGCTTGGTTTTAACAGAGGCAGGTAGAGAATTTAAAAGATACGCAGATAAAATGATTCAATTGACTAAGGAAGCAAAAAACGCTGTAAGTGGAGTGGAGGAGCCTTCGGGTACGCTTATTATTGGATCTTCTGAAAGCCAGTGTACCTATAGATTACCTCCCATATTAAAAGAGTTTAAGGATCAATTTCCTAAGGTTAAAATGATTTTTAAACCTATTTACTCTCAAGAACAAACAAGAGCGCAGCTACTAGACGGCACTCTTGATATCGCCTTTACAATGGAGCCTATTCAGCATCATGATGCAAATCTACATACACAATGTCTTGTTGCAGAAGACTTAAAAATTATTGCTTCGCCTCAGCATCCTTTAGCTGATAAAACGGATATCTACTTAGAAGAGCTTGAAAATGAGACTCTCTTGTATACCGAATCAGGTTGTTCATATCGCGTAGTGTTGGAAAACTTGTTTCGTGAGGCGGGTATTTGTACATCCACTAAATTTGAATTTGCAAGTGTGGAAGCTATTAAGCAATGTGTGATGTTGGATTTAGGTATTGCGATATTGCCTGAAGTAGTGGTAAAAGGAGAGCTTGAGAAAGGAATATTAAAAGAATTGGCTTGTACTAAAGTGGATACGACCCTTTATACACAAATGTTTTGGCATAAAGATAAATTTATGTCTCTTCCTTTACAATCGTTTATTCAATTGGCTTGCAGTACTTTTGGTTTAAATTATATAGGTACCGAAAGTGAAAAACTCTAGGTACATTATGCCGACTAAAGAATTACACAGGATACATAAAATAATCTGATATCTTTCCCAATAAGATAAGAGGTGAAGGAAATCTTCATTCCTTCACTAATATATAGATGAACATTAATAAACTAGATTTTAATTGGTGAAATCTGAGTTAGGAGTTGATCTAATTTGAAAATGCGAGTAAATCAAATTAAACTAAATGGTTTAACATTTCAATATCGAGAGGCGGGCGAAGCTTCAGCACCTGTCATTGTTGCACTTCACGCTTTAGGAATGAGTGCAGAATCGTGGGACGAAGTAGCGGCTGCATTAGGAAAGGAATATCGGTTTTTAGCTTTAGATCAAAGAGGACACGGTGGAAGCGAGAAAGCTGGCACGTATACGTTTGAACTTATGTGTGATGACTTGCTTCAGTTTGTAAATGCGCTGAAATTAGAGCGCTTTACGTTAATGGGTCACTCTATGGGTGGCACCGTCTCCTACCTTTTTTCCGAGACATTTCCATCAAGGGTAAAACGGTTAATTGTTGAAGATACACCTCCACCTTTTACAGGAGAGAAGTTCGAAATTCCTTCTAAACCTCCTGGCTCTCTACCATTTGACTGGGAGGTTGTACCTTCAATTCTTCAACAGTTGAACAACCCGAATCCTAAATGGTGGGGAAGTCTTACAGAGATAATTGCACCTACTTTCATCATAGGAGGAGGATCTAGCCATATCCCTCAAGATAAGTTGCAGGAAGTTTCTAAACGTATTCCAGATTGCAAGTTAGTGACGATAGAGGGAGCTGGACATGAGGTGCATACAGAGAATTTATCAGCGTTCTTAACTGCTGTTAAAAATTTCCTTGATTCGTGACTTTCTGGATTTCTTATTTAATTTGAAAGTTTGGTTAAGTAAATAACATGGTAAAAGTTATTAAACTTTTATAGAAAGGGAGACTATACGTTAGTCTCCTTTTTAATCTGTAAATATGTTAATATATAGATTATATGTAATAAAATTCATGATAAAATATTTTTTATGAAAGATAAATAAATGCCTTTTAATAGTAATAGGGAATGCTATAACTCATTAAATGAGCATGTTTGAAAGGAGGGGAATTTCTTGTTGAAATTTATAGAAAAAGGTTTTTTCTATGGCCTTATTTTAGGAGGATCATTAGGTTTCTTTGTGATTCCATATAAAGAAGTTGAATCAGTCGGTGATGGTGTAACAGAAACAACCTATTTAAAACTTATTGATTTTATTATTCATCTCATTCGTTTTAGTGTAGTTATAGCTACACTTGGAGCGGTAGTAGGTTTCTTTCTTTATAGAAAAAAGAGTTTGGAGTGATTCACCCAAGCTTTTTCCTACTGGTGATTAAATACATTATGGAAGCTGCTAATTAAATGGTGACATATAAACATTTATCTAGTTCGTGGAGGACCAAATTGAAAAAACGTTTTAGTCAATATTCACTGTGGTTATCGTTGCTTGGGACGGTTGTTGGTGTTGGCCAGTATTTTACACCCATACATAGCCCCGACATTTTGTATGTATGTATTACTGTTTATTTGATAGGATTCTCATGTGGAATAATAGCTTTTGGAAAACAAGAAGAGGGGTTGATGAAATATTTTAGTTTAATCTCTTTTGCAGTAATCCCAATATTTATTATGGCGAGCTTTGTATTTTTTGCAATGAATTTTGGTGAAAAATAAAAGATGGTAGTTATAATAAATATTTTCATGTTAAAATTTGTATGTGGGATGTAAAAACACAATTCGGTTGGTAGTCCGGATGCATTGATATGTATCAATGTCAGTAACCTTCCCCTCCTCGGGATGTCCATCATTTCATAGTATGTTTAGAGGAGGGAATCGTTATGTCATTAACGATTTACCATGATGGTCAGTTTTGGATAGGAATTATTGAAGTTGTAGAAGGCGGTAAATTAAAAGCATTTCGTTATGTATTTGGAGCAGAACCAAAAGATACAGAGATATTAGACTTTATTCATCACAAATTGTTAAATCTGATTAATCAATCGATTCATTCAGGTCTTGATGTGAAAATAAAATCTAATAAAAAGGTCAACCCAAAACGTTTACAGCGCCAAGTAGCAAAAGAAGTAAATAAAATTGGTATTTCTACTAAAGCTCAAGAGGCTATGAAACAAGAGTACGAAGAAAAGAAAAAAAGTAGAAAAAAGAAATCTAAGCAATACCGTGAAGAACTAAAGGAACAAAAATACTTGATGAAGAAACTAAAGGCGAAAGCTAAGCACAAAGGTAAATAGAGTACGAATAAAGAGCCTTATTTACGGCTCTTTATTTGTTGTTATTCCTTTACTATCGGAACATTCTTAAAAAAATGTTCTCGAATAGCTGCCGATTTAACTGTTTTATTTATCTTTTCTTTATTATCATCTATAAATTGCTGTGCTTTTTCTTTATCAAATAATTTATTACTATCCGGTAAAGTTTTAATGTTGCCAGAAATAAACTGTTCCATTTCTTCTCTAGATACTGAGAATTTTTGATTGTCTACTTTAAAACTGTAACCTTGAGCATTAGGCACTAATATTGCTAAATAAATAGCATTGTAAAGAAAGTTTTTCTCCAATGTATTCTTACCGTCAAACCAATATTTTAACGTTTCATCTTCAGATAAAGAGCCCTCTTTAGTACCATAAATTATTTTTGGTGTTTTATTATGTAAATCGATTTCTTTAAACGTTTCTCCTCCAGGCAATGCTCTTACGATAGCTGAAACGTTAGAATTATCTCCGACATAAGTTCCGCTATGCTCTTTAAGCTTTTGTACATCAACAGTGTTAATACTTGTGACTTCTTCTTTTGAAGAACAGCCGGCTATGCCTACAAGGAGTAATAAGATTAAACAAAAAAGCACCTTAAAATATTTCATAAAAACCTCCATTTTCTTACTTTAATACCCTTATGTGGATATTTCATGAATTATTAGTGTATCGTAAATAGGCTGTCTTGAAAAGGTGTAGGTCCTTTTGTACAAAATACCCTTTGCTATAGAAAACGTTTTTGTCAACTGCTAGTAGAAGAAAGGAATTTTGAAATATGAAAAGACCCCAAAGCTTTCTTGAAAAAGCGCTTTGAAGTCTTCATTTCTCTTTTTTTACTTTTAAGAGCTAATCCCTACAATTGCTTCGATAATTTGGTCCCAGTCCTCACTATGAACTTCATGTCCTGTACCCTCAAGAGCTATTAATTTAGCATGAGAAATAGCTTTTGCAAGAGCAAGTCCATGTTCATAAGGAAGTGCCGGATCTTTTGTTCCATGAATAATCAGCGTAGGTGTGCTAATTTCACTCAATCTGTCATAATATTGGCCTCCTCCTTGAAGTAAAGCATGATTAAATCTACTCGGCAACTGTTTGGCGCGGGCAGCTTCTCTTTTTGCTAGCTTATACATCCTTTCCTCTTCATAAGGTTTTGTTCCACTTAACGTTTTCCATCCACCTGCAAGATAGGGAACGGTTTCCTCATGTTTTGACCAGTCTATGGAAGTGCTTTTTGTATGATAATCAAGTATGCGCTGATCCATTGGAGGCAATTTTTCCGCCTCCGTTCCAAAAACGCTTGATGCAATTAAAGTAAGAGAGTCTATGCGTTTTGGATATCTAAGAGCAAGAATCTGACCTATCATCCCGCCCAACGACATTCCAACAATATGAGCTTTTTCTATAGAATAAGCATCTAAAACGCCAATTGCATCATCAGCCATATCCGTTATTGTATAGTTAGAAGTACCCGGCGGATAAGTGGTAGATTGGCCTAAATCACGATGGTCGTAACGAATAACAAATCTCTCCCTTTCAGCGAGGCGAAGACAGAAGTCTTCATCCCACCAATCTAACGAGGACATTGCTCCCATTATTAAAAGTACAGCAGGATTTTCGGGGTTTCCAAAGCTTTCTGTGCAAATCTCTACGTTATCTATCTTTAGTATTTGTTCATTCATTTGTGTACCTCCTTTTAAGTGTTAGAAAAATGAAAAGTAGCCCTTTATTCACTTCTCTAAAATGAGAATATTTCCTTTTTGAATTTTATTTAGGGAATCGATTGTTCCGTCTGTTACCTTATTGACTAGAATAGAGCAGGAAAGTTGAATGCACGTATGGAAAACTACTTATGTGAGGTGAAATAAGAATGGATGATTACTATGGAGAGCTTTGCACAAGGTTATACGAAGTTGATAAATCCGTTGCAAAGAGAAAAGAGCTGGAGTTTTATCTTTCCTTTGTAAAAGACCAAAATATGAAAGTATTAGAACCGATGTGCGGGAGCGGTAGAATGCTTATTCCATTTATGCAAAACGGAATTGATATTGAAGGGTTCGATATTTCTAAAGAAATGCTTGAAGCATGTGTAGAAAAGGCTGAAAGAATAAGCATTAAACCAAATGTATGGTACCAAGATATCGAGAATTTTCAAAATAGTAAAAAGTATGATCTTATTATAATACCCTTTGGCTCTTTTTCGCTGTTAGCTGATGATATTGTCACTAAAAGTCTTCAAAATATGAAAGCAGTTTTAAAAGACGGCGGAAAAATACTTTTAACGATTATAAAGAAAAAAAGTGAAATTGAAGAACTAGTAGATTGGACTGAAACAAATAGAGTATCTTTTAATAAAGAAATCATCGTCGTTTACAAAAAAAGCTTCTACGATAGAAAAGCGAGCTCTTTGAATACTAAGATAAAATATGAGCTACTTCAAGGAAATCAGACAAAAAAGGTGGAGATAATGGATTTCCCTCTTCGACTTTATGGCTCAGAAGAATTTGAACGTATCCTTAGCTCTAATGGATTTAACAATCTTACTGTTCATGAAGTAAAAGATGGCTACGGAGAAGGCATGTCATTCTCTGTCTATGAGTGCAGAATATAGACATTGTAATACCATTTAAACTTTGATTACCTTTTTCATTCATTACAACTTGATAGATTAATATACATATACAGGATTGCTGAAATCGTGTGCTATTGGTGAGCATATAAATTCAGCGTTCCCATGAGGAGATGCTTTATGAAGCGATTAATAAATAAAATTGCGATTGTTACTGGTGCTAGTCGGGCAAAAGGTATTGGTACTGAAATATGCAGGGAGTTAGCTAAAGAAGGCGCAGATATTTTTTTCACTCATTGGTCAAATTATGATCGTTTAATGGATTATTGTAATGAGGATGATTTTAATTGGTCGAAGCATCTGATTGAGGAGATACGCAGTCTGGGAGTACGATGTGAATCGATGGAATTGGATTTATCACAGCCCGATGCATCAAGAAAACTGCTTGATACAGTTCAAACCAAACTGGGTTCTCCATCAATCCTTGTAAATAATGCAACACATTCTGTAGACGTAGATTTTCGTTCGATAGATGCTGATGTTCTCGACGCTCATTATAACGTGAATGTTAGAGGAACATGTCTTTTAACTGTTGAGTTCGCACGTCTAATCGAAGGCAAGCATGGCGGTCGAATTATTAATATGGTATCAGGTCAAGATAAGTCACCTGAGCCTGGCAATTTGGCTTATGTTGCCACCAAAGGTGCCGTTTCTACATTTACTAAATCAGTTGCTATTGAATTAGCACCTCTTAAAATTACTGTTAATGCTGTAGATCCTGGACCAACTAATACTGGGTGGATGAGCAGTAAGTTGAAGGAAGATTTACTGCCGAAGTTCCCAATGGGTCGACTTGGTGAGCCCCGGGATGCCGCAAAATTAGTTGTTTTTTTAGCAAGCGAAGAAGCAGAATGGATTACCGGACAAATTATCCACTCAGACGGTGGCTTTTGGTGATTTAACATAGTAGCGGTCTCCCGCTTTTTTAGCGGATTTTTGTATGAAATAAGCAGTCAAAAAGATCTTCGAATGAAGATTCTTTTTTTATAATGTAAAGTAACATTAATGGGCTATGAAGGGAAAAGTACGGGCTGTTCTAAATAGATGGTGAAATAAGGTATATCATTGTGGTAAATGTTTTATCACTTTCACTTATTAACGACAAATCGGGTATATTCAGGGGGAATATTTATATGTCAAACTTTAAGGACGAAGAAGTACTAACAGGAGGGAATGTTTCTAACGTTTACCGCTCGGGAAATACCGTACGACGAGAATTAAAATCAGATAATCATAAATTTCATAAGCTATTAAAGCATTTAGAAAACAAGGGATTTACTTATGCACCAAAATTTTTAGGCATTGACGAAAAAGGGAGAGAGGTCTTGTCATTTATTGAAGGTGAAGCTGGTAATTATCCCTTGAAGAAATATATGTGGTCCGATGATGTTTTGATAGAAATAGGAAAAATGCTCCGTCTTTATCATGATTCAGTGAGTGATTTTTCATTTGATGACAGCTGGAAATCAATAGATAACACGCCTAAACCATTTGAAATACTATGTCATAATGATTTTGCTATATACAACATTATTTTTAATGATGAGAGACCAATAGGAATTATTGATTTTGATGTTGCTGCACCTGGGCCAAGACTTTGGGACATTGCTTATACTCTTTATACGTGCGTCCCTTTTAGTAGATTTTATCTTTCTGAAACAGGTGAGAAAATTCATTATAATTCATCACAGCATGCTCAAGATAGAAAGCGAAGAGTGAAATTATTTTTTGAATCTTATGGCGAAGAATTACAAGAAGGTTATTTGGAAATGGTATTGCTACGATTAGAGGGGTTATGTAAAACAATTACAAGAAAAGCTAGTGAAGGTGATATTGCGTTTCAAAAAATGATAGACGAAGGGCATCTTGAGCATTATCAAAACGATATCAAATTCATTTATGAACATACAAAAGAATGGATTTAATTTTAATAGAGGAGCCCTTGTCATGCGAATTATTAATATTAGAGAACAGGTAGAGTACAAAGACAAAGCTATTGAATATACTCAGCGTAAGTGGGCGAGTAAAGAGAATTTAAAGCTTTACGAAGACTGTATTATACATAGCTTAAACACAAATAGTTGTCTTCCAGTCTGGTACCTGTTAGAAGACGAAGGAGGAATTATCGGCTGCGCAGGGCTTATCACCAACGATTTTATAAGTCGAATGGATTTATGGCCCTGGGTGTGTTCTCTTTACATTGAAGAAAGTTATCGAGGTAAATCCTTAGGTGAGCAACTTCTTTTAAAGCTGAAAGAAGATACGAAAAATGCCGGATTTGATAATCTTTATTTATGCACCGACTACGTTGGATACTATGAAAAGTATGACTTTTCATATATAGGCGATGGTTATCATCCGTGGGGGAGTAGTTCAAGAATCTATAGGGCTAATTTAATAGGTTAACTATCAATTTTTTTATAAAATGTTTTTAGCTGTTTCAATCAGTGAATAGCGGGTATAAGTTGATTATACAAGCGTAGCCCCCCCAGGAACATGCATGTATATTTCTTTTTCTTACTTACCCTGTTGAATCCTCTTTTTCATGGAGGATTCTTTTTTATGTCTAAAAGAAGACTTCTCAGACTATATACATCAAACACCTTAAACATCCCTTATGTATTTTATACTCACTGAATCTAGGTCACGTTACAAGATGAAAGAGATTCAGAGGTCTCATGGGACTGTGGATAAATGTAAGAAACCTTGCAGAAATACTAAAGACAGGTATAGCCAAATTTTTATTTTATAAAATATTTTTATACTTTTACGCGTTTTGCTTATACCAATTTTTGCTTTCTTTATGGTATGTACTATAAGTGTATAAGGAGGTGGAGTTATGCCAGGACGTCGTAGTGGAGATCGTCGTACATCTCAATCTCGTTCTATAGTAGATAATTTTCGAAGAGGAGATAAAATTCAAGTTTTTTCTGCTGGAAGACAGCTTGATGGAAATGGTACGTTTATTCGAGCAGAAGGCGGATTTTTAGTATGGGAAGATAATTCAGGTAATAGAAATACGACTAGTTTAGAAAGTATCAGCGTTCGCAGATTAAGAAAACGTAATTGCTAATAATTTGGACAGGCTCTGATTTTATATAAATAAAAAACACCTTCAAGCTGATAACTGGGTATGGGGTACCGAGCAATCACTTGGAGGTGTTTTTTCTCATGGGAAACATCAGAAATAAGTTTTTTGACAGTATCACTTATAGATTAATACCTTTCATAAGACGGAAGGTTTCAAGAAGCAAAACGTTTAACCCTAGCCATACTCCTCCAAATACATATCCTGCTGCAATGTCACTGGGGTATTGTATGCTCAGATACAAACGACTAATGGCAATAAGCAATAAAATAAGAATGGCCACTATTGGTGCTACTGTAGGAACCCACAATCTTTTAGAGTGTCGAACCAGCATAAATACAGCAAACCCATAAATAACAAAAGCCATTAAAGACTGCTCGCTTGGAAAGGTGTATGAAAGCTGTTCTATCAACGACTTTCTAATAGGGGAGAAATGATGGAACATTCGTCTCAGGCTTTCTTCGTATAGCTCTCCGCCGCCTGCAACAACTACCAGAGATAATAATTCAATTTTTTTATCTCTGCCTTTCCATAAAATCCATACAAGGGTAAAGAAAATCAATGTTACCAGAACCTGCCTGGATCCCAGTATGAAAAACACCCGCATGGGTACATTCCAATCTTTATTAAAAAGAGCTGTTATTAATAAACTCGTTATTTTGTTAAAATCTCCAAACTCGTTTGCGATAAAGTCTTGCGTCATTCCAATCATAAGCAGAATAAACCCTAATGTAACTAATGCTGTAAATATAAAAACAAGACCCGCCCGTTTCCGCGTATGAAATGCGTTTACTATCCACTTGAGGCAATTAATTGCTATCTTTTTAATCGTTACTTTGAACTTTTTATAAATGTAAATAGCTGCGAACAAACTTACAGCTACAATCAGCCCAATGACAAAATACTTTTTGATAGAATGATGAAACTGTTCCCACTGAGGTCCTAATAACTTTCCTAAAGTAATAAATGTGGTAACCCAAAGAAATGATCCACTATAGGCATACAGTGCATACGTACGAAAGGGAAGCCGAGTAATTCCTGAAAAATATCCTGTAATATGTCTAATAACTGGGAGGAAATAAGCAATAATCAACAGCTTGTTTCCATGTACACCAAACCATTTTGACATTCTTTCAATTCGCTCTGGCCCCATATGAAGGGTTTTTCCGTATTTATCAAAAAAGGGAGTCCCTAACCTATAACCTACCCCGTAGGCTATGGTCATTCCAACCATACTCCCCATACCAGCCACCAAGATACTTCCCACCCAGCTCAAATGTCCTTGAAAAGCAAGAACCCCAGCGTAGCCCATGAGCAGCTCCCCTGGAAGAGGAAGTGCAAGAAGTTCCAGCATCAATGCTAGAAACAGCACGATATATCCGTATTGATTTATATAAGATGTGATAAAATCCATGGTTTGTCCTTCTTTCATAGTATGTATGTATCTAAAGCACAGTCGGTAAGGCGAATATGCTTACATGCGATTGAAATACAAAGGTGAAAAGATTAATTTCACCTTTGTATTTCTTTTAATGTAGCACTATTTATTAAAAAAACTGGATTTTTCATTAATTTTTAATGTTATTTTTAGCCTATTTTTAATTACAAAACGTAGACTGAAAATGTGCTATTTGAAAGCTCAACTTAAGACTGTTTGTTTTTCTAATAAATAGTGTAAGGAGTTCCTAACCAATCTATGTAACGAAAAAGAAGAAAAGATATACCCTACAAATCGATTAAAAAGGGGAACTACCCATTATTACTTTTTTATCAGCAGAGCAATTCTTTAATCGCCTAAACAAAAGAACAAAAAGATGTGCTGAAAATTTTAAGTTTTACCCCACAGCACAAGCATACAAACTACAAGGAGGGAAAAGTCATGAATAACCGTGAACGGGATAAATACTTAATTCTTTCCGCTACGTTTGGAGAAGGACATAAACAAGTGGCAAATGCGATAAGTGAAGCAGTAAGTAATGTCGTTGCTGATGCTGAGCCTATTACCATTGATATCATGGAGTGGGTTCATCCCAACCTTTATCCAATCAGCCATTATATTTATAAAAAAGGAATTAAGAAGTTTCCACAAGTGTATAGCTTTTTGTATGAAAAAACTCGTGTGAAAAATTCTTTTTCCGTTAAGTTAAATTCGATCTTTTTATCGGGTATGGAAACCGTGCTTAAAATCATACAGGAGATAAAACCGAAAGTAGTGGTTAGTACCTACCCATTTGCCGCGGGAATTATATCAAAATTAAAAGAGCAAGGGTTAATTGATATTCCAGCGGTAACCGTCATCACAGATTATACGGATCATTCTTATTGGATTCATTCCTCTACAGATCAATATGTGGTAGGGTCTGCTCGATTGCGTGATCAATTAATTGCGTTAGGGGTAGAGGCAGATAAAATTAAAAACACTGGAATACCTGTACGGAAAAGATTTATGGATGTTCTTCCAAAGGATCTTCTCTTAGAAAAATATATGATTAATCCCAATATATTCACCCTGCTCATCATGGGAGGGGGCGACGGATTTTTTGGGAAAGGACTTTCAACCTTTAAAGCCTTAGAATCCATTTCTACACCGATGCAACTTTTTATAGTATGCGGTAAAAACAAGAAGTTAAAAACACAATTAGAGTCGGAATTAAAAGACTCGAAGCATGACGTGAGAATTTTGGGATATTGTGAAAAGGTTGAAGAATTAATGGCTATTTCAGATTTAATGATCAGCAAGCCGGGGGGAGTGACAACCTCTGAGGCAATGGCGATGGATTTACCCATATTAATTTACCATTCGTTACCCGGACAAGAAGAAGACAATGCAGAGTATTTATGTCGTTCAGGATTCGCACTTTCTGTAAAAACAGAAGAAGAGTTGGTTGCGCGGGTCGAAAATCTGGTTCATGATTCAGCACCTTTAAAATGGATGAAACAAAGAATAAAAAAATACCAAACTAAAACGTCATCCATAGACGCTCTCCATGTCATTGTCGAAGCAGCAAGACGTAGTCCATTACTCAACGTAAATGATAGAACAATACAAAAGCAAAAGGAGATAGAGGTGAGTATATAATATGGAGTTCATGATTTCTGCTATTATTTTTTTAATTTTATTATACACCGTTATTCCGTATTTCCTATCACGTGGTCTAGGAGTAAACGTAGTTAAAAGGGGAAGGGATTTATCGAAAATTGCTTTTACGTTTGATGATGGTCCGAACCCTATTTATACGCCGATACTTCTTGATTTATTGAAGAAAAATGAAGTGAAGGCAACCTTTTTTGTGGTCGGTACCAAAGCAGAAAAGTACCCTGAACTGATTCAGCGAATGCATAATGAAGGCCACTTAATCGGAATTCATAACTACGTACATCACTCCAACTGGTTTATGTCGCCTTGGAAAGTTCAAAAAGGGCTGAAGGATACAGCCAAGGTGATTGAAGCTATCACGGGAGTCGAGCCTAGATATTATCGCCCGCCTTGGGGAATGCTTAATCTTTTCGATTTTATCAAAAGAGGTAAATATAAGATTATTCTATGGTCAACCATGGCGGAAGATTGGCGAACCTCTGGCGGAAGCGAAAAGATTAAACAGCGCCTAGCAAATATAAAAGGCGGGGACGTGATTTTGCTGCACGACTGCGGTGATACGCTAGGGGCGGAATCTGAAGCTCCAAGAAATACAATTAATGCGTTAAGAGATGTATTAAAAACAGTGAAAACGAAAGGATTCACTTGTGTCCGTGTTGATGAATTGGTAGAGAAGCTATAAGTAGTACGAGAACTATATTTATTAAAGCTCACAAATGACATTTTAATTCTTGTCATTACCCTAACTAAATATCTTCTCTGTTATAAAAAGAACCTCTATTTTAAAGAGGTTCTTTTTTATGGTCAGTAAAAATATATGGTAATATAATCATATATTGGCTATATTTATAATTTCGTGATTTTTAAATTCTGTGTTGAATCAGCAGTCAATCTAAACGACATCTATGAAAGTAGGGTAGTTCTTGAAAAAAGTTATTTTGAAATTCTTGGTATATTTTTTAATTTTCTTTGGAGGAAACGTAATAATTAATATTCTGTTTACCTCTAATTTTGATCTTTTAACAGCATTTTCAACCGCTTTTGGAGTTTCTTTTGGAATTGCTACCTTTGGGTATTGTACACATATTTGGGTATTGTACACATAAAAGAGGCAAGGAAGCATAAGATGCTGTGTTTTTGACCCAATACATAAAAGATTTTATGAGAAACGTAAATATCATAGTATTAAATTATAAAAATGTTGAGGTTTGAGATGGGGAATTTGTTGAATTACATTTATTTTTTTATGGCCATTTTAATTGGCTTGTACTTTTTTATCACCAATAAGCACTCTAGAAAGCCACTATTCATGTTGTTACTATCGATGCTTTTATTTTATAGCAGCGCGTATTCTTTTTACTATAAGACTTATCCAATTAACTTACTCAGTACATTATCCATACTTGTGTTTTGGTGGATCATTCTTTTATTACTAAGAGAGATTTATTCTAGAGAAGAAAATGTTTTCTGGAGTCTTTGTTTAATCTATGTAGCGCTATACCACTTTTTACATTATTTTTTTGATTCATTGGCTCAAAAGAACTTTTGGTATGGGTCTATTTTTTATGTTTATACAAATGTAGGATTACTTCTGCTTGGCTTGTACTACTTCGTGAGAATCTATAAAAATAGAGCCGTACATTAAAATAAATAAAGCTCCTTGTAGATGAATTTTTAAAATTCTTGTTACGTTAAATTTTTTATAACAGATTGCTTTGCAGAAGATCAATTATTTTCCATTATTTAATAAATAGTATTAAATCTCATGGACGCCTTGTATATTTTTATATTATTTACCGCAATTTAAAAGAAAAAGGTGAGGCTGATATAATGGCTAAAATAATTTCATCCTTATGTATTTTGCTGGGGGCTTATGCTCTTATTGTATTCATCGACGTTTTTCAGGGAAACTATATGTTTCAATCGTTTTATAACCTAAAACAATATTTTGTAATTGCACGTGGAGAAGATTATTTTTTGATTGTTTTATTTGCTTTGTTGTTCGTTACTGTTAGCATTTTTCCTGTTTTAAAAAAACAATAGCCTCCCTTGTCATGAAAGGGTAGGCTTTATTTTTTGCTTAATATATGCTGTAATCAGCAATAGGATAGGAATTGCTATATGAAAAGGGAGGTGTAATAAATAAGGAACAACTTTGAGCCCTTCATTTATATGAGCTTGGTAGCTAGGAGCAATCATCAGTGAGGAGAAAAAAATAACACCACCAATTAGATAAATGTTTGTAACAGAAGGTTTCATACGAAACAAATCAGTTGCCCCAATCACGGCACAAAAGAAATAGATGGATATTTTAACAAAACCTAAAATGACCATGAGAATAAGAATAAAGGTATCCAGCCTTTGAATAAAACTGGCTATGTTAATGTAACTCACAGCTGTAAGAGCTGGGAAAGAAGATCTTAAAACAGTCTCTGGTCCGAGTACACATAAAAGAATAATTGAATTAATGGTTAAGACAATCCCTCCTATTATAATGGCGGATAGTCCAATTGTTGCAGCCTGACTTTTTTTATTCAAATAAGGAAGAAGCATAGTAAAGGTAATCAATTCTCCGAAAGGGACAGTAATGCCAAGAGGGACTAACTCTTTCCCTATGTTTCCCCATCCATTTGCTAATACGGGTTGAAGGTTTTCCACTTTGATATAACCTCCTACTACATACAAAACGTTTAATATAAAAAGAGTCAGTAAAATAACAACAAAACATAAGCATGTAACTCGTGCGAATGCTTCTATTCCCAAGTGAATACTATAAATTAACACAAAGGTCATGCATATGCCGAGCGTAATAATCGATGTAACATAGTAAGAAGAGCTAATTAGTAATTCTTCAAAATCACGTAGTACTCTAGAAGCAATATAAACAAAATATATAATATAACAAAAGCTGATAGCACTGCCTACGTATTTACCCCAGATTTTAATAAGATAGCCGGTTAAAGGCATATTAGGGTATCTCTTATATAGGGAGATATAGACTAAATACAGTGCACATCCAAAAATAGTAGCCAAAAAGGGAACGATCCATGCATCTTGCTTAGCAGCCTTTCCTATATCTAAAAGCAACGTACTGCCTAATATAAAGATAAACATCATACAAAATAATTGAAACCCATCGATTTTTATTTTAGTCAATGCTTTTTCAGCTCCTCATCTAATTTACCTCATAAGGATTTGTACGCATTCCGGTATTTACGATAGTGACGTTCACATTCATCGATACCTTCGCACTTGAAAATAGACTCTCCCAATTCTGTTTATGCTGACGCCAATAACTAGGGTTGGTTCGAGATAAGCTATCACCAAAGCCAAATATATCTGCCTTTTCTTTTTGTGCGATGCTAATAGTTTTTTTAATTTCCTTTTGTAGTTCATTTTGGATTTCTTTTTCCAACTCTTTTAATACCTTAGGGTTGCTTAAATCTTTTTGGCATGATGTTTCCGTAATTTCTCCCATCACATTCAGATCTGTATGAATAAAAGGTTGTCCACGGCGGATTTTTGTTTTTATTTCACTTTTTATTCCAGTCGCTGTAACTGTGATATTCTCATTTATATTACAAGGGAAAACAAGAGCTGTGCTCTTCACTTCAGACGTAACAAGTTGAACAGATCGAGCTTCATCCCCATCCAGCCATCGAACTAATTTTCCTTTTCTAAACATAGCTAATCCTTTTACCTGCATAGCACTTGGGCTGGTATTCTCTAAATTGCCTGCTTCTTCTGACTGCTGAGAGGGTTTGTTAATATTGATTCCAGGAAGAGATAGATCTTTTCCCTCACTCAAAAGCATAGAAATAACTTCATATGCTTGTACATTACTAACTATTCCATACATTTTTTGATTGTTCTGGGTTGTACTTAGGATACTTTTGACTGGAGTAACCTCAAAAGGTTCAATCACACCAAGCAATTTCTCAGCAGTTCCATCACGCGCAATAAAAACTGGAATACTTGTACGAGCTTGTTTGCCCCGATCCAAGGCATCAAATAATAAGCTAAGACCATTTCTTGCTAATTTTTCACCTACGACGATAAGCGAAAGATGAGAAGTAATATGTTCTCTTGGAATGACGACAGAGGCTTTTTTTAATGCTTCCACTAACGATTTGGCAGTTACTGTGTAGTTAATGACAGGAAGACCCTGTCCTCCCGACGAACTGCCTTGTGACAAACCACTTGGGTTAATAATCTGATAGGTTACTTTATAGGGTTCTTCCGAATTTTTATTCTCATCAATTCCCAGTCCTATAATGACTCCTATTTGGTTCAATTCTCGATAATTCGAACACCCTGAAACACATAAACAAAGGGCAGTGATCCATAAAAGTGAAAGGTAATTTTTCATTTTTCATCCTCATTCATCTTTATGTGGCTTCTATTTATTTTGTTGTTTTCTTAAAAGAGATGGTAAAGAGAATCGAGCTAAAGTATCCTTTTGCTCTTTAAAATCAAAGGGGGCAAAAGGTGAAAAGTAGGGGACACCGAAAGATCTTAGACTACTTATATGAAGCCATATACATAAGGTCATAAGCAAAATTCCATATAAGCCAATAAATGCTGAAATTAGAATCAAGATAAATCGAAAGCCCCGGGCCGCATTGACAATGCTAGTAGATGGCAGTGTAAAATTGCTGATGGCAGAAATAGCAACAATGATCACAACAGCCGCTGATACAAAACCTGCTTCTACAGCTGCTTGTCCTAAAATCAGTGCTCCTACAATGGAGACTGCTGGTCCGATTGCTCTAGGCATTCGGATTCCTGCCTCTCGCAACATCTCAAAAGCTAGTTCCATCACTAATATTTCTACAATTGCTGGAAAAGGAACTCGTTCTCTTTGAGCCATTAAGCTGACCATTAATGTGTTTGGAATAAGTCCCTGATGATGCGTAATCAATGCTAAATAGATAGCAGACGCATACATAGAAAGAAAAAAAGAACCAAATCTCAAGATCCTTAAAAAGGAAGCAATATAATAATTTTGATAATAATCTTCGGGAGACTGAAAAAATTGAGAAAAAATAGCGGGTGCAATTAAAACAAAAGGTGTTCCTTGTACAATAATAGCAATTCGTCCCTCTAATAAATTTCCTACAACGGCATCAGGTCGTTCTGTATTTAATAGAAGTGGAAAAATAGTGGTCCTATCATCCCGGATAAATTCTTCAATATAATTCGACTCAAGGATCCCATCTACCTCAATCCCTTTTAAACGTTCTTTGATTTCTTCTACAATACGTTCATCTGCATTTCCTTGAATATACATGATTCCTATATCTGTGTGAGTTACGCTTCCAATTTTCATGCTGTCTAAACGTAAATTAGAATCCTGAATTCTAGCTCGTATTAAAGAAGTATTCGTCCTTAAATTCTCTGTGAAACTATCTTTAGGTCCCCTAACAACCGTTTGACTGGTTGGTTCTGTTACTGCGCGGGACTGAAGTTTTTTTGTAGTGCCAATGAAAATTTTAGAACTTCCATTCATTAGTATGACTGTATCACCAGTTAAAACTGCTGACACAAATTCATGCCAATTCTCTTTTATAGTCAATTGAGATACAGTCAACATCCGAGGTATTTGTTCTTCTATCTCTTCGACGGTTACTACTTGATTACTTTCTTTAAACCACTGAATAAGAGGAGTCATGATATTCTCATTTATAATGTTTTCATCTGCTAATCCGTCAAGGTGAATAACGGCTGCTTTTAACGTGTTTTGATGCGGAGACTCAACCATTCGAAACGACACATCAGAACTATTTCCTAATTCGTTCAATAGCCTCTCTATATTTTTATTTACATCATCATATAAGGGAGTTGCTGAACAAGCTGTTGTCTTTTTTTTATTAGGGCTTTTCAGAAGATATCTTTGTCGCACGTTTTACCACCTTTTATATGAGTGAATATTTGTTATACAACGAGTAACGTTATCATTCCTATAAAATGTAAAAAATATGTACGTGAGGAAAATACATAAAATAAAATGCTAGTATTACTTTATACTCAGTGACAGATCAGAAGATATTGTTTTAAGAATTAAGTAATTGGAGAGAAAAGCACATCGTATTTCTCTGTATATCTGATGTTTTTATTGCCGATATCGTACATTATGATAACTAAAAATGAAGTGAATATTCAAATTGGTTGATTCCAAAATTCCCAATGCAAAAGAATAAAAAGCCCTCTCTTAAATATAAGTGCTTAGAGATTGGGCTTTTGTATAGGAATATGTTCAGCATTATAAGTGAATTTCTACTTGGAATGCTTTTCTCTTCTATGCCTTAACAGTCTGTTTTTTTACAGGAATGTAGATGTCAATCTCTTTATTTTCTGAGCCATAACATCTTTTGTCGTACAGTTCAAATTCCATTGATCCGTAGTGCTCATAACCCGATTCAGGGAACCATTCTGTAAAAACATAATTCCACGTGGACTGAATGGAAGAAGTAAAAGATTCTTCATTTGATTTTGGTGTAGTAAATACGGCATATTCTAGTTCAGGGAAGCTTCTGTAAACTGTTCCTTCAGGTGCTGGAGTGTCTTTCTCAACTTCCATACCAATTACATAAACAAACTCACCCGTTTCAGGATTAAAGTCAGTGCAAATACCAAGCTCAACGTTTTTGTTTATGGGATGGGGTATTCTAGAGCCTAATCCATTTTGCATGTACTGTTGCCAAAATTCAGGAATGTCTTTATTATTCTGGCTACCCTCGTTCTTTGTTTTTAGCTCATATCCAATGACATAAAAAGCAGGTTTAGTGACTAGTTTTGGTTCCATCTTATTTCCTCCTGACAAAATTGTGGTATTTAGGTAGGCTTTTCCTCGCAGCGGTCCAGATATTCTTCTTGCGTTACGGTATTGTTTGGGTGAAACATCATAAAATTTTTTGAACGCTCTGTTAAAAGACTCCTGATAGTGGAAACCAACATCAAGTGCGATATCAATGACTTTTTCATCTGTGAAAAATAAGCGTTCTGCTGCGCGCGTAAGTCTTCGTTTCCTCACATAATCCATCACTGATTCTCCAACCATGGCTTGGAAGACACGGTGATAATGAAAAGGAGAAAAACAAGCAATTTCTGCTAACTTTTCTAAAGTAATTTGTGTCTCCAAATTCTCCTCAATGTAATCTAGCGTTTTCTGTATACAAGTTACATAATTCATTTACATTCACCTACCTTACGTTCACTATAACAGCAAACAAATCTTTGTTCTTAACATTTTTTGCTATATTCAATTAGGTGGGGGGACTTTTCCAATATACGCCTCTAGATGTATAGTCCTAAGAGGATTTTAATGTTAAAATTTTCTATGTAAATTAATAGAAAAAACACATTGTTAAAGGGAGCGTTTGAATTGAAAAAACTTTGTTTTAGCTTAATAATTATTTTTTTATTAGGCGCTTGTTCTTATCAGGAAAGTACAAAAGAAGCTAGTGGAAAAATTGTATTACCAACTTCCATATTTAGTTCATCGAAAAATAATGCCTTAATTGATGAAAAAGAAATGAAAGAAAGTATACAGACATACTTAGATACTAACGAGGATCTATCCAATACCGGTGATCAATTTGAAGAAATTATGGAGTCCGATCAAAAATTAAATAAAGCTCAAGCGAAAAAATTTGAACAGTTAAAAGACCTGGTGAAAGCAAATGATCATAACTTTTCCACCTATATTTCGCACAATACTTTACCAGAAGGATATAAAAAAGATTCAGAGAGAATTAGCCGCTATATTATGGGTTCCAATCAAATTTTGGATGAACTGGATCAAGCAATCGATGACATGGTTGAGCATATGAGTGAAGGAGATTTTTCTGAAACAGAAATTGAGTCACTTATGAATAAAAATAAAAGTGTAAATGGAAGAGAGCAGATAAAGATAGAGAGTTTCCTAGATGACAAAAATATTGATACAAAAGCTTTTGGACGAAAGAGTTAAAACATTTTAATAGATTTTCTTTGGTTAGGGGGAGTTTACTATTGGAATAGTTAAGTCTACAAACAAACTTGCATTTTCTATTATCTATTTAGTCTTCGGTACAGCTTTGGGGATAGCAACCAAATATTTAGATACTGTTGCAGATGTTGATGGAAGTTGGCGGATGAACATCCTGCCATATTTTGGAGGTTTGTGTTCGAGGACAGGGATTTGGGTACTGATTGCTACCCTTATAGCTGCGTATAGTAAAACCAAAATTAGTGCGGCTCTTAATACATTCATGTTCTTTATAGGAATGCTAACAGGCTATTATATATATTCCGCTTTTTTATTTGGATTTTTTCCAACTAGTTATTTTTTACTGTGGGGAAGTATCGCAATAGCGTCTCCGTTTCTAGCAGCTATTGTATGGATCGCTAAAAATAATTTACGTCTAGCTTGGATATTACCAGCGTTGCCTATGGGGTTATTGTTAAGTCTTTCTTTAGCGGTTGGAATATTTTATATACATGTAAACTATATTGAAGAATTCATTATGTATGTTGTTTTATGCGTAATCTTTTACAAAACTCCAAAGCAGCTAGCGGCAACAATTGCTGTTTCGTTTATTATTTCGTTTATTATCAAACAAGTAAGTCCCTTTCACTTTTGATTTAGATTAAGATTTTTGTTTTTTAATGAAAGTTTACTATGGGAAAAGAAGATTTTGGTAACTAACTATACATACAATTTAAAGTGTTTTTTACATATATATTCTTTAAAATACAGTAATTAGGAAACTTTTAGAGGAGTAATTCGTATAAAAGGTAGGAGGTGATGGATATTAACACTGAAAAACGTCTGGATGAAATTGAAAGAAAATTAGATGATTTACATAATAAGATAAGTAATCAAGAAAATAGAGCAAAGTATAAACCTATCTTTACAGTTGTACTCATTTTATCTGCAATTCTCATATTTTTTGTGCTGATAGGTGTTGTAAGTTTTTTCACAGGTTAATTTTTTTACTAGTCTCTCAGAATTATTTCTGGGAGACCTTTCATTGTTTAAACTAACGGCAATTTGCTTTATATAGAATATGCCTGAGGATAAAAGGGGATAAAATTATAATGGAAAGTGAAAAGAAACATTCCGCATTTAGCGCATCTTTCAAAATCTACGATCAGTTTTTAAAAAAGATCTTACATATGTTCTTTACTAGATAATATTCTATGCGGCGTTAACTAAAAATATATAGTTTAATACAATATAAGTTAGTAAAAATGACATTATACTGTTTACATGGAGGACGAGGATGAGAAAGTTTTGTATTGCTTTATTTAGTCTTTTCTTTTTTGTTTCATTAGTTGGATGTCAAAGTAAAGTTGAGGATCCTTTAGAGTTTTCAGGTGAAACTCAAAGCTGGTCAGCTACTATTACGTTATATCCCGTTGAAAATAGTAAAGAAACAGCTCAAATTAACTTAAATTATCTAGGTAGTAAGGTAGAAAACGTAGGGGATTTTGGAATTAATTTAGACACTTCAAATAATCAAAATGGAATTGCAGTGAGAGACGCAAGGTTAAATGAAGAAGGGAATTTTAAAGAGAAAGTAAAGGTTGACGCTAGTGAAGGTATAATGAAATCTAAACATTTGATTTTAACTGTTAAATGGAATGACAAATCAGAAGATGTTGTTTTAAAAGGTAAGTAATTCGAGAGAAAAAGTACCCCATACTCATCTATATCAAGTATTCCCCCAGGTCTTCAGAGTAGGGGCACTATACGAACATTTTTAAAAATCTAATAGAGGATTATTAATGCTCACTTCCGTCTATTTCGTCTTATTTTTACGTAAGTAGTGGGTGATGTACCAATGACGTTCCTGCATGAATCTAATGCTTTGACTTGAAAATAGGGACCACCTGCCTCAGCATGAATATCTGTTTCAAATCCAGTACGAGGGGTACTAAATACCACTACTGACAATTTAAAAGGTGTTGGTCCCGCCAGCACCTGCCAAGCGACTGTTTCTGTTGAACCATTCCATGATGCGTAAACTGTAGCTTCACCGTCGGGCAATAAGTCTACAGTTATGCTAGGCGGATAAAGTGGGAGACCTACCCACTTATTTTTAAAGGCTCGATACGAAAGATTCTGATTTGGATACTGCATATCATATAACAAATTAAATGAAGGGTTTCTCCGTGTATTGCCAGCGTTCCTAAATTCCGAAAGGTACGGTTCTTGTCCCCACCCAATGAGTTGATTTCCATTGGAAAGCTTTTGCGCATTTCCTTGACTTGGAACATATAAAGCGGGGTCATGATAATATGTTCGATCTACATTTGCAACCTTGTGTTTATAATCTAAGTGAAGAATTAAACCACGCGCTTGCCCTTGAGGTGGAGAATCAGGAGAAGCACAGCAGGCATTGTCAAACAAGCTTATCCTGTTTTCGGACCTGTAGCGCGCATCATGCTGCCAAGAAAATTTAGCGTTCGGTCCAAGCCTAAAATCACTTTGCTTTCCACCAAGTTGCCAAATTACCTTTTCCGTTTCTTTGTCAATATTATAAATAGCCCACATACTACGCATGCTCACTAAAAGTGTATTGTTTGGACCTTCTTCGACTGAATTTACGTGGTAACAATCCCATATATTATTAGAGCTTGTTGCGGATGAAGCAGGTACCATCGAATCAGCTGGATTAACATGTTTAAGTACATCCCAAAAGAAAAGAAGCTCTCCCGTCTCAATGTCTACTTCTTGAATAGAGTAATTACTAAAATACCCGTTTAAGGGCCCTCCATACTTAGATAAATCTGCAGGTACTTGTTTTACCGCCGTAAATAAAGCCGTATTCCGTTTGGTGATTGTAAACTCGTGCAAATCAGAGGTAAACCCTTTTTTAGCAAATAACTTTTTAATGACCTCATAATGCTGATTGATAATTTGAAAATAAGCACCAGGCTCAGGTTCACCTACTGGAAGGTTAGGGTTTGAAGTTTGAGTGCCTGAAATTGTCCCATGCCACATCGTAAGAACAGGGTTCCCGCAGTATATTTGTACTCGAAAGTCTGTATTTTGGATATACCTACTAGCAAGCGGTCTAAACCACACTGGATTACCCGTCTGATCCATAATTAGTGCGCCGGTCTGTCCAATCATCGCTGCTCCATATACCGTATAAGGTGCAACAAATAATAGGCCGGGAGCTGTTCCAGGCTTATTAGTATTAATGGTAACCTTCATGGGATGTAAATTAGGAGCTGAAACAAAATTCCATACTTGCGGGTTTGGATGATCAGTGGATGATTGTGAATTAAAATTATCCATTCTCACTCTCATCTCCTCTAACTTTTATTAGTAAACACTGTCTCTTGAGCTATTAATATGTCATTCGCTCCAAAATATGTACATACATGTTAGGTTTACTGGTGTCTTTTGTTTATTTGAAACGGTTATATGTAAGGTAGATAAAATAAATATAAAAAACGAGCTCTTAGTAGATAAGAGCTCGTTTTTCTTGTTCATATACGATTATATATTATCAATACAGCAATACTTTAATTGTGTTTAAAGTTGAAAACCATGCAAAAGAAAAGCAAATTTTTGTGTATATATTATTCGTCAAGATTTAAAAAGATGATCAAGCTTTGTCTTTATGTAAGCTGAAATTTTCATCTTTTTCTTGAAAAAATTCTATAAAAGGTAAAAACTAAAGCCTATCGCAATGTAGGTACCAACAAGTAAAACACCTTCGAACCAGTTGGAATCACCATCGTTCACAACGGTCACCGTCATGAGAGCGGCAAGAATCATCGCAATCATTTCCGCTGTATTAAACACAAGAGGCAAGAAATCATACAAGTATGAGAACAGAACAAGTATAGGAGCAACAAACATGGCCGTTTGGACGGTTGAACCAATGGAGATCTCCACCATTACGTCCATTCTGTTATTATAGGCCATGGCAATTGCTGACACGTACTCTGCAGCACTTCCCACTATGGCGACAACAATAATTCCAATAAAAACGTGACTCCAGCCTAAAGCAGCACCTACTGGCTCAATGGTACCAACAAGTTTCTCACTAATATAAGCTAGTACAATTGTCGCCAGTCCAAGCACAACGATTGCTTTCTTTTTTCCCCATTCTGGTTTCTCTCCATTTTCTTCTGCGTTTCCGGTGAAAATCCCTTTATGCGTGACAAGTTTAAAAAGAAGAGCAAGCAGGTAAATGGTCAGCATCACAATAGCAAAAGAAGTGGATAGAACCTGCATATCTTTATCATCCAAGCGTTTTGCAAAGATAAACGGCAATACAAAAGTTACGATAATAGCAAACATTAAGAGGGAAGTATTATGTCGTGTTTTAAACACACTAAATTTTTGCTTTTTAAATCGAATACCTCCAACGATCATGGATATTCCACTGGCAAAAAGAAGATTAACAAGAACTGCTCCCGTAATTGAGGAAATGACGATTGTATTTAATCCTTTACTTAATGCAAAAAATGAAATAATAATTTCCGCAGCGTTGCCAAACGTAGCATTCAGTAATCCGCCTGCTGTTGGACCTACTACAACGCTAAGGCTTTCAGTGGAACGTCTAATGTAATTAGCCAAACTAATTAATGTCACGCAATAAATAAAAAACATGAAAATATAATTCCAATTAAACATGCTGCCAATAATTGAAAGAGGTACACCAATAATCATAAAAATAAAAAAGACTTTATTCATATTTTCCTCCATGGTCATTATAGATCCTATAGCAAGAAGAGAAGCTCTATATTATCTTAGCGTTTTTATTAATATAACTCTTAAGACTTTTGTTATTCACATGGAGAGTGCAACTAGCAATTAACTCGATGCATAGAAAGAGAACATACGTAATAGCTGCTACAAAAGGAGACTAAAGTTAAAAAAAGAAAAGAACCTTACAAGATCAAACGTTATGAACTCCTCAGCATAAGCTTCAAAGTATACTGAATAGTCTTTTCTGAATAACTAGTATGTATCTTTTACATGCTAAAAAGATATGAATTTTTCAAACGTTTATAATTGACGTTTGCGTTAACGTTAAGTACGGGTAATGTAGTTTATAGAGTTAAAAATAATTAGAATGAAGGACCATTTAAATATGATTCAAACTGGTAATTATCATTAAAGGAGAGAGCTATCATGTATACACTTGGAGAACTATTAGAGCAAAGAGCTAAACAATCTGCTGAAAAAGAGGCTTTAATTTGGAGTACATCTTTCCATACATTTAAAGAATATAATGAACGTGTCAATCAGCTGGCTCATTACCTGTTAAGCCATAATGTTAAAAAAGGAGATCGAATTGCAATTCTATGTCAAAATAATCATCCGTTTCCTACAATTCTGCTAGCTGCATTAAGAATTGGAGCCGTAGCGGTTCCTATTAGCTGGCAGCTGACGAAGTACGAAATTATCGATATTTTAGACAGTGCACAACCTAAAGTTATTTTCTACGACCAAAAATTTCATGAGGTTATTCCTTTTGATTCTGAAATATTAAATGACGTTATTACTTTACAAGTAGGAAGAGAAAATAGTGTGGAGACAGTTGAAGAATATAATGACATTTTTTCTGCGTATTCTATACTAAATCCAAATATACAGGTCTCTCAAGATGACATTGCGATGCTTCTTTTTACTTCTGGAACAACTGGCAATGCAAAGGGCTGTATGATTGAGCATGGTCACGTGTATTCTTATATACAACCATCGAGTCAACGAATAGACTATGAAGAGGATGGTCGATTTCTTGCCTCGCATCCTTTTTATCATATGAGTTCTATTAACAATATTTTAAAATCTGTTTCCAACGGAATGGGGTTGTTTCTGTTGTCAGATCCTACACCAGAAATCATGTGGGAAACGATTGAAACTCATAAGATCACTATGATGTTAGCGTTTCCCTCTACGTATATGCAGATGCTCGAAGTAGTGAAAAATGCAGGGCCAAAGAAATCTTCACTAAAGGTTGCTATTGCAGGAGGGGCCAAAGTTCCTGTTTATCTTATTAAGGAGTATGAAAAGTTAGGCATTAGAATGATCCAAGGGTATGGAAGTACAGAAGCATGGACAGTGAGTGTATGGACACCGGATATGGGAAATGAAAAAATTGAATCGGCGGGTAAGCCTCTTTCCGGTGTAGAAGTAAAAATCATTGATCCTGAGTCAGGACAAGAAGTAAAAACAGGGGAAGTTGGAGAAATTATTATAAAAAGCCCCTATTGTTTTAAAGGCTATTGGCATAATCAAGAGGTGACTGACAAAGTTCTTAGAAATGGCTGGTTCTATATGGGGGACGCTGGAAAGATAGATCAAGACGGCTTTTTATATATTATGGGACGCTATAAAGATGTTATCGTATATGGCGGTGATAATATCTATCCCGATCAGGTCGAAGAAATCATTGAGCAAATGGATACTGTTATAGAAGCTGCTGTAGTAGGCGTAGAAGATCCTGTTTATGGAGAAAAACCTGTAGCTTACGTGGTAAAAGATCCTGTTTCTCCTTTAACAAAAGAAGATATTCTAAACTATTGTAGAGAACGATTGGCAAGTTACAAAGTTCCAGAAGTTTATTTTATTGATCAACTCCCTAAAAATCAGCTCGGTAAAGTATTAAAAAGAGAACTGAAATGAAGAGGGTTAAAAGCGCGGACTGAATGCAGCCCGCGCTTTTATAATTTAATAGAAGTAATATCATTTTAACGCAAAAATGTTAAGTAGAAAGTTTCCTGATATCAGAGTAACAAATACAAAGTGTATTTTCATATTCAGATTCGTATCCTGTAAATACGAGATTTCTTTCTTTATCATCGTAGTGAAATCCGAATTTCTTTAAATCATCTTTCAAGATATCTTCACTAATTTTAATGGAAGAAGCAATATCTTCATAAGAAGCACCATTATTTAGCTTTTGAACAATCTCACCTATTAACAAGTTACGACCTCCAGTAGCATATGTTTCTTCAGTAATAATTTATCCTAAATAGCTGCTTTTATGAAAGTTGTGCGGAAAGCCATTCTAGATTATTAAAATTTGCATTGAGTGCTTCGTTTGCTAATTAGTGAATTAATTATGTTTTTTCTTTTTACAATAATCATTAAAACAATAAATGAAAAAAATACTCACAAAAAAACCAACGAAGAGACCAATGAGACTTTCTAATTGAAAATCTTTTTCCCCAATTATTTGGCCGTAAACGATTCTGAATATCACACCAAAAAAAGAAAGAACAACAGCCGTTGTGGTAATACGTAAAAAGTTAATAAAATCACACCTTTTTACAAAGTGTATTCCCCTTTTTTAATACATTTAAAGTTAAGACTGATTATAGGAGGTTCTAAAGTGCAAGTGAGAATATCACTTAGAAAACACAATAAATAATACAAATATGGAACTTTTATGAAATTAGTTCGTAAAAGATATAGGAGGCGATAATATGGATATATCAAGTGTTAATTGGGCGGACGTAGCTTTTCAAATCTTTTGGTTAATTTTAATGGTTTCTTTAGGTTTGTTTATTTATAAAGTCGTTCAAGTTAAAAAAAGAAATAAACGTTTTGTTAAGAATGAATGATCCTTTTATACATAAAGATATGAATGGAGTATTCAAGCAAAAGAGGTGTTTTTTTGAGAAAATTGATAAAAAAATATTCATTTATCTGTACAGGATTCTTATTTGGTTATTTTCTTTTAGTGATTTTAGGCTTAGATGTTTCTATTAGTATGTTTAAAGTGTTTATACCAGTAGCAGCTGTAGGACTGTTGCTTGGAGAAATTATAAATATGGCTTTTAATCATCATCAGACTAATATGAACTAACATTATAATTTCGCTCAAAAATTACATAAAAACAAATAAAAGCATAAGACAAGAAAGGTAGAGTATATATGGCTTGTTGCAATCATTGCAATTACAAATGGAGCGCTAAAAATGTATGGTTACTTGTGTTTTCTAAGAAAGGAAAGAAGTGTCCTAAATGCCATACCAGACAATTTATCTCCTTTAAAGGTGCTGGTCCTTTAATGGGGCTAGGTTATTTAAGTGGGATTGTTGCTATATCTCTTATTGGTTTATTTCCGTTTATCGTAAAGCTAACAGATAAAGAAGAGCACAGATGGAAGTAAATTAAAAAAGCAAAGAGAATATTAATATTCTCTTTGCTTTTTTCTTGGTTTTACATTCATAGAAGCCATATAGTAAATCAATTATAAAACACCTTTGTTTTACTACTTAATTCTCTTTTTCTGATACCACTTCAGCTTTACCTGGCCAGAAAGCAAATCTTCCTAAAACCGTAGTGATCGCAGGTACAAGGAATGGTCGCACAATAAATGTATCTAACAGAACACCTAAAGCCGTGATAATTCCGAACTGAACCAGAACTTGAATAGGCAGTGTTGCTAGAACCGCGAATGTAGCAGCTAAAATAATTCCAGCTGATGTGATAACACCGCTTGTTTCACTTACGCCTTCTTTAATCGCTTGTTTTAACGGCATGTATTTCTTTTTCTGCCAGATGCTTGAGATCATAAAAATATTATAATCCTCACCAAGCGCCACTAAGAATACAAATGCGTATAAAGGAATGGCTCCTTGAATAGCATCTGCTCCCATGATATTGTGGATGATGAGCCAGCCTAAGCCTAAAGCTGCACTGTAAGAGAGGATAACGGTTCCCACTAAATAAAGCATAGCTACAATAGAACGCAAGTAAGCCACTAGCAGCAGCGATATAAAAATAATAATTAACGGGACAATAATACTGTTGTCTTTATCACTAACAGTCATCGTGTCATATTGCGTCGCTGTTTGACCGCCAATCCATACTTTGGATTTTACTGAGGAAACTCCGGACTGTGACAGTGCCTTTTCGGCTGCATCTTTCAAGTCTGGAATAGCCTCCATAGCTGTTATACTATATGGATTTACATTAAACGTGACGTCATATACCTTTAAATCCTTATTACTTTTACCGCTTTGAGGTGCAGAAACGGTACTAATAAGATCGTTTTTCTTTAACTCTTTTTCTAGATCTACCGATTTTCCTTCTGTATCAATTACTACTTGTGCTGGTGCTAGTTCACCAGGAGAGTAAGCGTCAGAGATAATCGTAAATCCTTCACGAGAAGGCATATCTTCAGGGAAAGAAGACAATAAATCATACGTGTACTTGATTTGACTAGAGTATATGGATAAAGCTCCAAAAAAGACTAGACAAGCTACAATGATTGTCCATGGTTTAGTCGTAACCACATTACCGATCCAATTCCCGAAACGGTTTTTCTCTTTTCGGTCACGCACCGGTTTTCCTTTCTTTTTCGCCAATTCTTCTTCCATTTCGGGAGTGCGAGGAACAAAAGGATAAAAAGAACCTCTTCCCATAACTGCAAGAAGGGCAGGAATAAGAGTTAAGCTCGCTAATCCCATAACCAGAATAGATAAACTAAACGGGATTGCAAAACGGTGGTAAGCCCCGTACTTTGCCACGATTAAAGCTAAAAGAGAGATGACAACCGTAAAGCCACTCATCGCTATAGCACCTGAAGCACCTTTAAAGGCGTTGATAAGTGCTTGTCTCTTATCTTTTACTTTGCGAAGCTCATCGCGATAATGAGAAATTAAAAATAAACAATAGTCTGTTCCGGCTCCAAATAATAAAACGGTCATAATGGATATGGACTGTGAATCGACCGTAATCCATCCTTTATCTGCTAAAATACCGAGAATTGGACTCAGAACCCCATAGGCAAAACCTACACCAATTAAAGGAATAATCGCTAAAATTGGGGAACGATAAATTACAAGAAGTAAAATTAAGACTAATAAAACTGTCGCAATTAGTAACGAAACGTCTGCTCCTTCAAATAAGCTCGTTGCATCTACTTGAATTCCTACAGGACCGGTAACGCGCGTGCTTAATTTATCTTTTTCATCTATATCCGTCGCAAAAGAATCGTATGAAACGTTTTCTTTTACTTGTTTTTTAATCGTATCTAGATTTTTTTCTAGTACATCCGTCTCAGCGTTTTCTTTAAAGAAAATAGGCTGTACAAGCGTGGTACCATCTTTTGATATCATTTTTTGTAAAGCTGCTAACGGTAATTTATGCAAAGGCGGTGTAGACGTTTGTTCTTCTAATGGTTTTTTTTCTAAAGCTGCCGCCATTTGCTGAATAGATTTTAGATCATCGTTTTTCAAACCTGATTCTTTGTGCCATGTAAGTAAGGCAGGAACCCCTGATGAGTTAGGGAATTCTTTCTTTATGAGATTTTCAGCTTCTACGGAAGGTGAATTCTCACTTAAGTTGGGTGCATTGTTCACTTCCGTCTCATTCACGGCAGGCCAAGCAATCGTTAGGACTACAGTGGCCAGAATCCATACGGCAATAACAACCCATCGACTCACTTTCCCAGTCATAAATCGGCTGAATGTTGCTAAAGGTGATTCTTTCATTAATTCTCCCTCATTTCCAAATCTGTTTGTTTCTATTACAATATATATAGAACCTTCAATAATTATATATACCAGAAGGTTAATTAATCAACTAGTTTAAATGTGGCAATTTCTTGAACTAGAAGGAGGCCCTCGTATGAATACTGATAAGACACCAAAAAAAAAGCCTGGCAGACCCAAAATAACAACTGAAAATAATATAACAAGAGAGCAAATTTTAAAGACTGCTGCCCATTTATTTATGGCATATGGATATGAAAGAGTCTCAATGGAGCAAGTAGCTGAGGCTAGCGATGTGACTAAGGCTAGTGTTTACTACTACTTTAAAAATAAGGCCACTTTATTTACCGTTTCGGTATCAAGCATGTTCCAACGTATTACAAAACAGACAGAGAAATTATTACAAAATTCCAAAGGGCTGAAACATAGATTATACGAGGTAACATTGGATCACTTAAAGAGACCGCATATTGATTTTGAAACATTATTGCAGGAAGCTACTTCTTCGCTTACAGAAGATCATATTCATGAAATTCGTGAAGCAGAGAAAGCCATACATCAGGCATTGGAGAACGTATTCAAACAAGCTGCAAACAACGGTGAAATTGTCGTAACAAGCCCTCGCTTGCTTGCGCATACATTTTCTATGGTCACAATGATTCGGAATAAAAAAGAATTAATAACTGAATTAGGAGGCCCTGAAAAAACGGCTCAGGCTCTAGTAGATCTTTTTTGGGTAGGGATTAGTCCTAATTGACCTGTTTTATTGCATGGTACAAAGAAGAAATAAAGAACGGCTAAAAAATATTGATGAATATTTTTTAGCCGTTCTTTTCATTGGTCGCAAGCACTTTGTAAAAAAAGCCTGAAATAATAGCGATTACCTATTAACCATCCAACTTATAGAGATGTTGGCCCGAAGTTTTCATTAATCATGTAAAAAAGCGACGTTATATGATAAAAAACGTAAAAATTTAATAATTTGGTTTTTATTTGTATTTAAAGAAGTATTTTATAGAAGGTTAGTGTTAAAATAATGAAAATCCTATCTTTTAGGGTTGCCTTTAGCATATATGGTTATTCTATTGTAAACAAAACCTTTAGCATAGCAGCTTACATTTTGGAAAGGGGAGAAGCGGATGGAATCTATTTGGCTCGAATACGTATGGGCATTATTGATTCTAATTGGATTAGAAGGATTATTATCAGCTGACAACGCTCTTGTACTCGCAGTTATAGCCAAGCATTTACCCGAGGATCAGAAAAAAAGAGCGATTAATTACGGAATTCTGATGGCATTTATTTTTCGATTTGGAGCTCTTTTTGCCATTTCATTTATCGCCAACGTCTGGTGGATACAGGCCATAGGAGCCGTTTATCTCCTGTATCTAGGTTTGAAGCATGTCATTCAGGCGCGGTTTGGGAAACATAATGAGAATATTCATGATGATGATGAGAAGGAGTCTGCTGGAAAGGGGTTCTGGCCAACAGTGGGGAAAATTGCGTTAGCTGACCTTGCTTTTGCCATCGATTCTATTTTAGCTGCAGTGGCCATAGCTCTTGGGCTTCCGGATTCACAGTTTGGAGAAATCGGTGGGATGGATGGAGGACAGTTTGCAGTTGTAGTTCTTGGAGGAGTTGCAGGTCTTATCTTAATCAAGTTTGCAGCAACCTGGTTTGTAAAACTTCTCGAAAAGCGACCTGCCTTAGAAACGACAGCATATGCAATTGTTGCCTGGGTCGGTGTGAAACTTGCGGTTATTACTTTTGCACATAAAGATATCGGGGTTTTAGATTCTCATTTCCCTCATAGCACTGCTTGGACACTGATTTTCTATGGAGTATTAGTTGGTATCGCGCTATTGGGTTGGTTTGCACCGGGCAATAAGTCATCAGAAAAGCCATCAACCTAAAATACGCAACTATAAATTACACTTTTATCAAACATTATCGGTTATTATCTTATGGACAGTGAACACCCTAAATTTACTAATTACTCTTTCCATCCAAACGGAGTCTTATTTTTAACATGTAAAAGCATTTTAGATTCTATAAAAAGAGTGAATTTTGTTAATTCATACGTATCTCTCAAGTGCGTTAATCCAAGTAGGGTTAACGCACTTTTTAATGGGAACGATTGCGCAAATGAATCTGGTTATTTTATTTATTATTTTTTTCCTTTTACGGTAATAAGTGAAATAGGCAGTCTATATTTTATTGGCTTGGAAGTAGATAAATTACCCTATTTTATACAATATTCAGCTGATAGTTTATAGTCTTTTATCCCATATCCGAATAAATTGGTTTTAATTGGATGCTTAAGGATACACCTATTAGTAGAACGACATATTCTATGGGGATAGAGGAGGAGAAAATAGTGAAGGAAATTAAAGTAGCAGAAAATAGTGGTCAGGCAAATAAGTTTATTGAAGAGTTTTTTGCCAACGGGTTTAGTAAAAGTGAAATTTATTTATTGACCTATAATAAAGAGCGCTCGGAATATTTAACGAATACAACAAATACAAAAGAATATCGAGCTTCTGAACAAGGAGTTTTTGAATCTGCAGTTAACAAGTTATTTTCTCGTGAAGATGAACTTCATTCTAAAATGGCCTCGTTAGGTTTAACCCAAGAAGAAGCTAAACAATGTGTCGGTGAAATGAAACAAGAACGTATAATCATTATTGCAAAAAAAGGTGTGTAATGGTTTTTCCTTGCAATAACTTTCGAAGAAACTAAGTGATCGAGAAGTATTAGTAAATCTTACTAGCATGCTGCTTTATATATAATATTGTGCTTCTATACGAATGTTTTATGAATCGGAAAGATACTGAACTGAAAGTATTTTACTAGGGTCGTTTACTAATCTCATATGGAGGTGAAAGGATAATGATTCAATTTCTTGGTATCCATATAGGGACGTTATACTTTCCTACAAGTGTCCTTCTAATTACTTTATTAGTTTTAGTAGGTTTTATTATCTATTTTCTTAGTAGAAGAAAAAGAAATAGAGATCAAACGATTCATTCAAATGAGAATAGGGTAAAGGGCAAAACTCTGTAAATAATCTAAAAGAAGAATTCATCTATTTCATCATTAAAAAGAATTACAGTATAAAGTGAAAATAAATTATCCTAATCCTACAGTTCCTGATACAGCCTTACACTATGATTTAACTTGTGAGAAAGTATGATTTAAATAAAAACAGCCCTTGAAGTCATTTTCAAGGGCTGTTTTTATTTTTATTCTGTAAAGAATAGACGACCTTTTATAGGAATTTTTTAATCAAAGAAATAATGGCGGTACCTTTACTGTTTCGTGCTGTTTTAACTATGTCTGAGTGGTTTTTTAAAATTAGATTTATTAGAAAAACAAAAGAAACTCCTGGACATATACCAGGAGTTTCTTTTGTTTAAAATAACACATATTGTGCAGTCGCACGTTTGTTAAATAAAAGATAGAAGAATCATTGAATTGCCTTCTTCAGTTTAAGATCTTGTATAAAGCTTCAGAAGCGTTATCTATATCATAATCGTTATAATTTAAGGTTTTTTGATCCGTAAGTGTAGTGATTTGAAAAATCTTAGATGTTTTACAATACGACAATTCCAGTACTTCAGGAATGGTATGAGTAATAGCGCTATCCTCATACTGAATAAGAGTATAAAGCGTTTTTTTTATTTCAAGTATATTCATAAAAGTACCTCTTTCCATTATAAGGAAACCTAGGGTACAAAGAGACCATATAATTTTAATTTATGTTCTTTCTCTATTGTAACATATGAACGTATAGAAAAATACCTGCCGAGAACAGACAGTATGATGTGAATTTAAAAATAGTTTTTTATAGATGAAAAATAAGATCACGCATTAAATTAGTTAGCGAATACCGTTCTCTCTAAAATCGAGGGTTCGTAAAAGTATAACTAAGGGATCTTTGTTTTGATTTTACCGTATTATTATAAATATCAGGTTCAACTAACTTCTACTTCCATGTAACGGAATCCGAAAAATGCATAATATGTAACGCGGTAATGTTGATTTGATTTTTCTGTCACACTGCTCCACTAATGTCCATTCGGTTTTGCATGTACATAAATAACACACCTTAGATAAAATATACTTGGTTTGTTGTCCCATTTATAGTAATCATCCATTTTAACTACTGTTATGATTACGATTTCAGTATTTTATGCTATAATAATCCCTAGTTTTTTAGTTTGTATAGAGAGGTGTAAAACAGAATGATGCCAAAATATCTGCAAGTAGCTGGCCAAATTGAATCTGATATTACTGAGCATGTTTATCAAAAAACAAATAAACTTTTGACTGAAGATGAATATGCAGCAAAGTATCAGGTGAGCCGTAATACAGTACGAAAAGCAATTGAAATTCTCGTGAATAAAGGATATGTATATCAAGTTCAGGGCAGCGGTGCATTTATTCGTAATCATCACAACAATGGATACGTTAATCTTGAAAAGCTACAAGGAGTTACCAATGATTTTAGTGACCGCCTTGTAGAAAACAAGCTGCTAGATTTTAAATTAATTAATGCGGATGAGGAACTAGCCCAAAATATGGGATGTAAGATTGGAACACCTATTTATTATGTAAAAAGGCTAAGATATGTTGATAGTGATCCATTTTCAATTGAAACTTCGTATTTTAACAAAAATCTTGTTAAATACCTTGATGAAAATATTGTGAAAAAATCGATTTATACATATTTACGCAATGACCAGCAACTAGCAATTGGTTTTGCAGATCGTGTTATTCGTGCCGATTATCTTATGTGTGAGCAAGCTGATTTATTGGGATTAAAAGAGAATGATCCGGCTTTGGTGGTAGATAATACGGTTTATTTAATAAACGGTGCAATATTTGATTACTCACAGTCAGTGCATCACTTCAAACATGTAAAATTGCTAAAAGTATCAAATATGAAAGGTAGTTAAGGTGCAAAGAGAGCTCAGGGCTCTTTTTTTTTGTCTGAAAATAAAAAAAATAGTTTACATATGAATCTGAGTGAGTTATTATAAATTTATAAAATTTGTACCAACAAATTAGATTTGTACTTATGAAAGGGTGTACATATATGGTTGAAGAATCGATTGAGATTAGCTCTGAAGATATCTTTGGATTAATTGCATTTTCAGGTGATGCTAAAGCGAGCTATCACGCTGCTTTACATCTGCTCAGAGAAAACAAAGTAGAAGAGGCAGAAGCAGAAGCAGAAGTAGTAAAAGCGAATGCAATTTTAAACGAAGCACATGCTATTCAAACAAAATTTGTCACACTAGAGGCCCAAGGAAAATCGGCACGGGTTGGTGTATTGATGGTTCATGCCCAAGACCATTTGATGAACACGATCTTAGTAAAAGAGCTATTGGATCATATGATGACCATGCAAAAAGAAATTAACTTATTGAAAGGGATGAATTGATATGGTGAAGATTGGATTATTCTGTGCAGCAGGTATGTCTACAAGTATGTTAGTGGAGAAGATGAAAGCGTTTGCTGGTGAGCGTGGTGTAGAAGCTGAGATTGCAGCTTACCCTGAGTCAGAGATGGAAAAGTATGTTGATAATATCGATGTTGCTTTATTAGGTCCTCAGGTAAAGTATTTGTTAAACAAAGGAAAAGCTGTTTGTGAACCAAAAGGTGTCGCTATTGATGTTATTAACACGGTGGATTACGGCATGATGAATGGTGCAAAAGTACTTGAACACGCGATTAAATTAGCGAATAAATAAACGGGGTGAATGATTTGAAAATGCCAAAAGATTTCTTGTTCGGCGCAGCTTCAGCTTCTTATCAAGTAGAAGGGGCATGGAACAAGGACGGTAAAGGGGTTTCGAACTGGGACGTCTTCTCAAAGATTCCCGGTAAAACATTTGAAGGAACAAACGGTGATGTGGCCATTGATCATTATCACCGATATAAAGAAGACATCGCACTTATGGCAGAGATGGGATTGGAATCGTATCGGTTTTCCATTGCCTGGACACGTATTCTTCCCAACGGTACAGGTGAAGTAAATCAAAAAGGATTGGAATTCTATAATAATGTCATTGATGAATGTTTAAAACACGGAATTGTTCCGTTCGTCACATTGTATCACTGGGACCTTCCTCAAACGCTTGAAGAAGAAGGCGGCTGGCTAAATCCTAAAACATCCAATGCATTTGTCACGTTTGCTGATGTTTGTTTTAAAGCATTCGGCGATCGAGTACGGAATTGGATTACCTTTAACGAAACGGTTATCTTTTGTTCGTTAGGCTATTTAACCGGTGCTCACCCACCAGGAATTGAAGGGGATGCGAAAGCATACTTTCAGGCGACACATAATGTGTTTGTGGCTCATGCCCGTGCGGTTGAACTTTTCAAACAGTCAAGCTATGAGGGGGAAATTGGCATTACTCATGTTTTTAACCCGGCGTTTAGCATTGATGAAGACGAAGAGAACAAATTTGCAGAAAGACATGCGAATGCATATTCGACACATTGGTATTATGATCCAATTTTGAAAGGAGCTTACCCACAATATGTAATAGAAGAGCTCGAAGCTAAAGGGCTACTCCCGCAAATGACAGAAGAAGAACTGGATTTGCTTCATAGAACGGCACCTATGAATGATTTCATCGGATTAAACTATTACTGCCCACAGCGCGTAATGAAAAACGATTCAGCCCTCGTATTGTCTGGTGGACGTGAGAACTCAACAGGTAAACCTGGAAACCCTTCATTTGACGGTGTATACAAAACAGTCATGATGGAAGAAAAGGTATATACCAAATGGGGATGGGAAATCGCTCCTGATGCTTTTCTAGAAGGGATGCGTATGCTTAAAGAACGCTACGGGGACATCAAAATGTATATCACGGAAAACGGTTTAGGAGATGAAGATCCTATCGTTGGTGAAGAGATTCATGATCAACCTCGAATCGACTATATTGAAAATCATTTAAGCGCTGTCAAAAAAGCTGTCATGGAAGGAATTAACGTCTCAGGATACTTTGCATGGTCTGTCATTGATTTGCTTAGCTGGTTAAATGGTTATAAAAAACAATACGGATTCATTTATGTCGATCACAAAAATAATCTTGCAAGAAAACGAAAGCAATCATTCTTTTGGTACAAGGATATTATCGCTACACGCGCAGAAGAACTTTAAGGAGGTACCCCTATGGGTCGCTTAGAAAGTGTATTTGAAAAGTTCACCCCGTTCTTCCTTCGATTTGCAAATGCAAAACCAACACTTGCAATTAAGGATGGGTTTATTTTAACAATGCCGATGACAATTATCGGCTCTCTCTTTCTATTAATTCTCGCTGCCCCTATTCCAGGCTGGGAAGAGGCTATGGTGAAATTATTTGGAGAACAGTGGAACCTTCCACTTACCCAGGTTGTCGGTTCTACATTTGATATTCTGGCTCTTATTGGTGTGTTTGGAATCGCTTATTCATACGTCCGGAACGAAAAAATTGAAGGTACGCCAGCTGGTATTTTAGGTGTAGTTGCCTTCCTTATTATCACTCAGTCCTCTGTCTTGGCAAAAAGCGGAGAAACCGTCACAGGTGTTATTCCCAAAGTTTGGACCGGCGGGCAGGGTGTACTAGCCTCGATTGTAGTTGGTCTATTTGTTGGTTTTGTGTATTCGCAGTTTATTAAGCGTGATATTCGTATTAAAATGCCAGAAGGTGTTCCGCCAGGCGTTGCAAACTCGTTCTCTGCACTAATTCCTGGGTTTGCCATCATTACAGTAGCTGCCATTGTCTTTGGATTATGCCAAGCTTTTGCAAATAAGACATTCACTGAAATTGTTTATAAACTGCTGCAAGTACCCGTGCAAAATTTGACGGACACGCTTACTGGTGCAGTTCTTATCATGGTCTTAATGTCACTTCTTTGGTGGTGTGGAATTCATGGTGCTGCCATTATTATGGGAGTAATGGGACCGCTTCTAACAGCCAATGCTCTACAAAACCAAGCAATATTGGATTCTGGTAAAGAGCTTGTTGTAGGCGAGAATGCTAAAGTTGTAACCATTCAATTCTTGGATGTATTTACGAAACTAGGGGGATCAGGTATTACCATTGGTTTTATTATTGCAGCCCTTATAGTGGCCCGATCATCGCACTTAAAGCAGCTCGGTCGATTATCTTTAGCTCCTGGCTTATTCAATATAAACGAACCAATCATTTTTGGCATGCCAATTGTATTTAACCCAATAATGTTTGTTCCTTTTATTATTGTTCCTGCAATCGCATCATTTATGGTTTACTTCTCTATCATTTGGGGATGGGTAGAGCCTTTCAATGCACTTCAGGTTCCTTGGACCACACCGCCGGTTGTTTCTGGCTTCTTGATTGGCGGCTGGAGAGGGGCTTTATTGCAAATAGTAACCATTGCAATGTCAGTAATGATTTATCTTCCTTTTGTCAGAATGCAAGATAGTATTTCTTACAATGAAGAGCTCGAAGCAAAAAAACAATCAGAAAGTAATATTGCTTAAAACAACTAAATAAAGAATTACCCCCCGTATACTTTTATAGGGGGAAATTCTTTATTTATGCACTTATAATGAGGTTATAGTCAATATTTTGAAGAAGAAAGTAGGATATACAATGAAATTTGTATTAGCTTGTGATATTGGTGGTACCGATTTAAAAATGGGGAAATTTTCTCTTTCCGGTGATCTTGTTGAATCCGTAAAAATACCTCTAGCCAATAGGAAAGGGCAGACTATTCTTACTCAAATTGAAAGCCGAATGGATTCTGATGTAGTAGGGCTAGCTCTAAGCATACCTGGTTTTATTAATCCTAATACAGGTTTTATTGAAATGGGCGGTGCTATTGAAGATTTTAATGGGTTCAATATCTTTGCATATTTTAAAGAACAATTTCCTGATTTGGCAATAAGTGCAGAAAACGATGCGAATTGTGTAGCTCTAGCAGAAAAATGGAAAGGAAGTGCAAAAGAAGAGACTGACTTTCTTTGTCTAACTATTGGAACAGGAATTGGAGGCGCAATTTATTTGAACGACGCTCTTTATAGAGGGAGACGTAACCAATCTGGTGAGTTTGGACATATGTTCAGTGAACACGTTACGAGTGATAGTGCAGAAAATCATAAATTTAACAAAACAGCTACGCTGGCGGTTATTCGCCAAAAATATGCAGAGTGTATGAATATACCTTTTCAAAATGTCTCAGGTGAACAAATCTTTGAAGCTTACGACCAAGGGGAAGAAGTGGCATCGCTTCTGGTTAGTGACTTATATAGTGGATTGGCAATGAACATCTTAAACTTATATTATGTGTTTGCTCCTCCTACTTTTTATATTGGGGGAGGGATTACTTCAAGAAAAACATTCATAAACGAATTAAAACAGAGAATCTTAGAAATTGATCCAGCATTCTGTGCTGTTATCAGATCTACTAGTTTTGGAAATCAATCAGGTATGATTGGTGCAGTTTACCATCATATTGCGTCTCGAAAAACGTTGGAGTTAATTTGAGACTAAACAGTAGAGCTATGACATGTACAGACCATAATGAAGAGATTTTCATCTAGATAAGGTATAGGTAGAGAATTGAGTGGTTTATAGGTCAATATCAACATAAAGATTTAAATAAATAAGCGTAGCTGAAGTAAGCAGCTGCGCTTATTTATTTTTGCAAAGACCGTTCGTTAAAATGCAAAATGAAAATGTCCCTGCATTTATGAAAAAACACTGGAGTAGATAGATAAAGCCTACCTACACATAAAAGAATAATCATTGGTAAAAGGGTTATGTATCTCAAGTATGACTTCTCCGCCTTTATCGTAACATTGTGAACTGATGCTTTCGATTTGCTTGCTATTAAAATAACTAGCGCAATTTACTAATACGGAGATGACAAGTAATAAGGTTAGAATAATGAATAGTATGTCTTTAAATCTTCTTTGAAAAGTTGATTGCAATTTTATGCTCCTCTCTAATTGATAAAACTCTACCATTCGTTATTCTACAGACAGCGTATTATTCCATATGACTAGTGAACAGTAATATGGATGTCAAAAATAGTAGAAGAAGAACATATAGTACAGATATTGTACCTAATTTTAAGACAAGTAGATTCATCATAATAAATAAAACACTGATAGATAAAAAAAGTCTGTACACAAAATCTAGTCTCTTATTCGCAAAAATATATCTCTTAGTGTTTTCTGAAGACTTATATCTTTTATCTATTACGCTTGTGCTAACTACTATAAATGCAAGGATGGACCATGGTATAAAGCTACTTTTACTGATAAGTAAATATACGGAAAACACGGCCAATAAGTAAGGAAATAAACGATGCTGAACATATCTTTGACTCATCTACACACATCACCTTTTCTAAAATTAGTATTTGCATTAGACATCTACTCAATAACTGTTCTCATTTGAATTTGGTTATTCACTTCCAATTCGTTCACTCCTTAAGAATAGTTTAGGTTTGAGTATACCATAAAAGGTAATAAAATCCTTTTAATCTATAATATTGATCATTTTAAAATAATTTCAGGTGTTTTAGAGAACAATTACAATACAAAAAAGGTAGTGCATGTTGCATTACCTTTTTTTGTACGTTTATTTTTTATATCTATGTAACATCGAATGGATCATGATAAAGAAAAAAAACGGGCATGTGGCATAATCTTAGATTCAACTAACTTCTGCTTCCATGTAACGAAATCCAAAAAACGTGTAATATGTGACACGGTAATTTTTAATTGATTTTTGTTTCACACTATTCCACTGATGTCCATTCGGCTTTGCTTGGTGACTTTGCACCATAAACTTATCCAGTGGTCCAAGTGACCACTTTCGGAAATTTTCTTCGAGTTCTTCTACTTTCTTTTTTTCTTCTGATGAACCTAAAGCGCTTGCTTCATTAGCTGTTATCCTTGGTATGCCAATAGCTACAATAATAATAACCCCAACAAGAATGCTCCAACTCAAAATCCGCTTTTTCATATTGGATATTTCTCCTTTTCTATTTTATTGCTTTATAGACAACTGGTGATGAAAGTTTAATCAATGTAGATGGCTCTCCAAAAGCCATAGATTCATCAATAAATGTTTCAAGAGATTGAACGGAATTAGTTAAAACTTTTACTAGATAGTTGTATTGACCCGCCAAACGATGACATTCAATAACTTCAGGGTGTTCTTTACAATATTCTACGAATTGCTTGCATTTTGTATTGCTAAATAAAATAAAAGCAGTTACAGGTTTGTTGAAATTTTCAGGGTTAATTATTGCTCTATATCCATCTATTATGTTTTTCTCTTCAAGTTTTTTTACTCTTTCATTAACAGCAGGGGTGGATAAACCAACCAGCTTTCCCAACTGTGTAACGGACAAACGAGCATTCTCTTGTAGATGTAGTAATATATTTTTATCAATTTCATCCATAAAACATACCCCGCTTTAAATTATAAATTAAAATAATGAATTTTCCGTCAATATTAAAGCTATTAATTAGTAATACAATAAAATAGATATGTGAAAATAGAAATTTATACAATACAATTTAATTATATCAAAAGGAGGGATTTAATGGCTTTAGAAATGAGAAATACATGCGAAAAGTGCAATAAGAAACTCCATAATAGCTCTGTTGCTTATATCTGTACACATGAATGTACATTCTGTGATAAATGTAGTGAAAGTGCGATGTATATTTGTCCTAACTGTGAAGGGGAGCTGGTCAAGAGACCAAGGGGGCAAGAAAATCCGCTAAGTTGCTCATTGATTTAGACACAACACTGTATAGATAGTGAAGTCAGAACAGCTACAATCAATGGGGTGGATGTGACATTAGTGGGTGATGGACATTCAACAACGGACAGTAATGATTTAAGTGCTAAACAAATCATAAAGCATTATAAGGAAACTTTACATGGTCATTACAACGTTGCACACTTTTCAATTGTCAGAAATGCAGAGGAAGACTTGTTTTGTCCCACACATTATTTATAAAGGTAATAGTACACAACTAAAATAAAGCTCTAAAAGTGTTTAATGGACGCTTTTTAGAGCTTTATTTCTGCATTATGTCTCAATCTAAGCAGGAAAGCCTCCCGTTGGCGGTGGCCATGCTCCGTTTAATCTTCTCATAATGACAATTTCACCTAGATGATAGCTGTTGTGAGAAGCAATATTACGCAGTAATCCCCCTGGGGTTTCACTTGGCCAAGCATCCAGAGGTTCTTCGATTGATAACGTCTCAGCTAAGTGACAAGCTTCGTCAATTCCATCACAAAAATGCTGGATCGTCTTTTCCCATTCTTCCTCATCAACCGGGGCAGGATGTTCAGGCCAGCTTTCACTTACACTTTTCGGTCTCTCAGGGTTTTCTCCTTTAGCAAGAGCAAGTAAAAAGTCTTGCCAATAGCTCATATGCTTCACTAATTGATAAATAGAGTAAGGTAATTCCTTTTGTTTATGTGAAGCAAGTTCCATATTAATGTCGGTTATTGCATTAATTGTTGGAAGATGACCTCTTTCACCTCGCAGTGATTTGATAAGTGCATCACGAAATGCTGTATTTGTTTGTGTCATGTTTTTTCCGGCCTTTCTTTTTCGAAGTATTAATCTTGTAACAGTCTAACACAAATTAGTTTAATATATGTACTTCTGTGATTAACAATTTACTATAACAAAGCCACTAAAATAAATAGTCTCAATCACAATTTTTTGTTTGTAAGTCACCTTTATATTACTAAATATGGTTTAATGTAAAATATATGTAAAAAACACAGCGAATCTTCGATTAAATACAGAACTTTTCCTCTTTTTACAATTCATTTAATCCTCAAAGGTTATTTCAACTATATAGAGATTTCCTTGATATGAAATAGAGAACGAACGAATAATGGTCGTGACAGTTGTGCCTTCTATCTCTTCTCCAGATGGACTGGTAAGCCAATAGCCAATATGCGCCTTGTCGTCCTCTACGTATACCGAAATACTCATAACACATAGGTCTGAAAACAGTATGGTGCGACTTTCAAGCAAAGAATCGTATTCAACTATGTAATAGTCGAGTGTCTCATTAAGTGTGTCGTAGTCTAAAGTATCTTGACTAAGGATTTTATCCAATTCAAGTGCAAGTGGTTTTTCAATACTAATATTTATTTGTTCTGTGCGCATATAAACCGCTCCTTAAAAAGAGTATCGACAAGTATAAGTGTATGTTTACATAATACCTACACCTTACTATTTATAAGTAAAGAAAAAACATGAGGTGAAAGTATGAATTGGACTGAACAACAAAAAAACGTATTTAACACATATGTACCGAATGGCGACTAGATAAGTTTTATGGCCCATTTGGGGATTTCGCAAGAAGAAGTAATGTTAGTTATTCTAGATGAAGAAATGACAATTGAACAATACTGTCAACATGGACCACCAGAAGCACCAAAAGAAGTGTTGACATACTACAAGGAAAACGGAGCTCTCGTGTCCTTCGACCAAGAAGGTTTGTCTATTAAAGGAGATAAAACCATTCCTCCATTTCGCTCAATGGAAAAGAAAATCACCCATTTTTCGTTAAAGGAACGAGGGTTCATTTGTCAATTAGCGCATCAATATTTGGAAACCCATGAGTTAACGGCAGAAGACATTAAACACATCTTAGAGATTTAAATTGAATTAATCTATGTTTTAAATAAACTATTTAAAATAAAATCAGCAGCTAAATAATCACAAATTTTTTTACCTTATATTGTATAGATTATAAAATAAAGTTATGTTTTGACGTGAGTGAGGTGTCCTATGATCTTTCTAAGTCTTACCTTCCCGTTGTTCCTGGGTTTGCTGTATATTGCATTTGCTACGTTTTTGAAGAAACTACATAATAAAGAAAATACAACGGGTGTTATTGTATACGGAGCAATCATTTCCGTTATTTTAGGTAGTTATGTTATGATGATTTTTACCTAGAATTAAATAAAATATATGTGCGATATACGCAAAAAAGCCACTATCTCATGTGCAGAGTTAGTGGCTTTTTTAATTATTTATATGCCGATTTAATTGTATCTAAATAAAAATAATCAGCATCTGCCTCATCTTGAACAACCATTAATTGATAGAGGTGGTCAGGCTTATCTGGAATATTAAAAACAATGTTTAAATCAAGTGGTTTGTCTTCTAGTTTCATGTTTGGATAATTTGTTGTAAGAAGCGTATAACCCTCTTTTGTATAAGCCTCTCTAGTAGCTGGTTCATAGGTCTTACTGTCTGTTACGTCTTCTAATGTAAAGTGAAGGTCTTTTAGCGATACAGAATTTCCTTCTTCAAACGTATTTTCTAAACGTACAGATACATTCATAAATGTTGAAGTTCCGTTAATGCTATCGATATCATCCACGTAAGATGCGCTGTTGGTTGAAATATAGTATTTATGGTGTTTAGATTTTTCATGATAAGATAGGCTGCCTTCTGCCGGTCTAACGTTTGTTGCGTGCTCAAGGCTAGCGGTATGTTTTGGGGCAGGTGCTTCTACGGTTACTTCGTTTTCTTTCTTTCCACTTTCGCAAGCAGCAAGGCCAGAGACTAAAACGGCACACATGATGCTTGTTTTTGTTAATTTATTCATTATACTCCTCCAAGATAGATGATAGTGTTTATGTTACATGGAATATATATGGGAATCAAGGAAAAATGTGAAAGATAGTTACAGGGGTAAGGAGTTTAAATGTTCTAGGATGCTTCCAATTTGGAGAAAAAAGAAAAAATGGTAAAAAAGAAAAAAGGAGAGTGCAGAAGTTGGGGTGAAGGTAAGAAAAGCTGATTCATCTTTACCGATGAACAGTCTTTTTTTGCAACCAGTCTGATGTTATGGGAGACGTCTCTTATAGTATGAAGTAAGACTCAACAGGTAACACATAATGTTTCAATTGGTTATAAAAAGGATGGTGTTCAGGATGAAAAAACGAATAAAGATGTTAATTTCTATTGGAATTGCAGCGTCTTTGATTATTATTTCGTCTCAATCGAAAGTGCATGCTAGTACTCCGATTGGTACGGTTCAGGTTAAAGCTCATTCGTTATATCTTCGAGCAGGAAATAGTTTTAATGCAAATGGAATTATATCATATGCTAAATGTTTCTTAGGGATGCGATATATCTGGGCATCTGCAAATCCTCTTTATGGTGGATTTGATTGTTCAGAGGGAATATAGTGAAATTCAGAAGTGACGGTACCTTTATATTTTTCGTAATAAACTAATCGAATGTCCATAAAACCAACCTTTCGTAGGGTAAAGCACAAATAAACTATCTGGAAGAAGTAAAACTATTATATAGTTGATGATAACAACAATAAACACCAAATGAGGTGATACGATGAAAAAAGAAGAAAAAGTGGAAGCAGAAGAAGTATTGTGCCGGTTGTTTAAAGGTGGAAAAATTAAGCACGTTGGAGATGGAATACGTTCTGATTATTTTAGACTCAAAATACAAGCTGCTGATGGTCAACCACTTGTTATTACTGCGGAAAACAAGTGGACTGTTTCACCTATACGTTCCTTTTTTTCACTTATTGCCAAACAAGAGGAAATCACAGACATATTCTTAGGAGAACAAGAACCTCATTTAACGTTACAGTTTACAAGCGGTGTGCTCTTAACAATCTTTGGAGTAGATAACCTCTATGAAAGTTGGCAAGCCGGTACAGATTCACAAGATTGGTTAGTCGTTGCATGTCCAGGTGGAGATGTGGCAGTTTGGTCTCCAGAGAATGAAGAAAATATATAACAGTAGGGGGTGTCGGAAATGAGCAATATATACGAACAATTAGATGAATTGCAGGAACAGCTACAACATTATGCTCTTAATAGAATTGAAGAGTATTATTACACCAGATGTTGTGAAGTAGCCGGAACCGAGGTTACTCAAGGGCCTTATTTATCTTATTTTTATTAGAAAGCTTTCAGTATAATAACCCCTGTAATAATAAGAGTAACGGAGATAATCTTTCTTTTGTTTTTTGATTCTTTAAATATATAAATACCTAACAGCGTTGTACTAGCAATCGTTAGCCCTGCCCATATAGCAAAAATGATGCCCATTTCAAAATAGTGTGTTGTTAGAGAAATGAAATAAATACAAGCAATGAACAATAAGAATGCACCTATCGTGGGAACAGTTTGTCTAAAGCCTTTAGATAGTTTTACACACATTTGCCCTGCAATGCCTAAAACTAAGCCAATCGTTAAAAATACGTATCCCATTACGCTGCCCTTCTTTCTTTAGAACTTCCTTTAATGTTAAGAGAAACTGCACCAATTACAATAAGAGAAACTCCTAAGATTTTAGATAAGGAAATAGTTTCATCAAAAAAAATAATACCTGTGACAACAACAAGTACGGTTGCTCCTCCTGCATATAAAGCACTTGCTACTCCTACTTCACCTTTGGCGTTAAGGAGCATATAAGCAGCAATCGAAGAACAATAAAATAGTATGGCTAAAACAGTCGGAACAAAGTTTGTGAATCCATTTGTAAGATTAAGAAAAAATACTGCGATTACCTCCAAGATGATGGCAAGAAACAATAGTAAATAAAACAATCAGATTTCCTCCTTTTAGTCACCTCATTTTAAGAACTTTACGTAATGGCTACTAAATAATTGCAGTAGCACTCGGATGTCATTATTTTATCTAGAGCTTGATATCTTGTAAAATAATGATAAATGATTGTAGATATCACTATTGTTAATACCTAAATGAATGTAAGTGGAAAGGAGGATGTTTATGGAAGTAGAAGATATACGTATATTTATGGCTGTGGCAGAATACGGCAGTGTAAGCCTTGCTGCTGATAAGCTAGGTTATGTCCAACCAAATGTAACAGCACGTATTCGATCTCTTGAACGAAAAATTGGACACCCATTGTTTCATCGTCACAGACGCGGAATGACATTAAATGTAGAAGGTCGAAAACTTTTAACGTACGGAGAACAAATGATGAGGCTAATGGATGAAATACAGAAAGCATTTCAAGATGAGCGTAACCTTGTTGGATCATTATGTATTGGATTAGTTGAAACGGTAGTAGGGCTTCCTGAAATCATTTCTTCCTATCATAATAAGCACAAAAATGTGGATATTTCTCTAGTATCAGGAGTAAGTACACAATTAATAGAGAAAGTTCTTAAGTTCCAGCTAGACGGGGCATTTGTAGCAGAACCAGTAAATGTGTCAACGCTTGATCAAATTCCGGCTTTTGATGAAGAAATTGTACTTGTATGCAGTGCAAATGAAAAAGGGAAGAAGCAGATTCAGTCTGCCAGAGAGTTACTGCACCTACCATTTATTTTATTTAATGAAGGCTGCCAATATAGAGAAAGACTACAGCAATGGTTAAAAGAAGAACAGATCGTATCCCCGAAAATTATGGAATTTGCTACACTTGAAACGATTATGGGGACAGTAGTTTCTGGTCTTGGTGTGACACTTATAGCCCGGTCATTAGCGGAGAGATATGAGAGGGAAGGGTTAGTACAGCTCTTTTCAATACCTGGGCCTTATAGAAACCTTAGGATTGTATATGTTCGTCGTTCCGACTCCTATCTAGGAGTAACTGAGCGTGAGTTTATAAAGACAATCAGCGAAGTAAGAGAAGGGAAAAAGCAGAAATAAACAGACGGTGTTTTCACAAAGAGCTTTTTTATGTAGCTTATGTTTAGTATGAATATACCAGGTATTAATTTGAGCAGTAAAAGTGAGCTTTAGCTGCAAATAAAAGGAGAAAAGCATGAGAAAAGCAACTATATCAAAATTAGACAAATTAGTGGGCTTAAATGTAAGATACGCGGGGAGAGCCTCAAATTTGTTTTGGCTAGGATTTGGAGAAAAAATTTTAGTAACCAGAAGGGGGAAAACGGAAGAGGTAGCTGAATACGCTTTACATATTCAATGTTCATGGCGTATTGTCAAAGGTAATAAAATTGTAGTAGCCTCACGGGATTTCTATTCTCCAAGAACAGGATTGGATGATGAAAATGAGTACTTTGAATGGGATGTCCAGGGAAATAATCGATTCGATGAACGAATTGAATCTTTTATAGAAGGTATAAACGAACACACGATTGTTGAAAGAGTTGACTCGGATGAAGTAGGAGGGCTAAAGATCTTTTTATCTCAAGGTTATTTAGTGGAGGGATTTCCGGATACATCAGAAGACGATGAGTATAGTGAGTTCTGGAGACTTTTCAACCGAAAGGAAGACAGCCCTCACTTTGTTGTCACAGGAAAAGGTATTGAAAACGAGTAATCGTATAATTAAAGAAACGAAAAAAGCACAAACCCGTTGGAACCAAACGTTTTTGTGCTTTTTTCTTATTTTATAGTTGAGTTACATATAATCATAAGCGGAATCATCAAAATAGAGCCAGTGATAATATTCAACCTGCGGATCTGTCATTTTTAAAACTTCTTCTTCATTGAATTTTTTATACTCAACTAATTTCTGCACTTTAGAATTTCTTTCCACTTGGCTCATTTTAAATCCTCCTTATAGTTTGAAAAGTAACAATGTATTTAAATTTAGAAAGCGTTTTCTTTTTTCTTATTTTTATTATATATCTCAATATGAGATTAAAACAATATCAATTATAGATGATTTTTCAAAAAACAATATAGAAATGGTATTATGGCGTCGGATTGGGACAACAAGGCTTCTGCAATCGAAATTAAATAATAGGTGATTGCCAACGGCCAGGTTAAAAATTTTTGTTCGTATCGCTGCTTAATTCCTAAAAAAACATTATGATAACTAGCTCTATAAACTAAAAATAAAGCTAGCTGGGTTAAGCTAGCTTTATTTTTTTATGTTGTTTTGCAGAGTGATAAATTTTCAACTGTCGTTCACTTTGGTATAAAAACTCTTTATCAATTTCATCATGTTACGCCCCGAGGTTTTTGACATTTGATGATGATCTTCATCATCACGTGTACTCAGGTACCAGCTTCCCTTGTCATCTTCATTTAATCTATATACCTTATTGGTTCTACTATCTGTATAAAAGTTTCCATCCTTCAGCCTCAAATAATCGCCCCTCTACCAAGTGTCTATCCTGTATTATGCCCAAGATATCAATTTTATGAAAAATTTTATATACACAAAAACAGCAGGTTTCTTAATACGCTTATTATTTTGTATGTAATTTACACAGGTGCAAAAAAGGATAAGGGCTATGAGTGAGAAAATATTTAGTAATGGAGAAATAGTAACTATAACAGTATCGAATGAATCAGTAACAATCTTAAAAAATCATTATGTAAAAACATGAAAAGATACTCTTATACAGTCGACAAATATCCAAGTACCTTTTTCTTTGAAGAAGAATTAAAAAAACACGAACTTATAATTATTGATAAATAAGTTTTGATATAAAAATCTTTTTAAATAAAAACAGACTCTGAAAATAGAGTCTGCTTTTTAGTATGGTTTTTATGCTTTATTTACGTTTGTCGCTTGTGGTCCGCGTTGCCCCTGTTCGATATCAAAAGTCACTTCTTGACCTTCATCCAAGGATTTAAAGCCTTCACCTTGAATAGCTGAGAAGTGAACAAATACATCTTCTCCACCTTCACGCTCGATAAATCCAAAACCTTTGTCAGCATTAAACCATTTCACTTTACCGTGTTCCATTTTTTGTTGCCTCCTAGAATGTAGAAAATAAACCAGATTATCATTAAATCTAGCTTATTTATTATATTATCCCAATTGAGACATCTTAAACTTAAATTAATGTGATCTTTCTAACTTTCTTTATCAATACTCACTTCACTAAAAAGGTGATTGGGGTATGACGATCTACATCATAATGAGGTTCTCATGCAAAAACCTCAAAATATTTATAAGTGATCTTCTAAACATCGAAATGATAGAAGTCAAAGATCAACCAATGCCCACATACTCATTATGGGCATTTTATTCATAAATATGAACTAAATTAGATGAGAGAGCACACGGGGACCCGTCTGCCCAAAAGAAAGGGAAGTTCACTCAAAATCTTTTTGAATAGTGGTGTAAAAATAGATTCTATTAGATAAGAATCTATGTACCTTTTCATATAAATCCAACCTTCGCATGAAGCATCCTTAAACTTGTTTACAAATAAAAAATGACGCCGTTGGAGGCGCCATTTTTTATAGAATAGAGAAGGACACACCCTATGCACGGGCGGTACTCTTAACACATCGTCTTGATTTGATAATACCCAGTGTTTAAGTTTAATAAACCTTTTTTTGGTATGACGATTTATGCAGAATATCTACATGTACCTTTTATACGAGTATTCGACTTATTATTTGTATATGGGATTTTTTACATTCCTTAAAATGTTACTTTCTAATAATAATTCTTTATAGAGTATTGTCACACTCCCAATCAGTTCACACGGATGAAAGGTTGACTCATCCAATTATTTATACATTCTCTAAAAAATGTATTTAACATAAGAACCTAATGGTAACACTATAAGCAACAGTTAGTGAGTATGATTTCATTCCATATATTTAGGGTTCCGGTTAGTTAAAACTAGAAAAAACGAGATAAGAATTGATGAGCTATTTCTTTCACATAAGCTTGTCAGAATACTATCTAAAGAGAGGTCGAACAATATGAAAGTGACGGATACACTTGTTCAATGTTTAGAAAATGAGGGAGTTGAATATATTTTCGGAATACCTGGTAAAGAGACGTTGGATTTTATTGATTCTTTATCCAACTCTAAACAGATTCAATTCGTGAATGTGCGGCATGAACAAGGAGCTGCTTTCATGGCAGATGTATACGGAAGGTTAGCAAACAAAGTAGGGGTATGTTTATCAACATTAGGACCAGGAGCTACTAATTTATTGACAGGTATATCTAGTGCAAAGCTAGACCACTCTCCTGTTGTAGCATTAACGGGACAGGCTGCTTTGGGGAGACAACATAAAGAGTCACACCAATATATGGACATTATTAAAATGGTAGAACCAGCAACGAAGTGGCGTGTTCAAATAAAAGATGCACAAACGCTTCCTGAGATTATTCGAAAAGCATTTAAAATTGCACAAATGGAAAAGCCAGGACCCATAGTAGTAGAATTGCCAGAAGACTTAGCAACTCAAATCGTTCCCATCAAACCTATTTCACCTACATCTATACCGGTAAGTATACCTATCATGGAGTCAATTCAGGCTGCCAATACTCTTATTAGGCAGTATGAGAGACCTTTTGTTATTATCGGTAACGGCGTTGTTAGACAGGAAGCCGTGGATGAGCTTCAACTATTTATTGAACGTCTTCAATCACCGGTTACCCATAGTTATATGGCTAAAGGTGTGTTATCTAAAGATCATCCACAAAATTTCTTTACGTTTGGATTTAATGAGAAAGATGAAGTGCTCGCAGGCTTAAAGGAAGCTGATCTGCTTATTGTAATTGGGTTTGATTTTGTTGAAAAGTTACCCAAAGAATGGAACACGGAAAAAATACCAATTTTACATATAGATACCTTACCAGCAGAAATAGATGAATATTATCCTGTAGAAGCTGAATTGGTTGGAGATATAAAGCAGACTTTACGGGTATTCAACCAGCTGGATATTCCTTCTAAACCGTGGATTCCTTCTGGTAATCTCCAGAAACAAATTAAGCAATCCTATCATATTGAAGAGAAAAAGATAGACAGCAATTTACTTCATTTGACAATCGAGAATATCTTGCATAGTATCGACAAGCTCTCTTCAGATGAAACAATTGTGATTTCAGATGTGGGAGCTCATAAAGTATCTATAGCTCGAACTTATCAACCCAAAAACGCTAACAAGTTCATTATATCAAATGGTCTAGCTTCCATGGGTATTGCTTTACCAGGCTCAATTGGAGCTAAACTAGCCTGCCCTAATGATTCAGTTATTTGTATTACTGGAGATGGAGGAGCTTTAATGAATTTTGCAGAAATAGAGACGGCAAAGCGCTTAGGGCTTTCATTCATTATTATTGTCTTAAACGACTCTACATTAAAAATAGAGCAGGAAATGATGAACAAAAAGTTTGGTAAGAGCTATGGAGTAACTTTTACAAACCCAAATTTTGTCCAATTGGCAACTAGCTTTGGAATTAAAGGAGAACGGGCAAATAGTTTAGTCGAATTTGAAAATATAATAAAAAGAGCCTTAAAAAATTCAGATGAGATTGTCCTAATTGACGTTCTTCTAAAAGGCTAATTGCGATTTCTCCATTATTTTAACGAGTTATCTCTGTTAAGAGATTAATCTGTAGATTCACTAGGAAATAAATGTTTTTAATTTTTTAAAATAAGCTAGGCTCAGTTCAACCCAAATCCAACTATAAAGAAAAGTAAATACAAAAATTAAACCAGTAGTAGAAAGAGAAAAATTATTGGGAATCGCAGGACCTAGTACTGGGAATTTGAAACCGTACAATAAGGTAATAATCCCAACAGTTAATAGAGTGGCGCCACTTATAACAATGTACAATCTCTTGTTAAAAATGTAAAAAGCAGCGCCTATGCCCATTCCCAATATTCCGGTTGTAAAAGGAAAAATAATAAGTTCACTTGGCTGGATAATCAGAAGAAGCAGATTAGTTAGTGTATAGGTAAGAAACCCTAGAGGAAGCGAAAGTATAAAACAAAAAAGAATGGGTGCGGTAGATAATGGACTAATGAAAATTCCTATAAAAAGTAATAAATATTAATTTGAAATATATACTAAATGAAGAAAAGGCACAGGAAAGTATAGAATAAAAACAGCATGTATATCCACATTATGAAAAAACGTATCCTTAATGCGCGATGAACATTGTTTAATTAAAAGGAGGAGTTTTATATGAGTGATAATCAATCAAATGATTTAGAACAGGTATCAGAGGAATTAGCTGATCTTGAGAAAGAGTTTGCAACAAAGCCTTCTGATCCTTATCCCCATAAGTATTATACTGGAGACACTTCTATAGTTTCTAATGCTGTGCCAGGAAACGATAAAGAATAAAAATTTCTCCTTATCTATTAATAGATCCTTATCTATTAATAGATAAGGAGAAATTTAGAGCATATAAGCTTAAGCACTGTATTTTTCCAGAACCAAAATACATCTCATAAAAAGACAGTTATATTTCATTTATTATTTTAAATTAAAAGTAATCGCTTTCATTTTTTGCTTTCCCGAAATCATTTGATAGGTTATAATAAATATCTACAAAAATATTAAATGATATGTAAGTAACAAGCAATTACACCCTTAATATTTAACTAAACAGAAAAACTCCCTTAAGGTATTAGGGGAGTTTTTCTGTTTTTATGTACACTATATAAGGGTAATTTACCATAATAATAGGACGAACTCATTTTTCAATTCTAACTAATGTTTTTTCTGGCATATCAATATCGTCAATGTCAAAGTAATGGATGTTTAACGTTAATTTCCTCTCTGGTTCTTTAGCTTCTTCTCCTACCCAACAACTATACAATTCAAAAAAGTCTCCTGATTTAAGATAGCGGTCCATCAATTTGCATAGTGCAATTAGTTTCTCTTTTGATTCTTTGCGCCTGCTCTTATTCATATATTCCGTAATCTCAATTCCCCAGTCACTTGCAACTTCATAAACATAAAGGGTAGTAAATTGGTGTTTCTTTATGTTCAATCGATTTCTTTCATCTGAAAAGCAACTCCCAATAGTAACTAAATTATCTAATTCCTTATTAATAGGTAATTCTACGTTCGAACCTATATAAGTAGCTAAACTCATTTGTATTCACTCCGTTTCTCATCTAAATAACCCGTTAAGTTTTGTGGAACTAACCTAGGTTGTTAACATCCTGTTATCAAAAAGGTGTTTCACTAAACTTTATTACAAATACTCGAGTTTTATTCAAGGTTTACTATTATTCTACTTAACATATGAATAGGCTGCGAAATGTTTATATACCTGTAAATGGGGGATTTACCATATAAGAACATTGATACCTAATTGGAAGGAGAATGAAAAATGAACAATAATACTGAAACCGTTGAAAATAAAGTAGAGGATAAACTAAATGAAATGAGTCAAGAGAAGAAAGACAACATCCTTTCTAGTTTTAACGAATTTAAAAGTTACTTAGGAGATAAAGTCACAAAAGGTGAGAAACTAGGGTTAAATGATAATCAACTAGCTCTAGCAGCTAAAAAAATAGCTGACTATCTCGCAACCCATGAGGAGCCACAAAATGAAGAGCAATACTTGTTACATGAGTTATGGAAAGTTGGAAACGAGGAAGAACAACATCATCTTGCTCATATGCTTGTTAAATTAGTCAAAGAATAATCTAAATCGATTATAAATTGCGTTTTGCCATTATTTATTAGAGGTCCAAGTGAATTCAATCAACATAGCAAAGAGCCACTTACGTAAAATAAGTGGCTCCTTTTTCTCTTTCATGCTGCACCTCTTTTTATTTTTTAGTATGTCCCTGCGATGCATCAATTAAAAGATAAAGCTATATTTCCCCAACAATAATTTGACTACATGCTATAACTCACTTCATTGAAAACATCAGTACGAATCCAACGGATTCGTATTTTTCGGTGACATTCAAAATACGTCCCAAGCAATAGAAAGAAGAGGTTTTGAACGTTTATAATTCGGTTAAACATGAAGTAACAAATTATTTTTATTTATTCTGTATATTTAAATTATTCGTTCGTAATGGTACAATAAAATGATGGAAAGAGGATATGATGCTTCTTTCTTAATAAAGGATGAAGAAATATGGATATTAAGGCTCAGCAAACAAAATTGGCGAATAACTTGGGCAAATTGTTACGAGATAACTTTGGAAAAGGTCCCGAGGCTGTTCATGTTACGATTTATGAACCTTATGTTGTTATTTATGTTAGTGGCTTTGTATCACCGATGGAACAAGTACTGTTAAACCAGAATGAAGAACTTCAGGTTATGACTACAAGAGAGCTTTTGGTAAAGACTCTTGAACCTCAAATCACTGGTCAAATTAAAGGGATTACAGACCTTGACATCCAGCACTTATATTATGATTGGAATTTAGATCATCACTCCGGAATTTTTGTGGGAGTTTGTCTGGACGATTTGAAAGCCGATTTGACTGAGGGTGACCCTTACCCAGGAAAACAAGCAATTCATGATCGGATTATAAAGATGAGTGAAATTGCACAAAAAGGGCCTGAGAAAATCTCTTCGTATAAATTAAGTGATCGTACATTGGTCATCGTAAGAGAAGGAATACTGGTGGCTATTGAAAAGCAGCTAATTTCGTTGGGTTTTGATGACACCTTACGCATCTCTAAACGCCCTTTGGAAAAAGGAATCTTACGACAAAACGATGACTATGATGAGATATTAAATGCAGACATTCTTGATATTTTTGTGGATTGGGATTTTGAAAAGGACAATAGCATTATTACGCTTATCTTAAAACCAAAAAATTAATGAGGCAGTAATGAATTGGACACATTGTGCCAAACATAAGCCGAGGAAGAAAAGCTCATACCTTTTCTTTTTCGGCTTATTTTTGTTGTTTCAAAAGAGTAAGTCCTTTTGTAACGGAATAATCCCCTAAAATAGCATCTGAAAATAGGATGTGCCAACAGAAAGGATTTGGTCGGTATGGCTGATAATCATGAGATTGTATTGTTTATAAAAGAGCTTCGTCGATTGTTGCAGGATTACCAAAAGTATGACAATGAATTTTACAAAGAAGAAATTAGCAAGGATATAATACTTTTAAGTACCATTATCTACGGAAGTAAAATTGGAATTTCAAATAAAAGAAGAATCTTTAAACATAGAAAATACAAAGGTAAACAGAAACCAATCTATTAAAAATGTACTAGTATGACTAGTTTACATTTTATAGAAAGTGAATTCTTATTACCTAAAATGATCTTATGATGAAGAAGGAGTTTTCATAAAACATCACGAATAGTATACCTTATGAAACTAGAAACTAGGTGCACCATCTATGGATAAAACGAAACTGGAAAAAGAATTAAGTAGTTATATGGGAAGGTTACTTCGTGAAAATTTTGGAAGAGGTCCTGGAGGTGTATTCACCGTCATTTCTCCTCCTTTTATAACCGTTTATTTTAAAGCCTTTTTATTACCTTTAGAAAAGGCTTTGCTAGACAAGGGACAAGTTATCTATGTTCAAAAAACACGTGATTTGTTGATGGAGACTTTAATTGAAGAGATAAAAGGATATATCCAATTAAATATACATTTAGATATTGAAGAATTTTATTATGATTGGAATTTAGAGCTGCAGTCTGGCATGTTTATCATGATCCATTCTGATAAAAATAACATAGTCAACCATTCCTATAAAAATCAGAAATTGCTGCATAAAGAAGTTGAGGAAGTGACTCAAAAAGCAGAAAAACTTCCTCAAGATGTTTCTTCTTATTTATTAGATCAGAGAACACTCCTTATAATCAGGGAAGGTATTATGGTAAATGTAGAGAAAGAATTAGTTCAATTAGGGTTTGAAGAAAACCTTACATTGGCTAAAAGAAATCTCGAAAAAAGGCTACTTCATGAGCATAGCCAATCATTAGAAGTAATTTTAGATTCAAAGGTAACAGATATACTAGTCGCATGGGATTTTCATAAAGATAAAAGTACAATTCTTCTGATTTTAAACCCAACTTCATAACGGCACTGATAAGCTAGGCACTGAACTAGATGTAGGCCAAAAAGAAAGGTTAGATAACCTTTCTTTTTGGCCTATTGTTTTTCCCCTCCTATTAAAATAAAGAAAGTGGTGATAATGATGCTATTTCAATCGGATGAAGGAAAGGAACCTTTAACTGTTGAGATACACACTGAAGTGGATATAGTAGAAGCGCGTCAGAAAGGGCGGATGTTCTCTAACTGCTTAGGCTTCAGCACACTTGATCAAGCCCGAATTATTACGACTATTTCAGAATTGTCCAGAAATATATATAAATATGCCACTACGGGAAAAATTATAATGGAAATAATAGAGAATAAACTTGAAATAGGACTCAAAATAATAGCTATAGATAAAGGACCAGGCATTAAAAATATTCAACAAGCGCTAGAAAGTGGCTATACAACGTCAGGGGGACTAGGCGTTGGTTTATCAGGGGTAAAAAAATTAATGGACGAATTCACCATATCATCTCAAGAAGATCATGGCGTTAACATCGAGGTTATAAAATGGAAAAAAAGAAATAAATAAAAGGAACACAAGTTAAAAGGTTAAGAAAGAACTGACTTCCTCTTTACAAAAGACTCCTTTATTGAATAGGAGATAGCTTCTAAAAATATCATCCCCTGATGATCCTGCTCTAGGATACGGTTAAGATATTTCACATGCTTGAGTTGGTGCCTTCAGCATGTGCTTCTCCTCTATTAACTCTTAGCCGTAGGACAAAAATTTTTCTCCGCAGTAATCACAAGAGGCTTAGAAACATGAGAAAAAGGTGTGGAAAATTATGAGCAATTCCATTTAATCGTTAAATGGAAGGAGCAAGCTCTTATGATAGAGAGCTTGCTCTTTTTATTTCTTAATATAATCCTATCTGACAAAAAAACAACCTGTTTCAAGTACACCAAAAACATACATTTATGATACATAAATTTTGAGATAATCTCTGGAACATTTCTACCCGTATTAGGGGCGCAATAGAGGGGAAGTGTGTAAAGAGATTCCCCCTTACTTAACTCAGTTATATAAACAAACAATACTCATATACATTTATTGAATAGCTTTTTTAAACTTGTTGCGGAATAAAACGTAAATAGATAAAGAGTACATAGGAGGAGAAAACATGTTTGTTCATATAGTTCAGCCTGGTGATACGTTATCTTCAATAAGCAGGAGATATGGTTATTCCGTTGCACAGCTCAGGAGCGTGAATGGGTTAGAAGAAGCAAATATTGTTCCCGGTCAAGCCTTGCTCATAGCCCTATATGTATACACAGTTCAACCTGGTGATACGATGAAAGGTATTGCTAAAAAAGCGTACGTGTCCTTGGAGCAATTGAAAAGGGCTAATCCTTCAGTCTCGTATAACTACTTGCAAGTCGGAATGAAAATAAACATTCCTAACATATCAGACTATATTGCAGGGACACTAGAATACTATGCCGTTCGAAATCCAGAAGCAGATCGCGAGTTAATCAGTGATTTTGCAACGTATTCCTCTTCCATTTCTATCTTTGAATATCATTTTGGCAGCAATGGAGATATTATAAATAATTTAAACGATTTAGTAGCGATTGAAACGACTTGGAAAAATCGCGTTACACCGCTAGTTACGATTACTAATCTAACTTCTGAAGGGTTTAGTTCTGATCTTGCCCATCAAGTTTTAAATAATCCTCAGGCACGAAAAAATCTTGTCGATAATATCTTTGATTTAGTATCTAGAAAAGGATACGGAGGGGTAAATATTGATTTTGAACGTGTGAAGACCGAAGACAGAGACCTTTTTACCGGATTTTTACGTCAACTGAGTGAACGTTTAAAACCTGCAGACTATGTGCTGACAATAGCGGTTCCAGCCAAGACAAGCGAAGATATCCCTTGGTTAAAAGGATATGATTACGGAGGAATAGGTGCGGTTGTTAACTTTATGTTCATAATGGCATATGACTGGCACCATGCAGGCAGCGACCCCGGTCCTGTTGCACCTATTACTGAAGTAAAGAGAACAGTAGAATTTGCGATAAAAAGTGTTCCGCGAAGAAAACTCATCATTGGCGTTCCTTTGTATGGATACAATTGGCCAATTCCTTACAAGCCCGGCACGTTAGCACCCGCTATATCCAACCAAAATGCGATTAAAACAGCAATGAGATATCAGTCTCCCATTCAATATTCAAAGGAGTACAAATCTCCATTTTTTCGGTATAAAGATCAAGCGGGGCAGATGCATGAAGTATGGTTTGAAGATGTAAGAAGCATGAGTGAAAAAATGGTGTTAGTTCGTCAATTCGGCTTGCAAGCAATAGGTGCTTGGCAATTAACGCTTGGGTTTACGCCAGGACCTTGGCTTTTAAAGAAATTCTTTACTATTAGAACAGTATAAATAGCAGCAGTCATTATGGATTAATCTAGAAAATTTTATGTATAGTAAATTATAAGAGGGTGGGGGGTTCTTCTATGGCAAAAAGGATAGATGTCTCAATAAAGCAGCATCAATTAAAACTATATGATGGAGCTAAATTAGTAAAGACATATCCTATTGCTGTAGGGAAAATGATCACTCCAACTCCAATTGGGAAATTTAAAATCATTAATAAAGATACGACCCCTCCAGCTGTATTTGGCCCCTTATGGATGGGACTGTCAAAGCCTACATATGGAATACACGGGACTAATGATCCAGCTTCTATTGGCAGAGATATGTCACATGGATGTGTCCGAATGGATAATGAAGATATTCTAGAACTTTCCTCTGCAGTTCCCATTGGAACGCCGGTTTATATACATAAATAATAGTTTAAGAAGAGCACGACTGTTTACATTTAGCTAATTGTCGAGATCGAGGGTATCAAAGTTTAAGGATATGCTATACAATCATGTTTTTTTTATGTAATACAAAAAAGCACCCCGATTAACAGAGGTACTTTTAGCATTTTAACTTATTTTGATGCTGGAGACGTAGTAACTTCTGGAGACGTTACTTTGTCATAAAAATCTACGAATTTGTCACGATCCTCGCTATCACGGTAAGCCATAGCTACACGTGGATGTTCATTCAGCACACCAGAAATCATGTAAGGGATGATATAGCCCCATTCCCACTTTTGACGCATTTCAAGCATATGCTTTTCAATTACGCCAAGAATCGGCTTCATCTCATAGCTTGGTTTTGGTATGTAGCTAACAAGCAGCTCTGTGTTACAGTTACCAGCTGCACGGCCCATACCATAAACAGATGAATCAAGGAATGTAACGCCATTACGCATCGCAGTTAATGTATTAGCAAAAGCTAGTTGCATGTTGTTATGGGTATGGATCCCAAGCTGTTTGCTAGGAATCATGGCTTGGAACTTTTTCACTTGATGCTCAATATCGGCAGGGTCTAGGCTTCCAAAGGAGTCAACAATATATACAACATCTACTGGGCTTTTCTTTACCATTTCAAATGCTTCAATAAGCTGATTTTCCGGTACGCTAGATAGTGCCATAATGTTAAGTGAAGTCTCATAGCCTAAATCGTGGAACATTTTTATAAGCTCTAAGCCTTTATCTACTTCGCGAATATAGCATGCCACTCGAATCATATCTAACATACTTTGCTCACGCGGCAGGATGTCATTCGGATCTACACGCCCGATATCTACTAAAGCAGATAGCTTCGTGAACTTTTTCTCAGGGATAATTTCTTTGAGAAAGTTATCGTCAAGAAATCTCCATGGGTTGGGCTCAGTTGCTTGAAGAAGCTTAGGTGAATTTTTATAACCGATCTCCATATATTCAACGCCGGCTGCGCTTAGGCCGTTATATAAGTCTTGCACAAATTCAACGCTAAAATCCCAATTATTAATTAAACCTCCGTCACGAATGGTACAGTCTATAATTTTGCTATTATGTCCCATGATATTTATTTCCTCCTATGTCGTCTATTTATGTATTTTTTTAAACTTTATCGCTTTTATGCTTTTAAGCACTAAACTCTCCTATTGTGTTTATACCATGACTGATTCAAAGGCGTCAATGTATTTTCTAAATGTGTCTATGCTTTACTGTATTCCATGGGTAGAAGATGCTTTGTCTTTTCATCCGCTTGATGCTCTTAAAACAACACCAAGTTCAGCACTACAACCCCTAGTATATACAAACACACCCTTTATTACATCACTACTTACTGCAATAAAGGGTGTTTTTTAATTGAAACCGTTTATTAAGGAGAGGAACTGCCATTAGTATCTAGTATATCTAGTATAGGTTTAGATTTCTCTATAATTAATCCATAAATTTGGAAAGATATTTAAAACCTGAGAAATAAAAGATTTTTTCACATTAACAGTTGTATACGAAGTATTAGCTGTTACTTAATCATTTTAATTTACTGGTCTTTACATTGTCCAAAATGTAAGAAATGATAAGAGTATAGAAGTAATAAACATCGCAATCAATGGCTTTAATGCTTTTGTTCGAAGAGCCTTCATACTTACATTTAACCCTAAGCTGACCATAGCCATTGTTAAAAGAAACGTGGTTAGAGTTGAAATATCATTCATGATCGTTTTAGGTATGATAAGGTGCTTGCCTACGACATAACTTCCAAAAATACTCATGATGATAAAACCTATTAAAAACCAAGGAAATTCAATCTTCGTATCCTTTTCCATTTTTCCTGTTCGCTTCATCCAGTACATTAAGATAAAGCTTAATGGCACAAGTAAAAGCACTCTGCCTAACTTAGCCAACAGGCCAATAGCTAGGGCGTCGCGTCCAGCTGGTGCTGCAGCTAGAGCTACATGGGCAATTTCATGGAGGCCAACGCCTGACCAAATTCCATATTGGATATTCGTTAAATGTATATAGGGTCTTAAAATGGTATATCCAATGGCAAATAGAGTTCCCACTAAAGCGATAACACCAGCTCCGATAGCTGTATCTTCTTCTTTTGCTTTTACAATCGGAGAAACAGCTGCAATAGCTGCCGCACCGCATATTCCTGTTCCTATTCCTAAAAGAAGAGATAAACCACGATCAGCCTTCATCCATTTGCCTAGACGAATTGTTAAAACAATCGCAAATACAGCCGTTCCCACATCGCGAAGTAGCAGTCCTAGCCCTTGATGAATAACAACATCAATATTAAGCTTTAGTCCATATAAAACAATCGCATAACGTAACAGCTTTTTAGAAGAAAATTCAATTCCAGATCTTATTTTTTCAGGGTATCCCCAAATTTGACGATAAATGACTGCCATTATAATTGAACAGGCTAGTGGACCGATATGATTAAACCCCGGGACTTTTGCTAATCCATAAGCAAGTAAAGCAAAAAGAAAAGTAAAAGCAATTCCTCCAGCCCATAAAGAAATATTAAATGACGTCCGGGTATTTGTTCGTAAGAATACAGTCCGCTTTTGGGCTTTATTTATATTTATCATACATTTCATCTCCAATATGAATTCTTATCAAGCGCGGCTTCACACAAGAAGTGTATGATTTAACTATAAAAGACACTTTATTATTAGTAAAATACATATAAATCATGATTAAGATTAAAAATATTAATAAGTGAAACAAAAAAAGAGCAAGTTGATCTTCAGAGTTACTGAAAATCAATTTGCTCCTTTTGTATGTTTTTATCGTTTAATTCTTTAAAAAATCATTCATACAAAAACATATGTGCTTATGAGAGAGATACAGTCTTATTAGTTGCTAAGCCTTTTTTACGTCTATACCATAGCAGGATCAAACTGCCTAGCACGCAAAGGAAAGAAACGAGCTGAGCTATTCTGATATGAGAAGTTAGCATTAAGCTATCTGTACGCAATCCCTCTATAAAAAATCGTCCTATCGAATACCATAGTAGGTAAGTAAGAAAGACTTCGCCTCTTTTTAACAAAGATTTTCTTAGTACGATCAAGACAAGAACACCTATTATGTTCCAAAGGGATTCATAAAGGAATGTAGGATGATAATAAGTTCCATTGATATACATTTGATTAATAATAAAATCAGGTAAATGTAAAGTTTCTAAAAACTGACGTGTAACAGGTCCGCCATGTGCTTCTTGATTCATAAAGTTTCCCCACCGGCCAATAGCTTGGCCTAATAATAAGCTAGGAGCTAAAACATCAGCCATTTTCCAAAAAGAAAGATTCTTTTTTCTGCAAAACCATATAGCTGTTAATACAGATCCAATAATTCCACCGTGAATAGCTATGCCTCCATGCCAAATTGCTATAGTTTCGCCTGGGTGGTCTTTATAGTAACTCCATTCAAAAAGTACGTAGTAAATTCGAGCAGTAACGATAGCAATGGGTAGTGCTAGCAGAAGTAAATCAGAGATGGTTTCTGAAGAGATACCTCGTTTCTTTCCTTCTTTCGAGGCTAACAAAAAGCCTAAAAAAGCTCCTATCCCTATAATAATTCCATACCAATGGACCTCAAGTGGACCAAGGTGGAAGGCGATAGGGTTTAAAGGTTGTGTGTGTTGGTTCATGTTTTTTCTCCTTTACTTCATATCGGTTTTCTTACATTTTTTTAGAGTGATATTAAATTAGAGTGCCTTTTTAGTATATCTAATTAGATATAGAAAGGACAACTTTTGCTTACGAAAGGCCACTATTTCTTTGCCTGCTTTAGTGTAACAGAATAGTCAAAATTAAAATAAACAGTACATTGACTTAATTAACAAAATATACTATTATTTTAGACAATATATTGTCTAAAATGGAGGGTTAATATGGATATTTATAAAGATCTTTTTTTAATGCAGCAAACTTACGCTACCTTATTTTCTCTGGCAAATAAAGTCCAGGTGAAAGGAGATCAGTCTCTTGAGCTCTTAACATCAAGACAGCATATGGCGATGGTGGCAATTGCTCATTTACCTGAAGATGAAACAACGTTAAATAATATTGCTAGAAAATTAGGAACCACAAAACAAAGCGTCAAGCAGTTAATTACCATTATGGAAAAAAAGGGGTATGTTGACGTGGTTCCTAGCAGTAAAGATAAACGTGCAGTTAACGTAAAAATCACCAAAGAGGGAAAAGAAGCGCTGCTTGTTGTTTCAGAAAAAGGAATTTTCTTTTTGGAAGGCCTTTTTAAAAAGTTTTCAACCGAAGAGTTGGAAATAATGTGGAAGCTTTTAAAGAAACTTTATAGCTTTGACGGGGAAGAACATGATGGATTTGAAGAAGAAGGCAACATCAAAATGGATGAAGATCACAATGAATTACAGTTGAGAGTGATAAGGGAGCTTGAAAGTCGAAGAGTTCAAGCAATTGATAATATAAAAAAGAACTTATAAAAATAAATTTGATAGGCTACTTTACTTTGAAGCATATCGATCCTTTTAATGATTTTCGAAATAAAGGATAAGGGAGAGCACTCATTATGTTTGAAATCAGTGATGAAACAGTACGATTAATTAACAAGACCTGTAGAGGAAAAAAGAATTTGAAATTAACCGTTGGCTATTTAACGGACAACCAATATGTTATCAAAATTTATAATGAAAGCGGTGAAATTGACTCATCCAAAAAATATCATTATGAAATTGGTTCTATTACTAAGACTTTTACTATATCGCTGCTATCAAAATACATGTCTGAAAACAAGTTGACACTAAACCATTCTATACAAAAGTACATAAAAGAACTTAAGGAAGACACGTATTATCCTACATTGCTCCGCCTCGCTACTCACTCTTCTGGATATTCAGGAAGCTTACCTTTAAATAAACGGGAATATTTTAAAATAATTTTTAATTTGATTTTTGGCGGAAGTGATTTGAATAAAAATAATCCGTTACATATGGATTTTAACAAAATGAAGATGCTGATCGAAAAAAGTAAATTAAAAGAAGTAGATTATTCATGGAAGTATTCCAATTTCGGTATATCCCTTATTGGATACGTGTTGGGAATGATATCGGGGAAGGGGTATTGGGATACTATGAATGACTTTCTTCTTAATGAGCTTGGACTAAAGGATACTTGTTTAGGCGCTTCAAACAATAATCTACATGGCTATGACCGCAAAAATAATGATTGTGGCAACTGGCAGTGGGACAAGGGGAATTTTATATCACCTGCGGGCGCAGTATCCTCAACCGCTGATGATTTACTTAAATACGCAAAAATAAATATGGATGAAGATAAACCATATCTGTCTTTTTGTCATAAAAAATACGCCAATGGAACAAAGAAGTTTGATATGGGTCTTGGATGGTTGCTTTTAAAGAAAAACAATAATGTGATATTGCACGGCGGTGGAACAGGATGCTTCAGCTCATTTTTAGGGATTGATAAAGAAAAGAAAGTTGCTTCCGTCGTTTTAGCTAATTATAGACTAAGTAGAAATAAGGATGAACATATAGGAATGTCTTTATTAGAAAGCCTCCAAAATTCAAAAGATATATAAAGATGGAAGACAATTTGAAAGACTGTCGCCGAATATGACCGACCTTCAAGAAGCATAGAATATGCTTCTTTTTTTGAGGAAACCGTGCTATTATCATTAAGGTTTGTAAGGAACAGAAGATTTTTGTCTTTCCGTACATTTTTTTGGTATAGTGTTAGAAATAAGGAGTGGGTAAGTTGGTTTTCACTGAATTTTTCCAGCAGTTTCCCGTAAAGGTTTTAACGGTAGGGCTGCTGATTGTACTTATCGTTTATTTTATTCGCAAATTCATTAAGATTTTCTTTGATAAAACGAGCTTTTTAGATGAAAAAAGAGAAGAGACGCTCATGCACTTTTCTAATCAGGTCACAAGAGTATTGGGGCTGGCTTTTTTCTTTATTTATGTGCTTAGCCATTTCTTTGACTTCGGAAAGATTCTCACTAGTTCGGTAGTGTTGGCCAGTGCCCTGGCAATAATCCTCCAGCATATCATCCGTGATTATATAATGGGACTGACTTACTTGTTTGAACGCCAGATCCACCACGGAGATTATGTTATTCTCAACGGAAACCGTCAAGGGAAAATAGAAGAAATTACGATGCGCTACTTAAAGATTCGTCAATATGACGGCTACCTCTATACCGTCTCATATAGCAACATTACGGAACTTCAGAACGGAACCCGAGGAAGACGCCGGGTAAATGAAAGTCTTATTCTCAACTATAGGCAAAACCCGGACGATGCCTTCAAAGTAATGGAGCAGGTAGCACAAACATGTAACGAGAAATATGGTCAATATTTGTTAAAAGATGTGAATGGAATTCCTATAGAGAGCTTTCAATTCAATCAAATTACTGAACTGAACGTAGGTTTTAAAGGTCACCAATATTCATTATCAGGACTTGTAAAGGAAGCTGATTTTGTAGAAGCGAGCCAAAAGGTACGATATGAACTCGCAATGGCTGCCTACAAAAATGACCTTATGATGGCTGAAAGCTTCGAGACAAGCCATTAAAAATAAAACTCGTACCTTGTTTATATACAAGCTTTTATATTTAAGATATAAACACGCTTTTGATTTTTCAAAAGGGTGTTTTTTATTTTTAAAAATATCTATTAAGTACTTCTCTAGTACAGATTAATTATCTGAAACAGAACAAATTAATTAGTACATCTAAATTATTCTTCTAGTGACATGGTAAAATTAAACAAAGTACGTAAAAAGGTAAAGGGGGATTAACTATGACGCAAAAATCTAATTATACAAAAATCAACTCCGAAATGTGGGATGAATGGGCTTCAGCTGGAGGAGAATGGTCATTAGCTATTAATCATCAAGATTTTGTAGATGCAACTCAAGGTAATTTTGATATCTACTTAACACCTTGTAAGCCTGTTCCGCATAACTGGTTTATTCCATTTAAAAAAGCGAAAATATTGGGACTTGCTAGCGGAGGAGGACAGCAGTGCCCAGTCTTTGCAGCCCAACATGCGGAAGTTACGGTTTTTGACTACTCTGATAAGCAATTAGAATTAGAAAAAATGGTGTCCACTAGAGAAGGCTATTCTATTGACTTAGTTAAAGGGGATATGAGTAAGACATTTCCATTTGAAGATGAGACGTTCGATATGATTTTTAACCCTGTATCAAACTGCTATGTTCAAGATGTTGAACACGTTTGGCAAGAATGTTTTAGAGTTCTTAAAAAAGGTGGCGTCCTGCTATCTGGCTTTGCAAATCCTGCTCTTTATTTATTTGGAGAAGATGAGAAAGCATTACAAGTGGTTAATAAATTACCTTATGATGGAACTAAAAACACAGTAGAAAATGATGAAGAACTTATAAAAAATGGCGGTGTACAGTTTAGCCATTCATTAGAAACTCAAATTGGCGGACAGCTAAAAGCTGGATTCACCTTACAAGATCTTTATGAAGATCATCACCACAAGGGAAAAATCACCAAATATATGCCTTGTTATATTGCGACTAAATCTATTAAATAATAGTTGATTATCATGTTGAATAAGCTACCTCAACTTTTTCCAATTAGGCGATACCGTAGATTATGATGGTATTACGTATGGAGTCTGGATATTTGAAGAAGGAACATTTATTAATGAAGGTGACGGAGGTTATGATAACTGGGCCTTCAGAGGCTGGTTTGAACGCACAGGAGATGACGAAAAAACAGTCAATTTTCATAGACCTTAATTAAAAATAGAGATGAAGATAATACAAGATTCCCATCAGGGAAGATCGTATGAAGAGCCTTTACCGTTATGGTAAAGGCTCTTCTCAATATTTGAAAGCCTGAGACCGGATGTTTATAAGCATGCAGAATAGAAATTTGTATATCATCTACAGCTTAAAAAGAGAAAAACTCCTGTTGCGTCTGAACAGGAGTTTTTCTCTTTGCATTAACAGAAGCCCGATCTCATTCTTTTTTCTCTTTTAGTGAGCAGGAAACTTATACTAATTCAACCTTAGTTTTTACTTTTGGTTTGTAAATATTCTTTTTGAAACATACACATTCTTATAGCGTTATGATAGCTTCCATCGACAAAAAATTCATCTTTTAACTCACCTTCGATAGAAAAACCGACCTTCTTATAGATATGAATTGCTTTTTCGTTTTCCTTGTCTACAATTAAGTAAAGTTTATGCATATTCAATACCGAAAAGGCATAATTCATTGCTAGATTTGTGGCAACCATGGCGTAACCATGACCTTGATATGTAGGGTCAATGATAATTTGAAACTCTGCTCTACGATGAATATAATCAATTTCGACCAATTCCACTAATCCAAGCATATCCCCGTCCTTTTCTAGTATGAACCGACGCTCACCTTGATCGTGAATATGTTTATCATATAAGTCCTGTAGCTCTACAAAAGCTTCATAAGGCTCTTCAAACCAATAAGACATAATATTTGCATCATTATTGAGTTCATGGACAAATTTTAAATCTTCTCTTTCCAAAGGACGTAACTTAAGTTCCTTATTCATTTCTCAAACCTCCATATTCTAGCATTACTTTAGCACTTTCCGTTTTAAATGTAAAAGTTGCTGTAGTTTAAAAAAATAACAAGACATAGTGCGATGTTTTACATACTTATTAAAAGAGCCATAGTATAATTTAAACATCTTGTAAGTGAAACTCATTAACTTTAAGGAGTATCTTATGAAAAAAGCAGTTGGTATTTTTCTTATTTTACTGTGTTGTATAAACCAAAGGGTTGAGGCAGCTAATCAGCCTTCAGTAGAACCTATACATCATGAGATCTACGTTTCTCCTACAGGGGATGACAAAAACTTAGGTACTAAAAGCAAACCTTTTAGAACATTAAGGAAGGCAATTGAAGCAGCTCAACCCGGAACTACGGTTTACATCAGAGCTGATATTTATTACGAATAATTAATTATTAGCCGTTCAGGTACTAAACAAGAGCCTATTATTTTCATGAACTATAAAAGTGAAAAGCCCCTTATTAGTAGAGAAAAAATAAAGCAGTCTACACAAATAGACTGCTTCTTGATTAATTATTTACCTGTTTCGGCAAAACGCTGAATACGCTCACCAATTTCATCACGGACACGTTGAAAGAACGCCCATTTCTCTTCATCTGTTCCTTCTGCTTTTGCAGGATCATCAAATCCCCAGTGTTCACGCTTCACATGAGGAGGTGTTACGGGGCAATGATCAGCTGCATGGCCACATAATGTAACCACTAAATCCGCATTATTTAAAATTTCAGGATCAATAATATCAGATGTTTGGTTTGAAATATCAACACCAGCTTCTTTCATTGCTTTTACAGCGTTAGGATTTAATCCATGAGCTTCTAATCCTGCACTGCGTACATCCCATTCATCGTTATTTAGATATTTTTTTGCCCATCCTTCAGCCATTTGGCTACGGCAAGAGTTACCTGTACATAAGAAATAAAGTGTTTTTTTAGACATGTGTAAAATCTCCTTTATGATGTGTTAAGAAATAATTGATAACCAAATATATAAACCAACAAGTGTAATAAACAATGTTGGGATGGTTAAGATAATACCTGTTTTAAAATAAGTTCCCCAAGAAATCTTAACTCCTTTTGTCGAGAGAACATGAAGCCATAAGAGCGTCGCTAGAGAGCCGATAGGTGTAATCTTTGGTCCTAGATCCGAACCAATGACATTTGCATAAATCAGAGCTTCTTTAATCGTACCTGTTGCAGAAGTTGCATCAATGGCCAAAGCATCAATCATCACGGTTGGCATGTTGTTCATAATCGATGAGAGAATGGCTGCAATAAATCCCATACCAATGGTTGCTGCAAATAATCCTTGATCAGCGGTTGTTTGAATAAGGCTTGCTAGTACTTCAGTTAGCCCCACATTGCGTAATCCATACACAACAACATACATACCAATCGAAAAGAAAACAATCGCCCACGGAGCTCCTGCTAACACTTTTCTCGTGTGAACAGCCGGGCTTTTTCTTGCTATTCCTAAGAATAAAATGGCAATAATACCTGCGATAATAGAAACTGGAACATTGAAGAACTCACCAATAAAGTAACCAAGAACTAAAATAAATAAAACGATTCCTGATAAACGGAACATTTTCATGTCTTTAATGGCCTCAACAGGTTTCTGTAAATCATCTAGATTGTATTTCTTAGGGATGCTTTTGCGAAAATACAAATACAAGACAGCAATACTTGCCAAAAGTGAAAATAAATCTGGCACAATCATGCGTGAGGCAAATTCAGAAAAACGAATACCAAAGAAATCAGCTGATACAATGTTGACCAAGTTACTTACTACAAGAGGTAACGATGTTGTATCCGCAATGAATCCACTGGCGATAATAAAAGGAAAGACCATTTTATCTTCAAATTTGAGTGCCCGCACCATAGCAAGTACGATAGGTGTTAGAATTAAGGCTGCCCCATCATTTGCGAATAATGCGGCTACTACAGCTCCAAGTAGGGATACATATACAAACATGCGAACGCCATTTCCTCCTGCAGCACGCGCCATATGTAACGCTGCCCACTCAAAAAATCCAATTTCATCTAAAATTAAAGAAATAATAATAACTGCAATAAACGTTAACGTTGCATTCCATACAATTTGAGTTACATTTAGCACGTCATGGAAATCAACCACACCTGCTAAAAGAGCTAAAACTGCGCCTCCACACGCTGACCAACCAATAGACAAGTTCTTTGGCTGCCAAATGACAAAAATCAATGTCACTAAGAAGATGAGGGAGGCCACTATAACTGATACCACTTTACAAACCTCCTACTATTAGCAACAACTAATGCGTAATCCTTGCTTTTCTAGTTCTTTTAATCGTCCATCTTCGCTTGGTAAAGATTCAAGTATATTAAGGACAAACTGATAATAGCCGTTTTCTTTATTTAATGAATAGAAAATCCAATGCCCTTGTCGTCTTTCCTTTACAAGTTCGATATCTCTTAATTTACGCAAGTGTTGGCTAATAGCCGGTTGACTTGCTTTATAAATTTCAACTAGCTCACAAACACAGCACTCGTTATTTTGGAGCAGTTTCATCATAGATAATCTTGTCTTATCGCCAAGCAGCTTCAGTATCTGTGCTGCTTTCTCCATTTCTATTTGTACTTTTACATCCAATCCAACTCACCTCCTTATTTCCAAATATAATTATATAAGTATTTTATTATACATTCAACAAAAATATACACTACTATTAAACAAAAAAATTTGATTAATGTCTTGATTTATCTAAATTTTCCAGATATGATGAATACATTAAAAAAAATTGATTTATAAAAGTGAGGGGAAAAGCAGTGAGAGTCAACAACTCTGGAAACTTATCCGTTACGTACTTTCGAGCCTATTTTCATTTAGTTATGAACACTCAAGGGATGAACTATAAGGAAGCACAAAGTCTAATCTTTCAGCGTTTTTTTCATCAAGATCCTACGTTAAGAGGGGAAACTACATACAGTAACTTTAAAAAAGCTGCCGAGAGCTTCGAACTTTAAATCAAAAAAAATTGATGAAGGAGAATGACAATGGAAACAGTCAAGGAAGGAAAGCACCCATTTAAACAGTACGAACAAAAATTTAAAGCTCTTGCTGATCAAAAGAGATTAGAAATTATGTATGAGCTCTGCCAGCGAGGACAGACATGCGTATGTGATCTAACTGAATTCTTTGGGATGTCTCAATCTAAACTTTCCTACCACTTAAAGATTTTATTAGAAGCAAACCTCATCACAAAAGAAACAAAAGGGACATGGAGTTATTATGATTTAAATGATAAAGAGGTGAACCACCTCTTATCAGAAGAACTATGCTGCTTGTTTAGAAAAGATACAAGTAAAAGCGGCCCATGCTCTTAATTTACTACATTCCAAATAATATTATTTAGCATGCGAAGGAGGAAGTGTAAATGAAATATGTTCATGTAGGAATTAATGTAACGAATCTAGAGGCGTCCATTAAGTTTTATCAAAAGGTATTTGGCGTTCAACCTGTGAAAACGAAAATAGATTATGCTAAATTCTTGTTAGATGAACCCGGATTAAATTTCACCTTGAACGTACGTGACGATGTAAAAGGTAATCAAGTGAATCATTTCGGCTTCCAAGTAGAAACTCCTGAGGAGATTCATTCTCATAAATCACGACTAGAAAAAGAGGGGTTCTTTGCTCGTGAAGAAATAGATACGACCTGCTGCTATGCTGTGCAAGATAAGTTTTGGGTAACAGATCCTGACGGGAACGAGTGGGAGTTTTTTTATACGAAATCTGATAGTGAGGTTCATAAGACTGAGGATAGCGTTGGAGTGAATGAAAAGTCACCTGCAAGCAACTCATGTTGCTGATGCTTAAATGACAAAAAAGACAGGAAGAAGTAGACTCTTTCTGTCTTTTTTATTTAGCATAAAATCGATTATGTTTAGCGGAGTTTTCTTGCTAAGACAGCTAACTGTAAGCATATATATTTTCTTGCTTATAATTAGAACTCATTTCTATGCCAAAACTTGATTAGAATAGATAGAATTGAATGCTTATATGAACAATAGGTTTGATTGTATGTTAAATGTTAAAGGAATAAAGTGAGGGATTACCCTTAATTATTGAGACTCTTTTATTCCTTCTTCCTGCTTGCTTATATAAGCATTGCCCCATTTCTCTAAAGATTTAAGTATTGGGATAAAACTTTCTCCAAGCTCTGTTAAATAATATAAAACTCTTTTAGGGTTATCATTTGTTTCTTCTCTTTCTATTAATCCGTCTTTTTCCATATCGCGAAGCTGGAGTGTAAGGATGCGCTGAGTAATACCCGGTATTTCACGGCGCATTGCATTATAATACATAGGTGACTTTGATAACAAAGACAAAATAATGCCTTTCCATTTACCGCCCATAATATGCATCGCTAATTCAATTGGACAGGCTTGCTTTACAGTTAACGTACAAGGGCCGTATTGATCACTTTTAAACTCTGACATTTCCTCACCTCAATGGGGAGTAACAAATTTGTGCCTTCTTGTTACTCCTATTTTTTCTGATTACACTTATGATATCAAATAAATCAGAAGAAGGTGTATGAATTGGAATTTGTTCAAATCTCTGAACATGTTTATAGACTCACTTATGAAACCGTCGTTGGTATCCGAGTTAAGATCAATACATGGTACATAGTGGATGGTGAGGATGTTTATCTCATCGATACCGGAATGGAAGACTATGCATATGCGCAGTTGAATGCGGCAAAATCTTTAGGTATTCCCAAGAGTATCTTGCTGACACATGGCCATTTGGATCACATTAATGGTGCCAAGTATTTAAAAGATCATTTAAATATTCCTATTTACGCACACGAAATTGAAACGCCTTTTATCAATGGCGAAAAACCGTATCCAAACAAGGCAGAAAAAGAAACAACAGGCGTAGAACATCAAGTTGAAGGTTTAAGCGACAATATCATTAAAACGTTACCCGTAGACGTATATCTAACACCCGGTCATACCCCGGGACATGTCATATACCATCATAAAGATGACAATGTGCTGCTAATTGGAGACTTATTCTTTTCTAATACCGAATCCTTACATCCACCGATTCGAAAGTTCACAGTTGATATGGATGAAAATATTAATAGCGGGCGAATTATAGATAAAATTAAACCCTCTATTATTTCTTCTTCACATGGCGAAGATGTCAAATACAGCAATGATTTATATTCTATTTATAAATTTATCTATGAATGAGAGGGAAAAACATGAAAATACAATTATTTCAAATGGAGATTATTGAAGGAGAAGTTAAGCAAAACGAAAACCGTATTGTATCCTTATTTGCAGAAAAGCTGGATATAGATACAGAAATTGTTGTAATACCTGAAATGTGGAATACGGGTTATGATTTAGAAAATGTAGCAGAAAAAGCAGACATTGATTTAAAGAGGGCTTTTCCATTTATCCAAAGTTTAGCAACTAAGTATCAGGTGAATATCATTGCAGGTTCAGTTTCGAATAAAAGGAATGGAAATATTTATAATACAGCCTTTGCAGTATCAAAAACGGGGGAACTGCTCTATCAAAAAGATAAGATACATCTTGTGCCGATGTTAGATGAACATCATTATTTAACAGGTGGAGATGAAGTACCGGAAATATTCAAAATTAACGGTATCAAAACTAGTCAAATTATATGTTACGATTTACGTTTTCCAGAAATCACACGTTTTCCGGCTTCTCAAGGTGCAAAAATCATATTCTACGTTGCACAATGGACTACCAAAAATATAAATCATTGGAGAACACTATTGAGAGCAAGAGCTATAGAAAATGGTGTATACGTCATTGCATGTAACAGCGTGGGGAATGTGAATCATAAAAATCATGCCGGCAACACATACGCTGGACATTCAATGGTCATCGATCCAAATGGAAACATTATAAAAGAGGGGAGAGACAAAGAAGAAATCATAACAGCAGAAATTCATATACAGAAAGTTACAGAACAACAAAAAAACATCCCAATGTTTGAAAGCCTGAGACCCAATGTTTATAAGCATGCGGAATAGAGATTTATATATTATTTATAGCGTAAAGGCCAGCACATGACTGTGTCTCATTGCTTTTCCATACTGAAAAGCACCCTTTTTAGAATACTAGTATCAGTATGGAAAAGTTATATGTTTCTTACGTCAGGACTGAAAACTCTACATCTTTTCTTGATAATATTTCCGATAGACGTTAGGAGTTATATTTTCATATTTTTTAAATGTCTTGATGTAATATCCAGGATCATTAAAACCTAATTCATCGCTAATCTGTGCAATAGACAAATCCGTTTCTTCTAATAATTGTTTGGACCACTCTATTTTTTTGAGCGAAATAAAAACAGAAAAATTCATACCCGTTTCTTTGGTAAATATACGGCTGAAATAACCTGTGCTAATGTGACATAAATGAGCCATCTTTTGCTGAGATATTTTTTCTCTTTTATGTTTATAAATGTAGTCAAAGGCTGGCTGTAATACTTTGTTTTTACAAACTAAGTGATCGTTAATAGACGTTTTTACATAAGCATTAGTAACTGTGTTGGCTAACTCCTTTTTTATATTTTGAATATTATCTAGAGAATAACCGTAAGAAATATCTTCAGTAGAAACGTCTTCTTTTACTGGAGCCATCTTTTCATATACTTCTAAAATCAAATTTTTATTCATAGCTTCCTCTACAATGTAGTTACAAAGCCTATATAACATTTGAGCAGCTTCGTTAATTTCTGTATAGGATAGAGTAGGAATAGAATCATATAGACGCTGTATTTCCTCATTATTATTTAACTTCTGTTCAAATCCCTTTGATGGAACAGTAAGCATTTGTTCCAATTGAGGATGTTTGTCACCATCCTCAATTTTTACTTCTCCCGCCATGATAGCGCCTACATATTTATCATCAATTATAATGGGAATGGCAATATCGACAATATTCCAGTGGCATAAATAGATATAAGGAGCATTGGTTCTAACTGCCTCTAATCCTCCCCGCGCATCGCACTTTTCACAAAGTTTTGCCGTATCAGGATTTTTACGCATAGTCTCACAAAATGGACGTACACCACTGTGTTGAGAAATGGGCACTCCTTTATAGTTAACCGTAACAATCGCTAATTTTGTAACAAACGCAAGTGAATCTTGAAGATTTCGCCATTTCTTTAAATCTAGTATTTTATCTAAATTCATGTAAGTAGTTTTCAATGATGTTTTATCTCCCTTGCTTCTACTTCCCGTGTGGTAGTTTGTATTACCTACTTGAGAATACCTTTATTTTATTCCTGAGTTTGTAAAATAAAAGAGTGTTCAGCGATAAAGGTAACCTCTTTTCAACGTGAACTTAGTAGTATTTTCACCTGAAATAATGTCATAATAATACCATATTAAATGAAGAGAGCAAAAAAATACGATAAAAAGTTGTAAAAACTCGTCATTTAAGACTAATGTAATCTTACACAAAAGATAGTAAAATTCCGATTGTAAGGGATTACAAAGTTAATTAGGAGGTTGTATTCATGAGAAAAGCATTTATTAGTCCTTCAAAATACATTCAAGGTGAAGATGAGATTTTAAATTTAGGTTATTTTGTGAAAACATTTGGTACCTCTGCACTTTTAATAGCACATCCTGAAGATATTAAACGTGTACAAGGCAAATTAGATGCAACAGCAGAAAAATATGGTATTACATTTTTTGAAGGCGGATTCAATGGCGAATGTTCAAGACCAGAAATTTCTAGATTGCAGGAAATAGCAAAAGAAAACAACTGTGATTGTACAATTGGTCTAGGTGGTGGTAAGGCAATTGATACAGCAAAATGTGTAGCAGAGGGAGAGGGATTAATTATCGTCCCAACAATTGCTGCTACGGATGCACCTACAAGTCATTCCGCAGTTATCTATACACCAGAGGGTGCTTTTGATGATTACGCATACTTTAAGCAAAGCCCAAGTGTTGTATTAATTGATACAACAGTCATCGCTAATGCACCTACTAGATTCTTAGTATCTGGTATGGGGGATGCGTTATCTACTTATTTCGAAGCAAGAGCAACAGCACGTTCTTTCTCTAATGTAAATGCTGGATTACCTTGTGGAGTGCGTGAGGACGTATGTGCACCAGCAAAAGGTACAAATGCAGCGTTAGTTTTAGCAGAACATTGCTACAACACTCTATTAGAGGACGGGGTTAAAGCAAAAGCTGCAAGCGATCATAATGTTGTTACTCCAGCCTTAGAAAACATTATTGAAGCCAACATCTTATTATCAGGATTAGGGTTTGAAAGTGGTGGATTAGCTGGAGCACATGCCATTCATGATGGGCTTACTCTTTTAGAAAGTGCGCACCACTACTTCCACGGTGAAAAAGTAGCTTTTGGTACATTAGCACAATTGGTATTGGAAAATGCGCCAACTGAGGAAATAGAAGAAGTGTTAGATTTCTGTTTAGCAGTAGGACTCCCAGTTTGTCTTGCTGATATTGGAGTAGAACAAATTACACAAGAAGAGTTAATGGAAGTAGCTAACAAAGCTTGTATTCCAGAGGAATCTATTTATTCTATGCCATTCCCTGTTACTCCAGAGTCAGTAGCTGCAGCTATCCTTGCAGCAGATCAAATTGGAAATGATTATAAGAAGAGGTTGATATAAGATGAAAAAAATTATTAATAAACCAGAAGATGTCGTACTTGAGATGTGTAAAGGGATGGTTCTAGCACATCCGGAACTGAGTTTAATTGAAAAATATAAAATCATTAAAAAAGAACAAATTAACAAAAATAAAGTAAGCATAATTAGCGGGGGCGGCAGTGGACATGAACCTGCTCATGCTGGGTATGTCGGGAAGGGTATGTTAGATGCAGCAGTTTGTGGTGATGTATTTGCCTCACCTTCTCAAATACAGATTTATCAAGCCATTAAAGAAACTGCTAGCGATAAGGGAACTTTACTCGTGATTAAGAACTACAGTGGTGACATGATGAATTTCAAGAATGCTGCTTATCTAGCTGAAGAAGATGGCATTCAAGTGGATTATGTAAAAGTAGATGATGATATCGCTGTACAGGACAGTTTATATACAGTTGGAAGACGCGGAGTAGCTGGTACTGTTCTTGTTCATAAAATAGCAGGTGCAGCAGCAGAACGCGGCTATGATCTACCAAAAGTGAAAGAGGCAGCAGAAAATGCTATTGCGAATGTTAAAAGCATCGGCTTTGGACTAACTTCTTGCACAGTTCCCGCTAAAGGAACTCCTACTTTCGAGATTGCAGAAGATGAGATGGAATTTGGCGTTGGCATTCATGGAGAACCTGGTATCCGTCGTGAAAAAATTATTTCAGCAGACGAACTTGCAGAGCGCATGGTAACGGCATTATTAAAAGAAATAGGGATAGAAGATGGAAAAGGAGAAGTGGCTGTCCTAATTAATGGATTTGGAAGCACACCTCTTCAAGAACTGTATTTATTAAATCATTCTGTCATTCGTGAATTGTCACGTAGAAAAGTAACGATTGCAAGAACGTTTGTCGGAAACTATATGACAGCCATTGATATGGCCGGTGCTTCTATTTCGATTATGAAATTAGATGAAAACTTAAAGAGTCTCCTATCTGAAGAGTGCGATACTCCTGCGTTAAAAATCAAAGGTGAAGTACCAGCTGTCACTTATGATGAAATCATCGGTAGCGTAGAGGCCCCGAAAGTGTCTTATGAGGTGCAAACCAACAAAGAATATTCCGTAGTAACGGAAAATCGATTGACGTTGAATAATATTATTTTTATGGTAGACCAAATGAGTGAATGTATTATTAGAAATGAAATACCGTTTTGTGAATTAGATTCCCATGCTGGTGACGGAGACTTTGGTATGAGTGTTGCTAAAGGATTCAAACAATTGAAAGCTGAATGGCACGAAATTCTAGAAAATAAATCAAATGATATTGGCAACTTTCTAGAGGCATGTTCCATTGTTATCATGGAGCACTGTGGCGGGGCATCAGGGCCTATTTGGGGATCAGCATTTCGTGCGGCTGGAAAGAACACTGAATCTAAAACCGAACTGACTTTAACAGAATTTGCTGAAATGATCCAAGCGTCTGTAAAAGGAATTCAAGCAACAGGAGAACGTTCTTTTGGACGTGGAGCTGTTGTGGGAGATAAAACTTTAATTGATGCCTTAGTACCTTATGCAGATACGTTAACGTCAAGTGCCGCTGAAGGTGAAAGCTTGAAACATGCGCTTGTCAAAGCAGCAGAAGCTGCTGTTGAAGGAGCAAAATCAACTGAACAGATTGTTGCACGTATGGGGCGTGCTGGTACGGTTGGAGAAAGAAGCCTTGGTTATCCGGACGCAGGTGCACATGGCTTAGGTGTAATTTTTACTGAAGTAGCTCAAGTAATGCAAGAAAAACAGTAAAATTTGGTATTATCTCCTCTAAGTATAGTGTAAAGAAATTACTCTTTGAGAGTGAGGGCTACACTATATTTAGTGGGGATTTTTTATGGTTCACTAAGGACGAGCTTCAACTTACTTAAACTGGAAAATGATAGTTTTCTTATCTCAAAAAAAAGCCCGTAAAAGTATACTGTTGCTGACTATCTATATCAGGCAACCTTAATCTTAAATTAAAACATGTTAGCGATATTCAAAAGCATACTAACCGTCTAGAAAAAGAGTGGGAAAGATATAAAAAGAGCAAAGGCTTCTTCATTTATAAGAAGCCTTTGCTCTTTTTATATTGTTAGCTATTAGTAAGTACTAGTTAGAGAAAAACAATTCCAAGTATAAATAAACATATGGTAATAATGTTTATAACATTTTTAGCTTTGTCATCTTCTTTTATTGAAGTTACAAGTTCAAATATTATGACAAGAGTAAGTATAGACAAAGCTATTTGTAGATGTAAGTTAAATGCATATACAGATATTACAATTAGAGCATATATAATACCTAAAATTATATTTTTGTTATTCTTAGTTTTTTCATAATTACTCATTTAAAAACTCCTTATTTAAAAGTATTAGCTGTTCTTTGTTTTTTAAGGGAAGGTGTCAGTAACTAGGAGTAGGGTAAGGAAGATAATAGAAAAGGAAAAGCTATGTATAATATGATTTATATTTTCTTTGTCTGCTTTCTCTCAAGTGGATAATTTTACAAAAGTTTAAAAAATGAATACCTCCTATAATTTCTATAACTAGCATTTTTTATAATATCAAATACTTCTTTCTAAGAATTGTAGCAAAAATAAAAAGCTCCCCCAGCACCATTTGTTTTAGAAAAACTTGATAAGCAATTTTATTTTTTAATACCCTTTCATCCTTGTTGGGTGAGTACACTGAAAGATGGGGTAGTCCTCATATCATATTCTGTAAAAAGTGTACTAAATATGACTGCCTATAGTTCTGAAACAGTACGTTTTCATAAAGATATTCTGTTTAGCTCAACTGTATATTAAAATAAACGTACTAGCTTAATTTATTGCTTGTTGATATGTTGTTAGATATGTACCTGTTTAGAAAAAAATAAAATAACTTACTGATAGTCCTTATGTAGAGCAGAACAAGCAGATTCTTAATTATTAAGAGCCTGCTTGTTTTACTTTACACGTAGCAGTAGATTCTTTATTTACGCTTTTATTGGCAAACAGAGCCTGGCACTGTTCGTCATTAGCAATGGGTCAGAAAAGTGCGTCAGTCTTTTTTTATTCTTAATTAATTACCTGTGGGCTAACATCTAAATACGCATTAATGCGCCATTAGGCTTTGGTAACTCTTGATCCGTTATCAAATTCATTTTGCAAAAATGTTCAAAAAATTGCTGTGCCTGCTCTCGTTCGTTTGAGTCACTTTTCAATGAAACTATATCAAGCAAAATTTGAGCCATCCATGAATTATCAAAATAACGGTATTTACCTGTATTCCACACCATTTTTTGGGAGTTCTTTTCGTTTATATAATATTTCCAGAAAAGCATCTGATTGGATTCTTGTTCTGTAAGTTGGAGTCTGTACGTTGAATGAGCAGGAATATATCCATCTTCGCAAAGCTTACCGATAAAATTTTCATTGACCATATAGACACCTAAGATGCGTCTGCCTTTTTCAGGCATACTGGAATCTATTGCTGTTAACAAGACAGCGCTATTTTGATGTAGGCGGGTGGGTTTGGTTGGCTTCCCCTTGTAATTACCACTTTTTATTACGCCTGAAAAAACCGTCCACTCTGAAAAAGAACTATTCTGTTCTTCTGTGTCGCACCAAAAAACCATTTGTGATTCGGGATGAAGTTTATGGTTTTTCATAAGTTTTTCATGTCCCCAGCGAAGTTCCTGATTTTTTCGCTGTAATTTTTTTTCTTCTTCCTTCTTCCATTCTTCCTCTTTTCGTTCCGTTTCCTTTTCTTCTAAAATTTTTTCCAGGGAATGAGCAACACTTTTATCATGCAGTTTTAGGTGCTTTCCAAATACATCGGGGAAAACAAATTTTTTGTTTTCTGATGCGAAATTTATTTCAATGCTAGAATCATTATATTTAACTATAGTACCTGTTCCAAAATGCTTGTGTGTAACTTTCTTATCGATTAGATTCATCATTCTAGGCCTCCTTGTAGAATAAAAACGCGGTTACTACTTAGATAGTAAATTAATAATTTTATTCAACTAACTTACCTTTTGAGTTAACACAATTATTTTAATTTTATTTAAAAAAGAAAAAGCAACCTCAGTCTTTAATGGCATTCGAGTGAGGTTGCTTTTTGAGATAACTCTATAACTTTAGATAAATGATAACATATTTATACGATAACGACTATCTTTTCCATGACGAGCACATGTATAAAAGGGGAGCTTTTTATATATCATATCTTCAATCACCTGAAAGAAAATAGTTGTTATATCAACAATCTATAAAACGTTTTATGGTAACTGTTTAAATATAGTTCAAACAGCAAAAGAACTACTGTATATTTCAGTAGTCCTACCAGTTCTATAAAGGCAAGCTAAATTAAATTTGATAAATTCTATTCAGGAGTCCCAATTAGTTCTGTTATCGCATCATAACTCATATTATCATTCATTAATCGTTGAAAATTATTATCACAAAGGATATCTTCAGTAATTCTTTGTAATAATGTAGCAGTTGCTCTAAAAGGGGCGGATCCAGTACTTAATCTTTCAATACCAACTTGCGATAATGTATTAATAGAAGGCAAGTTTGGCCCAGACAAAAGATTAATGGGACACGATAGTTCTTGTCGAACTTTTTTAATGGATTCCATGTCATATAGTCCAGGAATAAAAATACAATCTGCTCCAGCCTTTTGATATGCTTTTCCCCTATTGATGGCTTCTTGAAGTCTTAGATCCGGATTTCCTGTATTTAACCAATACAAATCAGTACGCGCATTAATAAATAATGGGGCTTTTAGCGATTTGGATAGCAATCTAATTTCAGATATTTTTTCTACTTGCAACGAAACATCTAAAATAGGACTATCTAAATCTCCCGTCCCATCTTCTAGGTTTATACCAATTCCTCCTGCTAAAATAATTTGTCTTGTATTATCTACCACTTCATTAGTAGACCTGCCATAGCCAGACTCTAGGTCTACACTGACAGGAATATTGACGGAATTAATAATTCTCTTAACAGCTTCTAACATTTGTTCAAAAGGGATTTTTTCACCATCATTATATCCTAAAGACATTGCTATGCCAGCACTGGTTGTTGCAATAGCTGGAAACCCATTTTTCTCAAAAATTTTAGCACTGATAACATCCCAAGCATTAGGCAATACAAAAGTATAGGGTCTTTTGTGAAGTTGTTGAAACGTCTGAAATTTAAGTAAATGCTTTTCATTATTCACAATGGTTCTTCCCCCTTTAAGTAAACAACTTTATGGCTTTGTATGAGCGTTCTTTAGAGCAGAGAAAAATAAAACAACGGGAGATTAATCAGAAACTTAATCCCATATTATAGGACGTTTAACTTTTGCAGTTCTTAAATAATCTAAAAGTTGTCCTGTATGTACTGATTCATGATAAGCCACTCGTAACAACATATCTCCTAACTCTCGAATATATCCCATCTCCGATCGGTCTATCTTTATCTCTGTTAGCTGCTTTTCATTAAGGAGGCCTAAAAACTCTATAAATTTTTCCCTATATGGTTGAGCAAACTTTAATGCTTCTTCAACAGAACTAAATGTTACTGCCTTATAAGGATTATGCTCCTCTGTTAGAGAAAGGTTAAGTGGTTTTTCTAACATTTGATGATAGAGGTATTCTCCTTCAAGAACATGATGTATCATTTCCCTACATGACATTGCTTCTGGATCAGGGCGCCAGTCTAACCTATCTTGAGGTATTGACATCCATACTTTTATACTTCGACGTCTCACTTCTTCAAAGTTTAGTAAAATAAAACTCATCGCATCCATTTTCGCTCACTCCTTTAATTTTACTATAAATATAACATATCCAAAGTCTTACAATGAAAAATATGGATGGTTTTATAAATATTATCTGTTATTTAGATTAATCATTAATTTTTCAAGAAAGCCTGTTAATATAGATTTATTAAAAATTAGGAGGAAGTTATGAGACAAAAAATAATTAGAATTAATAAACCAAGCATATATAATTTTGATTTAATTTTAAGGTACATAAAAAACTCGCCCTCTTTTGTAATCGAGAAGGTTATTGAAAACACATATTGTAGAGCTTTTATAATAGGGGGAAGAACGTACCTAGTACTAGTTAGGGACGAAGGAATCGATAGTAAGTACTTGGAAGTTAAAGTTATTGGTGAAGAAGTTAAGAATAATCAGGTTCAACTAGTAAAGGAGAAAATTATCACAATATTTTGTCTGGAACAAGATATAAACAAAGCTCAAAAGTCTATAGCTAATGAATCTAAGATAGGAAAATTAATAAAAATGTACGAAGGGTTTAGACCTGTTTTATTAGGAAGTGTCTACGAATCCATCATATGGGCAATCATCGGTCAACAAATTAGTGCAAAAGTTGCTCATAGGATTAAAAAGAGTTTGTTAGAAAAAACAGGAGCTAAAATAATAATTAATAACTGTGAATATTATACAGATTTATGCCCCCACAAGGTGATGAAGTTAAATATAAACCAACTTCGTGACTTAAAGCTAAGTCAAAGGAAAGCTGAATATATTCATGAAATAACTAAAGCCATTATAGATGAGGAGCTAGACTTAAGTTGCTTATATTTATTAGATCGTGAAGGGGGTTGTAGCTATTTAATGAAACATAGGGGTATAGGAAAATGGACGGCAGAGTCAATACTAATGAGAGGTATAGGACGTCAAGACATTCTACCCGCAGGAGATTTAATTATACGTAAAGTAGTAGGAGAGATTTATGAGTATAACGAATTATTAGCAGAATCACAAGTTAGAAAAATATCTACTCAATGGAAAACTGCGGAAACCTGGATTACTCATCTATGCTGGTTTTACATGCAAGAAAAAATATTATAAATGGAATATTTGTCGGTTTAAAATAAACGAAAAAAAGTATAATTTACCTGTTTTTGTTTGAATATTATAAAAATTGGATTTAATTGTTGAAAATGCCTTTTTAATGCAATACTATAAATATATCTTTTAAGAAATGGAGGTGTTAGTTATGAAGGTAAAAGTTAAGAAAACAACTAATAAAGCTGCGGTATTAAACGGTATTCCAGGCTAAAACGTTATCATTATGTGAACTACTTACTTATTGTTTAAACTTCAAGTCTGTAAATATAGGGAACTATCATATGATAGTTCCCTATTTCAATAATTAAGAGAAATGGAGTGAAATGTAGAAAATGAAACCTAAGTTCAAAGAGACAATCCCTGTATTTTTTATAAATGATGAAATCCATATTGGTGAAGAAGATGGAGTAGCAGGAGTTATTGAAGATCCCAGTGGAAGTATTAAGTATTTAATTTCTCTTATTAACGGAAAAAATTCTATAGAAGAAATAATACATTTAGTCCAAGAAAAGTATCCAAACATAAAAGAAAATGAGGTATTGGAAGGGATAAAGGCATTAGATACAGAGAAATATTTAGAAGATAATTCTTTGAATCCTCAATCTATAGGAGATTATGAACTCGAAAGATACAAAGCAAACCTTAATTACTTTTCGCTTTTTACGTCTTTAGAGGACAATAAGTACAATGTGCAAGAAACTATCATAAATACAAAGGTTGCTTTGCTCGGAATCGGAGGTTTAGGTAGTCAAATACTATATCATCTATCTGCATTAGGTTTTCATAACATTAATGCATTGGATTTTGATACTTTGGAATTAAGCAATTTTAATAGACAGTTGTTATATTCTGAAAAAGATATTAATAAGTTAAAAACGGAATTAGCAAAGGAAAGAATATCGCGTTTTAATCCTAATGTTAATTTAAACGTTACTAATAAGCGTATAGAATGTGCTGAAGATGTAATGGCACATATTGAAGGTAGTGATTATGTAATTTGTGTAGCCGATAAACCAACCCTTCATATACAGGACTGGGTAAATGAAGCAGTAGTGAAGTTAGGAAAGCCGTTAGTTTCAGGTGGAGTCCTAAACACAAGAGGCAGATTTTATTCTATGTTACCAGGAAAAACTGGGTGTGTAGAGTGTCATAAACAAACCATAATTGAAAGTGATGTTATAGTTAATAAGCAACTTGACAGTATGCATCAGATAAATTTTCAACGAAATAATGCTGCGATTAGTCCTAATGTAGCTATGTTGTCTGGTGCTATTGTAAATGAATTTTTAGGGTTGGTAACAGGTATTCAAACTCCAACATCATTAGGGAAAATGATGGAATTAAATTTCCTTACATATCAAACTTACCCTATTTCAGAGTGGAATAAGAAAGAGGATTGTCCAGTTTGCCATTCCGCACCTGTAACAGCAGGTAAATAATTATGATGGGGGGGTAAATGTTGAAATCTTATGAAGTACTAAAGAACAGAGATTTTTTATGCTTATTTTTAAGTGCCACAACAAGTAAGTTGGGCACGTCTTTTTTTCAAATCGCACTGCCTTTATTAGTATATGATTTGACTAAATCACCAAGTTTAATGGCATTAACATTTGTTTTAGAAATTACGCCTCAAGTATTGTTTAGTTTGTTAGGCGGAGCCTTAGCTGATCGTATAAGTAAGAAATACATTTTATTAATAGGTGATATTTTATCAGCCATTTTAATTATTATCATACCTCTTGCAGCTTTAATAAACGTGTTAGATATATGGATTGTATATGTGGTAGCTTTTTTAATATCAGCTGTGAGTGCATTTTATCATCCAAGTTTTGAATCAGTCATACCAGAAATTTTAGAAGGTGAAAATTTAATACAGGGTAACTCTTTATTCAAGTTATCAGAGACAATTACAACCTTTGCAGGCCCTTCAATAGCAGGCATTTTAATTGCTTTGGTTGGAACTCATAACTTATTATATTTTAATTTTTTCACGTATTTTCTTTCTGGAATATTCATTGGCTTAATAACTAAGAAATATAAAAGCCAGAATCCAGTTAATAGTTCTATAATGAATTCAATAGCTGAAGGAGTTAAATACGTTATAAATACTAAAAAGATTTTGATAGGGACTATTCTCATATTCTTAATCAATGTGGGTTATGGTGCTATGGAAGCTTTATTTATGTTTCATCTAAAGGATAATTTACATTTATCGGCACAGTATATTGGTTTAATATTTTCCCTACAAACTTTAGGGTCATTTGTAGCAATTTATGCTGCAAATAAACTAAATAAATTACCACGGGGAAATATAATTATCTATTGTGGTGTAATAATAGGTTTAGGTCAAACTATCCTTACTTTTTCAAACACTGCAGTTATTTTGTTAATAGTCTGTAGAATTGTAATTGTCGGTTCGGTAACATTATTAGCAATTAATTGGTTTACCCTTAGGCAAGAGATTGTGCCATCAGCCTTATTGGGAAGAGTAATTAGCTCAACTCGTATGTTAGCTTTTTTGGCTTTACCGATTAGTGGAATGCTAGCAGGTGTTGCAGCTGAATATATTAGCGTCTCTTTAATTTTTATTTCAGCAGGCATCCTAACGATTGTGGCGTCTTTAATCGGCATTAAGACCTCTCTATTTGAGACCCAACAATCTATAGATCAACCTATTAATAGTAGCAACAAGTAGATAATTACTTGGGTTGACTTGAAACATATTGATATTTAGTGTATTCTTCTATAAGAACTTCATACTTGGAGTTTAAACAATAAGTAAGAACCCCTTTAACATACGGTTAATAGGGGTTTTTAATTTTTAATCCAAATGTGCATCTGATATACAAGCAAAAATCTTTTTTCATACCGAAAATACGAGTTATGTTAAGTAAAACGTAAAGTATTTGATGAAAATAATCAGTTTAACTACTTACTCTTAGTGATGACAAATGGATGGGTGTCACCAAAAAGTTGGCTTACCGACCATAAACCAAAGCATAGTCATTAATAGAATGATATAAATCCAAATAGATCGCTCTAGTTTAGTTGCCAGTTCTTTTTTATTTTGTCCTTCCTCCTTGTACTTTCGAAGTGTTGGTGAAAAAGCACGGGCCAGAAAGAACAAGGAGCAAAAAAGGAAAATCAGTGTCATTATAATCCACGGCGTAGTCCACGTCCATGGGCCACACATAACGAGGAGTATCCCTGTGATAACAAGAACATGGCCCGTATGTTTTGCGAGCCTAACAACAGATTGAAATGTGATCAAATAGGCATTCATTTCTTGTTCTCTTAAACTATGTAATTTTTTAACAATTGGCAAGAGAATAAAGAAAGGACCAATCGATAAAATGACACTAGAAACATGAATATATACTAATATACGGTACAACAAATCCATTTCTTTTACCTATCAATCGTTAACTAATCTGAACTCATGCACCCATACCCTCATTTGCGGAAGCCAAGGCATCCCAGGATGATAAGACAAGATAGATTGTTTATATTCCTCTACTGTAGCATAGCCTTCCTGGCGAGCATTTTCATTGGTTAATTCCCCTAGTGATTGAGAATAAACTCGTTCCACTACAAACTTTTGATCTTCTAAAATCATTATCTCTCCTACATCAGCATATCTTCCATTTCGGCGAGTTGCTGTTTTGCTGCCTTTGATTACTTTATTTACATCATCCGGCATTGTTACAAGTCGATCGATTGTACATGTTTTTGGTGGCAATTCATTTTGTGCTTCATGGTTACTCATTAAAAAAACTCCTTTCATTTCTTGTCTCTTATTTAATGTATCACATTTTTAATAACGAATTTCATTTGAATTTATTAGGTGGAAAATTTCTCTAATAAATCTATTATAATTTATCCCTTTTGTTAGTGGATAGTCTAAGCACATGACATAATGTATATAAGAGGATGAATTATTTTTTGAGCGTATAATAAGGGTTATTTTATAGATTGAAGTTTCAATAACTGTAAGTATTAAAGGTATAAACCTACTTTTTACAAAAAAGATATTTCTTTGGCTGGTTTGTACAAAACTTTCTCCTTTACAACTAGATGCGTTTATTGTATGATTACACAACAGGAACATTTGTTCGATATTAAGGGTTTAGAGATAAATAAAGGAACAACAGAATAAACCAAGACAGTTAAACACAAAATTTTCTCGCACGGAGCAAAAACATTTGAGCCAATCCTTATTATTTATCCATATACATTGTCGTTTACTGTAAACGTACTAACAATCGGAGGTTTTAAATTATGAATGATAAACAAGCAGCACTAGATATGGCTCTAAAACAAATTGAAAAACAATTCGGTACAGGATCAATTATTAAGATGGGGGAAGGCACACATACAAAAGTTGAGGCATCTAGCTCAGGTTCATTAGCTTTAGATATCGCTCTTGGGATTAATGGTTATCCAAAAGGAAGAATCATGGAAGTGTACGGACCCGAAAGCTCAGGTAAAACAACAGTTTCCTTACATGCGATTGCAGAAGTACAAAAAAATGGAGGTCGAGCTGCCTTTATTGATGCTGAACACGCACTTGATCCAGTTTACGCAAGAAAACTAGGTGTAGATATTGATGAGTTACTGTTATCTCAACCAGATACTGGTGAGCAGGCACTTGAAATTGCTGAAGCATTAGTTAGAAGTGGTGCTGTAGATATTATTGTTGTTGACTCAGTAGCAGCATTAGTTCCGCAAAAAGAAATTGAAGGGGAAATGGGAGATTCTCATGTAGGTCTACAAGCTCGCTTGATGTCTCAAGCCCTTCGTAAACTATCTGGAGCAATTAATAAGTCTAAAACCATTGCTATCTTCATCAATCAAATCAGGGAGAAAGTAGGCGTTATGTTTGGAAATCCGGAAACAACGCCAGGTGGAAGAGCACTAAAATTCTATTCTTCCGTTCGTCTTGAGGTTCGCCGCGCTGAACAACTTAAACTGGGAAATGACATAGTTGGTAACAAAACAAGAATTAAAGTAGTCAAAAATAAGATGGCACCTCCTTTCCGCATTGCTGAAGTAGATATTATGTATGGAGAGGGTATCTCAAGAGAAGGAGAAATCTTAGATATTGGTTCTGAAGTAGATATTGTTCAAAAGTCTGGATCTTGGTTTTCTTATAATGGGGAACGTTTAGGGCAGGGACGAGAAAACGCTAAGGTTTTCTTAAAAGAAAACCCTGAAATCAGAGAAGAAATTAGAAAAAACATTATTGATTTTAAATATGGTAATACTGACAACGATAATGATATTGATAACGATAACGATAGTGAAAACGAAAGCTAATAAAAGCTTAAAATGCCTTTCCCGGCAGCTTCAAGTCCATTCACTTCATTGGAAGCATAAAAAGTTAACGCTAATAAAAACAAATGGATAAATACAGCGCGTATAAAAGCCCTTTAGAAGGGCTTTTTTTATCGCTTTAAAATGTAACGTGGTGGAGGACCATAAACTTGTTCAGCTTCAAAATAGGCAAGTTTGTTTGGAATACATACAATAAGAGAAGGAAAGCCATAGCCTACTGCATGCTCTAAAGCAGTAAGTAAAGGTAGTTCTTTTCCATCGATATCTTCATTAAAAGAAAGGGCATAGCACTGCTTCCCTGCACCATGTTTTTTAAGTAGATTAGCTAATTCACTAGCACATGAATTAGGCGTCGGAATTTCAATCATATATTGTTCACATAGATTTCTTTTATAATCGTGGTTAAGGCGATGCAGTGCTTTATCCCGTTTTTTAGGAGAAAAAAGCTCAAACAAGACTCTTTCTTGAATTCTCTTCGCAAAAAAGGATTTCACAACAATTTCTTCTATATCTTTATTCATTTAATTCCCTCCTTCATACATCCTTATTATACAAATTTTTCATTCGTGACTGAAATCATGCCAACCTTTTGATAAAATGTAACAATAAGGAAGGAGAAAGAATTAAATGGACACTAATCAACTACCGACAAGAAGTGAAAGACATAAAACGGAAGAGAACTCATCTCAGCTTAGTGCTGCATTTGTATTAGGGACGTGCTGGATACTCTTTACACTGACTCCTGAATTATGGAGGTCTCCAGGAACTTACATTGTTATCGGCATAATTGCTATTTATCTATCAAGTAAATTAGATAAATTTAAATGCTCCCGAACAGTAAAATGGACGATTGCTCTTTTAGTTTATGTTATTGGATTCATTTTGTATGTTCTATAAAGGAAACAAGTACTATATATATAGCGTTTCTTTATTTTCACGAAGCTTGTTTAGAGTAAAAGCATTTCTTCGTAAATAGACGATAAGTTTAAAAGCTGGAAGAGGGGAGAAATTGAGACAAAATACCGTAACATCTATCATATGTACACTATGTGTACTAAGTACAATTATTATATCTTTTATTGTTTATATGGATATTGATAATTCATTTTCGTTTGGATTTATATTAAGTTATGTATTCTTCATTATTCTAGCATCTTTATATTTGATCATTACGTTTATCATTAACATCAAAAGCATAAAATGGTGTGAACTAAGAAAGAAACTATTTAAATTTATTGGATTGTTCATTTGCTTTAGCGCTGCTATATATTTTTTCAACTATATTTTTCGGCCATCTGAAATAGATAGTTATGATTTTAGCACGCCTTTAGCGATGGCTATTAGTTTAACTTTTTTTGATCTAATGTTCTTTAAAGATAAAGAACGCTAAGGAAATAGAAGTGAGTATTCTACACATATAAAATATACGTAACTACCTACATTGAAGGGAGATGTTCATGTATTGTTGGATTATATAAGGTTAGACCGGGATTTACCTATTTTACCTCAATTACCTGACGGCTTTAAATCTGCTGCTATCCTATTTCATCCTTTCGTTCAGATGCCATTTGGTTGGGAAAAATCAAAGAGAGAAAACCCTTATCAGCATATATATCCTAGTGATGAGGAAATAATTAACCTTGGCGAACCGATATCATGGAAAGAAGTAATGTCCAAGAGTAATCTAGGATCCTACAAAGAATTATCCATAGCATTGCAAACCCTTACTGATACTAGCGATGAATATAAAAAGTTAGCTTCCTATGCTAAGTTTAATTCTAATTTCTATTACCCTGAAGAAGATCGTACATCATTATTTATACTAAATAGTTTATTAAGAATCCTCTGTTCAAAAGGGGCAAATACTTTATATTTTTCTGAACCTATTCATGACACAAATGGTTCATTTAAAGTCAATGATATGTCATTTTTAGAAATAGCTAACTTATCTCCTAATGAGTCAATTATTACAGATGAAAATATGGATTTTGCATTTATGGGAATCTATGATTCTTTTATAACATTGCTTGTAGCTAAAGATAAAAATATCGAGGATATAATTAAACCCCTTAATCTTGAAGCTTTAATATGTGACAAAGAAATATCTCTTAATTGGTTCTTTTAGTAAGTGCTTAAAATCATGATTATATTAACTAATAATGAACGGAGTATACAATTAAATGTAATTTATGTCGGGTTATAACTAAGTCATCAATTATATAAAAGTGAGGACTTATAATGATAAATGAACCTTTTTTATTAGCGATAACGTTTGTCATATGAACGAACGTTGTATTTTTCATAAATTTATCAAATATTTGTACTGAAGTTGAAGGATTAAAGAATGAAAAAAATAGGATACATATTTGTGGGACTATTGTTGTTGGTTGGTACAATCTATTTTTTGTTTTTTCACGAACGAAGAGGAATAGATACCGTATATTTAATACCAAATGGCTATAAAGGCTGTGTTGGTGTCTTTTATAACGTAAAAGGAAAGCCCCCTTTAAAAGTCCAAAATGATAAAGTTATTCATAAAATTTCTAAGGATGGAAAGTTAGAAACATCTTCGCCAGAATCTTTTGGTTGGTATTCTACGGAAGATTCAGGTTGGCACAACTCAGAATATTATTATGTAAATGATCAGGGAAAAAAAGTGAAGGAATTGAATTGGGAGAGGGACATTAATTGGGAAATGACGGCTAAAGATGACTACAACGGAAACTATTTTACCTTTTTTGTAGGTGGGAAAGACGATGCTAGCACACCTCAACCCGAATGTTTTAGTCAGTGAGTATATTTTTAAAAACAGAGTCATCACAATGTTTATTTTTAAAGTTATATGTATATGAATCTACAAATCTGGCCAGACTACTAACGTATTCCCAACAGAACAACCTACTGTACAGGAGCAGTAGGTTGTTCTGTTTTATAAATTATATACCTAGTTACCATCAACTAGATTATTGGAACAAAAAGGGCATCTATCTATATAGTCGCCCTTTTTTATTTTACCGGCTTGCTTATTTATTAAAAGAACCACATAACTTATAACTGTTCCAAACATATTAAGTAGAACATCGTCTATATCTAAGCTACGTCCCATGAAATATTGAATAAATTCAATTAAACATGTAACAGATAAATCTAAGATTGTTACTTTTTTTACTTAACGAAACTTTCTTGATAGGGGTTTATTTTTATAGAATCCTTCAAAAAGGTTGCTATAGACCCACTTGAACTTGCTTTGTTAGGATAAAAGAGAGGAAACATTATGGAGTCCTGTAGTAGATATCTCCATTCTCGCAAATTCCATCTTGGGAGTAGACGCTGCTCATAATATAACAGCTAAAGTAGAGAATACATTAGCATAAGAACACAGTATAGAGGGTGCTAACTTACATGTGGAAACAAGCCAAATAGTAAACATGCCAATTAAAACGAATACATAAAGGGAAGGAATTAATCATATGGAATTAGGATATAAGAAGAACATACAGCTTAAAGATAGAGATTTAAAGTATAAAATAAAAGATAGTGAGGAAACAATTGAATTGATTGTTTTTATTGCACTTTTAAGTGTGATTTTTATTATTAATACTTTCTTTAAATTCTTATAGTCTTTTTTACATGTGATTGTATGAAAAGATATAGTATGTATGTCTGGACGTGCATATTATAGTAAAAAGCCACCTTTACTTCAAATACTAGATGGCTTTTTATTTTATTAACGATAATAATTTCTTTAACACGCTGCAATAGATTTGAATATTTTGTTCGTGAAAATATATCTTTTTAAAAACACAAAAACTCATTCATAATGTAAGAAAGAGCTGGGAAATAATAATTCGTAAAAGTGAGTCATGATTTTTTTGTCTGTTGACCTACACATTTAGTTTATTATCGACAGCAATATTCTTCAGGGTTTACACATATAAAAACACCAAGTTGTATTAGTGATGACCTTCACGTTTGGTGGTAGAGCAAATAGCTGACTCATCATGAGGGTGCTCTTCGTTTTCTAACTGGATAGTTGCATGCTCAATTTCTTGATGTTGAAGTTTGGATTCAATTTCTCTTAATATGACCTGACTTTCCAGGAAACTTATTTGATTATTTAACACCACATGACAGGATAATGCATTTTTCCCACTAGTTATACTCCAAACATGTAAATCGTGGACATTTAGTACACCTTTAACTGCATGAATTGTTTCCATTACTTTTTCTAAAGAGATTCCTTTCGGTGTACCTTCCATTAAAATTCCTATTGTCTGCTTTACAATTTTCCATGCGCCCAAAGCAATTAAGAATGCAATAAGAACACTTAGGATTGGATCTACGATATTCCAGCCAGTGAATAGGATAATAAGTCCTCCGATAATAACTCCTGCCGAAGCCATTGCGTCCCCAATCATATGAAGTACGGCGCTTTTTACATTGATGTTGTCTTCCTTCCTTAAGCCAAGACCTAAGTAAAGGTTCATGGCTAAACCAACAGATGCACTAATAAACATCCATGTACTTCCCACTGGTTGGGGATCCTTAAAGCGATCAATCGCTTCGTATAGTATGACAACAGCAATAACAATTAACGTCATGGCATTAATAAAAGCAGCTAGTATCCCTGAACGGTGATACCCGTAAGTGAAATTTTCTGAAGCTGGCTTTTGGGCTTGGTGCATAGCAAACCACGATAGCCCTATGGCTGCAATATCTGTAAGTACATGTCCAGCATCAGAAAGTAGGGCTAAGCTGTGTGAAATGAATCCTCCAATTAATTCGACTACCAGGATAATTAAAGTAAGAAAAAATGCTAATTTCATTTTCCCAATCGGAGCATGGGAGTGAAATACATCTCCGTGGTCGTGATTGTGGTTGTTTCCCATAAAAATCTCTCCTTGCTGCAAAAACATGATCATTGTTTGAAAAAACGTTATTTCTCTTGTTCTGGATTTCACTAAAAGTAGTTTATTCAAAAAACTCAATGGGTGGATCTTTAAATCCCCGAAAGCCTTATATACTAAAGATTCCTTTTAAGACAGTAGATATAGAATGTTAATTCTTTTATGATGGGATGGTGCTTTTAAGTTCTGGGAAACCCTAACAGAAGCTTCATCATTTAAAGATTTAATTTGACCATTTATTTTAGTATTTTCAACTTCATCAAAAATCATTTATGAACCTTCATTTGTGTCACTCAAAAGCTGTTTTCAAATCAATCTCATACTTCTTCTTAACAAATCAGAAAAATTTCGGATCACGATTTTTGAATTTCTTATGTAATATGCTTAATCTTATAAGGATAAAAAAGAGACCTTATAAATTAAGATCTCTAAAATTTTCTATATAAATTTAATGACTATGAAATAGTGAAAGGGAATATTGATAAATATAAATAATTAGTACTCCTAGCGATATTAATAGCCATACATGTAGGTTTCTGAAGTGACTAATAGCCTTTCCTATTATTTCATGAAAAATAACAAAAGATAGGGTACCAATTGCTCCTCCGGTCGATAAGGCTTGTATTTTAAGCGAAGAAGCTTGTACACTTTCTCCAATTAATAAACTCCCGCCCAAAGATAGCGATAGAAGGACTATAATGAATAAAAAGAAGACGTTAGGTATTTTTGCTATGGAGAGAACGGTCATTAGGGCCATACCCTCTGGAATTTGGTGTAAGAGGGTAGCTACGAATACGGAGGTTGACTGATGTATATCTGTTATCCCAAAGGTAATTCCTGTAATAATATTATGAAAAAAGATTGCAGCCGTTAATAAAATAAGTGACTGCAAAGGTGAAATTGCACTATTTGTTTTATGCAAAAAGAGGTCAATGCATAGCATAACGATATATCCTGCTACGATACCTAATAGAACGCCTTTTAAATCATACAGATGCCATGTGGAAGGAAGGATATCAAAAAATAACAACCCTAATAAGATTCCTCCACATATCGCATACATAAACTGAATTCTACCTCGTGACAGGTGACTAACTAATTTAAGAAGTCCTCCACCTACTAATAAACCCATTAAAGAACCTAAAGTAAATAAGGTATTTATTTCTATATGCATAATTGCTACTTCCTTTCGGCTATATGTTTTTTTACAACTAACCTATTCAAAGGAAGGGCAATCATACCTATGTTTTATAAATGGTTAAAAAAATAAAAGTACATGATATTAACTTTGGAGTGATTTTTAGGTGAATCACTAATAAAAACGGACATACTAACGTTATCTAAAGAAGAGGTGTTACTATGGAATCTCCTTTTGAAATGATAACAGATGTGGATAAGGTGGAAAATGCTTATTATATAGAAGTGAAGCCAGGTGAGTACAATGCAAAGTATTGGAATAAAGAATCGGTCTATTTTGCTGATGAAGCTTTTGCTTATTTCTACACCACGATTTGCAAGTATGTGCCACAGTATCAACCTACCCAAGTGACAGAAATCAAAGCAGAAACATGGCTGAGAATCAGTAATCAGCTGCAAGAACTCGCGTATTTTTTGAGCACCAACCCGCCTATGATTAAACTAAAGAAATGGATTGATTTTAGCAAAGTGGAGGAAACGTACAAACAGTTTGATCATCACAAAAACCAGTACATTCGTGAGTTAATTAACATGATTAACGAATTTACAGTGTGGATAACAAAGGTATGTCAAACACACTCGTATATCACCATTTTGGGCACTTAATGGGAATTGACATTGCTTATTGTAATCTATAAGCTATGCAGAAAGTGAAAGAATTTCTCAAAACGAATATGGCATATTGGATGGAAACCTGAAAAAGAAAACGCGTTAGGTTTCTAGGGACTGGATAATGTCAAATTAATTGGAACTTTTTTATCGACAGCAAGGCACTTTATAATATCTCCAAGCGGTGTATAGTGAAAATTTTACTATTTACCGTCATTAAGAGTAAAGATTAAAACTTTAATTTTTATAATATAGTTTATGTATTCACTTCTTCTTATGAAAAACGTTTATTTTTTATTTTTAGCGAAAGTACGCTAGACTTTGAGTGTAGATTGAATAATCCGGTTCCTTAGAAGAAAATATCTTTCCTTTGATTAAAAGTAATCTGTATTTTTATGGAATATTAATTTGACATAACATATAATACTTAGTATGATTTTGTAAATATGCTCTTGAAAGCGAGTGACTTTTTAATGAATGGATTAATGAATAGAAAGAAGCCACTATATAAAATAATTTATGATGATATAGTTCAAAAAATACATAATGAAACCTATAAAGTAGGGGATGCCTTGCCTTCTGAAATGGAATTGGAGAATATGTTTAAAGCAAGCCGTACTCCTGTTAGACAAGCATTAAAACAACTTGAATCGGACGGACTTATATATCGCTATCAAGGAAAAGGTTCATTTGTGTCAAATTTTAAACCCCTTGGACAATGGACAACGATGACTGGATTTAAACAAATGTATATGGATGAGTGGAAAAAGGTATCCGCAAGAACCCTTTCAGTAGAGCTGATTAAATCACCTTTTTATGCTAGTCTTCTTGAAGTAGGGAGTAATGAAGACCTTGTACATTTAAAACGAATCCGCCTATTTAATGGGGAACCAATTATTTATCTTGAACATTACTTGCCCTCTAGTTTTCCAATTGAAATGTTTGAGAAAGATCCTACATTTATTTCTATAGATCAATTATTAAAAGATGAAAAAAACATTGAATTTTTGACGATAAATGAGGAGATAGAAGCTGTCCCTGCGGATACAAATATTTCAAATTATCTTCACGCTAATGAGGGTACTTCGGTTTTAAAAAGTACCAGGGTTTCTTTTGATCAGAATTCTGTTCCAACAGATGTTACAGTTAACTTTTTCAGAACTGAAAAATGGAAATATTCCATACAGTTTCAAAAACAGTAAAAAATAATTATAAGGGCACCTACAAAATGTTAAAACGAAACTAAGTATAAAAAAATTCAGGTGCCCAAGAAATAAATTTCAAGAATTATATCTTTTTTAAAATTTTCCGAAAAACAAATTGACAAAACTTATAATACTAAGTATGATAATAATCAACCAATTGAAAGCGTTACCAAATTGATTGGTGCAAATTAATTAGTTTACAAGTTTAAAAAATGCATTGTCAGAAAGTATGACAATTCTATTGATTTAACTTGTAATACTAAGTATTATGATAATTAATAATTATTATATTTTGAATTATCTTAATTATTAATTAGAAAATCATCTAAAAAAGGAGAGAGTTATTATTATGTATCAAATCGCATCTAATTCGAATAGTGTTTCCAAAGAGTTAATTGAAGAGTACAGAAAAATTGGCACAACAATTATTGCTGATGCTTTAGGAAGGTTCCACACTATGCAAGGTATTTGCCACTTCAACCACTCTGAGGTCAAATTAGTCGGTAGAGCTTTAACTATTCGAACGATTGCCGGCGACAATCTCATGATTCACAAAGCACTTGATTATATTGAACCTGGTGATGTAATTGTGGTTGAAGGTGAAGGACATACAGAAAGAGCCTTACTAGGAGATTTACTTTGTCAAATGGCTAAAAAAAGAAGGCTGGAAGGATTTGTAGTCGATGGGTCAATTCGAGATGCTGTAACTATAAAGGAGATGAACTTCCCCGTTTTTGCTAAAGGAAAAAATCCTGCTGGACCATTTAAGGAAGGCCCAGGTGAAATTAACGTTCAAATTTCTTGTGCTGGAGTATCGGTAAATCCAGGAGATCTCATTGTAGGTGATGACGATGGAGTTGTGGTAGTACCAAAGGATAAAGTAGTAGAAGTTCTAGAACGCGCAAAAAGTATTTTGGAATACGAGGAGAATACCGTTACACAAATTGAGAACGGGACGTTGGATCGCAGCTGGATTGATAAAAAATTAGAAGCAAGAGGAATTAAAGTTGAATTTTAAACACATGAACTTAAATTACTAATTACATAGGAAGGATTGAGCTCTACAATGAAAAGCGCAACGATGCTTCAAAAATTACCTGAGTCAAAAACTATATCTATTTTAAATAAAGTGGCTACGTTAAAGCATGAAGGACATAATATCCTCAATTTGGCGGGGGGAGAACCTGATTTTGATACTCCCCAAGCTATTATTGAGGAAGCAGAAAATGCTATGAAATCTGGATTTACTCACTACGTAAATAGTGGAGGAATTCCTGAATTACGCAATGCTATAGCTCATAAATTGAAGGCTGAAAATGGGGCTATATATGACCCTTCACAAATAATTGTAACAGCTGGAGGAAAGCCGGCAATATACGTTGCCCTAAAAAGTATAATAAATCCAGGTGACGAAGTGTTAATACTTAATCCGGCTTGGGTAAGTTTTGAGCCTTTAATAACTATGGCTGGAGGAGTTGCTATTTCTATAGATTTAGATGCAGATAAAGATTTCAAACTAGATAAGGATTTATTAGCAGCTGCTTGTACTTCACGTACAAAAGCTATTATCGTAAATAATCCGAATAATCCGACAGGTAGAGTTTTAAACCTTGAGGAAATGCATGAACTAAGGGACCTTGCTGTTGCTAAAGATTTAATTGTAATTGCTGATGAAGTATATGAAAAACTAGTATATGGACATCATAAATTCGTTTCTCTTGCAAGTATTCCTGAGTTAGAAAATCGTACAATTACAGTTCAAAGTTTTTCAAAAGGACATGCTATGACTGGGTGGAGATTAGGATACTTGGCCTTGCCAAAAGAACTTTTATCAGCTGCGTCAAAAATACAAGGTCATATTGCCACATGTACAACAGCTTTTGTTCAAAAAGCAGGAGTAGTAGCACTTAAAGATGCTGATGTTAAAGAAGAAGTAGACTATATGAGAATTAGGTATGCTACGCGTATTAATCGGGTTGTGAGTCTTCTAAACCAAATTCCTGGGGTCACATGTCCACACCCTAATGGAGCATTCTATGTCTTTCCAGAGATAAAGTTTCGCGACTACGACTCTATCGAACTTGCTAGCTATTTACTAGATGAAGTTCAAGTTGCGGTGACTCCAGGAGTAGCATTTGGATCAAGCTATACCCAACGTGTCCGCATTTCCTGTGCAACATCAGACGAGGATATTGAAGAAGCGCTAATGAGAATAGAAAAAGCTTTAACTAAATGACAATAAACTTCATCAGTGGGGAGAGATTAAACATTGAAGGTATTAAAAAGAATTCCTTTGTGGCTCCAAATTGCAATTGGTTTAGTATTAGGTCTACTATTAGGATCTTTAAATAAAACGTTAGGGACTGAATCCAAAATTCTGGGCGACGCTTTTATTCACATGATCAAAATGACAATTGTTCCCCTAATTTTTCCTTTGATTGTTCTAGGAATCGCACAAATTAAATCAGCTGGGGCACTAGGAAGGCTTTCTATTAAAGCAATTATCTATTTTGAAGTAGTTACTACAATAATTATTGTGATGGCATTACTACTAGCAAACTTTACTCATATAGGAGCTGGGGCAGACCTTTCGGAAGGGAATGTAGAAGCGTTAAAAGGGATTACCAGTACCAAAATTGATTTTAGAGAATTTGTTCTGCATATAATACCAGATAATATATTTGTTGCTTTTTCTGAAGGAAACTTATTAGCTATTGTCTATTTTGGCGTATTCTTTGGCCTTGCTATTCGCGCATTAAAAGAAAAAGCTAAACCATTAGAAAATGTATTAGAAGCTCTCTCAAAGGTCATGTTTAAAGTATTAGAATATGTTATAAAATTTTCTCCAATCGGTGTATTTGGTTCTATTGCTTACAGCGTAGCCACTTATGGTTTTAGTAAATTGAGCACTTTAATTGATTTAATCTTACTTACGTATGCTGGATTAGCAATTGTACTATTAATTATTTTTCCAATAATAGCACGTATATACGGTATTAAATATGTTGAATTAGTTAGGGAAATTAAAGACTTATTATTAATTGCTTTTACTACGAGAAGCTCAGAATCTGTATTTGCTCCTCTCACAGCTCGTTTGGAGCGTTATGGGGCAAATAACTCAGTAGTATCGTTTATCTTACCACTTGGTTATTCATTCAATTTAGATGGAGGAATGGTATACATGGGGCCTGCTATTATATTTTTAGCTAACGCCTATGGTATTCATCTTTCAATAGCTGAGCAAATTCATGTAGTTTTATTATTAATATTGCTTACAAAGGGAGTTGCTGCTGTTCCTTCAGGTGCCATTGTTATATTGACGAGTGTTTGTACGATTATAGGTATACCACTTGAAGGTATTGCTTTATTAATGGCTGTTGACTTTATCATGGATATGGCTAGAACAGCCACGAATGTAGTAGGGAATGCATTAGCTACTGTTGCTATGGCTAAATCTGAAGGAATGTTCCGTGAAAAAGAAAATATAGTCTCCAATAATGAGAAGAAAGCAGCAGAAGCCTAATTTCTTAATTACAAAGAGACAATGTGAATATTAGGTATTTCTATAATCCATAAGTTAAGACCTCTTTTCTTTAATAGTGTGAGATGCCTCTTTTGTAAAATAGAGAGGCAACTTACACAGGTGGTATAGGTAAAGTTTAAACTTCGTCATAAGTGGTGGAACAATACTAATTTTAAGGTTAATTGAATGATATTTATGGAGAGTGAGAGCAATGGCAATCGAAGCTAAAAATATAAAAAAACAAGATATTAAAGAAAATATGGATGTATTAGTAAGAACTCAACAAGTGGTTGAAACAGCTCTCGAAAAAATGAGATGTAAAAGTAGTATGTACGAATTATTAAAAGAGCCTTTACGTTTAATGACAGTTAGAATTCCTGTCAGAATGGATACAGGCGAAGTAAAAGTTTTCACGGGTTATCGAGCACAACATAATGATGCGGTAGGACCAACAAAGGGAGGAATTCGTTTCCATCCTGATGTAACAGAGGATGAAGTGAAAGCGTTATCTTTATGGATGAGTATTAAGTGTGGTATTACAAATCTCCCTTATGGTGGTGGAAAAGGCGGGATTAAATGTGATCCTCGAAAAATGTCTTTTGGTGAATTAGAGCGTTTAAGTAGAGGATATGTACGTGCAATTAGTCAAATTGTAGGGCCCACTAAAGATATTCCTGCGCCTGATGTGTATACAAATTCTCAAATCATGGCTTGGATGATGGATGAATACAGTCGTTTACGAGAATTTGATTCTCCTGGTTTTATTACAGGGAAGCCAATGGCCTTAGGAGGATCTCAGGGGAGAGAGTCATCAACTGGATTAGGAGTTACAATGGTCACAAAACAAGCAGCTAAACTAAAGAATATCTCAATAGAAGGTGCTAGTGTAATTATCCAAGGTTTTGGAAATGCAGGAAGTTTCCTAGCTAAATTCCTGCACGATGCTGGTGCTAAGATAGTTGGGGTTTCAGACGCACTAGGAGCTTTATATGATCCAAATGGTTTAGACGTCCACTACTTATTAGATAATAGAGATTCTTTTGGAAGCGTTACCCACTTATTTACTAACCGACTGACTAATGGCGAACTTTTACTAAAAGAGTGCGATATTTTAATACCGGCTGCAATCGAAAATCAAATTACTGAAGAGAATGCTGCAGATATTAAGGCGAAAATTGTGGTTGAAGCTGCAAACGGACCCACAACTGCAAAAGCCACCCAAATTTTAACTAAAAAAAATGTATTGTTAGTGCCAGATGTATTAGCAAGCGCTGGCGGTGTCGTTGTTTCTTACTTTGAATGGGTCCAAAATAATCAAGGATACTATTGGTCAGAACAGGAAGTAAAAGAAAAATTAGAAGTAATTTTGACAGAAGCTTTCAAGAACGTTTATCAGACATCAATTGAAAATAGAGTAGATATGAGGTTAGCAGCGTATATCGTAGGTTTAAAACGTTTATCTTCGGCTGTTGAATGGAGAGGTTGGATCTAATTAACTTCTATTTATTACGAAATAATATTTTTTTGAAGAAGTTTAATTGCTTAGATTAGAGTATCTATTTCCATCATAAACGAATGTCCTTTTAGTTCTAAGTATTAAGGGGATTTATAGCTTTATATAATCCATTAAAAAGAAGAAATGAAATTTGTATTTATTTAATCGCAGGGAGAGAGTAAGATTATGGGAGTTAAAACTAGAAAAATAAATAAAATCTTGGTTGCCAATCGAGGAGAAATTGCCATACGTATCTTTCGTGCATGTACCGAACTAGATATTCGTACAGTAGCTATTTATTCTCAGGAGGATGCAGGATCTTTTCATCGTTATAAAGCAGATGAAGCTTATTTGGTAGGAGAAGGTAAAAAGCCAATCGAGGCTTATTTAGATATTGAAGGAATCATTGAGATTGCGAAAAAATACGATATAGATGCTATTCACCCGGGATACGGATTTTTATCGGAGAATATAAATTTTGCCCAACGTTGTGAAGAAGAAAACATTATTTTTATTGGACCAGAATCAAGACACCTTAATATGTTTGGTGACAAAGTAAAGGCACGCCAGCAAGCAATTGAAGCCAATATTCCTGTTATTCCAGGAAGTGATGGACCAGTTTCAAATCTAGAAGAAGCAGAGATTTTTGGCCGAGATTATGGATATCCAATTATGATTAAGGCTTCACTTGGCGGGGGTGGTCGTGGAATGAGAGTCGTCCGCACTAAAGCTGAATTAATGGAATCCTATAGCCGTGCAAAGTCAGAAGCTAAATCCGCATTTGGTAATGATGAGGTATATGTAGAGAAATTTATAGAAAATCCTAAACATATTGAAGTTCAAATATTAGGAGATCAGTATAAAAATATTGTTCATCTATACGAGCGTGATTGTTCAATCCAGCGTCGTCATCAAAAAGTAGTCGAAGTTGCCCCAAGCGTTTCTCTATCTGAGCAATTACGCAGACAAATCTGTGAAGCAGCTGTTAGCTTGATGAAAAACGTCGACTACATAAATGCAGGAACTGTTGAATTTTTGGTCTCCGGAAATGAGTTTTATTTTATTGAAGTAAACCCACGAGTACAGGTAGAGCATACGATTACTGAAATGATTACGGGTATTGATATTGTTCAGTCTCAAATTTTAATTTCGGATGGTTATTCTCTAGATAGTAAGGAAATTGGTATTCCTAATCAAGAAGAGATAAAAACCGATGGTTTTGCAATACAATCCCGGGTAACAACAGAGGATCCATTGAATGATTTTATGCCTGATACGGGTAAAATCATGGCATATCGTTCAGGTGGTGGATTTGGAGTTCGCCTTGACGCTGGAAATGGATTTCAAGGAGCAGTTATTACTCCCTATTACGATTCCTTACTTGTAAAGGTAACGACATGGGCAAATGAATTTGAAAAAGCAGCCTCGAAAATGAGCCGAAACCTTCGGGAATTCAGAATTCGTGGAATTAAAACTAACATTCCCTTTTTAGAAAATGTCGTTAAACATGCAAATTTCTTAAATGGTAATTATGATACTTCTTTCATTGATTCTACACCTGAGCTATTTCAATTTCCGCAAAGTAAAGACCGCGGAACAAAAATGCTAACATATATCGGAAATGTAACAGTGAATGGGTTCCCGGGTATTGATCAAAAGCGAAAGCCTATTTTTAATCAGCCAATCGTACCTAAGATAAAAAGCAATCCAATAATCCCTTTAGGTACTAAGCAAATTTTAGATGCAGAGGGTGCAATAGGAGTCATTAAATGGATTAAAGAACAACGAGAGGTACTACTAACAGATACGACATTTCGTGATGCTCACCAGTCACTCTTAGCAACCCGAATACGTACCAATGATTTATTACGTATTGCTGAACCAACAGCTCAATTATTACCCAATCTCTTCTCAACAGAAATGTGGGGAGGAGCTACATTTGACGTATCTTATCGCTTTTTAAGTGAAGATCCTTGGGATCGTTTGATAAAATTGCGTGAGAAAATGCCAAATATTTTATTTCAGATGCTTCTTCGTGGCTCTAATGCAGTTGGATATAAAAACTATCCAGATAATGTGATTAAAGAATTTATAAAACAATCATCCGATGCAGGTATTGATGTATTCCGTATTTTTGATAGCTTAAATTGGGTACAAGGGATGACGGTAGCAATTGACTCAGTGAGAGAGAATGGCAAGTTAGCTGAGGCAGCAATATGTTATACAGGAGATATTCTAGATCCTACAAGAAAAAAATATGATCTAAATTATTACAAGTTGCTTGCTAAAGAACTTGAGGCATCAGGGGCTCATATCCTAGGTATTAAAGATATGGCTGGTTTATTAAAACCTCAAGCAGCGTATGAATTAGTATCAGCTTTAAAAGAAACCATTGATATTCCAATTCATTTACACACACATGATACAAGTGGAAATGGCATTTACACGTATGCTAAAGCAATTGAAGCAGGCGTAGACATTGTTGACGTAGCAGTCAGTTCAATGGCAGGATTAACGTCTCAGCCAAGTGCAAATTCACTTTACTATGCTTTAGAGAACACAGAGCGTAAGCCAAAGTTAGATATTCAAAGTTTTGAACAGCTATCTTACTACTGGGAAGATGTTAGGAAGTATTATCTAGAATTTGAAAGTGGAATGAATGCACCTCATACAGAGGTCTATGTACACGAGATGCCTGGTGGTCAGTATAGTAATCTGCAACAACAAGCAAAAGCAGTGGGATTAGCAAATCGTTGGGATGAAGTAAAGGAGATGTACTCAAGGGTTAATCAGCTGTTTGGAAACATTGTTAAAGTTACGCCATCTTCAAAAGTAGTAGGAGATATGGCGCTTTATATGGTACAGAACAATTTGTCTGAAAAAGATATTTTTGAACGTGGCGATTCACTTGATTTTCCAGATTCAGTTGTCGAATTATTTGAAGGATATCTAGGCAAACCTTACGGAGGGTTTCCACAAGAACTGCAGTCTATTATTCTCAAAGGAAAAAAAGCACTTACAGTCCGGCCTGGCCAGCTATTAGAGGATGCTGATTTTCAACAGATAAAAGAGGACTTGTGTCAAAAGCTTCAGCGTACAGCTACAAATTATGAAGTTATAGCATATGCATTATATCCAAAAGTATTTATAGACTATCAAGAGAAATTCAAGCGATATGGAGATTTATCAGTATTAGATACACCTACTTTCTTATACGGGATGCGTCTTGGGCAAGAGATAGAGATAGAAATTGAAAAGGGAAAAATATTGATTGTGAAACTTGTATCAATTGGGCAAGCACAATCAGATGGCACTCGTACTGTGTATTTTGAGTTAAACGGTCAACCACGCGAAGTTATCATTAAAGATGATAGTGTGAAGCCAACAGTTAAAGCTAAAGTGGCAGCAGATCCTACTAACCCAACTCATATGGGTGCAACGATGCCGGGTACAGTGATAAAAGTGCTTGTTCAAAAAGGAGATAAAGTATCTAAAGGTGAACATCTTGTTATTACTGAAGCCATGAAAATGGAAACGACGATTCAAGCACCATTCAGTGGAGTTGTAAAAGATATTTATGTATCTAATGGAGAATCAATTCAACCTGGGAATTTACTAATTGAATTGATTAAATAATCTCTTACTAACAATCGTTTCTTAAGGGATCATAAGGGGAGAAGATAAATGGTTCAAAAGGGGCTAAGAAATGTAATCGCAGCCGAAACATCTATAAGCTTGGTTGATGGAGATAATGGTCATTTAATCTATAGAGGATACGATGCAAGAGATATAGCTCTAAACAAGTCTTTTGAAGAAGTTACCTACTTATTATGGTACGGACATCTACCAACCGAAGATGAAAAAAAAGAGTTTTCTATATCGTTGAAAATAAATCGTCATTTACCTCCATACGTTGCTCAAATCATTCGTTCTCTTCCCAATGAGATGGAGATAATGAATCAAATTCAAACAGCTATCGCTGCCTTGGGTACGAGTAAATTCAAATGGAAACCAAATATTAAACAAGCAATTAGATTAGCAGCTGTCATTCCTACCATTACTGCTGCAATTTATAGAAAAATGAATAGAAAAGAGATAATTCGGCCAAATATGGAACTAAATCATGTAGAGAATTATTTATATATGCTAACAGGTGAAGTACCTACTTCGACTCATACAAGAGCTCTCGAAGCGTATATGATCTTAACCATGGAACATGGCATGAATGCTTCCACATTTGCTTCAAGGGTAGTTTCTTCTACAGAATCAGATATGGTTTCTGCTGTAACAGGAGCCATCGGAGCAATGAAAGGCCCACTCCATGGAGGAGCACCTACAGGTGTAATTGATATGCTAAATGAAATTAAAGAAAAAGACAAAGTAGAAACATGGATTCGTAGAAAATTAGAAAATAAAGAATATCTTATGGGGTTTGGTCATCGTGTTTATAAGACACGTGACCCTCGTGCCGAAGTACTAAGTAAGATTTGTAAACAAATTGGTCAAGATGATCCGTGGCTTACTTTAGCAAACTTTGTAGAGGAGAAGGCTATACAATTACTTGAAGAATATAAGCCTGGTAGAAAACTTTATACTAATGTGGAGTTTTATGCAGCTGCAGTTATGAGGGCAATCGATATGTCTCCAAAGTTGTTTACTCCTACATTTACAGTAAGCCGAATGGTTGGATGGACTGCTCATGTCATTGAACAGTCATTAGACAATACAATTTTTCGACCGGAAGCAAAGTATATTGGGGCTCATTATTAATTAGAGTGTTCATCTGTATATAAAGTCTTTAAAAATAAAAATGACAAAGAGAGTGCGTGCCGATGTTAAGAAAGAGGATTATTGTTGGTCTTGAACATAGATTACAGGCTCGTAATGCTACTGAATTTGTACAAAAAGCATCTACTTTTGAAAGTGATATAACTCTTATGAAAAATGGAGTATCAGTAACTGCAAAAAGTATCATGGGAGTTATGTGTATTGCGATTAGAACAAAAGAAGATATTACACTAGTTGCAGAAGGTATTGATGAAAAATTAGATGTTAAAAACTTAGGAATTTTCCTTTCAAATAAACAATGATTATTTGGAATAGCTGAATAAACTCAGACAATCGTAGTGCACCTCAATAGTTAGACAAGTTCTAACATTTGGAGGTGCTTTTTATCTATTATACAAGTTGTAGAAAAAGGTCTTATTTGTCGTCACTAAGTGTAAATAGTAAAACATTAATAATATATAAAATACTTTATTATTTACATAACAGATCATAATAATTAGAATAAGTTGTTTAGTCAAATCATAACCGGTTACGAGATTTATTTTTAAAGATATGGGTATATGAATCTACAAATCTGGCCAGACTAATAACGTATCCCCCCTATTCCAATAAATTCAAAAAACCTTAGCCTGTATGGGCAAAGGTTTCTTTTTTTATGTAAATATTTCTCAAGGCGCAAACCCTTGAAAACTGACTGCAAGATAGATACTAAACGAAAGAGCACATAAGGAAACAAAATGTAATGTTAAAAAAGGGATTTTCTGTTTACCTTTGATAAAGAAGGAATAAATAAACCCGAGTATTGTAACTAAAGTTAAAATAGGCACAATAATCTTAATCACAGTACTAAAAATATTTGCTGTAACAACTGATAAAAGAAAGAACCCAATTATAACTACATACAAGATTATTGAAGTAACTAAAGAAGCTATTGAAACCTTTAAAGCATTTTTAAAGAATTTCTTCATCTAATTTCCTCCTAATAGATTTTATAAAAAACAAAAAGAAGCAAGCATGCTGTACTCGCTTCTTTTAACTTTCACCAAAATTTATTGCGAAAAATAGCATACCTAACATGATAAGTAGTGGAATTACAACAAAAGAGGCCAAACTAAAATACTTCATTAGACCTTTTTCATTTTTTCCAAAAGCTATTACTCCACATGTAAAGCCTGCAAGATAAATAACGATTCCTACATAAAGAATATTTGAGCTATGTATTGGTGTGAGATATTGTCCTATCCCAATAATAATTCCCAACAACGATAACCACAATGAGTATTGACTAAAACGGATTTTCAAGTTGGTCCTCCAAAAACTAAATATATGGTTAATTATACCATTAATTCATTTGTCAGTTAATATAAAACATATATCGGTAGAAAAATAAATAAGCTAAGCAATAAAACTGTCTTATTTCTTAGCTTATCAAAATGCGTATTTAATTTAGCTTTTTCTTTCCTTTAGCGTAAATAATGACTTTGTAAGGATCACCTTTTATTTTAGCCTTCATTTCTTTTGTTTGAAGGAATTCAACAATAACTCCTCCGAGTTTACGGGCAAACTGTTTATTCTCTTCAGAATAACTTAATGATGTATAAATAAATACCTGAGGTTCAGGGTGAACAGAGTAGCCGACCATCTTCACTTGGTATTTATCCTTTCCTAATAGATCCTCACCAACATCATCCAAAATAATTCCCCATCTACCTTCTTGTTCTTGCTTTTTTAAGTTAATTTTATATACCTTTATAGGTGTTTTTTCTTCGTTATTTTTAACAAGAACATCGCTAATCACTTGTTTAATATCTTCAATATGCTTCTCAGTATCAAGTACTTCTAGAGCTACTCTTGCGTCCGAGTCAAATCCTGCTATGCTAGCATCTAACACATGATAATTACGTTTTTTTAATTCAGCATCAATCTCTTGATTTATTTTGTCGTATTTTTCTTGACGAGGATCAGGTTTATACTCATATTGAACAGGATCATACCGTGTAATTTTGACTTTATAACTATCATAGTTACGTGCCTCTAAAATATCTTTTGCAATTTTATTTATATCGTCTTTAACGCGCTTAAAATACTTCTCTGAACCATCCACACTTATCTCAATTTGCTTCTTTCCTCCATAATAGGTCTGACCTAAAGAATCAATTTTATAACCTTTTTTCCTTAGCGTATTAATAATTTCAGTGCTTACAGACTCTTTCTTGAAAATCTGACCCAAATAAGGGATTTTAGAAACTACTTGGGCCATTGCAGGAGAAACAAATGCTGAGCTAACGAATGCACCACTCAAAATAACAAGTGCAATACCACAGTAGACAACATTTCTTAGAAGGCGATTTTGTTTTATAGGTAATATATCGTTTCCAGGCTTTACTGATTCTGATCGCTCTAATTGGTCAATGGCTTCTAAAAGTCGCTGCTTCTGTTTTTGGTTTGATTTCCAGACCAAATCCTCATTCAGTTTTTCTAGTGAACTATCATCCATAAAAGAATTAAATCGTTTCTTCATATATATATCCGTCCTTTACTAACTGCTTTCTCAAAGCAGGAATTGCCCTGAACTGTGTAGACTTTACTTTGCTTTCAGACCACCCTAAAATGGTAGCCGTATCCTTAACAGAAAAACCTTGAACTTTTCGCAGTAAAATAACCTTTCTGTGTCCGTCTTTCAGTTTTTCTAACGCTTGATACAGCTCTAGAGAAGTTTCTTTAAGCTCAATCATCTCTTGAGGTAAAAGATTAAGGTCTGTTTTTGACAGAATAAAATCTTTCAAAAGACATAAAGGTTTCTGTTTTCTAAGATAATCAATGGTGACATTATGCGCAATGCGGAACAACCACGTCTTTTCACTAGAGTTATGCTGAAAGGAATCATAAGAAAGGTAAGCTTTTACGAATGTTTCATGCGTTAAATCTTCAGCTTGCTGATAATCTTTCACCAGCATTAAAATAAACTTTAATATGACGTCGCTATGGTCATCATACCAACGCTCAATTTCTTCTTTTTTTGTCTTTTCCAATATCCTGACCATCCTTTTAACCAATATTCGTTACTTAGACGAGAGTTTTTTAAAAAAAGTTGTGTTTTTTATACAAAAAATAAAAAAACTCTCTTATTTGAGAGTTCTTAATAAAGATCTTCATACTTTTCCGTATCTGTTTCGTAAAATGAAAATATAGATACATTTTTTAAAACTTTCACTTATGCAATAGGTTATTGCAAATTTACTATGTAAAGGTTGCATAGCTGATGCAACCTTTATTAAGAACGTCATGTTTAATAGAATGAACATGACGTTCTCAAAACCTGAACATATATGTTTACTTTTAGTTAATATAAAACCAGTTTCAGGAAAAAATATCCTTATCAGAAAATATATCTGTTATGATAAAAATATAATCTTCTCTAAAGGATGAAGTCTATGAAGGAGTTTTTATCTAGTTTTTTACTTATAACAAGTTGGCTTATATTTGCTATAAGTGCCTATTTGTTTGTTAGTGTTTTAATCGCACCTTCCTATGCATTTATTCCTTTTTGTAAGGTGGTAGGTGCTGGATTAGTTTGTTTTTATTTATCAAAAAAGCTAAACAAAAAAACTAAAGTTAACTAGGTTTAATCTTTATATAATATACATCCGTAGACTAGACAAGAAGGGTGTGTTCATTCAGTGACATTTAAAGAGCTTTTGCCATATCATGCGTTAACAGTTATTAGCTCTAGCGTTTCTTATTCCATATTTCTTATCATCATTGAGCCTAGTTATAGAGCTGTTATTGCATTTTTTATGATCTCACTTATTACAATCATTCCTTATTCTGTTGCAGCCGTACCATTGCAGCTATTTCTAAATAAATGGCCTAAGAAGTTTAGTATTCTCTACTTATGTACCTATTCTGTCGTAGCAATCCTATTCCTTTATATCTCTTATAAGCTTCAAGGAAATTGGTCTAATCCGATAGGGGATTATCGTAAAATGTTTGTATTTGCACTCGGTGCAGCCATCATATACTGGTTTTGGGATTCCATTATCATGAATAAGAAAGAATATCCGTACTATTAAAGTACAAACCTAAACTATATAAGCTACATAAAATGCATTAAATAAATTTTTTGTTCTTCTAATCTTAAAATGTGGTTAAATTCTAACGACATAGTAAAGGGGAAAACAAATATGGCTTTATCCCGTAATCTCACATTAGTTTTACTAAGTTTATTAATCATAATAGGTTTTAGTAGTTATTTTTTATATAGCAGTAACCATCCTAAGATGCTATCTAAAAGAGAAATTAATGATTTTATAGAAGATAAAAGAAAATCTAACTTATCTATTCTTAAAGAGGAGAATATTACATCTAAGCCAGATCCTCATGCTCTTATTTTATATAAAGATAATACTAAATTGGGCACTTACATCCTTACAAAAAGCAGACAAGGAATTGAAGAGCACAAGGGAATGGAAGTACCAATAGATAAAACCTTGCCAATACATGTTACAGGAGCCTTATCAGGGGTTCCATATCTCGGCATATATATTACAAATAATAAATTAATTCAAGAAGGAAAATATATAGAAATGGAATTTGAAGACGGAACAAAAGTAAGAAAGAACATATCTTTAGATCAAAAAGGATATATTCTTTCAGAAAAAACCACTCCTGAAGCACCCAGAGAATCTGTCCAGGTCTCAGTCAAAAAAGATAGTCAAGTTTTATATACAAATGAGTACTAAATAGCTGTTAATCTCTACATTACATACGATTTTAGTTAACATAAAGCCATTTATCTGTAGATAAAAGAAGCAGACCTTTAATTAAAGATCTGCTTCTTTACCTTAGCGAAAACTAAATATATTCCCAAAATAAGCACAATACCCAAACCGATAAAACTTAACCAATACACCCAAGGATAAGTATGTAAAACTGTCGTAACTCCCGTGTTTCTATCCACTATGGTAGACGCACTAGGAGTATAAATTGTATTAATAGTTAAGTACGTTAATAAAGCTTGAGCAATAAGAAATACACCTATTGCACGTTTCATTGTAAACGCTAGAATATAATTGACAGTTTTTGCTCAATGTAATTTTACACTTTTGCTTCAATAAGCTAGAACTCTAGTAAAATAATAGAAGGTGTTATTTTACTGGGGGGACAGCGTCTTGGAGGAGAAGTTAATGCTTTATTTAAATATTCAACAATTACATCAACGGAAGTTTAAAGTATCTCAAATTGCACAGGAGCTCAAAGTATCAAGACCAACCGTTTATAAATATTTAAAAATGACATTTGAAGAGACAAAAGCATACATGGAACAGCTTCAAGGCAAAGGTAAGAAATTGGATCCCTACAGGGATTGGATTATCGCTTGGCTTGAAGAATACCCTCATCTCAGTGCAGCGCAAATCCACGATTGGCTCTTAGAGCGTTATCCCGATTTAGTTGTTGGCGAGAGTACAGTAAGAGCATATGTGAAAGAGATGCGGGAGATTTATCAGATTGAGAAAAAAGTAATAATTCGGCAGTATGAAGCAATCCCTGAACAACCTATGGGTAAGCAAATCCAGGTGGATTGGGGAGAAACGAAACAGAAGACAACTGAAAAGAATGAAATTAAACTATATTTCATCGCTTTTGTCTTAGCTCACTCTCGATACAAATACATGGAGTGGCAGGACCGGCCTTTTACGACAAATGATGCCATACGATGTCATGAAAATGCATTTCAATTTTACGGAGGACGCACAGAAGAAATTGTGTATGATCAGGATCGTTTAATTACAGTAAGCGAAAATTCAGGTCAGCTACTTTTAACTTCTGAGTTTCAAAGCTATGTAAATGAACGTAAGTTTAAAGTTCATTTATGTCGTAAGGCAGACCCAGAATCAAAAGGAATGATTGAGAACGTTGTAAAGTACATAAAGGGAAATTTCGCAGACAGCCGAGTATTTAGCAATATTGAAGATTGGAATAACCGTGCGTTACAGTGGCTACATCGCACTGGAAATCAACATGTTCATCAGACAACGAAAAAAAGACCAGCTGAAGTGTTCCCCGTCGAAAAGCAACACTTACAGCCCGTCTCTTCACCACTCTCATACGAAAGCGTCATTACCCCAAGTATAACAAGGAATATTAGTAAGGACAATACAATACGGTTTAAATCAAACCGTTATTCCGTTCCTCTCGGAACGTATAGTGTAGCCTCTGATAATGAGGTTTTTATTGAAGTCACTTCGAGCCAACCGCCAACGCTGATTATCCGTAAACAGTTAGAGGGAGAAGTAATTGCTGAACATAGCATTAGTAATGAAAAGGGAAAGCTTATTCAACATCTACATCATATCCGGGATCGTTCAAAAGGTATTGAAGAATTTAAGCAACAACTGGTTTCACATTTTGAAGATCAGGAACGTGCAACTTCTTATTTAAATGAAATTTGTTTAAGATACCCACGGTATCGGCGTGATCAGCTCATAATTATTCAAAACGTCATTGAGAAATATCCAATGTGGATTGAAGCCACTTTGACTAAATGCATGATAGATAAACTTTACAGCGCCAATGACTTTCGGGATATAGCAAACCATCAAAATGCATTACAAACTGAATGTACCCAAAAGGTGAAGCCTCCCTTTATAAAACATTCAGGTAAAGACAACATCATAGTGACAACTCGCTCCCTTACTACTTACACAAGTATTTTAGGGGGTGAACCACAGTGAATAAGACTGTAAATGACTTGCAGGAGCACTTTCGCCAATTAAGGTTATCGGAAACAGCTGAGGAGCTACCAAAGCTCCTACGTGAGGCTGAAAAATCTTCTTGGACGTATTTAGAATTTCTTGAATCTATCACACGTTATGAACTGAGAAAACGTGAAGTAAAGAGTTTAGAAAGAAGAATGAAGTGGGCGCACTTCCCTTACGTGAAGTCATTAAGTGAATTTAATTTAGAAGAGCAAACAGCTTTAACGGGGCGCCAATTGACCCAGCTCGCAGAGCTAAACTGGCTTGAGCAGCAGTATAATTTAATTTTATTGGGACCGCCAGGCGTTGGTAAAACATTTTTAGCAATCGGTTTGGGAATTGAGTCTATTCACAGAGGTTTCAACGTCTATTTCGTAACTATGGGTGAGCTTATTCATCTTTTAAAAACGGAAGAATTTCTAAATAAATCAAAAGTGCAGCTAAAGCGATTAAGAGGCGCCGATCTGGTCATTATTGATGATTTAATGTATATGGCAATGGATCAGCGAGAAGCAAATTTGTTTTTTCATTTAATTAATCATTTGTATGAACGAAGTTCCATCATTCTTACATCCAATAAAAGCCCTGAACAGTGGGGTGAATTAATGGGAGATCAGGGAATTACCACTGCGATTTTAGATCGTTTACTTCATCGTGTAGAAGTCATTCATATGGATGGAGATAGCTATCGAATGAAACATCGAAAAAGTGTATTTTCAGCTGAAGTGTAAAAAGTAAATAAGCAAAAAGTGTAAAATTCTACGGCTCTTTCTCACTTTTGGTGAAGGCAAACGTCGCCATATGTCAAAGATATGTATTGTTTTTTTAGAAAAACAACTCTACCTACAATAATGGTATGAGCACTCTTTTTTTCAACAATTCATCACTTGCCCGACCATACATCATACGTTTTAACGTCTTCACACGGTTTATATGCCCTTCAGATAACCCATTACTTAGAGGATCAACACAGGCAGCCATTACTCCTTGTAAGTCCTTTTCAATATAGGTTGTAAACGTGTTGAGAGCCGGAAATGAATAAAGTTTACATCTTTCAATCCATCCAGATAAGCCTTGATTGTTGCGTTTCCTGATAATATTTTTAAAGCTGCATGTCACTTCAACTAATTGCGGTATAAGTGGAAACTCTTTTAAACATGCCGAAGGTAATGTATTCAGCCAGTCACTATTCTTTTCACTCCATATTTTCCATAGTAAGCAATCTCTAGATATGGTATACGTTGTGGCACTAGCTCTTTGTTCCTGGCGAATTCTTGACACGGCTGCATTTAAGGTAGATCGACATCCTGTATAGCCTACCTTTCTAAGTTCTACCTCCATACGGCTTGTGGTCCATCCATACAAATTCCACTGACGTAATTGAGGCAGGTATGGATCTAAGAGCTTAACACGATTAATAGGCTCTTTCTTCTTACGTCTTAAATCTTGATAGACCGTAGGGCGAGAAATATTTAGATGACGAGAAATCCAAGCAATGGATTTCCCTTTAGCTTTCCACTCCTTTACTTTTAAGCTACGCTGCCAAACCTTTTCTGCATGCAGGTTACGTTGAATATCTGTTTTGCGAATAAGTAGTGGGTCTGGTGTAGGGTTTTTATATTCTGTTTTTCTCCATATAGATGGAAAAGAGTGTTGTAAGGTCTCTTTAATTGCTGTAAATAAACCTTTCAGTATATGCCAACGATCCGTGATCTGATAAGCATGAGGAAGTGCTTGAGAAATAGCTTTAGCGTATGTTGAGGAACCGTCCCGAGTAACTGTTTGAATAGTAGGGTGCTGTTCGAGCCATTTTACGACTGTTCCTTTATCTCTACCATTTAAAATAGCAATGGGTCTTCTGGTTTCTTGATTGATAATAATCGTACCGTAACGACAACGTTTCTTGAATGCAAAGTCATCAATCCCAATATGAACCGGAGGTTCATAAGAAGGCAATTTCAATTTATGAAGCAAGCGTAAAAGTGTGTGGTGACTGGTTACAATACCTAGATATTTAGACAGCCGAGATGCTACTTTGCAGCTCGTAGATAGTGCAATTGACTTCAGCATCTCGTGTAAACGCTTGGTTTTGCGTTGATAGGTTCCTAACCACGTAAATCTTTCTGTAAAAATAGCTTGTAGACAACTACGGTCATCGCAAAAAAATTTACGTGTTTGTAGTCGTATATACGTTGATTTACCATATGCAGGTACATCCTGAAGGGATCGAACATATTGGCTGTGTATGCGGTTAGACGGAGTATGACAAGACGGGCATCTACAAGAAGAATGTTTAGATTTTACTAGATATATATAAGATTGATCTTCTTGTATAACGAGTAAACATTCTATATTAGTAAAAGAGGAAAAAGGCATGTGGCGATTCGCTCCTTTTTATTTCACTATACCATCTTTAAAGTGCCTTCACCAAAAGTGAGAAAGAGCCAATTCTACTTGACGTCTACATTCATGGCCTTGCCTCCAAACTTATACATGTTTCTATGTACATTTTAACATAAAGAGACCTAATTAATTGTTAGTTACCATAATCACAGTTATAAGTAGTAAATAGAAGGAGCATTGGTTATAGAGCCAGTGCTTCTTTTATTTATAATAAAAAATTTCTATTTTTTCCTTTAAGTGTATACATTCATTGTTACTTATTCGTTGTATAAGTATAGGGAGGATAAATGATGAAAAAAGAAGACATACTCGCCTCCTATCTTATCGATTTAGGAGAGGAAGTACTCAAACTGTTAATAGCGAAGGGTGCGAAGAAAGAAGATTCGGAGGACATTATTCAGAATACATTTTATAAGGTATATACACTATTAGGTGATCTAAGAGAGAACACAATACGTCCATGGTTTTTTAGAGTCGCACTTAATGAATACATAGACTTCAAAAGAAAAAAGGAGCAGCAGAATATCTATTTAACAGAAAAAATTTATTCTAAATTGCAATATACAGACTGTGAACTTGATGCCATTTTAAATAAAAATGAAATTTTCTATCTGTTAAAGGACATCAAAAAAGAGTACAAAGAAGTGTTCTTTTTAAAGTATTACTATGGTTTTTCTTATGAAGAAATTGCGGTCATGTTAGACGTTAAAATAAATAGTGTAAAGCAGAAGTTATATCGTGCACGTAATTTGATTCACTCAAAAGCAGGAGGAAAATATTAATGGAGAGTTCACTACAAACAGCTTTACAAAAAGCTAAACGAAAACAAGTTTTTAAAATTGCCCTCATATCAATTATTGTTGTACTTGTGGCATTAGCAACCCTTTATAGAGCTGGAAGCTATTTTGCAGCCAAAAGTACTGCAAGACTTCATGACGCACTTTTTTTAAATAATGAAATTTCAGGGCCTAATATTCAAATTGACTCCCAAGCAATAAGTAGTCGCTCGATGTTTGAAGGTAACATTGTAACAAATCGTTCCAAGAATATTGATGGTTATGTAGTCAAATGGAGTACACTAACAAGCTCTTATGATTGGTTTAGGTCTAATATTGACACAAATGAATTAGTGCCAGGATTCTATAGGTATGGTAAAGAGCTCTATCACTATGATAAACAAACTAAACAGAAGGTTGGGATTTTTTATCATCCATCTATTAAGAATTACTATGGAGGCGTAAAAAATGACTTAAATGCAGTCTCACAAATGAAAAATTATGTTGCGGAAGTAGCTATCTCTTTTAATCGTCCTTATACATTGAAGGAAATACAAAAACAAATTCCCAATAATTTAAACATTGTATGGTTGTATATGGCATCGCCTATTGTAAACGAAAGTAAAGGACCTGCTGGCATGCCTGTTTATGGGTTTGATCCATCTGATTCGCCAAAAGATGCTTATAATGAATTTACCACAAACCTTAAAAAGTACAATGCAGATGCTGAAGATGAGGCAATTGAGAAGTTTTTAGCATCGAATAAAGATAAATCATTTGATAAAGTCAAAATTTTAGGAGTGATGGTGACAGGCCAAACCCAAAATTTTAAAGCGTTAGAAAATAGAGATTTTATTCGTGGCGCTTCTGTAGGGGCAACAGCACAAAGGGTTCCTTATATCAAGACAGAAAAATAATTAAGAAGAGACTAAGTATTTGGTCTCTTCCGTGTTCCTTTAACAGAGAATATAACATCTAGTTAATGTAATTGCACTTATAAGAATCTTAAGAAAATAACAGCACTCGCCTAAATGGAAGGAGAATGCTGTTATTTAATTTAATAATCCCTTTTCTTTAAACACTTTTTTCAAAGATACAATAAACATTGAAATAAGCTTAACGTACAATTATATTGAGGTGATTAAAATGAGCACTAATTATAAAAAATACTTTTACAAGAAATTTTCTTTAATATATCTTGTTACACTCATGTTATTTATTGTTATCGACATTATGGATTCAGGAAAAATTTCTCTTTTTTCTTCTGAAGATAGTTGGAATTTTATCTTATATCAAATTATCTTTTGTTTAATGTTTATAGGATTTTTGAGTGCATTTATCACAAACTTATTATGGAAAAGGAAAAAGAGTAGATAATTAAGAAGCAAACATAACTAATACATGCTTTAGTTACCATAAAACACGTTATCGGAAACCTAATGAAATATAAATAATAGCTAAATAAAGTTATAATAGACCATAAATATAAAATAAGGTGAGATGTATTAATGATTGACTTTATATCTGATTTCCTTTCAAGTGGAGTAGGATTCAGTACGGGTGTTTTAGATACAAGGAAGATTGATAGTAATATTAGGTTACTAAGGGAACAAGAATGGTTTAAAAAGATTTATGAGAACAACCAATACTATTCACTACTTATCGGAAATAGAGAAGTCCGAGCTTACTTACAAAGTAATTTTCGTGTTAAAAGAATGATTCGTAATGAGAAATCTCAAGCAAAGTTCTTATTGCTCTTAAATGAAAAGTTGAAGATATAATTATTAAGACATAGAAGTTAACATAATCCATATTCTAGGAAACGGAAAAGAAATTTACAGCTGCAAATCCCTTTTTTATGTGTATGTATATATTCATTAACAACAAATAAGATTATTTTACTGTAAAATAAATACTATACCTTTAAACTTAGTAGTATCTAATTTGAATTGTTATTTGGGTAGGAGGAAATTATGGTATCGTTTAATAGAATTATAAAATTGCGGGATTTGGAAATTTTTCGAGTATCAAAAGACGGACAAATCTTCTCTTATGTAGTAATTGAAGACACTAGAAAACCATTCACAGAAGAAGATAAAAAACTAGATCCATTATGTTATATGGATGAAGAAGATATTAATGCGATTTTAAATGTTTTCAGGATTTCATTAATCAATGACGAAAAATTAAGTGAAGAAAATTCATACTTTCTAAAATCATTCTTTTCAGATTTTGTTAACAATACAAATTTAACAAACTTTATCTTTACAGAATACATTCAAGAAGATTTGTATGATCACGAAGTTGACATAAAATTTTTCAATAAAATTTTAAAAGATATAGGTTCAAGTTATATTATTGAAGAATTTGATGAAAGAAATTGGATTTATTTATCTCAAGATTAAAATATAAGCTATGTATACCATATACAAAACTAGTTTACATAAACACTCTTTCCGGAACACACAAAAAAAAAGAACCCTTATGGGAGTAGGGTTCTCGATGAGGCCTTGTTTCTTCTTTATGCAGCTTTTTATACATCCTTGATACATCAGCTTTTCCTCTTGTGGTGATTGAAGCTACGATGAATAAAAAGCGCACCTTTTATACATATGCTTGTAAGGTAAAATATAGTCTTTATGGAATTAATATGTTATTATATTTTTGTACATGCATTTTAATAGTGAAAAGCCACCTGTCCTGCAAATAATGGGTGGCTTTTTATTTTGTTCTTGTACATGAGGAACTTTACTAATGATACAGATGAAATTGAGTTTAATGTCTAGAAGGAGTATGAATATGAGCAAGTATGATGAAATAGATTTTGAAAAGGTTTCGCTTCAATTGCAGGAGCAAGTTGAACAGGATCCTCACAACGTAAAGCTAAGAAATGAGCTTGCTATAGTGTTTATGGAGACAAATGAATATGAAGAAGCATTTTTTCAACTACAAGCTGCTGCTAAAATGAAACCTTCTATTCAACCCCTTTATAATTTAGCCTATTTTTATTTTACAGAGGGGAAACCAATTATAGAGGCTACGAGTAATACTAAAGAAACGCGAAATTTCGAAGAAGAGACAGAAGAAGAATCCATGTCTTATACATGGAAAATTGCAGATGAAGAAGCATTTGATATAGTAGAAGATTTATTGAAAAACAAACCTGATCATTACTTTCCCTATAATTTGATGGGTGAAATGTACATAAAAGAAGAAAAGTATGAAGAAGCAATAAATATATTAAAAGAAGGCATTAATCTAACACCTTCCCTAGAAAATTTAAGTAATCTGGGGTTATGTTACTACAAAAAAGGAATGTTACCTGAAGCTGCTGAATGTTTTTATAAAGCGCACCAACTACGATCCTGTAACAACTATAGTTTGTTTCCGTTACTTAGCTACGGAATTTGTTTAGCACAACTAGGAAGGAAATCAGAAGCAAGAGAAGTTGCAAAAGAATTACTTTTTTTGAGCGAAAAAGATGAAGAAGCATTAGAAGCTGATATAGCAGAGATATATTATATTCTGGGAGATTATGAAGAGTTTGTTAACATTTACTCTAAGTTAGATTGGGATTTTTATTCAGAAGCATTTCTTCCGACTTATTTTTATTCTTTATGGAAGCTTTCAAAAACAAAAGAAATTGAAGAACTTTCCTCTAAGACTATTCAAAGAAAAGAAAAAGAGATGAAAGAAGTCATTCAAGATCCAGATGAGGAAGAAGATTTTAAAGAAGAATACGAAGAAGAAACGATGGAAGAGATTACTTTTATTAAAAATGCAGTTAGAGAAATTTATAAGGGAAACGCTCCTATTATAGATTATAAGCCTCAAGTAGAAACCAGATGTTATTTGTACGGCTGTTTTAGACATACAAATTTGAACCCTAACTATTTTTCTATATAAGACGCAGCAAATCTTTGAGGTCAAATAGGAAAAATTACTGTTGCAGGTTCTTTTATATGTAAAGGAGGTTTTATATGAGTGAGATTTGGATTCAACTAGAGCAGTTAAATGCGGAGTTTGATGAAATGGTGGGGCACTATGTTCAATTAGAAGGACCTATTGATTCTGTTTACTTTATATCTGAAACAATGGAAAGCGTTGACGATAGGGATGAGCAAAGGGAATTCTTATGCGATTTCTTAATTAAGCAGGATAGGTATCCTTTATATCTTACATTCCTTTGTGATGATATGATGGCAGAGGAGTTTGAAGAGGAATTTAATCAATTAGGTATAGAATATAGGTATGAATTATTAGAGGAAAAACAAGCCTACTATACATTTTTTAAACGGGTTACCTATCACCCTCGACGCTTTACTTTACTAATTAAAGACGCGCGTATATTATCCTTAGCATTAGAACATACCTTTTACCTTGCTAATATGAACCAATTTTATTCACTTTCTTACTCTGAAAATATAAGATTTGAGCTCAAGAGAGTTAAGGAATGGGGCAGATGGAAAAACGTATCTACCCCTATTTTTAAAACGGAAGAAGATACTACATTCATAACTATTTTCCATGATGGAGCAGGGTTTTTCTTGTTTTCAAACGAGGATAGATATTCATCCATACAAAAAGTGTGCTCAACCTTCCCAGAAGACTCAAGAGTAGTACAAATTAATGACCAATTAATAGATTAAGATGAAGAGGTTGAGTTTAGTGTCTTTCAGGGTGTTTCTTATTCTGGGGTTAATAAATACAAGCCCAATAAAATAGCACCAAAACAGTATATGCAACATTCTTTTTTCGTTAACAGAGTATTAAGTACAAGAATAAATTTGTTTCAACGTTTACATATAAATAGTTTAAATAAATGGTAAATATTTAAAAATAAGAAAGTGAGAACAAATAGATTTTATTTTTAATTTTATAGATGAATTTATTGAATCAATCGTTATAATGTGGCTCGTGTCGTTTGTATTAGAAAAACTGGATGTCTATCGGTTAGAAAAGAAGGTTAAATGGAAATTAATCTTTACACTCTCAATTGTAGTAGGGATTATATTTTCAATAATTGACTTATTTTAATAAGAACTTATTCAAATTTAGCTAGTGAGATCACACTTATCCGTAATAGATCGAAGAGAGATTTTCTATTTAAGATAATAACTATTAAATCAGGGGATTAAAAATGAACAAGAGATTAAAAAAGAAAATAGCTAAAAACCAGGAAAAGAGAACAGAAAAGATATTTAAGTACGCTGCTTACGGTGATTTAGGAAAGATAAAGAAACTGTTGGATTTCGGAATAGACATTAATACAAGAGATCAAGGTGGGTATACGATGCTTCATTGGGCCACACAAGAAAGTCATATAGATCTTATTAGGTTCCTAATATCAGAAGGCTCTAACATTCATTTAAAAGATGAAGAGGGATTTACACCATTGTATATAGCTGCAGGGGAAGGTTATATAGAAATTATTGAATGGTTAATTGAAAATGGAGCAAATATTGAAGTCAAGAGCAATGATGGTACAACACCTTTAATTATTGCTTGTTGTTACAATCACAAAGAAGCTGTTGAACTATTATTAAAAAACGGAGTAAATAAAGACACAAAAGATGATGATGGAAAAACGGCTATGTTTTATGCGAAAGAGTATGGTAATAAGGAAATTGCTAATCTTCTAGGGAATTCGGACACTTATTAGATAATTAAGTTTCTTCAATCTGTTTTTGGACTTTTTAGATTAAAATAGGTCTCCCTTTTAATTACGCTTAAACCTAGCTATTGTTCTTTTTATGTTTTTTCAGAATGGAGTAGTTACATGCAAACACACAAGGGAGAAACCCTAGTATGGAAATGGTATGGAGTAAAGGTTCTTTATAAACACATAGTTAGTGGAAAGCCCACTCCAGAGAAAATTGACACAAATTATAATGAACATCAAATATTTGAAGAAAGTATTTTATTAATTAAAGCCCAGTCGTTCGATCAAGCTTACGAACTTGCAGAACAAGAAGCAAAGGGACATAAGGATAGTTATACAAATGTTTATGATCAACTTGTAGAGTTTAAATACATAGAAAGTTTAGATGTTTTCGAGCTATTTGAAGACGAAGAGCTAGCAAGTGGAACAGAAGTATATTCTAGGTTTGTACATACTTCTAAGGGAGAAAAATTCTCTGATTTTCTAACTAGATATTACCCAGAAGTTGTTGAAGGTGAGGAAGAACAGATAAAAAGAAACTTCATCTTAAGAAACCGAGATTTTAACTGAGTATTAATACTAAAAATCTATATATCATATATGGGCCTGGAATACTTAGTCGCTGTTCTAGACAACAAAAAGAAGCGTTTAAAATGGACGCTTCTTTTTCCTCATACAATGTTATACCTCTCTGAGTATTACTTCTAACTGCTCTTTAATATTTGCTTCTAGGTCATATTTTGATAAATCGTATAGAGTTCCTATACCTTTACGGCCTCCACTAAAGTAATACCACAACTGTATATAGTACACATATGCATCCTCTTCATTTGTGAAACCATCGAAGTTTATAGAAACTTGAGAACGATACTCGCCTTCTAGGCAATGATTAGAAGTTAAATCTGGTAACTGGTCTCCATCAATGTCTCTACAAACCCATATTTTTAAATTCTTCTTTCCGTTGCACTCAAATTTACTTGTGTATTCCTTTTCAATAGCCTCACTATATTTTCCGCCTAACTTTTCTAACGCGATTATATGACTTTTTAAGTCTTCATTTATTTCATTTGCTGGTACTTCAACGTATCTATCAGATGCTTCGTCCTGTTGCTTAGCTGTAAACAAAAGTTTAAATTTGTTAAACAAAATCTCACCACCTAATTAAGGGATAATAGGAAACTTCATTTTCTTTATGATAATCTTACTAAGATTTCTCTACCATGTAAAACCTATAAAAAAGGACATGTGTTTAGTTAGATAAACTGTACAATCGTGTCTTTTTTCACTTTTATATGGTTGCACCAGACTTTCTAGCAAAACTTCTTCAGACATGCCTAAAAGAAAAATGCCTACCCTTTCTCCTTCTACAACAATTCCATCTAAATGGCTTTTCATTAAATAACTCCTTATTCAAAATCACTTTATAAAAGTCCAGCTTTTACACATGTACTATCCTGAACTAGATAGTATTTACAGAAAAAATGATTCGAAAATTATAAAACTAAGACCAAGACCTAAAAACCCTAAAAGTATAGAGGCCATATTAAGTAACCATCTATTATTAGATCTAACAAGCCAAGTTCCAACAACTGCTACAGTTAAGTATTTTGAAAATGTTTCATTAACATGTAAAACTTCAGGTAGGACATAAATGGATAAATAAAAAACAATAACTAATATCAAAGAGTTTCTAATTAAGATGAACAATATAAGTACACTCCATTAAATATTTTCAAATATAAGGTTTTATAACCAAGATTGAATTTGTACATTTGGTCATCCCAGTCGTGACCATGTATTTTACATAAGATTGATTGTATTATGTCAATAATTTCTCTCTTATGGGTTCTAACTTTCTAAATTTCTTATGATAAGATTGCCGTTGTAATAAACTTTCCACTAACTTAAGAGCATCCTCTTTTCGATTCGCTTTTACATAACTATCAATAACCTCAATGTATTGTTTATCATATGGAAATTTCTCTTCTTGAACTAGTTCAAAAGCTTTATCAAAAACAAAAAGTAGCATTGTTATAATCCTTCAAATAGAGGTATGTTCCTCCATTTCCAGCATGTAGACCCGCGCGCTCCGCATTGCTCAACCCTGAAAGCTTTAGACCTTCATTTCTAATCTCAAGTGCTTTCTCGTATTCTCTTTCCATTTCTGCAATAATAGCCGCATTATGAAAGTGCTTAAACTTTGTTCGCTTTTTCTTAGGACGAGTGATCTTAAAGATAATCAAAATGACAATTAAATCTCTTATTACTAAAGAGGCGTCATAAACGAGGTTCTCAAGGCTATATTTTGCTATAGTCCTATATACTAAATGAACCACATCATAAAAAAGAGAGAAATATAACATATAAAGAAGAAATTTTTTCAATTCGTTCCCGACTTTCTATTATTAAGTTTCTTTATTATACATGATGTATGATAAAATGAGTCGATAATATGACAAATAAAGAAATTTATGGAACTAAATCATTCTATTAAACTACTAATGTCACTAAAAGATTGAATGCGAGTAAATAAGCATGAATGACTATCCTAGAGCAGGCTTAAGATTAAGGAGTGAGCCTGGCGTAGACCCAGAAGTAAGAATAGTGTGCATTAACTTTTGCAAATGGTTAAGAACACAAATGGAGTTTCCTATCCGAGTTGTTATTTACCTAAAAAAGGATTATCAAATTAAGAACCGGACGACAAAGGAGTTGGTAACAGCCACTTTCTTTGCTCCCTACGAAAAAGATGTTGAACCATATATCCGTATTGCTACTGGGGATTATAAAGACTTGATTAGAGAAAGAGGAAAAATAGATGCATTGTATGCGATGTTAGAAAGCATTGCTCATGAACTTTGTCATTATCAACAGTGGTTGGAAGATAAGGAATTAGAGGAGGAAGAAGCTGAAGAGAAAGGGTGTCAACTAGTTGATGAATATGCCGAAAACATTGATTCAATTTTAGATTTCTAACCATCTTCAATAACATTTTATGAAGGCTTGAAGTACCTAGAATATACACTAATTAAAGGGGAGGAGATAGAATGAAACCAACTATTGTAGATGAACTCATAAAGAAGATTTCCTTACTCGATTCAAGCAAGGAATATGTTGAATTAGCAGTTGATTTAAACGATATTTACGAAAGTAGTAATAAACTTGATCGATTGATTACAGACACTCTTAGTTCTTCACTAGACCAAGAGAAGCTAATAGATCAATTAATTGAAATAGAGGTCGAACTTGATCATATTAATTGGCATTATAAAAGCTTTAAAAAGGAATTAAAACAATTACTCAACACGTAAAGCGAAAGAAGGTACAGGTTTTGAAAAAAGGTGCTATAAAATTCTTGTTATATTTTCTAGTCTTTTTTGGAGGTAATTTAATTATTAATATATTACTTAAATCTCAGGCTGATTTCCTAAAAGCATTCTCTACTGCTTATGGGGTCGCATTTGGCATAGTTGCTATCGAGATTTATACAAGAAGAAAATCCAAGGCCGTGTAATAGCCTTGGGTTTTCATTTCCGATAACTATTTTCACGTTAAATATAAGGTGTAATCGTGCAATATTTATTGTAGGAGCGTAGAGCTGATAGTGAAGCGCTAAGGTGAGTCTAAAAATAGCTAATAACAAAAGAGATACTTTCTGTCTGAGTATAAAGTTAAATTAAAGAAGGTGAAGTTTTGAAAAAAGAATTTTATTTGGGAGATAGTTTTTGGAGCGACGATAGCAAATATAAGCGTATAGATTATCCGATAAATGATGAAATCATAAAGAAAGCTGAAGTTATTTTAGGTATTAAGTTACCTAGTTCATTATTGGATTTACTGAAAATAAGAAATGGTGGGGGATTAAACTACCCACACTTTATGTTACCTGATGGCGATGCAGAAAGTATTCCTTATGGAGGAAGAGCAAATATTGATTCAATTGACCCTATACATTTTGAAAATGATGACATAAGTATCTTATCTTCCAAAGAACTATTAAAAGAAGTCAAACTCACCGGTGAATTTGTGGTTTTGTGGACGGATTTTCACTATTGGGTCGTGTTGGATTATCGTAATAGATCACAAGATCCTACTGTTATGTATATCGCAGAAAACTTCTCAGCTTCAACAAACGATACTATAGAATGGGAGTATATCAAAATAGCAGATACTTTCGATGATTTTCTAAAGCAGTTATTTCGTGTACCCCCACTAAATCCAAAGCAATTAAAAAGCAGTTATAGCCGCAAACAATGATTAAGCTAAACCAGTTTTTTAGAGACTACATTTTTTTGCTATAATCTTATTTTCATTGGTTTAATATATATTGTTTAACCTCTACAGTATATAATGCAGTATATCGTTTATTTTTAATGTAATTCATGGAGGGAATTTTGTATAAATTAAAGTGCATTCCATTTTTTGTGTTTATTATTTTGTTCCTGCAAGGCTGCGAAGACTCATTAAATAAAAAAAGTAGTCGTGAACAAGAAGAAACTACCTTAATAGAAGATATAGAGAAAGAGGAAGAGGCCATGATAACCGTCTATGATAAAGCTAAATGGCATTATGAAGGAGATTTTCCAAGTAACTTGAGTGAAAAGCAGGCATTCGTTCATACTGGAATGTATCTCGGTTGGATTATTGAAGAAAACCTATATAGCAAAGAATTTGAAGAAGAAGCTGCGCAGGAGATTATAAAGTTTAAACAAAAGAACATGACCGGAACTGAAATATATATGGAATGGGATGGCGTCTTTGCCAGCGATATGCTGAATGCGGAAGGAAGGGCCTTTACAAAAGATTACTTTGATTTCGATAAAGGTACTTATTTAGATGATTATGAAGCTATATTTCCTCATATAAAATCCCTTTATGAGGTAGAAGATACGTGGAATAATTATGAGGCTATTAATACAAAGATTAATGAGCGTTTTGATACTTGGAAGCATACAAAAGAAGAAAATAAAGGTGATAAGTTATTTACGGTTGATTCATATATTGGTTCATTAAAGAAAACACTTGAACAAAATGAAGATAAGTTAATTAACAATATCGAAAAAGTACATACTTTTCATTATTATAAGGACATTGACTTACTAGACTTTGAAATCTTCATTCAGCCATTTGATTTGTCTATTAGGATGTTTTCTATGGACAATGAAGCGAATGAAATTTTCTATGAAGGAAACAATCGTGCCATTTTTTCAGGTAGTTATGAGCTACTTGAAGAGTTTGAATACTATGAGCTAGCCGACGAGCATTCAGATGAGTTTTGGGATTTTTATGAACAAAATGAAGAAGAAATATCTGCTGCTGAGAAAGAATTGATTTCAAACTGGTTTATTTCTTGTTGGAATAAAGCTGGCGATAATAGAATAAAGCTGCCTGTTTATCTAGACTTTCATGATGATATAGAATCTTTTGATTTAAAGAAGAACAAATGGATCGATAGTGAAGACAAATGGTCTGACGAAAATGGTAACTAAATTCATTATCTATATTAAAAAATAGAAAGGTATATGTTCGTAAAATTATACATTTTAGTTACCATAATATTTTTATCATTAGAAGTAAAAAAAGCCCTTACGAGGGCTTTTTTTAGCTTACGTACCTTGTACCTCTGTTTTTAGGGTTAAACATTCCTTACAAAAATAAAAATAGATAATCATTTCTCCCAAGAAAAGGTCCACCACGGATACAAGATCTACTTCAAAATCATGAGTGATACTGGAAACATATTGCATGTCATGGTTACAGGTTGGACAGCTTATATCATTTGGATTTTCCACGTATAGAGGCGCTCCCAACACTCTACATATATACTCCCGACCAAATAAGTCAAATGCATCATAGTAGGCGTCTTCATTGACTGGTATATCTTCTCCTAACATATTAATAAGTTTGAATTTCGTATAAGGAAGAGGAACAGGTATTTTATCTTCTTCGTCTTGAATCCATTTTCCCTTATCATTTTGGCTTAAAACAGTAACATTTTTTGTTGTTGGATTTAATTGAAATAGTTGAGGCTCCCATACAGTAGAACAATTTAAGCATGATATTAAAGGTAATTCCTCAAGTTTAGAAGTTCTTAGTTCACTTAATCTATCATCCTTTAGATCAAAACATAAAATCTGATGTAAATCTTCGCCACATAACTGACATTTTGGTACATTCCATTCTTGTCCTCCGAAACGATGATTATAAACACCACTACCTTCAATAGCTCTAAATCCTTTATGACCCTTCCAATGCTGTCCATAGGGTTCATTTATCATTATAAGTCCTCACTTTTATATAATTGGTAACCTTATTATACCTCAACATAAGTTATGTTTAATAAGTTGTATGAGATATAGATTTTCACTTAAGTCGGGCAAGTGTGTACTCTAACGAGCGCTCACCTGCCCGACTATATTATAAATTTATACAACATTCACAACTTAGAATATATAATTAAGCTAATTATTGTATGAGGGAGTTACTATTATGAAGAAGTACAAGAAAATGTTAGTGGGGTTTAATAATAAAGATTTAAATTGTTATGCTAGCCGGGGAGATTGGCTCTATCTTGCAAATAAAAAAGATACAAAAAAGGGACTTTTTCGTTTACCAAATTATCTTTATTTCTTCGTTTCTTTAAATAGTAAGCGTATGCCTTCAGAATTTGGAGTTGTAAAGACAATTGAAGGATATATTACAGCAGAAGATCTTGCTAGGCTTGATTATGAAAACAGGAAAATAGATGTTTCACTCATAAATGAGGAAGTTTTAAAAGAATATGAAGAATTTCTCGAAAAGATAAATGCTAAACCAGAGCATACTCCTATAGGAGCCACATGGTTAGAAACGATATTACCTGAAAAGACGAGAAAATTAAGAGTACATAAAAAGTTTTTTACTGGCATGTCTAAAGAGGAGAAAAAATCTGTATTTGAATTTGATATTAAAGATATATCCGAATGAAACAAACGCTAAATTTTTATAGTCAGTATTTGTTCCATTAAAATAATTGATTTTTTGTTGAAAGGTGGAGCTTTTTTGGATCATTTTTTTGTTAACTTAATCCCAAATGGATACTACGATTATGAAGAAAATGAGGTACTTCCAGCACATGAGTTAATTCTCCGACCACTACTCTTCTGTGCCAAAGAGTGCTATGTGTATGGCCTCAAAAAAGATACAGAATTATTTCAACAGTGTAATGATATACTTTCTTTTACTCGTAACAAATACAAACTAGATTTAAAAAAGGAAGTCATCAAAGGATATGAACAACTTTGGAATGCAACAGGATGGCAGAGAGGTTCTATCTTAATCTTTCTAGAGCCAGAAAAGCTTAAGAAGCTAAATATTTTCACTTCCTGTTATGATCCTAGTATTTCGGAAAATCCTAATTCAGGAGAAAGTGCTGCAGCTATTAGATTTTGTAAAGATGTAGTTACGAAAGAAAAGCTAGTTGGTCTTTGCTTTTCGGCCTCTAACGGTATTGAATATATGAAGGTTTATGCGGAGAGCGATACATTAAAAGAATTATATGAATGTGCGTTAGTACAAGCACTGTCTTCAAGTTCAGATTCTATATATACACCCCAAAAAAAACGTAGAAAATTACCTAGATAGTAAGTATCGATCATTAGCTTTTAATTATTTAGACGGTACTTATGGAAAGGAAGAAACTTAATGAATATCTTTGATTGCTTAGATGAACTACAAGGAGAATTGTTTGAGAAATCATACGAAGAAATGGAAGCTAAGTATTATGAATTATGCTCTACTAACGTGGAAGGTAATGAAGCAGAACGGATTCATAATATAAATTTAGATACTTTTCAAACGCAAGTAAAGAGTAGCCTTCAAGAAGCTGTGCATATAGTAAATGCACAGTCTGCAAAAGCCATTTATTTTGAATATGATATGGATAGTGATTGGGAAAGTACATTTTTTATTTGTGATGGATATAGTAGTCTCTTTGAAGAAGATGATGACTGGGCCAGTGATTGGATAGACGAAATTGAAGGACCTAGTAACAAAGAGTTTGCTCAGATTTATCAAGAGAACGGTTTTGATGCTACGGAAAAAGAAAGGGTTATAACGCTATTTTTAATTGTAAGAACGCTTGTAGCTTTCGCGAAAGCTGTAAAAAACATCAAAGTTGATGTTCCTTTATGTATAGGATTTCATGATCAAGATCCAATCATGCGAATTAAAGAGTAGCTAGTGAGATATCCACCGTGGCAACACAAATAACTCATTATATATGGAACCTGTAGAAAAGTTATATTGAAGAGAGGATTATTAAAATGTTAAAAATAAAAAACTTTCATTTGCTAACTAGTCTTTCACCAGATTTTTCTTTTTTAGATATGAAATATATTATAGAAGTAAGGTACTTTACAGAGTATAGAAACAGTTTATTGTTTGATGAAGAGAACAAAACTAATTTACATATAGTCTTTCTTTTAAAAACTAAAGGTGCTCATACCTTTCATGAAGTTAGTATGAATTTTTATGGCGTAGGGAATTTCAAACTATATGCGAGTGGGGGAGCTTTACAGTTATCTATATTAGAGATAATAGATCTTCGTGATAGAAGTTGGGAAAATATTAGATTTCAAGTGCATGATGTAGAAAATCAAGATATCGATTTTTATTGTAACAGCATTGAAGTTTTAGGTGTTAAGGAATCACCAATTATTGATAATTAATAATTTAATATGTACCAAATAACTTTTCTGAGGATAATTATGCTTATGACAACTAAGGGAGTGGCTTTTTTATGAGGTTTTGTGAATATCAATCAGTAATGAATAATACCAAATGGGAAGAAATTAAAAATAAAATGAATGATTGTTCTATAAATGCATTTTGGAGAACACAAGATGTCAAAACTAAGTATATAAGTGATTGGGATGGAGATTGGTTTTATCATTTCAAAGGTAATTATAAAAACATTGAATGGTTAGAAATAAAGGTAGAAAATTTGGAAGAGAAGGGCCAAGTGATAAATGAACTTAGAACAATTAACGTACCAGGAGAAACGAAAGATAATGTTATAAAAGTTTATGGATACGTTCAAAATAACAATCCTATAGATTATTTATAATAGCTGATGGTTCTTATAATTCGTGTTATGGTAAATAAGTTTATATGGTATACATCATTGAAATAGATTGATATTCTTTAAATAATCGAACTCTTAACTAAGAGAATTTTTAAGTTTGGAGAATTTTATGGATAGTAGACAGCAGAAAATGAAAAGGTTATTAAAACAAAACCATGTACGAAACGAAAGAGAAAAGGTTATTGCTCTTTTTGGTAAATATTTTGACTATAAATTAAGAATTGAAGATTTTAAGAGTTGTAAAGAAACGAATGAACATAACAGATTGTTAGAGGAGCAAGTCTGTTATGAAGAGATATTTCAGCTGTACAATTCTCTCGATAGCAATGAAATTAATAAACACCTTCGCGGAGAATTATCAAGAAGCATTAGGTTATCTCATAAGCACCTTTTAATTTTCCATAAGCTTGTTGAAAAGACAGGTACAGTACATATAGACAAACAATATTTAAAAGAGACTTTAAATAAATTAGGGAACTCTATGTTTTTTTTGAAAGAACATAACGTTATTATTGGACATGGAATGAATAATATAACAGGAAATATTATGATAGATAAAGGTTTAAACAATACTTTATATAACAACATAACAGAATTTATGGGAAATAATTTTATGTATTCACACTTCTACATAGTTGCTCCTGATTTCAAATTTGGATTAAATATTTCTTATGAAGAATATTTCTATTCAGTTAGTTACTGGGGGGAGAACAAATGAAATACTTTGAACAAGCGAAAGAAATATGGACTAAATATGTCCCTAAAAATGGGCAATCAGACATTGTAGAGGGTGAACTAATTAGGGCAATTGAAAAACTAAGATGGGAAGCTCAAAGCAATGGGAATGGGAATTGGGATGAAGGTTTTGAAATGTTGGGTTTATATATTTTAGAAATATTAAATGACAACGACGTGTTTGAGCCAGATATATTATTAGAAATTCAATCTGATGTAAATATCCTACTTACTTCTGAGTATGAACCCTATTTAGAAGATGACTTATATGATCGGTTGGCAGATCATGTCATTGAATGGCATTTTGCTAAAAAAGGTCCTATTAAAAGGGCAATCAACCAGAACCTTTATAGATAACAGATTAAGACAGAGAAGAGATATTTGTGTCTCCTCTCTTTTTTACGTGTTCTCATAGTCCTGATTACGTCAACTAGATTGTATTTTTAATGTGAACCATTGAAATCTATTTTTTGATCAACTTCCACTAAGTTTGTTTCATAAAGCTTCTCGTCTTCACCATCCCCTACAACTGCAACTAATCGTAGATCTTTCCCAGGTTCACCGAGTATTATTGCCTTTGAGCCTATGGTTTCAGAATTACAGTCTGTATAAAGGTACTCAGAAAGTATTTCAAGAATATCGTCTTCATTATATTTAAAGTATTTTCTTTTACTATCCATCATTAACACCCATTCATCTATATATTTTCTATCTTGATAAAAGTCTATTTATCTTTTAGTAATATTTATTTCTTAACAAACATATCCTCGGCCCTAAATTTGATGACGCTGTAACCCCATGTAGAAAAAGTACTATACAGTTGTTGTTCTTCTCTTGTTATAGGTCGAATTTCTGTGTATCCTTTTTGCAACATACAATTATCTGCAAAGGCTTCTTGTGATTTAAAATAAGCTACCTCTAAATTGTCTAATTCTAAATCCCTATAACCAGAAATCATGCCATCTAAGGCTGTTTCTTGTATCATTTTAATATGTCCATCACCTTGTTTAAGTATGATTCGTCCTTTCAAATCCTCACTAGTAGGTGGTTCATCTCCTACCCAATCCATTAAACCAGCGATGAAGTTTTTTGTATATTCAGGACTAGTTTCTAATACTCTGCCACAAGCAAATCTTCCGTCACTTAAAGGAATGGGCCAAAATTGACCGGGCATGAGATATCTATTTGATTTTGGATAAAATGGATATGAAATTTTCTTCACTATTTGGATGTCCTCCTCGAATGATACTAAATGCTCTTTAGCATTTAGTTTAGCAGATGAATCTAATCATTCCTTTGTATAAGGATTGGCTATGTTAACTAACTTTTTATATCTTATTCATCTAAATAAATGTTGATCATTTCTACACCCTTTAATATATAGTTACAGCCTTCAGCCGTTTTTGAAGCTAAAAACTCATTAATTGGGTCACCATAGTATTGCCATTTATCAGAAATCGTCTCTAATAATTGAGTTAGTTCGTTGAGACTTAAATCCTTTTTCACGATTAAATTGAGTTCTACAACATATACATCATCGAATTTCCAGTAAGGCTCTAATCTTTCTACGTTAGCTTTAACTAATATTTGGTTTATCTTTTCTAAAAAAAATTTTAAATCTTTTTCAGCTTCAGTTTTATTTTTTGCTGTAACATATAAACGTACAAACAATATTAATACCTCCTATAAAAAGGTTTCTATATAGTTCTAGGACATTATTATATAAGGGATTACTAGGGTAACTAGCTCTGTCTATTATATACACTTTTAGCATTACTTGTTATTCTACTTATAACTAAACTTTTAACTGAAAGGAATTACATATAGTGAACTCAAAGAGAGCTGTGCAAGTAGGAGATATCTTTGCTACCCCATTACCGATGAATAAGTATGGTGCAGTTAAAGTAGTGAATATAATTGATCGCTCTTATCTTCTTGGCATTACAAGCTATATAGACAAACAAATACCTACAATTGACTCTGAAAAAATTCATCAAGCTTTGATTACCGAACTTATAATAGGTGATGCAAAGAAACCATTATATAAGTGGGTAGATGGAAGAATTCCTAAAGAGTTAATCTTTATTGGAAATACGTCCTTAACTACAGAGGAACAGGGAATCGAATCTAATATATACGGAGGAAATTGGTCAAAAGACTGTGCTCTATCAGTTTATTTTGAGTGGCGTAGACAAACTGATCCTGAAGGATTTGCACTCGAAATTCAAAAAGAAGATGAAGCTCTCGCTTTAAAAAACTCTATATCAAAACCAAAAAAAATGTTGGATGAGAAAAATTTTTGGAGGGTTATTTCTTTATTAGACTGGAGTAAGGAAGATGAAGAGGCGATTGTAGAGGCTGCTATCAAAGAACTTTCTACTTTCACTGCATGGAAAATAAGACATTTTGAAGAAACTCTCTCCTATAAGCTTTTCTTATTAGATACAGAAGAACATGCAAAAGAAATAGGAGAATATTGTTTTTCTCAACAAGATCAACATTTCTCACCTGACCTCTTCTTATATGCACGATGTGCAGTAGTCGCTCGTGGTAAAGAAGTTTTTGAAGATGTCTTATCTAATCCTTCAAAAATGCTCAAGGACACTGAATTTGAAACCTTACTGTCTCTTTCGTCGGAAGCTTATTATTTAAAAAAGGGGAAAGAATTCGAATATGACAGTGGCTGTAGTTATGAGACATTTTCAAATAGAAAAGGTTGGTCAGAAGGATTTTTACAGTAAAGTGGGCTTTTTAGCTCATTTTTTAATATCTAAAGAGATTTGCAGTACTTAATTTGTTCTAGGGTATACACCAAAACAATCGTAAAGGGGTAAGTACAATGAAAATAGAAGATAAAACATTTACCGAACGGATTCTGAAGCACTTACTTATAGGCAGTCAAATAGATGGCGTGAAGTTTGGGACCGATAATGCCATAACTTTATTGTATTTTACTAACTACACTAGAAAAGAAGACGGCGATTTTGTATTAAACATCGAGACAACTTGGACTGTATATTCTGAATTTAATGATACGTACCCATCATCAGAGAGTGATGTGCCATTTAATACAGAAGAGCAGCATTTTAAGCATATTTGGGACATGAGAAGAGAAAAGGTAGTGGATCTTGTATTAGGAACTTCATCTCCTCACCTTATTATCACGCTAGAATCAGGGAAAGTTTTATTTGTGAATGGTCACGATTCTAACTATGAATGTTGGCAATTAGGAGATCATTTTTCAGGAGGGAGTTGTGATTGGCTTTTAGTAGCAACCCCAGGCGATAATATCGCCATTTGGTGTCCTGATGATTTTGAATAAGTACTAGATTACTTGGTATAGAAGGGAGAATGATAGATATTGCTGACACTACATTTATATGATTTAACAATTATAGATGATGAATGGGGAGAGAATCATAACGATTTTTACGTCAAATTAGAAGCTGACATTGGAATAAAAGGACATAAAAGCCCAATAGAAGTATTTTCAATATATGTTACGAGCCCCTGTAGACTAAGTTCAATGCTAAAAGACCAAGAAATCGAAACAAGTAGAGGCTTATTTATTATGAATGATTTTAATATTAAGGCTGTAGAAGATCGACTTAAGAAATTACTCCTACATTGCAGCAGACCAAGTTGGGAAGAATGCTTACTTGCAGTTAGTCGATATGCTATTAGAGAGTGTGAAACGTAATAAAGTTTGGAATTCCTTTTACGAAGACTAAGGTTAAATTAACAGGATTATTTTACATATATGCTCAAGGGAGGCAGAGAATGAATTTAGATCAATTAATTAAGTTAGGGGCTCCCTATTTTCATATAGCTGTAGGAGATACAGCATTATTATTTAACTTACAGGTTCAAGCTAGGGAATTAAATAAGACAGAATTCAAAGTAATTAGGGGAAAAAAGTGTAGGAATATCACAGGTCTAATGGATGAATGGGCTGCTGCTCTCCAATTCCCAGATTATTTTGGAGAGAATTGGGCTGCTTTTGACGAGTGTTTAAATGATCTAGATTGGCTTCCTGCAGATAGATACATCTTATTCATTACGGACGCACATCTCATTTTAAAAAAGAAGAAGAAAAATTTTAAAATTTTAATCAATATTTTAAAAAACACTATTCAAGAATGGACTGAAGGTAGGTATTATGATTCTTTCCCTACGGAACCGACTCCTTTTCATATTATTTTTCAATGTGGTGATGTACATAAGGAAATATTTCAAAAAAGGCTTGTTGATGCAGGAATAGAGCTGGTAAATACCTTTCAACTAGAAAAACAGGATAAAGCATTACAGAATTTCCAAAGAGCACATCAATTTTGTAAGAATAATAAGGAGAATTTAGTCCAAGATCAAATATGCGGCTGTTTTTACTGTTTGAAAATGTTTCATCCGATGAAAATTGAAGAATGGATAGACACTGACGATGATACTGCTATCTGTCCTTACTGCGGGATTGATTCTGTAATAGGTTACAGCTCTGGATTGCCCATTACCCAAGAATTCTTAAGAGGAATGAAGGCATATTGGTTTTAAACAAGGGGGTACGTAGATGGATAATTTACTGGATTTACGGATTGAATTAATCACAGGACAAAAATTAGCTATGCAAGGGTCTTATCAAAGAAGAGCTCCCTCAAAAAAGGCCATTCCTCATCTTTTAGTAGCAAGAAAAGGTTTAAAGGATTATGTTAACCAATACCCTACTAATGCTTTAGCTTGGCAATTGCTATCGGAGGCTGAAGAATATCTATTAAATTATAACGAGGCCTTAACGGCACTTCAGAATGCCCTATCTCTTGGCGAAAAAGATAAAAAGTTACTAAAAAGATTAGCTATGCTAACAGAATACGGAAACCAATGGAAAGAGCTTGGAATAACATCAGAGCAATTAAAATCGTTAGAAATATATCTACAAGAAAAATTAGAATCGTATGGTTGTAATCATACGTTAATTTATACCAGAGAGTGGTTGGATATAAACGTGTTAAGAAACGAAAAGTCTAAGTTAGTAAAGGCCTTACAAAATCATGGTGGTTTTTGTGATTGTGAAGTTCTTATGAATGTGATCGATTAGGTTAAAGTACTACTGAAAGTCTTTATTTTACTAACTTTAATAAATATCTATTTTGAAAAGGTGAAACGAATGTTTGAAAGTCAGCCAACAAACAAAGATTTGATAAATAAGCTAGAAGATGTTCTCAAAGGAGACGTATCTAGAGAGCAATTTAATATGTGGGCCTACAAATGGGTTCAAAATCTAGATAATAGAAGTAATCTTTCCTTAAATGAGAATCAATTACATGAATACTTTATTTTCTTATTAGGCATCGATTTAGAGATGGAACCCGATATATATTTCTACGACAATAGACAAATTCAAGAATGGATTGAGAAAATAAAACATGGTATTCAATTATCTTAATAAAGATATAAGTACTATCGTTGAGAAAAGAGATGCAAGAATCAAATTAAAATTGAAGGTAAACAGGGCTTTATTCAAATTAAGTCAGAAAAGAAATATGGGTTTTCCAATAAAAAAAGTCATTTTGGAGGTTATGATATTGAAGGAACGGTTGAAATAAAGACTGGGAATTACTATGTATTAGGAGAATTGTGGTTCACTACAAACGATATGTATGAATTTTATCAAGCATTAAACAAATGCTATAATACCCTCCAAGGCATAGCCACTTTTATAAACTACGAAACGTCTCTTCAAATAGAATTTGAATTTAATAATCTAGGTCAAGTCGTTATCCAAGGTTATTATAGAGAGAAGCCTTATTTGGAAAACGTACTGCAATTTGAAATAGAAAGTGATCAAAGTTTTATTTTAGCTACGTTAAATGAATTAAAAACATTTTTGAGTCAATATGGGGATATTAGCTGAGATAATTAATGAAAAAAGGAAATCCAAGGTAGGGTAAAGTACCTTGGTGTTTTTATTTCTCAAAACCTCTCCTACATTAACTAAGAGTGTATATACAATAAATTGTTTTAGAAAGATCAATGATAACAAAAATTCAAAATTTCAATAACGTAGCTTTCGATTATCCTATAAAAAGGTACAGTTCGCAAAGGCATAAATCCCCAGAATTACATGCCCTAATATCTTAAAAAAGCTCCTTTGTATATACTGTTGTGAATAAAACGTTATTATGGTATAAATCTACTATAATATAACAAAGTAGGTAATTTACATGTCAAAAAGTAAATGGTTTTTGATTTTATTTGTTCTATTAATTTCTATTACTTTTTTCTTTTTTATACTCAAAGAAGATGGAGAAATCAAAAGAGATAATATAGAAATAGGATATAAAACAAATGATGAATCTCAACACATTATTGATCCACAGAATAAAGTGGATCGAAATAAGGAAATAATCGTCTCTACACATTTTAAAGAAAATTCGGAAAAGGAAAAACAAAATAAAAAGTTTGTACTAAAATTAGCTAATATCAAGGATAAGAGCAATGTTTTAATGGAAGAAATTATTCCTAATGACGAGGCCACTGCGGGTTACGAATTTAAAATTAGTTCAGGAAAACTTTCTGCGGGAAAGTATCAATTTTCTTTGTATAGAGATAATAATTTGAGCGTAGTAAAAGTCTTTACATTCAAATGATAAAGAATACATAGTCCGTAAAGGTATACCTTTACGAACTTTTCTTTTTCGTAAGAAATCTATCATCTTTATCGTTTGCTTAAGTTATAAAAACAATTACGAACGTCTTCTGGAATCCATGCACTTTTACGAACATTTTTAGTAATAAAAAAGGATTCATACCGGTTAATCGATATGAATCCTTTTGAAACATAGTTATATACCAATAGGTATTTCTTATAATAAAATTAATCCACCTATTATAAGAACAGCACCAAGCATAATACGGAACCCAGAAGACGACACTGGATCAGTAACTATATCGGATGCTACTGCTAAAACAACTAAAGTTTTTTTAGTCTTTCCTTTTGTGTTTTTATCTTTTACGATGATTAAAATTCCCGAGATTAATAGATACAAACCAACTAGTAAAACTAATATAGGTATAAAAATTATTTCCACCTGCTCTTATGTATTATAGTGTATTTATTTTCTATGCTTTTTATAACGTACATAGCTCTTTGTGTATGTATAAATAAACCATTAGAAAACATTCAATATTGCTCCAATAATAATTGCTATTAAAAAATATATCAGGAGACTAAATGATATTAAATATTCCCTAGTTTCTCTGTTATATCTTCACTCCATAAAGATTCGGAAACTTAAATAACATAAACAGAAAATAATTAACATGACCCACATAGGAAGCTGTTCAAAAGCAATAAAGAGTATAATAAAAACAATATAAAAACTTTTTTCTACCCATTTATGCCACTTGTTTACATGATTTTTTCAGTGTCGTGGTCATCTTTAACATTTAATTTTATAGCAAGATACTTTGTAATAAGAGATGCTACTAACAATAATAGTAAGAGGTATAAAAATGTTTTTAGCAATAATATTCAACTCCTATTTAAAATACATTTAACAAAGTACCAACTCCTATAGAAGCTAAATAAAAGAAGAAGAAGATAACGGCTAAAAGGTGTTCCTTTGTTTCTCTTGCAAATTTCCATTCCATAAATATATTAAATCCCTGATAAACAATACAAAAAGCAGCTAAAATAATCCACATAGGAACTTGATTATAATAGCTTAGGGAAAATAAAAATATTATGTATAGTACAACTTCTATTCTTGAGTGCCACCTGTTTACTTTTTTTCTATAAATATCTGGATCGGTTTCTAAGTGCATCTTTTTTCTTAAGTATTTTTCGACATAATGAGCGATATAAAACGCTACTATAATAAAAATCAAAAATTTGTACATAAATACCTCCTAATATCCAATAATATCATTTTTTTCTATTTTAATTAAATTAATCCACTTGTTGTGGAATTAATCATATGATTTAAGGCAGGTTTTATTGAACAGTAAGAAGAGGCTTCACTTGTGAATGAAAACATAGTAGCAATTGAAAGTTATAAAATTGCGTTTTATAAAGATTTAAAATATATGTTACTGAGGAAGATGATGTAATGACGAAATAACTATGTAAAGAAAAGATGGAAAGTTAAAGAGCCCTTGTATACCAAGAGCTCATATTTTTGTATGGTTCCGATAATTAAACTTATGTGAACTAGAATATAATAAGAGGCCGGGACAAAGCCCAGCCTCTTAGATTATCTATATAAATTTTCTACAGGTTTACCTAAATTGTTTATATCCTGAGTAATATTTAAAATGATTAAATAATGATCTTGGCTTTTTCGTTTACCAAGAAAAACAACTTGGTGAACTTCAACTAAATCATTTTCATATTCTTTGTTAGTTTCACACATTTCATACAAAGTGCTACCAAACTCAGTATTATCCCAATTAGCTATATCAAGCTCTATAAAAACTTGGCTTTTTTTTACGTTAATCATTTGTTGTCTACCCCTTATCTATAGCACAATTAGAATGCTAGTGGAAATTGCGTACTCTTTGCAGAGTTGCTTTTATTTATTATAACTCTATGATCTCTTGTCGAAGTATCTGAGGTACTAATATTAGAATCAAAACGTTTAGCGTAAAAAACTTGAGTATTTCCTTTTTTATCAGTTTGTGACCATTTATTATCGTAATTATTCATAGTTTCTTCTCTTAATTTTTTGACATCAACATTGCGACCATATTGAGTATCATTAGGTGTAGATTTTTTCTTTGGATTATACTTATGCCTATCATATGCGTGCTCATTGATAAAGCTTGATTTGTTCATTCCACCATTTAATTTATATGGAACAGTGTTATTCTTTCCCTTTTTAGGTTTACCTCTTCTTTTTAAAGCTTCAAAAGTACTTGTCGAAGCATCAGATACAACAGCCGTAATAGCCCCACTTGTGTTTGTAGTCACTTGTAAATTGATATCGTAACTAACTCCATCTTCAAAAAAAGCAGTATATGTAACTTTGTTGATTGCATCGTTCTCTAAAATCCCTGCATTTTTAAGTTCATCTAATCCATATACTTCAATTTTTTCTTCCAAAACTAACTTCTGAAATTCATCATCGTTCCATTCATCTGCGTAAGATATACTGCTAAACGAAAATAGACCTAAAATCATTAATAAAAAGGCTTTAACTAAAATTCGATTCTTTACCACTTGATTTTCTCCCCTTTTTCATATTTTGTCAACAATGAGAAATTATACTATACAAAAACAGAAAATGTAACAAAAATATACATAAAAATAATAATTTGTTATTTTTATAGTTATATAGACCTTTCTGTAAGTTGATTAAAAAGAGATATATCATATTGCAGTAACAATAATCGGGAAAAATTTAGAATTTCCATTGAATAAAGAACGTTTGTTCGTATATAATAGAGAACAAACGTTCTTTATCTAAGGAGTTCTTTCAATGGATTATGCCCAGCTACCAAACAGAGTCATTATATGCATCGATATGAAGGCATTTTTCGGTGCGAGACGTTAATTTCAAAAGTTAGGCTAATAACCTAACGGGGAGAGATTGATCTCAATGGATTCTAAATTTAGATTACAAGAGGTATAACTTTTTCAGTGACAGAAGGAATGATTGGGTAACGCCTTGAAACTTCTGCGGTAATATGCCCTAACCTCAAGTCGCAGCAACGGCTTGGGCAACCATAGCTGGGTGACATATGCATGAAAGTAACCCGAAGTGCCTTTCTATAGGTAACCGAAAGCCAAAGGGAATAATAAACCCGATGGAACTGGACGAGTAATGTATGCCGTCGATTATATAAGGTGAGAATGTGACAAACCACTGACGAACTCGCGAATGTACGCTTCGATAACTTTACGGCTTAGAAATGAGTCGGGTCTGAAAAGATGACTTGGTTTAAGGAAACAAAGGTAATCGAAAATGCCCTAATTCTTACACTGTTATAGGCAGTGGAGCAAACCACGGAGTAGAGTGAGCACCTAAGTACAATCATTGATAACTGAAAAGGAACGTCGGAAGCTACCAACGTATAGTGTGAAATAGAACTAGGCAGGCATGTCGAGTTAGTTGGGGAAATTCCGTAAGGATATAACCCTCTTTAATGGTAGATGAAAGTAGTGGCACGACCAATGAAGGTTATGTAATAGAACTGGAGGAACAGCCACAAGGCAATAACTAAGGTTAAAATATGATTTCACTAAATCCTAGCGTGGATTCTGGTAGGACTAAAAAGGTCACTGAATTTTAAAGGACGGTGACAAACCATGAATAAACACTCAGTGGGAAAAAGGCTCAAAGACAAGAATATTCGAAACTCAGAATACTACAGTATGACAGAGACCTTCGATAACTTGTATCAAAGGGCAAAGAACAAAGAAAACTTTCGACAACTAATGAAAATAATCGTTTCTGAGAAAAATATCCTACTAGCCTATCGAAATATTAAGCGAAATAAAGGAAGTAGAACACCATCAGTCGATAAAATCACCATTAAAACTGTCGAAAAAATGTCCCAAGAAAGTTTTGTTAAGTCTGTTAAAAGGCGATTTAGAAATTACACACCAGGTAAAGTTAGGCGAAAGGAAATCCCAAAACTAAACGGGAAAACCAGACCTCTTGGCATACCCTCTTTTTGGGATAGAGTTATCCAACAATGTATCTTGCAAGTTCTGGAACCGATATGTGAAGCACACTTTTGCCCTAGGAGCTATGGATTCAGACCTAATCGGTCTGCCGAACAAGCTATTGCAGATTCAGTTAGAAAGATTAATCGGCAAGATTTAACTTTCGTTATAGATGTTGATATTAAAGGATTCTTCGATGAAGTAAACCACGTAAAGCTAATGCGACAATTATGGACATTGGGAATACGAGATAAACAACTGTTAGTAATTATACGAAAGATACTCAAAGCCCCAATCATAATGACTGATGGTTCAACTGTATATCCTACAAAAGGAACACCGCAAGGTGGAATTTTAAGTCCACTACTTGCCAATATCAATCTGAATGAATTTGATTGGTGGATAAGCCGACAGTGGGAAACGTTCGTGGTAAAAGAGGTGACGCCCAAGCTAACAAAGCAAGGAGCTCAAAACCGTTCACACGAGAATGTCGAACTTAAAAAAACCAGACTAAAACCAATGTACATAGTGAGATATGCAGATGACTTCAAAATATTTACGAATATAAGAAGCAACGCCGAAAAGATTTACAAAGCGTGTAAAAGATGGCTCGAGGAAAGATTGAAACTTCCTATCTCTGAAGAAAAGTCCAAAGTGACGAACCTAAAAAAGGAAAGAAGCGAATTTCTTGGCTTTACCTTAAAGGCGACCAAGAAAGGTAAGCGCCTTTCCACGGGAAAAACCAAATACGTGGCAGAGACGCATGTATCACCAAAAGCTATCAAAATTCAAATAGCTAAATTAACAGACCAAATCAAAAAGTTACAAAAATCAGCAAGCCATCAAGAGATAATTAGGAATATTGGAAAGTACAACAGTATGGTGATTGGAGCGCACAACTACTATTGTATTGCCACCCATGTAAGTCGAGATTTCCATTGGCCAGGAAGAAACTTAACTAGGAAAATGTACAATCGTCTTCCGAGAGGTAGCAAAGCAGACACCTTCGGTTTCTCAAGGGTAGGTAAATATGTTGGTAAAGATAAAGGAATTATTCCCTATCTCGGATCAAAAACCATAAGGTTTTACATGAAAAAACCAATTCTTCCTTTTGCGTATGTTCTGCATAAGAATCCTATGAGTAAACGTATAGCTATTAATAAATACACATCAGAAGGACGCAAACTAATCCATAAAGGACTGGAAAACGTGACCGAAGCAGAATTAAGGTGGCTAAGGGAACATCCAGTAATTAATGACAGAGCAACAATTGAGTTCAATGATAATCGAATCTCCCTATTCGTTGCACAAAATGGAAGGTGTGGAGTTATGAATGAAAAACTTGAACTGACGGACATACATTGTCATCACAAACGATTATGGAGCGAAACGCAGGACGACAATTACGCAAATCTTATTCTCGTAAAATCAGAAATTCACAAGCTGATACATCTAACTAATGAACCTCTGGCAAAAAAGCTAGTGGACAAACTAAAAATGACAGATAAACAAATAGAGAAATTAAATAAACTGCGATTTCTTGTGGGAAACAATTTAATCTGTACTAACAAAACTTTCTATGAACAACTAACTTTGTTCTAATAAACTAAACCAATGAAATGTTTATGACTTAGTAGAAATCAAACTTAGGAATTGCTGGAGCGCCGTGTGAGGTGAAAGTCTCACGCACGGTGTGGAACGGGGGAAAGCCCAAAAGAGAATGGAATCATACCAGATTTTACACTTAGTAGGCTACCTATCGTTATCTTCAGTTTCTTCTGTCATACGGGGATTGAATCCGCTAAAAACAAAGCTTGCGGTAGTAGGAGATATCAAACGGTCTGGATCGGTTGTGTTAGCTGCCACACCCTTACTAAAGAAAGAAGGAATCAAAACGGGAAGCCGTCTTTTCGATATTCCTAAAAGAAAAGATATCCATGTCGTGAATCCATCTATGGAGAGGTATATCAAGGCTTCGAACTATATTTCTAGTTTGGTGTTACAGTATGTGGCTCCTGAAGACTTTCATGCGTACAGCATTGATGAGTTGTTTATTGATGCGACAACTTCTTTGCATTTATTCGCTAAAACACCAGAAGAATTAGCCTATAAAATCATCAACGAGATTTATCAAAAAACAAGGCTGACAGCTACTGCCGGAATCGGTCCCAATCTCTTACTGGCAAAAGTGAGCTTAGATCATGAGGCCAAGAATAGCCCAACAGGAGTTGCTTATTGGCGGTATGAGGATATTCCCTTTAAGCTGTGGTCCATTCATCCGATGAAGGATTTCTGGGGAATCTCGTCTGCTACGGAAAGACGCTTACAACGGTTAGGCATTCACACCATCAAAGAACTCGCTCTTTCTTCAAAGGAGATGTTACAAAAAGAATTTGGCATTCTGGGTGAAGAGTTGTATCAACATGCGAATGGGATTGATTACAGTCGCATTTCTGATGTGTACATTCCTAGCTCTCGTTCATTTGGAAAAAGTCAGATTCTATTCCATGATTATACAAACCGAAAAGAAGTGGAGTTATTGCTGTTAGAGCTATTGGACGATGTATGTTTTCGTTTACGCATGCATCAAGTAGTGGCTCAGACTGTTCATTTATCTATTGGTTACAGCAAACAAACAGGTGGAGGCTTCTCAAGACAAAAGAAAATGGGGAGAGCTTCGAATTTAAGCCAAGATATCTTTCCGTATTGTTTAACCATCTTACATACACATGATAGCGGAATGCCGATTCGTTCCATTGGGATTTCCTTGTCGAACACACGCATTCAAGAAGAAGAACAAATGAGCTTATTTGAGGATATTGATCAGCGGGAAAGAGCCTATGCACTTGCAAAAACGATCGATGACATTCGTCTTCGTTATGGAAAGAATAGCGTTCTACGGGCCTCAAGCTATCTCGATCATTCAACGGCTCGTTATCGAAACGGCCTTCTAGGAGGTCATAAAGCATAAAGGAGGAAGCTGCTATGCAGAACAGAGGAATGAAAAAATGGCGACCGTTCGCCACTATGCCAGAGCAATACAAAGGATTACAGGAAATTATAAAAAAACAAGCAGAAATACCACAACCTTTTTTAACAGAAGATCAAATGGAACAGATTAATTTCACTTTGATTGAAGCGCTTCATACACATAAAAAAGTGTACCTGACGTATTACAAGCATGGGCAGTGTATAACAGAAACAGGAGTTATTCAGTTTGTTGATTCTCTAGGAGGATTATTTGTTTTTATAGATGAGGGGGGTAACCAGGCGAATAAAATGAGGTTAAGCGAGCTAATTGATGTTCGTTTCATGTAGTAGAAAGTAATAAAACAGTTTATTTACATAAGATTCCCATACATAATTAGTATAAGCTTAAAAAGTACAGGATCATTTTCATAGATTCATTTAGTAATGTTATATAAGGAGGCCTTTAAAATGAAGCAGGTTTGGCATGAATTTGAACAGTGGTTGAGAATAAATCGGCCAGAAGCAGTAGGAACACTTAACGAAGCAGCTGCTGAATCAGAAATTGCAGCGGTTGAACAAAAGATGGGACTAACCTTCCCCCAAAACCTTAAAGACTGGTTAATGATACATAATGGACAGAGCGATGAGTATATAGGAGTTATTGAAAATTATACTCTATTACCTCTAGAGGAGATTCTGTATACGTGGCAAACCTTAAAAGAGCTTTTAGACGGAGGAGAATTTGAAGATTTTCCAGAAGTAGAACCTGTTGGACCAGTGAAAAAAGAATTGTGGTGGAACCCGCGTTGGATTTCGATTGCCACGAATGGGGGAGGAGATGATATTTGTATAGACTTGGATCCGGCTGAAGGAGGAAAAGTCGGCCAAATTATCACCTTTTGGCACGATTGGGAACAGCGCGAAGTAATAGCAGATAGCTTAGAAGAATGGGTAATGGCCACGATAAATCATACAGATCATTAAAGGGGAGAAGCAAATGATAAAGCCGGATATAGAGAAAATCTATAAAATTCTTAAAGCACTTCCAGGTACGTCGGTGAAAGTAGAATTTGAAGATGAAGTGGGAGAAATTCTTTCTACTCCTTATTATATCTATCTTAAAAGCGAGTTTTTAGATGGACAATTAGGCTATAGAGAAGATCTAGAAGCCAATTCCCTTATAGGGAATCAAGAAGGAGATTGGCAAGAAAGCTGGTTTGTCATAGGGTATGATGAAGAAATCGGCGGTGACCCGCTTTTTATTGATATAGCGAATGAAGATTATCCAGTTTTTACAGCTGAACATGGTATGGGTGAATGGGACGCTTTAGAAATGTATGATTCTCTAGAAGAGTTTGTAGAAAATGTTACTTAATTATGGCTTCGTTAAAAGATTTTGATAAGAGTACGGTCAGAAGAGGACAGATAGTAGTTTAATATCTACCTAGCTGTCCTCTTTTTTAGCATCTATTAAACTTAGAAAGAATGTAGAGAGAGGAAGAGACTAATGGTAGGAATTGATTTCAGAAGATAAAAGTGAAGAATTATTAGATGCTTTTGCTAATTCGTTATAATTTATCTTTCTAATCAGCTTATAAATTAAGCTAAAGAATTCTGCAGCTGAAGGTAACTTCTAAATAGCCTAAGTATGGGAAGTGAAGACTATGTATCAAACTATAAAGATTAATAATTGGATTTTAGAAATTGATGTTGAAGAAACAAAAAAACAGTATTTGAAGAAGTGGGATTTGTGCGATTGTCTATATTGTCTAAACTTCTATGAAGCTATGAAGTCAAGATCAGAGATAGAGCTTCAGCTTTTTTACCAACTAGGTATTAATCCTTCTCAATGTAATCACTTATCACATTTTGATCCTCAAGAAAATGGGCTACACTTCTATATTGGCTGTTATCATCTTGTAGGTAAGGTATCTCTTCAAACGCCTCTTGAAATTATAAATTCAGATGATGCAATCCAAATAAGTAATAATTTACATATTGGCTTTTCTAAAAATTTGGAATTTGTCCCTGGTGGATTTGCCAGACCCGTACTTCAACTGAATTTTGAGATAGAAGTCCCTTGGGTACTTGCTGAAGAACCGAGTTAACGTGCTTTTATATTTTAACTACCGCTTTAAAGTATGTTTTGAAAATGCTAAAGCAGGGATAGAAAAAAAGCTACAGTCAAGAGTAAAAGAGGTAGTATACAAAGACGCACTATTCTTTAGTAAACAAAGAATAGTTGAATAAACACATGTGCTGCTTAAATAAATATGCTGTAAAAAAGCACTCACAAGAGTGCTTTTTACTTTGCCTTAAGAAATGATTTTACAAACAATCATGATACATATGGGTATTTCTACACTCGCTGTGCACAAAAAACTGGAAAAAATTCTCTTCGTTCATTTATAATAATAGAGAACTATGTCGAATCCTAAATATTGGAGAGATTGCTATATGAGAAGAATACTTCCTTTTATAATTTTTACCATTTATTGCATTCCATATGTTTATCTATCTATACGAAAAGATTTTGAAGATGATTCAAAAATAAACTATATAATCATGGCCATGGTTACAGTCGTACTATCTTATCTAAGCGGGCTGATTAGAGCAGATTTGTCACTTATTTTAGGAAATATCGTTTCTTTTAGTACTTCATATTTTTATAACGCGTTAAGACTTCCTGATCCAAAATGGGAAAAATACTTTTCGCCTGTTACTTCGGTTGAGCAAATCGTACTCATAAGCCTTGCGGCGCTTGTACTGCAGATGATTGTTTATACAGTTGCTAGAAAGCGAGCGAAGAGATACATTCGTAACGCTATGGTTTCAAAATAGCAAAAAAGAGAGTTAGTCATTTGATGGGCCAGACTCTTCAGATGACTAGCTGAAAGAAGGGGTAAAAAGAAATTCATTCTGTATGAGAAGATAAAGCGATTAAAAACATTGAAAAAAATTCTCTTGCAGTCAAACGAGGAGGGAAGAATAGAAGCGTTATTAGGCATATACTTACCTGCTTTAAACAGGATACGAATCAATTAGGTAAGCTATTTATTACAACTTTTAAATATGTAACCGCAAACAAAAAGGTATGTATTTCTCTTCCTACTTTAATTATACCACATAAAAAAATGCCGATATAGACTGTTTATTCTCATTTACTGCTGGTAAAATCAATAAAACATTACCGGTTAGGAGAGATGTTGAATGAACTCTTTAGTTCTTAGCTTTCAAGAAATAAAAGATACACAGCTTTCACTTGTTGGAGGAAAAGCTTTAAATTTAGGCGCGTTATCAAAAATTCAAGGAATACAAGTACCGGAAGGATTTTGTGTGACAGCGGCCGGGTATCAAAAAGCTCTTGAACAAAATGAAACATTTCAAGCGTTACTGAACCAGCTGACGATGCTAAATGCTGATGATCGAGATCAAATTGGTGAAATCAGCGAAAAAATTCGCCAAACCATTATGGAAATAAAAATTCCTTCTGACGTTGTAAAAGCAGTTATTCATTCTCTCTCTCAGTTTGGGGAAGAGCATGCTTATGCAGTTCGTTCAAGTGCGACAGCTGAAGATCTGCCACATGCTTCTTTTGCTGGTCAGCATGACACTTATTTAAATATCAGAGGCAAAGAAGCCATCCTTGAGCACATTAGCAAATGCTGGGCTTCCCTGTTTACAAATCGCGCGGTAACCTACCGGATAAAAAATGGATTTGACCATAGTCAAGTGCACGCATCGGTTATTGTTCAACGAATGGTTTTCCCGCAGGCTTCAGGTATTTTATTTACCGCTGACCCAATTACTTCTAACCGAAAGCTGTTATCCATTGATGCAGGATTCGGACTTGGAGAAGCGCTGGTGTCTGGTTTGGTATCTGCCGATTGCTATAAAGTACAAGAAGGAGAAATCGTTGATAAAAAAATAGCAGCTAAAAAGTTAGCTATCTATGGATTAAAAGAAGGCGGAACAGAAGCGAAGGAAGTTCCTTCTGGTGTGCAAAAAACGCAAGCGCTCACTGACTCTCAAATTTTACAATTAGAACGCGTTGGAAGACAGCTTGAAGCTTATTTTGATTGTCCTCAAGATATCGAGTGGTGCTTGGCTGATGATACATTTTATATTGTCCAAAGTCGTCCAATCACTACTTTATATCCAATTCCAGAAGCAGCTGATCAAGAAAATCACGTGTATGTATCTGTTGGACACCAACAAATGATGACCGATGCCATGAAACCACTGGGATTGTCTTTTTTTCTGTTAACGACTAATGCACCGATGCGTACAGCCGGTGGAAGGTTGTTTGTTGATGTCACCCCTATGCTGGCTTCACCTGACAGCAGAAAAATGATGTTAGGTGCCATGGGACAACATGATCCGCTCATGAAAGACGCACTTACAAGCATAATAGAGCGAGGAGATTTCATAAAATCTTTATCTAATGATCAAAGTTCCGGTAAAAGCAATAAAAGCGTGCCGCCTACGAAACCTAAGGTACAAATCGAAAACGACTTTACGATCGTTTTTGACTTGATCAAGAAGAATCAAGCTTCAATAGAAGAGCTAAAACAAACCATCCAAACGAAGTCAGAGTCGGAATTAGTCGATTTCATTTCAGAAGATATCGGGACATTAAAGAAGATTTTATTTGATCCACAAAGTACAGCTGTGTTTATGGCCGCTATGGATGCTTCATCATGGATCAATGAAAAAATGGAGACGTGGCTAGGTGAAAAAAACGCAGCAGATACGCTTTCTCAATCTGTCCCAAACAATATTACTTCAGAAATGGGTCTTGCGCTATTGGATGTCGCAGATGTAATTCGTCCTTATCCAGAAGTCATCCATTATTTACAACATGTAAAAGATGATAACTTTTTGGATGAAGTAGTTAAGTTTAAAGGTGGGCAGGAAACCAAAGACGCTATCTATGATTATCTCAGCAAATACGGAATGCGATGTCCTGGAGAAATCGATATTACGAAAACTCGCTGGAGCGAAAAGCCAGCTGCACTTATCCCGGTGATTCTTGGTAATATTAAAAACTTTGAGGCTAATGCCAGCAAGAAAAAATTTGAAAAAGGTTTGCAGGAAGCCTTAAAAAAAGAGAAAGAGCTATTAAGTAGATTAAAGCAATTGCCCAATGGCGAACAAAAAGCAAAAGAAACAAAAGAAAGAATTAATCTCCTCCGGAATTTTATCGGTTATCGTGAATATCCCAAATACGGGATGATTAACCGTTATTTTGTTTATAAGCAGGCTCTGCTGAAAGAAGCCGAGCAGCTTTTAAAAGCCGGCGTTATTGATGAATCAGAAGATATATACTATTTGACGTTTGAAGAACTTCACGAAGTCTTGCGCACACATAAACTGGATTACCAAATCATCAGCAAGCGAAAAGAAGAGTACAAATTATATGAAAAGCTAACGCCTCCGCGTGTGATCACGTCTCAAGGTGAAATTATTACAGGTGCGTACAAACGAGAAAACCTCCCGCCCCAAGCAATTGTAGGTTTACCGGTTTCTTCCGGAGTGATAGAAGGGCGCGCGCGCGTCATTTTAAACATGGAAAAAGCTAATCTATCAGATGGAGATATATTAGTCACTTCCTTTACCGACCCTAGCTGGACCCCGTTATTCGTAGGGATAAAGGGGCTTGTTACGGAAGTTGGGGGACTGATGACTCACGGCGCAGTCATTGCCCGCGAATACGGATTGCCAGCGGTTGTCGGAGTAGAGAATGCTACTCGGCTAATAAAAGACGGTCAGCGAATTCGCGTACATGGAACAGAAGGGTATATTGAAATACTGTAAAAGCCAAAAATACTTGCACTATTTTATCTAATTAATAGATGAAGATTTGTCTAGATTTCTTTGCGCATCTTCAGTTCATACAAAAAGGCAGGCCACAATGGTCTGCCTTTTTTATATTGGTAGCAAAGTAGATTGAAACGTCAAATGCTGACTTTTTTCGTAGCTGTCTGCTGCACATGCTCCATAAACAGTTTAAACAAGTTCAGCATTGAAATATGTTCTTTTGCCATCATTTCTGGATGCCACTGGACGCCGACTACAAATTGATTTCCTTGTTTTTCAATGGCTTCAATGACTCCGTCTTTTGCCCATGCGGAAACTTCAAAGCCTGGCGCTACGTCTTTAATCGCTTGATGGTGAAATGAATTAATAAGAGCTTGATTACCGTAAAGGTCATGTAGGCGTGTTCCGTCTTTAATCATGATGGAATGAGAAGGGTCGCTTGTATTGTTGTATTGATCATGTTTGATAAATGACTCTTTAATGTCTGACATGTCTTGATAAAGCGTGCCGCCGTAAGCAACGTTTAAAATTTGTAAACCGCGGCAAATCGCTAATACCGGTTTTCCTTGATCAATCACATGCTTTAACAATAGCTGTTCAGACTGATCTCGTGCTAAAAAAGGTGAACCTGTTTTTGTTGTCGGTTCTTCACCGTATAAAAGGGGATTGACGTCTTGTCCACCTGATAAAATCAACCCGTCTATACTTTCTGCCTGCGCTTTAATCATTTCTTCATCTTCTAGTACTGGCAAGATAAAAGGAACTCCGCCGCTGAGCGCTGTTGATTCGATATAGTCGTTATTCACATACGCTCGCTTATAGCCTGGAAAGCGTCCTCCTTGATCCACAATAATGCTTCCTGATATACCAATTAAAAATCCCACTGTTGTTTTCTCCTTTTTTGTTAAATTACCATTTCTTAAGATGTTTTTTCTTTTTTACTGCGTTGATAAAGTGTTTTCAATCGCTTGCTTTATAAGAAATAAATGGTTCTTTTATTCAACTATTATACATATATACCATATTTATTTAATAGAAAATGGTATAATAGCCTCTGTGTGTCAAAAATACTAATTGCCAAAGGTAGAAGGTAGTGCTACAATTGTTCACATTCCTACTATTCTTCTTATTATAGTCGGATTAAAATTTTATACAAGGAAATAGGAGTGATTTTAGTGAAAAGGACTTATTTACTTTTCATCTCTCTTTTAATCATTGTCCTCATGGTAGCAGGGTGCAGTGGTAACGCAAGTAAAAATACTTCAAGTGAAAAAGAAGGAAAAGAAGGCGGAACGCTAAACGTCGCGTCTCAAAGTGAGCCAGCAACGCTAGATGCTCAAATCACTGGGGACTCAGATGTAAAAGATGCAACGCGCAGTATCTATGAAGGGTTAATGATTTTAGACGACAAAGGAAATCCTAAGCCTGACTTAGCGTCTAAAGTAGATATTAGCGATGATAAAAAAACATACACGTTCCAATTAAGAAAAGGGGTTAAATTCCATAACGGTAAAGAAATGACTGCAGATGACGTTGTCGCTTCTATTAACCGCTGGATTAAGCTATCATCCCTTGGGAAAACAAACTTCTCTGGTGCTGAAATGACAAAAGCCGGTGATTATACGGTAGAGCTTCATTTACCATCACCAAATGTTAACACGCTATCTTTATTAGCTGATCCAATCCCCGCAGCAGCTATTTTACCAAAAGAAGTCGTTGACAATGCATCTGATGAAGGGATCAAAGACTACATAGGAACAGGTCCATATAAAGTAAAAGAGTGGAAGAAAAATCAATATCTTTTATTAGAAAAATTTAAAGATTATTCTTCGAAAGGCCGCGAAGTTAAGAAAACTCCTCACGTTGATGAAATTAAGATTAGTTTCGTAAGCGATGAGTCAACTAGGATTTCTGGTATTACAACCGGACAATTTGACGTTGCGCTATCTGTATCAAGCGATAATGCCAAACAAGTTGAAGGCAGTCAAAATGCAAAAGTAGAAACATCACCAGGCGGATTTATGGGACTTTTCTACAACGCAGATAAAGGCGTCTTTAAAGACATCAATGCGCGAAAAGCAGTTAACGCAGCTCTTAACTCAAAAGATATCTTAGACAGTTCTTACGGAAGCTCAGATTATTACAAGCTTTCTTCATCCATTGTGAACAAAGAGTATCCAAACTACTACAGTACAGCTGGAAAAGAAGAATATAACCAGCATGATAAGAAAAAAGCAAAAGAATATTTGAAGAAATCTGGTTATAACGGAGAAGAAATTCGCTTAATGGCGTCTCGTGATTACCAAGATCAATACAATACAGCTGTTGTGGTTCAACAAGAATTAAAAGACATTGGTATGAATGTAAAATTAGAAGTATACGACTGGGCGACATTCAGCGATAAAATGAGTGATACAAACCAATGGGACATCTATCCTGTTGACTGGAATGCTCGTTCTACCATCTTCCAAGGATTCTGGACGACAAAAGGTACATCAGTTGAAAAATCAATGGACTACTTAAACAAAATTAAAGCTGCTCCTTCTGTTAAAGAAGCTCGCGGTGACATTGATGCCATCCAGCAATACGTATGGGACGAGCTTCCGTTCACACTTATTGGTCATAAAGTGAACATCAATGCCGTTTCTAACAATTCAAAAGGCTATGAGTATAATTTAGGTCCAATTTTCTACAATATGAGTTTAACAAAATAATATCTTATTATTCTAGTAAACAGAGGGCTTATGCTCTCTGTTTTAGAAAGGAGTTTACGATGGGAGCTTATACACTTAAGAGACTTTTTGCACTAATTCCTGTTTTATTCATTGTATCTATTGTTGTGTTCTTAATTACACGCATAACGCCTGGGAGTCCCGCAGCAATTATTTTAGGACAAGGCGCAAGTCCGGAGCAAATTGCAGCGCTAAGCAAAGAAATGGGATTGGATGAGCCTGTTGTCAATCAATACTTTATCTGGCTATCTAACATCTTTCACGGAGATTTTGGTTATTCCTACTTTTTAAATAAACCTGTGCTCGGGGCAATTTGGGATAACGTAGGTCCTACGGTTTCTCTAGCTATACTTGCGCAAATTTTTGGCGTGGTGTTTGCTTTACTATTTGGTATATATGCAGCTAAACATAAAGGAACGATTCGTGATGAAAGCATTATGGGAGCCAGCCTTTTAGGTATCTCTATTCCTAGCTTTCTTCTCGGTTCATTCCTTATTTTGCTTTTTGCTGTACAGCTTCGAATTTTCCCTGTTTCAGGATACGTTCCGTTAAATGCCGGATTATTTGAATACTTAAAGTATTTAGTTTTACCAACGATTACGCTTGGAGCGATTCAAGCTGCATTAATTACGCGTATGACGCGTTCATCTTTACTCGATACCATTTCTGAAAACTTTGTTAAAACGGCAAAAGCAAAAGGATTAAATGAACGCACAATTATGCTTAAGCATACGCTGCGCGTGAGTTTTTTACCGATTTTAACAGTTATCGGAGAATCATTTGCGGGACTTGTGACCGGAGCGGCAGTAACAGAATCATTATTTAACATCCCGGGATTAGGTCAGCTGATTGTTTCATCAATTGAACGCCGAGATTACGCGCTTATTCAAGGAGCTGTACTTTTAATTACGGTTGCTTACGTGGTCATCAATTTAGTTGTTGATTTGCTGTATGCCGTAATCGATCCGCGTGTACGCAATTCTTATCATGATTAAAGGAGGGTGATGAACGTGAATGCACAACAAAATACAGAGACCATTTCAGTACCTGCAAAGAAAAAAAGAAACCCAGCGGCAGCGCGTTTCTTCTCAAATCGTTTGCTAGTAAGAGGAGCGATCCTTATTTTATTATCTATTTTGATTGCTGTTTTTGCTCCGCTCATTTCTCCTTTTGGCAGCTTACAAATCGACCCTGCAAATCGATTAGCACCGCCGTCAGGCACGCACTGGTTTGGAACGGATAACTTTGGACGAGATGTATTTAGTCGGACAATGTACGGCGTCAGAATATCGTTAATGATTGGAGCCGCAGTAACGATTATTGCTACTGTACTGGGTTTAATTGTTGGACTTTTATCTTCTTATTATAAAATTCTTGATTATATTTTAATGAGAATTTGTGACGGCTTGTTTGCTTTCCCGTCTATTTTACTAGCAATTGCCATCATGTCTGCTTTAGGACCTAAAACAAGCAATGTTATTATCGCACTGAGCCTTGTATTTATTCCTTCGATTGCGAGAATTGTTCGTTCAGCTGCGCTTGTTGTAAAAGAAAAAACGTTTATTGAAGCGCTAAAAGCTCAAGGAGCAAGCTCACTTCGAATCATTTGTTTTCATATGGCGCCAAACGTCTTATCGCCTTTAATCGTTCAAGTAACATACGTATTTGCCGTGACGATTTTAACAGAGGCTTCTCTAAGCTTTTTAGGAGCCGGAATTCCTGCGCCAACACCAAGCTTAGGGAATATGCTGTATGACGGAAAGCTTGCGATTTACAACGCGTGGTGGATGACCGTGTTTCCGGGTGTATTTATCATTTTAATTGTACTTGGCCTTAATTTATTTGGTGACGGTCTGCGCGATTGGTTAAATCCGAAAAACGTAATGCTGAAGAAAAGGAGGAAAAAACGTTGAGTAACGCCCTTTTAAAATTAGAAGACTTACAAGTAACTTTTACAACGTATAGCGGAGAAGTAACGGCTGTTGACAATGTATCTCTTCAATTAAATAAAGGAGAAGTATTAGGCATTGTCGGTGAATCCGGATCAGGAAAAAGCGTAACGTCCGAATCTATTCTTCAGTTATTAGATGAAGACCTAACAAGCTACGATGGTAAGATTTTGTTTGAAGGAAAAAACTTATTGGACATGTCTTCAAAGCAAATTCAAAAGCTAAGAGGAAACGAAATCTCAATGATTTTCCAGGATCCCATGTCGTCATTAAATCCCGTTATGCCAATCGGAAAACAAATTGCTGAAGTGATTCGCCTGCATCAAAAAGTCTCCAAAAAAGAAGCGCAAAAGAAAGTCGTAGAGCTTTTGAGACTAACTGGCATTCCGTCTCCAGAACAGCGAGCAAAAGAGTATCCGCATGAAATCTCGGGAGGAATGAGGCAGCGCATTATGATTGCGATGGCTTTAGCCTGTGAGCCGAAGCTTCTTATTGCCGACGAGCCAACAACGGCTTTAGATGTAACCATTCAAGCGCAAATCCTTGACCTTATGATGGATTTAAAAGACAAGCTCAACATGGGCGTGCTGTTCATCACCCATGACTTAGGAGTTGTCGCTAATATTTGTACAAAAGTAGCCGTGATGTATTTAGGACAAGTGATGGAAGAAACGGACGTTAAAACGCTGTTTTCAAAACCGCTTCATCCTTATACAATGGGCTTAATTAAGTCGGTTCCTCATTTAGATGGCGACCGAACAAAAGAGCTTTCGTCCATTCCAGGAACGGTTCCGCCGCTTTCAAACGTGCCAGACGGCTGTCGTTTTGCACCAAGATGCCCGTTTGCAACGGAAAAATGCCATAAAGAAGTACCTGTTTTAGAGCATGCCGATGATACGCATCGCGTTCGATGCTGGCACTATGAAAAAATTCAAGAAGGAGAGGTTGCGTATGTCTAGTGAAGCAAAGCAGCAAAGCGCCAAGCCCTTGCTTGAAGTTCGCAACCTGCAAAAATACTATCCGGTTCGTTCAGCTTTAGGAAAAGCAAAAGGCCAAATTAAAGCGGTTCAAGATTTATCTTTTGATATTTATGAAGGCGAAACGTACGGATTAGTAGGTGAATCTGGCTGCGGAAAAAGTACAGCAGGTCGCACGCTTTTAAAATTAGTAGAACCAACGGGCGGGGAAGCACAGTTTAATGGAGAAAGTATTTTCGAATCTAAAGCATCACGCTTACGGACGATTCGTAAAGATTTGCAAATGATTTTCCAAGATCCGCATACTTCCCTTAACCCAAGGAAAAAAATTGGGGCTTCCATTCAAGAAACATTAACAATTCATAATGTAGGCGCCAAAAGCGAACGAAAGCAGCTTGTCATTGAATTATTAAAAAAGCTTGGGTTTAACGAAGAAGATTACAACCGCTATCCGCACGAATTTTCAGGCGGCCAGCGTCAGCGCATAGGGATTGCGCGTTCGTTGATTTTAAACCCGAAGCTTATCATTTGTGATGAGCCGGTTTCAGCACTGGACGTATCTATTCAAGCACAAATCTTAAACTTGCTGCGCAGTTTGCAAAGAGAAATGAAGCTTTCATATCTCTTTATCTCCCACGATTTAAGCGTTGTAAGACATATTGCAGACCGCGTTGGCGTAATGTATTTAGGAAGATTAGTAGAAGAAGGGCCAACAGATGAGATTTTTTCAAATCCTCGTCATCCTTACACAAAACTTCTTTTATCATCTGTCCCGGCAATTCACGAACATGAAAAGCGTGAAAAAATTGAGGTTAAAGGTGAAATTCCTTCTCCTCTTAATCCACCTTCAGGCTGTGCGTTTCATAAAAGATGCCCGTTCGCATTTGACCGCTGCATGAAAGAAACACCTGAAGATACAGTGATTGATAGCAAGCATAAAGTAAAATGTCATCTATATAGTTAAGGTGAAAATCTGTAGCGATAGAGAAAACAAACATATTGATGCAGCAGCATAATTGAATGAATAGAAATGAAAAAGTCACTAGTACATCTAGTGGCTTTTTTCTTTGAAAACATCGGGTTCCAAGGGTAGTGAAAAGTCATTATTTAGCATATTAGATTCATTTTTATATAAAAAACGAATATTTTAATGATAATATAGTTCTACAAATATACATAAAAAGGGGTTTTTATATGAAAAAGGGATCTTTTGTTTTGGGAATTTCACTACTGTTATGTGTAGGTAGCTTAACCGGGTGTAGTTTTTCAGATGAAAAGGAAGCCGCTACAAGCACTCAAGAAACCAAGGAGAACGCAACAAAGAAAAACGTAGAAGCAAAAGAAGAAAGTAACGAAGCAATCAAGAAAAAAGAGCCTCAAGACAATGCTACAGAAGAGTCGGATAAAAAAACAAATAAAGTCACAGAAAAAGAGAAAGACTCCTCAAAACCAGGGGATAAACAGAAAGAAGATTCTACGCAAGCAGCAGATAAAACTGAATCAGCGCCTAGTCAAGTTGACTGGGGTAGCACGTGGAGCAGAAATATTGATACAGACCCCGCTGGAATAGATATTACTAATTTAAAAGGCGACACGTTTAAGTTCAAATTAAACGCAAATCATTTTGACAACCCAGAAGATGTTAGTACTGGAATTGTGAGTGCAGGGGATGTGGAAGGAACTGCAAAGATTAAAGGAAATGTCGCTACTCAAATAACGGATGATATAGACGGTGGTTGTATGATTACGATGACTAACTATACAAGTTATATAAAAGTTGATTATCAGCCAAGCTGTACCAGTTCTGGTGGAGGAATAGGCGTTTACTATGATGGAAAATATCAAAAAGGAAGTATGTCGGAAACACCTCAGATAAAAGCAAAAAGAACAGATGATGCTGAGGATTCACAACAAAATCCACAAGGTAGCGAAAAATCTGCTGCTGAAGACGCACCAGCCGAGGATACGCAAACATTACTGACTCACGAACAAGCGGAGGAGTTAGTTAGAAAACAACAAGGTTATTCTATTAATGATCCGGTACACATTGTTGTTTATGACCACGATGATGAGGATGGGAATTATGTTATCCACGATCTTGAAGATGTAAAAGACGACCCTAATACACCTTACAGCGAAGCACACGAAGCTACCTATGGATGGTACTCAGTAAATCCTAAGACAGGTGAAATTATTGATTTACTTAATGATGCATATTAAACAAGAAGTTTTGCCTATTGGCTTGTTTTTTGTGTTAAAGAAGGAAGGTCTATGTTGCCTCTAACTATTTAATTACGGCATTTATTCTACAAGTTATTCCTTAGATAAAGCCTTTGTTTTCTTTTAGAAAAGAAATTTTTGTGACATAGGGGCGGGTGATATTAAAAAAAGTTTAGTGCCTTACGACCAATGATTGTATCACGATAAGATAGATGAATGGCCCTTTTTAACCTAACTATCCTAATATATGGAGATATGAAAACAAAACGTGTTATGATGGTATCGGTGATAATTATGGGTAAAAAAGCAGACAAAACGAACGTAATGCGAATTTTAGATCAGAAAAAAATTGAGTACAATTATTATTCTTATGAAACTAAAAATCTGAGTGGAGTACAGGTAGCTACTTCGCTCGGAGAGGATCTTGCTAAAGTCTTCAAGACACTTGTGACCGTTGGAAAATCAAAAGAACATTATGTCTTCATGGTACCGGTTGAAAAGGAGCTTGATTTAAAGAAAGCGGCAAAAGCGGCTGGTGAAAAGTCCTTAGAAATGATTTCTCAAAAAGAGCTGTTGCCTCTGACAGGATATGTTCACGGAGGGTGTTCTCCTATCGGGATGAAAAAGCAGTTCACAACCTTCATTGACTCTACGGCAGAAGACTGTGAAACGATTTACTTTTCAGGCGGGCGTGTAGGTCATCAGATACAGCTACCACTAAGTGACTTATCAAAAGTAATTCGTATACGTCCGGCAGACATCACAAAAGATAGTTAAAATGTAGTTCCCTTGAGCGAAACGCACTTAGACATAAGCGTTTCGCTTTTTTAGTTGGTTTAATTACTGTTGGAATAACAAAAACAAAAGTAAAAAGACAGAAAAAATGATATTATATAGTTAATATATGGAAACTTTATAAAAAGGATAGGAGGAGGACAAAAATGATTAAATCAATTATTGGTGGGTTCATTTTATCTTTTATACTTTTAGTAGCATGTACAATAGCTAACGTAAATTCAGAAACAGTACTTTTCACCGCTTTCATTATATTAGTGGGGCTAGCTCTTATCATATCTGGAGCAGCTGTAAGCGGTGATCGAATGAGAGCTAACCTTTCCACAGAATCAAAAGCAGACAAGAAGTGGAGAATAACAAATTCTATAAACCTTATGTTAGCTGCCGCTCCAGTTCTCGGGGTATTTCTTCTCATTCATTACTTTGTATAGTTTATTCTTCGACATGTAAGAGCAACCCGCAAGGTCCTAAAAAACAAACTAATTATTCATAAGATAATAGCGAAAAGAGGTGCTAGGATGAAAGAAATCACTTCAACTATGGTGAACCCGACAATAAAAAAGCTGTTATCTTATGCAACTTTAGAAGAGAAGGTTGATGGAGAGTATAAAAAATACACGTGTTTGCCAAGTCGGAAATTATATAGTATTGAAGTAAATGGAGACACAGTTAGCTGTATAGGAGTTGAATTTCTTAACGCCAAGGAAGCTGTTATAAAACATATAGCTGTTTTACCAAAAGAGAGAGGGAAAGGAATAGGAAGCAGCATGATTCGCTTTCTTTGTAAGAGCTATGATATACATTCTATTTTTGCTGAGACAGATAAAGAGGCAGTAAACTTTTATTCTAATTTTGGCTTCCAAATAACAAGTTTAGGTGAAAAATATCTCGGAGTGGAGCGCTTTTTGTGTGAATTTAAAGTTAAATGAGATAAATTTTGGATTGCAAGAAAAAGAGAGCAGCAAGATGATCAATAACGAAAGCAAATAAAAGGCACTCACAATATGATATAATACATTTAGCAGCGCCTTATATTTATAGAGCTAAAATTACATACAACTTAACATCAAAGAAGCTAAAGGCCGAGAGTAAAAGAATATTAATTACCGAACAAATATGTTTTGTTTGCGATAACAAAAAGCCTCTAGAAAGAGGCTTTTCTTTATAAAAAAGATTGACAGAATATTTCAATATCATTTTATTTTGGTTCTTGAAATTCCAATACCTTAAGAAATACATAATAATAAAAGACATTTTTCATCTACTTAACTAAAGGTTTTTTAAAAGGAGACAGCTATATCTTATGTATGTTACACTCCGCCCGTTTTGTTTTATTTTATCTATTATCTTATTTCTAGCTTATCTTCCGGTTTCTGTAAAAGCAGAAACTGTACCCAATAAAAAAGCAAATTACGCAGCCGAAAAAAAGACATATCGCATTGCTGGAGAAAAACATCTTGCGCCTTTTTCTTACGTGAACGATGAAGGAGTATTTACTGGTTTTAGTATTGATATGCTCAATCAAATAGCGAAAGAAGAGAATGTGAAATTTACATATATTCCAATGGATCTTTATCAAGCAACAAAAGCACTGCAAGAAGGTAAAATTGATGCCATTATGGGCTTGGAGTATTCGGCTAATCAAAATCAAGTGTTTAAGTTTTCCGATCCATATTTTACGATGGCAGATGCCGTAGTCATTCCAAACTCATTAAAATCCTCGGTTACATCTTTAACCGATTTACGAGGCAAAACAGTTGCCATGCGGGAAGATAAAATCTCCTTTGAACTGCTGATGAATGTAAGAAACATAGAGTTTCAAGTGGCTTTAAATCCAGAGGATGCGCTCAATCTCCTGTTTTTAAATCGGGCTGATGCTTTTTTTTCAAACAAGTGGACCGCGGAATTTTATCTTGAGAAATCAAAGAAAAAAGGACAGTACACTATACTCGATAATGTAGGAATACCTTCAGAGTTTGCGGTTGCAACTCGACCTGAAAACGCAAAATTTTTATCGATCATTAACCGTTCAATTTCACGTATGCAGGCGGATGGAACATATCAAGAACTATATAGAAAATGGTTTGTTTCTTCTTCAGAAGAACGCCTAAAAGAATTGCGCAATTGGATTGTTTTTCTTCTTATTATAGTTGTCTTAACACTAGGTAGTTTATTTACCATATATCTTTGGAACAAGCGATTAAAAAAAGAAGTGAAAAAACGTACATCGGCGCTTGCTGATGCGAATCAAAAGCTGCAGATTCAGCAAAAAGCAATTTCACAGGCGCATGCATTTCAGACACAAGTTATTAACCATATGTATTACGGAATTCTCACATTTGATCAATCGCTAAACCTTACAACTATCAATCAGCGGGCAAAAGAAATTCTTCTCATAGAGGATAAAACATTTCAATCTAGTCATATTCATCAACATCCGCTTATCCAGCAAATTTTTAAAACGTATAATACGATAAAGCAATCGCAAATGGCATTGCCATTTACAAAAGAAATTCAGCACAAACAAAATGGAGAAGTCTATTTTATATTGTATCGAGTAATTCCGCTTTATGAAGATACAACTAAAATGAACGGTTATTTACTGACACTAGCCGATCGTTCTGAAGAAAGACTGCTTGAGAAGAAGTTAGCAACTCAAGAGAAAATGCGTGCGTTAGGTCAGCTGGTCGCAGGTGTAGCACACGAAATTCGTAATCCGCTTACATCCGTAAAAACGTTTATTGATTTGCTGCCAAATAAATATGAAAATCCAGAGTTTCGAAAAGAACTGTCCAAGCATGTTCCAGAAGCACTGAGAAGAATGAATCGTATTGTTGAAAGTTTAGTAGATTATGCCCGGCCTAAATACCCTCAGAAAATAGCTTTTGACGTAGAAACATTTATAAACTCTGTAGCGGTTATTATTAGCCCTACGTTAAAAAAGAAAGCGGTTCACTTATCTCTTGATATTGAACCGGGTATGCGTCTTTACAGTGATCCCGATCAAATTAAACAAATTATGCTAAACCTGATGTTAAATGCGCTGGACGCGATGGAAAGCAGTCCTCGTAAGGAGCTCTCTATCAGGGCTGTAACAGAAAATGGATTGGGTTTTATTAATGTTAGTGATACAGGAAAAGGCATAGATGAAAAAGACGTCCCACATATTATGGAACCTTTCTATACAACAAAAAAGCAGGGAGTGGGTCTTGGTTTATCACTATGCTATCAGTGGATAGAAGAGAATAATGGAGAAATTACGATGCAAACAAAAAAAGGAAATGGTACAACATTTACGATTGTCTTGCCTGTTACGAAAGAAAAAGGAGGCCATTCATATGAAACCGACTGTTCTCATTCTCGATGACGAACCTGCTATTGGTTCATCTCTTCGTTTTGCTCTAGAAACAAACTACGAAGTGACCAATCTTACAGAAGTACCGGAAGCTTATCAATTTTTACGCAGTCAGCCTGTCCACGTTGTTTTGCTGGATTGGCGACTCGGCGAATATAATGGGCTTGAAGTGCTAAGTAAAATTAAAGACATTCAGCCTCAAACATCCATTATTATGATGACGGCTTACGGGACGATTGAATCGTCTATAGAAGCTATTAAAAGAGGAGCTTACCATTACATTACAAAGCCTCTTGATATTGAAGAGCTTCATATATTAATTGAAAAAACGCTTGAACACCAGGAGCTTCATGATAAAGTTCGTGAATTAAGCGAAACGATTGAGAAAATAAAAGGCTACGATCAAATGATTGGTGAAAGTGCAGCTATGAAACAAGTTTTTTCGATTATTAATAGAGTAAAAGACATTGATTCGAACGTGCTTATATTCGGTGAAAGCGGTACTGGAAAAGAGCTAGTAGCGCGAGGGATTCACCGTCAGGGAAAGCGAGCAAACGGACCGTTTATTTCCGTTAACTGTGCGGCTATTCCAGAAACTTTACTTGAAAGTGAACTTTTTGGTTTTGTAAAAGGCGCCTTTACAGGAGCTACTCGCAATCAAAACGGGAAAGTAGCCGCAGCTGATGGAGGAACTCTTTTTTTAGATGAAATTGGTGAGATGCCTCCGTCGTTGCAAGCAAAAATGCTTCGATTTTTACAAGAAAAAGAAATAACGCCTCTTGGCTCATCGGAAACAAGAAAAGTAGATGTTCGGATTGTGAGTGCCACTAATAAAGAATTAAATCGTATGGTAAAAGAAAATGGCTTTCGCGAAGACTTATATTTCCGCTTGAATGTCATCCCTATCACACTACCGCCATTACGGGAACGGAAGGAAGATATAGCGCTGCTTATTCCATACTTTTTGCAAAAATACTCAGAAGAAATGGAGAAACCGCTTTGTGTGCTGTCTTCAAATGCATATAAAAAGCTTTTAACGTATGATTACCCTGGAAATATAAGACAGCTAGGGAACATTCTTGAATATGCAGTTGCTATGACCAAAGATGGAACGATTATGGAAAAAGATTTACCTATAACTGTTCAACACGAACAAGAGATTTCTTTGTCACGCTATGAGAATGAAAATTTCACCGAAGAAACAAAATTAATTAATATTCCAATTAACTACACGATGAAAGAAGCAGAACAGCTAATTATCGAATCAGTCCTTGAAGAGTGTGGAGGCAACCGCAGAAAAACAGCTCAGGCACTCGGTATCAGTGAACGAAGTATCCGTAACAAACTTCATCTTTACCGCACAATTCAACAAAAGGAGGCAAAAAATGCCGAGTAGGAACATATTTCCGTTTCTACCCGGCATTTTTTGCCGGGTTCTTGTCAGTTCCTCTGCCATTTAAGCGTTTTTTTGTTGGCACGAAAATTGCAACATATTATTGTAAGCGCCCACATCAAAGAAAATAGAGGTGAATAAATGAAGAGATATATAGGGGTGGCGCTCGTTTTCTGTTTACTATTTATCATAGCCGTCTTAAATAGAGATTTACTAACTATTCATAAGGAAAAAGAAAACAGCACTGACTCTAACGCAAAGGCTAGTGAAGGGTTTGACGACAAACCGCTTACTATTGTAACAGGAGGACCAACAGGTGTTTACTTTCAGTTAGGCAATGCTCTAGCCAGAGTTTATGGAGAAAAGCTAGGAATCCAAGCCAGCGTAGAGACAACGGACGCTTCTGTAGAAAATATTAGTAAAATTGCGCAAAAAAAAGCCGAGCTCGGCTTTTCGATGGCAGATATGCTGGCAAGTTCTCGGGGAAAAGAAAAAGCCGTAATTAATAAGAAAGATTTATCCAATGTAAGAGCAGTAGCTTCTTTATATCCAAACTATATGCAAATTGTAGCTCTGAAGTCGGCTAGAATTCATACGCTTCAAGATTTAAAAGGGAAAAACGTGGTAGTAGGAGCGCTTGGCAGTGGTACAGAGGTATTGGCTATGAGAATTCTAAACAGCATGGACATCAGCACTCAGGATTTTCATGCACGGTTTCTACCTTTTTCTGAAGGGATTGAAGGAATTAAAAATGGAACCGCAGATGCAGCTTTTCTTTCTTCTGGATATCCTAACTCAGGAATTACAGAGTTAGCCTCAACGAACGAAATTGAACTGATTTCAGTGCCTGAAGAAGTGACAGAAAAATTAAAAAAATCATACCCGCCACTAGGGAGTGGGATGATTCCGGCTGATACATATAAGGATGTCAACACAGAAACAAAAACAGTCATGGTTAAAAACCTTTTGATTACTAATAAAGATATGCCGCAAAAAAAAGTATATGAACTGACAAAAGCTTTGTTTGAAAACATAGAAGAGCTTGAGCAAACAAATAGCTCTGCTGAAAAAATAACGTTAGCAAAAGCGGTAGAACAACTTCCTTTACCACTGCACCCGGGTGCAAAAAAGTATTATGAAGAAAAAGGCATTATAAAATAAACTAAATCTTTATCTATAAAGTTGTACAGAAGAAAACACTACTTAAAGAAAAGAGGGATTAATTATGGCTCATACTAGTGAAGCTGCAAACAACAGGCGTGTTACAAGTAATATTTTTAAAGGATCTGTTGGAAATTTAATTGAATGGTACGATTGGTACGTTTACTCTGCTTTTGCCGTCTATTTTTCATCGCAATTTTTCCCAGAAGGCGATCCAACAAGTCAGCTGCTTAACACAGCCGCAATCTTCGCTGTTGGTTTCTTAATGCGTCCAATCGGTAGTTTGCTAATGGGACGCTATGCCGATCGATATGGTCGCCGTGCTGCGCTTACCTTATCTATTACCATCATGGCGAGCGGTTCTTTGATTATCGCTTGTACCCCTAGCTATGGCACAATAGGGTTATTATCTCCTATTATTCTAGTACTCGCACGTTTGCTTCAAGGAATCTCCTTAGGGGGAGAATACGGAACGTCTGCAACTTATCTTTCTGAAATGGCGAGCAGCGGGCGAAGAGGATTTTATTCAAGCTTTCAGTATGTAACGCTTGTTGCTGGTCAGCTGGTAGCATTAGGTGTTCAAATTATTCTGCAAAACGTTCTTAGTGAAGCAGATATGATTTCATGGGGCTGGCGTATTCCTTTTGTTATTGGAGCCATCGGCGCGCTAAGCGTTTTATGGCTGCGACGTACGATGGATGAGTCAGAGCAATTTTCTAAAATGGACTCTGAAAGCCGTGAAAATGCAGGGACTATTAAAGCACTCATGAAGCACCCTAAAGCAGTGTTGACCGTTATTGGTTTAACATTAGGAGGAACGGTTGCATTTTATACGTATACAACGTATCTACAAAAATTTATGGTAAACAGTGTAGGGCTGGATAAAGGGGTCGTAAGCTGGATTAACTTCTGTGCGCTGCTTGTATTTGTTGTCATTCAGCCAATAGCAGGGATGCTATCTGATAAAATTGGACGCAGACCTCTGTTAATGAGCTTTGGTATTTTGGGAACATTGCTGACTGTACCGCTGTTTCTTTTTATGAAACAAGCACATAACCCAGTCATGGCCTTTCTATTAATGACAGTTGGACTTATCATTGTAACAGGCTATACATCTATTAACGCTATTGTAAAAGCTGAGCTTTTTCCAACGGAGATTCGAGCTCTTGGTGTAGGATTACCGTACGGACTTACAGTTGCCATATTTGGAGGGACAGCAGAATTTATCGCCCTATGGCTAAAAAGTATTGGCCATGAATCAATTTTCTTCTTCTATGTAGCAGGGTGTATTGCCATCAGCTTTCTTGTTTATTGGCGTATGGGAGAATCCTCTAAAGATTCATACATAGAGTCCGAGTTGAAAACAGATGACAAAGACGACAACATCCCGCCAAATAATGTGAGTTTTTAATTTTGCTTAAACAAATAATCGTTCGATAACATAAAAAGGACTGGCTATAAAAAGCCAGTCCTTTTTTATACACTTAAAAGATATTTATTTTGTAGTTGGTTCAGAATAAGGAAAGATAGGGTCTTTTAAGCTAAACTCACGCGTGCCTTCTTCGATAAGACCCACTGTTTTATCGCTATCGTAGAGGGCTAACAGAAATTCAGCCATTTCTTTTGACGTGTGATACTTAGCAACTTTCCCCTTATACTCAAAGCTGTCTGTACCAAACGAGCGCTGAGCAAATTCTGTTTCCGTAGCAGCAGGGGCTAATACTTTTGCCTGCATTTTAGCTCCTTTTGTTTTTAGTTCCTGAGCTATGCCTTCTGTAAATGCACTTACATAAAATTTTGTGGCGGAATACGTAATGGAAGTAGCTACTACGTTATAGCCTGCTCTTGAAGAAATATTGATAAGCTGTGTGCCTTCAACGTTTTCATAATCTTTTACAAATAAAGATGAAAGAATGGTTAATGCCTCGATATTTAAATGAAGCATTTTCTCCACTTTATTTAAATCTTGATCTGCAATCAAACTAAAATCTCCAAAGCCTGCGTTGTTAATAAACGTTTCTAGTTCATAACCTTGCAACGACTTATAAAACTCATGCGCGTTTTCTGCAGTTGATAAATCAACAGATTTAATAACAACGTCGACGTTCTGATGGTTACTTGTAATTTCAGTTTTTAACTCTTCTAATTTATCTTCTCGGCGAGCAGCTAAGATAAGGTTTTTGCCACGCTTTGCAAACGCGAGAGCCGTTTCATATCCAATTCCTGAACTTGCTCCGGTGATGACTGTATATTTCATGTGTATGTCTCCTTTTATCACAAATTTATCCCACTGATTAGCAGCGGGATGCATTCGAAATGAAGTTCATTATCTTTGTCTAATATTCCACGCGTATACTTGTATTAAACATACTAAATCACCTAAAGTTGTTACCCAACGCAGAGCATAACTTACTCTATGAATTTGTACCACTAAAGAGTGAAGAGAAAAATAATGAAAGACATATATGAAAGATAAGATACATAATAAAAGGATTATTTTGTGATATAACGAAATAGAGAGTATATACATCAGAAATAGAGAGAGGGTAAACTCCGTGAATACTTTATGTTCCTTTTTTATGAATCCAGTTTTAAGCGCTTCAACTTTTTTAATAGAATTACAGAGTGCGTTCTTTCGCCCTATTTGGAAAGAGTATAATTATGATGATTACTTTACCTACAAGGTATATGTTCCAAGTACATATACTGGGTTAAGTAAAGTACCATTAATCGTTATGCTTCATGGATGTCAACAAGACGCAGATGATTTTGCTGCGGGTACGGAAATGAATAAGCTAGCGGAAGAAAAAGGTTTTATTGTTCTCTATCCCCAAATGAATTACTTTGCTAATTCCAACGGGTGCTGGAATTGGTTTTATGAGTATAACCAGTTTCGCGGTAATGGAGAGCCAGACATAATAAAAGATATGATTGATCACATAACCACTAAATATGCGATTGATTCTACTAATATCTACCTTGCTGGCATGTCAGCTGGAGGCTTTATGGCGAATGTGATGGCTATTGCTTATCCTGATATATTTAAAGCGGTAGGCATTCATTCAGCAGGCAGTAATGCGTATGCTGTAGACCTCATAACAGCCGGAGAAGTTATGCTATATGGATCTCTAAATCCTGAATTTGACGGTGATGAAGCTTATAAGAAAATGGGACCTTACGCACGGCCTGTTCCCATCATTACGTTTCATGGCCAATCAGATACAACAGTTAATCCAATTAATGCGTCTACATTAATTCAGCAGTGGATTTATACATATAAGCATTTCGGTATCGACCTACATGAAAATGCTGCTTCTTACACTTCAAGGGAAAACGAAAATCATTATAGTTACATAACTTATGACTACGTAGATGCAGAAAATAAAATCTGGATGAAAAAAATTATGGTAGAGGATATGGGGCATGCATGGTCAGGTGGAAATGACAATGGATCAGATACTGATTCAAAAGGTCCTAATGCTTCAAAAATGATGTGGGATTTTTTTGAGGCACAGAATGATTAAATAAAATATGAACGAACGATCAAGATGTACTACTAAATAACATCTGCCTTCATTTTTTTGAAACAAATAATTGTCGATCAACAGTAAAAAAGGATCTTATCGAAAGATCCTTTTTCTGTTATCAACCAGCATTTCTTAACAAGTAGCTTCAAACCGATTTAACAATACATCTAGATCCTGACTGATTTTAATCGTATTACTACTTGTAAACCCTTCTTCTAGGGCAATCATCATCATCATTTTTCGTATAAATTCTATCTTTATCAGCAGTAGCCTACATTTGAAACACATTAAGTTTCCTCCACTTGCCACGTCATTTTAAAGGTTTAAATTATTGAATTTTTTATGTAAAAACGGTTCAAATCTAAAAATAGAACCTAAAAAATATAGTAACAAATAGATAGTGTCGAAGTCTGTCGTATTTTGAATTCAGATATTTTCATTTAAAAAGAATTGACTCTTAAACGTTTTGCTGGAAGCTGCGCTCTGTCTTAATTATGATTGTTCCACCGGTTGTAAATAACTGACGGAGTAACAGAGCTTACCCTGTTTTTTGGATATAGGCATAATCAGATTACATTTAGGCATGTTAACATAAGATTGGACTTATTTAAGTTAGTCAACTTTAAACCAAAACATATCTTTTTTTCATTTATTGGTTTCTGTTTAACTATTTATGGGTATCGGGCACTGACAAATAAAGATAAATGATAGGTGAGGGCCGTTTCTAACCGCTATAGACTTTGTAAAAAGCGCAACAAAAAAGCGTCTGTTAAGACGCTTTATATATAATACATATACTGCTCTTCTTTATTGGCATTTGTTGTTTCATGGATTATTTCTTCCGGGATATTGGACGTCCGGTTAGTAAAAAGCATAAACAACGCAATAATTGATGCCACAAAACCTAAAGTAACAATCACAATAAATCCCTCCCTTTAGAATATATATTCTACTTTCATCTTCATTTTCCTATATTTATTTCATACCCTTATTTTATTTTCTCAACACATAGAATAAAAAGAGTGTATGCATCGCCTGAATATCCATCCAAAGTAAATACAATCAAGGGAGCTTAAAACAGACATTTCACTTAAAAAAGTAGGAAACCATAAAGATTTCTTCGTATTCGGGGCATGAATCATTAAAATTATTAATCATTAAGATAACTTATTTATATTGTACGAATGAAAGAAATTTATATATATTAAAAATACGAAATATTCATTAAATTATACGAGGGTTTGTTTTAAGTTAAAAAGAAAAAAGCTGCTGCTTTAAAGGCAACAAGTAAGCAGTATAAGATTAAGGAGTTACACGGAATATAAAAGTTGTAGAAATGAATACAAGTAGAATTCTTTTTGCTCAAATATTCACATAGTTTTCATTCGTAAAAAAAGACTGAAAATTTAGATAATAAATTTCACTTTTATTAAGGGGGACTTTTTATGACAACAACGGTTTTAAATGTATCAACTTATTCTTTTTATCTTAACGGTGAGTGGAAAGAAAGCAAATCAGGGCAGACGATCGATATTGTTTCTCCATACCGTCATGATGTGATTGGAAAAGTGCAGGCTATCACAAAAGAAGAAGTCGATGAAGCGGTACATGCCGCACAGAAAGCTCAGAAGGGGTGGGCGGAAACTTCTCTGCAAGACCGTGCCAAATATTTATATAAGTGGGCAGATGAGCTGGTAAAAATGCAGAGTGAAATTGCCGAAATTATTATGAGAGAAGTTGGAAAAAGCTTAAAAGATGCAAGGAATGAAGTCGTACGCACGGCAGATTTCATTCGCTATACAGTTGAAGAAGCTCTTCATATGAACGGAGAAAGCATGAAAGGAGATAGTTTTCCTGGAGGTTCTAAGTCTAAAGTTGCGATTGTTGAACGCGTGCCTTTAGGCGTGGTACTCGCGATTCCTCCTTTTAACTATCCGGTAAATTTGTCTGCTGCTAAGCTTGCGCCTGCTCTTATTTCAGGAAATGCAGTTATCTTCAAACCCGCAACGCAAGGAGCGATCAGCGGTATTAAGATGATTGAAGCTCTTGATCAAGCAGGGATTCCACAAGGACTTGTAAACGTCGTAACGGGCCGGGGATCTGTAATTGGTGATTACTTGGTTGAACATAAAGGCATTAACATGATTTCGTTTACCGGAGGAACAAATACGGGTACTCAGTTAGCTAAAAAGGCAGGCATGATTCCTCTTGTACTAGAACTTGGAGGAAAAGACCCGGGTATTGTATGTGAAGATGCAGATTTACAGGAAGCAGCAAAACATATTATAAGCGGAGCATTTTCTTATTCGGGTCAGCGCTGTACAGCTATTAAACGTGTACTTGTACATGAAAAAGTGGCAAACGAGCTGGTCGACATCCTAAAAGAAGAAGTACATAAACTATCAGTGGGTTCTCCTGAAGATGGATGTACAATCGTTCCATTAATTGATAGTAAGGCAGCGGACTTTATTCAAATTTTAATTGCAGACGCGCTCGGAAAAGGTGCAGAAGTTGTGACTGGGAACAAGCGTGAAGGCAACCTTATCTATCCTACTCTTTTAGATAACGTGAATGATACTATGCGCGTAGCATGGGAAGAACCATTTGGTCCTGTGTTACCAATTATCCGCGTCGCTTCTGACCAAGAAGCCATTGACATCGCAAACGAATCAGAATTTGGCTTACAAGCAAGCGTTTTTACAAAAGATATTAATAAAGCCTTCTCAATTGCAAATAAAATGGAAGTCGGTTCCGTTCAAATCAACGGCCGCACAGAACGCGGCCCTGATCATTTTCCTTTTATCGGCGTAAAAGGATCCGGTATGGGCGCTCAAGGTATTCGTAAAAGCATTGAATCCATGACTCGTGAAAAAGTAACGGTATTAAATCTTCAATGATTGAATTCCAAGAGCTATCCAAATCGAGTCAGTAAAATGTAGAGAATCTCATGGAAAAAAGCCTGTGCTCCAAAAAGCACAGGCTTTTAAACATCTTATTTACCTATCACTCGATTCCATCTTTATAGTTCTTATGCCAGTTTTTATCACCTTTGTGCTCGATATCTTCAACGGTTTTTTCGAGTTCTGACATAATGAGTGTTTTTACTTCATAGATGGTATCAAAAAAAGCTTTCTCTTCATCCGGATTCGGCTTTATTTTGGCTGCTGCCGAAATATCAACATATCTGCGATGTTCAGTTGTTAATTTATCAAGCGCATCAAAAATATGAGAGGTCAGAACAGCAACCTCTTTATGATTATCAGGCAGCTTTTCTTTTAATGTTTCAATTCTTTTATCCATGTTAAAGTCCCCCTATAACGTGTTGTATTTATGTAACTTTCCCACTAATAAAAACGAATAACCTTAAATAGCAAAAATTCATGGGAATTAGCACGTGAAACAAAAGTATACTACAGGATATCATGTTAAAGTGAAAAAACGGTGAAATGAGTAGGTATATTTTCAATATAGAGAAGTTTGTACTAATAAAAGAAGAGGTCGTTTAGCAGGTAACCTTTGTCCGTGTTTTCAAGCCTTGCCTATATTTAACTGACATAAAGCTTTTTTTAAAACATTTGTAAGTTGATTGATTTTGCATCAAAAGAATTTTTTGGTATATTATAGATGTGTTTAAAAATGCAACAGAAGGTGATTGAATGAAAGTACTGGCTATCGCTCCTTATAACGGTTTAAAAGAGCTAATGATTACCCTAGGAGAAAAAGAAGAGTTCGAGTTGCAAGTAGAGATAGGTGATTTAGAAGAAGGCCTGACTCTTGCTAAAGATGCAATACATAATGGCATAGATATCATCATCAGTCGAGGAGGAACGGCGGAACTCATCCAAAGAGAGTTGACTATCCCGGTTGTTGAAATTGAAGTTTCTGGTTACGATATGCTTCGCGTGCTGACGCTTGCTAAGGGTTACCCAGGAAAAAAAGCAATTGTTGGGTTCTCTCCTATTTCAGAAGGAGCTTCTACAATTTGTGAAATACTAGATATCAATATGTCTGCATACAAAGTCAAAAGCGAGAAAGAAATCGAGCCTATTTTAGTTCAATTACAGCAAGATGGATATACAAATATTATTGGAGATGCCATTACGGTAAAAATAGCTGAAAAGCTTGGACTCAATGGCATATTACTGACTTCTGGAAAAGAAAGTGTTTTAAAATCTTTTCAAAATGCAAAGAAAATATATGGATTTCTTTCGTCTTTCAAAAAAAATTACTTGATGTCTTATGATATTATTCAAAATGAAATGGAAGGAATTGTTGTATACAATTCAACGTCTCAGGCTATTTTTTCTAATCCTTATTTTAATATGAATTTTAGTGACAGCTTTAAACAAAACCTCAATGTAGAAGAGGCCGTAAAGACTGTATGTAACACAGGTTCATTTGAAACAGTCTTTAGTAGGGATGATGACTTTTGGACCGTAAAAGGATATCCTCTGGAAACCTCACATTCAAAATTGATTGTGTTTCGCATTAATCAATATAAGTCCAATGAAAATCAAGGTATAGATGGAATCTCAATTGTGTCTTTAAAAAACGAAGCAAGCTCTGCAAGTAACCTTACTACTGTCGTCACAAAAAATGAGAGAATGAAAGGTGTTTTAAAAGCTGCAACTATTTATGCTAATACGGAAGAACCTGTATGGATTAGCGGTGAAGAAGGAACTGGAAAAGGAAGACTAGCAAAGCTTATTCATGTTAATAGTGAAAGACGTGAATATCCACTGCTTATTATAGATTGTGAAGTTCTCTCAAAAGCACAATGGGCGCGCCTTCTAGACAAAAGTTCCTATGATGATTTATTAGCCCATAATCCGCATGGAAGCGTTATTTTAAACAATATAGATTTTTTAGAATTGGATACTCAAAAACAATTAGTGAGTTACTTAAAAAAGAATTCAACTACGTGCCGTTTTATAACTTTATCGCGTAAAAGTATCGAATACTTAACTGAAACACAGCGTTTTGATCAAGAGTTGTATTATTTATTAGCTAGTTTAACCTTGGACCTTCCTTCATTAACAGAAAGAAAAGAAGATATCGAAAGCTTAGCTCTTTTCTTTATTGGGGAATACAATATAAAATTCGGCAAGCAAATCGTAGGGATGCGTAGCGATGCAAACGAAAACTTAAAGAATTTTGAATGGACTGGTAATATAAAACAGCTAAAACAGATCATTAAAGAGAGTGTACTATTAGCTGAAGGGGCTTTTTTAGAGCTTCATGATCTAAAGAAAGTAATAAGTACCATTCGCGTTACAAGTGACAATCAGGAAATTGATTTAAACGGAACGTTAGACGAAATCGAACGAAAAATTATAAAAAGAATATGGTTAGAAGAAGGTATGAATCAAACAAAGACAGCTGAAAGGTTAGGTATAAATCGAACCACTCTGTGGCGGAAACTAAAGTGAAATTTCCTATATATTCTATTGAGTCAAATTTAAAAACCACTTTATCTATAAGTTAGTAAAGATAAAGTGGTTTTTGCTGTTGAATTTTTAAACATTTTAGAAAATATTAAACTTTATCTTCTTTAACTGTTGATTAATTAAACGTTTATGTATATAATTCAAATTGTAAACGTTTTAACAAAAGTAAATCGTACATATGTGTTGCAAAAGTAAACAATTAACTAAATGCAAATAAATACTGTAGGGAGGAAGGAATATGGAGTTAAAAGGAATTATTCCAGCGTTATTAACGCCTTTAACAAAAGAGCAGACAATAAACGAACCGGTACTGCGTCAATTAGCTAGTCATCTTATTGAATCAGGTGTCCACGGCATTTTTGCTTTAGGAACAAATGGTGAATTTCATCTCTTCACAAAAGAAGAGAAATTAAAAATTGCTCAAGTGATCATTAATGAGGTCAAAGGAAGAATCCCAGTAATTGTTGGTACGGGAGGGAACAGTACAGAAGAAGTTATTGAATTATCAAAGCAGATGGAAGACCTTGGTGCAAATGCTCTTTCTGTTATTACTCCTTACTTTGTTACACCAACTCAAGAAGAAGTGATCGTTCATTTTCAGCGAATAGCAGAAGAAACATCTTTACCAGTTCTTTTATACAATATCCCTTCAAAAACGGGAATGAGCTTAGAACCCGACACTGTCGCCAAGCTAGCAGATGTTCCTAATATAGTAGGAATTAAAGATAGCAGCGGCAGCTTCGAAAATATCAAAAACTATATTCATGTAACAAAAGACAAAGACTTTTCCGTGTTTGCGGGAACGGATTCTTTAATACTAAAGACCTTAGAAGCAGGAGGAGTAGGAGCAGTTGCAGCAACTGCAAATATGGTCCCTGATATTGTCGTATCTATTTACACCAGCTGGTTAAAGGGATTTAACAACGAAGCGGAAGAAGCTCAAAAAAAATTACAGCCTCTTCGAGACACATTTCAATACGGGACGCTTCCATCGGCTTTGAAAAAAGCTGTCGAACTATATGGAATTCCGGTAGGCCCTCCTAAACTGCCAGTCTCTGAACTATCAGGAGAGGGACTTGAAAAGGTAAAAGAAATGGTTGCGGGCTATAAAAAACAGAATGCACTTTAAAATAAACTAACTATAAGGGAAAGAGGTTAAAATGATGCAAAAGCTTTATCAATTTCAAACAGCAAATCATCTTATCGCAGGACCAAACTCAATTGAAAAAGTAGGAGAACACCTTTCTCTATTAGGTACAGAAGTCAAGTCAGCCTTAATTATTACTCAACCATCGATGAAAAGGTTAGGTTTTGTCGAGAAGCTTATTCATCAGTTATCTAACAAAGGCGTATCAGCCTATGTAAATATTGATGTTCTTCCAGAGCCAACGATTGAAAACATTGAGGAAGTTTTTCAAGCTATTAGCAAAGAACAGTATGATGTATTAATTGGATTTGGTGGAGGAAGCGTGCTTGATGCAACAAAAATTCTTTCAGTCTTACAAACAAATAACCAATCTATCCGTGAACTATTAGGTACAGATTTAGTTAAAAACCCAGGTACACCAACTATCTTAATTCCAACTACTTCAGGAACAGGTTCGGAAGTAACGCCTAATGCGATTGTTACACTGCCCGATGAAGAATTAAAGATTGGAATTGTAAGTAAGTATTTATTGCCTAAATTAGTGGTACTCGATCCAGTTCTAACATTAAGTTTACCAAGACCTATCACAGCTGCAACAGGAATGGATGCATTTACTCACTCATTAGAATCATTCATTTCAAATAAATCAAATTTAATAAGCGATATGGTTGCATTAGAATCAATTCGTCTCATCTCGTCTAGTATTATAGAAGCTTATCAAAATGGGAATTCGGTCGAGGCGCGAGAAAAAATGCTTGTAGGTTCTATGTACGGTGGAATGGCTTTAACAAGTGCAGGTACTGCTGCGGTTCATGCCTTAGCATATCCGCTAGGCGGAAAATTTAAAATTCCTCACGGTGTAGCTAATTCGATGCTTTTACCTCATGTGATGGAGTTTAACATGGATGCCATTGAAGATCGGTTGTTCCTTGTAGCCGAGCCTATGGGAATTAAAGTAGAAGGTTTTTCGAAAACCGAAGTAGCTCAAAAAGTAGTAAATCGTATTGTAGAATGGACAAACGTTTTAGAAATTCCACAAAATCTAAAAGAATATGGAGTAAAGGAAGACGATGTTCCAGGGCTAGCTCTTTCCGCTTCAAAAGTAACACGATTATTAAATAATAATCCTAAAGAAGTAAGTTTGAAAGATATGGAAGGAATTTACCGTAAATTACTTGTTTAAAAAGGTGATGACATTCTATGAAAATATCCGTTATTTCTGATGATTTAACAGGCGCAAGTGATTGCGGGGGACAATTAGTTCGTTATGGGTTAGATGTTTCTGTCGTTTTGACCGATGACAATAGTAATTTAAATAAAAAAGAAGCTTTTATATTTAATACAGATAGCCGCGCTGTTTCAGGGAAAGAGGCTTACGAAAGAGTTAAAAACGTTTGCGAAAGAATTCAAAGTGAAACGTTTGATGTTATTTACAAAAAAATTGACTCCACAATGAGAGGCAATATCGGACAAGAAATTAATGCTGTTTACGACGTATTTCAACCTGATTTTGTTTTTATCGCTCCAGCCTTTCCAGAGGCTGGAAGACAAGTGATTAACGGCGTACATTTTCTGAATCAAAAACGTTTAGATGAAACTGAAGTAGCGAACGATCCTAAAACTCCCGTAAAGGATTCTTTAATTGCCCGACTGGTTAAAAACCAAGCGCAAAAGGAAGTGGGCCATCTTTCGTACAAAGATCTTCATGCAGGATATGAATTTATCTTCAAAAAGCTTAAAGCATACAAAAATCAAAACATTTCATATATCACAGTAGATTCAATTCATGAATCAGATCTTAAATGTCTCGTTGAAACGATAAAAAAGACAGAATTTTCTGTTGTATGGTCCGGTTCAAGCGGGTTAATTAACTATTTACCTCAAGCTTATGGACTACAGCCATCCACAAAGAAAGTCAGTTTTCTAAGAAATGATCAACCTGTGCTATTTGTTATTGGAAGCGTAAGTAAAGTTGGAAGAAATCAGTTGAACCAACTATTACTATACTCTGACACCATCAGTGTAGAAATGAACCCATCAAAAATCATTTTAGACGGTGGTTCCAGACAAAAAGAAATAGATCAGGTAATAAAGAGGGCTTTAACATTTCTGAAAACAGGAAAAAGTATTGCTTTATTCTCTTCAGAAGAAGTAAAAGAAACACAAGAGATTGGTAAAAAACAAGGCTATAGCGCTATTGAAATAAGTGACTATATTTCAATGGCCATGGGAGAAGTAGCTGTAGATCTAATTAATCAATGTAATGTTACTAATCTTTTTCTTACAGGAGGAGACACGGCTCAACAAGTGTTAAGTCAATTACAGGTTCATAGACTTCATTTGATTGACGAAGTGGAGCCTGGTATACCACTTGGCAAGTTAGATTATAAAAGAGAGATTTTCGCTGTAACGAAAGCAGGAAGTTTTGGTACAGATGTAGCTATGCTTAAAGCTAAATCGAAGCTGCAGGGGAAAAAAGATGTTTGGGAACCCTCTGTAAGATTAAGCAAATAATTAAACAGTGCAATAAAAATTGAAGTGAATTTTAAAGGAGGAATATGATGAAACCTGTTATCGGAATTACAATGGGCGATGCAGCTGGAGTAGGTCCAGAAGTTATTGTAAAAGCACTAGCAGATCCATCGGTTTATGAAGCTTGTCGTCCTATTGTTGTAGGAGACGCTAAGATAATAGAAAGAGCGATCAAAATGACACAAACCTCGTTAACTGTCCATCGCGTTAACGAGGTAAATCAAGGAGAATTTACTCATGGCGTAATTGATTGTCTTCATTTGGACTTAGTGCCGGAAGATCTTCCAGTTGGAGAAATCTCATCATTAGCTGGGAGCGCAGCGTTTAAATTTATTAAAAAAGCGATTGAATTAGCAAAAAAGCAAGAGATACAGGCCATTTGTACGGCACCTTTAAATAAAGAAGCATTACATAAAGGCGGCTACACTTACCCTGGCCATACTGAAATTTTGGCAGAGCTTACGAATACAAAGGATTATTCCATGATGTTATCTTCACCAAAGCTAAAAGTCATCCACCTTACTACTCATGTAGGATTAAAAAAAGCAATAGATGCTATTACACCGGAACGAACATACACCGTTATCAAACTTGCTCATGAAACATTAAGTCGCGCAGGGTATAAAAACCCGCGAATTGCCGTTTGTGGAATTAACCCTCACGCTGGAGAGAACGGTTTATTTGGAGAAGGAGAAGAGGAAGAAAAACTAATTCCTGGTATTCAAATTGCAGCTTCTGAAGGGATAAATGTTACAGGTCCATACCCTGCAGATACGCTATTTTTCCGTGCAGTTCGCGGAGATTTCGATATTGTCATCGCTTGTTATCACGATCAGGGACATGTGCCTATTAAAGTCCTAGGGTTAGAAGAGGGTGTCAACATTACAGTTGGTTTAAACGGCGGCGTTATTCGCACTTCTGTCGATCACGGTACAGCATTTGATATCGCAGGAACAGGAATTGCTGATGAAAGAAGTATGTTAGCTGCTCTCCAGTCCGCCGCAGAATTGTCGCCTAAAAAGGTTTTAAATAAGTTTTAAAAGTGGCGTTGTTATCAATTTTTTATAAAATGTCTTCGGAGGAATTTGAAGATCTTTTATTATGAGCATAGTAGTGGTAATAATATGAATTTTAATCAAAGAACTCTGAAGACAGTGAGTTATATTTTGTAATGTTTTATTACTTCTTCACAGAACATAAATGAAAGCGCTTAATAAATATCTGCATAAAACGTTTGACTACTGACCAATGAATCTTTTTAGAACAGAAAAAATGGTAGAGGCATTGAGAAAAATAAATCCTAAAATATTGAAAGTTTTATCGACATATATCAAAATTCTGTTGTTATTATAGGAGGAAATCTATGATGAAAGCATTAAATCCTTCAAGCCTGATTTTTGTTTTAGCAGTAATTGTTGTATATATTCTATTTACAACATGGTTAACAATGAGATTAAGAAGTAAATCCAGCGCGGAATTTAATAACGCGGCCAAAACATTGCCAGCGCTTGTAGTTGGAATCTTATTAATGTCAGAGTTTATCGGCACTAAATCAACAGTGGGGACTGCTGAATCATCATTTACTGGTGGTATCGCGGCTTCTTGGTCACTTATTACGGTAACAATTGCTTTTTTCCTCTTTTCATTCTTTTTGGTTAATAAATTTTATGGGACTGGAAAATATACTATTTCCGGTATAATTGAGCAGAAATTTGGAAGATCTACAAAAACGGTTGTATCAATTATTATGATAGCTGCTCTTTTACTTGTGAATCTAGGAAACTACTTGAGTGGTTCTGCGGCCATTGCTTCTTTGTTAGGTTTACCATTGATGACATGTGCTATTATTACAGCCATTGTCAGTACATTTTATTTTACATTTGGTGGAATGAAAGGGGTAGCTTGGGTAACCATTCTTCACTCATTTGTGAAATATGTGGGTGTCTTGATCACAGTAGGAGTGGCATTGTACCTTTGCGGTGGATTCAAGCCTATCGTGCACGAACTGCCAAAAAGCTACTTTACATGGGATGGAACGATTGGTGGAGGGACCATTTTTGCATGGCTTATTGGAAATATGGGAGCTATTTTCTCTACACAATTTATTATTCAAGCCATTACGTCGTCAAAAAGTGCAAAAGCAGCTAAAAAATCAAGTTTATATGCAGCACTATTATGCTTGCCGCTTGCATTGGCAATCGGAGTGATTGGGGTATGTGCACGATATTTGTATCCAAATATCGATCCTATCTATGCGTTTCCAGTATTCTTAGAACATATGAATCCAGTTTTAACAGCAATTGTAGCAACGTCCTTAGTAGCATCCATTTTCGTTGGGGTTTCAACCGTGGCTTTAGCTACAACAACATTAATTGTTGACGATTTTTATGTTCCAAAAGCTAAACCATCTGCAGAAAAACAGATGAAGATGACTCGAATTATTTCTGTGATTGTTGGTATCATCCCTTTACTTGGTGTGGTTTTAGCTCCGGAACTATTAACTTTATCTTTTTTCACTCGTGCATTGAGAACATCTATTGCTGTGGTAGCTGCAATGGGATTTTATCTTCCATTCTTTAGTTCAAACCGAGGTGCAACTATCGGCTTAGCAATGTCCGGTATTTTCACAACTGCATGGTATTTGCTAGGAAACCCTTTTGGTATTGACAATATGTATGTTGCTGTTATTACACCCTTTATCGTGATGATAATTGATCGATTTATTGGTGGAAAAGTAAAAAAGTCTGAAAATACTGAATCTAATACTGTAGAATATATAGATGCAAAGTAGAAAATAGCTTAGTTTACGTTAATACGTTAAAAGGGGAGATATGTAATGAGTAATCAATCAACGACTATTGTAGCAGATGGAAAATTAAAAATGTGTCCAGACGGATTGGAACATGTAGAGGCATATATTCCTTCTGATTGTATACAAAATCATGCTTCTAATTTACTTGTGTTAGACAATGGTGACCTGTTATGCACTTGGTTTGGCGGCACACAAGAGGGAATAGCCGACATCCACATTTATCTATCAAGGCTTAAAAAAGGCCAAAAAGAATGGAGTAAAGCTGTAAAACTTTCAGACGATCCCGCTCGTTCTGAGCAAAACCCCATTTTATTTCGTGCTCCAGACAATAAATTATGGTTATTGTACACGGCACAAAAATCCGGTAATCAAGACACAGCGATTGTAAGATATCGTATTTCGGAAGATGAAGGCTATTCGTGGGGACCTATTGAAACTTTGTTTGATCAGCCAGGTACTTTTATTCGACAGCCTATTGTTGTATTAGATAACGGTGATTGGCTTTTGCCTGTTTTCTATTGCATTACGCCTCGGGGACAAAAGTGGACAGGAAATAAAGATATAAGCGCGGTAAAAATCTCAAAAGATCAAGGTGAGTCTTGGGAAGAGTATGAAGTGCCTAATAGCTTAGGGTGTGTTCATATGAATATTGAAAAATTAGATGATGGTACGCTTTTAGCATTATTCCGCAGCCGCTGGGCTGATCATATTTATAGCAGCCGTTCAAATGATTACGGGAAAACGTGGAGCGAGCCCATTCCAACGCAGTTACCTAATAACAATTCTTCTATTCAATTCACAAAATTAAATAACGGGCATTTAGCGCTCGTGTTTAACAATATGAACGCCGAGAATTGTACAGAGCGCAGGCTGTCGCTTTATGATGAAATTGAAGATGAAGAGGATACAGATATTCTGTCTGCTAATCAAGATACGCCTGAAAAAGATGATGAAGGCAGACAAGCATTTTGGGGAGCGCCTAGAGCACCGATGACAGTTGCGATTTCAGAAGATGGAGGGAGAACATGGCCATATAAAAAGGATATTGAAATAGGGGATGGCTATGCAATGACCAATAATTCAAAAGAAAAATTAAATAGAGAATACTCATATCCTTCTATTAAACAAAGCGCTGATGGAAAAATTCATATTGCTTTTACGTATTTTAGACAAGCTATTAAATATGTGTGTGTGTCAGAAGAATTCATAAAGTTTTAATAGCTTCATATACTTCGGAGGGATAAAGTATGCTTTTGGAAAACAAAATTGCGATTATTACAGGAGCTAGTAGAGGTATTGGAAAGGCTATCGCTTTAACTTTAGCTAAAAACGGTGCCTCATTAGTTATACACGGTACGAATCAGACTTTATTAAATGAATTAGCTTTACAGGTTGAGGAGTTAGGTAGAGAATGTATTGTAAAAGCTGGGGATGTAGCAGATCCAAATGTTGCAACCGAGGTTGTAAGAGCTGCTGTAGAGCGTTTTGGAAAAGTTGATATTTTAATAAATAATGCGGGTATCAATATGCGCAGCTCAACATTAGAAATGACTTTGAATGATTGGAAAAAGGTATTAGATGTTAATTTGAATGGAACGTTATATTTCTGTAAAGCCGCCTTGCCTTATATGATAGAGCGAAACTACGGGAAAATCGTCAATGTAAGTTCTACAACAGCCAAAACGGCTCATAAAAATGCAGCGCCATCTTACGGAGCTTCAAAAGCTGCAGTTAACTACCTTACGATGCATTTAGCTTTAGAAATGGCGCATCATAATATTTTTGTAAATGCTGTATGTCCAGGGCCTGTAGAAACGGACATGAGCAATCAATGGACAGATGACTACAGGAAAGAAGTAACAAAGCGAATTCCGTTAAATAAGTTAGGAACTCCTCAAAATGTTGGGGAAAGCGTTCTATTTTTAGCTTCAAGTATGTCTGATTTTATAACGGGTGAATCCATTAATGTAAATGGCGGAACATACATGAATTAGGGAGTGAAAAGCCTAGAGAGTTGACTATCTAGGCTTTTCAATTGTTTCTCTAAGGAATAGAATAGAAACAGGTGATTAAAATGGAATTTTTAACAATTTTATTACCTATTTTCGGCATATTTGCATTAGGTTTTATTGGACAAAAGAAAATAGGATTCGATACGAAAACAATATCCACCATGGCGCTTTATTTAATGTCCCCGATATTAGTCTTTAGAACATTTTATACGACAAAATTTCAGTTCGATTATTTATATCTTGCTTTTTATACATTTGCTCTTTGTTTTACTTTAATTATAGTTGTATATATTGTGGCGTTTATTCAGAAGTATTCTACTCGAGAGACATGCGGAATGATATTAGCTTCCTCTTTTATGAACAATGGGAATTACGGTACCCCTGTGATTTTACTCATCTTTGGAGTTTCAGGACTTGACTGTGCAATCATTTTAATGGTTATTCAACAGCTGGCAATGTGTACAATTGGAGTCTACTACGCCGCCAAAGGAAGTGCAGAAGGAAATGGTATACGTTCAGCTACTCGTGCTGTTCAGCGCATGCCTGCTATATATAGCGCCTTTTTGGGAGCTTTTTTACAATTTTTCAATATTCATTTAGGAAAATCAGTTCTCGAAGCGGTAGATTTAGTAGCAAATGCAGCAATTCCTACCGTTATGATTGTACTCGGCATGCAGCTGGCAAAAATATCAGTGAAAAATTTAGCTAAGAGCAAAGTTTCTTTATCACTTATAATTAAACTGATCATTTCTCCTGCCGTTGCTTATTTACTTACTTTGTTTCTTCCAGTTGATGACATGGTTAAACAGATTATGATTATTACGGCCGCTATGCCAACAGCAGCAAACACGACCATGTATGCGCTGCAATTTAATACTGAGCCAGAATTTGTTTCAAGTGCAACGCTTATTAGTACATCATTGAGTTTAGCTACTTTACCCATAATTTTTATAATAGTATTATAAAAAGCCTTTTATAAGTTTGTATTTTTCCCGATCAACACACAAGAAGAAATTCTATTAATCTTATAATTCAATATAAATTCACATCATCTTTTGATGTCTAATGACCTTTTTTGACTATTTTATACGATTTTATGACTTTTTTTGAATGAATTTGATTGTTTTTGATGATTTTTCGAATAATCTGATATATAATGAAAGCGTAAACAGTAAAACATGTTGGTTGGTTAAGAAAAACATCCACAAAAACTGGATTCGTTATTACATAAAATCAGACCTCTGTTTTTATAAAAATAAATAGAATTTGAGAAAAGGAGAATGAGGATGGACATATTGGATGCAAAAATAGTGAATACAAAGTACGGTTTAGAAACATATCTGGATGTATCAGAAAGCGTAGAAATAAAAGAAATTCATATGCCTAGTTCAGAAAATCAATCTCATAAAATTAAATTTGGAATCAAGTATCTTCTTTTAAGAGAAGGAAAGTATTACGATAGCCAAAAAGGTTATTTTTGGCTTTGTATGAATCACGATTTTAGCAGCCTTATGCTGAGTGAAACGGAAACAGAGAGTTTGTTTGCAGTTAAAAGTGAAGAAGAAAGAGAAGCAACAAAAACGCTATTAGCAGAATGGTTTATCAAAACGAATGCGTACAAAGAAGTCATCAACGAATGTATCCATCAGATTAAAACGGAGAATATTCGTACAGAGGAAGACATTGAAGACCGAGTGGACGCCATACAATTTTTAGAAAAATTAAAGGTATTAACTGCAAAAGAGATTGAAAACGCTTCTATAGAAAATCTATATGCTCTGCAACAAATTGGTTAGGCTATAGTTCGCAAGTTGAAATGCAGATTGATGTACAACAATAAGGAGGAATAGTGAGATGAAATTTTTTATTGATACAGCAAACCTTGAGGATATTAAGAAAGCATACAAGGTAGGTGTTCTAGCTGGTGTAACAACCAATCCATCTTTAGTAGCAAAAGAAGGAGTAAGATTTGAAGACCGCATCGAAGAAATCCTTCAAATGGTACCGGAAGTTGAATCCGTTTCCGCTGAAGTAACGCCTGACGCACTTTCTGCTGAAGACATGATCGCTCAAGCAGAAGAACTGATTAAAATTAACGACGGAGATAAAAATATTACGATTAAGCTGCCTATGACATTGGCTGGCTTGGAAGCGACGCGCTATCTTGCAAAAAAAGGCGTAAAAACAAATGTAACCCTAATCTTTACAGTAAACCAAGCGCTTTTAGCAGCTCGTGCTGGAGCGACGTATGTTTCTCCATTTTTAGGACGTCTTGATGATATTTCAGAAGACGGGGTACAGCTAGTATCTAAAATTGCTGAGTTATTCCGCGTTCAAAACATCGACTCTCAAATTATCGCCGCATCCGTAAGACATCCGGATCATGTAACGCGCGTAGCACTTGCAGGGGCTCATATTGCCACAATTCCATACGCTGTTATTGAGCAATTAGCAAAACATCCGTTAACTGACCAAGGAATGGAAAAATTTGCAGCAGATTGGGAAAAAGCAGTTAAAGCTTAACAAAAAGTCGTATTATTAATGAAAAAAGCTTGGGATAAGCATTATCCCAAGCTTTTTATCGTTTAACTAGCTAGCTTCTTTTTACGCAAACGCTCTAAGCGTCGCTGCACGCTATTTCTCGAACGCCCGAGCAGCTCTCCAATTTCTCGCTGACTGCGCTTTTCCTGATAAAACATACGCCACAATCTGGCATCTTCTTCTGCTGTCCACTTTTTATGCTCGTATTTAGGGCGCTTTACATAGTCTAGCTTTCTTTGTTCATCCACCCACGCTGGTTCTGGAATAAGCGTATTTTTAGGTATTTTAAAAAAGTTAAGGCATGATTTATTTTGTTCAGCCCACTTCCAAAAAGATTGAATGTCAATTCCCATGAATGTTCTTGTCTTGGCGATAATCATTTTATACGGTAGATTCTCTTTATGAATCCACTTGTAAATTGTATGAACATCTACTTCAAGGCAGGCTGCTAGTTCACACGCTGTAATATGTCCTACGTGCGATTTAGCTCCATACACCTCTAAACGACTTAACCTCGATTCTAGTGCTTGCACACTTCGCTGCAATTTCGCTGATATGCGCGAAAGAGATTTTACTCCGTAATACCTTAGCAAATATTCGTCTTCTTGTACGGTCCATCTTCGCATCGCAGTTTTTCGTGTTAGTCCCAAAACTTTTATGCGCGTAGCAATAGAAGAAGGACTTCTGCCCAAGGAGTGTGCCATTTCACGGTTATTCATGGTATCAATGTTCTCCTGTAAAAAAGCATCTTGTTCAAGCGTCCATTTTTTACGTAAAGCTGTATCTGAATCACGAAGATTTAATCGAGTAAGCCGTTTATTAACCGATTCCTTACTTCTATGTAAATGCTCACTCATCTTTTGAAGCGTCATAGCGCCATAGTGTCGGATAAGAAATCTATCTTCTTCTTTTGTCCATCGCTTTTGATTTTTACTCACTGTTGTCTCACTCCAATTCAAACGGAAAGCTCAAGATGAAAAAGTCGCTAGCAATCTATTTTACCGATGAGCAGTACCCATCCAAACTGGTACTCACTGCATTCTAGCCTATGTATATTTTATCATATTTCTACAGAAAAACCAAACGTGTGTTCTGTTTTTGTTTTAGTAAATCTTAAAGTAAGTAGAAGATTAGCTTCTTCCTTTAATAGCAGTCAATTGTGGTAAAATTGACTATAATCGAAAGAATTTTCACACAACTGACAGCTCATTATTATTACGGTGAAAGTCATATTTGTCGAAAGGGGAATTTACATGAATTTTAATTTAAAAGAAGCGATTGAAATACTTGAGCATACGCCACAAACGCTTGAAAAATTTTTATCGGGACTATCTGCAGGGTGGCTGCAATGTAATGAAGGAGACGGAACTTGGAATACCTCGGAAGTAATAGAACATTTAATAGAAGCAGAAAAAAACAATTGGATACCAAGGCTAGAATTTATCCTTCAAGAAGGAAAAGGGGAAGCTTTCCCTCCGTTTGACCGCTATGCTCATTTACACAAGGAATCTACTAGTTCGATTGATGAAAAGCTTCTTGAATTCAACATGATAAGAATGCAGAATTTACAACAACTAAAGCTTCTAATTAAGCATGAAAAGCTTCTTGAAATGAGAGGAGAACACCCGGAGTTTGGGGAAGTAAAAGTCAGAGAGTTGCTCTCGACTTGGGTTGCTCACGATTTAACGCATATTGCCCAAATTGTTCGAGTAATGGCAGAACGATACAGAGAAGATGTAGGACCTTGGGAAGAATACTTAGGAATACTAAAGAAATAGCAATGACAAACAGTAACCAGCCTTTATCATTCAAGCTTGAATTAGGAAATGTACACGATTACAATAAAATGAGAATAATGAAGATTCGGGAAGGATTACAGAGGGAACTATAAAAACATATCCGATGTTTATAACATATAGGGTCTGTTAAGAAATTTACGAATAAAAAGAGGATTGGACTGATTAAAAATGAAAGTGAATTTTGAAAAATTTGGCGAACTAAACAATCAAGCTGTACATGCTTATACCTTATTAAATGATGAAGGGCTTAAAATCACCTGCCTTGACTATGGATGTGTGATATCAAATATTGAAATGCCGGATTCGGAAGGGAAGATTGAAAGTGTTGTGTTGGGATTTGATTCAATAGAAGAATACCAAAAGTATTCTCCTTATTTCGGAGCTGTGGTCGGACGCGTAGCGGGGCGTATAGGTGGAGCAGCCTTTGAGCTTAATAATGAAACCTATCGTCTAGAGAAAAATGAAGGAAACAACCATTTGCATGGCGGATCAGAAGGATTTAGTCACAAAATATGGAATGCCAAAACAATTGATGCAAGTGATCATGTAGGCGTTGAATTTACATATGTAAGTAAAAACGGAGAAGAAGGGTATCCCGGCAACCTTGAAGTGAAAGTGACGTATACATTAACGAATAAAAATGAGTTCCATATTTCTTACGAAGGAACAACAGATCAAGATACTCTTATCAATTTAACAAATCATACGTATTTCAATTTAAGCGGAAATCTAAAAGAAACGGTGTTGGATCATGTTTTGAAGCTGAAAAGTAACGAATTCTTAGAGTTAAATGATGATCTTTTACCTACTGGAGAAATGTTAAACGTCACAGATACCCCATTTGATTTTAGAGAAGGACATAGTCTCAAGGAAGGAGTGGAATCCACCCATCCGCAAAATGTATTAGTGGGTAAAGGATACGATCATCCATTTCTTTTAGAAGCAGAAGCTGAAAATCAGATGTCATTATTTGATCCTGCAAGCGGCCGCAAAATAGAAGTCAAAACGGATCAGCCTTCAGTCGTTCTCTATACGGGAAATCATCTAGACGAAGAGTTCGAAATTAGAGGGGTTTACTCAGAGAAATACCTTGGCGTTTGCTTAGAAACACAAGGTTTGCCAGACGCTATTCATCATAAGCATTTTCCTTCTTGTGTATTAAAGCCCGGTGAGAAGTATGAAGCATATACTCACTATACATTTATAACTGATCGCCGCCTGTAACAAAGCGGGATGATAAAAAGGATTACAAACGAGCCTCTGCCGATTGTAATCCTTTTTTATTGTTATTTTTTCTTTTGGCTTTTGGCACGATTAGCGTCAAGCTCAGCCGCATATTCCTCTTGAGACTTTCCTTGCTTTTGACTCTCAGATTGAATCTTTTTAAATTTGTTATCGTTTAAATTTGGCATATTAGCACCTCCTTGCAGACAGGGTTATTTTGTACAAGCATTAAGGATTTATATGCTAAAAAGTTTTAATGAACTTGATTAGAAATTTCGCTTAATGCCGCACCGGCTTCATCAACATATACGTTCACTGTCGCAAGGTCGCCGATTGCACAGATTCCAACCATATTATTATTCTCCACTACAATAATGCGGCGAATTTGATGGTCAGCCATCATACGTGCACACTCATGAATATCCGTATCCGGAGAACACGTAATTACATCTTTAGTCATACAATCATGGCAATGCACAGTGTTGCAATCTTTTCCATCCGCTACGCAATTTAACACGATATCACGGTCTGTGATCATTCCCATTACTCGATTTTCTTGACACACCGGCACAGAGCCACAATTAATATCACGCATTAATTTTGCAGCTGCTGTTACTGGGTCGTGCGGTGCACAAGCTTTCACATCTTTAGTCATAACTTCACGTACTGTAGTCATTTTTAATTCCTCCTTTTAAACATTCACCTCCGTATTTTCTCCATGCACATGCAGAATATGAGAATCAATAATTTCCTGAAAGCAAAAAATCTTGTAATAAAAGGTGAATAAAAGAACTAACGCAGTGTAATAAACACATAAAAAAGAGCCTATTACACAAACTAAAGAGAATATGATTTAGCTTACATTTTCGTAACGGCAGGAGTTGGGTACATAATGAAAGGAAAGTTAACGCTTTGGGCAGTACTTTTATTGCCTTGGCTGTCTATAGTAAAAGTTGATAAATTTGTCTTTAAAAGATACCTACCTGTTTTAACATTTAGTTCATTAGTTATTGCTTTTATCAGTGAGTTGTCTAAAAGCTTTACATGGTGGAAAGTGAGGAAACCTCTTTTCCCTAAACTTTCAAGCGACGTTTCTTTTATATTTGGACCGTTTTTTATAGCTAATTTTTGGGTATTCAAACTGACCTATGGGAATTTCAAAAAATATTTGTTAATTAACGTCCTGTTTGACTATCTATTTGCTTATCCTTTGACCAGTCTGGCAGAAAAACTGAAGGTATATAAAATGGTAAACATGACGCGCTTTCAACTTTTTCTCATCTCGATTGCGACTGCTTTTATTAATTATTTATATCAGTATTTTATAGAAGATGTAATAAGGCAAAGAAGGCAATAGCTGATAGTTCGTTAACGAGCTCATCGGCATTTAAGTTTCGCTTACTGCCAATTGTAAATGGTATTGAAGGCCTTCAAGTGTAGTACATAAATACTTAGCAAAGATACTAAAAGGCCAATAAATAACGGAATAACAAAAAGAGAAGCGTGACGGAGAAGGTAAATCTCTTTCACGTTTCTCTGCTTTATTACGTACATAACCTTTATTTGTACACCGTCATGGGCAAGTATGTTAAAGATTGACCTGTAGCTGAAGCTGTTAAATGCGGTTCTAATTCAAAACCTTCAAATGGTTCGATATGAGAAAAGGCCTCTAAAAATGCTTCTAAGATAATTGTCATTTCAAGTCGGGCAAGAGGGGCGCCCAAACAAAAATGAGGTCCGTTTCCGAATGTTAAGTGCTTTTTATTAGTTGGACGATGAATGTCTACAGAAAAAGGGTTTTCAAACATATTTTCATCCATATTACACGCACTCATCCACGCAATAACGACATCTCCTTTTTTTAGTTTAACGCCTAATAGCTCGTTATCTTGTTTAACCGTGCGATCTCGTCTGGAGATATGAAACCGATATCGAAGCATTTCTTCTACTGCTTTTGGAGCTAATTCTCTATTGCTTCTCAGCTCGCTGTATAACGACTTGTCGTCATATAAGAAAGAATAAAACATATTTGCAATGGCGTGACTTGTGGTTTCAACGCCTGCACCTAGAAGCAGCATGGTAGCGTGCACAATTTCTTCATCTGTGAATGTTTCCCCATCAACTTCCGCTTGAATTAAGTCTGAAATAATATCATCAGAAAGGTTGGAGCGCTTTTCAACGACAATCGGGTAGAGATATTGAAAATATTCAGCTCCTGCACGTTGCTTTTCTTGTTCAATCTCTTTTAATCTTTCCTGGTCATAAGGCTGAAAAAGAATATCTACCCACTTTTTGAACTGATATCGGTCTTTTACCGGTACGCCGAATAAATCTGCTATAACTAAACTAGGAAAAGGAGAAGACAAATCTTCAACAATATTAATAGTTGAATTCTTTTGTATCTCTTCTACAAGGTCTGCTGCAATTTGTTTGATTCGCGGCTCCCAGTTCTTTAAACTGCGAGGAGTAAAGGCGGCAGCAAGCAAAGATCGCGCTTTCCGGTGGTCAGGAGGATCTAAGTTTGTAAGGTTGGTGATTGGAGATGTGCTTTTTTTCTTGCTATTATCTCCAACAAAAATAGTGGTTCTTTGTCCATCGCTTGAAAAAAATTCGTAGTTGCTCAAGACTTGTTTAACATGTTCGTATTGGAATACATTCCATGTGTTTGTTTCTTCATGAAAATAAACGGGGGAATTGTTTAACATTTCTTTATACCATTGGATAGGGAAAAACTCTTCTGCACGTGATTGAAATTTTGGAATTTCTGTCACGGGAATGACTTCTTTGTTCATATGATCTTATTCCTCCTTCAGGATAGGTATAGATGTGGAATTTACTAGCTACATAGCGCTCAGTAGTTGTCACTTGCTAGATAAATAATTACTTTGTCGAATTAACCTATACTATTAGTACATTTTTATACTCTATGTATAAAAATGTACTAATAGTATATAATTATTTTTACTTGGTTATCAAGGAAAAAGGATAAAATTCACGTAGGAAAAGGCAGATAAGTTATACTAAATAAAAAGTAAATTGTAAACAGAGGAGTAACAGCAATGAATCAAAAACAGCTCGATATTTTAGGGCATACGCACCAGCTTTTTATGGAAAAAGGATACGTAGACACTTCGGTACAAGATATATTAGAAAGAAGCGGGATTTCAAAAGGAACATTTTATAAATATTTCTCATCTAAAAGCGAACTGCTTATCTCATTACTTTCGTCTCTGCAAGAATCGCTTATTCTACAAAGAGAAAAAGTAGCCATTGAATATAGAGAGGATAATCAGAAGGGATTTCAAGAACAGATGATCTTTATGTTGAACTTTGCAGAGCAAAACAAAATTCCTGAAATGATTGAAAGTACACTCGTTTTAAATGAAGTTAAAACATTTCATTATATAGAGGAATTAAAAGCTGCAACATTCAACTGGATATATGAACGTTTTCAGCAGATTTTTCCGTCTAAGACTTCTCCTTATTTATTTGATGGAGCTGTGCTGCTAGAAGGAATGCTTAACAATATGTTTAAAATGAACAAAGCGCTGGACTATCCATTACCTATTGAACAAATTGTCCGTTATTGCATGAAGCGTACAGAGGAAATCATAATCGAAGTAGCAGAACAAAAAGAACAGTTATTTAACCCTTCCGTTTACTCTGCGGTATTTAATAAGAAAACAGAAAGTCATTTTTCGACAGATCTGACGCGTGTAACTGCGAAGTTAAAACGGGTGATTGAAAATAAACTAACAAATGAAGAGGAAAGAAAGAGAAGTCTAGAATTTGTTACGTTTATATCGGATGAATTACTGCAAAATGATACGGAGCCTCGCACATTTATCATTCAGAGTTCTCTTTTATCGCTAGAGAAAATCAATACTCTCATACAGACCAAAGAGCTAGAGGAATATAAGGAAGTCATAACTACTCTGACAAGACATGATTCATAATTTGAAAAACAGGTAAACTAACCCAAAAAGCCAGACTCTCCGTAGTTTAGAAAAGAGCAGGTTGCTAATAACATATAAACAGCCAGTTGCCGTTATGATAGGTGACTGGCTGCATGGGATGAAAAGGTGAGGGTGGAGACAGACATAACACTCTTAATAGAAGAGGGTAATTCTTCCCTTTTATAGAAAATCAATTAATCGAAAGTAGCTCCTTCATTCTTAAGATCAAACGTGATATAGTTTGCTAACCTTTGCGTTCGCTTAACTAACTTATAGGGGTAACACTTAAAAAAGAATTAATAACGATAGAAACCGCTCCTAAAGCAGGTGCATTTTTTCCTAACGAAGAAGGCAATAGTTCACATTTATTCTCTAAATGAGAATGGACTCTAGAAGAAACTTCGTTTTTAATCGTATTTAAAACAATGGGATGAGATTCAATTATATGATTTCTCAAGATAACAGCTTCTACATCAAATGTATTAAGAATATTGGTTAATCCAATTCCGATATAAAAGCCAAAGTTTTGAAGTGCATTTAACATTTCTACATCATTTTTATTTGCGCGTTCCACAATCTCTTTTCGAGAAATATTCTTTTCTTCTTTAGAGAGCGAAGCCAGTAACGCTTTTTCAGAAGCATATAATTCCCAACAGCCTCGATTTCCACAGCTACATTTGGGTCCATTAAAATCTATCGTCATATGACCCATTTCCCCAGAAAAACCCTGAACACCTTTATACAATTCGTTGTTAATAACAAGTCCAGTTCCAATTCCGACATTAATACTGATGTAAACGATGTTTTCATAGTTTTTTGTCATACCAAATACTTTTTCACCGTATGCTCCTGCATTAGCTTCATTTTCAACAAAAACTGGAACATTAAACTCACTCTCAACTAAAAACTGCAAATCTTTGATATTCCAATTTAAGTTAGGCATGAAAATAATTTGCTGATGACGATCTACAAGACCTGGAACACAAATTCCTATTCCGACTAGACCATAAGGGGACTCAGGCATATAGGTTACAAAACCATGAATAAGTGCAAATAAAATCTCTTTTACTTCACTAGCGGAAGAACTAGACAAGTCAGAAGTCTTCTCGAGAATAATATTTCCTTCTAAGTCGGTTAGAATTCCGTTAAGATAGTCGACTCCTATATCAATACCAATCGAGTAGCCTGCATTCTTATTAAAAACAAGCATTACAGGTCTTCTGCCGCCTCTAGATTGCCCTGCCCCAATTTCAAAAATAAAATCTTTTTCAAGCAGGGTATTTACTTGGGAGGAGACAGTTGACTTGTTTAATCCTGTAATCTCAGAGAGAGTTGCCCTGGAGACAGGGGAGTTCTTTAAAATTTCATCTAATATTAATTTTTGATTCATTTTTTTTACTAAAGCTTGATCTGCAATTTGAATAATAACCACTCCTTTGTTTATCTATCGAACTAAGTTGGTGTTTTTTGAAGGTTGAATTAGATATTTAAAAGTATCATATCTAATATTATAACTAAATTTTCTAAAAAAAACATTGAAATAAACATTTATTTTGTATATGATGAGATAAAGTTAGTTTATTGGATAAACAAACTAACTCAAATAAGATAGTTGATGGATAAACTTGTTCACTTAAATCAAAGGGGGAAATGACAAATGGTCCAAACTAGTACTAATAAAATTAATTTTTTTGAAAGCGCAAACAAAGTTTTATATGAAGGTAAAGATTCTAAAAATCCTTTAGCTTTTAAATACTATAACCCTGAAGAAGTAGTAGGCGGTAAAACGATGAAAGATCAGCTGCGTTTTTCTGTTGCTTACTGGCACACGTTTACAGCAGATGGTACGGATCCTTTTGGCGCAGCTACTATGCAAAGATCTTGGGATAGATATGATGGAATGGATTTAGCAAAAGCGAGAGTTGAGGCAGCTTTTCAACTTTTTGAAACATTAAATGTTCCATTCTTCGCATTTCATGATCGAGACATTGCTCCTGAGGGCAGTACGTTGCAAGAAACAAATAAAAATCTTGATGTTATCGTCACTATGATCAAAGAATACATGCAAACAAGTAACGTAAAGTTATTATGGAACACAGCGAATATGTTTACAAATCCCCGGTTCGTTCATGGTGCAGCTACTTCTTGTAATGCAGATGTATTTGCTTATGCGGCGGCTCAAGTAAAAAAGGGGCTTGAAACAGCAAAAGAACTAGGCGCAGAAAATTATGTATTCTGGGGCGGCCGTGAGGGATATGAAACACTGCTTAACACAAATTTACAGTTAGAGTTAGATAACTTAGCCAGATTTATGCATATGGCTGTAGATTACGCAACCGAAATTGGATACACGGGGCAGTTTTTAATTGAACCTAAACCTAAAGAGCCTACGGCACATCAGTATGATACCGATGCAGCAACAACTATTTCATTTTTAAGACAATACGGATTAGATAAATACTTCAAACTTAATCTAGAAGCTAACCACGCAACGTTAGCTGGGCATACATTTGAACACGAATTACGAGTAGCTAGAGTACAAGGCTTATTAGGATCAGTGGATGCAAACCAAGGTGACCCTCTTTTAGGCTGGGATACAGATGAATTCCCAACGGATTTATATTCTACAACGCTAGCAATGTATGAAATCCTGCAAAATGGAGGGCTGGGCAGCGGAGGATTAAACTTTGATGCTAAAGTACGCAGAGGTTCTTTTGAACAAGACGATTTACTCTATGCTCATGTAGCAGGAATGGATGCGTTTGCTCGAGGATTGAAAGTAGCACATAAATTAGTAGAAGATCGTGTTTTCGAAAATGTTATCAACGAGCGCTACGGCAGCTTTAAAGAAGGAATTGGGCTTGAGATTGTAGAAGGAAAAGCTAACTTCCATACATTGGAGCAATACGCGTTTAAAAATCCGAATATTATGAATAAATCAGGAAGACAGGAACGATTAAAGGCTATTTTAAATCAATATATTTTGGAAGTTTAAAGAACAAACGAGAGTAGAAACAATTTCTACTCTCGTTTATAAACGCGGAGGTATGAAGATGAAATATGTAATTGGAATTGATCTAGGAACAAGCGCCGTAAAAACGGTTTTAGTTGATACAAAAGGCGAGATTTGCGCTGTGGTTTCTAAAAATTATCCTCTCCTTCATGAAAAAACAGGGTATAGCGAACAGAATCCAGAAGAATGGGTTCAGCAGACGGTTAGTGCTTTAAATGAATTAATTGCTAATGCTAATATAAAACCCGAAAATATAGAAGGAATTAGTTATTCTGGACAGATGCATGGCCTTGTGCTGCTGGATAAAAACTATAACCTATTACGTAACGCCATTTTGTGGAATGACACAAGAACAACAGAACAATGTCATCATCTCTATAAAGTGATTGGAGAAAAACGTCTTTTAGAAATAACAAAAAACCAGGCTTTAGAAGGATTTACTCTTCCTAAGTTATTGTGGGTAAAAGAGTATGAACCGGAGATATTTGAAAAAACAGCTGTATTTATGCTGCCCAAAGACTATTTGCGTTTTAAGATGACCGGCTTGATTCATAGTGAATATTCAGATGCTGCCGGTACATTATTATTAAATATCAGCAAGAAAAAATGGGATGAAGAGCTTTGTCAATCAGTAGGAGTTAATATTAACCTTTGTCCGCCACTAGTTGAATCTAATGAATGCATAGGCAATATTAATGAGGAGTTCTCTCAAAAAACGGGATTAGCAACTTCAACGAAAGTATTTGCAGGCGGGGCTGATAATGCTTGCGGAGCAATCGGCGCCGGCATTTTATCATCAGGGGAAACACTATGTAGCATTGGGACATCTGGGGTTGTTCTTTCTTATGAGGAACGAAGCGATAGAGACTTTGGTGGAAAAGTCCACTATTTTAATCATGGAAAAGAAAATGCCTTTTATACAATGGGCGTTACATTATCCGCTGGTCACAGTTTAAGCTGGTTTAAGGAAAACTTCGCAGAAAACGATACGTTTGAAGAATTGTTGGCCGACCTAAAAAATGTCCCAATCGGCTCAAAAGGCCTTTTATTTACCCCTTACTTAGTCGGGGAACGTACACCGCATGCAGATGCTACGATTCGCGGAAGTTTTATAGGGATGGATGCCTCTCATAAAAAGAGAGACTTTACGCGGGCAGTTATTGAAGGGATTACGTTTTCATTAAATGAATCAATTGAAATTTTCCGAGAAAACGGAAAGGAAATTACGTCTATTGTATCAATCGGCGGGGGAGCAAAAAACGATCACTGGCTTCAAATTCAAGCAGACGTTTTTAATGCAAAAATCGTAAAGTTATCTACTGAACAAGGCCCAGCGTTAGGAGCAGCCATGCTAGCAGCTTATGGCTGTGGCTGGTACAACTCATTGGAAGAGTGTGCAAACGTATTTATTACGTCTTCAAAAACATATTATCCTAACGCAGAACATGTACAAGTCTATAAACAGCTTTATGAATTATATAAAGAAGTATATCTTCAAACATACGACCTAAGTAAAAAGCTAGATGAATTTAAAGGGAAGTAATAGATTACAAAATATACAACCTTACTTTAAAAAGGAGCCTCATATGAAAGTAGCTTGTATTATTTGATTATGGTTGTATATCGATATACCTGACACAAAAGGAAGTATGGAAAATGCTGTAGTAAGATTTGATTCGATAGAAAAATACGTACGTTAGAGGGGAGGATAAGAGCAGTTAGTCCAATAGACGACGAAAATTTCTTTTGTGTTCCAAGAATTTGAAAACGCATTCAAATAAGTACGAACTCAGTTAGAAATAGAACTTCTACTGTTACTCTTAACTAACTGCTTTTAACAACGCATGAAACAAAATCGAAACTCATTATATATTTTTTCTATTACCTTAGTTGCCGCTATCGGAGGGTTACTGTTTGGATATGATACAGCTGTAATATCTGGAGCTGAAGAATCATTAAAGGTGTATCTTATTGACAGCTTAGGGTTGGGATCTTTAGCACACGGTGTTACTGTATCAAGTGCTTTAATAGGATGTATTATTGGAGGGTTGGTATCTGGTTATTTTGCGACGAAACTAGGACGCAAACAATCACTTATACTAGCAGCTATTCTTTTTATAGTCTCAGCGTTAGGCGCTTCTTATCCTGAGTTTTTATTTTTCACAAAAGGGGAACCGACACTCTCTTTGTTACTAGCTTTTAACTTCTACCGCATTATAGGTGGGATTGGTGTTGGCTTAGCATCAGCCATTTGTCCCATCTATATAGGGGAAATTGCACCGGCAGATATTCGCGGCAGATTGGTATCGTTCAATCAATTTATGATTATTTTTGGAATGTTAGTCGTTTACTTCGTGAATTGGGGTATTGCAAATGGGGAAACCTTAGAATGGATTAATGATGTAGGTTGGAGATATATGTTTGCTTCAGGAGCTATTCCAGCTTTACTCTTTGCAGCACTCTTGTTTTTAGTTCCTGAAACGCCTCGCTACTTAGCTATACAGAATCAAGACCAAAAAGCTTTAGCCATACTAACCAAAATTAATGGATCTTCAGAAGCGAAATCAATTTTAGAAGATATTAAACAAACAATTTCTACCAATGTTTCATCTGAAAAATTATTGGCGTACGGAAAATTAGTTATCGTTGTAGGTATATTGCTTTCTGTATTTCAACAGTTTGTAGGAATAAATGTAGCTCTATATTATGCTCCGCGTATTTTTGAAAGCATGGGAGCAGCTAAAGGTTCTTCTATGCTGCAAACCATTATTATGGGATTAGTAAACGTTATTTTTACAGTAATTGCAATTTTGACGGTTGATCGTTTGGGAAGAAAACCTTTATTAATAACAGGGTCTATCGGAATGGCCATTGGAATGTTCGGTGTAGCAAGCATGGCTTTTTCAAACATCATTGGTATAGGGACGCTTGTATTTATCATTATTTATACAGCTTCCTTTATGATGTCATGGGGACCAATTTGTTGGGTGCTCATTTCAGAGATTTTTCCTAATAAAATTAGAGGTCGTGCTGTAGCCATTGCCGTAGCTGCTCAATGGGCAGCTAACTATTTTATTTCCTCTACGTATCCTGTGATGATGGAATATAGCGGAGGATTAACATATGGTTTCTACGGTTTAATGAGTGTACTTTCTGCTTTATTTGTTTGGAAATTTATTCCTGAAACAAAAGGTAGAACTCTTGAACAAATGGAAAATATGTGGAGAAAAAAACAAGAGGCTTCAAAGAGTAAGAAGGCCATATAACCATTAAGCTTTTGCTTAGAGGAAAGATGAATATAAAACTTTCAAAAACACCTAAACTATCTTTAGGTGTTTTTAATATGTAACCTTTATGAAGAAAGTGGATAGCTTTTTTAAAGGATATTGCTATAGTGATAAGCCTCTTTAAAAATAGAAATATAGTTTTTTTATGAGGAGTGTTTTATCGTAAATATAAATAACGGTGCAATGAATTTACAAAAAATCTGGGGGGCATCCGCTATATACGGAATATCCTAAAGAATTAAAGTATGACCATGCTTCATGGGTTCCAACGTATCGGAATCAGAAAATGATTGATTGGATGTTTCAGCAAGTAAAGCAAACAAACTAGTAAGAAATAAAGCTCCATACTTCATTACTCCCAAAAAGCTCTTCCAGTTAATAAGAACTGGAAGAGCTTTTTTACTTTTATCAGAATCTACGCGCTAGGAGAAAGATATTTCACACCACATTTAACCAAATATGTGACGAAATTATGGTAAAGCCATTTAAACTAAATAAAAATTGCTTCAAGTGTGAGAAATATCACACCTTTTAAACATACAACATGATAATTTTTTAGGAGTAAGCAATATGTCATGACAAACTTCAATATGTTAGGAGGTTTTTAGCCTTTTAATCTGTTGAGATGCATCTCTAATATGAACGTTTATATACCATTATTATGTACAGAGATTTAAAGGAAGGGAGCCTGAGCTGAGGTGAGAAAGCAAAAATCAATGCATATTGGCAAGTTAATCATTCTCTCCGTATTCATCACAATTTTTTTAGCAGGCTGTGATAGTCGTTATTTGATTTTAAATCCACAGGGGGCGGTAGCTCAAAAAGAATACCAGTTAATTATTTTTTCCATAATTTTATGCGCAATTGTCGTTATTCCTGTTTTAGGTCTGCTTGTGTATATCGTTTTACGCTACCGTGATAAGCCTGGAAACAAGGCTCCGTATCGACCAGATTGGGACGATAGCAAGCGTCTTGAATTTATTTGGTGGGGCATCCCCATTATTATTATCGGCATTTTAGGTTTCGCTACGGCCAAAACGACTTATGAATTAGTAGATCCGCCGAAAAAAGATGTAAACCCGCTAACAATTGAAGTAACATCCCTTGACTGGAAATGGTTATTTCAATATCCGGATCAAGATATTGCGACAGTGAACTATGTCAACATTCCAAAGAATGTGCCCGTTCAATTCGTGCTAACGTCAGATGCACCTATGAATTCCTTTTGGGTACCGGAGTTGGGAGGACAATTATATACCATGCCGGGAATGGCCATGGGGCTTTGGCTACAAGCTAATCACAAGGGAGAATATTTTGGTTCGGGTGCTAATTTTACGGGTGAAGGGTTCGCTCATATGAACTTTAAAGTTAAATCTACATCGACAAAAGAATTTAATCAGTGGGTAAAGCAAGTGAAAGAAACATCACCAGCTTTAACAAAAGCTGATTATAACAATCTTGCCAAACAAGGTCTTTCCTTGGAAAAATCGTACTCTACCATTCCTAAAGGTTTGTTTCAAGAAATTGTTATTAAAAACGGTGGTCAATATTATAGTCAGCATCACCATATGAAAAATGAAGACATGAAGACTATGAATGTGGATTCTGAAGAACAAGCACATACACAGCATGAGCACCAGGAAGGGGGAAACTAAGTTGTTAGACAAATTAAAAGATTTTTCATCTCATTTTTTTGTGACTGGAGAACCGATGATTTATGGAGCAGATGTCGCCATTTTGTTAACACTAGCCGGTATTATTTTTGTTCTTACGTATCTTAAAAAATGGAAGTGGCTATGGCGTGAGTGGCTCACAACGGTGGATCATAAAAAAATTGGAATCATGTATATGCTTTCTTCATTGTTAATGCTGTTTCGAGGCGGAGTAGATGCATTATTGATGCGTATGCAGCTAGCATTTCCCCAGTGGCATTTTCTAGATTCTAATCATTACAATGAAATTTTCACTACGCACGGAACCATTATGATTCTATTTATGGCAATGCCGCTTATGTTTGCTTTCTTTAATATCGTTGTGCCGCTTCAAATTGGAGCAAGAGATGTCGCCTATCCTTTTTTAAACGCGGTAAGCTTTTGGCTATTTTTCTTTGGCGCCATGCTTTTCAATTTGTCGTTTGTAATCGGAGGATCGCCAGATGCAGGGTGGTTGAGTTATCCGCCGCTTTCTGGCATGCAGTTCAGTCCTGGACCAGGTCAAGATTTTTATATTTGGGGCATTCAAATATCAGGTATTGGCAGCTTGGCTTCTGGAATTAATTTTATTATGACCATTTTAAAAATGCGTGCGCCTGGCATGAAACTTATGCATATGCCGCTATTCACGTGGTCTGTTCTAGCAAGCTGTATTATTATCATTTTCGCGTTTCCTGTATTAACCGTAACGCTTGCTTTATTGTTTATTGACCGCTTCTTTGACGGACACTTGTTTACCATGACCGGCGGTGGAAATCCGATGATGTACATTAACTTAATTTGGATGTGGGGACATCCTGAAGTGTATATCGTTGTACTTCCTGCATTTGGCATTTTTTCTGAAATCGTTGCAACGTTTTCTCAAAAGAAGATATTTGGCTATAAATCTATGGTTTTTTCAATGATGATTATTAGCGTTCTATCGTATTTCACATGGGTGCATCATTTCTTTACGATGGGTGCAGGTGCTAATGTAAATGTGTTTTTTGCTATTACGACGATGGCTATCGGAATTCCAACGGGTGTTAAAGTGTTCAACTGGTTATTTACAATGTTCCGCGGCCGTATTCAAATGACCCAGCCGATGCTATGGACAATTGCTTTTATCCCGTGCTTTGTTGTGGGAGGAGCAACGGGTGTTATGCTTTCAGCAGCTCCCGCAGACTATCAGTATCATAATAGCTACTTTTTAGTTGCACACTTTCACCAAGTGTTAATCGGAGGCGTTGTATTCGGCTTCTTTGCAGGTTTGTACTATTGGTGGCCAAAAATGTTTGGCTTTAAGTTAAATGACCGTCTTGGCAAATGGGCATTTTGGACGTGGAATATTGGCTTTTATGTATGCTTCATGCCTCAATATGCACTAGGGTTTATGGGAATGACGCGCCGTATTTATACGTACGATTTTGACATGGGATGGGGACCGCTGAACGTTATCTCTACAGTGGGAGCCTTCTTTATGGGCATAGGGTTTATCTTTCAAGCATGGCAGATTCTTCATGGCATTAAGTACGGAGAACGAGATGTAACAGGAGATCCTTGGAATGGCCGCACATTAGAATGGTCCATTCCTTCACCTCCGCCGCACTACAATTTTGCAGTGATTCCAACAGTAACCGGGCAAGATGCGTGGTGGACGATAAAAGAAGAAAGAAAAAAGAAAAAAGCGAAGGAAACAGCGGCTTTTTCTCCAATTCATATGCCTAAGAATTCAGGTATTCCATTTATCATGTCGATTTTCTGGTTCATTGCTGGTTTTGGCTTAACGTTCCACTGGGTATGGGTGGCGATATTCGGTTTGACAGGAGTAGGAGCTTGTTTACTAGCTCGTTCTTTTCAATACAACTCGGACTATTATATCCCTGTGGATGAAATTCGACATACAGAAAATTCAGTAGGGAGGGTCGGGTAACATGGCATATGCGACAGCGCACCACGAAGAACATCATCATGAACATGATGAAGAAATCAAGGTTATGGGTTTTTGGCTTTTCCTCGTAACGGACTGCATCTTATTTGGAGCATTATTTGCTACGTATGCTGTTCTTGTTAATCATACTGCGGGAGGCCTTACGGGAAAGGATTTTTTTGAAGTTCCAGGATTTGTTTCTGAAACGTTTATCTTATTAACGAGCAGCTTTACGAGCGGATTAGCTGTATTAAGCATGCACAAAGGAAAAATAAAGCCTTTAATTGGCTGGCTAATCGTAACGCTGCTTTTAGGTGTATGCTTTGTTGGCCTTGAAATTCATGAATTTCAAACAATGGTTCACGAAGGAGCAACCATTTCTACGAGCGCATTTTTTACGGCTTTCTACACACTAGTTAGTACACACGGGCTGCACGTTTCGGTTGGAATCATTTGGATGATTTCAATTACAATCCAGTTAAAACGATACGGAATTACCTCTATAACAAAACGAAAAGTGACGATTATCAGCTTATACTGGCATTTTCTTGATGCTGTCTGGATCTTCCTTTATACGGTTGTGTATTTAATGGGGGTGATGTAGATGGAGAACCACGGGTCGTTAAAAGCTTATACAACCGGATTTATTTTCTCAATTATTTTAACCGTTATTCCTCTGCTGCTGGTATTAAACCACGTACTTGCTAAAAATATATTACTAGCTAGCATTCTAGGAATGGCCGTGCTTCAATTTTTCGTTCAATTGTTTTTCTTTATGCATATTAAAGACGGAGAGAAGCCTCGTTATAATGTGATGGCTTTGATACTTGGAATCGTTTTTGTTATTACGATTGTAGCAGGATCTATTTGGATAATGACTTTTAACTCTCAAGTTCAATAAAAATGGAGCCGTGTACGATGTGCGCGGCTCCATTTTTTATTAATTTCTATAACTTGTGATAAAAATCACATACTTTCGCTTGCGCAAGAAGTACAATAAAAGTGTAGCAAAGAAAGTTCTTTATAAACGAATGTTAAAGGAGAGATTATGATGAATATGGCTTATCGTAACATCCTCGTAGCAGTAGACGGTTCTGTAGAAGCGGAGTGGGCATTCAAAAAAGCAGTTAACAGTGCGAAAAAAAATAACGCTCATTTGATAATTTGTCACGTTATCGATATACAGGCGTTAAGTCCATCACCTTATGCATTTTATACGGATACACGCTTTCAAGATGCAGAGAAATTTGCTGAAGAACTTTTAACCAACTATAGTAACCTAGCCATTAAGGCTGGAGTAACGAAAGTCGAGACCTTAATTGAACACGGTTCTCCTAAAACAAAAATATCTAAAAAAATTGCTCCCGATAAGCACGTTGATTTAATTGTATGCGGTGCAACCGGGTTAAACGCGGTAGAGCGTATCTTAATCGGAAGTGTATCTCAGCATATTTTACGCTATGCCAAATGTGATGTGTTAATCGTTCGCACGCCTAAAGAAGCTGAAGAGGAATCAAAGCCTTTACAAGTAGAACTAACAGAGTAGCAGGCACAGACGAGAAATAAAACTTGTTGTGTACAGCAAAATAAAAAGCTCTCACCATTTATTTAAAGAGAGGGGATAAACGTATTTTAGTTAAAAGAAGATCCGAACAAGGAGTCAAGGTTCTCAAGAGAGAACGTGACTCGTTCGGATTTTTTTATTGTGATGGTGAATGTAGTTTTCATGTATCCAGCTGTTGATTGAAGGGGAATGGCAGAAAGAAAGGTGAGGATAGTAGAGCACATCAAACATGTTTATGAAAGAAGAAGAGGGGAAGAACAAGCATATAGAAAACTTTTCCTTAGTTGGTTAAGGTTGATTTATAAAGGAGTGACGAATATGTCAAAGTTAAATAATCCATTAACTCAATATTTCCATGAAGACTATCCAAAGCAGTATCAAGAACCGCCTGGTGTACAAAAAGAAATGAACGTCATCCCAGACTGCGGGGAGAACAGTTACATAGGTGCAGGTAAATTAAAAGGCAGAAAAGCTCTTGTAACAGGTGGGGATTCAGGTATTGGCCGAGCAGCAGCTATCGCTTATGCAAGAGAAGGAGCGGACGTTGCGCTTAATTACTTGCCACAAGAGCAAACTGATGCAGAAGAAGTAAAAAAGCTTATTGAGGCAGAAGGCAGAAAAGCAGTACTCATACCTGGTGATGTAGGCGAAGAATCTTTTTGCAAGGAGCTAGTAGAAAAAGCTTATAAAGAATTAGATGGATTAGACGTTTTAGCGCTCGTAGCAGGTAAACAGCAGGCAGTAGAAGATCTTGCTGATTTAGAAACGGATCAGCTGCGCAAAACCTTTGAAGTAAATGTATTCTCTTTATATTGGACCGTAAAAGCAGCGCTGCCTTATTTACCGGCAGGTGCTTCTATTATTACCACAAGTTCTGTACAAGGCTATAGCCCAAGTCCTAATTTATTAGATTATGCAGCTACAAAGTTTGCCATTAACGGATTCACTCGCGGACTAGCCAAGCAATTAGCTCCAAAAGGTATTCGCGTTAACTCCGTTGCTCCAGGACCTATCTGGACGCCGCTTCAAATTTCTGGAGGGCAGCCAAGCGACGCTATTCCAGGCTTTGGACAAGATACACCTTTGCAGCGTGCTGGTCAGCCGGTAGAGTTAGCAAATGTATACGTATTTTTAGCTTCAACGGATGCAAGCTACGTAACAGCTCAAGTTTACGGAATTACAGGCGGAATAGAACTAGCTTAAAACAAAAAACACGTGCAGTTATGAACTGCACGTGTTTTTTGTTTTATCGTCTTTTACCTTTTAAAGTTTGTACACAAATGTAGCTAAGCGTAGCGAATAACGCTGTAATAAATGCCGAGTGAGACAGTGTAGCAAAGACATTTAAACGAGACATGACAACAAAGATACCGCTAAATATTTGAGCAAAGGTTAAAGCAACTGCAATGATGGACGCGTAGTAAATATCACGGCGAGTTTCTTTATACTGTTTGATAGCAGATACCATAATCCAAATGATAAGAACAAACAGCACAAGAGCAGCAAATCGGTGGGCAAAGTGAATGCCTGTTGTTCCTGATAGCTTTGGAATAAGAGTGTTGCCATAACAAGCCGGAAAGCTTGTACACGCTAAGCTTGCACCTTTGTGACGCACATATGCACCTAAATAAATATCGCAGTAGGTAAATATAAGCGTAAACCATGCGAGCCATCTAAATTTGCCTGTAACGGCTCCTTTAATAAAATGATCCGAACGGTCCTTTTGAATAACAAATATTGAAAGTAAAAATACACCGGTAAACGCAATAAGCGAAAGACCGAAATGCAGGGCTAGCGCCTCAGCTGACTGAGGCCAGATAACGGCAGAAGCCCCGAGCAACGACTCGATAACGATAAATGCAATACTCATGATCGCTAAAATTTTCACTTCACGGTTTCTGCGATAACGAATCCAAGCCCAAATAGAAAATGCTAAAACAAGAAGACCTGCAAATGCGGTAATCAAACGATGCGTATATTCAATCATTGTTGCTACTGCGTATTCGGGTATTAACTGCCCGTTACACAATGGCCACTCGTTTCCGCACCCTAATCCAGATCCTGTGGTTGTGACCAGACTGCCGGCAATCATTAAAATAAACATAACAATCGTTGTAAATATAGCTGTTATTTTAAATAAATTTCTCATACGTTGACTCCCTTTGTTGAGTTACTAATTATGACTATAGATTTGATGAATACGATAGTCAAGTAGTAGAGCGTAATTAACAAATAACTGTCACAAACTCGCACATGTTTTCCTTAAAGTTGATGTCAGAAAAGCTTTCTTCACTAAGCTTTGTAATGGTTTTTTCCTTTTAAACAATGTAAATATGCTTTCATACATAAGATATAAAAAATTATATTAGTGATTTTATACAATTTGCAAAAAAAACTTTAGAGAGAATGGAGATACAATCATATTCCAAAAGTGATAATATAAATATAAATCAAATGATGTTATAAAACCTATCATTTTATGTTAGATATAAAATAAACTTTTTTATCACGGAGAAACTTTATTGAAAGGAGAGATAACGATGAGCTTAGAAGCTTTAAATAAAAGAGTAGAAACCGATCTTTCTTACCTTTCTTTCAGGAAACCAACAGAAGTACAGCCAATTATCCCTAAAAGTGGACACGTATACGATGTAATCATTATTGGAGGAGGTCAAAGCGGTTTAGGAACGGCTTTTGGCTTGCTGCGAGAACGCGTGGCAAATATTCTTGTTATTGATGAAAACCGTTCGGGTTTAGAAGGTCCGTGGGAAACGTATGCACGAATGATTACGCTGAGAACGCCCAAAAACTTAACATCTATCGATTTAGGTATGCCTTCGCTTACGTTTCAAGCGTGGTGGGAAGCACAATTTGGCTCAGAGGGCTGGGAAGCTCTTGACAAAATTCCAAGAGGAGACTGGATGAATTATTTACGCTGGTACCGGAGTATTCTTAACCTTCCTGTGGCAAATGAAATAAAATTAACGTTAATTGAGCCGACGGAAACAGGTATTCATCGCTTGCATATTGAAGGAAATGGAGCTGCATGTCCTACACTGATGGCACGTAAAGTTATACTAGCTACAGGAATTCAAGGAGGAGGAGAGTGGCATGTCCCGCCTATGATTTCTGAAAAATTGCCGCCTCATCTTTATTCTCATACTTCACAAACGATTGATTTTACTACGTTAAAGAACAAAAAAGTAGCTGTTTTAGGAGGAGGAGCTTCGGCGTTTGATAACGCCAACTATGCGCTTTCCGAAGGAGTTGCTGAAGCTCATGTATTTGTTCGACGAAAAGAACTTCCGCGTATTAATCCAATCAGACAAATGGAAGCTTCAGGAATGATTGAGCGTTTTCATGCTCTGTCAGATGCTGAAAAATATGAAGTAATGGCTCATTTTTTCGAATACAATCAGCCGCCTACGAATGATACATTTGGACGCGCTTCCTCATGGCCAGGTTTTCATTTGCACGTACATGCACCGTGGCTCGATGTCGAGGGAAAACAGGACAAAGCAGTTGTAACAACTCCTCAGGGAGTCTTTACATTTGACTATTTAATTATTAGCACAGGCCTTCTAACAGATCCGGCTCTTCGTCCAGAATTACGTCTTGTTGAAAAACACATCGCCCGCTGGAGCGATCATTACAAAGCACCGCATGAAATTGCCAATCCAGTATTGGATGCCCACCCTTACCTTAGTAATGGCTTTGCTTTTTCAAATCGCAATGGGGAAGGTCAAAAAATGGTATATGGCCTTTTTGCTTTTAATTATTCTGCTTTAATTAGCTGTGGAATTTCTGCTTCCGCTCTTTCAGGGCTGAAATATGCGATACCGAAGCTCGTATCAGAAGTCGCCAATCAGCTTTTTATTGATAACCGCCATGAGAATTTAACCAATTTCTTTGACTATAATGAGCCTGAATTTATCGGCAGCTGGTCAAAAGACGCTAATCAAGTGAAAACAACATAATAAAACTACATTTTTAACAATGAAAAAGGTGAAGCATATGGAGCCGATCTCTAAAAAGAAGATAGCTACTTTGTATACTCAAATTAGCCAAGAAATTTTTAATGTAGGCGTGAATACTCAAAAAATAGATATTATTGATAATAAAATTCTTATACTAGCTCAATCAAAAAGAATGCCAGCGCTAGACGCCCTCAGTGAAGAATATAAAGAATTAGTGATGTCTCTTGATGCGGCTTTGTCGACTAAATATAAAAAAATGCTAAAGCAAAAAGTGGAGCTATTATTCGATATCCAGGTCACTTCTTTATTTAGAGATTATGATCCTGCTACTGAGAATTCTTGTACGGTTATTTGCTTTAAATAACTTCTCTATATAAATGGCAAAACGTTCGATGAAATCGTTTGTTTTGCAAAAAACGTAAAAGACGGATGCTTATCTTCTGTTTACAGAAGCAAAGAGCCGTGAAGATAGAAGGGTTTCCTTCTGTTTTCACGGCTCTTTTTATACATATTTTCATAAAAAAGGAGTGGGGAAATGACTGAATATACACTTGGTGATAAAGCGGCTGTAAAAACTAGTTAAAAAAATCCAATCGATCATTAAAGGAGTGAAAAGCAAGTGGCGATGAATGAAAAAATGGAAACTCAGCATATGGAACTAACAAAAAAATCAGCACCTAATCCTTCATGGGTAGATAAGCTGTTTCATTTAACAGAACGTAAAACAGATGTAAAAACAGAAATTCTTGCGGGAATTACGACTTTTGTGACGATGAGCTATATTATCTTTGTTAATCCGACGATTTTAGCAGATGCAGGCATTCCAAAAGAAGCGGCAATTGCGGCAACAATTTTTGCCACTGTTTTTGCAACTCTTTTGTTTGCATTGTGGGCGAACATGCCTATTGCAGTTGCACCAGGAATGGGGCTAAACGCTTTTTTTACGTATACAGTGGTATTGGGTGAAGGGTTAACGTGGCAAACAGGTTTAGGAGCCGTATTTATTTCAGGGGTTGTATTTTTTATTTTAACCATAACAGGCTTACGCAAGAAGATTATTGAAGGGATACCCGCTATTTTAAAAAGTGCTATTTCCGTTGGAATCGGTCTATTTATTGCTTTTATCGGTTTTAAGCAAGCTGGAATTATTGTAAGCAACAAAGAAAATTTAGTAGCGCTTGGACAACTGACAAAACCGGGCCCATTACTTGCTTTATTAGGTTTTATCGCGGTAACTGTATTAACTGCTCGAAAAATTAAAGGAGCTGCTTTGATTAGTATTTTACTAGTATCAATTGCAGGGATGGCGCTGGGCATAGTAGAAGCACCTAAAAGCATCAGCAGCGTTGTGTCGTTTTCAATGCCAAGCATGTCAGAAACTTTTTTACAAATGGATATTAAATCTGCTCTCCATTACGGTCTTTTCTCTATTATTTTTTCATTTACGCTTGTGGAGCTATTTGATAATTTAGGATCGATGATTGGATTATCTAAAAAAGCTGGACTAATGGATGAAAAAGGAGAAATTAAAGGGTTAGATAAAGCGCTTATGGCAGATTCTCTTGCGACTGTAGCCAGTGCTGCTATGGGATCTACCGCAATGAACGCGTATGTAGAAAACGCTGCGGGAATTGAAGAAGGAGGCAAAACGGGTCTTAAAGCACTGGTTGTTGCCATGCTGTTTTTAGTCAGTATTTTGTTCACTCCATTGATCAGCATTATTCCTGCTTTTGCTACAGCGCCTATTTTAATTATGGTTGGAGCTCTCATGTTAACAGAAATTAAAAACATTCCTCTCGACGAAATAACAGATGCTGTGCCTGCTTTTTGTACCATTATTTTGATGCCGTTAACGTTTAGTATCGGCGAAGGCTTAGCGCTAGGGTTTTTATCTTATACATTCGTTAAATTGTTAGCCGGCAAGGCGAAAGAAATCCACTGGATTATGTACATCATTAGCGCCGCTTTTATTATCAACTTCATCTGGGCTGCCTGAGCGCATATATCTAGAGAAAAAAAGACTTCTCAGCCGAGAAGTCTTTTTTACTGATCGTGTAGATTTTAATCTCTCTCCCTTACAGAAATAAAAGATAGCGAAGGAAGATATATAACGTTGAAATCAAAAGAGATACAAGCATAATTGGAGCTCCAATTTTCAAAAAGTCCATAAACGAAAATTTATGTCCTTTTTTTACAGCCATGCCAGCTACAATCACGTTGGCAGATGCTCCAATTAACGTACCGTTTCCTCCCAAACATGCTCCTAGAGCCAATGACCACCATAGTACATTGATTTGAGCAGAATCAGGGCTCATTCCCATTCCATGAGCCATATCTTGAATAAGTGGAATCATTGTAGCAACAAAAGGAATGTTATCAATAACAGCTGAGGCAATGCCACTAATCCACAAAATGAGATAAGCTGACAGTGCGATATTGCCGTCTGTAACGTTCAACGCGCCAGCAGCCAGCTTTTTAATAATGCCTACATCGATTAAGCCTCCGACAAGAACAAACAAACCTGCAAAGAAAATAATGGTTGTCCATTCAACAGAATCAAATGCGCTTTCTACTTCATCATGAGTTCTTAATCCAATTACCAGTAGTACAGCAGCACCTGTAATGGCTACCATAGCCGCATCAATGTGCAAAACAGAATGCAGGGTAAAACCTAGAATCGTTAATACTAATACAGTTAACGATTTTTTCATTAAAACAGAATCTTGAATATAATCTTTTTCATTTAAACTCATTAGCTCTTGCTTTTTACTATCTTCTACTTTTAACTTTTTACGATAGATAAGAACAAGAATCCCCAGTGTAACAACACCGATAATCAGTACTGCAGGAGTTAAATTTAATAAAAAAGCATTAAAATCAAGGTGAGGATTCGCTGCCCCAATCATGATATTAGGCGGGTCGCCTATTAAAGTTGCCGTTCCTCCAATATTTGAAAACAGCACTTCTGATATAAGAAACGGAAAAGGATTAATGTTTAAGATAGTAGTAATCGAAAATGTAACGGGAACAATTAACAACACCGTTGTCACATTGTCTAAAAAAGCTGATCCGACGCCTGTTAAAATCGATAAAATAACTAGAATTCGAACTGGATCACCTTTAGCAATTTTAGCAGACTTGATGGCTGCGTATTGAAACACGCCTGTTTTATTTGTGATGCCGACTAAAATCATCATACCCATAAGAAGGACAATTGTTTCCCACTGAATGTGTTCGGTAATAGCATTATTAAAATCGACAATACCTAACAAAATCATTAATATAGCACCTAAAAGAGCTGCTGAAGCGCGATTGATCTTTTCAGTCATAATCAGAAAATATGTAATGATAAATATAATAATGGCTGCGTATACATGAAAACTTGTAATGTGTTGAATTGCATTGTGCATAACTGTAACCTGGCGATATGTCATCTAGACGTCGCGAAGTGTAGATGACGCAAACTTTGGATGTTTTCCAGGTTTTCACCTCATCTTTCATCGTTTAATTTACATCCAACTTTACGGTGAAACTTCTATAAAATCCGCTTTCCTTTAACCAACCTCCTTTAAAAGCTTTGGTGTTCTTCAAAATGCAGACGATTCCTTCAGCATTATATCATATTTACATAAAAGCTTTCTTGCTAATTATTCATGTGATTTTCAACCCATACGCTTATTATGCACCTTAAATTCAGTTTACATAATTGATTCCTCTAATATCGGACAAAGTTAGACAAAGTTGGAACAGTGTCCAATTTTGTCTAACTTTGTGAGAACAAATAAAACAATGGATTGCTAAGATAAAGCGGTTTTCATGTTGGCACGGGACTTGCAAGAGTAATTAAGTGAAGTTTGATAATCAAATGAGGAGGCTTACCATAATGAAAACTGCTCAAAATAAAACAGAAAAGCTTACGAAAGAAAAAGCCAGCTGGATGTATCAGAAAATGGTAGAAATTCGAAAGTTTGAAGATGAAGTACATCAAATTTTTGCAAAAGGTGTACTGCCTGGTTTTGTTCATCTGTATGCAGGTGAAGAAGCGATAGCGGTTGGAATGTGCGCTCACCTTAATGACAGTGACAGTATTACGAGCACTCATCGTGGACACGGTCATTGTATTGCTAAAGGCGGCGATTTAGATGGAATGATGGCTGAACTATTTGGGAAGGTAACCGGGTTAGGCAAAGGAAAAGGCGGATCTATGCATATCGCGGATTTAGATAAAGGAATTTTAGGAGCAAATGGAATTGTAGGAGGAGGATTTCCGCTTGCATGTGGTTCTGCTTTAACTGCTAAATATAAAAAGACAAAAGATGTAAGCGTTTGCTTTTTTGGAGACGGGGCGGGCAATGAAGGAACGTTTCATGAAGGAATTAACTTAGCAGCCATTTGGAAACTGCCGGTTGTTTTTGTTGCTGAGAATAATGGCTACGGAGAGGCAACTCCCTTTTCTTATGCTTCAAGCTGCAGCACGATTGCAGACCGTGCCGCATCTTACAATATTCCAGGCGTACGAGTGGATGGAAAAGACGTGATGGCTGTTTATGAAGCAGCTGCTGAAGCGATTCAACGAGCTCGCAGAGGGGAAGGCCCAACGTTAATTGAATGTGTAACGTATCGAAATTACGGGCATTTCGAAGGCGACGCACAAACGTATAAATCAGGCAGTGAAAAGAAAGAACATCTTCAGGAAAAAGATGCGATTGCTCTTTTTGAAAACTATTTGCTTTCAGAACAAGTAGTAACAGAAAAAGAGCTTAGAGATATTGAAAGTGACGTAGAAAAAGCAGTAAAACGCGCAGTTGAGCTAGCAGAAACAAGCGATTATCCTGATGCTTCCGAACTATTAACAGATGTTTATGTATCTTACTAATTAAAGGGGGAAAAGAAAATGACTAGAAAATTAAGTATGTCTGAAGCTATCAATGAAGCAATGAAACTAGCGATGCGAAAAGATGAGAATGTGATTCTGCTGGGAGAAGATGTAGCTGGCGGAGCGGAAATTGACCACCTGCAAGATGATGAGGCTTGGGGCGGTGTCCTTGGAGTGACAAAGGGACTTGTACAAGAATTTGGACGTGAACGAATTCTTGATACGCCTATTTCAGAAGCAGCTTATATAGGAGCTGCAATGGGAGCGGCAGCTACGGGGTTAAGACCGGTTGCAGAATTAATGTTTAATGACTTTATTGGCTGCTGCTTAGATCAAGTGCTGAATCAAGGCGCAAAATTTAGATACATGTTCGGAGGAAAAGCAGAAGTGCCCGTCACGATTCGAACGACTCATGGAGCTGGATTCAGAGCTGCGGCTCAGCATTCTCAGAGCTTGTATGCTTTGTTCACTAGCATTCCTGGCATTAAAGTAGTGGTGCCTTCTACCCCTTACGATGCCAAAGGATTATTGTTAGCAGCAATTGAAGACAATGATCCGGTTATCTTTTTTGAAGACAAAACATTGTACAACATGAAAGGAGAGGTTCCTGAAGGCTACTATACGATTCCGTTAGGAAAAGCGGATGTAAAACGCGAAGGAACGGATTTAACCATTGTAGCGATTGGAAAACAAGTAAATACTGCGCTTACGGCAGCTGAGCAATTATCTCACAAAGGAATTGACGTAGAAGTAGTCGATCCGCGAAGTTTATCACCTTTTGACGAAGAGACCATTCTTTCATCTGTAGAAAAAACGAATCGATTAATTGTCATTGACGAAGCCAATCCAAGATGCAGCATAGCAACAGATATTGCTGCGCTAGTTGCCGATAAAGGATTTGACATGCTTGATGCACCTATTAAACGAATTACAGCACCACATACACCTGTACCATTTTCTCCTCCATTAGAAGATATTTATCTGCCGACACCACAAAAAGTAATTGAAGTTGTATCGGAGTTGCTAGGAGATAAATCGCTTCTAAGCGTGTAATTTTAAAAAAGGAGGAGGAAGCAAATGGCTGTAGAGGTTGTAATGCCAAAACTAGGTATGGCAATGAAAGAAGGAACCGTTTCGACATGGAATAAAAAAGTTGGAGACTCCGTTTCAAAAGGAGATATGATTGCAAGCATTAATTCTGAAAAAATCGAAATGGAAATTGAAGCTCCGCAGGACGGTGTGATTCTTGATATCCTTGTACAAGAAGATGTAGGTGTGCCTCCTGGAACGATTATCTGTTATGTTGGAAATCCAAACGAGCAGTTTACTGAGCAAAACAGTTCAGCAAATGAGCTTCAGGCTCCTAAAAACGAGGTAGCCGCCACTATCTCTTTAGAAGAGCCACCAGCAAACGTAGCTTCATCAAAGAAGAGCAAAGAAACTGTGCGCATTTCACCAATTGCACGGAAAATAGCAGAATCTGAAAACCTTGACATTGAAATGATTAAAGGCACGGGACCAAAAGGAAGAATCACAAAAGCGGATGTAGAGAAAGTGCTGACAGAAAAAGCTTCAGAAACAAGTCATCCACCAGTTGAAATAGATAAAGCTACAAAAAAAGAAACGCTTCCAGTAGCGGGGATGAGGAAAGTCATTGCAGGCCGAATGCATAATAGCTTACTAAACAGTGCTCAATTAACGATTAATATGAAAGCTGACGTGACGGATTTGCTGTCTCTTCAACGAGAAATTAAAGAAGTGATTCAACAACGCCATAAGGTGAAAATCTCTCTAACTGATTTTATTGCTCGCGCTGTTGTTCTTTCACTTCAAGAACACAAGCAAATGAACAGTGCGTATATCGATAACGAAATTCATCTCTATCATCATGTTCATCTTGGAATGGCCGTGGCTTTAGAAAATGGGCTAGTTGTTCCTGTTGTGCAACATGCTGAAAAAATGCCGTTAGTTGAATTAGCTGCAGAGATAAAAACACGAGCAGCAGATGCTCGGCAAGGTCAGTTGAGTACTGATAGCATGCAAGGTTCCACATTCACTATTACTAATCTCGGTGCCTACGGAGTAGAGTATTTTACACCTGTATTGAACCCGCCTGAAACAGGAATCCTTGGTGTGGGAGCTACTGAAGATGTACCTATGTATATAGGAGAGAATTTACAAAGAAGAAACGTTCTGCCTTTAAGCCTGACGTTTGATCATCGCGTACTGGACGGAGCACCTGCAGCTAATTTCCTTGGAACTATTAAACAATACTTAGAGCAACCTATTTTACTACTCTTATAGAAAGGTGGTGCATTCCATGAAACCTTTAGTTGTCATTGGCGGCGGTCCTGCAGGATATGTGGCGGCAATCACTGCCGCCCGGCAAGGAAAACAAGTTACGTTAATCGAACAAAAAGATTTAGGTGGAACATGTTTAAATGAGGGCTGCATGCCAACAAAGTCATTATTAGCAAGCGCGGAAGCCTATGAGAAAATAAAGCAAGCTGAGCAATTCGGCATCACTCTTCCTTTAGAACAAGTGAAAATTAACTGGGATGGCGTTCAGCATCATAAAACAATCATTGTTAAAAACTTGGTCAGGGGAATTGGCTATTTGATGAAAAAGAACAGTATTAAAGTCATGAAAGGAGAAGCTTCTTTTTTGACAAATCATCGCCTAGCCGTGCGAAATGAAAATCAAGTAGAAGAAATAGAGGCTGAACAGTTTATTATTGCTGCAGGTTCAGAACCTGCTAGCCTGCCATTTGCTCCGTTTGATGGAAAGTGGATCATTCACAGTGGACAAGCGATGTCGCTGCCTGCTATCCCTTCATCTCTTTTGATAGTAGGAGGAGGGGTAATTGGGTGTGAATTTGCAAGCATTTACAGTCAAATGGGAACAAAAGTAACGATTGTGGAAGCGGCAGATCAGCTGCTTTCTGGTGAAGACGCCGATATCGCCTTTATGTTGCAGGAAGAGTTAGAGAAAAAAGGCGTAACGATTTATACATCCGCTTCGCTAACAAAAATGCAGCCAGAAGATAAAACGGCTCTATTTAAACATAAAGAAGAACTGCATGAACTGCAGGCTGACTATGCATTAATTTCAATTGGGAGAAAGCCTAGAGTGCTAGGTTTAGGTTTAGAAAAGCTTGGCATACATTTTTCAAAACAAGGAATTGATGTTAATGAGCATATGCAAACGAATATACCTAATATCTATGCTTGTGGAGATGTAGTCGGCGGAATTCAGCTTGCTCATGTAGCCTTTCATGAAGGCACAGTTGCTGCTTTGCATGCATGCGGAAAAGATAAGAGCGTGAATTACCGAGCTGTACCACGCTGCATCTATACTCATCCTGAAATTGCAAGTGTCGGTTTGACAGAAAAACAGGCCCAAGAAAAATACGGTGATGTTCGTATCGGAGAATTTTCGTTTACGGCAAACGGCAAAGCGATGATTGCAAATGATTCTGTTGGAAAAGTGAAAGTAATCGTAGAACCGCAGTTTAATGAAATTATTGGGCTTTCCATTGTAGGTGCACATGCTACAGAATTAATTGGACAAGGAACTATCATGCTGCACGGGGAGTTGACCACGGATGTAATGGAAGACTTTATCGCTGCTCATCCTACATTATCCGAAGCGATTCATGAAGCTCTTTTGCATTCAGCGGGTCAGGCCGTTCACTCATGATTATACAAGTGCTCAAGTTATTAAGCTCTTTAAGAATGAAAAGTAAAAATGAATGATTCAAAAAGGTAAACTAGAGGATGAAGGAATCATGAAAGAGGGATAGGGATTTTCCTGCATCCTCGTCTAGTTTTTCTATTAATTTTTACATAACGTGAGTTTAAGAATCTATCTTTGGTAATGATAACGTTTTCTTTGTGATTTATAATAATAGTAACAAGCCTTGATTTACTATATTCAATTAAGTTTATAGGGGAGAGGTAAGAAATGGAATCCACACTTTCTTTAAACACATGGAAACGTTTTGTAAACGAAGGAGCACTTGAATCTTCAAGGTTAAACGACATCATTGTAAAATCGTGGCACCGCTGTAAAAGCGCAGATGTTAACCCTTACCTAGATAAAGGCAGATCGATTTTAAGAAACGAAGATTTTCATTCTCGAAAACAAATGAACTCTTTATTTCTTGAAACGGCGTTGCCGCACTTAGAAAGAATCAGACAATCAGCGGCAGATTTAGGAATGGTTGCTCTATTAATTGACCCAGAAGGCTATATTTTATCTATTACAGGAAATAGACTTACACTGAATGAAGCAAGAAAAATTAATTTTGTGGAAGGTGCCTGTTGGACAGAAAAAGAAGTAGGAACAAATGCAATCGGGACGGCTCTGCAAACGGAAGAACCCATTATGATAACAGGTACAGAACATTATTCGATTGCTTCGCATCAATGGAGCTGTTCGGCGGCGCCTGTTCGAAATGACGACGGAAATTTAATTGGGATTATTAATATTTCCTGTCCCGTAAACAGAGCGCATCCTTATATGCTTGGAATGGTTACGTCCATTGCGTATACAATCGAACGGGAGTTAAGCATTCGAATGCACAAAGACGAAATTGAGTTGGTTCATGCTTCTATGAATTTTGTCGATAGCAAGCAGCTCTTGCTGCTTTGCAATTACAAAGAAGTGATTGTAGGAGCAAGTAAAACCGTTCGGGAATGTATACCTAAATGGTCAGGACAACAGTTGAATACGATTGTACAACAGGGATTTCGTATAGTGATGGAAGTGCCTGTCATTTCAAAAAGACACGGTCATTCTATTGGAAAGATTGTTTACTTATCAGAAGAAACGACTCATAACCAAATAACTAAACAGATCTCTGCTCAATCATTTTGTTTTAAAGGAGAAGCAGGCATAAGCCGATCCTTTCAGCGAACATTAGAAGAAATAAAGCAGGCGGCTCCTACGGATACAACGGTCTATATTTTAGGGGAAACAGGTACTGGAAAAGAAGTAGTGGCGAGAACGATTCATGAAAACAGTTCGCGTAAAAACGGGCCTTTTATTGCTCTTAATTGTGGTGCCATTCCGAAGGAACTTATGGAAAGTGAATTATTTGGCTATGCGGAAGGAGCCTTTACAGGAGCACGGCGTCAAGGATATCAAGGGAAGTTTGAACAGGCTAATCATGGTACGATTTTTCTTGATGAAATAGGTGAGCTTCCTCATTCTATGCAAGTTTCTTTGTTAAGAGTATTGCAAGAGCGCAAGGTCACGCCTGTGGGAAGCAATCAGGAAATTCCAGTAGACATCCGGATTATTACCGCTACTCATCGAGATCTTCGCCAACTTGTCAATGAAAGGAAGTTTCGAGAAGATTTATACTACCGGCTTCACGTGTACCCCGTGCATGTTCCACCTTTACGGGAAAGAAAAGAAGATATTCCGCATCTTATGCGGTACTTTTGTCAAACGAATGATTGGAATATGAATTTCCCCAAGGAACTAGTAGATAAATTGATAGATTACCAGTGGCCCGGAAACGTTCGAGAATTATTTAATGTACTTGAACGCTTGAAAATTTCACTAAACGCGGACACAGAAAAAGAGACAATATTGAGTTATTTGAGTTCTTTACATCTTGGTGGTCAGAGGGACATCTCTCACTCTGATACTTCACAAGAAATAGAAGAAAACGGTTTTACGTCCCTATCCGCACTCACATTTCGTGAAAAAGTTCAAAAAGACTTGATGATGGATGCTTTACGTAAAACGCAGGGAAATGTGTCGCTTGCTGCTAAGCTGTTAGATATACCAAGAAGTACATTTTATAACAGACTAAAAAAATTCAATTTATAAGCTGAGAGTTTTTAGCTGTTTTAAATTTAGACGAAGTAAAAAATGAACCATTGATCAAGATTTTCGATTAGTGGTTCGTTTTTTTTTTAGGGTGAACGTACGTTCGATTTGTTTAGACCCTTCTAGCAGTTGATTGGAGGGCAAGACGAAAACTCCTGCGGGAAAAGCGGAACAGGTGAGACTCCACAGGAGCGTATGCGACGAGAAGGCTCAGCGGCCGACTGCGGAAAGCGAAGTCTTGCACGGAACCAACTGACCTGTCACGAGCGTTCAGCTCATGTATCCTATTTGTTCGTCGTTAGATTGAATTGATTTCGTTATATCTCGATCTTTTTTAAATTTAATGAAGAATGTACGTATATTTTATTATCAGATTATTCTGTACTATATACAGTATATTGTATACAATATATAATTTAATCAATATCTAATTAACAAAACCAGAGGTGATGAGTGAATGACAGACAAACAGTTTAGAAATGTACAAGACGGCACAAAAGCGGTATGGGCAGGAGAAAAAGAATCGCTTGCTTACAATGCCACTCAAGTTCCCGTCGTCTTCAGCGTAGCTTACAATTATGATGATGTAGACGAATGGCAAGAAGTTGCGTTAGGAAACAAACCAGGCTATACGTATAATCGCATGAGTAATCCTACGGTTAAAGCTTTTGAAGAAAAAGTAAGGATACTTGAAGAAGCAGAAGAGTCGGTCGCATTTTCCTCCGGCATGGCGGCTATTAGCAGCACATTGTACACTTTTTTAAAACCCGGAGACCGAGTCGTATCGGTAAAAGATACATATGGAGGAACAAATAAAATCTTCACTGAGTTCCTTCCTAACATTGGAGTGGATGTAACCTTATGTAATACGGGAAATCATGAAGAAATTGAAGCGGAAGTAAATAAAGGATGTAAAGTGCTGTATTTAGAGTCACCTACAAATCCTACGATGAAAATTATTGATATTGAAAGAATAGCGAAAGCAGGAAAATCGGTAGGGGCAGTGGTCATTATTGATAATACGTTTGCGACACCAATTAACCAAAACCCTCTTCAATTAGGAGTAGATCTTGTCATTCACAGCGCCACAAAATTTTTAAGCGGACACGCCGATGCTTTAGGCGGGGTAGTATGCGGCTCTAAAGAATTAATGCAGCATGTGTATCACTACCGTGAGATCAATGGCGCGACCATGGACCCTATGTCAGCGTATCTTATTTTAAGAGGAATGAAGACGTTAAAGCTGCGTATACGTCAACAAGAACGAAGCGCTTTGGAAATTGCTAAATTTCTTCAAAAGAAAGAAGCTGTTGAAGCCGTCTATTATCCTGGATTGGAAACACACCCTCATCATCATATTGCCAAAAAACAAATGAAAGGCTTTGGCGGAATATTAAGCTTTGTGTTAAAAGGAGAAATGGAAGCTATTAAAATTTTGCTGCCAAAGTTAACGTATGCAAATAAAGCCGGTAATTTAGGAGCGGTTGAAACGATTTACGGTCCGGCAAGAACGACTAGTCACGTAGAATGTACGCTTGAAGAACGTAAAGCTCTTGGAATATCCGAAGGACTGGTTCGCATATCTGTAGGAATTGAAGATACGGAAGATTTAATTGCAGACTTAGAACAAGCATTTGCTCACTTAGAATCTGCATCACCTATTAGTAATTAAAAAGACATGTATTACTTTTTTAAATAAAAATAAGGTAAGCAACTCTTTTTAGTTGGTAGACGTTTCTTCAAAATTGCAGAGATATTGTGGAATAAAGCTGAGAAATTAAACTGCACGTGTATTTTTTCGTCTGATTTTGTAGGTATACTGATAAATTAGATGAAATAAAAATGTTTTTACACGCTTTAAAAATAAACTAACTTACAATAGCCTACAAATAAGGAATGATAGTATGTCGAAACAAGAAAATGAATACACAATAAAAGATGCATCATTGTTTGGATTTAAATTAATGCAGGTAAGTAAAGCCATCTGGCGAGCTGCAGAAGATGATTGGGAGCAATGGGTGAAACCTTATGGTCTGAATGTAAATGAGCATCATATTTTATGTTTGGCTAGCAGCACGGGAGAAATCTCTATGTCAGAGTTAGCTAACTTAGGAGCTATGCATATCTCTACAGCATTTAATTTTTCGAAAAAATTAGAAAATCAAGGATGCCTTCATTTATCCAAAAGGGAAAATGATAAAAGAAATACCTACATCAAACTGACTGAAAAGGGAGAACAATTATTGCTTGACACGCTCAAAGGGTATGAACCACATAACAGTAAGGTGTGCAAAGGCGCACTTCCTTTAAAAACGTTATACGGAAAATTTCCCGATTTTCCAGAGCTCGTAACCGTTGTTCGTCACGTTTGCGGCGGCGACCTAGTGACCGTTGCTGATCAACCTTTTGTGAATATAGAAGAAGCGGGAATAGAAGAAAATGAAGATAAGAAAGAAGTCCAGCTAACTAGTAATTGAACGCGCTGAATAATGGGCAGAGAATAGGGCTTCGTGAAAATAAGTGAATAACAGACCGAGCTGTTTTATCCGTGAGAAACTTCACGTATAAAACAGCTCTTTTTTATTTTGTGAATAATGATTCTCCATTATATTATGAGAAATTTAGGATAAGCTACCAGTAGTAAATTTACCGGAGAGAAGGAGTGGTTACCATGAATAAGTCAGACTCAATTTCTGTTTTTCAGCTGATCCTTCTTTCGATGACGTTTATTGGCTTAAAAACTCATGTGATGCTTATATCTCCATTAATTAAAACGGCAGGGCGCGATGCTTGGATCACTGTTCTTCTTACTTGTCTTTTAACACTCATATGGGTTCCTTTACTCGTATATGTAAATAAAAAAACAAACGGCGAACATCTTTTTCAATGGATGAAAAAACATATGAATAAGTCATTTACCAACGTTGTTATTTTTCTTATAATCGCTTATTTGACCATTATGGAAATTGCCACCTTACGAGAGACGATTACGTGGATCAATATTATTTTTCTTCAGCGAACACCTTTAATTATACTCGTTTTATTATTTGGTTTTACCTGTTGCTTACTTGCCGCTACGAGCATGAGAACGATTAGTATTGTAAACGTGTTTCTTTTATTTTTTATTGTACTATTAGGTTTTTTTGTTTCTTTTACAAACTTTCAATTTAAAGATTATTCTTTATTGCAGCCTGTTTTAGAAAATGGCTATTTTCCGGTTATTAAAAGTATTGTATTTCAAGGATCAGGGATGGTAGAGCTGCTGCTGCTGCTTTTCTTGCAGCACAAAGTACCACAGCCTATACGCTATAAGCATTTAGCGGTGGCAGGAATTCTCTTAACGGGCCTTACAATTGGGCCTCTTATTGGGGCAATTACTGAATTTGGTCCTGTAGAAGCCTCTAAGCAACGTTTCCCTCCCTATGAAGAATGGGGAATTGCATCGCTTGGAAAGTTTATAGAGCATATCGACTTTTTATCTATTTATCAGTGGCTGTCGGGTACCTTCATCCGTATTTCGACCTTTCTTTTTATTATGAAAGAATTAGTTCCATTTCAAAAAGGCCACAAAAGGTTTCTTTTACTCATTTTAGTGGTTATCACTGTATGCACGCTGGCTCCTATAACAGACTTTACTTTTTCAAATCTTTTATTTTTTACAATCATACCGGCTACTTTCTGGCTGTTTGTTGCTTTTTCTCTTTTCTTAGTAGTCATAGTCTTTCTAATTTCTCATAAAACAAGGAGGGGTAAAAGTGGAATTTTTTAAGAAGCAAAAAGACTACAGCTCTAAAAAACAAGAGAGCGAAAGTCTTTTAAAAGGAAGTTCTTCTCGTTCTCAGATCATCAATGAGCGTACGTTAAGAGATTTATTTGGAAAATGCGGCGATATTAACTTCGAGACCGTTTATTTTTATAACAAACGAGTGCTTATGATTTATTGTACCGGTTTAGTGAGTACGGAAATGCTATATGGAATGATCCCTAAAAGATTAGAGGAATGCTGCGCTAAGTTAGAGGGGGAAGTAGAAGGAGACCAGATCATAAAATTATTAAACCTTCCCTCAGTTTCTATCGTTCAAAATGAAGAACAGGCAGTTTCGGAAATTTTTTCTGGGAAATTATTCATTGATTTTGGATTACCGAATGCTGTTGTGTCTATCGATATTTCTGACCGTCCTCAAAGAAGTCCAGAAGAAACGAAAAATGAAGTAACCATATTGGGCCCTAGAGATAATTTTATTGAAGACTTACCTGTGAATATTGCTTTAATTCGTAAGCGTCTTAAATCGGTTTCCTTGTTAACAAAATCTTTAGAAATTGGAAAACGAACAAAAACAAAAGTAAGCATTTTATACATGGAAGACGTAGCTGATAAGAAGATACTTGACGAAATTATGGAGAAGTTAGGGAATATCGATATCGACGGTATTTTCAGCGGAACACAGCTAGAAGAGCTCATTAATAAAAATCCGTATAGCTTTTTTCCTCGCCACGCTTATACAGGGAGACCTGATTTTGCGGTTCAATCTCTGTTAAATGGCCGGTTCATTATATTAATTGATGGCACTTCATATGCGTATGTTACACCTATTAACCTTTTTTACTTATTAAAAGGATCTGAGGATAAAGAAAATACATATTTATACAGCTCTTTTGAGCGTATTCTTCGAATCTTCGGGCTTTCTATCGCTGCTTTTTTGCCCGGTTTTTGGGTTGCAATGACGGCTTTTCATCAAAATCAGCTTCCTCTCAGCTTATTAGCTACGATTGTTGAAGCAAGAAGAGGTGTCCCGTTTCCTACCTCTCTTGAAGCAATATTAATGCTCCTTTTATTTGAATTGTTTCGAGAGGCAGGGTTTAGACTCCCGACTTCTGTCGGGCAGACACTCAGTGTAATCGGAGGGCTTATTATCGGTGATGCAGCCATTAGAGCCGGTTTAACAAGTCCTGCCATGCTGGTTGTCATTGCAGGCTCTACGATTGCTACCTTTACGCTAGCAAATCAGTCCCTTATAGGAACAATTTCACTGATCCGCTTTTTTAGTATTATCTGTGTTAGCATTTTAGGTTTTTTTGGCTTTTTTATTTCCATCTTTTTAGTCATGATCTATATTACAAACATTCGAACGTTTGGTGTGCCATATTTCGAATTAGCAACCCGATTAGATGCGAAAAATATTTTAAAATCTCTCTTCCGCCTGCCCGAAAGTAAAAAAGCAACGAGAGCTAGTATGCTTAACCCCAGCGATTCCACCCGCGAAGAAGGAGGAAGTTAGTGAAAAGGACCATAAGGAACTTACTTATACTTGCTATGAGCTCTTTTTTATTGTTTCTTTCGGGGTGCTGGGATACGAATGAACCGGAACAAATGGTATACGCACAGGGAATGGGGGTAGATTTTAAAGATAATCGTTACGTTCTTTACCTGCAGACAATCAATTTAAGTTTATTGGCAAAATCTGAGGCAAGCGGTGCTGGCGCGGGTCAAGTCAAAGTAGAAGTTGGCTACGCAACAGGAAAAACCATTGATGAAGCTATTTTTAGATATTATCAAATTTCTCAGCGCAGAATCTTTTTTGGGCACTTAGCTTTCCTTGTTCTAACGGACGATGCGTTAAAGCATGGTGCTGTCAAATCTGCGGTGGACTTTTTAGATCGTTATCGGGAAACGAGATATAACATTTGGATGTATGCTACGAAAAGCCCTTTGAAAAAAACGCTGTTAGCTACGCCGATGTTCGAAGTATCGAATGCTCTTTCTCGCTTGAGCGATCCTAAAGTGATTTTCAAGCAAAACTCCTTTATTCCACCAGTTGATTTAAGAGAGCTCATTATCCATCTTAATGAACCAAGTCACGAAGTAAACATCCCTCTAGTTCAGACTAAAGAACATTTAACAACGGATCAAAAAAGTGAAACAGCTATTCAAGTAAACGGAGCAGTGGCTATTACATCATCTGAATTAAAAGGAGTTTTTTCTGAAAATAAAATCAAAGGGCTTAGATGGATAACTGATGAATTTGTACGAGCTGGTTTACGGGTAAGGCTACCTGATCATTCCGATATTGATCTTGTGGTAGACAAGAAAAAAGTAAAGATCGAACCTGTTCTAAAAGGTAGTAATCTAACCTTTAATATAAAAGTTCGGGCAAAAGCAACGATTTTAGTTATGCCGCAGCACGAAAAACTATCAACTATAAAAAAAGAAGCTGAACAGAAAATTAAGAAACAAATTATTGAAACATACGCGCAAGGCTTAAGTATAAACAGCGATGTTTACAGGCTTTCTCATGTTCTTTACAAAAAAGAACTGCGTAAATGGAAAGCTGTTCAAAGCAACGGGGCCATTCCTCTAACAAAAGACTCAATAAACGTGAAGGTCAACGTACAGGTTAAGCACGGAAACAAACAGCGAATAGGTCCGACTATAGATTGAAATACTGAAAACCTGCATTTCTCACCTAATAATGTTAAATCAAAAGTGTAAGAATAGATAAAATAGAAAAGACCGACCTAAAAACAAATCGAATATGGAAAATCAATGACAAATATCTCGAGGTTTGTAAAAGATGCAGCGGATATTATGATGGAAAACGGCTGGATGGAAACACCACCGGCAGCCGTAGATAGAAATCATTTAAACTCCAACTAATTAAATGACTTGCCTTAAAATATGTAAAAGCTCTTAACCTATATAGCTTGAATGAGTAAAAAACACACAAAACAAATCTCCAAATTTTGTGTGTTTTTTATTTGAAGAGAAAAAAGCTGTAAATCCTGTTTTTATATTTGATGATCATTAAACTAAAGCAATTTATGATTACAATTTGTATATGAGCTTAATGTCTCTATGTATAAAAAATGTTATTTATTTGCTGCTCATTATTTTATAGAAATTACTATACATTTATAAGAGATTAAAAAGAAATTAAAGAAATTATAAACATTGCTAAAACTTATATGGACAAACGCCTTCTGCTGACTGAGGTTATAGGGAATGAAGCAATCAAAAAAACTGCAGATTACTACAAGAATTTTCACGAAAAAATATAGGATTTTTTTATAACAGCTATATTTTCTACGCAGTCGATCGGAAAATAACGTTTATTTATTGTATTTTTTGTTCATTTAGTTGATTTTTTTCATGAAAACGAAAATCATTATCATTTAAAGAGATTTATTATAGCTGAGAGACAAATATGTTTTAGTAAGTTAAAGAGAAAAGAAGAGTAGGAGGGAAATAGAGTAGAGATGAGGAAAAAAAGGCATAACAAAAAAGAGTATTATAGAGCGTTAATTTTTGCCTGATAATACCCGTTGGCAATTTTGCGGATATACGTAAAGAAGTTTGACTCCATTTCATGCACAAGAGGGCGAAATGCATCCATACTTTCTTCTATGTAAGTTTGTTGTAGGTAACGCTGAACGGACGTTAATGATTTTTCGATTATATCTAAACCGAACTCATGCACAATGGAATGAATATCTTCTTTTTTAATAGAATAATGGCCAAAAGATTTAAAGAAATTCTTAAACTGAGCAAATGCATGCTCTCCACGGATTTTTTCGATTTCTTTTTGTTTTTTACTATCATGAGCACCAGTTAAATTGAAACTTAAAATAAAACCATCCTTGATTTTTTCAATAATCGATTTTCTTGGCTGCTTTTCTTCTAATAATGTTTTGACACAATCATCTTTTTCTAGTACATCGATACGGAAAATTTTACTTAATTTACTAGCCATTTCTTTAATAGCAGCTTTATAGCCAATGTATTTCGGAAGAATATGTTTTACCTCGGTGTAAGATAAAAGGGCTTCTGAATCTTTCTTTACGTTTACATCAGATTCGTATACATACAAAGCACGTAAAGCCAGGCGCAGCATGTTAATATTTTTGATAGCCAGCAATTGATAAATCACTTCCATTGAAACAGAAGTGTAACCACCTTTTGAAGTATATGTATTGTGATCTTTATCAAGCATTTCCGGAGTATATGATATGTTTTGAGCATCAGCAGCTTCTTTTATATGTAAATCTAAAAAATCCTCTAAATAGTTGTTTAAAGAAACTTGAATATAGTCTCCCCATAAACGATCCCAGCGAATGATGTCATAGTCTTCTAAAAGCTTATTATTATTTTGAACGGTCCGAACGGAACATTGGATTGTATTAGCCAGTTCTTGCTCAGAAATAATTGAAATATGACCTTGGCTGTTACATTTGGCTACGTAAGCTAAAATTTGCTTCATCAGAGAACCCGTCCACTTTATGTTTACAAAGTTTTTTGCTAGACCAAATGAATGTTTTTCATAGTAATAGCTGTTGTCTCGTTTCGTCTCTCTATTTAAACCACTCATGACAATCAGCAGCTTGTTTGCTATCAGAGTGTGCCGTTTTAGTGCCAGCTTTTGTATACTCATGTAGTTACCTCCTTTCCAAAACTATATACGTCATCTTTTACAGTATAGACACAGTCATATAGGCTGTAAAATGACATATTTGCACGGAAAAATGGTGCATTTTTTTAAAAGACTAGTGATACCAAGGGACGAGACATCTATTTACAAGGTGACATATTTGCACGGAGATGTGGAGCAAAAATAGCGTTACATTTCATAAACGTTGATAAAACAGCATTCTTAAGACAAATGTCGTATTATGACGGATGAAATACACGTAATGTGACAAATTCAAAAAAAATTTTGATGTAAAAATGACATATTTGCACGGAGAATAGGAGCAAAAATGATAAAAATAAAGATTTGGGCAACAAAGTGACACATTTGCACGGAAAATAGGGACATAAAACAAAAAAATGCCCTTTTTTAGACACAGAAAGTTCACATTTTTACAAAGAATAAATGAACATTTGCAGAAAAAATCGCGCTTTTTTAAAAAAGTGGCATGTTTGCACGGAAATCTAGAGCAAAAAACACTTTTGCACGGAGATTTGGAGCAAAAAATGCAGAAAACGAAGGGGGAAAGTCGCTGTCTCAAGAAAAATTATGTAAAAGTGGCATATTTGCACGGAAGATTGGAGCCAAACTTATAGTAAATACAGTATAGAAAGAAAAACGACACTTTTGCACGGGAACCTGGAGCAAAAATTAGTTATAACACTTCTTTTAGACACAAAAAGTTCACAAAATGATAGGGAAGGTGAAGTTTAATAACTATATCAGCAGGGGAAATAGTATGTTTATATGGAGAATTGGAGCAAAAAAACACTTTTGCACGGAAATGTGGAGCAAAAAATGCAGTAACTAATGGTAGGCAGATAAAAAGAATGCTCTTATAAAGATCATAAGAGCATTCTTTTTTTAGCCTATAGAACTTGTTACGTTTTGATAGATAGAAAGGGGAGCATATTCGTAATCACCGGCTAATAAGTCTTTTACTTCACTTTCTCCCACAGGAATAAAGGTGATCTGAAACACTTGGCCCACTCTTTTATAAGATTGGACAGCTAGTTTTTGTTCGACTAGCTCATCTAAGGCTGTTTCAATTTCGACAAGGTTTTCTTTTTTGCGTCTTTTTCGAAAGCGGACTCTTGTCGAAAAATATAAATAATCTCTTGTGACATTGTATGAAGATTTTGTTTCATAGCAAATGAGACGCTCTTTTTGCATAACGAATAGCAAATGGTAAGCGGCGTCTAAACTTAATTTTTCTACTTTATTTTTGTAAATACGCACCGTTTGGCGTTGAATATAGTCTCTATATATCACTTCATTGACGTGAATTTCAGCAATTCGCGTTCCGTTTGGCATCGTAGTAATATCCACAAAGTCAAAAATACCATAGGCAATTGTCTTATTATGCTGTACTTTTGACATGCTGTAGTGCTTCATTTTTGTAATTCTTTCTTCTATCATCTGATAGTTGCGCTTACTGTCTGTTTTATAAAGTGCTTTCACAAGGTCACCAATCTTTACATTAATGATTTTTTGTGTAGCGAACAACTCGTCGCGTTGGCTCATGATCTCTAAAAACACTTTATAATCAAACCGATCTAAATCACTAATTTTATTTCCATTTTCTTCAGCGTATTCTTTTTCTATTAACAATTCGTAATCTGTCCCGTCTTCAGAGTTATAAGTACTTAAGAAATATTCTTTTCCTTCTTTCTCTAATAGGGGTTGCTCGACGAGAAGCTTTGCTCTTGAGTTAGAGAAAAAAGGGTTCTCTACAGTTGAAAAAGGGCTTTCAATAATACTATGGTTTCCGTTTTGGAAGCTAGGGTCCAGTATAGTCAGCCCAATAATAATAGATATATCCGTATGAATTGCTTTTTCTCGCTGCGTTTTGGTTTTTTGATGAATATAAGGATAATCAGTTAAGAAGAAGCTATCTTCTTGACTCCATTCACGTAGGATATCAATTCGTTTATTAATGACTTCTTCCGGAGACGGTATGTTTTCAAACTGTTTGCAAAAGAGTTCTTTTCCGTTTGTTTTATAATAAGCTGTTAGCGCTCTGTATTCCCCAATCAGCTCTTTATTCTTCTTGGGCTTTTTTTGCTCATAGTCGCGTATAGCAGCATCTAACCACCTGCGTTTCGTACGATTGAGAAAGTCTTTTTTTAAAATTCTCAACGCTTCGTTTACATCTTTATTTTCAAAGTGCTGCTGATAAAGAGGGAGGATGGTGCTCTCTAAATCACCTTTTATACTTTCGTTATAAACAGATAAGAGGCGTAATTTAGATACTCTATCAATGACTTCGCGTATGAGTAAAGATGAATAATCCATACACATCTAACCTCCTTAATCTTAAGTTAGTCATTTTAATTCTTAGTTGGATAGTAGCTTTAAATCTATTGTAATGCACGAAAGTTCGATGCCACAAACAAAAGGCGGCTACTATCTATAGTCTATTTTTCATTATACACGTGCAAAGGGGGCGAAGGGGGAGATTTTCTTATTTTCTTTTTTCGCAATCCAAATTTGGTCATGAAGTATATACATTTGCTGTGTAGCTTATGTAAGAAGGATAACTCTGTTCGCAAGACTGCTAATTCTGCTGCGGAGTTTACTGGATGAATAGCAAGCAATTTAAAATAAAAGGATATCAGCGGTTAAAAGAGAATACTTTCTAAAACTACTAAACATACCCTGGAGGTCATGAATGAACCCTATATTAAATGAAGTAGGCACGATTTTTATTCCTGTAGAAGATATACAAAAAGCACGAGACTGGTATTGTGACGTGCTAGGTTTGCCGGCAGATGGAGACATTTTATATGATCATTTATATGTGATACCTATGAATGGAACAGGAATTGTATTAGATAGCAAAACTTATTCAAAAAATACGCTTTTTAAAACACCGGCTTTTCATTTGAATACAAACGATATCAAAGAAGCTTATGAGTATATGAAACAGAAAAAAGTAGAGCTAACGACAGGAATTGAACACGATCACTGGTTTATATTTAAAGATCCAGATGGAAATCATCTTATGGTGTGTGAATGCTGAACCTATGGAATAATAAAAGGACCTTCAAGAGAAGGTCCTTTTATTGTATTGCCTTTGCATTTTATAACTTGATAGATTTGTTTCTGAATTGAATCATTCTTACAATATTTATCACAATTGTTTTTGTTACAGCATAAGCCGGAATCGCTAAGATCATTCCGAGTATTCCTGCAATATTACCCGCAACAAGCAATAAAATAATAATCGTTAAAGGATGAGTGTTTAATTTCTTTCCAATTACCAGCGGAGAAATAATGTTCCCATCGAGCTGTTGAACGATTACGACGACGATAATTACTAATATCGCTTTTGTAGGAGAGTATAATAAGCCTACGATTAAAGCGGGTGCTACGCCAATAAAAGGGCCGACGTACGGGATAATATTAGTAAGGGCTCCTATTAGTGCGAGTATTAATGCATAAGGCAACCCAATGATGAGGTAACCAATGAATGTACTAATACCGACAAACAAACAAACGAGCATTTGGCCTTGAATATAAGTAGCTAGCGTATTTGTTGTTTCTTTCATTGTACGCAACGTTTCTTTTCGATAAGAAGCAGGAACCATACGCAGCGTATTTTTACGAAGTTTATGGCTGTCTTTGAGCATATAAAAAAGAATGAAAGGAACGGTTACAACCGTAAGTGTAATATTTGTTACGACGCTTAAAACAGATGAAATACTGTTTGTGAGATTCGTAGGTAAAGTAGACGCGTAGTTTAAAAGTGACTCTTCAATATGATCGAGCGACACATATTTTTGTTCAACGAGCCAGTTAAACCATCTTGAGTTAGATAAATCATTTATGTACTCTCTCGTTTCTACAATGTAAGACGGAATATTCTTAGCCAAATCAGTTAATTGTTTAGATAAGGTAGGTCCCACACCGCCCACAATAGAAGCAATTACGCCGATAAAAACAACGTATAATAGTAAAATGGCCAGTGTTTTTGGCACTTTTTTTCTTGTGAGAAATGACACAATTGGTTCGAATAAAAAGAAAAGAAAACCAGCTACAAGAATAGGGAAAAACAAAGTGGAGATAAACACACCGATTGGTAGAAAAACAAACGAAATATGTTTACAAATGTAAATCAGTAAAGCAATCATTAATAGTTCTAATGTCCAAAAATGCAGTTTCGATTTAAACAAAAAGTTACCCTCTTTCTTTACTATTTTTTACTATCATACATCAAAAAAGAAACCCACTGCACGTTAAAAGTGGGCTTTTTTAGTCTGTATAACTTTCATTTAAATAAAAATTAGGCTTTTTCCTCTTTATCTTCAGTAGTATCCTCTGGAGTTTTTTTGTCGTCATCCTGTATAATTCCTTCTGCTGCATTTTTAAATTCTCGCAGGGAATGTCCAAATGCTCGTCCTATGTCCGGCAATTTACTTGGTCCAAATACAATTAAGGCAGTAATCCCGATTACGACCATGCTTGTGGCTCCTGGCATGATATCCTCTCCTTTAAAAGCAATGAATATATGAAAATTAAAAAGAGATAGTAAATAAAGTGCATGTTTATACTATTCACTTTTCTCTTTAAAATTCCTTTATTTTAAATGATACGAAAACAAGGTGGAGCGGCTATGTATAATTTAAATGCTAGTAGTGATATTTTGCATATGAAATTTATTATAGCATTAAAGACAGCCGTTCGCCTTATTACTCTTGTATAAGCCCTATGTGAAAAAACTTGCTTTAATTCTTATGGAAACATGTCATAAATCCTGTTTTTTAAAATGAAGAATCAGTATATGAAAACAAGAAAAGAAAAAAAACGAAAAAATATAAAGATAAATTGTTGTAAAATTTAGAAATAAGTAATAGAATTAAATAAAATGTTAACGTTAACATTTTTGTTGTTGAAGATTATATCTTATTAAAATAGTTATCTATAAATAAGATTATTTATCCTCATATAAAATTTTGTTAACGTTAACAAAAAAGTAAAGGAGTAGGTAGAAATGAAACAGTTTATGGATGACCATTTTTTATTAACAAATGAAACAGCAGCACACTTGTATAATACTTACGCAAAAGATATGCCGATTATTGATTATCATTGCCACTTAAACCCGCAGGAAGTTTATGAGAATAAACAGTTTAAAACGTTAACTAACGTTTGGCTAGATGGAGATCACTATAAATGGAGACTGATGAGAGCGAACGGAATTGAAGAAGAAAAGATAACAGGATCAGCGAGTGACTATGAAAAATTTCTCGCGTGGGCTAAAACAGTTCCGATGACGATTGGGAATCCACTATATCATTGGACGCATCTAGAGTTAAAGCGTTTTTTTAATATTGATGAGATATTAAATGAACAGACGGCACCGTTTATTTGGGAAAAAGCAAACGAGAAATTACGCAGCGGTAAGTTTGGTGCAAGAGATCTTATTACACGTTCTAACGTAAAAGTTATCTGTACAACGGATGACCCAACAGATTCATTAGAGTATCATATGAAACTAAGAGATGTCCAAGGTTTTGAGACCCAAGTACTTCCAAGTTTTCGTCCGGATAAAGGGCTTGAAATCAACCAAGAAGGGTTTAAGAGCTGGATTGCAAAGTTGCAAGATTGTTCAAACCGCTCCATTCACACCTATGATGATTTGTTAAAAGCTCTTGAAAGTCGAGCTCGTTTTTTCCATTCCATGGGAGGGCGTTTATCTGATCACGCACTAAATAAAATGGTATATACGAAGACTTCGAAAGAAGAAGTTTCGGAGATTTTCTTAAAAGCCTTAAAAGGTGAAGGCGTAAGTACTGAAGAAGAAAGTAAATACAAGTCATATACGTTAATCCTTTTAGGGAAGCTGTATAATGAGCTAGGTTGGGCAATGCAATTTCACCTTCATGCTCTTAGAAACAATAACACCAAAATGTTTCGTCAGTTAGGTCCAGATACAGGGTATGACTCGATGTATGACGGACAAGTGGCAGAGCCTCTCGTACAGCTTCTTGATCAAATGGACGTACAAAATAGTTTGCCAAAGACGATTTTATATTCGTTAAATCCAAAAGATAATTATGTATTAGCAAGTATAATTGGCAGCTTTCAAGGAGACGGTATTCCTGGCAAGCTGCAGCTTGGTACGGCTTGGTGGTTTAATGATCAACGAGAAGGTATGTTAGAACAAATGAAAGCGTTATCAAATGTTGGGTTGTTTAGTCGGTTTATCGGTATGTTGACAGATTCTCGAAGTTTTCTTTCATATACAAGGCATGAATATTTCAGAAGACTAGTATGCAGCTTAATTGGTACGTGGGTGGAAGAAGGGGAAGTACCTAATGACCAGCAGCTGCTTGAGCAAATTGTAAAAGGAATATGTTATGAAAATGCTAAAGACTACTTTAGCTTCCCAGCCTATACGCTGCAAAAATAAAGGCGCAAAATAGTTTAAAGAATTGCAAGGGGAGAAGGGGGATTACCATGAGTGTTGTGGCAACAGAAAGAAAGGTTGAAATAAAAGTAGAAAAGAAAAATCTTAGTGTGAAAGAAAAAATATCTTATGGTATGGGTGATTTTGGTAACGGTTTCATGTTTGATTTAGGGCAGCTTTACTTGTTGAAGTTCTTTACAGATGTGGCAGGCATCCCTGCCGCGGCTGCGGGAGGGATTTTTCTAGTAAGTAAGTTATTTGCAGCAGTTTGTGATCCCATTGTTGGTTCGTCCATTGATTACCGAAAAAACATCGGAGCTAAAGGGAAATTCCGGCCGTATTTACTATTCGGAAGTATGGTGTTAGCCATTTTAACCGTACTCACGTTTATTTCGCCAAATCTTTCACCGGCGGGTAAATTAATTTATGCGTACGCTTCTTATATGATTTGGGGAATTGGCTATTCATTTGTCAATATTCCATACGGATCGCTAGGCGCATCCATGACTCAAAATACTTCTGATCGCACGTCTCTTGCTGCTTTTCGTCAAACAGGATCATTAGGTGCACTGTTTGTAACCAGCATTGCTGTTGTACCGCTCATTCTGTTATTTCCAAATGAAAAAATCGGTTATCCCGTTGTTATGGGAATTATGTCGGTCATTGGAATCATCGCTTTTTATGTATGCTATCGCAATTGCAAAGAACGCATTGTCGTAAAAGAGAGTCCAAAAGAAAAACTATCAGTCAAGTCTATTTTTAAAACGTTTGTAAGTAACAAACCTCTTTTAATTTTAGTGTTTATGACGGTATTTACCATTTCAGCTTACAATATTAAATCAGCTATGCTTATTTACTTTGCACAGTATAATTTAGGAAATGTTAAATTGATGGCTTACATGAACTTTATTATTATTGGTTCATCCTTTCTAGGAGTCATTATGCTGCCAAAGCTTGTTAGCCGATTTGGAAAAAAGCAAGCTGCAATGATTGGCTTAGGAATCAGTATTGCAGCGGACACAGTAAATTTCTTTATGCCTTCTAACGTCGTAATTTTTACGATTTTAGCAAGTATTGCTTTTATAGGTATCAGCATTCCTAACGGGATTACATGGGCATTTGTATCAGATATTATTGATTATGGTGAATGGAAAACAGGCGAAAGAAAAGAAGGCACAACGTATTCATTGTTCAACTTTTCTCGAAAGCTTGCTCAGTCGCTATCCGGCTTCTTATCAGGTATTGGTTTAGGGTTAGTTGGGTATATCCCAAACGTGGCACAAAAGGCAGGTACATTAGTGGGAATTAAAAGTTTGCTGTTACTATATCCTGCTATTGCTTTATCCATTGCTGCAGTGATTATTGGTTTTATGTATAAGCTAACGGATAAGAAACACGCGGAGATTGTCCAAGATATTCATGCTAGGTCTTAGTCAAAACTGTCATAACATTCACCATTTGCTTATTATTCCTACTAACTTGTGATATCCTTATAATAAAAATCGATACTGATTCATTAAAGGAAGGTAAATGAAATGGGTGTTACAATTAAGGATATTGCAAAACTAGCAAACGTATCACATACAACGGTTTCACGTGCATTAAACAATAGTCCGCTTATTAAAGAAAAAACAAAAAAGAAAATTTTAGAGATTGCAAATACGCTTAACTATATTCCTGATTATCATGCGAAAAATTTAGTGCTTCAAAAATCTCATACAATTGGATTGTTTTTTACGAGCATGGCAAACGGTACGTCACCAAGTTTTTTAGTAGATAGTATTAGAGGGGTAAGTAAAGTAATTGATGTTCAGTATAATTTATTTGTAAGAGGCATTGACGATTATGATGATTATACGTACATCAACAATAAACGCTTTGATGCGATTATTTTAATGAGTCAAAGCGACCGTGATAACACTTTTATATATAACGTAGTAGAAAAAGGCATCCCGTTGATTGTGCTCAACCGTCAAGTTGACGATTCATCGATTATTAATATTTTGTCAAATGACAAAGAAGGAGCCTACAAAGCCGGCGAATATTTGATTGAATTAGGTCACAGGCATATTGCAATCATAGAAGGAATAGAAGGTTTTAAATCAACTCAACAGCGTAAGGAAGGATTTCTTAACTCGTTAATTGATCACAATGTTTCCATTCGCCAAGAGTATATGATTCAAGGAAATTACGATATGCAAAGCGGATATGAAGGAATGAAAGCACTGTTAAGGTTAAAGCAGCCGCCTACTGCTGTTTTTTGTTCAAATGATGATATGGCAATCGGTGCTATGAACGCCGCATTCGAGTCTGGGCTAAACGTACCGAGTGATATCTCAATTATTGGATTTGATGATATTGAATTAGCCAAATACACCACTCCTTCACTCACAACCGTTAAAAGACCAATCGAGAAAATCAGCATGACCGGAGCAGAAGCAGTTTTATCATTAATGGACAAAGATGACAAAAAGATGCTGCAAAATAAAGTTTTAATTAATACCGAATTAATGGTTCGCCAGTCTGTAAAGTCACGCTCATCTATGTAGCCGGTTATTTAGTATAACCGGCCCAAAAATGTTAACGTTAACATTTTTAAGAAATAAAACAATATAAAAAGCTATAAAAATAACAATGTTAATGTGTGCAAAGAAGGAGATGCTAACATGAAGTTAAACCGTCAGATGCAAGCTAACACACGTATATACCCAGAAAAAGTACTGCAGTTTGGAGAAGGCGTATTTCTAAGAGGGTTTGCTGATTGGCAAATTCATCAAATGAACAAACACACTGCATTTAAAGGCAGTATAGTAGCTGTCAATCCGAGAATTACGGGAAATGCAGGTAAATTGAATGAGCAAGACGGTTTGTTTACGGTTTCTCTTCAAGGAATTCAAGACGGTAAAGCAGTCAAAGAACATGAAGTAATTGAATCTATTAGCCGCGGTCTAAATCCATATGAAGATTATGAGGCGTATATGCAATTAGCGGAGAAAGAAGAGCTAAGATTTCTTATTTCTAATACAACAGAAGCAGGTATCGCATTTTTAGAAGAAGACCGCTTGGAACATGCACCGCAAACGAGTTTTCCTGGTAAAGTTACGGCATTTCTATATAAGCGGTTTCAAGCTTTTCAAGGAGATCCAACAAAGGGACTTATTATCCTTCCTTGTGAATTAGTGGAGCGAAACGGGGATTTGTTAAAGAAAATGGTATTGCGCTATGCCGACAAATGGAATTTAGAGAAAAAGTTTACCGAATGGATACACGAAGCAAATGCTTTTTGCTGCACGCTTGTTGACCGAATTGTGCCAGGTTATCCAAACGATGAAAATCTGCTCAATGAACTGAGTTATGAAGATGAGTTTTTTGTGATCGCAGAGCCATTTTACTTATGGGTTATTGAGGGACCTGAGTGGGTAAAAGAAGAGTTTCCCGCGGAAGAAGCTGGTTTACATGTGAAATTTGTGGACGACATTGCACCATATGCGCTGCAGAAAGTCAGAATTTTAAATGGGATTCATACTGCTATGATGCCTGTTGCGTATTTAGCGGAACTAAATACGGTCAGAGAAGCAGTCGAAGATGATGTAATCGGAACGTTTATTCGAAAGTGTCTGTATGAAGAAATTATTCCTAGTTTACCAGTTTCGGAAGAAGAGTCTTTGCCAGTTGCTAAATCTGCATTAGAACGCTTTCAAAATCCGTTTATCCACCACGCATTAATGAGCATCTCTTTGAACAGCATGACAAAGTTTAAAACGCGAAACATCCCAACTCTTAAAGAGTACGTTGAAAAGCAAGGAGCGCTGCCGGCTTTGCTTACATTTTCTCTCAGTGCCCTCATTTCTTTTTATAAAGGAAAAAGAGAAGGAGAAAAAATTGAACTATCAGATGACCCTGCAGTTCTAGAAATGTATGAATCTCTTTGGAATACGTTTGACGGTACTGAAAAAAGCATTTCTTACATTGTAAAAGAAGTACTGGGATGTAAAGAGCATTGGGGAGAGAATTTAAATACGATTCCTAGCTTAACAGAAGCCGTAACAAATGGAGTCTTAGCCATTGAAACTCTCGGAATGAAACAGGCAATAAAAGAAATTCTCTATGTAACCGCAACTAAACAGTAAGAGGTGAAGCATATGAAAGAAGTAATTCGTATTCATGAGGAAGATAATGTAGCAGTAGCTTTACGAGATTTTTTAGCACAAGAGAACCTTATGGTTGATGGAAAAGAAATTTCTCTAAAAGAAGAAGTGAAACGGGGCCATAAAATAGCTCTTACGCCAATTTCAGCGGGCGGCAACATTATAAAATATGGTTTTCCAATCGGGCATGCGACGCACTCTATTTCACCTGGTGAATGGGTACATACGCATAACACAAAAACAAATTTAAATAATGTTAACGAATATGAATTTCATCAAAAGTTAGCAGCTCCTAAAGAAAAAAAACAATCGCTAACGTTTAAAGGATATCGCCGCAAAAACGGAGACATTGGAATTAGAAATGAGCTTTGGATTATTCCAACGGTAGGGTGCGTAAATGGTATAGCCGAACAAATGATTAAACAGTTTCAAAAAGAAATAGGTGATATCTCGCCTTTTGAACATGTAACCGTTTTAAAACACAATTACGGATGTTCTCAGCTCGGTGATGATCACCTTAATACAAGAACCATGCTTACGAGAATGGTACAGCATCCAAATGCTGGAGGCGTATTAGTATTAGGGCTTGGATGTGAGAATAATAGCTTAACAGAATTTAAACAAGCGCTAGGTACAATTGATGAAAGCAGAGTGAAGTTTTTACAATCTCAAGACGTCGAGGATGAAATTGAGGCAGGAGTCACTTTGTTAAAAGAAATTTATGCTGCTGCTAAAGATGATAAAAGAGAAGACGTTGATATTTCCAGGCTGAAAGTAGGTCTTAAATGCGGTGGGTCAGATGGATTATCTGGTATTACAGCAAATCCGCTGCTCGGTAAATTCTCTGACTGGCTCATTGCTCAAGGAGGCACAACAGTTTTAACAGAAGTACCTGAAATGTTTGGTGCAGAAACCCTGCTAATGGAAAGAGCTGTTGATGAACAAACATTTGATAAAATTGTTCATCTGGTTAATGACTTTAAAACGTATTTTCTCAATCATAAACAGCCGGTGTATGAAAATCCTTCTCCCGGCAATAAAGCAGGCGGCATTACAACGTTAGAAGATAAATCACTTGGCTGTACTCAAAAAGCAGGCACGGCCCCAGTCGTAGACGTGTTAAATTACGGAGATCGCTTACAAACTAACGGTTTAAATTTACTAAGTGCTCCTGGAAATGATTTAGTTGCCTCAACTGCTTTAGCGGCTTCAGGGTGTCATATTGTACTGTTTACAACGGGACGAGGAACGCCGTTTGGAACGTTTGTGCCCACCATAAAAATTTCTACAAACACCGCTCTTTATAACAAGAAGCCGCACTGGATTGATTTTAATGGAGGGGTACTGGTTGAAGGTGACACAGAAGAAGCTACGTTAGAAAGCTTTATTGAGTACATGATCGGGGTTTCTAGCGGAGAGCTTGTAAATAACGAAAAAAATGATTTTAAAGAAATGGCCATTTTTAAAACAGGCGTTACTTTATAAATAAGTCGGTTACTAGATTGTTAAACGAAAGGGGAAAAGCTAGTGAAAAAATATGTGCTTTCTTTGTTTGTGATGACTCTGATGCTTATTTTACCGTTTTCTGCCCAAGGAGAAGCTCTTTCAGCAAGTGAAAAAATAACAGCAGTTAAAGAACAAATTCAGCCTCCTTCATTTCCGAACCGTACGTTTAATATTAAGCGGTACGGAGCAGCAGGAGATGGAAAGTCTGATTCAACGGCTGCTTTTAAAAAAGCAATCGAAGCGGCTAACAAAGCAGGAGGAGGGCGCGTTGTTGTTCCACCAGGAACTTATGTTACCGGTGCGATTTATTTAAAAAGCAACGTAAATCTTCATGTAATGAAAAAAGCTACCATTAAGTTTAGTCAAAATCCTGACAAATACTTACCTGCTGTCTTAACAAGATGGGAAGGCGTGGAGCTATATAATTATTCACCGCTTATCTATGCTTATAACGAAAAAAATATTGCGATTACAGGAGAAGGTACGTTAGATGGACAGGGTGATAACGAACATTGGTGGCCCTGGAAAGGAAAAAAGGAGTTTGGATGGAAAGAAGGCGAGCCCAATCAACAGCAAGATCGCGATTTGCTGTTTAAAATGGCAGAAGAGAAAGTTCCTGTTAAAGAGCGCGTATTTGGCAAAGGGCACTATTTGCGACCTAGTTTTATTCAGCCTTATCACAGCAAAAATATCATGATAAAAGGTGTAACCATTTTAAATTCGCCCATGTGGCAAATCAACCCTGTCTTAAGCGAGAACATTTTAATTGATGATGTAAAAATTATAGGTCATGGTCCTAATAATGATGGAGTAGACCCTGAATCGAGTAAAAATGTGCTTATTAAAGATTCTTATTTTGACAATGGAGATGACTGTATTGCGATTAAGTCGGGGCGTAATGCAGATGGAAGAAGAATCAACGTACCAAGTGAAAATATTATTATTGAAGGAAACGAAATGAAAGATGGCCACGGGGGCGTTGTGATCGGCAGCGAAATATCAGGAAGCGTCCGGAACGTATTTGCTCAGCACAATGTTATGGACAGTCCCAATCTAGACCGGGCGCTGCGTATTAAAACAAATTCAGTTCGCGGCGGAACGATTGAAGATATCGACTTTAGCAGCAATACGGTCAAAAGCGTTGGCAGTGAAGTGATTCAAATAGACATGTACTATGAAGAAGGAGACACAGGGAGTTTTACGCCCGTCGTTCGTAATATCAACATAGAAAATTTGCAAAGCAATGGAGGGAAATACGGCTTATGGATTCGAGCCTATGAACGTTCTCCCGTTACAAACCTAACAATTCGTCATTCTAATTTCCAGCATGTTGCAACCCCATTGTTAATGGAGAATGTAAAGAACCCTGTGTTTGAAGAGTTTTGTATAAATGGAAGCTGCATGAATACAAATCCGTAAAAGGGCGTGTTCATAATCAGCTGCAAGTAAGAGGTAGAACAAACGTATTTTAGCCCAAGAAGTATCCGCACAATGAATCGAGATTATCGATTCATTGTGCGGTCTTTTTTTTTTGTTGTGATGGTGAACGTAGGATCAATGTGTTAATAATGGTAAAAACCTGCTCTGGAATTTTTACTATTTTATAGATAAGTCAAATGACTCTTACTAATTGATAGATAACATGTATGAAAGAAATGACTTTTGAAGATTGTTTTCTAAGCAATTTATTACCTAAATGTGGATGTGGGAAGTGTGAGGGAAGATATATAAAAGAATTATAAAAACATTTGTCTTTGTAAGCGTTTTATTCTTTATTTTAATAAAGAGCAAAAAAAGGATGTTTTTCTCTAAATTTTTACCATTGAATATTTTGAATAAAGTTCATAAAATAAACTTGTAAGCGTTTTAAAAGATTAGAAAGTATGTATCTTAAAAGTTGAATAGAGAATTATTTATGAAGATAGGAAATGTGATTTTTTTGCTTTTGATCACCGTTTCCAAGAATACCTTAACAAGTAACAGGAAAACGTTCATTTAATGAAATAAAGAAATAGATAGGAGTAGAGAAAAATGTACATCGGCGTCGATTATTACCCTGAACATTGGCCAGAGAATATGATAGAAGAAGATATCCAAGGTATTAAAGAGTTAGGATCAAATATGGTGAGAATAGGGGAGTTCGCTTGGCATCTTATGGAGCCTAAAGAAGGGCAATATGACTTTTCTTTTTTTGATAGCGTTATCAATAAGCTTAAAAAACAGAATATTGACGTTATGTTTGGTACCCCTACTGCCACTTTTCCGGCTTGGCTTGCGAAGCAGCATCCTTCTATTTTATCAAAAGATGAAAATGGGGCGGTCAGAGCATTTGGAGGAAGACGTCAATATTGTTTTAATTCTCCTCTTTACCGGCAGTATAGCGCTCAGATTACAGAACAACTAGTAAAGCACTACTGCTCAGAAGAAGCAATCGTAGCATGGCAAGTTGACAATGAATTTGGCCATGAAGGCAGTGATATGTGTTACTGCGAACAATGTCATAAAGAGTTTCAGCAGTTTTTGGAAAGAAAATATAAAGATATTAATGAGTTAAATGAAAAGTATGGCACTATTTTCTGGGGACAAACGTATAACGACTTTACCGAAGTGCCTATGCCTGTAAAAACAATTACGACACACAGCCCTTCGTTAAAGCTAGACTGGGCCCGCTTTCGCTCTTTTTCGTTAAACAGATACGCTCACGAACAAACAGCGATTGTGAAGAAATATAAAGGTGATCACCAGCTGTTGACCACGAACGTATCAGGAGGCTTTTTTGATAAATGGTTCGATCATGAAGAAAACCTAGAAGTAATGGACTTTGTATCCTATGATAATTATCCGGTATGGGGCGGTCAAACAGAGCCGATTACCCCGGCTCATATTGCACTAGGTCATGATTTTAATAGAGGCTTGTTACATAAAAATTTCTGGATTGTAGAGGAATTAATGGGTGCTCAAGGTCATGATATCATCGGTTATCTACCGCGACCTAATCAGGCAAAAATGTGGTCTTATCAAGCTTTTGCTCATGGATGCACGAATATGCTGTATTTTCGCTGGCGCGGAATGACAAGAGGAGCTGAGCAATACTGCTACGGAATTGTAGGTCACGATAATCACTATGGAAAACGTTACAAAGAAGTTCAGTCGTTATTTAGTGAAATCGTTCATTACGAACATGTGCTTGAGTCTGATATTAAATCGGAGATTGCCGTTTTATATGACTATGAAAATATATGGTCATGGCGTTTTCAGCAGCAAAGTGAAGGGTTTGACTTTACGCAAGAGCTTCTTAGAGGGTATACACCGTTTTATAAGTTGAATACACCTATTGATGTTATTCCTGCTACAAGAGATTTTTCAAGCTATAAAGTACTGGTTGTTCCGGCTTTGCAAATCATTGATAAAGAACTAGGTAAAAGATTTACTGAATTTACTGAAAACGGAGGCGTCATCGTTTTTACGTTTAGAACCGGCATTAAAGACAAACAAAATAATATTCACTTTAAACAGACGCTGCCCGGATATGTAAAAGAAATAACAGGGATTGAAATTCATGAAGTGGAAGCACTGTCTTCTACTCAAAAAGCAGCTATTAAAGGAAAAGGACCGTATGAAGGAGAACAAGCAAGTGCGTCCGTGTGGAGAGACATTATCACACCTGTAACAGCTGAAGTGCTGTATGAGTATGATGATCCATTCTATAATCAAGCGGCTGTAACAAAAAATCAGTTTGGTCGCGGGACGGTCTATTATGTAGGCTGTGGAATTGAAGGGCAAACGTTTGAAAAAATGGCGCTTGATATTGTAAAACAGCAGCAGATTGAGCATACGGAAAGTGAAGATGGAGTTGAAGTATATCCTCGCAAGCTTGGAGAGACAAGTTATTACTTCCTTATGAACCATACGCCAGAAGTAAAAGTATTTAAAGATATTGTTCTGCAGCCTTACGAAAGTCGAGTTGTAGAAAACATGTAGTAGCAACAGGACACTAGAATCTCATAAAGCAATGAGATTCTAGTCACTCATAATATGATATGAAAGCGTTTTATAGGAGAAGGGAGTTAGGTTACATGAGCATGGGGGTACAGTCAAAAGTTTCTCTCAAAACCGTATTATCATACGGAATGGGGAGTTTTGGAAACAATATTATTTATGCATTAACAAGTACATATTTAATGATTTTTTATACGGATAGTGTAGGATTAAATGCTGCAGCCGTAGGAACCTTATTTCTTATTGCAAGGATATGGGATGGAATTGCAGACATTATTATCGGAATGATTGTTGATAATACAGAAACGAGATTTGGTAAGTTTAGGCCCTATCTTTTAATAGGCGGATTTTTTGCAGCTGTTGCTACAGTCGCGTGTTTTATTAGTCCGGATCTTTCTCACACAGGAAAATTAATTTATGCTTATATCACTTATATCGCGTGGGGAACAAGCTTTGCTATCATGGATATTCCTTATTGGTCGCTTTCAGCAACGATTACACAAGATGTAAAAGAACGAAATAAAGTTGTAGCTTTTCCTAGAACAATTGCAGCAGTAGGGTCTTTATTTGCTAGTTTATTAACTCTTCCACTAGCTCATTATTTTGGAAACTGGTTTATGCTTAGTCTTATTTATGCGTGTATCTTAATGATTACAATGATCATCACATTTTCAGGAGTAAAAGAAAACTATACCGTAAAAAGACAGGAAAAGCAGACGCCAAAAGCAGTTTGGAACTTATTTATTCAAAATAGACCGTTGCGCTACCTGATTTTCTCAATGCTTTTAGTTGAAACAATTTTAACGATTCGAACTACGTTTTCTATTTACTATTTTAAATACAATTTAAATGCAGAGAACATCGCGTCTCTTTATTTAACCTTATTTTTTACAGCACAAATTGTAGGAGCGATCGCGTCTCCTTTCATTTCAAATAAATTTGGAAAGAAACGTGCAGCAATAGGGGGAATTGCCCTAAATGCTGTAGCCACTCTTACAATGTTTGCAACGGGTTTCCACGTTATGCCAGTGATGATTTTAAGCTTTTTAGCTTCTTTTGGCGGTGGGGTTAGTAACATTGCTCAAACATCTATGCTCGCTGACTGTGTAGAATACGGCGAATGGAAAACGGGGAACCGAGCAGAAGGAATGGTGTTTTCTACGAATATTTTCAAAACAAAGGTCGCTTCAGCAGTGGGTGGAGCAGTAGGTGGGTACATCCTTTCAGCAGTAGGGTACGTGCCAAATCAAATTCAGTCACACAGCACGCTCATTTGGATTGCTTTAATCTTTACGATTATTCCGGGTATTCTTTGCTTGTTATCACTTGTCCCACTCGTAAAATATGAGTTGACGGAAAAGAGATATTTAGAGATTTTACAGGATATGAAAAAACGCTCAAGCCGCATAAAAGAAAAACCGGCTATGAAAGTGTCTAGCTAATTCAAATCAACACAAGCATTGTACACAAAAATCACAAGAAAAAAAGACTGCATTTTCTCAGCTCCTCTTGCTATGATGTCAGGTAGACAGATATCAATGTAAAGAGGAGTTTTGTTTATGTTTATTAATTTTTCAAAAGAAGACAAAGATAAAATGCTGAATGAAATTCAAACGTTTTTTTATAACGAACGAGATGAAGAAATCAGTGAATTTGCAGCGGAAAATGTATTGGAGTTTATTAAAGAACATATAGGTCCTCACTTTTATAACCAAGCCATTAAAGATGCGGAAGATATTATGAACCAGGTCATGATTTCTGCAGAAGAAAATTTACATGCATTAAAAAAACCAATCGAAAAGTAGTTCGAAAAAGAAAATATGAAATAGGAAAAAAGCGTTTTATGTACAAAAACATAAAGCGCTTTTGTTTGTTTATGAAACAAATTATTTGTTCGCCCAAGTGATATATGATACATTCGTTTTAAGATAATATTAACGTTAACGTAAAGGTTATATTTAAAGTGTTTTGATTTAACTTGATGAGGGCATAACTTCAGCAAGCAGGGACATAATGAGGTAATTATATGAGGAAAGAAGGGACTACACATGAGCAACATTACGAAAGGTCAGCTAACAAAATCTATTGTGAAAGCAAATGAAAATCGTTTAACGGATAATAGTGATTTTGATATCTATCAAGAGCTGGAAAATGTGCTTCAAGGAGTCGGCTTATCAGCAAAAGACAGCGGAGGAAACATTACATTTTACGGAGAAGATCCGATTGTTCCTAGTACGCTGCGACTTGCCTCAGCAGCAGCTATTGCACTGGTTGCTAAGTCAGTAGCTGTCTCAAAAATTTGGAGAATACGCGGAGGAAAAGGTCAAGATATTCATATGGATTTACGAAAAGCGATCCGAAGATTATCACCTTTTTACGATAAAAAATGGGAAAAGCTTAATGGGTATGCCCCGAGTAAAGCAAATGATCCTTATAATCCATTAGGCTTTCGCTTTTATCAAACAAAAGACGGCAAATGGGTAATGCCGCTGAATCCGTATCCACGCTCTAAGCATGAAACGCTCAAGCTATTAAATTGTATAGAAGACCCTGATGCAGTGGCAAAAGCGATTCGCGGATGGAATGCAGAAGAATTGGAAAAAGCTGCAGCGGAGCGAGGAGTGATCATGCCTGTTGTGCGGACAATTAAAGAGTTTATGAAAGAAGCCGTGTATGAAGAAATAGCTCAGCTTCCTTTAATTGAAATTGAAAAGATTGGAGAAAGTGAGCGAATTCCTTTTTCCAAGAACCCTAAAACGCCGCTAGATGGTATTCGAGCATTAGGGCTTGGTCACGTTATTGCAGGAGCAGGATTCGGTAGAGCTCTCGCTTTACACGGTGCGGACGTCTTAAATATTTGGAAGCCAACGGATTGGGAGCATGATACGATTTACGCTACGTCTAATGTCGGTATGCGCTCTTCAACGCTGGATATCGGTGAAAAAGAAGGAAAAGAAAAAATGGTTGATCTTCTAAAAGAAGCCGATATCTTTTTTGGGAACCGTCGCTACGGATTTCTAGAGAGATACGGTCTAACAGCTGAAGAGTGTGCAAAATTAAAACCTGGAATCATCCACTGCACCGTTAACCTGCACGGGACGCAAGGAGAGTGGGCAAAAAGAAATGGATTTGACCAGACAGCGGGAAGCGTAACGGGAGTCATGGCGTTAGAAGGATCGCCAGAAAATCCTAAGCTGCCTCCTATTGTAGTTGTCAATGATTATGCAGTTTCTTGGCTGCTTGAAGTTGGTGCTTTAATGGCATTGGAAAGAAGAGCAAAAGAAGGAGGCAGCTACCGCGTGCGTGTATCATTAGATCGCGTATCTTTATGGATTTTATCAATGGGCATCTATGATAAAACATATGCTCATCAAACAGCTGGTTCGTCAGAGAAGCATGAGTACATTGCACCGGATCTCTTTACAGCCCAAACACCTTTAGGATTGTACCAAGGGCTTACAGAACAAATCGAAATGTCGGAAACTCCAGGGGAATATAAGACGGTTCTCGTTCCTCGAGGTTCTTCACGCCCAGAGTGGTTGTGATAACAAGAGGCTGAGACAAAATTATTTTAGTGGAAAGAAAATCCGAACGATGAATCGAGATTCTTGATAAAGGATCCAACTCGTTCGGATTTTTTTGTTATTGTGATGAACGTAGGTTTCGTTTATGTGGGTAGATGCTTCTAGCGCTTGCACGGAAATCAACAGCGGTGTCACAAGCGGTTCAGCTCATGTATCCAATTTGTTTGTCTTTAGATTGAATTGATTTCGCTATGTCTTAATCTCGGTTTTTGGGGGTCAAATTTAAAATGAAAAATAAGAAAAAATATTTGAATAATTATATGATTTCTTATATAATAGCGAAAAGGATGAGGAGTTGACTTGTAATGGAAAACTATACGTCCCGCAAAATGACACGAGAAGAAGTAAAAGTATCAGACGCGACAGCAGCTCAACTAGTGCTAAACAAATCTCTTCGTGACTTTAAAAAAGCACAGCTTTTACTGCAAATCGATCAGTCTTTAGAAAAAAGAGATAAAGAAACTTTTTTACGTTTAACTGAAGAGTTAAAAGAAGTTTGTTAAATAACCTACTAACATAAACAATCAGCCTTTGCTTCTAGTGAGCAAAGGCTTTTCATATGGAAAAAAACGGATAAATGTTTTGTTTTTTCTGAAAGCGGTAAAAGTATAGTATGGATGATAAAGCAAAAATCAAGAAGTCTCTTACTTTATTATTTTTTGCTTTATCATCTACAGCATCTAGATGGTAATACATCATGAAAGAACAAAAAGAGAGAGGGTTCTTGATATGTATAACAAAATCTTAGTCGCCTTTGATGGTTCCGCACCTTCTATTCGTGCTCTTCAACATGCAAGTAAACTAGCTGAAAGCGTAAATGCTAATAAGCTGACAATTGTACATATTAAGGAAAGAATTCACTTGCAGCAGCCTGTTTTTAGCGTTGACTTGGACGCACTGATAGAAGAAGAAAACCGCGATATTTTATCTGAAGCTCACAATCATTTAACTCAATCAGGTATTCCATATGAGGCATACGGTGTAGAAGGCACTGCTTCAAAGAAAATTATTGAATACGCACGTGACAATCAACAAGACGTCATTGTGATAGGAAGCCGAGGAAAGGGCTTTGTTAAAGAGACCTTTCTAGGAAGTGTAAGTCACGAAGTTGCTCAATCCGCAGAATGTCCTGTTATTATTGTTAAATAAAAAGAGGCTGGGGTAAAAGTAGTTTAGTTAAAGAAAAATCCGAACGATGAATCGAGATTCTTGATGAAGAATCCAACTCGTTTGGATTTTTTTATTGGTATGGTGAACGTAGGTTTCATGTATATAGTTGCTTCTAGCAGTTGATTGGAGGGTAAGACGAAGACTCCTGCGGGGAAAGCGGAACAGGTGAGACCCCGCAGGAGCGTAAGCACCGAGGAGGCTCAGCGGCCGCCCGCGGAAAGCGAAGTCTTGCACGGAAATCAACTGCGGTGTGACCAGTAATTTATACTAGCTCCCTTATCCAATTCGTTCGTCTTTAGATTAGAGTGATTTTGTTATGTCTCAATCTCTTTTTGCTTTCGGATTATGTATTGCTGCACGCTTCGTAAGTTCGAAATTTGCTGTATGATAAACTTACTTCATACGCTAAGCTGTCAGATACCCGTGGTAAAATGTCAAAGAATAATCGTTATTTAATTAGGTATGTTTTATTCTGCACAGTTTCTTCATTTATTACTTTTATAATGAAAGCAAGGGATGTGAATAAATGAATCGTATTTCTATTAAGCTTGGACTCTTGTTTTTAATGTTCATTTTACTAATTGAAGCCGCTCTCTTTTTCTATTTATATAGCGGTCTTGCCAATACACGAATTTCAGAGGAGCTGCAAAGCTTGCGTTTAAGAGGAAACAGTCACCGGGAAGTATTAGAGAAGCATCATGATTCTGCTACGCTTAACCATGTTGCACTGATGGAATCAGAAGCAGAAACTGATGTTATCATAACGGATAAAACAGGAAAAATTATCAGTTCGTCTAGGCCTTTAATTCAAGGTGCAAGAAAAGCAGTAGAGAAATGGAAAGGAAAGTCTCTTACATATAAAGGTGAAATTATGCAAGGCGACTGGAAAAGCAAACCTTATATCGCCACGGCATCACCTATTAAAGAAGGCCATCAACAGTTCGGAACGGTTTATATGTTCAAAAACACAAAGGATATTCACGAAATGATTGCGAGACTACAGCATCATTTTTACGTAGCGGGAGCTGTGTCCGTTTTATTTTCCATTGTGACTATTTTTGCTCTGTCTAAATTTATAACCGCTCCTTTAATCAAAATGAAAAAAGCAACTGAGAAGCTGAGTCAAGGAGATTTGTCTGTGAAACTTGGCGCTCATTCAAGAGATGAACTCGGACAATTAGGAATGTCCATTCAGTCGTTAGCGAATGAGCTGCAGCGGTTACGAAAAGAGCGAAATGAATTTTTAAGCAGCATTTCACATGAACTTCAAACGCCTTTGATGTATTTAAAGGGCTATGCAGACGTAGCAAGAAGGCCTTCTAATACACCGCAAGAACGTGATAAGTATCTTGCTATTGTGGAAGAAGAAGCAGGAAGAATTTCACAGTTAGTCAAAGATTTGTTTCAGCTGGCGCAGCTGGATCAGCATACATTTTTTATTCAAAAACAAAAAGTAGAGCTAGCTACGTATTTGCACACCGTATGCGCGCATTTTCATTTAGCTTTAAAAGAAAAGGAGATGGAGCTGGAGATAAGCTGCCCTCAAGGTCTTTACGTTTCACTAGATCCTGAAAGATTTCAGCAAGTGATTATCAATTTACTTGATAACGCAATGAACTATTCAAAAGAAGAGACCAAAATTGATTTAAGTGTAAAAAAATCAGCTGAATCATTGACAATAACTCTTAAAGATCAAGGAATAGGCATTCCAGAAAAAGATCTACGTTACGTATTTGACAAGCTGTATCGAGTGGAAAAATCCCGCTCGAGAAAAAGCGGAGGCTACGGATTAGGCTTATCAATTGTAAAGGAGATTGTAGAAGCTCATGGAGGAGAAATAACAATCACAAGCGAGACGGGAAAAGGTACGACTGTAGAGATTGTATTAAGAGAGGATGGATAGGATGGCAACTATTTTATTAGTAGATGATGAAGCAAGGATGCTGGATTTACTAGAACTTTATCTGCTGCCAAACGGATTTACATGTATAAAATTTGAAAAAGGCACAGAAGCGCTGCGCTATCTTTATGAAGGTAACAAAGCAGATTTGATGTTATTAGATATTATGATGCCAAGCGAAGATGGGTGGGAGATTTGTCAAAAAGTAAGAAAAATGTCTGATCTACCGGTCATTATGCTCACAGCCCGCAGCCAAACGTTAGATGTAGTAAAAGGATTAAATATAGGGGCAGACGACTATATTACCAAACCGTTTAGCGAAGAAGAATTGGTTGCACGCATCGGTGCGGTTCTTAGACGTTCGTTAAAGGAAAAACATGAAATCACCTACAAAGGGTTAGTATGGAGCAAGGAAAATCACGTATTACAATATAAAGATCAGCAGATTCAAGTAACGCCTAAAGAGTTTGAATTGGTGGGGTTACTTCTTCAGCATTTAAATCGTGTGTTCAGCCGAGACGACTTGCTTGTGTTAGTGTGGGGATATGAGGCGGAGATTGGAGACCGTACTATTGACTCTCATGTGCGAAATGTTCGGGATAAGCTTAGAAAAGCGGGCTTTCCCGTAGACGAATACTTGCAAACCGTATGGGGAATAGGCTATAAGTGGGTTGATGTTAGTTGAAAATGATATGAGCATAGCTACTGAAATTGGTGAAAAGATAAAGTAAGCAGAAGCCAGCTTTTCGCTTTACATAGGGTAGGGGGGTATAGTATCATGAAGTTATGAAGGGAGGATGTTAGATGGTCGAAGCGAATCACATGAATAGTGAAGAAAAATGTTGTACGATAAATAGTGAAAGAAAAAGTCACCATTCTCCAGAAGTGAAAAAAAACCTAACAAGCCGATTAAATCGAATTGAAGGACAAATTCGAGGAATTAAAGGATTAATTGAAAAAGATACGTATTGTGACGACGTGATTACTCAAATCGCAGCTGCGCAGTCTGCTTTGAATAGTGTAAGTAAAATTTTGCTTGAAGGTCACTTGAAGCATTGCATTGTAGAACGTGTGCAAGATGGTGATGAAGAAGTAGTGGATGAATTATTAACAACCATTAAACGATTAATGAAATAAAGGAGATGCTAGAAATGGAAAACGTAACATTATCAGTACAAGGAATGTCTTGCGGTCATTGTGTCAAAGCTGTTGAAGGCGGCGTAGGCGAACTTAATGGCGTTAAAAGCGTAGAAGTAAGCTTAGAAGATGCAAAAGTAACGGTTGCATTTGATCCAAGTCAAGTAACGGTCGAAGATATTAAAGAAGCTATTGATGACCAAGGTTATGAAGTAGCATAAACAGCATCGCGTGCGAATACCTTCGCACGCTTGATTTAAGAGAAAAATATACCCCTTGTAGGTATATAACAGGAGGCGAAACGCGGTGAGTGATAAACAAAAAGAAGCCACCTTGCAAGTTACGGGTATGACATGCGCAGCGTGTTCTAACCGGATTGAAAAAGGGTTAAAAAAAATAGAAGGTGTAAAAGAAGCAAACGTGAATTTGGCTTTGGAAAGATCTACTATCATATTTGATCCGTCTAAAACAAGTCCACAGGCCTTTGAAGAAAAAATCGAAAAGCTTGGGTACGGAGTTGTAAGTGAAAAAGCCGAATTTGCTATTACGGGCATGACGTGCGCCGCTTGTTCGACTCGGATTGAAAAAGGGTTAAACAAATTAGAAGGCGTGACAAAGGCAAGTGTTAACCTTGCTTTAGAAACGGCTTCTGTTGAATACAGCCCTTCTCAAATAGATCCGCAAGACATAACGCAGCGAGTTGAAAAGCTTGGATACGGAGCCAAGCTAAAGTCAGAAGAAAAAGAAGAAGAGCAAAGCTACAGAGAAAAAGAACTGAGTAAACAAAAAGGAAAGTTTTGGTTTTCATTTATTTTAAGCGTACCGTTATTATGGGCAATGGTTAGTCATTTTACGTTTACGTCGTTTATTCCTTTGCCTCATATGCTGATGAATCCATGGGTTCAGCTCGCTTTAGCTACGCCTGTTCAATTCGTCGTAGGGAAGCAATTTTATATAGGTGCATTTAAAGCTCTTCGTAACAAAAGTGCCAACATGGATGTTTTAGTAGCACTAGGTACAAGCGCAGCTTATTTCTATAGTTTATACTCTTCTCTTAAATCGCTTGGCTCATCTGCTCATACTACTCAGCTTTACTATGAAACGAGTGCTATATTAATTACGCTGATTCTTTTAGGGAAATTATTTGAAGCCAATGCCAAAGGCCGTTCTTCAGAAGCAATTAAAAAGATGATGGGTTTACAAGCTAAAACGGCCGTTGTAGTAAGAGACGGAGCGGAAATTGAAATTCCAGTGGAAGAAGTGCAAAAAGGCGAAGTTATTTTTATTAAACCCGGTGAAAAAGTACCTGTAGACGGAGAGATTATTGAAGGACAATCGGCTTTAGATGAGTCCATGCTGACAGGGGAAAGCGTACCGGTAGATAAAAGCATTGGAGATAAAGTAATTGGAGCCACACTCAATAAAAATGGTTTTCTAAAAATAAAAGCTACAAACGTTGGAAAAGAGACGGCGCTTGCGCAAATTATTAAAGTAGTAGAAGAAGCGCAGGGGTCTAAAGCCCCTATTCAGAGATTAGCTGATTATATTTCAGGTATATTCGTGCCAATTGTGGTTGGAATTGCTCTTCTTACGTTCTTTGTCTGGTACATTTGGATTGTGCCTGGCGAATTTGCACCGGCTTTAGAAAAGCTTATCGCCGTATTAGTGATCGCATGTCCATGCGCATTAGGTTTAGCTACTCCAACTTCCATTATGGCGGGGGCGGGCCGCGCAGCAGAATTTGGTATTTTGTTTAAAGGCGGCGAGCATTTAGAAGCGACGCATAAAATCGATACGATTCTTTTAGATAAAACGGGAACTGTTACAAATGGAACGCCTGAGCTAACCGATGTACGTATTGCACAGGGCTACGAAGAAAATGAGCTATTACAGTTAGTTGCATCAGCTGAGCGTTTATCGGAGCATCCTCTAGCTCAAGCACTCGTAGCAGGTATAAAAAATAAAGGTATAGAAATTCAAGATCCGTTATCTTTTGAAGCGATTCCAGGGCATGGAGTAAGGGCAACTGTACAAGAACGAGAGCTGTTAGTAGGAACAAGAAAGCTTATGAACCAACATAAAGTGAATATTGATGCAGCTTTAGAAGAAATGACAAATTTAGAACGAGAAGGAAAAACGGCCATGCTCGTTGCTCTTGACGGAAAATATGCCGGCATGCTTGCTGTTGCAGACACTATTAAAGAGACTTCTAAAGAAGCAGTTTCTAGGTTAAAAGAGATGGGCTTAGAAGTGATGATGATTACCGGAGATAATCGTCAAACAGCTCAGGCTATTGCGATGCAAGCGGGTATTGAGCACGTTATAGCAGAAGTGTTGCCAGAAGGCAAAGCAGAAGAAGTGAAAAAGCTTCAGCAGCAAGGTAAAAAAGTCGCAATGGTAGGAGACGGTATTAACGATGCTCCTGCACTTGCGTTAGCTGATATTGGAATGGCCATCGGAACAGGAACGGATGTAGCGATGGAAGCCGCTGATATTACGCTGATGCGAGGAGACTTGATGAGCATTGCAGATGCGATTGAAATGAGTAGAAAAACGATTTCTAATATCAAGCAAAATCTATTCTGGGCGATGGGTTATAACACGCTCGGTATTCCAATTGCAGCAGTTGGGCTGTTAGCTCCTTGGGTTGCTGGTGCCGCGATGGCTTTTAGTTCTGTATCGGTTGTATTAAATGCACTGCGATTGCAGAGAGTGAGGCTATAAGGTATGAAAAAGTGGATCATCTCAGCTATTTTGTACGTGCTTGCCGTTATAGCAGTATATGCTGTGTGGGAAATATAAACTAAAAAATATTGGAGTCATCGAGCCACTCTCGGTGAAAGTGATCCAAAAGCAAAGCTGCTAAAGAATATTCTTTAGCAGCTTTGTCAGGTGCAAGGAATTTTTTTGATTCAATTCATACCCTTTAAGATGAAGGTCTTCTGGATGCTTTTGCTGAGCAATTAACACATCACGTCCATCATCCATAATCCAAATGAAATAATGACGGCTAGAACCATCTCCATAGGTAATGGTCATTTTGCAATCGATGCTCCCAGCAGATTCTTCATCTAAGAGAAGTTTCATGCGCTCAGCCTTTTTTATACTATTGGTGAATGTATTCATATCTTGTTCATCGATAAACGTTTTGAGTGTTTTCATTTTAATGGACGTTACTTCTATCTTTTGTACGCTAGGTGAGAGCGTGGACTGTGCGGAAGCAAAGGGGGCTCCCATCACCAAGCTAACTACAAGTAAGAGTGAGGATAGAGCAAAGCGTATTTTTAGCATGTTTCTTTCCTCCTTTTATTTTTATACTTTTTCCTAGTGGTAAGTGTTTCATACGAAGGCCTTTTTTAGGCATAGGAAATTTTCGTACCTAATTACCTTCATCTTCACAAAATCTGCACAAAGTCTGGCTACAATAAAGAAAAGAAGAGTATGCAAAGATAAGTTGTTTCTAAGGATTAAAGGATTTTTATTTTTAAATTTATTAGGTGGAAAAGAGGGACTGTCATGAAAAAACAGCTATTTATTCTTGGTGCATCTGTCATTATTGGACTAAGCGGATGCGGAAACGATTCTAGTCATGAAAAACCTTCAGCTGACAAAAATGAATCCATGCACGATCACTCAGAGATGAATCACTCTAGTTCAGGAGAGGTTCCAAAAGGATTAAAGCAAGCTGAAAATCCAACATATAAAGTTGGAGATAAAGCCATTATGAAAGCTGATCATATGAAAGGCATGAACGGTGCTGAAGCAACGATTGTTGGTGCTTACGATACTACGGCCTATACCGTTTCGTATACGCCAAAGACTGGCGGGGAAAAAGTAAAAAATCATAAGTGGGTTATTCAAGAAGAAATAAAAGATGCGGGTAACGAGCAGTTAAAGCCAGGCAGCGAAGTGACGCTTGAAGCAGATCATATGAAAGGTATGAAAGGGGCAAAAGCAACGATTGATTCAGCCGAAAAAACAACGGTATATATGGTAGACTACACGCCGACTACAGGCGGAGAGAAAGTGAAAAATCATAAGTGGGTAACGGAAGATGAGCTTTCAGCAAAATAGACTGTTAGCGAGAAAAAAGGCTGGACAGAAGTATTTTGGGTGAAAGAAGATCCGAACAATGAATCAAGATTCTTGATTGAGAATCTCGATTCATCGTTCGGATTTTTTATGGGTAGGGTGAGCGTAGGTTTTATGTAGTGTCTTCTAGCTGCGGTATTAAGTAGAATGCTACGGTAATAAAACGAACAAACTACTGATGAAAGGAGCTAGCTATGAGTGAACATACAGTAAAGCGAACAGGACGCACACGATGGTTCATTTCATCTTTGTTAAGCAGTATGATTATTTTAAACTATTTTGATCGTGTAGCGGTGTCAGTGGCCGCTCCTGCAATACAAGATGCATTTCACTTAACGGGAACAGAGCTTGGAATTGTCTTTTCTATTTATACGTATTCTTATACGATCATGCAAATACCTGCGGGAAGCTTGCTTGATCGGTTCGGAGTAGCATGGGTGACAAGAGTCGGTATGGTGATTTGGAGTTTATTAACGATGTCGATGGCCTTTTTGCAAGGAAAACTTCTTCTCTATATTGTCCGATTTTTAATAGGAATAATGAGTGCTTCTGCATTTCCGGCAGCATCAAAAGCTACGTCGCTATGGTTTCCTCCAAATGAAAGAAGCTTACCAAATTCTTTGTTTGATTCAGCGGCCAAATTTTCGAATGTACTTGGCGCGCCTCTTGTAGCGTTTCTCATCACCAAATTTGATTGGCGCACAGCATTCTTATCTATTGGAATTATAAACGTACTGTTTACGCTGCTGTTTTGGTTTTATTACGAAAAGCCAGAAAAGCATAGACGCATATCAGATGATGAGCTGAAGTATATTCAAGAAAATAATTTAAATGCAAACGATGAGCAAACATCAAAATTTTTACATACCTTGAAAGTATTATTTACGAATCGAAAAGTTTGGGGGCTAATGATTGGGTTTACAGGCTATGGATATACGTTTAATTTACTGTTAACGTGGCTGCCAACTTTTTTAAAAGAAAAATACGGTATGGATATCATGTCATCGGGCCTGCTTACGGCAGTACCTTGGCTAATTGCTACATTTGCTGGCATTTTAGTAGGCGGGTGGCTTGTTGATTACCTCATAAAAAAAGGTTATGACAGTCAAAAAGTATATCGCACCATCATTGTTATAGGATTATGCTTAGGGTTTGTTTTTTTAGGCTCTATTTTCACTAATAGTGTCGTCTTAGCGATGATTTGTATCTCGATTGGACTGGCAGGTATATCTGCAACCGCACCAATCGGCTGGTCTATTTCTGCAGAAATTGCACCTGCAGGCTCTATTTCCCTTCTTAGTTCTATTGTTAATTTAGCTAATAATTTGTTTGGAGGAATTATAGCTACAGCTTTAACAGGGTACCTTTTAGATAAAACAGGTTCTTTTAACCTAAGCTTTATGGTAGCGGGAATTGTATTGTTGCTAGGCTTAATTTTTTATATTTATGTGCTAGGAGATATTAAACAAATTAAAATTCCAAAAAATCAACGTACGAAGTAAAACCCCATGACTCGTTATGGGGTTTTACTTTTGATTATAAATAACGACCTTGCTTGTGCGTTTAGCGATGTGAGAAACGCTATTAAGAAGGGAAATAAGGTAAATTTGTTTGTTTAAAACATATGATAGAGACTTATTTTAAAACAGAATTGTTAGTATAGCATGTTCTTAAAAAGGTTAAGATGGTTTTTATGAAGAAACCTTGTGTCTAGTTTTGTTATTTCAGCAGAAGTAGATACGAACCGCACTATAAAAAAATAGAAAGGCAGAGGAACATGAATCATAAAGAAAGTGAAAGCAATACTGAGTTAAATCAAAGTCATTTGTTAAAGGAGCCTCAGCGCATAGAATTATCTAAGTACCAAATTTTAAAGGCACTGATACCTGTTATTATACTTGGGCTTGTCGTTTTAGTGGCCGTATTACAAAACGATGGTCTTCTTAATTGGATCTAGGCATGTAAAAGGGGTCTGTAACGTACAAACAGACGTCGCAATCAGTAGAAATAATGGATTGCAACTTAGGCATGCAACAAAAAAACTGCATAGAGTGTAATTCAAATCGCTTGGATACAGTAGAGGGAAAGAGGGAGATATATGCCAAGAGTAACCGTTTTAGGATACGGCAGTTTTGAAGTGGCAAAAGGAAAAAAGCTTGTCTTGGCACTCGAAGACAACGGTATAAATATTCTTCATCGGTGCGGCGGGAAAGCTAAATGCACGACTTGCAGGGTAGAAGTGCTCGAAGGTGAATATTGTGATTTAACACACGCGGAGAAAAATGCATACTCAGAAAGTTCAATTGAAGATCATTTGCGCTTATCGTGCCAAATTCGTGTAAATGAAGATGTCACCGTTCGGCCAATACTAACGGTAGAAAGCTCAGGACGAGAAGCAGGACCTCGACCCACAGAGTAGTCATGTAATTGCAAAAAGCAGCGTGTGGAATGTTTACATGCTGCTTTTTGTATGTTTACTTAAAAAAATAACAAGAACAGCTAAGGGGAGTAGCAGCTGTTCTTGTTCAAGTAAAATACCTACGGAATGATTCCTTTAAATTTTAGCATTCTGTAAGGCGGGCAGTAAATCACTCAAAAGAGTGATTATAAAGGCTTTTTTCGAACGGTTATCTGCAAATAGATTTAATTGGATTCTTCAATCACATCTCCACTTTTGTAAATATGATACCAGCCTATGGTACCTGATCCCCCTTGATCCATCCAGTCTTTATTTTTTGCTACGAATCTATAGTAAGCTTTATCGTTGTTATCTTTCCGTAAGCGGTCGTCTGTACTGAAGACAATGTTGTCACCGAGTTCTTTTTTACCGAATGCAATAGCCGTGCTGACAGGAAATTGCTTTCTTTCTACCTTGTTCTCATCTAAAGCTGCCCATGTTAAGGGGCCAACAATACCATCTGGAGACAAGCGGTGATCGGTTTGAAATTCTTTTACTACATTTTGCGTTCGCGTACCGAAAATGCCATCAACTGATGTGTTATACTTCACATCCTTTAAGCTTTGCTGTAAGTCTCTTACGTAGCTAGAGTGGGAACCTTTACGAAGCGTAGGCCTCGTTTCTGCTTTAGCTTCAATTTTTTGTGAGTAGGCATCTTTAGCAGCAGCTTCAGTAGTTAGAGTGCTGAATGCTACGCATGTTGTTGCAAGCGTAAGAGTAGAAAGCATGACAAGTGTTTTTTTCGTTAACATGAAATAACCTCCTTGTTTTTAGCAACTATTTGTCGCTTTTCATGAGCTTTATAACTAATTAGTAGCTATAAAGTCAACTTATTATAGCGCAGCCAGTTTTCTATTTGTTTTTATATTCCTATGATTATATAAGATAGTCATAAAAAACTAGTGAAGTAGATAAATCGTTCTATGTTTTCACTATAATTTCATTTTTCTCTGATACAGTACGGAAGGGAAAAAACAGTAGGTTTAAGCGTCTTGTGTACTTGGAGTATGTCTTGCTCTATAACGCTCATAATAAACGAATGAAAAGACTGCAAAGGGAATTTGGATCTCTTTGCAGTCTCTTCATGTTCAAAAGCTCTGCGTTCAACTGATAACCAGAAAGGAAAGTATTTATGTCTACTTTGTATGCTCAGCACATAAGGAACCTTTTTTCGAAAATAAAGTCCAATAAATCATCACGGAAACAAATTTTTCTCTACATATTAGGGATTTGCTGTTTGTGTATAGCGCTCATTGTAACAAACCACAATTATTCTCTTTATAAAAAACCAATAGCTGAGGTAGTGAAGACGAATGTTGTAGAAAAAAACAAATCTGCTGATTTAAATCATAACAAAGATACCGTATACTCTCAGGAAATTGTTGCTAAAATAATGAACGGAAAATATAAAGGAAGGCTTATCCATTTAGAGAATACGTACTCATATTCAGGTGCTTATGATCAAAAGTATACTGTCGGAACAGATCTTTTTGTCTCCTTAGAAAAGAATTCACAGCATGCTCTAAATGGAACAATTGAAGGAGTGAAGCGGGACAAGCAGGTTACCGCTGTCGCTGGTTTATTTATATTAATTTTGCTGGCTATTGGAAGAAAACAAGGTTTTTATTCAATTATCAGCTTATTTATTAATATTGTTCTTTTAATCGGGGCCCTCAATGTATATTTAGCACTAGGAAATGTGAGCTTGCTAGCTGTATGTATGGTAGCTGTCGTTCTTTTTACGGTTATTTCTTTGTTATTAGTAAGCGGTAATAAAGAAAAAACGCATGTAGCGATTATTTCAACTTTAATAGGTACATTTGTTTCTCTTTTAATCGCGTATGGTGTCATGCAACTGACAGATTCTAATGGCCTTCATTATGAAGGAATGGAGTTTGTAACGATTCCTCCTCAAAAAATATTTATGAGTGAGGTATTAATAGGATCTTTAGGAGCTGTTATGGATGTAGCGATTACGATTACTTCTTCTGTCTATGAACTATATGAAAAAAATAAAGAGATCGCGCGCAAAGATTTACTGAAATCAGGCAAAGAAATTGGCGGAGACATCATGGGAGCTATGACGAATATTTTATTTTTTTCATATATAAGCGGAACAATCCCAATGGTTCTTCTTTATTTAAAGAATGGCTCTCCTCTAGGATATACATTTTCGATGAATTTCTCCTTGGAGTTAATCCGTGCTCTTACTGGCAGCATTGGCATTGTTTTAACGATTCCCATTACACTCTATCTTTCGATTCTTTTTATTTTTAGAAAGGGGAACAGAAAGTGAACGTTTTACTATTGCTTGCTCTTATTTTATTTATTCTGATGAGTATTGTGGGCGGAAAAAAAGGAATCCGGTCTTTCCTTGCGCTGTTCTTGAATTTTGGCGTTATTTTTCTCACCATTCTCTTTATGCTGTCTATAAAAAATACGATTGTTGTTACGTTGATCGCTTGTACAATCATTAGCTGCATTAATTTATTTTATATTAATAAATTCAATCATAAAACGCTTGCTGCGTTTGTTTCAACAATTATTACCTTAGCTGTTTTAGTACTCTTTATTTTTATTATTGAACATCATGCAATGATTCAAGGATTTGGAGAAGAACAGGAAGAAGAAATTAACGCTTTTTCACTTTATGTTGGAATTGACTTTGCTAAAATAGCCATTTGTACAATTATTATGGGTGCCATAGGAGCGATCATTGATATTTCGCTATCTATTTCGTCTTCTATGAATGAATTATTTGTTCATGATCCGTCCGTAACTAAAAAGAATCTCTTCAATTCTGGTTTGAAAATCGGAAGAGATATTTTGGGCACCACAACCAATACACTGTATTTTGCCTTTGTAGGCGGATATTTGACGTTAATTATCTGGTTTAAGAGATTGTCGTATTCGTTTGGAGACATTATCAATTCAAAAACCTTTTGTGCAGAAGTCATTTCTATTTTAAGCGGGGGCATTGGTGTAGCCATTATTATTCCGATTACCTCTTGGATTAGTGCCTCTATTTTCTTACAAAAAAGAGAAAAAGGGAAGCAGTACAAGGAAATAAAGTAGAGAAGCGTATGGACAAATAAAAACAGAAAGTCATAAGAAACTGCCCCTCCAATGGTTAACCATTGGAGGGGCAGTTCAAATTAACCTCGGCCTATTTGTGGGATTTTGAGAGGAAACTAGGTGGAGGATGGGAGTTGTAATAGCATTAAGGATTACAATCTGTTTTTCTTACTGATAGATAATACGAAAAGGCCAAGAAGCAGAATTTACAGGAGAAGCAGCTTTTACAAGGACCGTCTCACCATTAGCTGGAAGCAGATTCTTAAAAGCATAAATTCTACGTTCACCTCTTGGGGATCCACGTCCTCGAGAGGTCTTTTGAGGTATAATATTTCGTTCATTTTTTGGGTCAAGTATCCAGTGTACGTACCAAATCTGACGTAAAAATTGTCTGTTTGTACTTTGTGGACGTTCATCAAATATACAGTGATTCACTTGGCCTGTCCAATATAGATATCGCCCGTTTCCTATATGCCATTCATCTTCTGACCGATATCTGATTCCTACACATTCACCGGGATAGATAATATCAGGGATGTTGTAATGACTTTCTCTTTGACAGCTAGGGTCACTATATTGTGTATAAGGTGTGACTTCTACCTTTTCCAATTGATTTTTTCTAAAATACAAATATTGCTGCGTGACTTGCCCTGTCGTTCGATTTACGGCTCGGTGACTTAGAAGAATACCATTATAGGTCTGTAACTTTGTGTTATCGATGCTTCTTGTAACCGTTAAGGTACCGGCATTTGAGCTTATGACGCCGCCTACTAATCTTCCATTATGAACACAGTACCCGTTTCTGCATGATGCACCGGCATTAGCTCGATATAGAACTCCTACGCATGTCCCACTAGTAATTAGAGTCAATTATATTCACCTCACATTTCAACGTTGTTTATAGAAATAGCTTTCGAAAGTACTCTTCGTTTGAAGTGATTTCTATAGATCATCCGGGCCATATTGATAGGAAGGCTGTGTTTGAATAAAATAGCCATTTCGTACTTGAGCTACCCAGTTTTGAAATATTTCTCTCCATTCAACACGGTTAAAAAACTCATCAAGCGGCTTTGAAGAATCCCATTCAATGATAAAGAACGGAACTACTGATGGATTCCATACGCCTATACTATTGACACCTGCTTCTTTGATAAGAAGTAAAGGCAGGCCTCGTTGGTAACCCATGCTTGGCTCTATTTGTAAAAATGGAGCACCTTCCCATGATGGTGGCGGAGGTGTACCGCCGGGAATATTCGTCATGGTATAATTGGCGAAGACTTGCTGCATATTCACCGCAATCAATCCATAGCTAGAGAGGATCATTCGGCGAACGCTTGTAATCGTTTTATTAGGATATTGCTCCGTATCAGGCAGTGTACGAGGGAAAAGAAGAGCACGTTCAATTTCATCAATTAAACGATTAAGAAATCTTGTTTGAGTAGCATTAAGCATAGAAGGGTGGCTGAGGAATACAGGAATTTTATAAGCTCTGTCGGCTGTATTTTTTAAAGGCATTTTAGGGGCAGCAGAGGGGGATACTTTATTGTCGCTAAGAGAGTATATTTGTCCAAGGACATTAGTAGCATTTTTACGAGAAAACATACCTGTATTATCGTATGCTAGATTTGACTTAAATTAGTATGGAAAAATAATTTCTTTAAATCAAATCCTTAAACAACTACTAAATCACTTTTCGTTCACTAAAAAATTGTAAATCAGTTAGAAATCAATTATAGTAATGAAGCATTAATACATAAGCCCTTTATTATACATCAGCTGAAGGGGAGTAGGAGGTGTTCATTAATGAGTACAAAATCTATAGATAGTATTGAAAAGGCAGCCCACATCCTAAAATTGTTGGGGGATAAAACAAGGCTTTCGATGGTGAAATTAATAGAGAACAATGAATGCTGTGTGTGTGAGTTCGTGGATATCTATCAAGCTAGCCAACCTTCAATTAGTCAGCATTTGCGAAAATTAAGAGATGCTGAGCTTGTGAAGGAAAGAAGAAAAGGGCAATGGGTTTTTTATTCTCTTAATAAAGAAAGCCAGTACTATGAGTTTGTTCTAGGTATACTTGAATCTGTACCAAGTCAGGACGAACGTTTACAAGAGCTAGAAAAACAAGGACTGCGTATTAGTTGTTGTGAATAATTGGAGGTTTAAAAAGTGGCATCAGTTGTACTAGCATCATTGATTTTTTTAGTAACACTAATTTTTGTCATTTGGCAGCCGAAGAATTTGTCAATCGGCTGGTCGGCTTGCGGGGGAGCTATCCTTGCTTTACTGGCAGGCGTTGTTGATTTTCAAGACGTCCTTGAGGTAACCAGCATTGTGTGGAATGCGACTCTTACGTTTATTGCTATTATTATTATTTCTTTAATTTTAGATGAAATTGGTTTCTTTGAATGGGCAGCGCTTCATATGGCTAGAGCTGCAGGAGGGAACGGCGTGCGTATGTTTGTCTACGTGTCTCTTCTTGGAGCCGTTGTAGCAGCGCTATTTGCTAATGACGGAGCAGCTTTGATTTTAACACCCATTGTTTTAGCCATGGTTCGGGCATTAAAGTTCGACGATAAAATGGTTTTTCCGTTTATTATCGCAAGTGGATTTATTGCGGATACAACTTCGCTGCCGCTTGTTGTTAGTAACTTAGTGAATATCGTATCAGCCGACTTCTTTGGCATTAGCTTTTCTGAATTTGCATCACGCATGATTGTTCCAGATTTAGTTTCTCTGTTTGCAAGTATTATGGTCTTGTATCTGTATTTCCGCAAAAGAATTCCTAAGAAATACAATGTAGCAGATTTGCAGAAGCCAGTGGATGCCATCAAAGATGAAAAGATGTTCCGGCTATCTGGAATTGTCTTAGTTTTGCTAGTGCTAGGCTATTTAATTGGAGAATTCTTTAGCGTCCCCGTTTCGATCATCGCAGGTATTATTGCTATTCTGTTTTTGATGATGGCAAAAAAAAGTCGAGCGGTTCATACAAAAAAAGTGCTAAAGGGAGCTCCATGGGCGATTGTCTTTTTCTCTATCGGCATGTATGTCGTTGTATACGGCTTGCGTAATGCTGGTTTAACAGAAATTCTGGCTGATGTGATCCAAGCAACGGCTAGTCATGGACTGTTTGCGGCAACAATTGGCATGGGATTCACTGCCGCTATTCTTTCATCAATTATGAACAATATGCCAACCGTTATGATTGATGCACTAGCAATCGATGCAACACACGCAGCTGGCACAATCAAGGAAGCGCTCGTTTATGCAAACGTCATTGGATCGGATTTAGGTCCGAAAATTACCCCGATTGGTTCTTTAGCAACGCTTTTATGGCTTCATGTTCTCTCAACAAAAGGCGTGAAAATTTCCTGGGGAACGTATCTTAAAACGGGTATTATTTTAACGATTCCGACATTGTTTATTACGCTTGTTGGTTTGTATATTTGGCTATTAATTATTTCATAACATGTCCTAAAAGAGATGTGTTTCAGTCAATAGGATAATCGCTGTTATTAGAAAATTTTAGATGTGTATCGAAGCTGTAGAAAATAATCTACAGCTTTTTTATTGAAAAAGTATAACGGACACTGACACGCTTTTAAAATGGGCTATGTATTTCTCATTGAAACTACTTTTCTCTCCATTCATACTCCAACAGCTCTTTCTATGATAAAATAATAAAACTGACTAAGTTTCACATGGAAATTTGAAATGTAAGGTGATTAAATACATGAAGTTAATTATTGCAGAAAAGCCGGATCAAGGATCGACGCTCGCTTCACAGTTCAAGCCGAAGCGTCACGACGGCTATTTAGAGATTCCACCGAATGAAGTGTTTACAGACGGAGCATATGTAACGTGGGCAGTGGGGCATTTATGTCAGCTTGTGAGCCCGGAAGATTATAAGCCGGAGTGGAAAAAGTGGTCAATTGACACGCTGCCGATGATTCCAGACCGTTTTCAATATGAAGTGACGCGCTCAAAAGCAAAGCAGTTTCAAGTGGTAAAAAAATTGCTTAAAAAGCCGACGGTCACAGAAATTATACATGCGGGAGATGCGGGACGCGAAGGAGAATTAATCGTCCGCAATATCATTCAGCTGTCAGGTGTGCATAAGCCGATGAAACGATTGTGGATTTCTTCGTTAACGCCAAAAGCCATTTATGATGGGTTTCAACAGTTAAAAGACGAAAGCGACACGCGCAACCTTTATTATGAAGCCTATACAAGAGCATGCGCGGATTGGGTCGTTGGGATAAATGCTTCACGCGTGTATAGCATCTTATTGAAAAAGCATGGGATGTCAGATGTTTTTTCAGCAGGACGCGTGCAGACACCAACGCTTGCTTTAATTGTAAAGCGTGAAAAGGAAATTGATAACTTTAAATCAGAGCCTTTTTGGGAAGTGCTTGCTAAGTTTGATATTGAAGGAAAAAAATATGAAGGCAAATGGCATCAAGACGGAGAGTCGCGTCTTAAAGAAAAAGAAATGGCGTATAAAATTGCTCAGTTTTGCGAAGGAAAAGACGCACAAGTTCATGAACTCGTAACGGAGCGAAAAGAGTTCCAGCCGCCTTTATTATTTAACTTATCATCACTTCAAGCAACGGCGAATAAAGCGTTTAAGTTTTCACCTAAAAAGACGCTTGATGTGCTGCAAGGGCTGTACCAGAAAGGAATTGTTTCTTATCCACGATCAGACTCAAACTACGTAACAGAAGGCGAAGCGGAAACGTTTCCTGAGATTTTAGAAAAGCTGAGTACTTTTTCTGAATATGAGCATTTATTTCCGCTTCCTTACCCTTCAATTTTAGGAAATAAACGCTACGTAAATGCAAAAAAAGTGAGCGATCACTATGCGATCATTCCAACGGAACAAGTGAAGGACCCTAGCAAACTATCAGGAGACGAACAGAAAATTTATGACTTAGTCGTAAGACGGTTAATTGCGGCACACTACGAAAAAGCGATTTTCGACTACACAACGATTACGACACTTGTGGCAAAGCGAGCAGCTTTTATTTCAAAAGGAAAGCAGCAAATTCAAGAAGGCTGGCGCAAGGTAATTTTTCAAAATGAGAAAGACGACGATGTCATTCTTCCGAATGTTCAAGAAGGCGAAGAAGGTAAAGTTATTAAGGTAGACGTAAAAGAAGGCAAAACACAGCCTCCAAAACGCTACACCGAAGGTCAGTTGATTACATTGATGAAGACAGCAGGTAAGCATTTAGATAATGATGAGCTGGAGAAAATTTTAGCAAAATCAGAAGGGTTAGGGACGGAAGCTACGCGCGCTGGAATCATTACAATGCTTAAAGATCGTAAATATATTGATGTGAAAAAAAACCAAGTGTTTGCGACTGATAAAGGAAAGGTATTGATTGACGCGATTGGAGATAAAATTTTAGCTTCACCAGAAATGACGGCTAAGTGGGAGCAGCGTCTAGCTGAAATTGGAGAAGGAGCAGCATCGGCCGCTACTTTTATGGAACAAACAAAGAAACTTTCAGCTAAAATTATCGAAGACGCTGTCGAAGCAGAAAGCAAGTGGAATTTCAGCGGATACGACACTGAATCCATTCAGCGAAAAGGCAAGGGAAAAGGTAAAAGTTTTTCTTCTAAATCGTTTGGTCCATGTAAGCTTTGCGACGGAAAAGTAGTCGATAAAGGTTCATTTTACGGATGCTCAAACTATGCAAAAACAAAATGCACGTTTACCGTATCAAAAAAGATTTTAGGTAAAACAGTTACTCAAGCTAATTTAAAAAAGCTGTTAAGCGAAGGACAGACAGATTTGATTGAAGGTTTTAAAAAAGGCGACAAGACTTTTAACGCTAAGTTAGAATGGAAAGAAAACAAAGTGCAGTTTTTATTTGAAAAGTAGAGGGATAAAAAGCGCTTGCTAAAGATAAAGAGCAGGCGCTTTTTGTATGTAAAAACAGGAGTTTTCCAGCCTTTCTAGAATTTCCTACATAGCTTATTTATGTAAAGGATGAGATTAATGAAACGAACGAGTAAAGGGATGATTCCGTTTTGGGATTATATTGGCATTGAAGAAACGCTGCTTGAAAAAGGATATGCAGAGTTGAAAATTACGATTCAACCGCAGCTTCTGCAAGGAAGAGGAACGGTTCATGGAGGCGTTATTGCCACGCTTATCGACGCGGCTGTTGGTTCGGCTGTACGTTCTTCTCTTTCTGAGGAGGAAAGTGCCAGTACAGTTGAGTTAAAAGTAAATTACACAAGGCCGGGTATAGGCGAATATTTAGTTGCAAAGTCTACATTGTCTCACCGCGGCAAAACGCTTGCTGTTGGAGAAGTGAAAATTGAAGACAGCAGCGGCAAGCTTGTTGCGCTTGGCAGTGCAACATATATGATTTTTTCAGCAAAAAAAGCTTAGGATTCTAAGCTTTTTCTGCTGAATTCAGCTGCTGACTAATACATGCAATAATTGTTTTATAGTAAGCTTTGGGATGGGGAGCAAATTCACTTTTATGTGCTGTACGGTGAATTGGCTCTTTTTCATTTGTTATCCCTTCAATGATCAGTTCTGTTTGATTTCCAAGCCACAGTTCGCAAAAGTGAGAAAACGGAGCTTTTACAAGGCCTGATACTTCTTCTTGCTGCAACGTAAACGCACTAAGAGGGTGAGAGCTGTAGTATAAAAATACATGTGCAAATTCTTTATCAACATAGTGCGGCTGAGATACTTCGTATTTAAAGACATCTAAAGGAAGCAATTCATCAAATGAAATGTTGACGCCGAGCTCTTCGTGAATTTCTCTTACACCGTCCTCAGCGGTTTCTGTATGAAGCAAATGTCCGGCAGCTGTGATATCGAGTGCACCGGGGTAATCTTGCTTTTGCTCGCTGCGAATTTGGAAATAAATATAGTCTATATCATTTTCGCGGCTGACAAACCAGCAGTGAAACGCTTCGTGCCAATAGCCTTTTTCATGAACTTCTTTGCGAGACGCTGTTCCTATGCGCTGCTGTTGGTTGTTAAATATGGTTAACACTTCATCGTTCATCATAAGTCCCCCAATTTGTTTCCTACTTCTTTCTACTCTAACCTGCCGTGAAAGGTATGTAAATAATGGAAGATGAAAATCTGCTTTGATACATACAAATATGCACAAAATAAAAGATACATCAATTTTAGTAAAGAAGGTGCATGCGTTGAATCATTGGATGGAAGTAGTACTTCGTTCGGTGCTGATTTTACTTGGCTTGTTTTTTATTACAAAGCTGTTAGGAAAAAAACAGTTATCCAAACTTTCTTTTTTTGAATATATCGTTGGCATTACGATTGGAGATATTGCGGGAACCATTTCAATGGACGTAGATTTACAGGCAAGTCATGGGGTAGTCGCGATTTTAGTGTGGGCATCGTTTCTTATTTTTGTCTCAAACGTATCGTTAAAAAGTATTAGCTTTCGAAAAGCGGTGGAAGGGACGACGACGATCCTCATTAAAGAAGGAAAAATTCTTGAGGAAAATGTAAAAAAAGAAAAATATACCGTAGATGAGCTCATGGAACAGCTTCGGAAAAAAGACATCTTTTATGTGGAAGACGTAGCTTTTGCCATGCTCGAAACAAACGGCGAATTAAGCGTGCTGTTAAAAAAAGAAAAGCAGAACGTTACGCGTGAAGATTTAGTACTGAAAGAAGAACATACAAGATTACCTCAAACGATTATCATGGATGGAAATATAATGAAAGAAGCGGTTCATGAGCTGGGGTATAGCGTAGCGTGGGTTAAAGAACAGCTCAAAGAGAAAGGTGCTGCAGTCGACAAAGTATTTTTAGGGCAAGCAGACTCAGCGGGTCATCTCTATCTTGATTATTATGAAGACTGAGGCTAGGACAAACGTATTTTAGCCCAAGTGAAAAACGAACCACTAATCAACATGTTGAATAGTGGTTCGTTTTTTTGTGATGGTACATATCGTTTTATCTGTTTCGTTCCCTCTAGCAGTTGATTGGAGGGCAAGGTAAAGGCTCCTGCGGAAAAAGCGGATCAGGTGAGACTCCGCAGGAGCGCAAGCGACGAGGAGGCTCAGCGGCCGCCCGCGGAAAGCGAAGCCTTACACGGAAATCAACTGCGGTGTCACAAGAAGTCCAGCTCATGTATCTCATTTGTTCGTCTTTAGGCTGGATTCACTTCGTTATATCTCAACCTCAGCGAGGATCTACTTCTTCCCCGGATTTTATGTCGATTACTTTAAGGTTATTTTGAGGTGCTTTAATATCTTTACTTGCAGGCGCTGCTTTTTTATTTTCTACCCAGTCTACTAACAAATCAAAAGATTGATGAGCATATGGGAGCAGGGGCTGAAGCTCTTGATTTGGATCCGTTTGTTTATTCCACACTAAGCTATCAACGTGATTTCCGTTTTTCACAGTATAAAGGCGATGAAGATTTGCCTTGCCAGCTTTTTTAACGAGTTTTTCATAGCCTTCGGCGTGAATAGACGGGAAGATAAGTGAATCGAGAGAGCCAGTCATACTGATAAGAGGCACATCGATATCGCCCGTATTTTCTACTTTTGCTACATTTTCTTTTACGCTTTTTGGACGGGTTTGATAGCGATAATTTTCAAAGATATAGTCCCATGAACGGTCGCGCAGGCCTGATGAAGTAAAGTTTAAATAGTTGTGCCAGTTTGTTCTTCCTGGAGCTGTCGGATCAAAATGGTCACGGTAAATGTTTAAAGTAACCGCCCAGTACACTTGATCATGGTAATTCCACAGTTTTTCTGATCCTTTGGGAAGGCCGGCTTTATACATTTGTTTAATAGCTTTTTTCTGCTCTTTTCCCGTTCCGTACAGCGCTTCTTCCGCGTTGTTTACAACCGGTGTTAGTGAGCTGATTAAATTTGGCGCTTTTGCACTCCACAATACGCCTTCCCAATCGACGCCTCCATCAAATAAACGAGGCTCTTTGGTTTGTTTTGGATCGTCGTGTTCAAGTGCGTATCTGACAACGTATCCGCCGTTTGAAATGCCAATTGCATACGTGGGTACTTTATGATCGTTTCGAATCAAATCGCTTGCAGGGTTTTTTCGATTAGCCGGATTGATTAGTTTGTCTGAGTAATGAGTAGTCAAGTATTGCTGAGCTGCTTTTGTCATTTGACGATAGCGCATATTCCATTCTGCTACGCTGTCGTCATCGTTAGCAAGCGCATTTTTTACTTTAGCAAAAGGATCGGTAGGGTCACTTTCTCCTTGCGTTCCTTTATCAATCGCGGCAAACGCATAGCCTTTTTTAAGAACGTAATCGCTGAATAATAAATCGGTGGACGTTTCGTTGCGCGTAGCAGGAATGCCGGCTACCACAAGTTTTCCATTCCAGTTATCAGGAACCCGGATGACGAACTGAGCGTCTTCAAAAATTCCATTTACTTGCGTTCCTTTAACCGCAGCGGGCTGATTGATTCGATACCAGCCTGATTCATCTTCAGCTTTTCCCCAGTTATAAGGAGTAAGCCCGATGTTTCCATAGAGCGTAGCCAGCTGATATTGAGCGGGGTTTTTAGTCGTCAGCCAGTTCCCGTTCGCTCCGTCAAAATAGGTTTCTGCTGATTGATCAGCATTTGGAATGACATCTGTTTTGTTAGCAGCTTCAGCAAGAGATCCTGAAGCGGAAAAACAAAGAGCAGCAGAAAAAGTAAGCGCTATCATTTTTCGTTTCACGTTTCTTCCTCCTCATGAAAATACTCATACCTTTTAAGTAAATTCCATAAAAAAGAAAAATGTCCTGTTTTAAAATCAATTTAGAAAAAAGTTTTTGCGTTTGTTTCTAAGCTGTTTTTGTCTGACAAATAGGTAAACTGCATCCAATTCTCTAGTTTCTTTTTAGGCTGCTTATATTATAATGAAACAAGGATTAAAAAAGACAGGGTAAAACAATCGATTAAATAAGTATAAAAGAAGGTAAGGGAGTAGGTCTATGAGTAGCTTTAACAGTCAGTTTTTGTATTCCATTACAATTATTCTATTAGGATACATACTAAAACGAACAAACCTCCTTCAGCAAAAAGACGGGGAAGCTTTAGCAAGAATTATTTTTAATATTACAATGCCTTGCTTGATTATTGTTACATTCAGCAGTATTAAAATTGATGGATCGCTTATTTTACTATTAGTTATTGGGATTGTCTATGGCTTGCTGTTAGCTGCAGTCGGAATTTTTGTTTTTCGAAAAGATGAGCGAAAGGTGAAAGGCATGCTGACGATGATGATTCCAGGGTTTAATATTGGAATGTTTGCCTATCCGTTAGTAGAAGGCATTTGGGGAAAAGAAGGGCTTAAATACTTTGGTATGTTTGATGTCGGAAATGCTTTTGTTATTTTTGTTTTATGCTACGTAATTGGCAGCTACTACTCAGGGGATGATATTGACATTGAATTTAAAAAGATTTTATACAAAGTATTAAAATCGATGCCGCTTCTGACCTATGTAATCATTTGTCTTCTTGCGATTATAGGCCTTCATTTACCAGCATATGTATTAGACGTCTCAGGTATTATCTCTAAAGCGAATATGCCGCTTTCTCTTTTGCTTTTAGGCGTATATTTAAATTTTTCGTTCCAAAAAAGCTACTTAAAAAAAATTATCATGTTTTTAAGCATTCGCTACGTGATCGGACTTGGCGTAGGAATTGCGCTGTTTTTCTTGCTTCCATTTGAAGATATGTTCCGGTATACAATTTTAGTTTGTTTCATTCTACCCGTAGCGGGATCCGTTTTACCTTACGCAGTAGAATTCAAATACGATCAGAAATTTGTCGGGACCGTTTCAAATATGACCATTTTGCTGAGCTTTTTGCTGCTGTGGGGAATGACAAATATTTTAATGTGAATAACAAAGGACGCTCGCACTTGTGAGCGTCCTTTTTGATGAAAAAAGGATATTCCCAAATAAACAGAGGTAAGCTAGGAGAAGAGAAAATCCATCATACATACAACCTGACGGGAGGAAAAAACGTGGAGTCCTTAACTTTTGTTTTATTTGGCGCAACGGGTGATTTAGCAAAAAGAAAAATCTTTCCTGCTCTTTATAATTTATTTACAGACAAAAAGCTCCCTGATGCTATTTCTATTATTGGATCAGGGTACGAGCAGCTATCTCATGAGGATTTTAAAGAGCGTGTAAAGCAATCTATAAACGATTTTTCGAGACGGAAAATGGAAAGTAACGAGGAAGATTTTTTGTCGCTGTTTCATTACCAAGCAGTAGACGCAAGCAAAACAGAAGATTACAAACAGCTGCTAAATCTTGTGAATGAGCAAGAAACAACTCATAGAAGTAAAGGAAATCGTTTGTTTTATTTGTCTGTAGCACCAGAATACTTCGATGTAATTGCGCTGCATATAAAAAAAAGCGGCTTGGATCAAACCGGAGGCTGGAAGCGTCTTATGATTGAGAAGCCGTTTGGACATGATCTTGCTTCAGCAAGAAAGCTTAATGAAAAGCTAAGCAGTACGTTTAAAGAAGAAGAAATTTATCGAATTGATCATTATTTAGGTAAACCGATGGTACAAAATTTAGAAGCGCTTGAATTTACGAACCCTGTACTGCAATCATTGTGGAATAACAAACACATTGCGAATGTCCAAATTACAGCAAGTGAAACAGTCGGTGTTGAAAATCGTGCAGGGTATTATGATCATACGGGAGCCATACGCGACATGATTCAAAATCATATGCTGCAGGTTCTCATGATGACAGCCATGCATCTTCCAAAACGAATTTGCTCAGAAAACATTTTAGAAGAAAAGCAAAAAGTAATGGAGTCACTGAGGAAAATTCCAGCGCAAGAAGTAGCTCGCGATGTTGTACGAGGACAATACGGAAGCGGAGAAATTGATCACAAATCTGTTAAAGGATACAAAGAAGAGCCCGGCGTAGAAGCAAACTCTAAAAATGACACGTTTGTAGCCGCTCGCTTATGGATTGATAATCCATTTTGGAAAGGTGTTCCTTTTTATATTCGAACGGGTAAACGAATGAAAGAAAAATCAACTCGTATCGTCATTGAATTTAAAGATTCGTTAAAAGGTCTGTATGAAACTCCTTATGATAAAGTAGCGCCAAACTTATTTATTATTGAAATTAGCCCAAGCGAAAACGTCGCTTTGCAGCTTAATAGCAAAAATCCATTAAAAAATGGCGTTATTGAGCCGGTTCGTATTACGTTTTCAAGAGAAGAAGAAAGTGTGCCGGAGGCATATGAACGAATTATTTACGACGCATTAATCGGCGACTCCACATTTTTTGCCCATTGGAAAGAAGTAGAGCTATCTTGGCAGTGGGTACAGCCAGTATTAGATGCATTTGAAGCTGATATGCTGCCACTTTATGAATATCCATCTGGTTCACAAGGCCCTGAAGAAGCACAAAAATTAGTTGCACAGGAAGGCTTTAAATGGTGGCTCGATGACGATGAGCATGGGGAAGCACCTGGAGTGTTTTTGCCGATTTGAAAAAGACATCTCTTTGAGGGATGTCTTTTTCACGGTTTGTATATTCTGAATTTTCTTGAGATGATTATTTTCCCTGCGTATAATCAAAAGAGTATAATCCATGAGGTATTGTGTATAGATCTATATAAAAAGACGCAGGGGGACTTTTGATGAAAACGTTAAAAATAGCGAATATACCAGGAGATGGAGTAGGGAAAGAAGTTGTTCCAGAGGCAGTTAGAGTTCTTCATACGATTGCAGAGCTTCACGGGGGATTAAAATTTGAATTTACAGAATTTCCTTGGAGCTGTGATTATTATTTGAAGTACGGACAAATGATGCCGGAAGATGGGTTACAGCAGCTTCAAGACTTTGACGGAATTTTTTTAGGAGCCGTAGGAAATTTAAATCTTGTGCCAGACCACGTGTCGCTATGGGGTCTGCTTATTAAGATTCGTCGAGAATTTCAGCAGGTAATTAATATTCGTCCGGCCAAGAGGCTAAAAGGCATCGCATCTCCACTAACGAACCCAAAAGACTTTGATTTAATTGTTGTTCGTGAAAATAGTGAAGGGGAATACAGTGAAGTAGGAGGCCGGATATATCAAGGAGAAGATCAAATTTCGATTCAAAATGCGGTTTTTTCTCGAAAGGGAACAGAACGAGCGATGCGCTATGCCTTTGAATTAGCTTCTAAAAGAAAAGCCAAAGTTACAAGCGCCACGAAGTCAAACGGAATTGTTCATTCCATGCCGTTTTGGGACGAAGTGTTTCAAGATGTTGCAAAGAGTTATCCTCATATTGAAACAGATTCCCAGCACATCGATGCGCTGGCGGCTTTCTTCGTAACAAATCCAAGTCGTTTTGATGTCATTGTGGCAAGCAATTTATTTGGAGATATTTTAACAGATATAGGAGCTGCTATTATGGGGAGTATTGGCGTTGCTCCTGCTGCAAATATTAATGTGAACGGAAAATATCCTTCGATGTTTGAACCGGTGCACGGGTCTGCTCCTGATATTGTCGGAAAAGGAATTGCAAATCCAATCGGACAGATTTGGACGGCTAAAATGATGTTGGATCATTTCGGTGAACAAGAATTAGGCAGTCATTTGTTAGAGGTTATTGAGCAAGTGACGGAATCGGGTATCATTACACCAGATGTTGGAGGCAGCGCAACTACTAGTGAAGTAACGGATCAAATTATTTCTCATTTAAAAAAGTGACGCTTCTAAAAGAGGCTGGGATAAAAGTAATGTAGTTGAAGGGAAACCCGAACGATTAATCGTTCGGATTTTTTCATTGTGATGGTGAATGTAGGTTTCATTTATTGATTTGTTTCTATAGAAAAATGAAATCGATAAATACATGTTGACACTTACATATATGAACCCTATAATAGTTTGAGTTGAGATAATTCGTATACATATTATTTATGGACTATGCTTTAGTTTGTTTTAATAAATAGGTACGAATGAAAAGATAAAAGGAGGAAAATCATGCAGAAATCGAAATTATGGACAAAAGATTTTTTAGCGGTCTCACTGACTAGCTTTTTTGTTTTTGTCATTTTTTATATGTTAACTGTCACATTGCCGCTGTTTGCAACGGATGAACTTCATGCAAGTAAGCAAAGCTTAGGGTTAATTGTGACAATTTTTTTAGTCTCCGGCATTGTGTTCAGACCGCTAGCCGGTAAGTGGATGACAACATTAGGACAAAAGAAAGTCCTATTAATAGGTGTCTTCATCTTTTTAATTGGTTCTATTTTATATATGAATATCCACTCATTATCAGCGCTGCTGCTGCTGCGTGTGCTTCATGGTATTGGTTTTGGAATGAGCACAACTGCTACAGGAGCAATTGTTGCAAATGTAATCCCTGAACAGAGAAAAGGAGAAGGGATGGGATACTATGCGACGTTCATGAATTTAGCGATGGTAGTGGGTCCGTTTGTAGGCTTAACGTTAACAAATACTTTGGGTCATACAGCGGTCTTTACCGTTGCGATTGTATCTTCTGTTTTAGCAGCATTATGCAGTTTAGTACTTCGTGTACCTGAGGTGGAGCCAGCTTCTTCTGCAACAAATAAAATACAGCCAGCTAAAGGTCTTGCGGCGTTTTTTGAATACCGTTCGCTGCCTATTTCTGTTGCTGGCCTTGTGGTAGCTTTTTCATATGCAAGTGTTATTTCGTTTGTGTCTATGTATGCAAAAGAAATGGGCTTTACGCAAGCTTCAAGCTTTTTCTTTGTTGTATACGCGGTGTGCTTATTAGCTTCTAGACCTTTTACTGGAAAATGGTTTGATCAATACGGAGAAAACAGCGTGGTATATCCGTCCATTTTATCTCTAGCTATCGGTATCTTTTTGCTTAGCCAAGCGACAACAAGCTGGGTGTTTTTATTAGCTGGAGCATTGATTGGATTAGGATTTGGAACGATTACATCAAGTTTTCAATCCATTGCTGTAAAAAAAGCTTCTCCTCATCGCCGAGGTGTCGCCACGGCTACGTTTTTTGTGTTTTTTGACTCTGGAATGGGGTTAGGGTCCTTTTTATTAGGTATTTTATCTACAGCAGCCGGATATAAAGGAATGTATGTATTCTGTTCCATTGTTGCTCTTTTAGCTATAGCAGTATACCTTGTATTGCACGGCCGAAAAAGCCAGAAACAGCGTATTATTTCTCAAAATGAATCATTAGGAAAATAATATAAATAAAAAAAGGCGTGCTCAAGGGGAGCATGCCTTTTTTATTTATGGAGCTCTAAAGAAAACGGTTGTGAGCACATCGATATTGAAGCCTTCCTGATTTCTTTAGAGATTTCTTTTATTCCACTTCTTCTTTTGTAATCCACTCACTGGACCATGTCTGAATTTCCTGAATTACCGGCGCCAGTGCTAATCCTTTGTCGGATAGCGAATACTCGATTCGAACAGGAGTTTCCGGAATAACCGTACGAATGACGATTCCTTCATGCTCTAATTCTTTTAAGCGCTCGGATAAGAGCCTTCCGCTTACTGGAAGTGCTTCTTGCATTTGAGAAAACCGCTGTGAGCCGGAAAGTAGCTGAAAAATGATCAAACTCGTCCAACGTTTCGTTAGTATAGTAACAGCCTTTTCAAAACGCGGGCAGAGTGCTAAACCGTCCATGTTATTACCTCCATTCTCTTCCTATATTATAAAACAAAGTCAGCATTTTATCTAGTGTTGTGTAATTTAATTACTTAAAGAACATAAATTACTTTACGTTTTTATATTTTAATTATATAATTTATATAATTAAAGAAGTTAATTACTAAAAGTAACAAAGAGAACATAAAAGCTTTACAAGATAAATGTATCGTCATATAATACTTTAAGCAAGTAAAGTTACTTACTTTTAGTAAGCTAATACATCAATTAAAAAAGATAAATGTAGTGAAGTGCTAGAAAAAATATTTGTTCATGTGAGAGATTGAGCACAATGTGAAAAGAGTAGATAAGTGAAAGACACATAAGAGGAGGAAATGACTGTGATTAACGAAAAAGTTGTTTCAATTTTAAAAGATAAAATTAATGTAGTAAAAAATGATGATCATTTTATTTATATAGTAGGACCTATCACGCTTCCGGTGAATCTAGATGGAGAGACTCAAGTATTTAGTTGGTATTCATGGTTGCGTTCTGATAATGTAAAAGAAGGATCTTTAAGTACGGAAGAGCTTATTGAAAAAATGCAAGGAGCTAATTTAGCTGACATGCAGCAATCGAGTGTTCTTGTGTACGGAGATTTTCAAGAATCGCATGAGGCACTCATTCGTATGCACAGTATCTGCCATACGGGAGACATATTCGGAAGCAAACGCTGCGACTGTGGTTTTCAATTAAAACAATCGATGAAAATGATTGTCGAAAATGGAAGCGGAGCGCTATTTTATTTAGCAAATCATGAAGGACGCGGCATTGGCCTATTCAGCAAAGCAATGGCATACGTTCTTCAAGAAAACGGATTTGATACGGTAGAGGCGAATGAAGGGTTAGGATTTGAAGATGATACTCGCAGCTATAGCGAGGCCATCAGTGTGTTAAAAGTGCTGCGTCAAAAACCTGTTACGCTGATTACGAATAATCCGAAAAAGCTAATCGCACTTGAGAAAAACGGCGCACTTTTATCAGGGCGCGTTCCACTTTGGGGAGATGTATCTCAGTTTAATGAAAAGTATCTAGACACCAAAGTTAAACGTTCAGGACACTTAAAAGAGGAGGTTCTTCTTTGATCAATCACGAATTTTATATGAATATAGCTTTACAAAACGCAAAAGCAACAAAAGGACAAACAGATCCAAATCCGCTTGTAGGATCTGTCATTGTAAACGATAATCGAATCGTTGGAATCGGTACGCATTTAAAAGCGGGAGAGCCTCACGCTGAAATTCATGCGCTGCGAATGGCTGGCGAACAAGCACAAGGAGCGACTGCTTATGTAACGCTAGAGCCTTGTTCACACCACGGACGTACAGGTCCTTGTGCTGAAGCGCTGGTTGAAGCCGGTGTAAAGAAAGTGGTCATAGCAACTTTAGACCCCAACCCTTTAGTAGCAGGTAATGGAGTTGAAATTTTAGAAAAAGCAGGCATTGAGGTCATAACAGGTGTATGTGAAGAAGAGTCACGTCAAATGAACGAAGTCTTCAATAAGTATATTGTAACGAAGAAGCCGTTTGTTTCGTTAAAGTCAGCGATTACGTTAGACGGTAAAATAGCTACTGCTTTTTCTCACAGCAAGTGGATTACGTCTGAGGCAGCTCGTTTGGATGTACATCAGCTTCGTCATGAAACGGCGGGTATCTTAGTAGGGGTGAACACGGTCATTAAGGACAACCCCGAGCTGACAACTCGCATCGAAGGCGGCCGAAGCCCGATTCGTATTGTGATGGATTCGAAGTTGCGTATGCCCCTTGATTCCAAGCTAGCAACGGATTCTTTAGCCCCAACATGGGTATTTACAAGTCAGGGCTATTCAAAAGAAAAAAAAGAACAGCTTGAGAAACAAGGCGTCGAAGTATTTGTCACAAGCGGTGAGGACAAAGTAAATCTTGAAGATATGCTTTCTATACTAGGTGAGAAATTTGTGTCGTCTCTTTTAATTGAAGGAGGCGGCGAAGTGAATGCCGCATTTCTAGAAAATCGTTTAATTGATAAATTGGTGCTGTATATGGCTCCAAAGCTTTCAGGAGGAAAAGAAGCTCCTACTTTTCTAGAAGGAAAAGGCGTAGAAAAGATGTGGGATGCAGTGGACGTGGAGCGTCTTTCTGTTACTTCAATTGGTAAAGACTTTAAATTTGTTGGATATCCTGTTTATAAATGAAAAATGTAAATGAGGCTGGAACAAAAATATGTTAGTTGAAGGAAAATCCGAACGATTTATCGTTCGGATTTTTTAGAGAAGAAAAATAATACACTATTTTACTCTTATAGATTAATTTGCTATTATAGGGAATGGTCAATTTCGAAACATTGCATAAATTTTTAACGTGTTTACAGTTGACTATCTAAATAAAAGCACTATATGTTTATAGAGAGAATATATTATGTGAAAGTAAGGGTGAGAAAAGAGATGAGAGAGTATAGAATTGGGAGTGTTATGAGAGACCTTCGCAAAATGGCAGGGTTGACACAACAAGAATTATCAAGAGACATTTGTACACAAGCGCAAATCAGCAAAATTGAAAATGGTGAAGAATATCCATCAAGCATTACCCTCTATAAAATTTCTAAGCGCCTTGGCGTAGATGTTAACTACTTTTTTGATAGTGTAGAATCACCTCGACTTGATTACGTAGATGCGGTTCAATCGTTAATTCGTCAATATATTCGTCAGAGAGATTATGATGCTATTCATAATATCATTGTAAAAGAAAAAGAAAGTCCCCTGTTTCAAAATCCGCTGAACAAGCAGTTTTTAATGTGGCACGAAGGTATTTGCGTGTATTACATTCATCATAATAAAGAAGATGCGCTGTCTAAAATGTACCAAGCGATCGAGCTTACTAAGCAATCGGCAACGTTTTATAAAGAAAGAGAAATTGAAATTTTAAATAGCATTGGGATTATTCTTTATGAAGAGAAAGAGTATGAACAGGCTCTAGATACATATCAAACAGCACTCAAAAGCTTAAATGAGCTGCCCCAAACAAAAGACGAAAATATAAAAATTAGAATTTTAAATGCACTTGCCAAAACGCTTGGAGATATGAGTAACTATGATGAATCATTGATATACAGCAACCGAGGAATCGATTTGTGCATTAGTAATGAATCAATGTATTTATTTGGAGAACTTCATTACCAAGCAGGAGAGAGCTTAATCAAATTAGGTAAAATTGAACAAGGTAAAGAATATATGGAAAAGTCTATGACCATTTTCACCTTGCAGCGAAACGAGCGATTCGTCAAGCTAGTAGAAAAAGAACTTGAAGCTCTATTTGTTTAAAATATTCCTATCATTATAATTTTTGAGAAATTTCTATCAAAATGGAGGAAATCCATGGTTTTAAGGTGATAAATGCTGATAGAAAGGAATTCATCTACTTTTATCCTGTGATACACTAGAGTCAAATCAAAGAAAGAGGAGGAAATAATTATGAAAAAAGTATTAGTCGGTATGGCATTAGCGTTTACATTAGTAGCAGGTGTTGCTTCAGTTGGAACAAGCGTAGCAACAGGAGATTTTTCAACATTAGGTCTTCCAAGCCAACATTAATAAAAAAAGCCGTGCTAAAAAGCACGGCTTTTTTTATTGTGTTTTACTAGACTGATCTTTGTTGCGTTTGTTTCCCTTTGAATTATCCCCGCTTGAAATTTCTTCACCCATTTCAACAAGGTGGTGCTGCGTTTTTGGATTACTTTGATTAGCGCTTCCTTTGTTATTCTTTTTTGTCATATCCATTCTCCTTTAAAACGATGGCAATGCATCGAGATTATTTGTTTTGTCATGGTCAGGAATGCTGCGAATATACGTACCGCCGTCTTTCCCTACAAAGGTACTCACATGCTCAACGTCCCCAGCTTCTACTTTCTTTAACGCTTCTTCATAGGTTAAAACGTCTCCTGAAGCCGTTTGGAATTCTAAGAGGTCACCGTCTGCATTTTTACGTACTGCAACGAAACGTTCTTTCATACAAATAAACACCTTCCTTTACATCTATATGGTTGCTGAAATAGTCGTTTTTATTCATTATAAAAAGTGATAAGGTAAAGAAAAGAGTGCAAAGGGGATAAAAAATGACAACATTTAATTGGCATGATCAAGCTCAAGACGAGTGGAACCAAAAAGTATCATTTTGGAATAGCCGAAGTGAAGAAATGTGGAAAAACGGAAGTCGGAAAACAGTGATTCCATTTGTTCAAAAACATCTTAAATCAGGTGGTATAGTGGCAGACGTGGGCTGCGGTGATGGGTTTGGAACGTCTCTTCTAGCTGCTTCTGGATACAAAGCAATCGGTCTTGATTTATCGGAAGAAATGATTCAAAAAGCATCGCAGCTGCATAAAAGTGAAAATTTGTCGTTCGCTCAAGCTGATATTATGAAGCTCCCGCTGTCTTCTGAATCAGTAGAAGGGGTTATGGTAATCAATGCGTTAGAATGGACTGAGCACCCGCGGTTAGCTTTGAAGGAATTGTACCGAGTTGTAAAACCAGGAGGATATGCATGCGTAGGTATTCTTGGGCCAACTGCTCAGCCTCGTACCAACAGTTATCAAAGACTATATGGGGAAGACGTTATTTGCAATACGATGATGCCGTGGGAGTTTGAACAGCTTGCAAAAGAAAATGGATGGGAAGTAATCGATGGCGAAGGTGTATATAAGCGAAATGTTACTGATAAGCTGATTGGACAGCTCCCAAATGAATTAAAGCAAGCCTTAACGTTTCTATGGCTATTTATGCTCAAGAAACAATAAAAACAGCACGCGTCTCCTTATATGTAGCTGTACAAAGGGTACACTACAAACTGGAGGTGAGTGACATGAGTAAAATTAAAAAAGACCGCTCAAAATCAGAGCTAGGTTCACCAAATGTAGAAGGACAAGGGACGACCACTTCTGAACAAGGTGTTCAAAGCAGTTCAGCTAACAAAAAGCAGAAGCGTTCATAACAAAAATAAAACGAACTTGCAGGGAGAACAACGAGCTCACTGCAAGTTCGTTTTATTTACGGTGTCATCTTTATAAGTAAGAAGGTATTGTCTGCAAGATTGCAGATAGCTTATAATAAAATCTGAGCCAATAATTGTAATTTTCTACAAGCTTGGTTTACATTCGATGTAAAGCGGAGGTGTAATAAATGGTGAATAAAAGATATTTACCGGATACTGCAGCGTCTCATGCAAAGCCTGATATTAGAGAGGCGATACTTTGCATGGGGTGGACGGTTTAGTAATAGACATCGCCTAACCGAGCATATCTCATTTCTAATATATACGGCTTTGCCCCTTATTGTATAAGCAAAATCACATAAGGAGCTGGCAGAAATGACGTATGTAAAAGCAACAAATATTTTACCTGAAGAGCTGATTAGTGAAATTCAAAAATATATTCAAGGAGAAACCATTTATATTCCGAAGCCGCAGAAGGCAAGGAAGAAATGGGGCACTTGCTCTGGTGGAAGAAAGTTGATTGACGAGCGAAACGAACAGATTAAGACGTTGTTCAAAAAAGGAGCTTCAATCGAGGAGCTAGCCCGTGAATACTTCTTATCAACCGAAACCATCAAAAAAATTGTATATAAAAAGCAACGGTAAAAATCAAGCGCGGGCGACTGAATGCCCGCGCTTTTTTAGGTATAGTTTATTTCTGATTTATTTTTTACATTTCGTAAAAGGAATCCATACGGTAAAGTAAAAAGTAGCTGATTACCTGAAAAAGGAGTGAAGAACGTGGAAGCGTTTATAAGAAATGATCAATATAACTTTATCAAAAGCCAAACGCAAATTCTTATCAATGGGTATGGAACAGTGAACAATTCCGATGTGCTGCAGGCTTTAAAAGCTCTTGCAAAAGAAAAAGTATTAAACGCGTTTGAAGTTCTTACTGAGGAACAGGAAGAGTTATTGCTACCGGTTGCTGAAGTTAAAAATAAAGAACAAGCAGAGGTGTTTTTAGAAACGATAAAGCCTTACGTGATTCCATTTAAATCGTTTACAGAAGCTGGCGTGAAAAAATTGTTTCCGAAAGTGAAAAAGTTAAAGATTCCTTCAGTTGATACCATTGATCTAGGGAGCATTTCATATGTTAGCTGGGTCGATAAAGGCTCAAACAAAAAGTTTATCGTAGCGCAGGATCTCTATACTCAGAAGCTAAAAGGTATTCAAGGAACGTTTAAACCTATCAACCAGAAGGGAATATGCACGCTTTGTCACAGCTACGAAGAAGTCGGTATGTTCACTGCTGAAATCAAAGGAACTGTTCAAGGAACATTTACTCAACGAGGAAATTATATTTGTCAAGATAGCGAAGCGTGTAATCAAAACTTGCTTACCTTAGAGCGGCTTCATGATTTTATGTTAAGGCTTAGTAAATAACATGAGGCTAATAAGAAAAATACAAAAAAAGAAGGTTCAGTCCCTATACTTTTGGTGAGACTGAGCCTTCTTTATCTATCTGTTTTTCTCGATTGGATTGTCACGATAGCTAATCCAATCGCTCCAGCTGCCGGCATATAATTTCACATTTGGAAAACCGGCTGATTTTAAAGCCAAAACGTTAGGGCAAGCAGATACACCCGATCCGCAGTATACAATGATTTCAGCGTGAGAATCAATAGCTGAAAACATCTCCTTCCACTCTTTATCTGTTTTCCATAAACCTTCTGAAGTTAACACATCTTGCCAAAAAGAATGAATGGCGCCTGGGATATGTCCTGCTACAAAATCAATGGGTTCTTCTAAGCCGAGATATCTCTTTTTTTCACGAGAGTCGACAAGAACAACATTAGGATTATGAAGATTCTCTTTTACGTATTCAACTCCTGCAACTCCCCAATCTTGTTGAATGAAAGGTACAAAAGTTTGAGGAGAAGATGCTGGAACGCTCTTAGTTGTTTCATATCCCGATTGTTTCCAGTTAGTAAAACCTCCATTTAAAATTTGTACGTATTCAATTCCTATATATCGCAGTAGCCACCATGCTCTTGAAGCCATCATTCCGTTTTGTTCATCATAAACGACGACTCTGGAATCAGCATTAATTGCTAAGTTGCCGAGCTTCTGAGCGAGCTTTTGAACATCGGGCAGCGGGTGTCTGCCTCCGTGAGAAGTAGCCACAGAGGACAAATCTTTTTCTAAATCCAAATAATGAGCATCCGGGAGGTGCTCATTTTGATAAGCATCTGCTCCTGCCTCAGGCTTTCCAAGGGTAAATCGGCAGTCAAGCAACACAATGGAGTGTTGGGGTTGCTGTAATGCAGTATGTAAGTCAGCCGGTGAAATAATAGTGTTCATAACATTCACATCCTTTTACCAAAATTCTAGTTGAAATAAATAAAAATGAAAAGCTTTAAATATAAATTACGGCAAAGGTATGCTGCTTTCCTTCAATTATTCCCCATAGAATAATTGACCATTTTAGCGCTTATCTGATGCAGAGTGAAATGCTCTTGTGCTACAGTTATAGTAAGAGTTACATAGTATAAGCCAAATGCTCACCGTAAGGTCATACTTACTATTGATGAGAAGGAGAGAGAAAGATGCAAACAAATGAAAAGAAAGAATTTAAACTGATTGCACTAGATATGGATGGAACCCTGCTGAACGATCAGCAAGAAATTTCTGAAGAAAATCGTGCGGCCATTGCTAAAGCTCAAGAACAAGGTGTTCATGTGGTATTAAGCACGGGGCGATCTCTTTTAACATGCCGTGAATACGCGCAGTCTCTTCAGCTGTCTTCTTACCTTATTACAGTAAACGGAAGTGAAATTTGGGATGAATCTGGACAGCTTGTAGAACGAAAGTTAATTGATGCTTCACACATTGAGAAAATGTGGAATCTAACGCAAGAGCATAAGCTTAACTTCTGGGCTGTGACGACGGATAAAGTATGGAGAGATGAATTTCCAGAAGATATTGCTTCACAGGAATGGCTGAAGTTTGGCTACGATATTCCAGATGATGCTTTACGAGAAGAAGTGCTGAAACAAATAGCAGGCATTTCAGATTTTGAAATCAGCAATTCTAGTTTAACGAATCTAGAAATTAATGCACTTGGTATTAACAAAGCAAAAGGGATCATGACTGTATGTGAACGTTTGGGCATTTCAATGGATGAAGTCATTGCAATGGGAGACAGCTTAAATGATATGGCTATGATTGAAGCGGCAGGTTGTGGAATCGCCATGGGAAATGCTCAGGAAGCTGTAAAAGAAGCAGCGGACTGGGTGACAGATACAAATGTCAATAACGGAGTAGCGAAGGCTATCAGCCACTGGGTACTGAAATAACAGCAACTCTACACAGCAGGCGTCACTGTTGCACCACTTAACTACTTTCCGCATAAACTGATACTGGATGCCTCCCTTAGAGTTCGTCTTATACGTATATATAAGGAGAAGCCATCTAGTTAAGGAGTGGGGAGTATGAGCGATTTATCATTAGACAAGCTGTTAAAAAAAGCAGAAAATAAGCTGCAGAATGTACATGAAATAGTGCAAGAAAAAGCGTACGAACTCATTAGGCAAGCATATAAAGAAAGTATATTTATTGTGATCACTGAAGGATTTAGATCGATAGAGCAGCAGCACAAACTATATTCACAAGGCCGAACAACACCAGGAAGTATCGTGACTAATGCCAAAGGCGGCTATTCTTATCATAATTATGGACTAGCTATTGATATTGCGCTGCTTGATAACAACGGAGAAGTTGACTGGACCATTGATCGAAGATGGAACAAAGCGGGAGAGGTAGGAAAAAGGATCGGGTTGGAATGGGGAGGAGATTGGAAAAGCTTAAAAGATTATCCTCATTTTCAATATACATTCGGTTTATCTTTGTCGGAGCTTCGAAGTGGAAAAAAACCTGAGAAACAGACGGAAAAGGTTTCAGGAGTGCTAATTGAATACGGAGATCGAGGAAATCAAGTACAGTTAATTCAACGTATGCTTATTCACTTAGGCTATTCTCTTTTTGGAGGAGCAGACGGTATATTCGGGTCTTCCACTCTCAAAGCGGTAAAAGCTTTTCAACAAGCACTTTATTTGCAGGTAGATGGAATAGTTGGACCGAAGACACTCGAAAAACTCTATGTAAATTTTAATAAAACTATGTTCTAAATAACTATAAAAATATGAGAACGAGAAAAGGAAGAAAAGAGATGGATGGAAATCGTCTCCTTTCTTCCTTTTCTGTAGTTATGGTAGAAAAACTGAAATTTATAAAGAAATAAAAAGGATTTTCTAAGCGTAAGAAACGTTCACGTGATCTAACTGGATAACATTGCTCAACAACACGATATCTTTATATATTTCACTTTTTACAGAGGCGTTTGAACAGTTTTGATAGTCTTTCAACAAGCGGCCAAGTTCTTTAATAAATAACAACGTCTCTTGTTCATTAATCATAGTCAAAACTCCTTGTTTAGAAATGAATCCAGGTCATTATATAGGAATTCTATCATATCTATACGCACCTGTTGACAAAAAAAGTTCGTCAATTTTTTTGTGAGAAGAAGAAATTTAGGGATATGTGGAATGCGTTCGACTCTCTCATTTTATACATATGCAGCTTGTCTAAAAATATGAGAGTAGTTATAGTAATATTTACTCCTAATTATGCAACTTAAAACCTATTTTAGAGGTTATCCGTAAATTCCCTCTATTGTAGAGTGATGGAACAAAAAAAGAATGCCTCTTTTTGTATCTTTAGTATGATAACGTTTTGAAGGAATAAGGCATATTTTGGAGTTTTAAGATGGATTTGTATTAGATCTTTTGACACGCTCTTTTTGTAGGGGGACATTTACTTTCTATTAAAGAAAATTGTAAAGCTCCAACGAGTTTCTAAATCAGAAACTCGTTGGAGCTTAATTTTTTGGATAAGGGATGTGCAAAAGTTCTGGGACGGTCACAAAATGATATCCTTCTTGTTTAAGTCTAGGAATGATGGTGTCCAGCGACTTTGGGGTGTTGGAAAGATCCATGGTCCAATGGCCGCCGTCGTGCATCAAAACAATTGTTCCAGCGTGCATGTTCTTAAATACATTCTTGGTGATTTCCGCTTCTGGGATTTGCTTCCAGTCTAATGAATCAGAAGACCAGTTAATCGCATAGACATTTTCATTTGGCAGCTCGCTGATCATTTCTTGCGTTAAATTTCCATAGGGAGGACGAAACAGCTGTGTTTCAAACCCGGTAATGTTTTTAATAATAGCCTGAGTTTTGGCAATTTCCCAGTGAAACTTTTCAGTCGATTCTTTTAGTAAGTTGGGGTGCCAATAGGTATGAATCCCAACAGCATGACCTTCAGCTACCATTCTCTTCACCAGCTCAGGATGTTCATGAGCTTTTGCCCCAATAAGAAAAAAGGTTGCTTTAATACCATGCTTTTTCAATTGATCCAATACATGTGGAGTAAAGCGCGGATCCGGTCCATCATCAAATGTTAGGGCGGTTTGCTTTAGATGGTTATTACCTTGATAAAGCAAACGGTCACGCACAGCTACATTTTTTACTTGTTCCGCTTTACATAGTGCAGGAAGGGCTCCATTAAATAAGAAGCACAGTGTGAACAGCAGTATACTAATTCTTCGTATCATGTACATGCACGCTCCTTTCTAGGGCAAGGTATAACGTTATGATACCCGATTAAAAATTTTGTATGAAGCTGAAATGCCCTTTTGTGTCAAAACGTATGATATGCATGAAACAGCGCACTATAATAAACAGTTACTATTAGGTGAAGAAAGGAAAAAGCAGATGAAAAAAATAATGATTGCCGTAGCATTGATTTTTTCGCTAAGTTTATCTCCCTTAGCTGAATATATTTCCTATCACGACGACTATAACGTAAGTGCAAGGTCGTATCGTTCGGGGAAGCGGTCGTTTAATAGACAGCCAAGCGTTAGACAAAATGAGCCGAGATCTAATTTTTCAAATCGCAGAAATGGAACTGTAAATCGAGGCGTTACCCGTTCAAAACGAGGAGGATTCGCTCGTGGACTGCTGTACGGCGGTCTGGCAGGGATGTTATTTGGCGGTTTGCTTGGTCATATGGGTGCACTGGGCGGGATTTTTGGGTTATTAATTAACATTTTGGCTATTGTGCTTATAATTAATTTAATTCTGCGGTTATTCCGCCCTTCTCGTCGCGACAATAATTGGAGGTAGACCGTAATTGCTGTCATAAACTAATAAGAAAGCTCCATATAAATAAGAAAACGCTTTCTATAGTTAATCGAAAGGATGAAACGTATGTCAGCAAACAGACAGCGCAGCAAATACCTGGCGTTTTGCACAGAATGCGGTCTCCCAAACAGGTTAACATTGTTTCTTTTAAGACAGTACGTTGCGACAGACGAATATAGCGGATTTTATTGTGGGAATTGCGGAATTCGAAACGAATTTCCAGATTCGGTCATTGAATATATTAAAGAACTTTAAAGAGGCTGAGACAAACGTATATTAGTTGAAGAAAAATCCGAACGGTGAATCGTTCGGTTTTTTTCATGGATAGGCTGAACGTAGACCTTATGTATGTAGCTGATTCTAGCGATTGGTTGAAGGACAAGGTCTAGAAAAGCTAAATAGATAAGAACTCGCCGCAGGAGCGCAAACGGCGAGGAAGCTCAACATCATCCTATAAAAAGTAAGGTATTGCACCGAAATCAACAGCAGTGTCATAGGCGATTCATACTCGATTTTTTATCCCGTTCGTTTCTTCTGGGATTGGATTGATCTCGTGATGTCTCAATCTCTTTTCTTTATTTGATAAAACTATGTTCTAAATACAAACTACAAGACATGGCCGCTTACAAAGAAGAAGTGATGCCTGAATGCTTCACCTTATTCAGGGCGATTAAAAAACTCCCGTTTTAAACTTACTAGGTAGGGGAGTACAAAGGGTTTACGAGAAGAACATATATGAATTTAGTGGCGATAGATTTAACGAACATGTTAATTGCAGAAAATCAATTGAACCATACTTTAAACGGACGCATATACTACATTAAAATTTTAGAAAGCGGAGGAATGGACTAATGCCTGTTTCCGTCATTTTCAACCAAATAAACGTGGTAAGTATGGTGTCCAATTCAGTAATTGCTTCAGGTCAAAATAGCCAGCCAGATTGGAATTCCCAAGGTAAATTTAACTTAGGAAACGGTTTTGCTATAAATTCAGCTATATTGGGCAGCACGAATATCATTAATGATCAGGATGTTTGTGATACGCCAATTACTCAGCCTGAAAACATTAATCCTCAGCCAGTTTCTCAGTTCTAGGAAAAAGAAGATGAAAGAAGTTGAGAAAAGTTGATTATAAAATTTACTAATCTTAATGTTACGTATATTTCTAATAACTCTGGTATTTTCACAGGAGAAAATACTCAATCAGATTGGGAAGTGAATTGGAAAAGTAATACGGGGTTTGGTGAAATAATTGGCTATAATAACTTTGCCTCTCAAATGGTAAATGTTATTAACGATAATGACGTCGTTGATTCCAATTTTTCTGAACACATAGATTTCAACAATGCTCCTGTTACACAAAGTTAAAGAAGTAAAAGTAATTAGGCATTCTATCAATCGGTTATTTTGGCAGAGTGGGGAGGATATATGAGTAACAGGCTTAAACCATCTTTTATACAGATGGTTTTTTTGCTAGCTTATTTTAGAGGAATAACACTCAAGAGTAATGAGAGGAATACTTTTATAGTAAATGGAGTAAATATCATAGAAAAGGCGTAAAAGCTTAAATGATTAAAGAGACGAAGCAGATAAGAATTTAAACATAAGATCATGTATTTGAGTTTTATATGGTATTAACTGAAATAAATTGCTGTCTGTGAGGTGTTTTTATGGCCAATATTCATTATCATTCCATCAAAGTAAATAAAATTCAAAACAGTTCAGGCCTATTTTATGGCGTTAATATTCAATATAAATGGAGTCATAAAAGTCAAATTTCTGACGGTTTTGGAAAAATAGTTGGTCATTCTAATAAAATTTTAAATAATACCACCGTGGCGAAAGCCCCTAAAAAAAATGATGAGTAAAATCGTAGAGTTAAGCTTCTTTTGCGGCCTGCTTAAAAGAGTCATTTACATCATCTTCACCAAGAACAAGATGTGTATTGTAGGATAGTTGATTATCATCTCCCGAAATTGTGCCAAAACCTGAATTGCTGCTGCTGATTGTAGTTTCCCAATTTTTTTGCATATTTTTTCCTATAAATACTCCTGCGTTGTTTTTAACCGTATTTACGGTGAGGTCATCAAAAATGATTTGCGGAGAACGGAGATCTATTTTCATAATTCCTCCCGATACATATGAGACATTAATTAAAGTTATCTAATACACTACTATATGTTGTAAATGGGCTAAAAGTGTTAAAACAAATGAGGGGTCAAACTCTATGGATGAAAAGGTGTTGAATATACTCAAAAACATTGAAAAAAGGCTCGCAAGCTTAGAAAAACACGTAAATGAACTTTCAAAAGAAAAGGTCCAATCTTTTCATTTAGATATAAAGAACGTTGAAACACTGAACTTGGACGAACTGTCTTATTATTTAGAACATATTGATGTAAAGGAACTTAGTGGAACTTTGAATATTGGTAATACTTTTCCTGCGCAAACGAATCAATATCAAGCGCCGAGAAAGAAAGGTAAAAAAACAACAAATGACTCTGATGTTAATCGGAAATCGGGTAGTCAGAATAATAAAGCAAAAAATAAAGAAAAGGGTCCTTCTGAAATATCAGTTAAAATTAATGAAAGAAGTGTCCCTTACAAACTAATCCATACAGAAAAAATGAGGGAGTCTAATCAGGCTCTAGAATCAATCTTTAGCATAGGTGACATTCATATTGGTACAATCGAAGATGCTTCAGCTGTAAACTTTGGTAATAACTTTCCGACAAATTTTAGAAGTCATAAAAAAGTGAGTCAGGGATTTGGCAATATTTTGGGCAATCAAAATGATATACATGACATCTTATCCTCTTTAGAGGAAAAAGATGCTTCAGAAGTATACAATGAAAACCAAGGTGAAAAGCCGCCTGAATGGCTGGACACAATGATAGAAGAACAAAAGAAGGAAATGGATGAAACAAAGCTAGACGAGGATGAAGAAGGATGAGGAAGAGAGTAAAAACTTTGGATTCTCAAATCATTGTTATCGAAGCTGGATTTCTGAAAAAAAAGCTTTAATTAGGAAATAAAAAAGAAAGAAAACCTGCGCTCTAAACGAGCGGCAGGTTTTCTATTTTATTTCTAGGCCGCTGCAGTTTCAACATGAAAAAGAGCATGCGTAATTTAATTGAACACTGGGATAGATCGGTTCTTTCATTCCCATAGATATGGAGTCTCTTGGTAAACATAATAGTTTAACCAATTCATAAACAGCAGGTTGGCATGAGAACGCCATGTTTTTAAAGGGTTTTTGTCAGGATCATTGTTTGGGAAATAGTGCTCCGGAAGCTTTGGTTCTAGTCCTTTTTCTGTATCTCGAAGAAATTCTTCTTGCAGTGTTTGAACGTCGTACTCTGGGTGGCCTGTCACGAAAACAAACTTTTCGTCTTTAGACATCGCCATATAAACACCAGCTTCTTCAGAGTAGGAAAGAAGCTCAAGGTCAGGATGATTTTTCACTTCATTCATGTCTACATCAGTGTGACGGGAATGAGGAGAATAAAAGACATCATCAAATCCTCGCAGCAGCTTAATGGGCTCTTCACTCGATACAACATGTGTAAATACACCCGTGCATTTATCAGAAAGAGGTCGCTTGTCAATCCCAAAGTGATGATAAAGTCCGGCTTGAGCTCCCCAACAGATATGAAGGGTAGAAGTCACATTTGTTTTACACCAATCCATAATTTCTTGAAGTTCTTTCCAGTAGTTTACTTCTTCAAATGGTATATGTTCTACAGGTGCTCCTGTAATAATCATTCCGTCATATTTTCGTTCTTTAATTTGTTCAAACGTTTTATAAAACTGATCTAGGTGATTTTTACTCGTTGTTTTTGCTTTATGGCTTGCCGTGTAAAGAAGTGTAATATGCACTTGCAGCGGTGAGTTCCCGAGTAAACGTAATAATTGCGTTTCAGCTTTTTCTTTTTCCGGCATTAAGTTTAGGATAACAATATTAAGCGGGCGAATTTCTTGGTTAACAGCGCGCACGTCGTCCATGATGAAAATTCTCTCTTTTTCTAAAATTTCTTTTGCCGGAAGATCACGTGGAATATTAATAGGCAATAAAATTCCTCCTATTCGATTTCGAAGTAATGACGCGTATAAATGTTCTTTCTCACGTGAAGATGAGGTTCAACATTTATGTACAATATACTATTATAGGAATATACAGAATATTAAGCAATTGAATTTTGAAAAAAAAAGAGCATTAATATGCGTAATGGCTAAAATGAAATGGTACAATAAGGTTAAATTGGAGCGTTGCTATGCTTTTTTAGCATGACTGAAACTCAGTAAAATTTATAGAGCAGTCGTTCCTGTATTTATTAAACTTCATATCTCCCCCAGAAAACGGATTTTATCCTTTTTTGATGAAGTGTTTAAAAAGAATTCTCAGCAGAAAAGGGGTTTTTATATGACAACTAAGAAGCAAATAAAAAGTGATTTGCAAATTGCACAAGAGGCAACGATTAAACCGATTAAAGAGATTGCCGAGCAGCTCGATATTTTAGAGGACGAGCTAGAGCCGTACGGACATTATAAAGCCAAGCTTTCTTTGTCCGTTATGGAACGTTTACACACAAAACAAGATGGAAAAGTGATTTTAGTTACAGCTATTAATCCAACTCCAGCAGGAGAAGGTAAGTCGACAGTGACGGTTGGCTTAGCTCAGGCATTACATAGATTAGGTAAAAAAGCAATTGTAGCCATGCGTGAACCATCTCTTGGTCCGGTAATGGGAATTAAAGGAGGTGCCGCTGGAGGCGGTTATGCTCAAGTGCTTCCAATGGAGGATATTAACTTGCACTTTACTGGAGACCTGCATGCCATTACAACAGCTAACAACGCGCTGGCCGCTATTTTGGATAACCATATACATCAAGGCAATGAACTGCGCATTGATACACGTAAAATTACGTGGAAACGAGTGGTTGATTTAAACGACCGCGCGCTGCGTCAGGTTGTCATTGGGTTAGGTGGCCCTATGCAAGGTGTTCCTCGAGAAGATGGTTTTGATATTACGGTTGCGTCAGAAATTATGGCTATTTTCTGCTTAGCGTCAGATTTACAAGACTTAAAGCGTCGCTTAGCGTCTATTGTTGTAGCTTACAACATGGATAATGAGCCTGTAACGGTTGCGGACTTAGGTGCACAAGGAGCGCTTACTCTTCTTTTAAAAGACGCGATTAAGCCCAACCTTGTACAGACATTGGAACATACTCCAGCCCTCATTCACGGAGGTCCTTTTGCTAATATTGCCCACGGCTGCAATAGCGTCATTGCAACAAAAATGGCTGCAAAACTAGGCGACTATGTAGTAACAGAAGCGGGATTTGGGGCAGATTTAGGCGCAGAAAAATTCCTGAATATTAAAGCTCGTATGGCAGATATTAAACCAGAAACGGTAGTAATCGTTGCCACAATTCGCGCTCTGAAAATGCATGGGGGTGTTCCTAAAGAGCGTTTAAATGAAGAAAACATTGAGGCTTTAGAAGCGGGAATTGAAAATCTTGAAAAACATATTGAAACGATTCAGGCATTCGGCGTTCCTTATGTGGTAGCCGTGAACCGTTTTGTAACAGATTCAAAAGGTGAAGTAGAAGCGCTTATGAATTGGTGCGCTTCAAAGAATGTTCCAGTTGCTTTAACAGAAGTATGGGAAAAAGGTGGAGAAGGCGGCGTCATGCTTGCTGAAAAAATTCTTGAGGTCATGAACGAGACGGAAAGTCAGTTTTCTCCTCTTTATGATGTGTCAGCTTCGATTCCAGAAAAAGTAGAAGCTATTGCTAAAACCGTATACGGAGCACAAGGCGTAGAGTTTGCTCCAAAAGCGTTAAAGCAAATACAGCAATTTGAAGCAAACGGATGGGATCACCTGCCGATCTGTATGGCCAAAACGCAGTATTCGTTAAGTGACGATCAGACGAAGCTTGGACGACCAACGGATTTTAAGATTACGGTAAGGGAATTCCGTCCTTCACTCGGAGCTGGGTTTCTCGTTGCGCTAACAGGTTCAATTATGACAATGCCTGGACTTCCAAAAAAACCTGCTGCGCTCAATATGGATATTGACGAGAATGGACATGCACTAGGTATTTTTTAAGAGAAAAGCGATGCCTTGGCATCGCTTTTCTTATGAGATAAAACAAAATAACAGGTATGTTATGAATTAATTTGGCAAGAAAGAAGAAGAGCTGACTGTTCGTATTTTATAAAAAAAGGAAGTAGTTGAAATGTTTGATCCAATTGTATTTGATAATTTAAAAGTGGTTGTAGAAGGAGAGATCTATGATCTTGACTTATCTGGGCAAGTATCTGTTACAAATCGCGAAGATTTTGTAGACTTAGCTCAGTTTACTCGAACGTACCGCATTTCTTTTCAACAGCATTTTTGCTGTACCGCGTCGCTAACTTTATCAACCGACTTAGATAATATTCATGCGGAATTAACGCCTTCCCGTGTAGAAAAACCAGGTTGTACAGTTTATATTCATTTTCAGCTGAAAAAACAAAAACCGTTTGAAGAAGCTGAGTTTAGAAACATACAGGAAATGTGTGAAAGGATCTGGGGAACAACAAGAGTGGTTAAGCAGCGTATTACTCATGAAGTTGGAGGAAACGAATATGAAAACAATATTGCGGTAACCTTTAACCGATTCATTTACGAAGATCAAGTAGGAGATTTAATCGAAATGATTGATTATATGCTGCAAACGACTGATCAGCTAAAGGTTCTTTACGACAAATCATAAGAGCGTTTCAGTTGTACTTCAGAAATAAAGTGAATTACAATAGGGAAAAGGAGGCGTTTTAATGAGCGTGTATGAATACTCTGCAAAAACAATTAAAGACGAAGACGTATCACTATCTAACTATCAAGGTGACGTACTGTTGATTGTGAATACAGCTAGCAAATGCGGCTTCACCCCTCAATATAAAGATTTACAGGCGCTGTATGAAGAAGAAAAAGAAAACGGTCTAACGGTTCTAGGTTTTCCTTGCAATCAATTTGGTGGTCAAGAGCCAGGAAGTTCAAATGATATTGAACAATTTTGCGAGTTAAACTACGGCGTTTCGTTTCCAATGTTTGCAAAAGTAGATGTAAAAGGTGAGCATGCACATCCGTTATTTGCATACTTAACGGAACAAGCACCTGGCCTGCTAGGTTCTAAAGCGATAAAGTGGAATTTCACAAAGTTTTTAGTGAATCGTCAAGGTGAAGTCGTGAAGCGATACGCACCTCAAACTGCACCAAAAGATATTCAAAAAGATATAAAGGAATTGCTGTAAAAGCAGGTGGATCTCCATCTGTTTTTTATTTTTCAGCCAGGGTTTTCAAAGGGTGCTCAGCTGTCAGTGAGACGAGCGCCTTACTTTGTGCTAAAATAATGGTGGATATAATTGAGGTGAGCAAATGAACAAAATAGAAAAGACGGAAAAGTGGGTTCAAGCAAAGCTTGCGCATGACACGACGGGACATGACTGGCAGCATATCGATCGCGTGCGTCGAAATGCAGTGCTTTTATATAAAAAAGAAGGCGGCAACCGGGAAGTTATTGAACTAGCCGCGCTTTTACACGATGTGGTAGATGATAAGCTAGTGGAAGATGTTGAAAAAGCGTATGAAGAAGTGCGGGAGTGGCTGAAGAGTCAGCGCGTAGAAGAAGAGAACTGCAAGCATATCGTTCATATTTTACAAACGATGTCATTTAAAGGCGGAAACCGTCCGGCTATGGCCACGCTTGAAGGTCAAGTTGTTCAAGATGCAGATCGCTTAGATGCAATTGGTGCGATTGGTATCGCACGTACGTTTATGTATGCAGGTTCTAAAGGCACGGCTCTGTATGACGAAAACATTGCTGTACGAAGTGAGATGACAGAGGAAGAATACAGACACGGAAAATCAACGGCTATTGCTCATTTTTATGAAAAGTTGTTAAAGCTTACTGCGTTAATGAATACTCAAACAGCACGGTCTCTAGCGCAAGAGCGACATACATATATGAAAGAATTTTTAGTTCAATTTAAGAAAGAGTGGAATTATCATTATGAAAATGCTGACTGTTGAAAACTTAACAAAAACATATGGAGAAAAAGAGCTGTTTCATCAGCTAACGTTTACAATTACGGAAAATGAGCGAATCGGCTTAATTGGTGTAAACGGAACAGGAAAATCGACGCTTCTTAAAATTATCGCAGGTCTAGAGCTGGGAGATGAAGGGGATATTGTTCATGCTAAAGACTACAGCGTGACATATTTACCTCAGCATCCGGATTTTGATGAAGACTTAACGGTTTTAGAGCAAGTTTTCAGCGGAGATACGCCCCTTCTTAATTTATTAAAAAACTATGAGCTAGCTCTATATGCGTTAGAGCAAGATTCTGCAAACGAGAAGAACCAGCAGACACTGTATGATTTACAGCAGAAAATGGATGCGATGAACGCGTGGGAAGCCAATTCTAACGCACAGTCGATCTTAACGAAGCTGGGAATTTCAAATATGAGTGCAAAAATCGGCGAACTTTCAGGTGGACAGAAAAAGCGCGTGTCAATTGCCCAAAGCCTAATTCAAACACCTGATTTATTAATTTTAGATGAGCCCACTAACCACTTGGATTATGAGACGGTTAAATGGCTCGAAGAATATTTATCCAAATATCAAGGAGCCGTATTGCTTGTTACTCATGATCGCTATTTCTTGGATGCTGTTACAAACCGAATTTTTGAATTAGACGGTGGAAATTTATATAGCTATAAAGGAAACTATGCTGCTTTTCTAGAAGGAAAAGCGATTCGAGAAGAGCAGGAAAAAGCAACTCAAGCAAAATTAAGCAACTTATATCGCAATGAATTGGCTTGGATTCGCCGAGGAGCAAAAGCGCGTACGACTAAACAAAAAGCGCGTATTCAGCGATTTGATGAATTAGAAGGAAAACTCGATTCTTCTGAAAAAGAATCATTGGATTTAAGTTTAGCAGGCAGCCGCCTTGGGAAAAAAGTGTTTGAATTAAAAGATGTGTCTAAGACGTATGAAAATAAAATCATTCTTTCAGACTTTACGCACATCGTGAAAAAACAAGACCGAATTGGAATTGTCGGAAAAAATGGAAGCGGAAAGTCTACCCTGCTGAATATGATTGCAGGACGCATTGAGCCGGACAGCGGTGAAATTGACAGAGGACAAACGGTTAAAATTGCTTACTATACTCAAGAAAGCGATGATATGGACTTGAATCAACGCATGCTTGATTATATTAAAGAATCGGCAGAAGTTGTTCATACGACGGATGGGAAAATGATCTCTGCATCGCAAATGCTTGAGAGATTTCTATTTCCTTCACATACGCACGGAACACCGATTCAAAAGTTGTCCGGAGGAGAGCGCCGTCGTTTATATTTATTGAAATTGTTGATGACATCGCCAAATGTTTTACTGCTAGATGAGCCGACTAATGATTTGGATACTCAAACGCTAACGGTGCTTGAAGACTACCTCGAAGAATTTCCAGGTGTTGTTATCACGGTATCGCATGATCGTTATTTCTTAGATAAAGTAGCAGATTACTTACTTGTCTTTGAAGGAGAAGGAAACATTTCGACTTATTTTGGCGCTTATACAGATCAATTAGAAGAAGCGGTGAAAAAGAAGCAGGCAATGGCTCAGCAGGCTAAAGTGAAAGAAGAAAAGCCAAAACAGCCGGAGAAAACGAAAAAGCGTCGCTTAACGTATAAAGAACAAAAAGAATGGGAAGAAATCGAAGATCATATTGCAGCAAAAGAAGAAGAAATTGAACGCTTAACAAGTGAAATTGAACAGGTGGGCAGCGATTATACAAAAGCGCATAACCTATCGTTAGAACAAGAAAAAGCAAATGAAGAATTAAATGCACTGCTTGATCGCTGGGCAGAGCTTTCAGAGCTGATTGAAGAAATTGAAAACGCGTAAACAAGTCGTTAGACTGAGTATAAGCCACATGCTACAATTTTAATGAGAGGAGTACGATACGATATGAACATTAAATCAATTGAGCCAACGCCAAGTCCGAATACAATGAAAATTAATTTAGACGAAGTGCTATCAGGCGGAAAAAGCAATAACTATACGGAAAAAAATGCTGAAGCAGCGCCTGAAGTTGTTCAAGACATCTTGAAAGTAGAAGGGGTAAAAGGAGTCTATCACGTAGCGGACTTCTTAGCAGTAGAGCGAAATGCTAAATATGACTGGAAGCAAATTTTGCCGCAAGTTCGTGCAGCGTTTGGTGAAGATTTGCAGAGTAACAGCGAACAGCACAAAATGAATGAGCATTTTGGTGAGGTCAATGTGTCCGTTCAAATGTTCAAAAACGTACCAATGCAAGTTAAGCTAACGGATGGAAATGAAGAAAAGCGATTTGGTCTGCCTGAACGATTCGCAAAAGCGGTAGCAGAGCTTCAAAGCTTTTCAGATAATGTAGTGTTAGAACGGAAATGGAAAGAACAAGGCGTTCGTTACGGAGAGTTAGCGGCTATCGGAGACGAAGTAGTGGAAGAATTAGCAGCAGCATATCCGCAAGAAAGATTAACTCGCCTTGTAGCCAATGCACAAGAAGAAAAAGAAGGCGGAAAAACGGTACAGCCGCGTAAAACCTATAAAGTTACAGAAGAGATGCTAGAAGACAACGATTGGTCAGTGCGCTATGCCCATTTAGAACAAATGGATCCAACAGAAGCTGATTTAGATGTTTTAAATAAAGCGCTTGATGATGAAAAAGCATCTATTCGCCGCTTAGCTACGGTCTACTTAGGAATGATTGAATCAAAAGCGGTACTGCCTTATTTATACAAAGCATTAAAAGATAAATCAGTCACTGTGCGCCGTACTGCTGGAGACTGCATGTCGGATTTAGGTTTTGAAGAAGGTATTCCGGCAATGTGTGAAGCCCTTGGTGATAAAAACAAGCTTGTGCGCTGGCGTGCAGCGATGTATTTATACGAGGTAGGGGATGAGACGGCTCTTCCTGCATTAAAAGCAGCAGAGAATGACAAAGAATTTGAGGTAGATTTACAAATCAAGCTAGCGATTGAACGTATCGAAGGCGGAGAAGAAGCAAAAGGTTCTGTTTGGAAACAAATGACGGAAAGCAGAAAAGCATAAAAAAAGATCATTCACTTGAATGATCTTTTTTTATGACTGTTTTGCAGCGGGAGTTGGAAACTGCATAGGCTGCATCGTGTTATCAATTTTAATAGGCTGATAACCGGACTGTTTTAAGTAAGTCAAAATAGTCGGCAGAGACTGTGCCGTAAAGGATTTGTCATGAAATAAAATGACGGGTGTTCTTCCGTTGGAGTTAACCCCTTGAATATGAGGTTCAAGGCCCTGAATAATTCTAGGTGCAGAACGAAGTGCCCAGTCTTCACTGTCTACATTCCAGTCCCATAATTTAAAGTGGCTTAGCAACTCTGTACGGTGCGGCTCTTTTAAATAAGGAACGCTGCCGTAAGGAACGCGGATTAACTTACTGTCAACACCGGTTACTTTCTTAACTGTCGCTTGACACTCCTGCATTTCTTTTAACGCGGCGCCGTCTTCACTATACATGACATGAATATCATGAGAGACGCCGTGACAGCCGATGGCATGTCCTTCCTGTGCTACTTTTTTAGCAATTTCAGGGTGAGCGTCAATTTGATACTTTAACATAAAGAAAGTTGCTTTTACGTTATATTGACGCAAAGCATCTAAAATGTGAAGGGTATCAGGCGTTGGACCATCGTCAAACGTAAGGTAAACAGGCTGTGTAAGAGCTTGATTTTGATCGTTCACGGTATTTCCTACATACATATTATGGTGAAGTGTATTAAGCAGCTTCTCAGGTTGTGCTGAAGGTGCAGCTCCTTTCAGCGGCAATGCAGTAGATGCTAAGACTTGCTGAGATGCAGCGGATTCACTTCCTTTGGCTTCTGTAATAAAAAATAAAGACGCGACGATCACTAACACTAAAGACAAAAATGCATAAAATCGTTTGTTTGGCTTAAATCGTTTGTTCGGTTTAAATCGCTGGTTCAATTTGAAAATCCTTTCTACTAAACTACTATTTACTACTATAGTACAAAAAATGGAATATTAATAGTAAAAATCGACATTTTTATGGAAAAAAATTAGATGATATGACCCGGTTTTAATCTTTTTTTGTCAAATGAAAAAGGAGAACGAGACAGCGATAAGGATTTGAAGAGTGAGTAGCTAGATTTTTCCTGGTTTTTATAGTATGCTTTTAGCGTGAATGATTGTTAGGAGGAATGTTAATATGTCAATGGCATATGAAGAATATATGCGTCAGTTAGTTAAACCAATGCGTCAAGAATTAACTCAAGCTGGTTATGAAGAATTAACAACAGAGGAAGCCGTAGTTGATTTTATGGAAAACGTAGAAGGAACAACTTTTGTTGTCGTTAATTCAGTTTGTGGATGCGCTGCTGGTTTAGCACGTCCTGCAGCAACGCAAGCGTACTTACAGTCTGAGCAAAAACCAGATCAAGTGGTAACTGTTTTTGCCGGTCAAGATAAGGAAGCAACAGCTAAAATGCGTGAATATTTTGGGGACATTGAGCCTTCATCACCGTCTATGGCACTTTTAAAAGGAAAAGAAGTTGTTCATTTTATTCCTCGACATGAAATTGAAGGTCAGCCGTTAGAAGTTATTTTTGAAAACATTTTAAATGGCTTTAAGCAGCACTGTTCATAAAATGTCCTGCTTTTGTCACATCTAGTATATAGATTTTTAGAGAAAAATCGCATATACTTTATAAGAAAAAGGATGTCTATCGGCATCCTTTTTCTTTATGTAAATAGCCAAACAGTGTAGGGGGAGTTATGAAAGTGATTGTTACGACTGCTGGTCGAACAAATGAACAGATGATTGTAAAAGCCAAACAAGTAGCCGCTGATTTAAGTATACCTTTTGTAACAAGAGAGAAGAAATCTGTTGCAGATCTTCAAAATCTTGAAGCTGCAGACGTGCTGGTTGTCGGTAAAAATAGAGTAGAGTTGCACGTCCAAAATGAAGAGGAACCTATTTTTTTTCATCCAAACTCCGCTATGTTTAGAGTGAAGAGATGGCTGCGGGGAGAACGTGATCCGTTTATTGAAGCTGCTGGTTTAGAAAAAGGAATGAGCGTGCTTGACTGTACACTTGGTCTTGCATCGGATAGTATGATGGCGAGCGTAGCGGTAGGGAAAAGTGGGAAAGTTGTCGGACTAGAAGGCAACCGCTATGTAGCTTATTTAGTCAAACAAGGACTTTTAAATTGGGAAAGTGACGTACAAGAGTTGAATGATGCAATGAAGCGTATAAACGTGGTTCATCAAAATTTTGAATCGTTTTTGGCGTGTTGTGAAGATAATTCTTTTGATGTTGTCTACTTTGATCCTATGTTTCAAGAACAAATTGAGGAATCGAATGGAATTAACGGTATTAAAGCAATAGCACTGTATACCACGCTGACGCCAATGGCTATACAAGAAGCAAAAAGAGTAGCCAAACAAAAGGTCGTGCTAAAAGATCATTGGAAAAGCAGTCGTTTTAAAGAGCACGGATTTACTGTGCAAAAACGAAAAACATCAAAATTTCATTACGGGACAATTGATATACAAAAATAACCAAAAAAGTAAAATTAATTACGCTCATTGAAAAGACTTCCAAAACCTTTTAGGAATTAAAAAGTTTTGGAAGTTTTTTTTATGAATTTCATCTAAAGTTCATAAAAGTATGATATATTTTTGAACATAAAAATACTTTTGTGTTTAAGCATCCAGCAAAAAAGGAATATCTTGTATAGGTTTCCGCTCGGTGTGACAACCTCAAACAGAAGAAGGAAGGTGGTAACTGAAAAGTCGTCAAATGCCCGTAGACAGCATAAATGAATAAGCAAATATAGGTAAAAAATTAATAAGTATGTTACAATACCTAGTGAGTTATGATAATGAATTTTACAATATGAAAAGACCATATGGGAAAAGATGAGAAAGGAAAGATACGAATGCCTAGATGGATAAAAAGAATGCTAATTGTATTTATTACAGTATTTACATTTGGGCTTGTCACTCCACCAGAATATTTATACGTTGATGATGCAAAAGCGGACAAGCAACATAAAGCAGGGTATGTAAGAGAAACAACTCCTGTCACAGCTGTTATAGAAGATATTCATTTGCCATATGAAGAACCAAAATATGAAGACGTTTCATCATTTGTTACGTATGCAATGGAATCAGCTGAAAAACAGTCAGTGGAAAAATTCGGAACAAAAATTGGTCCTGTCATTGAAGATGAATTTCGTCAAGCAGTGTTACCTAAAATTGAAGAAGTGCTGACCGACATTGGCACTGAACGTGAACAGTCAATTCAGAATCTCGAGATAAGCGAGCACCCTGCTGCTGGCTACGGTGAAAAGATTTTCCATGTATATGACCGGGAAACCGGTCAGGACTTAATACGGTTTCATGTACGGCGTGAAAATCCTCCAAAAGATGGATACTGGTTTAATTTTCACTATCATGCGGCCGCAGATAATTTTCAAAAGCATTATGATTTAGGGAAAATTTATTGGAACCGAAACATGCCGCCTAAGTGGTTCAGCTGATAATAGACACAACATTCTACAATTTCGAAATGTTAGCTTTTTTAAGCTAGCATTTTTTTACGTCTAAAACCGTTATGGTCTAAATAAGCTGAAACATTAGCACAACGATAAAAAAATCGTTTATAATGAAGTCAGACTTCTTACTATAGAATTGTAGGAAGGAACGAATAGACGCTGGAGGTAACACAATGAAACAATTTACGGAAGAAAAACAATTTCGCGAACAAATTAAGAATGAAACACTAAGCGTTGGGATTTTTACGACAACGTGGTGTCCTGATTGCAAACGTTTGGATATGTTTATTGATGAAATCGTTGACGAAAATACAGATAAAGCATGGTTTAAAATTGACAAGGATGAGTTTGAAGAACTTTCTGCTGAAAACAATGTAATGGGTATTCCTTCTCTTCTTGTATATAAAAACGGTGAAAAAATTGCGCACCTGCACAGTGCAAATGCTAAAACGCCTGAAGCGGTCCGTGAATTTTTAGCAACTCTTTAATTCCCTAAGCTGCGAGAGCATTCTCGCAGCTTTTTTTGTGAGAATGGCTATTTCCATTTTTCGATGAGTGGGGTATACTAGGACAAGTGAATAATCGTAAAGCAATAAGGTCTCAATTTAAAGATTGAGTGAAAAGGGAAGTCTGGTGAAAAACCAGCGCGGTCCCGCCACTGTAAGCGCTTTGTGCGTAAGTCAGGAGACCTGCCTTATTGTTAGCTGTGAAACCTTCGAGGAAGGGTGAAGCAGGGTAATGAACATACATATCAAGTATAGTGAACGGATTCTTTTCCTGCTTATCTTGACGTTACCTGCTTTGCTTTCAATTGAAAGTAAAGCTTTTTTATTTTGAAGCTGCTGCCGAGCAGTATACATAGTCAAAGCGGAAAAAACGGGATAGCGCTGCTTTTTGCATGATCATTTGCTTTTTCTTTAACGTGGAGGTTTCGTATTCACAATGAACAATATATAGGGGGAGTATTTAGATGAAAAAATGGCTTTCGTATTCCATTATTGCGCTGTTAGTCATCGTACTTGCTGCATGCGGTGCAGGCAGCCAAAGCAACAGTGATAAAAAAACGAAGCAAGATACAGAACAAACGTCACAAGCTGCGTTTCCAGTGAAGGTAAAAGACGCGCGTGATAAAGAAATTACGTTGAAAAAACAGCCTAAGAAAATTGTTTCATTAATGCCAAGTAATACGGAGATTGTATATGCCCTTGGCCTTGAAAAAGAATTAGTCGGTGTCACAAGCAACGATGATTATCCTAAAAGCGTAAAGAAAAAAGCGCAGGTGGGAGATATGAACGTTAATGCAGAAAAAGTTATTGCTTTAAATCCTGATTTAGTGCTGGCACACGCTTCAAGTATGGGCGTTTCAGATGAAGTATTTAAACAAATTGAAAGTGCGGGTATTCCGGTATTTGTTGTAAAAGATTCAACAACGTTTGATACGGTTTATGATTCTATTACGCAAATTGGTAAATTAACGGGTAAAACAAAAGAAGCTAATCAAACAATTAAAGACATGAAAGAAAAAGTAGCTTCAATTGAGAAAAAAGCAAAAACGATTTCAAAAGAAGATCGTAAAAAGGTATGGATAGAGGTATCGGGAGCTCCTGAGATTTATACAACAGGAAAAGGTACGTTCATGAACGAAATGCTTACTATGATCGGTGCTGATAACGTAGCGGCTAGTGAAAAGGGTTGGGTTAAGTTTTCTGAAGAGCAAGTTGTTAAGTTAAACCCTGACGTTATTATCGCAACGTATGATGCAGACAAAAATGAGATTATGAAGCGTCCCGCTTGGAGCAGCATGACTGCTGTAAAAGAGGGGAACATCGAAAAGGTTGATCAAAACAAAATCAACCGCTTAGGACCTCGTATTGTAGATGGCTTAGAGGACTTAGCAAAAGCAGTATACCCTGAGGTGTACAATAAATAAAAAGAGGGACCATATTCCAGTTCGAATTGAAAAGGGGATTGGTCCCTTTTCACATCTTAAAATTGAAGAACGGCCTGAGCTTTTAATCATGAAAACCGAGACTTCTTATAAAACATACAGCTCAGGCGTTTTAGGAACAGGTATCATGGAAACGGACACCTTTTACAATCGATTTGTTCATAAAGACTATTATTCAGATACTCCTTCTTTAGAGTATGAGCAATATTTGATGAAAGAAAATGTGCGCCATGAGCAAATCGTAGGGTTGATGACAGCGGTTTGGTTAAAAGAAAGAGCGGTTTACTGTTATGAAGGCTACGGAGTAAGAGTAGCTTCCGTGATAACGGCTGGAGTAGGAAACGCAGTGGATATTACAGCTGACGAAGCTGTTCCATTTTATTCCTCTCCCGGTACAATTAATATGTTTTTTTTCGTGGAAGGCACGCTTACGGATGCGGCGTTTTTACAGCTTTTTATTGCCGCTACAGAAGCCAAAACAAAAACGCTGTCACAGCTGGGTATCATAGATCCAGCTACAAAGACGATTGCTACGGGAACATCTACGGACAGTATCTCAGTTGCAGCGTCTCAGCAAGGACCATTATATGAATATGCAGGCTCTATGACCGCTTTAGGTCAAGCGGTAGCCAAGCTGGTAAAAATAAGCTTAGAGCAGGCACTTAAGGAAAAGAGGTGAAGAAATGAGTATTGCACAAGCGATGATTGCACACCTGACAGCCATGACGATTGCTCTACTCATTGACCGAATCATAGGTGACCCAGAAAATTGGCCGCATCCCGTTCGCTGGTTTGGCAAGTGGATTTATTGGATGGATTCCAGATTAAATAAAGGCGCAGGAAAACGATTCAAAGGATTGCTTCTTGTGATAAGTATGGTGGTGCTCGCAGGAGTTATTCCTTTTTTATTCCTTCATGCTTTGTACGGAGTTCATTTTATACTAGGCGTTTTAGTAGAGGGCGTAATGATTGCGACTACTATATCCACTCGTTCCTTAAGCGAAGCTGCTTATAAGGTGCAAAAGCCGCTTCAGCTAGGAGATATGGAGAAAGCTAGATATGAAGTAAGCATGATTGTGGGACGAGATACGGATCGTTTATCAGAAGGAGAAATTGCCAGAGCGACGGTAGAGACCGTGGCTGAAAATACAAGTGATGGTATTACAGCTCCGCTTTTTTATGCATTTATAGGAGGAGGAGCCCTAGCCTTTTTTTACCGAGCTATTAACACATGTGATTCAATGGTTGGGTATAAAAATGACCGCTACTTTCTGTTCGGCTATTTTAGTGCAAAAACCGATGACGTATTAAACTATATTCCAAGTCGGTTAACTGCAGTGGTAATGACCGCTGTTAATGTAGCGAAAAGCCAATATTCTCTTTGGCATGTAACGAGTTTGATTAAGCGCGATGCTAAGAAGCATCCAAGTCCAAATAGCGGATACGGGGAAAGTGCAGTGGCTGCTCTTTTAGGTATTCAACTCGGCGGGCTTAATACATATAAAGGCATAGAATCTAATCGTGCAAAAATGGGCGAACCACTCATTCCCCTGCAAGCCGGTCATATTGAACAAGCTGTTTTCATTATGAAAAGGACGGTCTATGCTACGTGGTTATTCTATCTTTTGTTAGGAGGAGTTATTAGTGCTATTACCTACACATGGAGCTAACCCCAATGTCTTTTTAAAAGCAATAGGGGCCGAGAATTTGTCGCATCTAAAAGACTTTAGCGTAAACACAAATCCTTTAGGGGCTCCCCTTGTTCTTCACGAAAAGTGGAACGAATTCAAGGAAGCTGCGTTTAGTTACCCTGATCCTGAAGTAACAGAACTAAAAAATAAACTTGCAGCTCATCATCACGTTTCCGCTGCCCAAGTGCTGCCCACAAATGGAGCCGCTGAAGCGTTTTTCCTTATTGCTTCTTTATTTTCAGGAGAGAAAGCGGGGATTGTACAGCCGACGTTTGTCGAATACGAACAGGCAAGTAAAGCGTATGGATGTGAAGTGACATACGTTCCTTTAGCTGAAGAAAATGGCTGGAGCTGGGATATAGAGTTGATTATGAGTATTCTTCCGGATATAAAAGTACTATGGATTTGTCACCCAAATAATCCAACGGGCGTTATGTATAGTCACGAGGAATGGATGAAAGTAGTAAAAGCTGCTGCTCATCATGGTACATACTTAATAATTGATGAAGCATTTATTGATTTTGTCGAACATCAGCCTTCATTTGATTCTCTTATTCTAAACTATGAACATCTCATTGTTGTGCGTTCGATGACAAAGATGTTTAATATTGCGGGGCTTCGCCTTGGCTATATTTTGGCAAATGAAAAAATCATTAGCAAGATGTCTAAAAAACAACCTCCTTGGAGTGTAAACGGATTGTCGCAGCAAGTAGGGATGATATGTGTAGATGAAAAAGATTTTGTGAAAAAAACCGTATATTATATTAAACAAGAACGAAAACGGATCTTGAGTCAACTAGAAGAATGGGGGCTTTTGGTTTCTCCGTCTCAAACAAACTATTATCTTTGCAGCGTTCCGTCTTCTATTAAAACGCGCGATTGGCTTATCTATTTAGCAAGCCGCGGTGTGGTAGCTCGGCATACTGAAAACTTCCCATTTTTAAATGGACGCTATATCCGTTTGGCTGTGAAAACGAAAGAAGAAAATGACTATTTACTTAACGTAATCAAACAAGGACTCGATGAAATATGATCATCTTTATTAGCGGAGGGGTTCGAAGCGGCAAATCACGTGCAGCGGAGAACATGGTTCAAACTTTTTGTACAAAGCGCGCTGTTTATATTGCCACAAGCCGGCAAACAGATAGTGAAATGCAAAAACGTATCCAGCTTCATCAAGCAGAACGTCAAGCGGCGAACACGCCTTGGGCAACGATCGAGCAGTCTGTAGATTTACAACAAATTCTTCCAAACCTTCGAAGTGATGATACTATACTCTTGGACTGTGTCACAAACTGGCTTGCCAATGAGCTTTTTTTAACCGAAAAAAGGTGGCAAACAAAAGAAGGTAAACAAGAGGTTTTTCGTCAGATGATAGAAGCGCTCGATAAACTGTTTGCGCAGTCTCAGACGGTCGTGCTAGTATCTAATGAACTGTTTGAAGCGGGCGTGTTAGAGGAGCCGACATATAGCTATATGCATATGTTAGGGAAATTACATCAGTATATTGTAGAAAAAGCAGATGTGGCTATTTGTGTAGAAGCGGGACTTTCCCGTTTTAAAAAAGGAAAGGAATGTGTAAGCAAATGAAAGAATGGATAGCCATACTACGAATCTCTCTTCAGTTTTTTACGATCTTACCACTGGCTAAAACCGTTCAATGGACTGAAAAAAGAACGGCACGCTCACTTTTTGTCCTGCCTTGGATTGGCATATTACTAGGTTTAATGTTTTATAGCTTTTTACAGCTGCTTCACTATTCACCTATCACTGCTATTGTTAGCAGTATTTTAGTTTTGCTTTTGCCGCTTGTTTTAACGGGTGGTCTTCATGTAGACGGGTGGATGGATGTAAGTGATGCGTATTTTTCCCATCAGTCAAAGGAAAAGAAACTGCAGATTTTAAGCGATCCGCACGTTGGGTCTTTTGCTATTCTTTCTCTTATTGTTCTGCTTCTGCTGCGCTTTAGTGCAATCTATGAATTAACGTCTCTTTCTTCTTTATCGGTTTGGGCATGTATAACCGTCTTTACACTTCCAAGAATCGGAGCCGCTTTCTTAGTTATGAGAGATAAGCCCGCTAAAGATACGGGGCTTGCTGCTTATTTTCAAAAAGGAGTCACCAAATGGTCTATTTATGCATTTATCGTCATGAGCCTATTCTTAGTTGCTATTTTCATTGTTTTTATAGACAATAAATTCATTATCTTTTTCTTTGCCGGTTTTTTATGGCTCTGGATACGGTTTTATCGTTCGCAGTTTGGTGGCGTAACAGGAGATGTTATAGGTGCAACCATTGAAGGAGGAGAAACGTTTTTATGGATAATTCTTTGGTTATCACATGTATTCGCCATGGCATGACGCTTGAAAATCAACAAAAAAAATATATAGGGTGGAGTGATCCGCCTTTAAGTATAGAAGGGAAAAATGAATTAAAAGAGCTTTCTCTAGAGCCGGAGCTCGTTATTTCCAGTGACTTAAAAAGAGCGCTAGAAACAAGTTCAATTGTTTTTCCTAAATCTCAGGTGATTAAAAGGGAAAGTTGGCGTGAGCTGCATTTTGGAGATTGGGAAGAGAAGACGTATGAAGATTTAAAAAACATACGGGCATATAGAAATTGGATCGATCACTGGGCAGAACATACGCCTCCGAATGGTGAAAGCTTCTCAGGGTTTTCAAACCGAGTTTGGGAAGCTTGGGAAGAAGCGGTCGATTTGGCGGCTAGTCAGCAATTGCGTCACATTGCTATTGTTTCACACGGCGGACCACTGCGTTTACTTGCGTCCCATTTTAAACAGACAGCGTCGCTTTGGGATGTTTCTTTTTCTTATGGAGAAGGTTTTTCAGTAACGTGCACATACAAACAGGCAAAGGAGAGAAGAGCATGCATTTCGTATTCGGCGGTGCATTTACCGGCAAAAGAAAATGGGTGAAGCAGCAGTATGCCAGTGAGTCGATAAAATGGCATTGTTTGTATGAAGACCCCGTTTTACCGGCCATTGAGTTTGAAGAAAGTTACATTGTGCTAGAAGGATTTGAGCACTATGTTAAGGAATTAATACATAGCGAGCTGGAGGCTCCGCATCTTGTTGTTAAAAAGGTCATACAGAAGTGGAGAGACAGCGGTGTATGGGAACAGTTAATAGTGATTGGAACTGAAGTCGGCAAAGGCATTGTTCCTTTAGATCCAATAGAGCGGCAGTGGAGAGATGAATGCGGGTATGCGTATCAGCATTTGGCGGCACATGCCCAGAAAGTAGATCACATTTGGTACGGAATTGCTAATCGATTGAAGGAGGAAATACAATGAACATTTACACAAAAACAGGGGACAAAGGGCAGACAAGCTTAATTGGAGGAAGAGTAAATAAAGATGATATTCGAGTGGAAGCATACGGGACGATTGATGAGCTAAATGGCTTTGTAGGTCAAGCGATTTATCAGCTGGATGAAGCAACATTAAAAGATGTAAAAGAAGAGCTAATTACGATTCAGCATGAGCTTTTTGACTGTGGAAGTGATTTAGCATTTGCAAAAGATGATCATCCGTACAAAGTAACGAATGACATGATAGCAGTACTTGAAAAGCGCATTGATGTCTATATGTCAGAAGCGCCGGCCATTGAGCGTTTTATTTTACCTGGAGGCACACCTGCAGCGACAACGCTTCATATTTGTCGGACGATTACACGCCGCGCAGAACGGCTTGTTGTTGGCGTGCAGCGTGAGCATAAAATTAATGTGGCGGTGCTTCAGTATTTAAATCGTTTATCCGATTATTTCTTTGCTGCGGCTCGAATCGCTAACGCGCGAGAAAATGTACAAGACGTAGAGTATATTCGCAGTGCCAAAGTATTTAAACAACCTAAAAAATAATGTATAAAAAACGGTCGAGCTAAAAGCGATCGTTTTTTTTTTTTTGAGCTATTTCGATAGGCAAAATAAAGCTATAAAAAAGAGGTAAATGCATCTATAATGATAAGAGACAGAGAGATAAAGAAAAGAGGTTGAGAAATGAATCAAGATTCTAAACGAGCAGGTATTGTTTATACAGCCAGCGCTTACGTTATGTGGGGGCTTTTTCCGCTTTACTGGAAGCTTCTTGGCGAGGTGAATGCGAATGAAATACTCGCTCACCGCGTTATATGGTCATTTGTTTTTATGCTTTTACTTTTGCTTGTGACAAAGCAAATGAGTTCTTTAAAGAAGACGCTTGGTTTATTATTTCGTAATACGAAACAAGCGGTCATTTTATTTGTGGCTTCAGTGCTAATCAGCATCAACTGGTTCGTTTACATTTGGGCGGTTAACCATAATCATATTATTGAAACAAGTTTAGGTTACTACATCAATCCGCTCGTTAGTATTTTGCTTGGCATAGTCGTTTTAAAAGAGAAGCTTAATTTTTGGCAAGGTGCTTCTGTTGGATTGGCTGCTATAGGTGTTATCGTTATGACAGTTACATACGGACATATCCCATGGGTATCATTAAGCTTAGCGTTTAGCTTTGGTTTGTACGGTCTTGTAAAAAAGACTATTCAGTTAGAAGCAAAAGTAGGATTAACGATTGAAACGATGATGGTTGCACCTATTGCAGTTATTTATTTTATTTTTCTTTTAGTGAAAGGATCTTCAAGTTTTTCCCTTCAGTCGCTTGATGTGAGCGCTCTTTTAATTGGAGGCGGTGTTGCTACAGCTATGCCACTATTGTATTTCGCTAAAGGAGCCCCGCTTATTCCGCTATCGATGGTCGGTTTTTTGCAGTACATTGCTCCTACCATGACGCTTTTATTAGGGGTATTCGTGTATCACGAACCGTTTTCTAGTGTGGAAATGATTGCCTTTTTGTTCATTTGGGGCGGATCGGTGATGTTCATTTTATCTAAAACTAAGTTCATGAGTTCTCATCAGCCGAAATTCTTTAAAGGGCGTTCAGCTTAACGGACAAAAAAGCGGATATCTTTAGATATGCGCTTTTTTGTCTGCTGTAAAGAAATAAAAACGGAGACGGAAAAGTCACCGTATGTATACTTTATAGCTTCCGCTTGAAATGAGCGTTCAACTGACCTTGAAGCATTTGGTTTTTTACTTCTTTCATTTTTCTCGCTTCATCTTTTTTAGCCAGTTCTGTGCGTATTTCACTCGTTTGAACTCCTTCTTCTATACGATCGGCAATATCCATTAATCGTTCGACGTCTGAAAACGAATATTTCCGGATACCCGTATTGGTTCGGTCCGGAAAGAGCAGGCTTCTTTTCTCATAGTAGCGAATTTGTCTTTCTGATAAACCGGTTAATTCTTTTACAATCCCAATAGACATGACTTTTTTATCTCGATATGACGCTTCATTCGTAGACAATCTCCCTCACCCCTGAGTACGTAGTAGTATGTTATTATAAAGGAAAAAAATACAAAAAATTATAACATGTAATACATTCTAACATATATATGTTATATTTTTGAATTACTATGTGAGAAAAAGTGACATAAATAATGAAATAGGGAAAAGAGTCCTATAAACTAATGATTAACTCGATCCCAAGTGGTTAACCATACAGGATAAAGCCTTGTGGTTAATCACTTGCTTTCAAAATGATGAATAGAAAATAAATGTGAGAATATACATAAATTCTAAAAGGGAAGGGCGTTTTACATGGCTGTGCAACAATTGAAAAAAGAAGAGATTATTGAGCTGGCAAAAGAAATTATTGAACTCGATTTGAAAAGAGATGAAAAATTTGAAGAATTGACAGAGTTAGCCGGAAATCGTGCATATGAAATTTTGCGCAGAGTACAAAATGCCTGTTTATAAGTAATAAAAAAATCCCGCCTAGAGCGGGATTTTTAATGAGATTGCTGTTCAAGATTAAATAATTCTTGTTTCATCTTAGCGTGATCGAGGTTTTCACCTATAAAGACAAGAGTGGTGGGCAGCTTCATCATTTCTTTCATATATAGAGGCATGCCGTATGAATATTGAAACGAATACGTATCATTCGAATGAGTGAAGCGCATGTAGCCTTTAATGCGATAAATGGTATCTGGCATTTGGCGAAGCCAATTTTCAAATAATTCAAGATCCACTTTTTTTGTAAACTCATATACAAATGTTTTCAAATGAAGATGATCTTCAACATGAGCCTTATGGTGCGGCTGTTTTTGAGACAGCTGAGCTTTTTGAATCACATCAAGCTTCACGCGGGAAAATGTCGTTAATAATGTCCTTGCACTAGCGTTAATGGATTGAATCTCAAAAAGCAGGGAAGACTTTTCTGACTCAGACAGCATGTCCGTTTTATTTAATAAAATTACATCCCCATGTTTTACTTGTTCTTGAAGAAGTTTTTGAAGTTGAATGCTTAAGGAACCACGTTCTTTCCATCTTGTCGCATCCAGTGTGGTGATAATACTTTTAATCGTAACTTGATGCGCAAAAAGAGGAGACATACAAGCATCTAATACTTCAATGGGATGGGCAACTCCCGTTGTTTCTATATAGATAGCATCCAATGTGTTCTCCTGTAAAAGTGAATGAAGCTGCGTTTCAAATTGACCTTGAATCGTACAGCACACGCAGCCATTTAGCAATTCTTTTAACGGCGTGTCTTCTTCTACTTCATTTGAGTCAATCGAAACTTGGCCAAGCTCATTCATCACAACAGCAATATTGCGATTACGATCTTTTTCTTGCTGAAGCAGCTGTTTAAGCAACGTTGTTTTTCCGCTGCCTAAAAATCCAGATAAAATGTAGATTTCTGTTTTCATTTCAGTCTCTCCTATGTAAATAACATTATTTAAATCGGAATTTTTCCGATTACGGGTTGGTAAATCGTATATCCAAGAGGGGATAAATGTCTAAACGTAAATTTTTATGCTTTTTTGTATTCATTATAACAACTTTAAAAGCGCTATGGCTATCTTTTGTAGAAAACTCAAAATACAATGAAATAAGAATATTATAAAATTTCAAACTAGCTGTGCTACAATAAAAGAAAAAGAAAAGGGGAGCAAAAGTTATGCGAATATTAGTTTTAGGCGCAGGCGGCGTTGGCGGTTATTTTGGAGGCAGGCTTGTGGAAAAAGGAGAAGATGTTACTTTCCTTGTCAGAGAACGCAGAAAAAAAGAGCTGGAACAAAACGGACTTGTGATTAAAAGTGCACACGGTGACTTCACTTCACCTGTACAAGCTATTACAAAATCTGAGGTAAAAGGACCTTATGATGTTATTTTGTTCACAACGAAGGCTTATCATCTTACACAAGCAATTGAAGATGTCCGTCCTTTTGTAGGGAATCAGACCGTTGTAATACCTTTGTTAAACGGTATGGCTCATGTCGCTCCATTGCAGGAAGCTTTTGGGGAAGAGAAAGTCATTGGAGGGCTGTGCTTTATTGAAACTACTTTAAACCAAGATGGAGAGGTCGTCCAGACGAGTCCTGCTCACAGACTTGTATTTGGTGAATTTAAGCAGAAGGACACAGAACGATTACAACTGATTGAGCAAGCGTTCAGTGGTACAAAAGCTTCGTTTGTGAAAAGTTCATATATTGAACAGGATATGTGGCATAAGTATTTGTTTATTACGGTTATGTCAGGCATGACTACTCTTATGCGCGCACCTGTTGGACCAGTTTTAGCAGCAAAAGGCGGGCGTCAATTTGTGCAAGAACTTTTTAAAGAAGTGGAAAATATTATGATGGCCTACGATGCACCATTAGCCGAAGGAATCATTGAACAGCATATGAATACGATGGACAAAATGACGTATGACATGAAGTCATCGATGCAGCGCGACATGGAAAAAAGCTCTCAAATTGAAGGAGACCACCTTCAAGGATATTTGCTGAAGTTAGCTGAAAAATCGTCTATACACGTACCGCTTCTTCAAACTGTACATACGCATCTAAAAGTATATGAAGAAATGTTAAAAGGTTATCAAAAATAATGACAGCAAAAATTGATTTAGCAGTCATGCAAGTATTGCAAAAGCTGCTAAGTACAGCAGAAATGGGACAATTGCCTTCCGCTCCCGGCATTTATTTTTTCTTTGATGAACCCGGCCGGCTTTTGTATATCGGAACCACGACGGGCTCTCTATCAGAAAGAGTAAGAGCTCACGTTGCAGGAAAAGGTGTTAGCAATACAAAAAAATTCCACAAAGAAATTCATGCGGTTGGATATATTGAAGTTCATGGATTAAAAAAAGAATTAGATATGTTGAGAACGATGCTTGTGAATGGTTATTTTCCAAAATACAATAAACAAGATGTAAAAAGAGAAAATGAATACGACATTTACACTGTTCACGGCAGAGTCCTCAGGGATACAGGAGTTAACAAGAAAAAAGTCTCTAAGCGAAAAACGGTGCTAAAGCCAACGTTAAAAGAGATAGAGATTCGTCAAGAAAACAGCGATATTACATATGCACGAGTCGCAAATATGAATGCTGAAGATCGAGTGAAAAAATTGTGGTCTTGTCAAGAAGCAGGAGCGCAGCTACATCTTCCGGAGTCGAAAGTGTTAGCAATAAGTGACCGGCTCTTAAAAGAACAGTATACATTTCAGCGAGATATGAAAAAGAATATGATGTTTACGATGCGGGATTTAGTTGTTATTCAAGTGTTGTTAAATTTAAATCCGACTCATGATTTGAAAAAGAGAGAAATAAAGGAAGCCATCAGTTTAGTGCGTAAATTTGGCATAGAAGAAGCTCTTCGCATCTCTGAAAAATTACTCAAAACGTAATAAAATCCATGATCATTGTGATCATGGATTTTATCATTTATCATTCGCGCTTAAGCTAATTCGTCAATAACTTTTGGTAGAGCCATAATGGAAATAACGCAAAGTGAACTGACAACTTGATGCATTTCAAAAATGGCAATGATGAATAACATCAGTGATATATATAATTGAAGGCCTTTTAATCCCCACGGCTTGCGATCGAAAAAAAAGTCGCTAAGTACAAATACAAAGAAAATGAGCGAACTGAACAAAATAATCATGGATGTAGACATGGAACGATCATAAGCAATGATAAATAACAAAGCGAGAAGCGACACAACAGATATAACTTTTAATGTTTTAATCATCGTGTTTTTATTCACTTTTTTCACCTTCATTTGTAGGATTGATCTTTCATCCTCATTTTATAGGATAGTCAAAAGTTCTAAAAGTCAAACGAATAAATCATAACAACAATTTAACATCTTTATACTACATTTACATTGAGAGAAAAAAATGGGCGGGTTTTGAGCTTTGTGCACTTCATTGACGCGTGCAAAGAACAAGTGCTATAGTATGTTTGCTCTAAAAGCTAAAGGAGCAAAGTTTTCAAAGGACGTGACTATGTGAACGAAACACTATTAGTAATTGATGGATTTAATTTATTAAGCCGCTGTTATTTTGCTACTTCTTATGGAAGAGATGAAGCAGCGTTGACAAGAAACAGTAAGGGCCAATTTACGAATGCCCTGAGAGTAACGATTCAAAAAATGCATGCATTGATTCACCAATATGAGCCAAGCCATATTTTCGTCGCTTGGGATGTTAAACGCGAGGATACAAAACGTAAAGATACATACGCTTTATATAAGCAAACAAGAGCAGAGCTGCCTGATCCGCTGATTCAGCAGTACGAAACGTTAAAGCAATTTTTTGATACAGTAGGCATTTATCAAATGTCATTGTCTTCTTATGAAGCAGATGATTTAATTGGAGCACTTGCAAGCAAGTGGAGTAAGGAAAAGCAAAGTCCAGGGTACATCTATAGCAACGACCGAGACTTGCTTCAGCTCCTAGATCAACATATTTCGCAAATTATTGCTAAAAAGCAGGTTGGCGATCTTGTTTATGGCTTTAAGCACTTTCAAGAAGAATATAATATTCATCCTCGTCAATGGGTGGACGTAAAAGCATTGCTTGGTGACAAATCTGATAATATTCCGGGCGTTCCAGGTGTAGGAGAAAAAGCCGCACTGCCTCTTATTCAACAATATGGCTCTATCCATGAAATTTATGCACAAATTGAACAATTAGATCCAGCTTTTAATCGTTACAAAAAAAAGCTGGCAGAAGGAAAAGAACTAGGTATGCTTAGCCGTGAACTCGCTGAGATTATTATAGACATTCAAGAAATCAGTATGTTGAATTGGGAAGAATTAACATTTATGTATGATTATGAACGATGGAATAAAGAAATTCAAAGTCTAGAACTAAACATTAGGATTCGCTCCTGATTTTTAGTACAATACAATTTATGAACATGAGAAAGGAGTAACAAGCGTGCAACCAATTCATAAAGAAACAGTTCAAAAAAAAATACAAACATTTTTAAATAAAGACGTATATGTACACCTTGAAACGACAAACGGTGCATATGCTTCACACGTAAATGAAAAAGTAATGACAGTTGGGGCTTTTATTCGTAATGGTAAAGTCACTATTTCAAACGGAAAGATAACTGGAGAAGGTCCTTATCGTGTAGGTCTTCAAATTGATTTAGGATGGATTTATGCAGAGGGATTAACAGATTGGGAAATTGATGAAGAAGGCAGACTTCTTTTAGCAGGGCATGACTTTGAAGGTCGTTTAGCAGTTGCCCTTCAATTAAGTGAACATCCGTTTTCATAACAGAAAAGAGAGGAGAATAGAACATGGAAGAAAGATTATTAATTGTATTTCCGCATCCTGACGATGAAGCATATGGAGCAGCAGGAATGATCACGCAAGCTAGACAAAAAGGAACCCCCGTTACATATGCTTGTGTTACGCTAGGTGAAATGGGACGAAACATGGGTAGACCGCTGTTTGCTAACCGTGAAACTCTACCTCAAATCCGAAAAAAAGAACTTTTAGATTTAGCAAACGTTTTAGACATTCAAGACTTGCGTATGCTAGGGCTTCGTGATAAAACGCTAGAATTTCTTGATATTGATGTTTTTGCAGATAAAATTGAAGAAATTATTAACGATGTAAAGCCGACTCACATTTTAACGCATTACCCTGGCTTTGCAGTACACCCTGATCACAATGCCACGGGAGCAGCTACGATCCAAGCGGTAAAACGTATGCCAAAAGAAAAGCGTCCGGTTGTTTGGTGTCATGCGTTTTCAAAAGATCGTATTGAACATATTGGAGAACCAGATGTTATTTTTGATGTAACAGCGATGAAAGATAAAAAAATTGAAGCGTTAAAAGCCCATCGTTCTCAAACAGAAGGAATGATGAACGCAATTGACTTCGATCGCTTATCTGACTATCCGCAAATGGAACGTCTATTAACAAGAGAAGAATTCTGGACATATAACTGGGAGTAACAGATGAAAAAACAGCGAATTTTATTTATTGGAGCAGGACGAATGGCTGAAGCCGTAGCGGCTGGCTTGGTTACGAGCAGCGCTGATAGTATTGAGGCAGTGGTGATGTCAAACAACGGAGATATCGGTCGGTTACAGCGAGTTGAAAAAACGTACGGCGTACAAACGACGCAAAATTGGCGCCAGGAAGTTGACAATTCGGACGTTATTATTTTAGCGATGCCTCCCGAGGCGCATCCTTCCGTTCTCAAGGAACTTTCGACTCATTTAAATCAGCAATTTGTTGTAACGTTAGCTGCAGGAATTGGTCCGAGTTATTTAGAAAACCACCTTCCTCAGGAAACGCCTGTCGCTTGGATTATGCCAAATACAGCTGCTATGATTGGGCAATCGATGTCCCTGTATACACTTGGAACTTCTGCAACAAAAGAGCATAAAGAAGTGCTTCAAATGATTTTAAAAGGAATTGGTGAAGCACATGAGTGTTCAGAAAAAGAAGTACATGAGCTAACGGCTGTAACTGGCAGTGCACCTGCGTTTTTATATTATTTTGCAGAATCGTTAATTGATGCAACGACTGCTTACGGTGTGGACGAAAAAACAGCCAAAGATTTAGTTATTCAAATGATGTATGGCTCTGTACAAATGCTGCATGAAACCAAAAATCCTGCGTCTTTAAGAGAGCAAGTAACAACTCCAGGCGGCGCTACTGCCGAAGGATTAAAAGTGATGAAAGAACAAGACTTTTTCTTAACAATGAAGCAGGCAATTGAAGCAACGAATAAAAAAGCAATGGGTGGAAGCTAAAAAAGCTCATACAACCATATGTTAGCTAAAAAATCCGAACTATAGTTCAGCATTCTTTCATTAGAATGTTGAATCAGTTCGGATTTTTTTATGAATAGACTTTCTTAACATAAAAATATGCCTCTTTGGAATCGTTTTTTCTCTATGTGCCGAGCTTTTTTAGTCATCGACAAATCGCTTTTTTGTATCAGAAGTTGGGAGCATGCAGTGCTGCTGTTTGCCAAACCACTTATATCGGTTGCGAGCGATCCAGTTGTATACGATATCTCGAATAGGCACAGGAATGATAATAAGTGCATATAAAAATTTAACGGGTCCATCTAAGCGCTTGGCGATTTTTAAAGCAGCCGTTGATTTTATATATCTTTGTTTTCCATGGATATATACAATGCTGTCTAATTGCTCAGGAAGTAAGCCGTGAGAGGCGAGCTGCTGCTTTCCGAAATCTGATTGAAGAGAGGCGAAAGAAAACAAAGCTTGTTCATCATGTTTAATAATAAATTGAACACTGCTGTTACATAAATTACATATGCCATCAAAAAGAATCAAATGTTTCATTGGACAATTTCGCTCCTATTCCATAAAAAAAGTATAATTACTTGTCATTTTTGAAAAATAAAGGTACGTTTAAAAGATGTGAAAGTGATCCAAATGCAAAGGTAATTCGATTATATAATAAGGACTCATAAGAGTTAAAGGAGAAGGGTATGAAAGAGCAAAACGACGTTGTCTTATACAATAGAATAAAAGAACAAGACAAAAAAGCCCTTGAACTGCTGTATGACAAGTACGAGCGAATTCTTTATTCGTTTGTATACCGGTTAACAAATAGCTCTGATATTGCTGAAGAAGCTGTTCAAGAAGTATTTATTAAGCTGTGGAGAGGAAAGGGAGTTTACAGCGATGAAAAAGGGAAGTTTTCATCATGGCTGTTTACGATTACAAGAAACACCGCGATTGATATGGTGAGAAAAAGAAAAAACGATCCTATTTTCTCAGAAGAAATTTTTGATTTTATTGAAGATGATCATCCTCAGGTTGACGAGCACCTTCAGTGGAAAGAAGAACAGCAGAGAGTACGGCACGCTGTATCAAAATTGTCTGAAGACCAAAAAAAGATTATTCAATCCGTTTATTTTAAGGGATTAACGCAGCAAAAAGTAGCAGAAGAGCAGCAAATCCCATTAGGAACAGTAAAGGGTAGGGTGCGATTAGCGTTGCGGAAATTAAAAACATATTTAGGTACCGATGCAGAAGGGAGAGCTGATTCATGAGTATGTGCGATAAACTAATTGATTACTATAATGATCAGTTGACTTCCCATGAGAAAAAAGAGTTTGAAATGCACTTAAAAAACTGTCAAAGCTGTCAGGATGAACTAAAAGAACTGGAGGAAGTTCTTGGAGATCTAACGTATTTGACACCAGAGCAATCTCCTCCTCCAGAAATGAAACAGCGAATACTTGCAAATGTATTCGAAGAAGATCAAGGTGAGACAAAGAGAGAATCAATAGCTTTAAAAAATGAAAAACAATATGCTGCGTCTAAGAAATCAAATAAAAAATCCGTCATTATTGGATTAGCTGCGGCACTTATTTTATCCCTTGTAGGAAACAGCTACTTTCTGTTGAAAGATGGAGACAAAGGCAAACAAGAACCAAATGTTTCGGTTGCTCCTCAAAATGAACCTCTTACATCTGAGAAAACGATGAAGCTGCAGGCAGAACCGAATGTTTCTGGTGAAGCAACAGCATCTCTGACGAAAAAAGGTGGAAATTTAAATGTGGTCATTCAAGCGAATAACTTGAAAAATGTAAAAGGGAATGAAGTCTATCAGGTATGGCTCATAAAAGGTGACAAGCCTCACCCGGCAGGTGCTTTTGTAACAGATAAAAATGGAAATGGGACAGTGGTCTATACGATGAGCCAAAAAGAACAGAGTGAAAAGTGGGATGTTATGGCCATTACTTTAGAACCGAACGCGAATAATAAGACGCCAAAAGGAAACGTTGTGTTAAGTTCAGCGCTCTAACAAAAACCCTTCTGCTAGCAGAAGGGTTTTTGTTACGTGCAGTTAATCATCTTCAAACTGTATAGCAATGGTTTGATCATTTTCTATCTTATTCAGTCGAATTTCCAATAAACCATTTTTGTACTTAGCGCGAACTGGTTCGTCCGTGTAGTGAAAAGGAAGTTTGACCGTGCGAGAAAATACGCCTGTATGGCGTTCGTTCAGCTTTAGCTTTTGTTTAGATGCTTCATAAGCATAAGGAACGTTCCCTTCAACTGTTAATATATTTGCTTCCAACTTAATTTGAATGTCGTTAGTGGAATGTAGTCCAGGAACTTCAACGACGATAATGCCTTCTTTATCGGTTTCATATAAATCGACGTTTGGAAATCGCTTTGGCAAGATGTGATTTAAATCGCTCCAAAAGTGATTTCCAAGCATATCTTCTACCTTATGCTGAATTGAACCCCAATCAATCTCTTCATATTTTTTACTCAAAGGAACCCCTCCTTATATTCACGTAAATTCCTTCTATATATATGAAAAAAAGAAAATTCAATGCCTGCTTACAAAGAATGAGAAAAATGCGTAAATAAGTGAAAAAATGTGAGGAAAAAAAGAGATTTTGAGTGAAAAAGAAGGATTATGTAGAATAAAAAAAGTATAATTACGTATAGAGCTTTCTATTATTCTAAATGAAAGCAAGTATGTGAAGGGGGAAGTTGAGATGAGAGAAAAGCGTACATCCAGTGGTTTTCTATTAAAACAACGTGCTTTCTTAAAATTATATATGATTACAATGACGGAGCAAGAGCGTCTGTATGGCCTTCGGTTATTAGATGTGTTGAGAGATGAATTTCGACCTTTTGGATTCAAACCTAATCATTCTGAGGTATACAAAGCTCTTCATGACTTGATTGAAGACGGTGTCCTCAAACAGGTGAAGCGTAAAAAAGAAGGAATGAAGCTTCAAGAAGTGGTTTATTATACATTTACAAATGAGGGAGAAGAGAAAGCTAAATTATATAAAAAACAATTAAAAGTAGAGCTGGAGCGGTGTGAAGCTATGATTCAAAAAGCTATTCGTGACAACTTCGGGTCCAAATGAACGTGTCTTTAGTTAGAAAAGACACGTTTTTTCTATAGCTGATTTTGTCGTCTTATGTCGGAATAAAAGTTATAAAATGGGTACAAAGTAGTGTAAAAGATGGATATATAGTTATATTATGGATAAAATACACACTTTTAACATATATGGATGAATTCGATTTTAAAGATTATGCACTATTCATAAATAGTGTACGAATTGATATGATACAAAGTGTATATAAATCTATTTAATACGTTATTTGCCATATTTTAAGAACTTATAAACCGTTATCAGACCATCATTCAAGCATTTTGGTTTTAGCAACTCTGACGAATTTGACTAGATTTGTATCGAGAAGATATTATTTGTTTACTATGAAAGGAATGGATTTTATGAAGTCTACAGGAATTGTAAGAAAAGTAGATGAATTGGGTCGCGTAGTAATTCCTATTGAATTGCGCCGTATTTTAAATATCAACACAGGTGATCCAGTAGAAATATATGTTGATGAAGATATTATTATTTTACAAAAGTATAGCCCGTATGGTGCTTGCTTAGTAACTGGGGAAATTACGCGTGAAAACTTAACCTTTGGTAATGGAAACGTTGTGTTAAGTAAAAAAGGTGCGGAACAGCTTTTACAAGAGTTAGAGCGTACCTTAAATAAATAAGAAGTTTTAGGTCTTAGTATAAGGAAGAATATCCATCCATCTTTAAACCAAAAAAGAACGTTCTTTTGAGAACGTTCTTTTTTGGTTTAAGCCGTTCGAGAAGATTTATCCTCCTCTAGCAGCTGCTTTTTTTGTATTTTTATCAAACGATACGCAAGTCCTGTTGCTCCTGCAGCGAGCCCAGCAATTAGTCCAACCCAATAGCCAAACGCCTGCAAATCGGTGTATTTTGCTAACACAATGCCTAAAGGTAGACCAATTACCCAATAAGATACCAAGGACATTAAAAAGGTTACATTTACATCCTTATATCCTCGCAGCGCACCTTGAATAGGAGCTTGAAGAGCATCAGAAAGCTGAAAGAAAATTGCATAAATCAAAAAGTGAGAAGTTAATGCGAGCACCTCTGCATCTTTTGTATATAAAGATGCTACGGATTCTCGAAGAGTAAATAAAAGACCTGCGCAAACAAAAGCCATGCCAACAGCAATTGTTATACCAATTCTGCTATAGCTTCGTGCATCTTGATTCCGTTTAGCACCCGCTTCAAATCCTACAACGATTGTTAAAGCCATCGAAATACTCAGTGGAATCATATAGAGAAATGAGGCAAAATTAATAGCTGCTTGGTGAGAAGCGATTGTAATGGTATTATATGAGCTCATAAACAGCGTGACAGCTGAAAAAATACTTGTTTCGAAAAATACGGAAAAACCGATAGGTAAACCAATTTTTAATATTTCTTTCCAGGCAGAAAATGAGATACGGTGAAATTTTTTAAATAAACCGAAGCTAGAAAAAGGCTCTTTTTTATGAATAATTAAAATCGATATGACAAGTATGCACCAATATGTGATGGCCGTTGCATAACCAGAGCCTACGCCACCCAAGTGAGGGAAGCCCAGCTTACCGAAGATTAATACATAGTTTAAAGCCACATTAATCGGAAGCCCTAAAATGGTGACCAGCATAGACGTACGAGTTTGCCCTAAAGCATCAATAAAGTTTCGTAAAACCGTATAAATAAAAAGCGGAATAATACCAAAAGATAAAGCGATTAAATACTGTTTGGCAATGCGCATCACGTTTGCTTCTAAATTCATTCCTTTTAAGATAGGACTAACAACAAAAAAGCCCATTAAAATGATAACAGCGGCCATTAAAATGGAGACATAAAGCCCTTGAATGACAGAGAACGGAACTTTTTTCTTTTGATTAGCTCCCACCAGCTGTGCAACAATTGGTGTAATAGACATTAAAATTCCGCTTAGCCCTGTAAAAACAGGCACCCATAAGCTCGAACCAATTGCTACCCCTGCCAAGTCATCTGCACTAACTCTTCCTGACATCATCGTATCAAAGAAAGTCATTGAAAACATTCCAAACTGGGTGACCAATATCGGAAATAAAATAAAAACGAACTGCTTAACTTTTTGAGACGTTGAAAACGTTTGTTGCATTAAAAAACCCCCAATTTGAAAACATTTACACCAAAAAGCATTATATCACGCAAAGGCTTGTTTTTGCTAAGAGTTCTGACAATAAATTCAAAGAATGTATCCATAAAGAACACACTTTGAAAGGAAGTAAAAGGTAAAGTAGTATATGATTTTAATTTTGAGACGCGGTGGGATATGATAGAAAGTATAGTAGTTATCATTTAACGTGGAGGGATACGTGTGGATTTACAGTTGCAAAATAAAAATGTACTCATTACCGGTGGATCAAAAGGGATTGGGAAAGCTATAGCTGCTTTGTTTATTCAAGAAGGAGCAAACGTTGGAATTGCTGCAAGAGGAGAGGAAGCATTACAGCATGCACAGTCAGAATTAGAAAACGTACGTACATATACAGCAGATCTAACAAACGAAGCGGATAGAGTTGCGTTAATTAAGAAATTCATTAACGACTTTGGGAGTATTGATATTTTAATTAATAACGCTGGAGGAAGTAATGGAAGCACGGCAATGGAAACAGATTTATCTCTTTTTCAGGAAGCAATGGAGCTAAACTACTTTTCAGCTGTCCACTTGAGCAAGCTAGCAGCAGCTCGTATGACAAAAGATGCGGCAATCGTTAATGTTACGTCTATTTTTGGGAGAGAAAGTGGAGGGAAAGTCACGTACAATAACGCAAAAGCAGCGCTTATCAGCTTTACAAAGTCGTTTGCAGATGAAATGATTTCTAAAGGAATTCGTGTAAATGGAGTAGCGCCTGGAAGCATCTTGCATGAAACGGGTAATTGGAAAAAAAGAATGGATGAAAATCCGGAAAAGATTAAGCAGTTTGTTGAAAATGAAATACCCGCAGGGCGCTTTGGAGAGCCAGAAGAAGTGGCAAACGCCGTTGTTTTTTTAGCATCTTCTCAAGCTTCATGGATAGTAGGTGCGACATTAAACGTAGACGGTGGACAGTCAAAAATGAACTTTTAAAAAAAGTGCAGGAATTTCCTGCACTTTTTCATTATCCAATATCTTTTTGCATACGAGGAATTTGAAAATCTTCATTAATCGCGTCCGCTGTAAGCTGACCTGATAATGTCACCATCGGCACGCCGCCTCCAGGGTGTGTAGAGCCTCCTACAAAATAAAGGTTAGAAAGAAGCTGACTTCTTGCCGGAATTTTAAACCCTCCATTTTTCTTACGGTCAGTTGCTACGCCATAAATGGACCCACCGTTAGCGCCGTAAAGCTCTTGGATATCGTTAGGAGTAAACGTATATTCAAACTCAATGCTGGAACGTAAGTCTTCTAATCCCATTGCCTCAAGCTTTTTTAGTACGACATCACGGTAGCGGTCTTTTAATGCAGCCCAGTCGTCGCCTTCTTTTAAAGGAGGTACATGAGTAAGAACGAACAGGTTTTCTTTTCCTTCAGGAGCTTGCGTAGGGTCTGATTTAGACGATACGCCAATGTAAATTGTCGGATCCATGGCTACTTGACCTTTGTTAAAGATTGTATCAAACTCTTCTTTCTGATCCTTTGAGAAGAAGAAATTATGATGTTGAAGCTGTTTGTACTGTTTGTTAACCCCTAATAAAAGAACAAGGCCAGAAACAGTAGGTTCAAATTTTGCAAGCTGCTGAGTTTGCTTAGCTGCTTGCGCATGATTTTTTAATAAATAGCGGTAAGTTGGAATGGCTTCTAGATTAGATACCACAACATCTGCTGATAGGCTTTCACCGTTTTCTAGTGTAATTCCAGTTGCCTTTGCTCCGCTTGTTGTGATTTCTTTTACCGGCGTATTTAGATGCACAGTGACGCCAAGTTCTTGAAGGAGCTTATCCATCGCTTCAGCAATTTTGTACATTCCGCCTTTTACGTAATAAATACCTAATCCTAGCTGAACGTGAGCAAGCTGTGTTAATACAGCCGGTGCATGATAAGGAGAAGAGCCGATGTACATAATTAAAAAATTAAACAATTGACGCAAATGTTTGTTTGAAAAATATTTGCGTGTAGTAGCATCCATAGATCTCATTGGATCCATTTGAAGCAGTTCTTTTACCGTGTGCATCGTTCGTAAATCGTGCAGTCCAGATAAACTTTTTTTATAAAAACTTTTTAAGTTCGATTCGTACATTTTATTTGCATAAGATAAATAGTCAAAAAAACCTTCAATGTCTTCTGGAGCAAGTTCTTGAAGCTGCTGAAGCATGCGAGGAAGGTCACTGGTCAAATCAATTTGTGTTCCATCTTGGAAAAAAGTTCTCCACTGAGGCTCAATTCGTTCTATTGTCAAGTAGTCGTGGATATTGCGGCCTGCACTGTCAAACAGCTGCTCTAGCACCCACGGCATTGTTAAAATAGAAGGTCCCGTATCGAAAGAAAACCCTTTGCCGCTGCGAATATTTAACTTACCGCCAATTCGCTCGCTTTTTTCAACGACTGTTACATCATATCCATCAGCTGACAGACGAATAGCAGCTGACAGACCACCTAAACCTGCGCCTACAACAATTACTTTCTTTTTCATCTTTTTCCTCCTCGTATATTATATTTAAGCCCTATTTAGGAGCTAAGATCTGTTTCCATATTAATTAATAAACTAAATAACATATTACTTGGACGTCTCAAGATATTTCTAGATAATGATCATAGGATCATTTGGGACAATTCTTCTTTCTCCTGTGGATTAACCACAATGTAAGACTGTTTCTCAGTGAACGCGCGGGACTCCCTACTCGCAGGCTGAGCAGCCTGTCATTCGAACCTAGAGGGTAGTAGCTCTATGGCGGCTTTCGAATGCAGGGGAAGCTCTGATACACGAGGTTGTTGGTCGGCGTACACACTAGAGATATCTCGAGACGTCCAAGGAAATGCCAAGTGATTCTAAATCGAAAGGAGGTCTCTCCCGTGAGATTATTTGTTGGTTTAGATGTAAGTTCGTTTGATATGAAAGTATGCATTTTAAATGGTGAAGGAGAAAAGCTGAATGCCTTTACCGTCACCAATGACTTACCAGGCGCGACGTTGCTTAAAGAGCGTTTATTGGACTGCATAGGCGATCAAGAAGTTGACGTCTTAAAGATTGGCTTAGAATCTACATCGGTCTATAGTTTTCACCCGTCGATGTTTCTCCATCATGATGAAGACTTAAAAGTCTTCGGTGCCAAGGTGTTTGTCATGAACCCTAAACAAATAGCTAATTTTAAGAAAAGCTATTCGGACATGAACAAAACAGATGAAATCGATGCCTTTATCATTGCGGATTACTTACGTTTTGGACGTAACCAGATGTCAGTGGTCAAAGAAAGCCAATACGTGGCCTTACAACAACTGACTCGGTCCCGTTACCAACTCATTCGTATGATGACAAAAGAAAAGCAGCATTTTCTTCAACACCTAAGCTATAAGTGTAATACTTTCTCTCAAGAAGTAGACTCCTCGGTCTTCGGTAACGCAATGATGGAGCTTTTCTTAGAGAAATACAGCTTGGAAGAACTAGCCCACCTACCACTGGAGGAACTAGCAGCATTCCTTCAAGAGAAAGGGAAAAACCGATTTGGTGACCCGAAATGTGTGGCAACCTCCATTCAGAAAGCCGTGCGATCTTCGTATCGCTTGGACAAGGTAGTGGAAGATTCCATGGATGTGATACTTGGGACCTCGATCGAGGTCATTCGCACCTTCCAAAAGCAGATAAAAGAAATTGACAAAGCGATCAAAAAACTGATGGCTGGATTGACACACACGCTTGAATCCATCCCTGGAATTGGTCCCGTATTCGCTGCGGGTATCATAGCTGAAATTGGCCAAATAGACCGGTTTGATGATGAAGCTAAAGTAGCAAAATACGCAGGTCTATACTGGCGAAAGCATCAGTCTGGGCGCTTTACTGCCGAAGACACGTCCCTATCACGTAACGGTAACCACTACTTGCGATATTACTTAGTTGAAGCCGCCAACTCCGTACGAAAGCAAGTTCCAGATTACCGGGATTACTACGTGAAAAAGTACAGTGAAGTACCAAAACATCAACACAAACGTGCACTCGTTCTAACCGCAAGAAAACTCGTGCGATTGGTGGATGCGCTACTACGCAGTCACCAACTCTTTACGCCAGAAAGGGGCGTGAAAATATGACATAAAACTTGTCATCGCTACCTTTCAAATATTTTCCAGTAAATAACATTCGTTACTGGTCTAGTTTCGTGATGCTTTTTTTAAGTAAATTGCCCTTTGATAACTTTACGTTCTTTCATTTTTCAGTTGACATACTACCGCAGGTCTTATAAAACAAAAGCGAGTTGTCAACAATGTGTATAAAATGACTTCACGCAAAATAAAAATAGGTCTACAACTTTTTATTTTGTCCAGTTCGCTAATTTTCATACGTGAAGGAAAGGAGAAAGAGATGTCTTTTTTACTGGTTGCTCTTGTCTTGACAGGTACGCTTGTCATCACTATCCCTACATTTAAACGTGTAAAAATAGTAAGAAACGATATGTCATGTTTGTCCATTATTATTCCAGCTAGAAATGAAGAAAAAAACCTTACCTTTTTATTGCAGTCACTCCAGTTACAGAACGCTGACTTTGAAGTGATTGTTGTAGATGACAACTCAACAGATCATACTGAGCGGGTAGCCAAAGCATTTGGCGTGAAAGTAGTGCACCCGGGGACACTTCCAGCTGGATGGTTAGGAAAGTCATGGGCATGCTGGAATGGAGCAAGAGAAGCAAAAGGCTCGGTGCTTTTGTTTTTAGATGCTGATCTTACAGTAGAGAAAGACGGAATTGAAAAAGTATTTTTCTACTATCAACAGCAAGGGGGGGTGCTGTCGGTTCATCCTTATCATCTTGTTAAGAGGCCTTATGAAATGTTTTCTGCTTTATTTCACTATGTTACGTTTGCATCGATTGGCGCTTTTCACCCCTTTAAAAATTGGAAAAGTCCTTCCGTCGGTTTCGGGCAGTGCTTGCTTTGCAGCGCAGCCTCCTACTTTCAAAGCGGAGGCCACGAAGGGATAAAAAAAGAAGTGGTTGAAAATATGGCACTGGTTGAGAAAATGAGCAAACAAGGTGAATTTATTACGTGTATGAGTGGACAAGGAGCTCTTTCCATGCGCATGTATCCAGATGGTATGAAAAGCCTGATAAGAGGGTGGAGTAAAAGCTTTGCTTCAGGTGCGGGGAAAACGGAAGCCATTTATTTATTTCTAGTAAGTTTATGGCTTACTAGCATGATTAATTATGTTCTTTTTTTACCTACTCTATGGAATCAACATGCAGGCTTGGCAATTAGCAGTTATGTTTGCTATGTCAGTCTCTTATTTAATAGCTTAAGAAAAATAGGTTCGTTTACTTTTTTTTCTTTGTGCTTATTTCCTATTCACATGCTGTTTTTTCTGGGCCTATTCGTATGGTCTTTCATCCAAACAGCGGTGAGAAAGCAAGTTAAATGGAAAGAACGCAACATATCTATAGAAGAAGAAAAAAAGAAGAAAGTGATAAAATGACAGGCGCTCAGCTCTTAATTAATATCATGGCATGGTTTGTGATTCACATGTTCATCGCCTACAGGTGCACAAAAATTTCTGCCTTTTATTTAAAAAAAGACCTTGCGCTGTTTAAGGTTCACAGCTGGGAAACAGTTGGAATATATAAAAAATTCGGGGTACACCGATGGAAAACGTGGCTTCCTGATGCAGGAAAGCTATTTAAACGAGGGTTTTATAAAAAGAAATGGGAGAGTAGAACGAAGGAATATGCACAGCTTTTTTTAATGGAAACAAATCGAGCAGAGTTAACTCACTGGATCAGCATACTTCCTTCTATTCTTTTTTTTATATGGAACTCTCCTTCTATAGGTGTTTGGATGGTTATTTATGCGATTATTGCAAACGTACCGTTTATTTTGGTTCAACGATATAATCGAATACGGATTCATCAAGTCGTTTTAAAACTCAAACGAAATTAATTAACATGCCTTTGGCTCCGAGTAGGGGCCTCGGTTTTTATCTTTTTCTCCTTATTTGAAGACAATAATTTCTTGGATAAAAGAAAAAAAGAAGCAAAGGCGATATAAATACTAAAAAACACTAAAAATCCCCATAAGCCTGCTATGGCATCATCAAATTCCATGTTGCCTCGAGTGGTAATTCCTTGCTGAATTTCAATAGCAAAAACTAAGACAAGCATAACCGTAAGAGTGTAGATAAAAGAAATAGCTGTAATACTAAATTTCCATTTTGACAATAATTTAAAGATCATATAAACGCTTAAAAACGTGAGCAGTCCAATAATGCCAATAATCCAGAAGTGAAGTTCTTTATCTGAAAGAGAAAATCCTAGTAAATAAAAAATATAAATTAATCCATCGTGCAATACATTAATAATATTTGTAATGAAAACAATACATTCTTTCATTTTTTCTCCTTTATAAAAATGTAAGACGTTTAAACTTCTAGGTATACAAGTATACGTAGCCCGTACTCATTCCAATTTTATATAAAAAATGCACTTTCTAGATCAAATATTAAAGAGATCTGAAATTTCAAATAATATTTATAATTTATATTATAAACAAAAAGGTAAAAAAATAAAAATTTTCGATGCAAACTGACACATTTTTTTCATATTTAAAGAAAGAAATAACTCAGAATATGTGGTTTACTGTAGAAAGAAAAGAAAATAAGAGGCATTGATATAACAAATATTCACAAGTGCTTTTATGCATTCTCTTGTAAAGCAGAAGGAAAACTAAGGCAAGTGTTAAATTTATATGTATAGTGGACAAAATAAAAAATAAATATAAAATAGTGAAACCTAAAGAGAAGCTGTCCGTATTAAATAGTGAGAAGAAAAAAGCGCAGGATATATTTGTGTTTGAAAGCCGATAGAGCTGGGAATAAGAAAGTAGTTATTTTCTCACGTTTGGTGAAAATTATACGTAGCGGTGTTGACAATTTTTTTTAAAGAGTTAAAATGTGAAAGAACAGATTAGCTCTCTTACATTTTTTGTAAGGGAGATTTCTTTTTACATTTACTATAAAAATAAAAGTGAGCTTAAATTTCAATAGAGACAGAGGTGGGAATATGAAACAGCTCATGACAAACGGTAAAAATATTTTTTCGAAACAACTGCCGTTATTTCTAATTGCAGTTTTGTTGTTTTGGATTAAAACGTATACCGTTTATCGTATCGAATTTAACTTAGGGCTAGATAATTTTATGCAAAAGTTCTTACTTTTCATAAACCCAATTGGTTCGGCAATTTTCTTTTTTGCCATTGCATTACTATTTAAAGGGCGCGGAAAAGTACGAGCACTGCTTGGAATGAATTTTTTACTTTCATTCATCCTGTACGCAAATGTAGTATACTATCGCTTCTTTAATGATTTTATTACTGTTCCTGTATTGACTCAGTCAAACAACTTTGGTCAATTAGGCGGCAGTGCTATGGCTTTAATTAGCCCAACTGATATTTTATACTTCACAGATTTCTTTATTCTTTTAGTTTTAGTATTATGGAAAAAAGTTGACTTACCAGCAACAATTAGTCGACGTACTGTGACAGGTGTATTTTTATCAGGGATTTTATTCTTAAGTGCCAACATCGCACTAGCGGAAATGGATCGTCCTCAACTATTAACAAGAACATTTGACCGCAACTATTTAGTAAAATATTTAGGAACGTATAACTATACGATCTATGACATTATCCAGAGCTCGAAGTCTTCAGCACAGCGCGCGCTAGCAGATAGCAGTGATGTGGCTGAGGTAGAGAACTATGCAAAAGCAACATATGCTGAGCCGAACAAAGAATATTTCGGTCAAGCAAAAGGCAAAAACGTTATCTATATATCATTAGAGTCACTTCAGTCATTTATGATTGGTTATAAGTTAAATGGTGAAGAAGTAACGCCATTCTTAAATTCACTATTAAAAGATCAGAACACAATGTATTTCGATAACTTCTTCCATCAAACAGGGCAAGGTAAAACGTCAGATGCTGAATTCATGATGGAGAACTCATTATTCGGCTTACCTCAAGGTTCTGTATTTACAACAAAAGCAAATAACACCTATCAGTCGCTATCTGGTATTCTAGATCAGCAAGGCTATACAACATCTGTGTTCCACGGAAATGGAAAATCGTTCTGGAACCGTGATGAGATGTATAAATCAATGGGTGTAGAAAAATTCTTTGATTCAGCTTATTACAATATGTCAGACGAAGATACGCTGAACTATGGTTTAAAAGATAAACCTTTCTTTAAAGAATCAATGCCGTACCTAAAAGGCTTAAAGCAGCCATTTAGCGCGAAGTTCATTACGTTATCAAACCACTTCCCTTATCCATTAGATAAGGAAGACCAAACGATTGGACCTCATAATACGGGAGATAAGTCAGTTGACCAATACTTCCAAACGGCTCGTTATTTAGATGAATCAATTAAGCAATTCTTTGAGGACTTACAGGCCTCTGGCTTAGCAGACAATACGATGGTTGTGATGTACGGTGACCACTATGGTATTTCTGAAAACCATAAGCGTGCAATGGGCAAAGTAATGGGTAAAAACATCAATGATTTTGAACAAGCTCAACTGCAGCGCGTACCATTATTTATTACTTCACCAGGCCTTAAAGGCGGCGTAAATCATACGTATGGTGGAGATGTAGATGTTCGTCCAACAGTGATGCATTTATTAGGTCTTGATACAAAAGACTATATTGACTTTGGTACAGACTTATTATCAAAAGAACATCAGCAAGTTGTACCTTTCCGTAACGGTGACTTTGTTACACCGAAGGTAACAAAAGTTGATCAGAAAGTGTATGACAACGCAACGGGCAAGCAGCTTTCAGATAAGGAAGCGAAACAGTATGATAAGTATGATGAACTAGTTAAGAAAAAGCTAGAACTATCAGATAAACTTGTTTACGGAGACTTACTCCGCTTTCATACACCAGAAGGGTTCAAACCAATTGAACGTTCGAAGTATGATTACAACAAACGCGAAGATCAATAAAAAACAGGCAGCTATAAAAGCTGCCTGTTTTTTTGTTTTGTGAAACTTTTAAGGGATTTATCCGTATATAAATTATAACAGTAATCGTTTTAAGAGATGGGAAGACAATGGTATAATATGTATACGTTTAAAAGTTCGGTCACATTTAAGATAGGAGTGAAAGCGATGAAAGTCGTTCGAATCATAAAAAAGATTCTTGCCATTTGGGTAACAGGAGCAGTAGCCGTTCCGGTCAGCTATTTTGGATTCAGTACCACGATGATTCAATCCGTTGGCATTAGTATAGGAGTAATGGTCGTGATGAGCCTGTTTTTTATTATGAGCAGTGCTCGACGTCATTATCAAAATCCATATAGAGAAGAAATTGCATACGTGCGTCATCAAGTAAAAGAGGCAAGAAAGCAATTAAGAACCATTGGAAGCTATCGTTTTAAAATTCGGTCTGTTCATATGTGGACAGAACTTTCTAAACTATACAAAATAGGCAAAAGCATCATTGAAATGGTAGAAAAAGAGCCCGCACGATATAAAGATGTTCAGCCCTTTTTTACGAACTACTTACAATCAACGGTTACCGTCATTGAAAGGTATATGTTTTTATTATCAAAACCAACGAAAAGCATAGAAGTAAAAGAAAGTCTTCATGAAGCGGAAGACATGCTGCGCGGGTTATCAGGGAAGTATGAGCATTTATTAACAAATGCTCTTTCACAAGATAAGCTGACATTAGATGTAGAGCTTAAAGTGCTAAAGCAAGCATTTGAAGAAGAGCAGCCGTATATACCGACAGCTACTAATCGCACAAAGTAATGTAAATGCAAAGGATGGGATTTTATGATGAAAGAATATGATCAAAATAAATCGTTAGATGCGCTGCTTGATGATCCTTTTGCTTCGCCTACCCCGCAGTTACAATCGGATACTCGCGCTGCAAAAAGAAGCACATACGATGATTTGACACCGGAATATCAGGAAAAAGCACAGAAAATCGCAAATCAAATTGATTATAAAAATCAGCAGGCTATCTTACAGTACGGGGTAGCAGCTCAGTCAGAACTATCTCAGTTTTCTCAATCTGTACTACAGCATGTTCAAACGAAAGATACAGGACCAGTAGGAGACGTTATAGGAGATTTGATGAGTAAGATTCGCCAAGTAAATCCCGATGACTTTTCTTCAAAGAAAAAAGGAGTCATCGGTCGATTGTTTTCAGGAGTCTCTAGACCTATTCAAAATTTATTAACAAAATATCAAAGCATTAATGTTGAAATTGATAAAATTGCAGATAAGTTAGAGCGCTCAAAACAAATGCTGTATCGAGACATTACAATGTTAGATAGCTTATATGATAAAAACAAACAGTTTTACGAGGCGCTTAACGTCTACATTGCAGCGGCAGAATACAAGTTAGTGGCGCTGCAGAATGAAACGCTGCCCCAGCTGCAGCAAACAGCCTCTCAAAAAAATGACTACTTAATGGCTCAGGAGGTCAATGATTTAAATCAATTTATCAATAGGCTAGAAAAACGAGTGCATGATTTAAAGCTGAGCCGTCAAATTGCCATTCAAAGTGCACCGCAGATTCGATTAATTCAAGAAGTCAATCAGACCCTTGTGGAAAAAATTCAAAGCTCTATTTTAACAGCTATTCCACTTTGGAAAAATCAAGTAGTCATCGCAACCACTTTATTGCGCCAAAAGAAAGCAATGGAAGCCCAAAAACAAGTATCTAAGACAACAAACGACTTGCTTACTAAAAATTCAGAGCTGCTCAAGCAGAATACAATTGAAGTAGCTCGTGAAAACGAGGCGGGGATTGTCGATATCGAAACATTGAAAAAAACGCAGTCCGACTTGATTACTACGTTAGAAGAAGTATTAAAGATACAAGAAGAAGGGCGTACGAAGCGTACCGAGGCAGAATCAGAGCTGTATCAAATGGAAAAAGATTTAAAAACTAAACTGTTAGATATGAAATAAAGAAAAAGTCGGTTTACACACTTTGTAAACCGACTTTTTTTCTGTTTTATGCATTTTGAAGTGTTTTCGCCATTTCCAAAAACGGAGTTAAATCCCTTTCGGATTTAGGAGCAAAGATCGTTAATCGGAAAGTAGGGTGTTGATTTTGTTTTCGAACAAGAAAGCCGTATGCATTACTTTTATCATCGGACGCTTTGTACGCAGCTTCTATCTCTAAGCTAGATTGAATGAGGTGCGTGTCAAGGGAAGCCACTTCCGAAAAGCCAGCTCTTAAAATTTCTTTTGTTTCTTTCTTCAGCTCCTCTACACTTTTATTTGAGGGAAACACTTCAATCCGCATCCACAAAGCATCATTTTTTTTATTGTAAATGACATCTTTTCGGGGCTCTTCTTCTGTAAACTCGTATCCTTCTAGTACGTAAAGCGTATAGTTTTGATTACTGCTTCTTTTAAGATAACCTACATCTGTTCTGCTGCTTCCTTTGTAAGGATAGGTGAAGTTTTGCTGTGGCAAGCGTTCTCTTGGAATTTCTTTTTGTGTGTTGATAAGCTCTTCGCGAAAAGCAGTTGAACAGCCACTCATCAAACATATAAAACAAACAAGAAATATCTTTTTTTTCATAGCTGGCTTCCTTATCTATTTTCATTCATGCGTTTTTACTGAGTTAACAATTGAAATTAACTTTTTTTCATCATCGGAATTTTTAGCCGTAACCATCGTGATTTTTAAAGCAGGGTGCCCCTTTGTTTCTCTTAATACATATAGTTTTGCCGTTTCTTTTTTACTCCCAGACATAGATGCAAACACAACGGGTTGAATAAATGGGGATGTAGAAGAAATTTTTAACGATTTTCCAAACTGGTCATCAAACAATTCTTTTGAACGATCTAGATATGATGTGCTTGTACTTTCTTTCCCGGAAAGGACTTCAATTCGCATCCACGTATAGGGAGTCTTGGTTGAAAAAAGAATATCTTTTCCATCTTCTTCTTTTTGAAGCGTATATTCACCGGGCAATGAAAGAGAATATCCTTGTTCGCTTACGGTGAGCTGCTGATGTTTCTCGTTGCTTTCACTGATTGCTTTAACAGAAGGCAGTATAACCATGGTTCCGCTTATCATTAACAGAAGCGCTAAATAAAATTTTCGCATGTATATATCTCCTATTCAAAACGCTAGACAGCGTGTAATTACTATATAAAAATGTTTTCGCCATGTTAGAACCCGTAGGTTTATTTTTGACTTTTTGGTAAAGCTAAAAACACAATCAATTAGTAATGGAGAGAAGACTATGAAAAACCGTAAATCAACTTCTGCAGCTAATCGCCGTCAACAGCGCGTGTGTTTGGGTGATGAACGATTATTTGCAGTTGGTATTAAAGCGTTTATTGACAATACGCATGAATCACACCTAGACAAAAAAGGAGGTCATTGAGTGAAATGGTGCTTGTCAATTATTATTATTGTTTCCATTAATTTCTACGGTATTCAGGTGGATGCTGCAAAGAAGAGCAGATTTTATTATGAAAGAAAAGGAGATATCGTGTGGGAAGTTCCCATGAAAGATGAGAAGTTAATTGCGCTTACATTTGATGATGGACCAGATCCTAAATATACGCCGACTATTTTAAATTTATTGCAAAAATACGGTGCCAAAGCAACTTTTTTTGTAGTCGGCGATCGAATAACGTCATTTCCCAAGCTTGCTCAAAGAGAAGTTCGTGAAGGTCATGAACTTGCTAATCATACATATAGCCATTTGAAAGTAAGGGGCCAGGAAGTAGAGAGAATTGAACAAGAAATTGAAAAAGCGGATGAACGTATACAAGCTATTACAGGAATAAAACCTTACCTGTTTCGTCCACCTACTGGTTATTATGACGATCGGGTAGTAAAAGCTGCTAAAAATCAGCAGTATACGATTATTCTTTGGTCTTGGCATCAAGATACATTTGATTGGAGAAATCCAGGCGTCGGTAAAATTGTAAGTCAAGTGCTTAACCATGCCAGGTCAGGAGATATTGTATTGTTTCATGATACGGGAGGAGATCGAACTCAAACCATTGAAGCATTAAAACAAATTTTACCGAAGTTAAAGGAAGAGGGGTATAAATTTGTAACGGTCTCAGAACTTTTAAAACATCATCCCAATTATAAATCTCTTTATTTGATGCAACAGCAAAAACAGCACTCCGTTCAATAAGCGGGTGCTGTTTTTCTAGTAAAAGCTTTAGCTAATCTTTTAACTGGTTTTTCCTTCTCTTTCGTCCCCATTAGACGTATTTTTTTGGAAAAATGCTTTTACTTTATCTCGTTTTTTCTTCGAAATAAGAATATATAATGTATCACCTGCAAAAATTTGTGTATTTCCTCTAGGTGTAAGTAATTTATCATCTCGAATAACAGCAGTCACTAAAATGTCTTCAGGGAGGTGAAGTTCTTCAAGCGATTTACCTGATATATCTGCATGTTCCACGAGCTTCAACTCAATCATTTCATTTTTGGTTTTGCCCATCGAAACAAGCTCGAGACTGTGAGGAACCGTCTCTTTTTCACCTTGAGAAAGGTTTAGAAATTTGGCTAAAGGAGCGATTGTTGCTCCTTGAAGAAGAGCGGAAGTTAAGACCACAAAGAAAACGACGTTAAAAATGAGCGTGCTGTTCTCCAAACCTGCCATCATAGGATAAGTAGCCAATACAATTGGAACAGCTCCTTTTAAACCGGCCCAAGAAATAAACAGTTTTTCTTTGGATGAGTATTTAGCAAACATCATCGAAAGAAATACGCCGAGTGGACGAGCGACAAACATAAGTAAAAGAGATAACAGTATACCCTGCCAAATGATATCTAGCAGTTGATTAGGAAAGACAAGAAGGCCGAGTAAAATAAACATTAAAATTTGCATCATCCATGCAAAACCTTCGTTAAAGCGGACAATTGTGTGACGATAAGTTAGATCTGCATTTCCTACTACCACTGCCATTACGTATACAGCAAGTAGACCGCTTGCCTCTACAAATGTGGAAATTCCATAGGTTAAGGCGGCCAATGACAATGTAAGCACAGGGTAAAGCCCAGAAGAATCCAAATTAATTCGATTAATAATCCAAACGGATGCTTTTCCAAGTACTAAACCAAGTACCAGCCCGATTCCCATTTGCCAAAAGAAATTAAAGATTAATGAGAGGATAGGAGAGTCTGGATGTTGAATTAATTCAATAATAGAAACGGTTAAGAAAATGGCCATCGGATCGTTGGAACCAGATTCTGCTTCTAGCGTGGAGTTTAGTTTTTGGCGGATGTTCTGTGTCCCTAGTACAGAGAACACGGCTGCGGCATCTGTAGAGCCAACGATTGCCCCAAATAAAAAGCCTTCAAGCCAAGTAACACCTAAAATATATTTGGCAAGTACACCCGTTAAAACTGTCGTAATGAGGACTCCGAAAGTAGCTAATGAAACGGAAGGGCGAACAACGCGTTTAACATCTTTCCATTTGGTCTGCACGCCTCCATCAAAAAGAATAATGATAAGCGCTAATATTCCGAATCCTTGTGTTAAAAGAGCATTGTCAAAGTAGATGTAGTGGCTAACAACCATTCCTACAATAATAAAGAGTACAAGCGAAGGGACCCCAAGGCGAGTAGAGAACTTTGCAGTAAGTACCCCTATGACAAGGAGAATGGATAATAAGAGAATTGAATGGTCTACCGTAAAATCCAAAAAATACACCTCTTTTGTTCAAAATTTTTATGTAAGCAATAAGTGAGGTTCCTCTATAATAATTGTAGCATAATGGATTTAAAACCTTGAGAAATCTGCTTATCAAAAAAAGAGATGCATAAACATCTCTTTTTTGGTCATGTATGAATAACAGGGATAGATTCTTATTTAACATCTTGCTCGTGATAAAGATGAGGAGCTTTAAATGTTGCTTTCTTTTTAACGGAAGAACCTTGTTGGTCTGGACGGGAACGATCGTAAATAGCTGTTCCAACAATCTCAGCCACATCTTGAAGTTTTTCTTTGCTTATTTTATCAAGGGTATCTTCAGGCGTATGATACCAAGGTTCAGACGGACTGTGAATAAATAGAGCAGCCGGTATTCCTGCCTCTGCAAAAGGAACGTGATCACTGCGGCCGCCAGCTTGGAATGGCGTAGGTGATCCATTTAATCTTGTACTTGAAGCTTGAGCTAATTCTGTGACAAGATTTGGTGTTCCATCAGCTGTATTCATCACCAAATCTCCCGCATCTCGACTTCCTACCATGTCTAAATTAAACATTCCAACAATACGATTTTTCTCATTTTCAGATAGCTCACTAACATAATGCTCGGATCCTAGTAAGCCTACTTCTTCAGCCCCGAATGTAACAAATCGCAGTTCTGTATCGGTAGGAAGAGTTTTAAATACGCGAGCTAATTCAAGCACCATTGCTGTTCCAGAAGCATCGTCATTTGCCCCAGGTGCTCCGGCCACAGAATCATGATGAGCACCTACTACAATAATATCATTTGTTCCTTTTTTCTTAAAAGTAGAAGGTTTAGCAGCGGTTACATTATAAGATGTTCGCTCACTTACGACAGCTCCTTCAATTTTTACTGTACCTGAAGGCTTTTCGCCTTTTTGAATAGAAGTAAGAATCTTTTCACCTTCTTCTTTGGTAACAGCAAGAGACGGAATGTAGTTATCATTAGCGCCGCCAAGCGTTCCGTTTAGCTCACCGTCTGTATTATTAAAAATAATGACGGCTGCAGCCCCTTTTTCAGCAGCATTTAATACTTTTTCACCAAAAGTAATAGTGCCTCGCTGAACTAATACAATTTTACCTGTCACATCTTTGTTTGCTAAATTATCTTTTGTACCCAGCCCTCCATCGACAATTTCAGCTGTGACATTTCCATTGGTGCTATAAGTAAAAGTTGTTGGAGAGTAGCCGGTACCGTTTACGCTTAGTGAAAAACTAGCTGCTGGTGTGTAACCGGTAAAGGTAAAAGGTTCCACTTCGCTCTCATAGCCTAGTTTAGACAAACGCTTTTGAACAAATGTAGCAGCTTCGCGTTCAGCTTCAGTTCCTGCCACACGAGATTTTTTTGAGAGATACGCAATGTCTTGATAAATTTTCTCAGCATTGATTTTTTTTAATACTTTTTGTTCAGAACTTTGATGGTGAGAAGCATTTGCAGAAGTAGAAGCTTGTACACTTGTAAAAGATAAAGTCAAACTTGTGGCTACAGCCAAAGAAATCACGGTTTTTTTCATTAAAATCCCCCTAAATTTATCGATGTAGTTGGTACTATTCGAATTTACAATATTAAGAAAATACAAAAAAGAGTATTATTACCTAAATGTTCCAGGATATTCCGTATCTAAATTCCTATTTTAATAGAGAAAATAATTCAAATAAAATGAAAATGCGGAAACAAATAAAGAGGATAAAAGAAACTGTGTCAAAAGTAATAAGAAAAGGTATTAGATAAGAATAAAAAAATAAGGTAAACTAGTTTAAAAGTAAGAAGAATATTCAGAACTTAATTGATGAAACATAGAGAGTATTCACATAAAAAACAAAGGCTGGTGGGAAATATTGATAAAAAATAGGGAGGGTGTACGAAAAGCAGCGGCGGTAACGGGTCTTCTGCTTTTAGGGGTGTACACCGTCTTTCAAACAATGGCATTTTTTAAAGGAGCATATGCTCTTAGCAGTTTGATAAAAGATAGTTTACTAGTGGGCATAACGGCTGGCACGTTTTATTTACTTCATAAGCGTTCGGTTTATACCCAGGTGTCTGATGAACAGTATCAGCTTGCTACATTAATAAACTCAATGCCAGATTTTATTTGTTTTAAAGATGGAGCTGGCAAATGGGTGGCGGTGAACGATTTTGGAAGAGAACTTTATCATTTAAAGGGTATTGATTACAGGGGTAAAACCGATGCAGAGCTTGGGGAGCTTGTGCCTTTCTTTCAAGCGGCTTTCTTACACTGTATTTCATCGGATGAAGAAGCTTGGAGAAAAAAGGAAAAGGTACGCATGGAAGAAGCATTTGAAATACCAAACGGCGAGGTCAAAACATTTGACGTCATTAAAGTACCTGTGTTTTTTGATGATGGCTCAAGAAAAGCTCTTATTACGATTGGACGAGATATCACTCAGCAAAAGCTTGCAGAAGCGCTTCTGATAAAAAAGGAAAAGCTTTCTGTAGTAGGCGAATTAGCTGCTGGAATTGCCCATGAAATTAGAAATCCGCTTACGAGTATTAAAGGGTTTGTTCAGCTCATGAAAGAAACAGACCGATCCGCGGTAGGGTATGCTAATATCATGCTTGATGAGCTGGAACGAATTAATGGTATTGTTAGTGAAATGCTCCTGTTGTCAAAACCTGAAAGTGAACATTTTCGCGTGTTTTCTCTTACAGAAGCGGTTAAGTATGTAATGAGTCTAACTTCCCATGAAGCTTTATTGAAAAATATTGACTTCTTATACGATGAACAAACAAATAACGCTAGTGTATATGGAAATAAAAATCACCTTATCCAAGTATTACTTAATGTTTTTAAAAACGCAATTGAAGCCATGGATAAGCCTGGAAATATTTATATCACAATCAAAACAGCGCAGGATGACCATATTTTTATAGAAGTTAGAGATGAAGGAGTAGGAATTTCTAAAGACCGTCTAGAACATATAGGAGAACCGTTTTTTACTTTAAAAGAAAAAGGAATGGGGCTTGGATTAACAATCAGCTCTAAAATTATTCATGATCATCACGGTACCCTGCAGATTGAGAGTGAACAGAAAAAAGGGACGATTGTTAAAATCCGACTGCCTCTGTATGTCGAAGATACGGCGGTTTTTGCAAGCAAATGAAATGTTGTAAACGAAAAGTAATGAAAACGTCATCCATTTCTTATTGCTAAACGCAGCTGTACATGATGTAATAAAAGAAACGAACATGTCAGGAAGGTAGCAAAATGAGACGTGCAGATCAAAAAATTATATTACCGTATACACCGGAAAATTTAAGAATGCTATTGCTTCAAGTATGTGACGGAGAAAATCCGTTTTCCCATCAAGACCTTGCGTATTGGTGTGATAAATATACTCTCCATTATTATGAGTATGAAGCGGATGAAACGCAGTGGATGAATGATATGCAGCAGACAGATAATAGGCAAGATCTAGCTAAATCCTATGCCATTGCTAAAGATATTGGCTGGCAGTGGTACTTTTATATGGCTAGAGGAACGACGCTATCTGATATTCAATATGTCGAGCTTCACGAACTAGAATTACCCAGACATTTGTTTGTAAAATGGCTAAATGAATTATATGAAATGTAATCCTATATATGAATTGTAGTACATCCGGTCTGATGAAAGAAAGGCCATCTCTGGTAACGGAGCAAAAGACCACTGAAGTACATACAAGCGTAAAATAGAAAGCTAAGGAAAATCCTTAGCTTTTTTGTTTTGTCAAAATTATTCAAAAAAACTGTCTTTAGGAAAAAACATAAAACCTAGTTGACTTATTGGTATTGTTGTATTATAAGTAATAGAGACATAAATTATGGAAAAATTACAGGGGGAACATCTATGAATAACTTATTAGTCATTCTAAACATCCTTATTATGCTGGCACTGCTTGCGGGGCTGTTTATGATGCAGAAAAAACATGTATCATTTTCAAAGCGTGTGTTCACGGCGCTTGGCCTAGGGATTATTTTTGGTTTTGCTCTTCAGTGGGTGTATGGTCCGACTCATGAAGTAACGATAGCGACCGCCGATTGGTTTAGCATTGTAGGAAGCGGATATGTGAAGTTTCTTCAAATGATTGTCATGCCGCTTGTATTTGTATCGATTGTAGCGGCATTCACTCGTTTGAAATTGACGAGCAATATTGGAAAGATTAGTAGTTTAATTATTGGGATTTTGCTTGTCACAACAGCGATAGCAGCTGCAATTGGTATTTTTACAACAACGAGCTTTAATTTAGAATCTGTCCAAATCACAAAAGGGGAAGCGGAACTTCAGCGCGGAGAGGACTTGGAAAACAATTTATCTAGTTTAGAAGCAAAAACAATTCCGCAGCAAGTAGTAGAATTATTACCTGCTAACCCGTTTCTTGATTTAACAGGCGCACGATCAACTTCCACGATTGGCGTTGTCATCTTTGCCGCATTTGTTGGAATTGCGTATTTAGGCGTGAAGCGTAAAAAAGCTGAGGAAGCGGCGTTATTTTCAAAAATTATTGATACGCTTTATGCAATTGTCATGCGTGTAGTGACGCTAATTCTTCGTTTAACTCCTTATGGGGTACTTGCAATTATGACCAAAACAGTAGCAACGAGTGATATTGATGCAATTGTTAAACTTGGAAAATTTGTTGTAGCATCATATGTCGCATTGGCAGCTATGTTTATCGTTCACTTAGTTATTCTAACAATCATCGGTGTAAATCCGATCACATATGTTAAGAAAGTATTTCCTGTATTGGCGTTTGCCTTTACTTCTCGTACGAGTGCTGGAGCATTGCCTTTGAATGTTAACACACAAACAAGACAGTTAGGGGTTCCAGAAGGAATTGCGAATTTTGCAGGTTCATTTGGTCTTACAATCGGTCAAAACGGATGCGCTGGAATATATCCAGCTATGTTAGCCGTTATGATTGCACCAACGGTAGGTATTGATCCTTTAACGCCTTCATTTATTTTCACGTTGATTGCCATTGTAGCAATTAGTTCGTTTGGCGTAGCAGGGGTTGGCGGAGGAGCGACATTTGCGGCTTTACTTGTATTATCTTCTATGAATTTGCCCGTAGCGCTAGCAGGCTTATTAATTTCAGTAGAACCACTGATTGATATGGGACGTACGGCACTTAATGTAAGTGGAAGCATGACAGCCGGAGTCGTAACTAGTAAACTAACAAAAGAGTTAGATACAAACGTATACAACGATCAAACCATCTCACCTGAAACAGCAGAAGTGTAAAAGAGATACGGTATCCATAGTTAACATTGTTAACTATGGATTTTTTTTCTTTATCCGCATAAAATAGGAAAAAATACTTATGATAACGCTTTCAAAAAAGGTTATAGTGAAAAATGTGTACGTACTTTATTTTACGGGAGGGTTTTAATTGAAACGTAGTTGGACTAAATATGCAATGGTACTGACGGCTTTACTCTTACTAGTAAGCTCTTTTTTTAGCCCGTTTATGCAATCGTTTGCATCTGCAGCGGATACCACAAAACTCACGATTCACTATCAGCCTGCTTCAAACGATACAAAAGAATGGGGATTATGGGTTTTTCCTGAAGGAGGAGAAGGGAAGCCTTACGCATTTACAGGGGAAGATCAATTTGGAAAAGTAGCGGAAGTTGAACTACCCGGTACTTATGACAAAGTAGGTTTTATTGTACGAACAGAGTCGTGGGAAAAAGATGGAGGAGACCGCTTCGTGTCAGTGGAGAACGGTGAAGGAGAAGTATGGGTAAAAAGTGGAGATGAACATACATATACGTCTCCTCCTGACGGTGAATATCGAGATTTACCGGAATTTGATAAAGTAAACGTTACCTTAAACTATCATCGGTACGATGGAGATTATAGCGGGTGGAACATTTGGACATGGCCAGGTGATGAAAAAGAAGGCAAGCAAATCGAATTTACGGAAGACACGAATTTTGGGAAGAAAGCAACTTACACAATTAACAGTGGAAGTGGTAATTTATTTGACAAAATTGGTTTTATTGTACGCCATTCTACTAGTGATAGCGATTGGGAAAATAAAGACGGAGGAAACCGCTTTATTACCAAGGTTGGTAAAGATGGGAATGTAGAAGTATGGATTGTTCAAGGGCAAAATCGAATTTATTACGATAGAGCTGGAGTAGATCTCACTCGGAAAATCATGAAGGCGACGATGGATACATTTAATCAAATCACCTTAGAAACAAACGTGCCGTTTGACTCTTCTAAGAGTTTAGGAGACATTGAAATTGACGGAGCTCAAATTGAGAAAGTGACACCTTATAAAGAGGGAGGAGACGCTGTTACTACTAAAATTAAAATCATAACAAAACGGCCTTTGGACGTTACACAAACGTATAGAGTTAAGCAAAAAGGATACGGATCAGCTGATGTAGTCAATGGAAGTGTCGTGCGTACGAAAGAATTTGACGAAAAGTATGCATATAGCGGAAACGATTTAGGAAACACATATTCTAAGAAACAAACAAATTTTCGCGTATGGGCTCCAACTGCAAGCGAAGCCAAGCTAGTGACTTATTCGTCATGGAACTCGAAAGCTTTAAAAGAAATTTCTATGACTAAAAGTGAAAAAGGAACGTGGAAAGCGGAGTTAAAAGGAAATCAAGATGAACTAATTTATACGTACAAAGTAAAAATTGGGAACGTCTGGAATGAAGCGGTTGATCCATATGTACGAGCAACAACGGTCAATGGAGATCGCGGAGTCGTCGTAGATTTGGCTAAAACAAATCCGAGAAAGTGGAGTACAAATAAGCCGAAATTTAAAAATCCAGAAGATGCCATTATCTATGAACTGCACGTACGAGATTTATCGTCTCAAAAAGAGAGCGGTATCAAAAACAAAGGAAAATATTTAGGCGTAGCGGAGTGGAATACGAAAGGACCAAATGGAGTAAAAACAGGACTCAGTCATATTAAAGATTTAGGTGTAACGCACGTCCAGTTCCTGCCTATTTACGATTATCGTACGGTGGATGAAACGAAATTAAACGAGCCGCAGTTTAACTGGGGATATGATCCGAAAAATTATAACGTCCCAGAAGGCTCCTATTCAACAAACCCATATAATCCTAAGACTAGAATTATTGAGCTCAAACAAATGATTCAAACGCTTCATGACAAGCAGCTTCGCATGGTAATGGACGTTGTTTATAATCACGTGTATGCAGTGAGTGAGCATAGTTTTGATAAACTAGTTCCAGGCTACTACTTCCGTTATAAAGAAGATGGAACTCTATCCAACGGAACAGGTGTTGGAAACGACACGGCGTCTGAACGGAAAATGGTTCGGAAGTTTATCGTAGATTCTGTTGCGTATTGGGCAAAAGAGTACCACATTGACGGGTTTCGGTTTGATTTAATGGGGATTCACGATACAAAGACAATGAATGAAGTGAGAAAGAAATTAGATGAACTTGATCCTTCCATTATCGTCTTAGGAGAGGGCTGGGATCTAGGAACCGAGCTTGACGCTAAGCTCAAAGCTAACCAGAAAAACGCTCAGGATATGAAGCGCATCGCTCACTTTAATGACGGTATGCGGGATGGTCTTAAAGGCAGCGTATTTTTTGATCATGACAACGGATTTGTGAATGGAAAGCAAGGACAAGAAAAACTCATACAGCAAAGTATAGCAGCTGGAATTGATTATGATCGTTCAACTGCCACGTATGAAGATCCAGATCAAGTTGTTACGTATGTAGAAGCGCACGATAACCATACGTTATGGGATAAGCTTCAGCTGACGAACCCTGCTGACACCGAGCAAACGAAAAAGCAAATGCACAAGCTTGCTTCTTCTATTATTTTAACATCTCAAGGAATGAACTTTATACATGCAGGTCAAGAGTTTATGAGAACAAAAGGCGGAGACCATAACAGCTATCAGTCACCCGATTCTGTCAATCAGCTAGATTGGAAGCGCCGAGCAGCTTTCAGCCAAGAAGTAAATTACATGAAGGGACTTATTGCGCTTCGAAAGCAATATTCGTCATTTAGAATGACGAGTGCACAGGCTATTCATCAAAATTTACGCTTTGTTGATGCACCAGCAAACGTAGTAGGTTATACGTTAAATGCTAAAGCTAATAAAGATAAAGCAAACGAAATAATGGTGATTCATAATGCAAATAAACAAGCTCAAACGGTTCATTTGCCTTCTAACAGAACGTGGAGATTACTTGTTGACGGCGAGCGGGCCGGAACAAAAACGCTCCGTACGGTGAAAGGAAATACAATAAACGTTTCGCCTCTTTCGACATTTGTACTAGTAAGATAAGTTTTAGATAGCTAGAATGCATGTAGAAAAATTCAGAATATTGTATGCAAAATTGTTGATTTTACTAGATAACATGGTAAAATATTCATTGTTAGCGTTTTCAAAATTCGTGGGGAGGTATGTATTTGATGCAAAATCTTGGAGCGAAAAAAGTTGAAATGAGTCCGAAAGTAGTGGAGTTTTTAAAAGGAGTTAAACAGCTATACATTAATGGCGAATGGGTAGACTCTGTTTCAGGAAAAACGTTTGAAACAGTAAATCCAGCAACGGGTGAAAAGTTGGCAGATGTAGCTGAAGCAAATCCAGAGGATATTGATCGCGCCGTCAGAGCGGCTAGAGAAGCCTTTGATCATGGACCTTGGACAAAGATGTCAGCAGCTGAAAGAAGTCGACTTATTTATAAATTAGCTGATTTAATGGAAACACATCAATTGGAACTTGCGCAGCTTGAAACGCTTGATAACGGAAAACCAATTCGTGAAACATCAAATGCAGACATTCCATTAGCCATCGAACATTTCCGCTACTTTGCAGGGTGGTCAACTAAAATGGTTGGACAAACTATTCCTGTGCAAGGAGCGTATTTTAACTATACGAGATATGAACCAGTAGGAGTTGTTGGCCAAATTATTCCGTGGAACTTCCCGCTTTTAATGGCCGCTTGGAAGCTCGGAGCCGCTTTGGCAACTGGATGTACAATTGTGCTCAAGCCAGCCGAGCAAACGCCTCTTTCTGCACTTTACTTAGCTCGACTAGCCGATGAAGCAGGATTCCCAAAAGGCGTGCTAAACATTGTGCCAGGCTACGGGAAAACAGCAGGTGAACCGCTCGTTCATCATGATCTTGTCGATAAAATTGCTTTTACAGGATCTACTGCTGTCGGAAAAGCAATTATGAAACAAGCTAGCGACTCTTTAAAGCGTGTGACGTTAGAGCTTGGAGGAAAATCACCAAACATTATCCTCCCGGATGCAGACTTAACAAAAGCTGTTCCTGGTGCGCTTTCAGGTATTATGTTTAACCAGGGACAAGTATGTTGTGCTGGAAGTCGTCTGTATGTCCAAAAAAGCTTATATGATAATGTCGTAGCTGATTTAGTTTCTCAAACGAAATCTATTAAACAAGGAAATGGATTAGCTGATGAGACAACAATGGGTCCGCTTGTATCTGCGCAGCAGCAAAAACGAGTGAAAACCTATATTGATAAAGGAATTGAAGAAGGAGCGGAAGTACTCGCAGGAGGAAACATACCGTTTGATCAAGGCTATTTCGTAGAACCGACTATCTTTGCAGATGTCGATCATTCGATGACGATTGCTCGTGAAGAAATCTTTGGTCCGGTTGTAGCTGCTATGCCGTTTGACGATCTTGATGATTTGATTGCCAAAGCAAATGATACAGCATATGGTCTAGCAGCAGGCGTCTGGACACAGGATTTAAAGAAAGCACACTATATTGCTCATGGTATTAAAGCGGGTACAGTTTGGGTGAACTGTTACAACGTATTTGATGCAGCAAGCCCGTTTGGAGGTTATAAGCAGTCGGGAATTGGTCGTGAAATGGGAAGCTATGCGCTTGATAATTACACTGAAGTGAAAAGCGTATGGATCAATATGGAATAATAAGTAAGATTTTTTGTGAAAATCAATAGCATATCTTTGTGTGAAAAAGAGTAGTCTTTAGTGGACTACTCTTTTATTTGTTTAAGTCCCGCATTTTTAGAAAAGGAGTGATAACATTGCCGGTTATACAGGGCCCCTCGTCGTATAAGCTTACCGGTCACCTGCAAAAGTTTAGAGAGAACCCATTGGGTTTTTTGGAAAACTTGACTCAGTATGGAGAAATTGCAACATTTAGAGTTGCGCACAAACGCTTTTATGTAACGAGAGACCCTCAACTTATTAAAGATGTAGTCATTACAAACAGCAAGGCGTTTCAAAAAATTAAACTAACGCATATGTTTAAAACGCTGCTGGGTGAAGAAATGTTATGGACAGATGAAGCATTATACATGAGCCCCATTCAACCCTCACAACTTAAACAACATCTAACTTATAATAAGGAAGCAATCGCAAAAATAATTGAAAAGCATACGGAAACGTGGGAAGAAGGGCAGCTTCGAACGATAGTAAAAGACATAAGACAGATAGTCGTAGCTGTACTCCTTCAACTTGTATTTGGCATTTCGATTGAGGATAAAGACAAAATTCACTATGTTCAAGCACTTATGAGAAAAAAAGAAAAGTTAGGCAAAATTTATATTCGTCTACCCTTGCACCAGCCTGACTCAGATGAGCAGCTAGAACAACTCCTTTTTGAACGCGTTCAAATGCGTGTTCAAAACAAAACCGAAGGAAATGACTTACTGCAGTGTGTATTAAATTCTCACGGGGAAGACATCGATGAAAGAGAAATATACGAACAGCTAAATTCTATATTCCTTTCGATGTATGAAATGATTACGCACGTATGCAGCTGGTCTATTCATTTACTGTCTCAAAATATTAGGGAGCACCTTCAGCTGCATAAAGAAATTCAAGCCTATGCTAGCGGTGAATCACTTTCAACCAAAAATTTGACCTATATGCGCAAAATAATTGCTGAAAGCATGAGGCTGTATCCGCCTCTTTGGCTATTTGGGCGTCAAGCACGTGAAGATATACAAATAGATGGTTACAGCATTAAAAAAGGGGAGATTATGTTAATTAGCCCTTATATGATGCATCGCCATGAAGATTACTTTTTAGAGCCCAGTGAATTTTTACCTGACCGTTTTGAAAAAGGAGGGTCCATTGATGTCCCAAGCTATATGTATATGCCGCTTGGGATTGAGCATCAAGCGGAAAGAGGCATGGACTATATCACTGAAATAGTAACTATTTTTCTGTCAGAAATGACAAAGCGCTTTTTATTTCAACTGACTAAGCCCGAGCCTATTGCTCCGATGGCGGGCGTTATGCTGAATATGAAAGAAGAACTGGATGTGAATGTTCACAAAGTTCACACGCAGTCTTGAATGAACGGGAATCCTTTCCCTCTTTATATCAGGCTGTCAATTTATTGACACATCCTGCATTGAGATTTATCATAGGATAATATTTGATAGAGATTACTGAAGGATTTTTAGAGGGGACTATGGATAAAACAATTAAACAGTTAGTGTCGCTAGTTGAAACATCATTACTAACGCAAGTTAAGATTCAAAGTGAAAGTGACTATGATCCAGTTGAAGTTACGAACAAAACAAAAGAGTGGGTACTTATTGGTAAAGGAAACTATGCCGGTGTGTTTACGCACGAGAATTATCCTGAATTTGTCGTAAAAGTATACGGAAGAGACGTTTATGGTGTAAAAAAAGAAGCGCAAGTGTATAGAAAGCTGGGCGTTCACCCAGCTTATTCTCAACTTTTTCATGAGGGAAAGACGTACTTGATTTTAAAAAGACTTACAGGTGTTACTTTGTATGATGCTGTACAGCGGGGAATAAAGATTCCAGAACAAGTCATAAAAGATGTGAACAAAGCTTTGGACTATGCAAGAAGCCAGGGGTTAAACCCGTATGATGTGCATGGCAAAAATGTCATGATGAAAGATGGAAGAGGATATGTGGTGGATATTTCTGACTTTTATAAGGAGGGTATTGATAAAAAATGGACAGACCTTGTAAAAGCTTATTACACCTTTTATCCGTTTATTGATAAATACCATATCCGCTTGCCGTATCCGCTTTTAAACGTTATCAGAAAAGCATATCGTCTATATCGTAGAATCAAATCAAAAAGGAGTTTCCGCTAAAGGGAACTCCTTTTTAAGATGAAATACAGCGCAGTACGTGCTGCTGTTCAAAAGTTGGTTTTAATTTGAATAGAATGGTTTGTAGTATTTCAGATTGATAGACAAATTTTAGCGTATGTTTAAGGGAAAGAGGATGTAAGAAAGAACGTATTCTTTTTTCAGCATAACGTATCACCTGTTCTTCATAAAATAAAGTACGTGCGGAGATTTTAGCATGAATATCTTTTGTTAGTTCGATTGTAAACTGGATAATCATTAAATCAGTGTCTTTACAGTATTTTTCTAGTAGCATAATATCACCTCCATTTTGTCAACTCATTTACATAATCTTAATATAAAATTTACAAATGTCAATAAAACACGGAAAAATAAATGGTAAGACTGCTCTTTTTATATGTTGAATAAACAACAACGTTACAGAGGTGAGTAAAGTTGAATATTAACGTCGGGTTTGCAATTTTAGCTGATATTGATAATAAGATGACGGCTGCTATTTATGTGGAAAATCAAATTGTAGCGATTATAGCTGGACCTTCAGATATTCTGTATGAAAAGTTGAAAAAAGTGTTTTTATAATAGAGAAAAGATGTAATTGTAAATATGATTCATAAAAAGCTTAAAAATTCTATGAAATAGTCGAAATAAAAGATGAGGATAAGATACACAAAAAGAAAGAACAGGAAGTTAAGGATAGGAGAATTACATATGGATAAAACATCTTTTATTGGACTGATTTTAGGAATAGCCTCTCTTATTGTAGGCATGTTTTTCAAAGGGGTTAATCCATCTGTGTTAGGAAATCCGGCTGCTATTTTAATTATTATTGTCGGAACCGTCGGAGCAGTAGTGATTGCATTTCCTTCAAATGAAATCAAAAGAGTCCCAAAACTGTTTGGTGTCCTGTTTAAAGAACAAAAAATGCTGCAGCCCGTTGATTTAGTATCCATGTTTTCAGAATGGGGACAAGTTGTTCGAAAAGAAGGGTTACTATCACTTGAAGCCCAAATTATTGATGTAGATGACCCTTTCTTAAAAAATGGTTTGAATTTAGCTATTGATGGTCAAAGTGCGGATTATATACGAGACGTGTTGTCTGAAGAAATTGATGCTATGGAAGAGAGACATCAAACGGGTGCAAGTATTTTCGCTTTAGCAGGTACATATGCTCCAACTCTGGGTGTACTTGGAGCTGTTATAGGGTTAATTGCTGCGCTTGGGAACATGGAAGATACGGATACGCTAGGACATGCGATCAGCGCGGCGTTTGTTGCTACGCTTCTTGGTATTTTTACTGGGTATGTACTATGGCATCCGTTTGCAAATAAACTGAAGCGTAAATCGAAACATGAAGTAAAGGTAAAGTATATGATGATCGAAGGAGTGCTTTCACTTCTAGAAGGAGAAACACCGAAAGTAATTGAGCAAAAGCTGGCTTCCTATTTGCCAACAGCGGAACGTAAAAAGCTTCTTCAAGAAAGCGAAGTGGGCATAAATGAGTAGACGCAGAAAACGAAAGCATGAAGAGGACCATGTTGACGAAAGCTGGCTGCTTCCTTACTCAGATTTGCTTACACTTTTACTTGCTTTATTCATTGTATTGTTTGCAATGAGCTCAGTGGATGCGCAAAAATTTAAGAACCTTTCCCGCGCATTTAATGAAGCGTTCGTTGGAGGAACGGGCGTGATGGAATTTCAATCTCTGCAGGAATCTGAAGAAGCGGTTCAGCCTTCAAATACTCCTGCAGCTAAAAGTACGGAAAAAACAAATGAAGTAGAGACAGCTCCCAATCAGTCTCCTGCTTCTTCACAATCGTTAACGAGCGAACAAAAGGAGCAAACCATTCGAGAAGCTGATCAAGAAGAGCTTCAGCAAATTCAATCTAAAATTAATGCGTATATTCAAAAGAAAAACTTAACAAATCAATTACAGACTTCGCTAACCGAGGAAGGTCTCTTAATTTCCATTCGAGACAATGTATTGTTTGATTCGGGAAGAGCACAAGTGCGGAGTGAAGATACAAAAATCGCAAATGATATTTCAGAGCTTTTGGTGATTGATCCTCCTCGTAATATTATTATTAGCGGCCACACCGATAACGTACCTATTCGCAACGCTGGTTTTGAATCCAACTGGGAGTTAAGCGTGATGAGAGCAGTTAACTTTATGAAAGTTATCTTAAAAAACGATAAGCTTAATCCAAGCATGTTCAGTGCAAAAGGATTTGGAGAGTTCAAACCGGTGACATCTAACAATACAGCAGAGGGGCAAGCGAAAAATAGAAGGGTTGAAATATTGATTACTCCTCGTACAATTAAACAGCCGTAAAAGCAGTCCTGCTTTTACGGCTGTTTTTCTATGTGTTATAAAGCTAAGAGTCTTCTCTTTTCAAAGTTTCCTCGTACTAACTTGAGGTCCATTCCATCTAAAATCAAATCAATGAGAGCGCCTTTAAAGACATCTGCTGTTTTTTTCTTATCATTGGACTGCAAATATTGCACGCGATACCACTTGCCTTCAACTTGAAAGTACATAAAACGTCCGTGCGTAAAGTCAATCCAAAACTTGGTAGGTTGTCCATTGAGATTTTTATAAACATATCCCCAGCTTCGTCCTTGGTGAGCGTCCTTCATTTTAGGGCGAGCTGTATTAAATACTTCGTAATATACTTTATGCTTAATATCATAGAGCATCATGTGACAGTCCTCCTATTTATAGACGTGCTAGCAGGTAAAGATATATTTGTATACGACAAGTATACTCAGATGAAAGGAATCGTAGACTATTTTTTTGAGACAAGCAGGAGCAAAGGTAAATGAAAAAGACAGTTTAAATTAGCTCAATCATTCCGCTTTTTTTATACTGTAAATAAATGCGTTAAATAAGGAGGAAAAAATGAGACGAGTAGGCATAGTAGGTGCTGGAATGACGGGCCTTACAGCAGCGGCTGAATTGCAAAAAGAGGGAATAGAGGTCTTTCTTCTTGATAAGAGTAAAAGTGTAGGGGGACGAATGGCTACCCGACGAGTAGGGGATGGAAAAGCAGATCACGGAGCTCAATTTTTTACAGTGAGATCCGATGAATTTCAACAAGACGTAAATAAATGGATAGGTGATAGAAAGGTTAAGAAGTGGTTTGGTGACCATCACCCTCGGTATCAAAGTCCGAATGGCATGAATGCGCTAGCTAAATATTTAGCTGAAGATCTACGCGTATATGTAAATCGAAAAGTTCAAGCCATTGATTTTCAAAACGGAAGGTATCAGTTATATACAGAAGAAAATGAGATTTTTGAAGCTACTGATATCATTCTTACACCTCCGTCTCCTCAGGTTATTGAGATGCTTAATAACAGCAGGTTACAGGTGGACCAATCTATTCTTAAAACACTGAAATTCAGTCCTTGCTTGGTTGCTATCGTGGAGCTTTACACAGAGACGCTGTTTGGTGATCATGGTCAACTCACGAATCCATCTGGCACAATCCAAAGAATCACTAATCATGAGCAAAAAGGAATATCAAAGACGCCCGTTCTTAGCATATATATGAATAAAGACTGGTCAGAAAAACATGTTGATGAACATGAACGTGAGTTGCTGCCGATGATAAAAAATGAAATAAAAGAATGGATAGGTGCAAATCATATTAAAAGCATCCAGATAAAGAAATGGCGCTATGCAGAGGTTGAACAAGTTCTTCATCAGCCCTTTGCTAAAATTATGCCGTCGCTACTGGTGGCAGGAGATGCTTTTTTAAGAAGGGAAGACGAGACGAATCACTCACGGTTAGAGAGCGCATATTTGTCAGGCAAATCGGCAGCCGCTGAATTAATGGAAAAGAACATCTAGAAAAAGGAGGGACCAAGAAGTGAAAAATAATTGGATAATGAAACAAACGTGGAAAGATTTACTGTTTATTCATTGGCCTGTAGATCCGGCATTTTTGGCTTCTTTATTGCCGAGTCAGTTAGAGCCTGACACCTATAATGGTCAAGCGTGGATTGCGCTTGTGCCTTTTACGATGACAGACATTCGATTCAAAGGAACGCCCGCCGTGCCCATCTTTTCACGGCTATATGAGCTAAATGTGCGTACCTATGTTACATATAAAGGGGAAAAAGGCGTTTATTTTTTTAGTTTAGACGCAAGCAATCCACTAGGAGTATGGATTGCTCGTCAGTTTTTTCACTTGCCTTATTACCACGCTGCTATGACATTCAACAAAACTCAGAACTATATTTCTTTTCAGTCAGTTCGAACGCACAGAGACTCAAAAAAAGAGCGAGTAAAGCTTACATATAGAGGTACTTCTCCGTCCTATCGCAGTAGAAAAGGAGAATTAGCTCATTGGCTTACAGAGCGCTATTGCTTATTTACCACTCATCAAGGAAATGTCTACAGAGGAGACCTTTATCATGATCCTTGGGAGCTGCAAAAAGGAGAGTGTGAAATAAGAGATGATTCTATCACTCAGCCTTTTTTGCGTCCGGCGGACTATCATAATTTAACTGTACACTACGCAAAGAAAGTAACTGCTTATTTTTACCCGTTTAAGAAAGTATAGGCATCAAAATAAAATTAAAAAATCTTCATAGCCTTCTTCTTTAAGCTTCTCTTTTGGAATAAAGCGAAGAGCCGCAGAATTTACTTGATAGTATTCGCTGTTTTCTTCTGTTAAAAGTAAACCAAGATAGTTATCTCCTTCTTTGCTTTTTAGCGCTGTTGAATGCTGAGCCGGCACTTTTTTTATGTTTCCGTATAAGATAGGACGCTTAAAAATGGGCCAGCCTGTATGAGAAGGAAGCTGATCTGACGTTTTGAACAGTGCTTCTCCAGTTAGAAGGTCAACGTAAATTCCTTTTTTTTTGTTATTCCAATATAAATTTGTAAAAGGGGGTTCGGTTCCGTTTTCCTGCGTAACAAAATATTGCATAGGCGTTAGGCACTTTTTAAGGTAAGAGCGGTCCTTGGGCCAATGCTGCGTCAGAAAATCAGTTCGCCCCGAGCCTTCTTTGTATAATTTATAGTGAAATGCATTTTTTCGATAATAATCCTGCTGCTGTTCTTCTGCTTCGTAAAAAGAAGAAAAAGGTAAAATAGGTGTGACGATAGGGTTCTTAAAACGTCCGCTTTGGGCGAGCTTTCTTTTAGAATCGAGAGCCACTTCTTTTTGCTTTTCGTTATGATAAAAAATAATGGCTCGATACGATGGTCCGCGGTCTGAAAACTGTCCGGCGGAATCCGTAGGGTCAATTTGCTGCCAATACAGGTTAAGCAGCTCTTCAAACGTAATTTGAGAAGGATCCCATACAATTTGCACGGCCTCTACGTACTCGCTTTCCTGTTTAGCTTCAGAAGCGATTTGTTCATCTCTAGCGTAGCCCGAGCGGATACTAATGATTCCTGTAAGCTGATCAAAAGGAGCGACCATGCACCAAAAGCATCCTCCTGCAAACGTTGCATATTCTTTCATGTTACTTTCCTCTTTTCGTTGAATAAAATAAATGAAAATATATTTATATATTAAAATGTATAAACAAACAGAAAGCGCTTTATAACGAGTCTTGTAAGAAAGCACACTCTTATGGTATTATGACCACTGGATAAAAGAAAGATGGCTTATTGTTTACGCGAGTATCCTTATTTTATGTTCTTAAAAAGATGCAGTTTATTGTTTAAGTACTCATAGAAATACATACGTTGGAGCAGTAAGAGGAACAATTAAAAAATAAGGACGTTTTGCTCTTAAACGATACCACATTCCAGAATCTACATACCAGTTTAGGAGGAGCTAGTTTGAACACAACCCGTTTACCATCTATGTGGGAAATAATGATTGTGCTTGCTTTATTTTTAGCTGTTGTTATTTCGTTTGCAACTGTTTTTGATTTACCTATTCAGCTCGCTTTATTTATTTCATGGTTTATTGTTATGGCGCTAGGAGTACGACTTGGGTATACGTATAATCAGCTGCAAGGGGCCATTACAAGAGGAATATCAAACGGCTTAGAAGCTATTTTAATTTTATTAGCCGTCGGTACGTTAATTGGAACATGGATTGCCGGAGGAGTTGTTCCTTCTCTTATTTATTTTGGATTAGAGTTTATTAATCCAACATTCTTTTTACTTGCTACACTGATCATTTGCTCTATTACCTCGATTTCAACAGGAACATCTTGGGGAACGGTTGGTACAGCCGGAATCGCGATGATGGGAATCGGACAAGGCTTAGGTATGCCGCTTCCTTTAGTAGCTGGAGCCGTGATTTCAGGAGCTTATTTTGGAGACAAGCTTTCTCCTCTTTCTGATAGTACCATTTTATCTGCGTCAATGGCCCGAGTGAACGTTATCGATCACGTAAAAGCAATGTTAGTATTGGATATTCCTGCTTATCTCATTACGGCAGTATTATTTACGGTAACAGGGTTTATGTATGGGGGAAAAGATTTTGATGCTGGACGGGTAGAAGAATTAAAATCTTCGCTGTTGGATACATTTCACATCAGCGGGTGGATGCTGATTCCGGCTTTGGCTGTCATTGTCCTTTTAGCATTAAAGAAACCTTCTCTTCCAGCAATTGCGGTTGGTTCATTATTAGGAATTATATGGGCAGTTGTCTTTCAACATATGGATGTGGCGAGCGCATTTAATACGGCTTATGAAGGGTTTAAAATTAATACCGACAACACATTTTTAAGTGAGCTATTAAATCGTGGCGGAATTTTAAGCATGGTCGGTTCTATTATTGTCATTATTTTTGGCCTAGGATTTGGCGGGTTATTAGATGAGCTCGGCGTCTTAGAAGTCCTGCTATCTAAATTTGAAAAAATTCTTGTCAATTCAGGAAACGTTACGGCTTCTACTATTTTCGTTGGATTATTAGGAAATATATTTGGTTGTGCGATGTATGTTTCATTAATTTTAACACCGAAAATTATGGAGAAAAGTTATGATAAGTTAAGAATACAGCGTCTAGTGCTTGCCCGTAACTCAGAAGTAGGGGGAACCTTAACTTCTGGAATGGTTCCGTGGACGGATAACGGTGTATTTCTAGCTACAACGCTTGGGATTTCTACATTCGCTTATCTGCCGTTTATGTGGCTCAGTTTTGTCTCTATTATTTTGGCGATTGTTTACGGATATACGGGGAAATTCATTTGGTACGTAAAAGAAGAAAAACAGCGTTCTGCCATAGCAAAATAAAAGAGGCTGGGACAAAAGAGTTTTAGTTGAAGAAAAATCCGAACGATGAATTGAGATTCTTAATGAAGAATCAACTTCGTTCGGATTTTTTCATTTGTATGATAAACGTAGGTTTCATGTATTTCGTTTCTTCTAGCTGTTGATCGAATTGATTTAGTTATGTCTCGAGTTCTTTTTGATCAAATCATTTCTGGGTATTCGATTTTCCAGTGAACATTTTGAAGGTAAAGCTGAACATCCGCCTTTTTTTTCTGCTGCAGAAGTTTTAGAATATGGCGGTGATGTTCATTCATTACGCGTAAAATGGCGTATAGCTCTTTTTTGTCATCGCTAAAGTACGTTTGTCTGATGAATCCGTCTTGTAAAGACATAAGCTGTTCTTTTAAGGTCACATTATCGCATCGGTTCAAATATACTCGATGAAAATATGTTTGATATTTTTGATAATCCTGATAATTTTCTGATTCAATCGAAACATCGATTTTTTTAATAAGCTCATCCATCTTCGTAAAATCTTCTTCAGTTAAGTGATCAATCGACAAGGCAGCTGCCAGACCATCTAAAGCACCGACGATTTCAAACACTTCTAGTTTTTTGTGTGTATCAATTTCCTTTACAGTAAACCCTCTGCGCGGTCTGTATTCTAATAGGTTGTCTGAAGCTAATTTAATAAGCGCTTCTCTTACAGGCGTTCGGCTGACATTCAGCTGAGAACAAATGCTGGCTTCATTTATTTTGTCGTTAGGCAGCAGTGTACCTTCTTGAATTTGACTTGCTATGTAGTTATATACATGATCTTTTAATGAATGATAAATCATAGGCCCCTTGTTCATTGTTTCCCCCTAAAATAAATATCGCATCAGCTGTTCTTTCTCTTCATGTCATGGTGATGAAAGAGTATAAAAATAGCAAGAAAGAACGTACAGGTGTAAAAATAATCATATCATATCACTTCATTTAATCTTAGTTAGAATATAAAAAAATAGAATTATTGAAATATTTTTTACTATTCATTGTTGTAAAAAATCTGAAAAATGATATAATCGTAAAAAGATTTAAGAAGTGTATATTGTATACAGTATACAAAATTCGTACATATCGAAGAAATAGAGCCTATTCCTGAAGAGAAGAGACTATAGAGAATATGTAAAAAAACCAAGTTTTTGGATGGGTTTACTATAAAAAGGAGGTACATAATGGGTGAGAATACAACATCTATGAATCAGTTACAAAGAAAAATGAAAAGCCGTCATTTATTTATGATTTCCCTTGGCGGTGTTATCGGTACGGGGTTGTTTCTTAATTCTGGCTATACAATTAATGCAGCAGGTCCTGGGGGAACGCTCCTTGCTTATTTAATCGGTGGATTAATTATGTATTTAGTCATGATATGTCTAGGGGAACTAAGCGTAGCAATGCCTGTGTCAGGATCATTTCAAGTATACGCTACAAAGTTTATAGGGCCGGGAACTGGTTTTGCGGTGGGCTGGCTCTACTGGCTGACTTGGGTAGTATCTGTCGGTTCGGAGTTTACAGCGTCTGGGCTGCTTATGCAAAGATGGTTTCCTGACGTTTCGGTTTGGATATGGAGCGCGCTGTTTGCTCTTTTATTATTTGGTTTAAATGCAACATCTGTACGTTTTTTCGGCGAAACAGAATTTTGGTTTTCAAGTATTAAAGTATTAACGATTATTGTATTTATTATTTTAGGCGCAGCAGCGATGTTTGGATTCATTCCCCTTAGCGGTCATGAAAAAGCGCCGATGCTTTCTCATTTTACAGGAGAGGGCGGTTTATTTCCAAATGGACTTATGCCTGTATTAATTACGATGGTTTCCGTAAGTTTTGCTTTTTCAGGAACAGAATTAATTGGTATTACGGCGGGAGAAACCGAAGATCCAGAAAAGAACATACCTCGAGCCATTAAAAATATCATTTGGCGTACATTCTTCTTCTTTATCGGCGCCATGTTTGTACTATCTGGGTTGATCTCATGGAAACAAGCAGGAGTGTTAGAAAGTCCTTTTGTGACGGTGTTTGATCAAATAGGTATTCCTTATGCAGCAGATATTATGAACTTGGTTATTTTAACAGCTTTACTATCAAACGCTAATGCAGGCTTATATGCATGCTCGAGAATGCTCTGGTCATTATCCGATCAAAAAATGGTTAGCAGCTGGTTAGGGAAAGTAACGTCTAAAGGAGTTCCATTTAATTCGTTGCTTATCAGCATGGGAGTGGCTTGTCTGTCCTTGCTGTCAAGCGTGGTTGCACCAACTACTGTTTACTTAGTATTAGTTTCTATTTCTGGATTTGCGGTGGTAGCTGTATGGATGGCTATTGCAGCTTCTCATTTTATGTTCAGAAGACGCTATATTAAAGAAGGAAATGATGCATCAAAGCTTGTTTACAAAGCTCCTTTATATCCTCTCGTTCCTATCTTAGCATTCGTTTTATGCTTTGCTGCTTGTGTAGGACTTGCTTTTGATAAGAGTCAGCGTATCGCATTATACTGCGGTATCCCATTTGTCCTTTTTTGTTATCTGTTTTATTATTTAAAAAGTAAAAAAGAAAACGGAAAAGATGACAGTCAGCCTATAGCAAAATAAAAAGCAGAAGACCTAGGTCTTCTGCTTTTTTTTGCATACAAAAACACCCTATCCATCCGTACTGGTTAAGTGTCCCGCAACAAGCGAAATTGAATTGGATAGGGTGCGTATCTATATAGTAGAGAAAGAGGCGCCATTTGTCAAACTTATTTAGCGGCGCCTTATTTAAAAATAGAAAAAAGAAAAGTTTTCACTGTTTTTTCATTTTCACTATGTATAGTAAGGGATGTAAAGAAAAGATATTCGCAGCAGCACGTCGTACAAATCCATAGAACGTAAAAGAAAGGAGGAAGTCAAATGGCTAAGCGGGATGCGTATTTTGATAACGTGAAATTTATCTTAATTGTACTGGTAGTGTTTGGCCATTTGTTAACTCCCTTCATTAATGATGAACAGTGGTTACGAACACTCTACATATTTATTTATACTTTTCATATGCCAGCGTTTATTTTAATAAGCGGATATTTTGCAAAAGGATACCGAAAGAAAGGATATATGTGGAAGATGGCGAAGAAAGTATTACTTCCTTATATTATCTTTCAACTTATCTATGCGGTATATGATTATAAACTGTATGATGAATCGTCATTTGAAGTTTCAGTATTTCAGCCAGCTTGGTCACTGTGGTTTTTACTAAGTTTATTTTGTTGGAATGCGATGCTGTTCATTTTTACAAAGATCAAATATCCTTTAGCCGTCGCGGCAGTTTTAGGAATTATGATTGGCTTATGTGAACCGCTAGAAACAACGTTAAGTCTTTCTAGAACATTTGTATTCTTCCCCTTCTTCTTAGCAGGGTTTTATATGAAAAAAGAACATTTTAAAAAGTTGACGTCTGTTTCTTGTAAGAAAATAGCTGGAGGCACATTGCTCATTATTGCTCTGTGGATCCAGTACGTAGCACCGGATTTTGAGAAGGAGTGGCTATTTGGTTCAAAATCTTATGCCTCCTTAGGTGTAAATCAAGTAGAGGGAATGATCATTCGTACACTATTTTATAGCATCAGCTTAGCAATGACGGTTTCCTTTTTAGCTTTGACCCCTACACAGACGATGTCTTTTACATCTCGAGGTGCTCAAACCTTTTATGTGTATTTGCTACATGGATTTCTGATTAAATATATTCGCTTATCTTCTTTTGGAGACTGGATAGAAAGTGTACAAGGATACAGCATTCTTTTGATTGGAGCTTGTGGAGTGGCGTGGCTGTTGTCGAGTAAATACGTATCTACGATTGCAAGGCCTTTAATTGAGCTTAAACCGTTACCAACGCGCAAAAGTTTAAGTTTAGGTAAGTAATGAGAAATGGAAAAGGAGTTTAATGATGTCTAAAAACAAAATAATTATGATTATCGCAGCCGTTGTCATTATTGCTGCAGTAGCTATTGGTGCCGTAGCAATGAATAAATCAAAGGTAGTTGCTACCGTTGGTGATGAAAAAATCACAAAAGATCAGCTGTATGATGCTCTTCTTGCTCAAGGAGGATCAAGCGTCCTTGATTCACTAATCGAACAAAAAGTCATTTCAAAAGAAGCAGCTAAACAAAATATTAAAGTAACCGATAAAGAAATTAATGCTGAATTAGAAAACCTTAAAAGTCAGTACGGTGGAGAAGATGCACTAAATCAAGCATTAGCATCTAGCGGTGTAAAATTGTCAGAGCTGAAAAAAGATTTAAAGACGAATATTGAAGCAAAAAAAATGGTCGAGTCGACTATTAATATTAAAGATAGTGAAATGAAATCGTACTTTAATCAAAATAAAGATTCACTAGCTACAGAAGCACAGGTAAAAGCTAGTCATATCTTAGTAGCAGACGAAAAAACAGCAAAAGAAGTAAAGGCAAAGCTTGATAAAGGAGAAGATTTTGCAAAGCTAGCAAAAGAATATTCAACGGATACAGCTTCTAAATCAGATGGCGGAAACCTTGGATACTTCAAAAAAGGCGATATGGTCGAAGCTTTTGCCAACAAAGCATTTTCAATGAAGGTAAATGAAGTAAGTGATCCTGTTAAAACAGAATACGGTTACCATATTATTAAAGTAACAGGCAAAAAAGAAGCCCAAAAAGCAACATATGAAAACAGCAAAGCAAAAATCAAGCAAACGCTGCTTGATCAAAAATACCAAACAGAGTATCCAACATGGTTACAAAAGCTAAAGAAAAAGTATGATATTACAAACAAACTTGATTCATAAATAATACCTTAACGAAATGAGGGGATGGATATGAAACAAACAGCGTCTTATAGCAAATTAGAAAAAATCGTCGAACAATTGAAGCACAGAGGTGTACGAGCTGAAATATGCCGGCGTGTTGTAAAGGTCACAGAAACTGTTAATGGATCAAATCCTTCATATTCAAATCAAATCGTTAGTCATTCATAAAAGTACAAAAGACGCGAACGGCTGAACAGCAGTTTGCTCTCGTTCTTAATACAGGTAGGGAAAATTAAAATGAAAAGAGATCAGTAGAGGCAGCTTGTTTCTGCTGATTCTTTTTGTATAATAAAGTAAACAAAAGGATGCAGGGAAATAAATGTATCAAACGAAGGAAGGAGTTACGCAAAATGAACGTACTGCTAGCAGAAGATGATTTGCAGCTAGGTGAATTAGTTAGTTATATGCTGAAGAAAAAAGGAGGCTATAACGTCGAATGGGTGACGGAAGGGAATGATGCATATGACTATGCATCTGAAGCACATTATGATGTGTTAATTCTTGACTGGATGATGCCCAATGGAGACGGAATCGATGTATGTAAACGTCTAAGAAAAGAAGGATACGCCGGGGCCATTCTTATGTTAACAGCAAAAGATGCGGTTCAAGATCGTATACAAGGCTTAGATGCGGGAGCGGATGATTACGTTATTAAGCCATTTGAAATTGACGAGCTGCTTGCAAGGCTTCGCGCTTTGGCTCGTCGTAATTATGCACCAATTTTAGAAGAAGAAGTAGAGATTGCCAGCATGATATTAAAAAGAGCAAGTCAAACCGTGCAGTTTGACGAGGAGTTTATTCAATTAAGTCCTCGTGAATTTCAACTGCTAGATTTTTTAGTAAAAAACAAAGGACAAGTTCTTTCCCGGGATATTATTTTAGACAGGGTATGGGGATATGAATCAGATGTTTCGATTAAAACGATTGATGCGACGGTTAAACTTTTGCGAAAAAAACTAGAGAAATTTAACAAACAGGATCTTATTCAAAGCATTCGCGGAGTAGGCTACAAAATTGAAAGCTAAACTTCTTACGAGGGCTAAACAGAAAGTAAAACAAAAAGTAAAGCAAGATTTATTCAGCCAGACGCAAAATCGTTTAACATTCCGATACAGCGCATTGCTAATGCTGTTTCTGCTTTTATTCGTATTTATTGTTTATGCATTGGTGTATGTGGTTGTATCCAATAGTCAGCAGCAAAACTTAAATAGCATGTTAAAACAAGAGTCTCGAATTGTCCAAAGCATCTTAATTAAACAAGCGGTAAACAGTTCGAATCAACAGTCGAAAGAAGAGTATAAAAACATTGTCGTAGCCGGTGAAGACCAGTTTTTTTATTATGTCATCAGTCCTGAAGGGGACCTTATTATGGGCAACGAAGCGAGTGAGCGTCTTCGCTCTAACTTGTTAGATTTAATTGATGGATGGATCCCTATTGAAAACGAAGTGCGAAAAGAACGAATAAAAGCCCCGCGTCCTAGTTTTGAGCACATCGAAGGAGTAAAAGGGCAAAACGGGGAAGGCAAAATAGATATTGATTTAATGATGGCGGGGGAACCTATTTTTTATAAAGGCCAATTTTTAGGGATGCTTTATATTGGAAAAGACGTTTCGTTTCTTTATCAGCTGTTAAAGTGGCTCCTCATTATTATGCTGAGCCTTACGGTACTGTTTGTAGGAGTAGCCATTTATATCAGCCGCTTAATGTCAAAACGTGCCATGGTCCCAATTGAAACAGCTTTCCAAAAGCAAAAAGAATTTGTGGCGGATGCATCCCATGAGCTAAGGACACCGCTTAGCGTTATGCTTTCTTCTATCAACGCTTTAGAAATGCAGGAGGAAGTAACAGAAGATCCCTTCTCTAAAAAATTAATTAATAATATGAAAGCTGAAGTGAAGCGGATGACGAGTCTCGTCAGTGATTTACTTACGCTTGCACGCTCAGACTCTAATAAAGTAGAAAAAGCAATGATGCCATTTGATATTACAGATGCTGTACAAAAGGTAATGGAATCGGTTGAAACTCTAGCGATTTCTAAACATATTGATTTGCAGCTGGATACGCCTGAAAAATTAGTTGTAACTGGAGATCAAGAGCGTCTCACTCAGCTGATTTACATTTTGTTAGACAATGCGATTAAATATACGACTCCTCATGGAAGTGTAAACATTCAAGTGGTTCAGCACGGGAGTGAATGTACATTAAAAGTACGTGATACAGGGGTTGGAATTCATCCCGACGAAAAGGATCGAATCTTCGACCGCTTTTATCGTGCTGATAAATCCCGATCCCGTCAAATGGGAGGTCACGGGCTAGGCCTAGCAATCGCTAAATGGATCGTAGAAACACATAAAGGCAAAATTGATGTAGAAAGTGAACAAGAAAAAGGAAGTACATTTACAGTAAGGTTGCCAATGTCACAAAAAGTAAAAAAGAGTTAAAAGAGACTGTGACAAAATTAGTTGAAGGAAGATCCGAACGAGTTTGATTCTTGATGGAGAATCAAACTCGTTCGGATTTTTTTATGGTTAGAGTGGAGGTAGGTTTCGTTTATCCAATTTGTTCGTCCGTTGATTTAGTTATGTCTCCATCTCTTTTCAGTTAGTGAAAGTGACCAAATGAAAAAGAAAAGTTTAGACAAAATGGCGAATGAAAAAATCAGATAATTCAGTTATATTAACTGACGTAATAATCAGTCTGTGTGTCAGGGTTCTTTACAATGATAAAGACTTTTTAAAGGAAACAGTGCATGATAGAACAATAGCAGACTACTTCGTTTAACAAAAAGATGAAGTAAGTAAAGGGGGAGTTTGATAATATGTACGATTTAATTATTCGGGATGGTTCGGTCGTATTAGAAGACGAAATAGTAAAAGCGGACATAGGTGTTAAAAAAGGAAAGATTGCAGAAATAGCGCAAGGTGTTAGCATACCAGCAAAAAAATACGTAGATGCTAAAGGCAAATATGTTCTGCCTGGAATGATTGATATTCATGTGCATTTTGATGAACCGAGCCGAGACCATTGGGAAGGGTTTGACTACGGTTCAGCATCTATGGCCGCAGGAGGCTGCACTACATATTTTGATATGCCTTTAAACGGCGTTCCTCCTACCGTAACAGAAGCAGCGCTGTGGGAAAAGAAAAAGCTGGCTGATCAAAAGTCAGTAGTAGATTACGGTCTATGGGGAGGGTTGGTTCCTGGTAATAAAGAAGAATTAGCCAAAATGGCTCATTCGGGTGTAATAGGTTTTAAAGCATTTATGTCAGAAGCAGGTTCTGAATTTGATTTCTCAGATGACCTCACATTATACGAAGGAATGAAAGAGATTGCAAAACTAAATAAAGTGCTTGCCCTGCATGCTGAAAGAAATGACTTAATACAAAAGCTTGAACAGGCTAAACAGAATCAAAAGCAAACGGCTATTAAAGATTATTTAGAAACGCGACCGGTTGTAGCAGAAGTAAACGCAGTAAAGCAAGCGCTTGAGTACGGTGAAGAAACGGGATGTCCGCTTCACTTTGTACACATTAGCAGCTATGAAGCAGTGCAGCTTATTACGGAAGCAAAGAAGAATGGAATGAACGTTACGCTGGAAACTTGTCCGCATTATTTACTTTTTACAGAGGAAGACTTTGAAGAAATTGGCGTAACGGCTAAGTGTGCACCTCCTCTTCGCAGCAGGAGTCAAAAAGAAAAATTATGGGCATGTATTCAATCAGAAGAAGTAGATATGATTTCTTCGGATCATTCTCCTTGCCCGATTGAGTTAAAAACAGTTCATCAGAATGATTTATTTAAAGTTTGGGGTGGAATATCAGGCGGTCAGTACTCTTTGCAAGCAATGATTAGTGAAGGAGCGATCACTAGAGGGATTTCTCTTTCTCACATTTCAAAGCTTGTATCAACCAATCCAGCTAAACGATTCGGCTTATATCCCAAAAAAGGAAGCATTTTGCTAGGAGCCGATGCGGATTTGGTTATCGTTGATCTGGATCAAACTGAAAAAGTGACAAAAGAAGGAATGGTTTTCAAACATAAGCACAGTATATATGAAGGAACGGTATTTAATAGCGTTATTTTAACTACCATTAATAGAGGAACGATTGTATACACTAAAGAAGAAGGTGTGTTTCCTCTTCACAAAGGACAAATGGTAAATGGTGAATACGTAAAATTGTAGGCACAGTGAAAAAAGAGATGAAAAATAAACCTTTTATCTCTTTTTTTACATAAAAAAATGAGGATGACTTATATTAAAAGTATTACATAGGTGAAAAAAGAGTATCTACTATAACAAAAGAGACATTTTTAAAGAAGGTTTTATTATTTTAAAAAAGTATATTTTTGATTGAGGGAAGCATAATTTAAAAAGAATAAAGCTTCTTTTTAAATATAAAGAAAAATTCCCCAAAAAGAAAAATATTATCTGGTTGTATGAAAAGTAGATAATCAGATGCTTTGTAATCAAGGGTTTTGTATAAAAAAATTTTCAAAAAGATATTTCAAGAAAAGAAATCTTGATTTAAAGCTTTTTATAGGTGCAATTTTATAACGAAAAACCGTATATTATGCACTCATTGTAAAATTCTGATATTGACAGAATCATTTTATAAGAATAAAATTTTCTTGTTTCTATTTTTTTATATCATCATAATTTTTTGACAGTTTTGTCTATGATGGTTTACGGTTGAAAGAGAGGTTAAGGAATATGTCGGTAGAGAGAGAAAAAGTGTATGAAACAGTTCCTCAAAAAGGATTCTTCGGACATCCTAAAGGTTTATTTACCTTGTTCTTTACAGAATTCTGGGAGCGTTTTTCATACTATGGAATGCGTGCGCTACTTGTATTGTACATGTACGATACAATTGCAAACGGTGGATTAGGAATGGAACAAGGAACCGCTTTAGCGATCTTTTCTATTTATGGTTCCCTTGTTTATATGTCTGGAATTATTGGCGGTTGGATTGCAGACCGCATTTTAGGTACGTCTAATACGGTGTTTTACGGCGGTATATTTATTATGCTCGGACATCTAGTGCTTGCGTTGCCAGCAGGTGTAACAGCGCTGTTTATTTCAATGTTCTTGATTATCATCGGAACAGGTTTATTAAAACCAAACGTTTCAAGCGTTGTGGGCGATATGTATAGCCCGACTGATAACCGTCGAGATGCTGGATTTAGTATCTTCTATATGGGTGTAAATGCTGGAGCATTTATCGCGCCGCTAGTTGTTTCAACAGTAGGTGAAAAGTATAACTATCACTTAGGTTTTGGAATCGCGGCAGTAGGAATGCTTTTAGGCCTAATCGTATTTATGGCTACACGAGGTAAAAACCTAGGGCGTGCAGGTAGACAAGTTCCAAACCCTTTAAAACCAGAAGAGCGCAAAAAAGTTTTTGGTACTATTGCACTTGCTGTAGTTGTACTTGCTATCTTTATTGTACTGACTTCTTTAGCAGGTATTTTAACAGTTGAAGGCGTTATTTTATTTGTAAGTATTTTAGCGATTGTTATTCCTATTATTTACTTTGTGGTTATGTATAAGAGTCCCAAGACAACAGCTGATGAGCGTTCACGCGTATTAGCTTATATCCCTCTTTTTGTTTCTGGAGTAATGTTCTGGGCAATTCAAGAGCAGGGGTCAACAATTTTAGCAACGTATGCAAAAGATCATACACAGCTAACTTATGGCGGCTTTAAAATTCCAGTTGGCTGGTTCCAATCGTTAAATCCGTTATTCATTATTATATTTGCCCCAGTTTTTGCAGCAATTTGGGTGAAATTAGGAAACAGACAGCCTTCTACACCAAAGAAGTTTTCATTAGGACTATTATTTGCAGGGCTTTCTTTCCTTGTCATGGTTATCCCGGCTAGTATTCATGGAAATGAAACATTAGCGAGCCCGCTATGGCTAGTGCTAAGCTTCTTCTTAGTTGTAGTTGGAGAGCTTTGTTTATCACCAGTAGGGCTATCAACTACAACAAAACTAGCACCTGCAGCGTTTTCTGCTCAAACGATGAGTTTGTGGTTCCTAACAAGCGCAGCGGCACAGGCAATCAATGCTCAGCTTGTTCAATATTATGAAAACATTTCGCAAGTTGTTTATTTCGCTGCATTGGGCGGAGTTTCGGTCATTTTAGGGGTAATTGTACTAATGATTTCGCCAAAAATTCAGCGTTTAATGAAAGGTGTTCAATAAAAAAACCGTCCTTAAGGACGGTTTTTTATGATTTATTTGAAAAAATATTCATGAAGGAGGCGTAGGTCTGATCGTCTTCACCCTCATAGAACGCAAGATTTAAAAGTCTGTTAAGTTCGTTTGTTGATTTTTCAGTTTCTGCAATAATTTGATGCATATGAGCAATCTTAGACATGGATCCGTTACCATGAGCATTTTTGATTTGATTTAATGTTAAATGAAGCGATAAGACCTCTCGGCGAAGAGCTTGTCTTAATTCAGAAGAAGCAGGGATAAAAAAGCGTTTATAAAAATAACTGGCTTCTTCAAACACCAATTCTCCATTTTCTAGCTCTTTAGCCGCAATTTCTTTAATCTCTTGATCGTCTAATCGACTGGCCGCCTCTTCGATAAGAAATCCAAAAATAATAGCTGTATCTGGTTTTAACATATAATAACCTCCATTATTATAAAAAAGAACTATGTAGTTTATATGTATAGATAGAAAGGAAAGAATATTCATAGTAATTCACTAATCAGCATAGACAAAAAAATAAAAAATATTCTTTTATAAGCAAACTAAAATTATTTCAAAATAAATTTTTTATAATTAAACATTTTTTCCATATTAAAGGATTATTTTGACTTTCCAAAAGAGATGAATAGAATAAATAGGGTTCTTAATACCTATATAAAAAGAAAATTAATAAAAGATAGTTAATTCAGAAATTTCAACCTCTTTATAATTAAAAAATTGCTCTACTAAAATAGTTGACAGCAGAAATAGATAGGCATAAAATATACTATTGTCAAATGAATTAGCATGCTATTCATAAAAAGTTAACGGACATTTGAATAATATGTAATATCCATATAAGATGTTAATCACTTAAATCTAACCAACTTGTATGCTTGTCATACAAGTCTACAGAAAGGAAGATAGTCGTATGCGCAACGTATTTTTTGCAGATAATGAAACAATCGAAACGACTTTACGTGGGAAAGAAATTTTAGGAGCTCCAATGTTAAACAAAGGGGTAGCTTTTACAAAAGAAGAGCGTAAAACGTTAGGATTGGAAGGTTTACTTCCTCCAATGACTTTAACTTTAGATGAGCAAGCAAAACGTGCATATGAGCAATTTTTAGCTCAGCCAGATAACCTTGGTAAGAATGTATATTTAAACGATTTACAAAACCGTAATGCTGTATTATTTTATCGTTTATTGCAAGATCACTTGAAAGAAATGCTTCCTGTTGTTTATACACCAACAGTTGGACAAGCAATCCAAGAATACAGCCATGAATATCGCCGTCCGGGTGGCGTATACTTGTCAATCGATAATGTAGAGGGTATTGAAGAAGCTCTTAAAAATATCGATGCAAATAGTGAAGATATTGATTTAATGGTTATTACGGATTCAGAAAGTATTTTAGGAATTGGCGACTGGGGCGTTGGCGGTATTAATATTGCTATCGGTAAATTAGCCGTATACACAGCTGCAGCAGGAATCGATCCAAGCAGAGTACTTCCAGTTGTTCTTGACGTAGGAACAAACAACGAAAAATTATTAAATGATCCTTTATATATCGGAAACCGTCATGAACGTATCCGCGGTGAGCGCTATGATCATTTCGTGGACCAATTTATTTCAAAATCTCTTGAAATATTCCCTAACGCACTGTTACACTGGGAAGACTTTGGTAATGTAAATGCTCGTAACATTATTAACAAGTACGGAAAAGAAATTCTAACGTTTAATGATGATATTCAAGGAACAGGTGCTGTAACGCTTGCAGCTATTTTCTCAGCAGTTCAAGTGTCTAAAATGCCACTTCGTGACCACCGTGTTTTAATCTTTGGACCGGGTACAGCAGGTATCGGTATTGCAGATCAAGTTCGTGACGCAATGGTATTAGACGGTATTACAGAAGAAGAAGCATACAAAAACTTCTGGGCTGTTGATTTCCGAGGCCTTTTAACAGATGACATGGACGACTTATTAGGTTTCCAAACGCCTTATGCACGAAAAGCAGAAGAAGTGAAGGACTGGAACCGTGAAGAAGACAAAATTTCTCTTTTAGAAGTTGTCAGACAAGTTAAACCGACGATCTTAATTGGTACGTCTGGTGTAGCAGGTGCATTCTCAGAAGAAATCGTAAAAGAAATGGCGAAGCATGTAGAACGCCCAGCTATTTTACCGATGTCAAATCCAACTCCGCTTGCGGAAGCTACTCCTGAAAACCTATTAAATTGGACAGAAGGAAAAGCACTTGTAGCGACTGGAAGTCCGTTTGAACCAGTTAACTACGATGGTGTGGAATATGAAATTGGTCAATCTAATAATGCTTTTGTTTTCCCTGGTCTTGGTCTTGGATCAATCGTGGTAAAAGCAGAAGTTATTACAGACAGCATGTTCGCAGCATGTGCACACGCTGTAGCTCAAATGGTAGACAGCAGCAAACCGGGTGCTTCATTACTACCACGCGTAGAAGAATTACGTGAAGTATCATATAACGTTGCTTTAGCGGTTGCTAACGCAGCAATTAAAGATGGCGTTGCAAAAGAAGTTCCAACAGATGTTAAAGCGGCAGTAAAAGCAGCAATGTGGGAACCAACATACAAAGAAATTAAAGCTTTAGAAACAGTAAATGCTTAATTTTTAGATAGAAAAAGCACAGCTTCTGAAAAAAGAAGCTGTGCTTTTTTTAGTTACAAAAAGAATTCTTAAGTTACATAACGTATATAGTTTTTTTAAACTTGTGTATGATTCTCTATATTAGAACCACAGGGGGTTATGAGATGAATACAGCACGTAAATTGGAAACGTTTACTCAAGATTCACAGCCTGAAAATAAGGGTTTTTGGAACCGAATCAACAATATTAAAGTAGGAGTTATTCCTCTACCGCTATACGTTTTACTTGCATTAATTGTATATGGCGCGGCCGTTTACAACGAACTTCCTCCAGATATGATTGGCGGATTTGCGATTATTATGGTAATGGGAATGCTGCTTGGTGATTTAGGATTAAAAATTCCGATTTTAAAAGATATTGGCGGACCAGCTATTTTATCACTGCTTGTACCTTCCGTATTAGTTTTTTATAATGTTTTAAATCCCGCGTCTATGGAAGCGGTAACAACTTTGATGAAAACATCAAACTTTTTATACCTTTATATTTCTTGTTTAGTAGCCGGAAGTATTCTGGGCATGAACCGTAAAGTTTTAATTCAAGGCTTTACACGTATGTTCGTACCGCTTGTGTTAGGTACGCTAGCCGCTGTAGCTGCAGGCGTAGCCGTTGGGATGTTATTTGGTTACGGAGCAAAACATACATTTTTCTATATTGTTGTACCAATCATTGGAGGAGGAATTGGTGAAGGTATTTTACCGCTTTCACTTGCTTATTCTCAAATTTTAGGTAGTTCAGCAGAATCTTTTGTGTCGCAAATGATTCCAGCTGCTGTTATTGGAAACATCGTTGCTATCGTATGTGCTGGCTTAATGAAACGTCTAGGAGAGAAAAAGCCAGAATTAACAGGTAATGGAGTTCTTGTGAAGACAAAAGGCGGAGATGGCATCTCAGAAGATACAAATATCAAGAAACCAGTAGATTTTTCGTTAATGGGCGCAGGTCTTTTAATTGCATGTAGTTTCTTTATTTTCGGAGGCTTAGCACATAAGTTTTTAGGGATTCCAGGTCCAGTTTTAATGATCGTAGCGGCAACGCTAGTCAAATGTTTACAAGTAATGCCTGCTAAGATGGAGCAAGGTGCTTACCATATGTACAAATTCATTTCTACGAGCTTGACATGGCCGTTAATGGTAGGCCTAGGAATTTTGTATATTCCTCTTGAAGATGTAGTGAAAATTGTGACACCAGGTTATGTAGTCGTATGTGCAGCAGTTGTTATGGCTATGGTAGCAACCGGTTATTTTGTAGGTAAAATGATGAAAATGCATCCGGTGGATGCAGCAATTGTAACCGGCTGTCACAGCGGTTTAGGAGGTACGGGAGACGTAGCGATTTTATCAGCTTCCAACCGTATGTCACTTATGCCATTTGCTCAAGTAGCAACAAGACTTGGAGGCGCTTCCACTGTTATTTTAGCTACGCTTCTTATGAAACTTTTAGGAGTATAAAATCAAAACAAAAAAGCAGCTCGGTTCGTACGAGCTGCTTTTTTTGTCTTATGAAACACTAACAGGTTTTAAGATGAATTCTTCCACAACTTTTGCCACACCGTCGTTCATGTTTGTATCTGTTACGTGGTTGGCTTTTTCTTTAATATCTTCAGGAGCATTTCCCATTGCTACGCCAAGTCCAGCAAATTCAATCATGGCAAGATCATTATAACTGTCGCCAATAGCAATCACTTCATCGCGTGTAATGCCAAGCTGCTGAATTAATAAATGTAAGCTTGTCCCTTTTGTGACACCTTCTTCTGTGAATTCAAGGAAGTATGGTTTAGAGCGCATTACGCTTAGCTCTCCTTGAAGCTGCTTTTGAAGTTTCTTTTCAACGTGAACCAGCATTTCCGGTTCTGCAAGCATGAGTACTTTTACAACAGGTTCTGTAACGGCATCAGTAAAAGATGAAACAACACGGATCGGCAGACCTGTAATGTCACTTTCAATATCCGTAAATTTATTTTCTACTTCTGTTATAATTTCATCTCCAACGTACGTATGAATTAAAACTCCTTCTTCGCGGCTAATATCGTCGAGACGTGCAGCGGTTCTCGGAGATAATGTGCTGCTAAATAGCTCTTCATTTGTTAAGCAATTAATAATTTTCGCCCCGTTAAACGATAAAATAAAGCTTCCGTACTTTTCTAACTCCAGTTCTTTGGCGATGTGAACCATTCCGTAAGTTGGTCGGCCAGAAGCAAGTACAACTTTTACTCCCGATTCTTGCGCCTTCATTAATGCTTCTTTTGTGCGGGGAGAAATAGTGTGATCATCGCATAATAGTGTATCATCCAAATCTAAAACAATCATTTTGTAAGGCATAATTTTAAATTCCCTTCTTCTACTAGACTCATATCTTCATATGGTACTATAAAAAAACGTTTGATTCAATTTAATGATTTTTTGAAAACAAGAAGCATGCGTATACTTTGTTTGAACGCCCCGTAAGTAGATGAAACAAAGAACTTGAGACATAGCTAAAACAGCCCAATCAATAGCTAAAAGCAATTAAACACATGAAAGCTACGTTTACCATGACAACGAAAAAATACGAAGTAATAATCAATCATTTTGATTATTACTTCGTATTTTACTTCGACTAAAATTCTTTTATTTCAGCCTCTTGATTAGTAAGCTGCTAGAGTTTGATTCGTTTTCTGAGCATCTCCTTCACTGAAAGCTTCTTTTAAGAGCGTATAAGACCGCTTTTTTTGTTCAAAATCTTGAAGAGCAGTAAGAATAATAAATTCATCAATAGAAAATGCCTGTTTCAAAGCTTGGAGCTTTTGACGAACGGTTTCTTTTGTACCGTATATGACGTTTGCTTCTTTTTCTTCAATTCGATAGCTTTCTTTAGACTGCTGACCAAATTCTTCCGCTTTTTCTTTGGAGCCTAATGTAGCGGATTTCCCATTTTGTAAGTATACTTTAAATATTTTTGTGCTGGATGCTAATGCTTTTGCTTCTTCTACGGTATCCGCTACGATGACGGAAAGGGCAACGACAAGCGAGCGTGCATGGGATGAAACGTGCTGATTATAGACGGAAATCGCTTCTTCTAGCACTTTTTGATCACCATTAATGAATTGAGCAAATACATAAGGAAGATTTAGAGATGCCGCTAGCTCTGCGCTTGAAGCACTTGCTCCCAGTAAAAACATATCTGCTGCTTTTTCGGGCCTTGGATAGGCTTTTAAACCGTAAAGAGGGTGATCTTCCGGCAGCGTATCGTTTAGGTATTGTTTAAGTTCTATCAGTTTGTCTGTTAAGGACTTAGTGGGCTGAGAGTTTTGTTGCAAGGCTTGAGTAGAATGAGGTAGTCCTCCTGGTGCTCTGCCGATTCCAAGATCGATGCGATTTGGAGATAATGAGGCTAAAACGTTAAAATTTTCTGCTACTTTATAAGGGCTGTAGTGTTGAAGCATAACACCGCCTGAGCCGATACGGATATGATGTGTTTTGGCGAGCAGGTGAGAAATTAACACTTCGGGTGATGATCCTACAACATGTTCAGAGTCATGATGCTCCGCTACCCAAAAACGGTGGTAGCCAAGTTCTTCTGCTAGCTGAGCTAATTGAATGGTATGCTGAAATGCATCTTCAGCACGCTCACCTTCATAACGCGGGCTTTGATCTAAAATACTTAATTTCACTGAAAACACTCCTTAAAGTTGATAAAAAAGGTAAGAATAATTGGGATTAATTTTAGCAAAGGATTTTCCAGATGAAAAGAGTTTTTTTAAAGAAAAATATTTTTTGAAAAATAAGTTGACTTTGCCATTTTGAGGCTATATAGTTGAATCATCAAATAGAAAAGCCGATAAAACAACTTGGATAAATAAGAATTGAGTGAGTATGTTTCAAAGACACTTCACTTCATTCTCCGGTTTTATCAAAAAAACAGTTAAAGCTGATTGGTCTACCAAAGGCTCCTGAGGAAACTCTAGGAGCCTTTTTGCTGTAAAAAGGAGGGGGAAAAGGTGAGCGATGTATGTATTTTATATAACGGAAGCTCTCATAATTATCAACAAATAGCCTCAGTGAAAGATGAGCTAGAAGCTTGCTTAACCTCAAAAGGAGTGCACGCCGAAGCTATCTCGTATCATGATGTACACGCTTTGAAGCAGGAAGCGCAGAAAGAAGTAAAGGCATTTATTTCGAAAATGAACCAAGCTAAAAGCATTGTCGTTCTGTTATCGGGAGTAAATGAAACATACGTAGAATCTTTTGAACGGCTAACAAAAATATTGCCAGAAGATTTATTGTATAAAAAAATACTTCTGCCAATTCTTATTGGTGAAAATGTGAATTCTTTACTAAAAGCTAAGTATGATTTAAAACTTTTAGCGTCTTTTTTAGGTAGACCTTACTGGCTCAGCAGTCTTTTTCTACTGCATGAATACGTCTCTTTTACAGGTATTAACAATGCGAATGCCAAAAGTCGTTTAAAGGAAGCGGTGGATGAGCTGATTTACAAAGGTAATCTATCCCTTCAAACATTTATAAAATGAGGTGAAAAAAATGAGTGAATTATTTCGATTAGCTACCGTAGAAGATGCTGAAGAACTGTTGGATTTAACGCTTCGAGCATATGAGCCGATTCGAAAGCTAGGAATTAAATTTCCTGCTGCGACGGCAACGATTCAACTTGTAAAAGAAAACATTCAAAACAGCCGCTGCTACGTGCTGGAAAGTGATGAAAAAATCGTAGCTACGATTACAGCAAGAACGTATAAAGAAATAACGAACTGGCCTTTCTTATGGTGGTTTGCGGTAGATCCTTTGCTTAAAAAGAAAGGAGTAGGTTCTAAACTCTTAACGTGGGTTGAAGAAACGGTTATTCGAGATCAACTGGGGGCTCCTGCTGTTACATTAGCTACTTCTGATCGACACCCATGGCTGATTCCTATGTATGAAAGAAAAGGGTATGAACGCTTTTTTGAAGTCGATCAAGGAGAAGAAGGAAAAGGCGTATTCTTAAGGAAGATCTTACATCCCGAAAGATATGAGTTAGAAAAACACAAGGAGTTACAACAAGCTAATTAATCATTTAAAAGAAAAGAGGAGAAACCATGTCAGTAAAAATTTTATTATGGAATCGAAAAGGTTGTCATCATTGCGAAGAACTAAAAGCATATTTTCATGAAAAAGGCCATCAATATGAAAGTATCGATGTAGAAGGAAAAGATTATTTGCGAGATCTACTTGAAATTAAATACGGTATTCGTCATGTACCGGTCGTTGAAATTGGAGATAAGGGGCAGTTTAAAGGAGTTATTGAAAAAGATTATGAACAAATAGAAAAGTTGATTGAAGACTATTCACCAATCGTTAAATAGCTGCAACATCCATTTTATTAACTCGTTAAAACAATAAATTATTTTGAGACATAGTGAGGGACCAAACACATGAAAAAACTACAGCTGACAGCTATCTTTTTATCACTTCTTTTATTATTAGCCGCTTGCGGAACACCCAATAAAGAAACAGCAGCTAACGCAAGCAAAGACAAAGTGCAAAAAATTATTGTAGGAACGGGTACGCAATTTCCCAACATTTGCTTTCTTGACAATAAAGGAAATCTAACGGGGTATGACGTAGAGCTTGTTAAAGAAATAGACAAACGTCTTCCAAACTATAAGTTTGAATTCAAAACGATGGATTTTTCTAATTTACTTTTGAGCTTGGAATCCAACAAAATTGATTTAGTCGCCCATCAGATGGAAGTGAATGAAGAAAGAAAACAAAAGTTCCTGTTTAATAAAGAACCTTATAATATCTTTCCGCTACATGTAGTTGTAAATGAAAAAAATACGTCAATTAAATCAATTAAAGATTTGAGTGGTAAAAAGGTAATTGTAGGAGCAACGAGTAACTCTGCTAACTTAATCGATAAGTATAACAAAGAACATGGAAATAAAATTGATATCGTTTATTCAGGTCAAGGATCTGATGATACAAAAACGCAGCTAAAAACAGGACGTGCGGACGCTACAATTAGTACGCCGTTTGCAGTTGACTTTGTCAATAAGCAAGCGGACGCAGAGCAAAAAGTTGTGGGACCTGCTATTTCAAATTCAAAAGTATATTTTATGCTTCGAAAAAATGAAACAGGTTTACAAAAAGATGTTGATAAAGCGCTAAAAGAAATAAAAGAAGACGGAACATTGACAAAATTAAGCAAAAAATGGCTAGGAGAAGATTATACAAAAGCAGCTGGAAATAACTAAATCACTTACTGTGACCCAAGCCTTGAACTTGGGTCCTTTCGCTACCTGTAGAGGGAAACAAAGGAGAGAAAAAGATGGGAAAAGCATTTGATATAGAGCTGATTTTCACCTCTATTCCTCAATTATTATCTTATTTGCATATTACAATTTGGATTTTGGTTGCTTCACTTTTGATTGGCAGTACCTTGGGATTGTTTATTGCCCTGCCTCGTATTTATAAAGTACCGGTGTTAAGTCAATTAGCAGCAGTTTATATTTCTTTTATGAGGGGGACGCCTATTTTAATTCAATTATTTTTAGTTTTTTACGGGGTACCTGCCCTCTTACAATTGATTCATATTGACGTTTCTAGAATGGCTCCGCTCGTATTTGTGATTATCACATATTCACTGAGCACGGCGGCGTCTTTTTCTGAAATGATGCGCGGTGCCATTAATAGTGTAGATAAAGGGCAAACTGAAGCAGCGTATAGTGTAGGAATGACCGGAAAACAAACGTTCACTCGAATTGTGCTGCCGCAAGCTCTCGTTGTAGCATTTCCTAACTTTGGAAACCTTGTGATTGGTTCCTTAAAAGATACGTCTTTAGCCTTTACCATTGGTGTCATGGATATGATGGGAAGAGGAGATACCATTATCGCAGCAACGGCTCATGCAGTTGAAGTATATATTGCACTTGCCATTATTTATTATTTGGTAGCCATTATATTAGAGAAATTTTTTATGAAATCCGAACAGAAGCTGCAAAAACACGATCAGCCTGTTCATGTATAAAACGAGCTTACTAAAAGAGGTGTAAACATGATTATTGACGTACCGTTTATATGGACAGCATTTGTAGAAATTTTGAAGGCATTACCTTTAACACTCCTTATTACCATCGGTCCATTACTAGGCGGATTGCTTATTGGTATTGCTGTTGCGGCTGTGAGAATTAATTCAGTAAAAATAATAACGCCTATTGCCAACGTATACGTATCATTTTTTCGAGGAACGCCTGCCATTCTTCATATTATGGTTATTTACCTAGGGTTCCCGCTATTGATTAATAAACTATCAAGCTACTATGGATGGGGCTTCAATGCAAACAGCATTCCTATTGTCGTATTTGTATTAATCGCTTTGTCTTTTACAGCGGGGGCTTATATGTCAGAGATCATTCGCTCTGGTTTGTTAGCGGTAGAAAAAGGACAAATTGAGGCTGCGTATTCCATTGGAATGAATCGTTTTCAATCGATGAAACGAATTGTTTTCCCTCAGGCGTTTGCTTTATCTTTACCAAATTTATGCAATATCTTCATCGGCTTTTTGCATACGTCTTCTATCGCATTCATCGTCTCACAAAAAGAGTTAAACGGTGCAGCTAATATCGTAGCTTCAAATAATCTTAAGTTTTTAGAAGCCTATATTGCTGCTGCCCTTATTTATTGGATGCTGACGATGTTAATAGAAGGAATAACAGCGCTGCTTGAACGAAAATTAACGGTTTATAATCGAGGAGGGGTTGTATGATTACATTAACAAATATTAAAAAAACATTTGGTCAACATACAGTATTGGACGGTATTGATTTAATTGTTAAAAAAGGGGACGTTGTGACCATTTTAGGGCCGAGTGGCTCTGGAAAGACTACGTTTTTACGCTGCATTAATTTCTTAGAAAAAGCAGATGAAGGAGAAGTTTCGATCGATCAATTTACGGTTCAGTGCCAAAAGCCAAACCGCAAAGATATTTTAACTCTTCGACAAAAAACAACGATGGTTTTTCAGCAATACAATTTGTTTAAACACAAAACCGTTATTGAAAATATTATGGAGGGGCTAGTTATTGTTCAAAAGCTGCCAAAGGAAGAAGCAAAACAACGAAGTTTAGACGTCCTTGAAAAAGTTGGGCTTGCTGAAAAAGCAAATGCGTACCCAAGTCAGTTATCAGGAGGTCAACAGCAGCGGGTGGGTATCGCTAGAGCGCTTGCTTTAAATCCTGAAGTCATTTTATTTGATGAGCCAACGTCTGCTTTGGACCCTGAACTGGTGGGTGAAGTACTGTCTGTTATTCGTAAAATTGCTGAAGAAGGAATTACGATGATTATTGTTACGCACGAAATGAGTTTTGCCCGTGAAGTCTCTAATCACGTGGTGTTTATGGACGGAGGAAAGATTGTCGAACAAGGTCATCCTGAAGAAATATTTTTAAATCCAAAAGAAGATCGAACAAAGCAATTTTTCAAGCGTATTAACCCAACGCATTCGCCTTACTCTTATGTTTATGAAAAAACAATCTAATATTTTAATTTAAAACCCACTTGACTCATAGGAATAATAAGTATATGATGAAATCATCAAATTAAACAAACCGACTAGATCACTAGAGGTTCTTTGCACAATGTCACGCATTGTGCAAAGAACCTTTTATTTTTTACTAGACTTAAGGGAAGAAGGGTGAACGTAGTGAATCGAGGAGCATTAAAAGCTAAAACAAGCAAAAAACTTATTATAAAAGGCCAGGTTGTACCTGGAAGGCAGCAAGGAAGACATTTGGGTTTTCCGACAGCTAATATAGATACTCAGCATGAGGAATTAAAAAATGGCGTGTATGGTGTCCTCGTTCATCTGCGGGGACTTGAACATATAGGAGTTATGAATGTAGGCGTTAAGCCGACATTTGGATCGGAACTATCTAAAACATTTGAGGTTCATATTTTGGATTTTAACGACGTTATTTATGGAGAGACAGTTCAATGCGACGTTATCTTTCGGGTGCGAGGTGAGAAAAAGTTCCCTTCCATTGAGTTTTTAAAACATCAAATTAAAGCCGATACACTACAAGTTAAGCAAAGATTTCAACATATGGGCTATGTATCTAGTGAACATACAGCTTCCAAGCTAGGGCAAGCGAGATATTTAAATCTGCCTGATCTACAGTTTTTTAATTGGTGCCACAGCCAATTCAGAGTCAATAAAGGGATTTACAATACAATTGATCAATGGTTTTATGACGAAGGAATTGAAAATATTCACCCTAGAAGAGTTCACGTTATCGCTTTTTTGCAATTTGCACAGGAAGGAAATGAAAGAAAGACAGAAAAAGAAGGAGTCCTTCGCTTTGGAGCAGGCGGTTTGACCAATCAACTACGAGAATTTATGAATGGATATGAAAAAGGAGAATGGTAATATGACAATAAAAAGACAATTAAAGCTAGGGGCTATTATTCATGGAGTGGGAGGAAACATGGGGGCATGGAGACACCCTGAAATTTTGTCAGATGCCAGCGTTAATTTCGGTTTTTACAAGCAGCAGGCTCAAAAAGCGGAAGAAGGAAAATTTGATTTAGTGTTCATTGCCGATGGGTTATATATTAATGAAAAATCGCTTCCGCATTTTTTGAATCGTTTTGAACCTCTCACTATTCTATCAGCACTTGCTTCTGTCACTTCTCATATTGGTTTAGTTGGCACTCTATCGACTTCGTATAGCGAGCCGTTTACGGTGGCTAGACAATTTGCTTCACTTGATCATATTAGCAGCGGCCGAGCGGGATGGAATGTTGTAACATCTCCATTGGAAGGATCTGCGCTTAACTATGGAAAAGAACACCCCACTCATGATAAACGCTATAGAATAGCTGAAGAGTTTCTAGAAGTAACGAAGGGATTATGGGATTCTTGGGAAGATGATGCATTTATTCGAAATAAAGAAACCGGACAATTTTTTGAAGAGAAAAAGCTGCATCGCTTGCACCACAAAGGGGAATTTTTTTCTGTAGAAGGTCCGTTAAACATTGGCCGCTCAGCTCAGGGGCAGCCCGTAGTGTTTCAAGCAGGCTCCTCTGAAAGCGGAAAAGATTTAGCAGCGAAAACGGCTGACGCAGTGTTTACGGGACAAGATAATTTAGAAGAAGCGAAAGCTTTTTACCAAGATGTAAAATCAAGAGCCGTAGCGCAAGGACGCAATGAAAACGAACTTTTAATTTTCCCGGGAATAGGTCCTATCATTGGCAGTACAACCGAAGAATCCGAAAGAAAATATGAAGAACTTGCTCAATTGGTAACAATTGAACATGCGCTCAACTATTTAGGACGTTTTTTCGATCATTTTGATTTTTCACAGTTTCCATTAGATGAGGCGTTTCCTGATTTAGGGGATATCGGAAGTAATAGTTTCCGCAGTACAACTGATAAAATCAAAGAAAATGCTAAAAAACATAAGTGGACACTGCGAGAAGTGGCGCTACGAATTGCTACACCTAAAACACAATTTATTGGGACGCCAGAGCATATCGCTAATTTGATGCAACAGTGGTTTGAAAAAAAAGGAGCTGACGGCTTTATTATTCATTCAAGCGTTCCGCATGGCTTAGATGACTTTGTTGAACACGTCGTACCGATACTGCAAGAAAGAGGCCTGTATCGTACAGAATACGAAGGGAGTACGTTAAGAAGTAACTTGCAATTGAATGTTCCTAAAAATCGTTACACACAGGTGAAAGTTAACTGAAGTGGATTAAAAGAGACTCGAAGGAGTCTCTTTTTTAATATTTTTAATATTAAAAATATGGTAAAATTATTTTTGTAGGTTATTCGTTTCAGTTCATAAGGCCTAAAGGGTTTTGAATATCCGGAAAGGAGTCAAATGGAAAAAAGACATAAAAGTAAGAAGAAGCGTATGATTATGTGGATATCTTTATCCGTTCTTTTAGTCGGGGGAGGAGCGACAGGATGGATATTGTACCAAAACGGAAAAATTCCTTTTTTATCACAGCAAAGTATAAAGGCAAGTGCCATTAAAGTGAATCAACAAAAAGTTGATAAGCTGGAAAGCAACGATCAGCAGGCAAAAGATTTTATAGCTGAACATCATGACGTACTAAATGATTTGACGGGGTGGAGTGCCATTGAGCACCCAGACTGGCCTGCCGTACAAGAAGAAGCGGCAGCCATTAAAAATACCATTGGCACGATTGAAGTAAAAGATTCTGTTTTAAAGAAAGACTTTCAGCATATGGAGAAGCTTGCTGGACAGTTAGAGCAGACGAAAGATCAAGCACTGTTAAAAGAACTTCATCGTTATTTTCATGACTTAGATGTTGTGATCAATGAAGACGATGGATCAAATACATATTTTAATGTTACCAGCTATGGTAAATCAGTTGTAAAGACTTCTAAATGAGCTATAGCAAAAAGCTTTATACATAAAAGTAGTTTTGTATAACAAACGTCTTCGCTTATTCATGCATATGCTACGGATAAGGAGGAGACGGGTTATATGAAAAAAATTTATTTAGATGCAGGTCACGGAGGGGCAGATCTAGGGGCTGTAGCCAACGGGTTATATGAAAAAGACGTAGTGTTAGCTGTTCAACAGCACATCATCTCTTTTCTTTCTGCTCACTATCAAGGATTTTCTCTTTGTACAACGCGTACAACCGATGTGTTTCTGTCATTAAATGAACGGGTCAACAAAGCCAATGCGTGGGGGGCTGATGTATACTTATCTATTCATATAAATTCAGGTGGCGAAACGGGATATGAAGATTTTATTTATAGCAAAAATATAAATAACCAAACCATTGTGTTACGAAACGATATTCACGATCATGTGAAATTTGTTCTCGCTAAATACAATCACTCTAACCGAGGCAGGAAATTAGCTAATTATAGTGTGTTAAGGCGTTCATATATGCCGTCTGTATTAACTGAAATTGGGTTTATTGATACAGAACACGATGCAAAGCTCTTAAAAAATCCTCAATTTCTAAAAGATATGGGGGTGGCATATGGAAAAGGGATTGCGCAGTTTTTAAACTTGGAGCCTAAATCTACAGATTCTGTGGGAGATCCTGACGAAGAAGGGTTTCTAAAGCCTACTTTTTTATATAAACCTTTATGGATAAAAACAACCGAGGATACTGAGACGTATAAGTATGCAAATATGTCAGAGAGAACAGGTTATTTAAAAAAGAATACCCTCTTTCAAGTTGATAGTGAAACGCATGCAGCCTGGATAATTGATGGAGAACATTTTATTGAAAAAAAAGATACAATCATTGAAGGAGAAACTATCACAACTGCAGAATTAACAAAAGAAAATTTGGAAGCATTAAAATTGTTTGTGAGGGAAGAAAAGTTGGAAACAGCGGTAACCTTTTCTAAAGAAGGAGCTGCGGTAGCCATCTTTACACTTCACGATAAAAAAATATTGAATGTAAAAGCATTTTTAGATAGAGAAAAATGGTGGTACAAAGCTGAACGGATAAAAACATCGTGAAAAAACCTGCTTGTTTTTTTGAAGCTTTCACCCTAGTAATTTTACTTATTTTTGATAGAATATAAAGAGCTGAATCGTAAAGATGCATAAAGGTGTGATGGAAATGGAAGAGCAACAAGAAGCGATTGATTTAACAAAAGTATATGTATATGAGGAGTTTCCGGATAAAGTTGCAGGCAGATGCGATAACTGTGGACATGTGAAATTTAAAAGCTTAGTAAAAGACTTTATTTTTATCCGTACATGCGCAAAGTGCGGCATGAAAAAAAGTATTTAAATCCCTACTTCTTTATAAAAAACGCTCTTTTCTAAAATGAAAAGAGCGTTTTTTCTCTATTTAACGTATAAATGATCGCTAAGCTGCTCTGAAATAGTTTCTACATCTTCTTGCACATGTTTTTGTTTTTTCATCATTTCTAACAGGATTTGTTCAAGGTTCTGTGAATAATTTTGCTTATCTTTTGGTTTATGTAAATACTTTGCGATTTGATGCATATTATTGCTTAGCCGGCTTAGCTCAGACTCAATTTTTCGCAGGTTAACTAATAGTTCCACCCCTGCTTCTTTGCCGATTAAAGGCGGCTTAACTTTTCCGTCCATAATAAATTTTCGAATGAGAGACGTTCGTTTTAAATTATAGTGTTCAATAAGTTCCTCTAATTTTTCTTTTTCTTCTTCATTCAACTTAATTGCTGGAATGCTGTGTCCTCTCATAAGGTATCTCCTTTCAAGAGCAGTTCTTGCTGCGTTCAATCATATGTAAACATTCTCTTGTCTTTAATAATAGCAACCTTTTCCATGGTTAACTATGGTGAAAAGTTACTAAAATGTCGAACGTACAGTCTGTTAAAAAACTGGTAAATTAAGAAATTTGGTTTAGTAATAGTTGAATTATAGAAGTAATGTCATTATCTACAATATTGCTGCTTTATTAAAAAGGCAGCCAAAGGGATGAATATACCGCCTTTGTACTCACCATTTTTGAAAGCGCAGTTTTAAAGAAGAGGGATGGTTTTTATCGTTTTTTCCTCCTACCACATCTTTCCTCCTAGTAACTCTGTCGAATCTTCTAGACTATTGTCTCAAGGGAATAGAAAGAAAGAAGACGAAATGGTTGAGAACGAGGTAAAGTCATATTATGTCTTTATTTACCTCATTTACATACTTTACGGGGGAGGAATACGTTTGAAACTAAAAAAACGATTAAAACTAAACAAGATAGGGGCAGCCATGCTTGCGGCTGGGGTGATATGTACAGGTTATACGCCTATTCATATGCTACAAGCGCCTCTAGTCGCTCAGGCTGCAGAGAATCAGTCGGACTCTTTGGAGCTAGCATTTGCACAAGCATCTAAAGAATTTGGTGTGCCAGCTTCGCTTTTAAAAGCAATTTCCTACAACAAGTCACGCTGGGAAAGTCATAATGGGAAACCTAGCGCAGCCGGGGGATACGGCCTCATGCATTTAACAGACATCCCTTTTTTAGAAGATGGAAAAGGAAACGGAACTGCGTCTTCACAACCAGCATATGACAAACAGCAAACGCTCTCCTTAGCTGCTAAGCTGCTTAAGTCAGATAAAGAAAGATTAAAAAATGACCCTGTGCAAAATATTCGTGGTGGCGCTGCTGTACTAGCTTTTATTGCAAAAGACAAAAATGGAAACGTACCGTCTACTGATCAGAAATGGTACGACGCAGTCGCCGCTTACAGTTCTTCTCAAGATAAAGAAAACGCTCAAGTATTTGCCGATGATGTATATGAAACGCTGGAAAAAGGGGCAGAGCGTACAACATCAGATGGACAGCATCTTAAAATTTCTCCTCAACATATAGATATGTCGATTCCTCGTGCTGAAAATTCCAATACGAATAAAGCGGATTGTCCGGCATCTTTAAAATGTGAATACATTCCTGCTTTTTACGGGAAATTCAGCGAAAGTCCTTCAGATTACGGAAACTATGATATTGCAAATCGTCAAAAATCAGATGTTCGCTATATTGTTATTCACGATACAGAAGTAAGTTATGACGGAACCATTGATTTGTTTGCTAACCCTAACAGAGCAGCTGCAAACTATGTCATACGTTCAAGTGATGGCCACATTGCACAGATGATCCATAACAAAGATGTAGCATGGCATGCAGGAAACTGGTATTTTAATACACACAGTATTGGAATCGAACATGAAGGGTTCGCCCTTGAAGGATCCACGTGGTTTACAGAAGAAATGTACCGTTCTTCAGCAAGACTCGTACGCCACCTTGCCAAAGAATATCATATTCCATTAGACCGAGCTCATATTATCGGTCATGACGAGGTACCGGGTTTGTCTCCTAAGGCTCAATCAGGTATGCATTCGGATCCCGGGCCGTTTTGGGATTGGGGGCACTATATGGATTTAGTAGGAAGCCCAGTCGAGCGCCAGCATACAAGCAAACTAGCCGTTACAATTAATCCCGTCTTTGAAAACAATCAGCCAGAGGTATTAGATGCACCAAAGCAGCCGGCCAACTTTGTGTATTTGCATCAAGCTCCTAGCAATGATTCACCGCTACTGAATGAGCCTGCAGCTTCAGGGCCAGGAACGAAACAAACGTTAGACTGGGGAAGCAAAGCTGTAACGGGCCAAACGTACGCAGTGGCTGAGACAAAAGGAGAATGGACAGCGATTTGGTACGGAGGACAAAAAGCGTGGTTTTATAATCCACATAATCAAAATACGAGTAAAGGTACGGGCATATTATTAACGCCAAAAGCAGGAAAAGAAAGCATTCAAGTGTACGGAGGAGCTTTCCCGGAAGCTTCAGCCTATCCTTCTGATATCCCGGTTAAAGACATGGTCCCACTTCAGTATACAATCTCTCCGGATCAGGTGTACGTAGGGGTAGAAAAAGTAAAGAGTGACTATTACTATGCACCCACTTTTACAACAAATCCAAACGATCACAAAATGATTGTGGGAAAAGATGAATATTATCAAATTTATTTTAATCACCGCTATGCGTTTGTGAAAGCTTCGGATGTAGAGATTAAAAAACAATAGAATAGAGTGTTAAAAGAAAGGAAGAGACAGGGTGTATAAAGGGTTTGTCTCTTCCTTTTAATAAAATGTTATGAAAAATTCAGAATTTTATTGACAGTATTGCCTTATAGTGATTTAATAAGATTATTCAACTGGTAATTACATCATTATGAGTTGTAAGTGTAAATAAAATTTATTTTTTAATTCATTTGTCTTACAATGGAGAAAAGAAATAAATTTTAGAAGAGGTGCATTGTGATAGACAATACAAATAAAATAGTGGTAGAAAAAAATAGACCTTTGCCTCTATACTTTCAGCTGAAAGAAGTACTTAAAGAAAAAATTGAAAAAGGAATTTATAAGCCGGATGAATTGATTCCTTCTGAACGAGAACTAATTGATACTTATGGGATAAGTAGAACACCTGTAAGGCAGGCTTTAAATGAACTAGTGGCTGAAGGTTTTTTGAGAAGAGAGCACGGTAGAGGAACCTTCGTTGCACCAAAGAAGATTGACCAAATGTTTTTGGAAAGTTTGAGTAGTTTTGGAGATGAAATGGAGCATAAAGGACTTTCCTTTGAAACAAAAGTGTTAAATAAAGAGATTGTTGAAAAAACGTCCACTCTTCAAGAGATCTTTGGAGATAAATATCAGTTTTTTTACCGAATTGATCGACTAAGGTATATTGAGGAAGATCCATACGTCCTTGTAACGACCTATATTCCAGCATCTCTTGCATCGGGTCTGCTTGATGAAGATTTAGAGGTTCAGTCTTTGTACAAGACGCTTGAATTAAAATATGGATTTCATATCAGTCATGCTAAGCGTGTAATAGAAGCTGTTAATGCTACGAGTGAGGACGCTGGCGCTTTAAATATTCCTCCGATGTCTGCTGTTCAAATTACAAAAACAACGGCTTTTCAAAAAGATTCTCAGCCTTTTGAGTATTCTATAGGGCGTTACCGTGGAGATTTAAACAAGTTTACAGTAGAGGTAAAATACGAAAGAATATAAGAAAGCTGAACGAGTTTTTTAACTTGTTCATTTCTCTGCACTAACTGGTAATTACGTCATTACAAGATGAGATATTTAGTCTATGAGCTACTGAAGGAGGGATGGGTATGAGTAATGGGTATATTATTGCTCATGATATCGGAACAACGGGAAATAAAGCAACTTTATACAAGGCTGACGGAACGTTGGTTAATAGTACGCTCTATAAATATAAAACCTTCTATCCTAAAGCTGGATGGGCTGAACAAAATCCATCAGACTGGTGGGAAGCCGTTTGTGAAACAACAAAAATTTTGCTTGAGCAAAGTGGAGTGAAACGCGAAGAAATTTCTGCTGTGAGTTTCAGCGGGCAAATGCTCGGCTGCTTGCTTGTAGATCGAGATGGAACTCCTCTTGGTAATTCCATTATATGGGCAGATATGCGGGCGGCCGATCAGGCTCGGCGGTTTGAGAATGAAATAGGTATGAAAAATGTTTATGAAATCACAGGACACCGCATTAGCTCATCATATTCTGGAGCAAAGATTAAATGGGTCAAGGAAAATGAGCCGGAACGCTTTAAAAAAGCATATAAAATCTTACAAGCGAAAGATTACCTTGTGTATAAACTAACAGGTATATTTGCAACCGATTATTCAGATGCATGCGGAACTAACTGTTTTGATTTAGTAAATAAAGTATGGTCTCGTGACATTTTAAATACATGGAGAATTGAGCCGGAGCTTTTTCCAGATTTGTATGCTTCTACTGATGTAGTAGGATCAGTAACAGCTAAGGCATCAGACGAAACAGGCTTACTTCAAGGAACTCCTGTGGTAATAGGGGGAGGTGATGGAGTGTGTGCAGCTGCCGGCGTGGGCGTTATGGATGAAGGAGAAGCTTTTAATTACATTGGCTCTTCTTCATGGATTGCAACGGCATCAAACAAGCCTATTTTTGACCCTGAAATGAAAACGTATACATGGGTTCACCTTGATTCTACTAAATATTCCCCTAATGGAACAATGCAGTGCGGTGGGGGATCTATGCAATGGATCACAGAGTTACTTTATCAAAATTCCAACAAAAGCTATGAACTTATGAATAGTGAAGCCGAGCAATCGTCCCCTACGTCAAAAGGGCTAATTTATTTACCTTACTTAATGGGAGAACGCTCACCCAGATGGAATCCGGATGCTAGGGGAGCTTTTGCTGGTTTGTCCATTACTCACACAAGAGGAGACATTGCTCGTTCCGTCATGGAAGGAGTGGCATATAACTTAAAAATTGTACTTGATACTTTTCAAAAAGAAGGAGCACCAATTGACCGGATGTGGGTATTAGGCGGCGGAGCAAAAAGCACTTTATGGCGTCAAATTCTAGCAGATATTTACGGGCTTGATGTGTATGTGCCTAACTATTTAGATGAAGCAACATCTATGGGGGCAGCGATGGCTGGAGCCGTTGGAGTAGGGATAGTAGATAATTTTAAAGAGGCTAAAAAATGGGTGAAGAGAGTAGGTATTCACCATCCTCAGCCAGATATTCAAGAACAGTATCAAGAGTTTTTTTCGATATTTAATGAAACGTATGAACAGCTAAAACCAGTTTACCAAAAGCTAAAAGTTTTTAATTAAAAATAGAGGAGATGCATGATAAATGAGTACATTATTTCAACCTTTTGCTACACAATTAGATTTTGAAACAGGTAAATTAAATCCAGAAGGAAAAGTCATTATTCGACATTTATCGGATATGGAAGGCATGTACTTAGACGAGGGAGAATTTGAAAATCAACTTAAGAACAACCCGCTTATTTACGAGGTTTATAACGTAGTAGTTCCAGAGACAATGCCTCACATTCAGCATTGCGTAACTATTTTGCATCCAGGAAAAGTAGGAAAAGAGTATTTTATGACCAAGGGACATTATCACGAAGTATTAGATAGAGCTGAAATTTATTTTTGCCTTAAAGGAAAAGGTGAGCTGCTAATGCAAACAAAAGACGGAGAGTTTTCTAGCCTAGAAATGGTGCCGGGAACAGTGGCATATGTGGCACCAGAATGGGCTCATCGCACTGTTAATACGGGGGAAGAACCTTTTGTGTTTTTTGCAGCTTACCCGGGAGATGCAGGCCATGATTACGGAGGTATTGAAACAGAAGGATTTGTAAAGGCGTTAGTTGAACAAAATGACAAGCCAACATATATTGAAAACCCTCGCTATATACAAGCGGTAAAATAACAAAAAAGGAGAAAACCACATGCTTAAAGTATTAATTACCCCTCGGTCATATGGGATGTTTACAGAAGACATTATGAATAAATGGCGCGAAGAGGGGTTTGAGGTGATAAGAGAGGTCGGCCCTATTTCTGAGTCCAGGTTTATAGAGCTCATACAAAATGTACAAGCCTTAATCATAGGAACTGACCATCTTAGCAAAGAAGTTTTAAATCACGCTTCGGAGCTTAAAATTATAGCAAAATATGGAGCAGGTACTGATAATATTCCTAAAGAATATGCAACCCAAAAAGGAATTGTGGTCGTGAATACTCCCGGTGTGAATCATGAAGCTGTTGCAGACTACGCGTTTGGTTTAATGCTGTCTGTAGCCAGACAAATTTCACTATCTTCTCAAAGGCTCAGAAAAGGGCAGTGGACAAAAAACGTAGGTGTTGAACTTTATGGGAAAACGCTAGGGATTCTAGGGTTCGGTGCAATAGGAAAAGCTGTTGCCCGCCGTGCTAAAGGATTTCAAATGAACATCCTCGTTTATGACGTTTTTCAAGATGAGCAGGTAGCTGCTGAATATGGTGCAACCTACGTCCACATAAATGAATTGTTAACAAAAAGCGATGTTGTATCTGTTCATATGCCTCTTGTGCCTGAAACAACAAACCTTCTAAACTATCAAATGATGAAGAAGATGAAGAAAGAGGCAATTCTCATTAATACCGCAAGAGGCGGAATCATAAATGAAACCGATCTTTTTCATATTTTAAAAGAAGAAAAAATACTAGGAGCGGGAATTGATGTATTTTCCGTTGAGCCGCCTACAGATTCTCCTTTGCTAGAGTTAGATAATGCTGTTTTAACCCCTCATAATGCAGCGGCCAGTAAAGAGGCAATCGAGCGTATGACATTACAGTCAACGCATAGCGTCATTAAATTTTTTCAGCAAGGAATTTCAAAAGGGCAAGGAGGGAACCAGCATGTCACGCAAACGTGAAGTTATGAATGGTATTTGCAAAAGTAGTGTTGTGGCAGTTTTACGAGGTACAGAAGCGGAAGTGTTAACGACAGCTAGAGCTGCAATTGATGGCGGAATACAGGCAATCGAACTAACGATGACGGTTCCAAATGCAATTGACATATTACGTCAATTAAAAAGTGAATGTGCCTCTCAGTCCGTTTACATAGGAATGGGTACCGTCATGGACGTTCATTCGGCGGTTAGTGCCCTTCAAGCAGGAGCAGATTTTGTTGTGACTCCTCACTTGGACATGGACATTATTGCGGTAAGCCATCAATATCAAGCTCTTGTTATGCCCGGAACTTTTACAATGACAGAAATGGTTACTGCGCTTAAAGCAGGGTGCGAAATTCTTAAATTATTCCCAGCAGACTTAGCAGGAACGGCTCATATTAAAAATGTAAAAGGGCCTTTGCCTCAAGCTAATATTATGCCTACTGGAGGCGTCAATGAAACAAATATTGAGCACTGGATTCAAGCAGGAGCAATCGCTGTAGGGGTAGGGTCTAATTTAACAAAAGCAGGTGGGGATTCGCTTGACTCCCAAAAAATTCGTGAATATGCCTCTTTGTTGATACGTAAAGCGCAGCAGGCTAAATTGACGCTTAGCGGTATTAGATAATGAAAAATTCAAGTCGTATACAAACTGTTTTAGGCCTTGTGGATTCAAACGAAATCGTACATGTTCAGCCGCATGAGCACCTTATGCTTGAAAAAGGTCATGCAGCGAGTACTAATTCAGATTTATGCATTGATAATGTCGATGTTACAGTAAGTGAAGTAAAGAAACTGTCTGCGCGCTCTCTTGTAGTGGACGCACAGCCGATCGGCGCGGGGCGCATGGCAATGGACCTGATACGAGTCTCCAAACGAACAGATGTTCATATTGTTGCTTCAACAGGGTTCCATAAATCCATGTTCTATTGGCGAGATCATTGGATCCATAATGAATCAGCAGAGGTCCTTACAGCGCTTTTTGTTTCTGAAATTCAAAAAGGAATGTATGTAGGTAATGGAATAGAGAGGCCCACTAAAAAAGTTAATGCAAAGGCAGGGCTAGTTAAAACAGCCGTCGATAAAAAGGGGTTAACTCCCTATTATCAAATGAAGTTTGAGGCAGCTGCCGAAGCGTCACTTTTAACAAACGTCCCTATTATGGTTCATATTGAAAAAGAATCCGATCCGTTTGAAATTATTCAATTTTTGACGGATAAACAGGTAGCAGCTAAAAAAATAATTCTTTGTCATCTCGATCGTACTCATCATGACTACGGATTGCATAAAGAAGTAGCGGCAACGGGTGTCTACCTTGAGTACGATACGATTGGACGGTTTAAATATCACAGCGATGATAAAGAAATTGAGTTAATTCACCACATGTTGAATAGCGGCTTTCAAGAATCTCTTTTAATTAGCCTGGATACAACTAGAGCGAGGCTGCAAGCATATGGGGGAGAAATAGGAATTGATTACTTAACTAAAACCTTTATTCCAAAGTTGAAAGTAAGTGGGATTTCAGATAAAACCATTAGTACCTTAGTTCTGGATAATCCGCTCGCAGCTTTAAGCGTTTAGAAAAATCAAGGAGGACACTATGTTAAATCTAGTAAATGCAACCAAACCAACCTTTTATTTTATTGGCGTTACAACAGGACAATCCTCTATCATGAAGCTATTTCCTTTATGGGCTAAATCTCTTTGTATCGATGCGGAGATTAAAGGAATTGATATTGATATTCATGCAAGCCGTGAAGTGTACCGTGAAGTGGTAACTTTTTTAAAGAATGATCCTCTGTCGCTGGGGGCATTGGTCACAACACACAAAATTGATCTATATCATGCGGCAAAAGACTTGTTCGATGAGCTTGATCCTTATGCGCTGTTATTTGGAGAGTTATCAAGTATTTCCAAAAGAGACGGAAAGCTGATTGGACATGCTAAGGATCATATCTCTAGCGGATTAGCCATGGAGGGTTTCCTTCCAAAAGGTTATTGGAACAAACATAAGGGGGATGTCCTTATTATGGGAGCTGGCGGAAGTGCCATTGCCATTGCTTCAAACTTGATTCACGATGCAAAACGTAATGGCATGCCATCTGCTATCTATGTGACAAACCGAAGTCAACCGAGGTTAGATTCAATGCAGAAAATTATCTCGGAAATGTCTACGGATGTACCTATTCAGTATCTTACAGTAGACGAGCCATCTAAAAATGATAAAGTGTTATCTAAACTGAAGCCCTATTCTCTAGTTATTAATGCAACAGGGCTTGGAAAAGATCGACCAGGCTCTCCGCTAAGCAACGAGGCGCTATTTCCTCACAATAGTCTTGTGTGGGAACTGAATTATCGAGGGGATTTGTTGTTTATGCACCAAGCGCTGTCGCAAAAAGAGACGCAGTCATTATATGTTGAAGACGGATGGATTTATTTCATACATGGGTGGACTCAGGTAATATCAGAAGTGTTCCAAATTCAACTAAGCAATGAGCAATTTACTGAAATTGAAAGAATTTCAAGTGAGTTTAATCAATCAAAAGTAAGTGGGAAATAAGGGAGTGAGGAGAAAATGTTTCTCCTCTTCACTTACATAAAACAGAGATAACTAAAAGTGAAAGCGTCAACAAAAAAGACTACAAAAAGGTGAAGGATGTGCCTCTTATGAAGATTATAAGCACAGAAAATTATGAGGAAATGAGTTACATGGCAGCTGTTGAAACGGCTAAATGTATAAAGGGAAATCCAGAGTTAGTATTGGGTCTTTCGACCGGAGGAACGCCTCTAGGTACGTATAAAAATTTAATTCAGTTATACAAGGAAGGAAAAGTAGATTTTTCAAATGTAACAACATTCAATTTAGATGAATACATCGGTTTGGAGCCAGAGCATTTCCAAAGTTACGCGTACTATACATGGGAAAATTTTTTAAAATACGTAAATATCAAAGCAGAGCAGGTGCATATTCCTTTAGGTATATTTGAGAACGAAGATCAAGCAGTGAAAGAATACAATGAGAAATTAATGAAAGCCAACGGAATTGACGTACAGATATTGGGAGTTGGAAGGAATGGTCACATTGGTTTCAACGAGCCTCAAGATTACTTGCAGGGGGCTACGCATATTGCTAAGTTAACCAAAGAAACGATACGAGACAACGCTAGGTTTTTTTCAAATATAGAAGATGTCCCTGAAAAAGCAATAGCAATGGGAGTAGGAGACATTTTAAAAGCAAGACACATTATCTTTATCGCCAGTGGTAATGAAAAAGCAGAGGCTGTTTATCAAACGTTACATGGACATATTACAACAAGATGTCCCTCTTCTCTTCTTCAGTTACATCCTAACGTCACAGTTATTGTAGACAAAGAAGCAGCCTCGTTACTTTAGATGTCAAGGAGTATTTTAACAGCATAGGTGAACACGGAAGCAAGTGGATTTGTAAAGAAATGATGAGTGATAATAGGGAGGCTTTACAATGAAACATAAAAATTTAGTTCAAATGCCTAATGGGTATCTTAATCGAACGCCTATCTTTCAATTTATTTTACTTTCTATTCTTTTCCCACTTTGGGGAGCAGCCGCGAGTTTAAATGATATTTTAATTGCTCAGTTTAAAAGTGTATTTACTCTTAGCGACTTTGCAACGGCTTTTGTGCAAAGTGCTTTCTACGGGGGATACTTTTTAATTGCTATTCCAGCTTCGTTAATTATTAAAAAAACAAATTATAAGCTTGCTGTTATTACGGGACTAATCTTCTATATTATAGGTTGTTCACTGTTTTTTCCTGCTTCTCATATGGCTACCTATTCTATGTTTTTATGCGCAATTTTTGCAATCGCCATTGGTTTAGGTTTTCTTGAAACATCAGCTAATACGTATAGCTCCATGATGGGACCTAGGGAATCCGCAGTGCTACGCCTTAATATCAGTCAGACGTTTACACCTATCGGATCTCTTTTAGGAATTGTACTTGGTAAGTATTTAATCTTCCAAGAAGGGGAAAGCCTTGATAATCAGCTTGCTAAAATGAGCTCGGAAGAAGCACATATCTTTGGCCTTAAAATGTTACAGCATACGCTGCAGCCTTATAAATATATGATTTTAGTTCTTATTGCCGTACTGGTACTTTTTCTTATAACGAAATATCCTTCATGTAAAGCTCAAATAGAGAAGAACGAGGTAGGGCAAAAAAGCGAATTAATAAAAACGCTAAAGTATTTAGGGGGGAATTCGCGTTTTCGTAAAGGTATCATAGCCCAATTTCTATATGTAGGGATGCAGGTAGCTGTATGGTCATTTACCATCAGATTGGCCTTAGATCTTAATTCTGAAATTAATGAGCGAAGCGCATCAAATTTCATGATTTATAGTTTTATTGCTTTTTTTGTTGGGAAATTTGTAGCTAATCTATTGATGACACGTTTTTCAGCCAAAAAAGTGTTAGTTATCTATTCAATTATTGGTACGCTTTTACTTGCGTATACGTCGTTTGCATCCAGTACGATGGCTGTATATGCAGCTGTTGCTGTAAGCATGCTTTTTGGTCCATGTTGGGCAACAATCTATAGTGAAACGTTAGAAATAGTAGAAGAAAAACAGCATACGGAAGTCGCGGGAGCTATTCTAGTTATGGCTATTGTAGGAGGAGCTGTTATTCCCGCCGTTCAAGGACTTGTATCAGACTTAACTGGGTCGCTTCAACTCGCTTTTTTAGTTCCGACGGCATGTTTTATCTATGTAGGATACTATTTTTATAGTGGTGTAAACAAACGTGAAAAAGTAAAAAAACTAATGAATGAAGACCAAGTTAATTCAGCTAAATAGAAATTGATTTTATAAACAAGGAATTTTACGTTTTTCATCGAATACAATGTAAATTGCCTTAAGTAAAAAAGAAAACTGCTTTGGAAGCAGTTTTCTTTTTTACTTTAATTATTTATTATTATCTTTTTAAAAAAGGAAGGAATGTCCTGTGATTATAATTAAGCCTTTAAGTCAGTGTTCTTTTTCTGATGCGCTAGAAGCATTTAATAAGGGTTTTGAAGATTATTACATTCCGGTTGAGATGTCACTAGATCAATTCATTTGTAGGTTTGGTGTGGATCGTTTATCTGTCGAGCATTCTTTTGTCGCTTTTTATAATGACACACCAGCTGGAATTATGTTAAATGGATTAAAAAAAGTCAAAGGAAAGAAACATGCTTGGAATGGAGGTACAAGTGTAGCATTCCTTTACCGAAAAATGGGAATTGGTGAAGCCTTACTAAAAGCTACACTTGAGAAATATCAGCAGCAAGGAGTAGTGGAAGCCAGTCTGGAAGCATTTACAGTCAATAAAAAAGCCATTCACCTTTATGAGAAATATGGATATGAAATTGTAGATACGCTTTTCTTTCTAAAGCATAGAGGTAGTTTTCCCGCTTCTTTACTTAAAAAGAAGAATCAGCTTGCGTATTCGTTAAAGCGAAGGCTTGCAAAAGATATTCAGAACCTCCCCTTTTATACATACGACGTTCCGTGGAAAAATCAATTTGACTGTATTCGTGATGGAGAATCGTTTATTGCGTTGAATGAAAGAAACGAAGAAGTTGGCTATCTATTATTTCAAAAGAATTTTTCTTCCATAGGCATCGTGAATTCCGTTACTTTTTATCAAGGAAGCGTTAAGGAACATATCTCAAATTCAGAGGACGTTCTGGGCTTTTTATTAGCAACCATTTTTAATATGTATGGACCAATTGCTTACAATACACATAATGTACCTGAAAAAGGAAATAGCTTACTCGTGAAAATGTTAAAATCATTTGGTTTTCAAGATTTATATACAGATGAAGGAATCAAACTTGAGCAGGTGTTTATGAAAAAACAACTTTAAAAAGCGGCAATGGGCCGCTTTTACTGCATTTCCGTAATTGGATGTGCATCATAAAATTCCTCGATTTTTTCTTGCTGCCCTTCGTATTTTGCTTTCCATGCTTGAGTCCCGTCCTTATAATTGCGCAGATCTGTTCCGTAGAAGTCGGTTAACTCTTTTCGAGTAATCGTGATTGTCTGAGGAACAGTCGTGTTAATAGTAAAGTGAACGCTGTCAACATTTTGTACGGCAGAAAGTAAAATGGTTGCGTTATGTAAAAGTGTACGTTTAGTTTTAACAGACGTCCAGCTTTTTTCAAACGCATGCTGATTATCTGTTGCAGCGTAGTTAATTGCTAAGTAGTAAGGTTTTTGCGCATTTTGAAAAGTTATACCTTTTAAATAAACGTGTCCTGGAAGTTTATTTGTTATTTCTTCTATTGAAGTATCACGTTTTAAAGAAGAAGTATGATGAATAGAAGAAGCAGAGACTCTTTCAGCAGACAGATTATTATGAGGTGCATAGGCACACCCTGATAGGCAAGTGAGCACTATACAAAGTGTAAGAGAAGCATCTATTTTTTTCATAATGGTAACTCCTTTTGTTTATATCTACTTGTAAAGACGAAAGACCTACACTTTTTGTTTCATACAAAATATAAATTTATTCATTAAAAAGACAGATAATCCAAAATAATAGAAGTTAATAACCCTAATGAAGCAATAAAACCAATAACAGGACCACCTTCTTCAAAAGCTTCCGGCAACATCGTAGAAGCAACCATGGCCACAATTCCACCACCGGCAAATGAGGCAATAAAGCCCATCATGTTTGGGGTAGCGTCTTGAAGAAATAGATATCCAATCCAAGAGCAAAGAGCTGATATAAAGAAGACCGAAAGCCATAATGAAAAAATTTTCTTTCGCTTATATTGGCTTTTTAGTAGTCCGCTTGTCCCGGAGATTCCTTCCGGTATATTGCTGATAAAAATAGAAACAACAAGCAGCCAGCTAACGTGGTGCTGTTCAATCAAACTTGCGCCAATCATCAGTGATTCAGGTATAGCATCCATAATGGTACCAATAAAAATGGCTAGTCCTGAGCTAGCTGGGACAAGGTGGTTTGAACGTTTTCTTTTGTGAGCACCTTTTTTAGCTAAAGACATATCAAGAAGAGTAAAAAGTGCTGCGCCTGTTAAGAAGCCTAAAGAAGAAGCAATAATTCCCGCTTCTTTTACCGAATCTTGAATGAGCTCGTAAGCAGCAGCTCCTAACAAAACGCCCGTGCCAAAAGCCATAATATAAGCAGTCAACTGTTTTTTTAAAGGTACAAAAATAGCTATAATAGCGCCAATTAATACAGCTGAGCCTGAGACACCACCCCACATAAGGGCATCTATCACATGAGATCCCTACTTTCTTGCGTACTTATTTGTAGTGTAACCATCTATGTGATTATTATGAAACAAGATAAAAGAACTAAAAAAATGGAAAAGAATCACTGATTTAGACCTTAAATAAAATAAGTCTTCTGTATAATTGACAAAATTTTCTGATTATGTCCGTTGAAAGTGAAAAAACCTTGTGATAGTCTGATCAAAAGATATAAAGATGGAAAAAAATTCTTTCATCTGTAGAAGGTCAAAAAACTTAATGAGGTCACTTTTAACCGAAAGAAGGAAGACGAGATGAATCCAAAAGCAGTGAAAAGAGAAAATCGTTATGCTAACTTAATTCCTATGCAAGAAATTAAATCCGTTGAACAGCAGCTTTACCCATTTGATATTTATAACAGTCTGCGTCAAGAAGCACCTATTCGTTACGATGAAAGCCGAAACTGCTGGGATGTATTTGATTATGAAACAGTAAAGTATATTTTAAAAAACCCGTCGCTTTTTTCATCCAAACGAGCAATGGAAGAACGCCAAGAAAGTATCTTAATGATGGATCCTCCAAAACACACAAAATTACGAAACTTAGTGAATAAAGCTTTTACACCAAGAGCTATTCAGCACTTGGAGGGTCATATTGAAGAGATTGCAGATTATTTATTAGATGAAGTAAGCAGCAAAAAAAAGTTTGATATAGTAGAAGATTTTGCTGGACCACTGCCGATTATTGTAATAGCTGAGCTGCTAGGAGTACCTATACAAGATCGAGCACTGTTTAAAAAGTACTCCGATGACTTAGTGAGCGGTGCTGAAAATAATTCAGACGAAGCTTTTGCGAAAATGATGCAAAAGCGTAATGAAGGGGTGCTTTTTTTACAAAAGTATTTTAAAGAAATTATCGCTGAGCGTCAGAGAAAGAAACAAGAAGATCTGATTTCGCTGCTTTTAGAAGCAGAAATTGATGGCGAACATTTAACAGAAGAGGAAGTACTAGGGTTTTGTATTCTATTGCTAGTAGCAGGCAATGAAACAACAACAAACTTAATTACGAACGGAGTCCGGTATATGACAGAAGACGTAGACATACAGAATGAAGTTCGTCAAGACATATCCCTAGTTCCGAATCTCGTGGAAGAAACGCTCCGCTATTATCCTCCTATTCAAGCGATTGGACGCATAGCCGCTGAAGATGTAGAACTTGGAGAGTGTAAAATTAAAAAAGGGCAGCAGGTAATTAGCTGGGCAGCAAGTGCAAATAGAGATTCAGCTAAGTTTGAACGGTCTAACACTTTTGTCGTGCGTCGTAAAACGAATCCTCACGTAAGCTTTGGTTTTGGCATCCATTTTTGCTTAGGAGCACCGTTAGCAAGAATGGAAGGGAAAATTGCCTTTGCTAAATTACTAGAAAAAGGGGGATTTTCTAAAGTTCAGAATCAGTCTTTAAAGCCAATAGATAGCCCTTTTGTTTTTGGGGTAAAAAAATATGAAATTACTTTTGACAACGCCTGAAAAGCGAGCGCAAATGATGCGCTTGCTTTTTAGCGTTCAGTCTTCCATTTTTGGTCCTCTGAAGGAGACGTATAGGTGTCCATTGAAGAGATAAGCTGTTCGGGAGTATCAGAAATATTGATGAGACGAATAGCAGAATCCGTAGAAAATTCTTCATCTACTGCATGCTGAACCATTTGCATAAGCGGGTCGTAGTAGCCGTTTACATTTAATAACCCCACTGGTTTTTTATGTATGCCAATTTGAGCCCAGCAAAGAGCTTCAAACAGCTCTTCAAATGTCCCGAAACCTCCAGGAAGGGCAATATAAGCATCTGCTAACTCGTGCATAGTTGCTTTTCGCTCGTGCATGCTCTCTACTTCGATGAGTTCTGTCAGCGCGGTATGAACAATTTCACCGCTAAACAAACCGCGGGGCATAATACCAATGACTTCGCCCCCATGTTCAAGCATTTCATTTGCGACTTCTCCCATCAGGCCCATTCGTGAGCCTCCGTAAATCAGCCGGTAGTTTTCTTGGGCCATGTAGCGTCCTAGCGAGACGGCGGCCTCTTTATATTCTGTTTTTATTCCTGCGCTTGATCCTGCAAACACACAAATTGATTTCAATTTCTTCACTCCTTTGTTTCTTCTCTATATAAGTCTTTTCTGTTTATGAACAACAAAATCCTTCTTAATAATTTATGAATTTTCACAATGTCATCGCTTGATTATTCTAAAAACTTTGCTTATAATCAAAGCGAAACATCTGTTTGAAAGCGTTATCTATTTCTTTTCTTTTGATGAAAAAGAGAGTACGCATAGATCTACTTGTAAGATAAGTAGATAATATGAACTTATGGGAAATTGGACCGTTTTAAACGCTTCATTAGTAAGTATACGTACTTGCAGGATTAGGACAAGGGGGATATGGGGATATGATGAATAATTTAATACGCACATTAATGGTACAAACACCGACTGTACCAGGAAACTTAGGAAGAGTAGCAACAGCCATTGGAAATGTAGGAGGAGACATTGGCGAGGTTGAAACCGTTAAAGTAGGACATAACTACACGATGAGAAGTATTACGGTTCAAGTAGAAAGTGAAGACCAGCTTGAGGAATTGCTTGAAGCGGTTCGCAGTTTAGAAGGCATTACTTTACATACAGTATCAGATGAAGTTCTTCATGCACATGAAGGCGGTAAAATTCAAATGAAAAGCAAAATGAAAATTGAGTCGATCGCTGACTTAAGAAGAGTATATACACCAGGTGTAGCAAACGTTTGCCGTGCTATTCAAGAACAGCCCGACAAAGCTAAAATTTATACGAGCATTGGAAACACGGTTGCGATTGTAACGGATGGTACCGCTATACTAGGACTAGGGAATATTGGTCCAGTTGCAGGAATGCCTGTTATGGAAGGAAAAGCTGCGTTATTTGATCAGCTTGCCAGTGTAAACGCTATCCCTATTTTGTTGAATGTAAATGAGCCGGAAGAAATCATTCAAACGGTTAAAAATATTTCACCAGGATTTGGCGGTATTTTACTAGAAGATATAGGGTCGCCTCACTGCTTTGAAATTGAAGAACGTTTAAAAGAAGAGCTAGATATTCCAGTTATGCATGATGATCAACACGGAACAGCAGTTGTGACGCTAGCAGCAGCTATCTCAGCTTGTCGCAGCACAGGTGTGAATTTGAAAGAAGCAAAAGTAGGGCAGATTGGTTTAGGAGCTGCTGGTATCGCTACTTGCAGAATGTTCATGGCTTACGGTGTCAAACAAGTGATAGGAGCTGATAAGTCTCCTGAAGCGAATGAGCGCTTGGTCAGCTACGGTGGAAAAGTAGCGGATTCATTAGAAGAGCTTATGGAGAACTGTGATATTGTTATTGCGACAACAGGTGTACCTGGCTTAATACAGAAAGAATGGATTCGAAAAGGGCAAATCATTTTAGCACTTTCTAATCCAAAACCAGAAATTGAACCTGAAGATGCTCTTGAAGCAGGAGCTATTTATGCTACTGACGGAAGGTCAGTGAATAATGTGCTTGGATTCCCAGGTATTTTCAGAGGAGTATTAAATGCGGGAGTGCGTGATATTACGCATACGATGCTTGTAGCTGCAGCTGAAGCCATTGCAAATTCAACGCGTCCAGGCGATTTAGTTCCTCACCCTCTTAATCTAGCTGTACACGAAGCAGTATCTGAAGCAGTTGAAAGAGCGGCTGTTGCACACGGAGAGAAAGACGGCGTTTATCGATAACAAACAAGGCTGCCTCGAAATAGGCAGCCTTGTTTGTTTTTTATCAAAAAATAATAAGAAAATAGTAAACGATGAAACTTTTTTCCTTTTTTAACGTAATATAGTAATAGAAATAGTAAAAAAGGTAGAGAAAGGAGTTTTTATGGAGTTTGAACATTTAAAGGGCAAATTGCCCCTCGAGGCTAAAAAAGCGATGCGCTGGCAATCCATTTTTACGCATAGCCTGTGGCTTCTGGCAACAGCGGGTTATTTTCTACTCGTTCATTTTTTTGATTGGTGGTCAATTATTGGATGGATATCAGCTGGACTATTAGTCGTGAGCTTTATCGTATATACAATTATAGCTCCAAATGTATATATGAATGTATATTCATATGAAGTAACAGATACTCAAATTGATGTGCAAAGAGGGCTCTTCATCTGGTATCATACGAAAATTCCCCTTGTGAAAGTACAGCACGTTGAAACGTTGACAGGGCCGATTTTTCGAAAATTTGACTTGGCATCTGTTAAAATCATCACAGCAGCTGGAAGCGTCGAAATTCCTGCACTCGTACAAAGAGATGCTGAAGCACTGCGAGAGTATATTGCTAGACTAGCAGAGGTAGATGATGAAGATGAGTAAGCGGCTGCATCCGCTATATATTGCAATAGCATTTACTGAACATATAAAAAATAATATCCTGCCTTTTGTGTTTGTATTTATCGTCAATCGGCACCTGTTGTTTACATATTGGTGGGCAACGCTATTAGCGGGAGGCGTAGTCGCTTTATTTGCTTTTTTTACCTGGAGGGAATTTCGTTATGAAGTAACGGAAACGGAAGTGCGTCTGTATAAAGGGATTTTTAAAAAAGAAAAACGATTTATTCAACGAAATCGCATTCAATCGATTCAGTTAGATCAGCCGTTTGTCTTTAGAATTCTTCGCTTAGCTCGGCTTCGTATTGACACGGCCAGCAGCGGTACGGATGCTGAAATTGATTTATCTGGTATTTCACTAAAAGAAGCGCACCATCTTAAAGATACGTTAAAGCTGTCAGGGAGTCAGCCGGAAATAACAGAAAAAAGTCCTGAACGTATGATGAAAGTGTCGGTGAAACAGCTGGCGTTAGCTGCTGCGTTTTCCGGGAATTTTGGCTATATATTTGCTGCTCTTGGTTTTCTCTATCAGTATATTGATACGTATATCAACCGCTGGGTGAAGACAGCTTACGAAGAAGTGATTCATCAATCGATGCTTGGTTTATTTGTATTAGTGGCTGCAATTGTGGTGCTTGCTTATTTGCTGTCTATCGTTTTATATGTGATACGATTTGGCGGTTTCACAGTGGAACGCTACGATCATTATCTACATATTAAATACGGACTATTAAATAAGAAATCCCTTACGATTCCTTTTCATAAAATACAGGCTGTTACGATAGAGGAAGGGTTGGTTCGACGCTTATTTGGATGGTCTTCCGTTTCGTTAAATGTCGTAACCTCTGATTTAAAAGAAAAGGTCTATTTACACCCGTTTATCCAGCAAAAAGAGATTTCAGCGTTAATGAACGTATATGTCCCGCACTACGAATATATAAAGTGTCCAAGAAATACAGCTATTCAATATGCATGGTACCCATTACTATTACCGCTCTTGTTATTTGCAGCGGCAGGGATTGGCATCAGCTTTTGGAAATCAATGTTCGTGTGGGTTATTGCTGTGCTATGCCTTGCGTATGTACTTATTCACTGGTTGGGCTATCGCCAAGGCGGCTTAATGATGAACGAGGTATTTGTCGCTATTCGCTCACAGTTTTTAACACGAAAAACCACGATTATTAGAAGGAAGAAAGTGGAACAAATTGAGGTGTTTGCAGGCACCTTTTTATGGAAAAAAGGATACAGGAAAATAAAAATTTCAACTATGGGTACAAGCGGCAGCTATAAATCGGGATATTTTCCATTTGAAATTTGGCATCCTATCTTTCTGCAAGCTACTTCTTCTAAAAAGGCATGAAGAACATCATTGTTCTTCATGCCTTTTGACGTTATCTATTCATTAACTTTTTTCCTTGCTCGTAATAGCTATTTATCACGTCAGCGGGCACCATACTGCCTCCAGTTGACCATACAAGGTGAGTAGCTTTTGACATATCGTTTTCTAGTGCTTGCGCTTGTATATAGGAAGACCCGCTTTCCATCAGGTGAAGAGGCCCTTGTAAACCAGCCGCTGCTGAAGGTTCTATATACATATTTTCACGATTGGCTAGCTCATAAATAAATCGGAAAAGCTGATCATCTTCTACAGTATAAATTCCGCTAATAAGCGATTTTATCGTTTCGCCTACAAAGCTAGATGGCCTTCCTACAGCTAGTCCATCGGCAGCTGTTATGTTATCAAGTCCAATATCGGTAACGGAAATGCCATCATGCAGCTCGGTCATTAATCCAAGCAGCATGCAAGGAGAGTGAGTAGGTTCAGCAAAAAAGCAGTGAACATGATCACCGTATATTGCTTTTAATCCAAACGTAATACCGCCAGGACCTCCGCCTACTCCGCAAGGTAAATAGACAAATAAAGGATGTTCAGCGTCTACTTGAATTTGCAGCTCGGCTAGCTGCTTTTCCAAGCGTAAGGCAGCGACGGAATAACCAAGAAATAAATCTCTAGACTGCTCATCGTCAATAAAATGACAGGCGGGGTCTGCTTCGGCTTGCTTTCGTCCTTCTTCCACGGCTTTTCCGTAGTCAGACTGATATTCAATAACGGTTACGCCTTTCGAACGAAGCAAATCTTTTTTCCATTTCTTCGCATCGGCTGACATATGGACGGTGACGTTAAAGCCGAGAGCGGCGCTTATAATACCAATGCTTAAACCTAAATTACCGGTAGATCCTACTGCAATAGAATAAGAAGAAAATAACTTTTTACATCGTTCTTCAGCTAGAAGAGCGTAGCTGTCTTCTTCGGTAAGCAGCCCTTCTTTGATAGCAAGACTTTCAGCAAATTTTAATACTTCATAAATGCCGCCTCTTGCTTTAATAGAACCTGATATAGGAAGATCGTGATCGCATTTCATCAATAATTTTCCTTGCAGCTCGTTATTCATTTGTTGATTTAAATAGTCTTTCATGTATGCAATTTCTTGAAGAGGTGATTCAATGATTCCTTTTGATGCTTTTAGCTCCGGAAAAGCGATTTGAAGAAAAGAAGAAAAGCGAGAAAGTCGCTCTTTTGCATCTTTTATATCTTTGGTATGTAAAGAAAGAGACGAAAGTGCTTCTTGAGCAGGTTTTAAATAAGGATTTATCCAAAGTATTTCCTGTTTATTGATTAAAGGTGTTAATAAAGGATATTCACGGATCCATGTAGCAAGGGGTTTTTGGTGAAATAAATGTATCGTCATAAAGGCTCCTTTCTCAATATGTTATTTCCTTTATATGTATAGTATCAAGAATAGAAGAAGTTGAAAACGAAAATATCAAAAAGCAGAAAGCGCATTTTAACTGCCTCTTGTATACTAATAAAGATAACTTATACAACTGCATAGAAAAAAGGAGAGGAATTTATGGCATTTTCAGGCGATGATAGCAGATGTCCCATCTGCGGAGAGAAAAATAACTGTGCTTCTGTACAAGGCAGAGAAATAGAAAAGTGTTGGTGCATGCAGAAAGTTTTTACTCCTGATTTGTTTAAACAAATTCCTTTAGAAAGCAGAGGGAAAGCATGTGTATGCGTCAAATGCGTTGCGAGACAGAAGGAAGAAGGCGGGGATTAACGTGAAAAAAGGAATTATTTCATACGGTGAGGCATTTATTGATTTTATCGCCAAAAATGAATCTAACACTGACTTTGACCCTTTTTTAGGAGGTACAACCGTTAACGTAGCAGTTGGAGTTCAGAAGTTAGGAGCAAAAGCATCTTATATCTGCAAGTTAGGGAGTGATGAAACAAGTGATTTTGTAAGAAAGAAGCTTTTAATTGAAGGAGTAAACCAAAGCGGCTGTGTAACTTCGGTGACGAAAAAAGTTTGTGAAGTGTATGTACATAAAAGTAAAGAAGGAGATCGTTACTTTCATTCCTACATAGATTCTACCCCTCATGAGCAAGTGTATAAATATGAGCTGCAGGAAGCTTTATTTGAGAAGGCAGCGATTTTTTATTTTGGATCAGGCACTTTGTTTCATCCGATTTCCCAGGAAACTACAAGAGAAGCTGTGAGGCTCGCAAAAAAATATCGTATGCTGGTAGCTTTTGATCCGAATATTCGAATGAAAAGATGGGAAAGTGAAGCAGCATGTAGAAATATTGTAACATCGTTTTTGTACGAAACAGATATTTTGAAAATCTCTCAAGATGAGCTCCTATTTTTGATGAATTCAACAGATCTGACAGAAAGCCTAGAAAAACTGAGAGCGTATCATATTCCGTTCGTATGGGTCACTCAAGGAGAAAAGGGCGCAGTAGCAGTTACTGCAAATCAAACGCTTCATGTGAGTGCAAAAAAAGTACAGGCGATAGACACGACGGGAGCGGGGGATGCATTTATGGCAGGAATTCTCTGGTGTATTCACGAAAAAGGTTTGCCTGAACGTGAGGAGTCATGTAAGCAGTACACAATGTTTGCCAACGCGTTAGGTGGAGCAGTTTCGGCGAGATACGGAGGAATAATTTCACTGAAAGCAAAAGAAGTATCTAGTATAAAAGCAGGTAGCTGATAGCTACCTGCTTTTGAACGTTTATTATTTAAAAAATGACAGTATAATCATAAGGGCAAAAATAATCGTAAGGTGGTTCAATGAGAACACAAACATTAAAGTAGCCCATTTTGTATCTTCTAATTTTTTAAATCCAACAATTCCAAGAAGCATCCACACGAGTGTTAAACCGAACATTGTAAATGCGATAATTTTACTAAACGATAAAAATAAGAACGATGCCGCTAGTAAAATAACTAGGTATACAAGCGTTTGGACTTTGGAACGACGGATACCTTTTACTACAGGAAGCATTGGTACACCTGCGGCTTTATATTCCTCAAGTCTTCTAATGGCAATAGCGTAGAAGTGAGGAGGCTGCCATAAAAACATAAATACAAACAATCCAATTGCTACCGGATGAAATAAGTCTGGTGAAATAGCGGCCCAGCCAATGATTGGAGGCATAGCTCCAGAAATACTTCCGACTTCGGTATTATAAATGGTTGTACGTTTTGTAAGCATAGTATAAGGCACTACATAAAAGAAAAATCCTAAAATACCCATAATGGCGGCCATGTTAGAAACTAAAAATAAAATACCTACACCAATAACAAATAAAGCCAGTCCTAACCATAGAGCAAATTTAGGGTTGACCGCTCCTGTTACCGTCGGTCTGTCTTTTGTACGTTTCATGATTGCATCGATATCACGGTCATAGAAGTTATTAACTGCCCCAGCTCCTCCTACGACAAAGGATGTCCCAATTAAAGCCAAAATAATGATAGGAATTTGTGTCACAAAGCTTAAGTCATTAACAGCAATTGCGAGACAAAGCCCAGCAACCATTCCTAGTGAGTTCGATTTAATAATCCCAGTTTTTATAATAGCACTGATTACTTCCCGGGAAAAATACTGATTGATAGGAAGTGATTCCTTTGTGATAACTTCGGTATTTTTCACAGCAATTCTCCTTTTTGAGCTTATTCTTACATGAATAAACCTAATCTTTATTAATCAACTAAACTATTTTAACAAAAAAATATCGTAATTACATCAAGGTTGCTCGTAAAATTTGTTAACATTCCTTGAACTTTTTTAAAAAACAAAGAAAAATGTCGAATTTCCGACTGAAAATAAGTACATCCTTTATTATAAGATAAAAATGGAATGCTTAAAAACGAAAATTTTGACTATCTGGTGAACTTTTAACGAGCAAGAAACTCGAACTTAATCGTACCATATTTATTGGTAATTGCAATCACATAGTATGTGATGAAAGAAAAGATGTGGTACATTAAAGAAAGAACTAATAAGTTTATTTACTATGTCTTATTCACAAGGAGGATATATGATGCCAGATAAATATGCTAGCTTCTCTGAACTTGCCTCTTATGAAGTATACAACCAAGACTACAAAATTCAATTTGAAATCAGACCTTCTAACATTATTATGCTCGCGATACACGGCGGAGGTATCGAAACTGGAACATCAGAACTTGCTGTTGGCCTAGCGGGCAACGAATACTCGTACTATATATTTGAAGGGTTAAAGAAATCAGGAAATGCCGATCTTCATATCACATCCACTCATTTTGATGAACCTCATGCGTTAACGATTATATCAAAAGAAGACTATGCAGTATCTTTTCATGGATACAACGACAAAAGTGAAAAGCATACTAAAATCGGCGGTGCTGACAAAGCGTTAAGGTCCAAAATACATGAAGCGCTTGTTTCTAAAGGCTTTAGTACAGAAATTTTATCAGATCAAGATCCTGTTTCCGGTACAAGCCCTAGAAATATAACCAATAAAACAGCTAGGCGGATGGGTGTGCAAATTGAGATAAGTAAAGCGCAAAGAGAAGCTTTTTTTTCAACTAACACGAGAAATGAACGTAAAAATTCTAAAACCCAGGAATTTTTTGAGTATATATCAGCTATTAGAAGTGCATTTCCTCTTAGATAAATCAGATACGTTTAGTATTTATTAAACAGGTTAGATTTATTACGGACATGTTTGTGGTATACATATAGTAACTACATAAGCTGGAGGAGATAATCATGAAAAAGTTTGACCAAGAAGATACCCTAGAACGACTTAAAGCCTCTTATCGATATTTAAAAAGCATAGACATACCAGAAATCAGCACATTAGATGATCAAAAACGAGCGGAAGCTGTGCAGTTAATCGAAGAGATTGGTCTTAAAATATCAGAAATGCGCGTAAAAGTAGAGTGAGTAAAAAGAGAAAGAAGGACATCTGTCCTTCTTTCTCTTTTTCGACAACTATAAACAGGAGATTGGCCATGAATGAACAATATTATGACGCTTTATTAAATATAAAAACAACGGGAGAACAAAAGGGATTTAATGATTCATTTCATTACCATCGTTATGAACCCACGCCTTATAGTGCATTAGAAGCACTTTTCAGTCAGTATGAGCTAACAAGCAGCGATAGAATTGTCGACTTCGGGTGTGGGAAAGGAAGGCTGAATTTTTATGTGAACTACCTATGTAATGCCACCGCTGTAGGGATAGAAATGAATGAGCACTTCTATGAGCAGGCCATAGATAATCAGAGGCGCTATTTAAAAAAAGCCAAGGGCCGAAAAAGTCATATTTATTTTCAGTGTTGTTTAGCCCAGGAATATAAGATTCACCCACTAGACAACTGCTTTTATTTTTTTAATCCTTTTTCAGTTCAAATTTTTATCCAAGTAGTGAACAATATTTTGCTTTCGTGGGAAGAGAATAAGCGCGAGATTGATTTAATTTTGTATTATAGTTCAGAGGATTATCTTCATCATCTCGAAAAACACCCTTCTTTCATTTTAAAAGAAGAGGTAATGCTGCCAGAGTTGAATCGTAAAAATCCATATGAACGGTTTTTGATTTATAAAGTAGCTTATTAAGACGACTTATTTACTATTCCATAAAGGTGTATCGTCGCTAGTTCTATTTAACAAATCAGCAGGGGCTAGAAAAAGACCTGCTGATTTTATTTATAACTTTTTAGAAATTAAAGCATAACACTTTATTATGTAAGCGCTTTCTGTTATAATGAAACTAGGTTGGATAGCATGCGTGGCTATCGGTGTACTCAGCGCAGGCGGGGCTAGTACAGAAAGAGAAGGCTACATACAAGTTAATAAACATTTAGTCGATAGAAATAAGAAGTCTCAAAAACAAATTTATTAATTTGTATGCTAAATCGTAAATTAACAGAAACGGCATTTATGATAAGGTTTTAGAGAAAAGAACCCAGCGTATACTGTATAAGCAATTTTTTTACTCTAAAAAAGGGTAAAGAAATTGCTTATTTATTTTTAAATAAGTGCACAGCTGTTCAGATTTGTTTTGAGATATCTAGCGTTAGTGTATAATAGTAAAAAGTACGAAAAGTTGACATTGTTAATTGATTAAAGGGGATTTAAAAATGAGTGAACTAAAAATAGATGATGTAGCGAAGCAAAGCGGTTTAACAAAACGTACGATTCGTTATTATGAACAAATTGGACTGATGCCAGCACCTCCAAGAAGTGAAGGTGGATTTCGTCTGTACACGGAAGAACATGTAGAATTTTTAAAGAAAATTACGAATGCCAAAGAAGTCATGGGTTTTTCACTTCAAGAATTACAGGAATTTCTTGCTTTAAGTGATACTCTTGAAATACAAAAGATGGATTATAGGCAAGTGAAAGGAACAAGTCAACAAAAAGAAAAGTTAGAGCAAGTGTTACATACGGTAGAAGAGCAGCTCAAGCTGATTGAACAGAAAAAGAAAAACATCTTAAAAGTAGAGTCTGACCTTCTGTCACTGAGAGATCGTGCTAAGGCTGCAATTGTAAAATTCGAGCAGGAAGAATCATAAAAAGCAGGCGCATTCACCAGAAGAGTGCGTCTGCTTTTATGTGTTTTATAGGGAATTTATTTATGATTGTGAAGAGTTTTCTTCTAGCTGTACCCCTAAAAGAAGTAGAATAGCCTGTATCCCGTCGGCTTTTCCGCTGTGAAAGCTTCTTGTTTCAGCATCCAAAGCTTCATTTACAGATTCCATCATATTTGATTCGTATAAGTCTAAAATCAATTGTTTTCCTTCCGGACTCAAATGCAGCTGCCCGCGTTCCTTCATTTTAAACTTCAACTTCTTCAACTCCCTTTCCCATAATACTATCAGTATACAAAATTAATAACATTTACGTAAACGTTAATTTTTGTATGTGGACAGAAGAACGTATTAAGTATAGGTACTAAGTGAGGGGAGAGATACTGGTTATCCTTTGCTTGTTTTAATGTTTGTCAGCTTATAGCCGCAAGCTGAGCATATATAGATAACGTTTTGATTGGACTGAGCAGTTAAAACGGTAGCGAGCTCTTTTTGAGAATGACAGTTAGGACAAATAACAACAGGGGATTTCATGTGATTTTCTCCTTTTCTTTTTTATAGTCGAATTTTATTTTATGTAAAGTTTAATCAAATATCCTTCGTGCTATCAAAAACGACGGAAGATATGTAAAAAAGCATTCTCGCTCAAAAGAAACGGGAATGCTTAAGGTAAGTTTAAAATCCGTCCTGGCTTGCTGTAAATGGAATGTTAAGTCTTCTTTCTACATTGCGTAAGCGCTGATTTAATCTGTTTATACGGTCAGTATGTCGCTCCACAACTCGATTTAAGCGAGTAATTTCTCTGACTTGCTCCTCATTTTGTCTCTCAAGAGCACGAATTCTTCGTTCAAATCCTCCAAGATTTTGAAGCTGCTGTCTTTCATCGTATTCTTCATGCTGTGGTACGTAAGGGGGATAGTATTGTTGAACTGAGTAATCAACTTGCTGAGGAATATATCCAGGGTTGAAATAATAAGGGTTCATTAGGGCACCGCTCCTTTTAAATAGTAACTTCAAATCAAACACGATATAACGTATGCGAAGATAAGAAAGATGCTATAGGCACATACCTAAAGACATTCTGTATTTTAAAAAAGGAAAATATTTTTAAGAGGAAAAAGGAGATAGCAAACCCTTTCTTGAATATGCAAAATAGAAAAGCTTCTTTTTTAGACACTTTATTTAAGAAAGAGGGAAAGTGACCGATGGCTCAAGGGAAACAAAAACCAGCACCTAAAATAGAAGAATCAAAAGCTCCGCCTGCAAAGAAACAAAAGCCGAAGAGCCGCAGCACCAAAAAAGCTCCGCCTCCTACATCGCCCTGGGTAAAAGCTGCTTCCATTTTATCTAACATTGATTTCATTCGTTTGTTTCGCGTGCTGTTTCTTGCTTTGGCGGTTGGTTTTATTGTGTATCAATATATTTTACTTACAAAAGGGGTCTTCATCAAAACATACGTAGACCTTTGGCATCATCACAAAATGATCTTGCTAGCTGGAGCTGCATTTATTATCTATACTTCTTTCATCTTTTACCTTGGCTACCGCACCGCTAAAAAGCGCTAGAACGATTCTAAACGGCGAATATCATCCATTCTTTAAGTAAACCTTATATGTATATCAGCATAGAGGGGGGGAAGAAACGTGGACAAGCAGAGAGCAAAACAAATTGCTGATTCACCCGTTATGGCTAACGTTACGTATAACGATACGGCCGTTTATATTCAACATGTAAGCGAAGAAAATGATACGGCAAGAATTTATCCGCTAGGTCAGCCGGAAAATGAACAAAATGTTGCGGTGAGTCAATTAGTAGAGAATTAAGGTGGATAAATAGAGCTACTAGTTCAGTTAAATAAAAGGAAGAGAGCAGATACACAGCTCTCTTCCTTTTATTTATTCTTCCCATTTCTTACTGTTGATTTTCTCAATAATCCCGTGCAAATCACCTGGCTTATGAAACTCAATCGGAGACGCGCCTTTTTCAAACAGAATCGATTCCGCTTCAATTAACGCCACGTAGCGTCCGTTTACTTTCGCTAAGTGAATATTTTCCCCAAAATCAGCTAACAGTCCTTTAATCTCTGTTTCGCCAAGCTTCATTTTAAGCTCTGCATCAGGGGTATGCTCGACGATATGAGCAGCAGCTTCCATGACTTGATGGGTATCCAAACGTTCTTGAAGCTCACGTTTTTCACTTGTTGCCCACAGTTCCATGTCCGATTCAAACTGTTCAAGCTCTACGCTTTCTGCTTCAAACGTTTCACTGACGTGTTCACGCACCATATCCATCACTTGTGTTTTCATAATCTCAGGCATCGGCTCGTTGTAATCAATGAATTTCAAAAAGTCTTCAAAATAACGAGCATGAGACGCTTGGTGGATAACGAGTTCGCTTTCTTCGACCATGCCTTCTTCAGGCATGTATGGGTATTGAATGGATTTCATGTTTTTAGTAGTAATCGCCATTTCTACGTGACGAATAAGGGTTGATTCATCTGAAATTGAAGCCACTTTTGGTTCGAAGTCACATTTTAAAATAAACACAAAAGCATGATCAAAATATTTTCTTGGAACAGCAGATACCACTAAAAATGCTCCTCCTCGAACGGCTGCAGTATCAAGGTATGCATTGATAAACTGTTCGCTGTTTTCTTCAAATTCTTCTTTGGTTGTGGCAAAACGAGTGCGGTGAAATAAATTATAATTAGGGTTTGAGTCGAGAGCGTGTCCCGGTTCAACTATAAAATACCCGAGCTTTGTAGGCACTTGTTCTGCTTTGGGGTGTCGCTCTACTTTGCGCTTTACAATTTTTTTAAATTCACCGTCTAAAAAATCTTTAATGGAACTTTCTTCATATTCTTCCGTATCAAGCGTTTGAAAATGCTTATATTGTTTAGAGGCCTGTTCTTCTTTTCCTTCTACTTGTATTACGTAAAATGATAAAAAATTAATTTTAAAATCCATAGCAGTCACCTTGTTTCTTTTTAGTCAGTTACTTCAGTATAAGAAAGAGTCCGGTAAGCGTCAATGCCTGTTAGCTTTAGGGGAAAAAGATCTATTTATACAATTGATCAGCTGAGGAATAGTGTATAAAGCAAAGAATAGGAGAGGCAGGGGGCCTCTCTTATTTATATTGCTCCAAACGTTCAAAAAAGGTTTTGACAAACTTATAAAAAATTTTATCAGAAGGTGCTAAATCACGATTTCTAGGAATAATCATTCCGACTGTCCGCTGAAGCTGCGGCGTATGAATAGGAAGTTTAGTCGTAAAACGAGGAGTCGTTTCAGACACTGTACTTTCAGGAAGAAGCGTTACGCCAATTCCTGCGGATACAAGACCTTTAATCGCATCTAAATCTTCTCCTTCAGATGAAATATTGGGCATGAATCCTGCTTGTTTGCAAGCGTCAAAGGCCATTTTATGTAAAATGAATCCTTTTGGAAATAGCACAAAATCTTCATTTCTTAAATCCCGCAGCCGAATGTTATCCCGTTCAGCGAGCGGGTGATGAGAGGGAACAAGGGCTAAAAGATTTTCAGTGAATAGAATATGCCCTTCAATACTCTGATCTTCTACAGGTACAGGGCCTAAAAAAGCGATATTGATATCTCTTTTTTTAACCGATTCAATTAAAAATTTGTACGAACCTTGTCTAAGATGAAAAGCAACATTTGGGTGTTCTTCTTTAAAGGCTGATATAATAGTAGGAAGAAGATGACTAGCAAGGCTTGTTGGAAATCCGATTTTAATCGTTCCTCTTTCGGGATCCAAGTATTCATCAATTTGTTCTTTCGCATAGTCAATAGCTTTCATAGCCGTCTCCGTATGCTCAAGAAAGACTTTTCCTATTGCTGTTAACTTGACATTTCTTCCTTCACGTTTGAATAAACTAACACCTAGCTCAGATTCCAGGTTCGCGATTTGACGGCTGATTGCTGATTGAGCTACATGCAGATATTCTGCCGCCTCAGATACGTGTTCTCTTTTTGCAACTTCCATAAAATAGCGTAATTGACGCAGTTCCATAAGCATCCTCCATCTATATATATCAAAATTAGATTAGTTTTATCTAAATTATATATTGTTTATATTGATTTGAAAACTTACAATGTAAACAGGTGATCTTAAAAAGATAAAGAAAACGAACGGGGGAGAAGAAGATGACATACAATCAAATGCCAAAAGCTCAAGGTCTCTACCGTCCTGAATTTGAGCACGATGCATGTGGAATCGGACTATACGCTCAATTGAAAGGCGTAGCGTCACATGATATCGTTAAAAAAGGACTAAACATGCTTTGCCAGCTTGACCATCGAGGCGGACAGGGAAGTGATCCGCTAACAGGAGATGGAGCTGGATTAATGGTACAAATTCCACACGCGTTCTTTAAAAAGACATGCGTTGAACTGAACTTGCCAGAAAACGGTCGTTATGGAGTTGGAATGATCTTTTTCTCAAATAATGAAGACGAGCGTCGAGAAATTGAAGCTTATATTAATAAATTAATTGAAGAAGAGGGACAAACGTTATTAGGTTGGAGAACTGTGCCTGTAAATGTCGGAAAAATCGGAAAAGTTGCAAAAGAAAGCTGTCCATACGTACGACAAGTATTTATTGGGGCAAATGACAGTATTCAAGATGACTTAGCGTTTGAACGCAAGCTATATGTTATTCGTAAGCAAGCGGAAAATTGGGCGCAGGCACGTCAAAACCGTTTTTATTTTACAAGTCTTTCAAGCAGAACAATTGTGTACAAAGGGTTGTTAACACCTGAACAAGTTGATGCTTTTTATCTTGACCTACAAGATGAAGACTTTACTTCAGCGTTTGCTTTAGTGCATTCTCGCTTTAGCACAAACACGTTCCCAAGCTGGGAAAGAGCACATCCAAACCGTTATTTAATTCACAACGGTGAAATCAATACGCTTCGCGGTAATCAAAACTGGATGAGAGCGCGTGAACAGCAGTTTGTTTCGGACGCATTTGGTAAGGATTTGCCGAAGGTTCTTCCAATTTTAGATGCTGAAGGAAGCGACTCATCCATGTTAGATAATGCGCTAGAGTTTTTTGTATTGGCCGGCCGCAAGCCAGCCCATGCAGCGATGATGCTTATTCCAGAGCCTTGGTCTGAGAATCCGCACATGTCAAAAGAAAAACGTGCTTTCTATGAGTATCATAGCGCATTAATGGAGCCATGGGATGGTCCGACTGCTATTTCGTTTACGGATGGAAAGCAAATCGGTGCTATTTTAGACCGTAACGGTTTACGTCCAGCTCGCTATTATGTTACAAAAGATGATTACATCATACTTTCATCAGAAGTAGGCGTCATTGATGTTGAAGATGAAAATGTGTTATATAAAGATCGTTTAAGCCCAGGTAAAATGCTTCTAATCGATTTAGAAGAAGGCCGAATTATTTCAGATGAAGAAATTAAATCTGAAATGGCACAGGCTGAGCCTTATCAAGAATGGTTAGATGAACAGCTGGTAACGTTGCCAGAAGTGCAGGAAGAAAAATCTGAATACTTCGATGATTTGGTCATTCGCCAGAATTCATTTGGCTACACGTATGAAGATATTCATAAATATTTAGTTCCAGTTATTACAGAAGGAAAAGATCCGCTTGGTTCAATGGGTAATGATACTCCATTAGCCGTGTTGTCTGATCGTCCTCAATCGCTGTTCAATTACTTTAAGCAGCTGTTTGCTCAAGTAACGAACCCACCGATTGACGCTATTCGTGAACAGTTGGTTACATCAACAATGACGTTGCTTGGTGCAGAAGGGAATTTACTGCATCCAACCAAAGAAAACATTCATCGAATTCAGCTTGAGACGCCGGTTTTAACAAACGATCAAACTCATCAGCTGAAGTCTGCCATTCATCCAGATTTCAAAAGTGCTGTTATTTCTGCGGTGTTCACAAATGATTTAAAAGCAGATCTTGATCGCGTATTTGCTGAAGCTGAAGCGGCAATTAACGCAGGCGCTAGCATTCTTGTTCTGACAGACCGTGAAGCGGGAGCTCACTCTGTAGCCATTCCAGCTTTATTAGCGGTCAGCGGGCTGCACCAGCACCTAGTGCGAAAAGGAAACCGTACAAAGGCGAGCATTGTAGTGGAAACAGGAGAAGCGCGCGAAGTGCACCATTTTGCAGCACTGATTGGTTACGGAGCAGACGCAATTAATCCATATCTTACTTTTGCAACATATCAAAATGAAATTAACGCAGGTACGTTGAACGTATCGTATGACTATGCTGTTGAGAAATATGTAAAAGCCGTTACTGAAGGTGTTGTAAAAGTAATGTCTAAAATGGGCATTTCAACGGTGCAAAGTTATCGGGGCGCACAAATTTTTGAAGCAGTTGGAATCAGTGCAGAGGTTATCGAGCAATATTTTACAGGTACTGCCTCGCAACTTGGCGGTATCGGTTTAGATGTTATTGCAAAAGAAGCGAAAACGCGTCACGACAATGCTTATGTTGAAACAATTGAGCAAACGTTAGAGTCAGGAAGTGACTTCCAGTGGAGACACACGGGCGAGCATCATGCGTTTAATCCAAAAACAATTCACACGCTGCAGTGGGCTTGCCGTAAGGGAGATTACAGCTTATTTAAAAAATTCTCTGAATCGGCTAATGAAGAACGCATCGGTTTCTTGCGCAACCTATTCTCGTTTAATGGAACGCGTTCATCTATCTCCATTGATGAAGTGGAATCAGTTGATTCGATTGTAAAACGTTTTAAATCAGGTGCTATGTCGTTTGGATCTTTAAGTCAAGAAGCTCATGAAACATTAGCGATTGCGATGAACCGTTTAGGCGCACGCAGTAACAGTGGAGAAGGTGGCGAGCACCCTAGCCGCTACACTGTGGATGAAAATGGAGATAATCGCCGCAGTGCGATTAAACAGATTGCTTCTGGCCGTTTTGGAGTGAAAAGTCATTACCTTGTGAATGCGGATGAGCTTCAAATTAAAATGGCACAAGGTGCAAAACCCGGAGAAGGCGGTCAGCTTCCAGGAAACAAAGTATATCCATGGGTAGCAGATGTGCGTGGATCAACGCCAGGAGTAGGCTTAATTTCACCTCCTCCACATCACGATATTTACTCGATTGAAGATTTAGCACAGCTTATTCATGACTTAAAAAATATAAACCGTGATGCACGAATCAGCGTCAAACTGGTTTCAAAAGCAGGAGTAGGAACGATTGCTGCCGGAGTAGCAAAAGGAGTAGCGGACGTTATCGTTATTAGCGGCTACGACGGAGGTACGGGAGCATCTCCAAAAACAAGTATTAAACATACGGGACTACCGTGGGAACTGGGCTTAGCGGAAGCTCATCAAACGCTTATGTTAAACGGTCTTCGCGAAAAGGTAGTGCTTGAAACAGACGGGAAATTAATGACGGGTAAAGATGTAGTCATGGCAGCACTTTTAGGAGCAGAAGAGTTTGGTTTTGCTACGGCGCCTTTAATTGTTTTAGGCTGTATCATGATGCGTGCGTGTCACTTAGATACATGTCCAGTTGGAGTGGCGACGCAAAACCCAGAGCTTCGTAAAAAGTTCCTAGGAGAAGCGGATCACATCGTTAACTATATGAAATTTGTTGCACAAGAAGTACGCGAAATTATGGCTGAACTTGGATTTAAAACAGTAGATGAAATGGTTGGACGTACAGACGTATTAAGCGTTAGCGAACGTGCAAAAAATCACTGGAAGGCGCAGCACTTAGACTTAACAACTCTTTTATATCAAGCTGAAGGTGTACGTACTTTTAAAACACCTCAAAACCATAAAATTGACGAATCTCTTGATATGCAAAAAATCTTGCCAGCGGTACAGCAAGCAATCGAGCATAAGTATCAAGTCGAGTTAGAACTGCCAATTTCTAATATTAACCGTGTAGCTGGAACAATTGTAGGAAGTGAAGTTACAAAACGTTACGGTGAGAAAGGTCTGCCAGAAGATACGATTACTCTTCGATTCACTGGCTCTGCAGGACAAAGTTTTGGTGCATTTGTTCCAAAAGGAATGTCTATGTATCTAACTGGAGATGCAAATGATTATATCGGAAAAGGGTTATCAGGAGGTAAAATCATCGTTGCTCCACCTAAGGAAACAACAGCTGTGTCAGGTGAAAATGTTATCGTCGGGAACGTGGCATTTTACGGTGCAACAAGCGGTGAAGCTTATGTTAGCGGGCTAGCAGGAGAACGTTTTGCGGTTCGTAACAGCGGTGTGAACGTAGTGGTTGAAGGAATTGGCGATCATGGCTGTGAATATATGACTGGCGGACGCGTTGTCGTATTAGGTGATGTAGGTAAAAACTTCGGTGCGGGAATGTCTGGCGGTATTGCTTACGTATTTGCTGATGATCAAGAAGCATTCAAAAACCTTTGTAATAAAGACATGATTGGGTTTGAGAGCTTAAAAGGAGAAGAAGCAGAAGAAGTAAAAGAGATGATTGCAAATCACCTAAAATATACTGACAGTCATAAAGCAGCATTTGTATTAGAAAATTGGGAAGAATCGCTTTCGAAATTTGTAAAAGTGATTCCGAATGATTATAAACGCATGATGAATCGCATTGAAGAGCAAAAAGCAGCTGGGTTAACGGAAGAAGAAGCAGCTATGAGTGCGTTTGAGGAAAATGCAAAACAAGAAAAGAAAGCATCGGCAAAACAACAAGAAGCGGTAGCTCAGTAAGAAAGGGGAGAGTACGATGGGAAAACCAACAGGATTTATGGAAATCAAACGTGAAAAAGGGAAGGAACGTGACCCGTTAAAACGTTTAGGTGATTGGAAAGAGTATGCTGCTCCTTTATCTGATGAAGCGCTAAGCCGTCAAGGAGCACGATGTATGGATTGTGGCACACCTTTTTGCCACATGGGAATGGATATTAATGCTTTTACTTCTGGATGTCCAATCTATAACTTAATTCCAGAGTGGAATGATTTAGTTTATAAAGGACGCTGGAAAGAAGCTTTAGAGCGTTTAATGAAAACGAACAACTTCCCGGAGTTTACAGGGCGCGTTTGTCCTGCTCCGTGTGAAGGTTCCTGTACGCTTGCTATTTCAGATCCAGCGGTTTCGATCAAGAATATCGAACGCGCTATTATTGATAAAGGCTTTGAGAATGGGTGGATTACTCCGCGTATTCCGGAGAAAAGAACAGGCAAAAAAATTGCTGTTATTGGCTCTGGGCCAGCAGGCTTAGCGAGCGCAGATCAGCTGAATCAAGCGGGTCATTCAGTAACGGTATATGAAAGAGCAGATCGTGCCGGTGGTTTATTAACATATGGAATTCCGAATATGAAGCTAGATAAAGAAGTAGTGGAAAGACGTGTTCGCTTATTGACACAAGAAGGTATTGATTTTGTAACGAATACGGAAGTTGGAAAAGACATTACTGCTGAAGAGTTAAAAGAACAATATGATGCTGTCATTTTGTGTACAGGAGCTCAGAAGCAAAGAGATCTAGTATTAGAAGGCCGTGAAGCAAAAGGAGTTCACTTTGCAATGGACTACTTAACAACTTCAACAAAAAGCCTTTTAGATTCTAACTTCAAAGATGGTCAATTTATTGATGCTGAAGGAAAAGACGTTATTGTTATTGGAGGCGGAGACACGGGAGCTGACTGTGTAGCTACTGCTCTTCGTCAAAAATGCCGCAGCGTTGTTCAGTTTGGTAAACATCCTCAGCTTCCTGCTGAGCGTACGGCAGATAATATGTGGCCTGAATATCCACATGTATTTAATCTTGAATATGCTTATGAAGAAGCACAGGCGAAATTTGGGGACGATCCACGTGAATATTCAATTCAAACGAAAAAAATCGTGGCAGATGAGCAAGGTAATCTAAAAGAACTTCATACGGTTCAAATGGAAAAAGTAAAAGGTGAAAATGGACAGTACATCTTTACCGAAATTCCAGGAACAGAAAAAGTATGGCCAGCTCAGCTTGTCTTTATTGCGATTGGGTTTGAAGGTCCAGAGCATCCGGTTCTATCAGCGTTTGGTGTTGAAACGAAAAATCGTCGCGTAGATGCAGCGTATGGAAATTACAAAACAAATGTTGAAGGTGTTTTTGCTGCTGGTGATGCTCGTCGTGGGCAAAGTTTAATCGTATGGGCTATTCATGAAGGTCGTGAAGTAGCTAAACAAGTTGATAGCCATCTAATGGGAGCAACTGTATTACCATAACAAAAAACCGTCACAATTGTGGCGGTTTTTTGTTTATCTAGGATTTGGCACTTCATTTCCTCTACGTAAATTTTCAAATGAAACGGTTAAAATCGTGTTAGTAATTCGAACTTGTGAAACAGGGGAAACGCTGTATAAGTTAAAAAGTTCAAATATCCAGGGCTCACGTTTTTTCAGCTGTCGCGCGGCTTTTTCGACGCGTTCGTTAATAGATCCGCTGTAATTGTTATAGTTATCATCAACAAATCTTACAATGGAACGAAATAAGTATTCTGTTAGTTTGCTATCCATCCCACCTCGTTGAGCATCTCTGTAGATGGACTGATACTGGCGTTTTAAAATTTTCATCACTCTGTCTACATCGCGTGTAGATCTAACTTCCTCTTCTTCATGCAGGATATAAGAAAATAAGTCTTCATTGTATCTATAAGGTTCTAAATAATTTTCATTCGTAGTAGGAACCACTGGATGGTAGTAGCGCGGCATATAGGGGTAAACCCATTGACTGTACATGAGACATTCACACCTTCCTCGTTCATTTTCCATTAGTTTATGCACTAGCGTGCTAGCTGCTGCATGTTTGTTTTAAATAAAATTTAGGGGTTTGATAATAGGACCATCCTCTAAATTCTTGATAAGTCGATACAAAATAAATGTAAATCGGTGTATTTAGCAAGTCTGGATAATGTTGAAAAAATGCTTGGTCTCCGTAAAATATTGCTTCTAAAGCAAGCGGAAGCTCCCGGCGGAAAATGTGATAACGAAGCTGTGCTTGCTCGCGGCTGAACTCACCTCCGCTAACAAAAACTTCGCCTTGAATAACTGCTTGTCGGTCTGTTACGTGAAGAGCAGCTAGTACTTCATCACGCATATTTTTATCTATCGCCTTGTTGTTATATGAGCATCCGATGCTTAAAAAAAGCTGACCGGTTGTATCAGAATGAGTAAGAGTATATTTTCTTCCAGAAACCGGATAGGAGGAAGTAGCAGGGGGAATGAGAGTCGTAGAGAGTTTTGAAGAATTAAACGAACTCATAGTCATTGACACTCCTTTTTTTGAATAAATTTCAATATTATACGGCGCTATGGGCTCAGATGTGATAAATGTCTACTTTCTTTCTGCAACAAAGGCGTTTTGATGTACTTTTTGAGAAATGAATGGTAATATTTAACTAAAATTATGCGTGTACAGTCCCCGAAGATTGTCTTCAAAAGCAAATGTGAATGGAGGTTATCACTTGAATATCACAACGTTTGACGGTAAGTATGGAAACTGGTTAACGACTAAAAACCCTCTTCAATTTCAAGCAGCGACTGCCTATGGGAACATTGGGCTGGCTCCTATCTATTGGGGAACAAAAGAAGAAAAAAATGGATGGTATTACATGTATCAGCCTGAAGAAATAACGGGCGTTCAAGTAGAAGGTGAAGTTGATGGTGGTAAATTTCTCATTCGAATTCCTGATGACTGGAATGGAAAGTTAGTTATGTCGGGAGTTCCAGCTACCAGAGATGAGAAATCAACGGATTTACTGTTCAGCGACTATGTGTTGGCAAAAGGGTTTGCGTTTGCTGCTTCTGATAAAGGAACACAGGGAGAAGAAGTGAGAGATGATCCATTTGCTAAAGCAAAAAACGCTCTAGTCAAAGAAGAAGACTCCATTAGAAAATGGCATATTCAATACCGAGAAGTGACAAAAATTGCTCAGAGATTTTTGTTTGAAAATTATCGTCACAAACTCCAGAAAGAAGTGACAGAATATTTTGATATAAAAACGTATGCTTTAGGTATTTCTAATGGGGGTTATGTTGTTCGCTATGCTTTAGAAAACGATGGGAAAAATGGAGAGCCTCAGCTTTTTAATGGAGGGGTTGAATGGGAAGGGGTTATGTGGCGAGCTGATCACGATAACTTGATAACTTCCCTAACACCTGTTGTAAATCATGCCGAAGAAGCACTGTATACGGTAGGTGAATCGCAAAAAGGAGCTTTGCACCGGTTGTATCAAGCAGGGTTGCCAAAAGGATCTGAGTTTTTATGGCCATATCATGACCAGTATTATTGGTTTTTAACGCTTAATATATATAGAGATGAGTTTGACAGTCAAGCACCTGGAAGCATTCCGTGGCAAAAATACTTGACGCTTTTTGAAAACGGAGTTAGAGATCGTTCGTTAGATTCTATTTTTAAAAAGTATGATTATCAAGAAAGACCACAAGATGTTAGGCAAAAAGTTCGTGAAATTGAAAATACAGGTGATATTTCCGTTCCGTTGATAAGCATTACAGGGTCGTTAGATGCTCTTATTTTTCCGGATATTCATGCTTATCCTTATGAACAACTGGTAAAAGATTCTGGTAAGCAGCACCTTCATCGTCACTACGTAATTGAAAATGGAAACCATATTGATAGCTTAGTATGGAATCATCAAATTGATCCAGATCGAAAGCTTCAGCCTCTCCTTCCTTATGTGTATCAAGGATTTGAACTGCTATGTGATTGGGTGGAGAATTTTGAAGAACCTCCGAAAAATAAGAAAATAAGTGTGCCTCTCAAGGAAATGCATGTAAAGGATCTAAAAACAGAGGAAGACGTGCTGCCGTTGACTACAAAGAAAAGCATATCAACAAAAAAATAAATCGTCGAAAACCGTGCCGAAGGCGCGGTTTTTAATTTAGAAAAGCAACATTTGAATAAAAACAGCTTCTATGAATACAAAATATTATAGTGCGATAAGAATAGAATATACGTTATTTGTTATTTATTTTTATCCATTTAAAATAAAAACAATAAAAACATTGAACAAAACCGAACTTTTGTGTTAGATTAATAACTATAATTCGTACATTTATTAAATGGCTACAGTTGAAAGGAGCAAAAAACATCATGACAGCGAAAGTAATTAAAGGAAAAGAAGTAGCGCAAGAACTGCGCGCCGCATTAAAAGAAGAGGTAGCTCAATTAAAAACAAAAGGTATCGTTCCTGGTTTAACCGTAATTTTAGTAGGAGAAAACCCTGCTTCCCAATCATATGTAAAAGCAAAAGCAAAGGCTTGTGAAGAAATCGGTGTTGCGTCTGAAATTATCAAACGTGACGTAACGATTACGGAAGAAGAGCTTTTAAACGAAATCCATCACTTGAATGGAAATCCATCTGTTCATGGTATTCTTATTCAACTTCCATTACCAAAACATATTGATGAAAAAGCAGTATTAAATGCTGTATCTCCTAAAAAAGATGTAGATGGCTTCCACCCAGTAAGCGTAGGGAATATGGTCATTGGCGATGAATGCTATTTACCATGTACACCACACGGTATCGTTGAGTTAATTAAACGTTCAGGTGAAGAAATTTCAGGTAAACATGCGGTAGTAATTGGACGAAGCAATATTGTTGGTAAACCAGTATCCATGCTGTTACTTCAAGAAAGTGCAACGGTAACAATTGCTCACTCTCGCACAAAAGATTTATCTGCTTTAACAAAACAAGCTGATATTCTTGTATCAGCTGTAGGACAACCTAGACTTATCAAAGCAGATGATATTAAGCCGGGTGCCATTGTAATTGATGTAGGTAACACAATGGAAAATGGTAAACTCGTTGGTGATGTTGATTACGAAGCGGCTTTAGAAGTTGCAGGTTATATCACACCAGTACCAGGAGGCGTTGGTCCGATGACCATCACAATGCTATTAAAAAATACGGTAGACGCTGCTAAAACAATTAACAACGTAAAATAATAGAAAGTTAAAAATCCCGTGCGTATATGCACGGGATTTTTTTGCTTCAGTAATGGAATGAAAGCTAAAAGAATAGAATGTAACATTCTGTATAGAAAGAGGAGGAAGCGATGGTTACGTTACCTGCAACGGTATATTCTCAACAAATAGTGAAGAAAAAGTTAAACGTTTACTATCCAGCTGTTCATTTGACTAATCCAGCTGTTCAGCACAGCATTAACAGTAAGATCTTGCAGCGTACGAATGAATTAATTCGTCAGCAGGGATATGGAGAAAATCCGGATACAGAAGAAACGGGTTATTATGAGTTGAAAACAAACGAGCGAAATGTGCTCAGCTTAACGCTTGTCAATTTTGCTTATTCCGGGGGAGCGCACGGATTGACCGTGGTAGTTCCGTTAACGTTTAATGTGCTGACTGGAAAAACGTATCAATTAAAAGATTTGTTTAAAAAAGACAGTAATTACGTAAGTGTTCTTTCTAAAATAGTAGGAGCGCAAATAAAAGAGCGCGATATTATGGTTCTTGGAGAATATAAAGGAATTAAACCAGATCAGGATTTTTATATCGCCGATAAATCACTTGTACTATTTTATCAGCTGTATGACCTGGCTCCTTACGCATATGGAATTCCTTACTTTCCAATTTCTATCTATGCTATTCAAGATATTATTGCAGATGAAAGTCCACTTGGACAAATGTTTGGATAAAGTTATAAAAAATTGCGGTGCGGCCGTACGTATCTTTTTAATTCGGCCGCTAACTGCTGACGAAGCGAACGAACCCCAATCGCTTCAGCAATATCTTTTGCTACAGGAAACACCCCGATTTTAGTGATATGAACGCGAAGATACCCCTCGTACAAGCATCCTCGCTCCGCATGCTTGATTTTGGTGCGTACAACAGCTTCTATTTTATCGTTTTCATTTTGCAAAGGGTAAGAATCTGTAATATGAAAACGAAAAGAATATTCCTCCATCACCATCATCCTTTTTTCTATGATATGTACTAGCATACTATACAAATAGTGAATCAGAAAAAATAAATGTGTCAAAAGAACAAAGCGCAAAGTAATCAAGGAAGCAGTTTCTTGCATGTAATGATCATTATTTGTGAACGATAACAGAAAAAGACAAAAAGCTGGAGTTGCGATGATAAAAATAGCATTCAAAGGATTACTTATTATTTTATCTTTATATATTCTGTATGTGGTTATAACGGCGGTGGTTCTCTTTTATGTACCTTTAAAAATAGGAGAGGAAACGACCTCAATTAAACCGGCTAGCTTTTTTGGTCACAGTGAGTCTACGGACCGAGTGAGACTTCTTGAAGATGGTTATGAGGCAGGAAGAGTTCGTATTCAAATGATTCAACAAGCTGAGAAATCGATTGATATTGCTTATTACTCAATAGGAAAAGGAGAGTCAACTGATTTAATTATGGCCGCTCTTTTTAAAGCAGCTGATCGAGGCGTCCATACTCGCGTTCTTTTGGATGGGATAGCTAACGGCTTACGGGGAAACCGAAGGGGCGTGCTCTATGCATTAGCTTCACATCCTAATATTGAAGTGAAGTATTACGAACCGTTTCAATTGTTTAAACCTTGGGCGTGGCAAAATCGTATGCATGACAAAATAATGGTTGTAGACGGACAGCTAGGCATAATAGGGGGACGGAATATAGGGGACAAATATTTGGCTAAAAAGCCTCCTCCAGACTTCGTCTATGATCGTGATGTCTTTATTACAAACAGTAAACATAAACAAGATAGCGTCATCACTCAAATGCAAAATTATATAAATGAATTATGGGCTCATCCCTACACTAAAAAAGCTTTTCATCATCTCACACAGTACCAGGTTGATCAGGGGAAGAGGATGAAAGCTTTGCTGCTGCAGCAATATGATAAAGCTAAGCAAGTAGGAGAAACGTTTGCGACCCCCAAGATTAATTGGAATGCTTCCACCGTTTCTACAAAGCGTGTTTCTTTTATTCATAATCCAATTGAACGCTTTAATAAACGACCTTTTATGTGGAAAACGTTTATTAACCTAGCAGAAGAAGCTAACCGCTCTGTTCTTATTCAAAGTCCTTATGTGGTGCCCACCAATGCGATGAGAAAGTATACAGCCATGAAAAAGAACCCAGACGTTCAATGGACGCTACTCACAAATTCAGTTACATCTACGCCCAATGTGTTGGCTTTTTCCGGATATATTAGTATGCGTGATACGATTATGAAGACAGGTGCAAAGCTTTACGAATACCAAGGACCTTATTCGATCCATGCAAAGTCTGTGATTTATGATCAAAGACTTAGCGCCGTAGGCTCTTTTAATTTAGATTCCCGTTCTACATTTTTGAATAACGAATCAATGGTCATTATCGATAGTCAAAAATTTGCAAAAGAGTTGACGATGGCGATGGAAAACAAAATGGATAAAAGTATTCTTATTGCCAATCACAAGCGCTGGGTTAAACCTCCTGAAATCCAAAAGAAAGAAGAGCCTGTTATGAAGCGTACCTTACTGTATACCCTTGCAAAAGTAACGAGGTTTTTTAAGGAGTTTATTTAAATAACCGGCAGTAGAACAAAAAGCGCTCAATGAACATTCATTGAGCGCTTTTTGTTACATACCTTATAAATAAGCTCATACAACGATCACATCACGTAAATTATCCTCTTTTATTTATTGGGAAAAATCGGTAGTATAAACATAATAAACAAAAAGGAGGAAGGTACGTGGAAACCGCTGTTTTAATTAAACCAGATGCAGCTTATAAAAAGGCTTATATGAGCTTTTATCATGAATGGAAAGCAAGCGGAGAAAAAATGATTCCGTGGGTCATTGCTAAAGATCCTGCTTACTTTGAAAAAATGGTTCAAGAGTTATTAGATGCAGAAAAAGGGATCGGATTAAAAAAAGGATTTGTACCCGATTCCACCTACTGGCTAATGCATCACGAAAGAGTAATAGGCGTAGTTAATATCCGCCATGAGCTAAATGAAATACTTCGAAACAGCGGAGGACATATAGGGTATGGTATTCGGCCAAGTGAAAGACAAAAAGGATATGCCAAGCTGCTACTGAGGTTATCTCTTCAAGAAATTAAAAAGCTGGGAGTCCAACGGGCATTAGTTGTGTGTGATGATTGGAACACTGCTTCTCGTCGAACTATTCTGGCAAACGGTGGTATACAAGACGAGGATTATATAGAAGAGGACGGGGCTATTGTTCAACGCTTTTGGATTCATACGGATAAAATGGCATAAAAAAGAGATGAATTTTTTAATTCACCTCTTTTCTGCTTAGTCATATTGTTTTAAAGCTAACTTCAGCCGCATATAGGTATACATAGCGTATGCCTGTCTTCCTTTTAAACTGTAAGGATTTGCTTTGGAGCAAAGACACTCAAGAAATTGCTCATCACATGAGCGGCATGATCCGTAATCTTCATAGCATAAATCATGGTATTTACAGCAGCAGTCTACATCATTTACAGGACATCCCGGACCACTGCATCCGGGGCCACACCATTTATAGCCGGGGAAGAGGCAGGTCGTGGCTTTCCGTTTATTCGGAACAGACATAATCATACATCCTTTTCAATAGTCTCTTTACATTAAATGCAAAAAAGAGAAAAGAGAAAGGGACAAACACCTTGCAGCAGTAGCCTAATTTTCATGAATTTCTATTTAATCGATAAATGCGTCATTCATCCGCATTAATAGTTTGCCAAATAGCTCCTTTTCTTCACTTGACCATTTTTTTAACATACTATGATAGCGTTCAAGGCGCATTTGCTTATCAGTTTGCAGCATTTGTTTCCCGCGTGTTGTGATGTCAAATAGGCTGACTCGCCCATCCGAAGGATCAGAGGAGCGAGAAATAAGCTTTTTATTTTCTAAAGCAGCAGCCTGTCTAGAAAGAGTTGAAATGTCGAGTTTAAATGCTTCTGCCAGTTCTTTTACACGAGCTGGTCCAAATTCATCTAATTGCCGCAGCAATAAATAAGCTGATCTTTCTAGGTTTCCTATTTTATTTTCGGAATTATCAAGATAGACCGCTCGTCTAATAAAGGTAGTAAGTTCATATTCAATCAATTCAATTGAATTCTTTTCTTGCATTATAATCGCCCCTTACAAAATCATTCATTGACAAAGAAATATATACTTGTATAATACAAATGTATATATAGTTGTATAGTACAAGTAAAAATAGGTAAAGTAAAGGTGTTTATATAGTTAAATGTTAGACAACATGACAAAATAAAGAGAGGAGGGCAGCTGTTCTTTATTTATAGGACAGTGACCTATAATGAAAGTGATACGAATCATTTTACAAATTGCGATTCTTTATGCTTTTTCTATGATTGGCGAAGCTGTTCACCATATGCTTCATCTACCTATTCCAGGCAGTATTATAGGCTTAATTTTAATGCTCATTTGCTTAACATGCAAAGTTGTTCCCATCAAAATAATTGAAGACGGAGCAAGTTTCTTGTTATCTTTTTTACCGCTATTATTCATACCAGCTATGGCAGGTGTGATGAATTATCCTTCGCTTCTTTCAAGCAGCGGAGCGGTTTTATTTTTAATTATTGTGCTTAGTACGATTGTTACGATGGCCGCTGCAGGGACTGCCAGCCAACTTTTGGAAAAGAAAGCGAACAAACGAAAGGAGAAACAACAGTGCAAGAATTCTTTATCGCGGTCTTTATAATCGTAGCTACAGTTGCTTTGTATCTAGTCATGGCAAAAGTATACGTGCGGTTCTCCTATCCGATTCTTATTCCTGTTTTAACTACAACCATATTCGTTATTCTTCTTTTGCTTGCTTTTCATGTTTCCTATGATGAGTATATGATTGGAGGCAAATGGATTAATTCACTTCTAGGACCAGCGGTTGTTGCATTAGCGTATCCACTCTATAAACAGCGTGAGATGCTAGTAAAATACAGCGTTCCTATTATTGGAGGGGTATTTGTAGGATTATTCGCAGGCATGATCAGCGGACTCGTGTTTGCTGAAGTATTTGGCGTTGATCGAAGCCTGATTTTATCCATTATTCCTAAGTCTATTACTACTCCGGTAGCGATTCAGATCGCCACAGGACTAGGGGGCGTTCCATCGATGACCGTGGTATTTGTTATGATTGCAGGTTTTTCTGGAGTAATCCTTGGACCGCTACTTTTAAAATGGATTCGGATCAAGAGTTCTTTAGGAAAAGGAATTGCATTAGGCAGTGCTTCTCATGCGCTAGGAACTTCTAAAGCATTTGAATACGGTGAGCTAACGGTATCGATGAGTTCAGTATCAATGACGTTAAGCGCTGTATTAGGATCCGTTTTTGGGCCAATTGTTGTCTGGCTATTCCAAGTGTAAGGCGAGATAAAAGAAAGTGAATATAAAAAACGAGGCTGAGACAAAAGTATGTTAGTTAAAGTTGAACACGAACGATCTATTGAAAGGTGATGGATAGTTCGTGTTTTTTTATGCTCATCGTAAACGTAGATTTAATGTATGTACTGGCTTCTAACTGTTGATTTCGTTATGCCCCCATCTCGCTTTTTATATAAAAGCATAAATTTTTTCCGAAGCAAATTTTAAGTTGTGCGGCTCTTACTCTGGTACTATAATAAAAAGAAAGAAAATTCATAAAATAACCGCTTTTTTGTTATTTTTAGGAAGGCTAGTCAATTTTCGGATGGATAAGTAGGCTTAGTCAAGGTTATATACGCAGTAAAAATAGCAGAAAAGAGGAGCTGAACGTATTTTATGAAAGAGGAGCTCGTGTATATAGGAAAAAAGATTCTTGAACATAAATATAGCTTGTCAGAAAAATTAGCCGAACGTTTAGATGCTACACATACACTAAGTCTAGAGGAATTGAAAGAAAAGAAAATTCTGAAGTGGCGAGTGTCAATTATGGAATACTTTGGGAGATCTCTATTTGAAGAACAGGAGGCTGTACTTAAACTTGTTAAAGAATGGGCACTTGATACGGGTAAATATGCAGTGGAAAAAAATATTCCTTTAGAAAAAGCACTAGGTATCCTTCCAATCTATCGCAGCGTTATTTGGGATGTATTTACAAGAGAACTAGAGGAGCATCAGTTTGCGGCAATTACCATGCTGCATGTCAGTGAACGAATTGATCCACTTTTAGATACGGTAACATGTGTTTTTGGTCAAATTTATGACGAGCATAATCGATATATGATGAATTTAGCTTATACGTCACTAGAAGAACTTTCAGTTCCACTCGTACCTGTCACAAAAGGGATTGCTATTATGCCGATTATTGGAGAAATTGATACCCACCGCTCGCAAGTTATTATGGAAACCTGCTTGAAAAAAGGGACAAGCCTTCAATTATCTTATCTTATTTTAGATATTTCAGGTGTCGTGATTATTGATACAATGGTAGCAGACAATCTTTTTAAAATTCATCGATCGCTTAAATTGGTGGGAGTGGAAGCTATTATAACGGGGATACGACCGGAAATTGCCCAAACGGTAGTGAAACTAGGAATTGATTTTAATCAAATTAAAACAGAAGCAAATTTAGAAGCGGCGCTTTTAAAAATTGGGTTTACACGTCCTGAAGAGCATAGCCGCACGCATGTGTCATCGCGGCGCATAAAATGACCGGCCATAAATATGGATTTCAGCATATAGAAAGTAAGTGCATAGTAAAAAAGCGGATGTTAATCAACATCCGCTTTTTTACTTAATAAATGCGATATGCCATGGCAGCACAAAAGCATAAACGAGGAAGTATACCGCTATTGAATAGATAAAAAACCAGCCGTTTAAATAAAACAAGGGCAAGAATAAATAAGCATAAACTAACGGTAATCGGAAACCACAAACCGTGTGCAGATAAGTCTAAATGCTGAATTGCTTGCTCCAACATTGTTCACCTCAAAAGGAAGAGTTAGTGTTGAAGTTAGCCTGTGTTATGGAAAGTATTCTATACATTTTCTACGCGTTGCGCGTGTATTCTTCTCGCAAGATTGAATATAACTTTAAGTCTTGATGAGCTCCTTTAATAAACATGGCTTTTCGAATTGTTCCTTCATAAGACATACCGATTTTTTTCATCACTTTCTCAGAAGCGGCATTTTCAACAAAGCACCTCGCCTGAATGCGCACTAAATCCATTTCTTCAAATCCAAACGCAATTACTTTTTCAGCTGCTTCCGTAACAAATCCCTTATTCCAATATGCTTCAGAAATCGCATAGCCAATTTCCGCAATGCGATGAGTAGGGTTCCAAGTGACAAAGTCAATGGTGCCAATACATTTTTTCAGGGCTTTGATTTCCATAGCCCAAGGAGAAATGGATTGGTTGCTGTACTGCTTTAAAACGAAGGAAACAAACTCTTTTGTATCTTGAAGCTTTCGGTGCTTTTCCCAATTTACATATCTGCTTACCTTTTCATTTGAGGCATATTCAAACATGTCACGCACATCTTTTTTGGTAACTTTCCGCAAGCGGAGTCTTTCTGTTTCTAGTGTGGGTAAATTTCCGTATATATCTTTTACTTGAATCATAAAGTTGTCTCCTTTCTCAGCAAGAAGTGGATGAAGTGTTGATAAGAATGTTTCATAGAAGCTGCAGCATCCAAGAAAGACCCTTTTCATTTCATGTACTTGATTCTTTAATTGTAAAATATTTCATTGCTGAGCGTAAGAGGTCAAATAGCTTTTTAAAAAATAAAAACATTATTTTCACTGTTCATAATCAGTTCACATAAGCTTGTTAGACTAAAGTCAGAAATTACGAAGGAGTGAAATGAAACACATGAACAGTGAAGTGAAAGAAGAACGGACTTCAAACAAAAAAAGAATAGACTTATTTTTAGTTCCAATTGTTTTAATTGCAGCGTTTTTGAACTTATTTAAAATTTGGACAGATGAATACGCCAACGCTTATTACACGGCAGCTGTCAAAAGTATGCTTCAAAGTTTTCATAATTTCTTTTACGCATCTTTTGATCCAGGAGGCTATGTAACCATTGATAAGCCGCCGGTTGTGTTTTGGATTCAGACAATTAGCGCCAAAATATTTGGATTTCACGGGTGGAGCGTCATTTTACCGCAAGCATTAGCAGGCATCGGTTCAGTTCTTTTACTATACGTACTCGTGAAACGTACGTTTGGCGTATGGGCTGGGAGGTTTGCTGCTCTTGCGATGGCTCTGACGCCGATTGTGCCCGCGGTAAGCCGAACAAATAATATTGATAGTATGCTTGTGTTTACATTATTAGTAGCAACGTGGATGTTGTTTCGTGCTGTGCGTACAGCTAAATTTGGCTGGGTGTTAGCGGCTTTTGCGATGATTGGTGTTGCATTTAACATGAAAATGCTTCAAGCATACATGGTTTTACCAGCATTCTATGTTTTCTATGTAGTGGCAACCAAAATTACGTGGAAAAAGAAAATTGCTTTTTTAACAACAGCAACTGCACTGATGCTTGCTGTTTCTGTCTCATGGGCAGTTGTAGTAGATTCAACTTCGGCTGATAAGCGTCCTTATATGGGAAGCAGTCAAACAAATTCAGTTCTAGAGCTTGCTTTTGGATATAACGGTATCAATCGTTTAACTGGAAATACAAGCGTGACGGGAAGCAGTCATAAACAGCCTGCTCAAGCTCAGCAGCAAACAGCAAGCAGTGAAACAAAACAAACGAGTAATTCAAATGCTGAGTCTTCACAAAGCTCAAATCAAAGCAAGAGCAGCTCTTCTCAAAAGATGCAGGCTCCAGATGGAGGAAATCAAAACGGAATGTTCAACACGGGGAACCCTGGTCCATTCCGACTGTTCCAAAAAGGGTTATCAGATCAAATCAGCTGGTTATTGCCATTTGTAATCTTTTCAATCGTGGGTCTATTTGCTGGAGTGAAATTTAAAGGACCTTACACGGCAAAACAAAAAGAAAGTTTATTTTGGTTAGCTTGGCTGCTGCCGGTAGCTGTTTTCTTTAGTATCGCAGGATTTTTCCATCAGTATTATTTAATTATGCTGGCACCTCCAATCGCAGCATTTGCAGGAGCGGGAGCAGTAGCTTTATGGAGTATGTACAAACAGCATAATGGCTGGAAATCATGGCTGCTGCCGAGTGGTATTTTAACAACAGCAGCGCTTCAAGTATATATCATGTCTCCTTATGTCAGCTCAATCGGCGTAGCGCCAATTGCAGGTGTAGGGGCACTGGGCGTCATTCTAGCTCTTGTTTTAGCTATTCGTAAAGAGCGTAAAAATTCTGTAACGAATTATTTAGGAGTAGCAGCAATGGTTGTCTTGCTTGCAATGCCGGCGTACTGGGCGATGACACCAATTATTTATGGTGGAAATAGCATGCTTCCAGCAGCAGGTCCTGATTCTTCAAGCGGTATGGGAGGACCTCCAAGCACAGCTACAAATAGCAAACAGTCTGGCTTTAACGGCATGCAGCCTCCAGGAAGCTCTGACAGCAATTCATCTTCAAACAATCAAATGCAGCCGCCAAGCGGTTCATCGAACGGCGGTCAAATGCAAATGCCGGGCGGTTCGTCCAATAATGGTCAAATGCAGCCGCCAAGCGGATCGTCAAACAGCGGTCAAATGCCAGGAGGCTCGTCCAAAAATAATGGTCAAATGCAAATGCCAAGTAGCTCTTCAAGCAAATTATCATCTTCAAAACGAAAAAGTGGAGGGATGAACGCAGAAGTAAACACAAAGCTACTAAACTATTTAACAAAAAATAATACAGGCGAAAAATATTTATTTGCCACAACGGATTCAACTTCAGCTGCGCCTTACATTATCAAAACGGGCAAGCCAGTCATGGCAATGGGAGGATTTAGCGGTTCAGATCCAATTCTAACGGTGAGTAAATTAAAATCTATGATTAAAAAAGGTGAAGTGAAATATTTCTACCTGTCTGGAATGGGTAAGGGAGGCCAATCTGACGTTATCACGTGGATTAAAGAAAATAGTAAGGAGATCCCTTCTTCCAAATGGCAGTCTACTTCATCAAGTTCTCAGCAAGGACCATCTGGAAACGGAACATTATACGAAATAACGCTTAAATAAGGAGGACATGAACATGAGTTCAATTATTAAATATTCTATTGTTGTTCCTGTCTACAACGAAGAAGAAGTGATTCATGAAACCTATCGCCGTCTAACAGAAGTGATGCGTTCAACGAAAGAAGCTTACGAGCTTCTTTTCGTGAACGACGGCAGTAGAGACCGAACGGCAGAAATTATTAAAGAGTACAGTGAGCAAGACCCAGCGGTTGTTTTATTAGATTTTGCCCGTAACTTTGGTCATCAAATTGCTATTACAGCTGGTATGGATTATGCACGAGGAGAGGCGGTCGTTGTGATTGATGCTGATTTGCAAGACCCGCCCGAATTAATTTTAGAGATGATTGAAAAATGGAAGCAAGGATTTGACGTTGTATACGCTAAGCGTACAAAGCGAAAAGGAGAAACATATTTTAAAAAGCAAACAGCGGCTATGTTTTATCGTTTCTTACGTGCGATGACCGATATTGATATTCCGCTCGATACAGGGGATTTTCGTTTGCTAGATCGTAAAGTGTGCAATCAAATGAATAGCATTCAAGAAAAAAATCGCTTTGTTCGCGGATTAGTAAGCTGGGTTGGCTTTAAGCAAATAGCAGTAGAATATGAGCGAGACGAGCGTTTGGCCGGGGAGTCAAAATATCCTTTGAAAAAGATGCTGAAGCTTTCAATGGATGGCATTACGTCTTTCTCCTATAAACCGCTGAAGCTAGCTAGCTATGCTGGTGTAACGCTATCAGGTGTTGGTTTTATTTATCTTTTAGTGGTGCTGTATTTGAAGTTATTTACAGACAGCACCATCACAGGGTGGTCGTCATTAATTGTCATTCAGCTATTCTTTAGCGGCATCATTTTAATCATTCTTGGTATGATCGGAGAATATATTGGCCGCATCTACGATGAAACAAAAAATCGTCCACTCTATATCGTCCGTGAAAAGTATCAGCTTGAAACACGCAAGGAAGTATCACTTCGTGACTAACAAATGGATACCCTTGATTAAATTTGCGTTAGTAGGAGTGGTAAATACACTGATTGATTTTGCAGTATACGCACTTTTAACAACAATCGGTGTGAACTACATACTAGCGCAGTGGATTTCATACAGTGCGGGCATTTTAAACAGTTATGTCATGAATCGTAAATGGACGTTTGAGAAAAAAGAAAAAAGCAGTAAGCGTGAAGTGATTTCATTCGTGATCGTGAATTTAATCACTTTATCCCTAACATCTTTTCTGTTGACTGTTCTATATAATAAATGGGGTATACCACTGCTAATCAGTAAACTTTTAATTACAATCGTAAGTGTCGGTATCAATTTTATTGGCACCAAATTATTTGTATTTACTACTAAAAAAGAAAGAGGGATTCATATATGACGATAAAAAAAGCAGTTATTCCAGTAGGCGGTTTAGGAACTCGATTTTTGCCAGCGACAAAAGCGCAGCCCAAAGAAATGCTGCCAATTGTCGATAAGCCTGCTGTACAATACATTGTAGAAGAAGCTGTGAAATCAGGTATTGAAAGTATTATTTTTATTACAGGTCGAAATAAAAAATCAATTGAAGACCATTTTGATAAATCAATTGAACTAGAGCAAATGCTTGAAGAAAAGCACAAGTTCGAAATGTTAAAAGAAGTACAAACGATTTCATCAATGGCCAGTATTCACTATATTCGTCAAAAAGAGCCGTTAGGACTTGGTCATGCTATTCTTTGTGCTGAGCAATTTATTGGAGATGAGCCGTTTGCCGTTCTTCTTGGAGACGATATTATGACTTCTGAAGAACCTGCGCTCAAACAGATGATTCAAGCGTATGAAACGACTAATCAATCAGTTATTGGAGTTCAAAAAGTGGATGTGGAAGAAGTATCAAAATACGGCATTATTCAGCCGAGAAATAAATCTGGCAGCATTCATGAAGTGAATGACTTGATTGAAAAACCATCAATAGAACAAGCTCCGTCAACGATTGCCGTTATGGGCCGCTACATTTTAAACCCTTCTATTTTTTCTTATCTAAAAACGATTGAAAGAGGGGTAGGAAATGAATTACAATTAACAGATGCACTGCGCGTCGTATGTGAAAAAGAGCGATTGTTTGCTCTTGAACTTGAAGGGCAGCGCTTTGACATTGGAGATAAGGTAGGCTATATGAAAGCAATGGTAGAAGTGGGGTTAAAGCGTAAAGATTTACGTCAAACGTTTTTATCGTATTTGGAAGGAATTGTAGAAAAAGAACGAGCAAACAACTTCAGCTAATAAGAGTTAATCAGTTTGTTCATATTCAGTTCATATTTGAAGTATAAAATCATTGTATGATCTTATGTGGCTCTCTGTTTGGTATAAACAGAGAGCTTACTGTGCGTGAAAGCTGGACAAACTTAGGAATAGGGAGAGACATGTATGATTCAAATATTAGTTGCAGATGATGATCAACACATTCGAGAGCTGATATCATTATATTTAGAAAATCAAGGATTTAAAATTATAAAAGCAGCAGATGGTGAAGAAGCGTGGGCGAAAATGGAAGAGTTTCGAATTGATCTAGCGGTCGTTGATATCATGATGCCATTTAAAGACGGATGGGAACTAACAAAGGAAATTAAGGAGTATTTTGATATACCGGTTTTGATGGTAACAGCTAGAGGCGAATCGCATGATAAACTAAAAGGATTTGATATCGGAACAGACGACTATGTCGTGAAGCCTTTTGATCCTCAGGAAATGGTTGCTCGTGTAAAGGCCCTTTTACGCAGGTACCGAGTAGAAGCTAACAATGTAATTTATATGGGGAATATAAAATTGGACCGTACCAAATTAGAGATGAGTGCAGGAGAAACAAGCGAACAGCTGCCGTTAAAAGAGTTTGAATTACTGTTCACATTAGTTAGTTCTCCAGGAAAGATTTTTACTCGTGATCAGCTTATTCAATTAATTTGGGGATATGATTATGAAGGTGATGAGCGCACGGTAGACGTTCACATAAAACGTCTGCGAGAGAGGCTTAATCATATGAAAAACGTCGGTATGGAAATCAAAACAATTCGCGGACTAGGCTATAGAGCAGAAGGGTGTTAACGTGAAATCAATTTATGTAAAGCTGGTTCTATCGTTCATCATTACAATTTTATTGAGCGTTGTGATTACCGTTGTTGTCACGACATTTCTTAGCAAGCAGAAGCTCGAAATGCGATTAGGTCAGGATATGGTGAAGATGGGAGAAGATTTTATCGATTTGTACGGAGCAGAAGACTCCGATAAAGCTGCAAGGTTTTTATCTAATTCATCATTCATTCATTTTTCGTTTATTATTATTGATGATCAGCATAAAGAGAAAGTATTAGGACAGCCGGGGCCGCCTATTCCAATTACACCGAAAGAAGTAGATCAAGTATTAGGTGGGAAGCGTTATTCTAATTTAAACGAGGAAAAAGGTGATCGTCCACAGCCAAACGTAGTGGGTCTCCCTTTTAAAGAAAATGGACGGTCGTATGCTCTATTTATTCAGTCTCATCCACAGCGGCAATTTTCAGTTATTCAAGATGTTCAAAATATCCAGCTTATTACGATTTTATTAGTAGGTATTGTATTGTTTGCATATGTTTCAACGATTATTATTAAACCGATTAAGCGTCTCAGTACAGCGATGAAAGTTGTCGGACAAGGCGAATACAATGTGCAAGTCGAGCACGCAGCGAATGATGAAATTGGTCTGTTAACTAAAAACTTTAATCAAATGACTAAAGAATTAAACAAAATAGAAACGATGAGGCAAGAGTTTATTGCTAGCGTTTCCCATGAAATTCAATCACCGCTGACCTCTATTCGCGGTTTTTCAGCGGCACTTAAAGATGATATCGTCAGTGAAGATAAAAAGATACAATATTTAACGATTATCGAAAAAGAAAGTACAAGACTATCTCAGCTTAGTTCCAATTTGCTAAAGCTTGCTTCTCTTGACTCTGAACATCAAACGCTAATGCTGCAGCAATACCGGTTAGATGAACAAATCAGGCATGTGGTCATGGCTTTAGAACCTCAGTGGATAAAAAAGAATATAGAAATTGACCTTGATTTATCCAATGTTCAAATAGAAGCAGATAAAGATTTGTTAGAGCAAGTTTGGCTAAATTTAGTAACAAATGCTGTTAAATATACGCCTGAAAATGGATTTGTGAAAATATCCATTCATCAAAAAAACGAAGAAATAGACGTGAAAATAAAGGATAATGGAATTGGTATTATCGAAGAAGATCAAAAATATATTTTTGAAAGCTTTTATAAAGTAGATAAATCCAGAACGTTAAAAGGAAGCGGCCTCGGTCTAGCTATTACAAAAAAAATTGTGCGACTGCATGAGGGCGCAATACGTGTTGAAAGCAAAAAAGAACAAGGAAGCATCTTTACGGTAACTTTGCCTATCCAAAAAAATAGGAATAAAAAAGACTCGTCTGTGTAAGTTCATGCAGATGAGTCTTTTTTATTAGGTCAAAGATATAAAAAAAATTAATAATATCTATTTATTTTTTTAATCCCTACTTGACATATAGGTAAAGTGTAAATAATATAGATAGTATAAATCTTTTGAAAAAATTGGGATGCTAAAGAAGCTGATCGGTCAACCGAAGGCTCATACTTGTTCGCTACTGGTGTGGGCCTTTTCTGTACATTGGTTGTGGTCATTAAAATCTCAATCTTCAACTGAACATATGGGGAGGATTACGATGTATTTATCTTCTGCACATTATACAAGTACTTATAGATGTTGTTCGCTTTGTTTATTCAACTGCAACTAAAATATAAATTTATCTATGGATAGGAGAATGATAAAATGGCTTCAATTACACAAGAAAAATTAGATTATATTGTTAAATTACTAACTGAAATCAACTATGGGTCTGTACTAATTACTCTTCACGACGGACAAATTACTCAAGTGGACAGCACGGAAAAAAACCGCTTTTTAGCTAAAAGCAAAGTAGCAAGCCACAAATAAGCCTATTTCAATACGTATTTAGAGAAACTGAAGGGCCTGTCTAGATAGCGAACGCTTGACGGCGGGGCAAGCAAGTACTGTATTAAATATAGAAAACGTGCGCATTCGAAGAAGAATTGACTTTCTTTTCGGTTGAAGATTTAGAATTTTTCGAATTAAAATTGAGTTAGAGGTTGTATGAGTATGACGATGAAAAGTGTAAAGCTGCTAAAGCAGCAGCTTTATACGTTTTAAAATTATGAAGATCTGACAGTTTCATTCCTGTGCTGATCGGATTACCGAAGGCTTCTGACCTGTGTTAGGAGTCTTTTTTTTATTCTTAAATTAATATAATAGGAGGAGAAAAGATGGAAAATTTATTACGAGCAGCGGTGCGCCAAAGAAAACAATACCTCATTGAAGAGTTACTGAAAAAAGGGATTTATAAAAAAGAAAATCATCATCTTTTTGAACTCACACTCTCTGACTTAGAAAAAGAGTATCAGGCACGCAGTAAGTAAGGAAAATACGTAAAAAGAACTAAAATAAGTGTAAAAAAGATTCAAAACCTAGTTGACTAATGGGTAAAGTGTGTTTATTATAAAAACAAGAATAAATTGTCTTTTCAGAAAGTATCTTCTTTTTATTCTTACGAATAAATTTAATAAGAATAATTTAAGAGCATATACGCTGATCAGACTAACTGAAGGCTGCTTCTCTTTTTTAAGAGATAGCGGCCTTTTTGTATTTTTTTATAAAAAGGGGAGTAAAACATGAAGAAAAAAGCAGTTCAGTTTTTAATGGTGCTGACAGCACTGCTCGTGGTGCTAGCAGGTTGCGGCAATGGAAAATCTACTGAAACAGCAGGGAAAGATAGTTCTGCGAGTAAAAACGATTCAAAAAAACCAGTAGAACTTTTAAACGTTTCATATGATCCTACACGTGAGCTTTATCAGGAGTTCAATAAGAGCTTTGCGTCTTATTGGAAAGATAAAACAGGGCAAGACGTCACTATTCAGCAATCACACGGTGGCTCTGGTAAGCAAGGCCGAGCAGTTATTGACGGTTTAGAAGCGGATGTAGTAACGCTGGCGCTTGCTTACGATATTGATGAAATCGCTCAAACTCGTCAATTATTAAACAAAGACTGGGAGAAAGAATTGGCTCATAATTCTACACCATACACATCAACGATTGTTTTTTTAGTTCGTAAAGGAAATCCAAAAGGAATTAAAGATTGGGATGATTTAACGAAAAAAGGTACATCTGTTATTACGCCAAATCCAAAAACTTCTGGAGGCGCGCGCTGGAATTATTTAGCTGCATGGGCATATGCGAAGGATAAATATAACGGCGATAACAAAAAGATTGAAGACTTCATGAGTAAGCTTTATGGAAATGTCGAAGTGTTAGACTCAGGCGCACGCGGAGCTACCACTACCTTTGTAGAGCGAGGCATTGGAGACGTGTTAATTGCATGGGAAAACGAAGCTTACTTATCGTTAAATGAGCTAGGAAAAGATAAATTTGAAATTGTAACACCGTCATTAAGTATTTTAGCAGAGCCACCTGTTGCTGTAGTAGATAAAGTAGCTAAAAAGAAAGGCACGACAAAGGTAGCAAAAGCATACTTAAAATACCTATATACAGAAAAAGGTCAGGAAATCGCAGCGGAAAACTACTATCGTCCTCGAAATAAAAAAGTATTAGAGAAACACAAAGATCAATTCCCTTCGCTTAACCTAGTCACTATTAAAGATTTTGGCGGCTGGAAAAAAGCTCAAGAAACGCATTTTAATGATGGGGGAACATTCGATCAGATTTATCAGCCAAAGTAATATGATTCATTAAAAAAGTAGAACGAGGAAGATACGAATGGTGATTCGTATCTTCTGTGTACATGTATCTTGAAAGCAGAGAGAGGTGTAAGACGTGAGCGTGTTACAACGACAGAAAAAAAAGAAAAGCATCTTACCTGGATTTGGGCTTTCTTTAGGTTTTACGATGTTTTATGCAAGTATCCTTGTGCTTTTTCCGTTAGCTATGATTTTTTTAAATACGGCATCTATGGGATGGAGCGACTTTATTAAAACTGTTACAGAACCTAGAGTAGTAGCGTCGTATAAATTAAGTTTTGGAGCAGCATTTGCAGCCGGCATCATTAATGTTATTTTTGGAACCATTATTGCGTGGGTATTAGTGAGGTATCATTTTCCTGGAAAGAGGTTTATTGACGGACTTGTGGATTTGCCGTTTGCCTTGCCAACGGCTGTTGCCGGCATTGCCTTGACCACTCTTTACGTTCCGAAAGGATGGATTGGTCAATTATTTACGTTTAAAATCGCATTTACGCCTATCGGAATTATTATCGCTCTTACGTTTATTGGTCTGCCGTTTGTTGTCCGAATGGTGCAGCCAGTATTGCAAAACTTTAATGCAGAGATTGAAGAAGCATCTGCTAGTTTAGGAGCCAGCCGAATGCAAACGTTCAGAAAAGTTATTTTTCCAGAGCTGGTGCCCGCTATTTTAACAGGTTTTTCTCTTTCGTTCGCAAGAGCGCTTGGAGAATACGGGTCCGTTGTTTTTATTGCTGGAAATATGCCGATGAAAACTGAAATTACGCCGCTTATTATTATGACAAAACTCGAGCAGTACGATTATGCGGGAGCTACTGCTATTGCATCAGTCATGCTCGTTGTATCATTTTTTCTGTTATTACTTATTAATATTATTCAATGGTGGACAAATCGTAAATTTATACATAGTTAAGGAGGGATGAAATTGGCAGGACATGTTCCAATGCAGCACGCAAAAACGACTGTTGAAATCACTCATTCTAGTTTAAAAGAGCCCAAAGTCGTCCGATGGCTGCTTACATTTATTGCACTGGCTTTTTTAGCTCTATTCTTAGTGCTTCCGCTTATCACGATTTTTATAACAGCCTTTCAAAAAGGGTGGGAAACATATCTCGCTGCGATTACAAATCCAGATGCCCTGGCTGCTATTAAACTAACGTTAATCGTCGTGCTGATTACCGTTCCGTTAAATGCCGTTTTTGGCGTGGTAGCTGCATGGTTAATTACGAAGTTTGATTTTAAAGGAAAGAATATTTTAATTACGCTTATTGATTTACCATTTGCCGTTTCGCCTGTTATTGCTGGATTGATTTTTATTTTATTATTTGGTGCACAAGGGTTGTTCGGAGAATGGCTGTTTAATCACGACATCAAAATTGTCTTTGCTATTCCCGGTATTATATTAGCTACCCTTTTTGTAACGCTTCCGTTTGTTGCCAAAGAATTGATTCCACTCATGCAAGCTCAAGGGTCAGCCGAAGAAGAGGCATCGTTAACGTTAGGAGCCAGCGGTTTCAAAACTTTTTTTCTAGTGACATTACCTAATATTAAATGGGGCTTATTATATGGAATCATTTTATGTAATGCGAGGGCGATTGGAGAGTTTGGAGCTGTTTCCGTTGTGTCGGGGCACATTCGAGGAATGACAAATACGATGCCTCTTCATATTGAAATTCTCTACAATGAATATCAATTTGCAGCAGCGTTTGCGGTAGCATCTTTAATGTCAGTTTTAGCTATATTTACATTAATTGTAAAAAAATATTATTGAGTGGAAAGCCAAACATATTTAAAAAGGAAGGAGCTTATGAGATGAGTATCCATATTAAGCACGTATCAAAGAACTTTGGTGATTTTAAAGCGCTGGATTCTATTAACATTGATATTCAAACGGGTGAATTAGTAGCTTTACTCGGTCCGTCCGGTTCTGGAAAAACATCTTTGCTTCGCATCATTGCCGGTCTTGAACATCTTGACCAAGGAGCTATTTTATTTGATGGAAAGGAAATTACGCACGTAAATCCAAAAGAGCGGAATGTAGGGTTTGTTTTTCAACACTATGCTTTGTTCAGGCATATGACTGTGTTTGATAACATTGCGTATGGTTTAAAAGTACGACCTAAAAAAACAAGACCTTCTAAAATGGACATTAACAAGAAAGTAACCGAGCTGCTGCAGCTTGTGAAACTAGAGCCGCTTGCAAATCGCTATCCTTCTCAATTATCGGGAGGACAGCGCCAGCGAGTAGCGCTTGCTCGAGCGTTAGCAGTGGAACCGAAAGTACTGCTATTAGATGAACCTTTTGGCGCTTTGGATGCGAAAGTTCGTAAAGATTTACGCAGATGGCTGCGTAAATTGCATAATGACTTTCATATTACGAGTATATTCGTTACGCATGATCAAGAAGAAGCTTTAGATGTAGCTGATCGTATTGTTGTGATGAACAACGGGAAAATTGAGCAGATTGGAAGTCCTGAGGAAGTATATGATCATCCTAACAGTCCATTTGTGTACGATTTTTTAGGAAACGTCAATTTATTTAAGGGTCGCATTCATAAAGGCAGGCTAAAACAGGGAAGCTTTGAAATGGATGTTCCAGAATTTAGCGGAAGAAATGAAGAAGCAGCTGTTGGATATGTGCGACCTCATGATATTCACCTTGAAAAAGTAAAAACAAGCGCAGATGCCGTTTCTGCAACCGTTAGCCATATTCATGTGATAGGACCTATCGTGCAAATTGAATTAAAAAGAGAAGATGCAGAAGAATTTTTAGAAGCTGAATTAAGCAAAGAGCATTATAAAACACTCAGCCTTCAAGTAGGAGAGCAGGTGTATGTAAAGCCTAAGCAGCTAAAAGTATTTATTCCAGAAGATTATTCTATTTGATAAAAAGCGTGAAGGGTATACCTTTGCGCTTTTTATCTATTAATAAATTAGTACCAGATATTAAAAGTAGGTGTTATAATTAAGTATCAACTGATTTGAGGTGGAGAAATGATGCAATCAAAAGCTAGAATCACAGGAATGGGGATATATACACCAAAGCAAAAATTAACGAACGACCATTTAAAAGAAATGGTTGATACAAGTGACGAATGGATTGTACAGCGCACGGGAATGAAAGAACGGCGAATTGCTGGTGAAGGCGAATACACGTCTACGCTTGCCATTCGAGCAGTTGAAAATTTGCTCAACCGATATGCTGTAGAAATAGAAGATGTAGATGCAATTATTGTTTCGACAACAACGCCCGATCACTTTTTTCCTAGCGTAGCATGTCAGGTTCAAGATTACTTTCATATTAATCAAGCTGCTGCATTTGATTTAAGTGCCGCATGCGCCGGTTTTACATATGGACTTCACGTGGCGAACGGCTTAGTGACGTCGGGATTGCATAAAAAGATTTTAGTTATTGGTGCTGAAGTCATGTCGAAAATTACAGATTATAAGGACCGGGCTACCTGCGTGCTGTTCGGTGACGGAGCGGGAGCTATGCTTGTAGAATACGATGAGCATAATCCAAGTTTCTTAGGATGTAACTACGGAACGGACGGAAGCGGAGGGGTGAATTTATATCGTTCTAATTTATCTGATACTCTTTCAGGAAAAGAAATTAACGCGAGCGGAAATTTAGTTCAAAATGGGCGTGAAGTATACCGCTTTGCTGTCCGAACGATTCCAAAAGGAGTAGAAGCATTGTTAAAGGGTACTTCCATTTCTCTTTCTGATGTAAATTGGTTTATTCCGCACAGTGCAAACCTTCGGATGATTGAAGCTATTTGTGCTAAAACAGGTGTTTCAATGGATAAAACGTTAACGAGTGTACAATACTGCGGAAATACATCTTCAGCTTCTATTCCACTTGCCTTGAACGAAGGAATAATGACAGGAAAAGTACGGGATAATGACCTTCTTATTCTCTATGGGTTTGGAGGAGGATTAACGCATTGCGGTTTGTTAATTAAATGGACGTGTAAAGAAAAAAGCTAAAAGGCATCGCCTTTTAGCTTTTTAGGCTTTCATTGAAGCGCTTTTTTATTATCGTTACAAGAAAGTTTTTTCTTTTTATAACAGCAGGTTTACTGTATTTCCAGCGCAAACATATATAATAGAAAAAACCCGCTTTTTTACAGCGGGTTTTTAGCTGGCCTTTGGAATAGTAAAACCTACTCCAAAGACGTCTCGCACATCGTGGACAACCACAAAAGCCTGTTCATCGACTTTATGAATAATGCGCTTTAACTCTAATAGTTCTTGTTTGTTCACAACTACGTACAATACGTCTTTTGCTTCTTTTGTATAGCTTCCATGAGCAGAAAAGACAGTGACGCCTCGCTGCATCTTTTTGTTAACTTGTTCGGCTACTTCAGCTGAACGGTGTGAAATAATAGTGATTGCTTTGCGGGGGTTGAGTCCTTCAATAATATAATCAAGCACCTTTGTTCCGATATAAAGAGAAATAACCGTGTACATCGTCTTTTCTCCACCGATGACAAAATAGGCGCTTGCTACAACTAATAAATCAATTGCTAGCATCGTTTTGCTAATATTCCAGTCTAGATATTGATTAGCTAAGCGGGCGATAACTGCCGAGCCTCCGGAAGTTCCGCCACCTCTAAACACAAGCCCGAGTCCTACACCGGCTAAAATACCAGCAAAAATAGCCCCCAGTAGCGTATCGTCAAGAGGATTTCCCAGTCCTTCAGTTATATGTAGGAATAGAGATGTGAAAATAATACATATAATTGTGTAAGCAATCACACGTTTGTGAAGCAATTTGTATCCGATCAGTACCAGCAAACCGTTTAATATAAAGTTTGTGATACCAGGAGACCAGCCTAGTACATAATAGGTAATCATTGTTACACCGGTTACGCCGCCTTCTGCTAATTCATTTGGAATAGCAAAATAATTAATGGCCAGTGCGAAAATGAGGCTTCCTAGAATAATGAGGATAATTTCTTTTATTTTATTGATCATGAACGTTACCTCCAATCATCAAAAACTCCGAAAACACAGTCATGACAATGTATTATACCAACTCTAGAGGCTGAATTAAAGATGGGATATTATTATTTTTTAAAAAATCAATTTCTGCTATCAACATAAAATCTTTTGACAGTTTTTATGGAGTATGAAAAAATGAATTGTTTGCTTTTATTTTGATTAAAAAGTTTTGCAATGAGAATGTTCGTTCGGTAAAATAGAAGCAAGAGTCAAGGGGGAGAATGAACGTGTATCAAGATGAATTAAAACAGTATGCGAAGTTAGTAATGCCTGAGCATTTAGAGAAAATGAAGAAAATGTACAGTCCCGAGGCGCATAAGCAGTCTTTAGGGTTGAAAAAAGAAAAGATTGAGCATATTGAAAATGTCATTATGAACAGTTACTCGGAGCATCATCCAGTAACCCTTCACGTCTATGAAGCAGGACATATTCAAAGATATGAACGAGTGACAATCGATAAAGTTTCTCTGCAGTCGAATACGCTGATGGTGACAGGGCCTTGTTATACATATTCGATTCGAGCGGATGCAGTAATTGAAGCAGATGTATGGAAAGATGAAAGCTACTCTAGCTAAGAGTAGCTTTTTTGTTGAATTTGTATCTTTTTTTTAACGCTTGCATACAATACATAAAAGCATATTCTGCGAGTAGTCACTTTTAGCTACTAGGAAATTTTGATTAAAGAAGGGATATTGTATGCAAAATGAAAAAACTCAAGTAAGAGAAATTGAATTAACGCAGTTCATTAAGAAAAGACTCGTTCGTTTTATCTCAAGTTTGGCTATTTCTTCTGCCCTTGCTTCTATATTATATATGCTTCTGTTTTTATTTAAATGATGGGTCACTTTGAGTTGTCCAAAAAGGTGGACAACTTTTTTGATGTATAGGCTCTCATTAAAACAGGACAAGCTAAACATAATTCAGTCAAGAGAAATTAAATCGGTCAAGAAATAGTCAAAAACAGTCATAGCTAATTAGTTGTAAGAAAACCTTTACATATAATGAGAAAAGTAGACAAATTCTTGAATTACCAGCTTATTTCCTTTTGTATAAACTATTATCAAAACAAATGCAAATCTAATTGTTCGTTCAAAAAACTTTATTTTGTAATTAAAAAAATGAATGTTTTTGATTTTTTATGATTGATTTTGAATGTAAACCGTGATAAAGTAAGTACATGAAATAAATGAAAACGCTTTTTTGAAAAAGGAGCTAGAACATGTTAACGCCGGAGAGACATCAACTAATCTTAAAACTTTTAAAAGAGAAAGAACTTGTAAAAGTGCAAGAGTTTATCGAAGTTACAGGCGCTTCGGAATCCACAATTAGAAGAGACTTAAGTCAACTAGAAGAAGAGCAAATGCTCAAACGTGTTCACGGTGGCGCTTCGCTTATTCGCAGTAAACGAATCGAACTGAGCGTTATCGAAAAATCTGCTAAAAATATTCAAGATAAACGAAACATTGCAGAGTATGCGGCTTCCATTATAAATGAAGGTGACTGTATTTTTTTAGATGCAGGAACTACAACGTATGAAATGATTCCTTTTTTGAAGCAAAAAGATGTAGTTGTCGTGACAAATGGTTTAATGCATTTAAACCCGATGTTAGAACAAGGTATCACCCTCTATTTAATTGGAGGATCTGTTAAACATAAAACGGGCGCTTTAATTGGCAATGGAGCTCTTTTAAGTCTTGAGCAGTATCGTTTTGATAAGTGCTTTATGGGAGCGAATGGGATTCATCATCAATATGGATATACAACTCCTGATCCAGAAGAAGCATTGATCAAGCAAACGGCAATGAAGCTTTCTAGAGAATCTTATATTTTATCAGATTCTACTAAGTTTTTTGAAACAAGTTTTGCGAAAATAGCCGATTTACATGAAGCAAAAATTATAACAAATGACGTACCTAGTGATGTACTTATACAGTATGCAAACAAAACAGACATAAAGGTTGTGAAATCATGATTTATACATGTACGTTGAACCCATCCGTTGATTACGTAGTACATGTTTCAGCATTCGAAGAAGGCGGACTTAACCGCACAACGAATGAAGCCAAGTTTCCAGGAGGGAAAGGCATTAACGTCTCTCGCGTTTTAAAGCGATTAGATGTTGATAATAAAGCTCTCGGTTTTGTAGCCGGCTTTACAGGAACCTATATCGAAGACTACTTAAAAGCGGAGAATATTGAAACAGCTTTTACAAGAGTTGATGGAGATACCCGCATTAACGTAAAGTTAAAAACGGAAAAAGAAACAGAAATTAACGGTCAAGGACCTGCTATTACAGACGAAGCGCTTCAGTCTTTATTGACTCAAGTAAAGCAAATGACTGAAGGCGATATCTTCGTATTAGCAGGAAGTATACCGAAAACGCTTCCAAGTTCTGTGTATGAAACGTTAACGGAACTAGCAGCAGCGAACGGAGTAAAAGTAGTAGTAGATGCAAGTGGAAAAACCTTGCTAGACGTCGTGTCTCACAAGCCGTTTTTTATCAAACCAAATCATCATGAACTTGCAGAATTGTTTGATGTAGAAGTAAACAGTGCAGAAGATGCGCTAGTATACGGTAAAAAGCTTGTGGAACAAGGAGCGCAAAACGTCGTTGTATCCATGGCAGGCGATGGAGCACTTCTTATTAACGAAAGCGGTGTCTACAGTGCCACAGTCCCTAAAGGAACAGTGAAAAATTCTGTTGGAGCTGGCGATTCACTTGTAGCTGGATTTATTGCTTCTTATGTAAAGCAAGGGGATTTATTAGAAGCCTTTCAAACAGGAGTTGCTTCAGGAAGTGCCACAGCATTCTCACTTGAATTATGTACAGCAGAAGATGTAAAGACGCTTCGTGAACAAGTGTCAATCACAAAGGTAGAGTAGGGGGAACCGAGAATGAGAATTACAGAACTATTAAAAAAAGATACAATCATTCTTGATTTAAAAAGCATGTCAAAAGCTGATGTTATTGATGAGTTAGTTGGAAAATTAGACGAAGCTGGTCGCTTAAGCGACCGAGCTGGCTATAAAGAAGCAATTTTAAATCGTGAATCTCAAAGTACAACGGGAATTGGGGAAGGCATTGCCATTCCGCATGCAAAAACAAGCTCGGTAAAAACACCGGCCATTGCATTTGGACGCTCAACAGAAGGTATTGATTATGAATCATTAGACGGACAGCCTGCACATTTATTCTTCATGATTGCAGCGAGTGAAGGCGCGAATAATGCTCACTTAGAAACATTATCTCGTTTGTCTACGTTATTAATGGACGAATCGTTCCGAAAAACGTTGCTAACAGCATCATCAATTGATGAAGTCATTAAAGCAATTGATGATAAAGAAACTGAAAATGAAGCGCCGGAAGAAGAAGTGGATACAGCTTCAGATCAATTAGTGCTTGCTGTAACGGCTTGTCCAACGGGAATTGCCCACACGTATATGGCAGCGGATAGCCTAAAAGCAAAAGCGAAAGACATGAACGTGACGCTCAAAGTTGAAACAAATGGTTCCAGCGGTGTTAAAAACGCGTTGACGAAGGAAGAAATTGAAAACGCTACCGCTATTATTGTTGCAGCGGACAAGCAAGTAGAAATGGAACGTTTTGCAGGTAAAAAAGTTATTCAAGTTCCAGTAGCTGAAGGAATTCGTAAGCCCGAAGAATTAATTAACCGCGCGTTAAAAGGAGACGCTCCTGTATACAGCGGCGGCGGTGGCAGCAAAGAAGGCGGAGAAAGTAAAGGATCAGAGCGTACAGGGTTTTACAAACACCTAATGAGCGGTGTATCAGCAATGCTTCCGTTTGTTGTAGGGGGCGGGATCTTAATCGCCATTTCATTTATGTTTGGTATTCACTCAGCAGAACCGAAAGATCCAACGTACAATGCGTTTGCAGCGGCGCTAAAAACAATTGGCGGAGATAATGCATTCTTTTTACTAGTACCGGTACTAGCAGGGTTCATTGCAATGAGTATTGCTGATCGTCCTGGTTTAGCTCCTGGTATGGTTGCAGGTCTTTTAGCAGCTTCTGGGGGAGGCGGTTTCTTAGGTGGTTTAATCGCTGGTTTCTTAGCGGGTTATGTAGTAGTGGGATTAAAGAAATTGTTCAGCGTCCTGCCGCAAGCTCTTGATGGAATTAAGCCAGTTCTTCTTTATCCGCTATTTGGGATTTTTATCTCAGGATTGATTATGCTTTATGTTGTAAATGAGCCAGTTAGTGCAATTAACAAAGGGTTAACGCACTGGTTAAGTGGATTTGGCACGGGTAACTTAGTATTATTAGGTATTATCTTAGGCGGTATGATGGCTATTGATATGGGTGGTCCTATTAATAAGGCAGCCTTTACATTTGGTATCGCAATGATTGATGCTGGAAACTATGCTCCACACGCAGCGATTATGGCAGGCGGTATGGTTCCGCCACTAGGTATGGCTATTGCGACAACTTTGTTCAAAAACAAATTTACTCGCCAAGAGCGTGAAACAGGTAAAACGTGTTATGTAATGGGTCTTTCATTTATCACAGAAGGTGCGATTCCATTCGCAGCAGCTGACCCAGGCCGTGTTATTCCCGCATCGGTTATCGGTGCTGCAGTAGCAGGTGCTTTAACAATGATGTTCCACATCGGTTTACCAGCACCACACGGCGGTGTATTCGTTATCGGAATTGTACAAGGAAATCCTCTTTTATATGCACTAGCAATTTTAATTGGTGCCATTGTGACAGCGGTCCTTGTAGGTGTATTAAAAAAACCAAAAGCAGAATAACAAATAAAGACTGATTTTACATGATGTAAAATCAGTCTTTTTGTGTTTTTCTGGTAGACATTTGTTCTTTATGAGAGTACAATTACGGTAGTATTCCTTTAATTTTTAGAAAAGTTAGATAGATAAGCTTTTCTACTTGATAAAATATGGTACAATAATCGAATATTAAAAACAAAGTAAGGAAGTGTCTCAAACATGAAGGTTGCGAAGTTTGGCGGGAGTTCAGTTGCAAGCGCAGAGAAATTTAAACAGGTTGCGCATATTGTAACGTCTGATAAAGAGAGAAAGCTGGTAGTTGTATCAGCTCCGGGCAAGCGATACGGAGAAGATACAAAAATGACAGATTTGTTAATCGCACTTTCTGCCAAAATACAGCTTGGAGAAGATTACGTCGATGAGTTTGGGCAAGTAATCGATCGCTATCGTGAAATCGTGGTTGATTTGTCTATGCCAGAAACGATTATTACTGATATTATTGCGAATTTACAATCACTTATTGATTTACATAAAAACGATCCGTTTCGCTTATTAGATTGTCTCAAAGCAAGTGGAGAAGATAATAACGCAAAGGTAATGGCTGCTTATTTAAACCATTTAGGGTTTGAAGCTCATTATGTAAATCCAAAAGAAGCAGGTATTTTTGTTTCTGATGAACCAGGAAGAGCAAGAGTGCTTCCACTGTCTTATGAAAAACTGCCGCAGCTAAGAGAGCGTTCGGGCATTTTGGTGATTCCAGGATTTTTTGGCTACTCTGAAGAAGGGAACATGGTTACGTTCTCGCGCGGTGGGTCAGATATTACAGGTTCAATTGTAGCAGCAGGAGTAAAAGCTGACTTGTATGAAAACTTTACTGACGTAGATGCTATTTACAGCGTAGATCCAAGACTTGTGGAAAAGCCTCATGAAATGAAAGAAGTCACATACAGAGAAATGCGTGAACTATCCTATGCAGGTTTTTCTGTCTTCCATGATGAAGCGCTAGAGCCGGTTTATAAACTAGGCATTCCTGTATGTGTTAAGAATACAAATAATCCTGAAGCAAAAGGTACATTCATTGTAGCTGAGCGCCCTCACGGCGATACGCCAGTAGTTGGAATCGCTGGTGACAAAGGTTTTTGCAATATTCATGTGAGCAAATACTTATTAAACCGTGAAATTGGTTTTGGCAGAAGATTGCTTGAAATTTTAGAAGATGAAGGTATTTCATACGAACATACTCCTTCAGGAATTGATAATATCTCTGTCATCATGCGCGAGCATCAGCTTACGCCAGGTGTGGAAAAACGCGTATTTGCTCGAATTGAAAAAGAACTTGAAGTAGATGAAATCTTTATTGAACGTGATCTTGCTATGGTTATGGTAGTAGGAGAGGGAATGAATAGCACAGTAGGAATTGCTGCGAAAGCTACAGAAGCTTTTGCTCGTGCTGAAGTGAATCTTGAAATGATTAACCAAGGTTCTTCTGAGGTAAGCATGATGTTTGGTGTGAAAGCAGACGCTTTAGACCGTGCTGTTCAAGCTCTTTATAATACGTATTTTAACAGCATGTACAGTATTTCTTATTCTAATGTAAAATAAACAAGACGAAAAACCCCGCTTTCTTTTTAGAGAGCGGGGTTTTCTAGTGAAGGCGTATATAAATTGAATTTGTGGACATAAAGGGAAGGAAGAGTGAAGTCAAAGGAGGAAATACAGTGAAGAAAAGACCCTTTTTCATATTCTTTTCCCTTATAGGTATGAGCGTACTTTCAGCATGCCACAATGATGATGCGGCACCCGCAAGAGAAGCTCAAAATAAACAAGGCGTGACAAATGGCGGAACGCCGATGAGCTATGATAATCAAAGTGAAAACACATCTTTTAACTTTTCAAAATTTGATTTAGAAGTAGACTACAAGGGGCTTAATAATGATTATGAAGCCGACTATGAAAATGAAAACGATGAGATAGAAGCCAAAGTGGATGATAATATTAACGATGAGCACTTGAACGGAGACAAAGCGTTTAATAAATTATCTTCAACATTTAAAAAGTTAAATTTTGATCAGCGCACCCCCGATGAAGATGTAAAAAAGGAAGTAATCGATGCGTTTGGCCTAAAAAAAGATTTTCAGTCGTTTGAATTAGAAGTTCGTTTTTCAAACGGAACGGAAAAAGAATACAACTTTAAACAAAAGTAAGACGTTAAAACAAAGTATTTTAGTTGAAGGAAAATCCGAACGATGAATTGAGGTTCTTCATTAAGAATCCAACTCGTTCGGATTTTTTCTTTGGTAAGGTGAACGTATGTCTCAATCTTATTTTTGATGTCTAAAAAAAGGAAAATAGTGAAAGGATGGTGATAAATAAGCAAAAGGAGGAATCACGGATGCAAAAGTTGATAATGAACGGATGCGTAGTCTTTGTTCTGTTATTGTTAGGAGCATGCAGCATGGTAAAAGAGCAAAATAACGCTCATGAAAACCACCTGAAAACCGAGGAAGCGAAAGAAACGAGCGAGGTATCGGTAGGACCTGTTAAAGTAGATTTAACGAATACGTCAGGCAAAAAAGTAGGAGAGGCTACGCTGACAGAAGCAAAGAACGGTGTGCAAATTAAATTAACTGCTCAAGGTCTTTCACCCGGGAGACATGGATTTCATATTCATGAAATAGGAAAATGTGAGGTGCCGGATTTCAAAACAGCAGGGGCCCATTTTAATCCTTTTAAACGTGAACACGGCTTTAAAAATACAAAAGGCCCGCATGCGGGTGACTTGCCCAACTTAGAAGTTGCGCCAAATGGAAAAGTAGATACCGAAATTTTTGCTTCTCTTGTGACGTTGCAAGAAGGAAAGCCGAATTCTCTTATAGATATGGATGGGTCGGCATTAGTGATACATGATAAAGTAGACGATTACACAACAGATCCTTCAGGAAACTCAGGAGATCGAATTGTTTGTGGAGTGATTACGAAATAAGCCAAAAAGCTGTGAGATCATTCACAGCTTTTTTATTGCCTTAACGAGCCGCTTCTAAATTGCGGTGAGCTTCTTTTTTTTGCACAATAGAAGAAAGAGTTAAAGAAGGTGAAAACATGCATAAGCAAGTTGTTGTAATAGGTGGAGGAATAGGTGGGTTAACAGCGGGAGCGCTTTTAGCTAAACATGGCTATGAAGTGACGGTTTTAGAAGCTTCTCGAGAGTGGGGAGGCTGTGCCGGGAAATTCCAGCGCCATCTCTATACATTTCCTGTCGGAGCGACGCTTGGAATGGGATTTGAGCGCGGAGGGATACATGAGCGAATCAGCACATACCTGGGCCTAGAAATTGAAAAGATTTCTCTTGAGAAAATCATGAAAGTTCATCTTCCACATCGTACACTAATTTATTATCAAGACCGGTATCAGCATATTTCGTATCTTCAAAAACAATTTCCTCATAAAGCGAAGAATATTAGGAGCTTCTATGAAAGTATTTTTAGAGTTGCAAAAGAAATTCGCAAGCTCATGCGGCCGCTGCCGGTTCTTCCTCCTCTCACAATCGGTGAGTGGAGTAGGCTGGTAAGTTCGTTAAATCTTGGGTCTGTGAAGTTATTACCTTATTTTCATCAATCGTTTAGTCATTTACTAAAAAAACACAGGTTGCTAGACGAAACGGACTTTATTCATTTTATTGATGGTCAATTAATAGACAGCATGCAGACAACGAGTGAGAACTGTTCAATGCTTATCGGATGTCTAGCGTTGGATATTTATCACGAAGGAGCTTTCTATGTGAACGGTGGCTTATACAAAGTCGCAGAAGCCCTGCAAAAATCTATTAAAGCCAACGGAGGAAAAACGACTCTAGGAAGGAAAGTAGTAAAGATAGAGCGTGATAACGACGAGTGGATCGTGCATGATCATAGAGGTAACCGCTACCGCGCTTCAGACGTTGTATGCAACGCGCCAATTCAAAGCTTAAAGTCTTTACTGCATGATGAAGATTACCAACATATCCATAAGAGGGCCAAAGAAAAAAGCGAGCTTCCGCAGTGGGGAACGTTTTCGATGTATGTTGCGATTGATGAAAGAGATCTTCCGCAGAAGGTAGAGTTGTTTCAGCAAGTGCTTCAATCCGAACAAGGCGAGATGACGGAAGGAAATCATTTATTTATCTCCGTGTCCCATCCTGACGATCGTTTTCGTGCGCCGGAAGGCAAGCGTACAATTACAGCATCTACTCACATTGAGCTTAGCAAGTGGAGTAACAAGGAAACCTATGATGTTCAAAAACAAGTTCTTGAGAAAAAAATGATAGCAGGAATTAAAACTATCATTCCTAACATTGAAGAAGCAGAGCATCAAATTTCAGGAGCTCCTAAAGCATGGGAAAGGTTCACTTCTCGCCCAAACGGCGGAGTGGGAGGCTTTCCGCAAACGTTAGATCATGCCTTGTTCAACAGCATTTCGCATCGATCTGGCTTACAAGGGCTGTGGTTATGCGGAGATACAGTGTTTCCGGGAGCGGGAACTATAGGCGTATCGGTAAGCGGCTATCATGTTTTTCAAAGTATAACGTCTCATCAGCATAGGTTACCTTAACGTTTCGGCCGGACAAACTACTAGTGCTTATACCATCAAAAAACACCGGCCCTATTACCATAGGGCCGGTGTTTTCAGGAGAGAAACAGCTTCCACCACTTCCGTTTTCGCTTCATATCAGCAGCGGCGGTTTGTCTGAAGGTTTGGACAAAATCACTAAACATTTCTTCGCGTTCAGCTACGCTTTGACGATGAAGCTTACGCTCTTTCTCCATTTCTTTCAAATAATAGACTCGTTCTTCATTCATCGAATCAATTAAATCACGAAGCTCTTCTGTCGTATTAGTTGAAGAATTATTTAATTTTTCAACCATAAATTTTACTTGATTCATTGCAACGGTAGAATTGCTTGAGAATCGGTCTAATAAATACTGCATTTCTTTAGAGGATTCATCCGCATTCTCCATGACATCTTTCATGAACAGGCGCATATCCTCTGTTTTTTCTTCCGCAATTGTTGAATAATCTTCAATCAAAGAAGTGACTTCATCAAACGATTTTTCGTTAGAACGGATAATTTTTTTAGACATATTTTCTACATCTCTTGCGCTGCGTTCTGAAGACTCAGAGATATATGCCCCGACCGACTCCACCATTTCTACAGTTTGAGTAGCACTTTTTTCAAGCTCTTTTTTTACTTCTCCGACAATTTCTTCCCGAACTTCATTTCGCATTCCTTCTCGCATTTCTTTTAACAAATCAGCTTTAAACGTATCAAGTACTTCAAACACATCTTCATAGCGGCGAACAGCTTCTACTAGTTCCCCTTGAAGCAGCTCTTTTTCATTCACGACAAGGTCGTTTGGTTTTGGTTCTTCAATAGAAGCAGAAATAGCCTGCTTTTCTTCTTCAGTAGCTAATCGTGCTTCAGGTATAGGAGGAGTCTTCTCTTGCTTATTCTCCGAAATGCTTTCCTGCTTTTCAGCAGCTTTTTTCTTTTCTTGCTTCATTTGTTTATTGGAGTGTTCTTGAAAATCAATGACGTTTTCTTTTTTAGCAGTTTTCAACTTTGCTGGTTCTTCTTCTTTTGAAACCGCTGCCTCTGATTCCATCACTAAATGCTCCTGCTCTTCTTGTTCCTTTATCAGCAGCTGAACATATTCTTTGACTTCATCTAACGTACATTGTTCATCAAACAGCTGTTTAATATCATTAAATAATTCAATTTGTTCCTCTGTATAGACACGGGCCCCATCTACTCGTTCAATTGTTAAATAGCTGCCCAATAATTTTTCCCATTGTTTTAACGTTTTCTTTTCTACCTCTAATTGATCACTTACTTTTTTAATTGTATACGTCTCCATCATTTTTCATTTCCTCCCTTATCTATTTTCATCCAACTATGTAATGGATTATTTGTTGTATGTTGTATTCACCATATCTTCACTTGTTTTCCTGCTAGGTGACAAAGGTTGTCAAAACTAGACGACATTAGCCTTCTATGTAAAGAAAACGCATATTTTGTAAAAAAATGTACAGAAATGCGCAAATGGCAAAAATGGAAAACATAAAAGAAAAGGAGAGTATAGAAAACAGTTGACGGGAAAAAATGAATCCTATAAGATAAGTTTAAATGTTTAAGTTCTTGAACATATAAACATAAGGAGTGAACACTATGTCACAGCATTATGCGCTCATCACCGGTGCGTCCGGAGGAATAGGTAAAGAGTTAGCTTATCAATTCGCAAAGGATGGCCATTCTTTAATTTTAGTTGCCAGAAGTGCTGATAAACTAACAGCGATTAGAGAGAATTTAAAATCTACTTATAATATTGACGTAATAACGGTTGTAAAGGATTTATCAAGAGAAGAAGAGATACAGTCACTGTATGAAGAACTTAAAAATAAAGAAATGCACGTTGATTATTTAGTGAACAATGCAGGTTTTGGACTATACGGTAAATTTATTGAAACAGCTTTAGATGAAGAGTTAAACATGATTGACTTAAATATCCGAGCATTAACTCATTTAACAAAATTATTTTTACCCGATATGGTCAAAAGAAATCACGGGAAAATTTTAAACATTGCGTCCGTTGCTGCATTTATGCCGGGTCCGCTTATGACAGTGTATTACGCAACGAAAGCGTACGTATTATCTTTCACAGAGGCCCTTGAAAATGAATTAAGAGGTACCAATGTAACGGTAAGTGCTCTATGCCCGGGTCCAACTAAAACGGGTTTTAGCGACCGGGCCCAGCTGAGCAATTCCAAGCTTTTTCAAAGCGGTGCAATGGATGTAGAAGCAGTTGCTAAAGCGGGCTATAAAAAATTTATGAAAGGGCAGACGGTTATCGTACCAGGAGTACAGTTTCGTTTCGCCACCTTCATCCCGCGCTTTGTACCAAGAAAGTGGCTTTCATCCGTTGTCCGCAGAACACAAGAAATTAAATAAAGGAGAATATTTATGAGTGAAAAAGCAGTGGAGTTATTTCGTGCCAGCATTCCTATTTTTCAGGCTCTAAGTGATTCAGCAAGACAAGATATTATTTTGCTGCTCGCGGAAAAAGAGCCTTTAACCGTTAATGAAATTGCAAACGAGTCTACTTTATCACGACCGGCAATTTCTCATCATTTAAAAATTTTACGTGATCAAAAGCTTGTGCAAATTGAGCAAAAAGGAACGCAGAGATATTATTCATTGGCTTTAAACGAGGCAGTTGAGCTATTAAAAAGCTTGCTTGCTACAGTTGAAGCTGAATGTTTATAGGGAGATGAAAGAGATGAACCACGAGCAATTCTATATCACAGATGAAACGGTCATTGAACATATTGTCTCTACACAAAAGCAGTATTTCTATGCACAAAAGACAAAGAGCATCAGCAGCCGCATTCAAGCGCTGAATAAGCTCAGAGACGCAGTCAAACAAAACGAGCAGAGAATTATGAATGCTTTAAAACAAGACTTGAATAAATCTGAAGTAGAGGCGTACACGTCGGAAATTGGGATTTTACTAGAGGAAATTCGGTTTACGCTTAAGCATTTAGCAAAATGGATGAAGCCTAAAAAAGTAAAAACCGCTTTAACACACGTGGGCTCTAAAGGGAAAATTGTGCCTGAACCGTATGGAGTCGCGTTAATTATTGCTCCGTGGAACTATCCGTTTCAATTAGCGCTGTCTCCTTTAGTAGGAGCGATTGCTGCTGGAAACACGGCGATTATAAAGCCTTCTGAATTAACGCCTAGCGTATCTCGGGTTATACAAGAATTACTAGCTGAGGCTTTTGATCCCGCATTTGTGACGGTGATTGAAGGCGCTGTAGACACGACGAGCCTGCTTTTAAAACAGCCCCTCGATTATATTTTCTTTACGGGAAGTGTAAATGTAGGGAAAATTATTATGCAAGAAGCAGGGAAGCAGCTTATTCCCGTCACGCTGGAGCTAGGAGGAAAAAGTCCTTGCATTGTACATGAAGATGCAAACCTAGATCTTGCAGCGAAGCGAATTATGTTTGGCAAAGGAATGAATGCAGGCCAAACGTGCGTTGCTCCTGATTATTTGCTCGTGCATAAAAAGGTAAAAGCGCAGCTAGTGGAGAAACTTCGCGAAGCGATTTATCAATTTTACGGTAGTAATCCGCTTGAAAGTGAGCGCTACGGCCGTATTGTCAGTGAGCGCCATTTTATTCGGCTAGTTGAGTTTTTAAAAGACGGAAACGCTATAGTTGGAGGCGGGTATAATAAAAGTACGCTCACAATAGAACCTACGGTGTTAAGTGAAGTAAGCTGGACATCAGACGTTATGCAAGAAGAAATTTTTGGGCCTATTCTTCCTATGATTGAATACGAAACGCTAGACGAAGTTATTCATAAAGTTCAAGAAAAAGCTAAGCCGTTAGCTCTTTACTTGTTTACGGAAAGTGCAAATGTACAAAATGTCATAACGGAGCGTCTTTCATTTGGAGGAGGCTGTATAAATGATACGCTTATGCATATCGCTACGCCATATTTACCCTTTGGCGGAGTTGGAGAAAGCGGTACGGGCCAATATCATGGAAAAGACAGCTTTCAGACATTTTCTCATTTTAAAAGCATGCTGTCTCAAACAACCAAGTTTGATTTGTCATTCCGCTATCCTTCAGAGAAACAAAACTTGAAAATGATTAAAAAATTATTGAAATAAAAAGCCTCCTGATAGGAGGCTTTTTCGTTATTTTGAAAGTGAAAGCTGAGAAAGCGGCCATTTTTCTTGTGTATACGCCATTTCCCAAAATAAATACTCCAGCTCACAGCTTTTGATAAAGTGATCTTTCATACGATTACGTTCTTCTTCAGTCGCTTGCTCGGCGAGTTCATCAAGCTTGTTACAAAACCATTGTGTTGTGCCATTCATTTCTTCATTATTATAAAACTGAATCCATTCATAAAAAGGATGAGAAGGAGATGGATTTACTTGTTCTGTAATGCGCTGGCCAATTTCAACGTACGTCCACGGACATGGAAGAAGCACGGCAATGATTTCCGCTAAGCTGCCTGTATGCGCAACGCTTGTCATATGGTTAATGTAGTGGCTGGCCGTTGGTGAAAGAGCCTCAGTGTGGAGGTCTTCATAGCGTACGCCTGCTACTTCACAAAAATTATTATGAGGGTGTACTTCACTATGTAATACCGTAGAAATGCCGGCATTAAAGGCTTCCATTTCGGTACGCGTGCGGCATTTTGTTAAAGCAGCGCCGTAAATGCGGACAAATGCTGTTAAGTATTCGTAGTCTTGAGAAACGTAGTGAATAAGCGCCTCTTTTGGCACGTCTCCTTCAGCAATTCCTTTAATAAAAGGGTGGTTAAAAATGGCTTCGTAAATATAGTTTGCTTCTTGTCTTAATTGAGATGAAAATGACATCAAAATCCTCCTTTAATATGAGGAAGTCACAAACAAGCACATAAAGGAAATAAAAAACACTCCGTTTATAAACGGAGTGGCAAAGGACAGTACAAAACTGAACATTGCCACTTTCCTACGCTGGTATGAGCCAGATCAGGTTCAAAGGGATCAAGAAAACTTGTCTCAGCCGGTCGGCACCCCTAGTGGACTTCCTATTAGTCTATGTTTAACTTACCATATATTCTGAAAAATAGAAAGCGTTATGGAAAATTGTTCCCTAACGGTTTTTATCTCTTAAAGAGGTAGCTTCTTGAAGCTATTTTTAATCATTTTTGTTTAAAAATGCATATTTTTAGGGAAGAAGAGGTATTAATGAAGGGAAGAGCCGTTTTCGTCTCCGAAACATTCCCATATAAATAGAAGAAAGGAGAGAACAAAATGGCAAAATTTCGTTTGTATGCTGTATTAAATGCAGTAGGCTTGGCTATTACACTTCTTGTGAATTATTTAGCAAATGCGATTCCAATAGGAGGCAAAACAACGGCAGAGGCTTCTGCGCAAGTTCCTACGTTGTTTACACCAGCCGGTTATGCCTTTGCTATCTGGGGCGTTATTTATTTGTTATTAACCATTTGGGTTATACGCCAATTTTTTGCAAGAGAAGATCAAAAAGAAATATATGCACGTATAGGCATTTGGTTTTTTCTAAACTGTTTGTTAAATAGTGCGTGGATCTTTATTTTCCAAAACGATTACTATAAGTTATCCCTTTTAGTTATGCTCTTTATTTTAGGCACATTAATGATTGTATATTCCATTATTCAGCATTCTCGGATGACGACATGGTTTATGCGTCTGCCGATTTCGCTTTATCTTGGATGGATTTCTGTTGCGACTATTGTTAATGTATTTGTCGTATTTCAAGCAAATGGAATACAGCACTTGCTTGGCCTAAATGAATTAGCATGGACGATTATTATGCTGCTGGTAGGGGCTGCGCTGGGCATTATGTTTACATTAAAAAACCGAGACGCTGTTTATCCGCTTGTTTTTATTTGGGCTTATATTGCCATTGCGGTGAAACAAAGTGGAAATCAGCCAATTGTCATTACTGTTATCATCTCGATTGTTTTATTAGCAATTGCTATTATTGTGGGACTGATTAAACGCTATAGACGTTTTTAAAAAGAAGCTCTAGCTTTTGTAAGCTAGAGCTTTTTATGATGCTCTTTTGATTGTAAAAAAGCAGCTGTAAAAGCAATTAAGCTAATTAAAATACCAAAAGGAACAACAATTGGTACGAATGATAAAATAAATGTCATAAGCGTAACCTCCATGTTGCATCGGTGCATAATGAAAAATTCAACTTTTTAAATTGAAGTTCCGCTATTATAGTATGCTAGGCTTTATGTTTGGAGCCTATATGTTTAGAAATAAACGAAAAAGGCAACATACGTTACATATAGTTTATATAGGAGGAGTTAAAATGGAAACATATTTAGTGGCTTACACAGATAAAGACGATATGGAATATAAACAAGTGACGTGCGAGAGTTATGAAGATGCAGAGCGTACGGTTCTTCGTTTAGAGAGAGAAGGGCATATGCATATTGAAGAAATATCAAATCAAGAAGCCTACCGTGGAGACGAATCATCGTACAGAGAATAATTTTTGAATAGAAACATCAAACTCAAAATGAAGAGGCAGCTGCTTCTTCATTTTTTCTATTCTATATAGATATCGTTTTATAGAAAAAAGTAAAACGGGAATGATTTTCTTCTGCATTTATGGTACAGTACTAATCAGGTGAGTTTTGAGTTTAGAAGAGGAGAGAGTAACATTATATGAGTAAAGGAAATCAGTGGTCTTCACGCCTCGGTTTTATTTTAGCATCTGCTGGGGCAGCAATTGGTCTAGGAGCGATATGGAAATTTCCATACGTAACCGGAACCAGTGGCGGTGGAGCATTTTTTGCGTTGTTTATTTTATTTACAATTTTTATTGGATTGCCGCTTCTGTTGGCAGAATTTATCATTGGAAGACATACGGGAAAAGAAGCGATTAGTGCTTATAAGGCAATTGCTCCAAAGTCCGCTTGGGTATGGATTGGCAGGCTGGGAGTACTCAGCTGTGTCGTTTTGCTTTCCTTTTACAGCGTCGTTGGCGGCTGGGTGATTTTATATACGATTATGAGCGTAACCGGTATGCTAAGCGGAAAAGAGTACGGCCCGTTGTTCAATGCCGTCATTAGCCAACCTTATGTGGTATTAGGTGCACAAGCGCTGTTTTTATTAATTACAGTGTTTGTTATTTCAAAAGGCGTACAAAAAGGCATAGAGCGTGCTAATAAATACATGATGCCACTGTTATTTATCTGTTTTATTATCATTGTGGTTCGCTCTTTAACATTAGACGGAGCTATGGACGGAGTAAAGTTCTTTTTAAAACCGGATTTTTCAGCCATTACAGGGTCATCTGTTCTCTATGCGCTCGGTCAGTCGTTTTTCTCGCTTTGCGTAGGATTATCCTGCATGGTGACATATAGCTCTTATTTAGGGAAAAAAGTAAGCTTGACGCGTTCAGCTGGCACCATTGCTATTTTGAACTTGTTTGTTTCGCTGCTTGCAGGCTTGGCTATTTTTCCAGCTGTTTTTTCATTCGGATTAAAGCCAACCGAAGGACCTGGACTTTTGTTTGTGGTCTTGCCAACAGTATTTGAGAAAATGCCGTTTGGCACCGTCTTTTTAGCACTGTTTTTAATTTTATTTCTATTTGCTACGCTTACGTCTGCTTTTTCACTGTTGGAAATTATCGTAGCTGCTTTAACCAAAGACGATCAGACAAAACGAACTCGCTACGCTTCTTTAGCAGGGATTCTTGTGTTTGTAGTAGGTATCCCATCAGCGCTTTCGTTCGGTGTACTAAAACATGTCTCACTTTTTGGCAGAAGTATATTTGACGTAGCTGACTTTTTTGTGAGCAATTTAATGCTGCCTCTTGGAAGTTTAGCTATTGCAATTTTTGTGACATTTAAAATGAAAAAAGAAGCCGTGTATGAAGAGTTTATTTCAGGAAGTACAAAAGGCGCTAAATTATTCAACGCATGGTTCTTTCTAGTTAAATATGTATTACCTATTATTATTATAGCTGTTCTGTTAAGCTTACTTGTTGCATATTAAAAAAAGCACTCATCTGAGTGCTTTTTTGTTTATTTTGCAAAAACGTGATTTCCGATTGTAATCGTAACCTGTTTTTGACGAAGCCATTGATCGCTTGTTTTATCTGGGTTAAAGAAGAATAACGAACCTTTTCCTTGACCTCTAAACGCTAGTGCTTCATTTACAGCTTTTTTTGCTTCAGCATCCGCTGCTTTATTAATTTCACCGTTTTGTACAGGTGTAAACTGTGTACCTTGATAAATGACATCATGAATAGAGTTTGGGAAAGAATCGCTATCCACGCGGTTTAAAACGACTGTTGCTACAGCCACTTTGCCAGCGTAAGGTTCACCTTTTGCTTCAGCTTGTACAAGGCGAGCTAACAATTCTTTATCGCTTTCGCTAATAGAGTTAGGGATTGTTAATGTTTCATTTGCATTAATAGAGTCGGTAGATTTGTGATTCGCTTCTTTTAACTGTTTAACCGTAACGCCGTATTCAGCGCCAATCTTGTAAAGAGTCTCTCCGGCTTTTACGCGATGGGTTGTTTCAGCGGCATTTGCCCCGTGACTCATGCCGAACATAGGAACTGCTAGTGCTCCAATAATTGCTAGTTTCTTAAACATAAAGTAAGTACCTCCTGAAATCCTTTTGAACGCCCCTTTTATCACGGATCGGTGCGTGCTGTGCACCGAACTTTATATGTACGTTTCAAAGATTAACAGGTGTCAATACATCTTGTCACTGCTTAAAACATACCAATCTAGGAAGATATTATAATAGTTAACAGATAATTTGAAAAATACGTTGACTGATAATAAAGGAGTGAATTATAATGAACGAGTAAATAGTTAACCGTTTAACTGGAGAGATTTTATGGGAGAAAAGATAACGATTCGTGATGTAGCAAAGCATGCAGGGGTGTCTGCAGCTTCAGTATCTTACGTCTTGAACGGAATTAACAAAGTATCCGATGAAACAAAAGAGCGAATTTTAACAGCGGTAAAAGAATTAAACTACGAACCAAATTTAACCGCCGTTAGTCTTTCGAAACAAAAGTCAAATATGATTGGCGTGATGTTCCCGCTTACAGATGATTCACTTTCTACTATATTTAAAGATAACCATTATTACAGTGAAATGATTAGTGGAATTGAATATGTAATCCGTAAGCATGGTTATGATCTAGTCATATCTGGAGTGAGTAGCCCAGCTGATTGCCTAAAATGGATTCGAACGAGAAATGTTGATGGTCTTCTGTTTTTAGGAGCCTTCCCGCATCGATTGTATGAGAAAATGAAAGCGTTATCGAATCCGATTGTGCTAGTTGATACATACGAAAGGTACGAACGTGATTATCATCATATTTCTGTAGACGATGAGTATGGAGGATATCTCGCTACAACACATTTAGTGAGTTTGGGGCATAAAGAAATTGCCTTTGTTGCTCATCACCTCGTCAATAGTCCAGTGGATAAAAAGAGGTATATAGGCTACGAGAAAGCATTAAAAGAAGCGGGCATTACACCATCAAAGACGTTTGTTTTTGAAGTGAACGAAAGTTCCTTTGACAACGGTTACAATTTAGGGAACAAGCTGCTGCAAGAGCATAAGGATATTCGGGCGGTTTTTGCATCCTCTGATACGCTGGCGCTTGGAATTATGAAAGCACTGCAAGAAAAGGGGAAAAGAATTCCGCAGGACTATTCAATCGTAGGGTTTGACGACATCACGTTTAGCAGCTATGCATCTCCAAGTCTAACAACCATTCGTCAAGATGTATTTAACAAAGGAGTCGTCGCCGCGACGTCTGTTATTCAAGCAATCGAACACCGTTTCAGCACGCTGCAGCATGTAAAATTATCGGTTGAACTTGTTATTCGAGATTCGACTGCTAAGCGCGAGTGAACCACAGTAAGTTAACCGGTTAACCAAAGTTTAGCATTGATAAAAAAAGGGGATATAAGTTAGCATTCACAAAAAAGGGGATATGAAAATGATTAATGTTACAGTATGGAACGAAAATCGTCATGAACAGAAAAATCCGGTTGTAAGAGAAATTTACTCTGAAGGCATTCACGGTGCCATCGCTTCTTTCTTAGAAGAAGGAGGATTTCGTACGCACACAGCAACATTAGACGAAGTAGAACACGGGTTGACTGAAGAAGTATTAAATCAAACTGATGTTTTAGTATGGTGGGGTCATTTAGCACATGACGAAGTAAAAGATGACATCGTTGAGAAAGTAAAGCAGCGCGTGCTAGACGGTATGGGGCTTATTGTCTTACACTCAGGTCACTTTTCCAAGATCTTTAAAACGTTAATGGGCACAAGCTGCGACTTAAAATGGCGTGAAGCAGATGAAAAAGAGCGCTTGTGGGTAGTAGAACCGAGCCATCCGATTGTGGAAGGTATTGGTGAATTTATCGAGCTTGAGCGCGAAGAAATGTACGGAGAGCACTTTGATATTCCAGCACCTGATGAACTGATTTTCACGAGCTGGTTTGAAGGCGGAGAAATTTTCAGAAGCGGCTGCACGTACAAACGCGGAAACGGAAAAGTATTTTATTTCAGACCTGGACATGAAACATATCCAACATACCATAACAAAGACATTCAGCGTGTCATTATGAATGCTATTAAATGGGCGAAGCCGGCAGAGAGAAAACGTCCTGTTTACGGCAATGCGCAACCGCTTGAATCAATCGCTGTTAAAAACTAATGAATAATGCTTAAGCAAAGGGGATAGGAAAGATGGCAAAAGTAAAAATTGGCGTTATTGGGTGCGGAAGCATTGCGCAACACCGTCACTTACCAGAATATAAGATGAATGAACAAGTAGAATTAGTAGCCGTTTGCGATATAAACACAGAACGTGCAAACAGCGTAGCACAGCAGTACGGTGTAAAAGCGTACACAAACTATGAAGAACTTTTAGCAAGCGGTACAGTGGAAGCAGTGAGCGTATGTACGCCCAATTATCTTCATGCGCCTATTTCGGTTGCAGCGTTAAACAGCGGAGTTCATGTTCTGTGTGAAAAGCCGATGGCAACATCAGAAGAAGAAGCGAAAGCGATGATTGAAGCAGCAAAAACAAACGGTAAAAAACTAATGATCGGACATAATCAGCGCTTTGTAGCTTCTCATCAAAAAGCTCGTGAACTTATTGAAAAAGGGGAAATCGGTAAAATTTATAGTTTCCGTACGGCTTTTGGCCACGGTGGTCCTGAAGGCTGGAGCGTGGACGGAAAAGAAAGCTGGTTCTTCAAAAAAGACGAAGCGTTTATTGGTGCTATGGGGGATTTAGGCGTTCATAAAACCGATATGCTCCGCTACATATTAAATGAAGAAATTGTAGAAGTCGGTGCATTCGTGGAAAGCAATGCAAAAGACTTTGCAAATGTAGACGACAATGCTGTGTGCGTATTAAAAACGGAAAGCGGGATTATCGGGACGCTTGCGGCAAGCTGGGCTTACAATGGAAAAGAAGATAACTCCACGATTGTTTACGGCGAGAAAGGGATTCTTCGTTTAGAGGACGATCCGACGTATTCATTAGTTGCACAATATGCAACGGGTGAAGTGGTGAACTATGAATTAGGAAAAATCCAGTCGAACGATGAAGGCGGACAAAGTAATTCTCACGTCATTGAACAATTTGTAGATGCAGTTGCAGAAGATAAAGAATCTCCGGTTCCTGGTGAAGAAGGATTAAAATCACTTGCTGTTATTTTAGCAGCTTTAAAATCAAGTCAAACGAAACAAATTACGCGCGTGTAAGAGGTGAAAAACGTGAGAATTGGCATAATCGGAGCAGGAGGGATTGCTGTAAGCAGGCATATCCCAGCATTCAAACAACTGGGTGATGAATGTGTGATTTGGGGGCTTAGCGATATTAATAGTGAAAGAGCCACAGAAGTAGCCAATGAACATAATATCCCTCACGTATTTGTTGATTACAAAGATATGTTTAAAGAAGTGGATGCTGTATGTATTTGTACACCGAATAAATTTCACGCCGAGTTTGCAGTAGAAGCGCTAAAAGCAGGCGTTCACGTTCTATGTGAAAAGCCGATGGCGATGTCTAAAGAGCAAGGTGAAGAAATGCTTGCTGCTGCTAGAGAATCAGGTAAGCAGTTAGCGATTGCGTATCACTACCGATTCATGAAAGAAGCGCAGGCTGCGAAAAAAATGATGACAGAGGTAGGGCGTCCATTAGTTGCACGTGTCAGAGCAATGCGTCGCCGAAAGGTTCCCGGTTGGGGCGTATTTACGAACAAAGATCTTCAAGGAGGAGGCAGCTTAATTGATTACGGCTGCCATTTGCTTGATTTAACGCTTTGGCTAATGGGAAACCCAAAGCATACTGAAGTACTGGGAAGTACATATAATGACCTGAGTAAAACGCCTAACCAATTAAATCAATGGGGAGCATTTGATCATGAAACATTCGGTGTGGATGATCATGTAACGGCCTATATTAAATTTGAAAATGGAGCGTCGCTTCTTTTAGAAACTTCTTGGGCTGCTAATATCGAAGATGATGAAGAGCACGTAAGCATATCAGGGGTAGAGGGCGGTTTAAGCGTGTTTCCGTTTGAACTATACACGTCCAAAAACGGTATGCTCATGAACAGTACGTCACCTTGGATAGATGGAGAAGATGATTACAGCTTAAGTCAGGCTAAAAATTTCGTTGAAGCGTGTAAAGGAAATGCTGAATTAGTAGTAAAGCCACAAGAAGCGCTTCAAGTCTCAGCTATTATTGATGAAATATATCGCACAGGGGGAAATTAAAATGAAACTTGGAGTATTCACGGTCTTATTTGCGGATCTTTCTTTTGAAGAGATGTTAGATAAAGTAAAATCAGCAGGTCTTCATGCTGTTGAAATCGGAACGGGAGGCTATCCGGGAAACAGCCATTGTCCGCTAGATGAGCTGCTTGAAGATGAGGGAAAAAGAGAAGCATATATGAAGCAAATAAAAGACCGCGGACTTACAATCAGCGCATTTAGCTGCCACGGCAATCCTATTTCACCTGAGGCAAGTTTTGCAAAAGAATCTGACGAAACGCTTCGCAAGACCATCCAACTAGCATCATTAGTAGATGTTCCAGTGGTTAACTGCTTTTCTGGAACAGCAGGAGATCACGAAGAAGCGAAGTACCCAAACTGGCCTGTTACTCCTTGGCCTAACGAGTATGGAGACGTATTGAATTGGCAGTGGGAAAATAAGCTTGTTCCTTATTGGAAAGAAATTGGAGAACTAGCGGAGGAGCATAACGTAAAAATTGGTTTAGAACTTCACGGTGGATTTTTAGTTCATACTCCGTATACGCTCCTAAAGCTTCGCGAAAAAACAAGTCCAGCGATTGGCGCTAACCTTGATCCAAGTCATTTATGGTGGCAAGGAATTGATCCGGTAGGAGCTATTAAAATTTTAGCAAAAGAAAATGCGATTCATCATTTCCATGCAAAGGATACGTACTTGGACCAGGATAATATTAACATGTATGGACTGACGGATATGCAGCCATACGGAGAAGTCCAAACGCGTGCATGGACGTTTAGATCCGTAGGATGCGGACATGATGTAAAAGAGTGGTCTGATATGATGAGTGCCCTTCGCACATACGGATACGATTATGTAGTCAGCATTGAGCATGAAGATCCAATCATGTCGATTGAAGAAGGATTTAAACGCGCGGTTACAAACTTACAAAGTGTATTAATTGAAGAAACTCCGTCACAAATGTGGTGGGCGTAAGCAAAAAGAAGCATCTCTAAAAAGAGGTGCTTCTTTTATTTTCGATGATAAATTATTTGCCTTTTGTTCACCTGAATTTCGATACAAACGGGTGATTGGTAACCCAAAAGCGCCAAGGGTAATCCTTCGCTTCACCAGAATTATCAATGCCAACGCGAGGTCCGGCGGAAATCGCTGAAGGAGTGAAGCCACGAGCAATATAAAGAGGAGGGGTGGTTAAATCATGACCGTACAAATCCATTGAAACCTCTAGTGCTTTTGTTAGTTTCCCAGGACCGTTTGTCCAATTTATTTCATTTTCCATCCCTCGACGTCTAGTTTTCATCAAATCTTTTCCGCTAAATGGCTCAATAGCTCGAATGAGGACGCCTTCTGGACAATCGATGTCGCTGCTTACAACATTGAGTAAACAATGTGTATGCATTGTATGCGTATAGGCATGACCAGGAGGACCGAACATTACCTCTGTTCTTTTTGTGCGCCGGTTATTAAAGCTATGAGCTGCTCGATCGAAAGGCCCTTTATAAGCCTCTGTTTCTACAATAAAACCAGATGCAGCTCCTTCTGCCGTTTCGTGAACAAGAAGACATCCTAACAGCGACTGAGCTAGTTCAAGCGTAGGCTGTTGATAAAACGAAAGAGGAAGTGGTTCAATTGCTAAAAGAGAACGCGTCATTTGCTGTAGTCCATCCTTTCAAAGCAAAGTCATTCACGCTGTTATTGCGCATCTTTTATTATGATGTTTTCTTTGTTATTTTGCAAAGGGAGGGACTGATTCATACAGTAGTCTTTCTTACCCACGTTCAAGTATTTATCATGATTCAACTTACTCTATGAAATTATTTTAAAGAAGGGTTTCGTTTTGCACGTGTAGGGGGAATATTTTACTACAATACTTCGCTTTTGCTGCTGGTATGATATACACAGTTCATCCATATTTTACATGCTTTTAGTTTTTAAAAATAGTGATCCGTCTTTTCTTTATTTTCGTTCTACACATGAAAGCAAAATAAAAAGATTGAATGGTAGAAAGCTCTTTATAAATGGAGATAAAGAAAAAATATCCTTCAAAGAGTATTTAAGGGATTTTAGAACATATTAAAAATAAAATTTATACACTGTGAGGAATAGCTATGAACATCCACTTTGATACATTAACGAATTTATCAATTAAACATATTTTTGGGCCTGCATCTCAAACAATCACCCATCTCACATATCATTCAAAACAAGTTCACGACGGATCCGTATTTTTTAGTATAAAAGGTGAAAATGAAGATGGACATCAATATATTAAAGAAGCTATAGCTAGAGGAGCCGTAGCAGTCTTTGGGACAAGCATCGAGGAGCTTCGTCTTTTGAGCACTCAGTATTCTCACTGTACGTTTTTAGCTGTTGACGACGTTCGCAAAGTAATGGCGTCTTTTTCTAAAATGTATTTTGATTATACGGATGAAAAAATTGAGACAATTGGCGTTACAGGTACAAATGGCAAAACAACCGTAGCAGCTTACGTAAGGTCGCTTTTAACTCTTTTAAAATTGCCAACAGGATCGATTGGAACGACCGGCATTTGGTCATCAAAGCAGAAGTTAGTTTATAAAAAAAGTACGCCTACAACACCTGAGTCGGTAGACTTGCATAAAATTTTTTATGATTTGTATACAAGAGGTGATGAAGCGGCAGTGATGGAAGTATCTTCGATTGCGATTGATCAGCAACGAGTAGAAAATATTTATTTTGATGTAGCCATTCATACAAACTTATCGGAAGAACATTTAGAGTATCATAAAACGTTTGAGCACTATAAAAAATGCAAGATGAAATTATTTCAACAGGCCAAACATGCCGTTATTAATATAGATGATCGGGACATGGGCAAAGACTTAAGCAGGGTATTTGAAGGACCTAAAGTCACGTATAGTTTATTAAATAACAAAGAGGCAACTCTGCAAGCAACAAACATCACCGTCAAAGAAGGAGGCTCTTTCTTTGATTTACTTTATAAAGGACAGTCATACAAAGTAGCAGTGCCTGTATATGGTGATTACAACATTGCTAACGTGCTAGCGGCCATTGGTACAGCTCTTCACTTTGAATACCACATTGAAGATATTATTAGCGTGCTTCCTCAATTGGAAAGTCCAGAAGGGCGATTTCAGGTGATAGAAGGTCCTAATAACCAAAAAGTGATTTTAGACTATGCCCATACGCCTGTTGCCCTTACGCGTTTGGTAGAAGAAGTAAAAAAGATGGAGTATAACCAGCTGATTGTCATGATTGCAGGGATCGGCATTCGAGATTTTAATAAAATGCCTAAAATGGCGCGTACCATTGAAGGAAAAGCTGATGAAATTATCGTAACGGTTGATCACCCAGGTTATCATGATCCTAACGTAATTGTAGATCAAGTGATGACAGGTTTTTCGAATCCGAGCGCAAGCAATATTCACCGCGCCCCTACTCGAACAGAAGGAGTATTAAAGTCGCTTTCTTTAGGAAAGGCGAATGATATTATTTTACTTACAAGCGGCTGTATTAACGGCGCTCAGCTTGTAAAAGGAAACGAAATTCCGCATTCAGATGAAGACATTATTGCCTCTTATTATGCATCGTTAAGCAATATTTCCTGATATTCTTTTTCATTTATTGAACGAACGTGGAGAAATTGAAACATCATACGAAAGAAGGTCTCTTACTGTTTTTAGAGACCTTCTTTTTGCATGGGAACTATAGGCTGTTTTCGCGCTGTGTTTTTGGTTCTTCAATTTTTACATCATGTTCTTTAGCCAGCTTTTTAATAGCTGCATTGTAATCGCGTATACCTTTTCGTGCTTCATCAAGCATAGCGTTTGCCTCAGCAATAAGGTTGCGGTCCTGCTTTTCCAAAGCACTGACAATTTTAATAAAAGCATTATACTGGGTATTGGCAGCCTTTATATAGCCTTCATGAACCTTTCGAAGATCGTCGGTTTCTACATCGATGTTTTCCAGTTCGTCAACAAATTTACGATAGGTAGGAATGACTTCACTCGTCATCGTATCGTACATAACAGCGTCACTTGTGTAGTTAGCGCCTGTAACGGAATCGTATGCGTCAATCGCCTCTTTTTCAAGCTGAGCGGCTTTCTTTAAATCTTGATTGTTATAATCGATTAAATCATCTTGAACAGGATCACTAAAGCAGGCGGATAATAAAAACAAAAGAGGGACAAGACAAAATAAAACTTTCTTCAACGAATTTCACCTCCGTTTAACAATGTATGAAACATCTGCTTGGCAAAGTCTGTTTTAATAACTGGAGAAAAAGAAGGGAGTGTATAAAAGGATTTTTAAAGGTCGACAGTGAATGTATTCATAAGTTGGTTTGTAATTGACCACCCTTTAGTAGCAGGAAGGAAGAGAAGATGATTAAAATAAAAAGAGACCACTTAACGAACAATGAAGTTATTGAGCTAGTAAGTTCTCACCTTCAAGGAATGAACTTACATTCCCCCCTGAAAGTATTCATGCTCTAGATATTGAAAGTTTAAAACAACGTCATATTACGTTTTGGAGCGTGTGGGAAGGAAGTCAGCTAGCAGGGTGCGGAGCTGTAAAAGAGTTAGATGAGCACCACGGAGAAATTAAATCGATGCGAACAGCTACCGCTCATTTGCGGAAAGGAATTGCTAGAGAGCTGCTGCAGTACATAATAAATGAAGCGCAAAAACGAGGGTACCGACGCTTAAGCTTAGAAACAGGATCCGCACCCGCTTTTGAACCGGCTAGAAAGCTATACGCCAGTTTTGGATTTTACGAGTGCGAACCGTTTTCTACCTACAAAGAAGATCCATACAGTGTGTTTATGACAAAGAAATTGAATGAGTAAAAGACAGGAAAGAAGGCGCAGATGATTTGTTTATTTGTATGCAAACTGTGCGGGCAAGCAGCTGTCATTTATCCTGTTAGCAAGTAAGCTTTTTAGGCAAAGCCTTTTTAGGAGGCTTTGTTTTGGTCATGATTCATATAAAAAGGTATAAACTAGGTTTTCTCACTAGACAAAAAGGTTTTTCCTATGTAGTATAGGTGTCAGATAATACAAAACGAATGTTCAGTATAAATAATAAATGTACGGGGCGGTGGAAATAGCTTGAATAAAAAAAAGCTTCAAAGTGAACAAACCAAAAGAAAAGTGGCAGATGCCGCTAAAGCATTATTTTCTCAAAAAGGCTATAAAGCTACATCTATTGAGGAAATTGTAGAAGCTACGGGAAGCAGTAAAGGGAATATTTATTATCACTTTAAAAGTAAAGAAGGGCTTTTTCTTTATTTAATAGACGAATGGGATCTTGAGTGGGAACGAAACTGGAAAGAAAGAGAGTCTCTTTACAAAACAACAAGAGATAAGCTTTTTGGAATAGCGGAGCAAATCATTTTAGATGATTTGAATCATCCTCTTACGAAAGCTGCGGATGAGTTTTTTAACAACGAGGAGAAGGGCAGCGACATCGAAGAGCGAATTGATGAGATGGTGAAACGACACGTGGAGTTTAACCGGGAACTTTTGCAACAGGGCATCGATGAAAGCGAGTTTTCTCATAAAAATGCAGAGCAACTTGCAGTAATTTTAGAAGGGTTGTTTGTTGGAATGAGCCGCATGTCTCGAAAAACGAGTACGGAAAATGCCCTGCAGCTTTACCATTCAGCAATCGATGTATTTTTAAACGGAATTATAGCAAGGTCTTCTTAAATAAGCGGGGATGCTTATTGCGGCAATGAGTAATCCCTCATTATTTTGTATTTTTATAGACCGAACGTTCAGTATTTTTGTAATCAGGAGGTTTATATGTCATTATTGTTAAGAAATCGAGCGGCGATTTTGCTGCTCATGCTAAATATTTTTATTATCTTTACGGGAATCGGTCTCGTTATTCCAATTATGCCAACCTATATGACGGAGCTTCATATCAACGGCAGCGTGATGGGGCTTTTAGTAGCGGTGTTTTCACTAACTCAATTTCTGTTTTCGCCTTTAGCGGGGCGATTATCCGATTCGTTAGGGAGAAAGAAAATTATTGTAGCGGGAATGATTGTTTTTGCCCTGTCTGAATGGTTCTTTGGTTCAGTGAGTACACCTCTTTTATTATTTGTGTCCAGAATGCTAGGTGGGGTCGGAGCCGCGCTTATTATGCCTGCTGTTATGGCCTATACAGCGGACGTGACGTCTGCTAAAGAACGCGCTAAAGGAATGGGCTATGTGACGGCAGCGATTACAACAGGATTTATTATCGGGCCCGGTATTGGAGGCTTTTTAGCTGAATACGGCATGCGCGTGCCATTTTACATGGCCGCAGTAGCAGGAGGCTTGGCTGCAGTGATTACGCTTTTTGTTTTGCCGGAGTCTCGTCCTGTACAAGGTCATGCTGTTTCAAACAATGAGAATCCAAAAGAAGATCGGCTGCTACTGCAGCTTATGAATTCCTACAAAGAACCTTATTTTTTAAGTTTAATTATCGTTTTTGTGACATCGTTTGGATTATCCAATTATGAAACGATCTTTTCACTATTTGTTGATCATAAATTTAGCTTTACGCCAAAAGATATTGCGTTTGTTATTACGTTTGGCTCTATTGCAGGGGCTGTTGTGCAGGTTACGATTTTTGGCTGGATTTTAAATAAATTCGGTGAAAAAAGAGTGATTTCGTTTTGCTTGATGATGACGGGACTTTTTATTTTACTTACGCTATTTGTGCACACGTACTGGCTTATTATTGTTGTAACATTTATCGTCTTTTTAGCAACAGATATTTTACGTCCGGCAATCAGCACGCAAATGTCGATGATGGCACAAGACGATCAAGGGTATGTAGCCGGACTAAATTCTGCTTATACAAGTCTTGGGAATATTATTGGACCCGTTGTCGCAGGCTTTCTTTTTGATATAAACATTAATTATCCGTACGTATCAGCTGCACTTGTACTGCTGCTTTGTTTTCTTTTATCTTTAAGAGCAGGAAAGGACCGAAAAACAGCTGTGAGAAATCAAGCGATTCAAGAGAAATGATAGAATTTTTAGGGGATAGAAGACCTCCAGTAGTTTACTGGAGGTCTTTTAATGATGCTTTTAGTAAAGCTGTAAGATTTACAACACCACTCAGCCTATAGCGAAGCTTTATTTTATGGGCAAAACAGTGAAATGGTTGCAAATAAAAAAGGTTAATAGTAAACTTTAAACGTAACAAGAATAGTATGGGAGCTTGCGCGGGGCAGGCTGAGAGTACAGGGGCGCCTGTTGACCATTTGAACCTGTTGGATAATGCCAGCGCAGGGAATGTGAGTACATACCAAAGCACTTTGCGCATGCAAGGTGCTTTTTTGTCTTTTTTTTGCAGTGTTAAAACTAAATGAAAAGAGTGAGAGAACATGGATATTAGTAAAATTTCAGCTCAATTAGAAAAAGTAAGAGATACAAGTCCGCTTGTTCATAATATTACGAATGTTGTGGTAACCAATTTTACAGCAAATGGACTGCTTGCCCTAGGAGCGTCACCTGTTATGGCTTATGCGAAGGAAGAAGTGGCTGACATGGCTCGAATCGCCGGAGCGCTTGTCTTAAATATGGGTACACTGACGGCTCAAGAAGTAGAAGCGATGAGAATAGCAGGAAAATCAGCAAATGAAAACGGCGTGCCGGTTATTTTCGATCCTGTAGGAGCCGGAGCGACACCGTTTCGTACAGAAGTGGCACGTCAGCTTGTAGAAGAATTAAATATTGCCGTTATTCGCGGTAACGCTGCTGAAGTTGCGAATGTAGTAGGCGAGTCATGGCTCATTAAAGGCGTTGATTCATTAGAAGGGCAAGGAGACGTCATTGAACTTGCTGAGAAAGCAGCGAACAAATTAGATACAGTGATTGTTATTACGGGGAAACAAGATGTGATCACCGATGGAAACACAACGTATACAGTAGACAACGGTCACCCGTTATTTACGAAGGTGACGGGTACTGGATGTCTGCTGACATCAATTATAGGAGCTTTCGCGGCTGTAGAAAAAGAATATGTCGGGGCAAGCGTTGCTGCTTTAAGTTTTTACGGAGTGGCAGGTGAAATCGCCGCAGCGAAAAAAGGTGAAGAAGGGCCGGGGAGCTTTCAAATTGAGCTGTTAAATCAGCTTCATCTTTTATCTGGACAGGATATTGAATCATATGCAAGAGTACATCAACGTTAAAAGGAGCGGGAAAATGACAAACGAAGAAATTAAAAAGCTGCTGAAAGTTTATTTTATAATGGGCAGCAATAACTGTACAAAAGATCCGAAAGAAGTGTTGAAAGAAGCAATTGAAGGCGGCGTTACCGTGTTTCAATTCCGTGAAAAAGGTGAAGCTGCACTAAAAGGCGAAGCGAAATATCAGCTGGCGAAGGAACTTCAGCAAATTTGTCAGCAGCACAACGTTCCTTTTGTTGTGAATGATGACCTTGACTTAGCGATCCGTTTACAAGCGGATGGCGTTCATATTGGACAAGAAGATGAAAAAGCTCATATTGTTCGAGAAAAAATAGGAAAAGGAATTGTGGGCGTCTCTGTTCATAATGTACAAGAGCTGCAGCAAGCCATAAAAGACGGGGCGGATTATGTAGGAATGGGACCTGTTTTTCCTACTTCTACAAAAAAAGACGCAAAAGCAGTGCAAGGTACAAAATTAATTGAAGAAGTGCGAAACCAGAATATTGACTTTCCAATTGTAGGAATCGGTGGCATCACGCCTGAAAATGCCAAACAAGTAGTAGAAGCAGGTGCAGATGGTGTTTCTATTATTACCGCGATTAGCTTAGCAGCGTCTCCAAAAGAAAAAGCAGCTCAATTGAAAGAAGCGGTAGGAAAATAAAAAAAGCGCACAGTGTGCGCTTTTTTATTATAGCTGAACGGTTTGAGGAGTTTCTTCGCCTTCATTCATAAAGCGAATTTCGTTTGGTGTAATTTCCAGAACAACATACTCAGGGTCATTTGGACCGTCAAACCATTCTTTCATGTGATCGTTCCATATACGTCCTTTTAATTGATCACCGGTACGAAGAACAGCTGTTCCGGATAATTCTAAGTATTGATCGCCATATCCTTCGCCGCTGTAGCCTAATAGTACGTGCACGTTCGGATTGGCTTCGATTTCTTCTGCCTTATGTGTATTGATATTTGTTGGTGTGTAAAGAGCGATACCATCTTCATCGCTGAAAAATGTCATATAGCGAGAGTGGGGTTTGTTGTTTACAACTGTGGCTAATGTTCCTACACGATTTCCTTCTAATACTTCATTTACTTTTTTAGCAATTTTTTGTTCATTCATTTTATCCATCTCCTTTATTACTTTTTATGTTCCTCAATCGAAGATAAATAAAACATACATGTCTAAAAAAATATAAGTTAACAATAAAATAATTATGTAAACTAATAAATAAAAAAATAAAAAAAGCTAGCTACAGCTAACTAAAAAATAAGCCCGCACTGCCGTAACCCTAAGTGTCTTAAATACCCAGATCTACTAGGTGGGTGCCCTCATAGCCGGGTTTAGCGTCCCAAGAAGGGCGTGCTATCTGCAGCTAAATTTTGAGCTCCCTTTTAACACTCAAAGGTTTAAGACAACATGAGTATACGCACAGCGCAGGTATGTATAACAAATGTAAATAAAATGCCGATATATAAATGTTTTCTAATTAATCAACTTTCATCGTACAAGAAATGATTATAACGGAATAATGAATGGAACGCAAGACTTTTATTTAAAGTTTTTCTTCTCTAACATCTTGGCGGTTATGCCGTAACAAAATAAAAAAAGGGCCCGCAACTGGAATGAAACATAAGAGAAGGTAAGGCCGGGATGCTATCTTTTCTTTTGTCATAACGGAATAAGAAAGCCACGTTAAAACAAAAAAATCAGCGGTCATCACGCTAACAAGCTGTGACTGCATAAAAGCATCTTCATAAGCTCTTATTGAACCTATGGATAGTCCGTATACGTAACCAGCAATCGTGAGTGCTAAGCATAGTCCAATCCATAGACGAGAAGAAATGATGGCAATGAAACGTGAAGGAATACGCGAACGTGTTCGAACTTTTTGTCCTTTCCAATGATAATAGAACAAAAGAGAAAAAGCTCCAAGCGCAAATGATAGGAGAGAAAATGGCCATCCAGGCAGTTTGTACGTATCTTTTTTACAAATCATTACCATGAACAATACTGGGAAAAGTCCTAAAAAAGAGAATACCATAACTACGAGCGGATCTACCTGTTGAAAATTTCCTGTGACAAGGTTTTTAAACAGCATATCATCAGCGGCGCTTGCTCCCGGAGCTAGCAGAAAGGCGTATAGTACAAGCATAGTCCATACAATGATGTACATATTCTCAACTCCTTTTAATTGTTTTAGTATACAAAAACCATTTCAGTATATTTCCCCGTTTTGTGATGAAGGGAAACGCTTGAAACTCTTCTTTAATTAGGTGTAATATTACACTAAAGACATGTGCGTGTATAGAAAGAAAGGGCTGTAAAAATGGATAAACAAGAAGTGATTAAATCCGTATCGGATAAAATACGATTAATTCGTTTAGAAAGAAACTATTCACAAGACAGAATGGCTGAAGTTATTGGTATTTCAAAAAAAACATTGGTTCAAATTGAAAAAGGGCGCACGGAAGCAGGGTGGACGACCACTGTTGCAGTATGCGGTTTGTTTCGTGACAGTGAAATCCTTCAATCGGTTTTAGGAGACGTCCCCTTAGAAGTAGTAGAAATCATTGCTCATAACGGCGTATCTTCTCCAAAAGATAAAACGCTCGGAGGAAGAGTATGGTGGAAAGAGATTCAAAAAGAAGGTTCTTTTCGTCTGCAGCAAAATATGATTAGTCAGCACTATCGTATTTTAGATGACCAAGACTATCGATGGTTTAGTTCATTTGATAAAAGCGAAGCTGTAGAAAGGTTTGAAGAATTAACGAAGAAATAAAAACAAGCACTTGTTTTCAAGTGCTTGTTACTGATTCATTAACGTGCCGGATGAAGGGCGGTTGAACCAATTCCATAGCTCTACATCTCCAAGTGACGCGTAGGTGATAGACGGATCATTTTTTAATTTCAGCAGCTTTTTGGTAGGTCCTGTAATCACAACGCCGTACACACCGACTCCATGTTTCTTTACATAAGAATATCGCTGCTTTAGCAACAAATCGGAATGGTCTAGCTGACGAACTTTTTGGACTGTTTCTTCATTATCGGCTAATAGTTTCATCATATTTAAAACGTTCGACTTGCTAGTAGAGTGCGTTTGATTTCCTTTGTGCTCGTAAGGCAAGTCTAAAAACTCTGGAAAACCAAATGTTGATGTTAAGTCAATTAAGGGCTCATCTTTTGTGCTTGTTTTTTGTTCGTTCCCTGTATTAAGCGCATACCAAGAGGTAGAAAAATCACGGCTGTCGATGGCGTTCATTTTTTGCTGAACTTCTTTTAGCGAATACGTATCATCAAAAGAAATAGCCACTTCGCTTACCGTTCCTTTTGGTAGGTTTTCTAATGCATTCCATGTTTCATTCGTCCATTCCTTATACTCTTTTGCATGTAGCTTTAGTTTTTTTTGATCAGGATAGACAAAGGAAAGGTTAAGGTCGTATTTACCGCCGGAAAATTCTTTTTCTACACCGCTCGTTTTATCAAACAGCTGATGAAATGTAAACGTCCCAATGGCCTGCTCTTCACGTCCAATTTGCTTATAAGCTTCCATTTGCGACTGCATTCGGAAAAAGGACTGTGTATCAGAAGTGGTTTCACGTATATGAACGTTCGGAAAAGCAGATTCGATAGCCGCTTGATTGACGCTATTTATGTATTCGGTTTTTGATTGATGATAATATACAATGGATAAAAAGCTGCCGATCATCCATAGCAGAACGACAGAGCTAATGACAGTTGTCACATTTGAAAGGCGCTGCTTCCATTTGGCCATATAAATGGACTTTTTCACTTTTTTATTATCCAACATCGTATCGTCATTTAGTGAAGTAGTTGATGGAGTTGGCGATAACGGTTCATCTTCGGTTAGCAAGTGCTCTAAATGAGCTGAGCATGCTTCACAATTTTCCGTATGTTGTTCAAGTGTTTCTGCTTCTTTGTCTGTCAAAGTGCCGTTTTTATATTTTTCCCATTGATGCTTCATATCTTGACAGCTCATCCGTCCTCTTCCTTTCTTTTTTTCAATTGTTGACGACCACGATACAAGTCCATTTTCACTTTTGACAGAGTAAAGCCAGTCATTTCTGCAATCTCTTCATATGTGAAGCCATGATAATCTCGTAACAGTACAATATTCTGCTTAGCCGGAGGCAAAGCAGATACATCAGAAAGCCAGCCGTCGATTTCACTTTGAATCATCACTTGTTCTTCAGCACTTGGCTGAGGAGTAAAGTGCCATTCTTCTATTTCGACAGTAGGGCGTTTTTTTTCTTTTCGATACCAGTCAATAAAGGCGTGATAAGCAATTTTGAACAGCCAAGGCTTTACTTCCTCGCCTTTATACGTTTCTAAGTGTAAAAGTGCCCGGTAAAAGGTCTCCTGCATTAAATCTTCCGCTGATTCTTTTCTGCGAGTAAGAGAGAGAAGATAGCGCAGCAAATCATGCATGTGCTGTTTATAAATGTGTTCAAAGTTATGCTGTTGTGCCATTTTCTCCCCCTTTCATTTAATCAACGCAATTTGTGGATAAAAGTTTCGGTTTTTTTATCAAAAATCGTATGTAATAGATAAAAGATGCTTAAAATACGATATATAGCTTATCATACTAAAAAGAAAATCATATGAAATTCGACATAATTCCGTGTAATTTGTCATTTTTTTAAAAAACTAAAGGGTAATTGGTGTTCGAAGGAAACAGAAAATGTTATGATAGAACAAGGATGTGCTCTTACAAAAAACAGCTACATACATAATAAAAAATACAGCGTTTGTTTGCAGAATGAAAATGGACAAACATATGGTGTTTAACCATGGATGTTTGTGGGAAAATAAACTAAGTATTTTCAACAAAAAGTAAATTAAATTGTGTTTTCACTTATAAAAAACACGGTAAATTGGAAAAGGTGGGGTCATGATGGACGTAGAAAATACACAAGGTACAGAAGAACAAGCACCTAAAGTCAAGGCAGCTAAAGTTGGCGATACGATTCAGCCTAAAAAAGGCGACTATAAAGGATTTAAAGGAATTGTTATGGTAGTGCGAGACAATTCGGTTATCGTAGATTTTGGAAAAGATGCTGAAACAGGCGAATCCATGAAAACAGTCGTTAATCATAAAAACTATAAAATCGTAAAAAAGTAGGTGAATAACCTACTTTTTTTTACTGAATATATGTTTAAAGACGGCGATTTTTCTACCGGAAACCTTAGAGAAACGCATAGGTAAAGCAATTCTTTGAGAAGAAGAATGTTTTTTAGTAAACTATAGAAAGTATGTAGAAAGAAAGGATTTTTTGTTATGTCAATTCAATTATCACAATTATCATTACCAAAAGAGGTTCTTTCGCTTTTAGCGAATCGTAAATATGAAAATCTGTCTCATGCTGATCAGCTATTAATCGGAAAAGGCGGCTATACAGCAGAAGAAGCAGATATTTTAGAAGATGCCATTATTGCCTTATCACTAGGGAAAAACGTACTTTTAAAAGGGCCAACAGGTTCAGGTAAAACAAAGCTTGCTGAAACGCTGTCGCATTTATTTTCTCAGCCGATGCATAGCGTTAACTGCTCGGTGGATTTAGATGCAGAAGCGCTGCTTGGCTTTAAAACAATTTCTGAACAAGAAGGGAAAACAGGTATCGAGTTTGTAGAAGGACCTGTTATTCAGGCAATGAAAAAAGGCCATTTATTATATATTGATGAAATTAACATGGCGAAACCTGAAACGCTTCCTATTTTAAACGGGGTACTTGACTACCGGAAAATGATTACAAACCCATTCACTGGAGATGTAGTGCGCGGTCAGCAAACATTCGGCGTAGTAGCGGCTATTAACGAAGGGTATGTTGGGACTGTTCCATTAAACGAAGCGTTAAAAAATCGTTTTGTTGTCATTGAAGTGCCATATATTCAAGGGAGCAGCTTAAAGCAAGTTCTAATGTCTCAGTCTCAGTTAAAAGACGAAAAATTAATTGATAAATTTGTCACGCTCTCTGCAGATTTAATTACTCAAGTTCAAAGCGGCCATGTATCAGAAGAAGCTGCGTCTATTCGTGCGCTTATTGATACGTGTGATTTAGCTCTTTATATGCCGCCTCTTCGCGCGATTAAACGCGGTATTATTGAAAAGCTAGAAGATGAAAGGGAAAAAGCCGCCATTCAAAATATTGCTGAAACATTATTTGAGTAAGGAGTGGCGCTATGCGATTTATTAAATTTAACGACAAAAATGTAGATTCCTTTCTCTATATGGAGCTGGCAGATTTAACGAAAACATTAACAAAAAATGATGAAATTGAAGTAGAGTATCGCGTTTCATCTTATTATGATCCTGTACACGGCATTATTTATCTCAGTCACTTTTGGGATAACCGTCCAGAAGAAGACAAAGTGTACGGCTTAAAAAGTGATGTATTTTTAAGAAGTATTGGAAGCTATAAGCATTCAAACTTCAAAGAAATTAATGCATATTTAAAGAAAATAAATAAAACGTCGGTACCTAGCTTAGCTAAGCAGCTGTTTATGCTGTTTGAAGATATTCGTTTAGAAGAAGTATGCAAACGCGAACGTCCTGGAACGAAAAAAGCCTTCGCCGTCAGAAGGCAGCTCTATAGAAAATATTTTGCTACACAAATGAGCGCAAATTTAACAAAAAGCGTGTACACGGATGCACTTTTTAACGGCATTTACTTGCTATTAACGGCTGAAAATCCGTTTGAAGAAATTCCTTCAATGAGTGAATCGATTAACTTAGCGATGCCTTTTATTCGCAGACAGCTAACAAATGTATATGAAGCGAAAACAACAAAAGACGTATCGCGCATCTGCCTTGAACTCGTAGATGTTTTTGATGATATTATCGAAAAAGATATGCTTAATACTTATTTCTTCTTGGCTGAACTTCAGTATGATCAGTTAGAAGAAGGGTTAACATTTGAAGATTTAAAACGCAAAGATTCATTAGTGAACGATGATATTTTAGAACATGAAAAAGACGGAGATGAAGACATTCACGAAGAGAAAATGGAAATGTGGCATCGAGAGACAAGCGAAGCGACGCAAAGTTTTCTGCAGTTTGATATGGATCAAGGTTCAAAAACAGATATGTTAGGCGATGGGGTTCGTGAAGGCGACGATGGAGATCAAGCAATGGGCATGGTGCAAGGATCTTCTCAAAAAACATCCCGGAACGATTATTCTCAAATCGAAGCCATGGAGCAAACGCATCCGGAAAAAGACGGGGAAGCGGATTATGAGTATGGGAAAGAAAATAAGCATGCCTATGCTGTGTTTGTAGATTCTAAACTTCCAAGCGACGATCACGTTGTTCAGTATGATGAGAATAAAAAAATCATTGCATCGTATCAAAAAAAATTAAAGCAAATGATTGAAAAAACGCTTGAACATAAAAAAACGCTACCTAGAAGCGAGCTGCACTTTGGCCGATTAAATAAAAAACTTCTAAAACTATGGACGGATGATAATCCTCGTTTGTTTTATAAAAAAGATGAAGATTCTGCCCAAATTGATGCTGTGTTTTCTCTTCTAGTTGACTGTTCGGCATCGATGTACGACAAAATGGATGAAACGAAGCTCGGGATTACGCTATTTCATGAAGCGTTAAAGTCTGTTATGGTGCCTCATCAAATTGTTGGATTTTGGGAAGATACAAATGATGCTACTGAAACAAGCCAGCCTAACTACCTGCAGACGGTGATGGACTTTCAAGCATCATTAAAGCGTAAAAGCGGTCCTGAAATTATGCAGCTTGAGCCTGAAGAAGACAACCGTGATGGATTTGCCATTCGCCATATGACACGTCGCTTGCTTCAGCGTTCTGAGCAGCAAAAGTTTTTACTTGTGTTTTCAGACGGTGAACCAGCCGCTATGGGATATGAACAAAATGGTATTGTAGATACGCACGAAGCGGTATTAGAAGCACGCAAGCACGGAATTGAAGTCATCAACGTCTTTTTATCCAACGGGGAAATTGATGAAGGACAGAAGAAAACCATTCAAAATATGTACGGGAAATATAGTATTCTAGTACCAAACATCGAAGAACTTCCCGATGTGCTATTTCCTTTACTCAAGAAATTACTTCATAAAAGCATTTAAAAAAAGTCGAAGCATATTGCTTCGACTTTTTTTGCTATTGACCGTTAATGCGGAGGGAGGTAAGTTAAATATATATGAAAAAGAGAGAAGGAATGGTAAGTGGAAGGAGTTCAAACTTCATCTAAAAGAGCGTGGGGGCTGCTGCTTGTAATCATTGGTGCCACGATGTGGGGAGTGTCTGGCACGGTAGCTCAATATTTATTTCAGCATAAGAGTTTTAACGCAGAGTGGCTGGTCGTCGTTCGTATGTTAGTATCTGGATTGCTGCTTTTGGCAATAGCCTCTAAGCAGCGCAATATTTTTGCAATTTGGAAAACAAAAGAAGAGAGGACTTCGCTGCTTTTGTTTGGTGTAATCGGTATGCTCGGCGTGCAGTATACATATTTTGCAGCTATTGAAGCAGGTAACGCTGCTACAGCTACAGTGCTTCAATATACGTCGCCAATATTTATTATTGGCTATTTAGCCGTGCAAGCAAGAAAGTGGCCGGTGAAAGTAGAAATGATTTCTGTTGCGCTCGTCATAACGGGGACATTTTTTCTTGCAACAAGCGGAAATTTTAACGAGCTGTCTATTACAGGATGGGGGTTGTTTTGGGGGATTGGAGCAGCTGTGACGTCTGCTTTTTATACGCTTCAGCCTAAACGTCTTCTTGCAAAATGGAGCTCAGTTGAAGTAGTAGGCTGGGGAATGGTAATAGGCGGCGTAAGTTTTTCATTTATTCATCCGCCGTGGCATATAGCCGGTGAGTGGTCGCTATTGTCGCTGTGTGCGGTGCTATTTGTGATTATCTTTGGAACGCTCATTGCCTTTTATTGCTACTTGGAAAGTTTGAAGCACATTAGCGCTTCTGAAGCCATTGTTCTTGCGTCAGCAGAGCCTTTGTCAGCAGCCGCGCTATCTGTTCTATGGCTTCATGTGACTTTTGGGTGGACGGAGTGGCTAGGTACAATTCTTATTATCGCTACGGTATTTTTGCTTTCTCAGCGAAAGCCAGAGGTGACATCATAAGTAAAAAGGACTTTCATTTGAAAGTCCTTTTTATTTTTATAGAGGTTTTAGCGTAAACGTGTTTGTATACGAGCGGTTGGCGTATAGTGTGTAATCAGGATGTGTTTTAGCTCCCCAGCTGTCGTCTCCGCCAACGCCCATTTGCTTGTAGTTAACCCGCACGGTTACGGAATCGCTTAACGGCAATTTGTAAAAATGATCGTAAGCCTCCAGTTCAAAAGGTGAGTAAGGTAAAGCATTCAGCTCGACTGTTGGCAAACCTTTTAGTAAAAAGCCGCGTCCTTGATCGTTTGTAATAGTTGCCCATCTAACGTCCGTTTTGTTTCCGCATTCTTGAGGGCGTAAATACGGTGTAACTTGCTCTTTTACACTGCCTTTATGAAGGCCAAGCTTAGCGCCAGTTTTACGATCCCAATAATTTTCATGAGGGCCTCTGCCGTACCATGTTAAAGAATCAAAAGCCGCATCCATCGTAAACAGCATCCCAATTTCAGGAATTTCAGGCATTGCCTCAGAAGGTGCTAAAGATTGTTCAATCTTCATTTCACCATCGTTATATAGCGTATACGTTACATAGCAAGAAGCAAGAGAGATGTCTAAAGCTAGCTCAACCGAAATGATAACAAAGTCAATTTGCGGTTGAACACTTACTTTTTTCACGTGCTGCTCTAAACTTGCTTGACGCCACGTTTGACATCTTTCATGCAATTTATTGCCGAGGTCATTATCGGTGACTGCGCGCCAAAAGTTCGGACGGAAACCCGATGCAAGCAGCTCGGTATGCTCATAGTTGTAAGAGATAAACTGCCCTTTTTGCTTGTCAAAAATAGCCGTGAAGTTAGTTCCTGTAACCGTCAGCGTTTGTTCGTTTTGGTCAACTGATAAAGCAGGATAAACAGCTTTTACTGAAGGTACAGCGGTTTTGGCAGGCAGTACAAACTGTTCGTACGCCACTTCATATCCAGCTGAAGCCCAGGCTGTATCTTTGGATAATCTGAGAGAAAGAGTTAAAACAAATTCATCAGTTTCGTTTTCTTGCTCGTAAAGAGGATAAGAAAGCGTCAGTTCGTCTGTACTATCAGGAGCTACATTTAAAAGAGACGCATGTTTTTCAAGTAGTTCACCGTTTTTTTCAACAGTCCAAGCAAAATCATAGGCGTTCAAGTTTGTAAACAGGTGTTTGTTTTGAACGGCAAATTTTCCTTTAGAAGCGTCTACTGCTGTCCACTTTACAGGCTGATAGCATTTTTTTACTTCTGCAATTTTCGGGCTAGCTGTCCCATCAGCAAAGATTAAGCCGTTTCCGCAGAAGTTGCCGTCGTTAGGCGTATCACCAAAATCTCCGCCGTAAGCTAAGTAAGAAGTACCGTCTACTGCTGTTGTTTGAAGAGCTTGATCTTTCCAGTCCCATATAAAACCGCCTTGCAAGATTGGATATTGATCGAACAGCTCCCAGTATTTGTATAGATTTCCGCAAGAATTACCCATCGCATGACTGTATTCACACAGAATATAAGGTTTTTTCGGATTCATTAAAGCATAGCGCTCTACATCTGCTGGCTTAATGTACATCGTGCTTTCTATATCAGAAGCATCATAGTCGCGGTGATGGAAGATTCCTTCATAATGAACAAGTCTCGTGGAATCTTTCTCTTTAAAAAAAGTATACATATGCTGAAAGTTTTCTCCGCCAAATGATTCATTGCCAAGCGACCAAATAATAATAGAAGGGTGGTTTTTGTCACGTTCGTACATCGAACGACAGCGATCTAGTACGTTTTCTTTCCATTCTGGCTTGCTTCCTGGAACGGCTTTTTGTTCGCCTTCTTGTAAATAAGTCCACGTTCCGTGCGTTTCTAAATTGGTTTCATCAATCACGTACAGTCCGTATTCATCACACAGCTCATACCATACTGAATCGTTAGGGTAATGGGATGTACGCACCGCGTTAATATTATGCTGTTTCATCAGCAAAATATCGTGAATCATGTCTTCGCGTGTGATGCCTGCACGGCCTTTTACTGAATCAAATTCGTGGCGATTTACTCCTCGAAGTACAATACGCTTGCCGTTGATTGTCATAAGGCCATTCTTTAGTTCAAACGTACGGAAGCCGACTTTACAGCTTTCCGTTTCGATAATAGAACCAGCAGCATTCTTTAAGCTGAGTACAAGGGTATACAAATTAGGACTTTCTGCGCTCCATTTTGCAGGGCTTTTAATGTGTGTACATAAGGACGCTGTATATTGATCGCTCACACTTACATTTGTTTGCAGCGGAGCTTGTAGTACTTCTTGGCCATTCGCGTCATACAGCATGACTTCAAATGTTAGATCTTGAGTATCGTGCTGAAAGTAGTTTAAAATATCAGCTGAAACGCTAAGTTCACCATCTTCGTAGTTGTTATCAAGCGACGAACGAACGCTAAAGTCATAGATGTGAACCGGTGGAGTAGAGTACAGATACACATCTCGGAAGATGCCGCTCATTCGCCAAAAATCTTGGTCTTCAAGCCAGCTTGCGTCACTCCAGCGATATACTTCTACTGCTATCGTATTTTCACCGTCTTGAAGATAAGAAGTTATATCAAATTCAGCTGGAGTAAAGCTGTCTTCGCTGTATCCAACAAACTCACCGTTAACCCAGACGTAAAAAGCAGATTCGACGCCTTGGAAGCTGACGTACACCGGCTGATTTTCCCATTCTGATTTAGGTGTAAAAGTACGGACGTACTGACCGACAGGGTTATATTTAGTCGGTGCAAAAGGAGGTTCGAGGTTTTCGTTTTCAACCCAAGGGTATGTCACGTTTGTATATTGAGGATAGTCATATCCTTGCAGCTGCCAGTGTGAAGGAACTGAAATAGAGTCCCATTTCTTATATGAAAATTCAGGAGCGAAAAAGTTTTTGACGCGGCCATCCGCATTTTCAGCAAAATGAAAGTACCAGCTTCCATTTAAGCTTTGGTAGTAAACAGAAGATTTTCTATCATTTTTTAAGGCCTCTTCGACCGTTTGATAAGGCATTAGTAAAGCGTGTGCTTTCGAACGGTTCAATTGAAAAATTTCAGGGTTGTTATTCCATTCAGGGTATCCGTTTGCAGGTGCTGTATAATTAAATTTTTTGCCGGTTTTTAACATGTCGATCCCTCATTTCTAGATTACTAGGTTATTAGTTTATATGAAAATGATAACGTTTTCTGAAAACCTTATCAATCTAATTATTTTCATGATAATATAACTATATTCACATAAAAAGGAGGAAGTAATGTGGACCGTATGTACTTTCCGGCTCTTTCAGATGAAGATATGAAACTGCCATTCTATGTTACAAGCGCTGGAAGCTGGAGACATCAAACGCATATTAAACGTCAGGGAGAGTTTCCTGATTATCAATGGATTCAATGTATAAAAGGAAGAGGCGAGCTTCGTGTAAACGACGAGGTTTATATTATAAAAGAAAATGAAGGGATGTTTCTGACGCCGCATGTTCCGCACGAATACTACCCCATTACAAGCGAATGGCAAGTATGCTGGGTTTCTTTTAATGGAAGTGTAATTGATGATATCATGCTTTCTCTTCAATTTATTAATTCCGGAAAAATCGTCCTTACACATGCTGAAAGCCTTTATAGGATGCTGCAAGAGCTAATGAATTTGTTAGAAGAAAATCATACCTCTAGCACCATGAAGTGCTCTGAACTACTATATAGCGTCATTTTGAAACTGCGCCAAGACAGCGTATATATAGAAAGCAAAAGTCGCCTGCAGCAAATTACTCAGCTAAACCCAGTCCTTCGCTATATTGAGGAATATTATCATCAGCCGTTAACGCTAGAAGTACTGGCGAAGCAGCTCAACGTAACAGAGCAGTATACGTGTTTGCTTTTTCAACAATCTCTTGGTATCCGGCCGTTTGAATACGTAACGCGCGTCCGAATTCAAAAAGCAAAGAAACTGCTGCTTAAAAACAACCAAATCTCTGTACAAGATATAGCAAGACAAGTAGGGTATGAACATCCAAGCTATTTTATCAAGCGCTTCAAAGAACAAGAAAACGTGACTCCAACTGTTTTTCGGAAAATGTATTTTTCATAAGTTACATACATTGGGTTTTATCTAGGTTATAAGAAGTGATGTGGATGCTAGTTATTTCGTATGAGTTTTAAAAAAAGAATTTAAATGTAGTTTTAAGTAAAAACGGGGAGGAAAAGTAGAGAGAAGAAACAAAAAGGAGGGATAAACGTGTTTGGGTTAAATGATCTTCCAAAGTTTGTGTGGTCATTCTGTCTTGTATTGCCACTTGTATCATTTGTTCATCAGCTGGGGCATTCCGTCATGGCAATTATTTTCGGAGGGAAGGTCGATTTTACTATTGGGCGGGGGAAAACGATTCTTAAAATGGGGAAGTTTAAAATTAAGTCAGTCTATTTTCTAGACTCGTTTTGTAAATATGAAAATCTTAAGAACGACAGTCGCTTTTCCCATGCAGTGGTGTATGCGGGCGGTGTACTGTTTAATTTACTTACTATTTTTATAATAAATGGATTAATTATGGCTAATATTCTGCCTGAAGATATATTTTGCTATCAATTTGTTTATTTTTCAGTCTATTATGTTATTTTTTCACTGCTGCCAATTCAATATACAGAAACATCTGCAAGTGATGGACGTGCTATATATAACGTATTACGGTACGGGAAAACGTGTGATCCAGATTAAAGGGCTGTGTGTAGCAGCCTTTTTTGGTGCCTTTTTCTGTTTCATTTAAATCAAAAAAGGAAAACTTTACGAAAAGAAAATAGTAGCGGATAATAAAGATAGTAGATGTTGGAATGGAAGAAAGGAGAGGATTTATACGATTATTGAGACAGAGCGAATGACGCTGCGAGCTATGGCTGAAAGCGATGCAGGCAATTTAATGAAAATATTTGAAGATGCTGAAGCAATGAAGTATTATTCTTCTACTAAAAATGAACAAGACACATATCGCTGGATTCAATGGATGAAGCAGCATTATCAAACATATGGCATTAGCATGTGGGTCGCTGAGGATAAACAGAATCGAGAGTTTCTAGGGCAGTGCGGCATGGTTCTTCAAAAAGTAGACGGCAAGGTAGATCCAGAGCTTGGCTATTTATTTTTACGCAGCTGCTGGGGAAAAGGCTATGCGAGTGAAGCAGCAAAAGCTTGTTTAGATTATGGCCTTCATACGCTGAAATTTCAGAAGGTTATATCATTGATAGATCCTCACAATTTTCCATCGATTAAAGTGGCTGAAAAAATTGGCATGAAAAAAGAAAAGCAAGTTAACAAATGGGATAAATCATTATTCTTTTATAGTATATATAATGAAAAATGAGAGTAAAGGAGTGTTAGCATGATCAACATTAACAACGTTTCGGTAAAACGAGGAGAAAAAGAAATTTTAAAAAGCGTGTCGTGGTCAGTGGAAAAAGGGGAACATTGGTGTTTGCTTGGGTTAAATGGTTCCGGAAAAACGACGCTTTTAAATATCATCAACGGATATATTTGGCCTACAAAAGGGGAAGTAGAAGTTCTTTCAAGGAAATTTGGAGAAACAAATCTGTCTGAGCTCAGAAAAGAAATTGGATGGGTAAGCTCTTCGCTTCAACAGCGGTTTCGAGATGACGATACGGTTGTAGAAATGATTTTAAGCGGAAAATTTGCATCTATTGGGTTATATGAACAAGTGGAGCAAAAAGATATGAACCAAGCCATAGAATTAATGAAGCTGCTAAATTGCGAAGATTTACAAAATCAGGCCTACGGAACACTTTCTCAAGGAGAGCGCCAGCGAGTGCTAATTGCTCGAGCTCTTATGGCTTCACCAAAGCTTTTAATACTTGATGAGCCATGTACAGGTCTAGATATAATGGCCCGAGAACAGCTTCTTCAGCTGATTGCAAAAATGGCAGAGCAGCCAAATGCTCCTACGCTTATTTATGTTACTCACCATGTAGAAGAAATTTTGCCTTGCTTTACTCATACGCTTTGTATGCGCCAAGGAGAAGTGTTTTCTTCTGGAAAAACGAAAGACCAGCTCACTGAGCCGCATCTTTCTAAATTTTTTAATCACTCCGTAGAGATTCAGCAGCAGAAGGACCGCACTTGGCTGTCATTAAAAGAACCGGTAAAAAGCTGAGCTAGCGTCGAGAAACCTTCTTACATACCATGGGAAAAAGAGCGCTGCTTGCAATGGAAACAAGCTCATTGTGGAGATAATGTTTACATGCTACATAAATAGTGGTGCTGCAAATAATATCAATGAGTAAAAAAGCAGCAATGTCATGTTTATCAATGGTTACAAATACAAAAGAAGAGGAATCATAAGCTGTCATCGTTGGCTCCTTTGGTTATATCGTTATGTTACTTTATTCACAAAAGGCTTGGGCTATACGAACTTTTAAAGAAGTACGATGATGACAGCTGATTCTCTCCTCTAAAGCTGATAATACTCTTGTTCGAGTATACTCATGATAATATCTGTCTGAAATGCTTCTTCAATAAAAGCACCTTCACGCTCTATTCCTTCTTTTACAAAACCGCATTTTTCATAACAAGCAATGGCTCTATGGTTGTATTCGAGCACTCGTAAATCGACTCTGTGCAAGTGAAGGTGTTCAAATGCGTAGGCCAGCACCAATTTTGTAACTTCAGTGCCGAGCCCTTGATTCCAAACGGAAGAATCGAATAAACCAATAGCATACCGTGCGCGCCGGTCGTACTCGTTAACGGTCAGCCGGGCTTCTCCAACAAACTGCTGCTGATATTCAACACACCAATTCAGCTTTTGAGACTTTATGTACTCGACGTGCCGCTTGGCATCTTGTAATGTAAGAGGTTTTAAGTTTCGGGTATCGCCTCCGTACATACGAATAAGCTCTTTTGTTTGCTTGCACGCTAGATAGTCATGTACATCGCTGTCTTTTGGTTTTCTTAGTATCACGTTTTTTCCTTTTAAAAGTGGTGAAACATTATTCATTTGATGCATCCTTTCTTTCCCAACATTAAAAAGGTATTCCACTTGTCTCCTAAAAAAACCTGCTTTTATGTACAAAAAGAGGCTGGAATAAAAGGATTTTAGACAAAGTGAAAAACGAACCATTGATCAAGATGTTTGATTCGTGGTTCGTTTTTTTTGTTAGGGTAAACATAGGTTTCATGTGTGTAAGTCTTTCTAGCAGTTGATTGGAGGGCAAGGCGAAGACTCCCGCGGAAAGCGAAGCCTTGCACGGAAATCAACTGCCGTGTCACAAGCGATCCATAGGAGCTCATGTATCCTATATGTTCGTCTTTAGATTGGATTCATTTCGTCATGTCTCAACCCCTTTATGAAGAATGTTTTTTTGCGTAGTGGGCAAGTGCAAGAAGAGGAAAAATATCATTGTAGCTGTGGTACTGAATATAAAATTGTCCAGGAAGACCAATTCCCGTGGGATAATGAATTTGCTGCTCGGTAAGATTTGGATTCAGTAAAAATTTAATTCCTTTTTCAACGGCTCGATCTTTTAACGGACATATTGTCATTAAAGCATCGAGAGCCCAAGCCGTTTGCGAAGGAGTGCTAAAGGGTAAAGGCACATATTTTTTTAAAGAAGCGCTATAGCATGATTCTCCGAATCCGCCGTCTTCTTGTTGAATGCTTTTGAGCCAATTGATGGCTTTGATGATACGCGGATCAGAAGCAGAAATTCCTACAGCACGGAGTCCAGTAATAGCGGCCCACGTTCCGTAAATGTAGCAAACACCCCACCGGCCGTACCAGCTCCCGTTATCCAACTGATGATCAAACAGCCATTTTACTGCAGCTTTAATCGAAGGATGGGATTTATTCATACCGGCAAAGTTTCCGAGGCATTCAAGCACTCGACCGGTTAAATCGGCAGTAGCCGGATCCGTTGCTGCGTCTTTTGCGTTTTCAAGCGGCAGATAAGTAAATAAAATAGAATCGGTATTTTTTTCAAATGCAGCAAAACCCCCGTCTTTGTTTTGCATGGACAACAGCCAGTTAATACCTCTTTGCCAAGACTCCAAATAATCTGTATCGGTTTGCGCTCTTCTAGAAAGAGCTCTAATAGCAGCAGACGTATCGTCTAAGTCAGGGTTATTCGTATTAATATCGGAAAATCCCCAGCCTCCAGGCGCTGTATTGGGGTTATGAAACTGCCAGTCTCCAAGCTTTGTATGCTGTCTTTTCTTTAAGTAACGAGTTGTGCCTTTAATCATGGGATCTTGCTGCGGTACACCTGCTTCTTGTAGAGCGTAAGATAGCAGGGCGGTATCCCAAACGGTTGACGTGGAGTTTTCTACGTGCACGTGGCCGCTGCATGTACTAAGTAGTGAACAAATACCGTCAATTGCTTTTTGAACCACAAAGGAATCTTTTTTATAGCCAAGAGCCAAAAGACCGTAAATCATAAAAAAAGTAGAGGTTGCGTAGCTGTAGAGTGTTCCATCTTTTTCAAGTCTTTCTAGCATGTAACGCTCGGCTGCTTGATAACCAAGCTTGTGGATGTAAGAAGGTAAAGAAGCCAGCTGTTTTAAATGGTCGACTAAAAAAATAGAAGCGCGTGATTCTTGAGCAGCTTCATCCGCTTCCTGTTTCTGCTCTCTTACATCTAAATGAGAAAGAGAAGGTGTATGCCTAGAAGTAAGTGAAAATTTTTTGTTTCCAGCTACCATCATCGGGACGAAGTGAATTCTGGCATAGGTGCTTAGTTCATAAAAGTTAAGCGGTACATAGGTAGGCACGAGCAAAAGAGAAAGCGGGAGGTAAAATAGCTTTGGCCACTCGTATAAGCCGTTAACACAAAGCATCCATCTTGTGAGAAAATGAGCGCGAGAAATGCCTCCTGAATCTATAATATATCTTTCTGCTTTTCGCAAAATCCGGTCATTTTTTTGGTAATAGCCTGAATATAAAAGAGCTGTATAAGCTTGAATAGTAGCGGATAAGTTGTGTTCTTCATCATCAAACAACGTCCAAAGACCATCTTCATTTTGAAGGGAAACGATCCGTTCGGTTAATTGTTTAATCAACACTTCTTTATCTAAATCAAAGGTGCGAAGAAGCATAATTAAAAACGCATCAGGCATAACGCCTGTTTCAAAACAGTAGCGAAATGACCCGTCATTTTTTTGTGTTGGGCGCAGATAGGCGATTCTTCGCTGAATCTCTAGCTGAACTTCCTTTAGCAATATGATCACCTCTTATGATAATGCTTTTCAATCTTTCGACCTGTTTCTTTATAACTGTATTCAAAGGAAGAGCGTTCTATGAGAGGAGAAAGTTGCAAAGAATAGAGCGCTTGCTGCACAATAAAGGTACTGGAAAATTGGAGTGATAGAAGTGAAAGAAATACAGGTAGAAGTTATTCAAGGGCGAGGCTCTTACCGAGAGCTTGGTAAAATGCAAGGGGAATTACATAAAGGAACAAAGCTGTTTGAAAATCATCAAAAAAGAAGAAAACGTTCATTACGAAGCTATCAAACGATAGCAAAAGAAGCTCGTCATTATTACGACTTATTTGCTCCCGGACTGTGGAATGAGCTATTGGGCTTAGCAGAAGGCTTAGATTGGCCTCTTGAAGACGTTATACATGAGTACAGCGGATATCAGCAAGAGTGGAAGAAAACGGGATGTTCTGCTCTTATGCAGCACGGTGTGTATGTGCGGAACTACGATTATCATCCGAAAACGTACGAAGGTCGATTTTTGCTTTTTCAGCCAAATGAAGGATATGCAAGCGTCGGGTTTGGAACAAGAATGATTGGGCGAATGGATGGAATGAACGAAAAAGGATTAGCAATTGGCTATCATTTTGTTAATCGCCGCCGTCAAACGAACGGATTTATTTGCTGTACGCTTGCTCGGTTTATTTTAGAAACATGTGAAACAACAGAAGAGGCTGTTGCTATTTTAGAAAGGGCACCGCACCGTCATGCGTTTAATTATTCCATTTACGACCGCAGCGGACAGGGAGCAGTAGTCGAAGCATCTGGACGAGGCGTTCATGTACAAAGAGGAACGATGATGGGGTGTACGAACCATTTTAATCAGCTGGTCGAAGAAAATCGTCATCATTTGGTAGAGTCAAAGGAAAGGCTCGATCATATTCGAGATCATATTGAAAAAAAGCTATCGCCTCTTGAAGCTTTTTCTTTATTTAATGAGGATGAATACGGTATTTTTAAAGAAGATTACCGGAATTCTGCTGGAACGCTTCATACAGTGGCATATGTACCGGAGACGCTGCAAGTCATTGTGGGAATTGGACGAAAAGCAAAACCTCTTACTTTCTCGTTTGAGGATTGGGTGAAAGGAGAACAATTAACTATAACGAAAATAAAAGGAACGGTAAATACAGACGAACCATTTCCGTTTCAGTAAGGAGCAGCATAATGAGAATTGTAACGAATCAAGAGATGTATCAAGTAGATGATTATATGACGAATACAATTGGGATGAGTGAAGAGTCCCTTATGGAAAATGCCGGACAGGCTGCTGCAAACGCGCTGAGTGAGCGAATCGAAAAATATGAAAAAATAGGGCTGCTTATAGGAACGGGAAACAACGGAGGAGACGGCTTTGTTATTGCCCGTGCTTTGAAGTCAAAAGGCTATGAAGTTGACGTCTGGGTAGTTCCTGCACGGGAGAAAATAAAAGGCGCAGCTAAAAAAGCCATGATCATCTATGAAAATGCTGGATTCGCGTGGCAATCGGCGGGAGACAACTTCTCTGTGAAAAAGTATACGGTCCTTATTGATTGTTTATTAGGTATAGGCGTAAAAGGCAGCATCAAATCTCCTTATGATAACATTATAAAAAAAATAAACGACTCTAAGGCTTACATATACAGCATTGATGTCCCAAGTGGAGTAATGGAACAGAAGCAAGAGCTTACGGTACATGCAGATGCTACGATTACGCTTCAGCAGCCAAAGATCACGGCATTTACATACCCGAGTAAAGAAAGCTATGGTGAATTGATTGTAGTAGATATCGGTATCCCACCGCTAGCAATTGAAAAAAGCTCACCTCTTAAAGAGGTATGGTCAACTCAGCATATTAAGAAATCTTTTCCCATTCGGAATGCTTCGTCCAATAAAGGTACACATGGAAAAGGAATCATAATAGGAGGTTCACTTCAAACACCCGGAGCGCCGATGCTAACGTCAAAAGCAGCACTCACAAGCGGAGCAGGGCTTTTAACGCTTGCGCTTCCGAATGATATTCATGCGATTGCAGCTGCTCACATGTTAGAAGTGATGTATAAGCCATGCCCAAGCAAAGATGGCTTTTTTGCAGGCGAGATTCCTTTAGAAGAAGCAAAGTACGATGCAATTGCAGTTGGACCAGGGCTTGGGAGAACGGAAGAAACGAAGAAAGTTGTCGAACAAGTACTTCAACAGCCCGTTTCTGTTGTAATCGACGCAGATGCTCTTTTTCATCTGCCGGATTTGATGAAAGAAGTAAAAGAAAGAGAACACGCAACGGTTTTAACACCTCATCCCGGAGAAATGGCTAGACTCGTGGATACAACAATCGCAGAAGTAGAAGCAAATCGATTTTCGATATCTAGCCAATACGCAGTGGAAAATGGTGTGTATCTTGTATTAAAAGGCCCAAACACGATCGTTACAACGCCGGATGGAAAACAATACGTAAATACCACTGGAAACGCAGGACTCGCAAAAGGTGGAACGGGTGACACGTTAACCGGAATCATCCTCGCTTTTATTATGCAGCATGATTCTCTTCAAGAAGCAATCAGCAATGCGGTATATGTTCATGGAAAAGCAGCGGATGTGCTGCTCGATCAGGGGCATACAATGATAGATATGTTAGCAAGTGACGTTATTTCTGCACTTCCGGCAGTCTTCGGGCAGCTGAATGAGAAGTGATTTCTTCTGGATTATTAAAATTTGTTGACAAAATCCTTCAAAAAGTTGTCAAAACTCTGTGTAAATGATAACGTTATTTTACGTAAGATTTTACATAGAAAGAAAGTGATGTTGTGTACTACTCAATGAGACCAAGAGGCATTCATTTAGCTGTGCCTACACTTTTCTTCCTTATTACAGTCGTGTTATTTGCGATGATGCAGTTTGGTTTTTATTTGGATTCCAGCATTCTTCGTAAAATTTGGGTCATCATTATGGCTTTATTGCCCATTGCTGGACTAATCACGGCTATTAAAGGTAGAAGAGGAAGCGCAAAGCCGTGGTTAATTATAGGGAACGTGATTCTTATTTTAACCGTTACAATAATGAGCGTACAGGCTATTATTTATTAAACAAAAAAACGTGTTCGCCAAACAGGCGGACACGTTTTTATTAGGAAGAAGAAAAGAGCTGTTTCGCTTATTCTTGCATCGCGGCATTTATTCCTTCTTTTCTAACTTCTAGCATATGAGTAGCTTTTTTATCAATACCTTTAGCTGTATCGGAAGAAATGACGCCTACGCTGCTTAAGTCATAGGCAAGACTTGTAACAAGCAGCTGTTCTCTTTGTGCGAGTGTGCCGTATGTAAGTGCAGCGGTTTTAGCTTGAATGCCACTCATATTTAATTCATCAGTAGAAGAAGCTGCTTCTTTTTTTGCGGCTATTGCTTCTTGATAAAGAGAATCATATCCTCCAAACCCTACTTGGGCAATTAGAAAGTTATAAATGTCATCGGCCGATTTTTTCGAAGGCTGAGAAAAAGCTCTTTGAAATTTATTGCGCGGTAAAAAGTTTAGTGCCGCCTGTCTTCCGTCTTCATAAATTTTTTCTTGTATTTCTTTAGTAGCTTTTTCGTCATTTTTTTTCTGTGCTGCATCTAGCTGTTTGCGATATTTTTGAATAATGACTCCGTCCTGCTGATTGTTTCCCTCTTTGAAAGTAGCTGCGGCTTGTGGAACATCTGACGTTGCTAGCGTCTCAGCGGCGTTCTCTGAAGAAGAAAAGAACGTATTTTTGACAAAAATAAGTGCAAAGATCAGCAAAATAAACCATAAAAACCTAAATTTCTTAAACAAAACGTTCACCTCTGTATAATATTTCTAATTATGTAAAACAACATCGATCAGTATACAACAATTTTAGTGTCTTTTTACACATTTACCCAAAAATAAGAAAATAGTAAGAGGTGGTTTTATTAATCTAATAGATATATAGGTTCATTGTTATAGTTCGAAAGAAACCATTGATCTATTTGTACTGATTTACATAGTCGAATATGTTTTTGCTAATAAGGCTTAAAGTGACAAGAATAAAAAGCGTTCGGACGTACGTCACGCCTTTTGATAAAGCGACGTTTGATCCAACGAAAGAACCCACGATCATCGCAAACCCCATAATTAATCCGTAAGAAAATACAACAGAATCAAAATACAAAAATACAAGCAAAGCACCTAAATTACTGCCGAAATTTAAAAATTTTGCGCTGCCTGCTGACTGCAGGAAATCAAATCCCATAAATAAAAAAGCAAATAAAATAAATGAACCTGTGCCTGCTCCTAAAAATCCATCGTAAAAGCCAATGATAAAAATAAGTGCAGTAAAGAAAATAAGTTTCTTAATAGACAGCGGCTTATACGTGGACGTGGTGCCCCAGTTTTTTTTGAAGATTGTATAAATAGCAACTAAAACAAGGAGAATCAAAATAACAGGTTTCAAAAAAGCAGAGGATAGAAAATGAACGGTGATTGAACCTCCCAAAGAGCCAATAAATACAAAAGGAAACCATTTACCCACAACGCGAAAATCGACTTTTCCGGATTTGACAAATCGAATGGTACTCGTTAATACGCCCATCGTTCCAGCTAATTTATTTGTAGCTAAGGCAGCAGCGGGCGGCAGGCCTAAAAATAAAAGAGCGGGTGTAGAAATTAAACCGCCTCCGCCCACTACGGAGTCAATGAATGCAGCTAAAAAACCAAAGAGTAAAAGCAAAAGAACAATCTGTAAACTTAATTCTTCCATAAAGCACCTTCCTCATGTCATAATATATATATAGTGACTACTTAAATAGTAACTATATAAAAAGCAGTTGTAAATATGTAAATGATGAAAATTTCAAATAACTTAAAAAACAGGGAGGTTTCCTTTATGGAAAATATTATTCAGCAGCTGCAGTCGCTTGGATTTAATCAGTATGAATCAAAAGTATACGTGACGCTTGTCAAAAAAGGATCTTCCACTGCTTATAGCATTAGTAAACATTCAGGTGTGCCAAGAGCGCGTGTATACGATATTTTACAAACACTAGAGGAAAAAGGCATGGTGTTAAAAGAAGAGAGTAATGATGGCACCCAGTACACGTCGCTACCCGTCGATGCTTTTTTGCATTCGCTGCAGAAAAAATGGAACGAAACGTATGAAGACGTTAGCGAAACGCTTAAACGTCTTGAAGCTGCAGAGTCTATAGAAGAAAGCCGGGTTATGACGATGAAAGGAGAAACAGCCATTCTTGCTTTTTGTGAGTCGCTGCTGCTAAAAGCAAAAAATAAAATTGTCATCTCGCTTTGGCCTGATATTTATAATGAGTTGAAGCCTCTTTTATTACAGCTAAGGAAGAGTGTCACACTAAAAGGAATTGTGTTTGAACAAGATGAAGCGATGGAGGAATTTGACCGGCACCGCCATACAAGCTATACCGAAAATATTGGGAATCAAAACTGGTTTATTATATCTGTTGACAGCAGTGAAATGATTTATGGTCATAAAGAAATGGCTTACTATACCAATAACGGAGTTAACATTAATTTACTTGAAAACTATATTTGGCATGATATCCTCGTTAACAGACTTGTAGAAAAAAGTGATCGAGAAATAGACAGGTGGATCGAAAGGGAAAGAGAAAGCTTTTTTGCGTAGAAAAGAGACTTAGACATAACGAAATCACTTCCATCGAAAGACGAACAAACGGGATAAATGATCTAGTATGAATGGCTTGTTACATCGCAGTTAATTTCCGTGCAAGGCTTCGCTTTCCGCGGGCGGACGATGAGCCTCCTCGTCGCTTACGCGCCTGTGGGGTCTCATCTGTTCCGCTTTTCCCGCAGGAGTCTGCGCCTTGCCCTCCAATTAACTGCTGGAAGCAGCCACCATGCATGAAAGCTACGTTCACTTTACCAACAGAAAAATCCGAACAAAGTTGATGCTCCATTAAGAGTCTCAAGCCCTCGTTCGGATCTTCCTTCAATCAAAATATTTTTGTTACAGCCTCTTTATATTAAAAGGTTTGGGCAAGTTTTTTTGCTTCTGCTATTCCTTTTTCTTTAATTTCCTGAGCTTTATCTGGCATTGCGTTATGCCCTTCGACAAAAATGCCGTCTAACGAAGGGACTCCAAAGAAATTCATCATAATTCCAATATAGCGATGCCCCATTTCCATATCAGCTGCAGGACCTTCAGAATAAATGCCTCCGCGCGCTTGAATATGAAGCGCTTTTTTATCCGTTAATAGTCCAACCGGACCTTCGGCCGTGTATTTAAATGACTTACCTGCTACGGCTACAGAGTCTAAATAAGCTTTCATAACCGGTGGAAACGAAAAGTTCCACATAGGAGTTACAAAAACATATTTGTCCGCTCCTACAAACTGTTCGCTCAATTCTGCAAGGCGATTGACCTTTTCCTGTTCATGAGAAGAGAGTTCCGAGCCAGACTGAAGTTTGCCCCAGCCGCTAAATACATCTGCATCAATATGAGGGATATTTTCTTTATAAAGGTCAATATGTACAACTTCGTCACTTGAATTGTGCTCTTTGTAAGCATCGATAAATGCTTTTCCAGTTGCCATACTGAATGATTGAGACTCATCGTGAGGATGAGCTGTAATATAAAGTACTTTTGCCACGTCTTATCATCTCTTTCTTGTTTGAAATAATGTACTGTCTTATCGTTATCACTCCCATAAAAAACTATACGCGCTTTGTCAGGTAAGCTAAAAAAGAGCGCAAGAAATGGACGTCTATATAGAAAATAATGGTATAATAAATGTTTGAATATTTACATAACAAGTATGTGTAACAGAAAGTAGATAAGAGGTGTCGAGATGAAAGAAAAATGGGTAATCGTCACGGGTGCAGGTGCTGGAATTGGAAAAGAAATTGTAAAAGAATGTGTGTCGAAGTGCTATTCAGTTATTGCTTGTGATAGTAATGAAGGAGCTTTGAAACAGCTAGCTGAAGATACAAAGGGCCATATTGAAACGTATGTAGTAGATGTTAAAGAAGGGAAGGGCGTAAGAAATCTTTTCTATCAAATAAAAGATAAAAATTTATATGGATTAGTTAATAATGCAGGCGTGTATTTAGGGAAAAATTTATTGGATTATGAAGAAAAGGAAATAGATTTTGTGATGGACATTAATATTAAAGGATATATTTATTTCTCCAAATACTTTGGCGAATTATTAATGGAAAAGGAAACAGAAGGAGCAATTATTAATATATCGTCCGTATCAGGAATGGAAGGAAGCTCCGATGCTATATATGGAATGTCTAAAGCAGCGATATTAGGATTAACCAAAAGCTGTGCAATGAATTTTTCTCCTTATATCCGTGTGAATGCCGTAGCACCTACAATGGTAAATACCGATATGATGAAAAATATTCCAGAGTGGCGCAAAAATGAATACATCGATCATCAGCTGATTCCAAGCTTTGTTACGCCTCAAGACGTGGCAGATACCGTTCTTTTTTTACTGAGTCCTCAAGCAAAACATTATACAGGAGCTACCTTTGATTTAAATAGCGGATGTTATTTACGATAAATTATCTTTTAAACGAGTAATCGAGGCTGGACAAAAATATTTTAGTTAAGGATAAATTCGAATGATCAATCGGTATTATTGACTGACCATTCGGATTTTTTACTGTTATTATAAACGTTGGTTTCACCGCTTCTAGCTGTTGATTGGAGGGCAAGGTAGAAGACTCCTGCGGGAAAAGCGGAACAGATGAGACCCCACAGGCGCGTAAGCGACGAGGAGGCTCATCGGCCGGCCGCGGAAAGCGAAGTCTTGCACGGAAATCAACAGAGGTGTCAAGAGCAATCCATATGAGTTTATTAATCCAATTTGCTCGTCTTTAGATTGGGTTAATTCCGTTATGTCCCATCCTCCTTTTTGTTTTCTTAAGAATTCTTAAGAAATTTACTTAACGTTTCTTTAGATTTTTTTTCTATTCTAGAAAGAAAGAGTAGAAAGAAGGAATAGAAAATGAATTTAGCTTTTATGTATCAATATTTTCACCAGCCGCGAACGGTAGGAGCGCTTTTGCCAAGCTCTACGCACTTAGCGAAAAAAATGGTGAAAGGGATTGATTTTGAACATGCAGCCTGTATAGTAGAGTACGGGCCAGGAACCGGAGTTTTTACCCGTGAATTAATAAGAAGACGAAGCGCTTGTACAACTTTGCTTCTTATCGAATACAATCGGCATTTTTACGAAAAAGTAAAGGAACAAGTAAGAGATGAAAAAAATGTGTATGTGATACACGGCTCGGCTGAACATGTTCAAAAGTACTTGATACAGTATGATATTTCAAAAGTAGATTACGTACTATCAGGTCTTCCTTTTGCTTCTTTAGCAGCTGAGGTGTCAGATTGTATTTTGCAAAACACGCGAAGCGTATTAGCTGATGAAGGGAAATTTATTACGTTTCAGTATACGAATTTAAAAAAAGAGTTGATCCGCACGTTTTTCCCCCACATTAAAGTTGAAAAAGAGTGGAGAAACGTGCCTCCCGCATACATTTTTTCATGCGAAAAGAATGAGGTATAAGGAGTTTGTAAATGAAAGACAGAATTTTAATTATAGATGACGATGAGCAAATTCGTAATTTAATTGCTATTTACTTAGAAAATGAAGGATTTGAAACGCTGAAAGTTTCTAATGCTGTATCTGGATTAGCGCTTTTAGAGGAACAAGAAGTAGATTTAATTATATTAGATATCATGATGCCGCAGATGAATGGAATCGACGCAGCTTTTAAAATACGTGAAGAAAAAAACATGCCCATTATTATGCTTTCGGCGAAGTCAGAAGATATGGACAAAATTTCTGGTCTAACAGCAGGCGCAGATGATTACTTAACAAAACCATTTAACCCACTCGAACTCATCGCACGAGTCAAATCACAAATTAGACGCTATAAAAAATACAATGAACGCGCTGAGCGTGACGTTATTCAAATTGGCGATTTGGAAATTAACCGCAGCACCCGCCTTGTATTTGTGCGCGGCCAAGAGATTCGTTTAACGCCAAAAGAGTTTGATATTTTAGAGCTGCTGGCACGCAACAAAGGAACAGTGATGAGCATGGGGAAAATATATGAAGCCGTGTGGCAAGAAGACGCGTTTAAATCGGATAATAATGTAATGGTCCATATCACAAAAATTCGTGAAAAAATTGAGGATAATCCGAAAAAGCCCATTTATATTAAAACCATATGGGGCGTAGGATACAGGATATGAGAAGAATAAGTGTAAAGCTTCTTTTTGCTATCATTATAAGTTTTTTGGCTACCAATTTAATTTTTATTTTAATTGCTAGGCTTGTTTTGAGCAGGTATATACAAGAAGAGAAAATGAATGTCCCTGCATATAATGTATTAGCGTTTGGACTTTTCTTTATCGCCGTTGTGGTCTTTGTTTTTGTTTTCTTAGCACTTATTCGTTCCCATATTCGTTATCTGAAAGAAATCTCTAAACAAGTTCAAAAAATCTCAAATGGAGATTTAGGCGCAACCATCCAGGTACGAGGAAAAGATGAACTGGCTGAATTAAGTCAAAACATTAACAAAATGTCTGCGCAGCTTCGTACAAAATTTGATCGTGAACGAGAGCTGGAGCAAGCAAAAAATCAGCTAATATCCAGTGTATCTCACGATTTGCGTACGCCGTTAACATCCATCGTTGGGTACCTAGATTTAATCAAAAAAAGAGAAAGTATGGATGATGAAACATTAGATAGCTACTTATATATTGTTGATTCAAAAGCAAATTATTTAACGGATTTAATAGATGAGTTGTTTGACTATACAAAATTAACGAGTCCGGATTTTCAGCTTCAGAGAAATGAAATTGACATGAAACGTTTGCTTCAACAGGTAATAGGAGAGTACGAGCCGATGTTAACAAGAGAAGGCATTGACGTTCAGACTAACTTTGCTTGTGAATGGCATGCATTTATTGATGTAGAAAAAATGGTAAGAGTCTTTCAAAACTTGCTCGAAAATGCCAAGAAGTACAGCGAAAAGCCTTCCGTATTAGAGGTGAATCAGGAAATTGATGAGGATTCGTTGGTAATTTCCTTTAGTAACAGCATTAACATCAGTGAAAAACTTGAGGTGGAAAAGTTATTTGATCGATTTTATCGAGGTGATGAATCAAGAACGAACGTAAATGGTTCAGGTTTAGGGCTGGCTATTGCAAAACAAATTATTCAGCTGCATCAAGGAGAGATACGAGCAGAGCGTCAGCATAATAAGCTCACTTTTTCGATAAAGCTGCCGCCTAACACAAGAAAGCCTTAAGAATCACTTGTAAAGATTCTTAAGGCTTTTTGCGACTATTTTAATGCCGTATTCAAATTCTGCAAGCGTCGCATAAGAAAAGGATATTCTGATATGCTGTGACGTTTCATGGTCATACAATGCGCCTGGATTTAAAAGAACTCCTTCGTCGAGACAGTGCTTAAATAATTTCCGCATCGAAACAGGCTTATGCAGCGTCAGCCAAAAATAAAAACCTCCGCTCGGAGTATTCCACGCAGCAAGACTTTTTAAATACTTCTCTAAAATAGCCTGCGTTTGCTGAGATTTTTCTTTTAATTTATAGCGTACGCTGGCAACGTGCTTGTCATAAATTCCGGTTTTTAGAGCTTCAGCAGCGGCCCATTGAGATAAGGAACTGGCTCCGTAGTCAACTTGCATTTTAAGGTCGGCCAATCGCTCAATTACATGTTCAGGCCCTACAATCCATCCAATTCGAAATCCCGGACTAAATGTTTTAGAGAACGTTCCTAAATAAAGAACCACTCCATTTTTATCTCGAGCTTTTAATGAAAGTGGAGGCGGTGAATGGAACCAAAGCTCTCCGTAAGCATCATCTTCAATAATCGGCAAATGCATTCTTTCACACTGGCGAAGCAGCTCTTGGCGCCTTTGTTCACTCATCGTTACATTGGTAGGGTTATGAAAGTTCGGTATTGTATATAAAGCTGTGCCTTTTTCTTTTTCGTGCTGGTCTTTTAATGAAGTTAAATGCATTCCTTCTTCGTCTAATGAAACGCCCGTTAGTTTCATTTGTGCGGACTGAAATAACGGTAGAGAATAAAGATAAGAAGGCTTTTCAGCTAATATATTGGCACCTGGAGGCAGCAGGCCGATTGAAATTAACTGAAGGGCTTGAAGTGAACCGGATACAATTAAAATAGATGAAGGAGACGTTTCAATGCCGCGTTTTTTTACATGCTTCACTAACTCTTGTCGGAGCTCATCATTTCCTCTTGGGTGCTCGTAGCCCAAGTGTACGCTTCTATGGTTAGTTCCGCTAAATAGTTCCGCAAGATGATGGGAAGGAAGCAGGTCAGGTGCTAACTCTCCAGTTCCTAAACGAATAATGCCCGGTTGAAATTCAGCTTCGTTAATATGGCGGATAGTCGGAGAATTTGGTTGGTATATTCCCGCTTCTACATACGAATTCCAGTTCATGTGAGAACCTGATGCTAGTAAGCTCCACGTATTGTTGATGACCTTGGTGCCGCCTCCTTTGTTTCCGCTGAGCAGTCCTTCAGCAATTAAGTTTTCGGTTGCCGTCACCACCGTGCTTCTATTTACAGAAAAGCTAGCAGCTAAATGGCGCTGAGAAGGAATTTTCGTTCCAATAGGCCACTCTCCATTTATGATTTTCTCTTTCATATACTCTTGAATTTGTTTGTGCATTGGCTTTTTATCAGCCGGATTTGGAGTCCAGTTCATGTGAGACCACCTTTTTATAATTTGGTTGGTATTATAAATCAAAATTTGGATGGAGACAACAAGGGATGTCAATTGTAGGATAAAAGAGAAAGGAGAGAACAACATGTTTACAGTGGTTATACATGCTTTATTGTTAGCATTCGGTTTGATTTTACCTTTAGGAGTACAAAATGTGTTTGTTTTTAACCAAGGAGCAAATCAACGAACCATCAAACAGGCGCTTCCTGTAGTGGTAACGGCTTCTGTTTGTGATACGATTTTAATTCTAGTAGCAGTGCTGGGAGTTTCAGCAGTAGCCGCTACTTTTTCATTTTTTCAAGCGCTTATTTTTGGAATAGGTTTTCTTTTTTTAGCGTATATGGGCTTTGTGACGTGGAAGAGCGAACCTTCAAAAACGTCAGTAAAGGAAGGGATGACGGTGAAAGCACAAATTTTATTTGCTGCTTCTGTATCTCTGCTAAATCCTCACGCGCTGATGGATATTATGGGTGTAATCGGAACAAATTCTCTACTGTACAGCGGAAAAGAAAAATGGATTTTTACGCTCGTTACGATATGCGTTTCATGGATATGGTTTTTATCCTTAGCTTTTGCCGGAAAAGCGGTAGGAAAAATGGATTCAAATGGGAAAATAATGATTTGGGTCAATAAGGCTTCTGCATGTATGATTTGGGGAGTAGCTCTTTACATGGCAAAAAGTATGTTTTTTCAGTGAAATAGGCGCTAAAAGAAAAGTTATATAATAGAAAGCGAGGGGTAAAGATGATTCAAGGAATTAATCATATATGCTTTTCTGTGTCAAATTTAGAACGGTCCATCATATTTTATCAAAAAGTGTTAGGGGCGGAACTTTTAGTAAAAGGAAAGTCCACCGCTTACTTTAGTCTAAATGGAATGTGGCTCGCGTTAAACGAAGAAAAAGATATTCCTAGATCAGAAATTCAGTATTCGTATACTCATTTAGCATTTTCTATTTCCATTGAAAGTTTTGACCAAGCAAAAGAGCTGTTAAAACAGCATAATGTAAATATCTTACCTGGAAGAAATCGTGACGAGAGAGACAAAAAATCTATTTATTTTACGGATCCTGACGGTCATAAATTTGAATTTCATACTGGTACGCTCCAAGACCGTTTAGCGTATTACCAAGAAGAAAAGCCTCATATGACATTTTATTCGCCAAAAGAGTAGTACTAAAATAGTTATATAAGGTTACAGTTTTATTACATTCGCATTCCTCGCTCAGTTATCATTAAATAAACGATTCTGTTGTGATATAATGGAAAAAAAGTGAGGAGGAGGAAGAATGTATACCGCAAAACAGGTGAAGTTTGGTTCGCATATTGTGATAGGCGTACTTTTCGGCATCCTAGCTGCAATGTTAATCGGCACTTTTTATCAAAATGTACCAGGTGTATTACCGTACGGGATGATTAGCGGACTTGCAGTAGGACTCATAGCAGATACATATTATACAATTAAAACAAAAATAAAGGTTATCTAATATAGTGTAGTACTATTCTCAGGAGAAATAAAAGATTCCTTTTGAAAATAGTACTATTTTTGTGAGAAAAACAGTTAATTTCTATTTTAGAAAAACAAGTTAACGCGCTAAAAAAATTGTGAATTTACTATTTTGAATCAGCAATAGGGGATTGAAATATCGAATTAACTCTAAGTATAGAATTATATATTAAAGTAACTAACCGTTTTCTAAACAGTGAAACGGTTTTTACTTAGTTTCGTTGCGCGTCAGATAAAAGGTCTAATAATTAAGCAATTGTTCGTAAAACTGAGGATAAGAGATTTTTTAAAGCTGCTACTAACAGATAGAATATTGTTGCTTTTAATGGTTTATCTATAGAAAACTTGATAATTTTTCTAAAATCGTTCTTTTGGAGTACATAATATATGCTATCATTGTTTGGTGAAAAAACTACATACCAAAAAAAGGAGAAAAAATGAAGAATTTAAGAAAAATCGGCCTAGGACTTGTAGCATCTTTGCTATCTATTAGTTTAGTAGCTTGTGGATCAACGAAAGAAGAACAAAAACAAGGATCTGCTAAGCAAGAGCAGAAACAAATGGGGAAAGAGCAGAAAAAACTCGAACAAAAACTCTCTAAATTAGAGAGTGAGTATGAAGAATATACAAAAGAAAAAGGATATATGGAATCTGATGATTATCTTGTTTTTGAAGCAGACTTTAACATACTAGCAAAGTCAATTGAAAGCAAGAATATTCTTCAGGGCGATGATGGTGAACTAGACAAACATGTAAAAGACTTAAAAACTGAGATAGACCATTTAAGTAATGATCAAGCAATAAAAGCTCAGAAGCGTTATGGTTCCGCAGTAGATGTGTACAAGGCTGCAATTGGTACTCATATGCATATTGTGTTAACTAAAGCGGATATTACTCAGCACTTTAATGCGGTGAACACTATTGAGTTAGACAAAGATTTTAATGCAGATAGCTACGATTATGAAAAAATTGATGCAGACGCAACTGAGGCTATTAAGTCTATACAAGGAATGCCTATGAAAAGAATAAAGCTTATTAAGGAAGAGTTGGAGAAATATAAAGCTAGCTTTAGTACTGAAGAATATAATCAATTGAATTCCGCAGTCACTAGCGTAACTTCGTCATTAAATAAACAAGTTGAAATGCTAGAAGTTCTACAAAAAGAAAGTGGTAAGGATAAATCAACTTTAGAAGAAAACACAAAAGCTGCTGAAACACAATTTTTAGATGCTAAAGAAAAAGTGTCTGCATTTGAATCTAAATATGATATCCAAATGTAAAATATATGCTTTAAATACAATTGTTTATTAAAATAAAAAGCCGTTTCTTAACCAAAGAAACGGCTTTTTATTATTTCTCTCTATTGATCTTTGGTGTACGTAAGAAGAGAGAGTAATAACGCAATTAGAGTCAATAGCGTCGCAAATAAGAATACATCGTTACTACCATATCTATAGTCGAAGTTGTTATTGCTTTAGCGAGGTGTTCCGTAGTTTGTTGCGTCATAATTGTAACAAGTATAGCAGTACCAATTGAACCTGCAACTTGACGAATTGTATTATTTAAAGCTGTACCGTGAGAAATTAAATGTTGAGGTAATTGGTTGATGCATTCAGTCACAATCGGCATCATAATTAATGCACCTGGCAATAATAGTAGATCTGATTGAAGCGGCGTAAAGCCTCGAATGCTTTATAGATAGATTGGCAGCGGTTTTGAAATTATTTAGGATGAAACATAAAAAATTATAATAAGATTTGTTGAAAATCAACTTGGGAATTATTGATGTAATTTTCTGAAACTTTTATTAGTGCTATAACGTATAGTAAGTATAGGGAATGTTAATTTAAATTCCTTTTTGCGGAAAAACGTTTAACATAAAGTCGAATCATCTGTTAGTTCTGTTTTGTTTAAAAGAATGTGGAGGGGATAGTTATTAAAAAACTTGCCATTTTACTTGTTGGAGGGCTTTTATCCTGCGGAGGATATATGCTGTATTACGCGACGCTAGGTGAACTAAAGAAGAAAGAGGGGATATTAAAATGACAATGTGGCTATGGGCAGGCGGATGTATAGTGTTTTTGTTAGCAATGGGTTACATTGCAGATCGTGTAGCAATAAGGAGAAACATTGAATTTAGTCCCGAGGATGGAATTAAAAATGCTACAGATGCAGAACAAATTTATGTGGAGAGCTATTTGAATGAAACAAAAAATACGAATAATAATATACCGCTTTAATAGAAATTATAAATAAAAGGTTTATCCGCTGCTACTTGCATTAGGGATAAGCCTTTTTGTTTTATACTTAGTTCCAAACTTCGTCTAAAGTATCTCTAAACAATTGATCTAATTCATATGTAGGGTCATCTAATTCTACAGATAAAGTTCTGACGTATTTGTCTAAACGGCCAATTTCTAAGTTTAAAAATTCATTAATAACATTGATGCGTGGTTCTAAATCTAGCTCATCACCACTAATTTTACGCTTTAACAGCTTACTAACCTCTTCTTTTAATTCTCCTTCTGGTAACAGTTTCTCTAAGAGAATAGGGAATTCTAGTGGAGGAAATTCATTATATTGTTCAACCCACTTAGCAGCTAACACGGGTCTTAAAACGTAAAAATATTTTTTGATTTTTACTTCGTCACCTTGTAAATACTCTCTAAAGTTATTTCTAGCCATATTTAAATAGTGGTATATACAAGAAGTAGGAGTAAAGATGTTAGAATGTAGTTTTTTCATTTTATCAAATGTTGAATACGCCTTGTAATATACAATGTTTGATTGCATCCATTCTAGTAAAGGTGGGTTTGATTTTCTAAAAAGTTTTAATGTCTTGGTTAAGTCCCAGCCGCTAACATCTAATAGGTCATTAATAGGTAGCTCTATTACATCTCGCTTTTTACCTACACCGATTGGGTCAATGCTTAAATATTTATTTTTCTTATGAATATAAATAAATCTAACATCATAATCGCTATCTTTAGATGGAAAGTCCCACGCTCTACTTCCAGATTCACAAGCGTATAATACCTTTACGTCGTAATCTTCTTCAATTTTCTTTAAAGCTGCAACAATTGTTTCTCTCATAACCCAACCTCATTTTCTTTTAATGCTTTTTATATACAAAAGCTATTACTATTTCTCCTATTATATTTCATAATGTATGGAAAATGGTAAATAAATAAAAAAAGCTTCCTTTAAGCCTCTAAAAATCTACGAAAATATAGAGAGTGAAAAACTATATCACTCAAAAAGCACTATATCCAATCCCTTTCTGCGGTAACAGGTTAGAAGCGTATACAGTTCTGCACGGTGATGGTATAAATGAGACTGAATTTCAAGCAGCCACTCAAAACATGTATACGTGCATCCCCAATAGGACGTTTGCAGTGAAAAAAGCTTTCGTTCGTCAAAAGAAGAGTAGGCCGCTTTTAGCTGATTGAAGCCATCTATTAAAGCTGTTTTGAGTTCAAGCTTTGTATAAGCTGGATGCTGCAGATAAAAGTCGTTCATTTTATCTGCAGAGTAGCCTGAGGAAATAGAATAGTCTGCACTACAAATGAGACATAAATGCTGCAGCAGCTCTTGAATAGACCGCTTGTGAGGGAGGGGACGATAAGCAAGCTCTTCTTCTGTAACCTCATCAATGATCGCGGTGAGAGACTGGACGTTGACGTGTATTTGATTAAACACCATCTCACAGTACGAATTCATGTATTCACATCCTTTTTATTCAACTAAATACTGCATTTTTTGATTCAGCCAGTACTCTGATTTTTCATTGTTATCGAGCTTGATATAGCAATCGATAATTTCATCATAAATGAATTCTTTTTCTTCTACTAAATCAATAAATTTAACGAGTAAAAATACGGCTTTCGAAACTTTTCCATTCTCACAAAGCCATTCTTTCATCCAGATTAATAGATCAAGAAGAATAATCTCTATTTTCACTCGGATATCAAGGAACCAGTCGTCATAAATCGTTGTTAAATAATGAGGAACTAATTGATGCAGGCGCTGTTCAGCCTCCTTGAATTTCAGAGACGGGTCAGACTGTTCGGTTATCCACTGAAGGTCAGTTAGTAAATCTAATCCATCGCTTGACACATCGGCATTTAAAGAAATGAGCTGCCTGTTAACAAGTAAAACCGGCTCTGAATTTTCTGCGTTCAATAATTTTTTTAAATGAGACAAGTAGACGCGTAAATTCTTTTTGGCGTTGCTTAAAGGCATTTCGGGCCACAGCGCTTCGCATAGCTGTTCCCTGCTGATAGAATGATGAAAAATAAGATATAGTAAAATTTCTTGAGCAAAGCGCTTATTCCAGCCTTCTGTAATAAGCTGACCATTTACATAGACGGAAAAAGAGTATAAGAAATCTACTTTAAGAGAGGGTGTGTGGGCATGGAATTCTTTTTGTATGTCTATAGCCGTATCACTTTCCCAGTTCTTAAGTATTTTCATAGGATCATTCTTTAAAGAAGGCAGCTGAGATGTATTACTTTTAATAAAATCTATGACAATTTCTCTGAATAAAGCTGTTTTTTCTTTTATTAGAAATAAAGAGTGTGCGTTAGGTATGGTCATATGACTGTAGTTTTTTAAAAACATCGTTTTTGAAATCAGATACTGAGATGAAAACAGCAAATCATGTTGGCCAGATAAAGTGAGTACAGGAAGTGAAATGCTGCTTAGCTCTTGAAATAGACTGGCTGTAATAGAAAGTTTAACGAAGCGGAAATATACATTGGGATCCATTTGTTTAAGTCTTTCAATAACCTCTTGTATGTTTGTATATTCCAGACTTTCCAGTTTGCCTAATTCAAGGATTTTATTTACCGGTATTTGATTTTTGCTTTCTTCGTTGTAACATCTCTTAATCTTTTGAATGGTGCTATCTGAATAAAAAGGAAGAGACAGTAGTATCAGTCCTTCAATAAGAAATTCATAGCGGGCGGTAAATTTAACAGCGATTTGTCCTCCAAATCCCACTCCAACTAAGTAACACTTCTTTATATGTAACGTATGTAATAAGAGAAAAAGATCTTCAATATGAGCCTCAAACGATAATTCTCCTGTAGCAGAGGCGCTCTTTCCTGTCTCTCTCAAATCGTAATGAATAACACGGTAATGTTGGGTTAATTCCGCAGTAATAGAATCAAAAAGCGTATGATCAGTGACACAAGAATGAACCATAACAACGGTTTCTGTCTTGTCAGTGAACACGGGCGAATGAATTTCATAGTAAATTTTTTCTGTCGCCGTATGCAGAAAAGGCATAAAAGCAATCCTCCTAGTGTCTAACTGTAGCGTTTGTGTAACGGTAAAATCATTATGATAGGAATAGACAAAAATTTCAAAAAAATTGGTTCTTTTTAGCAAATATAAAATGTCTAATGTTCTAGTAATATCCATTATACTGTAAAACCATAGTGAAAAATAAGGGAGAATGCCCAAAAACAGAAAAAAGAAAACGTTCTCAATTCCCGGAAAAGAAGAAAGGAAGCGAATTATGAATTTTAAAGACGAAAATGCGTTAGACTTAGAATGGGTTATGCTCATAATGGAAGCAAAAGAAACAGGTATAAGCATTGAGGAAATTAGACAATTTTTACAAAGTATTAGTTCAAGTTCTTAGCCGATACATCAGTAAGGAAATAAAGAATTCGTTACGCATAGCTAACCTTTATAGCGGGTCTCAAGCTATGTCCACTAGATGTATAATTATCCCTTTACAGTAAGAACGTTTATTTATAATGCACGATAAAGTGAAATTATGGTATTATTATCGATAAGTAAGCATTAGTAAGGGTGATTATAATGACAATTGGTCAACGTATTCGAGATCTTAGAATGAAACAGGGAATATCGCTAACAGAACTTGCAAACCGAGCGGGTGTTGCTAAATCGTACATATCTTCAGTAGAAAGAGGAATTCAGCTCAACCCATCTATTCAATTTCTAAACAAAATTTCTACCTCATTGAACGTGAGTATTGATAGATTGATTCATGAGCCTATGGATAAGTCTGAATCGTTGGATATTGATAATGAGTGGCTTGAGTTAGCAAAAGAAGCAGCGGAGTCAGGAATAAGCAAAGAGCAGTTTAAACAATTTCTTGAATTTCAAAAATGGCAGCGGGCAAAGCAAGATTAACTTCGCGGAATATACATAAAAGAGAACTTACATAGCACAACTGCTAAAAAATCATGATTGCAAAAAAGAGATTCCATTTATCTATGGAATCTCTTTTTTGTTGACTTAAGAAGAAATAAAATGAGACGGGAATTCTTTTTCTCGCTGAAACTGAATACGTTCAAGAGTTATTAATCTTGGCTTTCTTTTCTGTTCAAACTGTCTCAATGTTTCTGAAATCTCTTTGTTTTGATAAAAAACTTGATGCAGTAAGTCAGACAGTAAGTCAGCATCTTTTAATGACTCGTTTAATCCAAAAGCGCCAGTAGGAGTCATCGTATGAGCAGCATCACCTAACAAGAGCAGGTGATGTTTTGACCACACTTCGCTTATGCTGCTTTGCACAGAAAGAAGCGTAAAGTCTGACCACGACTTAATAAACCTTTCAATTGAAAGGTTTAAGCTAGGGAAAGCCTCTATTAAACGCTGAATAAACGGTTTAAACGATTGTTTTCGAAGAGCAGGATAGCTGTCTTTTTCAATATTCCATCCGATTTGAACAAAGCCTTTTGCTTGAGAAAAAAGCGCTACCTGCTGCTGCTTCACAAGCGCAAATTTAATAGAAGGCTCCCAGTTGGCAGGTGCAGGAATTTTCGCCCAAAGCAAATCGTATCCATGATTATGAATATTGTTTTTTATGTGCGCAAGTTTGCGAACAGTTGAATATCGACCATCTGCTCCAATAATGATTTTACTTTCAACTATTGTTTCACCCCGGCCTTTTTGCTGAGCTTTTATTCCAGTATATTGTCCTTTTTCATTTTGCGTTAGCTCCGTTACTTTTGTGCCCAGCATAAGTTTGTAGGAGGGATGGCTGCTTGCTCGGCTATCTATAGACTGAAGAAGATGCTGCTGTGGAACATGAATTCCTGCATGTCCAAGTTCAGATTCTATCGTTTTGAATACATGTCCATCTTTCCAGTATTCGACCCTAGACATTCGAAGGAGGCCTAAGCTTTCAATTTCTTCAAATATATGATGTTTTTTAAGAATCATTTCTCCATCTTCATTTAAATGTTCGCCTCGAAATTCTTTTCCAAGCTTATCAGATCTCTCTATCAGTATAGTTGATATATTTTGTTTAGCCAGTAGATAGGCTAGTAGAGCACCGCCTGGTCCGGCTCCTATTATACACACATCTGTTTGATAGTTCATTTTCTTCACCTTGTTTGTTATATGCAATTAAGTTACTTTTAGTAAGTATATTAACTTTTATAAATGTTAATGTCAACTTTTTTATAGCTTTTCTTCTATGGAATTCGTTCTTTGGTCGAAACACAAATAAGGTTTTACATAAACAAAGTCAAAGATTAAGTTTTATGGTAAACTAAAATATACAAATTATTTTGAATAATTTGTATAAAAAGGTGAAATTTAAACATTGTTGAGAAAAAGCACGGTTGGAAAGCTGCAGGATTTTTAGCAAGAAGAGTAGAGAACGTCTCTGAAAATTCTAGCAAACTCCAATTTCGACTGGAGGATGATTATGACAAAAGTAGAACATTATATTCAAACATTGGGTAACAGTGCAGATTTGCTAACGAAAAAGCAGACAAGCATTTACTTCGAAAAACTTTCAAACACCTTTCCTTTTTTAACAATCATGCAAATTAATTGGAGAAAAGTATTAATTAAAAAGTCCGCCCGGCATATTGAAGAAATCAAAAAATGGCTTCAAGAGATGAATATAAAAGAACATCAGGTTGTTTTATTTTGGAAACGAGCAACTAAAGCCGTAAGCGTCGATTTAGCTCAGGCTCTAACGTTTTTCCAACAAACAGCTGAACTTACAGAAGAAGCGTTTATTTACTGTCCGTCTGTTGACTATGTCATTGAATATTTTAAAGACGGTAAAATGATGATTGGTTTAGCAGCACGTTAATTAAAAGGGAAAAAAGCTGAGGGAAGAGGGGGAATGAGAACTTCTTCACTCGGCTTTTTATGCATATAAACTCTAAAAAATACGAAACATAACGTTATTTACAACATAAATTACCTTCTCTTTATAATTAGTGGGAAAAGTATTGACATTTTCCATAAAACAAATATAATTAACATTAATCATATTGTTAATTGTAAAAAGAGTGATCAGGAGAAATGCTGAATGTCGAACAAAAAAGCAATGACGAATCAAATGAAAAAAGAATACCCTAAACCCTATGGCTATACGTCAGATATTGCTGTATTTACGATTGTGACGGAAGAAAAAGAACCATACAAACCACCTAAAATGAATTTAAAATTAATGCTTATCCAGCGAGCAATGCTAAACGCGGAGGGAGAAAAGAACAGCGAAGCAGGAAAGTGGGCGCTTCCCGGCGGATTTGTCCATCCTGATGAATCAGCTTTTGAAGCGGCTAAAAGAGAGCTCGAAGAAGAAACGGGCGTGAACGATATCCATTTAAAACACTATGGTGTCTATGATGAGCCCGGAAGAGACGATAGGGGATGGGTCATCACAAACGCACATTATGCAATTGTCCCAGAAGATAGTCTAATAAAACGAAAAGCGAATGATGATGCTGCTCGAGTTGAATTATTTAAAATAGATGAAATCTTTTCATTGCCTTTAGCTTTTGATCATGAAATCATCATTCGAGATGCAATCAAGGAAATTAAGAAAGATTTATTGCAAACGACTATTGCTCAGAAGTTTCTGCCTTCTCAGTTTACATACTCTGAACTGCAGGCTGTGCTGCTTACCGTAACAGATGATGCGGCAATTAAAAGTGATCAGGCGTTTGCACGAAAAATAAGAATGCTGCCATTCATTGAAGAAGTAGACGGAAAAACAACGACGAGAACGTCTAAAAAGCCAACAAAGCTCTACCGGTTTGTTGAGATGAATGTGATGAAGCCAATCTATACAGCACGCTATTAAAAGAAAAAACTTTCAATTCAAATAATTAACAATATGTTAACTGTTAATTTTTATTTATGAGGGGGAAACATAATGAAAAAAGCACTGATTAACATTGATTATACCAATGATTTTGTAGCTGAAAACGGGGCTTTGACATGCGGAGAACCAGGGCGACACATTGAAACATCCATAAGCGATATCACGCGTCAATTTATTGAGCAAGGCGAGTATGTCGTCTTTGCTATTGATTTTCATAAAGAAAATGATTCCTTGCATCCAGAATCAGCGCTGTTTCCGCCTCATAATATTGAAGGTTCTGCAGGCAGGAAGCTATACGGAAAGTTAAATGATTTATATAATGTGTATCAATCAAAGGCAAATGTAGAATGGATAAATAAAACGAGATACAGCGCATTTGCTGGAACAGATCTGGAGATTAAACTGCGAGAAAGACAGATTACCGATGTCTACTTAGCAGGTGTATGTACGGATATCTGTGTACTTCATACAGCAGTAGATGCTTATAATAAAGGATTTGCTATTTATATTTATGAAAAAGCCGTAGCGAGCTTTAATCAAAAAGGCCATGAGTGGGCGCTCGAACACTTTAAATCTTGCCTCGGAGCAGAAATTATTTAAGGACATAAAAGTGGAGGAAATCAATGAATATGTTTACAGATGACAGCGTAATGTTACACACCGATTTATATCAAATTAATATGGGAGAAACGTATTGGGAAGATAACATTCATCAAAAGAAGGCTGTTTTTGAAGTTTTTTTCCGCAAACTTCCTTTTGGAAATGGGTATGCTGTTTTTGCTGGATTAGAAAGAATTATTGAATATATTAAAGCATTTAAATTTAGCGAATCTGATTTAACGTACTTGCACGAAGAATTAGGTTTTAAAGAAGATTATTTAGCTTACTTAAAAGACCTTACATTCACTGGGACAATTCGATGTATGCGTGAAGGTGAGCTTGTGTTTCATAATGAACCAATTTTACGTGTAGAGGCACCGTTAATTGAAGCTCAGCTTGTAGAAACAGCGATATTAAATATTGTGAATTACCAAACGCTGATTGCAACAAAAGCAGCCCGAATCAAACATGTAGTAGGAGATCAAGTGGCAATGGAGTTTGGAACGCGACGCGCTCAAGAAATGGATGCTGCTATTTGGGGAACAAGAGCAGCCTATATTGGCGGATTTGGTGCTACTTCTAACGTGCGTGCAGGAAAGAAATTTGGAATTCCAGTTGCAGGAACGCATGCCCATGCAATGGTGCAAGCTTATAAAGATGAATATATTGCATTTCATAAATACGCTCGTCGCCATAAAAACTGTGTGTTTCTAGTTGATACGTACGACACCTTAAAATCAGGAGTTCCCAATGCGATTAAAGTAGCAAAAGAATTAGGAGACAAAATTAATTTTACGGCGATTCGTTTAGACAGCGGCGATTTAACTTATTTGTCTAAAAAAGCTCGTCAAATGTTGGATGAAGCAGGGTTTACAGAGACAAAAATTGTTGCTTCCAACGATTTAGATGAAGATACGATTATGCATTTAAAGTCGCAAGGTGCACAGATAGATATGTGGGGAATTGGTACGAAGCTCATTACTGCATATGATCAGCCAGCGCTTGGAGCAGTGTATAAACTCGTCTCTATTGAAGGAGAAAATGGCGAGATGATGGATACGATTAAAATTAGTGCGAATCCTGAAAAAGTCAGTACACCAGGGTTAAAGCGGGTATATCGTATTATTAATAATTTGAATGGGAAATCTGAAGGGGATTATATTACGATGGAAGACGAAGACCCTCAAAGCGAAGAGCGTTTAAAAATGTTCCACCCTGTTCATACGTTTATCAGTAAATTCGTCACAAATTTTGAGGCAAAAGAACTTCATCATGATATCTTTGTAAACGGAAAGCTTGTGTATGAAACAGAAGAACTTCAAGAAATTCAGCAGTACGTAAAAGATAATTTAGATCTGCTTTGGGATGAATATAAGCGCACGCGCAATCCAGAAGAATATCCAGTAGATTTAAGCGAAAAGTGTTGGGAAAATAAAACGCGTCAAATTGCGTACGTAAAACAAAAAGTAGCGGAAGCCCTAAATAAAAAATAGTAGGGAGCTGGAGACATGTCAGATACGCTTGCTTATTTTCAACAGCTAAACCCTGATAAGAAAATAGATACGCTTTTAGAAAAAGGAGCGAAAATTGGGATTTATGGTTCATCTTTTGATCCGGTTACCAACGTTCATCTTTGGACGGCATCAACGGTTGCGCATCGAAAGAAGTTAGATGCTATTATCTTCTTGCCTTCATCGCACAAACGGACAGATAAAAAGCTCCAAACGTCCGATGAACACCGTGTAAATATGGTTAGCTTAGCGATTAAAGACAACCCGAAATTTTTGCTCGATACGTATGAGCTAGACGTATTGCCCGGCTATCATTACACATACTACACTATGGAGCACTTTAAAAAATTGCTCCCACACGCTGACTTATTTTTTATTATGGGAGCCGACTTACTGCAAGATATTGGTGAGGGCAAGTGGAAGAAAGCAGATGAACTTATTAGTGAAAACCAGTTTATCATCATGGCAAGAGAGGGAATAGACATGTTGAAAGCTATTAGTCATTCTCCTTTGCTTCGAAATTATGACGACGGCCGGTTTCAGCTTCTTGATAAGGGGCTAGCAATGGAAATCAGCTCTACTTATATTCGTCAAGAATTTGCCAGGGGCGGAGAACCACGATATTTAATGCCTGATCTCTGTTATTTTTATAGTAAAAAACATGGATTGTATCAGTAAGAAATCTACATATAATGGAAGGAGAGCATGTATCATGTCAGACATGCAAGAAAAAATAAGAAAAGAGCTACATGTGAAATCTGAAATTGATCCAGCACAAGAAATTCGTGCCCGTGTTGATTTTTTGAAAAACTACCTAAAGTCAGCAAATGCAAAAGGCTTTGTATTAGGTATAAGCGGAGGGCAGGACTCTAGTTTAGCTGGACGATTAGCGCAGATTGCTGTAGACGAATTGCGCAAAGAAGAATATGAAGCAAAATTTGTAGCCGTTCGCTTGCCTCATGGCACGCAGCATGATGAAGCGGATGCGAAGGCGTCACTAGAATTTATTAAACCTAATGAAACATATACATTTAATATTAAAAACACGGTGGAAGCATTTGAAAGTTCGTTTACAGGTGCTACAGATATAGCGCTGTCTGATTTTCATAAAGGAAATGTCAAAGCACGTACGCGTATGATTGTACAGTATGCAATCGGAGGAGAAAACGGCCTTTTAGTTATCGGAACCGATCATGCAGCAGAAGCAGTAACAGGCTTTTTTACAAAATACGGAGATGGCGGAGCAGACGTGCTGCCTCTAACGGGATTAACAAAACGTCAAGGGAAAGCATTGCTAAAAGAATTAGGTGCAGATAAACGATTGTACGAAAAAGTACCAACAGCTGACTTATTAGATAATAGTCCTGGTCAATCTGATGAAACGGAACTAGGAATTTCTTATGATGAACTAGACGATTATTTGGAAGGAAAAGAAGTATCACAAGAAGCCGCTGAAAAAATTGAACAGCGCTATCGTATTACTGAACATAAGCGTCAGTTACCGGCTAGCATGTTTGATGAATGGTGGAAATGAGAGAAATGCCCATATTAGAGATCTAATATGGGCATTATTTTGACTGATTTCTTTCATAAAACAAAAAAGTGGCGGAAAAAGTGTAATTTAACAAATTGTTTTCTCATACACACTTTGTTATTCTTACGCACTTTGGTATAATGAAGTGCTTTTAATATTATTGAGGAGGAACATTTTTTATGGCAGTTGAAGTAGGTAGCAAGGTACAAGGGAAAGTAACAGGTATTACTAATTTTGGAGCATTTGTAGAATTACCTGGAGGTCAAACTGGGCTTGTACATATTAGTGAGGTAGCTGACAGCTATGTAAAAGACATTAATGACCATCTTAAAGTTGGTCAAGAAATTGAAGTGAAAGTCGTTAATGAGAAAGACGGAAAAATTGGATTATCGATTAAAAAAGCGATAGATAAACCGGAAAGACCCTCATCTTCTTATTCACAACGCCCGCCACGTCAGGCAAGAAATAATGATAATCGTTCTAAAAGCAACTTCCAACCAAAGGAAAACTTCGAACAAAAAATGGCGCGTTTCTTAAAAGATAGTGAAGATAATTTATCTACACTAAAACGCAGCACTGAATCAAAACGAGGTGGCAGAGGCGGAAGACGCGGATAAATCCCTTTCACTCTAACTACTTTATTATATAGTCGAAGCAAGCCAGTAAAAATTGGCTTGCTTCTTTTTTGTGATAGCTTAAGTACATACGCTAGAAGAGTAAAGAGAAGGTTAAGCATTTACTTAGTTGTAAAGTAGATGCCAATCGTGACAAGCGATGAAAGAAGATCAAGGATGAGTAGGATGAAATTTAAATCTATCATAATCATACCTCCCTTTTTGCGAGCGTTGACGTTAGTATCTGCACGAACTACTTTTATTATTCGTAATTTTTAAAAATTTCATTTAATTAAGTGCAATATTTTATATTAAATTAAACTATGTTCTAAATAATAATTTATAAAATAAAAAACGCTTATAAGAACAATTTTCTTAAAATAATAAAAAAACCTTATAAGTAAACGAAGAGAAAGTAGGAATGAGTCCCTCATCGAAATAGCTAAATTAACAGAAAATCGCCAGTATTCTTGTATATTCATCTAATTCCTTCATAATTTTAGGAATAAAAAAGTGCTGAAAAAGCAAAGAACAGACAAAATTCTTCCTTTTTTGAGCAGTAGTGCTCAGTTTGGAGAAATATATAAAATGATTCCATAGACTCAAGGATTTTATAGTAATATATAGAACTTCCATACTATTCTAGTTTTTAGCTCATTAGCTAAGTAAAAGATGCGTATGTTTTGGGGATGAAGACATACATAGTCGTACGAATTATAGAGAGAAATGGAGAGGGAAAAACGATGAAAAAAGTATCAATTCGGGCTGTATTGAGTACAGTAGCATTTTCGGTTGCTTTATCTTCTTTTGCAATGGGAGCATCGGCTAACGGGAATTCAAAGCCGGCGCTGGAACCGTCACTAGTTAAAATTCAAGGAGACTATAACTTAAAATCGGCTAAAAAAGTAAAAGTTATTGTGGAGTTAAATGAAGAGTCTGTAGCGGAAGCAAAGAAAAAAGGAGTAGCGCAAAGTAAAGGAAAGATTAAAAAAGCGCGTGACGAAGTGAAAAAAGAGCTTTCAAAAGCTTCTAAAACTTCAAAAGTAAAGCGAGAATACGACCAAGTGTTTTCCGGGTTTTCAGCGGAACTTCCAGCTAATGACCTTGAAAAAGTAGCAAGTTTACCCGGAGTAAAAGCTATTTATCCAAGCGTTGAATATCATACAACAGAAGTGAAATCGAAAGAAGTGAGCGCCGAAGAATACGGTTCTGAAATGGATAAAAGCATTTACTACGTGGGAGCAGATCAAGCGTGGAAATCAGGATATACAGGTAAAAATATGACCGTAGCTGTTATCGATACAGGCGTTGATTACGACCACCCGGATTTAAAATCGGCGTTTGAGAAATATAAAGGATGGGATTTTGTTGATGATGACAAAGACCCTCAAGAAACGCCGGCTGGAGATCCAAAAGGCGAAGCGACAACGCACGGTACGCACGTAGCGGGAACAATTGCAGCGGACGGAAAAATTAAAGGGATAGCTCCTGATGCTCATTTACTTGCGTATCGTGTACTAGGTCCAGGAGGAACGGGTTCAACAGAAGACGTGATTGCCGGTATTGAACGTGCGGTAGAAGACGGGGCGGATGTAATGAACCTGTCGCTTGGAGATACGATTAATAATCCGGACTTGGCAACGAGTATTGCATTAGATTGGGCAATGGAAGAAGGAGTAGTAGCCGTTACATCAAATGGAAACAGTGGACCAGCTAACTGGACAGTAGGCTCTCCGGGAACGTCTCGTGAAGCTATTTCAGTTGGTGCGACTCAGCTTCCTTATAATTTGTATAAAACGACATTAACCGTAGATAACGCAAGCTATGCTTCAGCTGAAGTAATGGGCTTTCCAAACGACAAGGCGTTACTGGATGCAAGCGGTAAAAATTATGAATTTGTACCTGTCGGACTTGGAAAACCAGAAGACTTTGAAGGAAAGGATGTAAAAGGAAAAGTAGCGGTTATTTCCCGCGGTGACATTGCATTTGTAGATAAAGTTGACAATGCGAAAAAAGCCGGCGCTGTTGCAACAGTCATTTACAATAACGTAGAAGGAACAATTCCTGATATTCCAGGTACATCTCTGCCGAGTATTCGCCTATCGAAAGCCGATGGACAAGCTTTGATATCTTCTTTAGCAAAAGGATCCGTCACAGGCTCTTTTACTGCAACCTTTAATCAGACAGTCGATGAAACAATGGCTGACTTTTCATCTCGCGGACCGGTTGTGGATACGTGGATGATTAAGCCGGACATTTCGGCACCGGGAGTCGATATTATCAGTACAGTGCCAACCAATGATCCAAGCAATCCTCATGGATATGGATCAAAACAAGGCACAAGTATGGCCGCACCGCACGTAGCAGGAGCAGCAGCGTTAATTTTACAGGCGCATCCCAATTATAAAGTAGAAGACGTAAAAGCATCTTTAATGAACACAACGGAACTGCTTCGTGACCGCAACGGGCTCATTTACCCTCATAATACGCAAGGTGCAGGAAGCATGCGCGTAGTAGATGCAATTAAAGCAAAAACGCTTATTACCCCAGGAAGTCACTCGTACGGCGTCTTTTATAAAGATAAAGGGAAACAAGTAGAAAAACAAAGCTTTAAGATTAAAAATCTATCAAATCACAGTCAAAAATACTCGGTCAAAGTGAAATTTAAGAAAAGCCATCAAGCAATTGACGTTAAATCAACAAACGATTTAGTTGTTAATGCAGGAAAAACGCAAAAAGTAAATCTCAATGTAAAAGTAGATGCAGGGAAATTATCTCCTGGCTATTACGAAGGCACAATTACGGTAAGTAACAATAAAGAAACGTACGATGTTCCAACGATCTTATTTGTAAAAGAGCCGGATTATCCTCGCGTTACTTCTGCGTATGTAGATGTACTAGGAAATGGCTCGTTTGAATACGGCAGTTATTTACCAGGAGGAGCAGAGAAGCTTAGCTATTACATTTACGATGCAACGCTAGAAAAAGGGGAATTGTTAAGTTCGTATACGAATGTAGGAAAAGGATTCTCTAGCGCAACGTGGGACGGAAAAATTAATGGTGAAGCTCTTCCAGCGGGAACGTATTATTTATACGCAGAAGCAGTAAAAGCAGGTCAGACGACCGGTTCTTTAGGAGAATTTGAAATTCAATAAATAAAAAAGAGTGCCAGTCTAACTGACACTCTTTTTTTATTGAGCCGTATATCCTCCATCGATCACAGCAGCTTGGCCGGTGACGCCTTTTGCTAAATCACTTGCTAAAAACATTGCGTAGTCTGCAATTTCATCAACTGCCAGCAAGCGTTTTTGAGGAACAAGAGGATAAATAACTTCTTCTAGTACTTTTTCAAGCGCTACATTTCGCGTACGTGCTAAATCTTTTAATTGATTTTGAACAAGCGGTGTATCAACATAACCAGGGCAAATGGCATTTACCGTAATGCCGTGCTCCGCACCTTCAAGAGCAGCCACTTTCGTTAAGCCAATCACGCCGTGCTTAGCACTGTTGTATGCCGCTTTTCCTGAGAAACCAATCAATCCGTTAATGGAAGACATGTTCAAAATGCGGCCGAATTTTTGCTTTTTCATAATAGGAAACGCATGCTTAGTCGCAACAAAAGGTGCAACAAGCATAATTTTCGTTAAAAGTTCAAATTTTTCAGTAGGAAATTCTTCGAGCGGGGAAACAAATTGCATGCCAGCATTGTTAATTAATACATCAAGGCGGCCATATGTTTCAACCGTTTGAGCAATCATTTGTTCAATGTCACTTTCATTTGTCACATCTGCTTTAATGCCTAATGCTTCGTAGCCTTTTGTCTTCAATTTGTCTGCTGCTTTCTTAACTCCGTCTTCATTCAAGTCAGTTAAGACAACAGTCGCTCCGTCTTCAGCAAAGCGCTCACCAATTTGATAACCAATACCTTGAGCTGCACCTGTAATTAACACAATTTTGTTTTCAACCATCGTTTTTTCCCCCTTATATGTAGATGATATAAAATCGCTTACTTTTCCATTTTATCAAAAATTATCTTAATTTAGCGAGTATTTTAACTGTACTTTACGCGAAAAGAATGGGTGTGGGAAGGGGTGTTTACTACCTTTACTTCCACATTGCTGACAGAAGCGAACGGCGAGGGACCTTTTTTAATTTCTTCAATAAATTTTTGGATATTACTTTCTTCACCTTCAGCATCAATTTCTACTTTTTGATCGTCTCGATTTCGTACCCATCCGTTAATGGAGCATTCCATTGCTTTTAGCTGCGTGTAGTGACGGAACCCAACCCCTTGAACGCGTCCGTCTACAATCATATGCACATGTTTTTTCACTGTTCTCACCTCACAGGCAATTTTCCCTTTTTTATAAAAAAGAAAACAACTATAATCTTACTTTTCACTGTATAATAGAAAAAGACATTGTAAGACTTTAACAGTTTTAATGTAGATTAAATAAGAAAGAAGGGTTATGAATGCAAGCAGCAGCACGAACGCAGCAAGCGCAGCCGGCGACAATTTACCGTATTTTATTTGCTATTAGTTTAGGACATTTTCTAAATGATTGTATGCAGTCTGTTATACCGGCACTTTTTCCAGTCCTTGAAAAATCGATGAATTTAAACTACACGCAAATCGGCTGGATTGCCTTTGCTTTAAACATGACGTCATCGATTATGCAGCCGGTATTCGGCGTATTTGCCGATAAGCGTCCCTCGCCGTTTTTATTGCCAATTGCAATGTGTTTAAGCATGATTGGTATGGTTGGACTCGCTTTAGCGCCAAATTTTTATTTTGTGATTATATCTGTTTTATTTGTAGGATTCGGATCCGCTATTTTTCACCCGGAAGGTTCTCGCGTAGCGTATATGGCAGCAGGAGGAAAGCGGGGGCTGGCACAGTCTATTTATCAAGTTGGCGGGAATACTGGACAGTCGATGGCTCCGCTGTTTACGGCATTTATCTTTATCGGACTTGGTCAGTTTGGAACAATTTGGTTTACGTTAATTGCAGGTATCGGCGTAGTGGTTCTATACAGCGTCTCTAAATGGTATAAATCAGAGTTAGCTACTCGTCAACGCTTGAAGAAAAAGCAGTCAGATGCTTCATTTACGATGAACAAGCAAATTATTTTTGCGATTGGACTTTTAATTTTTCTTGTTTTTGCACGTTCATGGTACGGAGCCGGCATCCTTAATTTCTTTCAGTTTTATATTATTGAAAAATTTAATTTGCCTATCAAAAGCGCTCAGCTTTACGTTTTTTTATTTATGATTGCAGGGGTGTTTGGAACATTCTTTGGAGGTCCGCTTGCCGATCGTTTCGGAAAACGAAATATTTTATTGTTTTCTATGTTAGGGTCAGTACCGTTTACTTTATTACTCCCTCACGTTTCTCTCGGAGTCGCAGCGCCTCTTTTAATACTAATCGGCTTTATTCTCCAGTCAAGTTTCAGCGTCACGGTCGTCTATGCTCAAGAGCTGATGCCGGGGAAAATTGGCTTGGTTTCCGGCTTAATTGTAGGTCTTGCTTTTGGGATGGGAGCTTTAGGAGCTGTTGTATTCGGTAAATTAGCCGATGTCTTCAGCCTTCAGTTTATTATGCTGTTTTGCAGCTATTTACCAATCCTAGGGCTGTTAACATGGCTGTTGCCGAGCGATAAGCGTGTGAAAGAAATACACGAAGCAAAATAAGAAAAAGAAAAAGCAAACGCGCCTTAGCGTTTGCTTTTTTTATGAGCGTGAAGCAAATTTCAAGACGAATTCATATTTTTCTCCTACAATAGATACAATAGAAATTGAAAATCGAAAGGAAGAATCAGCTATGATTAAGCTAAGCGTATTGGATCAGTCTCCAGTTTCAAGCGGATCAACACCAAAAGAAGCGTTAAAACGTACGGTGGAACTGGCAAAATTAACGGAAAAGTTGGGCTACCACCGCTTTTGGGTAGCGGAACATCATAATACGAACGGTCTTGCAGGCTCATCTCCAACTCTTTTAATGACGCACTTAGCTTCTCAAACGAGCCGAATCCGAATTGGATCTGGAGGAGTCCTTCTTCCTCAATACAGTCCGTATAAAGTAGCAGAAGATGCTCAGCTGCTTGAAAATCTGTTTCCGAATCGAATTGATTTAGGTCTTGGACGCTCACCGGGAGGAGATGCGCTGACGCGGCTAGCGCTTACAGATGGAGTACGTAAAAGCCTCAATGAATTTCCGCGGCAAATTCAGGCGTTAAAAGGGCATCTTGAGCATAATTTGCCGTCTGACCATCCGTATTACGGGGTGACAGCTTATCCGTTAAGTGAAACAAAACCTGAACTGTGGCATCTTGGTATCAATAAAAGAGGAGCAAGATCAGCTGCTGAGCTGGGCATCTCTTTTACGTTTGGACACTTTATTTATTCAGTTGGTGGACAAGAAGCCATTCGTCATTATAAAGAAGAATTTGTCCCTTCTTCCTATCAATCAAAGCCTAACACCAACGTATGTGTATTTGTTGTATGTGCAGAAACAAAAGAAGAAGCCGAGGAGCACGCCAAAACGCTGGATGATTGGCTGTTGAAAGTAGCCAAAGGCGGAGACACAACAATTTCATCGATAGAAGAAGTGCGTAATCGTTCTTATTCAGAAGAAGAGCTCAAAAAAATAAGCACCAATCGTCCTCGTATGATCGTAGGGAATCCAGCTGAAGTAAAACAAGGATTAACGCAGCTGCAGCAAAAATACGATAACGACGAATTTTTAATTATTACAAATATCCATGATTATGAAGCAAAAAAGAAGTCTTATGAACTGCTTGCAGAGCTATTTCCTCAACCCTCATTTTTTTAAGAAAAAGATGGGGTTTTTTTACGGGATTAAATGTTAGAATATTTAAAAAGGAGGAGTGACATGCAAGTAGAGCAAAAAAGTGTAAGCAGCCAAACTAATAAGATTACATATACATATATTAAAACAGGAGGGCCTCGCATTTGCTTTATGTTTTCAGGGCTAGGCTATACGTACGAAAAGCCCCTGTTGTATTATGTAACGATGCTGATGATAAAACACGGAATTGACGTGGTTCAGATTCACTATACATATTCCAAAGAGCTGATGACAAAGTCTACAGATGAGATTGCAGACGTTATGATGAAAGACATTTGTTTAGTGCTGCAAGACGTTTTGCCTCAAAATAGCTATAAAGATATCATATTTGCAGGGAAATCGCTTGGGACCATTCCTCTAATTCAGCGAGTTATGAAAGATGAAGTTTACAAAGACGCAGTGATGCTTTTACTGACGCCGCTTTTAACAAGAACAGAACTGTTTGAAAGTTTACTAAAAAGCTCTCACAAAGGTCTTCTTGTAATAGGAAGTGGTGATCACTATTATACGGAAGAAGTTTATCGATTAAAAACAAATCCAATGAATATTGCGGTCATCGAAAATGCCGATCATTCATTGGATGTTTTATATGCTCCAGCAGAATCGTTAAGGGTGCTGGGAACCGTTTTGGACGGCATAGAACAGCTTCTTTGAGACAGGAAATAAGGAAAGGAGAACAAAATGGATACGCTACGTGAAATTATTTGCGAAAAAAGAGCCTACAGCTATTCACCTCATACTCATGATCATAACTACAGTCAGCTTTTGTTTCCGCTAGCAGGCGCTCTTGATATTCAAGCAAGCGAGCAGCACTTAACGCTGCAAGAAGGATGCTTTTACATTCCGCCTCGTCAACTGCATACGTATCAAGCTAAAAATACAAATGAATGTTTGGTTGTTGATATTCCTTTGAAATTTACAGAAAGTGCGCATCTTTCTCAAGAAGCAGTTTTTATTCAATGGGATTCAACCTGGAAAGCACTTCGCTACCTGTTACTTGATGGGCTTCAAAAAAGCACTGACAGGGGGGCGCTTGAAGATTTAGTCCGTTACGTTCAGCATTATTTACCAAAGAAACAAACGTTTAAATCCATTGATTACCTTCATGTTAACTTTAATCAAGAGTTAAACATAGAAAGTCTTGCTACGCTGGAAAATTATCATCCTGCCTATTTTTCCGCTTGGTTTAAACAAAAAACGGGTTATTCGCCTCAAAGCTATGTAGCGCGTATACGTTTAAATAAAGCAAAAGAATTGTTAAAAGAGAGCAGCTATTCGATAACGTATATTGCGCACGAAGTCGGCTATCACAGCTTGTCTTCATTCACTAAATGGTTTGCAAAACAAGAAGGAGTCTCACCGACGCAATATCGAAGTATCTTAAAAACAGACAAATAAGATCATAAAAGCGGAAAAACTTTTTTCTTTCTTTTAGCTATGATAAAAGAAAGGAGATGAAACGATGAATACTTCATTATCAAAAATACTTATTTTATGTGCCGCAGTTTTGTGGGGAACAACAGGAACCGCCCAAGCTTTAGCATCTGCTGAAGCGCATTCCGTGGCTATTGGAGCCGTACGTTTAGCGGTAGGGGGACTATCGCTTCTTACAGCTTGTCTTATACAAAGAAAGAATGTGGACGTAAGACGTCTTCCTATTTTGCCTCTTGCGGTTGCTGCAGCAAGTATGGCCGCTTATCAGCCGTTATTTTTTTCCGCTGTCATTAAAACGGGTGTTGCAGTAGGCACAATGGTGGCAATTGGCAGTGCGCCTGTTTTATCAGGAGTATTAGATTACATAGTGTACCGCAAGAAACCTACAAAAAAATGGTTGCTTGCTACGGTTACTGGTATTATAGGGTGCAGCTGCTTGTTGTTAAAAAAAGATACTCAAATCGACGTGATAGGTTTGGGTATGGCGATAGGAGCAGGGGCGTCTTTTGCTTGCTATACGACTGTCAATAAAAAAATTGTTCAGCATGTTGATCCGCAAGTAGGAGCTTCGCTTGTGTTCACAGCCGCCGCGGTTTTACTGATACCATGCTGGTTTATGTACGATATGAGCTGGCTAGTCTCTTTAAATGGAATGGGGATTGCTCTTCATTTAGGAATACTTACGACGGCGATTGCTTATGTATTATTTTCTACAGCGCTTAAGTCAGTGCAAGCGTCTACCGCCGTAACGTTATCGTTAGCAGAGCCCGTTACCGCTTTTTTACTTGGCGTCTTTTTCTTAGGAGAATCTCTAACTTTGGTAAACATATGCGGAGCAGCACTAGTGTTGGCTAGCTTAGCGTTTTTAACGTATTCTCCGAAGTCATCGCTAAATCAAGAGGTGCATATATAAAAAATCCCCCCGTTCTTTAAAGAACGGGGGGATTTTTTATTAAGCGTACATGCTAGCTACTTGTTTTTGCAGGTTGCTGTCTTCTAAATACTCATCGTACGTCATTTGCTTGTCAATTACTCCGTTTGGCGTAATTTCAATCACACGATTCGCAATCGTTTCAACGAACTGATGGTCATGAGATGTGAAAATCATTGAACCTTTGTAGCTGATAAGTCCGTTGTTTAGTGCTGTGATTGATTCTAAGTCAAGGTGATTCGTAGGATCGTCTAGTAAAAGAACGTTCGAACCGCTTAGCATCATTTTAGAAAGCATACAGCGAACTTTTTCTCCTCCGGAAAGAACGTTGGCTTTTTTCAACACTTCTTCACCAGAGAATAGCATTCTGCCTAAGAAACCGCGTAAGAAGCTTTCGCTTTGATCATTAGGTGAATACTGACGCAGCCAGTCTACTAAGTTTAAATCTCCGTTTTCAAAGTACTCGGAGTTGTCTTTTGGGAAAAAGGCTTGAGAGGTTGTGACACCCCATTTGTACGTACCGCTGTCTGCTTCCATTTCACCCATTAAAATCTTCATTAATGTTGAATTTGCAAGTTCGTTTCGGCCTACAAGAGCAATCTTGTCATCTTTATTCATAATAAAACTTACGTTATCAAGTACTTTTACGCCGTCAATTGTTTTTGTTAAACCTTCAACGCGAAGTACGTCATTTCCAATCTCACGTTCCGGCGTGAAGTTCACGTATGGGTAACGACGAGAAGAAGGACGGATGTCATCTAATGAAATTTTATCAAGCAATTTTTTACGAGACGTTGCTTGTTTTGATTTCGATGCATTTGCGCTAAAGCGAGCGATAAAGGCTTGAAGCTCTTTAATTTTTTCTTCTTTTTTCTTGTTTGCATCTGACGCCATTTTTTGTGCTAATTGACTTGATTCATACCAGAAATCATAGTTACCAACGTAGACTTGGATTTTACTGAAGTCAAGGTCAGCAATGTGCGTACATACTTTGTTTAAGAAGTGACGGTCATGTGATACAACAATGACTGTGTTTTCAAAGTTAATTAAGAACTCTTCTAACCATTGAATTGCTTGGATATCCAAGTTATTCGTAGGCTCATCTAGAAGTAATACATCAGGTTTTCCGAATAAAGCTTGTGCAAGAAGCACTTTTACTTTTTCACTACCCGTTAGTTCAGCCATTTTTTTGGCGTGAAGATCTTCAGAAATACCTAATCCTTTTAAAAGAATAGCCGCTTCTGATTCTGCTTCCCAACCGTTTAATTCAGCAAATTCACCTTCAAGCTCAGCTGCTTTCATTCCGTCTTCATCTGTGAAGTCTGCTTTCATATAAATAGCATCTTTTTCTTGCATTACTTCATAAAGGCGAGCGTGCCCCATAATAACGGTTTTCATAACTTCTTGATCTTCATATTCGAAGTGGTTCTGTTTTAAGACAGCAAGGCGTTCGCCAGGGCCCATATGTACATCACCAGTCTGAGATTCAATTTCACCAGATAAAATTTTTAAAAACGTTGATTTTCCAGCACCGTTTGCGCCGATTAATCCATAGCAGTTACCAGGCGTGAATTTAATATTCACATCTTCAAATAACTTTCGGTCGCCAAATCGTAAACTTACATTACTAACTGTAATCATGTATGAGCAGTCCTCCAAATTCAATATCTATAAAATTATACCATTCTTTTGAGATAAGAGCGATATGAATACAATATTTCAAACATAAAGTGTAACCGACACTTTAAGCACTCGTCAACCATTTAAGGGATTTTTTGAGCGGTAACGCTTGATTATTCTAGCATTCACCAAAACACTGAGTGACAAACTAATATATTCAGGGAAACAGAAATTGTTGAATATACATTGTTTTTCATTTTATCGAGCTATACGGATACAATCTATGAAAAACATAGACGGTTTAAAAAACGACTCTTCACGCTTCACTTTTATGTTCAAAACGAAAGAAAGCTCTGAGGAATAACCTGAGAGCTTTCTAAATTTATTATTCAAAAATATAAGCTAGTGCTTGAAGAGCCTGTTCTGGCGTTTCGACTACAACTTGGGCTTTGTTTGACAGTTCTTTAAGCGGGTGGTGCAGTTTTTCAGGGCGAACCAAAATTAGCGGTTTATCTAATGCGATGGCTGTCGCCGCATCCATTGCGCTGTTCCACTGTTTGTATTTTTCACCAAATAAAGCAATGACCACATCAGATTTTTTAAGGAGCACCTGTGTGCGTAAATTATTAATTTGAGAAGCAGCTTCATCTTTTAAGACAGCATTAGGCTGTTTTCCTAAAATTTCTTCTCCAATGTTGTCGGAGCGGTCATGGTCTGTCATAGGACCGACAAAGGTAAGGGGAAGGTTTAATTGTTCCGCTTGGTTTTTAATTTCGTCTCGCCAGTTATCGTGAATTTGCCCGGCAAGGTATACGGTTAAGTTCATTATGTAGAAGTCCTCCTCTAACTAAGATTTGTTTTATTTTATCAAATGTAAGCGGATAATACGAATGATTTGAATGGGCTGCTTTTCCAAAAATAAGGTTATAGTAGACAAATAGTTAAAAAAGAGAAACAATAGAAGGCGTATTGCTAATTAAAGAAAGGATGTACATGATGACAGAAACAGTGCTACAAGTAGATCATGTCAGTAAAGTAATTGGGAAGAAAACCATTTTGCATGATGTATCCTTATCGGTTGAGCGCGGTGAGATTTTCGGATTGCTTGGTCCGAACGGATCTGGAAAAACAACGCTCATTCGTACCGTCGTAGGACTCATTAAAGAAACAAAGGGAACAATTACCGTCAATGGGTTTCCTTTAAAAGAACAGTTTACATCAGCTATGAAATCAATTGGAGCGATTATTGAAAACCCTGAGTTTTATGATTATCTGACGGGCTATCAAAATTTAAAACACTTTGCGAATATGCATGAAGGGATCACGGCAGAACGCTTGGATGAAGTGATTGCGCTAGTAAAGCTTGAAAACAGCATTCATGCAAAAGTGAAGACGTATTCCCTTGGGATGAGACAGCGTTTAGGAGTAGCTCAAGCTATTTTACATAAGCCTGCATTGCTTTTACTAGACGAACCAACAAATGGTCTAGACCCAGCGGGAATGAGAGAATTTCGTACATATTTACAAACCCTCTGCAGGGAAGAAGGTATTTCAATTTTAATCGCGAGCCACTTATTAAAAGAAGTGGAAGCATTATGTGACCGCGTTGGTATTATTCAAAACGGCGAGTTAAAAGCTGTTCAAGATCTATCTCCAAATCGTCAAGATCAAGGGATGTATGTAGAATTTGAAGTATCTGACGTGCAACAAGCAGCGGATCTTTTATCTCAAGAATTCCAAGTAACAATAAAATCCGATAGTATTGATGTAGTGATTATGAAAGAACAAATTCCAGCTGTGAATAGAAAATTAGTGGACAGCGATATTTTAGTCTACCGAATCACTCCTGTTTATGAGACGCTTGAAGATTCGTTTATGTCCGTTACGGAGGGAGAGCACCATGCTTAAGTTAATTCAAAATGAACACATGAAATGGTTTTACAAAAGAAGTACAAAAGTCACGTTTATTACAATCGGCATCTTAACTCTTTGTATGGCTCTTTTAATGAAGAAAGTAGCAAACAGCGCAGGAACGGAAGACAACATATTGAATTTCCTGTCATTTAGTGCAGGCATGCTGATCCTCGTTCAATTTTTCGCGCTTGCTGTTGGAGGATCAATGGTTGCAAAAGAGTTTGAAGCGGGTACCATTAAGCTTCTTTTAATTCGCCCTGCTAGACGTTCAACGATTTTAACGTCCAAGTACATAACGCTCGTTTTAATTAGCTTGTATTACTTGCTGAGCTATTTGCTTTTTTCGTTTGTATGGGGAGCATTGTTCTTTGGATTTGCCAGTCTAGAAGGAGATGCGCAGCTGCTTAAAAACATTACGCTTACGTATGACAGCGCGTATATGGAAACGTTTATGATGATGACGTTTGCTTTTATGCTGTCGTCTTTATTTAGAAACAGCGCGCTTGCTTCAAGTCTAGCTATTGTCATAAGTATCGGCGCAAAAGCTGTAACAGGACTAGTATCAGAGCTAGGTTTATGGTGGGGGAAATTTTTACTGTTCGCCAACACAAACTTTGTGCAGTATATGGACGGAATGAAGACGATGTTTGACGGAATGACAATTCCATTTTCAATCTTCATCTTAGTTGCACACTTTGTCTTCTTTATGGGCGTAGCGTGGGTGGCGTTTTTAAAACGTGACGTAGCTAATTGATGTGAGAATTTTCACACTATATATTTTTCTAAAATAGCATTTGACAATTAAATAAAAAGAGATTACAGTAGTGAAAGACTATTTTTAAAACAACTATAAACTTCTTATCAAGAGAGACGGAGGGACTGGCCCTAGGATGTCTCGGCAACTGGCTGTACGCAGTGCGGTGCCAAATCCAGCAGACGATGTTTCGTTTGGAAGATGAGAAGGGTAATCTTATGATACAAATAAGAGACCTCTTCTTATCAATAAGAAGAGGTCTTTTTTTATTACGTAAACAAGAGGTGTTAAGAATGGAACAACAAAAAGGAAACGGCTGGGCGCTGTTACCGCTGGGCATCTTTTTAGTCCTGTTTGTCGGATCAGGAATTATAACGGGAGATTTTTATAAGCTGCCTGTATTAGTAGCTATTATCATTGCAGCCATCGTGGCGCTGGCTATGAACCGCAAAGATTCACTTAATGTAAAAGTGGAACGTTTTGCTAAAGGAGCAGGGCATCCTGATATCATTATTATGGTACTTATTTTTATTTTGGCAGGTGCTTTTTCTCAAGTCGCTAAAGGCATGGGAGCTGTTGATTCAACGGTAAACTTAGCTCTGTCTGTGCTTCCGCAAAGCTTAGTGGTAGTCGGAATCTTCGTTATTGGCGCATTCATTTCAATTTCGATGGGAACGTCAATGGGAACGATCGCTGCGTTAGGGCCTATCGCTGTAGGAATCAGTGAGCAGGCGCATGTATCCATTACATTGGCAATTGCTGCTGTTGTTGGTGGTGCAATGTTTGGAGATAATTTATCCGTAATCTCTGATACGACCATTGCGGCAGTTCGTACGCAAAAAACAAATATGTCAGATAAATTAAAAGTAAACTTTTTTATTGTCCTTCCTGCAGCGATTGTTACAGTGATTTTATTACTTGTAATGACGCTAGGCAATACGTCATCAGTAGAAATTAAAGATTTTAGCTGGTTTAAAATCTTGCCTTATGTCGGCGTACTCGTTGCTGCCATATTTGGTGCAAACGTATTAAGCATTTTAACCGGAGGAATTGTATTAGCCGGCGTAATTGGATTAGCTGACGGAAGCTACACGCTTTCTTCTCTTGCTAAAACTGTGACAGAAGGTATTGGCGGAATGTCGGAATTAATTATTTTATCTCTTTTAATTGGCGGAATGGTTGAACTCATTCGCTATAACGGTGGTATTCAGTTCTTATTGAACCTATTAACACGACGCATTCAAACAAAAAAAGGCGGAGAATTCAGCATCGCTGGATTAGTAAGTTTAACCAATTTAGCCACGGCTAATAACACGATTTCAATTATTACAGCAGGTCCGTTAGCGAAAGAAATCTCTGATAAGTATTCAATTGATAATCGTAAATCAGCCAGTCTGCTCGACTTGTTTTCATGCAGCGTTCAAGGGCTTATCCCTTACGGTGCACAAATGCTTCTCGCAGCAGGATTTGCTAAAGTTTCACCGGTTGAGATTATTCCATTTACATTCTATCCAATGTTAACAGCGGTTTGCGGTATCATTGCGATTGTAATTGGCTTTCCTCGTTTAAATAAAAAATCAAAATCATCTAAAGAAGCTGCGTAATATCAAACCCTTAAAAAGAACATTCTTTTTAAGGGTTTTTTACTGTTTGAAAAAATCAGTCGGCTTTTTTTCATCTAGCTCCTTCCAAAGTGTCTCATTTTGTTTAAGTGCATAAGCCGCTCCTCCGATTTCAATTCCGCATAATAAAATGAATAATAAAATACCCATGATATGACCTCCTTATATAAGTGAATAAAAACATGATTGTAACGGGTTTAGCTTATTGCTGTTTCACTTTATAATGAGAATAAAGTATGAAACGCGTTTCAGCGCAAGAGAAAAAGGTGAAAACATGACAAATATCCGAGATATCGCAAAAAAAGCTGGTGTATCTGTTTCGACCGTGTCACGGGTTTTAAATCATCATCCGTATGTAAAAGAAGAAAAGCGCCGTCTGGTAGAAGAAGTAATTCAAGAACTTAATTACGAACAAAACATTAATGCCGTTCACTTATCAAAAGGGAAAACAAATATGATTGCTGTCGTCTTGCCTTTTATTAATCATCCTTATTTCAGTCTGCTTTTAGAAGGAGTGGCCTCTCAAGCGTTAGAAAAGCAGTATCAGCTTGTTATTTGTCAGACGAACTATGATGTAAAAAAAGAAGAAGAAGCGCTTCATATGCTAAAAACAAAGCAGGTTGATGGAGTGATTATTTGTTCTAGAGCAGGCAGCTGGAGCACGATTGAATATTATCAGCAGTACGGGCCGATAGCCGTGTGCGAAAACGTAAAAAATCGTTCTATTCGCTCCGTATACGTTGATCATTATGCAGCTTTTAAGAAAGCGCTCATGTATTTAAAAGAAAAAGGATATACGGATATTGGCTACTGTATTGGAAGAATGACGGGTACAAATAGTCAACAGAGGCAGCAAGCATACAAAGAATATGTAGAAAGAATAAATGAGCCTTATCATCCGGAATGGGTGTTTCAAGGCTGTTTGAACGTGACAGATGGTGAAAAAGTGGTGAAAAAATTGGTGCAGATGAAAAATCGGCCTCAGGCGCTTTTAGTAACAAACGATCAAGTCGCTATTGGTATAAAAGCTCAGTGCGAACAAGCGGGTATATCAGTTCCAGGCGATTTAGCTATTATTGGTTTTGATAATCATCCGCTTTCTTCTTATTTACAAATCACAACGATCGAACTTCCTCTCAAAGAAATGGGCGAAACGCTTTTTAAACTAGTCAGGAGCAAGGATCCTCAAAAAATTGAGCTTCCTTTTCGGTTTATTGAGCGTAAAAGCGTATAAATTCTTGATGATCTCACCGCGTGTTTTTATCGGATAAAATGAGTAAAAGCGGACATCATACGAGTAAAGAAAAAAGAAAAGGATGATGATCGTGGAGAAAAAAGAATATCAAGTAGGAGATCAAGTATTTGTTATTTACCGAAATCCTCATACGGCAAACGTTGCCAATATTAATCAAGCTGAAATTGTTGAACATCCTGAAAATAAAGGTGAAAAAGCGCTGTTTCTGCATGAGTCTTATCATTTGTTAGCTGAAGATGATGCTGTGTATTCAACGTATGAAGAAGCAGAGAACATGTATAACAAGATATTTGATTATGAACAATATAATTGACGCAAGGCTCTCTTAAATAGAGAGTCTTTTTTGATCTAAAAAATAATTACCACGGATAGAGTCTTTTTATTTTTCAAACGCTATTAGTATTAGAAAAAAGGAAGTGTACATGATGATAAAACCTTTTGTACCTCAATTAGTATACATTGAGCCAGGAGCAATGGAGTACCCGCTTGGTGTTCAATTAAAAGAAAAATTTGAGAAGATGGGAATTGAGATTCGTCAAACAACTTCTCATAATCAAGTGCGTAATATACCGGGAAAAAATGATTTGCAAAAATACCGCAATGCCAAGTCTACTTTAGTAGTTGGTGTGCGTAAAACCTTGAAATTTGATACATCTAAACCGTCAGCTGAATATGCAATACCTTTTGCAACAGGGTGTATGGGGCACTGTCACTATTGTTATTTGCAGACAACAATGGGAAGCAAACCATATATTCGCACGTACGTGAATGTGGAAGAAATATTAGGTCAAGCAGAGCAATATATGCAGGAAAGAGCCCCTCAAATAACGCGATTTGAAGCGGCTTGTACATCTGATATCGTAGGAATTGATCATTTAACACATTCATTAAAGCGCGCAATTGAATATTTTGGGGAAAGTGAACTAGGTCAACTGCGCTTTGTGACTAAGTTTCATCACGTGGATCATTTATTGGATGCTAAACATAATGGTCGCACGCGCTTTCGCTTTAGCATAAACGCAGATTATGTTATAAAAAACTTTGAACCTGGTACATCTCCTCTTGATTACCGGATTGAAGCTGCTAATAAAGTTGCAAAAGCCGGATATCCACTTGGCTTTATTGTGGCGCCTATTTACATCCATGAAGGTTGGCAAGAGGGATACCGTCAGCTGTTTGAAAAGCTTGATGCTTCTATACCTGAAGAGTCAAGAGATGATATTACATTTGAAATGATTCAGCATCGCTTTACCAAGCCGGCCAAACGGGTGATTGAGAAAAACTATCCGAAAACAAAGCTTGAGATGAATGAAGAAGAGCGCCGCTACAAATGGGGGCGTTACGGGATTGGAAAGTATGTATACGCAAAAGATGAAGAACAAGAATTAAGAGAGACGTTGGAATATTACATTGATCAGTATTTTCCAAATGCGAAAATCGAGTATTTTACGTAATTATTCTACAGTAATTGAAGAGTTATTTTGACATCTTAGTCGAGATAGCTTTTCAATTTTTAATGTGAAAAATAAATTGGTTGCTAATAAGCTGAAAAAAGAGGTTATTTGTATCTCTTGTCGTATTACATACATAAGGGAGGTGACTGAGATGTTAAAAAATGAAGAGTTTGCGCTAACAAAAGAATTAACAAAAGAACAGCAAGAAGCTGCACGAAATTTTATTCAAGTGTTGTTCCAAGAAGATTTATCTGAATTTTGGAACATATTATGTGATATCGATAAGTCTCGTATTTACGGCTTGTATGAAGCAAACCACTATTACGATTCGGATGTTGAACTACATGGATTTGTACAAGAAATTAGAGATAATGTAAGAGCGGTTTATGCGCCTCTTCAAGGGCAAGGAGGTATTTCGACGAAAGTTCGATATACAAGCGAAGGAAAGATGTATGTATACATATTAGGAAGCGGCGAAAACCCGAGGGTATATCCTGTTGGATTAATGCCTGAGACCTACATTGAAGAAGAACGTTTTTCTCAGCGTCTTCAAATTAGCATTTATAACGATGAGTTTCGAAACGTTGCGCTGTAAATTATATACAAATGGAAAAATAAAGAATAATAAAATTAATTTGTTAAAATAGCAATATTTGGGGTATGTAATAGGTATAACATTAAAAAGGGGTGAAAGAAATGCATTATTATCGTATTTCAGAGGGAGACCATGAAGAGTATTGTGAAACGATTCTGCTTCATGAAAAGAAGTTTTGCAAAGAAACATTTCAATCTATGGTGCGAGAAGCAATGAACAATAAGCCAGTTAAAATTGACCGTGTGGATATTGTTAAATATTTAATTGGTCATCATAGCTTTCAAGTAGCCCACATTGAAGCGGGATTTCATAGTACATACAGCGAGAAAGTGACATAAAAAAGGCAGCACATCCTATACAACGAACTTTTCTTTTGAAAAGGGCGCTGTATTTTTTTTTGCTAAAAATAGAATGTTTCTAAGTGATATTCCTTTTAATGGTATAATAGTTAAGTGCTGTAAGGTATACATATAAAAATCACAAATACTTTAAAGAGAAAGGGTGAGGAAATATGGAAAACGAAAGAATAGAAGAGCTTGAACGAAAAATAAGCAGTTTAGAAGAAGACGTAGCCAAGCTAAAGTCGCTTGTATATAAAACAAATTCTCCAAGACCACCAGTTCACGCTCCTCCCAAGCTGCGCCAGGAGACGACTAAACGTCCTGCTCAAACAGCAGCTAAAAGCTCACAGGCAATAGAAGAGCCTGTTGATTGGGAAAAAGTCCTTTTTCAAACATGGCTGCCGAGAATTTTTATTTTCGTATTTATTATTGGCGTGCTATGGGGATTTAAAGCAGCCTCTGACTATGGATTAATGAATGAAAAAGCAAAAGTTGTTCTCGGTTTCGTTGTTTCGATAGGTTTTGCTGTAACAGGTCATTTCCAAATCAAAAAGGGTAGGCTGGTGCTCGGGCAAGTACTTGTAGGAGGAGCTATTCCTATTCTCATGTTAACGACGTTTGCGATGCATAGCCTATATCATTTAGCAGGACCAACGCTTGCTTTTATACTAAATACGAGCTGGATTATCTTAGGGATGATCGCGACAGTCTTTTATCGTTCACAGGCATTAGGGATTATTAGCGCGGTTGGAGGCGTACTAGTTCCTTTTCTTATTGAAAGTAATTCGCCTAATGCTCTGGTTTTCATTGGCTATGAAACGCTTCTGTATATTGCCTTTTTATATGTGGCAATCAAACAAAAGTATTCAATTTTATATGTTCTTTCCGCGGTACTATTAAATCTTACGCTACTCCTTTATTACTCGTTTGTTGGTGATAATGGTGTAAAAGCGTTATTAGGTATGGCGATTCTGATTCAGCATTTATGCTTAATTTCTAGCTTTTTTCTATCACAATCCGTACTCCAAGTATATGCGTTTACCCTTCTATCGAGTTTAGCAGCTACGTACGGCTGGCTGCTTGCCGTTTTTGACGATGGCACGACCACCATGGTGCTGCTTGCGCTAGTTATTATTTACGCATTAGGTGTTTACACAGTAAGAAGTTCTAAGGAGAAATTTGAATTTTTTATTACCTATTTAATTGTTGCAGTAGCGTTTTTTATTCATCAGCTCGTCGATTTAAGAGAAGGAGTCATTTTATATGTGATTCAAGGACTTGCTGTTTACTATATCGCCATGACGTATAAAAATCTACTTCATCAACTGTTTTCTTATACGATTTATATACTGAGTGCCACGTATATCTTAGTTACACCAATCGAACAAGTGCTGTCCCTTCCGACATTAAATTGGGTTGTTGTGTTAGCTTCTATTCTAGTATTTGTATGGATCAGTATTCAAAAAACAGAAAAAGATGAGCACGATACATTCAAAATTGGAGGAAGTATTGTTTTTTCTATTCTTTCTTTAATTTTTGCAACGGAAGTGACGGTCGCTGGAACCACTGATCTTTCCGCTAATACACAAACGCTTATTATGACGGCCGTTTGGCTATGCTTGTCCATTGCTGCATTCGTAATAGGATCACTTCGAAATTTTAAAACAGCAACATATGTCGGCGTGGGCATTTTGTTCTTAACACTTTTTAAACTCGTTTTATATGATTTACCTTTTATCCCAATGGCTATACGAGCCTTGTTATTTATCGTTTTAGGAGCTATCGGTTTAATTATCTCGCGACTATTTTATAAAAAGAAGTAGCTAGAAGCTGAAGAGAAATTCTTCAGCTTTATTTATTATAATATGGTTATGTAAACTTAATCTTGAAGTCGTACAAAAAGTATACAATCATGTATAATGGAACAAGTGAATTGGAGGTATACATAAAATGAAATCACTTGTATTAGCAGAAAAGCCAAGTGTAGCACGTGATCTTGCGCGCGTGCTTGGCAGCACACAAACAAAAAAAGGGTATATTGAAGGGCCAAAGTATGTCGTAACATGGGCACTCGGCCATTTAGTTGAATTACAAACACCAGAGGATTATGATAACCAATATAAAACATGGCGATTAGAAGATCTGCCAATTATGCCTGAGAAAATGAAACTAAAAGTAATTCGTAAAGTGAGCTCTCAGTTTCGTACAGTATCCGATCTAGCAAAAAGAAAGGATATTGGCGAGTTAATTATTGCGACTGATGCAGGGCGTGAAGGAGAGCTTGTAGCACGCTGGATTATGGAAAAGGTACGCTGGAACAAGCCGTTTAAACGTCTTTGGATTTCGTCTCAAACGGACAAAGCGATTCGTGACGGGTTTAAACAGCTAAAACCAGGAAAAGAGTTTAATCGTTTGTATGATTCAGCAGTTTGCCGTTCAGAAGCCGATTGGCTTATCGGTTTAAACGTAACGAGAGCGTTAACGACTAAATACGAAGAACCATTATCAGCAGGACGTGTACAAACACCGACGCTTGCGATGATAATTGAGCGTGAACAAGTAATTAACACATTCAAACCTAGTGAATATTGGACGCTTACAGCTCAGTTTTCGTCGTTTGAAGCAGCTTGGCAAAAGGGCGATGAAAAGCGCATTTTTGATGAAAAACGTGCAAAAGAGCTGCACTCAAAATTATCAGGTGAAGCAGTTGTGAAAACAATCAAGCGTAAAATCCATAAAGAAGCGCAGCCGCTTCCTTATGACTTAAATGAACTGCAGCGCGACGCTAACAAACGCTTTAACTTCTCTGCTAAGAAGACATTGAATGTACTTCAAAAGTTATATGAACAGCATAAGTTAGTCACGTATCCACGTACAGATTCTCGTTATTTAACAACAGATATGGTTTCCACTATGAAAGAGCGCTTGGAAAGCATCTCTGCTGTATATAAAGAAGAAGTTCGTCCAATTTTAAAAAATGCACAGCTGCCAAAGCGAGTGGTTAATAATGAAAAAGTAAGTGATCACCATGCGATTATCGTAACGGATCAGCCTGTGTTTTTACAGGACTTATCAGCTGATGAACGAAAGCTGTATGACTTAATTGCAAAGCGATTTATTTCATTGTTTTATCCTGCATATGAGTATGAAGTGGTTAAAGCAGAGCTTGAAGTAAACGGGGAACTGTTGGTAGCGAGCGGAAAGCAAGTTGTGAATGCAGGCTTCAAAAAAGTTTCTGGTGGAGACTCAGAAGCAACGGTGAAGCTGCCTGATATGAAAGAAGGCAGCAAGCTGCTCATTCAAAATGTAACGATGAAAAGTGCATTTACAGAGCCGCCGCAGCGCTATACAGAAGCCGATCTTCTTGGACAAATGGAAAAACACAACTTAGGTACGCCGGCAACACGCGCAGATATTATTGAAAAACTTCTGCAAAACGAATCCATTGATCGCCAAAATAACCGTCTGCACGCAACAAAAAAAGGAAAGCAGCTGATTGACTTAGTAGCAGACGAGTTAAAGTCTCCTGAGCTTACGGCTAAATGGGAACGTGACTTAGAAGCAATTGCTAAAGGAAAAGGAAATGCAAAAGAGTTTTTAACGAATATTCGCGAACAAACAGAAAAGCTAGTCAAGCAAGTAAAAACAAGTAATCAAACGTACAAACCTCATAATTTAACGGGCTCTAAATGTCCGGAATGCGGTTCGTTCTTAAAAGAAAAGAAAACAAAGCAAGGAAGAGTGCTCGTTTGTTCAAGCCTTGAGTGCAGCTATAGACGCGCAAAAGACCCTAAACTATCGAACCGACGCTGTCCGCAGTGTCATAAACGAATGGAAATTCATTCAGGAAAAGCAGGTACGTATTTCCAATGCCGTTCATGTCAAGTAGTGGAAAAAGCCGAGGATAAAAAGAAAAAGATTTCAAAACGAGAAGAACGAAAGCTTCTTAACAAATACAACGATGACGGAGCATTTGGTTCAAGCTTGGGAGATGCTTTAAAACAAGCTCTTCAAGATAAAAAAGATAAGTAAAGTAGAAAAGAGACTAGGACAAAAAGATTTTAGACAAAGTGAAAAACGAACCATTGATCAAGATGTTTGATTCGTGGTTCGTTTTTTTGTTGTGGTAAATGTAGGTTTCGTGTGTAGGTCTTTCTAGCAGTTGATTGGAGGACAAGGCGAAGTCTTGCACGGAAATCAAAGGCGGTGTCCAAAGTGACTCCGCTCATGTGTACTAGTTGTTTGTTTTTAGAATGGATTCGTTTCGTTATGTCTCGTCCTCTTTTTGGTATAATACGGATTGAATCATAAGTAAGGTGGCATGGAACAATGAAAAGAAAAAGCAAGGGAATGGATCGTTTAATTGCGTTCTTTATAGCAGGAGCGATGGTACTAATCATTTTAGCTATCTTAATGGGAAGCTACTTTTTTGGTTTTATAGGCTTCCTTAGAGTGATGGGAGTGGAGTATGACTCTTACTGGGCCATATGTTTATTTCTATTTTTTATTTTTGTGTTTGGCTCTATCACAGAGCTTTTTTCAAAGGCGCTTATTTTTTTAATGAAGAATGCTAGGATGAACAGAGTATTATTTGTAGCATCTGCAGCTTTTGTGGACATATTTTTTACTTTTCTATCGGTTTATATAGCAGACTTGCTTGTAAGCGGAATCCGTGTATCTATTTTAGCGATGATTATTTTATCCGGTTTATTTTTTTTGTTAGAGAGTGCATTGGATAGTGAGTTTCTACGTAAAAAAACAAGCTGATGAAATTGTTCATCAGCAGCGCATCAACAAAAAAAGTGCATCATATCAAGCTTCAATGCTATTTAAAGAACTCTGTAACATATTTTTTTAAAAAAGTATGTGATTTTTTTCACATATCTCTTGAAAAAGAACAAACATGTTTGTATAATAAGAATTGTAAAAGATATGTGAAACATTTCACAATATATGTGAAAAACTTCACAAATTATATTTTCTATAATCCTAAGGGGGATATCATCTATGAAAATTGCAGTAGTAGGGTGTACACATGCAGGAACAGCAGCAGTGAAAAATATGGCAGCACTTTATCCAGAAGCTAAAATTACAGTTTATGAGCGAAATGATAATGTTTCATTTTTGTCTTGTGGAATTGCGCTCTATGTAGGCGGGGTCGTAAAAGATGCAAATGGTTTATTTTACTCTTCACCGTCTGAATTGCAAGAGATGGGTGTAAATATGAAAATGAAACATGAAGTGACGAATATTGATACAGAAGACAAAAAAATAGCGGTGCGAAACTTAGAAACAAACGAAGAATTTGAAGATACATTTGATAAATTAGTGATGACGACTGGATCATGGCCGATTATTCCAAACCTTGAAGGCATCGATTTAAATAATGTTGTGCTTTGTAAAAACTATCAGCATGCTAATCACATTATCGAAAAAGCAAAACAAGCAAAAAAAATCGCCGTAATTGGTGCGGGTTATATTGGTGCAGAATTAGTAGAAGCCTTTGAAGTGTATGGAAAAGAAGTCACGTTCATTGATAGTGCTGATCGTATTTTAAATAAATATCTTGATCCAGAGTTTACAAGCTTGATGGAAACGGAATTTAAAAAGCGGGGAGTTACATTAGCATTAAACCAAGCGGTTACTAAATTTGCAGGCAGCGATGGATCTGTTGAAAAAGTAGTGACAACTGCAGGTGAATATGAAGCGGATCTTGTTATTTTGTGTGTTGGCTTTCGTCCAAACACAGACTTAGTAAAAGGGCAGGTAGACATGCTTCCAAACGGCGCAATTGTGGTTGATGAATATATGCAAACAAGCAAAAAAGATATATTTGCGGCCGGAGATAGCTGTGCGATTTACTACAATCCGATTAAGAAACATGCCTATATTCCGCTTGCTACAAATGCGGTTAGAATGGGAACATTAGTTGCTCAAAACCTTGTTAAACCGACGATCAAGTATATGGGAACACAAGGAACATCAGGCTTGCATATTTATGATTACAATGTTGCATCTACCGGCATAACTGAAACAGCGGCTTCTCTTTTTGATATGAATGTGAAAAGTATCACAATATCAGAAAATAACCGACCAGAATTCATGCCAACGTACGAAAATATTACGTTAAAAGTAGTATATGAAGAAGAAACGAGACGAATTGTAGGTGCACAGGTTATTTCTAAAATTGATGCTACTCAAGCAATTAATACATTGTCCGTATGCGTACAGCAGGAAATGACGATCGATGAGCTTGGCTTTATGGACTTTTTCTTTCAACCCCACTTTAATAAGCCTTGGCATTTCTTAAACCAAGCAGGGCTTCAAGCGCTTCAAGCATAAAAAAGCAGGTGACTACCTGCTTTTTTTATGTGGATTTTATTATCTTTTTTATTTTTATTTTAGCTGGTTTAAAACGAATCCATCCTATGATAAGAAGAATAAAAGGATATAAAGCTCCCATCAAAAAACTATAGGGAATCCACGTTTCGGCTAACCATGTTTTTTGATAGGTAATGGTTGGGTACACAATAATGGAAAAAGTCGTAACAATTAATCCCATCGGTAACGTTAGAAATCGAGTTTCATTGATGTTAAAAATATGACAAAGTCCAGCGATGGAAGCATGAAAATAAAGAGAAACTTTAAAGAAAAGAGTAAGAAACCATATAATGGCAATAATTACCTCGATTCCTTGCAAAAAATTTCCCACCTCAATTCGCTTAGCCATTTCATATACGGGAAACATGGTAGTTGAAGAATGATAAGAACCAATAACGATTATACAAGAAAAAATAACAATTACCATAATAAATCCACCTAGCAGGCTGCCGCTCATTAAAGCTTTAGCTCCTTTTTCAGGTTTTCTTAAATGAAGGGGGAAAATCATCATCAAAGGAGCAAAAGTAAAATAAGTAATGCTAAGAAAGATAAGAACCGAATGAGTCAGCGGTTTTAAGTGAATGTCCATTAAAGGCATAAGATTTTCAAGTTTCATTTGAGGAGTTAGTGAAAAAATAAAAATTCCGAGAAGGCCAACAAACCACGGGAAAAAGATTTCACAGCAGCGTGCAATTGTTTCTAGCCCGAGTCTTGCCCTGAACACAACTACAAGCATAAAAATAATATGAATAGCAAGCAGCGGCGTTTCCATCATAATATGGGTATTTAAAAAACTCCCGACGTAGTATACAATGCGGCTGCACGTTATGACAGTAGATAGGACAAATAAACAAGATACACCTTTTCCTAGATATTTTCCAAATACTACATCATTGATTTCTACCAGATTTTTATCTTTAAATAAAAGTCCGAGAGCTATATATACTTTCACTAATACAAATCCGCATGCTACTCCGAGAATAGCCGGAATCCAAGCAGTTTGCTTAGAATCAACAGTCATAGCCGCTGGAGCAATAACAATTGTGCTTCCAATTGTATAAAGCATGACGAGCATGCGAAATTGAATCGTTGAAATTTTAACTACAGGTTTCACGGTATTCACTTCCTCGTCTTACGTATTAAGATAATAAATGAAGTAAAAATATGCTGATTGGTCTAAAGATAGCAGCTGATAAATCAGAAGGATTTGGAACATACAAACCCAGTGCTTTACAGATGCTTACGGACGTTCCAATTGCAAGAACTGTGTAGAATAGCCATAATTCTTTCTTCGCTTTTTTTTGCCGTAAGTTAGGTACTTCAAACCAAATGACGAGCGTGCAAACAATAAGTAACCCCAATACCCCTAGCATAGACTAGCTCCTATACATGAATAATTAATGTTATATTTTCCAGAAAAATAACTACTTATACTGAAGGTGCATTCTCTATTAAAGGTTTTTGATTTTTTAGTCGCTGTTAGAAGAATGCTGCTTTTTGTTTTGAATAAATCCTGCAATTAAAAGGAAAAGCGGATATAAGATGCCTACAAGTAAGCTGTAGGGAATCCACGTTTTTGTATCCCAATCTTTTTGATAAGAAACGCTTGGATATACAATAAGGGAAAGTGTAATCATGATGAGTGCGACTGGAAAAGAAAATAGCTTGTAGTCCTTTATATGAAATACATTGGCAAACCCCAAAAGAGTAGCGTAAAAGTAAATGCAAAGCTTAAAAAAGAGAGTAATAAACCACAAAATAGCAATGACTACTTCAATTCCTTGAAGAAAGTTTCCTACATCAATTCTTCTTCCTAATTCATAGCTTGGAAACATGGTGATTTGGGAGTAATAAGGACCAAGCACTAAAATTCCGAGTAAGATTAACGTAACCATCACTAGTCCACCGGCTATATTCCCTATATAAAAAGATTGAGTGGACTTTTTTGTGTCTGGTGTATGAGAAGGAAAAATCATAAGCAAAATCGTATAAGTCAAAGAACTCATGCTTAAAAACGTTAAAACAGCCCGAATAAAAGCTTTTGGATGTATTTCAAGCACAGGCTGAATATGCTCTATTTTAATTTGCGGAATCATAGACAAAATCAGAAGTCCGAATAATCCGACAAACCAAGGGAATAAAATCTCGGCACTTCGTGCAATAACTTCTATTCCTAGGCGTACTCCTACGATAACCACACCCATAAATGCAATGTGGATGGCTGTAAGCGGCGTGTAGGGAAGAATTTGTGTAGTGAGAAAATTCCCTACATAGTAAAGAACTTGACTGCTGATAAACAAATTGGATAATACAAAAACAGCAGAAACAATCTTTCCAAACAGTTTACCTAAAATTTTTTCGTTCATTTCCATCAGCGTAAGCGTTGGAAACATTTTTCCAAGTGAGGTAAAAAGCAAAACTAAGCCAATTCCTGATGCTACACCAAAAAGTGCTGCAATCCAGGCATCTTGATGAGCATCAGCCGTAATAGCGGCAGGCACAACAATAATTGTGCTTCCGATGCTATATAAAGTTACTAGCTTGCGAAATTGCGCAGCCGAAATATTGATTTCATTAAGCAAAATGAGCACATCCTTTTGCCATATACACGAATTAAGTGATCCAACGGAATAATAAGTGACTTAAAGGCTGAAACATTGCTTCTACCCAATCAGAAGGGTTCGGTAGAGGCAGCCGAAAGATTTTTGCAAGAGCGATCATGATACTGATTGTCATGAATACAATAAAAATTTTCCGTTCTTTTTTATGAGAGTGTTGAGGTAATCTTTTTATTTCCATCCATATAATCCCTGCACAAATGATCAAAAAGGAAAGAAACAAGTGCATGCAGTCAACCCCAATATATTTTGACGTTCAAATAAGCTATTCGTATGATGTCCGCTAAAGAAAGTGATTATACATTTATGTAAAATATAGAAAGTATTTCAAGGGATAAAAGATATCATTGGACGCTCTTAAATAATAAAGGAAGTTGTTATGCGGAATATTTACGCAGCTTCAACCTATTGAAACGTCGTATGAATAAGTGGAAAAATGCCACACTATAGAGTGAACAAATGGAAAGGAGCACTATGATGAAAAAATTCCCATATAACAAAGATAAACAACAATCGTTTCAAGCAGCACAGCAGGGGCATAAAGAAGCAGTAGATGCATATGAACAGGCAAATGAAGCTAAAAATGATGCATCCTATGGACATGAAGCGAAGCAAGCGATAGGTGAAGTGAACGAAGCCTCTCAGCAAATCGAGAATGCGCTTGAAAATGCTTCTGAAACACAGCGCCAGCGTTTAACTGAGTTTCAGCAAGACATAAAAGATATGGAAAACGACCTTAATCAATAAAAGAGCCGCTGTTTTACTTACACTTAGAGCAGGTTCACAATAGGGTATAAATTGCAAAAGCAGAAGATAATGAACTTCTGCTTTTTTTTATTGGCAGAGTGAATGTAGGTTTCGTGTATATAATAGCTTCTAGCAGTTGTTTAGAGGGCAAGGCGAAGGCTCCTATAGGGAAAACAGAATAGGTGAGACCCTGCAGGAGCGGAAGCGAAGGCTTGCACGGAAATCAACAGTAGTGTAACAAATAATCCATCGTTCCATTCTTATTTTAAAAGGTATAGAAGTTAAAAAAGTAAGAATCCTAATAAAAACAGAACGATAAGAATGGAAAGGGATTGTGACAGGAAACATGCTAATAAATATACTAATAATGATTGTCGTATTGTACTTCATATATGTATTCGTAACTGCATTGGTACTGTTTTATGTCCCTTTGCACAAGGGAAAAGACTTAAAAGTAATGAATACTGAGAATTTTTACGGAAAGAAAGAATCCACAGACCGCGTTATGCTTTTGGAAAACGGTTATTTTTCAGGACTTGTTCGGATGCAGATGATTCAAGAAGCGAGGCATACAATCGATATTGCGTACTTTTCCATCGGCAAAGGTCGTTCGTCGGATTTACTTATGGGTGCTTTATTCGAAGCTGCGGACCGAGGTATACGTATTCGAGTGCTGTTAGACGGGATCTCTCATGGGTTAAAAGGCAAGAGAAAAAATGTTCTTTATGCTCTAGCTTTCCACAGTAATATTGAATTAAAGTACTATGAGCCCTTTACTATTCTTAAACCTTGGACATGGCATAACCGTCTTCACGATAAAATAATAGTAGTCGATGGCCAATTAGGTATTAGTGGAGGACGAAATATTGGAGATAAATACTTGGCCAGTCAACCGGATAAAAATTTTGTCTATGACCGTGATGTGCTGATTTATAATACAAAGCAAGAAAGTAATAGTGTCATTCTCTCAATGGAGAAGTATGTAGAGAAATTATGGAACCACCCGTATACGCGCAAAGCTTTTCCAAAGCTCAAGAAAACTAAACAATTTCGTGGCCTTTCAGGAAAGAAATTGTTAATAGATCAATACGAAGAGGCCAAAAAGGCAAACGAACCCTTTGTCCATCCCTATATTGTATGGAGAGAATCAACGATGCCTACAAGAAAGGTTTCTTTTATTACAAATCCTATTCAAAGAATGAATAAAAGCCCTTTTATATGGAAAACGTTTATTAAGCTTTCCGAGCAAGCTGAAAAATCCATTGTCATTCAAAGTCCTTATATTGTACCAACAAAAGAGATGGAACAGTATATAGATAAGTCAGTAAAATCTAAAGTGCAAAGAATTATTTTAACGAATTCTATTACGTCCACTCCGAATGCTATGGCTTTTTCTGCATACTTAGGAGTGAAAAATCGCGTCATAAAAGCGGCTTCAAAGCTTTATGAATATCAACAGCCTTATTCCATTCACGGGAAATCCGTTGTTTACGACCAGCGTTTGAGCGCAGTTGGTTCTTTTAACTTAGATTCACGTTCTGTATTTTTAAATACTGAATCTATGGTTATGATAGATAGTGAAGAATTTGCAGCCGAGCTAACAGGGGCTATTGAAACTAAAATTTCTCACAGTACGCTTGTGGGAAATGAGGGGGAACCTGTGGATTTTAATACGGATTCTCAAAAAAACGTGCCTCCTGTAAAATCTGCACTCCTCCATATTCTTTCAGTCTTCACGCGATTTTGGAGACATTTTGTATAGTTCTGCACTTTTCCTAAAAAGTGCTTTTGCAGAAAGCTTATAAAAATAAATGGTAGAGGATAAAAGGTGCTGCAACTGGGGGTGGGAAGTGTGAAAAGCTGTGATATGCCTCACAGTTTTTTTTGAAGTCGCCAGTACTAGTCATGATTCATAAAAAGACCTATTGACGAAATTCCATATATGTTTTATTATAATATAGCGTCGTCAATAAACGAGGTTCTTTTGAAGAAATCATTTCTAGGGGCATAGTTTAAAGGTAGAACTACGGTCTCCAAAACCGTCAGTGTGGGTTCGATTCCTACTGCCCCTGCCATTTTGGAGTTATTTTTCAATTCACACGCGGGTGTGGCGGAATTGGCAGACGCGCTAGACTTAGGATCTAGTGTCTTATGACGTGGGGGTTCAAGTCCCTTCACCCGTATCTTTACTTTTATATATTGCGCGGAAGTAGTTCAGTGGTAGAACACCACCTTGCCAAGGTGGGGGTCGCGAGTTCGAACCTCGTCTTCCGCTTCTTTTCAAAAGCAGTTTGCATGTGCAAACTGCTTTTTTTGTTGTAGAAATAAAGATTTTTACTATGCTGTTTTTAATTAGAAATAGTTTATTCAATCAGTGCTGCTTATACGTATCGTTTTCGTGAATATACACATATTATTGGGGTTACATTAAAAGCTAATGAACGATACGTGAAGACGTCTAATATGGTTTTTAAGATAGGGGAGAGTCCTATGGAATCTAGTTGGTTTTCAATTATACCGTTTTTAATTGTTATTCCAATAGCTATTTTCACCAAACAAGTGCTGCCAGGGTTGTTTTTAGGCTTATTAGTAGGCGCTTATTTGATTGATCATTCGATTGTCGGAGGTGTTGAAAAGTTACTTCACTACGTTGTACAAGCTCTTAGAAATAAAAGTAATATAGAAATCGTTGTCTTTTTATACGCGTTTTCAGGGCTTATCGGAATGATTAAGATGGCTGGAGGAGTTAAAGGTTTTGTGGAAACAGCTGCAGAAAGAATTGATACAAGAAAAAAAGCTCTTATTTTAACCTATGTTTCAACCATTGGAACCTTCAGTGCTCCCACATTTCGTTTTGTGACGATCGCGCCCATTATGAGAGCGCTGCTGAAAAAAGTGAAAATGACGACAGCAGAGCTAGGGTTTGTTATTGAAACAACTGCTACTCCTGTTATCGTCTTAATTCCCGTGGCAACGGCATTTGTAGGATATATGGTCTCAATCATTCAAATGGCAATTGATCATCAAGGCATAAAACAAGACGCTTATTCTTTGTTTATTCAAAGCATTCCTTATAATTTCTTTTCGATTGTGATTATTTTAGTAGGGATTTATTTCAGCTTTTTTCATCATTCAACGTCTACGGCTCCTATGAAGCTCGAGGAAGAAGACGAAAAAGATTGGCATGATTGTCATCCTTGCGTATCGAAGGATTTGCCTTCTAAGCCTTGGAATTTGTTAGTACCTTTACTTGTTGTGATTTCACTTACCTTACTTTTAACATGGTGGAGTGGACATCGTAAGAGTCACACCTTTTTTGAAGCATTTATTAAAGCAGACGTGTTAGAAGCGATGGTAGTAGCTTTAATTATGACTACGTTAATTACCCTCATTTTTTTCTTGTTTCAGCGCTTTACATTACAGAATTTGCTTAATGGTTTTATCACAGGAGGCAATGACTTGATGTCCGTTATTTTGTTGTTATCGGTAGTATGGGGATTATCCGCTGTGACAGAAGACTTAGGTTTTTCAAATTTCGTGACGGCACATTCTAAGTGGATTCCTCAAATGTTTGTCACTCCGTTCATGTTTATCTTTGGAGCCGCTATTTCTTACTTTATCGGATCTGCTTGGGGAACGTGGGGGATTTTAATGCCGCTTGGCGTATCGCTTGCAAGTTCTGCAGATCTTTCTTTGCCTTTAATTATCGGTGCGGTGTTTGCGAGCGGTTCCTTTGGAGCGTTTTCTTCACCTTTAAGCGACGATACGAATACCATTGCCAAAATATTAGATTTATCTGTTATTGAATATGCCAAGTATAAATTAAAGCCAGCTTTAATTGCAGCGGGAATAACAGTTGCTTTCTATCTTGTTGTATCTTTCTTATTTTGAATGAGAAAAATAGCCGTCTAGTATCAATTTTTCATTTTTTTTAATTTAAAGTATGCATACAGTCCTAATGACAGGCACACTAGCATGATACAAGTAAGCGGAAATAAGATGGTATTAACAAAATGATCATAAAACCATATATACACGAACATCACCTCAATAATTTTAACGCCATTTTTTCTATTTAGTAGAGATATACTATCTGTGCTGCTTCTTCCTATTTTTTAAAAAGGCGATAATCAGAAGCAGTAGGGGTACGATAGAAAATAGCGGCATATGCAAAAGAAATCTTGCTACGTGCAGCCCTTCATAAAGGTGTTCTTGAAAATTACTAGCGATTGTAATCGACAAAAACAGCACAATGATACCTAAAGGATACGCTAGACGGGAAGGAGATTTAATTTTAAATAAAGTAGCTGTACCTATTATAGAAGCATAAAACAAGATGCTAACTTTGAAATAAATCCCAATCACCATAGCGAACATAAAAAATACATCTAGACGCTCTAAAAAATCAGCTACTTGGATCGTTTGGACAGTACTAAGAAGAGGAAACTGTGATCTTGTCGTTAGATCAACTCCAAGCACGCTAATGTTAATGATCATCGTAATAATTAGATTAATTCCGCTTAATCCCGTTGCGCATAGCATGGTCACACTTGCTTTTTTTGGGTTGCTTAAGTAAGGAAGAAGCATAGTAAATACAATAGCTTCTGTGAAAGGAAAATATAGCGTTTCGGTCAAAGCAACTTTGGCAACAGGAAGTATTCCTTCTTTTAATACCGGCTGCAAGTTCTTAAAATCAACTAATCCTGAGCTAATAATTAAGATGAAGCCTGCAATAGCTAGAAAATACATAAAAATAAACAGAAGCTCTCCCGACCGGGCTATCGCTTCAATTCCTTTTCGGGTTATATAGATAATGACCAGCATCAATAAGGCATTGGCAATAAATAAAGGCGTATCCGGATAAGCAAAAGTAAGAAGCATTTCTCCGAAATCTCTTAGAACTCGTGATGCATCGTATAAAAAATAGACAATATATACGAATGCAAGAAGTGTTCCCAGTGCCTTACCTAAAATTTTCTGCATGTATTCTGTAGGGAGGAGGTCCGGATAGTAGGAATAGAGCTTATGATAGACTAAGAAGAAAAAAAAGCTGCACAGCATTCCAATTAAAATAGCTAGCCATGCATCTTGCTTCGCTCTCATTGCAAGAGGAACTAATAAAGCGCTTCCCAGTTCGAATAATACCATGAGAATGAATAATTGAATGGCGCTGATTTTTGCTTTTTCCATATAGCCAGAACCTCCTTACCTCATTGTTGTTTTTCTTTTACGCTAGAGAGAAACGATTTATTGCGCAGACCCGTTCGGCGAATGTAAGCTTCTACTGTAACGTCTACATCTAATTTTGGAAAATAAACGTCATCCCATTCTGATTTGAATTTTTCCCATTGGTTAGGGCGCGTGCGTTCCAGTGCTTCTCCAAACCCAAAGATGTCAACTTTGTCTGTCTGAGCTTGTTTAATAGCTGTTTGTAATTCTTTTTTTATTTCTTTACCCGCAGCTTTTTCCATTTTTTTGATTACAGCAGGTTGACGGGTATCAACAGGGACCTCCACTTCTCCAAGATCGCCTTCTACGCGAGTGTGAACGGACACATAAGGTTTTCCTTTTTTCATTTTTACAGATACATCCGTTTTTTGACGAACTGTTTGATAGGCAAGCGCTTCTTTTTTTCCTTTCCAGTCTATATTAATATCCGTTCCTTGTATTTTATCAAGAATCCAAACGCTGCCTCTGGCTGGACTATTGTACAACCAGTCGATTAACTTTCCATTTTTAAAAACAGCAATGCCAGAAGCGCGAAGGGTAGCTTCTGGTGCGCTTTGCTGGAGGTTATCTAATTTTTCTGCTTGTTGAGGATTTCCAACTAAACGAAAACCCGAGACTAGTGCTTCTCCTCCGGGAGATTCGAGAGACCTCATCACTTCTTGAAAGGAAACCTTTAGATTTTCTCCCCATTTTCTTTGAGTGAACTCCAGCGTTTTCATAATTTTGTTTGCTGGAATTTTATCGACAGGCGTTAGTGCTTTTACCAAATCAGCAGCACTTGACTGGTTTGCGATTACTAAGGAAGTCGTAATTCTAAACTCAGGATCGCGATCAATAGAATCAATAAGAATGTTAATTCCTTCTTCACGCGCTAGCTTTTCTCCGATCACGACTAAGTTGGTATGGGCATAATAAAGTCTTCGGGAAATTCTAGCCGAAGCGCGTCTGCTTGCTTCAACTAAATTATCACCGGAAGCAGAATAGATCGTAACAGGCGGACTTTGGGTACCGCCGCCCCCTTGTAACCCAGCTACGTTTCCCGGGTTAATAATTTGAAAGGTAAGCTCATACCGCCCGTCTTTCGTTTTATCAATGCCCATTGCTGATACAAATGCAAGATCCGTTAACTCTTTTTTACTCCAGCAGCTAGTAAGCAATACCATCATTATGGTCATTAGCAGTAAAAATAAACTTTTACGTTTCATTTTGATCACCTTTTTCAAGTTCCTGGTTAATCATACCTCTTGAAGAAGGAGGCTCAGGCTTTTGATGTTTGCTTTGACGAACTTTGTTATCACTAATTAATTTAGGTCTTCTTCTCATCGTCCACCAAGGTAACCGCAGCAATGTATCTTCATTGCTTGCAGGAATAAAGGGTGCCAATGGGGTCATGTAAGGAACACCAAATGAACGTAAGCTGCACAGATGTCCAACCCCCATTAAAAGAATAAGGATAATGCCATAGAAACCGAATGTAGCCGCTCCTAGTATAAATAAAAAACGAATTAAACGCGCTGAAATAGCCATATCGAAAGACGGTGTGGCAAAGCTAGCAATGGCTGTAATGGATACGATAATAACCATAGCTGGTGAAACGATTCCCGCTTGAACTGCTGCTTGCCCAATAACAAGAGCTCCAACGATCGATACAGCTGAGCCGATAGCTTTTGGTAAACGAATCCCTGCTTCACGCAAAATTTCAAAGGTGACTTCCATAAAAAAAGCTTCCACGAACGCGGGAAATGGAACAGATTCTCGCTGTGCTGCAAGAGCTACAATAAGCGTTGTAGGTACCATCTCTTGATGAAATGTTGTAACCGCTACATACGTAGCAGGCGCGATAAGTGAAATCATAAACATAAACACCCGCAAAAGACGAATGGACGTGGCAATATCAAAGCGTGCGTAGTAATCTTCAGCCGATTGGAAAAATTGAATGAACAACGCTGGAGCAATAAGGACAAAAGGAGTTCCGTCCACAAAAATAGCAATTCTTCCTTCCAAAAGGTTACCTGCCACCACGTCGGGTCTTTCTGTGTTATAAATAGTGGGAAAAGGAGTGATTGTTTGATCTTCAATCAGCTGCTCAACATAACCTGATTCCAAAATACTATCAATATCAATGTTTTTTAATCGCTTTCGAATTTCTTTTACAACTTTATCGTTTGCGATGCCATGAATATACATAACAGTGACATCCGTTTTAGTTACCCGGCCAATCTTCATCGACTCTAGCCATAAGTCAGGTGTTTTAATAATTCGGCGCACCATAGCTAAGTTTGTGCCAATAGACTCAGTAAAGGCGCCTTTTGGTCCCCGCACTACCATTTCTGTAGTAGATTCTGCAATGGCACGCTTTTCACCGCCTTGTGTACTCACGCTGAGTACGCGGTTTATGCCATCGACAATAAGAAGGCTGTCTCCTGACATCAAAGAAGACAGTAAATCATTCCAGTTATCTGCAAACGATACGTTGCCGATTGTTACGATGTCTTCGGAAATTAACTCTAATGCATTTTTATCGTTTAGTTCGTTTTTTTCATTATCTTTCATAAGAGACTGCAGTAAGTAATCTTGAATAGCCTGATCATCTACAATCCCTTCTATGTAGACGATAGCAGCAGCTAAGCTGTTATTGCTGCCTATTTTAAAATGACGAATCACAATATCTGAGCTGTTTCCAGTTTTCTCTTTGATTAAGGTAAGGTTCTCCGACAGCAGATTCTTAAGAGAAGAAGCTGTTTGTTCGCTGTTTGTTTGATCTGCCTGAGGTTCAAGCTTATTTTTAGATTTTTGATTTTTAAAAAACGAAGGCATAAATGAAAGCACCCTTACTATAGTTTTTATTAATTTGACCAAAAACCGTATAATTATGTAATTTTTAACAAAATATCTTTTGCATGACGGTAAATGAAAATGACGACCCTATGAGGTAAGTAACCATTAGGTAAGGAGTGAAAGGAATGAAAATTATTGGAGTTAGCCTGCTGCTATTTGGATCTGTGATTGCTCTTTCTGTAGGAATTGATCTTTTTCAAGGAGCGAACGTACTGCAGGCACTATACAATGCTTTAAGCCCGTTTCGTGTAATGGAAGTGGCCGAATTATTTGTCCTTTTTTCTCTTTTGTTTTTCTTTTTTGCAGAGTCACTTTACCTTGTTTTAAAGAAGCGTCAACAAAAACAATAGTAACTTGGTGCAAAGAGGTTTTTATCTCTTCGCTATCGAAACAAGCGTATAGAAAGATAGCTTTGAGATAGGGGAGAACCACATGAACATTGAGACTAGCAGACTACTAATACGCAAATTTAAATATGAAGATTGGCAAGATGTCTACACATATACATCTGATGCTAATGTCATGAAGTACATACCAGAAGGTGTTTTTAGTAAGGATGATGCGAAGAAATTTGTAAATGAAAATATGAAAGAAAACGTTAAAAATTTTCCAGTTGTATTAAAAAACGAAAAAATCCTAATTGGTCATATCGTCTTTTTTAACTATTTTGGGGACCATACTTATGAAATTGGCTGGGTATTTAATTCCCTCTATCATCAGAAAGGATATGCGTCAGAAGCGGCAAAAGCAATCGTGGACTATGGCTTTAATACCATGAAACTGCATCGGGTTATTGCTACTTGTCAACCTGAGAATATGTCTTCTTATCGTGTTATGGAGAAGATCGGGATGAGAAGAGAAGGGTATTTCAAAAAATGTATTCCAACTGAAAAAGGATGGTGGGATGAATATTATTACGCGATTTTAAAGGAAGAGTGGAAATGAGCTTTACTCTTACGGAATTACATTTTCCGAGTTGTAAAGACGAAAACAAGCCCAATTTTTTAAAAAATGAGCAGGACAGCAAACCAAAACGTCTAGGCAGACATACAATAACCTATCCATGAGAAACACCCCATGTTTGAACCTTCTTTGTTTTAGCAACAGAAAATTACGTTGAAAGGGAGTGCTTGTATGTCTAATGCTGGATGTGGATTCGGTTCTGGTTTCGCTTTATTAGTTGTATTATTTATTCTATTAGTAATCATCGGATGTAGTTGTTATAGCGGTGGTTATGGTGGCGGCTACGGCTGCTAATTATATCACTGAATAGCCTAAAGAAATTTCTTTAGGCTTTTTTGTGTTTAAAACGTCCGTTAGCTTTTAAGGGAATTACATGCTCACTAGCAGCTATGATGAACGGTTGAACAATTAAAAACCCTATTACGATTCATATCTGCTATACTTTTAATAAAGATAATAACGCTTACATTTATGAAGAAGCAAACAAAAAAGAGAGGGCATAAGGTGAACTTTCCTATTTCGAAAAGTATTACAACTAAATATCTTCTTTTATTTACGGTTATTTTAATTGTACCGGGCATCATCATTTATTACATCATTACAGGTTATGCAAGCAAAATTATTAAAGAAGATGTAAAGGTTCAAAACATTGCAAGTAAAGATATTATAGCTAAAAGGCTGAATTCAGAAATTGAGCATGTGGCTTCGCAGCTGCAGCTTATTGCAGGAGAGGGGCTAGAGTCAGATCTTAACATAAATAGAATGTATAACCGAGCTAAACAAGCAAATTCACAAAGTTCAGTTATTCATTCCATTTACTATATCAATGAACAAAAACGCGTAAAGTTTGAAACGCCTTTTGCTTCAAGTCAAAACAATTTAATTTATCATCACCCTAATTTTACCCAGGTGTATTGGACACATACGTACGCTTTATCGGATCTTATTCAAAATTATCGTCATCAAAAAGTAGTAACCATTTCTGTACCCGTTCTTACTAAGGATAAAGAATTTAAAGGAATTATTGTTGCAGAACTAAGCCGGGATTATTTATCAGAGGTGTTAAAAAGCGTCAGCCTGTCACGAGGACACTTCGGTTTTTTAGCAGATCGCAAAGGAAATGTCATCGCATCTACAAGCGATAAGCAGCTTAACAAGAAGTTTTCAGTAGACAAAATACCAAACGTTTCTGGCTATACTCACATAAATCATAATGGACAAGAGAGTTTAGCAGCTTATCAAACGAACCAAGAAGGCTGGAACTTGGTTTATGGTGTACCGACTAACGTAGCCTTTTCTCCTTTACATAAATTATCTCTTTTACTGCGCGTTAGTTTTATTAGTATATTGCTGCTTGCTTTATTTTTTATATGGTTAGGCATCAAAAATATTTTACAGCCAATCGTAAAGCTTACAAGCTATGCAAAAACGTACCGGAATTCTCAAACGTTCGTGCCATTAAATAAAGAAGCGCCGGCAAGGGATGATGAGCTGAGTATATTGACACGTACAATTATTGAAATGGGAAATAGCAATTATGAAAAACAAAAAATGCTTGAGCAAAGTGAGAGATACCTTCACGATGTATTAGAAGGAATTCCTTATGGAATTATTACAATTGACCCGAGGAGTAAAATTACATACGTGAATCAGCAGTTTGAAAGAATGGTTGCTTTTCAGCGTCAGGACATGATTGGTGTTAACTTAGAAGATTTACCAATAAAATCGGAAAGCGTAGATTTTATTTTGCTTCACACATTGGCATCGGGAAAAGACATGGAAGAGATAGAAAGCTATATTCTCGATTCAGACGGCAGAAAAAGAATTGTTAAAGTTACGACCTCTACTTTTTATACCGACACAAGTGAAGTGATGGGGATTATCGCGGTCATGCAAGATATTACCGAAATAAAGCAGTTACAGCTAAGACTGCAGCAAAGTGATAAGCTGGCGTCTATTGGACAAATTACGGCAGGAATTGCCCACGAAATAAAGAATCCTTTAGCCATTTTATCAGGATCAGCTGAACTTTTGCTAGATGAAGCGGAAGAAAGCGCCTGCTCAGAAGAAGTAAAAGAGCTTGCTGCGGATGTATTCATCGTTGTAAACCGTCTCAAAGAGATTACAAATAATTTTCTTAATTTTGCAAACATGAGTCAAAAGGAAAAGAAGGAAGTGTCACTTGTACAAGTGTTAGAAGAAGTGTTTCATTTACTGCGTTTAAAGTGTAATGAAGCAAACATTAGCATTGTAAAAGACTTTGAGGAAAAATGTTTGATTGCAGGGGTCTATGATCAATTGATTCAAGTGTTTTTAAATATTGTCTTAAACGCAATGGAAGCAATGGATGAGGGCGGGTATATTATCGCTTCCATTCAAACAATGAATATGAACGAAGAATATGTGGTTGTTCGTATAGAAGATACGGGTTCAGGCATCAACAAGCAGGACTTAGAGTGGCTGTTTAATCCCTTTTACTCCACGAAAGAAACAGGTTCAGGACTAGGATTAACGATTGCAAGAGATATTGTAAAAGAACATGGAGGAGAATTATTTATTGAAAGTATAGAAGGCAAAGGGACAACCATTACATGTCGTTTTCCCAAACAGAAAAATACAAAAGGAGGCAAAAAACATGGAGAATAAGTGCAGTGTGTTAATGATTGATGATGAGCAGAACCTTTGTAAGCTGGTAGCCAAAAAGCTTCAGAAATCTGGTTTTCATACGCACGCCGCATATACTGGAGAAAAAGGAATCCAAATGGCTAAAACGCTGGATATCGATGTGGTGATACTAGATTATATGCTTCCGGATATGACGGGGATCGATGTATTAAAGAAGTTAAAAGAGGTAACGCAATCAAAAGTAATCATGCTTACTGCATACGGAAATGTTGAGAGCGCTGTGCAATCTATGAAAATAGGGGCTGCTGATTATTTGAATAAGCCTATTGAACTTGAAGAACTAAAAAATATTATTGCTTCGCTATGTACGGACAAGCAACCGGATGCCGTGATGGAAAAAGGTAAAGACAAAGACTTTATTTCAAAAAGCCCAGAAATGAACAAGTTAGTGGAAATGGTAGAGTACGTAAAAGATACAGACGCTAGCATTTTAATTCTAGGTGAAAGCGGAGTAGGTAAAACCGCGATGGCTAAATGGATACATGAGCAGAGTCATAGAAAAAAGAATCCTTTTGTCGCTATCAACTGCGCAGCCATACCAGAAGCCCTTCTTGAAAGTGAACTGTTTGGCTATAGAAAAGGAGCGTTTACAGGGGCTGCTTCTTCTCAAAAAGGTAAGTTTTCTGCTGCGGACGGCGGTACAATCTTTTTAGATGAAATTGGAGAAATTTCGTTAAGCATGCAGGCAAAGCTATTGCATGTGATCGAGGAAAAAAAAGTAATGCAGCTCGGAAGCAACGAGTATGAATCCTTGGACGTCCGAATTATTTCAGCTACAAATAAACCACTTCAACAACTAGTAGAACAAAAGAAGTTTCGGGAAGATTTATACTATCGATTAAATTTAATGGAGGTCACCATTCCTCCTCTAAGGCATCGAAAAGAAGACATTGAGCCGCTCATTCATCACCACATTATAAAGTTAAATACAAAATACAATAAGACGCTTGCTGTTTCAAACGCGGCACTTCAACAGCTAATTTCTTATGATTGGCCGGGAAATATTCGTGAGCTGTTAAATGCGATTGAAAGAGTTCATATTTTAAAACGGTATGGCACAATTGAGCTCTCTGATTTAACATATCTTTTTAATAAGCAAGAGTCTCATTCATATAGGAATCAGCAGGTGAAAGCAAAACAAACAAATTTATCACATGCATTAGGTGAAGTAGAGGAAGAAATGATTAAAAACGCTCTTGAAGAAATGAAAGGCAATCAAACGAAAGCAGCTCAAAAACTAGGAATTGCTCGCCATACGTTAATTTATAAAATGAAAAAAATGGGTCTTAAATTTTAGAAAAAGGATATGAAAGAAATGACCTATCGTAAAATATTCAGCTTACTAGTACTGTGTTTTACAGTACTGGGAGCATGTCAGCAGCAAAGTACTACCCCTCTTAGGGAAGAAAAGAAGTCTCTCGATTCTGTTAGTATTACAGTTGGGTCGAAATCTATGACAGAGCAATATCTACTAATGAAAATGACCGCGCTTCTATTAAAAGAACAAGGAGCTACTGTACACGAAAGGCGCTTTTTAGACAGCGATTCTATTCGAAAAGCAAGCTTGGCGGGCTATATTGATATGTACTGGGAATATACGAGTACGGCAAGGATTGTGCATCAAAACCAAGAGCCGGTTTATAATGAAAAAAAGTTGTATCAGCTGGTGAAAGAAACGGATGCGAAAAACCACTTAACGTGGCTGAACACTAGCCATTTTAACAGCAGCTGGGGGGTTTTAGTTAACCGTTCTTTTGCAAAGGAGCATCATTTAAACTCTGTTTCTGACTTGATTTCCTACATAAAAAAGCAAAATAAAGAAGTAAAAATAGCTACAAACAATGAATTTCTAAAAAGAAAAGACGGCTTGATGCAATTAGCTAATAACTATGAATTAAAGTCCGTTTCAACTGAAATCATTGGAATTGATTCAGAAATTATTCCTTTGGCGGTGAAAGAAGGCAGAGTAGACGTAGGGATTGGAATGATATCTGATAGTCGAATTCAAGCATACGACCTTGTGTTACTAAAGGAAGATCAATCTCTTTTTCCGCCTTATTATGCGGCTCCCGTAGTAAAACAATCATTAGCAAGCCGTTATCCGTCTGTTGTTTCCACTTTAAATGAACTATCAAGTAAACTAACGAATAAAAAGATGGTAGAGCTGAATTACCAAGTTGATATTTTACACAAAGACGTATCAGATGTTGCCTATAAATTTTTACTGGAAAATCACTTGATTACTCGTTGATAGATATAATAAAAAAAGAGGCGGAACAAAAGTAGTTGAGCTCAAGTAAAAACCGAACCATTCATCAACCTGTTTGATGAGTGGTTCGTTTTTTTTGTGATGGTGCATATCGTTTTATTTGTTTCGTTGCTTCTAGCAGTTGATTGGAGGGCAAGGCGAAGACTCCTGCGGGAAAAGCGGAACAGGTGAGACCCCGCAGGAGCGAAAGCGACGAGGAGGCTCAGCGGCCGCCCGCGGAAAGCGAAGTCTTGCACGGAAATCAATTGCGGTGTCATAAGCAGTCCAGCTCATGTATCTCATTTGTTCGTCTTTCAATTGGATTTATTTCGTTATGTCTCAACCTCTTTTTTATTGTAGAGTGTAGAAAATTTCTACAGTTAATTGTGTGAATTTTCTACAATTTATTTTTTGTTTTCTATTAAGTAGTGATTACGTCAGCTATTTAAACTTGGCACGCATCTTGCAATAGATATAAGTGAAAGTAAAAATGCTGAAATGTAAGGAGATTAGTATTCAATGAAAATTACGGGAATAGAGATCAAACATTATTTACTGCCTTTAAATCCGCCTTTTAAAGCAGCTTGGGACCCCGAGCCCCGCAAAAAGTTTGCTTCTACCGTTGTCTATGTACATACGGATGAAGGAATAACGGGAGTGGGATCAGGAGATTTAATGATGGGGCTTGAGGGACATGAACATTTGTTTATCGGTCAAGATCCTTTTGCCATTGAACGACATGCACAAGTGATACAAAATATAGATTTTCACTATGGAAGATGCTGGCCGCTTGATTTAGCTCTATGGGATTTGATGGGAAAAGCAACAAAACAGCCCGTCTATAAACTGCTTGGAGCCCGATCTAACAAGCTTCTCGCTTATGCTTCAACGGGAGAAATCGTGACTCCTGAAGAACGTGCGGAACGTGCGGTTCGATTTGTAGAGCAAGGGTTCAAAGCAATGAAAATTCGTTTTCATCACAAAGATGTAAAAGACGATATTCAAGTAGTGGAAGCGGTCAGAAAAGCAGTTGGTGACAAGCTAGAAATTATGGTTGACGCAAATCAAGGATGGAAAATGCCTTGGGACGTTGAACGGACGTGGGATTTAAAAATGGCCTATCAAGTAGCGAAAGAACTTGAAGAGCTGAAAGTTTTTTGGCTTGAAGAACCACTGCCTTCTCATCAGTTTGAACTGATGGCAAAACTTCGGGACTCAGTAGGTATTCGAATCGCAGGGGGAGAGATGAACCGTCATATGCATGACTTTAGAGAGTTGAACAAAGTAAATGCATTAGACGTTTATCAGCCGGATGTAGCATTGTCAGGAGGAATTACGCAAACGAAAAAAGTTGCGGATCTTGTTCAAGGAAGCGGCGCTTGGTTCAGCCCGCATACATGGACAAACGGCATTGGTTTACTGGCAAATTTACATCTAGCAGCGGCGGTCAGCCACTGTCCGTATTTAGAATTTCCTTATGATCCTCCCGCATGGTCTAACGAACGAAGAGATTATATTCAGCAAAAACCGCTTATGATCGACAAAGATGGTTACTTAGTAGCTCCAGAACAGCCGGGTTTAGGTATCGATTTGGATGAAGAAGCTTTAAAGCAGTACGAAATTAATCATTTCTACGTGGGTGAAAAAAATACAGTTTCTATTTAACTGATATAAAGGGTGAACACAAAGTGAAGAAATATAGTGCTTATATAAACGGAGAATTTGTTCAAAGCAGCAATCAAATGAATGTTACGTACCCAGGAACGGGTGAAGTCGTAGCCCAAGTCTCTTCCTGCAGTATAGAAGAAACAGAGCACGCTGTTTATTGCGCTAATCAAGCTTTTAAAGAGTGGAAGCTTCGTCCTTCATATGACCGGGCTGAACAAATTAAAAAATTTTTAACAAACATGAAAACAGAAGAACATATTGAACACATTGGAACAGCTATTACACAGGAAATGGGAAAACCTTTAAATGCAGCGAAATCAGAGGTGTTTTACGGAGCGGAGCTTGGCGAATACCAAACTCAGTGGGCAAGACGCATTGAAGGTCACGTAGTAGACAGCGATAACGTAAAAGAAAAGATTATTTCTTATAAAGAGCCTCTTGGCGTAGTCGCGGTGATTGTACCTTGGAATTTTCCAATTTATGTTTTGATGAGAAAAATCGTGCCGGCGCTTGTCGCAGGTAATACGGTTGTGGTCAAGCCAAGCGTAAAATCTTCTTTATCTGCTTTAGCATTAGCGGAGTGCATTCATCAATCCGGCTTTCCAAAAGGTGTTATTAATATCGTAACAGGTATGGATGACATTGTAGGAGAAACGTTAACTTCATCTCCTGATGTGAACATGGTGACATTTACCGGAAGTACCAAAGTAGGCAAAGGCATTATGGAAAAATGCTCTCGTCACATGATTCGTACATCGCTTGAATTAGGCGGAAAAGCTCCTGCTATTGTAATGGAAGATGCCGATATTGATTTAGCGGTTGAAGCAATTAAGGGAGGCAGGTTAGCTAACTCCGGTCAAGTCTGCAATAACACTGAGCGTGTATACGTTCATAAAAGTGTAAAAGAAGCGTTTACTACTAAACTATTGAAAGCGTTTCAAAATGTAGAAGTGAAAGATGGTTTGGCTAATCCAGATGCAGAAATGAGCTGTCTGATTAACAAATCTGAAGCAAACCGCGTTCATCAAATGGTACTTGAGGCCGCAGAAGAAGGAGCCGCTATATTATGCGGAGGCTATTTGCTAGAGGAATTAGGTGACAGCTTTTATCCGCCAACGCTATTAGATCAGTGCACGCAACAAATGAACATCGTGCAAAAAGAAGTGTTTGGACCCGTTCTTCCAATTATCTCGTTTGAATCTCTTGAAGAAGCAATTGATCTAGCGAACGATTCTGAATACGGCTTAACCGCTAATGTATATACATCCAGCTATCGCTACGTAATGGAGCTGACTACGCAGCTAGAATGCGGTGAAGTATACGTGAACCGCCAGCAGGGCGAGGCGTATCAAGGCTATCACTCCGGCTGGAAGCAGTCGGGAATCGGCGGAGACGATGGCAAGCATGGATTTGAAGAGTTTTTACAGGTAAAAACAGTTTATATGAAATTTTAATTTTAAAAAGCAGGTGAACACAGGTGGAGAAAACGCGTGTGGAAGAAGATAGTGTAGGAAAAGTTGAGCTCCCAGCAGAGGTTTTGTATGGCATTCACACGGCCCGGACAATTGAAAATTTATCATTTTCTAATAAAAGATTGCATGAATATCCGGACTACGTGTATGCACTGTTAACCGTAAAAAAAGCAGCTGCCTTAACAAATGTAGAAGCTAGCGTAATTCCAAAAGACATTGGAGAATCCATATCAAATGCATGTGACCAATTGCAAAGCACTGCTTATCAACATCATTTTTTGATTGATGTGCTGCACGGCGGAGGCGGTATTGGGACGAATATGAATGTGAACGAAGTAATAGCAGGCTGGATAAACCAGCAGTGGCCACATCATCTTCCCGTTCATCCGATTGAACATGTAAATGCATCTCAATCAACTTCTGATGTGTGTCATACCGCCATTCGAATTGCGATTATTAAAAGCTATCATTTTTTAGAAAAAGGAATGGAGCATCTCCATTCTATTCTTCAAAAAAAGATTGAAGAGTTCCAGCCTGTGATGACAATCGCAAGGACTTGCTTGCAAGATGCGATGAGTATTTCGCTTAGTAATATATTCAGCGGATATGAAGCGGTTTTTTCACGGCGTACGCACTATTTAAAAAGAGTTGTAGAAGAACTGCACGCTGTTAATCTTGGAGGTACGGTTATTGGTTCGGGGATAGGAGCATCAGAAATATACCGAAGCAAGGTCGTTCAGCAGCTGTCTAGTCTATCTGGTATGGGGCTTTACCACCGCGCTAATTTATTTGATGCAGCACAAAATATTGATGATTTAGCTAATGTTTCGAACGAATTAAAACAGCTGGCTACATCTTTTATAAAATTTGCTAAAGATTTAAGACTGCTGTCTTCCGGACCAGAAGCTGGCTTTGGAGAAATTCAATTGCCGTCTGTTCAAGCAGGTTCCTCATTTTTTCCGGGCAAAGTTAACCCGGTTGTACCAGAAACGTTGATTCAATGCTGTTTTCAAGTGTTAGGGTGTGACAGAACCGTTCAAGCTGCCCTTGAACATGGAGAATTGAATTTAAATGTATTTGAAGGAGCTGCTGGAATTAATATTTTAGACAGCATTCAGTTTTTAACAAGAGCTGTAAGGAATTTTGCGACTTTTTGTGTGCAAGATTTATCAGCTAATTCAGAGCGCTGTCAGCAGCTTTCTCAATCGTTTATTCCATTGATTGTGGAAATGAAAGAAAAGCATGGCTACAGCCGCGTTGCAGATCGTTTAAAAAAGACAGGATATGAAGGACTCAAAAAATGGAGGGAACGTGAATATGACAAAACTAAATGAAAAAACCTTATTTAAAGGAATGGAACAACCTGCATTGGTATGGGCAAAAGAGTGGCTGAAAGAGCCTAAAAAACTATACATCAACGGCAAGTGGCAAGAGAGTTCAAGCGGCGAATTAATAGATTCTATTAACCCTGCAAACGGAGAAATTAATGGTCAAATTCAAAGTGCAGCAAAACAAGATATCGATGAAGCAGTAGCCTCAGCTAGACACGCGTTTGACCACGGTCCTTGGCCAAGCGTTACAAGAAAAGAACGCGCGCGAATTTTAAGAGAAATAAGCAGCTTAATTAAAAAACATCAGGCAGAGCTCGCCACATTAGAGTCTCTTGATAACGGCAAGCTTTATACAGAATCATACCATGATGATGTGCAAGAAGCGTCCGATTTATTTGAGTATTACGCTGGCTGGACAGATAAATATTACGGTGAAAATAATCCGGTGGAAGGAGATTTTGTGAGTTATACAACCCGCGATCCGATCGGTGTATGCGGTCAAATTGTACCATTTAACTTTCCAATCGATATGGCCGCATGGAAACTAGCGCCGGCTCTAGCAATGGGGAACACCGTTATTTTAAAGCCGTCTAGCACCACATCTTTTTCTGCGATTCGCTTGGTAGAAATCATCGATGAAGCAAACATCTTACCGCCAGGTGTTTTAAATTTAATTCTAGGAAAAGGATCGATTGGTTCTCATATCAGCCGTCATATGGGAGTTGATAAAGTATCTTTTACTGGAAGCACAGGAGTAGGCAAACAATTGGTTCACGATTCTGCTGACTCTAATTTAAAGCCTGTCACGCTTGAGCTTGGAGGGAAATCACCTAATATTATCTTTAGCGATGCACCGGATTTGAATGAAGCGATTGAACGTTCTTTTTACGGCTTGTTTACACATAAAGGAGAAAAATGCTCAGCGCCTACGCGCTTGTTAGTACAGCGTGACATTTATAAGCAAGTAGTTGATAAGCTAGCAGATTATGCAAATAGCTACAAATGCGGCAGCCCTTTTGATCCTGATTCAAATCAAGGAGCTCAAGTCTCTGAATCTCATATGCAGTCAATCTTGTACTATATCGAGAGTGGCATACGTGAAGGAGCTACGCTAGCAGCGGGCGGCGAGCGCGATATGAGCGGAGATAATAAGCACGGGTATTTTATCCGTCCTACTATTTTTGCAGATGTTGATAATAAGATGACTATTGCACAAGAAGAAATTTTTGGCCCTGTCCTGTGTGTGATTTCATTTGATACAGAAGATGAAGCGGTGCAAATTGCGAATGATACGATTTATGGTTTAGCAGCTGGACTCTGGACAAAAGATGTATCAAGAGCCAATCGTGTAGCAAAAAAGCTAGAAGCAGGCATGGTTTTTATCAATAAATACGGCTGCTATGATTTTGCTAGCCCGTTTGGAGGATGGAAACAAAGCGGATGGGGGAAAGAATATGCGATTCATTCTCTTCAATCTTACACAAAAGTAAAAGCGATATGGATGGCTTATTAAATTAAAAAGCTGGAGGAAAGTATGATGAAGATGAAAGCAGCGGTCATGACGGGCGTTAATGCGCCTCTTGAAATTTTAGCGGTGGATTTAGCAGCACCAAAAGCCAATGAAGTACTTGTGAAAATAGAAGCAACGGGCGTGTGCCACAGTGATTTAAATGCTTTGGAAGATCCTTCTACACCAACGCCTACTATTTTAGGACACGAAGGTGCAGGTATTGTAACCGCAGTCGGTTTGAATGTGAAAACGGTAAAAGTAGGAGATAAAGTAGCGCTTAGCTGGGTTCCTTACTGCGGCACGTGTGAGTTTTGTGTGACGGGGGACGTACATCTGTGTGATTCAGCTTTTGGTCCGATGTTTAACGGAACGCTGTTAGACGGTACTTCTCGATTAAGCAAAGATGGAGAGCTGGTTTTTCACAACTCGCTGCTTTCCACTTTTGCTGAATATGCGGTGGTGCCGGAAATGTCTTGTATTAAACTTCCTGATGAGATGCCGATGGCTCAAGCCTCTTTAATTGGATGCGGTGTAGCGACGGGGTACGGAGCAGCTGTAAACGCAGCCAAAGTTACGCCGGGTTCTACCGTAGCCGTCTTTGGCATCGGAGGAGTAGGCATTAACGCCATTCAAGGGGCTCGGATTGCAGGAGCGAGCAAAATTATCGCATGCGATGTAAAACCAGCTAATTTGGAACTTGCTAAAACATTCGGAGCTACTCATACGATAAATGTAGCTTCAGAAGAAGCAAGTGAAGCTTTAAAAGCTTTAACAGGAGGCCACGGCGTCCATTTCGCGATTGACTGCTCGGGTCATACAAAAGCTACTGAATCTGCTTGGAATGGAACGAGAAAAGGAGGCACGGTAGTTGTAGTAGGAGCCTTTAACCCATCCATGTCTATCAGTTTACCAGGCGGAGGGTTTCATCGTGTCGGCAAAATATTGAAAGGAAGCTTTTACGGAGACACGCAGCCGTTTCGTGATTTCCCTAAAATTGCTCAGCTTTATTTAGACGGAAAATTTATGTTAGACGAACTGATTCTTGGGCGCATGCAGCTTGACGATATTAACGAAGCTTTTCAATCATTTCACGATTGTAATTGTATAAACGTAGGCCGGTCAGTAATCGAATTTCCATCAATTGCATCTCAAGATTCGTTAGAAAACGGAGATGAATTTGACATCGTTTCATAATGTAAATGAGCTAAGAAAGGGGAAAAACAATGAATTCAGTATTTGAATTTACAACAAAAACAAGCATAGCGTATGGAGTAGACCGAGCTTTGCAAATTGGAAAAGATGTTGAAGCAGTGAGCGGGGAAAAAAGAGCCGTGTTAGTGACGGATCCAGGGGTAATAAAAGTTGGTTTAGCAGACGTTGTATTGAAAGCGCTTCAAAGTGAAGGTGTAGAAACGTTCGTTTTTCATGATGTGAAAAGTGATCCTACGGCCGCTTCAATAGATGCTGCTGCACAGCTAATTCGTGAACAGCAGATAAAGTGCGTCATTGGTCTTGGAGGCGGTTCAGCTATGGACGTGGCTAAAATGGCTGCGCTAGTTGCAGGAGATCAGTATGAAACGATGCATTATGCTCTCATGGCGAACCCTTTTGCGAAAAAGAAAGTGAAAACGATTATGCTTCCCACTACTTCCGGTACAGGAGCAGAAGTCACGAGCACGGTTGTCTTCTCTACACATAATCAAGTCAAGGTGTGGGCGTGGGATCAAGATATGGCACCGGAACTAGCGATACTAGAACCGCGATTTACTACAAAACTGCCGGATTTCTTGACAGCTGCCACTACGTTAGATGCGCTTGTACATGCAATTGAAGCATGCACAGGCAAGCGTACGAACCCTTTTATTCAAGCGCTGAGCCTTCAAGCGATTTCATTAGTGAGTCAAAATTTAGAAACAGCTCTGCAGCAGCCTGAAAACTTAGAGGCAAGAGGAAACCTCGCGATAGCGGCAACGCTTGCAGGAATGGCAATCGAACAAGGAGGAACGGGGCTTGCACACTGCATAGGACACGCCTTGGGAACAGTCGGGAAAATCCATCACGGCCGTGCGGTTTCAATTGCCTTGCACGCTGTGTACGACTGGAATACTGAAGGTGCAGTGGAACTGTATGCAGACGTAGCAAGAGCTTTGGGAGTAAAAGAAACATTTTCAACGAAGGAAGAGCTTGCTTATGCAGGGGCAGAAGAATTTAAGCGTCTAGTGGCTGTAAGTGGATTAAACCTTGCGATTGGAGAGGGGCATGAACCGGCTGTGAACATCTCTGACTTTGTGGACGTGATGCTTTCAGTTGAAAATGAACCGATGAGAGTAAATAATGCACGTTTTGCCAGTGAAGATGATTTACAGCAGTTTGCACATGCAATTATGAGCGTAGGAGCGTCGAAAGTTTGATAGAAGCACATACCGTTTCCAAGAAGCGGTATGTACCATCTCATTAATTAGGCAGGAGGAAGCGTAATGAAAAAGATCAGACATGCTGTATTTTGGCCTCCATTTTTATTGTTAATTGGAGCTGCATTACTAAGTTTTACAAACCGTGAAACATTTACTACAGTTACAACTAATGCAAATAATTGGGTTATTTCCAATCTAGGCTGGCTGTTTAGCATTAGCGGGCTGCTGATGGTAATTGCATGCATTGGTGTTTATTTTTCACCGCTTGGCAATGTTAAAATAGGAGGACCTGATGCAAAACCCATTCTTAAATTTGGCAACTGGTTTGCGATTACCTTATGTACAACAATAGCTGCAGGCGTTACGTTTTGGGGGATTGTGGAACCGATTTACCATGTATCTGCACCTCCTGAATCGTTAGGAATTAAACCGAATTCTCCAGAAGCAGCCATTTTCTCTATGTCTTCTATGTATCTTCACTGGACCATTTCGCCATATGCAATTTATTGCGTACCTGCAATTGTATTTGCATTTGCTTATTACAATATGAAAAAACCGTTCAGTCTAGGGTCTACGCTAGCTCCGATTTTAGGGGATAAAATTAACGGGAAAACAGGAAAAGTAATTGATGCGGTGTGTTTGTACACTCTTGCTCTTGGAATGGCCTCTTCTCTTGGAACGAGTGTTTTAAATTTAGCAGGAGGCGTTAATCATTTGAGCGGTATTGCCAGCAACCCTTTACTGTGGGCGATTATAACGGCTGCCGTTACCATTACCTTTATTTTATCCGCATCAAGCGGCTTAATGAAAGGAATTAGAATTTTATCAGATATTAATATGAAAGCATTCTATGGAATTGCCATCTTTATCTTTATTGTAGGACCAAGCTCTTATATTTTAAATTTAGGAACGGAATCGGCGGGTAATTATTTTACTCATTTTTTTGAAAAAAGTTTATTTACAGGAGCGGCAGCAGGTGATACGTGGCCGCAGTCATGGACTACTTTTTATTGGGCAAGCTGGTTTTCATGGGCCGCTATCACCGCATTATTTTTAGGAAGAATTGCATATGGATATAAAGTGAAAACGATGATTCTTGTTAACTTTATTTTACCAGCCTTTTTTGGAGGCGTATGGATGACGATATTTGGCGGAACATCGATTCATATGCAAATGACAGGGGGGAAACTCGCAGATATTATGGCACAAAACGGGCCTGAAGCCGTTTTGTATGCAGTATTTGCTGCTTTACCATTTGCGAAATTTGTTATTCCGTTTTATTTGTTTATCGTGTTTATTTCATTCGTCACAGCCGCGGATTCTAACATGGAAGCGATGGGCGGAATCAGTTCATCGGGGATTTCTCCTCAAAGTCCGTCTCCGGGCATTATGATTAAAGTAGTATGGGGTGTCACCGTAAGTTTGGTAGGATGGGTGATGATTAGTTTTGCAAAGCTAGACGGAATTAAAATGTTAGCCAATCTAGGAGGAGTTCCTGCACTGTTTTTAGGTATAGGTGTTCTTATTGCATTAGTCAAAATTGCTCAAAATCCAGCCAAATACGATCGAACTACAAAGGTAGATAAAAATGCTGCGATTAAAGAAGCGGATGAAACAAAAGCTGTATAAATAAAAGCAAGGAGGGCTTACTCCTTGCTTTTTTATGTTTTAATCAGCAATGTCACTATGAACATGTGATTTAGGTTTTTTCTCTTTTGGCAAGGATTCATTAGAAGCCCAAGGCACGCGGCGAGGCTTGTATTCAATCGCATCAGTAGAGTACACGGCCACGCTTACGACGCCGCCATGTACCTGCGCTCGAATCAACAAAGGATCACTGTACGTATTTTTAAAATGAAAGTCAGGTCCATACCAGCTGACGGTAGCGTCTCGCCCAGGAGGTACGTAGGAAACACTGCGGCTGTGTGAGTAGCGCTGCGTAATCGTGACGCCAGCGTTATCGACGGCGTTAAATAAAGTAGAAGAAACTTGGCAAATTCCTCCTCCAACTCCTTCGGAATACTCTCCTTTTACAATGATTGGCGCACGCATATACCCTTTTGCTGCCGTTCTTTTTCCAACGGTTTGATTAAAAGAGAAAACTTCCCCAGGAAATATGACGCTGCTGTCTAGTGATTCAGCCGCAAGAGAAATATTGTGAGAACGATTTTTATTATGGGGGTTAAATACCGTATGATAATGACCGATTTGCTTAATACGAATCGTTGCAAGCAGCTCCTTATCCACGCGAGGCGGAACAGGAAGCGTCGGGATTTCTAAGATTGACGTACCGCCGTTAAAAAAATAAGTATAAAATTTCTCCGCAAAATCTTTATGATATAGTTTGACACCCGCTTGCTCAGGAACAATTTGTCCGCTTTTATCAATGCGGGCATTTATGGGCTCTCTATATGTTTTTTTATCCAATTCTTTTAGAAGAAGATTGTATCGATCATGATCCACCATGGGTACAGGAAGAAGAGGTACTGCCACTTTGTCCCGTTCAATCCGTTCAATTGGTTTACCGTCATGAGTAATAGATAGGTGGTCTTGTGTAGAAAGAGGTTGAATAAGCATTAAAAGTCCAACCATCCAAGTGAAATTCATATCATATACCTCGCTTTCACCTGTTAGTATGAATAAAATGAACCGTTTAATGTATAGGATCCACAAGCTCTTTTTTGTATTATTTTCCATGAGCCGAGCGTGTAAAAATTTCTATTTATAATTGTATGTGTACTTTCGCATATTACATAGAGAAACTACAAGGTAATGAGGGTAGACAATGATAAAATTAATGATTTTAGTCTTTATGCTTATTAGTTTTTTTGTGCATCCCCAAAAGATGAAAGCAGAAGAAAACCTTACGTACTTTCCGGTAAGCGACACAGGAAAAGTATTAAAGTGGAAACGTGTAGAAACCTTACTGCCGAAGGGGCAAAAATTTAAAGTGATCGATGTAGAAACCGGTTTTTACTTTTATGTGCAGCGAAGAGCAGGTTCTCACCATGCAGATGTTCAGCCGCTTACACGTCAAGATACGAAAGTAATGAAGCACTTATATAATGGAAAATGGAGCTGGAACCGAAGAGCTGTTCTTATTCCATTTAAAGGCCAAATGCTTGCAGCTTCCATGAATGGAATGCCTCATGGAGCCGGTGCGCTTGACAACGGATTCCCCGGTCATTTTTGCATTCATTTTGCAGGAAGTACGACTCACAAGTCTCAAAATGTGGATCCAGGTCATCAGTTAATGGTATTAAAAGCAGGAGGCAAGCTTGATGAATATGCATTAAAAGCTGAGCCGGCAGAAGTCGTCAATATGTTTTTAACCGGATTAAAGCAAGATGACGATGCCTTAATGCAGCCGGTTTTGCGCGTAAAGCAAGAGCATAAGCTATGGGCAAAGCTGCATAGTATCTCCACCATTTATTATAAAACGGACTTATTTCATGCAAAAAAGTATAAAACAAAAGAGAAAATCTCCGTAGATTGCCTTATTTATTACGAAAATAAAGGGGCTCACAAGACAACGATGGTTTTTACTTTAAAAAGAAATCCGTTAACAAACGGGTGGGAAATTTCTTCTCTTACACTGTAATGAACCATTATTTTTTAAAAACACATCTGACAGAAAACAGATGTGTTTTTAATCATTTGTTTAGCTCTTTAGCCGTTTGCAATGTTATAGTGAAAAACATACTTACATACGATAGAAAAGAATTAAAAAGGGTATAAGTAATAATATTACTCTTTCTACAAAGAACTTTACAGCACGAAAGGAGAGGGTGTTTATTTTTTCATATTGGTTTAGTCGCTTAGTCGCTGCAGATCCTGGACGAAAAAGGCTCAAAACAGCTTCTAAAGCTACAATCAGTGTCATTACAGCGGTCGTTATTATGCTGATTGTATTAAAAGCAGCGGGAAGCTCTCAAATTACCGCTGCTATTTTATCCGGCGTAATCGGCCTGATGGGTATATTGGTTGTAAATGATGAAACAACAAAAGCAAAAAAAGTGACAACCGTCTTAGTAGCACTTTCTAGCGCCGTTTCTCTTGGAATTGGCTCGTTTTTATCACGATATGGACAAGCAGAAAATGTTTTTCTCGTTCTATTGGTGTTTTTGTCTTTTTATTTACAGAAATTTGGTATTCGCTACTTCTCTCTGTCGATGGTAGCATTTATGTCGTTTTATTTTGCTGCTATTTTACACGTTACATTTTCTCAGCTGCCGTGGCTGTTAGCTGGCGTTATAGTAGGAGCCTGCTGTGCATTTATCTATAATTTTGTTATTTTTAAAGACCGGCCTTCCAACGTGCTAAGGTCTTCAATGAAATCCTTTCATATTCAAGTAAATTTGGTGCTTGATTTAATTATTGAGTTAATTCAAAAGAAACAAATTGAACCAGCTCAAATCAAACAGTATAACCGCAATATTAAAAAACTAGCGGAGTATGCCCGTGTAGCATCAGAAGAGCTTGGAAATACAGATCCTCACGACATATGGCCTGGCGTAACAGCTGAGCAAATGCGCCTTTATGTATTTGATACAGTGATGCTGCTGCAGACATATTCTCCGGCGATCCGAAAACTCAGTGAATTAAAGGCATTTAATCATTTTGATATTCAGCAGGTGCTGTTAAAGCTAGTGGAATCGATTCGCGAAGCAGAGGTATTAAATGAAAATCCTACTCATTCCTTAACGGATGCAGCTCAGCATTTGCAAGAGCTGCGCCAAAAATTAAGCGAACTCGAACCTCAAGACGAAAGATATAAAGACTGGCTTTACTTAATACGCCGTATCGAAACGATATCAAATCACGTCATTGATGAAGCGTATGAGCTGCAGCAAGCAATTGTGAAACAAGAAAAACAGCCTCAAAAAGAAGCGGAAGAACAAGAAGACGAAGAGGATAATGATGAAGAAAAAGGATTAAAACCGTCTACGAAAAAGTCTATTCAAGCGGTCATCACTGCTGTTGCGACATTAATATTTGGCTCGTTTTTATCTCCATCGCATCAATATTGGGCGCTTTTAGCAGGCTATTTAGTTCTTCTCGGTACAGAAACGATAGGAAGTACGTTTGTAAAAGCCGTGCAGCGAAGCGTAGGCACGCTTTTAGGAGCAGCTGTCGGCTTTATTGTCGCAAGCTACGTTTCCCCTGGAATACTTGAAGTAACGCTGCTCTTTATCTGTGTGTTTATGGCTTTTTATTTCTTTCCCATTACGTATTCGTTTATGAGTTTTTGGATTACGATGATGCTGGCCTTTATGTATGACATGCTTCTTGGCGGAATTTCAGAGAGTTTATTGCTGGCCCGCGTGTTAGATACGGTCGTAGGAGTTGGAATCGGTTTAGCCGTAGCTGCTCTCGTGTTTCCTAAAAGAACAAGAGATAAAATAACCGACACTTCAGTAGAATACGTAGCGGCTTTAAAAGAATTTGTTCACACCTATTTACATCGTTTTACGAAGCAGTACGCATTTGCCAATTTAGCTGATAAAGGAATGGAATTAGAAAAAAAGCTAAAACAGCTTCATGTCGATTCAGATCCTATTATCAAAGGTTTCGTTGGCCGTTCACGTCTTCAGCAATTTTTGACCGTTTTTACCGCCATTAATTATTACGCCAAGCATTTGGTAGCTTCTTCTACTAGAAACGAAGCTTTTTATAAGGAAGCAGAATTCCATGGCGTAGTAAAGGAAGTGGAAGAGAAAGTGGCAAGCAACTTCACTCAGCTTGAAAAAGCATTACGAGGAGAAAGAGGAACGTATGTATACACGCTTGAAGATGTAAGACAAAAGATTGAACAATCTTTAGATTATTTTGATACGTCCGTTCAATCAAGAAACTTACAGCATCTTCAGCTGCTGCATAACATTTATTACGTATGGAAAATCAATCAATCGGTTGTTCACTTAGCCAAAGATCTAGGAGCAGAAGAAATAAGTAATGAAAGCTAAAAACCAGCGAATACCTCGCTGGTTTTTTAGTCTGATGAGTAAGGAGACGTATCTTTTCTAATCGTTCTCCACGTTGTTTTAAGACCGGCATAGCTTCCAATTGCGGCGTATCCATAAAAATATCCCATAAACAATCCGGCAATAATATGATGAGGGTGACTGATAAATACTGAAAAAAGCACGCCCACAGCTAAAGCGATAGTCGGAACATACTGCTTTTTAGGATGAAAAAGCCATTTGATGAGCTGCGTCACGATTAATACGACAGGAACGCCAATGACTGCGTCCCAAAAGTTTGTATGAATTGTTGGGAAATCCATGTTTAAGCACCTCGTTAAATGTGTTGGATGTAAGATTATCTATGCTGTTTTACCTAAGAACACTTCAATTAGAGTTATGAGGGGCTCCAGGTGGATAATAATAAGGGGGAATTTTGAGCCATCCTTTTTGCTGCATTAGAATTTTTATTTTTGATCCTAATATGACCTTTTCAGTGTGGAATTTCAACCACATTAATCCAATATCGGTTCTAATAGATTGTCCCATATTCGTGCTGCACATGACGATATTAGAGGCAATTTTTATAGATATTAAGTTAGCGATTTCAGAATCCGTGGCTTTTGCTCCTAATGGAATACTGTTAGGGTCGGATTTCGGTTTGGTAGCCGGTATTTCAGGAAGGGGAATTCCTTCTTTAATCATTAATTTTTTTAGTGTATCAATCTGAGATTCAGCCAGGTTTTTTGAGTCTTGAGCAAGCTTAAGCAATTCACTGTTGGTTGTTGTATTAAGACAAGTTTCTAAGGCAGGTATTTCTTCCGCTAAAGCAGTAAAATACAGCCAGCATCCCATAGTCTCACCGATATGTGGGCGAGGGGGCGGATCATCTGTAGAAGAGTTCTTTATATAATCAAGTAGTGTCTCAATGACGTTAATCATAACTTTTCACCCTTTATATAGTTTATGCATCTTCATTATTACCTTCAGCAGAAAAGGATAAACACAGCTAAGAAATGTTACATATAAAATTGATTATGATGAGTGGAAGAAAAAGCATCCCATTCAGCAATTTATAATAGTGATGGTACAAACATCCAAAGGTATAAAAATTGTTGAAATGCTTAATAAATAGGTTGGTGCTAGAAGATAAAGTCAATAGAAAAAAATCTCCTTGCTCATCAAGGAGATTTTTTATCTTGAGTATTATACAGTTTTTCTCCGATACTCTCTCCATAAAGAAGTTAGCTCTTCTGACCAATATTTATAATCAAATACCGTTATATTTTTACTGGGCATAAAAACGTTTAACAGCCAATTAACCCTTAATTTGTCTCTGACGCCTATCGTTTTATCATTTTTACAGCAGCCTTCATCACAAGGTTTATCGTGTATCTTGTAAGGAATATTTTTAACGACTAATCCATTTTTCACACGCTTTGTGTACTCAATTCCTATAATCAAATATATCACTCCTCACAGTAACTCTTATCTTCATAATAATATGTAAGGATGACTTCTTTAATGAAAGGGGAAAAAGGGCAGAAGACAAAAATAAAAAAGCCCTGCCGTAGGGCTTTTAGATTAAGCAACTTTTGATGCAACCACGATTACTTTGCCGTGATCTAATTCTTCTTCATAGCGTTCAGCTTCCGGCTGTGATAGGCCTAATGAACGCATTTTGGCACGAAGCTCGTCTCCTCGAGAACGAAATACATTCGCAATCGCATCAAAAACACCTTGTTCAGAAAGGCCGATATTGTTTGTATTTGTTGCAGCTGTTAAATCCTCGGAGCGATCTTGATGGTGTGCAAGTAAATAAACTTCGTCTTTTGTAAATCCTTCACGCAAAAATTGTTCGATTGTATCTTTTGCCTGTACGCCATTTTCAACTACTTTTACATTTACCATTTCAAAAAACCTCCTTGTATGATAGACAACTTTCTAGAATATGTTTAGTAATGAAGAGAAGTTTAAGTAACTTATCTCCTTGCTTTGTGTATACACGTTATTGGAATAGATAAAACCTATTTCATAAAATTGAGTTAAAAAGTCTAACATAGGAGAAGAGGAAACAGCGCGGTTATCTTTGAGGAGAATCTGGCGGACAATAAGCAGAAGAAGGCTTTAGCCAGCCTTTTTCCTGCATCTTTTTTTTGACCTTTTAAGGTACAGTACAAACTGCAAAAAGCCTAGATCTTAAACAGCTAAGATCCAGGCTTTTTGCATACATAAAAATAGAGAAATTTAAGATGAAAGACGTTCTTTTTGTTTTTCATAAACAGAAGTAGACTCGTTCCATGTATATCGACCATCTTGTAATTGAATGGTTGCGCTGAATGGACAGTCTATTGACGTTTCTGCGTCATCTAAACTACTTTCAAGTAAACGTTTTTTAAATCGAAGCAAATCTTCTTTTGAAGCAACTCGAAAAACCATTTCTAACGTAAGATCATCGTCCATCGCATTGTGTAATTGACTAATACTTTTGCGGAATTCTTTATTATATTGAAGCATAATTTTAATATCTGCTACGCAAGCAACACCAAACACATCTTTCACAACAGACTCAACCGTTAACTGAGTTGTGGAAGCATATGTTGAGATATTACGCTGTGGATTTTCTAAATAATAAATCGTTTCTACAGGATGTCTCGTGATAAGCACCTCTTTCCTATTCTTAAGTATACAGGAAAAAAGAATGGAATGGGGAAAGATTTTTAGGAAAGGAGTCCTGACATACATAAAAAGATTGTTTGTGATAGGAAAGAGGGTTATAAATTGATGGCTTTTCGCTTATCATTTTTGCTATATCCTTAAATCGACGAATTCTGTGCAACATCCCTTAAGATTTGATAAAATAAAATCCTACGTCTTAATTCCTTCTAACTTACTTCCTCAACTACTATTTCTACTTATTTTAAAGGAGGACACTATTTTGCAATTTGAACACGCTTTAACACATTTACAGTCCTATTTTGGCTATGATTCATTTCGAAAAGGACAGGAAGAGTCGATTCGTTATGTTTTAGAAGGACACAATACCGCTTGTATTATGCCGACAGGAGGAGGAAAATCACTTTGTTATCAGATTCCTTCGTTGCTTTTAGAAGGAACAACACTGGTTATTTCTCCGTTGATTTCTCTCATGAAAGACCAAGTGGACACGCTGAACGCAGCTGGTATTCCGGCCACGTATATTAACAGCTCGCTGACGCACACGGAGGTACAGCAGCGCTTAGAAGAAGTGGCGCTTGGCGAATATAAGCTACTTTATGTAGCGCCGGAACGACTGGAGTCTCCGCAGTTTTTAGAACAGCTTCAAATGCTTCCTATTCCGCTTGTAGCGGTAGATGAAGCGCACTGTATTTCACAGTGGGGCCATGATTTTAGACCGAGTTATTTGCGTATCAATGAACTCATCAGCAAGCTGTCTAATGCGCCGATCGTGATGGGGCTGACGGCTACTGCGACGCCTCAAGTGCGTGAAGATATTTGCCGAGCTCTTCATATTAACGAAGAGTACACGGTGATGACTGGTTTTGAACGTGAAAATTTATCGTTCGCTGTGGTAAAAGGTCAGGATCGAATTAGTTACATCGATCAGTATATCCGTAAAAATGACCAAGAAGCAGGGATTATCTATGCAGCTACGCGTAAAGATGTGGAAGAGCTTCACGCTAGGTTGCAAAAATCAGGAGTTAACGTGTCAAAATACCATGCTGGTATGAACACAAACAGCCGTGATGAAGAGCAGAACCGTTTTCTTCAAGATGATGTCCAGGTAATGATAGCCACGTCTGCCTTCGGAATGGGGATCGATAAATCCAATATTCGCTTTGTTCTTCACTATCAGCTTCCGAAAAATATGGAAAGTTATTATCAAGAAGCAGGACGTGCTGGTCGTGATGGACTTCCAAGTGAGTGTATCGTGCTTTATTCACCTCAAGATATTCGCGTGCAGCGCTTTTTGATTGAACAGTCAACGTCGAATCCTAAAAAGCAGATTCAAGATCTTGAAAAGCTGCAAAGTATGGTGAACTACTGTCATACAGAAGGATGCTTGCAGGCGTATATTCTTCATTATTTTGGAGAAAGTGAAGCGCATGAGTGCGGCCGCTGCAGCAACTGTACAGATGATCGCGTGGAAATAGACGTAACGGTTGATACGCAAAAAGTGTTGTCTTGTATGATTCGTATGGGCGAACGTTTCGGTAAAATGATGATTGCTCAAGTGTTAACGGGCTCTAGAAATAAAAAAGTAGTTGATTTTGGTTTTGATAAACTGAAAACGTACGGCGTCATGAGCGACCGGTCGGCTAAAGAAGTGAGCGATTTTATCGAGTATTTGATTTCAGAGCAGTTTATTTTAGTAGGACAAGGGTCATTTCCTACTTTATCCGTAGCGGCCAAAGGAAAAGGCGTGCTTCTTGGTACGGAAAAAGTAATGAGAAAAGAACAAATGGAAGTGAAGCAAATTGTCCAAGACGACGAGTTGTTTGCTCATTTGCGCTCCGTTCGAAAGCAGCTAGCAGACGAAGCCGGCGTGCCTCCTTTTGTCATTTTCTCAGACGATACTCTTCATGATATGTGTGCAAAACTTCCGGTAACTATTGAACAGTTCGCCACTGTAAATGGAGTGGGAGAACAAAAACAAGAGCGATACGGAGAACGATTCACGACTGAAATCAAACAGTTTTGTGAAGAACATCCAGACCGAAAGCGAGAAGTTTCAGCGCCTGCTCCGAAAAAAGCAAGAGCTTCATCAAAAGAAGGCTCTCACTTAATGACGTATGAGCTATTTCAACAAGGGAAATCGTTAGATGAAATTGCTGAAGAACGTGAACTGAGCCGCATTACCATTGAAAATCATTTGTTTAAATGCGCGGAAGAAGAAAAAGAAATTGACTGGGCTCCTTTTCTTTCAGAGGAGGACGAACAGCTTATTTTAGAAGCTGCTTCCTCAGTAGGCGATGAAAAGTTAAAACCAATCAAAGAAGAATTACCTGAAAACATTACTTATTTTATGATTAAAGTAGCACTGTTTAAACAAAAAATGAAGCAGCTGTCTTAAACAAAAAGCTCCTATTAAAGGAGCTTTTTGTGTTGAATAAGCGAGTTTACTGATAAAATAGAAGGTATAAATATTTGAAAAATCAGATCAAATAAAAAGGGGTACTGCACTGAGATGATTGAACGAGAGCTTGAAGCTATTTTGCATGCTTCTAACGACAATATCGTCATCACTGATGAAAAAGGGTGTATTTTACGAGCGAGTCAAAACTGCCGTGATATATACGGGTATGACGTGTCAGAGTTAGTCGGACAAACCGTATACGAATTGCAAGACCGTGGGATCTTTTCACCTTCCGTTACGATTGAAGTGTTAAAGAAAAAGAAAGAAGTACAGCTGATGCAACAAACAGAAACGGGTAAAGTTGTAATGGCAACCGGTATTCCCGTGTATGATGAACATCAGTGTATGAAAAGAGTCATCAGCTTTTCGCATGATTTAACAGAGCTTCAGCGCTTAAAAGAAGATTATGAGCAGCTCGAAGTGAAAATGAAAACATATCAGCTAGAAGTGGAAGAGCTTCGTGAACAGCAGTCGAATGATATGGTCATACGAAGTGAATCGATGAAAAAGGTATGGTCGATTATTAATCGTGTGGCAGACAGCGATGCAACGGTTGTGCTGCTAGGTGAATCGGGTGTTGGTAAAACGGCTTTTGCCCGCGCTTTACACTATGGAAGTGAACGAAAAGAAGAGCCGTTTATTGAAATCAATTGCGGAGCCATTCCAGCTAGTTTGTTTGAATCTGAAATGTTTGGATACGAAGCAGGCTCTTTTACAGGTGCCAGTACAAAAGGGAAAATAGGAAAGTTTGAATTAGCTCATAACGGTACGCTTTTTTTAGATGAAATAGGAGAGCTGCCTCTTGATATGCAAGTGAAGCTGTTAAAAGTGCTACAAGAAAAAACAGTCACCAAAATTGGAAGTGAACGAGCCAAACACGTAAACTTCAGGCTGATTGTAGCCACAAATCAGCCGCTTGAAAAAATGGTCAAAAAAGGAACGTTTCGTGAAGATTTGTTTTATCGTTTACACGTTATTCCGATTACCATTCCGCCGCTTCGCGAGCGAAAAGAAGACATCGCGGCACTGCTTTATCACGTGTTACATAAACAAAATGAAAAATATAGCATGAAGAAATTTTTTCACGCAGAAGCATTAAATCTGCTTCTTGAACATCCGTGGCCCGGAAATGTGCGCGAACTTGAAAATACAGTTGAACGCCTTGTGTTAACAACGGATGAAAACAGCATCTCGCCTCAAGACCTCCCGTTTTATTCAGAAAATAGCATCAGTGAAAAAGAAGAATGGGAGCCTCTGGACACGTTAACCTCTCAAGGAATGACGCTTCAGCAAGCACTTGCAGAAGTAGAGAAAAACTGGCTAATTCGCGCTCATCGTCAGTGTCAAACAACGTATGAAATGGCAAATGCACTAGGAATCAGTCAGCCTACGGTCGTAAGACGTTTACGAAAGTACAATATAAAATAATGAAATTTTAATTCAAAATGAATTAGCTGATTCAATACTGAATCAGTTTTTTTGTTTTGATTCTATTATGAATTAAAAATCGTCCATAATTGCGCGGAATAAGGCGATAAAAATTGGCATGCATTTTGCATTAATAAAAAGTATCTAAATAAAAAGCGTCAGTATTTAAAATAATGATGCGGCGCTAATGAATGAAACCCACTAGGAGGAATAAATTATGCCAAAATATCAGCCGAAAAATTCATTTGAATCTCCGCGTTTTTGTGGACCTCGAACGTTTATGAGACTTCCGTATGTAGAACAAGTAAATTCAGAGATGGATTTTATTGTAACGGGTATTCCATTTGATTCAGGTCAATCTTTTCGAACAGGAGCACGTTTTGGGCCGGAAGCTATTCGAGATTTCTCCATTTTGCTTCGTCCGTATAACCCAGAACAAAAGATTAATATTTTTGATTACATCTCAGGCGTGGACTACGGCGATTTATCAGTGGTTCCCGGGTATATTTTAGAAACGTATAAAAAAATTGAAGAAGGGCTAGCACCGGTTGTGAATGAAGGAATTATTCCTATCTCACTGGGCGGTGATCATTCGATGACCCTTGGTGAACTTCGTGCTATCGCGAAAAAGCACGGACCGGTAGCACTTATCCAGTTTGATGCTCATTCTGATACGTGGGATAGTTATTTTGAACAGAAATACAATCACGGTACGGTATTCAGACGAGCAATTGAAGAAGGGTTAATCGACGTGTCGCGCTCGATTCAAATTGGTATGCGAGGCGGTCTGTACGGCATTGAAGATTTAGAAGATGCAAAGAACTTAGGTCTAGCTCTGTATACGACAAATGAATATAAAAAGCTTGGCGTTGAAAGAATGCTAGACATTATTCATGAGCGTGTAGGGGAAGGACCCGTATTTTTATCGTTTGACATTGACTTTTTAGATCCAGTTTACGCGCCGGGAACAGGAACGCCTGAAGTCTCAGGTGCAAGTATTGACGATGCGCTTCAATTCGTTCGAGGCTTAACAAATATTGATTTTGTCGGTTTTGATTTAGTAGAAGTACTGCCAGCTTATGATCATGGCCAAATTACAGCAGCGGCGGCCGCTAATATGGTCTATGAATTTATTACCCTTATTGCGTTAAGAAAAAAAGCAAAAGAAGAAGAAGCGCTGTTAGTGAAAGCACGCGACTGAATATAAGCAAGACGGTAAAAGTGGGAAGGTACTAGTATCTTCCCATTTTTATATAAGAGTTCTCTATGAGGGGTGTTTGACTATGAACGGGCAAGTAAATGTAAAAATAGATAAGAAACAAGCAAAACCATGTAAAAGAGAAATAATCAACCCAGCGACCAATAAGATTATAGCGGAAGTGTTTGATTCGTCGCTTCAACAAGTAGAGGAAGCGGTAGGTAAAGCAAAACAGGCTTTTGAACAAAGTGAATGGAAGAAAAATAAATCACTGCGTGTAGAGGTGCTTACGAAACTAGCAGACTTATTAGAAAATGAAGCGAGTATATTCGCTGAAACAGAAACATTGAATACTGGCAAACCGATAAAAGAAGCGCAGTTAGATATTGAAGATACAATTAATTGTTTAAGATATTACGCACATTTAATAAAAGAAAATCAGCCGTGGACAAAGAACATGTTCGACGACACAAACAGTAAAATCATTCAAGAACCTATTGGGGTATGCGCGCTAATCGTTCCTTGGAATTTTCCTTTGCTGCTTGGCATGTGGAAGCTGGCTCCTGCATTAGCAGCTGGAAATACGGTGGTGTTTAAGCCGTCAGAATTAACGCCGCTTTCTTTTTTAAACTTAGCTTCACTATGTAAAAAAGCTGGTATACCAGAAGGCGTGTTTAATTTACTTACAGGAGACGGTGAAGTGGGAAGTGCCCTTGTTGAACACAAAGACGTAGCCAAAGTCTCTTTTACAGGAGGATCAGAAACAGGCAAACGTATTTATCAACAGTGTGCAAAAGAGATGAAAAGAGTTTCGCTTGAACTGGGAGGGAAATCTCCGCTTCTTATTTTTGAAGATAGCGAAATTAATATTGCAGTAGACTGGACAATGTTTGGCTCATTTTTTAACCAAGGACAAGTGTGTGTAGCTTCATCGCGTATACTCGTACACGAATCTATTTATAAGCCGTTTCTTTCTGCTCTTACGGAAGCTGTTGCTGCTATAAAAATTGGTAATCCGTTAAGAGAAGAAACGGAGATGGGTCCGGTTATTAGCAAGGAGCATCTGAATAAAATACAGAGTTTTATTAAGCTAGGTCAAGAAGAAGGTGCGAATTTATTAACAGGAGGAACGTTAATTGACTGCGAAGGTGGAAACTATATAACGCCAGCGGTGCTCGTTGACGTGGAGCAGCATATGAAAGTCGTCCAAGAAGAAATATTTGGTCCCGTCATTACCGTTCAATCTTTTTCAAGTGAAGAAGAAGCCATAGCCCTTGCTAACGGCACAAAATTTGGTTTAGCTGCAGGGATTTTAACGAATGATTTAATGAAAGCAGAGCGAGTTGCTGAACATCTTCAAGCGGGAACGATTTGGATCAACGGCTACCATACGCCTCATATTGAAACGGCGTGGGGCGGTTTTAAAGAAAGCGGCATTGGCCGGGCGTTAGGCCCATCAGGATTAGCTGCTTTTACTGAAATAAAACATGTGAATACAAATTCCAAGCTAGCTCGAGCCAATTGGTATCAATAAAAGTGAAAGGTGGAAAAGGGATGACAACAAAAAGTGGTCTCGCCCATGATGATGTGCAGCCGATTGCAATGAATAAAAGAAGTATGGGCTTCTTCTCTACATTTTCCATGTGGATAGGAGCCAATGTGGTAGTAACGACCGTTTTTACGGGAATGCTGTTTGTACCCGATATGACCTTTTTAAAGGCATTATTTGTGATTGTGCTTGGCTCTTTAGTTGGTGCCATACCGCTCGTGCTGATGGGGAATATCGGAACTCGAACCGGTCTTCCAACCATGGTTTTGATGAGACCTGCTTTTGGACAAAGAGGGGCTATGCTTCCTGCTGCTGTTAATCTTATTACATTAATAGGATGGGCATGGATTCAAGCCTACATGGCAGGGCTAAGTTTAAATCATGCCGTCACCTTTTTGACCGGTTACAGCAATATCAATCTATTTACGATTCTTACTCAAGTACTAGTAGTAGCTATTTCTATATACGGACACAAAGGTATTGAAGCAACGGAAAAGTTAGTAGCTACGCTAATGGTCATTTTAGCAACCGTTGTGTTTAGCTATTTGTTTATCGAATTTGATGCAGCAAAATTAATTCAAATGAAAGCAAGCGAAAATCCTGGTATTACAGGAATGTTAGCTTTTGATATTGTAGTAGCTACAGCTTTTACGTGGATTCCTATTGTTTGCGATTATAATCGAAACTGTAAATCTGAAAAAACGGGCATTGCGGGAACGTATTTAGGCTATAACGTTGCGACTTTGATTGCGATGGGATTAGGCGCAACGGTTTCCGGCTTTTCAATTCTCGGAAATATGACGCAAACGTATGACCCAGTAAATTTAATTGGCGCATATAGTCCGCTGTTGGGATTAGTAGCAGCCATCGTCATTTTTTTATCGGTGTTGTCAACCAACGTAATGGTACTATATAGCGCAACAATGTCTTATTTGTCTATTTTTCCAAAGCAGCGCTTTTGGATACCGGCACTAACAGTGGGAGTTGTCACAGTCCTAGGTTCTTTATTAAAAGAGTGGTTAATGACAAATTTTCAAAGCTTTTTGCTTATGATCGGCGTCTTATTTATTCCTATTATTGCGATTGTTCTTGTTGATTACTATATCATTCGCCGAAAACACTATGACATTTCAGCTATTTTAGATAAGGAAAATAAAATATATTGGTATACAAAAGGATTTAACCTTCATGTGTATCTATCATACGTAGTGGGGGCTGTATTTGCCTACTATTTTACGTACGTTCACCCGCTAGCCACAGGAGCAACAATCTTAGCTTTTTTATTTACAGGTGTTTTACACGTATTGTTCACCAAGCTTTCACAGCTCTCCATCACTTACTCAAAGGGAATCGACAAAAATGCTTGATAGATATTTAAAAAAGACTGAATTATCTAAAATATATTGAAAGCTCCTGTTTAAAGGAGCTTTTTGTCTTGAAAATAGGTGAGGAATAAGCAAAAGCATGGGGAAGAGAAGTTCTTAATCTAAGTGGTAACAATGTATTTGATTCTATAAGGGGTCTTTTCTATAATAAATGTAGGAAAACTTTCCAAAGGAGAATTTTATGCTCGAATTAGAGGCTATTCAAAGCAGGGCCATTGAAAAAACTAAGCATACATTGCTACAGGATATAAAAAGCGTATTAGGTGAACAAGAAGAATGTCCGGATTTAGAGACGTATTTAACAGACAGGCACTCTTTTATTAAAAAAGCCTGGGGGACTGCGTGGAGAAAAATAGTTGTTTCTTCTGTATCTAAGAAAAACAGAAGATCGTATTTAACAGAAAGAGGCTTTGAGATAAAAGGATATAAACCCCAAGCTATCGATAAGTTATTTGCTAAAGAAACGAGAAAAGGTATAGAATTTGATGCTTTTTCTTGGTTAGAAAAGCAGTACGGAAAGGGTAATAAAGCAGAGTGGCTATCTCTATACGGAGAAGCAAGAGTTGAATTTGCCAAAAAAGAAGAAGAAAGAAAAGAGAAAGAAAGACAGCAAAGTATTAATGATCGAAAAGCCAGATATCAATTACAGTTAAATTTAGAAGCAGCTCCTATTTTGGAAGTAAACAAAGAGCTGTATTACCTACATATAAGAGAAAAGCTTTCACAACAGCTATTAAAAGACATTGAAACAAACTCAAAGTATATTGAAAACTATGCGCCGCATACTGAGCTTGAAGATGAATTAATAGAAAACGGTGATTTAACACGTCATGATTATGAAACGGTTCATGACTTTTTTCAAGAGCTCACCGGGAACGTAAGCTCAGAATTAGACAGATATTCAACGATTATATTGTTTGAAACGTATGAAGATGTATACGAGGTATTTATCACCGATAAAATTTATGAAATCATTCCAACTATGATTATGGATGACCTTCCTGCTTCATTTAAAGAAGAGTATAAATCTTATACAAATGATTCGGTAACACGAATGGATATTATAAAAGCACTCAGAAGTGATTTATCGGATTTGGTCTATGAATATAAAAGAATGCTTGTAGAAGAAAAGCTTTCCGATGTACTGGAAGTTTCAGATCACAATTTAACAATCGAAGAACATCAAGAGAGATACACACAGCAGCTGGAAGAAAGACGATTACAACAAGAACGTGAACGTGAAGAAAAGAAAAAGCTGATTGAAGAAGAACAGCGACAGTTAAATTATATTTTTGGTGCAGAATACGAAATGGATCCAAGAAAAGAAACGGAATACATTCTTCATCTCGGTGATACAAACACAGGAAAAACGTATACAGCATTAAAGTCCTTAAAGAAAGCTGCTTCAGGTAGCTACTTAGCGCCGCTTCGCCTGTTAGCTTTAGAAGTCTTTGAAAAGCTGAACAAAGACGGAGTTGCTTGTTCGTTAAAAACAGGTGAAGAAGAAAAGGTTGTTGAAGATGCTCAGCACATGGCCGGCACCGTAGAAATGTTTAGTGAATTAGAACATGGCGATGTAACCGTAATTGATGAAGCACAGATGATTCAAGACCGAGATCGGGGGTTTTCATGGTATAAAGCCATAACCCGAGCTAATGCCAAACAAGTTCATGTGATCGGAAGTTTAAGCATTCGAAGTATGTTAGAAGAGATGTTAGACGGTGTAATCTCAGAAATTCATGAGTACGAAAGAGATATACCTTTAAAAGTAGATCTTCGAAATTTCAAAATTGAACAAGTGAAACCCGCAGATGCTTTAATTGTTTTCTCGCGTAAAAAGGTGCTCCAGACAGCAGCTAAGCTAGAAAAAGATGGTCACAAAGTGAGCGTGATTTATGGAAGTATGCCGCCTGAAACAAGAAGAAAACAAATTGAGCAGTTCATTAATAGAGAAACAACTGTCATTGTGTCTACAGATGCGATCGGAATGGGGTTAAATCTTCCAATTAGACGAATTGTTCTTTTAGAAAACATGAAATTTGATGGGCAAAAACGGAGGTTGCTGACTTCTCAAGAGTTAAAGCAAATTGCAGGTCGTGCTGGAAGAAAGGGTCTCTATAATGTGGGAGAAGTTGCATTCGCTAAAGATGCAAAGCAAATGAGAGAACTGTTATTTTCAGCAGACGAGCAAATTAGCAAATTTTCAATTGCGCCTACTTCAGATATGCTAAGAAGATTTAAAGAATATCATCATGACCTCGGAACGTTTTTTGACATGTGGGCTAAATTTAAAAATCCAAAAGGTACACAAAAATCAAACTTGGCACAAGAACGTGAGCTTTATGAGGAAGTGAAAGACACGCTGATTGAGGCGAAAATGCCAATTGTTGATTTATACGGCTACTTGCAGCTGCCGTTTTCAGCAAAAGAAAGCTCTTTGAAAAAGCAGTGGGTGGCTAGCATGAATGCAATTGTTAACAGAGAAGAGTTACCTGAACCAAGGATAATAGAAGGTTCACTGGAAAAATTAGAGCTGTCTTATAAGGCGATTGGCCTGCATCTTTTATTTTTATATCGAATGGATAGAAGACCGGAAGCTATTTACTGGGAGCGTGTCCGAGAAGAGCTTACAGATAAAATCCATAACGTATTAAGAAAAGATATGAAAAAATTTAAAAGAACGTGCAGTGCTTGTTCTAAAGACCTTCCTTGGAATCATGATCATGCGATATGCGATTCGTGTTTTCATAAAAGGTTCCGCAGAAGACATGGGGACGACGATTTTAATTACTAAGATGTAGTGATAAAAAAAGAGGCTTGTATGAACGTATGTTAGTTAAAGGAAGATCCGACCGAGTTCGATTCTCGATTGAGAATCCAATTCGTTCGGCTTTTTTTATTGTGAAGGTAGCTTTCATGTGTTTCGTTCCTTCTAGCAGTTGATTGGAGGGCAAGGCAAAGACTACTGCGGGAGAAGCGGAACAGGTGAGACCCCGCAGGAGCGTAAGCGACGAGGAGGCTCAGCGGCCGCCCGCGGAAAGCGACGTCTTGCACGGAAATCAGCTGCGGGGTCACAAGCTGTTCAGCTCGTGTATCCCATTTGTGCTTCTTTAGATGGCATTGATGTAGTTATGTCTCAATCTCATTTTTCATAAAGGTTTTTTATCTTTTTCCTATGAATTTCCGTGTCAAAGCAGATTTTTGTAGAAAAAAGCCGGAAATGTATAAGCGGTCATCTTGTAAAAAGAGCAATAAATTATTATGATATAAGATGGAACTTATATTTTAAAGGATTCCGTGATTTTTTTGTTGGGCGGACGTGTATTGTCTTAGAGTAAGTTTGCTATCATTCATTATGTTAAAAGCAGCACTTTTAAATAGAGATACGGTTCGTAATAGAAGGGAAGAGGATGATGACAAGTCATAACAAAGAAAACAAAGCTGCAGTCGAGCAGTACAGTAAAGGGAAAATTTTGTGGCAATTAACCCGTCCTCATACGTTAACGGCATCGTTTGTACCCGTTTTGATTGGAACAGTTCTAGCTATGTTTTATGGCCATGTGAACGTTTGGATGTTCCTAGCGATGCTTTTTTCATGTTTGTGGATTCAAATTGCGACGAACTTATTTAACGAGTACTATGATTTTAAACGCGGGTTAGACACAGAAGACTCCGTAGGAATTGGAGGAGCCATCGTCAGACACGGAATGAAGCCGAAAACGGTATTAAATTTAGCACTGATTTCTTATGGAATTGCTCTTATTTTAGGCGTATATATATGTGCAAACAGCAGCTGGTGGCTTGCTTTAGTTGGATTAGTAGGTATGGCGATTGGTTATTTGTATACAGGCGGACCGCTTCCGATTGCGTATACGCCGTTTGGAGAGTTATTTTCAGGTCTGTGCATGGGCGCGATGTTCGTGTTGATTTCATTTTTTATTCAAACGAATACCGTAACGTCTGAAAGCATCTTTGTATCACTCCCTATTGCGATTTTAGTAGGCGCGATTAATTTGTCTAACAACATTCGTGATATAGAAGAAGATACAAAAGGCGGACGACGTACGCTAGCTATTTTATTAGGTTCTAAAAATGCAATTAGATTTTTAGCTGCTTTGTTTGGCATTGCGTATATTTGGACCGTTGCATTAGTTGTATTTTTCGATATTAGCCCTTGGATTTTCTTAGTGTTTCTTAGTGCACCTAAGCCAATTCAAGCCGTACAAGCATTTGTACGCGGAGAGCTTATTGCAATGAAAGCAACTGCTCAAACAAATACGTTTTTTGGATTTACTTTATCAATTGGGTTATTAATTGGCTATTTAGTAAGCTGATTGTGTTGAAAAAGCCTGTCTTTTTAAAGACAGGCTTTTTGTTATGCTCCAGTTATTTTTTCTTTTACTGCGCTAAGAAATGCGTTCATATTTTCAGAAGATGAAAAGCTGGCTTGAGCTTGTTTTGGTCCGCCGCCGCCTTTTCCATCGTAAAGCGGAAGCAGCTCTTTATAAAGCTCTCCGCATTTTACCTCACTGCCGCTGTGAGCCAGTAAAACTTTTTGATCACTTGAAAAAGCAAAAAGAAGCGTCGTATCAGGCGTTTGAAGCAGCTGCTTTGTCAAAGCTTGCACATCTTTTAATGTACGGTTTTCAAAGTGATGGTACAGAAATGATCCTTCTTTTTTTGCTTCTAATTCATTTGCTAAAAAAGCTGCATTTTCATTTTTTAATTCTTCTAGTTGTTTTTGCAGCTCTTTTTGTTCAGTCTCCAATTTTTTAATTCGTTCTACAACTAATTCACGGCTTGTGCTGAATTTGTTGCTAAGTTCTGCTACGATTTCTTGAGACTGCTGATAATCAGCTAATGCACGCATACCGCATTTGAAAAAGAGGCGTGTATTGCCGCGCTGCTTTTCTGTTTTCGTAAGTTTAATGAGACCCAGCTCTCCAATTTGGTTCACATGAGTACCGCAGCAGGCAGAAACATCAATGCCTTCAATTTCTACGATGCGTACCACTTCGTCTTCTAGCTCGGGCACTTTGCGAAGCGCAAGAGTATGTAAGTCTTCCTTTTTCACTTCGTACGTTTTAATGGGGCGGTTGCTGTAAATAGCATTGTTTACAACTTTTTCAATGTGTAATAGCTGCTCATGAGATAACTGAGGTACATTTAAATCGATAGAGACTGCTTCGCTTCCTAAGTGAAAGCTAACGGTGTGAATATCATATGTATCGATTAATAGAGCCGAAAGTAAGTGCTGTCCGCTATGCTGCTGCATATGATCAAAGCGGCGGTGCCAATCAATTTCACACGTGACGTTCGTTTGTGCAGGCAGTGTATCGACGAGATGATAGACTTCTCCATTTTCTTCGTAAACATCTTTTACGTCGATTCCGGCAATAGTACCGTAGTCAGAAGGCTGTCCGCCGCCTTCTGGATAAAAAGCGGTTTGTTTTAACGTTAATGCGTAGCCAGTTGAAAGAGCGCGCGTCTCTGTCACTTCTGTTTCCCACGTTTTTGTGTAGGGATTGCTATAATAAAGTCTTTCTGTCATGTTCATCATCCTTTCTACTAAAACCATATCTAACTTTTTCTATAGTATCAGAAATATGTTTCTTCGAACATGGATAAGCTAACTTGTAACAATAAAACTGGGTGGGACATATGAAAAATACTGTTTATATTTATACGCGCGATTTAAAAAGAATTTTCACCAATTGGGCGATGATTATCATTGTGCTGACGCTTATGATTCTGCCGTCTTTTTACGCATGGTTTAATATAAAAGCATCTTGGGATCCATACGGGCGGACTGAAGGTATTGCCATTGCAGTAACGAGCGAAGACGAAGGTTCTACGATAAGAGGGCAGCACGTAAACGTGGGAAAAGATATTATTGCAACGTTAAAGAAAAATAAAACGCTTGGATGGACGTTTGTCTCCAAAGAAAAAGCTGATCACGGAGTAAAGCACGGAGACTATTATGCAAGTATTGTTATTCCAAAAGATTTTTCACAAAAGCTTGGTACCGTTCTTCAAGATCGTTTGGAAAAGCCGGTCATTATTTACAAAGTAAACGAAAAAATAAACGCCGTAGCGCCTAAAATTACAAGCAAAGGAGCCAGCAGCTTAACACAACAGATTAGTGAAAAATTCGTCAAAACAGCGAATGGAGCCATTTTTTCTGTTTTTAACGAACTAGGTATTACCCTGCAGCGGGATTTACCGACCATTCAACAAGTTGAACAACGGATTTTTGAGCTTGAAAATCGTCTTCCTGAAATTAAAAAAGTAATTAATGAAGCGAATGACACCACTCAAAAAGCTGGAGCTATTGTATCGAAAGCTCAGGCCGCTCTTCCTGAAGTAGAGAGATTAACAGCTGACGGCGCACAGATGACTCAGCAGCTAAACACTTTTTTAACTAAAAGCGATGAAGTGTTAAAAAACGCTGAGCCAACGATCAGCGAAACGCTGCACCGTGTTCAACAGCGAGCTCTCGGAGTTCAAGAATTGAAGAATCAGCTGATGGAAAAAGATATAGCCCCGGCTGAAGTCAGCGCAGCAGCGGAACAGCTAAAAGTGCAGTTAACAAAACAAGTTGCTGACACAGGAGAAATTCTTACGCTTCTTACGGATTTAAATGCGGTGTCTCAAGGGAACGTTCTTTCACCGGTTATTAATCAAATAAAAAGTGTACATACGCTTTTACAGCAGCAGCTGCCGGATGTAAACGACTTGCAGCAGCAAACAAAAAATGGAGATGCACCAGATCCAAGTGTGCTTGAGAAATTCAGTTCTCGCACCGACCAAGCTGTTTCTAAATTAAATACGTTAACGAATTCGTATTCTTCTACGATTGTGCCGGCTGTTGAACAAGCTATCAAAGAAGCGAAAGATAAAACAGCAAGCGCAAACGCACTGCTTGATGAAGCTAATAAAAGCATGCCGGATGTTTCGAACGTGCTGTCTAAAACAGCGAGTGGCATTTTGCTCGGACAGCAGGAGCTTGCGAAAATAACAAAAGACTTTCCGCGAATTGAACAAAACGTGCACAATATAGCGGATAAAATACGCGAATTTCAGCGAAAAGAAAACATTGAAGATATTATTAATTTGTTAAAAAACGATGTGCAAAAAGAAAGTGATTTTTTTGCTAAGCCGGTTCTTTTAAAAGAAGAAAGACTTTATCCTATTCCGAACTACGGGTCGGCTATGTCACCGTTTTACACAACGCTTTGCTTGTGGGTCGGGGCTTTGCTGTTAGTTTCAATTTTAAGCGTAGAAGTAGCTGATGAAGAGCGTTTCAAAAGCTATGAAGTCTATCTTGGAAGACTTTTAACGTTTTTGTCTATTGCTCTTGTGCAAGCTTTTATTGTGACGCTAGGCGATTTATTTTTAATCAAAACGTACGTCGTAGACAAAGTGCCTTTTATCTTTTTAGGCTTGCTGTGCAGCTTAGTGTTTATGACGATTGTCTATACGCTTGTTGCGATATTTGGCAATGCAGGAAAAGCGATGGCGATTGTTTTGCTTGTGCTTCAGCTTTCTGCTGCAGGCGGTACATTTCCGATTCAAGTCGTGCCTGCTTTTTTCCAAGCACTCAATCCGTTTTTACCATTTACGTATGCAATAAGCATGATGAGAGAAGTTGTGGGAGGCATGTTAGCGGATATTGTAAGAAAAGACGTTACGGTTCTACTTTGCATTTGGCTTGGCGTGCTGCTCGTTGGCATTTTTCTTCACAAGCCTCTTAGTAAAACGAGTGCAAAATTAACAAAAAAAGCGCGTGAAAGTAAATTAATTCATTAAAAAAACGTTTTGGGTTTCCAGACAGAACAAAATGCGGTAGTGTAGATAGAAAGGAGTGATAAGCATGGGTATATTAGATGGACTATTAGGAAATGCATCAGAAGCAGATATAAGAGGAACTGAAAAAGATTTACAAAACATTTTAATTGCCAACGAGCGAGTGGAACAAGCGTATAAAGTCATTCGCGATTTAATGGTGTTTACGACGAAACGTTTAATTATCGTTGATAAACAAGGAGTGACGGGAAAGAAAACAGATTATCATTCCATTCCTTATAAAACGATTACACATTTTAGCGTAGAAACGGCTGGAACGTTCGATTTAGATGCCGAATTAAATATTTGGGTATCTGGTTCTAGCGCGCCAATCTCAAAAGAATTTCGTAAAGATAAAAGCATTTACGACGTGCAAAAAGTATTAGCATCTTATGTATTGAATTAAAAAGTTGAGCCATGAAAAATTGGCTCGACTTTTTTTGTGTGTAAAACAAGAAAGCATAGCAGTCTTGCATACAGTCGTTTGAAAATACTCAGGCTGTTGTCCATTCCTATTTTCACTTTACTCATTACCAAAATGCATGAAAACGATTTACATAATGAATTATACAGAATAAAAAAACCGTGATATGCTTTTTTTAGAGAAAAAAGGAAGTGACCAACTGTGAGCTATACCGTAATTGGAACATCGGCTTTTCGCAAAACAAATGTTGCGCTTTTTGCAGCAGGCTTCAACACATTTTCAATTTTATATTGTACACAGGCCATTTTACCTGAATTTTCTAGAGAATTTGGGATATCTCCGGCGTTTGCAAGTTTATCTCTTTCGTTAACGACCATCACGCTTGCGGTTAGTATGCTTTTTTTAGGTTCTTTGTCGGAAGTGTGGGGACGAAAGAAACTGATGGGCCTATCGTTAATTTTTGCGTCATTGCTATGCATCATGACAGCATTTAGCTCTACCTTTGAAACGCTGTTAGTTTTTCGCGTTATTCAAGGAATCGTGTTAGCAGGACTGCCTTCTGTGGCCATGGCTTACTTAGGAGAAGAAATTGAACCCGGAAGTTTAGGAAAAGCGATGGGGATTTATATAAGCGGAAACGCCTTTGGAGGCGTAGCGGGAAGGCTTATGACAGGAGTGCTTACGGAGTATTTTAACTGGTCTGTAGCTCTTGATGTTGTAAGCGCAATCAGCTTATTGGCCACATTTGTTTTTTTTATGAACTTGCCTGATTCACAGAACTTTACTTCCCGGTCATTTGAACTTCGTCAGCTTACCGGCTCTCTTCGCAGTCATCTTCAAGATAAAGGAATGCTTTGTCTTTTTGCTATTGGTTTTGCACTGCTTGGAAGTAATGTAGCTTTATACAATTATATTGGATACGCTTTATCTGCTCCTCCGTATTCTTGGAATCATACACTTGTAAGTTTTATTTTTGTTATTTTCTTTGTTGGAGTATTCAGCTCAGTCTGGATGGGGACGCTGGCGGATCGATACGGCCGGAAAAAGGTGCTGTTATGTACGATTGCTGTTACGCTTATAGGTTCAATCGTTACGCTGCATCCCGTTTTATGGATAAAAATTACCGGGCTTTTGCTGCTGACGTTTGGCTTTTTCGGAAGTCACTCCATCGCCAGCAGCTGGGTAGGAAGAAGAGCAACGCATGACAAAGCGCAGGCTTCGTCTTTGTATTTGTTTTTTTACTATGCAGGATCGAGCATTGGAGGGACTGCGGCTGGCTTATGCTGGAGCGCGTACGGCTGGAAAGGTGTGATTGCTCTAATTGGTGTGTTTCTTACAACAGCCTTTTTCTTAGCTGTTCGTTTATCAAAAATGCCGGCTCAGCAGACGCACGTTCACTAAGAAAATGTAAAGACATATAGCTCTATTGATTTAAAAAAAGAGGCCGGTACAAAAGGATTTTAGCCCAAGTGAAAAACGAACCATTGATCAACATGTTTGATTAGTGGTTCGTTTTTTTTGTTATGGTGAACATAGTTTCATCTGTTTCGTTCCTTCTAGCAGCTGATTGGAGGGCAAGACGGAGACTCCTGCGGGAAAGCGGAACAGGTGAGACCCCGCAGGAGCGGAAGCGACGAGGAGGCTCAACGGACGCCCGCGGAAAGCGAAGTCTTGCACGGAAATCAACTGCGGTGTCGCAAGTAATTTATACTAGCTACTTTAGTCTTTAGATTGAAGTAATTTAGTTATGTCTTAATTTCATTCCCTAGTTTAAAAGCTGGATAAAAAGCTCCGCTACTTTTTTATGAGCGCTGTTAGCAGGATAGATATAAGAAAAGCGGCGCTTAAAAGGAGCGGTGTTAACATTGAGAATCGATAGGTGCTTTTGTTCTACATCTTCTTTAATAGCACAAAGCGAGAGTACAGACATTCCTAAATCGTGAACAATCGCTTCTTTAATTCCTTGATTGCTGCTGATCGTTAGCATGCTTTTCATTTTTAAACCGTTGGACATTAGAACGTGATCTAAATATTCTCTTGTTCCAGAGCCTTTTTCACGCGCTACCCACCGCTGGTTTTGTAAATCATCAATTTCTACTCTTTTAAGCTGAGCTAAAGGGTGATCCACTGACGCAACGATGGCAAGCTCATCGTCCATAAAGGACTGAATATGTAAATCGGACTCTTCCGTGTGACCTTCAATAAGCCCTACATCCACTTTGAAATGACGAACAAGCTGAGCAATTTCTTTTGTATTACCGATCGTCACTTCTACATCAATATCAGGATATTGTTCACGAAGCTTTGCTAAAAAGGAAGGAAGAATATATTCGCCAATTGTAAAGCTGGCGCCAATCGTTAGCATTCCTTTGACACGGTGATGGTGTTCGTAAATATCTCGTTTCGTATGCTCATATATTTGAATCATTTGTTTAGCACGATCGTATAAAATTTCGCCGCTGGGTGTGATTTTTAACATTTTAGGTGAACGCAGGAACAGGGAAGTTTGAAATTCTTTTTCGAGATTTTTGATGTGTACGCTTACGCTTGGCTGTGAAATCATTAATTTTTCCGCAGCTTTTGTAAAGCTTTGCTCTTCTACAACAGAAACAAACGTCTTTAACGCATCATAGTACATAGAGTATGGCTCCTTTTATATTAAAAAAATTAATTATAAACATTATAAAACATTATTATGGTAATAACTAGAGGCACTTGGTTAAGAAAAGTAAAACAAGGTGCTGACTTAAAGGAGTATGTTAGCTTGCAACGAAGGCGGCCTGCGCAATTTGTTTACAGTTATTTTTGTTTCATCTATAAAGCTATTAAACACTTTTTTGTCATCTATTTGTAACAAAAGTAAAAAAAGTACTTGTTTTTTCCAGAAAACATACTATAATATTAACTGTAATGCGACAAGTAATACAGTTAATACACCTAGTACACACATCATGATTTTGGGTAGATGAAGGGAGGCAGACTATGTTCGATTTAGATATTCGTAGTCGTAAGCCGATATACGAGCAATTAGTAGATAAATTGAAAGAGCTTATTATTCATGAAGTCTTTAAGGCTGATCAAAAGCTTCCATCTGTTCGGCTGTTAGCAAAAGAATTAACGATTAATCCAAATACAATTCAAAAAGCGTATCGTGAACTAGAACATCAAAACTATATTTATTCAGTTCCAGGCAAAGGAAGTTTTGTAACGCCTCAAGTTGATACACTAAATAACGAGAAGGTGAAAAAGATGAAAGAAGAATTAGTAAAGCTGTTGGCAGAAGCTATGTATTTAGGAATGGACAAAGATGAAATTCTATCACTTATTTCACAGGCTGAAAAAGCAGTAAAAGGAGGAAGCGATAGTGATTGAACTGAAGGCGATAAAAAAAGAGTTTGAAGAAATGGAAGCTCTAAGAGACGTCACGCTTTCTATAAAAAAAGGATCTATTTACGGACTGCTTGGCTCCAACGGGGCAGGGAAAACAACGCTATTAAAAATCATTGCAGGTATTTACAAGCAGGATCACGGAAAGATTGCCATAGACGGCGAGGAAGTATTCGAAAACGTTGGTTTAAAAGAACGTATTATTTTTATGCCAGATTCTCTTTATTTTTTCCCTCAAACAACGATTAAGCAATTAGCGTCTTTTTATAGAAGCGTCTATCCGACTTGGAACGAAGAACGGTTCCAAAAATTAAAAGAAGCTTTCCCAATTCAATTACATAAAAAGGTACATAGAATGTCCAAGGGAATGCAGCGTCAAGTAGGATTTTGGTTAGCGCTGTCTGCTATGCCTGATGTACTTATCTTAGATGAGCCGCTCGACGGTTTAGATGCGGTAATGCGTCAAAAAATTAAAAACCTTCTTGTTCAAGACGTGGCAGAACGGGAAATGACGATTTTAATTTCGTCACATAACCTGCGAGAAGTAGAAGATCTTTGTGATCATGTAGGCATCTTGCATCACGGTCAATTATTAATTGAAAAAGAGCTGGATGATTTAAAGTCTGATGTGCACAAAATTCAAGTTGCATTTGAAGGAGATGTGCCGCTAGCGCTTTATGACACGCTAGACATTTTATATCAAGAAAAACGAGGAAGCGTCTTGCTTTGTATTGTTCGAGGAAAAGAAAATCACTTAGTAAACAAAGTCCGATCGTATAAGCCTTTAATTTTTGACATCTTGCCACTTACGCTGGAAGAAATCTTTATTTATGAAATGGGGGATGTGGGTTATGCAATCGAAAACATCATCGTTTAACCGCGGCATGTGGATTCAATCCATGAGAAACGTGGGATGGATTGGGCTTGTATATTTGCTAGTACTGCTGTTCGCTTTACCTTTACAACTGATTTTTACTTTCACAGGAAAGGTAGAGCCTTATATAGAAAAACCAGATACGCTATTTAACGTATTGGATGGGCTGGAATTTGTGTTTATGTTTGTTGTACCAGTGTTACTTGGTATTTTTCTATTTAGATATATCCAAACGAAGATTGCGGCTGACTATATTCATAGTTTACCAATTAAGCGTTCTACGCTGTTTCATCAAAATATGCTTCTGGGCGCGTTGGTTTTAGTTGTTCCTATTTTAATTACGGGAGTCGTTACTTTTGCCGTTAAAGGAGTTTTAACCGTTGAGGATGTTTATACAACAGGAGATGTTCTAAGCTGGGTCGGTTACAGTATTTTAATTAACTTATTTGTGCTGACTGGAACTGTTTTAGCGGGAATGTTCACCGGAATGTCTGTCCTCCAAGGAATCTTTTTATATGTTCTATTTCTTCTACCCGGCGGAATCTCTTATTTAGCTGTATCTAATGTAAAGTTTTACTGGTACGGTTATGCGTATGACTATTACGTGAACAAAAATGTTGACAGCCTTGTTCCGTTTTCACACGTAGCGCAAATGGTAGCTCATAAAAGCTTTTCTACTAGTGCATTTGTTTATATTGGGCTCATTGTCTTATTTTACATCATTGCTTTAATCACCTACCAAAAAAGAAAAGTAGAAGCTGCTACGCAAACCATTTCAGTTAGCTGGTTAAAACCGGTATTCGTATACGGAGTAACCGCTTGTTCACTCATGTTAGGCGGATTTTACTTTATTAGCATGAAAGGTGAATTTTCATGGATGGTCGTGGGCTATATTATTGGTTCATTAATAGGTTATATCGTTGCTCAAATTATCTTAAATAAAACGTGGCGGATCTTTACGAAATGGAAAGGGTATCTAGGCTTTGTTATAGCCGCAGCTATTGTGGGCTTTATCATTCATTTAGATGTATTTGGCTACTCTACTAAAGTACCGGCAGCTTCAGAGATTGAAAGTGTATATTTCGATGAAGATATATATCCATTGACTGATAAACCTGAAAACTATGCAAATGGAATGAATGGCTATTATGAAGCTCCATATTACTATACAAGTAAAGAAACGATTCAGAGTGTTCGTCAGCTGCAAAAACAAATTACAGCATCTAAAGATAAGAAGCTGGATCCTGATAAACAAAGTGAAATAGAAAGCAGAAACGGTAAAATGGCTGTATTTGCTTATAAATTAAAAAATGGAAAACAAATGGTCCGAGAATACTTTATTCCATTTTCAGACTATAAAGCTTTTTATAAAGAAATTGCAGAAACAAAAGAATACAAAGAAAATTTCCATCCGCTTTTACGAACAAAAAACACGGATAAAATTAAAAGCGTGAGTTTTTCTGTTCAAGGAAAGTCAAATTCAATCAACATTACAAATCCAGATAAAGTACAAGAACTTATACACGTAGTCAAACAGTCGATGATGAATGAAACGTTTGATGAAATGTACAGCACAAAAGAAAGCTGGGCTTCAATTGAGTTTATGGATGGAAAAGGACAGTACGTACAAACTGCATCTTGGGATAAGTCTTATAGCGAAGTAGAAGCATGGCTGAAAAAAGAGGGTTTATATGAACGTGCTCGTCTCATGCCAAAGGACGTAGAAAAAACCGAAGTGTTTAAAAATTCTTCTCATCTTAAAAACGATTATCGTCTTCAAGAAGAGTTTACATCTCTAATGAAGGATGAGAAAGCAATTAAAGTAAAAAACAATCAGCAGGTAGAAACACTTCTTCAACATGCGAACTTACGAGACACGGGAGATTATCTTGTTGCTTTTTATTACAAAGACCAAGTAGATACTCCTCAGATTTATATGTTGAATGAAAATGAACTGCCAGCAGAACTAAAAGAAAAACTAAAATAACAAGGGAGAACTTATTATGTGCGGCGAGGAATTACAAGATTATTTAAATCAGGTGCTGGCTTATTTATTAAAAAATGGTGTGAATAGACAAGACGCTGAAGATATTACGCAAGAAGTAGCATTAAAATATTTAGAAAAACAAGAAATGGTCGATCCTGAAAAAATAAAAGCTTGGATGTTTCGCGTCGCATTAAATAAACGCTGTGATTTAGGCAGGCGTAAAATAGTGAAAGACCGCTATACGTCTTCTTACAAAGAAGAACCCGTTATGTATACGCCTATTCAGCAGGTCCTCAGAAATGAAGAAGCGGCTGAATGTCAGGCGATTTTAAATCAATTGAATCCTAAGTATCGCAATTTGCTTCTATTAAAATATGGATTAGGATTTAAATATGAAGAAATTGCCGAGTTATTAAATATGCAGATGACTACGTTAAAATCAGCTCTTTACCGCGCGCGCAAATACTTTGTGAAGGGATATAATGAAGTCATTTAATATAAATGAAACAGCAGCAGTTTGTGAAAAAGAACTTTTTTACACAAACTACTGCTGTTTTTTTCGTATTTTTCTTCTTTGAACGGCATAGATAATCAAACTGATCGCACAAAAAGCTAAAGTGATCTCAATCACATCAGTATAAGAAGATGTCGTATTAAAAAAGGAACCGAAAATAAATAAAGCCAGCGTCCAAATGAAACCAAAAGAAAATGAGACTTTAATGTAATGACGATGCTTCATTCCGCTTGCCCCTAGAAAAAAAGGCATCACATGTCGCATTCCTGGTAAAAAGTAGCTTGCGATGATGGCGTGAGATCCATATTCTTGAATCGTTCGCTCAACTTTCATGACATTCTTTTCCCATCGCGGGCGTTTTAATAGCGCAAGCGCCTGAGCTGAAAAAAGACTGGCTATCAAAAACTTGAGGTATAAGCTAAGCATCATGCCGCTGTAGGTAAGTATAAAAGCTGGAATATACTGAACGGATGGAGACGTAGCCTGGCTGCCTGCAAGCATAATATATACCGGGTCAGGAATAGGAGTAAGGTTGGCTCCGACTAAAATGATAAAAAAGAAATATCCGTAGCCTAATTGGTTAATGGCTCCGATAAGCTGATCAATCACGTTTTCTTCCTCCTTTCTTGATTAGAATACGAGAGAGTGACACACAGTGTTCGCTCAAAATAAAAATAAAGTATAGGTACGCACAACTTAGGAAAAAAGAGTTATAATAAATAAGAATGTACGTTCTTCTTTCGGGGATTAATTATACAGAAAGAGGTGATAGTATGAAAATGATGTACCCTAAAAACGGCAAAGTTATTCTTCATATTGATGCTAATGCTTTTTATGCATCTGTTGAAACCGCACATGATCATACGCTCAAAGATAAGCCTCTTGCTATTGCTGGCAATCCAAAAGAACGAAGAGGAATTGTTGTAACCTGTAACTATATTGCTCGTAAACGCGGAGTGTATGCGCCTATGCCTCTTTGGGAAGCGAAAAGAAAATGCCCCGAGCTGGTTGTTATAAAGCCTAATTTTCCATTATATCGCCAAGTGTCCAAAAACATGTTTGATTATTTAGTAACCATTTCACCTCTTTTAGAGCCCGCTTCAATTGATGAAGGCTATTTGGATATTACAAACTGTGCTGAATTAGGCTCTCCTCTTGACATAGCAAAGTCCATTCAGCAGCATTTAATACAGACGCTGCAAATTCCTGTGTCAATTGGAATCGCACCGAATAAATTTTTAGCCAAAACGGCAAGTGATATGCAAAAACCTTTAGGAATTACCGTTCTTCGAAAAAGAGATGTCCAAACAGTTCTTTGGCCAAAAGCCGTAGAGGAAATGCACGGAATCGGTAAGAAGACAGCTGAAAAGCTAAATGCGATTAAGGTGGTGACGATCGGTGATCTAGCAAATGCCGCTCCCGGTCTTCTTAAACAAACTCTCGGAGTAAAAGGAGAAGTTATGAGAGACCGAGCGTGGGGCCAAGATGATCGACAGGTGAACCCTGATCGCCAATCACAGTTTAAATCAATTGGAAACTCTACGACGCTATCTCAAAATGCAGTAGATGAACATGAAGTTCTGCCTATTTTAAATAAACTATCGCACTCAGTGAGTTCTCGTATGAAAGCGAAAAAAGTTGTAAGCAAAACGATTCAGTTAACGATACGATATAGTGATTTTAAAACTATTACTCGAAGCCAAACTATTTCTAAAACAATTAGCGAGCCAAACGATCTTTTTCATTACAGTGCGGTATTATTTCAAAAGCATTGGAACGGAGAACCGATTCGTTTATTGGGCGTAGCTGCTCTTCAAGTGAGTCACCAGCTTCAAGAAGAAGAACAGTTGGATTTGTTTACATACGGAGAACAAGCAAAAAAAGAGCCTTTATACAAAGCGGTCGAAAGTTTGCGTGAAAAATATGGAGATAACATTATTCAAAGCGGTTTAAAAAAACAAAGAGGAAAAGAAGAGAGGTAACTCTCTTTTTTTGTATAAAATAATAGGTTTACACTCATTATAGAAGGGGAAGTACATTACTATCACGGTAATCAAAGTGATTACAAAATGAATTTGATTGCGACTTTTTTAATTGTCTGCAATGAAATTACATAAAATAATCTATGAGGTGATCTTATGTCAGACGCACTATTTACATCTAAAGCAACAGCGGTTGGAGGCCGAGATGGTCGAGTTAAATCAGATGATGGTATTATTGATTTAACCCTTGTAAATCCTTCTCCAAATAACAAAAAAGAAGGAACAAATCCCGAGCAGCTGTTTGCAGCAGGGTATTCTGCTTGTTTTGACGGCGCTTTAAATTTAATCGCTAAAAAACAAAAAAAAGACATTGATTCGTCTATTACTGCAGAAGTAAGTCTACTAAAAGACCACACTGATGATGGATTCAAAATTGGCGTGGTGTTAAACGCTCATATTAAAGGCGTTTCACAAGAAGTAGCTGAGAAGCTAGTAGAAGATGCACATCAATTCTGCCCGTATTCTAAAGCAACACGCGGAAATGTTAACGTAACGTTAAATACAACGGTTGAGTAAATAAAAAAACGCTTGGATTTTTCTGAAATCCAGGCGTTTTTTTTATGTGCAATTTTATATGGTCTATTTTTGATTGTACGTATGCAGTGATTTCAGTAACTCCTGCAGCGTTTCTTTCAGCTTTTCTAATTCTCCCTGTGACTTATTTGTCATGCTAAAAACTTCTTCTGGAATATGACAAGCTTTATCACGTAATTTTTTTCCTTTTTCGGTTAAACTAATAAAAACAACGCGTTCATCTTCATGAGAACGTTCACGAATCACTAATTCTTGATCCTGCATTCTTTTTAGCATAGGAGTAAGGGTGCCTGAATCCAAATACAGAAGTTCGCCCATTTTTTTCACGCTGAGTGTTTCATGTTCCCATAAAACAAGAAGGGCTAAATACTGCGGATAGGTTACTCCTAATTTATCGAGCAGCGGCTTGTACACCTTTGTAATTTCTCGAGACGTGGCGTAAATTGAGAAACAAAGCTGATTTTCTAGCTGCAGCTGCTTATAAAGTTGTTCCATTCATGTTGCCTCCAGTCTATTGCTTTTTATTTAATTATACACAATTAAATAGGGGTGTCCAATAACGCTGGATGAAAAAGTGATCAAGCTGTAAATAAAAAATGGGAATTTTACATATACTAAGAAAAAAAGGGAGCTGTGCACATGTATTTTGCAAAAAAAGCCGTAGAAGAAGAAGTAGATCAAATGATGGATACGACTGTATATGCGTGTCAATCTGAATCATGTAATGGGTGGATGAGAGAAGATTTTGTTACGGTTGATTATAACTGTCCGATGTGCGGAACAGGAATGTCGCAGGAAGTACGCGAGTTGCCGAAAATTAAGTACGACCACCAATTTTATAATAAATAAAAAAGAAGCAGCTGCTTCTTTTTTATTTTTCACTAAAATTTCATTAAGGTGAGCTAGACTAAGAACCAACATATGATGAAGGTGAGGAATATCAGAATGAATCAAGGGAACTTTTTGAAAGGTTTATTTTGGGGAACCTTATTTAGTATTCCTATTTGGATTTCATTGTTTGGCTGGTTCCGCATTTTATCACATCTTGCATAGTTTCGTTTTATAAACCGTCATACGCGCCCTTATCTTTCTATTTCCGCTATAATAAGGGTGATAGAAAAAATAAGGAGCTGTTCTCTATGATTCAATACAAAACGGAGCAAATGACGGTTTTTGAAAGCGCGCTATTTCAAACAACATCTGCAGTGATTGAAACAAAAGACTGTGTGATTGTTGTTGATCCAACATGGCTTCCTCACGAAATTAATGAAATTAAACAGCATGTTCAAGAGATCTTAAATCATCGCAAGCTGTATGTATTTTTTACTCACGGAGATTTTGATCATGTCATTGGGTATGGCGCTTTCTTAGAATTAAATGCCACCTTTATCGGCAGCAAATTTTTAAAAAATCATCCGGACAAAGAAGAAAAAGTTCAAATGATTAAGCAGTTTGATCATGACTATTATATAAAAAGATCTCATGATATTATATTCCCGGAGCTGGATATTGTGGTAACCGAAAATGAACAGCACATTACCTTAGGTGAAACATCTATTACCTGTTATTTTGCAAAAGGTCATACAAACGATGGACTATTTATGATTGTCGATAATTCAATATGGATCGCAGGGGATTATTTATCGGACTTTGAATATCCGTACATATATGAAAGTGTAAACGATTACCGCGACACTCTTGCTACTGCGCGACACATTTTAGCTAAGTACCAAAATCTAACACTAGTTCCCGGACACGGAAAAACGACACATCACCGAGCTGAAATTCAAAGACGAGTGGAGATGGCCAGCTCTTATTTAGATGAACTGCAAGCTGCAGTGAAAGAAGACAGTAAAGAAGCGCTTGATAAGCTAAACGACAAATTGGCATTCCCATCTGATTTCACGGCACAATGTCATCAGAAAAACGTTGAAATTATGAAAAGAGAATTGCTGTTATAGAAATCGAGTGCACAGTCATCTCGTTGATATTAAAAGTAAGAAACCGCATCTTCTGTTGGAGATGCGGTTTCTTACTTTCCTTTATTTATCAATTTAATGAAACTTTTTCCTTTTATATCCGTTTATATAAATAAGAAGTTATTTTATTTGTAAAGGAGTATGGCAATGGGGAAAAACGGTTGTGTAAAATGCGGACATACAGAAGCAAAAACAAAAGAAATTGCTACAACGGGAACGGGGCTGTCTAGATACTTAGACGTTCAGCACAATCAATTTACTGTGGTATATTGCACGAGCTGCGGGTATTCAGAGCTATATAATAAATCATCTTCAAGAGGCAGCAATATTATTGACTTATTTTTTGGAGGATGAAAATGAGTATCGAACTTATTGAAATTGATAAAGACCGGCACGCTTCCTATTTAAACCTGCTATTAATAGGGGATGAAGACGAAAAAGTAGTGAAGTCGTATATAAATGAAGGTTCCTTATTTACCATTGTGTATGAAAAGAAGGAGATAGGAGTTGTGCAGTGCCTCACCGATGAAGAGGAGTCGGCAGTAGAAGTAAAGAATATCGGTTTAAAAGAAGCATACAGAGGAAAAGGAATCGGCAGCAAAGTCATTAAAAAGTTAGAAGTACTGTATGAACGTAACCAATATTCTAAAATGATTGTAGGAACAGCGGACTCCAGTCTTGAAAACATAGCATTTTATAAAAAGGCAGGCTTTTATCAAAGCGGTGTCAAAAAGAATTTCTTTTTGCAGTACGTTCCACCGATTTACGAGAATGGCCTGCAAGCTATCGATATGATTATGTTTGAAAAGAAATTAAAAAGCAGAAGCGACTAACACGCTTCTGCTTTTAATGATTAATCTAAAATTTGAAGTTTTACCGTTTTGCGTCCCCAATTTAAAGCTGAGCTTTGAGATGCCATAAATAAATCAACGCGAGTACCTTTAATGGCACCGCCAGTATCTCCAGCAATTGCTTCTCCGTAACCTTCTACGTATACGCGAGAACCTAATGGAATCACGCGAGGATCAACTGCAATTACTTTTCGATTAGGATTTGACCTTAGGTCGATGCCTGTAGCAGTGATTCCGCTGCAGCCCGCACAGTAAGCAGTATAAGCTGTTGCTTCAACCGTAATCTCTTTCGAAACCGACTTACTTTCTTGCGCTGGAGCAGGTGCCGGCGTTGAAGTCGACGGTGTTGAAGGAGTAGCAGGTGATGGCGTTGATGGTTTCGCCTGAGCTGCAGCTTGTCCGCCTACTTGTAGCACTTGATTAATGTAAATCGTATTAGACGATAAGTTATTCCACTGTTTTAATTGAGAAATTGAAATGCCGTGTCGCTGTGCTACGCTCCACATTGTATCTCCAGGCTGAACTTTATAACTTTTACTGTTGCTAGGAGCCGGGGATGCCTGCGTTTCGTTTGTTTTTTCTTGTACAGGTGCTGAAGGTGATGATGAAACTGTTCCTGTTCCGTTTATTTTTAATACTTGATTCACATAAATTAAATGACTAGATAAGTTATTCCACTCTTTTAGCTGCTGTACAGAAGTACCGTTGTTTTTAGCGATACGATAAAGCGTGTCACCTGATTTTACTGTATATGTATGATTTGAAGATGTTGTAGTTGGAGTTGAACTAGATGAAGAGTCAGTAGATGTAGATCCAATTTGTAATGTTTGGTTTGCATAAATTAGTGTGGAAGAAAGACCATTCCACTTTTTTAAGTCCTCAACTGTTACATTATGCTGCTGTGAGATGCTGAATAACGTTTCTCCAGCTTTTACTTTATGCGTGTCTGTGTCAGCCGATGCTGCGTCTGCAATTCCAATTGATACTAAAGCTGTGGCCCCTAATGTAAAAATGTGTTTTTTCATCTAATAATTCTCCTTTATTTCCAATAGTTGTCTCTTATTCTATCAGCAATATGTAACAAACTCATGACAAAATGGTAGGTTTTATATTACAAGTTTGTAACAATACGTCTAAAAATATAGAAAAAACGCAGTTTTTTTACGATTATGATGAAAAAAGTCTTAATTTGTCTGGAGAGATAGACTAGTAAAAAAGGTATTCTGCTTTTATAAAAATGAAGAAGAAAGAAGCTATGCTATATTCAAATGACATGATAGAATAGACAAGTTAGAAATGAACGGATAAAAAGGGAGTTAGACATCTATGGAAAAACGCTCTATCTCTTCATATTTAAAAGCATGGGTGCGCGCACTTTCAATTGAGATTAATTATATGAAGAAACACGGCGGAGAAAAGTATACGGTAGGAAAAGGAGAGTACTTAGGGCAGCAGGGAGATGCGTATCTTTACCGATTTGAACGCACAGCCGATTTATACCTTTTTGATGGAGCTCAGGTACGCCTTGTCCACCAGCATAAAGAAAGTAAAGGAGAAGTTATCGGAACGGAAGGATTTGATTTGTACCTTAAAATAGATGCGTTTATTGGACAAGAAGTAGACGAACTCGATATATATAACGAACCATGGGAATTATTGCAGGCGCTCATTGATAGACTGACGGAAGCAAAAGACTATAAGCAAAAAATAGTAAGAATCAAACGTCTTATGAGAGGCGATAGTCCTGTTCGCCATAAAGAGTATACGTCTAAGAACGCTCTTCATGAAGTGTTGCTGCGAGCGCGTTATAACCGTACTACTTATATTTGGGGGCCTCCTGGAACAGGGAAAACATATACGCTGTCCAAAATCGCGGCAAGCTATTACCGGAAATCAAAGCGTGTCCTTTTATTATCTCACAGTAATGCAGCGGTGGACGGTTTGCTGCAAGAAACTGCACGTCAGTTAAAAAAGAAAGAAGCTTGGAAAAAAGGAAAACTCATTCGATACGGAGCAACAAAAAGCAGCGGCTTAGAAAATATAAAAGTAGAAGAAGTCATTGGAGAAGATGATCCGGATTTAGCTCAGGAGATGCGTGATTTGCAAGAAGAACGAGTTTACTTAAGCAGGTATCCCAATAGAGCTCACCAGCTTCAGCAAGTTAATAAAAAGCTAAACGCCCTTCGTAACAAGTGGATTGAAGCGGAGAAAAATGTTTTTGATCAAGCGTATATTGTAGGCACTACTTTATCAAAAGCGGCTATTGACCGATTACTTTATCAAAGTGAATTTGATATGGTTGTGGTAGACGAAATTAGCATGGCATATGCACCGCAAATTGCTTTTGCAGCTACGTTAGGAAAACGAATTGTCGTATGCGGCGATTTTAAACAGCTTCCCCCGGTATCTCAATCTTCTCATGCTGAAGTGAAGAAGTGGCTGCAGCGAGATTTATTTGAGCAGACGGGTCTTGTAGAGCAAGTAGAAAGCGGTGAGATCCATCCGCATCTTTTTATGTTGAAAAAGCAAAGAAGAATGCATAAAGATATCTCAGCTTTTACAAATCGCTATATTTACAGCAATCGAGTAGGGGATCATCCATCTGTCACAACAAGTCGAGAAGTAGTAGCAAGCAGCCGGCCGTTTGCTCATGAAGCAGCGCTTATGCTTAACATTGGTCAGTTGCATTCTTCCGCTATGCGAGATGTCGCTTCCGGTTCACGCTATAATGTGATAACAGCTGTTTTGGCGGTAAGTTTGATACTGCGGGCACGCAAAGCTTCTTCGGCTACTATTGGCTATGTGACTCCTTATAAGTCTCAAGCTAAATTGATTAATGCATTTCTTCAAGATATTGAACCAGCCAGCGATATAATCGCAGCAACCGTACACAAATTTCAAGGCGCGGAACGAGATATCATGATTTTTGATACGGTCGATACAAAGCCGCAGTCAAAACCAGGTTTACTTTTAACAAATGAAAATAGCGACCGATTGGTAAATGTAGCGGTGACGCGTTCAAAAGGAAAATTTATGATGCTTTCAGACGAGTCGTTTGTCCAGCAGCGTGTACCAAAGGAGCGAGCGTTCTGGAAGTTGGTCAACCACTTTAACGAAAATCAAAAAGTATACCAACCTCAGCAATTTTTAAAAGAAGTCATTCAGCATCGGAAATTGATTTGGTACCATCCATCGAACAGCAGTCAGTTAAAAAAAGATTTATATCAAGCTCGGCAGCAGATTTTATTGTGTATTCCTTATGCTTCGCTTGTTCCTCAAGAAATACGGGAGATGTTACATTCATTTAAAGGTGAAGTGACCGTTCTTACTCGTGAACCAAAAGAAGTTCGAATTGACGGTGCTCACGTCATTTCATCTGCTGTTCCGATGTCACTGCTTATCATCGATGAATCCACTATATGGATCAATATGCCTTACGGCGGAAAAAATGAAGCGTTTATGGCAGCTAGAATTGAGTCAAAGCTAGGCGCTAAACAGCTTATTCGGTCAATTGATTTTACAGAAGATAAAACAAGAAATCAAGAAACAAAAATGTATATAGAAACAAATAAACCACAATATTCTTTGAGTAATTACCTTCGTAGCTGGGATCGCTGTGAATCCTGTCAGCATATGCGAGAAGTAGAGATAACAAAAAAAGGAAAAGTAAGGTTTATTTGCTATTATTGCGGGAAAACAAGTGGGGCAACACGTTTATTAGTGGAAAAATATTTAAACTACGTACATGCTGTATGTAGAGCATGCAAGCAGCCGATGAACGTAGAGTATGATGAAAATAAAGGCGTCTACGCATGTTGTCCATCTTGCAAAAAAGAAGTTTTGCCTAGAGATCTATTGTAACTTTAGGAAAAGGGCGTGATCTTATCGTTTACTCTCGTAGTGTAGCGGCTTTAGCTGATTGTTTGCTAGAAGGAGACGTTCAAAAAAGCTGGCTGCTCATTGCTATATATATAGAAGAAGGCCATTCTTCAACTGACGTATATACGTTTCTGACAGAAGCGATGTATGAGATAGGGAAAAGGTGGCAAGAAAATAAAATTTCAGTCGCGGACGAGCATTTGGCTACTGCAACCTGTGACTATGTGTTAACTCGCTTTCAGCTATCACAGCATCAATTGCTTCAGCGTAATCGAGCACTTCTTTTTTGTATTGAAGGAGAAGAGCATTACTTAGGCATTAAAATGATTGCAGGACTTATGAGCGAACACGGATGGGAAGTTAAAAACTTAGGAGCAAACTTGCCGCTGCCGTTCGCTCTAAAAAGTATTGAAAGATGGGATCCTGATGTAGTATGTTTGTCCGTCTCACAAGTGCATTTGCTGCCTGATTTACAAAAATACATTGCTGAGATTGAAAGCATGTCGCAAAGTCCTCTTGTATTAGTGGGCAGCAGGCTTCTCAGCACGCATGATTTATCGGCTTCAGGATCTTCAAAAACTATATTCATTAATCGTATTCAAGCTTTTAAAGACTGGCTTCTAATCAACAATAAAGAAAGTTCGACGCAAGATAAAATGTTAGTAATGGGGGAAGAAATATGATCAGTTTGCCGATTCAACACATTCCGGTTCCAATGTTTTTACTCAATAAAGACAACGAAATAATTGAATTTACACCAAGCGTCACGAAAAATTTCCCGCCTGTTCAGAACTTTTTAGATCTAGTTGATGAAGACAGCCAAGAAAAAGTAAAAAGAGCACTCCAGGGAAAGGAAGAAGTGCAAATCGAAGTAAATATGCGCACGTTTTCCAACCCGGTTGCTCTTTTTGATTTTCATTTTAAGCCTGAAGCGTACCATTCGCTGCATGCTGTTTTCTGCTATCCTATTCATGAGCATATGATGAGTGTTCAATCAACCCTTCAACAGTTTCGCTCTATACTTATGCAAGACTCACCACAAGTGAACCAAGGTTTTTCGGTCAGAGAAACAGATGTAGAAACGGCGAAAAAAATGCAGCTAGTTGATCTTCAGCGTCATTTTCGAGAAATGAAAACAAATGTGCTAACCATTCAAGACCTCCTAAGTATTATCCGCTCCGACGTAATTGAAGCAGGAAAAGGAGAGTATATTGAATTGGTCTCTACACATTTGTTTGACATTCAAGATTTAATTAATCAGGAGCTTGACTGCTTAAGACAGAAGAACAAAGTACATTAAGAAAGCGGCAATCGGATTTCTACCGTTGTTCCTTTGCCTTCTTCACTATCATACGAAATGCTTCCTTTATGATTACTAATGATTTTATGACTCACCATCAATCCTAATCCTGTTCCTTTTTCTTTTGTTGTATAGAAAGGCTCGCCAATTCGTGTTAATCGATCTTTCGGCATGCCTTTTCCTTCATCTATCACTTGGACGACTACTTGATTTGTATCTGGATCAAATTTAGATACCACTAGAATAGACCCGGGGTCATCCATCGCTTCAATAGAATTTTTCACCATGTTGATAAATACTTGTTTCATATCTTTTTCAATACAATGAACAACAGGTAATTTTTCTTCAAAATCCGTTGAAATAGTAATGTTTTTAAGAATGGCCTGTGTATGCAACAGTGTACATACGTCTTGAAGAATTAAATTTATCTGCTTATTTTCATATTTTACGACTTCGGGTTTGGCTAGAATGAGCAGTTCGCTAATAATCAGCTCTAAGCGGTTAAACTCGGACATCATGACATCCATATATTCTTTTTTGTACGTTTCTTCTTGCATCATAAGCTGTAAGAAGCCCTTTAATGATGTAAGAGGGTTTCGTATTTCATGGGCAATGCCGGCAGCCAGCTGTCCAAGTGCTGACAGCATCTCTGAATTTTTGAGCATCATTTCCGACTGTTTGCGCTGTGAAATGTCTTCACTTAAACCAATGTAATGGATGATTTCATCCTGATCATTTTTAACAGGCATTAAGGCTAACTGTTCCCAAACGGTTTCTCCGTCTTCTTGAACGTAGGAAATTTCTCCGTTCCATTTTTCTCCTCTATATACTTCATTCCAAATCTTAGGGAATCTTTTAACGCCTAGCTTTTTTGTATATAAGTCGTAGAGGTGTAGCCCAAATACTTCTTGCGGCGCATGCTTTTGCTCCATGAATTTTTGATTAATGTACTTAATTTTACCTTGATGATCGGTAATAAAAATGCCCGTAGGACTGTGAGCTACTGCAAATGATGTAATAGCCAATTCTTCATTTGAACGTTTAATTTCTGTAATATTAATAAACGTAATAACTACACCGTTAATTAAATTCTCATTCGTACGATAAGGCATCATTTTCATGCTATACCATTGGTTATCGTAGCTTTGAATTTCTTTTTGAAGGGTGTTATTTGTTCTTAAAACGTGCATTGCGTCCTCAATTAGATGGTCATATCTAAAGTTATGCGAAATATGAAAGAAAGGTCTTCCGATATCTTGATGAAGAACGTTGATTACTGTTTTCGTTTCCGGCGTAAATAATTTAATATTCAGCTGCTCGTCTAAAAAGATGGTAGCAATAGTTGTACTGATTAATAAATTATCAATATCGTTGTTTAAGTCCGTTAATTCTTCAATCTTTCGCTCGTACTGGTTGTTAACACTAATTAACTCTTCATTAACAGACTGCAATTCCTCATTTGTGGACTGCAGCTCTTCGTTGGAAGCAATCAGTTCTTCGTTCGTGGACTTTAGCTCCTCATTTGCTGTTTCTAGCTCTTCAATCGTCGTTTGCAAATGCTGCTGTGTGTAATGAAGCTCTTGCTCTAAATCTACTACAAGCTCACTAATAGAGCTTGTTTGATTAAGAAACATGGGCTCTTCCTTATCAATAATGGCACTATCTGTCTGTTCATCAAACATAAGTAAGTAAAGAGAGTGATTTGTTGGAAGGGCAGATATCGTAATATTAAAACGGCGCTGCACGTTGTTTATGACAAATTCAATGTGCTGACAGCATACGCTCATACCTTGCTCTTTTACGCGTTTAATAGCTGCTCCAATGGCTAAAGAGACATGAACGGGAACCATTTTGAAAATGGTATAATTAATCTTCCCCACAGGAACGTTAATAAGCTGAGTTGCTTCTTTTGAACAAAATATCACTTCGTTGTATTCATTTAATACAAGACAAGGGCTCATAAAATGATCAATCATTGACTGATACATCTCATCCAATTTAAGCGAAGGAAGAGGCTTATAAAGTTGACTTGGCAGCGGTACGCTAGAAAAATCACCTTCATGCAAGCTGGATTTTGAAAGATTAAAAGCTCCTGTAATTTGTCGGCTGGGCTGCCCCGAACGTTTAAATATTTTCCACTTACTGTTGATAGGGCGGAACAAATCAGACAAATTTCCCGTTGTTTCACTAGGGCCTAAAAAAAGTACGCCTTCTTCTGTCAAAGAAAAATGAAAAAGAGACAGAATGCGCTGTTGCAGTTCAGCTTGGAAGTAAATCATCATATTTCGACAGCTGATTAAATCAACGTTTACAAAAGGCGAGTCTTTTCCTATATTATGCGGGGCAAAAACAATCATTTTACGGATTGTTTTTTTAACTTGATAACCACCGTGTTTTGTTTGCTCAAAATATTCATTAATCTGAGCTGCTGAGAAGGAATGAACTTCCGCTTCTTCATAAATGCCTTGACTCGCTCTTTTGATTGCATGACGATCGATGTCCGTAGCAAAGATTCGGACATCGAAATAACGGTTGATTGTTGATAAATAGTCATGAAGCAAAATAGCTAATGTATATGCTTCTTGACCAGTAGAACAACCTGCTACCCAGATGCGGATTTCATCTTCTTGGCTATGAATCTTTCTTTCAACTAATTGAGGGATGACTTGTTCTTCAATAATAGAGAATGCTTCTTTATCTCTAAGAAATTGCGTCACTCCAATCAGCAGGTCTCGCTGCAGTTCGACGATTTCTTCGGCTTCCTTACATAAATAGTCCCGGTACTCTTCCATCGTTTGAGAGGGCGGATCGAGTAAAGCCATTCTTTTTTCAAGTCGTCGCAGCACCGTATTTTTTTTGTACATAGAGAAGTCGATGCCAGTTTTCTTCTTTATTAATGAATAAATGTATTGCAGCGTTTCTTCGTTATATGTAAATTCAGTTTGGCTGACATGCGTTTGCACAAGGTCAGGCATATCAGCAGGAGAAAGAATATAATCAGCAAGGTGTGCATCAATAGCGCTTAGGGGCATATCTCTGTACTTTGCTGTGCTCTCATCTTGTACAAGTACAGTTCCGCCATACTCTCTTATCGTTTTTGCTCCTCCTGTTCCATCATTTCCTTTTCCCGATAAAATAATGGCTGTGCACCGGTGTTTTTTTGCAGCGGCCAGAGAATGAAAAAAGGCGTCAATCGGATACTTTACCTGATCATTTTCTTCATAAGGACGAAGGCGAAGAGTATGATCCACAACGGTCACATAATGATGGGGAGGATTTAAATAAATTGTGTCTTCTTGTAAAGTCATCCCGTCTTGTGTCAGTTTGATATTCATTCCTGTTTTTTTTGCTAAAAGTTCTGGCATAAAACTTTTATATTTAGAGGAAAGGTGCTGTACAATAATAAACGCCATTCCATTTGGTGAAGGCATATTAGCGAAAAACTGCTCAATAGCTTCTAACCCTCCGGCAGAAGCGCCAATTCCCACAACGTGTAAATCCTGTTTCTCTATTCCTTCTGAAGACGATGGAACTGTAGAAAACGAGTTGTTCTTCATAATAGAACCTCCAATAATGTTTCGACACTTCCTAGATTGTATGTCGTTTTGTTTATTTTAATGTCGACAGCACAGCGTGGTTTACATCAAAAGTAAATTTTTCAAAAAAAACCAAGATGCCGGTACATAGGTTCATTTTAGCAAACCTATTATATTGTTCAAATAACGTTTTCAAAATTCCTCTATTTTTCGCAAAAAAATTTTAAAGTCCAAACTATATAGTATGCCCCGATTTTCCTTATATAAACGTATTTTTATAAAAAAAATCGTTTTTTTTTGCAGAAAAAAATATTTAAAAAAGTTTTGTTTACGCTTACATGCGCATAAGGTTATACGCTCAAGGAGGAAAAAACCGGTTAAATTCAACTTGACACTCTTTTTCAGCATGTTACTATAGGAACCGTTGAAAGAAACGAGAACAAAAATACGAACAAATGACAGGGGAGATTTGATGGATCAAAAACAAAAAGTTGCTTTTTTAGGTGCTGGATCAATGGCAGAAGCGATGATTTCTGGTATGGTCAATGCAAAGAAATTACCTGCTGAAAATATTATCGTAACAAATCGCAGCAATGATGCGCGACTGCACGAACTTGAAAATAGATATGGTATCAAAGCAGTAAAGCGCAGCGAGCTGAAAACAGATGACATTGACGTTTTTATTCTAGCGATGAAGCCAAAAGGCGCTGAAGAGGCATTAAACGAATTAAAGCCTCAAATCAACAAAGACCAGCTTGTCCTATCTGTTCTTGCAGGGATTTCATCTTCTTACATGGAAGAGTTATTGCATGATGAACAGCAGGTCATTCGAGTGATGCCGAATACATCAAGTATGATTCAGCAATCAGCAACGGCTATATCTCCAGGTCAATATGCTGCAATGGATGCTGTGCTAACAGCAAAAGAGCTGCTTTCTGCAATCGGAAAAGTGTACGTGATTGATGAGCCTCAAATGGACATTTTCACAGGAATTGCCGGAAGTGGACCCGCTTATTTTTATTTCCTTATGGAGCATATCGAAAAAGCAGCTAAAGAAGAAGGTCTCGATCCTGAGCTAGCACGTGAAATTGGCGCCCAAACCATTTACGGTGCAGCAAGAATGATGATGGAAAGAGATGAAACGCCGACGGAGCTTCGTGAAAATGTGACGTCTCCAAACGGTACAACAGCAGCTGGTTTAGACGCCTTAGCTAAACACGGCGGCGGAGAAGCAATGATGCAAGCAGTCAAAGGAGCATCAAAGCGTTCAAAAGAAATGAGTGCTCAACTACAAAAAGTGGCAAGTACTAATTAATTCGTCACTTATCTTCTTCGTGAATTCCTCACCACAAAAAAATAATCATAAACAAGAAAACATACAGAACACACTAGGAGTGATTTGATGAGTCCCGACAATAAGAAGCGGGTTGTAATTAAAATTGGAAGTAGTTCATTAACAAGTTCACACGGTGAAATCAGCAGACGGAAGCTCGAGCGCCTTGTGGATCAAGTCGTAGACTTAAAAGACAGCGGTCATGAAGTGCTATTGGTTTCATCAGGAGCTGTAGCTGCAGGATACCGCAAGCTTGGCTGCTTAGAGCGACCTAGCTCTTTACCTGAAAAACAAGCAGCTGCCTCAATTGGTCAAGGACTGTTAATGGAGGCTTATTCAGAACTGTTTCTATCACATGGATACGTTGCTTCTCAAATCTTAATTACGAGAGACGATTTTTCAGACGAAAATCGTTACAACAATGCACGAAATACAATTAATGTGCTGTTAGAACGTGGCATCGTACCAATTGTCAATGAAAACGACACGGTAACCATCAATCGATTAAAATTTGGCGACAATGATACACTTTCAGCTAAAGTTGCTGGACTAGTGGATTCCGACCTGCTTATTATTTTATCGGATATCGATGGCTTATACAGCGCAGACCCTCGTCAGGATCCAAATGCAAAATTAGTTCCTCACGTAGGGGAAATCACGCAAGACATCGAAGAATCTGCAGGAGATTCAGGAAGTTCAGTTGGAACAGGCGGCATGCGCTCGAAAATTGACGCGTTCAAAATCGCTATGGCGTCAGGAATTCCAGCATTTTTAGGAAGAGCTGGCGTGCCAAACATTTTAACACAAGCGGTTGACGGAGATGCAACAGGAACGTATTTTGAATCTGAAGATGATTCTGCGAACCTTAATCAGAAAAAGCAGTGGATTGCGTTTAACTCTGGTCCTGAAGGGGAAATAGTAGTCGAAGATGCCGCGAAACGTGCAATTATTGAAGATAAAGAGCCTTTACTTCGCGAGCATGTTAAATATATTAAAGGCCACTTTAGTGAACGAGCAGTTGTACGTATTCTAGATAAAGATGACAATGAGCTGGCTCTTGGCGTGACAAATTATTCATCTGATGAACTTGCACTGAATGAGCCAATTGATCAACCGATTGTTGACAGCGAAGGTCTAGTGTGTCACTTAGAAATTCCAGTACCGGTCGGTTTGTAAGCAAACATGCTGTAAAGAAAAGGAGCCCTTCCTTTTCTTTGCATGATTGCATTTACCTCTTATGCCTCACACTTTAAAATCAAACAAAACTAAAACGAATCCAGGAGTGATTTGGTGTTACAAACAAATGAAACGTATTCAGTAGAAGAACAAGCTATTTCAGCAAAAAAAGCAGCTAAGCAATTAAGTTTACTAACAACAAAGCAAAAGAACGATGCGCTGTTAACGATTGCTTCTACACTTGAAAGCAACACGGAGTATATTTTAAAAGCAAATGAAGTAGACTTAAAAAACGGGAAAGAAAAAGGTTTTGACGAAGCGCTTATGGACCGCCTTGCTCTTTCAGCGGAACGTGTAAAAGAATTTGCAAACGGCCTTCGTGAAGTTGCTGAGCTAGATGATCCAACAGGCGATATTTTATCAAGCTGGACATTGGATAACGGTCTAGATGTAAAGCAAGTACGGGTGCCTCTTGGCGTGATCGGAATGATTTATGAAGCACGTCCAAACGTAACGGTAGATGCAACAGGGCTAGCGTTGAAATCTGGAAATGCTATTGTGTTAAAAGGCGGCTCTTCAGCTATTTCATCTAACCAAGCTATCGTGGACATTATTCATAAAGCTCTTGATGAAACGCCAATTCCTAAAGAAGCGGTACAGTTTATTTCAAGTACAGATCGTGCGGCTACGCAAGAATTATTTACAATGAAAGAGCATATTGACGTGCTGATTCCGCGCGGAGGGGCTTCATTGATTCAAGCGGTCGTCAATAACGCAACCGTTCCCGTGTTAGAAACGGGAGTCGGAAACTGTCATATTTACATCGATGAAAAAGCTGACGTTAAGAAGGCCATTCCGATTTTAATTAATGCAAAAACAGATCGACCAGCGGTGTGTAACGCAGCAGAAACGGTTCTTGTACACAAAAACTGGCTCGATTCTCATAAAGATGAATTGATTCAAGCATTCAACGATCATAGTATTGAAGTATATGGTGACAAAGCGACAGTAGGTGAAATTCCTGGAGCAAAACCAGCGGCTGAAAAAGACTGGGCCGAAGAGTATTTACGCTTAGCAATTGCGATGAAAGTAGTAGAGAGTGTGGATGAAGCGATTGACCATATTGAAACATATGGAACAAAACACTCCGAAGCCATCATTTCAGAAGATGAACAAGCCGTTTCACGCTTTATGTCATTAGTTGATGCAGCCGCACTGTATCATAATGCATCTACGCGCTTTACTGACGGAGGAGCTTTAGGATTTGGAGCTGAAATTGGGATTTCAACTCAAAAGCTTCATGCACGTGGTCCAATGGGACTTCCTGCACTTACGACAATTAAATATATTATGAGTGGAAACGGACAAACTCGATAAGAAATCAAAAGCGAGCCTAATCATGTGCTCGCTTTTTTTTTATGAAAAGCAAAACAAGTAAATGGAAGCTGATTTGTAAAAAATTATAAACTCTGTTATAATAGTAAAATATATAATTTTTGTGATCTTCATTTTTGTTCTTTTCAGACTATCCCGTTGTTTTAAGAAAAGCAACTGCTATCTGCTTTGTTATAACTTCATTTTTATTTTAGTCTTTCAAGACGCCGTATTATTCCTCAAAGATTGATTTACGGATGTATAGTATCACTTTATCTTGCACCATTTACCGCATTTACACGCTAAGTTAATCTTCATTTATTATCCACTTAAAAAGTACTGTTTAAAGGAGACGATGTGTATGTATAATCGTAAAAATTTAGAGCCGGCTGTTATTGAAGAAACAAAAGTTTGGGAATGTACATCAGATACGTGTAATTGTTGGGTTCGAGATAACTTTAAAAGCGGAGATCAGCCAACTTGTCCAATTTGCAAAAGCGAAATGAAGCAAGCTGTAAAAGAGCTGCAGGTTATTCATAATCCTAGAGTCATTGATTAATAACTTTTAGGAAGACGTTTTTGAAAGGGGTTTGTGGATGTTTCTGGGAATTGATCATGTTCAGCTTCTTGGTCCAGAAGGATGCGAGCAAGAAGCAAGAAATTTTTATGAGAATCTTTTAGGAATGAAAACTGTTCTTAAGCCGGAAAATTTAAGGCACAGAGGCGGCATATGGTTTCAATGTGGGACTCAAGAAGTGCATATCAGTATTCAAGATGACTACATACCTGCTAAAAAAGCGCATCCAGCTTTTGTCGTGGAAGATATCAAGACGCTTAGACGTAAATTGGCACATTCGGGCTGCGTTCTTTCTGAAGAAGAGCCTATTGCAGGGAGAGAGCGTTTTTTTGTCCATGACCCGTTTGGAAATCGATTAGAATTTTTACAATATGACAAATAAAAGACCTCCAAGCGGAGGTCTTTTATTTTAGGGCTTTATCTAAATAGGTATATACCGTTTCTTTGCTAATTAATACTTCGTTCTCTCGGTCTTTATCTTTTTGCCATTTTTCTCGTGCTTTTGCTAATACTTCTTCGGCTTGCTCCTTGGGAATGACAATCACTCCACCGTCATCACCTGCAATAAAGTCCCCAGGACGGATTTTTACGCCCCCGCAGGAAATGATCTCGTTTACCTTTCCTTTTTCTTTTTTGCTGCTTGCTGCGATCGTAGAGCCCTTACAAAATACGGGGAAATCGAGCTTTTCGATGTCTTCTTGATCTCGTATAACCCCATCTAGTACAATACCGCTTATTCCAACAAGCTTCGCCATGGCTACTACGAAATCTCCTGCTAAGGCACGGTTACAGTAGCTTTTACCATCAATAACGAGCACACTTCCCGGCTCCGCTAGTCGAATCGCTTCAAGCACTGAGTAATTATTGCCAGCGGGCGTATCTATGGTAAGAGCCGGCCCGAATAGTTTGTAATGACGCTGCAAGGGCTTAATAGAAAAGTCTAAGTGGTTGGCACCTTCCATTGCATCTGATAAATTTGCTGTTGATAATGGGAGCTGTTCATTCAACATCATATCTCTCCTTTGTAACTTTAGTTTATCTATACATATTCATATAAGAGAAAGCTCTTATTTATGAAAGGGGGAGTAGATAACATTTGACTACGAATCGACTACAAACGTGGAATATTAAAGGTGTTCAGAACCATTTTTCGATGCATTGTACTATACTGAGACGCTGTTTCCTGTATGGTATTCGTCATGTAAACTCATATCTCCTTTATTACCACCAATAGAAGCGAAGGGAGCGTATAAAGGTATTTTTAAAAGAGGGGACTTGCTACAGAACTCTGCGAAAGTAATATGCTGGGCGAAGTGTAAAATAAGCGTTAACGAAGATGAAGAGTCTTTGTTAGTTTTATAAATTTCACTGATGTGTACATAAAAGGGTCTTATATCCATATGAAACGCGTCTAAATGTTTAATCCTGTGAACATTTAATGGAGCTTTATGCATTTTTATATAAAAAAGTGAAACCTTTTGGTATGATGAAACGTAGGAACATATATGGAAATCATATATGAAAAAACATATGTGACGTTAGTCATTTAGTGGAGGGAAAGCAATGGTAAAAAAATTATTGGCCGCATTTATCGCATTAGCGGTTGTGTTTTCACCAGTCGGTGGATCACTTATTCATGACGGTTCAAACGTAGCAAGTGCAAAAGGGTATAAATCAGGAAAGCGCTCTTTTGACAGCGGAAGCAATAACCAATCAAGCTTATTTAAAAACAATAACAGTAATTCGGTTAAGCAAAACAATACGTCTAAAAACTCATCATCTAAAAGTACAGCAGCTGGTTCAAAGCGCGGCGGCTTAATGAAAGGTCTTTTAATGGGAGGAATTGCGGGCTTATTATTTGGAAGCTTATTATCTAGTTTAGGACCATTAGGCCCAATTTTAGGCTTTATGGTAAATATGCTTGTGATTGTCGCTTTAATTCTTCTTGTAGTAAAGTTATTCCAAAGCGTACGTAGCAACAAGCGTAAAAATGAGGAAGTGAAATCTTGGAGACAATAAAAATTTCTGAACAAGATATTATCAATGCGATGTGTTTGTATATCGCAGAAAAAAAACAAGTTCAGCCTCAAGAAGTAGAGATTGAGCTAATGTATGATGATGACTACGGTTTTTCAGCAGAGTCATACGTGCATGATCGTAAACAGGTTCATATTACTTTGAACATTATCGAAGCCCTGCGCTATTGGCTGGATACGGAAATGAACGTAGACCCATACGCAGCAGGACTAGAACTGGAATTAGACGATGAAGAAGGCATTATCGCTTTTGCTAAATTAAGTCGATAAAGAAATCTTCAATGAAAAACCCGCTCACTTGAGCGGGTTTTTTTATCATGATTTTACCTGTTCGTTGGAACTGGACTTATCGCTTTTTTTAGTGAAAAACCACCAGTTGGCATCTCCAAGTAATTTCATAAGAGAAGGGACAAGAAGCATTCTGACAATCGTTGCATCGATAAATATAGCTAAGGCAATTCCTACACCCATTTGTTTAACAGGCGTTACGTCTGTAAAAGCAAAGGCTCCTGTAATGACAATCATGATTAAAGCAGCGCTCGTAATGATTTTACTAGTGGAAGCTAGGCCTTCTACCGTTGCTACATTGTTATCCTTCGTTTGATGATACACTTCGTGAATGCGTGAAATCAAAAAGACTTCGTAGTCCATGCTAAGCCCAAATACAAGGCCGAAAACAAAGACCGGCAGCACTAAAGCGATATTGGATTGGGTAAGACCTAGATGTCCATTTTGAAACAGCCATACAAGTAAACCAAACGTAGCTGTTAAGCTTAAAATATTCATAATGATAGCTTTTAAAGGAATCAGGACGGAACGAAAAGCAATCATTAAAATGACATACGTTGAAAATAAAACAAGAGCCAGGCCATAAGGCGCCTTTTCATAAATTTCATCAAATATTTCTTGTTCGAATTTTGGATAGCCGCCAATATGAACGGTGAAAGGTGAACGTTTCTCTTTCCATTTTCGAACAAAATCTTTTGCTTGATCTGAATTTTGGTCTGTATCTAGCGTAGCTTTTATGAGCATATAATGTTCGTTAATAAACGAATCTACAGCTGGCTTTGTCTGCGCGCTTATCTGCGGGTTGTTCAGCATAGCTTGAAGCTGATCACTGGATTTTACGTTTAAAGCGGTAGAAATAGAATCAACTTGCTTAACTAACGAATCTTCTTTTAATTGTTTTATAAAAGTAAAGGCATTTGTTAAAGGCTTTTCCTTCAGCATATCTTGCTTAGCTTCTAACACAAAATAAACGTCTGCCGTGTTTTTATTTATAAACGTATCGTTATACGTGTCAAAAGCTTGACGAGACTCGTATTTTGTTGGCAGTGCTTCTGAAGACGGTATTTCTAGATGCATGTCTCGAACGGGAATAAGTGCTACTAACAGAATAATAAGAGAAACAATCGTCATAGCTACAGGCTTTTTCATGACAAATGTAGCGAATGAACGCCACCTAGATTGACCGCCTTGTTCACTGATTTTTAAGATGCGTAAACGATTGATGCGTGTACCTAGTATAGCCAGTATGGAAGGAAGCAGCGTAAGAGCTGAAAACACAGCAATAAAAACAACAGCCATTCCTCCAAGAGCGACGTTTTGAAAAATATCAACTTGAATAAACAGCATTCCCGCTAATCCAATAAATACGCATAATCCGGAGAAGATGACTGAGCGTCCCGCTGTTTGAATGGTGATTTTGATTGCTTGTTCTACCGATTTCGTTTGAATTTCTTCTTTAAAGCGATTAATAAATAAAAGGGCAAAGTCAATACTAAGAGCTAATCCAATCATTGGAATCACGTTTAAAATGAAGATGGACAGCTCTGTGTACGGATGAAAGAAATAGACAACGCCCATGGTGGTAACGACGGTTACAATTCCTATCATAAGAGGAATTGCAGCGGCTACCACGCCGCCAAAAGCTAGAAGAAGCACAACTAAAGCAACAGGAATACCAATGGCTTCTGCTTTTGCTAAATCTGCTTGGCTTGCTGTATTCATATCTTTTTCAATAATAGGACCACCGGTTAATTTTACACTAACTTCTTTTTCTTCAGATGAAAGAGTTCTGATCTTTTCCACTCGTTTATCCATCGTTCCATCATCGTGATTAAAGTGGATAATTCCATACGCTGTGCTTCCTTTTATCATCTTGTTAGAAGCCGTTGGTATGTCAACTTTCGACGCGTCTGATTTGTCCTTTGCTTTTTGCATATACTGAGCGATCGTTTGCTGGAATTTCGAGTCAGAAACTCCGTCTTTTTTTTCAAACAAAACGATGATCTGAGCTTCGCTAACATCAAATTTATTAACTAAAAGCTGCTCGGTATCTTTATACATTCCTTTCATTTCAAATCCGTTTCCTCCAAGCACAGAAGGAAGCTTAGCCGCATAAAAGCCAAATCCGACAATTAGGATGACCCACAGTAGTAATAAAATTTTTCTGCCCGCATATAATGCGTTCGCTATTTTATTCATATTAACCTCCAATTTTTTGTACAGTTACTAGACTATTTTATACTAACAGTTATTGTAATTAGAAGAAGTATTGTGTTTTTTTGTTTTTCTTGCCTGAAAAAGCTTTTCAGATAGATGCGCAGGGGTGTTTCCTTAGCAAAATCGTGTTTATGTTTCAGGCGATTTAGGGAACACTGTACATAAATGCACGAAGGGGGATTTAAAAAGATGCAAATGAAACAGCCAGCTAAAATGACGAATAGTTATGGATGTAAAAATGAGTATGATACATTAAAACGTGTGGTCGTTTGTCCACCTACATATATGAAAATTGAAGAAATTATTAATGAAACACAAAAGCATTATGCGGACGAAAACATTGATGAGAGCTTAGCTTCAAAGCAGCACCGTCAATTTGTCGAATGTCTTCAAAAAGAAGGGATTGAAGTCATCGGACTATCTGCACAAGAGCCATTTCCAGAACAAGTATTTACACGGGATATTGGCTATACGCTCGGAGATACCGTTATTGTCACGAAAATGGGCAGCGAAATTCGAAGCGGAGAAGAACAAGTGCTAGCCGATTGGCTGCAGCAGCAAGGTATTCCTTTCCATCAGGTACCGGACCACTCCATTGAAGGTGGAGATGTGCTGATTGATGGACAAGCTATTTTTATTGCACTCAGCGACCGTACAAGTAAAGAAGGCGTGGAGCATATCCAAGAGCTGCTTCCAGCGTATGAGGTTGTTCCGATTCCTATTGATCGGTCTTATCTTCATCTTGATTGTGTGTTAAATATTTTATCACCTACAGAAGCGCTTGTATTTTCACCCGCTTTACATGAGAAAGAATTAAATTTACTTCGCATGAAATATGACTTAATTGAAGTAACAAAAGAAGAGCAGTTTACGATGGGAACCAATGTATTATCCATCGGTAATCAACGGGTGATCAGTCTGCCAATAAATACAGAAGTGAATGAAGAGTTAAGGAAACGAGGCTATAAAGTGATTGAAGTTGATATATCTGAAATTATTAAGTCCGGCGGTTCTTTCCGCTGCTGCACAATGCCTCTTGAACGAGTGTAGAAAAGCTTAAAAAGAAAAAAAGATCTCGGCGATAGCCAGGGATCTTTTTTTTTGAAGGATGTTGTATAAAATTTCAAGTGAAAGGAACATTAACCTATATAAGCTGTTGAAGGAAAGGAGTGATAAACATGGCAAATCGTAATCCTATTTTAGTTCAAGGTGCTGAACAGCTTCTTGATCAGTTAAAAACGGAAATCGCGGGAAGACTTAACGTTCAGCTTGGCGCTGAGCAGACGGCTCGTGCAAATGGTTCTGTTGGTGGAGAAATGACGAAGCATCTTGTTGCAATGGCGCAGCAGCAATTAAGCGGTGCACAAGGACACATTCGCTAGTCTGCTCTACATAAATACTTTGATGAAAAGTTCTGGCTCTTTTGAGCCGGAACTTTTTTTGTGTAGGAAACATCATTCTACTTTCTCATGGTCGCTTGATTTGAGATTTTGCTCGAAATTCTCCACTTTCAAGGTTGAAAAGTGCATAAAATGGGAAAAGAACAAAAAAAGAGAAAGTAGAGGTTTATCATGAAAAAGCTATTATCATTCGGAAAAAGTCTTGGTAAAGAAATTCAAGAAGACCAAGCAACGGGACTAGCGGCTGAGCAAGCCTATTATTATATGCTATCATTATTCCCTATGCTTATTTTACTGATATCGATTGTTCCGTATCTATCTATTAAACCGGCAGAGGCAATCGATCTTCTTCAAAGCGTTATGCCGGGAGAAACGGCTGCAATCTTTAAGGATAACGTAGCTCAATTTGTAAGCCAACCAAACGGCGGGTTACTGACTGTAGGGATTTTAGGAACCATTTGGTCCGCTTCAAACGGTATGAACGCCTTTATTCGTGCAATGAACCAAGCCTACGACGTGAAAGAACAGCGCTCGTTTATTAAAGTAAGAGGCTTGTCCATTCTTTTAACAATTGGATTAATTGTAACAATTGTTGTATCGCTTCTTTTACCAGTGTTCGGAGGGATTTTGTTAAATTGGATAAGCGAATGGTTTTCTCTTCCTTCAGGTACAACAGTGGTTTTAAATATTCTGCGCTGGATTGTTGGTGTCGGCATTATGGTACTTGTTTTATCCGTATTATACAGATTAGCGCCAAACAAAACATTTCCTTTTGCTCACGTATGGCCCGGAGCACTCGCTGCTACGCTGCTATGGCAGCTGACATCTTTAGGGTTCTCATTTTACGTAAGCAACTTTGGCAATTATTCTGCTACTTATGGAAGCTTAGGAGGCGTAATTGTTCTGATGCTTTGGCTATTTTTAACGGGGTTAATTCTCGTCATTGGAGGAGAGATTAATGCTATCTATCACCGAAACAAAACGGCTGCACCTCCTAAAGATACGTCTCAGGCGATGTAATAAAAAAGGAAACCTTTATAAAGGTTTCCTTTTTTAACGTTTAAAGCTATTAACAAGCTGTTTAAATGAGTTGGCTGTATATTTGACCGAATCTTTTTTGTACTGTATATCCGTTTTAATCGCTGCTTGTGTTACTTTTAAATGGTTTGTTTTTTCTTTAATATGATCAGTTTCGTTTTGAAGATGTTGAGAAGTGGCATTTACAGAGTTCACAGTTGGCTTGATTTTTTTATTAAATGATACGCCTGCGTAAATAAGATACGCAAGTGATGCCAAAACAACAGCTAAGCTTATATAAACAATAATCATCATTGTGCCTCCTTTGTACGTATTTATATTTATATAGGTGAGAATAAAATATATACGAATATCATCCTCTTTATTTAATTGTTATACCCATTTTTAATTAAAACAAACAAAAGCCTGCCGAGAAGACAATATATTGGATTTTTTCTGAAATTTCATTCATCATTACATATAGAGTTACCTTGAAAGGAGAGAGAAGAAGAATGCCGTTAGATCCGCATATTCAAATATTTCTAAATCAATATAACGAAATGCCCCGTCCTTCTTTAGAGGACGTTACACCCCTGCAGCTGAGGGAAATGGAAAAGATGTCTTTAACTCCTTCTAAAGAAGCAGTTAAAAAAGTATATAATGAAGAAATCCAATTAAATGAACGTACCCTCACTATACGAGTGTATGAGCCTGAAGGAACAGGGCCATTTCCAGCTCTTGTTTATTATCACGGAGGAGGCTGGGTATTAGGAAGCCTGGATACTCATGACTCCATATGCAGGTCGTATGCAAATGAAACAAACTGTATTGTAGTGTCTGTTGATTACCGCCTTGCTCCTGAGAGTAAATTTCCCGCTGCGGTGAACGATGCCTATGACGCCTTGGATTGGATTTCAGCTCACGCGTCTCAATTAAATATCGATTCAAACAAAATTGCCGTTGGAGGAGATAGTGCCGGTGGCAACCTTGCTGCGGTTGTAAGCATTTTAGCAAAACAAAGACAAGGTCCATCCATTGTTCATCAGATGCTTATTTATCCGTCTGTAGGATTTAAAAATCAGCATCCTGCCTCTATGAAAGAAAATGCCGAAGGATACCTGCTTTCAAAAGATCTTATGGATTGGTTTCGCCTTCAGTACTTAAATAATAAAGAAGAAGAACAGCATCCCTATAATGCTCCGGTATTACTAGAAGATTTATCGAGTCTACCAAGCGCTACCATTATTACAGCACAGTACGACCCTCTAAGAGATAGCGGAAAAGACTACGCGGACGCATTAAAAAATCACGGTGTTCCCGTCACCTACGAAAATTATGAAACGATGATTCACGGATTTTTAGGGTTTCATGAATTTGTCCCACTCGCTCAGCAGGCAATCAATAAAAGCGCAGCTCAACTGCGTCAAGTATTTGATTCTATTTAAGTTGAAAAGATGTACAGTGTCACAAATCATATGAACTTGAGGGAAACAGCACATGGATGTGCTGTTTTTCTTTATTGATAGGTAGAAAAGATTAGAAAATTATAAAAATGGAAAAAATATATTTAAGAAAAACAATAACTACTGAAGCCGTTCTAATTAGAGTGGCTTTTTCTCTTTTTAAAATAAATCTAGCAAATGAAAACTAAATCAACAAAAAATTATGTAATACTACTGTTAACAAGATTCATCATGAATATATGTTTGATTCGATTTTCCCTACAGGATCAGGAATTTTAATTACAGATGCTTATTATAAGTTTAATAAGTCAGGAAATATTGAGCTGGTTGATTTGAAACCTAGTGCTAAAGTGACGTGGCCGTTTTCTTTAGAAAAATCAGGTCAAAAGATTTTATCTAAAAAACCAGCATCTACACAAGCAGGATATACAACACACCAAGTACTGTATGACTTGAAGCTTTTAAAGGTACGTGAACCATATACAACTGATATAACATTTACAAAAGGTGTTGCGGTAAAAGGCAAGAAAGATACTTAAAGCAGTATTTAAAGTGACAGGAAGAGTTATTTAATGAGAGTAAAGATGTACATAAATAGCATTCAGCATGCTAACTTCTGAAAGGTAGATGAAAGTGTAAATATGAGTGTAATTTAATTGATTAATCAACAATTATTATCATTAACTCGAGGTCATATAGAACCGCAGGTTATAGCAAAAAAAGTAGGTGTTAGCAGGATTACATTATATAAGCAGTTGAAAAATCCTGAGTTTAATGCAGAGATTGATAGAAGAATACAAAAGTTCAAAGACTTTGGTGAGGTGTTAATGATCTTCAAGTTACATGAGACAGTACAACCCTACTGGTGATTAGCATTCGTCTCACGTAATAATGTCAGAGGTAAAATAATTGAATGCTTCATCGATCGTACGCTAGGTTGCCCAGTAGATAAGACAAATCTTACTATTATTAATACTGAAATTAAAGCTAATACAAAGTAAGAGTGAAGGACTTGGAATATGATGTTCTGATATAGGAGTTGAGAAACTAATAGTAATTTCAATTCAAGTCAATAAAACCATAAAAGCCACATTTTTATATAGTAAAAAAGACTTTATTGCTTTATAATAATAGTACTAAAGTAATGGGTGGTGCTATATGAAATTTAATATGTTAAAAGTTTCCTTAATTGTAATCTTAGCAGTTGCTGTTATTTTGCCATTTTCTAAAGCAGATACAACTGAAGCTGCTTCAACGAAAACAGCATACGTGGATGTTAGCAGTGGGAGTCTTACTGTTAGAAGCGGCCCAGGAGCTAATTATAAAAAAGTGGGTTCTTTAAAAAAATGGTGTAAAAACCACAGTTTATTCTCAAACTAAAACTGGATGGTCAGAGATTAGATATAATAAGCGTAAAGCCTATGTATCAACTAAATACTTAAGATTTTATTATAATATGTCTCAGAGCACAGCAAAAAGTATTACAGACAAAGTAATTAATATGCAAAGAAAAACTTGGGAAAGAAATTATACCAAGCAACAGATTTATTCAATTATGAATCCAGGATTCACGACAACTTACATTGACAAGTTTTTTAAAGAGCAAATGTACAAAAGCGGAAAAGATAAGTACGGAAATCAACTGTATCATCAAATTGAAACTGAAATATTCGGTTACAATATAGATAATTTTGAGTGGTATGCTAAGAAAAAACCAACTATCCAATACTACATAAAAGATAATCAAGAATATTTAGCTGTTTCTCAATACCTCCTCGATGAAGAGTCTGGAAATCATTGGACTTATTTATATTTGTCAAAAGCAAACTCTAAATCAAGCTGGAAGGTTTATGATATTAGTAGAAAATATGATTAACCAGTATTAGTTAAAATGCCCTTTCCTTAATTGGATTGGGCTTTTTTACATCTCAATTTTCTCGTATAATTCATCCACTCCAACATTTAGAACGTGAGCTAACTTAAATGCTTTATCCATGCTAGAGCAAGCTGAAAAAGAAGAAAAGAAGTGAAGCTATGAAAGCTATGGAGAATATTAGCGATTTTAACGGAAATTCCTCGGAAAATAAAAAAGAGATATAATTGAAAAAATAACAAAAATAACCTATTTTGTGGTATTATTTACTCGTTGAAGGGATAAGTACTGTGATAGAGCAATTGTAGGGGTTAAGTTTGAGCTTCCTCAAATATGTCATAACGTAATGAATAATAGTTGCAGACCCAACCAATTAATTATGAATTTAGAAAAAGTAATCAGCCAACTTAGTTTATCAGTTTAAAGTAACACTATATAAAAAGAAATTTAAGGTACTTCTGATTGTGGCTTCCATCAAACAAAAGGGGAGAATTCTGTGAAAAAGTTGCTAATTGGTACTGCTTTGTTGTCTTTGAGTTTGACTATGGGTGCTTGTGACGGTGATGAGAAGGAGAATAATTCACTAAAGAAGAAAAGTGTAGCTGAAGAACCTAAGAAGAAGCCTGAAGGCAAAGATTTAGATAAAAAGTCTGAATCTCAGCAAATTCAAAACGAACAGAAAGATTTACGTGCGTATAGTGTAAAAGTTGAAGAAGAAAAAAAAGCTAAAGAATTAGCAGAGCAGAAAGCAAGAGAAGAAGCGGAAGCTAACCGTCAAGCCGAAGTAGTTGAGCAACAAAGACAACAAAAGATTGCTGAACAACAACGTATCGCAGCGCAAGAAGCAGAAGAAAAAAAGAAACAACAAGTTCAAGTAGCACAAAGTCAAAAGCAACAAACAAATGATGAAGAATTATCTCATGCTGATCAATATGAAGAACCTGAAGTAAACGAAGATATTTCTGCTCCAGATCAATACGAAGAAGAGGTTCGTCGACAACAAGAAGAAAGTTTCACAGACGAAACAAAGCAACAAATTAATCAAGAAATGGAAGAAAACGATGGATATAGTTCTACTTTATGGCGATGTGATCAAGTGTTATATGGAGTGCAAGAAGGATACATTTCAAAAGAAGAAGCAGGAGATTGTCTAAAATAATACTATAACTAGAACAATCTTTCTTGGGATATTTTTCTTGATACTATTGATAAAAAAACTACCTAAATGGTACAATAGACTTATAAAAACATAATGGAACGTTGTTTTCACAGAGTTCATTGACATTAAGTAAGGTGATTTTTTGAATGATAAAAAACAAGTAGGTCAGCTGATTCAAGATCTGCGAAAGATTGCGGAAATGACAACTGTCGAGTTATCAGAAGGAATTTGTACAGAAGAAGAGCTACATCGATTTGAACAAGGTGAAATTCATGCAAGCAGTGAAGTTCTCTATCATTTATCGAAACGCTTAGGGGTTCCGATGAATTATTTCTTTGAAGCAGGAGAGCTAACGCCCAACGATTATTCAAAAGAAATTAAATCGACCATTAGGCATTATATACGAAAACGCGATTATGAAACCGTGTTACATATGGTGGATAAAGAAAAAGATAATCCTATGTTTCAAGATCCTTTTCACGCACAATTTTTCCTATGGCACGAAGCCATATGTGATTATTATATTGGAAATAAATTTGAGCAAGCGCTTCGTAAATTGGAAAAAGCGATTGCGTTCACGCGTACGAGCGAACAGTTTTATTCAGAAAAAGAGATTGCTATTTTAAATAGTATTGCCATTATTTACGAAGAAGAAGGTCATTTAAAAAAAGCGTTCAGTACGTTTATGGAAGGATTGCAGCATATTGCTTTGCTTCCTAAGTTAAAAGATCCTCTTGTCAAAATTCGAATTTTATATGGATTATCACATGCGCTTTTGCAAATGGAACGTTATGAAAAGTCGGTTAAATATGCACAAGCAGGACTAGAGCTGTGTATTCAGCATGAGACGCTTTATTTATTAGGAGAACTGCACTATCAAATTGGAGAAGCACTCTGTCAGCTTGGTGAGCTTAAAGAAGGAATAGTTTACCTAGAAAAAGCTATTACTGTTTTTGAAATTGAGCAAAATGAAGCGTTTGTGACCATTATTAAAGAAGAGATGTCTAAATATCAAGAAACAAAAAAGAAGAGCTGACAGCTCTTCTTTTTTTATCTCCAATACACTGGGTGTGGGTAAAACGGACGAGGACGAGGGTAAAAGTAAGGGGGGTGGTAATAAATAGGACGTGGGTAAGGGTAAGGATAAAATGGACGTGGGCGAGGATATGGATAATAACCATAAGGGAATCTTTCTTCAGTTTCCTGGGGATTGGAATAATAATCGTAGCCATATTGATACTCTTCTAAAGGTTGTTCCGGGTAATATGGGTAATTCACTCTTTTCACCGCCTAAGTTTTTATGCTTTTTACTGTATTCATTATAGAAAGAGTTGGAGTATGTACCCATCAAATTTTCACTTTAAAAATTCGACGGGAGATAAGGAATATTTTAATAATAAAAAGAAATTAGTTGTCCTTTTTATTTTTTTGTAAGGTATCTGCTGTGTGAGGCAAAGTAGGCAGTTCGAAGCTTTTAATAAAGGAAGCGTAAGCAATCGTATCTTTAATAGGATTTACATAAGATAATGGTTGACCTCGGTAGCTGAAATTAAACGTAATCCAAGCAAAATCTTTATTATTGTTGGAAATCAGTTTTGCATTATGTATAAAAGCAGATGCGGCAATCATCGCATCTGGGCCTTTAATTTTTTTATTGGATTCTATTTTAGCTTTTCTGCGAATTTGAGCTGCTAGCTGTGCAATTTCACTTGTAACGTCTACAATCTTATCGGTCATATCGTAAATATAATGATTTTTTACTGCTTTGACTTGAGGATTTGTTTCTACTTCCCAATGCGACAGAAGTTCCATTTCTACAACGGTAGGCATTAAAAATTCCGCATTATTTGAAATAAGTTCATTAATGTATTCCACAACTTCTGGATAATTAAGCGCATGTGAAGCCCAAATGTTTGTATCAATGATTACTTTTTCATCCAACACAAATCGTTCACTCCTCTCTACTAGCCATTCGTACGAGCTCTTCTAACCCAAAAGGTGAGTAAAGAGCCGCGGATTCTGAAAGCTGATTGCTTAATAGAAGCTTTTCATATTTGGTTAATCTAGTTTTGGCAGATTTTATGAGCTTTTCTTGTGTGCCGTTTACCACTTGATCTTTTTTATCATACGTGCGCAGAACCTTATTTTGAGGTTTGTATTTAAGATTTTTCTTCTGCATAGGGGGTGAGGAAGGTGATGGCGGCGAGGGTTGTGTATAAATTTTCCCATTTATTTTTAGGTTAAAGTGCTTCTGAACTTCCTTGCTGTATGTTGCTTTTTTGTCATCTACCAAGCGCTGTGCTTTCATGATATCCCTGCCTTTTATATAAATTTATATAGTATATGTGATGAAGTTTTTTCTTACTATTCCTTTTATATAAAAAGATTAAAAAAGTTAGCTGCCGGGAGTTATTGAATTAATTGATGTTTGCCTGTTGGGTGATGATCTCACCGAATACCGGACAAAGGTTTAAAAACATGATATCGTGTAAGAGAAATAAATTAGTATAGGTTAGAGAAGGAACTAGGCAACAATACGGTGTTTTATTACCGATTTGGTCCGTCCTCATTTATGAGATTTTGCTAAAATGTAAAAACCTACATATTTCCTTCCGAGATCATCCATACTTTATTGACAAAGGAAAATTAATCATGGTATATTATCTTTAATTAAAGATATTTAAATTAAAGATAAATAACGAATGATAAACTAGACGATTTATCCGGAGGAATGTAGAATGAACCACTTAAAAGGAATACACCACGTAACGGCTATTACGAGCAGCGCAGAAAAAAATTATGAATTTTTCACCTATGTGTTAGGCATGCGCTTAGTAAAAAAAACGGTCAATCAAGATGATATTCAAACGTATCATTTGTTTTTCGCAGATGATAAAGGCAGTGCCGGAACGGACATGACTTTTTTTGATTTTCCAGGAATTCCAAAAGGTTCTCACGGAACAAATGAAATTTCAAAAACATCTTTCCGCGTTCCAAATGATGAGGCTTTAGACTATTGGGTAAAGCGCTTTGATCGCTTAGAAGTGAAGCATACGGGGATTCAAGAGCTATTTGGGAAAAAGACTCTTTCGTTTGTTGATTTTGATGATCAGCAGTATCAGTTAATTTCCGATGAAGGAAATCAAGGAGTTGAATCAGGCACTCCTTGGCAAAAAGGTCCTGTACCTCTTCAATACGCTATTACGGGACTCGGTCCTATCTTTATTCGTATCGCCGAGTTTAATTACTTTAAAGAAATGATGGAAAAAGTCCTTTTATTTAAAGAGATTGCTCAAGAAGGAAATCTCCACCTATTTGAAGTAGGAGAAGGAGGAAACGGTGCGCAAGTAGTAGTCGAACACAACGAAAAACTTCCGCAGGCTCAGCAAGGTTTTGGAACGGTTCATCACGTTGCTTTTCGCGTAGAAAATCGACAGGCTCTTGAAGAATGGATTAACCGAATGCCAAGCTTCGGTTTCCATACGTCTGGTTATGTGAATCGTCACTTCTTTGAATCGTTGTATGCAAGAGTGGCTCCGCAAATTTTATTTGAATTTGCGACAGATGGACCAGGATTTATGGGAGATGAACCTTACGAAACGCTCGGAGAAAAATTATCACTTCCTCCATTTTTAGAGCCAAAACGTGCAGAAATTGAGAAGCTCGTGCGTCCGATTGATACAGTAAGAAGTACAAAAGAGTTTGTGAAAGAATAGTACACAAAAAACACTCAAATAGCTATTTGAGTGTTTTTTGATGTTTTCTACTTTTACATATATCTGTCGCGAATGTTTACTTGAACAATGCCAATGTTCTACAAGGAAGGAGTAGGAGTGGGTTGTGCATAGCCTTCCTTATATTTTTCATCGATGTCTTTGCGAATATCTTTTATTGATTTGCCTCGGTTATAGTCGAGCATAGCTTTAGCTGCAATTTCTATACACAATCCGCATTTTGTTCCATGATCATCCCAGACAACTGCTCCATTTCTTTTGTTTTTAAAAATAAAGCAGTCATAGCTATTTTTGTGATTCGCTTCCATGCCACATCCACAGTAGCAAGGGATTTTTTCAAGTAGTTCACGATTTTTAGCAACGGATAGATAAACTAGCTTCATGTCTTTAGGCTGGTTCTTCAAAAACTGTGGTAAAACATCTGCTCCTGGAGTCTCTTCGCGAATATCAGCAACTGCAGCTTTATGATGTTCATGACCTGAATGTGCAGAAGAGTTTGTAGCAGAAGAAGTGGTTGTAATGTTTGAGCAAGCTGATAATCCAATACTTGTAGCGAGAAGCCCCAACAAAATAATTGATTTTTTCAATACAATTAACATCCTTTCATGTGAAAATAAATGATAGTTGCATCATACACGGCAGTTTATCTATGTAGATAATTAAATACCTGCTTGTTTATATCTAATTCTCTATAAGTATGCATAGCGGTTATCGTGTATGATAGAGATGGACGAGGAAAAAATATGAAGCATGAATTTCTCATAAGGTGCGTTTTGTAAGTGATTGGACAGAAAGAGAAAGTGAACGGAGGTTAAACAGTAGTGAGTGAACAAAATCAACGTCTTTTTGAATATATTTTAGAGAATTCAGCCTCTATCAGTGAAGAATGGCTGCGCCAAAGAAGTAATATTAAAGGATCGATTTACTCAAAGGACGCAGACGCATCAGTTGAGAAAAAGCTGCGCGAGCAGCATCGTTATACGATCGAAACAATTGCGAGCGGCTTTCTTGACGATCAAGAGATTTTTAAACAACGTATGATGAAATGGACGACGGAAGTAGTAAACAGCAGAATTAAATTTGATACGCCGATTTACGAAGTAGTAGAAGCGCTAAGCAAAACAAGAAAAATTATTTGGACATATGTCAAAACATATAGCCTGATACATTCATCTATTACAAAAGAAGATATACTGTCTTGGAGTGAAGTTTATCATACAACATTTGATAAACTCATTAATGAATTTTCCGAACAGTATTATAAAATCACAAGGCAAAAAATAAGTCTTCAGCAAGAGCTAATCGACGAAACGAGTTTTCCTGTTATTCCAATTGTAGACCACATCGCGGTCTTGCCTTTGGTAGGGCTTATTGATGAAATCAAAGGTGATTCTATTATCGAGGTTGTTCCAAAAAGGTGTGCAGAAAAACATATAAGGCATTTAGTCATTGACTTATCGGGTGTAAATTATGTAGATACGTATGTCGCTCACAAATTTTTTGATTTGATTAACATTTTGCAGCTGTTAGGCATTCATGCGATTATGTCAGGAGTGAGTCCTGACATGGCTCAGACGGCTGTTAATGTAGGAATCAGTTTTAATAAAATTGAAACGTTCGGACATTTAAAACAAGCGCTCTCTTCGCTTGGTGTAAAGAAAAAAGAAGAAGAATAAAGTATAGAAATGCTAGATCGAAACGGAACTGTTTGAGACCTTTACTTTCAGTTCCGTTTTTTTGTTTGTCTATATTCTGTATATGAAAATATGAAATAATATTCTGCTGCATTCAAAATTTTGTAAGCATGTCTTACAAACTCCTTTTCATATGGGGACAAATGGAAGATACTAAGGAGCAAACAAACGGCGGTTTTCTATGACAAACGTCTCGTTTAGCTCAAGAATGGAGGTGTAAAGAGAAGAATAAGAGAAGTACATAATGAGATAGTTAAAGCCTTAGATAAGTACTGATAAGCCGTGTGATTAAGGAGGAGTTCTATGAAAATAATTTATCTTCTTTGCCTGCTTCCGTTTGTAGGAATATTAGGTTTATTGCCTTTCGTTAACAAAGTGACGCCGTTTATTTTAGGGATGCCTTTTTTTCTTTTTTGGATTGTTATGTGGGTAATCCTTACATCTTTTATTATGGGTATTGTGTACAAGCTCGATCCTGCTGTTAAAGGAGGAGATAAACAATGAATACCGCACTGATTATTATTTTCGGTTTTTTACTTTTAGCTATTTATCTTGGAATTCGAGCTACGCGGGGCAAAAAAATGGATTTAGAGCAGTGGAGCGTAGGGGGCAGAGGTTTTGGAACCGTTTTTGTCTTCTTTTTGATGGCGGGTGAAATCTATACTACTTTTACGTTTCTAGGTGGAAGCGCTTGGGCATATGGGAAAGGAGGGCCGGCGTTTTATATTTTAGCCTATATTTCTTTAGCGTACGTTTTAGGGTATTGGATTGGTCCGCAAATATGGCGATATGCGAAGCAGCATAAGCTCATGTCTCAGCCGGATTTTTTTGTTTCAAAATACAAAAGTCCGTTTCTGGGTATCGTTGTTTCATGTGCAGGGGTGCTGGCAATTGTTCCTTATATTATTTTACAATTCAAAGGCCTAGGCATTATTGTATCTGAAGCTTCTTATGGCTCTATCTCTTCAACTGCAGCCATTTGGATTGGAGCCATATCATTAACGGTTTACTTAATGATATCAGGCATACATGGTTCCGCTTGGACGGCTATTGTGAAAGATATTATGATTTTTATTGTTGTCTTATTTTTAGGAATATATATGCCGTTTCATTACTACGGAGGCTTACAGCCAATGTTTGAGGCTGTGCATCAAGCAAATCCAACGTTTCTTACTCTTCCCAAGACAGGTCTAAGTATTTCGTGGTTTATTTCTACAGTCATGCTGACTGTATTAGGATTTTACATGTGGCCGCATACGTTTAATGCAACGTATTCAGCTGAAAACGAGAATGTATTTAGAAAAAATTCTATTATAAGTCCTATTTATACGTTAATGCTGCTTTTTGTCTTTTTTGTAGGGTTTACTGCTCTTATGCAGGTACCTGGACTACAAGGCGCAGAAGCGGACTTGTCACTGCTTCGTCTTTCCATTCAAACATTTGACCCGTGGATTGTCGGCTTTATCGGCGCAGCTGGTTTATTAACAGCGCTTGTGCCTGGATCGATGCTCTTGATGGCAGCTTCTACGTCACTATCTAAAAACGTTTACGGCGTGCTTGTTCCCTCAGCGACGGGCAAACAAATTTCGATACTGGCTAAATGCTTCGTACCAGTCATTGCGCTTGTTTCAGTCTATTTTACACTTCATGGAGGGAATACAATTGTAACGCTTTTACTAATGGGTTACAGCATTGTGACGCAGCTGTTTCCTGCTTTTATTTTTAGTTTAATGAAAAACAATATCGTGACTAAATACGGGGCGTGTGCAGGTATTGTTGCCGGCATTGCGTCTGTGATGTATATAACGATTACTGAAACAACGCTTGGCACGTTGTTTCCTGCGTTGCCACAAATCATTAAAGATACAAATGTCGGCGTCATTTCTTTATTTATTAATTTAGTTGTATTAATGGTGGTTAGTTTAGCAACAAAAAAAATCGCCGCACAGCCGCATTTTGAAAGCGGGGCAGTAGATGGCAAACAGATTTTATGAAAATCTTTTTCCAATTGCGTTTTAAGAACATCATGAAGGGTATAAAAGTAGTGCATCACCAAAATGTTCAATATGACTGCAAGACGTAAGCAGCCTTCTCGATAAAATGTAACGATTGCGTTGTTTTTAAACATAGGTAACGAGTGTGAAAAGCAACAAGACGTATGCCACAAGCGGTGTACGTCTTTTCTATGAAAGATATTCACTTAAAAAAGGAGATGATAACATGACATCTGAAAAAGCATTTGAGCAAAAGAAAGATCTTTTAATGAATCAAATTATTGAATCGGGTTACTTTAAAGCAGAAGACGGGAGACATTTGTACGAATTGAATTTAAGTGAACTAGAACAAACGCATCACGACCTTCAAAGCCAAAAGGTAAGAGAAGTATAATTTGAATCTTCTAGATTATTAGCAAATCAGCTGATTTCGTATATGTCTGTAAACACCAGCTGTTCAGTTTGTTCCTCCGCGATTTTTTGGTTTGAAAGCAGGAACTTTTCTTTTTCTTCCGGTGCGTTTACAACCTCGCTGTTTACAACCATATTCCTCAAACATATAACTCAACACTTAAGAAATAGGCAAATAAAAACAAAAAAAGCGCAGAAGCTGCGCTTTTTTTATTAAGTTAAAAACGAGTGGAAGCCGCTGTTTTTTTAGGTTTGCTCATTGCTTTTTTTAATACTTCAGAAAAATAGGGCTCTCCGCTAGGATTTTGCTGTCTTAGCAAGTCAATGGTTCCTTTCACGTCATCCATAGCTCTGTGAGCGTTCTCTCTCTCAATCTTATGATGGTCAAGAAGTGTTGTTAGTTTTTTATTAGGAAAGCCGTACTCTTTCCATTTGACAGCACGCATAGAGCAGTGCCATTTTTGGTTAAATAAAGATGGATACCGTTTTAAAAGAAAACTGCGATCGAAAGAAGCATTATGAGCGATGATAGCCGAAACGCTAGTTAACAATGATTCCACTTTTTTATCGTCTAATGTTTTATTTTTGACCATCTCATTTGTAATTCCCGTTAAGTTTGTAATGTACGGGAAAATGGGAGTTGAAGGCATATTAAATTCTTCATATTCTTCTACAATGTCGATTATTTCTCCGGTAGAAGAATCATAAGAAACAACAGCAATTGCCAGTTCGATAATATCGCATGTTTGAGCACTTAATCCCGTTGTTTCAACATCTAAAACGGCTGCTAATTTCACTTGTTCAGTTGACAACTCGTCGCCCTCCCTTTCTATTTATCATTCTATTAGCTTATCATTTTTTAACAGAAAACGTTAGTAAAAAAGATGAGCAAGCATGTACACGGGTTTATTTTATACGCCCACGTGTAAAAGGAATTTACTTTTTTAAAGGAGATGACGATAGCAAAGGAGAATAGTAATATTTACTCATCTAAATTAAGTCTTCATTGAAAATAATGAAATGAAGGAAGAAGGGGATCGTTATCATGCAATTGCTGTATATGGTACTTTTTCTTGTCTTAATTTTTTGGGGAATTACATCTTTTATTCATTACAGGAATCAAACTATTAAAGTTCGTTTGAACAAACATTATACGAATGCAGTAGAATGGATTGAAGCTGTTAAACAAGAGCTGGAAAAGCAAGGGAAATCCGTGAGTTATGAAGGGGATTTCTTGTTTAAAATTGATGAAAAACCTTATGAAATCGCAGCGCGCAATATGTCTATTTGGAGCACGTCGCTCTATCATATCTTGCTGCATCGTCAAAAAGAACATTCTTAAATTTACTTGCATACAAAGGTTATCACTTCTCGTCTATCGAGAAGTGATTTTTTTATCTTTCTGTATCCATAATGGGGAATTTTTTGTTTTTATATAATAGTAATACGGAAAAGGTGGTTCTAATTCCCTAAAAAAATACGCTTCATACAGTTTTAGTTGTGGTTATCGATTTGGCATGGAATTTGCATACGCAAGAAGGGTTTATCAGACATTTTAATTGTCAGGCAAAGAAAACTAGTTACATACTATAAAACTATTTTACATTATCTACTAGAATCAAAAAATTTTAATAATATAGTAAAATGTAGTTGACCTTCCTAGTTTTAGAATATAAAATAAATCTTGCTAATAGTTTGAAAATTCTAAAATGGAGGGGTTTACTTGAAAAGCTGGAAAAAGATTTTGGGGACATCTTTTCTTGCCACAACTGTTACATTAAGCGGAGTGGGACCAGTACTTATGAATGGAAGTACTGCTTCAGCTAAAACCGCACAATCGGAGGAACTTCCGAGTTCACCAATTGATATGAATACAGTACCGGAAGAAAGATTGGCTAACGCACTGAAAAACCAAGGAGTTATTTCTCAAAGTGCAACACCGCAAGAAGTGAAGAAAGCCGTTACTTCTTACATAAACAAAAAAGATGCACATAAAGAGAGCATGAAAGGACATAAAGCTAGCAAAATTGATTTGAAAGCGAAAGAAATGCAAACAAAACAAAAAGAAAAGTTTCAACGAGGCGAATTTGCTAACATTAAGTCTCAAGGAAACAATTCGGGGAACGGGGTAAACGTTAAACCTGCAGCTCAGGCAAAATATAACGGACAAGTGAGAAAAGATAAAGTTCTTGTACTTTTAGTCGAATACGCAGACTTCAAGCACAATAATGTCGTTCAAGAACCTGGTTACATGTATGCAAAAGACTTTAACCGAAATCACTATCAGCAATTAATGTTTGGAAAGAAAGACTTTACGCTATTCAACGGAAAGAAAATTAAAACGTTTAAACAATATTATGAGGAACAGTCTGGAGGTAGTTACACAGTAGATGGAACGGTTTCTGACTGGTTAACCGTACCTGGAAACGCAAAAGAATACGGAGCAGACAATCCAGCGGGAGGAAACGATAATGCGCCTGGATCTAAAGGGCCTCGTAACCTTGTAAAAGAAGCGCTTGCTGCAGCAGCAAAAAGCGGCATTAACCTTTCAGATTATGATCAGTTCGATCAATATGATATCGATGGAGATGGCAACCGCAATGAGCCTGACGGCATAGTGGATCACTTAATGGTCATTCATGCTGGAACTGGGCAAGAAGCAGGTGGAGGTAAACTAGGAAACGATGCTATCTGGTCTCACCGCTCTACTTTGGGACAAGTATATAAAGTTCCTGGAACAAACATGGCTGCTTATGATTATACAATCGAACCAGAAGACGGAGCAGTTGGGGTTTTTGCTCATGAATTTGGCCATGATTTAGGTTTGCCGGATGAGTATGATACACAGTATACGGGTCAAGGTGAGCCGGTAGGCGTTTGGTCAATTATGAGCGGAGGGAGCTGGGCTGGTGAAGTAGCTGGAACAGAACCGACAAGTTTCTCCCCGCAAAATAAAGAGTTTTTCCAAGCAAATATGGGTGGAAACTGGGCAAATATTCAACAAATTGACAGCAAAAACATTACAAAATCGGGCTCTGTGAGCGTGGTTGATCAAAGTGTCACAAAATCTAAACGACCAGGTATTGTAAAGATTAATTTACCTAAAAAAGCTGTTCAAGGGATTAAGCCTGAGTTTGGAAGCAACTATTATTACAGTAAACGCGGAGACGATCTGCATACGACGATGACAACGCCAGAGTTTGATTTAACAACGGCCAACACAGCTAAATTCAATTACAAAGCGTTCTATGAAGTAGAGGCAGAATACGATTACTTATATGTAAATGCGATTCTTCCTGACGGTTCAAAAGTTCTGTTAGATACAATTGGTGATAAAGCGAATAATGCAGATGGTTCTGCTGAAACATCTAACGGAAAATGGGAAGATAAAAGTTATGACTTAACGCAGTTTAAAGGTAAAAAAATCAAGCTTCAATTTGAATACGTCACGGACGGCGGACTTGCTCTTCAAGGATTCGCTCTTGATAATGCTAGTTTAGTAGTAGATGGAAAAACGGTATTCACGGACGATGCTGAAGGAGCTCCAAAAGTAACGTTAGATGGATTTGAAAAGACAAACGGCATCAGCTATAAAGATAACTATTATTACCTTGAGTGGAGAAACTATGCAGGCAGTGATAAAGCACTTCAATTCGCGCGCGGTGCAAAATATAATACAGGCATGCTGCTTTGGTACGCAGATGAAAGCTATCTTGATAACTGGGTAGGACAACATCCGGGTGAAGGATTCCTTGGTGTAGTAGATTCACATGCTCATAAAGTTCTTTACTTTAATGTGAATGGTATTAGCACTACAGCAAATTCAAGCCGATATCAAATTGCAGACGCGGCGTTCTCATTTGATAAATCACCTGCTTGGTCATATTCTCATAAAACGTGGGGAACGATTTCATCTAAAGAATCAAATGGTGTTACAAGCTTTAACGATAAAAAATCGTATTTAGATGAAAGAATTAAAGATGCAGGCCGCTTGCTTCCTCAAAACGGATTAAAATTAGACGTAATTGGTGAAGCAAAAGACAATTCAGCTGGTGCTGTATGGATTCATAAGTAAAATTGGACTTATTAAAAAGACCTGAAGAGCGTATTCTTCGGATCTTTTTTTGTATCATAAAATCAAAATAAACTATGAGCTAAATAATCAAATAAGTTAAGCCCGTTTAAAAAATAGAAAAAAGGGAATTTTCAACAGTGAATAATTGTTATTATGTCATGAAATTCATCCATATAATCAATACTAATAGGTAAAGAAAATATTGAAAAGGAGTTCTAACTATGAGCTATCGTATCGAAAGAGATTCAATTGGAGAAATCAAAGTGGCAGAAGATAAACTATGGGGAGCGCAAACGCAAAGAAGTAAAGAAAACTTTCCAATAGGGATTGAAAAAATGCCGATTGAAGTAATACGCGCTTTTGCGGTTCTGAAGAAAAGTGCGGCTATTAGCAATCATAAACTAGGCAAACTATCAGCAGGGAAATCGGAAGCCATCGTGCAAGCTGCTAACGAAATTATTGAAGGGAAATGGAATGAACATTTTCCTTTAGTAGTATGGCAGACAGGAAGCGGAACGCAATCAAACATGAATGTAAATGAAGTGATTTCCCACCGGGGAAACCAGCTAATAAACGGCGACGAAACGCTCCATCCAAATGATGATGTTAATATGTCACAAAGCTCTAACGATACTTTTCCTACAGCTCTTCATATTGCAGCTGTACTAGAAGTCGAAGATCAATTATTGCCTGCTTTAAAAACATTAAAAGAAACGTTTGCTGCGAAGCAAGAGCAGTTTAAAGATATTATTAAAATAGGAAGAACCCATTTACAAGATGCTACACCGCTAACACTAGGACAAGAAATTAGCGGGTGGCATCATATGCTCGAAAAAAATGAAGAAATGATTAAACAAAGCGTAGAGTATATGAAGGAGCTAGCTATTGGCGGTACAGCTGTTGGAACGGGGATAAATGCACATCCTGACTTCGGCGATGAAGTAGCGAAAGAAATCAGCAGCACGCTTGGAAAAACATTTATCTCAGCACCTAATAAATTTCATGCATTAACAAGTCACGATCAAGTGGTTTATGCCCATGGTGCACTCAAAGCCTTAGCAGCTGACTTAATGAAAATCGCCAATGACGTACGCTGGCTGGCAAGCGGTCCTCGGAGCGGATTAGGTGAAATCACGATTCCTGCTAACGAACCAGGAAGTTCTATTATGCCTGGAAAAGTAAATCCAACTCAAAGTGAAGCTCTAACAATGGTTTCTGCACAAGTGTTAGGGAATGACGTGACGATTGGAATTGCGGCTAGTCAAGGAAACTTTGAATTAAATGTATTTAAGCCGGTTATTATTTATAATTTTTTACAATCAGTCAGACTGCTGACAGATTCCATGCAGGCTTTTAAAGATAAATGCGCAGTAGGAATTGAACCCAACAAAGAGAAAATCCAGCATAATCTAGAAAATTCTCTTATGCTTGTAACAGCGTTAAATCCGCACATAGGGTATGAAAATGCGGCTAAAATCGCCAAGCTGGCTCATCAAGAAGGAACGACATTAAAAGAAGCAGCGGTAAAAACAGGCCTTCTGACAGAAGAACAATTTGAGCAATGGGTAAATCCAGCTAATATGATTCATCCATCAAAATAAAACAAGAAGCCAAGCATTCTGAGCTGCTTGGCTTCTTGTTTTATAATAAAATGAACATTGTTCTAAATAAACATATAAAAAGAGAAAGCGGATTAAAAGAAATTTTACACTACCTTGTACTAGATTCAAGTACATACGATTAGGGTATTTACATCTTTATAAAGGAGGGATTCAAGTGACGTACGAAGTGAAGTTTTATTTTGGAAATGAAAAATCAATCAGTACATTGGTTGAATCAGAAAGTGTAAAAGAGCTTGAGGAATCTATTATTCATACGCAAGGATGGTATCGTTATTATGACAAAAAACACGAAGCTTATTTAGCTATTCAAATGAGCAACGTTTTACACATCGTTATAAAAGAATATCAAGATCCGGAAAAACAGGGGTTTTAAAATATTCGTCGTATACATAAGGAAGCTAGCAAAAGAGGTGAAAACTATGCAAAGTCGACATTCAAATAATCCTATTATTCTCGATGTTTCTCATCATCAAGGAATCATTAATTGGAAAGAAATAAAAAACACCTCAGTGAAAGGGGTGTATATAAAGTTAACAGAAGGCGGAACTTTTGTAGACCCTAGATCTTATGAAAATTATATAGGTGCTAAAAATGCGGGCTTGAGAGTAGGATTTTATCATTATGCTCACTGTACAAATAGCCCGGAGAAAGAAGCTGCTTTTTTTATTGCTCAGCTTGGACAAATGAAACTAGACCTTCCGCCGTGTTTGGATCTAGAAGAAGATAAGAAAAAATCCAAAGAATTTGTTTCTCGCTTTGCCGTAAGCTGGCTCGAGCATGTTCACAAAACAACAGGGATTAAGCCTATCGTATATACTAATTATCATTTTGCTAAAACTTTTTTTACAACTGAAATAAGTAAGTATCCTTTGTGGGTAGCAAGATATAGTGCAAACAACAGACAAGGCGGTATGCAGCACCCTGGTGAGCTAAGTCAATGGCAGCGGTGGGCAATGTTTCAGTATACGGATTCTGGCAGAGTAAAAGGAATTTCTACAAATGTGGATATAAATGAAATGGACTGCTCATTTTTTAAAGAAGTCACAACAAATCTCTCTATGACGAATAATACAAAAGGACCATTTGTCTATTCCAAAGGTGATAGAGGGTTAGGAGTCAAACAAATTCAGCAAAACTTACTTACGCTAGGTTTTTCTCTTCCGAAGTTTGGAGCAGACGGTTCCTATGGAGATGAATTAATCGCTGCAGTGAAAAAATTCCAGAATCAGTATGGCCTTTTTTCAGATGGAATAACAGGAGCGGACACGCTGCAGCGTCTTGTTAAAGAAGTGAATAATCTGAATAATCGGGTTTGAGAGAGTACCTGAGAGGGAAAAGTTATTGTAAGATTCAAAATGGTACAAGGAAGGAGCTATTATGAGAAAACGAAAACAAAAAGCATTGATATCAGGTATTACGCTATCAACGGTAGGAGTCGGCATTACGTCTTATCTATTAAGCGATGCTGCGAAACGCCGAAAAGTAAAAGGACTTGTTCGAAGTGCCAAAGTAAAACTTTCAAGTTTATCTAAAAAACAGCAGGTAAATGCTAGCCTAAATAAAGATGCGCATTCAGATCCTACGTACGTTTCTGAAAGCAATATGATTTCAGAAGGACCTATGTATCAAGATCAGCATAGATAATAAAAAAACTAGTCTTGCCTCGGGCGAGACTAGTTTTTTTTATCAATTTTATAAATAGCAGCGCTTATTCATGTTACACTCTCTATATAAGGGAATTATTTCACGCATATTTACAAGCAAAGGAGGAATAGAAGGAGTGATTAGTAGCGGATTATTTGTTAACTTATGTATTTTTTCGTTTTTTGTCAGTATTATGATTGCGATACGAATATTTTTGCTGCAGCGTCTAGCCCATAAATACAAATGGATGAGTGGTATTTATGCAAGTATTGTTTCTGCTATTCTTATGATATATAGCGTTACGTATCAACAGATTACATATGATTTACGTTTTCTTCCTCTTATTTTGACCGTTCTATACTTTGGTTATAGAGCCGGTGCAGTTGCAGGTATCACTATGGCTGTGTGCAGTATCTATTTAGAAAGTCATTGGTTACTGACTATCTTAATTTTAATCTTTACCTTTTTATTTTCCCTTCCTCTTATTCGATATAGAAAGCAGTTTTCTTTATTAAAACAATCTCTTCTTTGTTTTTTTATTCATTTTATCGTTCATGTCTTACTGACGAATTACTTCTGGAATACACCTATTCAGTCGCCGTTTTATAGCGAAATAGAATATTTAGTGTTCGGAATTCTCGGACTGGGAGTAGCTGTAGCGACGATAGAATTTTATCGTAAATTTTACGCTGTAGCAGAAGAAGCTGCTTATGCTGGATCAGATTCATGTAAGGATGAAGAAGATTCTTTTTTTGTCAGAATAATGAAAAAAGAACTGGAATATACGAAAGAACAGCTGGAGTCTTTTATTAATCATCACATGGATGCGGTGATCATAACTGATTTAGAAGGGCGGATCTTGCGAGTTAATGAAGCCTACGAAAAAGTATATGGCTGGAAAGCCCACGAAGTAGTTGGGAAAACATATTACGAAATAGCAGGGGCTTTTAGTGAGGACGTACATGAGAATATAAAAAAGACGGTTGCTGAAAAAGAGGCAATCAATCGAGTAGAAGTTGTAAGAGCTCGTAAAGACGGAAGTTTAGTAGATCTTCGCATCACTATTTCGCCAATTTTTAATGGGAAAGATGAGTTAATAGGTTTGTCTGGAGTATGTGTGGATATATCTGAGGCTAAAAAAGCGAGAAAAGAGCTTGACTTGCTGCATCGTAAGCTTAAGGAAAGTGAGTTGAAATATCGAACGTTATTTGAATATGCAAACGACGCAATTTATTTACTTGAAATAGGTTCTAATCATTTTCCTTCTCGTTTTATCGAAGTAAATGAAGCTGGATGTAAGCGCTTTGGATATACGAGAGAAGAGCTTTTATCCATGCCATGCCAAGATATTATACCTAGAGATTCTGACATTGTTCGAAAAACGGTTGAAGAAATTCGCCAAGGAAATCTTTCTTTCACGCTGCAATCACAGTTTACATTTAAGTCTGGAGAAGTAAAAAAACTAGAATATAGTGGGAAATTGTTCAATATAGAAAACAAAAAAGTGCTTCTTATTGTTTCAAGAGACAGGACAGAATACCTAGAAACAGAAGAGCTGTTGCAGAAATCTGAGAAATTAGCAGCGGTCGGTCAGCTTGCTACAGCTATTGCTCATGAAATTAGAAATCCTTTAACGGCCATCAAAGGGTTTATGCAGCTATTAACTGAAAAAGCGAGTAAAGAAGAGTTAACCTATATGAACATTATATCCTCTGAAATTGAGCGTATTGAAATGATTACAGATGAATTCATGTCTGTGGCAAAACCACAGGCTGTAACATTTCAGTCGATTGATTTGCAGCTGTTAATTCAACAAGTGATTTTATTGCTGCAGCCTCAAGCAACCATGAAAAACATTTTTATTGAACTTCACTCATATGGAGAATTGCCTCTTGTATATTGTGAAAGCAATCAAATGAAACAGGTGTTTATAAATATTCTTAAAAATGCGATTGAAGCAATGCCTTCCGGAGGCGAAATTAAAGTTGAGCTGAGACAAAAAGACAACAATCACCTTCATATTCAAATTATTGATGAAGGTGTAGGAATTTCAAAAGATCGCATTAAACATTTAGGTGAACCATTTTACAGTATTAAAGAAGACGGTATTGGGTTAGGGTTAATGATCTGCTTTAATATTATCCAGCAGCATAAAGGAACTCTTAGTATTGAAAGTGAAGTAAACAAAGGGACGAATGTGGAAATTTGTTTACCGTTAAAATAAAAGGTAATCAGTTAAAGGCAGAAGAAATTTTGCAACAAGTTGTTTAGTAAAGTTATAATATTCTATGTTGGAGTAAAATAAGCAAAGGAGTGGTTACGATTAAACAGAAAAAGTGGATTAACATATTTCGTATTCTGTATATTATTTTTGCTATTATTGCAATTGGAGCATCTTTTGGAGACTATTCTTTCGGGCTTAATAATCCCCGCATAGTCAGTTTAACGGCTCTCGTTTTGGCGGTTATTTGTATTGTTCCGTATTACATACTTCGCTTTAAAGAACAAGCTTCTAAAAGTAAATAAGTTAATATTTGTTATCTTAAAAGAGGCTGTGACAAAAGCAGTTTAGTTGAAGGAAAATCCGAACGATGAATCGTTCGGATTTTTTCATTGGTAGGGTGAACGTAGGTTTCATCTATTTAGTTGCTTCTAGCTATTGATTGGAGTGATTTCGTTATGTCTCAATTTCTTTTTTATCGTTATAAAAGGGCGATAAATGGGCGAGCATTTTTTCTAGCCTGTACATATGCTATAGAGTAAACAGGCTACGGAGGTGAAGTGAAATGGGATTTTACAACTGGGGTTACGGCGGTGGTTATGGCTACGGCGGCTACGGTAGTTACGGTGGCGGTTTTGCATTAATCGTTGTACTATTTGTTTTATTAGTTATCGTTGGTTGTGTATGCTTGAAATAAACAGAAAAAGCACGGATTTACAAAGATTTTAGTAGATTCGTGCTTTTTTACGTTCATAAGAAGTACAGTACTATAATAAAATAATGTTGTGCACGTACATAAAAAACATATAAAAAATTTAATTAATAGATTAAAAAAATAAAAAAATGAAGAGGAAGAGTATATCTAAGCCGAAAAAATGGTCTGAAATTTATAATTTTCCTTATAAGTAATTTTTGTAAAATGCTTCATAGAACTGACAGTAAGAACGAATAACGCTACCTATCCTACTAGTTTTTATCAGCTGGCTAGAAGAATTATTTTACTTGTATGAAAATCAACATAAATGATTTTCATATAGTTTAAATAGGTAAAAAAGACTTATTGCAGAGGAATCATTTTTAATTTTCATAATAATAGGAATATTGAAATAATATATAGACGTAGTAATTTTTAGTTGCTATAATGTTGCTAATTATCGCAATTAACAGAAAAATTGAGGTAATTAAATTTACTAGGGATAGGGAGAAAAAAACTATGAAAAAGAAAAAACAGGCTTTAAAGGTATTATTATCAGTTGGTATTCTTTCTTCATCATTTGCTTTTGCACATACGAGCAGTGCTGCGCCAAATAATGTACTTTCAACTGAAAAGTATAACAAAGAAATTAAATCTCCTGAGTTTATTTCCGGAAAGCTCTCGGGCCCGTCATCGCAGAAGGCTCAAGACGTCGTATTTCACTATATGAATACAAATAAAGACAAATATAAATTAGGAAACGAAAATGCTCAAAACTCATTTAAAGTGACAGAAGTGGTGAAAGATCCTATTGAACAAGCAACCGTGGTACGCTTGCAGCAAGTATATAATAATATTCCCGTTTGGGGATCTACTCAATTAGCACACGTAGCGAAAGATGGAACCTTAAAAGTTGTATCAGGTACAGTAGCTCCTGATTTAGATAAAAAGGAAAAGCTAAAAGGCCAAAAGCAACTTGACAGCAAAAAGGCGATTCAAGTAGCTGAAAAAGACTTAGGCTTTAAGCCGACGTATGAAAAATCTCCTTCATCTGAACTGTATATTTATCAAAATGGTTCAGACACTACATACGCTTATGTAGTAAATTTAAATTTCTTAAATCCTGAACCAGGCAACTATTATTACTTTGTTGATGCTACTAGCGGTAAAGTACTGGATAAGTACAATACAATTGATTCCGTAGCTGGTCCAAAAGCCGACGTGAAGCAAGCGGCAAAGCCGGCAGCGAAACCTGTAACAGGCACAAATGCTATTGGCTCAGGTAAAGGAGTTCTTGGAGATACTAAATCCTTAAAGACAACGTTATCTAGTTCTACTTACTACTTACAAGATAATACAAGAGGCGCTACAATCTATACGTACGATGCAAAAAATCGTACATCTCTTCCGGGTACGCTATGGGCCGATACCGATAATACGTACAATGCAACTCGCGATGCAGCTGCAGTAGATGCTCACTATTATGCAGGCGTGACATATGATTATTATAAAAACAAATTTAACCGCAACTCCTATGACAATGCAGGAGCTCCGCTAAAATCGACTGTTCATTATAGCAGCGGCTACAACAATGCGTTTTGGAATGGCTCTCAAATGGTATATGGAGATGGAGATGGAACTACTTTTGTTCCGCTATCAGGAGGATTAGATGTTATCGGACATGAATTGACGCATGCGGTGACAGAAAGAAGTTCTAATTTAATCTATCAATATGAATCAGGTGCATTAAACGAAGCGATTTCCGATATTTTCGGAACGTTGGTAGAATACTATGACAACCGAAATCCAGATTGGGAAATTGGAGAGGATATTTATACGCCTGGAACAAGCGGCGATGCACTTCGTTCAATGAGCAACCCAGCGAAATACGGAGATCCGGATCATTATTCAAAGCGCTATACAGGTTCTAGTGACAATGGCGGGGTTCATACAAATAGCGGTATTATCAACAAAGCTGCCTACTTGCTAGCTAACGGAGGAACTCATTACGGAGTTACTGTAACAGGCATCGGCGGAGATAAGCTAGGAAAAATTTATTACCGTGCCAATACGCTATACTTCACTCAGTCTACAACGTTCAGCCAAGCGCGTGCAGGTTTAGTACAAGCTGCTGCTGATCTATACGGTTCAGGCTCTCAAGAAGTAATTTCAGTAGGCAAGTCATTTGACGCAGTTGGTGTTCAATAAGCTATAAACCAAAAGTCGCAAGATAAATGAGGTATCTGGCGACTCTCTATACTACCTAACTACCAATAAAGGAGTACTCGTATAAATATATTACAGTACTCCTTTATTTTATGTTAATAAATAAGGAAGATAGATTTCTTCCCAATCCATAAAAACCCACTTCTTATTCTTCCCTTTTATATCCATTCGAATTATACCGTTGCTTGTTAAATGAAGAGGACCCGTTTTAGTAAACGGTCTTATCATAAAATGTTATAATAAAGAAAAGGCTTGAATACATACATATGAAAAAGGAGTGGAGGAATCAATGGACAAAATTGCTGTTATTTCAGATATCCACGGAAATCTCCCTGCATTAGAAGCAGTTTTAGCTGACATACAACAACGAGATATCCATCGCATCATTTGTCTAGGTGATTTAGTAGGAAAAGGACCGGATTCAAGTAAAGCAATTGATATCATAAAAGAAAAGTGCGAAGTAACAGTAATGGGGAACTGGGATGATTTCATTACAAAGCCTGCGGAATTTGAAGCGTTAAAATGGCATCAAGAGAAGTTAAGTTCAAACCAAGAAGCATACTTAAAGGAACTTCCTTTTTCTGTTGAGTTTATGATGAGCGGGAAATTAATTAGAATGTTTCACGCTTCACCTAGAAGTCTTTATGACCGAATTCAACCCTGGGATTCACTTGAAAAGCGCCTTAGTCTATTTGCTAATACGGAATATACGGAAAATATAAAAGGATCAAGAGAACCGGATGTCATCTGTTACGGAGATGTACATAATGCATTTATTCAACATATTAAAGGGAAAACGCTGTGTAATGTAGGAAGTGTAGGGAACCCGCTTGATTTACCACAAGCTTCCTATCTTATCTTAGAAGGAAAGGATCAAGGCGAAAGTCCTTCAGCATTTTCTATTCAATTTGTGCGTATTCCATACGATATTGAAAAAGCAATTGAATTGGCGAGAGCTGTAGAGATGCCGGACTTTGAACCCTACGTTCAAGAATTAAAAACAGCTCGCTATAGAGGACTAAAAAATTAAGAGTAGAATGTATCTTAACCTTCAGCATAAATGCTGGAGGTTTTTTAGTTGAGTAGATGAGAGGTTTTTCAACATCATTAGTATGATACATACAAATAGAAGTTATTCAGATGAGTTTAAAGAAGGTAAAACTTGGAGAAAAACATACAGCATTTGAAAGGAAATAAATTTTATTTTATGAAGACAATATGAAGAGGGCAATTCCATTTGAACATAAAGTTATGCAAAAATGCCCCTGAAAAGCTGTTTTTAACATAACGAGTGGAGGAATACATGATGAAATTTTTTATTGATACAGCTAACCTGGAAGATATTAAAAAAGCATATAAAATCGGGGTATTATCAGGTGTTACCACAAACCCTTCGCTAGTAGCTAAAGAAGGCGTAAAGTTTGAAGATCGCATCGAAGAAATTTTAAAAACCGTCCCGGAAGTAGAATCCGTTTCAGCAGAAGTCACCCCCGACACAGTAACAGCAGAAGACATGATTGCGCAAGCAGAAAAGCTTATAAAAATTAACGGAGGAGACAAAAATATAACAATTAAACTTCCTATGACCATTGCTGGATTGGAAGCAACCCGTTATCTAGCTAAAAAAGGCGTGAAAACAAACGTAACGTTAATTTTCACAGTGAATCAAGCGCTTCTAGCAGCCCGTGCTGGTGCGACATACGTATCGCCATTTTTAGGACGCTTAGATGATATTTCAGAAGACGGTGTGTATCTGGTATCTCGAATTGCCGAGCTATTTCGAATTCAACACATTGACTCACAAATTATAGCAGCGTCAGTCAGACACCCAGATCATGTCACACGAGTAGCTCTTGCTGGGGCTCATATTGCGACCATTCCGTATGCTGTAATTGAACAATTAGTAAAACACCCGTTAACAGAACAAGGAATTGAAAAGTTTGCATCAGACTGGGAAAAAGCTGTGAAAAGTTAAATTCACTTAAGGAGAAGACATCATTTGAGTGTCTTCTCTGTTTAAAGGGTATACGAAGATTCTTTTTTTCTATTTTGCAGCAAACAACTTATCATTAATAGGCGAACATCCTATACATATATACAGAGATGACATACGTTAATAGAAACGAAAGAGGTGGTAAAATGGGATGTATTATTAACATTGAGAATATCGTGACTAACGGGTTAAAAGACAATTCAAATGTAAGCGTAGGCTGTGTTGTACAAAATAGTCACACGGCCAATACAAAATCGGTAGGAGCTTGTTTTTCGTTTGGAAATAGCTCTCCTGCTATTGCCTCTATGACAAACAGTAATATCGACTTTTGCAAAGATGAAGAAAATAAAGAGCAACAATCTTAAAAACAATTCCAGAAAGAGTATTTCTGGAATTGTTTTTTGGTAAGTGATAGAGTTTTGTTAACGAGATATTTTATGCTCCAAAAGGAAAATATTCATAAAGAAGGGGAGCTGTGCTATGAGCATTATTTCTATGATTCCTTATACATACGTTGAAAGAAAAATAAAACGAACAAAAAAAGTGACGATTCAGCATTCAAAAGACATGTGCTTATATACGGATAATATTGAAACAGAGAATGAGTCCTTTCACATTAACAGCGTATTTGACATCTCTTACAAATGCGTTTCAAAAGAAAGCGGCTTTTTATACTTACATACAAATCAAGGAATGTTCGCTTATACCATACACACAGATCCTGGTGATTTTATAGCAGCATATAAAGATATAAAAAAGAAGAGGTGAGCAACGTCACCTCTTCTTTTTTTGGTTTATTATTTGATCCACTGTACAACTTGATCCATACTTCTTCTTGTTTTTTCGCGTTTAGGTTCGTGAATACGGTAGCCGAACGCAACCATAACAGAAACATCAAACTTGCCGTCTTCTAGTAATCCTTCTTCTTTTAGAATTTCATGTACTTGGTCATAGTTAAACCCTTCAATTGGGCAAGAATCAATGCCAATTTGAGCAGCTGATGTCATCATATTAGCTAGTGCAATATAAGATTGTTTGCTGGCCCAATCAAATAGTGCTCGCTTGCTTTCGAACAAGTGAAAATCATTTTCTTGGAAATCTTTGTAGCGAGGCATTAATGTCTCTAATACATCCTCCGGCATTTCTTTTACGTTTTTCTGAAGATTTAACACATATTCAGAGTCATATCTTGCGTCTGTACGAGAAAGAATAATAACAAAATGACTTGCTGTAGGAATTTGGCCTTGTGCTCCCCAAGAAACAGCTTTTAATTTTTCTTTTAAATCTTCATTTTCAACGACTAAAAATTTCCACGGCTCGTAACCTACTGAGCTTGGAGATAAACGCCCCGTTTCTAAAATGAATTGGAAATCTTCATCGGAAATTTTCTTCGCTGGATCAAACTCTTTTGTAGCATGACGAAAGTTAAATGCGTCTAAAATTTCTTGTTTCTTATCTGTATTGTTCATGTGTAAACAACCTTTCTGTAAAAATATTTAATGATGAACTGTTCAGAGTAATCTATACCCTGTATAGCTTACAACTAACAGTCAGTTAACATACAATTTGTCGTAAAATCCGTTTGCAGATTTATCATAAATCATATAATTCATCCTAACAAGTACGCACATTTTTGTTGTATAGTATACTTTTTTATACTATTGATACAGTTTTATAAGAAGCAGAAAGAAGTAAACGACCTGAGGAGTGTATGTAGGAAAGCAGTTAAGAGGGGGAGAAGGGAGAAGAGGAACCTTCTCCTTTTTAGTTAAATTTTTGTATTTGATTTTTTCGCTTTGTTTTCAAGTTCACTTTTCGGTTCTGTTGAAAATTCAACATCTTTTCCGTGCCCTTGAGGGTTAACACCAGGAGCTACTTGACCTCGGTTAGCAGATTTTTGTGTACCCATTTTCGTCACCTCCGTTCGGTTAGTATGTGCAAAAAAGTGAAACAAAAATCAGGAAATAAAGAGTGCAAGTATAAGTCGAGTTTGAACACGACTATCTTTAAGCATTTTCATCACATAAACAAGATACCCATTCAAGAGTCCATAAAAAAACACCCCTAAAAGGGTGCTTTTCTGTTTAAGAATCTGAACTTGTCGCTCTGTCTGCATATGGATAGATAGGATCTTTTAATTGAAATTCGTAAGTCACGCCATCTACAAGTCCTACCGTTTTATTGCTATCATAAAGGTCCAGCATAAAAGCAGCCATTTCTTTTGACGTATGAAACTTAGGTACTCGTCCTTCGTATTCAAAATCACTCATATCCATCGAACGCTGTGCAAATTCTGTTTCAGTAGCCGCTGGAGCTAGAACTTTAGCCTGCATTTTTGATCCTCTTCCTTTCAATTCTTGAGAAAGACCTTCTGTAAATGCACTTACATAGAATTTTGTTGCGCAATAAGTGACTGCATCAGCAACAATGGTGTAGCCGCCTCCAGAAGAGACATTAATAAGCTGTGTACCTTCAACATTTTCATAATCTCTTACAAATAGAGAAGAAAGAATGGTTAAGGCTTCGATATTTAAGTGAAGCATTGTTTCAATTTTAGTTAATTTTTGTTCACCGACAGAAGCAAAGTTTCCAAATCCAGCATTGTTAATCCATGTTTCTAACTCATATTCTTTAAGCGACTCATAAAACGTGTGAGCATTTTCTGCCACGGATAAATCAACCGACTGGATAATAACATTTACATCTTGGTTCAGTTTTTCAATCTTTTCTTTTAACTCATCCAGCTTGTCCTCTCTACGTGCAGCTAATATAAGGTTTTTTCCGCGCGCTGCGAAAGCTAAAGCTGTTTCATATCCAATTCCCGAACTTGCGCCAGTGATTACTGTATATTTCATGTTAATTCCTCCATTTGCGATGTTTTCGAATTGATTATAATTGTTAAAGTATACTTTAAGTCAAGCGTTTATTCGATTTATTTTTCCCTTTATCAGTCTGATTATAAACATTTGAAGTTTGGTGCTAAACTTCAGTGATTTGCAACGATTTTTAATTAAGTGGGCGCTAGGAACTACGGCGGTGATGACACTAGCTGCATTAATCTTAGGTGTTATTTCCATTTAATAAAAAAAGACCCCTCGGGGTCTTTTTTTATATTCTTAATCTTAAGTTGAACTAGACTGTTCGCTGCAGCTGCTCTTTTTAAAATAGAACTTATAAATTAAAAATCCGCATACAGCCACTACCGCTGCAATTAGAATATAAGTTTGTGCATCTGAGATAAAAGACTGAATGGACTTAAAGTTTCCGATTTGTCCTAGCCAAAGCATGGCAATATTCAAAGGAAAGATACCAAGAAATGTGAGCAGAGCAAACGGCATAGGTTTTACTTTAGATAGCCCTGAAAGGTAAGAAATGTAGTTGCCGAGCCCTAAAGGACGAGCAATCGCAATACTCCATAATCCGCATTTTTTAAACCATTTTTGCGATTTCTCAAATGCTTTTTTCTTTTTTGATAATTTTTTCTTTACCTTATCTTCTAATTTATAGCCTATCCCATACGGTATAAAGCTAAAAGCTGTATAAACGGCGCTTCCTGCAAGAGCGATTAATAATAATTTCACTATGTGCATGTTTAATAAGTATCCGTAGGTAAGGGTGAGAAGAGAACCAGGAAACGGCAGGGAGGAAGCCTCAATGGCCAGTCCGCTTAAAAGTCCCCAAATTCCAAATTGTTTCAGTAAGTCTGTTATGAAGTGTAGCATAAGATCGCCTCTTTTTCTGTGTCATAACATTCAAATACCCATCTATATGTTCGGAAAAACTTATAAGAGAAAAGAAAATAAAGGAAGAGCGCGGGATATAACAGAAAAAAACTTAGCTTGTACAAGGAAAAAAGAAGGAAGTATATTTTATAGCTTCTACTCAAAGTAAAATTATAGGGAAAAAATAATTGAGTGTGAATTTTTAAATAAACTACGACTTTTATTCATAGTTTTGATTCCTTTTATTCATTTTACTTATAAAACTAACGGGTGTAAACTTGTTGTGTTGTGAAATAATCCATTATGTATATGTATTAAAAGGAAAGGAGGTTACCGTGTGGTTATTATTGTAGGATTGTTATTGTTGATGTTTTTTGCTTATCTAGGATGGTCTATTATCTGGGTGGCACCTGTTGTCGCTACGTTTGTTGCTTATTTTAGCGGTTTAAAAGTACTGCCTACTTATACAGATGTGTATATGGGAGGGTTTGTAGATTTCGCTGCAAAATGGTTCCCCATCTTTTTATTAGGAGCCGTCTTTGGAAAGCTAATGGAAGATACAGGCGCAGCTAAGTCGCTAGCGCAGCGCATTGCTAAATTGTTTGGAAGTAAAAGAGCCATTTTAGGGGTGCTGATTGCTTCAGCCATTTTGACATACGGCGGAGTCAGTTTATTCGTTGTTGTCTTTGCGATTTATCCTTTAGCAATCGCATTATTTCGAGAAGCTAACGTATCGCGAAATTTACTGCCAGCAACCATTGCACTCGGAGCATTTACATTTACAATGACAGCGATTCCAGGTACGCCTCAAATTCAAAATCTGATTCCGACTGCTACATTTAAAACCAATGCAATGTCCGGTTCGATTATTGGAATTGTCTCAGGTCTTATTATGGCAGTGGGAGGCTATTTATGGTTAGCTTATCGCGATAAAAAATTAAAAGCTAAAAATCAAGGGTTTACTGAGCCTAATGAATCATCGGTTGCCGCAAGTGAAGAGCAGGACTCGATGAATGTAATGTTAGCTATTTTACCGCTGATTATCGTTGTCGTGACATTAAACGTTTTAAAATGGGAGCCTATCGTATCATTATTAATTGGTATTTTTTCTATTTTACTTATTAATTTCAAACACTATAAGACGTTTATTTCTTCTATAAATGAAGGAGCAAAAGGATCCGTAATGGCTGTTATTAACACGAGTGCAGCAGTAGGCTTTGGCTCGGTTATTACAGCAGTTCCAGAGTTTAAAGATGTCACGCACGTACTACTAAACATTTCGAGTAATCCGCTCGTTTCAGAAGCGTTAAGCGTTCAAGTGCTAGCGATGATCACGGGTTCAGCATCCGGTGGTATGGGTATTGCGCTTCAAGCATTAGGAGATACGTGGTATCACTTGTCTCAAACGACGAATTTAAGCGCAGATGCGCTTCACCGTATTGCAAGCGTTGCGTCAGGTGCATCTATTTTACCGCATAACGGTGCGTTGTTAACGCTATTAGCTGTAACTGGTCTTCGGCATAAAGAAACGTATAAAGACGTATTTGTTGTTGCATTTATCATCCCGACAATCGCTTTATTTGCAGGAGTCGCATTAGCGGCAGCCGGCATTATTTAAAAACAGGAGGAGAATACACATGGTTGAAAATCAAGTAATTGTAATCACAGGAGCAGCAAGAGGAATTGGATTTGAAATAGGTAAACGATTCGCTGAAAACGGCGGGAAAATTGTGTTATCTGATATTGATCAAACTGCCGTAGAAGCTGCAGCACAAAATCTTCGTGAAGCTGGATTCGAAGCACTTGGTGTCAAAGCGGATGTAACAAAAGAAGAAGAAATCAAACATTTAATTGAAACAGCAAACGCACATTTTGGAGCGGTTCATACGTTCATTAACAACGCTGGTTTGCAGCACGTTTCTCCAATCGAAGAGTTTCCAACTGAAAAGTATGAGTTAATGATTAAAATTATGCTAACAGCTCCATTTATGGCGATTAAGCACGCGTTTCCGATTATGAAAAAACAAGGGTTCGGACGTATTATTAACGTTTCTTCTATCAACGGTTTAATCGGTTTTGCAGGCAAAGCAGCTTATAACAGTGCCAAACACGGTGTAATTGGGCTAACAAAAGTAGCTGCTCTTGAAGGTGCAGCACACGGTATTACGGTTAATGCACTTTGTCCTGGTTATGTGGATACACCACTAGTGAGAGGTCAGTTAGATGGTTTAGCTAAAACAAGAAACGTACCATTAGAAAGCGTTCTTGAAGAAGTTATTTATCCTTTAGTCCCTCAAAAAAGATTACTAGACGTGAGCGAAATTGCTGACTACGCTATCTTCTTAGCGAGTGATAAAGCAAAAGGTGTAACTGGTCAAGCGGTAGTAATGGACGGCGGATATACAGCTCAATAAAAATAGAACAAATCATTAAAAGCATAAATGAGTCCAACGGGCTCATTTATGCTTTTTTAGGTTATATCTATTCTATTGAGTTAATCAACGTTAAAATATAACTAGGCGATACATAAAAAAAGCCTCATATGCTATTTCTACTGTCAAGATAAATAGTAGGATAAAAAAGCGTACAGATTAGAAAGGATGATACATATGGTGCAAACAGTAAATGAATTAATTAAACATCCGGTTTTCTATTTCTTTAACGAAATCTCAGCTATTCCTAGAGAATCTGGAAATGAAAAAGAAATTAGTAACTATTTAGTTTCTTTTGCAAAAGAAAGAAGCCTTGAGGTTATCCAAGACGAAGCTTTAAATGTAATCATTAAAAAGCCGGCAACTAGAGGATATGAACATGCTCCAGCTATCATTTTGCAAGGACATATGGACATGGTATGCGAGTTAAATAAAGGAACTGTCCATGACTTTGAAAAAGATCCGCTTCAACTGCGAATTGTTGAAGATATGCTTTATGCAAATGGTACTACGCTAGGAGCTGATAACGGGATTGCCGTTGCATATGCACTGGCTTTACTAGATGCTCAAAATATAGCGCACCCCTCTCTTGAAGTAGTCATTACCACTGAAGAAGAAACGACTATGGGCGGAGCCATTGCTGTAAATCCAGCTTATTTTGAAGGGAAAATTTTTATTAACCTTGATACAGAAGAGGACGGAAAGCTCCTTGTCAGCAGCGCAGGCGGGGTAAAAGGCGTGCTTCGTATTCCTATAAACTGGGAGTCGTCTTCCAATAACTCAGAAACATATAGCTTAAGCATCGGAGGACTGCGCGGCGGACATTCCGGAATGGAAATTGACAAAGAAAGAGGAAATGCGAATAAACTGCTAGGGAGAGTTTTATATGATTTACAACAAGAACTTCCCTATTCTTTAAGCAGCATTAGCGGAGGATTAAAATCAAATGCAATTCCCCGTGAATCAGAAGCAATTCTATCAGTTGAGCCTTCTGAGGTAGGAAAGCTAGAAAATAAGATTCGTGAGTGGAACGAAATAGTAAAAAATGAATTACAAGCGGCTGATCCGAGCGTATATGTAAAAATAAACAAATTTTCTTCCGTTGAGAAATGTTTTACAAGAGAAACGACAGAACGAATTGTACAAGCTATTATGCTAACACCAAACGGCGTTCAAAGCATGAGTATGAATATTGAAGGATTAGTAGAATCTTCTACCAACTTAGGTGTGATCACGACGACAGAATCTGAGGTTGTTTTTCAAAATGAAATTCGCAGCTCAGTAAAAAGCTTAAAAGAAAAAATAGTAAGTCAAGTGCGCATACTTGCTCAGGTAGTCGGGGGAAGAGTTGAAACAAAAGGTAATTATCCTGAATGGGCGTACAATGGAGATTCAAAAATTCGCGAATTATGTAAAAAGGTTTACAAAGAAAAGTATGGTGAAGAGGCGGAGATCATCGCCATCCATGCTGGAATTGAATGCGGTATTTTCTTAGAAAAAATCCCTGGATTAGATGCCATTTCGCTCGGACCCGATATGTACGACGTTCATACACCTGATGAACACCTGAGCATTCCGTCTACTCTTAAGACATGGGAATACTTATTAGCAGTATTAAAAGAGGCAAATAAGATATAAAGTTATCAGCATCCCTATAATCTTAAAAAGAGAGCTTCTGTAAAGGAGCTCTTTTTCATTCGTCATTTATCAGATAATAAATAGGGTTCCATCAACGCGTCAGGCAATTGAGAACATTTATGTAAGCGTTTTACAAATAAAGGTTTTAAAACGGTCCTAAAAGAGGTAAACAATTATTAAAACGATAGACAAATGAATTCAAAACAAGCTCTGCAACTAATAAATTAGTAGGGAGAGAATGTATATGAATGATAATAGTCTTATCAAAGATCCTTTTTTAGAAAAAGGAGAAATTGAATTTTTAGAATTAAAGAAAGACGAAATACGTTATCTAAAGTTCGATCGATTTTTAAAAGTCATTAAAGCACTTAATCAACGCAGTGATAAAGGCTACCAGAGTCTTATGCTTTCCGTTGATGGCTTTAAAGGTACTTCAAGAGAATTATATGAGATAGAGGAGTTTCGCAGGTATGTAAATTTGTTAATTAATCAAGTTCCTCAAATGTTATTTTATATTCATGATAAAAACAAAATGACTAATCAAATTTTAAAGAGTCTATCAAATAATAGCAGCCAGCCGGCCTCTATAGATCCTAAAAGAGCACGTTTAATGATTGATGCCATACAAGAGCAAGTAGCGAAAACAGAGGATAAAGAGATAAAGGAGAATCTTTCTGAATTCGTATGTAAAATCCAGAGCTTTGTGAATCAGTATTAACAGTTCCCAATAGAAAAGCAGAATCCATATTATAAAAAAGTACGAGAACTTAAAGCTTCTCGTGCTTTTTTTGTTGGGAAAACTGTAGAAAAAGAAAAGGATTATCAACATATATTGATAAATAATAAAAGTAAAGCTTCATATTTGGCAGTGAAATAATCAGGAGGGATGAACATTGAATCATATTGAAATAAGAAGACCAAAAATAGAGGACAGCGCAGAACTCCACGAGCTTTTTAATGAAGTGATCACAGATACCTTTCATAGAGAGGGTCTATCTGACATGGTGAACGATATACAAATAGAAATTGAAAGTAAAGAACAATATTTAAAAAGTGACCTTGATAGCGGTGGGAAATGTCGATTCTTTTGGCTCGGAATAGATACGTGCACCAATAAGATTATTGGCTGCATTGAATATGGCCCTGTTAGTGAATTAATTATGGCGTGTACAAAAGGGGAGCTGCAAGGATGGATTGAAATCGGCACAGTTTTTGTTCATCCAAAGTACCAAAGAAAAGGGGTAGGAACACTGCTTATACATATTATGCTGCTTACGCTTCAAAGCAGAGAAATTAAAAAAATTTGTTTGGATAGCGGATACAAGAATGCTCAGAAAGTATGGAAAAACATATTTGGAATTCCCGATTACTTAGTAAAAGATTACTGGAGCAAAGGATATCATCACATGATTTGGAAAATAGAAACAGAACGTACACCGATAGTATTTAAGTTCAGTCATAACGGATAATAAGATGTCTTCTAGAAAATAGCCGGTAGAAAGGTACCGGCTATTTTTTACGGATTGAGCTACGATTATTTAAAGATAAAAAAGACCTCTCTGAAGGTCTTTTTTTATGGACATATAACAATTCTTTTTAAGAGCGAGCAGGATAGTTTATTAGAGAGCTAGAACACATTCATAATACGAACGATTACGGCAACAAGCTGAATATGAGAAAAACATATTCGTATCTTTGAATAATAAAGCTTTTATCACTTATGTGGAGGAGTATGGAAATGTCTATATATGAAATTTGGAATGAAGTGGATCTTTATATGAATGATAAGCTCATACAACCTGACCCTATTCTTGATGAGGTATTGAAGGCAAATCAAGAGGCTGGATTACCTGCCATCGACGTATCGCCTAGTCAAGGAAAGTTTCTGCATTTGTTAGCTTCATTAAAAGGGGCTAAACGCATTTTGGAAATTGGTACTCTTGGAGGGTACAGCACGATTTGGCTAGCCAGAGCTCTTCCGAAAGATGGACAGCTGATTACGCTCGAATTAAGCGCTCAGCATGCAGAAGTAGCACGAGCTAATTTAAAAAGAGCGGGAGTAAGCCACTTAGTAGAAGTCATTGTCGGCCCCGGGCTTGATACATTAGCTGTATTAAAGGATAAGGGAACAGAGCCGTTTGATCTTATCTTTATTGATGCTGACAAGCCGAATAACCCAAATTACTTAAAGTGGGCTCTAGAATTATCGAAACGAGGAAGTACGATTATTTGTGATAATGTTGTTCGTCAAGGGCATGTGGTGAACTCAGAAAGTGAAGATGAAAATGTAAAGGGAATTCGACAATTTATGGATGCTCTGGCTCAAGAAAAACGAATCAGCGCCACGGCTATACAAACCGTTGGAAGCAAAGGCTATGATGGATTCATTGTAGGGATTGTTGAATGATAGAACTCGTGTTACATATAAAGAGGCTGGGACAAAAGTAGTTTTGTTGAAGGGAAATCCGACCGATGAATTCAAATTCTTGATGGAGAATCTCGATTCCTCGGTCGGATTTTTTCATGGTGATAGTGAACGTAAATTTCATGTGTGTAGGTGTAGGTGCTTCTAGCTGTGGATTGATTTCGTTATCTCCCAGCCTCTATTTAATTTGCGTCCAACTTATTTGTTATTTGTTTTGCTGTCAGAAAATTAATCAACTCTCTTACAGCGAATGAACTGTAGCGTTCTTTTAACAGAATAATTCCAAGTTCCCACATCATTTCAGGATCTGCAATAGGTACCGTAATAATATTGGAATCTTTCACTTTGGCATAAAGCGATTCGGGTAAAATAGCAATACCTAGTTCTGCTGCTGTTAATTCAATAATTAAATCCCATTGAGAACTTTTATATGCGATAGAAGGCACAAATCCTGATTTTAAAGCATCTTGAATTAACCGGTCGTGCAGCGTAAATTCTTCACTGAACATAATGAATTTTTCATGCTCCAATTCTTTCATCCAGAAGGAAGAACGTTTAGCTAAAGGATGGTTTTTATGGGCGTATAAAAGGAATCTCTCCTTAACGAACGGGTATACGTGAAAATGCTCATCATGACCGCTTGTGAGAGGAAGCATAACAATCCCCATATCTACACCAGCCTCTTCCACAAGGGCTTCAATTTTTTTTGCTCCAAATTCAATAAGCTCTAGAGATACTTTAGGGTATTGTTCATTAAATGCTTTTGCAATCTTCGGGAAAAACAAGGTCCCGATGAGCGGAGGGATTCCCATCTTGATTTGCCCTGTTTGCAAGTTCATTAAATCGCCCAACAAGTGAGGCATGTCTTTTAACACCGACAGCGCTTTAGTTGCCTGATGATACACGACTTCTCCTGCATCGGTTAGCTTTAATTCTCTTGTTGAACGGTCAAGAAGCTCAAATCCTAGTTCATTTTCTACTTTTTTGACGGCTTTACTTAAAGCCGTTTGTGACAAATGAACTTGCAGCGCTGCCTTTGTAAAATTTTTATGATTCGCTACCTCTATAAAGTATTCTAAGTCTCTGATTTCCATGTGAAACTCCATTTCTGCAAACTGCTTATCCTTTTTTTTTACTCTTTATTTTAACCATTAAATTATTTACTGTAAATGCGCTGATTAAAAAAGGGAGCTATCCAATGAATAAAAACGAGGAAAGGAAATGAACTAAAGTTTCTGTCGAAATTGATTTATAAAACCAATAATCTTTTTATAGAGAAACATAGATTTTGCTACTAGCTGATGAGGAATATAAAGATTTTTGCCTGTACGTTCGGGCAAAAATGCAAAACTTATCAAAATAACTGAAAGCCCAAAGGCTGCAGCTGTAATCTCTATCCAAGAAAACACCATATCATTCCTCCTTTTACAAACCTATTAATAGAATATGTAAAAGTTTGAAAGGAGGTTGTACGATAGACCTATAAAGAGCGTCGTCATTAAGCTCTCTCAAAATAAAATGACGTCAAAGAACGCAGGGCCTGTGCCAAACGTTCTTTGACGTCATTTTATTTTCGCTCTTCAGCTTGATGCTCTTGTTTGTTTTGCTCAGTGAGACGTTTTTGATGAGCTTTTGTTTCTGCACTTACGTGATTCGCATCATTCGGTTGATTCTTCTTTGAACCTCCTGCAGCGTTACTCATTAGACGACACCTCCAGTCCGGTTATGAAACATACCTATAGAATGTGCGTATTTACAAACTTTATACACGGCTATCGATATTACTGCACACGAAAAAAGCAAAGGGAGAGTCACTAAGACTGTTCCCTTTGCTTTTTTACTAGGCGACTTTATCGGTGGTGATAATTTTGTTAATCCAGTCTTTTCCTTCTGTAAACCTTGTAACAAGCATCGCTGTTACTGTATTTCCCGTACTGTTTAAGAGCGTAGCAGGGGCGTCAATAATTGTGGAAATGACCGCAATGATGGGCAGAACTTCTGGCGAAAATCCGTAAATTGTAATGATTAACATTTCGCCAATCATACCGCCTCCAGGAATTGCTCCCATTACGGCTCCAACTAAAAAGGCTACGCCTAATATGCTCAAAATACTCGTAGCAGACGTCATATCTTTGCCGAACAAACTGAATAAGAAAACAATTTTTAGAATACCACCGATAACAGAACCATCTTTATGGGTGTTTGCTCCTAATGGAATCACTGTTTCAGCAATATCCAGAGGCACACCCATTTTCTTTGTTGCGTCTAAATTGACTGGAATAGATGCCGCGGAAGAACAGGTAGCAATAGCAGTGATAGAAGGAGCAGCTGCATTTTTCCAAAACAGCTTAATTCCTGCTTTACCGCCAGCAATCCATGCGTATAGCGTAAAGAAGCCAAAATAGTAAACGATTGCAATTAATAAATAAAGAATAAATGCTCTAGCATACCCTTGCAAGATCTTTGGTCCAAGTTCTCCTACTACAGTAGCAAAATAGCACCCTAAACCAATTGGAGCATAGTACATGACAATTTTAACGACTTTCATCGATACTTCTTGACCCGAAGTCAGAAATTTCGCCATAGGCTGTCCTTTTTCACCAGCCATCGTGGTAGCAATACCGAAGATAACGGCAAAGACAATTAATTGTAAAATATGCTCTTTCGAAAATAACTGAACAAAATCAGGTACAGTAAATGTACTAACAAGCTGATTTAAAAGCGTCATTTTTTCAGCTGTATTTTCACTGTCACCCATTAATTCTTTAATGGCAGAAGTATCTACGTTGTGCAGCGGATTGTAAAGTGATGCGCCTAAAAAGCCTAGAACGGCTGAAACAACAGCAGTGGCGACAAACACAACGGCGATACCTAGCATAATTTTACCAAGACGTTTCATTTCGTTCATGTTTGCGATCGCCGAAGCCACACTAAAAAAGACAAGGGGAACGATAATCATGAACATTAAATTAAGAAACAAATCACCAAAGGGCTTTACGACTGCCACATCGGGCCCGATAGCATATCCTGCTATCCCGCCAATTAAAATAGCGAGAAGCAGAATAAGCGATGATCTGTACGTTTTAAATACACTTAAAACCATATAGATTTCCTCCAAACAACAATAGCTTCTTTACTACGCAAGAACAGCTATCATTTGCTCATTGCATACGTAGTAACGACTGGCTTTACATCTTTACGCACCAAATCTTCGTATGTTTCTCGCTCTACAGCAAGACGAGCTTCTCCATTTTTCACAAATACAACAGCAGGGCGCGGAATACGGTTGTAATTGCTAGCCATTGAATAGTTGTAGGCACCTGTAGAGGATACTGCTAGTAAATCTCCTTGATTAACGCGCGGTAAATCGATATCCCAAATAAGCATATCTCCTGATTCACAGCATTTCCCCGCAATTGATACTGTTTCATCTTTTTTATCCGTCACTCTATTAGCCAAGACAGCTTCATGTTTTGCATCGTAAAGAGCAGGACGGATATTATCGGTCATACCGCCATCAATTCCTACGTATTTGCGTACACCTGGAATCTCCTTCGTTGAGCCGATTGTATAAAGCGTTGTACCTGCTTCTCCTACGATGCTTCTTCCAGGCTCAATCCAGACTTCCGGAAGGGTATAATTCTGTTCAGTTAACGTGCGGCTTAGCTTTTCTGTCAGTGCATCTACATAATACTCAACTGGAAGTGGAGAGTCGCTTTCGGTATAACGAATACCAAAACCACCACCTACGTTTAAAACTTTTACTTCAAATTCCATTTTATCACGAATACTGAATAAGAAATCAGTTAAAATATCAATGGCGCGAGAAAAACCATCTACTTCAAAAATTTGCGAACCAATATGACAATGAATGCCTAAAAGATCGTAGTAAGGCTTTTCTAATGCAGAACTTACCGCTTTCATAGCCTGGTCATTGGAAAGACCAAATCCAAACTTGGAGTCTTCCTGTCCGGTCATAATATATTCATGTGTGTGGGCTTCAATCCCTGGAGTAACACGCAGAAGAATAGATGCTTTCTGTTTGCGCTCAGCTGCTAAGGCATGTAAAACTTCAAGTTCGGTAAAGTTATCCACAACAAAACAGCCAATATTCGCATCAAGAGCCATTTCAATTTCTTCAATCGTTTTGTTATTTCCGTGAAAATGAATGCGTTCAGCTGGATATCCCGCTTCAAGAGCTGTAAATAATTCGCCTCCTGAGACCACATCTAATGACATATCAAGCTTCGTTAAAAGGCTAGCCATTTCCATACAAAGAAACGCTTTCCCTGCATAGGCGATTTGATATGAAAAGCCGCTTCTTTGAAAGGCTGAATGGAAGGCCTTGCATTTCGTCTCAATTAATTCTTGATCGTAGATGTATAGGGGAGTGCCGTATTGTTTTTTCAGTTCGACCGTATCGCACTGCCCAATTTCTAAATGATTGCTGCTGTTAATTTTACTCGTTCCATGTAAGTACATAATCCGTATCCCTCCATTTAAATCATTCAACTATAACTTTGATGGTCAGTAGAAAAACACAAAAAAGACCCGTGAAGTGATGTTCACGCGTCTTGGTTTCATAATAATAAAGTATTATTACATTCTAGGCATCAACATCTCTTCAATAGCTCTCCACAAACCAAGTGGTTTGTGACAGCTCAGCATTTATTCAATACTGAACCAGTATATGAACACAATGGATGTTTATATACTTCGGCACGAAATCCCTTTTACTTATCTTCACAGACTCCATTAGTCTCCAATAAGTGACTCTTGATTTCATGCACCTCTATTCTCAGAGAGGAAAATTATATTTAAATGTAACTCCTATTATATTTCCTTTTCCTCTGTCTAGTCAATGAAAAGTTAAGGCATAGGAATATCAAAGAAGATAAATAAAAAAGCTATGAAGCTTCCAGATAGAATCCAAGCAGCCAGCGCTGTCTTCTGATGAATGATTAAAAGTGAGAACGTGACAATATTGAAGAGAAAAGAACATAGCAGCGACCATCCATAATGATGAGTGATACTGTGATTAACATAAGCAATGAACTCAATCACAGTAAATAAAAGCGCCCATAAAAGAATCCACCACAGCCGGCCGCTTACATGCAGCGGCAGCCTTCCTAAAAAAACCGGTATAACAAACGGATAAATAATTAAGGTTATTCCAAGAGAAACCATTAGGTGATCGGGTAGAAAAAGATGATCAATACCAACAGGGTGAAATACCCATACGCGGTGATGAAACAGCAGCACTTCATAAAGCAAATTCCCCGTGACCCAAAACAGCAAAGTAGGGTAGTATTCTTGATACCTTCGCCACTTGCCAAATAGTAAACCAAGAATGATAAAAAATAATACAAATGAAGATTGCATACGCTCTCCTTAAAATAATGGTTATTTCTTTTTATTTACATATTATAGTGGTTTTATTCTTTCATTTTTTTATTCAGCACCTATAATAGAAAAGCCGTAAGCCACAGCGTTAAAGACGTACTACCACTATTTATGGCTTTCTTCACCCTGTTATAATCTTGGTAAAAGAACTTCTACCGCTTTTGTTTACGAGACGAAAGGAGCTATATGTCAAAGTCAGCAAGGCTTAAAAATAAGCTTAAAATAGCTTCGCCTAGTATGTGACTTCTTTTTTTGCTATGCTAAAATTGCATACATATAGCATGAGAATACTAGAAGAAAGAAAAGGGTGTTTTGGTATGAAAACATACATCGTAGTTGGAGCTGGGGTACTTGGAGCTTCTACGGCATATCATTTAGCAAAAGCAGGAGCAGATGTGACATTGATAGATCGCAAGGATGCTGGTCAAGCTACTGATGCAGCAGCAGGAATTGTTTGTCCATGGCTTTCGCAGCGTCGAAATAAAGCATGGTACCGCTTAGCAAAAGGCGGCGCCAAGTACTATCAAACATTAATTCAGCAATTAGAAGAAGATGGAGAAACGGATACGGGATATAAGCGAGTAGGAGCAATTAGTTTACACACTGATGAACAAAAGCTTAAAAAAATGGAAGAACGAGCATATAAGCGTCGGGAAGAAGCCCCCGAAATAGGCGAGATTACACGTTTATCCGCTAAAGAAACACAGGCTTTGTTTCCGGCTCTTTCGGAAGAATACAGTTCAGTTCATATTAGTGGAGCCGCTCGCGTTAACGGAAGAGCTCTTCGAAACGCACTTGTGAATGCAGCGAAGAAAAACGGTGCAAAAATAATAGAAGGAAACGCAGAACTACTTTATGAAAATAATCAAGTAACGGGCGTTGCCGTAAATGGACAAACCCTTCTAGCAAGTACAACAATCGTGACAGCAGGAGCGTGGGCAAATCAATTACTAGAGCCTCTTGGAGTGAAATTTTTAGCAAGCTTTCAAAAAGCGCAAATTGTCCACTTGCATCTTCCTGATTTAGATACAAAAGACTGGCCCGTTGTAATGCCTCCAAGCGACCAATATATTCTTTCGTTTGAACAAGGTCAAATTGTCATAGGAGCAACACATGAAAACGACACGGGTTATGACTTGAGAGTAACGGCTGGGGGGCTTCATGAAATTTTTTCAAAGGCCTTATTAATTGCTCCTGGCTTAACAGAAAGCACAGTCTTAGAAACAAGGGTAGGGTTTCGACCATTTACTCCAGGCTTCTTGCCAGTCATTGGGGCTCTTCCAGCTTACGAAGGAATACTAGTAGCGAATGGTCTCGGAGCTTCAGGCTTAACGTCGGGTCCTTATCTTGGTTCAGAGCTTGCTAAATTAGCACTTGAAATGGAAATGGAAATTGATCTTAGCGATTATGATGTAAGAGGAGCTATTGAGTCCTAAGCAAATAGAATGAATGAAAACAAATAGAAGTTCGCAAACTATAACTACTATATGATGAAAGGAAGTAGATTGTTTGCGAAAGGTTATGATAAGTGCAGCAGCAGCTTTTTTATTTATGAGCGGGACGCCTGTATTAGCGGAAAACAATCCTCAGCCAGAAACAAAAGACGTGCAGCTGACGTCTCAGCAAAAGCAGGAATTATCCGTTCTGTACAAAGAAATGTTCGAAAAAAAGAAAGAAATACTTTCAAAATATGTGGAGTACGGCGTGCTAAGCAAAACGGAGAGTCAAAACATTTCTTCACATATGGAAAATCGCTATCAGCATATGGAGAAAAATGGGTTTGTTCCGAAGCGGCACTGTCATAAAATGCATCATTCAAAGTAATTCCTATTCACATAAAAAAGCGCCTATACAGGCGCTTTTTTTATGTGAATGAATGGAAAATATCTGCTTCTTTATCTAGTAAATTTTAAACGCCTCATGTAAAATTAAGAGAATGAGAACGATTAGGAAAGATGCTAGTGAGGGGTAGGTAAATATGAACGATGAACGAAAATAAAAAAATAGTCCGATTACATGCAGAAAATCATTCAGCTGAGGCTCTAGGAATCATATTTGCTTACAAACAAAAAGGTGACCACCTTGTTTACAGTATGTATCAAGGAGAAAGCGTTTCTGAGCAAAAAATACCTCTAGAAGAATGGGTCTCGTATGAGCATTTTTTCGAAGCGCTAAATAAAAAGAAAACGCTTATGTACGAGCTTCAAATAAATGATAAACGCTATGTAGTAAACTTAACCCCTTTATCTTACACAGAAAAGCCTGAAATTATGGGACATTGCGTTAATATAACTACTTATCAAGAGAAAAAAGAACAGATTCAGCCTTTTATTTATCATAACGCAGATGCTGTTGCTATCGTTGACTTAGAGGGTAAAACGCTTCAAGTGAACCCTGCGTTTGAGAATACATTTGGCTGGACGTTTGAAGAAATTCATCAAAAGCCTCTTCCGATTATACCTTCGTTTTTAAAGGAGCCCGTGTGCGAACTTCACAAGACTATTCAATCAGGGGAATCGAAAACGGAATTTGAGACGGTAAGACAGCATAAAGACGGGCATTTAATTAATGTAAGCGTCACACTATTTCGCGTTGAAAATATGAATGATTGGCCGTTATGCATTGCGTTTGTCTATCGAGATATAACATCGCGCAAGCAGGATGAGACGGCTTTAAAAGAAAGCGAACAGCGCTACCGAAGTTTGATTGAGTTATCCCCGGAAGCAATTATCGTTCATAGTGAAGGTAAAATTGATTATATCAACCCTGCAGGAGCTAAAGCACTAGGATACAAGAATCCTCAAGATGTATTAGGAGCTTGTGTTTATCAGTTTGTTCACCCTGATTACTATGATGTTGTAAAACAGCGAATTTATCGAATGAAAACAGAAAATAAATCTGTGGATCTGCAGGAAGAAAAGTTTATTCATAAAGACGGTCATACGATTGATGCCGAAACCATTGCCTTTCCTATTCCGTATATGGGAAAGCAGGCCATTCAAGTTTTGTTTCGTGATATTACAGAACGTAAAAAAACTGAAAAATTGCTGCGTGAATCCGCTCAGCTTTCCTTAGTCGGACAGTTAGCAGCGGGTATCGCTCACGAAATCAGAAACCCTCTAACAGCGGTAAAAGGATTTATGCAGTTATTAGAAGAAACGAGCGGTCAGCCTTACTATGTAGAAATGATAAATCATGAGTTAGATAGAATCGAATTGATTGCCGACGAGTTCTTGAGTCTTGCAAAGCCTCAGGCGAAAACCTACAAAGACAAACACGTCCAAGATATCTTAGAGAACACGTTAAAGCTAGCTGAGGTGCAGGGGATTACAGAGAAAATTCACGTAAAGAAAGAGATTGATCTTCATCTTCCTCTCGTATTATGCGAAGAAAACCAGTTAAAACAGGTCTTTAGCAATATATTTAAAAATGCCGTCGAATCTATGCCAAGTGGAGGAACTGTAACGATTCAACTAAAAAGATTTAATCAGGAGAACCTTGTTGTCCGGTTTAGCGACGAGGGGCCAGGCATCACGCAGGAACGAATGCAGCATTTAGGAAAACCTTTTTATAGTACGAAAGAGAAAGGAACGGGGCTTGGACTGATGGTGTGCTATAAGATCATTCGAGAACATAGAGGAGAAATTAACTTTGTAAGTGAACTTGGAAAAGGAACTACCGTAGACATTCTTTTGCCTTTTAAAAAGTAGATTCTACTTTTATAAGCATGAAACCTTTTCTAAAGGGGAATACATGTTAGTGAACGAATAATGAGGTTAAAATAGGAGGGAATACGATGGAACGTATTGAAACGGGAGAGATTTTTACAATTTTAGATGAAAATGATCAAGAGCAAGATATTGAAGTGCTTGGAAAAATGACGATTGAAGGCCACGATTATATTGCCGTTGCGTTTGTGGAAGAAGTTTTAATTGAAACAGAAGAAGAAATTGATGTTTTCTTTTTAAAAATTGAAGATGATGGTGAATGGTCTTCAATTGAAGATGATGATGAGTTTGAAAAAGTATCAGCCGTATTTGAGGAAATGACATCCGCGTAAAAAGAGAGGTTACAACCTCTCTTTTTTTTATTTCTGAATAATATAATATTTAGAATTTTTCTAAAAATATCTTGCTGAATTATTTCCCTTCATTTATGATGAATATGTAACATACCAACCGGTTAGTAAGTAAATGAAAGCGAGGGACTACCGTGTATTTTTCTTACTCTGACAAAGTAGTGAAGCTGCAAAAAGAATTGAGCTCTTTTATGGAAGAGCATATTTATCCAAATGAACGGCTATACGAACAACAGCTGAATGAACAGCCATCTAGATGGTCAACTGTTCCTCCAATCATGGAAGAGTTAAAAGAAAAAGCAAAGCGAGCCGGGCTATGGAACTTATTTTTGCCAGAAAGCGAATACGGAGCAGGTCTAACAAATGTAGAATACGCTCCTCTTTGCGAAATTATGGGCCGTTCTATTATTGGACCAGAAGCTTTTAACTGCGGAGCTCCTGACACTGGCAATATGGAAGTGCTGGTTCGATACGGAACGCCTGAACAGAAAGAAAAATGGCTAAAGCCTCTGTTAAATGGAGACATTCGCTCCTGCTTTTCTATGACAGAACCAGATGTAGGTTCTTCTGATGCCACAAACATTCAGTGCAGTATTGTAAGAGAAGGCGATGAATATGTAATCAATGGAAGAAAATGGTGGTCTTCAGGTGCGGGAGATCCTCGCTGCAAAATTGCTATTGTCATGGGAAAAAGCGATTTTAACGCATCTAAATATGAACAGCAGTCTATGATTCTAGTTCCATTAAATACTCCGGGAGTTAAAATTGAACGAATGCTGCCAGTCTTTGGATACGATCACGCTCCTCATGGACATGCTGAAATTCATTATGACAATGTGCGTGTGCCAGCATCCAATATGCTTTTAGGCGAAGGAAAAGGGTTTGCTATTGCTCAAGGTAGATTAGGGCCTGGACGTATTCATCACTGCATGCGTCTAATAGGAGCAGCTGAAAGAGCGCTCGAAGAATTATGTAAGCGTATTCAAATTCGTTCTACATTTAATAAGGTGCTTTCTCAGCAAGGGGTTATTCAAGAATGGGTGGCAGAATCGCGTATTGAAATTGAGCAAGCTCGCTTATTAACATTAAAAGCTGCTTATATGATGGACACAGTTGGAAATAAAAAAGCGCGGAAAGAAATTGCCATGATTAAAGTAATAGCTCCTGCTATGGCTTTAAAAGTCATTGATCGTGCCATTCAAGCATTTGGAGCAGCAGGTGTTTCAGAAGACACGCCGCTTGCGGCACTTTGGGCAAATGCCCGCACTTTGCGCCTTGCCGATGGTCCAGACGAAGTGCACAAAGCACAGCTTGCAAGACTTGAGCTAAAATCCTATCAAGAACAGGAGGCAACCTATGCACATAAAGGATCTATTTGATTTAACTGGAAAAACAGCTATTATTACCGGAGGAGGCAGAGGATTAGGAGAGCAAATGGCAGAAGGGCTTGCAGAGGCAGGGGCAAATATTGTTCTATGCTCAAGAAAAAAAGAAGCATGTCAGCAAGTGGCTGATCGATTGGCCACCATGGGCGTAAAAACCCTCGCTTTAGCATGCGACATCAGTCAGCCTGAAGATATTAAAAATGTCGTGCATCAAACGATTGAAACATTTGGACGCATCGATATTTTAATTAACAACAGCGGAGCTACGTGGGGAGCTTCGGCTGAAGAAATGCCTCTTGAAGCATGGCAAAAAGTGATGAATATTAATGTGACGGGCACGTTTTTAATGTCACAAGAAGCTGGAAAAGAAATGATTAAACAAAAAGCTGGTAAGATTATTAACATTGCTTCAATTGCGGGTCTTGGAGGAACGGACCCTCAGTATATGGATACAATCGGGTACAACACGAGTAAAGGAGCGGTCATTACGTTCACGAAAGATTTAGCTGTCAAATGGGGACAGCATAATATTCAAGTTAATGCAATTGCGCCGGGATTTTTTCCTACTAAAATGTCAGGTGCGATTATGGAACAAGGAAAAGATTATTTTCTAAGTCAAACCCCTTTAAAACGCTTTGGCTCCGAAGCTGATTTAAAAGGAGCGGCTGTTTTTCTTGCTTCTGCAGCGTCTAATTATATTACGGGCGATATTCTGACAGTAGACGGTGGAGTTCATGCTATGTGAATAAGAAAGGAGTTACTCAATGGAAGACGTTAAAAAATGGTTTACACCTTATCCAGAAACCTACACTCATGACATTCACATCGAAGATATTTCACTATTTGATATGCTGAAAGAAACAGCCGAACGTTATCCTGCTCACACAGCCACGCGCATGTATCAGCATACGTTAACGTACCAGGAGCTGTACCACTCAGTTCGCGTATTTGCAGGAGCACTGCAGAAAAAAGGGATTAAAAAAGGAGATCGTGTAGCAATTATGCTGCCAAATTGTCCGCAATATATAATAAGCTATTTTGGCATTGTAGCAGCGGGCGGCATTGTCACTCAGGTCAACCCCATGCTTGTCGAACAAGAACTAGAGCATATTTTACACGATTCCGGCGCAAAAAAAATAATTCTACTCGATGATTTTTATACGAGACTTCAAGAGATAAGGAATCGTGTTGAGATAGAAGAAGCGATAACCGTCAGCTTGCAAAAACCTTTTGTTCCTGCATCACCAGACCTTTCCTTCTTAGATTTTCTAACCATTAAGCATGAATTTAATCAGCCGGTCATCCATCCAGCACACGATATTGCTGTTCTTCAGTATACGGGAGGAACGACCGGACCATCTAAAGGTGCGATGCTTACACATACAAACATTTACACAAACGCAGTTCAATCATACGAAATATTTAAGCATGATATTGAATTAGGAAAAGAAAAATGCTTAACCGTTATTCCATTGTTTCACGTATTTGGCATGACTTCCTGTATGCATTTATCAATTCTTTGCGGAAATGAAATATTGCTATTGCCGCGTTTTGATTTAGAAGAAGTACTAAATACAATCAAAAAAGAGCAGCCTAGTATTTTTCCTGGAGTGCCAACTATGTATGTCGCAATTACCAATCATCCGCGGGCAGAAGAATACAATATCGAAAGTATTCGCATCTGCAACAGCGGCAGTGCGCCAATGCCTGTTGAGCTGATGAAAGAGTTCGAACGAAAAACGGGTGCTAAAGTGTTAGAAGGGTACGGCTTATCAGAAGCGTCCCCCGTTACCCATTGCAACCTGCCGTTTTGTGAACGAAAGCCAGGCACAGTCGGACTTGGCGTTCCGCAAACTGCTTATAAAATTGTAGACGTGGCTACAGGAACAAAAGAACTGCCAAGAGGAGAGCTTGGAGAAATAGTGATTAAAGGCCCTCAAGTTATGAAGGGCTATTGGAATCAGCCTGAAGAAACAGCTCACGCGCTTAGAAACGGCTGGCTGTACACAGGAGATATTGGACAGATAGACGAAGATGGGTATTTATCCATTGTTGATCGCAAAAAAGATATGATTATTGCGAGTGGTTTTAATGTGTATCCTCGAGATATTGAAGAAGTTTTATATGAGCACAGCCACATTAAAGAAGCCGTTGTCATTGGCGTTCCGCATCCTTACAGAGGAGAAACAATTAAAGCGATTTTGGTAGTGAAAGAAGGAAAATCTCTTTCTGAAGAAGAGCTTACTTCTTATTGTCGACATCATCTTGCAGCTTACAAAATTCCGCGAATCTTTGAGTTTCGCGCTGAGCTTCCTAAGACCAATGTAGGAAAAATTTTACGAAGAGCACTGCGAGAAGAAGTGGTGAAAGAAACGATGTAAAGAAGCTGAACATAAACAAACTTTTTCAAAAGCTCCCTCTAAGCCATGGTATAATTTGTGAAAATGAGAAAAGACAGAGAGGGTTTGACGATGAAAGATTTGATGATGGAACGAAGCATTCAGCTTTTTGCTCAAAAAGGTTTCAAAGAAACGTCTATTCAAGATATTGTAAATGAATTAAACGTCACAAAAGGAACGTTTTATTATTATTTTAAAAGCAAGCAAGAGCTTTTAATGGATATTCACCTTCAATATATTGAAAGATTAATAGAAAACCAAGAGACGATTCTTGCAGATAAGACAATATCTTATCCTGAAAAGCTGCACAGCATTATTTTTAAACTTGTTCATGATATTGAGAAAGAAGGTCTTCGAGCTAAAGTGTTTTTTCGAGAGATGCGTCATTTGAGTGAAGAACACTTACAGCAAATCATTCCAAAGCGCGATCGTTTTAAAGAAAACGTACAGGAAATTATTGAAAAAGGAATGGAAGCAGGGCAGTTCCGTTCAGATTTGCCTTCAGATATCGTGACGCTAGGCATATTAGGAATGACAAATTGGAGCTATTTTTGGTTTCAGCCGGATGGTGAAAAGTCAGATCGAGAAGTTGCGGCTATTTTTTATAAGATGTTAATGAAAGGTATTCAGTCACAGTAGCTGCTAGGCTGGACAGTGCTCGTAAAAGGTGGGAAAGTATAAGCTCTTTCTCTCCTTTTATATTAAAAGGAGGCTATAACATGAATAGTAAAGATATACAGCGTATTGCTGTCATTGGCGCAGGACAAATGGGACATCAAATTGGTATGCTTTGTGCACTTGGAGGATATGAAACAATTATTCAAGATATGAATGAACAATCACTCACAGAGGCGAAAAATAAGCTGGAAGCAATTATAGACAAGTGGGTTCACAAAGGCAAAATCTCCTCTGATGCTAAAGAAGCCGCATTTCAAAGGTTGTCTTTTACAAGCACATTAAAGGAAGCGGTTTCAAGTGCTGATTTTGTGATTGAAGCTGTTGTAGAAAAGTTAGATGTAAAACAAAGCGTCTTTAAAGAAATAGATGAGTACGCACCAAGTCACGCCATTTTAGCATCGAATAGTTCAACAATTGTTAACTCGCTTATTGCAAGTGCAACAAACCGTCCAGAGCAAATCGTTAACATGCATTTCTTTTTTCCTCCTCTTGTAATGGACTGCGTAGAAGTTGTGATGAGTGAAAAGACAAGTGAACAAACAGCTCAAACGACAATGGAAGTTTGCAAGCAAATTAATCGCACAGCAGTCCTTCTGAAAAAAGAAATCTCAGGTTTTATTGCCAATCGAATTTTAGGAGCGCTGCAAAAAGAAGCCGTTTTCCTTTACGAAAATGGATACGCAGATTTTGAAGACATTGATACGATTTGCAAAAAAGCGCTCAATCACCCGATCGGTCCTTTTGAATTGATGGATCTCTCAGGAATTGACGTCGGATATTTTGTGATGCAGCAGCGCTATAGCGAAACAGGGGACCCTGAGGACAAGCCAGCTGCGTGCATAGAAGAAAAAGTTCAAAAAGGCGAGCTTGGACGCAAAACAGGAAAAGGTTTTTACACATACCACACACAGGGAGTGAAGCAATGATGAAAAAATTTGTACGTATTGAAAAAGAAGAGAAAACAGCTATTGTAACCATTGATAATCCGCCTTTAAATGTAATGAGCCAGGCTGTTGTGCAGCAGCTTGAAGAAACGTATGAAGAGCTTAGTAAAGATCCTGATGTCATTACAATCATTTTAACGGGAGCGGGCGACCGGGCGTTTATGGCTGGAGCTGATATTAAAGAATTTCCACAGCTAATGGGACAAAGCGGTATTAAAGAAGAGTTTATGAAAACCCATCGTGTTTTGCAAAAACTTGAAAACATTGAAAAACCAACAATTGTCGTGTTAAACGGTTTAACGTTTGGGGGAGGGTGCGAACTTTCACTAACCGCTGATATACGCATTGCCGAAGAACATGCTCAAATCGGTCTTCCGGAAGTGAAGCTCGGATTGTTTCCCGGAGGCGGCGGAACTCAGCGTCTTCCGCGCGTAATCGGCGCATCTAAAGCTAAAGAATGGATGTTTGCCGGCAGTCCTGTTGCGGCGGAAGAAGCACTTCATGCAGGCTTTGCCAATCATGTAACGCCTAAAGGAAAAGGGCTCGAAAAAGCAAAAGAGCTGGCTAAGAAATTTAACCGTCACTCTCTTCCGTCACTTTCTCGAATTAAGGCAGCGGTAAACGAAGGAATGAATCGTACACTATCTGAAGGTCTTGAACTTGAGGCAGAGCTGTTTGAAGAAGTCTTTCAAACAGAAGATATTAAAGAAGGAGTATCAGCATTTATTGAAAAGCGTCCCGCTGTTTTTTCACATAAGTAAAGGAGGAGAAAACCATGTATGAAACACAGGTCAAAGTGCGTTTTTGCGAAACAGACGCACTCGGTCACATTAACAATACGAGCTATTTCATTTATTTAGAAGAGGCACGCATTGCTTTTTTTGAAGAAATGGGAGCATCCATGCATACAAAAAAGTGGGAGTATATTTTAGCGTCTACTAAATGTGATTTTGTTGCGCAAGGATATTTTAATCAAGTGTTAACGATTAAAACCTTTGTATCTAATGTCGGCAATAAAAGCTTTACAATTGGCCATGAAATTACCGACAGCAAGACGGGATCGCTGATTGCTAAAGGAGAAGCTGTCATCGTGTACTTTGATTTTGATGCACAAAAAAGCGTTTCTATTCCAGCGGACATTAAGCAGTTTTTGATGAATTATAAAGTAGCTGTTTAACTATAAAAAAGCAGGTGGTAAAAGAATGTCACAAATCATTCCTGTACGAAAAGGAGAGGAATTAAACACGGAAAAACTGCATCAGTTTCTCCGTGTTTCGATTCCTGATTTACCTAAAGAGCCTCTTTTAATCAAACAATTTGGATCGGGTGCGTCCAATTTAACCTACGCTCTTTCAGTCGGAGAGTGGGAGGCGGTGTTGAGACGCCCGCCATTTGGGCCAGTTGCGCCAAAAGCGCATGACATGGAAAGAGAATACAAGATTTTATCTGTTTTATCGAAATCTTTCCCTCTCGCTCCTAGGCCTAATGTGTTTTGTGAAGATGAAACGGTGGTCGGGAAACCCTTTTTTTTAATGGAGCGAAAGCACGGTGTTCTCATCGACACAGCGTTTCCAAAAGAAGTGAAAGAAACGAGCCAACTTTGCCGTCGTATTTCAGAACAAATGGTAGATGTCCTTGTTCAGCTTCATGACGTTCCTTATAAAGGTACGCTCCTTGAAGAAATCAGCAAGCCTGAAGGTTTTTTAGAACGTCAAGTACACGGCTGGATTCATCGTTATGAAAAATCAAAAACAAGTGACATATCGGAAGTAGAAGCACTAAAGAAATGGTTGACCACACACATCCCCACTTCACAGCATTCAACCATTATTCACTATGATTATAAGCTTAACAATACGTTATTTTCACCGGATGGAAATAAAATTGTAGGATTATTTGACTGGGAAATGACAACCGTTGGAGACCCGCTTGCTGATTTGGGAGTGGCGATGAGCTATTGGATGGAAGACAGCGACCCTGAACTTTTAAAAAGAGGATTGGGGAACCCACCTGTTACTGTGCAAAAAAGCTTTTATTCCCGTCGAGATTTTGTGGAAGCGTATGCTAAAAAAAGCGGACGAGATGTGTCACACATTGACTTTTACCTGAAGTTTGCGTACTTCAAACTTGCTGTCATTTGTCAGCAAATTTATTACCGTTATAAAAAAGGCCAAACAAATGACAAACGGTTTTCACAATTTGGAGAGTATGTAAAAACGCTGATTATTCATGCTCTGCATACAGAACGCGGGCATATATGAAAAGAAAAGTTCACGTAATACTCAAAAAAGAAGAGCTTCTTGCCAAAAAACTAGAAGGAAAAACGGTCGTTATATTTGACATCTTATTGGCTACTTCAACAATTGCGGCTGCTTTACAACAAGGAGCAATAGAGGTTATTCCCGTAAAAAACGAAGAAGAAGCGCGCAATAAAGCAAAAACGTATAATCCTGACGAAATTGCGCTTGTAGGCGAATATAGAGGGAAAACGATTGAAGGCTTTTTTGATCCAAGCCCCAGCACGATAAAGCAGCATGTTCAAGATAAAACGGTTATTTTATCCACCACTAATGGAACGGTGGCCATTCATAACGCTGAAAAAGCAAAACATGTCTATGCAGCTTCACTGTTAAACGGAGAAGCGGTTGCCAGTGCTGTTTGTCAACCAAGTCAAGATGAAACTGTTTTATTGGTTTGTTCAGGTTCATCCGATCGTTTCTGTCTAGAAGATTTATATGGAGCGGGGTACTTTATAAGCTGTCTTCTGCAACTAAAAACATTTTATTTAACGGATGCTGCAAAAGCCGCACTGCTTTTGTATAAGGCTTATGAGCATTCATCTGTTGAAATATTGAAACACTCAGCCGTAGGAGAAATGCTCACTCAGTATGGCTTTCTAGACGAAATTGGCTTTGTAAGCCGGAAAAACGTCTATTCTGTAGTTCCTAAGGTAGTGAAGAAAAAGCTAATAAACGGGGAGGAAATGATATGTCTGAAATGAAAACCGAAGCAAAAGGCGGATCATTTTTACTTAAAAAAACATCTGCGCAGCACGTCTATACACCTGAAGACTTAACGGATGAGCATCGTATGATCGCTCAGACAGCAAAGCAGTTTATTGAAAAAGAAGTCGCCCCTTACCACAGTGACATTGAGCAGCAAGATTTTGATAAAGTAGTAGAATTGATGCACAAAGCAGGCAAACTCGGACTTCTTGCTCACAGTATTCCAGAAGCATATGGAGGACTAGGTCTTGATAAAGTAAGCAAAGGACTCGTCGGTGAAATCATCGGCCGGACAAGCGGATATGGAGTCGCTCATTCTAATCATACATGCATTGCGACACTTCCTATTACGTATTTTGGTACCAAAAAGCAAAAAGAAAAATACTTGCCCAAATTGGCAAGCGGTGAATATATTGGCGCCTACTGTTTGACAGAGCCAGAAGCTGGTTCTGATGCTCTTGCAGCCCAAACAAAAGCCGTATTAAATCCTGAAAAAACGCATTATGTATTAAATGGAATGAAGCAGTACATTACCAATGCTGCCTTTTCAGATACGTTCATCACATACGCAAAAGTAGACGGAGAACATTTTACCGCTTTTATTGTAGAAAAAGATTTTGAAGGACTGTCTCTCGGGCCAGAAGAAAAGAAAATGGGGATTAAAGGGTCGTCTACTCGCCCGGTTATTTATGAAGATTGTTTAGTACCCGTAGAAAACGTACTTGGACAAGTAGGAAGAGGTCACTTAATTGCGCTGAACGTCTTAAACCTTGGACGTTTTAACTTAGGTTCTGCATGTATGGGCGCAGCGAAATATGCGTTTGAACTTGCTTTAGGTTATACAAAAGAACGCAAGCAGTTTAAAACAGCTATTGCGGAATTTAACGCTTCAAAAGAAAAAATAGCAAAAATGGCGGCTCGTATTTTTGCATCTGAATCTATCCAGTACCGTACAGCTGGTTTACTAGAAGAAGCGCTTGGTGGACTATATGAAAGTGAAAATCATAAGTTAGTAGCTAAACAGCTGGCTGAATTTGCAATGGAATGTTCAGTGTGTAAAGTGTATGGATCGGAAACTCTTGATTTAATTGCCGATGAATCGCTGCAGCTTCATGGCGGAGCAGGATTTATTCAAGAATATAAAATTGAACAAGTATACCGTGACTCACGCATCAATCGTATTTTTGAAGGTACAAATGAAATCAACCGCCTTTTGCTTCCAACTCAGCTTCTAAAAAAAGCAGGCAAAGGAGAAATAGAGCTGAACAAACGAGTAGAACATGCCGTTAGTGAATTGATGAGCGGTCAGTGGGAAATATCTTCAAATGAACTTCTAGCACGAGAAAAGCAGGCTGTTATTACAACAAGGCATTTATTTCTTGCATTGCTAGGAACAGCATTCCAAACGTTTCAGACAAATCTAGCGCAAGAACAAGAAACGCTGATGAAATTAGCAGAAATTGCTATTGGGCTATTCGCTATGGAGTCATCTGTGCTGCGCGTGGAAAAAGCTGTAACCAGAAATGGAGAAGAAAAAGAAACGTTAAAAAGCAAGCTCATAGCAACAGTTGTTAGTGAAACGCTCTTTGAAATTGAAAAGCAGGCTCGACAATTAATAAACGGGATGTTAACGGATGAAAAACACCGACAGTACCGCACAATTCTTGGAAAATGGATGAATGATTTGCAAAGTGAAGGAGAGTTCATGCGCAATCGAGACATCGCCCGTGAATTTATCGACAGCGGACGATATGTTGTATAAGGAGGGGTATTATGATGCGTTTTGAAGGGCAAATAGCTATTATTACAGGAGCTGGAAGCGGCATTGGAGAAGCGACCGCTCAAAGAATGGCGAAAGAAGGCGCTCGCGTCATTCTTGTCGGGCGAACGAAAGAAAAACTAATACAGGCTGCATCCGCTATTGACACACGGTGTGAACGAAAATGTACAGATATTTTCCCAGCTGATGTAACGAAAGAAGAAGACGTCAAAGAGCTTGCTGAGTTTATAAAAGAAAAGTACGGACAAATTCATTTATTAATTAATAACGCAGGCGGATCTGTTAATTCCACAATCAAAGAAACAACGCTTGAACAGTGGAAACAGGTGCAGGACGTCAATTTAACAAGCGTATTTCTTGTAACAAAACATTTGATTCCTTTTTTAACTGAAGAAATAGCAGAAAATCGCTCTATTGTTAACATCGCTTCTCTTTCAGGACATAAAGCAGGTGCGCAAATTCCCCACTATAGCGCTGCTAAAGCTGCTTTAATCAACTTTACAAAAGCAATGGCATTTGAATTAGCACCTCACGGAATCAGAGTAAACTCTGTGTCTCCTGGATTCGTAGAAACACCTTTAACACAGCCTGGACTTGAAAATGAGCGCTTCACTAAGGCAATCGAAAAAAATACGGCTTTAAAACGTGTAGGTAAACCAGATGAAATTGCAAATGTTATTGCTTTTGCAGCGTCTAAAGAGGCATCGTATATGACGGGAAGTGATTTATTAGTAGACGGCGGGTGGCTTATCGTTTAATGCAAAGCAAAGAGGAGGAAGTCGAAATTATGAGTGATTTAGTAGTAGAAAAGCAGGGGACTATTTTATCTTTAACGTTAAATCGACCGGATCGTTTAAATGCATTCAGTGAGGAAATGATTGAAAAGTTAACAGCTGAAATAAAACAGGCACAAAGCGATGAGTCTATTAAAGTGGTTATATTAAATGGAGCGGGGCGCTCGTTTTCTGCCGGAGGCGATGTAAAAACGATGGGTCAAGCATCGGGAGCTGATGTTTATGAACATATCGGCCGTTTAAATGAATGTATTTTAGCGATGCAAAATCTAGAGAAGCCAATTATTTCAGCAGTTCATGGGTTTGCAGCAGGAGCTGCTTTTAATTTAGCTCTCGCTTCTGACTTTATCATCGCATCACAAGAAAGCCGATTTGTATTAAGCTTTTCTCAAGTGGGATTGATTTCAGATGGAGGAGGTCTTTACTTTCTCACAAAGGTCGTTGGCCCCCACAAAGCTAAAGAACTGCTATTTTTAGCAGAGCCTCTGGATGCCGATACGGCTTACAAAGCCGGTTTTTTGAACCGTGTAGTGCCGTTAGATCAGTTGAAAGATGAGGTTACGTCTTTTGCAAGCCGTTTATCACAAGGGACAACGAAAGCGTACGGAAAAATGAAAAAAATCGTCAACGATTCATTCCATTTAACGCTAGAACAAGTGCTTGAACAAGAAAGGCTAACGCAAGTTCTTATGGTAGAAACGAGGGATCATCAAGAAGGAATATCTGCATTTAAAGAAAAAAGAAAGCCACTATTTCAAGGGAAATAAGAGGGGGATATAAAAGATGAAAGCTATTCAATTCACGCAGTATGGAGGGCCTGATGTTCTGCAAGTTATTGATATTGCACGCCCTGTACCTAAAAAGAAAGATGTGCTCATTAAAGTTGCGGCAATTGGCGTTAATTATGCCGACGCTGCGCGGCGCGAAGGAGCATATGTAGTCGAAACGCCGCTGCCTTTTATTCCAGGCTCTGAAGTAGCAGGCGAAGTGGTTGAAGTAGGCGAGGATGTACAAGGGATAAAAGTAGGTACAAAAGTCGTGACACTGCTGGGATCTAATCGAGCAACAGGATACGCTGAGTACACGCTGGCAGATTCAAGAGGCCTTATTCCGTTGCCGGAGAATGTGGATTTAACACAGGCCGTTGCTTTGCCTCTTCAAGGACTAACGGCTTATCATATTTTAAAAACAATGGGTCGCCTTGAAAAAGGAGAAATCGTCATCGTTCATGCAGCAGCAGGCGGCGTCGGAACCCTAGCTGTTCAGCTTGCGAAAATTTTTGGAGCTGGAAAAGTTATTGCTACAGCGAGCTCTAAAGAAAAGCTTGAGCTTGCAAAAAAGCTTGGAGCCGACGAAGTGATTAACTATACAGAAACAGGCTGGGAAAAACGGATTTTAGAAGTAACAGAAGGAAAAGGAGCCGATATTATTTTAGAAATGGTAGGAGGGCATATATTCTATGAATCTCTTCAATGTCTTGCACCATTTGGGCGCCTCGTTTTTTACGGAATGGCTAGCGGAAAATCTGTAAAGTTTAACCCTGCTCGCTTGATGGAAAAAAATCAGTCGGTTCTCGGCTTTTTCTTACCTCAAATGATGGCAAAACCAGCACTTTATCAGCAAAGCCTGCATGAGCTATTAAACTACGTGAATTCCGGTCAGTTAAAATTAATGCTGGGCGGTACATTTTCACTTGAAGAAGCAGCACATGTACATCGTCTGCTTCAAGGAAGAAAAACGACCGGAAAATTAGTGTTAGTTCCTTAACAAAACAGCTTCCGTCTCTAATAGGGATGGAAGCTGTTTTAGTTTAAAAAATTGGCTTTCGCCTGCCAAATTTTTAAAAACCGCTTAATAATTTGGCATAAAAATCAGTACTTTTTACTAATTTTTTCTATATTTTAACCCTGGCATGGAAGTTGCATAATAAGTGTTTGAACATATAAAGGAGGAATTGAATATGGTGAGAAATGGAACGGACCGCGTGAAGCGGGGAATGGCAGAAATGCAAAAAGGCGGCGTTATCATGGACGTGATCAATGCAGAACAGGCAAAAATTGCAGAGGCAGCAGGCGCTGTTGCCGTTATGGCATTGGAGCGTGTTCCAGCTGATATTCGTGCAGCAGGCGGTGTGTCTCGTATGGCAGACCCAACAATTGTTGAAGAAGTGATGAACGCTGTATCCATTCCAGTTATGGCAAAAGCCCGAATCGGCCATATAGTTGAAGCACGCGTGCTAGAAGCAATGGGTGTAGACTACATTGATGAAAGTGAAGTGTTGACTCCAGCGGATGAGGAATATCACCTTAACAAAAGTACATTTACGGTTCCATTTGTATGCGGATGCCGTGATTTAGGGGAAGCAGCAAGACGAATTGGTGAAGGTGCTTCGATGCTTCGTACAAAAGGCGAACCAGGAACAGGAAATATCGTGGAAGCAGTGCGTCATATGCGCCAAGTCAACGCTCAAGTACGTAAAGTGGTAGGCATGGATGAAGACGAGTTAATGACAGAAGCCAAACTATTAGGTGCCCCTTATGAGCTATTACTGCAAATTAAACGTGAAGGCCGCTTACCGGTTGTAAACTTTGCAGCAGGCGGCGTAGCAACACCCGCGGACGCAGCGTTAATGATGCAGCTTGGAGCAGACGGCGTGTTCGTGGGTTCAGGAATCTTTAAATCAGACAACCCTGAAAAATTTGCGCGAGCAATCGTTGAGGCAACAACCCATTATCAAGATTATGAACTCATTGCAAGCTTGTCAAAAGGGCTAGGAAGTGCAATGAAAGGAATTGAAATTTCATCATTATTACCAGAAAATCGTATGCAAGAACGCGGCTGGTAATAAGTAATAACTTTTAAACTTAGTTAGGAGAATGATCATGGGGAAATATACAATAGTCGATAAAGAAACGTGTATTGCGTGCGGCGCATGCGGAGCTGCGGCACCTGATATTTATGATTATGATGATGAAGGAATTGCGTTCGTTATCCTTGATGATAATCAAGGCACTGTTGAAGTGCCCCAAGAGTTAGAAGACGATTTAATAGATGCGTTTGAAGGCTGCCCAACAGAGTCCATCCGTATAGCAGATGAAAAGTTTGATGGAGATTCGAATAAATTTCAATAAAGCCGAATAAATAAAAAAATAGAAAGTTTTTTTAAAAGAAAAGAAGGATTTTGTCTAGAAAAGGCGAAATATTAGTTGTGTAAGAACATATCTTTTTAAAAATGAAAGCACTTACATAACTAAAAGCATATGAGTTAGTCTCATTTGACCTTTCAGAATTATTAGTGTAAATGTGCGGAGTAATTAAATAGTTTTTAAAAGGAGATTAAGGGGCATGCAAATACTGAATACAGTCATTGTGACAGGATATGCAAAAGCTCCACAGGGAACTTCCATGTATGAAATGTATAAGCATGCGGGAATTGTACTAGAAGTGGATCTGACAGAGCATAAAATTGTAAATGCTGAGTTTACGTTTATTACGGAGCTGACGCAAAATTTTTTCCGGAAGCTGCTTATTGGTTACTGCCTTGCAGATGGAATTGAACCTCTTATTGAACGTATTCAAAATTATTATTTTGCTCCATCTCAACAGGCGATTATCGTAGCGCTTCAGGCTGCAATCCAACGTTACTGGGATAATGTGAATCAAAAAATTACATAGCGTTTGGTTAGAATAAAGTGAGAAGACAACCTCTTTTCATGGTCTTATTAAAACCAAGCAGACACACACGCTTTACAAAGAATGGGGGACGTCCCTGTTTCTTTGGGGAGTCATTGTGTCCTGCTTGGTTTTTTTCGTGTAAAGCGCTGTGAAATATAAAAAGAAAAGGAGGAAACAAAATGAACAAAATCATCACGCGCGAAGAAGCAGTAGGAAAAATAACTGATGGCGCACGCATTATGGTAGGTGGATTTGGTCTTGTAGGAAGCCCGCTCAGTCTAATTGAGGCGATTGCCAAATCAAACCTTAAAGATTTAGAGATTATTAGTAATAACCTCGGTGAACCTGGAAAAGGATTGGGTATATTGGTTCAAAGAAAACAAGTAAAAAAAGCTATAGGTTCGTATTTCACTTCCAATCCTGAAGTTGTGCATGCCTATCAACAACAAGAACTTCAAGTGGAGCTTATCCCGCAAGGAACAATGTCCGAGGCTATTAGAGCAGGAGGTGCGGGCATTGGAGGATTTTACACGCCTGTGAGCGTAGGGACTCAGCTCGCTGAAGGAAAAGAAGAACGAGTATTAAAAGGAAAGAAATATGTTTTGCAAGAATCGCTGCACGCAGATGTAGCGCTTATAAAAGCTAAAAAAGCAGACCGACTCGGAAATCTTATTTACAGCAAATCAGCAAGAAACTTTAATCCAATGATGGCAACGGCCGCTGATATCGTGATTGCTGAAGTAGAAGAAGTGGTTGAAGTTGGACAAATTTCTCCTGAAGAAATTATCACTCCTCATTTATACGTTACTTATATCGTAGTGAAAGGAGAAAAATAAGATGAACGTCAAACAATATATTGCTGGGCGCGCTGCAAAAGAGCTTTGTCACGGAGATGTAGTGAACTTAGGGATAGGGATTCCTACTTTGGTTGCTAATTATATTTCACCCGATGTTCACGTGTTTTTACATTCAGAAAACGGAATTCTCGGCGTTGGCCCTACTCCTGAAGAAACCTATATAGATCCAGAGCTTGTGAATGCTGGGAAGCTTCCCGTCACGGTCTTGGAAGGTGCCTCATTTTTTAACAGCGCCGATTCTTTTGCGATGATACGCGGAGGTCATGTGAATGTATCCATTCTTGGAGTGCTTCAAGTAGATGAAGCAGGGCGAATTGCGAACTGGGCTGTCCCTGGGAAAAGTGTTCTTGGCGTAGGAGGAGCAATGGATTTATTAGAAGGATCGAAAAAAGTGATTGTGACGACTCTTCATACGAATAGTCAAGGAGAGTCAAAGCTAGTTAGGAATTTAACCTATCCGCTTACTTCAGAGCGACGAGTCGATATGATTATTACGGAATTAGCTGTCTTTTCGGTAACCGATCTTGGTCTTGAACTTCTTGAAACAGCTCCGGGTGTTTCTTTAGAGGAAGTAAAACAAAAAACAGAGGCTTCTTTTCATGTTTCTACATTGTTTAGCAAAGACAATGAGGTGACGGCATAATGGCAGTGATTGTAAATGCATTTCGAACTCCTATTGGAAAGTTTGGCGGTTCGCTTGCAGATACGCTTCCAGAAGAACTAGTCTCTCTTGTGATGAAAAACAATTTGTCTTCAGCCGGATATACATCAGAGATTGTTGATGAAATTATTGTCGGACAAACGAAACAAAGCGCTCATGCTCCTAATATAGCGAGAGTAGCCGGGCTTAAAGCTCAATTCTCTGAACGTATTCCTGCTTATACCGTGCACCGCCAGTGCGGCTCAGGCATGCAGGCTGTGATGAATGGCGCTATGTCCATTTTATCAGGTCAAGCCGAAACGGTATTAGCTGGAGGAGTGGAAAGCATGTCTCAAGCACCGCACTATACGGTAGGCACTCGTTTTGGTTTTCACGTTGGTGATTTAACACTCTATGACTCTAACACAGAAAGTCAGCCAAAATCACAGCCTGAAACGCTATACGGAACGTTTACAATGGGACAGACGGCGGAGTGGCTTGCTGAAAAGTATAGCATTAGCCGTACGGAGCAGGACGAGTTTGCTTTTTATAGTCAGGAAAAAGCTAGGCGTGCTATAGAACTTGATTTGTTCGAAGAAGAAATTATACCGGTTCCTGTAAAAGAAGGAATGAGGCATTTTGCAACAGATGAATTTCCTCGTCTTACTAGCAAAGAAAAGCTTGGTACGCTTAAGCCCGTTTTTCAAAGAAATGGAACGGTGACAGCCGGAAATTCATCCGGAAGAAACGATGGCGCTTCGATGCTGCTGATGATGTCGGAAGAAAAAGCTGAGCACCTCGGATTAACACCTATGGCAAAGGTTGTGTCGTTTGCCGCAGCCGGCGTCTCTCCAAAGGAAATGGGAATTGGCCCCGTTTCTGCTTCGCAAATTGCTTTAACTAAAGCCGGTTTAAGCTTAAATGATATGGACTTAATTGAACTAAACGAAGCATTTGCCGCCCAAAGTATTGCTTGCTTAAGAGAATGGGACATCACATCAGAGAAAGTGAATGTAAACGGAGGAGCAATTGCGCTTGGACATCCTTTAGGCTGCTCCGGGGCAAGAATCATCACAACTCTGTGTCATGAGCTCCACAAGCAAAAAAGACGATACGGCCTTGCTACTATTTGCGTTGCAGGAGGATTAGGAATGGCGATGGTGGTGGAAAGATGGACGAAATAAAAAGAGATTATGTTTTTCATAGAGATTTAACAAAAAAGTACCCTATGATTACGCACGGTCAAGGAAGCTACTTAATAGATGAACAAGGAAAAAAGTATTTAGACGGCTGCTCCGGGGCCGTAGCGGCAAACTTAGGGCACGGCATTGTAAAAATAGCCGAGGCGATGGCTGATCAGGCTAAAAAAGCGGCGTTTGTTCATACATTACGTTTTGAAACAGATGTTTTGCATAAACTTGCAGGAAAAATCGGTAAAATGGCTCCACTCCATTTAAACAAAGTCTATTTTACATCAGGAGGATCAGAAGCCAATGAAAGTGCATTAAAATTAGCAAGGCAATATCACAGAGATGCCGGAAAGACGCAAAAACACATCGTAATCGGAAGGTGGCAGTCCTATCACGGAAATACGATAGGGGCACTATCAGCTGGAGGAGATGTAAAAAGACGATATCCTTACACACCTAATCTTTTACATTTTGCGCACGTTTATTCTCCTTATTGTCATCGCTGTCCGTATAATCGCAATCAAGAAGACTGCGTGGCAAATCAAAACTGGAGCTGCATCACCGATATTGAACGCACCATTTTAGAGCTTGGTCCAGAAAATATTTCAGCTTTTATCGCAGAGCCGATTGTAGGAAGTCAGCAAGGAGCTGTCGTGCCTCCGCTTGACTATTTCAAAAAAGTACGTGAGCTTTGCAGCCGCTATGACATTCTTTTGATTGTTGATGAAGTGATGACAGGCTTTGGGAGAACAGGAACTGATTTTGCAGTGGAACAATTCGGAATCGAACCGGATATTTTAACGTTTGGTAAAGGAGTTTCAGCAGGATACGCTCCTTTAGGAGGAATGGTTGTTCATGACCGTCTGATTCAAGGACTGTTAGAAAATAGCGGCGGAAAATTCCTTCACGGCTATACGTACAGTGGACATCCTGTTTCGATAGCGGCAGGACTTGCTGCTTTGGACATGTATGAAGAAGTAAATATCCTTCAAAATGTAGAAACTCAAGGTGCGTATTTAATGGAATGTTTAGTAGCGCTGCAGCGCAAGCATCCGTATATTTCAGATATTCGCGGCCGCGGACTTTTAATTGGATTAGAACTAATGAAAGACGCCAATCAACAGATATTTTTCGAGCCAGGCGAAGCAGCCAGCGAAAAGCTCAATGAAATTTGTATGGAGCTTGGAGGCGTATTTTATCCAGGGTCCGGATCTGTAGATGGACATAAAGGAGAACATATCATTATTAGTCCTCCTTTAAATATAACGAAATCAGAAGTTGATGAAGTAGTGAGATTGCTAGATCATGCGTTTTCTATTTTTCATCAGCACATAAGAAAGGATGAGTCATATGAAAGTGCAAAATAAAACAGAAGAGCTTCAAATCAAAGGCAAAAAACATTTATCACCCGTGATGACAAGAGTAACAGAGCTTGTTATTGAAAAAGCGCACGGTGCGAAATTTTGGACAGCTGATGGCACGGAATACATTGATTTTGTATCAGGAGTAGCTGTCAATGCAGTAGGTCATACACATGAAAAGATGGTAGAAGCGATTAAAAAACAAGCAGATCAGCTGCTTCACCTCGGTTTAAATTACGGATACTATGAAACAGCTGTGAATTTGGCGGAAAAACTTGCGCAAATTACGCCAGGAAACTTAGATACGGTTTTCTTTTCAAACTCAGGCGCAGAAGCTATTGATGGAGCGCTTAAGTTAGCAAAAGCGGCCACTGGCAGACCAGCGATTATTGCTTTCGAAGGTTCTTTTCATGGCCGTACATTAGGAGCTACAGCTATTACGGCTTCAAGCTCCAAGTACCGAAGCTACTACGAGCCGATTTTGGGAGAAGTGTATCACGCGCCTTATCCGTATCCAAGTCAGCTTCCTAATATTGACGAGGAAGAAGCGGAAGCATATTGCTTAAATCAACTGCAAAAGCTGTTTGAACTGCGAGTGGATCCTTCACGCGTAGCGGCGATTGTTATTGAGCCAGTCATGGGCGAAGGAGGCTATTACCCTGCTCCTTCTAGCTTTTTACGCGCACTGAGAGACATAGCGAATGATTATGGCATTCTGCTTATCTTTGATGAAGTGCAAACGGGATTCGGGCGCACTGGAAAAATGTTTGCCGCAGAACATGCTGGAGTCACACCAGATATTTTAGTTTTAGCAAAAGCTCTTTCCGGTGGTATGCCACTAGGAGCGATTGTAGCAAGCCGAGAACTGCATGAGAAATGGCCAACAGCCGGACATGGTTCTACTTTTGGTGGAAATCCAGTATCGTGCGCAGCTGCTTTAGCTAACATTTCAATCATTGAAGAAGAAAAGCTTGTAGAGCGCAGTGAAAAAGTAGGTGCCGATATTGTGAAACGTCTTCAGCATTCTATCGGACATTTACCGGCTATTAAAGAGGTTAGAGGAATTGGCATGATGATTGGCATTGAATTTCATGTTGAAACAGCAGCTGCTTATGTTCCTGCCATTAAATCAAAAGCGCTGGAAAGAAGACTGCTTATCATGAACTGTGGAGTCAAAGGGCAAACCATTCGCTTAATGCTGCCGCTGAATATTGATAAAGACGTGCTGAATCAAGGGCTGTCTTTATTAGAAGAAGTCATCACAGAAGCAGTTTCAATTAACTAGCTTTTTAAATGAAAAGGAGGGTAACGATATGAGTCAAACTAAAACCGAACTGTTGCAAGGAGATTTATATATTAACGGCGAGTGGGTAAGTGAAGAGGAGCAAACCTATTTTAAAAGTATAAACCCTGCAACACAAGAGCTCGTCGGAATGTGCGCAGCCGCTACGGCTAGTCAAGTCGATGCTGCCGTAAACGCGGCTAGTAAAGCCTACAGCCACTGGAAAAATATATCTATTCCTGAACGTGCAGCATTTTTAACAAAAGCAGCTGGGCTTTTTGAAAACAGAAAAGAAGAGCTAGCCCAAGTAATGACAAAAGAGATGGGAAAACCGCTATCAGAATCCATAGGGGAAGTTGGTGTCGTCATTGCAACAGCTCAGTATATGGCGGGAGAAGGAAGACGTTTGTTTGGCGAAATAGTGCCCGCTGGCTTTCCTGACCGAGATATAAAAATGGTTCGCGAACCGCTTGGAGTTGTGGCATGTATTACACCTTGGAACTTTCCTGTTTCTCTCGCTTCTTATAAAATGTTTGCCGCTTTAATTGCTGGCAATACCGTTGTCTGGAAGCCGGCTTCAGAAGTGGCGCTCTCAGCGAAGATTTTTATGGAAGTATTGCACGCTGCGGGGCTTCCAAAAGGAACGATTAACTTGCTTACAGGATCGGGCAGAATTGTTGGACAAAAGCTTGCTACGCACTCTGAAGTGAAAATCATCTCATTTACAGGTTCTACGGAAGTTGGTCAGCAATTAGCAGAAATGAGCAGCAAAACCTTAAAGCGTATTTCTTTAGAGCTAGGAGGAAAAAACGCGGTTATCGTATTAAAAGATGCCAATCTGGATAAAGCAGCAGAGGGAATCGTTAAATCAGCATTCACGACAACGGGTCAGCGTTGTACCGCAGCTAGCAGAGTCATCGTGGAGCGTTCAGTAAAAGAAGAGCTGTTGAAAAAAGTAATAGCTCTTACAGAAGAAATGAAGATTGGAAATGGTCTTGATGAAGGGGTTGCAATAGGACCGCTTGTTAATGAACAGCAGTGCCGTTTAGTAGAAGATTACGTACAAAAAGCGGTAGAAGAAGGCGGGAATATTGCGCTCGGAGGTCGTGCTTTATCAGAGTTAGGAACTTGTTATTACATGCCTACAATCATCGATAACGTCCATTCAAATCACACAATTGCTCAAGAAGAGATTTTTGGTCCCGTGCTTGCTTTTATTGAAGTAGATGGCTACGAAGAAGCAATGAGCGTCAATAATGGAACGGTGTACGGACTTTCCACTTCTATTTATACAAGCAGCTTGCACTATGCCAGCCGAGCTGCCAAAGACGCTGTTAGCGGATTAGTCTATATCAATAACGGAACATCTAATGCTGAAATGGGGGTAGCATTCGGTGGAATGAAAATGTCTGGCAACGGCCACAGGGAAGTTTCTCATCATGCATTTGATGTGATGACAGAATGGAAGTCTGTCTACACCAACTATTAATCTCGCACCTTAGCGAAAAGGAGGAGCACATGTCTTCATATCGCATTGGCATTGCCTTTTTTTATCATGAATCTCACAGCTTTAGTCCATTAAAAACAGAAATAGAACAGTTTGTACAAGAAGGATATTTTGTTGGAACGGAAATATATAAAGCATACTCAGGAACCAAAACAGAAGTAGGGGGATTTTTGGATGTATTAAAGCAAGAGAAGCAAGTAGAAATCGTTCCCCTTGTTTGTGCAGCTGCAATTCCGTCTGGGGTTGTATCTTCGGCAGCTTATTACACAATTGAAAAGCAAATGCTGCATATGCTTACTCACGCCGGCCCGCTAGATGGCTTATTAATCGCCTTGCACGGCGCAATGGTAGCAGAGCATCTTTTCGATCCGGAAGCTCATTTGTTAGGTCAAATAAGAAGCTGTATAGGAAGCGACGTTCCCATTGCTACTACGCTCGATATGCACGCAAATATCAGTGAATATATGCTTACGTACACGCCGCTACATTTCGGTTTTAAAACATATCCTCACGTTGATATGTATGAACAAGGAGTGAACGCAGCGCGAGCGCTTTTAACACAGGTAAAAGAAAGCGCTATCTATTATGCGTCTTTAAAAAAACTGCCCATGCTTTTGCCGTCGATTAATATGCGAACAGCAGAAGGACCTATGAAAAAAATGATTGATCTTGCTAAGCAAGCCGAGCAAGAAGAAGACGTATACAATGTTTCCGTTTTTGGAGGCTTTCCGTATTCTGATATTCCAATTGCGGGAGCAAGCGTGCTCGTAACAGCTTTGAATCCGGAAACAGCAGAAAAAACAGCAAATAGACTAGCTTCTCAATTTTGGAGTATAAAAGAGGAATTTATGGTAGATTTGCCTACCGTTGAAGAAGGTCTGCAAACAGCGTTAAAACGATCAAACGAACAGCCAATTGTGCTCGCTGATATAGCGGACAATCCTTTAAGCTGCGGAAGCGGTGATACAACAGAGCTTTTAGAATACATGCTGAAGCTAAATATGCCGGGGACACTGTTTGGAGGTCTTTATGACCCTGAATCTATTAAACAATGCTTGCAAGCAGGAGTTGGAAGCTACGTCTCTCTTTCCTTAGGAGGAAAAGTTTCTCCTGAGTTTGGAAAGCCCGTTGAAGTTGAAGCAAAGGTCATTGGCTTATCAGAAGGTGAGTTTTACAATTCGGGACCGTTTAATCAGCATTTAAAAGTAAATGTAAAAGGCGCAGCTCATATTCGAGTAGGAGAATTGGATATTTTGTTGATTGGAAGGCCGATATCAGCAAACGATCCTGAACTTTTTCGCCATATCGGTATCGAGCCAGCAAGGAAAAAAATCATTGGTTTAAAAGCTAAAAATCATTTCAGAGCCGCTTTTGAACCGCTTGTAGGGTCTATCATCTATGTGGATGCTCCAGGCGTAGCGTCAAATCGCTTAACGACCTTTAATTATCAGCACCTTCCAAGTCCAATATGGCCGCTGCAAGATGCAAAATATGAAAGTGAAAAAAGGAGGAAAGAAAAATGGATGCATTAAAAGAGCAGTATTATATCGAAGTCCCAGAGTCGTTAAGTCCCGCGCAGCAAAAAATGATGATTGAACTTGAAAAAGATGCGTTTCCGGGCATGGGAGCCGTTGATGAACAGACGCTTGTACCTTTAGCGCGCTACGGAAAGCTCATTCAATATTTCCAGGAAAATGACGCAAGGCCAATTGCCATTTGCGAGCTGCTTAGAGATTACAAAGATGTCACAAAAGCTTATATCTTTGGGTTCTACGTCCGCTCTGATAAACAAGGAAGCGGAGTTGGACAGCTGTTCTTAGAAGAAATATTTTCTATTCTACAAAAAGATAGTTTTGAAAGTGTTTGTTTGACTGTGAATGTAAAAAATGAAGGCGCTGTTAAGCTGTATAAAAAAATGGGCTTTACGATTAAAGAAACGCGAGCAGGAGAGTTTGGCGAAGGAGAAGACCGCTATTACATGGTGCGGTCAATTTCTTAGTAGAACATCTATTCAAAAAATAAACTTTGGAGGGAATATAAAATGAAAAATACATTATATAAAGCAAGCAGACACTGGAAAGAAATCGAGCTTTGGAAAGATGTAACGGACGAGCAGTGGAACGACTGGGTATGGCAGCTGACAAACACGATTAAAACATTGGAAGATTTAAAGAAAGTGATCAATTTAACACCTCAAGAAGAAGAAGGCGTTAAAATTGCAACCAAAACGATTCCGTTAAACATCACTCCTTATTACGCATGGTTAATGGATGAGAACGATCCGAAATGTCCAATCAGAATGCAGTCCGTTCCTATTTCAGAAGAACTGCATAAGACAAGGTATGATTTAGAAGATCCGCTTCATGAAGATGAAGATTCACCGGTTCCTGGCTTAACGCACCGCTATCCAGACCGCGTGCTGTTTTTAGTTACAAATCAGTGCTCTATGTACTGCCGCTACTGTACAAGAAGACGTTTTTCAGGACAAATTGGCATGGGCGTTCCAAAAAAACAGCTGGATACAGCTATTAATTACATTGCTGCCAACCCTCAAATCCGTGATGTATTAATTTCCGGAGGAGACGGCCTATTAATCAATGACAATATTTTAGAATATATTTTGAAAAATTTGCGCGATATTCCGCACGTAGAAATTATTCGTATCGGTACAAGAGCGCCGGTCGTGTTCCCTCAGCGCATTACAGAAAATCTGTGCAACATCTTAAAGAAATATCATCCGGTTTGGCTAAATACGCACTTTAACACATCAATTGAAATTACAGAAGAATCAAAGCGTGCATGTGAAATGCTTTCCAACGCAGGAGTTCCAGTTGGAAACCAAGCGGTTATTTTAGCTGGAATTAACGACAGCGTGCCAATCATGAAGCAGCTTATGCATGATTTAGTAAAAATTCGCGTGAGACCTTACTACATTTATCAATGTGATTTATCAGAAGGAATCGGCCATTTCCGTGCGCCAATCAGCAAAGGGCTAGAAATTATGGAAGGACTTCGCGGCCATACGTCCGGCTATGCAGTTCCTACGTTTATCGTGGATGCTCCTGGAGGAGGCGGTAAAATTCCGCTGCAGCCAAACTACATTATTTCTCAAAGCTCCAATAAAGTTGTGCTTCGAAACTTTGAAGGTGTTATTACGTCTTATCCGGAGCCGCAAAATTACCAAAGTGGCAGCGCAGAAGAATTTTATAAAAAAGTATATCCTGAAGTGTTTGAAAAATTTGAAAGCAACGGTGTTCTTTCGATTATTGATGATACAAAGTTCAACTTAACGCCAGAAGGTCTAAACCGTCTTGACCGCCGGAAAACGTATGATCAAAATCCAGAGCATAGCTCTTTAAAAGACAAGCGTGAAAAGCGCGATCAATTAAAAGAGAAAAAATTTGAAACGCAAATGAAAAAATACGAAACAGCGGGAGCGAAGGAGGAATAATATTGAAGTGCCAATGGTGCGAATCATATGAAGCCAAGGAGACGGATGCAACGGTTTATTGGGAGCTTCCTGACGGTACAAAAGCTATAGAAATTAAAGAGACGCCTTCCATTACATGTTCAGAATGTGGAATTACGTATCAAACAGACGAAACAGTTGGACAGATTGAAGATCAACTGTTTTTAATCAACACCTCTGCCTTAGAAAAAAGTGTAACGTACGAACAGCTTATGAGCCTGCCTCGTCTATTAAAACGAAACTACTTTGATTTTTCAAAGTGAGCAATAAAGGATCCATCTCCTACTTTTTATAGGAGATGGATATTCTTATACGCTTTACGTTAAACATGTTCGCATAGTTCTTTTATGAAGGTGGGATAAGTATGGAAGCAGTCGATATAAATCGTAATGAAGAAGAAAAAAAACAGGACGATAAGCATGTAAAACGCCATTTAAAAGCTCGTCATATGACCATGATTGCCATTGGAGGTTCAATAGGAACTGGCTTATTTCTAGCCACGGGATCTTCCATCCAAACTGCTGGACCGGGAGGAGCGCTGATTGCTTACGGGGCTATTGGAATTATGGTTTATTTTCTCATGACTAGCCTTGGAGAAATGGCCACGTTTATGCCGGTATCAGGTTCTTTTTCAACATACGCCAGTCACTATGTAGACCCAGCTCTCGGGTTTGCGCTCGGCTGGAACTACTGGTTTAACTGGGCTGTTACGCTCGCTGTAGAAATAGCTGCTTCTGCTATTATCATGAAGTTTTGGTTCCCTGATGTGCCAAGTATTATCTGGAGCGCTTTGTTTTTAGGCTTAATTTTTTTACTTAATTTCCTATCTGTAAAAAGCTATGGAGAATCTGAATATTGGTTTGCTCTCGTAAAAGTAGTAACCATCATTGTATTTATCGGAGTGGGCCTTCTGACGATCTTTGGCATCTTCGGCGGTGAATATATCGGCTTTAAAAACTTTACATTAGAAGAAGCGCCGGTCAACGGCGGATTTCTGTCCGTACTAAGCATTTTCTTTATCGCGGGATTTTCTTTTCAAGGTACAGAGCTAGTCGGTATTGCGGCAGGGGAAAGTGAAAACCCTCAAAAAAATATACCAAAAGCCATTCGCCAAGTCTTTTGGCGCATCCTTCTATTTTATATTGCAGCCATTGCTGTAATCGGGCTTATCATTCCTTACACCAGTCCATCTCTTCTAGGAGGAGATGTGGATAACATTGCGGTTAGTCCATTTACGCTTGTTTTTGAGAAAGCAGGAATTGCTGCAGCTGCTTCGGTGATGAATGCTGTTATTCTTACATCCGTTTTATCAGCCGGAACATCTGGTTTATATGCTTCTACGCGAATGTTATGGTCAATGGCCAATGAAGGGCAAGCGCCTAAAGCGCTTCGGAAAATTAATCGTCGAGGAATTCCAGTAAATGCGCTTGTTTTAACCACTATTATTGGCGGTCTTGCCTTTTTAACATCCGTTTTTGGTGATCAAATGTATATGTGGCTTTTAAACGCTTCAGGTATGAGCGGATTTATTGCGTGGATTGGTATTGCCGTCAGCCACTATCGTTTCCGAAAAGCATATGTTGCTTCAGGACAGAATCTAAATGATCTAGCTTATAAAGCAAAATGGTTCCCTCTAGGTCCTGTTCTTGCATTTGGAATGTGCCTCATTGTTATTTTAGGACAAAACTATCAAGCGGTACTTTCCGACAAAATTGATTGGTACGGCTTAACGGTCTCCTACATTGGCCTGCCTCTCTTTTTAGCGACGTGGTGGGGATATAAAATAGCAAAGAAAACCAAGGTTGTACCTTTGCATGAGTGCATTCAAAAAGAGGATAAGAAATAAAAAAGCCATAGTGGCTAACGACAAAGAAAAAAGGTGAACCCCGGACAGTGGGGTTCACCTTTTCATTTATAAAAATCGATTATTTTACACTCTGTTATACAAATATCATATCATAAAAAGTGATTTTTTTCCAGTCTGGTTTTTATTTTGTTTATTGATAAAATTCAAGAATAGCACTGCATGCTAAGCAATTGTGGAGGTTGGAAATCTTTGTACTTTAATAAGAAAAGGGGTTCGTAATGAGAATTTCTGCAGGTGTTGAGATGCTACAGTTGACTGCCAGAGCTTTTGACCAAGATATAATATTAAATCCTACGTTAGTTTGGAATAACGATGAAGCTATTCTAATTGATACAGGAATGCCTGGGCAAACCGATCAACTGAAAGAGATCTTGGGTGAATTGAATATATCTATTGAACAGCTAAAAGTAATTCTTCTAACGCATCAAGATCTAGATCATATAGGGTGTGCGACTGATATACGAAAAAAATCAAATGAAAATATCATCGTATATGCTCATGAATTTGATAAGCCGTATATTGAAGGGAAACTTCCGCTTATTAAAACGAATGCTAGTCAAATGAGTAAAGAAGAACTATCAGCTATACCTGATGAAATAAAATATTTATATAAAACCCCTCCAAAAGTTGACGTGGATATAGTATTAAAAGGAAGTCAACTGCTTCCATACTGCGGAGGCATTGAAGTTATTTTTACTCCCGGACATACGCCTGGGCACGTTAGTTTTTATTTAAGAAAATCAAAAACGCTGGTTGCCGGAGATGCTCTAGTATTGGCAAATGGACAGCTAATGGAACCTGTTAAACAAACGACCTTAAATATGGACCAAGCAGTTCAATCACTTGAAAAGTTTTTAAACTATGAGATCGAGCATGTTATTTGTTATCACGGAGGCTATTTTCAAGGCTGTCCGAAAGAAGCGATTTTAAGGATAAAAGAACACGTTGCAGAGAGACAAAGTTAAGATAAATAGAAGCCAAAGGGGATGGACAAAATGTTTACACCAACTATCAGTGTCCGAAAAATAAATGATAATCTCATTATAAAATGGCAGCTTGCACACTTTACGATTCCGTTAGAAGACATTCTTGAAGTAACGGAAGATGACACGTACGGAGGCAAAGAAGCAAACGCCATTCGAATTGGCCCTCCGTACGGAACAACTGACCGAATTTTTATTAAAACGACCAATAAAAACTATCTGTTATTTACCTCAAACGCACCGGCTATATTAAACGAAATAAATTCATAACGACCACTACTAAATATGAGATATATAGGAGAGAAAAAATTGAAGATTAGCCGTACTTTCGATGCTGATACAATTGCCAAGCTTAATCAGTCTGTTCATCAACTGCATGTAGAATTATCCCCCGAGCGCTTTCAAACATATGATTTTCAGAAGATACATGAATTTTTTAAGAAAGTTATGGAAAACGATAGGTTTATCTTTCTTTTAGCAGAAGATGAAGGACAGCATGTAGGATTCGCTTGGGTTGAAATAAAGCAGTATTCAGAAACAGTGTTTAAAAAAGCTTACAAGTCAATTTATGTTCATCAAATAAGTATCGCAGAACTCCACAAAAACAAAGGGTTTGGTTCAAGTTTGATGAAAGAAATTTATAGCATTGCCTGTACTCAAGACATAAATACAATTGAGTTGGATTACTGGAGTGACAATACGGTTGCGGAGAGTTTTTACGAAAAAGAAGGCTTTGTTACGTATAGAAAAATGGTTTATAAAGAGCTTTAAAGAGAGCATTTACTTGCTCTCTTTTTTATGTCTAGGAAGCCATTTTCTTCATTTTAATCACTCAATAAAACAAAGTACGCGATTTGAGAACTTAACTCTTGAAAAATTTTTGTTTTACATTTATACTTACATTCTTGTTCGCGTAATGCGACGACTTACTTTATATTCAACTAGGAGGTATACAGATAGTATGGAAAATTTCATTTATCATAATCCCACAAAATTAATCTTCGGAAAAGACCAGCTTCAAGCATTATCAGAAGAACTCCCGAAATACGGAAAAAATATTTTGCTTGTATATGGTGGAGGAAGCATTAAGAAAAACGGTTTATACAATCAAGTTCTTGCGCTGTTAAAAGAGCTAAACGTAAACATACACGAGTTAGCGGGCGTAGAGCCAAACCCTCGATTATCTACGGTACGAAAAGGAATTGAAATTTGCCGAAATGAAAACATTGACTTCATGCTAGCAGTCGGCGGAGGAAGCGTTATTGACTGTACAAAAGCAATCGCTGCCGGAGCTGAGTATGAAGGAGACGTCTGGGATATTATTAACAAAAAAGTCACGGCTACAAAAGCACTGCCGTTTGGAACGGTATTAACATTGGCAGCAACAGGTTCTGAAATGAATCCTGATTCGGTTATTACGAATTGGGAAACAAATGAAAAATACGTTTGGGGAAGCGCCGTTACGCACCCTGTATTTTCTATACTAGATCCTGTGAACACGATGTCTGTTCCTAGAGATCAAACTATCTACGGCATGGTAGACATGATGAGCCACGTGTTCGAACAATATTTCCATAACGTGAAAAACACGCCTTTACAAGATCGTATGTGCTATTCCGTATTACAAACAGTAATTGAAACAGCACCGAAATTGCTAGAAGATCTGCAAAGCTACGAACACCGCGAAACGATTTTATATTCCGGAACGATCGCATTAAACGGAACACTTCAAATGGGCTACTTTGGCGATTGGGCTTCACATACAATTGAACACGCGGTATCAGCAGTATATGACATTCCTCATGCGGGCGGTTTAGCAATCCTATTCCCAAATTGGATGCGACACGTTGTAGATCAAGATGTCACTCGTATGAAACGCGTCATGACAAGCATGTTTGATATTGAAACTGCAGGTAAAAGTGACAAAGAAATTGCGTTAGAAGGAATCGATAAGCTAAGCGCTTTTTGGTCAAGCCTTGGTGCACCTTCTCGCTTAGCAGATTACGATATCGGAGAAGAGCGACTAGACGAAATTGCTGGAATTGCTGCTCGTGAAATGGAGCACGGAGGTTTCGGTAACTTTAAGAAACTGAATAAAGATGATATTTTAGCTATTTTAAAAGCATCACTATAAGGTGAATAGCAAAAAGAAGGAGACATAGATCTCCTTCTTTTTGTTTTATCTTATAAATGATTGGAACTTAAGTAGCGTATGGAGAAATTTTTTTCTAGGATTTCGGTTAATAATCTAAGAAAAACCTTTATAATTGAGTACAGAAAGAACGCTTTAGAGGATATAAGGGAGTGGGAAGATGAAAAAATTTGCGCTAGCTTCATATGCGCTTTATTTGTTGGGCGGATTAGTCATTACAGCCGTAGGATCCGTCTTACCGCAATTGTTAACACATTACCATGTGTCTTATACAGTTGGCGGGCAGCTTGTATTAGTAGGTTCTTTAGGATTTTTGATAGGAGTTCCGCTATCTTCTTTTCTATTAGGACGCTTCAGCGAAATGAATTTACTTACAATTTCCGCATTAATGATAGCACTATCACAAATAGGTATGCTTTTATTGCCTCCATTTGAGTGGATTATCGTATTCAATTTCTTAAATGGTATTGGTGTAGCGGCCTTGGAAGTAGTTGTAGCTACTTTAATGATGGAAGTATTTATCGGTAGAAGAGCTATTGTTATGAGTTATTTAGAAGTATCATTTGGCCTGGGTGCGCTGTTGATGCCGTTAATAGCTAGCTTATTGATTTCACAGAACAGCTGGAGGTATTCATTTTTTATAACCAGTATACTAGCTTTACTAATGGTTGTAGTCTGTAAAATGATTCCTTTTAAAAAAGAGACTGTTTCAACTTCAGAAAGCGGTGCTTCAGACGCCAACTCAGAACCTGCGCCTGTGCTTGCTAAAAATCAAAGATGGAAAATACTCGCTCTTTTTAGTGTAATGATTTTTATGTACGCCGGAGTGGAAAGCAGCATGAATAATTTTCTTTCGTCTATTTTTATCGTGTATCTAGATGTAATTCCATCACAGGCTACTTTAAGCATAAGCGTTTTTTGGATGGCTATGCTAATAGGACGAGTAGCTACTGGATGGGTTATTCGAATCGTTACATACGAACGCTATCTTTTTGGCAGCATTGGAGGAACAATTGTGAGTTTAGTGCTGTTTATCTTGTTAAAAGAAGCAGTAGCAGGCTATATTTTATTAGCGTTTTTAGGGCTTGCAATGTCAGGTATCTATTCGATAACGATGGTATATGCTAACCATACGTTTACCGGATCTGCTCGTATTGTCACCAGTTTAATTACTGGTTTTTCAGGGCTTGGAGGTGCTGTTTTCCCTGCGCTTATTGGCTTTACTATGGACGCAAGCGGCATTACCTCAGCGCTTTGGTACATAACAGCTTTTGCATGTTTATATCTTCTAGCGCTCTGTATCATTTTTTTCGTTCAGCGGGGTGCAAAACAGAAATCTAATAACCATTTACAGGCTATGAAATAAAGAGTTCGTCATAAAAGAAGTGAATCTATGGTTCACTTCTTTTTCTTTTTATTCTCTCTTTCGTTATAGTAATCAAAAAGGGTTCACATAAATTCAAACTAAAAAGTAAAAGATGGATATCTCTATAAAAAAGGAGCGCTATATGAAAGAAGTGAAGTTTAACTCAAATGACGTTTTGAGTCAAAAACAAGAAAATATTCAAATTATAAAAGCAGCAAACGTGCAGCCTTAACAAGCACGTGAAACGTTGGATAAACATTTGCTTCTTCTTCACCGTACCGCTAAGCCTGTTGCGATTCAAGAAACAGTAGCAGACAGCTTTCATGGAGGAGTAGCGTTTAAAAATGATATTAACTTTATTCCTGCGGGAGCTGACAGCACTTGCGAGTGGAAAGAACCGTTATCTTTTTTACGTGTTGAGTTAAATCCTCAAATCGTTAAAGAAATAGCTGATAAAGAAAGCTTATCTTCTAGCCTTGATCTAAGCTATTACCTTAGAAATCAAGATCATAAAATGCAGCAGCTTCTTTTGTGGCTTAATGAAGAGGTCGAACATGGGAATCCTCAAGGAAAACTTTACATTGACTCAGTTACAAATTTAATTATTTATCACATTTTAAAACAGCATAACGATAGTCAATCCAATTTTCTTAGTAAGACGCCGGGACTTGAGCATTTAAAAATAGCGATGGAATACATGCAAGATCACTATGCTGAATCTATTACATTAGATGAGTTAACTCGTTTATCTAATTTAAGTTCCTCTCATTTCATTAACAGCTTTAAACAAACGCTAGGCGTAACGCCCCATCAATACTTGCTTAAGATTCGAATTGAAAGAGCAAAAGAAAAATTACAAAGCTCCAGTTTGCCGCTTAGTGAAATTGCTTATGAATTAGGCTTTACAGATCAAAGCCACTTCTCAAAGCATTTTAAAAAAATAACGGGAATGTCCCCGCTTAAGTGGAAACAAAATTTTATACAAAAATAACCGAATTTTGTACAAGAAAACGACTTAAATATCTCCTAAAATAAACGTGTAAAGGAATTTAAGAGGAGATGTTTAAGTGAAAATCATCTCCGTACTATAAAAATTATACACAGTATAGGAGAGATCATAATGAAAGTATTAGTAAATATATTTCACCCTAATTTAGCAGAATCTAACGTTAATAAAGCGTGGATGAAGCGATTAGAGAAGGAAGATGTCACAGTTAATAATATCTATGAGCGCTATCCGAATTGGGAAATTGATGTAGAAAAAGAGCAAGAGCTTTTATTAAAGCATGACCGCATCGTTTTTCAATTTCCTTTTTACTGGTATAGTACGCCTCCGCTAATGAAGAAATGGTTGGACGATGTATTAACTTTCGGCTGGGCATACGGCACGAATGGCACCAAACTGCATGGAAAAGAATTTGTATTGGCAATTTCAGTAGGAGGTCCGCAAAAGTCATATAGAGCAGGAGGTTATAACAACTATACGATTAGTGAGTTAACAAAACCACTGCAACAAACGGCTAACTTAACGGGCATGAAGTTTCTTACTCACTTTGTTCAATACAATTCGGTTGTTGCTACGGAAAAAGAAATCAGTGAAAGTGCGGAAGGCTTAGTTCAGCATATAACAGATCCTGGATTAAACCCGGACGTCGCTTTAAAAAGAATACTAAATGAGATGGCTGAAAAAGATGTAACTTTATAAATGGTTACTATCTATTTTAATAAAAAACATAAAAAAGAAAGGTTGAATCTATGTCAACCTTTCTTTTTTTTATAAAAATTCTCATTAATTTTTTTCTAACAATATCTTTATAATCAAATAGCAAAATTCCTGCTTTTAATTTCGCCTTAGTACTAACCCTATAAACCATTCTTTTCTTTACCTTTTACCAATATATTAAATATTCTATATATTCCTAATATTATATAAAATTAAATTGACAAATATATGAAGCGGTCATTAGAATTTAGTCATCGAACAGTGAAGAGCTGTTTAAAAGTAGGGGGGAAGTACATGCCGTTACAAAATAAGCATCTAGCAGTTGTGTTACAAAATACATATTTACCGTTTATTTTTGAAGAAGCAGAAGCTCTCGGAATTAAAATGACGTTTTTTTATAACCAAGAAGAAGTAGAACCTAAGCATCTTAAAAACGTACAAAATTTCATACCCATTGATTTATTTCACACCTCAGGCAAAGCTCTTGAGATTATTAAATCAGAGCATCATAAAAATCCTTTTGACGGCATTATGACATTATATGAGCCTGCGTTAGAGTTTGTAGCTCAGCTGACAGAAGATTTAAACTTACCGGGCTTATCACCGTTTGTGATTAGTAACTGTCGCAATAAACAGAAAATGAGAGAGGTTTTAAAAGATAATGATCTTAACACTCCGTATTTTAAAGAGGTTGAAAATACGGAGGAATTAAAGAATCTTTCACTGCCTTATCCTGTCGTAGTAAAACCTTCTAACGGATTTTCCAGTCAAGGTGTATCACGAGCGAATAATAAAAAGGAATTGATTGACAGCATAGAAAAAGTGAGATGCGTAAATGAAGAAGACCTAAGTAAATTTACAAAAAATAAAACGGGCATGGTAATTGAACAATTTATAGACGGACCAGAGTTTGCTATTGAGACGTTTTCTGTAGAAGGAGAGATTTGTGTACTCTCTATAGGCTACAAAGGAAATTCCAAAGGGCCTTTTTTTGAAGAAGGTGTTTATATAGCTCCAGCTCCCCTAGAAGAAAACGTTTTGGAATCTATTTCGCAAGAAGCAGCTAGGGCAGCAACCGCTTTAGGGATTGAGAATGGCCCCGCCCATATTGAATTACGCTTGGACCCAGCAGGAAAACCTTATGTGATTGAAATAGGAGCGCGCATTGGAGGGTCTGGGATTTCTCATTATATCGTAAAAGAAAGTACAGGTATTAACTATATGGAGCTAGTTTTTCACTATGTATTAGGATTAAAACCTCCTGTATTAAAAAAGGAAAGAAAACGAAAGAAAGTGGTGGGCAACTACATTATCCCTGTGCAAGGCCATGGGATTTTTAAAGAAATTCGAGGCTTAGAAGACGTGCGTAGAGACACTGAAGTAAAAAGGGTTATTCAATTTATAACTGAGGGGACAGACATTTTACCATATCCGCACTTTTCAGGTTACCCTGGATTTATTTTAACCACTCATGACTCTTATTCCGACTGTGAACAGTATTACAGCTATTTGGATAACAAAGTAAAAATCGTTTATCAAAATAAAGTAAACGCATAGGGGGTATCAAAAGCTATGATAGTTGCAGAGTCGTCTAGTAAGAAAAATCAGCAGCTTCAAAAGATTAGTATTATCCATACCTTAGGGCCTGAAGGAACAAATTGTGAAAAAGCAGGCTATCTGTGGTTTGAACGCCAAAGCATACAAGGTCAGGTCTTTTTGCATCAAACGTTGGAAGAAGCTTTAGTTCATGTGAAAGAAACAGAGAGTTCTGCTCTTCTAGGCTGCGCGGTATATCCTTACTTACATGATATTGTGTTCAAAAATTTAACTAGTTTAGAGCTAGTAGATAGCTTTATTATGCCAACATATAGCATGGTTCTTGCCTCAAAAGAAGAGGTGATAACAAACAATAACCTATTAATCGCTTCACATCCTGCCCCTGTTGATTTAGCTCATTCCATCAGTCCCAATGTTCAGTTAGTAAATAGTAATGCTCAAGCGGCGATTGATTGCTTAGAAGGAAAGGTAGACGCATGTATTACAACAAGTAAAGCCGCTAACGAGCAGGGGTTAACAGTTGTAAAAGATTTTGGAGAAGTGCCGATGTGTTTTACACTTCACGGAAGAAAATAGGCTCAACTTAAAAAAAGAAATAAGGTGAAACAGTGATTTCTAAATTAACCCGTATTCATGTACATCTTTTGTTTTGTCTATTAGCCGTCATTGGAGGAACCACATGGGCTTTTCAAAAGACGGGATTAAAAGATAGCTTGCCTCTATGGTCAGCAGGTATGAGGTTTTTAATTGCTAGTTTAATAATTACCCTCTACCTCTTATTCACAAAAAAAATGTCCGTTTCAAAAGAAGTAGTAATCATTTCAGCATTAAACGGAATTTTGTACTTTGCTCTACCGTTTGGTTCTGTTTATTGGGCATCCGTCTATTTGCCAAGCGGGCTTGTTTCCGTTTTAGCTGCCAGCATTTCAGTATTTGCTCTTTTATTTAACCGCTTATTTAAAGGAACACCGGCTACAAAAGGACAAAAGATAGGTGTAGTCATGTGCTTAATTGGTATGAGCGTTGTATTTGGAAATCAGCTGTTTATACAGGGAAATGTTATCCAAATAGTAGCCATGATCGTCATTTTAATGGCTATGCTAGGTTCTGCTTTTATAACTGTTCAAGTTCAATCTCGCATAAAATCCTTGCCTATTATGACCTTTAATTCTTTTTCGATGCTAAGTGGAGGCGCTTGTTTACTGATTGTTAGTTTATTTATAGAGAATGGAAACCGCACTTTCTCTGGGGTTAGTCTTATCTCATTATTATACTTGGCTATTATAGGATCGGTCTTAGGGTTTTCTATTAATATTTATTTATTAAAAAAATGGCATATATCAAAAGCAACGGCGCATCTATTTATTTCACCGGTTATTGCCTTATATGTAGGATTTGTCTTTTTAGGTGAAACATTAAACAAACAGGTCTATATAGGTACAGCGTTTGTAATAGCGGGGGTTGTATTTATTAACTTAAAAAAGCAAATAGAGAAAAATACACATAACTCTACTCTTAAATCATCTAAAGATATTTCTGCTAAGTAGCTGTTCTAAAAAAAGGAGGGTTTTAATCATGTTAACAAAAAATCACACTCAAAGTTTAGTGGAGTTATTAAACGGTAAAATAGTACCTGCTCTATATGAGATAAGAAAATATCAGGGCCCAAATGGAGAGGTCAAAAGAAATTACGAAAAAGCTAGAGAGCTCTTATTAAAAGTAGTTGCTGAAACTGAAACAATATATAACTCTTTAAATTTACCTGAAGTGTGGCATGCATTAAAAAATGACGTATGTGATTGGATTGAAAGAGGACTCGATCAGTCTCCTTACTTTGATCAAACGTTAATTGCCTATAGCCCGCCTACAAACAGGGAAGCGACGTTCTTTTTAGGACCGATTGTAACGCCTAATGGCCCTACAAAAAGAGGATTTTATTTAGAAGCCTTTATCGCTGTTCGCGATGAACCTGAAATCATGAAATCCATCGAAGCAGACCTTCCTCATCCTAAAAATGGATGTGAATCTTTAAAGCTGTTGGCTGGTACTCAAGGATTTATGGAAGGAAAGTGTATTGTATTTTTCCCTGAGAATGTAAAAACAAAAGAAAAGGTAACAAGTCAAAACTTCGCGATATTTTTCTTTAATAAATTTCACAGCATATACAATGAGGATACATTAAAAAGAGCGTCTTCTATCTTTCCTGATTTTAACTTTAAATCTCATACTATGAATAGAGAAGACACTTATCAGGCAAGGGTAATCTGGGGATATCTGCATGATTATTACCATCACTGCGGAAATAAACCTTTTGACCAACATATACAGGCGAAAATGAATTTTTTTGCAGGCATACTAGAAGAAGTTAAAGTAGATTGCCAGACGGTGCTGACTCTTCATAAAAGAAAATATCCTTTTTGGGAAGAGATAACGGAATTTGTTCTCTTTGAACGCCTTTTAAGGTATCCTAGTCAGCATAATGCACCTCGAAACTTTGATTCTGGAACAGGTTTTTTTCTTTTTAGCTGGCTAGTTACAAATGGGCGTTCAATTTCCCGAAAAGAAGACCATGCTTATTTAGATTTAGACATGTGTTTGAAGGAACTAGACCTTTTAGTAAAAGAAATTGAACAACTTGAAACAATTCAAAGTGACTCTGGCTATAAAGAAAAAGCTGAACATTATGTTCGAAAATACTTATTACCTAGTGAGAACGATGATAAATTTATTATCCCGGACAATTACTTTATTAATCAGCAAAATAAAAAGATTGAAGTTCCATACTTACTATTCGATGACCATAATCTTTAAGGAGAAGGTGCACTAGTGACTGCTTTGCATTTGAGTAAAATAGGAAACAAAATGACTAATAAAGTAGGCGTTCGCGCGATTATGCATGACATCCAAGAAGTGCTCAATTCCGATCTCAATCAATATGTGAATTTAAGTGCTGGCAACCCCGCCATCCTCCCTCAAGTTTATGAAATGTGGGAAGAAGCTTTAAGAGATATTGTGAACGACAAACAATTAAAAAATTTGATTAGCCAATATGGTTCTAGCTACGGTACGCATGAATTAATTGATTGCATAAGAGAATACTTCTTTACGAATTATCGTATTAAACTGGACAGAGAACAAGTCTTGATCACGTCGGGAAGTCAAAATCTCTTTTTTTTAGCTTTAAATTCGTTTTGCGGTACAAGTAAAGAAGGAAGAGTAAAAAAAGCATTAATACCTATGCTGCCAGATTACGCTGGGTATAGTGGAGTCGCACTCGAGGAAGGTGTAATAGAAGGAATTCCTCCTATCCTTTCAAAGCTTGATCATCATACGTTTCGTTATGAATTTAACAAACAGGCATTCAAAGATAAAATAGCACAGGACCCAGATATCGGAGCTGTCGTATTATCAAGACCTAATAATCCAAGCGGCAACATCCTTTCCGAAGAAGCCGTACAGTTTATATCCAAAGTATGCAAGGACTATCACATTCCATTGCTAATTGATTCAGCGTACGCACCTCCTTTTCCGGCTATGAACTTTGTTGAAATGAATCCAATTATACATGGCAACATCATTCACTGCATGAGTCTTTCTAAAGCCGGCTTGCCTGGAGAGAGAATAGGGATTGCTATAGGGAAAAGTGACTTTATAAAAGTAATGGAAGCTTTTCAATCAAATATTTTGATTCACTCTTCTAGGCTAGGTCAACGAATGGTAGCTAACACCTTGAAGAGCGGGAAGTTAGCTGGAATTTCAGCTAACTATATAAGAACTCATTATAAACAAAAACATGACTATTTAAAAAATCTTTTAACTACACGTATGCCGGATGATATTCCTTGGTATTTGCATAAAGCAGAAGGTTCGTTATTTGGTTGGCTTTGGTTAGAAGGTTTGCCTTTTAGTGATAACGATCTATACAATAAATTAAAAGCAGAAAACTTGATTGTAGTACCAGGCGGATCATTCTTTCACGGTAGCCGATCTTCTTCTCACAATCAGGAGTGCATTCGTATAAGTCTTACTGCTACAGATGAGGAGTTAAAGAAAGGAATTGATATTCTTTCCTCAGTAGTTAAGAAAATATACAGTTCAGATCTTATATGTGAAACAGAAAAAATCTAATTTCTTAAAGGTTTAGAGGTAAAAAAGCCGTCCCGGTTGCTAGGGGCGGCTTTTTTGTTTAGATTAAGCAATAGACACATTAGAGAAAACAAACAGACATTTTTAATGATGTTTCTCTTTTAGTTGGTTACCTTTATAAGACCATGGTTTCACTGTTGTGAATTAAAGTTTTTTAGATACTTTGATGACCATTTCTTTTTGTTTTGAGATACCTTTAACAGTACCTTCTGTTCGCTGGAAACCTTCTCCGCAAAAGGTATGACTTGTTTTTTGGACAAAAAGTTGATCTGTCTTTAAAGAGTTAATAAGCTCTTGTGCATCATCAGGTTTCATATCTTTATACCAAATACCGTCTGGGTAGGAAATGACGACGCATTTATCATGGCATCTTCCGTTACATCGAGTACGAGTGGTGTGTATGTATTCGTCCAGTTCTTGATTAGCTATCTCGCTTCGAATCGCTTGTGTAACTTCTTCGGCACCAGCTCGATTGCAGCTGCTTCCATTGCAAATGAGAACGTGATGTTTCGTTTTATCTAAGTTCCATGTAGCCATGTTAATCTCTCCTATTAAAAGTAACGATTACGATTTATAACGTATACTAATTCCTTTTTTAGCAAAGAGGGCTTTTTACCTCATTAGAATTTTACCAGCTTGATTTTTTCACTCCAGGAAGCTGTCCCTTGTGAGCGAGTTCTCTAAATGCAATTCGCGAAAGCTTAAATTTACGTAAATATCCACGAGGTCTTCCCGTTACTTCACAGCGATTATGCAAGCGAGTAGAAGAAGAGTCTCTAGGAAGCTTTCGTAGTTCATTATAATTTCCTTCTTCCTTTAACTGTTTTCTTAACTTAGCATATTTTTCGACAAGTGCTTGTCGTTGCTTTTCTTTTGCTATTTTTGATTTTTTAGCCAAATAATCAATCCTTTATTAAATATTAAAGTCCTTCTTTCAAATCGTAATCATTACTATTTATATTGTTATATCATAAATGACTAAAGAATGAAATGCAACCCATATTTAATGAGTAAAGTTATATTTTTATATGCTGAAAAATAGTTAAAAAAATACGAGAATATACAATTTCTTTTGGAACTGGATAATTTTTTGCAATGAAAGACTCCTATATTTCTGCTAGCATATGAACCACGTCAAGAAATAGCAAGGAGGCTTTTATTTTTATGATGAAAAAACTAGTAATTGCTATCGCAATGCTTATCCCGAGTTTTGGTGCAGGTTACTCAGCATTTGCTGCAGCACCCGCTCATGAACAGCACATTCAAGTAAATAAAAATGATAAAGAACTATTAGCTCGTCTTGTATCAGCTGAAGCCAAAGGAGAGCCGTACGCAGGCAAAGTAGCCGTGGCAACAGTTGTATTAAATAGAGTCGATAGCAGCAAATTCCCTGACACTGTAAAAGGCGTTATTTATCAAAAAGGTCAGTACAGCCCAGTCAGCAACGGTCAAATTAATAAACCTGCAGACAAAGGTTCTAAAAAAGCTGTAGAAGAAGCAATTAACTTCCAAGGTCAAGGAAAAGGTTCATTATTCTTCTTTAATCCTGATAAAACAGGAGATCAATGGCTGCGCCAAAAACAAGAAACAATTAAAATAGGGAATCATGTATTTGCAAAATAATAAAAAAGCTAATGGCTAGCTACGTGCTGTCATTAGCTTTTTTAGTTATGTACATAGCATAAACAGTAGAACAACCTTCGAAATTAGAATTTTATGGTAAAATAAAAGAAGTCATTCGTAATTAAAAATATGAGGTGATAACTTGAAAGAGAATATGATGTTTGCTTGGATAGCTTCATGGTTAGCTCTTGTTGGTCAGCTCATTTTTTTTATGGGAGTAGCGCTTGTTACAGGGGATTGGCGCTACATGATGTGGAGTTTTATGATAAGCATAATTGTAGGTATACCTAGTATAATGGGTACTTATAAACGAAATCAGCAGCTAAAAGCATACAAAAAATAAGGAATATCGTATTGAAACGCGTTATGAAAGACTTAGAGAAATCCTCTAAGTCTTTTTTTGTTTGGGTATAAAAAGACATGAACCGTACTCCGTTCTTCTAAAAAAAGTACTTTTTACATAGTTTATCAATACAGAACATTTGATAAACACGCGGAGGAGTAAACATGAAGGAGCAGCCTAATTTTTTGTTGATTATGGTGGACGAAGAACGATTTCCACCCGTATATGAAAGTAAAGAAGTAAAAAAGTGGCGAAAAAAACATTTAAAAGCACATGAATTTTTAAAACAGCATGGAATGGGGTTTACTCGTCACTACGTCGGTTCTACAGCCTGTTCACCGAGTCGAGCTACATTGTTTACAGGGCAGTACCCTTCCTTGCACGGAGTGACCCAAACGCAAGGTATCGCAAAGAAGTCACAAGATCCTGATATGTTTTGGCTGCAGCCTAATACCGTCCCAACGATGGGAGATTATTTTAAGCAGGCTGGGTATCAAACCTTTTATAAAGGAAAATGGCATATTTCTGATGAGAACATCTTAATTCCAGGAACACATAACGTTTTTTCTAGCTACCAGATGCAAACAGGAATACCGGATCCAGAAAAAGAGCGCCTCTATCAACGGGCTAATAAGCTTGAAAAGTTTGGTTTTTCAGGGTGGATTGGTCCAGAGCCGGAAGGGAGAAACCCGCACAATTCTGGTTCATCTGCGGCCATTGGAGTGAGTGGACGAGACGAAATATATGCAGAGGAAATCATAGAGCTTATTCAACGATTAGAATATCAAAAGACTGCGCAGCCTTGGCTCATAGTAGCTTCGTTTGTGAACCCGCATGACATTGCGCTGTTCGGAGCAATCACCAAACACCTTGCTATGTTTCAGTTTTCTATTGATGAGACAATTCCGAACATCGAGCCGCCACCTACTATTAGAGAATCTTTACAAACGAAGCCTAGCGCTCAAAGCAGCTATAAATACATCTACCCAAAAGCGCTGCAGCCGACGCCAAATTCTAGTTTCTACCGGCGCTTATATTATCAGCTTCAAAAAAATGTTGATAAACAAATTTTGAAAGTCCTTCGGACTATAGAACAATCTTCGTTCTATGACAATACCATTATTATTTTCACGTCGGATCACGGTGATTTGCTTGGGGCTCACGGAGGACTACATCAAAAATGGTACAACATGTATGAAGAGTCGATTCACGTGCCGCTTCTCATTCATAACAAGCATTTGTTTCCTAGTTATCAACGTACAGACTTGCTGACTAGTCATGTTGACTTGATCCCGACAATGCTTAGCTTGGCTAATATCGATGTTTCCGCTGTTCAAAAGCAATTGCAAAAAAGTCATACGGAAGTACATCCATTTGTTGGGCGAGACCTCTCAGGAACGTTGCGAGGAGAAACATCGCTCCATCAAGAAAAAGCACCGATTTTCTTTATGACGGATGATGACCCCACAAAAGGACTTCACCAAACAAATTTTTTAGGAGAAAGCTATCCGTCAGTCGTTCAGCCTAATCACATTCAAGCGGTCATTGTGGAGTTTCAATCAGCCGCAGGAAAGGAAATCTGGAAATACGCTCGATACCATGATAATCCGCAATTTCGGTCAGCACCTAACGAAAAAGATGAAGTCATCCACCGAGAGCAATATGAAAGTTACCCGGTAGATCTTACTAACCTTAAAGAAACATCGGTTCCGGATCAAATTGAAATGTACAATTTGACCAAGGATCCGTTAGAAACAGTAAATTTGGCTTACCCGTATTTTTCAACAAATGAAACAAGGAAAATTCAGCGGCAGCTTGATGTTATTCTTAAAGAACAACTCAGGAAAAAACGGATTTTTCCGCAAAGTGGAAGCATGTACCAGGGGCTTCCGTCTAAAGATAGATAAAAAATAGTTTCGACGAGTTCAAGCCTAATATTGGTGTAAGTAGAAAAAGGTATATTTAATATTTTAGTATATAAATAAAAAAACTGATGATACTCGTGCTATGTTACTTATTCTGATTTGAGCAGTACTGGATTTTAATTCGTTAATAATACTTAGATAAAGCAAATAAGTGCTTGTAATATCTTTCTTTTTTGCCTTTATTTTTACAAAATAAAGGTAAAAACAAAATAAAATGCAGGTGTTAATATTATAATAAAAAACTTTTTAAGCCCATATATTCCTAAGTAACTTTTCGGGAATTTAAGCATAAATTAATTCTATAATATTAAAAAATAAAAATTATTTCTTGACTTCTGTAAAATTTATACACTATAATCACTTTTAACAACTAACAAACATTATTTGGCAATGAAAAGGACATGAATTAGGTGCCGTTTTCTTCGCAGAGAATAGGGTCAGCGGCTGGGAGCCCTTAAGAAATCATCTAATTTACCACCTTAGAGCTATTGCAGGGAATGTGCATAACTGAAACTGCAATCGGTAAAACCGTTATCTTTTTTGAGCGTAAAATGCATACAGGTATTTTACGGAATTAGGGTGGTACCACGACCGCATTCGTCCCTTCACTAGGGATGAGTGCGGTTTTTTATGTAGAAAAAATGAATATACAAGCATTGAAAAGGACATGAATCATTTTTGGATTTTCTTTACAGAGAGTAGGGTCACTGGCTGAGAACCCTTAGAAAACGAAATGAATTTACCACCTTGGAGCTGCGGCGGGGAATGTGTATACACTGAAACTGCAACCGGTAAAACCGTTATCTTTTTAAGCGTAAAATGCATACAGGTATTTTACGGAATTAGGGTGGTACCACGGCCGCATTCGTCCCTTTACTAGGGATGAGTGCGGTTTTTTTGTTGAATAAAAACATATTGGAGGAATGAACATGTCAAAACAAATGGAAGCAGAAAAACGAAATCATCAAAAATTAGGTCAAGAACTGGAGCTGTTTATGTCGATGGAAGAAGCTCCTGGTATGCCGTTTTTCTTACCTAACGGAATGATTGTTCGAAATGAGTTAGAAAACTACTGGAAACAAAAGCATTACAAAGCAGGCTATCAAGAGATAAAAACTCCCATCATGATGAAACAGGAGCTATGGGAACAATCAGGGCATTGGGAACACTATCATGAAAATATGTATTTTTCAAATGTTGACAAACAAAACTATGCGATTAAACCGATGAATTGTCCGGGAGCCATTTTATTGTTTAACAGCAAGCGAAGAAGCTATCGAGAACTTCCGATTCGATACGCAGAACTTGGATTGGTTCACCGTCACGAGCTTTCGGGCTCTTTAAACGGACTGCTAAGAGTCCGGTCATTCACACAGGACGATGCGCATTTATTCGTAGAACTTAATCAGATTGAAGCTGAGATTAGCCGCATTCTAGCGTTTATCCATGACTTTTATTCACATTTTGGCTTTGATTACAAAGTGGAACTATCCACACGTCCTGAAAAATTTATGGGAGATATTGAAACATGGAATCAAGCGGAAAAGTCGCTTCAATCTGTGCTAAATGAAAAAGGATTAGACTACCAGGTGAATGAAGGAGACGGGGCTTTTTACGGGCCGAAAATCGATTTTCATATTTTAGACTCCTTAGGCCGCAGCTGGCAGTGCGGAACAGTTCAGCTTGATTTCTTAATGCCAGAGAAGTTTGACTGTATGTATATTGGAGAAGACAATAAACCGCATCGTCCTGTAATGATTCACCGCGCTATATACGGTTCCGTTGAACGTTTTATGGCCATCTTGATTGAACATTATGAAGGTCAATTTCCTCTTTGGTTAGCTCCAGTTCAATTTAAGCTTTTGCCTATTGCACCGCCGCATGTGGAATATGCGTACAAGGTGAAACACGAGCTGGAGTCACAAGGGTATCGTGTTGAAGTGGATGATCGTATTGAAAAAATAGGTCTGAAAATTAGAGAAGCCGAAATGCTCAAAGTTCCTTATATGGCCGTAATAGGAGATAAAGAAGTAGAAAATAAATCGCTTGCTATTCGAAAGCACGGGAAGAAAAACATTGGAACAGTAAGTGTTGAAGAGGCAGCTGTACACTTGAATAAAGAAATGGATTCAAACAGAGTTTATTGAGGCCATTTACCTTGCTAAATAGAAAAATCCGATTTTTTAAGTCGGATAGTGATTCCCTTCATCTTGTCTTACACCAAAATGAAGGGAATATTGAACTAGAAGGGTATAAGATATTATATATCGGCAGTATAACTTTTGCCTTAGACAAACGCCGGTATTTTGTGAAAAAAATTATCTTATCCCATTCGAATCGTTTGCATTTGATGGAGCTGAATCTCCATTTGACAATTTGTTCATAGGTTGCTGACCTCGCTTCTTTTTAGAAGGAGAATAAAAAAGAAATTTAAACATAAAGTACACTCCTAATGCTAGTAAAATACAGCCAATAAGTAAGTTAAGCATCTCTCTCCGCCCTTCATACGCTTCAGTTTTCATCATTATAACACCCGTTAAGGTAAAACATTCATCGTTCTGTAAATAATCCCTATGTCAGGAATTTATATTTGAAGATAGGTAGCGAAAAAAACTATCTGGAAATAAATCGATTTATTTTTTAGAATATTAATTTTATTCAAACTTATTATACATAATCACAACGATGATTTCTTTATTTAGTTGATAAAGCCAAAATAGAGAGAGATTAAGAAATCGCTTACAAAATCTCTTGAAATATATATAATGATATTAGTATACTAATAGACAAGTTAGTAATTATTTCTATATAATTACTTCTGTATCTGAAGTAAAAACGCGTAGTCAAATAGGAAAAGACGTCATTTTTAAGTTTTTTAATGGATGAGTGGCAACAGAGAGGAGAGAGTGCAATGGGAAAACTATTTAAAAAGAAGTCAATCGAGCAATTATTAGAACAAAGTCAAAACAAATCTCTAGTCAAAACATTAGGGGCATTCGATTTGACTCTTCTTGGTATTGGAGCTGTAATAGGAACGGGGGTTTTAGTGTTAACAGGCTTAGTAGCTGCTAACGATGCGGGGCCAGCCGTTATTTTTTCTTTTATACTGGCTTCTATTGTATGCGGTTTTGCAGCGCTGTGCTATGCGGAATTTGCTTCAACTATACCTGTATCTGGGAGCGTTTACACCTATACATATGCAACCATCGGCGAAGTGGTAGCACACTTAATGGGATGGACATTGCTTTCCGTCTATTTATTAACGATGTCAGCAGTAGCAAATGGATGGTCTTCTTATTTTAATAATTTTTTAGAAGGCTTTGGTTTTTCACTCCCAAAAGAATTGATTACGATCCCTGCAAATGGAGGCCTGGTGAACCTTCCTGCTATTTGTATTACCCTTCTTATTACATGGCTGCTTTCAAGGGGAACTAAAGAAAGTAAAAAAGTGAATAATTTTATGGTACTTGTTAAATTATTTATTATCCTTCTCTTTATTATTGTAGGGGCTTTTTATGTGAAGCCGTCTAATTGGACTCCTTTTATGCCTTATGGAATTGAAGGGGTTGTGACAGGGGGAGCGGCCGTATTTTTTGCTTTCTTAGGTTTTGATGCTTTATCTACATCAGCAGAAGAAGTAAAGAACCCGCAGCGCAATTTGCCAATTGGAATTATTAGTTCACTCGTGATCTGCACGATTATTTATGTAGCGGTATGCCTTGTTATGACAGGGGTTGTTTCTTACAAGGAACTGAATGTTCCAGAAGCAATGGCCTATGTTCTTCATTCAGTAGGACAAAATGCAGTGGCAGGAGTTATTGCTGCAGGAGCTGTCATTGGAATTATGGCTGTTATTTTCGCCTACATTTATGCAGCAACACGAATTTTATTCTCAATGAGCCGCGACGGCTTGCTACCAAAAGCATTTGCTAAAACAAATGAGAAAACGGGAGTTCCGACTCTCTCCACTTGGCTAGTAGGAATTATCGGAGCGTTAATTTCAGGATTTATCGATTTAAAAGAACTTGCGAATTTAGCAAATATCGGAGCCCTTTTAACTTTCGGTATGGTGGGCGTCAGCATTATCATCTTACGCAAAACGCACCCAACTTTAAAACGTGGATTTACAATGCCGTTTGTCCCGGTTTTACCAATTTTATCTGTATTGTCTTGTTTATTTTTAATGATTAATCTTCCTAAAACAACATGGCTATATTTTAGCATATGGATTGTGCTTGGTATATTTGTGTATATAGGTTATTCTCGTAAACACAGTCGATTAACAAGTGAAGAAATGAAAAAAGCGAGTTAGAAGCAAAAAAAAGAGCCTTTCATCCAAGAAAGGCTCTTTTTTTGCTTTTTGTTCAGTTGTTAGACAGTTAGGACGATTGTTCACTATGTTTTTTGCGTGTTTCCACAATAAACAGACAAGTGCTAATAACAAAAGCCGTTCCTACAAAAATGGCGCCAACCCAAGGAAGTGAAGTAAGTCCCATATGGTTAATAATTACGCCTCCGAAAAAGGCGCCAAAAGCATTTCCTAAGTTAGCAAATGAGTGATTCGAAGTAGAAGCTAAAGCAGGTGCTTCCTGTGCTAAGTTCATAATTTTCACTTGAATACCAGGCATTACAGCAAATGCTGCTGCTCCCCAGAAAAACAGCGTGATAATCGCTGCTGCTGGGCTTTTGACAGTAAACGTAAAAATAGTCAGCACAATACAAAGAAAAGCAAAGATACCTACAACCGAAGGCATTAACTTCCAATCTGCAAGCTTTCCTCCAACAACATTTCCAAGCGTAACGCCGCATCCGTACAATACAAGTATCCACGTAACGCTGTGTTCACTTACTCCCGTAACGTCTTCAAGAAGCGGTGTAATGTACGTAAATACAGTAAATAAGCTACCGCACCCTATTGCACTTAAAAGAAGCATCACAAGAAGTTTTGGTTGGCTAAAAGCAGCAAACTGCTGTTTTAGACCCGTTAATTTTTCTTGGCCAAGCTTTGGGATAAACAGAATAATACCGATAAATGCAATGATTCCCATAATGGTAATAGCCCCAAACGAAGCTCTCCAACCTAAGTGTTGGCCAATAAATGTTCCTACAGGAACGCCGATGATATTTGCAATGGTTAAACCTGCCATCATCGTTGCAACAGCACTTGCTCGCTTATGCGGTTGTACGAGCCGTGAAGCAATAACAGCGCCTACTCCAAAGAAAGTACCGTGACATAACGCCGTAACTAAACGAGCTCCCATCAAAATTCCATAGTTAGGTGCAATAATAGCAATCGCATTTCCGAGAATAAATAAAAGCATGAGTAAACAAAGCAGAAGCTTTTGAGGAAGTCGATGAGTGAAAATGGTTAAAATTGGCGCGCCAATCGCTACTCCTAAAGCATAGCTCGTAATTAGCTGACCAGCAGTCGAAATGCTAACATGAAGGTCTTCTGCAACGTTAGGCAGTATCCCCATAATAACGAATTCCGTCATTCCAATAGCAAAAGCTCCAAGAGTCAACGAGATAAGAGCAATTGGAAAGGAATCTTTCTTACTGACCTGCTCATTAGTATGCGTTGTATTCATGTGTGATCACCCTTTCTGTGTATAAAATTTATATCTCCTTGAAAAGAAGTCAATTACTAATAATACTTAAGTGATTGAGCTTTGACAACCAAAAAAGCTGATGTAAGCGGTATCTTTTGGGATTCCGTTTATCTTTATCATATATGAAGACAGTCAGACATAAATTTATTGACAGAATAAAGTTTAGTCCTATAAACTATTTTTAAAGTTGAATAGTTTATACCTATAAACTAAAGGAGGGAAAGAAGTGACGAAAAGCAAGCTATATCAAGCTGTAGAACTTTTTGAAGAAGTGCTGTTTGTAGGAACAGAAGTCATTCACAGAGAGCTGAGCCATAACCTCTTCGAACATGTCTCAAGGCAGCAGTTTGATTTGTTAAATAGTTTAATGATTAAAGGTCCATCTTCACCTGGCAGTCTCGCTGTCTTGCAAGGTGTTCATAAAAGTGCCATTTCGAATCGAATTAAAAAACTGCTCGAAAAAGGGCTTGTGGAGTGGGACACTAATGAACTAGAGAGCGATAAACGTTCTAAGCTTATTAAGATTACGGCTGAAGGAGAAAAGGTAATACATGACGGAAATGCCGCGTGTTTTAGTATCATTGAGAATTTGTTTGATGATGTAGAAGAAGAAAAAATAGATACATTTATTGAAATTCTTACAATGGCAAAAGAAAAGTTAACTATAAAAGGGGAAAGCAAAAAATGAAATTTATTGTGAAATTTAAATGGGTGATTGCGGCCTTTATTTTAGCTTTAACGGTCATATTGATGCTAACGGCACCCAATTTAACAAAGCTCGCAAGTGAAAAAGGACAGTCTCAGCTTCCTGATGATGCCGTTTCATCTAGGGCCAGCCAAATTCTCAAAAATGCCGGGGAAGACAGTAACACCATCAGCATGGTGATCAAGCTAGATAACGCATTAGATAAAGATAGTGAGAAACAAATACAGAAAATCATTGATAAGACAGAGAAAATTAAAGGTGTAAAAGATGTTACAACGCCTTTAACAGATGATCAAGATGTTCGTAACCAATTAATGTCTAAAGATAAAAAAACCGTTTTAGTTCCGGTTACTGTCAGTGGATCGGATGAAAAAGTTGAAAAAATAGCGAATCAGATTTATGACAGCGTGCCAAAAGACGTTACGGCATATGTAACAGGTGCATCTCTTATTAATCAGGATTTTGCACACAGTTCAGAAGAAGGGTTAAAGAAAACCGAGTTTATTACTATCTTCTTGATTTTAGGTTTGCTTCTACTCGTTTTCCGTTCAGTCGTGACGCCGTTTATTCCTATTTTAATTGTGGGAATCACATACTTAATCAGTCAATCGTTACTAGGTATTTTAGTTAAAAATGTCGATTTTCCAATCTCAACGTTCACGCAAACGTTCTTAGTAGCTATTTTGTTTGGAATAGGTACGGATTACTGCATTCTTTTACTTAACCGTTTCCGTGAAGAATTGGCTAACGGACATGATAAAGTAGAAGCCACGATCACGGCTTACCGTACAGCAGGAAGAACGTTATTCATCAGCGGAATTGCCGTATTTATTGGTTTTGCAGCCATCGGATTTGCCAAGTTTGCTATTTTCCAATCGGCCGTTGGCGTAGCAGTGGGAGTTGGTGTGCTGCTAGTGATTTTATTTACCTTGCTGCCACTTTTTATGGTTACGCTTGGAGAAAAATTATTTTGGCCGTCTAAAAAAGTGGCTTCTCATAGCGATAATAAGCTGTGGGGGTTTTTAGGAAGAAAGGCAGTAGCGCGACCGTTCGTATTTTTAGTCATTACAGCGATTATTACCGTGCCTTTTATTGTAACGTATGACTCAAAAGTATCGTTTGATTCTACTGCTGAAATAAGCAGTGATTATAAATCTATAAAAGGACTAAATGCTATCAGTGACGCACTGGGAGAAGGAAAAGCATTTCCTGTCAATGTTATTATTAAAGGAGATAAAGAGTTAACAAAGGCGGATGTTATTCCGTATTTAGGAAATATAAGCAAAGCAATTGAAAAAGTGGATCACGTGGATTCTGTTATGACGATCACACAGCCTACCGGAGAAAAGATTGATGATTTATATGTTAATTCACAGCTGGGCTCTGTATCAGACGGAATCAAAGATGCTGTTAAAGGAATCGGAGATGTACAAAAAGGATTAAGTGGTATTGAAAAAGGGCTAAATCAAATAGCTGACCAAACGGGTTCTGCTTCTAAAGAACCTGGCGGGTCACTTGCACCTGCCGCAGACGGATTAGCTCAAGTTAATCAACAGCTGCAGCTTGTCAGCACTCAGCTCTCTACAACAGGAAATGTGCAGCAAGCGGTTCCTCAGCTTGCAGCACTCAGCAAACAGCTTACTACCATTCAAACCGGTCTTCAACAAGCAAATGAGAATCTTTCAGCTCAGCAAGGCCAAGTCGGAACCCTATCAGACAGTATCAATCAATTAGCAGAAGGTGTTGACAGTGCAAATGATGGGCTAACGAAAATCTCAGATGGCTTAACAAAAGCAACAGGTATGCTTGATAACATGAGTGACAGCTCAACAGTGAGAGATACGGGTATTTATCTTCCAACAGAAGTGATGAAAGATAAAGGGTTTAAACAATCCATCGACAACTATTCTTTTGCAGATGGAAAAGGAGTTAAGCTCAGCGTAGTGCTCGATCAAAATCCATATTCTGAAGAAGCCATTTCAACCGTAAAAAATATTGAAAAAGCGGTGGCAAGCGAAGTCGTTGATACGCCGTTTGAGCATACAGAAATTGTGTATGGAGGGGTATCGAGCTCAAATGCGGATTTAAAAGATTTATCTACAACGGATCTTTCACGCACAATGGTTATTATGATGATTGGATTGTTTATTGTTTTGACCATTTTATTCCGTTCAATGATCATGCCTGTATACATGATTGCTTCACTGTTGCTTACGTATTATACAGCAATGGGAATCTCAGAGCTTCTATTCGTGGATATAATGGGGAATGACGGAATCAGCTGGGCCGTGCCATTCTTTAGTTTTGTTATTTTAGTTGCTCTTGGAATTGACTATTCTATTTTCTTGTTAGACCGTTTTAACGAAGAAGTGAAAAGCGGCGTAGCAGAAGGCATGGTTACGTCTATGAGTAAGATGGGGTCGGTTATTATTACTGCCGCTATTATCCTAGCCGGAACGTTTGGGGCTATGATGCCATCAGGTGTATTAACGCTTGTTCATGTAGCAACAGTTGTTATCATCGGTCTTTTACTTTATGGTCTTGTTATTCTTCCGCTTCTTATGCCAGCGATTGTCGTGACGCTTGGAGAAGGAAACTGGTGGCCGTTTCTTCGAAAAAAAGAAAAATACAAAGTAGAAGAATAACTTATATATGCTGGATTTTATCACCAATCAGATATAACGTTAAGCATTAGATAGAGTAAAAATGAAGGATAGATGAGCGTCATGAGACTGCTTTATCTATCCTTTTTTTGTGCTATTAGAAAACTTGAGCATGATTAAAAGTAAACTTAAGCAGGCGCTGTGATAAATATACCGGGTCGAATAAAAGGCTTCCTACTAGGAAAACCTATAGTCAAAAACATGCGGAGGTCTTTTTAATGAAATTTGTAAATCTTTTAGCTAATCAGCGAGAAAAACGACGCGAACAAATGCGTGAAGCAGGCACATGTCCAGACTGCTTAGGAAAACGTTTTTACCATGTTGGGCTTTATTTTGTGCACGTTTATGAATGTCCGAGCTGTCAGGGGAATGAGGAAAACTAAATAATTCAGCCGAAAAGCTTCTTCATAAAATAGAAGCTTTTTTTATTTCACCACTATTACAAGCTCAGTAGGTTGAAAAGAATTGTTCCTTTAGAGCTAATAATGATAAGATTAAAAAAAGCAGCATCCAAGGTAATTCATACTCACTTTTACGTAAAAACCACTATAGTAGAGAGACTATATAAAAAGGAGATTCCGGCATGGGTGAAAAAAAGAATATTGATATAGGTGGTCTTAGTTTTGCTTGGGATTTAGAAAAAGGAAAATTTAGCTTTGAAGGAGAAGATGCGATTCTTTTTTGGATTTCTTCGGCGATGAAAACATTGTTTGACACAATCGAAGAAATATCTGGAGAAGAGGCAGCTTCGGTAGTACTGGAAACTACTGGTTTTCGACAAGGATTAGTAGTAGGAGAGTACTTTCAAAACATGAAGGGCGTAACGGTTTTTGAAGCGGCTGAGTTAATTACAAATACATACGCTTCGGCTGGATGGGGAAAAACTACTATAAAATATTTAGATCCTGAAAGTAAAACTCTATCTGCTGAATTAAAAGACAGTTGGGAACATAAAATTAACGTGGCCCAAAAGAAAACAAAGGGAGGAAATTTTCTTCCGGCCCATTACGCAGGGATTTTCACAGGACTATTCGGAACAAACATTTGGTACAAGGTGATTCAACATCAAATAGAAGGGCATGAATGCACCACAGTAGAATACTTCCCTTCCAACATTGATATCACTCAAAATATTCATCAATTAGCGAGAAGAAAAGAAGCGCAGAAAATAGAACATTTGCAAAACATTGTAGCAGAAAAAACGGCAGAGTTAAAAGATCTTATTAAAAAGCTTTCTTCTCCTATTATTCCGGTTTTGGAAGGCATAGTCGTCGTTCCTTTGATTGGCAAGTACGACGAGGATCGAACGGAAGATTTGATTGTCAATACATTAAATAACCTCCCAAAACATCAGGCTAATTATCTTGTGCTGGATTTAACCGGATTGGATAAAGAACTTACTGAATATACGGCAAGTCTTATTGAAAAATTAGGTGCAGCAGCGTCCCTGATTGGTACGAAAACAATTTTAGTAGGAATTTCTGCTGACTTAGGCTTAGTTATATCAAAGACTCATATTGATTTATCAAAATATGATTGTTTTCAAACATTGCAGCACGGTATTCACTATGCATTGGCACAAAGCGGACGAAGCATCGTTTAAAAGATATATTTGAAATATAACAAAATGCACTCATTCAACATTATAACAAATTTCTTTATCAAAGAACGGAGATGTATTGAAGGATTTCATTTTTCGAAAGAAGAATTGACATGAAACCAAAAGGTGTTATATTATTTTTATATAACACCTTTTGGTATTATTTTTGGAAAAGGAGAATGAAGACAACGATGAATGATAAAAGTGTAGTAGAAGATGTAAAACAGACGATAATATTTAACGCTCCGATTCAAAAAGTTTGGGATAAAGTAGCAACCGCAGAAGGGCTCCAACAATGGTTCATGCCTAATGATTTTCAGCCTCTGGTAGGATATGAATTTCATTTGCAATCGCCTTTTGGACCATCTCCGTGTAAAGTATTAGAAATAGATGCACCAAACTATCTTTCTTTCTCTTGGGATACGGATGGATGGGTCGTTTCGTTTACCTTAAAAGAAATGGGTAATCAAACTGAATTTACGCTTATTCATAGCGGCTGGAAAGAAGCTGAAACACTTCTTGAAAAAGCAAACGAAAAGAGTTCAGTGGTACGAGATAGAATGAGCTACGGGTGGACTAGTCTCGTGAATGAAAAACTTCGAAAGGTTGTTGAAAACTAAATGACTTCATCAGCTGCCAAGCATGATATCTTTCAAGCCATTGCTGATCCTACTCGAAGAAAAGTACTTGAGCTGCTTTCTGAAAAAGAATTGCCTATTTCAGAAATAACGTCCCATTTTTCAATAAGCCGTACCGCTGTTGTCAAGCATCTTCATATACTTTCAGAAGCAGACCTAGTCCATGGACAAAAAAAAGGCAGAGAAAAAGTGTATCATCTTCAGCCAGAGCCTTTGAAAGAGATAAAAGATTGGCTTTCTTACTACGAACAATTTTGGACAAACAAATTATCTATTCTTCAGCATATTGTTGAAAGAGACGAAGAAAGAAAGCAATAGAAAAAGCATAAAAACGTTTTTTATAAGGAATATAGCAAAGCCAGTCGTTAAAAAGACTGGCTGTTTTACATAAAAGCTGGTTTTATTCTAGAAGGACAAATAAAAGAAAGATGCAGAACACCATAGGGCATTTCTTAAAATAAAAAGATAGACCTTTAGAAGAAAAAAAGGGGGAAACAGAGCAATGAACAAGCTTTTATTTTATGGGACGAGCGATGCTCAAGGAGTGCCTCGATTATTATGTGACTGTAAAGTATGCGCGCAAAAAGATCCATTAAATCAGCGCACAAGACCTAGTGCACAGTTCACACTGGACGGTAATGTGTGTTTGATTGATGTATCACCTGATTTTAAACATCAATTTCATTTATACAATAACAAAAAAATCCCTTCTACCGTGTTTATTACTCATCCTCACAATGATCATGTTGCTGGTTTAGGGGATTTAGCCGACTTATGCTACTGGAATAATGTAAGTACAGAAGTCGTAGGAGCCCCTGAAGTCATCAGCGAGTTAACTGAAAGATTTCCTTATCTCGCAAAAAGAAAAGGGCTTACCTTTAATGGCACGTTAAAGTGGGAAAGCGGAGAAACGGCCATTACGTTTCATAAAGTGAATCACGGATTTAACGGTTATTCCTACGGCATTGTAGTTCATCAAAAACAAGGCGAACGCTGGGCGTATGTATCCGATTCTTTTAATGTGACAAATGAACAGTGGAAGCCTTTTTACCACTTAGATTTACTGATATTCGGTACATCTTTCTGGAAAGAATATCTTCAAAAAGAAAAAAGATCCGTATATGATGTGACAGAGGCAATGGAGATTAAAGCGAAGCTACAGGCAAAAAACATGGTGTTTACTCATTTATCACACGATATTGATATCCCAAAGCACGGTGAAATGCTTTTAGATAAAAACGTAAGCTTTGCCTATGACGGACGCGAGATTTCATTACCTTATTTGTGTTGAGATTAATTAATATCATATAGAATAATAATTTCAAACTAGGAAGGTAAAAGGGGTTAATAAGCAGGGATAGCTTGAAGTAGGAACGAACACGACACTAAATTGGAGTTAAAGAAGGGGATAGTGTTATGGATGCTATTATAGAAAAACCAAATAACCTCGGTGAATTATCTCGATTTCTATCAGAAACAAATAGTCAGAAAACATCACATATTGGTTATTGTGGTGAAAAAGAAGAAGAAATCTACCAGACATTAAAAGAAGATTTTATTAGTGACGAGGGTGATATTAAATTTTTAATCGCTAGAAATAGGACAGGAGAAATTTTAGCGGCTATTGGATTTGATATCGAAGAAACGGTAGCAGAAGTGTGGGGACCTTTTAATAAAACATCTTCTATTTATTTGCAATCTCAATTATGGAAACAGTTAGTTAATGAAAATCCTTTGATTCAAAAATTTCATTTTTTTATCAATGAAGAAAATGAGCTACAACAAGTATTTATGAATGAAATAAAAGCAAAAAAGACTGGTGAACACTTGATCTTAGAAATTAAAGAACAAAATTTTGATAAAGTTATTGAAATGAAAAGCGAGCCATTTAAACATAGTGATTTTCAAGCATTTGAAATGCTGCATAACGCAATGTTTCAAAATACTTATTATGATGGAAAAACAATTATTGAGAGACTTAACGATAGAAATATGTTAAAGATACTTAAAAATATGTCTAATGAGTTGCAAGGCTATGCGTACTTTGAAGTCGATACCGAAATGCGAGAGGCTTCATTGGAGTATATTGGTGTTTCAAAGAATGCTCAGAGTCAAGGTCTAGGAACGAGGTTGTTAAAGGAAGTTTTAACAGAGATGTTTTCATTTCCACAAATTAATGAAATTAAACTAACCGTTGATAGAGCAAATAGTCAAGCAAATCGAGTATATATGAAAGTTGGTTTTGAACCAAAAGATATTCTTATAAGTTATCGCTTCAAACTGTAAAAGAGTTAAGTTCAATGAGGGCGGAGAACATTAAGTGTAAAAGCGCTCGGATTTTTTTCGAGCGCTTTTACTTACCATTTATATTGCTGATTTGTAGTTCTAACTTATGCTTCTTTCTACCAACCGAATCCGTTAGAAACAAGGCAATTCTTTTTTTGTTGTAAATTAGATACGCTCGATAAAATCACTCACAACTTTGTTAAACCGATCGCTTTCTTCGAGAAAAGGGCAGTGGCAGCTGTTCTCAAAAACTTCAAGTACAGAACCTGAAACCAGCTTTTGAATATGCCTTCCAGCCGCTACAGGAATGAGTTTTTCTTCTTTTCCAAAGCACAGTAAAGTAGGAATTGTAATAAACGGGAGGAATTCTCGATAGTCCACAATGGATTGATCAAACAAAATAGCACTAGCTATCGACTCGGGCATTTTCGTTACTTCTTTCATAATCCAATGTTTATCTTTTTCAGTTAATTCATCCTTAAACATAAGCGGAATAAAACTTTCTAATGTACTTGTTCGATCAAGCTGAATACCTTGCATAAGCGAAATAAGGGCAGGTAAATCAAATGCACCGATTGGAAAGTCTGACCATTTAAAGTCTGAAGCCATTTCATCTACAATAATATTCCCTTTTACATTTTCTTCACCAAATTGTTTCAAATATTCCCACACAACAAAAGCACCCATCGACCAGCCTACTAATATGACGTCTTTTAATCGATTATTATTTATAAACTCATGCACATCGCGAGCATAAGTGGAAATTGTGTGACCATATGGAGTATGACTTGAATTTCCATGTCCTCTTAAATCCAAAAGAATAGTTTGATACTGTTTCGAAAAAAAAGAAAGCTGGTTGTGAAAAAAACGACTGCTCATCCAAACTCCGTGAATGAAAATAATAGGTGTTCCTTCCCCTTGTTGTTCATAGTATAAAGTTGCACCGTCTTTTAATGTATAAAAAGGCATCATTTCCGCCTCCAATCTCAAAGGTTCATATCTCATCATGTATGCGCAGAAAAGCTCAGGTAGAACGTATCTCCGCAAGAAAATGTTCATAAAAAAACAAATCCTAGAAGTGTTCGCCTTGATATGTTATACTATTACAGGCTTAAATACTGTATGTTTTTGAAACAATCATTCACTGTAATACTTTTTAGATAGAAGCATCCTCATAAAAAGGATGTTGTTTTTGTCGTAATGTACCTTTAAGTAATGAATTGTTACCATCAATTCGGTTCACAATAACCGACCTACATGCATTATATCTTGCAAATATAAACAGATAGGTGGAAGAAGCAACATGACTGAAAGAAAACCATATCAAGTACTACTATATTATTTGTACACTCCAATTGAAAATCCTGAAGAGTTCACAGCTCAGCACTTGGCATTTTGTAAAGAGCTTGAACTAAAAGGACGCATTTTAATTGCGGCTGAAGGGATCAATGGAACAGTATCAGGAACAGTTGAACAAACAGATAAATACATGGAAACGATGAAAAATGATCCTCGTTTTGAAGGTATTGTATTTAAAATAGACGAAGCAGATGAACATGCGTTCAAAAAAATGCACGTGCGTCACCGCAAAGAATTAGTAACTCTTCGATTAGAAGAAGATGTGAATCCTCTTCGCGTAACGGGTAATTACTTAAGCCCAAAAGAATTTTATCAAGCGATGCAAGATGAAAATACGGTCGTAATCGATGCACGAAACGATTATGAATACGATCTAGGCCACTTCCGAGGAGCTGTTCGTCCGGATATTCAAAACTTCCGTGAGCTTCCTGAATGGATTCGCGACAACAAAGATCAGTTTGAAGATAAAAAAATCTTAACGTACTGCACAGGCGGTATTCGCTGTGAAAAATTCTCTGGATGGCTTCTTGAAGAAGGTTTTGAAGATGTAAGCCAGCTTCACGGAGGTATTGTAACATACGGAAAAGATCCAGAAGTACAAGGTGAACTATGGGATGGTCAGTGCTATGTATTTGATGAGCGCATCAGCGTACCAGTTAACCAAAAAGAGCATGTGATTGTCGGGAAGGATCACTTTACCGGCGAGCCTTGCGAACGTTATGTTAACTGCTCAAACCCAGAATGCAATAAGAAAATCTTAGCTTCTGAAGAAAACGAACACAAATATTTACGCGCTTGTTCACATGAATGCCGAGTAAGTCCCCGTAACCGCTATGTAAAAGAACATGGTTTAACAGAAGAAGAATTTACAGTACGTGTTAAAGAGTTAGAAAACGAACACGTAACTTTATAATAAAAAAACAGCACGCTATATACAGCGTGCTGTTTTTTTATGAAAAGATTCTCTTGTAACCTAGTGTTTAGAGAAGGTTATGCAACGGGTATTTATAAAAAGGAAACATATTCCTGTTTTTTTGTTTTGCATACTTAAAGGAATATTTTTTAGAAAGCGATTAAAAAACGGTTGTACATAAAAACAACAAAGGAGCTTGAAAATGGAAGCGAAAATTGAAAAAAAGTACGATGGACGTTTACTGGAAGGACCTCTATGGGATGAAGAAAATCAAAGATTAGTGCTAGTAGACATTTTAGATAAAAAACTTCTTACGTACGATCCAAAAACGACAACATTAGAAGATATGGATCTTCCTTCAGTTGTTACAAGCGTTTCTACAACCAATCATTCAAAATTGGTCGTCTCCACTCGTAATCAGCTGCTTTTAGTGGATAAAAACAAAAAGAATCATGAAGAGTATATCCGTTTAGATACTCTTGAAAAAAACATGCGTTTTAATGACGGGAAATGTGATCCATATAATCGCTTTTGGATTGGCACGATGAGTGAAGAAGATGAAGAAGGAAAAGCCCAGCTGTACGTAGTAGATGAAAAAGGTGTAATTAAGAGTGCTAAAGAAGGATTAAGCGTGTCAAACGGGCTAGCTTGGAATCGAACAGGAGACAAATTCTTTCTGGTTGATTCCCCGAAAAATAAAATTATGTCTTATTCATTTTCTAAAGAAACAACAAGGCTCGAAGATGAAAAAGTGGTGATTGACCTTTCAGATATAGACGGGTTTCCTGATGGAATGACAATTGATGAGCACGACCGACTGTGGGTAGCGCTTTGGGGAGGTTCGAAAGTTATTTGTGTAGATCCAGAGAAAGGAGAAATTATAGAATCTATTCATCTTCCTGTTTCCAATGTAACCTGCTGTACATTTGGAGGAGACGATTTACAAACTTTATTTATCACCACAGCTAAGGAAGAAGAAAAATACGAAGAAGCTGCCGGCTCTCTTTTTTCATGCCGAGTAGGAGTAAAAGGCGTACCGGCTTATACTTACGTATATTAGACCAGCACTTATCAAAATGTAATGATTCAGACCAGTAACGATAGATATTAAATGCAGTTTCTACAACTCCTTTGCACTGCGTTCATTCCCTTTACATTTTATTCATTATGAGGAAGAGGAATAAAACATGACGATAACGAATTCCCATAAAGAAGCCTTTCAAAGAATATGAATACTTGTATTGGGTAATAATGGTTAAAGGTACAAAAGGAGGAATTGTTTTGGAACAAACATTGTATGAAAAAGTGGGCGGACAAGAAGCGATTGAAAAAGTAGTAGACTATTTTTATTCTGAGCTTGTTTTAAAAGACGAAACAGTTAGTCATTTTTTCGAGCACACGGATATGGATAAACAACGTCGACATCAAGCCAAGTTTATAAGCTTTGCCTTAGGTGGACCGAATCAATATTCAGGAAAGTCGATGGCCAAAGCGCATGCAAATATGAATATTCAGCCCGAACATTTTAATGCAATTGCTAAGCATCTTCACGATGCACTTGCGCACTTTAATGTTGAAGAGCCTGATATTGACCAAGCATTAAGCAAAGTTGAATCCCTAAGAAATGATATTCAATATAAATAAATCATAAAAAAAAGAAGGTTATTGTGACCTTCTTTTTTTTATGCGCAAAGCTGTGATGTATGAAGGAAACATGGAAAAGACATCGTAATATGATAAAAATGCAATAGGTGAAAATATTTATTGAAAGTCTGGGAGTGGGAGTATGTCAGCAATTAATGGGAAGCAATACGTAGAGAGAATCAATCAATTAAAAGCAAATGTATGGGTTGATGGCAAGCTCGTAACAGGCAATATATCAGAACATCCGGCTTTTAAAGGAGCCATTAATAGTCAAGCTAAACTTTATGATCTTCAGCATGATAAAAAAATTAAAGATATCATGACATACCAATCTCCGGATTCCGAGGATTTTTTTGGTACATCTTATTTACAGCCTACAACAAAAGAAGAGTTAAAAAAGAGACGAGAGATGACTCAGCAGTGGGCTCGCTTAACTCACGGTATGATGGGGAGAAGTCCAGATTATATGAATACTGTATTGATGGCTTTTGCATCCTCTGCAGAACTCCTGAGAGGAGAAGAAAATTGCTTTCCTGAAAACATCATTTCTTATTATGAATATGTGAGAGAGCACGATTTATCGCTCACTCATACATTCATCGATCCTCAAGTCAATCGAATCCAATTTTATTACGAGCAAAACGATGAACCGATAGCAGCAAAAATAGTTGATAAAAGCAATGAGGGAATCGTTATCCAAGGTGCGAAACTGCTTGCTACACAGGGTGGCATGACGGATGAGCTGCTCGTACTGTCTTCAGCAGGCATTCAAGGAAAAGAAAAAGGGTTTGCTTTTTCAATTCCAAGTAATACAGAAGGAGTTAAATTTATTTGTAGAGAATCGTTTGCAGGAACAGATTCAACGTTTGATTATCCATTAAGTTCTAGATTTGAAGAAATGGATACCATTGTTGTCTTTGAACGTGTATTAGTACCGTGGGACCGCGTGTTTTTTTATGAAAATGTAGATGTATCCAATGCATTCCTTGGCTCTAGTTCCTTCTCGGCTTTTGCTCTGCATCAAGTAACTTCAAGGAGAATTGTCAAAACAGAGTTTGTATTAGGGATTGTACAATCTCTGATTGAAACCATTAACATTGCGGACTATCCGCATGTGCGAGAAAAAGCAACGGAGCTTATTATTGCGCTAGAAACGATGAAAGCTCTCGTAATGAAAGCAGAAGAAGAAGCGGAGATTGATCCATGGGGATACATGCGTCCGAATGAAACTACACTTCGTATTGCCGCAAATATATTTTCAAAAACATATCCTACCTTTACAGAGATTATTCAGCTTTTAGGTGCAAGCGGACTAATGGCAATACCAACCGAAAATACGTGCCGCTCATTGGTTAAAGAAGATATTACACGTTATTTGCAAGCTAAATCGAGAGAGGCAGAAGATCGAATTAAGCTTTTTCGGCTAGCATGGGACTTAACTATGAGTCCGTTTGGCACAAGGGAAACACTGTATGAACGTTTTTTCTTTGGGGAGCCTGTACAGTTAACCAGTTATCTGTACTTATCTTACGATAAAGAGCGCTATGTACAGAGAATAACCGATTTTTTGAAAAGTTAACGGAGAAAACGAATCTCCGCTGGATATGATAGTTTAGTTGCAAAAACAGCGGAGATGCTTATTGAATAAATTTGAAAAATCTGCAATAATTTTCAGGGAATCATTTCCGTGAACACACTAAAGAATACTATAAAGATAGGATGTTACAATGAAGCAATTAATCTATTTTGGTTTAGAACAAGCAAAATCCTGCGTTTTTCCTGTTATTATTTTTCTGACATTGGCTATGACAAAAATAATTGAAGTACCGTTTATTTCTAGATATGACCTTATTTTATTAGCCTGTCTAGGAACTCAAGTTTTAATGGTGATGTTTAAACGGGAAACGCTTGATGAAGTAAAAGTCATTGCAGTATTTCATTTAATTGGACTAACGTTAGAACTCTATAAAGTTCATATGGGCTCATGGAGCTATCCAGAAAAAGCTTTCACTAAAGTCTGGGGAGTTCCCCTGTACAGCGGATTTATGTATGCTAGTGTAGCCAGCTACATGTGCCAAGTGTGGAGAAGGCTTGAATTAAAGCTTACGAATTGGCCTTCTACGTGGATTGTCATTATACTAAGTATGGCTATTTACCTTAATTTTTTCACGCATCATTTTATTTACGACTTCCGCTGGTTTTTAAAACTTTTTACTTTACTTATTTTTTATCGAACTTTTGTATATTTTACGGTTAACAAACGTACATATCGCATGCCTTTAGTATTGTCTTTTGTACTGATTGGCTTTTTCATTTGGATCGCTGAAAATATCGCAACATTTTTCGGAGCATGGCAGTATCCAGATCAACAGCAGCAGTGGACAATGGTTCATATAAGTAAAATTAGCTCTTGGCTTCTTCTTGTGATTGTTAGTTTCTTGATTGTTGCTTTACTAAAGCATTTAAAAGAAAATCAAAGCCAATTTAAACAAAGTAAGAAATCAAAAGAAACAAACGAACTATATGAAAGATAGAAACATAACTATGTACATGCTGTTAATATAATATAAGGTACAGAATCTTTGGAGGCCTATATGCAAGAATATATTTTTTATCTTCCCTATTTTAAATCAGCGGGAAAGACCGTAGCAGTTACAAATGAAAATGGAGAAAATGTCGGACAGCTTAAGAGAGTGCATAAAAACATGTGGACTAAAAGTATTGATTTTTTAACTCGTGATGGACTTCCAGTGTTAGATTCTATTTCTTGGTTTCCTATCTTTTCCTGCGGCTTAAAGGTACATGTACAAGTTCAATGGGAAGGAAGAACGGTGTTTATTGATCACGTGAAAAAACACCGGTGGGTGATAAAAGAAAATGGAAAAACAGTGGGGGATCTATTAGGTAAGGGAATAATTAAAAACGAAGGAGCACAAGAAATTAGATGGGGAAATAACGTCTACATGTTAAGTAGTCATGAAGCTGTAGAGGAAGCATGTATTTTTAATCAAAAAAGAGAAAAAGTCGCGGAGTTTAAATCAGACCTTTTTCATTTTAAACAAGGAAAACACTCAATAAGAGTAACAGAAGAACTGCCCGTACCCATTTTTATCGCTTCTTACTATATAACTACTTTTATTATGCCATACATATAATCAGGCGCAGAATGATTCTGCGCCTGATTTTTATATCATAATTTTACAAATATCATTTGTGAATTCAACGGGATCACTAATAGATAAGCCTTCAATTAAAAGAGCTTGGTTATATAATAAATTTGTATAAAGGTCTAATTTCTCTTTGTCATTTTCAAATGCATCTTTTAAAGAAGCGAATACATCATGATTTACGTTAATTTCTAACACTTTTTCTGCTTTTACATGCTGATTGTCAGGCATAGCACTTAAAATTTTCTCCATTTCAATCGTTACTTCACCATCAGCTGATAAGCAAACGGGGTGTGTTTTTAAACGTTTAGACGCGCGCACATCTCCTACTTTTCCCGCCAAAGCTTTTTTCATATAGTCAAATAGCTCTTTATTTTCTTTTTCCTCAGACTCATTGAGCTGTTCTTCTTCTGCTTCAATCCCTAAGTCACTGCTCGAAACAGATTTAAATTCTTTTTCTTCGTACGTCATTAACATTTTAATCGCAAATTCATCGATATCTTCTGTAAAATACAGAATTTCGTATCCTTTATCTGCAACCAATTCTGCTTGAGGAAGCTTTTCAATTCGGTCGTATGATTCGCCTGATGCATAATAGATATACTTTTGATCCTCAGGCATGCGCGATACATACTCGTTTAGTGTTACGAGCTTTTTCTCTGTAGAAGAATAGAATAAAAGCAGGTCTTTTAATACATCTTTGTTGCTGCCAAAGTCACTGTAAACGCCGTATTTTAGCTGGCGGCCAAATGATTCATAAAACTTCTCGTACTTTTCACGTTCGTTTTTAAGCAAGCTTTTTAATTCGTTTTTGATTTTCTTGCCGATGTTTTTGGCAATCAGCTGAAGCTGGCGGTCTTGCTGCAAAATTTCACGTGAAATATTAAGAGATAAATCTTCAGAATCTACCATACCTTTTACAAAGCTAAAGTAGTCTGGAAGAAGATCTGCACATTTATTCATAATTAAGACTCCGTTTGAATACAGTTCAAGCCCTTTTTCAAATTCTTTTGAGTAGTAATCAAACGGACTATTTTCTGGAATAAATAAAATAGCATTGTAGCGAATCGTTCCATCCACATTAATATGAAGGTGAGTGAGCGGTTTATCAAATCCGTAGCGCTTTTCTGAATAAAACTGCTCATAGTCTTCTGAAGTCAATTCATTTTTATTTTTCTTCCAGATCGGTACCATACTGTTGATAACTTGTTCTTCTGTACAATCTTCTAGCTCGTTATCAGAACCTTCTTTAGGCCGTTTTTCCGTTATGTCCATTTTAATCGGGTAGCGGATAAAGTCTGAATACTTTTTAATGATCTCTTTTAAACGATACTCTTCTAGATACTCATCATACGTTTCATCTTCTGTATTTTCTTTAATTTTCAAAATGATTTGAGTCCCAACCGTTTCTTTGTCGCAAGGTTCGATTGTATAACCATCAGCACCAGTAGATTCCCATTTATAGGCTTCATCGCTGCCTAACGCTTTACTAATCACCGTTACGACATCTGCCACCATAAACGCTGCGTAAAACCCAACGCCGAATTGGCCGATAATCGTGTGCCCATCCTTTGTTTCATTTTCGTTTTTAAATGCAAGAGAACCGCTTCTCGCAATCGTGCCCAAGCTGCTTTCAAGCTCTTCTTGCGTCATGCCAATTCCAGTATCTGTAATGGTTAAGGTACGGTTAGTTTTATCGGGTGTTACTTTTATGTAATAGCTTTCTTTGTTAAAACGCAAGGAGTCATCTGTTAAAGCTTTGTAATAAATTTTATCGATTGCATCGCTTGAATTTGATAGAAGTTCTCTCAAAAATACTTCTTTTTGAGAATAGATGGAATTAATCATCATCTCTAATAATCGCTTTGATTCGGCTTTAAATTCTTTTTTTGACATAAGAAGTTCTCCTTTCCAAATAGGGCTTACAAAATAATTAGCACTTGAATAGATAGAGTGCTAATCACTCTTTTTATTTAACATGTATTAGGGTATTTGTCAATATATTAGGAGATTCACCAAAGAGATTAAAAATTAGACTGAAAAAAGCAAACTTTTAAAAAAAGGTTGAACGTTCTGAAAGAGTTTGCTAGAATATACTTAATTTCAAAGACTATATGTGACTGGCGAAACGCGGATAACCGTGAGGAAGCATATAGTGACGTAGCCGTTCGCCTGGGCAGAGGTAAGGGATTAATACATATCTCTTACCTCTTTCTGTTTAGGGGGAGAGGATATAGAAGTTATCAGACATGTAGGCTAAAAAACCAGACTTTTAAAAAAATTAAAAATGAAGTTCCTTTATCCAAAGGTAAAAACATGTAAAACTACGATGATAATCAGAGGAGAGTACAAAATGAGCACATTAACATTAGAAAAAGTACAAACAATCAAAACATTAAACAACATTGCACAAAAAGGTCTAAATGTTTTTAATCAAGAAGGTTATCAAATTGACAACGACAGCGAAAATCCAGATGCGATTGTCGTGCGTAGCTTTAACATGCACAGCATGGCATTTGACCAAAATTTAAAAGCTATTGCACGAGCTGGAGCAGGGGTTAACAATATACCGGTGGACGCTTGCACGGAGCAAGGTATCGTTGTATTTAATACGCCAGGAGCTAATGCAAACGCAGTAAAAGAAATGGTTTTAACTACAATTATGGCTTCTTCTCGTAACTTATTTGCTGGAGTTGAATGGACAAAAGGATTAGACGGCCAAGGTGATCAAATTCCTAAGTTAGTTGAAGCAGGTAAAAAACAGTTTGTTGGAAAAGAAATCAAAGGTAAAACATTAGGCGTTATTGGTTTAGGTGCAATTGGTGCTCTTGTAGCAAACGACGCGCTTGATTTAGATATGGACGTAATTGGTTTTGATCCATTCATTTCTGTTAATACAGCTTGGAATTTGTCTCGCAACGTACAGCGTGCAATGTCTCTAGAAGAACTATTTGCAGCATCTGACTATATTACGGTTCACGTTCCATTAACGGACGATACAAAAGGTGTTTTCAATAAAGAGACGTTTAGCATCATGAAACCAGATGTTCATATTTTGAACTTCTCACGCGGTGAGCTTGTAAACGAAGAAGATATGAAAGCTGCTCTTGAAAGTGGAAAAGTTGGTCGATATATTACAGATTTTCCAAATCAAAATGTCTTGAACATGAAAAATGTTGTGCCAATTCCTCATTTAGGGGCATCAACTCAAGAATCAGAAGAAAACTGTGCGGTAATGGCAGCACGTCAAGTGAAAAATTTCTTAGAAACAGGAAACGTTAAAAATTCAGTGAACTTCCCGAATGCATCTCTTCCTTACACTGGGAAAAAACGCGTAGCTGCTTTCCATCACAACGTACCGAATATGGTAGGACAACTTACGCAAGTATTCTCAAACTACAATTTAAACATCGCAGATATGGTGAACAGAAGCCGCGGTGAATATGCGTATACAATGATCGATATTGACAATCAAGTAAGTGACGAGATTGTGCCTGAGCTAGAAGAAAAAATTGGTCAAATTGAAGGAATTATTACAAGTCGCATTATCTAATTTGGTTATCATCCTATTTTAGTGTTTCAGCCCTAACTTTTCTAAGTTAGGGCTGTTTTTACATGGTACTTATCTTCATATCATTTCCTTCATTCCCATAGCATATAGAAATACCTTTAAAGAGGTGAACGTTTTGTCAGGAGAAATGATAGGGATTTTGATAGGATCACTCATCGCGCTGGCAGGAACTTTCATTACGTCTGTCGTAACTATAGCGGTGTCGAAAGAGCAATACAAGAAAGAGCTTCGCAAAGCATTTATCCAAAAGAAAGTTGATGCCTATACCCATGTGTGTCAGGTTATTTTAGCTATAAAAAATGATTTACTGACAATAACCGTTTCTTCAGCCGGCTTAAACTGGACGGCTCAATCTATTAACAAACTAGCAGATGTATGTATTACGGAAGGACTGTGGATCGATGAAGAAGACAGCAAAAAGCTGGAGGTTCTGCAAAAGCAGCTTTCAAAGTTTGTATTGGATGAAATAGAACTGTCTAGACATGATATCCTCACAACCTGTTATGAAATTATTGAGTATTGTGAAAAAAAGGTAAGGATTCTTCATTTTATGACTACAAAAGAATAGGTGATTACTACTTTAAGAAGGGATAGTAGACGGATTAAATAAACATTGGACGATAAAGTAACGAAACAATCCTTTATACACCAGGTATAGACAAGAGTACTAGGAAGAAAAGAAAAAAGTGAAATTTCATTTTGGAAAAGTGATAGAAAAAGGTAGGCACAAGAGGGTGTCTATCTTTTTTTCGTTTATATATACACTTGTCCAAGCGTTTATCGAAAAACTTCATAAAATATAGTACAAAAAAGGGGGTGATTGTATGTCAAGTTATGAGTCGAACAAACCGTATATTAAAGCGGTTAATATACCTAATCCTTTATATCAATCGTTAAAAGGAGACTATTTTGTTGGACAAACTGAGCCTATTCGTTTTGGTGGAAACAGAAACGCTTGGGGCGGATTAGTGAACCCTTCCGGCTCCGGAGTAGATTTATTTGTGAATGCTTTTACTATCACTAACTATTCAAACGAACCTTTTACTGCTGAAATTTGGTTTAATTCTATCCCCCCTGGAAAAGGAACAACTTCAGATAATGTGAGTCCAGCAAATACTACAATACGTTCAAAGCCAAAAGGGAAAATTAAATTTGCAGAAATGGTAAAAGGCGTTCCTGCTAAAGGGGTAAACGTATTTAACCGTGTTGTTCCGCCGAAAAGTACATTAGTAAGCGATGAAGACGGCAAATTTATCTTTCCAAACAACGGTTCATACGTTATTTTCTTAGTTTCTCCAGGAAATAAAGAAATCGAAGCTGAAATTGCCTATGGATGGTTTGAAAAAAAGCGTAAGAAGGACTGTTAACTGAATAACTTTTAACGATGGTACAAAAAAGAACTTTGCAGCAGCATGCAAAGTTCTTTTTTATAGTTTGCATTTTTTCTTTCGATTATGGATAGAACCAAAGAGAAGTAAACACGCTTAACATCTCACGTTAATATCTAACTTCAAATTATCTTAAGCTTCAATTCATACTGGCTTCATATAAATTAATCATACTGAATGTATGAATAATTTATATGAGGTGGAGCAATGTTAAACAAGTTTTTTAAACTATTTACACAAAAAAACGAGATATCTAAAAATCAAGAAATAGAATTACACGAAGAGAACGATTTTGATGAAGTTTGTGATGAGTATTTTATTATAGATGAGTATTAAAAAAACTATAAAGCGCTGCAAAACTTAAAGGATTGATTAAGTATATCCGTGTATCGAGTAAAGGTATACTTTTATGGACCATTAATGTGTATAAATTGCTTTTTAAATGAAACATTGTGTAAAAAATGGGCATCCTAAAAGCAAAAGGAGGGGATAGAATGGACAAAGAAACAAAAGATGAAACAAGTGAAGGGCTGAATCAGCTTTTTGAAATTATTAATGCAAAAGGCGACGAGGGCGAACTTAGAGAAATTGTAAGTAGAAGCAATGAAAAGAACAATTATAAAAATCATGAGGATCAATCATAAAAAAAGAAAATAAAAAACCTCTTCATGGAAATCATGAAGAGGTCAAATGAAACAGTATTGCGACCATTCCATCGTGCAGAGTTTTAAACCCTTGATACAACTGATTTTATGGAACTGATGGGATTCGAACCCACGACCCCTTGTCTGCCAGACAAGTATTCTCCCACTGAACTACAGTCCCGATTATGTAGAGTCTTTATCGTTTATTGACTCTACTATATTTTAATACGTATATGGCACGTTCGCAATAGTTATTTTCAGTGTTTTCTAATTTCTTTATATGAATATTAACTTCTAAAAAAATCATTTACTTCTTGTTCGTACGTATAAAAGAAGCTTGGAATCTGACTTGATTCTAATCCTTTTACAGCGTATTTACTGATGGATTCGTAGTACCATTTCTGCTTTTCGAATCCTCTTTTAAAGCTATTCCAAATCGTATCTCCGTGCTGATTGTAGCTTTCTTTTAAAGACCATAAATTATCTAATTTATCTGCTACAATTAAGGCTTTCACTTCAAGAGAAGCTGTTTTAACGGTTTGAATTGTATGCTGTTTACGTTCTTCCCAGCTTTTTGATTTGTCTTCTGTATGAGCTGCAACAATCTCCGCTACTTCTAAGCCAAATCTTTGTACAATTTCTTCAAGTGTTACACTTGTATCTTCTACAGCATCATGCAGATAAGCTGCTGCTATTACTTCTTCACTAAAACCTGCTTTTTCTAAGATATTACCTACGTTAATAGGATGAACAATATAAGGTATATCAGACAATTTGCGCATTTGACCGCTATGAGCGTCTTCTGCATATCTACGTGCTTCCTTTATTATAGACATCATATTCCTCCACTTTTTATACAATATTTTTATATTTAGTATAAACGACTATGGCTCTTATAACTTTATTAAATTAAATAAATTCCTTTATTTTAATAAGATAACCCTCAAAAAAGGTCCTAGTAGCTCAAATCACTCCTTATCAGACAGCTTACTACAAAGCCTAATATCTATTTAATAGGCCTGTATCAGTTGCCATTTTCTTTTTTATTCATAGTTTGTATGAAGGAGTGATAGCAATGCAAAACCGTAATAATCAAAATATTAAGGTCATTGATGTTTCTCATCACAACGGAACAATTGATTGGACAAAAGTGGCGTCGGATGGGGTAAAAGGCGCGTATATTAAATTAACAGAAGGTACAACCTTCTTAGATAAAAAATCATATGATAATTATATAGGAGCAAAAAATGCAGGTCTACGTGTAGGCTTTTATCACTTTGCTCATGCTGATAATGATCCTATTGCAGAAGTTAATTTCTTTTTAAATAAATTAGGCAGCATGAAGGTTGATTTGCCTCATTGCTTAGATTTGGAAGAAAATAAAGGGAAAACAAAAGCGCAGGTCACAGCCTTTGCAGTTAGATGGATGGAATATATTGAAAGGAAAACAAGCATTACGCCTATTCTTTACACCGGGTATAGTTTTATTAAATCCAATTTTACAAGCGCCGTGGCAAGATATCCGCTATGGATAGCTCGTTACAGTGGAAGTAACCGTTCCAAGGGATTTACTAATCCAGGTGATACGGCCATTTGGGATAGATGGTCTATGTTTCAATATACAGATCAAGGTAAAGTAAACGGGATTAAAGGCAATGTTGATATCAATGAAATGGATCTGGATTTCTTTAATAGTATTAACACAGGCGTGACGGTGGTGAAAAATAATCAGTCATCAGCACAATTGCAGCAAGGTGATAGCGGACTAGCTGTAAAAGAACTGCAGCAAAACTTAACTAAATTAGGATTTGAGCTTTCCCAGCAAGGAACCGATGGCCAATACGGAAATGAAACCGTTGCAGCTGTTAAAGCTTTTCAAGAAAAGTATGGATTAACGTCAACTGGAAAAGCTGATGAGAAAACATTAGCTAAAATGATAGAATTGCTTAAGGGTGTAAGCAATTCTATAGAAGAATCATTACCAAAGGTTACTTCACTCGGAGATAAATATTCTTTTCAAGTAAAAGCGAAGAAGGATATTGGAGTCTACAAGTATGCGAATGTAACAGAGAATTTCAGAACTATAAAAAAAGGCACGGTATTTAGCGTATATGGCTATACGAGTGCAGCATGGGCTGTTCCAGGCGGATTCGTGCAAATGAAAGACGTAGAACCTATCCCAGTTACAATTAAAACAGGCGGATTGAGTAAAGACATGGAAACAGAGTTTCGTGCTTTCTTAAAAAATGAAGGAATTGACAGTGAATTAAACATACATGCAATAGGTAATCCGTCAGCTGAACTCACAGCAGCTGGACTGGATTTTGTAAAAGTTAAGCAATTTTTAGATAAAAAAGGCTGGTACTACAAGCAATAAACCCCCGCTCTGAAGAGTAGGGGTTTATTTTGAGATTTTATAAAAAAAGAAGAGCAGACATCAATTAAGTAATTAAAATATGTTCTAAATAACAAATTAGGTGATAACAAAAAAGTTTTTATGTATAGTCGACCTCTAACAGTCATATTTTTAGTCAATGGCTCATGGAGGGTGAATGAATATGAAAAATACGCAGATTCGAATTGAAACACTATCCTATCACTATGAAAGCATTATGGTGAATGATGAAGTAGAGCGTGCGATAAAAAGTATTGAAGTGACGTATCGAGCATATAAACATAACCACGTTTTAAACGGACACGTAGTACTTTCAGGAGAAGAGATTTACGATCTTCAGCAGCTGACTCACGCAGTGGCTGGGAAAATAAAAGCAGAATTAGAAACTACATAAAAAAGCGCCTTTCTTTAATGTTTGAAATTTAAAGAAAGGCGCTTTTTTATATTAATTATTAATTAAACTGCAAAAAGAAGAAATTAAAGTATGTTCTAAATAAAATATATAGATAAAAAACATAGCATCTAAGAGAATTCCCTAAGCCCTACGCATTACCTTTGCATTGTGAACTTTCTCTCTTTTACTATGTGTAAGCAACACGCCGCATAACGTAATGATGCTTCCAACAATGGAAGCTGCACTCGGGATATCTTTTAAAAGCAGCCACGCTAAGAAAAAGGACAGCGCAGGAGTTAAGTAAAGAGAGATGGCAGCCTCAGCAGAACCTATACGCGATGTCAGATAAGCGAGTACCATATAGGGAATAACGGTTGGAAATAATCCTAAATATATCACGCTTATTGCTGATCTGACAGAGATATGTGCAAGTTCTGTTTCTAAACCAGGTAAAAAAACAAGCATAGAAATTGTAGCCCCCCAAATACTGTACGTCACAAAAGAAAGGAAACCATATTTTTTTAATAAATTTTTTTGACATACTATATAGACGCTTTCTGCAAGGGCAGCTAGCAGAACCAGTAAGATTCCATTAACTGAGTGTACAAAATTCTCTTTGCTGAAGGTTAAAAGTACAATACCCGCAAAGCTTACTGCAGATCCAATCCATTTTCTTTTTCCGAACTCCTCCTGAAAAAGAAAAATAGCTAAAAGCGAAGAAAAAATAGGAGTAGTCGAGATCAGTAAACTCGCAATACCCGCACTTACCGTTTTTTCTCCAATGTTTAAGGCCGTGTGATAGACGGCAAAACCTAAAAAACCGAGAGCTAAAAGAAGTGGAATATCTTTTATGTCAGGCAAGGGCATGCGTGTGGCTATTGCAATAACTAACAGCACTACAGAAGCAATACTTAACCGAACAAAAGCGAGGTGCTGAGGAGAAAACGATTCCAGCCCTATTTGAATAACTGGAAATGCTGAAGCCCATAAGCTAATCATCAGTATATGTAAGAACACCAGACTAAACGTTAATTTCATACCTATTCATCTCCATTTTTCATTTTGAATCCAACCAGTATCTATTGTGGTTCCCATGTTAATAAACATTTGATAAAATGTCTTCAACCAGTTTAAAAGCAATTAACCCAACCACTTTAAAAACAGGAGTACGTGTATGAATCAAGAGAACAGTTCGAGTTATCCAAAATACAAGCAAATCATTGATTTTATGAAAGAGAAAATTGCGCGTGGAGAATGGCCGATTGGAAGTAAAATTCCTAGTCAGCGAAAGCTTGCTGCTATGTTTGATGTTAACCGAAGTACGGTCATCACCGCATTAGAGGAATTAACAGCGGACGGTTTAATTGAAGGTAAGATGGGAAAGGGAACCATCGTTATAAATAATACGTGGACACTTTTGGCTACAACTCCGCCCGATTGGGATGTTCATGTGAAATCAGGCATGCATCATCCGAGTCAAGCAATGGTACAAGATATTAATGAATCCGAATTTAACTCAAACCTTATTCAATTAAGCAAAGGAGAGCTTTCACCTGACATATTTCCTAAAAACAAAATGAAATACGCCGTAGAAAAAGTAGCAGAAAATATGGAGGTTCTAGGATACGAAGAACCAAAGGGGTATTTTCCTTTACGAAAAGAATTAAGTGCATATATGAAAACAATAGGGATTGAATCTTCTCCAGATTCTATTTTAATTGTTTCCGGCGCTCTTCAAGCTCTTCAGCTTATTTCAATTGGACTGCTGCAAAGAAACTCTTCGGTTTTGCTCGAAAAACCTTCTTATCTATATTCCTTACATGTATTTCAATCAGCCGGAATGAAACTCAAAGGCCTTGCTATGGATGAGGAAGGAATAAAAGTAACAGCTATAAAACGCGCCGACCCTCAAGAAGGGCAAGCTATTTTATATACAAATCCATGTTTCCATAACCCAACGGGAACATTAATGTCACAAAATAGGCGTTACGATTTGTTGAAAGAATGTGAGGAACATCAGCTTCCTATTATTGAAGATGATTTATACCGCGAATTATGGCTAGATAAACAGCCTCCGCTGCCATTAAAAGCTTTAGATAAAAATGGACACGTGTTATATGTTAGCAGTCTTTCTAAAACACTAAGCCCGGGATTACGGATCGGATGGATAGTCGGCCCAGAACCAGTCATTGAGCGTTTGGCGGATATTAAAATGCAAACAGATTATGGATCTAGCTCATTATCTCAAAGAGTAGCAGCAGAATGGTTTAAAAATGGCTTATATCAACAGCATATGGAAACTGTACGAACGGAATTGCGAACAAGAAGAAAAGTGATGCTGAATGCTTTGGAAACATACGCAGGAGATATAGCAACATGGACGAATCCTGAAGGAGGCTTTTTTATATGGGTGCATATTCAACCTTCTATTTCAATGAAATCTTTATACTCTCGTGCTTTAAAAAGAGGGATATTGCTTAACTCTGGAAGTATTTATGCACAAGAAACCGGCAGTTATCTTCGGCTTTCTTACGCCTATGCCTCTTTACCAGATATCGATAGAAGCATTGAAATTCTTGCTGAACTGATTCGGGAATTGCAAGTATAGTAAAAAAAGGAATAGTGGATTACCCACTATTCCTTTTTATTTGTATCAAACTATTCTTCTTATAAAAAACATCAAGTAACAACTGACTATATATTACCATCTATAAATACGTGTTATTTTTTATGGAAAAAATAAGTTAATAAAACTTTTAATTGACTTTCTGTACGTTTTACATGTAAATCGTGAATGGTTTTAACTACGTAATCATTATCAAACATTTCCAACACCTCAATTATTGTTAAGTTTCCTGTTTGTTATAGTTTATGAAATCAGCAGACGCATATCATCGGCCATCAGCTGTAACTTTACGGTTTATCTTTTACAACTAAAGGCTGAAACGTACGCTCATGATTGAACGCACGAATAACAGGATATGCAAAAAAATGAAAAGTGTGCACGTTTTGTTTTAAAAAAGCTATATCTTTAAAAAAAGAAAATTGTCACACACATTTATGAATATGTATCTATTAAGTAAGAAGACTTTTTTAGTTGGTGGGATTGAAGGTGAAAAAGATGGATGAATTATTTAAAGATCTTGATCTGTACAGAACGCAAGAAGAAATGAAGCAGTATTTTGAACATACGCAGCAAATGATTCATCAAAACAAAGAGTATATAAAATTAGCCAGACTTAAAAAAGGGCGTTTCAAAAAGTTTTTTGAAGAGTTTTATCCGCTTTATTGCTTCAGCCAATCTTCTTATTGTCCGAGGAATTCAAAATTGAAGCTTATTATTGGAAGTCAAGGATACGACGGATTAATTATTCAGCCGGATGGTACTGAAAAACGAATTGAAATTACTTCTTACAAAGATGGGAAACTGGAATTTGAAGATGCACAGAGGGTCAATTCAGGAAATTTTGCTCTACCCCGTATCCAGACGGAAGGTTCTGTGGAAGAGTATATAGAAAAAGTGCTAGAGAACATTCAAAAAAAGAGCAAAAAAGATTACAGTGGCGCATCCATTTTATTTGTTGTACACACGTTTCATTATTTTGAAGCCTATGGAAAAAGTTCAGCTGCCTTTATTCGTACCTTAAAAAAAGAAATGAAGAATACGGATTTTCGAGCGGATGAAATTTATTTATTGGAATTAAATCAGCCAGAAAGTGAAAGTGTTAAGCAAAACATTCATTTCATTAAATAAGAAGACACGCTGTAGATGTTGAGGTGTGTCTTCTTTTCTGATAATAGTAGAACTTAATGTAGGTGGATAATTTTGAAAATTACAACAATTAAGTGCTATAATTCAAGTATGAATATGCATTCAGAGGAGGAAAACCAATGGATTTAGCTTATAGAGAGAAAGCGTACGAATATGCCAAAAGATTCGAATCTAGCTATGACGATTATGATGAACGCTATAAGGTGCACAATAATCCGACGGTATGGCGATTTATGCCGCTGTCTGATTTTCAAGATTTACTAGAAACCAATGCGCTTTTTTTCGCAAAACCTGATGCATTTTCAGACCCCCTTGAAGGATGCTCTTCGATGTGGAACATAGAAGAGTTAAGAAAAAAAGGCGAACGTCATAACCGTACCTCTAGAACCTATATAAGAAAAATCCATGAATTTTCTGCTGTTTCATCCTGGCATATCAATAATTACGAAGCTGCTGGAATGTGGGACCTATATTTAAAGGGGAATGATGGCGTAGCTATTAAAACCACCTATGAAAACTTATTGTGCAGTATTAAAGATTTACGCTATAAAATCTTCTCTGGAAAAGTGCAGTACATAGACTTCCAAAAAGAAATGATCAGTCACTCTGTATATGACACGTTATTTTACAAGCGCAAATCCTATCAGCATGAAAATGAATTGAGGCTTGTTATTGTAGCAAGTCGTATACACGCTTGGAAGCTGCAAAAGCTATTCGAAATTCAAGGTATTTCCGCAAATCAATGGCAAAAACGAATGGATATCCTCGAAAAAAGATCGTATGAGTTTTCTCACGAGCATGGCAACCTCCTTACATGTAATTTACATCAGCTTATCAACGATATTTACGTATCGCCAAGAAGCGCTCAAAGCTGTGTAGATGAGGTAAAAGCTCTTACTAAGAAACACGGTCTCGCTTATAAAAAGGTTATTCAGTCTGACTTGTATAAGGACTATATTTACTAAATGCTAGCGAAGTACACAAAGGCTTAATCAAAACATGATTAAGCTTTTCGTGTTACACGTTTTATATTTCCATACATTTCCTCATATAAAATAAAACAAACCTCCAAAGCCTATATATACATATTAGACAAATCAGGAGTACAGTATGGTTAAAAAAATGCTGTTTATTTTAGTATGCGGGCTTTGTTTGTGTTTGTTTTTTCAATGGGACGTAAAAAAAGGCTATAACGCTTATGTTCGTGTACATCCGCTTATCGAAACGCCTGTTTACCAAGGCAAGATAGCGCTGTATACACAAGGAAGTAGTTTATATCCTACTTTATTTGAGGATATTAAAAAAGCAAAAAAGTACGTGTACATTCAATTTTTTATTATTCGAGCGGACAACATCAGCATGAAGCTATTTGAGCTATTGAAAGAGAAAGCAGCTGAAGGGGTAAAGATTAAACTTTCTGTAGATCGTTTTGGAGGAAACGATCTCTCCCGAACACTCATAGATGATCTTAAGAAAAATGGAGTTGAGTTTACCTTTAGTCGAAAAGCAAGCAGGCAGCACTTTTTTTATAGCATTAATCATCGAAATCATCGAAAGTTTGTCGTAGTAGATGGCCAAGAAGCCTATCTCGGAGGTTTTAATATAGGAGAAGAATACTTAGGGAAGCATAAAAAATTGGGCTATTGGCGTGATTACCACTTGCGAATTAAAGGAGAAGGTATTTTTGAAATTGAAAAGCAATTTTTGAAAGATTGGGAAGAAGACACGGGACAACATATATCTGCTCAGCGAGTTCCTATCGCTCGCTCTCATGGAGCAAACTATCAGCTATTGTTTTCAACTGGAGAAGAACTTGAGCAAAAGATGATTGATCTAATCAACCGTGCCAAAGTAAAGCTTACCATTGCTACCCCTTATTTTATTCCAAGTGAACATTTAATGAATGCACTTATTTCAGCAAAAGAAAAAGGCGTTTTAATCGATATTATACTTCCGGACAATACTGATGCGTGGTTCACTAAACCGCCTAGTTACCCTAAAACAGAGCAACTATTAAACAAAGGTATTCGAATTTTCTTATATAAAAAGGGGTTTTTTCACGGAAAAGTAATGGTCATCGATCATACGATTGCCAATATTAGCACAGCCAACTGGGATCCCCGAAGTTTTTATTTAAATGATGAAGCGAGCTGTCTTATTTATGATCGCGAGATGATTGCACACATAGAACGAGAAATTAATGAAGATAAAACAAACAGCCGCAGATTAACCAAAACAGTAATAGATGAAATCCCTAAATGGGAACGTTCTCTTAAAAAAACACCGGAATGGATTTATTATTATTTTTGAAAAAATACCCAAATCAAGTTTTAATTATTTTTCCCCGGGTATATATTCTATGTAAGGCCAATACAGGAAAGGAGAGACTGTACACATGCATTGTTTTACAGCGACTTCAAGAAACGTATTGAGCACCTTAGAAGGAAGATTTGCTTTAATTACAAAAGGAACATTGGTAAACAATCGTTATACTAAGTGCTAGGCTGTCTAATTCAGACAGAATACTCGACTATTCTATTCAAACATAACATTCAGTATAAAAAAGAAGATGCGTGCTAAGCGCATCTTCTTTTTTGTTGACTCTATTTTCTCTCTCTTTTGTACTTCGTCTTATTTTTACGCATAAAATAATAAAAAGGAGGGGGTTATGCTGTTTGATTATGAACGGGAGTTAACGATTGACCGAAAAGATGCTACTCAAAAGACTGCAGTCACTAATGCTGAGACTTATAAAAAAATAGACTGGGAACAAGTGAAATCAGAACAAAATCTTGCGGATGACCAAGCCCTTGTACGCGTACCTTTTCCGCTGATTTTCAAAAAAAATCAGCTGTATCCTGTATGGGATTTAAGAAAGTACGCTTTTTTATTTGAACAATCTACACCTGCTACTGTCCACCCTAAACTGTGGGAACAAGGAAAATTAAATGTACAAGCCGGTTTATATCAAGTAACTGAAAACATCTTTCAAGTAAGAGGCTTTGATATGGCTAATATTACATTTGTTAAAGGGAAAACGGGGTGGATTGTTATTGATTGCTTAACATCCAAAGAAACGGCAGAAAAAGCGCTTGAACTAGTAAACCAGCAGTGCGGTAAGCGTCCTGTTAGAGCTGTTATCTTCTCTCATTCGCATATAGATCATTACGGCGGAGTTCTAGGGATATTACCTGACTCAACACAAAATAAAACTAGTAAAGTTTATGCTCCTGCTGGATTTATGGATGCGGTTATTGATGAAAACGTCACGGCGGCAACAGCAATGACACGAAGAAGTCAATACATGTACGGTATTCGACTGCGACGCGATGAAAAAGGCCTAATTGACAACGGCATCGGAAAAGAAATTTCATTTGGAACAATCACGCTTATTAAAGGAATAGAAGAAATTCATCCTTCCGAACATCATTCTTATGTAAGTAAGAAAATTGACGGCGCCTCATTTCAGTTTCAGCTTACGCCAGGGACGGAGGCGCCTGCTGAAATGAACATCTATATTCCTAGTGAAAAGGCTCTTTGTATTGCAGAAAACTGTACGGCCACTCAGCACAACCTCTATACCCTTAGAGGAGCAAAAGTAAGAGACGCAGCAGCGTGGGCAAGGTACTTGCAGCAAGCAATCGATTTATTTGGCCAAGAACTAACAACTGTATTTGGGGTACATAATTGGCCAAGGTTCGGAAACGAGTCGTGTATTACCTATATCGAAAATCAACGAGATGTTTATCAATATATTCATGACCAAACATTAAGGCTGGTGAATCAAGGTTATACCATCGACCACGTCGGCCGAATGATGAAGCTACCGGAAACCCTATCTCACGAGTGGTATACAAACGGCTTTTATGGAACGGTTAACCATAACGCAAAAGCGGTTTATCAGCGCTATATGGGCTGGTATAACAGCAATCCTGTAGATTTAAATAAACTGTTTCCTGAAGAGTCAGCTAAGAAATATGTAGAGTATATGGGCGGAGCGGACAACATTGTCCAAAAAGCACAGCGCTGTTTTCAACAAGGCGACTATCAATGGGTAGCTGAAGTGACCAAACAAGTTATTTACGCTGATCCTCACCATGTGAAGGCAAAACTTTTATGCGCAGACGCGCTTGAACAATTAGGGTATATAGCTGAATCTGGTCCTTGGCGAAATGAATATTTAACAGGAGCCAAAGAACTTCGTTTAGGTAATATACCGCTGCCAGTCAACATTATTACAAAAGAAGTATGGGATACACTTCCTTTGAAAAATATTTTAGAACTATTTAGCATTCGCGTAGATGGATTAAAGGCGGGCGCATGTAACTATCGTATATTGTTTGTGATACCCGATCGTAATGAAGTAGCTCTCACAGAACTTAAGCATGGAATCTTTAGGTATCTTGGAGATACGCGAAAGAAAGCTGAGGTGACGGTAACGATGTGGCAAGATACCTTATACCGGCTAACAACTACAAATGATCACTCTTATAGCTCGGTCATATTTGTTCAAGGAGATAAATCAAAATGGGATTTCTTTTTGTCTTGTCAGGATTCTATTGATCCAAACTTTAATATTGTGACACCTGTTTCTAAAAAATAGAGTACCTGATTACAACTCAGAAAGCACATCGTTGACTTTTTGTTCAAAACAGCTGTCGCATGTGAAGATTTCTTTTTCTTGAAAAGATGTTAGCCTTTCTCCACAGATGGAACAGCATTCTATATAGTGATTGTTTCGCTCTTGTTCTTTTCTTTCATGTAACATAGCACTTTCCTCCTTCTTTTCAGTATAAATAGTTTGTCTTATTTCTTTAAGTATATACTAATATCAGCCTATGCAGGGAATATAAGGCGTGCTAATGCAGATTATTTATAAAATAAAAGCGTTGTAAAACCGCTGAAATTGGCACAGGAATTGCATATTAAATCATTGAGAAATTTCAATGATTAATATGGGGTGAACAGAATGTCCATTACAAAAACAGCTAGTGAATTAAAAAAAGAACAGCAGCAAGAACAGGAATCACTTAATTTATTTTTATCTACTCAAACCGTTATTCAAGAAGCGCTTCAAAAACTAGGGTATGGTGAAGAAATGTATCATTTGTTGAAAGAACCGCTGCGCATGATGACGGTTCGTATTCCAGTTAAAATGGATAACGGATCGGTAAAAGTATTTACAGGCTACCGCTCTCAGCATAATGATGCTGTCGGGCCTACTAAAGGAGGCGTACGCTTTCATCCTGAAGTAAATGAAGAAGAAGTGAAGGCATTATCCATTTGGATGAGTTTAAAATGCGGGATTGTCGACCTTCCGTACGGCGGAGGTAAAGGCGGAATTGTATGTGACCCAAGAAACATGTCGTTTGGTGAACTAGAGCGACTCAGCCGCGGCTATGTAAGAGCCATCAGTCAAATAGTTGGGCCTACTAAAGATATTCCTGCACCGGATGTCTATACAAATTCTCAAATCATGGCGTGGATGATGGACGAATATAGCCGACTGCGTGAGTTCGATTCTCCTGGTTTTATTACCGGAAAACCTATCGTACTCGGAGGATCTCAAGGACGCGAAACTGCAACGGCTAAAGGAGTAACCATTTGTATAGAAGAAGCTGTTAAAAAGAAAAACCTTAACTTGCAAGAAGCACGGATTATTATTCAAGGCTTCGGAAATGCCGGCAGTTTTCTTGCTAAGTTCATGCATGACGCAGGAGCAAAAGTAATTGGCATTTCAGACGCGTACGGAGCTCTTTATGATCCGCTTGGTCTTGATATTGATTACCTGCTTGATCGACGCGACAGTTTTGGTACCGTAACGAATTTATTTACCAATGTGATGACAAACGAAGAACTATTAGAAAAAGAATGTGATATTTTAGTACCCGCAGCCATTTCGAATCAAATTACGGTTCGTAACGCTCATCGCATTAAAGCTTCTATTGTAGTCGAAGCAGCGAACGGACCGACTACACTTGAGGCTACGCGCATTTTAGACGAAAAAGGCGTGCTTTTAGTGCCAGATATTTTAGCGAGTGCTGGAGGCGTAACGGTTTCATACTTCGAATGGGTGCAAAATAATCAAGGCTACTACTGGTCTGAAGAGGAAGTAGCTTACAAATTACGCAAGGTAATGGTGGATTCATTTGAAACGATCTATCAAATCGCTCAAGAAAATGGCGTAGACATGAGACTTGCTGCTTACATGGCAGGAATCAAAAAATCAGCTGAAGCTTCTCGCTTCCGCGGCTGGGTATAAGATAAAAAACGATTTGGACTACATGTTCCAAATCGTTTTTTATTTACCAGAACTGCCAAATAATTAAAAGAAAACCTGCTAAAAAAACAAACATGCATAAAAAATTGGCATATTTATTTATCGCAACCCGAATAATGGCAAAACAATTGACAGTGAGAATGATTTTCAATTATTCTATATATAAGATATATACATACCTATACTAATAAATTGAATGTAGAAAAGGAGACAGAAAGCATGAGCGTATTAGATATTATTAAGGCCAGAAGAACGATTGGGGCTATGCAAGACAAAGACGTATCAGAAGATGCTATCAACCTTATGTTAGAAGCAGGCACTTGGGCTCCTAACCATAAAAAGACAGAGCCTTGGAAATTCCGAGTGTTTACAGGGGATTCACGCGTTCGTTTAGGAGACGAAATGGAACGTATTATGAAGCAAAAAACTGCTCACTTAAGTGAAGAAGAAGCGTTGAAAAAAACAACAAAAGCAAAAAAAGGACCGCTTCGCGCTCCTGTCATTATTGCTGTAGCAGTAAGTCCTTCAGGAAAAGTGCCTGAAATTGAAGAAATCTCTGCCGTAGCGGCAAGCATACAAAATATGCTATTAGTAGCGGAAGAACAAGGTTTGGCTACAATTTGGAGAACGGGTGATATTGTCTATCAGTCAGAACTGAATGACTTTTTATCTCTAGAAGACGGCGATAAGCTCCTAGGCTTAATTTACGTCGGACATCCTAATAAAGAAGTTTCATCAAAACGTATTCCGTATCAAGATAAAACAATTTGGTATCGTTAAAAGGTTATTTCTGTGTTTCTATAAATAAAAGGCAGCAGCTCATAAGTTGAGCTGCTGCCTTTTTTATTGTTTTTGAAAGTGGCATAAAGAAATTTAATGCCAACATGCAGCGGCATCAATTTGCACTTTTATGGGTTTACCTGCAGCAGTTCTTTTTAGTATCTTATCGCGAACTTCCCTGGTTTCCGTAAATACTAGTCAGAACAAAAAAGGAGTTGTCTGTGTTCAGTCTTCTTTGCGAAGACCAAAATAATAAGTACACGCCAAACCGAAGATAATGGGCGGCAAAAGAAAGACGATCATTTAACGGTCACCTTCCTTTCGGATGATTGAACGTCTACTTTCTGCGTTGGGGTAGCAGTGTTGACAAAGAAGATGCCTTTTAACTTTGAGTATTCCATCAATACTAATAGCAAACTCATCGCAAGAAGCGGAACACACACCACTTTGGCAGGAATGTTGAAACAATAGTTAAGGACGGTGATGTTGGCAATAATGGGGAGAAAAATAATGTTCCCTAGTGTCGCGGTACGCGGTATCACCAATAACAACGCAGCTAATAATTCGCCAGTGGCAATAAAATAGTTGTAGAAATCAGAATACCCAAAGAAATACCACGCCAGTTTCATCGCAGAATCTTTTGTTGAATCAAACACGAAATCGCCTGTTATAAATTGTCCTGGGTAGATTTTGGCCATTCCATAAATAAGAAACGTAATAGCCATGGTCCACCTTAGGGTCGCAAGGATACTTAAACGAAATTTCTCTTTTGTTGATAAACGCATTGTTTTCCTCCATTTGTATGCTTAGTCCAAAAATCGCATTTTGGCTTCAGGGGTTGGCAACATACATGACGTTTGTTTTCCAAACCACTTATACCGATTACATGCAATGAAACGATAGAACAGGTTTCGAATGAACGCGGGAACCACTTGGAAACACGCCATTAGTTGAATGGGTCCTCGAAGCTGGCGGACAATATGTAGGATAGCCGTAGACTCTGTGTAAAGATTCCCGTTCATAAGAAGAATGACCGAGTGAAGTGGTGGGTGCTCATAGTTATGCTTACGCAGCAAGGTTCCCGCAGTATCAGATTGAAGCGACACAAAACGAAATAGAGCACGTGAATCTCGTTTGATAACAAACTGTACCCATCCGTTGCAAAGATTGCAAACACCATCAAATAGAATAATAGGATGGTGTGATGGATTTGGCGGCATGACGTTCCTATCCTTCCTTTTTTATGAATATTTACTAAAATAAGTATAATTGTTTACGTGTGGGACTACAAGACGTAAGGGTAAAAGTGGAAATGTTTTATGTGAGTTCAAGTGAATTTAAGCAAGAAAACAGAGTCAAATACAACACTGTTTTTGTTTGAATTTGAATGTAGCAGCTTATCTCATAAACTTCTACTTTTCTGTGTTTCTTATAAATAACTAAAAACAATTGCTGCTTAATTTCTTGGAACAGGGGAGAGGGAATAATAAATATCATATTCTTTATCAATATGAGGGACTGCTTCAGTATCGGTACGGGTTTCAATTGCCATATTTGATTTTGTTGGGGTACCGGCATAAAAATCGTACTTTACACCTTTTGGAGTCGTTATTTCACTAGTGATATCTGTATTTCCCTTTGATTGTTTAATAATAGCTGGATTCCCATTAAAATACCAACGGATTTTTTGATCCTTTTGAGTTAATGTAGCTGTTCCTATACCTACATTCGATTTTTCTTTAATTGTATAGATAACAATCTTTTCGTTATCTACATATTTGCTTTCACCGATAATATCTTGTATTCCTGTAGACTCTTTTTTTGCATTTTCAAAGGCTTCATCTTCAGTAGAATAGAATTCCACGTCTTTTTTACTGTTTACGTTCGTTGCTGAACAAGCCGTTAGTATACTGGCTGACAGTAGAGATGCGAGTAATGCAGAATATAACTTTTTCATACAAACCCCCGTTTTATTAATTCCTTTAATTTTAATCTTAATATAAATAGTTAAAATAATCCATTTATGTGATATAGTTGTTCAGTATGTAAAAGTTAAACAACAAAGAAATGGAGTTTCACAATGAAGAATTCAAGGAAGATAGCAGCAGGAGCAGCTGTTCTAACTGTTGCTTTTAGTTTAATGGGATGTACCTCAAAAGAATCAATTAGCAAAAATACAAAACAAGAAGAAGCCCAAAAAGAAATAAAAATAGAGTTAACGTTTCTCCAAAATGAATGTGATCGTCTTATTAATAAAGATGAGGACATAGAAAAAACGTTTCAAAGTTATAAAAATGATTTTAATTTGTTATCTACGTCCGTTAACAGTACTGCAAAGGTTAATAAAATGAATAATGACGAGTTAGAAATAAGTATCAATAACCTTGAAAAAGATGTTGATAAACTAAATGGAGAAGAGGCTTTAAAAGCTTATACGAAATACACTTCCCCTAAAACAATATATAAAGTGACAATGATGAAAAATATGCATTCGGTTATCGAGGCCACCAGAGGTTGGGATGACGGCAAGGATCTAGGTATATCATTCTTCTACGACCACCTCCATTCTTCTCAAGAAGATATTAATAGAGATATAAAACCTACAGTTAATGACATAACAAACGGACCAGTATACAAACTGCATATAATAAAAGATGAATTACAAAAGCATCGAGATGCTTTTAGTAAGGAACAGCTTGAAGAATTAGAAACCGCAATGAAAGGTTTTGATTATTCCTTGGATACTCAATTAAAAACCATCAGATCATATAAAAACATTGTTAACAATCCGTACACAAGTAATAATTATGACTATGAAGAAGAAGAAAAATATAACGGAGCCCGCACGTACCTTACTGATTTTGAATCGGATTTAGGTGTTGCTAAGCCTGAGTATTAAAAACGCATCCTTCCTATAAAGTTTTGGGAGTTTGAGGGGATTAACAAAAAGTGCTTGGATATTTAAATATCCAAGCACTTTTTGTATGAATTATTTTAACTAGAAAGATTAATTAGGTGGCAGATACCTAAAATTTACAAAAAAGTGTAATTATTATAAAATTTAGTTAGGTGTACGTTAAACAGAAGTAATTTCTATAGGGGGGATAGTATGAGTTTAAAAGAGAGAGCAACTAAAGAGTTTAAAGAAAGGGTAGATAGCGACGAAGAAATTAGAGAATCTATTTTAACTTACTATGAATGTGAAAGTGGATTTTCGGGACTTGTAGGTGTACCAAATGGAAATTCTGTACCTATTCGAGGTGTTTTAGCTTATACAGAAAAAAGCCTACTTTTTTACGGAGAAGTTTTCTCTAAGCTGCCTATTGTATTACATATCCCATTTAATAAAATCAGGGAAATAAAAACAGGAAAGCAAATCCTTACAATTTTCAAATCAACTTTTACGATGGTTGTTGTTCATGATGATCAAGAAGTTTTCTCTACACGGGGAAACAAGGAGGACTTTTCTAGGTTGGAGTCGTTTTTTGAAAATGTGAATGAAGAAGTATTTCTTGCTAAATAGGTAGTACCAAGATAAGCCTAGACTTAAAAATTAGGCTTATCTTGGTATGGCGTTCGCTAATAACGTACTTTTAAGAAAGGATTTGGTTGTGTATATAGAAAATACGTTAGACGTTAGGATGCTATTTCAGTTCAGAGAGAGGTGGTAAGTATGCGTAAAAGAGATAAAGGGTTTTGGATAGCTTACCTTGTGTTTGCAATTATTATGCTATTAATCTACAAATATATACCGGCTGAAAACGGGTTTCTCGTTATCGTTTTATTTCCTCTAATTTATTGGTTCATCTACGAATTTATATTAAGACCTAAGAAAAGAAGAAGCAATGGTTAAGGAGGGGCGATTTGCTTGTTTTGGAATTATCTTAACATGTCAACAGGACTTATAATAGCTTTAGCAAACATTTTTAATTCTGCATTCCAAGGAAGTATGCGTTGGATTATGGTTGGGTGTGGTTTGTTAATTTTTATATACAATTTAATAGTAACTTTTGATCAAAAACAAAGTGAAGCGGCTAATCAAAATACTGTAGGAATTGTATCTAGAAAAGGGCGTTAATTGTTTTAGGCAGTTCAAAGTACTTAAATTTACTTTTTTTATAAGTGACGCAACGAAAATTCTGGAGTGAAAATCTTATAAGAAAGAGGGAAGTAATGGACGTTCAAAAGGTAGCAAATTTATTTTTGATTTTTGTCTTAATGTCAGCAGGCATTTCATTGGTAATTGGCTTTGTTGTTGCTGTGAGAAGTACAAACTATAAGAAGGGATATGTAAGTACTTTTATATCCAGTGTTGTCTTTTTAATAATTATTGTGAGCTGGTATGATAAAGCATCTTCAAACGTTTTTATGGGGACAATACCTTGGATTTTAAATGTTATTGCCGTCATTATTGTGTTACCACTGTACGTGTTAGTTGCTCGCTTTATATTTAAAAAGGTGACAAAAGGACAAAAAGGAACAAATGAAAAAATTAGCGGTTAACTTACTTTTTTTATCGTTTTTCCTAATCTTCACGATTTTAAATAAATGAAGATACACAAAATAATTTTTTATCAATATCCTGTTAGAGAAGGTGATTGATATCATTTTCTGTAAAGGAGAGAACGTCTATGATTAAAGTTAATCAACAAATTGTGAAAATAAGCGATTTAAATAATAGTTCGTTAACAAAAGAAAAAGCAGACATTTTAAAACAAATGGATGCCTATAGGGAAGTGTATGAGTATGCTACATTTGACCAGCTTGATTTTGATGTATCTGTTAAATTACAAATTATTGAATCGTCTGTGTTGCTGCGCAAAAGCGGCGCTAGGTTTGCTACATTCGCCCGTTCTAGGTGCAACGAAAAGTATTGGAAACGAACCGATAACGGAGGGTTTCAGCTACTACCTACCGTTTCTCCTCATCAGGCCATCGATGATATTTTTTACAACGGACACGAATACGCGTTTGAGTGCGCGACGGCTGTTATCATCATCTTTTACAAAGCTGTATTAAATAATATTGGAAAAGCAAACTTTAACAGGCTTTTTGCTGATCTTTACTTACACGATTGGCAATACGATGAAGATCTTGAGCTTCATGGTTATAAAGGATCTGACTACTTGCCCGGAGACTGTGCGTATTTTAAAAACCCTGATTATAACCCTGATACTCCCCAGTGGAAAGGTGAAAACACCATTGTATTAGATGAAACTCTATATTTTGGTCATGGAATTGGAATTACGACGCGGGAAAGAATTATTGAAGTGTTAAATTTAAAGAGAAAAGACAACGCAAAGCAATCAGCTTACCTGTCAGATGAAATTGTCAGACTTCACACCGCTCACCTCAGTTATTTTGCAGTTAGATACGAACCTGTTGTTTGGTATGACAGAAACAGCGCTATTATTTCCACTATTGGATCGATTACGTATGTAGCTTGAATGATCAAAGTTTTGATACTTTGGTCTTTTTTTGTAAAAAGGAAAGAATTACATGAAGGTAAATTTGAGAATTCAAAAGGATTTTATGTATAAAAGAAGAATCCATTTAATACGCAGGTCTTAAAACTAAAAGGAAAGGAGGAGATTACTATTAAAAATCGTGATAAAAGACGCAAGAGAAAACGCGGCGCATTAAAAGATTATCTGAAAAATAAGCTTGGTCAGCTAAAACCGAAGCCAAACAAAGGACCTGTCTCAAATTTAAAGTCTTCTGCTTAAAAAATCCCCCTAGTTTTTATATAGGGGGATTTTCTTTTGAATTTTCTTTTATTTTAAGGTTTAAATGTTATGAGTGGCATTTAAGGGGTAATTTGTGCACAATAGACATTGAATAGTTTATCTAATACGACAACGTAAGGAGAGATTAGACGATGGAAAACATGATTTTAAAACATATGGACGTTGTAAGAGGAATTACGATTAGTATCCTTGAAAAAACAACAGAAGAGGCAGCGGACATCACACCAAAAGGGTTCAATAACAATATTCGCTGGAATCTTGGACACATTGCCTTTATTCAAGAAAAGCTTGTGTTTGGCTTAGCTGGTGAACCGATGCAAACGCCAGAGAGTTATGAAAGCTTTTTTGGTGCCGGAACAAAACCTGCTGATTGGAACGAGGCTGCTCCATCTCTTGAAGAAATTGCGAATGTGTTGAAAGACCAAGCACGCCGTATTAAAGAGTTCATGCCGGGGCAGTTTGATAAGCAGTTAATCACACCTTTTACAAATAAAGCGGGTATCAACTTTACAACAGTTGGCGAAACGTTTTTATTCAGTTTCTATCACGAAGCGATGCATGTAGAAACGATTAAGCAAATTGGGAAAGCAGCAGCTGCACAATAAGGAAATAAAAAAGAATAAATCACATATTCTTTATAACTATTTTACATAGCGCCTATGCATATACTGATCTATACAGCGCATAAGATGTAACATGAGCTGCTTTTCCTAATGCAGTTCGCAAGGAGGTGACAACGTGAAATTTCTTTCAGGTTTAACGACTCTTCTTGTGATTTTAGGCGGTTTAAATTGGTTAGCTGTAGCATTAGGCGTGAATGTAGTAGAAGAGCTATTTGGCTCTTGGGATTGGTTAGTAACAACGATTTATTGGTTAGTTGGCCTGTCTGCTCTTTATCAAATTTTTGATAAGTTCTTCGGAACGGGAGCAAGTGTCAAAAGCAAAGCGCTATAATAAATATTATTTTTTATTATCTCTTTAGGGGGTTTGAATGTATATTCAAACCCCCTTTTTCATGGATAAAAGACGTGACATCTTTACAAAATACGGTAAAATAAGGTAATGACCAAAAAGTAGGAGGGATGAGATGGAGCTTTGGGGTGTAGTACCTATCTTAGTGTTTGGAGTTCTTTATATAGGAATCATTGCTGGTATGATAGCTGTTATTGTTATAGTGTTAAAGCGAATGAAAGAGAGAAATCAATATTTACATGAAATACGGGATGAACTGAGAAATCAAAACAAGATAACTATAGCAGAAAATAAAGAATAGAAGAGGGTTTAATAGATGAATAAAAGTGTACTTCCTATCTTTTTTATCGTAAATCTTTTTTTTATTTACTGTTTATTATTTAATCAAGGATACATCTTTCAGCTAAAGAATCTACCTTACATATGGGCTATTTATTTACTTATTGGCACCCTTTTAGCTTTTTATTATATGCTGCGATACAAACAAAAAAGAGCCGGACAGGTGCTGCTTTCAATCGGTATTTTAACTACAAGCATTAGTTCACTTGGTTGTTTGGGTTTCTTTTATTTCTTTTATCGTGCGATGGGTGGATAAGAAAGAGCACTAAAAGCAGAGACTTCAGTGAAAGTCTCTGCTTTTTATATGGAAATCTATTGTATAATAGAAAAAAAGAAATGGATGCAGGAGGAAAAATATGCGAATTGTTTCGCTTTGTCCAAGCAATACAGAACTAATAGCGTATTTAAAATGTGAGCATTTGCTCGTAGCAATTGATGATTATTCCGATTGGCCGCAGTCTATTCAGAGTCTTCCGCGTTTAGGTCCCGATTTATCTATTAATATGGATGCGGTGGAAGAAGCCAAGCCAGATTTAGTCCTAGCTTCACTAAGCGTTCCTGGAATGGAGCGAAATATTGAAGAACTTAAAAAACGAAAGATACCTTACGTCGTATATAATCCTAATTCGCTAGAAGATATCCGTCAAAATCTACAGGATTTAGGCCAGCGATTAAATATTGAAACAAAAGCAGCTGAACTGTTAGAGCGGTATGATCAGTTTCTTTCTACATATAAAGGAATGGCACGTCAAATCGAAAAAACCACTGTATACTGGGAATGGTGGCCAAAACCCGTTTTTACTCCTGGAAAAGCAAACTGGCTGACCGAAATTAGCGCGTTAGCGGGAGGAGAAAATATATTTGCTGATCACAAAGAAGCAAATGTACAGAGTGATTGGGAAGAAGTGCTCAAACGAAATCCACATCACGTGTGTTTGGCTTGGGTAGGCGTACAGACAAACAAAGTAAATCCAACGATTTTACACAAGAGACCGAACTGGTCTGACATGCCGGCCATAAAAGAACATCGTGTATATTTACTAGAAGAATGGCTGTATTGTCGTCCTTCACCCCGATTGCTGTTAGGGTTAAAAAAACTCGCGCCGCTTCTTCATCCAGATACGTTTCCTGCATTTGACGGTAAGGACCCTTTATTATAAGAAAAAGGAGCGATACATATGAAAGATATTGAACAAATAAAACATACCCTTCAACACCGCTATCCTTTTTTACTTGTTGATCGCATCTTAGAGCAAGAAGAAGGAAAGCTTGCTGTAGGAATCAAACAAGTAACAGCAAATGAACCTTTTTTTCAAGGTCACTTCCCGGACTACATGGTAATGCCTGGTGTACTTATTGTGGAGGCTCTTGCTCAGCTCGGCGGATTTGCCATGGCTACGGATGACCACCAAAAAGGAAGACTTGCTTTTTTAGCAGGAATAGATGAATGTCGCTTTAAGCGTCAAGTAAGGCCAGGAGATACACTACGCTTAGAATTTGAGATCCTTAAGCAGCGCGGAAAGATTGTAAAAGGAAAAGGAAAAGCATTTGTAGGCAGCGAATTAGCTTGTGAAGCGGTCATTACCTTCGCTCTTGATGTATAATACAAACGCCTTTGTGAAAAAAGCAGCTGATGTTAGCAAGATGAAAACGACCAATGTAAAAAAGGAAATAATTCAGGATAAAGCGTAGCGAGAAAACCGCCTTATGTCGTAAAAGCGGTTTTTTATGAATACCTTTTTACCTTTTGATAAAAGAAGAAACGGGGTATAGAAGAAAAAAGGGAGAGGGGAGAATGCAGTGAGAACATTAACGGAAGTTGTTGTATTACTCACACTATTGGGTACGTATATAGGCATCTCACTACTTGTCTACAAACGGAAAAGAACGAATCCGTTTTTCTACAGCATTTACTTTTATTTAGCTACCAGCGTCATTTTGATTTGCTTGGTTATCTTTTGGCTTCAGCTTCGTTTTGGACTCACTGATAAGCAAGTAGGAGGATTGCTTATCAGTGTGGTGGCATTCTTTTTACTTATTTATGGTTTGTTAAAAACAAGACAAAAAGACAGGTAGCCGGTGCTATCTGTTTTTATTTATATTTATGTTATATATTTTTATCAATTGTAGTGTCAATTCAATACATCTCTTCATATAATAAAGATAACAGCTTTCTTTTGCAGGTTAGTTGACATCGCAGCTTATAACTCGCTATTCTTTTGATAATTCATTTTGTGAAAGGAAGTGGACGTATGGATGCATCCCGCATTATAGCTAAGTTAGAAAACCGGATGCCGACAATCCTTGGGATGGAGCAGTTCTCCCGCTTTGGCATTCTTGTTCCGCTTATTGAAAAACAAGGGGAACTACAAGTCTTATTTGAAGTAAGAGCGCTCGATTTACGTAGACAGCCCGGAGAAATTTGTTTTCCAGGAGGGCGTGTTGAAAAGACGGATGCAGATGAAAAAGAAACGGCTATCCGTGAAACCTCTGAAGAGTTAGGGATTACACCCCAATCTATTCAGCACGTACAAGCTTTAGATTATATTGTTTCTCAATTCGGAACAATCATTTATCCTTATGTAGGTTTCATTGATGAGTCGCTTGAACTTCGACCGAATCCTTCGGAAGTAGCAGAAGTATTTACCGTGCCTCTTTCTTTTTTTCAGCGTACCGAACCTGATATACACAATATTAATTTCAGAGTAGAACCCGAACATAATTTTCCTTATGACGCGATTATTGGTGGTGAAAATTATAATTGGCAAACAAGAGAGATGGAAGAACATTTTTATTACTATGAAGATCGAGTCATATGGGGACTGACAGCAAAAGTAATTTATCATTTAATACATGTATTAAATGATAAATAAAAAGCAGCGAATACGCATTCGCTGCTTTTTTATATTAAATAGACTGAATAGCTTCTGTGATAGGTGTATCACCTGAAACTAAATCAAAAGAACGTCCGAATGTATGATCTTCACTTAACGTTTCTACTACCACACGCGCGACATCTTCACGAGGAATGGATCCGCGCTCTTTGTTCTCACCGGCATCTACACGTCCTGTTCCTGGTTCGTTTAACAATCCGCCTGGACGAACAATTGTATATGTTAATCCGCTTGCTTCTAAGATTTTATCTGCATAATGTTTGGCTACATAGTAAGGAATTAGTGAAGTATTCCAGTTTTCACGGTGATGTGCTTGAAGGGCGCTTACCATCACAAATCGTTTAATTCCTAAATCTTCTGCAGCTTCCATCGCTTTTACTGCTCCATCTAAATCAATTAAAAGTGTCTTATCATGACCTGTGCTGCCGCCTGATCCTGCGCTAAAGATAACGGCGTCACAGCCTTTCATCACTTCCTTAATTTCATGCACAGTGCCTTCTAAGCTTGCAAAAGCCGTTTCTACACCTCTTGCTTCAAGCTCTTTTGCTTGTTCTTCTTTACGAACCATCGCACGTACAGTGTGCACATCACTTTCATTCAAAATGTTTACAATATGTTTGCCTACTTGACCATTCGCACCAATTACAAGAACTTTCATGTCTAAATTTGCTCCTTTCAAATCCAAATACTTATATATTATTGTTTCATATTCACCGTTTTCATTCAATGAATGAGCTCAAAATCCGGTGAATAAGGGGAAAGTAAGAAAATATATTAAAAAAATGAAAAACAAGAAATAAAAACTAATTTACAAACAAAAAAAGGAAAAAAATAGTTCATTAAACCCAGTGTCTGAACTGTTTAAATTTTGTAAATTTTTCTCAAACCCTTGGTAATACAACACTTCTTAAAAACAGTATCTCTTTTAACATTTCCCGATACAACCTATATAAACACATTTTGATAATTTTAAACTTTTACTTCGGAAAAATTTTTTGTTATTATGTTTTAGTCATTAAAATATTCACGAACGAAATATTTAGTCCGAGCGGACAAAGGAGAGGATAAAATGAACACATTACAATACTTAGTCGCAGAACGTGCAGAGATTTCTCCTCAACATGAAGCACTAGTTGAACATAATGAACGTTATACATTTAATGAATTTCATGAAAAAGTAAATCAATTGTCTCATTACTTCTTAGAGAAAGGAATTCAAAAAGGAGATCGTATTGGTATTTTAGCTCATACAAGCATTGCTTACCCAGTTGTTACAATGGGGATTTTACAAGTGGGAGCAGTCGTTGTTCCATTAAGTAAGAGCATGACACCTTATGAGCTTGATAGCATTATTACAAGCGGACAGTTAAAAGCGATTATCCACCACAATGAATTTACGTCTGTATTAGAAAAAGCGGAACAAACGGCTGGACTTAGCTTTACGTTAAAAATTGAGGATGCAAAAGAATTTACAACTCAATTCTCAGCGTATAACACAAACACACCAGAAGCACTTCCTGAAGTACTTCCTGAAGATTTAGCATTAATGATGTTTACATCAGGTACAACAGGTAAATCAAAAGGATGTATGATTGCACACGGATCGGTAAGTGCCTTTTTAAACTCTGGCGGACAGGAAGAACGTGCAAATATTGATAAAAGCATGCGCTATTTATTTGTTCATCCATTCTTCCACATGAGTTCGATGAGCATTTTATTTATGTGCATTAACACAGGAAACACAATGGTATGTTCTGAAGAAACAGATCCAGCTAAAGTAATTGAGGTAATCGAAAAAGAAAACATTAAAATGCTGTTTGCACTACCACCAGCATTAAAATACATCGTAGAAGAGCTTGAAAAAGGAGATCACTATGATTTCCCTCTAAAACTTGCTGTGTCAGGCGGAACAAAAGTATCAGAGTCTTTAATCGAACAATATGACCGTAACGGAATGATTTTAGCTCAAGGATACGGAAGCACAGAAGCTTGGATTATCAGTTCATGGCATCCTCAAATGGGATGGAAGAAAGTAAGCTCAGCTGGGAAACCGGCTCCACATGTGGAAGTTAAAATTGTAGACCCAGAAACACGTCAAGAAGTTCCAACTGGAGAAAAAGGTGAAGTGCTTGTACGAAGCCCTTATCTATTTAAAGGCTACTGGCAAAACGAAGAAGCAACAAATGCTGTCTTACAAGATGGCTGGTTAGCGATGGGCGATGCAGGTCGATTAGATGAAGACGGATTTCTTTATATTGAAGGACGCTATAAAGATGTAATTGTATATGGAGGAGACAACATCTACCCAGATCAAGTAGAAGAAGTTGTTCTAGCAGCAGACGGTGTGTTAGAAGCGACAGTTGTCGGCATGCCTGATGATGTGTACGGCGAAGTTCCATATGCATTTGTTGTTAAACAAGAAGCATCTGCTTTAACTGAAGAAGACGTAGTGAATTTCTGTAAAGAACGACTAGCACCATATAAAGTGCCAACTGTTGTATTTGTTTCATCACTTCCTAAAAACAGTGTAGGAAAAGTGTTGAAAAACGAAGTGAAAAAACAAGCCTTAGCACACGCATAATAAAAAAGCGGCCTTATAGCCGCTTTTTTTATATTTATTGCTGTAATTTTTGAGATATTTTTTTCATAATGTGAAAGTATTGATCTCTTTCTTCTTCTGATAAGTGTGAAAGTAAATCTGACCAAAAATCGACACGAGTAGCTTGCAATATTTCGACAACTTTTTCGCCTTTTTCCGTCAACTCTACCCACACGCTTCGGCGGTTTTGCTTTTTATATATACGATTCACAAGCTCATCATCTTCTAATTGATTTAATACAATGGTGATAGCACCGGGTGAGAGCCCAAGTACTTTTGTGATATCGCTAACAATACAGCTTTTTTTATCGTGAATCGTCTTTAAGATTGCCTCTTTTGTTGAAGTTAAATGGTAGGGAAGCAAATCATATTTCTCACCGATTACGGTGTTTTTATATTTTAAAAGAGCTTCTTTTACATGATCTATACTTTCTAGCTGATGACTAATCTCTTCTTTGCTATAACGTTCAGTCAAGCGTAAATCCTCCTCATAAAACAAATTCCATTTTTACCATTATACCATGTATAATGCCCATAGAAAAATGAACAACACCGCGAAAATTGTCAGAAAAATTTTAAAATAATTACCATAATTCGTTAAAAAATCCTTGTTTTCGTGCTATTATATATAAGAATAGTAATAACAGGAAACGCATACAACATTTGTTTTCTATTGAGTTCATAAGAAAAAATGGGGTCTATGAACATCATTCCGCTTTACCTCATGTGTTGAATAAAGAAAAAAATATAAAAAATGGTGATTATTCACTTTGGCAGATCGTCTTTTATAAGATGTTTGTATAAAATGAATGTATACATATTTTTATAGAAAAAACATATTGAGGTAAAGCCGAGATATGGGGGGATTCAATTACATGAAGAAAGTCTTAGGGGCGCTCTTGCTTGGCGCGACAATTGTTAGTGCGTTTATTGCGTACGGCATGTATACAAATCATTCCGCAAAGCAAACAGCTGCGATAGAACAAAAACAAGCGGCTAAAAAACCAGAAAAAAAGGCTGAGAAAAAGAAAAAGCCAGTCCTTAAAGTCGAAGAACTGACGTATCAGTTAAAAGATTCCCGTACAGGAGAAGTAATGAAAGAATTCAAGCCGGTTCATTACAAGGATAAAGGTGTATATGATCAAGAAATTAAACAGTTAGCGTCTGAGCTGGCAAAAGGGATCGATACACCTATGCAAAACATAAAAATAGATGAAAATGGATCGTTGACTGGCGGATCCAAGCAAATCATCTTAAAAGAAGCAGAACTTGTTAAAAATCTGCAGAACTTAAATACGAAACAATTGGAGGTAAAGGTTCCGATATACGAAACCGCTCCAAATGTCACGGCAGCATCTGCTCAAGGGATCGCCGATGTATCATTAGCTTCGTATTCTACACGTTTTCGTCCAAGTGATACAAGCAGAAACAGAAATGTTCAGCTATCAGCAGAAGCAATTAATAACGTTGTGTTAGGACCAGGAGATTCATTTTCTTATAATCAAACAGTTGGGGAGCGCACAGCAGAAAGAGGCTATCAGCCTGCTCCTGAAATTATCAATAAACAGCTGGTGATGGGAATTGGCGGAGGTATTTGTCAAACATCTTCTACGTTATTTAATGCGATTGACGGCGCTGGTCTTCAAGTGACAGCTAGGTCTCACCATTCAAAACATGTAGGTTATGTACCTGCGGGAAGAGATGCGACCGTATCGTGGGGAGGACCTGATTTTAAGTTCACAAACAACAAAGATTATCCTGTCATCATTAAAGCATATGCAAACGTAAATACAGGTGTTTTAACGGTAGATGTTCGTACTTCACAGCGTGCTATCTAATAAAAAAAGACGTATCCTAACAGATACGTCTTTTTTTCATTTATTATGCTTTTTGTTGCTCGCGTTCACGAAGTTCCACACGTCGAATTTTACCTGAATTAGTTTTTGGTAATTCATCAATAAATTCAATTACGCGAGGATACTTGTAAGGTGCAGTAAGAGTTTTTACGTGATTTTGCAGCTCTTTAATAAACCCTGCATCTGTTGTTTTTGCATGATCGACAAGAACCACATACGCTTTTACAACATGGCCGCGATCAGCATCTGGGCTAGCTATAACGGCACATTCTTTCACCGCTGGATGCTTAATTAATGCATCTTCAACTTCAAATGGCCCAATTGTATAGCCGGAACTGATAATGATATCATCTCCGCGTCCTTGGAACCAGTAATAGTTATCTTCATCTTTAGAAGCGCGGTCGCCTGTTAAATAGTAGTTTCCTTTATACGTTTTCTCAGTGCGCTCCATGTCTTTATAGTAGTGCTTGAAAAGAGAAGGGAGGTCTCTACGAACGGCAATGTCTCCAACTTCTCCAGGCTTACAAGGCTCGCCGTCTTCATTAATGATTTCTACAAACCCTTCAAGCATCGGTTTACCCATTGAACCAATCTTCGTTTTTACACCTTTTAAGGTACCAATCAAAAGGGTATTTTCCGTTTGGCCGTATCCATCACGTACTTGGATATTAAAATATTTTTTAAACACATTAATTACTTCTTCATTTAGCGGTTCTCCGGCAGATACAGCGCTATGAAGGTGAGACAGGTCAAAACGTTCAAGCTCATCAATTTTAGCCATAAAGCGATACTCTGTTGGCGTGCAGCACAGTACGTTTACTTGTTCATCCTGTAAAATTTCTAAAAACTTTTTAGGTTCAAAACGTCCGTTATAAATAATGCCTGTTGCACCTTGTCCAAGTACAGATAAAAACGGAGTCCAAATCCATTTTTGCCAACCAGGACCTGCTGTTGCCCAGACCGTATCGCCTTTTTTAATATCTAACCATTCAGCAGCAGCGATACGAAGGTGAGCATAAGCCCATCCATGAGTATGAACAACGCCTTTTGGCTGTCCTGTTGTACCAGATGTATAAGGAAGGAATGCCGTATCATCCTTAGTTGTGTTAGCTGCTTGGAACTGTTCTGATGCATCCGCTGTAAGTGACTCTAAGCGCGTCCACGACGTAACATCAGCACCAAATGTAATTTTATGTTGTAGAGAAGTAGGGAAGTTTTCAATCTTATCGATCTCATTGCAGAAAGGATGGTAAGAAATAATCGCTTTTGCTTCAGCGTGATGTAAACGATATTGGATATCTTTTGCGCGTAATAGTTCTGAAGAAGGAATTACAATAATACCTGCTTTTAAGCATGCTAAGTAAATAGCATACGATTCAATAAGGCGAGGTGCGATAACCAACACGTGATCGCCTTTTGTTAATCCTAGCTCCGTTAGCCCGTTTGCCACCTTATTTGCTTTTGCTAACAGCTGGTTATATGTAATTTCCTCACGCACACCGTCAGCGTCCTGCCACTTTAGCGCAAGTTGATCGGATGCATGTTTTTCAATTTCCTCTGTTAAGTTGTAATGTTCACTTGGAACTAAATCTTTTAGTTGAATCATAAAAACGACTCCTTATATTATAGATATCAATGATTTTTTATCATTACTATTATTATATTACTAACTATTAGTACTTGCTACTAATTTGTTTTGGGTTTTAGTAAAAAAGCAAAAAAAGACCCGCTTGTCTTATTACGACAGCGGGTATAACATATGTTATTTAAATAAGCTCCATTTTGTATGAATAGGTACTAGCTCTTCTTCAGACTCGTCCTCTTCGTATAAACCACGTTCTTTTAAGTATTCCACAAAATATAAGTCTGCTTCCTTACGTTCATCATAAGGCTTAATCGATAAAACAAACCCTACTTTATGCTGATCTTCATTTTCCACGCCTGAGAGATACGCTTTTACATTATGCTGCAAGAATAGCTCTTTAGCGGGAATAATTAAGTCCTTGACGAACTTCGACAGTAATTCTAACTCAAAGTCGAAGGTGAACTTAGCAATTTTTTCTAGATCTGCAAATACCACGCCGATAAAACTCGTATTATGTATTTCGTAGTCTTTCGTTTTTTCATCCCATTCAATATGTCCGATTTCCTTTAAGTAATTAATAAAATACCCAATGCCTTCATCGCGGCCAAAAGGTTGTTTAGAAAGAACCAAACCGATCTTTTTGTACTTAGGCAGATACACGCATGAGATAGCGGCTTCAACTTTATGCTGTTGAAATAAGTGCGTTGCCCCTTGAAGCAAAGCATCTAAGACATGATGGGTAATTTTCATTTGTTTACGAGGAAAGTGATATTCGTTGCGTGCTAATTCATCTGTATCAGCAAACGTTGCTCCAATAAAGCCTGTGTTGGATAGGGTAGGAGGGAGCTTCTTTCTTTTTCTTTTTCGTACCGTCATTCAAAAACACTCCTTGTGATCATCAATACGATAAAAAATAAAACGAACATATGTTCTTATCTAATGATACAAAAAATGTGTCGAAAAGTAAAGAGGAGTTAACGGAGAATTTGAAATTTTATAATAAAAGTAGCTAATGATCTTAAAACGTAGCGGTCATTAAAAGATGGAAAAGAAGAGGGGGAGCAAAAAAAATAAAAGGCTGCAGATGAAAAGCATCCACAGCCTTTTATATATTCATTAACGAGCTTCTGTTAAAGCTACCATATCTTCATCATCTAAATCGATATCTACGTGACAATCCATTGTATGAATTGTTTTATCTTCATGATTTCCATAATAAATTGTAATGTTCATGAGTATCGCTCCTTTAAAACTGGATAATGACATCCAATTTATACCGTCATCTATTTGTTTAATATTATACCCGATGAAAAAGGAAACTACAACTAAAATCACTAAAAAGCTGATAGGAAAGGGGTTTATAGTGATTTTAACAAGGAATTAGGTAGAATAAAAATACTTATAATTGTATTTTATTACAGAAAATACGAGGTTTTTACTTTTGTTTATGAATAAAAATCCATTTAATGCAAACATATGTACTAAATGAAAAATATACGTTCAGTAGCAAATAAATCCTTAAGATATTAATTACAAACAGATTTCATCGTTTTGCAAAAGGTTCATTGAGAATACGATGAGAAAAAATGAATGAGTGTAAAACTTAATTTCTATAAGTAAACTCATTCATTTTTCAAACTCTCTAAATATAATCTAAACATCAATCGAACTGATCAATCCTAAAAATAAACTGGTGAAATTCATATGTATTTCTATAAAATCATATCTGCAATTGTTCAATTAGAACAAATCTTGTTGCTAATTAGTTTAGTGAGTTAGATCATATAAATACGAACCCTATCTCATTTTTAAATTCTGTCTCACTATCATAAGTATACTTTTATAATGAGACAGAATTTGTGTTTTATCAATTGGTTCCTAGAATATATATTATGTAAACTAGAAAAAGAAATAAAATCATTGAGGTCTCCCTTGCTCTTAGATCCTTAGAATACCTATCATCTTTTACTTTTTCCTTAAAGTGTGTAAGTTCTCTTTCAAGTCAGCTAGTTTTTGCTTTTATAAGTTTAATTTGCTGGCTGTAAACAGAACTCTTAAAAATCGCCTAAATGACGAACTTTAAGTCAAATGAATTAAATTATGTACAAGCTATGGATTATATCTTAGAAGTGGTTAAAATGGCCGCTCACTTAATCGCAATTGCCTGAATACGCCAGTACGTATCATTTTATATGTAATTAAGTAATTTCCTTATGGTTTATCCTAGAACTTTACAATTTTGCATCACAAGTTTACAGTAGCTATGAATCAGTGTGATAGTAGTTGATTTAATGTAGAAGCGAAAAAAAAGGAAAAAGAACAACTTCTTCCCCTCCATCCGCTTGTCATACAAACTTTTCAAGTTACTAGTTTCAAGGCTTCACTCACTAAGGTATGTTTCCTAATCGTAGTCATGAATTTTATCAAATAGCCCAAATTTATTTCTTTTGTAAGTAAACAATGGTGATTCATTAAGAATACAAACTGATTGAACATTAAGTGAAAAATAGCACATGGTGTAACCAGAACACCATGTGCTATTTTTAATTATTTCGTTAATCCGCAAAAACCTGAATCATCCACTTCCTGCATACCATTATCTAGCGCGTACCGAACTTGTGAACACTTCCATAAAGTTCTACTAAATCCAGAAGGGTTTTCCTTCTTTTCCTCTGCCACTTTTTTCTGTGTTTCAGTAGGTAATTTTGGAATAAGATAAGCCGCTGCTTTTTCTTCTTCTACCATGACGGGTGTTACTTTAATGAATAACCCATCTTCGGCAATAGACTTTTCTTCATCTTCGGCACGATCACGTTCACTTTTTTCTTCCGCTTTTCTAGTTCGTTCTTGCTCCTCTTCTGCATGTTTCGCGATAGCTGCTGAATCTTCCCACAATGGTGCTTCTTCTTCAGAGGGAACAGTCTTGTCTTCTCCTTGTAGGGAGGATTCTGAAGAATAATGATCGCTCTTTGATTGTTCCTTTTCTACTGAATTACTTTTAGGGTGTTCTGTTGCGGACCCATGGGCATTACCTGCAGGAATGTTTCCTTCTTTTGATGAAGGTGTCTCTTGTTTATACGTTGGAGACTGCTCCGCTACATGAGTTGAATTAGTTTTATTGTTGGTTGTTTCTTCTTTTTTAACTTTCTCTCTCTCTGTTTGGTCCGATGACGTAATTTCTTTTTTTGCAGTATTTGATTGATTTTCTTGAGATGTTTGCGCACCTTCCCCACAGCCTGCCAAAAATCCTAGTGTTAAAAACGGAAGTGCCAGTAAGCGTTTCATCTTCATAACAAGTTCCTCACCTTCTTATTCATTGGATGATTGACTTCAATGCAGCGAACTACTTAAGTTCGTACCTACCTTTGTTTCGTTTGCTTTATAGGTTGGATCAGGTGTTTTTAGACTTCGCATCTATTTTTTATATAAAGGAAAATCAACTGAAATTCACTTGCATATAAGCTTATTCTAAGATGAATTTATAATTATATTTTTCCGCAACATTAACTAATTGTTGCATCTGCTCTGGAGTTGGACCTTGGAAATCTGGTAGCCCAGAATCTTTTGGAACTTGTAAGCCTAATTCTTTTACAATGCTGTCAAATTTAGCTGGTGATGCTGTGACAATCATTTCTCCACCGTCAATTCCGGCCTCAAATCGATGTGGAATTCCTTTAGGAGCAAAAACGTACTCGTTTTCATTTACCTCAAAGATTTCATCACCTACAAAAAATATAAATCTCCCTTTTTTTATATAAAAAGTTTCATCTTCATTTTCGTGGACATGCAAAGGAGGCCCCATTTTGGGAGGTTCTACAAGGTGAACAACTGAAAAGGCACCATTAGTATCTTCTCCTGAAGCTAATATCGTAATTGTCTCTTGCATAAAATGATACGTATTTTGGTCATTTGGAATTCCGTGTAAAGGTTTGATTACTATATTTTTTAACTCACTCATAAATTATCCCTCATTTGTAATTTAATTTTAAAGGTATTCATCTATCATCTAAAAACCTACTACAGTATTAGTAACCATCTACCGTAACATCAGTAATTGACCCATCACTAGGACTTACTTGATACCAACCTTGTGTAGCTGTATGTTCCTCTCCTGTATCTTCATTATCCACAACATTTTCATAAACATGGATAATATAGTTTCCTGAGTCGTCAAGGTGATCGTATTCTACAAGAAGAGGTGAATCTTCAGATATGCCTTGTTGGTCACGAACTAGCTGGATAGCTTGGTCTTGGGAAACTGTTTGTTCGGCTGGTTCCTCTTCCTCAAGGGTTTCTGTATCTTCTTCTTGCTCTGCTTCCGATTCTGTTTGCGCCTCATCTTCTAAAGAAGCATCAGCTTCTTCCTCATCCGCTTTTGCCTGAGCTTCCTCTTCCTCCTGCTGTTTCTTCTCTTCTTCTGCTAAACGTTCTTCTTCCGCTTTACGATCTGCTTCTGCCTGAGCTTCAGCTTCTGCATCAGCCTTGGCCTGCGCCTCTTCTTCTTTTTGTCGGTCTTCTTCTAGCTGCGCGTAGTAATCATCTAATTCTTTTTCCATTTGCTGCTGCTCAAGGTCTGATAATTGCTTTTGTTGTTCTTGTATTTGGTTTTGAAGCAAAGCAATTTGTTCTTCTGAAGCATTATCAACAAAATTGATGTTTTCTACATAATCACCACTGGCGTCAAAATTAACTTCCATCATACAAAAAACATTTTGCTCTTGATTAATCCCGTAGTAAATATACTGATTGTCACCTACTTGGATATACTGATAACCATTCATTACGTTTAATAAGTAATCGCGATCAGCTTCTTTAGAATTAACGGCTTTTTTAATGGTTGATGCTTTTGTTTGTAATGTATTTGGCGATGATTCTTTTACAGCCGTTTTGTTGCCGTTTTCTTTCGTATGAACCGCTGTTGATTTCTCTGCAGACTCTTCTTTTTGCGATACCGTTTCACTGGACTCATCACTACACCCTGCTAGCAATACGGCTAACAACGGAATACCAAAAGCAACTTTCAACATTTTCATAGACTATTATCCCCTTTTTTTATCTTTTTTTAGGTTTTATATAATTCTAAAGAACTATAAAACCTTAGGGGTTATTATACCAAAATTAAGAAAATATAAGAATATTTTCTTGTTTGATTTATGGTATTTTTTTAAAAAGATTATCTTTTTATGCATAAAAAAACACAAAGCCATGTACTTTTCATAACACGGCTTTGTGTGTTCGTAATCGATGTTAATGATGAAATCCATTGTCGTATTTCGTGTCTTTAAGAACAGGTCTATCCAATGAGTTAAGAAATTCAACGGCTTGTTTGAAATTAACCATAAATAAATGAGCAAGGTCTCTTGAAAATCCATTTCTAACAACAATGCGCATGATTGTGATTTCTTCCATGTCTGCTGGGAGTGGATAAGCAGGCACTTGCCATCCATACGTGCGCAATTGTCTAGACAGGTCATAAAGAGTCCAGTTTGGCGTGTATCCTTCTTTTAGTTTCCAAGCAAGAACCGGGATATCTGAACCATCGGCGATAATTTCGAATGCGTCCATTTCTCCAATTTCTTTGCTGAGAAACAGCGCGTTTTCTTGGGAGGTTTTTTGCACGGCATAATAGCCCTCTTTACCTAAACGTAAGAAATTGTAGTACTGTAAAAGGACTTGTGCTCCTGGTCTAGAGAAGTTAAGCGCAAATGTTGGCATGTTGCCCCCTAAATAAGAAACGCGGAAAATAAGATCTTCAGGCAAGTCCTCTTTTTCTCTCCAAATCACCCACCCTAAACCAGGGTAGACTAAACCGTACTTGTGTCCCGATACGTTAATGGACTTTACTCGCGGCAAGCGGAAATCCCAGATAAGGTCTGGTTGAAGAAACGGAGCGATAAAACCTCCAGAAGCAGCGTCTACGTGGATAGGAATATCTAACCCTGTTTTCTCCTGTAACTCATCCAATGCTTTTGCGATAGCAGCAATTGGTTCGTAAACTCCTGTATACGTCACTCCAAGAATCGGTACGACACCAATTGTATTTTCGTCAACCGTATTAATGACGCCTTCTGGATCTAAATAAGGATGATCTGCATTAATGTTCACATAACGAGGCTCTACGTCCCAATAGTTTGCGAACTTCTCCCACACCACTTGAACGGATGAACTAAATACAATGTTCGGCCGGTCTGTTGATAGCCCTTTACTTTTACGCAGTTTCTGCCACCGCCTTTTTAACGCCAGTCCACCAAGCATACAAGCTTCAGATGAACCTGTAGTAGAAACACCCATCGTTGTATCAGGATTAGGTGAATTCCACAAATCCGCTAAAATACGTACACATCTCTCTTCAATAGCCGCTGTCTGCGGATACTCGTCTTTATCAATCATATTTTTATCAAAAGACTCTCCATACAAACGCTTTGCATCAGGCTCCATCCACGTAGTAACAAAGGTAGCTAAATTTAAGCGGGCATTCCCGTCTAAAGCAATTTCATCATGAATGATTTGATAAGCTGTTTCGGGAAGCATACCTTGATCACCAATACGCAGCCTTGGAATTGTCACTTCTCCTTGTCGAGAAAAAAGCGGATTAACAGGAAATTCATCAGGTAAATTTTTTTGTTCACGATGCGGATGCCATTGAGGCATAAAGTATCATCTCCTTATGTATATCTAACAAATTGCTTTACGTTCCACCTGGTGTTGTAACAAGCAGGTCTCCTTTACACATTATGAGCTTTGAAACCTATTTTCATTCTTTTCATTATTCGCAGCACGTAAGGACGAACTTTATTTAATAATACCCATGAAAATAGTCTTATCAAACTCAAAAGGTGTAAGATATGGTAATATATTCTAAAGGAGGTTTTTAGATGGAGAAACAAGGAATTATTTTGCAAGACAAGTTTTTCGAATTAGGTGAATCTCCTATTTATAATGAATCACAAGACATTGTTGGAAATGTCGCATATAAGTTATCTATTGCTAATAAATTTGAGATTTTGAAAAACGAAGAGACCGTGTTTACAGGTAAATCTAAAATGTTTGCCCTTATGCCAAAGCTGATTATTTCAGATCACCACGGAAATGAAGTTGGAATGATTCAACGGAAATTCACTTTTTTTAAAAAGAAGTATCTTTATATTAGAAACGACGGCGATACATATGAAATTACGGGGAATATAACAGATCGTAAATTTGACGTTTTGCGTTCCGGCGTTCCTGTCATTCAAGTCCGCACACTTTCTTCGTTTCTGTCATTACGTCCACACACGTTTGCTTTAGAATTTCTCGAACCTGATCTTGATAAGTGGGAAGGAATTGCGGTTGTACAAGGTGTAAGGATGATGGTAAAAGACGAAAACAGCAGTACAGCTACTGCTCCGGCTCAATAGTGGTTATGTGATATCAAAAAACGAACAAACTTTATATTGAAGTTTGTTCGTTTTTTGATTAAGGACCGAATACTAACGTACCGATGACATGGTAGCCAATTGGTACAAGAAACAAGATGATATTTAAAATAATCGCCCATAGACAGAGCTTGTCTTTTTTTATAAAAAAACCAATAATTGCAGGAACAACCATGAGCGGAACTAAAAAGATAGGTGCGATAATAGGAAGGCCTTGAAGCTTTTCAGCCGCAACAAGTCCTGTAAAAAAGTTAAGGATCAATAAAGTATTAATAATGACATATAAAAGTGAAATTCCTCCAAGAACCCCACCTATTATCCCGCTTTTAGTTGTTTTAACAGTAGCATCCACGTTTCTATCACCTCATTTTTTAGAAATATAAGTAAACTATACTATAATGTGGTTTTTATTGTAAAGGTAAGGTATGGAGAAAAAGCACTGTAGCAATTGCTACAGTGCTTTTTATAAACAGTGCATTTTTTCTTCTGCTTCTTTCCAAGGAACCGTATATCCCTGTCCTTTGGCGCAAAAGACAGAGGATGAGCTGTATTCCGGATCTGCCTCTTTATTGTAGCGGATTCGTTCAATAACTTCTTCTTCATTATGACAACGTTCATACCCTCCGAATAATAGAGACATCGCTCCTTTTCCGTGCGTAAAAGATGCTAGCGTCGAACCGTAGTTCATAAAAGTAGCAACAGGAACTTTCCCTGTAATAATCGCTTTGTTTTCGGTTGTTACAGGAGAATCAAAGCGGCCGTGTGCGCTTTGAACATCAGCTAATACCCTCCCCATTTGATCAATATCCACTTTAATTTTAAAGTCATAATACGGTTCTAGCACAATACTTTTGGCTTTTTCTAACCCTTGTCGTAATGCTCGGTACGTTGCTTCTCTAAAATCTCCACCGCTTGTATGCTTGTTGTGAGCTCGTCCGATACACAACGTCACTTTTAAATCAGTAAGAGGCGACCCCGTTAGCAAACCGTGATGCGGCTTTTCAAATATATGCTGACGGACTAGATTTTGATACCCAACGGATAAATCATCGGCGTGACAAGCATTTTCAAAGGTAATTCCGCTGTTTCGTTCCGCTGCTTCTATTTTCAAGTGAACTTCTGCATAGTGTTTCAACGGTTCAAAATGCCCGTAGCCCATCACTGTATTTTCAATGGATTCTTTGTACAAAATTTCTGGTTCTTCAAACTGTACGTTTATATTAAAACGTTCTTTTATCAGTTTTTCAAGAACTTCAAGCTGAATGGCTCCCATCACATGAATATGAAGCTCTTGAGTCCTTTCTTCCCACGTCACATGTAAAGAAGGATCTTCGGCATCTAATAGTTGAAAAAGTTTAATTCCTTCTTTTGGATGAACAGAAGGCTCAAAAACAACTTTTGATTTTAACGTAGGCAAAAGTTCGTAGGAGCGGCTTTCTTTTAACGTTCCAAGACCGTCTCCAACGGATGCTGAAGTCAATCCTGTAACTGCAAAAAGTTCGCCGGCTGAACCTTCATTTACGTTTTTAAATGTGCTTCCGTTATAAGCACGAATTTGAGTGATTTTTTCTTCGTATAGCTCTCCGTTTTTTTCATAAGCCACTTCATCACGCACTTGCAGTGTCCCGCTTAGAGCTTTGATAAACGTGATGCGCATGCCGTTTTCATCGTGCCGAATTTTATATACACGCCCTGAAAATGCTTCTTCCTGCGAGTAGTGAGTTTCTGATAGCAAATCGAGCTTTTCTAAAAAACTTTCAATACCGATGTCTTGCAAAGCTGAGCCACAAGCACACGGGAAAATCTGATTGGCTTGAATAAGCTTTTGCATAGCCGCTTTCCAATAAGCTTGATCATTCTTGCCTTCCATAAATGCATCCAAAAGCTCTTCATCTTTTTCAGCTATAAATTCAATAAGTTCCTCACTTAACGAACCATCTATAAGATCTGATGTTATGTCAAAAACATCAGCGGTTAAGTTATGTTTAATATCGTTTATAACACGTTCAGGATCTGCTCCTACACGATCAATTTTATTGATGAAAAAGAATACGGGCACACGATGTTTTTGAAGCAGCTGCCAAACCGTTTCTGTATGGCCTTCAACTCCTTCTACTGCACTTAAGATAACAATCGCATAGTCCATCACTTGAATAGAACGTTCCATTTCAGGTGAAAAATCGACGTGGCCAGGCGTATCAATTAAATAATAAGTAGAACCGTTATATGAAAAAGTTCCTTGATCAGCAAATACCGTAATGCCCCGTTCTTTCTCAATCGTATGAGTATCAAGAAACGAGTCTTTGTGGTCAACTCTTCCTCGCTTTTTAATACTTTTTGTGTGGTAAAGAAGCTGCTCCGAAAACGTAGTCTTCCCTGCATCCACATGCGCTGCAATACCGATTGTTTTGTTGAATTGTTTCATTGTTAAATACCACCTTACTGCTGTATGTATAGCTGTTATTCTCTATTTTATAATAATCGTAAGAAAAAGTGGACGACAAAGGCCTAGAGCTGCTCACATCAAAAAAGAATGCGTGATTAAACATCGCATTCCCTTTTTGTACGGCGTTTAGTATCTTTTCTGCCTTTTGCTATAAAAATAGCTGCTATAAGGCACCCAATTCCAGCTAAGTGCATGATGTTATTACCTGTCGCCCCTAGACTGTTACTAGTCAAACCAACTAAAATACTACCAAGTATAATCAATAAAACAGCAAGCATGAACTTCATTTTTTCACTCTCCGTTAGCGTTAGTAAGTTATTAAATATGATTTGCATATGAATCATATAAAACAGTAAGTAGTACTAGATATTCAATTGCGAATGTATTAATCAACATCTAGTTAACCATAATATTATTATGAAAATAATAGTGTGGATTCAAACGCTCATGGTACCATATTCTAATCGATTTATATGTTATCATACATAAATTGTTAAAAGTACATTTTTTCACCTTTCACTATCAAAAAAGCAGCCTCTTTACTAAGAGACTGCTTTTTTAATGACAACTGATAAATCCTGATTAAGAAGCTTTTTTTAATCGTTCTTTTTGTTTCTGTTGATAAGAAGAAAAATAAATAAGGCCTACAAATACAGCTCCACCTATCATATTTCCAATAAAGGTAGGGATAATATTTGTCATAAAATCAATCCATGTAAAATGACCTGCAAAAATAGCGGCGGGAATAATAAACATATTGGCTACAACGTGCTGAAAGCCAATCGCAACAAATGCCATAATCGGAAACCAAATACCAAGAATTTTCCCCGTAACGTCGTCAGCGCCGTATGAAAGCCAAATAGCTAAACATACAAGCCAGTTGCAGCCCACGGCAGAAATAAGCGTTTTTAAAAATGAGTCGTCAATTTTAGCTTGAGCAATTGCTACCGTTTTATCTAAAAAAGGCCCCGTTTCTGTTAACCCGACAATATGTCCAAAGAAATACGCAATAAATACGGCACCTAAAAAGTTAGCAAGCGTGACCCAAAACCAGTTATGAAGCAAGTGACGAAGCGAAATTTTTCTTGCATACAGGGCAATGGAGACACACATCATATTCCCCGTAATGAGCTCTGCTCCGCCAAGTACTACCAGCATAAGACCTACAGGAAAGACGGCCCCTCCTAAAAGATTTGATAAACTTCCCCATTCAGCTGGTAAATTACCAATGACGCGCACATCTAGTAAAAAACCAAGCGCAATAAATGCGCCTCCTAGAAACCCAAGCATAAGAATAGAAGAAAGGGATAACTTTGTCTTTGAAACCCCCGCTTCTAAAGCGATGTTTAACATTTTATCCGGCTTGTGAAATGCCATAAAACTCCTCCTTAATTAAAAAAGGCAGCACTCAAAAACACCTTTTACACAAGGTTTTTGAATGCTGCCTAATAATCCTGCACTTTCTTTACAGTATATCAGTCATCATTATTTATAATAAAACTAAATAAAAAACAAGCAGATCCTACTTCTCTTTCATTTAATTAAATTATGTATTTTGCGTTGTTCTTCTACTGAATATTGGTTTCAAACACAAATACGGAAACGGCGATATCTTCTTCCACTTTGATATCGGAAAATAAATAGTTCAGCTTAGCTCCTAACAAGTCTTCAAGTCCTTCTGGAGGAGATGAAGCATAAAGGTTTTGAATAAGCTTCGTTCTTGCCATATGTACCGTCTCTTTACCTTCGGTTGTTCTCGCGATAAATTGTTCAGCTGACGTTAAGTTGCCGTACAAAGTTGAAATAGCCATGTTTTGAACGAATACAGTATGAATTCGTTCTGGACCTTTTCCAAAAAGTTTTTTGCGCAGCTTTCGGATAATATCATTAAAATCATGTATTTTTTTAGACACCGGTGTATGCCTCCGCTTATCTCGAGTATGTCTGTCCTGCTCATTCAAGTTTTCAACTAAGAATAAGTTACATTATACATGACGACGTTTACATTGTATACAATGTATCTGTTTTATTCTTATTAATCCAAACAATTGCAAAACTTTTACGGAATGAAAAAAAATCCTTCACTTATTAAAGTGAAGGATTACCTTTATATCTCTACTTAAAGGTTACAAATGAATTCTCAGTTATCAAAGAAATAACTAAGAACTTCGACAAGATAGCATGTCAAAATAGTCAAGTGGTATGTTTGTACCAGTACTTAATGCTATCACGTTAAAGTCATGGAATCCACTTAGTTTACTTTCATAATACTTTATTTAATTTAAATATTGTTTTTTGATAGGTAGCCCTTAATCTTCATCACGATCTGCTCTAAATTCATCATCAGATAATGAATTTAGTTGATGGCTAAGCTTTTCGTAGTTATCTTGTTTTTGATTTTGTTGTACATCATTAGATATAGGAGTTTTACTAGAAACAGTAGATTTTTTTCTAGTCTCTTCGCTTCCGCTAACTCCAAACCCAACATTGTTATCTGTCATCGGATTCACCTCTTTAACTGTTATTATGGAGAATTGCTCTAAAAAAATAACAGGAAACAAAAGGGACTCCGACTTAGCTAATAGCGGTCCAAGCTTCCTTATTTAACCTAAACCGTATTTAAATAAGAAAATGACCCGCTTTAACTCCATAGACAATACCGATAAAAAAACTTGCTATACCTAGTGTTTGACTTTTACATACATACTTTATAGTTAAGCCTGGAATCAGACCCCATATAATGATGAAAATAGCGAACGATACTATAATAGAAGACCATGCATCTTGCCCTGATATACTTATACCTTGCATAAACGTTTCTCCTTTCAGTACTTATATCGGGAGAACATAAATTTTTTATAGTATCTTACTGTACGAACTAAAAAATTCAGGTGACCTGTCCATATATGCTTTTACAGCGAATGGTGGCGTTCAAGCTCGATTGTTTTTGGTTTTTGCCATATTAATACCCCTGCCGCTACGTACATAAACGAAGTGATGTAAAAAAGGCTTCCGATTGTCAGAAAATCAATGATATACCCTGTTGCAATAACGGCCAAGGCTGCCCATATAGAGGTCCATAAATGATAGTGTCCTACTTGTTTTCCTGTGTGAGCACGATCTGTCTGCCTAGATAACGCTATTTTTTCTGCTGTTTTTTGAAGAGCTCCAAGCAGACCCATTATAATTTGAATGATATACACCTGTGTGATCGTTGTTAAAACGGGAATCACAATCATAACAACGGCCATCCCAAACGTATATAAAAGAAGCAAGCGCTTTTCTCCTACTCTGTCACTCCATGAACCGATCAACGGATGACTCAAAGCTGCGGTTAAAGCAAAAATTCCGTAAGCTAAGCCAAATTGTGAATAGCTATCGCCAAGATTTCGAAGCAATAAAAGGTAAAAAGGAAACACAATACTGCTTGCGGTAATCATCAGGCTTTGTGAATGTAAGAGTTGTTTGTACGTCATTTTCCATACTCCTTATAAAATAAATTAACGAACGTTTCGTTCCGGTCATATTTTCTTTTCAAATTAAAAAAGGCGGTTGTATGAGGGTAAGCCTCTTCTAACTGCTTCTTGCTTGGGTAGCCGTAGTAAGGCAAGTAATAGCTTCCCTGATGCTGCAGCGTCACATCCACCATTTTTCGGACAACTCTTTGTGTATCAGAGATGCCTTGATTGTCTCTTTTCTGGTTAATAAGTAAAACAAGAGCAAACATATCGTCTTTTGCATAAGACATGACGGCTTTATTATCCTTCTCTACATAGCGAACGGTAATGTTCAATAAATTTAATTCCTCAGTTGATAACACTTGACGTAAATCATCGATGTAAGAAGCAAATTCATCAACTGGAACAAAGTATTCTTGCAAAATTTCCGTCCGGCTAGCACTTTCGTATTCCATAAAATCACTTTCAGAACGCATAACATTATTTCTTGTTTCAAGCCGTCCATTTTGTTTTAAGAAATAAGCCTTTTGTGTTTCCCACAGCATATCTTTGCCCCAGTCGCTATACCGAGACAGCCCTAGCATAAATTTAGGAAGTGCCACTATTTTTTCTGTTTTGAGCGGTTCGTTTGCAGTAGAAGTATTTTGAGAAGATAAACGGTAGTTTGTGACGTACATATCTGTTAGCAATTGATTAGGAGAAACGGAAATACGCGCCATATGCATACGAACGTCAGGATTATGCTGTACGTAGTTTTTAAAATACGCTGTATACTGCCTATAATCTAAGCGAATAATTTCATCTTCGTACCATTCATCGTCCGTCAAACGAAGCGTCACATCTAAAATGACCCCAAATAACCCGTAGCCTCCGTTTACTAAAGAAAACAGCTCGGGGTGTTTCGTCCGGCTAATTTCGATAATAGATCCGTCCGCCTGCAGGAGACGCATAGATTTGACCGTATCCATTAAAGAACCGTATCGAATATCTCTGCCGTGTACGTTCACGCTAATAGAACCTCCAACGGTAAAAATATTTTGTGATTGCATAACTTTAAGAGCAAGACCGTCTTTATGTATATATTGCTGAATATCATTCCACGTTGTCCCGCTTTGAACCGTAATTTCTTTTTGACGGGGCTTGTAATCTATAATTTTATTGTACTGCTTCATATCAAGTAAAATAGCATTAGGATAGTATGTCTGCCCTCCTTGGCTGTGCTGCATGCCTGAAATCGCTATTTTTTCATGATGCTGTGAAGCGGTTTTTACCCAATTTTTCAGCTGTTTTTCAGTGGTTCCATGCTTTATTTCTTTGACTTTTGTAGGAAGAAGCTGCGCAACATCCTCCGTTACAGGACGGGTTTGCTGCTGTTTATAGATATGATATGAGGTATACGAACCTACTAGATAAAAAGATAAAAAAGATCCTAACAACAGGTTTTTCTTCATCGCAAACTGTAAGCTCCTTTCTTTATTTCTGTGAAATTATACCATACAAAAGGTGAAATAACACTAATATAGTGTATTTTTACACTGTATTATAGCTTATTTTGAGAAAGTATATGAAAAAAGCTTGTAATTTAATGTATGTTAACCTTATTGAAACAAAAAAAGAAAAGACCTAGGTCTTTTCTTTTTTTGTTTTTTTATTTTTCAGCTTCGTATGCAACTAAAGCTACTCTTTTTCCCAACGTTTGTTGAAACTGCTCTTCTAGTTGTTTAAGCTTCGCATGCATATCATCGTTAATTGAAGCTGGCTCAAAGGTCATTTTTGTTTGCTCCATCAGATACTTTCACCTCTTTCGTGTGTGTATGTTCTACTTTTTCCAATATAAAAGAGGTCTATGACGATTTGACGAAAGTTTACAAATTAAATTTACTGATGAGCGCTGTTAATTGTTCTGCCATTTGAGACAGAGATTGTGCGGAAACAGCAATTTCCTCCATTGAAGCCAGCTGCTCTTCAGTTGATGCAGCCACTTCTTCAGATGTAGCTGCATTTCCTTTAGCAAGGATTGCCATTTCACCTGCTGTACGAGCCACTTCTTCAACCGCTGCTGAAATTTGCTGAGCAGTCGCAGCCACTTCTTCTACTTGCGGAGTCGTTTCATTCATGCTGCTTAGAATCTGTTCGAACTTTTGAATAGCCGTTTGTGAAATTGTTCGTCCTTCTTCAACTTTGTTTGTAACTTGCTCCATTGTATGTACAGATTCCTGAGTATCTTGTTGAATAGCTTGAATAAGCTCAGAAATTTGAGACGCAGAAACTTGTGATTGTTCTGCCAGCTTTCTCACTTCCGCTGCTACAACAGAAAAACCTTTTCCATGTTCCCCAGCTCGTGCCGCTTCGATTGCAGCATTTAAGGCTAGTAAATTTGTTTGAGCAGCAATGCCGCTGATTACTTCTAAAATGGTTCCAACTTCTTTTGAACGTTGAAACAAAGTACGAATCGTTGTATTAGATAGCTCGACGGACTGAGAAATGGATTCCATTTGTTCGACCGTTTCTCTCACAGCTTTTCCACCTTCTACCGCTTCAGACGTTGTGTGATTTGATAGCTGAGAAACAGTTTCTGTACGCTTGGCAATCGTATAAACTCCTTGTACAATCTCATCTAAAGAAGCTGCATTTTGGTCAATAACAGCCGTTTGTTTTTCCGCACTAGAAGCCACTTCTTGTATCGCAACCGATACTTGTTCAGTCGCAGCGCTCGTTTGCTGTGAACTGGCCGTTAGCTCTTCTGAAGAAGCAGCCACTTGTTCTGCACTCATTTCAACATTTTGAATTAATGTACGAAGGTTGTTTTGCATCTGACTAAAAGCATACCCTAACTCACCGATTTCATCCTTTGAATTGACGGTAATCGCTGTTGTCAAATCTCCTTCACTAACGCTTAGAGCCTGATTCTTAAGCTGTTTGAGCGGTTTAATAATCGATTGTAACACCACAAAAATGGTAAGACTCCCGATTATCAGACAAACTACAATAATAAATAGTGTTTTGTAAAAAATAGGATGTGCTGCTTCACTCACTTCTGATGAATACATAGTGCCTGCAACTTTCCAGTTCGTTGTTTTATTTGTCGTAAAGACCATCTTTTTTTCATCACCGTTAAAGGTATATTCAAAGAATCCGGATCTCTTTGCATAAAGCTTGTCAAAAAGAGAATCTGTTGCTTTTGTACCTGCTTTTTCCGTAGGGTGAACAATATATTTTCTTTCTCCATCTAAAAGAAATGGATATCCTTTTTCTCCGATTTTCACTTTGCTGACAGCTTTATTGATGCGGCTTATATCTAAATTTAAAGCAATAACCCCTGTGCCATCCGCCGTTGTTTTTGCTACAGTAATAACGGTTTGACCTGTAGAGGCTGAGGGATAAGGTTCAGTGACAACTGTTTTCCCTTTGTTCTGCATGGCTAGCTTGTACCAATCTCGTTCTCTGGGATCATAGCCTGCTTGTGTCACTTTTTTAGGCGCTTGAATAAACTTCCCCTGCTGATTTCCTGTAAAAATGCTGACGGCTTCTGGATGAAGCGAAGCATATAAGTTAAAATCTTTGCTTAAAGTAGCCATATCTTTTTCATTGTAGCGCTCGTTGTTTACCACTGATGCAAAAAACTCTACATCATGAATTTTGGGTCCAATGGTATCGTCAATCACTGAATTAATGGACTGTACATTTTGCTGTGCTGTGTTAATAATTTGGTTTTCAATTTCATGTTTCGCTGTTATGTAAGCTGATACACCTATCGTAACAGATGGCACTAATAAGATCGCTGCAAATGCTAGCACCAGCTTTGTCTTAAAGTTATTAAGGGACCTTTTTTTTCTTACTCTCTCCATGCTATGTAGCCTCTCTCTCTGTAGTTAAAAGTGATCGTGCACTTCCTTTCTATCGGCAAGACTTCATATTCCTTTAGTCATCGAGTGTATACATAATTAACAATGGGAGTGAAAAGATAAGAGTACGATAAAAAAAGTAGGTGATTTTAATGGAAGAAAGTAAAAACAGCAAGTCTTTTTCAATGTTTGAAACAGAAAAGGTTCAGCGCGGAGAAGAAAAAGATATTTTTAATATCTATAAAGAAGGAGTAAAAATTGCGGAAGTAAGAGGAACGGATCCTCAAACTCAGCAGGTTATTCCGATGCATGACTTGAACGACTATGAAGAAAATAAGCTTCACGAATATATCGCTCATTTAGACCACACAACGTAAACGTAAAAGTGCTAAAACAAGAGTCCCCTCTTGTTTTAGTCTTTAGAATCATAAAAAACATGTTCAAAGTGCAGCGTGTCTTTTTGTATGTACAGCAGTCCAAACGAAAATTGCTTTTGACGCCGCTTGTCAGTAGCGGAACCTGGATTAAACAATGTAATATCACCAATTTGTTTATGAACAGGAATATGAGAATGACCAAAAATTACTGCATCGACTTGTTGATGTTCAAATGCCAAAAGTGCACGTTTTTCAGTCGTTTTTCCTTTGCCATGACCGTGGACTACGCCAATCGTAACATCATCAAACGGAAGAAGTAATGAAGTTGGAAGTACTTGCTGAAGCTCTTCACTGTCCACATTTCCAATCACGCCGTGTAAAGGAGCAAAAACGCGCAGTTCATTGTAGACATCTATCGTTTGAAAATCTCCGGTATGAATAATCGCATCAGCTGTTTTCAGTTCGGCTAGGAGTCTCTTTGGAAAATGTTTCGCTCTTTTGGGGATATGAGTGTCACCTAAAATAACGATCTTCATTTATGATACGCTCCTTTTTCATTCAATATGGTGTAGTGTAGCGTATTATGTTGTAATGAAGCAACTCTATACGGAGCGTCAGGCAAAAAATTTCTCTTTTTCGTTTAAGTTTGCGAAAATACTTTACATACTAAGTTACAGAATGGAGTTTTCGAAATGGAAGTAAAAATTAATCGAAACGCAGCAAAAGTATTAAAAAATGCCTTGGCTAGCCCAGAAGGTCAAGGAAAAATGATCCGTGTATATGTAACTATCGACCACGGTGATCATGCGCATTATGATTGGAAATTCGATACGCCGACTGAACATGATGAAATCGTAAAAACAGATAAAGATATCGATATCGTTTTAGATAAACGCGAGAAATTTTTAGAAGGCGTATGGATTCAATATTTCCACGTTCCAGAGCCTGAATTTGTGATTAGCAGCCTTCACCACGCGCAGCACCATCATTAATACAAAAAACACACCTTGTTTTATAGGTGTGTTTTTTCGTTTGTGAAACAGGCAAAAATTTTATTGATGAAAGAAGAGATAAAATTTTGTTGAAGCAATAAAAATGAGCTATAGTGGAATTACGGATGAAAGAAAAGAGGTTAGCGTATGAAAGTAAGTGTGTTAGTAAGGTCTATTTTAGTTGTTATTTTATATAATTTATTCGTTCTGTACATCGGATGGAACGCTTGGGTGTGGCTTCACACAATGTTTGAAGTGGAAAACAAATGGATTCTTACGGTGATCGTTGTGTTTTTTGCTTATTCCTTTATCATCAGTCGCGCGTTTCAACAAGTGAGCATGTTTAAAATTGTAGGATCGTATTGGTTAGGATTTATTCAATATTCAGTTCTTTTGCTTCCTATAAGTAATCTAGCCGTATATATTCTCACTTTTCTAGGCGCTTCGCTTTCTACAGCTATCGATTCAATCGGACTTTTCATGATTGCTGCTTTTTTATTCATTTTTGCTTACGGTACGTATAATGCTTACAGTCCTGTAGTAAGAAAATATACAATTTCGCTTCCTAAAAAGACGAATCGGAAAAACCTTCGCATTGCCGTAGCATCTGATATGCACTTTGGCACATTGTCCGGCAAAAAACATTTACAGCGGCTAATCACTCATGTACAAAAGATACAGCCAGATCTTATTTTACTTCCTGGAGATATTATTGACGATGACCCCCACGTATTTTTTAAAAAAGAAATGGATTATATGATGAAGCAGCTCAAAGCTCCTTTAGGCACATATGGAATCTTGGGAAACCATGAGTATTACGGCGGGAAGATCCCTCAGTTTGTGGAAAGAATGAAAGAAATGAACATTCCTATTTTAATGGATGAAGTGTTAAACATAGGCGATAGCTTGTACTTAATTGGAAGAAAAGATAAGACGGATAAAAATCGAGACAGCTTTTTCGATTTAGCGAGTGAAACGGATCGTTCTCTTCCGGTCATTGCGATGGATCATCAGCCGCTTTCTTTAAAAGAAGCGGAACAAGCAGGCGTAGATTTACTTCTATGCGGTCATACTCACAGAGGACAAATGGCACCTAATCATTTGATCACAAAGCGGTTATTTGAAATTGATTGGGGCTACAAACAAACAAATCAGCTGCATACCATTGTCTCTTCAGGATTTGGCTTTTGGGGTCCTCCTCTTCGAATCGGAAGCCGGTCAGAAATTATTCAAATTGATATTTCATTTACAAAATAGAGAAAGCCTTAGGGCTTTCTCTATTTTAATGTACGCAGCAACTTCGGAAGTTCTGCGTAAATAGCCACTACTTCATCTATTTTCATCCGAACGAGCCCGCTTGAAGACGGGGCAACAAAATCCATTATTCCTGATACCATCGATTCTTCTTGTTTGCCCCACTTTACTTGCTTGCGTCCACTGTACTGCTGATAGACACCTTTTCCAACAAAACAAACGATTTTAGGCGTGTATGTAGCGATTTTTTTCTTTAGGATTTCTCTGCCTTCTGCATATTCTTCTTTTGTAATCTCATCAGCTGCCTTTGTAGCACGCTCCACAATATTTGTTAAACCGTATCCTAGCTGTAACAGCGAGTGATCTTCCTCGGGATGGTATTTACGATCTGTTAAACCTGCTTTATGAAGAATCGTCCAGAAACGATTGGTTGGATTAGCAAAATGATGACCCGTTTCACCGGAACGGATGCTTGGGTTAAAACCGACAAATAAAATATCTAAGTTGGGCTGTATATGATCAAAAATAGAGTTCATAGTCATACGCTCCTTACAATGTAAAAAGAAAACATCCAAATTGGATGTTTTCTTTTTACTATACCCTATTAAATACGAACTACGCGTCCGTTGAATTTTTGTTTCCAGTAGCCGCTGCTCATGTTTGCAATTGCAACACCTGTTGAGCTTTGAGCACCGATGAACTTGCCGCCGCCTACATAAATACCAACGTGTCCGTCTTTTTTATATGTATCGAAGAAAACAAGATCTCCAGGCTGCATTTGACTAGAAGACACTTGCGTTCCAGCATGCTTTAACGTTTCTGTACTTACAGATCCAAGAGGCCCAAGGTTAACACCAACTTGAGAATATGCCCAGTGTACAAATGACGAGCAGTCAAATAAACCGTGGTTAATATCAGACTGGCTGCGTCCTCCGCCAAATACGTAAGCAGAGTTTCCAATCCAGCGGTTTCCTACCGTTACAACATTGCTAGCTTTTGGAGCCGGAGCGCTTGTAGGTGCAACATCATTGCTGCTTGCTTTTGGTGCTGCTTTAGGAGAAGGCGAATCAGCTTTTTCAGCTGGTTCCGCCGTTGCTTTTTGAGCTTGTTCGGCTGCTTTCTTAGCTGCCTCTTTAGCTGCCTGTTCAGCTGCTTTTCTTGCTGCTTCTTCCGCCGCTTTTTGATCTTTAATATTTTGTTCAAGCGTAGACTGTTCATTCGCAAGAGAGCTGTCTTTTGATTGTAGAGAAGCTTTTAGTTCTTCATTTTTTGCTTCTTTATCTTTTAGTTCTTTTGCCAACGCATCTTTTTGTTTCTTTTGAGCTGCTAGCTGGACAGTCATTTCATCCAGTTCTGCCTTCATATCTTCTAAGCTAGCAAGCTTAGATTTAACATCTGCTTGTTTTGTTTTTAGTTCGTCTTGCATATTTTTAGTTTCTTTTAAAATACCGCGGTCTGCATCTACAATAGTCGAAACAGCTAGCGCGCGGTCTACAAAATCACCAAAACTTGAAGAACCGAGTAAAACTTGTAAATACTCTACGTTACCGCCGCTTTCTTGCATGGAACGTGCACGATCTTTTAAAATATCATTTCGCTTTTTAAGTTTTTCTTGAAGCAGCTTAATTTCTTTTTCAAGCTGGTCTACTTGTTTAGACGTTTCTTTAATATCCGCTTCTGTTTTTTGGGCTTTTTGATTATTTTCTTCTTCTGCTAATGTTAATCGCTCAAGCTGTGCTTTCATTTGATCTTGTTCTGCTTGAAGGCGTGTTAATTCATCAGAAGCTGCTTTGATGTTAGATTGCACATCTTGGCGTTGATTTTGAATTTGAGATTTTTGTGATTCCATATCCTGAATGGTAGAGGCATACGCTGGAGTTGATAAAACTCCTCCTAGGCCTAATAAAACCGTTGTGTTAAGTAAAAGCATTTTCTTTTTCAATATGAATTCCTCCGCTTTCTCGCTCTGTTAAACTAGTAATTTCTAATTATGTATCAATATGTATAAAAGTCTGACAATTTATGTAAAGTTCACTGTATTTGTCGATAAATAGCTAAATATGCTAATGAAAATCTACGAAAATTATACCACGATAAACGTTCAAAAAAAGAATAACAATATTACAATTGTATTTCAGTAATGTAACATTTAACGCTTGTGTATACATTCACTTCTTGCCTGCAAAAATATACCTTTATTTCCCCATGCCAGTGAAAGATCTATCAAGCTTCAAACAGCAGTGCTTTTAGCGTTATAAAGTAGATAATTATTATTGTTTAAGCTGTTTAGATTTAAGATATTTCTAAAAGAAACGTAACAACTCTTTAACATATTCGTCTATTTTTACCCTTTATCTACCATTTTTACAATATTTGAAAATGATTTTCTGGAATAACAATGGATTTATTTCTATTCGATGTTTGAAGAAGTTCAAAAAGAGGACAATAGGCAATTTTCAAACAATATTCGACAACGCTTGGATGAAGCCATACAAAAAACCTTCTCGCCATGAGGCGAGAAGGTTTTTTTAATCACGCTGCTGATAATAGTGTTCTAAAGCTACAATTGCGCTTCCCATTCTTTCTTGGTCAGGAATAACAATACGATCTACTCCTTCTTCTTTTAAAGCAGCAGCGGTTACTTTCCCAACGACCACAGCTACTACAGAGCTTTCAAAGAGTTCTCGAATGTGATCAGCTTGTCCGTGTTCTCTTGCAAACGAAAATAAAAAGCGGGCCTGCGGAGCGCTTGTGAAATTAACAGCATCGACTTTCCCGCTTGTTAATTCGTTTATAAGCTGTTCCATGACTTCTGCTTTTGGAGGAATATGCTGATACGGTAAAATCTCTTTGAATTGGGCTTTTTGATTCGAAAGAAAATCAATCAATTTTGGTGCAGGATCTCCGTGAAGCTGAAGCGCTACATGCTTTCCTTCAAAAGAAAACGAATGAAGCGCTCTGACTAGGCCCGCTGTACTTCCATCATCATCTCGAACGGTTGGAGTAACACCGAGCTTTTTTAACATATTTACGGTTTTATACCCGCGTGCAGCAATATTAGCTGCTTGTAAAGAAGAAAGGAATTCATCAGCTAGTCCTAGCTTATCTGCTGTTTTATATAAAATTTCCGTCCCGACGCCTGTCGTAAAAATAAACCAATCATAATTTCCTTTTACCAGTTCTTTAATATCTGCTTCTAAGTGTGTGTCATCTAAAAAGATGGTTCCTTGTGCAGGTCGCACAAGCGGGGTCCCGCCAAGGTTTTCAACAATTTTGCTGATTTCTTCTACTTTACGCTGACCTACGAGTGCGACTGTTTTACCTTCTAATCGTTTCAATGGTTTACCTCCATTTTTCTATGTATGCTACTTTAATGAACCTTGATAACCGAGTTTTTCAGAAATTAGGCTCGCCGCTTCTGTTACTTTTTGAATAATGAACGGCAGTCTGTCTCCTTGAAATCTCGCTTCAATTCCCGCTACGCTAATGCCTGCAACCACTTCATTTTGATGATTTACAATCGGCGCGCTCACGGATGTTGTAAAGTTTTCTAATTCAGAGGTGCTAATGGTATACCCTTTTTCTTTTGCTTCTTTTAATACATTTCTTAGTTTCTTTTGATCTGTAATGGTTCCAATACCTATTGGAGTTAGCTCCGTTTGAGTAATATATGCCTCTTGTTCTTTTTCGGGTAAATGCGCCAAAATAATGCGTGAACAAGCTCCTGCATAAAGAGGTGAACGCCTTCCAATTGATGTATAGAGACGCACGGGATGAAGCGTATCTACTTTTTCAATATACATGGCTTGATCCCCATCTCGTACAATTAGATTAACCGCTTCTTCTACTTCGTCTCGGAGCGTTTCCATTACGGGCTTTGCGATATTTCTAATATCTAAGCGATTAGCCACTAGCTGACCAAATTGCAAGAATAAAAGTCCTAGCGAATAGTATCCTTGCGCGTCTTTTGTTAAAAATCCCATCTCTTCAAGCGAACCAACCATTCGATGCAAAGAAGTTTTCGGAACGCCTGAATATTCCATCATTTCTGTGAAGGTCAGCTTAGGGTGGTTGATAAAAAGCGTGAGAATCTGCATGGATTTAACGACTGTTTTATTGTTAGCTTGCATAAAACCTTCTCCCTTATTTGTGCGAATACATGTATTTGATAGAAGTATAGCTTACTAGCTAATCATATGTTCTTTTTATTATACATGAAGAAAAAAAGGAAAGCACTCCCTTATAAGAGCACTTTCCTTTCTTACACCGTTTCTAGTTCTTTAATTGAAATAGGGTTACTTTCTAGAAATTTGGTTGTAAAATCCCCTTCTTTAAAAGAAGGATGATTCAGTAATTCTAAATGAAAAGGAATAGTTGTGTGAATACCTATAATGATAAATTCTTCGAGCGCACGTTTCATTCGTTGAATCGCTTCATTTCGGTCTTTCCCTGTTACAATTAATTTCGCCACCATTGAATCATAAAATGGAGAAATTTCATAGCCTGGGTAAACCGCGCTGTCTACACGAACGCCGTAGCCGCCAGGAGGTAAATACATCTCGACTTTTCCAGGAGAAGGCATAAAGTTTTTAGCCGGATTTTCTGCGTTGATTCGACATTCAATTGCCCATCCCTTTAACTGAACATCCCGCTGAGCAAATGATAGCGGGTAGCCTGCTGCTACTGAAATTTGTTCTTTAATTAAGTCGATATTTGTTACAAGTTCTGTAACAGGGTGTTCAACTTGAATCCGTGTGTTCATTTCCATAAAGTAAAAATGTCCGTGTTTATCTAACAGAAACTCCACCGTTCCCACACCTGTATAATCGACTGCTTTAGCTGCCGAGACTGCCGCCTTGCCCATTTTCGCACGAAGATTTTCATCTACTGCAGGAGACGGAGCTTCTTCTACTAATTTTTGATGACGTCGCTGAATTGAACAATCTCGTTCACCTAAATGAACTACATTACCTTCTTCATCAGCAACAATTTGAATTTCGATATGTTTCGGTTCTTCTAAATATTTTTCAAGGTATACTCCGCCGTTTCCAAAAGCTGTTTCTGCTTCGTGCTGAGCTTGACGAATCGCTTTTTCTAGCTCCTCTTCGCTATGAGCTAGCCGCATTCCTTTTCCGCCGCCGCCCGCTGTAGCTTTTACAATGATTGGATAGCCTATTTCTCTTGCTACTGGAATAGCGGTGCTGCTATCTTCAATCAGTCCTTCCGTGCCAGGTACAATAGGCACACCGGCTTGTTTCATTGTTTCTCTTGCTACAGCTTTTGCTCCCATTTTACGGATGGCTTCCGCTTTTGGACCAATAAAGGTAATATCATAGGATTCACACATCTCAGCAAAATCAGCATTTTCAGCTAAAAATCCGTAGCCGGGATGAACAGCGTCTGCCTTGGTTACTTGTGCTACGGTAAGCAAATTCCGAATATTTAAGTAGCTTTCTTTAGAAGATGTTTTACCAATACAAAATGACTCATCTGCTAGCTTTACGTGAAGTGCATCTTTGTCTGCTTCTGAATACACGGCCACGGTTGCAATTCCCATCTCTTTACAAGCTCGAATGATACGAACTGCAATCTCACCGCGGTTTGCGATTAACACTTTTTTGAACATAGTGGCTCCTCCTGACAATATGTATACTTTAATATGATTTTACGGTAAATAGAGGCTGTCCAAACTCAACAACATCTCCGTCTTTCACAAGAATTTCAAGCACTTCTCCTTCCATTCCTGCATCTACTTCGTTAAACAGCTTCATCGCTTCAATTACACATACAACATCTTTACGTTCAATAGTTTGTCCTACTTGAACAAACGGATCAGCGTCTGCTTCTGGCTTGGCGTAAAAGGTTCCAACCATTGGTGATAAGATTTGTTTTTCATTATTCTCTGCTGCGTTTACAGACATAGAATCTTGAGGCGTTTGCTCAGCAGCAGCGGCTTTTACTTCCTCTGTTTTTACTTCTGTAACAGCTGTGTCTTCTAAAGGAATTCCCGCTTTATCAATGACAACTTTTGTTCCTTCATGTTCAATATGGAGCTTTTGAATACCAGATTCATTCATTAATGAAACAACTTCTTGCAATTCACGTACGTTTATCATTTCTTGTCACTCCCGTTTTGTGTTATTTAGTTGAAGCAAGGTTAATAGCAATCTTCAATTCTTGAAGCATCTGTTCTTTTTCTAAATAGATTTTTTCTGCTTCATGAAGCGAAATGTGAGAAAAATAGATAGATTCTCCGGGCTTTACTTGAGCTAAAAGCGGTAAATCCGCTGTGATGACTTGAGCGATTTTAGGATATCCTCCTGTAGTTTGACGGTCTGCTAACAGGATAATGGGATTTCCATCTGGCGGGACTTGAACAGAACCTTGTGAGACGGCTTCAGACAATAGCTCTTTTTTTTCTTGAAGCTGAAGAGAAGGTCCATCCATTCGATAGCCCATTCGATCTGATTGATTTGATACTTTAAAGGGTTCTTGAGTAAAATGACTTTGGCTTTCAGCTGTAAATAAATCAAATTGACCCCCATTCATAACACGGACACTTGGTTTCTTTGTAAAATGGACAAATTCTTTATAATTTACGGACCATGAAGAAGTATATACTCCGTTTATCAGTTCATTGGAAAGAAAAGCAGGCTTTGAAGCAGCAGGAACAGATAGAGGTAAAACGTCGTCTGTTTGTAATGCTCTTCCTTTATAGCCACCAATTTCCCCCCTCAAATACGTGCTTTTACTATTTAACACTTCATTAATAGAAAATCCTCCAGCTACAGATAGATAGGAACGACAACCAGTTCTACAAGGCCCAAATGATAAAGTGCCTCCTTTTGGAATAAATAAAGGTTTCCACATCGGGACTGGCTTTCCGTTGACCGAAGGAGTTAAATCTCCACCTGTGATCGCTACTAAACAATCACTTTCTATTTCAAGGGTAGGCCCCATTAGCGTAACTTCAAGTCCCGCTTCTTTTTCATCGTTACCAACTAGTAAATTAGCAATTCGAAGAGAATAAGAATCCATTGCACCGCTTACAATTACACCGTGCTGCTGAAATCCTTTTCTTCCCAAATCTTGAATGCTTGTTAATAACCCGGCTTTACTAACTCTTATACTCATTTTTCTCCCTCCTTTGCCTGTAGTTCTTGATACTCTTCTTTAGAGATAGGCTCAAATTTTACAATATCTCCAGCCTGCAGCAAACTTGGAGGATTTTGCTCCGGCAAAAACAGTTTAATCGGCGTTTGACCAATTAGCTGCCATCCTCCGGGAGTGGAAATAGGATACACTCCTGTTTGCATTCCTGCAATACCAACCGAACCTGCAGGAATAGAGGTGCGAGGAGACGAGCGGCGAGGCGTAGCAATTTTTTCAGATAGTCCTCCGAGAAACGGAAATCCAGGAGCAAATCCAATCATGTACGCTAAGTACTCGCCTTCAGAATGAATACTTATTACCTCTTCAGGTGTTAAGTTATGGTGACGAGCGACATATTCAAGATCAGGTCCATACTCTCCTCCGTAGCAAACTGGAATGGAAACCGTACGATGGTCTAACTCTTTTTCTGTCTGTTCGTTCTCTAATTTGCTTTGAAGGATAGAAGACACTACTTCAAAAGGAGACACAAATTCTTTTTTCTCCTTCTTTTTCACGGCTGCTACCACTTCAAGAGGGTTATAAAAGATCGTAAGGTTCGTAAATGCCGGCACGCATTCAATAAACCCAGGGAAAGGATTTAATTCTATTGAATCTTTACACGTTTTGATTTGTTTATGAATATCGTACTGAATACTATCTCCAAACGTTATAACAAGCGCTGAGTCGCCAAGCGGAGAAATAACAGCTGGCGCTTTTGTTATGGTTTGATTCATATCTACACCTCTTTCTTTTATAAAACACCTAGTTTTTCATCTCGAATATCTGTAATAAACATATGTCCAGGAGCATGTGTAATCATAATAGAAGGTTTTGTTTCCATTGCTACAGCTTGAGGAGTTACGCCACAAGCCCAGAACACGGGAACTTCGCCTTCTTTGACGGAAACAGCATCGCCAAAATCCGGAGAGTGAAGGTCTTCAATACCTATTGCAGCGGGGTTTCCAATGTGAACAGGTCCTCCGTGCACAGCTGGAAAACGTGAAGTTACTTGCGCTGCCCGCACTACGTCTTGCTGAGGAATTGGGCGCATACTAACGACCGTCGAGCCGTGGAATATTCCCGCTTCAGCGCATGAAATATTTGTTTTATACATAGGAACATTACAGTTTTCTTCAATGTGACGAACAGGTATGCCGTTGTTTAAAAGTGCGTGTTCAAATGTAAAACTGCAGCCGATGAGAAAAGCTACCATATCTCCTGTCCAATAGTCTTTGATATCGGTTACTTCTTTTACCAGTTCCCCATTTTCATAGATTCGATACTTCGGAATGTCTGTACGAATATCTCCGGACGGAGCCGCAAACTTTGGAACAGGAGATCCAACGTCCGTTACATCTAAAAGAGGACAAGATTTAGGATTACGCTGACAGAACAATAGAAAGTCAAAGGCTTGTTTCTTTGGTAAAATAGCTAAATTAGCTTGAGCATAGCCGTTTGCCATGCCTGCCGTTGGGTGAATAAGCTGGTTGTTACGGATTTGCTGACGAAGTTCAGCTGGAGTTAGTTGTGAAAGGTTTGACATGTTTCTATCTCCCATCATTACCCGCACGCAACTTGCGTGCGGGCACATTGTTTTATTTAAATAATTGAGGAAGCTGATCCATTAACGTATAACCGCCCATTAAAGCCATTACAATAACGACAAGTACACCAGAAATGGTAAGCCATAAAGGATGCTTATACTCACCAACGATGCTTTTTTTATATGCAGCAACTAGTAATGTTCCAAGGGCGATCGGCAGAATTAATCCATTAATTGCTCCAACTAACAGAAGAACTTTTACAGGTTTTCCAATTAAGACAAACGACAGAGTTGAAATAATAATAAATCCAATAATAATCCAGTTTGAGTTTTTATTAAGTTTTTCACTAAACGTTTGAATAAACGAAACGGATGTATAAGCAGCTCCCACTACAGACGTAATAGCAGCAGACCACATGACAATACCAAAGATTTTATAACCGACGTTTCCTGCTGCGAGCTGAAACACGGATGCTGGAGGATTGGCCGGGTCAATTTGTAACCCTTTAGATACAACGCCAAGTACAGCTAAAAACAAAGCGATTCGCATAACGGAAGTGATAAGAATTCCTGTTACAGAACTTTTAGTTACTTGAGGTAAAGAATCGATGCCTTTTACCCCGGCATCTAAAAGACGATGTCCGCCTGCAAAGGTAATATAACCACCAACAGTACCTCCAACAAGCGTAACGATCGCAATGATGTCGATTTGATCAGGTTTAAAAGATTTCACTACAGCTTCTCCAACGGGAGGTGAAGTAGTAGCTGCTACATATAGCATTAGCCCAATCATGACAAAACCTGCAATTTGCGTGAAGCGATCCATTGCTTTTCCAGCTTCTTTTACAACGAAGATTAGCACGGCAATAACTGCACTAATTGCAGCTCCGGCTGTTGGAGAAATACCGGTAATCGCATTTAATCCAAGACCGGCACCGGCAATATTTCCAATATTAAATGCAAGTCCTCCAATTACAATTAAAATAGCGAGCACGTATCCTAGTCCGGGAAATACCATATTGGCGATTTCTTGTCCGCGTTTTTCAGAAACGGCAATAATCCTCCATACGTTGGTTTGAGCAAAGATATCAAGAATAATTGAAATTAAAATAACGAATCCAAAGCTTGCGGCTAAATTTTGTGTAAATACGGTAGTTTGAGTTAAAAAGCCTGGTCCAATAGCCGATGTGGCCATTAAAAAAGCGGCTCCAAGCATTAACGTCCAGTTTACTTTAGGTGCAGCCGAAAGCTTTTGCTGAGGTGTTGATTTTTTTATTGGCTCCAATATCATCTTCCTCCTGATTGTATGTAGTTTTTATTGTGAAATAGCCTTAACTACCACTTCTGATGCTTGTAAAGAACGGTTGACATGACGAGCAAATTCAAGTGCGTGAGCCCCGTCTCCGTGAATACAAATCGTGTCTGCCTGCAATTCTACATCCTTGCCTTGCTGAGATTTGACTTTCCCTTCTTTCACCATTGTAATAACTTGAGAAACAGCTTCGTTGTCATTTTCAATTAAAGCATTTGGTTCTGTACGAGGCGTAAGAGAACCGTCTAACTGATAGGTACGGTCTGCAAATACTTCGTTGGCCGTTTTCAAACCAATTCTGTTACCGGCTTGAATCAGCTCACTTCCAGATAATCCAAACAAAATCAGCTCAGGATTTACGTTGTAAACAGCTTTTGCTATTGCTTCAGACAACGCTTTATTTTTAGCAGCCATGTTATATAGTGCACCGTGAGGTTTTACATGCTGCATTGATAACCCTTCTGCTTGCAAAAAACCGTTTAATGCACCAATTTGATAGACTACGATATCGTAGGCTTCCTGAGGTGAAATATTGATGTTTCTGCGTCCAAAACCGATAAGGTCCTGTAGACCAGGATGAGCACCAATTTGCACTTTTTTTTCAGCGGCCAATTTTACCGTTTTTCTCATGACGCTTGGATCCCCTGCATGAAATCCACAGGCTACGTTCACAGACGTCACGTGTTCTAAAATGGCTTCATCATTGCCAATGCGATAAGCACCAAAGCTTTCCCCTAAATCACAGTTTAAATCTACTTTATTCAATTCGTTCTTCCCCCTTAAAAACTTCATTGTAAGCGTAATCATTTGCAGATAGTAAATAAAATCCAAGCTGAATTATCTGCATTAATACTTCAAGTTCCGTTTTTCGGAACTTCAGTACCGTTTTTCAGTTATATTTGGATTTTAGCACGAGATGATGAATTGAACAACAACATTGTCAGAATATTTGACATAGTCATTATTTTTATTTGGATAATACTCCCTTATTTTATTTGTATTTTCTATCTATAGCCTTAATATAATGCAGCTTCTTAATGCCATTGGACACAGTAAATAACTAGGTTGTCAGAATAATTACTAGTTCAAAATAATCAAAATGAAATTTTCATTGTAATCGTTTTCAAATAGGTGCTATATTTCAATTGTAGTCAATTTATGCAAACGATTGCAAAAAAAGGGGATGAAACGATGAAAGGGAAAAAATGGACAGCTTTAGCTCTAACACTGCCGCTGGCTGCTAGCTTATCAACAGGCGTTCACGCCGAAACCGTACATAAAGGTAAATCTCCAGCTGCAGATAAAAACGGTGTCTTTTATGAGGTGTATGTAAACTCTTTTTACGATGCAAATAAAGATGGACATGGTGATTTAAAAGGTCTTACACAAAAGCTGGACTATTTAAATGATGGCAATTCTCATACAAAGAATGATCTTCAAGTAAACGGGATTTGGATGATGCCTCAGCGAGATATCAGGGGTTTTCGGAAATGTTCATAAAAGCATTGGTAATCTATAAAAATCGTTAAATATGATTCTTTTCATGTTCATACCTTTTAGCAATCTTTTAGATAGTATGCGGTCAATTATGTGGTCAAGCGGTCAAATGTGGTCAATTTTTATTGACCACATTTTTTATACGATTAGCATCTGTATTATAGCTTTTGTTAACATTGGCAGCAACTGAATAAATACATAGGCTATACTTGTTTTTGTTAGCCAAGAGATACTTTTCTCTTTGAAGTTTACAATATACATTAACCCAGCCATCGTAATGATGACACTGGCAAGTGGATAAGACATCACGCATATAATATCCAAGAAAGGTTCAATTTTTTCATATGCTACATTTGCGCCTATCTCCTTTGTCTGGTCAACAGGATGTAGCGCCCAATCTAGCAACTCATTGAAAGAGGCTGTCGTTCCTAGTGTAGCCTCTTTATTTATGAATTCTGTAATTGTTCCTACGGTTTGAACTTTGCTCCACATGAGAATACCTCCTTAGAATCCTGCTGTTACAGATACAAGCAAACGCATAAGCATTGGTGATAACTGAACAATAATATAACCAATTGTTGCGCCTTGCATCATTTCTAACGCTTTAGGACGATTTCCAAGCAGCCAATAGATACCTGCTGCGCTAAAGGCTAAGAATGCAAGTGGATAAGATAAACCTTGAACTAGTTCAGTTAGCGGATTAAATGCATCAATGACTTTTCTGGAGACTTCTTCTTTAACAGAGGCTGAAGCTGTTGTGGCTGCAAATGACATGGAAGGTTGCATAGTGAAGAAAACAGGAAGCATAGTACCAAAAACAAATGGCATGCCTTCTTGCCCTGTAATAACTTCTGTGGATTCTTTAATTGGAGATGGATTTAAAAACTCTTTAATCGTACCAACCGTTTGAATTTTCTTAGATGTAAACATTTAAAATTCCCCCTATAGAAAGTCTGTAATAATAAAAACCTGCGCATCTAACCCTTCACACATCTTTAGAAGCTGTTTACGTCTGTACTCAGTGGTAGTCATCCAGATAAACATAGGCGGTGTTTCAAACACTCCTAATTGGGATAAAATACGGTATTTTTCTATCTTATTTTTGTTCACACTCATTTTTTGAGTATAGTCAACCTCAATAATGTGGTCACGACCATTATCCTCAAAGTTGGCATCACAAATAATTTTTGTGTACCCTTCTACTTCTAATGCCACTTCATTCTCCCACGTAGAAGGACATCCATAAGCAATGTATAAACTGTTTCTCATAAGATAGTGTCGTGCCTGGATGGTCTTTTTTCGGACCTTGTTACATTCCACACGCTCTCTGCCTTCTTTAGATAAATAATATACATTTTCTCCTTCCCTAAATGAATGTACATACTTATCAATACTCTTTAAAAATTTTTGAGCATTGCGATCTGAACCTAAGTTATGCAAGGTTTGAATTTGAGAACGACTAAGAAAGTCGAGTTTTTTTAAGGACAAGAGAACGCTGTCTATCCTTTGCTCCTTCTTCGCTACTTTTTGCATCTTCATTCTCCTTTCGTGGCTTGATAATGATATTAGGTGTAATGACTTCGTTAATTTGTTTGTCACTTAGAAAATAGCTTTGAACTTCTGTTGTTCCATCCGGAGTTCTCACAATGGCACGGCCTTTTAAAGTTATCTCTTCAGCTCCAGTGCGGTCTAGGACTACGGTACTCTGCGTACCAGTATCTAAGCGATAACAAATCTTAGTTGTTGTATTCGCCTTAACCTGGCTATCTAAAATTTCTGTTGTTGGATATTGAGTTGAAAAAACTAAGTAAATCCCTAAAGATGCTGCTTCACATGCAATCATTTTCATCCAAGCCTTACATTGTTCATAGAGAAGTTTCGCTTGCTCAATATCTTTTTTAGTTTTTAACTCCATTCGTCTATAATCCAGATTACTTGCCTCGTCAATGATAATGTAATGCCTAGTCATTGGTTGCTTTATATCCTGAATTTTTTCAATTCCCAACTTTTTAAATAAAGCTTTTCGGCTTTTCATTTCTTGTAATACTTCTTTAAAACAGCTATGAGCGCTTGTTAAATCTTCAGCCATATTTATTACTTGTTTACAATCTTTATAGCGCTGGAAAGATAAACCCGACTTTAAATCAATTAAGCTAAACTCAACTTCATTAGGATGTAGATATATAAATGTATTGATCAGCAGATGCATAAAGGTTGTTTTGCCATATCTAGTGGTGCCAGCTACAACCGCATGACCATCATCCAATTGAATAAAATAAAGACCTTCCTTTGTTTCACCTATGGGAATATGCCACTTTTTACACTGCTCCCATACGGACTCTTTAAACGGCAGATACTTCGGCATTGCTCGATCATAAACTTTGATCTTAAGCATCCCATCAAAGCTCATTTCAATACTTTTACGGATTAATTGTTTTTCCCCGAATATACGTTTAAATTGCTCAGGCAACTCTTTGAGTGAATTGATTTTACGCAATTCTTTCCAATCAATCTTCTTTAAATCTTTAAAGCTTAGAAAATAGTTCGTTTGCTTATTGTTCAATCCATCTTCAAACTTCTTATGCTTTTCTTGAAAATCTTCTAAAGCCAAACCTAATGGAATTTGATAAACATACTCCGTGTAATGTTTGTTTTTAGGACGATATTTGCGATGGATACGAATGGACTGACCGTTCTTTTTCAATCCAACAGTATCAGCGATTTGTTTAATTTTCTTTGCGTCATCCCCTGGAGATCCTTCTTTTTTTAACTGAGCAACACCTAGAATACTGGCAGCTGTTAAGGAAGTTGCAATTTCGATTAACACACCCTCACCCCTTTTTTAAAGTATCCGTAAGGATAGTTCCTTTTAAAGCGAATAAGAAAAAATCCAATAAGCCTCATCGCTGCGCAATTCTCTTGTTCGTTTATGATGCATGTGTGCGGATTTTAATACGACTACCTTTAACGCACTTTATTTCGTACACTTAAAGGAATTTTGCTTCGCACGTTAAATAGTATTAGGTACCGAATGTCTCATATTCCAAAATCTTTTAGAGAGTTTTTTAAAAGAGTTGTGAAAGTTTTGTATTAGAATTGCGAAGGTTGGGGATGATAAGAATAAATCGAGTATATGAAAGGGATGTGTAAATAGTGGCTAAGACAAGAAGCTCACTAGGAAAGTGGTTAGATAAACGCGGAATAAGCCAAGAGTGGCTTGTAGAAAATGCGAAGGTATCTAGGAATACAATCAGCTCCATTTGTTCTGGAAGACGCACTCCTACCACTCCAACACTGAGTAAACTCATGAAGGCTATTCGTAAAGTAGATCCTAATGCTAAAGTAGAAGATTTTTTTGATATATAACCCTCCTATCCAATTAGAAAGGAGGGTTATATGTACTTCGTTTTAATTTCAAATGCTCCAATGGTAACTAGTATGATAATAATTCTCCGTTTGTCTATTGTATGTAAAAGAAGAACATTGCCACATATTAATTTTTTCTTCTTGTCCAATAAAATTCTTTTTAGTTACAAATTTAACATCATCATTTAAGTTATTATAAACATATTCTGAGATACATATCTGACGTGGTGATTTAGCTAAATCACTAATTTTAACTGATTTATTTACAGCATTTCCTGCCCAAAATAAACCTTTATTATTTGAATCTCCACCAATACCTATTTTAGTACAAAGTACCTTACCATCATCTAATCCAATGCCAAAATCAATCGCAGAATATTTTTTTAATGATTTATTGATCCCACTTTCTTCATCAATAATCATGTATTTCATGTTCATAGCTGCTTTGACTGCTTGGCTTAAAGTTGTTTTCGTTGTTCCAGGAAAAAAAACCAACATGCTATCCCCATTGAAACTCCTTACATAACCTCCTAGAAAACCAGCAATTTTTACAATGGTATGAAAATAAGCCATATGAATCTTGGCTACAATTGCTCTATTATGACTGTTTAATATTTTAGTAGACCCTCTCATATCAATATGCAATACAGTAGCTTCAAATCTCAAGCCCTTATTACCAAAAGTAAGTTTAGAATCAGCGATGTCCGGAACATAAGCTATGTCTTCTACTTCGAACTTGTTATCCATAATTTCATTAACTTTTTTTATAATGTCTTCTTTTCTCCCCATTTATAACCCTCTTTTTTATACAATTTCTGAAAATAATATAAATATTAGTAAACCAATTATAGTATACGGCAAACACCTCATAGTTTTCTCTAAGTAATTTGATTTCTGTTCCATTATCTTAGAGACCTCAAATACTTGTTCTAATACCTCTTTAGTAAGTTCCTTATCTTCCATATCCTCAAATTTCTGTACAAAATTCGATTTCCCCATTTCAGAGATATGCCCATAGTACATCACTGACAAATGCTGAGGATTATAATGCATAGATTTTCTAGGTTTTAAAATAAATACAACAATTAAATACAACTGGTATGCCATATAAAAAATTAAAACTGTTCCAATCAAAAAGGTAATGCTTGATAGAATGATTTCTCCGAAACTATCCAATTCAAGCAAATTAACAAATTTAAGCCTTTTTGAGAACTCTACAAATATAGTAATTATAAATCCATATACTACAAATAAGGCTCCAGCTTTCTGGTCCATAAATTTAATTAAATCCTGTATATTCCTAAGATTCTCAAAGGCCGCTGTGGTTCTATCCATAATTCTCTCCTTTTTTCAAATTGTGAAAAATATGTATTTTATTATAAATGATAACAAACAAAAAGACCTAATTTTTTTAGGTCTTTTTGTTTATATATTCTTTTTCATTCCACAATTCGTACATTCACGTAGAAACTTGCCGCCACCTACGCTGCTTTTGAATTTAACACTGCCGCAGTAATCACATCGGCCCGCGATTTTATCCGGTAAATCTTTGTATTCATAAATCTTGTTTAAATCAATATTTGCATACTTGTCTTCTGTAGTTTCCATTACTGATACCTCACATTCTTATCTATAGTACCATTATAGACAAATAAAAAAGACCCCACTCATATGAGTAAGGGTCTCACCTTTTCTGCCATCACACAGAAAAGGATTTGCAAAGGGGATTGTTTGTTATCTGGGGGATAACAAAGGGTCTCGACAACATTACATTGTCAAACAGTAAAGTAATGATAGTGAAATAACTATCATTGTAAAGTGTACTCCTGTAAAATACACCTGTCCACAATTCTGCTTCAGATAATTGTTTCGCTGTTAGATTCTGATTGGAAGAAGGTTCGCTTTTATTAACAGTAAAAATATTGAAGTTCGATCCGATATAACAAGTGTAATAAAATGCACATATTTTTTGGAGGGGTTAACGTGATTACTTCGTTATCAGAACTAGAACGTGTAAAAAAGGAAGCTAAAAAAATGGTAAAAAAAAGAGCTTCTCTTTCAAGTGTAGCAGCAGCTATACCTTTGCCAGGAGTTGATATTAGTGCTGATGTAGCAATAATGTTCGAATTGATAAACTCAATTAATAAAAAATTTGGTTTGACCCCAGAACAAATTGATGAGTTAGATTTAGAAACTCAACGTATATTGATAGTTATTATTACCTCATTAGGGAGTGAGTTAGCAGGTAAGGTTATTACAAAACAATTAGTAGCTCAACTGTTAAAAAAAGTGGGCGCCAAAGTCGCTACTAAATCAATAGCTAAATTCGTTCCTATCGTTGGACAGGCTGCAGCTGCAGGAATTAGCTTTGCCTCTATGAAATACTTGGGAGACTCTCACATAGAAGAATGTTATGCAATCTCTAAGAAGTTTATTAACAATCGAAATGCAAAAGAAAAAGTAAATATTTAAAGCATATAAAAGCCCTTATGTTAATCATAAGGGCTTTTATATGCTTTAAATATTTTTTTTATTTCACAATTTGTACATTCACGTAGAAGCTTACCTCCACCTACGCTACTTTTAAACTTTACGCTGCCGCAGTTATCACAGCGACCAGAAATTTTATCCGGTAAATCTTTGTATTCATAAACTTTTGTTACATCTATATTTGCGTATTTGTCATCTGTAGCTTCCATGACGAAATCCTTTTAATTAAAATTATTCAGAAGGTTGATATAGACCCGAAACGAACGGTGTTTCTTCAGTCAATGTATCATCAAAAACAGAGAAGCGAAACCTTTTACATTCAGGACACTCAGCTATTCGAGCAGACGATCGTGGAGATTTTATTTCTAAATCCGTGCCATTTCCTCCTATGTCTGCGGACATACCTACAGGGTTGGATTCCATGCCTTCCGTATCGTAGTTAATAGCATAAGTTTGGTTCTTTTGCTCACCATTTTTTAAATAACTAATTAAAATTTCCCCTTCCCATTCATTAATTATGCTAAATTCCACAGAATAATCTTTTATTTCATCCAGGGAAGTAACCGGGCCAGATTCAAAATCCTGATCTTCTTCAGCTTCAACTAATATCCATTTTTTCCCGAATTTTGCTGTAACAGGGTCGACTGCTCTCCTAAATTGTTCAGCTTCATTTTTTTCGTATTGCTCTATATCATATTGTTGTTGCTCTTGGATAGACTCTCTATAGGCCTCATGGCTTTTCTTTTCCATCTGAATAAATATAAGTAATGCAACGCCTCCTACGACACCAAAGATAAGTACCTTCTTACCTAACTTTTTAGAAATCCCTCTTATTAATTCACTCGTAAAATCATTTTTGCCAAAGATCAATCTAATCAATACTAGAACTAATAATATTCCTATAACCATTAATAATCCCACAACATTTTACCTCTTCCAATTTTATGAGTCTATAATACTAACATTTTACATATTTTTTCAAAGATAAACAATAGGTTTTAAATAGTTATGAAAAACAGCATGACATTAATGAAAAATGCCCTTCTTCGTTTTTTCTAGTACGTTTTACATCCGTGGGAAAAATAGTGATCATTTAATATCAATAAACTTGAGATTTCAAAACAGCTTGTAATTTACTTATTTCTTAGTAAACTTCACATATTTCGTTGCAGCTGTGATGTATGTGCCACTAATTAAATGGTACATATAAGCGGTATTTACTTTGATTTTATTAACAACTGTGAATACATCACCCTTTTTAACTTTCCCTACCTTTGCGTTCCAGTCAGGCTTGTTGTAGTACCATAGATCATCGACTAGTACTTTGACTGTACCAATAGCCTCCGATTTTGCTGGTAACTGAACAGATGTTGGTGTTTTTTGGGGTACTGATTTACTTGGTAAATTAAGAAATTTAGCAACACCAATTGCATGTGCCTGCCCTACTGCTTTTAAAAATTGTTCATTTTTTAAATACATAGAGTCAGATGAATCGATATATAAATTTTCTGTTAATACAGCAGGTGCATTTGTATTACGTAATACTGAATAGTTAGCCTCTCTGACCATGTCTCCACCATGCGCTTTGATATTCCCAAAATTACGCATTGCACTTAATATTGCATTATTTAAATAGTTTTGAAGAGAAATAGATGCTTTGCTTGCTTTAGTAGTATGAACATAACTTTCATATCCACTTCCTCCACCAGCATTAATATGCACACTAACAAAAACATCTGCATTCCAATCATTTGCCATTCTGGCACGCTCTGTTAAGGATGGATATGTGTCACCTGTACGGCTTGTCTTTTGTATAAAACCTGTGTAGTTAGATGAGAGAAAATCCATGGCATATTCAACAATTTCGTGTGTAAGCTGTTTTTCCTCCAGTCCATTTCCTACTGCTCCTGAATCTTGTCCTCCGTGCCCTTTATCCCAAAAAATGCGTTTTGTCATTGTCTTTTCCTCCTTATATTAACTAAGCTATGAAATCCTATTAAATTTGCAACTGATAATTGCCTACTTAATAGTGTTTTAGACTTTCTATAAAAAAGTACAGTTCTAAAAACTAGTTACAATTCATTGCAAAAGTTTTATACTGCAAATTATTTCAATAGGTGAAATTGACTAATTAGAAGCAAGGGTAATTTGAAAAAGGAATTGTTAATTAGCACAATAGATTTTGGCTTGTTTTTAGCGGGATGCGAAAAAGAGAAATGTTAGATACAGCAAGAAATAATTCATTTAATATTGTTCAACAGAGAATATATTTACATAAGAACCATTATGAGGTATATTTACCTAAGTCTATTTAAGGAGGAAAGTATTTGCAACGTTACAAAAACAACTTAGCAGAAGAAAATCGACAGAAAATTGTAGGACAACTAGAGGAGGCAATGAATCGTTTAAAAAGATTGCAACAAGAAGAGAAAACCATAAAGGACATAAATCAAAAAATTGCTGAAGAGAGAAACAAACTCGTTGGGGCTAACTGGGAGAAAGAAAAAAAGAAACAGCAACCTACACTCTTCAGCCGTCTAGTTATTAATAAGGAAGGTAGAATAAACCCTGTAACCATACCAGGTGTTATTGGGTTGTTTATAGTGAATTCATTCCCTACAGGGTATAATTTGTTCGAGAATTTTATTGTATGGGTAGCAGTGTCTTTTGTCTTTGGATTTGCTATTTGTTATCCAATTCTTTACCTAATCATTAGTATGCCGATTTCGAAAAATTTGGAGAAAAAAGAACAGAAACGTTATTATCAAGAAGTTGAGGTTCCAGTTAATAATCTTAAGGCACAATATCCAATTCTATTTAACAAGAGTCAAGATTCAAGAGAACAAATAGCGGCAGACTTTAGGAGGATTTTACCTTATGATTTAAGTGTTTATCAACTTGATAAATGTCTTGAAAGTATGTATAGATCCTTTTTTAAATATAAGGTAACTTCTCTTGAAAAAGCTCATGAAAGATGGAATCATGGCCAATTAATAGCAGCAGGGTATTCTCCTTATACATTTGAACCGTATGACGATTCTTCAGATGAATATGAGTCTAATAAAGACACTTTAGTAAAAGAGAACACATACACAAATACATATAATAGTTTTACAAGTAATGATAGCTTTTCTAGGCATAGAACAGATGATGACGAAGAAATCGTTGACCCTTACTCAGCAGAGGGAAGGCGTAAAAAATGGGAAGAAGAACAGGTGAGGCAACAAAAAGAATTTGCAGAGGCTGTTGCTCATAGTGCACGCAAATTTGGTGAAAGTAGAGATAAAGTTAACTACTACGATGATTTGTTAGGAAGAAGCGCTGAAGAAAGAAAATTAGAAGACCGTCAATGGGATTATCATAAAGATAAAGATAAAATAAGAGATCCCATAGGATAAGTCTATAGCTATCAATACGATATGAATATTTTTAAGAAATGAATATAAACTAAAATTTTGAAAGCATCAAAGCATATTGTGGAAATAAGCTTTGATGCTTTTACCTATTTATAAAGCTCTATACTTTTTAGAAATACTAACGATTTTCTGCTGGGCTTACACAAGTAATTTATTAAATGTATTTCTTCCAGCAATTCCATCTGTAGAAATACCGCTATTCTTCTGGAATGCTTCAACCGCTTTCGTTGTTCCGTTGCCAAATACGCCATCTACACCTTTTGTGTCATAGCCCAAAGCATAAAGAGTAGCTTGCAGGATCCACGTGATATTTCCACGAGCACCGTGACTTACATTTACAACGGCCGCTGCAGTGCCACTTCCAAAAATACCATCCACAGCTAACTTAGCTCCATATTGCTTATTTAGTTCTGTTTGTAACCCTTTTACTAGGGCTTTCTTTGTGGCAGGACCATATAAGCCGTCTACAGCTAAACCAGCAGCATAGCGTGTGTTTAGTGTGACTTGAATAGACTTCATACCGCTGTCACCTGTAGCTTTTGGCTTTTCAATAATTACGCTGTCTACTTTTTCTGCAGGCGCTTCAACTACAACTGGCTTTGGTTCAGCAGGATCATTTGCTCCGTCTTTCTTGCTTAATCCTAAGAATTTAGCAACTCCAACGGCATGTGCATGGCCCACAGCTTTTAAAAACTCTTCATTCTGTAAATAAACATGGTCAGATGAATCGATATATAGGTTTTCAGTTAACACGCCAGGGATAGGATAAGAGTTGCGTAAAACAGATAAGTTAGCCTCACGTTCCATATCTCCTCCATGCGCTTTAATACCACCAAACTTTCGCATAGCTGCTAGAATTTCAGTGTTTAAAGAGTCTTGGAGTTCTCTCGATTCCTTAGTTACTTTTTTGTTATATACATAGCTTTCATAGCCGTTTCCTTTGCCACTAGCTGCATTAATATGAACACTTACAAATACATCAGCATCAAAATCTTTTGCCATTTTAGCTCGTTCAGGCAAAGTGGGATATGTGTCACCTGTACGACTTGTCTTTTGTACAAAGCCTGTATAATAAGCCAATAAAAAAGCCATCGCATATTCTACAATCTTGTGTACCAATACTTTCTCTTGCAGTCCATTATCAGTTGCACCTGGATCTTTACTGCCGTGTCCTTTGTCCCAAAAAATACGTTTCAATTTAGCCATGCTAATTACCTCCGATATTTTAAAAATGTGTATATAAAAAAGCCGCTATCTAAGTAGCGGCTTGAGTTTTATTCAGCTCTTGATGTGTCGTTTTTTAATTCTGTAGAAATTAATGGGTTTTCAGGAGTTTCTATTGGCGCTACAGGGGTAGCAGGCGTTAATGAAGGTGATTCTATTGAGTTAGGGCTAATCGCTTCTCTACGACCCTCTGAGCGTGTAATCTTAGCCTCTATTTCAGATGCTACAGCTTGAAGCATCTTATTTGGAATCCATTTTTCAAAACCAGCTCTAGCAAAGTTAGCTGTCATACTCATAAAGTTGTGATAAATTAAGCCCCCTGTAATAAATAAAAAAGCCACATTTGGAGTACCAATAACTAAATCCATTAAGCGACCAATTACAGGGAGGACTAAAATAACAACTGTGCGAATAACGCCAACTTTTCCATATTCGCTAGAATAGGTGCCATCTTTAATAGCAGCTGCAATAGCCCCAGCCCAATCTAAACCTACGATAGAAAATAACAACAAAGCTGCCATAACATTAATTGTGTTATCACCATAAATCATTCCTAATACGACTCCTACAGATCCACCTGTAATGCCAGCGAAACTAACCGCTGGTGTAGCTAAATCCTTTAAATCAAATACTTCTGCTGATAGTTTCATAATCAGCCTCCTTTTTTGCAGAGAAAAAGAGGGCCTAAGCCCCCTTATCTATGAATGGAATATACTATTTGTGCTGCCCATGCAACCACTTGATCCAAATCCACTTTACTATCACAATAATAAAGTGTATTACCACGCAACGTTCGTAAACTTTCAAACCTTTTAATACCTAGTTCTTTATAATCTAACTCTGTATTAGTGTTCAAAACACTTGAGTCCAAAATGAATTGCCTTTTAGATTTTGTGGCCCAATCATCTAATTTAGCATCAAAGTGTTCATAAGCATTTCTTACCTTCCTTAAACCTTCAGGTGGTTTTTCAGGAAGATTTGGCCACTTATCGCGAATTAGAGCTACTCGTTTCTTTACACGGGACACCTCGTGATCTCTTGCACCAATTGCATTTTTATCGGTAATACGGTCCATGACAACTGCATTGCTAATTAAATCCATAGCTTCTTTTATTATAAGTTGTTCATTATTTTTACCGTTTTTACGCAATGAGGAAATATGTTCATGTGCTTGAATAACCCAACAAGCACGGATATTTAATTCTTCTTTAAATCTATTTAATACAAACTCTTTTTGTTCTTCATCTTCATACCATTTAATTTTACTCAAATTAACTTCCCCCTTATATTTTTAATTATAAAGGGGGAAGTAATTTATTCCCATAAAAAACAACGCCTATTCAGCGTTTACCACAGGTTGTTCATCAGTTGTCTGTTCTTCTGTAGGTGTTTCTTCTGGGTATACACCCACTTTTTCAGGATATCCAGCGGCCACTACCTCCGCTTTCACTTGCTCTTTATAAATAGATGGCACGCGGTCAAATGAAAAGTCACGTAAAATAATGCATGTTGTGTAGAATGTAATCATTGTTTCATTGCCTCCAATTCTGCTTTTAGTTCTTGATTATCTGCTTTTAATTGCTCCATATCCATTAATAACGAACCAACCATTTCAGCTACAGCTTGGCTATCTTCCATGTTGATAGCTACCATTTCGCCAATATTACTCATATCCTGTGTAGGTGCGCTATCGTCTTGAATTTCTGCTATCATTTGTTTTTCTTGAGCCTCTGTAATTCCTAGCTTTTGACGATAATACACAAGCAGTTCATCAACACTCATCATAGGTGCATTCATACTTTACACACTCCATCCATTTGCCTTAGCAGCAAGTAGTAATTTATATAAATAGCGGTCATGGACACTTGCTAATGTTTTAACATCAGCAAGCTGCTCATTCATTTGATTCACTGTTGAGCGGATGCTTGTGTTATAAGTAGCAAGTACATTGACCGGATTTGTTGTAACCGTTTCTTTTTCCTGTATCAAGTAAGTAATGTAATAATCAGCAGTTGGATCATAATTGCCTTTGTGAATAGAAATACGATACTTGCCATAGGCATACTTATCACTCCACTTATTAAATAAAAGAAATGGAATACCATTTTCATATACAGCTAATATATTTTTAGCCTTATTTTTTAATTTTGCATCTGGGATAGTAGGGTGATTAAAAAAGTTAAATTCAAAGTAATCTCCGTTTATAGTAGGAGTAACTTTTTCTCGAATAACAACACCGCTATCTGTAGAGATTTGAACTTGGCCACTCACACTCAGTGCCCCCTCAATTTTATCTGTCACATCAATTACTCCTGGAGAAGCAAGTTGATAGAGAAGGCGATAACCTGTATAACCAGGTGCCTTATTTATTTTCACATAATCAAGGGCTTGGGTTGGCGCATCTGTTCCATCTACTACTGAAATCCATCCTGTAGGTTTATTGTTCCCATCAACTGTTTTAACTTTCCAACCGTTAAAATAGGCAGCAACCTCTAATCCTGTAGGTGTATAAGCAGAATTAAATCCTGTATCAACGTCTGAAAGTGTTAGATAAAGCAGCCCACCACTCATATAACTCTGATCCTTATCAAAACCTGGATAAGCATGATTGATTTTCTTACCGAATGGATTAATCACAATTTCTGTATCTTTCTTTTCATTCCAGACTGTAGAACGAACTGTTTTGTATCCTTGATGATTTTCTGCAAAGTCCCAACTTTTTGATCCATCTAAAATATCTTCCTTGCAGTTGTTTAAAACCTTCCACCGGCCGTCCGCTTGATACAACAAATCATTAACGCCATTAAAACCACGAAGAGTGGTTTCTGTATACAAATAAGCGGGATTACGTGGGACAAATGCTTTTTCTTTATCACCTAATGTAAGCATTGGCTCTGAAAAGATAATCTTACCGTTAGGAACAGTAATGTCGTTTGTAATCCGAACACTCGCGTATTTGGCATTTGAAGGTGTTGTAAACCCACCAGTTATAGGAGCAGCGTTATACAAGATATCGCCCTCTAAATAAATATGCACACGAAAAGGCATCGCAATATCAATATTAGGCTCTAGATTTCCGGTGTAAAAATACTTTTGGTTAGGTAATAAAGGAATAATAATTTCTGTGAACTGGTCACGTTCTGTCGCGTTTAACTCTAACTCATAGCTTCCTGTTACCTTTGAGGTTTGACTTGGGTGAAGTGCCCATTCAGATAAAGGAGGTAGTAAGTTTTCTCCTTCAATTGAAACAACAGGATTTTGCAAGGACTGAATACCTTCTACTGACGGATAACGCTTTTTAACAGCGGCTGCATCCCAATCAACTAAAATCTTATCGTACTCTGTTTGGGGTACCTCATATAAAGGAATACGTGATGTTTTAAAGGTAGCTGATGGTTTTAATTTAATATCAAAATCTACGTAATTCGTATTGACTGTAGACGATTTGATTCCATCCGATGCTTGTGAATAGGCAAGAAAACTAAGGATACCTTCGTTGTTAATTCCATTAATTAAATTAATGCCATATAAAACAACTGGCATTTTCGCTGTTTCTGAAGCTAAATGACCAGACCACGGAGTCGTCCAAGAGGATAAAACATCATTCCAAGGAACAATATCTACTCTGTATCCTTTATATGACTCGCCATATCCCCACCAATTAAAACTGACTTCCTCAACATAGTCTTTTAACCATTGAACCTTATCGGGTAGCGATTCTTTAGGGATAATACCCATTTTCCGCTCCACTTCGGCAAGTAAGTTAAGTTGACCCAATTGCTGAGCAATTTCGCCGTTACCACTTCTTCCACCGGCATTTACCAAATTGTCATCTAATTTAGCAACGTTACCATAGCCATCCCACGAACTACTTTTAGTTAGCTCTTGAAAATCAGGGTGATTGGGGGGAGCTAGTTCTGACATTCCTACAGACAACCATTTAAAGACATGCGGACTTTCGTAAAAATTCCCATCTGCTTTATCTTTAAAATTGGCTGTTCGAATAATTGTTGGCTTCGTATTTTTGCTTTCAAACTTTGATACACCTTGATAGGTCGTTCCGTCTACAATAGCAGTGTATTGCGGATCTGATAGAACATATTTTTTTCCACCTTCAAGCGGGCTATTTCCTAGACTTATTAAAGTTTGTCCCTGAATCTCAATATCTAGCGGTGATCCGTCAGGCGAATTCAGTACATTTAACCCACAAGATAGCAAAAAGGTTTCTTTTTCTTGCTCTGTTAGTAGCTCATGAGCAGCAGCAATTCCGTTTTCCATATTATTTAAATGACCTGCAGAAACTGGTGTGCCTTCTTGTATGATGTTGCCTTGAGAGTCTCGTATTCTATCTTTCCAAAAAGTTTTTTGATATGTCATAGAGTGTCAGGCCTCCTAAATCTTTTTTAAGGTATATTGAAATTCAATTAACAACCCGCGTATTTCCGGCTTTGAAATGTTATCTGGAGTGTCATCAAATGTATCTCCATCTTTATCTAATAGCTCAAAACGTGTTAGATTACCCACAACCGTTTCGTCTAGATATAAATAAAATTTGATTACATCACCTATTAGCTCTACTTTATACAGCGGTGTTTTGTATTGCACACCGTTCAAGGTATAACGCCCTTCTTTTACTAGCGTTTTAATAAAATTCTTTGTCTTCGAGTGTCCAATCGTTGTAATAGCCATTTATCTCACTCCTTCCGCATTAGTTTCTCCGCAAATAGGATAAGGTTGATCCAACGCAAAATAACCACGCTGACAATCAATGCCTGCCTGGTACTGTGTTGCTTGATTTTCTTCTAATCCACCGCAAAGTTGATAATCATTTTGTGTAGCAGCATAGAAACGACTCAAAGTGAGATCCTGCCCTACAAATAAGGCTATATTGTCACCCATAATCGTATTTTCACTAGCAATCACATACTCATTAAACGCGGCTACATAAGAGCTGCTTATACCTAACGACTGCTGATAAAGTCTGTTTTGGTTTGGAATAACTTCTTCCGTACCAGCTACCATTTGACCAGTAAAGTTTTCGTAGGGGAATACCCACCGCTTATAGGAACGTTCTGTTAATAACGCACGTTCAAATACATAATTCCATGTCGTTCCTATCCCGTCCCCTACAATGCGGGATGTATGTTCAAAAGGTATACCGTTTAAGTTCCCATCACCTTTTACCGTGATAAATAGCATAGCCGCTTGTCCGTCAAAAGGTGTCCCTTCTAACTGCCAGCCTTCCTCTACACTAACGAACTGATCACCTAAATAAATACGAAGCAGTTGATTAACGGATTCAATATCGCCTACAGATAAGTTAGAAAAGATTTTCGTTTTAATCAGCAAGCGAAATTGTTCATCAGAAGAGTTGTCACGCATCTGCCCAACATTTTCACCAATAAGGTCTAGTGTGGTTCCTTCTGCATCGTCAATATCACGCCATTGCTCCGTCTTTTCTAGAGTTGCTTGAACCTGTTCTAATTCATCAGAGAATACCCGTATGATTTTACCGATGTTACTATTCTCATTTTTCGTGAATAGATCCGTTAGCTTAGAAATCATGTCTTTAAATAACGTCACGTGACCACAACCTTGTCTAGACTTGTGCGCGCCACTGAATCTGTTCCTATCGCAATGTTTTGAACGTTATAGCTGATTCCATCCGTTGAAAGAACAATTTCTAAGTCGTCAATGCCCTCTATTGTCGAAGTGATACGAATAAGCTTTGATAACACTACATCATCACCAATCGACAAGTTAGATAAGTAATCAACTATGGTTTGTTGTAGTAAAGACTTTCCGTTTGAAGGGAAGGCAGCGCCTGGTGTGACTTTTACTTTTACATAGATATCAACAAAAATAGGTCGGCTAAAGCCAATTGAATGAATAATCCCTTGAGAATCTGTTATATCTACAATCGTTGTCCCAAAAGATTGGATTCCTCCGGCTTTTTTTCGAAAGATAGCAGCAGCCACATCTAAATCATTTCCACCAAAAACAAAGGGCGCAATCGCATGAGGAGGTATTCCGTTGTGCTCAGTTGCATAAACGTTTTGGTTAATTAATGCATAACGTACTCCTGGCACTTCAAGAACTTCATCAATTAAAGATGTACCTTGAGAACCGGATTGAAAATATCTTTTCCTAAATTCTGAGTCAGTTTCCTCTTCTTCACCGCCAAATGTAGCTTCTAAATTAGTTACCGCTTCTACTTTATCGCTTGGATTTACAATAACGATAATTTCATTAGACCCTACATTCCCAATTCCGCCCGCTACAGTGCATTCTATCGGTCCTATACCAAACGTATCTGAACCAATTTCAACGTTGTCAGTGAGGTCAAACACTACGTCTCGTTCCGTCTTAAACTGATTCCCCGCTTCTACTACATGTCCAGGAGTTCCTTTTATGCGAATTTCACCATAGGCTCGCGTAGATCCATTCCTTGAAATACCTATATACGGTCCTAATCGGTCTAATTGAACGCCTGTAGCCTTGCTTACAAATGCTGAATTGTAGACACGTTCAGCTAATTCCCAAACAAGAGATAAAAACCATGCAAAAATCATAAGTAAAATGCCTAGTGGACTCCTAGCGGAAAGATTAATGTCTGCTCCAAATCCTTCTTTGAATTTCTCTTCCATATCACTTTTTAACTCTTGATAGGTCTTTCGTTTAAAACCGTTTTTATCTAGAATCGAACTCACCTCCATCTAAAGAAAGCTGTGTCCCGTTTGTTTTCTCAATTGATAGGCTAACACTCCGCTTTCGCTTGGCTTTATCATCGTCAAATACGACAGAGGGAATAGAAGCCACGCGCTCTTCCTGCATCAATGCCTCAATGATATCGTCTCGCGCTAAATTTTGATTAGCAGGCTTCCCTATTACATTGTCATGAGAAAGACCATGAGTAGAATCTAAAAAGAACTCGCCCTTCCGTGTGCCTAAAATGGCTTGTACGGATTGAACAAGTTCTTCATCACCATCAATCATGACTAATTCGCCATTTTCAATGATTAAGTCACCGTTTAGTAATTTAGGAGCTTTTGGCATGAGTCACACTCCTTTATAAATTATAGATACCTACAATCACAGCGTCATTTATGCTATGCCTTCTTGTAAGCTGCGGATCAAATGGCTTTTTACTTAAGTAGTCTAATGCACGGTCGGTAAAGTTTACGTGTACAATATCGCCTTTTGCTACTGCACCTACATGCTTCAAGATGAGCGCATCTAAGATAACCGCATGTTCTACTCCATCTTCTTTAAATAGAGGCTTAATATCTGCTGTTTTACCATGTACAGCTACGACTTGAGCAGGAGCACACACTGAAATTTGAGCACCGATATGTTCCATTAACTTTTTAAAGAAAGCTGTATCACGCGCCATCAAATCACCGTCATTTCTGTTTTGAAATCTGTGCCAGAAGCAACATGCTTCCCTTTCTTGGCTCTAAATTTACCAGTTGCTGTTTTGCTCTTAATTTCGATAATAGAAGCGGTAGAAATACGATGCTGCAGCAAACAATTAGCCGTATATCCCTTATAATCATCTTCCTCAAATCGATCAGGTGAAGCTAATAAGCCAGTTGCCTCTTCCAGTACAAACTGCTCGTCTGTCCCTTCTTTAATGGAACGTATAATCAGCGTTCCTTTTCGATAATAAAGAGCTGCTCCACAGTCTTTTACTACTTCTTCAAGGTTATTAAGAATATTGCCCGTAACGGTATAACTGCTTGGATATGAAATATTCTTAGGTAGCTTCATCTCACCAAGTCGTATACCTAAAGCACTCACAAGACGCTTAATAATTGCATCTGCCTTTGTTCTTTTTGCAAAAGCAATCTTTAAACTCTTCTTATCCGTACTCGTAGCGGCTTTTACCTTTACTCCTGAGTAATCTTGTCCTTCTGTCATATACATAGTCGTAATTTTATTTACTCCATCATGCTTAGTTAAGACACTAGAAATTTTGCCTTGTGACAAAATACCATAATCCGATTTATAACCAGCTTGAAGAATCAATGTATTACCTTTTTTAATGTGGTTGATGGAGGCACTTGATAAATTAAAAATAGATACTGTCACTTGATTAGGTGTTGCATCATCATCAAAAGGTACTTCAAACTCAATGTGAAAATCCTCGTTTGAAAAATCCGCTTTATAATCACCTTCAATATGCACTTTGATTACACGGCCAAATAACTGACTAGTCATCCATCTTCTCCTAATATAGGGGCTTCTTCTACAAGAGCTACGTCATCAATATAAAGAAAGGTTGTTACCATGAAGTTTTCATAAGTAATCCGCTTTTCCTTATCCGACTCATCTAAAACAACTAAGCTAGGAGCTGGCAGTCTTGAATCAATTGAATCCTGCCAGAGCGGTTCATTTAAAACAAGCTTTTCTCCTAGAATAATAGGCTTTCTTGTTACATCGTATAAATCAATAGTAAAGAAATCACCTGTTTGATTATATCTGACTTCAAACACAAAAATTTCATCCGCTAACTCAACTTCAAATTGCTCAGGTAATGCACCTTTACTAATAGGGATGTAATCACGCATTTCTTCACCTCAATTTATTTGACTCTTAATTTTACGCCGATGGGAATTCTACGATCGGGGTACTTATTCCATGCTCTCAATTGTGGAATGCTAGTACCATACCATTTCCAACAATCCCAGTATGTATCATTCTTCTTTACAAGATGATAAACAGGCGTATTGGCTGGTTTTGTAGTGACAGGCTTCTGTTTTCCACTATTTTGTACTTTCACCCATGGTGTGTTTGCTATCCTTATTTCCTGTAGCTTAATAGAAATAGCGGTACCATTTGCAATATTTGCGTCTACATCACCATCTATACTGGTAATGATGACGTTTTTCGCAACATTGCGCCCTACATAAGTAAACATGGTACCTTTATTCATTTCGTTTTGTAGGTACTCTTTATCCGCTTTATAATTAGGACCAATAATATACCCGGAAAGCGATAGCTCTCCGGGCTTCTTTTCAACGTGATCCGTCATCGCTACACCTTTCTCCACTGGATAAGATGTAGCTTCAATAGACTTAAAATCACTTTCTTTTTCGATTAAAAGCTGAACTTTTCCTAAACGTGCCATGAGGACACCTCCTAATCATCTAATAAAAGCTCCTCTATTTTTTTATAGTGCTCATCAAGCATCTGCTTAAATTTAGCTTCAACGTCTTGTGCATCGTCTTTCCCAGTTACTTGAATTGTAATAATTGGGCTATATACAACACTCTTCTGTGAAGAAGAAATAGAAGGCGTATCATTAAATTCACTTACAGGAGGTGAATCACTACCGGGTGGCCCGTGATCTGTACCTTCATCACCTTTACCTTTTGGTTTAGGGAACGGATTGTATTGTTTAAAGAAATCCGTAAAGCTTGACCATACCATTGTACCTTTAGGTAAATCAGGGAATAATGTAGGAATATTAGGACTTAATCCAAGTTGTCCATTTGGAAGCATAAACGGCTCATTTTTTCCTCCGTCTCCTAAAACAGCAGGCCCGTTTTGCGGATGGCCACCGATACCAGTCCCATCTTTATACCAGTTATGGCTTCTCCACCATTTCATTGCACCACCAATGCCCTTGTAGCGGCCCTGAATATATTTAATCCCCCAATAGATGTTGTTAGCAGGATTAAATGGATCACCTTCATAGTTAAAATGCTTCAGCTGCATTAAACCTTTTGCTGTACCGTCAGACGTAGGAGCACCGACTGCTCTAGGATTACCTGAAGATTCTTTTTGAATAATCCAGTTTAATCCTGTACGCCAAGCATCACCAGATACACCAGCTCTAGCCATACCTGCAGAAATCCATTGTGCAAGGTTTCCAGAAGGAGCGGCACCAAATGAGCCTCCTCCATCTCCCGCTTTTCCTTGTAAATAGGATAGCGGATTGATATAAGCGCCATTACGCTTAATTTTCAAATCAAGGTGAGGTCCTGTAGAGAAGCCGGTTGATCCGACTCGGCCAAGTAATTGCCCTTCTTTTACATGTTGCCCTTGTTTAACGAAAGGAGCGCTCATCATATGGATATAAGATAATAAATCTGAACCGCTTTGAATACGCACACCATTACCAGCGGTACTAGATCCTATAAGGACTTGTTTAACAATACCATCTGTTAAAGACTTAATTGGCGTACCTTGAGGGGCTGCCAAATCAAGACCGTGGTGGACACCGCCCTTATGAACCTTATCATTCTTATTTCCACCCGGTGTGAATCTTGTTGTAATACGGAATGGATTACCTAAATAGTAGCTACCAATACCAGTACCAGAAGCACCGTCCCCACCAAACATAGACATATACTCATTCATTTTTTTGCCTACAAATTGAATAGCACCGTCTTTTACTTTCTTTACAGAACTAGAAGCAATTTGACCAAAGAAACCTGAGATATTAGGAAGCTTGAGATTTAAGCTATCAAATATCTTGTTCATAAGCTTGCTAGGTTCTGAAGCATAATCCCATACATCGAATGCAAGGTCTTTTGCTTTTCCAGCTACATCCTTTGTCTTATTAAAAACTGAATTAGTCACCTCTTTACCTGTATTAATCGCTTTGTTTGCCCCGCCCTTAATTGAATCTAGGGCACCGGATGCAAAGTTCTTAATATCAGAATTCCCATTCTCGTAAAACGGTAAATTAGGCATTACCTTACGTGTATTCGTAGCAGATAGCACTTGTGTACCTTTAGGTAAGTTCATTAATGTATCAGTAGCAGGACTTAAACCCATTCGTCCGTCAGGGGTACGGTAAAGTTCAGGGCCTGCATTAGATCCTCGTCCGTCTCCACAGTTATGTTATCGTAAAGGAATTTAACCTTCACTTCTATACGTTTCCGCATAGCTCAGACTATATCTTCACCTACAACCTTACTTGTTTAGGTGGTGGGCGCTCGTGGAAGGATTATTGGTTTCAATGTCCTCACCTTCTAGTCGTTGCACCTTCAGTAGTACACTAAAAAATTGATTCCTACTGCTTGGCTCAGAGTTACCATGGAATCAACGGTTATAAAATGGCACATAAAAAAACTACTCATAAATGAGCAGCTAATATTTTTTCTATATTTTCAAATTCGGTATATGGTATACGCAACAAATTGATATTGTTATTCTTACAGTAATCATTTTTAATTGCATCTCGTATTTTATTTTTTTCGTAATATTCTTTTCCTCCGTAATATTCAGAAGGTTCAAAGTGCTGCCTGCCATCATATTCAATTAAACTAACAAGATTGTTTAATTTATCAAAAATAGCAAAGTCAAAGCGTAAAGGAAGTTTTAATCTACAATCCTCAAATGTGTATTCTTCTTCATATCTAATATTATTCGATATCAAAAACTCCCTAACTCTTCTCTCACCCTTTGATTCATTGCATCTAGGGCATCTTTGACCTGCATTAATAAATTTATAAGGAGTTACTTTATACTCGTATCCGCACACATTGTGAACTACTTTCATTTTAGTATCCACACCGCTGAATTCCCCGAAGAAAGTATATTCAACACCAGTTGCACTGAAAACCTCTTCTAAAAACTCTTCATTTGTCCTTTTGTACACACCTGAACATTTAGCACACCTTTTACCAAAGCTAAAATCCGCCCAAGCCATCTCAAAGGTATGATTTTTGCTACATTTCCATTTCAGTTTAGGTGAATTTCCTCGATACTCAGATGACAATAATTGAAACCCTTTTCCTTCATCTCTTAAATATTTCCCTATATTTTCGATAGTGTAAGGATTAAATACAGAAAATGCAGATGGTTTATCCCCTCTTCTTTTCAACTTATCAATGCAAGCTTGGACCTTGTAGCCTTCTTTATTTACAGCGGTTAATTTTTCTTTAGCTTTAACTGTTCCTTCAAACTCCTCAAACAAAGGAGTTAAATTGTGTTCTAAAAAAAGTTCAATTGTTCTTTTGTAGTCCCACTTAGTAGGTGTTTTTATATTCCGTCTTATCTTCACGTTTTTAGCACACTCTTTGCATTCTTTCCTAAAAGTGTTAGAGTCTTTTCGGAAGTAAAAAAAATCACTCGTTTCAGATTTTTCAACACCACATATACTACATGTTCTTAGATTCATTATTAACAACCTCCCCAGATTGTTCCCCTAAAATAAAAAGGAACAGGGAAGTGGGTGCTTCCTTTTCGCCTGTACGGGGCTAGTTCCTAATACCATTATACCGTATATGCCATTTTATAACCGTTTATTCTGTAGGTTTCCTCTGAATTCACCCACTTTTTTATGCTGCCGATTTCTCGACAGTGTGGCTGTACAATTCAACCACTGCTAATCCTCCTGGGTGCCGACCTGTACCGTGAGCATAACCAGGAATATTTAGTCTAGGAATAAGGTGATCCGTAACCCCTAACTTTTTCAATACTCCGTCGTTAATACCATCTTGAGTAATTTTATTAACAATATTTTCTAGACCGGTAGCAAGTTTACTTCCAAGGGCATGTACTCCATCCATTGCTTTACTAGCCATCGACTTGATACCTTGACCTATTTTTCCTGGTAAAGCCTTTGCCCCGTCAACAATGTTGTTAAAGGTTGTGGTTATATGATTTTTCATATTGTTAAAAATTTCAACTGTTTTATCCTTGGCTGTAGTCCACCCAGAGCGGATTTTCCCAACAATATTTGAAACAAAACCAGCTATACCATTAAAAATAGTAAGCCATAAATTACGCAAAAAGCTCCAAACTGCATTAAAAATTGAGCTTGTCACACTAGATACCGTAGTCCAGCTTGAGCGGATTGTAGAAACTATAATGGAGACTCTTCTAGCTATCTCATTATAAATCCACAAAAAAACTGATTTTAGGAAGTTCCAAATGGCATTAAATACGGAAGTCGTTACGCTAGACACTGTATTCCATGCTGTACGAAGTGCTGAAAGTACCGCTGATGCTTTTGCAGCTATCTCGTTATAAATCCAAAGAAAGACCGATTTCAAGAAGCTCCAAACTGCGTTAAATACTGTCGTTGTCACGTTTTGCACTGTAATCCAAGCTGAGCGCAAGGCTGTCAGAACTGCGGTTGCTCGCATAGATAATTCATTATAAATCCATAGGAAAATAGATTTTAAGAAATTCCAGACCGCATTAAAGACCGTACTCGTTACACTCTGTGCCGTGGTCCAAGCTGAACGCAGAGCTGTTAGAACCTCTGATGCTTTTCCTGCTATATAGCTGTAAATGGATAGAAAAATTGACTTCAAGAAATTCCAAATCGCCGTAAAAATTGTCGTTGTCACAGAAGATACAACTGACCAAGCCGCTTTAAGTACCGAAACGATAAGGTCTAGGGCTAACTTCAGGACTGAAGCAATAATATTCCAAATTGACTTCAGAATACCAAGGACCGCTGACCACATTCCTGACCAGTTTCCAGTAAAAAGAGCGACAAAAAACTTCAGGACATTAATGACAATATTAAGCGCATTTTGAATAACTGAAACAACTACTGGAAAGACCATTTGTACAATTTTTAGAATGATTTTTATCGCTGGAATGAGTACAGTCGTTATAATACCTGTTACTAATTTCAGTAATCCTACAACTATAGGGATGACAGATTGGATAATCCCTAGAATTAAAGGGAACACCAACTGCACAGCCGATAGAATTAAAGGAATAATTGTCGTTGCCAACTTCAGAATAATTGGTACTAGCGTTTGGATCAGCGTAATGACAACAGGAAGTACAGACTGCACAATTTTTAGTACCAGAGGAAATGCTAACTGAACCGCTTGTAAAATGAGCGGGATAATCATTTGAGCAATTTTAATCACTACTGGTATTAAAGAAGTCAGAAGCCCTGTTACAATAGGTAAGACAGTTTGTATGATTTTTAGAATCATAGGGAATATCTGTCCTACTGCTTTTACAAGCATCGGCAGAACTGTCATTGCAACAGATAGTACCACTTTTAAGATACTTGACTGAACTTCAAACCAAGCTTTAATAAACTGTCCTAGTAGCGGAATAATAGTTGCTATAACACTACCAATAGCCTTAAACAACTGTCCTGCAAGTGGCGCCAGTTGAGATAAAACTTGCACATAGGCTTTACCTAATTCTTTAAATACTTGACCTAGCTCAATAAAAGTAGGTTTTAAAGAAGATAGGCTTTGTGAAATTATGCTGCCTGTTTTTTGGAACTCTGGACCTAATGCCTGAGCTGTTTCCTTAAACGACTGCACAAATACATCAAATATCGGTTTTAAGGCTCCGAAAATGGAAGACAATACATTTTGGAATCCTGACCAAATTGAAATGAGTGTATTTCGCACATCTTCATTTGTTTTAGACAAACGGTATAAGTAACCAATGAATCCAACAACCGCTGCAATTGCTAATCCTACAGGACCAGATACACCTAAGAAGCTTAAGCCAATAGCTGTAATCGTTGGGGCTAATAAAGAAACAATACCCCCCGCACTAGAAAATCCAGTTTTCAACTGATCAATAAAACCATGTATAGCACCACTAGCTTTATCCTTCAGGCCTTGACCGAAAAGCCCAGCAATATTGCTTCCGATATTAGCAAAGAAAGATCCCGCTTGTTGGACAGCATTTTGAAATCCTTGTGCAATCGCTGGACCTAGCTCACTAATAACCTTTACTACATTTGCTCTGAAGCCTTCCGTAGATTCCAGTGCCTTATTCCACATTGTAGAAGTAACGTTAGCAATAACACTCACAGCCGTTAGTACAGCATTTTTTACGACTAACCACGTATTGTTAACTACATTACGGAATTTTTCAGATCGGTCATAAGCTAATACCAGCGCAACACCAATACCCACAATAGCGGCTGCGATAGCTATATAAGGATTAGCAAGTAAGCTGAGATTTAACGCTCGTTGTGCTACCGTCCATGCTTTCGTTAAAACAGTCATTATTTTTGTTTGAATAGCAGCCATTTTTTGTGCATTGGTGAATAGCTCTATAGCTGCTGTTGTAACAGCAATAATTTTTAACGTAGCAAAGGCAGCAGCTAAGCCTAAAATAACAGGAGAAAGAAATTCCCACCCAGCAATAGCACTGACTACGCTTTTAGCTAGATCCGCTACAGGCTTTAGAACAGAAGAAACTCCATTAAACGCACCCGTAATAATGCCTCTAAATGTTTCTGAATGCTTCCATGTATCTTGTAGAGCAACACCAACAACTACTAATGCTCCAGCTAATAACATGGCACTTCCAGCTACTGAAGCAAAACCAACTACAAACGGTCCAATAATCGGCCATAATGCAGCAAATGCCGCTCTTACACCTCCTGCATAACCAATACCAATAGCAAGCGGAGATAAAAGCATAGTGAAAGTTAATGTTAAATACGCAAACATGCCAATCATCTTTGTAATGTTTGGACTGATTGAGTTTAATGTATTAACGAAATCTCCTACAGCTGTACCAATTTTTACGATCACAGCCGCTATTTGTCCCCATGTATTAACGAATGGCGCTAATGCAGAAGCCCAGGTTCCTTTGAAGTCCTCAAAAGCAAGACCTAAAGGCTTTAACTCACCTTGCAGCTCTTTCACTTTCTGCTGAGTTTCCTGTTTGAGCTTTTCTAATTCTGTTACAGCCGCTTTCCTCGCTAGTTGATGCTTTTCTTTCCATAAACCAACGTACTTATCTAGTTCTGGACGAGACATTTTATTTAGTGCTGCGATTTGACCGGCTGCTTCTGGTCCCATTTCACGTAAACTACTAATAAAACCTTCATCTAAGCCTTTTGCTGCCAACTGACTAAGGTTTTTCGACCAGTCCCTCATTATCTTTACTTGGCCTTGCAAGTTAGAGAGTAGCTTTTGAGGACTTGTCTTTTCTATTTGAGCTTTTTCAAATAAGCTCCAGGTATTCATAATTTCCTGCGTTCGTTTTTGAACAGCATCTCTATAGTCAGTCCAAGCTTGGGCTTGAGCATCGAGGTTATCAGATACATCTGCACCCATCGCTGAATGAGCTACAATGGCCGTAAATCCAACCCACGCAGCACCTGCAGCTAATAAAACAGACTGTTGACGCATAATCCCTTGGGTAATAACACCAATCATATCCTGAAGGTCTTTCATCTTCGCATTAGGGCCAAGCATTTCAAGAGCAATTTGGGCGGCGCTTCCTTGGCGTGCCATACGTTCTAACCCGCTTGTGATATTTAATAGCGGCTTGTTGGCTCGTGTTAAAGAATTACCGAACTTATCATAGTTCTTAGAGATTTTTTCACTTTGACCACTCATTGCACTCATAACAGCAACCTGTTGGATAATACTTTGTCGTCCCGCTATATTGGAGTTAATCATGGCATCTGTGACTTTCTTGTGCTCTTTCCCTAGTTTGTATATCTCATCCATGAACTCACCTGTCGTACCGGTGTAATTCCCCATTTGATTACCAAGCTTGAACATGTTCATTTCAACATCCATCAAATCCCGCTTGTGTTTCATTAGATTATTATGGTTTGAAATTAAGGCTTGGCGCATTTCTACAGACATATAAGACCACTCTTCAGCTAAATGAGTAGCTGATGTTCCCATAGTGCTGGATAGCTTACGCGCAACATCACTTTGACGACTTATGTAGTCTGTAAAAGCTTTCGATTCGTCAATCATCCTACGCATAGCCTTCTGGTGTTCAGTACTCATTCTTCGACCTTCAGCGGCCATTGATTGTGTCGTATTGCGGTATTGATTGTTCATACGCTGTGATTCACTCTGAATGGTATTAGACTGTTCACGGAACGTTTCGCCCATCGCTTCAAACCCTTGAGTTGTAGAACGGCTATTGTTCTGCATTTCACGAGACATTCTCTGTACGTCGTTACTGGCAGATCTAGTCTCTCTGGCTACTGTGCCGCTCATTCTTTGTACATCACTAGCGGCTGACTGGCTATACTGCCTTGATGCCTGCCCCATTCGCTGCACTTCACTAGTAGCGGATTGAGTATAGAAGCTAAATGTACGACCTAGATTTTGGATTTCTCTAGCTGTAGTTTGAGCTTCCCGCTTAAACTCATTCATCGTGTCTGTGACTTCTCTTATGGGACTATCATCTGCAGAGAGATCAATAGATACGGAGAGATTACGAACATCTTCCACATGTTTTCCTCCTTTCCTCAAAAATTAACTATCAGACATAAAAAAGAACACCGCTTTACTTCGTTTTGGTAGCGGCGTTCTCTTTATCTGTTTGTACATCAATAGCAGCATTCACCATATATAACTGTAATTCTGTCATTTCAATTGCTTCTGTATAGGAAATAACCTTAGCCACAATAGGCCTCCAGAAATTCCAATCTTTTTTTACTAATTGCTTATAGAAATTAAGATTCTGTTGTGGTCTTTCCTGTTCTAAGAAAGGTAGAAGCCTCTTTAATTAACTCTTCATAACCTTCATGCGCTTCAATTCCCTTGTCTTCGTTGCCATCGAAATAGTCCCAGCTTACTTTTGGATCAACTACAACATGCTTAAAGATTTCTTCAGAGAATTTCTCACTAGAAAAACGACCTTCACTCATTTGGCAGCGGTCTTGAATTTGAGTAAATCCGCGTTGTCCAGGGTGTTGCAGTGTATATGTTACGCCTTCGATTTCAACTTGTTTTTGAGTTCCTAATTTAGTAGCCATTTTAAAAATCTCTCCCTTGTAATGTAAATACAAAGAAGCGGCATAATTGGACCGCTTCGTTGTATTATTATTTTTTTGTTTTTTATGATTGTTTGATTGATTCTTAATCATTAAGCCTCAGTATAATCAAACACCTGGAACTCGTACTCACGAGATCCTGACTCTTCTTCATATTCTTTACTTGGTGCCTTCTTAATAAGGGCTTGTGTACCACCAGATTTCTCAGTTCCTCCTTGACCATTAGGAGCTGTTACCCAAATAGGGAATGGAGTTAAAGACTTAGCCTTTTGTTTCAAGAAATTATTCGATGGTGATTCCTGTTGTACAGTAAGTGTAATTGTTCCAAGTGGATTGTTTGTTTTAGAGATAGCTACATCTCCTTGAGCACCAACCTTTGAAGAAAAAGACTCCTCATCCTTTTCTGAGCTCACAAAAGAACCATCAGCAAAGCCCGTAATAAAACGACCATCTACAGTAACAGTAACCAATTTAGCATCATACATGTTGTTCTATTCCTCCTTCTTAACCAGCAATTTGCCCTTTAATTTTTGCTTCATGAATAGCTCCTGCTAACTCTAATGAGAAAGAGAGACCATTGTACACACGAGCAGCACGATCTTCTGCAGGTGTTTCAGTTCTTGATACAGTTTCTACTGTATAAATTGGATTATCGTCGTCATCAACTGCGATAATCCCCTGCTTAAATCCCTTTTGAAGTACTGTTGTTACGGCACCGTTTAATAACGCAATTCCTCGACTATCAAATGATACTTTTCCGTTATTTGCAAAGGCTTGCTGCACACTATTTTCAATGTTTACTTTAAGCCATGATTTGCCGTGAATAACGTCAATGTACTCGCCGCTTGCTGTAAGCCCTTCGCTGGTCTGAGGCGTTCCGGCCTTCGTTACGTATGTGTTACCACCCGCTTCATGAATAGCTTCTAATTCATCCGCGGTCATAGCAACAGGTGTAATTCCAGCTAATGTTTTAAATTTCCATGTAATAGAACCAACCTCAAGGCTGCCTAAAGCACCTACAGCGGCTGCTTCTAATTGATCCGTAGGGTGATAGAAAACAAATACATATGCATAGTTCTTCACCTTGAATGCATTTAAATCATCAACATCCGTTACTTTTGCTGCGTAGAACTTTACTTTCTTTCCTTCTACATAATCAGCAACAGCAATTTCATCTTCAAGCTCTACACCAGCAGTTAAGACAAAGAACCAATCATTATCAAAATACTTTCCTACTGCATCCACGGCACTCTTAACTGCTGTATCAGCTGGATCATACGTAGCGATAGCAATAGAGGCTGGACGGTTTTCTTGTCCTAAGATAGCGGCAGCTTTTTTATATGCCTCTGTTGTGGCAGCAAAGTCAGGCTTCACATCTTCAATATCGCTGTAGTTCTTAATCGTACTAGCACCGGTCTTTTGTGTAATGATAAGCGGCTTTCCTAGCCCTACTAGACCAGATGGCTTTGATAATTCAATACTTACGGTTACGTCTTGTAACGCCATATTTCATACCTCCTATATAGGTGGGATTTGAATAGAATCAATGTAATCAATTTCTTGACTAAACTGCTCCGCTACACGGATTTTCACATCAAACCCTTGTTTGTAGTCATAACTCTCTAATAAGAAAGTCGTTCGATCTTCAATATTTCCTACCTTTAACACAACAATTTGCTGCTCTTGTAAGAATGTTCGGCCAAAAAAAATAAACCATTGATGAATGGTTTTTGCGTAATTTAAAGCCGCTTCTTCATTTTCAGCAAATATATTAAAGGAGAGAACTTGCTTATATCGCTCATCCCTTACTTGATAGGACTTTGACTGAATATCTTGTATATATTCAATTCCTTGCCCTTCTCCATCCCTGATCATGGAGGAAATGAGCTTAATTGTGCCATATGGTAGTTCAGGTATTGCCTTAGTAGTATCAGCAGGAATAAGTAAAAACTGCGTATCTTTTAAAATCCGCTTCCTTAATGTCTCAATTACACTCATGCTTCACTACCTCCCTTATCACGCCATGCAGCATAGTAAATATAAACATCAGCATAATCACTGTAGTCTTTAAAACTTTGAATAACGTAGCGGTCTGACTTATACTCAATCTCTTGATTAAGCTCCATTGGCTCCAGTACATACAACTTTTTGGACTTCTCGCTATACGTGCCTTGGGGAGCATACTTTAAATCATCTTCACTAAGTGGAAGTATAATCCCAACCGTTTGCACCGGTATAATTATACTTTCAACATATTCGCCGCTTTCACGGTCCCAGCCACTTTCTCCAGATGAAGTAAAGGCGGTAAACTCAACTTGAAATTCTTCTATAAAATCAGCAAACTCAAATTGCTTGCTCATTACTCCACGACCTCATGACGAATAGCGCCAACTAATCTACCTGTATCAATAAGTGGATTAGATGAACGTTTTACTGTCTGAGTAGTTGGGCTATTGGCTGGATCACTAATAGAGCGGAGTTTCTTTTGAATCTTACCCGCAAGCTCTAAGCCCACCATATCAGCAAATGCATCAAATGGAACGTTACCAGCAATGACTTGAGGCACCAAATCCGCTACCTTATTGCTAATGGCATCTATATTTTCATCATAGCCAGCACGGATAAATGACCGCTCTGGAATGGTTACAGAATGCATAAGTACAAATAATACTTCCATATCGTCTTTTCCTTTAGGGATGGCTAATACCTTTGTTCCTTTTGGATTAAAAAGAGTAGGGAAATCAGCCGGACGCTTTCCTTTTGCTTTAGGGCTTACTGGAATCGCAAGCATTTTAGCTTTCTTAGGCCTAATTGTCATACCGTACTCATGTACACTAGCAATTTTCACTAATTCAGCATTATCGCTGCCGAAGACACCCACTTTAATAGATGTTTTGTTCAGCCGCTTTAAATTCTTGCTTAATTGATCCATATTATTTGTATCTTTAATGGTCATCTTCATAAAAATCTCACCTTTTTCTTTACATAAGGCTTTAACAAACGCGTAACCTCGTTCATTGTTCCACCTTCAAAAAAGGACTTACGCATATCTCCAAGGGACTGTGATTGAACATTGCTATTCTCTTGGTATGCCTTCACAAGCTTTGTAATAGCCTGCTTAACACCACCTGGTAACTTTAGTTCATCAGTATCTGAATCAATAAAGCTATCATTGCAATGCTTTTGCACATCCTCAATGGCATCATCTAAGGCAACTGTTAAGTATGCATCTTGCTTTGTATCTTCAGCGGGAATTTTAAGCCTAACTTTTAATTCATCAAGCTTCATTTACTTCTGTTACATCCTCATCCGCTGCTTCTTCTGCAGCACCCTTAGCGGCTGTACCAGTTGATTTAATGCCTTTATATCCCGCTTTTTTCAAACCCTCAATGATACGTTTGTCAGTTGTTTCAATAAAGCCATCTTTGAAGCGACAGAGCGCTTTATTTGCTTTTTGGTCCCATACTACTCCGCGACCTTCAAACCTCATTATGCGCCAGCTCCTTCAAGCGTCTCGACTCGCTTAATTAAGTCAATAATGATTTCTTTTACCTCTGGTTGAATACCTACCATTTGCTCTACTTGTTCAGCAGTCATTATACACGCCTCCTTTAAAATGTAATAAAAAAGAGCAAACAATTAAGTTTACTCTGTTGCTAGTCCTGTAATTGAACCATGTAAGAATGCAGGGCCATGATCAAGACCAATTTCACCATAGATTTGACCTGATTCCGCTGCACCCGTTTTAGCTAGTTCTTCATAAAAAAGAACACCTTTTTGCGGTACGTTTTGGAATACAGGAGCTACATATTCAAGATCTGCTAGCAAGATACCATTAGCAGGAACAAAGCGGTCATATACAATACCAATTCTTCCAAAATCCGTTTCAATCTGTTGGATATTTGCGCCGCCAACATTACGATCCTGTGGAGCGTAAGCATAATTTTCAGTAATAAGCTGCTTATTTAATGCATTTGCATATAAAACCATGTTAGAAAACAAGGCTCCGTTTGTGGCCATTTCACGTAAAAGCTCTTGCATTAATCCTTTGTTGAACCGGGCACCGTTAGCTTTCACTGTATTTCCTTGCTCACATAATTCAAACATACCACGTGTTTGATCTGCTTCCGCTTCTGTTGTAGCTAAATTGTAATTACCATTTAAAAATGTATGTTCAACATCACGGGCAATCTTAGTTAAGGAACGTGTAATTTGAAAATCTTTCTCGCTCGGCGCATTATTACTTTGACCTGCAGTATTGATACCACTTAAACGACCGCTGTTAGACATCTTTCGGTACGTGATAGAAACTTGTTCTTGAAAGATTTGTGTTACGTTCTTCTCTTGGCTACGTGTATAAGTACGAGCCGCAGGCGCAACTGTTGAGGCTTGTTCGCTAATTGCTGGTTGGCTTGGATTTGGGTAGTTATAAAGGCTTGATGTCGAGAATTCTTTATTAGATGTTTCTAAACCACCTGTAAGACCACCAATCATTCGTAAAAATGGAGTAATTTCTGCATCAGCAGTATATAGTTCTCCAGAGTAGTTGGGTAGATTATAAGAAGTACCTGTTGGCATAGATTTTGCCTCCTAAAATTCGTATTTTATTTGTTTTTCAATGCAAAGATTTTGTTTTTTACAGTAATTGCCTCAAGCGTTTTACCTTCACTAATTGCTTTTTGATATTGTTGTTCTAGCTGCTCAATCTCAGAAAGGTTAGCACCGCCACCAAGTAATTGTTTTTTGCCTTTCAGCACATCGGAAACTTCATTTTGTACCGCTTCTTTATGAATTTCTTTATACAACTTGATGTTTTCATGTGTATTATCAGCATTTTCGCCAATTAAAAAAGGAGCAAGGCGAGTATCCAACTTCTCTTCTGAAAGAATCTTTTCAGTTTGAAGAAAAAGTTTTTCACGCTCAAATTTCACTTTTTCTTGTTCGAGAGCGGATTTTTCTTCATCTAACTTTAATTTAGCTTTCTCCTGTTCCACTTTAGCGCGTTCTTCAGCAGATAACTTTGCAAGCTCTTCTGCTTCTTTACGCTCTTTTTTAATCGTTTCTTCTAACTCTTTACGCATTGTTTCTTTTTGTTTTTCTAGCTCTGTAGCAAGACGTTTAGCTGTATCTTCTTGCAGCTTTTTATCATATTCCTCTTGCGTAAAAGAAAGCTTATCTCCGCCTCCATCACCTCCTTCAGTTCCAGTGCCAGCTGCACCACCTTCACCAGCCGCTCCATTACCTATGTCTCCACCTTCTCCACCGGCACCACCTGGATCAGAGAAAAATTGAAGGTTAGAACGTAAAAGATATGGAGTAGTTAATGCACTGGCAAAATGTTTCTTATTTTCGTAATAAGCTTGTAATTTCATAGTGTCCTCCTATAAAAATGTTTTATATGCTGTTCTTTAAAGCCTACAAACATAAAAAAAGGCATTAAAAAAACACCTGTTAAAGGTGTAATATCTTTGTTTAGTATTTTTCTACTGTTTGGTGTATCCTATAAAAGCAAGTCAAATTCCAATTTCTGAAAGGATGGAAACTAATGAGTTCGTTTCTTGATTTACAAGCTCAAACAATTGCTAATGTAAAAGAGTTTGAAAAAAGCCATGCTGGTAAGGTAGCGGTACTTGAAAATGACATTATTGACATTAACGAGGAAGCAATATCTTTATCAGAACACGTTTCTGTTTTTTTTAAAGATGATCCAATTACTAAAGATAAGTTACAAAGCGATATAAAAAGAATTTCAAAAGCAACTACAGGTCGTACTGTTAGAAAAACTCATGGCATGGAACAAAAAGCACCCGAAGACCTAATTTAACCTACTTTTTAAAGTAGGTTTTTATTTTCCACAAAACAATTAACACCTTCAAAGATCTTATTACAAACTGATTTCATTTCATTAAAAAGATATTAATCATTTATACACCTTGTAGAAAAATCTCCTATTTGTCATCACCTTAAGTAAAGATTAAAACTATAAATATTAATTAAATACTTTACCATTTATACAACTATATATTTTTCACTAAGCAGATAATCTTATTCTCACCCGTTCCCCATAAGTTAAATTACAGTTACTTAACATACTGACGGTGTTACCGATAATTTATTAGACAACTAATAGATGAAAGTAGGACAAATACTTGGAACACCTCTTTAGATTAATAGTAGAAATTATAGGAAGTTTACTTGGCATTCCTGCAATACTAATTCCTGTAGCACTCTTGGGATTGTTATTATTAATGCCTTTTTTAGCTGTAGCATTAGGTATATTGGGTTTACTTTTAAAGATGATACTATGGTTACTAGAGAAATTGGGTTGTTTTGGTTTTATTATTTTGTTAGGAATACTTTACATGGTTTTTATCTCACTAGTGATCCACTTCACTTCAGGACAACCGACAAAACCAGCACATAGTAACATACAAACTGTAGACCCATATGAGTGAGAAGTCTATTATATAGCTAATCTTGTTTTTATCCACTCTTCATAAGTAAGCTTAGCTAACTCTTCATGTGTCTTAGCTTCAATACGTTCAATCTCATAAGTAAGAAAGCACCGGCAATTAATATCATGTGCAGCAGTACCCATCATGCCAGGGCCGTCACCTTCTCCTAAACCTTGCTTAAACTTTTCATGCACAAAGATTTTCTTTCTATTAAGTATACGGTGATTGGCTTTATGCTTCTGGCGCACGCGTTCATCCTCTGAGCTATTCCATTCTTTAACCATAATTACGCCGCTTTTATTCGCATGCTCAACAGATTCATGTTTGGCACTTTCAATTAAGCGGTGGGACTCAGTACGGACAATTCTATTCGCTTTTCCAGCACTAACGCCCATATCCTTCTGTACAGCTCTAGACATCGTTTGAATACTTTGCCCTTCATGAAGCCCTTTTGTCACTGTTTCGCGTAATCTGAGAATGATTTCTTTCCGCTGTTTCTCTAATATGTCGTTTAAAGTGAGGCCCGTAAAGTTATGCTCAATAGACTTCTCTAATACATCTGTAGGAACTATACGATAACCAAGTTTGACTTTAGACATGGTTTCAATAATCCAAGATGAGCGGTAATAACCTTGCAGCCTAACAGCACGGAGGTGCTCATAGATAGTAGCACCAACATCTTTATTAAGCATGGTAAGCAGCTGAATCATTTTCTTCTCAAATTTCTTTAAACGATTCTGTTTAATCATCGCTTCGAAGGTTAAAATGCCGTCTGTCTGGTACTGCTTATATTGCTTATGCAAAAGAGCATACATTTCATTGAAGCATTTCTTATACATATTGACGATTAACTTCTCTTTAGCGGTAGTCATCCCATCTAAGAGCTTATTTATCGCCTTGAAGCGCTTCTTCATCTTGCTCATCGTCTATATTCACCTCTTTTGGTTTATTTAGATCGATATAATCCTCATTTTCTTGCTGCACCTTTTCCGCTTCATGTGCTGGATCTTCAATAATACCAATAGCAGCACGAGAACTGTCTTTACTCAGAATATTTGACCCTACAAGGTTTATTATGTCTGCAATGGTTAAATCTGCTTTAGGTAAGTTAGCTGTAAAGTTAGGAACGATATTACGCCAGTCAAAATTATTTCTTAAGTAGTTTAGGATATTTGTGATAAGACGAATACGCCGCTGAAGAGCTGGCTTAAATTCCCTCTCTTTAGAAGCGCGATTATCCTCAAATGCCTTTAACTTATACTTCATCGCTTCTCCTGTTTGAGTACCACCAAATGAGCTATCAGATAGGTTAGGAGTAGCGGAAATCGTATAGATATCATTCTTTAAGCGTGTTTTTAAGTTTTCCTTCCACGTATCATTTAGGTTTTTAATGAGCCATTCAACACCTGCACCCTCAGAAGCATCATCCAATTGAATAACCCGCTTCTCTTTCATTTTTTGAATATCTTCATCCTCAGCAATCATGCCTTTTATTAATAAAAAAGCGTCATTTGTATATTCACTTTCATTAATATCATCGGATTGCAAAATATTGTACGCATCATTTAATGTAACGATATCCTCAAAATCACTGATATTATCGCGGTTGTAATAAACATTAATAGGAACTTCACGAAAGTAGTGAGGTTCTTCATCTACTAAGTTCATTCCATTCTCGCCCTCTTTAAAGTGATAGATAGAATCTGCAGTATATACATAAGCTTCTTTATTCGTTTGATCTGTTAGTACATCTTTATACGAATAATGACGTATAGCCATAATCAAGTTTTTCTCAACAGATCGGTCATATACTAAGAGAACGTCTTGCTCCTCTAAATCTAAAAAAGCGAACCTGATTTCAAGTTCACCTGTAATTGATTGACTTGTATAGAGGACTTCAACGCCATATCCATACACACTAGCGGATTTAGCAAGATCAGCATTTACTTTCTGCTCATTATTTAAGTCAAAAACCTCTTGTAGCCGCTCCATATAACCTTTATTGTCTTTAGTCGTACTATAGCTGACAGGCTTACCGATGAAATAACCCACACTTACATTTGTAATTCGTTTGCATTCGTTTGTAACAACTTTGTTATTAGGCTTTGTTTCATCATCAAACTTGCGATTTACAATGTCATGCTCGCCTTTATAATACTTCAAAAGCCGCTTTTCACGTTCTGTACTATGCTTTTCAAGTAACTTCTGTACAAGTTCTGGTGTTACTTCAAAATCACTATCCATCCGAATCATATACGTTCACCTCCTACAAACCAAATTGAGATTTACTCAGTGTACCCATTTTCTTTTTACCAAACAGAATTGTATTAACAAAATAGCGGTCACCGTCCATCTGGTGATCATTGTGTTTAACTACGGCATCTTCACCGCGGTCAGCCGCTTTCTCATCCCATACGTATGAAGCAAACTCTCGGAACGTTTCAATGCATGTATTATTGTATTTTATAAGGTTATTGACTAAGGCATTTGCTACGTTACGAATGCCTTCAATTACATCATTCTTTGCTTTAATAACCTTAATACGATTCTTTTTCAATAAAGCAATAAAGGAGGCAGCAGATGGATCCACTATAGCGCCTTTGAACCCTTTTATATCTCCAATAAACTCCCTCAAGTCCTCTAAATATTCCTGGTCTGTCTTTTGCTTGTTGTTTTTCCGACCATCATAGTGATATTCCTTCACCTTGTACCAAACACCAGCAAAAAGACCCCACAAACCAAATGTTGTCGGGTTTTGAGTACCATAATCGCATGATACATAATACTGCGTATAGGCTCTTTCTAGTGGTTTAACCGTATGCTTATCTTTATCAAACATATCGTATACAACACCTTCAGCTAGTACCCATAAACCTAAGATATATCGCTTATAGAATACTCCGCTATACGTGTTGTAATAACGTTTCTTGATAGCTTCTGAAAGAGATAGGTTATCGTTCATCGTAAAATGAACATGCAGCAAGTTCTTCTCTTTTTTTCTATCAATCCAGTTTGTCTTAAACCAATGATAAGGACCAGCCGGGTTACAGTTAAACCAGTACTTTGAACCCTCTACCGAACAACGGCCTGTTGCCTGGTTAACAAAACTCTCAGGCATTAGAGCCACTTCATCAAAGAACATCCCAGATAATGTGATACCTTGGATTAAGTCCTGAGAGGCTTCATCTTTACCACCGAATATACAGAAAAGGTTAGTTACACCATTTTTAGTAACAGATAACATATTATCTGAGCGGTGGTCACGTACCTTATATTTACGTGATTTAAGCATTTTCTTCAGCGGTGTAATAACATTACGTCTTAAAGAACCAATGGTCTTACCAGCCATGCCAAAGTTCATATCATCAAAGCTTTCCATAGCCCACATAACGTAGGATAAGGCCATAGATACGGTTTTTCCAGCACGGATAGAACCATCACATATGATTCCATCTTTGCCCTTCACGGGGGAATCTTTACGCCACCACGTTAAAACTTTAATTTGTTTATCAGAAAAAGGCTTGAATGTGAAGGGAGCGGGTTTGAGCTTCTTAGGTCTAGACATTAGAATAGTTTGAAATGATTTCTGATCAACTGTCTTTGTTTTCGTTATCATCGTTCCACACCTCAGCCGTCTTACCGTTTAATGCAGCAATAAATCCATCATCTTCATACTCTTCCTCATCTCCAATAATACGGATCTTATCAAGCTCAAGTTTTTGTTTAGAGATATTAAGCTTTTCTTCTTCAATCTTACGTTTAAAGCTGTCAGGAAATAAATCGAAGTATAATGACAATTTATCCAATGCTTTTAATCGGTCTGCTAATTTAATAGACACGCCATCTTTTCCCTGCTTTACTTCAGATATAATAGTGCCATCTACTGTAGCTCCTTCTTTTAGATCAACATAATTGACTGTTTCCATAACAGGCTTATTTTTGTCTATTTTCCCGTTCTTATCTTTTTCATATAAAGGACCATACATAGTGATGACTTGTTGCTGCCTTCGCCCAAATGTAAGAAAATCATTAATGTCTGCAAATGCAATCGCTATATACTTGGCTAGTACATCCTGAGCGTCTAAAAAGAGGTTTTCAGTCAGTGTTTGTTTAAGCTCTCTTATATAAGCAGAAACCCTAACATTTCCTAACAGCCGTGGACCTTGCACATGAGCGGTATCTGCCGAATAACCAGCCTTTGTCGCAGACATAGTAGCATTAAACGTTTTTACATAATATAAACAAAAAAGCCGTTGTCTTTCTGTAAGTTCAATAGTTTCGTTATCATTTTCAGTTGAAGGTTTCTTAGTTGAAGCTCGTGTTTTTTGAGAAGATTTTTTGTTTGTAGTACTACATTCATCTTTTTGCAGTACTGCATTCCATTTATCACGACTTTTCCACGCACTAATTGTCTTTTCTGGAATGTCCAACTGTTCTGCTATAAGTCGATTGGTTATTTCTCCATTATGTTGTTTCCATATCTCAAAGGCTTCGTCACGGCGCGGATCTCTTTTTCTAGCCATTTTACATTTGCACTCCCTCCTTCTATTCTTATAAAATAAAAAGTCGCTCATAAGAGAGCGACTTTAAATCCTATAAATATAACGACATTTATTACTTCTCCAATATTAAAGAAGGTCATTAAAAATGTTTTATGCTGAAACTATAGATCTAACTAATTAATTTTCATTCAGTCTTTCCATTCTCTCTACAATACGTTCTATTTCATTTTCACTATAAAGGTCAATATTAAGGCATTTCGGACCGTCACCATTATATTCTAATTCATAGATTAAATCTTGATTTTGAACTTTATAATAACTATCCGCCCATCCCATATATCCCTCTCTACTATCATTAGCTTTTTTTTGAAGCTTATCTAGCAAAATACTTATCTCCCCTTCAGATACCTTTTTATTTAACGCACTGTTAACATTAAAGACCAGTCTCTTTACTTCATTTGAATTGACTTGATTATCACTACTAGGTAATAGAATATAGAAAGCATATACATGGCCATCAAATAAAGGTCTTTCGTTGTGACTCGTAGACACCATTGACATTCCAGTAATTGAAAGATTATTTAATTTGTAATTAGCAAATTTGATAACGTCATCCTTTTGTTTAAGGGTTAACGGATCAATAAGCTTTATTCTGCTATCCATTTTTAATAAATTATTATGAAATTCATCATAAGTTGGAGATAACCGATTATTTATAAAATATTCAACTTTCTCTTTATCTTCGTTTCTTTGGAGCTTCTCTTCTTTCTGATTCGTTAGGTTCGTATAGGTATTAAGTAATAAAAACACTATACTAAACAAAGTAAATAAGAAGAATACCCCGCCAAAAACAAAGCTTCCTCTATTTCTCCTGCTGTTTCTTTGCCTTTTTCTTGTTGCCATTTTCCACTTCCTAATTTTGTTATGTTATATGCAGCCTTATAAAAAATCATCGGCTAAAATTAGAAAATTTTAATATAGAGGGTTCAGATTTTTAAATATTTTTGAGGGAAAATAATTTCTTTCATTAACCATCTTTCATACTTCCCCTTAGCCATTTACATCATCACCGCCTCCATTAGTTAAAGTTTAAAAATACTTTATTTACAAAAAAATGCATCAATAAAGATGCATTTTTTTAGATTTATTAAGGTACATTTACATAAAGACCTTTGCCTCGATTTTCAGGAAATACCCCTAATTCGTTCCATGATTTCAAAATAAGATTATTTAAACTATCAAACACATAGATGTCTTTCCAATTTGGGTAAGACTGATATAAGTTTTCCAATGTCTCATGGAGCTCATTCCAGATTGGGAATATAAAAGTGCCTTCTAATCCTTTATTAATAACTTCAGATAATTTAGTGTCGTTATAGTTTAACCCATGAAGATTGCCAATAACAGTAGCTGCAATCTTTAAAGTTAAAGAAGTTAATTCTTGTATGTTTTTAAAAAGTAAAGAGATATCACCCTGGGTTCTATAATCATCTATGTCTTTTTTGACTTTATTTTCGGTATCCTTAATTAAATCTAATAAAAACAAGTAAGATAAGTCACTATCTTTTGGTAATGTAGAACAGGACAATCTAGGGGCTATATACTCATCCCATACACATGATGAATGTTTTTTTAATAAATCAAATAATAAATCACCCGTATCTTTATAATAACCTTCATTAAATTTTTCCATCTGAAGATTATTATATTGATCATGCACATGACATAATTCATGATGAATTATATTAGCTGCCTCCTGTGCAAACTCTTTATTAAATATTGATAAAAACACCCCGCTTTGGATAAAAATAACTACTCTAGTTTCTCCATCTCGTTCAAAGGGAAGATTCTTACCTCCCGCAACACCCATTTCATTGCTTGTATATCCAACTTGTAAATTATGTTCCTTCTGAAACTTAGTCACAGCTTCCCCAAAATCGTTTGGGATAATTATCTTATCTAATATGGACAAATTTAGATCCTCGATAAATTCTTTGAAATCTCCATTTATCCATTTTCTAAAGCTAGATTTCATTCCTTCTAATGTTGCTGTATCTACGCCTGTGATTTCTTCTATTATAATTTCCATAAAACCCCTCCTTTCTTTTGATTATAATAGATAAAAAATTCTTAGCCAGTATCTCTTTATATTTTTAGTTCAACTTTGGCTCACTCCTATAAGCTAACTATAAGTTGAACTATTACCTAATAAAAAAGCATTCCCGTGTAGGAATGCTTTTTTATTATCTTTATTAAGTATTCTCTTACATACTTCTACACTGATCTTGTCGGAATTTTTTTTGAAAGTACATAGTATTTTAAGAATGTATCATTAATTTGACTAGAAGCACCAAACACTCTATCTAAGTGGAATAGAAAACCACCTAAAGTGTCAGCTCCCCATTCTTCAAAAAACCAGCCAGCCTGCTCTTCAGTGGTAAGTCTTGTAGTATTGAATGGATATAATTCCTGATATTTAAAATTCACTAAAATTCCTTTGTCATTAATTATCAATGCGTCTATTTGATCAACAATTGGCACTTTATGTTCCTCATAATAAGCTTTGATTTCTTGTATAGTATCATTGATATTATTTTTAGATTTCATACTGAAAATAAAAAAAGGAATCTGTCTAGATAGCTCTTGAATATACTCTGGATGATTACTTTTGACCAGTAATGGACTGTTACGCCGACGTAATTTTTTCACTGAAATCCCTTGAACCAAACCTCTATAAAGCTCTTGTCGATTAGCTACATCGGGTTTAACTTCTATCGCTACATCCAAACCGTCAGCAATAATCAAGCTATGTTTTCCCGCATGATTTACTGTATGAGGGTGATTAGGATTCAGTATAAGACAATCTATCGAGTCTGACCTTGTTCCATAACTATCATATATTCCCCCTTTACTTATTTGATAAGGAAAGGGATAATATCGCCTTACAAATTGTTGAACGGCTTGTTCTCGAAAATCTGATACCTCTTGAGAAGTGCTTTTTCCTTCTATACTGCTTTTCTCAAATTGTATTTTTAATTCCTTTGCGTTAAATCTCAATACTTCTAAGAACTCCTCCATATCTTTGCCTCCTTGCCTACCAATACGGCAAGATAAGACAAAATACCTTCTTATATTCCATTTTACTAGTCACATTTCCTAGAAATAAAAAGCACCCGTGGAGTAAGGTGCTTTCACAAGTGATGATACATTTACCATGTGTGTACCTTGTTCGACTAGTACTAATGCTAATCATTATTCACAATATGCCCTTACAAACATTTCTTATACTAATTATTTAACACCCCATTACGCTAATTGCTTAAGTAAATTAAACCCGTTTTCTCTCAATCACTCGGGAGGCGGCCAGGATTGTAGTAACGGTTGCTGTACATAGAACGACAGACAATAGTTTCGTGAAGGACTTGCACACTTCACTCCCCCGTGGCTATCGTACGCAATACAGCTAGACTCCAGTTGTTCCCCCGTAATTTCAGCCGGCAACCTTCATAGTCATTCGATACACCCGAGTACGTCTTGATAAGGGAAAGGCGCTTCTCCCACAAGCAAATTGCTATTGCTTATAAGAAAATCTTACCTGTCATGGAAAAATAAATAGTCCCCTATTTTGTCCCCCTTTTTTCTGATTTTTTTCGGTGTTTTTTCTGCAAAAGGAAAAAGCACTTAGATTATCCCAAGTGCTGTAGCTATGCGATTCAACGCTCTGTTTCTCATTGCGTAATAAGTATCTTTTTTCACTCCAATTTCAAGATAAATTTCAATGTCTTTCGTTTGTTTGGATGTAAGGTATGCTTTTTCAATGATTAAGAGCTCTTCTTGATCCAGGCTGTTTTTTAATGCCCTATTAATTTGTTTGACCTTTAATTCGTTAATATCATAAGAATTACGAATAGATGGGAACAATTCAAGACCTGCATGTTCGCACTCTTCTTTATTTTCCACCTGGACCTTTAGAGCTCTATATTCTTTTAATTCTTTAATTACAGTTTTCCGCACTAATTTTTCATCCACTGGCTCAAGTAATGTTAACTGTTCGACTCCCATCATTTAACCTCCTTTTTAACTGGCTTATCTGCTACAAACCCATATCCCTTAACACAGCGTTGGAACATGCATAATCCGTTTTGCTGCCATACACACCGTTTACAATAATTCTTCTCCACTTTAACCTTCACTGTAAATCCCCCTTTATGAAATAAAAAAGAGGACATCAATCAAAACACAATTTCCTGTGTAAAGATTAATGTCCTCCAGTTAGCTGGTAGCACGGTATTATTAAGTTTCCTATATTATTACTTAATAATTTAAATTAGTTTTTTAATCAAATTTCATTGCAATATTAAGTTAATTGATAGAAAGAAGGCACTAATTAAAATGATTTAAATTAGTGCCCATTAGCAATCTAGTAGAACTTATGGGTTACATGCAACTTAATATTGTACATATTTAGTAAAATTATAGATACTATGACCATCTACAACAGCTTGTTGTTTTCTATCACACCAGTTATAGTAATACCCTACATCAAAAAGTAAGGAATTGGGTTTATAACCCAGAGTTGAATAACTTTTAATACCTGTATTAATACCTCCCTTAGTACCAAAATAATTTATTTCTGCAGAGTGCATATCATAGACGCCATTTAGCCATTCATTTTCAATATAAAGGTTTTTGATGTCTTGGTTATAAACCCCATTTTTATTTGCATCCCATTGCGTTTGAGGAAGATGCTGGCCCTTACGTATAGGTAATGGATTAAACGTATAAACCCCGTTAATTGTCTTTTTACCAATAGGTCCACCATATTTATACTTTGAAGTTGTAGGGATAACCCAATTGGCTGCACGAATGTCTAAATACAACTTTGTTGCCAACCAACCACCTAGAGAGTGACCCGTGAAATACCATTTGTAACCTTGATATTGAGAGAAATTCTTATAAATATAATTTGCATAAAGTTGTGCTTGATATAGTTGTCCAGGGATATCATCTTCCATAATATTCTTCGCAGTATTGTAATCACTGAAGCTCTGTGAACCACTGAACGCAATATATAGTTTCTTACTTCCCTCAATTACTACTGTCATGGCCTGAAAGCCAGTCTTGTCTAAGGGTAGTATTTTCCCTGAAGAGGAAGAAGTTCCAGCCTTATGATAATTTTGTTCATTAACATCAATAGTATCAATTACCTTAAACTTCCCTTTACCAAGTTTACTGTTTAGTGCTGACTCTATGCTAGAATGAGAGCCATCTCCCTTAACATTGTAGACTTGTCTTGACAATTCATAATAAACTCCATTTGGGTTTTCAGTATAGCTTGCCTGTACCGCTGGTAAATACGAGAGAGTAAACATAACAATAGCCATAGATACTAAACTAATTTTTTTGATTAATGTTTTCCCCATTTTATTTCTCCTATTCAATTTATTGGATATAACGGAATTAATATAGCATTATATAGTGCTTTAAGTCTAGTTTTTTTCCAAATAATTAATTTGTTATTATTAATTATTTAAAAAGGACACTAATCGAAACACGGTATTCTGTGTTTCGATTAGTGTCCCCCGGTGAGCTGGTAGAACTTTATTGATTTTTTAACTGTTAATGTAATGCTAAATTACTTCTTTTTTTGGTCAGGTTTTATTGTAATGCCAGACCAGTCAATAGTGATATAATATCCATCTAAATGATGATGGTTAACTGTTTGACTTACTCCATTTTTTCTAATTAAGTAATACTGATAAACAATAAAATCAAAGTGGTTTGGTATATAAGGTTGTAACATCTTACCAAGAAGGTACTCTGCCATTGGTTTTTGTATATCTTTATCAGTTGACCCTAATTTAGAATTATCGATACCAAAGGTCATAATCTTTTCTTTTGTATCAATATAGGATCCTAAACTAACTCCCGGTGCAGTAAGTGTTCCATTTGCACGTCCAATTTCAGTATTTTGCCCTTGATCTGTAAAATCAACATTAAGCCCTGTACCACTCGAATAAACATCCACATTATAAGGTAAAGAAAGAGATGCTCCTAGTGCCTCATATTCTTTTTGCTTTATAAACCGATCCCAAGAATTAGTCATAGTTACAGCTTCTGATTTTTTAGGGTTTACAGCATAAACTTGTACTCCCCGTGTTGTTGTATAAGCTTCTGTAGCTGCGGGTACATCAAGAACCGGTGGATAATAAGGTGCATCATCCTCAGGGTTAACCTCCGGAATTGGAGGTGTCTGATATGGCGGCTTAGGCGTAGTCGTTTGCGTTGTGTTAGTTTCTGGCTTAGTTGTTGTATTAGTATCTGGTTTCGCTGGATTTGTTACTTGGGCTGAAACATTTATATAGCTCGACGATACCCAGCCCGTATATTTTCCTGAAGTAATACGATACCAACCATTTTTTGTCTCATTAATAGTTACAGTAGTCCCTTTGGATAGTGTAGTCACCTTTTTGGCAGCCGTACTTGCTGCTTGGCGCACATTTAAGTTTGACGTAGTAGTTCCTGTTTTTACTGTTGTATTACCTGTTGCCGATTTGCTAGGACTGCTTGTAGATTCTTGAATAACTTTTATGTAACTTGATGATACCCAGCCTGTGTACTTCCCAGAAGTAATACGGTACCAGCCACTTTTTGTTTCATTAATAGTTACAGTAGCTCCTTTTGATAATGTAGTCACCTTCTTAGCACTCGTACTTGCTGTTTGACGTACATTTAAGCTAGATGTAGTGATACCCTTTTTTACTACTAAATTACTAGTAGTTGGCGTAGATTTACTAGTATTACTTGCCGATTGCTGAACCACTTTTACGTAACTTGATGATACCCACCCTGTATATTTCCCTACGGTAACAAGATACCAACCGCTCTTTGCTTCATTAATAGTTACAGTGGTCCCTTTTGGTAATGTAGTTACCTTCCTAGCAGTCGTACTTGCTGTTTGGCGCACATTTAAGTTTGACGTAGTTGTCCCTGTTTGAACGACTGCGGCTTCAGCTTTGTTAGAATAGCCAAAAGTCGTTGTCTCACCAACTGCTGTAAAAGCCATTGTCAGAACTGTAAAAGGAATAATAATTTTTTTGTTCAATGTAATGCCCCCAATTTTTATAATACTTGGACATTATAGTACAATATTCCTTTCTAATCTACGACTTTTTTCTTTATTATGTTCATTAATTTACCATATTAAAACCCTAAAATGCTTTTATGGTTTCATTAACAAAAAGGAAATTTGTTAATAAAAAGGACACCAATCAAAACACAGTTTTCTGTGCGAAGATTAATGTCCTTCAGTTAGCTGATAGAACTATCTTTTATTTGTTTTTTTCAGCCTAAACCATATTGTCACTATTAAAGATGTAGTATAATGCCAAACATTTAGCATATACTGAATCTCTCTTTGATTTGGAATTATTCCTTTTAACATTCTATCTCTAATAACTTTCATTTTTAATTCAGTATTATTACTCATTTTATTATAATTAATTAAACTCTTAGATCCGTGACGAGAGAGGAAGCCTAGTAATTCCGAGTTATTAAATAAGCCAAAATAAAATTCTCTTCTTGTTTTTGAAACCAGTTTAATCAAATTCTGCAAGAACGGAAGTTCTCCTATCTGTGTATTAAATGTGTTTATATTCTTACCAAGGTCTTTTTCTATAAACTCTAATATATTACTTACATTATTGATAAAATCTGAATTGTTATATGAGTTTAACTTTCTCCAAGTATGCATTACCATTCCTACTTCATTAACTTTGAGCATTTTATAGGTCAATAAGGAGAAATTATTTGTTTTTTGTTCATCTAATGTAAAAGTACGATTAGGATAATAAGATATCCCTTGACTTGTTAAAAGCTTTTCCATATTCATTGCCCAAAAGAGCTCTTGTAGATTATTATGAGAAAAAGAGTAACTATTAAGTACTCTGTCACCGTGTCTATCATATAATCCAAGAAATGTTTCATAATCCAGTGATGAGTAATTAAAGTCATCAATGTTATATCCTTGAGCTTGCCCTTCAATATCTTCAAAAGAAATATCAGCTAAATCTTTTCCTGACCTATACCTTGCAGTAAAAGTAAAAAGCATGTACGCTGCATCATAATAGGAAAGTAGAACTCTCGAAAAAAGAAATGTTTGCTCTGCTCCTAACCTTTCAATGAATTCATCCCATTGTGGATGCCTTGGAAAAAAAACTCTATATGGGAGGCGTGCTACACCTTCTTCAATGTTAGTGCCCTCAATATCATCAAAGGAAAAATATTCATTAAATGTTCCTGGTAAAGTACAATGACTATGGTTTACTACAAGTGCAATAGAACGTGAATTCAAAATTCTCCCCCCTCATCGAATAATGCCATAGAAAAAGCAAATCATATTACTTTGTAATCTAAAATAATATCTTGCTTTTAACATGGTCCTTGTATATTGAAAAAGCTGCACTATACATTATACAAACATAGTTCAGTTAAAAACCTAAATAATTTTTCACTTTTTTATAAATGGATTTAATATTCTTTTTTTCATATATACTTACTGACCAATTTTCCACTTTGGTTGGACTGATAAAAATTTCAATAGCTACTGACTGATCAGTTTTTTCCAAAAAGAAATAACTGCTGTTTTTTTCATTATCTTCTAAACACGTAAATCTAGACCTTGCTTTTAGAATGAAATCTGAATTATGGATTGTATAATTCATTTCATTATTATTGATATACGGGAGGCTATTTAAATGTGTCTGGTATTTCTTTAAGCAGGTATCTTTATTAAAAGAACCTCTCGATTTGATTTCCTCAATAAGGTCTGGAATCTCATCTATTGGAAAACCAAATCCATGTTCTTCTGGATAAGAAAGATAACTTCCTAATAAATGAACTACCTCATAAAAAGTATATCGAGTATTTTTCACATGCTTACTTAGTTCCTCCACTCGACTTATAGAAGCAACATCATCAAACAAAAAATAATCATTTAACGCACTCTTAGCTGATTTCTGATGAGAATTAATAAAATATTTTTCGACTATTTCAGGATGCTTAATTATTAAGCTTTTGAGTTCTGCGCCACTTATAGCATAAATTTTGGTTGGGACTGTGTGATCTACTTCTTCTATGTAGTCTTTTGCCTGAGTGGTTAGGTGAGTTGATGTTATTATTACTAACTTATCTACTTTTCTAGCAATTGCCCAAGCTATTTTATCTAAAATTACTGTTAAAGGAACACCTCCTGTATAATACTTGCACTCAAAGAACCACTTTTCAGTTTTCTTCCCGACAAGGGGGTAATCGACGACTGTATAACCCTCTATATCTCTCCCTCCATCAAAACTACCTTCTCTCCAACCGACAGCATGGAAAGAACCTAAAGACCTAATTAAATCCACGCATACATTCTCAAAAACAACATCATCTGCAACAATACTAAAGTCTATATCCTCTTCTTTATACATTACATTGGCTCCTCATTTCCCTTGAAAATTAATCCAATTAAGGTATTATTTAAGCATCAATAACTATTATAAAGACATTCAATAAAAAAGTTTCTCTCAACAATAAAATAATTAACATTGCCTCACTTAATCTAATACATTAAACATTAAAACTTTTTATATCAACGTTTCCGGTCCTAATCTGTTGTAACTCAACAAAATGTTTATCTTTGACAACCTAGAAATCGAAATTTTACTACTCTTTTCTTAGATCTATAAAGCCTTTTTGAAAATTCAAAACTCTTCCCCCTCATCAAACTTAACGCGTTTTACCTTACCTTGATGAGTTATAATTTTCGTCTCACCATGATGCGGTAATTTGGTTAATTTAGCCTGCCCATCGCATACAACTACAGCAAAGCTTTCTTTTTGCTTCATTATATCAATTTCCAATTTCATTGTATCGACATTTATTTTAATTTCTTGAAGTCTCACCAGAAAATACCTCCTCTTGTTATAATTTCATTAGGTTACTGGGAAGATGTTCCTGGTCTTTTTTTGCTCCACCTAGTGTATAATGAAACTACCTTTTATAAAATTATTTTACCTGTAAGGACGCTCTTGGCTGAGCGTCTTTTTTATTTTTACTAAACCGACATTCGGCTCTCCCTTCTGTTAAACTTCCTTTAAATTAAATATTTAGTTTGTAAAACTCACCATTTTAAGTAATAATTAGTCTATCTAATATAGAAGAGGTGATGAGAATGGTAATAGTAACGAAAGGTTTAACTCCATCTGCTTTAGTTAAAGACTTAATTGCTTTACCCACACCTTGTAATGACGTTGTCTACTATCCTGCTAACTTAGCTGCCTTAGGAACTCAAGGGAAATATTCTGTTTTCCAAACTTTAAGTCGTAAAAGTGGACTAGCTTATATAGCTCTCACCCACCCTGATGGAGCTCGATTTAAATTAGCCGGTTCTAGAAATTCCATGTGTGAAGTATATGAAGCTATTCCTTGGCCTGAATTTGAACTAACGTATGAAGACAACACTTTTTATTACAAAACAGTCCCATCTTTACAGGAAATAGAAAATTATTTTAATAATCTCAAAAAACAATAATTTATTTTATGGATAGCTCTTTTTTTCAATAAGGGCTATCTTTTTATTTAATTGGCTTAATCGACTTCAAAGCCTCAAATATATTCTCTTTCACACCATCTACATGCATCAAGATTAATTGCATCACTACCTTTGATTTCCTTCTCTATGAGAGAGTTAAAAGCTCCATCAAGAGTGTTGTAGTAACCAATTTGTAAACTTCACATACTGTTTAAAATCCTTTGATTTCTTTAGATCATACATTTTAACGAAACCGCCTCGAGTACTTGCTCTTGGACGGCCCTGTGCGACTGGCTCCCCGTATACTGTGAATTCAATCATTTCATCATTCCCCTTCTTGTAATTGCTTTCCGAAAGTAGATTTCACCTGAACATGAACTTGCTCTAACTCTGTTAGACTTAACTCATATAACTGCCTGCCGTTAGAGGTTTTAAAATATCCGTACCGTACTAATTCATTGATTAAATAACTTTGACGTTGCCGAACAGCTTTAGCCAGTAGCGCCATGCCTTCTCACCTCGCTGTCTAAGTATTGGTCGAACATTAAAATACCTAATGTTGCTTCTTGAGCTGACACAGTGCCTGAAAACTGTGATTGGAACACATGAGGATCCATAACCTTTCCTGTTTGACTGTAATATTTTTTCATTTCTTGAAACACCTGATTTTTATCCAATTAACTCAGCCTCCATCTTGGCCTCTAGCTGTTTTGACAAGTTGAGGAACTGGCCGTATTCTTTTCTAAATAACGTTTGTACGGTACCTACTGGACCATTACGCTGCTTCCCTAAGATGATTTCTGTAATGCCTGGATTTTCTGAATCCTTGTTGTAGTAATCATCGCGATATAAAAAGCTGATAACATCCGCATCCTGTTCAATGCTTCCTGATTCACGAATATCGGACATCATTGGACGTTTATCTTGGCGTTGTTCTACACCCCTGGAAAGCTGTGACAAAGCAATAACAGGTACATTAAACTCACGGGCTATTTTCTTTAACATCCCTGAGATATGACCGATTTCTAAATCCTTACGTTCAAACTTCCCTACAGATGAAATGAGCTGCAGGTAATCAATGATGACTAAGTGCTTTTTATCTGGATGTTCCTTAAATGATTCTTTGATTTTTGAACGGATATCGTAAACTGTTTGGGTAGGTTCATCATGAATGTTGATATCCCATTTTTCATAATGGCCAATGGCATTTGCCATATTTTCATGATCTTCATTGGTGAATTCTTCAAAGGGATTAGACCATTTCTTGCCGTTCACTCGTCCAAGACCGGACAACATCCGCTTAACTAGCTGTGTATCAGACATTTCAAGTGAGAAGATATCGGACACGCCGCCTTTTTCACAATTTGCCTGGGCTAAACTCAAAGCAAATGCTGTTTTACCCATTGAAGGTCTTGCAGCAACGATAATCAAATCTCCACCTTGCCAACCACCAGTCATACGATTTAAGTCATCTAAGCCAGTGTCTATACCTGTGAGCCCTTGCGTTGGAGTACTCATATCAGAGAAGATATCTGCGAGAACATCGCTTTTCGTACGATTCTTTTTTCGTTTGATATCCTGTAATTCACCTAATGATTGAAGAATATTTGGTACCTCTTCTTCACTTGTGACAGTTGCTAATTTGGCTCCTAATTTCCGTGCTTCTCTGACTCGATAGGATTCTAAAATCATTTGTTCATAAGTTTTGAAGTTCGCTGTAGTTGGAACCGCGTTTGTTAAATCACTTAGATAGGAAACTCCTCCTACCTGCTCAATAGCTTCTCCTAGCTGTGTTACAATCGTTACTATATCTACTTGTTTATTTGCTTCTTGAACCTCTCTCATCGCCTTAAAAATGACTCTGTGTGAAGCTTTTGAAAATTGCTGTGTTTGTAAAATCGATTCATCTAATAAATCCGATTCAAGAAAAATTGAACCTAAGACAGCTTGTTCTGCTTCAATATTTTCTACCCCTAATTGATACTCCACGTTTTCACCCTCACTTCCTTAAAAAGGAACCGTACTTTTTCTTTAATTCTGGTGGCAGATGATCAACAAACGTTTTATGATTACCTGCCTGTTTCTCTTGCTTGACTTGTTCTCTCCATCGAGATTGCTCATTCAAGAAGTCATTGCTTGTTTGGACCTTAACCGAAACTTCTGCGATAGTTGGTGGAAACTTTTCGTGTAAAATGTGTTGATTTACTCGCTCTAAAACTGGCTTATATGGCATTTTCATAAGGTGAGAAGACCAAACCTCAATTCGTCGTTCTCCGATTTCACCAGTTAAATCAAACTGTGTATAGGAAGCAGCTATTCTTTGTAGAATGTCTAGCGCTTCATGTATTTCCATCTTGTGTACCTCCTAAATTGACCCCGTGCTTTTGAGCAAACCTTGCTATGGCATCTATGCTGTTTTCCTTTTTTGGCTTCGGAAAAGGCGTAACGTTCGTTTTAGGCTGCTGTAGCTTTTGCTGTTGAGTCTTAATGGCTTCTTCGTAATATTTAAAGGCTCTAATCGTTCGACCGTTATTCCTTTTGATATAGTGCGCATAAATCGTATCCATCCACTCGAGAATCGTTTCTAATGGGATACCTAGACTTAACACCTCATTAATTGATTGGGCATCTGAGGCGCTTATATTGAGTCCTGAGCCTCTTTGTTGAATGAACTTATTTTCTATTTGATCAAAAGGACTGTTTTCACTTTCTACTAGTTGGACCAATTCTTTAGGAGGCTCTATCTTGGTCTCCTTGGACTTTTGATAGGTTTCTAGGCTTTGGTATTCGTCGTAGTTGATAATTGTCACGAGAATGCCTTTATTTTGTGGCAATGGCTCTTTTTTAATAAGACCGTCTTTCTCCAGTCTCGTAATAGAATTCCGAACCATATTTCTTGTTGTATGTAATTCTTCGGACAGCTCGCTCATTTTGAATTTAGCTTGACCGCGTTTTAAATAATCATTAGTAGCGAAGTTAGCTTCTTCCATAAAAATGCTGTATAGCGCTTGATCAAATCTATTTTTGAATGTCAATCGGGGCAGAATAACAAACCCCGTAGTAATGTGATTCATGCCCCGAATCCACTCCTTTACTACCTCTTACTTTTTAGTGCAAACCACGTAGTATTTTTCAATCCGCACCATTTTTAGATGCGGATGATATAGATTAAGAAAGCCTTGAATATAGCCTTCATACTGTTCTTTGTTCTTGGCTGAAAATTTGTAACAATGAGGGAATGCTATGCGTTCTTCTCTCATTTATCAAAAGGTAAATCCTCATCTTTGATATCGATTTCCTCTCCTCCAAAGTCAAAGGCGCTTGGCTTTTCTCCTGGTACTTCTTGCTGAGATTGGTTGTTTTCCATATCTTCCTCAACCTGATATTCAGCATCGATAAATCCATCACCAAATTGTCCTTCTTTGACCTTGCTAACGGAATTATCGTATTGTAAGCCTTCCATAACTGTTCTTGTCTCTTGCTGTTCAATGGAGATAGGAGCTGTTTTTAAAAGCTTGATAAGAACTGTTTTCTTGGCCATTTCAGTAAAGTGATCTTTCCAAGGACCAAACACATTTCCGTTCTTTTGACTTTTCGTAAAACGATCTCTGTGCTTCTCTACTTGCTTACGACTCATTACAATAAAATCAAAGGCCCCATCTTTTAATTTGTACACTGCGTAAAAATGAGTGATTTTACTTTCATCTTCTTCACCGATAGGCTTATGCTTTAAATCTTTATCTAAACCGTAGCTGTATTCGAACTCGTCACCTTCATAAACCTCATGAGCGTATACGCTTGTGATTTCACCTGTACGTCTAGCTAAATCAATAAGGCCTCGATATCCTAATTGAAATTGAGCTTCCATACGTTTTGTTGATCCGTTGAAAAAAGGAACGATGTAAGCATGTCCTAATAGATTAGGTTCAACACCAAGTACTGAACAGTTAACGACAGCCCCTACAATTGACTCTGGAGAGCATTCCATCAACTTAGGGTTACGGCTTGCTGCATTCATCCCGATACGTATTAACCGTTCAGGGGTAACGTGTTTAGGTGCAATAGAAGTGATTGCTTTAAATTGTTGCTTAAACATTGTAGCTAGCTGACCTTGAAAACCTGTGTCCTCCGTTTTTGCTACGTTGTTTTTTCGTTGTGCTAATTGATTTTTAACTGAATTGTTAGTTGCCAATTTTATGTCCTCCTTATTTAATTCCGAATCTACGAGATAACGAACTTGAAGCTACTTCTTCATACACCTCTGGATATTTTTCTTTTAATAACTTAGAGTTAACACGTGAGCTACTAATGGTTTTCCAAGTAACTAAACGATCACTTGCATATGCTGCTTCGCGTTCTCCCAGTAATGATTTCAATTTATTTTCAGCCTCTTTACGACGTTCAGAAGCTTCTTTTTCTTCTACTTTTGCTTGTTCATAGTTTGAAATTAAGTCAGATGCTTCAGGAGCTAATTCAACAGGCTCTAAGCTACGATCCCCTTCTGGATACATTGCTTTCAATAAATTAGTTGAAGCTTCCGAACCATCAAATGCGGGAGGGTTTTTCTTAAGAACGTGATTGTTCCAAAAATCAGATTCAATCTCAATCAGATAGTTAATAATTTCTTCATCACGCTCTATTTTTTTATGAACAAATTTATTTCCACCGATTAAAACGGCAATCCACCATGCTTCATAGCCAGTAACACCCATATAGTGCTGACATTGAATCAAGTATTGAGCTGGAATTTCTTCCTCTTCCCAATCGCCTTTCAAATATTCACTAGCTGTTTTACATTCCAACCCTTCTTTTTTACCAATGATTAACCGATCTACATTAGCTTGCATGAAGATATGTTTTGGATGTTGAAGTATCGCTTGACGTTTTCGAACTTTTAAACCTGTTCGCTTGGAAAATTCTTGTGCTACCACATCTTCAAGGACATGTCCAAAATAGGCTGCTTCACTGCTACTACTTTCAGAAGGTGATTCGCCGATTTTATCAAGATAAACTCCAATTGGTGATTTCCATTTACTTAATCCAGCAATGGCACCAGCATCTGATCCGCCAATGCCTTTTTGTCTATGTTCTAACCATTCAGCTTCACTCATGTTGGATGTAGGAATTAAGATTTCAGCTTGCATTGATCTCACCCTCCATTGCTTTTTATAAAGTTTTTTTATAAACTGTAAGTACCTTAAAATTCTTTAACATTTAAAGTCTGCACCTGGCCGTGCAGGCTTTTTTATTCTGCTGTTGTAAATTTGAAGCCGTACTCTTCTTCCAAGTACTTTTCCAAATCTTCTTTCAAGACCACTTCACCGGTGTTATCATCTGTTACGATTTCATCACCGATAAGAATTTCAGTTCCGAAATAATCAACTCCAGCATGTTCAGATTGAGCCACCATATTTACGTAGCCTGTACGATTTACTTGAGTAATTTCAGGATGTTCTACATGCATGTTATTCACCTACTTTCTGATGCTATCTATTCGCATCGTCATGACCAGGAAAATGAGTTGTGCCTTTACGGTTAAGGACCGATAGATAAAGGATTTTCCTGATCATGACGACAAGAACAATGCTTGTCGCCCACTTATGTAATGTGGTATAATTCAGATACACATTTTGTATTATGTTTAAGGCAGTTAGCTATCCAAATTAGCTGACTGTCTTTTTATTTGTCCACACATTTTGCCGAATTCTACGTTCTATATCTAAAAGCAAAACTGGCTTCCCTTTCAATGCTTTACACCACTTACTCACTTCACCGGCTTTCATCATTGGCAACTTATACATAGCTTGTCTCCTCCTTAAATTTGAGGTAACGCGGAACTATATCAACATCCAATCCCTTACTTTGCATATCCGCTACAATTCGTTCTACTCGACTTAGTGACTGCTTTTGGATCTTCCTAGATGTAAGAACTGTGTCAAATGCTTCTTCTTGTAACTCCTGCATATCAGCATTTAAATCAATCGATTCAATGACTGCCCATCCAGCCTCTTCTAAATCTCTTGCTCGCTCATAGATGTTTAAAGCTTGTATACTCACTTAACTAACCCCCTTGATCTAAAGGTCATTTCCAGCTGTTGATCAATTTGCTTTAAAGAGAAGCCGTACCTTTCACAAACAACAGCGAGTAGATTGAATTCAGCTGCAAGCTTTTCTGAATACTCTTTTATGAACTGCCTAACCTCCTCGCGTTCAATCTCATTAGCGAACTCAGGAGGTATGTGCCAGAAATCTTTTTTCCAGTACTCTTCTGCTTCTTTTCGCTCCTTTTCAACAAGCATTCGCATTGAAGCAATATCCCTGTGTATTCGATCTCCGTTCATGTAAGGTGTTAATGAAATACCTGCCGTTTCTTTCATAGTACCGATGTAGTATTTAAAACTATCAAGACCTCTTGCTAAAATAGGTTTTGCCTCCTTTGCGATAGTCCGGCTACCGTTGGCCCATTTAGAAATAGTGGATTGATCATAGCCAATTTCATTCGCAAATTCCGTTTGCGTCTTCCCTTGCTCTTTCAAAATTTCTCCTAGGTTTGCTTTTGTTTTCATAATTATCTCTCCCTGCCATATTTAATTGTCAGTTTCTGATATTGCAGCCATATTTCGTGCCTGTTTTTATGGCTTGTTTGCATGTTACCCTTATACTAGAAGCTCTTATTAAATAGCTTTTGGAGCAGAAAAATTTGTGTTTTTTTCAAGCCATTCAGTGTGGCTTTCTATCCAACGAATAAATAAATGTTTTGGGATTTTAGTGCCCGCCAGTCTGAAAACCGGAAAATCTTCACGGTTCAACAATTCAGATGCTTTTGTGCGTTTGATGCCTAAAATCTCCATTAGATCAGATATTGTTAGCATGTTTGGATATTCATCTAACCAAGATTTCTGTGAGGATTGTATAATCCGCTCCTCAAGCTTATTTAATCGTTCCATAAGCGGCGCCATGTCGATGGACACACTGATTGAATTATCCATTTGCGAATACCACCTTTTCGTTTGATTGATTCAATCGTTATTTGAATTACATAAATGCTTAACCCTAAAACAAAGACGTTGAATGTTGTGATAACGAACCAATATGTGAGCAACTCTTGCCAGGTCATAATTCTTTTCCTTCAGGCCAAGCGCATCCAAATAGTAAGAGATCAATTTCAACTTCTAGTGCCTTTGCTACTTTGAAAAAATTTTTACTTTTTGGGTTATAAGGCTTACCGCCTTCCAACTGTTGAACAACTGAAAGGGAAACGGATGCTTTAGTTGCCAGTTGCTTCTGAGTGAGACCAAGCTCTTTTCTTCTGCTTCTAACAGAATCGAATTTGTTCACTTGATGACCTCCTAGGTTAAATTATTTTACCTTTTGGTAAATTGTTTTCGTAAGAAAATACTTCTTCAAAACTTAAGTCGCTAAAATTTTTTAATACACCAGCTATAAATTTACTACCTGGGTTTCTTTTTCCATTTAGAACCCGATTAACTGTACTATGAGCAACCCCTATGATTTCTGCGAATCTACTTTCTGAAAGCTCTTTTTGAGAAAGATAGTCCCTTAAGAAATCAACCTTTACAACGATGTCTGTTGTGTTTTCCAAGTCGTGCACCTCCTGTTTACCTTTTGGTAATTACCTTATGGTAATAATATATCAACTATTTTACCAAAAGGCAACACTTTTTATGAAATTTATTCTAAATTAATTGCCTTTTGGTAACAAACCCTCTTATCATTAGGTTACAAATGCAATAAATAATGATGGAATGGATGATTTTATGAGCGATTTCGGTAGTTACATCAAAAAGATAAGAGAGTCAAAAAACTTAACTCTCAATCAAGTTGCTCTTTATTCAGAAATAAGCGCTGCTCAATTGTCAAGAATTGAAAATGGCAAGCGTGGTGTTCCGAAAGCGACTACAATAAAAAAACTTTCCGAAGCACTTAAAGAGGACTATGAGTCATTAATGAGAGTCGCGGGTTATATGGCGGACGGTAACAACCTTTTGAAAGAGACCTCTTCTCAATTAACAGATAAAGACGAAAAAGACATTGCTAAGCGTGTAGAAAAGATCAAAGAAGATCTATCCACTGATGATGGGTACATGCTTATGGGTGAACCGATGAGTGAGGAAGCAAAAGAATCTATTCTTGACGCGATGGAATATGCAATTAGGCAAGCTACACGCATTAACAAAAAGTATATTCCGAAAAAACATCGTGACAATCAGGAGTGACATCTAATGCAGACACTTATCTCTTCAGTTGTTAGAAGCCTCATCGAGAAATACAGAACCAATGACCCTCTCTTAATTGCTGAAGAAATGGGCGTTCAGGTTGTTCCCTGGGATTTCCCTGATGAAGTTCAAGGTATGTACAAATATGAAAGACGAAATCAATTTATTTTCGTTAATGATGACCTTTCTGAGAAGGAGCGTAATTTTGTTTTAGCTCATGAATTAGGACATGCTATTTTGCACCCTACACATAATACCTCTTTCCTACGGAATAATACTCTCTTCTCAGTTAACAAGTTTGAAAGACAGGCAAATACTTTCGCTGTTGAGTTATTACTTCCAGATGAGATTATACATAGTTATCAAGATACACGTCTAACTAAACAAGATATTATGCGAATGCAAGGTGTTCCTACTCACCTTGCGCACCTTAAAAGATTTTAGAAAATTCTTGACTCTAGAATATTTTTCTTTTATAATCACGCGCGCATATTCTTCTTCTAGTTATTAATGTTGTTATAATGCTGTTATTAATATAAGTTAGTTATCCGATGGTTGTTCGCTGGTTCCCCGTTGGTTATCTAAACTTTTTTATAACCTTCCACCCTTAGAGCTACAAGGGGTTTGAGAATTGTTCCGTTGGTTGTCTGATGGTTATTGGTTGGTTTCTCGTTGGTTCTTTTTTTTAGCTTTTCAACTGTAAAAAAGTCTTAAATTTATATTTTTTTGAGATTAAAATGGTTATATTTAACTATTATAATAAATTCATTTAATTACTATTATTTTCAATGTTAAAGGCTTTTTGCCTATAAGCATAAATATTTTATAAAAAGGGAGTAAGACGTATGAAGAAATTTTTTAAAATGGGCTGTCTGGGGTTCATCGGACTTATAGTCCTAATTATTGTTATTGGCGTTGCTACAAGCGGTGGTAATGAAGACAAAAAAGAGACATCTAAAACAGCAAGTACAGAACCTGCCAAAAAAGAAACAACTAATTCTAGCAATGCTACTGAGGCAACAAATAGCGAAAAAGAAACAACTAAATCAACAGATGATGGAGTGTTAACTAAAGAGAAATTTGAACAGATTAAAGACGGTATGACTTATGAAGAAGTTGTAAAAATCATTGGAAGCAAAGGAGAACTTCTTTCAGAGTCTGGAGAAAAAGGAACTTCTTTATATACAGTAATGTATTCATTCAAAGCTGATGGGTCTTTTGGTGCGAACTCTTCAATGATGTTCCAAGGCAACAAGTTAATGAATAAATCACAATTCGGTTTGGGTGGTAACTCTGATGTTACAATCACGAAAAGTGAATTCGATAAAATACAGAATAATATGAGTTACGAAGAAGTTTCGAAAATTGTTGGTGGTGAAGGCGAAGTTGCTTCAGAGTCTGGAGAAAAAGGAACAAGTCTTCACACTGTCATGATTTCCTATACTGGTGAAGGCGATCTTGGTGCGAATGCTTCGCTTATGTTCCAAGGCGACAAGTTAATGAATAAAACTCAAATAGGACTGAAATAAAGAGTCTGCTTACAGCAAGTAAAAATTTAGCCCTTTAAATAGGGCTTTTCTTTCAAACTAAACGAGAGTTTCTATTTAATTTAATAAGGAGTTGATTTGTTATGTCTATCTCTACTATCCAGGGGAACATTCGGAGATCAAAAACTAAAATTACTGATTTAAGAAAAAAATTATCTAAAGAGCAAGACAATTACTCTAAAGCTATGAAAGAAATTTTAAATGTAAAAAAGACTATTAGACCTACAACATCACAATCAATACTTAAGACCAAACTCTCAAAAATTGATCGTCTCCAAAAAAATATTGCAAATTCATCAAAAGAACAGAGTGCTTTGAATAAAAAAATTACAGATGAAGAAAAAAAGTTACATATCTACGAAGAAAGACTACTTCGAGAAGAAACCGCTCAATTAAAAAAGATGGATGTTACGAGAACAAAAATGGAAAGAGAACATCAACAATCTCAACGAACATTGTTAAGCGAACTAACTAACTATAAACATTCCATAGCTCTTCAAACTGAAAGATTAGTTAACAGCTATGATGATGAGGAAAAATACGATGTCTTTATATCACACGCAAGTGATGACAAAGAAGATTTTGTTAAACCATTGGCATTTCTTCTTAAAGAGTCGGGAGTAAAAATTTGGTATGATGAATATGAGTTAACTTGGGGTAAAGGTACACGTCGCTCTATTGATAAGGGATTATCAAATTGTCGATTCGGCATAGTTGTATTGTCGGAGGCATTTATCCGCAAAGGATGGACAAATTATGAACTTGATGGATTGATGGGTCGTCATGTTGGTGAAAGTCAAAACTTAATACTCCCGATTTGGCATCAAGTCAACTATGAGACAGTAAGGAAATACAGTCCTTCTTTAGCAGATATAACTGCCCTAACATCAGATAGAATGTCAATTGAAGAAATCGCTGAACAACTAATTGCATTGCTCAAAGAATCTTCTTTTGATGAAGAAGAGTAATTATTCGATAGAAATCCATACTGTGACCACGCTCTTCAAAATTATAACCAGCTGATTTATATGCAGTGTATGCATCTTTAGCCCATTCAGGTACATTGGGGTTCATTAGCTCTTTTTTCAATATCATACGTTCTGCTTTACTGTGCAAATGAGCATTCTCAAGTTTCTTAATTCTATTTACAATTCGTTCTATCATTAGTTACACCACTTTCAAAAGAAGTTTTATATATTATAACAATAAGTTTATTATTATTAAACTTATTTATTTTTGGAATAGCCCTTTTACTGGGCTATTTTTTCCAAATAAAAGAGAACATATATTCCCTCTTAGGAGGTGATTTTTATGTTATAACTAACTATAGTCGATTTAATCAAAACTTTTAAGGAGGCGTCTACCTTGCATTTACGGAAAGTAAAATCTAAAACAGCTAAATCCGGCTATACATGGATGTTCAAAATTGATATTGGAATAGATCCTATAACGGGAAAAAGAAAGCAGACAACACGTAGAGGCTTTGCTACACGTCAAGAAGCTGTTGAAGCTTATACTAAATTAAAAAATCAGCTGTATAAAGGGGTTCAATTTTCTACAAAAGATGTACTATTTGGAGATTTAGCTGATGAATGGCTTAGATCCTATGAAAAAACAGTCAAAGTTAGTACAGTGTTAAACCGTAAAAAAAGCCTCAAGCACTTAAAATATTTTCTAGGATCTTTAAAAATTAATAAAATTAAACGAAATACGTATCAAAATGTACTAAATACGTTACATGAAAAAGGCTACGCTCATAACACACTTACAAGTATTCAAGCAGTAGCCAACATGATATTTAAGTATGCCATGGAGTTGGATCTTATCCACCAGAACCCCGCTTCATTGGTTAAAATGCCTAAAAAACAGAAAACCATCGAAGAGATTGAAAATACCGAAGAAGAAGTTAAATTTTTAGAAAAAGATGAGCTATTAGAATTTCTTCGGATTGCTAAAAATCACGGCTTATATTTAGATTATCAAATGTTTGCCCTTTTAGCCTATACAGGCATGCGCTCTGGGGAGCTATTAGCTTTAAAATGGTCTGATATTGATTTTAAGGGTTCAACTATTAGTATTACAAAAACGCTTTACAATCCCCAAAATAATATAAATGAGTATCAACTGCTAACACCTAAGACAGAAGGTTCTATTCGGACTATACCAATGGATCCGTTCATTAAGAACATGCTACACAAACATAAAGTTGAACAATCAAAAATTAAGTTACTTACAGGAAAAGATTATTTAGACGAGAATTTTGTTATCGCTAAACCAAGTGGTCATCCAGAGTTACCACAAATTATACGTTTTCGGATGACTCGTTTGTTAAAAAAGACATCGTTTAATAAATTTGTTACCCCTCACTCTTTACGTCATACAACTACTTCCCTCTTAATTGAGGCTGGCATTGGAGTTAAAGAGATACAAGAAATTCTAGGTCACAAGGATATTCAAACAACCATGAACATCTATGCTCATATGACAAATAGCATGAAAGAAAAAACTTCTCAAAAATTCACTGAATTCATGAGAAGTCTCTCTGAAAACCTCTAATTTTCTTCATCGGCGGTCAAATCGCGGTCAATCCTGATTTCAAAACCGCCCAACCCCTTATATATCAAGGTTTTCTTGGTATATTAAAGGCATTTGGATGATGCCGGTCAACCCTTCTCCTAGCTATCATAAATATGATGTAACGGACTATTATAACATTGATCCTCAGTATGGAAATCTGCAAGATTTTCGCAAACTAATGAAAGAAGCAGATAAACGAGATGTAAAAGTTATTATGGACCTCGTTGTGAATCATACGAGCAGTGAACACCCTTGGTTTCAAGCTGCGTTAAAAGATAAAAACAGCAAGTACAGAGATTACTATATTTGGGCTGATAAAAATACCGATTTGAATGAAAAAGGATCTTGGGGACAACAAGTATGGCACAAAGCTCCAAACGGAGAGTATTTTTACGGAACGTTCTGGGAAGGAATGCCTGACTTAAATTACGATAACCCTGAAGTAAGAAAAGAAATGATTAACGTCGGAAAGTTTTGGCTAAAGCAAGGCGTTGACGGCTTCCGCTTAGATGCTGCCCTCCATATCTTTAAAGGTCAAACACCTGAAGGCGCTAAGAAAAATATTGTGTGGTGGAATGAATTTAGAGATGCGATGAAAAAAGAAAACCCGAACGTATATCTAACGGGTGAAGTATGGGATCAGCCGGAAGTGGTAGCTCCTTATTATCAATCGCTTGATTCCCTATTTAACTTTGATTTAGCAGGAAAAATTGTCAGCTCTGTAAAAGCAGGAAATGATCAAGGAATCGCCACTGCAGCAGCGGCAACGGATGAGCTGTTCAAATCATACAATCCAAATAAAATTGACGGCATTTTCTTAACCAACCATGACCAAAATCGCGTCATGAGTGAGCTGAGCGGCGATGTGAACAAAGCAAAATCAGCTGCTTCTATCTTACTTACGCTTCCTGGCAACCCGTATATTTATTACGGTGAAGAAATCGGCATGACTGGTGAAAAGCCTGATGAGTTAATCCGTGAACCGTTCCGCTGGTACGAAGGAAACGGACTTGGACAAACTAGTTGGGAAACACCTGTATACAATAAAGGCGGCAACGGCATGTCTGTAGAAGCACAAACCAAACAAAAGGACTCTTTGTTAAATCATTACCGTGAAATGATTCGCGTGCGTCAGCAGCACGAAGAGTTAGTAAAAGGAACGCTTCAATCTATTTCAGTAGACAGTAAAAAAGTTGTTGCTTATAGCCGTACGTATAAAGGCGACTCCATTAGTGTGTATCATAATATTTCAAATCAACCTGTAAAAGTATCTGTAGCAGCGAAAGGTAAATTGATTTTTGCTAGTGAAAAAGGTGCTAAAAAAGTCAAAAATCAGCTTGTGATTCCGGCGAATACAACGGTTTTGATAAAATAATTTAAAACACCCTTTACGTGATTACTTGGTAATTACCTAAAGGGTGTTTTATTCCTCCTATGCTACAACTGTCGTACTCGCTCATCCGCCCTGCCCTCTTTTAAAAATAGTTACATGATTGATATAAGGTCTGTTTAGTTAATAAATTAGACCTTTTTGGACAAGCAAAAAGCAATTTACCTTTATAGCCGATATGTCATATTCAATTTTAGTTAAAGTAATTCAGGTTCCCGCAATACAAAAACCTTAGAAATCCATAGATTCCTAAGGTTTTTATATTCATGTTTCTTTTCATTCGTCATAGTAGCCTAACTTAATATCCAGTAAATATTGACAAGTCCATACCTTAACAAACTAAGTACATTCCATTAAATATTACCTTTTATTTATTCAATCGGAAGTAAAGTATCAACCACGATACTGTTTACAGCATTGATATACGCAAATGCACTTGCTTTCATAACATCCGTATCTGTTGCCTTGGCAATATACTTTTCGTCTTTGTATTCCACTTGGATCTTTACTTTTCCCAATGCTTCCTTACCTCTTGATACACTGCTAATATTATATTCGATCAATTTAATATCTAAATCACTAATTTCTGTAATAGCTGAATACAAGGCATCAATCGGGCCAGAACCGACTGCACTACTTTTCAATATTTGATCACCCTTTTTAATCTTCACACTTGCAGACGGGAAATTTGTATTACTAATCACTTGCAAATCGATTAGTTCATAAAAATGATGACTATAGTGCATTATATCCTGATTATGAATATCATTTTTCGCATAATAATTCTCAACGATGACATATAAGTCATGATTATATACTTCTTTTTTTGCATCTGCCAATGCAAGGAAAGCTTCAAATATCCCTTCAAATTGCATGTTAGTCATCCCATTAAAGCCTAATGATTCAAGGGCATTTTTCACCGCATGACGTCCAGAACGGGCGGTTAAAACAAGTTCCATATCGTCTAAACCGACTTCAATTGGGCTAATGATTTCGTAAGCATCTCTTGCTTTTAATAAGCCGTCTTGATGTATACCTGAAGAATGAGCAAAAGCATTATCACCTGTAATAGCTTTGTTTACTTGTACATCTAATCCCATTAAACTACTTACCAATCTAGATGTATTCATGATTTCTTTTGTATTAATATTTGTGTACGCATTATAAACTGATGAGCGCGTATTAATTGCCATGACGACCTCTTCTAGTGCAGCATTGCCTGCACGCTCACCAATGCCATTTATCGTACACTCGACTTTATCTGCCCCATTTTTAATTGCAGCTAACGTATTCGCAGTTGCCATACCAAGATCATTATGACAATGGACACTTAAAAGCACTTTATCATTCAAATTTTTCAAGCGATTATTTATTTTAAAGATTAGTTCACCAAACTCTTCTGGCTCGGCATAGCCAACTGTATCGGGCACATTAATAATGGTAGCTCCTGCCTTTACAACAGCTTCAATCGTTGCCCATAAATATTCAAAATCGGAGCGAGACGCATCCTCCGTTGAATATTGTACGTCTGGTAGAAGTGTTTTTGCATATTTTACTGCATCAACACCAAGATCTAAAATTTGACTTTTCGATTTTCCAAACTTCTTCTCCACGTGAATGTCTGAAGCGCCTAAAACTATATGGATTAACGGTTTTTTAGCATATTTCACACTATTATAAACAGCATCAATATCAGCCTTTACTGCTCTTGCTAACGCTGTAATGATCGTTTCGTCTGTATTTCCTATTTTCATAGCAATTTCTTTCACAGCATTAAAATCACCAGCTGAAGATGAAGGAAAACCAGCTTCGATAATATCGACTTTCAGCTTCTTTAGTTGCTGTGCTACTTCTAGTTTTTCATACAGGTTCAGCTTAGCCCCCGGAACTTGCTCGCCATCTCTTAAAGTCGTATCAAACATCCAAATTTTTCTCGTCATTTCAGAAACACTCCTTTGTCATATTAATGTATAAAAAAAGCCCCGTCTCTATAAAAACATAGAGACGAGGCGTTGCTCGCGGTACCACTCTAATTGATCAATCATTACATAATTAACCCACTCATTTTCGGCAGCTATCACCACCTATCTTCATAACGGTAGAAAACCGACATCCCCTACTTATAATATTCAGGGAGTAGCTCTTGGATGAGTTCAAAGGCAATAACTACCGATTCTCACCAACCATCGGCTCTCTGACAAGTTTATATATCCTTCTACTATTTCCAATCTTTGCTTATCATTATTTGATTACATGCAATATTATATCTATCTACTCATTTTGTCAACGTAGTTTTTTGAATAAAAAAATAATTCTTAATATAAAAATAACTATTTCTTAAATCATTAGTTTGCACATAAACATCTACTACCTTTGAGTAGTGTTTAAATTATTTACTTAAAAATAATTTTGTCTATTACATACTTTGTAGAAAAAGTTCATATTTTTCTACAAACTATATAAAACGATTATAAAAGTTCTGTGCTAGATCAAAGGCGATTTTATATGGTTTTTAAACCTAAACTGACATTGAAAAACGTTCGTTAATTAAGTTTAATTTTCGTTCACAAAGATATTCTTTTTTCTATTCTGAGACCTAGCATGATGGTAACCAAAAAGGAGCCTTTATACGAGATTTCTTTTTTCTTCATCTCGTATAAAGGCTCCACCATACTTTTAAGTTAATTAATTTCTATTATGCGTATTTATTTCTAACAGCATCATCCCACATAAGCAGAATCTGTTTTAGCTCATCTGTTTCAATTAGACAATACGCCTTTTGACCTTCTTCAGCATATTCATTCACAATTTTTGTTACATCATATTTAATTTCTATAGTACAGGCATTTCCAGTTAATTCTTCATAAGAAGATTGCTTTGAAAGTACTTTATCAATTAAATCTAGCCATAATTTCGATCCATCTTCTTGTACATCACTTGATAATAAATCTATAACTAAAAAAATTTCATCAGGTACATTTATCATAAGCATTCCCTGGTTATCTTCATAGATTTGAACATTATATTTCATTACTGGTTCCCTCCTCTTTCTCTTATTGGAAAAGCAGTATTTATCTTTCCTTCTGAATTTATATACATCCTAATTGTTAAACCCTCAGAAGTCCTTCCTGCATATAAACCTGATTGACGGTTAATAATGCGTTTATTTTCATAAGCTTCGTTAATTGCATTAAGAACTTGAGCTCTGTTCCAATCCTTTGGAAAAAAGTAGAAACAGGTATTTTTTCAATACCATTCACAGAAACTTTTGCACGATAAATTCCTCTGCTGTCAGGAGGGTCTATTACCTCTACAATTTTCCCTCCGCCCATCATACTTTCGTGATGATAACCTACTGCTTTTTGGCGTCGGTTCACTTGTCTACTTTTACCTTTGAAAAATTAGTTACGGAATTTAGTTCATCAATCTCTAATATTCTTGCCTCATTTTTTCTAACCAAGTTAAAGCATATATTTTTAAAATGTTTTTCATCTATTTTATTCGGCTTCTTATCTATTGAATTATAAAAGCCAGTTATTCCATTAGGGAGGTTCATTAAGTCAATAACTCCTTTCGGGATGCTTAGATACGTATATTCTATATCTATAAGGCATTCAATTCTAGTTACCCTAACAGGTATTCTAGGAATAAGGAGGTGAAATTATAAAGGTTTCCATTGCGAATCTTTCATATCAAATTTATTTGGGCTTCTTACAAATTTTAAACTTTCCTTATCACAGGCTCCGTATTTTACAAAGTTTTGTTGTGCTTGTCTCAATGATATAACATTTGCTCCACCCTCAAAGTCAGGATCTTGAAATTGCACGCCATCATCTTCCCAAAAGCATATTTCACAAATATCAAAGGTATCTGGTGGTTCTTCATCTAGTGTTTTGTATCCGCAGCAAGGACACGTATAGTTACCATTCATAAACTAACTAACCTCGTTTCATAATCCTATATACGTAAGTCACCATAATGTGCGTTTTCGGAACACATCAAAAAAGAACCCTTGCGAAATTGGGGTTCTGATTAAAATTCCTTTTGTGTCGTATGCAGCATTTTGCAACCATATAGCTACTGAATTCTAATTAATGGTTATTGTAAGTTACTTTTAACATGTAATAATAAATTTATAAATTCCCAAATCGCTAATATCACGCCTAATATTAACAAAAATAAACAAATTGAAGAGAAAAGTTGTTGTATCAATTTCACATCACTTTGCTCCTTTAATTAGATAAGTCCCGTATCACTTAGATCTTTTATAAAACAAGTTTTTTCATGAGCAGTATGAAGTAGAAATAATATCACGACTCATTTTTATTTCTTCTCACCTTGTAGAAGATGAAGCATAAAAGGGGAATAGCGACTAATGGTAGTACGATAGACAAGTGTTGATGTAACCAAATTAACACTAATTCGATCCCAATTTTTTGGTTAAACTTATAAACCATAAAAGTCCAACCGCCCGAATATAGGGAAGATGCTAAAAAGTTAGCTAGCAAGTATTTTTTTATCGGAAACTTTAAAATTCCGGCTATATAATGAATAGGGTGTCGAACTCCAGGTACAAAAAAAGCTAACATAATCGCCCCAGCCCCAAAATGATCAAGTAGCTTTTCAGCTTTTTGTAACCATTTCTTCGCCATCCATTTTTCAATTAGAGGCACCTGTCTAAAGAATCTTCCTACTAGAAAGAACCATAGAAAAGCTATAAAGAGTGTAATCCAAGACGATACCCACACTACATAAGGGTTGATGCCCTTAGAAGCCCAGATACCGACTTGAGTTAGCATTAGAACATCATCAGAAATAGGCGTAAACATAATTTCTACTGCCAATCTAATTAGTTCATAAATCTTCATAAATGGTCTCTTTCTCCTTCGTATCTTGGTGCAAAGGCAACACAACATACATCGTTATCTTGTTTTGCTCGCTTTCTGCCCATATTTCGCCTTGATGAAGTTCAACAATTCGTTTGGCAATGGAAAGGCCAATTCCCGACCCTACGACTTTGCTAGAGCGTGCTTTATCCATTCGATAAAACTTATCAAACAGATGGCTTAATTCTTCAGAAGCAATTTGATCAGTTGTATTAGAAATACGTGCAATGACTTGTTTTTCGTTAGTATAGAGGACTATCTCAATATCTCCACTTTCATGACTGTATTTTTCAGCATTCGAAAGTAAATTATCGAAAACGCGAATCATTTTCTCAATATCTATGGAGATAAAAACAGCCTCATCAGGAATCTCTACTTTTACGGAAAGCCCACGATTTTCAAACATGGGAGTATACTCTCCTACAAGCTGATATAACACCCCACTTAAATCGACTTCTTGAAATTGCATATCTACGTCAGGTAGAGACAACTTCGTATATTCGAATAGTTCATCCAATAAATTTTTCAATTTGAATGAAATACCGTAGGTGGTTTGAATGTATTGCTCCAGCTCTTCACTATTTTTATACTGTTTATCTTTCAAGAGTGTTAGATATCCAATAATAGAGGTCAATGGAGTTCGTAAATCATGCGAGAGATTTGTAATTAATTCATTTTTGGCTTGTTCCACTTCACGTTCTTTTTCAAAACGTTGCCTCATTTGTTCGGTCATCCAATTGATGTTTTTAGCTAAGAATGACAGTTCATTTTTTCCTTTCACCGGAATTGAATACGTCCAGTCCTTGTTCACAATCCTGTTGATTCCCTCTTCAATCTGCTTAATGTACCGTGTAATAGGCCTTGTCCATAATAAAAACAAGACAAAAAAGATGAGCACACTACCTCCAAGTCCCATATAGACTTGATAAATATATCTATTCGGACTGAAAATAGGATCAAAAGAAGGTCCTTCAATAACGAGGTATCCGATATCACCTTGAAGGGAAAGGAGCGATATAAAAGAAGAATAATGTGTATTAAATGATTGATTACCCGTAGATTCAGCTGTAAGCTTTTGTTTGAGTAAATACTTTATATTGGTACTTTTTATTTTTTTGTTATTTGAATGAAAAAGAACGTCTCCTTTGGCATTTGCTACTAAGAACCCTAAGTTAGGATGAGCATCCGTTATAGGATTTAGCGTTGAAGCAATGTTATCTATATCATCTAAGCTCATGTGCTTCCCTTCGATTGAATGAGTGAGCTGAACAAGGAGCTTTCTAATAGTCTCTTCCTCTTTTTGTTGCTCTATTTGTTGGTTACGGATATCCCCAAATTGGGGATTTATGAAGATAAAAAGAAAAAAGCTAAGGATAGATACAATCAAGGAGATAATAAAAATAAGGAATAATTTTGTGTTCAAATTGACTGATGGTCGTCCAATTTTGTCTGCATTATTTCTCGTTTTCATGCTTTATAGCCTACGCCCCATACAGTCTGAATATAGATTGGCTTTTTAGGGTTCTCTTCTATTTTGTCTCTAATTTTTGTCATATGGACCATAATCGTATTATCCGACTTATAAAAAGGTTCTTTCCATACAGTTTCATAAATCTGTTGAATACTAAATACTTGTCCTTGATGCTGAAGTAATAAAGAGAGAATTTGAAATTCTTTAGGAGTTAAACGAACCTCTTGATCTCTTACAAACACTTCATTTGTTCTTCCGTCCACTTTTAAGTCTCCTTTTTCTAAGAAGTGGGAAGAAACCTCTCTTTCAGGCGCCATATAATATCGACGAAGTTGAGATTTTACACGCGCCATCAGTTCTAATGGGTTAAAAGGCTTCGTAACATAGTCTTCTGCTCCACTGGCTAGGCCGTGAATTTTATCCATGTCTTCTGATTTAGCCGATAAAAAGATAATAGGCATGTTATATTCCTCTCTAATTTTTAAGCACGCATCTATCCCATTCATCCCTGGCATCATCACATCTAGAATAATCAGGTCAATTTTTTGTTTTTTTAACATATCTATAGCTGTTGCAGCATTCGGTACATCTACTACTTGATATCCTTCATTTTTTAAATAAATGGACATAAGATTTCTGATTTCGTCTTCATCGTCGACAATAAGGATGGTTCTTTCTGACATGTTTCTTCACTCTTTCTATTCTTAAATTCAATATAAACTAGAGAACATGAGTAGGATTAGTTATTACATACGAATACATAAGCTGGTGGAACATTTCTATACACTTTTTCATACTGAATCGTAGTAAAAAAAGATTCAAAGAAAGAGCGTTTTACTTTCGAATATTGGAATGTAATGAACTTGCCTTCTGGTCCCAGCAAAGATCCTGTCTCATTTAAGATCTGTGTAGAAATAGTTCCTGGTAAGCTTGTAAAAGGCAATCCAGATACGATATAGTCTACTTTTTCAATGCCATATTGTTTTAAATAGTCACTTACATTCTCAGCAGAGTCATGAATAATGTACACATTCTCGATATGTCCATATTTCTTCTTTAATATGTTATAGAATGTTTCATTGGCTTCTATCGCTAAGAAAATGGTGTCTTTCCGTTTATTTTGAACAATTTCTTCTGTAAATACGCCTGTTCCTGGACCATATTCAATGATACACGTTATTTCCTCAAATGGTATAGGCCTCATCATTTTCTTAGCTAATGATTTAGAGCTAGGCATAATAGCTCCAACTGCACGCGGGTGTCTCATATATTCTTGAATGAAATGCATGGCATTCATGTATTTCTCCTCGTTTCTTCAGGTGATAGGTTATAAACAGTAGTTTAATGCTAAAATCTTAATACGATACGAGGAAAAACCTTAACAATTCTTAAGAAATACTTATGAAAAGATAACTTTTATAAAGAATCTGCAAATAAATGTTACATGCTGGTCTTAAGAAAGGGGTGCCGCTAGTTCTTTTCCTTTAAGAACTAACGGTACCCCTTTTTGATTTTATAACTGTTAACATAAAACGTGTTATCGGAAATTATTTAAGAAACCTATTCTCATTTCTCCGTCATGATAAATTTCTATTACGTATTTATTTTCTACATAAAGAACAGTGTCACTACCTACAGCTACAACATCGTCATATACGCTTAAGATGTTCTCAAAGTTTGTCTTTAGTACAGGAAAATTGTTTGTACTCCAATATATCTCAAGATCATCGTCATTTATTAAGCTTTTTACATCTTCTAAATAAGTAATTACGCAGTATTTATCAAATTTATCCCATTCTATCCTTCCGTAAAATGTGAATGGAATCTCTTTTTGAAACGAGTAATATCTTTCTTCACTTTTTTCAGGAGAATAAATAATAACGCCTTTACCTAAGGCATTTACACATTCTGAAAAAAGAGGCCCTTTATCTTCTTTTTTCTCTAATTCTTTTCTCTTTGCCAATAGAAACTCTAATCTTTTTTGTCGGTCTTGTTTTTTCATCATACAATACCTTTCTTCATATTCTTGTCTTATTTGGAGGTTAAAAAATAGTTAGTATGAGATGAGATTCTAGTTATCGTAACTGGGATTATAAGAACCATTAGCTATTATAAATAATCTATGGGATTACTGTTTTGAACGTAGCCATAAACTTTTATAACATCATCTTTTGTTTCTCCTGGTATGTTAATTGTTCTAAGTATATTTATCACCTGATCCTTCTCTTCTAAATTTTCGACCTTTATTTCTAACCACTCAATGTTTTTATAATTACCTTTGAAATGATAAAACCAATCTCCATCCCAATTACTTATATACTTAGTTTTGAAATTCTGTATTCTCCAAATTGTATTTATAGAACAATCGTTCATTGTATTTCTAATTTCTTGCCATTTAGTGTTATTCATTACTGATTGATATTCATAAGAACTCATGAAAAACTCCCCCTTAGTGGCCCTAAGTGCGTTATTGGTAGTAGGTGTGCTAAAACTTAATGTCTATCCACTTTCCATTTACGAATTCCTCATAAGTCCCCCATTGAGGATTACAAGTATTTATAGCTTTAATTCTTACTGGTTTAATAATATCTTCCTGACAATCCTTAGTTGGATTTGGTACATAAATCCAGGAAGCTATACTATCTTTTTCTTTTGAAAATTCCTTGCTAAAAAAGTCTTCAGCTTCTTGTAATGTTTCAAAACTATAGTCTATGATTGAAGGTACATCATCTGACGTATTATAAAGAAACATATTTACTTCATCTTTGATGTCCACTATCATAACTTTCTTAATGTCATTTATAGGCATATCTAATATTATGTATTTTCTCATTAAATCTCCTTACTAAAGGTGTATAGCTTATATATTTTATGTTCCTTCTAGGAATCTGAAACCTCTTTTAGCACAACTTTAAATTTGGGTCTAAATACTAAATCCATAATCATTATAAAACGGTCAATTCCTTGATCTATAAATAATCGAATTGCTTTATTTTCTTTATTATCATTCACGATTTCGACCTTTGTAACCGACTCGAGACTGTAGTAAAAGATTTCATCGTCTTCTAAATCCGTTACTAAAAGCGAGAAAGAATTATAGAATGGTGAGATTTTTACTTCAAACTTGTTTATTTCGTTCGCAAAGATAAAAGTGGACTCATTGTACAAAAAGTTCTCATTTTGGTCCTTTTTAAGTGGAATACATTCAAATAATGACATAAAGTCTAATTCTTCGGGACAATCTCGCATTTGTTTCCTCCTTGGTTGAAACTATCTATTTAAATAGATCCTTTTACATAGTATTAAAAAACAAAAATTCCTCATTTATTTTCCCATATACTTTAATACTCTTCAATTACCCTATGTATACTCCATACAAAGTTAGTTTACATAACGGGTATTATCGGAAATAAAAAGCCCTAAGAAAGTAAATTTTCTAGGGCTTTAAAACTTATAAAACTACTCGCTTTTCCATTCTTTAAAACGTTCATTAAGCTTGTTTTTTACGATATTATAGTTATCCAACGTATCATTTACTTCATAAACAGAGCTAACATCAGGAAATAGCTCTGCATAGTCTTCAAAATATGTTCCTGAATCATAATAATCTTTTGTAAAATCATTTCCTTCTTTACTTAACATGTCACTAGCTAGTACGCCATCCCAATTCATATATATTTCGGTTCCTGATACCTGACTTTGTTTAAACTTTGTTATTTCATTAGAAGACACTTCTTTAAACTCCTTGCTATACAAGTTGTTATCTATAATCCAACCTAAATACATTCCTGTATGTACAAATCCTTGATCTTCATCCAATCCTTCTGGAAAATCACCTTCATAATGCCATTCTGCTTTATCATAAGCCATCGTCATATATTCTCCTTCTTCTTTATCTTCCTCTGCTAGACTTGGTTCTTCATTCCCCTGAAAAATTAAAAAAACAAATATTATTAGTAATGTGCTTTTCAGTTTATGCAATCTATTTCTCCAATCTAATAAACTCTTGAAGATATTATATACCGATGAAATTTAAATGGATATACTTAACATAATGTGATTTCTAAAAACAAAAAAAGCTTGAACTGATTAGTCCAAGCTTTTTTTTATACGTCGGTAAAGGAAAAATCCTATTGCTGCTCCCAGTAAAGCTATAACCACACTAAAGCGAATTAGAGGAATAATAAAATCAATAAGATCTAAATATGTTGTTTCTGTTGTACTATCATCTACCGATACAACCTCTTTATATGGAACTATTAAAACCCCTAATGATACTCCTAAGATCAATCCATAGGAGAAACCTTTTTCTATAAATTTTAACAAGCAACTTGCCCCTTACTATTATGAATTTAATTACATACAATGAATATTTTAACTTAATTTTATAATGGATACTATATACAAATCTAGTCGCCATAATCAAGATTATCGGTACAAAAGCATATCTTACCTTTTGATTATATGCTTTAATAAATAATAATTAATACTTTACGTGCGAAAGTGAGAATATATGGACTTAGAAAAAGAACAAGTAGATTACGTATTTCATGATAATCAAAGGCCTGATATTACCTATGATCTAAAAAATACAGAAAGCTCAGTTACTAAGATATGGATTCAAGGAAACACTAAAAATCTTTCGAGGTTGAAAGAACTGTCTGAGATCAAAAAAATATGGATTGAGTTTGTTAACCAGAAGGAATTCAATAAAATTATTGATTTTATTAACCCTGAATCTCTCTATATTTATGATATGAGAGTGGAAGATTTATCTGGATTAGAAACTTTAACAAATGTAAAAATTCTTGGGTTAGAATCCAATACAAGAGCCTCAAAGCTATGGGATTTAAAAGCTAATCCATCATTAGAGTCTTTATTGATAAGGGGATTCACCAAGCTTACTGACATACAAAATTTAAAGTATGGATTAAATCTAAGGATATTGGAATTAGAGGGGAACAATTCAAATCAATTAAAGCTCGAGAATTTACAACCAATAAAGTACCTTCAAAATCTAAAGTACTTAGGCTTATCTAATATTAGAATATTAGATGAATCTTTAGAACCTATTTCATTTCTGAAAGGCTTAGAATTATTAGAAGTATCTAATCAATTTCCAACTGAAGAATTTGCAAAACTGTCTGTCTTATTACCCAATACACAATGTAATAAATTCAATCCATATTTTAGATTGACTTATCCAATTGATGAACTCGATATTATGGTAGTTGGTAAAAGAAAACCATTATTAAATTATAAAAGAGATAAAAAAAAGTTGGACAAATATAAGGAGAATTTTAAAAAGATACAAGAAGAATATTCTACTTACATCGAAAATGGAGACGAATAGAGTATATAAAACAAGTTACCATAATGTAGCTTACCGGAAACCTAATGAAATATATATAATAGCTAAATAAAGTTATAATAGACCATAAATATAAAATAAGGTGAGATGTATTAATGATTGACTTTATATCTGATTTCCTTTCAGGTGGGGTAGGATTCAGTACGGGTGTTTTAGATACAAGGAAAATTGATAGTAATATTAGGTTACTAAGGAAAAAAGAATGGTTCAAAAAGATTTATGAAAATAACCAATACTATTCACTACTTATCGGAAATAGAGAAGTCAGAGCTTACTTACAAAGTAATTTCCGTGTTAAAAGAATGATTCGTAATGAGAAATCTCAAGCAAAGTTCTTATTGCTCTTAAATAAAAAGTTGAAGATATAATTACTAAGACATAGAAGTTAACATAATCCAGATTATCGGTAGAAAAAAGAGTCCTTGTATAAGACTATACAAGGACTCTTTTTTTCAATCCCACCAAACTCCAAACACTTTATGATTAGGGTACAATTCCGGAGCAATAGGCGGTTTACCAAACATATAACCTTCTTCGATCTCGTCAGGTTCTAAGATTTCAACCCATTCCTCTACTTCTTTTAGATTAGCGTTCGATAGGATATATACTCTTTCCGAAAATGGCCAATATTCCTTGTCTTCAACTTCCATAATTTCAACAAGTACATCTTGTACATTTGGCTTATCTTTAATCTCAAGTAAAACAGAATAAAAAGTATCAATACCTGGATGCTCCATAAGGTTGCAACCAATAGAACCTTCGTCATCATTTCCCTCAAAAAACTCTTTGAGAGATACTAAAGGTGCAGTTTTTTCATCAGGATAGCCTTGTTCATATATTTTCTTTATCAAGTTATCTTTCATAGAATATCGCCACCTTTAAGCAATTATAACTATGAATATCATATACAATCTAAGTTTACATAACAACTCTTTCCGGAACACATCACCAAAAAGAACCCTTGGTAGGCAAGGGTTCAAGGCTTGTTGTTCGAACGGGATCATGCAGCTTTTTATACATTGTTGATTTATCAGGCTTTTCATTAGGAGGATCAACCACGCGGATGCATAAAAAGCGCACCTTTTATTCATATGCTAACCAGTTCAATTAATTGATTTTATATGCAAATATGATATATTAAGGGCCAGACTATTTTTACAAATTTCAACATAACCCTATTTTTGAGCAACCTCCTGTCCATTGCAGAGGTTGCTCTTTTATTTTGTTAACTATGTTAAAGTAACAATATCTTCGCTCTTAAAATATGTTATTCTTGAATAAAAAAAAGGCGTCTTATAAAATAAGACGCCTTTTTCCTCGGTTTAAACACTCTTTAACTTACGTTGTTTAACTAATTCACCCTTATGTTTTTCTTCGAACTTATTAAACATAGAGATATTAGTCAATACGCCCATAGATAACATTAATAATGTGAGAGAGGATCCACCATAACTCACGAACGGTAAAGTTACACCTGTAATAGGTAAGATACCAGTTACTGCTCCAAGATTCACGAATACTTGAATACCAATCATAACTGAAATACCTATAGCCATTAATGATCCAAAAGGTTCTTTGCACTTCTGTGCAATTCTTAGCCCTTTAATAACAATAAAAAATAATAAACCCAAGACGATAAGTACACCCCAAAAACCTAGTTCCTCTGCAATAACAGCCATGATAAAATCTGTATGAGATTCAGGTAGATAACCAGCTTTTTGTACACCCTGACCTAGACCTAGCCCCTGTAGCCCACCGGTTCCTATAGCCAGATAAGAATTAACAAGCTGATAACCATTGCCTTGCTGATTTTCGAATGGATGTAAGTATCCTGTAAAACGAGAGATACGTACAGGAGAGAAGACGGTGTCAATATGGCCAGTTACTAATAAAACAACAAGCATAACTCCTATGCCTACTACCCCTAACATTGCAATTTTTAACATTGATTTTCCAGAAATACCAGAACATAAGACAATGGCTGCAACGATTGCTAAAATAAGAAGAATCCCACCATAGTCAGGTTGCATAGCAATTAAAAAGCAAAGGAAAAAGACAATAAGAATAGGTGGAATAATTGCACGCTTTAAGTCATTTATATATTCCTGTTTATTTGTAAAAACAGCTGCTAAATAGACAATAATGACGAGTTTTGTTAATTCCAATGGCTGTATTCTAACTGGACCAAGTACAAGCCAACTTGTTGCATTTCCTGCCGTATGTCCAAATACAAGTACCAGAACTAACAGGGTAGTTATTCCTCCTAATGCAAGCATCAAGAATTTTTTTTCTTGGTACATCTTATAAGGAATAACGGCTGTAACGCAGAAAAAGAAAAGCCCTGCTAAAAGTGCAAACTTTTGTTTTTGATAAAAGTAATCACCCGTGAATCCATATCGAGCGATAGCTGTTACCATACTAGCACTGTAAACCATAATTAAACCAATAATACTTAAAACAACTAAGGCTATGATAAACTTATAGTCATAACACTTTAAAACCTTTTTAAACATAGAAAGATCCTCATTCCTTGCAATATAAAAATATGTTTTTAAAGAAAAACTCTCAATAAATTAAACAACCCAAAGGTTGAACTTGCTACTATAGCCATAGTACCTACTGTTTTGTTCCTTCCTGCTAAATAATAATGTAAACTATGTAAGATAAATGCAACTGAGACAACCATGATGACTGCCTTGTACCAAAAAGAACTATCTAAATACCACCCTAAACTCATAAAAATAAGTAGTAGTACTAAAGATATTGTTCTTATTCTACTTTCTGTGACAACTTCTACGTACTTCATATAACACTCCTACCGTCAAATAAAATTCCTATCATATGGTTAATTACCATGTATTAACCATAAATGTAAACGAAGTTATAATTATACCATAATGAATCCTTAAATAAGACAAAGTATATTAGCCAAGCATATAATAGTGGCTTTATGTATATGGTATTCGTTAGCAGTTAACATAGTGGGTGTTATGGATAGGAAAAGAGTCTAAAAATTGAAAGAAAATGGATTTTTAGACTCTATGGATAAAAAACTATCACTTATTGCTGCTTTAATATTATAGGTATACAGATATCACAATAATCAACGTCATCTTCTTCACCGTAATATCTTTCAAACGTTGGCCTAGAATCAACCAGGTAACCCTCGTTTAACAATTCAACAAAGATTAGATCCCAAGCTTTTTTAATTTCCTCTGCAGTATGCTTAACTCGATAAACCCCATATTGACCGCCTATTAGTCTATCTTCACTAACACTATTATCAATTTTATATTCGTTAGAAATGACAATAGCAGCATCATAGCGACAATTTTTAGGAGATGTTACTTCAGGATTATCTCGTGGAATACTTAAGATTATTGAATTTTTATTAAACAACCCTTTCTTTTTAGCCCAACTCTTTAATTTTTCCATTACTTTAACATTATGAGGGCCATATGGACCCACTTGTCTTAAATACGCAATCCGATAATTCGGTAAACGATCAATTTTAATGTTCATCTAATCTAACTCCTTTTTTATCAATATTGACTACAATGAAAAAGTTATCACGATTTAAAAATATAATCACCCAAAATTTTAAAATATTTTAAAATTTTACCAATAAATATCATGCCATCTATAAAACTAATTAATATATGGAAGAAAAAGAAACTACTAATTGTTTATTCTTTTCTTTTTTATAGAAAATTTAAGCCAAATGCCAAGTAACGTTGTCTAATAGGTATAAAAGGAAAAAGTAGAAAGGATGAATTTCAATTATTAGGATCGTTAAAAAAGCTCAAAAAGGTAACGATAAAGCTTTTTTGAAGCTTTTTCAGACATATGAACAAGATATTTATCGAATGGCTTATGTCTATGTCAAAAATAAGGACGATGCTTTAGATGTGGTTCAAGAGGTAGCATACCGTTCTTTTAAAAACATAGACACTTTAAAAAAGCCAGAATACTTTAAGACATGGTTAATCAAAATTACTATTAGGTGTGCAATCGATCATCTAAGAAAGAATAGCAAGGTCGTTCAATTACATCCAGAACATGAGGAAATTATCGGTTCAGATATTGAAGATATTCCCCTTACATTATCCATTCATCAATTAGTAGAAGAATTAAATGAAGATGAAAAAAGTGTTGTTATTTTACGATTTTATGAAGGCTATTCTTTTAGGGAAATAGCTGAGACGTTGACCATTCCTTTAGGCACGGCCAAATCTATTTTATATCGTGCTTTAGCTAAACTTCGTAAACAAGTGAAAGGCGTTGGTATTTATGAAGAATAAACTAAAACAAGAACTTGAACAAATTGAAATTCCAAAAGAATTACATATGAGAGCCAAACTCGGTGTAGAAAAGGCTAAATCAGAGCAACCAAGAAGAACGTTTAAAAAAGCAATTGTATTTCCGGCTGCCGCAGCTTTATTCCTTATAGGTTCCGCAGGTGTAGGAGCAGCGACATTTCCAAGCTTCAACCACTTACTATCTCTTGTTAGTCCCGACATTGCCTTGTTTCTTCAACCTATTGAAACCACTAGTGAAGATAAAGGAATAAAAATGAAGGTTGTAGGTGCCATGAACGATGACGAAATGGCTGTTATTTACGTTACGATGCAAGATTTAACAGGTAATCGCCTTGATAAAACGCTGGATCTTTATGATTACACATTAACTGACGGGCATATGTTTAATAGCCAAATTGTTGACTACGATAAAGATACAAATACAGCCACATTACGAATTCAAGCAAATGGAGGCACAAACTTTAATAATAAAAAAATCAAATTGCGAATAAGCTCTTTCCTTAGCCAAAAGCATAAGCATGAAGGAATCAAGATAGATACTAATCTGTCGGAGCTAAAGAATAAAAATGTAGATACAATCTCTCTTAGCACAGATAGTACATCCGGAGGAGGTGGGGAAATTACTGACCAACTCGACACGGGCGAAAGTATAGAAATCTTAAAGTCTAACGAAACCATTCTGTCTCTGCCAAAAATAAAATTTATGCATGTATCAAATATTGGATTTGTGAATGGTCAACTTCACGTTCAAACAAAGTGGTCCGATGAAGATATAGATAGCCATGGAGATTTGTATTTAGTTGATCCTTCCGGAAAGAAGATAAATGCTGCTTCTAACATCTATTATGGGGTAGATAAATCAGGAAAAACCGTTTACGGAAATAACTATGTGGAGTATATTTTTAATGCAAATAATGAAGATTTTAGTAAGTTAAAATTAATGGGAGACCTTGTATCTAACGGTAATTTTACAAAAGGTGATTGGAGCACTACGTTTAAGCTGCATTCTGTAGAGAATGAAAAGAGTCTGAGCTTTAATGAGGACTTTGGCAGTTGGAAAGCAACTAAAATGACTCTTTCATCACTAGGTGTAACGCTATACGGAAAAGGGCATTTTAAAGACACTGATAACATAAAGGTGAGTGTTAAAATGAATAATGGCAGCAGTCAATCACTCGATTCGTTACAAAACTTTAGTGATAATAAAAGCGTTAAAGCTAAATTTCTATCTTCTTCTCCTTTAGATTTATCAAAAATCAAAGCAATCAATGTAAATGGTACAGTTATAAAAGTATCTAGATAAAAGAAAAAGCTAAGTTTCTTAATCCTATGAGTAAGTAACTTAGCTTTTTTATTGTTCACTATTTCAGGGCTACCTTAATATTAATTAACTAAGATTACAACAAACACAGTCCGTAAAAGTATACTTTTGCGAACTTTTGATTTATATAGAAAATCTATCATTTTCACCGTTCGTTTAAGTTTTGAAATATTATACGAACGTTCTCTAAAACACATAAAACTTTGCGAACGTTCTTGTTAGAAAAAAATGATGGATTCAAATCGCATCTTGATAGTGCGTTAGAACAAAACACCCTTAATCATGTGGAAACCAATAAGTGCAAAAAAACTGCACCTAGATTTAAAATAATCGAAGGTACAGTTTTTATTAAACATTGTAATTTAATCTTCTTTATTCAATTCCCCAATAGAAAATTGAGTCCATTCCATACTCATCTTCACTGATGAAAATGCCAAATTTCTCATCAACATTTATAAGTATGAACAGAAATAAGCTTCAGAATTATTAGCTTTTGTATAACCTAATACACTTTCTAAGTTTTCATAAAAATCTTTTAATTTAATTATTAAATTAGGCAGTTGTTCATGTTTTCTACCATTGTAAATTACAACTTTTTGATTGAGATCACCCTTTATTTTGTTTTGAAATTCTTCTAATTCAACTTTTATTCTTTGTTCATCATGTTTGAAGAATGCCTTAAGTTTAAGCTCTAACGAATAAATAAACTCTAGTTTGTCCAGGTAAACTTTTTCGTTATTTATCTCAAACGATGAAATATCTGGAATCCATTTTTTGAAATCTTCTTCAGCTCTTTTTAAGTAGTTTTTTCTCTTTAATTCAGCTATTTTTTCTTTTCTTAAATAGTTATCTATTGTTCTTCCCTCGCTTTTTGTATCCTGAACGATTTTCTGGGTAACGGGTGCTTCTTTAATCATATCTACCTTTTTTATAAGGATTTACCCCATCTACCACGTGAAAATACGGACCTCTTCCATTTGCATTCCAGTACAGTAAAAAATCCGCGGATATAATCCACAGATTTTCTTACAGTTCTTTTTCCAAACAGTTAACTTGATTATGATGCAGCGGCTTAGTGGCATACTGTGTAAAACCAAGGCGCTCCCAAAACAGCTTGGCTCTAGGATTTTGAGACAGGACACCAAGGCGTAGAACAGAAATTCCTTCTTCTTTTAGCTTGTCTTCGAATGCTAAATATGCCTGCGTTCCGAAACTGAAATTGTGATAGGCGCTATGAATAATGAAAGCTCCAATCCACGGATGATCATCGTTAGGATTTTGTTTCATGTAATCAATAACCCCTACGTATGTATCGTCGGCTTTTATAAAATAACTGTCTGTTTTTTCGTTCATGTATTCTTTAAAAAGCTCTTCTTCCCTCCGCTCTTTCTTGCCGTTTTCTAACACGTTATAAGCTTCGTTTGAATTGATAATCTCTGACACAATATACATCGTGTCAGCTGTAACGGGTTCAAATGAAATCATATGTCTTCCCTTCTTTCTCTGTAAAGTAGCTGTATATTGTTGCTTTGTCAATTTTACCATTTTTCATTCGCGGAAAGGACGCTAAAACTCTCCATACGCGCGGGATTTTATAAGAGGATACTCGTTTTGTCAGCGCTTGTCTTACATCAGAAAGAGAAATGTTCTCTAAGACAATTGCTGCACCTACGACTTCTGAACGTTCAGCATCTGCTACGCTAAAAACGGCTGCTTCGCTAACGCCTGGTATTTGTAGTAGCAGCTCTTCAATTTCTTCAGCATATACTAAGCTTCCGCTGCTTTTGATTACATTTTTGTCTCTTCCTACGATGGTAATGTTTCCGTCTGGAAGCTGAACCGCAATATCATGCGATGTAACATATCCGTTAAAAAATGAGCGGTTCGTTTCTTCGCTGTCCTTAACAAACCCTTCGAATGCTTGAGTTGTTTTCACAAACAGTATTCCTTTGTCTCCTTTTTCTACTTCTTTTCCACGTTCGTTCAGGATTAAAACGTCTACACTGTCAACAGGATAGCCTACTGTATGAGGCAGCGTTTCAGCGGTATCTGGTGAAAGTACCGTAACAAATCCCATTTCAGAAGATCCGTAATATTCATAAAGAGAGGAGTTAGAAAACGCTCGTGAAAATTTCTTTCGAACGGAAGGCGATAATTTATTTCCTACTGAAATCACGGTTTTTGGCAAAAGTCGTTTTTCTTTCGGTCTGCTTTGTATGTACCGAAGCAAAGGAGAAATTAACGCGGGTGTAATAGACATACAGCTAGCTTCCTTGTTAAAAACAGCAGAAGGTGTAAACGCTTCTAGCATGATAGCGTGCATCCCGCTGCAAAGCGCGTGCAAAACCGGATAAAGCTGGGCGGAATACGAAATATGTAAGGGGATAAGTACTTTTTCATGTTTCTGTAAAGAAAATACGTCCGACCATTCTTGAAATGATGAAGACCAAGAATGATGCGATTTTACAAATCCTTTCGGTCTCCCTGTTGACCCAGAGGTAAATCCAAATAAAAATAGATCGGACAGTGCATTCACTTGCCGTATAGGCAGGATTGGTTTTTCTTTTGTTATGTTAGTTAAAGAAGACGTTTTCCATAGCCAATTCGGGGACTGAATAGAAAAATAGGTATCCACTTCAGCCTCTGTTAGCTCATTATGTAAAAGCATCACAATTCCACCAGCTTTTAAAATCGCTAAAAATGACACAACAGCTTCTGCATTGTTTGGCATACTTAACGCAACGAGCTCTCCTTTTTCCATCCCTTTTTCTTTCAGCTGATTTTCGGCTTTGCATACATGATCCCACATTTGACCGTAGCTTAGTTTATTAACAGAATCCGATAGTGCGAGTCTGTCCGGCGTTTGTTGACACTGATTAAAAACTAGTTCTTCAATTCGATTCATTACTCCGTAAGCTCCTTTTTATTTTACTTTTAGTGTACCGTAAATACGGGTTTGAGAAAAGAAAAATGTAAACTTAAATAAAAATTAAGTTGACTAATTTAAGTTTAATAAGATACGATAGTCATGTTTTATCCTACATAGCGGAGGTTTACGATGAAAACAAAAGATATGACGTACGTTGCTTTATTCACGGCTATAATGGGAGCTCTAGGACTCGTCCCTCCTATTTTTTTATCTTTTACACCTGTTCCAATTACTCTTCAGCCTATGGGTGTTATGCTGTCGGGAGGAATTCTTGGCGCTAGATTAGGAGCTTTAAGTCAATTTCTTTTTTTATGTTTGCTAGCAGCTGGCGTTCCTTTACTTGCTGGAGGACGCGGAGGAATTGGGGTATTTTTGAGTCCGAGTGCTGGATATATCATTGGCTATGTGTTTGCCGCTTTCTTTATTGGCTGGACGTTAACAAAGTTAAAAAATGTAACGGTTGCAAAAGTTTTTGCTGTCAATGTGTTATTTGGGATTGTGTTAGTCTATGCCTGTGGTATTCCTGTGCAGGCAATGCAGCTTCACATTCCGTTTCTGAAGTCTCTTCAGCTAAGCTTTGTTTACCTTCCAGGTGACTGTATAAAAGCAGCGGTCGCGGCTTATTTAATTACAAAAGTTCGAAAAGCAGTAGCGGTACCTGGCCGTTCGAACACGGCTTCTATGTAAGGAAGTGATGACTTATCTATCAAGCAGCAATTGTAAAAGCGAAGCGTACGGTCATTGGAAAAGAAAACGGTCTACTGAAAGATTTTCATGTTCAAGAGCTAGCAGCTCCTTTATTAAAACAGCTTAGCGCTGGAATTGAACATGAAATTGATGACGTTATTTTAGGAAATGTTGTAGGTCCAGGAGGAAATGTAGCCAGGTTATCCGCTTTAGAAGCGGACCTCCCTTTTTCTATCCCGGGAATGACCATTGATCGTCAGTGCGGAGCTGGCTTAGAGGCGATTCGAATGGCCAGCTATTTGATAAAAGCAGGTGCAGGAACGTGCTATTTAGCTGGAGGCGTTGAAAGTACAAGTACTTCTCCATTTGAAAAACGAGCACGTTTTTCTCCTGATAAAATTGGTGACCCTGACATGGGAATTGCAGCAGAAAACGTAGCTCAGCGATACAATATATCTAAAGATCAGCAGGACAGATATGCTCTTTTAAGTCATAAAAGAAGCTGGGAGGCTTTTGAAAAAAGATGGTTTGAAGAAGAAACGCTTCCTCTTCCAAACGTGATGCACGATGAAGCATTTATGAAAAAACGAAACCTAACAAAGCTGCTGCAAAAAGCCAGCCCCGTCTTTTTAAAAAATGAAGGCACCGTCACCGCAGCCAACAGCTGTGGAATTAACGACGGAGCCTGCATTGCGCTTGTGATGGAAGAGCAAAAAGCACGCGCTTTAGGCTTTCAGCCCGTTTTGCGTTTTATTGACGCTGATATTTCAGGAGTGTCACCTCTTTACCCTGCTATTGCACCAGTTTCTGCGATTAAAAATATCTTGAAGCGAAATTCTCTTACGGTAGATGATATTGATTTATTTGAAATCAATGAAGCATTTGCTGTTAAAGTTGTCGCTTGCATGCAAGAACTGGGAATATCAGAAGAAAAAGTGAATATTCGCGGAGGAGCATTGACCTTAGGACACCCTTACGGAGCATCAGGAGCTATTTTAGCTACGCGTCTTTTTTATGAGAGCAAGCGCCGTGACGTGCGATATGTCATAGCAGCTTTAGGAAGCGGAGGCGGAATAGGAACAGCGGTATTATTTGAAGTAATCAAATAATACCGCTGTTTTTATGCCTTTTTTATTACATTATGTTGCATCAAATATTGCTCAATATCTTTAAATGTCTCAACCGGAACAAATGAAACGTTTTGTTCGCGCAGTAAATCTTGCAAAGAATCTTTCGCAAAGGTAACATCTGCATGTTTTGCGGGATGTGAATCCGGTTCGCTGTCTCCAGCAAAATAAATCGTTTCGTATGCCTCTTTTAGTTCTTGAATAACAACAGATTTATCAATGCCGTAGCGTTCTGAATGCCATCTGTGAGCAGGATCTAGACGCAAGTGAACGTTGTTTTGATGGAAATATCCTTCATTCGAATAAACTTCCACTTTTTCAACACCGTATTTATCTAACAGCGGTTTAATATAGTACGTTGTTCCAGCGCTTAAAATATAAAAATCCCCGCCGTTTTTCTGAACAGCTTTAATAAAAGCGGGCACGTATTTATCAATTGGAATATTCGCTACTTCTTCTAAAATTTTCGGTTCTTCTTGGTGAATGGATTGAAAAACAGTAGATAAAAAATCAATATCTTTCATTTCTCCTGCTTTCCACCGGCGGAAAAGCTCTTCACCTTCTGGAAAATACTTTTCAATCACAATCCAGTAAAAATCTTTTTTTGAAATCGTTCCATCAAAATCTGATACAAACGCCCATTTTTTCATTCCTCACACATCCTTTGCTACATACTAAGCAGTTCTCGGAGCTCTTCTTCTGTCAAACTAGAAAGCATTGTTTCTCCCGGTTGAATAACCTGTTCGATGAGTTCTTTTTTCTTTTGCTGCAAGGCGTAAATTTTTTCTTCGATGGTTCCTTGAGAAATAAGCTTGATGACCTGCACAACATTTTTTTGTCCAATGCGGTGTGCACGGCCTGCCGCTTGTTCTTCAATCGCGGGGTTCCACCATAAGTCGTATAAAATAACCGTATCGGCTCCCGTTAAATTTAAACCCGTGCCTCCGGCTTTTAATGAAATTAAGAAAATGTCTTGTTCTCCATTATTAAACCAATCCGCCATTTCCACTCGTTCTTTTGATGGCGTTTGACCGTCTAAATAAAAGTATGAGAGATTTTCTTTTTGAAGCTCTTCTCGAATAATATGAAGCATGCTTGTAAATTGAGAAAAGATTAACAAGCGTTTTCCGTTGGCAACCGCATTTCTTGTAATCTCAAGCAGCTGCTCTAATTTGCTTGAATACCCTTCGTAATTTTCAACGAATAAAGACGGATGACAGCAAATCTGGCGAAGTCTTGTTAATCCCGCCAAGATCTTCATTCGGTTTTTATTAAAATCTTCACCGTCTAAAGATGATTTTAACTGCTCTAAATAGCCTACATACAACTCTTTTTGTTCTTTAGTTAGCTCAGATAAATGAGTGGTTTCAATTTTATCAGGCAGTTCTTTTAACACATCCTTTTTTACTCGTCGCAGTAAAAATGGTCTTACAATTCGGCCGACCTGCTCCGATGACATGTTTTTAAACTGGCGAAGCCCTGGAAATAAACCTGGAAGAATAGTCTGGAATATTGACCAAAGCTCGTCAAGTGAGTTTTCAATAGGCGTACCGCTCAGCGCAAAACGTTTTTTAGCTGAAATAGTCCTAACAGCTACTGCTGTCTTTGTTGTATGATTTTTAATACTCTGAGCCTCATCTAGAATTAAAGCATGAAAATGAAGGTGCTGATACAAATCAATATCTTGACGCAGCGTTGGATAAGATGTGATCCATACGTCAGCTGTGCGTTTTAGCTTCTCCTCACGCTCACTCGGCGTTCCTGTAATGGTTTGAACCGTTAAATTCGGTGCAAATCTCTCCAATTCGTTGCGCCAGTTATAAATCAAAGAAGCCGGCACAACAATTAAAAAGGCACTGCTGTCTTCATCAAGCTCTTTTTCAGATAAGATATAGGCAATGCTTTGAAGCGTTTTTCCAAGCCCCATATCATCAGCCAGTACGCCTCCTAAAGAGTAGTGAGACAGAGATTTAAACCACTTAAATCCATTACGCTGATAATCACGCAGGGATGCCTGTAAGGATTCCGGTACTTCCCAATCCATTTCCTCTGGAGATTTGAGCTGTGTAAGTAATGTTTTAAATGCTGAGCCAAACTTAGCCGCTGATTTATCACCTGCACTCATAATTTCTTCCACTTGCATTCCTCTGTATAAAGGTACTTGCAATGAGTTATCCTTTAAATCTTTTTCCGTTACGTTCAGCTCCCGAAACAGATTTTGAATATGTTCAAAGCCCTCATTTTCAAGAGGGATAAACGCACCGTTATCTAGACGATGATAGCTTTTCTTTTCTAAGACAGATTTTAAAACATCTTGAACGGTCTGATGATCAATGTCTCCTAAATCAAAATTAATTTCTAATAGCCCATTGCTATTTTGAATGTCAACCGTTGTTACTGGCGCAGAAAAATCCGTATAAGCATAATCTTTCATCTCATCCGTAATATACACATCCGCTATTTCATCAAGCTTTGGAACAATATGAAACAAAAATTCATATAGAGAGTATTCGTCTTGATTTAAGTACAGCTGGTTTTTATAAATATTTAAAGGAGCCGTTTCAATTAAGTCCATAACGCGGTCTTCTTTTTCTAAATCTCGTATCAAGATTTTATCGTATTTTTCAGACTGGGTTGAAAATGGATTAATCGAAATCTCTCCGTAGTTGTACCGAAGCGTCACAAACAGCTGTTCTTCCTCACGGTCAATAAATACTTTTGCTTTTAGTTCAGGCGCAATAATTTGATGGGATACTTCTTTTGCGATATCCACTTTCCCCACTTTTTTCAGTCCCGGAACGACGTGAGATAAAAAATTGCCCATCTGCTCTTCTGCTATAGGTACGACTGGCTTCAAAGGAGCCGTTTTCCGAAGGCCTTCAAGAAGCATACGCTGATCTTGAGATAGCTCATAAAACGTCCCGTTTAAAAATAACCATCCATATCGATCAAAAAATGAAGCTTGATGAAGTTCCGTAAAGTCTAGCTCAAATCCAGCTGCCGAGTGCTTATTTATTTGAAATGAAAAAGGAGCTGAACTTTCAGCAAAGATAATATTTTCATATGAATGCCCTTCATGAATAAATGTAAAGTTCCGATCTTTAAGGAGTTGAAATAACTCTTTGGCTACGATAGATGGAATGATTAGTTCTCTGTTATTTGCGGACGAACGATACATAGAATAGGAATTTTTATAAAATGATTCATTCGTCATAATATCCATCAGCAGCTCAATGATTTTCTTATCTTCGTCTATAAAAAAATGTTCTGCAGGATCATATTCGAAGCGCTTGGTAAATTCGTGAGTTTGGAATTCTTTAGCGTCTGTTAAAAATCCTTGAATGTTTTTTACTACATACGTCCGGTCGACGCCTACTTTCATTTCAAGCGCTACGTACATTCCTTCTGAACGTAAAAATTCTTCTGAGTAAGACTTGCAAATAAATTCTACTTTCAACGGATCTTTATCTGCATATTTCTTATGGTCGCTTATGGTTTGCTGATAGCTCGAAAATAAGTCGATAAAATGATTTACATTTTCGTATTCTTTGCTTTGGCGAAAAGGCTTTGTTTTAATTGGCTGCGGCTTTGCGCGCTCATCGCAAATGGTTAATAAAACAGCTACTTCGTGTTTGCATTCTGAAAACTCGTGATAAGCAGGACAATCGCAGAATGAATAAAAAGAATTTCCTTTTTGTTCAACCATTACCGTATACATTTCTGCACCTCGAACGGATGCTGTCCACGTAGTGGTCTGTTCATTGTATTCCAAATCAAGCACACGCCCCTGCTTGTAATACGTGTGTCCTCTATAGTACGTTCTGCTTGAGTACGAATCTTTTAATTGTTCTTTGTTTAATGTTTTATTTATCATCGCTTCACAATCTTCCAATCGCATAACAGTCAATGCTGTTGCTGTTTAATTTCTATTCAGAACAAATAATGTCCAACGTCATAAACGTTGAACATTATTTGTCAATTCTTCTATTATAACATGCAACAGACATTATAAAACACTCTTAAGCAGTGCAGACTGTTTTCGCTGTTTTCTTTTGTAAAGTATCCAGCCTGCTCCGGCGGTTGATAATAAAAGCAGGCTAAGTCCTAAAAAAGCAAGTCCTATACGATCATTAGCCGTAACGTACGTAAAGAAGAAAATCAATAAAATACGAATCCCTAACGTGATAAAGCGAAAACAGCTGTCGACTCTTCCCACGATAATATTCGGTATTTTTTGCATCATAAACGTATTTCGAGCTATTCTTGTACCTGCATTTGCAAAAGCAAGAAGAAACACAATAGAAAAGTAAACGGGCAGAAGCTTCATAAAGAAGATGATCGATATTCCAAGTGCAAAAAGGCTTATATTAAGCATAATGGCTAGCTCAGTGCCTGTTCTTTTCATAATAGATACAATCAATATCCCTGCCGTTAACGCCCCGAAACCATATACAGCACTTTCAATCCCGTATGCTGCTGGACTTGCGTTCAATTCTTGAGTCAGATAAATAGGAAACAAATAGTTCGTCATCATCACAGCAATGAAAGGCATAAAAGAAAGCAGTAAAAAAAGAGATACCGAGCGATTTTCTTTTATGAATGCTAATCCCTCTTTCATCGCAGTGTGTTTTTTATCGCTTCGTTCACTGCTTTGTTTATATGGAATACTCAATAGAAAAAGGAATGCAGCTATGTACGTAGCTGCATCTACTGTTAAAATCCATTGAAGCGACCAACGGGTAATGACTAGACTCGCTGCAGCCCCTGCAAGCATACTCGATAGCTGGCCTTGTATTTCCATAATACTGTTTAATGATTGAAACACATCTTTTGAAAAAACTTCTTGATTTAATGCAAAAATCGTTGGATAAAAAAACGTGTAGTAAAGGTTTCCGGTTCCGTACAAAATGATGTAGTGAATGGTTGAATAGTCTGTCATAAAACCAACGATAACAAATAGCATGACCGTGATAAAACCTATCAATTCTACGGTTAACAACATTTTCTTTCGTGACATTCGATCAATAAGAACACCTATATACGGAGTAGCCACAAAGCTAATCACCGTCATAATCAGCATAATCGTGCCAAATAGTTTATTTCCATCTGGAGATGCAACTAACAGTAAAGGAATGGCAAGCATCGTAATACCGGAACCAATAGAGGATAAAACATTCGCAGCAACTACGGCTTGAAAGCGACGGTCCTTATAAAGCGCCTTCATCAAACATGTTGCTTAGCTTCTAAAATTTGCTTAGACACTTGTGTATACAGAGTCAGCTCATTAACTAATTCATGAATTCCGTCAGCGGCGTTTTTTCGTAAAGTTCCTTTTTCCACGATGTCTGCAGGGTCTAATACCAACTGCTTAGATAGAACATTCGCATACAAAGCGCGTGTAACGGTTCTAAGGTTGTTTAAAGCATTGATACCTCCTTTTCCTCCTCCTGATACGGCTACAAGTGCTACGGGCTTATGTGCAAAATACGCACTGTTTAAAAAGTCAAACGCGTTTTTTAATGCTCCGCTCATAGCGCCGTGGTACTCAGGCGTCGCAAGTAAGATACCATCCGCTTTTTCTATTGCTTCAGTCAGCACTTTCACTTCTTCTATTTCATACTGATGAGGTTCACCGGTGAATATAGGAAGTGATAATTGACTTAAATCTAGAAAAGAACTTTGATAGCTTTTGTGAAGTTCTCTCGTTACTTGTGTTGTTCGGCCTGTTTCTCTAGGACTTCCGTTAATAATAAGTATATTCATATTTATCTACCCCTCTGTCGTTTGGTTATATGTATAGTATAGGGATGATTGAACTTTTTTTCGTCATGCTATTGATAGAAAGAAAGCTACCAATATAGACTGAGGTGAACAGAGAAAAACCTACAACTAAAGTCGTAGGTTAGGAAATTCCATGCTGAACAGCATATAGAGCAGCTTGCGTGCGGTCTTGAACCCCAAGCTTCGATAAAATATTAGACACATGTGTTTTTACTGTTTTTTCTGTAATATGTAAGGCAGCACCAATTTCTTTGTTGCTTTTGCCTTTTGCAATTTCTTTTAATACGTCTTTTTCTCGTTTTGTTAAGTGATCAATAAAATTGACTTTCTTTTCGCTGCTTTTGGTTAACCGTGTTAGCAAGTGCGTAGTGACTTTGGGATGAAGCTGATTTTCTCCGTTCATTAGCTTTCGAATAGCCGCTACAAGTTCATCTGGATCGCTTTCTTTTAGCTGATAGCCTGAAGCTCCTGCTTCTAATGCCGGTATCACGTGATCTTGATCTGAAAAGCTTGTTAGAATCATGACTTGTATATGCGGTGCTTGTTTTTTTAGTTCTTTTGTTGCTTCGATTCCATCGAGAACCGGCATCGATAAATCCATTAACACAATATGAGGCTCTAGAGATGTCGCTAACTTTATAGCTTCTTCCCCGTTAGAAGCTTCTCCTACAACTTCTAAATCAGGCTGCGTTTGTAAGAAAAAGACAAGTCCTTTTCGGACAACGTGGTGATCATCTGCAATTAAAATCTTTATTTTCATGTGCGCTCCTTTCCGTTATGAAAGAGGAATAGATACTTCCACAATCGTTCCGTTTCCTATGCTGCTTGTAACAGATAGTTTTCCATTTAATCTTTTTATTCGCTCCTGCATGGTTTTTAGCCCAAGCGTCGGCAATTCTGCTGAAGGGCTATACATAAACCCATTGCCGCTATCCCGGACTTTCATAATTACTTGGTCTTTGCTTATATTTACGTTTAGATGTACCTCTGCCGTACCCGCATGCTTTCGGCAATTATTAAAAGCTTCTTGTCCGACTCTCCACAGTGTCTCTTCAATCACAGCAGGCAAAACGGACACTCCTTTAATTTGTTCTTTTACGTTAAGCCCTAGCATTTGACCATAGCTTTTTAACGCGCTGACAATGCCGTTTTCTAATCCTTGAGGACGAAGCTGCCAAATTAAAGCTTTCATTTCCACTTGAGCATGCTGAGCGGTTTCTTGGATTAAGGAAAAAGTCTCTTTTAACTGCACATCTTTTGCTAAGCTGCTTCCGGCTTTGGCCGTGACATTAATTGAAAACAACAGCTGATTAACAGAATCGTGAAGGTCTTTTGCCAGCCTGTTTCTTTCTTCAATAAGTTTTACTTCCTGCTGAGATTGAGTCAGCTTAATCCGCTTGATAGCCGTGCCAATTTGAAGAGCGACGGATCCTAATAAATCAAGCTCTCGCTGTTCAAAATGAATTTTATGAGGGGCAGCTACATTTAATAATCCAAAGCGTTCATCCCCTGCTTGTAAAGGAACCGTTGCATGATGAGTAATGTCATGTGTATCTCCCCACTCATGAATGACGGAATCTTCAAGTCTCTTACACTCCATAATATTAGACGCTTTTTGAAGGCGGCCATCCATATACCGGTCAACACACCAGCAGCTTCCATTACACATAGGCTGAGCGGTTTTATTTAATAAAGCTGGCGGCAAATGCTGAGCGGCAATCATCTCATGCTTTCCATTTTCATCAATAAAAAAGATCCATCCTGTTTGTAAATCTGTGATTTGCAGCAGTTTTAAAAGCGCATCATGAAGCATGGTATGTAAATTAGTGCCTTCATTTAAAATCTCGGCAATGTCTTTTAAAATCTTCAGCTCTGAAATATGATCTTTTTCCATAGCCTCTCTCCTATATTATATGATGTATTTTCCATTTTTTATTTTATCACAATTAAAGCTGCTTCCGACTCACAGAACGTTATTTTTAAAGCATTTCCGCTTAAATATGTAAGACCTTCTAACATCAATAATAAAATTTTCAAAAAGTATGTCAGGTAGTTTAACAATTAGCTAGAGTCTTTACGTAAAACGAACTATACTACAGATAATTCAAGTAAGAACAGAAAAAATGAAGGGAAATGAGAAGAAAAAATATTAAAATTAATACATTGAAAACGCTTCCAAATATGAAGGCATAGTGCTATTATATAATTATTAACAGAATAGGGATGTGAGAAAGATGAATAAATTATTTTTAGAAGAGTTACGATACATTATCTTGTGTGAAGTGCCTATGACAAAGTACCGAGTAGAGCAGCTTCAAGACAAATTTGATCAAAGCCCATACTTAATTAATGAACTTTATCAACTCCTATTCGAAAAGCGTCACATTTTAGCTTTTGTTGATGATATTGAATCATCCCTGTATGACTATATTGTGAATAAAGAAATGATGGATGCTAAAACGTATTACGGAGCTATTGCACATGCAGCAAATCTTTTCGGCGAAACGCCTACATATATAAAATGCAAAATAAAAAAATATAGACAGTCTTCGATTTCAAGTATTAGTGCCTAAAAGTTGTGCACAGCTGATTCAAATAAAAAGCAAAAAAGAAATCCTAGCACAAGGGTTTCTTTTTTGTACCACTAACCTATAGGGAGGAAAATAAGATGAAGACATTTTTTATCACAAATCGCTATTCGTTTCTTGAAACGCAAGTAAATGAATACATGCAATCGTTACTGGTAAAAACGCCTGAACAAGTTATTTTATATTTCGAAAGACAAATTCGAAAGTATAAAGTGTATTTACAGAAAAAACATCATTACCCAGAGTGTATGGTTCAATCTATCCACCGATTAATTGAAGAATATTCATTAAGTATCATTAAAGTAAAAAAATATATTAGCTATCAAAACAAGCTGATGAATAAACAGCTATTAGAGCCGCAGTAAAACGAATCATTTTTTATGGTTCGTTTTACTGCGGCTCTGCCGTTTTACGCCTCATATTTTAGCAGTAAATGCAGAACAGCGGGACGTTCTTCAAGATTTTTGTATGAGTGTACATGACTTCCTTCAAATTTTATAGAGTCAAATTGTTTTAGCTCGTATAGCTCTTCTTCGATTTTCATTTCGATTTTTCCTTCCATTACCGTTGCTACTTCAATTAATCCTTTATGATGAGGTTCGGGACAGTATGTAGCAAGAGGAGAAAGAAAGGCTCGGTACATTTCAATTGTCGAATCTATCTGATTTTGAAAAATAAATTCTACTTTCCAAGTTTCGTCCGGTCCTTTGAGAGAAAAACCTTCTCCACACTTAGATACAGCCACTGAAGGTTCTACTGACACTAATTTAGTTAAAGGGATATTTAAGCCTGTTGTTATTTTCCACATTACTCCTAGGGTTGGATTAGTCTCCCCTCTTTCAATTTTCCCTAACGTGAGTTTGCTGACTCCCGTCCTATCTGCTAATTCATCGAGTGTGAATTCTCGCTGTGTTCTTATTTTTCTAAGCTCGTTGCCTACCTTTTTCATCATTTCTTCTGAATGCATTTTTACCTTCCTTTCTTTTATATATTATGGTACACTTTTTTTGTATCTAAGTATACTATAATATATATTTAGGTATTTTTATTAATTAGGAGGAAAAAGTATGAAAGCAATTTTATGGGGGCTTCTCTCGTCCATGTTCTTTTCTGCTACATTTATTGTGAATCGTGCCATGAATGTATCTGGAACAAGCTGGGCTTGGACAGCATCTCTTCGTTTTTTATTAGCACTACCTATTTTACTCATTTTAGTACTTTTACAAAAGAAGTTTACACCATTATGGATGGAAATGAAAAAGCATCCTTTCGCTTGGTTAGGCTGGGGAACTCTTGCAGGAATTGGATTTTATTCATTATTAAGTTTTTCTTCACTTTTTGGACCATCATGGCTCATAGCTGGAACGTGGCAAGTAACGATCTTGGCAGGTGCGCTCATTTCTCCACTTTTCTATGTAACTATTCAAACTGCAGACGGAAATAAAAAAGTAAGAGGAAGCATCCCACTCAAAACGCTTGGTATTTCAACGTTTATTTTAGCGGGTGTGATTCTCATGCAAGTTAAAGAAGCTGAAAACATCACGCTTTCACAGTTTGTGTTGGGTTTTCTCCCTGTCGTCATGGCTGCTTTTTTATATCCGCTTGGAAATCGAAAAATGATGGAAGTTTGCAAAGGGAAATTAGATACATTTCAACGTGTTTTAGGTATGGCTATCGGCAGTATCCCGCTAAGTATCATCTATGCGATATATGGATTTTATACAACTGGTATGCCAACAGCTCCTCAATTTTCTCAAGCCTTTATCTTAGCAATGAGTTCAGGTGTAATTGCTACGATGACGTTCTTTTACGCAACAGACTTGGCAAAAGAAAATTTAGGTTTGCTTGGAGCGGTTGAAGCAACTCAATCAGGCAGCATGATTTTTACCGTGCTTGGCGAAGTGTTTTTATTAAATGGACGTATGCCAACAGGGATTGCGTTAGCTGGTATGACGATAATCGTAATTGGAATGATTATGAACAGTATGCTAAACAAAAAAACAAAACTGTCTTCGGCCGCCCCGTCACGTACTCTATCAAAATAAAAAAAGAGGAGATGAAAATCTGTTTAAAGGTTTTCATCTCCTCTTTTTAATATTCGAGATGATTGTTCCAATAGCGGCTCCAAAGCACAGGGAATCGCATCTGTAAACCATCCTCATCATCTTCATCCCAATCAAGATCCAAATCTTGCTCATCGTACCACACTGGATCAAACTGGTCATATTTATCATAATAATAGTCGTTATCTAAACCTGTCTTTTCTTCGTAAGCTTCACACGCTACAGAAAGTAATTCTTCTAATTGAGGAGCATAGCCTTCTGCTTCTAATGGTTTAAGTACAGAAATCATCGTCTCAGGAGATTCAATCGCTTTATAATATATGTCTTTTCCCTGATATAAAAGCCACGCTCTAAAATAATCAAAACAATCATCTGAACAACCGCCCATTACAATATAAGCTGCTGCCCACAATGAAGAAGTATAGGATTGATCAAAATGCTGATTTAGTAGCTGATCAAAGCGAAAAATGTCCTTTTCAGAACGCTTCGCTAGCGTGGAGCGGAGCCATTCCATTTGCTCATCGACATCTAATTTTGTCTTCGCCTTTTTTATCAATTCCCAAAAGAGAGACTCTGACATCGTGCTGTCTTTCATTACTTGCATCGAACAAGTTAAAGGCTTATATCCTTTCTTCAATTTTGCACGAATCAGCTTTTCAGCTTCTGCTTCACAAGCTTCTGCGGAAGCAAACTCTTTCACTTGCATGCGACCGGCTGTATCAACTTTTCCAAAGTGAATGATTAACTTGCTGTCTCTTCTTTCAACTTTCCAAAATTTATTCGATTGCTCATCTTTATACACTAAGGTTATTTGCATGATACATTCCCCTTTTTCATCCCACTACTATTGTGAATAGTTCTCTTTTTACAATTTATGTAGATTCACAGCGCTTCATAATCCATTTTCTTTGCTTTTTTAACATGTTTCAGTTGATCTTACTATTGCTGAGGTCGTTTAAACAGTGAGTAATGACCACAAATTTGTGTAAAATGTTCATTGGTTGCTTTTTGTTGCATTTACAACATTTTATTTTTCCTTTATACTCTTTTTATATCACGTATTTTTATTATACAAAAAAGAAGCCTAAATTCGTAGAAAAGGAAGGATTTTAATGAAAATTAAGCATGTTACAACAAAAGAGCAGCTTGAAGAAGTATTCCATATACGTAAAACAGTGTTTGTTGAAGAACAAGGAGTGCCGTTAGAAGACGAATTTGATGAACATGAGGAAACGGCAAAACATATGTTAATTTATTATAACAACGAACCAGCTGCTTCTGGCAGATTCCGCATAGTAGACGATTACGCCAAAATAGAGCGAATATGCGTATTAAAGGAATTTAGAAAATATGGGCTCGGAAAAGAAGTGGTGACCAGCTTAGAAGAAGCAGCGAAAAAAGAAGGCTTAACTCAATCTAAGCTTCACGGTCAAGTTCAAGCTGAACCTTTTTATCATAAATTAGGGTATAAGACTGCTTCTGATGTCTTTATGGAAGACGGTATTCCACACGTTATTATGAAAAAAGAGTTTACGTGTTAAAAAGGCTTCTTTGCACAGTTGCTTTAGTAAAGAAAAAGGCTCTCCGTAGAGAGCCTTTTTTGTGCTATTAGATTTTCATAATTCCGCCTGTGCTAGCAGAAGTTACAAGTTTAGAATATCTTGCAAGATAGCCTTTTTTCACTTTAGGCTCAAAGCCTTTCCAGTTTGCTTTTCGTTCTTCCCAAACATCTGGAGAAACTTGAACATTCATCGAACGATCTTCAATGTCAATCACGATGTGGTCGCCATCTTCCACAAATGCTAGCGGGCCGCCTTCAGCAGCTTCTGGAGATGCGTGGCCAATTGATAATCCACGTGAAGCGCCAGAAAAGCGTCCGTCTGTTAATAGCGCTACTTTTGCACCTAGTCCCATTCCCATAATTTGAGAAGTTGGAGCTAACATTTCAGGCATTCCCGGTCCGCCTTTTGGTCCTTCATAACGAATGACTACGACATGTCCTTCTTTTACTTTTCCGTTAGCAATACCGTGCAGCGCCTCGTCTTGAGACTCAAATACAATTGCTGGTCCTTCGTGGCGAGTAATGCCGTCTTGAACACCGCCTGTTTTAATGATCGCGCCGTCTGGAGCTAGGTTACCAAACAATACAGCAAGTCCGCCTTTTTCAGTGAACGGCTTATCGATTGGATGGATAACGTTATAGTCTTTTACATCGCATCCTGCAATGTTCTCGCCTAGCGTTTTTCCAGTAACTGTCATCGTATCTAAGTGAAGAGCCCCTTCTTTTTTAGATAGCTCGTTTAAAGCGGCCGATACGCCTCCTGCTTCATGTAAGTCTTCAATAAATACATCAGAAGCCGGAGCCAGTTTTGCCAAGTGAGGCACGCGTTCTGCTACTTCATTAATACGCTCTAATGGGTACTCAATTTCAGCTTCATTCGCAAGAGCTAGCGTATGAAGAACTGTATTTGTAGAACCACCTAACGCCATGTCCAAAGCAAACGCGTTGTCGATTGCTTTTTCTGTTACGATATCACGTGGTTTTAAATCTAATTTAATTAATTCCATAAGCTGTTTAGCTGATTTCTTAACGAATTCTCTACGTTCAGGAGCAACTGCTAAGATTGTACCGTTTCCAGGTAAAGCAAGTCCTAACGCTTCAGCTAAGCAGTTCATTGAGTTCGCTGTAAACATTCCTGAACAAGATCCGCATGTCGGACAGCCGAATTGTTCTAATTCAAGTAATCCTTTATCATCAAGTTTACCAGCTTGATGAGCTCCTACGCCTTCAAATACTGAAGAAAGAGAAATCTTACGACCGTCGCTCGTTACGCCAGCCTTCATTGGTCCGCCGCTAACAAAAACTGTCGGAATATTCAGACGCAATGAAGCCATTAACATCCCAGGTGTGATTTTATCACAGTTTGGAATACATACCATTCCATCAAACCAGTGAGCAGATACTACCGTTTCAACTGAGTCAGCAATGATTTCACGACTTGGTAATGAATAACGCATACCGATATGTCCCATCGCAATACCGTCATCTACACCGATAGTGTTCATTTCAAAAGGTACGCCACCAGCTTCGCGAATCGCATCTTTTACGATTTTACCAAACTCTTGTAAGTGAACATGACCTGGTACAATATCAATATATGAATTGACAACCGCAATAAACGGTTTGCCGAAATCCTCTTCTTTTACACCAGCTGCACGCAGTAGGCTGCGGTGCGGTGCTCTGTCGAATCCTTTTTTGATCATGTTACTTCTTAATTCTGCCACAATAATTCCCTCCGTATTCATCTAACCTATTAAAAACTAAATCTTTTTAAATTGTTTAATAATTTTTAATATAAATACTAATTTAACAAATCACACAAAGGTTTGTAAAGGTTTATGACAAAATAATCATTTTTTATTTTAAAATAGTAAAATCACCTGCATAAATTAGTATAATATATACATATATCCCTTATTTTACAGGAAAACAGAAGGTGGATGCTGAGCATGAAACAATCCTTTTATTACAGAGGTCATCAAGAAAAAGAAATATTTGCACAAAAATGGAATGTTGAAAACCATTCTGCAAAAGGCGTTGTCCAAATAGCCCATGGGATGGCCGAACATATTGGACGCTACGAGTACTTTGCTAATGTATTAACGCAACATGGATATATCGTATATGGGAATGATCACCGAGGTCACGGTCAAACAGCTTTAAAAGATGAAGACAAGCGTTTTTTTGCTGAAGAAAATGGTTTTGATACAGTAGTCTACGACATGATTGCTCTGACTAAGCACATTTCGACGGAACACTCCGACCTACCGATCTTTCTTTTCGGTCACAGCATGGGGTCTTTTCTAACGAGAAGATATATTCAATTGGATACAGAGCACATTCATGGTGTGATACTCTCAGGTACTGGCAGCATTCCTTCCCTTTCACTGCAGGGCGGTATATTAGCTGCGCAAATAGAGATAAAGAGAAAAGGGTTACGATCTCCTAGCCCTTTGCTTGATAAACTCTCTTTTGGACAATACAATAAATCATTTCATCCTGCTCGGACACCTTTTGATTGGTTAAGTCAAGATAATGAAGCTGTAGATTTATATGTAAATGACCCTTATTGCGGTGGGGTTTTCACAGCGGGGTTTTTCTATGACTTACTAACAGGAATCAAACAAATCTCTAACTTAGCTAATATAAAGCTAGTTCCATCAAGCCTGCCTATTTATTTGGTATCTGGAGAACATGATCCAGTAGGCAGCTATACAAAAGGCGTAGTCAAAGTATATAACGACTTTAAAAAGGCAGGATTACAGGATGTAAGTTACCGTTTTTTTAAAGAGTGCCGTCATGAGTTGCTGAATGAATTAAATAAAGATGAAGTGATAGAAGATATACTAAATTGGCTTAACGTGCAAATAGACAAAAAAACGGTTCGTGTGTAGACACGAACCGTTTTTTTATTAAGCAAATACAGATGTTAATACAGGTACTACTTGTTTTTTACGTGATACAACGCCTTCTAAGACAGCTGTATTGTTTTCAAGCGTTACGTTGTATGCTTCTTCTACTTTTGAAGCAGCAGAACCTAATGCTAATGCAGTAGAGTTGCTGTTTAAAATATCTGTAACAACTAAAAGGAATAATTGTAATCCTTTTTCTTCGATTGTTTTAGTAATCGCTTCTTCCAATTCAACTTTGCGCACTAAAACGTCGTTTACGTCAATTGCATTCACTTGTGCAATTTCAACTTTGCTTGTGCCCATGCTGAATTCTTTAGCATCTAATGAAATTAATTGTGAAGCTGTTTTATCACCTAAGTCAGCTCCAGCTTTTAGCATTGCTAATCCGTACTCTTCTGCATCTACGCCTGCAATTTCCGCTAATTCTTTAGCAGCTGCAACGTCTTGGTCTGTGCAAGTTGGTGATTTGAATAATAAAGAATCAGAAATGATAGCTGATAGCATAAGACCTGCGATGTTAGGTTCGATTTCTACGCCGTTTTCTTTATACATCTTGTTTAAGATCGTTGCCGTACATCCAACTGGCTCTGCACGATAGTATAAAGGATCTGCTGTTTCGAAGTTAGCAATACGGTGATGATCAATTACTTCAAGCACACGAACTTGATCAATATCGTTTGCACTTTGCTGGCGTTCGTTGTGGTCCACTAAAATAACTTCATTTGTTTCTTTAGATACTTCATCAACGAAACGTGGTAGTTCAGCGTTGAACTTTTCAAGAGCGAATTGCGTTTCACCGTTAATATCGCCTAATCGAATTGGTTCAGCGTCTACACCTAATTTATTCTTTAAATCAGCGTATGCAATTGCAGAACAGATTGTATCTGTGTCAGGATTTTTATGTCCAAAAATTAACGTCTTTGCCATCTTAAATCTCTCTCCTTCTTACGTATGTAAATAGCATTCTTGCGTAAAGTTAGTTAATTCGTTCACGCAACATTGCCATTTTAACATAAACTTTTACATTATTTTAATTTTTTTGCGAAAAATGATGTTCATCCGCAGATATTTTGCCATTTTGTATCTTTTTCACAGTAAAAACACCTCTATTTCCGATATAAATAGAGGGTTTTATACGTTCATTATATAAAAGTTAACGATAAAACACAACCTGTCTCTCTATCACTTGATAGATAACTTAAACGCAGTATCTTGCCACTTTTGATAAAGAAAAAGTAGAACAGCAATAACCATCATTAGTACAAATAATAAAAAATGATTCATTCCCTTCAGTGTATAAATGTCTAGTTTTTCAAAGATAGGACTCATGACAAATGCCTGAAATAAATCGAACGCTGCATTGATAATCATAAACATCCAAAAGTCAGGATAGGTAAAATAAAAAATAAAAAGCGTTCCTATTATAAATATGCCAAAAGGAAAAGGCGTCATATTAACAAAGAAAAAAAGAGTTTCATTGACTTCCCACCAGTTAAAGCGATCTGCAATTTGAAAAACCACGGTTAACAATACCACTCCGAATAGCAATACAGCCATATACCGCTTTACTCGCTCTTTATCAACTGCAAAAAGCAATAGCCAAGGACCGATAAAAAGCACCCACATTACGATTTGCGCCATGAGCTTTCCACCTTTCACTTTCAAAAAGAGAATATATATTATTCTGTCCTTATTTATGTAAAATAACCAAGAAAAGCACCCTTGTTAAAGGATGCTTTTCTTGGTTATCGTCGCAGTGTAAAGTTGAAATGTTCATTTACTATAGCTCCTAGCTCTTCAAGAAACTGCTGAGCAGTCATTTCCTCTACGCTTTGGGTATACCAAGCAAGCTGAGATTTTTTATGAACATTGTTGTAATATACATCTCTTGACCAATATGTTTTTGATCGGTATGTATAATTAAAGTGAATGAATAGTTCACTCCCGTCTGGACACTGCAACAACACGCGGTAATGTGGATTACGACGATTTTTATCTAAACTCATTTCTTTAATCTGCGCTAACATTATTCACCTCTAAAGCCATTACTTAATCATTTAAAGGTAAATGCCACACCACGCTATATCCTAGCTCTGCCATCAACTAGAAAATCATATATTTTCTAAAATTCTACACGATATAGGACAAAAGAGGAAGAGATAATTTATTGGTGGACGTGTAAAGTTTCATATAAATCTTTTAGCTGCTCAGGGTATTGAGACCTTACGTAATAACCTGTAGGACGGTGCTCGATTAAATGAGAAGCAAACAAATAGCCGATGAGCACGTGCATTTGTTCATCTGAGGCTTCTTGGTTTAATTCCCATTCGAGTCGTTCAGCTAAGTGTGAAGCCAGCTGTTTAATTTTTTCATCATGTGATAAAAAAAGCATTTTGTTCTCCCCCTTATAACGAATAAGTAATGCTGTGAATTTCAATAAAGACAACGTATTGCTTTTATAAGGATAATTATATTTTATTTTACAATAAAAGTATATAAATAGTTCTAAATATTCAAAATATAATTTGTTTCTTTTGAACTACTCGACAATCAACAAAAAAAGAAGCGGGAGCTGTCCCGCTTCTTTTACGTAAAAAGATATTCGATTACCGAAATTTATTCTACTTCCACTGCCCAGCCGAATGGATCTTCCACTGTACCATTTTGAATACCTGTTAGAGTGTCATACAGTTTTTGTGATACTTCTCCTGTGTTTCCACCGTTGATGACCATTTTCTCGTTATTCCAAAATAGCTCGCCAATCGGAGAAATAACTGCAGCTGTACCTGTTCCAAATGCCTCTTCTAGTTTGCCTTCCGAATAAGCTTGCTTAATTTCTTCCATAGAAATACGGCGCTCAGTTACAGGCATATCCCAGTGTTTTAGCAGCTCAATGATGGATTTACGCGTAATTCCTTCTAAAATGCTTCCGTTCACAGATGGCGTTACTACTTCTCCATCAATTTTGAAGAAAATATTCATGCTTCCTACTTCTTCAATGTACTTGCGTTCAACTCCGTCTAACCACAGTACTTGTGAATAGCCTTTTGAGTCAGAAAGCTGCTGAGCTTTTAAGCTTGAAGCATAGTTTCCGCCTGTTTTAGCAGTCCCTGTCCCTCCGGCTACAGCACGAACAAATTCGCTTTCAACCGCAATTTTTACAGGAGCAATTCCTTCTTTATAATATGAGCCAACTGGAGATAGAATAATGATAAATTGGTAGCGGTCAGATGGCGCTACTCCTAAGTAAGGCTCTGTCGCGATGACAAATGGACGAATGTATAGTGATGTACCTTCAGCAGTAGGAATCCATTCGCGGTCAATTTTAATCAGCTGTTTTAACGCTTCTAATGCTAAGTCTTCGTCAACATGAGGAATACAAAGACGATCGTTTGATTTATTTAAACGTTTGAAATTCTCATCTGGTCTAAATAATAATACTTGCTCTTTTTTTGTTACATATGCTTTTAGTCCTTCAAAAACAGACTGCCCGTAATGAAAGATCATAGATGCCGGATCTAATGTGATAGGTTGATAAGGTACAATACGAGCATCGTGCCAGCCTTGGCCTTCTGTATAATCCATAATGAACATATGGTCCGTGAAGATTTTCCCGAATTGCAATTGATCAGATTGCGGCTTTTCTTTTTTTGTTTGACTTAGTGTCACATCGATTGAATAAGTTGTCATAGTTGTTTCTCCTTGCTCTTTATATTTACGGGTTTTTCGCTTAAACCTCTATATAAGTTACATTGTACAACTTTAGGGAAGCGTGTCACAATAGTTAGAGACGAAAAATTCTAAAAATTTTATAAAAATTATAAAGAAATAGCACCTAATCGAATTAAGTGCTGAATTGAAAAGGTTTTCTTTCTAAAAAAACTATTTCTACATTTTATTTACAACCATTTATAAACCAATTTTCACTCGAAGCTTTTCATCTTGTATTGAAAATTGTTTGATTTTTCCTACTGGAATGACTTTCACTTTATCAATTTCATTGAGGTTGATATGAATTTGTTTTTCTTCATACGTAGTAACAGGCGGCTTATGAAAAATTCGATAGTTGATCCAATTTTGATTAAGAGGTTTCATTTCATGGATTTTGAATACAAGCGTACGTTCTTTTGCTTCAAGAGGTTCTAGCACAATAGAAAATGGAATTCTCACCAGAAATTTTTTAATAATTCCATTCACGTGAATATAGGAGTCTTGAAATGAAATAGAAAATTGCTGAATTTGATCTTGCTTTGTCATTTGCTTTTGAAAAATCCGCATGAGCATAGAAGCGGATATAGGAACGGTTACACCGCTTTCAGCCATCTTTTCTTTCATTTTTGCCTGCACATCATCACTAATCACATCGTTTAGCTTTCTCTGTACCCAATCCTTCATGATGCACCTCCGCTATGAAGTTATGTTTCTGTTTCCTCTAACGCACGAATCGAAGCTGTTAAGTGATTTGACACGTCGGCGAGCCGATCTTTTGTCAGCTTTCCTTCAGCAAGGTAGATGGGCTTCCCAAGGGAAATGACAACGGGCTCCTTTGAAAATAGCTCTTTTACATTTGCGGGTCCTTTGTAAACTGCGGGTACAATAGGAACCTTTGCCATGCTTGCTATAGTGACTGCTCCTCTTTTTAAGGGAACGTCTTCCTCTGTTCGCGTGCCGCTAGGGAAAATCCCGACGATATGTCCTTCTTTTGCTAATTTAATAGGTGTTTTAATGCTGCTGGGTCCCGGGTTGTTACGATCTACTGGGAATGCGTTAAGTTTTTTTAATACATTACTAGTGAGTATATGATTAAAAAGCTCCTTTTTTGCCATAAAATGAATTTGGTGAGGCAAAATAGCCGCACCAAGCGCTACAACGTCTACCCATCCCTTATGCGAACAAGCGATCACAAAGCCTGTATCCGCTGGCAGATACTCTCTGTTCCTTACCTGAAACTTCCCTCTTCTTTTTAATAAAAATTTACATGTGTGAGCCGCAATATTATACATAAGTGTTTCCTCTTCTCTCTATTAGTTGAAAATATATACAAAAATTATATCACTTGATATTAAGAGTTGGTACTAAAAAAAGGAATGTAACATCTTTTTACACGGTAGCTTACCTACTTCTCTATATATTGTAAAAAAGGAGATATTGAAACCTCTGTTTTTGGTCAACTTGACTAATGACATCCCTTAAAAAACATTTTACTATTAATGTATCATTCTAAATGTAATATTTATTAACATTACATGTGATATAATTAAAGGAGGTTTTTAGGTGAATAACCAAAATCGACCGTTTCGACTAGCTTCATTGGGATTACAGCACGTACTCGCTATGTATGCGGGTGCCATTCTCGTTCCGCTGATGGTAGGACGCGCATTAAATTTAAATGCACATGACTTAGCCTATCTCGTAGCCATTGATTTACTGACCTGCGGACTAGCTACGCTGCTGCAGGCTTGGACGAACAAGTGGTTTGGGATTGGTCTTCCTGTTGTACTTGGAAGTTCATTTGTAGCGGTGACTCCTATGATTGCGATTGGAACTCAATATGGAATTAGCGCTGTTTACGGAGCGATTATTGCCGGTGGTATTTTCATCGTACTGGCAGCAAGTTTTTTAGGCAAAATTATTAAATTTTTTCCTCCAGTTGTCACAGGAACGGTTGTGACGATGATTGGTTTATCACTTGTACCATCCGCTGTCCGAAATATGGCAGGAGGAGTAGGAAGTAAAGATTTTGGTTCTCTTTCTAATCTTCTTTTATCTTTTGGTGTTCTAGCGCTTATTTTAATTTTAAATCGATTTTTCAGCGGTTTCCTTCGTTCTCTTTCTGTGTTGATTGGAATTATAGCCGGAACAATAGCCGCTGTATTAATGGGAAAAGTTAATTTCACTAACTTTAATGAAGCTTCTTGGCTGCACATTCCCACTCCTTTTTATTTTGGGATGCCCACTTTTGAAATTGGACCGATTTTAACGATGATTCTCGTATGCTTGGTCATTATTATTGAGTCTACAGGCGTATTTTTAGCGTTAGGAAAACTGTGTGATCGGGAATTAACTGAAAAAGATTTTACAAAAGGCTATCGTGCCGAAGGAATCGCCATTGTTCTTGGAGGGCTATTTAATGCTTTTCCTTACAATACATTCGCTCAGAATGTAGGACTGGTTCAATTATCGAAAGTAAAAACAAAAAATGTAGTGGTAGTAGCCGGCTTTATTCTCGTATTATTGGGACTTGTTCCTAAAATAGCTGCTTTTACAACCATTATTCCTACTCCTGTTTTAGGAGGAGCAATGGTCGTGTTGTTTGGTTTAGTTATTTCATCAGGCATCAAAATGCTAAGCGCTGTTGATTTGGCTAAACAAGAAAATTTGCTGATTATTGCGTGCTCTCTTTCACTGGGTCTTGGTGTAACGGTGGTACCCGATTTATTCGCCCAGCTCCCAAATGCTTTGCGTGTGATTGTAAGTGATGGAGTTATTACTGGAAGTTTAGCTGCCATTTTATTAAATCTCTTTTTTAACGCATCGGTTGAACGAAAAGTACCTTCTGTCTCTTTAGAGAAAACAGATTATTCAGAAGTAAAGTAAAGGTGGTTTAGTATGAATAATGTATCTGTGCAGTATGTAAATCAGCTTAGCAAGCAGCATTTTGTCTCATTAGTTGGCGATATATTTGAACATTCACCTTGGGTTGCAGAAGAAGCTTATTCTAAGCGCCCTTTCTCTTCCGTTGAACAACTTCACGGAAAGATGAAAGAAATTGTAGCGCAAGCATCTGTAGAAAAACAGCTTAAGTTGCTGAAAGCTCATCCAAATCTAGGTGAAAATATCGCTATGACATCTGCTTCTACTGAAGAACAAACAAAAGCAGGCTTACAAAACTTAACACAAAATGAGTATGAACAGTTTTCTTCTCTTAATGGAATGTATATGGAAAAGTTTCCTTTCCCTTTTATTTTGGCAGTACGAGGTAAACAAAAAGAAGATATTTACGAGGCAATGCAAAGTCGCTTACAGAATACCAAACAAACGGAGTTTGCTACAGCGTTAGAAGAAGTATATAAAATTGCTTTCTTTCGTTTAACTGATAAAATTACTGAAGATAAGGAGACAAAGAAACGAGCATGACTAAAATTACAACGCATATTTTAGACCTCACTCACGGATGTCCGGCTGCTTTTGTCAAAGTTGATTTCTATCACATCCAGTCAGAAAGTAAACGAATAAAGCTTTCTCATGGTACTACAAATGAAGACGGAAGATTAGCAAACCCGCTCTTCTCTTCTGAAGCGTTTGAATCAGGAGATTATGAACTTTTGTTCCATATTGGGGAATACTATAAAAAACAAGAAGTCCAAACAACAAATCCCCCCTTTTTAAATCAAGTTTCTGTTCGAGTCGGATTGTCTTCTGAACAAGAACATTATCACATCCCTTTGCTTGTATCACCGTGGGGATACCAAATTTATAGAGGAAGTTAAAAAAGAAACGGCGTCTTTAAACGTCGTTTCTTTTTTAATTCAGCAATTTAGACATATAGTACTCATCAATAAACAAACCGCCAATTCGCAGGGAATGTTTTTTCGTTCCTTCAATTTCGAATCCTACTTTATGATATAAAGAAAGAGCCTTTTCATGCTGTACAGCGACTGTGAGCTCAAGACGGTGAATATGGTGTTCTCTTGCCCATTCCTCAAGCGCAGCGAATAAAGCCGTACCAATCCCTTGATTTTGAAACGTTTTTCGAATACCTAATGTCAGAGCAGCGATGTGAGCGTTTCGGTTAGCTTCACCCCCTGTTGCAGCTATATATCCCACAAGCATCTCGCTTTCTTCTGCTACAATAATCGTAGAGTTTGGCTGCTGCTTAAAGATTTCGATGTTTTTCTCCTGCTGATCCGTACTCAGCTTTCGCTCTCCGCTTTCGAACAGCATAAACTTACTTTCTTCTTCAATCTGTTTAAGCAAATCTACAAAGTTTGCAGCATCATGTAATTCTAGTTCTCTAATTTCCATGCTGATCCCCCTTTTTTTTGTGTCCCTTTTCTTTGTATATGTATTGGTTCACCTTTATAAAATATAACTTTACAGTTTCTTACGAAAAATACGACTTTTTAAGAAGTGGAAGTAGAACAAAAAACCTACTAATCTCCCTTTTTTTGAAATGCTTTTTTCCTCTGTATAATTTTAAATCACTTATCAACTTCTGTAAATTTTTTAGATTCCCTCTTTTAATTTCCATTTATCTTCCTTTTCTGCGGGGTTGATTTTGATCTAAGGGGATCTTTTATAGAAAACACATGACTATTATCCTGTTTTTTGTGAAGAAAGAAAGCAATAAATGTAATTTCACTTGTAATCGTTTAGAATAGAAAAAGTGGAAATTTTATGTACCTATCCTCCTTAATTATTGGTCTGTGAAAGGAAATTATTATGAAAGTACAACCCGCAAAATGTGGTGTATATGTCTTAAGCGGTCTAGGAGCTGTTACGGTGTTCTTCTTACTTTTACTTAAGAACAGTGCTTTCTTTCTAGAGGAAGAATACGACCAAAACAAACCTGAAGCTGCGCTTGCGGTGAGCGAACATACCTATCACCTTCACAAAGGTTCTATTAACTGGTCAAACGGCCGTTCAACAACAAAAAAAGAAATAAATGTATATGATTTATATACATACATATCGCAGCAAAAAAGTATCCCTTTAAAGCAGCAACAATTGGTTAAGCTCCATTTTTCCAACCTAGACGGCGCTTATATTCGCGGCGTGAGCGTGCATATATGGAAAAATAACGGTGAAAAAACCAAGCTGTTTGTCAAAAATAATGAATTTAAGATTCCTGAAAATCAAGGTTTTTACGTTGTAGATATCGTGATTAACTCTACAAGAGGAACAATGCAATATGCGGCAAATGTGCAAATACAGTAAGTTTGGCTGCAGTAAATAAAAGGGGCAGAAATTATAGAAGGGATCAAAAAGTTACCACAAAAAAAGAGAGCAATATGCTCTCTTTTTTATAAAATGAAAAAGACGTCCACGCAGGACGTCTTTGATGCGTTTGTGGCGGGGACCGTGTGACCACATTCACACGTTTAGCTCGAAAGCATGTCCTTCGACTTACACAAATTAGCTCATCGCTTTATTAATATAACATCTGCCATAGAAAAAAGCAACCAATTTTTAAATAGTTTTTTCTATTTATACATATTTCGCAAGAATCCACAAAATAATATGCATGCGTAGCTATTCACTCTCTACATTTTTAGTCTATTTTAACTCATATACGAATACACTAATAGACCAACCTATGCGCAGTTTTTGAAAAAGGATGTGAATAGCTTGTTTCAAATCACTGATTTCCCTGAATTTTCATGGTCCTATTCCAGGCATAAAATGATCACACAGTGCAAACGAAAGTATGCATATCATTATTATGTCTCACACAACGGATGGCTTGACAGCGCTTCTGCACAGTCTCAAAGCGCTTATCGTTTAAAAAAGGTTTCTACTTTATCTATGTACGCAGGACAAGCCGTCCGTCAGGTGATTACAGAAGCCATTTCTGACTATACATCTACACAGATTGTCCCGGGTGAACAAAATTTAGTGAAGAAAGTACAGCAGCTACTAAATAACGCACTGCGTGATTCTACTGACTATGGAGAGCTTTGGTATCATAAGCCCGCTCAGTATAAGATGCTTTTAGAATTCTACGAAAACGGCTATATTTCTAAAAAAGATCTTAAAGACATGCAAAAGCGGGTACACATTTGTGTACATAACTTTTTACAAAGTAAATCGTTTTGCGACGTGGTGTCTTCACCTTCTTTAGAAGTAGATTCTCCTCAGTCGTTTCGTTCTATAAATGTGTATGACCATAAAGTATATGCGCCTTTTCATTCCCTTTTTAAAAATCCAGTCACAGACGAATTTACGATTGTTGATTGGAAAACAAGTAAACAAACAAAAGATGATTTGTTTCAACTGGCAATTTACGCTCTCTACGTGCTAGCTGAATATAATATTTCCGTTGATCAGATAAAAGTCCGAAACGAATACTTGCTTTCAGGCAGTGCGCGTACGTATCAGCTTACTCTTCACGAAATTGAAGCTGTTCTTCGGCAAGTCGATACAAGCATTGACTATATGAAAACTTTTTTGGAACACTCAGAGGTAAATCAACCTCTTCCGCTTGAGCATTTCCCTCAAGCAGATACGCCTTCCTCCTGTCACGGGTGTGCATTTAAAGAATTGTGCCAAACGGGATAAAAAACAGCTGAAGATGATTTATATTTTTTGCTAAACTTTTTTATTGTCAAAAGAACCTTTACTAGCATATAATTTGCATTAAGGAAACATTTTATACTTCATATAAAAAAATTAGCTTGGGCTATTTATTGTTCATCAAAGAAAGGAGCACTAGACATGAAAGATCAAAACGGCAGTAAAGCATTATCAGCTATGCAGCTAAGTGCTCAAGACGTATTGTCGGGTAAAACAAAAGGAATTAAGCGATTATTACCTTTCTTAGGGCCTGCCTTTATCGCAGCGGTTGCTTATATTGACCCAGGTAATTTTGCTACTAACATCGCAGCAGGCTCTCAATACGGATACATGTTGCTTTGGGTTGTATTAATTTCTAACTTAATGGCTGTCTTAATTCAATCGTTATCAGCTAAATTAGGTATTGCAACAGGCTTGAATTTACCTGAGATAGCACAGGAACACTTCCCGTCCTTCGTTTCTTTTGGGCTTTGGATCCAAGGGGAATTAGTCATTATGGCGACGGATTTAGCAGAATTTATTGGGGCTGCTCTTGGAATTTATTTATTATTTCATATTCCTTTGTTCCCAGCTGCACTCATCGCAGCGGTAGGTTCTTTTGCTATTTTAGAGTTACAAAGACGAGGTGTTCGACTGCTAGAAGCAGCGATTGCGGCAATGGTTTTTATTGTGGTATTAGCTTTTGGGACTCAAATGTTTCTTGCGCATCCAGACGGCGCAAGTGTTGTCCACGGCTTATTTGTCCCTCAGTTTCACGGGACAGACAGCGTGCTGTTAGCTTCTGGGATTTTAGGTGCTACAGTTATGCCGCACGCGATTTATTTGCACTCAGCTCTTACGCAGCGCCGCGTGGTAGGAACTACTGAAGCGGAGAAAAAAGCGATTTTCCGCTTTGAATTTATCGATATTGTGATTGCCATGATTATCGCTGGTGCAATTAATGCAAGCATGCTGATTGTCGCAGCCGCTCTATTCTTTAAAAACGGACTAAACGTGCAAGATTTGGACGTGGCTTTTACACAATTTGAACATTTAATTGGTCCTTTTGCAGCTATTGCGTTCGGTGTTGGATTATTATCTTCAGGACTTTCAAGTTCTTCGGTCGGAACAATGTCTGGAGATGTCATCATGCAAGGATTTATTAAACGCAGAATTCCTTTATATCTTCGTCGTTTCATTACAATTATTCCGCCGCTTTTGATTATCGGACTTGGCGTAAATCCAACAAGTGCACTAGTTGTCAGTCAAGTTATTTTATCGTTCGGAATTGCATTTGCGCTTGTACCTCTTATCATGTTTACAAGTAATAAAAAAATCATGGGCGGGTTGGTTAATCATAAAGCAACAACTACTGTAGCTTGGGTGATAGCTGCATTAGTCATTTGTTTAAATATCTTTTTGATTTATCAAACGTTAGCGCAGTAAAGCAAATAACTTAGCCAAATGGTGTTTTTAAAAAAAGAGACCTCAATTGTTAGGCGGTACCTAACCCTTTGAGGTCTCTTTTTTAGCATTTTTATTAGCCGATAGTAGAAATGAAATGGACAAGAGTTCCAATAATAGCCGACACCACTAAGCAAACCAGTGGATATAAATAAGTGTAGCTTTCTTTACGGATTGAAAGAATACGGTCAACAATAAAAATAAGAATGACGCCCATCATTCCAAATTCAAACATTAAAAATCCAAAAATACCATGAAATAAGAATGACATGATAAAATCAATTTTTTTACTGCGTTCTTTAACAAAAGCGCTGACTAATAAATCAACAATAACTGTGCCTAACGTCCCCATTATTAAAAAAAAGGGCGTAAAGAACAAAAGGTATAAAGGAAATAATTCGCTGAAATGCGAACTGTTTTTCTTTATAGTAAAATTGGGAATTGACTCTTTTATCCCTGTTATAAAACAAAAAAGCAAAGCGAAAAGAAAGGCAGCTATGATAGCCGCTGATAGTTTTCTATTTAAATGCATGTTTATTTTTTTATTACTGAATTCAGTATTTGTTTTTGTATGTTTATGATTCATATGTCTTTAACGTGATGTACGCACCTTTTCCTTTCTCGTAACTTTTTATCCACATTTTATGTCCAACTTTTGTTACCAGCACTTACAATGATACACGTTCTTTTTAAAATTGACTACATCAACACGTTTAATGTCTACTCTCTTTTTCTATAAAACAAAAGACAGGCGTTTTTTCTATATGTAATTAATACTCTTGTTTAGCTTCTTCAAACTTGAATACATCTGCTCGTTCTGATTGTTGTGTAATCAACAGGTTATACGTATGGTTGGACTTTTTTGGAATTTTAAATGCAACATCGAGGTTAAGTGGTTCGTCGTCAGATAATGACGGTGATGAAAAAGCTGTCCACAAGGTGTGCGAGGTTTCTGTCGATAAATTCCCTCCATCAGACGGTTCGTAGATTTGATAAGTTGTTGTGTCTTGTAATGTAAACGTTGTGTCGTTTAATACTACAGTCGAATGTTCATTAGGTGTTCGCTGAAACTGAACGGATACGACAACGTACTGAGTGTTTACTTGTTTAGCTCCTTTAACAGGAAAAAATTGTGCATCCGTTGTGGAAACATAATATTGACCGTGTTTTGATCGTTCTCCAAACGCTAATCGATCATCGGTTTCATCTTCTGTCGCTACCCGGCTTACAGGCGCCATCGTTTCATCTGTTGCTGAAATGGTGTCTGCTCCAGGGGCATGTTTAGGTTGAGGATTTTTGTAAGTGACGTGCGTATCGCCTTGTTTGTCTTCACAAGCGGCGAGACTTGTGAACAAAACAGCCGCTACAAGGCTTCTGGTAACTATTTTATTCATGTTATTCCTCCAATGACTAGTCTATATACTATGCTACATGGTATTTATCTGGGAATCAAGGATAAGATTGGTTTACTATGCAGGAAGAAGAAAAAGTGACTGAAGTCAGTGAGATTTGGAACGGATATAGGACTTTCAGAGACTTTTGTACTTGTTTTTACAACAAAAAAAGAGACGATTTACGCCTCTTTTTGTTTGTTCGTATTACGAATTTAGTTCATCTAAAATTGAATGCAGTTCACTTAAATGGGTAATTTCATAAGTAGGAATGACTTCATTTCGCTCTTTATCGTGACGATTAATCCATACAGATTTCATTCCAACGCGAGAAGAACCCAGTATATCTGTCATTAAATTATCTCCAACCATGATCGCTTCATCTTTCTTTAAATCCATAAGTGATAAAGCATGGTCGAAAATAGATGGATCAGGCTTACCCCGGCCAAATGCCCCTGAAATCACAATCTCATCAAAATATGGAACTAGTTCTGATGTAATATCTAATTTGGTATTTTGTAAGTCAGGTGAACCGTTTGTTAACAGCAGCAGCTTGTACTTTCCTTTTAATTGATCAAGCACTTCAAACGTTTCTTCGTATACAAAAGGTGTTTTGCGGCGCTCTAATGGAAAACGTTCAGCTAATTCCGCTCCAAAAGCATCGTCGTGAATTCCTAGAGCACGAAGGCCTCGAGTCCAAGCTTCTTTTCGATAAGTAGGAACAATATCTTTCATTTTTCGGAATTGATCATGATCGTCTAAAAAATTTCCCCATAACCCTTCAAATGGATTAATGCCAATCATTTGCGTAAATTCATAGGTTTCATACGAAGCATATAATTCTCTTGCTTCCTTACGCACCGTTTCTTCTAGTTCTTCAGGTTTTAGATTATATTTTTCACTTGCATATGTACATGTTGCAACGAATGCTTCTTTTACGCTTTTTTGATCCCAAAGTAGCGTGTCATCTAGGTCGAAAAAAACCGCTTTAATCATGGATGTGTGTACCCCCTACTGTTTTTGAAAAAGTTTAACTATTCTTACACTAGATTACAAGGATACACACAATAAGTCTAGTGTATTTGCAATTTATTGTGTAAATTTATTTTTATAAAGGATCACCTTTACAAACAAATTTACAGAAATAAAAACAGCTGATATAATCACAGCAGGTATATATGCAGGAGGTTTTATATGGAATCGTTAGAAGAAATATTCGGCATTCCCACCGTTCGTACAAGTAAGCGCTTAAGCAGAGTCGTTGCCGCACACTTACGTCCTTTTGGGATTACGCCAGAACAGTGGACCGTTTTAAAGCGCGTATCAGAAGCTGAATATAGTACACAGAAGCAATTAGCTGAGCGAGCAGATAAAGATCAAGCGACGCTGACTAAAATTTTAGATTTACTAGAAAAACAAAATTGGATTCAGCGTGTTAGAAACCCAGAAGATCGCCGCTCGTTTTTTATTCAAATAACAGAAGACGGCCTGCGTTTAAAAACAGAAGTGACGCCTGCTGTAGAACAGGTATTTTCCGAATTAACGTCCCAGCTAAACGAGCAGCAGGTAAAGATTTATACCGACACTTTACAAAAACTTGAATTCCGCGCCGAACAATTGCTTCAAGACGCAGAAAACCTGCGTTAAATACCCAAAACCCCACAGGTAACATTCTGCGGGGTTTTATACGTAGTTGGCAATACATAATACTTCTTTAATTTTTGAAATCACTTGTTTGGTTTCATCTGTTAAAGAGGTGAATTTAAACGCGATGGATTCTGCATTTGGATTAATGAAGGGTTCTTTATTTGTGTCTTTGCGGTAGTCTTCAATTTGTTCTAAACAATATTTTAAAATAAACGACAAGTTTGCACGTCGAAATCTCAAACTGACGGTAGAAGGCCATCTTTTTTGAAACTGATTGCTCCCTTCATATTGAATCGCTCCGATGTAGCGTTCTCCGGATAAAAAAGATTCTTTACTTCGATATAGCTGAACGGTTTGGGCTGTTCCGCTCCAGTCAATATAAATACCTGCTGTTTCACAAACTTCGTATATGTAATGAAAAAGCTCCGTTACTTCTCCGAAATGGTAGTGAAGCGGATGTTTAGCCGTCATAGGTAGCTCCCTCCTTTATCGACTTTCTACCAGTATATTGTAGGAAAAGTAACTTATTCATTTATACAACTTATTTCATACGCATAAGCAGTAAAAATGAAAATATATATTTTTTAGTTTACATAAAAATATTATAAGTGATTAGCGATAGCCCGACTTTCGAAACGCGTCGTATACCATATCCTCTTGAAGTTTTTCAAGATAAACGTTCGTTGTAGCAATAGAAGAATGCCCTACTACTTGTTTCACAACCGCAAGCGGAACGTCATTAGCTAAACTATTTGTAATAAAGGTATGACGAAACCAATGAGGAGAAATAGACGCGTTTCCTTTCACTTTATAAACAGCTGATTTAATCGTTCGATACAACGTTGTATAGGATAATCGCTTTTTTTCGCCGGTACGATAATACTCTTTAATGGAGTAAAAAAGCGGTTCAGTGTCAAAAGGACTTAGTTCGGTGCTTTCATTTAACGCTTGCCGATAAGTGAAAAGCGTTTCTTTCACATCATCAAACACGGGAATAGTGCGTTCTTTTTTTCCTTTACCAATCACATCTACAACCAAATTTCCGCGGCGGTCTTCGCGGAAGCTTCCCCAATTTAAACTTAGCAGTTCACTTGAACGCATTCCACTCATATACAAAAGCATTCCCATTAAGCGATTGCGCGCTTTGAATTCCTTTTCATGCTGGCGAATGCGCACGACGGATTCTAACGCATTTACAATCACCTGGGCTTCGCGATCGGTTAGCTCTCGGTATTCGGTACGATTTTGTTTTTCCTTATCACTGTAATGTCCTTTTGCGATAGATGGTTTTTCAATCCACGTCGTATACAGCGAAGGATAAAAATGAGTAGCGTGTCCAAACTCTAGCATTCTTCTAAAAAATTCTAGTTTTCTTGCAGCAGTGCGATTGGCATATTGATTTATCATTTCTTCATTAAATAATTTGACTTCCATAAATCCAATCGATTTTAATGTAATCTCTCGTTCATAGAAAAAAGACAGAATCGTTTTCATGTCTTGATTGTAAGATCTGATCGTATGAGGAGAAAGTGATTTTTTGATAATACGCATTGAAAAAAAGAGCTGAATAAATTCTTCATCTGAAACGTGCTTTAAATTCAAGTTGTTATCTTCATCTAAGAGCTCTGCCTCTTCCCACTGCTCTTTTAGCTGGCGAAACGAATTTTTCGCAGGCGATAATTCAAATTCTTCCATTTTAACCCTCCTAATTACCACAAATAAATGAATACCTTTTAAATGATCCAAAATTGTATATAATGAATTTTTATCAAACTGCAACAAATACCATTAAAATTTTTCAAAAACCTCTCAAAACTCAATTTAGAAAGCCGTTTTTTTAAGATTTTAATAAAAACATCCATTATATGTAAAATAAATTCTATTTTCTGCTTATTACTCTACTTTATCATGTGAACGCTTGATAAGGAAGAGTTATCTTGCGTTAGTTTAGTAAAGTATTTTTCAAAATGCTCTTTCTAAAGATTTGCTTTTTATGGTGGAACGTTAAAATCTATCATGATAGGAATTACACAAATTGTGTATACATAAAAACATCACGCAGAACGTGATGTTTTTTAAAGTGATTCAATTTTTGTCAGATACAACTGTTTGTTGCTGTAAGAAACGGTATACGTTCGGTAATACTCTTTTTCTTGACTTTGACCGTTCGTTGTAATGGAAATAACTTCTTTTGTTTGGATTGTATAGACCGTTTCATCATCATCTTCTTTTTCACTCACAGGTTCAACGTCTAATACCGAATAATCAACGAGTTCTTCTCGAATGTCTCTTTCATACAGCATTTTCACAAGCTGCTTTTGATCATTCCACAAAACACTGTCACGCTGGATATAAGGCTGTACGTGTTCGAATTTATTTGTGTTAATGGACTTTGTTAAATCTCGCAAATAATGTTCAATAAAAATATCTGCTGTTTCTTGATCAACTTTTGGGATATTTTTTAAATTAAACTCTTTTTCTTCCTTCTCTTCTTTTTCTTTTTCATCTTCTTTAAAGTCGTCGATTCGCTGAGAGCTGTTTTTGCTGATGGCATACTTTGTATGGTTCTCTTTGAAAACCATGATTTCTTCCTTTTCCCCTTTTTCATTTGTGCGGGTTGTTTCGCCTTGGTATGAAATATCACTAGAAGGATTAATTGACTTCACGTATTCCATATATTCATCGGCCGTAATGTTGAGGTATTTTTGATGATAGGTAACTTCATCCCATTCATTTAACTTCCATTGCTTATTAACGTATTTAAAATTCATGTAAATGGTCAGTCCGCCGCTTCCTTCTTTACTAATTGGTTCAATGGCTGACACCGAAAATTGCCCGGCGTGATTGTTAATAAGTTCAAAGCGAATAAGATGATTAACATCAGGGAAAAAGCTCATATTACATTCTTTACAGTAATAGTTAGTGGAGATACTTTTTAACTTTGTTGCAATTAAAGATGATGTTGCATATGGCGTTAGCGCTTTTTTTAACGTTTCATAATCAGCAGGGTTAGATTCATTATCCCATTCATACTCTTCACCTAATTCTTTATAGGTGCTTGAAATTTTATTCATCGTCTCAACTGCAGTTTTTTCTGCTTTTTTTTCTGATACAAGATCAGGCTTGATAGATGACTTAGCTTGATCTTTTGGGATCACTTCATCTGAGGAAGGTTCAGTTGGTTTGGATAACTTAACTGTTTCTTTTTCTTCACAGGCCGTCAAAACCATTAGCAGCAGTAGAACGAATGCAATCGTCCATTTTTTATGCATAAGGTGTCCTCCTCAATGCCGAATTTAGTCTATTCTTAAAAGGATCTTTAATTTTCGAACGTATCAAGTACGTAATCACCGCTTGGAATTCCCCATTTTGCCTTTTTATGTTGATCTGTTTTAGCGAGTAACGAAATGGAGTTTTCTTTAAGCGTAATGACAATGGTTCCTTTATTTCCTTGTCCATCATTTTCATATTCAATGACGGCTTGGTTATTTTCAAAGCGAATATTTTTTTGTTCAACGGTTGACACGCGGATTTTGCTAGGTGGCTGGTACGAATTTATTTTAATCGTCGCTTCCGAGTTGGATATAGCAAGAAATTGAATGATAGGAGATCCGTTATCATTGCCAGTGGTCCATTTTCCATCGTAGTCGTGTAAATCTGTTGTTTGTGTAGTGGGAGTTTCAGTGTGTGTATTTGGTTTAGATGAAAAGTCGAATGGTTCTACACTCGATAGCTTTAACGTATCGTTTTGGTAAACAGCTGTATAAAGGCGGTCGCAAACTTTGCTGTAAGGATCTTTGCCGGGCTGTTTTAATAAGCTTTCCTCGTGGGTTTGTATTTTGAACACATGGTTAGGTTCTTCATACCAATTGACAATATGAAACGTTTGCTTCTTCTGCTCGATGCCTTGTCGTGTGAAATTTTCAACAAGAAGGTTCTGCTCTTTATAAAAAGAACTGTCCGCTTTCAAAAAAGCTTTTAGATCATTAAAAGAGTTGTCATCAACTGCTTTTCCAAACGCTGAAAAGTAATCAGTCATCCAGGCTGTGATAAATTTTCCGCTCATTGCTTCTTTATTCAAATCAATTGATTGAATGCTTTCTACCTGTGTTTTTGGTTCATTTAGTACTTTTTTTGCATCTTTTTCTACTATCATTGTATTTCCGTCTTTTATTGTCTCTTCTTGCTGACAGGCTGATAACAGAATAGATGAAACAACCGTGATAATGATTGTATTACGTTTGTTCATCATAATTGCCCCTTCTTTATCTAATATAAATGTATGTATATTCTTCCAACAAACAGACCTAGTATATCATTCTACAAAAAAACGCTCAACCCTTTAATTTCACAAGAAAAACGGCTTGCTCTTACAGCAGCCGTTTTTCTTCTTATTTAATAGATGCTTCTTGATATGAATTGGATGCCTCTTTTTTAAGCTGTCTTGAACCATAAAAAACATAGTAAATAATTGAAAGAAGGAAAATGCCAAGAATCACATACATTAAAGGTAGAGAAACACCAAACAGCATTAAACTTGTTGTAAGCACACTGTATTTTATAATGCTGTATAAGCACAGAATCCCTAATACTAAAGCAACGCTTGGCACTACCGGGTAATTTACTTTAAAAGGACGAGACAAGTTAGGTTCTTTTTTGCGTAAAATAAAAAGAGAAACTAAACTGATGCAGTACATCATCATTGCTCCGAATACAGATAAGATAATAAGGGCATTGGCAAACGTGGCAGATCCAGCACAAATCACACCGATTGCTCCCGGAATCAACAAACCGCCGACAGGAACTCCTTTTTTATTCGTTTTAGCAAGAAATTTAGGGAAGTAACCATCTCGTGCAAGCGCATAGGTTTGTCTTGAAAATCCCATGATGATTCCATTTAAACTAGCAATCAATCCGAATAGCCCGATAATAGCAACAACGGTTGAAATGCCGTTTCCGTATACAGAAGACAGTGCCTGCGGAAGTGGATAATCGGCTAGCTTCCCGCTTCCTCCGCCAAGTCCTGCTGTTACAAATAGCGTAAACAACGTTGCGGTTGCAAGAGTAATAATCGCTCCAATAAATCCTTTAGGAATGTTTTTCTTAGGGTTTTCCACTTCTTCCGCTGCCATTGCTCCGCCTTCTATTGCAAGATAGAACCAAACAGCGAATGGAATAGCCGCTAGTACCCCTGTTGGCCCGTTAATAAATGAATGATCGTTAAAAATATTTGATGTTTGTACATGAGGCAAACCAGCTACATAAAAAATAGATAAACCAATTAGTGCAACAATGGTAGCTGTAAGCTCAATCACCGCTACTTCTTTTACCCCGATTAAATTTAGTAAAACAAAGAAAATAAAGGCACCTACCGTTGCATATACAGGGTTAACGGCTGGGATAAGAAAGTGCAGGTATGCTCCTGTTGATACCGCAATAGCAGGAGGAGCAAAAATAAATTCAAGCAAGCATGCAATTCCGGCGATATATCCGCCAAAAGGTCCAAGTGCTCTTCTTGCATAAGCTGAAGGTCCACCAGCTTGCGGGATAGATGTTGAAAGCTCTGCATAGCTGAACATAAACGTTGTGTAAAACACCGTTACAATTAAGGTTGCAATTGCAAGTCCGATAATCCCGCCTTGTTCAAACCCGTAGTTCCACCCAAAGTATTGTCCTGAAATAACCATACCAACTGAAATAGCCCATAAATGAATAGGTTTTAATTGTTTTTGTAACGCCATACGTTCTCCTCCTTTTGATGTTTAGACAATAAGATGTACACCGCTTGTTTGCTGCTTAATCATTTTGTCAATCATGGTACCGATATGTGCGGCTGCCTCAATAGGAGGCGTTCCTCTTTTATGAATATTAGAAATAACCATACGATCAGACTCTTTTTTGCCTTTGCTAGGTTCATAGCACATGTAAGCACTCATGGATTCAGCACTGACCAGCCCAGGTCGCTCTCCAATCAATAGCACAAGTGCTTTTGGCTTTATGACTTCACCAATTTCATCCATACATGCAACTCGTCCTCCTTTTACAAAAAACGAAGTCCCGATACGAAGTCCATATGACTCCAGTGAATCAATTAAAGCAGGATACACGTCGCTCATGTTTTCTTCAATTGCCTTAGCGCTCAGTCCATCTGATACCACTACTTGTACATCAGGCTGTGGCACGCAGTTTTTTAAAATCTCTTTCTTAGCGCCATCTGCTAATAACCTCCCTTGATCCGGCCGTTTTAAATAATGTTCTTTTGACTCCGCGCGTGTATTCACAGAAAAAAGGTTAAACTCAGATAGAATATCTTCTGAAACTGAGCCGTATACAGAGTCTACGGCTGCGGCATGATCTGTGCGAAAAGATAAAACGTCTTTTGTTAGCGGCCTTGTTCCCGTACGACCAACACCTATGCGGGCAGGGGTAAATTGTTTCAGTGTTTCAAGCGGATCGCGATTTGACTTTGGTATCATAGTAAGCACCTTCCTTAAATCAAATTCATAAAAATAGTTGGGTCTCCAGCTCTTGATGTGAAGCGTCCGTTTTCCATAATACGCTGATCTTCAAGCCATTTTTGAAATAACGGAGTTGGGGTACGGCCGAGTACATTGCGCACGGTTGCGATATCATGATAACTAAGAGACTGATAGTTTAGCATGCAGTCATCAGCCATGGGCACTCCTATTACAAAGTTCACCCCAGCTGTTCCTAGAAGCATACTTAAATTATCCATATCGTTTTGATCAGCATCCATGTGATTGGTGTAACATACGTCTACTCCCATAGGCAAGCCGTGCATTTTGCCCATAAAGTGATCTTCTAGCCCAGCTCGCAGGACTTGTTTGCTGTTATATAAATATTCAGGTCCAATAAATCCAACAACCGTGTTAACTAAGAAAGGCTTGTAGTGGCGAGCTAAGCCGTAGCATCTAGCTTCGAGCGTTACTTGATCAATATTATAGTGGGCTTCTGCTGACAGTTCAGAACCTTGTCCTGTTTCAAAATACCAGCGGTTCGGACCTTTTGCTGTCCCTTTTTCATGAATTAACGCTGTCGCTTCATCGAGCATAGACAGTGAAATCCCAAATGAATCATTACCGGCTTCTGTGCCTGCTAAACTTTGGAAAATCAAGTCAGCAGCTGCTCCTTTTTCGATTGCTCTCATTTGACTCGTCACATGTGATAATACACAGTTTTGAGTAGGAATTGACCATTGGTTGATTATATTTTTTGTTTCATTTAAAAGCGCGTAGATATTATCCGTTGTATCAATAACAGGGTTAATTCCGATAACCGCATCTCCAATTCCATAGCTTAACGCTTCGTAGAGAGATGCTCTCATTCCTTTTAAGTTATCTGAAGGATGATTAGGCTGGGCTCTTGAAGCCAATACGCCTTTTTGACCGATAGTCGTTTGACAAGTAGTTTGCACTTCTATCTTGGCAGCTCCTTGAATTAAATCTAAATTGGACATAATTTTAGTAGCTGCCGCAATCATTTCGCTGTTTAATCCCTTGCTAAGCGCAAGAAGGTCTTCTCCGGTATGCTCATCAGATAAGATGTATTCTCTTAACTCCCCTACTGTCCAATTTTTAATAATGTCGTAAACCGATGAATCAATCTGACTTTCGATTAATGCCGAGACGTTGTCTTCATCTGCGCTTAGCAGCGGGTAATTTCGAATATCAGCAAGTGTGATATCAGCTAGCACTTGTTTGGCTGCCATTCGTTCTTTCATTGACTCAGCGCTAACTCCTGCGAGCTGATCTCCAGAACGTTCTTCGTTTGCTTTGGCCATAATTTCTTTCAAGCTATAAAATGAAAATGTTTCTCCTAACAACCGGGTAGTTTTAAACATCGTTTCCTCCTTGTATGTTCAGTTGATTATGATGAAAAAGCGAGTGTTTTAATCGAAACAGAGATTGCCTCTCCAGCTACGCGTAACCCTAGATCGATATAATCTCCGTGGGTAAAGTCAATTTGATCTAAACAAATAATTTCTAATTCGTTCTCCTGTTTGGCTAGTGCTTGTCCTAAAGCTTTAGCAATATCCTGCTCGCATAAAACAACGAGGCACTTAGCTCCTTTAAAACAAGCACCAAATTCAGCGCTTATTACTTTTGCTAATTCTTGCAGCATTATATAGCTGCAGTAAGGGAAATGAGATAAAGCAATAGCAACGGGAGGATCTTCTGCGCTGAAAACAGTTGAAGCCTGCATACATGCCGTTCGAGCTCTTTCTTGAAACAGCTGCGGATTCCACTCCTCCTCTTGCTGTACGGGTATCTCTATAATCGGAATATTTTTTAGCGGCAGCCGCTTTGATTTAATGTATACGGTTGATCCGCTAACTTCTGTATTTTGCATACCAGCTCCAATGACAGTGGCTCGCGTTGTTTCAGCGGCTTGAGATACCTGTATGGCTTGAAACTGATAAGCTAGCAGCGGACCAATGTCTCCGTGTATGGCCACTTCCTTCACTGTTTTTGGTTTCTCCTTCTCTATCATGGCTCCTACTCCTCCCGAGACCATGATTGTCTCTGGCCGAGTAGAAGATCTTGTATGAGGGGAAACGAGCAGCAAAGAGGTTTGCTTCAGTGCGCTCACATAATCCACGGTTTCTTTAGCTAGCAATTTGCAAATAGACGAGAGTTTTTCAAATGTTGCTTTTTCGCCTTCTTGAAGCATCAGAGAATTATTTTTTAAAAATTCAGTTAAATAAGACGAAACGTAGGTAACAATACCATCTTCGTTTAGTCGAATTAATCTTCCGCCTACATGCAGGGTAAACGTTTCAATCACTTTTCCATTTTGACATAAGGCGATGTTAGCAGTGCCTCCACCTACATCAATATTGGCAATCACTTTATTGGTTTCAGCAGAATGTTCGATTGCTCCCGATCCTTTTGCCGCTAACATTCCTTCTAAGTCAGCACCAGCTGTTGCAACAACAAAATTCCCAGCGTGTTCAGCTAGATAGTGAACGATACTCTCTGCATTTTGCTTCCGAGCCGTTTCTCCTGTGATGATCACAGCACCCGCCTCCACTTGATCTAAGGAGATCCCTGCTTTTTTGTACTCTTTTTCTAGTAATAGCGTTAACCTTCGAACATCGATTTCAACCTCGTTTACCATAGGTGTTGTATAGATGGAACTTGCATACGTTACGCGACGATCAATAATTTGACAGCCTGGCAGCGTAAACTGATTTTGTTGATTTGCTATTAACAGTTTGCTTACAATCAGTTTTGTTGTGCTTGTTCCAATATCTAAACCTATGCTCGTGATCCATTTCTGTAGCATACGATCAATCCTTTATCTCGTTTGAATATGTTGACTATCATAAAACAGTTTTTTGAATATTTCACTAACTATGTTATCAAACCTGACACACTTTTGTGTAAACAAAGGTGACAAATAAGAAAAAAGACTAAATCTTGGCAGATTTAGTCTTTTTTCTTATGATGAGTGTGATTTAGTTACAATCATTCTTGATGCCGATGGAATTAACAATGAAAGGATAATTAGACATGATAGCAACGACCCAATCATCGAAATCCCATTCATCGAGAAAGAATACCATAGAACAGGCATTCCTTTTGGTGCAGCAAATCCCCAAAATATTAAACCGGCAATAAAATGGCAAAAATAACGAGCAAAACTTCCTATAATTAAAGATAAGATAATAAAAAAGAAAGCTTTTGATCTTTGATTATTAGCTAAATATCCTTTAATAGAACTAGAGAAAATCCCGCCAAATCCAATAAAGGTAACAGCGATAATATACTCTATAAAAGCTTGCAACGGGGTTAAAATATACGCATTTCCTAAAGCTAGTTGCAATATTCCCCATAGAAATCCAGATAAAGCTCCTCCTTTAACTCCCCATCGAAAACACATAATAAAGATAGGAACCATAGAGAACGAAATGCTTACACCTATTGCAATTTTTATAGAAGGTAAAAGATCAATCAAAAAAGCCAATGCTGCAAAAATAGCTATTTCAATTTTAGCCTGTAAAGGTAATGCTTTATTCACGTTTCTCACTCCTGTTTTTGAATCATTCATATCAAACGGTTTACACAGGAGTAAGCAAATATATGCTACTATTCCCACATTCCTACGCTAGCGTTAACTAACAGGTTCGAAGGGTCTGAACATTTCGTTCACTCTCAGCACGGCGGCTCCCCCTGTGGTACGTTTGGATATTTATGTAGTATAAAGACAATGTTTATTATACCATACGTAACAAAATAGATTCGAGAGATTTCAAAGATGTTTCTATTTTCTGAATCTATTTTTTATAATGACAATCGTTTTAGTATTTGTTATACTTCTTTTATGTCAATTGAATATAAAAAACCCTCATCCTAATCGATGAGGTAGAGGTCGCAGTTTTTAATAGTAAAGTAACGGAAATGCAGAGAACATTGAGGATGTTGCTTGAAAGGAAAAATTGCCGAAGTTTAAATCACTTCTCGGTTGATTTAAGCTGGGGCTGTCTCCGAACAGGAACAGAACTGTCACATCATGCGAGTGATGTGAAGAGCTATCTTCACGGAAGGTTGACGCGGTTTTCAGATTTAAAAGCGCGCACATATACTGCGGGCTTTTTTTATGTTATCCCGTCTCTTTCCGTACATTCGAAAGGAGTATTTATCTATGCAAGAGCAGCAAGAATTAAAACGTGGGTTGAAATCTCGCCACTTAACGATGATTTCATTAGGAGGAGCCATCGGAACCGGCTTATTCCTAGCAAGTGGTGGAGCAATTCACACAGCAGGACCTGGGGGAGCGCTTTTAGCTTACGCTATTATTGGCGTAATGGTTTACTTTTTGATGACCAGTCTAGCAGAGCTCGCAGCTTATATGCCTGAAGCTGGTTCATTTAGTACGTATGCGTCTCGTTTTGTAGATCCATCCTTTGGTTTCGCTCTCGGCTGGAACTACTGGTATAACTGGGCTATTACGATTGCAGCTGAATTATCCGCTGGAGCCCTTATTATGAAATTTTGGTTCCCGAACTCTTCTTCTATTTTATGGAGTGCCCTGTTTTTATTAATTATGTTTGGGCTTAACTACCTTTCTGTAAAAGGATTTGGTGAATCTGAATTTTGGTTTTCGTTAATTAAAGTAGTAACGGTTATTATCTTTTTAGTTATTGGTATTATGATGATTTTTGGTATCTTTAACAATGAAGCACCAGGTTTTAAAAACTTCACGCTTGGTGATGGACCGATTCACGGTGGATTCTTCACTGTACTAGGTATCTTTATGGCAGCTGGTTTTTCATTCCAAGGAACAGAGTTGCTTGGAGTCGCAGCTGGAGAAAGTGAAGATCCGGAAAAAACGGTTCCTCGCGCAGTTAAACAAGTCTTCTGGCGCATCTTGTTATTTTATATTTTAGCTATTTTTGTTATTGGAATGCTTATTCCATACACAGCGAATTCATTAGCAAGTGATGACGTGCGAGTAAGTCCGTTTACTTTAATATTCGAACGAGCAGGTCTGGCGTTTGCAGCATCAGCGATTAATGCCGTTATTTTAACAGCTGTTTTATCTGCTGGTAACTCAGGCATGTATGCTTCTACGCGTATGCTGTGGAACTTAGCGAAAGATGGAAAAGCACCAAGGTTCTTAGCAAAAGTGAATAAACGAGGCGTTCCAGTTAATGCCTTAATCGCAACGGCACTTGTCGGTACACTTGCATTTGGTGCTTCATTTTTTGGAGACGGTGCGGTATATACGTGGTTACTTAACGCTTCTGGTATGTCTGGTTTTATTGCTTGGTTAGGAATTGCGATCAGCCACTATCGTTTTAGAAGAGCATTTGTTGCTCAAGGTCATGATTTGAGTGAACTTCCATATCATGCAAAACTTTTCCCATTTGGCCCTATCTTTGCCTTTATTTTATGTGCCGTTGTTATTTTAGGCCAAAACTATTCGGCGTTTATGGGTGACTCGATTGACTGGTACGGTGTACTTGTTTCTTATATCGGACTTCCTTTATTCTTAATTGTGTGGTTAGGATACAAATGGACGAAAAAATCGAAGCTTATCCCGTTAAAAGAATGTCAAGTAACAGTGAAAAAATACGAATAAAAAAAGCTCTCTATTCTTTGGGACTGACCCCCTAGAGTGAGACAAATAAAAAACACCTTTAAGTTAAAAAACGGGTATGTAGTACCTAACAATAACTTGGAGGTGTTTTTTCTATGGGGACAAGAGTCAGTTATCCGGTAGAAATAAAATTAAAAGCGATTGAAATGAGATTAGCTGGTATACCTGTAAAAGAAGTATTGTCACAGCTGAATATTCGTAATCATACCCAATTGAAAACGTGGATGACATGGTATAAAAATGGAGAAATGCATCGATTTGGACAGCCTGTAGGCAAGCAGTATTCATATGGAAAAGGTCCTGAATTTAAAAGCGAGACGTCTAAGTTAGAGGCAGAGAACCGGCAGTTAAAGCAACAGATTGAGATCTTAAAAAAGTACAAGGAATTGGAAAGGAAGTGGTACCAGAAATTGTAGTAAACACAGTGGAAGAGCTAAAAGGTCAGGTGCCTATTTATCAAATCTGTTTACATCTTAATATCCCTCGATCCACTTACTATCGTTGGAAGCAACATACAAAACGGGATACATTAAAGAAATGGATGGAACAACAAGTTGGTGAACAATGTCATAAACACAAGTTTCGATATGGCTATCGAAAGATTACAGCATTACTCAATCGAACGATGAAGATTAATCATAAGTTTGTGCAGCGTGCCATGCAGAAGTATGGTTGGCAATGTCGCGTAAAACGGAAGAAACGTCAGCGAACAGGGCAACCTTATCAGGTTGCAGAGAATGTATTAAATCGTGAATTTCGAGCTGATCGTCCTCTTCAAAAACTAGTGACGGATATTACCTACTTGCCTTTTGGACCCAAACAGTTGTATCTTTCAAGTATTCAGGATTTATTTAACGGAGAAATCATTGCGTATTCCATTGGTGATTGTCAAAACGTAGCGTTTGTTTTAGATACGTTAAGTCAACTTCCTTCTTTGCCTGAAGGATGCACGCTGCATAGCGATCAAGGTTCCGTGTACACATCGTATGCTTATCAACAAAAAATCAAAGAAAGAGGCATTACCATGAGTATGTCCCGCAAAGGGACTCCCGCAGATAATGCCTCTATCGAATCGTTTCATTCCTCGCTAAAGTCTGAAACGTTCTACCTTGACGAGTTGACATATACTACGACCACCATCGTAGAGCAAACCGTCAAAAACTATATTACTTATTATAACAATGCCCGTATTCAAACAAAACTAAACAACCAGTCACCGGTACAATATCGGCAACTGGTCGTTTAAAAGGTGTTTTGATCCCTGTCTCAAAAACAGGGGTCAGTCCCCTTTTGAATAGAGAGCTTTTTTTATATGAGCTGATCGGCAAAATGAAGAGATATATAAGCGGGTTGGTTTTTCATAACAAGCATATAACCTTTGAGGGGACGGTTATAGTAATCAGCAGCTTCGATATAATAAATACGCTGAATTAACCTGCTTAAATGAGTTGCAAAAGATGGAAGTTGGTGATTAGGAATGGTTTGGATGTAGTCTATGATTTCTTGTTTAGTTTGAAGGCCTGAACGGGTACATTCTAACAGATGAAAAAGCGGATCTGCTGCTATAGTAGATAGTTCAGAATTGTGTTTGATTCTATTCAGCTGGATATGCAGTTCTTTTTGGGACCATCTTTTCGGCACAGCTCTTAGATGTTGATATTGAAAATGTGTACTCATGATAGCTAACACCTTTCGTATTAAAATAATAAAACAACTTATTATTTTAATAACCTTTACACATGAAACTAAAACGTTACAATGTGTAAAGGTGTCATACATCTTATAAAATAAGCTGATAAAAAAGTACATCTTGCCACTGATCAAATTTCCAGCCCACTTCTTTAAACTCTCCGCAAAATGTAAAATTAAATTGCTCATGCATTTTGATACTGATATCATTCCCTTTTGTAATTCCTGAAATGACAACGTGATGGTCGAGCTCTTTAGCTAATTCCAAAATGCGCTTCATAAGCTGTTTCCCAATACCATGCCCTTGTTGATTTTTATCAATATAAATCGATAGCTCTACTGTTTGAATGTACGCTTCTTTATCTCGATACGAGGAAAGCGAAGCATAGCCCGCTACTACTCCATCTTTTTCCGCGACAATAAGTGGAAAAAGTTCATTGCTAATATGATTATTAAACCAGCCCCTTCTTTGTTCTACTGTTACAGGCGTTAAGTCAAAAGTAGCAGCACTTGTTTGAACGGACTGATTATAAATTTCAACAAGCATAGGTAAATCTTCTTCTTTAGCATAACGAATGATCATATGTACAAACTCCTTATAGTATAGAATTATCTTTATTTTACTTCTTTTAAGAAACATAATCTACATAAAAAACCGATGTGCGTATGCACATCGGTTATTGGTTTTGGGCATATTGAAAGGTTTGAAGGACTTGAAGAGTCTCTTTTGTAGAAACGACCGTTGCAAACTCTCCGTGCAAGGAAGACAGTGCGAATGTATGTACATCTTCTGCAAGAAGTCTGGTTTTTCCATCGTAGGACATACAATCAAAACAGGCCGTTGCATCGTTCACAACATACGTCCTATACCCTAGATTTCCAGCCATGCGCGCAGTCGTAGAGACGCAGTGATTAGTAGTTAGTCCTATTAAGATAAGCGTATCATAGCCATTTGCTTTTAAATAGCTATCTAGCTCTGTTCCAATGAAACAGCTGTTCACGTGCTTGCGAATTAAGTATTCGTCTTCTTGTGGACCAAATCCTTCTTTGAACTGAAACCCCTTTGAACTTGGATGTAAAGGAGAGTCTGGATTTTCTGATGCATGCTGCACGTGAATGACAGGATAGTCTTGGCGCCTCCATGCTTGCAGTAGCGTCAGCATATTCTTTTCTGCATCTAAATTGTTTCTTTCTCCCCACTGGGGTGAATAAAACCCTTCTTGTACATCGATAAGTAGCAACACTGGCCGGGAACGTAGCATAAGCATCATCTTCTTTCGTCTTTATTTTAAAATGGAAATAACGTATGTGCATCCATCAGGACCGGCTTTTGAAGAATGAACCGTTTGTTTCGGTAAATGTATCCGATCTCCGGCCTGACATAGAACCGTATCACGTTCAACTGTAAAGTAAATAGATCCTTCAAGGATATGAAGAATTTCATCAGTTGGATGCGTATGAGACGGATGTGTTTGAAAAGCAATATCGTGCTGTACTTCAACGTATCCAGTATACGCCGGAAGCAGCTCTTTAATTACTTCTTCAAACTTTCCGCCAACTCCTTTTTTAATAGAGGCTTTTTTTACGTCCATGCTGCTCACTCCTTTTTAATTTAAATGGACACTGTCCGGTAGTATGGTTATTATCATCGTGTAAAAAATATTGCTTCCACTCTCTGTTTTCCTGCTGTCCATACCAGCCTAACTCAGGGTGAGCTGATACGTCATCATATGTTTTTAACCGATCGCGGACGACTTTTTGTACATGCTTCCCTATTTTTGAATCTCCTGTCATACCTTCAAACACCCACCGCGGCTGAAATGTAATCATAAATCCTCTGCTCTTACGGCTTTTACGTAGAGAATGAGCAGGCGTATTACAGACGACAAAAATAGGTTCTCCGTGAAAACAAAATTCCCATAATGCATCTTTTGGGTCTTTCGGAATATCTTGCGGCCATTTCTTTTGATCAATTTGATGAAGAAACGTCAGCGTATCCCAGAACATCGTTTCGTACTCTTCCATTGACCGTTCTTTATGTTCAGGCTTAAAGAATAACACAAAGGATGTATAGCGACCTATGGTCTTAAATGTATCTATGTATTCTCTAAGTGCCGCCGCTGCATGTTTAATATCTTGATAGTTATAAGGAGTCGTCACAAATGAAAAACGCAGTAAATCTTTTTTAAAGCCTTCTACCCCTAATATACAGGGAAATGGATTTTCTTCTGATAATATATCGCTTTGGAAATATTGAAAAGCATCTTTCCCCCAGAACGGGACATGCGTTGACTCTAAAATCTCATTAGCTCGAAAAAGCATTTTTGATGCCATTAAAACCCTCCTTATGGAACTCAACGTTACATGTGTATTAAAAAAAAGAAAGTTTATGAGTATTTTTAACTAAATCTCGCTTCTAAATTATAAAATTCTAATCTATATATATATAAGCTACTATTGGACAAGTTAGAAAGGAGGCTGTGTTTGTGGAGTGGTTTTTGATTGCTATAAAACAAATAATTCTAGGTATTAGTCTCGCAGCACCGGTAGGTCCAATTAATATAGAGATGATTAAAAGAGGTCTGACAAAAGGATTTTGGGCTTCTTGGCTAGTTGGTTTAGGAGGAATGACAGCCGATATCTTATTTATGCTTCTCATTTTAATAGGGTTAACCCCTTTTGTTCAGATGCAGGCTGTTACGGTTGTCCTGTATGCAACGGGTTTTGTCATGCTCACATTTGTTGGCTTTCAAAGTATGAAACAAGCTGTCTCTCGTTCCTTTTCAGTAGATGTAAATAACCCTTCTGCTAAAAAAGATAAGTCGTTTTTTACAGGTTTTTTTATTGCTCTTATGAACCCTTTAAATATTGTGTTTTGGTTTGGTGTATTTGGATCAAGCTTAAGCGAAAGCCTTCAAAGTCAAACGTGGCTATCCGTCTTTTTTCATAGCTTCTTTATTATTTTTGGCATCATTCTTTGGAATTTAAATATTGCGAGCAGCATTCATTTTACAAGAAAATTTATCACGCCTAAGCTTTTTCGCCTCATTACGTTAGGTGCTGGTTTTTTACTTTTTTTATTTGGCTGCCAATTCGGTTTTAAATGTGTATCCTTACTTATCGGCTGAGCTTTTATTGATGAGTTCAATAAGGGTGTCATTTACTTTCTCACGTTCATCATAAAAAAGACCGTGTCCACTATTTTCAAATGGGATCAGTGTAGAAAATGAAATGTGGCGATTCATTACTTTTGCAAGATCAAATGGACAAATTTGATCTTTTTTTCCGTGTAATATATATGTCTCAGCGAAAATTTGACTCAAATCTTCCCGTAAGTCTTCGTCTCGTAAAGACACCGCAGTTTTAATCGTTCCATGGCCAGATGCCTCTAAACCTAAATCTTGAAACCATCCTCTAAAAGCTGCGCTGACAGGCTGATTAAAAAATTTTTTCCCAAAGTCTTCAAGCATGTTAGGACGATCTCTATACGTATTTTGAATAATTGTATTTACTTCTTCAGAAGGAAGTCCGTATGGAAAATCAGTTTTTTGAATAAAGCTTGGAGCCGCTGCCCCTAATAAAATTAACTTCTTCACGCCATATCCTAAGTGTCTACTCATATATCGAATGGCAATGGCTCCCCCCATAGAAAAGCCTACTAGCGTATAATTTTTAAGTCCTAATTTTTCTACTAACATACGAATATCATCCGCTAATTGATTGTAAGAATAGCCGGTGAAAGGCGTATCTGATTTTCCAAATCCCCGAAGATCAGGAGCAATACACCGAATACCGCAGGCCGGCAGCGTTGTAAATTGGTATTCGTACATTTTAGCGTTAACAGGCCACCCGTGAAGGAAAAGAACGGGTTCCCCTTTTCCAATATCCCGAACAAAAAGTTTAGTCTTAGGAGTTACGTGAATAAAATAGTTCATATATAACACCTCCTAGATGTTCTTATATATATATGTTTTGGACAATTTGAACATTCAAAAGTTTCTTAGAGGCTTGTGTAGGAGATGCATGATGTTTATTTGGAATGAGGAGTAGGAAAATCATTTTATATTGTTTATTTAGAACATAGTTTAATTTAAAAATATTGGGTAAAAAAAAGTAGTAAAGCTTTAAAAACTTTACTACTTTTTTGTTATTTTTCTTCCAGCCACATATCAACTAAATTGCCAGCTTCGCTTTGGTCCAATACGAATGAACCGTTGCTGTATCGGTCACTAGCTCGCATTGTAGATGGATCAACCTGCTCGATTTGACCTTTAGATGATTCCACTATCATGTAATGCTCTTTAGAGATTACTTTTACTTTTGCAATTTGATGCGGATTAGATTTTAGTTCTCGGACCATCACTAGCCCTCGTTTTGCTCGTGCTGATTCTTCAAACTCAGCAATTTTTGTCTTTTTCACAGCTCCTCGCTGCGTGGCGATAAATAATTCAGTTGATAGAGCTTCATCTTCATCGAAGATAACGCCGCTTACAACATAATCATCGTCTTTTAAGTTAATTCCTTTTACACCAGAAGCGCGAGTTCCTACAATATTAATTTCTTCTTCCCGGAAACGCAGTCCGTAGCCAGAGCGAGTGGCAATAAACACTTGTTTTTTACCATCCGTTTGATATACGTCCACTACTTCATCATCGCCTTTTAAATTAACGGCGACAAGAGCTTTGGAGTAGCGCTGTGCTTTATATTGAAGTAATTCTGATTTTTTGACCATACCATTTTTCGTAAAGAAAAGCAGATACTGATTTTCTTTAAATTCTTTTACCGGTATCGCTCGTACAATCTGCTCTTCTTTATCAATTGGAACAATGTTCATGATATGCTGACCCATGTCTTTCCACCTGATATCAGGAAGTTCGTGCACTGGCATATATAAATAATTCCCTTTGTTTGTGAAGATGAGCAGCGTTTCGGTTGTATTAATTTCATACTTCGCTAAAATTCGGTCCGTATCTTTCATACCGAAGTCTTGCCCGTTAGACGCGGCGTAAGAACGAAGACTTGTTCGTTTTACATATCCGTCTTTTGTGACTGTTACCATCACTTCTTCAGATGGAACCATCACTTCTAGATTAATTTTAATCTCTTCGATTTCCGCTTCAATTTTTGAGCGGCGTTCTGTACTGTATTGCTTTTTTACACGGCGTAATTCTTTTTTGATTACATTAAAAAGTTTTTTCTCGCTATGTAAGATTTCTTCTAACTCGTTAATTTTAGCACCTAGCTCTTCAGCTTCCGCTTGTAGAGCTGTAATGTCCGTGTTTGTCAAACGGTATAATTGAAGCGACACAATCGCTTCTGCTTGAGGTTCTGTAAATTCATATTTGCCAATTAAATTATTTTTAGCGTCGCGCTTATCTTTAGAAGCTCTAATCGTCGCAATAACTTCATCTAAAATCGACAGTGCCTTAATCAATCCCGCTACAATATGTTCACGTTCACGTGCTTTTTGCAGTTCGTATTTAGAACGATTTGTTACTACTTCTTTTTGATGATCAATATAAGCATCAAGAATGTTAGCCAAACTCATAAGCTTTGGTCGCTTTTTAGCAATGGCAACCATGTTAAAATTATACGGTACTTGCAGATCCGTATTTTTATAAAGGAAGTGAAGTACTCCTTGAGCATTTGCGTCTTTTTTTAATTCTACTACGATGCGCAGACCCGTACGATCCGTTTCATCGCGAACTTCAGCAATACCTTCCACTTTTTTATCTAAACGAAGCTCATCCATTTTCTTCACAAGGTTGGCTTTGTTTACTTCAAACGGAATTTCCGTAATGACAATTTGCTGTTTTCCGCCGCGAATGGACTCCACTTCCGTTTTTCCGCGAATAATAATTTTCCCTTTACCTGTCTCGTAGGCTTTCTTAATCCCGTCTACACCTTGAATGATTCCCCCTGTAGGAAAATCAGGACCTTGGATAGCCGTCATTAATTCTTCAATTGTACACGCTGGTTTATCAATTCGCATGATCGTTGCGTCAATTACTTCACCTAAATGATGAGGAGGAAGTTCTGTAGCATAACCAGCTGAAATACCCGTGGATCCATTCACTAGCAAGTTAGGAAACATAGCTGGTAACACAGTTGGTTCGCTGCTTGTATCATCGAAGTTAGACACAAACTCAACCGTTTGTTTGTCAATATCTCGTAGAAGTTCTGCAGCAATCGATGAAAGGCGAGCTTCTGTATAACGCATTGCTGCTGGGGGATCTCCATCAATACTTCCGTTGTTTCCGTGCATTTCGATTAATACATTTCTAACTTTCCATTCTTGACTCATTCGAACCATGGCATCATATACAGATGAATCACCATGAGGGTGATAGTTACCAATTACGTTCCCTACAGTTTTGGCTGACTTACGAAACCCTTTTTCTGCTGTATTTCCATCTACGTGCATTGCATATAAAATACGACGCTGAACGGGTTTTAACCCGTCTCTTGCATCCGGCAGTGCACGCTCTTGAATAATATATTTACTGTATCGACCAAAACGGTCGCCTAGTACATCCTCAAGAGGTAAATCTAAAAAGCGTTCTGTTTGTGTCATTGTACGTCCTCCTCTGCGACCGTTAATACATTTTCATTATCTAAAATATTTGGATCTTCTTCTAATCCAAACGCTACGTTGCTTTCAATCCATTTTCTGCGTGGTTCTACTTTATCGCCCATCAAAGTGGTCACACGACGATCAGCGCGAGCAGCATCATCAATACGAACACGAATCAGCGTACGCGTCTCTGGGTTCATTGTTGTTTCCCAAAGCTGATCTGCGTTCATTTCACCGAGACCTTTATAGCGTTGAATCATATACCCTCTTCCTACCTTATCGATAGCACCTTGCAACTCTTCGTCACTCCATGAATATTCAACCACTTCTTTTTTACCTGACCCTTTACTTACTTTGTAGAGCGGTGGAAGAGCAATAAACACTTTTCCTGCTTCCACAAGCGGTTTCATATAGCGGTAGAAAAACGTTAGAAGAAGCACTTGAATATGAGCCCCATCCGTATCCGCATCGGTCATGATGACTATTTTATCGTAGTTAATATCATCGATTGTAAAATCTGCGCCTACTCCTCCGCCTATCGCGTGAATGATCGTACTAATTTCTTCGTTTTTAAAAATATCTTGAAGTTTGGCTTTTTCGGTATTGATAACTTTCCCTCGCAGCGGCAGCACAGCTTGAAAGCGGCGATCCCTTCCTTGTTTTGCTGAACCTCCGGCGGAATCCCCTTCGACTAGGTACAGTTCGTTTCGCTGAGGATTTCTTGATTGCGCAGGCGTTAACTTCCCGCTTAGAACAGTTTCTTGACGCTTTCGTTTTTTTCCGTTTCTTGCGTCTTCTCTCGCCTTACGTGCCGCTTCACGCGCTTGAGCAGCTTTGATTGCTTTTTTTACAAGAAGAGAGCTTACGTCTGGATTTTCTTCTAGGAAATAGGCAAGTTTTTCAGAAATAACTGCATCTACCGACGAACGAGCTTCACTTGTACCTAACTTTCCTTTGGTTTGTCCTTCAAACTGAAGCAACTCTTCAGGTATTCTAACGGAAACGATGGCTCCTAATCCTTCTCGTATATCCGTTCCTTCTAAGTTTTTGTCTTTTTCTTTTAGCAGGCTTACTTTACGGGCGTATTCATTAAACGCACGCGTCATAGCGCTTTTTGCACCGGACTCATGCGTTCCCCCGTCTTTGGTACGAACATTATTAACAAATGATAAAATGGTTTCAGAATAACCATCGTTAAATTGAAATGCAAATTCAACTTCAATATTATGATGAATCCCTTCAAAAAAGACGACTGGATGAAGTGAATCTTTTTCTTCATTTAAATATGAAACGAAGGCTTGAATACCTGTTTCATAATGAAAGATATCTTGACGATCATGCCTTTTATCGATTAACTCTATTTTGAATCCTTTTAACAGAAAAGCCGATTCGCGGAGCCGTTCACAAAGCGTATCATAATTGTACACGGTTGTTGAAAAAATCGTGGCATCCGGTTTGAAATGAATCGTTGTTCCCGTTTTTTTTGTTTTCCCTATTTTTTCTAGCGTCGTAACCGGCTTTCCTCCATTTTCAAAACGCTGTTCATAAATAAATCCATCTCTATGAATAGTTACAGTCAACCATTCAGACAGCGCATTTACAACAGATGCACCTACTCCGTGTAAGCCTCCGCTTGTTTTATATCCACCCTGTCCGAATTTACCTCCTGCATGCAAGATGGTTAAAATAACTTCAGGCGTTGGTTTTCCTAGTTTATGCATGCCCGTTGGCATACCTCGACCTTTATCTTGTACAGAAATTGAATTATCTTTGTGAATGGTTACAATAATTTCTTCTCCGTAGCCTGCTAGAGCTTCATCGACAGAGTTGTCGACGATTTCATATACTAAATGATGCAGACCTCGTGTATCCGTACTTCCAATATACATACCAGGACGTTTACGAACGGCATCTAATCCTTCTAGTACTTGAATTGCATCTTCATTATAATTAAATTGTTGTTTCCGAGCCATTCATACTACCCCTTTCATCACAACGAACATTACTACATTATGTATGAAACACAAACGTTTGCGCTTCGTGTCTAAGAATAAATGATCATGTATCCTATCTTTTAATTTTATAGTGTTCGCATCAACAGAACGTATGTTTCTATTTTTGCGTACTTACAAGATTTTAGCACAAATTTCCGTATTATAAAAGCAATATCTTGTGTATTCATGGATTATAAGCCTTATAAAGCTAGCTGTCTAACGTCTATTGTAGCGGAAACTCTCTTACTATTTCAACGCATGGTGAAACCCATGCAAGCAGTGTGCATGGGTTGGTTGTTCTGCTTATAGATCTTACTTTGTTAAAGCATGCTCGACTTTTATACAACGATCCATAACTACAGTATACCCTTTTTTAGCGAGCAGGTCATATGCTTCTTCATTAATTAAACCAGATTGTGCCCAAAATACGTCTGCATCTACTTTTAAAAACTCTTCTGCAACTTCAAGCAAATGCTCAGAGCGACGAAATACATTAACGATATCAATATGCCCTTCAATTTCTTTTAATGAAGATACGGCTTTTACGCCGAGCGCTGAGTTGATTGTTGGGTTCACCGGAATTATCTCGTAACCTTGCTGCTGCATGGCTTCTGAAACCATATAAGACGTTCGATGAGGATTATCTGATAAACCTACTACAGCAATGCGCTTGCTTTTTTTCAATATTTTGCCAAGCTCTTGACGGGAAGGAATTTTAATGGACATGTCTATTACCTCTCTTAGCTATATAATATGTACTGAACAACATTCGCGATTTACAGTTGATTTCCTGCATATAGTACCCGTTTTCTCTATTTTTGTAAACGTCTTCTTTTTTAAAAATAATTGGCTCTCACCCAAAACTAACTATGTTTTTTTAAGTATCTCATGGTAAAATAGAAACGATATAGAAATAAAGGAGCTTTCAAACATGAATTATTTATTACCTATTCTTGCCTATATCTTGGGCTCTATTCCTTTTGGACTAGTTGTTGGAAAACTAGGATACGGCATCGATATACGAGAGCATGGAAGTGGCAATTTAGGCGGCACCAACTCATTTCGTACATTGGGTGTAAAAGCCGGAATTATCGTTACGCTTGGAGACATTCTAAAAGGCACCCTAGCAGCTTCTTTACCGCTTTTATTTGATACAAATCAAAACATTCTCTTCATTGGTTTATTTGCTGTCATTGGTCATATTTTTCCTATTTTCGCAAAATTTAAAGGCGGGAAAGCTGTTGCCACATCCGCCGGAGTGATTTTATGTTATGAACCTCTTTTATTTGTTTTCGTGCTATTATGTTTTTTTATCTGCTTATACATAACGAAGTATGTATCACTGTCATCAATGGTTACTGGGGTATTAACCTTTATCTACACGCTATTTAAACAAGACTACATGCTTATTATGATTATTGGTGTAATTGTAGCCTTTGTCATTTACAGACACCGCGCAAACATTACGCGAATTCTTAACAAAACAGAACCGAAAGTCACATTTTTATCAGGTAAAAAGAAATAAGAGGAAGATCCTCTTATTTCTTTTTTTATAACCACTTTGTAAGCGAATACATTTCTTGTTTATTAGTTATACTGATACTAAAATAAGGAGGTGAATAATGTGAAGAAAAAATGTCCCATTTGCAAACGTAATAAGAAAATGGATTCACAGCTAGAAGGAAGCCGCTACTGCGTTCACTGCTGGGAAACCATTGGAAAACAATATGATTTTAAATGAAAGAATGAAACGATTTAATATAGAAATGAAGCATTCGCCTCTATATTAAATCGTTTTATTTTATTTTATCTTATTCCTTCCTAGCTGGATTCGTATATATTGGTAATTTATCTATCTTTCTACTATAATAAATGTATCCGCAGTATTGGAAGGAGCATAATTAATGAAATTAACAGTAACAGAAGCAGCAGCTACGTGGTACAAAGACGAAATGATGCTAGAAGGAAACGAAACAATTCGCTTTTTTGTTCGCTACGGCGGATGCAGCAACGTTCAAAAAGGTTTTTCTTTAGGTGTAAACACAGATTCTCCTAAAAACGTTGGCGTTGAAACAAAAGTTGACGGTTTAACATTTTTCGTAGAAGATGAAGACCTTTGGTACTTTGATGGTCATGATTTGACCGTAAATTATAATGAAGAAACAAAAGAACCTGACTTTCATTACGAAGCGTAAGAAAAAAAGCATCGATTTATCGATGCTTTTTATTCTTACGCTTGACCCTGCTTTTTGGCGTCTTCATAGGCTTTATGCCATTCCGGATAATTACGGCGAATCGAAATAGGCTTAAAGTTTTCTTTTTTTACACATACGTGTGACGATGTTCCTGTTAACGCAAGTTCTTCATTTGAATTAAAAATTTCGTATCCGTACACAACGCGTAGACCGTCATAGTTCTCAACCCAAGTATGTACCACAGCTGTCTCGCCATAATGAAGCGGCTTTTTATATGATGCCTGTATATCAATAACTGGCGACAGCACACCGTCTCTTTCCATTTGTGCATAGCTAAAACCTAAATCACTGATAAACTGTGTTCGGCCTATTTCCATCCATACTAAATAGTTAGCATGATACACAACGCCCATCTGATCGGTTTCTGCATAGCGCACTTCGATTTCTTTCTTCGATACTAGCATGATTCTACCTCCTCTTGCACTGTTCCTGTTTTATCTTACCATATAAGGAGAATATACTCCTACTAGTTTGGTTATTACTCAATATGTTGTAAGACTAAGCGCATCTTGAATACGATATATCAGTGTTTCCAGCCTCGTCATCTTATTTTCATACCTTTTATAAGGAAGTGTGTATGTGTAGTCTTTATTTGTCCATAGGCGGTCAAAATAAGCGTTTAGTTCCGTCATAACCTTTTTGTTAGGAGGTCCTGATACTTTAATATCCGTTTCTAAGTTCAAATCATCCAAATTTCGTTTTGTGAAATTTGCTGCTCCTGCAATAATCATTGCCTTTCTTTTGTTTCGAATAAATAAAGTTTTAGGATGATACTGCTCTTTTCCCGTATGATACCAGCGAACTTTAATATCGCCTTTAGATTTTTTCACAAGTTCTGCTGCGACTGGACGGTTAGGCAGTCCGAACTTTTTTCTTCCGAACGCATTTTCATTAGGGTCTAAAATTAATCGTACGTTTGCCCCTTGTTCGGAAGCTTTCAAAAGCGCCTTTATTACGTCTCGATCTCCAAGATAAAACATGCCAATCCACACATCGTCGCCTTTTTTAGCATGACGTAAATCATTTAATACGTGCTTATAGATTTTGCCTTCTGTTAACAGCTGAACATAGAGGTCTCCCTTTTCTTTTTCTTTCTTCTTATACCGAGGTAAATCTCCTCCGTAAGAAAAATCAGACACGGCTTGTTCGCTTTTTACAACATCTCCAATGATATTCCCTTTTACTTCAAAGGCCATGTTGGAATTATAAAAGCTTGCATCATGAGGATTGGCAGAGGAGATAATAACGCTTTGATCGGTTGCTACTACTTTTCTGTGATTAGCTTTTACATTTAACAACTTAAAATAAGCACGGGCCGTCACGTTAGGCGCATTATTTCCGAAAGGATTCGTGATCCATCTAGTTCCTTTTTCACCAAACCACTGAACAAAAGTTCTCCACACTGAAGAATATAGTGGAATGGAGTCTCTGAGCTTAGATAAATTGGTTTGCACCACTTTGATTCCGTTTAGCCGCAGTGAATCTAACCACTTTGAATCATGTGAGCCGTAGGTTGTATTGATTTCATCTGTAATAAAGACGATTTCGATAGTAGGATGTTTTCGTTTCTTTTCAATCAGCTTACTTGCAAGCGTATCACTAAGGTGAGGAAACGTTTCACCTTGGTTATAGTAGCCATTAAATAGAAACATATCCATAATAATAAAAGCTTTTGCGTCATCAATCGCATTCGTAACTGCTTGAAAAATATGTTGTTCGGAAACCGACGTCTGCTGGTCTTGATACGTTAGGTCCGATAAAAGAAATACATCTTCTACTTTGTGAGGCCTACTTTCGTATGAAACTCCTTTTGGCAAGGGCTTATGCGTGTGATAAGAGCCCACAATAATCAAAACGACAAGTAAACTGACCAAAATTCTTACTATTTTCTTTTTCACCTACATAAACCTCTTCGCTAGTTTATATTATTATTCACCTTACTAAAAAAATATAGAAAGAAAGCAGCTAAAACCGTTTATTTTTAGCTGCTTATTGTCGCTGTTTTACTTATTAAATCGTACCTTCGTAACCATTTTGACGAGCTTCTGATTCATCTTTTATTTCGCTGCGCATTGCTTCAATGCTTACTTCGCGATTGTGATTTTTTTGCTGAATGCGCTGACGTTCTTCTTCAGTGCTGCATGCAGCAGCTTCTTCTGCTTCTTCAATGTTTTTCATTGTATTTTGTACCATTGTTTGTAATTTTTCAACGTTATCACTGCGATCGTCTGGATTCGGTTTATTCCATGCCATTGTATCTTCCTCCTCAAAATAACTTTGTTACAATTGTAGTATGCCGGATTTGTTCATCTCTATAAGTGGAAAAAAATGATTTTAGTTTACATAATATAATTATAATTAAGTTAAAATGTATATATAAAACATACATAATATGGTAATATATACATACAAAGGGGGAATCGCTATGACCAAACGAATGATAACATTACTAAGCGTCATCTTTATTGCAGTGCTTGCCGTATTTTTTATGTCGCAAACTTCATTGGCATCAAAATTGACAATAAGTGCCTCTATCAAGCCTCACCATTACTCAAAACATGAAGAAAAAATGTTAGCCGTGACAAACTTAGACTACAAAAGCAATATCATGGCATACGATGTTAAAGCTCCTAATGGAGCAAAAGAAGCTTATGTAAAAGCTACTTATTATGAAAAGGGAAAAGCCAAACAACCTTTATTCTCAGGAGGGTTGACTGTTTCAAAAGAATTTGACATGTTTGCTATTACATATAAAATCGATGATGATACTCACAAAGTAATGTTTAATGTGGGAAGCAACGATACAAACCTAGGGATAGAAGCGGAAAAGCCAAAGAAAATGAACGGCTATTCCTTTACTGGATTAGAGAAAAAACAAAAAGTGAAAATGAATAAACCATATCCAGTTTCTGCTTTATTTGGTGACGATGGCAGTGGCATACGAGTTGCTCCGCTTTCAACCGATGACGGAGAAGTTGTTAAACAGCTTATTTCGAGCAACCCTTACGTTTATTTATTCACAGTAGAATTCAAATAATAAAAAGTCGCTGAATTCAGCGACTTTTTATTCATTCACCTTTGGTTTGAATAACTTGAGGATGCTTGCCGGATGTATCTTGCATTTGTTTTCCGTTATTTCCACCAGCTTCTCTCGGTTGAGTGCCGATGTGATTCGGAACAAAACTTTTGCTTTGTTTTTTAGGATTTCCCATGCTTATCCCCTCCTCACCGTTACTCTAACCAACTTACTTTAAAGTTATTCAGCTCTTTCAAGCATACGATCTTCTAACCGCTTTTCAATTTCCAATTCAATGCGTTCAATTTCTGACTGATCTTTTAACAGCTGCGTTTTATTTTCTTGCACTAACTCTTCAAATGAACGTTTGCGTAATTTTCTCATGATTCCAACACCTACTTTATGTAATTTTTATGAAAAATCTGAAAAATCAAAAGAAACTGATATCATATAACTATCTATATTGTAACCAATTTGTCAGATAAGTAAACATACTTTTTGAAAAGTTGTAAGAAAGTTTGACATATTTACTGACTTATCTATATATACGATGGTAAAGTAAATAAGTTTCATTTTTAATAAAACAAGCAGCGAAGTTAATTCGCTGCTTGTTGAGCAAAGTTTTCCATTTGTTTAAGCGTCATTGGACCATTCACTCGCTGAACAATTTTCCCTTCTTCATCTATAAAGTAAGATGTCGGAATGGTGGACACCCGGTATTTTTTACTTCCCACAGTATCTTGGTCGTCCAATAATACATGAAACGTAAACTGTTTTTCTCTCAGAAACTTAGATACTGCCTGTTTACTACCTTCTGATGAAGTTAAATTAACCGCAAGCAGCTGTACGTCGTTTCCATATTTCTTATAAAATGCTTGCATATCGGGCATTTCTTTTTGACACGGCGGACACCATGTGGCCCAAAAATTTAAAATAACTTTTTTTCCTTTAAAGTCCGATAATTGAACAGTTTTTCCGTTCGTATCTGAAAGTGTAAACGGAGGTGCTGTATCTTTTGGTTCTAACCCATAAGCTTGACCAGAAGCCTGACGAGCACTATCGCCTTTTTTAATATTTAAATCCTTGTATTCGCTTAAGTTAGAATTATCGGATGCTTCATTTGGAGAAAGCCCTTCCCAAAGTGCGTAGCTAAGAAAGCCTACTAGAAGCAAGACCGCAATTATTTTTTTAACCATATGATCGGCTCCTTTATTTCTTCTAAAAAGTGATAATCTATGTACTAATAGATATGTGCAATATCTACTAAAATAATCCTTTTATCGGGCATTTTCTTTTATAATATAGCATATTTCCCTCTCACTTTTTGTCGAAAACGGTGCGTTTGCATAAAAAAAGAGCGGCTCACGAGAACCGCTCTTTTTCTTTATACCTTACGCATGTGTTTTAGACTGTAATTTATCACGAAGCACCATTTGAAGGATACCACCGTGACGATAGTAATCAATTTCAACTTCACTATCGAAACGAACCAGTACTTCAAATTCTTTTTTGTTTCCAGCTTCATCAGTTGCTGTTACTTTTACAAGATCACGTGGTTTTACTGTTTCATCAACTGCTACTGCAATTGTTTCTTTTCCAGTTAAACCTAATGTATCCGCGCTTTCACCATCTTTAAATTGAAGAGGTAAAACACCCATTAATACTAGGTTTGAACGGTGAATACGCTCAAAGCTTTCAGCGATTACTGTTTTAATACCTAAAAGATTTGTGCCTTTTGCTGCCCAGTCACGAGAACTTCCCATGCCGTAATCTTTACCTGCAAGTACAACAAGACCTGTACCTTGCTCTTTGTATTTCATACAAGCATCATAAATGCTCATTACGTCATTTGTTGGCCAGTACGTTGTCCAGCCGCCTTCTGTACCAGGAGCTACTTGGTTTTTAATGCGGATGTTTGCAAACGTACCGCGCATCATCACTTCATGGTTACCACGACGAGAACCGTATGAGTTAAAGTCTTTTGGTTCTACACCGTTTTCTTGAAGGTAAAGACCTGCAGGTGATGTTTTTGCAATTGAACCCGCTGGTGAAATGTGATCCGTTGTCACTGAGTCACCAAATTTCGCTACTACGCGAAGATCATTTAACGGTTCTACTTCACCTGGCTCTTCTGATAAGCCTTCAAAGAACGGTGGATTTTGAATGTATGTTGAATCATTCTCCCACGTATAAAGAGCATCTTCGCTCGTTTTAATTTCATTCCAGCGCTCATTGTCATCGAATACACGCTCATACTCGTTACGGAATAATTCAGGCGTTACGGTACGGCTAACAACTTCTTTAATTTCATCTTGAGAAGGCCAGATGTCGCTAAAGAATACTTCATTGCCGTCTGTATCAATGCCGATTGGATCTTTTTGTAAATCTACATCTACCGTTCCAGCCAGTGCATATGCTACAACAAGCGGTGGAGAAGCAAGGTAGTTACCCTTTACTAATTGGTGAATACGTCCTTCAAAGTTACGGTTTCCTGAAAGAACAGACGTTACAAGCAAGTCGCTGTCTGCAATCGCTGCTTCAATTTCAGCTTCAAGTGGACCAGAGTTACCGATACAAGTCGTACAGCCATAGCCTACGATGTTAAAGCCGATTTTATCTAAGTATGGAAGCAATCCTGAATTTTGAAGGTAAGCCGTTACTACTTTTGAACCTGGTGCTAAAGAAGTTTTCACGTAAGCTGGAACATCCAATCCTTTTTCTACCGCTTTTTTCGCAACTAAACCAGCTGCTACCAATACGTAAGGATTTGATGTGTTCGTACAGCTTGTGATAGCCGCAATAGCGATGGCACCTGTTTTCATTGTTGTTTCTGAACCGTCTGCAAGCTTAAACGTAACTTCTTTATCCACGTCTTTAGCATCAAGTCCGAAGCTTTGATTGCTAACAGGAGCTGTTAAAGCTTTCTTGAATTCTGTTTGCATTTGAGAAAGTGGAATTAAATCTTGCGGACGCTTTGGACCTGAAAGATTTGCTTCAATCTCAGCAAGATTAATCTCAACAACATCAGTGAAAATTGGATCTTCATTTTCTGGTGTAAAGAATAAACCGTTTGCTTTTGTATATTGTTCGACAACCTGAATGTCTTTTTCATCTCTTCCTGTTAAACGCATGTATGCTAATGCCTCTGCGTCAACTGGGAAGAACCCGCATGTTGCACCGTATTCAGGAGCCATATTAGCAATTGTTGCACGGTCAGCTAATGGAAGTTCTGCTACGCCAGGACCGAAGAATTCAACGAATTTTCCGACTACTCCTTTTTGACGAAGCACTTGCGTAACTTTTAACGCTAAGTCTGTAGCTGTAGTACCGTTTGGTAATTCACCAACAAGTTTAACACCGATTACTTCAGGAACTGGGAAATAAGAAGGTTGACCAAGCATGCCTGCTTCCGCTTCAATACCGCCAACACCCCATCCTAAAACACCGATACCATTAATCATCGTTGTATGAGAGTCAGTACCTACTAGAGAATCAGGGAAAGCTACGAATTCGCCATCTTCTTCAACAGCATGAACAACGTTTGCTAAATATTCTAAATTTACTTGATGCACGATACCAGTAGCTGGCGGAACTGCACGATAGTTATTAAATGATTTTTGAGCCCAGCTTAAGAAATTATAGCGCTCTGTATTACGTTGAAACTCAAGGTCCATATTAATTCGTAATGAGTCAGCTGTACCTGCTTTATCAACTTGTACGGAGTGGTCGACAACGAGGTCTACTGGAATTTCTGGATTGATTTTGTCAGGATCTCCTCCTAAATCAGCCATTGCTTTACGAAGTGACGCTAAGTCTACAACCGCTGGAACTCCAGTGAAATCTTGAAGAATAACACGAGATGGTTTGAAAGGAACATCGATATCTTTGATATCTTTTGTTCCCCATTTTGCAAGGTTTTCGACGTGTTCTTTTGTAATAACACGGCCATCTACCTGACGAAGAACAGATTCTAATAATACTTTAATTGAATACGGCAGCTTAGATACGTTACCTAAACCTGCTTCCTCTAAAGCTTGTAAGCGGTAATAATTATATGTGCTGCCATTAAGATCGAATGACGAACGAGCGTTAAAAACGTCTTTTTTAGTCATTGCTTTTACCCCCTTAAAATTCTATGTATAAAGGATTTACTTACCCCATCCTCTATTCCCTTCACCATCTATCTTAATATAATATTATACATAAGTAAATAAAAAGAATGTTATTAATTAACATAAGTTTCACTTATAACCTTTTTCCATCTGCCTTTTATTTTTCTAATAATTCATATTTCATTGATTTTTACGCATGCTAGAAACGGAGGTGATTCAACATGGCTAAACGCAAGTCAAACCACGTCATTCCTGGAGCTAACGCGGCTAGCGCTCAAGGAAAAGGAGCGGGTTATAATGAAGAATTTTCAAATGAACCATTAACCGAACAACAGAAACAAAATAATAAAAAACGCAAAAAAAATCAATAAAACATTCTCTTATTGGATATACTAATCACTAGTTAGAAAAGCAAAATCGTTTAACTCCATGAAATCTAACGAGAAGGCGTCATTATATATGGCGCTTTTTTTCTGTTCCCATTTCCTGTTTTTGCTAAACCTATTTTTAGAAAGGGGAATTTTTCATCGGATAAATCCCCTGTCACTATCCCACCCTAATAAATGAAAGGGAGGGTTTAACTATGAACAAAAACAGCAGCAAAGACATCAGAAGAAATGCGCCAAAAAGCAATTCTGGACAGCCCGAACCGCTAAGCGGATCTCATAAAGTAAAGAACCGTAAGCATTCTCGCCAAAAACACAATAGCGGACATGATATGTAAAACAGCGGCAAGCTCTCTACAGAGCTTGCTTTTTTATGCATAGAAAAGGCAGCTAGTACTTCAAGCTTATTCTTTGCACAGGAGTTCACTAAGTACATAAACGCGCATATGATAGTAAAGTGAAACAGTTTAAATAATGGAGGAACGTAGAAATGAAAAACAAGCGTCTGCCAGCAGACCAAATGTTTGTAAAAGGCTTTCAAGAGTTGTTAGAAGTCATGCTTTCAAATCCCTTTATGAGTTATTTAGATTATGATTCCGTTCGTATAGATTTATTTGAAACAGAACAATCATTTATTGTCGAAGCTGAATTATTAGGGTATCACCCTAAGGATATTATCGTTCAGATACAAGCTGACCACTTACAGCTCACAGCCAAAAAATACTGCCTTAGAGAATTTCATGATGAAAAGCAAGGAACGCTTGCAAGAGAACAAATGGAAGAAAGCGTTGAACGTACAATTGACTTTCCGTTTCCATTGATGAATAAAAAGATTACCGCTACATTTAGTAACGAAATTCTTGAAATTACGATTTCCAAACATGAGACAAATGAATCTAATCAGCCAATAGTCCCTATTGAGTTCCAATAAAGCTGCAGATGTTGTCTCTGCAGCTTTATTGGAACTATTTAATTGTTTATTTAGCACATAGTTTTTTTAGAAAGTTTTCCTTTTCAAAACAATTGGATATCTCATTTGTTTTACGGCACACTACTAAAAAAGAGTAAAAGGAGAACATTTATGCTTCATACTGCTTGGAAAGGTAAAATCAGCTTTGGATTAATTGACATCCCTATTAAACTGCACGGAGCAATTGAAGAAAAAGATGTAAAGCTGCGCACACTGCACTCCGTTTGCCATACACCCATTCATCAAGAAAAACATTGCCAAACGTGTGGACGAGAAGTAGAATCCGATGAACTGGTTAAAGGATACGAAACCGCGACCGGTCAGTTTGTTGTACTTTCACAACAGGAAATTGACCGTGTCAAAGAGCCCTTTGCAGCAAACAAAGCTGTTGAATTGTTGCACTTTGTTTCGTTAGATGACATTGATCCCCTGTTTTTTGATAAGCCCTACTATATTTCTCCTGAAGAAACGAGCCTAAAAGCTTATTATACGTTATTAAATGCACTTGAAATAACGAATAAAGTCGGTATTGCCAATGTATTTTTATATTCCAAACAGCAAATCGCCATTATTCGTTCCGTGGGCGGCTCTCTCGTTCTTCACACGATGCATTTTGAAGAAGAACTTCGTTCAGTCACAGATGTGCCTAACTTATCTACTACTTCTTCTGTTAATGAAAGTGATACACAAGTGACGGTGGAATTAATTGATAAGCTATCTACTTCTTTTAATCCATCTATTTACAAAAACAACTACCGAGATGCCTTACAAAGCGTCATTCAACAAAAAATAAAGCAAGGCGAAGTTACAAAAGTAAGCGGAAGCGAAGAACGAGATATTCGACATTTAATGGAAATGTTAAAGGTGAGCATAGATCCTTCTACTTTACAACCGACAAAATCAACAGCAGAGAAAAAAACGTCATCCTTAAAAAAGAAAGCATAAAAAAAGCTAACGAAGAAGTTCGTTAGCTTTCATTTGCAACAGAAGTCTTAGGAACAATAGCTCCATATGACGCCGGTATTTTTAAATATTGCGTTACTTGATCATTTTCCACAAAAACAATAAAGTTATCTTTTTTATCTTTTCCAATACCTTTTGCTTTTGCTTCAGACCAATTGAAGCCCAGCTTTTCATTTACCTCACTGCGGGTCGTTTCCGGTCCAAAAACATATACTTTATCCCATCTAAAATCACATAATTCATTAAAATCAAGGATGGAAGCTTCTTCTTTACTTTGATTTGTTTTTTTAATTTCATTAATTACGGTTTGCTGAAGTTGCGCTTGGTTGCGTTCGCTGTATACCCTGTCAATAAAAAAAGTTGCCAATAGCGCTACTAACGTGAATAGTAGAATCTTTTTCACTTCGTTGTCCTCCTGATACGTTCTCTGCACATGATACGACTTCTTTTCGATACGGTTTTATTCTCTACTATTCTAGAAAATTCAACAGGAAAATACAACTAAAATCTCGAAATGTCATCAAAACATAAAAAACTTAACACTATGTCAACGCATAAAAAAAGGGCTTGTTCACGTTCTACCTATTTACCTAATCAGCGCTGAAAAGATTTGGTTCTTCCGTACAAATAGTTTTAATAAATTCTTCTACTAGCCCTTCCTCTCCCGGCAAAAAAGGCAGCGCACCCACTCCAACGCGTTCAATACTTTTATAAAAATGATGCTGCTTATAGCCTTCTGCTTTCCCTGGAAACAGCACAACCGCTGTTTGTACCGGTTTTATTCCATTTTCCTCTACAATAGCGTCTCGGTAACGGTGCATGGTATTAATATCTTCTTCTCTAGGAGAGGGCGTATCGTGATTTGGTTTGATACGATACTTAGCGTCAAAAAGATATACACTTTTTTTCTCCCCTTGCTTTACTTCAAGCAGCAAGTCCGGCTTTTGGATAACAGTATGAGTATGATGGTATTCTTTTTGATACCATAGCGTTACTTCTGCTTTTCCCACCTGAAAACGATGGTAAGAGGCCTGCACTCTGACATTCAACCCTTGTTCTGTCGTTGTCATGATGTTTTGTTCTATTCGTTTGCCGTAAATTTGCAACTTCTTTAAAAGACTAACATACGTCCAGTATTCATAGAGAGTTGCGATATCTTTTAATGAAAGGTGGTAAAACTCTCCGTTAAGAGCCAACCCTCGCGTTAAGAACATAAAGTATCTGCTTGCTTCCCGGTAGCGGGGTGCCGTACGGAGTGTAGAAGGAAGAGTTGAAACTTGTATGGTCTTCACTCTTTGCCAGAACACATTGTTTAGCAGCCTTTTTAATTCGGTATGATTGGTTTCTAGAGCCGACACCGCTTCTTTTTTTACATATCTATCTTCTATCAATTTGTCAATTAGTGTAGTTAGCTTGTGATACAGCTGCGTCATCATCCATTTAACACTTTGATTTTCCAAATTATCATAGATAGCTACATGTCTTGTGCCAATTGCTTTTGTAGGTACTACTTTTATATGCCGATTAATTTTAATTCCTCTGCTTGAAGATGCAAGATAGGTAGGGTGTGTTCGGACAAATGATATAGCCTGGCTATCTTGTTTTTTTATTTGATCTCCTCTCATGAGCTCATGTTCAACTTTTACCGATTGAAACGGCTGATTCTCAATCTGACGAACAGAATGAAGAAAGGGTTTCATATAGTGAGAGAGCACATGATAAAATTCCGTCCATGTTGCTTGTTTAGACCAAACCGATTTTGCTTCAATATACGTTTTACGGAGCATATCGTATGCCAAATCATGAATGTATCCGTTCACTTCATCAACCATGCGTACATAATCTGTCTTGTAGCTCATCTTTGACGGGAAAATTTCAAGAGTAAAAGACAGCTCTTTTTCTATTTCACTGTAGACATGAAACGTAGAATACCCTACCTCATTTTGAAAGCTTATATTTCCTGTTAAAATGTAGGGAAATCCTACGGTTTGAAAACTTTGTTCAACTGCTTTTGAGTCGTGATTAACAAACAGACTTGTTTCATTTTTTGAAACAACTGTAATTTGATAGGTTTCATTTTCAAAAAATAAAGGCTCAAGCGGCGGTTTGGAAGTCATCATGCCTTTTGTTTGATTTAGTACTTTTACATGTGTGATTCCTTTTCCCGTACAAGAAAAAAACATCACTTCTTCTGCAGATTTTATTTTTTTCTTATTCTTTCCTTTTATAACCACCGTACACGTATCGGTTTCAATTTCAACGTACGGTATTAATCCAAAATGACGTGTATCCGTATACTTCAAAACGTCTCATCATCTCCATTATTTTGCGTGCACTTTTAGGAAATCTCATCCCGTCTGCGTTGACAACAGCTGTCTCAAATTCATCATCGAGCAGCGTATTTGTACAGTAATAATAAAGATTTTTTAATAGGTCAAATGTGTAAGCATCGCTTCCTGAAATACGAGGCAAAACTTTTTGCAATATCTGAAAATCAAACGCCTGATCAAATGTAAACACTCCGCTTTTCACTGCGTAAATTAGATAAAAGCATATTTCGTCGCGTACGCGGTAACCTATTTGCAAATCGACTTCTGTAAGCATCTCGTTGACGGTTAGCAGTTCATTTGTTACTTCGTGAATGAGCTCAGCATGTTCAACATACGCATCTTTTAAGTGAACGTATTGACTTTGAATTTGTACATTTTCAATACTGTGCCGAGATGGATCTCTATCATCTAAAAAATCAAAAGAATCTAGCTGAATCTTATTCAGCTCAATGGTGTTGGTACGATCTAACAACTTTTGACTAAACCCATGAGTTGTTTCATCCATATTAATGGTACCGATAATGAGAAGGTTAGATGGCAAATAAATATCTCGGAACATCTTATGTCCAGGAAATAACGGAGCCGTTTTGATTTTCCCTTTTGACCAGCTTCTGCTTTCCATCACGCTTAAAATATCGCTAAAATAATGTTCAACTCGAGCTAAGTTCATTTCATCCAATATGGCAACATATGTGTAAGCTGGATGCTGAATGGCTTGCTGCATAATCGACAGAAACGATCCTCTGCGAAAATCTCCTCTTAAATCAATATACCCTAATAAATCTGAACTATCGTGCCAATCGGGCCGAACTGGAATAAGCACTTGTCTGCCATTTTCAATCGTGGCACCGATACTATCTGCTAAGAGCTGCGCAAGCTTTGTTTTTCCCGTCCCGCTCATTCCTGATAAAACAATAAAAGGCTTGGTCTTTAAAGCAAAGTAGGCGTTGGCTATATCTTGTCGTTCGTATGTAAATCCAGATTTCTTAATATACTCATGAATGTGGACGATGGCGTCTTTATCGCCAATCATCTCTTTGCTCATTCCGTATGTTTTTATATACTGTTCATGCATACTCAGCAGTAAATGCAAATCATCTTGAAGCTGATCATTATTAGGTAAGTCTGCTATATTGTAAGGAAGGTAAAGAGCTACTCTATCCTCAAAGCTTTTCGCTTCCATGCTTGTACCAATGACAATATGATTATCTTTCAATACGCGGGCATGTTCAGGAGTAAAAAAACGAATGTCTTTCAGATCAGTTCCTTCCCCTGCATCTCCTTTCATCATGACTAAGTAAATGCGCTGACCGTCTTCACTGAATAAATATGCTACTATCACATCACTCTCTATATTCTTATTAGCAAGAGTCACGTAAGGAAATGTTTCAGCGTGGTGGCCCGATATACGCATTTCTTCTCGATTTATATGCTCCAATCGATAAAGAGAAATCGGAAGCCGGCGTGTAATCATATTTTCTACTTCGTGTTTTACAAGTACGTCTCCACCCATTTGTTTATAATGTTCAGCTACATAAAGCAGCCGATCGCGCAAACTCATCGAATTCTCTCCTTTCTGCCTTCACTGCAGTTTGTAAAAATAAAAAGCATCGTCAGTTGACCACGCAAAAGTTTCGTTTCTTTTATTATAGACGCTTTCTTCGTATCGTAAGCTATTTTATAACGTTAGAAAACACTACATTATTCTTTTCTCTACATATATGTTTATGTTCATTTTAATGAAACATGACCGAAAAGAAAAGCGTTAGGGGCTTAATGAATGAAGAGGTAATGATACGAACAGAAAAATAGGCAGCTTCTGTACACAGTGATACAATCGCCATTATGCTACATGATTATTTGATGTCTGATGCTTTTGGCTGAGTAAAGAAAAAAATAAAAATAATCAGCGGTAGCGCGATAAGAAAAATACTCGTCTCTGAAGGTCTTACTGTAGGTATATCCGTTAATGACATCTTAATCAGTCCTTTGTAAATTTTTCAACTAAGTCAGGATTTACATAAAAATGTTTTGATACGGTACGATGAAAAAACTGAGAGGATTGATTTAGTTCACTTAATGCAGGTTCTGTTTTAGGAACGCCAAAAATAGGTCCACTTACATTAATGGTAAACCTTCCAGAAGAAATAAAGGCGCCCGACACATTGATCTGGTTATTAAGCAGCAACGCCGCAAGAATCACATCAATCATATCAATAATGATATTAATTCCCGCATCTCCGTCTTTTCCTTCTATTCGGCTAGTTCCTGTAATAGGTCCCCCTACTGAAATACGAAAAGCTCCGGGTGTCACAAATACGCCTATAATTGTTATTTGGCCAGTTAATAATAATATAGCTGTTACTACATCCAGATTTCGTTGAATGGCAAAGATCAGTTCCCTTTCTTTGTCAAAGCCGCTTTTCCATTCCACATTCTCCACACCCTTAGCACATACTATTCTAAACACGTGTAAATGTTATTCTATTTTTTCTTTTTCCCGTCTCACTCCCGCTCCGAAAAGTGTAAAACAGATTTTACTGCGTCTTCAATTTCTTTATACCCTGTACATCTGCATATATTGGAAGCAAGCCACTCCTTTATAATATTGTCACTGCCTGAAGGATGGTGTTTGGAAAGCAAATGAGCATTCATGATAAAACCCGATGTGCAATAACCGCACTGAAAAGCAAAGTGTTCAATAAAAGCTTTTTGCATAGGTGAACTCTTCAGCCCTTCTATAGTCATTATTTCTTTCTCTTCTGTTTCTGCCGCTAACATGAGACAAGATTTCATTGGCCGCTGATTTATCCCTACTGTACAAGCCCCACAGTCCCCGTTTAAACAGCCTGGTTTTGCTCCGGTAAGGCCCAGCTTTTCTCTTAATACGTAAAGCAACGTATCTGCTGTTCGGATATCAACCATTTTTTCTTCACCGTTAACCTTTAGCTTAATTGTTATTCTATACCGTTCATCTTTTAGCACGTTACGTTCCTCCCAGCTCTGTGAAAATATCAAACAATAAATTTTTAATCACAAATTTGCGATAGCGATTCGACCCTTCCCCATCATTTAAAATTGGAGCCGGTATATAATCAAGAGCATTTTGAATTCGAGCTTCTAATGGCGTTTCTTTATGATTTAGCACTTCTTCTATTTCTGCTGAGCGAAAAGGAAACGAACATACTCCGCTGAAAGCTACTCGGATGGTTCCTTCTGTTTTTAACGCTGCTATTGTCACTAATGGATATCCTGTATCCCACTGCTGGCGTTCTTTTATACTCATATATGGCAGGGCAGCGTACTTCTTTTCAACAAACACCTGAACAAGAAGTTCTCCGTTTTCCAGCTGCAAACGCCGGTTAAAAAGGTCGTGAATCGAATAGATATTGGTTCCAGCCGGACCTGCCACTGCAAGTTGACTATCTGTTAAAAGCAGCGGCAATACCGCTTCTCGATAAAAAATATGCCCACAAATATTTCCTCCTAGCGTTATTTTATTTCGAGCCGTGTGATCAGCCGCTTCGCTAGCAGACTTACTTAATAAAGGAAACAAATTTTTATCTTCCAGTTCAGTTAACGTTACTCCTGCACCAAAAATCATCCAATCTTCATTAGCTTCGGTTTGTTGAAATTCAGGTATATTTTTTATATCAATAACAGCATGGGTAACAAACAAACCCAATCTGCCTAATGTCAGAATTTCGGTACCGCCAGCATAATACCGCGGCTGTTTGCCTTGATTCTCTAACTCTTGAAACAAGGCAACTGCTTCTGAAACAGTTCCAGGTTTGTGATATTCAAAGTCAAATGAAATCATCAGCATTCCCTTCTTTCATTCTCCAAATCAATTCTGGAATAAGCGGAAGTTGGTTTAATTCTGTTTCTGCCGCCACCGTTAAGCTGTTTCCTAAAGAAGCCGGCATACCAAGCAGCCCGTGTTCTCCGACTCCTCTAGCTCCGTACGCCGCATCTAATTGAGGCGTATGAATAAAATCTACTACGTACTCTGGATGCTCTCCGTAGCGAAGAGGACGATATTTCCGAAGCTGAGGATTTAAAATACGGCCATTTGAATCAAACCAAAATGTTTCTCTGCCTGCAAACGATAGCCCCATACTCATCGCACCCATGACTTGCCCGCGTGCCATTTTCTCGTTTAGCACGGTTCCTATATCAATAACAGAGACAGCTTTTACAATACGATATCTATACGTTCTAGGATTATATTCCACTTCAACTCCTTCAGCTGCTACCGTCCATTCAGGCCCCGGACGCCCAGCTCCCGTTTCTTTATCCAAGTAGGTCATCCCTCTTAAAATATAGTTGCCTCTCCCTATAATTTGCCCTCCAATTGCATTTCCGTTCGGATATTTATAGCCATATACAATTTCTTTAAAGGCCAAGGATGTTTCAGGCTCATCCCGTAAAAAAACTTTTTCATTTTTTATTTCGATATCTTCCTCAGAAGCTCGAAATATACAAGAAGCTATCTTTTTTAATTGATTAATCACATCTTCAGCGGCTTCTAAAACCGCTCTTCCTGCCATAAAAGTGCCTCTGCTAGCCACCGTTTTCCAATGTTCAGGAGTCGTTTGAGTATCTACTTCCATTCGCACATGAATGCGTTCCACGCGCATCTGCAATTTTTCAGCCAGTATTTGCGCGAGCACGGTTTTCGTTCCCGTGCCTAATTCAATAACGCCAGACATCAAATTCACGCTTCCATCCGGATTGAATGTTAGAATAACACCGGAACCTGCGTTTGTTTCAATGGTAGAGGTTTTCCAGACGCAGCTAATCCCCTTAGCAGTAATAAGGCCGTTTTCATGCACCGTTCTCTGTCCTTCCTCCCATTTGATCAGCTGCTTCAAGCGACGAATACATTCTGGTAAGTTACCCACGCTGCTAGACGTTAAACGTACTTGCGTAGGCGTAGTATCGCCCGGCAAAATAGCATTTTTTTCTCTAAACTCCAAAGGATCTATACCTGCTTTTTTAGCAAGGATGTCCATCGTGCGCTCGAACGCAAATAATAGTTCTGAGTGGCTGAATCCTCGAAAAGGAGAAGCGTAAGGGTGATTTGTATATACACATAATGAATCACAAAAAATATGTTCAAGACGATAAGGTCCTGTACAGTCAGCTGCTGCAGCTTTACTCAGGTCCGTTCCTTTATCTGCATAAGCACCGCTGTCAAACAAATAAAGAATGTCAGCAGCCTGCAAGAGTCCCTCTTTAGAACAACCTAACTTGATTTTGGCATCTAGACCTATGTGAGCAGGCGAAGTGAGCATATCTTCTTCTCTTGTATTTAATATTTTAACCAGTCTTCCACCAACAGCTTTTGAAGCTATATATGCAAGCAACTCCAGCTGGACAGCTGCTTTTCCTCCGTAGCCTCCTCCTACTAGCGGTGTTTCAACGATCACTTTTCCCGCTTCAATTTCAAAGTACTCACTAATTAATTTTTTCACCATAAAAGGAGCTTGAGAAGAAGTGATAATTTTAACTAATCCATTCGGAAGAATTTCAGCAGCGGCACTTCTTGTTTCCATTGCCGCGTGATCTGAAGGAGATAGAGAAAACGTTTCTTCAACTATTAACTCACTTTTTTGCCAACCTTCTTCCATATTGCCTTTTCGTATTTTGACTCTGTTTGCTACGTTGGTGCCGGGCTCTGGATACACCGTTTCATCATGCTTGTAGATGTGCATATGTTCATGCACTAAAGGAGAATCCGGCTCAATAGCGGCGCTAGGAGAATGAACGACAGGTAACGGCTCATATTGAATATGAACAGCACTCGCCGCACGCTCAGCGAGTGCAGGAGTCTCTGCTACTATAAGGACTACGGCTTCTCCGTGATACCGCACTTTTTCAAACGCAAGCGGTCGCCGGTCACGAACTCCCTCTCCGGTTAACGGCAAATGCTCACCCGTCACAACTGCATGAACACCGTGAGTAGCGATCGCTGCTTGAATGTCTATTGCTTGAATTCTTGCATGAGCGTAAGGACTGACTACTATTTTGACGTGAAGGGAACCTTTAAAACTGTAATCATTCGTGTACCGAGCTGTTCCCGTCACTTTTTCTAACGCATCTTTTCGAATCACGCTTTTCCCAATAACATCCACTCTTTTCACCTCCGTCAATCAAACCCGTCTACATTTCTCTTTATATATCTTTTTAATGCGTTCATACGCTTGTTTTGTATCAACATCCATGAAAAGAGAAGCGTCGGTACATTCATAAGACATTCCATTTCCAGGTCCGTTTTGTCTTATGATTTTTCTTGCTCCTTGATCTCCTTGCAGCTTATCCAAGCTTGAAAACATTTGTTTTGAAAATAAAACCGGTGCTCTGGCAATTCCTTGATAAAAAGAAGAAATAAACGGAGCGGAGGAATGGTTCTCAAACAGCGAAACAAATGTATCTATCAGCACGATACTTATAAGAGGCTGATCTGCCAGCAGCACAATAATAGCATCAGCGCTTAATTCTTTTGCTTTTTTTAATCCGCATTTTAAAGACGCAGACTGACCTTTTAAGGCGCTACTACAAGAAGTATGACTCCACTTCTGCTGATATGCTTCTGAAAAAAGAATATGGTCAATCCACTCAAGAGAATCTCCTTTCTTTGTGACTACTATCGTATGATTTATTTTTGAACAAACCGCTGTTCGTAAAGCTTTACTCCCTAAACATCCATTCCCTAAAGGCAGCAGCAGCTTATTGCTGCCCATCCTTTTACTAGCTCCCGCGGCAAGATAAACAGCAACAATATTTAACCCGGACATTTTCACCCCTTTTTTTCATCATACATTCGGAGGATCTCAATTAATTCAGCTACAATACTAACCGCAATTTCCTGCGGTCCTACCGCTCCTATAGAAAGTCCCACGGGCGAATGAATATGGGAAGGAATATCGGTATTCAATAATCGAAGCGTTCGCTTTTTAGACCCTAAAACTCCTATATACTTCACAGGACTTGATTTTAATAGCGAGAGAATTTCTTGATCGCGATAAAAATTATGCGTCATAATCACAACAAAATCATCGCTCTGAACGGACAAGTGTTTCTCTACTTCCTCCGGGAATCCAATCTGTATTTCCTCTGCTAGCGGAAAATGTTCCTTATTACATAAAGCCGGTCTCCAGTCGCATAAAGTAACAAAAAACCCCGTATTGGCAGCAAGTGATACTAAATATTTTGCATCAGCACCTGCTCCCCATATAATTAGACGAGGCTTCGGTTTATATAGATGAGCATATGTGAGCAGAGAGCAATTTGAAAGTTGAATACCGCTCTTTCTCCCATTCCAATCATCTGTTGCAAAAGATGATTCGTCGCTATTTGCACCAAATGTTTGGCCCGTCTTTTCTACATAAAAAGAGGTTGTTTGAACAAAGTCTTTTTCTAATTTTTTAATATGCAAAACAGGATTTCGGTTATCTAAATGGCGTTTTACCCGCAAAAGATCTTGCTTCGTCTTCGCAGTTACAGGCTCTAGGAGAATATAGAGAATTCCATTGCAGCCTGCTCCTTGTCCCCACCCCGCATCACCTCCTTCTTTTAAATTGTACGTAACGGTTAATACGTGCTCAGTGTCGAACAACTCTTTTACGCGCTCAGCAAGATCTGCTTCCACACAACCAGCGCTTAACATCCCAATGTTCTCCCCGTTTTCTTGAAACAGCATGGACGTTCCTTCTTTTAAATAAGAGGATCCTTCTACATGAATAATCGTTGCCAACACGCTTTTTACTGTTGATTTTTCTACAGTATGTAAAATGTCGTGCATTTTTATTATTTCCTCCTTTTACTACTGATTTTTTAAAATCTTTTCACGTTTTGTGGAGAACTAAAATACGCTACAGTAGACTACTTCTACTCTCGGAATGAATCCATGTATTATTCATATTTTCAACGAAGTTACAATAAGCTTTTAAAGACTTAGAAGAACTGTCGTTTGAAAGGAGAATAGTATGCTATTTGACTCAACAAAAATCAACTTAGGAAAATTGAACGTTCGCAGTGCTGATCAAGCAAGCAGTATTTCTATTGGAAATACGTCAAAAGTTACAAGGTATGTCACAGCAAAGAAAAATCAGGCCTTCGGACAGCAGCTCGCTGATCAATGTTTTTCAGCAGGATCTGCTTACAAAACTGTAGATAATGATTATGTGGATGCATTTGCAACAAAAAATGATAAATAAGGAGGAAACCATATGATTTTTTCACCTATGGTCATTAACTTACAAGCCTTCAAAGTGAACGTTCTGGATAATTCATCCGTTTTAAGCATAGGACCTAATCAGCAGCTTGACGTGTTCGTATCTTATAAACGTAATCAAGGACTAGGAGAATCAAACGGAGATTTTTCTCCAAACGTAACTCCGTTCTCATGGATTATAGATTCAGACGTAAACGATTCAAACTCAGTTAAAAACAGCGTAATTTAAGCTTCTACACCGCCTCTAACGAGCATGACTAGCAGCATACCTTCATCTATTCGTCTACTAGTATTCAACCTGATGCCTAATAAATATAACCTGCGTCTGAACTGGCTATATTTATTAGGCTCTTTCTATGAAATGGGTACTTTTTGAAAAGACGATGGGCTATCAATTTGATCACGATCATCAACACAGCTTCTCGTTCCTATAAACCCGCTATCATCACCGAAATTTTGCCCAAACCCCTGTGTTTTTTTATCTGAATTATTCCAGTCTGCTAGTAAATTCTGTCCGATATTTACCGCAGACGCATTTTCAAAGGAATTTATCTTTAGCATTAAAATATTAATATTTATAGATGCACCTGACATTTAAACCACCCCCTTTTCAAACTATATTCAAATTCCATCTTTTTATGATGTGTGGTAAGGAGGAAACCATATGGACTTTGATAAACTTATGCAGTGGATGGAATTCGCTAAAAAATATCAAACAAACGACTTTTGGAACGGTGTTTTTGATCAAACTGCTTTTAACGAATTTATGAAAGAAAATATGGATATGACTGCTCAGGATTCGCATCACGCTCCTCAACCTCCTAGAAGTAATTTTCCACCTATCGACATTTATGTTACTCCTCACGAGATCATTGTTATCGCTGACCTGCCTGGTTATCTAAAAGAAAACTTGCACGTTTCTGTTTCAGGCAGCCGGCTTCTATTAAAAGGCTCGCCCCACCCTCTCATTACAGGGCAGCCTGTTGTACAAGAACGACCTTCTGGAGATTTCAACCGAATTATCGAATTGCCTGAGCCTACAGATGCGCATCATCTGCGTGCAAAATTTGAAAATGGACTGCTTATTCTTTCTTATCACAGGCAGTTTTTTCAAGAAGAGCGTATTCATATTGAATAAGGTTTAGTAGTTTTACGAATGAAATGTAATGCTGCACATAAGCATTTATAAATGCAAAAAATTTAATATTAACTCCCAAACTGAATCAATATTTATTTATCTAACTGTGATTACAGAGGAAATAAGCCCAAGATGAGGAGAAGCGAAATGTCTATGAAAGGATTTTTCAACCCCAAACAGACTAACCAACATCTTCAAACTGAGCTAGCGGACTTCAAACATCAAATCAAGCGTATTAACACGCTTGAAGTTCACATGAACCGTTTTTTAAAACTCGAACCGCAGATGGGTTCTCTCATAATGTTCAAAAAAAAGCTGGAGGCTCAGCCAGTGCTTTCCAACGATTCTTCATCTTCACAAAGAAGTGCTCACAAAAACACTGAACAATCATATACAAAAGACATGCAGGATACTGCTAGGCAGCTTCATTTTTTAAAAGAAAAAGTAGCACAATTGGAACAAATCATCTCCACGCAAAACCCTCGCGATAAAAAGAAAGAAGCTGTGCCTTATCCGGATATAGCTAGCTTAGTAGAACAATCTGTAGAGAAACAAATGGCTCCTTATGTCGAAAAAATGACCGAACTAGATAACAGAGTTTCAGCATTAGAGCAAAGCATGTCGCTTTTAACTGAAGTACAGGTGGACATGCTAAAACGTACGTCTTCTCTTCAAGAAGAAGTAAGATTGATTCATCAAAAAGCGGCACTTTTAGAAAATGCTCCTCCGCCTATTCATATTGATAAATTTTTTCTTGATAAATACGAACAAAACAACAATATTGGCCAAGTGGGCATTAAGGAGCTCGGCGGTGCTTTAAACATCGGAGCTACATACGGAAGCGGAGCTATACCAAAGGATTTCACGGACCAAATTCAAAAAGATATGGAAGAGTTAAAAAACGCTAAATCAGATATTTCTTCTGGTAAAACGAAGCCTGCACAAGAGGATAAAGAGAATTCTTCTTCCGCTTTCGAAAAAGAAGAAGCGTATACAGAAGTTCCTATTTTTGATGAAGATGATCCAAAGGAAGAGTCAGTCTAAAAAAGTTATAAAATTATATTTAGTTATGACTAGAATTTTTGCAAGCTATTCTTTACACTATAGGTAATAACTTCAAAAAAGGAGATATGCTGATGCCAAAGCTTTTATGGAGAATAGGTGCTGTCATGTTGCTAATGTGTGGAGGCTTTATCTTTTTATTTATTGCTGCTTCGCAAATGATGGTTCAGCAATACAAACCTTTTTTTAGACGCGAGAGTGCATAATTCTCGCGTTTTTTCATTGAATAATATCCTGTTTATGGTAATATATATATATCAAAAAGATATAGGTGAGGAAAGTAAATGAAGGAAAATCAAACAACATATGCGATTTTAGGACTGCTTACCACTGAATGCAGAACTGGTTATGAAATTAAGCGGTTAATGGATCGAAGTTTAAATCATTTTTGGAAAATTAGCTATGGTCAAATTTATCCCACTTTACAAAAGCTTGTGAATGAAGAACTAGCAACGGTAAATTCCGTTGCTCAAACTGATAAACCGGATAAAAAAGTGTACGCAATAACAACTAAAGGAAAAGAAGTTCTGCAAGATTGGCTGCGTGAACCTATTAAGCAGCTCCCCTCAGAACGAAATGAACTTTTGTTAAAACTATTTTTTAGTAGTCACCAAGAAAAGCAGCTCACAATTTCGCAGTTAAAAAACGCTCAGCAGAAACTAACTGAACGCTATCACATGTATTGCGGAATCGAAGACAGCATTTCTAAAAGCCCTTCTCCTGACAGAACGTATTGGCTTATTACCCTAGACTACGGTAAACGAACAACTCGTGCTTCGATGGAATGGTGCAAAGATACGATTAATAAATTATATGATGAGGAGGCGCAGAATTTATGATTCATTCCAATCGTGTAATGGCTAAGCCCGGTCAGGATCTGGTCGTCTTTGTTATAGGAATGCGTATTAATAAATGGACAGCCGTACACAAATGGCTCCCTGTATTTAAAGCAATGCCTCCTATGATTCGAGAGTTGTATGCAAACAAAAATCTTGGCTTTTTATCTTTGCAAGGATCTTTTAATTTAAGAACCATTACGCTGATTCAATATTGGGAGTCAGTTGATCAATTGACCTCCTATGCCAAAGGTCCTCAGCACTTAAAAGCTTGGAATTCTTTTTATAAACAGGCTTCAAAAACGAATGCAGTTGGCATTTATCATGAAACGTACGTTATTCCTGCAGGAAATTATGAATCAGTATATGTGAATATGCCTTCGTTCGGCTTAGCTAAAGCGCTTGGATGTGAAACCATAACGAAGCATACTCAAACTGCTAAAAAACGTTTGAATGTTAAAAGAGGTTAAGACATGACGAAATGAATCCAATCTAAAGACGAACAAATGGGATACATGAGCTGAACCGCTTGTGACGCCGCAGTTGATTTCCATGCAAGGCTTCGCTTTCCGGGGGCGGTCGGTGAGCCTCCTCGTCGCTTCCGCTCCTGCGGGGTCTCACCTGTTCCGCTTTTCCCGCAGGAGTCTTCGCCTTGCCCTCCAATCAACTGCTAAAAGGAATGGCGCAGATGAAACATACGTTCACCCTAACAAAAGAAAAAAAACGAACCCTTGATTAACATGTTTGATCAAGGGTTCGTTTTTCACTTGGGCTAAAATACTTTTTCCTCAGCTTCTTCATTACATTTGTTATACATATATTTTCAGCATTTGATTGGCACCTTTTTGAAATTCATACGGGACATCTGCTATTTCTGTTCCTTTTACTAGAGGCGCAATCTCTTCTAAAAGCTGCGGCAAATAGGTAGAAATCTTGCCGCTCAGGTCCGTTAAAGGAAACAAGCGCACTTCCTCTTTTGTAACGCGTATCAGTTCTTTTAAAGCCTCTAAATGAAACGTATAATCTAACCGGTCGCTGTACATAAATAAAAAGTTTGCACAAAGCGTTAAATCAAACTCGTTCTTTTGAAACGGCAAATTAGGAAGGGCTCCGTACTGATAGGCTTCCGGGTTCTTTTTCATATGAGCAATACAATCTTTTAATGCTCTTTTTCGATGTTCCGTTAAATCATCAATAGACGAAAAATACGTCCACACATATTGCTCCTGTACGTGCTGCATTTGATTCATCGTATGAATTAAATCTAAGCTTCCCTTCTTTTCAAGCTCTTCTGCCGTAAATTTATAGGCAATATCACAGCTAGTAGCCTTCGTACCTTGCTGCAAGGCATGAGCAGTAAAAGAACAGGCTCCGCTAGCACAATCTAACACTTTTTTTCCTTTTAAACGCTTGTCATTCAAATTAAACATAGCTCTATACTCTTCAAACGTTCTGCCGATAAAAACAACTCGGTCAATTCCTAACTTTTTCTCTGCTAAACTCAACTCTACTCAGCTCCTATCTTTTACTTAGACCTTTATTTTACAGAAAATTGGATTAAATTCCAATAGTTTATGTAGTAATTAGGTTAATCACCATCTTTTGAAGCACTAAAAACAAGGCCCAACACATAACTCCTATGGATAAACTCACAAACAAATGAAGGGAGTTTTTTACACAAATATAGACGACAGCAAGTAATAAAATAGTGCCTGGGAGTCCATAAAGAACGCCAAGTGTAAACTGACTGACCACTTCCTTTTTTTCTCCTTGCACTGACAACCATATAATACTTAGTAAGCTCACAATTGGAAGAGCAGCCACGATTCCACCGTATGCCGGATATCTTTTGGCCATTTCTGTTACCCCTGCAATAATAAGAGCCGACATTAAAATTTTGATGATACTATACATGTTCTGCACGCTCGCTCAATAACTGAAAAGCCTGTTGAATCAGCTGTTTTTCAGATGCTGTCATTTCGCGTAAAATAGCTGATACTTTTTGTTCATCCAAGCTTGAATTCCGTTTTAAGATGTCTTTTCCTACTTCTGTTAAATGCAGAATTACTTTTCTTTCATCCTGTATATCTCTATTTTTATACACATATCCTTTCTCGATGCTTCTCTTTACATGTTCAGATGCCGTATTATGTGAAATAGTTAAATAATCTGCGACTTCTCTTATTCCAACCGAAGATGATTTGTCGATATGCTGCAAAAGACGTATGGTTTGGTGCGTAATTTTCTCTTGATGCGTATAGTGCAAATGATAATAAATAGACGTCCAATAGCTGTTTAACTCCTCTACTTTCATGATCCTGCTCCTTTATATCGTATTTTTATTTATTATCGTATTATACGATATATATTACAGAAACGACAGCCAGTTTTCAATACTCCTTTCTTTTTATCTTGCATCTCACATAATAATACGATTTAACAGTTACACTAATTGTACACACTGTGAAAGGCGGTTGTATGACATTGATTCTTCGACTGTTAAAATGGGTTCCGAATCTCTTTACGATTGGAAATTTGCTAAGCGGCGTATTTTCCATAGCCTTTAATATGAACAGCTACGAACGCTTAGCTGCTCTTTTTATTTTTCTAGCCGCTTTTTTCGATTTATTTGACGGCAAAATTGCGAGAAAGCTAAAAGTTAACAGTGAGTTTGGTGTAGAGCTAGATTCTTTGGCTGATATTATAAGCTTTGGCGTAGCGCCTGCAATGCTATTTCATACTCTTTCTCCCCACTCTTGGCTAACGGTACTCGCTTTTATGATTTATCCAAGCATGGGTGCATTGAGATTAGCTAAATTTAGCGCAAATCCAACCGTAGGTTATTTTATAGGGCTTCCTATTCCTTTTCCTGCTCTAATTATCGCACTGCTTGGCATGTTTTATTATGTGAATCCTTATCTTATGATTATTTTAGCTATTTTGATGGTGAGTCCTATCCGGGTCATAAAAATTTAGATGCAATGAAAGACAGACAAAATGCCTGTCTTTTATAGTGCATTCCATTCTTCACACAGCATTTTATGCTTAAATCTCAGCTCATGTTCTCTTTTTTCAAGCTGAGCTTGTAAAGAAAGCCACTCGCTATTATCAGGTGCTGAGCATAATTTTTCTTCAAGAGACAGTAAGGAATCCAGTACGTCTTCAAGCTGAGCAGCCACTTCTCTTTGCTGTTTCATGTTCATTTTTTTCAACAGTAGTTTTTCATTTTTCTTCATTTTTTTCACCTCTTTCTTTTCTTTACCCGATGATGAGTGTTTTAGTATGAAAAGCACATGATTAAAAATAGTTTTATCGTAGTAAAGACCCTTTAATAGCCTATTTTTTATCTTTGTTGATTATTTAGAACATAGTTTAATAAGATATAGTTACAATTAGTAATACTTTTACAAACCGTGATATACTAAAAAAAAAGAAAGGATGATGAATAGAGAATTATGCTGCAAAAATTTGGTTTTTCTCAGTATGAAAGTCAAGTATATGAAGCGCTGCTTGCGAATGAAGGTCCGCTGGATGCTAGTTCGATTGTCACGTATTCGCATGTTCCAAAAGCAAAGATTTATGAAGTACTTAATCGTTTAATTGATAAAGGCATTGTAGTAAATACATTGTCCGGGAAAAAGAAACTTTATTCAGCGGTAGCCCTTCAAACCGTCATTCAAAAACTTACTGCTGATTTTGAAAATGACATTAATGAATTAAAAACATATAAAATTAAAAGAACGTTTACAGATGATCATGTTTGGAGTTTAAAAGATAAATCCTCTATTTCTGCTCACATTGAACAGTTGATTCAAGAAGCGGAATCTTCTATTATTTTATCGGCTTGGAATGATGAGTTGGAACATTACCGCTCATTGCTAGAAGAAAAAGAGAAACAAGGCGTAAACGTCGAGGTCTTAACCATAGGAAACTTGCAGACTGCCCTCAAACATTTACATACATTAAATCCAATAGATGATCATAAAAACCTTGAGCCGTCGCAGTTGATTATTGTTGACGATGCCTACCTTTTATTTGCCGGCATTGAACATGAGACATGGAAAGCAATAAAAACCATGTCGCAGCCGCTTGTAAAAGTTTTTGCTGATTTCTTTTATCATGATGTCGCACTTACCCATATTACAAAGAAATATCAAGAGCAGCTTCTTCAGGATTCTGAGATCATGGAGCTGCTTACTCGACTGCGATATTAAAAAGGTTACTAATTCATTAGTAACCTTTTTAATATTACCTATTGAAATCCACTCTAAAAAAGGTTACTATTCTAGTTGTAACTTTTTAAAGAGGGGGTTTTTTGATGAATAAAAAAGTTTACATACTTGCGATTGCTTCTTTTGTTGTTGGAACGGTCGAATTAATTCTAGGAGGCATCTTGGACTTAATTGCCGATGCATTTCATGTATCACTAGCAAAAGCAGGTTATTTAATCTCTATTTATTCGTTTGTTTATGCTTTGTCTGCGCCGATTTTACTAAATGTGACGGCTAAGATAGAGCGGAAAAAAGTTTATATGTGGACATTATTTATTTTCTTATTGAGCAATGTATTTTCAGCCTACAGTTCAGGTTATTATATGCTATTAATCGGGCGTATCCTCGCTGCTGCGAGCGGCTCTTTTATTATTGTCCTATCTACCACAATGGCCTCTAGAATGGTAAAGCCTGAATATCAAGGCAGAGCAATTGGCGTTGTGTTTATGGGAATCAGCGGCTCACTTGTTTTGGGTATTCCTCTTGGTATTTTGATTGGAAATGCGCTTGGCTGGCGTCAAGTATTTGTTATGATTGCAATCTTAACTGCTATTATTATGATTACCGTTTGGTTTACAATGGAACGTCTAGCTCCCGCTCCAATTGTACCTTTAAAGACTCAGGTAAAAGCTTTACGCAATAAAAAAATGCTTGCTATTCACCTAGCAACATTGTTTGTACTGGCGGGTCATTTAACGCTTTATGCGTACTTCACGCCATTTTTACAAGAAACGCTAAGATTAAATACAACGATGGTGACCATTATTTATGGTATTTTCGGTCTTGCTGCAGTGGCAGGAGGAGGACTTGGAGGAGCTGTTTCTGATAGATGGAACCCTTCTTCGTCTGTTATCACCATGATTGCTCTCTTTTTTGTTAGCATGATTGCTATGCCTTTTGGCGTTCATTTGCCATTCGTTGTGTTCTTGCTTCTTATGATTATTTGGAGTGCGCTCAGCTGGGCGGTCTCACCGGCTCAAAGCAATTTAATTATTCATAGTGCACGCGACACGTCGGACATTTTAATCAGCACCAATGCAGCGATTTCACACGTAGGAATTGCGATCGGCTCCTATGTCGGAGGAATTGTCGTTAATCAATACTCTGTTATTTATAACGGCTGGGTCGGGTCTATTTTTGTATTGCTTGGTCTTTGCTTCTCTCTTTATGCGGTAACACGAACAGAAAGCACAGCAGATACGCTTCACAGTAAATAAGCTTTTACAAAAAGAGATTGGATAAAAATAATTTCATAAAAGTGAAACACGAACTATCTATCAAAAATGGATAAATAGTTCGTGTTTTTTTATAATCATGGTGAACGCAGGTACTTATAGCTGTTGGTTGGAGGGCAAGGTGAAGACTCCTGCAGGAACAGCGAAACAGATGAGACCCCGCAGGAGCGAAGCGACGAGGAGGCTCATCGGCCGCCCGCGGAAAGCGAAGCCTTGCACGGAAATCAACAGCGGTCGAGCAAGCAGTCCAGATCATGCATCCAAATTGTTTGTCTTTGAGTTGGATTCATTTCGTTCTGTCCCATCCTCTTGTCATTGTGATTGCTCTTAATACATTTTAGCTGCAAATTGAGATTCGGATATAACGATAAAACCATGCTTTCTTAACAACGCAGTCGTTACCCCTTTACCGGCTATTTTAACACCTAGAAATGCTCCGTTATATATATGTTCACTTCCGCATGAAGGACTGTTTTCTTTTAGTACAATAACAGTAGCTTTTATTTCTTTTGCGATGTTCAGTGCCTTATAGGCCCCGTCTATGTATATATCTGTCACGTCTTTTCCCGATCGTTCAATAACTCGCGCATTTCCGTTTATTACGTCTATTCCCGTTCCTTTTATAATTTCTGCCGGTTCTCTAGGCGTGTGAAATCCACCTAACAGTTCCGGACATATCATCACCGCTTCTTTATTTTCAACGAGCGCTTCCATTTCCTTAACTAAGGCACTGCTTCCATTATATCTGCAAGCTTGACCTGCTAAGCAAGAACTAACCAATATCACAGAATTCTCCCTCCCATAAAAAAACACTTCTCATTCATCATACAAAGAATATATGACGAATGGAAGTATTTACCTTTTATATTTTATTCAAGATCACGCTTTGACTCCTGCTCTTTGTCTCGATCCGTTTTTGCTTCAAATTCAGAGCGAGTCATTACGTCCTCTACGTGCATATTTACTTCTACTACTTCTAAGCCCGTCATATCGTGAACTGATTTTTTCACGTTATGAACAGTTTCGGAGAAAATCGCTGGAACATTTTTTCCGTATTCAACAATTACTTTTAAATCAAGAGCAACTTGCTTTTCTCCAACTTCAGCGTTAATCCCTTTTGTGATGTCTTCCGTGCTGCGGAAGCGATCTGTTAACCCGCTCATAAATCCACCGCTCATTGATAAAATCCCTTTAATTTCATTAGCTGCAATTCCAGCAATTTTTTTAATGACTTGATCTTCAAATGTTAATGTATTTTGATGTGTATTTTCCTGAGGTTTTACTGCTGTATTTGTTTCATTAACTGCCATAACGAACATCTCCCTTAAAGTGATTTTCTATCTTCCTCTAGTAAAGAATCCTACCCAGGCATGTATGTCTAAATGACCGTCTCGCCACTTCCCAATTACATAACCAATTCCCATAAAAGCTACGATTAGCAGCGTGGGGCCAAAACCAATTGTTAATAGTAAAATTGCCAACACTAAACCTGCCAGAATACCAAGTACTCGGCCACGGTATGGAATCAATTTATCTGGAGTACCCATTATGTCCCTCCTTCATCACACAACACGTTCTTTCTTTCGTGTTTGTGTATCTGTTAAGTCAATACGAACGGAGTGAACGGGAAGCTCAAGTAAGGCCTCCACGGCGCGTTTTGTTTCAAGCTGCATCTCTTTTCCTAGTGTTGGTAGCCCATCTCGTCCAAACAGCGAACAGTTAATATATAGACTAACTCTTTCTTTGCGAGAATGAATAGATGCTTGGACTTCAGGAGAGCGTATTCCCTGAAAGCCTCTAATTGCTCGCAAAGCTGTAGATTCAATCGTGGCTTTAGAAATGGTTATTTTGCCTTCGCCTGTTACAATTGCTAAATTCTTTTTAGGCGGTCTGCTAAATATGCCTGTTAAAAGAAAAATAATAAAAATAACAGCTAAAAATGCGCTTATTGATAATATCGTGTAGTAAAACCACTCCTGATGCTGCCACTTTTCTACCCAGTTCGAAAGGTGAGGAACCCTATAAACCATCAGTGCTAACATACCGGAACAAATCAGTCCTGCAATTCCAATAACTGCGATTAAAAACCGATTAAAATTATTCAATTTTCCACCTCATCTCAACGTGAACTCCTACTGTTTTTTAGTTATGTGTATAGGAAAGGCAACGAGATATTCAATAGTTACCCGCGATATTTTTTTAATAAACCTTTTAACTGTAAAACTGAATATAAAAAAAACGACTAGGTTTCCCTAGTCGTTTTCCACGTCTCTATACGTTGTCTTGTGAGCTTTGATGAACTTATTACCGTTTATTAAACCGCCAATTAATAAAATAGCGGCCGTTAAATAAAACCAGACCATTAAAATAATAATACTTCCAAGCTGACCATAGATTTGCGAGTAGCTTCCAAACTGGACATAGTATCCAAATCCGGTAGATACAACTTGCCATCCTAGCGTGGAGAAAACAGCTCCTGGAAGTACATCTTTCCACGTTACTCTTGCGCTTGGCATCAGTTTGTAAAAAAGAATAAAAAAGCCTAATAAAAATAATGTCCCAATTCCCCATCTAATTGTCGTCCAGCTTTGAAACCATATGTCAGGAACATGGACTTTTGTTAGGACCAAATGTCGAATGACCTCTTCAATAATTGGTACAAATAATGAAATAGCTACTACAACCATAAAACCAAAAGTTAAAATTAAATCATTGATTAAACCGCGCAAAAACGTTTGTTTTCTTTGAATATGATACGCGTCATTTAACGAACGAACCAAAGATTGTATAGCCATAGATGCGAGCCAAAAAGTCGCCAATAAACTAAAAGATAAAACTTTTTTCCCGCTATTGTTAACTGTTTCAATTGACCGTTCAATTACGTCGTAGGCGCTTTTAGGTGTAAATGGTTCAATAAATATCAGCAAATTGTTTGTATCAATTGGAAAAAAACTCAGCAGAGAAAAAAGAAAGATAATAAACGGTACAAAAGATAACAAAAAATAGTAGGCTGTTTGAGCAGCCTGATCAAAGAAACGCTCCGTAAAAAAACGAGCGGCAACGGTCTTAGATGTTTGAATCATACAGCGTTCTCCTTTACTTTCGCTTCACCCTACAGTGAAATTCATATTCAATTTTTTATGTTCAACATGGATTGGATAAGTTTCGGCTTATAAAGCTTTCCTTTTCCATTATCCGCGGTTAACAAAGAATTTAACCTGTAAAATTATACAGCCGGTTCATAAAGAAGATATTATTATAATTACATCTGCCATTACCACCATATCAATAGATCTTCTTTTTCTTTCATAAAACCGTAAATTCTTTGGGGGTGTATTCCCTCTTTTCTTACACCTTAAACTTTTTACGCTATGTTAAAAAAGTAAAACATAAGAGCCCCGATCAGCATCAGCATAATCATTGAAACGAAAAGAACCAAAGCGTGAGAAGATCGATACGTTTGGCTGTTAATTTTTTTACGTGTTGAAAAATAATGATAGGTTGAGAAAAGAAGCAAACCTGCACTTGCAGCTAAAGAAAAGATGATAACAGCAATAATAAGAGTATCGGCTGCTTCACTTAATTTTTTTCCGGAATTGAAATGCAGGCCTCCTGCAACAAAACCAATGCCGAGTGTAGCAATAGACGTTCGAATCCACGCTAAATACGTTCGTTCATTTGCTAAATGCTGCTGAATATAAATAGATTCATTTTCTTTTTTAGTCATGCACATACCACCGTCCTTTTATATGTCTTCTATTATAAATAAATGCTCAAACGAAAATAAATTGAGGACGCTTCATGCCACATTATACCCGAAAAAAACGAATCATTACCATTTTCAAGCGGTCGAAAGAGCTTCTTCACAAACTAAAAAAAGCCAACCCCAGTTGGCTTTTTTTAGTTTATGAAACATTTTCTTTATCTTGATCATGCTGATATTCCTCGTCCCAATAATCAGCGTTTTGAATTCCTAATTTCCCAGGAGAAAAGACAGGATCTATTCCTTGTTTTCTCTGCTCGCGATAATCTTTTAAGGTTATTAAAGCAGGCTTAGCTAAAATCAAAATTGCAATCAAATTGAGCCAAACCATTATTCCAACTCCGATGTCTGCTAATGCCCATGCAGTTTCAGCTGTTCGGATAGACCCGTACAAAGTAGTGGCTAAAAGAGCTGCCTTAAGGATCATGGATACTATTTTATTTTGTTTGCCTTTCATTACGTAAGCTAAGTTCGTTTCCGCAATATAATACTGTGACATAATCGTAGTAAAGGCGAAAAACACGAGAGAAATAGCTACAAATCCTGATCCGAACCCAGGAAGCACCGTCTCCACTGCTTGCTGCGTATATTGAGGCCCCGCTTCAACTCCTTTTAAGTGGTCCACAATGAACGAACCGTCTGGCCCTTGGGTGCTGTAAGAACCTGTAATTAAAATCATAAAGGCAGTAGCAGAACATACAAGCAGCGTATCAATATAAACCGAAAAAGCTTGTACCAAACCTTGCTTGGCAGGATGTGAGACTTCCGCTGCTCCCGCGGGATGAGCTCCGGTACCTTGACCCGCTTCATTTGAATATACACCCCGCTTGACTCCCCACGCTATAGCCATGCCAATAATCCCGCCAAACGTAGAATCAAGTGCAAACGCACTTTTAAAGATTAAAGCAAGAACTCCTGGTAAAGCTTGAATGTTCAATCCGATAATCACTAACGAAACAAGAACATATCCAATGGCCATAAACGGAACAACATATTGTGCCACGGCAGCGATACGCTTGACTCCTCCAAAAATAATTAATCCTAAAATAATAACAAGTACAATTCCAGACGTTAAAGGCGGAATTGAAAATGCATTATTTAGCCCTGCTGTAATTGAATTTGCTTGCACTCCTGGCCCAAGTACACTCATAGCTAGCAATGCCGCAAAAGCGAAAATCAAGGCGTACCATTTCTTCCCCATGCCTTTTTCAATGTAATAAGCAGGTCCACCTCGATATTCTCCTTTATCTTTCACTTTATAAATTTGAGCAAGTGTTGATTCAATAAATGCACTAGCTGAACCTATAAAAGCAATAAACCACATCCAAAAAACTGCTCCTGGACCACCAAATGCAATTGCTGTTGCAACTCCCGCAATATTTCCAACTCCTACGCGTCCTGATAAAGCAAGCGTTAACGCTTGAAAAGACGAAACGCCCGAATCTGAACTTTTCCCATTAAACAATAAAATAACCATATCTTTCAAATATCGAACTTGTACAAAGCTAGTGAGAATAGTAAATAAAAGCCCCACTCCTATACATAGATAAAGCATCGGCGTACTCCAAATCATTTCACTTATTGTACTAATCATCTGCTCCAATATACACTCCTCCTTAAAACACTTTACGCATTATGAATAATGAGAACATAGTTTTAATATAGAGTTAAAAAACAAAAATTCACTCTTTTTGTCAGGTTGTTTTACACATTATTTGATAAATAGACAAAATTTGTGGATATAACGTATATTTTAGACAGATTATCTGACGCTTTTTTCAGTGAAGCATAAGTTCTTTACATATCCCCTACTGTTACAGCATAAGGTAATGAGTGAACTAAGGGTCACTTTATGTTCTAGGCGGAGTGTAACCGCAGCACATCTTTCTGTTTTCATTTCATGTTAATAGTTCACTAAGTGAATCATTTTATTTTTAAATATTTCTGATATGTGGTATAATTTAAGCTGATAAAAAGATGCTGCATGTATGCTAAAAGAGCAGGCCGTATGGTTTCGCTCTTTTGTTGTTTTTACGCTATGCGGCACAACGAAAGAAGGAAATAGAATGGAATTATGGAAACGAAACTTGTACATTTGCTGGTTCGGTTCTTTTTGCACCACAGCCGGGATGAGTTTAGTTATTCCGTTTTTACCGCTTTATATTGAAAAGCTGGGGGTTCACGATACAAGCTCCATCAGCAGATGGGCTGGTATTGCATTTGGAGCTACCTTTTTAATGGCCGCTATTGTTTCTCCTTTATGGGGAAGTTTGGCCGACAAATACGGTCGAAAGCTGATGCTCCTTCGCGCAAGCTTGGGTATGGCAATTGTTATGACTTCTATTGGTTTTGTACAAAATGTCTATCAGCTTGTCGGACTGCGCTTTTTAATGGGGGCCGTTTCCGGCTTCATCTCTGCAGCCATTACGTTAGTAGCGACTCAAACACCTAAAGAGCACAGCGGTAAAGCATTAGGGACGTTGTCTACAGGGGCTGTATCAGGATCTTTATTAGGACCGCTAGTAGGCGGCTACTTAGGAGATACAATTGGATTGCGTCACGTCTTTTTCGTGACAGGTGCATTTATGTTTTTGTCTTTTTTAATTGTAAATTTAATTCAAGAAGACAAAAAAGAGACGGCGAAAACGACGAAAGAGTCTAACATTGGGTTACTTTCTCTTAAGAATTCAAAGGCCGTGATTGGTGTATTTGTTACAACTTTTTTACTGCAGCTTGCGGTTATGGCTATTCAGCCAATCGTTACACTGTATGTAAAACAACTGTCTACTCATACCGATCATCTTGCCCTTATTTCAGGCTTTGTCGTAGCGGCAACAGGAATTTCAAATATTTTGGCTGCATCCAGACTTGGCAAAATCAGCGATCGCGTGGGTCCTCAAAATGTGCTTCAAATATGCTTGCTTATCGTAGCGGTTATTTGCGGCTTGCAGGCCTTTGTGCATAGTACTTGGCAGCTATTTTTACTACGTTTCTTACTCGGTTTTGCAATGGGAGGATTGTTACCTTCTATTAATTCTTATTTGAAGAAAATTGTGCCGGACTCGATTACAGGTAAAATGTTTGGCTATAATCAAACAGCACAATACTTCGGGAATTTAGCCGGTCCAGTGATTGGCGGACAAATTGCCGGAGCTAAAGGAATTCCTTACGTATTTTTAACAACGAGTGTTCTTCTACTGTTGAATGCTGGGTGGGTGTATTATCAGCGCCATCACAGACAGCAGCTAGACGGTAAAGCCGCATAAAAAACCTTCCGTGTTAACGGAAGGTTTTTTTATTACCACAAGGGTTCTTCTTCGCTGCTTACTTCATAAGAAAGTGGCATCATAACAACCGCTGCTATGAAGAAAATAAGCTCCGCGACAACAATGGATGGAAAGGAAAAGTCAAATAGTGAGAGAATAAGCCAAATAATAAGGGGTGCAAATGAGTAGATTGATAATCGCTTTTGGGATTTTGCAGAGATATACTGTTGTTTGTCACAGTGTGGGCATTCTAAAACGTTTCTAAATGTTAACAGTTGTTTAAAGGTTGTCCTCCAGTTCCATTTATGATTACAATTTTGACAGGTGGCCATGGGCATCACGCTCCTAAAAAGAATTTATGTACATATAAAGTATACGTACAAGTTGGTAAAGAGTTTCATTTTTATGATTAAAAACGTTTTTACTATTATAACATAAAACAAAATAAAAGGCTTTTTACAGGAAAAAGCCTTTTATTTCAACGTTTATTTAGAAACAGCTTCATTCGTTTGAGAAGTTGTTTTTACTTTTATAACCATAATAACAAAAGCGAGCAATCCAAGAATCGCTGCTACAAGAAAAGGAGCTTGAGGCGCTACGGCATTGCCGATAACTCCTGATAATAAAGGAGCAAACGCTGCGCCTAACCATCTTAAGAAATTATATCCTCCAGATGTAATTCCTCGTTCATAAGGAGATACTTCCATTACATGACTCGTAAATAAGGCATTATTAAGTCCTGATACAAGACCTGCTGCCATAATTAAAACAATGCGCAACCATGTTGCATCAAAGGCAAATAAACAAATTAAAATAAGTGAAAAAACAATTAAGCTAACATGTAACACTTGTTTTGGCTGATATCTTTTTTCTAACTGATGTGCTAAAACCGCTGAGCCATAAGCTAAACATAATCCCCATCCAAAGAAAACAAAGCCAATTTGAAGAGCTCCGATCGATAGAATAAGCGGCGTATAAGCTAACACTGTAAAAAATCCGTAGTAATAAAGCATGCCTGATACAGCGCCTTGAGTAAATGGTTTTAATTTATAAAGTTTAACCATGTCTTTAAAACCTGCTGCTTTACGAGGTTTAGTGCTTGTAGGCTGTTTAACAATCGTTAATACTAAAATAAAGGCGATAAAAATTAAAGCACTTGTACCGAAAAACGGCAATCTCCAAGAAGCATTTCCTAACACGCCTCCTACAAGCGGTCCTCCGGCCATCCCCAAACCAATTGCAGCTTCATATAATCCTACTGCTTTTTTCACTTCACCTGATAATGCAATAAGCAGCGTCATAGCTGTTGCAAAGAAAAACGAATTACCAAGTCCCCAACCTGCTCGGAAAATGGAAAGCTGAGGAATGTTGTTAGAAAACCCGCATAGGGCTGCAAAAATCGTCACAATGATAAGTCCTGTTACCATTAAGCGCTTGTCTCCTACACGTGACGCTAGGATGCCTGCTGGAATCATCATAATAGCCATCATTAACAAATAGGAAGTAAATAACATTTCTACTTGCCAATGAGAAGCTCCAATTTGCTTAGCAATTTCCGGTAAAATCGGATCTACTACTCCAATTCCCATAAATGCTAAAAAAGTAGCTACTACCGTAATAATTTGACCTAATCGGTTATTTGAATGCTGTCCTTCCACTCTTTCATCTCTCCTTTTGTTTTTGTTTTTTCATGTATTGCCATAGCAGATTCTCGCATTTCTTTTAATTCTGTTTTAAATGCCTGCATTTTTACGACTTTAAAATCAATCATCTTGATTTGATTTTCTAGCAAATCTTCTATTTGCGTGATCTCTTTCAATGACAATCCTTGCCGCTCACTTCTTTCTTCAATCATTCTTTTAAGCGACATAAACTGCTGCAGCTCCTGTAGAGAAAAACCGAGAACTTCTTTTGCTTCTGCTACTTTTCTTAGTTCTTTTACCTCTTCTTCGGAATAAATTCGTGCATTTCCTTTTGTGCGCTGCGGGGGTAAAATGAGTCCAATCTCTTCATAATACCGAAGAGCTCGCTTGGTCAAACCGGTCATTTTCGTCACGTCATCGATTAAATACATATGTTTCACCTCACCTCTCATTAACATTAACGTTAACGTTAATCATTCATATACTCATTATAGATTAACGTTAACGTTAATGTCAATAATATTAAGGTATTTTATGTAAATCTTAAAAATATGTGCACAAAAAAACCTATTGAAAAATCAATAGGTTACATCAATATGTCATATAGCTGCTGTGCTGTTTCTCCTGTTACTTTACCGTACACTCCTCTTTTTTTAGAAGTAAGTTCCGCACTATCGGAGGTGAATCGTACATTATATACAGCGCCCTCATAAGTAAGCTGTACATCTGGGTCAAGAGCGACGCTGTAATCAGCTTTTTTCCATTGAATTTGTTTCATAATTGATTCTACAGTTAAAGCATCTTCTGAACTTAACGTTTTATCTCCTGCTTTTATAGGCTTGCCCTCCCTGTTTTTATTAAATTTTAGTTCCGAATGAGAAGATGAAAATTCAAGTTGGTTTTTATCATGCGCTATGAAATCTTGGGGTAGTTCTACATAGCGGACAACCTCTCCTTCGTGTACAAACACAAGCATTTGATCAGCAGCAGATATTTTTTTCATCACTTCTTCACTAACCGGTGCGTTTACAAGTTTTTCTACGTCGGCTTTCTTGCTTTTGTTTGTGAATAAATATCCTTTTTCCCATTTAAAATCACTTAACTTCGATACATCCACTGAGCTTACACCTTTTTTTTCAAATGATTGCTGAATATTCTCTCCCATTTCTTTGTCGTTGGTGACTTGGGCATTAGAACTGCACCCTACTAAACAACAGAAAATAATGCCTATTACTATAAGAACCTTCACTTTTGCCTTCCTCCTCTCTACCATTCTTTTATAAAATTCCAACTTTGTACCATTTTAACATATAATTCCTATTTTTCGTGAAAACAAACAAAGAATGCGCTTACATAATTTCACGCATATAATTTCTGTTTATTTATAAGTTTTTTCTGAATATTTTAAGAAAATTTTAATATTTTATTTAGTTCGTTTTTAAACTTTATCTTTAGACTAAAAAATAAGTTAAAAATAAATAACGCAGGAGGAAAACAATGACTTGTCTATCTGAAGTTTTAAAGTTTAATGAAAAATTTGTAACCAATAATCAATTTGAGGCTTTTCAAACATCCAAATTTCCTAACAAAAAAATAGTCATTTTAACTTGTATGGATACACGTTTGTTAGAATTACTTCCTAAAGCTATGGGGCTAAAAAATGGAGATGCAAAAATAGTGAAAAATGCCGGAGCTGTTATCTCCCATCCCTTTGGTAGCGTCATGAGAAGTATCTTAGTTGCCGTCTACGCTTTGCAAGCTGATGAAGTATGTGTCATCGGTCATCATGAATGTGGAATGACGGGCATGAAAGCTGAAGCTATTTTAGCCTCTGCTGAACAAAGAGGGATTAGCACGGAACAGATTCGTAATCTAAAATATGCTGGTATTGATTTAGAATCATGGCTGACTGGGTTTGAATGTGTAGAGGATAGTGTCGAAAACAGTGTGGATATGATTCGAAATCACCCTTTATTACCAAAAGACGTGCTTGTTTCTGGAATGGTTATTCATCCTTCAACAGGAAAACTTGACGTCGTTGTAAACGGCTATTCCCAAGACCGAGCTGAAACCGTAAGCTCATGAAGGAGGGTTTTATCGAATGCTAAAAGATAACCGATTTCAAGGCTATTCAGCAGGGCATTTACAAAAAGACATTATCGCCGGTTTGGTTGTTGGGGTCGTTGCTATTCCTTTAGCAATGGCCTTTGCCATCGCTTCGCTTCTGGTGTAAGACCTGAATACGGAATTTATACAACCATTATCGCAGGGATTATGGTTTCAATATTAGGCGGATCGAAATTTCAAATTGCAGGCCCAACAGGTGCATTTGTTCCGGTGCTGCTTGGAGTTGTCATGCAATATGGTTATGAGAACCTCATTATTGCCGGCTTTATGGCTGGAATTATGATTACGCTTCTCGGAATATTTAAACTAGGGAAACTTATAAAGTTTATTCCGCGCCCTGTGACGATTGGATTTACAGCAGGAATTGCGATTATTATTTTCTCAGGTCAGATCGCTAACTTTTTAGGCCTAAAGGGAATTGCAAAACATGAGGAATTTCATTTAAATATGATTGAAATCCTACGAAAAATTGCAACGATTAACATTTACAGCGTCATCATAGCCGCTATTTGTTTAGCTATCGTGATTATAACGCCAAAGTTTTTACCTAAAATTCCCGGTGCCCTTCTAGGTCTTCTTGTCTCCACACTTGTAGCCATTACACTGTTCCCAGGAAAAGTTGCAACGATTGGCTCTACTTACGGTGCCATTCCGAGTAAACTACCATCTTTTAGCTTCCCAGATTTAACATGGGATAACATCGTGATGCTATTTCCTGCTGCCTGCGTAATTGCGATGCTTGGAGGTATTGAATCTTTACTATCAGCTGTTGTTGCTGATAATATGGCCAAAACCAAGCATAATAGCAATAAAGAGCTTGTGGGTCAAGGAATTGCTAATATCGCTGCCTCGCTATTTGGCGGAATTCCTGCAACTGGTGCCATTGCCAGAACAGCTACTAATATCAAAAACGGCGCAGCTTCTCCGTTATCAGGAGTTATACACGGCTTAGTTGTTTTATTGGTCCTTGTGATGCTGGCTCCTTATGCATCAAACATTCCGCTGGCAAGTATGGCACCTATTTTAATGTTTGTGGCTTGGAATATGAGTGAACGTAAAGAATTTGCACATATTTTAAAAACCAAGTCAGCTGATTCATTTGTACTTGTAGCTACGTTTTTATTAACAGTTTCAATCGATTTAACAACAGGTGTAGGCGTAGGTCTACTTTTAGCTATTGTTATGTTCGTGAAACGAATGAGCGGATCACTGAAGATTTCAAAGGTTTTAGCGGAAACATCTGAAAACGCTCACAAATCTGAGCTGATGGAATATACCATGCAAGGATCTCTTTTCTTTGGATCAGCTGAAGTATTAGAAGATTCCTTTGATAACATCGCTGAAGCGAAACCGAAAGTTTTATTGCTTCGAATGAGCCAAGTCTCCTTTATTGATACATCTGGAGAAGCTTTACTATCGAAGGTGGTCGAACGTTTGAAAGATTCGCATAGCCAAGTCGTTATTTCTGGCTTACAGCACCAGCCGAAAGAAATGTTAAAGTCAACCGGTCTATATGATAAAATCGGTGAAAAAAATATATTTTCTTCCGAACCTCCCGTGAGTAAGATTAAAGCTCGTCATAGAATCGTTACTACGTAATAAAAAAGAGATCCGAACGATTAATCGTTCGGATCTCTTTTTTTAAATATTAAACCGGTACCCTGCTCCCCAAACCGTTTCTAGGTACTGAGGATCTGCTGGGTTTTCTTCTAGCTTTTCTCTTAGTTTTCGAATGTGAACTGTTACGGTTGAAATGTCTCCTGAAGAATCAAATCCCCAAATTTTTTCAAATAGATGTTCTTTACTTAATACTTGATTTGGATGAGAAACGATAAACTTCAGCAAATCGAATTCCTTCGCTGTAAAAAACACTTCTTTGTCATTCACAAATACTCTTCTAGCGAGCGTGTCAATCGCTAAACCATGAATGCGAATCATACGCTTTTCCTGCTTATCAGAGAGTCTTTCATATCTCGCTAAATGCGCTTTGACTCTTGCGACCAGCTCCCCAGGGCTGAATGGCTTGGTAATATAGTCATCTGCACCTAGCCCGAGCCCTCTAATTTTATCAATTTCTTCTTTTTTAGCTGAAACTAAAATGATTGGAATATCTTTTGCAGCTCGAATTTGCTTGCACACTTCAAATCCGCTCACTTTAGGGAGCATAATATCCAAAATAATCAAATCAAAATGTTCATTTAACGCTTTTTCTAATCCCTTATCCCCGCTATATTGAACGTCTATTTCAAAATCGTTAATTTCTAAATAATCTCTTTGCAATTCAGCAATACTTACTTCATCTTCAATTAACAATATCTTCTTCATGTGTATCACCATTTTCATTCATTTTTTGCAAAGAAAAGAAAATACTTGTTCCTTCGCCAAGCTTACTTAGTGCCCAGATGTCTCCCCCGTGGCGTTCAACAATTTGTTTTGCGATGGCCAGTCCAAGTCCACTTCCTCCAGTATTGCTATTGCGGGACTGTTCTGCTCGATAAAACCGGTCAAAAATATGCGCTAATGCTTCCGGTGAAATCCCAGAGCCGTTGTCTTTTACTTCAATAATGAGTTCGCTTTCGGTAGCAGAAAGAACGATATCGATTCTTCTTTTTTCTTTATCCATAAATTTAATGCTGTTGGTTGTTAAATTTATTAAAACTCTTCGCAGCTGCTCAGCATCTGCCTTTGCATACAGTGTCGTTAGAGAATCATTAGAAAATAAAACATCAATATCATGTTCGCTCATTTCAAACTGAAGCTCTTGCACATAACTTTCCATAAAGGCAGAAATATTAAGTTTTTTAAACACAAATGGAATTTCGTGCAAATCCAATTTAGAAAATAAAAACAGCTCATCGATTAACGCATTCATGTCTTTTGCTTTCGTTGAAATCGTTAACAAATATTTAGAAAGCTTATCTGGCGTATTAGCTACGCCATCTTGAATTCCTTCTACATATCCTACAATGGAAGTAATGGGAGTTCGTAAATCGTGTGAAATACTTGAAAGCAGCTGCTTTCGATTATCTTCATATTGAATTTGCAGTTCAACAGAAGATTTTAGTTTTTGCCTCATTTCTTCAAAAGCTTGCGTTAATTCGCCTATTTCATCCTTTGAATTAGCAGAGATCTCAAAGTGAAGATCACCTTGTTTTATTTTTTCGGCCGCTTCTTTTAATTCACGAATGGGTTTAATAATGCTTCTTGAAACAAGATAGTTTAAAAATCCAATAATCACAATGACTAAAATTAATAGTAGAAAGATTAAAAAAGGGAAAATCCGATTAATAATGCCTACATAAGGGCTGATTTTTCGCAAAACGTAAATGCTTCCTTTTTCTTGATTTGAGAAAGGAAAATCAAGGTTGATATATGTAAAATACTGCTTGCCTATGCGCAGCATGTCCTGCTGATACGAATGATTTCCTTTACTTTTTTGATGCTTTGGCAAGTATTTACGAAGGTTTTCTCCTTTAATGGATTCTGAAGCATATACAACCTCTGTGTTTTTTTGAATCACAATATCAATATTTTCAAATTCATATTTTTTAACTGTCTCCGGCCGCAGCAGCTGTTCTGGTTTTTTTTCACTCAATAACTTTAAATCTAAGAATGCATTTTCTTCTTCTGGCGTTAACAATTTATACTCATAGGAGTGGCTGTACAGTTTTCTTACAAAATCGGCGTCTCCAGTAATGGAGAAAAAAATAAGAAAGCCCGATAAAAAAAGCAAAATAATAAAAACAAACACAATACTGATATACGTTAAAACAAAACGCAGCTGAATTGACATGACTTACCCTATGCCCCTTTGGCTTTAACAAAACTATTTGATAGACTAGTAAAGGTGAATAACAAATAGATCGTTAGACATTATACATATAGTAAAAATTAAAACAACAAAACAAATGTATATTCTCACTTTACCGTGATAGAGTGAGAATGAACACCACCTTTTTTACCATTTTATGAATTACTGGAAAATTATGATCTATTTTTCATAATATTCTTAGGCTGAAAGGTATATTATATGCCTTAATATTTTAAAAAAGGAGACTTTTTAATGAAAATTATTAAAGCTACTTCCTCTCACATCCCTTCTGTTGCCCGTCTGTACGTAGACAGCTGGCGCATTACATACAAAGGGTTAGTACCTAATGCTTATTTAAACAACTTGTCTTATAAACAAAGTGCAGAAAAGTGGTCCCTTTTTCTTACCGAGCCTTCTCATTTTATTTTGCTCGCTATCGATGAACGAGAAGAGATTGTCGGCTTTTCAGCAGGTAAACCTCATTTGTCCGCTGCTGAAATATACGCGCTATACGTTTGCAAGGAAGTGCAAAACCAAGGAGTTGGTCGTCTTCTGTTTTCTCATTCAGTAAAAGAATTTACTGATCAGCACTATACGTCTATGATTATTTGGGCCATGAAGAAAAATAAGAAAGCCGTTCAGTTTTATAAAAAATTAGGCGGCAAAAAAAGCTTGAATCGTACAAGTCAATTTGGAGAAACTAAAGTTGAAGACGAAGCATACGGTTGGGAACGTCTTCCTTCTAATAAATAAACGAGCACACTAGTGTGCTCGTTTATTTATTAGAAGATAATATTATTGAGCCGTTGTCTTTTTATCCGTTGAATGAGCTTTATTACAAAGCCTATTCCAGTGCCAAAAACAATTCCCTTGACTCACTATAAAACAATCCAGCCATTTCTGAAAATTCATATGTAATACATGTGCATCTTGAAACGATGCGTTCCGCTTTTTTACTATTATATATGCAGGATGCGCTGATTTTTTAGAGTCAATGATAATCTCTTCTTCTCCGACAGACCCAATTGTCATATAAAGACTCTGACTTTTATAAGCTGTTTCTCTTACGTCTTCTAAGCTATAAAGATTCCCTGTTATTTTTTTGTCAGCATCAATGAACAAATTACACCCATTTGTTAGCTGCAAAAACTGCTTGTAGTCTTCAGGAAGTGATACATGCATTTCTTCTTCAAAAACTTGCAGTTGGTTCTTGCTTACTCCATCAAAAAAAGTACAAGTGGTTCTGTATACTTCTCCTTCATTGTTACACACTTCTATAACATTATTGTTTTCCCACAGCCGCTTTCGAAGTGAATTTATTATTTTTTCAATCATACTCTTCCTCCAAGCGTTGGATTTAAAACGGTTACATTACATTAATTAAACAATAATGTGCTAATTCCTTCTTTCCTACTCAATTATACGATAAACTTTAGAAATTCATGTTTGCATAACATAGAAAAAAGCAGCGAATGTCGCTGCTTTACAGGTTATACAGGCGCTTTTTCTTCCTGTTCAGGATGGTGATCGTAATCAATAAGCGCTTTTGGAAGGCCCGTATATTTAGCCCAATAATAAATCCCAAGAGATACGACCGCTATGATAATTAAGTCTACAGGCGTATCGATTAAACCTTTCCCTCCGCCGAACGAACCGATATAAGAAATAAAGAGCATGATGATATAATAAGCAACTAGCCACCATGTTGATTTAATCTGCTGACGAAGACTTACTTCATTTTTAGGCACATATTTAGCAAAAATCAAATATATAACAAACATGACCAGTTGAGAAGTTAGCAGCCACGAAATAGTCTTCCATCCTGACCAGTACACAATAAAGGAAGCAAAAATAAAGGATAATGGACCAATTATACTCATTCCTCTTAATTTAAAAGGCTTTTCCAAATCTTTTGCGTTCACCATAAAGGCCGCTGATGAAATTGGTGCAATCGCGTAAGATAGAATAAGCGCAACAGAGCATACGTTTACGAGTGCATTCCACGAAGGAAATGGCAGTGTCCAAAAAATCGAAAGTCCTAATGAAAGCCATAAAGATGATCGTGGAATCCCTGTTTTTTTATCCACATGAGCAAACGTTTTAAATAACGTACCGTTACGAGACCAAGCATAGATAAGTCTAGATGTTGTATTCATAAAAATATTACCGTTACCACCCGGTGATAAAATAGCGTCTAAAATAACAAGTGTTGCTAGCCAGCCAAGGCCAAGAACAACAGCGATATCTTTAAACGGCAGTGAGAATTTATCTTGAATGCCGGACCAACCGCCTTTAATCATGTCAGATGGAATAGCTCCGATAAACAATACTTGTAGAGCAGTATAAATGAGAGCTGCTAGAATGATACAAATCACAAGAGCAATTGGAATATTGCGCTGAGGATTTTTCACCTCTCCAGCTACCGATACAATCGGATGAAGGCCTAAGTAAGCAAACATAACCCCGCCTGTAGCAATGGCGGCCTGGATACCATCAAATCCCCCGGGAGCAAACTCTCCCATCGTAAAGTTTCCTGACTTAAAATAAAATGCCAGCGTTACAATTACCGTAAGCGGTACAAAATATTTGAAAATAGAAATGATAATATTCGATTTCGCAAATGCTTTTACACTCCAGTAATTGAGTAAAAAGAATAAGCAAAGCAACACAAATTGTAGAATCCATCCAGATATCGTTGGTGAGTCAGATCCGGATTTTGTTAAACCTGGAAACCAGTAAGCCACATACTGTCTCACTGCTGTTACTTCGATAGCGATTAAACTAGTGTAAGCTACGATCGTAATAAACGAAATCATATAGCCTACAAGATGACCGTGTGAATAAACAGGATATCGAATAATTCCTCCTGTACGAGGCAAGGCAGCCCCTAGCTCAGCGTATACAAGACCTATTAATAAAATAATAACTCCACCAATAACCCAAGAAAAACTTCCTGCAGGACCTGCTTGCGTAGCGACATTACTAACGGCAAACAGCCAAGCGGAACCAAAAATAGCCCCTAATCCAATCAATGTTAAATCTAATAGGGATATCGTCTTTTTAAACGGACCTTTATTCTCCATAAGCTTCCTCCTTTGGATGAATCATCACTTTTGTTGGTTTTTTTGACAACATTCATATATATTCGATAATATGTGTCAAAATTTTTATTACTATACCCATTCAAAATTACTTTGAATCCCTTTTCTTTATTTCTGAAGGTTAATTAACAGAAAATTTTTAAAAATCATTCTTGCGTTCAAGACACATTAAAACTTTTTCTTCTTTTCTTTAATGAGTAAAATACTCAATAAATGAAAGGAGTTAGATAAATGACTTTACCAGAGAATTTGCCAGTTGATTTTACAGCTTACAACCACTTAACATTCCTTCCGCTCGGACGTAAGAATAAATCGATTCGGTCCGTAGGAAGTAAACATACTAAAGGGTTGCTTGGACGTTTAGACGACTACTTTGAGCGAGCAATGAATGAGTTGCCTCAAGAAGATATTATCCTTTTTCAAACATTCTTATATGGAAATCATAGGGGCGGTTTTCCCGTCGCAATTGATAAAAATGAAGACGTTTATCCTTACTTTTGGAAACCAACTTCATTTCTATGGAAAGAATATAATAAGAATCGCGGCATTCCTATTCATCATGATGAGTTTTATTCTCAAGATTTTACGGTTTTGACTAAAAATGAGTTGGAAAATTATCTCGGAAGCATTATGAAAGATTACATGTTTTGCGCTAGAATACATGATTCTTCAAAAGAAGAATGGATTCAACATATTAATAAGTGTTTTTTCAAACATCCGCTCATTTCTCTTTATCACCGAAATGCAGATGTGATTGAAGCAATTGAACAATCAAAAAAATCACCTTTGCTTTTTATTATGAAAAACCCTGAGCAAATTGCTTTTTGGCGCAATCGAATTGAAATCATTATGAGACCTTTTCGCTCTCTTTCTTCCACCGCCTTTGAGAGAGGATTTGCAGATACGGAAGATACGGTATTAACTGTTCACGGAGAAAACGAGATCATTCGCTTAACTTCAGAAAACAGAGGTCTCGCTGTAACATATGATGTCACAAATGATGCTATTTCACTCGGTGATGAGTATAATGTAGTGCTAGCAGCCAAACGATTAGCTACAACTCAGCGGCAGTTCGAAGAGATTATAGATGAAAATGAAGAAGTGATTCAAAAACTGCTTGTCTTTTTTAAGTGGAAAAGTCTTTTAAAGCATCATGAAGTGCACATCAAAGAAATCCAAGACAAATTGTGCAGCCTAACCACTTATCAACTTAATGAAGAACAAGTTTTACGGGAAAATGATCCTTTTCTTTCCTTCATTCAAAACGTATTACAAGTAAAAACACCGAATGCCAATCTCAAAATTGGTTCCATCCAATGGTTTTCACAGTGGGATTTTTCAGATGTCACCCTGCTGCAGGAAACAAACAAATTTATATGTTATATGGGTCCAAACGAAATAGAAACGAAGCTGACAGAAATAAGCGCTAAGATAGAAAATGAACTTCATAAGCAGCGTCAGAACCTGCTTTTGACTCCGCTAAAAATCGGTCAAATAACTTTCGATTCAAACCAAATGTTACAGTTATTAACGCTTATAGATACCTTAAAAAACACGGAAACTCAGCAGAGTTACGTACAAATTTTAGAAGGCGTTTCTACTAACAGCATTCGTCAAAAAGAGCTCGATAAAATACCCGCATTTGGATTATTAAATTCCGTAAAGCGCAAGCGCATTGTTACGTATTTACAAGAATTACAAAACTATCAGCTGCTTAAAAAAGAGAAAAAAGGATTCAGCCTCACTCCAAAAGGAGAAGCCATCCGAGGTCTATTTGAAGAAGAATCACGGAGAATATGAGATTGTATCTCACGTGATTCTTCTTTTTTGATTTTGAAGACTACTTTCTCTATTAAATGCTTATCATAATTAGAAAATTCCATTCATATAATTATTACTAGATTAGCAAAGTCCTTCATACCTATTAGCCTGACGCTGACATAGAGAGGAGATTTCGCCATTGAAATCTAGTAATCGCGCCAATTTTGTAGTGTTAACATATAAGATGGTTCTTGTTATTTTATCCGTTGTTTTAATGACATCATCTATCATTGTTCTAGTAAGTTACTCAGCATTTAAAGAACAGTTCAATTCTTCTATTGTCTATCAAACGTTATCAAAGCATAAAGCAGAAAGTCTTTATTATTTAATGAGCCAAGAAAACCATCATTTTTCAACGGCTTTTGATAAAAACTACTCGCCTCCCGGTCTTTCTTCTACACTGCTCGAGTTATCAACAAGTATTCGAGCAGAAGACGCGAGAAGCTTGTTTGGTTCCGAACTTCCTGGATTCAGTATTTACGACTCCAATATCATTATCGCCGGTGAAGGCACAAATTTCACAAACTTCCCTAGAGAATCTGCACCGCCGCTAGATGAAACGCTAAAAGAAAGAAATTCTACTACAAAAGTTCAGCAACCTAAAGAAAACAATGGTACGAACGCTCCAAATAATAATACAACTGGCGGAAAAAAGGTATTTTATATTTATCATACGCACAGCTGGGAATCTTACTTGCCTCTGTTAGGACTTGAAGGTGATCCAGATGCTAATAAAGCAGTGGATAGCAAAACAAATATTAATATTGTTGCAAATATGCTAGGAAAAGATTTAGAGGCTCAGGGAATTGGGGCAGAAGTTGATCAAACCAATATTGGACAGAAATTAAAAGAAAAAGGTTGGAACACCAATCAATCGTACGCCATGTCTCGCACAGTCATTGAAACGGCGATGACTGAAAATAGAGATTTAACTTACTTTATCGATTTGCACCGAGATTCGCTTCGAAAAGATAATACAACCATTAAGATTAACAATAAATCGTATGCAAAAGTTGTGTTTGTTTTAGGGAAAGCGAATCAAAACTTTGAACAAAACTTAAAAATGGCAAAAGCGCTTCATGAAGGACTTGAAAAGAAATATCCCGGATTAAGCCGCGGAGTTATTGGCAAAAACAAATCCAGCGGTAACGGTGTATATAATCAAGATGTTTCCAAAAATGCGATTTTAATCGAAGTGGGTGGAGTTGACAATAACTTTGATGAACTAACCAACACAACAAAAGCACTGTCTGATGTCATTAGCCAATTTTACTGGCAAGCTGAAAAAGTAGATGCCCCTGCTCCATAAAAAAAGCCCTCTTCACTGAGGGCTTTTTAAAATTCAATTCCTTTTACAGCCGGAATTCCTTCATCGTAATAATGTTTATGAGGCTTCATTTCCGTCACAAGATCTGCTGCTTCCATCACTTCTTTTTTGGCAGAACGTCCGGTAATGACCAAATGCATATGCTCAGGGCGCTTTTGAATAAGGTCAATTACTTCGTGTAGCGGTAGCACATCATCAATAGGAAATTTCTCGATAGCCAGTGCATTATTTAACTCGTCTAAAATAACCACATCATAGTCGTTCGAGAAGACTTTGTCCTTCGTTAGCGCCCAGGCTTTTTGCAAAGCTTCACGATGTTCAGGCGGTGTTTTTGTCCACGTAAAGCCGACTCCTGTTTGAATCATTTCAATTCCTATTCTGTCAAACATCAGCTTTTCGCCATATGTACGCTGAGGAGATTTAATAAATTGAATCATTAATACTTTTTGTCCGCGTCCCGTAGCGCGCAACGCAAGACCTAAAGCAGCGGTTGTTTTCCCTTTTCCGTCTCCGGTATAAATTAACGTAAGACCCCGTTTGTCTTTCAATCTAAAAACCTCTTTTTCTTCGAATTTCAGTTTACAGCCATGTTGTTTTTTCTGTAAACGATGTTCTAGCAGGCTCTTTCATTTTTGTAAGAGACTCTTCATTTGGATAGCCTAAAAATACGTTTCCTACCACGACTTTACCTGCAGGCATTCCGATAAACTCATACAGTCGCTCGTCTCGAACAAGACCAACTCCTCTTGTTCTCCAAACGAATCCAAGCCCTAATTCTTTAGCTGCTAGCCACATGGAATGAATCGCGCACGAAACCGCATATTTGTTATCTTCCGTGGCTTCTTCGTCTCCTTCAACTGTATCAGCTGTTACAACAATATGTACAGGTGTATTTTTCACTGCTTTTAACGAACTTTCTACTAAATGAGGCTTTGTCGGAAAGCGCTCCTTTAGATACGCTTCAGCCAGTTCTTCATACTTCTTTTTTGCTTCTCCTTGAATCACATAAAAGCTCCAGGGCTCTCTCATTCTGTCATTTGGAGCCCACGTCGCTGCTTCAAGCAGCTGTTCGATTTTCTCTTGTTCGACTTCACGCGGTTCATGATCTCGTACCGCTCTTCGTTCTTTTAGCTGTGAAATAATCGTCATATTGTCTCCTCCTTTTAACGTTAAAGCAGAATATTTTCCGCTCTTTCTTCGAACCATTTTATTTTTTCTCTAATTGTCACTACTTCACCTACAAGCACGATGGCAGGATGAGCAATTTCTGCTTTTGTTGCTATTTCTTCGATTGTGGCAAGCGTTCCCGTTACGGTGCGCTGATACTTCGTCGTTCCCCATTGAACAAGCGCTACTGGCGTATGTTTATCTCGTCCATGGTCCATCAACTGCTTGCATATATGAGGTAAATTTCCAACGCCCATATAAAACGCAATTGTATCTATTCCTTGAGCAAGCGCTGACCAGTTTAAATAATCTTTTCCTTTTTCTTCTCTTCCATGCCCCGTTACAATCGCAAAAGAAGTAGCATGATCTCGGTGGGTAACAGGAATTCCTGCATAAGCTGGAGCTGCAATTCCTGACGTGATACCAGGCACGACTTCGTAAGGAATTCCTTGAGTAGCAAGTACTTCAGCTTCCTCTGCTCCGCGGCCAAACACAAAAGGATCGCCTCCTTTTAAGCGCGTCACTACTTTTCCTTGAAGTGCTTTTTCAACAAGCAGTTCGTGAATACGATCTTGGATGACTCCGTGCTTGCCCGGTAATTTCCCGCAAAAAATAAGCTCCGCGTCTTTTTTAGCATAGTTTAATAACTGTTCATTAGCTAAGCGATCATATAAAATGACATCCGCCTCTTGAATACACTCCATTCCATATACGGTTATTAGCTTCGGATCTCCTGGTCCGGCTCCTACTAAATATACTTTTCCAACTGTCACACGGCATCTCTTCTTTCTTTTTTTACCGCTTTACACTGTTCCACCCAGTTTTCTACCATCTTCGTAGAAGAGCCGAAATGAAAGTGCGTATAGCCGGCAATTAAATTATTGTTCATATAGCCTTCTTCTTTCATTCCTCGCATCCCTTTTGTATCATAGGCAGGCGAAAACTCTTTCTCTGAATGAAAGGTTGAATAATGAAATTCATGGCCTTTAGCTTGTATATCGCCTTTAAATAAAAAATTCCCTGGCTTTCCCGTCACTTCTCGGTATCCTAAAGCAGCTAATTTTGTCTGCATTCTTACTTGTCCGGGAATAAGCCCCACCATTTCATGGCATGTATCATCTGTTGTGACAATAGCATCTGTTAAAAACATAAAGCCTCCGCACTCCGCAAGTGTAGGAATCCCTTTTTGGATGGCTGCTCGAACAGAGTTTTTAACGTCAATTTGCTGAGCTAGCGTTTCAGCAAATTCTTCTGGAAATCCGCCTCCTATGTAAAGGCCATCAGCATCTTGCGGAACCGTCTCTCCTTTTAAAGGCGAAAATTCTACAAGCTCTGCTCCGTAAGCTTTTAACAATTCGAAATTTTCTTCATAATAAAAGTTAAAAGCGGCATCTCTTGCCACAGCAATTTTCACTTGAGGTACGGACGGCTTTGTAAAGATAGGATCATTAATTTCTATTTTAGGAGCTAAAGCCAGTTCATATACTTTTTCAATATCAATTGTATCATGAACAAGCTGCCCTAACTGTTCAAAAAACGGTGTTAATTCTCCTCGTTCAATCGACGGGATCAGCCCGAGGTGACGTTCAGGAATCGTAAGATCATCGTTTCTTTTCAAGTAGCCTACTACAGGGATATGACATTCCTGCTCAATCGCTGCCTTAACAAGTTTATAATGCCCTTCACTTCCAACTCGGTTAGCAATTACACCGACAATGTTCGCTTCCGGTAAAAATTGCTGAAACCCTTTTACAATTGCCGCTGCACTTCTAGCCATACTAGCACAATTGACAACTAAAAGGACAGGACTATTGGTGATTAAGCTGATTTCTGCTGTTGTCCCTTCGTTCGTTAACGGATTTTTCCCATCAAAAAATCCCATAACTCCTTCCATGATGGAAATATCAGCGTCTTCACTAGCTCGAGCTACAATTTCCCTAACCATATCGTGTTCAAGCATCCAGCTGTCTATATTACGAGACGCTCGTTCTGTAACAGCCGTATGATACGTTGGATCAATATAATCGGGTCCGCATTTAAACCCTTGAACTCTATAACCAGCTTGTTTTAATGCCGCCATCAGCCCAATTGTAAGTGTTGTTTTCCCTACGCCACTTCCGGTACCGGCAATGACGAGTCTTCTGTTTGACATGTTGTTCTCTCCTTTAGTCATATGGAATAAGCGCCACTGAAATGGTGACATTCCCTGACTTTTTCTTCACAAGTTCAAGCGTATCAGCACCGCTGTATAACATAGCAGCAGGTTCACTAACGCCATATGCACCTGTATATTTAAAGACAGTATCTGAAGGCTGTTGGATACTTATGCTGTTTAGCTCTTGGGGCGAATAATAGACAAACTCCCAGCCGTACTTAGACGCCACTTCTAGCAGCCCTTCTTCATCTTTCTTTAACTCTATTGTACATAATGCTTTTACACTTTTCATTGAAAACTGAAGTTCAGCAAGCGTTTTTTCAATAACGGTTTCAATTTCCGCTGCGCTTGTTCCTCTGTTGCACCCCATCCCAATCGCCAGTACTTTTGGACGGTAAAGAACACCGTTTTCTAAGATCGCTTCTTCTTCTTTTTTTAAATTGCGATGCGTTACGACCAAGGCTGCATGTGGCGATGCTTCGAGAGCTGTCTGAATCGATGAGTACGTTTTAATGTTAGCTGGAACAGGGTGCTCATAGTGCCACCAGCCCTTTTCACCTGATTCTTGAACCACCGCTATTGCTTCTTCGTTTACTACAGAAGCGCTGACAGGGGTTAGCTTTTCTGCTGATTCCCACACCCATCCAAAGCGCTTACCAAATAAATCAACGGGAATCGTTTTTTGAACATCGGATGCTGTTGTAATAACAGGATGAGCTTCAAGTGCTGCCGCAACTTCACGCGTTAGCTCATTTGCTCCTCCGATATGACCTGAAAGCACGCTGATGACATTTTCGCCTTTATCATCAATGACAACAACCGCAGGGTCCGTTTTCTTATCTTTTAAAATAGGGGCAATCATACGCACAACTGCTCCCAGTGAAATAATAATAATAAGTCCTTTATACGATTCAAAAAGAGAAGGCAAGAGCATCCGCACGCTTCCTGAAAACAGCTGAATGTTCTGTTCTCTTTCGTCTCCTTTTTCAAACTTGCTCATGTAATACACATCGGACTGCTGAAAAGTGCGGCCTAGATTTCTTGCAATTTCTACGCCATGCTTCGTGATGGCCACGACAGCATAATCCCCGCGCTGTGTAATGAGAGCTTTTTTTCCTTCTTGGAGTTGAATCATTCCGACTTCACTCCTCTTCGAAAGCCATGGGTAAATGTTTTATCATAAAGTTTTGATCGATAATCTTTGTCATGAATGTGGGGGTCAAGGGCCCAGCCTGCCAAAATCATCGCCTGCTTACGAATGCCGTTTGTTCGCATAGCATCATCCAGGTCTTTTACCGTCGTGCGAACAATTTTTTCATCTGGCCACGTTGCTTTATAGACTACTACAACCGGCGTGTCCTCACTCCAACCGGCGCTTATAAATTCTTTCATTACTTTTTTTGTGAGCGTCGCACTTAAAAATAAAGCAATGGTACATTTATGTTTTGCTAAATCAGTTAATTTTTCAAACTCAGGTACAGGCGTTCTTCCTTCAGCACGAGTTAAAATAACCGTTTGAGTCAAATCTGGAATGGTTAATTCTGCTTCAGCCGCTGCTGCTGCTGCAAATACGGAGCTGACTCCCGGAACAATTTCAATATCAACGCCTTCTCTTTTTAAAAGCACCATTTGTTCCATAATGGCTCCGTACATAGCCGGATCTCCGGTATGAACTCTTACAACCATTTTTCCTTCACGCATGCGATCAAGCATCGTACTGACCATTTCTTCTAAATGCATACCAGCTGTTTTTAACACTTCAGCTCCTGGTTTAGACTTAGCAACTAGCTCTTCACTTACTAGTGAGTCAGCGTATAAAACAACATCTGCCTGCTGAAGTAATTTTAAGCCTTTTACGGTAATTAAATCTGGATCTCCGGGTCCAGCTCCGATTATGTATAACTTCATTTTCGCACCACCATTAGCGTTAAGTATTGTAAATCGGCTCCTTCTAGTTCTGAAGCTTTCCAAATAATTTCTTCATCTGACGTTACTTTTGTTACCACCGATGCTTTTTCAAGCAGATCAAGCTCTTTTAAAAGGCCGACCATAAAATCGATGACTTTAGCCACTTTAATAAAAATAACGCAGTCGTTTTCCACCAATACTTTTTTCATTGTTTCATAATCTTCACGAGCAGGAACAATGGCCACATGTTCATCACCGTCTGCTAATGGAATGCCTAAGCGAGACGCAGCCCCGTTAATAGATGAAATACCAGGAATTACTTGAATAGGAGCTTGAGGGTGACGTTCTTGCATCAGGCGCATCATGTGAATAAACGTGCTATAAAGCATAGGATCTCCCTCTGTCACAAATGCTACATCTTTTCCCTCCTGGAGCTTTTCCCATACTCGTTCCACTGTTTCGGTCCATTTTTTCTCTAAAATAGCAGGATCTTTTGTCATTGGAAACACAAGGCCTAGCATGTCTTTTTCATTTGCACTGAAATAGACATCAATAATTTTTTGGGCGTAGCTTTTGCTTCCTTTTTGCTTTTTTGGGTACGCAATAACGGGTGATTCTTTTAATTTACGAAATGCTTTTACTGTAATCAATTCTGGATCTCCTGGTCCAACTCCAAGTCCGTACAATGTTCCAATCATGTTCATTCTCCTCTTTTGGCTGTAATAATATAAATGGGGTTTAAAGCGTCAAATCGTGTTAAGTGTAAAATGGGCTTGCTTCTTGAAACTTGTGCAAGGGTAACAGCAGTCTCAAATCCTCGCTCTTTAAAAGCTTTCATCGCTTCTGCCAAATTTTCAATCGTTACGGCATTTAATACGATGCGCCCTCCTGAATTTAATCGGCTGCAGCACACGTCTAAAATGGTTTCCATGCCTCCTGCTGTCCCTCCAATAAACACCGCATCAGGATCAGCAAACTCACCTAACCCTTCCGGTGCTTTTCCGTGCACAGTATGGGCATCTACTCGAAATTTCGCTAGATTTCCCCTGCAGTTTTCCAAGTCTGCTTCGTTTTTTTCCACAGCAAAAATTTGTCCTTCACGCGCAATTTTAGCTGCTTCAATCGCGACTGAACCTGTACATGTTCCGATATCCCATACGACGCTGTCTCTCTTTAGCTGCAGGGCACTAATACTAAGTGTACGAACTTCTTTTTTAGTAATAAGTCCCTTGTCCGGCTTGCGTTGAATAAATTCATCGTCCTCTATTCCGAGAGGCCAGACTGGACTTTTTTCTACCTGTTTTAATATCACGACATTAAGCGGAGAAAAGAGTTGATTCGCCGCTTCTTCCAGCGAAAGCAGCTGACAGCGCTCCGCCTCTCCACCTAGATTCTCTGCCACAAACATCTTGTATTCTGTCATGCCGAATGATAACAAGTAGTTTGCCAGAGCACTAGGAGAATTTTGCTCATCGGTTAAAATCGCCACTTTTTTATAACCGTCAATGCGCTGAGCCAGCCCTTTTATACTTCTGCCGTGCACGCTTGTAAAATAAGCGTCTTGCCATCGCTCTTTTAGACGTGAGAATGCAAGCTGAATAGAACTTAAATAAGGATATATTTCAACGTCTAGCTTCGCAGAAAGATAGCTTCCAATTCCGTAAAATAACGGATCGCCTGAGGCTAACACAACCGCATTTCCTTCTTCGTTTTTTAAACGTTCAACAAGGGAAGAAAGACCTCCTTCAATGGCTACTTTTTCTCCTTCGAAATCTTGAAAAAAGTCAAGGTGACGCTTTCCTCCAATTAGCACATCACTTTCATACACCCACTGTTCATACATAGGAAGTAGACTTAACTTCCCGTCGTCACCAATTCCAATAATTTTAATTGCCATGTTGCACCGCCTGTCCTAAAAAATCTCCTTTTAATGTGTAAAGAGACGTATCGACATCGATTCCGTCCCCTACTTCCTTTAATGCTGATAAGCAGCAGTACTCGCACAGTTTTTCGAAAAACTGATGATGACCGCTTTGCGTCATTAAATCTCCCACTTGAGAAGCTGTGTTTGCGCCTTTTATTTCCTCTACCAGTTCAGCAGAAGCGCCTGACTCAGAAGCTGCTTTTGCTAAAAAATTAAAATCAATAGGTGCACTTTTTGAATGAACCATCATAACGCCTTGCGCGACTTTTGAAAACTTTCCCATCATGCCTACGAGCGACACTTTTTTCATTCCTTGCTTTTTACATTGTTTTAACGTAAATCCAACAAAATCTCCCATTTCGATAAATGCTTCTTCCGGAAGTTCTGGGAACTGTTTCATTCCATATTTTTCGCTTCGTCCCCCTGTCGTAATGACAACGTGCTCACAATTACTCGCTTTAGCAACGCTAATGGCCTGCACGATACTTGCTTTATAAGCAGCTGTTGAGAACGGAACAACAATTCCCCGCGTCCCCAGTATCGAAATGCCTCCTAAAATACCTAGACGCGCATTTAATGTCTTTTTCGCCATTTCTTCTCCTTCAGGAACCGAGATGACAATCTTAACGCCTTTTTGTATGTTGTATTGGGCTAGAAGCTGTTCAGCCGTTTCTTTCAGCATCTTTCTTGGCACAGGGTTAATGGCTGCTTCACCGACAGGAACTGGGAGACCGGGCTTTGTCACACGCCCTACTCCGACTCCTCCATCAATGATAATGTCTGCACCATTACACCACGAAACTTCAGAAATAATCAGCGCTCCGTGCGTGGCATCGGGATCATCTCCAGCATCTTTAATGATGCTGGCTACAGCGCTGCTTGTGCGATACTCGCATTCTTCAAGATGAAACGTAGCAAAGCGACCAACAGGCAAGTAAATCGTTGACTCCTCTTGCACTTCTCCTGAAATTAGCGTAAGCAGAGCTGCTCTCGTAGCTGCCGTTGCACAAGCGCCCGTCGTATAGCCTTCTCTGAGTTTCTTAGGTTCTTTTGGTACTTCCTTCATGCGTTACACCTGATCTGCAAGAATTGAAATTGCATTTAATGCAGCAACCGTTACCGTACTGCCGCCTTTTCGCCCGATGTTTGTAATAAACGGCACGTCAAGTTTGGCAAGTTCTTCTTTCGATTCAGCCGCTGAAACAAACCCTACCGGCAGACCAATAACAAGCCCAGGCTTCGCTTCTCCTTCTTTAATCAAACGAATTAACTCAAGTAACGCTGTCGGTGCGTTCCCAATTGCAAAAATCCCGCCGTCTGCTTCTTTAATTGCTTTTCGCATAGAAATAATTGCACGCGTTGTATTTAAGCGCTTTGCTTCTTCCATTACGTCCGGATCTGAAATATAAACTTTGATTTCACCGCCGTGTTTTTCAATTCGCTGCTTGTTTGTTCCTACTTGCACCATTTGTACATCCGCAACCACTTGCTTGCCGCTGCGAATGGCTTTAATTCCTGCTTGAATCGCATCTGGATGAAACAGCATACTGCGTCCAAGCTCAAAGTCTGCAGACGCGTGAATTACTCGCTGAACAATTGGGTACTGTTCATCTGTAAACGGATGAGGTCCAAGCTCTTCTGTAATCATTTCAAAACTTTTTCCTTCAATTTGCTGAGGCTGAACAGTTAACGGTTTAAATTCTGTACGAAAATCCATCTCAATCAACTCCTAGTTTGGTTTACTAAAGCATGAACCACTTCTTCAAACATGGAATACACGGTCCCATACTCAATTTTCGGTCGCCCAATCATAATGATATCTAAGCCTAACTCTTTAGCTGCTTCCACTTTTTCATCCACAGATCCAACTTTTCCGCTTTCTTTTGTGACCATGACCGTCACTCCGTATTGCTTATAAAGCGCTTGATCAAACTCTTTTGTAAACGGACCTTGAATAGCAATAATATTTTTTTGCGGCAATCCTAACTGCTGACACTTTTCCATATTATCCAGCCTTGGAAGCATACGAGCAACAAGCCGTACATCTGAAAGAGGAAGGAGCTTTTCTGTAAAAACCTGCAGCGTCTTGCTGCCTGTTGTCAGCATAATAACTCCTTTTTTCTCAGCTGCTACTTCAGCTGCTTCTTCATACGTAGAAACCATCGTCATATTGTCGTAGGTAAAAGCCTGCGAAGCCCGCTCATAGCGTATGTAAGGAATCGATGTTTCAGCAGCCGCACCGATGGCGTTTTTAGATGCTTCTTCGGCAAAGGGGTGACTTGCATCCACAATAGCTTTTACACCATGTTCGTTTATAAAAGTCATCATATCTTCTTGTGTGAGACGTCCAATTTTCACTTTCACTTCTGCTCGCTGTAATTCGATTGCTGCATTGTCGGTTACAACCGTCGCCGTAACGTCGTAACCTTCTTTTTTCACTTGAACAGCTAATGCACGTGCATCGCTAGTTCCCGCTAACAATAAAATCATTTTAACTCGCCGACCTTATCTTCATGGTGGTGATGGTCATGATGGTGATCGTGGTGATGGTGCCCGTGATCATGATCATGATCATGATCGTGATGATGATGGTGATCAATATGCTCCATAATGCCGAGGCGATATTGACATGTATCGCAGTTCATTTTCACTTCGCCTTCTAATCCTTCTTCAGCACGTTCTTTTAAAATTGTCTGCAGTTTTGGATGAAAACCGAAATAGCCGGCTAGCTTAAACTCAATGTTTTCATGCTGCATTTTATACTGCTTCACCATTTCTTCCAAACGCTTAATTAGTACTCCTGTAAATAAGAAATACGGAAGAATAACCACTTTTTTAGCGCCCAGTTTTAAACATCGTTCCACTCCTTCATCAATCAATGGAGCGGTCACGCCCATAAAAGAAGTTTCGACGATTTTGTAGTTTGTTTTTTCCCAAAGAAGGCGCGTAATTTTATATAAATCACTGTTTGCATCAGGATCGCTTCCTCCTCGCCCTAAGACAATAACAGCCGTGTCTTCAGCTGGAGTTTCTAAATTTTCTCCTGATTCTTGTAATCTCGTTTTTAAAATTTCAAGGGCTTCTTCATGAACGCCAATGGGACGTCCGTACACGAAGTTTACGTGTGGATATTTTTCCTTAGCTTCATCTATAGCCGCCGGAATATGTATTTTTGAGTGGCCAGCTGGCAAGAGCATAATTGGAACTACAACTACATCTGTCGCTCCTTTTGCCACACATGTATCAATGCCTTGACTTACATTCGGACGTTCAAACTCTAGAAAACACGTTTCTACTAAAATAGATGGGTCCCAATCATGCTTCATAGTCGAGATAAACTCGCGAATTTGATCGTTCCCTTCAGGATCTCTACTTCCATGACCGACAAATAAAACTGATTTCATATAATGCCCTCCCATTTTTAATCTCCACACGGAGCTGGTTCTACTTTTATTTTTGGTGTTATATCTTGATAGTCGAATCCATAAACATTCTTCACACGCTTAAAGAATTTATGAAACCGCTCATTTGGATGACCTTTTTCTTTATATTCATGGACAATGTTCTCCACTATTTCAACAATGTCATCGGGCGCTATGCCTTCCGCCACAATTTGACCTGAATGGGCGTTTCGTCCAACCGTTTTAGCCCCTAAAAATAAGTCAAACGCACCTTTTCTGTAGACAATGCCGATATCTTCTTGAACAGCACCGTAACAGGCCATACCGCATCCATTAATACCAAGCTTCAGCTCTTTTGGCATGTCCATTCCACCGAGACGCTTTTGTAATTGTTCCGTATGCGGGATGGCGTCACTTTTTTCTCCATCACAAAAATCACACGCTTTAATTGTAAACACGTCTCCGACTGGAGATAGTAAAAAGGAAGCTGATTGGAGCTTTTTAATAATCACATCTGGCTGAGCCGTTGGAATTTGCAGTTTGATTTGATGGTCAGGCGTATACTCCATCGTACCTTTTTCACCAACAACTTCTGCTAGTGTTGTCATTTGAACGGGCGTAAACTTCTTATTCGCAAGCCCTGGACTAACTGCCACTTCAAAAATAGACTCAATTGGCTGGTGTACGACCGGTGAAGTAGTTTCACCTAAAATTGCTTGAAGCGCTTCTTCTGCCAGAGCTCGTGAAGCTGCTTTTTCTTCTTTTGTATTCTGAACATCTTCAATAGCTGAAGCCGTTTGCTTTACAGTCTCCTCTTGATCAAGAGCCCATGGTTCTGCTTCTTTTCGAAGTCGCTGATGCGGTCTTAGCGGCTGCTCTGTTTGGTTGAGGGTATATTTCCGCTGATACCCGCGCGGTGTAATCATTAAGTCATCGTAAAAGAACGTAGATGAATTTCCGACAACAACGGTAGTCAGCATGCCTATTTCATGATTTAACATGTCTTTTAAATTGGTCATTACCACTTCTTCACGGTCACGATAAGCGCTTTTCACAAGACCAACAGGCGTATCGGGGGAACGGTATTTTAATAAAATCCTTTGCGCTTCCACAATTTGTCTTGTGCGTCTTCCGCTTTTCGGATTATAAAAAGCTACTACAAAATCTGCTTGTGCAGCTGCTTCGATTCGTTTTTCGATTAACTCCCAAGGCGTAAGGTGGTCACTTAAACTAATCGTACAGGCATCATGCATCACGGGCGCCCCAAGGAGAGATGCGCATGAATTAATAGCCGAAATGCCAGGAATCACTTCCAGCTCTACGCCCGTTTCTTTTTTCCATCCTTTTTCAATCAACACTTCATACACAAGGCCGGCCATTCCGTATACTCCTGCATCTCCGCTTGAAATGACCGCCACGGTTTTTCCCGCTTCAGCTTGCTTTACGGCTTCTTGTGCACGGCTTACTTCTTCGGTCATTCCTGTACTAATAATTTGCTGATTCGTTAATAGTCCTTGAATTAATTCCACATAGGTTTTATAACCAATGATCATATCACTTTCTTGAATGGCTTCTCTTGCTCGCTGTGTAATATGTTCAAAGCTTCCTGGGCCGAATCCAATAACTAACAGTTTACCTTTCATGCTAGCTCCTCCTTTATGCGTTACTTTTTACTTTGTCAATTCCTTCTATGGAGTCACTCTTTTCCGGAGAAACAAAACCGTTTTGATCATATTCATAAATAAGTGATTCCTTTATACTGCAGCCTCCTGCTAAATGTTCTTCAACAATTCGATGAGCTACGTTTTCAGTGACCTGCTTGTACCAATCTCCTGAAGGGTACACGATAGCTACAGGAGCATCTTTGCATCTTCCGTTACAGCGCGTACGGGTTGTGTGAACCGCTTCATCTAGATTCAGTTCAGTCACTTTATTTCGAATAGCTTGCGTGGCTTCTTCTCCACCTTTTCTCATACAGCTGCTTCCATTACAAATCAATACGTGATGTTTTGTTCCATTTAAGTTCCACGTCGTCACACTTATTCGCTCCTTTACTAAAAAAACGCCTCTATCAATGATAGAGGCGCAGAAAAATTCAAACTAAGTTTTTGCACTTCCACCTATATCCCGTAGGGTAAGCTTCGCATTAAAAAAAGGCTGGTTTCCTGACTTCGATTCATCACTTGATTGCGCCTTCCCGAATACAGTGGCATATGCAATCAGCTCCTCTTCACAGTGGCGGGTACCGCGCTGGCTTCACACCAGACTTCCCATTTAACGCAATGTGAGCATTGCGCACCTTTTTTGCACGATATGTAGTTTTGTGCTACGAGAAAAACCCGCTTCGCTAATATGCGAGCAGGTAAAACGTCAGAATAAAAGTGTACACGAATGCCACTTTAAGCCAACGTTTCCCTTCCCGCTCCCCGGAGAAATAGAAACTTCACAATAAAGACAGGTCTCCTGACTTGTGTATCATTCTACTTGAGAACCTTCCCGTGATTTTTCCACAGTGGTTATACTCGTTCGTCCACACTTACAGTTGCGGGGGCAGTACTGGTCTTTCACCAGTTTCCCTATTAAGCCTTCTTGGCATCTTTACTGTTGCTGTTTGATATATATGAACCTTTTAAACTATCAGAATAATAGAAGTAACTACCATATCATAGCGTACATTTTTTTTTATTTCAACTCTATTCTTTTCGTAAGATACAAGAAGCTATAAAAAAAACAAGAGCATAAAGTCAGCTCTTGTTTTTTCATTATATAGCTACTAATGTTAAATGAGGATCATTATAATACACGACTTCTGAAAGAACTTTACAGCCATTTGTTTTTGCAAAAGCTTCTCTCGCCTGCGTTTCAGTTTCAAATTCAAACATTTTCATTTCTTTTCCAGCATATACCGTCAGTACCCACATGAAAAGATTCGCCTCCGATTATTGTAGTGATCGCTATATCCACATTATGACGAAACCATATCCTTTTGAAAACCCATTCTACAAAACTTGTCACAAGAAACTTTTAAAAATTTAAAAACATTTTAACTTCTGTAAATGAACAAAATGTACAAAAGGTTTAAGCCGTATTATACCTCTTTAAAAAAGGTGCTTTTTTTACCAACTGTTGCTTCACCAGTAAAAATATATATAGTATTTATTAAAAAAAGAAGCCGGACAGCCGGCTTCTTTTTTAGGAAAGGAAAGTACAGACATCACAGTCCCGTCCTGCTCTTTGTTTTGCATAAAAATACACTAATTAAATATTCCTTTCTTAAAGCAGAACCATGTTCGATTGCACATAGTGGTAAAGAATCTTGTACGTATGGTTCAATGAATCTTGATGCGTTCTCTCAAACGCATGAGAAGAATCAATTCCTGGACCAATTAAGCCGTGTACGATGTCATGCCCGGCACGAATAGCAGCAGAAGCATCTGATCCGTAAAACGGATAAATATCTAATTTGTACTGAATATCATGCTGCTTAGCTAGCTCCACCAAATGCTTTCTCAAACCGTAATGATATGGGCCGCTTGAATCTTTTACACAAATAGACACGGTGTATTCATCAGTAGATTGTCCATCTCCCATGGCACCCATATCGACCGCTAAGTATTCTACCGTTTGAGGCGTAATATTCGAATTTCCTCCGTATCCAATTTCTTCATTATTTGAAATAAGAAAGTGCGTAGTGTATGGCAGTTCGATCTGCTCTTCTTGAATTGTTTTCATGAGCTGAAGCAATAAAGCTACGCTTGCTTTATCATCGAGATGACGAGATTTAATAAAACCGCTTTTTGTTATTTCTACACGAGGATCAAACGAAACAAAGTCGCCGACTTCAATTCCAAGACTGCGAACATCTTCTGCGCTATGTACTTTTTCATCCAATCGAATTTCTATATTATCTTGATTTCGCTCAGCTTTACCTGCATCTTTATACACATGAACAGATGTTTGATGCATAAGGATGGTCCCTGTAAATACTTCTCCTGCTGACGTTTCGATTTCACAATATTCTCCTTCAATGGAATTGTAGCGGAACCCTCCAATCAAGTCGATTTTCAGACGTCCACTCGGTTTGATTTCTTTTACCATAGCACCTAATGTATCGACATGAGCCGTCAGCATGCGGTGATGATCCGTATCTTTACCGGGAATAGTAGCGACTAAGCCTCCTTTTCGATTGCGATACGTTTGAATATTTAGCTCTTTTACATAGTCTTCGACAAATGAAATCACCTTTTCTGTATTTCCAGAAGGACTGGGAATCGAAACAAGCTTTTTAATTAACTGAACAGTTTCCGTCATTATGACACTTCCTTTGTCTCTCATTTCTTTTATTTTACCATATGTTTCAAAAAAGATAACAGGCAGCTCCAAACAAAAAAGCCAGGCAGCTGCCCGGCTTTTTTGTTTTAAGCTATGTTTGATTTCTTTAATTCATTTGTGTAATTTAATGATTTTTGCTTATCAAACTCGCCTTCAGACTTGGACATTACAATTGCAGCTAAAGCATTTCCTACTACGTTAACTGTGGTACGCATCATATCAAGAATGCGGTCAATTCCTGCAATAAATGCCATGCCTTCAAGAGGGAAGCCCATAGATTCAAGCGTAGCAAGTACAACTACAAACGATGCCCCTGGTACACCAGCCATCCCTTTTGAGGTTAACATTAACACAAGAAGGAGCTGAATTTGATCCATAATGGAAAGGTCAATGCCGTACATTTGAGCAATAAACAGCGATGCCAGCGCCTGATAAATGGTTGAACCATCTAAATTAAACGTGTAGCCTGTTGGAATAACAAACGATGTAACCGATTTAGAACAACCGAAGTCTTCCATCTTTTTGATAAGAGATGGTAAAACGGCTTCTGAACTTGCTGTTGTAAAAGCAAGAAGCAGCTCGTCTTTTAACACTTTTATGAGCGTAAACATGCTTGTTCCAGCCATTTTAGCAATAATTCCAAGAACCACAAGCACAAAGAAAATCATGGTGAAGTAAACGGCGAACACTAATTTCCCTAATGGAATAAGTGATCCGACACCAAACTTTATAATATTAACACCAATAAGTGCAAATACACCTACTGGAGCAAATTTCATCACCAAATTAGTTACCCAAAACATTGCATCCAAGACGCCTTCAAAAAAGGCTAAAACAGGTTTTCCTCTCTGTCCAATCGAAGCTACGCCTACACCAAACAGTACGGAAAATAAAATGATTGGTAAAAGATCGCCTTCTGCTACCGACTGAAAGACGTTTGTCGGAACAATATGAAGAAGCTCCTGAGCAATCCCTGTACTTTCAGACGTTTTTGCCGTTGCCTCATATTGAGAAATATCGCTTTTTTCAATATGTCCCATATCAACCCCTGCACCAGGGTGGAATAAGTTCGCGGCAATAATCCCCACTACAATCGCAATGGTTGTAACAATTTCAAAATAAAGAATTGTTTTTCCGCCAAGCTTACCTAATTTTTTGATATCGCCTACTCCTGCGACCGCTACGATTAATGCTGAAATCACGATCGGTACGACAATCATCTTAATTAAATGAATAAATATGTCTCCAATTGGCTGTAAAATAGAAATGGCCGTATCGCTTCCGTAAAAGATAGCACCTACAGCTACGCCTAAAATCAGTCCAATTAGAATCTGAGTTGCTAGACCTAACCTTTTCACTTTCTTGCTCCTTTCGCACAGTTGACTTTCACCCATCGAGCATATGCGGTTCAACGAACCGTGTATAAATATACATCCTTACAGCACCTTATGTAAACAGTTCTTTACTAAAAAAATGTAAGGCCGCACATGCAAATTTTTAAAACTTACAGTTCTGTTTTATCATATCAAATGATTGTTGTATACCGAGATTTTTTCGCTGCGTATTTTTCTATTTTTGCTATTTTAGCGAATAAATTAAAAAAATAAAATTTTATATTGAAATATACATTTTAGGTTAGTATAATACGATACATGTTTATTTTTATTATTCGAATATAAAATTCTGAAAATTTTAATTATTCAACACGATAATAAAAAGCATTTATAATTTTGGAGGTTTTAATGTGTCAAACAAAGTTCCTTTTTCATTTATAGTGGTTATTGGCTTTATGCTTTTTGCCCTATTCTTCGGCGCAGGTAATTTAATTTTCCCTGCAATGTTAGGTCAGTCTGCTGGAAGCAATATTTGGTCAGCAAATGCTGGATTTTTAGTAACGGGTGTAGGTCTGCCTCTGCTAGGCGTTCTCGCGTTTGGTTTTTCCGGAAAAGAGGATCTGCAGTCTTTAGCTAGTCGTGTACACCCAGCTTTCGGTATTATCTTTACTACGATTTTATACTTGGCAATTGGACCGCTTTTTGCAATGCCAAGAACGGGAAGTGTTTCGTTTGAAATTGGCGTTAAGCCTTTTTTATCAGAAAATTCAGGTCACCTTCCCCTTATCATTTTCACGGTAATTTTCTTTACGATTACGTGCTTTTTTTCGCTAAATCCTGCGAAAATTGTCGATTTAGTAGGAAAAGTTTTAACACCTATTAAATTAACGTTTATTGGAATATTGGTAGTTGTAGCCGTTGTGAACCCAATTGGAAAATTTGAAGCACCAAGCGAAGCTTATACAACGCACGCATTCTTTAAAGGCTTCCAAGAAGGTTATTTAACAATGGATACACTAGCATCATTTGTTTTTGGAATTATTATTATTAATGCAATTAAAGAAAAAGGAGCAAAGACCAACCGACAAATCATCACAATTTGTGCAAAAGCTACGGCTATCGCTGCCGTTATTTTGGCTCTTATTTATAGTGCATTGTCTTATATGGGTGCTTCAAGCGTATCAGAGCTTGGACGTCTTGATAACGGAGGTACGGTTTTGGCTGAAGTATCAAATTACTACTTTGGCTCTTACGGAGGAATTCTTTTAGGTCTGATGATTACCGTTGCTTGTTTAACAACAAGTGTAGGCCTTGTAACATCTTGTTCATCTTTCTTCCATAAGCTGTTTCCAAAGGTTTCTTATAAGTTGATTGCTGTCATTTTATCAGCTTTCAGCGCCGTTGTAGCAAATTTTGGCTTAACGGAATTAATCGCTATTTCGGTTCCAGTCTTAACAGCTATTTATCCGTTAGCTATTGTGTTAATTGCTTTAACATTCTTACATCCTTTATTTAAAGGACGTTCTGAAGTTTACCAAGTAAGCCTTCTGTTCACGTTTATCGTTAGTTTATTTGATGGCTTAAATGCTGCTGGATTCAAAATTGCCGCAGTAAACGATCTGTTTACATCGATTCTACCTATGTATGGAGTGGGTCTCGGCTGGGTAGTTCCTGCTATTGTAGGAGGATTAATCGGTCTTGGCATTACCTTCCTTCGTACAAATGATAATACGAACAGAAACACTTCAAGAAAATTGATTAAATAAAAAGAGGATGCAAATGCATCCTCTTTTTATTGTGGCGTTTTATGAATAAGGAGTTTTTTTCTCCGTTAACTTCACTTCTTCCTTTAACACACGTTTTTCATATAGATATTTATCCGTTCGTTGAAAATGATATTTATCAGCTTTTTCTTTTTCAGATGTGGTCAAAAGCACTCGAACATCAGAAGCAGCTGACACATCAAACGTGTCATTTTGATAAGTAGCATACGGAGCTACAAAAAACACTTCTTCAACAGCATCACGAGGAACTTCTTTTGTAAAAGTCGTGTCATTGTATGGAATGAATCCATTTGCTACATCGCCTTTATCATAGCTAATCAGCTTTACACACCCATTTTCCGTTTCATAACATTCGTAGTCTCGTTCATTATATGCTGCATACAAACCTTTTCGAATCATAAAAAAACATTCCTTTACATTGGTTTAGCAACCGCTGGTACAAATCGTTTTTCTTCTACCACGTAGGTAGCTAAAAGTACTTCTTCCCCATTTACCACTTGATATAGTTCCGCTCCGTTTGCTGGTGGATAATAGTTATCAAATTTGAACTCTGGAACGGTTTCCCCGTTTCGAGATCCTGTAAACCCATTAAGCGTACATGGAGGTCCATAATTATTACTAATTAATCCCTTTTAGTAGGTCTCAAAAATAAAACACACCATCTAAAATAGATGGTGTGTGAAGTATAGTAAGTAATTAAGAAATTTGTTTAAGTTCTGATGAGAGTTTTAGAAACTCTTCTTTATTTTTCATCAATAGCGTGCGGTCGATTTCTTCTTTTAGCTGTGCTTTACGAAATTCTGCAATCGCCTTGTCTAAAATCATCTCAGCGAATAATGCATCAAGCACCTTTCCGTTGGATTTTTGCGGTGAATTAAGTAAATTCTTTTTCATAAGAAATCAACTCCTTGGCTTTTTTATAATATAACACAAATATTCTGACTTTTCAATCATTTAAACCAAGTATTTTACATCTATTTTTTTCCACATAAAAAGGCCGCCCTTTTGTTATAAGGCGCGGCCTTTTATTACGAATCTGCGGCTTTTTCTTTTACTTCCGCATAGTAGTTTTCATATTCAATAAATTCAGGAGCTTGATGAGCTGCCATGATACCGTGGTAACTGATGTCTAAGCCCACTTCTTCTTCTTCTTCCGTAGATCGAAGCGGAACCACCAAGGAAATAACCTTTAACCCTATCCACGTCGTAACAAATCCCCAAGCGCATAGAGCAATTAATCCGAGAAGTTGAACACCTAATAACGTCCAGCTCCCTCCTGTAAACACACCGCCGTCTGTAGAAAATAAACCCACAGCCAACGTGCCCCATATTCCCGAAGCAGCGTGTACAGGAAAAGCTCCTACAGGATCGTCGATTTGACGTGCTTCGAGCCAGTTTGTAGCTGCCATCATTAATAAGCCGGATACAGCTCCAATAAAAATAGCAGATGGTGTATTAACAAAAGCGCACCCGGCCGTGATGCCGACAAGTCCGGCAAGCGATCCATTTATTACAGAAGGTGCATCTGAACGATTGTAGCGAAATAAAGTATAAAATAAAGTAGCTGCTCCCCCTGCTGCTGCTGATAACATTGTGACAATAGCAATGTGACCAATTCTAACGTCAGTGGCACTTAGCGTACTTCCTGCATTAAACCCGAACCATCCAAACCATAATAAAAAAGCACCCACTGATGCAAGCGGCAAATTGCTTGGAAGAGAAACAGAACTAATTCCATTTTTCGTGAACTTCCCTTTTCTCGGTCCAATCATTATTGCAGCTGCTAAAGCTGAAAAACCGCCTAAAGCATGAATAACTGCCGAACCGGCAAAATCAAGCATCCCTAACTTACTAATCCATCCGCCTCCCCAAATCCAGTGGCCGGCTATAGGATAAATAAATGTAGTCATTAAAATCGCATATAAAAGATATGCGCGGAAATTAATTCGTTCTGCCACCGCTCCAGAAACGATAGAAATGACCGCAATAACAAACGCACATTGAAACAGCCAAAATGTTTCAAGCCCAATTGGAATGTCAAGGTGCGATAAATTACCTGAGAGCGCAAAACCGCTTTTACCGACGATTCCGCCTAAATCATCTCCGTACATTAATCCAAACCCAATTAAATAGAAACAAAGCGTTCCTATTGTAATATCAGCGAATACTTTCATAATAATATTGACGCTATTTTTATAGCGGACAAAACCTGCCTCTAGCAAGGCAAAGCCGCCTTCCATTAGCAAAATCATCGCGGCTGTTAATACAACCCACGTTGTATTTATCCCTAAACTTAGTTCATTAACACTCATATCCCAACGCCTCCACTGCTTTTTAATCGTTTTATTTCTTGTACAATAGCAGGCGAAAGCGTAATTTCACTTGTTTCTTCATTTTCCGCTTTTATTAATTCAAGAACTTCATGAAGTTCTCGCATTTGTGCTTTAAGGTGATCAATTTTTTTAAAGCGTTCCTTTACGTATACCATATACTCGACCGCTTGATGCTGACTTAAAGGACGCCCGGTAAAAAATTTGCGAAACGGTGATAGTGATTGATACCAAGCTTCTTCAGCACGTTTCTTTTCTTCGTATTTACTAATTTTCGCTTTTATATCTTCTATTTCTTGTGCTTTAGCTTCTTTTAACTTCATTATAAATTCAATTAATTTTAATTGAGGCAATGTAATGACCACATTATGATAAAGTTCATCCACTATAACCATGTTATATCTCCTTACATAAGATGTTATATTCTGATTATATGTAGAACACTATAGTAAGTCAATGTAATTTTTTGAAAACTCTTTAAATAGTAAATGCGCCCTATCTTTTTAATACTTATAGAATATTAAGTTCGTATGTGTTGAAATATGACGTTATTTGTTTTATCGTAGGAAGAGGAATCATGTTAGTTCCCTATTTTAATTTTATTTACCTAGGCAATTATTCGCTTTATTTTTTATAAACTTTTATTAAACAAAGGGTTACGAGGTTCTTCACTTATTTTTTCAACGAAATGAGTTGATTTTATCTCGTATTAAAATTAAAATAGAATTATGTGCAAGATTTCACAACTTCACAATGTAGTTTGAAAGTCTAGCAGATAACTAGGAACTACATATGCAACAGTATCCAGCAAAGGAGGACTTTTCATGTCTCAATCAACTATTCAAAAATCAGCTGCAGAGGAAAATGCTGCTGTACAAACAGAAGCGGCGGTTAACAAAGGTCAAGCGGATGTGTTAGATCAATTGTTAAAGCCTGAAGTACAAGAAGCTCTTACTGTTCTTGTAGATAATTTACCAAAATTATCTGAAATGGTAACGGTGCTTACAAAAACTTACGACGTTGCGCAATCATTATTAACTGACGACGTATTAAAAGAAGATCTACTTGGTGGAGTAAAAGAATTTATCGAGCCAGTAGAAGGAACAGTAAAAGGTCTTGCAGCTACTGCAATCGAAGCAAACGATCGTGCAGAAGCAAATGCTTCTAATTCAATCGGTTTATTCGGTTTATTACGCATGCTTAAAGATCCACAAGCTCAAAAACTATTCCGCTTTGCACAAGCGTATTTAGACATTACAAACGAAAAACAAAAATAATTTTCATTAAAAAGTGTGGACGGAGGATCGACTATGTCAAAACATATTTTAATTTTAGGCGGCGGTTACGGTGGTTTATTAACTGCAATGACAGCTCGCCAACACCTAAGTGCGGATGAAGCAAAAATTACAGTAGTGAACCGTTTTGCTACTCACCAAATCATTACAGAATTACACCGTCTAGCTGTAGGCGGCGTTTCTGAACAAGCGGTAGCTTTACCACTTGATAAATTACTTAAAAACTACAACGTTGATTTAAAAATTGCAACGGTAAAAGAAATTTCACCAGATCAACGTGAAGTATCTCTTGAAGATGGTACAAAATTAAGCTACGACTACCTTGTTACAGCTTTAGGTAGTGAAACTGCTTACTTCGGTATCCCTGGTTTAGAAGAGCACAGCTTCGTTCTTAAATCAGTAAATGATGCAAACCGTTTACGTGCACACGTAGAAGCTTGTATCGCTGAATACAGCAAAACAAAAAATAAAGCTGACGGTACAATCGTAGTTGGCGGTGGCGGATTAACAGGTATCGAACTTGTTGGTGAATACGCTGACTTAATGCCAAGCCTATGTCTAAAACACGGTGTGGATCCAAAAGAAATTTCTCTATACTGTGTAGAAGCAGCTCCTACAGTTCTTCCAGGCTTCCCTGCTGAATTAGTAGAGCGCGCTCAATCAAGCTTAACAAAACGTGGCGTTACATTCGTTACTGGTACACCTGTAACAAAAATGGATGCTACAACTGTTGAACTTAAAGACGGCAGCAAAATTGAAACAAAAACAATGGTATGGACTGGCGGAGTTCAAGGTAACTCTGTAGTTGCTAACTCAGGTATCGAAGTAAACCGCGGTCGTGCACTTGTAAATGAATTCTTACAATCTACATCTCATAAAGATGTATTCCTTGCTGGTGACTCAGCGGTTGTAATGGGTCCAGAAGGTCGCCCTTACCCACCTACTGCTCAATTAGCTTGGCAAATGGGTGAAGTTGTAGGCGTGAACTTAGCAGTAGCTATTCGCGGCGGAGCAATGGAATCATTCGTTCCTGTCTTCTCTGGTACACTAGGAAGTCTTGGACGCAAAGATGCAATTGGTACAATCGGCGGAAACAAAACGCAATTAAAAGGTTTACCAGCATCACTTATGAAAGAAGCAAGTAACGTTCGTTACTTATCTCATATCAAAGGATTATTCGCATTAGCTTATTAATCCGTCTTAAAACGAAAGAGGAATTTCCCTCTTTCGTTTTTTTATTTACATAAGCCAAGAAATAAGAAGCGGAAGCGTAATCAACGATAAAATAGCACTAATGACAAAAGCAGAGGCCGTTTCGTTTTCCAAGCTTTCAAACCTCAAAGCAATCATCGCAGCTACAGCAGACCCAGGAAAAGCTACCAGTAAAATAGCTTTTGTCACTTCATCTGAAGACAGCCCTATCCATACTGCAATTCCGAGCATAACGATCGGTTGAACCGCTACTTTTAAGACAGCGATCCCAAGCGCGCCTTTACTGAAGTTAATTTTTCCAATTCCAATCGTTACTCCTACCGCAAACAAAGCTGCTCCGGATGTGATACTTCCAATTTGATCAAGCATATCCTGTAACAGTTTAGGTGACTGAAAGCCGCAAAGCGTTAAAATCACTCCAATTAACGGGACACATGCCAAAGGCTCAGATAGACCATGCAAAATAGAATGAACCGTTACTTTGAATAAACTTGTTTTCTCTTCCCCTTCTTTTCGTCCCCTTTGGCCAACGGTTCCCAAAATCGTTGCCAACGGATCTAAAATCGCGTTCACCACGATTCCTGTGATGGCAATTGGAATCGCTACTGCACCTGCACCAAACAAGCCTCCAAGTACCGGAATGCCCATAAAAGCAAACGTTGGCTGAGCTGAGTTTAGAGCAAACATAGAAGAAGAAGTTAGCGTATGCTTCCCTGCATACTTCACGATGAGCAATATAATGAGATAAAACCCGACGATGCCTAAAATCAGCACAACTAAAAACGGCCATTCATCTATGAGTGTTTTTCTTGGCGTTGTCGTCACACCTACAAATAAGTGTGCAGGAAGCGCAAACTTCGTTACTAATGTGTTAAGCCCCTTAGACGTTTGCTTGTCAAATTTTTTAAAATGCCCTGCTAAATAACCAAGCAAAATGACAAAAAAGATAGGCGCGAGAATGAGAAAAATTTGACCTATGCTCATTTATCATTCACCTCATTCATTTCTTGCCTTAACAGGTTTATAAACAGGCTGCCATACCGCTTCTTCTACAAGTTCAGCTACATTTTTTTCGGTAACAGTTGCTACGTTATCTTTTACAGCAGCATCGGCAACTGCCACAGCAACCGCCTTTGATACTTTTTGAAGATCTTTAATATTTGGAAGAAGCGTATCTCCTTTTGTATCTGTTTCTGCTATACGCGCTACTGCATTGGCTGCTTCTGCAAACATAGATTCAGTAAACTTTTGAGCGCGAACCACAATTGCACCTAAACCAAGACCTGGAAACACAAATGCATTATTAGCCTGTCCGATTTCGTAAGTGTGCCCGTTATATTCAACGGGTTCAAATGGACTTCCTGTTGCAATAAGGGCTTTTCCTTCCGTCCATTTTATAATATTTTCCGGAACAGCTTCAGCAAGTTTAGTTGGGTTTGAAAGCGGCATAATCACCGGGCGCTCTACATGCTTTGCCATTTCTTTAATAATTTCTTCGGTAAAAGCATCCGTGACGCCTGATGTTCCAATTAAAATCGTTGGCTTCACTTGCTTGACAAGCTCCAACAGTGAAATTTTATTTTCATCGCCCTTTTCCCATTCTTTAATCTCTTCATTTTGGCGAACATATGGCTGTTGAAAAGGAGCTAAATCTTCCATATCTTCCGTTAACAGACCTCTGTAATCATATGCCCAAAAACGATCATATGCTTCTTCTTCAGATAACCCTTCAAGCATCATCGCACTATGAATACGATCAGCATTCCCAATTCCAGCAGATCCCGGTCCAAATACAACAACCCGCTGATCTTTTAAAGGCGTACCTGTAATACGGACGGCTGTTAAAACGGCTGCAAGAGTAATTACTCCCGTTCCTTGAATATCATCATTAAATGTTAAAATTTTATCGCCGTATTCTTTCATAATGTGTCGCGCGTTAATATTACCAAGATCCTCCCAATGAAGAAGCGCTTTAGGAAACTTGGCCGTTATTTCTTTTACAAATTGAGCGATAAAACGATTATAGTCTTCTCCTTTTACTCGTTCATGACGATTTCCTAAATACAAAGGATCTTCAAGAAGCTTTTTATTATTGGTCCCCATGTCAAGAACAACAGGCAGTACGCGGCTTGGGTCAATTCCTGCTGCAGCTGTGTAGACCGCTAACTTTCCAACTGCGATATTGATCCCTCCTACTCCCCAGTCCCCAATTCCTAAAATACTTTCTGAATCCGTGACTACAAGCAAATCAATATCTTCGCTGTCGAGCCCTAAGTTTTCAATCGCCTCACTTAATCTGTCCGCTTCATTTACGGATAAATATAAGCCGTCAGGACGATGATATTCATGGCTGTATTCTTGAATAGATTGACCTACAGTAGGCGTGTAAATAATGGGAAGCATTTCACTTAAATGATCGGTTAATAAACGATAAAACAACACAACGTTCCGGTTATGCAGATCATTTAACGAATTATTTTTTTGAAGATCATTCGGCGCTTTTTCGAACTGCTCATATGCTCTTTTTGCCTGCTCTTTTAACGTTAAGACCGTTGGAGGAAGAAGTCCCTGCAGATGAAGCTCTTCTCTTTCTTCTTCAGTAAAAGCAGAGCCTTTATTTAAATAAGAAGTGGATAAAACTGATTTTCCTTTTAGTGAAGTTGAAATTGACCCATCTTTTTCTACTTTATATGCTCTCATGTTTTTACCTCTTTTCGTGAACAATTAGATAGGGTTAGGTTCAGCAAAGAGATATATTTTTAACCATTTATTTTTAATGAAAACAAAAAAGAGATTGAGGCATAACTACATCAATACAATCTAAAGACGAAAAAACGGGATAAATGAAACCTGTGTTCAACCTAACAATAAAAAAATCCGAACGATTCATCGTCCGGATCTTCCTTACGCCAAAATACGTTTTTCCCGCTTCGTTTTTTATACCATGCTGTAGTCTTCCTCCTCACTTTCTGAGTAATTAGGTGGCTGTATATGTGAAGGCACAAGACATTCATAGCTTTCCCCTTCTAGTCTATCCTCCAGCTCTTGTTTCGCTTGACTAATCAGCTCTTGATTTTCTATCATTTCAATCGCCGTAGCCGCGATGGATTTTCCAGCCAATAACATCGCATCATGGGCATACTCCGTTTTCCCTTGAGCAACAGCTTGCCATGTATGAAACGGCGTAGCATAAGCCCACGTTGCGGTCACGCACTGTGCAGTGGGAACATTCCAGCTAACGTCTGCAACATCAGTTGATCCTGTCATGAAGGAAACATTTTTAGACATAGGAGCAATTTGATTGAAGACTGGATGATTTGCTAAAGCTCTGTCTAGCAGTGAACCCACTTGTTTTTTTGCTGCTTCTTTGTCTTCAGCGGATGTAGACTCGTAAATAGCTTTGGCAAAGACTATTTCTTCATGTTTCACCTCAGCCAAATTTATCTGCATCATTTGTTTATGCATCAGCTGCTCCATTGTTTGATTTGGAATTAGATTAGCGCAGGCTCCTTGAATTTCCTGTTCCATTTGTGTTTCAGTCATTAAAGCCGCTCCCTTTGCAATTTTCACAACCCGTTCATAAAGTTCTTTTACTTGAGATGGCTTCGGAGCACGAATTAAGTACATGACTTCCGCTTCTGCTTGAACAACATTAGGAGAAATGCCTCCGCTGTTTGTAATGGCATAGTGTACGCGCGCTTCATCTATCATATGTTCACGCAAATAATTCACACCAATATTCATCAACTCTACAGCGTCTAAAGCGCTTCTGCCAAGGTGAGGACTAGCAGCTGCATGACTGCTTCTTCCTTTAAATTTAAAAGTTGCTTGCATAACCGCATTCGATGACGTATGCATGACACCATTAACGGTAGCCGGATGCCACGAAAACGCGATGTCTACATCTTGGAAAAATCCTTCTCGTACCATATACGTCTTTCCGTAGCCACTTTCTTCAGCTGGACATCCATAGTATCGAACGGTTCCCGGAACATTTTTTTCTTTTAAGTATTCTTTGACTGCAAGCGCAGCTGCTAGTGAGCCTACGCCAAGTAGGTTATGTCCACACCCATGGCCATTTCCATTTTTTTTGACTGGATCTGCTACTGCACACTTATCTTTTTGACTCAGCCCGGTAAGCGCATCATATTCACCAAGAATAGCGATAATCGGATAACCGTGCCCGTAACTTCCAATAAAACCTGTTTCAAGGTTAGCAATATGTGTACGAAGCGTAAACTCTTCTTTTTCTAACATGTCGCAAATTAGCTGTGCCGACTTATACTCTTCAAACCTCGTTTCTGCATATTCCCATATTTGATCACTGATTTGAGTTAGCTCGTGTCGCTTTTGTTCAATAAGTTGTTCGACTTTTTTGACAATATCCATGAGACACTCTCCTTTTTCCCTCATTATTTAACAGCATTTTGTGCGTTCACTACCACTTTTGCAGGTCGAATCGAAAACAACGAAATAGCACAGACAAGAGCGCAGATAATTAATAAAGCAAACGCTGCATTATAAGACCCGCCAAACGATTGTACTAAAAAACCAATAAGCATTGGTGTTAATACGCCGGCTGCTTGAGCCCCTGTATTAATAAAACCATTTGCTGAACCGACCACTGATTCAGGCAACATTTTTAAAGGAGCTGAAGCGATTAAAATCACATTAAATGAAAACAGTAAAGTTACTGCGCTTTGAAAAACGATAAACATGCCTACGCTAGGTGAAATAGCCATTAAGCAAAGAAAAACGCCCATCAGTAAACCAAAAACCGCTGCTATCGTCTTGTCTTTTCCTTCTGGAAGCTTGTCTAAAATAAAGCCGCTAACAAACATTCCTATAATGCCTACAAATGCTGGGATAGCGGAAAGAAAACCGATGTCCGTTAAATTCAAATGTCTTACTTCGGCTAAATATGTAGGCATCCACGACATGAGCCCCCAGTTAATAGCGTAAATACTGAAATAGGCAATAAATAAATTCCAAATCATCGGGGTTTTGATAATTTCTTTTAATGTCATCTGCTTAGCAGGAATAGCAGAAGCCTCTCTTTTTTCCCCCTGCTGCTTTTCTTTTAGTAAAAAAACAAACAGAACTGTAATAACAAGCCCGATGGCTCCTATGATATAAAAGATACTTCTCCAGCTTATTGTTTGCATCAGCTGCGTCGCCAGAATCGGTGTCACCACGCCCATAATCGTACCTGACGATAACAAAAAAGACATGGCTCTACTGCGTTCTTGCTGAGGAAACCACCCTGCGATTCCTTTTGACGCAGATGGAAAATAGCTCCCTTCCCCTAATCCAAATAAAAAGCGAATGATAATAATAGAAGCAAAAGACCAGGCCATTCCGGTAAAAACCGTAAACAAAGACCATAAAAGCACGGCGATTGTAATGACTTTTTTAAACCCAAAGCGGTCTGCTAGCCACCCACCAGGTATTTGCATCAGTGCATATCCTGCAAAAAAACTGCTTAAGATGATGCCTGTAGAAGAAGCATTAAGGTGTAGATCTTTCGAGATATCTAAAATAGCGTAATTAATAATAAAACGATCTAAGTTTCCAAGCGACCAGCCTAAAAATAATAAAAATAAAATGATGTATTTCCAGTTCGACCTTGCTAGCATAAACGCACTCATCTCCTTTTTATTCCATTTAATGTAATGTTTTGTAACAAATCGGTTCGTTACATAAATATTAAAAAATTCTGACTATTTTTTCAATGTGCATTTCTATATAATAAGAACTATAACTATGTATTTTTTTACATTAAGTAGTCTATAAGGGGTTGTTAATATGAGTGATTTATTAGCTAATATGAAAGGTTATCTTACATCTATTATTAAAAACAGTTCTTATCAAATTTGGACAAGTATTGATTCTGCAAATTTTAACATGATTTTTTCCAGTTCTTTATGCTCATCCCTGACTTACACTCCTCCCACTAGCCTACATAACGGCAGTGATTCCTTTCAAAAGCATATCGCATATGAAGAGTTCGAAGAAATTTACTTATCCTTTCCAAACCGGTATGCGTTTGTTGTTCGCATATTTGCTAAGCATGACTGGACACCACAACAAATAAAGAAGCTATCCGCTAACTTTTCTCCTTATGTGCTGCAAAAAAAGCTAGAGCGGCATGAGCACATTTTGAACGTACTTATGAAAAGCATTAAGGAAATCTCGCTTTTACAAGACTCTGACTATCTATTAACAAGAATTCTAGAAAATGCTCTTTCAGTTATTTCTGTTGCGGATATGGGCGTGCTGTGGATGTTTGATTCTTCCACTGAATTTCTTTTGCCTCGCGCCTGGTCCGGGGGGCCAAACAATGAAATTCAAAACATGAAAATGAAAGTTGGCGAAGGAATTATCGGAAAGACATTTCAGCATAATAAAAGCTATATGTATACGAACTTAGAGGATATAGTACGCGATTCTTCTACTATGACTGACGATAATATTCACTATCTTAATCAGTCCTATACATTTACACACATTCAATCTATTATTTCTGTCCCAATTTGCATGGAAGAACAAACGGTATGCGTACTCATTATTTATCAAAACGGTACAACTCCTCTTTTAAATGAAGAGGATAAAGAATTGTTAGAAAGCTTTTCCGATCAAGTTTCGATTGCTCTCTTAAACTCAGCGCTTTTTGAAGATGTAAAAAAACAAAATGAACTTTTAATACGTCGCGATCAAATTCATCGCACATTCATGAACGTTTCACTTCAAAGTAAAGGAATTGAACCGATACTTACCGAATTACGCCGAATGGTTACATCTCCCGTCACCATTGTAGATTTTGTTGATAATAAGACCTATGGCTTTTTAAAATTTCTTGATGTAGACACAAAAACAGCTGAATTTCACACGCATTTTGTTTTACATACAAAAGCTTGCTTTTATACTATTGAGTCACACAACCAGAAGCACAGCGTCTACATTCAACCGATACACGGCATTGATACGCTCTTAGGGTTAGTTATTCTGCAGACAAATCAAGAAGATCTTTCCTCTCTAGATCAAGTGGCACTCGAACAAAGCAGCTCTGTTATTGCACTAGAAATGCTGAAAAAACAAACGTTAGTCGATTTATTTTACAAGCGAACGCATGAACTATTTAGTGAATACTTATCATGTTATGACACCACTTTACTGTATCAAAAAGCAAATGAGCTAAACATTGATACAAAAAAGCATATTCTAGTCGCTCTTATTACCATTCGTTCACAGGCGGACCTGCAGCTCTTAAACTTACATCTTCATCGCCTTGTATCTGACATCAAATCGGTTTTCAGCTTAAAAGCGCCGGTCGTATACGGATTCGACACGAAAGTAACCATTGTATTCACGCTTGATTCTTATGAAGACCATCATGCTATTATCAAACAATTAGAAGATTCACTCTCAAAATGGCGTTACTACAATGAATGTCATGTAAAAATAGGGATTGGAAGTCGTTATTCTCACTTTACCCAAATAGAAAAGAGTTATAGTGAAGCTGAAAAAGCTGTCTCTTACCTTCTGTCTCAGCAGCAAGATGGATGCATGTTGTATGAGGAAATAGGAATTAACCGGCTATTTATTAATCAATCGAAAGAAGAAGTCAAAACCTTTATTGATGAAGTATTTGTCCCTCTTAAAAACAATCATTTGAACGATGAACCTTTAGAACAAACGCTAGAAGCGTATTTTGATAACAACCGCTCGGCTTCACTTACAGCTAAGCAGCTTCATATTCACGTTAATACACTCTATCAGCGGTTGAAGAAAATCGAAGATAAGATGAACATATCATTTACAAATAGTGAACATCTATTAAAAGTGCAGCTAGCGTGCTATTTGAAAAAATTTCACTACAGCTGAAAAACCAATTCTTATTTTTAAGAATCGGTTTTTTCAGTAGAAAGAACAGCCTTAATTGATTGCTTCCAGCGGCTCAGTACCTCTTTGAAATCATGAAGCTGAAATTGAATGCCCGATGTTAAAACTGCATATTTTGCGTAATCTTCTTTAACAGCGGCTACTTCTCCCGTAAATAGCTCATAGCCTGATAACACAGGAGCTTCTTTTTTTAGCCGAAATTTAATGTAATAAGCTTTGCCTTCAACAACTAATGTAACGGTTGCCTTATGATTCTGTATCATGTTTTTTGAAGACGTGGTATCTTTCCATACTAACAGCTTGACGCGCGAAGAGCTAATAGCTACCAGCTCTCCTGCGCTAATCATTGCTACATGAGGAAACCCCTCGGATGTCACTGTAGATAGCAGCATCGCATCATGCTGTTTCCTTTCTAGATCTTTCCCATTTAAAAATACGCGCACGGCTTTTGGCAGCTCTGCTTTATTCATTTTACTTACCACCTTTGCTCATTAAGATCGGGGTGGCACAGGAGGTACGTGCGTTGCCAGCGGTACGTCTTTTGGATTGATTTTAAATGGTCGAGGGTATTTTTCAGGATTGGTGATCGTCTCAGGTTCAGAAGAACGCCAAGTAAACAAACACACGTTGCATAAGTAAATCTCCCAGGCTCCTTCAACTGGTGATTTAGATACTAAGTTCGCTTGTTTGGCTTCACATCTTGGACAAGTATGCATGTCGATTCCTCCTTGTTTATTTTTGCATCATATTCGTTAAGATTTTTTCCCATTTTTCAGTTTCAAGTGGTGTATCTAAAGGCTGCGAGTAGTGGCCTCTTGTTTCTGGTGCAACCGGTGTTGTAGCATCCAAAATCATTTTATCTGTAATACCAGCCGGATCAGATCCTGGATCAAGTGGCAGAACTGAGAGATTAGGCACTGTTATAACATCATGTTTTGGGTGCATTTTTGTCGATAGCGCCCACATGACTTGCGGTAAATTAAACGGATCCACATCTTCGTCTACTAAAATAACTAGCTTGCAATATCCTAATCCATGCGGCGTAGTCAATGCCCTCATACCAACCGCCTTAGCAAATCCTCCGTATCGGCTTTTCGTTGAAATGATAGCAACGAGACCATGAGTATACATCGCGTTCACCGCTTCAATCTCTTCAGGATATGATTCTTTTAGCTGCTGATATAAAGGAACGCTTGTATTGATTCCAATTAAATAATCTGTTTCTGTCCAAGGCATACCGATATATAGACTTTCAAAAATAGGATCTTTGCGATGGTATACGCGATTGATTTTGATAACAGGCATGCTTCTGCCACCGGAGTAATGACCTGTAAATTCACCAAAAGGACCCTCATACTCACGTTCACCAGCTAAGATTTCTCCCTCTAAAATCACTTCTGCTCCCCAAGGTACATCTAAATCAGAAAGCTGAGACTTCACAATTCTGTACGGCTCACCTTGAATAGCTCCTGCCATTTCATACTCTGATTGATCGTAATGAAGCGGCGTAGCAGCTGCTGTGACAATCGCGGGTTCACATCCTAAAGCAATTGATACAGGGAGGTTTTCACCTTTTTCTTCGGCTTGTTTCAAGTGAATGGCAATATCATGCTGTGGCACGGGCTGAATGCCTAGACGATCTTTCCCTTTGACCTGCATACGATATATACCTACGTTTTGTTTGCCGAAATGCGCCTTATCATGCTGATCACGAGAAATAACGCACGCTTTATCTAGATAATAGCCTCCGTCTCCTTGATTCAAGCGGAACAATGGCAAAAGGTCGAATAAGTTAATATCATCTTTAATTTCACACTCATGAAATGGCGCTGTTTCTTCTCTTTTCACTTTAACAGGAAATTTTTCATATCTCCGAGCAAACTCAAAGAACTGTTCTTTTACAGGAGTTGATTTAGGCAGTCCCATCATTAACGCGTGATTTGACCAGGAACCCATTACGTTTAGGGCTACCTTTGCGTTGTTATATCCATAAATATTTGTAAATAATAATCCCGGCGTTTGATCTCCTAAATTACTGATGGCTTGACCTGCTGAACCTAAATCCGGATCTGGCTGCACTTCATCTGTAATCGTCAGCAGCTGCCCTTCTTTATGTAGCGTATCAAGGAAATCTCTAAAGTCTTTATAAGCCATGTTTATTTTCCTCCTTGTGATAAATGTTTAATTCCATTCCATCTTTTTGCCTCAGGAAGCTCAATTCCTAATTGATCTAACGTTCGAACAGCAATATGCATGACAATATCATCAATTGTCTCAGGTTTGTTATAAAAAGCTGGCATAGGAGGCACGAGGATAGCTCCCATTTTTGAGAGATCCAGCATGTTTTCTAAATGAATCGTATTCAAAGGCGTTTCTCGAGGAAGTAGCACCAGTGGCTTTCTTTCTTTTAACATCACATCTGCCGTTCTTGCTATTAAGTTATCTGCTAGTCCCATTCGAATAGATGCTAATGTTTTCATGCTGCAAGGACTTACAATCATTCCGTCTATACGAAATGAACCGCTCGAAATTTTTGCTGCTTGGTCTTGATATGAATAACAATAATCTGCTAGCGCTTCTACTTGCCTAACGCTATACGGTGTTTCCAGCTTAATTGTGGCATGAGCCCAAGACGACATGACTAAATGCGTTTCAACAGAAGCCTTCTTCAAAAGCTCTAAAATTCGAATACCTAGAATAGCTCCTGTGGCTCCTGTTATTCCTACAGCTATTTTCATTTCTTTTCCTCCTCTCTGCTTTGGTTACACATTTAACTTTACACTTATTTTCCATACAATTAAAATATTGATAAAGTATATAATAATACCTTTAAAGTATGGAGTTGAATATAGTGGAATTAAGACAGCTGCATTATTTTATTGTCATAGCTGAAGAATTAAATGTAACTAAAGCAGCCAAGCGTCTGCACATGGCTCAGCCTCCTTTAAGCAGACAGCTAAAGCAGCTCGAAAATGAGCTGGGCCTTTTGCTTTTTGAACGAAACAATAACAAGCGCTTATTGTTAACGGCCGAAGGAGAGCTTTTTTTAAAACGAGCGAAAGAAATTGTGCAAAGGATCGAAAAATCAGTATTGGAAGTACAGGAATGTAAAAACGTAACAAATGAAAAGCTTGAAGTCGGATGTACAATCTACTGTGCATCAACGGTTCTAGATAAGCTAGCTCTTATTCAAAAACAGTATCCAAACAGTACTTTTAATATCTATGAAAACGAACCAGCTCATTTAAACGAGTTGTTGACGGATGGAAAGATTGATGTAGCAGTCACCACTACAGACTTACCTTATCAACAGGTAAAAACAAAAACACTTGCACCAGATGTCTTTGTTGTAGCAGTTCCCAAAGAAAGTAGTTATGCAACAGAAAAGATTTCAGTCGCTGAAATCGCTTCTCTCCCTCTTATTCTTCTTCGTTCAAATCGGGAAATAAGCATATACAATCGCATTATAAAGGAATTTAAAAAGATGGATATAACACCTACCATTTTATGCGAATGCCATGACTCAGCGATGCTTCTTAATTTAGTATGTCGTGGCCTTGGTGCTGCTATTGTTCCTTATTCGATGCTATCTTCTTTTTCGCTAGAACATATTAAAATTTTAAGCATAGAAGATAATCCATTTGTAATTGAGCCTTTAGTTACGTGGCGTACCGATAGTTATCTCCCCAAAATCGCTCAAGAATTTTTAAAGCTTTTTTAAGTATAAATGCACAAAAAAGGCTTTGCTAAAATAGCAAAGCCTTTTTTATTTTATATTGATATATGTGACTACATTAACCAAGAAATTAATAGCGGTAATGTAACAAGTGACATAATGGCACTAAGTACGAATGCTGAAGCTGTTTCACCAGCTAGGCTATCAAAGCGCACTGAAATCATCGCTGCTACAGCTGAACCTGGGAACGCTACTAATAACACTAATTTTACGATGTCAGCTGATGATAGACCCATTGCTGTTGCAATTCCTAACATTACAAGCGGCTGAATAGCCACTTTTAAAATCGCAATACCAAATGCCGCTGGGCTAAATTGAATTTTACGGATACCAATTGTTACCCCAACTGCGAATAGTGCCGCACCAGATGTAATTGAACCAATTTGATCTAAACTGCTTGATAGTAAATCTGGAGATTGGAACCCACATAGCACTAATACTACTGCGATTAACGGAACACAAGCTAACGGTTCAGAAAGACCGTGTAAGATTGATTTAATCGTTACTTTAAATAAGCTTTCTTCAGAATCCCCTTCACTTCTTTCGCGCTGTCCAACCGTACCAATAATAGTTGCTAAAGGATCAAGCATCGCATTTACTACGATACCCGTAATAGCGATTGGAATTGCTACTACATCCGCGCCAAACAAGCTACCTAATACGGGAATACCCATAAACGCAAACGTTGGCTGCGTAGAGTTTAAAGAGAACATAGACGCGCCTGTTAGTGAGTATTTGAATACATATTTTGCAACAAGTAAGAAAAGAACATAAAATCCAATAATACCAAGAACTAATGCTAGTAAAAACGGCCATTTTTCAATAAGCGTTTGTTTTGATGTTGTTGTAATACCAACGAATAGATGTGCAGGTAACGCAAATTTTGTTACAAGCGTATTTAACCCTTTAGATGTTGTTGCATCAAACTTTTTAAAATATCCTGCTAAATAACCTAGCAAAATAACAAAAAAGATTGGGGTTAAAATAATAAAGATTTGACTAATTTCCATTTTTGAACACTCCATTGTTTAGATTAGAATCAATCATATAAATTTGCTTTCTTAGAAAGATAATTATCTTCTAAGGCTTGTCTATGGATATTGTTTACGTCAGGCCATTCATCTCCCCTTTTGCTAAACATCTCTACAAATATGAAGTAACGTATAATGGTTCATGAAAACGCATGGACTTTGTTTTTCTGCAATCATTTATTTACTTCGAAACTGTTCATTTAATCAACATCAAATCACATAAAACTTGTCATACAATACAGTAACTCTACAACCTTAGTAAAAACTTGTCATACAATCATGTTGTTGGCTTACTTAGGCTGAAAAAAAACACCTTCAAATGAAAGATGCTTAATCTTGTGACGAAAGAAAGCGACTTCTGATTGATGAGGAAGAATCTCTAAGAGTTTGAAACTCTCAGTTAAAAAGTTCCATAATTTCACAAAGTTTTTACAAACTATCTTACTTATTTGTATATTGCTTTCTGTGACGAATTTATGAACATGTTTTAACTTAACATTTGTAGGGGAATTATTCAATTACATTGCTTAAAATTTTAATGAAAAAAATATTTTAATCCTGTTTTTTTTACATAAAACGGATTAAAATAGTCATAAAGACCTATATATTATCGGTTAAAAAGAAGATGATTCATCTATCACCTTCTTTTGCTCACTTTATTTAATAATGACATTTTGATCATAACGTTACTTTATTTTAGCATCAATAATGGAAAAATTGTGTTCTTCTGAAAACCATGTTTTGATTTTTTCTTTTGCTTTCAGTTTAACATCTTCATCAATGTACATGGCAACTTGAATCAATGCAAGCCCCAGAGCTCCTAAATCATCTGTAAATCCAACTCCTGCTGCAAAGTCCGGAATCAAATCTAAAGGAAGAATAAAATAACCTAACGCTCCTATAATCACTGCTTTTGCTTTTGGAGGAATATCAGGCTTTTGCAGCGTGTAGTATAAAAGCAGTACGGCATAAACAACGTTTGCTCCCGCTTTTTTACCAAACTTTTTAAGCTTGTCCCAAAATTTTTCTTCCGAATAATATTTGGCTGTTTCCTCTGTACGAACGGGTACAATTTCTTGTTTCTCTTCCATATCGATCACCCTTTCATCACCATATGTACTTATTATAAACGATTATCTCTACCGAATTCCATTGAGAGCTTAAACTCCATAAACCTGCACAAAGCAGGCTTATGAATTTTTTAATGAGTAATGCTTCATAACGATAGTAACTAAGTCATTCAGCGCCGTTTCACTTTTAGAATGATTTTCAAACTGCTGAATGAGATCCATATGTTCAAGCAGCACTTCGTAATTACCCGTCATCTTTCTCAGAACTTCATATGCGGAACTATTCAAATCCACTTGTATTTTCAAATCCTCCAGCTGTACTAGATACTCATTCCAGCGCTGATCTTGTTCTAGCAGCAGCAACACAATTTCTTTTATCGCCTTCCGCACATTGGACTCCATCTTTTCATCTCCTTTGATACACAGATATAACAAAGTCTATGAAAAAAACGAGCTTTTTCATTCCCGTATTACACAAAAAGAGTTTCTTTTATTTTATAACAAGCCCGCTTAAGAGCTCTTCCCATACTTTATCATCGCGCAGCACGTCCATTGAAAAAATAGGTGCATGTAAAACACATGTATAAGGCAAGTCCCAGTTAGCTTCGGACAAAAGTTCTTTTTCACTGTTTGTCAGCAGCAGTATATAGAAATCGTTTTTGACCATTCCCTTTAAAACATGCTCTAATTCTTTCGCTTCTTCATACGTTCCACCCATACGAATAAACAATATACAAGAACTGGTCTCCATTGACGTTAAAAATCGCTCCGTTCTCCGTTCATATTTTTCTTTGACTTCATTATATGAAAGCCAGTTAGTCTCCGTATTAATAGACGACGGAAAATCATGAGCAGAATCAATTTGATACACCTTATCACGCAGTCTAAGCGTGGAACCATCTCCGAAAGAACTGATATAGGTTAAGTGTTCATATACAAATAAGTCTTTACAGCGATTTTTCAACAGCTGATTGACATGAGAAAGAGAAATGCTAATACACCAATCAATCACCCCGGCTTGTTTTCGCAAAGAATATTTTTTCATATATATCCCTGGAAAACAGTTATAGCCTAAACTGTATATCATATCGTACTGCTTGCTTTTTAGTTCATTTAAAGTAACCATGTTCATCCTCCCTTCTCCTATAAAATATGACAGCTTTTTATAGAAAGAGGCGGCTTCTGCCTTATACCGTACAAGCTTTTTGCGTTTTAGGAGCTTGTGTAATAAAAGAGTAAGGAATTTTAAAAAACAACCGAAGCAAAATATTTTGGAACTCGAAAGATTATTGTTAAAATACTTGTATTCCATTGAAATAACAAGGCCTATGAAGTCTTTAAAGAAAGAAGATGAAATTGATGAGTAAAGCATTAAAAGATATTCCGATTTCCGTGTTAGATCTTTCTCCTGTAGTTGAAGGAGGAACTGTATCTGACTCACTTAGAAATACATTAGATTTAGCTCAGCACGCTGAAAAATGGGGGTATAACCGCTATTGGCTAGCTGAACATCATAATATGACAGGTATCGCAAGCTCCGCTACATCTGTTGTAATTGGTCATGTCGCTGCTGGCACGTCACGCATTCGCGTAGGCTCTGGAGGCATTATGCTTCCTAACCATTCTCCGCTTGTTATTGCTGAGCATTTTGGTACGCTTGAATCACTATTTCCAGGACGTATTGATTTAGGCTTAGGAAGAGCGCCAGGGACAGATCAGCTGACAGCGCAGGCGCTGCGACGCGACCGCAGAAGCGACGGCAGTGACTTCCCAGAACAGCTGGCCGAACTGCAAGAATACTTTAAACCTGCTTCAGAAAGTCAGATGCGTGTTAAAGCTGTTCCCGGTCAAGGTTTAAATATTCCGATTTGGCTCCTTGGCTCAAGCGGCTTTAGCGCACAGCTTTCTGCACAGCTAGGCTTGCCATTTTCATTTGCAAGTCACTTTTCGCCTAATAATACAATGACAGCTCTTAACATGTACCGTCGTTATTTTAAGCCGTCCGACGTGTTAGAGAAACCATATGCAATGTTAGGTGTAAACGTAATCGCTGCTGATACAGATAGAGAAGCTGAACGCTTGGCTACTTCTATGCAACAGCAGTTTCTAAATTTAATTCGAAACACACCGGGTAAACTAAAAGCTCCTGTGGATAATATGGATGAACTATGGACTGACTTTGAAAAAGCTTCTCTTCAACAGCAGCTGGGCTCTTCTATTGTCGGAAGTCCTGAGACGATTAAAGTCAAGCTTGAACAGTTTATTGAAGAAACAGAAGCAGATGAACTGATGATTAACGCTCAAATTTACGATCACAAAGCTCGCCTTCGTTCGTACGAAATTGTTTCTCAGCTGTTCAAATAATAAAAAGGCCGGACACGTCCGGCCTTTTTATTTGCTTTCTACTGCTTCAAGAAGTAAATCTGCAAGATGAACGGCCCTTACACTTTCTTCTACTCCTTCTCTGACTACGCCTAGCTTCATTTGAATGAGACAGCCCGGGTTTGCTGTTACAATTGTATGGGCATGGGCTTCTTTCACTTTTTCCATTTTATAATCTAAAATTTGCATAGACATCTCTTGTTCCGTTAAGTTATAAATACCAGCTGAGCCGCAGCAATGATCCGCATTTTCCATTTCATTAAACACCGTTCCGTTAATCGCTTGGATCAGTTTTCTCGGTGCGCTGGACGTTTTCATCACGTTTCTTAAATGACACGAATCTTGATACGTAATAATTTGACTTGGAAGCGATAACTTTTGTCTTTCTACAAACTGCTGCTGCAATAAAATCTCTGAGAAATCTTTGACTTTTGCAGAAAAGACCGCTGCTCTTTCTTTCCATTCCGGCTCATCTTTTAATAGATGATCGTATTCCACTAACAGCGCACCGCAGCCGCCTGCATTAAGGACAATATCATCCGCTTGAATGGATTCAAACGCCATAATATTTTGTTTTGCTAACTTTTTTGCCTGATCTTTTTCTCCGCCGTGCGCATGCAGGGCGCCACAGCACGTCTGCACCTCTGGTATAACGACCTTACACCCCGCTTTTTGTAAAAGTGCAATCGTCGCGTTGTTTGTCTCCATAAACATCGTATCCATTAAACACCCTGTAAAAAAAGCAACCGTACGCTCTCTTGTTCCTTCTGCTTCAAATAAAAAAGGACGTTTCTTCATTTCTTTTTTTGTTGGCACAGGCGGAAGCGTTTTTTCCATTTGTGCTAAATTACCGGGCAGGACGTTTAATATATTTGTTTTTTGAACAGCTTTTTGCAAGCCGCTTCTTTGATAGAAAGCAAGCAGAGAATGTACATTTTTTAATCGTTCTTTATGCGGGAAAAGCTGTTCAAACACCATATGCCTGAGCGCTTTTATCGGCCATTTATGTCGTTTTTTCTGCTGAATAATATCACGCGCTTCTTCTAATAAGTGTCCGTACTTCACACCCGAAGGACAAACAGGCTCACACGCTCGGCAGCCAAGGCAAAGGTTCAATTGTTTTTCAACGGATTCATCCGGTTCAATAAGCCCATCTACAACTCCTTTCATCAAAGCAATTCTTCCGCGCGGTGACGCTGCTTCATATTGATTGGTTTGCCCATACGTCGGACAGCTTGGCAAACAAAAACCGCATCTCATACAATTCATTAACTCGTCATAATCTAACCGTTCTTTAAACGCTTGCTGAATGTCTTTTGTTGCCGTCATGAACGAACCACCACTCTTTTTCTCGTGTCTTTAGCAAAAATTTTTCCTGGATTCATAATTCCTTGCGGGTCCAAAGCATACTTAATTGCTTTCATCGCAGCTACTCCTTCTCCGCCCATCTTCAATGCTAAATACGGTGCTTTCATTTCTCCGACTCCATGTTCACCTGTAATCGTTCCTCCAAGCTCAATGGCTTTATGAAAAATTGCTTCAAAAGCTTGTTCGACTCGGTGAAGCTCCTCTTCGTCACGCGCATCTGTTAAGCAAGTCGGATGCAGATTTCCGTCTCCCGCATGACCAAACGTACAGATTTTAACGTTGTATTTTACAGCAATTTCATTAATCGCTTTGACCATTTCACTAATTTTGGACCGCGGAACGGTTGCGTCTTCTAAAATCGTCGTTGGCTTCATTCGTGCTAAAGCAGAAAGAGCTGATCTTCTTGCTGTACTTAACGCTTCTGCTTCTGCTTGCGAAGCCGCTACTTTCACCGATACAGCCTTTCCTTCGCTGCAGATGCGTGAAATCATTTCAATATCGCGCTTCACCACTTCTGGCGGGCCATCTTGTTCAATCAATAAGACAGCGTTTACATCAGTTGGAAGCCCAACTTGGGCAAAATCTTCTACTACTTCACACGTCGGCTGATCTAAAAATTCAAGCGTAGCCGGAATAATCTTATTGGCGATAATTGCTGAAACCGTCTTGGCAGCTGCGTCCATGTCTTCAAACAGCGCAAGCAGAGTTTGTTTTGTTTCAGGTATTGGAATGAGCTTTAAAATCGCTTCTGTCACGACGCCCAGCGTTCCTTCAGAACCAACAAACAAGTTCGTTAAATCGTAGCCAGCTACATCTTTAGCCAGCTTGCCTCCTGTCTTAATACAATCGCCGTTTGCAAGAATTACTTCAAGACCAAGAACGTAATCTTTTGTTACTCCGTATTTTAAGCCTCGTAATCCTCCTGAGCATTCATTGATGTTTCCTCCAATGGTTGATATTTTCATAGAGCTTGGATCAGGAGGATAAAATAAACCTTTTGCCTCTACGGCATTAATTAAGTCTAACGTAATAACACCCGGCTGCACGGTAGCGGTTAAATTTTCTTCATCAATTTCCAAAATTTTATTCATCCGGTTAAAGGTAAGAACAATTCCGCCTTGCGTGGGACACGTTCCTGCGCTTAAATTTGTGCCAGAACCTCTTGGCACAATAGGAACGTGATCTTCATTGCATATCGTTAAAATTCTTTTCACTTGATCTTTGTTTTCAGGCATAATAACTGCATCAGGAAGCGACTGAAAGTTAGGGGTTGCGTCATAAGAATATACGAGTCTTGCTTCACTGCTATCTTGAAAGTTGGCCGATCCTACAACTTCAATGAGCTTTGCTTTTGTTCGTTCATTAAGCATAACGTTCCTCCTTATATATCTCTTAATCTTATTATAGTTGCAGAAGCCACGAGGGACTATGGATAAAAAACTAAAAAAAAGCGCTTTAAAAACTCATTTTTTGTATGTTTATCTAATGAATAGCGCACTTTATTCTAGTAGAGACAGCGCAAGGTAAAAAAGCGTGAGACCCTTTACACTTTTAGGATCAATGTCTGTTAGTTCTTTCATTTGCTTCAAGCGGTAATGAAGCGTATTGATATGAATATGTAAATCAACTGCCGTTTTTTTTAATGATTGATCATTGGATAAATAGCATTTCAACGTTTCGAGAAGCTCTTTTTCTTTTAAAAGAGCGGAAAGCACTCGACTTAAGAATTCCTTTTTTACAGGTTCAGAAACGTCTTCTAAAATCATGTCCATCAGCAGTTCCTCATAAAAAACAACGGTTTGACGTTTTGAAGCTACTTTAAGCGCTTTTTTTGCTTCTTCATATGAAGCATGCAAATCAAATTGCTCCGCTGGCTTTCCTACACCAATAGTGATGATAACTTGGTTGTTTGCTTGAATGTGCTGCTGACATTTTTTTAATTCTTCTTTAAATCCTTGTCTTACCTTTTCACCTACCGCTTCTTTCAGTAAAAGTAAGCGATCGTATCCCCAATTTGCGATATAATCTCCTTCACCTTTATGACTTTCAAACCAGTAGCGAATTGTTTCTTGTACCTGCTGCTGCTTCTTTTTCGAAAGAGATGAGTCAATTTGAAACAGCGTGCAGCAATAAGGACTGTCTACTTGTACTCCTAAAATATGACCTCGTTCAATAAATTCTGCATCTACCTGCTGGCTATAAATCCATTCACGAAAAAAAGCTTCTACTCCTTTATTTTCCCATTCCTTTGTTTCTATGTAGTATGCTTCGCGAATAATTAACTCTGTTAATCTTCGAATAATATCTGCAAAAGGCTCAACAGCTTCTGGAGTACCTGTAATGCCAATAACGCCAATAATGTCTCCTTGATAACTGATAGGCAAATTAATTCCTGGCTTAACTCCTTTTAAATCTGCTGCTTCTTTTTTAGAGATATATAGTTTTTGCTTTTTTTGCATCACGTTCCACGCGCCTTCATGAAAAAAACCAACCCGCTTTTCTTCTGTAGACGCAATAATAATTCCGCGTGGATCCGTTACAATTACATGTTCTTTCATCACCAGCTGTACTTCTTTTATAATTTTCTTCGACAGTTCAGACACTAGCTGCACGTTGTTTACACCTCACCTATCATCAATTAAAAGAGCTGAAAGAATGGTTTTCTCTCAGCCCGCTTTTTTTATTATGCGTTCACTTTTTCAGTTTTTTTTAGCACGTTAAAAAACTCTTTCATAAATTTAGGTAAATCCGGCCAAGCTTGTCCGGTTACTAAGTTTCTGTCTACGTGGAGCGTCTGTTCAACAAATACAGCACCCGCCGCTTCTACTTCCGGACGGCAAGCAGGATACGCTGTCACTTCTCTGTCTTGCAGATACTCTCTAACCGTCGTTAACACGAGCTGACCATGACAAATAACGCCTAAAGGTTTGTTTTCTTTTAAAAAATGAGCGGCAATTTCCTGAACTTTTGTGTTCATTCGAATATATTCAGGCGCTCGTCCTCCAGGGATAATAAGTCCGTCAAAATCAGCGGGATCCATTTCATCTACAGAAGCATGAGAATCAATTTTATATCCCGTTTTTTCTGTGAATGTTTCCATTTCTGGAAGAAAATCATGAACAACCGTTTGGAGTTTCTTTTTCACGGGAGAGGCAATGGTACACTGAATATCTTCTTCTAAACAGCGATAATACGGATAAAAAACTTCTAAAGCCTCCACGGCATCTCCTGTTAAAATCAAGACACGTTTACTCATCTTTTATCACCTTTTCTTTTAATGTCGTCATTTACTTCTTCTCGCAAGCTGCTTTCCATTCCTGCTTTTCCCCTAGGAATAATAAAAAAAGCAGGGCCTTCATTCCTTTACTAGGAATGTCAGCCTTGCTTTTTATCTTGTACTCTTTTTAATTCAGCTGTTAATTCAATAAACCAAGCTTCGTCTTTTGTTAGCAGCGCAAGATCAATCAATGAAAGAATCTGCTCTTCGTGCGCCGTTTTTTGAAGGGGCAGCTTCTCTATTTTTTCATCCATCATGCCAATGGTTGTGCCGACCATTTTTTCATCATCACTTTTCACTACATTGATTAGTGCGGCTTTTTTAGATGGATTAATCGTTTTTATATATCCGTATATAAGTTCACCGTCGCGAGACTTTCCTTTGACCCAGTCGCCTACTTTTAAATTTCCTTCAAATAGCTTCACAGTCATTCTCCTTTCTTCATAAACATGCTAAGAATTAATGTAACGGCATATAGTATTCTAGAAAGTAGTGTAATCATAATACTTACAGTTTAGAAAGTCAAAGAATCTGTTTTAGAGCAAAAGGCTCGATATACAAAATCACTGCAACAATAAAAAAATCCGAACGATTTATCGTTCGGATCTTTCTTCAACTACACTCAGCCTCTTTATTTGTTATACGAGTCCAGTTAAGCTGTAGATTCCAATGATTAAGAAACATGCAAGCGTTTTTATAACAGTGATGGCAAAAATATCTCGGTAAGACTGCTTGTGGGTTAATCCGGTAATAGCAAGCAGGGTAATAACGGCTCCGTTATGAGGAAGCGTATCCATACCGCCTGATGCCATCGCTACAACTCTGTGCATAACTTCAGGAGGAATATTGTATTGATTAATAGCTTCTACATACTTATCTCCCATCGCACTAAGCGCAATTCCCATACCTCCAGAAGCGGATCCTGTAATACCGGCTAAAATGTTTGTCGTAACGGCTCCATTGACAAGCGGATTTGTAAAGGTATGTGAAATACCATCGCGAACGGTTGCAAAGCCAGGAAGAGATGAAATAACGCCTCCAAAGCCATACTCAGCTCCCGTGTTCATCGCAGCGAGAAGCGCTCCGCCAATACTTGCGTTAAGACCCGCTTGGAAACCGGTGGTCACTCTCTTCCAGTCATACGCAATCGTCGTAATAATTCCAATAACAAGTGCTAACTCCACTGACCAAATACCAACAACTGCGGTTAAATCTACTTTTCCGAACGCTTCAAGGCCAATTTTGGCAAAATCAAAACCGTCTGGGTACCACTTTGGAATAGAAACAGTAAAAAATTTGTTTGCAACCCCTACAAGCACGAGCGGAACAAACGCTAAAATCTGTCTTGCTATGCTAGGTTCATATTTAGGTTCTGTAGAAGGTACAGACTCTTTTTCTAGCTCTGCAGCAGCTGCTAGTTCATTATTAAATCCGTAGTAGCCTTCTCCAGCTTTTCTTGCTTTTTTACTTCGACTTTCTAAATACCAAAGACCTAAGCTAAAAACAATAACTGATCCGATAATCCCCAGTGTCGGAGCAGCATAGATGTCTGTTTTAAAAAAAGTCGTTGGAATAACATTTTGAATTTGCGGTGTACCCGGAAGTGCATCCATGGTAAACGAAATAGCTCCTAATGCAATCGTTCCCGGTACTAATCGTTTTGGAATATTCGCTTCGCGGAATAAGTTAGCCGCAAACGGATAAACTGCAAACGCAACAACGAATAAACTTACGCCGCTGTAGGTTAAGATTGCTCCCATTAAAACAATCGCCAAGATCGCACGTTTAGCCCCCACGACTTTAACAATTGTTTTCGCAATCGATTCAGCGACTCCAGACATTTCAACCATCTTCCCGAAGACTGCTCCTAATAGAAAGACAGGGAAGTAGTTTTTAATAAATCCAACCATTTTCTCCATAAAAACGTTTGAGAAAAATGGGAGTGCATAGCTTGGTTCCGTTAAAATAACGGCTAGCAGCGCACAAAGTGGAGCAAACAAAATAACTGAAAATCCGCGGTAAGCAACCAGCATCAAAAGCCCCAGAGACAGCAAAATAATCAGCAAATCCATAACGTTTCCCCTTTCATCCCTCATTCAATTTGTCTTGAATTTATCTTATTTCTTATAAAGTGCAGACTCAAACTCATATTCATAGGACGTGTAATACAGCTGGATAATTTCTTCTGCCGTCGGTACAACCGGATGGTTAGCAGGACTTCCGCTTTGAATCGCATCCGCTGCCATTTTTTCAACCGCCGCATAAAATAGCTGGCGATCAATGCCCCACGATTGAAGATTAGGAATCTCTAAGTCGATACAAAGCTGCTTGATGGCTTCAATTAACACATCTGCTCCTTCTTTTTTTGTATATGATACGTTCGGAAAAAGAGCTTGTCCTATTTCACCTAAACGATCGATTGAAGCCTCTTTTGTATAGTCCAAAACCGCAGGCAGGAGCATCGCGTTAGAAATACCGTGCGGCACATGGAATAACGCGCCAATAGGTCGTGACATACCGTGCACTAGAGCAACGGATGAATTTGAAAACGCCATCCCCGCAAGCATAGAAGCATAGGCCATTTCGTTTCTTGCTTGAACATTTTCTCCATTTCTGTACACAAGACGAATATTTTTCATAATTAACTCAATTGCTTGAAGCGCAAGTGAATCCGTAAAAGGATGTGCTTTTTTAGACAAATACGCTTCGACCGCATGACTGAGTGCATCAATTCCTGTAGCTGCCGTTACGTGTTTTGGACATGATAGAGTTAATAACGGATCAACAATGGCTGTATCAGGCAATAATTGAGGCCTTGCGAGCATCATTTTTACATCGTACGCCGTGTCTGTAATAACCGTCGCTTTCGTCACTTCTGAGCCCGTTCCAGCAGTCGTAGGCACGGCAACCAAAGGAAGAGGACTACCTTGAAAATCTTGTTGATTTTGAAAATACGTTCGTAGATGCCCTTCATTTGTCATCATAATGGCAACCGCTTTTCCAGTATCGATACAGCTGCCTCCCCCTAAGGCAATAACCACATCGCACTGCTCCGCTTTACATATGGCAAGCGCTTCATCTAGATGAATATCTGTCGGCTCTGAATTTACGCCTGTATACACGGCACAGTCCATGCCAGCCTCTGCTAAGTAACGACGACAAGTTTCTACATTGCCTGCTTTCGCCATAACGTCATCACTTATAAGCAATGCCTTTGTCCCAAGCAGTGCAGCTTGTTCTCCAATTTTAGAAAATGATCCTTCTCCATATAAAACCGTGCGTGGTACAAGTAGTTCATAAATTCCCACTGTTTTTCCCCCTTTGTTATCTCGCTGACAATCTCTCCTTCCGTCTTTTCATGCTGACTTATGTAAGCGATTTCATTTATTTGTGCAAAAAACCAACATGGACTTCGTTTTTCTCCCCTATTTATTCTCTTTTTGTATACCCCTTTCCTCTTTCATTCTAAAATTTCATCTTATATTTTTCAATCTTTTTTTGAAACTTTTTAAAAATTACAAAAAAAGCCAGAGGTATTCTCTGACTTTACCATTTAAATAAACTTTTGAACAGTATTATTTCGATTTAATTTATAAATCGATAGCAGAAAAAAAACGAGTGCAAAAGCTAGTAAAATGCTGATATTTAACCATAGGCTGCTTAATGCGGCTCCTTGTTGAACACTTTTCAACGTGCTTAATACCCACGTTTGAGGAAGAAAGTCGGCTATTTTCTGCATCACATCCGGCATAAATTCAGGAGGGAAAAAGCACCCTGACAGTAAACAAGTTGGCGTAATAATAAGCGTTTGAAGGCCGTTTGCCGCTTTTGAGCTTTCTGTAAAAGCAACGATTACAAGCGACAAGCCAATGGCTACTAGCCCAAACAAAACTAAAATAAAAAATAGCTGCCACACAGGAATGTTCATATCTACATGAAAAAGAGTCGTAATACAAACAAGTGTAATCATTACTTGCAAAGTTAATAAAATCATATTTGTCATAACATTAGATATCACGTATTGCCTTGCACTGACTGGCGAAGCTAGCAGTCTAAAATACGTGCGCTGCTCTTTTTCTTTTGTGATAAGAGCCGATAGATTTACGGCAGAAAAAAGCATAAACATAATTAAATACCCAATTGTCTGCTTGACAATGTTTTGATCGGTTCCTTTGTCTTTGAGTGCATGCGTAGAGACGTGGAATGGCGCTTTTTGATAACTCTCATACATTTGTTTAAACGCAGCGTCATTGCCGCCTGCTGCTTGATTAAGCGCAGAAACATTATCAATATATTGATACAAATAAGACTTAATAAAGACCGTTACTTCTGCTCCTTTTATCGAAGTAATCGTAATATGATCTGGTTTGTTCGCTTTGACGCTTTCAGAAAACCCTTTTTCAAAAGTAATAACAGCATCAACTTTCTTTGACGTAATCTCATGATCCACTTCTTTGGCCGTGAGCATTTTAACATTTGTTTTATGCAGTCCTTTTAAAAACTGAACGGTGTCTTTTGAGATATCCGTTGAGTCGTGATTGACAACTCCGATATTCACCGAAGTCCCTGCTGTATTTCCATAAATAAGAACGGACATCAAAATACCTGCAATAGGCAAACCAATAACAAGTACAAGCGTCCTTTTGTTTCTAAGCAGCATATTTCTCAGCATATTTGTGACAAGCCACATGATATTTTTCATGTTATAACCCCTCTCTTTTTCTCAAAAGCACAATGGCTGTGCCCAAGAATAAAATAGAGAAGCCTACATTCAACCCGATAACTGAAAGAGAAGCGCCGATATCATTTGTATAAATCAATTTAATAAGTCCATTATTCATCCAGGTTAAAGGTGATACATTGACGAAGCCTTCTCCAGATCCATTTTGAAAATAGGTTCCTCCCACAATACACGACACTTGAATCACAACCATAATAATTGCTCTTGACGCCGCTTCCGTCTTCGTAAGGTAGCTAACTCCTAGTCCAAAGCTAATGGCAAAAAGAATTTGAGATACTAACATTACGAGTACTAAGAGTAAATGATCTCCCCAATTCGCATCAAAAAAATATTTAGTCGACATAATGACGACTAATACACAAATGGCGTGAACCAAAACAGTGCCTAAAATTTTCCCGACAAAAATTTCAGCGGTTTTAATCGGTGCGGCTACTAATCGAATTGCTGTATTTCGCATACGCTCTCCTCTAATTAAATAACTCGCTGAGATAGATCCGTACAAAACAATCATGGTGGTCATTGAAATAGCGTAGTAGTCTATTGAATTTGGCTGTTTTTGAGAATGAAGGGATGTTTCTTGAATATAGTCATGCTTAGACGCACGCAGCAGGTTCTCGACTTGCTGAGGATTTACTTTGGCCACTTCCATAGCCACGTTATACTTATCAACAAATGTACTTAACATACCTTGCACCACGTTAAATTCAATGCTGTTTTCTTCATTTCCGTAGAGATCAATGCCTCCGTCTTTCACTTCTACATAAGCTGTATACCGCTGCTCTTTTACTTCTTTTTTTCCATCCTGATCTTTTTTCAACGCTTTAAAGTGAATGCCCGATTTTTCTGCATGTGCAGCAAACTGCTTAAAAGCAGCAGATTCTTCATTACTTGTGTCGATTTTATAGAGAACATAGCTATCGTCTATCGTCATGTCGTTATTAAAGGCTTGAGACAAAGCTGTTCCTAAAATAAGGACAAGAGCTAGCGGAAAAAGAATCATAAAGATAAATGCACGCTTATCTCGCAGATCACTTTTCATTTCTTTCAAAGCAATTGCAATAATATTCATTCGTTATTCCTCCTTTCTTTTATAAATCTCTTAGACTGCGTCCTGTGAGCGTCAGAAAGACCGTCTCTAAATTAGGGGCTTGTTCTTTAACTGCTTTAATTTCGATATGATGCGTCATTAAATAATGAATGACCTTGTTTAAGTTATTCACTTCGGCGCTTGAATTAATTTTAATGATTCCATCTTCATAGGTAACGGCTGTTACGCCTGGAATTTCCTTTAGACCGCTGCAATCTATATCGTCTGCTTCTTTTACTTCAATCCAAATATCTTTTGTATCGGTGATAATCGCTTTCAGCTGCTCTTTTGTTCCTTCAGCAATAATTTTGCCGTGATCAATAATTGCAATTTTTGTACATACCTCTTCTACTTCTTCCATATAGTGACTCGTATAAATGATTGTGCTTCCCATTTCATTTAGCTTTTTTACAGATGTTAAAATATAATTTCGCGACTGAGGATCAATGCCAACCGTCGGTTCATCCATAATGATCAGCTTAGGGCGATGAGCAATTGCGCATGCGATATTTAACCTTCTTTTCATTCCTCCTGAAAAGCTTTTCGGATACGCCTTTTGTTTATCTAAAAGCCCTACAAACGCTAAAGCTTCTTCGACTCGTTCGCTAAGAAGTGATCCTCTTAATCCGTAGAGTCCTGCAAAAAACTTCACATTTTCATAGGCTGTCAAATCTTCATAAATCGCTAAGTCCTGCGGAACAATTCCGATGTTCATCTTTGCGAAATTTCGGTGTTTCTTTATATTTTTCCCAAGTACTTCAATATCGCCGCTGTTGCTTTGAAGAAGACTAGCTACCATATGAATCGTTGTGCTTTTTCCTGCTCCGTTTGTTCCTAAAAATCCAAATATATCTCCTTCTTCTACTTGTAAAGATAAATTATCTACCGCAATAAAATCTCCAAATTTCTTTGTTAATTTTTGAATGGATAATACGTTCATCATTTCACCTCTAGTGTGTTGGTATATCCTTATTTTATGAAAAAAAGGCAAACTTACGTCAGTGCATAAGTTCACCTTTTCCCCATGAGAAATCTCATTATTTACGTATGAAGTTTCTCACCTATCGGCAGCAGTGTGGTAACAGAAAATCCGTTTGCTCCGTCAACAATCACCGTTCCGTTAATGGAAGCAGCGCGCTCTTCCATTCCTGCTATGCCAAGTCCTTTTTGAAACAAGTGAGCGCCTTTTCCATTGTCTTTGACTTCTACTTTCACCATTTTATTTAGTACGTGAAGCTCAATGGCAATCATCGTTGCTTCTGCATATTTTAAAGCGTTTGTAATAGCTTCTGTTATATTTTCATGAATAATTTTCCACTGAAGAGGCGTGATAAGATCTAAATTCCCTTTGTATACAAGAGGCATTGCGATACTATGCTTAGCCTCAAATTCACCAATAAATAATTTAAGACGGCTGATTCCTATTTGCTCAGCGGGAGGCTTTATACTTTTTAACGTTAACCTAATTTCTTCAATGCCTTCTTTCGAAATCGTAATCGCATTTTGAAGAAGAGACAGCGCTTTTTCCTCGTCTTGCTTCATTACGTGCTTTGCTGCCTCCATTTGAATAAGTGCTCCTGTCATTGAATGACCAATCTTATCATGAATTTCCTGCGATAGTCGATTTCGCTCTTCTAATTTTGAAGCATATTGAGACTGTCTCACATACTCTTTATTTTCATTCACGTGCTTTTGCAGCTTTTGCATACTTACTCTCATTTCATCAAGCTTTTGTTCATAATTGTTTGTCCGCTTTTGATAGATAGCTGCTCCTGTGTAAATAAAAAAAGTAAACGCAGCGACTAAAACATACAGAGCTCTAATATCAGAGGGAACTAGCAGCACTGGAAGCAATACAAGCAGCACCATCCATTTTTTTACGATTGATTCTCCAATAAGCTCACAAAGGTTTAGCGGCAAAAGAAGAAAAAACAAAGGATGAAGTTGATACGCACAATATAGAATAAGGACAATTGAAAAAGCAATAAGCATGCGCTTGAACGCGCTCTTTTTCACAATAGACGCGGCGATATTAACACAGCTGTAAAGAAGCAGTGCTAACACAATAGCTGAAATCGAGTGTACATAATTAAACTGAATGTACGTAATAGCCAAAAACAGCATGAGGATGAGCTTGGTCATCATTAATCCGACTTCCATAGTTCTACTTCCCTTTACCGGTTAAATAGTAAATAGCAATTTGAGTACGGTGCTCAAGTCCCGTTTTACTTAAAATCGAACTAATATAGTTTGCTACGGTACCTTCTGAAATAAAAAGCGTTTTAGAAATTTCTTTATTTGAAAGCCCCTTGGCAATCAGCGTCATAATGCTCGTTTCACGCTCGGTAAACTGTGTCATATCCGCTTTGGACTCGCGCTCAGTTGCAGCGTTTAAACTCGATTTGATTTTATCAAGCACAACATCTTGCAGCACCGTATGTCCGTTGAACACGCTTTTGATTGCGTCTCGAATGCGCTCTGGCTCTGTATTTTTTAACAAGTAGCCTTTAGCTCCGTTTTTTACAGCATCAATAATATATTCATCGTCATCAAACGTAGTTAAAATAAGCGGCTTTGCTTTCGTTGACTCTGAAATAAGCTTTGTAGCCTCTACACCGTCCATAACAGGCATTCTTACATCTAACAATGCAATATCGACGGAGTGATTCTTGCAATATTGAACGGCTTCTTGACCATCTTTTAAAGTAGCGACAACGTCGAATTCCTCGTATGTATTTAATATAATTTTCATTCCTTCTCGAATAAACGAATTATCATCTGCAATAATAATAGTAATTTTCATTTCTGCAAGTGAGAAGATCTCACTTTTTTTCACATCCTTTTTTCACATCCATCTGGATGCTTCTCATTTATTGTAGCCATAATAAACCAAAAGTTCAATGCGATAGTTTGCAGTCTTTCTAAGCACTAAAAAAGAGCAAACCTCCGCAGGTTTACTCTTTCGTCCTGTTACTTCTGAGCTAACTTAATCACCGTCTCTAAAAGTACGTTTACACCTTTTTCGCATTCTTCCCAAGGAGTGAACTCTTCTTCACAATGACTTTTTCCGTTTACGCTCGGAATAAAAATCATAGCCGTCGGAATATAGCTAGCTAAAAACTGTGCGTCATGTCCAGCTCCGCTGACCATTCGCTTGTAGGAATACCCTAGCGAACGAACCGACTCTTCCACTTCATCACAAACCGTTTTATCAAACCACACGGTATCGCGTCCCCAAAGCTTGGTCACCCGCACTTCGCACCCTTCTAACAGCTCCGCTTGATCAGGCAGTGATTGAATAATTTTTTCCACGGATGCAATGACATCTTCATCCGTATGTCTCGCTTCAAGCGAAAAAATCACTTTATTTGGAATAACGGTATGAATATTAGGCAGTACGTTCATACGCCCCATTGTATAGACTAAATTTGAATCCAATCTGCCGAGCTCATGACGAGCTTCAGCAATCAGGTTATTAGTTGCAAATAGCGCATCTTTCCGCATATCCATCGGCGTCGTACCGGCGTGATCTGACTCCCCCGTAACTTCAATTTCATAGCATACCATTCCGAGCACGCACTCGACTACACCAATTGATTTGGCTTCTCTTTCTAAAATAGGCCCTTGCTCAATATGTAATTCTACAAATGCCGATGCTTCAGTAAGACGGTTACTTCTATCGCCTTCATATCCGCATGATTGAAGGGCTTGCTTAAACGTCACGCCGTCAACATCTGTCTTCTTCATCATAACGTCTTTTTGAAACTTGCCCGATAAAATACCTGAAGCCATCATAGAAGGCTCAAAACGCGCTCCTTCTTCATTCGTAAAGTTAACAATCATAATCGGCACCTTCGGCTTAATATTATGTTCAACCAGCGTCCTTACTAACTCTAACCCTGCAACTACACCGAGGATTCCATCAAACCTTCCGCCTTTTTTTACGGTGTCCATGTGTGAGCCAATCACAATAGGCGGCTTATCTTCTAGCCCTTCAAGCGTGGCGTAAATACATCCAAGGTCATCGATTTTAATATCCATTCCAAGATCCCGGCAGCATGAGCAAAAATAATCTCGTGCTAGGCGATCTTCTTCTGACAGCGCTAGGCGGGTTACACCGTTATTAGGTGTTCGTCCATAATCGGCAAATCGTTCAAGCGTATTTTTTAACCTTTCTCCATTCACTGCTACTTTTTGTCGTTGCAACTCAACCACTCTCCTCATTATTTGGTTATAAAGTGCGTCTAAGATGCTGTGTTAATGAATATCATTCATTATGACATAAAATAGGCGATATCACTTGAAGTCTGTTAGAACCCCTTCCATTGTTTTTGTAATGAAAGTGCGCAGCTTGCCTTATGTATCTATTAGCTTCAAAACGTAAATTTCCTGCTTTTTTCTATGAATAATGCACGCGTTATTTATGCATTTTTATTATAAAAATAGCGATAGGTTTTTTTCAAAAAAAAGAGAATTAGTTATTATACTAACTCTCCTCTACACACTTACTTTTTATTTGCTTTCTTCGCAATCGCAATCATTGTAGCCAAAACACCAACTGTAATAATCACAATAGCAATTACGGCAGTGGTAATAATAATTCCTGATGTCACTTCTGAAACACCCATTAGTTTACGTTCTCCTTTTGTGCCTGACCTATTTATCTAAATCAGCATATTGATCGATTTATTCCTATTATATACGAACTTGTAAAGCGACGAAATATGTGACACATAATTGACATACTGTTTATATGTTTTCTTTTAATTCTACGTTTTATTTAAGAAAATACGGGAATAGTTCAAACATATATAAGAAATACTCTTTATTTCTTTAAAGAAGTATTGTAATATAAATGTAACAATTTTAATATTAACAGCATGAATGTTACATATATTTCAATGAATGAGTAGGAGGGAAATGGAAATGAAAAAATTTGGAATAATCTTAGCATCACTTGCTCTTTTCTTTTCACTAAGCACAGGAGTTACAGCTCAAGCAGCATCACAAAATCTATCAACGACTAATGCGGTAAAAATTGCAGCAAACGCAAGCAACCATTTCTGGAATGCACTTCATGGATCTAAAGGTAATTTATGTACTCAAAAAACATTTAATTATAAAGGCACTCAGTACTCATATCTTTGTCAAGATTTTAATACAAAAAGCAAACTAGTAAGCTACTTATCTGAAACGTTTACAAACAGTGCTATTCAAAAAGGATTAACAAATTATCGCTACATCACATATAATGGAAAGCTTGCTCGTCCTGTCGGTGACGGATTCAGCATGCTAGAGTGGAACAAAGCAAAAGCAAAACTAACTTATCAACGCGCCGATGTTCGCTCTTATCAATTTACGGTTCCAACAGTTGACGGAGGAAGTGTAAAACGCACCGTTACATTTTATAAATCTGGTTCACAGTGGAAAGTAAATAAGTTTGATGCTGTACTATAAGCAATATAAAAAACAAGGTCTTCTAAGGCCTTGTTTTTTTATGCTCTCTCTTCCGCTCTTTATTAAAGAAGTTTCACTTTATTTTCACCAACTCCCCTTATAGTATGGAGACACACTACTACTTATTCGATACATTGTCATCGGAGGATTTTATATGAACATACTACAAAAAAGAACGGCTTTTATCGTAACGGCAGCTTTTCTTTTAGCATTTGTTTTCAGTATCGTTTCACTATCACACTATAAAGGAGAAGAACATTTATTTTCAATTCAAGAAAGTCATCAGTTAAAAAAGATTACGAATGGTATATCTGCTCTTGATAATAACTCAAGAGATCATCGTCTTCCTTCAGGAAACGGTCCTGCTTCACCCAGCAATTCCGGAGAACACGTAACGCCTTTTCATAATCTATCTATGGATAACGGTGCCGGAAGTCAAGGAGCTAATAAAGACTATGAAACGCCGCTAGCTCTTTATACGGTGGGCTTTTTTATAGCAGCAGCTTTCGTTTACGGATTAGTAAAGAAAAAGAAATGGCATCATTCGATAGGGCATTCTCGCGTTATTTTATGGTCATTACTTGGCACTGGTTTATTTATTCGGATTGCACTGATTCCGTGGGTAGGCTCTCATATGGATGCGTCGCTTTTCAAAAACTGGGCATCGGTTGCGGCTAATCATTTTTCAAATTTCTACGCTAAAAGCGGAAGCGATTATCCGCCGTTTTATATTTATATCTTGTTTATCGTTGGGAAAGTTGGCAGTTTACCGGATTTTCAGCAGTATTTTTCGCTGTTGATTAAAATTCCGCCTATTTTAGCAGATGTCGTCACATCTTATTTACTCTATCGTTTAGCTCGTAAATACTTGGCACCTTCTTTTGCCTATCTGTTAGCAATTGGGTATTTATTTAATCCGGCCATTTTAGTTAATTCAACGTTTTGGGGACAAGTGGATTCATTTTTCACTTTACTTATTGTCCTAGCCATTGTAATGATTACGGAAAAACGAATTTACGCGTCGGCCGTTATTTTTACAGCAGCGGTCTTAATGAAGCCGCAGGCGATTATTATCCTGCCTATTTTGTTTTTCGAGCTCATTCGCCTGAAGCAAGTTAAGCATTTCTTCGGCATTGCTTTAACGGCGGCTTTCACTGCTGGGGTGATTTTATTGCCTTTTTCAGTCGGAAAAAGTCCAACGTGGATTATTGATTTATTTTCATCCACCATTGGAGAGTACCCGTATGCTTCTGTTAACGCCTACAACTTTTATAGTTTAATAGGCGCAAACTATAAAGACAGCTCTGCAACGCTGCTGTTTTTCAGCTATCATACGTGGGGACTTATTTTTATCGTCGCGACAACTATTTTTTCTTGGCTTATTTATATAAAAGGACGGAGCTTTAAATACGCCGCTCTTGCAGCGCTTATTCAAATTTCAGGGGTATTTACGTTTTCTTCAAGCATGCATGAACGCTACTTATTTCCAGCAGCAGCGCTTGCTTTAGTGGCTTATATTTATTTAAAAGACAAAAACTTGCTTTACTTATCCCTTGGATTTAGCATCAGTATTTTTATGAACACTTTTTTTGTTTTATACGGCGACAGTAATATGCAAAACAGCACGTCATACCCGTTTTCTATGTTTGCTACGTCGATGCTAAACGTCTTGCTTGTTGTTTATTTAGTAAAAGTTGCTTGGAATTTAGTCCAAAAAAGTACGGTTTTAAAAACGGCATAATACAAAAAGCTCAGTGAGTATGATTGATCACTGAGCTTTTTTACATAACAAGCGACATGCCTGGCGCGTCTTCTTCTCTTTCTTGAAATCCTAATTTTTTATAAAAATGATGCTTTCCTTTTGCTGCAAACAGCTGAATCGATTCAATTCCGCTTTCTTGGCATTTCGTCAACAGCTCTTGAATAATTTGCTTTCCAAGTCCTTTGTTTTGGTACGAGGGATCAACCATCACGTCGCAAATAAGCGCTTGGTAAATTCCGTCTGAAATCATACGACCGAATGCAATCAATTGTTCATTATCATAAATACCGACTCTAAACCAGCTGTTGGCTGCCGCTTCAAACAGCTGTTCTTTTGTATAATTGCCTTTTTTACTTTTATGTAATCCGCTCGCTTCATGCAAAGCAGCAAACTGCTCAAATAACGGAACCTCTTTTTTTATTACGTAAGACACGTTCATTCTCCTCTCAATACCGTTGCTTTCTATATTATATTTATACATCAAAAAGAATAATAATTCAACATTTTTATCTAGTTATCTTGTTACCCTTTCTCCAAATAAAAAAACTGCCAAACGGCAGTTTTTTAGGCTTGTGCTGATTTTTTTCGTTTTTTAAGATCAATTCCTGCAATAATAAGCAAAATGATTCCAAGAGCGATCATGATTTTACTCACTGTTTCTACCCACTCAGGTGCGCTTCCAGCAAGTAAAAGTGAAAATCCAATGATATAAATAGGAAACCCAACGAGAGCCCAAGGGGATTTCACCTTCTTTTTCTTCATATGTACGATCTCCTCTTTCTTTACAGATTCTATGTAGGCTGTATATGATGAGTTTATCAGAAAAATTTGGAAACGACAAAGGAGATAAACGCATGCATACGTTGCCTCAAACATTTTGTGATACAATTACTCACCTTTACCCTCATAAAAGCCAAAAGTGGCTCGCTGACTTCCCTCAGCTGATTCGCTACTGCGAACAGCGCTGGGGTATCACCATTCACAGTCACTTTCCCCTTTCTTACCACTTTGTTGCTCCTGCGCGCAAAGCAGATGAAAGCGAACTAGTTGTCAAATTTTTTGTAGAGCCTTCAGAGCTGCTTCATGAGCAAGAAGCACTGACAGCACTAGCTGGTGAGAACACGGTAAAAATAGTGGACAGTGATGCTAAAAAAGGTATTTTACTGGTTGAAAAGCTATCTCCCGGATGCCCGCTTTCCTCTTTATCAACTAAAGAAGAAGCTGCGTTAATCGCTGCTGGGCTCATGAAATCTCTGTGGCGCATGCCTCAATCAGACTCCACTATCGAAGAAACAGCCGTTAAAAGAGAGAAGCAGCTTCGAGAGTATACACAAATGTATCCAAGCGGCATTGATTTTCTTTCTTCTGAAACGCTTCAACACGCACTTGCCGTTTTCTCTGAATTAAACCGCACTTCTCAGCAGCTTTTTTTGCTTCACGGAGACTTGCATCATGATAACATCTTACAGTCTGGTGAAGCATGGAAAATAATTGACCCAAAAGGGTTAATTGGAGAAAAAGAGTACGAAATCATCCCTTTTCTTTTAAATCATTTACCTAAGACAAACGTGGCAGAGACAATTGACCATCGAATCAATATATTTGTAAAAGAACTGAACGTAAGTAAAAAACGCATTTTACTGTGGGGATATGCTCATTCTGTACTAGCCACGTGCTGGTTAATAGAGGACCGCCAAAACACCGCTTCTTTTTTACGTGCTATAAAAGCATTTCAGCACTTATTTGAGTACTATTACGGGCATAAAAAATAAGAGCCGACATTTGGCTCTTATTTTTTGCATTTCTCTGCGACAAGCTCATATGATTTTAATCGGTCAGCCGGATCATGCGTAATGGTGACAAGCATGAGTTCATCCGCTCCGTAGCGTGCTTGAACTTCTTGAAGACGGACGTGTACTTCTTCCGGGTTTCCGATAATCATAGCTTCTTTCATCTTCTTCATTTTTTTCTCTTCTTCTTCTGTAAGCGGATAGCTGGCCGCTTCTTCAATAGAAGGCACGCCTTTTGCTTCCATTTTATCCTGCTGAATTTTCCATAGAAGTGAGCTCGTTGCGATGCGATGCGCTTGCTCGGTTGTTTCAGCGCAAATGACCGATACAGTGACAATCGCATAGGGCTGATTCCCGCTCCGTCTTGGCTGAAAAGCCTGCTTGTACTGATCAATAATAGCTGAACCGTCTTGTTCACTCATAAACTGTCCAAACGTATAGGCCATTCCGTTTCTAGCAGCGAGCTCGGCACTTTTTTTACTTGTGCCAAGCAGCCACGGTTCTGGAGAGACAGGTGGAAGCGGCGAAGCTGAAAGCTTGGCGTATTCATGTTCAGCCGGAAATTTATCGTCTAAAAACTGCAGAAGCTCTTCAACAAGTTCAGGCATTTTAAATACTTGCTGCAAGAAGTTATCCGACAGCGCATTTGTTGCTTCAGCCGATCCACCCGGCGCGCGCCCAATCCCTAAATCAACGCGCCCTGGAAACAGCGTTGCGAGCATGTTATACGTTTCCGCTACTTTATACGGCTTGTAGTGAGGCAGCAGCACCGCTCCCGATCCAATTCGAATTCTATTAGTTTGTGCGCCGATATAGCCAAGCATCACTTCAGGAGCCGAACAGGCAAGTCCAGACAAATCATGGTGCTCTGCAATCCAGTAGCGCTCATAGCCAAGCTTGTCACCAGCCTTGGCCAGCTGCATCGATGCTTCTAACGCTTCCGCTGGGGTCTGATGGGATGAAACGGGCGATTGGTCAAGTATACTTACTTTCATCACGCATCTGCTCCTTATTCGTTCACTTCAATTAAACTTAATGAAAAATCCCCTACCTGGCCTTTTTCATATAAATTTGTAAAAGACGTAGAGTACTGATGAATCGTTCCTTGGAAATCCAGATCTTCTTCTGGGACATTTACATGAAAAGTACCTTTATATAAAAGTGTAGTAATATCATGATATTCCTCACTTGTTACCTTAAAATCAACTGAAACTTTTGTTTTGCCTTTTACAATTTCTTGTTCATAGCTGTAAATTTGAATAGGCGTATCATTTAATACAATTTCTTGTACCACGTTAAATCGTCTCCTTTTTTAGTGCGTATGAAAAATAATAGCACTTGAAGAAGTCATGAGCAAATAAAAGAGCTTCTGGTTGCGCATGCAAAAAAAGCATGGCTTTTCGCCATGCTTGTAGTCCAAAAACGATCTTATACGCGCTTTGTACGCGTGCGTTTGAATACGAAATAAAGAACAATAATCACAAATGCCGCAACTACAAACGGAAGCGTATATTTGCTTGCTACGTCTTCAATGTTCGCCCAGTTCTCGCCTAGCTTTCCGCCTAAGTAAATAAATAAAATCGACCAAGGAATCATCGCTAACACGGTTAAAGACGTAAACTTCCAAAACGGCATTTTAGCAATACCTGCAGGGATCGAAATCGCGTGTCGAACAACCGGGACAAAACGAGCGGAGAAAACCACGCCCGCGCCGTATTTATTAAACCAGTTTTCCGCAAGGTCGATATGCTTATCATGAATAAATAAGTACTTGCCGTATTTTTGAAGAAACGGACGTCCTCCGTAGGCTCCAATCCAATATAAAAACCACTGTGCAATCGTTCCGCCAATAATTCCGGCAATGACTGCTCCTGGAAAACTAATCATGCCTTGAGAAATCATATACCCCCCGTAGGCTAGTACAATTTCACTTGGAATGATTTCAATCATTAAGCCGAGCGCAATACCTAAATAGCCAAGGCTCGTTAAAAAATCCAAAATACTCGTAATAAATGAACTCACCTTTAATCACCTTACTCATTCTTTAATAATTTTACACTACTACTATATTCCAACCATCAGTATAAAAGGAAACTATGAACTCATTATGAACAGCTTACTTCCCCGTTGACTGCCGGTACCTTTTCCGCAGCTCATGCGTATGCAGATCCGCTAGGCGGACCGGAATCGGAAGCTTACTTTCTTTTGAAATAAAATGCATCATAAGCTGATATGACATGTCCAAATCAATATAGTTTCCGCACGACAGAAAAATAGGCTTTACCCCTTTGGCTGTCCTTACTACTCTACCATAAACTTCGCCATCAATCACAATATCTTCATAAGCGCCCTCTGTATCTTCAGGCATAATGTAATCATGTCCCTTGATCTTTAAATAGCTTTTCCCTATTCCAACGGTAGGTTTATTGAGAAAAAACGAAGCATGTGTGGCTACTCCCATGTGCTCATAGTGCAAATATCCGTTGCCATCAAATAAAAACACGTCGGGCTCTACCTGAAGTTTTTTAACCGCTTCAAGAATTAAAGGAAGCTCTCGAAAAGCTAGAAACCCAGGAAGATAAGGAACCGTTACTTCTCCTACACTGTGCACTTTTTCCACAACGTTTTTCGTCTGATAATCAACCACTACAATGCTGCACGCTCCGTGAGATATGCCGTTTTCTTCCCAGTACGCAACATCAACACCAGCACAGTTATGTATATGCGTCATTTTGACGCGTGATGTTAAATCAATTTGTGCTTTTAGCTTTTGCTGAAGCGTCCGGCACTCCTCTTTCGTTTGCATCGTAAACGCATGTATGTACTGAATATCCATGTTCCATTCCTTTCATTGACTGACTCACCTATTATACAACTATTTTCTAAGAAATTCCTATTCTTTTTTTCACACCTTCTATTATAGCGCTGTTTCCTTAACGTTTGATTAAAATCGCTATTCGTTTACGCATTTTTTGTAAACATCATCATGAAAAAATCCCTATTTTTCTTTACGAAATGTCAACGTTTTCTACACACTTCCTCTATATCAGCATCACATTTTTTCGTTACGCTATTTCTATACCAACGCATAGGAGAGAAATGTGATGAAAAAATATTTAGCTGGTTTAAGCGCCGTCGCCTTGTTATGCTGTTCAATCGCCTCTTCTGCTTTTGCACGCACGGAAGAAAAACTCACAAATATCGCGCACCGAGGAGCCTCTGCCTACGCACCTGAAAATACAATGGCTGCTTTTCACCAAGCGTTAGAAATGAATGCGGATTACATTGAACTTGACGTGCAGCAAAGCAAAGACGGTGTACTCGTTATTATGCATGACCGTACCGTAGACCGAACGACAAACGGAAGCGGACACATTCGAGAGTTAACGTACGCGGAGCTTCAGCGCTTGGACGCAGGAAGCTGGAAAGGGGATTCTTTTACGAATGAAAAAATTCCAACTCTTTCGCAAGTATTAGATGAATTTCAAGGAAAAATCGGTATATTAATAGAGTTAAAAGCGCCGGAACTTTATCCTGGAATTGAAAAAAAAGTAGCTTTTGAAATCAACAAGCGACAGCTCGATCACGTTATCATTCAGTCTTTTAACGTTTCATCCATGAAAAAAATGCATGAGCTTCTCCCAAACGTTCCTATAGGCATACTAACTTCTTCACAGCGAGACGCAAGCCCAAATTCAATCCAGCAATTCGCCGCTTTTGCCACTTACTTTAACCCGTCTTATGACATCCTAACGCCTGCTCTTATCCACCAAGTCCATTCTGCCGGAATGAAAATATCACCGTGGTCTGGAACCAAGCGGCTTCCCGCTTCATTTTTGTGGAAAACAAAAAGTGACGGAGTGATTACAAATTATCCTGATGAAGTGAATTGGGTGCAAACATCAACAAAAATAGGGAAAACCATTCACGCAAGCTCCGCGAGCCACACTGCTCGCTTAGTTGGTCTAGAAAAGTAATAGCAGCTTTCTTTAATAAAGAGCTCTTATAGCCCTTCTCTTCTGTATAAATCTGACTTTCGATTGTCTAAATAGTTCAAAATTTCCTTTGAACTTGCCGAAGACGATAGGTCTATGTCAACAATCGCAAGATCCTCATTATTAAGAGATTTAAACAGACAGCGCCCATTAGGATTAATAACTTCACTTTCACCAAAATAAACATAGTCATCTTCTAATCCAACTTTATTAGCAGCTGCAATAAAAATATGATTTTCTAAAGCTCTTGACCTCAAATAAACGTGCTGATGATGCTCGTAAGGAATCATGTTCGCACAAAGAACAAAGACGACTTCGGCTCCTTTTAATGCTAGAATTCGCGCCACTTCAGGAAATTCCATATCATATGTAATCATTACTCCAAACTTTCCTTGAGGTGTATCAAAGACCGGTATACTATCTCCAGAAGTAAAATATGAATTTTCATGATCAAAAAGGTGAATTTTACGATAAGTTCCTACTATCTCACCTTTCTTATTAATAAATACAGCGGAATTATATATTTTAAAGTGGTGTCTTTCCGGAAAACCAAGAATAACTCCTATTTGTAATTCTTTAGCACATTTTTTAACTTTCGTGATTAATTCTCCTTCTACTGATTCAGCTAATTCCTCCACCTGTTCATTTAACAAAAAACCAGTCAAAAATAATTCAGGAAATAACACAAAATCCGCACCTTGATCTTTAGCCGCTTCCATCGTTCCAAAAACTCTCTTTAAATTTTTATTTTTATCATGCAAATTGCTTCTAAGTTGGGCTAATGCAATTTTTAATTGACGCATCCCTTCACCTCTTTAAAAACCTTCTTTTTTGTATACTTTTAACTTTTTTGAAATAGTAGACTGATCAACCTGCAATACTTCTGCTACTTTGTAAGTACTTTTGTATTCACCGTAAGCTTTTAAAATTAATTCTTTTTCTACTTGTCTTTTAGCTTCTTTCAAAGACATTGGTGCTTTAGGAGAAAATGACCAACCGTTTTCACGTATATTTTTTTCTCCTAGCACTTCTTTTTCAGTCATATTTGTGACGACAATTCTTTCTATCGTGTTTTCCAATTCCCTTATGTTTCCTGGCCATTTATATTGGATAAGCTCTTGTTTTACTTCATCATTAATTTCTTTTCGAAGATGATATTTTGTATTATATTTAAAAAGAAAATGATCAATTAAGATATGTATGTCCTTTTCTCGCTCTCTAAGAGGTGGAATAGTGAGCGGTACGACATTAAGCCTATAGAACAAATCTTCACGAAATAATTTTTTCTCAACAAGCTCCTGTAAATTTTTATTTGTTGCAGCAATTACTCGTACATCTACTTTTTTTTCCTCTGTACTTCCTACTTTTCGCACCGCGTTTTCTTGCAAAACACCTAGCAGTTTTGCTTGTAGGTTTAAAGGAAATTCCGCAATTTCATCTAGAAAAATTGTTCCCTTATGAGCAGCTTCAAATAAGCCGACTTTTCCTCCTTTTTTTCCGCCTGTAAAAGTTCCTTCTTCATACCCAAATAGCTCTGATTCGATTAAACTCTCTGGAATAGCACCACAATTAACAGAAATAAAAGGCTGCGTTAAACGTGTACTAGTACTATGAATAAATTTAGCAATTTGACTTTTGCCTACTCCCGATTCACCTAGTAGAAGAACAGTGGAGCCTACATGAGCAATTGTTTCAATAATTTTACTAATTCGTTTCATAGCAGATGATTCCATAATCAACTCATCGGTTTTATGCTGACCTTCATTTGAATAAGGGATAAACATGCTTTGAGATATATTCGCTAATGTCACGATTTGATTTATGTAAGAGTTCGCTTGGACAAGGTGGAGGGTAAATAGATAGGTTCTTCCCTCATAGGTGCTTAATAACTGAGTAGAACCACTTGGAGCAGCAGTAAAGACCTTTTTCCACTGAACTTCTTCAAATAACATACTTTCTTGAAACAGCGATAAGTGACTGGTTTGTTTATTATTGATAGATACGGTATCAATGCGTCCTTCATGATTTATGATGACTACTATTGATTCGCGGGTACCTATTGAAGAATTCCTCATTATCCATTTCCTCCTTTCGATTGTTTCTAATGAAAAATCGCATCATTGATGATAAAAATCATCATCTTAGCTTTCCAAATAACCGTATAAGCAGAATATGACTTATTTTCTTTTTCTCCCTATTAGTATAATGAAAAAATTCATCTTTTTAAAGATTAAAAATCAGAATTGACTGAAAAAATACGTTGGCACACTTCTTGCTTGTATTTATAGTGAAAACGATTATGAGGAGGTATTTTACAGTGAATATTACCATTGCTCAGTTTTGTCCTATACGAGGCAATAAAAAAGAAAACATTCGAAAAATAAATGACTGTATCAAGCAAGCTGCAAGCGAACAGGCTGACCTTGTTGTCTTTCCGGAACTTTGTTTAACAGGTTATTTTATTTGGGATGATATTAAGGAGCTAGCTGAATCCGTTAGTGGCGAAAGCTTACAGTTTTTACAACAAAGCTGCAGGAATCACAGCATCCACGCCGTTATATCTTTTCCTGAAGTAACAGCTAACGGGCATTATCATATTACATCAGCTCTTATAGATGATACCGGAGCTGTAATTGGTTCGTATCAAAAAACACATCTTTTTGACAGGGAAGCTGAAATCTTCCGCCCAGGCAACACTTTACCTGTTTTCAAAACCAAATTCGGAACCATTGGATTAATGATCTGCTATGACCTTGAATTCCCTGAAGTGGCCCGAACTTTAAAAATAAAAGGAGCGGATTTACTCATCATCCCGCTTGCTAACATGAGCCCTTACGAAGATTATCAAATAACCTATTTAAAAAGCCGTGCTATGGAAAATGAACTTCCAATTGCTCTATGCAATCGAATAGGCTCCGAAGAAGATACATTCTTTTTTGGACATAGCGCAGTCGTCAACAGTAAAGGAAAAGTTCTTCTAAAAATGGGTAGCAAGGAACAAATATCGACAGTAGCTATTTCTTTAGAAGAATCAAAAGATCAGAAGCTTAATTACCTTATGCACAGAAGATCGGATTTGTACAAATAGACATAAGAAGATTAAAAACAATTTTTAAGGGAGGCGCAAAGATGGAAACGAAAAGAAATCAAGCAGTTCCAACTTTGAAGTTGTCACATATTGTTTTGTTTGGACTTGCTTATATGACTCCAATGATTGTATTTGGTATTTATGGCTTGTTGGCTGAAACCACTCATGGACTAGTTTCCACTGCTTATATAGTGGCTTTAGCTGCTATGCTATTTACGGCTTATAGCTACGGTAAAATGACTAAAGCTTTTCCTATTGCAGGGTCTGCTTATACGTATACAAGAAAATCCATAAATCCATATATCGGATTTATGATTGGATGGGCTGTTTTACTAGACTACCTGTTTCTTCCTATGGTTATTTGGCTTATCGGAGCCGTTTATTTACATACAGCTTTTCCCAGCATTCCTCTTTGGGCATTTGTACTAGCCTTTATTTTTATTACAACTGTTATCAATATAATTGGCTTAAAAGCGGCGGCGAGCGTCAATACATTAATGATGATTTTTCAATTGCTCGTAGTCGGTATTTTTATTTCACTAAGCATTATATACCTTATAAAAGGCTCATCACCTTTTGCACTCTTTAGCTTTAACCCATTCTTGAACGAGCATCTTACATTTTCGTTTGTAGCCGCTGGAGCTTCCATTGCTTGTTATTCTTTTTTAGGATTTGATGCTGTTACAACTCTATCTGAAGAAACCATTAATCCTGAAAAAACAATGCCAAAAGCTATCTTTCTTATTACACTAATTGGAGGCATCATTTTTATTGGAGCTTCTTATTTTCTACAGCTTGTTCATCCTGACTATACATCTTTTAAAAATATTGATTCAGCAGCATTTGAAATTGCCGTACAGATCGGCGGCAATTTATTTAGCTCTATTTTTCTAGCTGGATTAATTATTGCTCAATTCGCATCTGGCTTATCTGCTCAAACAAGCGGAGCCCGTTTATTATTTGCAATGGGAAGAGACGACGTGCTTCCCGCTAAGATATTTGGTTATCTTCATCGAAAGTCGAAAACACCCCTATTGAATATTTTATTCATAGGAGGCATTTCATTACTGGCCGTTAAGCTTGATGTAAGTACCTCTACTTCATTTATTAACTTTGGAGCGTTTTTAACATTTATTTTTGTAAATCTATCGGTCATTTTTCACTATTACTTCACGTTAAAAAATGAAAAAAAGAATCGTTTTCTTCTCTACTTTCTTATACCAGCTATCGGAGCAGCCCTTGATTTCTATCTCTTTATTAATCTGGATAAACACGCCTTAGTGCTAGGGAGCATCTGGACTGCCATAGGACTTGTATACTTAACTTTTCTTACAAAAGGATTTAAGCTTTCTCCTCCAGAAATGGATTTCGATGAAGAGGAAATAACGAAACCTTCCTCTCTTGCGCATCAAAAAGCTGCTGAAAAGACATTGTGACTTTTTTAAAAAAAGAGATTGAAACATAACGAAATGAATTCAATTTAAAGACGAACAAATGGGATACATGATCTGAACCGCTTGTGACACGGCAGTTGATTTCCGTGCAAGACTTCACTTTCTGCGGGCGGGCGCTGAGCCTCCTCGTCGCTTGCGCTCCTGCGGGGTCTCATCTATCCCGCTTTTACCGCAGGAGTCTTCGTCTTGTCCTCCAATCAACTGCTAGAAGGAATTAAATAGATAAAACCTAAGTTCACCATCAAAAAAACGAACCACTAATCAAACATGTTGATTAATGGTTCGTTTTTCACTTCGTCTAAAACCAACGCTTCTTTTTACCTTCACAGCTCAAATAAATTTTCTCCGTCCTTATTCACCCAATATTTTTCTGTTTCTGGAATCAAAGCTGTAAAGTTTTCATACGTTCCTTTCCAATCGCTTGGAACATATTCTTCAAATGAAGCCGGCTCAGGAAACAGTGAGTAAAACGTCTTTTGATCAAAATCCACCAAAAACGAAGGGCTAAAATCTAATACGTCTTCTTCATCTACGCTTTCTATTTTATCTTCAAACAGCTTTAAAATAGTAGTTGTATCTGCTTGATACGACTCTATACGTTTTAAAAAAAGCTCAGCATTTTCATTGCTGAGAACTTCGATCCCTTTTCGTTCAGGTTCGATGTATTCATTAACCGCTGAATCACCTTCATTTTCAAAAGCTTGTGCAAACTTTACATAATCCAAATACCATAGCTCTCGATCGGTCACATACCATTGAAACTGCTTTTTATGTACTACTCCGACAATTACGTTTTCAGCATATATGGGTTCTAGCATGAGATGGACCTCCTTGCTTTTATTAGCTTTGTGGCCTGTTATATACGATTTAATCAATCTTTAAGCACTCTCTTTTGTACTTTTTCATTCAGCTTTCGTTTTAAATATTCAGCAATTTCTATTTGTCCAAATTCCTTAGCATATCGGTACGCATCCATCTCTTTAATATTCTCACCGGTATATTGAACGGAAATATCTATACCCTGACCAACTAGATGTTCAACTACCTCTTTATGACCACCGTAAATTGCTGCGAACAATGGATTTCTTTTTGCCGAACTTACATCTAATTTTACTCCAGATTGGATTAAATACTGTACTATTTCTACATACCCCTCACCTGCTGCCACTCGTAAGGGAGAAGCATCAAATATATCACCTTTTATATTTACATCGATTCCTTTATGCACTAGATACTCTACTATTTCCATCTGTCCTTTTTTTGCTGCTATATGCAACCAGCTACCAAATGAAGTCATGGTGTGTAAAATTGTTTTATTACTACCTATTAATTCTTTGACTGAGTTAATGTCACCACGTTTAATTGCATTTCTTATTGCCTTATTGACGCTGTTTTTTTCCAAATCATATCCCCCTTAATTTAGTTGCCCATTATTGCCGTGTTTTAATGTAGACATCTCCCTCAATAATTTAGCTGTTTCTACCGTTTTTACTTTTAAATAGTTGTGGTCAATTAAAATTACTGTCGCATTTGTAGTTCTTTTAATACTTTTGTTCGCAGATCATTCACTGTTTTTCTATTCGTATCATCATTTAATAAAGAAGTTAATCTTTCTATGTAACTATTCGCATTCTCTATACATCTTTCAAAACCATTTACAAAATGCTCTACTAATGTATCATCAACTAAAGCAATGGGTTCGGGATAATATTCGACGCCTTTTCTTTCAAATGCTTTTCTACTAGTATAAGCAACTGCATCAATAATACAGTCCCAGGCTATAACATCTGTTTTATTATCTGACATCTCTTGAATTATTGTGATACCCTTTCCCTCGTCATCTAATAATTCATAAAGAGTATCTCCACTATTTTCTTTGTCTTTTAACCATTCCCAGCATTTACATATAACTTTCCGGGCTGAAATTTGATCTTCCGTACGAGAAAGTACCGGTACTACTTTTTCTGAAAGTGCCAGAAAAAATATCACTTTATCATGTTCTGTTAAACTATTGAAATTAGCATTAGTCATTCTTAAACTCCATTTCCACTTCTCTCACTATGATGAGCTTAACTCCTCCGTCTATATATCTTTTGCTCTTCTATGATTAGGAAAGAAATTTTTTTATGATCTTTTTATCATATTCATCTTCTGAAATAATCCCTAAGTACTTATACTCCCAAATCACCTGTTGTTCATACGGGTCAACAGTAAGAATACCTTCATACCCGTAGTCTATCTCAAATTTCCCATCATGACCTAAATGCAAAGTTACACTTGTCCATATCTCCTGCTTGTTTTCTATAAATACATCTAACAACTCACGAAAGCACTCTAACTGTTTATCTAATAACACTAAGTAGCTCTGTTCTGACACCTCAAATAGTTCAGGTATATCATGACTATATATAGGTTCATCGCTTCCTTTTGGATAATAAAAGAAATACGTTGTTTGAGAACCTTCTCCTACTTCTGCATACAAATAGATTTCTCGCCAGTCTTCTTGTATCATTTCCTTTAAATTATCGGCCACCTTTTGATAAATATTATTAAGCTTTAATTCCATTTGCTGTCCACCTTCTGCTTTAAATATTCAGCAATTTCTATTTGTCCTCGTTCAATCGCAAATGTGTAAGCATACATTTCTTTTATGTTTTCACCAGAGTATGTAATCGATATATTAATATGATTCTCAACTAACAGTTTAACCATCTCAAAATGACCGTTATATATGGCAGCAAACAGCGGATTTCTATCTGGTTCACTGATATCAATTTCAATATTATGGTTAATAAGATACTTAGCAATATCTATATGTCCTTTTGCAGCCGCTCTTTCTAAGGCATTGGTAGAAAAAGTTCCTCCTTGTGCATTAACATCTATTCCAGCACGAATAAGGTATTGTACGATTTCTAAATGACTATGAGCTGTTGCTACATGTAGCCATGTGCCAAAAGGTGTGATCCATGTTAACATTTCTGGATTTTTCTCAAATAAGTCTCTTACCTTATTTAAGTGACCACCTTTTATAGCACCTCTAATAGCTTTTGTCATTTGAGTTATTGCCATTTTTCGTTTTCCCTCTACTTTCTACCTTGTAGAATTCTCTCCAAAATATATCGTCTCTTTGCTTGATGTAATGCGCTGTAGTGTGGAGAGCTTATTGTCTATAGCAAGACTCGATTCGTTGCTTCTTTATATACTCCTACTAGTCTTCATTACTATGATTTTGTTTGATTTTATGTAAAAGAGCCATCACTTTTTCTTTATCATGGGCATGATCTTCCATATATACGTGGCAAATTTTGTGCAAGTAAGTTAAAAACGTTTCATAATCGACAATAACACTTTTGTCAGTGTCACCCGTACCGTCTAGAAATTCAATTCCTTTTTCAACATAACCCTCTTCCCATGGCTCTAAGTCACCTGAAAATGTACAAATGTGGTACTCATTTCCATAACCAGTTCCCTCTGAAAAATAGTGTAAGACTTTTAAGAACTTTTTATCTGATAAAGCGCTATAAAAACTTATCATGGGAGACAACGTACAATCTATATCATGAAATAATTCTACGATTTTCTTCATTTGTATCCCCTTTTTATAATTAATTGAATCAACGTTTACTATTTGACCGTAATCACTACGCAAACGCTAGGGTCATCTCTTGAACCTCTATAATCTAAACACACAAAATCTCCTGCAAATAAAATAAAAATTGGTAATAAATATTTATTTATACACTTATAAAAAGTCCTCTTGATGTAATTTTTCCAGGGTTAATTTAGTACCTTCATGAGGTGGGAATTTAACCACAAATACTGGATTTATGCTAAATTGGATTATTGGGATACTCATTTAAATACTTACCAATTTCCAGTCATCCTTTGCTTTAAATATTCAGCAATCTCAGTCTGCCCAAACTCTCTTGCATATTCATAGGCATTCATATTTTTGATATTTTCTCCCGTGTATCTAATCGACACATCTATTCCTTTTTGCACTAAATATTTAACTACTTCTTGATGCCCCCCATAAATTGCTCCAAACAGTGGATTTCTCTTCGCTAAGCTCACATCTGGTTCTGCTCCAGATTCTATTAAATACTTTACTATCTCTAAATTACCGGACCCAGCTGCTAAATTTAACGCAGAAGCATCAAATGTCCCGCCTTTCGCATTAACGTCAATTCCTTTTTCAACTAAATATCGGACGATTTGAAGGTTCTCTTTTTTAACCGCTACATGTAACCACGTACCAAATACATTCACGGTATTCAAAGTCTCTATATCATCACCTATTAGTTTTTTCACTGCGTTGATATCGCCAGTTTTAATGGCATTTCTTATCAATTTTTTACTATGGTTTCGGTCCACTATGCAAACTCCTTCATTATCATCTACTCAAATAGGATCATTCGGAAATTCACTATCGTACTTTGCAATTAATACTCTATCTTTTTCTTCACTTGCTTCTTCACCTAGATATTTACGTTTTCAAATTATCATTTGGTCACTAAAACTATACTTTGTATCGAACCAATTCGTATAATCATAGTGTATGTTCAACTTCCTGTTACTATCTACAGACATTGTAAATGAATACCAAAGCTCTTGATGATTATTTTCAAAACTGCTTCTTAATTGATTGCTCAATTCAAACAGTTTTCTTTTACATTTTTTAAATTCTTGTTGATCCACATGATACTCGAACGGGATTTTCAAGCTATACGTAAAACTTTGTGTATTCTGAGGTGTATTATAAAAAAATAAGTACCTCCTCCAGTTTCTGATATTTGAGCATAAAAATAAAACTTTCTCCATTCTTCTGGTATCATTTTATTCACTGTTTCAGCTATTTTTTTATGTAATTGCTTCATTTCATTTTCTACTCTTTTCATGACTTCAGTTCGTTCAAATTCTATACCTACCATTCTTCCAGATTTAGCTGCTTGATATTTAGCTTCCTTTATGTATTTTAGACTTAGACCTAACTCTTTTCTCTTTTTATAATGCATCAATTAACCTAAGTTTAGTTACTAATTCATTATATTTTAAAAATATCAACCGCATCTCCTGGAGATTTATTAATAAGGAGTTCAGGAATGTTTGGATTACTCTTCTTTAATTTATATTTTTGAATGTTTGTTAATTCAGGATTGAAAGAAATAGCCTGAGATGTAAACTCTAAGTTTATGAGTTTGTTGTAAACTTCCCCTAAAAATTTTTTCCAATTTTCCAAAGGAGAATTTAAAACCTCACCAGGATCTTCTAACATACGATACCCGTCTGCATAATGAAACATCAGTAAACCTGTTCCAAAATCACAAGCTGCATTTTCTAGAATAACTGTTGGCACTTCAAATCCACTATTCCAGTTATAATTTGCAGCAGAGTAATGAAGCAATAGAGAGTTATTAGTATTCAATAAATAACTTATTATATAATCCTTATCTGTGCTATTAAGTAACTGTTGAAGAAAATGAATATCGTCCTTATCCATAAGTTCTTGCCTCCTTTTTAAAAAACTCAAATGCTATAAATTATTGATTATTGCTGTTAAAATTCTCTTCATATCTTTTCATTTTCATCATTTGTTCTTTATCTTTTTCATCCGCTAATTCTCTACTTAAATATTTGTACTCGAAAATCCCGCATCTTCACTTTGTGCTTACTGCTTCCTTTATTTGTATAGCCTTAATAATTATTTAAATAGGATTATTTGGATATTCTTTTAAATACTGATCTATTAAACTTTTAGTTTTTTCATCCGCCGGTGCTTCATCTAAATATTTATACTTCCAAATCTTTTTCTGTGCTACAAATCCGTAATCTGTATTCAACCAATCTGTATAATCAAATGATACAGAGAACTTCCCTGTTTGCTCTAACATTAGCGTAAAAGAATACCATAGTTCCTGGTTATTTTCTTTAAAGATTTCCCTGAGCTGTTCACTAAGATCAAAAAGCTTATCTTCTTCATTATTAAATTCTAGTTCCGATATGTTAAATTGTTTTGGTATATCTAGACTATACGTGTAGCTATTATCTCTAATTGATTTATAAAAAAAGTAAACTCGCCCCCCCGGATTCATCAATCTGTGCATAAAAATAAAATCTTTCCCATTCTTCTGGAATCATATTATTAACCGTTTCTGCTATTTCTTGATACAATTCCTGTAACTGGCTTTCCATTTGCATAGAATTTATCCTCCTGACTGGTTTTCAACTGTTGCTATCCCTAGTTCTTCATCTTCAATTTGGTATGTTATTCTAACTGTTTATCTTTAACTTTTTTATGTTTCTTCAAATCCATGTCAGACAACTAAAAAAAGACACTTGGTTACTTTTGTACAAAATCAAGTGCTTTAAGTCCACCTATTTTTTAGTAGCATTAATGTTTTAACTTTCATAGTAAAAGTATGATACTTATATATATATCGTAGCAACTATTAAGCTGACGCATCTTATGAACTCTAGCTTCACAAAAGAATTGGCGCTCTTCTTTGCACAAATATAAGTATTGGCCAAACTCAGGAAACACATCCCAGTTTTTTTTAAGGGTATTGTTTGTTTCGCGCTCCTCTACTGAACCATTCTTTAAATCTCGCTTTTCCATTGCTATGTAACCATCTTCTCGGAAATTCAAAATCAAACTACTCACTTCTGTATTAGTTTTATCATCATATTCCCAATACATGGCTGTTCTTAAAAAAAGCTTACCTTCACTCATAACTTCGAAATAATAATTTAAATATTTACGAATTAGTTCATCATAAAACCCTACCGAAACCCATTCATTTGTAATATTTATAATATACTTGTGCTTCTCATCTTCCCTTAGTACGACCGTATAGGGTTTATGTTTTTGGTGGTATGTGTATGCAGTATGCTCATCAAGAATGTTCCAAGGCTTCTTTTTGATATCTGACCATTCGTCACAATAATACATTTCCATAGTCACTTGTACACCTTCCCATAATATTTCTACTAACAGTGCTGTTTTTTTTCACAAATTCTTTATACGTTTCTGGTAAATTCATTCTCCATTTACCTTCCTTTTCAGAAAGCACAGTATCGTCCGGCAAGGGATAAATGATTGACCATCCTTACATTCCATTTGTATACCTCTTTAACATTGTGATGAAGTGTAATATTAAAAGGCGATATATCCATTTGGCTTCTGATCATCGTCCTTCTCATAAAATTCAAATATTAACTTGATATTCCTTGATGATGCTACCTTCATGAACTTTAATAAAGCATCATTCAAGTATACAAAATGTAAATATCTCAAAAAAACAACCAAAAGCAGCTGTCATCTAAAAGTCTCATCTGCTTATCTTTGAAGTTAAAATCTGCTTTTAAAAGTATAGCTAAATAATTACACATTTTTAGAAGTTTCTTAGTAATCTATTTCTCAATAGACTCATCAATAAAAGTCTTTATTGAAATTAAATCTACCCTTTTATCAGCATTCTTTGGATAGTTTTCTTCAAGAAAGTGTAATAGCTTATCTGAGATACTATTATTCTCATATACCTTTTCAAAATTTGTTATGAAGCTTTCAACAGTCTGATAATCAACACTTTCAATAGTCTGGGGAAGATACTTTTCTTTTTCATATTGATACGCCTCCCAGATTGTATATGCCAGAGCATTTCCAATACATATCCATACTTTTTCATTATCTTTATCATCGGCTAGTTGCATATAAGTCATGATATCTGTTTCATCTATGTTTTCTAAATATACATACAGGCTATCTGCGTCAAAATCCTTTAATTTTAGCCATTCCCAAGCTTTTTCTAATGACTCAACCGCTACTTCAAATCCTTTAGATTCAGAAATCTTGTTGATAATTAAATTAGATAGCGACAATAGATATACGACTTTAGCATCCTTGCTCAAATTATTAAATCGATTCATTTGATTTGGTGATCCTCCTTCATACATGGTTACCTTTTGAGTAATTTTATATATTTCGTGTCTTTCCCTTCAAATAACCTTCCTTCTGATTTTCGATTAGCTATATCAAAAAACTCTTTGGCAATTAAAAGGGATCCCACTTCATAATAAATAACGCCTGAAATAAACTCTTTTTCACCATCATCAAATCGTTTAAAGCCTGATGAGTATAGATGAGTTAGCCAATATTGGGCACTTTCATAGTCATTCATTATGATAAAGGTATCAATGATATCTTTTACCACCTCATAAGTATCACTATATAACCCTTTTGGAAGCGGAATCTCTTCCCACCCTTTGATTAATACATCAACAGATTGTTGATAATTTTTCTGTTCAAATAACTGATCACTTTTCACTCTATATTCTCCAACTCTTTGTTGGATATTTAATTCCATTTTCATTTACATTCTCCTTAATAAAATGGGATGACTTGTTAAGACTAAAGATACATTGTTATTTAATAGTTTTGCACTTATAAAATTTGACCAGATCTATTGATCCCTATCCTAAAACGTAAAAAACACCTTTTTCTTTCCTTTAACAATTACGTACTGTTAAAAATAATGCATTTAACTGCTTTTTGAGGTTTGCTGACTGTTAGTTCTCACTATTTGCTGTAGTGGTCTACACTTACTCATTCGTTCTCTTTATTTAATGGGTTCCATACACTGAGTTAAAATAATTTCATAAAATCTTCTCTTTTTATTGAGGTTTCATTGCTTTTACACTCATAATCATAAAAAACTAATTCCATTCTTTCAATTTCCTCTACTGTGATAAAACCGGTTTCAACTGCGCTATTCAAAAAGACAGTGATACTATCTGCACCGATACCTTCCAGTGCTTGCGGTACATATTTTACTTTTTCGTTTTTATAAGCTTCCCAAGATGTATAAGCGACGGCATCCACTAGTAGTGACCATAGCCTAGCCATATTCAAGTCTTCTTCTTCCTCAGCAAATTCTGAGATGCCTGTATAGTCTGCACTATCAATAAGCTCATAGAGTTCATCTCCAGTTACAGTATGAGATTCACCCCATAACCAACATTTGTCTAACGCTTCTCTACCTGCTGGATATCTTTCATCACCTTTACTTATTACAGAAAATACTCTTTCAGCAACAATTAAAACAACCCCAACTTTTCTTTCACTTTGTAAATTAAGAATGGATTTATTTTTCATAAAATCCTCCTTATGTTTATTTAATAATCTTTCCATTTTTTTAAACATACACGTAATTCATTTTTGAACTTTTTTATGATTGTACTGATTGTTACGCTCAAATAAAAGAACGCACCTGCTTCCTTTTATGGACAATCAAGTGCTATATGCTATATAAACTTACTTAGTCTATTTACACATTATTTTTTAATTATCTTGTAACCCTATTAAAATCCATTCATCTACAATATCCCAGAAATCAACACTATATTCAGGCTGGTCATTGGTGAACCACAGTGTTGCTCTATTATCCGTACAATTGTTCAAATCCACCGCAACGTATCCACCCATACCATTCTCAAAAAATCCATAAGTGGTATCAAGATTGATTTCTAATGGATGCTCTAAATCATCAAGAATCCCCCATTCATCTTCTTTAAAATAAATTACTCTCTCTAACGGTACTAGACCCATTGCTCGACTTGGCATATAATAAAAGCCATTATGTAACTTTCCGTAAAATTTAACAATAGATTGCGGAACACTTGACCAAGCTTGTTCAATGTCTAAATCGTAAATTGATTTGTTTGGTATTCCCCCTTCATAATACAGAATTTCGTCATTTTCACTCTTCACGCTATATAGAATGGCGTACTGTCCATTATCTATAATGAGTTCAACATCTACTAAATTCTCTTTTAAATATGAGATCGTATGACTTAATTCTTTTTCACATACCCGATTCCATAAAGCAATTATTTTATCTTTCCTCTCAATCTTGTCAGTTTCTATAAATACTTCCATCCATTCTTTCGGGATGTTCTCTTTCTTAATATTTAGTAAGTCTTCATTAGATACAAACTCAATACTTTTTCTGTATTGTTGCAGAAAAGACAACTTATCCACTTAGAATCACTCCTATTTATCTGCTTAAATTCATTTATTAAACTATCTTTATTTTCTACCATGTTTTCTCTTGTAAATATGGTTATAGATTGTTGTCGGATAAAAAACAGTTTATTTAGATGGTCACATCATGCCACCCTACGTCGTTCACCTGTTCATCTAATAAACGAAGTCCCAATCCATTTTCTATATCCCATGTACAATCAAATGTTAGTCCAATATCACGTTCATCATAAATATCCTTATACGAAACAATAATACCCACTAGGCTAATTATTTCAAGTATTTGGTCAGTGTTTTCAGTTTCTAGGTAATGCCTATTTTAACTAACATCACAACCTAACTCATGCCATGTTTGTTTATATACGTCTTTGTACTTGTCATACATGGAACTTCCCCCCACTTACTCGCTGAGCTAAGCTCGTTCCGCTCCTTCAGGTAGGGGTTTTCTAAACTAAAATGATAAAATGTCATCTCACCTAGACTCGTAATTCTTTTTCTACTCATTTCACTCGTACTTTGTTTTTTTATTTATATATTCGTTATTGTGTTTTCTATACGATCTGCTTGTAAAATATAAAATAAGTAGTAAGTCTACTTCATTAGAACGAACCTTATACCTCTACTGCCCCCATAAAACCAGTAATAATAAGAATATGTTCCTTCAATTTGACCTTTTTTAAGTTCTCTACTTTTTCTGCTCCACCTAACCCTAATAGAGGTGTATAACCAAAACACTCATCATACTCTAACTCATTGTATTGTTTAAGCGCTTCGGGATAAGGCTGCCAAGATAAATCTTCATCCCTGAATTCTAAATCAGCAATATTTTGAAAGAAAAATTCAAATGTAAACATAATAATCTTTACTATGCCATACCTGTAATTAAGTAATCCAACATATCCATCCGCCCAAATAATCAAGTCTCCCATACTCGTAGCAAACAATACGATTGAATCCTTAAATCTTGGACAACTCTCCTCCAAGATTTCTATAAATTCCTCTGGATTTACGCTTTTAAAATACCCTTGCATAAATGTACCAAATCCATAATTACCCCAAAAATTTATCACTTCATTTGGTACTAATTCTTTATACTTTTCAATGATTTCACTCGGAACTTTACTATGCAACTTAAAATCTTTTAAATATTGCTCCATTCAAACTCCTCCCCTAAAGTGTTAACTTTACATTCAAATACGTATTTTTAAATTGTTCTGGTGTCATGTTTTTCGCTACTTCCTCTATTTGTTTATCAATACTCTTGATTCTAGACCTCCATTAACTACCTATAGAGAAATTAATCCTCTTATCTCCTATTATTTCAGCTTTTCCACCTGCTATCTAGTCAGGAGTCAGGGTGCTTGAGTAACTAACCATGCCTGAGCTTTTTTCTTTGCTTGTGATAACGGTAATCCCTCACTTTGAAGTTCATTTACCTTTTGTACATAAGCTTTTTGTCTAGCTATTTTTGAACTGCATTTCCTTCTTTCGCTCTACCTTTATCAATAAATTGCTCTCGATTTTTCTGATATTCATATATGGTTAATTCATTCATCCCTTTTTCTTGATCTTTTAACTGTCTTGTAAATTCTTATGAATCGAATTTAGTTTTGTAGGTAAATTTCACTTTAATTTCTTTTGTTCTAGGTATATCATCTAAATGCTTGGCTTTATCCGTATCCTTATTTAAAACCAAAAGCGATAATTGGGTTACCAATTATCGCTTACTAAGTCAAACCATTTGATGTACTATAAAGTAACAATTATTTTATTATCTATGATAGTTCTAAAATTGGTGTACTTTCTCATCATGTTATTACCATATGCACTAACTGATGCACTAACTGCTTCATTATCACACACCAATACGAAATTAAAGCTTGTTATTTTTTACTTCTTCAAACCACTCATCAGCAATATGACTGGCTGTTTTAATATCGTCATGCGTATAAACTAAGTCATACTTGTATTCAGCTTTAAATTTTCCGTTTCTTACATCATAGATTAATTTCATTTCAGTAGGCATGTCTCTTTGATGCTCTTGACACAATACTTTAATTTTCCCGATATCCTCATTTAAAATATCTAATACCATAAAATTTCGTGCTGCAGATGTATCGTAGTTTTCCTCCCCCTCTTCCAAAGCATCATTCAATTTATGGGGTTCTACGTATTTACCATTAATCAAATAAAAAAAGTCACTTGCAGTAACTCCTTCTTCACGTGAAGCATAAACATATACTTTATCAGCTCTATCTTCAACATACTCCATGCATATAGATATCATATCGGCTTGTAACTCACTAAACTTATCTTCAAATTCTTTCATACTACCTTTACTCCTTCAACCGCTCTAAATTTAAGTTCAACGTCAATGCTTTTTCATTTAGTTGGACACCACTATCTCTGAACATATGTATCAAGTCCGAGTTATTCTCTTTACTTTACAGTATGCTTTACCAGGTAGCCCTCAAAATTATAAAACAATATCTTGAAAACCAACCGCGACTATTTCTTCATCCTCAAATTTTACCGCAAGACCATGCTCAGGTTCCCACGTGCATTCAAGTAACAAACCAACTTGTCTTACATCTTCATCAAAGACCATAGGAAATATCAGTTGCTTAGGTTCAACAATAGTAGCTATCTCGTCCTTTGTGGATATGACAGGAGCCATCTTATCAGCGAATTTCTCACCGAGCCGCCGTCTGTAATCTTCGTAAACTTCTAAATAATAGTTCAATATAGCATCCTCAGCCAAGTTCAAAAGACGTTCTTTGTCATTAAAAAATTTATGATAAGCATTGACCTGTGCATCTTCAAATTCTGCATCATCTTCTGCTTCAATATTTAATATTACAGTCTTTTCCTGTCCAAACAAGGTAATGTTCATAGCCCTCTTCCAACCATGGTAGTAGGCTAATTCTCCAAACATTTTATGTTGAATGGTCTTCATTGCTGCCACCCTCTACTTGTTTTTTTACTTTACCTGCCTTAAAAACTCCACTTAGGGTTTTATTGACCCTCTCATTCTTATAAGCAAATGTGGAGTCACCACGTTCTTCATTCTATTTTCCATTATTCACCGGTATTTGTGCAAGTCTTTCTCCATACGTATTGTTAAAGGTTCTAGCTGGGTTCTTCTGCGCAACTTCAAACGTACCCTTAGGAGCCTCCTCAAAATTTACGCCTTCTCTCAGTAGCGAAACTGCCTTTTATAAAAAGAAACCCTTTAACGAATAACTGACACTCAATCAAGGGTTCTTAATAAGTAAAAAGCTATTTTATTATTAAATATGTTCCCTCTTAACTTGCTCAAACCACCGCCTAGCAACGGAACTTGCAGTTTCGTTAGAATCAATTGTATGCACAAGCTCATACTTATAATCTGCGGTTAATTTATTTGCTTTAACATCGTAAACCATTTTAATCTCTGTTGGCATTTCACGATTGTATTCTTTGCATAATTTAATCATTTCTTTAATGTCTTCATTGATTATTTTAACAACTGCTTTTTGACGGACTACAGAAGTATCATAAGAAAAATCGTCTTTATTCTCTACATTGATCAATGCATCATTAAGTTTATGTCTCTCCACAATTTCACCATTGATATTATAAAAAAAATCATTTGAAATAAGACCTTCTTCATAAGAACAATATATATATATTTTATTTACTCTATCGAAAACATACTCTAAACATATCGAAATCATATCCGCCTGAAATTCACTAAAGTAATCCTCAAATACTTTTCCCAATATGTCCACTCCTAGTTTAGTATATTTATCCCCTCATATCTTCCGTCTATCTCATATTCAACGATAAATTCTGATGGCCTTTTATTGTTTCCTTTTCTTCTTGAAATAACAAAAACAAAAAGCATTTGTTGTCATTCTATAGACAATCAAGTGCTTTAAGTTTATATGTTTTCTAAGTTTCTATGTTCGTTCAAAGTTTGTAAGTTTCATTACACCGCAGTAACAATATTACCTAATGTACTTAATTCTTCGCATCTTCAAGAGTTTTAAGATACTTTTCTAAGTATTTTTTCCCTGAATTACTTTTAGGCATAATATGGAGATGCTCATATTCCCAAATAATCATTCTCTCATGAGAATTTTCATTCGAAAGGTCATCATAATTAAAATCAATTTTAAACTTTCCTGTATTATCAAAAATCATAGTGAAGTTTGTCCAAGCTTCTTGATTGTTATCAATAAACTCTTTCTTCATTGTCTTAATACAATCTAACAAGCCATGCCATTTCTTAAAATATTCTTCTTCTGATACATTAAAAAGTTCAACAATATTATGACTGTAAATAGGCGTAGCATCCTCTTCTGGACAGTAATAAAAATATGACTCTTGCACACCTTCTCCAGCCTCACCATAAAGATATATCTTAAACCACTTGTCCGGAATTGTATCAATCACAATCTCTGCTATTTCACTATATAACTTACTTAACTTTTCATTCTTCATCTAATTCCCCTCTCGGTACGTTATCCAAATTCTTTTCAACAACCATACAACTTTCATAAACTAAGTGTTTATTTTCTCTTACTCCTTAGTCATATAACTTATTGAGAAATTCAGTAAATGTTGATGCAACGTAAAATACATTTTCTCTTGCACGCTCTTCCATTAAACCCTCTTCTTGGATTAACATTTCTTTTTCAAAAGCATTTTCATGTTCTTTATAATCAAAGAGACAGATCGAGGGCAAAAGGGATTAACTTTTTCGGAAGTGTATCCTGGTAATCATTAAAGACTTCTAGAATATGCTCATCATCTTCAACTTCATATGTTAATAATTTTCCAAATACCTTTTCTTTTCCTTCAACTTGACATAATTCAGGACTAACATGGGCACCATTATAATCTATAGCGACCTCTATATAATCTAAGGGAAATTTCACTCCTAATTTTTCTTCAACATTCTCCACTTCTTTCTTAGTCACTTGTTCATCCCATGATCTCCAATTTATATTACTCATCCCTCTATAAATTGTCTCAGTCCATAACTTTGCAACCCATATCATCCCTAGAGATTCTTTCTTTTAGTTTCAAGTTTTATAGTGAGAGTGTGACACCCTTTACATGCTGTGACAAATCATACATTAAAACGTAGGTGCCAATTTTACATACAATTTAAAATCAACTTCTATATCATTTTCAACACTTGTTCTTTCACATTTTCGTCAAACTTAGCTCCTTCTACATTTGCTCCTGTCCAAACTACATTGTCGAGTTTAGCACCGGTAAAATCCGCTTCTGTGAAATCCCCATTTAAAAGGATTGCACCGGTAAAATCCGCTTCTGTGAAATTAGCATTTCTAGCATCTACCGCTGATAAATTTACATTTTCCAAATGCGCTTTTTCAAATTTACTATTTGTCAGGTTGGCACCGCTGAAATCTGTTCCCGTACAGTCGGCCTGTTCCGCATCAATTCCTGACAAATTTGCATGGCGAAATGTAGCATGATTTAAATTTGTTCCAACTAATTCTCCATGTGAAAAATCAGCCTCATTAAAACGAGTTTCAAAGCAACTACTTATATTTATCTTTGCATATTTCATATTTGCTTTAGAAAAATCCGCTTCGCCAAACCTACAATCTGCCATGTTAATTTCCTCTAAATTACAACTTCTGAAATCAGCTAACTCAAAATCGCAGTCATGAAACGCTGCTCTCATTAGTGAAGAGGCTCTCAACACAACACGTTTTGCCATAATACGCCTTGCCATTACTTCTGACAGGTCTGAAAAACTAAGGTCTAAATCACTCATATCTACCTGATCTATAACCTCATCATTATATTGAGATCTATTTACTATTTCCATAACCCTTATTCGCTCATTACTTTTCTCATCCATGATTACAAATTCCTTTCCTTTAATTTTCTAGATACTTCTTCCAAGCAACATTGGGCGAATACGTGACAACCATTCGACTTTCATGAAAACTTGGCACAGCTATTACTTGAGCTGGTTCTAAGTATTTCATTACATGTAACCACCGATCTAGCAATGTATCCCTATCAGCTTCTAATGGATTTTGTAAAAGATCCATACAAACCCCGCCCCATTCTAATTCTGATACGACAGCGGGAGTATTTAGTAGGAATTCCTTATCAAACATTTCTAAAATATGACCACTAAAATATGTTCTAGCTCCTACCCCCAAGGGACCGTTAGGAAGAAACCTGACCGGTATAGGTAGTGAAGACATATTAATCCACATATGTAAGCGTTCATATTCAGTATTCCATGGATAAGATGCTTTCCAAAAAATTTGGGACACTCCATAACGCGGCTTTACAATTTCTGCGATTTGATCAGATAACTCAAAAAAAAACAGACCATAATTTTTTAGGTATTGATTTATGGAACTCAAACTCCAAATATGAACTATGACTCCAGTTAACTTTAAAACTCCCTTTATAGTGCACCGCTTTATCACGATACAGGTGAACTTCAGATACTCTACGCTCTGAAATCACTTTTTCTAGAATTTCCCGACGATTATATTCTACCTTTACTGTTTCAGAGTTACCCCAATGGGTAGGAGCAAATTTTTCATTTGACTCAAACACATCCAAAAGACGACCTAATAGCTCCTCTTCGTTAAAAGCTACTGTGGGGTACATTGAAATTGAAAAATAATTAGGTTTCATTTATATCCTCCTTCCATACTAGATATCATATCAGTCTGCAATTCACTGAATAAATCTTCAAATTCTTTCACACTACTTTTACTTCTTTAACAATAATAAAATGCTGTAAGGCCATGCTTACCATCAATAATGTTTTTAACTATAAATTTTTTTGTTTGCATATTACTCTCAGTATAAATGTTTTTAACATCAACACCTGTTTTTTTGAAATATTTTTTCAAAATTCAACCTCACTTCTCTTTAACTTTCTGATATTTTTTGACATTCACATCAGGTATCTAAGAAATTTAAAAATGGCTCACAAAAAAACACTTGTTGCCTAAAAGGCAGTCAAGTGCTTATAGTTCATTTTGTAATATAGCTTTGAACATTACTGTACTGGTCCCATAAATTCAGTAATAATGAGAATATGTTCCTTCAATTTGACTTTTTTTAGATTCTCTACTTTTTCTGCTCCACCAAGCCCTAATAATGGAGTATAACCAAAACACTCATCATAAGCTGGCAACTCATAGTGGTCTACTGCTTTTATATAAGGTGACCATTCTAATGATCTCTGTCTAAATGGTTCTTCCTCTAAAAATCTAATAAATAAAGAATATTTTGAAGCTAGCACTTTCGTTTTAGCCTTGCGATAGTTAACCATAACTACATAGGACTCATTATTTTCATCCATCTCAAATAGTATAATATCACCCATGGATGTAGCAAAAATTGGAATAGTCCCTTCATTTCTTAAATATGTGTCAGTTATCAACTCCCTAAAATCATCAGGGTTAATTACTTTTAAATAACCATTCAGAAGGGTTCCATATCCATATGTTTTCCACGCTTCAATCAATTCTTTTGGAAGATGCTCTTTATATTTATTGATTGTTTCTTCTTCTACTGTTCCACTTTGCCGAAAATCATTGTATATATTCAATTCCTACTCCTCCCTAGTGTATAAGCTTTACATTTAAATACGTGTTTTTGAGTTGTTCAGGCGTCATATCTTTAGCCATCTCTTCTATCCCTTCAATCTCTAACAATATGTATCAAGTTCAAGCCTTGTTCCTTACAGTATACTTTGATTTCGTCTTTTTGATATTTCAACTTACCTGTCCTTGAGTTGAGAATTCTGTATACTCAACAACGTTTAATTTTTCAGCCTCCCATTACGAAATTAAAATTTATGTAACGCTTTTTTAACGAATAGCGAGTATTATACGGCCGTATCTAGTAAAAATACAATTCATAATTTATTAAGCCAAAGCAGAGTTCGAACACCCTTTTACTTTATCCATTGTTTATCGCCTAATTATTATATTATTTTCACAAACCAAGTATTAAAACAGAATGCCTTGATGGTGAAACCATCATGAGTTATGAATTTCATTAATGCATCTTCTATGTTGACCAAGATCTAAAACTTTAATAAAAGCACCTGTTGCTCAAAAGGCAATCAGGTGCTTTCTTCCATACTATAAAATTTATCCATTATGAATATCAAATTTACCTTCATATATTTTCAACTTGTACTCTCTTTGTTTCTATTCAAGTGTCTTTAAAAATTCAGTAAAGTTATCTGCCACATTATATGTAACAGGCTCAAACTCACCGGATTCTTCATGAGACCATATACAAACAGATGGATTATTTTTATCTGTTCTAAAATCTAAGCATACAAAGTCACCCGCAAATACACTAGCTATTGGCAATACCTCTGCCCCCAATAAGTCTTCGTTATCAGTTAACCTTTCACCTATTTGTGAAAATACAACATCTATGTCATAAATTCCTTTTGGGTGATTCTCAATATCATCTACTATACACAAAAACCTTTCTAAAGCATAACCACGGTTGTTACACTCAAATGTTGCTTCCTCAACCTCTACACCATTATTTTCTTTTATAAATTCTAAGAAAGACTCTGGTAATGAAAGTCTCCAAAATTTTTCGTGATTTTTTATTAATTCCTCTGAAGGCAATGGCCTTACTATAGTGTCCTGTTTTATTTTCATATTTCTTCTCCTTTCTTTAAATCCTATCTCGGAGCATCTGCCCACATTCCAGTAGATCTGCCACCATTATGAATAGTTATATTGTGTATTCCAAAAGGTACTAGTTCCATCTTACCTGGTACTTCAGTATGGTGCCATGTCATACCTTCTGGTCTTCCACCAATTACGTTATCTAGCCATTCAAATTGTGCCTCGTCAGACTTTAACCAGAGACTTTCTGGTAAATCTTTAGCCTCTACCACGAGTCCAGCACCCTTGAAATCTGCAAAACCATATCTCATTCCATCTGCTTTAATAACATTTACATTGGGAATCAGGCCATCTGCAATTGCTTTTTCCTTTATCAATTTTCGTTGGCGGGCAGTTAAATACTCTCCACCATGAAATGACTTATTCCATGACCAAGTTTTGTTTGTTTGAATTTTTTCACTGTATAGTCGAGCAAAATCATTGACAACATCATCAAAAGTTTTAGCACCATCAATAAACTCATCAATGTTTTTTAAGTTTACATTACCCGTACCTTTAGTAACTTCTTGAACCTTCTCAACTTCTTTAACAACCGGTTTCTCCACTCTCTCCACATTCGGGTTAGCCACAAATCGTCCGGTTTCTGAATCTTGGTATCGCTTGGCAGTTGGGTTATAGAGAGCTTGCGCCATCTGCATCGTCTGCTGCTTCACATTCTGCAAGGTCTCTCTCACCGTCTGCTGGGCAAGTGATGGACCAGCCGGCACAAGTTCTGGCATGAGTCGTGGCATACTGCTGTCTAGGATGTTGTTATACGTTTTATGTAGCGACTGTGTCCAAGAGGCCGGTGCGTTTTTGACGCTTTGGTAGGCTTGCTTTGTGACGTTGGCAACGGCGCTTGTGCGAAGCGTGTTGCGCATGTTGTTGAGCTTTTCGGTTCCTTTGGTCGCAAGGCTTTGTCCCATTTTCCCCGCTACCTTCGTAGAAAGCGCCCCAGCTCCAGCAATTCCTAATGCTTGCAGAAGGCTTGCTTTACGCTGCTCTTCACTGATTTTATTCCCGAACATGTCGCGTCCGGTCATGTATTCTCCTAAGCCGTTTGCAGCCACAAGACCGTAGAGGCCTTTTTCGGTTTGCTCCAGGACTTTGAAGGATTTAGCGGATTTGTAGGCGTCTAAGGCGCGATCCGCTGCGCTTAGGCCTTTAGCCGTTTTGTAGATGGCTTTTCCGCCTTTTGCGGCTCTTCCTACCCAGCCGACAACCGGAATGAAGCCGGCTGCTGCCATGGCTCCTGCTGCGACGCGCTGTGAGGTAGAAAGTTTTTCACCCGTAACAGGGTCCACGCCTTCTGCTGCTCGTTTATAATCATAATATCCGCTGACCTCTCCTGTAAAGGTAGAAACCGCGTCCCACGTTTTTTCATACCACGGCTTGTTTGCTTCTTCTTCTTGCTTTTTTTCCAGCTCGTATACTTCTTCTTGCTGCTTGTTGTAATCAACATATGAAGTGGCATAGTCGTTTAGTTTTGTTTGGACTTTATACAGCTCGCTGTCGTGATAGGCTTTTTCGTCAAAGGCAAGCTGATAGACACTTCCTCCTTGACTCGTAGCAAGCTCTAAGCCGCTTACTAGCGTATCCACTACCGCATAGAAGTCGTCCATTTCGCTGTATTCTTTTGACCATTCAGCGTCAAGCTGGTTCACTGCTTCAATTGTATCGGTGCGTTTTTTCTCTGCTTCTTCTATTTTATCGTTAAACTCACTCGTTGAAAACGCTGAAATAGAGACGATATCGTCAATACCGTTTAAAATACTCTGCAGATCGTCGTGCTGCTGCGCAACCATTTCTTTAGCATTGCTATTGGCGTTTTTTAGCTCTGTTTCTAAAAATGATTCAGTTACAATCGTGCTTCCTGATAGCTTTGCTTTTTCAGCTTTAACGTGAAGCGTTGAAAAATAGCTTTGCTGCATTTTAATTAAGTTTTCCCACTGTCCGGCCGTATCGGCGTGCTGCTTATAAAAAGATTTTATATTGTCAGCGCCTTTTCCTTCTAAGCTGCCATCTAAGTCCGCTACGCCCTGCAGCGCTTTTTTCAGTTCACCCAGCTGGCTTAGTAACTCATCGTAGGCTGTTTCCCTGTCTTTTGCTACATCAAACAGCGCTTTTGCATCGTATACCTTTCCCACAGTCATCCCCCTTTGCTGCTACGAATGGATAATAGATTCGTCTTGTTCTTTTAGTAAGTCTACATTAGATTTTGTATCTTTTACGTTTTTGTTTAGTGCTTTTATATAAGTAGAAATAAGCGTTTGAATTTCTTCTTCGCGCGCTTCCCATTTCTCTGTAGTATCAAGGCTGTTTTTTCCAAGGTCAGGCATTTTGCTAATGGATAAATTTCCAATCGCTGTGCTGACTGCTTCAAGCTTTTTGATAACGTCAGCGTGATCAAGCTTAATTGTCATGAAAACAGCCCCCTTCTAATTTCACTAATCTTGTTTTCTACTGCGTCATAGGCTTCTTCACCTTTAGCTAATAAAGAATCCGCTTCTCCAATAACGGCGTTCAAGCCACTCAAAGCTCCTTTTTCAGCTTCTAGCGCCCATATCTTTGTTTCAATTTCACGAATGTATCCATCGTAATCACCGTCTAAAATGCCTTTTATGTTGTCGTAGGCTGCCGTACGTTTTTCGTCAAAATCATCCGATAACGTACCCGTCCATTTGTCTCCCAGCTCAGGCTTTTTGATGTGTTCAATTTCTTTTAATGAAACAGCTTGTTCATGCTCAATTTTACTTTTAGCCGTTCTTAGCTTAGAAATTTTCCCTTCTACATCTGAGACTCTTCCAGATACTTCACCCAGCAGTCCGTCTAATACGCTTCCTAACCCCATATCGTTCCTCCTGTTCCGCACATTTCGAGTTTAATCCAATAATTATAAGTATAAAATTTGTCTCATTATAGCTAAATAGGAAAAAACTCTCTTTTTTATGCTTCTAGTTTCATGAATTGAGATAAAAATGGAAAATCAGAGAAAAAAGACTCATGTCTAAATACGTCATCCAACCATATACCGTTATCTAAAACAAAGAATAAGTAGAATAAAACCATTTCTTTGTACCCATACCCGTTTTTTCCCACAAATTAAAGCTTTTTGCGTAAAAAGACCAGCTTTACTTCGTTTTTTTACACAGCAAAAAACCTCTGCACATCCTGCAGAGGTTTTGTTTTATACTTGAACCGGCGTTGGTTCTTCAGCTGTTTGTTCGTGCTGTATAAGTCCGTAGTTTTCCCATGCTCGGCTTTTCCAGCGAAAAAACATAATAACTGCGCGCGTCCATTCATCGGCTGCGATGGCAAGCCAAATGCCAGCGAGCCCCATGTCTAAATGGAAAACGAAGAAATAACCGAGCGGCAAGCTCATCATGACCATCGACATCGCACCAATTAACACCGGATATTTGGCATCTCCCGCTGCCCGCAGCGAGTTAATCAGCACAATGTTCATCGTTCTTCCCGTTTCAAGCACAATGCTCAGAAGCAGCACCGTCGCCCCAAGCTCAATGATATGCGGATTGTCTGTAAACATGCTGATCAGCTGTGTTCTGAATGTCATCACAAGAACAACCATCATCATCGTTACGGCACTGGCCCATTTGACGCTTTTCCATACGCGATGGTACGCTTCATCTTTTTCGTTTCCGCCTACTAAACGGCCGACAATAATCGCTGTACCCATTCCAATTGCAATGGCAAATAAGTAAATGAACATTGAAATATTCATCGCGTACTGTCTCGCAGCAAGTGATTCTGCTCCTAGGTAGGTTGCATAGTATAAAAAGACAATTTGACAGCCTTGATACATCACTTGTTCAAAAGCCGAGGGAATACCGATTTTTAAAATTTTACCGATATATTCTTTTGAAATCGTAATGTAGTATTGAAATTTCACTCTATATTCCATCACTTGATACAGCAGCCAAAAGAACACAATAAGGGCAACGAATCGGCTGAACGCAGATGAAATCGCTGCTCCTTGCACGCCCATTTCCGGAAAGCCGAACTTCCCGAAAATTAAAGCATAGTTTCCTGCAATATGAAAAATGTTCATTCCAAGTGAAACAAACATCGCCTGCTTCGTAAAGCCATGTACGCGAATAATCGCTGCAAGAGAGTTAATAATCGCTTGAAGAAAAATAGCTCCTCCAACGATGGATAAATAGCTTTGTGCATACATCAGCACATCACCTTGTAAGTTCATCGCTTCCATCATATGTCTTGAAAACAAAAGAAAACCCGCGCTAATGACTAGCCCGACTCCTAAATTTAACGTAACGGCCAAAGCAGAAATCTTTGACGCTTCCATATACCGTTTTGATCCTAAATACTGAGAGACAACAATTGCCGCTCCGTTACCAATGACCTCTAACACCAAAATCGCAATGTGAAGGTATTGATTGGCTGCTCCGACTCCTGATACGGCATCATCCGACAGCGCACTTAGCATAAAGGTATCAGCAATCCCCATTAACATAAAAAGAAACACTTCTAAAAAGATCGGCCACGTTAAGAAAAACAAATTCAGCTTTTCTTTTGGCCCTTTTTTTGTTTCGACCGCGGTCATCCCATCACCTTCTTTACCGATATCCAATTTCAAACAAGAAGTATCTTACCACACATTTCCTTTGTATACATCCCCTTTTTAGCACATTTTTTATTTTATTTGTTTAGGCATAAAAAAAGCCGCTTCCTTAGAGGAAGCAGCTTTTTTTCCGGTATTAAATTGAAATTTTCACTTCTGCGTTCATACCTGGAAGAACTTTATCTGATGCGTCATCAATTGAAATTTTCACCGGTACTTTTTGCGTTACTTTTGTGTAGTTTCCTGTATTTTGAGCAGGAAGCATAGAAGACACTGAGTTTGTTGCGCGACCGATTGCTTCAACATGGCCTTTAAAGACTTTACCTGAATCTCCGTCCACTGTAATGTCGACGCTGTCTCCTTCTTCTAAGTCACCTAGGTCTGTTTCTTTAATGTTTGCATTGATATAGATTTTAGATAAATCAGCTGTTTGTGCTAACACATCGCCAGCTTTTACTAATTGATTTTGAGATGCGTTGTTTTTAATAATTGTTCCGTCAATCATAGACGTTACGTCTGTTGATTTTTCGCCTTCTTTTAAGCTTCCAACAGAATCACCTTGAGAAACGCTATCTCCTTCTTTTACATTCCATTCGCTTAACTGACCGTTAGCTGAAGCGATGACTTGTGAAAGCGGTGCTTCTACCTGCGCTTCATCTGTTTTAACGTAATTTGCTTTTTCGTAGAAATAATATCCACCAAAGCCTACTAGTAATAAAATCACAATGATTCCAACAATGTTAGTAACCAATAAACGACTTTTACTCATCGGAATTCCTTCTTTCTATAGTTAGTATATTATACAGAGGTTTCTTCTGTTTGAGGTGCCGGCAGCATTTTTCTTTCTTCTTGCGGCTCAGCTTCTTCTTGAACCTCTTCTTTTTGAACAAGAATTCTATTTTCACCGCTCCACGCTTTACTTAGTGAAGCAATGAGCATAATTACGCCTAAAATACCAAGCATGAAAAATAAGTTGTGATACGCATGTAAAATCGACGCTTCTTTAGCGCCTGCTACAACAGCCGTCACGGCCGATGTTTTTGCGTCTGCTTGACTCATTCCCATACCCATATAGCGTTTGATCATTTCAGATAGCTGCATCTTCACCTGAGGATCTACTGAGCTAATTTGACCTCGGAAATCTTCATAATAAATCGCGTTTTGTCGAACAACAAACCACCCAATCACAGGTGCTACAATCGCTCCTAATAAATTTCGAATGGAGTGCAGTGAAATGGAACGCATCGAAGCTTGATGTAAATCTCCGGCTAGTGCCGCTCCTAATGCACCGGATACCAGTGCCATACTAACACCCATACCAAAGAGCATAATGTGAACATATAAACTTACTAGTGATGTATCAGCTGATACGTTTACCCAGCTAAATCCTACAATGACAATAAGAAGTGATCCAATTGCTCCAAGATAACCTGGACCAAATTTGTCATATAAGAATGTCGTTGCAAATGCTGAAATCAGTACCCCAACAAAAAAGTATAAATAAAAATAAGAAAGCGTGGTGTACGATGCATTTTGCACATTTTGCATGACGCCATTAATACCTGCAATTGCTAAGATGTATGCCATATGACCGCCAATGGCCATAATTGTACCCGCAACTGGTTTTACGGCTAGCAGCGATTTTAATGGTACTAACGGATTTTCAGCCGCTAAATCAACTAAGACAAAAATGACAACTAACCCTGCTGCAGCTAGTAAGAACGGCCACACTTGGATAGAAGCAAATCCTTCGTATCTTAGTTCATACAGTGGATACACTAATAAAATCATAATAAGACTAAGAATAAAGATACTTTTCTTATCCACTGGACGGTCTTCTTGCTGAGTTGGATCATGAGCAGGTAATACCTTATATCCGATAAACAGAGAGACAAGAGAAGCAAGTATTCCTAAAACAAACACCCAGCGCCAATTATCCATGCTAAGAGATACAGCACCTAAAAAGGCTCCAATCGCCGTTGAACCGAACAGTCCGCCGATCGCTAATACTAAAAAGAAGTTTCGGATTTTATTCGGAAACGAAATCAGCGCAGCTGGAATAATGGTTAAAAACAGCATTCCTGAGCTTAAGCCTTGAATCAGACGACCAAGGGATAAAAACGCCACATTTTCAGAAAAAACGTTGATAATCGAACCTGCTAAAAAGACTAAAACGAACGTTAAGTATGCTTTACGCACGCCATATTTTTTCGCAAGCATCGGACCAATTGGTACCCCAAGTCCAAATGCCAAGTTAGAAATAATAGATGGCAATAGTAAGCTTTGTGTACTCGCATCAAATCGATTTTGAATCAATACTTGATTGACCGTGTAAGATAAATTCAAAAAATACTGAGGGCCAATTGAAAATAGCGTTAAAATCGCCATAATTAAGTATTTAGGTACGCTTAAACCTTGTTTGTCGGAGGCTACTGCTGGATTATTCTGACTCATATTTATTCCTCCTTTTATTAAATTCTTTTCATATGACTAACAATTCCTTACATATTTTATTGTACAAGTTGTATCATGCAAGTTATAGCAGCACTACATATTATACATCTTTTAATGAAGAAATCAACTTCTTTGTTTCAACTTAAAAAGACTATTTTTCAATAGCCTTTTTGTTCATCTATATGTATTCGCTTTAACATCCATTACTGCGCCATCTTTTAAAATCAAGATTCAAGCGTGATAAACTTTTTTCCAGTGCCAAAACCTCTTCTTCCGACCAATTTTCTAACACTTCAGCATAGGCTTGTTTACGCTTGCTTTGTACATGCTGCAAAATATCTTTCCCTGCATCCGTCATTTCAATTAAACTAATCCGCCCATTTTCTGGACTCGGAAAGCGACGAACAAACTGTTTAGTCTCAAGCGCAGATACTTGCCGGCTAGCTGTAGATAAGCTCAGCTTTAAATTTTCAGCTAATGCATTAATCCCGAGCGGACTGCGCTGATCTAGCTCGCTTAACAGTAAATACTCAGAACGGTCCAAGCTTCCAAGCTTAGGACTGTGCGTCGTTGTTAGACGAACAAGCAGCGCAATTTCGTGTTCAATGGTTTGCAGCGAGTCTCGCTTCACCTCTGTCTCCCCCTTTATCTCATGAAACATTCTGTACTTTTTAATATGTTTACTATACCGCAACCGTTCGCGTGAACCAACCTTTTTTCCGTTTTTCTTCTATTATATAGAAAGATATCATAGATGAGGTACATTTAATTCCAACATCACAGGACAGTGGTCGCTTCCCATTACATGCGGATGAATAGTAGCTTCTTGAATAACATCTTTGATTCTCTCCGAGACGATAAAATAATCAATGCGCCATCCGATATTTCGTTCTCTCACTTTGTTCATATACGACCACCACGTGTATGCTCCTTCTTGATTCGGATACAGATAGCGAAATGTATCAAGAAATCCGCTAGCAAGAAGCGTCGTCATTTTTCCTCGCTCTTCTATTGTAAAACCAGAATTCCCTCGGTTTGGCTTCGGATTACGCAAGTCAATTTCTGCGTGTGCTACGTTTAAGTCTCCGCACAAAATCACCGCTTTACGGCTATTCAATTTGTTTAAGTACACGAGCAAATCGTCTTCCCATTGAAGCCTTTCTTCAAGCCTTGCTAAATCTCTTTTAGAATTTGGCGTATACACATTTACTACATAGCATTGTTCAAATTCAAGCGTAATGATACGTCCTTCGTCTTCCGATTCTTTATCCACACCGTATGAAACCGATAAAGGCTTCTGCTTTGTAAAAACAGCCGTTCCAGAATAGCCTTTTTTCACGGCGTAATTCCAATACTGATAATACCCTTCTAGCTGCAAATCAATTTGGCCTTCCTGCAGCTTCGTCTCTTGAATACAAAATACATCTGCATCCACTTCTTGAAAATAATCTAAAAAACCTTTTCGCACACACGCGCGAATGCCATTTACGTTCCAGGAAATCAACTTCATAAACTGTCCACGTTCTCCTCACTTGATTTATGTATCAGTGTTTAGTGTAGACAATTTTTTGCACGAGTTCAAATAATTTAAAGAGTACTCTTCTCTTTAAGGTATTCCTGATATTTCTTCTTATTTTATTTTCTGTACCTCAAACACTAGATACAAGAGGTGAAACATAATGTCAACAAACTACACGTATGAAAATAACGAACAAGTTTCTACTGTTTCTAAATAAAGAAGAGCATCCTACTAAAGAATGCGAAACACAGAATCAAACGGCGCTTACCAAAGAAGATTTTTCTTTAAATGATTCTGCCATTAAGCACTTCAGCAGATAATGGCTCCGCAAAAATAGAGGTTGAGACATAGTTAAGTAGGCGAAACCTTCGTTTACCAAACCAATAAAAAGATCCGAACGATTTATCGTTCGGATCTTCCTTAAACTATTCCTACCCTAAGTTCTTTCTTTACGAAATAAAGCTGCGAATCGTATCTGCCACAAGCGCATGATCTTCTTCTTGCGACATACCTGATACGGTAATGGTTCCAATTACGCCGACGTTTTTAACCGAAATTGGAAATGACCCTCCTACTGCTTCGAATTCCTGAGGATTCGCTGCGTAAAACTGCGCGTAAGAACGATCTTTTAACTCGCAGTACAGCTTCATATAATACGAGCTGTGATGGTGACGAAGAACGGTGTTTGATTTTCGTTTTATCCATTCTTCATGATCGGGAATAGCCCCTTCCATCGCATGTTGAAAGAGAGTTTGACCATTTCGTTTAATACTTACGGTTACTGCCTTACCTTTGCTTTTCGCTTCATTAATAATGGCCGTGCCGATCTGTAACGCCTGGTCATTTGTAAATTGATGAAAGATTAGCTCTTTTTCCTGTTGAACTACTTTTTCAAGCAGCGTCTCTGTCGAATGATTATTCACTGTTTCTCGCTCCTTAGTTAAAATAAACCGCTCGTTTTTCTTTGCTGCTTTCAAATGCCGCTTCGATAACTTTAACCACGTCACGAGCTTCTTCTGCTGAAACCGGAAGCTCTTCTCCTCGAAGTAGGCTGTCGGCGATTTTTTGATAATACATTACGTAAGAACCGTGCAGCGTTTCAATTTCTGTTGTTTCTCCTTCCCCTGTTGTCAGCTTACCGTAGTGTTCAGGACGATCCGCTCCCCACGTATCATCCACAGGCTTCTTGCCAGCTCTTAGCATATCTTCTTGGCCGTCAATTCCGTATTTGATATAGCTTGCTTTTGTTCCGTGAACTTGAAAGCGAGGCCCGTTGCTTGGCACAATGGCGCTTGAATGTAAAATAACACGAAGAGAACCGTATCCAAGCACTAAGTGGAAGTAATCATCCGTGCGTGCATGATCTCGCTGCCCAAACACATCAGCTTGAACAAAGTCAGGCATTCCAAAAAGATGTAAAGCTTGGTCAATTAAATGAGATCCTAAATCGTAAAGCGCTCCTGACCCAGGTCCTTCATTTTCTCTCCAGCGGTCTCGAACAGCTGGACGATAGCGATCAAAATGAGCTTCATACATTTTTACGTCGCCTAATTTCCCTTCTTCAATCAGCTGTTTCACTGTCAAATAATCATTGTCCCATCTACGGTTATGATAGACGGTTAGTTGAACACCTTGTTCTTTTGCTAATTGAATTAATTCATTTGCTTCTTTTTCGGATACCACCATCGGCTTTTCAACAATTACGTGCTTGCCTGCGCGTAGTGCGTCTTTCACCATTTCATAGTGCATGCCGCTAGGCGTTGTAATAATCACTAAATCAATGCTGTCATCTTCTAGAAGTTCAGACAGAGTGCTCACTACTTCAACATCTTCTAAGTCGCTCTTTACTTTTTCAGGATTTGAACTCATTACCTTTGAAATATGAAATTCGTCTAACACGCTTAAAAGCGGCGTGTGAAAGACCGTTGCTGAAAATCCGTATCCTACTAATCCTACTTTTATTTTTTTCATCGTTTTTCCTCTCCTTTATCAAAATCTGTGACGATAAGCCGCACTTGATTTTGTTCTATTTTTTCTTTTACATCCGCTTCTGGGTCTTTATTTGTAATTAAGATATCAATGTCGCTCATATCACATACTCGATGTAAAAATTCACGTTCAAACTTCGTATGATCCGCAAGCATAATCACTTGTCTTGCACATTGAATCATCTGTCTTTTTAAAAACGCTTCTTCTTCACTTGGAGACGTAATAGCATCTGCACCAACGCCGCACGTACCTAAAAACAGCTGATCTACTTTGTATTCCTGCAACGTAGAAATCGTTCTTGGCCCGGTGACGTTACGGTTTTTCCCGTTAAACTTGCCCGGCAGCAAAAACGTATCACACGGGGTATATTCATCGAGCAAATCCACATTATCAATGGAATTTGTAATAACGTTTACATGCTTTACATCCATATACTTTGCCATCAGTGCGATGGTAGAAGACGTATCTAAAAGCACGTCATACCCCTCCGACATTAACGCAGCTGCTTCTTTAGCAATTTGTTCTTTCGCTTTGGTAGGCGTTCGCTCACTGTAATCGATGATATGACTTGACGATAGCGTCGCTCCGCCTTTGACTCTCATAACCTCACCGTGTTCTTCAAGCTTGACTAAATCGCGTCTCGCCGTATCTTTTGAAACGGTGAACATATCGCAAATTTCGTCTAATGTAATCGTGCGGTGTGTGTGAAGGTATTCAATAATCGCACTCATGCGCTGCTCTTGATACACCCGAATACCCTCCTTTTTTACTTTGATATGAGCTAATTGTAGCGCAAAGAAAAGTTAAAAACCAGAAAAAAACTTAAAAAAATTAAGTTTTTTACTTTTTTAACTTAAATTATAAAAGTACACAAACGTCTTCTGGAAATAACTATCTTATTTTGGATAATACTTCTTTTATATCTGATACCCTTTCACGCTTTTGACTAATCGCTTATGATTTAGACTTCTAGCAAACAAACGTATGTGCAAAAAAAAGCGGGAATCTTTACGATTCCCGCTTTTTCGTTACATCTTATGTTCAAGCGCCTTGAAGTTTTTTTGAAATTGCTCCAAGCGAACAAGTCCTTCTTCACGAAGGCGTTTATTTTCTTCTTCAATTGCTTTTGTTTCCTGCATTCCTTTCATAATAATATTCCACGTTTGTTCCATCGTTTCTACTTTTACGCTAGGGGCACCGGACATTTTGGCGATTTTAACACTTTGCTGTGAAATATTTTCTGCATTTCGAATGAGCAGTTCATTTGTGCGTTTGTCTAATTCGTTCATAGACTCCGCTACTAAATTTTGACGCTTTGCTGCGATTGCGTTAATAAGTCCATTTTTAAAAATAGGAATCGTTGTAATAAACGCCGAATTGATTTTTCCGATCAGCTTTGTATTTCCTCGCTGCAGCATACGGATTTGAGGAGCGGATTGATAAGATACTTGTTTTGCCATTTCTAAGTCATATAATCGCTGCTCCATTAGCTCAACTGCGTTTTTTAAAGTTTGAAGCTCCATTGCCGCCAGCTGATTTCCACTCGACGCTCTTTCTTCAAGCACCTTTAGCTCTTGTTTTAACTCTTCTACTTTCACTTCGCCCGCTACAATGTATTTTTCAAGCTCCATATAATACTGATAGTTTTGCTCGTAAAGCTGTTCAAGCGTTGTGGTCGAATGCTTCATTTCCGTTTCATATTTTGTAATCTCTACATATACTTTATCAATTTCAGAGCCCATTGTTTCATATTTTTGAAACAGCTTATCCACTATTTTTTGACCGCGTTTAAAAAGCTTAGAGAAAAACCCTTTATCTTCAACAAAATCCTTTGCATCAAATTTATCCATAATTTTTCCAAGCTGCTTTAATAATTGACTTGACTCTTCCATGCTAGACGATTTAATTGTACTAAGCACTTTTCCGGAAAACGAGGAAATTTCATTAGCTGTTTCTTTCCCGTATTCAAGCAGAGCCAGCTGATTTTTATAATCAATTTGTTCTGCCAAGCGACGTACTTCCGGCTCTTCTCGCAGTTTTGCTTTTACTTCGGTAGGCTTTGTTTCTAAAACTTCTTCGGCTTCGTTTACATCTAAAGGCTGTAATTCATTTGTTGCCATTTAAAACCCTTCTTTCTTTAAAAGATTCGTTTTAACCATTTTTGAATGAGCGACGGCTCTTTGAATTCTTCATTAAAGCTAATATCTTCTAGCCAGTGCATATCGAAATACTTTTCTTCGACGAACGCTTCTATATCCAGTTGACCGGTTGGATTAAAGAGAACAATATCAACGCCGAATTCATTTAATAGAAGCAGTAAAGCTGCATCTTCACGCGTAAACGCTTCTCGTTCATTTCCATGATAAATAATGAGACGGGGTACATGCTGCGTATAATCAAACTTTTGAAGCATGCGAAGCACGTTGTTTGGAAGCTTCAACGACTGATTAAACAAGTACATTTGATGCTGATACGCATCTTCATGATCTAACCGAAGAAGCTTTGAATGTGCACAGTACCTAGAAATAGCTGCAGCGAGCCCTTGCTGAAGCCCGATAGGCAGCTCTTTATAGCGCCACCAGTTGCTTTCAATCATTCTATCAGGACTGAGCGTGCCATCACTTCCGAGAGCTCCTTGATAGTGAAAGTGATTATTTCCTTCTATTTTTTTAGCAAAAGGAACAGAATCAATCGTCAGAGCTAACTCATCTTCCGTTTGCATGAGCTCATGAACTTTACTCCAGTACTCTTTTCGGTTTTTAGAGATACCAAGTACTTTTGAAAACAAGACCGGCACGTGTACATATGGCTTGGACACTTGAAAATTAGGACGAATAAACGCCCGTTCTCTCATTAATAAAAAGATTTCATCATACGTCGTTTTAAGAGTAACTGAAGTTGGAAAATACGAACGAAATTGCCAAGGTTTATACAGCATGGACTCCTCTGAATGAAGCAATTGCTCAATTTCTTGAGAAGCTCGAAATGCTACCGTACCTTTTCGAACCGGTTTATCCGTTGGAAAAGGTACAAGAGAGCTAGTAGAAGGAAACGTATAAACCGTTGTTAAGTGCTGATTCTTATCTACTTCTTTTAAATTATCCTTTCCTTCTGGATGAAAGGTAAGGACGTCAAAACCTAGTAAAATTAAATAATGGAGAAAATACTGCTCGCTTTTATTCGCATCTCCGTACCACATGATGCGAGGCGCGTGCTCAGGAAATGCTTTATCGACCATCCAAGGTTTTACATGATTCCACTGCCACTTTATTAAATCGATTAATACGCGTTGAAAATGCCCGTCCATAAAGCCCTCTGCGTGCTGTTCTTTAAAACACGTTAACGTTTCAATAAATTTTTCACGTACTCTTCTATGTATAGCGGGATTTTCTGACTTCACGATCAGCTTTTTTCCTTCTAAAAAAGCAAATAGCCGATTGACAGAAAGGCCGTGCTCTTCTTGATTAATTTTAAGGATCGTTTGTACTTCTTTTAATCTATCATTAGAAATGGACTTATCAAGCTTATCTTGCAAGACAATAATTGATGGTGATGAATGCGCAAGTTCATAAAGAAAATCTGCGTACTCGTCCGCATCAAGATGAGTGCCTAAATATCTGCCTGCCACTTGTTTATAGGTAGTTTGCTGCTCATTTTGTATAAAGTCACCTCGCAGAGAAACATCTTTAGAAAAAAGAGAAGTTCCATCCTCCTCGTTAAGATTAATCATACGAGGATCAATTAATTTACTCACACCTTACAGCTCCTTTCTTTTCAGACATATACATGCTAAAAAGAAAGGGTACTCGTTAAAGCACCCTTTCTTTTTCATTTATCGCATGCCTTTTTTATACGGATAGTCCGTAGTTGCGGCAAAGATCGGCCAATCCGCCAGAAAAACCGCTGCCAATGGCATTAAATTTCCAGTCGTTTCCGTGCTTGTATAGCTCACACACCACAACAGCTGTTTCGATTGAAAAATCTTCGCCTAAATCATAACGAAGCACTTCTTCATTTGTTTGGGCGTCAATGAGACGAACAAACGCGTTGGATACTTGTCCAAAGTTTTGTCCGCGAGCATCTGCGTCGTGAATCGTGACGCTAATTCCGATTTTTTCAACGTGGTCAGGAAGAAGAGAAAAATCAACGGCGATTTGCTCATCGTCTCCATCTCCTGCACCTGTACGGTTGTCACCGGTATGCTCCACAGCTCCGTTTGGACTTTTTAAATTGTTGTAAAAAACAAATTCTTCGTCATTTACAACTTGGCTTGATTTATTGGCTAAAAATGCACATGCATCTAAATCGAAATCTTGAGATCCAGCATATTTATTTGTATCCCACCCAAGACCTACTATCACTTTTGTTAAGCCTGGGTTCGTTTTGGTTAGGTCAATGCGCTGACCTTTTGATAAAGAAATTGACATAAAAACATCCTCCGTACATTTTCTTACTTTAATGATTAGGCGTTTAAACCAAAGTCGTTTACAAGTGCCGCTAAGCCGCCTTGATAGCCGCTGCCAATAGCATTAAACTTCCATTCTCCACCGTGTCGATACAGCTCGCCTACCACGACCGCTGTTTCGATCGAGAAGTCTTCACCTAAATCATAACGAATTAACTCTTCGTCATTTGTTGCATTTAAAATACGAACGTAGGCGTTGCTTACTTGGCCAAAGTTTTGACCGCGTGCTTCCCCTTCATGGATCGTAATGGTGAACGCAATACGTTCAATAGATTGAGGCACATTTTTCAAATCTACTTGAACCTGCTCATCGTCTCCTTCACCTACGCCTGTACGGTTATCTCCGGTATGTTCAACCGCTCCGTTTGCACCCGTCGTATTGTTGTAAAAAATAAAATCAGATTCTGAAGCGCATTTTCCCGCTCCGTTTAATAAAAAGACAGATGAATCTAAATCAAAATCGTTTCCACCGTCATACTTATTTACATCCCACCCAAGACCTACTACTACGTTTGTTAATCCTGGATTCGTTTTTGTTAAATCTACTTTTTGTCCTTTTGAAAGATTAATAGCCATTTCGTTTCCCTCTTTTCTAGTTGTTTATTTTGTATATTTGTTTGCAATTTCAGCCAATCCAGTATCTCTCGTTGCATCTCCAGTTGCTGAAAACTTCCACTCTTTTCCGTCTCGATAAATTTCACCTGCAAATAAAGCTGTTGCTCCTGAATGATCTTCAGATAGATTAAAGTGTACAAGCTCTTCGTTTTTAGCACTGTCCACAACACGGATAAAAGCATTTTTAATCATACCGAAATCTTGGTTTCGCTCAACACACTGATAGATGTTGACTACAAACACAAGTTTATGTACGTTTCCAGGAACATTTTTTAAATTAACAAAAATTTGTTCATCGTCCCCTTCACCTGCTCCGGTAAGATTATCGCCTGAATGCTTGACGCTTCCACAGTTACTATGACGATTTCCAAAATACACAACGGCTGAGTTACTTACAAGCTTATCATTCGAATTGAGCATAAGAACAGATGCATCGCAGTCAATCTCTGGGCCGCTTCCTCCAAAACCAAAAAAGCTGCGTTTTTTTACAGGGTCCCATCCTAATCCAACCGTAATAGAAGATAACCCTTCTCTTCCCTTTGTTAAATCAATTTTCTGCCCTTTTTGTAGATTAATAGCCACGTTTATTTACTCCTTTACTATAGCGAACACATTCTTTTACAGGTTCTATATAACTTTACATAATAGCGTAGATAAATGAAAAAATAGTGAAATCTTTGATACTATTTTTAACGTTTACGTAAGTCTTCTTATGGAGAGAATACCACAATTTGGTGATTGTTTCAAAAATTAAGCTATGTTTTATAACGTAAATTCATTGACTGAGAGTTTAAAATTCAAGTTAAACTATTAAAAAAAGGCTGTCTCTAAACCGGAAATCCGAGTTATGAGACAGCCTTTTTTAGCTTATTGAGCTATTTTTAAAGTCGGTTCTTGCTGTTCAGCTGTTTTAGCAGCTGCCACGTTTTGAATACGACCTTCAGCTTTGTATTCAAACGGGCTCTGAAGTGTTTTAATATAGTTTACCGTTGCTTGTAAATCTTCTGGTCCCACTTCCATATCTGAAGAAAGTGCGCCAATCCCGTATTTTTCATTTCCGTACATATAGTTATTCACTACTACCGTATATTCTTTTTCTTTGTCGATTTTACTTCCATCTGGTAGCGTAATATCGACTACTTTATTTGTGCTTCCATCCCACGTATAGTTAAAGCCTGCAATATGGAAATCTAGTCCAGATGATGTAATTTGATTATTTAACACCGTTTCTAAATCCGCTCCGCTTAGCTTTACTTTATTTAAGACGTTGCCAAACGGCTGAATCGCAAACAAATCACCGTATGTCACGTCACCTGCATCAAGCTGTGAACGAACGCCTCCGCCATTCATTAACGCAAAGTCAGCGTTCATTTCTGCTTTCATACCGTCAGCAATTAAGTTTCCAAGCGCGATATCACCTGTTGCTCCGCTAGAAGGATAGCCTTTTGCCAAATCTGTAGATGAATTCCCAACCACTTGTGCTTTAATAGGCGCTGCTAAATCTTCGTACTTTTTCATAATGCTTGAAACTTCAGGATCTGGCGTATAGTCTTTTTGGTATACGGTCACAATTTTTGCATCTTTTTTCACGATGTCACCCGTGTTATCAATTTCAACGTCTACGTCAGAAAACGCTGAGCCGTATGAATAAGCTTGAACGATTAGTTTGTTATCTACTACTTTGTTGTTGTATACGTGATTGTGAGCTGAAAAGATCACGTCAACTTCATCGTCAACTTTTTTAGCGATATCTGCTGCATCAAACTCGGTAGACGTTCCATTTTGATTAGATGGATTATGAGCAAGTACCACAATGGCTTTAATACCTTGCTTTTTCAACTCTGCCGTGTATTTATCAATTGCTTCTGCTTCGTCCGTAATTTTTAAGTTTTCATTTCCTTTACGAACAATCATGCTTGGCGTTTCTTGTGTTACAACGCCGATGAAGCCGATTTTCTTGCCGCCTACTTCTTTTATCGCATAAGGTTCTGTAATTAATTTATTAGTTGACGTATCATAAGCATTTGACGCTACTACCGGGAAATTCATGCCGTCGTATCCTTTTGTTCCTTTTGGATGGTCTCCGCCTTCAATCATACGGTGAAGCTCAGCAATACCTTCATCAAACTCATGGTTTCCAAGCGTCCCTACATCAAATCCAAGCGATTCCATCACTTCAACCGTTGGCTCGTCTTGAAACAGTGCTGAAACTAGCGGACTTCCGCCAATCATGTCTCCTGCATGAACTAAAAGCGTATTCGGATTTTCAGCTTCTTGTTTACGAATAGCTGCTGCTGTATATTTCATATTTCCAGCTAACAGCGATTGGCCATTTGAATTGATTTTTGTATCTGTATCGAGCTGACCGTGAAGGTCGTTCATGCCTAACAGCTGAATCTTTGTATTATCTTTTGATTCGCCGTTTAAATTAATTTTGTAAATGCCGAATCCTTTGTCGTCCGTTTTATTTGTATACGTAATGTTACTTCCTTCAGTTAAATAGCTTTCTCCGCGCGGTGAGCTTGTGAACGTCACGTTAGCCGTTCCGTTAATTGGTGCAATGGACCAGTTATCATCAGCTGTCGGCGTAATTTCTTTTTGTTCGGTGATGTAGTCCATTAGAATTTGACGGTTTTCATCCGCTGAATCCACCACAAGCTCGCTTCCTTTTAGACCAGGGAAGTTTCCGCCTCCGCCAGCTCGGTAGTTATTTGTCACAACGATAAACTCTTGATTCGGGTCAACTGGTTTACCGTTATACGTTAAGTTAACAACTCGGCTTGAATCTGCGTGAATCACGTTTCCATTCACATCGTATTTTGCTGGTTTTGTCACGTCGATTTGGTATTGAACGCCATCAATAACGTCAAAATTATAAACAGGGAAGCTTGGGTTTAATAATTCCTGCTCTTCTGTTTTGTTCGGTGTAATTTGATTAAACTTACCGGCAGACATATCAATCCAGTCTTTTACCACAGAACCTTTTACTTTGACCGCTTTTAACGTGTTGTCATATAGATACAGGTCGCCTGCGCTTCGAATCGTTAAGTCACCTTTTTTAATTTCCGTATATTCATCAACGCCGTTTCTTCCTGCTTTAAAAGGGGCTCCCACTGATAAAATCGGAAGGTCTTTATATTCCGGCTTGTTTTGAGAAACGTATTTTTCCACGTAGTCTTTTTGTGCATTTGTTACAACTTGAATAGAGGGATCATCTTTCACAAGAGAAAAATAGCTGTGAATATCATCCGTCGTTTTACCGATGGGTGTGTTCACATATTTAACCGTTGCATCGTGATCTTTTTGAACTGCTTTAACAACACCTTTATCCGGTTCTACCGTACTTTGCGTAACCGTTTTCCCTGACGCGTCTTTTACGTCTTTATACGTTTCACGCGTGGACGATTGAGAGTTTACTACTTTCCATTTTCCTTTTTCTTCTTTTAACGTTAAGTCAATTAAGCCAAGTGACCCTCCGCCGTAACCTGCTTGGACAGCCGGAACGCCGTTGATTGTTCCTTTTGTATTATCAACGCCAGGAAGAGGCTTTTTATCTGCTCCAAGGAACAAACCGTCTAGCGAAGCTTCCGTTTTAGCAGGGAAGACTTTATGCGTATGCGAAAACGTAATAGCATCAATGCCTTTTACTTCACTTAATGAGTAAATGACATCTTCCGTGTTTTGCTTATTGCTGCTAAACCCGGAGTGAGCCATCGCGACAACTACGTCCGCGCCTTTTTTCTTCATTTCTGGAATGTACTTGTTGGCTGTTTCCACAATGCCTTTTGTAATGACTTTTCCATCAAGGTTTGCTTTATCCCAATCGTTAATTTGAGGAGGCACAAAGCCAATGAAACCAACTTTAATCGTTCGTTTCTTTCCATTTTCATCGACGACTTTTTTATTCATAATTTTATACGGCGTAAATTTATTTTTGTCGTTTTTCGGGTTGTTGTCATGATCATCAACGTAAACATTGGCATTTATGTAAGGAAAGTTCGCGTCGTTATACGCTTCTGTTAAGAAGTCTAATCCATAGTTGAACTCATGATTTCCAAGTGTTGCAATATCGTAATCCAGCTGATTCATGGCTTTAAATACAGGATGAACTTCACCTTTTTTCAGCGGGTTAATCTTGGCTTTATACGTGCCTAGAGGCGTTCCTTGAATGAGGTCTCCGTTATCTACTAATAAGCTGTTTTTTACTTCTTTTCGAGCATTTTTGATTAAGGTAGCGGTTTTAGCTAAACCTACTTTTTCATAAGGGGCGTCTTTGAAATAATCATAGTTTAATAGATTCGTATGAACATCAGTTGTTTCCATCAGGCGTATATTCACAAGCGCATCTTTTTTATTGTGGCCTTGATGCTTGCTTTGCTGTGAGCTTTGTCCAGGGTGACGTTCTTCTGCTCCTGCCTGTGTAGTTAGAAGCGGCATTGATAATAAAGAAAGTGCCAGTGATGTAGTTAGTATTTTCTTCGTTTTGCTGCGTTTGTTCTTTTTCATCTACCATTCACCTTTCAAGTAAGTTATCATCGCTATAAATCTAGCAACTGTTCAAAAATAGTATAGCAGAAAAGATTTATAAAGGATGTAAATTTTTTGATTTTTTAGTAAACCATTTGTATGCGTTTTATTAACTTTTTGTAAACCGAAAAATTTTTTTTAGTTTCTCTCTTTAAAACAAAGGACTATAGTTTTTATTAATTGGATGAACCCTCCTTTTTAAATGAGTCTTATTACCTAATACATCAACGTTCCCACGTTCTCTTTTCATTCAAAAAAAATTTATTTCAAGCGGTGTGTATATATGTACTATACATAGGATATGAAAAGCAGACATTAAGTTTGTCACAGCTTCTAACAAAATTTCGTAGATATAAAAAAGAAAGAGAAGGTTTTTCCTTCTAATAAATAGATATATTTATATAATTTTACATTTATAACATGGAAACGAGATTGAATTATAAGGCATACCTACTATATCAATCCAATCTAAAGCATCTATACACATGAAACCTACGTTCATCCTACAAATAAAAAAATCCGAACGAAGTTGATTCTCCATCAAGAATCGTGATTCATCGTTCGGATTTTCTTCAATTAGCACACTTTTGTCCCAGGTTTGTTTTTTTACTGACCTAATTCTTTAATTTGTTTCATAATACTTGATACATCTTGAATTGATTGAAACAATTCACTGTTTTTTAGCGCTTCTGGATTGAAGCTGCCATCCTTTATATTGGCTTCATACGCTTCAATTCCACTAATGATTTTTTCGTTTTGCTGAACAAGCTGATCGTGCACATCAGAAGCGATGTCAGGAGCTTTGGTTTGATTAAATTCTTCGGCTTTCCCTTTCATTTCCTGCAGCTTTTGCTCGAGCTTTTTTATTGCCTCATCGTCATTAACAGCTTTTTCCGCTAGAGGCGGTATTTCTTCAGCAAACTTTTGAGCTTCACTCACGTAATCTTTCGCATCGTTTGCGTAGTTCAACGTACTGCTTGTATCTTCAAGAAAAGAACAGCCGCCGACCATAAAGAGAACAGCAGTTGACATGACTAGCATCCACTTTTTCACTTAGCACTCAACCTTTCTTATTTTCTTTTCTACTATCTTCTTTTCGATTTTCGTTTCTTTAACTCTTTCATAATAATGGGTACAGCTTTTTTTATTCCTTTTTTTACAGCGGGGCTTTTTAACAGTCTCGATAGTTTTGACATTTTTAAGCTCCTCTCTTCTTTTGAAATAACAAAAAACACCTTTACCATATGTGGTAAAGGTGTTTGTATCCAGACCTTTACCAATGGCAACATTGGCAAAGGTCTCGCTAACAATTTGCATTGTCAATAAAGCCGGAGATAATAATCTCGAAATGACGACTTTACTGCAAGAGCTACTCCCCTTTGAGCAAAACAGCATTTTTTGTTAACACAATCATAACGTATGTTCCTGATTATCGTCAACTTATATGGAATTAATACACATCTTTTTTGGTAAATACCAGAAACGACACGAGCAGCCCGGCAAGTCCCCAAATGGTTAAAACACCTAAGGAAAATCCTAGTGTCATTCCTTCAGTCGGAGGAGCTGTGCCTTGCAGGTAAGAAGTTAAATTTAAATTGACCATAAACAAGTACTTAGCTGAATTCCACGAAGAAACCATACTGCTTAAAATCGTACCTGCAATCAAACAAGCAAGCATCACACCCATACCAGCAGCCGTACTTTTAATTAAAACGGACAGCATAAAAGCAAGCGTTCCAACCACCAGGGATACAAACCAAGCAAGGCCAAATTCCATTAAAATATATCTCCACTGCGAAATTAAATGAACGTCCGCTGTATTCAAATCATTGCCCTGCACGCTAAATCCCGTAAGAATAGGCGCTGTCCAGCCTTTAAATCCAAATACAACGCCAGAAATAAGATACGATAAAACGCCAAACATTAAAATTAAAAACGAGACGGACATGACGAGCGTGATGTATTTACTAAGCAGGATTTTCCACCGTTTCACAGGCCTCGTCAACAGTACCTTGATGGATCCCAAGCTGTATTCTGAAGACACTAAATCCGCTGCAATAATCATAATCATCAGGGGCAACAGAAGCTGAATGGCGTTTTCAATGAACCCTCGCACAAACGTTGGCGCTCCTGGTTCTGAAGGATTGATATCGTTATCTAAGTAATACTGCTGCTGCGCCACGCGAATTTCAAGCTGCTTGCGCCAATCATCTGAAATTTGGCTTCCGCTCAGCCGGTTTTGCGTATCGATAATTTCTTGCTGCAGCGTACTGCGCCAATCGGTCGTTCCTAGCTTTTCTTGAAGGCGCTGCGTTTCGCGAAGCTGAGCATAGGTGAACATGGAAATCAAAACGCCCATAATAAGGGTAACGATTAACAGGCGCTTTTTTCGAACGAGCTTGATCATTTCATTTTGAACCAAACTAATCAATCGATTCGCCTCCTGTCATTTCGATAAATAAATCTTCAAGAGTCGGAAGCTTTCGGTTCATTTCTTTTACCGTTACTCCTGCTTGAATGAGCTGTTTGTTCCACTCTCCCACTTCAGCTTCCTCATAAAACGTCGTGACATATTCTCCCTGCACTTGCACAAAGTCCGTCACTTGTTTTAAGACGTCTATTCCCGCTGGCTGCGGATCTAGCTTCCACAGTAAGCGCTCCTGCTGAGTTAACAGGGTCTTCACCGATTCTGTGTGAATAACTTCTCCTTTTGCAATAATCGCTACTCGGTCACACATCAGCTGAATCTCGCTCAGCAAATGACTCGATACTAAGACGCTTAGACCTTCACTTTCAGCTAAAAAGCGAATAAATTTACGCATGTCCCGAATCCCAGATGGGTCGAGTCCGTTCGTTGGCTCATCTAAAATGAGCACTTTTGGTTTTCCGAGAAGCGCTTGCGCAATTCCTAAACGCTGCCTCATGCCTAACGAATACGTGCGAACTAAGTCGTGGATGCGCTCTTGCAAGCCAACTAATGCCACAACTTCATGAATGCGTTCTTCCGTCATAGAAGGAATCATACGTGAAAAATGCTGCAGATTTTCCCAGCCGCTTAAGTATGGATACAGCTCAGGATTTTCAACAATACAGCCGATATGCTCCATCGCTTTTGTAAACTGCTTCGATACGCTGTATCCACAGATAGAAATGGAACCAGCCGTCGGGCGAATCAAGCCGACAAGCATTCGAATCGTTGTCGTTTTACCGGCTCCATTGGGTCCTAAAAAACCGAACACTTCGCCTCTTTTTAATTCAAAATCAATATTTTTGATGATTTCACGTTTTCCTATTACTTTTCTCAGTCCTTTTACGGAAAGTGTTACTTCACTCATATCATTCCCTCCCTTACCACGTAATAAGCGATGCTACACGTTCTGCGATCAGCTTGTAGCCTTTTGCATTCGGATGAAACTTATCAGTATATAAGTAGTCATCTACCTTTAACTGAAACAAATCAAAGGTCGGAACAAAAACAGTTTGCTTATAATTAGCGCTTAATTCGCTGCTTTTATAATTCCATTCTCGTACAATAGCCGTTGTCGTTTTTGCATCTTGCAGGTTACTAAACGGATTATACAAACCAATTAAAAAAATCGTCGCGTCTTTATTTGCCGAACGGATGCTTTTTAAGATGCTGTCTACGTTTTTTAAATAGTCATTTTCTAGCTTTTGAATATTGTTTTTATTTAAGTTTTGCAGCGTTTGTCCACCTTGAAATAAGTCATTTCCGCCAATCGTAATCAGCACGGTGTCTGCAGACTTAATCTGTCGCTGAATTTGCTGCTGCTTTACTTGACTTGCCAGCTGCGAAGACGTTTGACCTTTTATTCCAAAGTTACTTAAGAGGATTTTTTTCTTCGTTTTTTCTTCAAGATTATCTTTTAAATACCCAACGTATCCTTTCCCCGCTGCGTCTCCTGTTCCTCTTGTCAGTGAATCTCCTAAAGCAACAATCGTATAATTTTTGGTACTTTTGTTACTGCTGCTTGTTTCTTGCTTCGGCTTTGGCATTTCTTTTACAGTAGCTTTTGAGGCGCTAACATAATCATAAATAGACATTCCAAGCCCTGCTGCAAACAGCAGACACGAAATAATTGAAATAAAGGATACGATCCATACCCACTTTCCTTTCGCTTTCACTGGCTGCACTCCTTTTCGTCTTTTTAGTTATCTTTTTTTAGAGCTTCAACTGTTTTTAGTAACGCCGACCAGTCTAAATGACCCCAGCCATTTTCAATTCCTTGTTCATAATGACCTTTCACAAGCTCTCCTAACGGAAGCGGCGCGGACACTTTTTTGGCTGCATCAATAGCCAAGTTTACATCTTTTAATCCAAGCTCCAGCTTAAATCCGGCTGGATCAAAGTCTCTTTTAGCAATTAAATTGCCGTAATTTTTATACACAGGAGATGCAAATAAGCTGTTAACCACTTCAAGAAACTGCTCCGCTTGCATCCCGTACTGCTCTACCATGACTACTGCTTCAGAAACAGCTTCTAACATCGATACTAGTAAAAAATTATTGCCAAGCTTAGCTACATTTGATAAGTAAGGCTCGTCTCCTACAGTAAAAATAGTTTGACCAATCGCTTCAAACAGCGGCCAAACGTGCTCTCTTGGTTCTTTATTACCTGCAACTATTACTTTGAGAGCCGCAGCAGCTGCTGCGTCGGGGCGCCCTAAAACGGTCGCTGCAACAAAATGCTGTCCTGATGCAGCATGTGCGCTTGTTAATTTTTCGGACAAATCTACGCTAATAGTACTCACAGAAACGTGAATACCGCCTTCTTGGAGGCCTGCAAGTATACCGTCTTGTGACATCGTTACTTCTTCTAAAGCCTCGTCATTGGAAAGAATCGTAAAGACAAGATTCGCTTCTTGTGCTGCTTGGGCAGGTGTCTCTACAACCTTTGCTCCTTTTTTCACAAGACTTTCCGCCTTTGAAGCAGTTCGGTTATAAATCACAAGTTCATGACCCGCTTTTATCATATTTTCCGCCATCGGTAATCCCATATTTCCTAAACCAATTAAACCCACTTTCATCTTTACCACTCCATTTCAGCGCTCAGTATGTACATTTATACTTGTTTTCTACCTTTAGAAAAACCATATTTTCATTATTATATAACTACAGTAAAAGCGAATACAAAGAATAGCCTTTCTAAAATGTTCAAAATGTGACATTTTTTAGACGTGTCTTATGAAAAACTTGTCAAAAAAATACGGATAGTTTTTAAATAAAGCGCTTGCAAGCATAGGAAATTTCTGCTAAGATATAAGAGAATTATTTTTGTTCGGTGGGGATGTATGAGTATTGTCACTTTTCGTCTTTAGATTTGAGCAAGAATAGTACCACAATGTGCGAGTCCGCACGAGGAGGCAACAATTATGGAACAAGGTAAAGTAAAATGGTTTAACGCAGAAAAAGGTTTTGGATTCATCGAGCGCGAAGGTGGAGACGATGTATTCGTACACTTCTCAGCAATCCAAAGCGAAGGCTTCAAATCTTTAGACGAAGGTCAAGCTGTAACATTTGACGTAGAACAAGGTCAACGCGGACCTCAAGCTGCTAACGTTCAAAAAGCATAAGAAACACAACATATCAGAAACAGATCCTTTAAAGGATCTGTTTTTTTGTGGACAAACATAAAAAAGCCCTGTTTTTCAACAGGGCCAGTCGGTACAAATACAGAAGTAAAGTTAATGGTACTCTTAGTATAGCACAAGATCATAACAATCTATACGAAATAATAAAATAAAACTTTCATCCAGCACGTTTACCTATGTTTATAGCTATTCCAGACTCTCTAGGGCGCTCGCAAATCGTTTAATTCCTTCTCGAATAACCTCTTCTTCCCCTCTGCCAAACGTAAAGCGAATAGCTCCGCTTTGAGAACTCAGCACGCTTCCTGGGACAAAGGCCACTCCTTTTTTAAGCGATTCTTCCAATAGACGATAGTCATCGACCGGCTGATTCACTTTGCACCATAAGTGAATCCCGCCTTGAGGCGAATCGAAAGATACTTTTGATCCAAGCAATTCGTTCAGACTCGACGACAGGGCATACTCTTGCTTTTTGAGCTCTTGTCTAAGCTTTTCAATATGAGAAGAAAACGTAGGAGAATCTAAGAATTGATAAGCAATCCACTGCGGAAAGATGCTGTGACCAAAATCAATTTGCTGCTTAGCGTCTGCCAGGCGCTGAATTACTTGCTCCGGCCCCACTATCCAGCCGATTCGAAGGCCTGATGCAACAATTTTAGAAAGCGAGCTGATATAGAGGACGTTTCCGTTCTCGTCCATCGATTTCAGCGTTTGATGTACATTGCCATCAAATGCCGTGAGTGAATAAGGATCATCTTCAATAAGCGGAATGCCGTATTCTGAAGAAAGCTCTAGAAACCGCTTTCGGCGCGCTTCTGATAACACAATACCGGTCGGATTTTGATAGTACGGATTTAAAAAAACCATTCGAATGCGATGCTTTTTATGTAATTCTACTAAGTCGTCCGGGTTGGCTCCATTTTTATCTACAGGCAGTAAAAACGTTCGTAGACCTGCTGATTGAAAGAGCGGCAGTGAATAGCTATAGGATGGATCTTCAATCGCTACTGCATCCCCTGGTTTTAACAAACACTGCACAATCAAATGAAGTGCTTGCTGTGCACCTGATGTAATTAGAATAGAATTGGAGTCAGTGGAGATTTTCCGGTACTCATAAACATGAGCAGCAATAGCATCACGCAAACGTTCATTGCCGTGGGGATGATCATAGCCTAAATGTTCATTAAAAGGCATGCCCGCTAATATTTGCTGAAAATCTTCGCTTGGAAATAAGCTAGGAGCTAACTCTCCGCTGGCTAAGTTCACAAAATCTGTTCGCAAAGCCTCGCTTCTGATTCGCTGTACGAGCGGTAAATTAGGCAAAAATGAACCGTCTTCTACATATCTCCCCCAGTTTGGAATACGTTTTCGGGAAATTCCCCAGATGCTCGAACTCACTCGCGTGCCGCTTCCTTTTTTACGTTCTACGATTCCAAGTGCCTGCAGCTCTTCATAAGCAGCTACTACCGTGCTTCTGTTCACGTTGAGCTCAGCGGCAAGCGTTCGTTCTGATGGCAGCATAGAATCCGGTGGAAAAGCTCCCGATGAAATACAGCTTTCAATATATTCTGCAATTTGTTTATAAATCGCTTTTTTGCTAGCGCGATCTGGTCTCCAGTTCATGCGGCGTCAGTCCTTACATTTAAACTTTCTTAATTAGTAGTTTATCCTTTATCTCTCTTATCTTAAAGCAGTTTTATAAAAAAAGACCATCCAATTCGGTGTTTTTTTGCTCATCCACTTTATCAAAAATTATAATAGTAGCTATTTTTCATTTTTAGGTATTTTAGTTTACATAATAATTTTATAGTTAATCATATTGAATGAATTTCACCATGAAAAAGAGATTGAGACATAACCACACCAGTCCAATCTGAAGACGAACAAATGGGATACATGAGCTCATATGGGTTGCTTGGTACACCACATTTGATTTCCGTGCAAGACTTCGCTTTCCGCGGGCGGCCGGTGAGCCTCCTCGTCGCATACGCTCCTGCGGGGTCTCACCTATTCCGCTTTTCCCGCAGGAGTCTTCGCCTTGCTCTCCAATCAACTGCTAGAAGCAACGAAATACATGAAAACTACATTCCATGCCAATAAAAAAAACCCAAACGAAGTTGATTCTCCATCAAGAATCTCGATTCATCGTTCGGATCTTTCTTCAACTAAATTACTTTCGTCACAGCCTATTTTTTTATAAAGGCGGTAAATCTAGCTTGCCTTCTTGAAACAATTCTTTCACCATGTGCTTGGCATACCCTGTTGCTTGCCCAAGCGTTATTTTTGCTGGCATAGGCGCTTCGTTTGCATCAACGATTACATCGATAATACACGGTTTATTCTGTCTAACTGCACTTTCAAAAGCAGGCAACAGCTCGTCTTCCTTTTCTACTCGGTAGCCAACACCTCCGCAGATATCTGCATACCTAGCAAAATTCGGGTTTGTTAAATCTGTCCCAAATTCAGCATTTCCCATTACTTCTTGTTCAAATTTAATCATGCCGATTTTATGATTATTAAATAGCACTACGACTAGCGGAAGATTGTATTTAACAGCTGTAATAAAGTCAGCCATTGTCATCGCAAAGCCGCCGTCTCCACACACCGCAAACACCTGCTTCTCGGGATAAGCAATTTTTCCAGCAATTCCGCCCGGCAGCCCGCATCCGAGAGTGGCTAACCAGCTTGAAATCACAAACTGCTGATTTGTCATCCGAAAATGACGCGCCATCCATACTGTGACGTTTCCTACATCTACAGACAAGACCGCGTTATCATCCGCTACGTGCTGAAGCGCTCGAATCACTCGCTGAGGCTTGATAGGTACACTTTCTTTGGCTTCTTGGTTATCAAGCTGATTCCACCACTTTTTCATACGTTCTTGACTTTGCTCTAAAAACTGGCGATGCTCTGAGCGGCCCACATTTTCTAAAAACCACTGAACCGTTGCTTTCGCTTCTCCTGCAAGCCCCGCATCTACAGGATATCTTTTGCCAATTTGTGCAGGATCAATATCAATATGAATCGTTTTCGCATGGTCTGGCAAAAAGCCTGTAAACGGATAGGACGTCCCAATCATGATGAGCGTATCCGCTTCTTGCATCGCTTCATACGCTGGCTTTGTCCCGATTAATCCAAGCCCTCCGAGACAATATGGATGCTCATCCGGTATTGCGCCTTTTCCAGGAAGCGTAAGGACAATAGGTGCTGCGATTTTTTCTGCAAATGCAAGCAGCTCTTCTCTCATTTCATGTGTGCCTCGACCGGCTAGGATAACCGGGCTTTCCGCTTTACCAATCAAATCTTTTGCTTTTTCAAGATCTTCTCTATGGGGAAAAATGTCTTGCTTGACAATGATGCTTGATGTTTCTCGTGCTTCTGATCCAACTTCAAAACGAGGAATATCATCGGGAATGGTTAACACAGCCACACCTTTTTTAGCATACGCTGTTCGAATCGCTTGATTGACAACAGTCGGAAGCTGCTCAGCGGACATGACTCGCTGGTTATATACAGCCACATCATCGAACATTCTCTCTAAATTAATTTCTTGAAACGCATCGCTGCCGATGAGATCTGATTCTACTTGCCCCGTAAGTGCTAAAACGGGCGCTTTGTCTAATTTGGCATCATATAAGCCATTTAGTAAATGAATTGCTCCCGGTCCGGCAATAGCCGTGCATACACCGATTTTACCCGTTAACTTCGCATATGCAGCTGCTGCGAGAGCTCCCGCTTCTTCATGCCTTACTTGAATAAATTTAATTTTATCCTGGGCTTTGCGAAGCGGTTCAATAATTGAATTAATGGAGTCTCCTGGCATGCCGTAAATATGATCAACGCCCCATTCAATTAGCAGTTCAATCAGTTTTTCTCCAGCTTTTTGTTTAAACATATGACTACCCCTTTCTTCTTATATATAGAGATAGTGTGACCTGATACGCTCTTTCTTACTTATTTTCAGCCGTATAATTTTCGTTTTCTTTCGTTAAAAGAAGGCAACATCTTCGTTAAATTTTCTTCATTCCTTGCAATTATCATTATCTTTTGATATTCTATAAGAAGAATTATTTTTGTTCGGCAACAATCGATAGGTGAATACTTTCGTCTTAAAGATTTTGATCATGAGCAAGGATAGTAATACAATGTGTGCATAGCACACGAGGAGGCAACATTCATGGAAAAAGGTACAGTAAAATGGTTTAACGCAGAAAAAGGTTTCGGATTTATCGAGCGCGAAAACGGCGACGATGTATTCGTACATTTCTCAGCAATCCAAAGCGAAGGATTCAAATCTTTAGACGAAGGTCAAGCTGTAACATTCGACGTTGAAGAAGGTCAACGCGGACCTCAAGCTGCTAACGTTCAAAAAGCATAAGTAGTAAAAAGACTCTGATTTCAGTCAGAGTCTTTTTTTATGTAGAGCTACGCATAAATTTTTTTAACATGTAGTTTATACACGTTATTATAAATAGTAAACTAAAAGAGTCTCTTCATTCCGAAGAGACCTTTTGTGGAAGAAATAGTTGAAGAAATAAAGTGTGGATGTTGCATCGTCCTCATTTTTTAATAATTAGCACCAGCCGCCGCCGAAGCAAGAAGCGCCGATGATGATTAATAAGATGAAAAGTACAATGATTAAAGCGAAACCGCCGCCGCAGCCACCGCCGCCATAACCACAACCGTATCCGTAACCTCCGTAGTATCCCATGTGTTTCACCTCCATTTGCTATACTTTAAGATATGTGGATTTAGTTAAATTGCTCCTAATAATTCCATAGAACTTTTGAAAATGTTTGTCATACACTAAAATACTGAGCTTCTCAAACAAGTTCCACAAAGTGATAAAATATCTGATTTTATGGGCATTTACTCCTCTTTTCTTTATCTTTTAAAAATGTAATCGCTCCCTTTTTCATGAATGTACAATGCGCTGAATACCTTTAGTTATGTACACTCACACAGGAGGGATTCAATATGTTAACACTCGAAATTTCAAAGCAAATCGTTAAAAACGTCTACCCTATTGTCTTATCGAACCGCAGTAAAATCTTTCAAGAGGAAGTGAGCGTCGCCGCCTTGCAAGACTACTTTGGTCTTGATCATGCCTTTAGCGTATATGCAGCTGCCACCATTATTTATCAGCTAGAAGCTGACGGATATGTATCCAAACCTCTGAAACGCAGCGAATACAAGCGAATTTTGCTCAAATAAAAACAAGCATCCCCGCAAGGATGCTTGTCTTATTTATAGCTATACCTGTCGAATAATTGCTCGACTCTTTTGTGATAGTCCGCAAGGTAATCAGAGAGCTCCGTTTTGCTCAAATTATTGGCCTGCTCCTCAAATAGTGACAGCAGCGAAATTTTAATCATTTCCATTTCCGTTTCCGAACGATTTTCATTTCGCAAATCTTTTCTTAAATTCCACAGGCTTTGCTCCATTTCATGCTTTAATTGTTCTAGTGAGTGTGGTTCTTCAAATCCGGCACGAATGTCTTTTTTAAATCCACTCATCTTATCACTCCTCGCATTTGCACCTGCTAGATAGTATCTAATGTATACTATACCATAAATAACTATACGAGGCTTAAGCATGCATTTTAAGCAATTGGTCACAAAATAAAAAACATCTCTTTGGATGTCTTTACGTTACTTTTTATCTTACTTCGTCTTCTTCACCTTTTACATATTTAAAAAATGAATCAATCATTTCATTTAAAAAATCATTTCGATCTTCAAAATTCATAATTTCTAAAAACTCCACAATATCCTTATCTAAGCTAATAGCAGCGGGAACATAAGCAGCTGCTTCCCTTCTTTGCGGGAATGGAATTACATTATCTTTCTTCTTCATAAAACACCGTCCTTTTTCTGTGCTTTACTAGTGTAAGCTTTCAAGGAACGATTTGCAAGTCCCTCTGATGTAAAATTTTATATAAACATTCTTCTGAAAAGACAGAGTATATCTTTAGCTACTCAAGTAAGCTCATTTGACCTTAGCCTTTTTCGTGTTCTGGCGTCATATTAATAATTCGCCGCTGTTTTCTCTTTTCCTTTTGGCATCTTTTAGCAAATTTAAACACAAATAGTTTAAAAGAGGTTTTTATTTCCTTCTTATAGGTTAAAGAAAGGAAACAACATTTTTATATGGAGGGGTTACAAATGATTGCATTAACTGGAAAAGTTGCGCTTGTGACGGGAGCGGCATCTGGAATTGGACGGGCTTCAGCCATTACCTTAGCTGAACAAGGAGCGCGCGTTGCTCTTTTAGACTTAGAGGAAGAAAAACTACAAGAAGTAAAAGAGACCATCATGGCGAGCGGCGGAGAGTGTATAGCCATTAAAACAGACGTATCTGACTCTGAAAGTATAAAAGAGAGTATCGAAACGATTAGCAGCTTATGGAGTCAATTACATATTGTTTCTATTAACGCAGGCATCAACGGTACGTTTTCTTCTATTGAAGAACTATCACCAGAAGATTGGACAAAAACAATTGATACAAATTTAACGAGTACTTTTTTAACCGTGAAGCATTCTATTCCTTATTTAAAAGCTCAGGGAGGAAGCGTTATTATTACTAGCTCCATTAATGGCAACCGTACATTTTCAAACATCGGCATGAGCGCATACAGTTCCTCAAAGGCTGGCCAAATGGCCTTCGGCAAAATGGCAGCTCTTGAACTTTCTACATACGGAATACGCGTTAACGTTATTTGTCCAGGAGCAGTTGATACAAATATTGAAAGCAATACATTCCGTCAAGAAGACAAATTAAAAGAAGTCGCGATTCCAATTGAATATCCAAACGGCAATCAGCCGCTTGCTAAACGCTCGGCTAAGCCTGAAGAAGTAGCAGATTTAATTTCCTTTTTAGCTTCTGACGCATCCAAACATATTACCGGAAGTGAAATGTTTATTGACGGCGGAGAATCGCTGCTGTAACGTACAAGCCCCTGCATTATCTGCCAGGGGCTTGTTTTTTGCTTTTATGAACAACGTCTACTCCACCCGAAGCAGATATAATGCTGCCTGTAATCATATCTGAGTTTTCATCACAAAGAAACTCAATAATACGCGCAATGTCTTCTCCCGTACCTGATCGGCCCACAGGCGTTTCCTTGTCTTCTAGTAATCTTGCTTTTATGATATCATTTTCTTTCATGTCTCCTACAATATCTCCGGGACAGACCATATTGGCCGTAATCCCGTATTCGGCTACTTCTAGAGCAAGCGATTTGGTCAGAGAAGCCAGCCCTGACTTAGCGGCACTAAAAGCCGCGCGGTCCATCCATCCAGGGGTATGCTCTACATCTTGAAAACCGTATGTAATAATCCTTCCAAACTGCTGCTTTTTCATAATAGGAACAACAGCTTTAACAAAGTGAAAAACAGAGCTTAAATTCCCTTCCACCATTTCATACCATTCACTGTCTGTGTACTCTATTAATTTCTTTCTTTCAAATACATACGGACCTGCATTATTAATTAAAACATCAATACGTCCAAACCGCTCCATAGCCTGCGCAACGACATATTCAATATCTTCTTTATTTGTTATGTCTCCTTCTACAAACTGTACGTTATCACTATATTGATGCCATTCTTCTTGCAGTTCTCGCACTTTATTTTTATCACTGCGAAAATGGACGGTAACGGAATACTGCTTTTTCAGAAACTGTTCTGTTACTTTTTTGCCAATACCTTTATGACCTGCCGTAATTAATGCATGTTTCATCGACCTTCACCTCTTTTACTCTACTTCTCTACTATATATATTAGACAGCTCCTTGATTTCTCCTTTACTAACGGAAAAAAGCCCTTGACGAAAGGGCTTTTCTTTTACGGTCTTAACAAAATTTTACCTGTACTTTTTCGGCTTTCAAGAAGCTCATGTGCTTTCGCTCCGTCTTTTAAGTCAAATACCACAGGATCGGTTAGCACAAGCTGACCTTTACTGATCCACTCAAACAGCTGCTGTGAGCGTACTTTGCGTTCTTCATAAGATACAAGTACGTTCCACAGATCTCCTCCTGTAAGCGTTTTAGAGGTATCCATCAACATACGCGGATCCACTGGAGCCGGATCGCCTCCTGCCATTCCGTAAAACACTACGGTTCCTCCTGTTTTTACGGCTTCAAAGCTTTTTTCTAGCGTAACCCCTACAGATTCGTAGGCAACATCTGCGCCTCGCTTCGTTACTTCTTTCACTTGTTCCACCCAGTTATCTTCGTATAAAAAGACATAGTCAGCCCCTGCTTGAGCCGCTGCTTTTGCTTTTTCAGAAGATGACGTTAAGCCAATAACCTGTCCGCCTAACAGCTTAGAAATTTGAACTAAAAGCTGCCCTACACCTCCAGCAGCTGCGTGAACAAGTACATAATCACCCGGCTGAATGCTGTAGCTGTCTTGTGTTAAATAGTGAGCCGTTAACCCTTGCAAAAGCACAGAAGCAGCTGCATCAAACGAAATATCGTCAGGTACAGCAATTATTTTATCCTGTGGCACGGCAACAAGCTCTGCATTTGCAAAAGGAACGTCAGCAAACGCAATGCGGTCTCCTACGTTAACGTGACTTACTTCTGCTCCTACTTCTTCTACCACACCTGCTCCTTCATATCCTAAAATATATGGAGGTGTACCCGTTAAGTGATAGTTCCCTTTTCTTCGGTAAACATCCGCAAAATTAAGTCCAATTGCTTTTGTTCTTACTAGTACATCTGTTGGTCCAATAGAGGGATTCGGTATATCTTGATAGTGAAGAACGTCAGGTCCTCCAAATCTTTCAAATACTAATGCTTTCATATATAAGTTACCTCGTTTTCTTTATGTATTCCCTTTCATCGTAATTCAACGAGATAACAAACACAAGTTTCTTACTCAGCAAAAAACGCTTTGTCTCCTCATGAGACAAAGCGTTCATTTACTTTGTTTGCGCTAAAACTTCTCGCATTGTTCCATTTTTTTGATAAGACGTATGAAAAGAAAAGGCTTTTTCAAGAACGTGCGGTGTTTGGCCGCCTCGCGTGAGCGCTTCTTCGTAATACGCCATAAGCTGATCGCGATACATTGGGTGGGCACAATTTTCAATAATGCGTTTTGCTCGTTCTCTTGGAGCGAGTCCGCGTAAGTCTGCGTATCCTTGCTCTGTTACAATGACATCCACATCGTGTTCCGTATGATCAACGTGCGAAACAAACGGCACTATGCTTGAAATATCACTGTTTTTAGCAATGGATTTTGTTACAAAAATACCAAGGCGCGCATTTCGGGCAAAATCTCCTGAGCCTCCGATTCCGTTCATCATTTTTGTTCCCATCACATGTGTGGAATTGACGTTTCCGTAAATATCTAGTTCTAGCGCGGTATTAATTGAAATCAGCCCTAAACGACGAATGATCTCGGGATGGTTGGAAATTTCCTGCGGACGAAGAATGAGCTTATCTCGATAGGCTTCAAAATTAGAGAAAACTTGTTTCATTTTATCTGCTGAAAGCGTAATTGAGCAGCAGGAAGCAAACGTAACTTTTCCTGCGTCAAATAAATCAAACACGGCGTCTTGCAATACTTCTGAATACACTTCTAAATCATGAAACTCCGAATCTAACAAACCGTGGAAAACGGCATTTGCCACGGATCCAATTCCAGATTGTAAAGGAGCAAGCGATTCAGTTAATCGCCCTTCTTTAATTTCTTGGCGTAAAAATGAAATCAAATTTTGAGCCATCACAACCGTTTCTTCGTCAGGTGCTACAATTGTAGACGGTGAATCTAGCTGATTTGTAAACACAATACCCTTTACTTTATCTAAATCAATTGGTATGCCTAACGAACCAATACGATCATCGGATTTTTTCAAAGGAATTGCATCTCGCTTTCCTTGAGCGCCCGGATCATACAGATCGTGAATACCTTCTAACAGCTCTGGCTGCGCTGTGTTTATTTCAATAATAATTGATTTTGCATGCTCGGCAAACACCATTGAATTGCCGATTGACGTTGTTGGAATCATCATTCCGTCATCTGTGATAGAAACCGCTTCCAAAATAGCGAAATCTATTGAATCTAACACGCCTGAACGCACCCATTCAGAAGTATGCGATAAATGCTGGTCAATAAACTGAAATTCACCTTCATTAATTTTTTTACGCATCGTCGGATCCGCTTGAAACGGCAGGCGTTTGTTTAACATGCCTTTTTCTGCAAATAGCTTATCCACATCTGACCCAAGTGAAGCACCGGTATACACGCTGACTTTTATTGCCTCAGTTTCCGCTCGTTTCGCTAGCGCAAACGGCACAGCTTTGACATCGCCCGCGCGTGTAAAACCGCTTAGACCAAGCGTCATTCCATCTTGAATCCAAGACGCTGCTTCTTCAGCAGAGACAACGCGATTCTGTAATGCTTCATGCTTAATTCGATTACGTACGTTTTCCATTCTCTTCACTCCTTGTTTTTGCTCTTTTTACCATTTTACTGTAAAGAAAGCGTCCACAAGAGTTTTTGGAATGAAATGGACAAAAATAGCGACAAAACAGCATATTTGATGATAATGAAGCTAAATGACGGTTAAAACCCAAGCAGCTTTCGAAAATAACTGGCGTACGACTGACTGACCGGAATTTTTTCTCCATTGTTCATCACTAATAAAAAAGTCGAATGTGTATCAGGATAAATTTCTTGAATTTGTGTCACATTGACGATAAAGGAACGATGACAGCGCACAAACTCTTCTTTTGGAAGCACATAATCAAATTCATTTAACGTGTATTTATGCGTACCCGTATACTTCTGTGCGTACACATAGGTTTTTCGGTCACGCGCTTCTACGTAGATGATTTTTGAGAAAGGAACCGGTATCCATCCTTCGTTCACCTTTAACGTCACAACTGACTTTCCGCTCGTTAACGCAGGAAAAATCGCCGTTACGCATCCTTGAACATCTCCTTCATCTAAAAAAGGCACGGCCATGCCGTAGTAAGGTGTGCCGAACACGTCTCGGTGAATAAATTCCGATACTTTTTGCTTTCGTTCTAATGCTTTATATGTAATCGTTCCTTTTTTTATTTGATCTCCAGGGCTGATTTTCAAATTAATTCGTTTGCTTGCTCGGTAATACACGTACGTTTCTAGATCTGAAACGGCAATCGACGCTTCATCGGAGAACAATTCACTGATAACATCTAGTAGGGCTGAGGCTTTAAATGGTTTCATGGTTTCACCTTCTTTTGTCTAGTTAAACACGTTGCTTCTTTATTGTAGCGCAAAAGCAAAAGCGATTGGGAGACAAGCATGGAATTTATCCTTTTAACTGCATAAAATTTCTATTTTTTCACAACATAAAACAATGAAATGAAGGAAGGGTGAAATGTATGGGGTATGCTGAATCGACGTTTCGAATCGCCTGTTCATTTTTTGTGTTGCTTCTTTTAACGCGGCTCATGGGAAAAACAGAAATCAGCCAGTTAAATGTATTTACATTTATTACGGCGATTACGATTGGTAATATTGCTTCTTCCCTTTCCACTGATAAGCGAGTAGAGATTGATAAAGGAGTTTATTCACTGCTAGGATGGACATTTTTAACATTCGCTATGGGCTATATTGGAATGAAATCGAAAAAAGCACGGCATCTTATTACCGGTGAGCCTAAAATTGTGATTAAGCAAGGAAAAGTGATGGAAAAGGCGTTAAAACAAGTGCGGCTAGATATTGAATCTCTTTTAGGCATGCTGAGGCAGCAAAACGTATTTTCCATAAAAGATGTCGAATACGCCATATTAGAAATAAATGGAAATCTTTCCGTTATGCAAAAACAAGATAAAAAGCCAAACGCGTGGTCAAAAACGCTTTTATTTCCCACTTCAACCGGCGTTATTTACGACGGAAAAGCGAATGAAGATGCGTTGAAGGACCTGCACGTAGATCATAACTGGCTGCATAAGCAGCTCGAAAAAGCCGGAGTCAAATCAATTGATGACGTCTTTTATGCTGAGGTTCAGTCGGACGGATCGCTTTATATTGACTATAAAAAAGATAAATTTAACTCATAAAAAAAATCCGTACCATATAAGGCACGGATTTTTTATTAGCTTGCTTTTTTTACACGATTTGTAATGGTATCTTCTTTTGGTGATGTTTTGCGAATAAAGAAGGCTAAAACAAACGCGATCACACTTAAAATCGTTGCGATCATAAACGCATCGTTAATACCCATTGCTGTACCTTGATTCACAGCTTCAGCCATACTGCCTTTATCTGTCGGCAAAATTTGCTGATTCGTTACGATGTTTTTCACGTGTTTTTCACCTTGATTCATCATAATGGATACAAAGAACGCCATTCCTACAGCTCCGGCAACCATTCGAAGCGTATTAACCATCGCGGTACCGTATTTATTTAAGCTAAGCGCAAGCTCATTTAATCCAGCTGTAAAGATCGGCATCATAAGCAGTGACATCCCAAACATACGAACAGTATAGACAATCATGACATACATAAATGTTGTGGTTGTTTCAAGCTTTGTTAATTCATATGTTGTCACAACGGTAATTGCTAAACCAATAACAGCAAGCCATCTTGCGCCGAACTTATCAAACAGCCTTCCTGTAATCGGAGACATAATCCCCATTACAATTCCCCCAGGAAGTAGCAGCAAGCCTGAAAGAAATGGTGAAAAGCCGCGTACATTTTGCATATAAATCGGCATTAAAATCATACCTGAAAACATTGCCATCGTCACAATTACGTTAATAATTGTTGTCAGCGTGAACATACGGTAACGGAAAATACGGAATTCAAGAAGCGGCTGATCGATTTTTAACTGACGGAAAATAAAGAACAGAATTGAAATACCGCCTACAATGAACATGGCTAATACCTCAGTGCTGGTCCAGCCCTTTGTACCGCCCGTAGCGAACGCATACAGTAAGCCGCCAAATCCAATTGTTGATAAAATAACGCCAAGCACGTCTAGCTTAGGTCGGCTTGTTTCCGTTACGTTTTTCACTAAAATAATAGCCGCAATTACGTTGATAAGTGCAATTGGAAACATCATAAAGAATAAAACACGCCATGAGTAGTGCTCAACGATTAAACCAGAAAGTGTCGGCCCTACTGCCGGCGCGAAGTTCATGGCTACTCCAAAAATCCCCATCGCAAAACCGCGTCGGTCAGGCGGGAATAATGTGAAAATAACGTTTGTAATTAACGGAAATAAAATTCCTGCTCCTGCAGCTTGCACGACGCGTCCCACTAAAATAACAGAAAATGTCGGTGCGATACCGCAAAGGAGTGTTCCTACTGTAAACAGACCCATTGCTGTAATATACAGCTGCCTTGTCGTAAATCGATTCATTAAAAATGCTGTAATTGGAATAACAATTCCGTTTACTAACATAAAGATGGTTGTTAACCAGTTCCCCGTAGCCGCCGTTACATGGAAATGATCCATCATTTGCGGAAGCGCAATGTTAATTAGCGTTTGATTTAAAAAAGCGACGAGCGCTCCCATTATCATTACGCCAAAAATAGACCGAGTTCGCGCTTGATCGGACTGTTGTGTTTGTGTATTCATTTTAACAAGACCTTTCCCTTTTAAAATTATCTGTATGTAAATCTTCAGATGACAAACAGGTTAAGAATATAGTTTATGTGTTCATTCTATTAATTTATGTCACGAATATTTAATGAACTTAATTATATACCGGATAAATATATCCGTTTCCGAAATATTTGTCAACAAATATGATCATTTTCGTAAAACTTTTCCATCAGTATATATAAAGTAGGATGTCCTTTAATGAAGAAAAAAATGAGAGCCTTTCAACGAAGGCTCTCATTTCTTTAAGGAATACTTATTTTAAGATTTGAACTTTTACTGTTTTTCTTCCCCATTTTAACGCTTCTTTTTGAGAAGGAAGAAGAACATCAATTTTATTTCCTTTAATCGCACCGCCTGTATCAGCTGCGATTGCCGTGCCATAACCTTCTACGTATACTTTTGAACCAAGCTTAATCACTTTTGGATCGACAGAAATCACTTTTTGATTTGGATTCTTTTTCAAATCGATTCCAATCGCCGTTTTTCCGCTGCAGCCTTTGCAGTTCGCTGTGTACGCTGTTGCTGTTACTTTAAATTCTTTCACAACGTTTGAAGACTTCGCAGGCGCTGCTTTAGCAGGCGTGCTTGATTTTACTTGAGATACTTTTAATACTTGTTTCGGATGAATGCTGTCTGACTTTAAGTTATTCCACTGTTTCAGCTGACTAACCGATACTTTGTATGTCTTTGCAATTTTGTATAGCGAATCTCCGCTTTTTACTGTATATGTATTTGTTGCAGCTGATGCACCACTTGCCACTCCGAACAGTGACATTAGAACTAAACTGAACGTAATCATTGTCTTTTTCATGTAATTGATTTCCCCTTTATCTACCAATACATAAAAAATAACACATGAATATTACAGTTATATTTCAATAACATGTCAATATTTTGATAGTTTAGTTACAGTAAAAATAAAGATTCTTCCTTTTAAACTAGTAAATTAATCACCTTTACTCTTCAAAAACATACATATTTAGGCATATAACGGTGCTTTTACACACATTGATATTAGATTATTTCATTTGTAACATTTAACTGGTTCTAGAGGCTTATACTTTATTTTAAATTGGTTATTTAGAACATAGTTTATTTAAAATCAATAAATGCGTTAAAGGATCTTAATATAAATCACTTTTTACACCGCAGTTGATTTCCGTGCAAGACTTCGCTTTCCGCGGATGGCCGATGAGCCTCCACGTCGCTTGCGCTCCTGCGGGGTCTCATCTATTCCACTATTTCTACAGGAGTCTTCGTCTTGCTCTCCAATCAACTGCTAGAAGCGTATACATATATCAACCGCCATAACAATAAAAAATCCGAACGCGTTGGATTCTCCATCAAGAATCTCGATTCATCGTTCGGATCTTTCTTCAACTAATATAATTTTTTCATATCCTCTTTATTTGAAATTAAGATAACTGCAATACTTGTTAATACGGCTGCCACTGAAGCATTCTAGCTGCCTCAAACCTTTTTTCTACATTCGGCCAGTAAACGATTTTCCACCAATTATCAACGTATGGATCACGTTCATTTTTGTACTGTAAATAATATGCGTGTTCCCATACGTCTAATACGAGCAGCGGAATCGTATCCCACTGCGTGAGAAGCTGATGGCGCTCAGCTTGCAGAACTTCAAGCTTTCGGGAACGCGGCGACCATACTAAGATTGCCCAACCAACACCTTCTACTTTTTTAGCGGCTTGAGAAAAGTGCATCATAAACTTCTCATAGCTGCCAAAGTCTTTTTGAAGCTGCTGCAGCAGCTGTCGTCTCGGTCGTCCTCCTCCTTCTGGACTCATAATCTCCCAAAAGATTGTGTGTAAGTAATGACCGGAGCCATGAAAAGAAGCTTCCCGTTCCCAATGTTTTATGAGGTCAAAATTGTTTGTGTTACGTGCTTGCTGCAGCATGAGCTCTGCTTTATTTAATCCATCGACATAGCTTTGGTGATGCTTGCTGTGATGAAGACGCATAATTTCCCGGTTAATATACGGTTCAAGAGCTGAATAGCTATAGCCAAGCGGCGGCAGCTCGTGCTGTCCTGGCGCTATCGATTCTCGCTCCCTGCCGTCGTCTCCAAGCCGCTCTTTTAAAACTTTATCAATATGCCGCACTGCATTATTGATTTCTTCTAACGTATATTCGTTGACATCTTCTTCGCTTAAATATTCAAGAACGTCTTCTTGCGTGCGCGTTATATATGACGTTATATCTACTTCTGTAATGGCTTCTTCAAATACAGGATCACATACTTGTTCAAGCCAGGTCTGAACTTCCATCAAGTATCTTTTTCTCTCATCTTGATCGGCCATACTTCCCCTCCTTACACCTCATCTTCACTATCATATTCAAAAGAAAAAGCAACATAACTTCCTACTTGTATCTATTGAGGTAGAAAATTCGACATAAAAAAGCAAGAGCTCCTTAAAGGATAAACTCTTGCCTTTTTTCTTATATCTTCTTCGCCATATTCACATAATCAATCGTTTCTTGCTTACTAACAGCTGCGTGCTTCAGCTTCGGGTCATAATAGAGCTCCACTTTTATATTATTAATTTCACAGCCGTCTGGCATATCCTGCAAATCCGTTAGAAACGGCAGCAAGTGATTGTTCATATCGTATTCAAACGCCCCGTTTTGCAAGTAATACACCTTTGGCACATAGTTAATATGGCGAAAAAACTTCACTACGTTAATTCGCTCACCGTATGAGGCGATCACTTCATCTTCTGTCAAGTTCGGATAAGATAAATTAAACACTTGCCGAACCGGCGTTTTCAGCCACTTGGTCAAGCAAGTCTGCGGATTATTGACAAGCGCTTTTGCTCCTTTTACGTACCCCGCTAAAAACATTGACATAAAGCCGCCGCCCGAAGATCCGTAAAATAGCACATTAGACGAACTCACCTGTACTTTTTTCATGAACTTTTCAATTAAAACCGCAATGTCTTTTAAATAAAAACGGTCGCTTGTCCCTTGCCCCCACGCAAGCGACACCTTTCCTAAATAAAGCGTAGGATCGTTATAATAAATAATTGAATCTTGGAATTCATTCATCCACGAATGGCGCTGAAAATATGGAGGACCTGCCGGCATTTCTTGACTTGCTCCTCCTCCTGAACCAAACACAAGCAAATGAGAAGACTCTTTTTTTAATCTCACCAAAAACTCAAACAGCACTCCGTTCCACTCGACTCCTACTAAAATGGGCTTATCAAACGGCAGCTGAAGTTCATCCAGCTTTTCATACGTACTAGTTATCTTTTCATATTGATCAAGCAACAGCTCTGCAACTCACTTTCCTTAAAATGATCCGTCTTATGCGTCTGACATTGATCATGGCTCTGTAAAAAAAGAACCTGTTACAGTGTATGAAAATCAGTGGACAAATGTTTGTACACGTTATCAAAAATAAGGCCTTACCTACATATCCTCCTAGGCTTCTGTCACGAAATAAAACTCTCTACATACGATACAGCATCATAAAAAATTCAAGGATAGGAGCTGGAGACCCTTGTCAACGCCCTATATGGATTACAATAATCCAAACGTACAATACTTTTCTGATGTGAACAAAAACAGACTTAATACGCGAAACGATCAAAATTACATTAACCGATTAGGCCGGGATGTGCTCAACACATTAGGAAATGTATCATTACTTGATATTTACTTAAGCAAAAGCCGCGTAGTCGAACCGCACTATCACCAAAATGCCGCTGAGCTAGTCTACTGCATTTCAGGCTCAGCCGTCGTTTCATTAATCAATCCGTTTAACAATGAAGTCACAAATATTCCGATTACTCCCGGTCAAGTAGCTAATATCCCTCAAGGCTGGTGGCACTGGGAAATTGCGTCTGAAGACAATACGCATTTACTTGCCATTTTTGACGCTCCTTATCCGGAATACATTTTTGGATCTGATATTTTAAATAAAACGCCTATTGAAGTCCTTGCTCACACGTACTGCTTAGATCCGGAGCAGCTAAAGAAAACGCTGGCTCCGCTAAAAAATCAAACCATCGTGATTGGACCAACGGACGAATGCGGAGAAAAAGAACACTATAAAAAGAAAAAACAAGGAGGCCCTGTACACCACCAGCAGCCTACTTATACGTATCCTCCGCCTCAAAATCCTTATTACTCTCCTCAAAATCCCTATCACTATCGATATTGGTAGAGACAAAAAAACCCCGCTGCCAGTGCAACGGGGTTTTTTAACGAATACATAACGTTATTAATCTGTATATGTACTGTGAAAAGCGGCTTCAATATATGCAACTTGGAAATGATAATGTCCAATTAAATATTTCACAATGTCCACTTGATCGATTTTGCCAGGCTTATCGACCATCGCTTCTTTCACCATTTTTTCAAATGTACCTTGATCAAATTGTTCTTCATGAATAACAATTGTTTCAGAGTACGTTTCGCCTTGCCCTTCTGAAATGCGGTAGTAATACAATTTCTTCACCTCAATTTATATTAAATGTATGTATACCCTTAACTACTCATTTTAAAACATTTTTTCAGCGTTCTTTTTCTACTTTACGATAGGCTGCGGCTTTTGCTTTTACGAGCAGCCTTGTAACCCAATACGCTACTAACGTTATTCCTATATCAATCAGAAAAATATAAAACAAGCTCATTCCTTTTCCTGAATCAATAAATTTAAAATGGTGTTCAAGAGGGGCTAGCCCAAATGAAAAAACAGCGCTCAGCAGAATTGTATACAGATAAAAATTCTTTTGGTGATTCGTACAATATTGATAAAGCAGCAGAAAGCCTACCGGCAAAATAGAAGCGGTAATATTCGTTGCGTTCGGAAGCAGCGGCGTTAAAAAAAACGTGTGCGTTAAATGACCGCTTCTCCCAAGTGCAATATCAATATATGCCCAGAGCATGTGCACTGTGTAACCGAAGAAAAACACCTCAAAGATCCTCGTCCGATCTACGGTCAAATACAACAACACAAGAGGAAGAACGAGCGAAGCAAGCACCACCCAAAACTGCCAGTTTCCAAAATCTGAATACTGATGCCAATACGACGATAATAACTCCTGCAGCTTATCGCTTTGTTCATGTATGTGTCCCCAGTATCGTTCATAACTCACTGAAGTAACCTCCTATATAGAGTCTCTGCTTATGTATGTACGAATAAGCTCCATTTTATACAGAGAAACATGGAAAGCGGCCATTTATTGCTTGTGATCACCCAAATAGGTCACCAGGAGTTCACGTTCAATGATTTTGCTCGCTTTTCGATCAACAGCGTACGCTTTTGCTGTAGACCTTGAGCTAACTGACGCGGATAGCTTCTCATCTTTAAAATGCAGCGCGACTCCGTCATCTACAGCGTAGCCTTCTTTCATTTCCCTGCTTGCCATTAACTCATGATACGAAGGTCTTCGATTGCTTTCTCCGTCGTAGTGAGGACAGTTGCTGCCCGTTAAAAATCCTAAACAGTCGATTTTAGACAGTTTATTGTTCATTGAATCGGTGACGCCTTCTTCAAACCAGCAAATCGAACCTGCGCTTATTCCTGCTAAGATTATTCCTTTTTTATAAGCTTCTTTTAGAATTGTATCAAGTCCCCACTCTTTCCATAAAGAAAGCATATTCCTTGTATTACCGCCGCCTACATACAAAATATCGTGCTGCATCACATATGCTTTTAAATTCATAAAGTTTGGTGAAAACAGCGATAAATGAGACGGTTTGCATACCAACTTCTCAAACGCTTCATAAAACCTTTCTATATAATTATCGGCATCTCCGCTGGCTGTAGGGATAAAACAGATTTTCGGCACATCTATATGAGCTTGTGAAAGTATGTATTGATCCAGAAGCAAGTTATCCGGCTCCATCGAAAAACCTCCGCCGCCCATGGCTATAATTTGTCTCATTTCAATCATTCCTTTCAAAAAAGTGATATAGGAAATGTAAATTCATACTATTTCAAACAAGAAATTTTCCGTATAATGGAAGAGTGATAAAAAGGTGGTGCAAAGCTCTTGAAAATAGTACGAACACTTTTACTAATACTAGGCATTTTTATTATCTTGTTTTGTATCTTTGGCTATATCGATTATAACGGTCAAAAAATGGAACTTGGAGCCAAACAAGAAAAAAACATTCCTTCTTCCATTAACACTGACGGGGGAACTATTACGCTATCTGCTGTCAGTAAAAAATACGATAAAACGCAGTTTGGCTTTTTTGTTATTCAAAACAATTCGACGCATACCTTAACGATTCCTTATGAAAATACGGCGGATCACTTAAAAGACGGAAAGTGGTACGAAGTTGTGCTAAACGGATTGGAGTTTCCTGATAAAACTGTCACGCTGAAGCCAGGGAAATCACTCAAATTAGATATCGCAACTCCTAACTACAAAGTAGGAAAATATCGTTTTGTTCAACACTTTAAAGATGAAAACGGAAAAGAGTATGTACTAGCGGCTCCTTTTGAAATCGTTTGGCCGAGTCTTAAAAATGTTCTCGGACAGTTTGATTAAAGGTAAAAAAGCACTTACCTGCTATGAGGTAAGTGCTTTTTATCAGCTCTGATTTAAAACGCGAAGCGTAACTTGCTTTGTTCCGACTTTTACCGTCTCTCCGTTTTTGATGGCTTCTTTCACACTGAGACTGTGCAGCAGAAGATTTTCTTGAAGCAATGTTTCAAACTTCGCGACGGCTTTCCGTACTTCTTCGTCTCCGCTAAGTTCCAAATCAATACGTAAGTTCACGGGTAAATCCAGCTTTTTACGATAGTCTTGAACCGCTCGAATTACTTCACGAGCGACTCCTTCCTGCACGAGTTCTTCGGTTAACGCCGTATCCAACACCGCAGTATACATGCCGTTTGATGCAACCGCAAAACCTTCTTTTGGCACTTTTTCAACGAGTACGTCTGCCGTTTCAAGCGTTAGATTTTCTCCTGAAGCAAGCGTAACACTCAGCTTGCCTTGTTCAACAAACTCTTTCCCTTTCTCTTCTGAAAGGTTTTTCAGCGCTTGGTTGATCTCATTAACTTGTTTCCCGAACTTTGGCCCAGCCTGTTTAAAATCAAGTTTTAATACGTATGAAACAAGTTTGTCGTCGTCTTGCTCCACGTTAAAGTTCTTTACATTAAGCTCATCTTTGATGACATCATGGTATGCTTCCCACTCTACATCTTCTTCCGTTACCACAAGTGAAAGACTTTGCAGAGGCTGCTTTACTTTTAACGAATGCGTATTTCGGATGCTTCGGCCTAGCTCAACTACTTGCAGTACCGCTGCCATTTCTTTTTCCAGCTTTTCATTCACTTTGGTTTGATCATACACAGGATAGTCTGCTAAATGAACGCTTTTCCCTGTCAGATTTTCATGAACATCATCCGCAACAAACGGCGTAAACGGTGCTAACAGCTGACTAAGCGTGACTAACACTTCATGAAGCGTATCGTAAGCCGCTGCTTTTTCTCCGTCCATCCCTTCTGACCAAAAGCGATCGCGAGAACGTCGTACATACCAGTTGCTTAGCTCTTCAATGAATGCTGCGATTTCACGAGCGGCACTTGTAAACCCGTAATCTTCAAGATGTGCTGTTGCTCGCTTAACCGTACTATGCAAACGCGAAAGAATCCACTCATCCAATTTTGTTTTTTTCAATTCGTACGTTTGCTCAGGGTCATAGCCGTCAAGCTTGGCGTACAGAACGTAAAAGCCGTACACGTTCACTAGGGTATCAATCACTTTTGATTTCGCTTCTTGCACGACCCGCTCTGAAAATTTCTTCGGATTCCAAGGTGCACTGTCTGCTAAAAGCGCCCATCTAAGCGCATCCGCACCAAATGTATGAATAAGATCAACAGGGTCTAGCGCATTTCCTTTACTTTTAGACATCTTTTGACCGTTTTCATCTAACACGTGGCCAAGAGACAAAACGCGCTTATAAGGCGCTTTTCCAGTAAACAGCGTTGAAACTGCCATCAAGCTGTAAAACCAGCCGCGCGTTTGATCAATTCCTTCTGCGATAATGTCTGCTGGAAACTGCTTTTGAAACAGTTCGCTGTTTTCAAACGGATAGTGATACTGCGCAAACGGCATCGATCCGCTGTCAAACCAAACGTCAATCACTTCCGGCGTTCGCTTCATTTCTCCGCTGCAGACCGGACACGTCAGCTGCACGTCATCTACATAAGGCTTATGAAGTTCAATGCTGTCATCAACGGAATGAGACGCATGATTTTGAAGCTCTTTGATACTTTTCGGAGCTACTTGATGCGCACATTCCCCGCATTCCCATACGTTCAGCGGCGTTCCCCAGTAGCGCTTTCTGCTGATGTTCCAGTCCACCATATTTTCTAAAAAGTTGCCAAAGCGGCCGTGCTTGATATGATCCGGGTACCACGTCACACTTTCATTGTTTTTCAAAAACTGTTCCTTCAACGCCGTCGTTTGGATAAACCAGCTTTCATTTGCGTAATAAAGAAGCGGCGAGTCGCATCGCCAGCAAAACGGATAGCTGTGCTCATGCTTTTCTTTATGATACAGCACGCCTTCATTTGCTAAATAACGAACGATATCAACGTCGCAGTCTTTCACGAAACGCCCTTGAAAAGGCGGCACTTCAGACGTGTACTGTCCTTTTTCATCCACTACGTTCACAAACGAAAAGCCGTTTTCTTTTACGACTCTGTAATCATCTTCACCATATGCAGGTGCTAAATGAACAACACCCGTTCCGCTTTGGTCCGTTACATAATCAGCCGTTACGACTTCATGACCTTTTTCAACGTTCACAAAATCAAACGGTGGCTCATACGAGATCCCTTTTAACTCATTTCCTTTATGATGAGATAAAACGCTATATTCTCCTTTTAACACTTTGTCTGCGAGCGCTTCTGCCACTATATACACGCTGTCGCCTTGCTGAGCGCGAACGTAGTTCATCTCTTCATGCACCGCAAGCGCCACGTTTGACGGAAGCGTCCATGGCGTTGTCGTCCAGCCTAAAAAATACTCGTTATCGCGATTTTTCACTTTAAATTTCACCGTTACCGTTAAATCTTTTACATCTTTATACCCTTGCGCCACTTCATGTGAACTTAATGATGTTTGACAGCTCGGGCAGTAAGGTGATACGCGGTGTCCTTTATAAAGAAGTCCTTTATCATGAATCGTACCAAGCACGTTCCATACGCTTTCAATGTAGGAATTCTCCAAGGTGATGTAAGGGTCTTCCATATCAACCCAATAGCCGAGCTGCTCCGTGAACGTGCGCCATTGTTTTTCATACACAAACACACTTTCCTTACACTTGTTGATAAAAGCTTCTACGCCGTATTTTTCAATGTCATGCTTCCCCGATATCCCGAGCTGCTTTTCGACACCGAGCTCTACCGGCAGTCCATGCGTATCCCAGCCTGCTTTTCGAATCACTTGATGCCCCGTCATCGTTTTATAACGAGCCACCACGTCTTTAATCGTCCGGCCTAGCGCGTGCCCCACGTGAGGCAAACCGTTGGCTGTTGGAGGCCCTTCATAAAATACAAACGAAGGATACCCTTCTCGATTTTGAACCGACTGCTGAAACACATTTCCTTTTTGCCACTGCTGCTGGATACGCTGTTCGCGCTCTTGCGAAGACTCCCTTACATTCACTTCTTTCATGTGATACCACTCCTTTTAAAGTTAAAAGCACACAAAGAAACCCGTCCCTATGACTAGGGACGGGTTTTAACCGCGGTACCACCCTGGCTTCTATTGATCCGTTCATCAATAGCACTCAGCAACGTACAATCATACGCGTTCTTTTTAACGGTAGACTACCGTTCAAACTTACTTATAGTTCAGTTTGACTTCTCAGAGAGGATATTCCCCTGCGGCTTGAACACCGGCTTTCAGCTATCACCAGCTCTCTGTGGAACAAACTTGCAGCGTACTGATTCTCTTCAACGAATTTGTGTGCTTTTATTAGTAGCTATTGTATGCGGTTTGGAAGGGAATGTCAATGTTTTGAAATCCTTATTGAGATCCAAAGGTTTAGATCTAGGTTATTTTGTTTCTGCACTTAACATTTGTTCGATTTTATTACGCGCTGTTATTCCGTTCTTATCTTTCCATTCAGAAGTTCCGCTGCTTCTTCGCTGTGTAATAAATATGGCTGCGGCTGAGACGGTACAGAAAACATGGTCTTGTACAAGTACATATCACACATCTTTGCTTTCTAATACATTACTTCTATAAACATCGCGACGTTTACAATATAAATTACAAGACATCTTTTATAACTAAAGAAAAGCTAATATAAAAAGTAAAAATTTTTATTTATGAATTATTTTTCTTTTCTTTCCAGCGCAAAAGAATATCCTCATCTGTTTTTTGTCTTGAAGGATCCTCAGAAAAACAAAAACTTATTGTAGTATCATCCTTTAGTTTCTCAAATAATTCTGGTCTGAATATTGCTGCTTTTTGATTATTCTCAGGACTCCGTTGTCCTGATGTACCATCTTTTTTGGTTCCATTTCTCTTTACACCAATACAATAAATGCCCTTAGAAGAATCCGTGTCCGTTTTATTCAAGTACTCTGTTATAGAACTCTTTAAATCTATCTCTTTATCAACTATTAATTGGTTTGGAATAAAAGTGGAGAACTGCTGTGTAAATTGTTGAATAACATCTCCCAAGTTTTCTTTATATTCAATCCCAAAAAATTTTCTAAATGATTTCATATCAGAGATATGTATCTTATACAAATCTGCATAGGTACAAAAATTTTCGTTCCTCCCCCTCTTTTTAATAAACTCAAGCTTTACAATTGCATACTTACTGTCTTTCTTTTCGCGTTCTGAATAAACTTTCACTAGAACAATATATTCTTGCTTTTTGTACTGAAATAGAAAAACGTCTACAGCCCAATTTCGTTTTTTTAATTCATCTCTTATAATTTTCAAATTTTCTAAAGGTGCCTTTTGTTTATTCAAAATATTCCTCCTATCCCTTTTCTTAATTTCCGAAAAATATTTTTTATAATTATAAAAAATATTTTTACAGATTATATCAAAAAAATGGAATTTCATGAAGGCTAAACTTATTTTAAGATAAGTAAAAAGTTAAGACAAAACTAAAAGACATAAGCCTCTCCTAATACTAAACTCGTATCCTATAAGCTTCCTGAAGAACTGATAAAAGCGATTACTCATACTTATCCAACACATCAAATAAACATATACAGAATAATACCTCTCATGAGATTCGAAAGGAGAAATCACCTTTGACAAAATATCGAATTATGACCTTTGATGGAGGGGGCACTTTAGGTGCTTTAAGTTTACAACTTTTGAATAGATTGGCTTATCAAAACCCTAAGTTAATTAGTGAAACCAATGTTTTTTCAGGAAATTCGATTGGTTCATTTACTGCTCTTGCATTAGCAAGCGGAAGATCACCAGAAGAGACGTTTCAGTTTTTCAAAGATCACATCTTACCGGCGTTCAGCGTTTCCCGACCGGGCGGACCTGTCTTTAACCAGCAACTACCCTATTCTGGCTTTATTAAAGCCATACGAACATTTTTCCCCCGGGACCTTCGCCTTAGAGACTTAAAGAAACGAATTGTTGTGCCTGCATTCCACTTATTTTCACCGGAGCTGAATCGTTGGAATCCTGTGTTATTTCATAATTTTCCTGGCTCTCCCTATCTTAATGAAAAAGCAAGTGACGTAATACTTAGGAGCAGCGCTGCCCCCGCAACGCAAAGAGCTTATCAAAACTACGTAGATGGTTATACAGTGGCAACTAACACAAGTACAGCTAGTATCGCGTTTGCAGTAGGGAAAGCAAAACAGCCGTTGGATCAAATTGCCGTATTATCCATCGGAACAGGTGAACAGCCAACTCAATTAAGAAGAGATACAAAGGGATGGGGAATGGTGAGTGCCGATAACATGCGCCCTGAAGATATAGAGGACCTGCCGCCAAATTGGGGAGTCCTTTTAGACCGGTCTCCTAATGAACCGTTGCTGCCGTTTCTTCAGATTATCTCCGGTGGATCAAGCTACTACGAGTCAATGGTCAGCTCTGAGCTTTTAGGCGATCAGTTTTTCCGGTTAAATCCGCGGATTCCTAATTTCTCTAAAACAGATCCTTCTGTAGTGCCCGCTCTCATTTCAATTGCTAATAAAACGAATTTACGACCTGCTTTTCATTTTATCGAGAAAAACTGGTGTTAATATAATTGTCCTATTAATTCCAGTTTTTCGTTTTTATTGCAAGCACTTGGGCTTTTTACTAGCAACTTAGATTTTATAGAGGGCAATCTCACTATGTTTCTATAAACGAAAAAAATAAAATGGATGTTACGAAAGAAAATATCCAGCTAAAAAACCCCAAGATGTAAGAAGATTATTAGCAAGGGTAATAAATGAATTGCTCCAAGAAGAACCTTCTACTGTTGAAAGAGCTAAAGTAATAGCTACTTTGTCAAATATTATTATAAAAGCTATTGAGGCTGGGGAATTAGATGCGCTGATTAAGGTAATGGAAAAGAGGTTTAAGGAGCTGTAAGGATCAGTCTAAAGTCTAGATTAAAAAATTAGAAGACAGAGTTCCAGCTAGAGAGACTACATCTTCTGATCCCATAATAAAGTGGCTAATAGAAAACAAGCATAGTGAATTTATTTATTGGTTTAACAAAGTCTACCACATAAGATTTAAAGGAGATAATATTACTGAAAGGGAAAGAGATGAGTATGAAGGCCTGACGAAAAGATTGTCTGAGATTAGGGAAGCGCATTCTCATAAAAAAGGATGGAATAACTGTTACTTGATTGCTAGAATTATAGAATTACATTTTCAAAAAATCATCATTATAAAAACCACCTTTACGGTGGTTTTATGTTAAATAATAACTTTAATTGATCTTAAGATAAAATTAAACTTTTTATAAAAAATGCATTTTTAATAAGAAATATTTTTAATTAATTCTGTAATTCTTTTTATCCTGGGCATCAAGAATAGTTCAACTGTATATATATTCCCCCTTTTGGTTGTTATATATATCATAATAAAATACAATTAAAACCTTAGGAACTTGATCGTATCATTATCCTACACACTCTTAAAATCTTTTAAATGCTCAAGTAATTAAAAAAGACGACTCAATATCTCTTGAGCCGTCTAAAATTTAAGAAAACGAGCAAACACAAGGAACTGTATCATCCGGTTTCTTTAAAAATTTATCTACCCCTTCAATTTCCAGTAGTTCTCTGTATTGTTTCAATGTATATGGCTTACTATCTTTTTTAAGAATAGATACGTTCTTTTCAAAGTATTTCCGAAAATCTTCTTCCATTTGCTCTTGTTCAGCGTAACGATCTGGCCACACTTTATATAGCTGTGCATAGTGTTGGAAACCACCTCTTACACAACGTCCCCCACAATTTGCATGTGTAAATCCTAGTTCATACATACGAGGCAATTTAATTCCCCATTCACCTTCGATAATTCCTTTAACATCTATATCTTCTCTAAATGTTTCAATCATTGGAAATCTAGTTTCAATTGGCTCAAGAGGACGATGTTTATAAAATTCTCTTAAATTATCTGAACGATGTGTTTCATGAGGACCAATTCCAAAATAAAGTATTGGCTCAAGATTATGTTCATCTCGTAATTCCTCAAGAAAAAGAATAGTTTGATATACTTTCAATTCTTCTGAGCATTTAGCTAACCTAGCATTCCCTAAGAATCGATAATCATAAAACACTTCTTCAGGTGTTCTTCCATCGATACGCTCTGTTATTTCAATTCCTATATAATCTGCTACCTCTTCCATAAATCTATAGTTGTCTTCATCTTCCCATAATGTATTTGTAAAGAATAGAATACAATTATCCTTACCATATGCTTGTACCATGTTATATGCAACATAAGCACTAGCTGCTCCACCACTAAACATTGCAACATGCACCGGTTTTCTTTCCATAACCTTCACCGCCTATTCTACAAACTTATCTACTAGTTTTAATACTAAATACTCTATTTCATCTTTTGTTACATTTCGTCCGGCATTTTTAATCATTCTTTCAACATTTTTATATATAGTCTCTGACTTTGTCGAAAGGATCACTTTACTAATAGTCTTCACTTTCCCATTATAGGAAACTTGTAGATATTCTCCTTGTGATTCTCCCTTTTCGAGAGTTGCCTTATAATCCGCTTTTAATTGGTTCCTTAACAATTCATTTGTTGCATCCGACCAATTCTTAATTTCGATTCCTACAATGTTATAAGAAAGTTGCTCTAGCCACTTACTAGAATCTGAACAACGTAAAATACTTTTAATTAAGTTATTTTGCTTTTGAACCTCTGGCCTTTGTTGCCCTGCCCATGTGTATAACTCTTCGAAGCTTTCAGTATTAGTAGTAGAAAAAATTTCTGCTTCTAGTTCTGATTTATAATAGTCAAAGTAATTCTCCAGCTCTTGTTTCCATTGTACAACTCTTTCTATTTTCTCTCCATATTTTATGAAAAGTTGTGTTAGTGTTTGTTGCGGATTAATTTCACTTCTACGGATTGTATCTTTTAACCAAACTAATTCCTCACTCATATGATTTGTTATTTGCGTAATTCTAGGTAAGCCTCTTAACCAAGTTAACAGTGCATTATTTAACCTAATAACTATTGGTTTATTTCTTACTATTTCATTCTCATAGTAACCAAAGTTTTCTTCTAATACTTCAAAGAACTTTTGGTATTTAACATCAAAATTATAATAAACATAGTTATACTCAGAAGCTTCATCGAATATCTTATATAACTTTTCACCATTAATGCCGGAGACAAATAAATCATTGCGGTAGAATAGTATTTGGTCCCACTTGTCCCTCAGTAAAGCAACAAAATAAAGAGGAATCAATGGTTCCCTAATGCCGAAAGGTGACTCAATCATAATATTAACAAAATCTTCAAGTGTTCCTGTAGTGTTCTGCTTAATATGATTTGTTAATGCGATACGTAGCTTGTTAAATTCATCTTGGCTAATACCATCTAGATTTGTAATATCTAGTTTATTATTCTTGAAAACAGTAGCATAAATAAGATAGTCTGGGCCTTGTCCTTTGATACCTAAGTTTTCTTCCCTGTAATTATTAATAATATGATCTAGAACTGCATGACCTGCTTTACGTTGTACATTGTTTAATTTTCTCCTATTAAAAGAATCATTTCTAACTTCCGGAGTATGAGGAAAGGCATTAAACATAATTGTACTTAATTTATTCTCTAAAATAATCTCACTCTTGACGTCAATTATCTGTCCATTATAGACCCAAAGAGTATCTTTTCCATATGAAACGTATTTAGAAAGAAAATCATCAATAATAAAATTCAAGTCTTCTTTTCTTAATAATAATTCTTGCTTCAAATACTTATCTTCATTTAGCAATTCTACATTTTCAAGAAGCATATCTATAACAGAATACTCTGTTAGCTGTTCCTCAATTGCTGCGAAAGGCAATTGAGATATACAGAATATAGAAAGCTTATCCTCAACATTTTTAAGTTGTTCAGTAACTGAAGCAAGATCATTCGTAGATTCTAATACTACGTAATAAACTATTGCATCTGCCTTTGTTTGCTCTCGAATACTCTTCCAGTTTAGTTCTTCATTAATTATTTCTGAACTAACTAAAAGCTTTACAGTTGCATAACGAGTTATGCTTTTTTGATCATTATACTCGTTTGCAAAGAAAAAGTGCTTCGGTAAACAGTTCTCTAATACTGTCAATCGTTTTCTTTTAGTTAACACTGCATGCTCCGCGTGATCTGTGACCAACTGCTCTAAATGAAAAGAACTACCTTCTAATAACTCCCAGTACCCTAATACCCTGTTATAACGAATTACTTTTAAAAGGGAAAGCTCTTTTAAGATTGTCGTAATTATTTCTAATTCAACATTCAATGCGAAACAAAGAAATTCAGTATCTAATTTGATTCTAGACTGTAGGCCTGCTAACTGCCAAAGTGTAATAAGCTGGATGAGCTTCAACCCTTTAGAATTTTCTACTATTTGAGGTGTCTTTGTAATTAGGGATTTATATATCCTTAGTACATTTAAATCTTCTCTCCCTGTATCTAGATCATATAAATTTGGAAAGAAATAACTAAACAAATCCGAAGCCAAATAGTATTGTTTTGATTTACTAAGATGATTTAACAAACCTCCTGTTTCGTTGCTCTCTAAGAAAGTGAATAAAGTCCTTTCATTCTGCCCGAAGTTATTAGAAAGATAAGGGAGTAGATAGAGTGCAACAGGGTGTACAGGATAGATCCCTTCGACTATAATTTTTTCAATCTCCTGTTGATTTAATTCCGGAAAGAGAGGATACTTTCTCAAGTAACCTTTAAGAGTGGTTAATGTATTATTGTCTAAATCAATTTCTCCCCTAAAATTCTGTATAATATGATCTGCTAACCTTATGAATGTGGACTTATCACTTTCCACATAGTAAACCTTAAATCGTTTCTCTATTCGTTGAAATTCATTTTTAAAGTCTTCACTCAATAAACTAAAATATTGACGCAAGTTACGATGAGTAATTAAAAGCACATGCAAACTGTCACTATAATGATCTGTTAGTTCAGCTAAATCTTGTAAATCCTGCATCGTCTCATGGATATCATGAGACTCTAGTGTTTGAAGTAACCTCCCAAATTCATCGTATGCAACAAATAGACCTATCCCTTGCTTATTAAGTTCATTTAGGACATGACTTATTTGGTCTGTGAAACTCTCGTTGTACTCAATAACAAATTTAGCTCCTGAGGTTAGTAGCGGATAAACAGACAAAAACCAATCAACCTCATGTTTATCCTGATTCATAACGGCGATACGCCAAATATCTAAATCCTTATCATTCTCCTTCAGAAGTTTTTTAAATTCCCTATATGTCTTAGGGAATTCACTCTCCCATAGACTCACAGTTTCAAGGATTTTACCGTATTGCCCTGGCAAAACAATATTGATTTTATTTTCATTTATAGTTCGTATAATAGCATTTAGAAGCGCTTCACGAAAACGGCCCTCATTTCCATTAAGTACAACCGTTAGATATGTTTTATCTAACTCCCTAACTTTTTCCAACTCTCTATATATATCATCGTGAACTTTGTTAAATTTGCCCCTTAAAGCACTTAATGACCGTTCATCTTCTATCCGTTTAGAAGTCAAATTACCTATGATAGTAGCAATTAGGGATTTACCAGTACCATAAGGACCTACAATAATATGAGAACGCTTATTATTCTTTGGATCATTGAATCCTTTTAATAATCCTAAAAGAGACTCAGCATGTGATGGAGTTGGAAGGTAGCGGTCTATAAATTCCCTTTTTCCTAAGTCAAATTTTATATTTACACTTGTTTTAAAAGTAGTGGTTACGGTCGTCATGCTAATATTTCAACCTTTCGACTATATTCTTCTTTGAGAAACTCAAGCGAATCAACATTTGGAATTCTAATTAAATCTAAGTTATTAGTTCGAACAAAATAAATTGGATGTGTATCATGCATTGATAATTCTGTGAGGGCATTTACAATAGTAGTTCTATTCATATTAAATACTTTCCCCCACAAACCAGGCTGAATTACTAGCTCATCTACTGAAACTGTATCAATGTTTTTAACTAATTTATAATCTAAAAGTACGTACATTAAAGCTGTGAGCCCTACCTTAGAAATAGATAAATTACGTTTATAAACAATACCTTTTTTCTCCTCTAAGATAGCTAGCTTACTTAAAGGGCTCTGAATTACTTCTTCAGGATCAATATTGCTTTGTCCAGCTGTGTAAAGCTTGATTAAACAATCAATGTCCTTTTTCAGGGAATTATTAGAAAAAGGTTTCTTCTCATTCTCTTTGACCCAGTTGATGAGTTCCTGAGACAAACTTTCCTTAGTTGTCATTGTTTCTTTCAATTCATTAAAAAACCAATACCATGTTGTACTAGGTTCTTTCTGTTTACACATGTGATAATGTAAGATTGATGCGGTATCTTGAAATTTAATAAATTTATCATATCGATACAATATTTCCCCTAAATTTGTAATTAAATGTATCTTCTTTCTTTTTTCATTATATACTTCCTCTACTACTCCTGTCGCAACAACCCAATATTTTAAGGACTGAACCATATTTTTGCCAAGCCCCATCTTCTCAAATGCTTCCTTATCATAGAGAAATCTGTTATCCTCTCTTAAATGCCGAATTGCTTTATTAAGCCATCTATCTCTCAAATAGAAACTCTGATGTTGACCATAACCCATAAAAAACTTCCCTTTCCCTTCATGTTCCCTTCTGGAGCTTTAGCTCCAGAAGGGAATTTAATACAAAAGAAGGCATCTAGAATCTTCTAGATGTCTAGATGCGCTTTGTTTAAATTACTAATTTAACTGTATATACTCATTACAGATACTATCTTATCATAACATATTTTCTTTTGTTCTTCAGTTAAATTATTGAATAAACTAACAACGCCATCTACCGAAAGTTCATTTAGACGGCTCATAACTCTACCATGCATAATTCTATAATTTTCAATTTGTCCCTGACTTAGATAATGAGGTATAATTTTTGTATCATTAAGCCATGTAGTACACTCTGAAACGCCCCATATCAGCTGTACATTAAGATCTATCATATATTTTTGAATCCATTTGTTTTCCAAACCATTGATGTATTCCACCATTTGATTTTTATAAGAATTGAGCAAATAAACAAAATCAATATCGGATTCTATTTCAAACCATTTACTCTCCAAAGCCTGTAGTTCGGCAGTTAATTCTTCACGGTCTTCCTTTAATTCTTCCACTTTTTCTATATCATTTAAGAAGTTTTGAAGTTCGTTTGCACTTTGTTCAATGCTAATTCTATCTTCGTCTTTGAGCGTTTTTGACAATAATGTTTTTGCTTTCTTTAATACATTTTCACATGTAGTAATATCCTGCAAATCAAAGAAAGCATCGTATACTTGGGTTATTTGTTCAGTTAGTTTCTCGATATACTTTACTATCTGCTTTACTCTAGGTTCCAACTTATCTAAGTAACTATCTAAATAGTTACGATCTACATTATGTCCTAGGATAAAGTCAATAAGATCCTGTCCTTCTTTCTTCAAGTTTTGAAGTTGTTCATATCCCATATTTTCTGTTGGAATACTTTTTCTAATATAATCTTGGACAGTACCGTTAATATTTTGAAGCTTATGGACTATTGTAAGATCATCTAATATCTTTTCTAATTTTGATTGGGTTTTTCTAGCTTCCTCTTTATAAGAATATCTAATTAGATAGTTTATAATGTCTTTTACCCATTTTTCAAATAAGGTCACTTGACCAATATTTTGACACTTGAGTTTAACAAGCCAATCATTAAATTCTTTTGCTATAAATTCATGTGATTTCCTCGTTAAATTCTCAGTAAACTCTATATGTTTCTCGTTATATATATAGCGAGTTGATTCTCCTATGGGTCCACTTATTACTTCACATTTCTCGATCACTTCAAATATTTTTTTAAGATCTTTATCACGAATCGCTTGATCATATTTAGCTCTAATAGTACCGATGGACTTCGTTGTTTTCTCGTAAAGATCTATTCCTAATTCAAGAAGCATTTCCATATGAGCAACTTTATCTTGCAGCTCATCAGGAATATCTTCTTCTCTTTTAAGCTGTTCTAATTCTTTTAATAATATTGGACAAAGGTCTACATCATTATTTCTTTCAACTTTTGCAGAAAGACTTAAGTATCGAGTGGATAGTTCATCTACATTCACTTTAATAATAGTAGTTTTTAGGAGTCTTAATATTGCTACTTCCTTATCTAGATAGATCTCTTTTCCCCACTCTTCTAAACGTAGACGATTACCTTCTATATTTACACGTGTTTCAATCTTTCTTTGTGCCAGATATACTGCTATTAATAATGCTAAAGAATAATCATTTAAACCATAAGGTGGTTTCTGATATTCATCAAATATTTCAGCAATCTTAATAGATCCACTCTCTTCTAACATTTTATCAAAATTATTGAAAATCTTTCTTACTTTAATGTTAGTAGGTGAAATCAATTGGTAACTATTATTTAAAACACCCCAGGTCCCTGCTTTTCCATCAAATAACACTTCTTCAATTCTATTTTTCATATCAGTAGTTTCAGAATGAATGATCTGATAATTCATTCCTGATAATACAAGACGTGCAATCCTTGAAAGACCTTGTTTTGGCTTAGTCAATGATTTTAATGCAAATCCAGTGTATGGAAAGGGTATGAGATCGGGATATAACCTATCAAACTGAGCTTCGGTATACTTATTCAAACGATCGCTTATTTTCTCTATTCCATTGTCAGTAATACTAATTCTCTGACTGGCCAAACTATTAAATTTATCTTTTAAAAGCATTTCACTTTTCGATACGTAATCTGGAATAAACCGAGCATATTTTAATTTTTCTTCTTCACTAAAAAGTTTAGAAATTTGATAGTCTAAAATCGCGTTATAAAAAGCTTCTTCTCTGTCATCTAAAATAAAAAATAATATAGGAATTTTTTCAAAGTTTAATTTGTGTAACAATCTCTGTACTGACTTTAACTTATCTTCATCTACACTTTTTGGTACATAAAGCCATATTACCTTTCCTTTAAGTTGCTCAGGTTTTGTAAATGACTTCCACTCATTTTTTAGCGTCAATAAGAAAGCATTATTAACTTCGTCAAAATGTACTAGATGTTGTGTATATTTCCATTCATTTGAGACAACAAAATTACGTTGAGCAAATGAAGTCTCAATATTCTCTAGCCTAAGTAATTCCTTTACCGTACTCTCAAATACTAACTTTAAATCTAAACCTATTTTGGTCTTCTTTCTCTGAATTAAACGTTTAAAGTCATTTATACCAGTTGCATCCGCTACGAAATCATAGACATTAGCAATATCATCGAAGCTTACTACACCAAATTCATTCTCTAAAGCTAATAAAGCTGTCTCCACTTGTTTCTCTGTTAAACCAGACGCATAAACTAGTGCAAGCCTAACATCTTGTGATGATTTTGTTCTAAAGCGGCCAATTCGTAAAATTAAATTTGCAGCTAAAACAGATTTCTGTCTTTCATCTAATTTGTCACCGTATTTAATAAGAATTTGATTATATAAAATACAGTACTCACTTTGTTTACGTTCATCTTGCTCAGCTGCCAGTAATTCTTGGAAGAAATCTGATTGTATAATAGATGTTGCAGGAATAAATGGCAAGTCACCAAAACTATGCAAATTTACATTTCCAAAATTTTCTATTTGTTTATCTAAAAATGTTAAAGATGAACGTTGTTGAAGCCAGCTAGAAAGATTAGATAACATCCAAGTTGTCATTGGGTGTAGTGGATAAATCCCCTCTAAAACCACTTTCTTAAAATAATTATAATCATTCCAGACGCTGGATTCTTGTGCCGACGGTAACCACGCGAGCAACTTTTCATGGAATTCCTTCCACTTTAGCATCTCATTTTCCCTACTTAACTTATCTTCAATTAACTCTTTAAAAGCTTTTGTATCTGTTCTTTCAATTAAATTCGCGAAAATTGTTTCTAGATTAGACGATAGATGGATCTTCTCGCTTGCTTCGTAACGTCCTACATAACGATTAATATTAGATGAACGGTCTACTCTAGTCAGATAGGACTTTAAATCTGATTGTATAAATCCAACAAATAATATTTTATCATCACTATCTTGTACAGCCTCATATATCTGCTGCAATGCAGAATCACCAGCTCGAGTGGGATAAGAGGAGGCAAATTCAATATAGCGTCCAAACTCATCAAATAGCACTAAAACTTTATTAAATTGATCTCGATCTCCACAGAGTGTTTGCGATATCTTTAACAGAACATCACCAGCTGAGACTCCTTCATCCCAACGTATGTAAGTTCCATTGACATGATAGTATACTTTATTAATTACTTCAAAAACATTTGTATCTTTTAAAATATTTTGCACTAAATAATCTTTTAACTTAGATGAGGATAAATGAGGAAGTAATTCCCTTGAACTTTCTATATATAAATCCTCAAAATTCCCAAAAGTGTTGTTAACAAAGTTTTTAGCAATATCATACGACTTAGTTAATGTTTGAAGAAACGATGCGTCTACATTATGCATATCTAAAACTTTTTGAGTAGCATTTAATATTTCATAGTTTAAGTTAAAATCTTTCATACCATTTAAAACAAGAACTATATTAGGTTTATTGATAAGTTCACTGACTTCACTTCCAATTTTCTTGTCTACACTTTTCAAGTTTGAAAGCACATAATTTGAACTTAGTTCAGGGCTTCCAAGTAAAGATGCTAATGTAACTGCTAAGTGGGACTTTCCTGTACCGTATGGAGCTATTGTCATCGCAAAATTAGAACCGTTTGTCTCACTATAAAGTTTGTTTACAATAATATTAGTAAATGTAGCCGTATCGACTAATTTATGGCTCTTATAGGTAATATCTGCCTCACTTACACCAAAATATTCAGGGCCATGAAATACAAAGCTCTTTGCAACATCTACTTGTTTATCTTTTTGATAATACCAATCAACTTGAACAGCACCGTTAAAGTAAAGCTCTTTCTTAAAGCGAAGTATATTTTTAATTTTTTGTTCATTCATATATTTTTATGCCCCCCATTATATTAACAACGAGTATATTTGAGTCAATAAATTTTGAGAAGACTCCTGTCTTAGAATAGTTAACGGATTCAATTGTCGATTTAATACAATTATTCTTTCATCTTGTAACAATTCAAGTACATTTAAAATGTCTCGGTCTTCCCATAAATAAGGTCTCCCATAATATAATGTGTCCTTTATGTCATCAATCGTAACTTCTGTTCTATCTTCCATGTACTTTTCCCAACTACTAAGTAGCTGATAAGCATATAAATATTTAAAAGAAGGATCAATTTTATGAGGTGTAAATAAGTATTTACCACCTATTTCGCTTAATATCTTTAAGGTTGCAAAACTCCTATCGTTTAAATAACAAGAACGGAAAGGTGTTAGGTTTACTTCTGCTTCAAAATTTTTATTCACTATACTAGGCAGAATTTCTTTTGCAAAAGAAGTTCCAAGTTGTGGTGCTACTTCATTAAATACATAGCTCCATATTAGCCCCTTAGAGTTTTTTTCTACTAAATTATAATGACAAGCCCACATAGTAATGGGCTCAACAAAGTAAGGATCTTCAGCACCTATAACCTCCCCTAGAGGGGTAGGAAAGAGTTTAAAACTCTTTCCTTTATTCTCTACGTTTAGAAGCCCCATAATATCTGCGTAACTAATATGAGGAACCACTTTTCCAGAACTCCCTCCTGTTGGAATCGTAGTTATTTGTGATATTTCTTCTTTAGTGAGAAATCCATTACCCTGTATAGCAAGTCGGACTAATTGTGCAATTGCTTCTCTTTCAGGAGAAAACGATTGATGAAAATTTAAATTATAACCCATTATTTTTTTATCCTTTCAGAGAATGGTATGACATCGACAATTCTAGGTCCCATTTTTTCTAAATTACCATCAGGTTTCAACATTGGCCCCCATACTACACATTGTCCTTTTCTCAAGCTAGAAAGTTTCTTTGCCCACTCCTTTCGTTTATAGGAATCCGTATCTAAATAAGAAGCAATACTTGTAATTTCTTCTTCTGGTGGTGCAAAGTAAATTTTCTGACTAGCATTTTGTAATCGTTGAATTTCATCTTTCCCCAATTGCCCCTGCATAAACTGTGTAGCATACCAGCCGGACCAACCAAACTTTCTCCCTTCAGTCAAAATTTTAGCACTAGGAGAACTTTCACTATGATCTAAGTTCTGGGCTTCATCTATAATAGCAGCAAATGGTTTAGACTTGTCTCCATGAGACAATTTATAATTCCATAGATCCCATAATATGAACTCAGTAATGATTAACTGTACTTCACGAGTGAACCCTAATAATTGAACCACAAACACTTTAGATTCTCTGGAAAAATGTTCATCCCAATTATATTGCCCTTCTATATCAAAGGGACTTCTATCAATAAGAGGTTCTAGCTTAAACAATGCCGTCTGAGCATAATTTGAACCGTCAGCTACAAGTTCACCTCTTAAATATTCTAAATTCATAGCCTGGCCATACTTCTTTAATCCACTCATTGTCGCACGGTAAATCGCACTTGCTTGTTGAGGCCCTAGCTTGTATATTGATTGAAACACACCTTTTAATCTTTCAGCAACATCAGTATCTGTTTCAGGAACGTAAATATCCTCATCTAATTGTTTTTGATTTCTTTTAAATGGATTGATTGGAAAGCTATTTTGGTAAACATAAAATTGCTCTATTTTGCCTTCAAGTCCATTTTTAAACTCAGGCTCTAATTTATTATTTTTAAAACCATCAGTATAATCAAATATGATGTTTGGGATGTTCTGAGTTGTTAACTCGTACAGCATACATTGAATAAAGTAAGTCTTACCAACACCAGATTTACCTGAAATTAAAATGTGTCTATTCTCTAGTTGTGGATGTCCATACTCCCAATAGATATTTTGTTTAGTTCTAGCATCTTTTCCTAATAAGATACGAACTTTTTCTAAAGGTATCAGTTCTTTCTCTACATCCTCTTTTTCTGCTACTATGTCGTCCTGCTTATGATCATTATAAACATAACTTTTCTTAGTTCGATCAACCTCTTCTAAATTATCCTTAGAGAAATCTAATTCTTCGGATGCAATCTCACCTTCATCTATATCCCTATCATTTTTAGTCACGCTATCAAGATTTTGTTCCACATCTTGATTTGTATCATCTAAATACGGAGTAATTATTGTAGGACGCGTTGGCTGTACCCTTTCCTCTGTAGCTTCTGCTTCCATATCATCGGTTAATTCATGTTCATTTTCTTGAACTAGGCTTTCAAAATCAATTCGATTGTTAGCGAAACTAAGTAATTTATTTCCGATATTTTCATACTCTACATCTTCTTCCATTTCTTGTGGGAGAAGAGCTTTTTGTATATAAAGTTGGCCAAAAGCCTCGTGACTACAAATAATATCGGTTCCATCTAAATTTATTGTTTCTTTACTTATTTCTTCTTGGTTATAGTCAAGCCAGTAAGTAAGTAGCTTTGCACGCCAATTTATTTTAAAGTTACCATCTAAAATATTTAACAGGCCTTGGTTGAAATCTGACTGTTCCTTTTCAATGTTAGAAACAAAATTAGGTGCAAATACAAGAGCACGATACAACTGTGCAAACCAATATCTTCTATTATAGGAAGTAGAAGATCCATTAAAAATAACTGACAAATAGTTAATACTATTTGTTAGCTGTGTAAGTCCCTTTTCGATATGAGCATTACTTTCTTTCCCCATTTTACATTCCACCATTGTGGCATCTATCTCAATAAACTCTCGGCTAATATTGTCTCGTCTAATCTCTATTAGTAAATAATCCGGTCTATTTGGTGTATCAATAAACCAATGCATATACGAGTCCATTGGAATATAAGCTTTAAGAAGGACATCTTTGTCATAAGAATTTATTCCAAGACTATTCACTGACAAAATATAAGATAAGAAACTATGCGCTTCGTAATCATAAGGATTCAAGGCCTTTAAGATTTTTATACCATCTAGGTCTTTGGATTCCTCAATACAGTACTGAGCACAGGCATTAAGCTTGTCTTGCCCCCAAGAAGGGAATAAGTCCTTCAATCTCTTAGTAAGTCGGTTTATTACATCTTCTTTAACTCTTCTAGAAGCTGATATGGTCATATTTAGTTCTCCATAAGGTCCCTCACCTGTAGAAAAACTAATAACTTCATCTCTATTAAAGAAGCTTTTATCTAAAGCTGTATCTAAAGCTACTACCCATCTCGCCTTGCAATGCAAAATTTCCAGTACTTTCTTCATTTGTGGGGACATAAAGAGTTCCTTTTCAACCCTGTACACACCATCTTTACTATCTGGATTTTCAATCCAGTGAGTCAATTGTGAGTGTATAAAAGATGCTTTAAATTGTCTTTGACTAATAGAAACTCGCCTAGCAGAATCTGCTTCGTAAACTGGCATTGGATGGAACACCATCGGGAATCTAGTTTCGGAAGGAGCAATATTTGTCTCACCAGTGTGCCGATACACAATCCTTCCAGTCGACATTACATTATTGATAAAAATCATATCATGGTTGAGTAAGACATCCTCTAAGACTGAATAACTGCCATTCTCTAAATTAATGTTTCTATAATACGTCTCTATTTTCACATTATCCTCTTCGCTAAAAAAATTATCTAGCCAGAAGTTAATATAGGTTCTTCCCTCCTGAAGATGACTAGGTGAAATAATCTGTAACTTTATACTGATAGTATGAGTTGTCTCTCTTAATGTCTCTATAAATGCGTGAACTCCTGCTACAACCGGCTGAAGATGTTCAAAATTTATGAAGGCAATTTTAATACTGTCAGATTGTGCCGGGAAAGTTTGAACATATTCTGTTAATTTTCCCTCAATCAGGCGAGACATAAACGAATTTTTCAGCATTTCCTTTGTATTGAAATCTTCATCAAATACTAAATCATTATCTAAAAGGGTCATAGATTCTAAAGAATTCTCTTCCAATATCTCTCCGTATAGCGCATAGTACCCGAATACTTCTTTAGTTAAGCGGTTGCTTGAAACATCAGAAATGATTGTATCTAATCCTGAAATGATAGTAGATTGTCTTACTATATTCTCTATCACCTTTTCATACTTTTTATTATTCTTATCATTTAATGCCTCGTCTAAAAGAGTATGAAATCCCTTTCTGTAAAAGGCTTGTTGTTCGACCATCTTCTCTAACATAGCTGGATGTAGTGGAGGTACGATCGCCCCCTCCAAATACTCATCTCGTGCTTTCTCTTTAGAAGGCACTATTAAGAATAGGTTAGTGACGAGATGAACATACTTTCTCTCTATTGTATTAATAGTAGCACTGTTTTTTATTAAAGAATCAATAATAGCAATATACTTCTCAATGAACTGCGCCCCGCTATTAGACTTTCGAGCACTAATAGTGTTATAAAAACCCTTATTTTTCAAATCATTTAAAAATTCTCGGAAAGGCTTACTCAGTTGGTATAGTCTAGACGCAACATTTCCTTCTTGAAGTTCTCTAGGTAATAGGTCGAAAATATTCACAAATTCCTGATTAGCACCATTTAATTGGTGAAAGAAGATATCCGAATCGATACTATTCAAGAGATTGCCTAAGGAATCGCTATGGAAAATTGGTAAAAACCTTAATGAAGATTGAGACTTTTCAATTAAACTATCTAGAAGGTTAGTGTCAAAGATATTAATCCAGGGATCATTAAAATTGAATATCCATTTATATTCTATAGGTTTCTCTATGCCCTGAACTTCTATAGATAATAAAATGTTTGAAAGAGTTTGAGTACCTTTTGTAGGCTTAATGGATAAGTCATCAGAATTAGAGATCTGAAATGGATCCTTATCGTCTTTAAAAGATATTTCAATATCATCTTCTAATTCCTCTTGTAGATATTCAATAAGTCCACCTGTCGTAAAACAAATCTTTGCCCATGCATTGTAGAGATCATATTCGTTATCTTCTACATAATTAGAAAGCACTGCTTCGTGAACAGTTATTTGCAGTTTTGGCTTATCTTTATCGTCATTCATCTTTCGTAGTGCTGATAAGCTACTGAAGATTATTTTTGCAAAAGCCTCAATAGGTGCTCCATATACCTTAATAACTGTATCTTTTATTACTTTTGGGTCCTCTTTTGTAGTCTTGAAATTGACGATAGCATTTATAAAGTTAAAATCTAATTGAAAGAGCTGAGGCCTTAGGACTTCTAGATTTTTTCCCTTGAAATAGTCAATTAGTGCTTGTTCAAATTTTTCAACTGAACCAAATATTTTTTTTGATTGCTCTATACTTTCATTAAACTCTTCACGCTTTTTACTTGTTTTAAAATCCTCAATTTTTTTAAGCAATTTATTAAATCTGGCTTTTGTTAAGCCATCTTTAAATTCGGCCCTATTTTTAAATTTATTAGCTTTATCGAGCAGATCAAACTTTTTACCTTTTCCCAATTGGCTCATAGTCCTACTATCAAAGCCATGTATGCAAGGTAAACCCCAATCAGTTACTAAGTTCCTACCCATAGATTCTAGAACTTCCTCGACACCAAACAACATCTCTTTTTCTAAACGATCAATAATACAACTTAATTTATATAGATCTTTAGGTACTAATCGGAAGAGATGCTCTAGGAAATGATTAACTGCGGTTCTCTCAAACTGATCTTCAACATCTATTAACTTTACAAACCAGTTAGTATATTTTTTCCCTACTTGTTGATCAATGACTTCAGGAGAGAGTTTATAAAAATCTGCTAATCCTCCTTTGTCTTTAACACTTTCGGTTCCCATTAAAAATAAAATGCCTTTTTGATCAGCCACAGAGTTTCTCCATGTCGTCATCTGCGCCTCTTGTTCAACAAACCCTTCTTGTTCTAATTCCTTAAGTGCTAGCAGCAATTCTTCATGTTTATGAAAGATAGCATACTGTTCTTTAGACAGCTTAGCATGGAAACTAATGCCTTTCTTAGAAGCGGTTTCTCTGAAATTTTTACATACCTCTAGGTAAATGCGAGGATGCACAAAGTTATCTAGACGAAATAGATAAGCTTTACTTTTATCTGTAAAATCGATATTATCATGCACTATACTGACAATCTCACTAATATATTCTTTCAACTTTTTCACTCCTGAAATGGGTTTTCTACAATAGAAGTTGAGTCAGATAAATCCCTTAAGAATCCACAGTCTTTGAGCATGGCCAGAAATTTCTCGGAATTTGCATTAAACATTGTCAAATCGAGACTATTATTTTCTGACCAATGTTTCTGTGCCTCATTTGGGCCAATAATAATTTTAAAGTGCCTATAACATTTCTCTAAGAAGGTAGTGTACAACATTCTCTCTCCAGGTGGAACAAGAGCTAGTACTAATACTTTTATAATATCCTCATTAATACCAAAACGCATATTTCCACCTTTTGGTGGCACAATAAAACCAAGCTGCTTCCCAAGTTTTCTGACTAGTCTGTTAGTGTCTTTAGAAGCATCTTCATAGATGGCTTCCTCTTCTCTTTTAGTTCCACTCTTATCTATGTAATCCTCTATACTTGCTTTATGAACTGCGCGAAATACATTTTCCTCTAATCTTTCATAAGAAGCTATAGCCATCTTCCGGATTGGATTTCCAGGATCATTAACTACATCAATTAGCCATTCACAATTGTCCATTCCTTCTAACTTCATTTGAGCTTGAAGACACATCATTCGTATAACTTGTAATGCTATAAGAGAGGAAAGCATTTCGATTTTCTCTAATGTGTTGACAGAAGATCCAAGCAAGTTTGTTAACTCCTGTACCGTGTTAGCTGCTCTTTTCCTATAAGTATCTGGGATCCATTCCGTACTTTTAGTCACGTAATCAATTTTATCTAAGGGTGTTCCTTCTTCAGTTTCTAGTTCTGTATATTTTTCATTCCGCCAATTATTTTGTATAAATTGAGCGATGCTACTTAACTGTGGAACACTACTAATTAAATATTGTAAACGAGTCTCTAATTCTTCCTTTAAATCTGGGCTTTCCTCAACCCCTTGTAAAACATGTAGGTAGTACACCTCGCCTCCTCTAGCCATAAAAGCTCTGTAGTTAAAATCGAATTTTCCATCTATATCTTTAACCTTTATATCTTTTTTTTCTATTTTCTCCCTTTCTTCCTTTTTACCTATTGCTTCACAAAATATTAGCTCTGGGGCAATAGGAAGAAGAGACTGTGCAAACCAAGAACGTTTACCTGTAATCGCATTGAATCCATATAATAAGTCTTGCAGAATGTTTAACACAAACTCATTCTTTATATTAGAATCTTCAACAGTAATCTTGTTTCTTAATATATCCCTATGTTCTTCTAATGCTTCTATATCAATCGAGAATCGCTTTTCTAATTCACTACGATTTAAGAAAGTGAATCTTTTTAATCCCATTCTCGGGGATGGATAATATACCATATGTTGATTTTTTAGGTCCATTAGAAATTTAAATTCATCGCTTGCTTCAGAGAACTTCTTATCTCTTGTACTTTTTGGTGATGAAAAAATCACAAGAAACTCTAATAAATATTCGTATAGTGTCTGATCCCTAAATAATCTTTGTCCATATGTTTGAATTTGTATATTGTGTTTAGTGATATCCTTATCATCTACTTTTGGAAAGATAGTATAATTGCTTGTTTTTGAAGACATTTACTCATTCTCCTTAATCCACAAATATTTCCGATTCGTCTATTTGCAGTTTAATTAACTTAGGACCTTTTAACGTATGAACTAAGAGCCTAATCATTTCTTCATCATCTCGGTATTTATAATTAGAAAATAAATGAGACCTCATCTTATCAATCCCGTGGCTCAAGGAAGGATTAATCTTTGTAGAGACAGCCCCTTTAGCAATACGATCAAAGTAATCCATTAACATTAAAGGTATTCTGTACTCCTTACGACTTGAGAAACCGATAAAGATTTCATAGTGGTTCTCATCATTATCGAATGCCGACTCTTGATACTTTTGTATAACCGTCATATCGTTATCGTTTAGCTCTCCTAGCAGCAATTGTACATTTTGCATTCCCGTTCCTTGTCGCTGTAAAGTTAAGTAAATCTTGTCCTTTTCCTGCTCTGGATGTGTGCCAACAAGAATATAATGTAATGCTTTATATAGTGTAGACTTTATATTCCTACTCTCTTTTATGGTCCACTTTCTCTCTCGATAAGTAAGGTATTTACTAAAGATAGGAGAAAATAATTCATCAAGTAAATTATTTAGCATGTCTTCATCATATTGACCGAATAAGATATTCATTCTACGAATAGCTTTTCGCAATAGATAAGGTTCCTCCGTCTTCATATAATCGGCAGGTTTAAGTTTATATTTTTGTAATCTGTTAGCCCAAACTTCTGAAGTGATTTTTTGAGTGGCTTTCGTTAAATGAGAGAAATCATTTTTAACAAAATAATCATAATCATAAGTTGTTTCTTTACTGTCTAATTCCAACTCGTAAAGTTCTTTTATTGCGCGAATTTGCCGGGCTTCGTCATATATATGCAATCCCCTGTATCCAAAAAACAAATTACTGAAGTGATACCTAAACTTGAACTCCACTCCAGAATTCCCCATAACCGAATCACATGTCTGATTTCCGGTCATTGAATACGATAATTGTGCAAGAATTTGTCGAATTGTCAATCTTCTATCAGATTCAAACAACCAACGGTAATAACTTGTTATAAATCTACTGATATTATGTTTATTTTCCCTTACTGATATATAGTTAGTGTAAATAGGACAGACATCTGCTTTCGCGCACAATTGACAAGTATCCCAAAGGTCTTCTGAAGTAATTCGATCTAGTAGCTTTGGAACTAACACGACATTATCAATACGAGCCATATTTACTAATAAAATCTCGTAATCTCCTATTCTCACTTCTAAACCTTTATTTTCATCCATTAGCTTTAAAAGTTCCATTTCCACTTGATCTTCTGTAATCTCATCAACAAGATTATTATTTATTAATTGTTTAAATGTAGCAATTAATGGTCCTGTATTTGAAACAACAATTGAAGACATATTTTGTTGTTTACCTAAAAGAGCTTGCTTTAAGAGCTCAATTTGGTCAGCCTCTTTAAGCTCACTCATATCCTTTATATAGAATAGTTCACGACCTAATTCACTCGAATATTTTTGTTCATACTTCTTAAGACCTTCTTGTTCGTTAAAAATATTAAATGTTTTTAAAATTTGGTAAACCAAACTTGTTTTTCCGTCCCCTGCATGCCCTGTAAGAATTACGCAGGTAGGTTTCTTCCGTAACTCCTCAACAAGATAAACGCCCAGATTCCTATCAATATGAACCTTCTTATAAAATTTATTCGTGACCTGAGCCTCAGCCAGAGCATTCTCATTAGAACTATTTGCATTATTTAATGAGTTTAAGTATGTTACAAATTCATTCATTTACGGGTTCCACCTTTATAAAATAACAGTATTTCATATGAAATATTACCTAATTACGCTTTTTAAATTTATTATATTACATTTAGTTACATTTACTTACATTTATTATATAAATATATTAGCATACTGAAGTCTTAAAAAATTATAAAAATATAAAATTCTTTCGTAAAAAAATCTTTTTAAAGTTTCGCACATAACTTTTAATAGGATTTTTTACGTGTCGCTTATGTTAATAGCATTGTAAAATCTAAAGGTAATAAAAGTAGTTAACAAATTAAAGGTGTTTTAAAATAGTTATTTACTTAAATAACAGAAGTAAAAAATATATGCAAACTTGTTGCTTTTACTTAAATAAATGTTTAATACTAAAGGAATTCACCAAAACACCAATCTAGTTAATTAGACCTGTTTATAAAACAAATATTGCATGTTAATTATCTATATATGCTTATTCTAGAAAAAAATTTCCCGACAATATATTAAGCAAAAAAAACTCTTAACTATAAAATATCTTCTTGCCTGCTCCGTCAAGAGGATCAAGACAGCTCTTCTATTTGAAAAAATTGTTCTATTTTTATTACTATGTTTAATCGGCTCCAGGTTGTGTAATATACTCTCCTATTGAATCATGATCTTCATAATCTTTTGCTTCTAATGCTTGTTTACAGTAGTACCACAGAATTTTTTCTTCAATAACGTCTTTTTCTAAGTTATCTGTTTTCAATTCTAATGGCGCTCCACATTTCTCACAGGTATCACCGAAAGAATTAAATTTTGTTGTAATTATTACTTTAAAGCAATCGTAACAATAAGGGACCGCTTCTTCTAATTTACCAAACTCATCAAATTCCACTATGTCTTCTTTACTTAAATGTTTCTTGCACTTTTCACAAGCCACTTTTTATTCCCCCATTTCTTATGTTCCCTTTTATAAATTATAGAATACCATCCAATGCTTGTTAAATAACTTATAATTCACTCAATTTATAAAGGGAGCTAACCTGATTTGTTCATACAAAATGTCTTTTTCATAAGGTGAAGCCACTTGATTAATTGATATATCTGAGTATAGATTCTTCACAATAAGTTTAGGATGATGAAATTCACCTACAGAGTCGTTGAAGACTTTAAAAGTTTCAATATATATCTTTGTTCTTTCCTTTGCATATCGTTCCTTCATAGTTATTTTCCATCATTGTATTTTTAATAGTAAGAACCTTATATGTTTTTGAATTCCACTAGTTTAAATAATGAAAATATTCTCACTTTACTTAAAATCCCTTTTCCGATTATACGATTCTTTCTTGAACCCTCTTTTACTTTCTAATCAATTTTTGCAATTCACTCTTTGAGAGCCATGGTCTTCTCCTATGAAGCATTTTGTGACAATTGGAACAAACCAAAGCAATGTCATTAATTTTTACCTTTTGATCCTCCTCAAGCTCTGAGATAGGAATTGTGTGGTGACCTTCAATACCCCCCTCTCCGACTTCCCCATAAAACTCAAAAAAATCAAAACCACAAATCTCACAAAATATTTTTCCGTATTTCTGTTTAAAACGTTCTTTTGCAAGCTTAATAATCTGAGGATTTCGCTCTCGAACAATGTGCTGTCTCAATTTCTTTTTTCCTTCCTCAAACCCCATGTCATCTTCTGTAAGATCCACGTTCTTCTCAGTAGGCTCAAAACTTCTTAACCCCCATCGTCCTTTACCTTTTCCCTCAATAGAATAAAAAAGGTCAGTCTCCCCTCCCTTAATACCTCTAAAAATATCACAGTCGCTAGAATGCAGATAAAGGTTTTTTCGTACCTGTGCTTTCCAATCAGTATAAGAGTAAAGATTAATAGTTTTTTCAAATTCCACCTCATCGTATATCTCTTCCAAAGTGCCCTCCCCCCCTAGTTTTTGAACAGCTTTCACAATTTCATCTATCCAAGGTACTTTTGGCTTCAGTACTCATCTCCCCTTCCAAAACGATTCTGCTGCAAATATAATGTAAATTTCTTAAAATTAAGGGGCGTACAAATGTTTTTTACAGCTCTTTTATCTCTGATTTAACTTAAATAAAAATCAACCGCCTTTTCTTCCAAATCCATAGTATGATACAAATATGTCCATTCATTATTAAAGATATTTGTTCCACCGACTCGTTGAGAATCACTCACTGGTTTACGACGATGTATAAGTTATTCCAATTCAGCAATGGAGTGATGGAGTCCATATATAGTTGTCTTCTGAGTGATCTATACTCGTTTCTCCCTACCCTTTCACCACACCATAAAAACATAGGTTATGGTATAAATATCATCTTACCATTTGTGGAATTACATCATAATTATAGTATTCTCACTTGAACAAGTTTTTTGTTTTATATAAATCACTCACCTTTTTTAAAATAATAGTATCAGTATGTTTATGTTTCAAAAGTTTTTTACATAAGAACCGAATTTAACTCTTCTTTTTTTAGGTTTAAATCATTCTTGTAAAAACTCGAACGTTTGTCATCATCTACCAATATGATATAATATTTTAAACTTGATTTCTCATATAAATACATATAAGGAAAAGGGGCTACAAATGAATGAAGTTAATTTATTATACCTATTCGTGATACTTTTATTTGTCGGTTTTGCTTTTTATGTGATTAAGCATAAGAATAAAAATAAAAACGTAGAATCCAAAGTAGAGAAAAATTTATACAATAAAAATGAAGATCAAATTCTTAAATCTACTGACTTACCTTTTATAATTCAAAAAAGTGATGAATCAATTCTAAAGACAGGACAGTTAATAGCACCCAATCATTATCTTAAAGAATATTCAAACAATATCCTTCGTTTGGCCAAATCAAATGCAATCCATTTATCTAAAGATAAAGAAGTCTTTGAAGTTATTTTCTCAGAGACCGTTCAAGAGGAAATAAAAAAAGGCACTGTAAAACTTATGGACTCTTTACAAAAGGAAGGATACCAACGCGCGTTAGCAGTAAATAGTAAAGGTACAATAATAGAGCATGCTAATGTAAAAAGTTTAAATTATAATCCCGCCCAATTAAAGGCTCTTGCAATAAATACTTTAACAATTGTAGTCTCACAGGAACATTTACAAGAAATAAGAAAAGAATTGGATAAAATTCAACATTCTTTAAATCGTGTAATATTGATGAGAAAGAATGAGTATTACGGAAATGCAAAGGGTTCATATGACTATTTAAAGAGAGCATATTCGTTGTATTTAAACGGCGAGATTAATGACAGAGTATTCAATCAATTAGAAACTATTTATCGTGAAAATATATCATCTATTTACTCATTAATTAAAGATTTAGATGATGTTACTACTCAAGTTTATAAACTAAAGAAAAAAGTTTGGATTTGGAAGACTGATACCGAAGTTAATAACTTAAGGAATATCATTAAAGAATATGACGATTATAAGAAGTTAATAAATTTATGTTTTATGAATGTAAATAGTTGTTTAAAATTAATGGAGTTGTATGGTGATTCCGAAAGTGTAATTGAGCATTCGATTACAGATGCGAATCACCTGCTTGAAACCATTAAAGAGAACAAACAACATTTCTTGAAGGAATTAAATTCTTATTCTAAAGAATTTAGAACAAGATTAAGTACTAGCAATTACTTAATTGAAAAGCAGAAAAACATAAAAATGGAAATAGAAAAAGTTAAAAAAGAGGAAGGTTTATATATAAAAAGAACTTTATCCCTTCCCCCTGATAAAATCTATTTAGCTGTTGAAAATGGGGAAGTAGTTTCTATTCTTAAAGAAAATGTATGAAAAGCGTTTAATAGGCTATCGAACGATGGGCTATATAACAGACGAAAAGTCACCTTCTAAAGCTGAACAGATGAGACTATTTAAAATTTATTTATTCCCCTCCTGCCTCGTTTGAGTAATAGGGATTATAGATCGAACATCGATTTTAATATAGGGGACACAAATGAACAAACTGTCCCCAATCACTTCCTACTAAATCCGACACACAAAAAAATCGATCCTGTTATATCAACACGTTTAAACTAAATCTGTTACAATCCAAAACTATGTTTATCTCCGGCAGCGTAGAGCTCACCCTAACCACTTTCAACTTCTCCAACCAAAACAACCGCTAGCCCCCAAAAGGAACTAGCGGTTATTCATAATCTCTCAGAAACCGTTCACTCTTCCACCGACTTCTGCTCATCTGTTAGTGTATCAATTTTAGTAATTTGAAGTTTGTCTTTGCCAGCAGTTTTCACATGGTAAATTCGTTCTTTTTTAAACTGCGTGCTCGCGTCATATGAATCAGTGAACGTATATACTTCGTTTGTATAAATGTCGTAGGTTCCGTTGTCATGTGATTCTGTCTTTTTCACGAGAAACTGATCGTTAGCAAACGATACGTTTTTGCCGGCAAGTGATGTGATATAGCTCTTCAGCTGCTTATACACTGGCTGATTCGAGTCTATATAGGGCGCCATCCCACTAAAGTCGCCGCTGTTTAAGCTTGAAAAATACGCGGCTTTATAGGAAATAAAAAAGTTTTCAAGATCCGTTTTGCTTACAACATCTGGCTTAGGCTGTTCATTTTTTAACGACTTCGTGCTGGCCGTAGTTTTTATGTCTGAGCTTGTTTCTACCGTTTGATTATCACGATTCATATATACAATCGTCAGCAATAAGACCATAACAATAGCGCCTCCTATTAAAATAGGAAAAGTGCGTCTTGATGATTGCTGCTTTTTGAGCACAGGAAAGTCTGCGTAGGCTGGCAGTGTAACAGGTTCTATATCTACCTTTAACCGAGCTAACGGCTTTGGCATCTCCGTGCTTTTTATACTATTAAGCGGCTGAAGTGCTAATAATTCTTCGTAGGTAACAATAAACTCGTTTACTGCTATTCCTTTATACATGCCGTAAATTCGGTTCCATAGCTCTTGACACCGAGTATCCTTTATATCTTCACTCAGTTCGTTAAAAAATGGTCGTGATTTTTTAATAAAAGCCGCTAACCACGTTTGATGAACGTCAACTTTGTGGACTGCATGTAGGTCGTTAAGTGATTGCTTTAACTTGGCGTGTTCATTTGCATCGTTTTGGCTAATGACTTCCATACTGCGTTCCGTTTCTTTCAGCACGGTAAAAAGACTCTTACTCATTTTTTCTTGTAGCGCATCAAACTGGCTGCAAACATCAGGCCAGTGCAGTTCGAGTAACTGTTTTTGTGCAGTTGTGGCTTTTCGAATGTTTTCATTTAGCTCATGCTGCTTTGTGCGAAAGGCGGTCGCTTTTTGTTTGGTCACTACTTTATTTTTGCTTAGCTGATGCCACTCTTGCTTTAAGCTCTTGTCTTCTTCGAGTACTGTGGCTATCGCTTGTTTTACATGTTCATGCTTTTTTTGAAAGTCAACGAACGCGGGCAAATAAGCATTCCAGCTTTCCTTGATTTCTTTTAGCAATGACGTGTTAGCATGTCTTTCTGTTAGTTGAAAAAAGTCGTTTCTAAACGCTACCATATCCGCTTCAGAAAAAAGTTCTTTTCCGAAAAACTCTGTCACATTCCTATGTATGTTTGTTAACTGTTCAAACTGTCTCATATTGCTTTGACGCTTTTTTATGTACTCTCGATAACCGCTCGAAAGAAACGTCAACATCGTATATTCAATGTGACTTATGTTAGACTCTGTACGTTCTTTTTCCAGTTCGTCATACACTTTCTGCAGCTGACGTTCTACTATGGAGAGGAATTTTTCTTTATCCATCCCGTCTACTTCTTCTTTTAGTATGTTTAAAGATTCCGTTTCTTCAATAAGAAATGTTTTTTCTTTATATAGCTTTATCCACCTTTCTAGTAAATGTGCTGCTGATTCATTCCAGTGGCTTGTATTCATCGTTTGCTTCACCTGTTGTTTTTATTTTTATCCTTTCTTAACTATACAGGAATTGAACAGAAATTCTATTACAGTTTTATTACTCTTGAAAAATCAGGTTCAAGCTTTCTAGAGCCGCTTCTAACGTTTGTTTATCTCCTTGATCGTAGCTATGTGCCACAAGCACTACGGTTGTAAATACGGCTTTCCATTTTGCAAGCCTGTGCGTTTCTTCATCTACTTCTCCGTATTCTTTGAAAAAACGAGCTCTTCCTTTAGATGGTAGGAAGCTATAGGCAATCGCTAGGTCAACTGCCGGATGACCAATATGAACGTCTCCCCAGTCAATAATGCCTGAAACCATATTGGTTTGATCAACAATCATGTTTTTAATATGAAGATCTCCGTGAACTAGTACATGTTTTTCTTGATACTTAATTTCTTGTATGTCATTTACATAGTCTTCAAGAATCTCTTGTTTTGAATAAAGACTACGCTCTTTCATTTGCTTGACATACTTCTCTAGCCCAGACTTTCGCTTCATCATATCAAGCCGATTTAACTCATCAAACGGAACACTGAGCTCTTGCGCTTTTGAGTAAGGATAGTGATGTAACGTGCGAAGAAACCTCGCTAGTACAGAAGCGGATTGTATGCGCTCTTCTTCTGTTAACCTTCCAGGTGGAGTTCCTTGAACGTAGTGATAGCCCGTAAAAGGCCAAGGATAGCCTGCATTCGGCTTACCGAAAAAAATGGGCTCTGCAATCGATAGAGGCAATTGAGAAGCAAGACTTGGTAAAAGCCGATTTTCCGTTTTTAGTAGCCTCACTGCTAGTTCTCGTCTAGGAAACCGGAAAACAAACCGGTCGTTTACTTGATAAACCGTATTGTCAAAGCCGTAGCCAAGCAGCGAAATTACAGCGGGCGCAAGTTCTGGAAACTGCGTCTCGATTAACGTTTTGGCAAGCGGTGCTGATACGATTTGTTCTGCATCCCATGCATTTGGCACTGTGATCACCTTTCTTTAACGTGAAGTTTGTATGTAAAGTATACTATAAATAATTTTGACCATAAAAACCCTCTGACGCAAAGCCAGAGGGTTTCAGTGAGTATATAAATAAGATAGAATGCCTTAGAACGGCACACTACGCCTCTAAGTTAGTAGCCTACGGTACGTTTACTACTTAATACGTACACCAAAATACCTCATTGGCTGTTTCTTCAACATGCTCCATCTTAATAAAGTTCAATAAAAGATCCGTTTGGTCATTTCCTGTATACTCATCTTGGTCAACATTATAAAATTGAATAAGCTCGACCTTGTACATACCGTTTTTAATATCAATTCTATACTTAGAACAGTTTTGATCAGGCACAGACTGATCTTCAAACTGGGCGGCCATCGTAAGGCAGTCATAATCTACGAGATAAAGCTGATGATTGGTTACATTTATATAACCTGTTGCTTTTCTAAAGTATGTACCTATATCCGACTCTGTTCCAATCTTCACTTCTACGTTCCAGGAGTGTTCAATTCCTTCTTCTGTCATTTGACATACTAGGATATTTCTCTTTTTCATTTCACTGCCAAAATGGTTCAAAAGCTGATCTAGCTCCCAATCCTCATCGACAAATGATTGATATTCTTTTGCATTGGCCACTCCGATAAAATTGGTATCGCCAAAATCCATAGAAAATTTCATTTTATCTCCTCTGCTCTTTAAAGTAATTTTTATTATCCATTAACATATATCCGCAAACTTCTTACACGCTTTCTCTAACTCTTCTTTTTTAGCAAGCTGACAAACCCACTCTTCAGGAATGCCCTCCAGCTCATAATATACTCCTGCCATAGTACCCGTAATAAAGCCTATTGTGTCCGTGTCTTCTCCTAAATTCACAGCAGTGAGTACAGCTTCTTTGTAGTCATCACTTTGCAGAAAAGACCAAAGAGATGCTTCTAGCGAGCTGACGACGTATCCGGTTGACCCGATTTCCTTTCTCGCTGCGTGCGGCAAGCTTAGGTTTAACACTCGTTCATACGCAGTGAACTCTGCTTCATACTCCGTACCTGTTAGCTGCTTTTGACAGAGATTTACCGCTTTTTCATATGCTTTAAAAGGCTCGTCGCCGTCAAGAAGGCGAATAAGCAGCTCCACGTATATAATGCAGCCAAGAGTAGAGCGCATATGGCGGTGCGTGACGTGCGCAATTCTTTCTATTGCTTCTTTTCTTTTTGTAAAGCTAGGTTCATCACATAGTGTAAACGCAAGCGGTGCGATACGCATAAGCGCTCCGTTTCCGTTGTCGTATTCAGCGCTTCCTCCCCACTCTTCTTTAGGAAGCCCGCTTTTATAGCGGCGAATCGCTTCGCTTGTTGCGATGCCAATATCAAACATTTCTCCGTACGGCGTCCAGTAGCCATCCGACCAATAGTTCGCAAACTTTTGCATCAAATCATATTCATCTTGTTTTTCTAGTAGATTATCAATCAAGCACATCGTCAGAGATGTATCATCTGACCACGTTCCTTCAGGCTGGTTATACGTACCGTAGCCGGTCATAGTTGTGATCCGAAATGAATCGCGTTTTTTAAACTCAACTGGAACGCCTAAAGCGTCTCCGACAGCTCCTCCTAGAATTGTAGAAAGGACTTTTTTATGTAGCGTCATATGATCAACTCCTTTCTATCATTGTAATTGTTTGATTTTGGAATTTGCAAGAGATCTCTTGCCTAGATGCTTTTTCTTCTTTATAAAATAGGAAGAAATATAAAGACATTCCTTCATAATTCTCTAAAACAATTGACCAACAAGAACAAACGTTCTATAATTACTTTGTAAATATATGGAGGTGAAAACAATGAGACCCGAACTTAAAAGAGACTTACCTATCAACGAATTTACGGACTTTTACTGGCTCAAAACCGAACTGCAGCAATTTTGCCGAGAAAACAACATGAGCCCGTCTGGATCTAAAATGGAACTTTCAAAAAGAATTGAAGTGTCTTTAACAACCGGTGACACTCAACAATCAAAATCACCTTCTAAAAGACGCTCGTCCTCTAAAACACAAGCGCCGCTAACATTAGATACCGTCATTGGAGAAAATCATCGCTGCAGTCAAGAAGTACGGGCTTTTTTTAAGAAAGCCATTCATCCTACGTTTCATTTTTCCACGTATATTCAAAACTACTTTAAAGAAAATGTAGGGAAAGCCTATCTAGATGTGGTAAAAGCGTGGCATGAAGAAGAAAAACGAAAAAAGCAGCCTTCTTATCAAAAAGAAATTGCGCCTCAGTTTGAGTACAACCGCTTTATTCGCGATTTTTTTAACGATTCGAAAAACAAAGGAAAAAGCCGCGATGATGCAATTGCGGCGTGGAAGCATTTAAAAGTTCAGCCTGGAAGCAATCAATACCGCTCTTAAATCAAACTCTACATATAAAGACCATTAAAACACCACCTCAAGAAAAGGTGGTGTTTGTGCACGCCTGTAGATTTCTTCACATACGCATGTGCTGTTTGTTGTGGCGTAAAATCTTCAGCTATAAACAGACTCTTTTTTTATTAAACCAAGCGTCTGTGAAGTAGACGCATGAATTTCGTTAAAAAAGTCTGGATGATCAACTAACGACATGCCATAGGAAGGAATCATTTCTTTTATTTTTGGCTCCCACTTGTTCATGTTTTCTGGGAAGCATTTTTCCAATACTTCAAGCATAACGTGAACCGCCGTTGACGCACCAGGAGAAGCGCCAAGAAGTGCAGCAACAGAACCGTCAGCGGCACTTACAACTTCTGTACCAAACTGAAGCGTTCCTTTTCCTCCGGCTTCCGTGTCTTTGATTACCTGAACACGCTGGCCTGCTACGACGATATCCCAGTCTTCGCTTTTTGCGTTCGGGATAAACTCACGCAGTTCTTCCACACGTTTTTCATTTGATAACAGCACTTGCTGAATCAGGTATTTCGTTAACGCCATTTCTTTGACACCTGCTGCTAGCATGGTTAAAATATTATTCGGTTTTACAGAACTGATTAAATCCAGGTTTGAACCTGTTTTTAAGAACTTTGGTGAAAAGCCGGCAAATGGACCAAACAACAGCGTCTTTTTGTTATCAATATAGCGTGTATCAAGGTGCGGAACCGACATTGGCGGAGCTCCGACTTTGGCTTTTCCATATACTTTCCCGTGATGCTGCGCAATGACTTCAGGGTTATTGCATACCATAAATAATCCGCTTACCGGGAATCCTCCAATATGCTTGGATTCAGGAATACCTGTTTTTTGAAGTAAAGGCAAGCTTCCGCCTCCACCTCCGATAAAGATGAACTTTGCCGTGTGGTACTCAACTTTGCCGCTGTCTACATCTGCGACTTTTACTTCCCACATACCGTCACTTTTACGTTTAATATCTTTTACACTTCGTTTGTAATGAACGTGAACCCCTTTATTCTTCAGATGATCAAACAACATGCGTGTTAAAGCACCGAAGTTTACGTCTGTTCCCGAATCAATTTTAGTTGCGGCAATCGGTTCATTTGACGTGCGCCCCTTCATGATTAGCGGAATCCATTCTTTTAGTTTGTCAGGGCTGTCGGAATACTCCATTCCTTGAAACAACGGATTGTTTGACAGCGCTTCAAAACGCTTTTTCAGAAACGATACATTTTTTTCCCCTTGTACCAAACTCATATGCGGAATTGGCATGATAAAATCTTGCGGATTGCGAATCAACTTGCTGCTTACAAGATAAGACCAAAACTGTCTTGACAGCTGAAACTGCTCGTTAATTCGGATCGCTTTCGTTATATCTATAGATCCATCAGCTTTTTCTGATGTATAGTTTAGTTCGCACAGCGCAGAATGGCCCGTCCCTGCATTATTCCATTCGTTCGAGCTTTCTTCCCCTGCGTCTGCGAGTTTTTCAAATACTTTAATGTCCCATTCAGGTGCTAACTCTTTGAGTAATGATCCCAAAGTTGCGCTCATGACTCCGGCACCAATTAAGATAACGTCTGTTTTTTTCTGTACGTTGCTCATTATAACCTTCCTCATCCCCTATATTTGTAAAAAGATGTAGGCGCTCCTGCTTACGTAGTAAAAAAATTCAGGTGCGACCTAAGAACACACCTTTTTCTGTCTCACTTATAACTATATCACAGTATAATTGTCTGATGATTATAAACTATTCAAAAATGATAAAAAAGTGAGAAAATCGCCCACAAATTCCAAAAAACTTATTAAATTCCGTCTGCATTTTCTTTTATTAGTAAACTTTTATACCTACTTCTAAGTGGTAAAGCATTGATTAATAAAATAACAAACTATTCCAAAAATTCAGCTTAAAAACCAAAATAACTGCCTTGAAAATTTCACCTACTATAACTATACTCAGCCCAAAGAACAATCAGCACTATAAATAGAAAAGCCTTCATTCTTTTTGACTAGTTATACGTAGATGTATTCATATATGTATAGAGCACCGGCTCGTTCAGGTTCATTTTTAGAAAAATAAGTATATATTGCAATGGCTAATTTTCAGCCCATATTGCAAGTTACAATATCTATGTCATATAACATACCATGAAATAAGTGAATAAGTAAATGATTATTCAGAAATTTATGTTATAAAACCTAACATGTATGTTGACTTTTACATAAACTATATTTAAATATTTAAAAGAAAACCCTCCAAATTTTGACGAGTGACATATTGTTATACGCTTGAGCATTTTTTTGATGAAGCATTTCCACAAAAATACCCCTTAGAGACTTTAGCAAATCAACGTGCACTTACAAAAAGCTTTTCAATCATGTAATTTACTTAAAAAATCCGTAAACGTATCTGCGATGTAAAATACATTGCTCCTTGCACGTTCTTCCACTTGTTCTTCAGTTAAACCTTTCTCTTGCATTAACACTTCTTTTTCAGCAGCATTTTCATGTTCCCAAAATACCACAATCGGATTGTCTATATTATTTTTACAATCTAAACAAAATAAATTTCCAGCGGGATCATTCGCAATAGAAAAAACCTTTTTCGAAAGCATAGGTTTATATAGTTCATATTTTTGAACAATGTACTTACTGCTTTTCTTATCAAAGCTAAATAAACTACCAAAACAACGCTCTACGTTGCCTACATTAAATTCTTCTGGTAATACGCTAGCACCTCCATTTATTTTTACACAATCAATATAATCTTTAGGTAAGTGGAATCCTAATTGCCTTCCACTTTCTTCAACCTCATTTTCTGATACTTCTCAATCAGCATATTCCCACTCTAAATCTTTTCTCATCTAATTCCTCCTTATAAATACGGATTATTCCATAACTCCAATCAGAAATGGATATTTAATTCTTCACGAATCGATTTTTCTAGATAGTCTTCAAAGCTTCCGGCTAGAACTTTTTTTCCGCCAAAGTCAAAATCAACTATGATGATTTCTTTATTAGGATATTGAAAGCCTACTGGATTTCCCGCACTGTCTACTCCAATCACAACAAAATGCTCGTATCCTTGACAAAGAATATTTCTGAACTGTATAGATTTATCTACAAATGACGGTGTAGACACAAACTCTGCCTCTCTTAACCCTAAAACAACCGCTTCACCAATTGCCCCCGAACCATACCTCAAAAGAAATTTTTTAAAGTCCTCTGGAAGTTTCACTTTTAGCTTAGCTTCAGCTTGTGTCACTTCCTCACTAGTAACAGCACCGCCAAAAGCTTCAGGGTACATTTCCAACTCTTGGTCCACTGCTTTTAATAATTCGATCTTCATGCCATTCCTCCCCTTTCTGTAGATGATGATTTAATTCTTTTTTGTACATACTCTTGTTATCTTTGTAAGCGCAGGCTAGAAATTAAATCTTCTAAGGAGTTTGCAATTTCTTTAAAACAACCTCGTTCAAAATCTTCTAATTCTACTCTGCCGCTGAGGTTATCAATCACAACTACCAAACCATTGCCTTCTATACCTATAGGAACCTTATCAAGCTTATCGCGATTTCTTTTATATCCCTTTAAGTTCCTTTCAAACGTATCCAATTCAATATTTGGTAATACAGCTTCTAACGTGATGTAATGGCTATCCAGAAAACCATCTAACTCCGCAAACCAGTAGGAATTAAAATAGCAGTCAATTGAAGAATGAAATTTAATATTACTTCTCCTTTCGTGTCACCTGTTACAACCGTTCTTTTTTTATATGTAAAGTGATCAGTCCTCATATAAACAATTAAGAAAATCGTTGAAGCTATTTGACAAAAAATATATATTTTCCATTTCTTCAGTTTCCTCACAATGAGCCCAATGATAGACTTGTCCGAAATACTGGTTGCTGATCCCAATACATATTTGATTCCCGCTTGGGTCATCTGCTATTGGCATAAACCCTGCTTCTACAATTTCTTCGAAAAGATCAAACTTTTTCTCTAAATTGTCATACATGGTTCCAATTCCATAAAAAATGTTTACTATACTTGCACCCAGCTTTTCAGATATCTTATAAACACTTGGATTTGGATAACCACCGTTATATTCCAGTAAAAAATCTCTATACTCTCTTGGAATTGTAATAGAATGACTATGCTCAAATCGTTCTAAATCTTCAATGGATAAACTTTCATGCATTCTTTCCATTTTCACTAAAACTCACTCCTTATTGATTAGCTTCTTCACCATTTCATTGCTATTTCTACTATATAGATAGTTTAAAATAACATTTACTAATAGGTGACTGAACGTTTAAAGGACACCGTTTTTAACCTTGTCCTTTGTATACAATTTCTACGTTACAAAACTTGAAAAGCATTTAGCCAATTATAGCAAGCAATTAATCTTTTATATCATATTGATCTTTTATCTTTGAAAGGAGTTCTTCCACGTTCTCAGTATGCTCAGGGTATCTTTTTATGTAAAATTCGCACGCCGTTTGAAGATATTTGTATAACTCTTCGTGCGTTACAGTATCCTCTCCCTCTGCATCTACACCATAGTAAAATAAAACATGGTTTTCTCCAAAAAACTCTTCATCCTCTTTATCAAATGCATCTGAATATACTACCCCCATATAATCCCGTCTTTCGACATATTCCTTTAGGAAACCTTCTAGTATCCTAACAAAGTCATACTCCATCACAAAATCACACAGCACATCCATAACTGAGCCCTTGTTGAGCCCTTTTTGTTCGTACATTTGAATCAACTTGTTTTTATCATCAAAACTAGTACTCATTATGTGATTTCCTCCTTCCGTTTTGCAGATAATTACTTTGAATAAGGATTATAATCTACCTTCACTTCACTGAGACCATCCAATACGTTTTCTATCCTATTAGCTAAGTCTTCTCTTTCTTCTTGCGTCAATTCATTTGTACCCTCTATATCTTTAAACATGCTTAGCCTTCGGGTGATACCTTCCACATATCCATTAAAGATTTTATCTTTGAATAACAATATTTCACCTACAGCAGTATCCACAATGAAGTCTTCTACTTTTCCAAGGTTTATATAATCATTAATTGTTCTTGCTATTGCATACTCATGTCCTTTATTTAATTTTAAATAATCGCTATAATCTTCTCTAATCGCCTCAAATATTTCGTTATATTCCCAATCTTCCATAGTATCACTCCTCCTTTGTCTAGCATTAATACCTAAAGGGCAACGTTTTTCAACCTTGCCCTTGACATTACTGACTTAATTTATTTAAACACAAAGCTCTCTTGTAACTATTCATTAAAAGTTTTTATTATATTTATCATGACTCAAAAGCTGCTTTTTCTGGAAATAAGCCACCTTCTCTTATAAGACAAACTGCCAACCTTTGAGCGGCTCGATCAAAATAAAATGTAGAAGCAATGTTTTGCTCTGGCAAGCTTTCCAACTCTAGAACCTTCTTGGTTACTTTATTTAACTCAATTTTACCCATCATTTCTTCATTAGGTCCAAATTTATAAACGACATTTTCATCATCTTCATATTCCTTTAGTAATAAAACATACGAAGCCAATTTTTCTCCTCCTCTGGCGGATACAAGAAACACGGATGTTTAATGGTTTTATCATATAAGCTCTGCAACTCATTTTTTCTATCGTTAGCATAATTTATTACGGAACAACTATTTATTACTTTAAAGTTGCAAAGCAAGAATAAAAATTCCTCCTTCTGCTTATAATGGCCCGTAAAAAAGCCTTTTAGATTTATTCTGAAAGGCTTTGACTATGACTATATGTTTCTTTTATTTTCAATAATAATTCTTTAATGATCTTTTCCTTCTCAGCGTGTTTCCTTATGTAAAATTCACATGCAGCACTGATATAGAGATACAACTCCTCATCATTCACAATATCATAGTCTTCGTCACCATTCCCTGAATAAAATAAAACGTGATGTTGTCCAAAATACCCATCATCATCTTGTTCATATTCATCCAAATAAATTACTCCACTATACTCCCGACGCTCTCTTCTTTATTTTTAAAATCTTCTAAGCGTTGTAAAAAATTATGTCCATTTACATATCTATTCAAAACATCAATAACTGCTTCTTTATTCAAGTTATTCTGTTTCATACCCTCAATAAATTCTTCATATACGTTCATACAAATCCACCCGCTCTACCATCGTTCTTATAGTGTACCTATTAAACCAGGCTTTATTTGCTCAATCCTTGCCCAGTCAAATAAACACGTAATAGACATTTTATTACTACACTGAATTTTTATAGATCCCTCTTCCCCTATGTCTTCCATTTCGAACTGTTTAATTTCATTCATAGTTCCAAATGAATTGATTTCTAATTCTCTTACACCAAAAAACGACATCTCAACATATACTATGTCCCATACATTCCAGCGTTTAGGCTTATTTTTGACCATCTCTTTAGTAGATAATTCAATGAATAGTGTTGGACCATCTCTTTTTATTTGGACATTCAATAAATCAGAACCATTAAACGTTAGCATCCTTCCAAAAATGCCAGTAATGGCTTGAGCATTCATTATCCTACTTGAATTAATCATGCATACACTCCTTTAAGTCACAAAAGGATACTATTGTGTTGTTTTTGTTTTGGATGTATCAAATTTTTCATGTTGCACCAAAGCTTGATTCAGTAACCTTATCATCTATACTTTCAAGAGCCTACTTTAGATGGCAACATCTTGATAACCTACTTCCTCTACTTTTTCATCTATAAGACGAATTCCTAAACCATTTTCCTGATCCCATGAACAATCAAATGAGATTCCTATATCACGTCCATCGCGAAGGAATTCATAGGGAACCGAAATGCCTACTAGTGTTATATGTTCTATTAATTGATCAACGGTTTCAATTAATAGATAGTCTTGGCTAAATGAAACATCATAACCGAGCTCATGCCTTTTTTGCTTATAGTACTTTATCGCTGCAATATATTATGTTGGACATTGTTCCAATTATCCATTGACGAGCTGTATGCCACGTATTGACCTTCATCGAAGCTTCCATCATCTTCTCCACCTATTAATAATGCTACCTTCGTATCCTTTCCTAAAAATTTTATAGTTCCATACCCTACCCATGTATAACGTTGATTCTTGTATACAACTTAGGGAAGCCTCACTCTTAAGAGGCCCCCTAAAAAGCACTACCATTTGTTAATATGACAGAGCGTAAATTCTATCGGTATCAGTATCTAACACGAAGTCAACCTTAATATCCTTTGAATAGGGGATTTGCTCAAAGTTGTGGAGCCTGCAAAATACGTTAGAAAAGTCTTTTGACTCAATGGTTATCTCTTTGGCTCGAAGATACATTTGCTTCAATTGTTGTTTTGAACACTTTTTACCCGTAAGTAGAACTTGATGAAAGAAACCGTCAATTTCAATAATCATAATCATCACCACTGTTTGCTCATTAGTCTAAGCTCGGCACCTAGCCTCAGCATATAATAGCCATCTTCACTAAATTTAAAAGTATATCCCGTTTTCATTTCCACCTCATATTTTTATTTTTGATAAAGCGAAAAAAAGTTTCACAAGTCCACTACCGAACAGCAAGATTGTACGCCCTTCTCTTTTAATAATGCAGCCTGAAATTTAACTTCAACAAAGCGTACGAACAGCTTTTTACGTTGACTATTATTTCTTGTAACAAAGTTTAGCATTATCAGACTCTAAAGAACACTTTAGTTTTTCATTTGCAACCTGAATCATAGCACCCTGTATCTCAACAGGTGTACTATTTTTTTCATGCCCCAACCCATTAAACATTCCAAAAAGGTACGCACCCAAGATTTGCTTTTCTTGTTCATCATTGCTGTCTATTTTAAAAACCTTACCTATAATAGTGTTTGTAATACTTATACATTCATTGAGGAAATCTTTATTTTCTTCCAAAAACTTTACTCCTTATCATATAATTTTTATATCTCTTTTAGGATATTCTCCAGTTCATCCACATGGAATATAATCATCTATTAATTATACTTTCTGTAAACATTTCTTCCGTAAACACCGATCGTAAAATAATGAGGTTTCATTTAAATCCCCCTTAGTATCAAAAAGAATGCAGATGATTTATTCTCAAATTGTATTTCTCCTAGTTTCTCTTAACACCAATTAATTATAACAGCCGTATGATGCTCCTTATGTAAATCCACTCCTACATATAACCCCGCTACCTTGACACCTTCAAGATCTTGCTGCTTTTGTGCTGATGACAGGTCGGATATCAAGTAATATTTTAGTCGCTTTATGTACAGATTCTGTTTTATTGATTTTCATTTAATTTCTCTAAGATTGAATTAACTTTTTCTGAATATACATCTGGATTGTCCTCTCTTATCTCAAGAAGAATTCCTTTAATTATTTGTTTTGTTGAGCTATCTACATCTTCTAACGCGTTAATATAAGATGCTACTAAACCTTCCGAATTTAAAAGTGTCCGATGAATTCTTTCCGCCCAGAATTCTGCATGAGGTAACATTTTAGGAATACCGATAGCCAAGTTGTATAGTCCTTCCTTCGTCCCAGAACGGTCAGCAATATAAAATATCGTTTCAATAAGGTAATCGCCAGCTGATGGCTCAGCAATATCTTCCTCAAAAATTGTACAAAGGTCAGGGATTATATCATTTATTCCTCTGTGCGATAATTCATTAAGAATATTTTCAAACTCTTCAATGTTGTCTCCTTCATTATCTAGAAAAAGCATTTTGTATAAAATAGAAATATCCTCTTGAAATTTCATGGTGCTTTTCTCGCTTTCTATCCACTGGTAATTTAACTTGCCAAATATCTTCAAACCATTATGCCATACTATTTATAGGAATAAATATATTCTTTATCTCTTATATAAGGTGATGTTTGTTCAAGCTTGTGAATGGCTTGTAACTGTTCAACAGGCGTCATTATCTGAAGTCGCATTAGTTTTTCAAGACCTGTTTCCTTTAACAGACACTACTACGATTTATGTTTTCAAAATATGGTGCTTGATCGCTGTGCTTCAATTGCTTTACTATATATTCGGGGGATCGTTACCCGTTTATAAAAGCTAGATTTTTATCATATATCCAAAACTCCGTAGTGAGTTTACAACGCTTTGTCACTTAATTCCCCATCCAGGTGATAGAGTGCCTTTTTAGGTAATGATAAAAAAATTATATACATAAACTACGTTTCACTTCTGCCAATAAATCTATCAGCTCAGTTTTCTCTGGTTTTTTCTCCATTTCCTTATGTACATTTATATTTAAATAATCATAAAATGTTTTAAAATCTAAAAAAGCTATTTGTTCAATTTTAACAGCTGGATACCCCAACTCTATCAAAACATGTTTTTCATCTAGTAGTCTAGGCAGTTGCGCCATATCATATTCATCTAAATCAGACTGAAAAAGAGCAAAGACAATCTCTTGTCCATAACCCTTTCTTTCAGCAAAGCTTTTTAATGCTTTTTCTAGATATTTTCCATTTATGAAATTAAAATAGATTACCATCAATTTATCAATGTCTTCTTTACTTTCACTTACTTGATATTCTCTACTCATTTTCGCCCTCCCGTAACATTATATCTTTAGTTAATTAATAATAGGGAATTCTTCTTCATAGGATGAGACAATCTCCACTATGTCTTCTGGTCATAAATCTTCTTCATTAACAAAAATTGAGTCAATAAGGTCTGGACAGGGAACATTCCATTCTAGAATTTCTATATATTCACTTTTCAAAAAAACTTTGAAAAGAGTATATCAAGTTTTTTGTAATCGTTCGTCTTCTTTCTTTACAAATTATCACCATCTTCATTGTGTCTATTCATCACCCAGTAAAATGTCATCTCACCTAAGCTCGTACTCCGTTTTTCTATTTTATCATTACACACAGTACTCCCTGACGGTACAACCATCATGAGTTTTTACTTTTTAACAGCCTATTTCAAATTGCAACATCCTGGTAACCTACTTCAGCTACTTTTTCATTTAATAAACGAATCCCTAGCCCATTTTCTATATCCCATGTACAATTAAATGTAAGTCCAATATCCCGACCGTCAAAAGAACCTACATAGGGAACAACTATTCCATCTAAACGTATCATCTCTGCTATTTCATTAGTTGTTTCAACGAATGGATAGTGTTCATTTACTTCAATATCATAACCTAGATCCTGACGCTCTTGTTTGTAGTAGTCTAATATTGATTGCAAAAGGCTTTGTTGTAACTGCTCCCAATTTTGCATAAGTGAAGTATATGCTGCATATTGTCCCTTATCAAACTTGCTATCCTCAGCATCTTTTACCATTAAAGCTATCTCAACTTCATGGCCTAAAAAGACAATGCTAGTATCCTTAGACCACACCAAATCATATTCAAGCTCACCAAAAACCGCATCATTTATTTTCATCTTATTTCTCCTTTTTATTTATTAGCAAATCCTCCCGGCTTAAACGCTGCCACATTTATCTCTCCTACTCCACCACTAATTGTGATTTCCACAACGTACTTTAAACGAATAGCAAGTATTAAATTAAAAATCCTTGGTGGTATTACTCATGAGCTCTCGCTTCTCAAACTAACCATTTTCTTATTGTCTCACCACATTATAAACGAATACCTTCTCATCACATCCAACTTTATAAAAAACCTTGAAAGGCATTTAGCCAATCAAGGTTTAAGAATGAATGGTATTAAGATTTATTGACTCATATACTAGTCACCTAAGTCTATTTTTTCATAATGCTTATCAATTAATTTCACTAAATAATCATCTAATTTTTCAATACTATACTTTGACTTTTTAGCTTTCACAAGATTTGTCAACAACGTTTTAAATTTACCCAATATCAGCGAAAACAAATTCCCCGTTATAAACGGTTAAGTAGTCAACTTGGCAGGATAAATTCCTGCCTTTTTCTTTTCGCGTAGACGATATGAATCTCCCTTTATATTAAATGTAATCGCATGATGAAGAAGCCGATCTAATACAGCTGTTGCCAACACTTCATCTCCAAAGACGTTTCCCCAATCAAGATAGGATTTATTTGATGTTAAAACCATTGCTCCTTTCTCATACCGTTTAGATACAACTTGAAAGAAAACATTTGCTGTGAGTTCGTCAAATGGAAAATATCCTACTTCATCTATAATTAAAATATCTGGCCGGCTCCATCGATTGACAAGCCGATGGAGGGTACCTTTCTCATTTGCCTTTCGGCATTGTTCTACTAAGTCATCTGAGGTTAAGAAGAGAGCTGTATATCCTTTGGTAATGGCCTCTACCGCGAAAGAAATAGCTAAATGCGTTTTCCCTACACCAGGTGGACCAAGTAAAATTCGATTTTCTCCATTCGAGATAAATCGGCACGTAAGTGTCTCTTTTACTTGTTTCTCACTAAGACTTGGTTGAAATGTAAAATCAAAGTCGTGAATCGTTTTGTTATAAGGGAGTTTTGCCTGTTTCATTCGTTTTTCCAATTGTCCCGACTCTTGCTTCTCTATTTCCTGTAAAACGATGGTGTGAAGAAATTCAGAATATGATACATTATCTTTAGATACGTCTTCTAATACACTATCTAGTTGGTTAGCTGTATGGTGCCAACCAAGCTTCCTTAGCCGGTCAATTAAGAGCTCGTTCATCATACATGTTCACCTTCTTCTAATGCTGCGTAAGCAGCGAGAGGACGTTTCTCTACTTTAGGGGATGGGTCTTGTGATTGAGAAACATCGGTCGCCAAACCTTCAATGTGTTTCTCTTTCTGACCCATCTCTGTCTTCTGTAAACCTTGATAATGTTCCATCCGGATATGTGTCGTTGCGTTTCCAGTAAGAATAGGATGTTTTGCTATACATTCATGTTCATCGTATATTTCTATATGATGATTTAATGTTTCCTTTACTTTAACGGTCTGTCCAACATAACGATAAGGAACGGAGTATTGTTTTCCCCCGTATGATATAAAACAATCTCGACTAACCTCTCTATGCTCCCAATGGGAAGTAGGAAATAAAGGTTTTTCCCCCCAGGCCTTCAGGAACTTCTGTTCCTGCTCAAACCTCTTAAAGGGTGCTTCATTTGTTGTCTGATTTTCCTTTTTATTAGCCACCTGATTTAACCATTCTTTTATATCCTCGTTTAACGCATTCAGTGTTGGTTCATGTTTTCTTTGAAAAAAGTTATCTTTTAAATACTTTACCGTTCTTTCTACTTTCCCTTTTGTTTGAGGCCTCCTTGGACGGCAGGCCTTTGGCACAATTCCATAGTAAGCCAAGAAATCTTCGAATTTCCGATTAAAACGAACTTCCACTGGGCTGTGCTTGATCACCACTGTTTTCATGTTATCGTAAAGGATTTGGTCTGGTATCCCATTAAAATAAGAGAAAGCATTCATATGGCATTTCATTAAAGTTTCTAGGTTCATATTCGTTGTGAATTCTACATATTTCATCCGGGAATAACCCAAAATCATGATAAATCCATATACATCTTGCAGCACATCATTTACTAAGTACTTCCCGACATACGCCCAGTCCATTTGAGCTTGCTTTCCAGGTGGCGTTTCAAACCGTAAGGTTGCCTGTTTCTTTGGTTGTTGGCGAAGAGGACGAACAAAATCTCTTAAGATTGTGAGCTGACCTTCATAACCCATTGCTTGTATTTCTTCTAATAAGACTACGCAATTAGTGGTACCCTCTTTAAGCCGTCCAAGTATGTACGGTTTGTAAGGGGTTAATTTGCTTTCTTTTTTCTGTTTACTTCCTTTACGCTTAGGTAACTGGTTATCTTTTAGGTATTTACTGACTGTTTTGCGATCGAAACCCGTTGCTTCTGCAATAGCTGTTTTCGTCCAACCTTTTTGAAACAATTCTCTAATCATAAAAAACTCCCCAATCTTCAGCACCGTTTCTCCACTCCATCCATGATGTTGTCTTGAAACGATTATCTGTTATTATTGGGGAATTTGGAATCGCTGTTATTGAGTATTTTACAGTCGCTGATTACAGATTTAAGACATTTCACCATAAATTTACTCTATCAATCCAAATTTCAGGAAATCAAGTGATTTTATACATTTTTTAAGTTTAATAATATTTGCGAATTTTTATAATTTGTTTTGTTGTAAAAATGCTTCTAAAATCCTTTCAATAGGTAAACTAGCATTTTTTAATAATTTCTCTACTTTGTCCTTTATTTGCTTATTAGAAGTAATTATTTTTTTATACTCTTCTCCATCAAAAGAACGTAAAGAATCTATTGCATATTCAGCCACTTCATCACTCTCATTAAGTAAATCTAATAATAAATTAAATCCATATACTCCGTTATCTTCATCTATACAGTAGGCCAATCTAATTTTATATTTATCATCTTTATCTTTTAATCCTCGAATTAAATTCTCCCAATCAATATTAGTAAACTCACTCATCAATTCTTGCACATACATAAATTCATCGTCATAAAAATAATTATCTGCGCTATTTTCAGATAATACTGCATCTACTTTTTCGCACATTCACTTTCCTCCTCTATTTACTAAAACCACCTGGTAATGGAGCATTAATTTGTCCTGTTGGGTAGCCGCTAACTACCGTATCATCTATTTGAATGCCTTTCTCCATTGCTTCACTGCCCAACTTTAATATCTTTTAACCAGAAAAAACTTTTGGGTCATATACTGTCTTAGGATTCTTATACTCTTTCCACTGTCCAGTAAAATTACCTTTTCCACTTGTAAGTCTATTAATCATAATGTTTATTACAATCTAATTAGAGGTGACGTTTGAAGCATAAAAATCTAAATACATCCAATCAATTATCCAATCAATTAATGTTGAACATTGACTAGTATTCCTTATAAAACTCTTCTACCGAAATTACCTCAATCGAAGTACAGTAAAATTCAATAAATTCAAATCCCTCATTTTCGCCATAACCACTATCATCATGTACGTGATAAAGGTGACTACTTGCCAAACCTTGTTCTTTCAAATTATGAATTATTAAACCTCCTGACAAGGGAAAAGTTTTTGCTTCTCTTATTGTCAAATTATCAATATTATAATATCTAACTCTTATTTTATATGCTTCCTTTGTTTTCAAAAGAGTAACGTGAAAAGTAAGATCCAAAGTTCCAGCATAATTATCTTCAAAACTATCTTCAACATTATATTCAATCTTCACTATTCTTTCGTAAACAAACGTACCGCTAAGTGTTTTTTTATAAGTTCTTTATTCTTTATTCTTTATATTCATTGATTTATCGCTCCTTATATTCCATATTTAACCATTTTACCCAACACTGTCGAAAAGCCATTAAAGACACTTCCTGCTTCAGAGACAGAACGGTCAAAACGAGATAGTTCAATCCCCAGTAACAGAGTAGTATTCTACACTTGCTTCCCATCCATCTTTTAAATTAGAAACTACAGGCACTATGTCCAATGTAAAAGAAACGGCAGCTAGATCAGCTTTGTTGCTTTTAAGCTTCTGCTTCATATACACTTCTTGCGATTTTAGGAATTTCATCATTCCCATATAGATACCGATACTGTTTCAATTTTAATTTTGCTATACATAGGATTTAAGTAATACAGTTAATCTCTATGACGAAGAAATTAAAAAATTTAAAAAACAGAATAAAACTTAAAAGGCCCTATGCCACTCAAAGTTTTCTAAAAAGATATTTTTACTTTGTTTTTATTGCTTCTTGCATTTGTTCTACTAATTTCCATAGCCACTGTAGAGGAGTTAATTCAAGAGCTGGAAAATATATTTCTATATTATTTTGAATAAGGTCTTCTTTCTCTTGTTTTGTTAAATTACTATTCAAAAGCTTCTCACAATCCTTTATTGTAGACAACAGACATTCTTTGCTAACTTCGTTTATAAACTCATCTAATGCTTGTCCAGGAGAACTAATGTCTTGATGAAATGTTCCTTCTAAAAAATCTTTCAATTCCTCTAAATAATCATAACTTTCATCCATATATATTCTCCTTCTTTTTAACAGGATATCCTGTTAATATAAAACTACCATTCACTCCTAATAGAAATAGTGGTAACTGATGATACTGTGGTTATTGGCTTAACAAAATAAAGAATAAATAGGGCATACGTTTAAAAGGTGTTGTACGTCCTATATAATTCGTAAAAACATAATATGGGGATTTAAGGAGTTACTTATATTCTCTGAATAAAAAATGAACTATGAGTCACTAGGTGGCCCTACCACAAAAAAGAAACCTTGAAAGGCACTTTGCCATCAAGGTTTGAAATTCATTTAATTTAAGGCACATACACAATAATTTTACCAATAGGGCATGTCCCCTTCCACCCACAAGGCCAACTCCCTTGCTTATAAACTTCAAAGATTTTTTCATAAAAATTATCTGTTTTCCCATTAACTAATCGATTTAATGCACACATCGTGAGGTCTCCCTCAACTTCCTCCTTAATATCAATATAATCAAAAGGAAGAAAGTCATTCGAGTAATTGTCATGGTCACTAAAAAAATCATATAAATCATCTTGCTGAGTTACTAAACCCAAATCATATACCTTTTCAACAATACTTTCTGCTTCCTGTGATTTAACATATTCCCATACAGTATCAACTTCACTTGAGTCCTGAGACCAGGCAAGGTTTTGGGCTTCATTGAAATCATTTATTACATCTAAGTTATTTACATGAAAGTTATTCTTATTAAACATCTTATCATTACGAATAAAATCCATTACTTCTTCTACTAATTGAGTGTTTTCACCAAATTTCATTTAGATAACTACCTTTCCCATAACTCTTCGGTTGCTCCACCGCCTCTGTTCCAAACAGGCAGTTTTTTATTTTTACCACTTTTGTAAAATTCCTCGATATTATTTATTTTAGTCTTATATAACGGTAATCCATTTCCCACTCCCTTTTTTAGCTTTTGTTGTAGTTCATATACTTGTTTTTCTAACACTGCTATATCTTGATTAACATCCATTTTATCAAACTGTTTTCTTACAACATTGTTATAAACGCTATGAAAGCCTCTATGTCTAGATAGACTACTAATATCGTCAGAAGGTATAGGTGAAAATATACCGTTTGTAGAGTTATTCATTCCCATTCCGATTTTTCCAATAAATGGATGTTTATTTAATTGAGAAGGAATTATATGTTGTGCTTGATAACCTTTCCAACTTTTAGAGCGAGGTAACCCCATTGACTCTAGTAAGTTTTTACCTGATTTGGTTGGGTCTCCTGAGGTAGGGTTTCCAGGGATACCTGGAATAAGTCTATTAGCATTATCTATACCCTTAGCAACAGCTTCCTGATCATAAACCCCTTCAACATTCGCTTTACTATTAGGCTTTTCCACTTTCACCAACGCTTTGGACTGACCTTTCGAAACATTCCCCATCTTATACGTCGGTAACCCATGTAACGCTTCACCAAAGGTCTGTCCAGGTGACTCATCTCCTATCCCTGACAGTAGTTGAGGTTGAGGACGTAAAGTCAGTATCTCAGCATCTAGTAAAGGTTGAAGCTGCTTCTGAAAAAATTTATACACCTTTTTTTGACCATTGCTTGCTGCTTGTGCGCTAAATCATTTGTTCAAGACCTACTTCCTTTATGACGTTCTCTTGTTTTTCTTTTCTTGTCAAGATCTTTCAAATATAGGCTTACCCCTCATTAGCTACTGTCATTAATTCTTGATTACTATCTCTACTCTTCTTTGAATACCTTCTCTTCACATTCGACTTTATCAAAAAAACTTGAAAGGCATTTAGCCAATCAAGGTTATAAAATTCGTTAGAACTATATAATCATCTTTTGTGATATTGATGGAAACCTTTGTAATTTTAATTAATCTAAAATCTGGTAAATATGTCTTGAAATATCTATTTCTTCTCCATCTTAAATTATGATAAATTTAAAATTTCTTTTAGTTCTTTTAAGGAAACTTCAACTCTTGTTCGATCTTGAGGTCGTCTTGTTAAGTAGTCTTCCCCAACCTCTGTTAAATATTGAAAAAATACATTTTCATCTACAATAGCATTTTCCTCAACTTCAGACATAGGAGGTTGTATACTGAAGCTAACACCAGTTTCACCAAAATATCCCTCTTCTCCTGGCTGATATTCATTTGCAAAAATACAACATACTGGATCAATCCCAAAACCTTGTTTGTTTTTGAAATTTTCAATCACTTCCATAAACTTCCCATCACCTATTATTTTGTAATATAGACGCATCAACTCAACTTTTTCTGAAAATTCTTCAATAATAAAAACTTCCTCACTCATAACAAACACTCCTTTAACATTTAATCTAGAACTGGGAAGAAATTCGAAATCTCACCTGTATTTTTGTCTTTAAAGCCCATAAATTTCAATTGTTTCCCATTTACATTGACATACCCTTCTACCATATCACTTGGTGACCTATCTCTACCTTGAATTATCCTATTATTACTAATACCTTCTTCCGTTGCTTCCCTACCCAACTTTAATATCTGTTCATCAGAAAAAACCTTTGGGTCATATATTGTCTTAGGGTTCTTATACTCTTTCCACTGTCCAGTAAAGTTACCTTTCCATCCATTTGCTGTACTCAATCCATCATAAACAGGAAGCTTATATTTCACCTCATAAATTCCTGAAATATCAGGATGAGGCGTTTTAGTAACAGCTTGATTAATATCCTTAACTTGATTACCAAAGTTATCTAAAATAAATTGTTCAGAGTTCTCAAGATTGTGACCACCCTTTATTCCAATATTCGGTTTTGCTTTAAAACCTCCCACTTCGGTTAAATGTGTATCATAACCCTTTTTAAAAGTAACATCTTTTACCGTACCCTTAGAAACAGCCGCCTTACCACCAGGATTTTCCACTTTTTTCACAGCTTTTGACTCGCCCTTGGAAACATCTTTAACCTTATGCTTGGTTACGGTCTTTTCTGCTTTGTTTACGCGAAGTACGTATTCTGCTCCTTCGCTTCCGTATTTCACCACTTTCCCTGGCACTCTGGCAAAGCCGCCAAAGACCATTCCTCCTCCAGAAATGGAACGGTCAAAATGAGATAGTTCATTCCCCGTAATAGGATCGTATCCTACACTTGCTTCCCATCCACCTTTTACATTGGAAACCACAGGCACCATATCCGCTACAAAAGAAACAGCTGCTAGACCATCCTGTTGTTGCTTTTTGGCTTCCTCCTCATATACACTTCTTGCGATTTCAGGCTTTTTGTAATTCTCATATAGATACGGATATTTCTTCAACTCTTTTTCTAATTTTGCTTTAGAATGAGCAAGCGCCGCAAGAGTTTGCTGAATCTTTGGGCTGTTTTCTAGTTCAACTGCTTACTTTGCAGGTGACAGTGCACCTAATACTATTTAATGGTATAGCATCCATAAGCTATGAACTTCATACAGTCATTTTTTATATTTTCCAAAGGGTTAATTCCTCACAAAAAAGCACTTATTGCCTTTCATAGACAATCAAGTGCTTTTTATGTAACTGTAGTTTTTTCGCTAAAACTTTAATATTATCTTAAAAATATAAGGTTTTATATATTTGTCCCACTATAAGGAATATAGATTTTCTTCCTGATTTTAGTTTGAAGCTCTTTTTCCTTTAACAGACACTACTACGATTTATGTTTTCAAAATATGGTGCTTGATCGCTGCGCTTCAATTGCTTTACTATATAATCAGAACCTTTTTCTACCGCCTTATTTTCAACATAATTAAAAATTGAGTTATTATTTTCCGATTCTAATGTATTCATTTCATTTTCACTTTTACTATACAAATAGGCTAAGATTTCATTATGACCTTTCATTTGAGCCATTTTCACAGCATTAATTATTGTAGTTTCTTGACCTTCACCTAACGTGTACCAAGCATCAATATTGGCTCCGCTTTCTGCAAGCAGCTTGACCATTTCAAAATGGCCCTGCTGAAAAGCTTTTACGAGAGCTGTAGCATGTATATACAAATCTTCGCCAGCATTCACATTCGCACCTTGATTAATTAACCATTGAGCTGCCTGTATCGAATTATGGCTTGCTGCATGTTAAAGCGGGGTAACAAACCTTTTACACTATAGTATAATATTTATCGCCTTTATATTGTTTTTAAATATTCTATTTCTTTACCAATCCATTTTTTATTAATCAACTCACAGATTTGATCGGAAAGAGAAAAAATTTCTTTCCACTCTGAGCTTTTTTTTATAGAGGAACTATCCCATACTTTCATTTGATTCATTGAAAAATACACATCTTTTAATTTTTTACTTTTTTCAAAAATTTCTTCATCTATAATTCCTTCACTAGCTAATCTATCAAGGGTAAATTCACTTAAATAGGCGGGTGCTTCTATTGCAAACTCTTCAAGAAGATAATACTCCATTAAATCATCTGACAATGTTAAAACATTAGAATTAGAATGCTTTAATGTCTCTAAAAATAGTTTAAATGATTCTCCAATTGATATCACAATTTACTCCCCTTCTTTAATCAATTTGTATTGTAGTACCTTTATCATCAATAGTAGGAACGTAACCATCCTCTTTTTTATATACCTTCACTTTTTTTGTTTTTCCATTTGAAAATCCATAGTATGAACCCTTATGCACTCCTCCATCGCCATGATAGAACACACTTCCATCCGGATTAGTGAATTTCCAACCGTATCCACCCCTTCCGTACATACCTCATTCCAATAGAGTTTCCATACAATCTTTCAGGATTCGCAATGATGTCATCAAATGATGCAGGTTTCCATTGAACATTTTCATTCCCATATTTATTTTTGAAATAATTATTCCAATCTTGTCCAGATACTGGATTCTCTGCTCCAAAATCTGTTTTAGTTCCGCTGACCGGCTGACTATTATTACCCGTACCCTATGTTGATGTTGTAATCTTAAAATCTACAAATAAAAAAATTAGCCTTACCCTTACCAAACTACTTCTTTCTCCTGTACTACGGGTAATAAGCTGTTTTTTGCTTCATCATGCCATATATAATAAAAAGAAACCTTGAAAGGCATTTAGCCAATCAAGGTTTTGCTTGAAAACCAAAATTAATCTCTCTTGATACAAAATATCATTATTTGTACCTCAAATTTAATCCATGTACTCCTCAGCGATTTGTATACTTCTCTTTAAGTTTAAGTCTTGATATCTTCGATCTAGAGAAGGTAGTAATTAAAGATCCATTTTAACCATTGTAAGTTTAATTTACGGTATTTCACACTAGTGGCAGACTATTTAAATTCTTCCAAACTATAATACGGATTAGAGATATTCTCGCCTACTTCATCTATTGTTTCCTGTATTTCATTTAGGATCGATTTATCTATATCCTTACACTGTTCCAGTGATTCTTTTATTTTATTAAAGCAAATTTCTAGACCGAGATTTACTACAATAGAAAGAATAATATCTACTTCATCATAGGAATCTGTATTCCATAATCTAGAGAGAGTTCTATCAATATCATTTCGTATATCACTTCTTAATAACTCATATGTCATAACTTGCCTGTCTGTTAGTTGACTAAGGATTAATAAAAAATCATCTTTTTCAATTTTATTATTTCTAAATTGATCTAATGCATTTTGAAACATTGATATTAGTGTTCCAGCTGGTATTCTATCAGGTAGATTCTCAATTTCATTTATATCCATATTTTATTTCCCTTCTATTGGAATATGAACCTCATTTAAAGATTGATTTTTTGTCCATGTTCCGTCCGATTTTTATCTGTGCAGTCCATCTTGAACCTGATGCTGATCCTGGATATTTGCTTGCCGCTATAGGGTCTGGAGAATGCCATCGAATAATAGCCTTTTGTCCATCGGCAAGAGTAAATTCATATTTTGCTCCATCAGTAATAGTATCGGTTGGTTTAAATGAATTTGGAATATTCGAAGGAATCATTGATTCCAAATTAGACATACTAACTTCTCCATTTTTTAGCTGATTTTGAGCAATATGTCTGGCCTGATCTCTTGTCTGATTCCCGATATTACCTGTACTCTTAGGAATATCTAAATAAGTACTTAATAAAAGGATGACAGTTTTTTCAACCACCACCCAAATTGATTAACTTGCCTTCGTTTCAGGCATTCTTGGCAGAATATAAGCCGTTTTATTTTTCATCATACCATAGATTATTCTGACTAATCTTCTCATAATGCAAAGAAGGGCTTGTGACTTGGACTTCCCTTCACTTTGCTTTTGATTATAGTAAGCATAAAACACAGGATTACGATGAATTTTACTATCCTTACTTGGACTTATTGAACAGGTATGTTGTAAAAAACATCATATAGAGGATACAAGGGGTAACCTTTTTCTCAGCATAAAAAATGAACTATTCGTCACTAGGTAGCCCCATCAACATAAAGAAACCTTGAAAGGCATTTAGCCAATCAAGGTTATAATCACTTATATCCCAAAAGTTATTTTGCTCTTACTTTAATTGCTCATCACTTCTAACCACTTTCTAGCCTCTCCACCTATTAGAATATTTGGTTGTTCTGGCGTCCCAATATTAATACTTTTAATAAAAGCCTCTTCTAACCCTCGAACCCCTGTTAGTTTAGCTCCTTTTAGCAATACATTTTCAAACGTCGATTCGCTTACGTCTGCATGTTGAAGGTTTGCATTACGAAAATCTGCATTATCAAAAAGGGCTGCTACTAGTTTTGCATCACTTAAGTTTGCACTATTAAATATAGTTTTAATACAATCACTCTTAGCAAATCTTGTATTTTGAAGGTTTGCGTTTGTAAAGTTTGCATAAGAAACATCTGCTTTATAGAAATCAGCATTTTCTAGATTAGCAAACACAAAGCTTGAAGAACAAATAGTTGAAGAATACATTTCTATATTAAGCAAGTGCATATTATTAAAGATACAATCTGTAATATAAGCTTGATTTAATGGATATTTTATTAAATCTACTTCGGTCAACTTTACTTCATCAAGAACTAACTTCTTGCCTTCTAACCCTAGAGAATCAAGCCAAATTTTATGTGATTCTAAAAGTTGAATTAATTCTTCTTTTTTGCGATTATTAATTACAATTCCCCCCTCTAAGGATACCAAATAATCTTGTCTGATATCCCCTCTTTTTGTATTGCCTCTTTCAATTGCTTGGTATGTTCCGGGGTCAAATTCCTATCATCAAGCATAACATTGTGACCACGTTCAAACTCTTTCTTTATTTTTTTCATAGCGTTATCAACTGTAAAAGCACCTTTTTTGGGTAAAGTATGACCATTAGGATAAGCTCCAAAGCTCTTTACATCCCATTTTTTCTCTGTAACAGTATCAATAAACTCTGCACCTTTATCAGCTTTTTGATCTCTAATAATTCTTCCTAAATCACCGCGACTTTCTAATTCTAATCCAATCTCTCTTTCTTTTATTCCTTGACCTTCAATTCTTCCTCCATTTAATGGATCTCCTGCTAAATCATCCAATTCTTTCTGTGTTCTTCCTCCAGTATATTTTACCGTACCCTTAGAAACAGCCTTCTGACCATGAACCCCTTCAACATTCGCTTTACCACCAGGCTTTTCCACTTTCTCCAACGCTTTGGACTGACCTTTCGAAACATTCCCTATCTTATACGTCATTAACCCATTTAACGCTTTACCAAAGGTCTGTCGAGGTAACGCCTCTCCTATCCCTACCAGTCCAGTTGAGGTTGAGGACGTAAAGTCGGTATCTCCGCATCTAGTAAAGGTTGAAGCTTCTTCTGAACAGGTTCATACACCTTCTTCGACCAATTGCTTGCTGCTTTTGGGCTGACGACATTTCGCATATCGCTTAATGTTTTGGTTGCTTTATGGGCAGGTACACGCGGAACGTTTGTTACTTTTGGAACGGATTTTACGGCTCCTGCGGGTTTCGCTTTTAAAACCAGCAAACAAAGTATAATTCTCTAATAAAAAACACTTGTTGCCTTTAATGGCCAATCAAGTGTTTTAAGTTTATCTGTTTTAAAATAACATTAATTTTGCAAGCTTTCTACTAAGCATTCCTATGCTTTTTGTATGTTCTATCAGATACTACGTGAAAACTTACGCGTTTGTTGATTTAATACACATTCTATACATTCGAGATTTATATTTCTCGTCCCGCAAAATATCATCTCATTTAAGCTAGCACCTTATTTTTTATTCTATTATAAGATGTTTCAAATTAATTACAATTAAACTTTGTGATTAAATGCTATTCTACAAATTGAGGTTACAATATTCGAATTTACATATTTTCAATCATATCATTCAACTTTATATAAAAACCTTGAAAGGCGTATAGTCAATCAAGGTTCAGATTAATTTAATTCTATTTTAAATATGTTAATTCTCACTTATTAATTTACGAAAGTTGAATAATTTACCTCTTGATCCATTTTATCTCTCAAAGAGTACCACTTTAGAAAGAATTCATCCATTTAATCCGTATGAAGCATATATTTTATAGTAATGATAACTATTCTCCTTGATATAATTAATCAAATCCTCTACATACTCATAATCCATGGGCCAAAGATAATCCTTTTCCTTATCTAACAACTCTTTGTTTTCTAATGCAAACGAATCGACATCTCCTTCAACTATATCAAAAATTATGCTGCCAGATAGCTGGTTTTCAAAATGAAAAGCAAAAAAATCTTCAAATAAAATTTTCACTTGTTTTTCTTGCTCGTTCTCCACTTTTATGTGAATTTTTGAATACTCAAAATCTATTTGATAATTTAAAATTTTACTATCATGAATTTTACTCATAAGTAATCCTCCTCTTATTCTGGTTTTTGTCTAGGAGGTTTTTTAGACCAATCCCACTTGTGTCTATGAGGAAATGTGTGGGTTCCATCATCAGAATAATTGAAATCGATATCTTCCTTCTCGTTAGTTTTTTACTTACGATACCCATGACGATCCTGTCTAATAAAATGTCATCTCCCAATATTCTCGTTCTTATTGCCTTAGTATTAAAACAATGCTAATACTCCTTGAAGGTATAACCTTCATGAGTTATTAATGTGAATTCGAGCATATTTTCAACTGTAAACAAGTTAAAAATGAGCATCTCACATTGCATCCTTGTTTATCACCACGAGCTTTGTCATTCTCGTTTGCTTGTTAACTATACGATGTCGTAACTACCCCTAGCATATAAAATGTCATCTCGCTAAATTCTCGTTCTTTTCTCGTTATTCCAGTATTAAAATAACATAATAGTACAGCCTTAATAAGCTCTCGATTCAAAACATATAATTGATACTCTTCAATTACCTAAGCATCCGTCCTTCATCAAGTTTAGTATTTTTTATAAAGGCAAAGCCTTGAAAGGCATAAAATCCTTCAAAATAAATACAGTTTTCTTTTATTTCTTTATCTGATATCTCTCTTTAATTTTATTCATATATTTTTCTATCTCTGACTCATTTTCTGGATGTCTCGCTATATAATCACCAGTTATTTCTTTTAAATATATAAATAAAGTTTCATAGTCTATTATTACTTCTTCATCCTCTTCTACTGCAGGATAATCGAAATAAAAGGCTATCCCTTCATCTCCAAAGTAATCCTCTTCCCATTCTTCATAGTCTTCAGCAAATACATACCAAACATGCTCTATTCCATACCCTTCTCCACCAGCTAGTTTTTCCAATACTTTTAAAAATCTGTCATCTCCTAGAACTTGAAAATAGTAATTAACTAGTTTCTTATTTTTATCTTCCATTTTATCACCCCATATTATCTAATCATTTAAAGTTGGGAAGAAATTTGTTATTTTCCCTGTTGTTTCATCAATATAACCTTCAAATTTAACACCATTTTTAGAGATTCCCGTAATTTTCCTTCCAACTATTTAACCATTTTTTATCGCTTCTTCACCCCACTTTAAAATTTGTTCATCTGAAATTATCTTCGGATCATAAACCGTTTTCGGTGTTCGAACTTTTTTAAGTTCTCCAGGTATAATATTCCCCTCTCTATTTAACGCAGGTAATCCATATTCAATTTCGTAAATACCTTCGATTGTAGAGTGTTGTCTCTTGGATATAATACAACTTTGTAAATCCCATCCATTTTCAATAAATGCATTCTCAAAATTCTCCATATTATGCCTACCGACAATTCCTTTATTTTTCTTTCTAACTATATCTTCTACTTCTATGAAAGGTAATGTAGCCCATCAAGGTATATGTTTAAAGTAACGTTTTTATTTTTTAATATCCCTTTTCCATACACTTTCTCCGTCAGTTAAAAAAACTGCACTTGGCGGATCATCATAAAGTGAAATTTCAACTAATGAACCTTTCTTTTGTATTAGCCAATTATATAAACGACTTTCCTCACTAGTAGGATGCGCTAAAATATCATTTACTTGAAATGTAACTGCATAATATTCGGTATAATTTGCGTCATCGTCATCCAATCCATTGTCTGTTTCAAAGAGTGTGTCTGGTTCACCAATAATCTTTAATCCACTATCCCACTCTATTATCAAGTCACTATCTTTATAATTTTTTAACGCTTTTATTAAAGGATCATATTCCATGTATATCCCTCTCTTTTTACTTTTTTAATGGTTCTGAAGGCACTATATGCGCTCTGTCCTTTCCGTAATGAATCATCACTCTAGTAGTTTCAAGATATTCACCAGTATCACGATCGTAGTATTTTCCAATTGGTTTACCAAAGTCTACTCTTTCTTTTTTACCGTTTGGCAGTAGTTGACCTTTCCCTGCAAACGTATCAAGCAATTCATAAGCTGTTTTATATTTCATCATACCATATACAATGTTTACAAAACTTCTCATAATACATACCAATGCTTGTCCTTTTGTTTTTCCCTCTTTAGTTTCTTTTGATAATATACATGAAACACTGGGTTTCTAGGTAACTTTCGCTACTTGCACTTGCTGTACGGCTAAATTATAAAATAAAGCGTGTAGCGCCCTGTTTCCTTGTTTACTTTTATGTGTCTTACCTTTCCCACCAGAACCAAAGTAAACAGGTGCAATCCCCGCAAATCGTGCTAATTTATTGGCATTTGTAAATAACTTTACATCCCCAATTTCTGCAATTAATGCCGATGCCGTCACAAGTTCTATTCCCGGCATCGTCTCTAATTGATAATCTAGTAGATTTACTAGCTGTTTTAATTCCCTTTCGAAGTATTTAATTTCCTTCTTTAAAAATTTAATACTTCGTGCACTTAAAATTATAATATGTCTACCTACTTCTATCCTAAAATGCAAAAAAGCACTCGTTGCCTTTAGTTGACAATCAAGTGCTTTAAGTTCATATGTTTTTAAGTAGCATACATTTGTAAGTTTTGTAGTAACAGTATGACACCTTTTATACGTCATAATAACTACTTCGTTAAAACTTACGAGTTTGTACGAGTTCGTTAATTTAATATACAATCCATGTATTTATATTCGTCACCCCGTAAAATGTCATCTCGCCTAAGCTCGTACTTCTTTTTCTATTTTATCATTGTATAAAGCACTCCATGAGGGTACACTCATCATGAGTTTGCTATTTCACACAACCATGTTTACTTCGTCAAACAAATTATAATACATGCAAAAAAGCACCTTTTGTCATTAGACAAGAAGTGCTTTTTTCTTCAGATAATATATTAATAAATATACTTAGGTTCTTTAATTCAAACTCTAATCTTCATAAATAACAGAACCCATATATTTAAGCTTCCTACCATCAAGTTTTGCTTCCTCAACAAGTTCTTCATATTCAAAATCATACAACCGAATAACAATATTGTACGGTTCTTCTAAGCTTTCACCGTAAAAGTCTTCAAGTTCACTTATAAGTGAATCAGAATACGAAGCATTCTTTAGTAATTCGGACAAAGAAGATGTAGGATATTCATTGTAGGTACATTCTAATAAGTCTTGATTGTACTCAAGGAAATTTATTTGAAAATCATTCATGAAGCTCGAAGGGATTCTATCTCCCTCATCATCATATTTTATTTCTACATACTTGCTTAACAAATCCTCATCACTACAATTTCCAAACCAAAGAGAAACAGCTCCTGGGTTTTCCATCATAATACCCCTTTTCTATTTACCTAAGTCCTTCTGGCAAAGCTCTCTATGAGCTTTGCCAGAACCATCAAACCTATGTCTTCCTACCGGATTAACAAATTCAACATCTTTCGTTAACGTTCTCATTTCTGCTATATCTTCAGCCGTTACACCCCACCGCTTAAAAATTGGCGCTCGTGATACTAAGTGCCATTCATGGTACCCACCAGGATAACGAATTCTACTCTCAATAATAGTCCTTAATTTTGGAGTAGACCAAGCTAATTCAAATTCATCTACGCTCAATTCATTAAACCATTTTGCAAAGGCTTTACTTCCGGGCATAGTCTCTGATGTAAAGGTTCTAGTCCTCGCGGTTTCTTTTAAAAAGTGGTCTTTTACCAGTTTATTCAATTGCGCATTTGATAATTTTTTTCCTTCTGTTTTTTATTAGCAGAAGGTTTTTTTCGAGTGTCAGGTTTCACTCTACTTGCTTTAGGTCTTACCGGCTTCGGTATACTAGTATTACCCTTAGCAACAGCTTCCTGATCATAAACCCCTTCAACATTCGCTTTACTATCAGGCTTTTCGACTTTCTCCACCGCTTTCGACTGACCTTTCGATACATTCCCTATATTATACGTCGTTAACCCATGTAACGCTTTACCAAAGGTCTGTCGAGGTAACGCCTTTCCTATCCCTACCAGTTGAGGTTGAGGACGTAAAGTCGGTATCTCCCCATCTAGTAAAGGTTTGATCTGCTTTTGAAACGGTTCATACACCTTTTCCGACCAATTGCTTGCTGCTTTTGGGCTAAATCTTTTGTTCAAGACCTACTTCCTTTATCACGTTCCCTTGTTTTTCTTTTCTTGTCAAGGTTAGTTAAATCCAGACTTACCCCTAGTTAGCTACTCTCATTACTTCTTGATCACTATATCTATTCTTCTTCGGATACCTTTTTACCAAATCCAACTTTATAAAAAAAACCTTGAAAGGCGTTTAGCCAATCAAGGTAGTAATAAAAAATGTTAACATAAATATTTTTCTTGTCTATGTTCGTAAAATCTCATTTCCCAGCATGAATTTCATAATTTTTTCTTTTATAAAAATTTTAGCAAATCATTCATCCATCCTAAAGTGGAAGAACCGTCTCTTCCTAATTAACACTATTCAAACATTACACCAAAACTAACATTTTCAAAATTCAAATATGCGTTGCAAATATCAGAAGTATAATAGGGTTCAAGTTCTAGAATTTTTCTTGAAGTAATAAACAGTCCAAATCCTGATATATCGTTACAATTTTTTTCAAATATTTGGATTTCCGTATCTGTATCATCATTAGCTACAATTATTTCTACATTTTGATTAACTAATTGAATAATCTTTTCATGAATCTTAATCAACTTATCAATTTCTATATATATATTTTCCTTTAGAAATTCTACGTCAATTATATCAAAATCAGTTTCATAATATTTACGATCATCATATTTATAGCTATTTACTTCTATATTTTCATCATATTGTTTCTTAAATATATTGCAAATCACTTCAATATCTTCTTTCTTTAATTCATGTTCTGAGAGAAGGGTATTAACTAATCTCACTATTTTACAACTCCTTTTTCAATTAAATATTTGTATTGTGAATCACTTAATTTGAAAGCTGTATTCATAGTTCCATCTGAGTTAATAAAAGTCCATTGTTTAGTAGTTTCGTTGTAAATATGCGTTCCTTCAACGTTTCTATATTTACCTTGTTTTTGAACTCCAGTATTAATCAGCTCTGAAACATCGTTTTTGAATAATTCCACACTAGATTTGCTACCATCAGGATAACTTCCAAAATCATTTCTGTGTTTACTGAAAGCTTTATCTATTGAACTTTGTTTGAATACAACATCATCAGCATTGTTGACAAATTTACCCGTACCCTTAGCAACACCCGCCTGATCATGAACTCCTTCAGCATTCGCCTTACCACCAGGCTTTTCCACTTTCTCCACAGCTTTCGACTCGCCCTTGGAAACATCTTTAACCTTATGCTTGGTTACGGTCTTTTCTGCTTTGTTTACACGAAGTACGTATTCTGCTCCTTCGCTTCCGTATTTCACCACTTTCCCTGGCACTCTCGCAAAGCCGCCAAAGACAATTCCTGCTCCAGAAACAGAACGGTCAAAACGAGATAGTTCATTCCCCGTAATAGGATCGTATCCTACACTTGCTTCCCATCCACCTTTTACATTGGAAACCACAGGCACCATATCCGCTACAAAAGAAACAGCTGCTAGACCATCCTGTTGTTGCTTTTTGGCTTCCTCCTCATATACACTTCTTGCGATTTCAGGCTTTTTGTAATTCTCATATAGATACGGATATTTCTTCAACTCTTTTTCTAATTTTGCTTTAGAATGAGCAAGCCCCGCAAGATCCCGCTGAACCTTTGGACTGTTTTCCTTTTGAATATGTTTAAAAACTTCTTTAACATGGGGAGCTTTTTTTTCAAGCTGTTCGAGCTTCTTTTTTTGATCCAGTGGATGCATCATTTCCAGCTCTTTTAGCTGTTTTAGTCCAACTGTTTTAATAACTTGCTTCTCTTTTTGTTGAATAGTCACCTTTTTAGGACTTGTAGCTTCTTTTTTGGCCCCAACACTCCTAATCTGTCCCTGACTCATCACCGACTGCATAAGCATTCCCTCAACGCCCGTAGCGTTTTGAAGAACCTGTTGAGACGTTAGCATGCCTACAGTTGAAGAATCGTTGAGTGCCTGCAGGTATGGGCTTTTTTCAAGTTCCACTGCTTGCTCTGCAGGTGACAGTTCCGCTAGTTTTTTCATGTTGGCAGGTGCTGTATCCTGCTGAATTTGCGTTAGCACTTCTCTTATGTAAGGCGAGGTTTTTTCAAGCTTGTGAATTTCTTTTAACTGTTCAGCAGGCGTCATTGCTTGAAGCTGAATCAGTTTTTCAAGGCCTACTTCCTTTATCACTTTCTCTTGTTTTTCTTTTCTTGTCAAGGTTGTTGGAATGCCTTTTTCAAAAACCGAGACGCCTCCTGAATCGTTCATCGCTTTTTTCGCCAACGCGCTCAGCTCACTTACATTGCCCGGCTGAATGGAACCATTTTGAAACCCAGCTTTCACTTTAGAAAGCAGCGAGTTTAAAGACGTCAGCTGATCTTGAATGGCTGAAAGGCTTTGCGTTTGCTGTTCGTCAAAACGGACTAAATCGTTCATCGTTTTGTCCGCTTTGTTTTTTGCTTGTTCTACTTCTGTTAGAAAACCTTGGTCGTTAAGCGCTGAAACAGAAGCAAGGTGACTGACTTTTTGAATCGCTGCATTCGCTTGATCGACAAGCGAGACGGTTGTATTTCTTGTTTGATTTAAATGCGCGGGAATAGTGTCTTGCAGAAAGGGCTGCGTGATGTAGCCGTCTTCGCTCGGTTCGAATGAGCGCAGCGCATGTGTGATTTGAGTTAGTCGAGCTTCATAGGAAGTGAGTAATGAATGATACAGCGTTAAAAAAGAAGCATGTCCCGTTTCGTAAAAAGACCGAATCGCCTCTCCTCCTTTTCCTTTAAACGCATCATCTAAGCTTGAAAATGCCTGAACCTGTGAAATCAGGCCCTGAGTTTGTTCTTTTTGACTTTTAATAGAGTCTAAGATAGCTTGAATATTTTCGTGAAAAGCATCGACATCAAGTATTTTCAATAATCTGTAACCTCCTAGCTGTATCGATGTAGAAGAACAACAAACGGTTAACGAACAACCGCCCGTCATTTTTCTAAACCTAAGCGGACGCTCCTCTTTACAAGGCTTGCATCATCCGCTAGATAAAACCTTTTTATTTGAATGCCACATCTATGCTGGTTGAAAGGTTGTTTTTGATAGCTTTATATAAAATATGAACATTATTTAACGGCGTTTGCAGCTTTTTCATCTGCTTCTTTTATGGACTGCACGGATTTTTTGGTGGCGTTTAAATCATCGAGGAGCGTTTGCTTGTAGTCCACAATTAACGTTTGCAGCTGCTGGTTCAGCTGGTTTAATTCATCGAGCACCTCTAGTTCTTGTCCGCTTCCTACGTGAAACGGAAAAAGCGGCTGAAACTGCTGCGCAGCAGCGCTTAGGTCACTAAGCGTTCTATTAATTTCACCATCTATTACTTTAATTTCGTCTGCCATATTGCATCACACCTTATCTTTTGCTTCGTCTTCTTGCATTTTAATGGCGCGTTCCATCCCTTGTATATCTGATTGAAGCGCCGTAATTTTTGCATCAATTGTCGTGATGGCATCCGTCAGCTGACGGGTCAGCAAATCATCGTATTCGTCTAACATAGCGGTGCGGATGTCTTCAAACCCAACAGCAAGGCTGCCTGACCAAGTGGCGGAAGTGAGCTCTGGTTCTTTTACCTTTTCCTTTGCACGTTCAAGCTGGCCTTTGACTTCCGTTAACGTGTTTTTACTAGCCGTAAGCTGCTGGATATCTTCATGTGCCTGCTTCACTTGGGTATACAGATGAGCAACAAACATCTCATTCATATGATGACACTTCCTTTATATCTATCTTTTGGTTTCTCTAACAGTAATTCCCTTTTATAGCTTATCAAATAAAGAAAGAGAGCACATCGGCATGTTTTCTTATATTTTTTGGGAATAATGTAGGTTTTTAGTTCAATACCCACTCTTCAGGATAAAATAACCAAAACTATCTTACTATTGACAATTTATCAAGATTTTCGGACTACTTTGCTTGTTATTTCCACGCCACTAAAAGGCCTTTTTACACAATTTTTTTGTTAAAACGCATTCATTCTTTCTATTTCCAAATATTTAAACATGCGCTAGTATATACATAATATAAAGAGGAGGTTGAGTATGAGAGAAAAGCTCGTAAGACTCGGTTATTTACTGGGATTGGCTCTTGTTTTGTCCGGCATTTTATATTTTTTCGCATCGAACTGGCAAGGCTTTGACCGCTACATTAAAATTGCGCTGAGCGTGGGGCTGATGCTGCTGTTTTACGGAAGTGCGTTTGCGGTGCGAAAGCTGCTTCCTCAGCAGGCGTTTTTAAGTCACTGGACGCTTTTGGCCGGCGCTCTTTCATTTGGATTAAGCATCGCGCTTCTTTCTCAAATTTACAACACGCACGCTGAATCGTACTGGCTGTTTTTAATTTGGCTTGTGCCGGTTATTTTGTTTAGCTTTTTTACAAAGTATCAGCCGTTTTACGTGTTATCGTTTGTTTTATTTCAATTCACCATGGCTTTTTTCATTTCACCAACTGGCGCAGTTTCACAGCGAGGCGAACAGGAGACGCTTTTACTTTACGCAGGAATGGCGTTTGTGAACTTACTCATCTTTTGGATCATAAAAAATAAACAGAGTTCGTCTCCTGTGATCATGTATGCCGCGTTTTGTTTGTTTCACTACATTTTTTTAACTGTTTCCCTGCCGGATTTTACAGGGAGCTCTAGCTTACGGATTGGTCTTATTATTTTTTATTTGCTGTTTTTACTAAGCTCCTTTTTTTATTTTTCAAAAGTGGAGCCGCAAAGGTCGTTTTTAGGGATTTCCATTGTGGCATTTGCTTTATTTGTTATTGAACAGTTTTTCTCTTTTATTTTTAAACACTACGCTGAATGGTCACTGTTCTTAGCTTTAGGATTCGTGATTTTATTTATTGGTGCAAGCGTATGGTTTGTCAAATGGCTCACTGCCAACACGTCAGCACAAAAAACCTCGCTCCGCGTCATCAAACGAATAGCGGTGATTGGGATTACGGCCATTGCATCGGTCATCGGCAGCAGCTCTTTAGGAGGACTTGTCACACTTATTACAGGAACGTACCCAACAAATGGAATGCTTGTGATTGGCGTTTTGCTGATTGTGGCATGTTATTTGATTAAAGCAGATATTCCAACGGTAAAATATACGCTTTTAATGATGGGCGTATTAATTAGCGGCGGCGCTTCTTTTTTTGTGAACGACATTCTGTTTTTTATCTACGTCATCGCACTTGTAGCGCTTTTAGTATTCACAAAGCATACGCCCGTTCGCCTGCTGCTTTTTGTGCTAGTGCAAGGGCTTCTGTTAATAAAGGTTCCGACTGCTTACTATGACACTATCAAAATAGATTATGTGCTGCTCGCTTTGTTTCTATTAAATGCCGCTGTGTACGCGATAAACGTACACCACGCGTTTAAAAAAGCGGCGCTGCTTCTTGCTTTTATCTTTTTACTGTCGCTGACTGAATTAAGCGAACCGTCTTTTTTAAATATTATTTACTGTACGATGTTTTTTGTAATTTCGACCGTCTTTTTATTTGTGACGGTACGAAAAGAGCCAAAATACGATTTTATGGTCGGCATGATTTTCTGGTTTGTTTTTTTAGCGATGAAATATTACGACTTTGTGTGGGATTTATTTAATAAATCACTTGTGCTCGTTATTTTAGGTCTTATCTTTCTTTTCCTAAGCAGGAAATGGGACCTGTCAACGCCTGATCAGCCGCAGCCGTCGTTTCTTGACCGCAGACGAACCGCTGTATGGATCATCATTCTTGTTCAGCTCATTATGCTGGGCGGCATTTTCACTAAAAACGAAGTGCTTCTTCAAAACGGAAAAGAAATTAAGCTCGCTTTACAGCCGATCGATCCGCGCTCGCTGCTGCAAGGCGATTACGTTGAGCTGAATTACGACATTGCGCACGTTACCTTACCTCATGTGAAAGACGGAGAAAAAGTGAAGCTCGTTCTTCGTCCTGACAAACAAGGCGTATATAAATACGCAAAAATCTACCAAGCGGATGATGACTGGAATAAGCCGTATACTTCTAAAGAAAAAGACGTTGTCATTACGGGCAGCTATCACGACTGGGGAATTCAGTACGGAATTGAGCATTACTTTATTCCAGAAGGAACCGGCAGCAAAGTGGAAAGCGAAGCTCGTTTTGCTACTGTACGCGTTGGAAAAAATGGAGATGCGATCGTTACAAAAGTAGGCAAATAAAAAAGCAGCCGCTTCAACATTGAAGCGGCTGCTTTTTGTTTTAATTGATAAATACGCTGATGATCATCGTTAGAATAAGAATCACAAAGAAAATAATGATTCCATAGCCAATCCATTTTATTCTTTTGGGCGTTCCTTTTACATTCATATCCGTTATTTTTCCTTCAATACGCTTTTGATGTTCAGTAACATCATTGTATTCATTGTTAGGTGAAGTGATATTACCCTTCCTTTCTATTTAATCGTTTTCTTTCTTCTAAAAGCTCTTCATATCTTTTTTCAAGACGCTGCTTGTCTTTTCCTTCTGGCGTGATAGAAAGCTCGCTAATCACTTTTGTTAATTCTAGTTGAAGCGCAAGTTTCTCGGCTTCATTTTGCTGCTGTGACGCTTTTTTGCTTTTACCCGTGTCTTCAATCGCCGCGAGCTCCGCTTTGGACTGTTTTAACGTCAAAACATGCGTCGCAAGCTTTTTAACAAAATAGCGGTCGTGCGTCACAAATAAAATCGTCCCTGGATAAGCTTTTAACACTTCTTGAAGCGCTTCTTTTGTATGAAGATCAAGATAGTTGGTCGGTTCATCTAAAAGAAGAACGTTATAGTTTCCTAAAAAGACTTTTGCTAATGCCGTTTTGACTCGTTCTCCTCCGCTTAGCATCTCTACTTTTTTATACACGTCTTCACGTTTAAAAAGTAAGCGCGATAGCACCGTACGAATAAACTGCTCGGTGTACGGACTGTCTTCTTTAATGTTTTCTAAAATGCTTTTAGCGGGATCTAGATTTTCAAGGCGCTGATGGAAAAAGCCGAGTTTTACAGGCTTCGCAACCGTAATTCCTTCTGTTCGCTGCTCAATCATATTCAGCAGCGTAGATTTTCCGGCGCCGTTTTTGCCGACAATCGCTACTTTCGCTCCTGGCTTCACACCGCCTTTTAGGTTTTGAAACAAGATATGATTACCAGCTGATGCTGAGACTTTGTCAAAGCTTAGTACCTGCTTGCTGTGCACTTGGTGAAACTGCGATAGGTCAAAATGAATTTCTTCCATTTCTTTTGGCTTTTCTTTTTTCTCCAGCTTTTCAATTCTTGTTTCAATCGCTTTTGCGCTTCTATCTAGCTTGGCTTTTTGTTTTCCGACCGCTCGTTTATGAAGTCTCGCTTCAGAGTTCCCCATACGGCTCGGCGCTTTTTTAAGCGACTTTGATTTTTGGCTTTTTTCTTCAGAGGCCAGTTCAAGACGCTGCTTTTCTTTTACATACTGTTCATATTCAAACTGCTGTCTTTCAACCGCGTGTTTTTTTTGCGTCACATATTCTTGATAATTGCCTTCATAACAGTGAATTTTGCCGCCTTCTACTTCCCAAATAGACGTACAAAGGCGGTTTAATAATTCTCGGTCATGTGAAATCAGCAGCAGACTGCCTGTAAAAGACTTCATTTCTTCTTCAAATTTCTCTACGCCTTTTACATCTAAGTGGCTCGTTGGCTCGTCGGCTGCAAGCAGTTCTGCGCCGGATGAAAGAGCAGCTGCAATTTTCTTTCTTGTTTCTTCTCCTCCGCTAAGAAAGTCCGCTTCAGCTGGCACACTCCACTGACTTTTCATCTCAGGAGAAACGGCAGATGTAGGTTGAACATCAAGCTGCGGAATCAGTGCGGCACGGCCATATGTTTGTACAATCCCTTGATCTGGACTCATTTTTTTCATTAAAATATGAAGCAACGTCGATTTTCCTTCTCCGTTTTTCCCCACAATTCCAATTCGCTCTCCGCGATGTACTTGAAGCTTCTCTGCTTGAAACAGCAGGCGATCTCCATAGCTTTTTTCAATATTTATAGCTTCTAACAATAACATAAAAAAACCTCCCTAGGATTTCTAGAGAGGATTAGAGGTCATAATTAGGCATACGCAAATATGCACCCTTTTTATAGAGTAAAAAAAGGGAGAAATCACTTCATATAAGACATATAGAAATGGCACCTAAAAATGTACAGACTAATCCTATCTAGACAAATGTTCATTTAAAATAAAGTTTTAAAAGAATGTCTAAAAAAATAGGATTACTTATCCATTGTCTACGGTACCTTTCCTTTCTTAGTATAAAACGACTTGCTTCTTACAGTGTATGACGAACATTTTTAAATGTCAATATCGATTTGGATGATATTCCCTTCTTTTCCTAAGTACAAAAAAATCCTCAGCTGATCTCAGCCGAGGATTCTTTTATTACACGTATTGATTCACTTTCCCTGTAAAATCAGGCAGCCACTCGCCGTGTGCTTCAATTAAATCATCGCACATACGAATGATGTCATCCATGGATAATTCCGCATTTGTATGAGGATCTAGCATCGCTGCTTGATAGATGTGCTCTCTTTTTCTAGTGACAGCTGCTTCAATAGTTAATAATTGCGTATTAATATTCGTGCGATTTAACGCCGCAAGCTGCTCTGGTAAATCTCCTACATAAGTCGGCATAATACCGCTTCGGTCTACAACACATGGCACTTCTACACACGCTTTTGTCGGCAGGTTACTAATTAAGCCTCCGGTATTTAATACGTTACCGGCAAATTTAAACGGCACGTTTGTCTCCATTGCTTCAATGATTCTAGAGCCGTACTCATGTGAACGTGTATGAGTTAACTGACTGTTGTTAACCATTTCTTCTCTCATGGATTCCCAATTGTTGATTTGCTCTTCGCATCGGCGCGGATATTCATCAAGAGGGATGTTAAACTGATCAACAAGATTTGGATATTTATGTTTAATAAAGTATGGATGATATTCTGCGTTATGCTCAGACGATTCGGTAATATAATAACCGAACTTATCCATTAGCTCAAAACGCACCATATCATGATGCTTTGTTCTTTGTTTTTCTTTTGCCAGACGCTTGATTTCTGGGTATAAGTCTTGTCCATCTCTTTTTACTTCTAGCAGCCATGCCATATGGTTAATGCCTGCGATTTTCTCTTGTATTCCTTCATGATCCATTCCGAGAGAATCAAATAAATCTTTTGTACATACTTGAACACTGTGACAAAGGCCTACCGTCTTTACATTTGTATAGCGCAGCATTGCACCCGTTAGTGTTGCCATTGGATTGGTGTAATTTAAAAACAGCGCATCCGGACATACTTCTTCAATATCTTTTGCAAAATCAAACAGCACTGGAATCGTGCGCAGTGATCTGAAGATTCCTCCAATTCCTACTGTATCTCCAATCGTCTGACGCAAGCCGTATTTTTTAGGAATTTCAAAATCAATGACGGTGCTTGGTTTGTAACCGCCTACTTGAATGGCGTTAATCACATACTTCGCTCCTGTTAAAGCTTCTCTGCGGTTCAAATAGGCTTTAACCGTAATATTCACTTTATAGTTTTCTTTTAGATTGTTTAGCATATTTTCCGAATCTCTTAAACGCTCAGCATCTATATCGTATAGCGCAAATTCAAAGCCAGCTAAAGCAGGCACAAACATGCAGTCTCCTAAAATATTTTTTGCAAAAACTGTACTTCCCGCTCCGATAAATGTGATTTTAGACATTGTCATCTTCCTTCCTCGTATTGGTTTTATCCTTTTACAGATCCTGATGAAAGCCCTGCAATAAAGTATTTTTGTAGCACTAAAAATAAAATGGTCATTGGAAGCATCGCAATAATCGCAGCGGCTCCTACTAAGCTAAGATTATTTTGATTTTCGGCAAAAAAGCTTGCTAACGTAACGGTTAATGTATGCATTTCCTTATCTTGAAGGAAGAAAATTGCAAACTGATAGTCGTTCCAAATATAGACGCTTGCAATAATTAAAATAGACGCAGTGACAGGCTTTAGCAGCGGAAATACGATTTTAAAGAAAATCGTTAACGTGCCGGCCCCGTCGATTCTTGCTGCTTCCTCGAGCTCTTTAGAAATAGTGGAGCGAATGAAGCTCGCATATAAAAAGATCGTTAGCGGCAAAAATGCTGCGACATTATTTAAAATAGCAATTTGATACGTGTTCATCATCCCCATATTCACAACCATTTTGTACAGCGGAACTAGTGCTGTTAAAGGCGGTATTACCATCACGGCGATAAAGATAAAATAGACGTACTTATTTAGTTTCGTTTGGCGTCGCGCTAAAGGATACGCAGCCATTGATCCTAAAAAAATAAGCAGAATCGCCGAAACGAACGTAATGATAAATGTATTAACAAAAGAATTTCCTAAGTTCGCTTGCTCCCAAGCCGCTGTGAAATTTTCAAGGTGTATACTTTTTGGAAATACCCATTTTGAACTAAAATCCCCGGTTGCCTTTAAAGAAGTCGTAACTAGAATATAAAAAGGGACAATATGAACGAGCGTTATACAAAGCGCTAGAAAGGTAAAAAACCGTTTTTTCCGTTTATTTGTATAGTCCATCACGCTTCTGTCTCCTTTCGCTTAAAGTACACAAGTGCTGATAAGCTAATGACTAAGATAATGAGCGCCATGCACACACCTTGAGTTGCAGCATAGCCGGCGTCCTGTCTTCTAAAATATAAATCATACATAAAAGTAGACATTGACTGCGATGCATCTCCAGGTCCTCCTCCTGTCAGCGCAACAATGACGTCAAACAGTTTTAAACCTCCGATAATATTTAAAACGACGTTAATTGTAATCGAAGGCATAAGCAGTGGAAGCGTGATGTTTTTAAACTGCTGAAGAGCCGATGCTCCGTCAAGCTGCGCCGCCTCGTAATAATCTTTTGAAATACTTTGCAGCCCCGCTAAATAAATAATCATCGCAATTCCAACGAATTGATACGTATTGACGAACACAATAATCCAAGAGTTAAGCTCCGGGGTCCCCAAAGCATTAATCTTCTCAAAGCCTAAAAATACAAGAAGGTCATTTAAAGCGCCTCCTTGGTAGGCAAAAAAGAAGTACCAGATATACCCCATAATAATTGGGCTGATAATAACTGGAAGGTAGACAATTGTTCTTGTTACAGCTTTCATTTTAATGCTTTGATTGAGAAGCAAAGCATACAACAAGCCAATAATGTTTTGGAAAATTGTACTGCCTATTCCGTAGAGCAGCGTATTTTTTATCACAAGCCAAGTCGTTGGGTCTGCAAGCAAACGTTTATACTGCTGGAGCCCAATCCAATCGTATGTTTGTGAAAATCCATTCCAATTAGTAAAGGAAAGTCTAATTCCGTTAATAAAAGGATAGATAATAAAAACGGTGATAATTACTAAGCCGGGAAGGTACATCCACCATAAAGAAGACTCTGTTTTTAATTTTTTCTTTCGTTTTTCCGTATCTCTTACTACGGAAACCGACTCTTTCCTGACTATTTCATTCATCGTGTTCACTCCTATTTCAGCTTGTGTTGAAAAGAAGCAGAAGCCTATCTCCCTGCTTCTTAGCGAACAAGGAACTTTTGCACACTATTTTATTGTTTACTGAGACGCTTGTACTCTTTTTCCATCTCTTTTGATAATTGCTTTGGCGTTAAACTTCCCGCTAACAATTCTTGACCTGTAGAAGACATCACTGCCCACATACCGCTCGGTAAATACTTTCGGTCGAAGTATGGCTCAACTTTAATATCGCTATACTTATCGTAGTATTCAGAGTAGTAGTTTTGGGTTTTATTGTTTGTCAGAGCCGATGCTGAAGACGTTCCTTCGGCAATCTTTTTGGCAACTTCCGGCTGTGACACAAATTCAATAAATTTCTTAGCTTCTTTAAGGTGCTTAGAATCCTTCCACGCAGCAAGGGTAAAGCGCTCTCCGCCAATCCAGCTTTGCGTGCCTCCTTTATGAATAGCAGGCACCGGTACCGTTCCTACTTTTACTTCAGGATTTAATTCAGTTGCATCCGGTCCAAGAGATCCGCCTACAAATGTAAAAGCAATTTTATTTTGAGCCATTAATTCCGTTGCTTGAGATACTTTTGCGGTTAATACATCTTCATTCAGCAGCCCTTTTTTCTTCATTTTTGCCATTGTTTCCGCTAGAGGCGTATAGTTTGACCAATTGAATGTCCCTTTTTCCAACTGCTTAGCATAGTTCTTATTTTTTGCTGTAATAAGCTGAGGTGTAGCCAGCTGATCAAACACTTGAGCAATATTGCCATTTTCCCCTCCTGGGATCCATAGAGGCGCTACTTCTCCTTTGCTTTTCTTTTTTACTGTTTCTAACGCTGTTATAAATTCATCCATTGTGTTAGGAGGCTTTATTCCGTATTTTTCTAACAGCGTCGCATTATAGCTAATTCCGTCTTTTGCTTGATTTAAAGGATACGCATACACTTTGCCGCTTTTATCTTTTAAAATTTGATTTAGCGCCGGATCCAAATGCTGAACCCAATCCATATCTTTTAAATCTGCTACATACTCCCCGTAGCGAAGCTGAGACCAGCCGTGCGTATCAAATAAATCAGGCATATCATTTGCACCCATTTTCACACGAAGCATATCTTCATAGCCGTTACCCGGAAAATTCGCATCAATTTTAATATCTGGATTTTGTTTTTCAAATTCTGTAATCGCGTTTTGAAGCGCTTTTCTCTCGCCTTTATTACTCATCGTAGAAAAAAGCGTTAGCGTTGTTTTCCCATTTCCGCCTGTTGCCGCTTCTTTATTTCCGCAGCCCGCTGCCACAACAGAAAAGACTAGTAATAGAACAAAAAGATACGTAAGCTTTTTCATTTATCTTTTTTCCTCCTTATACTCTATCAAGACACAAATAACTGAATATTCAGTTATTTGTACATAGACAAATTCATTGCACAACGAAATAAAGTCACTTATAATTTAATCCTATACTTTTACAAAGGTTCAAAGAGTCCTAGAAATGAAAAAGCTTTTTCATCTACATATTTATCTGCCAATAAGTATGTAGTTTCTAGGGCTTTTTAACCTGCCTTTTTTATGATTTTTTCTATTTTTCTTCCCCCTTATCACTCTTTATGTATGAATTCTGCTTTTCTATCACCCCCTTTCAAGTTATAACTTTTAGGTTACTGCTTCTTGAGCAAAGCTCCGCAGCTTTCACGGTAAATTAGTTTGGTCGGCACCATGACTTTTAAAGGAATGGACCTGCCGCTTAACCGATCTACTAGCATTTTAACAGCCTGCCTTCCCATTTCTTCGGTATATACTTTAACTGTGGTGAGCGGCGTGCTCGCAAATGCTGCGACATCCACATCATCAAAGCTTACAATCGCTACGTCTTCAGGAACCTTTATATTTGATTGCTGCAGGGCACGCATCGCTCCTATCGCCATTGCATCACTTGCGATAAAAAATGCCTCAGGAAGATTTCCTTGCTTAATCGCTTGTCCCATCAGCTCATATCCTTCATTCATTGAATATTCGCCGACATAAACTTTCTCAGAATCGAACAGGCCTTTTTCATGCATAACGCGTTCAAAAACCGTTTGACGCTGATCTTCAATAATAGAACTTCCATTGATATAATGTTCTCTTTCTGTCCCTCCGATATAGCCAATTCTTTTATAACCGAGGTCAAATAAATGATTTAATGCATGTTTAGTAGCTTTCTCAAAATCAATCATGACCGAATCGTACAAATCCTCATCCGCTTTGTGATTGATAAAAACAATAGTATCTAAATGATTGCTCACTTCTTGAACCGTTTCTGGACTAACTCTTCCCACTACAATTACTCCATCAAGATCCTGCAGCAGCTCTTCTTGCTTCATGCCTTTTAGTCTAAATGACTTTACTGTAAAAATTTCTTTTTCTGCGCATTCACTCTCTATTCCATGGCGAATAGAAGAGAAAAAAGGGTCTACTAACTCTTCTTCAAGGGATTGAGCAAAAATGATACCTATCCTTGGAGCTTCTATGTCTTTTCCGTTTGCCGTTCCTTTTCGTATCTTCACGGGCGTATATTGCAGCTCCTTGGCTGCATGAAGAATGCGCTCACGAGTAAGCTCAGATACAGAAAGCGTATGATCATTATTTAGTACTCTGGATACGGTTGAACTGGAAACATTAGCGTACGCCGCTATATCTTTTAAAGTTGCCATCTTTTTACCTCTCTATTGTAATCTTCTATTTTTACTAAATATTTATCTCTTATATTGGAAGAATAGCACATTAATAAAACGCTTTCAATAAATAATTTTAAAATTTCAGTAAATTTATTAAAATATTCTCCAAAATTCTTCATTTCTTTTGCTAGTTCCGCCGTTAAAATGACAAAACCACTGCTATTACTACTTTATTTTTATCACACTGCACTAAAACTTAAGTAAACTTTTAGTAAATATTAATTTTCGTAAGAATTTGTTCATATTTGATATAAAACGGTTTGTTGGGGAAAATAAAAGGAGAAATACTGATAAGGAAAGAGAGAGCATATGATTAGCCAATATTCTTATTTTCAACAATGTCTGCCCGTCCTTCAACAATTACATAATATGAATTTCACGAAAGAACAGCTGTTGCAAAAAGACGTTTTAATCGGTCAAGAAAAGGAACTAAGCATGTACTACTCACCCCATAACGATTACATAAATCCAGAAGCTCATATTATTATTGCCGGCATCACACCGGGCTGGTTTCAAATGAAAACCGCTTTTAAACAATGCGTTTCCAGCCTGTCCCATCATCATCCGCTTGAACAAGTACTGTACGAAACAAAAAAAGCCGCTAGCTTTAGCGGAACGATGAGAGTAAATTTAATAGACATGTTAGACAGGTGCGGCGTTCAAAAAGCGATCGGTATGGACAGTGCCGCTGAGTTATTTGTTTCACAGCGTGATATGCTGCATACAACTTCTGTACTGAAATATCCCGTGTTTTATAAAGGAAAAAACTATACGGGCCATCAGCCGCCAATTGAACGATCAGCGCTTCTTTCACACTATGCTTTTGAAGTGTTTCCACAGGAATTGAACGAAATAAAGAATCCATGCTTAATCATTCCGCTAGGAAAAGCAGTTGAAAATGTTTTAAGAAAACTTTCGCGTGAACCTTCGTTTTCTCGGCATACGTATTTATTTGGCTTTCCTCATCCATCCGGAGCAAACGGACATCGAAAACGGATATTTGAAGAACACCTAGGTGGATTTACAGAAATTGTGGAGGGGTGGGCTGTAAAAAGAAAGAGCTGAAACTAGTTTCAGCTCTTTTTTTGCTATAATTATGTAAAAATACACCTACACGGAGGTCCGCTTTTATGTTAACAAATTTAGAAGAATATAATAACCCTCTTTTATACGACGATGAAAATGAGCAGTATACAGAAGACGTTGCTTTTTTACTAACAGAAGCAGCTAAGGAAAGCGGAATAATCCTTGACTTAGCTTGTGGTACAGGACGTGCGACTATTCCATTAGCAAAAGCGGGACATTCATTGATTGGAGTAGATATTCACCCATCCATGCTGCAAGAAGCACAAAAGAAAGCAGAGGCTTTAAAGCTATCTGTTAATTGGGTAGAACAAGACTGTACCAAACTCGACTTAAAAATAAAAAGCAACTTTATTTATATCGTAGGAAATTCATTTCAGCATTTTCTAACAAATGAGGAGCAGCATGTTTTTTTAAGCGGCGTTCATACGCATTTGAACGAAGGTGGAACCTTTATTGTTGGAATACGTTTTCCTTCTATAGAAGAGCTAACATCAACAGAAGCAGAAGAATATTGGAAAAGCTACCAAGATCCTGACACTCGATATACAACAGACGTCTACATAAGCAGCCACTATGATGCCATCAAACAAATTCAGCATAACCTCACAACTAGAAAGATAAGAGATCACGAAACAATCATAAAAGAAATAACATCGAAAATAGATTTACGCTACACGTTCCCGAAAGAAATGGAACATCTTTTAACACGTAGCGGATTTATGATTACGCACGTCTACGGAGATTGGAAAAAGAGCGCTTTGACCAACCAAAGCACTCAAATGATTTACGTTTGTAAAAAACAAAGAGTCAATTCCACTCCTTAACACGGTTTATAGCCTGTTTATTTCTAGTATTACAAAGAAGGATGCACATATCACCTTAGCTTTTTCTTCTTTTGGCATCTCCTTCTTTTTCTTCTATTTCTCGTTCATTTTGTTCTTCGTGAAACTCTTCTTCTGTTTGTGCAGCAAGATAATCAAACGGCGTATAGTAATTACGGGGAAGCTTTCGATGCCACACCGTTTTAATCATAATAATCATCAACGGAATACTCACCGTTAAAATAGCGACTAAAACTAGTAGCGAAAAAATCATAAATTATTTCCTCCTGCTTTATGAAGCCTGCCTCTTAAAATAACAAAGCGGATATCCTACACCCATTCACTTATATTCAATCTACATTTACTGTCATCAGTATACGAGATTCATGAGTAACAAAACCGTTCTTTTCAAAAAAACGTTCTGGTTTGCCTTGGCCTCTTTCAGTAGACACATAGACTTCTTTCACTTCTTTTTGTATAAGTAACTCGTTAAGGAAAGATAAAAGACTCGTTCCTATGCCAGTTTGCTGAGTGCTGCTTAACACACAAATTTCATTTATATAAAACGTCTTATAGTTCGCCCACTGTTCTTCATTTCCTACTATAAATCCTATGAGTTTATTATTTTCACTATGAAAGAAACCTATCCCTATGTAACCTGGAGTTTTACTGATATCGTATAAACGAGCATAAGCAGTGTTTATACTCCAAGGCTCATTCCACGGTGACCCACTAAAAACATTTGTATAGATGATTGCTGCTTCTTTAAGATCTTCATCAGTCAATAGACGAACTTCGGTTTTCATCGTGTTTCTCCTTTTCACATCAGCATTCTTGAAACTCATTAATAACGTTTAATACCTCTTTTAAATTCTCTATTACATACGAATCTTTGAAACTTCCGTCAAAGAAAGCGTCTTTTTTCCATACAGCATGCATGCCCGCGCCTCTTGCGCCAAGCACATCATTTTCTGGATGATCCCCGATATATACACTTTCTTCAGCCGACACATCAAGCGCTTTTAACGCTCGCAAAAAGATATCTTTATGCGGTTTTTTAATGCCTTCTTGCTCGGAAACGAGTATAGTATCAAAATAGTGATCAATTCTAAGCGCCTTAATATTCATCCACTGAAAGTCCGTAAAACCATTTGTGATCATGCCTAGCAACAACCCTTTTTTCTTTAGCTCTTTTAGTACATGCTCCATATGTAAAAACGGAACGCAGTGAGCTGGAAAATAGTGAAGGTAATCATCTAGCATCTCTTCCCACGTCAGATTCGAAAGATCATATTCGTTCAAAAGCTGCTGATATACTTTGTCTTTCCATACGTAGCCTTTTTGATCCAGCTCGATAAATCTAGATATGTATTTCTGCTTCGGTATGTGTGCTAGCTCTTTACTATAACGCTCATACTGATCTTGAATAAAATGTTTTAACGAACTGTCTCGGTCTAATAGTGTCCCATCTAAATCAAAAATAACGGCTTTAATCATAATTTGCCTCCTCTATATATAAATCATTCCATCGATTGGTTAATTATAACATTTATATCTAGACAGCTAACTGGATTTGATTCTTTCCTATAAAAAAGGAGACCCCTGGTTCGGACTCCTTTTTCTTAAAACCTTTATTTCTTTGTACTTGAATTAATAGATGTATCTATAAAATCATTCACATATTTGCTCATTTCTCTGTACTTCGTCCAGTGTAAATAGTGATGACCTTGTAAAACAACTAGTTTTTGCGACGATACGTGACTTAATTGATCTTGATAAAACGTGATATTCGATTTTCCTTCTTTTGCTTCTTTATCTATTTTTCTAGTAAAAATCATTACAGGAATCTTTGAAGGAAACGACATATCGAGAGTTTTATTTATATTGTTGTTCAGCTCTTTTGCTTCATCAATGACGTTTTTGTTGTAGCCTTTCCAGCTGGAGATTGCTTTTGTCATTTTTAAATTTTTTGCTGTATACGTTCCTTCTTCGGCTAGCGGTAGATACTGATTAGGACTAGTAAGCAGGGCTAATCGCGCAAGTCCACTTGGCGCTAAAACACTCATTAAACTTGGTATATTCGGCGTTTCTTCTTTAAAATAATCCAGCGCTTTTGGCAACGTAGGGTCTATTCCAATAATTGCTTTTACTTCATCTGGATATTTATTAGCGTAATACATGCTGTACACGCCAGAAACTGAATGCGGCATTAATATATACGGACCCTTTATATTCGATTTTTGCAAAGCTTCTCTCATTTCGCTTACACTATTTTCTACCGTACGTTTTTTATTCGTAGTGTCACTCCATCCGTATCCAAATGGTTCTACTACCACAACTTTATTATCCTTCGACAGTTCATTTACTAACGGTTCAAAATCCAGTGCAGGCGCAGTCGTTCCTAGGCCGGTTAGTAGTACAATCGTATTTTCCCCTTTACCTTTTGTATATACATGAATATCTCTGCCATCAACCTCTACTAATTGACCAATAGGCGGGTACTTTTTCTTTTCTACTGCCGTCATTACTTGATTCGTTACACTCCATATGATGCATACCCCCAATATAGCTACTATCACGTTTCGTAGAATCCTCAAGAACCTAAACTTTTTTTGCACGTTTACTTCTCCTTTCCGTAAGTAGCAATTAACAAGCAGATGCCAACCCTAGTGACTCTTTGTGACTGCTTACTTACTAAGACGCTTCAGAAAACATTTAGTTCTATTTCCTATATAAAATTTAAAAGAATGATAGCAGCTTACTTCAGCACTAAACGAAAAAAAGGCCTCTTCTTATGGAAGAGACCTTTTACTATTTATTAAAAAGAGAACAATAAAAACTGTATCTCCTTCACTTGATGCCTAAGCGTATAACTGACGCTACGTTTTTAGCCGTTCTTTCAATATTTTCATCAGCTTTTTCTAGCGCTTCCTGAAGAGACACTGCCCCGGGCACGACGCTGAATAAAGCAGAAATACCATGTTCATACACAGCTTCACTTCCCGCTCCAATGCTCCCTGCTATCGCTATCACCGGAACGCTATGCTTTTTTGCTGTTTTGGCTACGCCAATGGGTGTTTTTCCGTAAATGGTTTGTCCATCTATTTTTCCTTCACCGGTAATGACAAGATCGGCATTTTTAATATAGCTTTCTAGCTGAGTTGCTTTAATGACGATGTCTACACCTGGCTTTAACTCCGCAGATAAAAATGCCAGCAGGCCGCCTCCTAGTCCTCCTGCCGCTCCGGCACCAGGAATACTTTGAATATGAATACCCATTTCTTTTCCAACAATCGCTGCGTAATGAGCTAAATTACGGTCAAGCTGTTTAACCATATCAGGAGTCGCACCTTTTTGAGGACCAAACACAGCGGATGCTCCGGTGTCACCCGTTAACGGATTGTCTACGTCGCACGCCACTTCTACTTTGACTTCAGCAAGCCGAGAATCCAAGTTTGTCAGATCGATAGAGGCTAACTGAGCTAAACTGCCTCCTCCTTCTTTTATTTCTGCTCCGTTAGCATCAAGAAGCTTTGCCCCTAAAGCTTTTGCCATACCGGTTCCTCCATCATTTGTAGCACTTCCTCCAATGCCAATGATGATATGCTTTACTTTGTGATCTAACGCTTTAAGAATGAGCTCGCCGGTTCCTCGCGTTGTTGTGATAAGCGGGTTTCGTTTATCGACAGGGACATGATGAAGACCTGAAGCGGCTGCCATTTCAATAACAGCCGTGTTGCCGTCTCCAAGAATTCCGTAAAAAGCTTCAACCTCTTTACCTAAAGGTCCTGTTACTCGCACTTGTATAATATCTCCACCCGTTGCGTCTACAAGCGACTGAACAGTTCCTTCTCCTCCATCTGCCATAGGTACTTTACTAATCTCCGCGTCTGGAAAATGAGCTTTTATTCCTTTTTCAACCGCTTCACAAACATGCAGAGCCGTTAAGCTTTCTTTAAATGAATCCGGTGCAATCACAATTTTCATAGAAACACTCCTTTTTGTTTTTACCCGTATAGCTTTAATACACCAAATATAAGCGTGGATACAATTGCCATAATGAGTCCAATCAGCGATTCATAAGGGATTAATTTTAAACGTTCTTTTATTTTCATATTTACACTTCCGCCCGTTGCGTGGAAAAAGCTTCCGTGCGGAAGGTGATCAAGTACGGTCGCTCCGGCATGAACCATAGCAGCTCCGGCTAAAGCAGAAACGCCTAGCTCTAAAATCGTCGATCCAAAAACTTGGCTTGCGACTGCTGTTCCTGCCGTTGTCGAAGCCGTTGCGGCTGACATAAAAATACCTGAAACCGGTGCTAAAACATAAGCAGGCAACCCAATGGCAGACAAGCCTTGAATGATCACGTCTTTTAGCTGAGAGTTAGCAATGATTCCTGCTAATGTCCCCGTTCCAAGCAGCATAATGGCTACACCTGACATTTTCCCTAACCCTGAAATAGCGTATGTATTAAGCTGTTTTCCTTTTTTCATCACAATGGCACCAACAATCCCTCCTGCAGGAAGAGCAACCATCGGATCAACATTAATATCAAAAAGCGGACGCAGCGCCAGCAGGACGATGGTAACGATTGGCGCTATGATGGCTGTTAAAAACAGCGGCAAGCTGCTTGCATCCACTGTATCTATTTCTTCAGCTTGAACCATTGTTCCTTTTTTCACTAATCGTTTGGCTACTACATAAGTAGCTGCTACGCCGAATATAGCGGGAATAATCCCTGCGGCCATTACGGATGTAAGCGGAATATTAAATGCATCTGAAGCAGCAATGGCGTTAGGATTAGGAGACATTAAATTCCCTGCCTTTCCTCCTCCGATCATTGCTAGTAAAATAGCAGGCTTTGACATACCCGTACGTTTCGCAATAGCTAAAGCAATAGGCGCCACTGTGATCACAGCCACATCAACAAACACGCCTACTGTCGTAAGAATAAGTGTGGCTAGCACTAGAGCTAAAAGTGCTTTTGTTTCCCCGAGTTTTTTTACAATGGTTTCTGCTATAACCGCTGCAGCACCTGATTCTATTAATACCCCGGCCAATACCCCAGCTGCAAGAATCCGCAGCACTGCGGGAATGATGCCTTGCGCTCCTTCAATCATTAAAGTAACGGTATCAGCAATATTAACTCCGCCAATCAGTCCTCCTATTAAAGCTCCGGCTATCATTCCGTATGCAGGAGCCACTTTCTTTAAAATTAATATAATGGCAATTACTAATGCACAAATCGCGCCTAATGCGCTTACTTGAACGTCCATAAAGCATCCCCTTTCTTGTTTCTTCTATCCCCAATTCTAATTGTAAGCGCTACCTTTAATTCTTTCATTAGTCACTTCAACAAAAAGAGACCTTGCTATCGCAAGATCTTTTATGCACGTGCACAATTATGAAATTTTAGATAGCAGTAGCGCTACATACAGTTCGAGAAGGTCTTTTACTTTCCTTGGATCTTTTCCCGTGATATCTTGAATTTTATCTAGACGGTAGCTTAGCGTATTCCGATGAATAAAAAGCTTTTTAGCTGCCGTGCTTCCTTCGCCATTTTCTTCTATGTAGATCGTTAACGTTTCGATAAGCTCTTTTTTCTTATCATATTCCTTAAGCTTTTCATAGTATTGCAACAGATCATGATTTTCTTGAAAACCGGCGCGTTGACGTAACAGTACGGGAATTTGATAATCCGAATAGCTGTAGAAATCAGCTTCTGGATGAAGCTTTGAACCAACAGCAAGCGTATCTTTCGCCTGCTGATACGATACATGAAGGCCTTTAAAGTCAGCTTGAACAGATCCTGCAGATAACTTACACACCATACCAGACGCACGAAGCTGTTTTTCCAGCTGTTCAGCATAGCTGCTAGCGCTGCCCGCTTCTATAGATTTCAATAAAACCACTCCGTCTGGAAGCATAGCGTATAGATCATTATTAGCTATGTATTTCTTTACAACCTTCATAACTTCATGGCGATTTTCAGCTTTAATAATTAGTGCCATTCTTGGAAGGTATAAGTTAATATTAAACCGATTCGCTCGTTCAAAAAATAAGGAATCCAGCGGCTCTTCTTGTTGAAGAAGCTGATGAACCACCTCTTCTTTTAATCGTTCATCCCACTGAATTTCCTCTATTAAAATCATTTCTTGAAAAATCATTTCAGCAGCCATACGCACAAGCTCTCCGTAATTACGAATCTGTTCTGGCAGTCCTGTTAATCCCACGACTCCAACAATTTCTCCGTTAAAGAAAATAGGCAAATTCACGCCCGGTTTGGCTCCGCGCAGCGAGTCAGCCTGCTGCTGAGTAATTTCGTAAGAACTGCCGCTTTTTAATACCATTAGCGCTCCTTCGTGAATTTGGTCCATTCGCTTTTTGTCACCAGAACCAATAATGACTCCTTTTTCGTTCATCACGTTAATGTTGCAATCAATAATCTCCATTGTTCTACCGACAATTTTCTGAGCTAATTCTTTTGTTACATATCTCAAGCCTGCTCCTCTCTTTCTTTACATTCCCATCTTTTTAGTTTCTTTATCAAAGTAGAATGATCGATACCTAATTCTTTCGCTGCCTGCCGGAGTGATGAACAATGTTGAATAGTTTCTTTAACGAGTCGCTGTTCAAACTGCTCCACTTTCTTTTTTAGAGGTAAATAATCACATTTTTCATCTTCATGATAAGTATGAAAAGGTAAATGATGGGCTTCAATTGTTTCTCCAGGAATAGACACAATCATATTCTCCACCATATTCCGAAGCTCTCTTACATTTCCTGGCCATTGGTAAGCTTCTAATACTTGCTTCGCTTTATTTGATATGCGCTTTTGGACGTAATACAAGCTGCAAAAGTAGGAAACATAATGATCAACCAGTAAACTGATATCCTCTTTACGTTGAGATAGAGGCGGAAGGCTGATTTCGACTACCTTTAAACGGTAGTATAAATCTTCACGAAACCTCCCCTTTTTAATAAGCTCTCCTAGATATTGATTTGTTGCCGAAATGATTCGTATATCGATACTTTTTGTTTTAGTTCCTCCAATTTTCTGTACCTGCTTTTCCTGTAACACTCGAAGCAGTTTCACTTGCAAGGAAATCGGCATTTCACCAATTTCATCAAGCATCAAGGTTCCGCCATCAGCGAGTTCTAACAGTCCTATTTTCCCTTCTGTTCGAGCGCCAGTAAAAGCTCCCTTTTCATAGCCGAACAACTCCGATTCTAGCAACGGCTCAGGAATGGCTCCGCAGTTCACTTTAATAAATGGCTGATTGTTTCTATCGCTTGAATCGTGAATAAGGTTAGCGACTACTTCTTTTCCGGATCCTGAGGGACCTGACAGAAGAATACTTGTAGGAAACGGAGCTACTCGTTTGGCTTGCTGATAAACCAAGTTCATCCTATTGCTTTGAAACACTAGGGGCTGTTCCGACCCATTCACGTTTACAGCGTATTTATTTGCATTCATATGCGAAAACTCTTGTACCTTTAAAAGCTCTTTTTTAACTGCGTTTAACTGTGTAATATCCTGTACAGTGGTCACAACGAGCTCTATTTCACCTTGTTTGTTAAACACTGGATTTCCTGTTACCATAACGTCTCTTTCGCTTGAAATGGTTTGCATAATAGAGCGCTGCTGTTTTTCTACTAACACAAGTAGGGAAACAGATTGATCAATATATCCTTCATCGATAACAGTTTGCATATGCTTTCCTAATACGTCTCGTTTATTTGTTCCTGTGATTTTTTCATAAGCTTCATTTACATATATCGTTATTCCCTTTTTATTTACTACATATATTCCGTCCGTAGAGAATTCAATGATGGCCTGTAACGTTTCGTTCGTCAAATCTTTTTTCCCTTTAAAAGAAGTCATTGTTTTGCATTCCTTTCTTATGGTGAATTCCCGCCAACATATGGTGAAACTTTTCACCACTAACCATTCAATGCACAATAGCCTTTTTCCTTCTAAAAGCGGTGAATTTTTTCAGCACTTGGTTATAAGAAGCAAGGAAAACTGCGCTAATATTTACTTTTCAAATACTGGCATAAAAATTGCAGTCTAGTATGTTGAAAGAATAGGAAAGAGTCTATCCATTTTAAAAAGGATTATTCTCTCCAGCATATAGGGTAAATGTAGTATAAAGTCATTTTGAAAACGCAAACAAAAATTCAACTACGTTTAGGAGGCTATTATATGTGTAATATTATCAAACCTAACCCAAAGCTTTATGTGATGGACAACGGCTCGATGCAAATGGATAAAAACTGGATGCTTGCAATGCATAACCCAGCAACTGTTAAGAACCCTCATGCACCTACGGAATTTGTAGAGTTTCCAATTTATACTGTATTAATTGATCATCCTGAAGGGAAAATTCTGTTTGATACAGCCTGCAACCCTGAATCAATGGGACCACAAGGGCGTTGGACTGAAGCAACTCAACAAATGTTTCCTTACTCCGCTACAGAAGAATGTTATTTACCAAATCGATTAGAACAATTAAGGGTTGACCCTAAAGAAATTAAATTTGTTGTTGCCTCCCACCTTCATCTTGATCATGCCGGCTGCTTAGAATTGTTCACTAACGCCACTGTTATCGTTCATGAAGATGAGTTAAACGGCACTCTTCAGTCTTATGCACGCAATCAAAAAGAAGGTGCTTACATTTGGGCTGACATTGACGCCTGGATAAAAAATGACCTTCGTTGGAAAACGATTAAACGAAACGAAGATACCATCAAACTGGCAGAAGGAATTAATGTCTTGAATTTTGGAAGCGGACATGCTTGGGGTATGCTTGGTCTTCATGTTCATTTGCCTGAAACAGGTGGCATTATCTTAGCATCCGATACAATCTATACAGCTGAGAGCTATGGTCCTCCTGTTAAACCACCCGGTATTATCTACGACTCTCTTGGATATGCAAACACGGTTGAACGTATACGCCGTCTAGCCTATGAAACTAATTCGCAAGTTTGGTTTGGTCACGATGCAAATCAATTTCAGCAGTTCCGCAAATCTACTGAAGGTTATTACGAATGAAATCAAGCAGCTGCTTAATATAAAAAAATTTTCTATAAATCGGAGGGCAAACAAATGACCATTTCAAAACTAGTTTTCACCCCTCTTAGCTACACAGGATGGGGATCACTTCAGCAACTGCTTCCCGAAGTAAAAAAATATGACCCTGCTCATATTTTAATCGTCACAGATCCCGTGTTAAAAGACATTGGACTTGTAGATAAAGTAAGTGCTCCTCTTATCCAAAATGGATACGAAGTAGATGTATATGCAGATACGGCACCAGAGCCGCCCTTAGCGCTTGGTGAAAAACTCGTATCTTACGCAAAAAGCCGAAAATTTGATTTAGTCATTGGAGTTGGCGGCGGCAGCGCATTAGATTTAGCAAAACTTACGGCCGTTTTAGCCGTTCATGACGGAGCTGTAGAAGAATATTTGAACTTAACTGGCACGAAACAAATTACGGAAAAAGGGCTTCCGAAAATTTTAATTCCTACGACCTCCGGCACGGGCTCAGAAGTAACGAATATTTCTGTATTATCTCTTGAAAGCAGCAAAGACGTCGTGACCCACGATCATTTGCTTGCGGACGCCGCGATTGTAGATCCCGAGCTTACGCTGAGCGTTCCTTCTAAAGTAACGGCGGCTACAGGGATTGATGCATTAACTCATGCCGTTGAGGCTTATGTATCGGTAAATGCAAATCCAGCAACGGACGCCTTAGCCCTAAAGGCTATACGCATGATCAGCTCTTCTTTAAGAGCAGCTGTAGAAGATGGCAAAGATAAAGAAGCGCGAACTCAGATGAGCTACGGAAGCTATTTAGCAGGTCTCGCTTTTTTTAACGCTGGTGTTGCTGGGGTTCATGCACTTGCATATCCGTTAGGCGGACAGTTTCACATTTCTCACGGTGAATCAAATGCCGTACTGCTTCCATACGTTATGGGCTATATCCGCAGCAGCTGCGTGACAAAAATGCGGGATATTTTTGAAGCACTAGGTGGAAACGCTACCTCTTTATCAACAGAAGAAGCTTCTTACCAGTGTGTAAAACACCTGCAGTCACTTGTCAAAGACGTCGGAATTCCTCAGACTCTTCGCGGATTTGATATTCCAGAAAGTGCCCTTCAAAAGCTGACAGAAGATGGCGTCCAGCAAAAACGAATTCTCGCTCGCAGTCCTTTGCCTCTTCGTGAAAAAGACATACGAGCTATTTACCAATCGGCTTATGATGGAGCTATAGTGGAACCTGTCCACTAAAAAACTCCCCCTTACCTAAGGGGGAGTTCTAATTATGCTGCTTTGGCCGTTGTACCAAAACGATTCTCTTTTGGATCGCTAGGCTGGCAGAATAAAACAATTAGCCAGATACTGCCGATAAGTGGAACCAATGTAATGAGCTGCCACCATCCGCTTTTTCCCGTATCGTGGAGTCTTCTTGCTCCTACCGCTAACGATGGGACTGCAACCAACAACGAATAGATAACCGGAAGAAAAAGAGGCTTATCAATAACGAACTGAAGGAACGAAAGAATAAATGAAATAACAAAGTTAACTAACACAAACATCCAGTATTCAGTTCGGCTTGCTCGACCAGAAAATACCCCGTAATTTTTTAACACCTTTATGTACCATTTCATCTGCAAAATCCTCCTTTTTTATCATATAATTGTAAATTTATAGTTTATATATCCTTTTTATTCAAAAAACAAACCGTTAAATAAACAAATAACGACATTTTTTATCCAAAAGAAAAAACTTCTTTAAAAAAAGAAGTTTTCTTAATGTATTATGCTTTTTCTATTTAATCAAATCATTTCGGTCTTCCATACTTGGCGGTTCCTCAAGCCATCCGTTTTTGGCCATGATTTTTCCCCCTTCTTGCCCGTATGTTAAAATGTCTTTAGCCGTACTGACAAGTGTAAGGGGAAGATCTCCACGCAAACTAAAGGCAGTGCCTAAAGCGTTGCTTCCCAGCCCGAAACTGCAGAATAAACTTACGCAGTACATCATCAGCTTATCTGAAAAAGGTGCTACTTTTGATTCTGTCGCTTTCGCTCCCCACGTCGCAGGCGTCTGAATATCGCTCTCCAAAAGAATCTTGCTATAATCACTTACAACTTTTTTAGCCAGCTCTTTTCCTTTTACAAAGTACTTCTTCACTTCAGGTTCATTTGCTACTTGAGCAAACCCTGTGATCATTTGCATGCCCAAAATGTTGCTTTCAATAGCGTAATAAATATGTGCTACCTCTACAGTATTTAATGCACGTTTACTCGAAAACAAATGGATTCCATTCATGTAATCTGTGCCTTCGGCAAACTTCACTGTTTTAGGTACTGAAACAGCTGGAGGTCTTGGAAGCACGTTTTTTCCCTGAAGATAATCTACACATTTGTCATAGCCACTTTGCGTGAAAGCGGTAAGCTCTTTATATAGTGAAATCATGTCTTTTCTGTAGGACATGGTTAAATGAAGCGTATGTAGCCCCATGCTAATTTCTTTTAAAAGGCGAAGAAACATAATATCAAACATCTTATCATAAAGCTTAGGAACACCGACATTTACGTCTTTTTCTGTGTATCCTACCGGTACGGCTGCCCCTTCATTCTGTAAAATTTTTTTGATATCTTCAATGTAGTTCACCACTTGCATATGCGTATCTTGCATAATTTCTTTTGCTCGGTCATCTTCTGCGTGTGCAATAAAATATTCTAAGATTCTTCGGACCATTGTCTTTTGCTGATAGGTCATCCAAAGAGTAGCAATTTCACTTGAACTTAAGGGTATTTCTTGACTCATACACTAAACCTCCTGCTAGGGATACATAGAGCTCTATTTATTCAAAAGTCGGCATCTGTACTAGTGAAGATTGTATTCTACTTTAACGTTCATTCACGTAATCAGATACAAAACTCTGTCTCTTCCTCAATTAATTCTGCTTCATTTACTATGCACAAACTGGAAGAATTCTATGTATTTCCCCTTGCTTTTAAATGGAGGAAACAAAAAAAGCCCCTTTCCATTTAAGGCGCTTTTTCAAAGAAAACGGTTTTATTCCATCGTATCAGAAATTCTTTTGTAGCTTCCGCACTTTTTTAGATATTGAATAATATCTTGATCTTTTACACGCTGGATAGCTGTTCCGAACAGTTCTGCTGCTACCTGCATGCGTTCATGTTTATGTTCAATGGTCATAATATATCGAAGCGCATCCACAACCGGTGCATTGTGACGTGTACGACGAGTTATGTACTCGTGAATGGCTTCATTTAACCCTTCCGATTCCGCTTGTTGAAACTCAGGTTTTCTTACTGCTTGACTATATACCACTTTTTTGCCACTCCTTCTCCTCATTTTTAATCATTTTTTATCTCTCTTTTATTTCCAGTTCCCTAACAAAAAGGAAACAAAACATGCAATCTTAACTTTTTTTATAAAAAAACAATTATTTTTCATAAAGCTCTAACAAGCGTTTGTGTATCCAAATAGCAGCTTGTAAACCTTCTCCCATCGCTACCGTAACTTGTTCAGAATGAGCCACAATGTCTCCTGCTGCCCACACGTTTGAAACATTTGTTTCTTTTGTACGCGGATTTACGATAATGTGCTGATTTTCTAGAAGTTCTACTCCCAGCTCATGCGCTAATTCTGTTCGAACTTTATTTCCTCCGAATGCTAAAAAACCTCTTTCTCCATAAATAAATTCATTGTTTTCTAGGATGACGCCTTTTAACATTTCTGCTTCAGTTATGACTTTTTTTATTGCCGCTTCTTTATAGGTAATTCCCTTTTGCATCAAAGTATCTGCTAAAGGTCCAATTTCTTTTTTGTCGTGATTAATGTACGTAATGTCATTTGTCCAATATGTTAACGTAAGAGATAAACTGGCTCCTGCTTTTCCTGACCCTAGTACTAATACCTTTCTATTATTTACTTCATATCCGTCGCAGTCGGGACATACATATACGGTTTTTCCCATGCAAGGATATAGCTCTTGCTGAAGGTCAGGCGGAACCCGATCTACTACTCCCGTCGCAAACAGTAAAGTAGCTGCTTCGTAGTTCGCAGAGTTTGTGATGACGTTAAACCCATCTATTTCTTTTTGACACTGTATGACACGATCTTCTGTAAATTGAATGCCGTAGCTTTTTGCTTGCTGCCTTCCCGTTTCTCTTAGAGTTTGCCCGCTTATTCCCTCAGGCCATCCCAATATATTTTGATAATTTTTGCAAAGATTGGAACGTCCATCGTTTGAATCAATAACCAATACATTTCGCTTATATCTTCCAAGCTGAATAGCAGCTTGAAGTCCTGCAATTCCTCCACCTATAATGACGCAGTCATACTTATCTGCCACAGCACATCACCCCAGCTTTTACTATTTTCTAAACGAAAGCTTCAGTTTTTCATTATCTGTTTTTGTATTATTTTTATACGCTTTATTGTCTTTATTTTTTGAAGTCATTCTACATACAAAAAACCGCCTCGGCAGCTGCCCTGCCTAGAGACGGTTTTTTATAAAATGAAAAAGACGATATTACTCATTTTTCTTTCCTGCTTCTTTTTCATTAATTTTAGTAATCAAATCTTCTTTATATACTTCACTATCTTTCCCGTAGCGTAGACGGCTATGACAGTTGGGACATAGTGCCGCAGCGTCCATTGGCTTAGCGAGTCCGCTCTCTGAAAGCTTTGAAAGATAGTACATTTGCAAAAAGGAGCTCCCATCTTTTGCGATAAACGGCGCGCTTTCTCCGCAGGCTTCACAAATACCAGCTGCGCGTTTGCGAACATATTGTTTAAGAGCTGCCGTTTGTTCATAAATACTTGTCTTTTTTTCTTTCCCTAACGCCATATGACGAAGCTGTTCAGTTGAATAAGCTGAAACATCCAGCTGTGCTGCTTTTTCCTCAATCACAGGATTTCGTTCAAGTTCAAAAATAATGGCTTCACGCAGCTCTCCGTCTGAATCCCACATAATTTCTAATTGATGATTGATATACGTCACTTCATCAATAAACTCGACCACTCCCGGCTCCACGTAGTGAAACAAATAAACAGCTTTTCCTGATAAAAAATGTTCACGAAGCGCTTTATTGCCTTTAATGAGCTGCATCGATCCTCTTTGGCCTTCCCCCGTATAGAAAAAAGCGGTTTTATCTTTGTTCCATCCGTGTCCCGTTCCGTATTCACTTCCGCTTTCTTTTGTAAAAATAAAAATATATGGATGCGCTTTTGGCGTTGATATTTCGCTTTGTTCCTGTCCTTTATAAAGCTTATGAATTTGTTTTCTGCGATAACGATGTCCTTTTTGAAAGAAATCTCCGCGCTGTAAATCCGTAATCAATGAATGGCCTCCTACTGCGGTCCTGCTTTTATAGTACTTATAGCTCTACTATACACTAATTTTTGTTTTCTTTGCAGATCGTTTCTTCTATCTATTGGATTTATATCATACAAAAAAGCAGCTGTATGGGCAGCTGCTTTTTTGCTATAGTCAATTTTGCACCGTGTAGTCTTCTCCTAGCCATTTTGTGCTGAGTTTTTTTAACGTCCCGTCTTTTTTCAGCTTTTTAATCGCTTGGTCAACTTCCGACTTTAACTTTTCGTCTTTTTTGTTAAACATAAAATACACTTTTGAATTAATCACAATATCTCCAACCGTTTTTTGCTGAAATTTTAGCGCTTGATTGCTAAAATCGATGGAAAATGGCGTCGCAAGCGTAGCATCTGCTCGGCCTGTTTTTAATTGAGTGGTAGCATCATCCGCACCTTGACCGGCGTAAACTACATCGATTTTATTGCCGTGTTTTTTATTATATTTGTCTAGATAGACAGCCGCATTGCTTGTAGCTCCTACAATCATTTTTTTCCCTTCTAAATCTTTTAATGAATGAATATCATTTCGAGTTTTAGGAACTGTTACATAAAGCGGAGAATAATTATATGTTTCATCATTAAATAAAAACTTTTTCTTTCGCTCAGCGTTCTGAGCCATGTTATGAGCAATCATATCAATTTTATTACTTTCTAAGCTAAGAAGCAGATTTGAAAATTCCATCGTTTTAAATTCAAATTTATAATCCTTTAACTCTTTGTCGATCGCTCTTACTACTTCTACATCATAACCGGTCAGTTTGCCTTTATCATCAATAAAGCAAATGTTAGGAAACTGAGTGCCCGTTCCAACAACAATCGTTTGAACATCTTTTTCTTTCTTTTCTCCCGCACTTGAAGATGCGTTTGTTCCGCATCCTGCCACGCTCACAGCTACTACAATTGAAAGTAAAAACAGCCAATATTTTTTCATACGTTCCTCCCCCGAATCCCTATATTATGTAATAAAAAAAAGGCTCTTGATAAAGCATCTGCTTCATCAAGAGCCTCTGGTTAACCAGTGGGCTTACTTCGTGTAAGATTATTCACATCATAATACTAGTTAACCGATAAATCAAGTAGGTTTTGAAAAAAAGATTATCTTGACAGCTCAGTATCTACCGCTTAAGATACAACTAACAAAACAATAAAACTGCATATCTACCAGTCAACTGGAGGCAAATGGACACGGCAATGCGTGTACGTTTGCTTTTTTTATTGTCGTCCAGCATTTTATCTTTTGGAGGTAAAACGTATGAAATTTGCTTTATTTAGTCTTATTCAAAATATCCCGAACCCGGTTACTGGAGAAACATTAACTGCTCAAGAAAAATTTCAGCATGTGTTAAATCAAGCAGTGCTGGCAGAAAAATTAGGTTTTGATGCTTACGGAGTCGGCGAAAGACACGGAGCTCCTTTTTTGTCTTCTTCTCCTCCCGTTGTTTTAAGTGCAATCGCTGCTAAAACGTCTCATATTCGTCTTCTTACTACCGTTACCGTTCTAAGCATTTTAGATCCTGTACGAGTAGCTGAAGATTATGCAACGCTTGATCACCTGTCGGGTGGACGCCTTGAACTGATTATCGGAAAAGGCAATGATCCGCGTCATTATCCGCTTTTTGGCATTACGGAAGAAGAACAATGGGAATCTCTTGCTGAAAGATATGCTCTTTTGAAACAGCTTTGGACAGAAGAAAATGTCACGTGGAGCGGCCGTTATCGTCCGCCTTTAACTAACGTTACGACTCAGCCTCGGCCGTTTCAGCCTTCTATTCCCGTTTGGCATGGAAGCGCGTCAAGCCCGCTGTCTACAGAACTTGCAGCTAAATACGGAGAGCCTCTATTTTCATCCAATTCTTTTCACCCTCAGGCTAAATATAAAGCGCTGATTGACCATTACCGCGAACGTTTTGCTTATTATGGCCATGACCCACGCAAAGCCATCGTCGGTTCAGGGGCAAGCAGCCTATATATTTCTAATACAACGGAAGAAGCGATTCGCCGCTATCGCCCGTACTATAACGCGTTTAGCAATACAGAGGCAGCGAAACATAATCAATCGCCGTTCACGTCACTAGAAGATATCGTTCAACACGGTCCTGCTTTAGTAGGAAGCCCGGAGCAAATCATTGAAAAAATAATAGATTATCACAACGCTTATGGAAACGAAGTGCTGAGCATCAGCGTAGACGGTCTAAGCGAAGCAGAACAGCGCGAACAGCTAGAGCGCTTCGCAAGTGATATTGCACCTGTTCTTCGAAAAGAAATTCCCAGCAGCGTATGGGAAAATGAAAAAAAGAGATTGAGACATAATGAAATCAATCCAATCTAAAGACGAACAAATCAGATACATGAGCTGAACCGCTTATGACACCGCCGTTGATTTCCGTGCAAGGCTTCGCTTTCCGCGGGCGGCGCTAGAAGAACCTATACACATAAAATTCACGTTCACAATCACGCTATGAAAAAATCCGAACTAATTGGATTCTCCATCAAGAATCTTAATTAGTTCGGATTTCCCTTCAACTAAATTACTTTTGTCCCAACCTCTTTTTAATTTAGATACAATTCGCACGTTTAGTTTACTAACTTTTTAAACTAATAAACTACTCTGGTTAAGACGCCTGCGTGTCTGTATCGTAAATATTGGCTGTTACTTCGCTTCTTTGACAAAGTAAGATGAGCAGCCAAATGCCTCCAATAACTGGAACAAAGTTAATTAAATACCACCAGCCGCTTCTTCCTGTATCATGAAGTCGGCGAACAGTAACGGCAAGTGAAGGCAGAATCATTGCTGCTCCGTAAAGTAATACTAAAATAACTCCAAATACTGCAAGTGAATCGATAAAAACCAAGATATATGGAATGATCATAAAGATATAAGCAAATAATGTAAACATCCAATACTCCGTACGCGTTGCTCTTCCTCGAAACGTCGCATAATTTTTTAACGCTTTTATATACCAGTACATTTTTAAACCCTCTCTTTGTTTATTAAATTAAACTACCTAACCGTTTAAGTCCTACGCAACTTTATTAGGTACATCAAACCGGTTTAACTGCGACTCACTCCGTAGACAAAGAAGAATTAATAGACAAATACTTCCCGCAATCGGAATAATAGTAATGAGCTGCCACCACCCGCTTCTTCCTATGTCATGCAGTCGACGTGCCGTCACAGCAAGGGATGGAATGAAGACTGCAACAAGATAAACTATACGCAAAAACGGAGGCATATCTGTTATAAGTTCAATAGCTGAAAGCACACACCATATAATAAAATTAAATAAGACAAACATCCAATACTCTTTACGTGTTGCTCTTCCTTGAAACGTTGCATAATTTTTTAGCACATGTAAATACCATTTCATACAAAAACCTCCTTTTTAAACCGAATTTTGTAAGACAAGCTTACTAGCAGTAATTACCTTAGCATACAAAAAATTAATTTCATATCCTATTTTTTGAAAAAATCCCAAATGGTAATATAGATATAGGAGAGAGATGGATAATAGTTAGTAATAAATACCCAATAAATTCAGTTAAAAAACCATTTAATTACTATAATTACTTTTAATTTATAAAATGTTTTTTTATAACAAAAATCCTGCCGTATTAATCGGCAGGCTCTATCTTTACTTACGTGCGGTAAAAGTAAGGTCCACATGAGCTTTCATGAGTAATCACATAAGTCCATGTAAAGTCTTTATCTACGACATATAAATCTTCTAAATACATGTTTGTATTTTCACTTAAATCAGCGCTTGTTAAATGCTTACATTTAGATAGCTGCAGCACTCGTTCATCATGCTCAAACAGCAAATAACAGTCGTTCTTAACTTGGTTCTCAAACGCTTGAACCGCTTGTTCCTCTTGCAAGCAAGGAAGCTTTTCATAGCTAAACGTATGCCACAGAAACTGATCCATATAAATTTTCTTTTTTTGCGATGCGCTTAAAGCATCTGCAAATTCATTTTCCCACCGCTTCCGGAAGAATTCACCTTGATTCGATAATTTTTTAACAAACATTCCTTTTTTCTTTAACGCATCTTTCATTTTCACTGTGCTTTCTCACCCTTTATTCTGTATTCATTTCTTTTTATCGGCTTCTTAGCTTATTTGTCCATTAGTACCTATGCGTTAGATTCCTTGTTTTTTGACTAAACTTATTTTATAAAACGCCGGCTTTAACGTGCACAAAAACAATACAACCGTACTTAAAAGCATGATCAGGCTTCCACCAATTACAGCTCCTTGAATTGAAACAATGTGTGCAGCCATTCCGCATAGAAAGGTCATCATAATAATTAGCAGTGACTCAAGTAGCCCATAGATACTTCCTACTCTCCCCATCATGTCAACGGGAATGCTGTTTTGATAAAAGGTTTGAAAACCAGCACTTGCAAAAGCTAACGCAAAGGATAAGCTAAAAAATCCCGCTCCCATAGTTTGAAAAGAAGACGAACACGCATACAGCAAATAGCCAAGCGATACTCCTACACTGCCGGCACCTATTAGAAAGTTCGTGGACAGCTTCTTAGCAAACAGTGTATTCACAACTGCGCCAATCATAATGCCAGCACCTGCTACGCTTACTAAAAATCCGTATTCGCTTTCGGATAAATGAATGACTCTTGTTGCAAATGAAACTTCAAGAGAATCAATTGCCGTGGCCATGACCATTAAGAAACTGAACAATACATAAATGGTGATAATGTATCTGTTGGCTCTACTGAAACGAAACACCGCTTTCCAATCTTCTCGAATGGTGTTTACAGAGAGTTTATTTTCTTTAGTTTTTGTTTTTATATCTAAGTTAGGCATTAATAAAGTAACCATTCCTGACAACACGAGCGCTGCAGCATTGGCATAGATAGCAAACGCGGGCGTTCCAACCATAAATAACGCACCTGCTGCGGCCGGACCAAGAAGAAAGCCTCCTGAGTCAATCAAACTGCGCAGCGAATTAAATCTTTTTCGCTTTTCAGTTGGAATAAGCTTTGTAATATAGACCATCGATACCGGACGAAACATCGAACTTGCCATACTGATGATAAATACCAGCACATAAATGATCAGTATGGATGAGAAGAGCGGAAGGCAAGCAATGACCCCGGCGCGCATCCAATCTAAAACCATCATAAGCTTCCGTTTGTTCATGCGGTCAATTAAGCTTCCAGACCATATATTTGTACATAGCGCAGCAAGCGGCTTTATCATGTATAGCCCTGAAATCGCAAGCGGCGAATTCGTCATATCAAGCATCATGACATTTAAAGCGATCAAATAAATCCAGTCGCCGATATTGCTAGTGCCAATTCCAAACAGCAATAAACACGGGTATTTCCAAGACAACAGCTTACTTTTCATAAAAGAAAGGCCTCCGCTTCACTATTGATTTTTGTCAATAAAAAAATCCCACCCCCAAGACATGTGTCTTAGGGGCGAGATTATGAATCGCGGTGCCACCCTAGTTTGTTCATATGTCGCCATATAAACCTTGTCGAGTACGGCTTTCGCTTATACTCTAGCTTTGTAACGGAAGCAGCCGTCGCACTATCACGTTAGATCCAATGCGCTGCTCAGAGGCTTGTTTCAACAGCGTTTTTCTTGCTCCTTTTCAGCTTCCGGAGCTCTCTGCTAAGAATACGCGCTGTCTACTTTTCTCTTCACGGCATTTAATTTCTAACATCTTACCATTATTATCTATTTTTTGTAAATACTTTATTTCAAAATCATTTTTTTCGGCTGAGAAAAGAATAGTCGGTATCCTACGTATACAAAATAAATGATGGAAGCTACCAACACGATTCCCCACATATTGTACATATCTTTATTTCCCCATACGCCCGTTAGCGAAAACAGCGCTGGAATTGTTAAAGTAACCCACGACTGTACAATCGCCACTTTCCCTACATATGCAGATACATCTTTTTTGCTCGTATTAAGCACATAAAATAAAAACCATAAAAACGACCAAAGAATCCATGTAATGGCATTCACTACGTCATGATAGTGAACAAGAGAAACCGTCACGTACACTAAAGCGATAATGGATACCCAAAGTGAGTAGTAGCCAAGCCCTGTTCCCTGCATTCCCTTTAATACCGTCACGCCTACATATAAATACGTAAGGCCAAATAAAAAGATTGCCGTTCTTTCATACAAAATCCAGTTGCTTTGATCTGACGTAATAATTAAATAAAACGGAACAATAACTTGAAAAGCTCCAACAAATAAGTTAAATACGCCTACGTTTTTTTCATCTGCTTTTCCAAGCAGCATGAGTCCGTTTAAAAATAAAGCTGCACCTGACAGCAACAGTCCAATTTGATCCATTTTTCAGTAAGAAAAGCCCCCAGCTTTTCTTGTCCTCCTCTGTGTCGATGTTTTTCTTTAGGATGCGCGGAGCTATGGTTTACATGTAAAAAAGAAAAAGCACTTCCTTTTGAAAAGGAAACTGCTTTTCTTTCTGTTTCTATTACACTTATAAAATGAAGCTGACAACAATCGCTGACAGTACGCTTACAAGCGTAGCTCCATACAGTAAACGCAGACCAAAGCGCGCTACTGTATTTCCTTGCTTTTCACTTAAGCCTTTAACCGCTCCTGACACGATTCCAATTGATGAGAAGTTAGCAAATGATACTAAGAATACGGATACAATTCCAAGTGTTTTAGCACTGAATGTTGAAGCCATATCTGAAAGACTCATCATTGCCACAAATTCATTTGTTACAAGTTTTGTTGCCATAATTCCGCCCGCTGCTACTACTTCTGAAGCAGGAACACCCATGATGAATGCAAACGGTGCAAACACATAGCCAAGCAGGTGCTGGAACGACAGACCAAACAGCATTTCAAACACGTTATCAATCGCAGCCATCAGCGCAACGAAACCAATCAGCATCGCACCTACGATAATCGCTACTTTAAATCCGTCCATAATATATTCGCCAAGCATTTCGAAGAACGTTTGCTTATGACCTGTTTGTACCTCTAAAATATCTTCTTGATCCGTTACTGTGTAAGGGTTAATGATAGAAGAAATAATAAATCCGCCAAATAAGTTAATCACAATTGCTGTTACTACGTATTTTGGTTCAATCATTGTCATATAAGCACCAACAATGGACATTGAAACAGTCGACATAGCTGATGCACAAAGCGTATATAAACGGTTTGGCGGCAGTTTGTCTAATTGCTTTTTAACGGTAATAAATACTTCTGACTGACCTACAATGGCAGAAGCTACTGCGTTATAAGACTCTAATTTTCCCATTCCGTTAATCTTACTGAGAACCAACCCAATCCATTTCATAATGAAAGGAAGAATTTTAAAGTGCTGTAAAATCCCGATTAAGACAGAGATAAAAACGATTGGAAGCAGCACGTTTAAGAAAAACGGCATTGATCCTTTATTCGCGATTCCGCCAAATACGAACTCTACGCCTTCATTTGCGTATGAAAGCAGCTTTCCAAAAACGCTGGCAATCGCATTAATAATAATCAAGCCAAACTTCGTGTTTAGAAGTAAAGCTGATAAAAGAAGCTGAATCACAACCATAATAACGATTGGTTTATATTTGATTTCTTTACGGTTATTACTTGCAAGATACGCTAATCCAAAGACAACGAGTAATCCTAAGATGCCAATTAAATATTTCATAGTATCCTCCACTGCTTACTTATTTTTGTAAGTCTTTTGATGAAAAATAGCCTGGTAAGATTTCGTTAATGTTTGTAATCACAAAATCTCCTTTTAAGTTTGCTAAGATAATTTGTGTGTGATCATCACAGAACTCAGCTAATACTTGTCTGCATGCGCCGCAAGGAGAAATTGGGCCGTCCGTATCTCCTACAACTGCAATAGCTGAAAACTGCTTGTCCCCTTCTGAAACAGCTTTAAAAATAGCCGTTCGCTCAGCACAGTTCGTCAATCCATAGGAAGCGTTTTCAATATTACATCCACGATAAATCTTCCCATCGGTTGTTAAAAGAGCTGCACCAACATGGAAGTGAGAATACGGTACATGTGCTTGTTTGCTTGCTGCGATTGCTTCATCTATTAATTGTTTTGGCTCCACAGTCATCATCCTTTGCTTAGTTTACAGCAGGTTAGTTAGTACTAACCTGCTGTCATTTATTAATAATCAGAGTTGCTTAATTGACCTTTTGCAATTGATACGCCAGAGCTTGCACCAATACGTGTTGCACCAGCTTCAATCATTGCTTTTGCATCTTCTAAGCCGCGAACGCCGCCAGAAGCTTTTACACCTACATCTGGTCCAACCGTTTTTCTCATAAGCGCTACGTCTTCTACCGTTGCGCCTCCTGTAGAGAAGCCCGTTGACGTTTTAACAAAATCAGCTCCAGCTTTTACAGCTAGCTCAGAAACTTTTGCTTTTTCTTCGTCTGTTAAAAGAGCTGTTTCAATAATTACTTTTACTAGCGCTTTTCCTTTTGCAGCATCCACTACTGCTTGAATGTCGCTTTGCACTAAGTCATAGTTTTTATCTTTTAACGCGCCGATGTTGATTACCATATCTACTTCATCTGCACCGTTTTCGATTGCATTTGTAGTTTCAAATGCTTTTACTGCTGAAGTCGTAGCTCCAAGAGGGAAACCGATTACCGTACACACTTTTACTTCTGGAGCATCTTTTAATAACTCAGCTGCTTTTTTTACCCACGTTGGATTTACGCAAACTGAAGCGAATGAATATTCTTTTGCTTCTTGTGCTAAAACCGTAACTTGCTCTTCTGTTGCATCTGCTTTTAATAATGTATGATCAATAATACCCGTAATGTTTTGACTCATTTTGTTCTTCCTCTCTCTTTCTTAATGAATTTCTTTATAAATTAACGTTGGAGCTTCTACTTTTTCAGCGACCGTGCTGTAAGAATCATAAACGATATCCATTACTTCCTGTACATCTTCGCTATTGCTGTGGATTGTAACAAGAGCGTCGCCTTTTTTCACTGAATCTCCAACTTTTTTATTAAGCATAATACCAACTGCTAAGTCGATTTCAGATTCTTTTGTTGCACGTCCTGCACCTAGCTTCATTGCCGCTACGCCAATTTTTTCTGCAACGATTTCTGAAATGTATCCATCTTCTTTTGCTGGCACTTCAATTTTGTGCGCTGCATCCGGTAATTTAGACGGATCGTCTGCCACAGAAGCGTCTCCGCCTTGTGCGCTTAAGAATGTTTTAAATGATTCTAATGCTTTTCCATTTTTAATTACTTCTTGAAGCATTGCACGCGCTTCGTCTAAGCTGCTTGCTTTTTCAGCAAGTACAACCATATGACTTCCTAATGTTAAGCAAAGCTCCGTTAAATCTTCAGGGCCTTCGCCTTTTAACGTGTCGATTGCTTCTTTCACTTCAAGCGCATTACCAACCGCAAAACCTAGAGGCTGGCTCATATCTGAAATGATTGCTTTTGTGTTTCGGCCTACGCCTTTTCCGATTTCAACCATTGCTTTTGCTAATTCTTCAGCGTCTTCAAGCTTCTTCATGAATGCGCCGTTCCCCGTTTTCACGTCCAAGCAAATGGCATCTGCTCCAGCGGCAATTTTCTTACTCATAATTGAGCTTGCAATTAACGGAATCGAATCAACCGTTGCTGTTACATCACGAAGCGCATAAAGTTTTTTATCCGCTGGCGTTAAGTCTCCGCTTTGGCCGATAACGGCAATTTTATTTGTATTTACTAAACGAATGAATTCTTCGTTTGTAATTTCAACATGGAAGCCAGGCACTGCTTCTAGTTTATCAATCGTACCGCCAGTGTGTCCTAAGCCGCGGCCAGACATTTTGGCAACCGGTACATCAACCGCAGCTACTAAAGGTCCTAATACAAGTGTTGTTGTATCACCTACGCCGCCTGTGCTGTGTTTGTCTACTTTAATACCTTCAATTTTTGATAAGTCAATTTGATCGCCTGATTCAACCATTGCTTGCGTTAAATTTACGCGTTCTTCCTGCGTCATTCCTTGAAAGTAAATCGCCATCGCAAATGCCGATAGCTGATAATCAGGTAAATCCCCTTTTGTATAACCTTCGATAATAAAATCGATTTCTGCTTTATTTAATTCATGTCCATTACGTTTTTTTTCAATTAAGTCAACCATTCTCATGACGTTTTCCCCCTAAAAGTATCTGCATATTGTGCATCCACTAAAACGTTTTCAACAACTTACACCCTTACTATATAATAGCTTTGAACAATTGTAAACAGATATATTTACATTTGTTCAAAAATATTTATAGCTGCTGTTTTAGTGAATAAAAAAAGACTTCCGCACTCGGAAGTCTTCCCTTATTTTTCAGCTTTTATCACAAATGACAATACGATTCTGTACTTATTCTTTACCTTTTTATAAGGAATTAATACGTATGGCTGATCAGGCGGCGTAAATCGTTCAATTCCTTTTTGATTAGCATCAGGAGAAAAGTACATTCTTCCCCACCGTTTAATGATATAGCCCGTGGTTCCCTTGGCAATCACTCCGTCTTTTGAAACGTCTGTTTGAAAAGGATACCGGTTTCGCTGTGCCTGCAGAGACGATGCAGAATAAGATACAATATCTTCTACTATTTCAATTCGATGAAGCTTTTGCTCTTGAAAAAACAGCGTCTTCATCTCCTTTACTCTTGTTTATCTAATAAAAAGCGCGCCGTGAACTGATCAGTAACGAGTACATTTGCAAATTTCCCTTGCAGCGCTCCGTAAATGCTGTCGATTTTCTGATCCCCGCCAGCTACTAAAATGGCGTACTCTTTCTTCTTAAGTTCCTCCAAATCAAGTCCTAGCGTCCGTTCATCCAGGCTTTCATTGCAAATTTGTCCATCTTTATCAAAAAAGCGTGAACAAATGTCTCCTACGGCTCGCGAAGAAATCATCTCTACATCTTGCTCGGAAAAATAGCCAAGCTGAAAAAGCAGCGAATCCGTTTTAATGGGTCCCGTAGTAAACACAGCAATGTTGGCTTGTTTGCCTAAATCTAAAATGCGCTTAATATGACGATCCGTTTCCATTGCTTTTTTGACTACCACGTGATCGACAATCACAGGCAGAGGAAGATGCATAGGAGGCGTATTGTATGCCTTTCCAAATAAGTACATAATTTCAGAAGCATATGTGCTCGTTTCCGAATGGCTTACTCCGCCTTTTAACTGCACAACCTGCACGTCATTCACATACTTTTGTTTTAAATCGATGGCCACTTGATAAAGAGTTGTTCCCCACGTCACCCCAATAATATCTCCATCTTTTACGATGTCATAGAGATAGTCAGCTGCTGCTACGCCTAGATGACTTTTAATAATGTGATTTTCATATTGAGGCACCGGTGTGACGATTGCTTTTTTTAGATTGAATTTTTGTTCAAGCTGAGAAGACAATTTTTCACTATTGATAGATGAATCCACAATTTTAATTTGAACAATGCCTTCTTCTTTTGCTGTCTGCAGCAATCGAGAAACCGTAGGCCTTGATAAACCAAGCTTTTTTGCAATTTCACTTTGATTATAATCAAGAATATAATACATCCTTGCCGCTTCAATCACTTTATTAAATTTCTCTTGATCCATCTCCATCGACTTGTTCTCCCTTACCTTATGAATTTCTTAACCCAATTTTACCAAACTTATGTCTTTAGTTTACTTGTTTGGTGAACAAAATTTCAAGAGGGGATTTTGTAACTGAGATGAAAAGAGAAATACTCGGGTTTAAGGAGACCAGTTTTCTACGTATCCATTCGTTCCAGCATACTCATAAAGAGCTTCTAGCTTACGCTCAGAATAATAGTTAAAATCATTGTGAACTGCTGTTAATTTAAGATTATCATTACGAACAAACATCTTCTCGAGGTATACACTCTTAGCAAGTTTATTGCTCTTTTTTGTGTTGCAGCTTTGACAGCTTAGTACCAAATTCCACATATTATCTGATTGGATATAACTCCATGGGATAAAATGATCTACATGAGTAGCGATGCGTTTATCAGAAAGAACTTTCCCACAATAAAAACATTCTTTTGTTTCATATTTCCAAAGGATGTTATAGAATGCATGCAGCGATTCGCGTTTTGATATATTTTCCACTTTCAACAAGACATCTTCCAACTTATTTTTGTCATTATGCTTTTCTAAAAATTTCGCCAAATGATAATTGGTTAAATGAGTAACAATTTGTCTATATTTTTGTAAAAAAATATAGATACTGCTATTAAACTTTATGTATTCTGTTCTTTTATCAAACTCATAAACAGAACCTTCCATATCTCCGTATAACGCCCCTAATACATACCTTGCCCCCACTTTTTTAGTTCTTTCTACTAATTGCAATTGAAGATTACTTGGTAAATGATCAAATACTACTTTATTGGGGACACCATGCATTAACTGAAATTCCTTTAACTCTTTTTGAATTCCAGCTTGTCTGTTGGACGTATTTAATTGATTCAAATCATGATGAATAACCAAGTTCCAATATATTTTAGCAAATGAAAAATACACTTGATCAAACGTGAGGACTAACCGATTGTCAACATTATATAGGTTTTCAATTAAAGCTTTCATCAATCCATATTTATATGTTGTGGTAAAGTGACCATTAGCGAAAAATTGATTAATGATCTTCCAAATTTCTTGTTCTGTTAAATAAGTTTTTTTTATTTCTCCTACTTTTAAATTGAAACTCACCTGCCACCGCTCGCTCCTTCCACTATTGCACCACCAAACTACGCTTCTTCTGTTTCCACTAAATAAATTCGACCATCAAACTTCCCGCGCTCCTTCGCCTTCTCCTCACGCACTTTCTCCAGCTGCTCTGGCGTGGCTCCGTGCACAGCTGCTAACGCGTGCATCACTTCCAGTAAATCTGCGAGTTCTTCAATGGCCTCTTGATGCGTTTCGGCTTCTATGTATTCTTGAAGCTCTTCTTTTGCTTTTTTTATCAGCTCATTTTGATATTCTTCTCGCTGCAGCACGCGTGATTTGAAGGTTTTTCCGCTTTGTTCAATAATCGTAGGAATTTTATCTCGCACTAGCTTGTTATAAGTGAGCATTATTTTTTCCCTCCATCTCTTACCTTTCTAGTAAACTAGTATCTTTCAAATTCTGCTTTGTTTCCGTTAAACACATTTAAATCAATAAACGTTTCTTTACCTTTATAGCCGCTGGCACTCATTGCATTTGGAATTACCCAGCCTATACTCCATAGTAGAAATATAAAACTTACAAGAGCGGCTAATATAACTCCTACGGCAAGAAATCTGTTCTTCTTTTGATTTTCTTTATCTATTGTGTTTACCCCCTTTTTTAGAAAATACTTCTAATATTCTAACATAAAAAGGATTTTTCAAAGCAAAAGAGCCTACCAGTCTTTATTTGGAAATATAAAAAAACCACCTAAAATCAGGCGGCTCTTCTTTTATGCTGCGTCTTCAGATGGTTCATTATCTTTGGCTGCTTCTATAAGTAAGAAAATAGCCGTTAAGATGTGCATGATCATGCCGACAATTGGAATCCACGCAATAGCAGAACAGACAATTCCCATGATATGCCCTGTCCGAACTTTGTTTGTTTTAATCGCAAATACTAAACCTACAATATGCAATGCGAGCATTAGAATAAGCGGCGTGTAGGCTAGGCCAATAACCAAGGTCCCGCCTAGAATTGGAATCCCCCAAAGAGCCTCTAATCCTCCGCTGACCCATTTCAATATACGACTTGTTTTTCCCAATGTATCCTCCCCCTTTGTCTTCAATGTATGCACAGAGGTTTTGTTTCTGAACGGTTGTATATGAAAAAAGTGGAAAAAATACGTGTACTAAAAATAAATCGATAGTCCCATATAAAGATACGTTTTTATACGGGACTAGTGTAGTAGTGGAAAATGAATGAGAGGAAAAGGCTTTGTTTTACATGTAATAACGAGGAGCTCTTCGTCGAGAGAATGAAGTAAACATCAACAAAAAAGCCGAACTCAAAATGTAAGCTCGGCTTTTTCTTATATGATAAATAGAAGTATTATAAAATGTTTTTTGTATTAGTGTTCTCGACTCTTCTCAAATTTTTCAACAGCCTCAAAATCAAGCTCGGCTGATATCCAATCGCCTTTTTCCGGGAATTCTAGATTTCGAACGACTATTTTATTCGGCCCTTTTTTTTCTAAAATTTTCGCCTGGCAGTTTTTGTACATAACTACTTCTCGTTCTTTGATATCTGTCCACAACAAGTGCAGAACCCCTTTCAATTTTAAGAAGTTAATATTTCGAAACACTGTTTTACATTTTATTATATTTTTTTGGATTTGTTAATTTTTTTGTCTTGTTTTTCATAAAAAAATGATCAAAACGCTTTTTTCCACTACAATATACCCAAAATATCTTTTAACCTTTAAATATTTATGGTATATTTTTAAAATTGTATTACAAGTTTTTTGTTTTTGCCTTTTCGTTTCTCCTCTTTTCTTCTTTTTACATATTCATAATAGACATATCAATCTATACTAATACGTATCAAGGTTTAAAAGTTCAAAAATATCTTAACATACTAAAAAGCATTGGGTTGTCCCACTAGAAAGCCAATCGAATTTACAAAAACTCCACCGAAAAAACTAGAAGCCTTTAGCCATACAAAAGACTACTTTTACTGCATTTATATTTTAATGAATACTAACAACACAATTTGAGGTGCCAACAATGAACGTATTGACAAACGCTATAATTATCTTATTAGCTTATTTAATTGGATCAATTCCTTTTGCTTTAGTGATTGGAAAAGGGTTTTACAAAACCGATGTTCGTAAGCACGGAAGCGGTAACTTAGGAGCTACTAATACCTTTCGCACTTTAGGAAAGAAAGCAGGTATTATAGTATTGATCGGCGATATAGCAAAAGGCTCGCTAGCCGTCTGTTTACCGCTTATGATGAATAGTCACTTGCATATGCTTGTCCCTGGATTTATTGCTATTCTTGGACATAGCTATCCGATTTTTGCAAAGTTTAAAGGAGGAAAATCTGTAGCGACTGCCGCTGGTGTATTCCTTGCATTTTCACCATTAGCTTTCATTCTAGGGATTCTTGCTTTTTTAATTTCTCTCAAAATTTCTAAATACGTATCCTTATCTTCACCTATTGGCGCATTGGTTGCCTTTTTAGCATCAATCTATGTAGGCGATGTAGTATTAATCGTATTTGCAGCTATTATTTTTATTTTCATTACGTGGAAGCACATAAAGAACTTTAAACGCATTAAGTTAGGTACAGAGCCTAAGGTTAATTTTTAAACGTCATGAAGTTATTGACTAGTAATCTTTAAATATGTTTACCAAAAAGGTGTTCATGAGTTGAACACCTTTTTTTATTATTTTAGTACGCCTTGTCCCAAGATAGACGTAAATTATGAAATTTCTTTAAAAATGCTCTTGATTATAGAGTAAACAATACATTCCATTTGATATTTACAATTTAACTACTTAACATAGTAATCTTTTTAGTAAATTTGAATAAATAAATGAAACCTTTCCTCTCCACTAACCGTATACCTATCATGCACGTATTAGTTAAAGGAGGAAGACTTGTGCTAAAACGAATTTCACTGTTTATTTTCGTTAATATTTTAGTATTAATTACAATCACAACGATTACATCTTTATTAGGTGTTCAAAGCTATATGGGAAGCGGCGGTTACGGCGGCCTGCTGGCATTTAGCGTCATTGCCGGCTTCAGCGGCGCGATTATTTCTCTTATGATGTCACGCGTGATGGCAAAGTGGATGATGGGTGTTCAAGTTATTGATGAACGTTCCCCTCAAGGTGAATATGAACGATTTGTTTTAGAAGAAACTCACCGACTTGCATCTGTGGCAGGATTAAGAAAAATGCCTCAGGTCGGAATTTATCACTCAGCGGAAGTTAATGCTTTTGCAACAGGGCCAAGTAAAAGACGCTCACTTGTTGCTGTTTCAAGCGGAATGCTTGAACGAATGGATCGCGATGCGATCAGCGGCGTTATCGCTCACGAAATAGCGCATATTAAAAGCGGAGATATGGTCACAACTACGCTGCTGCAAGGAGTATTAAATACATTCGTTATTTTCTTCTCTCGTTTAGTAGCCAAAGCGGTGTCAAACTTTGTGCGAGAAGAGTTTGCGATGGTTGTTTATTTCCTTACATCGATTATATTTGAGATTCTCTTTAGTATCTTAAGCAGCCCAATTATTTTCTGGCATTCAAGAAGACGTGAATTCAAAGCCGATGAGCTTGCAGCTAAACTCGGCGGCAAAGAAAAAATGATTTATGCGTTAGAATCGCTTCGTCATACTACTTCATTAGTAGATGACCGCCAAAAATCAATTGCCGCTTTTAAAATTAGCGGTAAAGAAAAATTCTCACGCTTATTTTCTACTCATCCACCGCTTGAAAAACGCATTGAGCGCTTGCATTCACTATAAGCAGACAAAACCAGCTTCTTTAAAGAAGCTGGTTTTTTTATGTTATGACTGAGAAGCAAGTACGCGTGCAGCTTCCCACAGTAAGACGCCGTCTTTATTTTTTGTTAATTCCACGTAGCCTTCTTTTTCAAGATACGTAAGCTGGCCGTACACTTCTGAGAAAATAAAGTCAGGTGCTTTTTGATACATATCCGGGAAAAATGCAGCGCTGACTTCAAGCGTTGTTTTCTTTCCTTCCCCCATCGCTTGTAACACGCGCAGCGCCCATTTATGCTGCTTTTGAATGCGTTCCATAATTAAAGAGTGAATGTCACTAAGCGGTTCACCATGTCCGCTATAAATCAAATCAATGTCGTAGTTCAACGTTTTTTCTAGAGACGCTAAGTAGTCCAGTAGCGGCGTTGGCTTGGGATTTTGAATGGTTGGCTCTAAATACGGGTTTGACGGTACTTTTGGCAAAATATGATCTCCGCCAAACGCAACTTTTTCTTTGCGATTGTAAAACATCAGCTGACTTAACGAATGTCCCGGCGCTTCAATTACTTCCCACTCACTCGCATACGGAAGTGTATCTCCTTCTTTTAAATAACCCGTTAGCTTCTGCCCTTTAGGTGAATATACTTGAATTGCAGCCGTTGCTTTACGAAGCCATTCTTCCATTACATCATCACTGACTCCAAACTCCATAAGGAAATTACGATATAGCTCATTATGCTGCTGAACAAACTCTTCATCTTGGTAAATCCAAGGCTCCACAAGCTTATGACCGTAAACAGGTATATCACTCGGCAGCCATCCTAAAAATCCAGTGTGATCCGGATGCTGATGAGTCAGGATAACTTGTTCAATATCCGTTACTTTATATCCTTCTTTACGAAGCGCCTCTTCAAAAACGCTCCACGCTTCTTTGGTTTTCATACCTGCATCAATTAACGTTACCTTGTCTGCTTTTAATAAAAACACATTCACTGGTCCAATTGGAAATGGCGTAGGCAGTTCAATGCGTATCACTTTATGATCTAAACTCATTTTACCAAACCCCTATATCTGCATTCTTTTTACTTTTTTATACTGTTAAACGTCTTATTCTTTTAATTAGTCAATTTCCTGCTAACGTCTACCTGTAAAAGTACTCTGAGGAGCAGTCATTACATAGCTCTTTGCACTCGTACAAACAGTCACATAAACTCATACTATTAATAGTTTAGCAGGTTTGAAGACAAATTGATAAAGGAATGCTTTCCAGTGTACTTATTTAAAACAAACGAATGGTTCATCAAACGAAAAAAGTAAGATAGAATAAAGAGACGAAATGATGATATAAGACCTGCGGTAGTATGTCAACTGAAAAATGAAAGAACGTAAAGTTATCAAAGGGCAATTTACTTAAAAAAAGCATCACGAAACTAGACCAGTAACGAATGTTATTTACTGGAAAATATTTGAAAGGTAGCGATGACAAGTTTTATGTCATATTTTCACGCCCCTTTCTGGCGTAAAGAGTTGGTGACTGCGTAGTAGCGCATCCACCAATCGCACGAGTTTTCTTGCGGTTAGAACGAGTGCACGTTTGTGTTGATGTTTTGGTACTTCACTGTACTTTTTCACGTAGTAATCCCGGTAATCTGGAACTTGCTTTCGTACGGAGTTGGCGGCTTCAACTAAGTAATATCGCAAGTAGTGGTTACCGTTACGTGATAGGGACGTGTCTTCGGCAGTAAAGCGCCCAGACTGATGCTTTCGCCAGTATAGACCTGCGTATTTTGCTACTTTAGCTTCATCATCAAACCGGTCTATTTGGCCAATTTCAGCTATGATACCCGCAGCGAATACGGGACCAATTCCAGGGATGGATTCAAGCGTGTGTGTCAATCCAGCCATCAGTTTTTTGATCGCTTTGTCAATTTCTTTTATCTGCTTTTGGAAGGTGCGAATGACCTCGATCGAGGTCCCAAGTATCACATCCATGGAATCTTCCACTACCTTGTCCAAGCGATACGAAGATCGCACGGCTTTCTGAATGGAGGTTGCCACACATTTCGGGTCACCAAATCGGTTTTTCCCTTTCTCTTGAAGGAATGCTGCTAGTTCCTCCAGTGGTAGGTGGGCTAGTTCTTCCAAGCTGTATTTCTCTAAGAAAAGCTCCATCATTGCGTTACCGAAGACCGAGGAGTCTACTTCTTGAGAGAAAGTATTACACTTATAGCTTAGGTGTTGAAGAAAATGCTGCTTTTCTTTTGTCATCATACGAATGAGTTGGTAACGGGACCGAGTCAGTTGTTGTAAGGCCACGTATTGGCTTTCTTTGACCACTGACATCTGGTTACGTCCAAAACGTAAGTAATCCGCAATGATAAAGGCATCGATTTCATCTGTTTTGTTCATGTCCGAATAGCTTTTCTTAAAATTAGCTATTTGTTTAGGGTTCATGACAAACACCTTGGCACCGAAGACTTTTAAGTCTTCATCATGATGGAGAAACATCGACGGGTGAAAACTATAGACCGATGTAGATTCTAAGCCAATCTTTAAGACGTCAACTTCTTGATCGCCTATGCAGTCCAATAAACGCTCTTTAAGCAACGTCGCGCCTGGTAAGTCATTGGTGACGGTAAAGGCATTCAGCTTTTCTCCTTCACCATTTAAAATGCATACTTTCATATCAAACGAACTTACATCTAAACCAACAAATAATCTCACGGGAGAGACCTCCTTTCGATTTAGAATCACTTGGCATTTCCTTGGACGTCTCGAGATATCTCTAGTGTGTACGCCGACCAACAACCTCGTGTATCAGAGCTTCCCCTGCATTCGAAAGCCGCCATAGAGCTACTACCCTCTAGGTTCGAATGACAGGCTGCTCAGCCTGCGAGTAGGGAGTCCCGCGCGTTCACTGAGAAACAGTCTTACATTGTGGTTAATCCACAGGAGAAAGAAGAATTGTCCCAAATGATCCTATGATCATTATCTAGAAATATCTTGAGACGTCCAAGTAATATGTTATTTAGTTTATTAATTAATATGGAAACAGATCTTAGCTCCTAAATAGGGCTTAAATATAATATACGAGGAGTATAGGTTATGATTAAAGCGATTTTTCTTTTTATCTTAGCAGGTCTTGCTGAAATTGGCGGAGGCTATTTGATTTGGCAGTGGCTGCGCGAAGGAGCATCAAGCTGGTTAGGACTTCTGGGCGGTATTGCTTTGGTGCTGTACGGCGTCATTGCTACGTGGCAGTCGTTCCCCGACTTTGGACGTGTATATGCAGCTTACGGCGGTATTTTTATTGTTTTAAGCCTGTTTTGGGCATGGTGGGTTGATAAAAAAATGCCCGATACATACGATTGGATTGGCGGACTTGTGTGTCTGATTGGCGTAGCGGTTATGCTTTGGCCAAGAAGTTAAGTAACCACACAGAAAGGAGCGCGTTTTCTCCCTTTTTGTAAGAAGAAGCAAAATAAAAAGAGGCTAGGACATAACGAGTTGAATCCAATCTAAAGACGAACAAATGAGAGACATGAGCTGAACCGCTTGAGACACCGCCGTTGATTTCCGTGCAAGACTTCGCTTTCCGCGGGCGGACGCTGAGCCTCCTCGTCGCTTACGCTCCTGCGGGGTCTCATCTGTTCCGCTTTTCCCGCAGGAGTCTTCGTCTTGCCCTCCAATCAACGGCTAGAAGAATCTCAACAGGTGAAACCTACGTTTACCCTAACAAAAAAACGAACCACTCATCAACATGGTTGATAAATGGTTCGTTTTTCACTTCGTCTAACATACTTTTTTCCCAGCCTCTTTTTATTTATCACTTATTAAATCTGCCGAAAAAGCCTTTTCTTTTTTCCTTAAACGTATTAGGTCTATGTAAATTAAATAAGTGTTCGATGCCATTTTCCATCATCTTTTCTAGCAAAGCTTCTTGTCCATGCTGGAAATAGTACTCCATTTCTTCTTCGTACAAAGGGAGAAGCGTATGGAAATAGACTGGCCACTCTCCGTGGGTTTCTTTTCCGTTTTCAAGATACGGCATCATAAATGCCTCTTGGCACTGCGGCAAAGGAGGCACGACCATAACACCACAAAAGCCGCTTTCTGGTGAATACGGTTGAACCTGTAATGGCAGCTTCACTTTTTCACCTGTTAAAATTCGTTCATAGGTATCCACGTAGCGATCCAGCTCTTGATTTGGAAATACCATCCACTGACCAATCCAATTCATATGATTAACCGTAAAGCTTCCTACTTGATGCATGACTTGTGGAATCCAGCTATACTTTTCATCTTCAAACGGATCTTGATCTGCATGCATCACCAGTTCAACGTACGCGCTATCTAATCCAGGGGGTGCCGGCAGGCGAAGCGTACTATAACCATGTGTTGCGACCGTATAAAACGGCACTGATGCTGTAGGAGCCATTTCATAAAAACCTGCCTCTGTCACCTCAGCTGATTCTGCTTCGACACGGCGGATAATCGGTCCATAATACGCTTGTAAGTGAGCTTCCACATCCTCATCGAGCGATTCCCGAACAAATGGATTTAACTCTTCAACTGAAGCTTCTGCTTCCTGTGATGACCATACTTCATAGAAAGTAAAACCGGTTAGCCCGTTCTCAAACACTACCTCTCGAAATGCATCAGAAACATAAATTTCTGGAGAGATAATAGGAAAATCTCCTAGACTATGTTCGGTATACTTTATTCGAAAAATTGGCTGTCTCTTTACCTTATCCTCTATAAAGGATAGCTTGTCAAATCCTCCAAAATCATCAGGTATTGATTCTGAATAGTTCACACATTCGTTTATCACATTAACAATATTAACAGCGTAGCACTTGTATTCAGGGTGAGTAAGAGGAACAAATTCTACAAACTCAGAAATTAGTTTTTCTAAGCTCTGAACAGCATATCCATCGATAATTGGAGGAGTTGCAAAACCTTTATAAGTTAAAAGGTTATTTAACTCTCCTTTTTCATATGTTTCAACTGGAAGATTTGTTTTACTATGTAGATACTCTCCTTGCTGCAGCAGATTTTTAAATAGTGTTTCGTCATCTTCCTTGTTAGCAGCGGCTATTTGCTCACTTTCTAAACTTGTACTTAATTTCCATATTTTCATAAACAACACCTCTAGTTTCTATATAGGAAGTGTATCCATTATAAAATTTCCACTGTTCTATCCGAATAGGAATATATAACCTTTTATGCACAATTAATTCTACCATAAAGATAGAAACCTAGAAGTATTAGGCTTTTGATTGCAAAAAAAGACAACCTAAAGGTTGTCTTTTCCATTACTTCAACTCAGCCCATCTTTTATCTAATGATTTTAATAGCTCATCTTCAGATGTTTGGCCGCCGATGTATTCTTGTACATCTGCTCCAAATTTTTGCGTTACGCCTTCAGGGAATTTTGTCCATTCCCAAGGAAGCGTTTTTTGCTCCTTAGAATATTTAAGAAGTTCTTCACCTAAAGGTCCGATGTCTTTTGCTTCAATTGACTTAAAGGCTGGAATGTACTTGAAGTCTTCTACTAGCGCTTTTTGACCTTCTTTAGATGTAACCATCCAGTTTAAGAAGTCTTTTGCTGCTTTTTTATCTGCCGCTGGTGCTTGTTTGTGAATAACCCAGTTACTTGGAACGTCAATTGCAAGCTTGTCAGATGCAGCTGCATCGTCGCTTAGCGGCATAGGTAGAATCCCTACATCCATGTTCGGCGTAATTTTATCAAGCATTGGCTGAATCCAGTTTCCTTGCTGAATCATCGCTGCTTCACCGGTCGCAAATTTCGTTACTTGCGTGTTGTAGTCCGTCGTTAACGGATTTTTATTTCCATATTTCACTGTTAAATCAAGCAGCTTTACATACTGTTTGAACTGCTCGTTTCCTGCGATTTTCGTACTGCCGTCATTTAATCCTTTAATAAATGCATCCGGATCTTTTTGACTGGCAAATGGAATGTTTAAGCCGTGGTTTCCAAGCACCCACCACTCTCCGTAGCCGATAGAAAATGGCGTAATGCCGGCTGCTTTTAGCTTTTTAGCCGCTGCTTCTAATTCTGAATACGTTTTTGGAAGTTCTTTGATGCCTGCTTTTTTGAACAGTTTTTTGTTATATGTAAATCCATAGCCTTCAAGACTGATTGGCTGTCCATATACTTTACCGTCCATCGTCATTGGTGTAAGTGTGTTTTCATATGCGTCATCAACCCAAGGCTGATCTGATAAATCTTCTAATTTATTTTTCCACGTTTTCGCCTCTTGATATCCTCCGTTTGTGAAAAGGTCAGGTGCATTGCCCGACGCAAACTGCGCTTTTAAAGCTGCTGCACCGTCAGCTCCTCCACCAACCGTTTGGATATTGAACTTCACGTTTGGATGTTCTTTTGTATATTGATCAGTTAGAGCTTTTAGCTGATCTGCAATTTCTACTTTTCCTTGAAATACATCTACTACTACTTGATCTCCGCCGCTTTTTTTATTACCAGATGCGCTTTCGTTTGAACATGCGGTTGAAAATAACAGCGTAGCCGATAAAACACCTACTGCTAAAGGCCATTTTTTCATTTTAAATGCCATTTTCCGTTCCTCCCTATTTGCTGCTGGTTTTGATGCCTCAGCCTCAAAACCAGCCCTGTTGCCGCTTCTATTATTTAATTGAACCGCTTGTAATTCCTTTAACAATGTGTTTTTGCATTGCAAAGAAGAAGATTAATAGCGGGATAATACTGATTACAAGTGCTGCTAGTGCTAAATCCCACTGCTTTGTATACTGACCAAAGAAGAAGAATGTCGCAAGCGGAATCGTTCTTAGCTCAGGATCTTGCAAAACAAGAGACGGAAGTAAGAAGTCATTCCAAATCCATAGGCTGTTTAAGATGACGACAGTCACTGTAATTGGCTTTAATAACGGGAATACAATTCTCCAGAATACGCCTAGACGTGAGCATCCGTCGATGATTGCCGCTTCTTCTAGCTCAACTGGAATTCCTTTAATAAATCCGTGGTATAAGAAAATCGTCATACCTGAACCGAAGCCTAAGTACATGATCACAATACCCCAAATGCTGTTTAACAGATTTAAGTTTCCTGCTACTTTTACAAGTGGAATCATGATGGATTGAAATGGAATAACCATTGCCGCTACGAATGCCATAAAGATAATGCTGCTGATTTTTTTCTTTGTTCGAACCAGCATGTAAGCTGCCATTGAACAGAAGATGACTAGAACTGCGTTACTGATGACTGTAATGATCAGCGAGTTGCTAAGCACTTTTAAGTAGTTCATTTGGTTAAATGCATTAACAAAGTTTTGAAACTGAATCGTTGTTGGCAGTGCCGATGTGTTTGATAAAATTTCTGCAAATGACTTCAGCGAGTTTGAAAGCACGTAATAAAAGGGAACCAAGAACACCAGTCCAAGCAGGACCGCTAAAATTTCAACAATAAAGGTTTTGCTCGTATATTTGTTTCCCATTACGATTCAACCTCCTTCTTCTTCGTGTATGTTACTTGAATAATCGTAATCGCTGCTACGACGATGAAGAAAATTAAGGCTTTTGCTTCACCTAGACCGTATCTGTTATTCACAAATGCTTCTGTATAAATGTTAAGCGCTAACATTTCTGTTGATTTGAATGGACCACCGTTTGTTAATGATAAGTTGACATCAAATACTTTAAATGACCATGAAATCGTTAAGAATAAACAAACCGTTACTGCCGGCGCTACCATTGGAATTGTAATGTGACGAAGAATTTGCCATCTGCTTGCTCCGTCAATTTTTGCTGCTTCAATAAGCTCTTGCGGTACGTTTTGCAGTGCTGCTGTGTAAATAAGCATGATATAACCTGCTCCTTGCCATACACTTACAATCACGATGCCCCAAAATGCTGTTTTTGCGTCTCCCAACCAAGGAAGTTCAAAAAGCGAGATTCCCGTGATTTGTCCGATAGATGCAAATCCTTTTACGAAAATGAACTGCCATACAAATCCTAGTAAAAGTCCGCCAATTAAATTCGGCATAAAGAAAACCGTACGTAAAATATTTCGTGTTTTTAACATTTGAGTAACAAGGATTGCTAACACGAACCCAACCACATTCGTTAAGATAATCGCAACGACCGTATATTTTGTTGTGATCCAAAACGACTGCTGAAACTGCTTATCTTCGGTGAACAAGTACTTGAAGTTATCAAGCCCCACCCAGTTAATCGTGCCGTTTACTCCGTTCCAGTCTGTAAATGAGTAATAAACCCCTGTAAAAAATGGTATAAGTACAATCACACAAAATGCTAAAAGTGCGGGCCCTACAAATAGAGCAAATAAACCTGCATTTTTCAAATTTTTACGTTTTTTCGTATTAACTGATGGTTCTCTTTTAAGTTCTTGCTCTAAAGGAACATATTCTGTCTCCTGTAATTTACTTTGGCTATTCATCTTACTAGCACCTCCCTATGTCTTATTTTAGCGAAATCCGCTATTTATGAAACCGCTTTAATTGACGAGTAGGGTGTAAAATATTGACCTTTGTGCAACATTTTCTCCCCTGTGCACATTTTACATACTTTTCTAAAGCATGAAAGAAATATAAGAAAAAGCTAGAAGTGGACGACATATCTTCTTATCTTATACACTAGAAAAAAGATGTAGTTGGGAGGAACATACTCATGACAGCAAAACGAGCGCTAATTACAGGTGCCAATTCAGGAATGGGGCTGGCCACAACGATTGAACTAGCTAAAAAAGGATTCGAAGTCATTATGGTATGCCGAAATGAAGAAAGAGGAAATGCCGCTTTAGAAGAAGCGAAACGCCAAAGCGGATCGGATTCCATATCTCTTATGACCTGTGACCTAGGTTCTCTTGACAGTATCCGGGCTTTCAGTGAAGACTTTACGTCTCGCTACAGTGTACTTGATGTGCTGATTAATAACGCGGGCGTCGTGACAATTAAGCGGGAAACAACACAAGACGGATTTGAAATGATGCTTGGTGTCAATCATTTGGGTCACTTTTTATTAACTAATTTACTTTTAGATCCGCTGAAAAAATCTCAACAGGGACGCATTATAAACGTTGGATCCGGTGCTCATAAAGCGGGGAAAATAGACCTCAACAACCCTCACTTAACAACAGGATTCGGAATATGGCGAGGATACTCTCAGTCTAAATTAGCAAATAACTTATTTACGGTTCATTTAAGTAAAAAGTTAAAAGACACCTCTGTAACCGTAAATTGCCTTCACCCCGGAGCCGTTTCTACCGCTATCGGCGTTAATCGTCAAACAGGTTTTGGAAAAAGCATTCACGCCGTGCTTCGCCCTTTCTTTTTAACACCTCTTCAAGGTGCCGAAACAGCTATTTATTTAGCTGACAGTCCTGAAGTGACGCATATTAGCGGCGCTTATTTTTATAAAAAACGCGTGACTCCTCCTTCTTCAAGAGCAAAAAATGAGCGGCTTGCAGAAGAATTTTGGGACTGGAGTGCGCGCGAAGTTGGTTTATAAAGTAGATAGATACGCTTGGGAAAGAAAAAAGTAATGAAAAAGGTCAGCTTTTCGTATTAAAAAAACGTTAGTCCTATAGCAAAAATAAAGCCTGATACAATTAAGGTCGTCACGCAGTAGCCCATTATATCGCGTGCTCCGAGCCCTGCGATAGCTAGTGCAGGTAGTGCCCAAAACGGCTGCGCCATATTCATCCATGCTTCTCCGTAAGCAATGGCCATCGCAGCGACTCCCGGATCTACGCCGAGCTGTTCAGCTGCCGGCATAATAAAAGGTCCTTGTACAACCCAGTGTCCTCCTCCTGACGGAACAAAAAAGTTCACAACGCCAGAACTTAAAAACGCAAGAAACGGAAATGTCGTTTCATTTGAAATCGAGATAAATGCGTTCGTTAGCTTCCCGCCTAAGCCTGATAGCTCCATCATGCCTTGAATACCTGCGTAGAATGGAAACTGAATCACAATCCCAGCGGTTCCTTTCGCAGCATTGGAAACGGCATTCATATAGGATAAAGGCGTGCGGTGAAGTAAAATACCCGTCGTAAAAAACAATAAATTCACTGTGTTGATATCCATTTTAAAACCGTTTGTAGCAAAATAATAAATTAAATATGAATACCCAAGAAGTGCAATTGTTAGACTTAAAAACCTGCTGTTCTCCATGCGTACAGCAAATGTTGGCTTAGAAGAAGTTGTCTCAACAACTGTAGCCGGCGCCATTTCATCTTCTGCCAATAGTCTTGGATCGATTTCTACCACTTCTTTTCCCGTCGGCATCATCAGTCTTGTCATAATAGGAAGGACAATTAATAATCCGAGGGTAATAAATAAGTTGTAGCCTGTAAAAATTGTGTCTGAGAGTGGAATAAGTCCAGCCGTTTTTTCCATTGGGTTTCCAGGTGTAGCAGCGACAAGAGGAATCGAACCTGACAAGCCTCCGTGCCATGTTAAAAACCCTATGTAAGCACAGGCAATTAAAAACCGATAATCAGATCCCGGCACGCGTTTCGCTACTTCTTTCGCAAACAGCGCACCTACAATTAAGCCAAACCCCCAGTTAATCATACAAGCCATGGCTGCGCCTAGCGTGACCAGAATAACCCCTTGCGCCGGAGTTTTGGCTAACAGTGCTATGTTTACAAGCCACTTCTTTACAAGCGGCGAGCTAGCAAGCGCATGCCCTGTGACAAGCACTAAGCTCATTTGCATCGCAAATGCAAGAAGGTTCCAAAAGCCGCTTCCCCAAAACTGAACCATCTCAATCGGCCCGTGAGGAGTAAAAACAATACCTGATACAAATAAAATCAGCGTCAGGATTAAAGCAAATACAAACGGATCAGGTAAAAAGCGCTGAACAAGCGCCGTGAAGAAATTAGATAACGCTTTCATTTTACTCCTCCTTTACAGGAATACTCCTGTGAATAAATGTCGACAAGCATCTTTAATTATACATAATTTGTTGAAAATTGTTAATATTTAGTTTAAATAAAAAACCCTTCTGTTTTCCAGAAAGGTTTTACACACTAAACGTTTGAATAAGAGTTGGCTCTCCGTCAAGTTCAATTTTCTTTTCTTGAAAGGAAATATGTAAGCTTTCATAAATATGTTTCCAAAATGAAATAGCCCGCTTATTGCCTGCAAGCTCAATAATCATATACGTTCCTTTTCGATGAGAGAAAATGTCTTTTACCGTTTCAGAAGCGATACCCTGCTTTCGGTATTTGTTTAAGATAAAAAAATCATTGATGCAGTAATCTGCTTCTTGCTGAAGTGCGGGCTGTTCAAGAAGTAAAAAAAAGCCCGTCAGCTTATCATCTACTTTAATAAAGTATGGCGAGAGGCCTTCTACTTTCCAAAACAAGGGCAGCTCTTCAAAATGAAAAGCTCCATCTTCGCGAATATCTAAAGAAGGTGTATACGCAGATAAATCATGGAGATAAAGAGAATACAAATTTTGCAAAACGCCCGCTTGGCTTTTAGGTACTTTTTCAATCGTAAGCATTCTTAGTTCATCTCCTTCTTTTCCTATCATAAGGGTTTTTTGTGAAAGTTTACAGTAAAAATGTTTGAGGCAAAGTGAAGATGGATAGTCAAAAAGCTCTTTTTTCATTTTGTAGATGTATGAAGCGCAATAAAAAAACGATCATCTCCGGTACTGTACGCTCCGTCTGATAATCGTTTTTTATGTTTTGTGTGCTGATGCTGAAGTTTTTCCTTCTTTGTTTTGGTTTTACGCGTTTCCATGTCTGCAAATATAAACAGGCTGCGGTTTAATTCTGGATTTCGTTTTCCTTCACGCGTCATTTTATCACGCATTTTTTTTGCTTTTGACTTTGCCATGTAACTTCCTCCCTATATAAACGATTTATACATATCTTACTGCTTTTTTATAAAATGTCAAGTTCAGAAGCACTGATGTGTTAACAGTGCTTCTGTATAGTCATGACTCTTTATTTTTCAGCATATCATCTAATTTTTGTTCCATTCTCTGAAGCCTTTTTTCATTTGCCCCCTGCTTTTGAATCAACCTTTTTAAGCCTATAATAAATGCAATTATTACTCCTGCTATTCCTATCAGGATCAGCAGCATAAGAATTTGAAAAATAATATCACCTATATTAACCATAGTTCCACCTTTAATCTGTTTTTTTACATTATATTATTTATTTGGATGTATATCGCTTTATTTTATAAAAAAAGCTCTCAGTGCTGAGAGCTTCATTTACTATCTTCATCGTAGACCGTCCACTTTTCCTGTTTGATTTGATTGGAAACATCAATCAGTTTATTTTTTACCCGGTCCTTTTCTGCTCCTGTTAAAGGCGTAGGTCGGTAGTCGTTTCGCGCCGTTGTGGAAGAAATGCGGAATGGAATCACATTGATGTCTTTATTAGTCGTTAGCTTTCCATCTTTAATCGTAAACGTCTGCTGAAATACAAATGTATCCTTATCACTTGGATTTTTGTTTCCGCCAAACATAAAGTTTCCTAAGCTATAGACAATAAATTTATTTTTGTATTCTTCAATTCCTTGAACAACGTGAGGGTGATGACCTAAAATCAAATCTGCTCCGTTATCAATTGTATACTTCGCCAGTGCCTGCTGCGCTGTATCAGGAACATAGTGTCGTTCAGATCCCCAGTGGAAATGCACAATAATAATTTTAGCGCCTTTTTCTTTTAAAGACTTAATTCCGTCTTTAATCTGACTTCTTACTTCTTTTGTGTCATCCCAGCCCGGATATCCAAGCAATCCTACTTTGACTCCCTTTACCGTTGTAATATATGTATCTTCATAGCCAAAATAGCCTATTCCGCTTTTCTTTAAGTTTTCTCGTGTATCATCATATCCTTGCTGTAAATAATCATGCGTATGATTATTAGCCAAGTTAACGGTTTCAATACTTCCTTGTTTTAAAATATTTACAAACGAAGGATCACCTTTAAAACGAAATGTTTTACTTGCTTTTTCCGTCGCAGTTGTCAGCGTTGTTTCTAAATTAACCGTTGTTAAGTCATCTTGCTCAAAGATCGATTTTACATTTTGCGTAAAATACGGCAGGCCATTTCTTGCTGCTACGTCGTTAAAAGTAGAATCGTACCCAAAGCTTTCATCGTTTCCTAAGGTAAAATCTCCTGCTGCGCTAACTTTAATGGTTGTATTGATTGCGTCTTTTTTCTCTTTTTTACTCGCTTCTTCTTTAGACTTTACTGTTTCTTCTTTTTTCTGCGGCTCAGAAGAGGTTTGTTCTCCTGCTCCTCCGCACGCTCCCAATAAAAAACACAAACTTCCATAAATAACAGCTTTTTTTAAATACTTGTTCATGTAACGTTAAAACCCCTTTTTACGTTTTAATAACTGTGTCTGGACTTGGTGTTTACTGCTTATTTCGCCAAATACATACAATTCTCCTGTTTTATCGGCAAAATAAGTGAAATTTTTATAAATAAAGGAAGTTTTTATATTCTTTTTGGGTTAGAACAAGAGGATTTGGCTAAGAGAAAAGTAGCGCAAACGCTGCGGATAAAACTGATGAGCTGTACTAAACTTCAAGTGATTCACAAAATAGCAGAGCGATTCCAAACGTCACCTAAAATAAAAACCTCCTTTGCTCATGCAAAGAAGGTTTTATTTAAACTTAACAAATCGAATCATTAGATTTAGGATTTTTGAGTCCAAATAACGGGCGGATAAATAGTGCTAAGCCTGTGCCAAGCATTGCCATAACCATCCATACCCATCCATGAAGACTAAATGAAGCAATGCCGCCAAAGTAAGCGCCAATGTTACAGCCAAAGGCAAGACGCGCACCATATCCCATTAAAAGGCCTCCCACAACAGCTGCTCCTGCAACGCCAGGTTTAATCTTTCCTGGTTTGAACGTTCCTTGCGCCGTCGCTGAAATGAAAGCGCCTAGTATGATCCCAAAATTCAATACGCTGGTAGAGTCTGCTAGCACACTTTGCGTTAGCGCTTCTCCATTTGCACCTTGGAAAAATCCCCAGCTTGATACATCTATTCCAGCTGCCATCATTGCTTTTCCGCCCCATAAAGCAAAAGCAGAAGTAATACCCCAAGGATTTCCTCTTACAGCCAGCGTTAATGCATTTAATACAGCCAGCACAATCGCTGCAGTGAATAGAGGCCAAGAGCCGCGAATGATCTTTTTCCACCCTTTTGTCGTAGGAAGCTGCTTCATCATAGGCGGATTTTTCTTTTTGGCAATTTGAATCGTAATCCAGTAAATCGCTGCAAACGCGATAAGCTGTACAATCCAAGCACCAAAATAACCAAGGCCTGTCGATTCAGCTAATGAAATAGGAGGAAGCGAAGGTTGTTTTTGCCAAAATGGCAAATGATACGCCCCGAACATAGAGCCTACAATAAAGGCTAAAAGCGTTAAAATCATGGAAGAAGAGCCACCGCCTAACGAATACAGCGTTCCTGAGGCACATCCATTTCCTAGCTGCATGCCAATTCCAAACATAAACGAACCAACTATCACGCTGACTCCTACAGGTGAAACATATCCTTTTGGCGTTACCCCTGTAAAGCTAAAGCCTGTACTTAAAATAATAGCAAACAGCGTTGACGCAATCGCTAGCATAAGCATATGCGCTTGCAAGCCTTGAACGTTGCCGACAGATACGAGTCGGCGAAATGCTGATGTAAAGCCAAAACGTGCGTACAGAAGCGTCATTCCTAGTGCTAGACCGATAATAAATAACACACCTTGCGTCCAATCAGTCGTTAGCACAATCGCTAGAAGTAAAATAACCGCTGCTATAACCCCTCCTGCAAATAACGGCTTTTGCATAGGGCTTAATTCTGTTACAACAGTAGTTGGCTTTGATTTATATGATGAGTGCAACGTTTGTGCCAAATCATCCACTCCTTTTCTGATAGAAATACTAAGAATTAATATTTATCATCTTATAGCACTTCCCTTTCTCTGTAAACTATTTAGCAAAATGAAAGTGAATTGTTTATTTTTTGAGTATTCTTACTTTCGTTCATACAAAAAGCAGAAGTTTCTGTTCTTCTGCTTTTGGCTGCTAAACGTAAATAGAATGAATCTCTTTTAAAGGTTTAGGATTAGGCTTTGCAAAATAATACCCTTGAAACAAATCATAACCCATCTCTATCAGGCATTTTAAATCTTCTTCTGTTTCTACACCTTCTGCAAGAGCCTGCGCCCCCATTCTATGGGTGATAGCTAACATATCTTGAGCCACTTTTTTCTGTTTCTCATTCTTACTGACTCCGTTTGTGAATTCAAATGCCAATTTCACGACGTCAGGCTCCACTTCTAAAAGCCGATTCAGCGTATTATATCCAACTCCTACGTCATCTAGCGCATATTTAAATCCGTGGGAGCGATAATAATTCAAAATGTTTTTCAAATGCTCAATATCTTGAACATCCTCCGTTTCAATCACTTCAAACACTATTTGCTCGGGCTTTATATTCAATTCTTTAATTAATGTAAATGTAGATGCTAAGCAATGCTCAGGGTTATATATTGCTGTAGGAATAAAGTTAATAAAAATCAGCTGATGATCAATAATACTAGCATTTTTTACAGCTTCTAAGCGGCAGGCTCGGTCAAGAGCGAAGGTTTTATTTCTTATTTGAGCAGCTTCAAACATTTTAAAAGGAGGTATAATACTTCCGTCTTCTTCTAATCCTCTTGATAAAATTTCGTGGCCAACGATATGCACGCGTTCATGATCAACCGATACAATCGGCTGATAATACGAGCAAATTCGCTTGTCTTCAATCAGCTCATCAATCCACAAGGCATCTTTCATTTTTTGGAAAGCGGTGATTGGCTCCATACGCCGCAGGTTTTCAAACGGGCTCCGCTGCTTGGCTTTTACAGCCCACACATGCCGAGGGTCTAGATGCTGATGAACATAATCCATAAAACTCCAAAAGATATCTTCCCTCATCCAGATCATATCTTCTCCAAGAGTCTTCCATTGGTTTTGAGAAATATCTTTAAAGTATTTCTCCAATTTCTTCACATCCCTTGGTTGCTGAAAAGAAACCGTATATCCTGTCCTAATTGGCAGACACGCGTCGCACCCCATAGCTCATCTTCTCCCTCATTTATCATCAGTTTTCTGTATGTATACACGGATAGTTCTTAGGAACTATACCACTTTTAAGAAAATTGCAAACCCTATTTTTCCGCTAAAATAGAATGTACCAAAAAGTTTTGGTAAAATGATAGACGTGTTTTATTGTCTACATCATAAGACGCACTTGATAAAAGGAAGTGAACCATACATGAGCAAAAACCGTTTTACGAAGTGGTTTTTATTTTCTTTACTACTCTTTGCCTTAAGTACTGGAGCAATGTATTATACGCTCTATATATCGTACTGGGCGTATTCTATTAAGCTGTTTTTAATTGTGGTGCCGCTCTTTACATTATTATCGGTTGCTTTTGGTTCGTTGGTAATCGTTCATGAGCGCAAAAGAAAACGCGTATTTCAGCTACAAAATGAAGGAGGCATTCCCAAAAATACGTTTATTCAAGGTTTTTCCGAAATAACGGTAGGAGCAGGCTGCATCTTGCTGTGCTTTTTTCTCTTTCTTTATTTTCTAATGGATTATTAAGTACATATAAAAAAGACGAGCAGGCAGCTCGTCTTTTTATTTGGATCTTTCTAGAATATCTCGAACGCTTGCATAATCAAGCTCTTTATAAGTACCAACACCTGGTTTTACAAAGGTCTTTTCAACAATCGCATCAAATTCAGAGTCATCAATATCATAGTCACGCAAGCTGTTCGGGGCTCCTAAGTCATTCCAGAAAGTGCGAAGCGCTTTTGCACCTTCCATTGCTGTTTCTTCATCGCTTTTTCCTTCTGGGTTGATGCCAAATATGTTTACAGCCAGTTGTTTTACACGAGAAGGATCTTCTTTTAGCACATGCTCCAGCCAATTAGGGAACAAGATAGCAAGGCCGCCTCCGTGGGGAATATCATACACGGCCGACAGAGCATGTTCAATACGATGAGTAGCCCAGTCTCCCCCGTCCGTTCCGTTTGCTAAGCTTCCGTTAAACGCCGTCGTGCTGATATACATCATTGTTTCGCGATACTGATAAGAAGTCAGGTTTGTAAGAAGCTTAGGACCTTCTTGTACAGCTGTTCTTAGCAATGATTCAATAAAGCCGTCGATCATCGGCGTATTTTCTGTACGATGAAAATAGTGTTCAAGCGCATGCGACATACTGTCAACAATTCCATAGACTGTTTGGTCGCGCGGCACTGAAAACGTGTACGCCGGATCTAAGATAGAAAAAACGGGAAATACATGAGAAGACGTCCAACCTAGCTTTTCTTTTGTTTCCCAATTTGTAATAACAGAAGTTGAATTCATTTCAGATCCTGTTGCCGCAAGTGTTAAGACCGTTCCAAAAGGAAGAGCACCTGTAATCTCTACTTTGCGTGTAATTAAGTCCCATGTATTCCCTTCATACACGGCTCCAGCTGCGATAGCTTTTGTACAATCGATCACGCTTCCTCCCCCAACGGCTAAGAGAAAATCAATGTTTTCTTTTTTACATATGTCAACGCCTTTAGCTACCGTAGTCAAACGAGGGTTCGGTTCTACACCAGACAGCTCGTGAACAACTGCGTTAATAGACTGAAGTTCAGCTTTCACTTCGTCGTATACGCCATTTTGTTTGATGCTTCCTCCTCCGTATACTAACAGAACGTTTACTTGTTTATGATAAGAAGCAAGCTCTTGCGATAGCTTCGTAATTTGATTTTTTCCAAAGTATAATTTGGTAGGATTGTGCTGCAAAAATATATTCATGTTCTACACCTCTAGTTTTCTTTTCTTGTAAAAAGTGTATCACGAAAGCAGCTTCATCATTATTGAAGATTCTCTATATCTATTATCAATATTTTTGATAACCTTCTTGTACAAGTGAAATCAAGTGTTGAATGGGTGCTGTCAGCCATTTTTTCTTTTTGAATATGAGCTGTGAATAAAGATAAAATTCTTCATGGTCAAACGGGATTTTAATCAGTTTTCCATTTTCAATCTCTTGTTTTACCGCTATTTCTGGCACAAGAGCAATACCTAAATTATCCGCTACGCACTGTTTAATTGCTTCAAGACTGCTAAATGAAATCACCGATTGCATATGAATACCCCTGCTGCGCATCATCTCTTCTAAAAGCGTACGATAAGGGCAGCCACTCTCGGTTAAAATGATGGTTTCACCTTCAAACTCTTCCATTACAACGTTGTTTTTTTCACTAAAAAAATGCGAAGGCGAAGCAATCATAACCATGTTTTCTTTTCGAATAGGAATCACTTCTAAACTTGAAGAGGTTTGAAGGCGATCAAGCAAAACGGCTACGTCATACTTTCCGTCAATAATCCCTTGTGTTAAATTTGGACATAAACCCGCTTCTAGCATAATCTTTAGAGAAGGGTGCTGCTTTTTTAATTCACGAATATACGGTGTAATAAAATAAGCGGCCAGCGACTCCACGGTTCCTATTGAAACTGTTCCTCTAGCATCTTCATTCGTAGTAAGGCGCTCTTTTGCTTCATTTAATAACTCGGTTACTTGATTCACATAATAAAGCAATTCTTCACCAGGCTGAGTCAGCTTCATTTTTTGTCCTGTTCGTTCAAATAGTTTTTGACCGTAATGATCTTCTAATTTTTTTATATGAGTGGTAACGCTTGACTGAGCATACCCTAATTCCTCGCCCGTTCGTGTATAGCTCCCCCACTTCGCTACTTCTTTAAATGTATATAAATAGTTAATATCCATGTGCTGCTCCTTATGTACTACTGTTTTGTTTCGTTATCCATATGCTAAAGCTGTTCTTAATCAGAACCTATACGTAAATAGAATCACAGTACAGTATAAGCGAACTTGTTTTGCCAAGCAATTTTATCAACCTTAAAAATTCTTTTTATATTAGGCGATTACGTCGTTTTTTGTTCATAGAATGAAAAACAAACTTATGAAAAGAAAGGGTGTATCTCGTGACAGCCTACAAAGAAGTGCTATATAAAGGAAAACGCTTTGTACTGATTCACGTATATGATTCAGGATACTGTGAAATTCGACCGATTGATCATGCTTTTAAAGTCGAACTTGTGCGATTAGATGAGACAGAACAATGTGGATAACAGTCATGAACGCAGCCATTGCAGCTGCGTTTTTGTTTGTATTATAAACAAGTGGATGAGATAAAAATACCTGAATTGGCTGGCCTTTTACATAATTTCTTCCTGTATACTTTGTAACTAAGGATATCCGCACTTATTTAATTTATATATTTACCCGAGGTGATGACATGAAAAAAGGCTGGCTGGAATGGATATTATTATCCGTTGCGTTAATTTGGGGAGCCAATTATACAATCGGAAAATTTGGAGTTGCTCATATGTCTTCTATCCAATTTAGCGCGCTGCGTTTTATAATGGTTGCTCCTATTCTTTTACTTATTACAGGAATAGTAGAGCGAGGCATTCGGATCGAAAAGAAAGACTGGGGACGTTTAATAGCCGTAAGCATAGTAGGCGTTACACTCTATCAAACGCTGTTTATGGTATCTGTTAAATATACGACAGCTACAAATGCTTCTTTACTTATTTCGATGTCTCCTATTTTCACAGGAATCTTAGCTATCTTATATAAGCATGAAGCTTTTTCGTTAAAAACACAGCTAGGCTCTGTACTTGCTTTTTTCGGTGCTGCGTTTGTACTGCTGTTTGGTCACTCTAGTCATGCGCTGTCGCAGCTTGCATGGTTCGGAAATATCATGGGGATTGTAGCGGCCGTTGCGTGGGGCTGGTATCCAATTTTAGCAAAACCTTTAGTCGTAAAATATTCTGCTTTGCGCGTAACTGCCTGGTCTGCTTTGATCGGAGCTATTCCTCTTACTGTCTACTGTCTTTTCACCTATCAAACGCTTATCTGGCCAACAGATATAGGCAGCTGGAGCTCTTTGGCATACTCTGTTTTGTTCGTGACGGTGTACGGGCTGGTAATGTGGTATGTAGGAATTGGAAAAATTGGATCTACAAAAGTAATGGTTTACATGTATGTTATTCCTTTGTTCGCCGTTGTCTTTGCTGCTGTAGCCATTGGAGAAACCATCAATTCCATGCAGCTGCTTGGAGGACTTATTATTTTTAGCGGTTTGTATATTGTTAAAAAAAGCCCTGCTCCTAAAACAGCTCTCAAACTTAAAAAAGCAAACTAAAAAGAGTAACGGGTTCGGTTGATGCGTTGATGCGTTGATGCATGGTAACGAATAGCGCTCAGATTTTTTCTGAGCGTTATTCGTATATTATTTTAATGCCCTAATTGAATGAAACATCCGTTAGTTTGATTAATGAACATTTTTTAGTTTATATTCATGAGTAATTTTATGCTGATTGTGTATGCGTTTAAAGCCGTTTCGTTCATAAAATAACTTCGCTTCGTCCGTATCTGTATATAAGACGAGAGTGTTATAATAGTTCTCTGCATAATGAATGATTTCTTTTAAAAGTCGCTTACCTATACCCTTTCTGCGAAACCGAGCTGAAACATAAAACCTTCTTACTCTTCCAACGTTAGTATACTGACTGTAAAGATCTTGATTAAGGCCGGCTACGCCAATTAATTTATTTTGTTCACCGTAAACTCCCCACAGCCTTTCTCCTGTTCTGTTAAATACGTTTTGCCCGTTTTTATACTCCGCTATTAGCTTGGTAAGAAAGAAAAAGCCTTCCTCCTGGCTTTCTATTAACAGCTCTTTTATATCATGCTCCATAAGATACGTTAGCGTGATGATCTTCATATATTCTCTCCCCGTTCAACAGGTGATGTTGTTTCCACAGACTGCTTGTTATGAACTAATACTGCAATACCTATGAGAGACGTTACCAGCAATAGGAAGCTTGCAAATAGATATACAATCCTCACCCCAAAGAAGTCCGCTACTGTACCTACAAACGCGATAGAAAGAATAAACGCACCCTGTACAAGAGTTGATTTTGCCGCTATTACTTTAGAAAGAACCCCACTGCTGCAGGCATTTTGATAAATGGTTTCCTGCGCTGCGTCTCGAAGCTGATAGGCAGGACCCATCATTACCAAAAGTGCTAAAGCTAAATACGGGTTCGTTACTAAGCCGTAAAAACCGGTTAAAACAGCATAACCAATTGAGCCCGCGAACATAAGAAGCAAAAGCCTTCCTTTTACCATAGAAGACATTCGGTACACAATAATTCCTCCGACTATGCTTCCAAAATAATACGCACCGTTTATATATCCCCACCATACTTCTCCTTTTCCAAGCACTTCTTTCACAAAAGAAAGAGTAATAGCCCCAATCCAAATGGTTCCAACGAGTGATTCAGTTATGTCCATTATAACGAGTGCTCTGATGCGTTTACGTACCCATAAAAAGCGCCATCCTTCCATTAGCTTTGCCACGCTTCGCTTTTCTGGCTGCTTGTATCTATGAGCTTCTTTTATAAACAGCAAACAAACAAACGAGAACAATAAAAGACCTGCCGTTATACATAAAGAATAAGTGAATCCTGTTAAAGACAAAACGAAACCACCAAGGGACCACCCTGCAAATAGAAAGGTTTGGTCAATTGTTGAAAGCAAACTATTCGCCTGCATTCTTTGACTATCACTTACTAAGCTGCGAACAACCGACGTTTTAAAAATAGTAAAAAAACCGTTAAAAAAAGAAATGATCCCAACAATGACAAAACACATCGCTAGTACTGTGACTGTAAATTTTTGTGTGAGTAGCATATACAATCCAGCGAGCATTCCTATTTGCATAACCTGTACAGCCCGCATAATATGAATAGATTTATATGTATCGGCTAGTAAAGGTACGCTAAGACCACTAAGGAGGCGAGCAAGTAAGCTCGTCATCGTAATCATTGATGCAAGAGCTGTTGAACCGGTGTTTTGATTTATATAGAAAGTGAGGGCCATTGTATAAAGAACAAAACCTAAATTTGTGGTTACTTGACTTGCTGCTAAAAAATAAAAACGCTGAGTCAATTTTTTCTCCTTTCCGTTAGGCGTAACATACAAAGGGATAATATTTTTTGTTAATTTTTCCCTTTTTAAACTATAACACTATTTGACGAAATCCAAAACTATCTATAATTTAGTAGATGGAGGTTTTTATGTTTAAATATAGTTTTCTTATTGTTCTTATTGCTTTTTTACTTATTAACTTTAACGGCCAGGAAAATCAAATTGTAGGTGGGAGAATAAAAAAAGAGCGAAGTGAGGTTTTCTTTGGAGAATATGACAGCTTTACAGGCCGCTACTCTCGGAGCATTAAACTCAAAAAAGGCGTAACCTACGTTTTCAGGCTATCTAAAAACACTAAAAGTGGAGACCTTTCTCTATATGTAGAAGATCCAAGACGTACACGTTTCTTTGAGATGACTAATAACTCTCTTTATCTAACACCCGAAAGAACGAGAAGATATCGTATTAACTTTATAGGCTCTGAGCATAAAGGATCTTTTCAGCTTCACTGGAAAAGCAGCGTTCAAAGGGATGATAATGAAACATCTGTTTAATGCCATGTGATTTAGACAACGTTTAAACGAGGAGGAATGGTTTATGATGATTAATCAAGCTGTCCTGTACACTCATCTACTGGACGAAATGAAGGCTTTTTATGCAAATTCCCTCAATTTCCCATTAACTGCCGCTTCACCGCGTTCTTTTTCCATTAAAGTTGGTGAAAGTGAGCTCACTTTTAAAGAAAGTGCTCTACATACAAAGCCCTTTTACCATTTTGCTTTTAATGTTCCAGCAAACCGCTTTATGGAAGCGAAACAATGGGCTACTCAAAGAGTCTTCCTCAATACAGAAGAGAAGAAAGATGAGATTTATTTTGAAGCATTTGATGCTCATTCGTTTTATTTTGAAGATCCTGCTCATAATATTGTTGAATACATTTCAAGACATTCAGACTGCCCGCCATCCAACGACCCCTTTTCTTCTAAGTCGCTTTTAAGCATAGGAGAAATCAACTTGACAACGCCTCATGTCCGCTCTGTAGGGACACAGCTTATTAACTCGGGTATCACCGTGCGCAACAACAGGCCATTAAACGAGAACTTTAACTTTTTAGGAAGCGACAGTGCGTTTTTTCTTGTAGGGGCGCCTAAAAGACGGTGGTTTTTTTCGGACCGAGACTCTGAAGTTCATCCATTAACGGTGAAGGTTAATCATTCTCTAGCAGTTGCGTTAGATAAAAAAGGAATGCTGAAGATTACGCAAGAATGATTGTTTTTTCAATAAAGCCATGTAACAAGCGAACTTGTTACGTGGCTGTTTTTGTTCAAAATTCAGCTCTACTCCACCTATAGGTTTTGTATATAGTTCTCGATGTCCTTTCTGTTCATCAGCATAAAAACCTTGCAATCCTCATCATTTTTAAGCTTTTTAAACCGGTTTCTCATCTTTTTTTGCCGTTCTCGATACGTCGTAAGAATAAATGTAAAAAATGACCAATCTACTTTCTCAGGGCATCCTTTTGCCATATCTTCACGCGTTTTTCTTGCATATACAATCCTCCTCTTTATCACTCGGTACACACAAACGATTAGCGGCAGCTCTAAATAAATGATGGTATCTGCACGCTTCACTCGAATATCATACGAATTGCTGTAGTTCCCATCGATAATCCAGCTGTCTTTTTTTACAATGTGCTCCTGCAATTCTCTAAAACTATCATTGTCTCTTTCCGCCCAGCCCGGCTGCCAATACAGGCTGTCTAGATGATGTACTTCTAGATCAAGCTTTTTCCCTAATTTCTTGGCAAATGTGGACTTTCCTACTCCTGGAGAAACGCCCATTACCAGCACTCTTTTCATTTCATCACCTTACCTTTTTAAAAACTAAAGCTAATTGAAGAGAAGGCAACTGTTTATACTGACTCGGTGTACTAAAAGCAGACTGCTGTATAAAGCAGCTTCATGTTAGCAGTTTTATTCGCATAATTTTCAGATAACATATAAACATTCATCATAAATTTCTGTATTCCTTCTTGCTTTGTAGTAAATAGGTTGCTTTTATTAATCGTTTCCTTTACCTTAAATGTGAGTATATAAAAGTAAGGTGAAAAAAATGAATGCATCTATGCTAAAGAGATTTTTACGAAACCTCGGGATTTTTATTTATATTGTCATCGCAGCTATTAATATTTACTTAACGAGAAATGACTTGAGCGATATGCTTACTCGCCTTGTGCTGCTGACTATTTTACTTCCTTTGTTTTTTAGTTTTGTGTATGCGTTAGGAAAATCACATTTTAAAAGACAAGAAGAGCTCGCTCAACAAGAGAAGAAAAAAGAGTAAAAAAAGCCTTTTATAGAGAGGGATTCCCCTTTCTAAAAGGCTTTTACTTTTTTTCATATAACTGAATCTGAACTACATCAGGATTAACGTTATACTGCTTGGTAAGTTGATTTACGACTTGCTGAATGTCCTTCTTCTTATAGGAAAAAAGTTGTTCAGCCGGCAGAAGAACCAGAACTTGAGCTTCCGCATAGTCATTCAGCACCCTAACTTCTTGAAAACCATGCTGCGTCAAAGCTGATTTTAACTCTTTTTCAAAGTCGGTGCTTTCTTTTGGGACAGCTATGGAGAGCTGATCGTAAGAAACTAGCGAAACCTCTTTCTCTTCAGGCTTTGTATACACCGCCCAAGCAGTTGTCAGCACTGTGACAGCAATACCAACATTCAATATCCACACTTTCATACCATGAACGCTCCTTTTAATCGAGTTTGTTCATGATATGAAAAAATTTATTGGTTCATGCGTTATCTTCCTAGCCATCCTCCGTCTACGGCAAGCAAGTGTCCGTGAATATAAGCAGACGCATCAGATGCTAAAAAGACAATTGCTCCTTTAAAATCATCTGCCTGTCCCCATCTGCCTGCGGGAATACGTTCAATGATTTGTCTGCTGCGCGTTTCATCGTTAATAAGTGCTTCATTCATATCAGTGGCAATGTATCCTGGTACAATTCCATTAACATTTACGCCTTTTGCTGCCCATTCATTAGATAAAGCCTTTGTAAGCTGAGCAACTCCGCCTTTTGCTGCGGCATAAGCTGGAACGGTAATACCTCCTTGGTAAGAAAGCAAAGATGCCATATTAATGATTTTTCCGCTTCCTTGTTTAAGCATTTGGCGGCCCGCCTGCTGACATAACAACCATACGGTTTTTAAATTAACGTTCATAACAGCGTCCCAATCTTCTTCTGCAAAGTCTACAGCGGGTGAACGTCTTTGAATGCCCGCGTTGTTCACTAAAATATCGAGCTTGCCAAAATAAGCAACAACCGATGAGATCGCTTCGCTTACTTGAGAAGCATTTTCTAGATCACAATTAACAATAAAACATTTTCTTTCGAGCCGTTCGATTTCTTCTTTTACTCCAAGAAACTCCTTTGAACGCTGCAAAAGAGCGATATCCGAACCTGCTTCTGCCAAAGCAATCGCCATTGATCTTCCAATTCCTCTTGTTGCTCCTGTAATTGCTGCTACTTTACCATCTAAAGAAAACAAATCTACTGTCATTGTTCATTCTCCTCTCCGTTTGGTGCAAATAAAACCTTAAGTGATTCATCAGGCCGCTGCATAAACTCAAACCCCGCTTGAATATCTTCAAGCTGCAGTTTATGAGAAATTAAAGAATCTGCTGCTATTTCACCGTTTGCAAGTAAATCAATAGCCGTCTGAAAATCTTCCCTTGTATAACATCTCGTTGTAGTTAATGAAATTTCCTTAAAGTGCATTGCTGCTAAATCTACTTCTGGAGCGCTTTTGTATACGCTCACCACCACAACCTCTCCTTGAATACGGCTTGTTTCAACCATTTGTTTTGCTGTAATTTGATTTCCGGCTACTTCAAATACAACGTCTGCACCGACTTCATTCGTAAGCAAACGCACTTCTTTTACTACGTCTCTTTTCGCTGCATCAATTGGTATAAAGCCAAGTTCTTTCGCTTTAGTTAAGCGATAAGAACTAATATCTGAGATCATTACTTTTTTTGCTCCTGCTCGTTTCGCAATCATCCCGATCAGCAGTCCAATAGGTCCTGCCCCTAAAATGACAGCTTGGTCTCCTACTTTCAAACGCGAGCGTCGCACTGTATGTACGGCAACCGCTACAGGTTCTGCAAGAGCTGCATGCTCGCTAGACAGTTTCTCTGGCAAGAGGTGAAGGCGGTTCACAGGAACAGCCACGTACTGCGCAAAACCTCCATCTTGATCAATGCCGATTAGTTTTAACTTTTTACAAACGTGAAACTGTCCTTTTACACAGGCTTCGCACGTTCCGCAGCTAAGCGTAGGCTCAACTGCTACGCGGTCACCTAAAGAAAATTCCGTTTCTCCTCGGATCTCCTCTATCACTCCGCTGAACTCATGTCCCATAGTGAGTGGCGCCTGTGCTCTAGGGTGTTTTCCAAAATAAATCATCATATCCGTTCCGCAAATTCCAGCATGAGATACCTTTACAAGCGCTTCTCCTTTTTTTATAACCGGTTTCGCTTTTTGCTGCATAACGGCTTTTGTTTCTGAAACGTAGACACCTGCTTTCATTTCTCCATCCCCCTTTGTATACTTGTCGACAAGTTGAAGAGAAAAATACTCAAAAATATTTCGAATATTTTATCCCTTTTTTTATGCTTCATTCAAAAGTGAAGCTGTTATCGTATTTCGCGTGTCTTCAAAGTGACGTTTCACTTCATCTTGAATGCGTTCTGTATTTTGAGACTTTAATGCCTTAATCATTTCATGATGCTGCTTAATCAGTGGGAGCACAGCTGCTTTATCATCTCGAAATCTTTTTTCAGTCGTAATTAAAAGAGCAGCTAAAATAATTTCACGGATGCTTTCCCACAATTTTAATATCCGCTTGTGGTCTGCTTCGATAATCACGAGCTCATGAAACCGCAAATCTTGATAAGCAAACTCTACATAGTCATCGTATTTAGCTGCCATCTTCATTTGATCAATGCTTTGCTCCAGCTTTTTAATAAGCGAATCATGGTTGACTTCAGATAAACGTTCTAAGACAAAGTGTTCTAAAAGCAGACGAACATCGTACAGCTCGTTTAAATCCCTAGTTGTTAAACCAATAACAACTGCTCCCATTCGCTGTAAATCAATGAGCCCTTCGTTTGAAAGGATCCGCAGAGCTTCTCTGATAGGAGATCGACTCATTCCAAACTCTGCCGAGAGCTGATTTTCTGATAGTATGGTTCCTTTTTTCAGCTCGCCGCTCATAATTTGAATTCTTAATTTGCTTACCACTTGTTCTCCCAGCGAGGCTCCGCGAAGCCATCTTTCCGGGTAGGTTACCTTTTTAATGTGTCATCACTCCCTTAACCAACTTGTATACAAGTATTCAAGATTTAGTATATAGATAAGAAATCTGACTGTAAACGTTTTCTTTGCGAAATGTATATTTTTACAATTCTTTCTTACACTAAGAACTACTGATAAATAAAAGGTGGGAAGATGGATGAATCAAATTATATTATGGGGAATTCTTGTTATTCCATGGTTTTTACTGCTGCTGCTTGATAAACAGCGGGTTAAACGATTTTTTACTGTAGGGTTGTTTGCTGCATTAATGATGACAATCGCCTATCAAGTAGCGGAAAAAATGCACTGGTGGACGGTTCAAGAAAACGTATTTTTTCTTACTAGCATGGGAGCAACGATTTATTGCCTTCATATTGTGATTACGATCTTTGTCTTTTACCTTACGTATCCCGGGTTTATCTTGTACATAATGGTTAACATTATTTTGGATTTGATTCATGGTTATGTTATAGTTCCTTTTCTCGCTAAAATTGGGCTTTATAATCTGTATGAAATTAGTCATTTTGGACTTTTCCTTGTCATAACTACCGTAGCCATTATCCTTTACTTGTTTCAGCGGCTTCTTGACTTTATATTTGAAGAAAATCATGCATAAAAAGAGGCTGGGACATAACGAAATGAAGCCCACCTAAAGACGAATAAATGAGATACATGAGCTGAACCGCTTATGACACCGCAGTTGATTTCCGTGCAAGGCTTCGCTTTCCGCGGGCGGCCGCTGAGCCTCCTCGTCGCTTGCGCTCCTGCGGGGTCTTCTGTCCCGCTTTTCCCGCAGGAGTCTTCGCCTTGCCCTTCAATCAACTGCTAGAAGGAACGAAACCCATGAAGCTATATTCACCATAACCAAAAGAACGAACCACTCATCAAACATGTTGATCAATGGTTCGTTTTTCACTTGGGCTAAAATACTTTTGTCCTAGTCTCTTTTTAATCAATAGAAAAATGGAATAACCGTATCTCCGCGAATCGGTTCAACAGCTGCATGAAACTGAATTCGCAAACTTTTTGACGTTTCGATGTCAGAGGCATCCATGACGTGAAAATGAATGTGAGGTTCGGATGAATTCCCGGAATTTCCACACCTTCCGAGCAGCGTTCCTTTACGAACCACGTCTCCTTTTTTCACAGAAACCGACCCTTGCTTCAAATGTGCAAGCACACTGTATTCTTTCCCTTCATGTTCAATGATAACGTGATTTCCTAAAGGATTTTTTTTATTGGTGTGTCCAATTTCATTATCTTCTTGGCCATCAGCTGCTGCGATAACGACTCCTTCAAGCGGAGCTACAACCTTTTTTCCATAAGCATAGTAATCTTCGTTTTTCATTCCATCATTTTTATAGCTTTGCTTTCCTTTTCGCACGACTAAATCATATGCATACCTTTGGCTTTCGACTGGATGGTGATAGTTCAACACCTCATGCTTTCCACCCCAATAGACAAACCATTCACTTTGAATCGGCATCGTATATTTGTTTGTACTCCATCTCTCTCTCTCTGAAAATGATTCTATAGGAGCAAGCACAAGTGCTTGTATAATATTATGTTCATCAAACATAACGCTGATGGCTTTTCTCTGCGTAGAATTTATCCAAATAAACTGCTCAATTTGAGGGGTTAAATAAAGATTTGTTTCTAGTCTGTACAACTGTTCTCCTTGATTAAACAATTTGCTCTGCTCCAAAAATTGCTGAAGGGAAACTTGACGTTTAAATTCTTCGCTTACACAATCATAAAGCTTCTTAAAATCCCCTTCTGCAAATAAAGTTCCAAACTCTTCTCTGATATTCACTTTTCTCTCTGTATCCATCATTGTAATCCACCCTTTTATATGTATTTCAATTTGTTTGAATTATCTATAAGTAATACGTTTTATCTTATAAAAAGGTTTCATTTTCCAATTATTCTATCTCAAAATCTTCTCCTATACCTTATTTACAATTTTCTCAATCCATTTTATACTTATTTTACAAATATTTGAAAGGAGGTGCAGCATGATGAAAATAACGTTAAATAAGAAAATCAAGCTGCGCCAAGTAAGTATTTTTGGCGCTTAAATTTTAAGGAGATTTCACAATGAAAGTAGCATTAGTACGTCATTACAAAGTAAACAAAGGGCTTCCAGAAAACCACCGCTTATCCACCGATGAACTAGTGGCTTGGTTTCAGGAATATGATGAATCAGATATTACGTATGGAGAGACTGATTTAAATAATATTGAATGGAAACGCTGTTTTTCAAGCGATATGCCGCGAGCACACAAAACGGCAAAGCATATTTATAAACAAGAGATCACTCTTCTTCCGGAACTTAGAGAAATACCCATGCCTATTATTCCAGTAAAATTTAAACTTCCTTTTATCCTCTGGGCATTACTGTTTCGCATGTCCGGACTCATCAACAAACAAGCTCGTACAGATATGGCTGAGACTAAGAGAAAAGTAGCAGCAGTGCTAGATCGCGCTATTTCCGAGTCAGAAGACGATTTGCTGATTGTCAGCCACGGAGGCATTATGAAATTTATGCGTAAAGAACTTATAAAACGCGGCTTTAAAGGGCCTCGGTTTGATATTGCTGTTAACGGAAAGCTTTATCTTTTTGAAAAGCAATAGAATGAAACTTACTAGAAAAAGTCGCAGAGACTACTCTCTGCGACTTTTTAATAACCATTTTCTTCAATTGTTAATGCTTCACGCAAAGCGATATCTTTTCGAATATTATGAGCGATTTCACGTGTGATTTCTCCTTTTTCATAAAGTTCTTGCACCGTTTCCCGCTCGGTATGAAACGCTTTATAACATAAATCTCTCGTTGCTTTTTTACGTTTACCTGAATTATACTCCGTACTCTCTTTTCTAAGTCTTGCCATGGATCTATGGTATTCACTAATGATAGCAAGTGAAATCATTCGATTTTCTTCGTTCATATTTTCTTTAATGACCTTTATCGCTTCTTCAATCATTTGAATACGTACTTTGTTCACTTTACTTCTTCTGCGCAGGCTTTGTTTTCTTAAAGCCTGCTTATTCGGTGAAAAAATTCGGACTAGTAATAATAAAACTTTTTTAAACCTCATCCAGCTCACCAATAATTTGTACCTTACACGATTGGTTACAGCCATTTCAAGCTTGTGCGTATGTTCCAAACAAATATACGCTGTCTCACGGTCTATTTTTTCCTCTTTTAATAGCTTTTCCACCAATTTCCCCTTGGCCTGAAGAGCCAGCAATCGAATTTCTTCTTCATACTGTTTGTTTTCAGAGGCTTCTAAAGGATGCGTTTTAACGATGATGTTATTAATCGTTGTATTATACGTTGAAATTAACGAAAGCGCTGCTCCACGATTTTCCTCGGTCATTTCTCTTTTTAACCGCTGAATAGCAGCTTTGTGCACTTTAATGCGTGCTTTAACCTCTTTTGTATTGCGCTCAGGCTTCTTCGGCGCCTTTTCTGTTTTCGCAATAACAGGTAAAAGAATGCTTGCCGCAACTAAGGTTAACAATATAACGCCTGCTGCTAGAAAAATAATCAGAGAGCGTTCCGGGAAATCACTGCCGTTATCAAGCGTATAAGGAATCGAAAACGCTCCAGCTAACGTAACAGCTCCTCGTACACCTGAAACCGTAATAATACCAATAGACCGAGGCTCAGGTTTTAGATGCTTGTTATTTTTGTAATACCAGCCTACTGACCATGATACCATCACCCAAATAAATCGTAGTACGAGCAAAAAGACAGTAATAATCAAAATATAAAGAAGCACTTGTCCATTATTAAAGTTTGGATCTTGAATAATTGCTTTCGCCACTTTTGGTATTTGCAGACCAAGCAGCACAAAAACCAAGCCATTTAACAAATATAAAATAACCGTCCAAGTACTTTTTGATACCACTTTAAGCTGCTGGTTAGGTGATTCCTCTCGGTCGCGCTCAATCGCATGCACAATGCCGCCTGCTACAACTGCCAAGATTCCCGATAGATGAAAGTGTTCAGCAATGTAGAAGACAACAAATGGAGTTAGAATTTGTATTAACATATGAATCGTAATATCTTCCATTCCTAAACGTCGAACAAGTACACGCAGTCTGATAATCAGAAAAGCGATAAATGCTCCTACAAACAAACCGCCCAGCGCTACCCAAAGGAACTGAAATGTAGCATCTACGATTGAAAAAACGCCCGTTACGGTAGCAGCTACTGCTACTTGAAACGCTACAAGACCAGAGGCATCATTCATCAGTCCTTCCCCTTCAAGCAAATGCATAATTCGCTTAGGCAGCTTTACTCGGCTCGCCATAGCTCCAACTGCCACTACATCTGTTGGGGACAAAATAGCGGCTAGTGCAAATGCCGCCGGTAACGGAATGGAAGGGATAAGCCAATTAATTAGATATCCCCCTACTGCCACCGTTACAAAAACCAGTCCCAGCGCTAGTAATAAAATAGGTGTACGAAGCTTCCAAAGAGCAGCTCTTGACACGTTTTTCCCATCATTGAATAATAGCGGGGCAATAAATAAAATAAAAAATAATTCAGGTTCCAAATGGACATCTCCGCCAAATGGCAAGATAGCAAGCCCTGCTCCCAAAGCTATTTGAACTAACGGAACAGGAATAAATGGCACAAAATGATTAATGATATTAGATAGACCAATCAAAGCCAATAAGACTAATATCGTTAGAAAAAATTCCATAAAAACAATCGACTCCTACTTCTATTTACATCTCTTTAAAGGTATCACGTTGTCTCTTTTCGTTCATTTTATAATGTTTAGTTTACGCTTTTTCTGCCAAAAAATGTTGCGAGTTATTAAAAAGTGTTCTTTCTTTTCGATAAGTTTATTTCTACGGAGATTAAGGGAACAGTATACATGATATTCTTTATTTACCATATAAATCAGCTCATCAAACTTTTATAAAGGAGGTGTTCCCTTATCCGTTTCAACGGGGTAAGGAGATAAATTTGGAAACAGTAAATGTCATCTTATTCATCGTATTAATCATATTAACAGCCTTTTTTGTTGCAACGGAATTTGCCGTCATTAGGGTACGGTCGACTAGAATCGATCAGTTAATTGAAGAAGGAAACCGGAACGCTTTAGCAGCAAAAAAAGTAGTATCAAATTTAGATGGTTATCTTTCAGCCACACAGCTGGGCATTACGGTTACCGCATTGGGTCTAGGCTGGATAGGTGAACCTACGGTAGGTCATTTATTAGAGCCGCTTATTGACATGCTTCCTTTTGCTACATCACTTTCGCATGTCATATCTTTTGTTCTTGCTTTTTCGATTGTCACATTTTTAAATGTGGTAGCTGGAGAACTTGCGCCCAAAACGGTGGCGATTCAAAAGGCCGAACAAGTGACGCTGTTATTTTCCCGTCCTCTTATTCTTTTTTCTAAGTTACTTTATCCGTTTATTTGGCTTTTAAACCACTCAGCAAGAGGCGTTGTCGGATTATTCGGCCTGAAGCCAGCTTCTGAAAATGAAGTAGCTCATAGTGAAGAAGAACTTAGAATTATTTTATCTGAAAGCTATGAGAGCGGTGAAATTAATCAATCGGAATTTAAGTTCATGAATAATATCTTTGAATTTGATAATCGTACGGCTAAAGAAATCATGGTGCCTCGTACAGAAATTGTTAGCGTATCAGCAGATGAAACGATAGAAGAATTCTTAAAAATGGCTAGAGTAGAGCAATATACTCGCTATCCAGTAGTTATAGATGGAAACAAAGATCAAGTGGTGGGATTAGTTAATATTAAAGAAATATTAGCGGATTACATAAAAGAAGATGATATCAAACCACGTACCGTGCAAACGTATATGAAACCCATCATTCAAGTCATTGATTCCATCGCCATTTACGACTTATTGCTTAAAATTCAAAGGGACAGAATTCACATGGCCATCTTAATAGACGAGTATGGAGGAACAACGGGGCTTGTAACGGTTGAAGACATTTTAGAAGAAATTGTTGGTGAAATTCGTGATGAATTTGATGATGATGAAATACCGGACGTACACAAAATTAATGAAAATCACTACGTACTAGATGCGAAGGTGTTGATTGAAGAAGTAAATGATTTACTCGGAACAACTATTGAACAAGAAGACGTTGATACCATTGGCGGCTGGATGCTGACCGAAAAGTTTGATCTTGCTAAAGGTGATAGCATCAAAAACGAAGGTTTTTCATTTAAAGTCATTGATATTGAACATCACCATATTAAACGAATCGAAATAACAAAGGAAAAAAGTACGGATCCCAGCTGATTATCCGTACTTTTTTTGATGCTCTTTTTTCATTTGCAAGTACTCTTTATTCTCTCGTACCTCTTTCCATTTTTCCATAAAAATTGATGCCGATTCTGCTTTTTGTTCATCCATTTGCCGTTCGTTACGCTCGCCGTCTTTGTTGTATTTCTTTCCGCCTTTGTAGTTCGCGTAGCGCCTCGATCGCGTGTATCCCATTTGGAGAAATTTCCGGGCCATGTCCATTCCAACAAAATCGCTTTTTTCTTTGTAGGTTAAAAAAAGCTGATAGATGGCGTCGGCGGATTCCTCAGCAATGTCAGGTGTACGAAAACGCCAGTGAGGAAGAATTTCACTTTTATATGGCTCAACAAGGAGAACTCCTTGTTCTCCTTTTCCTACTCTATACTTTTCAGGATGTTTTCTAAAATCGATATGTTCAAAGTCAAGTGAATAATCAAATGCCACGGCTCTTCCCTCCTTTTTGATCTCTACCCTTTACAAATGAATGATAAAACTTTTCTTAAAGAAGTTTTTCACATGCAGGTGAGGGTAATAATAGGTGGATAAGTATGGTTAACTTTTTTCTTCATACTAAAAGAAGTCCGAACTTATTAAATCATGATATGGGAGATTTCGTTATGTCAATAAAGCTACAGCAAAATCGAATAAAAGCTAATTTTTGGATTACTCCTTCTATATACGGAATTGTTGCTTTTGTTTTAGCCACTATTAGTACATTTTTAGATCGATATTTGACAGCTCACAAACAGTGGTTAAAGTTAGTTCCATCCGTGTTTCTAACGGATAAAGAGCTTGCTCATACTATTTTAAGTTCAGTATCAAATTCCTTATTAACGATGACGACAATTACATTTTCTTCTGTGTTAGTGGTACTGACTACGTTTGTAGGTCAGTTTTCTCCTAGAACGATTCAGAACTTTAATACAGATGCCAAAACTCAGCGCGTGCTTGGCACTTTTATCGGTGGATACGTATACGTGCTTGTAGTGCTCATTCAAGTTCGCAGCAACCAAGTCAGCAATACTTTTATTGTTCCTTCATTAGCCATCGTGGTAGCATTCATTTGCTTAGGGATGTTTGTGTTTTTGATTCACCACGTCATCAACTGGATTAAAGTCGGAAATTTAATTTCAAACATTGCAAAAAAAACGATGCTTACCATTGAAGAGAGACGGCTAGAACAACAAAAGCACCCCGAATCAAAGAATGAAATACAGGTTGATTTTGATAGTGAAAACACACTGCAAATTAAAAGTAATAGACAAGGATATATTCAATATATCGAACTCAACCATTTAACAGCACTAGCATCTAAATTAAATGTCATTGTTAAACTCGAAAAAGCACCCGGAGAGTATGTAGAAGCAGACACACCGTTATTAACTGTAATCACTCACCATCAATCGTTAGAACGTGAAAAATTTCTTCATTGCTTGTTTATTACAAATGACCAAGAATCGATCCAAGACGTAAAATTAGGTATTCAAAAACTAAGTGAAATTGCATTAAGAGCTATTTCACCAGCTATTAATGACCCTGAAACAGCTATTAACTGCATTGAACAGCTCACGCAAGTGTTTATCAAACTCGGACAAAGCTATTCTTCCTCTCCTTATTATTGCGATGAAGAAGGACGTATTCGAGTGCTGCTAGAAAAACCTTCTTTTACGGATTATTTGTACAAAGCGTTCTATCAAATTCGCCATTATGGAAAAGAAGATGTTTCCGTGATGTCTGCTGTCATTAAGGCATTAACTGTAATCGCTGAAACAAATCGCTCTGCCATCAAAAACGACGTGTGGTTTTTTTCTTCCTATATCGTAGAAGGACTGCAAAAGGAAGAGTGGCTTAAAATGGACAAAGAGTTTCTTAATCAGCTTCTCAAAAACCTTGCAAAAGCTTGTGAAAAAAAATGCGGGTCTATGTTGATAGAATAAAAACCAAAAAAAGCCGCTCATCAACTGAGCGGCTTTTTCTTACGATGTGAGGAACTTCTAATCTATGGGATAACAAACGGGCTAGAGTCGTTTTTCCACTTCCAACGGATCCAACGATATGTATTTTTTTACATGAAGCGCTTTGAATACTTCATCTCCTCCTACTTCAAACCTGTTCTTCTATACATATTGTATCATTCAAGTTCTTTTTCTCTAATGCAAACCAAAACGTTTTATGCTAGTATTTTATGGTACTTGACTGACAAAAGGAGTGAAAACACAGTGCCTAAAACCCTTTTTGGAAAACTTACGCTGTTTTGGATTGGACTATTTTTATTAATTACAGGTCTATTTTTTTATTATAAATATACAAACCAAGGGTTTACAGCTGCAGATTTATTCTTTCGCGCCTCTCCTCCTTTAGCTACTATTGGCTTTCTTTTAAGCGCAGCCGGACTATATGAAGAACGAGGAAAAAACAAGCTAATTCCTCTTGTTGTACTCACCATTAGTTTTATCATGCTCTGCCAAGCAGGCTATCACTTTATCCATATGCATACTCCACCGCCGCGTCCCTGACTTTGTCTCATTCTCATTTATAAAAAAGCTCTCGTTTAGTATATTAAACGAAGAGCTTTATTTTCTATTCAAATAAACGCACAAGCTTTTTTGTATAGGGATGCCTGTTTTTATCAAATAGCTGTGCACGGTCAAATTGATCGATAACCTCGCCTTGCTGCATAACCATCATGCGACTGCTCATAAATTTTACTGCTGCTAAATCATGCGAAATAAAAAGATAAGACAGCTGAAAAGTCTCCTGCAAATCTTTTAATAAATTTAAAATCTTTGCTTGTACCGTAACATCAAGGCTCGCTGTTGGTTCGTCTAACAGTACCAGAGACGGACCTACGCTAATGGCACGCGCAATCGCTACACGCTGAAGCTGTCCTCCGCTGAGTTCATGGGGATAATTCAACGCATATTCTGCGTTAATTCCGACTTTTTCTAACAAATAAAAAGCGATTTCTTTTTCATTTCTGCTCACATGAGATAAAAATGAAGGAACGGTTCGCTGCTGCCGCAAAGGCTCGAGCAAAGAATCGATGATTTTTACTTTTGGATTAAAAGAAGCCGCGGGGTTTTGAAATACCACTTGCATGCCTAGACGAGCTTGCTGCAGTTTTTTCCCTTTTAACCGGTGAAGAGGTTTCTCTGCAAACCATACTTCTCCCTGCTGAGTCTCTGTTAACCTTAGCACGCTTTTTACAAGCGTACTTTTTCCGCTTCCACTTTCTCCGACAATCCCCACACATTCCCCTTTATCGATATGCAGGGAAACATTATTTAGCGCTTTAACGTCTTTATACTGTTTCACAAGCTGCGTGACGCGTAATATATTTTTTTCTTTCATATCTCACTCCTATATCAACACTTTTTTCTGCGTATCTAACAATCGATCAGGCGTTTTCCGTAAAGAAGGAATGGCGTTAAACAGTTTTTTTGTGTAAAAATGACGCGGAGTGTGAAGCAGAGATTCGATACTGTTTTCTTCCACGATTTCTCCTGCTAGCATAATGGCTCCCCGGTCCGCATATTTCCGCACATGACGCAAATCATGAGTAATAAACAGAATGGCACAGCCAGCTTCTTCTTTCAGCTTATACAGCAGCTGAAGAACTTCAGCTGCTGCCACGCTATCTAAAGCCGTAGTTGGTTCATCTGCGATAATCAAGGCAGGCTTCATCACCAGCGCTAAAGCAATTGCTGCTCGCTGAAGCTGTCCTCCGCTCAGCTGAGCAGCATAGCTTTTATACACGCGTTCATTAGGTAAATTCACCGCTTTTAAAGCCTGAAAAACGGCGGCTTTCCTGTCTTTTTTAGACAGCTCACTATGAGTACGAACCGTTTCATCAAACTGCTTTCCAATTGTTAAAAAAGGCGTAAAAGCGCTTCGATAATCTTGAAAGATATACGAAATATCTTTTCCAAGGATAGGAGCCTCTCCTTTCTGTTTAAAGGTGATAGAGCCTTCTTTAAGCGTCACACCTGAAGGCAGCAGTCCTCCTATCGAAGCAGCAGTGATGCTTTTCCCGCTTCCGCTTTCTCCAACGAGCGCCATCCACTGTCCTTGTTCGATTGTGAAAGAAACGTCTTTTATGATTTGTTTTGTTTTATTATAAATGGCTAGATGCTTTACTTCTAAAACGATGACGATCACCTCTTTTATCGATTAACTTGATATTTCCCTCGAATATATTCACCTAAAGCTGTAAACGTCAGCACAAATAAAATAATGGCCACACCTGGTATCAACATTAGCTGCGGAGCATTGTAAAAGTAAGCCCTGCCTTCATTTAGCATCGTTCCCCATTCCGGAGTAGGCGGCTGAGTCCCTAGTCCAATATAGGATAATGAGGCCATCATTAAAATGATTTTCCCTATATCCAGCGTAGCAAGAACAAGAATATGTCCCCCGACGTGAGGAAGAAAGTGGCGAAGGATTAAAGGCAGTGTTCCCACTCCGTTTAATTTAGCAATCAGCACATATTCTTTTGACTTTTCTTGAAGCACAATACTCCGCACTACCCTTGCATAACTAACCCACTTTACAATAACCATCGCAGCAATTAAGTTAAATAATCCAGGCCCTAACAGTCCGCTTAAGACAATGGCTGCAATATAATCAGGAAAAGCTAAAAAAGCATCTACAATTCTCATTAAAAAGCGATCTATCTTTCCTCCAATATACCCTGAAACTAAACCAACCGGGACTCCAATCAAAAGAGAGAGCGCTAAGACAAGACAACTAGTTCCAATCGTAGTCTGAGCTCCAGCTATGATTCGTGAAAAAAGATCTCTGCCTAAGTGATCAGTCCCTAGCCAGTGATCACTGTTGGCTTTTTGAAGCCGGTCTTGCATATTGACTTGTGTGGGGTCCATTGGTATTAGCTGACTTCCAAACAGACAAAATAAAATAAGCACAATACCACACATGCTTATTACTACAAAAAGAAGCTGCGGCTTTTTCAAGTTTTATCCCCTCCCTTTACATAGAGCTGGGGATTTACATATTTGTAGCTCAAATCCACAAGTGAATTGATTAAAACAACAAACAGGCCCATCCACAAAATATACCCTTGAATCACAGGATAATCACGATTCATAATCGCATCAATAACTAGTTTTCCGATTCCAGGATAAGCAAAAAGCACTTCAATAATAACCGTTCCTCCAAGTAAACTCCCTAAGCTTGTCCCTAAAATGGTAAGAATGGGTGTTAAGCTATACCGAAACGCATGGAAAATAAAAATGCGGCTTTCACTTATTCCTCTTGCTCGAGCAGATCGTACAAAATCTTGTTTCAATCCTTCTAGCAGACTAGCTCTAATCATTCGCATATACACAGCGGACATGGCAAAACCAAGTGTTAAAGAAGGCAGCACAAGATGGGCTGCTGTGCCTGTACCCATTGAAGGAAGCCATTGAAGACGTACAGAGAACAGCTGTATAAACAAAAGACCGAGCCAAAAGCTTGGAATAGACGCTCCAATTAAAGAAATACTTCTGCTGAGATAATCAATCCACTTATTTGGATATAGTGCTGACAGCGTTCCGAGTGGCACAGCTATTAAAAGCATCACAACCAAAGATGCAACCGTCAAGCGCAGCGTAGCCGGAAACTTCTCAACTAATTCGTCGATGACAGGCTCTTTTGTCATATATGAAGATCCTAAATCAAACTGAAAAAAACGCTTCAGCCACTTTACATATTGAATATATACGGGTTCGTTAAACCCTAGCTCTGTTCGCAAACTATTTATTTGTTCCTCAGAAACTGCCACGTCATCTACGCGGAGCATTTGCTTAACTGGGTCTCCTGGAGCCAGCTTCATTAAAACAAAGCTGAGAAACGATAGGATAACTAAAAAAATGAGTAATTCTATTATTCTTTTACCAATTAATTTCATATCTATTTCACATCTAAATCCTTTGTTATCACATAGTATTCACTTTTGGCTGTAACCCAATTTTTCACATTGTCTCTATAGGCTACAAAATTGTTCGGGTGAACAATCGAAGAATGCAGCGTTTCCTTTTCTGCTATTTCTCCCGCTTGTCTTGCTAACTTATTGCGCTGTTTTTGATCAACGGTTTTATTAAGCTCATCAATAATGGAAGCTAATGCTGGTTCATGAAAATGTCCAACATTAAATGCCCCTCCCTCCGTATAAAGAGCATTAAAGAAATATCCTGCATCTCCTCGCGGCGCGGTTACTAGGCTGTATGTAACGATTCCCCAATCATCTTTTGTTGTCATATACTCATCCATATTTTCCACTTGTTGAATGTCTATTTTCACACCAATCTTTTTGGCTTCTGACTGAAGCATTTGTGACATTAAAGGCAGTTCTGGACGATAAGGGTATGTAACAAGCTTAAAAGAAAGTTGTTTTCCATTTTTTATTGCTTTTCCATCCTCGAGTATATAACCGGCTTTTTCTAAATGTTTTTGAGCCTCACTTGGTCCGTAGGTTTTCGTTTTTTGATCGTTCGAAAAATCCAAACTATCTAAAAATGGACCTGCTGCTGGTGAACCTTGACCTGCGAGCGCTGTGTTGACAACATCCGTGGGATTTAATAATACATCAAACGCTTTTCTCACATTTTTATCTTTAAACGCTTCTTGCCTTGAATTATAGAAAAGCATTTGATTTCTGAGGCTCGGCTGTATATCTACTACAATAGATGAATCTTGTTTTAAAGTATTTAAGCTTTCAATTGCCGGACGATATACAATATCAGCTTCACCTGATTGTAAAGCAGACGTGCGTGCATTTTCATCATCATTAAATGTTAACACAACTTCATCCAATTTTGGTTCCCCGTCCCAGTATTCTTTATATTTTTTTACTTTCATTTCACTATCCGGTTTAAACGAAGCTACTTTAAATGGTCCCGTTCCCACTGGTTTACTTTTTATATCTGAAGTATCTACATCAATAATTGCCGTGTTTGGATGAACAAGTTCAGAAGGCAGCGTAGCAAGCGGCTCTGTTGTTGTAATGGTCAAGATTTGGCCACTGGCTTTCATTTCTTTAATTTTAAGTGCACTTTTCATTGCTTCACTTTCTTTTATCGTTCTTTCTAACGAATGTTTCACGGCTTCAGCATTCAAATCCTTGCCATTTTGAAACGTAATTCCGTCTCTAATCTCAAATATCCAGGTCGTCCCATTATCTTCTGTTTTCCATTTCTTTGCGAGCCACGGTTCAATCTGTAATTGCTCATTCACTTTGACTAGCGTCTCAGCAATTCCCGCTCTTACAGTTGTATAATTTAGCTGCGGATCGAGCGTGTCGCTTGGAAAATTTGATACAAAAGTAAGTGATTTCTTTCCACTCTTTTGTTCGGTACTCGCGGAGTTATCCGAACATGCAGCCAGCAGACCTATCGTAACAAGCATTGAGCATAGCAGACTTATCTTTTTTCTCATATAAACCCTTCCTTTATTAAAAACTAACCTTCTTTTATGTACTGCCTCTAAATATAATCCTCCTTTAAATCGTAACGATTATTATTATCATAAAAAGTTTAATTTGTTTACCTTACTTTGTCAACAAAGGTTTTTAAAGGATACAGGTGCTCTAGCACCTGCTTTCACTCGTTGTGATGATTGAATTTATTGATAACGTATACAAATGAGCATAAAAAAACAAAGCCTTCTCGAGGCTTTGTTTATACAGCATGTTTTTTTCTTTTATATTTCCACATCATATATCGATAACGAATCGTGCAGCCTATACAATATCCCATCAGCGCTACACCCGCAGCAAGAATCACCATTATACTAAATACATAGCCAACAAACGTATAACTAAGTAAAAATGAAATGAAAGCAATCCCAATGCATATCGTTGCAATCCATTGATTAAAAAGCTGCTGATCACGGTCTTCCATCTGATACGAAGAAATAGGTTTCTTGAGAAGCTTTTTACCTGCCATAATTACAGGATTACGCTTTGTTACAAGTGTGACTACTCCAACGAGAAAAGGCAAAAGTAAAAGCCACTTTGCCGCAAGTAAAGCGAGCAAAACCGTTATAACGATAAAGAGTTGATTAAGCTGAACTAATGGTTTGGGAATGCTCATGGAACTCCTCCTTCTTAAAACCTATTATACAAATTGGTTTACTAATTTAAAAGAAAAAGCACTCCAAATGAGCGATAAGACTCATATAAAAAAGTTACATAATTTCACTAACGTACTTTAAAATCAGTATCGTAAATAAAATCAAGACAACGTATCGTAAAGAACGGATTCGACGTTGAAGAAGACGTTTTACATGCCTTTTATTACGCATATGGGTTCTTCCTTTCGTATATTGAATTGTCTTTAGACACACTTATATCATACTTTTTCGGAAAACACCAACGTCAGAAAAAATTGCCAAGAACCACAGCTTTATGCGCTTAAAAAGCCTTTTCCAATTACGTCTCGTACATCGTGTACAATCACAAATGCTTCATCATCAATTTTTTTAATTAACTTTTTAAGTTTAAGAAGCTCTTGTTTATTAATGACAACGTACAAAATTTCTTTTGATTCTTTTGTATAGTTCCCTCGACCGTTTAGAATCGTTACCCCGCGATCAAGCTGTTCATTGATTTGGTCCGCTACCTCGTTTTTGTTGCTTGAAATAACGGTAACGGCCTTTTTGGCATCAAATCCTTCAATAACGAAGTCAATTACTTTTGTTGTAATGTAAAGCATGACGATCGTAAATAGTAACTTTTCGATTCCAATAATAAAATAAGAAGCCAATACCACTAGTAAATCAACAATTAAAAGTGCATGACTGACTTTCCAGTTTAAAAACTTATTTAGAATTCGAGCAATAATGGCTGACCCTGCTGTTGTTCCACCAACTCGCAAAATCATCCCAATTCCAACGCCTAGCAGTACACCGGCAAAAACCATGCCAATGAGCTCTTCGTGAAGATGAAGACCCCAGCCTTCAGTTACGTGAAGAAAAATAGATGTAGTGATAATCGTAATCATTGTATAGACGATAGTTTTTTTCTCTAAAAATTTATACCCTACGATAAGCAAGATACCGTTTAGAATAAAGTTAGTGACGCCTGTTGAAAGATGCGTTGTATAATATAAAATAATGGATATACCCGTAACGCCGCCTTCACCCAGTCCTATTGGAATGACGAACATGTTAACTGCAAGTGAAAATACAAACGAACCTATTAATAAAAAGATGACATCTTTTACTATTTTACTCATCGATTAAACCCTCCTCGGCATAAAAATTCACATAAAAAAGCCCCTTCTCCAAAAGAGAAGAGACGCTTATGTTTAGTTTTTATATTACGTATTCTTAAATTGCCATGTATGACTATAATATGTTCCCATACGTTTGTCAAACGGAAAGTTTATGCATTATGTGTAACCAAGGCTATGAGTCATTTATCTTTTATGTATACTAGGAGTGTTTTAATTTATTTAAGCAAAGACGGATGCAGGAATTAGTCGACTCAATTAATTCTTTATCGCCTTTTTTCAATCGAATTTCTAACGCGCGTTGAAAATAGTGATGTGCTCTGGAAACAACCCGCTGATCAAGTAAACATTTTCCATAATGCTGATAGACAAAGTCTTCATATATGTGAAGGTCTTCATCTGCTTTTAATTGTTCGATGAGTAGCTGAAACGTTTCATTCGCCTTATCCCACTGTTCTTGCCAGTGATATGTATGTCCAAGTCGGATTGTATTCAAAAATTCACCTATTGTATCAGCATGTCGGTCATATAGATAAATGGCCAGCTGCAAGTGTCTTTCACTGCTCGTTAATTCTCCAAGTATGCGCTCATATACACCAATATGTCCATATGTTTTAGCAGCGGCACACTCATCCTCTTCTTCAAGAGCTCGTTTCTTTAAATAGATGATTCCCTGCTTCATTTGGTTTGGGTTAACCGGAACTTCTCGAAGCTTTTCATTAAATCGATAACTCATATTAAACGGAAGATCTCTGATGTTCATGCACGCTCCTTTCATGTGGCACATCAGCAAACATACTTTCATGACCGCTTGCTTATGGTCCATTGGATGTAGGATTCTTTCCATTTTGATACGTTTACGCGATTTACAGGAAAGCTCAGCAAAAGTGCTGAGCTGTTGGTTCTTATTATTTTACTTATATATCCATTTTATCACAAAAAATACTACCGTAAAGATGATCAGGCAGTCTTCATATAAAAAAATGGTTTTTTATCAATAAAAATGGTTTTATGCTCTTGAAAGCCTATACGCTGATACAATTTTTTGGCTTCTATGTTATTGTATTCAACGTTTAACGATAAAAACATCTTACGCTTTTTGGCTTCTTGCTTGGCTACATTTAAAAGAGCCGTTCCTATCCCTTTTCCGCGGTAATCTTCGTCTACACATAGAGAATCAATATAATAATCTCCATGTTCAGTTTCTATATCAATTTCCCACGCTGGATTATTAAGTTTCGCACGCACAAAACGCTTAACTGGTTCATAAAGCGTTTGTAACATACTTCCTTCGTAGCAAAGCATAAGTCCAACTACCTTCTCATCGACTTCTGCGACTGTAATATGATGATAGCTATAGCGATTCTTCTCAGACAGAATAAACGCTTTAAGTCTTAAAAGCGCTTCTTCATTCGTTGTAGCCGCCGTATGAGAGCGTGCAATACTCCCAAGCATGTCATAAAGTAATTCCGTTACAGCAGAAGCATCTTCTTTTCTTGCTTTCCTTATTTTCACGATTTTCAAACTCCCTTTATTCTCTTCGCTTGCGTTATTTGTAGCAAAACTTCTTACCTATCTACTTTAACACGAAAAAGAAAAGAAAGAAAAAATTAACTCCTAATCTTCCTTTCATTGTATAATTAATGTATATTTTCAAATGAATGGATGATGACTATGAAAAAACGCTGTCAGCAGAAAGATAATACGATGAGCGGGAGAGAACTTATAGCGGAGGTTCTTTTACAAGTGCCTCAGCTGCTCATATGGCCCCTGCGTCTTCTTATACGAATTGGCCGCTCTTTGTTGGATGGTATTTAACAAATTAGGTAGAATCTAAACCATTAAGGCCGCTCTAGGTCTGCCTTAAACATCAGAATATATACAAAGAAAAGACAGAACTATTATGTACAGATAGTGGTGATTACTAACATATGTTCACGTTCTTCATAACTTACAGAAGCACCCTCTTCTGTAATGCCTTCGTTGAACTCATAATTTTCATCATACATCCCGTTCGAAAGCACTTAACTTCTGCTCCTAAATGTCTCCACATTACCAGGGTGCTTTCCAAGCGGTAAGCTCACGCCGCAGCTCATTCAATAACGTTGTCTGCAGGTTCCCAGCTATTTGATTTTTTCGTTGTACTAGTCCTATGGGATAGCTTAGCTGCATATCATTTACTTTTCTTAGTACGGTTCCTTCTAAATTAGACTTATCCGAAATTACAGGGACAATAGCAAGTCCAAGTCCTTGCACAACGGCTTTTTTTAACATCTCAGTACTGCCAATTGCAATAGTAGAGTAAAGATTTTTTCCTTGCTTCATAAGATATGTCTCTAAGATATGCCGACAAGCACTATTTTGACCTGGAAAAAGCAGCCTCTCTCTTGTCAAATCACTAAAATTAATGATCTCCTTATCGGCTAAAGGATGATATTGGGGCACAAGAAGTCCAAGTGTCTCTTCAAACCACTGTGTAAATACTAGATTTTCTTCAGCAGACGGAATAGAACAAACGGCAAAATCCAACTCTCCTTTTGCTACACGATGCCCCAGATTATTCGTATTTCCAACCTCTAATTCAAACTTAACGTGATGCCTGTCTTTTAGAAAAGGCACTATAACAGATGGCAACATTAGACTCGTTGTTGGTTCAATTGCTCCCATCCTTATCATTCCAGCCTCTCCTTTGTCATACGAAGTAAGCTTTTGTCGTATAGATTCCGCACTAAATAATAACGGTGTTATTTCTTCAAGAAGAACCCGCCCAGCCTCTGTTAAAGCGATTTTTTTTCCTCTTTCAAAAAGCTTTACTCCAAGATCTTCCTCAAGCTTTTTAATTTGCATCGTTACAGTCGACTGAGCATAATTCTGCTCTTGTGCAGCCTGTTGGAAACTTCCATTCGTAGCGATTAGTTTAAACGTTTTTAATGATTTTAAATCCATTTCTTACACGCTCTTTTCACTTCAATATTATTGAATTGTTAAATCAAATAATTCATTTTTACAAATGTATCATAGTTATGTATGATAAATCTAGGCTGTTTGATATCCGTACTAGTTGGTATTTATCTAAAAGGAGGAATGATTAATGAAATCAAATAAATTTTTAATAGGTATTTTAATGTGTTTAACTGCCGTTGTCTCTTGGGGAGGGATGTTCCCTCTCATGGGAAGTGCACTTAAAATAATGGATCCCTTCTATTTTACGTTATTTAGATATGTTTCTGCTTCTATTGTATTAGTACTATTGCTGCTCCTCATAGAAGGTCTCAGAGGGTTCTCTACGGATGGGAATTTATTAAAAATATGGTTTTTAGGCACGATGGGCTTTGCAGGATTTAGCTTTTTTGTATTTTTAGGACAGAGATTGGCTGGCTCATCAGGAGCTGTTATTGCCGCTGTTATAATGGCTGTTCAACCTCTGCTTGGAGTTATTGTGAACTTTATAACAACGAGAGCTGTCCCTAAGCTATTGACTATTTTGTTTATGTTAACAGGGTTGGCAGGAGTAGTAATGGTTATTTCAAAAGGTGATGTAAGTACGTTCGTGGAAAAAGATGCAAACATCTCTGCTTACCTATTTATCCTTTTAGGTGCTTTATGTTTTGTTATTTATACAATAGGAGGAAGTTCCTTTTCAAAATGGTCACCATTGAGATATAGTACACTAACCTCTCTTTATGGAACTATTTCTATCATTATTATTGTATCTATCGGTACGTTATTAGGCTGGTTAAAAACTCCATCTGTTTCCGCAGTGAAGGATGTATCAGGAGCACTGTTTTATACAGCATTTATTGCAGGAGTATTAGCCTTTTTTGTTTGGAATATCGGGAATCGACTGATTACTCCTGTAAATGGTATTCTATTTATGAACATGGTTCCTGTAACTACTTTTATTATCTCCGTTATTCAAGGTTATCACTTGTCTACATTTGAATTAGCTGGTGCACTCATTACTGTAGGAAGTTTGATTGGCAATAATTTATATACTCGTAAAATTAACAAGAAAGAAGCTGTACATTTTACAGAAAGCACAGCGAAATGACTATTTTCTAGTTCAATAAAATAAAAGAGGCTGAGACATTACGAGATGAACCCAATCTAAAAACGCACCACTCATCAAACATGTTGATGAGTGGTGCGTTTTTCACTTCGTCTAAAATACTTTTGTCTCAGCATCTTTTTTGCATTGATCCTGTCATAAGCCTTATTTACCTCATACAAAAGACAACAATCTCGATCTTTACTGAACTCGAAAAAACAAACTCAGCAATTACTGAATTTCTTTGTTAGTTCTTTGCTTTTGTGTATCCTGCTTCTTGTGCATCTTTTTCAGTACAGAACCAAATGACGTTGTTCATTGTTTGATTGTAGTGTGCCCCTGTTGGCACGTGATAAATTTTAGAGTTTTGATTTCCTTTTATTTTACCTTCGCAGCTTGTGGCAGATTGAGTATCTTTTCGATTAGAAGAGGACTGATTTTTTACAGCATCCGTATTATATCCTTTTTCTTGGGCATAGTTTTCAATACTCCAGATGCCTTTTTCGCTTTTTCGAGCCTGCTCCTGTATTTTCTTAAATTCGTCTACGTACTTTGTGTTAGGAGGAAATACCGCTACGCGGGCTAGCCCTTTTGCTAGCAGCTCTTCATTATACAGCTCATTGTCTATCCATACATACGCAAGCAAGCGTCCATATTGATCACGTTCCTGCACATCAAATTCAAGAGTGATTTCCTGCCCTTCTAGCCTTTTTTTCGTGTAAGCAGATGCTTCTGGACCAAAGAGCTGTACGCCTAGTTTGGGATGCTTTGTTTCAGGGGTATCGACAAGAAGTAGTCGCACTCGATCCGTCTTTCCGTTCAGCATTTTCACTTTAAGCGTATCGCCATCCACCACTCTTTCTACCGTCGCTGCCTCACCTACTACATCTTCACGACTTGCTTTAGAAGGACTATGATCGTCTTCTTGATCTGATGAACTTTCTACTTGAACTGCTTGTTTTGTATCCGTAGAAGATGTGGTTGAATGACTTGCCTGCTCATCGCTGCATCCAGTAAGAAGCAGCATAAACGTCGCGAGCATCGCGTAAATAATTGCTTTTATTTCTTTCAAAACCCGGGTCCTCCTTTAACACGTTCCCTATCTACTATATAAAAGTAAACTGTTTTTATAAATAGTGTAAATCACCTAAAAACAAAAACTCGTGAAAATACCTTTCACGAGTTTTTTCGTGCACCTGTTATAAAAATTGGTTACCTGTTTTAAAATCATTATTTAAATGGCATCTATTTTATTTTTATCTCACGAACACATTTTTCGTTTTCGTGTATCCAGATTTTTAATCATGAGGATATTTTACACTACAAATACATTTATCGTCTACCGGCTTATAAGAATAAGGAATAGCCGCACAAATAGAATAAGTATGAATATTTCAATATAATAACTAGCTAACATGATTGCTATTTTTTGTAACATAAATAAGAGCCCTCATTAACAATAGCTAATAGGGCTCTTCAAACCTTTGTTATTACGATCGAATTTTTTGTTTGCGCATCCACTGGGTAGCGACCCACTTTTCTCCTTTTATAACAGGAGCTCCCCCGTGGAGAGTACGGTCATTAAGTTCAGCATCACTATAAAAATACTCAAAGTACACGGCCATTCCTTTTGTCGGAGATATGGAAAGACCCAGCTTAGGAAAATAAGTTTCTCCTCCTTCTTCCACATCGTTCAAGTACATAACCAATGTACTAATACGGTTATTTTTAGATGCTTTACTTGCAGAAGTGAAATAATCGTGATGCGCTTTATATTCTTGATCAGGCAAGTATTTTAAAATTTGAAGACCTTCAGCATATTCAATAGATGGTCCCATTATTTTAGAAAGTCTTCTTTCGATTTGATGTATAAGCTCGTTTTCACTTTCTTCAAAAAACATGCCGCTACTCGTTCGAATACTGTTTACTTCACGTTCAGCTCCAATTTTTGATCGCTGCATTTTATCTTTGGATAGCTGTATAAGTTCGTCACATTCTTCGGTACTTAGGACATTTCCTAAAACTAGAACAAGAGGCTCTTCAAATCGAGCAACAATATTAATCTCTCTGTCTTCTAATTTAATTTTATTCCCTGAATGGCTAAAAATCGTTTGTTCTTTCGTTAGTAAAGATGTATTAGTTGTAATCATCTTTTATCGGCTCCTCAAAATAGCTATTTTCCAATTCTTCACTCCATTATATGTAAACGCTTACTAATAAGAATTATATCATGTATACGAAGTAAATTCTGCTAGCAAAGGAAATAAATAAAAAGAAGCCCGTTATATAACGGAGCTCCTTCATTTTTTCTTATAGATTTCACTTATATTTTAAACACTTTATAAAGCAGCCTAAAAAAATTCTTTTAATCTAAAGCATACGTGCCAAAGGCCGCCTAAAATCATCGGTACGCAAGTTCTTTTTTACTTAAATTCAGCGTTTGTGCTGTAGAAGCATGAATTTCGTTAAAAAGCGCTGGATTTTTTACCAGTGACAAGCCGTAAGAAGGAATCATTTCTTTTATTTTTGGTTCCCAGTTCTTCATATGCTGCGGGAAACATTTTTCTAGCACTTCAAGCATAACATGAACGGCAGTCGAAGCGCCTGGCGAGGCCCCGAGCAATGCAGCAACGGAACCATCCGCTGAACTCACAACTTCTGTACCGAATTGAAGAGTTCCTTTACCTCCGGCTTCCGTATCTTTGATTACCTGTACACGCTGACCCGCTACGACGATATCCCAGTCTTCGCTTTTTGCGTTTGGAATAAATTCGCGAAGTTCTTCCATACGCTTTTCATTTGACAATAGCACCTGTTGAATCAAGTATTTCGTTAAGCCCATCTCTTTGACGCCTGCTGCTAACATCGTTAAGATATTATTCGGTTTTACAGAATTGATTAAATCCAAATTTGAACCCGTTTTTAAGAACTTTGGTGAAAATCCGGCAAAAGGTCCAAACAGCAGTGTTTTGTTGCGGTCGATATAGCGTGTATCAAGATGTGGAACCGACATCGGCGGAGCGCCAACCTTTGCTTTTCCGTACACTTTCCCGTGATGCTGCGCTACAACTTCGGGATTATTGCATACCATAAATAATCCGCTTACCGGGAACCCTCCAATATGTTTGGACTCAGGAATACCCGTTTTTTGGAGTAAAGACAGACTTCCGCCTCCTCCTCCGATAAAAACAAAGTTCGCCGTGTGATATTCCTGTTTGCCGCTACGAATATCATGTACTTTTACTTCCCACGAGCCGTCTGCGGTACGTGTCAGATTTTCAACGCTGTGGTTATAGTTTATTTCTACGCTTTTACTTTTTAAATGTGTAAACAACATACGAGTTAAAGCTCCAAAGTTCACGTCCGTTCCTGAGTCAATTTTGGTTGCCGCAATTGCTTCAGTCGATGTACGGCCTTTCATAACAAGCGGCATCCATTCTTTTAACTTTTCAGGACGATCCGAATACTCCATCCCTTGAAACAACGGATTATTTGATAGCGCTTCAAAACGTTTTTTCAAAAAGGATACGTTCTTTTCTCCTTGTACGAAACTCATATGAGGGATTGGCATAATAAACTCTTGCGGAGGATGAATTAAATTACTGCTTACAAGATACGACCAAAATTGCCTTGAAAGCTGAAACTGTTCATTAATTCGCACTGCTTTCGTAATATCTATAGATCCGTCAGCTTGTTCAGATGTATAGTTCAACTCGCACAGGGCAGCATGCCCAGTCCCTGCATTATTCCATTCATTGGAGCTTTCTTCTCCTGCATCTGCGAGTTTCTCAAATACTTTGATTTCCCATTCCGGCACTAACTCTTTTAGTAAAGATCCCAGCGTTGCGCTCATCACTCCGGCCCCAATTAAGATAACGTCTGTTTTTTTATATACATTGCTCATCACAATCTTCCTTATCTTTTATATTTTAAAAAAGCACCTTTTAGCAACACGCCTGTTCTACCTGACTCTCTATAAATTAAGTATGTCTGACAAGTTGTCTGTCTTACATAATGGGAGTTTTTATACATACCCTTTCATCTTGTCCTTTTTTAACATGCTCAATATCACTTCAGCGGTTTCTTCAACTGCTTTACCTGAGACATTAACAATAGGACAACCAATGCGCTTCATAATTTTCTCAGCATAGTCCAGCTCTTCAAGGATTCGATCTACATTGGCATAATTGGCTTGAGACGCTAAACCTAAATTTTTTAATCGTTCTTTTCGGATTTCATTGAGCTTATCCGGTGTAATAACTAAACCAATACATTTATTTTTTGGAATAGTAAAAAGTTCATCAGGAGGCGTCACTTCTGGAACTAACGGTATATTCGCTACTTTAAGACTTTTATGAGCTAAATACATAGAAAGTGGCGTCTTAGATGTTCTCGAAACACCAATCAACACTAGATCAGCTCGCTTGATGCCTCTGAAGTCTTGTCCATCATCATATTTAACAGCGAATTCAACTGCTTCTACTCTTCGAAAATAGTTATCGTCTAATTTTCTTGTTAATCTCGGTTGAAGATTAGGTTCTTTATTAAAGGTTTGGCTAAAGGCACTCATAAGAGGAGTCATCAAATCAATGGCTACAATTCCTTCTTCTTGTGCCGTTTGGTCAAGATACTGTTTTAAAGGTGGGATGACGATGGTATACGCAATGATGGCTTCGTTACACCTTGCTTCGGCAATGATATTATCAATATTTTCCTCATTTTCTACGTAAGAAGTATTTTGAATTTCAATATCTTCTCCACTAAATTGAGTTAAAACTGCTTTTACCATCAGCTCAGCCGTTTCACCTACTGAGTCGGAAACTATATAGACAATTTTTCTTTTATTCACATTAAATCTTCCTATTCTTTGATTTTGATAGTTTAATAACGCTAATATTTTTATTTAGCAGCTTACAAGATACACAATTTAATAGTAATGAATAGATAAATATGCTGGTCACTGTGATTATAAACACTTTAACAAAACAATTAAATTAAGAATTTATGTCATACTAATTATGAAATAAAGATAAATATGTTATACTATTTTCATTAAATGTTATATTAGCATTAAATATACGGAGATACAATCCCTTTTCTGCGCATTTTATAAAAAGTTTGAAGAAAGAAAAAGTTTAGATTTTAAAATGTTTTATGCTTTGGCATGGTGGCACTCATCAGGGCTGAGAGGTGTTTTGCAGGGATAGGTACGAGGATAGTTATATAATTATGTTGTTTATAAATAAAAATAATGAACGGTTTACTTTTCACCTTATGTATACTAAAAACATCGCCTAAAAGACGATGTTTTGAAGAGCTGGTTATAATGCATTGTCGTGAAATAGATTCATTTTTATAAAACGGGATTACTTCTAGTAGCTTTTTGTAATAAAAATTTAGAAAGATAATGAGATACGCCGTTTTCGTCACAGTTAAATTCCGTTATGTCATCGACAATTTCTTTAATATGATCCGGCGCGTTTTTCATAGCTACAGCGTAGCTGGCAAACTGAAACATTGGTAAATCATTGTTGCTGTCGCCAATTGCTAGAATGTCTTGCTCGGGCAAATTAAAATGTTTTAGCATTTGCTGAATTCCCGTTGCTTTATTTACGTTTGCCACCATCACTTCGACATTGTGTTTAGATGAAGTAGAAGTTGTAAAGTCTGTTTCTTGCTTGAGTTTTTCAAGCTCTTCTTTCCATTTATCGATATGCTCGTGCGTTCTTGCAAAGAAATAGAACTTTGAAAATTCACTTCCTTCTACGGAATCTTTCCAGTCAATTTCTTCTTTAATTGCTTGTTTACGAGAAAGCCATTCGTTAATTTCCACACTGTCTGGCTTTGGCTCTTTAATTTCATTTTCAACATACGGCTGATCTTGTTTTAACGTCACGCGAGGTGTGCCATACGGGAAAAGCTCGTAGTATACCTTGTTCGCTCTTGCTTTTTCAATAATAGTTTCCACCAATTGAAGTGAAAGCGAATGCTGAAAGACTGATTCTTTTCCTACGTATCCTGCCATACCATTTGATGTGATAAATCCATCTACTTGAAAGCCTTCAGGAACTAACTCTTCTATTTCATCAAACGCTCTTCCCGTAGCAATAAAAACAAAAATTCCCTGTTTTCGTAATTCGTCAATGGTTTCTTTTGTTTGAATACTTACTTTGTTGGAGCGATTTAATATCGTACCGTCCATATCTAAAAAAATTGCTTTAGGTTTTAACAACATATTTATTCCCCCTATTTGTAAAAAGATTGTACTTGGCAAGTATAAACTTTTCCATTTTCAAACTCAATGAATGTACTTTGCTTTTCTCTTTTATAAAGCTACTATAATACTCTCCTTACATCTAAAATTGTACAAGCGCTATAAAGAAAGAATTTTATATTTGCAATAAGCCTTTATATACTAATAGCTGGTTAGGCTAATTTGATATAAAACAGCATTCACAAAAACGAATTTTCCTTTTAGCCTTTAGAGTATCGTTCAAAAAAGATATAATAAGAGTGTTACAGATTAAATACATACAGAGGAGGTCAACATGAACGAACCATCCAATTTTTCTCCTTACCTTATTAAACAAATCAGCGATGCGATCGATGACAATATCAAAGCAAAGTGCATAGACTTTTTATATGATTCTCATTCGTTTTTTTCGAATGAAAAAGATTTTATAGAAGACTACATTTTAAATATATTGCAAGATACGTTTGTTTTAGAGAATAAATTAATAAATCCTAAGGAAATACGAAACCCAGCCTACAAAAGAAGACAATCAAATAAGAAAAACTGGCTGCAAACATTAAAAAAAGATATTAAAGCAGAAAAGCCTAATCCTATTTTTGAAGACATTGAATTAGCCAAAAAAGTGATGGATAAAAAAGTGGATACCGAACACTTAAAAAAGCTGTTTGGCGTGGAAAAACCTGAAGATATTTTAAAGATAAAGTTAAAAGAAGTAGAGGCATGGGCTAAAAGCAAAAAAACAAACATTACCGATTTTCCTTATTTAGATTCAAAAATGAATTATCAAATAGAGAAAGCATTTCACACGGACTTTACTTTTTTAATTGCGGAAATCATCTTAGAAAAATACAATGGAAATTTAAGCAACTGGATTGATAAACGATTAAATTCGTGGGTAGAGGCGCCTATCTTCTCAAACGAAAGTCATTCTCTTAAAACCAATATGGAAGTTAAAACAAACTCCCAAGAAGTCGTTTTATATAATGACTATAAAGTTGATGAAGAATATTTCATTCGCACCATTATCCCTGTGAATGATAATCAAACGGTTCTTTCCAAACGAAATATGGTTTTAGACCCAAAAGATTCCCAAATTATCCAGTTTGCTCTTTCACAGCGCGACGAGATGTTTTATAAAGAAAAAACGGTGACTCTTGATTTAGCGGATATCGTGAAAGAAATTTATAATTCAAAAGGTGTAAAAAACTATGAAGCCGTTGAAGCCCGCATTATGAAAATTGCCAGATATCACGTAGAAGGTGTAGCAAAGAAGAAAAATTCCAGAGATACAAAATTTGCGATCAACTTCTTTCAAAAGGCTGTTATTGAAACCGATGAAGTAACGGGCAGACGATATGCAACGATTGTATTTAGCGATGATACGCATCAAGGCTTTTTAAATCAGCAGTTTGTACAAATTTACAGTGATGTTATTAAAAAGTTTAAAGATAACTCGCTGTCTTCTTTACTGCTTTATGCATTTCAAAAAGAGCGTTTAGACTGTTATTTACAAGAAAAGTCTTACACTCATTTTTACCCGTATCAATATTTTGCTTCAAAAGTTCGTTTTCGTTCAAAGAAAATTGATGTAAACCTAAAATTAATTAATGAATCTCTAGCAGAATTTGTTAGCAATCAAGTACTGATCCAAAGTTATCAGCAAAAACTTCAAGGATTTGAAATCTCTTTTATTCCTCTTCAAAATTATGAAATTCAAGACTATTTTGGAGGAGAACATAGAGAAACATTGGAAGGGTAAATCATTCCCTTCCTTTTTTATTTGACATTTTGCCATTTTCGTCTTTTTGATACAAAATCTCCCTCTATTTTCATTTCATAGTTTGGAAGTTTTGTCATTTTTAACGTACTACACAAAAGCTTTTGCCGTTTTTGACGTACTCCTCCGCTACTTTTGCCGTTTTCTGCGTACTAATTACTGTCTTTTGCTGTTTTTGACGTACTACTTTGCTTCTTTTGCTGTTTTTGACGTACTAAATTCATTTTATTTACTCGTCATCACTTATTAATTGTTAATTATTCTCTTTTTTTCGTAAAACAATCCTACCTTTTGCCGTTTTTCACGTACTCCTTCACTACTTTTGCCGTTTTCTGCGTACTAAACATTGCTTTTCCCTTTGTTATGTCTTTTTCAAACCCTATTTTTTATTTTTTTCGCAGCATATATAAAGCTTTTGCCATTTTTGACGTACCAAACGATAACTTTTGCTGTTTTTAGCGTACTACTAGGTCGTTTTTGACGTTTTTCACGTACTAAAAATAGCTTTTGCCATTTTTGACGTACTATTGAAATTCATTGTGTTATTTACAGCGATCAGAGAAGTGATTTTTTTCCCTTTTTTTAGGTGAATCGAGATCACTTTTGCTGTTTTTGGCGTACCACTCTTCACTTTTGCTATTTTCGGCGTACTATATTGAGCCTTTTGCCGTTTTTTACGTACTAAAACGCATAAAGTTTTTTTTGATTTTTACTGATCGTAACAAACACTGTTCTACCGGCGCTTGCTTGCTTTTGCCGTTTTTGTCGTACTAAAAAACCTATACGCTGAATCCCTTGCTATGACAGCATTCTTTGAGCCTTTTGCCGTTTTTCGCGTACTACTCGTTCGTTTGCGATTCTGTTTCTTATTGATATAATTTTCACAAGGTATTCTTTGTTATTTTACCCTAATAAATTATTGTTGATATGAAATAGATTGGAGGGATTCTCATGATAAAAAAAGAATTTGCGAAAATTGGAAAACAAATTATTCGCCAATTGTCTAGCACCGTAGAAAAATATAAAGATATTGAAGATCACATGGACCTAGACGCTCATGGGAACCCTACAATCAAAACAGTGGCAGAACATCACCGTTTATCTAAATCTCAAATTTCACAATTAATTTTTTATCACTTCCTTCACGTTGATGAAAGAGGTATTATTTGTGATGTTTCTGAAAAAGAGATTGCAGCCGCTTTGAATTGTACAGTTCGAACAGTTCGCAACAACAATGTAGTATTAGCAGAAACAGAATTAATTTCCTATTCTCGCAGCGGCAAAGGAATCAATATTTGTATTGTTCCCTACCCCCAATATTTTGAAGAACACGGCTTTGGGTTTATGGAATTAGAATACACTCGCTTTGAAGAACTTATTCTAATTGAAAACGTAAATGCCCTTCGCTTAGAGCTGCGCAAAGAATTGGTTTATGACAACGATACGATTAAGCGTCAGTTTAATCCTGGAGAAAACACTTCAAAAATTAGCTTTAATGACTATAAAATTTTTACGCCGAAATATACTCACTACAAGGGTATGATGCAAAAAATAGCTGAAACGCAGGCGAGCGCATTTAAAACCGTTGTCCAAGGATCTACTATTTTCTTTGTTTTAAAAGACGGAGCTAAAAATGGCAAGATGTCAAAACAAGAAAAGAGAGATCAATACGATGCGGCGATTCGACGTACTATTGAAGAGACTTTTGTAAAATTATCTGGACACAGCACAGATTCTACAGGAATTGTTATGTCTTCATTCCAAAACGAAGACATCGCTGATTTGGTTCAGCTTTCTTTTGAATATGGTATTGAACGAGTGAAGTCTGCCCTTTATACATTGATTGAACAGGCCTTCTTCAGCCATGATGCTCAAGTCGTTGAAAATTACGGTGGGAAAATCCGTACGCTCATTCGAAAAGAGCTTTCAAAAAATCTTCAAGATCAAGTCCCTGCCGAACTTACAGCTTCATAAGGGGCTTCTTTGGCATGCCTTTTTTTTATTTTCTATCCCTTCTCCTCTCTTTTTGATACAAATAGTACAAACAAACACCCATTTTTTCAGCTCTCAAATTTCATTATCCTATCTATATAAACGTAATGAGTTTAAATAAATGATATTTCTTGTGTATAACGATGGAATATTACTAAAAAAACACCTTCATACTTATCCACAAAAGAAAGAAAACATATTCAATGACTGTTATATCATCCTCTTTATTAATAAAAACATCCCTTTTATTTTTTTATTAACGATAATTTCCAGGTTATTTACTCTTTAACATAACTACTTTTATCCACAGTGGAAATAATTCATACTTTTAACAGCAATCTTCATACTATTGATTTTAAAATCCATCTATTGTAGAAGAAAAAACATAGTAAATAAAATAGATTCCATATCTACTACGATAAAAAACATCCTTTAGCCAAAGGATGCTGTTCACAAAAAAGGGCTATTTTCCACACAGTTATTTATTGAAAAGCTATTTTCTTTCTAACCCTTGATATCATTGGGTTTTTAGAGGATTTTTCTTTCTTTAATATCTGTATATAATGTTTGCTAATAAGATCTATACTAATCTCTGCTATAAGATTTTATTTAATATTTGTATAAAGAAATGTTTTAAAAATATCTACACCTGAGGATTTTCACTTTTTCTAAATTACGGAGTTTTCATTACATATACCAAATACAAATAAATTAAAATAAAACAATAGTTCAAACGCCTCTTAATAAATTCTAGTAGTATATTTTTTAAAATAAATTATACTATTCAGTAGAGAAAAATTTATAAAGCAAGAAAGGGACTTAGTCATGAAATACATACAGTGGGTACAGCAAACTTTATTTAATACCGGTAGGTGGATTGACATTAGTGAAGTAATCATAAAGATTATCCTCATTTTTATCATTGCTCAAATTGTCATCCGGTTTGCTCGCAGTGTCATTAATAAAATCTTTGATTTCAGATTTAAAACTAAACTGCTGAGGTACAACGAACGAAAAGAAATAACGCTGAAAAAACTTTGTCTGAGCATTGTCATGTACGTTGTGTATTTTATTGCACTTATTACGTCTTTAGAGGCAATCGGAATTAATATGAAAGCACTTTTAGCTGGTATTAGCGTAGCAGGGTTTATTACAGGCTTAGGTGCACAGAATTTGATTAAAGATATTTTAAATGGGTTTTTTATTCTATTTGAAGATCAATTCTCAGTAGGAGATCACGTATCTATAAATGATACGAAAGGAACTGTTGAAGAAATTGGATTGCGCACGACAAAAATTCGCGGAGTCGACGGAGAGTTTTATTTTTTTGCTAATAGTAACATTACAAAAGTAGCGAACTACACGCTCGGTGAAATCCCCGAAATACATACACCTGAACAAATAAAAACTCGTGAAGAATAGCTTCACGAGTTTTTATTTACGACCGTTGTAAAGAATTGATCATATGATGTAAGGTGATAATCTGCTTCAATATCGTTATTTTGAAATGCACATGTTTTAATTCCCAGTTCACGGGCAGGTTTTAAGTCAAGTTCGCGATCCCCAATTACTAAATCGAGCTGATACTTATCGTGAAGATAGGCATAAGCTCCGCTATCAGGCTTTCGTTTGTAGCCATCATCCTTTGTAATAATCTCCGTGAAGTAGTGCTCCATATTAAAAAATGCCAGGATATCAAGCGTAGATTGTCTAGACTTGTGCGTAACAATTACATTTGTATCCGCAAAGCTCAGTACGTCTTCTACGTGAGAAAAAGCAGGCTTATCTTTAGGATTTATTTTTTGTTCGAGCACATGGAAGTGTTTATCAAACAAAGACTTTTCAATATCAAAATGCTTGATTGCTACGTCAGAAGATATTTTCATTTGTTTTAAAATATCATCTTCTGAAATCGTTTGATCTGTTAGTAATTCTTTGAATGCTTTCACGATAGTCGGATAGGTATCAAAGATGGTTCCATCAAAGTCCCATAAAATATTCATTTTCGCTGTCTCTCCTTTTTAAAAACGTAACGATTATACCAAATTTTTCACTGCTTGTCAGTGAATCATTTTGTCGTCGTTGCATTTAAAGTAAAAAAACTCGTATAAAACGAGTTTTTTTACTTTATTAGCTGCTGCTGCACCCACTCCCGCAGCTAGAGCTTGAACAGCTTGAACTGCTGCAGTTTGAACTCGAACAGCTGCTGCCGCTGTCATGATGGTGATGACCTCCATCGTTGTGGTGATGGTGGCGGTTGTCTTCCCAGGGGCTTGAACAGCTATACCCGCTGTAAGAGGCTGTCTCTCCCGCATACATCGTCTTTTTATATAGCAACAGTTCATTCATATGGCTTGAAAAGTTGGTGGCTTTGTAGAGAGAATAAAAAACAAAGCCTTGAAGAAGAAGTTCGTTTGATACATTTCCTTTTTTAGCCGCTTTTTTAAAATAAGTTGATCCGCCCGTTTTTTTTCTTTTTCGTGCAGCAGTGACTTCTTCTTTTAACGTTTGAATCAGGGCTCTCTGCTGTTTTTCCCATTTGCCGTTTCTTAAAAAATAGCGATCTAGTAATTCATCTTCTGATAACCTTTGAAAATCTTGAAGCGTACTTTTATCAAGCGGATGCTGAAAAAACTTCCCCCAAAGCAGTCGGCTGTTACCCGTTATGTCAAACAAATGAGCATACATCCAATCAAAGAACGCTCGCTTATCCGGCTGTGGGGATGGAGCTGTTTCTACATTTGGCTGGTGATGCAAAAAGCGGTTGAAAAAACGGTCTGTAAAGCGCTCATAATCTACTGTAAACATAATCATTTCATGCCATACTTCATCTACTTTTGCACTAAACATTGGTACGTCTTTGATGACTGCATTTAATAAAAAATAGCGCTTCATCTCAAAAAACGTCCATTCTACTTCATCGGCTTTTGTATTTCGCCCTTGCATACGCTGTTTCACTTGCTGAACATAGGCTGCCGGTAAAGAATCTTCTAGTGAATGAACTATATCTTCAAAGCCATTATCTTTATGTATTCCGAGCTCATCTGGAAGCTCCTCTTTATACAAGCGAAATCTTCTCGACTTTACAACCCCTTTAATAATCAAAACTAAAAGAATTACCGCTACTACTATAATTGCTGCTATCATCTTCTTCCCCCTGTATCGTATCTATATATTCAATATTTTACCACATTCGTAAAACACAAAAAAAGAGCTCAATTAACTTGAGCTCTCGTCATCATCGGGTATCTCGTCTACCTTTTCTACTTTGACTAGACCTTTCGTGCTATATTCAAGATCAAAGTATGCTTTAACGATATCCCCTTTTTTCAAATTACTTGGAATCGGTTCATTTAAATTTTTATCGGAAAATTTAATGCCCGTTCCTTCTTTTGTTGTTCCGCTGTATGTACCATTTTCGATTTTTTCAATAGTAATATAATACACTCGATATTTGTGCGCTTCCTCGTCGCCTTTCGCTTTTTCTTTAACGGTTTCTTGTTCAGGAAGCTTACTCAGTGTTTCTTGGGCCTGTCCAGAAGTCGGCTCTGCTGATCGATTTATGAATTGCATCACAACTAACACTAAACATATAACTACTAAAACTAATAATAATATCTTTTTTGCTGATAAAGACAATGAACTGTGCCTCCTTACACCTTTATGTATATCATGCTGCACACAAGAGATTATACACGATAAAGGATTAGAAATTGGAATAAATTCTATAAAAATAGTAAAAATATGAGAAAGTACCTAGAATTTTTTACGCTTTTCTGCACTTTTTTGAGATAGAAAAGAAATTTGGTACCTTATCCTTAAATTGTAACTGATTCACTTCATTTTCGGAAAGAGTTTTGCCCATTTTGTCGTAAAAAAGTCATAATAAGAAGGAATATCACACCATATTGTCGAACGTATGTATATACTTATAATGAACTGCCGAACTGCTTTTCTCTATCCTCATTGTTGAGGCAATATGGCAACTGAAACAGCTTGCTGTTAAATTCAGATTACACATCTATACTCAGGAGGTGGAATGCAAAATGATGTTTGCACTTATTGTTGTGGTTGGTATCGTAGCACTTGGCGTAGCTAGCTTCTACGTCATTAAGCGACCTCAAGGCGCTGTTGATCCTGAGGATCGCAAACCGCTTGTTTCTGTAAACGGGCATGTTAAATTTGCAGAAGGAATTAATCAAATTTCCATATCTAAAATTGACATGTACGATCAGCGTCTTGTTATCAATCAAGTAGCTATTATTCCATTTAACCGTATTCAACGAGCAGAATTTTCAAAGGTTGTCAAAAATGAAAAAGGCCTTCACGGAGCTCCTGTTCAACGCTATTTCGGTGAGTTAACCATTCATTTCACAGACAAGAACGGGCAAGAAACCTACATTCGCTGTGAAACACCGAAAAAAAATCAATTTCACCTCATCTACCAGTACGATTTAATGAAAAGACAATTAAATAAGCGTCTTGGTCTTGAAGATCAGCAGCCTTACCTTACTCTTCAAGAACCATACGAACTATAAGAGAAAACCTCCCTTTTTCACATATTATTTCACTTCCCTGTACATACTAGAAGCGAAACTGAAAATGGGAGGTCATTCCAATGGATTTCGTCCGTTTTTTGCAATATTTTTGTTCAATCGCCGGCGCTCTATGCTTGGGGTTTACCTACTATCACATGTTCAAGCGTGACGCTCCGGTTAAAAAAGAAGAATCACAGCAAGGTGGAACTGAGTGAAGTTCGCCTGCCGTGATTCTTCTTTTTATTTATATATTATTTATTTTTAGCCCAACAATAATTTTTGGTAAGTACATTTTTAATAATATTCCGTAGCATACAAATAGAATTGTAGGAATAATAATGAATTTTGAAAAAAGTAAAAATGCAGTAATAGACAAAGTTATAAAAATAATAAGAAAAATAACTAAGTGTTTCATGCTAGACACCTTTTGGTTATTAATAATATCAGCGATACCAACTAATATCATTAAGAAACATATGTAATCTATTACACCTTGTATCAAATAATATTGTTTGACAACAGATTCAACAGTTGACATAGCAAACGTGAGATATAATAGCATAAATGAAACCACTACAGTTAATAAAGTCAACAAGAAAGGTATAAGCACAGGTGAAAGCATTGTTCTAAATAAGTGACCAAATGACCGAGATATACTTCTTTCATTTAAATAAGAGAAAGCATTAGGTTGGTTATATTTAAGGTTAGTTCTCTCTGTACTCAATCTTTCGACGAATTTCTCGACTTTTTTCTTTTCTATTCCAGTACTGAAGCTTCCAACCTCCTTACTTAGATCATAAGATAAATACGGATAAGCAGCCTTTAAATTCTCTTCTAATTGAGTAAACTCTACTTCATTTATTAAGAATTTATTTAGTGCATACTCCAATTCTAATAAAATTGTTAATACCTCACTGTACTTTTCTCTTTTATAGTTTTCACTATTTAGTAATTGAGTTCTGAACTCTTTGTACAACCATGTTCCAATTAATGCTATTAATAAATAAGTAATCAATTGCACATAATTTTTGCCAAATAATTGGTCTACGCTATTTAAAACAATTTTTACTAATTCATTCATTTAACGTATTACTCTCCTCTTTACATTAAAAAAACTTATAGCCACTTCTATAAATCGAGAAGTGGCTAATTCATTTATTACCTTGATTATTGTAGAGACTTCATAGATTAAACTGTTTATTAAAACGCCCAGTTCCCTTTTCTAAACACAGGCTCGCTTGTACCGTCAGCTTTAATGCCGTCGATGTCCATTTCAGCTGAGCCAATCATGAAGTCAACGTGGGTGATGCTGTCGTTTGCTCCGTTTTGTGATAGCTCTTCTTTAGACATCGTTTTTCCGCCTTCTAAACAGAAGGAATACGAGCTGCCGATGGCTAAGTGGTTGGATGCATTTTCGTCAAACAGCGTGTTGTAGAAAATGATGTTTGACTGAGAAATTGGCGATTGATGCGGTACTAAGGCTACTTCTCCTAAGTATTTGGCACCTTCATCTGTTTCAATTAAGTGCTTTAACGTTTCTTCGCCTTCTTCTGCTTTTACATCAACAATTTTTCCGTTTTCAAATGTTAGCGTGAAGTTTTCAATTAAGTTTCCTGCGTAGCTAAGCGGTTTTGTGCTCGTTACTTGACCGTTTACGCCGTCTTTTTTCGGAAGTGTGAATACTTCTTCTGTTGGCATATTGGCCATGAACGAGTTGCCGTCTTCATTAACACTGCCTGCTCCAACCCAAATATGTTTGTCAGGAAGTTCAATTGTTAAATCTGTTCCTGGCGCTTTATAGTGAAGCTTAGAAAATCTTTTTTCATTTAAAATGTCTACTTTTGTATGTAATGAAGCATTATGCTCTTCCCATGCGGCCACTGGATCTTCTTGGTCTACGCGCACAGATTTAAAAATAGCTTCCCATAGTTTTTCTTGCTGCTGTTCTTCTGGAACGTCAGGAAATACTTTAGCTGCCCAGTCTTTTGAAGGAACAGCTACGATGGACCAGCTGATTTTATCAGATTGGATCGCTTCACGGAATTTTTTCATTGCTTTTCCGCTTACTTTTTGGAACGCAGCAATACGTTTGCCGTCTACTCCTTTTAGTAAGTCAGGACCGCTTGAAATTACAGATAAAACAGCGCCTCCGTTTTTCACAAGCTCTTCTCTTGCCTGAGCTTTCCAAGCAGGAAATTCATTAAATACAGATTCATCCGCTTTTTCATATTTCAAACGAACTAAATGATCGTCATGCCAGTCTACATCAACAGACTTTGCTCCGGCTTCGTACGCTTTTTTCGCAATCTCACGAACAAAATCAGCGGAAGAAATATCAGCATTAATGTTTAATACTTGCCCTTTTTGAATGTTTACACCGACTTTTACAGCTAGCTCGGCGTACTTTTCAATATTGCGCTCAAACTGTTCCATAATTTATCTCCTTTACGTATATATTCTAACAACTTTATTGTATCACGAATAAAACATCAATTAAAAATCCTAGCCTATAGTTTACATAATATAATTACGTTATTTTACAGATTATTATATAGAAAAAGTTTGTTCTCTAAGAATCAGAACAAACTTTTGTCTTTCACAGATTCCGTTTTGTAGCCGAGCCGCTCCGAAATGTTCTTGCCTATATCAACCATGCGTTCTTGAAGGTACGTTAATCGCTCATTGGTCATACGCATCGTAGCACCGGAAATGCTGACTGCAGCAACGACTTGACCAAGGTGATCAAAAATAGGGGCTGCGATGCAAGTAATTCCGTATTCATTTTCTTCTAAATCCAGCGCATATCCCTTTTGCTTCACTTCTGAAAGTTCCCGGAGAAAGCTTTCTTCATCTGTAATGGTGTGATTGGTATGAGCTGGTAAGCCTTTTCTTTCAAGAATGCTTGTTACCGTGTTAAGCGGTAAAAAAGCTAGGATAGCTTTACCGACAGACGTACAGTGCATAGGCGCTCTTTTCCCCACTTTTGAGTGCATGCGCAGCGTCTGATTTCCTTCTAGCTTTTCAATATACACTACTTCACCTTGATCGTAGACAACAAGATGAATAACTTCATTTGTTTCACTTTCAAGTTCTTGCAAAAACGGCTTTGCTTCCGTTCGTAGATCAATAGAATCTAAAAGCTTTGAACTTACTTCTAAAAACTTATACCCAAGCTTGTACCGCCCGCTTTCTTGATCTTGTTCAATATAGCCATACTGAGCAAGAGTAGTTAGAATACGGTATACGGAGCTTTTATTAATGTCCATTTGCTTTGCAATTTCTGTGACGCCTACCCCTTCTCTTTCCATGCTGACAATTGTGACAATGTCCAATGCCCGGCTTACAGACTTAACCATATTTTCTCGCTCCATTTTTCCTCTCTCCTCTATGTGTCATTTTACTGCCGGGCATTTTTTATCACTTTTATACGTTTACACGTTCTTTTTCTGCAACAAACGGATTTTGGAGGGTCCCAATTTCTCGGATGGTGCATGCAATAACATCGTTTGCGCTCACCAGTTCCGCGCCGACCGGACTTCCTGTTAAAACCACATCTCCCGGCTTAAGGGTCATAACAGTAGATAGGTAAGCAATCATTTCTCCAACCGAAATAATCATTAAATCTGTCGAGCTGTTTTGTTTTTCAACGCCATTTAAAAACGCTTTTACATGAATGGACTTAAGATCAAGCTCTGTTTCGATTACGGGGCCAAGAGGCGTAAATGAATCAAAGGATTTTCCAATGGTCCAGTGCCCGTCTTTATGAAAATAATCCGGAGCCGTTACATCGTTTCCAATTGTATACCCAAATATATAGTCCTGTACGTCTTCTACTGCGATGTTCTTCGCTTCTTTTCCAATAACAACTGCAAGCTCAGACTCAAACTTGACGTGCTTAATGGCAGTTGGAATGACAATGTCTTCGTTTGGACCAATCACAGAGGATGTGGGCTTAAAAAAGAAGACAGGAATAGAAGGCATTTCTTTTGGCAGCTCCGACTTTGCAGCTGCATAATTAGCGCCTATTCCAATAATTTGATTCGGCTCTAAAGGAGCCAAAAGCCTTACTTCACTCGGTGAAAAAGTCTGCCCTGTATAGTCCCACTTCTCAAATATATTTCCTTCAATAACGCTGATCGTATCCTCTTTTAGTACACCTGTATGACGGCTATCTTGTATAGCAAACCTTACAAATTTCATGACATAACTCCTTTTCCCATTTGCTTTGTTTTAATAAGGATCGTAGGTAGTCAGGTTCTTAAGATGTAAGTACAGCCTGCCATCTCTATGCTGACAGGCCGTTTTTTTACTGTTTTATAGCTGCTTTTGCCTTTGCTTCGATACGACGGCGGTGTAAAATGGGCTCCGTATAGCCGTTTGGCTGATCATAGCCTTGAAATACTAAATCGCAGGCTGCCTGAAAAGCAATGGATGCGCTGTAGTTCGATGACATTGGCTGATACAGAGGATCATTTTCATTTTGTTGATCCACTACTTTTGCCATTCGCTTTAGCGTTTCCGTTACTTGTTCTTTTGTACAAATCCCATGATGAAGCCAGTTGGCTACGTGCTGACTGGAAATACGAAGCGTTGCCCGGTCTTCCATTAGCCCTACATTATTAATATCCGGTACTTTTGAGCACCCTACTCCTTGGTCGACCCATCTTACTACATAGCCGAGTATTCCTTGAGCGTTGTTGTCTAGCTCCTGCTGGATTTCATCTTTGCTCCAATTTGGTTTTTCGGCCACAGGAATTTGCAAAATGTCATCTTGTAAATCAGTGGACTTAGTAAGCAATTCGTTTTGAACATCTCTTACATCAATTTGATGATAGTGAAGAGCATGAAGCGTTGCTGCGGTTGGTGAAGGCACCCATGCCGTATTCGCTCCTGCTTTTAAATGCCCCACTTTTTGTTTCAGCATTTCGGCCATCATATCCGGCATTGCCCACATTCCTTTTCCGATTTGAGCGCGGCCTTGGAACCCGCTTGCTAACCCTACATTTACATTAGACTGCTCGTAGCCTTGAAGCCATTTAGACGCCTTCATATCATTTTTACGAATAACAGCGCCTGCTTCCATAGAAGTGTGAATTTCGTCACCTGTTCGATCCAAAAATCCAGTATTAATAAACGCCACTCGGTCTTTTACTTCTTTGATGCACGCTTTTAAATTAAGCGTTGTGCGGCGCTCTTCGTCCATTACGCCAATTTTAATCGTATGACGCTCAAGCCCTAGCATATCTTCAATTGAATTAAATAACGTGTTGGCAAAAGCCACTTCTTTGGAGCCGTGCATTTTCGGTTTAACGATATAGATAGAGCTCTTTTTAGAATTTTGATACGTACCGTTTTTAAGCAAGGTGTGTTTGGCAATTAAACTAGTAATCACGCTGTCTAAAATACCTTCATAGATTTCGTTGCCATTTCGATCTAAAACAGCGCTGTTTGTCATTAAATGCCCAACGTTTCGAACAAACATAAGCGAACGGCCAGACAGTGAAATCTTTTCCTTGTGGGGAGCAATATAGGTACGGTCTGGATTTAAACGCCTTGTCATGTTTTGACTTCCTTTTTTAAAAGTAGACGTCAAATCACCTTTCATTAATCCCAGCCAGTTGCGGTAAACGTCTACTTTGTCTTCTGCGTCTACTGCCGCTACTGAATCTTCACAGTCCATAATCGTCGTAAGAGCTGCTTCCATTAAAATATCTTTTACACCCGCATCGTCCGTTTTACCAATCGAATCCGTACGATCAATTTGAACTTCAAAATGCAGGCCGTTGTTTTTGAATAAAAGAGCATCAGGGCTTTCTTCTTCTCCTTGATACCCTACAAATTTATCTTCTTCCTGTAACTCTGTTAAACTGCCATCGTTTAATTGAGCAACAAGCTTTCCATTTTCAAGACTGTACTGAACCACTTCTGCATGAGAAGACTGAACGAGCGGAATAACTTCATCAAGAAAATTCTTTGCAAACGCAATAACTTTTTCTCCTCGAATTGGATTATAAGAACTCGTGCGCGAAGCTCCATTTTCTTCACTGATTGCATCAGTGCCGTAAAGTGCATCATAGAGACTACCCCAGCGTGCATTAGCAGCGTTAATAGCATACCGAGCGTTATTCACTGGTACCACAAGCTGTGGTCCCGCTTGATAGGCAATTTCGCTGTCTACTCCTTCTGTACCAATAAGAAAATCTTCTGCCTTGTCTTCTAAATAGCCAATTCTCGTTAAAAACGATTTGTATTCGTTAAAGTCACCGTCAGGATTTTCTTGATGCCATGCATTAATTTGAGCTTGAAGCTGATCACGCTTTTCTAACAAACGTTTATTTACGGGTGTTAACTCAGTTACTAACGCTTCAAAATCAGACCAAAAATTTTCTGTACTTAGGCCGCTGCCCGGGAGAGCTTCCTCATTAATAAATTGATAGAGAACTGGAGCTACTTTCAGATTTCCAACTTGTTTGTAGTTTGTCACCGTCTGTTTCCTCCTCTTACTTCTTTACATTTTTAAATTTGGACGCGCTTTCAATTCTTTTTGCCAAAATGGTTAAGACGAACATATGCGGTACTGTTTCTTATTACAAAACAGCGTTTTATTTTTGTTAAAAAAATCATATCATCGAGCGAATGTATTTTCAAGAATTTTCTAAAAATAACCCACTTTTTTCTTTTCTTTTTTGACTTCAGCGCAGCGGCTCGGACTTGGAAAAAGCTTTCCTGCATTTAATAGATTTTTAGGATTAAATACTTCTCGTATATTCGTTTGTGCTTGAATTTCATCTTCATTAAAAACAAATCGCATTTCTTCTTTTTTTTCAATGCCCACGCCGTGTTCGCCGGTAATCGTTCCTCCTACTTCTGCACATACTTGCAAACATGCGCTTCCGGCGTCGAGTGCTTTTTCAGTTTCCCCCGGCTTTCTAGCATCAAATAATACAAGCGGATGCAAGTTCCCGTCTCCAGCGTGAAAAATATTGGCAATGCGAAGGCTAGATTCTTCGCTAATTTTGTTGATTCGCTTCAGCACTTGAGGCAGTTTACTTCTTGGAATAACGCCGTCTTGTACGAGGTAGTCAGGGGATATAGCTCCCATCGCTCCAAATCCTGTTTTGCGATTTGCCCACCACCTGGCGCGCTCTTCTTCACTTTCAGCTACTTTCACTTCCCGTACGTTCTGTTTTTTGCATACGTCTAAAATACGTAGAATTTGCTCTTCGATACCGGCTGAAATGCCGTCTACTTCAATTAATAAAAGAGCTTCAATATCTCTAGGGTGTCCGACTGGAAACGCAGCAGCTTCCACTCCTTCAATGGCGGTTTTATCCATCATTTCAAGCGCAGCGGGCACAATGCCGGCTGATATAATGTCGGATACCGCTTGACTGCCGTCTTCTACGCGGTCGAAATAGGCAAGTACCGTTTGTTTGGCTTCGGGGTTTTTCAAAATGCGCACCGTAATTTTTGTAACGATTCCTAACGTCCCTTCTGATCCTGTTAAAAGTCCTAATAAATCATATCCCGGTTCATCTGGAATACCTTGCTTGCCAAGTTCAATCACATCTCCATTTGGAAGCACCACCTCTAGCCCTAAAATATGGTTGGTAGTTACGCCATATTTTAGACAGTGTGCCCCTCCCGCGTTTTCCGCTACATTTCCACCAATGGTGCAGCAATACTGACTCGAAGGATCGGGTGCATAATAATATCCTTTTTCAGAGATTGAATTAGTTAACTTAAGATTAATAAATCCGGGCTCTACCACGGCACGTCTGTTTTCATAGTCGACGCTAAGCAGCCGCTTCATTTTTACTAAACTAATAATCACTTCGTTATTAAGCGGAATCGCTCCTCCGCTCAGTCCTGTGCCTGCTCCTCTTGCAAGAAAAGGCAAGTCATGTTCATTGCAGTATTTAACAATGCTAGAAACTTCTTTCGTATTTTTAGGAAATAACACCGCTTTAGGCAAGTGTCTGTGAATAGTAAACCCATCGCAGTCGTACGCAAGTAAATCTTCTTTGTGATACAAAATAGAATGAGCATCTACTAGTTGAGAAAGATTTTTCACGTGAAGATCTTTTATTCTATTTTTCTTCAACACGATGCGCTTCCTCCTCTTCTTTTTGATAGGCCCACTCCAAAAGCTGTACCGTGTGAACAATTTGCTGACTTCGTCCATATTTTTTCACTCCTACTGCCATCTGCAGCATACATCCTGGGTTTCCCATTGAAATCATTTCTACGTCAGGGGGCACATTTTCCATTTTACTTTGAAGCACGGCTCCCGCCATGTCAGGGTTTGTTAAATTATAAATTCCTGCGCTTCCACAGCATCTGTCTGCGTTAGCCATATGAACCATTTCAACTCCCGGAATAGAAAGCAAAATATCTCTTGGTTCTTCTCTAACTCCTTGACCATGAGCTAAATGACAAGCGTCGTGATACGTAATGCGCGTATGCAGCTTCGCCTGCGGAGGGCGATATCCCGTATCGTGAAGGTATTTTGAAATATCCTGGACTTTTTTAGCAAAGACTTCGGCTTTTTCAAGCCACTCTTGCTCTTCTTCTCTAAATAGTTCAGGATACTCTTTTAACATGCAGCCGCATCCCGCAGCGTTTACAATAATGGTATCGGCATGCTGAAACGCCTCTATATTTTTTTTGGCAAGCTGCCTTCCCATGTCTCGGTCTCCTGCATGAACGTGCAAAGCACCACAGCACGTCTGAGAATGAGGAATAACAACGTCGTTTCCGTTTCTTCTTAATACATTAAGAGTCGCTTCGTTAATATCACTGAACATGACGTCCATAATGCAGCCCGTTAAAAAAGCAACTTCGGCTTTTCTTTCGGCTTTTGCTTTTAGAACGCGTTCTTTTTTATATTTTTTTCGAACAGAACGGGTAATTTTAGGCATTACATGTTCCATTTCTGCTAGATGTGTTGGCATCATATTTAACATGCCTGTTGTGCGAACCATTTTTTGCATCCCGCTTTTTTGATACAACTTTAATAGACTTCCTGCAGCTTCTAAGCGATGGGAATGAGGAAAAAGTTCCTTTAGAAAAAATTTGCTGATCATTCCTTTCCATCCCGTCAAAGGCATCGCCTGACGAATTTGGCCGCGAGCTTCTTCAATGAGTCCGCCAACGTCTACATTTGCAGGACAAGCAGTTGTACAGGCACGGCAGTCCAAACAAGCAAATACAGGATCTGTAAACTGTTCATTCACGCTTATCTTTCCTTCTGCTACCGATTTGATAAGGTGCACGCGTCCTCTTGGTGAATGCTGTTCTTGCCCCGTTATTTCGTAAGTAGGACAAGACTCCAAGCACATTCCGCAGTGTACACAATCCGCCCATTTTTTTTCGTCTGGCGCGTCTTTCCACAAATAATTGCTAACGCTTTGACATGGAGCATCTTTGATATCCGCTTTCGCTGAATTCACTTAGATTCCTCCTATAAATCGTTTATAGTTAAGCACATTTTTAGCGTCCACCTTTGCTTTAATTCCTGCTAGTAACGGAAAATGAGAAGGTTTTTCCCCCCACACATTTACTTTTTGACGCAGTATAAAAGGCAAATGTTTAACGACCACATATCCTCCGTACGTTTTAGCCGTTTCAGTCAATGAAGTGATAACGGAAAGAATGGCTTCTTCTGAGCCCTTTATGTAGACTGAGCAAAGACCGTGTCCAACTCCTCCATGTGCTTTTACCAGCATGGGAAGGGATGTTTTTAAAGCAGTACTTTTGTTTATCACGTCAAGTACATTCATATTTGGTACACCGACTTTTAAAGTGGCTTCCGTTTCCTCTTCGGAAGAACAGCATGCACCATTTGGACTAATGTTACTAAAAAATCCCCAAAATACTTCGGCTTCTTTTTCATGAAGCACTTTTAAAATCGTATCAGACGGCTGAATGCTTTTGATGTAATTCTCTTGATAATGAACGGAACTTTCCACATCTTCAAAGCTGATTACAAGCGTAAACAGATGCTGCCCTATTACATCTTCAGCTAGAGAAGGATTTAATAATTCCAAGGAAACGGGCTCTATCATGGAGTCTAAGACTTTGCTAACAAACGCATGAACTTCTTCGATATTGCCTGTTGAAAAAGAAAGAAAAAGAACGCTTTGATACTTGGGCAGCGGACGCAGCTTTAACGTTATTTCGGATATAACGCCGAGCGTTCCCATTGAACCAATAAACAGCTTATTCATATCATAGCCAGCCACGTTCTTGACGACTTTTCCCCCTGAACGAACAATGGTTCCATCTGAATATACGACTCTCATACCGATTACTGCATCTCGAGCTGATCCATAAGACAAGCGCTTTGGGCCACTTTCATTCGCTGCAATAACTCCGCCGATTGTAGCGTAGTCTCCTAGAGCTGGATCAAGTGAAACTTGCTGATTGTACGTTTTTAAATACGTTTGCAGCTCTCCAAACGGCGTACCAGCTTTTACAGTAACCGTCATATCGCCTACTGTATGTTCAACAATTCCGCTGTATTCAGTCAGCGAAAGCAAAAGATCTGCTGTGTCTATAAGCCCGCCAAAGCCTTTTTTGGTACCGTTCCCTTCAATGACGACTTTTTTTCCGTGTTCCGCCGCATACCTTAAAACGGCTGCTATTTCTTGTTCTGAAGTTGGCTTAACATGCACGGACCCGTTATTTCCAAGGAAGTGATTCATATGCTGTTCTTCAAGTGTGGAAGGATGAGATAAAATGGATTTTAAATGACCTGGAAGTTCTAACGTACTCAATAAATTGACTCCTCTCGTTTTGTAATAGCAAACAACGTTTCACTAATAACATACAGAAGTGCCATGTATAATACGACTGAAAGTAGTAGATTAATAAGAAGAATAATTAGTAGAATAGATAAAAAGATATATTTTAAGCGCTTACAATCATTTAATCACCTATTCTTGGGATTTTCAACCAGTATTTTCTTCTTATCAACAAAAAAATGTCCGTTCTTTAGAAAAAAAGTTTCTTTTAGTACTTGCCTATCACGAAAGTATTAGAATATAATGTAAGCGAATTCATTTTTACATAAGTCATCAGATGACCTTATCATCGTAGTTTTAATGGTTTCGTTTTACTAAATTCGTAGTTCACTAATTTGAAAATGAGGTGTTAGTTATGACATGGACACAGCAGTTCACTCCTGTAGGAAACAGCGTCATTTGGTCTTCATTAATCGCTTTGATTCCTATTCTTTACTTCTTTTGGGCTCTGGCTATTAAACGAATGAAAGGTTATATGGCTGGGATTACAACCTTACTGGTCGCACTTGCCGTTGCGATGCTTGCCTATAAAATGCCGGCTAGCATGGCTTTTATGTCAGCTAGTCAAGGAGCTGTATACGGTATACTGCCGATTGGATGGATTATCATTACATCCGTTTTTCTTTACAAACTAACTGTAAAAACCGGTCAGTTTGATATTATTCGTACCTCTGTCGTATCTATTACAGAAGATCGCAGACTTCAAGCTTTGTTGGTTGCTTTTTCGTTTGGGGCTTTTCTTGAAGGTGCTGCTGGTTTTGGCGCACCTGTTGCGATTTCAGCAGCTTTGCTGGTAGGCCTAGGTTTTAATCCGCTGTATGCCGCGGGCTTATGTTTATTAGCAAATACAGCACCCGTTGCTTTTGGTGCAATCGGTATTCCTATCACGGCTATGGAGGGTCCTACTGGAGTAGCGGCAATGGAAATCTCTAAAATGGTAGGCCGCCAGCTTCCTTTTATTTCTGTATTTATTCCGCTATATTTGGTTTTTGTAATGGCTGGATTTAAGAAAACAGTAGAAGTACTCCCTGCTATTTTAGTATCCGGCGTCTCTTTTGCTCTTACACAGTTTGTCAGCTCTAACTTTTTAGGACCTGAACTTCCCGATATTTTATCGGCACTCGTTTCACTTTTTGCGCTCGCTATTTTCTTAAAATTCTGGAAACCGAAAACAACGTTTCGCTTTCAATCTGAAAAAGCAGCACATGAAGTAGCTTCCGCTTCGGCTGAGCCAAGAGAAACTCAAGGTCAGCCCGCATTCACCGGGGCTCAAATTGCAAAGGCGTGGTCACCTTTTTTAATTTTAACGATCTTTATTTCCATATGGGGAATTCCTCAAATTAAAACCGCTCTGACGGGACATTATGAAGGAACTAACGCTTTTTTGAGCGCTATCAATTCCGTCGGACATTATTTAACGTTTATGCCAGAAGTACCTTGGTTAAATAATTTAATTTTAAATGGAAATGGAGAACCAATTGCGGCAGTGTATAAGTTAGAATTACTAGGCGCTGCGGGCACAGCTATCCTGTTGTCTGCTGTTGTCACAAAATTTATCGTCAACATCTCTTGGAAAGACTGGTTTATTACGTTTAACGAGACGTGTAAAGAATTAGCGCTGCCGCTGCTTACGATTATGTCCGTTGTGGCATTTGCTTACGTGACAAATGCTTCTGGAATGAGTACAACATTAGGACTGCTGTTAGCTAAAACAGGCGCGTTATTTCCCTTTTTCTCTCCTGTACTCGGCTGGCTTGGTGTTTTTATTACAGGATCAGATACATCAGCCAACTTATTGTTCGGCAATTTGCAAAAAATCACGGCCACGTCTATTGGAATGGATCCGCTTCTTGCGCTTGCAGCAAACTCTTCGGGCGGAGTAACCGGTAAAATGATTTCACCGCAGTCCATCGCTGTCGCCTGTGCTGCGGTTGGGCTGGCAGGAAAAGAATCCGATTTGCTTCGTTTTACGGTGAAGCACAGCCTATTTTTACTGCTGATTGTCTGCCTACTAACATTTTTACAATCCAATGTATTATCGTGGATGATTCCTTAATCAAAAAAGCTTCCGCAGCTAGAGGTGAACCTCTGCACGGAAGCCTTTTTCTTTTAGTTAAGATCGATTAATGGCATATACAACAAATAAAACTATGTCTAGCAAAATCATGACAACACCGACAAGCAGCCAGATGTTTCCTTGCGTCTTTTTCTCTCCTTCTTGCATTTCAAACGCTCGAATAGCAAATACAATTCCAAGGGTAAACACGAGAAAAAACAGCTGACGGTAATCAAAAAACGACAGTACGACAAAAATTAAAGTGAAAAACACCATAATCATTTCTAAGATCCGATAAGGCTGCTTTTGACATGCTAATAATAGTTTCATTTCTTGACCTACTTTCATCCCGTTTCTAATAGCGTTATTTTACTATTAATTTTAAATGAGATGTTAGTGTTTCGGGCACTGTTCACTGTTTTGTAACAAAAAAAGCGTACGTTAGCTAAACGCACGCTTCTCCTTTTATTCATTTACATTTGGATTCATTGGATTATCCATCCCTGTTTTATCTTGAATTTTTTTATAGATAAAATACGTGTAGACGGCAATTAAAATGGAGAATGCCCACGTAACGGCTTGACGGAATACAATCATGTTCCCGTACCCTTCTACTCCGTACTTTTGAATCAATACGTATTTTACAATTGCTAAAAATACATAGCGACCTGCGAACAGTACTGTAAGCCAGTTCATCATTTTGAATAAATCAGGCTGGTGGAAGAGCTTAAGAGAATCTTCTCGCTTATAGCCCATTAAGTACGCCGTATCTACAAAAAAGTACAAACCAATTGGCTTTTTTATCACAATGGTAAAAAGGACAACTACAGCCAGTCCAATCATAAAGTATACTTGATTGTTTAACATCGTCGCTGCGTTTCCTGAAATTAAATCAATAATGGTACGTGCCAGCAGCGTAATGACAATAAACAATCCTGTTACGTTAAACTGGCGATCTTTAATAAATGTATAAATGGTATACACAAACGCTGGTGCTGTTGAAAGCAAAATGGCATAGTAATCACCAATAATGTCTTTTCCCTGATTCCATATTAGGTAAGGAATAGCGATATAAAAAAGTAAATCAAACCATACTCGTTTTGTATTGTTCATATATAACTCCTTTAAAAACGTTGTTCCTGCTATTATATGGGATACTACGCAAGAAAAAAAGGCTTTTACCTGGAATGTTATGAAATTTTAATCATTTATGTTTAGATCCAAAGCGACAGGGAAAACGATTTCTAGAAAGACTTCAAGAATTATAAACATCGAAACACTTGAGCAGCAATACATGTGCCACAAGTGAAAAATGCTGAAAGGATTGATTCATTATCGCACTTCACCTAACGTACACGTCAGAAATGGAAAAGGCCATGCAGCTTTCTCACGGCGTGGGGTATGCTGAATATAGCCGTAAACTAGACAAACGTCTACAGGTGGAAAAAGAACGGGAAAAAGATTATCAGGCTAGCAAAGATATACTTCGTGATATTAACCAGCATCGATAATAAAAAGCCGCTTGCTACTCTTGGTAGCAAGCGGCTTTTTATTTACAAATGAACCAAAATTATACATAATAAGGAAGTGCGTGTATCAAAGAAAGGAACTTACTTATTATGATGGAAAAATTACTGATTATTTGTGTATTTGTAGGAATTATTCACATGATTGAAACACTAGCCTACTCTGTGAGACTCGCGGGCTTGAAAACTGGAAAACTAGTCGTGGCCCTATCTCTTTTTAATATTATTGTCATCGTTTCAAGAACAGCTAATATGGTGCAAGCTCCGCTGACCGGCAAATTAGGAGATGCGGTCCAGTCTAAAGAAGATTTGTCCCTTCTACTTCATCAGCTTCAAACTATCTTGCTCGCGGCCTCTATTGGGACAATCGCAGGTGCTCTTTTAATTCCTAGCTTTGTATCAATCTTCTCTCGCATGATTTCACACTTAGAAGTAGCAGGATCTGTACCCAAAATGATGAAAAACATTACTTCCATACATACGCTGGAAAAAGCAAAAAAACACGTGAAGCGTCCTAGGTGGATTATGCTGTCTCAGCTGCGAATAGGCGGAGTGCCCAAGCGATTGCTTCTTTTAAATTTAATGGCTACGACCATTTATACAGTAGGTGTTCTTTCCACTCTTTATGCTTCTACGCTCGAGCCTACTCTTTCTAAATCGATTCTGATGTCTTCTGGTCTTATTAACGGACTAGCGATGATTACCCTTGCAGTGTTTGTAGATCCGCAAGTAGCCATTCTAACTGAAAAGGTAATGAAAGGTGAATCGACTAAGCAATCTATGAATAAAATGGTTGGTACACTCGTCATCTCTCGTTTATGCGGGACAGTATGTGCCCAGATTCTCTTAGTCCCCGCTGCTCTTTATATTGCGTGGATTTGCAAATTAATTCCCTAGAAAAAAGACTTCGTTTCAGAAGTCTTTTTATACATATTCTACTTTTTTGTATCTATAAACAGCAGCAATTAAAAGAAGAAAACAGCTCACTAATGTAACAACTACGGTATAGGTGACACTTTGTGACCAGTGCAATTGTTCAAGTATACGACCGGCGTATTGTGACAGCGCCGCAGGACTCCACTTTAATTGATTCATAAACAAAGTACTTAAAAATGAAAGTGACGCAATAATCAAAATGCTTACTCCAGCAATTCCTCCGCTTTGTAAAAGAAAGGTTCCAGCTGCCACTAGCACGGACAAGATAAAAATCAGCCACAGGCTGTATAAAAGAAAGCTAACTATCATATGAGTCCAATCCACATGTGAAAATAAAAGATTTGTATAATACCACGCTGCTATATAGCTTATAAACATTGAGCCAATAACCAGTACGATTTGCGCAGCCCATTTACTCATAATGTATTGAATGACGCTCACCGGTCTCATCATAACAAGTACAGCCGCATGATTTTGTCGTTCATTTGAAATCATATTCATGCTTGCTAGTACAATCAATAAGATTCCTATTGTGCTATATTGTGAAAGGACACCTTGCAATACTTCTTGACCGCTTGGCGTAGGAAGTTGAATAATGGCTCCTTTTGGCAAATTTCCTGCCATGTCAATGATTTGTGGCATATAATAATTCGTTAAAGGCTGTGTGATGCCTAGCAAAATTAGAGAGATGGGTAGCCAAATTGCTTTGCCGTTCGCAAATAATTCATGCAGCTCCTTTTTAAATAAGACTCTAAATATATTCATTTATTCATCACCTCTAGATACACATCTTCGAGAGAATGCTGTTTTCGTTCAAATAAAACAAGATTTGCTTGTTGATCAACAAGCAGTTGAAGCAGCTGCTGCTGCTGAGATGTATCTTTTACACTTACAGTGGCTTTATAAGGAGAATGAAACAGCACCTGTTCACTTGGCAGACTGCTAAATGATGCAGGGAGCCTTTCTTCTGTTTCAATCGTAAAAGCAGGATCCGCAAACTCTTGGCGCAGCGAACTCTTTGTTCCATTCCATTTCATGCGTCCGTTTTTAATCATAATCATGTTATCGCATATTTGTTCTGCATCATGCAAAATGTGAGTTGAAAAAAGGATGGTCGTATCTTTTTTTAATGTTTCGATAATCATTAGGACATCTTTTCTGCCTTCAGGATCCAAAGCCGAAACGGGTTCATCTAAAATTAGCAGTTCAGGTTTATGTAACAAGGCTTGAGCTAAGCCCAAACGTTGTTTCATTCCTCCAGAAAAGCCAGCAATTTTCTGCTTTTCCTTTCCTTTTAAACCTACCGTTTCAAGTACTTCATCTATTCGTTGGGAAAGCACATTCTTTGAAATGTTAGATAAAAGACCTAAAAAAGTTAAATACTGCTGAGGCGTCATCCAATTAAAAAACGTAGGATGCTGCGGCAGAAAGCCAATAAATGATCGTACGTCTTGATGCTGTTTATCTTCAAAAGAAATTTTCCCTTTATTAGGTGCAGTAAGACCTGCAATCATATGCAAAGTAGTCGTCTTACCTGCACCATTAGGGCCTAACAATGCTGCACATTTTCCTTTATCGAGATTAAATGAAAGGTTATCTACAACGGTTATATTACGGTACGTTTTTGTCAGTCCTTCTACTTGCATAAACATCTTCGCTCCACCTCACTGTTTTTTACGTCCTAAAACAAAATATAAAACGGGACCGACTGTACTTACACATAAAATGATGAGTCCCCATAACCATTTTGGTCCGTTTGTCTCTTCTTGCTTTATGCAGCTTATTAACGCTGGAATCATTAAAAGCAATTGTAAGAATAGAATTGGAGCAATTAACAACCAGTTAATGTCCTTCATTTACATCCCCCTTTTTTTTCGTGCTGGAAGCCAAATAATAAAAAACCAATAAAAAAGCGTTGGCATTGGAATTTGAATCAGTCCCCATATTCCCCAAAACCATGGATGGGCGCCGCGTTTTTTTGCATTGATAAAAAGTAGAAAGCTTTGAAGAAGGAGAAATGGTGAAATAAACAGCACAATAATCCATTTTTCATTCATTATAAAAACATCTCCTTTTTTCGTTTATAGTGAAAAACGATAAAAGAAAGAGGCGCAACAATGATGCCAATTACCTCAATGGCGATAAATAAGGCAGGTATTTGTAAAATAGCCGTTGCCACTACCGTTAAAATAACAAGTGCTGTTAATGTAAATAAGCATAACTCTTTCCGGAAAGCTTTTTTCTGCTTTTGTTTTTGAATGAGAAGCTGTTCTTGAATTGCATGAAGAGAAATACGTTCATGACTTGCTAAACTCTCTAGCTGCTCCCAATCTTTTTTTAAAGAATGTAAGGACTGATTGTCATTTTCTTCCCTCATTCTTTCCACTCCTTTCTCAGTATATTTACTCCTTTATTTACTCTTGATTTGACCGTTCCTGCTCGCATATTCAGCATATGGGCAATCTCATCGTATGTATATCCGTAATAATGTCGAAGCAAGACAGGAATTCGAAAGCGCGAATCGAGTTCATTAAAATCGGAAAACATCTCGCTCCACTCCACTCCTTTGTATTTAGCTTTCCACTGAAGCTGATGCGATAAAGCCTGCTTTATTCGCTGAAGACTGCTTTTTTCACGTTTTTGCTTACGCAAATAATCCATGTACAGTCTTGAAGCAATGGATATCATCCAAGTCGAAAACTTTGCTTCATTTTTGTATGAAGAAAGATTCACGTAACACTTCATCATTGCTTCCTGACACAATTCACTGCATAAGTCCTCATCTAATGTCAGCTTTAAAAGGTATTTATATAAAAATGAATGATAGCGCTGAAATAATAATGAAAAGGCATCATCATCACCTTGTAATGCTTTTTGGACAAGGATGAAATCATCTTGTTCCAAAGCGGTCACCCCTCCTTTTTGTTTCATCACCTATATGACGCTTGAGCGATTGAAATCGTTCATTTTTTATATAAAAAAAACGCCCCGCAGGACGTTTTTATTTAGTACGAAGCATTTTTAATCCTTCTTCATCTTCTTCTAATGAATAGACTTCATCGTTTTTAGCGAATAAAACACCGTGGAAGATTTGAAGATCATCATCACAGGCTTCACAAAATTCCTTTTCGCCTTCGTTCCAAAAGCTAAAGAGCGCTAGTTCATCACTTCGCACGCTTGCGTATTTTTGATGAAATTCATAAATCATCATCGCGTAGTAGCGAAGCGCTTCTTCTTTTTTTTCAAATTCAATGGTTTCAATAATATCCTTTTCCCAGCCTTCTAAAAACAGCCAAGGTTCACAATCACTTTTTATTTTATGAACTCTCCATTTATCTGTCATGATTGAACATCTCCTTACTTACAGCTTACTTCTAAAAATTCTCTTTTCCTTATTATTCAGCAAAAATAACTTTGAATCAAGTAAAACGGAAAAAACGCCTATTTTTAGGAAATAGGCGCTAACAAGTTGGCTTAATCTGAACTTCTTTTTTATATTAGTAATAGCCCCTTAAACTATAAGGAACTAAACTGCCCGTATAATACTGGGTAACAGGAGGGAAAACGCCGGCTGAAGGCGTGATTTTCCCCCACCAAGATGGTTTTTTGCCCCACCAGTTATCCATCGCTCCATCAGGTGACACGACAAATCCAATTGGACGTGCAAAAGAAGGCATAAAATACGGATAAAACGAATACTGAAAAGGCGTGTAGAAAGAAGAGTAAAACATCTCTTTCCTTATCCGTTTCCGAAGCCGTTTTGGTCAGAACCATCCGGATCGAGCGTATTTGTATTAGAAAGTCCCGAATTTGTATTTACACAAATTCCTGTATTTGAAGACCCTGAACCTTGCGCAGTTTTACTGTTACTTTTTGGAGAAACATAGTACGTGTCGCCAAATGTAACGACTCCTCCTGTAACATTTGGAATCACTACATGATTAATAACAATCGGCATTATCCTCACCCTTTTTATTTTCATCGTGATGTAATATATGAATGATTTATCAAAAGGGTTATAAATTAATGGATATAAATAAAAAATCCCCCTGCAGAGTGGGGTATTTTTACGCTTTTACCTCTTTTTTAGAATGACTTAATTCATCTCGAAGAATATCAAAATCTCGTTCTGCTACTTCTTCAATTTTAGTATACAACTCATTCTCTGTTAGAAGTCCTTTTTCTTCAAGTATTTCGACAAGAGCCTTAAACTTTATTCTAGATAAAAGCATTTCGTTGACCGTGCTCTCTGTTGGACGTTCATTTTTCACTTGTTCTTTTTCTTTAACAGGTTCTTGCTGCAGCTTCACTCTGAAAACAATATTTGTATGATCTGTAATTTCAGGTGACTGATAAAATGTGCTATGCGAAATGTTTTTTAGTGTTAGCGTTTCTTTTGTCTCCATATTTGTTACTTCAAAGTACGGATCCTCAAAAAATGCATCATATTTATCATAAGCTGCTTTGCCTACAACCGAAAAAGAAAAGTTTAGCCTTTTCAACTCTTCACCTGTATTCGCATCAGTAATCATTTTTTCTTCAAACATATCAACGTGAAAATTTACGTTATTAATCATTAGTTGTGTCAATTCAATCGCCTCCTTCTTTATTAATACGACATGGAGTGACAAGTTCCCTGTTTTTTTATATAAAAAAACATCTCCCAAAAATGGGGATGTTTTTCAAAGAGCTAGAAAAATGCTTTTTTAGCTCTACAATTCTTCTTCTGCTTTGTCGTATTTGCGTTCGTGCGCCGTATCTTCTTCGTTATCACGAATGGTTTTTTGAAGCACAAAAGCGGACATCGTTAAGTATAATGTTCCAACAGCATAATAACCTTTTACCGGTAATGATGCATCTAAGGTATAAATTCCTATAAACATAGCTAATAGTGCTGTAATAAAAGCTGTCCATGCTAAAAATGTAAAAGCTGCTGTATTACGCTTTTTCATCGTATGACCTCCTCTTTTCCTTTTTCTGTTAAGCGTCGCTTTCATTTTACATTGTAAAATAATTGTTGTCATGGGTATTTATAGTCAGTTACCCTTTTAATCAGAACAAGAAACGGAAGAATTTAGGTCTTACATCCTATTTTTATCATAAAGCTTTTTTTCGAAATGATGAGATATATGGAATTTCTCTTTAAAAGTATGTTCATTCGTTTTCATTAAGGAAAGCTCCATTTAATTATTGCAATAAAAAAATCATCGCCGAGACGATGATTTTTTTGTTTAGCCTTCAAAGTATTCTTTATAAAAGCCGCCGACTTGGCCAGTGTTATCAACAACAAAATAAAATTCTTCTGTTTCGTTTTTTACATCATATGTTTTTCCTGCTGTTAAAACATTTTCAACCACGAATTTTTTTGCATCTGTATGTATGCATTTTACTTGTTTAATTGTTGGACGATCGTTCCATTCTAAATGAATCATGTATGTACACTCCTTTGTTTTCATTCAAGATTCATTTTATCTTACTTGAAGTAAAAAAGAAACGGAGCGAATTTAAAAATTAAAAAATTCGCTCATGCACTTTTTTTTTGGCAACTGTTGCTTGTACAAACTGTGCCGTTTGTGCAACAATTGTGTCTTTATCAAAATCCATCGACGCAACATGGTAAGAGTTTCGAAGCATGTGCTGTCTTTTTTCTGCTGATTGAATATGGTTTAAGATATAAGCTGAATTCTCAGGCGGTACTACGTTATCAACGGTTGATGTTAGTACTAAAGCCGGGCATGTTACATAAGATAAGCGTTCTTTTGTTTCGTCCATTAAAGAAAGCAGCTCACGCATAGAGCGCACTGGTACTTTGTCGTACGTAATTTCATGTACGTTTGGATCCTTAATATCAGGATGATCTTCTTTTAAATAACGAGGCGTATGACGAGAGCGGTAAGGCTCCATTGAAGGAATGGACGTCATAGCCGGATTGATTGCAATAACTCCGTCAAGATCTAATCCTTGGCTTGCTGTATGAAAGGTGAGAGTGCCTCCCATGGACTGACCTAAGATAAATACGTGACGGCATTCTTGCTTCAAACGCTGATACCCATTTAAAAAGTCCTGCTTCCATTCCTCGTACGTTGTTTGTTCAATATCATAGTAGTGAGTACCATGTCCCGTTAGTCGCAAACCGTACACAGTAAAACCTTTTTTAGCTAATTCTTTTCCGATATATTCCATACTTTGAGGGGTCCCCATAAATCCATGAGAAACAAGTATACCAATGTCGTTGCCTTTATAATAAAAAGATTCTGCGCCTTGAATTACGTCATAACGTTCCATTTTCTTCACCCTTTATCACAAATTTTCTGACTAAATGAACTACCTTTATAATACACCTATAATTCCTATAAGTCAACTGGGTTATTTATTTTTTTACGATTCAAAAAGAACGAAGCAAGAATTATCTCTTGCTTCGTTCTTTTTGAATATGTGGAAATACTAGCTCAGCAAACGTATATGCTTCTTCTAGATGCGGGTATCCTGATAAAATAAACGTATCAATTCCTAGCTCTTTGTACTCTTTTAAACGATCCGCTACAATTTCAGGACTTCCAACAAGAGCGGTTCCAGCTCCTTCTCGTGCTAAGCCGATTCCAGCCCATAGATTCGGAGCAATCTCCAGTGCACCTCGATCTTTTGTGCCGCTGTGCAAACTTGACTGTGTTTTTTGGGCAGTGGAGTCAAATGACGCAAACTTATCTTGAAACGCTTTGATCGTATCATCATTAACATGTTTAATTAATTTATCTGCAGATTCCCACGCTTCGTCTTCCGATTCTCTTACAATAACGTGCAGTCGAATACCAAAGCGAATGTCCCTGCCTTCATTTGCAGCTTTTTCTTTCATCTCATCAATTTTCGTCTTGATCACTGCAGGAGGCTCTCCCCATAACAAATATACATCTGCATGCTTTGCGCCTACTTCTTTGCCCGCTGGAGAAGACCCGCCAAAGTACAGCGGAGGATACGGTTTTTGGACAGGAGGCGACGGAATGTACGCACCTGTTACATCAAGATGTTCTCCTTTATAGTCCACTTTTTTTCCTTCCATTACATCTCGCCAAATCGTTAAAAATTCATCTGTTAACTCGTAGCGTTTATCATGGCTTAAATAGTTACCGTACGTTGCTTGTTCCACGGGATCTCCTCCCGTCACAATATTTAACATAAGTCGGCCGTTTGACATTTGATCAAATGTCGAAGCCATCCGTGCTGAAAGTGTGGGAGACATTACACCCGGGCGAAGTGCAATTAAAAACTTCAGTCGATTCGTAACGGAAGCAAGTGCCGATGCAATCACCCACGAATCTTCACAATTTGAACCAGTAGGCAACAAAGCACCGTCATATCCTAGATAATCCAGCCCGTGTGCGATTTGCTTTAAGTAGTGAATATCACTTGTTCTACTTCCTTCGGTTGTGCCTAGATAATGTCCGTCGCCTGCTGTAGGGAAAAACCATAAGATGTTCATTTCCATTTCCTCCTAAATATTCTCGTATTCTATATAAAGCGTTTTCATATTATTTGTTCAATTCTTGTCCGCTAATTACAGAGATGCATTTGTGTATTAGCGTATGTAATACTACTCTTTTTATTTATTAAATTAGTAAAATCATAATACCTGTTTAACCTATATGTCAAGTATGAATTGAAATAAAAAAACAAGAATTAAAAATAATTCTTGTTTTTTTATTTCCTCATACGTGAAGCCATCGCATTAGCAAGAGTTGATTTTGTGGATATATTTTCAAACGATAAACCTAAATGAGAAGCCGTAATTGCGATTTCAGGACGTACCCCAGAGATCGTTGATTCTACGCCTATTAATTTTAAGGCATCGATCAGCTGGAAAATCTGATGAGCAACCATCGTATCAACAATAACTACTCCTGAAATATCAATATAAAGGTGATTCACTTGCTGTTCAGCGCAGCGAGTTAACTTATTCTCTAAAATTCGTCGCGCTCTTGCCGTGTCGATATCCCCAACAAGCGGAAGAATCGCGATATGATCGCTCAATGGAATAACTGGCGAACTCAGCTCATTAATCAGCTCTTTGTGTGCCTCAAGCAACCGCTTTGAATGCTGATGGTGTTCTTCTACAAATTTATAAACGGTGATATCAAACACGCGTACAATCAATTCGTTCCATTCGTCTAGTTCTTCTTGCGTAATATCTTGCTCGTACTCTTCTACAAATTGATTTAAATACGTTAAATACTGTTTTCTAACTCGGAAAAACTCTCGAATAATATAATGAATAGGCGTTCTTACATGCTCTCCGTCCTCGGCAATCTTTAAAATCCACGTTTCAAAGGAATCAAAAAATTCTTTTTCACTTTTTATAAATACATCGGCTATGTATAAATGAAATTCATTATTTTGATCTTTTAATACTGAAATGACTTCCGGATGAGTAGATGCATAAACCGATTCTGGGTCATTGTCTTCAATGCTTTCATACCATTCTTCCGTCAGTTGATCTGCATGTTTTAAAAAAAACATTCGAAGTGCTTCATTTTTATTCAAAACGATTCCCCTTTCCATACGAGCTATTACTATCATTATAATTCAACTTTTTCACCCTTACTAGTTTTATAAAAAGAGAAGAAAGAAAATTTTTTTAAAAAATACGTGTATTTTGTGGTTTTATGCTACATTGAAAATAGCTATAAAAACACAAAGGAGTTTTCAAATGATACGAACGTTAGCTCTTACGAACGATAACAAACTTGTGAAACATATACAATTAGATCAGATTCACGATCCCGCTATTCAGTACTATTGGATTGACTTTAACTGCCCTTCTGAAGAAGAAGCGCTACTGCTTCAATCATCCTTTCACTTTCATCCGTTAGCGATTGAAGATTGCTTTCATTTTCTGCAGCGTCCAAAACTCGATTATTATGAAGGATACAGTTTTTTTGTCCTTCATTCGTTAAATCGGCAAACGTTAGAAGCTGAAGAAGTTGATCTTTTTATCGGCGATAATTATATGGTTACTTTTCATTTTCACTCGTCAGCTGCAATTGATAAAGTATGGGAAAAGCTGCTTCATACACCTTCGATTCAAGAAAAAGGAATAAGCTACCTTGCGTATTCTGTGATGGATAAAGTGGTAGATGAATATTTTCCCACTGTATATCAAATTGAAGATGAGCTGAATGATATAGAAAACATAGACGCAAAAAAATCCATCTCTGTTTTAATGGAAGATGTATTTAAACTTCGAAGTGATTTGCTAAAAATCAGAAGAACCATTTTGCCCATGCGCGATTTATTGTACCGTGTTATAAATTCTGAACGCTTAGATGTTCATCCTGAACAAAAAAGGTATTTTAAAGATGTCTATGACCACTTATTAAAATTAGCCGATATGATTGAATCAAACCGGGAAATGACGTCTGATATGCGCGATAATTATCTTTCTCTTAATTCAAACCGGATGAATTCAATTATGATGACACTGACTGTTATTTCATCTATCTTTATTCCCCTTACCTTTATCGTTGGCGTATACGGAATGAATTTTGAAAATATGCCTGAGCTAAAGTGGCACTATGGCTATTTCTTTGTACTTGGCTTCATGGGATTGATAACGCTTGGTTTAATTCTATGGTTCAAGCGAAAAGGCTGGTTTAATGCTGATAAAGAGTAGAAAGATTGAGACATATCGAAATCAATCCAATGTAAAGATGAATAAATTGGATAAGTGAGCTAGTGCTATCAATTTCCGCGGCCGGCCGATGAGTCTCCTCGTCGCTTACGCTCCTGCGGGGTCTCCCCTGTTTCGCTTTTCCTGCAGGAGTCTTCGCCTTGCTCTCCCATCAACCGCTAGAAATCCTACATACATGAATCCTACGTTCATCCTATCAATGAAAAAATTCGAAAGGTTTCGATTTCTACTAAGAGTATGGATTGATTGTTCGGCTCTTCCTTCAACGAAAATATGTTTGCCTCAACCGCCTTTCTATGTGATGATAACTAGTTATTTCCCGAAAATATTTATAAACTAATGTGCTTGCGTTTCCTTTTTCTGAAAAATTTCATAAGATAGTGAAAATAATGCTCAGAAAGGAGGCTGAAGTAGTGGATATTAAAGGCGAACACTTGCTAATGGATGCGTTCGAATGCGATGAAGTGATATTAAATGATCCCTCACTTTTAAGGCAAATTCTTATTGAAGCTGCACTAGATGCAGAGATGGAAGTTTTGCACTGTTATTTTCACCAGTTTACGCCCCAAGGCATTACAGGTATTCTCGTATTAGCTACCTCTCACTTGTCTATTCATACTTGGCCGGAGGAAAACTACGCTTCATTAGATTTTTATACGTGCGGAGACAAAGAAATAATTGAAATTGGTTATGCGTTGCTGAAGCAATTAGCTTCAAAAAAAGCTGTTGTATATTCAATTTCTCGCGGAATTCAACACGCCGAAACTCTAACAAAAAATCGTCAGCATGCTGAAAGCACTCGTCTTCTCGATCGTGGAGATGACTCAGATCACGTTAGTCTACAGCAGATCTTATCAGGTCAGCATGACATTTTGTTTCATCAGAAAAACAGTATTCAAGATATTCAGCTGATCAAAGCATCTGATATTCGAATGTATTTGGATGAACAGCTGCAATTTAGTTCATTGGATGAACATGCGTACCATGAAGCTCTTGTACACCCTATCTTTGCAGCTTCCTTAAGTCCTCGCCGCATTCTTATTCTGGGCGGTGGAGATGGTTTAGCTTTACGAGAAGTCCTTAAATATAAAGAAGTTAAAGAAATAGACCTTGTGGAAATAGATGCTGACGTTGTAAATGCTGCGATGAATGTAAAAGAATTAAAGAAGTTAAATCAACGCTCATTTGAAGATTCTCGTGTCACCGTTCATATTCAAGATGCTGTTGACTACCTCTCTTTGAATTCAGCGTGTTATGATATTATCATTGTCGACTTTCCTGATCCTACTAACAAAAAAATAAGTGCTCTTTATACAAAAGAATTTTACGAACTTCTCCAACGTTCACTATCGCGCAGCGGCTTGGTCGTGTGTCAGTCAAATTCTCCTAGAGACACACCTATCGTTTTTTGGAGCATTAATAAGACGATGAAAGCTTCTCAGTTTTATACGTTGAGCTACCACACCATTATTCCCTCTTTTGGAGATTGGGGTTTTCACATCGGCTCGAAAACATCTTTGTCTGCCCCTATACTCTCTACTGATGTTTCATCTACTACGCTGCCATCAGACTTTACTAAGCTAATGCGTTTTTCTCCTCATTCTCTTTCTAAAAAACAGTTTGCCGTTGTGAACTCTGCTGAGCACTTGGTTCTGCATAAAATATTTAAAAAAGAAGGCTTATATTTGTAAAAAAGAAAGCTTAGCTTATACATTCCTTTTCTTTTGACATACTAAGATAGTCTCGTCATCACTGCGCGTTAGAAAGGATTGTTATGAGAAAAATTTCGGTTTTTGTTATCTTATTGCTAACTGTTATTTTCCCTTCCCCCGCTTTTAGCCAAGTGAAAGTACCTATACTGATTTACCACTCTATTGATTCCTACACAGGCCACGGGGAAAAAGAACTGTATGTGACACCTGAAAATTTTGAGAAACAACTTCTTTATCTTAAAAAGCAAGGGTATACGCCGCTAACATTTGAAAAATGGCAGGAACTAAAGCATGTGAAAAAACCTATATTTATTACATTTGACGATGGATATAAAAACAATCTTACTATCTTGCCTATTTTTCAAAGAACAGCCAGCCCTCAATTTCATCCAGCGGCTACAATTTTTGTGATTTCAGATTTTATCGGTCGTCCCAACCGTTTGTCTCCAGCGGATCTGAAAAAATTTGTTGATTCAGGATTTTTTTCTATTCAGTCTCATACCGCTACTCATCCGGATTTAACTAAGACGAAAAATTTATCCTATGAGCTAGCTGAATCAAAGCTGAAAATTGAAGCCATCACGAGCCAGCCCGTTATTGCTCTTGCTTATCCCTACGGAAAGGTCAATAGCCGCGTAGTCGAAGAAACAAAAAAGAATTATACATTTGGGCTTTCAACGATTCCAAAATTTTTTACTGAAAGCGGACAAAAGAATGAAAACTATCTTATTCCTCGTCTGTACGTCACGTATTCTACAACGATTGAGGATTTTGCTAAGCTATTAAAAGAAAACTAAAAACCCTTTCCTTAAAAGGAAAGGGTTTTTAGAATTTTGTTATTTCCAGTCCCCGCTCTTGCTGCCATTCAGCATAAAAAACTTCGCTGTATTTTTTAATTTTCTTGATTGCAAGCTGTTTTTTTAACCATTTTTCATCTACGTTTGCTTCTTTCAAATTACCAGGCACTACTTTTCCATCCATGATTAAAGCAATAGGTAAATTAGTTTGAGAATAAGGGATGTTTAAATCATTTTTCGTCGGAGGGCCGAATTCGTGTTTAGGAGCGACGCTCACCTCTCCGTTTGTTTCTAAAATGACGTATTCTGCTTCATACAGTGAAAAATACCCTTGCTGTCTCATTAGATGCTGAAGCTGATTCAAGTCCAAGTTGTTTTTCTTAAGCTCTTTATAAAGGATTTTCCCTTTATAAATAATCATTGAAGGTTTTCCTTCAAGAATTCCCCTAAATCCTGTAAAGGTTTGAGATAGCTTTGTCACTGCGTAGATCAGAAGCCCCCAAATCAAAACGCTATAAAGAATTTCAGTTAACTCTACTCCTTTTTCAAGAGCTGCATCCCCTACAATATTTCCCAGGACAAGCGTTGTAATAAAGTCAAACGGAGTGATTTGAGCAAACTGCGTCTTACCTAAAAGCTTCAGCATAATAAATAGCGCTAAAAATCCACATATCAGTTCAATCGCAATATCTTTATACATCGATACCCTTCCTCTATAGCAAGCATGTTATAGTATCAGTTTGTATCATATGTGAGAGTGATAAACCTGACTTTTCATTTTTCTTTCCTTCGTTTTCCAGCTATAGAACTTTTGATTAAGCTTTTGTCTTACTTGCATAGGTTTCTAACGTTATATATTGATTAAAAATGGATGAGGCTGCCTTTTTTCCTACATATCTAAGGTGCCATGGTTCGTATTTATAACCGGTAACTTCTTCTTCACCTTGAGGATATCGAATAACGAATCCGTATTGATACGCATGTTTTGAAAGCCAATGAGCTTCTAGTGTATCAGCAAAGCAGTCTGCTGCAGCACATATTCCCTTTCCTCCTGTGACATCGATTGCTAGTCCCGTTTCGTGTTCACTCGTTCCTGGGTAGGCGCTATAGGTGCGTGCTTGTTCTTCACCGTCTCGTTTTGCGTAAAATGCAAAAAGCTCTTTTTGCCGCTCGTGAGATCGATAACCAGATACGCCAAGTAAGCTGATCCCCTCTTTTTCCGCGTCTCGAAAAAGTTCTTCAAGCGCTTGTGCCGCAGGCTTTCTAAGCATTCGTTTTTCTATTTTTTCGTTAAAGATAAACGGAACGTCGGCATAGACTAAATCGGAAGGCTGGTAAGATTCAGGAAGCTGATGCTTTTTATTAACTAAAGCCGTAACCGATTCTGGATTGGCTATTACCACTGTTTCGTCTACATTAGATTTCATTAAAGATGAAGAAGCTGATGAGCTTTCTAGTTTTTGAGCCTGTCCATTTTTTATGAATTCTCCGGCAGGCTTTGATGAAGAATTGCTTGTGCCGCACCCTGCTATCATCAGCGCAAAAGCTAAAGAACAAATAAATAAAAAGTATTTCATGATGTCTTACTCCTTTCACATGGCTTTTAATACGCTATAAAAGCCTGTAAAGAAAGAATAAAACATAAATGTTTCTGTCTTTTATTCAGTTGTTTCAAACTTGTAAACACTCTTAAAGAAGTTTAGTATGCGTAAAAAAAAGACTGCCTAAGCAGTCTATTTCAAAAAGATAATATACGTATGAACTTGATTTTGCGTAAAGCTCGATGCAACTAGTTTATTTCCTGATTGACTCCAGGCAAGCTGATCAGCGGCATAGTCTAAATTTACGTTTAAGTGTGTAACATCTCCTGTTAATCCATCTGCTATGAATATCCCTTTATCTCCCTCTTTTTCAGAAATAAAATTATAAGCTAATTTCGAACCGTCGGGAGACCAGCTGACACCAAAAATTTGAGTGGACAGAGCAAGCTGAAAGGCCTCTGATCCTTTTAAATCTGTGATAGACAGCGTTCTCGTTTGGGCATCTTTTTGCTGAACGAGCGCTAATTGTTTTCCATTTGGAGACGGGATAATAGAAACCACATTATCTCGGATTTTTTCAGGGTCCGTCTGTTCGTTATGAAGAAAAAAAAGCTGGTTGTTTACACCAATATAATAAATGCCACCTATCCCTTTAACTGCATCTAAGATTCGATCGTCTCTGTGCAATAGAGGTTTTGCTTTTCCTTTTACATTTGCTTTAGAAAGCTTTCCTTCCATTGTAATAAACATTACTTCTGAATTATTAAGCCACTCTCCGCTTGATGGGTAGAGAAGAACATTCTTGATTTCAACTGTTTTTTTTGTTTGAACGTTCATTATATAACCAAATGTATCTTCGCCTTTTGCAACTTTATAAAAAAGATATTTGCCATTTGGAGAAAGCTTCGCCGCATGTTGAATTTCATTGCTTGGATGCAACACAAAAGTAGACTTGTTTTTAAGATTATAAGTAGCTAAATTCTGCGCATATACCTCTTTGGGACCGAAATCGTGCGACCGAAATTGTTTATTTTCTTGACTAACAATCACTGTGTTTTCATTCAAAAATTGAAACGCTCTTACTCCGTTAATATCTTGAACGTCTTTCACTTCTATTTTTCCATCTTGATCTACGTGGTCCAATACAGTAATTTTCTTGTCTGGTTTTTCAACCGTTTCTCTATGACCTTCTCCTTGGCCGCATGATGCTAAAATAAGAAAAGTGCTTGCGATATATATCATTAATCTATACCGTTTCAATAACGGTTCACTCCTTTTAGCTAACTCAGTTCTCGTTTTTTAAAGGAAACGACACTTTAAAAGTTGTCCATGTAGAGTCAGAATGATGCAGCTTGATAACACCGTTTTGTTTTTCAGTTAAATCTTTGGCTAATGCTAAGCCAAGACCTGTTCCTCCGGATAAACGCGACCGATCTTTATTTACGGTGAAAAATGGTTGGAATAATTTCTCTTCTGCTTCGGGTGGAATTCCTATTCCGGTGTTGGCTACATCTACAATGATAGAATTCTCTAAAGTATAAGATGCTACTTCCACTTTTCCTCCGGGTTCATTATATTTAATAGCATTGTCAATTAAATTAATAAAAATGTGTATTAAGCTTTCGCGATCAGCCCAAACAACCGCTTCTTTTATATTTGTATGAAGAGTCAAATCAAATTTAGCAGCTTTTCCTTTCATACGATCGCATATGTCTTCTAGAAGCCGTTTCAATTCAACTTGCTCTGGTCGCTGCTCGAAATCATATTTCTCAAGTGCTGAAAGCTTTAAGATTTTATCCACCATTTCATGGAGGCGATTCGTTTCTTTACGAATGTTTTGCACACCGTCTTCCATAAGCTGAGGATCATCTCGATACATATCAAGTAAGTCAACATAAGCTTTGATCGATGTTAAAGGCGTCTTAAATTCGTGGCTAATGTTACCGATAAACTGCTTTTGCTGCTGTTCGAGAGACTGCAGTTTCGAAATGGCGAACTCAAGCTTTCTTTTTTCTTTATTCATTTGATCGATGTTTTTTTCAATCGACGTACTCATAAAAAACAAGCCTTGACTGAGCTCTCCGAGTTCATCGCGCCGTTTGAAGGGCACATGAGTTAAATAATGGCCTTTTCGAATCTGCTGTGAAGTTTTTTGAAGCGTAGCGATGAGAGAAGCAATGCGATAAAAATAAGCATAGCCAATTAAAAAAGCTGCTGCCGCTGCAATCGTTCCCCCCATACGAAATAAGTGCCTAATGTCAGCTATAAACTGCTGATTATTTTTTAGGGAATGGTCAAAACGAAGGACTCCAATAAATTGATTCTCGATTGACACAGGTGCAAAGTAAATAAGGGAAGAACCCGAGATTTGATAGGCTATTTTTCCTTTCAAAGCATAACTAAGCGTATCAGAAACATCCACATCTTTTTGGCCGATGGGAATAGAGCTTCCTGCTTCCTGTCCTTTTTGATTATATAGGACTGTTTGCATTCCGCTTTGTGATGCAATTGAAGATGCAAGGCGCTGTCCTTTTTGCTGAAGAAAGGAATCTGTATTCAGAGACGGGTCACCTGTTACATAACTTTGATGAATCGTTTGCTCCGCTGCTTTGCTTTTTTGAATAAGTTCACTTTCTAGCTGATCACGCTGATTGGTCTCAATTCCTTTTAATACGAGTACGCTCAGTACGGTTACTGTTAAAATAATTAAAAAAGCAAGAACGAGTCCCATCTTAGCTTTTAGGCTGATTTTCATTCATTGATCCCTGCAGTCGCTTTATATCCAACCCCGTATACCGTTTGAAGCAAATAAGGCTCTGCTTCTCCTACTTTTTTTCGAAGGCGCTGCATGTGAATATCTACCGTACGTGTACCGCCTGCATAATCCATTCCCCAGACAAGATCTAGTAAATCTTCTCGTGTGTACACTCTCTCTAAATTGGCAAGCAATAAAGCAATAAGATCAAACTCCTTTGGTGTAAGCTTAACTAACTCATTGGCAACATGTAACGTGCGCTGAATTAAGTTCACTTTCACTTTTCCCACCGTGATTTCTCCCACAGCTTCAGGAGCTTCATTTTTTTCTATTCGCCGAACAAGTGCTTTAGCTCTAGCTACAAGTTCTCTTACATCAAATGGCTTGGTCATGTAATCATCAGCGCCTAACTCTAAACCTAGAACTTTATCGACGATATCATTTTTAACCGTTAACAAGATAATCCCCATTCCTCTTCGATTCTCAAGTTTTCGGCATACTTCATAGCCGGTTAGTTTTGGCATCATCACATCTAATATCATCACGTCAGGTCGAAAGCTTTTTACTTTTTCAAGTGCTTCTTCACCGTCAGATGCTGTGTCTACAATATATCCTTCGCGCTTGAAAGCATAAGATACCGCTGTGGCAATACTTTTTTCATCATCTACTACTAAAATCCTTTTATTCAATGTATCACGTACTTTCATTTGATATTTCTCTTCGTCTATCTTATCAAACAGCTTTAGCAAAAACATCTCCAAGTTGTTTCGAAATTGTAAACAAAAATAAAGAGATTGAGACATAACAAAATCAATTCAATCTAAAGACGCACAAATGAGATAAAGGAGGCTTAGTATGGAGCGCTTTTGACACCGCGGTTGATTTCCGTGCAAGGCTTCGCTTTCCGCGGGCGGCCGCTGAGCCTCCTCGTCGCTTGCGCTCCTGCGGGGTCTCACCTGTTCTGCTTTTCCTGCAGGAGTCTGCGCCTTGCCCTCCAATCAACCGCTTGAGTAAACTAAATAGATGAAATCTACGTTTACATGACCATAAAAAAATCCGAATAAAGTTGATTTTCCTTGAAGAGTCTCGATTCATCGATCCAATTTTCTTTTAGCTAAAATCATGTTGTCTTAGCTTTTTATTAGCGTTATTATTCATTTGTAAAAGGAAGGATTTTATGAGTATTCAAATATTGATAAAGAAGCTCTATACGCTGTTCGCTGCTAATAAAACCAATATACCCGTCCGGTCTAATAACATACAGTGCATCTTTTTGAAGCCCTGCTTTCTTCATATAGGGGTTCCAAGAAAACTCATGCAAAGAGAAGCCTTTTTCTCTCATGCTCTTTTTTAGCTTCTGTGCTGCTGTTCCATAGACGTGTATTTGCCAGTTTAAGGACTGTAAAGATTCAAAATTCCCTTCCACATAAGGTAACCGATCACCACTTTGCACATTTGTCCCTTGTCCGCTGCTTAGGTTACTATTTCGATATTTAATGCGGATTTGAGATAAAATCGTAAATGCTTTGTGACGGGGATAAGGGAAACGAAATAAAAAGGATAGTACAGGCGGAAAGATATGCTTTCTAAAAAATTGACTCGTTTTATCTCGTGCCACCATTCGCTTAAAAGCGCGATCAGTTGTATTTACAAGCAGCTCTGCAAAAGGCAACCTTTCTTCTTCGTATGTATCTAATATGGAAAGTGCCGCTTTTCGTTGAAGGACAGCTGCTAATTTCCATGAAAGGTTGATTGCATCTCCAATTCCTGTGTTCATTCCTTGTCCGCCTGCAGGACTATGAATATGAGCTGCATCTCCACTTAGAAAAATACGCCCCTGTCGGAAACGACTTGCTACTCTGTGATGGATATTGTATGTTGAGAACCAATTTATATTTTCAATCTCAGCACCAAATGTTTGTTGAAGAAAAGTTTGAATATTTTCAGCTTTTATATCGTTTTGATCCAAAAGAGCTGAAGGAATAATGCCGATCATTCGATACGTTCCTTTACTTCTAACAGGCATACAAATCAAAAATTCTTCATTGCTAAATGAAATACTGATTTTTTGATTCTTCATCACTTCACCAGAGCCGTGAACATCCATCACATAAAAATGCTGTTTATATTTTTCTCCTTTAAACTCTATATTCATTTGTTTACGAACTGTACTGTGTGCTCCGTCACATCCACAAATATACTTAAAATAAGCGGTTTCCTCTTGCTGGGCTTTTAATAAAGTTTTTATCCCTTCTCCGTGTTCAGCTAGAGATAGTAACTCCGTCTTCCATTCTACTTCAATCCCAAGATTTTTTAATTTTTCAAGCAGAAACCGCTCGTGGTCGTCCTGTGGAAATGTAAGAACAAAAGGAAAAGGACTTAATCCTTCTCCTAAAGATCCTAGATGAACTTTTGCTTTTATTTTATTCTTTACTCGGACGTATACATCTTCCATCTTAATCCCGCGGTCTATGACTTCATCTGCAAAACCGAACTGCTGATAAAATTCAAGGGTTCGCGGTAAAATAGCCATTGCCCGGGAGGCTTGCCCAGGCCCTTCGTTTCTATCAATAATTCGAAAAGAAATGTTATGTCTTGCTAAATTATAGGCCATCACAAGGCCAGTAGGTCCGGCACCAACGATTAGGATTTGTGGCTTCATCATTATCTCTCCTTCTCATTCAGTTGCAGTATCTTTTATATTGAGCGAGACGTCTCTTTTTTTACAGAAGATGCAGGTAAAGCAGAAGCAAACAGAGCACACAAACTTATTAAAGAGATAAGAGCTAGAGCAGATACAGAATGATTCCATGTCAGATGTTCTCCAAAGAAAAATAGTTCTCTTACGCCATCTACCATAAACCTCATTGGCAGCCATGGATAAATCCACTCTCGATAAAAATCAGGCATAATTTCTGGGGCCATTGGAAGCAGCGGTGCGCCAAAAAATAGAATAATAACGAAAATCGGAAGTCCCTTTAATCCTAACCATGAAAGTGCGGCTGATATCAAGGTGAAAAAACTGAAGTAAGCAATAGCTAAGAATAGTGCTGTATCCAAAAATGAAGGAACGCTTATTCCAACTACTTCAGCTAGCCACGCTAGCCCGAAACCTGCAGCTAAAGCAAGTGTAGCACCAATGATTACGAACCCTACTTGGTTAACAATTTTCTCTTTGCGAGAAGAAAACGTGATTTTGTGGATGCTGAGGAAGACAACTGCTGCCCCTGCTATGCTTGCCATCCACAGCGGCTGAAATAATGAAACGGGGGCATTTCCGTTGACACTATGAGTCCCTGTTTTATTGACGTTTATCACTGTCTTTTGAATCGGTGCAGCGAGTGCTAATGCTTGGTTTGCACTTAGTTGCGTTCCGCTTTGTTCAAATCTTTTCACTAGCTGCAAGCGCATATTTTCATTCATCTGATCAACTGCTCCGTTTAGCACCTGACTGGCTAGTGTTGAAGCAGCTGTATTCATTCCTTGATTCACTAACAATCTAATAGCAGGTGCCTCAGGCTGAGCCGTCTGAAGAGTCGCCTGTTTTTTGGTGAAATCTTTTGGAATGATAAGCGCTCCGTAGTATTTTTGATTATTTAACCCTGTTTCAACTTCTTTAGTAGTGGATACAAAAATCCATTTAACCGAAGCCTGTTCAGCGCTTGAACTCTTCATATTTTGTTTTATATGATCTCCTATATTTACCTTACCCTTTGCTGGAACTGTCATTCCTTCGTCGGCATTTACAAATGCGATTGGCAAATTCTTAGGTGCTTGGCTTACTGAAGGAATTAACGTTAGGGTAAAAATGAAAATAACTGCTACCACTATAATTGGTGAAAGATATATAAGCTTTTGCTTACTTAATTTCATATAGATATCCCCTTCTTTAAGCATATACACGTTGACGGAGAGATAATGTACATGCTGTTGATTAGTGATCACTATGTAAATTATAATAAATTTACCTGCATTCTCAATATGCAATAATCATGGGAATGTCGCTTACTTAACACAAAACACATAACTGTTCATTATTAAAGAAAAAAGTAGGTGTTTAAAAACTGTGGGGAATTTAAAAACAGATCGTAGAATTATTCGAACGAAGAAATTTATCCGAGATGCTTTAACAGAATTAATGGAAGATAAAGGATTTGAAGGCGTAACGGTCAGAGATCTGACGAAAAAAGCCGATATTAATCGAGGAACTTTTTATTTACACTACCAAGACAAATACGATTTGCTTGAAAAAAGTGAAAATGAAGTCATTCAAGAGATAAAAGAATTTATCAAAAAAGCAAATCCAAATGAGATTGTATCTGCTAATTTGAAAGAACAGCCTTTGCCGTTTATTATTGCGCTTTTTGAATATATTCAAAAGAATGCGCGTTTTATGCAGGTTATGCTTGGTCCAAAAGGCAACCCTGGCTTTCATCTTAAAATTAAAGAAGTTATGAAAACCAATATGCTGGAAAAATTAGAGCTCATGGATAATAAAACGCCTCCGCTTGTTCCACTTGAACATTTAATGTCTTATGTAACGTCAGCGCATCTTGGCGTCATTCAGCACTGGCTAGAACAAGATATGAAGCAGTCACCTAGAGAAATGGCTCTGACACTCGCTAGCATGACTTTTTTGGGTCCTGCTTATGTTGCAGGCATTAAGCGAACATAAAAGAACCTGCTATTCTCCGAGAGAATAGCAGGTTTTTTTTATTAACCTTCTAGTAATAAAGATTCTGGATCTTCTAATAGTTCTTTAACAGTAGCTAGGAAGCTTACGGCTTCTTTGCCGTCAACGATACGGTGATCGTAAGAAAGTGCAATGTACATCATCGGACGATTTTCGATACGCTCTTCATCAATTGCTACCGGACGAAGCTGAACTTTGTGCATTCCTAAAATACCAACTTGAGGCCCGTTTAAAATTGGTGTAGACATTAATGAACCGAATACACCGCCGTTTGTAATTGTGAACGTTCCACCTTGTAAATCTTTTAATGCTAATTTGTTGTCGCGCGCTTTTTTCGCTAAATCAACGATAGATCCTTCGATACCAGCGAATGTTTTACGGTCAGCATCACGTACAACTGGAACAACAAGACCGTCTGGAGCTGACACAGCAATACCAATATCGTAGAATTTTTTAATTAATAACTCGTTGCCTTGAATTTCAGCATTTAATAATGGGTATTTTTTAAGTGCTGCTACTACTGCTTTTGTGAAGAATGACATAAAGCCAAGTCTTACGTCGTGCTGTTCAAAGAATTTGTCTTTGCGTCGTTTGCGAAGAGCCATAACAGCCGTCATGTCTACTTCGTTAAACGTTGTCAACATAGCCGCTGTTTGCTGAACTTCAACGAGACGTTTGGCAATTGTTTGACGACGACGTGACATACGTTCGCGTTCAACAGGTTTGTCGCTATTTTCACTTGCCGCTGGAGACGGAGATACCGGGTTAGCTGGCTTACTTGCTTGTGCCTGCTGTTTTTGCTCATTTGATTTTTGATCTGCATATGAATCAATATCATGTTTACGCACGCGGCCAAGAGGATCAGTAGTTGGTACTTGATCTAGCTTGATTCCGCGTTCTCTTGCTGCTTTGCGAGCTGCAGGAGAAGCAATCAGCCATTGTTTTTGATTTCCTTGTTGAGGCGCTTCAGCTGCTGGCGCTACTTCTTCAACTGTTTTTTGCTGAGCTGGAGCAGCTTCTTGTTTTGGTGCTTCCTCTGCTGGTTTTTCTTCAGCTTTTGGTGCTGCTGGTGCTGAAGCTCCTTCTTTCGCTTCAAGACGTGCAATTGTTTCACCAACTTGCACTGTGTCGCCTTCGCCAGCAAGAAGTTCTGTTAGCACACCAGAGTCTTCAGCTGTAATTTCAACGTTAACTTTATCTGTTTCAAGTTCAACGATATAATCGCCTTTTTCAACGAAATCTCCTACTTGTTTTAGCCACTGTGCAACTGTTCCTTCAGAAATTGATTCTGCTAATTCCGGTACTTTAATCTCTCCCATGGTTCATTCCCCTTCCTTATCGTGTAACAACGTCGTTAGCAATTTCATTTTTAGTTAATGCATCTTGTAAAATACGTTCTTGTTCTTGTCTGTGAACTGTTGGATCTCCTTCAGCTGGACTTGAGCGTCTTGTGCGGCCGATGTAGTCAACAGTAGCTCCTTCTGGTGCTACTTCACGCAGTCGATCTTCTACATAGTTCCATGCGCCCATGTTTTCGGGCTCTTCTTGTAACCAGACAATCTCTTTTAAATTTTTATAGCGAGCAAAGATTTCAGCAATTACGCGTCTTGGGAACGGATAAATTTGTTCTAGACGAAGAACGTGTAGCCAATCTTTATCATCTTCTGCTTTGTTTAAGCGTTCCGTTAACTCACTGCTGATTTTTCCGCTGCACAGAACGATTCGTTCAACTGCATCTTCTTTTTTGCCTAATCCAGGCTGTTCTACTACTAAGCGGAAAGAGCCTTTTGTAAACTCTTCAAGGTTTGACACACTAAAAGCATTACGAAGCAAACTTTTTGGTGTCATAACTACTAGCGGTCTTACTTCTTCGCGCTGTAAAATGGCAGCTTGTCGTCGAAGTAAGTGGAAATATTGCGCAGCGCTTGTTACGTTTGCGATTGTCCAGTTGTTTTCTCCAGCTAGCTGTAAATAACGTTCTAGACGAGCGCTTGAGTGTTCTGGCCCTTGACCTTCATGGCCATGTGGTAGCAATAAGACCATTCCAGATTTTTGTCCCCACTTAGCACGACCTGCTGCAATAAACTGGTCAATAATAACTTGACCTGCATTGGCAAAATCACCGAATTGTGCTTCCCAAAGAACAAGCGTTTCAGGAGCAAATACATTATAGCCGTATTCAAATCCAAGCACTGAACCTTCAGATAATGGACTGTTACGAATATCAAAGGAAGCGCTTACGTTCTTCATTGCGTGTAGTGGTGAGTAAACATCCCCTGTCTTATGATCATGAAGAACAAGATGTCTATGTGCAAACGTACCACGTTCAGAATCTTGGCCTGTAATACGAATTGGCGTGCCGTCTCTTAAAATCGTAGCAAATGCAAACGCCTCACCCAATGACCAATCCACGCTTTCATTTTCTTCAAACGCTTTGGCACGTTTAGATAAGATGCGATCAAGTTTTGGAAATACGTTAAATCCTTCAGGGTATTTCACTAGCTCTTGATTCACTTCAAACAGCTCTTCTTTTGTAACAGATGTATCAATATCTGAAATTCCTTTGAAGACTGCTTGTGGCATTTCCATAATTCTATGTTGTTTTTCAGCTTTTGGCGGTACTTTCTCATAAGCTGCTTTTAACTTCGCTTGTAACTCTTCATTAATTTGATCTGCTTGACCGCTTTGAATAACGTTTTGTTCTTCGAGCTGCTTTGCATACATAGCACGAACGGTTGGACGTTTTGTCACAATTTCATACATCTTCGGCTGCGTTACAGACGGTTCATCCATTTCATTGTGGCCAAATCGACGGTATCCAATTAAATCAATCAAGAAATCTTTGTTAAAACGTCTGCGATACTCATAAGCAAAATAAGCAGCCGCTAAACAGGCTTCCGGATCATCCGCGTTTACGTGAACAATTGGAATTTCAAACCCTTTTGCTAAGTCACTTGCATATTTTGTTGAACGAGAATCGACGCTTTCTGTTGTAAATCCAATCATGTTGTTAGCAATAATGTGGATTGTTCCACCTGTTTGATAACCAGTCAATTGATTTAAGTTCAGCGTTTCTTGTACAATACCTTCACCAGGGAACGCAGCATCTCCGTGAATTAAAATCGCGAACGATTTTTTTACATCTTGTTTCGGGTATCCATTCACATCACGCTCATCTTGAGCCGCTCTTGTAAACCCTTCCACAACCGGATTAACAAACTCCAAGTGACTAGGGTTACTAGCCAATGTCAAACGAGCTCGAACTGTGTTCTCTGCTTTAATTTGTTTGTCGGCACCCAGGTGATATTTTACGTCTCCCGTCCAGCCGTAGTTGATACCGATTGAACCTTCTGAAGGAACTAATTCCTTGTTAGGCGCATGCTGGAATTCCGCAAAAATCATTTCATACGGCTTGCCTAATACGTGTGCTAATACATTTAAACGTCCACGGTGAGCCATACCGATATTAACCGTTTTTGGGCTTGTTTCCACTGAGCGTGCAATCAGTTCATCTACAAGTGGAATTAACATATCTACGCCTTCAATAGAAAAGCGTTTTTGTCCGACAAATGTACGGTGTAAAAATTGTTCAAAGCCTTCTACTTCTGTTAAACGCTTTAATACAGAAGTTCTTTTCTCATTTGAAAGAGGTTGGAAAATAGCACCTGACTCGACCATATCAGTCAGCCACTTATTCTCTTCCATGTTATGTACGTGATGGAATTCAAACGCAATGGTTTTTGTGTAGACATCTGTTAAATAGTTAATTGCGTCTAAACCATTTTTGACGTGTGATGGCGCATTCGTACATAAAATATCAACCGGAATTGATTTTAAATCTTCTTGCGTTAAATTGTAATCTTCCAAGTGAAGCAAGACAGGATCTTTCTTCTCGCTTTCAAGAGGCTTAATTGACGCGTATAGATGACCATAAGCACGGATGTTTTCCGCTAGCTTAATAGCCGATGCAATTTTAGATGTGTTAGCTGAAGGTGCAGCCTGTGCGTATTCAGCTTGCTGAACCTGCTCACTTTCGTTTAATGGAGGAGCACCCCAATAATCAAATAATTCTTTTAAGTCTGGATCTACTAGATCTGACTGCTCTTCATATAACTCATACTGTTCTAATACATAGCCATAGTTCGGACCCAAAAATCCTTGCCAAGGCTCCCCTCTATTCGACGTTTCGTTACCCATGATAAAACCCCCAACGAGTTATAATAATTGTCGTACTCAACAATCTTTCCATTTTGAATGTCGATTACCTTATCGTCTGACATCTTTACAACGAGTGATAAATCTCACTGCGTGTGTATCTGATATCTGCTTATATTTTACCACTCTTTTACTCGTCAATCAAAATGAAATCGCTATATTTCTTTAATTTTTTTTACTTTTTTAATAGTCTTACTACTTTTTGAAAGCGTTTTATAAGTAAAGCTGATTAAAGGTCGAATCAGGTGTTAATTAATTGTTATTGACCTAGCTTTTGGCAAAATTAAATTGCTTGAAATATATTTTATGACTATTTAAAAAAAGAAGCAGTGTTTTGCTTCTTTTTTTAAAACTCATCTACGATTTTTTCAACGTCTTTAAAATAACCATCATCTACTTCTGTAAGCTTGCTGCTTTTCGCCGCTTCGAGTAAATGAGTGAACCAAGTTAGTTCTACTTTCAAATGCATAATCGTGCGCATAATGATCGACAGATTTGCAATGGAATGATCCACCTTTTTAACTTGGTACAAATTTTGCATTTTTTCTAAATAAGCTGCCGTTTCCTCAATCTTTTTTTCTAAAGCAGAAGCCACTTTTTTTTGATCCACGTAAGAAGTAAATGAAAGAGCAGCATAAACAGGTCTATGCATATGCTCTTTTTTTAACAGCTGTTCAAAATAAAGGCGTTCAAATTCTTCTCTTCCTGCATCCGTGATAGAATAAACGGTCTTTTCAGGTCTGTTCGTCTCTCGAATCACATCGACTACTTTCACCAACTGATCTTTTTCGAGCGTATCAAAAGCGTAATATAAAGAACCGCTTGCAAGTTTAATATAGTGCTTCATTTGTCTTTCATTAATGGTTTGCTGAATTTCATAAGGGTGCTTATTTCCTTCCATTAATAAGCCCAGTATGACTAATTTAACACTCATAACACCTTTCACCTCTTGATATGCATCTTATTTAGTAAAAAAAGCACGAATAAATTCGTGCCTTTTCTATTTTTGAGCTGCAGGTTCCTTAGCTTCTACCCGCTTTTTAGGGGGAACTTCCACTCGTTCATTTCCCATTAAAAAGACAGTAATAATAGCTACTGCAATTGGAATAAGAGCAAGCATAAATGCATACGTGATCGATGTAGACATAGCATCAACAATCTTATCTAATATTTGAGGCGGAATGCTGTTTCGGGCACTTGATTGAAAAACTGCACTCGGATCTCCTATTTGAGAAAATGCTCCTTGTGATCCATTTCCCATACCTTGAAAATTGCGCTGCAGCTCATTTGTAAATGTATTGCTTTGAATCGTTCCAAAAATCGTAACTCCCAGCGTCATTCCTAAAGAACGAGCAAATGAGTTTGTTGAGTTGGCAGAACCTCTAAACTGTGGATCTAGCTTATGAGTTGACGACGTTGGTAAAAGAGAAAAGCTAAACCCTACGCCAAATCCAGTCAAAATCATAAATACCGTGAGCATCCAACGAGGTGTATCAGGTTCCATTGTTCCTAACAAGAACATTCCTACTGCAAATGAGAAAACGGACATAATCATCAAGTTTCGGAAGCTTGTTTTTGTGAGAAAAATCCCGCCGATCGCACTTCCTGCTACTGAGCCTAACATCATCGGAGTTAAAATTAAACCTGCATTTGTAGCAGAACCTCCGTAGACAGCTTGAACGAAAATAGGAATAAATACCGTTAAAATAATAAACGTTGCTCCGTATAAGAAAGCGAGAATTTGTGATGTTGCAAATAAACGGCGCTTGAACATCCAAAATGAAATAATCGGCTCTTGCGCGCGCTTTTCCACAAAAAAGAAGAGTGACAGCGCCACAGCAAAGATAGCAAAAAGAGATAAAATTTGCGGAGAAGACCACTCATACTCTTTTCCTCCAAGTTCAAGAGCAAACATTAAACTTACTACTGAAATGACAAGAGTGGCTGCACCAGCCCAGTCAATTTTTTGCTTTTTATGACTTTTTGACTCTTTATAAAAGCGCATAATAAAAAATAACGATAAAAGTCCAATTGGCACGTTCACGTAAAACACCCAGTGCCAGCTGATGTATTCCGTAATGTAAGCACCGAGAAGTGGACCAAATACGCTTGCTGAGCCAAAAACGGCACCTAATAATCCCGTCATTTTCCCGCGTTTTTCAGGAGGGAAAATATCAAATACGATGGTAAAAGCAATCGGAAGAAGCGCTCCTCCTCCAATTCCTTGAATCGCTCGGTAAATACTTAGCTGCACAATGCTTTGTGCTAAACCACACAATGCGGATCCAAGTAAGAATACGGTTAACCCAAAAATAAAAAACCGTTTACGGCCGTACATATCAGATAGTTTACCAAATATCGGCATACCTGCCATCACGGCAACCATATAAGCGGACGTAACCCAAACAAACTTATCTAATCCGCCTAGATCAGAAATGATTTTCCCCATAGCCGTCGCTACGATGGTATTATCCATGGCTGACATAAAAATACCGAGCAGCAATCCTGCTACGATAAAACGAATATGTTTTTCTGATGAAACCATTTCAGTTCCTCCTTTCGCGTCATCTTTTTGATGAACAGAAATGATAGCTACTTAAATTATTATATTCAAATTTGAGTATTTTACAATCTTAAATGTGCTATTTTTTAGAAATAAACATAACAAAAGCGTAATGGATTCATTACGCTTTTACTGTCAACTGAGGTTCTAACTCGATCTCTACATTTCCTTGAATGGCTCTTGAAATCATACAGGACGTTTCTGCTTTTTTTATAAGTCGATTGATTTTCTCTTCTTGAGCCGCAAATTCAGGTGTGACAATCACGTGAGGTTTATGAATGATTTTTTCGTACGTAAACACACCATTCGTTACGTCCACGATAGCTTCTGATTCCATCGTTAAAGCCTCCTGATGGATTCCACTTCTTTCTAGCATCGCTGCAAGCGTGATAATGTAGCAGGTGGCTGCTGCTCCTAGCAGCATTTCATCTGGATTTGTCCCGGCTCCTGGCCCGTCCATTTCTGGTGGAATAGAAATGTTTGTTTTTAATTGCCCTGCTTCAATTGTTCCCACTTCATTTCGGCCTCCTGGCCAATTTGCTTGCAAATGAAAGTGATGTTTTGCCATAGTGTATCCTTCTTTCTTCTATATAATGATGTATACTTAGCGTACCTTTTTTACTCATAAAATAAAAATGTTCTGCTTGTAACAGCAAAAAGACTGCTAAACGTGCAGTCTTTGTTGTTCTCTAACTTAAAGGTACTTTCTTTTCGCTTTCAACGACAGTTTTGATTAATGAAGGCAGCCAGTCCTGCAGGTTCGTAAATGAATATCCCCAAAAGCTAGCTTTTTCATTGCTCATCGTCCAAGAATGATCTACTCCGTACGGAGAACTATTTTCATCCGTTAAACGAGAGGTTGTTCTTGCTGTTTTATCCGCTGCTTGTTCAATATATGAAAATAAATTTTTGAGTGAAATGGTACCATTTGAACAAGCGTTAATCGGCCCTTTTAGCTTCTGTTCTGCACACCAAACTAAAAATTCACCTGCTTCTTCCTGTGAAATGAAGTTCATTTCTGCTTCAATAGCCGGTACACCAATTTCTTCTCCATGCATAATTTTTTCTATGTGAAAACGCAAGCGGTCCGTATAATCATCTTTTCCCATAACAATTGGAAAACGGACAGCTGTTACCGAAAACGGTGCTTTTTGAAAGAATACTGCCTCGGCTTGGCGTTTTCCTTCTTGATAGGAAATATTTTCACGGCGTGTATATGAAATAGGATACTTATATGGATCAAAATCTTCTTCATAACACGTTTTTTCTAAAGAACCATATACTGAAAGAGTCGAGGTAAGTACATAGTGACTCGTACTATGACGAAAAGCTTCAACAGCAACAGCTGCGCCGTGTGAAGAATAGCATATTTGATCGAAGATAACATCCCATTTTCTTCCTCTTGTTGTTTCGATTACAGAATCTTTTTCTACACGATCAAGAAAAATTCGCTCAACTCGGTCGCCGAAATCATCCGGTGTTTTACCTCGCGTTGCTAACGTAACCTGTACTCCTTTAGAAAGCAATGTCTGAACTAAATTTTTTCCGAAAAAACGCGTTCCACCTAACACAAGTGCTGTTTTCATCTTTTTCTCCACCTTTCATATTTGATATGGGTGACCATACCATTATTATCCAACTTTTTCATCCATAAAGCTATGAATCTTTCCGCTTATTTTTTTGTACTTCCACCTATTTTTTCGACACTGCCGTGTTAAGATGTACATATCTAACCAAAAGGAGCGACAGCGATGAATCCTTCTCCACTTCCCCTTAACGAACGTCTTGTTATTCTTGATATTATTCGGGGCATTGCTTTGCTGGGCATTTTTTTAGTGAATATACCGGCTTTTACTTCTCCGATATTTATTTTTCAGCTGTACAATGTTTCTTATAAGTATGAAGGAATAGATGCTTATATTGATTTATTCTTGCAGCTGTTTGTCCAAGGGAAGTTTTTTACCATCTTTTCTTTTTTGTTTGGACTTGGATGCGGAATTTTTTTGCATAGAGCTGAAGAAAAGCAGTACTTTGCCGCTGCTTTATGGTCAAGAAGAATGGCTGCATTGCTATTAATCGGGCTTTTTCATCTTGTCTTTTTCTGGTATGGAGACATTTTGCATGTGTATGCTATTGGCGGTCTTTTATTATTCTTTTTTTACAATCGAAAAGCTAAGACGATTTTGCTGTGGGCAATAGGCTTGCTATGCTTTTTTTATCTTTTAGCTTGTATGCAGTTTTTTATTCCAGCACACGTCTTGCAGGAGGCTCAGTGGGAGTATAAAGCTTTACATGAACATGTCTTAACCCAATATTTATCCACCTACAGGCAAGCAGACTATTTATCTTGGCTGTTTTATCGTTTGAATGTTGAAGTGGTGCCTATGCTATTAAATCTACCGTTTTCTATCTTTCCCGTATTTTCTATGTTGTTATTTGGCTTATATACTGCTAAAAAAGGATTGGTACATAATATCGAACAAAATCGTTCTTTTTTCAAGAAAATTCAGTCAATAACAGGCGCAGCAGGTTTCACTTTAACTATTATTCTGGCCATGCTAAAAACAGAGATTTTAAGATACGAACTCTATCAGCAGGCGGCCATTCACCTTTTTACAAGCTTGAGCGGCATTTTTCTATGTTTTTTTTATCTTACCACCTTACTGTTATTCCTGCAATTTTCTCCTTACGCTTCAATGCTGGGTCTTTTTAAGTATAGTGGAACAATGGCATTAACAACTTACCTTAGCCAAACTTTAATTTGCCTGTGGATGGTTCGAGTCTTTGGTTTATACGGAACTCTTACCTTAATGGAAAGCACGGTTATTTGTCTCATCATCTATACACTCCAGCTTTTTCTTAATAAGTGGTGGCTTTATTATTTCTATTACGGTCCGTGTGAATGGTTATGGCGGAGCTTTACATACCGATCTCTCCCGCCTCTCAGGCGGAATAGAAAAGCTTCAGCTTAACAGCAAATCGGCCTTCAAGGTTGAAAGCCGATTTGTCTCCTTTACTGCAAAGGCGGTATAGTTATTCGTTTAATTCCATTTGTCTCAAACTCTCGTATATAATCCATTTCTCGATGGAAAATTTGCATAAAAACTTCATTTTTTATTTCTTTAGTGGGTCCTATTTGCTCTATCACATCTCGTTTAGCCATGCGATAGGCTAGCGCTTCCCAAAACACTTCGTTATCGTATTCTCCAATAATATCTTGAAGAGAATCTTCATGTTCTTCTGTAAACATAACCTCACTGTTTAGCGTGTGAAAAGGTCCTTTTTCAAGGAAAGGCTCTGCGTGTGAAAACATTTGTTTTTCTACATCCGTATATTCCTGTGCATGCTCATCTTCCACTCCAGAACATGCTGTGACCATCCAGTTACCTAAATAAATTAAATCAAGCAGTTGAAAAAAGTGCGTTTCAGATAGTTGAAGTTCAATATCGTTTTTTACAGGAGCTTTTGACATAAGCGCGGATCTCTCCTTTAATTTTGAGGGTAGTTGCTACTAAATAAAATAGCTAAAAGGGTTAATATGCAGGCTAGCAGGAAAACTGAAGAAATGGCTTCACCTCTTTTCTGTAGTGTAAAAATAGAGGTACTGACATCCAAAGAAGTGAATACGAAGGGTGTAAACTTATCATAATCGAAATAAAGACAAGATACAAGACTTTTTTACTAAATTTTCTGACTATTTTCGTCATAAATACCTATTTTTGTTTTGTTTATACTAGAAAGGTCCGAAATTTGTGTGCTGAGCTGTTCAAAATAAAAAAGCGCTGAACCAGGCGCTTTAACGGTGTAAAAAAAGAGATAAACCAATAAAAAAAGCAGCTAAAATAAAATCAAAAATCCATTGCCACTTCTCACGTTTTAACAATACGTGCTCTACCCCTGATAACAGCGAACTTATACTAACCAAAACAAAAATAAAGCTTAATTGGTTAAACGAAAATTTAGTGACAAAATTTGATACAAGTATGACTGCTACGGTGATGAACAGTGCCATTTGACTTATAAGTACCCATTTAATTCTCTGTTTATATCCGTCTTTTAAAGCTTGTAATAAATCGTTGCTGATCACTCTCACTAAACCCCTTTTGTATTCCTATCGTCAAAAGTAAGAACGCAGCAAAAAACGCTTATCTGCATCTTAACTACTTAGCAAAACTAGCTATTAAATCGAAACATAAATATCAACTTGACTGCACTCAGGATCAATACAGCGTTCATCATATAATTCAAAGTCTATTTTATAGGCACGATGATTTTTTTTAGCCCACTCGCGAATATAAGCCCAAGCCTCTACTACTACCTGTCTAGCTGGCCCAACAGCTGTTGTAAACACCATATATTCACCTTCTGGGATGATGAACTCTCTCATATCATCTTTGAGTTCGCCGCCAGGTAAAACTTCATATCCTAGAGCAAATGTAAAATCCATTTTTTGATTATATTCAAATTCTGTATAAAGAGCAAATGTATTACCATTTACTTTATTGGCGATTTTATTAGCTAACTGTTGTTTATAAAAAGTCTGCCAGTGCTCAGGAATAAGACCTGTGCCCGTTTCTTCCACAGGTTCATCTGTTCGAATAGGCACTCCTACAACAGTAAATTCATTTACCTTGACTACTTTTTGACTTACGACTAAGTCAGTCAACATATTGAGCCCCCTTAATTCTTCTTTTTCTGTAGTTACAATGAGGGAAATACTTCTTAATATGCATTTTATTTGTATTCAAAGAAAACGTCAACCTTTTATGCAAATCCCTTAACGAAGGGGCTGAAGATCATTCTTCTAAACTATAAAAAAAACGATTCTATTTTCTTTGTACACATCATACGTATAAGATACCCCTAATTTACAATAGAGTGAGGTAAAAAAATGAAGATCATTGAACTTGCCGAATTCATTAAAACAAGTAAAAAAACAACTAAACTTGCTCTCTCCTCTTCTACAGTACAGTATACATTAGAAACAGATGATTTGAAAATTGAATTAAAAACAGGCGGCACGAATAAGCGAATCGTGTTTTTTCGCATCTTCTTAAAAGGAACGTACAAGGATTGGATTTGTTATCACCGGAACGAACATCATATTTACGAATTGTATCAAAATATTCCTTTATCTCCTAAAATGCAAAAGCAGCTTTTGTATGCTATTGCATCATAAAAGAGCTGGCTTAGTTAGCCAGCTCTTTTATCGGTATATCTTTTGTTTTATATATACTAAGCACAATGCCAATGAACACCGCATTTGCAATTGTGGGACCCATACCATAACTTATAAATGGCAACCATACACCCATAATTGGGAGGAGATTAAACGACATACCTAAATTATAAAGCAACTGAAATGCATACACGCTTACGCTTCCGGAAACGAGCATTTTTCCAAACGGATCGCGAATCTGTTTAATTAACAGTATCATTTTTACTAATAAAGCACTCAACACTAGCATAATAAAAATTGAAATTCCCCAGCCGTAGGCATAGGTCAAACCTGCATATACAAATTCTGTGTCGATTCCACCTATTCGGTATCCCTCTGATGGATTAGCTTGAGGAAGCCACTCAGCTTGATGGAACAGGCGAGAAAGATGTACAGGGACGTAGCCTGCCCCTGCTGGATCTTTCCCTAGATGCAACACAATTGATAGACGACTTAAGTAATAAGAGCTTCCTGAAAGGAGCAGCATAACGGCTATAATTATAAACAGTGTGAGCAGAAACAACAAAGTGATCTTTTTAGCATGTTTACGAGCACTAAATATAAACATAGAAGCGATCATGATGATGTACATCATCACATTAGGAATACTAGTTAAATGCCCGTATAAGACTATGGTTAAAATAAATAGTACTGCCATAATGGGAACGTTACATGACCTACGTTGTAAAATATATCCCCAACCTATTAAATAAAATATTAAAATGAAATTTAAATCTAGGCTAAAAAAAGATAGGTTTACTACGGTTGTACCTTGAACGTTTGGTTGAATCCTTTCTGGCAATATATGCAGATTAAATACTACAAGGAGGAGTGTAGGAGCTATAAATGCTACCCACCCCCACTCTCTCCACTTGCGGTAGTTTTGAAAAGCACATACTGCTGTCAGGGCTAGTCCAATTAATGCAGTAATAAGTTTGGTTTCCATTGATATAGATGAACCTAGCTTAATTGTCAACATTCCTAAGCCTAACGCTGCAACAAATAATGAAACTAAGATCCAATCAATCTTTGTGCGGTATAGCTTTTGAAAGCGTCTGCTTAGTTCCGCTGAACTGCCCATTTGTTCAACAGCTTTTTTTTCAGCTTCCTCTTGAGAAACACCGCGCTGAATAGATTCTCGTTCTAAGTTTTTAATATGGGTATCAAGCTCTTGATACACTGCTTCTTTTGCTTCTTTATGTTTTATTTCTTGAGTAATTGACTGTAAAAATTCTTCTTTTTTCATTGTCCTCCTCCTAATAACCCTTGAAGGACAAAAGCTGATCGTTGACTTCCATTTTCTAAGCTTTTCATTACCTTTTTACCTTTACTATTCAGCTGATAGTATTTCTTCTGATCTTCTTTCCAGCGGCTTGTTACGTATGATTTTTGCTCAAGCTGATGCAGCAGAATGTACACAAACCCTTCTTGTTCATCAAACTCTTGAATTCCTCTACTCCGTAGTTTTTGAACAAGTTCTATTCCATTTTTTTCAACTGACAGAAGCTGTAGCGCTGGCAGTAAAATGTTTTCTTGTTTTATTTTTCGCTTAATAGCTTGCTTGTGCTTGTCAGTAAACTGCAGGTTTTGGAATACAGATTGCTTCATTGAGCCTTTTAGATGACGTAATCTTTCATCCATATTAGCCCTCCTCTATCATTTGTTTTAACAATTCTTTTCCACGCCGTAATCGTGTTTTAATCGTATTAGAATTAATAGATAAAAGCTCAGCTATTTCTTTAATTGTGTATTCTTCGAAATAATGCAGATAAATGAGTTCTCTATACTTTAATGGAAGACTCATTACAGTTTGAACCAATTCTTCAGACTCCTCGTTTTTTACCATTTCTTCTTCGATCATTTCTTTGCTTGATTCAAAAATCGTATGTATATGTTCTGTAAATTGCATTTTTCGCACGTACCAACTTTTTAAATAATCTTTGCAGTGATTAATAGCAATGCGCCATAACCAAGTTTTCAAACTAGATTGCTTAGAATACGTAGAAAGAGAATTATAAAACTTCACAAAAATTTCTTGTGTCAAATCCTCACTAACAGTAGAATTTCGCACGTAAGAATATACAAGCTGCAAGATGGATTGACCATATTCATTCATAGCCTCTTCTAAAAGAATTTCATATTCTTCTTGCTCTACTAATGCAAATAGCAAATCGTTCACTTCACTCACCTCTTTTTCAATACATTAGACGAAGCTCAAGCCAATTAGGTTTTAAATTACTCATTTTTTATCAAAAAAACACCGGAAGCTTTGGGGTCAGTCCCTTGCTCCGGTGCTTTTCTTATTTATGCTGTAGCTTTGTAAACGAATGTTTGTGCGGCTTTGCATGTAACTTTCCCTTTGTCCATTGAATCCCTCTGTATAAATAGTACGAGCACCAAAAAACTGCTGGGACGATAAGTACATATGCGACGATACTATTTGTAAAGAAAGAAGAATCTATGGAACGAAGCAATCGATAGGTCTCATTTAATATACATATATGCACGACATAAATGCCAACTGAATTTTTCCCAACTTTTGAAAAAAACGAGTTTTTGCCAAGACTTGGACTGCTCAATACGAATAAAAACAATGATGCCGATAAAAAAATTGTGGAAATAAAATAGTCTCCGGGCTTGCTGTGCTGGATATTAACCAACCAGTAGCGCTCGACGATCTCTAACGCTGAAAACACAAAAAAGCTGGCTAAATAAATCATTGGCCTTACGTTTAATACTGACAGAATTTGCTTGCCATAAAGGGCAAACATAGCTCCTAATACTGTATAGAACAAACCAAAGAACAGGGCATCTCTCGTTTGAAAAGAAAGTGGAAAAAATAAAGAATAAGACTGCCCAAATAACCCAGTTACATATAATACGGTGCTGATAAACATTAATAAGCCAATCTTTTTCCATCGTTGAAATAAGAAAACGATGACAACAGCCCAAATTAACGCGATCAAGTACCAAAGCTGAAATCCGCTTGTGTCACTTCCATAATAAAAGATATCTTTGAATGTGATGGATGATGTTAAATAATCAGCTACTGCATCTTTTCGCTCTGCTAATGTTCCGTGGTTCTGAAATAAGCGCAGAACTACACCAAACAATAAATAAAAGATGAACCAACATGCATAAAGCTTTGAAATATTCCACGTGTATTTTTTTAAGTATGCAGAAGGTTTTGGATGTTTTTGAATTTTATTCGTAAACAAATACCCTGATACAATAAAGAAAAAAGGAACCGCGAATCGTGCAAATGTGTCAACAATGACATCTAGCACATTTTCCTGGTTCCCTAAAAAGAAATCGTCATGTGATGGGTTAACATGAATACAAACCACAAACACTGTAGCAAAAAACTTAATAAAATCAATTGAATAATTACGTTCCATCTTGTTGTCAGCTCCTTAAAATAAACTCGAGCTCTATTTTAGCATAATTATCCAAACGAAAAAGACATTTTGGTAAAATTAACCTTATAGTCATGGAAAAATTTTCTTAACTTCCAATATTCTAGTCTTGTTTACTTGTATGATGTCTTTCAATATTCCAAATAAATGATTCTAAAGAACTACAAAACAAAAAAACAGATTACCGGTAACCTGTTTTTTAAATTAACATTTTCCATGCAAACTTATTATCTTGTTTAATATCGATTTCTTTTTCATGTAAAGCCTGCACATGCTGTTTAATTTGTTTGAGAAACAGCATTACTTCTCCGCTTGATACGGCAGCTGAGTTGAGAGATAACGAATGTTTTTTAGCAATTTTTAATTCCTCTGTTTCCACTGAAATACTCACGTGGCGAAATAAGTGCCAAGGGTAATAAACTGTTTTAAAAGATTTTGAGAAATAAATTCCTTTAGAACAAACGGTAATCCCCTCGGTTTTTTGAAGAGGATATGTATTTAAATGAGCTACAATTTTTTCTTTTGCAGGTAAATAGAGCCTGTTTCGCATCTCTTTTTCAACTTCTTCACATAGTTGTCCTGCTACCGACAACACATCTTTTGGATCAGGTGTTTGATGAATTTGAAAAGATGAACAAATAGAAGTTAATTCTTTTGAGGATACACATGGATATATATAGTCTTGACACATATATTCATGGGAATGAGTGCGAATAAATTTCTTGATTTTTTTTAATAGAGATACTAGCTTTCTAGCTGAGTAATCGTTTTGATTGACTTGAAATTTCTCCACGTCATTAAAACAAATCATTTCTTCTTTTCGAATGGTAATGGATTGAATGTTAGCGAAATCTTCCCATAACATTTTTCCTTTTTTCATCCCTCTGCTTTTCCAGTAAATCCCCTTATTTGTAAAGCAAATTCCCCTTTTATCTAGGCCCGCTATAAAAGAGCTGTGTAAATACGCAATTATTTTTTCTTGGGGCTGAAACTGAAAGTATTTGCTAGCCATTTTTTTGTAGAAACTAGGTATTTGCATTACATAAAATTGACTTTCTCTATAGATTAAGCATAAGTCAGTCAAATAATTAGTTTTCAGCGTCGCCACGCTCTCACTTCCTTTTTGAGTGTAAATAACCGTACCCATTTTTTTCTATTACTTTATAAACGTTTTTTGATGAAAAAAGTTTCAACTTTTTTTGTTTTTTATGAAAAAGCTTTAAATGGAAGCATTCCTTTCATCTAGGAGGTTATCTAATTACTCACTTATTCAATAATCTTATTTTAAACGTTCCCTACTTAATTAAGAAACTAAACCAGATAATAGCAATGCTTACCTGCTTTATCCAAATCATCCCCTGTGAACAAAAATAAACCGCAGCGTTAAAACGCGATGCGGTTTGTTTTTTAAGCTAAATAAGCTTCTTTTATTTTTTCATTGTGAATTAATTCCGGTCCTTTTCCTTGCAAAATAATTTCTCCCGTTTGAATCACGTAGCCTCGGTGCGCGATTTGCAGTGCTTGATAAGCGTTTTGTTCAACGAGCAAAATGGTCATTCCGCTTTTATTTAATTCCATAATGATTTCAAATATTTGTTCTACAATGATGGGAGCAAGCCCCATAGAAGGTTCATCTAGCATAAGCATAGAAGGGTTCATCATAAGCGCTCGCCCGATAGCTAGCATTTGCTGTTCACCGCCGCTCATCGTTCCTCCTTTTTGAGTCAGCCTTTCTTTTAATCTCGGAAAATACGTGAGTACTCTAGCCATATTTTCTTCTATTATTTTTTTATTAGAAAGTGAGAAGGCTCCAATCGTTAAATTTTCTTTTACCGTCATCTTAGGGAAAATTTTTCTTCCTTCTGGTACGTGAGCTATTCCTAGCCGGGCCGTTTGGTGAGGAGGGAATTTCGTGATGTGGGTGCCTTTATACACGATACTACCTGCTTTGACAGGAGCTTGACCGCTAATGGACTTTAATGTGGTAGATTTACCGGCTCCATTGCTTCCAATAAGAGTCACAATTTCTCCTTCTTCTACATCAATCGTTATTCCTTTAAGCGCTTGAATTCCTCCGTAAAAGGTGTCAACTTCAGTTAACTTTAATAGAGTCATGTGCTTTTCTCCTTCCTTTCTATCTCCTCTGCCGCTCCTTTTCCTAAATAGGCTTCGATCACTTTCGGGTGCGTACGGATATGTTCAGCATTTCCTTCTGCAATTTTTATTCCATGATCTAATACAATAATATGATCAGAAATTTCCATGACGAGCTTCATGTCATGCTCAATTAATAAAATGGTTATTTCCCGGTCTCTTCGTATCGTGTGAATAAGATCCGTCAGCTCTTTTGTTTCACGCGGATTCATACCAGCAGCCGGTTCGTCTAATAATAACAGTGAGGGTCTAGTAGCTAACGCTCTCGCAATTTCGAGTCGGCGCTGCGCTCCATATGATAAGTTAGTGGCTACTTCGTTATATAAAGCTTCTAGCCCAACGTATTCCAACAGCTTATACGCTTCTTTTTTAGCTGCTTTTTCCGCTCTTCTTGCTCGAGGTAAATTCAACAGCGTTTCAAAAGTGGTTGCTTTCAAATGGTTGTGCATCCCAACTAACACATTTTCTAAAACCGTTATATTACTAAACAACCTGATGTTTTGAAATGTCCGAGAAATCCCTTGTTTTGATACGCTGTGAGGTTTTAGCCCTGTTATGGATTGACCATTTAACATAATATCACCTGAGGTTGGCTGATAAACACCTGTCACCATATTAAAAAACGTGGTCTTTCCAGCGCCGTTTGGTCCTATTACAGCTGTTATTGAATTTTTTTGAATATCCATTGTTACGTCTTGATTGGCAACTAAACCACCAAAGGTCTTGGTTACATTTTTCACTTCTAAAATTGACAATTTCTTTCACCTCTATAGATTGACGTTTTTCTTAGCTGTTGAAATCACAGGCTGTATTTCTTCTTCAGCTTCTTCTTTCAGCTCTTTCAAATCGAACGTAGGCTGTTTAGCAGGAAGCAATCCCTGAGACCTGTATAGAGCAAATAAAATAAGAAGTCCGCCAAAGATAAATCGCTGCATTTTAGCTGGCGAAAGTGCATCCGGTATAGAGATAACTCCGTTTAAGCTCAGCTGATTAAACCAATCCGTGAGCTCCGTTAATACTTGAAGATTAAGAATGGTTACAACCGCTGCTCCAAGTATGACGCCCGGAACGCTCCCCATTCCTCCTAAAATAACCATCACTAAAATCGTAATAGATTCTAACAGCGTAAAGCTGGTTGGATCGACAAACGTTTGCTTCGCGGCAAAAACAACTCCCATCATGCCTGAAAATGATGCACCAATAGCAAACGCAAGCAGCTTTGTTCTAACAAGGTGAATTCCCATCGCTTGAGCGGCAATTTCATTTTCACGAACCGCTTTCCACGATCGTCCTACTTTAGAATATTCAAATCGCCGTACAATAAAAATAACCGCAGCTAAGATGACTAATACTACATAATAGAACTGACTTGGATATACTAAATTAATCCCAAAAATAGAAGGCGGCGTCACGGAGGACAGCCCCATTGCCCCGTTTGTAATATTGATCGGTTTATCCAAATTGTTAAACACAATTCGAATAATTTCCCCGAATCCAAGCGTAACGATAGCTAGATAGTCTCCTTTTACGCGCAGCACAGGTATACCAAGCAAAACTCCAAATAAAGCGGCTATTAGGCACCCTGCAATGATAAAAAACCAAAAGCTTTCTCCTGATAATGGGTACGTACCAAAAGGCATAAAATTAGCAGCTTGATTAGTCGCGAAAATTCCATACGTGTAAGCCCCAACTGCAAAGAAAGCAACAAATCCCAAATCCAATAATCCGGCCAATCCGACTACAATGTTCAACCCAAGTGCCATAGCAACATAAATGCCTACTAGCGTAGATACTTCCATATATGATTCATAAGCAGGGCCTTGGCTAGCTGAAAAAGGAAGCAGCACAATTAAAATGACCCCTGCTATTAGCCATTTTAATTTAGTAGAAAGAGACATAAAGTACAGAAGTAATAATGAAAATAAAAGAAGTAAAAATGCGACGACGGACTTTTGGGCAAGCATTAAACTACCGCTTGTTGCAATTACATATATAAAAAATAAAATGATTTGCGCCTTTTTGTTTCCTTCAAGCCTACTCATTAATTTTTTCATCGTCATCACCTACACTTTTTCTGTAACGGCTTTTCCAAATAAGCCTTCTGGTTTAAAAATTAACACCAAAATCAAAATAGCAAATGCAAATACATCTTTATACTCTGCTCCTAAAACATTGCCGGTAATTGTTGATAAATTCGCAGCTGCAAACATTTCAAGAATGCCAAGCATTAGCCCTCCAAACATTGCGCCTCGTATATTGCCTATTCCTCCTAAAACTGCTGCTGTAAAAGCCTTTAATCCTAATATGAAACCAATGTAAGGGTCAATTGTTCCGTAATGAAGCGCAAATAACACGCCGGTTGCTCCCCCTAAAGCCGAACCAATAAAAAAAGTAAGAGAAATAACTTTGTTTACATTAATGGACATGAGTGAAGCCGTATCGGGATCTTGAGCTACGGCTCTCATTGCCATTCCCCATTTGGTTCGATTGACGAAAATTTCGAGTCCGATCATTAAGCAAAGAGCAACAATTAACACTACGATAAACGTTACTTTAAATGTAGCATCATCAAATGATGATGAAAGAGAAGAAGCGTTAACCGATACTTTTCCTGAAAATAAAGCAGGGGTATTAACAATATAATTACCATTCTTAAGTTCCGTAATGAAGCGCACAAAATCCTGTAATAGAAACGACATTCCGATAGCTGTAATAAGTGTAATCAGTTTAGAAGACTTGCGCAGGGGGCGATAAGCCACTCTTTCAATTCCCATACCAAGAAACCCAGTCGCAACACTCGTAATAAGAAGAACTAAAATTAACGTCACAACAGCTGGAAAAGCTGCAATCCAACCTACGCCTGTTAATCCTATTAAAATAGCGGTTCCGATAAAGGCCCCTGACATAAAAATTTCGCCGTGTGCAAAATTGATGAGTTCTAAAATGCCATATACCATCGTATAACCTAGGGCAATAATTGCATATACAGCTCCTAATGTTAGTCCGTCGATTAACACTTGCGGCAGCGTTTGTATAATATGAGCAAACATATAACCTCGTCCCTTTCGTCCTATAAAATCAATTTTAAGAAAAGAAAGGTACGGAACATCCATACCTTTCTTTTCTAAGGTTTACTGTGAGATTTCCCCTTCTAATTTAGCTGGATATGAAGGAGCGTCAAACTTATAGATAAAGATTTTAGCGTATTTATTGTCTCCTTTCTCATCAAATCCTACCTGCGTAAGTTCTCCTTTGTATTCTTTAATACCTCGTACAGCATCACGCACTGCTTCATGAGAAGGAAGCTTTTTATCATTGTCTTCAATTGCTTTTTGAATACCTTGAAGCATAACCTTCATGGAATCATACCCGTATACAGAATATGACTCTACTTTTTTATTGAATTTCTTCTCATAATCTTTAGCAAATTGTGTTTTGGAAGCATCTCCTGCTACTGACGTAAGGTACGTATCTTTTACAGCATCTCCAGCAATATCAACTAAAGTTGAGGAGTCTAAGCCATCTCCTCCCATAAATTTAGCGGTAATTCCTTTGTCACGAGCTTGCTTAATTAAGAGTCCGCCTTCTGCGTAGAGCCCTCCAAAATAAACGAGATCTGGCTTTTCTTTAGAGACTTGATTTAACACACCGTTAAAATCTTTTTCTCCAACTGTAATTCCTTCAAATCCAACAATTTTTGCCCCTTCTTTTTCAGCCGCTGTTTTAAAAGCGTCTGCAAGCCCTTGTCCGTAGGCTGTTTTATCTTGAATGACAAAAATATTTTTTGCTTTCAACTCTTTAACAGCATATTTCGCTCCTGCAGGCCCTTGGAAGTCATCACGGGCTACAATGCGGTTAACTGTTTTTAACTTTCGGTCTGTTACATCCGTTGCTGTACTTGCAGGAGAAATCATTGGAATTGAGTATTTCTCATACGTTTCAGATGAAGGAATGGTAACTCCTGAATTTAAATGTCCTATTACGCCATAGACAGCTTTGTCTGATCCGATTAACTGAGCGTTTGCTACGCCTTTTTTAGGATCGCCTTGGTCGTCATACGGCACAAGCTGAAGTTTATATCCTAATTTTTTAAACGTGTCTTTTTCTTCATCAAGAGCTAGCTGAGCTCCCAGTTTGATCGCTTCACCTAACGTTGCACTACCTCCTGACAAAGGGCTTTGCGTAGCAATTTTAATAACATTGCTGCCTTTATCTTCTCCTGATGTACTGTTGCTGCCACAGCCAGCTACAAATCCTACTGATAAGACCGTTGTTGCTAAAATAGATAACATTTTTTTACTTAGCATGTAGTAATCGTTATAAAACGCGTAATAGCGGCTAGTCTTTTATAACGATTTTCCCTCCCTTTGTTCGCGTCTAGAACGCTTTTTATCTTTTCGGCAAATGTCATTTCTGAAAACGGTAAAAAAGCTTGCTGTTTATGTACACTGATTGTCACATCCTTTCATAATAGATTCACTCTCCTATACAGAGAGAAACTAATAAAAGTAAAATTATAGTCATTTTTTACTATTATAAAAGGATAAACAGCACTATTTCACCAAACTTGTCAGTAATAATGACACATATTTTTATAATTTTCTTAATTTTATAAAAATAATTTTAATTATATTCACTTGTTTTTTGCGATATACTCCTTGACCGTATATATAACAAAAAAGCATGTCACCATAAGGAAACATGCCTTGTAACTATTCAACCTAAAAAAAGGTTGAGACATAACGAAATGAATCTGACCGAAAGACGGACAAATGAGATACATGGGCTGGCCGGCTTATGACACCGCAGTTGATTTCCGTGCAGGGCTTCGCTTTCCGCGGGCGGCCGCTGAGCCTCCTCGTCGCTTGTGCTCCTGCTGGGTCTCACCTGTCCCGCTTTTCCCGCAGGAGTCTCCGCCTTGCCCTCCAATCAACTGCTAGAAGGACAGAAACAAATAAAACGATAGGCATCATCACAAAAAACAAAAAAAACGAACCACTCATTAAATATGTTGATGAGTGGTTCGTTTTTCACTTGGGCTAAACTACTTTTGTCCCAGCCTCTTTTTATGCCCCTTTGTTTTCCGCTTCTCCCCGAGTTTAACTATTGTTTCGTAATGCCTGTGATCCCTCTTCCCCTGTTCGGATCTTAATCGCATTTTTTAATTCATAGATAAATATTTTCCCATCTCCAGGCTGACCTGTATTTAGTACTTTTCTTGCTTTATCAACAACGTCGGATACGGGAACTTCGCATACAACAATTTCCACTTTAATTCGGGCGTGCATATTGTCTTGTTTTTTGACCCCCCTGTAAAGTTCCGTAATGCCTTTTTGCAATCCGCATCCTAACGCATCTGTAACCGTAATACCGCTCACGCCAATTTTTGCTAGTTCTTGCTTAAGCTCTTCAAACTTTGAAGGGCGCGTAATAATTTCAATTTTTGTTAAAACATCACTCACTGTGCCCACCCCTTTTACATATTCGATTCGTGATACGCTCTTTCACCGTGCAGCGTAATATCAAGCCCGAGCGTTTCTTCTTCTTGTGTTGCGCGTAGAGATACTACCAACCCAACCACTTTAACAATAATGAAGGTAGCGATGCCGACAAATAGATACGTTGCTACGATAGCCACCAGCTGTTTCCATAGTAGACTTGGGTCTCCGTAGAATAAACCATTCGCGCCGGCATCATTTACAGAAGTTGTGGCAAATAAACCCGTTGCGATACCTCCCCATGTTCCCCCAATACCGTGAAGACCAAATGCATCTAACGCATCGTCGTAACCGATTTTCTTTTTAAGTGAGAAGATACCCCAGAAACAAACTGCTCCGCCGATAAAACCAATTACAATAGAAGCAAACGGTGTAACGAATCCACAAGCTGGTGTAATAGCTACAAGTCCAGCAATCGCTCCCGAAACGGCTCCAAGCAGCGTAGGCTTTTTATTAATAATCCACTCTACTACAAGCCAGCCGATAATTCCTGTTGCTGCCGCTGTATTCGTGTTAATGAAAGCCGTCATTGCAACGCTGTTAATAGTTAAGGAACTTCCAACGTTAAATCCAAACCACCCGAACCAAATCAGCATTCCGCCTAAAAGAGTTAGCGGTAAATTGTGAGGTGCTGCAGCATCGGCATTTTTTCGTTTTCCAACAACAAGAGCTAGAATTAATCCTGCTACACCTGATGAAATGTGAACGACGTTTCCGCCAGCAAAGTCAATAGCTCCTAGTTCACGAAGCCATCCGCCAACTCCCCAAACCCAGTGTGCAACGGGTGCATATACAAATAATGACCATAGGATAGCAAATAAGATAAATGCTGAAAACTTCATGCGCTCTGCAAAAGCACCAGAGATAATAGCTACTGTTAACACAGCAAATGTTAGTTGAAACATCATAAACATGTTATGCGGGATCGTTGCGCTGTAGTCCCCGTTTGGAGTGAATCCAACGCCTTTTAATCCCACCCAGTCCAAGTTTCCAATAAAAGCATTGCCACCGGTCGAAAATGCTAGAGAATAGCCAGCTACTATCCAAAGAACAGATATGACAGCTAATGAACCTACGCTATACATCGCGGTACTTAACATGTTTTTACTTCGAACCATGCCTCCGTAAAACAATGCAATAGCTGGTGTCATAATCCAAACCAATAATGCCGAAAAAAACATAAATACTGAATCGCCCATTTGCATGATGATTTCCCCCTTAAGTACGAATAAATAACCCCTAAATTCAATGTTAGATTATATAACATATATTGTTATGTTTACTATCATATTTGATTTATATGTATTTAGCAACTACTTTTTGCAAATTTATTCAGAAAACTTTTGTTTTTAAAACTCTTTTCTTTTTGTTATTTATTCTTCTATGTACACAGAAGCTGCAATATTATTTGTGCGTGTTAGAATTTCTGACATAAAAAAATCCTCTTCTACTCCAAGAAGAGGATTTTTTTTACAAATACATATATACACCTGGTCCTAAAGGAATACCGAATACAGCAAAAACAATCAACATTACAATCCAAATTCCTAAGAAGGCTAAAGTATAAGGAAGCATAAGTGAAATGATGGTTCCAAGTCCTGCTTTCGGCTCGTATTCTTTCATAAAGGCTAAAATGACAATCATGTATGGATTTAAAGGAGTGATTACATTCGTAGACGAATCCGCTATTCGGTAAGCTGCTTGAATAAATCCAGGATTGTATCCTAACAGCATGAATAATGGAATAAAAATAGGTGCTTCTAGTGCCCATTGAGCAGAGCCGCTAAAAATAAGAAGGCTTAGAACCACAGTTAAAAATACAAAACCAACCACAACTGGAAGTCCAGTTAGATTTAGTGCTTTTAATGCATCCGCTCCTTCTACTGCAATCCACGTTCCAATATTAGTCCAATTAAAGTAAGCGATAAATTGAGCGGCGGCAAAAATAAGGACAATATAGCTAGCCATATCTTTCATCGAATCAGTCATATAAGCAGGTATATCTCTAGAACTTTTGATTTTCCCTACTGTTATTCCATAAACAGAGCCAACTACCACAAAAAACAGCAGCGTAATCGGAATGATACCATCTAAAAAAGGAGATGGAACAATTCCGCCGTCTTCATTTCGTAGAGGAGAGTTGGTCCAAAATAAGAAAACAGCTAGTACAACGACATAAATACATGTAGCAACGATACTGTTTTTTAATCCTTTTGCTTCTACCTCACTGATTTCACCAAAATCATTGCGTTTTTTCCCTTTATAATTACCCAGTCTAGGTTCTACAATCTTTTCAGTGACGATCGCTCCTATAATAGTTAAAACGAATACAGAAGCCGCCATGAAGTACCAGTTCGCTGCAGGACTGACAGCAGCGCTTGGGTCGATTGTTTTAGCAGCTTCAGTAGAAATGCCTGATAACAATCCGTCGGTTCCGGATATAATAAGATTCGCTGTAAAGCCTGATCCCACCCCAGCAAATCCTGCTGCTAATCCAGCAAGCGGGTGTCTTCCTACTGTATAAAATATCATTGCGGCAAGCGGAGGCACGATGACAAAAGCAGCATCTGCGGCTAAGTTGGCCATAATCCCTGTAAAAATGATGGCGTATGTAATAAGAGCTTTTGGAGCATTTAAAATCGTTTTCTTTATGGCCACTTCAAGCAGACCTACTTTTTCTGCAAGTCCGACTCCAAGCATCATAGCAAGTACAAGTCCTAAGGGCTTAAATTCAGTGAAATTGGTCAGCATCGATGTTAAGATATACTGAATGCCTTCATGCGACAACAAACTTTTAATTGGAAGAGTCTTATTAGTACCAGGATGGACCACTGTTACTCCCATACTATTAATAGCAACAGACGCTAATACGATAATAAGCGCTAAGCATACAAACAAAATAAAAGGATCAGGTAGTTTGTTTCCGAATGCTTCTACTCTTCCTAATAGTTTGTCTAGTAAGGTTGTTGGATGTGATTTTTGCTCTGTTTGCAAATTAGGTTGTGCCATACTTTCTCTCCTTTTTCTTTTAGAGTCTTTTTGTTTTTTTCCTTTTAATTACCAAAAAGACTATTAGTACATAATAATCTGAATATTTATATTATTCAAGTATTATTTTTAAGGAATTTTTATTTATCTATTAAAACTAATAGCATTTAGATAAATAGAAAGCCATAAGATATCTTTTGAATCGACAATCAAAAATAACAAAAAGCTCTCCGTTTGAAGAGAGCTTTTTGTTATTTCGCTATACTAGATGGGGCAGACTCTTTTCCTGACTCGTTAACAGCTGTTACATAATAACGAGACTGAGATGCGTCGGAGTCGGCAAAGCTTTTTCGCTCAAATTCCGAAACGCTGCCAATATGGACAAATGTTCCGCCTGGGTTCTTTTTATAAATTCGGTAACCGATAATATTGCCTTCTCGTACCGCGTACCACGTAAGCAAATTACCGCTCATCTTTACATGTGTGGGAGGTTGTGGTGCAGTTGCTTCACGCTCCAATTCTTTTGCTTGGTCAGCTTTTAGTTCTGTATATACAACTAACCTCTCTTGATGGGTTCCTTCTGCACGGTCAAACGTGCCTGTACACGTAATTAGATTTAAATTACGTTTGTTGCTGTACCCAAAAATTTCGTTTAAAGGTGCCTTATCTCGCGGATAGCTTTTTGTACGTTTAACAACAAAGGTAAGCGTGGTCCCCTGTGCATCTCTTACGGTAATTTCATCGTCTTTTTTTAAGTTTTTTAGATTATAAAAGACGGCAGGACCGGTTTTACTGTCTACGTGTCCTGCTAGTACAGCATTTCCTTTTACGCCAGGTTTAGCTCCTGGTTCAAACCAAGCAACTCCATTTTCTGTAGATGGCGCTGCCATTTCACCGCTGTCTAATAACCCTACTTGTTCAATTGAAGCCTCCACATGAATAGCTGGAATGGACACTTTTGCAGGAATGATTCCTTTGAATTCTTTGTTTAACTGTTTGGCTTCTGTTTTATGCTTTTTTAATACAGCAAATTCCTCTTCAAGCGTTACCCGGCTTTTTAAATCCTTTGATTGTGCTTCTTTTTCTTTTTGCTTAGCTGCATTCTGTTGCTTCATTTCTTTTGCTTCTACCATTTGTTCTTTAAAATATAGTCCGCCGCTAACAAGCAGGACTAAACTTAATATACAGTAGGCGAGAACAATCGCTTTTTTCACATCGTCACCTCGTTTCACAGCTGTTTATAAAAAAGAAGAGAGAACAACCTCTCTTCTTTTTTTAGGACTCTTGACTTGTAATTCATAAGGAAAAGGAGAAAAAATATTATTTACTTACTGGTTTCTTGCGTAAAATAACTCCAGCTGTTAATACAGCTAACGAACCTAGTGCAATATAGATCGCTGTTAGTGGGTTCATCGTTGATTCAGATGCCCCGCCCATACCTGTTTTCGGCATATCTGTTGGCATAGCTGTCTCAGCAAACTTATCGGGATTTTGTTTTACAATCGCTTCACCTAAAGCTTGGCCGACACCAAACATTAATTTATACCCTTCACGGTACGTATCATAACTTCCAGCGTAGTCGCCGGATGCATATTGCTCAAATGTTTTAATAACCGTATCTTCATGTGCTTTTATAGCTGCCTGTGCGTCTGCAGTTGGAAGGTTTCCATCTGTTGCTGTTCCTAAGAATGTACCAAATTCTTGCGCGAATTTATGGAGCTTGTCTTTAGCAGCTTTTTCTCCTGCTTCATCGCCTTTTACTTGTGCACTTACTAGTTCAGCTTGGGCATTGATGTGATCTCCTTGCCAAATTTTTTCGAATTGTGCAGCCCCTTCATCGCCATATACTGAACCGATTGCAGCTTTAAAATCTGCTGTGTTAGCATTTTCTAACCAGCTAACATAGTCGTAATCTTTTGAACCGTTGAACCCTTTTTCCATTCCCATTGTTGCTAAAGCAAAATGTTCTGCTGCTAAGCTGTTTAATGAAGAACGTAAATCTGCTGCTGGTGTATCTACTTTGGTATTGTCGAATTTATCGGGCATTTGCGTTACGATTGCATTTGATAACGCTTTACTAATGGCAAACATTTGCTGATATCCTTCGCGGTATGTTTTAGCGGCCGCTTCGTAGTCACCTGCTACATAATCTTCAAATGTTTCTTTTACTTGGTCTTCATGTACGCGAAGCGCTTCTTTTGCTGCATCTTCAGGTAGTTTGCCTTCCGTAGCAGTACTTAAGAACTTAGCAAATTCATTTACGAATTGATTTACTTCTTTATCTACTTCAGCCATGGCTTCTTTGTCATTTTCTTTTGTTGCTTTTACAAAATCATCTGTGTAATTGTTATGTTCTCTGAAAATTCTTTCAAATTCAGCTGCTCCTTTATCACCATAGACAGACGCAATAGCAGGCTCCATGTCAACGGCATTTTGGTCCAATGCTTTAAACGCAGCGTCAGCGTCTTTAGAACCGTCATAGGCTGTTGTCATAGCGGCAACGGCAAGCGTAAAGTGTTCAGATAATAAGTAGTCTAAGTTCGCTCGTAAATCTGCAGCTTTTGTTACTGCCGTTGGTTGTGCTTCCTCTGCGTTTGCAATTGTGGGCATCAATAGTGAAGCTCCTAGTACAGGGATCATTAACTTTTTGCTTAATTTCATCATTTTCCACTCTCCTCATTTTTAGTTGATGTACGCTACTTTTTTCATTCTTACTACATCTTAAATCATTAAATAGATTGAACATTCTGAATATTCTTTATATTTTACCTTCATGTTCTCCCGTATTTAATGACTCTTTTTAGGAAGTATTCTCTTTCTATCTACTAAACGATTGGCGAATGACCTTGGATCACTTTTTTAAGATGTCATTTTCATCAAGAATTCCTTCCCTTTCTACTTATCTAACGAACGCTTTGTTCAGCTAGATCACTTTTTTTGAAAAAGTTTTTAACCGCTTTTTTTCAAGAAGTACTTCCTTTTCTACTTACCTAACGATCACCTTATTCTGTTGGATCACTTTTTTAAAAATTATTTTAAATTCAAAAGAAAAAGAAAGGTTTCTAAAGGAAACCTTTCTTTTTCTCTTTACTTATTTAAAAAATTCCACATCACGTTGTTTACTTCTTGAGGCTTTTCATGCTGAGGGGCATGAGATGCTTCAGCTAATCGGTGAACAGATATGTTTGGCACATATTCTTCAATACCATCTAAGTTTTCAGGCATAAAAGTAGGATCTTGATTTCCCCAAATAATTTGTACCGGGATGTTTAACACTTCTTCTTCTAACGGAAACAAAGATTTTCTTCGAAGGTCTTCTTCCGTGAAAATCTTTAAATTGCGGTAATAACTTAGCATGGACAGCACAGAGCCATTTTCCCAAGAGTTCATGTATGCTTGAACATCATCAGCTGTTAGGTATCCTTTTTTTACACCTGGGTTGATCACAAGCTTACGCAAACCTGAGAAGTTGTCTCGTTCCATATAGTCCTGTGCTTCTTGTTTTTGAAACCATTTCATATACTCGCTTGCTTTTTGCTGATTTTTATTTGTTCTAAGCTCACGCATAAATGTATAAGGGTGCGGACCGTTAAAAGCAATTAATTTTTGTACATATTCCGGGTAGCGATAAGCGAATGTCCATCCGATTCCTGCTCCCCAATCGTGTACAACTAGCGTGCAGGAGCTGTATCCTAGGCCTTCAATCACTTGGCGAATATCTTCTACTAATACATCAATCTCGTATGATTCTAGTCCGCTTGGCTTTTCAGATAAGTTATATCCTCTTAAGTCCAGAGCAACTGTGTGAAAATCATTAGAAAATTCATCTATCTGGTGTCGCCAAATATGCGAAAAGTCAGGAAACCCATGAAGAAATAGCATAAGCTCTCCTTGTCCCTTGCTTATGTAGTGCAAATTAACGCCATTTACGTTTATATACTGTTTGCTCATTGTTCATTTCCTCCTTTTATGTAGCTGTAGAGCAGTATAACGCTGTAAAAAATGAACGTCAATTCATTTGCTTCGTTCACTTCTTTTTAGTTCTTTTTATGAATATAGTTAATTATTTAGAGTGGATTTTTTTGAAGGAGTGATTAACAATGGCTCATATCTATTCAAAAGGCTGGTTTGTTCAGCAGTTAAAAGCGGCCAATATCTCTAAAATTGATGGAAGAAAGCTAGAAAGTTATAAAACCTACATTCTTCGTAATTTATATGCTGAGCTTATAGAACAAGGTAAAATCGACGGCTAAAAGAGGTTGAGACATAACGAAATGAATCCCATCTAAAGATTTACACAAATGAAATCTACGTTTGTCTTAACAAAAAAACGAACCACTAATCAAAAGTTTTGATCAATGGTTCGTTTTACATTTCGTCTAACATATTTTTGTCCCATCCACTTTTTTTACAGCGATTGCTCAATAAAAGATAATACGCGCTTTACATATTCTTTTTTGTATACATGATAATTTTGAACGTGTTCTGCTTTATCAGTTTTCCAGAAGGAAAAAGCATCCGGGTGTGTTTTAGCCATTTTTTCACTTTCAGTGTAAGGGATTTTTGTATCTCCTGTGCTGTGTATAAATAAAATTGGTCGAGGGTAAATATGCTCGACTGCTTTAATAGGACTAGCTTCAGCAGGATTTACATCTGCAATAACAGGAAGAATAGCAATGGTTAGCGGTGTAAATGGGAAATTTGGTAAATGAGACCATACAGATAGATTTTCTTTTAAATAAGAGGTTAAATCACTAAAAGGACTATCGGCTACCACTGCTTTTACGTCGTCATCTTGAGAGGCTGCTAATAAAGAAGTGGCTGCTCCCATTGAAATGCCGTAGAGCACAATTGGCTCTTTTGTTGTTTCTTTCATTTTCTGAATAACGCCTAATAAATCGAGCTGTTCTTTTACACCAATCGTCGTTTGATTTCCTTCTGAGTCTCCTGAATCTCTAAAGTCAAACATGACTACTCGATATCCCGCTTTTACAAATTCTTTACTCAGCGGCAGAAAGCCAGCTCCTTGTGCTTCACGGTTATTTCCGTATCCATGTGACATAATAATGGTCGCTTTTGGCTGTTCCGTTGGTTCAATCATCCATCCTTTTAAATGGGTTATTCCGTCTTTGCTCAAAAATACTTGATTGCTATAGTGCATGCCGTAATCACTAGGATTTTTCACAGCAGGATTTTTATCTAGTTTTGTCAGGCTTATGCCTACATAAAGAGAAATGGCCGTACAAAGTACAAAACAAAGAATAACAAAGGATATCAGGCTGATCCATATTGTTTTTTTCTTTTTACCTGTATTTGTCTGTCGATTTAGAACTGGAGTCAAGCTCGTTCCTCCTTTTTATCTAAGATCATCTTTCCTATTCTTATTGCTGCTTCCCTTTCTCCATTTTAAAGCTAGCCCATCTATTTTATGAATAAAATTCGTTTTATTTTCCACATATTTTTCCGGTTCAAAGCGATAGCGATGCGCTAGTTCTGTTTTCAACGTTTCGTATTCTTTTGCTGCATCAGGGTGAGTACGCAGATAATCTCGAAACCATATATGCCGATTAATTTCTGGGTGGCCTTTTTCATAAATATGAACGTGGTGGGTTCTTTCATTTCCACCTTTTTGGAAGTGTCGTCTTCCTTTTATGCCGTTTTCACCTTTTGCTTCATATCCAAGCTGTTCCATCTTTTGATTATATGTATCTACTTTTTTTATATCTTTCACTTCAATAAGTAAATCAATAATCGGTTTTGCGCTTAAGCCGGGAACAGCAGTGCTTCCGATATGATGAACCTCTAAAACTTGAGCTGACATTATAGTTGTTAAGGTGGCAGCTTCTTTTGAAAATTCCTTTTCCCACGCGATATTATGAGGTGTCAGCTGAATTTCTCTTACGGACTTCATCTTCAATTCCTCCTTTTGTAACGAAAAAACTGCTTACTATAGAATAGCCTATAATAAGCAGTTTTTCATCATTTAACATGTTATTAAGTTTTATCTAACAAACGCCTGCTTCGCTAAATTAACAACCGTCATATCATCCATTGGAGGGTTGTGGAGCCCAGCACGCACGTCTCTATAATAGCGCTGCAGCGGATTACTGCGCTGCAAGCTACGCGCTCCTACTATGCGCATGGCTTTGTCAACAACCGTACAGGCACTATTGGTCACTACGTGTTTGACAGCTGCTAATTCTCCCGCTAATGCTGCTCGGTCGCTTGTTTCATCCCATTTATTTGCCACGCTGTACATAAAGTGACGCGCCTGCATGAGTTCAAGTTCCATCTCTCCGACTAAACGCTGCACATTTGGCAACTCGCTAATCGTTCCTTCAATACTATTAGGCGAATATTCTGTAGCAAATGCGACAGCATAATCTCTTGCTGCGATGGCTGTACCCATGTAGCAAGCTGGTATATGAAGCAACCAGCCGCTTGGCTCATTCTTTTTAAAGCCACCTAGGCGTTCAACAAGAAAGTCTTGTTCAATATCGACATTTTCTAGCACAAGATCGTGACTTCCTGTCCCGCGCATTGCAATCATATCCCATGTTTCTTCTATTGAAAGTCCGCTTGTTTCACGAGGAATTAAAAATAAGCCGATCTCTTCTTCACCTTCAATGCTTGCTTTTACTAAGAAGTAATTTAACACTGGAGACATCGTGGTGAATGTTTTTCGGCCATTGATTCGCCAGCCTTTTTTTGTTTTTACAGCTAGCGTTTCCGGTTTGCCTCCTCGAGTAGGACTTCCTGTCTTTGGTTCAGTAGCAGCGGTATTAATAAGTGCACCTTTTTCTATTTCTTTAAAAATAAAATCGAGCATTTGCTGACTCCAAGGCTGTTTTTCACGCAAGTCCATTGTAATCCCCATATGCCATCCAATACTAAGAGCCGTAGAAGCGTCCCCTTGAGCAATTAATTCTTGAAATAATAAAAAATCATAAAGGCGTAATTCATCTCCTCCATAGTTGCTTTCTAGAGAAAGACGTGTATAGCCAGCTTCTTTTAACTCTTGAATATTTTCAAACGGAAACGTACCTTCTTCATCTATTTTAAAAGCTCGTTTCTTAAATTTTTCGACTAGAGGTAGCAGTTTTTCGTACGTAGACTTTTGATTTTTATTTACAAATGAAACACTCATTTGCTTCATCTCCTTTTTATATGACAGAGTGTCCCTATCGGATTAATATATAGTTCTTATCATAGCATACCTCATCTTTTCTGTGCATGTTTGGTGTGTTTATCTTTCTCGTTAAATCTATTCTTTTTCCAATTTAATGGTCTGTTTTACCTACACATTCCATACATTTAATGGAATGAAAAGAAGGGAATGGTGTGAATGAATCAATGTCCAAAATGCGGTGCCAGTGCAAGCGCAGATCAATTATTTTGCAATAACTGCGGCTTTTCTTTCACCGTGTCGCCAGCTGCAGCTAAGCATAAAAAGAGCTGGTATATTGGCGGGGGTATTGTGCTTATACTTCTTTTAACTTTTGTATTTTATTTCTTTTTCTCTGGTTCAGAAGAAAAAACGGCTGACCGCTTTATTGAGGCATTGGAATCGAAAGATACAGCTGTGTTAAGAGAGTTATTAGACTCTTCGCAGTCTACTATAGTTATTAATGACACATCTATTCAAGCTCTGTTGGATGCAACTTCCGATGGTTCTATTTTACGAGACGTTGAAAATGATTTAAAAAATAAATCGAGTATCTACTTTACAATAAAAGAACAGAAACATTCACTACTCTTCAAAAAACAGTACGTGGTTGTGCCGTCATCATATTATATCTCCCTCACCACGCCAGAGGATGCAACGGTTACAGTCAATGATACAAAACAATCGATATCCAAAAATCAAACGCAAAAAATAGGGCCTTTTATGATTGGAAATTACCCGCTTACGGCTTCTTATGAAAGCTCTTACGGAAAGCTTACAGACCAAACCACTGTAAACTTTCACCGTCAAAAAGAAGAAAATATATCTGTTGTATTTAAAGGAGCTTACGTTACAATCTCATCGAATAGAGATGACGCTATTTTATTTGTAAACGGAAAAAGCACGGGACTGCAGGTGAATAGTTCATCACAAATAGGGCCTGTTGCCACGGATGGAAGCGTCACTGTTCATGCAGAAGTGCAAAAAGACGGCACCACGTTCAAAAGCAGTCCTTACACCATTCAAAGTGAAGAAAGTATTATATTAAATATACAAGCGCCGCCCGTTGAAAAGGAAAAAACCGTCATAAAAGAACGAGAAGTAATCGTGCCTGGGCCGCGCTCTTATGCTACTTCAAGCTCTTATATTCTTCCTGGTTCGGACTCTTACAAATTAAGCTATAGTGATATTAGCAGTTTGAGCTCGAGTGAACGAAGGCTAGCTCGAAATGAAATCTATGCGCGGCATGGGTATGTATTTAAATCGAAAGATCTTCAAGCCTATTTTTATGAAAAGTCATGGTATACGCCTGATTCATCATTTAGAGACTCCTACTTATCAAGCGTTGAAAAATATAACGTTGATTTTATTAAATCATATGAATAAAGTGAACTCCCCTTTACCCAGGGGAGTTTTTTGATTGAAGCGAGTGCTTACTCCTACGTTTTTTTACATACCATGATCCCTACATACGTTAATAAATTTTTTATAGCCTTCTTCATTCTTTTCACTGTAAAATATAAAGTAGATGTACATAAACTTACTACACGCATAAGGAGAGATGGAGAATGAATGGAATTGGACGACTTCCACAAAAGCTTAATGGACATTTGATTTTAGAAAATATTCAAGAAACCATGATCATTGCAGATCAAGACTATCGTGTGCAGTGGATGAATGCAAGAGCAATTGAAACACTTCAGCCAGTACTCCCAATCTACCAGTTATCTCATATCGAAGAGTTAATTGGAAAGCATATGGACTTCTTTCATTCCAATTCTGAAGAAGCGGAAAATTTACTCACCTCTCTTCATACAACCTACAGAACGCGTATAACGATTGGCAGTCAATACGTAGCAGAAGCTGTGATTCACCCCATTGATACAAAAGACGGCGAGCGTTATGGCTACTTGCTTATGCTATTAGACTTTACAGATCAAGCCGAAGCAGAGCTTGAAAAAGAACGGTTAATTGAGGATTTGTCCACTCCTTTATTAAAGATATGGGACGAGGTTTTAGCTGTGCCCATTACCGGTAAGATGGATATAGAACGTGGAAAGAAGCTAACTGAAACGGTATTGGAGGCAGTTGTAAAAGAACAGGCGCGCTATTTGCTTATTGATTTATCTTCCCTTCATTCATTAGATGAAGAACACGGTTATTATATTAACACGCTCCACGATGCTTTGCGTTTGATTGGTACCACTTGCCTTATTGTTGGTCTTTCTTCAAAAATGGCTCTGTCGCTTGTAGATTCTCAGTTTAATTGGCGAACATTTTCCACTGTCCAACAAAGCATCTCTTACATTTTAGAAAAAAAGAATTGTCGTATTGCACCCATTTCATAAGCCCATCATATCATTAAGTAATCCTCTCTCAATCGCTTTTTCCTTCAATCGGAAAAGGCGATTTTAGTTATGAGGAATTGTGAACGTTTAGGCACTTATCATCATAGGATACATTAATCAACCATAGAAAAGGGTGAGAGCCTATGCCAAGTGTTATTAACATTTATAATTTAAAGATCAACAGTATCTCAAGCAACGGTTCTGTCAACATTGGCGAAGCACTCCATAACAGTCACACGGCTCATTCAAAATCCACTGGTACGAACTCTTCTTATGGCGATGTCTCACCTGCTTCCTCGAAAATGCGAAACATTTATATCGATCCTGATACAAATGACCAAACAGATATTGCAAACGTTGATCATGTCAATGGTTATCAGCAGTGATATAGGGCAATGCTTGTCAACAGCATGACGACAAACGGTGAATACATTCTCTCTGAACGCAATAGGCCGTTGGAGTAGAATGAATAAAAACAGTAAGGAGTCTCTTTATGCCTCTTCAAATTAACGTTTTTAATATCGTAACAAACGGTGTCACACAAAACGCAAATATTGATTTCGGTTCCACCATTCAAAACAGTCACACGGCGAACTCAAAGTTTAACGGCGCAAATTTCTCTTTAGGTAACTTCTCTCCTACTTGCTCTCAAATGAATACGGGCGTGTTAGATCCTGACGTAAGCGATCAAGATCAAATTGCAAACCCTTCAGCTCCAATTGGAAATCAAATTTAGATTTAACGATTTTGTCGTTTTACTTGGCACATTACAAGGAGGTGTGTAAATATGTTTCCATTTGGAAAGTCTCCGTTTAAAGGAATGATGGAAAATATCCCAAAAGGAATGGCATCTAAAGACATGAATAAATATATTCAGCAAATGATTTCTTCTACGATGTCCCATTCTTTTCCGGATTTTATGCAAGGAAATGAATTCTTTAAGCAGGCCCAAGACATGATGAAAGAACAGCAGGATGTGGGAAATGAAGGTCATGGACAACAGCTAAGAAGATTTGATTCAAACGTCATTAATACATTAGACGAATGCATTGTTCAGTTAAAAATTCCTAACCGCGATATTGTATCAAGCATTAAAGTCTATCATACTCCATACGTGTGTACGATTGAAGGAATAGATGGAGAAGAATCCTTCAAAGAAGAAATTCAGCTTCCTTGTTCGGTTCGCAAAAAAGGTACACGCGCCGTATATCGTTCCGGGGTGTTGGAAATCCGGATGCCTAAACATGTTAATATTCCTATGTCTCAAATAGACGTCCACGATTTAGATTAAAGTGGACGTTTTTTTCTGTTTTCATGCATACATATAAAATAGGAAGCGGCAAAAGGCCTTGTTTTATTTTTTTAAAGAAGGTGACAAATATGAATCATGGAAAGTTTAAAAAGTGGGCAGAAACGTTACAAGAAGAAAACCATACAAAATTTTGGGAAAAGATTTTTGACGATGATCCTGAAGAAAAGAATGATACGGAAGCAGATGCTTCTCCTCAAATTGTAAATGAGTATCGAGATTATCCTTTAATTGATGTATACGAATGGGCAAATCAACTGTTAGTTGTGATTGAAATACCCGGTGCTAAACGAACAGACGTCGAATTGACCATGCATGAAAATACTTTACACATATCCGGTTCATCTCTTTTAACGATGAAGGATGCAAATGTTCTTCACAAAGAAAGACGTGAAGGAACGTTTCAACGATCAATCATCCTTCCACCTGCTGTAGGGGAAGCGCCGTGTCACGCATCATTTAAAGATGGTCTATTGCACGTGAAATTTGATTTGTAATTTATTGTGCAGAACTATACGTAGCATGAAAGGCAGGGAATTTCATGTTTTCTAAGTGGTTTAAACAATCGCCTAAAATTGAAACAGTCCGCAAAATAAATCCGTCTTCCCTTCCAACCAAAAAAAAAGTAAGTCCCATAGACCAAAGCTCTAATCAAAAGCGGAAAGAATTACCCGAAAAGATGAAAACTAAAAAACAGTCTAATCTAAAGAAACCCCCTCAGCAGCCAAAGAAGTTGCCGAGCCAAACGGAGCCTAAGACATCTGATGAAGTTGAATTCACAAAATCTGTTCATTCGTCAGATTCAGCGCTGAACCTGCAGGGAATTATTGATCAAGTGACGCGTTTAACCGACGCGATTCCTAAAATAGAAGAGCTTCATCAGCAATTACATGAATCAGCTCATCTTATTCAATCATTGTCTCAACTGCACGAGCAAACAGCTCATTTACTTTCGGCTATGCAGTCAGCTCCTAATTTCGAAGACATTCAAAATCAGCTCTCTGCGTTAAAGGAAGAATCGTCCAATACAGCTTTATATGAGATGGTGAAAACTCTTGACAAAAAGATTGATGAAGTAACTCAGCCAAAGCAGTCCATTGTTGTTGAAAAAATTATGGTGGAAAAAGTATTGTTAGACAAAATTGACCTTAGTAATAATTTTGGCCAGCTAGGAATTAAAGATTTGACCGGCCACTTAAACATTGGTACAACTTACAGCGCTGACTCTGATCAAGTGGATGAAGAAGTCAAAGACTTATTCTCTGTTAAGCTAAAAGAAAAAAAGATTGATGAACATACAACTGAGACAACGATGAGTTCAGGAGGTGAAACAGAAAAGCCTGATCACTCCGAAGAATAAAAAATGACCGCTACTGCTTATTTAAAGCAATTGTCGGTCATTTTTGTTTCCATAAATAGTTGTAATTCTTTCTGTAGGCGTTCCATTAAGAACGCTGAAATTTCTTCTTGATTTTCTTCTTTATGATGAGATGATGCTACAACAATACGGCCTGTTTTTCCTAAGAAAGCCCGGTATTCAATTACCTTCATCGCAGCATGAAGTAGGTTCGCGTCCGAAAGCGGTGTATTTGTTAGTAGAACAATATTCATTTCATTCTCTTTTTGTCCATGTGTCAGTACAGTCAGCCACGAGTAACCTTTATCGTCTTTTAAGCGAACTTCATGACTAGATAAAGACGCAGATTTCCACGCCGTGTTAGAACTGCTTTGCTGTTGAACAATTTCTTGACACCAGTCTAGACCTGTTTCATTGGAACCCAGTGAAAGAGTTCTCAAAGGACGAGCAAAGGATAAACATAGCTTGCCCGGTTCCTTTTGCAACTGATACAACTCATGGAAGTCCGTCTCTGGATATTGATACGGCGGCACAAAAGCAATTTGCCGCTTGTTCACAGCGGGATGGTGAAATACATGCAAATCAACGCCATATACTCTTTTTAACGTAGCTGCATCCTGAAAAATGGCATCCATCCCCGTTTCTTCTACTCTTCCATCTTTCAATAATACGGCATTATCTGCAAACAGCGAGGCAATGTTGAGATCATGCAAAATGGCCAGAACCGTCAAGCTCATTTCCTGCTGTAACGTTTTTAACAGCTGAAGCAGTTCCATCGTATGTTTTACATCTAAGTGATTCGTTGGTTCATCAAGAAGTAAGTAGTCAGGTTCTTGCGCCAGTGCTTTAGCAAGTAACACCCGCTGTTTTTCTCCACCGCTCAGCGATTGAAAGGTATGATTTCGATAGTGCCAGACGTTTGTTAATTTCATCACGCTTTCTACCACTTCTTCATCCTGTGCTGATACAGTGCTAAACAAACCTTTTGCCTGATAAGGATAACGTCCAAGTGAAACAATTTCTTGAACCGTAAATTCTAATCCAATTTGATTTTCTTGCGTCATGACTGCAACTTTTTGCGCCAGTTGTTTTGGTGAATAAGCCTTCACTGACTTCCCTTCTACCTTCACTTCTCCTGATTGAGTGGTTAATACATTCATAATTAAGCGAATAAGCGTTGTTTTTCCGCTTCCATTTGGTCCTAGTAAAGCAACAAAAGAACCTTTGTCTACGGTGAACGTGATGTCACGAACGGTCGGTTTCTGTTTATCGTATCCTCCCGTCACATTATATAGTTCAATCATGATATTCCTCTTTTCCGCATACGTTCTTTTACAAGCAGCAGCGTAAAAATTGGCGAACCAATTAAGGCGGTTACGACTCCAATCGGCAGTTCACGAGGTTCTAATATCGTTCTTGCTATTAAATCGGCTAAAACCAAATAACTTCCTCCGATTAAAATAGAAAGCGGCAGTACATGCTTATGATTAGCTCCCGCTACGAGACGCACTACGTGGGGAATAACTAAGCCAACAAATCCAATTGCCCCAGATACTGATACCGCAGCCCCGGTTAATACGGATGCACCTATTAAAATCATTCTTTTTTTCTTCTTTACGTCTATCCCCATAAACTGAGCGGATTGATCGCCAAATGCTAAGCCGTTCAGCTCCTTCACATGTAACAGCAGCATAATCGTACCGACTAAAAAGAACGGCCCCAAAATTTGAATATGCGACCATCCTCTCATTGATACGCTTCCCATTAGCCAATATAAAACCTGCCTTACATCTTCTTCAGGAGAAAGAGCTACAATTAATGAAATAAGCGCGCTCATAAAGGATGATAAAATAATCCCCGCTAAGATGATGGTTTCATTGGCCAAATTGCCGCTTGCGAGTTTCGTAATACCAAAAACTAAAAGAAGAGTAATAAAACCAGATACGATGCCGACTACAGGCAGCGTGAAGATAGACAAGCCAAAAATACTCCAGTGAAAATAAATTGCCATGACAGAGCCAAGGGTTGCACCTGAGGAAACTCCGATCGTGTAAGGATCCGCAAGAGAGTTTCTTAATAGCCCTTGAAAGGCAGCTCCTGCTATTGAAAGCGAAGCTCCTACTAAAAATGCCACCAGTACTCTTGGAAAACGAATTTGCCAAATGATTAAATCCATGTTTTCCGGACCGTGATATAAGGATAGTCCGGTAAGGTGGCCAATAATAATTTTGATTGTATCTCCTACGGTTAACGAAACTGTACCAATAAATACTCCCATAATCACCGAAGTACATACAATAAATAAACTGACTATGTATAAAATAGATGCTTTGTTTAAAAAAATACGTTTAAAAATCAATACTTTCAGCTCCTCTAGGAAACGAGGCGTGATGTTTTACATTACATTAACCATTCATTTTCCTGTCCATAAACCATGTTTCCATCCTACATAGTATTGGAAACAATCATCTTTTATTTGTTACGAGTGCTAGACTGTTGAACTAGGCAACGTAGAATAGCGTACTAAAGTTCTCGGTGAAAAAACAAGCGAAAACCTCTACAAGCTACACTTTTTGTGTTTGCTCCGGGCTTTTATAGTTGTCTATTAAATGATACAGCTTTTCCATATCTACAGCTTCTCTCACATATGCTGCTGCTTTTGAAAAAGACTCCTCTTTTTGCAGGCGACTGTTGAATGTATCCGTAATAGGCGGCAATTTTTTAAGTTTACGAATTTGATTAAGCAAAGCTCTGCGCAAAGCATCGTTATGAAACACATCATGAACATACGTGCCAATGATGTTGTCTTTAACCGTTCCTTCTTTTTGATCATCTACCACCGCAAAGGCTTCCGTCATGCTTTTAGAAACCGTCTTTCCCATATGAATTTCATAGCCTTCAATCGAAACCTTCTCACTCTCTAACTGAACATATCCAGAAACTCTTTCTGTTTTTTTGCTGGTTGTCATAACGGTTTCCACTGGAAGCAAACCCAGCCCTTTAATAGATTCAATCCGGGACTCTACTGCATCGGGGTCCGTAATTGTCTCGCCTAACATTTGATATCCCCCGCAGATGCCAATAACGTGAGCGTTTGTTGCGTTCAAGACTTGATTAATGGCTAGAGCCAGGCCGCTTTCTTGTAAAAACTGCGCATCTTCAATCGTATTTTTGCTTCCTGGTAAAACAATTAAATCAGGCGTACCTAGTTGTGATGGCTTGGTTACAAGTCTCACATGACAGTCTTCTTCTAAGCTTAGAGGATCAATGTCTGTAAAATTTGAGATGCGAGGATACGAGATAACCGCAATATCGATTTCTTTTAACGGATTTACAAGCGTTGAGTAATTTCTGAGTGATAGCGAATCTTCAGCGTCAATTTCCACGTCGTGCATATAAGGAATCACTCCTAGTACCGGAACTCCCGTGTATTCTTCAAACCACTTCAACCCCGGTTTTAAAAGCTCTAAGTCCCCTCGGAATTTATTGATTAACACTCCAATTACTCTAGGTTTATGTTCATCTGGAAGCAATTGAAGAGTACCCACCAGACTCGCAAAAACCCCTCCTTTATCAATGTCTCCTACTAACACAACAGGGGCTTGGGCTATCTTTGCTACGCGCATATTTACCAGTTCCCGATCGTTCAAATTCACTTCAGCAGGACTTCCAGCACCTTCAATCACAATTCGATCATAATGATTGGCAAGCTCTTTATAAGACTCCGTGATAACGTTCAAACCTTCATTAAAAAATTCTTGCCGATACTGAAAAGCAAACATATTACGAAGCGGTTTTCCATGAACGACAATTTGAGATTCATGATCACGAGTTGGTTTAATTAAAATAGGATTCATATTGGTTGTTGCTTCTACTCCAGCCGCTTCAGCTTGAATTCCTTGCGCTCTTCCAATTTCTTTTCCATCCATTGTAATGTATGAATTAAGCGCCATATTTTGCGATTTAAACGGTGCAGTTTGATAGCCGTCTTCTTTAAAAATACGGCAAAACGCTGTAGCAATCATGCTTTTTCCAGCGTCTGAGTGCGTTCCTTGAATCATAAGAGGTTTTCCTTTTTTCACTTTTTCCACTCCCTATCACATAAAAAAACCTTAACTGTAAAAGTCAAGGTTTGGTCATGCGCTCATTAACACATTGTCTTGACTTATTTCTCCCACCGAAAAATAAGGGGTTTTTAAAAGCAGGTCTCCTGGCTTATGCTTCATTTTACTTCTGCATCCTTCCTAGTTTGACTAGTGGGTCTTTGCAGGTTCATCCACATTTACAGTAGCGGGGGCTGCACCGGATTTACACCGATTTCCCTATTATCCTCCTTAGAGGCACTTTTAAAATCATTTATTCTTTATTGTAACGAATTTTATAACCATTCACAATAACGATTTTCTTCTATTATTATATATTACTGTGTTTATACTTATTTGAGTCTCGTATGCTATAATAACAATTATTTTCCAAACATCTTATGAAATAGCTAGGAAGGTGCTCGTAGTTGAAGAAAAAAATCATTTATATCTTTATTAGTTTGCTTGTTCTTTACATAGCAATCATGTCTTTTTGTATGTATCAAACCGCTCATCAGCCTGTTCCGCAAAAAGCAGATTATGTGCTCATTTTAGGTTCCAAAGTAGACGGAGATCAAATGTCTCCTAGTTTAAAAGAACGAGCAAAAACGGCTTTATCTTATTTAAAGACTCATAAACAAACAAAAGTTATCGTAACGGGTGGAAAAGGATCCGATGAAGAAATTTCTGAAGCAGAAGCAGCCTATCGTTTTCTACGAAAAGAAGGAATTAAAAAGAATCGAATGATAAAAGAGGATCAGTCAACTTCTACTTTTGAGAATTTCACTTTCACTAAAAAGAAAGTTGATATTCAACACAAAAAAGTCGTGCTTGTTAGCAGTGATTTTCATTTATTTCGCGCCTCTATTATTGCCAAGCGTCAAGGTTTTGACGTTTATCCTTTAGGTGCAAAGACACCAAATTCAATTAAACTTCAAGCCTACTTTCGTGAGTATGCTGCTATCTTAAAAACGTGGCTGTTTGATAAATAAATAGAGTACACCCCTATACAAACGAAAAACACGGCATGAATTCATGCCGTGTTTTTTATTAATCATCCGTATCGATAACTGCTTTTGGTAAACCCGTGTATTTCGCCCAGTAGAAAATACCGATTGAAACAAGAGCAATTAAAATTAAGTCAAGCGGGTTGCTTAGCACACCTTGTCCTCCACCAAATGAGCCTAGGTAAGAGATAACAAGCATAATAATATAATAAGCAACTAGCCACCAAGCAGATTTAAGCTGCTGTGCAAATTTTACAACGTCAGTTGGTACGTATTTCTTAAATGCTACGTAGATAACAACCATTAGAAGCTGTGATCCTAGAAGCCAAGAAATTGTCGTCCATCCTGACCAATATACGATGTATGAACAGAAGATAAATGACACAGGAGCAATAACGCTCATGCCTTTTAATTTGAAAGGCTTTTTAAGGTCTTTTGCATTTACTCTGAATGCAGCAGCTGAAATTGGCGCAATCGCATAAGACAGAATAAGTGCTACTGAACATACGTTTACTAGCGCTTCCCAAGAAGGAAATGGCAGTGTCCAGAATACGGACATTCCAAACGATAGCCATAGTGACGCACGTGGAATTCCTGTTTTCTTATCTACTTTTGAGAAACGTTTAAATAGTGTTCCATTACGAGACCAAGCATAAACTAAACGAGAAGTTGTATTCATGAAGATGTTCCCGTTACCGCCTGGTGATAAAATAGCATCAAAAATAACAAGCGTTACTAACCAGCCAAGGCCTAAAATAAGTGCAATATCTTTAAATGGTAAAGAGAATTGCTCTTGAATTGTTCCCCATCCTCCTGATAGCATATCAGCCGGAATGTTACCAATGAACAATACTTGCAGTGCTGTGTAAATAATCGCTGAAAGTACAATACAGATAATGAGCGCGATTGGAATATTACGCTGCGGGTTTTTAACTTCACTGGCTACAGAAACAATAGGGTGAAGTCCTAGGTAAGCAAACATAACGCCACCTGTTGAAATGGCTGCTTGAATACCATTAAAACCAAACGGAGTAAAATCGCCAGTTGTAAAGTTAGCTGATTTAAAGTGATAAGCTAACACGACGATAATTGTAAGAGGAACCGCATATTTGAACACAGATATAATAACATTTGACTTAGCAAATGCTTTTACACTTACGTAGTTAATGATAAAAAATAGCGTTAATAACGCGAACTGAAATAACCAGCCGATTGTAGTAGGCGATTCAGAACCATGTTTAGTTAGACCAGGAAGCCAAAACGCAACATACTGACGTACAGCCGTTACCTCGATGGCAATCAAACTTGTGTAAGCAATAATGGTAATGAATGAAATTAAGTAACCCACTAAATGACCATGTGAGTAAACCGGATAACGGATAATTCCACCGGTACGCGGCAGCGCTGCTCCAAGTTCAGCATACACTAAACCGATAAGTAAAATAATGACTCCGCCAATCAGCCACGAAAAACTTCCGGCTGGACCAGCCTTTGACGCTACGTTACTAACCGCAAATAACCAGGCGGAACCAAAAATAGCTCCCATCCCAATTAACGTTAGGTCAAGTAACGATATTGATTTTTTAAACTTTCCTTGATTTCCTTGATCAGACATAATATCCTCCTTTAAAATTTCCACTCCACATATCTACGCCCTTGCGTCCGATATGGGATTCTTTACATCATCCTCCTCTTACTAAGACCTCACAAGTGGATATGTTAACAAATATTCTCTAAAAAACCAAGTTAAAAACTTTATTTTTTTGTAAAACATCGTTGAATTGCTTATGTATAGCGCATAAATTCCACAGAAGATTTGAGGACTACTCCTCCTATTTAACCGCATTTTTCTTAGGTTAAACATAAAAGAATATTCAAACTATTTACCGTAAAAAAGGGTCTGAGATATAATAAAATCAACCGCTAGAAGCAGCTACATACGCAACACCTAGGCTTGCCATACCAATAAAAAAATCCGAACGATTCATCGTTCGGATTTTGCTTTAATTAAAATAATGTTGCCCGTGCCTCTTTTTTTTTGCTTATTTAAATACTTTTACACGTTCACTTAGTGGTTGAAATTCTTTTTCTCCCGCTGGTGACACGGGATTACCAAATGGCATTTGAGCAATCAGCTTCCATGAACTTGGAATATTCCAAGCTGCTTTTACTTCATCGTCAATCAATGGATTGTAATGCTGTAAAGTTGCTCCTAGGCCTTCGAGCTCAAGAGCTGTCCAGATCACATGCTGCAGCATGCCTGATGATTGGTTAGACCAAACCGGGAAATTTTCGCTGTAAGATGCGAACTGCTTTTGCAGCCCTTCAACTACTTCTTGATCTTCAAAGAAAAGAACTGTTCCATAGCCGCTTCCGAATAAGTTCATTTTTTGATCCGTATCTGAAAAATTTTCAGCTGGAACAATTTTACGAAGCGTTTCTCTCGTAATATTCCACACTTTATCATGCTGTTCGCCAAATAAAACGACTACGCGTGCGCTTTGGGAATTAAATGCTGAAGGAGTATGTTTCACCGCAAAGTTAATAATTTCTTCAATTTTTTCTTCTGACATTTTTACATTTTTATCAATTGCATAAATAGAACGTCGGTTTTTAATTGCTTCATAAAAATCTTTTCCAACCTGTTGTTGATCACTTGATTTATCAAATAATTTATCTAAAAAACCCATTTTCCACACTCCTAATTGTTTGTTTTTTTAAGCTTAAATTGCATGTTTATACCCTTCCCCCTGATAAAAGGAGATAAACAAGATATAATGAATTCTTATATCTCTAATTCGAGATATTAAACCAAAAAATATTAATTGAAATTTAATTACTTTATGTAACTTACTTTACAATGATTATTTTGTTCTGTCAAGCGAAAATTATTATCTTTTTCTTTTCTTGATTATATGAAAAAAGACTGCTAAATACGGCAGTCTTTTTTCGTAGATGCTTAATGTTCATAAATCATCTTTCGCGTCATTCCCCCGTCTACTACGAGGTTAGCTCCTGTTACAAAATCATTTTCGACGTTTGTTAAGTACATACACGCTCTTGAGATATCCGCTGGCGTTCCTACCCGATTAGACGGATGCTGCGTATGATCGATTTCACGAAGGCCATCGTAGTCAGATGTCTCAATCCATCCTGGAGAAATAGCATTTACCGTGATGTTGTCATCACCAAGCGAAACGGCAAGTGCATGAGTTAAAGCAACGATTCCTCCTTTTGTAGCAGCATAGGCTTCTGTATCTGGTTCAGACATTGAAGCTCTTGTAGAAGCTAAGTTTACAATGGAGCCCCCGCTTTCGTTTTTCCTCATCACTTTAGCTGCTTCGCGAGAACATAGAAACACGCTGCGCAGGTTCGTATTGATAATGTCATCCCATTCATCAACGGTTAGCTCATACGGTGATTTCCAGCGGGAAACGCCTGCATTATTAATCAAAATATGTATCGTTCCATACGTACTGACCGTTTTTTCAACGAGATGTAAAATGTCGCTTTCTTTTCGGACGTCTGTTTTTACAAAAATGGCTTCTCCGCCTTGTCTTTGAATAGCTTCTGCGTGACGCTCGCCTTCGGTTTCGTCCACATCTGCCAATACCACTTTTGCTCCTTGTTTTGCGTATGCGCGTGATACATCTTTTCCTATTCCATTCGCAGCTCCCGTAACAACAACAACTAAATCTTTAAATGACATAGCATCTCCTCCTTATACGCTTTATTCACTTTTTTCTTCGTCTTTAAACAAGTGATCCGTGACGAAAAGAGCAAACGTTTCAGCCGTTAACTTGCATCCAGAAGCTTTTGGGTGACCTCCTCCTCCAAGGTGCCCAACAATTTCGGCTAAGTTGATTTCGTCTTTTACTGCACGGAAGCCAATCTTTTGGCGTCCCATGTCCACCATAACGGAAAAGTCGATATCTTCGTTTTCTAGACACAGTGCATTTCCTAGCTCAGACTGATATGTATCTGCAAATACAATGCCTACGTTGTACGCTGTTTTAGCAATTTCAACACTTTCTTTTATGATTTGTTTTTGCTTGTCGTAAATATATTTTTCAATCTTTTTTTCTTCTGCTTCTAGTAAAATTTCGTGTTTGTCCGTAAACGTAAATTCTTGATTTTCAGTATGGTACGATTCACGAAGCGTTTCTAGAATGGTCTCTTTAAATTCTTCATGCGGGATTAGATAATATAGGTGATTGAGGCGCTTTGCTTTCAAATTATTTTCATGAAACCAGTCCCACGTATCAAATAAACGCACAAGTTCTACATATTCATCAAGCAACTCCGTTTTTTGAAGCATGTTGTTGCGCACTAAGTAGTCGTAGAAAAGAGATGTAGCTGCTGTCTTTTTACCGTTTTCGTCTTCTGCAATAACATGAACCCAATCGTATTTCTCAGCTAGTGGAAGAGCAGAGATATGATGGTCAATAAGAGTTATTTTCTGGCCTTTTTTTACCAGTTCATTTAATTTTTCCGCTACTTCATCGTTTACGCTAATATCCGTTATGTATAAAGCTGTGTCTCCATCGTTTTCTTCTTCAATAAAATGCGTCACTGTGTCATTGATGCGGCCAATGCTTACCGTGCTGTAATCAAAGTTGTCGTCGCCAAACGCTAACCGACCCAACAGTGCTGGACTTACCCCGTCTAAATCGTTATGTGAAATTAATTTTATTTTTGTCATCAATCAAAACTCCTTTATTTTCAGTCGCCTTAGTATATGTACCGGCTTGTATATTATAGCAATTTCAACATAAAAATGCTGTTATTTACTTTGAAGAGAAGGAATATCTTCGCAATAAACAAAAGTGAAGTAAACGTTTAGACTTACCTGTATCAAAAGAGAGTGAGACATAACTACATCGATCCAATCAACAGCTAGAAGCAACTACACACATGAAACCTACGCTCACCAATACCAATAAAAAAATCCGAACGAATGTGATTCTCCATCAAGAATCTTGACTCATCGTTCGGATTTTCTTTTAACCAACCTACTTTTGTTTCAGCCTATTTCCACTTACTCTAAATTGCTGTGCTGCTTAAACGCCTGTTCATGATCCGTTTGGTTCAAATTCCCGTATTCTAAGCAAATCGTATCAAACACAACATGAGCACATTGATCAAACAATGAACCAAGCGGCTGAATAGAAGCGGCTTCATTTTCGCTTCGGTATTTGGTTGCAGCGGGAATGTGCAGCAGCTCATCAGTATGAGCAGTTAATGGTGATTCTGTACTAGCTGAAATGCCGATAACTGAACATCCTACTTCTTTGGCTTTTTTAGCTACGCTCACCACTTGCTGTGTTTTTCCTGAACCTGATACAGCCACCAATACGTCACCTGCTGCAATCGAAGGAGTAATGGTCTCTCCTACAACGTATACTGTTGCACCTAAATGCATCAGTCTCATCGCAAATGATTTGCCCATTAACCCGGAGCGACCTTCGCCTATAACAAAAATTCGTTTTGCTTGGTAAAGTGAAAACGCTACTTCTTCTATTTGAGGCTCTTTTATGTGATTCATTACGGTCGTAATTTCATGTAAAATCGTTTGTGTTTTTGTCATTATACGTTCCCCCTGCTCATAAATAAGTCTTGAAATTCAGCAGATGCCTTTGCCACATCTGCACTTTTTGTAATCGCTGATCCAATAATCGCAACGTCCGCTTTCATTTGAAGTAATGATGCTGCTGAGGCTGGATTAATTCCTCCTGCTACTGCTATTTGCGCATCTGAATGAAAATACTGCCGCAAATTTATTTGACTCAGCGATTTTCCTTCTTTTTCTTGCTCGTCTTTGCTGATATGATGGCAAAAAATAGCGTTTCTATAAATACTTACTTGCTTTTGCGAGCCGCTTGACGTGTTTAATAAATCAACCATCATTTTTTTATTCCATTTTTCGCTGACATTTGCACACGTCTCTATCGTGGGTAAAGGTGATACGCCCATTACTGTTGCTATATCTGCTCCTGCCTGATAGCACATGGTAAACTCATACTCTGCGTTATCAATCGTTTTGATATCTGCTACAATCGTCTTGTGCGGAAATGCCTGTTTGATTTTATAAATGCTTTCAATTCCATACTCTTTTATAAGAGATGTACCTACTTCAATCCAATCAACATAGGGTTCTGCCAGCTTGGCAAGGATAATAGCTTCTTCAATTGTGACGCGATCTAATGCTAATTGTATCTTCATCTTTCTTCTCCTCACTTTCTACTAAACCGGTTTAGTAACAGCGTAAAAAAAACGAATATTTTGATGAGCTAAAAAGAGCACGCCATAGGCGCTCTTTTTAGCTTAATGCGACAACGTTGTTTCTCGAATAATTAATTCACATTCATACTGGTACTCTTCATAAGCTATCTTTTCTTTCAAAATTTGTTTAATAAGTAAATCTGCTGCTTTTGTTCCCATGTCAAAAGCAGGCTGCGAAATCGTGGTAACGGCAGGCGTTGCTACATCTGCGTAAGGAATATTATCATAAACAATTAAAGATAAATCATTCGGGATATTAAATCCGTGTTGTTTAATAAATTTCTGCACTTCAATGAACACTAAATCGTTTCCAGCCAGCAGCGCTGTCGGCGGATTATCGGCTGCAAATAGCTTCTCCAGCGCTTTTTGCATGTCCGCTTTTTTGCAGTTAATAATCATAAATTCATTTAAAGGCATATTGGCTGATGTTAACGCTTCTTTGTACCCTTCTACACGTTCAATCCGGGGTGTAATAGTTAATGGTTCTGTAATAATCGCTATATGCTTATGTCCAAGCTCCAGCAGATGCAAAATAGCCTGTTTTGTGGCTTCTTGGTTGTTCGCCACTACGGATGGAATTTTTCCTTTTACATCATGAATTTTACGATCCATAATAACAACCGGATATTCTTCTTTGATCATCTGCTCATAAAGAGAAGTATTGGCACCCGTTGGAAATAAAATAAGGCCATCTACTTGCTTTGCTTTTAACATATTAATATATTTCTTTTCTTTATCAGGGTCATCATCTGCGTTGCAAATGATGGCATGTATATCTTGCGAATGGCAATAGTCTTCAATGGCACGAATGACTTCCGTAGAAAATCTGTGCATAATATTGGCAACAATAATCCCAATCATCGACGTTCGCTTTTGTTTTAAGCTTCGTGCTAGATAGTTGGGCTGATAGCCCAGTGTATCGATCGCTTCTTTAATTTTCTTTCGCGTTTCTTCGCCCATATATTCGTATCGCTTGTTAATGTATTGTGATACGGTGCTTTTGGAGACATTTGCTGCTTTTGCAACGTCCAGCATAGTAACTTTTTGCATCATGATCCGTCCTTTTCATTCAATCCCTAAAATTATGCTACTCCTAGTGTAAACGAAAAAAACGAAAAAGGAAAAGCCTTCTTGCTAGCAGAAGGCTTTATTTATTAAGCGTACGCAAGCCTAGCTTCTTGAATTTCATGAGTAAAACGTTTCGCTTCCCTTGTTACTTGAAGTAAGTATTCAGGAGTTGGAAGCTGCTTGCCATCTACTAATGTGCTTCCTGCTCCAATAGCAGCTGCTCCGGCTTTAATATAAGCTCCCGCATTCTCAGCCGTAACGCCGCCTGTTGGCATTAACGGAATATGAGGAAGCGGTCCTGCTATATTTTTAAAATAAGCGGGGCCTACTACGCTTGCCGGGAAGACTTTAATCATATCTGCGCCGCATTCATAGGCTGTTAAAATTTCAGTAGGTGTAAAAGCACCCGGAACGCTAATGACTCCGTATCTTTTAGCCGTTTTAATTGTTCGTTCGTTCACCGTAGGGGAAAAAATAAATGACGCTCCTGCCATAATGGCAATTCGTGCTGTTTCTTCGTCTAGAACAGTTCCTGCTCCAATAAACATCGAATCGTCAAATTCATTTTTCAATTCTTTAATAACCTCTACGGCAGCAGGGTTTTCCATTGTGATTTCTAGATTTGTTACTCCGCCTTCTTTTAACGCGTAGGCAAGCGGAATAATTCGCTCAGCGCTTGCTCCTCGAATGACCGCTACAATACCGCTACTTGTAATTTTCTCAATATGCATCTCAATTCTCCTTTTCTATCATTACATTAAGCCGTTGTTTCAACTGGCTTCACACTCTGAACTTCTCTTGGCTTTTTCGTTGCGACAATGGTTAAAACTGCCGCAAGGAATAATGATCCAGCCATAAAGATATAGGAAGCGCCAAACCCTCCTGTTGATCCATTTAAAAATCCTACAATATAAGAACCGGCAAATGAACCAAGTGCCCCCATGCTATTAATTAAAGCCATCGCTCCTCCGGCAACATTACGCGGTAAAATTTCAGGAATAATCGCAAAGAACGGTCCGTACGGAGCATACATCGTTCCTCCGGCGATAACGAGTAAAGTAAAAGAAAGCCAGAAGTTGCTTGTGCCAACTAAATAAGATCCGTAAAAGGCAAGAGCTCCTACTAATAAGAACGGCCATACAAATGCGCTTCGTTTTAAAAACTTATCTGATAGATATGAAACCGTTAACATTAATACGACTGCTAATACGTAAGGAACGGACGCTAACCACCCTGTCTTCACTATACTCATGTTAGGCGCTGCTTTAATAATAGACGGCAGCCACATAACAAATCCGTAGACGCCAATACTCCATAAAGCATATTGAATGCTTAATAAAATGACAGTACGATTTTTGAAAGCTTCTTTATAGCCTTTAACAGGTTTAATTCCTTCTTGTTCTTTTTGCAGCGCATCGTGTAAGTCTGCTTTTTCTTTTTTCGACAGCCAGCCTGCATCTTTTGGCTCATCGTTTACTAGTTTCCACCATAAAAACGCCCAAATAACAGCTGGAAAACCTTCTAAAATAAACATCCATCTCCAGCCAAATGATTCTAGCAAATATCCAGAAACAATTGACATCCAAAGGACCGTTGCCGGGTTTCCTAAAATTAAGAACGTGTTGGCTCTAGAACGTTCTGCTTTTGTAAACCAGTGGCTTAAAAAAACGAGCATAGCAGGCATAACGGCACTTTCCACTACTCCTAAAGCAAATCGAATAACAAACAAAAATCCGACGTGGCTTACCATACCTGTAGCTGTAGCAAGTGCTCCCCATAAAATCAGAGACCAAAAAATCAGCTTTTTGGCGCTTTTATTTTCAGCATAGTGAGCGCCAGGAATTTGGAAAAAGAAATAACCTAAGAAAAAGAGCGATCCTAATAAAGACGAAATACCTGGCGTAATATGAAGATCTTCTGCCAGCCCTGCTGCTGCTCCAAACCCGTAGTTTGCACGGTCTAAATATGCAAGGCTATACGTAATAAATACGATAGGAATTAACCGAAGCCATCTTTTTTTTGCTAGCTGCTGTTTCATTATCACTTCACTCCTTGTTTTTGGGATTCCATATATTTTTGCAACTGCTGTTCAGTTGGATATCCGTCGTTATCTCCAGGGCTTTGTACAGCTAATGACCCAATAGCATTTGCTCTCATGACAGATTGAGTAAGAGAATCATGCTGAAGAAGTCCGCTTAACAGCCCTACTGCAAAGCCGTCTCCTGCACCGACTGTATCCACTATTTGTTTGACTTTTATTCCTTCAACCATTCCTTGCTCTTTAGCCGTCTTAAAAAAGGCTCCTTGTTCACCTAGTTTAATAACGACAAGCTCTACGCCTGCATCTAAATAGTAAGAAGCGATGTCTTCTGGGTTTTCGTATCCGGTTAAAATTTTCCCTTCTTCAATGCCTGGCAGAACGTAGTTTGCTTGTTTAGCAGCTTCGTTGATTGTAAAAATCATTTCTTCCTTCGATGTCCAAAGAGTCGGTCGCAGGTTCGGGTCAAAGGAAACCGTTCTGCCAGCTGCTTTCATCGAGGTAAGCGCGTGTAGAGCAAATTCACGCATGCTTGCTGACACAGCAAGCGGTATTCCTGTCATATGCATGTGTTTTGCCGCTAAAAAATAGTTTCGATTAAAATCGCGTGGGTGCAAGTGACTGGCTGCCGAATTTTTTCGGAAGTAACAAACTTCCGGATCTCCCACTTCCACTTTTGATTTAATTTGAAAGCCTGTTGAATGTTCGCTATCTACTAGTACACAATCGGTGTTGACCGACTCCTCTTGTAGCCGTTTCATAATAAACGTACCGAAAGGATCATTGCCGACTTTGCTCACCCACCCTGCGCGCAGACCGAGACGAGCGAGACCAATTGCTACATTTGTTTCTGCTCCGGCTAGCTCTTTTGTATAATGCTTAATCTCATACAGCGGTCCTGGTTGTTCTGCCATGAACATCGCCATTGCTTCTCCGAAGGTAATAACGTCTAATGAATTCATTGCACTTCCTCCTGTTCTGCTGCTTGCACCAATGAAATGAAGCGGGGGATTTGTTCCGGTTCATCGATTGGAAACTCTAAAGCTTTAAAAATCGAATGAGAAAACCCTTTCAAAATATCTTTCCACATTTCATTTGAATCGTTTGATATAGAGGTTGTTACTAGCTTTCCGCTATTCTTTATTACGTGTTTAACATGAATATAGCCTACAAATGACCTTAGCTTTTTGATTGCTTCCTGGGGTCGTTCCTGTACATAAAGCCAGTTACCAATATCAAACGTCATGGAAACAGGAATTTCGTAAGCGTTATCAAAAAATGCGTGCAAAGATGCTATGTTGCCTCCATAACTGGTTTGATCGTTTTCCACAAATAGATGTAAAGCTGGAAATGCCTGCAATAGCTCCTGCAATTCCCCTATAGGTGATTGTGGCTGATAAAAACCAAGAGAAACTTTTACCCACTGAGCGCCAAGTGATACGGCTTCTTCAAGAATAGATTTTAATTCTTGTTTGTTTAACTCTCCACTTTCTTTCCACAGTTCGATTGGAGCCGAATATACTGTAAAAAGCGGATATCTTTTTAATTCTTCGGCAATAAGCTCAATCTCTTGATCTACTTTTTTCATTAACTCTCTTCGAATTTCCACTCCATGTACTTGCTGTTCATATATTTTCCCAATCATGGTGTGCTGAGAGCTTGTCGTTTCAAATGCATTTAAAGGAATAATGATATGATTCATAAATCGACCTACCTTTCTTATTATACTAGCTAACCACTTACTAAACCGGTTTAGTAAATCGATTTATCTAAATTATAAGACTATTGAAAGCGCTTTTCAAGCTTTTTTTATAAATTATAAAAAAAAGAAACAACACGGCGTTATGCCGTGTTGTTTCTTAGTGATCTTCTGTGCTTTTTACTAAATTGCGATCTTGTTGATAAATATCATAGATTAAGAAACTAAAACCATAGTACAAGACCATGATTACAACTGACTTTGTCATGATAAATAAAGCGCCTAGCCCGATACCAACTAACAGCGTCTGGACACTCAAACGGTCACGCTGAAAAGCTAGCTGTGATAGGAAATAACCAATACCAATTAAAATAGCCAACACCCATGTATTTTGAATGGCTAATACATAGTGACTATATAAATAAAAGCTAGGAAAATAGACGGTGCTTTCTACGAAGCTGGAAATACCGCTGTATGCAAGCCACCACTTTTGCTCTCTTTCTGTTTTAGGAACGGTTGCCTCAATTGACGTGGGCATCTCCTGTTCCACAAAAACCGTTTCTCCATGATCTTTCATCCATTGAATCATAATGGAAATAATAATAAAACCGGCAAAGATTAAAAGCAGCAGATATTCAATCCACGCTGGATACGGAGCCGTCCGGTGAATCGTATCTAGATATACTCCCTGCAATCCTAACATAGAAAGTGGAACCGCATGGTATACCATCACCGCAATATAAAATAGTAAAATTAGCACATAAAAAAAGAACTGTTCTTTGTAGTAGCGAATTTTTTTGCCTTCTGAAGCAATTCGCTTAACAGTCACGCTCTCCAAGTACGGACGAATAATGCTTATGATAATAATAAGACACGTAAATACAATCATATAGTTATGTAATCACCTTTTCAACTTCATTATGTAACATTTTTTTCCATCCGCGAGAACAGGTGGTTAACAGCCTCTGTCCTTTCTTATAGTACCAAAAAACTAAACTTTTTGACAATCCTGATTTATCAATTAGGAAGATGAAATAAGCGTAGCTACATTAATACCGCTAATTGTGACCATAGGAGATCCCCCGCCTGGGTGAGTCGTTCCTCCTACAAAATATAAGTTTTTAACATCTTTTGAGACGTTGCTTGGACGAAGAAAACTATCCATTTTCCGATTTGAACTCACTCCATACAAAGCGCCTTTAAATGCACCAAAGGTTTGTTCAATTTCACATGGAGTAACAATTCGTTCATGTACAAGCGAGGGCTCAATATCTAAACCAAACTTAGAAAGCTTGCGATAGACAACCTCTCTGTAAGATTTCATTTTTTCTTGATTCGCTTCTTTTACAGCAGGGGCATTCACTAAAATAAATAAATTATCACCCGGAGCTACCGTGTTATCGGTATACGAAGAATTACAAACGTAAATGGTAGGGTCGGTTGGAAGCGTTTTTTGCTGAAATAGTTCATAGAATTCCTGCTTGTAATCCTGAGAAAAGTACACTTGATGATGAATCAGCTGAGAAAAGCGCTTTTTAACTGCTGCCATAATTACATAGGCTGATATGGAAGGCTCAAATTCAGCTGCTTTTTTGTTTTTAAAATGAGGTCTATCCTGCTCTTTTACGAGTGCCGGATAGGCATTTAGCAAGTCCCCGTTTACAATAACGATATCCGCGTCTATCTTTTCTTCTCCATTCACTTCCACTCCGACAGCCCGCTTATTTTTTACTACTATTTCAGTCACGCTGCAGTTTGTGTACAGCTTTCCGCCGGCTTTTTGGAACACATGCCCCAGCCCTTTTGCAATTCTAGTATTTCCTCCTTTTACATAGTACACCCCGTCATTCATTTCTAAGTGTCCAATCAGTGAAAAGGTAGCGGGCGATGTATAAGGTGAAGATCCAATATAGGTTGCGTATCGATTAAATGCATTTCGAATGTTTTCATTTCGAAAAAAGCGCTGATGAAACGTATCTACTGTTTCAAACGGCCTTACTTGCAGCAGTGCTTTTAATAGAGAAGGGTTTGTGTAATCTTTCCATGACGAAAATGTCCGGTAGAAAAATTGACTTTTTGCAATGTCATATATTCTTTTTACTTCTTTTAAATAGGCCGGGTATTGTTTAGCAGCAAAGGGGTCAAGACGTTCAAGCTGCTCAATCATTTTTCGTTCGTCGATAGACATGGAAAATTGTGAACCGTCGGTGAAGAAATTATTTGTATGATGCGTTAGTTTAACAAGAGGCATATAGTCTTCTGCACGTTCGCCCGCTTGCTCAAATAACCACTGAAAAACTTCTGGCATTGTAATGGTATTAGGCCCGAAATCAAAAGAATATTCTCCTAGCTGCACAGGCATCATTTTTCCGCCTACGTGTTCGTTTTTTTCAACGATTGTGACATCGAACCCTTTTGTTTGAAGAAGAACTCCTGCAGCTAATCCGCCTAATCCTGCCCCGACAATTAGTACTTTTTTCATTGATAATGCCTTCCTTTCCATTCATATCCCTGCTTTTTTCGTTCACGCTTCATAGAATGGTTCATGAGCAGCATCAGCACAATTGCCGACGCCGGCATAGTAAGAAACAAAAGCCCTTTTTGCTGAGCCGACCGGTCAATTAAAAACCGCTGAAAAAGCATAATGCAAAAAGGAAGAATCCAAAGTATGTTGCCTGTGAATATTCCTGCTATAAACAAAGGAAGCGGCAGCACATAGTAACAGGTAAAAAAAACGCTCAGTATCCAAACTGCTTTAGCGGATCGGCCTAGACCAACAAAGATATTTTTAGCAAACCCATTCCATACTTCTTCAGTTGTTTCATACATATAACAGCTAACGTGAGACGTAATATTGGCTAAAATAACGCGCTGTTTCTTTTTCTTAAAAAGCTGAGCTAGATGCACATCTTCTACTAGTGAAGTTTTAACAGCTTCATGTCCTCCTGCGATCTCATAAGCTTCTTTTTTTATAAACATAAAAGCACCGTGAGCTGCTGAAGCTTTGCTCACCTTGTTACGGTTCGCTACCACAACCGGTAAATAGCTAAAAACAACCACATGCTGAAGCGGAACAACCAATGCTTCTAACCACGTTTTTACGGGAAAACGAGGAAATCCTGTTAAAAGAGCTGCTTTTGTCGCTTGTGCGGTGGCTAAAGTATGTTCTAGCGTGCGTTCTTTGAGCTGTACATCGGCATCTACAAACAATAAATAGTCTCCATTTGCAGCTTGTGACAGCTGGTGACAGGCATGAACTTTTCCTACCCACCCTTCTTTCAGCTCTTTTCCTTCTATGATGGTAAACCTTGAATCCCCTTGAATTTCTTTCCACAGCTGTGTTCGTGTTTCATCTGTGGACTGATCGTCTAGTATGACACATTCTAGATTGCTGTACGTTAATCCTTTAACAGAAGAAATGATTCGCTTTACATTTCGTTCTTCGTTTCGCATTGGAATCAAAATAGAAATGAGAGGCTGAGGTGTTTTTGAATTCAACTTGTATCTATTTAATTTAGGCATTGCTTGAATATTTACAATGGTCAGAAGCAGCATCAAAATAAATAAAAGCATATAGTAAATCATTCTTTCACCTTCGCTTTCCACCACGTTAACCACTCGCTAAGCGTCTTTCGTCCTTTTAATAAAACCGTAAATTCCTCATCGTTTTCTTGAATGATTTTTTGTTTTTGATGATCGAGCTGAGCAGTGACTGCAGCGGCTAGCGTTTTGGTTATATCTTCTCTTGCATTGGCTAAGTCGTAAAAAACAGCTTGCCCTACCCAGATAAAAAGCTCGGGTCGCTGATCATGGCGAAACGTATAATAATATGTAATGGGAATAACTTCAACGTCAGATTGCTTTTTTAGAAGAAAAGCAGGTCCTTCAGAAAAAGCTAACGGTCTTTTTTCAAGATGCTCTTCTTTTCCTTGAGGAAAAACAAGCACCGCTTTTTTATCTTCTAACAGCCTACTGGCAAACCTTAACGATTCCACCGTATGCTTCGGAGACGCTGCATTTACTGAAAAAGCCCCAATTCGTTGAAAAAAAGGAAAATCCTTCATTCCTTGTTCAGACATCATAGCGTATAGATCTGTTTTTAATACCGCGTTATTTAAATAAAATGTCACTAAACCGTCCCACCAGCTGGAATGATTAGCAATTAATAACATTTTTTTATCTTTTGGGAGCTCTTCTATATGTAAATGAATACGATAAAACTGTTTTTTGAGCTGATATGTGACAAACAGTTGAAAAAAGCGCTCAAATATTGAGTTTTTCTTCGGATAAATCATAAGCGAGTCTCCTTTTTATACACAATATAAAGAATAAGAAAAGGAATCATCGTCAGCCATACCACAAGCCACAGGCCATTTACTAATGCTACAATTACAAACATCATGACGACTGCACTATACAAAAACACCATTCTTCTTTCCCATACCGGCTCTTCTTCTTTAGGAACCTTAGCTAAAAAGAAATATACGACCAGCTGAATGAAGAAAGACAGTAAAAACCAGCCGGAGAAATTGGATAAAGGAATATTATAATAAAAGCTGTCCCCTTCCCACACCCAATATTGTTTAACAACATAGGCAACGGGATCAATAGCCAAATCCATAATAACAGCAAATAGCGAACTAATGACCGCATAGGCAATTCCATGGACAATAAACGGCAGCTCCATGCGCTTCATAATTCCGAGAGCTAATATTCTGCTTGTGATTACGACCATAAACCAAGCCGATCCAATGGTTAGAGGAACTCCTAAGATTTTAGCGCCAAAATCTTTTTCATAATCGTAGGATCCAAACAAAAACCCATGTTTAACACCTAGACTTTCGACATAAATAGATGCGCCTGTCACAAATACGGCAACGACCAGTGCCCGCCTTACTCCATAGGCTTTAGCTAGATAAATAAGAGCAAGAAGACTGCTCAAGTGTAAAAAAACAGCATTTGCCCATTCTAACCATGAAGGCAGCAAATCAAATGAAAGCAAAACGACTCCGCATACGTACCAAATAAGAAAAAAACGATAAATACCATTTGTGATCATCGATTCACCTTCTCTCCAGCTTCTTTTTATCAAATTGCTATTATATAAGCTTGTACACATTCTCTCCATTTTCAATGTGCTCTTTTCTATGAGTAGAACACACTCTCTTAAGATTATGTGAAAATAGCCACTGTTAGTACGTTCCCTAAATAAGAGACTTTATTACTTATTTATAAACAAAAATAAAATAAACGTCCATTAAAATCTACGGATGTATAGATTGAAATGACGTTTATTTTTTCTTATGTATATACACTTCTAATAGCTTTTTGGCAATGAGTCCAATAACCAGTCCCGGTACAACAGACAGCATAGGGAGCCAAATTGGGCCTATAAAAACACCGTTGATGGTTGTCACTGAGGAATACATAATGCCTACTGTAACAAAATAAGCACAGGAGACAAAAGGAATAAATGTAAATCTTGATGCGCCGTTTTCTGCTTCTTTAACAGCATCCCAAATTGCAAAAAAATATAAACATGGATAAAACATTAACCACTGCATGTTCATTACCTCGAGGGATTGCTTTGTTTCCCCCAAAAAGCTTAAGCGAATGCCTTCATTAAAATTTGCGCCCATATTAATGAGAAATTCAAGTACAATAAACAAAATTCCTTTTATATGTTTTTTGTTTAGTAATTGTCCAAAGCCTGGCAACGCAATGCTCCATAAAAGAGCTTCTAGTCTAGTCACGTTCTATCCCAACATTTTGACGTATAAAAGAACTCCACAGCATGATATCAGTAGAAATTTTGTCCATAGTTATCAACCTCACAATAATTTACTTATAGTTTTTGTAAATGTAAAATTTTTATACTACATCTCCTTTAATATTTGTAACTTATTGTAAATTGATAAATGTTTTAGCTATTCAACCAGACATTTTCGTTTAGAATTTTCTGTTTATTAAAACAAAAGCGTGCGATATACTAGTTTTATACGTACGAAAGGATGAGAAAGCTGACATGGAAACAAGTTTTTTTTCAATTTTAATACTAGGATTTTTTTTAGGAATCAAGCATGCTCTAGAACCAGATCACATTATCGCTGTATCAACCATTGCTTCAAAAAGTAAAAAGCTGTGGCGCTCTTCGCTTGCAGGAGTATACTGGGGGATTGGTCATACGCTTACGCTGTTTATTTTTGGCATGATTTTAATAGTGTTAAAAAGCAGTATTTCTGAACGTATGAGCATGTCACTTGAATTTTTAGTGGGCATTATGCTCGTTTATCTCGGTTTTACATCGTTTCTGTCTTACAAAAAACAAGTGCATACGCATCACGAAAAAACGTCTTACTTAAAGTCATTAGGCATTGGCTTTGTTCATGGACTGGCCGGAAGCGCAGCGATGGTTGTAGTAACGATGAGCACCGTTACTCACGTATGGCAAGGTGCGCTGTACATTATCATTTTTGGAATCGGCACTTGTCTTGGCATGCTGTTATTTACGACGGTTATTGGAATTCCATTCGTTACAACTAAAAAGCAAGTGACGTTAAACCGCTGTTTGATGCAGGTAACAGGTGCTGTCAGCATTATATTTGGCCTCTATTATATGTATAATTTAGGTGTAAGCGACGGATTATTTAGTCTGTGGTTCTAACAGAGAATAAAACATAATGAAAATAATTCAATCTAAAGACGAATAAGTAGGATAAATGATCTGGACTGCTTGTTCCACAGCTGTTGATTTCTGTGCAAGACTTCGCTTTGTCCTCTAATCAACGGCTAGAACGAACTACATACGGGAAACCTACGTTCACCCTACCAATAAAAAATCCGAACGAATTTGATTCTCTATCAAGAGTTCAGCTCGTTCGGATTTTTCTTTAACTACTATACTTTTGTACAGGCACTTTAATACTTACGCAAAAGTGATACTTCAGCTTTTAATAACTCCTGCCGGAACAATCCGTATACTTTGACGATTATCTCTTCCACTTCTTGTGTACTAGCAGCTAGTATTCGAATAGCACATCCGGAAATCGGAAGTGCGGAAGCTCCTGCTTTACAGCCTGCCTCTTCGCACAGCTGATGTACTTTCGCTATAAATGCGTCGTCGGCGTTTGGATGAACAATAATAATTGATCCAAAATGAGTATACCCTTCCATTTTCATCATGCCGCGCAGATGGTTTTCTGGCTTCAAGTATAAGTGATCGTATACCTTCAGCTGCTTGTTTACATACAGTTTCAGCTTGGAACGCATAGAGGTATATTGAAACAGCTGCCCATCCGGCGACCACCCCGGGGTGATGCTGTCACACATAAACAAAGCAGCGTTTTCTGCCATATGGACCGTTATTTCTTGGACAAATGCAGCATTTTCATACAAAATAAGCGGGTCTGGTATATATTCCATGATGGATTGTTCTTCAAGGGTTATGCACGTTTCTTGTAAAACAGCTGCGTTCGGTGTTTTGTACACCTTTGTCGCAGATTGAGTAGTAGCAGTCAGCTGAGCATTTTTCTCGACCGTTATCATCGTTTTGTATTTGTCTCCGCTCACGTATCCCCCGCCTACGTGAAGCATATAAACAAAAGGTGATTCAGGAGTCATGTAAATAGGTCTGGCAACTTTGAAAGCCCCGTAATGATAAGTATCTTTAATAACCGTTCGCTCACTGTTTCTTTCTGCACGAAGCTCTAAATAACCCGTGTAGCTCATGATTCAAGGCCGATTAAAAAGGCCTCTTTTTTGATCCATTCTATCACTTGATTGAGCCCTTTATCTTCTTTTAAATTGGTGAAAACAAAAGGCTTGTGCCCTCTCGCTTGGATTGTATCTTTTTCCATTACTTCTAAACTGGCTCCTACATATGGGGCTAAATCTGTTTTGTTGATAATGAATAAATCAGATTTAATCATTCCTTGACCGCCTTTACGCGGGATTTTTTCTCCTTGTGCTACATCGATGATATAAATTGAAAAATCAACGAGCTCTGGGCTAAACGTTGCGGCTAAATTATCTCCTCCGCTTTCTACAAAAATAAGTTCAACATCGGGGTGACGTTCCACTAACTCATCAATTGCAGCAAAGTTCATGGATGCATCTTCTCGAATAGCTGTATGAGGACATCCTCCTGTTTCTACTCCTACGATACGATTTTCTGGCAAAATACTGTTTTTTACTAGAAACTGTGCATCTTCTTTTGTATAAATATCGTTTGTAATGACTGCCATACTGAGCTGCCCTTCTAGCGCACGCGTTAATCGTTCTACTAACATTGTTTTTCCTGCACCAACAGGTCCACCAATTCCAATTTTAATTGCATCCATTTTTTATGCCTTCATCATTCGAAGGCCTTCCCTCCTTTTTTATGACATGAACAATCGAACATGCAGTTGTTCATGCTGCATTTGAGCAATTTCTAACCCTGGTGTCACGGCACCAAATTCCTCTTGATCTGCTTGCAAAATATGCTGAAGCGCTTGCTGCAGCAGCGGCTGAAAAAGAACGAGCGTTTTTTGCCCATCGGTTTGGCCGATTGGTATGCCGCGAACAGCATTTTGAATTAATGAAGAGATGCTAGCGTACAAATGACTTAAAATTGCCTCTTCTTTTGTAATGTTTAATTGCAGGCTGGCTAATGCAAATACAACAGCAGGATGTCCGTACGCCTTCTTTGCTTTTACTTCACTCATATACTTTTCTAAATAAGAGCCTTGAAATAACTCTAAGCAAAGCTTTAACATGCGCTGGCCCACCCGTCTTGTCCCTTCTCTTGTTTCTTTTGACAAAGCAAGAGCGTATAGTTCATGATCAATTCTCATAATTTCGTTAAACTGGTCACGAACAGCATACTCATAAGCCAGCCTGCATGCTAAGCCGTCCGTATACGTCAGCTGAACATCAAGGTATGTACGAAGCGCTTCTTGAAAGGTTTCTGTGTCGTAAATTTGATTTCGCTGAATATACGTTTCAAAACCAAACGAATGCGAAAATGCACCCGATGGGAAATTTGAATCACATAGTTGAATCAGCGAAAGCAATGAATTAGTCATGACTATGTCCGATATGCTTAAAAGCTTGTTTTACTTTTCTTTTTTCGCGCTTATAGGGAATGTTGAGCTGCTGAAGCAATTCTTCGACTAAATAATCGTACTGTACAAGCATGTCTCCACCTTCAAACTGCGCCGGCAAATGGCGGTTCCCAAGCTGATGAGCAATTTCTCCCATCTGCTGAATATCAATCGGCTGAATGGTCAAAATATCGTCTGCCAGAACTTGCACAACAATCATATTGCTTTCATCCATAAATAGTACATCGCCATCAACTAACTCGCGGTTTTCTTTCAGACGAATTCCGAGTTCCTTACCGTGATCTGTTACAACGCGCTGAACGCGTTTTACTAAGTGATCACTTTCGATATATACCTTTTCTATATGTGGAGCTCGTTTTTCTAATGTTGCTATATTTCCGATAATTTTTTCGATTACCATTTTTTCACCTCAAAATAAAAAGTATCGCTGCGCCATAGGCACAACTTCTGCCGCTTCACATGTAATCATTTGTCCATCTATTTTTACTTCGTACGTTTGGGGATCAACTTCAACCTTGGGCATTTCTCCATTTAACTTCATATCTGTTTTTTTTAACTGACGAATATCTTTTACTGGTTTAAGCAGCTTTTGTAACCCTAGTTTTTCGCCCACTTTGTTCTCATACGCTGCTTTTGACACAAACGTAACGGAGGTTTTAGCTCTTGCTTTTCCACAAGAAGCAAACATCGGACGATATAAGACCGGCTGTGGGGTTGGAATTGAAGCGTTAGGGTCTCCCATTAAGCTGTGAGCAATTAAACCGCCTTTTACAATCAAGTCAGGCTTTATTCCAAAAAACGCTGGCTCCCATAGGACTAAGTCAGCTATTTTCCCTGTTTCTACCGATCCTACGTATTCGGAAATTCCATGAGCGATAGCTGGATTAATCGTATATTTAGCTACATAGCGTTTGACACGTGCGTTATCGCCGACTTCGCTGTCACCATCAATTTTTCCTCGCTGCTTTTTCATCTTATCAGCTGTTTGCCACGTTCGTGTAATCACTTCTCCTACACGTCCCATTGCTTGAGAATCTGAAGAAATCATACTGAATACACCTAAATCGTGTAAAATATCTTCAGCTGCAATCGTTTCTTTGCGAATGCGGGAATCAGCAAAAGCGATGTCTTCTGGTACAGCAGGATCAAGATGATGACATACCATGAGCATATCTAAATGCTCTTCAAGCGTGTTGACCGTATAGGGTCTTGTTGGATTAGTTGATGATGGAAGCACGTTTGGAAAGCTTGCCATTTCCATAATATCAGGTGCATGCCCGCCTCCAGCTCCTTCAGTATGGTAGGTATGAATGACTCGATCACCAATTGCTGCAATCGTATCTTCAACAAAGCCGCCTTCATTTAAAGTATCTGTATGAATCGCAATTTGAACATCGTACTCGTCTGCTACTTGCAGGCTTGTGTCGATGGCAGATGCCGTGGTTCCCCAGTCTTCGTGAAGCTTTAGTCCAATTGCTCCTGCTTTAATTTGTTCAATTAAAGGCTCTTTCGCACTTGCATTTCCTTTTCCTAAAAAGCCAATATTCATCGGAAATGCTTCAGCGGCTTCAAGCATTCGTTCGATATGCCACGCTCCGGGTGTACAAGTGGTAGCCTTTGTTCCTGTAGCAGGTCCTGTTCCTCCTCCAATCATCGTTGTCACGCCAGAGGCAAGGGCGGTTTCAATTTGCTGCGGACAAATGAAATGAATATGCGCATCAATACCGCCGGCGGTTACAATTTTCCCTTCAGCTGCAATTACTTCCGTACTCGCACCAATGATGATGTCTACTTCATCCATCAACAGCGGATTACCCGCTTTTCCAATAGTTTGAATGAGTCCATCTTTTATTCCAATATCTGCTTTATATATGCCTGTATAATCAACGATAATGGCATTTGTCAACACTAAGTCCGCTGCTTCACTTCGCGTTGCAAGAGGGTGCTGCCCCATTCCGTCACGAATCACTTTTCCTCCGCCAAACTTCACTTCATCTCCGTAGGTTGTGAAATCTTTTTCAATTTCAATAAATAGCTCTGTGTCTGCTAAACGAACAGCATCTCCAACGGTTGGTCCAAACATATCTGCATACTGACGTCGCGACATTTGAAAACTCATCTTATGCATCTTCCTTTCTATCAGAAAGCGATCTGTTTGTTTTATTGTTCAGACCGTAAATTTCTCTTGTTCCGGAGAAAGCAACCAGCTCTACTTCTTTTGCATCACCTGGCTCAAAGCGAACGGCTGTACCGGCTGGAATATTTAAATGATAGCCAAGCGCAGCTTCGCGGGGGAATTGGAGCGCGGCATTCACTTCAAAAAAATGAAAATGTGAACCTACTTGAACGGGGCGGTCGCCTCTATTGATTACAGTCACGCTAATCGATTGCTTTCTGTTATTACATGTGATCGGTTCTTTTTTTAAGACGTATTCCCCTGGAATCATATTTTCCCTCCTCTTAACGAACTGGATTGTGAACAGTGACGAGCTTGGTTCCGTCTGGAAAGGTAGCTTCTACTTGAATATCATGAATCATTTCCGGAATACCTTCCATTACATCTTCTCGTTTTAAAATCTTGGTACCTTCTCGCATTAGCTGTGCTACCGTCTTGCCATCGCGAGCTCCTTCCATAATTTCATATGTAATAATCGCTACTGCCTCGGGATAGTTAAGTTTTAATCCTCTTGTCTGACGGCGTCTTGCTAAGTCTGCAGCTACGACAATCATTAATTTTTCTTGTTCTCTCGACGTAAGTTTCAATGAAAGCTTCCTTTCTGCTAATCTATTTTCTTATTAACATCAAATGTGATATTTTCTAACGCAAACACACAACTAATTATATTAAATTTTCTGATAAAAAACAAAGGATTTATATCTTTCGATAAAAAAAGATGAGCATATTTGCTCACCTTTTACTCTTCTGAAATCACTTGTGTTTTCCATTGCTGCAGGTGTTTCCAACCCAGACCTTCAGCTAGCTGACGTTTTGCATAGTCTACTCCTTTTTCAATAGAAGTTTCATAGCCAAATAAATAATAGCGCAAGCCGGCGTTTAATACTACTTGATTATAGACATAAGTCAGTTCGGAAGAAGATTCACCCTCCAAAATGCGCGTCACATATGCCGCTTGTTTTTCAACACTTATTTTCTTTTCAAAGTGTTCCTCTTCCACAAACAGTCCGTATTCTTTTGGATTGACAATAAACGACTCCATCTCTCCTTCTGAAATAGTAAAAACAAAGCTGCTTCTATGTACAGGTACATCTTCAGATCCTTCTATACCTTGCACCACGTATACATGTTTAAACGGGAGCGAAGCAAAAATGGGCACAATTTTGTTAATGGCCGTGCGGTGAAAAGCGCCCATCATTAAAGAAGAAGCATTTGATAAATTTAATAGTTTTTCAACCGTATTAATTAGTGTTCTTACGCCAATTTCATGACGAATTTGTTTGATGCGACTAAGAGGATAAGAGATTGTTTCAGCATTTACAAAGCCAATTTTTAATGTTTCTAACGTATGACCGATGTCTTCAATCGTTTGAGCTTGAGGGATCTGTAATGAATGAAGTACATCTTCAATCGTTGTTCCAAACTTTGGAGGAAGCGCTTCTGTACAGTGTAAAAAAGCTGGCACACCTCTTTCAGCTAATAAAATCGATACAGGAATGGTCGCAAAAAATGAATTTCTCCCTGCATAAGGGCTTGCAAAATCAATTGATTTATCTTTTAACGGCTGAGACAGCGGTATCTCTTTTGTTTTTTCACGAAAAGCATGAACGAATCCCAATAGTTCATCTGCATTTTCGGTTTTAATGCGTTCCGCAATAAAAAAAGCAGCGACCTGAGCATCCGTAGCTTGTCCAGAAGCGATTAAGCGAGCTGCTTCTTTTGCTTGTTCATACGTTAAGTCAGTTGATCCTCTTTTTCCGCGCGCTATTTCTTTGATAAATTGTTGCATATCGTACACTTCCTTTTTAACTGAATATTTGTACATTGTATCACATATTTCCTTTGTTCCTTAGATTATCTTCTATCAGGTACGCAAACTGCTAAAAAATATGAAATTAAAGGAAAAGTACTAGTTCTTTTATAACCTAATATAGTATAATCTATCTGCTATACTATTATTTGGATATTTGGGGGACTTTACAAATGAAAAAAGAGAAACTACTTGTACCATTTATAGCGGGATCCGTTTTAGTAGGAGCATCGGTGACAACGCCTGTTTTTAGTCACTCTGCTTATGCTGCTTCTTCTGTCAGCGTTTATCAAAAAGACGTTAATTCGCTAGCAGATTATTACGCACCATTTTATAAAACCGTAGAAAAAAAGCTAAAAGAAATTGAAGGAATAAAAGATGACGAAAAAGCGTTAGCCGCATATGATCAGCTTGCAGATCAAATTGACCAGTTTCTAACAAAGACCGATAAAAATTACGCGATGAATCATCTTAATTCAGAAGCTGATCAGCTTCAAGGGTATTTATATGATAGTTTAATTGCTCTTTACAATTACATTGTGGATCTTGAAGACTATGCGTATGGAGATGTAAGTGACGCGGAATTTAATAAGATCTCTGCAAATTTTGAAAAAGAAATCAACGCATACAATACGCAATTTCAGCAAAAAGCGAAGAGCTATAAAACGAAGCGAAAAGTAACGTTTAGCGCAAATATGAGTTATTTGCTTGATGAAGATATTCAACCTTCACCAACAGCTCCATCTACACCCGCTGATAGCAATGGCACCTACACGGTGAAAAAAGGAGACACGCTGACAGCAGTCGCTAAAAAGTACGGCATGACGGTAGCTGAATTAAAAAAATTAAACAATTTAAAAACAGATGCGCTAAAAGTTGGACAAGTGCTGAAAGTGAAAAGTGCAAGCGCACCTTCGCCGGCTCCAGCACCTCAAACTTCTGTTAGTACAAAACAGCAGCAAATTGTATCGTATGCTAAAACACTGATCGGAAAGCCATATAAATATGGAGGCACAACACCAAAAGGTTTTGATGTATCAGGGTACACACAGTATGTATATAAAAACGCGGGTTCAACTATTTCTATCCCCCGTACAGTAGCAGATCAGTATAAAAGCGGAACGGACGTAAAGCAAAACAGTCTGCAGGCTGGAGATTTAGTTTTCTTTAAAAACGGCAAATCCGTTTCAGTCGTAGGAATTTACCTAGACAAACAAGAATTCATTTATGTCAGCAGCAAAGGCGTTAAAACGCAATCACTTTCAACAGCGTACTGGAAAAACAGCTATGCGGGCGCAAAGCGTATTATAAAGTAAAAAGAGGTGCCATAAGGCACCTCTTTTGTTTTACTAGCTATGTATTTCTATACTAGACTAGCAATTTTATAAAGAACTTCTTAGTTCATAACCGTGATTTTAACAGATTTTCTTCCGAACTGTTGAGCATCACCTTCAGAAGGAACGAATACATCGATTCGATTGCCTTTAATTGCTCCACCTGTATCGGCAGCTACAGCTTCACCATAGCCTTCTACATAAACTTTCGAACCTAACGGAATAACACTAGGATCAACAGCGATTACTTTTTGGTTTGGATTTGCTTTTAAATCCACTCCTGTAGCAGTTGTACCGCTACATCCAGCACAATTAGCCGTATAGGCAGTTGCTTCAACTGTCATTGATTTGCCGCTGGCTTGTTGTGACGATTCAGCAGGTTGTTGTTGTTTTTGAGCTTGTTCAGCTTGAGCTTGCTGCTGCTCTTTTTGAGCTTGTTCAGCTTGAGCTTGCTGCTGTTCTTTTTGAGCTTGTTCAGCTTGAGCTTGCTGCTGCTCTTTTTGAGCTTGTTCAGCTTGAGCTTGCTGCTGTTCTTTTTGAGCTTGTTCAGCTTGAGCTTGCTGCTGTTCTTCTTGAGTTTGTTCAGCCGGCGCTTGAGCTTGCTGAGTTTCTGGAGCAGCTTGGGCTACTGAAGGGCTTGATTGCTGAGCTTGGCCGTTTGGAGACTGAATTTTTAGTTGTTCGCCAGGATAAATTAAATCTGACTTCAGTCCGTTCCATTCTTTAATTTGATCTACCGTCACGCCGTATTGCTGACTGATGGACCATAATGTATTTCCTTGCTGAACTTTGTGCGTCATTTCTTTTATAGTAGCTACGTTTAATTCTTGATTTGGATAAATAATATTAGATGTTAAGTTATTTGCATCTTTTAGCTCGTCTACGCTCACGCTGTGCTTTTGAGCGACTTTCCATAACGTATCACCTTTTTCTACGTGATACGTTCCGCTTGTAGAAGCAGAAGCTGCACCTACAAATCCCGCTGAAAGGATTGCTGTTGTTCCTAGAGTAAATATAAATTTTTTCATTACGAATACCTCCTTATTTACTCAATGATTGAATGATATCATCCTCACATTTCACAGCCGTTACAGAGCCATGCTACTTTTATTACAAAACTTAACAAAAAGGAACGTTTAAACGTAATATTTCTGATAATTTGGCTATATGATGAAACGTTTCTACTTTTTACTGCTTTTTATTGTTGTTTTAACCAAAATAGTTAAATTTCTCTATCATTGCTGGCTATGCCTCTTCTTTTTTATTGACCATTTAACGGGTATATTAAGTTTTTTCGTAACAAAAAAGAGGTTGGAAATGAATCCAGTCAACTGCTAGAAGGAACTACATAAATGAAACCTATGTTCACCATAACAAAAAAAGCGAACCGCTCATCAAAGATTCTGATGAGCGGTTCGCTTTTCAATTCGGCTAAACTACTTGTGTCCCAGCCTTTTTATTTCTTATTAAATCCTTGCTTTTCAACAAATTCTTTCATATACATACGCTTAGGATTGGAAAGCATTTCAGCCATTTGACCAGTCCATGTGTCTTGGCGTTTGCCATTTGTTCGTTCGTTGTAATAAGCAGAAATTTCTTCGTTATACGTCGTTAATTCTTTTTTCGTCTGCTCATGGTTTGGCTCATATGTTTCTTCATGATACACATGTTTAAATGGTAAGCGCGGCTTTTTATCCGTCATACCCGCTGGATGTCCAACCGTTAGACCAAATAACGGGATTACATGATGAGGCAGTTTTAACAATTTGCTTACTTCTTCTAATTCGTTACGCAAACCGCCAATATAACAAGCTCCAAGTCCCATTGATTCAGCAGCAAGCGTTGCATTTTGCGCAGCAAGGGCAACGTCAATAATAGCTACCATGAACTGCTCTGTGCTTTCGAGCGCTGTCGATAAATCTTTTTTCTCCATTTCTGCAATGACATCATGACGATGAAAGTCAGCGCAAAATACAAAGAAGTGTCCATTTGTTTCTACGTAAGGCTGATTTCCTGCTAATTGGGCAAGCTTTCGCTTCGTTTCTTTATCTTTTACTCCAATAATGGAGTACGCTTGAATATAGCTTGATGTGGAAGCTGCCTGTGCGCTTTCTACAATCGTCTGAATTTGCTCTTCCGACAATGGTTTGTCTTCATATTTGCGAATAGAACGATGATTTAAAATCGTTTCAATAACTGAGTTCATATTATAATCTCCTCGTATATTATATTTAAGCCCTATTTAGGAGCTAAGATCTGTTTCCATATTAATTAATAAACTAAATAACATATTACTTGGACGTCTCAAGATATTTCTAGATAATGATCATAGGATCATTTGGGACAATTCTTCTTTCTCCTGTGGATTAACCACAATGTAAGACTGTTTCTCAGTGAACGCGCGGGACTCCCTACTCGCAGGCTGAGCAGCCTGTCATTCGAACCTAGAGGGTAGTAGCTCTATGGCGGCTTTCGAATGCAGGGGAAGCTCTGATACACGAGGTTGTTGGTCGGCGTACACACTAGAGATATCTCGAGACGTCCAAGGAAATGCCAAGTGATTCTAAATCGAAAGGAGGTCTCTCCCGTGAGATTATTTGTTGGTTTAGATGTAAGTTCGTTTGATATGAAAGTATGCATTTTAAATGGTGAAGGAGAAAAGCTGAATGCCTTTACCGTCACCAATGACTTACCAGGCGCGACGTTGCTTAAAGAGCGTTTATTGGACTGCATAGGCGATCAAGAAGTTGACGTCTTAAAGATTGGCTTAGAATCTACATCGGTCTATAGTTTTCACCCGTCGATGTTTCTCCATCATGATGAAGACTTAAAAGTCTTCGGTGCCAAGGTGTTTGTCATGAACCCTAAACAAATAGCTAATTTTAAGAAAAGCTATTCGGACATGAACAAAACAGATGAAATCGATGCCTTTATCATTGCGGATTACTTACGTTTTGGACGTAACCAGATGTCAGTGGTCAAAGAAAGCCAATACGTGGCCTTACAACAACTGACTCGGTCCCGTTACCAACTCATTCGTATGATGACAAAAGAAAAGCAGCATTTTCTTCAACACCTAAGCTATAAGTGTAATACTTTCTCTCAAGAAGTAGACTCCTCGGTCTTCGGTAACGCAATGATGGAGCTTTTCTTAGAGAAATACAGCTTGGAAGAACTAGCCCACCTACCACTGGAGGAACTAGCAGCATTCCTTCAAGAGAAAGGGAAAAACCGATTTGGTGACCCGAAATGTGTGGCAACCTCCATTCAGAAAGCCGTGCGATCTTCGTATCGCTTGGACAAGGTAGTGGAAGATTCCATGGATGTGATACTTGGGACCTCGATCGAGGTCATTCGCACCTTCCAAAAGCAGATAAAAGAAATTGACAAAGCGATCAAAAAACTGATGGCTGGATTGACACACACGCTTGAATCCATCCCTGGAATTGGTCCCGTATTCGCTGCGGGTATCATAGCTGAAATTGGCCAAATAGACCGGTTTGATGATGAAGCTAAAGTAGCAAAATACGCAGGTCTATACTGGCGAAAGCATCAGTCTGGGCGCTTTACTGCCGAAGACACGTCCCTATCACGTAACGGTAACCACTACTTGCGATATTACTTAGTTGAAGCCGCCAACTCCGTACGAAAGCAAGTTCCAGATTACCGGGATTACTACGTGAAAAAGTACAGTGAAGTACCAAAACATCAACACAAACGTGCACTCGTTCTAACCGCAAGAAAACTCGTGCGATTGGTGGATGCGCTACTACGCAGTCACCAACTCTTTACGCCAGAAAGGGGCGTGAAAATATGACATAAAACTTGTCATCGCTACCTTTCAAATATTTTCCAGTAAATAACATTCGTTACTGGTCTAGTTTCGTGATGCTTTTTTTAAGTAAATTGCCCTTTGATAACTTTACGTTCTTTCATTTTTCAGTTGACATACTACCGCAGGTCTTTTACTTCATTTAACCTTCTACAGATGTTATATCTACAGTTAGTTTATCGAATGTAAAAAGAAATAACCAATGTTCTGCTTAAAATTGATTTTGACTTGTCTCATATCGATACAGCTTAAAGTGATCTGCAAGCACGCGATCTACTTTTACTTCTAAGCTGTCTACATATTCGTCCATTCGTTTTATCAACCGGTTTCGTTTCACATCATTTTCTAAAATGTTCTTAAGCTGCTGTTCAAAGGCTTCAGCATCATTAAGCGGTATCAGCAGCTCTTTTTCTTTTAGATATTCAATGTTAATTTGTTCTTGACCGGGAAGAGATGAATGAATAAAAATAGGTAGTCTCTTATGAAGGGCTTCGCTAATTGTAACGCCTCCTGCTTTTGTGACAATGGCATCTGCTCCTTCATATAAATCATTCATTTTCTCTCTTGATTTTACATACGGGACCGCTTTAACTTTCGGGTGGTTTAGTTTCACTAGTTCTTGATACAACTTTTTATTTTTTCCACACAGCACATAATACATATACGTACAGTTTTGCGGAAGCTGCTGAAGCATTTTGCGTACATTCCCAAGGCCCGAATTTCCGCCGGCAATCAGGATATGCTTCTGTGGCATGAGATGGTCAATCCGTCTTTTTAAAAACGCTTTATGAACGGGAATGCCCGTTACATAAATAGAAGACTCTTTTACACCGTGAACGTTTTGTAGAAATGCTTTCGTATCCTGATCAGGCACGCAGTGAAGCTCGATTCCATTTTTACCCCATACGTCGCTTACTAAGAAGTCGGTGTATACGTTTATAATAGGAAGATCAATGATTCCTTTTTCTTTTAAGCCGCTTAATACACAGGAAGGAAAGCTGTGTGTGCAAACAATGACGTCGGGCTGCTCTGCATCAATTAATTTCTTCATATGATATTCGATAATCGGCCACTTTTTCACGACAAAATCATCCATCGTATGGTCGTTTTTTTTGTATACATGCCCGTAATAAAATTTTTCAAACTGCTTTGGAAAAACAGAAATCCATTTCATGTATATCGATGAAATCATTTGTTCAAGCGGTTTGCTCCAATAGCTTAAACAATCAATTTTTTGACAAATAACGTGAGAAAAACGTTCCATGATGGCATCCATAACGGCGTCTGCTACTTGGTGATGACCAGATGGCATCTGAAAAAGCGGCAAGAACAGAACCTTCCTCATTGACCATCCCTCCTCTCAAGACGTTTTCGGTTTCTTTTTCTTTTTATAAGTAAATAAATAACAAAAAAAGCTACAGCTCCCATAATGATATACGAAATATGAATCCGGTCTCCTACATAGTAACCTAGAACGAGAAAAGAAAGGACCCATACTAGACTGCCTACCACCGATAACAGCAAATAAAGCAAAAACGGATAGCGACTTATTCCTGCCATATATGGGCTAATTTGACGTAAGCCTGGAATATATAAACCAAATAAAATGGTCCATATCCCATATTTATGGTAGCTGCCGCTTGCCGCTTCAATTTTCTCTTTGGTTAACCCTACGTATTTTCCGTATTTATCAAAAAATGGGGTTCCCGCATACCTTCCTAGCCCGTAAGCAGTAAGCATTCCAGTTATAACACCTAAAAAAGCAAAAAGAGATGATTCGTATAAGTTCAGCTGATGTTTGGCAATAAACATGCCTAATAATATTAAAAATGATTCTTCAGGCGCTGGAATTCCAACGATCCCACAAAAAAGTACAAGTAAAATAACAATATAACCATAGGAATGTATATACTGAGAAATAATTGTTAAGTCCACTGCTCGCTCCTCTATTTACGATTGATTCATCAATTGCTGCATGGTTATACTTTCATACCCTTGCTGTTTTAAGTAAGGTAAAAATTCTTCTAACGCCGCAATCGTCATTTCAGGTGCTTTTTCATCTGCTCCCGGGGTATCTCCATTATCGTGTAAAACAAAAATGGCTCCATCTTCTACTTTACGCATTAGTTTTTGAACTAATGCCGTTTTCGTTGTTTTTAGTGTCCAATCCTGAAAGATTCCTGTCCAGATCACGAGGTGATATGGCTTGGCCATTAATAAACTGCTCATATTTAAATGTCCCCACGGCGGACGATAAAAAAGCGGCTTTTGATTTGTTACTTTCTCTATAACCTGTGCACATTGATGAATGTGTCTTTTTAATTGCCAAGGTGTTTGCGTCCATGCACTCACGTGACGATGATGATGTATAGCTACTTCATGTCCTTCATCAATCATCCTGTTTAAAATAGACGGGTGTTTTTCCCCTAGTTCTCCCACAATAAAAAAAGTAGCTTTCATTTCATGCAGTTTGAACAAGTCCAAAATTTTTGGCGTATAAACAGGATGAGGCCCATCGTCAAATGTTATAGCTATTTTATGCTTTTTTGCCCCTTTTATTATGACTGATGAATGATAGCGACGGTAAAGGGTTTGCGAAATAATGGTATATACACATATAACCATTAGAACGAAAAGTAAAACAATAAAAAAACGAGTCATATGCTTTTAACCATCCTTTTGAATTTAAATCCTGCATTTATTATAACGGTTTACTCAGACTTTGGTTTCATTTTTTTGTGATAGAAGCCAGGAATTTTAAAATAATTTGATACTTTACCTAAAAATAGCTGTTCTGCAAGGATATACCGGAAATAAAATGATATCATAAAATTTCCCTTCATTCAGTAAAAAAAGTACTTTTTACCATTTATATCTATCTTTTGTATGATAACTGTCCTTGTTTTTTGAAAATAAAAAAACTTCCCGCACGAGTGCGGAAAGTTTTGAAATTAAAATTTTGACCGATACCATTTTTCAGCTGCTTCAATTTCTGTTCGTGTTAACTGATGTCCAAATGATTCCCAATGGACCTGTACGTCCGCTCCGGCTTTTTCTAAAAGAGCAGAAAGTTCTTCCGTTTCTGATGCTGGGCAAATAGGATCGTTTGTACCTGCGCCGATAAAGATAGAGGCGTCGGTCTTAGGCACTTCAATTCCTCTTCTTGGAACCATCGGATGAAGAAGAGCCGCCCCTTTTAAAGAATTCTCATAATGAAACAGCAAACTTCCTGCAATATTGGCACCATTTGAGTAGCCTACAGCTACGATGTTGTATCGGTCGAATGAATATGTTTCAGCCGCTTCATCTAAAAATTGATGAAGTTCTTTTGTACGTTCAATTAAATCTTCTATATCAAATATTCCTTCTTGTAAACGTCTAAAGAAACGGGGCATTCCGTTTTCTAGTACATTTCCTCTTACAGATAATACGGAGCAAGAGGAATCAATCAGATCTGCAACAGGGAGCAGATCTTGTTCTGTACCTCCTGTACCATGCAACAGCAATAAAGTCGGTTTCGTCTCGTCCGTTCCTTTTTTAAAAATATGTTTCACGTATATCCACTCCTTTTAAATATCTCGAATTAAAGATAATTTTATTATAAGAACTTTCGAAGCATTTGTAAAGGAACTACTGTCAAAGAAATACCTGTATGTTTTGCTGGCAGTATCACATAATACTGAATAACTTCATATGGCCATTGCTCATATGCAGCTAGGTATTTAATTCGTTTGACTTACAGCGGGTAAAGAAATATTCCACTTTTATCTAAGTGCTCCCGTCAAAAGGTGGATAATAATTAAAACTCGCCCGTCCTCCTTCGTATAAAAAGTGCCCTAGTCTGATAAATTAGTTAATTTTTTCTTTATTTCGTTACTTTCAACAGATATCAGCATTTATACCCGAGCGTATTAAATCGTATTTCTTATACGTGTTATAACAACTTTTTTCTATGAGAAACAGAACGTAAAATACCCCCTTGGTTTTTCATAAAGGGGAACAAAGCCCCGAATGGTGCTTTATACGACTTTATTTGACAAACACAAATTTATGGGTAAACTAAGTTCAGATGATTGTATTTCACTTTGTTTCAGTTTAATAAAAAAACGAAGCATCTGCGAGTAAGCAAAAAATAACTGCGTAAAGAGCTATTTATGTCAATCATCTTATACCCTAAAAACTTACCTGCACTTGAATAATAGCCTTTATTAAACTTAGCGCGTCAGCTTGTAAACGTTAATACTTTATCACCCTTCTCTTTGTTAAAAGATTGAATGGGTCAACAAACTTCAGCATTCTTTACATAACGACCTTGTAAAGACGAAGAATGTAGCTATGTGTGAACATGGAATTATTACTTAGTGGAGTGAACCAACATGAGGAAATTTATTTTAGCCTTTTTAGTCGTTGTTTTAATTGTAATGCTAGGAGTTACCTATGTATTAAAGCAATTTCAGCAAACGGCTGATTTATCTTACTCGAAACTGCAGTCGGTTCAAAGTACGGTAGTCTATGACAAAAATGACCGTAAGATTGACGAATTGTATAAAACCGTTCCCCGTCAAAATGTTTCGAGCAATGAAATTCCCGATTATGTAAAAATGGCGTTTGTTGCAACGGAAGACCGTCGCTTTTACAAGCATTTTGGGATTGATTTACAAGGTATTGGCCGCGCCCTTTTTAAGAACATTGTAACAATGAGTAAAGCTGAAGGCGCAAGTACCATTACGCAGCAGTTAGCAAGAAATCTTTACTTATCTAGTGATAAGACCATTAAACGTAAAGTAGATGAAATGTTTCTATCACTAGGCTTAGAAAGACAATTTACAAAAGATCAAATTTTGGAATTATATTTAAATCAAATTTATTTCGGAAGCGGTGTATACGGTATTGGTGCAGCTTCTCAGATTTATTTTAATAAGCCTGTATCCGATTTAACCGTAGGCGAAGCTGCGCTTTTAGCAGGACTCCCAAAAGCGCCGAGTACGTATTCACCAAGCAATAGCACAGAAAAAGCAACAGCCCGACGAAACGTTGTATTGAAACTGATGCATGACCAAAATGTTATTAGCGATACTCAGTATCAGCAAGCGTTAAACGAACGTGTAGTCGAGCCTAGTATTCCGGTTAAAAAACCGAACTCAAATCAAGCATTTATTGATTATGTAATTAAAGAAGCTGCTCAACAGTATGGCGTATCTGCTGATGACCTTTATAAGGGTGGTTATGCCATCTATACAGATTTAGATCCTAATTTACAGGAATCGATTAATAACTCTGTAGCAAATCATACGTTCCGAGATGATGCCATCAACAGTAAAGTAGAGGTTGGGATTTCAGCTGTCAACCCTAAAACAGGCGGGATTTCAGCGATGTATGGAGGACGCAGCTATGAGCGAAACGGCTTAAACCGTGCTACAAGCGGCTATCAGCTTGGTTCAGCTATTAAGCCTTTAGCCGTATACGGTCCAGCCTTAGAAACTGGAGATTATACACCAACTTCACTCTTAAGTGACGAACGACAAGACTTTGGCGGTGGATATAGCCCTAAAAACGCAGAAGGTGAATATCAAAAGCATGTGACAATGCGTGAAGCACTTACTCGTTCACTTAACGTTCCAGCTGTTTGGCTTTTAAAACAAATTGGTATTGATACAAGCGTAAAATTCATGGAAAAAGCTGGACTTCCTCTTGAAGATGACGATAAGTCAAAATTAGGACTTGCTCTTGGAGGAACGACGACAACGTTCTCTCCCCTTCAGTTAGCACAAGGATATACAACCTTCGCTAACAAAGGCGTCATGACTAAGCCGTACGCAATTCGAAAAATTGAGATGCGCGACGGTGAAGTGAAAAAGCCAGACATTCAGACAGAGCGAGTAATGAGTGAAGAAAATGCGGATACAATGACATCCATGCTGCAAGACGTAATTGAAAAAAGCTATGGAACAGGTGTTAACGCTCGTTCTTCACGAGATGCTGCAGGTAAAACCGGTACAACCAACGACGTCAAAGATGCTTGGTTTGTCGGGTATACCGATGATGCAGTCGTTTCTATCCACGCTGGCTTTGATAATGCTAATTCTACGCAAACAACGAAATACTTATCAGGCGGCGGCGGACAAGACCCTGCTACACTGTTTAGCTCAATTATGAATAACTGGTAACCAAAAAACCTCCAACTTCACTGTTGGAGGTTTTTTTAAGATAAATGCGTTTTATGCTTAAGTGAAAAAAAGGAAACGTTAATGACTTTGCAAATCGTTACATAATGCAGAACGGTCAAAACAACCACGCCACAGTTCATCCCGATAATAATTCCCTGCATGCCAATATTTGTTTGTGATCCTAAGAAAAACATCAGGGAAAAAGAGACAATATGAGACCAAATCGTATGATAAAAAGCATCTTTTACATAGCCGAGTCCAATTAAATAAGCTTGAAGCGGGACGGCAAAGAAGTGAAAAAGAAAATACGGCCATAAAGCCTTTAGATAGTACACGGCTTCTGTAGAATGAAAAAACAAGTTAGTAAGCGGCTCAGCAAAGAAATACATCGCCACTATAGACGGAATCCCATATAAAAATGTCATTTGCATACTTTGAGTCAAAAGTCTTTGAAGCTGTTCTTCCTGATTTTTCGCATGAGCTTCAGATACAGCAGGTATGAGTGCTACTAAAAGAGAGTGAGCAAAGAAAGCCGGAAAAAAGCCGATCGACATCGCTACCCCTGTTAGCATACCAAAATGCTGCGTTGCCCCGGTTAACGTCATGCCCGATAAAACGAGCGCGTGTTTGATTAAAAACGGCTGAATAGCATTACATACCGCATTAAATAAACGCAGTCCCGTGGTCGGAAGTGAGACGCCTAACAGCTTTTTCCGAATCTCACTTGGAGAAAGCAGAGGCCTGTGCCCTCTTGATAAAACACTTAACTGAGTAACATACGTGATAAAAAAATAAAGCAAAATAACAGCTTCGGTTCCAATCAGTGTACAAATCGCAATAAACAGAGACATTTTAACATCTGTGAAAGCGAACATTTGAAAAACAACAAATAAAATAGTTAGCTGAAAGGCTTTGCGAATAAAATTAGACACAGCGATGGTCGTCATATTATTTTTACCCGTAAAATATCCACGAAGCACCGCTGAAAATGAAACAACCGGAATGAAACATAGTACAACCCATTTCAAGTAAGGATGATAGTGACTGAAAAATGGAAAGGCTGCTAATACGGCCAGTGTAATAAAAAAGATCCCCAAGCTCACAGCAGTCGCAAAAATGGTGGCATGCTTCATCATATGCTGATGTTCTTTGCGATGATGTTCAGCAAGAAATTTAGAAATAGAAATAGGCAGTTCTAAGTTGGCTACGGTGGCAATAAGAAAAATGATAGGAAGAACAGTCATGTACATGCCCATGCCTTCCCTTCCTAATTCTCTAGCAAGTACCATATTTACAAGAAATTCAATTAACTCTCCTGCAAAGGCAGCACCTGCTAGAATAAACGTTCCTTTCAAAAAAGTGTTCATCTCGTTATCTCCTCTATCTCCCGTCCTTTTTCATCACTACCTCTTCTCTCTATGTATATGACAAGCCCAATACGAATTATTTGTCTAATTGTATTTTTTCGGTGTACAAGTTCTTGTATAATGTTCAACCTATGTGAAAAAAAACCGTTATATACCTTTTTTACATAGGAAATTCATTCATTTCTTATCTTTTGGCTCTTGAAACTTACATAGAAAAACAGGAGACTGAATGAACCTGCCGATTGCTAAAGGAAATAGAGCATGTTGTTTTAATGTAACAAATTTACATATTAGTTAAGCGTCTTTATTCATCATTTTCTGGGGATGCACTTCTTTTTTTGATACCGAGGCGTTTTTGCCTAGCACAACCGAAAAGACAACAATTATTGCTATAGCAAGAGTAAAAAGTGTAATTGATTCGCCTAGAAATAGAGCTGCAAACAGAATCATTAAAAATGGCTGCAAATATTGAACCTGGCTAACTCTGGCTATTCCCCCCATAGTCATTCCGCTGTACCAAGCAACGTATGCTAAAAATTGACTCACGACTGATAGATAAATCAAACTAACCCACGCTTTTAAAGGCGCATGAAGCATTTCAGTTGTAATGCTTAGTCCCACTGGAATCATAAAAAATGGCGCACCGATGATAATGGCCCAAGCAATTACCTGCCAGCTGCCTAATTCTCTTGCTAACACCCCTCCTTCTGCGTAGCTCAGTCCAAGTATCAGCACCGCTGCTAGTAGAGCGGCATCGGCAAACTGCAGTTGACCAAATCCGAGGTGAAGAGCATACACGATAACAGCTGCAGAACCAATCATGCTTGATATCCAGAATTTGAAAGAAGGACGTTCACCTCCTCTAAACATCGCAAAACCGGCTGTGGCTAATGGTAAAAGAGCGAGTTCAACCGCTCCGTGAGAAACAGGCAATGATTTCATTGCCCAGGAAGTGAGCAGAGGAAACCCTAAAACTGCGCCTAAAGCAACGATCAGCAGACTTTTAAATTGGCGAAGAGAAGGAAATTTTTCTTTTCGTACAATCAATATCACAGCTACTAAGATAGCAGCTATAGCTGTTCTTCCTAAACCGGCGACTGTCGTTCCGAAATACTCGACTGCAACACTTGTAGAAGGAAGGGTTAAGCTAAAACAGATAACGCCTACTACCCCTAACAATAAGCCGATTTTCTCTCTCGTTTCTTTTTGCATCTTACCCTACCCCTGTCTTTTTATTTTTCAGAACTGTACCATTTTTCTAAAAAAAGTTCTGATATAATTAAAAGGATAGCGCAGGACAACTAGTAAAATAAATCATTCTTTTACCTAACTGTACGGGTACAAATTAAAGGAGTAGGACCTATGAGTTTGAAATATCTAAAAATCATGGAAGAAATTAAGCTTGGCCTAGCAAATGGATCGCTTATTGCAGGTGGTAAACTCCCTTCTGTTCGCCGACTCTCCCACCATTTTTCGTGCAGCAAGAATACCGTTATTAAAGCGTACAGCGAATTAGAAAAAGAGCATTTAATTTATTCTGTTCCTAAAAGCGGCTACTACGTTGTGGCAGAATTTCAACATAGGACGAATGAAAATGAAGTGATTGATTTCTTGTCTGCTGGTCCAGATAAAAACGTTATGCCTTATCTTGAATTTCAGCATTGTATAAACCAAGCAATTGAACACTACAAAGAAGAGCTTTTTACATACTCTGATCAACAAGGCTCTTACTCATTGCGGGTACAGTTAGTGAAACACTTGCAGAGCCTACAGGTGTTCACTCAAGCTGAAAGGTTAGTTGTTGTATCTGGGTCTCAGCAAGCTCTTCACTTATTAGTTTCTATGCCATTTCCAAATGGAAAAAATAATATCCTGATTGAACAGCCCACTTATTTCGGTTTTATCGAGTCTCTTACCCTGCACCAAGCTACTACTTTTGGGATCGAGCTATCGATGGAAGGGATTGATCTTGATCGTTTGGAGTACATTTTTCGAAATAATGACATAAAATTTTTCTATATTATTCCAAGATTCCATAATCCTCTTGGACATTGTTATACAAATTTCGAGAAGAAAAAAATCGTGGAGCTGGCCGAAAAATACGATGTATATATAGTCGAGGATGACTTTTTGGGCGACCTTGATCCCGATGCAAAATCAGATCCTTTATTTTCTTTTAATCCTTCTGGACGAGTCATTTATATTAAAAGCTTTTCAAAAATTTTTCTTCCTGGGTTACGCATTGCTGCTATCGTGCTTCCTTCGTTAATGAATAGCAACTTTTTACGATATAAATTCAGTTCAGATTTTAATAGTTCAGCGCTTTCCCAAGGCGCTCTTGAAATTTATTTAAAAAGCGGCATGTTTACTAGTCATCTTAAAAAGATAAAAGAGGTATACCATACCAAAATGCAAACTCTTGTAGAAGCATGTGATTCACTGCTGCCCGCTCATACACATTTTTCTAAGCCGCCTTCAGGATTCTATTTATCCATTAGTTTGCCTGAGCATGTGAAAGCAAAACAGATCGTCCACATGCTAAACGAGCAGCACATATATGTTGATGATGCTTCTAGATTTTTTTTACCAGAATATAAACGAGACACGCTTCTCCGATTAAGCATCTCACAAGTAAATAAGAATACGATCAAACGAGGGATTGAACAGCTGGCTCAGTGCATTACTTTAATTGATGATAGAAAACATCATCCTATTCCTAATAACCTTTTCCCCTTGTAGAATGGGAATTTAACGGACATACTAAACGAAAAGAAGCCAAGGAATTAGCATCCTTGACTTCTTTTATTTAACCGTAACGGTTATAAGAGGCATGTTATGCGTCCCTTTTGCAGAAACATGTGACTGCACGGTATATGTGCCAGGCTCAGAGAAAGATGTTTGTATCTCATATACACCTTTTCCTATTTGTTTAGGCTTTAACATCTTCCCTTTCCCTTCGCCATCTTTTTTCTCTATTTCAAATTCAATCATTTCAACGTCATCATTTTTTACTTTTTCGTCTCCATATGTAACTTCGGCTTTGTAGATACCGTTTTCATTTTTCTGTAACTTCTCTGGGCCTTGAAGGTTTACGTCCAACGGTTTTGGCTGCTCAGCATTTGTGCTTTGAGCAGGTTCCTGACCACAGGCTGTTAAAAGTAAACAAAGACTGATTATAGATATACTTATTCTTTTTTTCATGTATTCATCTCCTTTTTAAACCCTTTGTTTAACTATAACGCGTATTGCAAAGAAAAAAATGAATTTTTTTAAAAAAGAAGGATTTTTAAAGATTTTTTAAGAAAAAAAGTTCATACTGATACTAACTAGTTTTTTCCAAGGAGGAAGAAAATGAATTCCGCTAAATCTCCAGCTAAAAAATCATGGCTACAGACGTTAATCAAAAATAAAAGTGAGCGTAAAAAAGTGATCTTTATCTTTACTATCTCTTTTTTACTAGTTGTAGCAGGGCTTATTTACGTCCCTATTTATAAACATTCCCTTCCGCTTGATTCTAAAATATACGAAGGGAATTTTAAAGAGCTTGGTTCTATCGCACGAATTGGTTTCTTTGCAGCTTTAGCTATTTATCCTATCTTTTTATTATTAAAATGGAAACCGATATCGCAAATTAAAAAAGGAAAGTTTGAGTTAAAACCGCTTATTCAGTTTTTAGCCAAGTACGTTCGTCAGTGGCACGTTCCCGTTGCCCTTATATCAACTGCTTTGATTATTTTACATGGTTATATGGCTTTGATAAAAGGATTTCAAGCAAATTTTACGTACTTTTCAGGAATTATCACGATGGCTGTTCTAGCTTGTCTGCTCGTGATGGGCGTGAAGCGCTATAAGCGTACAGATAAAAAGTGGCATCTTAAATTTGCTATCTCTTTTTTGGTTTTGTTTATGATTCACGCTACCTTTTCATAACTTGCCATTGTTTAAAGTTTTTTTATATAGGGTACAGTTCACAATGAATACATGATATGTATCACTATACGTTTTACATCATTTAGGAGGTATAAACATGGCAAGAGTGTTAGCTGTATTATCAAGCGGATACGAAGAGAAAGATTATCACACAGGTTGGTGGGCAGAAGAATTATTTGCTCCGCTGCAAAAGCTTGAGAACGCAGGACACACCGTTGACTTAGCCTCACCTTTTGGAGGTAAGCCGGAACTAGACGTTCGAAGTATTTCAGAAGACTTTGATCCAGACGGAACGTATAAGAAATTATATGAGTCAGGAAGAGCGGATCAGACAATGAAACTTGAAGAAGTAGATGCTGAGAACTATGACGTTATCTTAGTAGTAGGCGGCCACGGCGCTATGTTTGACTTAGCAAAAAATGTGGACTTGCATGCACTTATGAACAAAGTGTACGACAACGGAGGTATTTTAGCAGCTGAGTGTCACGGACCTTCTGTGTTTGCTTTCTTGAAAGGATCCGATGATGAACTTTTAATTAAAAGACTAGACGTAACCGGTTATCCTGATGAAATTGAACCGGAAGAAGTACTTCCCTTTTTACCATACAGTTTAGAACAAGAACTTCGTGAAGTGGCTAATTACATCCCTGAGATGGATAAAAAAGCATATGCTGTTTGGGCAAATGATCAAATTGTCACAAGCCGAGATCCTTTTTCTTCTGAGTTAATGGGTGATGAATTAGTTAAAAAGCTAAATAAATAAACTAAAAAAAGACTGCTCGAAAGCAGTCTTTTTTTGTTTGTTCTATAGGGATGTTTGAAACTGCTGCTCTACCAAACGCCGGTAAAAAGAATGAGAGGCTAACAGCTCTTTATGCGTTCCGCTTCCTGTAACTTGCCCTTCTTCTATTACAACAATTTGGTCTGCATTAATGACCGTAGATAGACGATGGGCAATGACGAGTGATGTGCGTTCTTTCATTACTGTCTCCAATGACTCTTGCACAAGCTTTTCTGACTCGGAGTCCAAGCTAGCTGTCGCTTCGTCCAGTAATAAAAACTGAGGATTTCGTAACAGCGCTCGGGCAATTGCAATACGCTGTCGCTGTCCTCCTGAGAGATTAATACCTCTTTCTCCAATCATTGTTTCATATTGAGCTTCAAAGGACTGAATGAAATGATGAGCATTCGCTAACTTTGCTGCTTCTTCTATTTCTTCATCCGTCACATGCCGCTCTAATCCGTAAATGAGATTTTCTCGAATTGTTCCTGCTAAAATCGGAGAATCTTGCTGAACATAGCTAAACAGGTGACGCCACGAACGTAAGTTGACGTTTTGACTGTCTGTTCCATCCAAGAATATGTGACCCGATGAAGGCTCATAAAAGCGTTCGATAAGAGAAAAAACAGTAGATTTTCCAGCTCCGCTAGGTCCAACAAAAGCGGTAACTTCTCCTTTTTTAGCAGAAAATGAAACTTCCTGCAATACGGGTTTATCTTCATATTGAAAAGCAACTTTATCGAACCTTAAACTCCCTACCTGTTCAAGCACTTCTCCATTTTCATAGTTCTCTTCTTTCTCAGCTAATATATCAAAGATTCTTTCTGAAGCTCCTTTAGTTTGCTGAAAGCTCGTAACAAATCGGGTAAGTGAACCAACCGGAACCATAATTTGAAAAAGGTAAAGAACAAAAGCCACCAGCTCTCCTGCAGTGATAAATCCCTCACTCACCCGGTATGCACCAAACCCGACGATGGCAATCATAACAGCGGTCATCACCGTGCTAATAACCGGTGTAATGATAGCTTCAATTTTAGCTCTCTTTACACCGAAGAGGTAGAGTGACTGAAACGATTGTAAGCCGGAATCAACTTCTTTTTTCTCTGAACCGGATACTTTAATCAAGCGGATTTCACTCAGCATTTGAGCTAAAAAAGCTGTAAGCTTGGACATTTTATCCTGCTGCTCACGTGAAATTTTATGTATTTTTCTCGCTAGCGGCATAACCAGTACAAACATAACGGGAATAACCGCTAATAAAATGAGCGTCATGGGTACATCAAGCGTAAATAAAATAACAATGGCAACGATAATAGATAAAATATTTTTAACAAAGTCAATCATTTCTGTTGACAATAAGTTCATCACAATGGTTGTATCATTTGTAATGCGGCTTACCATTTCACCGGAACGATTTTGGTCGTAAAATGAAACCGGAAGCTTTATGAGCTTGTTCCACACTTTATGTCTGAGTTCTTTTACAACACCTTGGCCTACTTGAGCAAGGAGATAAAGAGATACTGCGCTTGTTGCCATTTGAGCAGCAAATAAACCAAGGAGTCCTGCTATAAGCTGCGGTGAGACGCCTACTGCAATTTTCTCCATCACTTCTTTAATGACAAGAGGAATAGAAAGCGACGCTCCGGTATTAATTAAGGCCAGTATAAACGAAATGAGTAGCTTTCCTGTCGGAGGGTTCGTTAGCAACCATAATTTTTTAAATGAAAAATGAATTCCTTTTTGCGTATTCATCTTAGTTCCTTTCTACTTCTTTTAATAGGTGATATCAACACTTTACCTTCAAAGTTCTATCTTATTTTACACCATTTCCTTTCTCAACCTGAACTTCTAAGCTTTTACCTATTTTTTAAACTCGTCTATACAAAAATGACAAGCTGGTCATATACTATGGTACACTGAATTCTTTTACTAGATGAGAGGTTGAATAAGGATGTCTGTTTATATTAAATCTATTTCTATTGGCACAATTTCTGGCGGGATCGTTATTTTTGGAAACGCAGGAAATATATCGCCTCCAAGCGGCTCTACATCCGGCTCCGGTTCTAGTTCCCAAATGCCGATGCCCCCTTCTCCGAGAAATGGCCCGAGAGATAACACTACTTTTAATGGCTAATAAAAAAACAGTGAGATATTTCTCACTGTTTTTAGACTTGAATACTTGTCATCATCGCAATATAAAAAGCAAACACAAACAAACCCGCACTTAATACGCTGAGCCATACTGTCTTTTTGTAAAAACAAACAAGTAAATACACAAAAAACAGCAGTGCAACAAATAAGAATAGGATTCCTACAATCGTTACGTGAAACGTTAGAGGCAGCGTCACTTGTTTCCCATAGATAAAAGGAAGAATCGATGAATCCATTGCCATATGACTTATATTAGTTGGCGGCGATTGCGTTACCATGATAGCTGTAAATAAAAAAATGATAAGCAAAATAATGCTTTCTGCTCGAATCCACATCACGGGCTTATATTCTGGATGTTTTATCGCTTTTTTCATAAGAAAGCCATTGATGACGGCAAATGCAAGCAGCGGAATAATCGTAATATGCTTTAACAAAAGAGATTGCCCGTAATCTGTAGCCCATGAATTTACATAGTTGGACAGCCCCATGATAATAACCATCGAAATGAACCCACTTAATGAAAGAAGCACAAAACAAGCGATCGCAAAAGGAGTAAACCAGCTTAAGAAACTTTTCCAATTGGAGGTTTCTTTTGAAAAAGCGGCAACAATCAGAACCACTCCTCCCCACAGTCCAACTGCTAAAATATGAAGGGAATGAGACAACATGCCGCTAAGCACAGAAGCGGATGCTGCGTGACTTGCGTAGGCGATTCCTCCCACTAAGGCTACAGTCAGTAATGTATACATATGGGGGTGGCTCTCTATTGAAACAGCAACCATACATAAAATAGCAATCAGTACAACAAAGATCCAGGCGTGTCCCGTTCTTGTTTCCAATAATACAAGACGAACTGTTTCACCTAACCCTCTTATTTTTGAAAAAGATAAAATAATCTCAAGCGAATTTCCAACCGAAAAAAGAGCGACAGCCGCTGCACTTGCAAGTAGCCATCGCTTTGATAATAAAATTGTTGGCTTTTTTGTAAGGGGCACATATTGCAGTACGGCAAATCCTAATAATAAGGAAAGAGCTACGTATGTGAACCACTCAAAAACAGGCAACAAAACACTCATCTTTTTAAGCCTTTTTCTTTCTGAAGATTAAGAGTAATGCGCCAACCACCACTACAATAGCAATAATCATGATAACAAAAAACGATGAAGAATCGTTGTTCTCTGTTTTCTCATCATTTGCTGCTGCACTTTTTTGGTGCTGTTCGGATTGCGTGGCGCCTTGCTTTTTTTCACTATCTTTTCCGGCTGCTTGAGTATTCTCTTCTTTCGCTTCATCTTTCACATCTACTTTAAAAGCAATCGAATCTTTCATTACATGACCATCTTCCCCTACAATTTCCCAGTTTACTGCGTAAGATCCGTTTTCAAGAGGCTGATCAACAGAAGCTATTAAATCATGCCCCTCTACTTTTTGCGATGCAAGTGAAATTTTTTGTCCATCTTTTGTAATGGTCACAGTACTGATTTTCTCGATGGGTGTTTCAAAGGTTAATTTAATTTCTTTTAGAGGAGCTGTAACAGTTGCACCATTTTCCGGTACTGTTGTTTGCACATGTGTATGAGCAAAACTAACTGTCGGGACAGCTAAAAAGCATGCTAAAAGTAAACCTATTATTTTTTTCATATTTATGACTCCCTATCTCTTTTTTCTTTTTTCATTCATCATATCCAAAAATGTTTTTATGTAGACGTTTCCGAACACGATCTATTTTCCTAGTAAGTGTACTCCTTTTTCACTCAATCTCACAAGAACTATCACCAATTCGTTATAAAATGTTCACAAATCCTAGGAAATATGCTGCTGTAATTTTTTTGAATATTCTTTCAGGTTACCTTTGAATATAGTAAAATAGTTAAATAAGATGGCTGACTTTTTTCTAGCTTAAAATCCCATACAGAAAGGATAGGAACAATGAAAAAGTATACGTGCCCTTGCTGCGGTTATCAATCGTTAGACAGTGATGGTGACTATGATATTTGTGAGATATGTTTTTGGGAAGACGATCCGTATCAAAAGCTGAATGCCAATGAACTAGGAGCCAACTCTATTTCTTTAATAGAAGCTCAGCAAAATTTTATAGTTTATGGAGCATGTAATAAGGAAAGCTTACAGCACGTGAGAAAGCCTTCTGTTCAAGATGTAAAAGATTTTAACTGGAAACCTATTATAAGTCACGAATAGGAAAACTAGTTTATAAAAAAAGAATGCTTGTGAAAGCATTCTTTTTTTAAATCAGTAAGAAGTGGAAACAAACGTAGAAAGCACATTTGTAAACTTATAAAAAGTTTGAGTTTTAGACGAAGCTCTTCCTTGTGAAGTGAATGAATGAAACATAGCACTTCGCAGCGGTTGGCTAATCTCTAATTGAATACTTTTGCCGGTACGATTTTTATTTGCAATATTTTTAGGGTTAATGCCTGCAATCTCATCGTGCCCTTTTGTAATCAGTTCCGCGGGAAATCCATTTTGATTTAATAATTGCGTTAATTTTTTTGCACGTTCCCGATCAGTTCCCCCCACAAAAATATGTTTTTCATTCCCAGAATACCCGTGAAGAGATAAAACATTATCATACATGCTTACCATCTTACGCGCTGTGGGCTCATCAAAATGAGTGCTTGTGAGGTGCAGATCTCGCGAGCCTTTCGATTTTAACGATTCGAATAGGTAAAGAGCATTTTGTTTGCTAAGCTCTTTGGCAATTTCGCTTGTCCCGCCTTCAATTCCTCCACCGTGTGGAGCAAAGATAAGGACAGGGCTTTTCGCTTCTTTAGTCGTCACTTTATAGCTAGCTGAAGACTCGTGCTGTGAGAGCTGCTTGAAATTTTGATATTTATCAGTTGATGCACTAGATGTGTCTTGAAAAGGTGAAATGAATAAAACGAATAGACAGATACATAAGGTAGAGAAACTTACTAAACGATAGCTTTTCAATTTGTACTCCCGCTTCCTATTATGCAATAAGACCTAAAACATTAGAATCTTAAAAAAACCAAAAATAATATTTTAGTAGTCTTATTTACTTATCGTTTAAAAATACAATTTATTTAATAGTTCTTAATACCTATTTATACTATTTAAAAAAACTTCAGCGCATATCCACTGAAGTTTTTTACTTTTTTGTTTTTATTTATTTAAAGCAAGCGCCAAACTAATTTTATCCAGCCAAAGAAGGCGATCCATAAAGGTATGCTCAAAGATGTTCCCCACGCTAAACCAATTAAGAAGTTTCCTCTTTCAATCATACAAACCACTCCTTATGAACATTGTAGGTGAACAAGTACAATTCTATACCTTTACTATAACAGAAAGCGCTTTCATTTAACAGTCACTTACACGTTTTTAGTGCTATATTCATACAGAAAACCGAATTTCAAATAGATAAAGGGCGATATATAAGAAAATGAATAATTACAAGGTGTAAAAGTATAATAATCTACTAAAAAAAAAGAAACCTTCTTTGAAGGCTTCTTTTCTAGGTGTTTTTTATTGTTCGCCGCTGCGCTGCAAGCGATTCTCAATAAATAGGCGCTCAACAAATTTATTTAGCTGGGCTTGATACAAACGGCGCTCATCTAGCGTTTTTGCGTCTTGTATTTGCTGTTTAAAGCGTTTGATTTGCTGTCTTTGTTCAACCGTTACATGATGAGAAAGAAGCATAGGTCCCCCTCCATTTCACTAACGTTTGAATTAAGTAAACCAAGGTTTACCAAAACAAACAACAAACCTGTTAGCTTCTCTTACATAAATTTTTTACTCAGCTTCTTTAGCTCCAACTAATGCTAAACCTGGGCCGTACGGCGTTGTATGGACATCTAACATTAATTCATTTGTATAAGGCACAATAGAAGCTTCCATTGCTACTTGTACTCCGTCGACTTCATACATTTCATCATTTTCAAAAGGCTCTTCAAAAGCTAACCCAATGTTAGGGATTTCACAGCTAATTCCTTTGAAATACAAGCGAATTCCTGTTATCTCCTGCTCTTCAAGTATATTGTTAATTAATTGTTTTGCTTCTGGTGTAATATGCATGACTACCCCTTCTTCCTTTCAATACTCTTGCTCTATCCTATCATATCTTTAGAGTTTTTAAAGAGAATAACTGCAATTTAAAAGCATTCTGATTATTATTTAATAATAATTATAAATAAGTATTGATTTTAATTTGATATTTGATATAATATAAACATAAGATAACAACAACTCATTAGGAGGCTATTAACTATGAATTTAGAAAACGTATTGAACCAACAAATTGCCGATTTTAACGTATTATATACAAAGCTACATCGCTTTCACTGGTATGTAAAAGGGCCTCAATTTTTTACGCTTCATGAAAAATTTGAAGAATTCTATAATGAGACGGCGGACTATATAGATGAATATGCAGAACGATTACTAGCCATTGGAGGAAGCCCAATTGCTACGATGAAGCAATTTTTACAAGCAGCTACTCTTTCTGAAGATGGGAATGAGCAAACGAGTGAAGAAATGGTAGAAACCTTAATTAATGACTATACGCTACTTGTTAAAAACCTAAAGAATGCAGTTGAAAAAGCTGAAGCAGCACATGATCACGTAACAGCTGACTTATTCATTGGAACAATTGGCAACATTGAAAAACATATTTGGATGCTAAAAGCTGCTTTACCTGTAAAAACATCCGTACATGCATAAAAAGAGCCCAATCGGCTCTTTTTTTACGTTTGTTGATTTCCTTTTTTTTGTTTTTGCAGCCACATAAAAAAAGACATATCATCGTAAATGTCATCTTCTAGCACAGCCTTATAGACATGATCACTCGTATAGTAGCGATTATATCCGCTTTGCTGCTTGAAAAATAAAATACATTCCCGCTTCTTTTCAGTGAGAAGTGATTTTAATAATACTTGTTTCTCAACTTTGCCCTTCACGATATTTTCTGGAAGCACGGAAATATCAAGCTTCCACTCTTCACCCTTCTGAATCATATACACACTCCACTGATACTTACCTTTTTCATTAGCAAATATCATCTTATAAGGTTGAAAACGCTTTGTAAGCTGATACCCCATGTGAAAAATAGATTCTTCATCCATTTCATCATTTCCTACGTAAAAATTAATGATGCGATTTGTCATGACATTTAACTCAAAACTCTCCCCTGAGAGCGGGCAACCGTACTCTCTTAACAAATTAAATAAACGGTTGGATACCACCAGTTGATTTGCTTCATGTTTTAATTCACTTGAGTATGACAGCAGCTCATTCATGTTTTTTGATTCCCCTATCTATAGATCGTGAATTGTTATTGATATTCGCTTTTTTTTTATAAAACCCTTTCACTTTTACCCTTTAATTAACTAACTAGAGGTAAATTAAGTTATGTAGAGCAACATTTTATGAATAAATCAAGTTTGAGTATAAAACTTGAAGAAGTTTAAAGACTATAGTCGATACCGATTTTAAGGAGGACTTAGTATGAATAATCACGAACTTCCTACAAACATGCAAACTGGAGCTATCCCCCCTCAATTGAACCATGGAGGGCATGAGCTGTTTGACGTTCATGAAACACTTGCCGGCTCGATCAATGTAATGGATCAGTTTATGATGTTTAGGCAATATGTAAAAGAACAAGAGCTGCTTGATATTATTGATCGGCAATATCAGTTTATTTTAAATGAATATAATTTAATCGTAGAAGCTTTTTCTACTGGCCAAAAGCCGGCCGGTTCTACACATGTATATAACATGAAGCAGTCTCATACCTTTGTTTATGGCTTAAAGCCTTCGCAGCCTAAAAAGCCGAATCAGTCCGTTGAGGAAATTAATGAAAAAGGAATTTCAGGTCATATGCTGGGTCTAGTCAAGTCTCAAGCATCTCTTTTAACTATGACAGCTTTAGAAATAACTAATCCTGTTGTTCGCCGAATATTCGGAGACAGTGTTCCTAATTGGATTGAAATGGCTTATGAAATTTCTCTTTATCAAAACAAACATCATTATTATCAAGTGCCGCAGCTTGCAAAAGAAGATATGCAGCAAATGATCACAAGTTTCGCAAAAGCTACTGCCTCTCCTCAGATGCCTAATAACCATAAGCTGCATTAATTACAAAGAGGCTGGGGCAAACGTATTTTAACTAAAGGAAGATCCGAACGATTCATCGTTCGGATCTTTTCATTGGTATGGTGAATATAGGTTATGTTTAGAGTTGATTCTAGCTGTTGATTGGAGGGAAAGGCGAAGACTCCTGCGGGAAGTGAAGTCATGCACGGAAATCAACAGCGGTGGAACAAGCGATCCATACTCGACCATTTATCCAATTTGTTCCCCTTTAGATTCGATTGATATAGCTGTGTCTCAATCTCTTTTGCGTATATATTTCAGAAAATGACAAAAAACTATGCATTTTGAATTATTTTCTGAATATTTGTAGTATTTTGATTAATTGTGTATTATAATACAGTTAACTAATAGAAAGGAGTGAGAGATGCATCATATATACTCGGATTACAGTTAAAGGAGGTGTCATAACACGCTCGCAATACGTTTGCTAAAAGTCAGTTGAACTGTAGAACCGATATGTGATAGACCATGATGGTAAAGTTAAGATTAATTCCCCTAAATGAACATGTAACATAATAAACTGCTTCTTTTTCTTTTTAAAGATAGAAGCAGTTTTTTTATGTGCGTTTTTCTTTTCCCGATTTAATACATGTTTTCTCCACTTTGGCTAACACTTAAGATATACATTTACGTACAAGGTGGTGACTTTGATGATCGCCGTAAAATTACTATTAGTCGCAGTTTTGATTGCATTAACTGCTTTTTTTGTAGCGACAGAATTCGCTATTGTAAAAGTAAGGAGTTCAAAAATCAACCAGCTTCTAGAAGAAGGAAATAAAAAAGCCGTATCTGCCAAACATGTTATTACGCATTTAGATGAATATCTATCCGCTTGTCAGCTTGGTATCACCATCACAGCTCTCGGGCTTGGTTGGCTTGGTGAACCGACGCTAGATCGGTTGCTTCATCCTCTTTTTACTACCTTCCATACGAATGAGCCGCTTGCTGGTATTTTATCTTTTGTCATTGCATTTGTTGTTATTACCTTTTTACATGTTGTCTTAGGAGAATTAGCTCCTAAAACGTTTGCTATTCAAATGGCTGAACAAATTACGCTGAACTTTGCAAAACCGATTATCGTGTTTTACAAACTTATGTATCCGTTCATTAAAATATTAAACGGCTCAGCTCGTATGTTGACCAAGATATTTGGTATAACGATGATTTCGGAAAATGAAGCTGCTCATAGTGAAGAAGAACTTCGCATTTTGTTATCTGAAAGCTTTGAAGGCGGTGAAATTAATCAGTCCGAATATCGATATATGAGCAAAATTTTTGATTTTGATGACCGTTTAGCTAAAGAAGTAATGGTCCCGCGAACGGAAATTGTAAGTGCTTCTAAAGATGACGTGGTAGAGGTTTTTTTGCAAATTGCAAATGTCGAAAAATATACCCGCTATCCAATTGTTGAAGATGGGGATAAAGATAAGATAATTGGTCTCGTTAATATTAAAGAAATTTATAATGATATTGTATTTAACGAAAAAGACGGCACCAATACGTTAGAATCATATGTCAAGCCTATTTTTAAAGTAATTGAAACCGTACCTATTCATGACTTGCTCGTAAAGATGCAAAAAGAACGCATTCAAATGGCTATTCTTTTTGATGAGTATGGTGGAACCGCGGGGCTTGTGACAGTAGAAGACATTATTGAAGAAATTGTGGGAGAAATTCGAGATGAGTTTGACACGGACGAAATTCCTTATGTACAAAAAATTAAAGACGATCACTATATTCTTGACGGAAAAATGCTCATTAGCCAAGTAAATGATTTACTCGGCACGGATATTAGCGACGAAGAAGTAGATACCATTGCCGGGTGGGTGTTAACCGAAAAGTTTGATGTGACCAAAAATGATATCATTCAGCATGAGCAATTTTACTTTAAAGTTTTGATTATAGAAGATTTTCACATTAAGTATATAGAAGTAAAAAAAAGAAAGAAGAAAGAAAAAAAGGATGATCATCATTAATCATCCTTTTTAGTTATTCAAAATCCCTTTTACCAATCGTCTCCTCCATCAAAAAAGTCCCCATCCAACAGATCCTCCCCGGCTTCTTCAATATCTTCTCCAATTTCACCAAGCGCCGAGTCTTCAAACATATCATCGATCAAATTCTCAATGAGCAGCCCGCCTAACATACCGGCTGCAAAGCCTCCCATTGCTCCTCTTAACCCGCTCATACGTGGATGATGTGAATGCTGATCATAGTGAGAAGGCTTATAATATTCATAGTCTCGAGGATTTTCCATCATCTCTTCCATCGCTTCTTCCAGCAAACGAGCGATAGTGGATGGATGGCTTAGTTCATCATTTGTAAAAAAGAGTTCGTTTTTTATTTCCCTCTCCCGGCCGAAAGAAGGCAAATCTAGCTCCAATAACACGCGTATACCTTCTCGTTCAATGGCTACCTCAAACTCAACCTCATTTACATATCCCTTTAAGAAGTCTGTAGGAAAAAATGCAAATTCTTGTTTGTATCCGTTAAATTTTCCTGAATGGTGTTTTTCTCTAAACCCAAGTGCTTCAAAGCCCTCTACTAGCTGATATAAGCTTTTTGGTGCTTTAATGCGCACAGGGTCCCGGTCTGTTGAGTCAACTCCCCCTTCAATATCTAAGTGTGTCTTAAAGAAATAGCTAACGTTGCTCGCAGAGATTGGAAGATCCAAAGGTAAATGATATGTAAATGGAATTTCCTTTTTCTCACCTTCATTAATTGTAAATGAAGAAGCTGCGCGCAGGCTTTCCACACGATGTGTATGCATTTGACCGCTTTTCATTTGAACTTCAAGCCAAAATTCAACATCAATTAAATTAATATGTTGCTGAACGTTTCCGCCTTGGATGACAATAGCTCCTTCAATCACATGACCGAGCGTATAGGCCGTTTCATTTAATCGTAAATCTACTTTGGCAGCTCCAACTCCCATTTTAGCAAACATTTTTTTAAACATTTTTTTCCTCCTCCAAAATGCTCTTACTATATATACGAAGTATACCGTTTATAAGTTTCAACTTACAAAAAAAGAACTCAATTTCTTGAGTTCTTTCTGTTGCTTCAAAGCTCCTGTATTAAAAAACCCAGCCCCAGCAGCAGTTACGTCTTTTGCAGCAAAGACGTTTTTTACAACCGCCGTGATGTCCGCCGTGATGACAGCCACTGTGGTGACCATCGTGATGCCCTCCATCGTGGTTACCGCCGTGATGTCCGCCGTGGTTGCCGTCATGCCCTCCACCGTGGTTACCGCCATGATGTCCGCCGTGGTTACCGCCATGATCGCCACCGTGACCCCCGCCATGATGACATTTTTTATGACCTGAACGATGATCATCATCATGTTTAGGACAATGATCGTTATGCTTATAATCGTTATGACAGCATTTACCTTCATGGCTACTTCTTGGATCATAACCAGAAGTTTTGTAATAATACTGATTAGAACACCAGCAACACTTCTTTTTGTTGTTGTAACTCACATAAACCATCCTTATCTATAAATAAGATTTATATAGGCAATTTTATACCTATATATAAATAGATTATGTAAACTAGTACAAGGAAGTGCATTGCTGTGGGCCATGACCTAAGCCTGTTTTTAGGAGTATGTACGGGGAAGATAAGACAAGAAAAAAAGCCATCTAGAGATGGCTTTTTTATATTTGATTTTTCACTTTACTTGCGCTTTCTGCATAAAACTCTAGAATTTCTCTTCTTCTCACAATTCCAATAAATACGCCTTGATCATCCGTTACAGGCACAAAATTTTGGTCAATTGCCTTTGAAAGGATGTTTTGAACTTCATCATATATAGCAACTGGGTTATAATCTTGATAGCGGTCAATCTCTGTTAATTTAATATTTTCCGTATCTTGAAAGCGATAGTCTCCTAGGCTTTTTAACTTCCAAAGAAGATCTCCTTCAGTAAGAACGCCCACATATTTACCATCATCGTCAACCAGTGGAACTGTAGAATAGCGATGATACTCCATTTTTTCAAGAGCCTGTCTTAATGTGGAGTGAATATTTAATGTTACAACATCACTTTTTGGTACTAAGAAAAATGCAATATTCATTTTTTAATCTCCTTTTCCTTACCCGCTCATCTTACAATTTCTATTTATTTGTTCAGTTTTCGGCTTATTTTAATGTTTTAATCATACAAAATGCAGCTCGCAGTTATCTTACATTTACAACTATAAGCTGTCAATCCTAAGCTATGTAATTTCGGCTTCATATTTCTTTATTACAGTACCCGTTTTCTAAATAATCAAATCCTAATTTTTAGAAAAAACCGTCTAGTTAAAATGATTGCTCCTGCAGCTGCTGCTTTATACTAATAAGGGCCGGAAGAGCTACTTTCAGCTCTTCTTCTCTGCGATAAGAACGCAACTGAACCTCATTATATGCTCTGTTTATACTTTTTGACTCATGAAAAAGTCCCACATGATTCGGCTAGCATTGGGGCCTTTAGGATCCGTATAGCTGCCCGCTGAATTCCCTCCTGACCATGCATGCCCCATTCCATTGATAATATATTTATCAATAGCCAATTCTCCCTTACTGCTTTCGTAGCGATACGTTGTATAATCCCGTCCAAAGAGGATTTTTTCTTCTCTCGTTTTAACAGGGCTATTCTGAATCCATCCATCTATTTTTCCGTTATAAGCAAGATTATTCGTTGTAATCCACTGGTGAACCACTTGATCTGCATTGGCTACATTTACCGTCGAATCGGCGTTACCATGAAATACAATGAGCGGCAGTGGCTTTGCCCGTTTTCCCATTTGCTGATAAGCAATTCTTCCTTGTTTAACGGGGGAAGGACCTTTACTGGCCATGACGGAATACGCATTAAATACGTTAAGAGCCGCCTGATATTCGATACCTGCTGACACACCTATGCCAGCAAACAGTTCTGGATACGTTACCCCCATGACGATGCTCATGGCTCCTCCTGCTGACAGACCGGCAACAAACACTTTATTTTTCTGAATAAAGTGCATGTTTTGGACTTTTTTTACAATCCCTGCAATAATCGCTGGCTCGCCAAATCCTCTAATTTGATGAAGCGGTTCAAACCAGTTCCAGCATTTATTCATATTTGAGTTAGAAGACTGCTGTGGATATACGACAATAAATTCCTTTTCGTCGGCGAGCTCATTCATTTGCGTGCCTATCGCAAAATCATCTGCATTTTGTGTACATCCATGCAGCATAACCATTAGTGGGTAAGATTTCAAAATATGATAGGATTTAGGTAAATAAACCTTGAATTTTTTTCCTTTATGAGTATATGTTTTAAATGATTCAGATGACGCTTCTTGTTGTTCACTTGAAGACACGAGCGTTGACGTATTTATAACATTAGGTAGTGAACCCAACATGGTACCCCTCCTCTTTTTGTCAACGTTTTCATTTTTCTTCCCAATTACGTCCTGTATTACAATACTACATATTATTCCGTTTTTTTGCACGTTCTACATACTCTAAGAGTACAACTTGTTTTGGTTTTAAGCCGTTTTTTATATTCTTTAAAATTGGGATTTTTTTGCTATATATATACTTTATTACTATATATGAAAATTGTCACTATAATCATGAAAAAAGGACAAACATGCCGTTTGCCCTTTTATTTGGACCTTGATGTTTACATACCTTTTGCCGAATTAAGCATCTATACTTTTATTATATGATGCTCCCTATCATTTATATGAATTTATTGCTCTGCATGTTTCAATCTGTAGCCTTTTATTATTTCATGCTCTGCTTTTTATTCACCAATTCTATAGGAGCAAATGGCAAGGTGCAGGTGTGGAAGCCACGTTGAAAAAGAAGCATCTTGAATAGCAAATGTTTTGGATTAACCTCTTCTTTGTTCGCAACATTCATACAAAGGCTGATTGTAATCACTCTTTTCCCCTCCTTTTCTTTAAATAGGTATAGCCAAGAGGTGCTATTAGAGTAGATTCCTTTATTTTGCATACATTTTTTAGAAAACTATGGTAAAAATAAGACTTATCATATGGAGGTGAATAAATTGGCAAATATCCCAAAGGATACTGAGCCCTACTGGCGCGATCATTTAAAGTTTCCAACATACCCATCTCTTTCAGAAAATCGAAAAGTTGATGTTGTAGTAGTAGGAGGCGGTATTAGCGGTATTACAACGGCTTATTTATTACAAAAAGAAGGACTGAACGTGGCGTTAATTGAAGCTGATAATATTTTAAATGGTACAACCGGTCACACAACAGCAAAGATTACAGCTCAACATGACGTTATCTACGATGAACTGCTTTCACACATTGGCGAAGAAAAAACGCTGCTGTATTATAAAGCAAACGAACAAGCTCTGCAGTTTATGAAAAACTTAATTCAAACGGAAAACATTGACTGTGATTTTTCAGTACAAGATGCTTACTTATACGGAGAAACGCTGGAGTTTGACCATCGAGTTCGTAAAGAATTTCGAGCCTATCAGCGATTACATATTCCATGTGAATTTGCAACAGAGATTCCTTTTAGTTTTGATATTAGAGCAGCAGCTATTATGAAAGATCAAGCTCAGTTTCATCCGTTAAAATATCTGCTTCATTTAGTAAAAAAATTCACAGAAAGCGGCGGATTGATTTTTGAAAACACCGTAGCAACGGATGTAGAAGAAAGCACGTCGCCCACCGTTGTCACAAGAGACGGACATCGCATTTCTTGCAAATATGTAGTGGCGTGTTCACACTTTCCATTTTATGATGGAGCGGGATTTTACTATACGCGCATGTATGCCAAACGTTCGTATGTGTTAGCAGCAAAAGTTGAACAAGCTTACCCTGGAGGCATGTATTTAAGTGCTGATCAGCCTACTCATTCGCTGCGTTCAACAAAAGTTGACGGAGAAGAACTCATCTTAATTGGCGGAGAAGGCCACAAAGCTGGACAAGGAATTAATACTATGTTTCACTATGAGTCCCTTCAGAGGTTCGCCGAAGAAAATTTTACTGTCCAACATTTTCGTTATAAATGGTCTGCACAAGATTTATTTACGCTTGATAAAATTCCATATATCGGGCCCCTTAAAGAAAGCAAGCCAAATATCTTTATTGCTACCGGATTTAAAAAATGGGGCATGACTCATAGCACCATTGCAGCACATATTATCCGGGATGCAATAACCGGGAAAGACAACCCATATGCAGAGTTGTATAATCCGTCTCGTTTTTATGCGGACCCTAGCCTTAAGCATTTCTTTCGTCAAAATCTTGATGTGGCTGAACACTTTATTACCGGTAAGTTTTCAATGCCTGAAAAAGGACTCGATCAGCTTCAAAATGATGAAGGGTCGGTCGTATATGTAAACAGCAAACGTACGGGGGCGTATAAAGATCCTCAAGGGAAGCTTCACTGCGTCGATACTACATGCACGCACTTAGGATGTGAAGTAAATTGGAACGCCGGTGACCGCACGTGGGACTGTCCTTGTCACGGTTCTCGTTTTTCTTACGACGGATCTGTGGTAGAAGGCCCTGCTAAAAAGCCGCTTACACCAGTGGATGTCAATTCAAGCGATAAAAAAAGCACGCCGTAGGGCATGCTTTTTTTATCATTATCAATGGATTCACATTTGAATTTACTCTTTACATCCTTCTTTTCTAAAGTATCGATTATACACTAAAACCATTGCATAAATGACTAAAAAAGAAAACGTAAAGATAATTAACCTTCCAGATTCAGGGACATGATCAAGATAGTCTGTTTCAAAAAACATAACAAACATCAAAAATGGCAGTAGAAACAAAAACCAAATAAAATCTCGATCCATAAACATTTTTATAAAAAATAAAATGGCCCCGATGTAGACAATCATCAAAAACATAATCATTCACCAAATTCTATTTAATACTAGAGGTGTTGTAATGATTATATCGGATTTCTCCGGCGAAATATAGAGTCATTGGTTTTAATTTTATAAATTCCTTACAACTTTCAAACTGCTATTTTAACATAATAAGGGAATTTACTGCTGTAAAGACTCTAAGTGAGCAAAAAACTGCGGGTATGAAACGGATACCGCGTCACGATTTTCAATAATTGTTTCCCCTTCTGCAATACAAGAGGCAACAGCAAGCATCATGCCGATACGGTGATCTCCGTGGCTGTTTACATTTGCTCCATGAAGTTTTGTACCTCCGTGAATAATCATTCCATCTTCCGTTGCTTCAATGTTAGCTCCCATTTTGGTTAACTCATTCACTACCGTATCAATACGATTTGTTTCTTTGACTTTTAACTCTGCAGCATCTTTAATAACGGTAATCCCTTCTGCCTGTGTGGCAGCTAGTGCAATAATTGGGATTTCGTCAATTAGACGTGGAATTAAGTCTCCGCCTACTTCCGTACCTTTTAAGTGAGAAGCTTCTATAACTAAATCTGCATAGGGTTCCGCCGTTTCTTTTGTTTCTTTGACTGTCTCGATCGAAGCCCCCATATTTGAAAGCACATCTAAAATACCCGTTCGAGTCGGATTCATCCCAACTTTTTGAATTTCAATGCGACTGTTTGCAATAATAGCCCCCGCTACTAAAAAGAATGCAGCTGACGAAATATCACCAGGCACTTCTACATGCGTTCCTCTTAACGTTTGACCGCCTTCAATTGAAACGGTTAATCCTTCTTCTTTCACTTTAACTCCAAACGCCTCTAGCATACGTTCTGTATGATCACGCGATTTCGCCGGTTCCGTTACAGAAGTTGTTCCTTCCGCCTGCAGTCCAGCAAGTAAAATAGCTGATTTTACTTGTGCGCTTGCAACAGGAGATGTATAGTGTATACCTTTTGCTTTCCCACCTCGAATAACAAGCGGTGTAAAATTAGCGTCTTTTCGGCCGTCTAAATGAATATTCATATCACGAAGCGGACCAGTCACACGCTTCATAGGGCGTTTGGCAATAGATTCGTCTCCAATTAACGTTGAATGAAAGGGTGTATTTGCTAAAATCCCCATCATGAGGCGAATCGTGGTGCCCGAATTTCCGACATCTAAAATATCAGATGGCTCTTTTAGCGCTTGTAGACCTTTTCCTTTTACCACGACGCTTTGTTCATCAATCATTTGAATATCTACACCTAGTTTTTGAAAGCAGGAAATGGTGCTAAGGCAATCATCTCCCGGCAAAAATCCGTTAATTGTTGTTGTTCCTTCTGCAATTGAACCAAACATGACGGAACGGTGAGAAATGGATTTATCTCCTGGAATTTGAATCGTTCCTCGTAAAGCTTTTACTGTCACAATCTGTCTCTCCTTTTATGCGTGAAGCGAATCACGAAATTCTTTAGCATCTGAAAAGTAATCAAATAACTCGTGTCCGTCACCTTTTTCTACTAATAGTTTTACTTGTTCCATTTCTTTCATCCAGTCATCGAGCAATGTTAAAAGCATAGAACGGTTTTGCTTTAATATGTCTCTCCACATATGAGGGTTGCTTGAAGCAATTCTCGTAATATCTCGAAAACCGCCTGCCGCCATTTCTGTAACAAGATGATTATTTGCTGAATAGCCTTTGACTTGTCTTACTAGACTGGTTGCAATCACATGTGGTAAATGACTGACAACTCCGGTGATTTGGTCATGAGTAGCTGCATCAAGCGGTACAAATTGTGCACCTGTAGGCTCTAGCAAATGCATAAGCGCATCTATTTTTTCTTTTTGCTCATTTTCAAACGGCGTTAAAATATAGCGCGCCGAACAAAATAAATCCGCTCGTGCATTGACTGCACCGCTCGTATGAGAACCAGCCATCGGATGCCCCCCAATAAATGAAATACGTTTTTTATTCAGCGCTTGGGCTGCTTTCATAATTTCACCTTTTGTACTTCCGACATCCGTTACGATAACCGTTTCTTTAAGCTTCCAAGTAGAAAGGTCGTGTATCCATGCTGTCGTATACTCTACTGGAGTAGCAAGCACGATATAATCTGCTTGGGCTGCTTCTGTTTTTATATCTTCAGCTACATAATCAATGATACCTAGCTGGTTGGCTACTTGTACTTCATTTGTGTTGATATCAGCTCCAACGACTGTTACGTGACGATGCTTCTTCATAGCTAGCGCTAATGATCCTCCAATAAGGCCAACGCCAATAAGTAATACACGTGTTTTCACCTTTCATTCTCCTCTATTCTTTAAAATTGCTTTGCGTATTCTTCGTGTTTTTTTACATTTTCTTGAATTAACTGAATTCGATCTGCCCCAAATTGATCGATAATAGCAGATGCTAGTTCCCAAGCAATCACTGATTCTGCTACAACCGCCGCCGCCGGTACTGCACAGCTGTCTGATCGTTCAATACTTGCAGCAAACGGCTCTTTTGTATCAATATCTATACTTTGCAGCGGCTTGTATAAGGTAGGAATAGGTTTCATGACGCCTCGCACCACAATCGGCATCCCTGTTGTCATGCCTCCTTCTAAACCTCCTGCATTATTCGTTTTACGCGTATAGCCGTTTTGTTCATCCCATAGAATTTCATCATGGACTTCACTTCCCGGTCTGCGAGCTGCTTCAAAGCCTACGCCGATTTCAACGCCTTTAAACGCGTTAATGCTCATAATAGCAGCAGCTAGCTTTGAATCTAACTTACGATCATAGTGCACGTAACTGCCTACTGCAGTAGGCATTCCTTCTACTACTACTTCCACTACGCCACCAATGCTGTCTCCATTTTCTTTTGCATCATCGATTGCTTTCATCATTTTCTGTCCCGCTTCTTCATCTAAGCAGCGAACAGGTGACGCTTCAGTTTTTTCCTGAAGTTCTGTTAGCGACTCATATGCCGTTTTTTCAGCTTTCACACCGCCGATTTCAAGTACGTGACATGCAATATTTACACCTACAGCTTTTAATACTTGTTTGGCAACTGCGCCTGTGGCTACTCGTACCGTCGTTTCACGAGCAGATGAACGTTCTAATACGTTTCGCATATCTCTGTGGCCGTATTTAATCGCTCCATTTAAATCCGCGTGACCTGGACGAGGTTTTGTAATTTGTCTCTTTACTTCTTCCTCATGATCAACTGGATCAGCACCCATAATATTTCTCCAGTGCGTAAAATCTTTGTTTTCAACGACTAAAGCAATTGGTGAACCAAGCGTCTCACCGTGGCGAACACCGCCTTTAATCTGAACTTGGTCTTTTTCAATCTGCATGCGGCGTCCGCGCCCATGTCCCTTTTGTCTTCTTGCTAAGTCTTCATTAATATGTTCGGCTGTTAACTCAAGTCCTGCTGGTACTCCTTCAATAATCGCTGTTAATTGAGGTCCGTGCGATTCTCCTGCTGTTAAATATCTCATATTATCGATTCCTTTCTGTTATAAAAAATAAAAAACTCGCCCCTACGTCATAGGGACGAGTTTTTCTCGCGATACCACCCTAGTTGCAAACATTGCTTGCCACCTCGAATTGTTAACGATCCGCTGACCGCTCTGTAAAAGAGTACTCAAAGAGTGTAATTCGCTCACATTTTTGTACTGACTTCCACCAACCGTCAGCTCTCTGAGACAGGGAAATGTTTGCTACTAGTTTCTTATCACTGTATCACTATGAAATTAAGATAATTTTACTGCTGCACCTTTTAATTCTTCCATGAATTTGTGGAATTCAGGAATGTTCATTTGCTGTGCTGAATCTGATAGTGCTACTGCTGGGTCTGGATGAACTTCTGCCATTACAGCATCTGCGCCGATAGCAATCGCTGCTTTTGCACATGGTAATAGTAAGTCTTTGCGTCCTGTCGAATGCGTTACGTCTACTACAACTGGTAAATGCGTTTCTTTTTTCAAGATTGGAACAGCTGAGATATCTAATGTGTTGCGTGTTGCACGCTCGTATGTGCGGATACCGCGTTCACAAAGAATAATGTTTCCATTTCCGCGAGACATAATGTATTCAGCAGCGTTAATGAATTCTTCAATTGTTGCTGCCAATCCACGTTTTAAAAGAATTGGTTTGTCTACAGAACCTGCAGCTTTTAATAGCTCGAAGTTTTGCATGTTACGTGCACCAATTTGAATCACATCTACGTAGTCTAGAGCCGTTTCAATATCTTGAGGAGAAACAATTTCACTGATAATTGATAGACCTAGCTCATCTCCTACTTGACGTAAGATTTTTAATCCTTCCACTCCAAGACCTTGGAAATCGTAAGGTGATGTACGTGGTTTGAACGCTCCGCCGCGCATTAATGTAATGCCTTGTTCTTTAAGCGCTAAGCCCACTTCTTTTACTTGTTCGTAGCTTTCTACTGCACATGGTCCCATTACGAATTCTAAGTTTCCAGGTCCTACTTTTGTGCCGTTGATGTCAACGATTGTATCTTCTGATTTCTTTTTACGAGATACAAGAAGTGCTTTACGGTGATCGTCTTCTTGAAGTTCTAAGCTTGCTTTGAAAATTTCTTTGAAAATATGCTGAATTGTTGAAGCTTCGAATGGACCATTATGGTTAGCTAAGATTTGATCTAATGATTTACGTTCACGAACTGGATCAAAGCGATTCACACCTTGTGTACCTTTTACTTTTCCAATTTCTTGTGCGATTTCACCGCGTTTATTTAATAATTCTAAAATTTCTAAATTTATTTCGTCGATTTGTCCTCGTAATTGTTCTAGTGATTTTGTCATTTTAAAAATCCTCCTTTGATTTTACAACCTTGAACGGATCTTTTCGTTTAGTTTGTATTTAAAAATCCGTTTTACACCTACACAGCCGCTTATGCGGATATACAAAAAGTCCCTACTGATTGTATCAGTAGGGACGAATTGATCGCGGTACCACCCTAATTGCAAGCATTGCTTGCCTCTTCATTAAGATAACGGCTATTGCCGCTTTTGACTATTGCCAAAAGAAAGCTCCAAGAATGTAATTCGCAATCTCTTTTGTACTGATTCGCACCAACCATCAGCTCTCTGAATACAGGGAAGATTTTGCTACTATGCTCTTTTCATCGCTTGTAATGGATATAAAATTATAATGGACCGAAATACAAAAAGTCCCTACTCACCCTTAAGATTGTTCTTAAGAGTCAGTAGGGACGAAAATTCGCGGTACCACCCTAGTTGCAAGCATTTTGCTTGCCTCTTCATTAAAATAACGGCCAGGCCGTCTTTTCCTGCTCGGAAAAGATGCTCAAGGAATGTACTTCGAAAAAATTTTTGTTCTGACTCGCAGCAACCGTCAGCTCTCTGATACAGGGAAATTTTTTCTACTCGTGCTCCTATCAACGCTCAGTATTGACTATGTATGCGTACTTGGATAATCAGTTCCGATCGTTTGAAACTGTTTGTCGCTTCCAAGTTATGTGTAATGTTGTGTGATGTTGATTTGTATTATGAATGGTTTTTTTATCTTCGTCAACACTTTTTATTAATTTTTTTTATTTTTTAAAAACCATTGCCCCTTCAAACCTCTCTCTATCAAGAGTTTTGTCACTTTAATTTTTTTCAAACACGTATTCCATTTCAGAGTCATATTCAATAAATCCATGTTTTTGATACAAGCTTTTTCCAGCGGCGGAAGCATTTAACCATATTCGATTTACACCACTTTTTTGGCCGTACTGCATCAAGTGCTTTAAAATAGCGGAAGAATAGCCGTGCTTTCGGTGATCAAAAGCTGTATACATGTTCATAACATATGCTTCTTTTCCTTGAAGGTTACCCGGTGAAGGCGGACGTATAAAAAAGACGATGCTTCCTGCTGATACAACTTTTCCATCGACTTTTAAAATAGCCGTATAATTATTTGGGCTATTTATATTCGCAGTAAAATATTCTTCTGTCGCCTTTCGAAACAGCTCCTCACTCTCATTTAGTTCTCCCAGTTCTTTCATGAGCAGCATTCGCAGGTTAACCAGGTCCTGCACGTCTTCTAATAGTGCTTTTTCAACCATTGTTCTCCCTCTTTTCGTCTCTTTTACAAAAAAAACTCTCAGCATTTGAGAGCTTCATTTAAGCAAGAAAAACAGCTCCGTATACGAGTGCTCCGACAATAACGAACGCTGGATGCACACGTAATTTTTCCAATAAAAGAAAGCTGGCTGCTACTAAAAATAGAGTTTGCCATATACCTGAATCACCGTATGAATTCATAAAAAATTCATACGCCATTAAGCCAAGTAAAATAGCGATTACGGGACGAATGTAATTGGTCATTTTCTTAACATTTGGTGAATCTTTATACTTAAATAATATTCGAAGTAAAATGACTAAAAGCAAAACCGACGGAGCAATCGTTGCAAAAAGAGCAATCACCGAGCCTAAAATCCCTGCCTGCTGATATCCGATAAATCCCGCCATTTTTGTCGCAATTGGACCTGGAAGCGCATTTCCAATTGCCAGCATTTCACTAAACTCTTTAACGGTAAGCCAATGGTAGCGGTCTACAACTTCTTTTTGAATGAGCGGAATCGACGCAGGTCCTCCTCCATAGCCTAAAATATTTGAAACAAAAAACGCCATAAATAGCTGAATATAAATCATACCGATTCCCTCTTTTGCTTGTGCTCATCGCTTTCGCCTTTTTTTCCTTTTCGTTTTAGCGGAATCCAAGCTGCTGCCATAAGTACAATAATAATAACTGCTGGATGAATATGGGCAAATTCCATTAGTCCTAAACTAATAATGAGTAAGATAATAGCTGGCGTCCAGCCTAAACCAGACGTTGATTTTTTAAAAAAATCCCATGTCATAACTGCGAGCATCACTCCCACTACAGGAACGACTGCTTTGGTCATCCCCATAACCCAGGGCTGATCTTTAAATTGCGTTAAAGTGGTCAACAGTAATACCATTAAAAAAACGGTTGGAATAACGGCTGCAAATAAAGCTGTACCGAGACCTAAGATACCGCCGACTCGATAGCCGATGTATCCAGCCAGCTTTGTCGCAATAGGCCCAGGCAGCGTATTGGCAATTGCTAACAAATCGCCAAATTCATCGTCATCCATCCACTTGTACGTATCGACTACTTCTTTTTTTACAAGTGGAATAGCTGAAGGTCCTCCTCCGTAGCCGAGCATACCTGAGCGAAAAAACGCTATAAAAATATCCAATTGTCGCATTTCTCGCGCTCCTTTCTCTGTGATCTAATAAGCAACGACGGCTCCGTCTGTTCGCGCTTCTGTGCCGCCGTATAATACACCGGTTTGTTCATCTCTTAAAATAATCTGCCCTCTTCCAAACGTATGTCTGCTCGTAGCCACATGAATATCATGCCCTTTGCGTTCTAATGCTTCTACAATATGTGAAGGCATTTCTTTTTCCACAAGAACCTTTTTATGTTCAATCCACTGCCATCTTGGTGCATCTAAAGCTGCCTGAGGATTTAGATGAAAATCAATCATATTCATGATGACTTGCACATGTCCTTGCGGCTGCATAAATTTACCCATTACACCGAATGAACCTACAGCACTTTTATTCTTTGTTAAAAATCCAGGAATAATGGTATGATAGGTTCGTTTTCCAGGCTCTAATCGGTTATGGTGCTGTGGGTCTAACGAAAAATTGTGCCCGCGGTTTTGCAGGCATATGCCCGTATTAGGTACGACAAGTCCTGAGCCAAAATCCATGTAATTACTTTGAATGAATGATACCATGTTTCCTTCTCCATCAGCTGTAGCCAAATAGATCGTGCCGCTATGAGACGGCTGTCCGGCTTCGGGAATAAGCGCTTTTTCACCAATCAGCCCTCTGCGCTTGTTTGCATAAGAATCATTCAACAAATCTTCAACTGCTACTGTCATTTTATCAGCATCTGTAATAAATTTTTGTCCATCTGCAAACGCTAGCTTCATAGCTTCAATTTGCTTGTGGTATGTATCGACAGAATCTTTGGCATCAAAAGAAAAACCTTTTAGCGTATTTAGAGCTAAAAGCGCAATAAGGCCTTGGCCGTTGGGCGGTATTTCCCACACATCGTATCCTCGGTAAGAAGTTGAAATCGGCTTTACCCACTCTGCTTTAAAAGCTGCTAAATCCTCTTTTGCTAAAAATCCGCCGTGTTTTTTCGAAAAAGCTGCTATTTTATCAGCTAAATCCCCTCTGTAAAAAGATTCTCCATTCGTTTCGGCAATTTCAAGCAGTGTAGCAGCATGGTCTGGTGATCGCCACATTTCCCCTACCTTAGGAGCAGATCCATTGTTAGTAAATGTCTCAAACCAGTGTTTATATTCTTCACCTTTTAACGCGTGTGTAAATCGTTCAAACGCTCGTTCCCAATTGTACCCTAAAATTGGGGAGATTGGGAACCCTTCTTGCGCATAAGAAATAGCCGGCTGCAGCACTTCTTTTAACGGTAGCCGGCCAAAGCGTTTTGACAGCTCCACCCACGCACTCGGGGCACCTGGGACCGTAACAGGAACAAAACCGCGAGCCGGCATCTCTTTTATCCCCATGGCGCGCAGAGCCTCAATAGAGATAGAAGCAGGAGCAGGACCGCTCGCGTTGAGTCCATATAGTTCTTCATTTATCCACACAAGAGCAAATGCGTCTCCGCCAATTCCATTTGAAGTAGGTTCTACCACCGTTAAACAAGCTGCGGAGGCAATAGCAGCATCTACTGCATTGCCTCCTTTTTTCAACATTTCAAGACCCGCCTGAGCGGCAAGAGGCTGACTAGTTGCTACCATTCCGTTTTTTCCAAACGTGCACGTACGCTGCGATGCATATGGGTGTGTGAAAAAGTATTCGCTCATAGAAAATCTCCTCATTTCTTTATATGGTGAATAACGAATCTTTACAGACTAGACAACGCTACTTCTTCCTCATAAACTTCTAAAGCTGCTTGCAGAGCAGAACCTGCATTTACGCTTGCCCCGTTTCGAATAAGCACTGCTTCAAGACCGGCTAATGTAAAGAGAACGTTGTCTTTACGGCAGCTGTATCCCATTGTACCGATACGCCATATTTTTCCGTGCATCGGCCCAAAAGAACTTGCGATTTCAATTCCAAATTGTTCAAGAAGCGTAGAACGAACTGCTTCCCCGTCAATTCCTAATGGAATTAAGACGCACGTAACGGTTGGAACTTTTGAGTGCTCATCGCCAAATAAAGATAATCCCATTGCTTTAATTCCGGCTACAAGTGCTTTTTCGTGGAGACGATGCCTTGCAAATCTTTCTTCTAACCCTTCTTCTAAAATAACGCGCAGTCCTTCTCTCAAAGCATAGAGCATGGACGTTGCTTCCGTGTGATGATTTAGCCTGCGCTCACTCCAATAGTCTTGAAGCTGACTCAAATCAAAATAGTTGCTGATAATATTTGGACGCAGACGAACAGTTTGAGCATCTGCTTTTGTCGCAATTCCTTTTTCAACTTTTTTACGTTCCATGATAATTTTTTCAATACGATCATTGTACGTAATAGGTGCCATACCCGACGGAACAGATAAACACTTTTGTGTACCTGCAATCAATGCGTCAATGTTCCACTCGTCTACTTTTACATCCGTGCCGCCGATAGTAGCTACTGCGTCGACGATAAATAAAACATCTTGGTCGCGACATGCAGCACCAATTTCTTTAAGAGGCTGCATTCTCCCTGTAGACGTTTCGCCATGAACCATTGCAACGATTTTTGGGTTTACTTTTTTTATTTCCTGGATTACGGTCTCAGGGTCAAACACTTCTCCCCATTCGCATTCAATATTGTGTACCTCAGCTCCGTAGCGCTCGGCAATTTCCGTTAATAAATAGCCGAAGCGGCCGAAAATCGGGACGAATACTTTATCGCCCGGTTCAACTACACTTGCAAGAACTGCTTCAATCCCAGCTCTAGACGTTCCATCAACGGGAAAAGCCCATTTGTTTTTGGTTTGAAATAGCTCACGAAGCATTTCCATCGTTTCGTTCATAATGCGCGTAAATGCGGGGTCGAACTGACCTAAAATAGGTGTTCCTAATGCTCTTAATACGCGTGGATCTGCTTCTACGGGGCCTGGTGTCATAATCGTACGCGGCGGTGTATGAAGCTGTTTTGTTATAGTCATGTCAAATTCCTCCTAGTAGGCAAGTTTATATAATAGTTCTATTAAGACCTTTACTCCTTTTTCTAACTGTTCTCCTTTGGTGAATTCCTTTGGGGAATGGCTGATTCCATCTTGGCTCGGGACGAATAACAAACATGTGGGAACTCTTCGCCCGAATACCTGCGAGTCGTGTCCTGCACCGCTTACTAATTCTCGGGAGGAGATATTCTTTTCCGAGGAAATAATTTTGGAAAGTTCAGATAATTGTTCGCTCATGGCAACAGGTTTTTCATCCATCCAGCAGTTGAGATTCACTTCTAAATCCCCTGCTGTTCGCTTGATAATTTCCTTCATTTCTCGTTCTGCTTCTTGTAAAACCTTATACTCATGATGTCTTATATCGACCGTGAATTCTACATATCCTGGTATTACATTCGGTGCATTTGGAGAAAGTGTAATTTTTCCAACCGTTACGTATAAAGCGTTATGATATTTTTCGCTCAATTCAATAAATGCCTTAGCGAGTTTGCAGCTCACATAAAATGCATCTTTTCGGATGTTCATCGGGGTTGTGCCCGCATGGTTACTTTCACCTTTAACAGATACTGTAAATCGTTTCTGCCCGACGATACTAGAAACAATTCCGATATCGCAATGAGACATTTCAAGCTGCTTTCCTTGCTCGATGTGCAGTTCAATAAAAGAAGCGATGTCTGTGCGGTATGGCTCGCTGTGGAGGCCTTCTCCGAAATTGAGCTGTTTCATTGCGTCATCCAGCTTAACCCCTTCTTTATTTATAACATGTTTTGCATCACTTTTGCTGTGTAATCCATTCATATTACCTGATCCCCAATACGTAAGAGGAAATCTGCTACCTTCTTCTTCACAAAGTGATACGACCTCTAAGGTTTTTGTAGGGGAGCCATAATGCGCATATAGGTACTGCAGAGCAATGATACCTGCCACAACACCAAAAGCCCCGTCATATTTTCCTCCGTTTATCACGGTGTCGATATGGGATCCTGTTAAAATAACTTGTTGTTCTGGACCCGTTCCTTGCAACCGTCCAAATAAATTTCCTACATCATCGTAATACGTTTTGAGGTGAAGTCCCTTCATTTTTTCTTCCAATGCCTTTTGAGCTGCATTCCACTGTTCTGTATATAAAAGCCTCGTGACACCTTCTTTTTCATCTAACCCAAACTGTGACAACCAGCTAATGTTTTCTTCGATTTGCTGACAAAGCTTAGATTTTCCCGTCATATCTGCAACCATTGCTATCCCTCCTGCTATCTTCATTTTAAGAAAATGACTGATTGTTTTCATTAACACTTCCTACAATGATTTAGTGTTTTTTTGGCTATTATCACTAAATACAAAAAGTCTTATATACGTTACTTTTTCTAACGTTATATGTTATTTATTTTATCTTACAGAATTAAATAAACTTCTTCATTAACAATTTATACATTTTTTTCTGAAAATTTTATTTATTTTAACTAAACTTTCTTATAAAATAGAAGGTAGATAAAAATACGCGCAGGGAAATGTGAGAATTTTTAACAAAAGGAGTAATGAATAATGGAACTACAAACTCTTTTACGCATCCCGATTTATGAGAAAGCATCTGTAGTAGCCGGACAAAAAGGGGTCACCCGCAAAGTACATAACGTCAATATGATGGACGCACCCGATATTTTATCTTTTTTAAAAGAAGGAGAATTTTTAATTACAACGGGTTATCACTTCAAAGAACATGAAGAAAGCTTAGCAAAACTTGTAGAAGGAATGGCTAAAAAGAAATGTGCAGGATTGGCCATAAAAACGAAGCGTTTTTTCGAACACGTGCCTGTTTCTATTTGTCAGCTAGCTGATGAACTTCACTTTCCAATCATTGATTTCCAAACGGACGAAACGTTAGGCGCGGTTATTAATGAATCTCTCAGCTTTATTTTAGATAAAAAAACAGCCGAGCTTCAGCAAGCGATGGTCACACATCAGCTATTTTCCTCCTACATCTTACAAGGAAAAGGCATTGAGAAAATTATGCAATCCATTCAAACGTTATGCAATGCTCACGTTGCCCTTTTTGATACCCATGGCCATGAACTCTTTTACACAAACAAACGCGAACCTTTTTCGCTCCCAATGGAAGAAGCGGTAGCGGGCGCTAAGCAGCTGTTTTTACGAACGTCAAAATATACAACCTTTTCCTTTTTGAACACAAAAAAAACCGTTACGCTTTTTCCGATTGCTACTCATACAAGAAAGTACAGTTATTTATTTATTGAACACCAAGTTTCTTTATCCGATTCAGCGCTCCTAACGATTGAACAAGCGACAAACGTTTTATCCTTCGAAATGATGAGACAGCAGGCTTTGTATGAAGCTGAACGGCGACGAAAAAACGATTTTTTCAATCAGCTTGTTAGCAATTATTATAAAACGCCTGAGGATGCTTCCTTTCAAGCACAGATGATGGGCTTATCAGCAGGAAACAGCTATATTTGCGCCGTTGGGAAAATTCATTCTACATTCACGCCTTACAGCGATGATGATATGATCTATGAGCTCCTTCAATATGAGTTATCAGCAGGTCCTACAGAGGCCGTTTTGTTTTTCTATGACAATCTTTACATTCTCTTGTTTACACCTCATTCTCAACCTATGATTATAGAATGCTTGCATCGCTTGCAGGAAGCTGTTTACCGTCACTACGATAAGCGAATGTCATTTGGAATTGGAAACCAAAGCCAATCCCTACTTACAATCGCTGACTCATATAAAGAAGCTGTTGAAGCTCTTGAAACCATCCATTTTAAAGATCAGTCAAAGCTTATTCAATTTTATCAGCCAAAACAGTTCAAAGAGCTGCTGAGGTTGCTTCCAGCAAACGATTTACAGGATTACTATTCTCAAACATTAGAAGGTTTGCTGCAGTACGATAAGAAAGATCGCTCCATCTTACTTGACACGCTTGAAACATATCTAAATTCCAATTGCCAAATCTCAGAGACTGCTAAGCAGTTATTCGTTCACCGGAACACGGTAATCTATCGAATCGAAAAATGCGAAGAGTTACTAAAAAGACCTATTCACACGTCAGAGGAAACCCTTCGGCTGCGCGTAGCTTTTCAAATTTTTTCTCTTGTGCATGCCAATTAAGTATAACTACAATAAAAAACGCCTGAGTAGATACTCAAGCGTTTTTTATTGTAGTGCATATTATTTATTTCGCTTTTAATTTAGACTGTACTGATTGTAATTTCCCAGCCATCGTATGATTTTCTTTATCACGGCGATCATCAATTCGTAAATTTGTACACACGCGCTGAATACCATTTTCAAAAGGTACTTCATGCATCTCTTGAACAATTTTTAGCAGCGTGCTTAATTCCCCTTCAATCAATGTATTCATAGGGGTTAATTGATATGTAATTTCATCTTCATGCTTGGCCAGCACTTTTTGAATATCAGCTACGTACTGACTCACGCTTGGCGTTTCCGTACCTACCGGAATAATGGTTACATCTACAATAGCCATTTTATACACTCCTTTTGTTTATTCTCCAATTATCATACCAAACGACACAAAAATTTCCTACTTTTACGTTTACGGTGCATAGAAAAAAGGAATAGTTATGCAACTACTCCTTTTTGTTACACTCTTATAGGTAACGCTTTGCTCCTAAGTAACGTTTTGACCAGTAAGAGTTGCTTAATGATGTGATTGTTACGCCTGTTGAAGAACCTGCATGCATGAATTGACCGTTTCCGATATAAATTCCAGCATGGCTAGCTCCTGGTTGGTACGTTTCAAAGAAAACGATATCTCCAGGCTGAGGTGAACTTACACGCGTACCAGTTTGATAGATACTAGCAACTGTACGAGGAAGACTTACACCTACTGCATTGCGATATACATAGTTAAGGTAACCACTGCAATCAAATCCTCCAGGCGCAGCTCCGCCCCAAACATAAGGTGTTCCCATAAAACGTTTACCGTATGAAATAACTTTTGAAGCTGAGCTTGAGCTTGTGCTGCTTCCTGTTGATGTTGAAGGTTTTGAGCTGCTAGAGCTGCTTGAGTTTAATTTATTTAGCGTATCCGGACCCGCTTCTCCGTCTACTAATAAACCATTTGCACGCTGAAATGATTTTACTGCACTTGTTGTAATTGAGCCAAAGTATCCTGTTACACCAGCTGAGAAGTAACCTTTATTTTTTAGTTTTTGCTGAAGGCTGCTTACGGCTGAACCTTTCATACCTTGACGTAAAATAGTTGAGCTGCTAGAGCTAGAACCGCCAGTTGAAGCGCTAGAACCCCCATTTTTTAATTTACTTAACGTAGCTGGACCCGCAATTCCATCCACAGACAGTCCATTTGCACGTTGAAATGCCATTACTGCATTCTTTGTAATTGAACCGAAGTATTGAGTTGTAGTTCCTTTAAAATAGCCTTTATTCTTTAGCTGTTGCTGTAAAGATTGTACGTTTGGTCCTGTTGAACCAACGCGCAGCAATGAGCTTGAGCTAACTGATGAACTTGATGAGCTTCCGCTTCCTAGCAGTTTATTAAATGTAGCTTGACCTGCAATACCATCTGCTGATAAACCATTTGCGCGCTGAAACGATTTTACTGCGCTAGTCGTGATTGAACCGTAATAGTTTGTTGTTGTACCGTATGTAAAATAACCTTTGTTTTTTAATTTTTGCTGTAATTCTTTCACATCTGAATTACTTGTTCCTGGGTGCAGCGTAGCATCTCCTAAAGCAGCTTCACTAATTGTAGGTACTACTGTTAAAGATCCACATAACGCTAACGAATATATCAACTTTTTCATAAAAAAAGGTTCCTCCAATGCCATAATCTACTAATCTATAAGACGTTTACATTGTAACAACACATTATTACAAAATAACATCACTAATATTACATTTATGTTACAGGAAACGACAGTAGCGCAGCCGTATGGTGTATATTGTCGTAGTTTATTGTCGTTTAACACTTAATAAGTTCGACAAAAAAGCTAATATATTCCAATATTATTCCTTTTCCTACACTAATAATAGGTAAAAAATCACCCGTAACATTATCTTTATATTTCAAAAAAAACAATTTATTTTTTTTTGAAATGTGAAACTTTTTTTAAAATTATTCGTTTAGCGGATTTGTTCCCCTCTTCAGCAAAACAGCTTTTCTTCTAAAAATTTATATTATTTCCATATTAATGAATAAAAAAGCGCGTGCTGAAAAAAATAGTCTTGGTTATGTTTTAAATAAGGAGGATTATTTTATGAGCCATAAAGGCATTCATGGTACAAATGTTAGCGGATCAGGTGACTCGGAAGACAAACGCTATGCAAACGGAGAGAACGAGCAGACGCTTACGACGCGTCAAGGTCACCCCATTCGTGATAACCAAAATTCTCGAACGGTAGGCAACAGAGGACCTGCTACTCTTGAAAATTACCAGCTGATTGAAAAACTTTCGCATTTTGATCGTGAACGTATACCGGAACGTGTTGTTCATGCCCGAGGAACGGGAGCTCATGGATATTTTGAAACGTACGGAAAACTTGGGGACGAGCCCGTTGAAAAATACACCCGCGCAAAAGTTTTTTCAGGAGCAGGCAAACAGACGCCCGTTTTTGTCAGATTTTCTACCGTAACTCATGGAAAGGACTCTCCAGAAACGATGCGAGACCCAAGGGGATTTGCTGTAAAGTTCTATACAGAAGACGGGAACTGGGACTTAGTAGGAAATAACCTTAAAATATTTTTTATTCGCGATGCTATTAAATTCCCTGATTTGATTCATGCTTTTAAGCCCGATCCTGTGACAAACCGTCAAGATACCGAGCGTATTTTTGATTTTATTTCTCATACACCTGAGGCTATGCATATGATTACTTTTTTATTTTCACCTTGGGGAATACCTGCTAACTATCGGCAAATGCAAGGTTCCGGTGTTAATACATATAAGTGGGTAAACAAAGATGGCGATGCCTTTCTTGTTAAATACCATTGGGAACCAAAACAAGGAATTAAAAATTTGACCCAAAAACAAGCAGAAGAAATTCAGGCTAAAAATATCAGTCACGCTACTCAAGACTTGTATGAAGCGATCGAGAGCGGCAACTACCCTGAGTGGGAACTTTGTATGCAAGTCATGGAAGACGGAGAGCATTCCGAACTAGATTTCGATCCGCTTGATGACACGAAAATTTGGCCGGAAGACCAGTTTCCATTTCTTCCAGTAGGTAAAATGGTCCTAGATAAAAATCCAAGCAACGTATTTGCTGAAACGGAGCAAGTCGCATTTGGTACGGGTGTGCTTGTGGATGGGCTAGATTTTTCTGATGATAAAATGCTGCAAGGAAGAACGTTTTCTTATTCCGACACGCAGCGTCACCGTGTGGGAACAAACTACTTGCAACTGCCTATTAACGCGCCGAAAAAACATGTAGCAACAAATCAACGAGATGGTCAAATGGCCTATCATGTAGATGCAGCTCCTGGTCAGAACCCGCATGTGAATTATGAGCCATCTTCTCTTGGAGGTCTTCAAGAAGCGCATGATCATCCAAAACCTCATCAGCCTTATGTTGAAGGGAATGTAAAAAAAGAAAAAATTGACCGTACAAATGACTTTAAGCAAGCTGGTGAACGCTATCGTTTATTAGAAGACTGGGAACGTGATGAGCTTATTCAAAACTTAGTAGACGGTTTAAAATGCTGTCACCATACCGTTCAAACAAAGATGATTGAGCTTTTAACTCAATGTGATTTTGACTACGGCAATCGAGTAGCTAATGGTATCGGTCTTCTCATGCATGATGATGGTTCTTTAGAAATTGAAATGGGAGCAGAAATGACTCCTACATATGGGAAATTGCCAAAAGAAGGCGGTTCACCGTTAGGAAGCAACAAAGCTGATGATGCGGTAGAAGAAGCTAATGAAAAAGGAAAAGACGCCCATCCTTATTAACAAAAAACATCCTGCAGCGACAGCAGGATGTTTTTTGGGTTAAACGCTTATGACCAAGTAACGGCAAACACGTGGTAGTCATTTTTTAACTGTGGCGCATCAATGGGTGTCCCGTGCTGATATCCTTGTGTAACTCTTTTAGGATGTAAGGGTTGAACCCATTCTTTCACTTGCTGGTTTGTACCATTTGCTAAAATATATACACAATCAGAAAATGCCCCGTCATTGTTTGGACTATCAACTTTTAGTACTTCCACTAACACATCTTGGACACACGTTTTTCTCTGAATACATGTAAGCGTATGGTAGATGATATCAGCGGACACATCGTTATTTAAACGAAAGCCCACCTTTTTTTGTTCAAAAAAAGACGAGAATGAGACGATTGGTAATGTCTTTTTTTGTTCATACGCTTGAGATAAAATCTTGACAAGAACTTCTCCACTCAAGATGATCCCTCTTTCTAAAAAACGCTTCATCACAACATATGTGAGCATTGGTTATGCTCATAGGATAATATATTATCATAGTTTAATTCTGTGGTGTTAGTCTTTTTTGGGGTTTTTACACTGGGAATTATACCCGCCTATTTCTTGCGTTTCCCCGACGTTCTCGCTACTAGCAAAAGAACGAATAATAAAATAAATACCCCTGCTCCTACAAACATATCGTACAAGAAATCAAGCATCATACTCCTCCTTTTCCTCCAAAAAAAACGCTGTTAAAACCAAGCGTTTTAACAGCGTTTTTTCGTTAGATAAAGCCTAGCATATTAATAAATACAATGATAATCAAAACAGGTGCGATGTATCGAATAGCAAGAAGCCATAAAGAGAACCAGCGCTTCACATTCGTCGAACCATGCTTAAACTCTTCAATTAACACATCTTTTTTCATCTTCCAAGGAACAAAGATGGCAATTAAAAGAGCACCGAGAGGCATAAGGATATTACTTACAAGAAAATCAAAAGCGTCAAAGATGCTTTTTCCAAAGATCGATACGTCACTTAATAAACCATACGATAGTGCTGAAGGTATTCCTACCACAAAGATTAGTAAGCCCGAAATCCAAGATAGCTTTATGCGCTTATGCTGCTCTCCTTTGGCTAATGAAGCAACAATAATTTCTAACATCGAAAACGCAGATGTTAAAGTAGCAAATAAAAACAGCGCCAAAAAGAAAGTTTGAAACACAATTCCGAACGGAAGCTGTTCAAAAATAGAAGGCAATACAATAAATAAAAGACCTGGTCCTTCCGTCGGCTTTACGCCCATTGAAAAGACTGCAGGGAAAATTGCCAAACCTGCTAGTAAAGAAATCAAAATATTTAACGCTGAAATTGAAATAGCCGATTTTGGCAAGTTTTGCTGTTTAGACAGATACGAACTGTACGTAACCATAACCGAAACGCCTACGCTAAGCGAAAAGAATGCTTGTCCCATTGCAAACAAAATGGTTTGGGAGGTAAGCTTTGAAAAATCTGGATACAAAAAGAAAGATACGCCTTCCATCGCTCCGTCTAATGTTAAAGAACGAATAATAATAATAATAAATAAAATAAAGAGAGCAGGCATTAAAATTTTGTTTGCTTTTTCAATACCATTTTGAATACCTCTTGCTACTACAACAATTGTTAAAAGAAGAAAAACAAATTGAGAGATAACAGCACTTGTCGGATTAGCAATGGTGGAGTTAAATAAACTCCCGTAGTCACTTACTCCATTCAGCTGACCCGTGACGCTTGCAAAAATATATTGTAAAATCCATCCTCCTACTACACTATAGAAAGATAATAAAATGAAGCATGTAATCACGCCTAAGTACCCGATTCCTTTCCAAAGAGAACCGGGAGCAACTGCATCATAAGCACGAATTGCTTCTTTTTGTGTATGTCTACCTAGTACAAATTCAGCAAGCAAAAGCGGCAAACCAATAATTGCTGTAAACAAGATAAACAGTAAAAAAAAGGCCCCTCCTCCGCTTGTTCCGGCTACATAAGGAAGTTTCCAAATGGCTCCGATTCCAATTGCTGAACCGGCGGATGCCAAGATAAAGCCGAGTTTTGATGTCCATTGTTCGTTTTGACTCATGTTTTCTCACCATTTTTCTTTATTTATTCTGATTTGTCATACTATATCACACAACCCTGCTGTCGAAAAGGGTTTTTGTTGTTTTAACCCCCATCATGTGTTATGAATAGTATGTAGGTTTCATTATTTATTTTCGTAACTAAAAAAAGTTTGACAGTTAGAGGTACAAAAAATGACAAATCAACAAGTAATACAGCAGCAATTTTTAGATAAGTTCCTTGACTTTATCTTAGTAAAATGTCCAAACTGCGAACTATGTGCGCGAGTTGTAAAACTGGATAAAAAATTGAGCGGGTCAACGCACTCATGCACGTGTCCTCACTGTGGTTATCTAGACGTCATCAGCGCTGAGGGCCAAGGACCGTTAGAACTTTCTGAAGCAGTAGATCCTTTTTTTCAGCTTCCGCTTTACTTGGAAACAATCTGCCCTGAACGTCGACTTTGGGCTTATAACTTAGATCACCTTCAATATATTGAATCTTATATTGAAGTTAAAACATGCGGGGCTTGTTTCGACGAGCTGTCGGTTGAACACTCATTGCCAGATTGGGTAATTCATAAGCAGGAAGAAGCACTAAACGAAATTCAACGTTTAAAAGACACCGTCTTTTGCACATTCAAATGAAGATAGAAAAGAAACGTTGCCAAAGAGGCAGCGTTTCTTTTTTACGAAGAACTTTCTTCGGTAAGTTTTCTTCGATAGTCCCCGGCCTTGTCGAACTCTTTTGCGGTGCCGACGAAAAAGTAGGTTACCGTATGATTTTTGTTACCTTGAGTCGTGCCATGAATCATCTTCCCTTGCTTCAATTTCTTTCGCTCTCCATTTTTATTTACATAGAAATATTTATTTCTTGCCCAGCCGCCGCCGCTTAAAAGCGTTTTGGTTTTCCCGACTCCCTGCTCGTTTACTTTAAATACAGTGTAGTCTCCTTCTGTCTTGCTAGGATTTCCGTTATCTTTATCATATTCGACCATAACCCATCCTTTGTACCCTTCTGGTATAAGGAAAATGCTCGGTTGAGACGTTTCATCTGGACGTCCACATCCAGATGCGATTACGATCAATAAAAACAAAATGAGCCACCTTTTCACTTTTCCCAACTCCTTTCTTAATAAAAGACGTGTCTCTATACTGCTTTTAGTTTTTGTTGAAGGTAAGATTATATTCTTTTTGCACCCCTCAATTTTTCCCAGTTTATCCAGTCAAATATGCTATATTTACGTATTGTTTGTCACACACTATTAGCAGGCGTTTACAATTTACATGGGAGGATAACAAAAATGAGCTATGTTTTTTTATTTATTTTGCTCTTTGTCATTCCGCTTTACACACAGCAAAAAATTGTTCGTGCCGACCGTGAAAATACACGTATATTATTACTAAGTGAACACGAGCAATCTGGACATAAAAAAAGCGATTCCCCGTAAAACAGGAATCGCCTTCTTTTAATATGTTAAGCTTCCAGCGACAATAAGGCCAACGGCTATCGATGCTGCAAAAAGAGTTACTCCAACCGCTACATTTCCTTCTTCTACTTTTTTGGCTAGGCTCGTTTTAGGCGTCATAATAAATTCAATAATCCAATATGTCACTACTTGAGTAATGATACCTACTACTCCCCAAAGAGTTGCATCTACCAAATTTAAGCTGTTGCTCCACACAGTGAAAATGACAATAGCAAGCCCAATTCCTTTTCCCCATAACTTCAAAGCGACTGCGACATTTCCTTTTTTTATAAGTTCACGATCATTAAATTTTGTTGTTAATTCAAATACGATTACTCCGATAAATAATAGCCCTAATCCTACCGCTACGTGAGATAAAAAACTCCCTATACTAGCCCAATCAATCCATTGTGTCATTTTTAGTTCCCCTTTTCATTTTAATCCAATCGGCAAATAATACGATTCGTTATCTGTAATTTGATTTCCAGCTCGAATTCCTACTGCGCTTGCTTTTCCATTTAATAAAAAGCACCCGTACATGATATGAGCCTCTACTGTTTTCGTTTGCGTCTTCATTTTTGCAGTTGGCAAAGGAATAAACTGTTGATATACAGCCGTGTATTCTTGATATGTCTTATGCTGATCTTCGTCTATTTTGATTCCGTCTTCATTATAAATTTCAACGGTATCTCCTTCACGACCAAACGATGGTTTCTTCACAAATGCTTGTTTTCTTTCAATAAATGGATCTTCTTCTAAATACGTTGGTAAAAAGTATGTTTCAATGATGTGATGCTCTTCTTTAGTGAAGAAAGGATGATCTTGTTCATGCAAAGCCCAAATGAGTGCTTGCACGGCTTTAGACTGCAGTAAAAATGCAGAAGGCGGATTGATTATGGCTACCTGTTTTTGCTGTGCCAATGTTAAAAGCATGTGTCCGACTTTTTCATGCGTACTCGGATCTTCATCTTCAATTAAATGTTCAAGCGGATAAGTTTGGCGATAGAGTACGTCTATTTTTTGTCCATGTTGATCATACACGCCCGCTTCTATATGTTCACCTTCTTCAACTGTAGAGGCAGGGACAATTCGAAGCTGCGATAACGGAACGTATGTAGCATCTACATCGGCTAGCTTCATTAAATAAAGAGTCGTTAGCTTATCTTCTTCATGTGTATCATGAGAAGAAAAAACGACGTTTGGATAGTTCGTTCTATCGAGCTCGTTATAAGCTTCAAAAATGGCGTGTTTTAATGCTAAAGCAAGCTTTTTTTCTTCAAGCTTATTAGGGTTTTGAACCTGAAAATGCCGACAGACTAACTCATTTACATGAAATAATTCTTTGATGAATGTAGGCGTATCCGCGTTTAGTTCTAGAAGCTTGATTTGATCAGCCGTAACAGCAAAATCAAGGCGTGAAATAACACTTTCTGTTTCCATCGTTTTCAGTCGCAGGTACGGTAAACTGGCTTTTGGAAATCCTAAAGAAAGAAGCGTCTGATCATCTAATGAACGAAGTAAAGGTGCCGTTTTAAAAAATAGTTCCCCGATTTGATTTGCTGCTTCTTTAATAGAATGAATGATGTGAGAAGACTCCATATGTACGTCATAAAGAGCATACTCTGTTCCATATAAGTCGTACCAAAAATCTTGAATTTCTTTATAAAACATTTCTCGCTTTTCTTTATGCATTACCCGCCAAAACCGCCTTTAGAGCCGCTCCCAATTCCAGATTTATACGAGCTGCTTGATTTAAATGACTTATAGGACGATGATGAGGTCAGCTGTTTTTTAGACCCGTAGTAGCGCCCTCCGTGATAATATGAACCGCTGTGCGAAGAAGAAGAATCTGAACAGTAGTACGTTTTCGTATCTTCATCCCATTTCCACTTGTCGCACGATTTATCTTTCGGTTTAGCTGGTCTTGCCTGATCAGTTGAACCACAGGCAACGAGCGATGTCATTAAAGCAGTGGTCAAAACCCCCGCCATCATTTTTTTTGTTTTTGACATTAAGCCTTTCCCCTTTCATACTTTACGCCTGTTTTTGTTACATATAAACTGTACACGCTGCGGTCTTCATCAATTTCCGCAGAGTCTCTTTCCCATTCCCATCCATTATAGTACGTATAAACAGTTCCGATATAGCTTAATACGTCCAAATGCGTATAAAATGAAGAGGCGAATAAAATCGGATGTCCTTGAAGAGAATTCAGTTCGCGGACTTCTAACGTAATCTCTCTGTGATCACCTTCTGCTTGCTCTTTCGGTCCATGTTCATGTTCTTTCACATAAATAATATGTATATCATCTTCGACTGCAGATGAAGTTTGTTTATACGTTATTCCTTCTTTAACAAAAAATTCGCATTCTCTTCTTGCTAAAATTTGTTCAAGTTCAATAGACTGATAGTGATAAATAGATACAAACGTATCATCAGGCTTTAGCAGTCGGTATTCTAATTTTGCCATTGTGCAACTCCTTTTGTGACTTTTTTGTGAACGCTCTTTAGTAAATACGCACAGATTTTCAAAAAGTTTCAATTTTTTCTCATATAAAAAGGCTTAGCTTTAGATAAGCTAAACCTTTATTTTTTTATTACATCTGTCACAACTTCATAACCGCCTGTGTATGGGTCGAATACATATTCAAGCATGCCGTTTCCACGATGAACTTTGAATAGATACCTGTATTTTTTAGGGCTGTCTTTTGCTGGATATACGTATTTTCCTTTTTGGAACTGACTTAGCAAGAGCTGTTCTCTTTGCGCAAGCATTTTTTTTGCTTCATTATAACCATACAGCGGGAGATTTTTGGCATAGAGAACCGGTACGAATACAAGTACAACGACTGAAATCGTAATAAGCCCTTGTTTAAACCACCGCATAAACCTCTTTGGATTTCGCGAAAGTAACATCGTTATGACAATTACTATTAACAAAGGAACAATATATACTTGCACATACGGAATGTTTGCAAATACAGGTCGATTAATCAACAAGACAATTACTTCGATAGCTGCTACTAATACTAAAATAAAATAGACCACTTACTCTTCACACCTCGACGATTCAATGAATTTTATATGTGTTAGAAAGTATTCCCACTCATGAATGAACTCGTCTATTGTATCATAAGACGTAAAAAAAATATCTACGCTCGTCTATTTTACTAAAAGAGATTGAGACATAACAAAATCATCCCAATCTAAAGACGAACATGAGATAAATACGCTAGTATGCTCCCTTGTTACACCGTTGTTGACTTCCGTGTAAGGCTTCGTTTTCCGAGGGCGACCACTTTTGCCGTGTCTCACCTGTTCCGCTTTTTACGCGTAAGTCCTCGCCTTGCCCTCCGGCCAACAGCTAGAGGCCACTACATACATGAAACTGCCTTCGCTCTAACCATAAAAAGATCTGAACACATTTGATTCTCTATACAGAATCAAACACGTTCAGATCTTTCTTTAACTAAGCTATTTTTATTCCATCCTTTTATTACGAAACTTCTACGTTTCGATTTTGATTATATTTTTTCCCTTGTAAAAATGAGTAAACGATTGCTGCTGCCCATACAATAAGGATAAATGCGTATACAGCTATCTGCGTTGAGCTGCTTGATACCCATGTATTTAAGAGTGTTCGAGCATTTGTTAAAATGATAAACCCACCAACAAGCGAACCAAGCAAGTGAGCCGGGATAATACGAACAAACCATGCAGCAATCGGAGCCGCGATAATTCCGCCAATCATAAGAGCGCCTACCCAGAACCAGTTTACCTGCTCCCAGCCAAGAGAAATTAAAAAGCCAAGTGTAGCCGAGACGGCAATAGCAAATTCACTTGTATCAACGGTTCCAACGACTTTCCGTGCTGTTGTGCCTTTTTTAGCTAGCAATACAGGCGTTGCAATCGGCCCCCAGCCGCCTCCTCCTGTAGCATCAGCAAATCCAGCAATTAATCCTAACGGAATGGACTGCTTCGTCGATAAAGGTTTGGTGCTCTTTTCTTCGTTTGTTTTAAACGTAAATAAAAAGCGAAATAACACATAAACTCCTAGGAGCAATAAGAATGTTGAAACGTAAGGTCTTACTGCATCTCCAGGTAAATTACTTAGAAAGCAGGCTCCTACAAAAGCCCCGATGGAACCAGGAATAATCAGTTTTAAAACCATCGATTTATCTACGTTGCCAAATTTAATATGTGAAACACCAGACGCTGCTGTTGTTACAACTTCTGCCAAGTGAACAGATGCCGAAGCCACAGCTGGTGCAATTCCAAACGTTAAAAGTAGGGTAGTTGATGTCACCCCGTACGCCATTCCAAGTGATCCGTCAATTAACTGAGCTAAAAAGCCAATAAGTGCAAACGTAATTAACTTTTTCATGTTGTCCCTCCACTTTAATCTTCTGTTAGAGAGCACAAAAAGGCCTCCAACAGTTGTTTGCTAGAAGCCTTCGGTATGTCCGATCAGCTGTCCGTTTTATAAATAAGTTGTTTATATTGTAATCCTAACTATTCCTAGAAGTCAACTGTGTTTTTAGTTTTTCTTTTAGTCTATGTATGCTGCTTGGTTATAGTATCAGTAAAATAAAATTCTTCTTGTTAAGTCAACAACATAAAAACGACCGCTCACTTAATAAGGGCGGTCATTTTTATGCATGTCTTGCCAGTGAGCTAGCACTTCAGGTGGTAAACTCACATCTTTATCTAATGACGTCACATCCATAGAAGTAGGCTCATCGCTATTTATCACTTTTTCTACCCAATCTGGCTGTACGACTAACGCTTGTTCAATCGTAATTAAAGCCAGACCTTGCTCAAAAGCTTCTGCGACTTCCGTTGCCGTAAGTCCTCCTGTACCCACAAGAGGGACCCGGTAATTGACGTGCTTAATGATCGAAGAAAGCAGTGAATGATTTTCTTCCCTTTTTGAGGTAGGTTCATGCAAAGCACTGATATGTAAATAATCAATTTCTGTATGAACAAGACGATCAATCCACTCAAATGTATCTTCCACTTTATTTCCTAAATAGCCTTTTTCTTTGGGCGCTAATGTATATCCCACAATAAATGGTTTGCCCGCATGTGCTGCTCGGCGCGTCACTTCACGAATAACTTCAAGTGCAAAAGTGAAGCGGTTTTCTGCGCTTCCTCCATAAGAATCACTTCGTTCATTGGCTTGCCTTGACGTAAACTGCTGCAGTAAACATTCATTTCCTCCGTCAATTTCCACTCCATCAAACCCTGCTTCCATAGCTCTTGTGGTAGCTTCGCCAAACGCTTGAACAATATAAGTTATATCGCGCTCGGTCATTTGAACAGGCTTTTTTCCTTTACGTTTGTGAGGCTTTTCACTAGGGCTAATTGCTTGCCACTTACTTTCCATTTCTACGCACTTTCTTCCCCCGTGCGATAGTTGCAGAATCGCTTTAGCTCCTCTTCTATGAATCATTTGGGTTAGTTGATGAAGCTTTCGTATGACCTGATCACGATGAATTCCGATTTGACCATGTGCTACTTGGCCATTTTCTGTGATAAACGCGGGGCCGATAATTACCGTACTGACGCCCCCTACTCGTTTTTCGTAAAAAGTCAGATCGATATCGGATATTTCCCCGTTTTCCCGTGAAGCGTATGTGAGGATAGGTCCCATTGCTAATCGGTTTTTCATCTCAAGAGCATCAACAAATTTAAAATGTTTAAATAACTTTTCATAGGCCGTCTTCAATTGATTCACACCTTTTTTCCCTTAGCTTGCCCATCTATAAGCGGAGTAGACATAGGCATAAAAAAAGAAATACCTTTATCGGCATTTCTTTTTACGTTGTTTTTCTTATTTTTTTGACCGGATAAAATACAAATTCGCTTTTTCCGACAATTCGTTTTTCATCAATAAGACCTAGACCGTTGCGGCTATCCATACTGTACAGACGGTTGTCACCCATTACAAATACTTCGTTTTTAGGTATTTGTACGGGTTCAAAATCTCCCGTAAGCTCCATATCCATGTTGTTGGCAATTTGACGATTCGTTTTTAAATAAGGTTCACTTACTTTTTTATCATCAATATAAAGCTGATCTTTTTTCATTTCGATTTTTTCACCTGGCAGACCGATTACTCTTTTTACATAATGCTTATTCTTAGCCTCATCTTTAATAATCACAATATCTCCGCGGCGAATATCATGGAGCGAATACGACAGTTTATTCACAAACAACCGCTCTCCGTTATGCAGCGTTGGGTTCATTGAAGCGCCTTCTACAATATACGGAGAAAATAAAAATGCGCGAATCATAAATACTAGAGCGATAGCGAAGATAATAGTTTTGAATATGCTGCGTAATTGATCGCTTTTTGTTTTTTCCGTAGTCAATATGCTTTGTCTCCTTTGTACAGCTCACTTTTCTTATGTAAAAAAGCAAGAAACCTCTTACTTTAACACTTATTCTAACTTAACCATAGAAAGAACTGAAATCAAATGTTTTATGTTATGTAAAAAAAGAACCTCTAACAAATGTTAGAGGCTTACATTACGCAAGTTTCGTCTTTACATATCTTATTATAACATTAATTATATAAAAAGAGACTACCTTTTATGTAAAAATTATGGTTTTTACGCAAACTTAACTAAATCTTCACATTTAAAGGCGTTTCTCCATGTATAAAAAGTTGGGAGATGCAATACTCTATAATCTCTCTTCGCCGCACGAGTCCAATAAAAATGTTTTGATCATCTACAACTGGCACAAAATTTTGTTCAGACGCGCGTGACAAAATACTTTCCATTTCATCGTTAATGGTGATAGCTTCGTAATCGCGATGTCTTGGAACCTCCTCAATTCGTAGGTGTTCTAACTCATGGAGTTCTATATGTTCTAGGCTTTTTAGCTTCCATAACAAGTCTCCTTCTGCCAAAGTCCCTACATATTCTCCTTTTTGATTAATAAGCGGCACAGAAGAGTAGCGATGATACTCCATTTTCTCCAATGCTTGACGGATCGTTGACTGTGTCGATAGTGTAACGACTTCTTTTTTAGGGAGTAAAAAGAACGCAATATTCACTCATATTCTCCTTTTGTTATATATGCATTTTATTTTTGTTGTTTTGCTGAATCTGAAACAATATGAATGTCGATGTTATGAGTCTGTCGCATAATTGTATTCACAATAGAGCCTTTTCGAATCTCTTCCCACCTTGTCCGTGCTGATTGCCCTAGTAAGATTTGAGTAACGCGATAATGCTTGGCTACATTCACAATCACTGCAGCTGGTTTTTGCTTTTTAGCTTCTTCAACAATTAACGATGCGTGAAAACGGTCAGCGAATGCCTGCCAGTGTTTGATTTGGGCTTCTTGCCTTTCAGTTTGCTCGCCTGTAAAAACATGCAGCAGCAGTAAATCTGCTTTCAATCGGTTCGCCATTCTCCAGCCTCGCCGAATTAATTTTTCAGCTGTTTCACTGTATTGAATGCATACTAAAATGCGTTCACAAATACCTGTTACGCCAATTTCATGCGCATGAATCAGCTTGCCATCCACTTCATCCGCTATTTCTCTGAGCGTTAATTCACGAAGTGCATGGAGATTCGCAAGCTTAAAAAACGACTGCAGGCTTTGTTCAATTTTATGGACTTCGTATATTTTCCCTTCACGAAGCCGCTTTTGCAGCTGTTCCGGCGTAACGTCGACAAGCTGAATTTCATCTGCTTGCTGAATAAATAAATCTGGCACCGTTTCACGAACTTTTACTTGGGTAACAGCATATACGAGGTCATGTACGCTTTCCATATGCTGAATGTTCATTGCTGACATAACTGAAATACCTTGGTTGAGCAGGTAAGAAACATCTTCAAAACGTTTTTTATGGCGGCTTGTCGGAACATTTGTGTGAGCAAGTTCATCGATAAGGACAACTTTTGGGCGCCTTCTTACAATCGCCAGCAAATCAAGCTCTTGTAATTCTTTTCCTTTATAAAAAATGGTTTCTCTTTGGATTACTTCTAGATTTCCAATCATCTCTTTAGTCTCATCCCTGCCGTGTGTTTCTACATATCCAACTACGACATCTATGCCTTCTTTGACTAAATCGTGCGCATCTTGAAGCATTTTATACGTCTTTCCTACTCCCGGCGCGGCACCGATGTAGAGTTTAAGCTTTCCGCGCTTCTGATTATGAAGTTCACGCAATAGTTCTTCCGGAGTTTTTCTTCGAAAGTATGGATGAGCTTCTTTTTCTTTCATTGTTTGTGCCCCTTTATCACACTCGCTTCAGTACATGAAGCGAGTGCATGTAATTAGCGCTCTCGTTGAACAGCTAAATTTAGCTCTACTACATTTACTCGTTTTTCACTAAAAGCCCCTTGCTGAGTATGTTCTTTGATTAACTGTTTTAGCGTGTTGGCTTTAATATGTGTGGCTTTTGCCACACGCTCTACTTGTGCATATGCAGCTTGTGGCGTAATGTGAGGATCGAGTCCAGAAGCTGAATTTGTGACGGCATCAATTGGAATTCCTTCTTTGGGCACTTCGTTTTCTTTTTTCCACGCCGCTACGGATTTCTCGATACGATTCGTAAGATCTTTATTTGAAGGTGCTAAATTCAACGACCCAGATCCTGCCCCGTTATAATCAATACTAGAGACTCTGCCGTGAAAAAATGCATTGCTTGTAAACTGCTGCCCAATCAGCTTAGAACCGATAACTTGATGATTGTTTGAATAGATTAGGCTGCCGTTTGCTTTACTTGGAACAGCTGTTTGAGCAATACCTGTCATCACAACAGGATAAATAAGACCACAAAGTATCATCATCATAATTGTTAAGCGAACAATAATGCTTCCCGTTCGTTCTGTTTGTATCATCGTTTCTTCTCCTCTACATCACAAATGAAAGTAATAAGTCAATCGCTTTAATCCCAATGAATGGAACTAATACCCCACCTAATCCGTAAATGAACAAATTTTTTCGCAGCAGTGCGTTAGAACTCATCGGCTTATACGCAATTCCCTTCATGGCTAAGGGAATTAACAGCGGGATAATGACCGCATTAAAAATGAGCGCTGACAACACCGCAGATAGTGGTGAATTCAGCTTCATTACGTTAAGAGCCTCCATTTGCGGAATCGCCAAGGTAAACATCGCTGGAATAATCGCGAAATACTTAGCAATATCGTTTGCGATGCTGAATGTAGTTAAGGCACCCCTTGTCATTAATAGCTGTTTTCCAATTGAAACGACTTCAATAATTTTAGTAGGGTCAGAATCTAAATCCACCATATTTGCTGCTTCTTTAGCAGCTGAAGTTCCGCTGTTCATCGCTAGACCAACGTCAGCTTGAGCAAGTGCAGGGGCATCGTTTGTCCCGTCACCTGTCATCGCAACTAGCTTGCCTTGCTGCTGTTCGTATTTAATCACTTGAATCTTGTCTTCTGGCTTGCATTCCGCAATAAATTCATCTACTCCCGCTTCTTTTGCAATGGTTGCTGCGGTTAACGGATTATCTCCTGTACACATGACTGTTTTAATACCCATTTTACGAAGTTCATCAAAGCGTTCTTTCATTCCTGGTTTTACCGTGTCTTTTAAATAAATCAAACCGTAAATTTTATTATCAGCGGCGACGGCAAGCGGCGTGCCACCAGCTCCTGCAATTTCGTTTGCTTTTTGCTGTAAATCAGAGGGAACCTTTCCGCCATTTGACTCTACCCATGCCGTGACGGCGTCCACTGCCCCTTTTCGTACAGACACATTCTGTAAGTCAATGCCGCTCATTCGCGTTTCAGCTTTAAATTCAACAAACGTTCCTTCGGTTTTTCTAAGATCTTCTACTCCCATGCGATTTTGAATAAAATCAACAACTGAGCGCCCTTCTGGTGTTTCATCATAAAGCGAAGAAACAAACGCCCATTTGTAAAGTTCACGTTCGTCTATGCCTTCTACAGTCGTTAACTGATGAGCCATTCGGTTCCCAAACGTAATGGTGCCGGTTTTATCTAAAATAATTGTATTGATGTCACCAGCTGCTTCTACTGCTTTTCCTGACATAGCAATCACGTTAAACTGCGTGACTCGATCCATTCCAGCAATTCCAATGGCCGATAATAATCCTCCAATCGTCGTAGGAATAAGGCAGACGAGCAGTGAAATTAAAATAGCCGTGTCGAGTTGAAAATGTAAATAGTTTGTAAAGACAGGAAGCGTCACAACAACTAGTAAAAAAATAATCGTCAAACTTGTCAAAACCGTGTTTAGCGCAATTTCATTTGGCGTTTTTTGACGCTCTGCTCCTTCAACAAGCGAAATCATTTTATCTAAAAACGATTCACCTTGCTCACACGTAATTTTAATTGTAATTTCATCGCTGACAACTCTTGTACCTCCCGTTACAGAGTTAAAATCCCCGCCTGCTTCTTTCATAACAGGTGCCGATTCCCCCGTAATGGCCGATTCATCAACGGACGCCAGTCCTTTAATAATTTCTCCATCTCCAGGAATCATTTCGCCTTGTGAAACGACGACGATATCTCCTTTTTTTAGTTGCGATGCCGAAACTTGTATCATTTGCCCATTTTGAAGTTTATTAGCCGTAATATCCCCTTTCGATTGCTTTAATGAGTTTGCCTGTGCTTTTCCTCGACCTTCTGCTAATGCTTCTGCAAAATTAGCAAAAACAATGGTAAAAAATAACACGAGAGATACGGCAACATTAAACCCTGTGCTTACTTTACTTTCTCCGAAAAGGTCCGGAACAACGGCTAAAAAAAGCGTAATTATAAACCCGATTTCTACTACGAACATGATAGGGTTTTTTATCATCGTTCTTGGGCTGAGCTTGATAAACGCCTGCTTTACTGATTGAATAAAAATCGATGAAGCTTGTGTATCTACAGAACCTTGAATATGACTGTTGCGATCCAATTCAATATTATTTGCAAAATTCCGTTTATTCATTATGATCCTCCGCTTTCTTGATTACAGTGTTAAATACTCAGCAACCGGCCCAAGCACCAGCACTGGGAAAAACGTAAGTGCTCCTACAATAACGGTAGTTCCAATTAAAATGCCGCTAAATAAAGACGTATCCGTTTTAAATGTTCCAGGTGTTTCGGGAACAAGCTGCTTAGATGCTAGTGAGCTCGATACCGCCAGCATTGTAATTAGTCCGAAGTAGCGTCCAATATACATAACAATTCCCGTAGAAATGTTCCAAAACGGCGTTGCGTCACCGAGTCCTTCAAAACCGGACCCATTGTTTGCTGCTGACGACGTAAATTCATACAGTGCCTGACTTAAGCCGTGAAAGCCAGGGTTTGATATACCTTCCATTCCTAAATGAGTAGTGAGCGCTACGGCTGTTCCTCCTAAAATTAGCAGCGGCTGCAGAATAAGCGTCACGGCGATTAGCTTCATTTCTTTTCCTTCAATTTTTTTACCTACGTATTCTGGTGTTCTTCCAACCATTAAACCTGATAAAAATACGGCAATGATGACGTACATCATAACATTCATAAATCCTGCTCCGACACCGCCAAATACGGTATTTAACATCATATTTCCAAGCGTTAATAACCCGGTAAGAGGCGTCAGGGTATCGTGCATGGTGTTGACTGCACCTGTTTCACTTGCTGTCGTCACGATGGCGTAAAGCGTCGACATGCCGACACCAAAACGGACTTCTTTCCCTTCCATATAACCGCTCGCTTCATTTAGATGAAAAGCACCAAGTCTTGGATTGCCTCCCCACTCTGTTACAAACGCTGTGCTTAAAATAACGATAAACAGCATACTCATCGCTACAAACAAGATGCGGCCTTGCTTACGCTGTCCGATCATTTTTCCGTACGTAAAAGGAAGGGCTGTTGGCAATAAAAGCATAAGGACGATTTGTAATACATTGCTCCACGCGTTAGGATTTTCAAATGGATGAGCTGAATTGACACCAAAAAATCCCCCTCCGTTGTTTCCTAGCTCTTTAATTGAAAGAAAAGAAGCAACTGGTCCCCTTGCTATTTGCTGTGTTGCTCCTTCTATTGTATGGGCAGTCACCGTTCCGCTTAACGTTTGAGGGACACCTAAAAACATAAATAAAATGCCTGTTATAAAAGCGATAGGAAGTAAAATACGCGTAATTGACTTTACAAAATCAACAAAAAAGTTTCCCATTTCTTTCCCTGCCAGCCCGCGAATAAAAGCGATTGCTACTGCAAGTGCCGTTGCTGGTGCAGCAAACATCATAAATACAACGGCGGCCATCTGCGAGAAATAGGACAAACCTGATTCGCCGCTGTAGTGCTGCAAGTTCGTATTTGTCATAAAACTAATGGCCGTGTTAAAAGCAAGAGCCGGATCCATTCCTTTGATGTGGCTTGGGTTAAGCGGCAGTACCCCCTGAAACCGGAAGATAAGGTACACCACAAAAATCATAAACGTATTTGTTAACACAAGAGCAAATGCATATTGCTTCCACGTCTGATTAAGCCCTTTAATTCCTGCTGCTTTAAACATCACCGTTTCTATCTTTCCTATCAAGCTAGTGTTTTTATCGTTTGAAAACACATTCGCTATATAAATACCTACGGGCTTTGCAATAAGCGCTACAAAAACAAGCAGCAGCGCAACTGATAGTAGAAAAATCCCCACTTTTTATTCCTCCGCTTATTAAAATTGTTCTGGATTTAACAGTACATACACTAAATAAATTAAAACGAGAACTGAAATACCTAACAAAATGAACGACACGTTCACTTCTCCTCTCTTTCATCTACTACATGAGACGACCAGCAAATAATTCCGTACATAGCAGCTGTTAATATGACAAGCGTTCCAAGCATGATCATATCCAAGTTGCTCCCTCCTAACTGTTTCCTAACAAAAATGATAGCTTCTAAGTTTAGTGACGGTTTCTTTTCATAAAGCATCACGTCCAAAAAAGCTAACCGTGAGACGTGATGCTATTTTTTTCCACTAAAAAACCGCAGAAGAGAGTTCTCTTCCGCGGTTTAATGCACGACAAATAAGCCGTGATTGACACGAATTTTTTACTCCCAAAACGCTTACGGAGTTAGCTGTCGGATTCGGGTTATGGAAGTAACCCTACTCAGTTAAGAGATTCACCCCTAGTACATACGTACAAAATATTGGGTCCCCCGCTCATAATTGATTAAGCGTATCTTTGTTATTTAATTTTTAGACTTAATAATAGTTTTTACTGCTGCGTTTAAAACTTTGATTAGCTAACGTAGACAAATAGCGGTTTGCTAGATCAAAAGATTGCTGATCGCACATGGCCCGATATTCAATCATTTGAATCATTTGCTTAGATAAATGCATCCTGACGCTCCTTTCACCTATATTTTGAAAGGAGCGTACTATCCGCTGTTATAGAAAACGACCACGATTACACCATCCTCTCTCTTAACGCTTACGAAGTTAGCTGACGGGTTCGGGTCAAGAAAGTAACCCTACTCAATTAAGAGATTCACCCCTGATAATTGGGTCCTCCGCTCTTTCCTTCTCTTTCAGAAAAGACTCAGCGTTTCACAGTGGAACGTTTCATGAGAGTAATCTTACTCCTGTTAAAATTTACTGTCAACAACATTTTTTGAAATTTTAAAAGCTTTATTTTTCTATATTTATTCATTATTTTAAAATAATAATTTCAGAAGAAAAAAGCGTTCTTATCGAGGAGATAAGAACGCTTTTTTTAGCTCATTTTCTCAATTTCATTTACAAGAATTGAAATGGCATCCGTTTTTGTTGCTTCACGCATTGTACGCTTCATCGTACTTGCCTGCTGCTGAAGCTCATTTACTTCACGCAAAAACAGTTCTTTTGTTAACTGCTCTTCTTCTACAACCATACAGTAGCCTTTTTTCTTAAAGGATTGTGCATTTAAAATTTGATCTCCGCGACTCTGTGCTTTTGATAAAGGAATAATCATCATCGGTTTATGAAGAGCTAAAAACTCAAAAATGGCATTGGATCCGCCGCGTGTAATCACATAATCAGTTGCCGCTAGAACATCAGGAAGCTGTTCGTTTACGTATTCTAACTGACGGTATCCTGACTCTTTTTCAAGGCTTGTATCAATATTGCCTTTTCCGCAAAGGTGTACAATTTGGAATTTCTTTTGCAGTTCAGGCAAAGACTCTCGAACGATTTCATTAATACGGCGTGCTCCTAAACTTCCCCCCATAATCGTTAAAATGGGGCGCTTATCATAAAAGCGTAGCCAGCTTTCCCCGTTCGCTGCGCTTCCGCTAAATAGCTCTTTTCGAATAGGTGAACCAACAACCTGCACTTTTTCTTTTGGAAAGTAGTTTGCGGCTTCATCAAAAGAAGTGAAAATTTTAGTGGCAAATTTCTGCGCAATTTTATTTGCCAGTCCCGGTGTTAAATCACTTTCATGAATGAACACGGGAATGTTTAAAGATTTAGCAGCCATTACCACAGGAACTGTGACGAAACCGCCTTTTGAAAAAACAAGAGAAGGCTTTAACTTTTTCAGCACGCGACGCGCATCGCCAACCCCTTTTGCTACTCGAAATACATCTTTTACATTTTCCATATCTACGTATCGACGCAGCTTCCCGCTTGAAATCGCATGATATGGAACGTTTAATTTTGTAATTAATTCTTTCTCAATACCATTGTGAGAACCGACATAATGGATATCCCATTTTTCACTGTCTAATTCTTTCATGATGGCAATGTTTGGTGTTACGTGTCCAGCTGTTCCGCCTCCGGTAAAAACGATAACTTGCTTACTCATTTTTTCTTCCTCTCTTTACTTCACTTAATCGATCTGTTTTGACATCAATTTTTATCTGATCTTTTTAGCATGCAATCTGACATGTAAAACGATGGTTTTATTATAGCATTTTTCTTTTTACATATGTATGATAAGGCGTATAAAAGCATGCTATACTTTTCATAAGGAGTGATGATAATGACCAAATCTGTACCTGCAGTAAAAGGTGACACAGTGGATTCCGAAACGCGCTGTACGCACTATCATACGGATAAAGATATTATTGCAATAAAATTTTATTGCTGTCATACATATTATCCATGCTATCAATGTCATAACGCACATGCGGATCACGACATTAAAAGATGGCCAAAATCTATGTTTAATGAAAAAGCTATTCTTTGCGGAGTATGTAAACATGAGCTTTCAATTAATGAATACTTAACCTGTAACTCGACTTGCCCTCACTGTCGTTCTTCTTTTAATCCTGGATGCAGCCTGCATGGACACATTTATTTTGAACAAAAAAGCTGAACAAACCATCGTTCAGCTTTTAAAATAATTGCTCATCTATATTTATAATGGAAGGAAGCAGACCTGGGAACAGTTCCTCAAGTTCTTCTAAACGCAAGGAATAATAGTGCTGCGTACCTTCTATACGTAGTTTGATAATTCCAGCTTCGCGAAGTACTTTAATATGATGTGATAGCGTTGATTTTGATACATTTAATTTTTGATAATACGAACAGGTCTGCTCCTTTCTTGTCGCTAAACACTGTACAATTCGCAGCCGGTTAGGATCACTCAATGCATGTAAAATAGGCGTTAATTTAATTTCAGATTTCGGTGGTTGATAAGGTTTTCTCATGCTTAAAATATAACACAGCTTCTTTTGTGTATCAATGTTCGATAACTTTCGAACTAAATTCCTTGCACTGTTATTTAATCGGTGTTATAGTTTCATTGTTCGATGATATTCGAACTTATCTTCATTTTAATCGTAAATTGAATGAAAGATTAAAAACAAAACAAATAATATAAAGCACCATCATTATTAAAGGAGGAATCACCCATGATTCATTTACAAGCTTCAATGAAAGTTAACCCAGCAAAAAGAGAAGAATTTTTAGAAAACGTACAAGAACTAATTAAGCATTCTTTACAAGAAGAAGGAAACAGCAACTATCAACTATTTGAAGATGCTTTTACACCTAACACATTTATGATGATTGAAGAGTGGAAAAGCGAAGAAGCAATTCAAGCACACAATAAATCAGCTCATTTCCAAAGTTTTGTAGCATTTGCTCAAACTGGCGTACTTGTAGCACCTTTAGATGTAAAAACATTACAAGGCTAAAAATAACTTCTTTGAAAGGATGACGCATCATGAATGAAGCAATTCGTACAATTCAAGATCATCGTTCTATCCGTCAATATACAGACGAAGCAGTAAGCGACGAGCATTTAGATACAATTATTCAATCTGCTCAGTCAGCCGCTTCTTCTATTAACGGACAGCAAGTAACTATTATTAGCGTCCAAGATAAAGAAAAGAAGAAAAAGCTTTCAGAGCTTGCAGGCAACCAAGCGTGGATTGACCAAGCTCCTCTATTTTTAATCTTTTGTGCAGATTTTAATCGTGCTAAGATTGCAGCTGAGCTTAACGATGCGCCTCTTGGTGTAACCGATGGACTTGAGTCAATTTTAGTGGGGGCAACCGATGCTGGAATTTCTTTAGAAGCAGCAACAGTTGCAGCAGAGTCACTCGGTTTAGGTACAGTACCAATCGGCGGAATTCGCAGAAAGCCACTAGAAGTCATTGAGCTCCTAGATTTACCGGAATACGTATTCCCAGTAAGCGGTCTTGTCGTTGGACATCCGGCAGATCATTCTGCGAAAAAGCCTCGATTGCCACAAGCTGCTGTGCACCATCGTGAAAGCTATAATCATGACTTAAAGTCATTGATTCAAGACTATGATGCTGAAATGGCAGAGTATATGAAAAAGAGAACAAACGGTGCAGATGACCGCAACTGGTCACAAACTGTATCCGCTATTTACAAAACCATTTATTATCCAGAAGTTCGAGCGATGCTTGAAAAACAAGGATTTAAATTCGAATGATCAAAAGCTGCGATGTTCATCGCAGCTTTTTTTATCTACTTTAACAGCGTCTTGAATAGACTAAAAGTAATACTCGATAAATGAGGTGTTTGGATGGAGTTTATTTTAATTTGTAATTTTCTTTTAGGTGCAACGGCAGCGTTTTTATTGGTGCCGGCTTTTACAAAAAAGAACACCCTTCACGTGACTTTGCTGTCTCTCCTTTTCCTCCTTTCAATTGTTCCAACCTTTCTTCTCGCTAATCCACATATCGGCGTTTTACCTTGGGCTATTCGAGACGGTCTTCTATTGTTTTCCGCTTTCCTTTTCTTTTATCTAACCTTCACTTTAAGCAGATGGAAAACACTTTTGTTTTTTCTTCTCCTTTTACTGTCAATTGCTCCTCTTGCCTACGTCGTATATGATGACTTCACGCATACGTATATAGATGCCAATATCGGACTTGGCCTAGGCTTTTTATTGACGTGGCTCTTAACAACCTTGTACAATATTTTGGCTATTCTTCGATTTTTCCGTCAGAAATCTCAGTAAACACGTTAAAAGTTAACAAACAAACGAATAGTTGATTTTATTTAGTATACGCTAACAACTGCACAGTCCTTCTCTTTACATAAAGCTGTGTATACTAAAAAAGGAGTGATACTTGATGAAACGACTATTCGTAATGGTAGCAGTGATTGCCTTCTTGGCACTTAGCCGCATGTTAGTATTTGCCGCTGAAACACCTCCTGCTGCAGATGAGCGACCAGCTCAAAATGCAGAAGTTCGTATCGTTCATGCTTCACCGGATGCTCCAGCTGTAGACATTTTTGTGGATGACAAAGCTTTAGTAGAAGGAGCAAAGTTTAAAGATGTCTCCAACTCCCTGCCTTTGTCAGCTGGTTCTCATAAAGTAGAAGTATACGAAGCGAAGACAAAAGGAACAAAAGATTCCATCATCGAAGCTACCCTTGTTGTAGACGGTGGAAAATCGTATACAGTAGCCGCTGTAAATAAAGCCGAAAATCTTGAACTGCAGGCTTTCACGAATAATAAGCAAGGGATGGATGGAAAAGCAAGCTTACGTGTTGCTCATTTATCTCCTGATGCTCCTGCGGTAAACGTAGGTCCTAAAGGGGCTGCTCCTTTATTTAAAGATCTGTCTTTTAAAAGCATTTCAGGTTATCAAGTAGTAAATCCAGGTTCGTATGATTTATCTGTTTCCACAGCAGACGGAAAAGAAATACTAAGTCTTCCTGGAACAAATCTTCAAAGCGGTAAAAACTATACGGTTCTCGCAGTAAATACTGCTGATAAGCTTGAGACCATTGTTTTACAAGATAATTAATTAAAAAAACGTCATTTCAATTGAAATGACGTTTTTTATAGACTGCGCTGAATGAATTCTTCTTTTTTGTACTCATAGGTAGAAATATCGTTCCACAATCGTTTTGAAAGCTCGTATTTCATACCTTCATATTTTTTTCTAGCACGTTCGCTCGAGCGTAACTGCTCCCTGAAATTAATTCGTTCATTCCAGTAAGGTGATTCACTGACCGTTACGTACACATGACTTCTTCTAGCATCATGTGGAATGAGCTTACGGGCATTTTTAGCTGTCATAATTGGAGGGTAGTGTGCAGCTGGAACGCCTTCTTTTAATAAGACGAACATCTCTTTTTCCGCTACGTATACGTGAGATTTATTTTTTAATATAGCGCGCACTTCATTTATGTCTTCTTCGCGTTTGACGCCGATTAAAATATCAACGATTGGTGAACCTGCCAATCCTGGAACGGACGTGCTTCCAATATGTTCGATGTCTACTGAAAAATCTTTTAGTGTATTAAGTAACGCTTCTTTTTCCATTTGATACAAAAGCGACCACTTTGTTTCATACTGAACAATCTTTCGCATATCAGTTTCCACCCTTTCACTTTTTTATACTGTACCATGTTTCAAAGTAAAAAGAAAGAATTTTCTAACTATTTACTTTTGGTTTATGCTATGAGCTTTTCCATCGATATAGACAGGCTTTATATTATTTTATATATTTTTGTTATTTTTATTCTGAATGTTTCATAATTGTGGATGTTTCCTCCTCCAAAAGATAGATACTCTTTTATTTGCTATCTCTCCTCTATCATATTCACATTCAGCTGCTTTATACTATTTTACATTTTTTCTAGTATAAAACATGTCCTCAAAACATCGGTGAACAAAGGGCTAAAGACCTTTAAATGCCCTTAATATCCCTACATTTCATCTTTGATATAATTATATTTTACATTAATGTAAAATTTTATCGTTAAGGATGGCAGATAGTTCAAATTCATTATACAATTGAAATTCGACATATAGTATGATGGATAATATCGGCATTATGAGATAATAGTAGATTTAACTCAAAATTTTGGGCTATTTGCCGATATATGCTTTGTATACTAATTAACTTATGTTGAAATTTGTAATTTGCAAGGAGGAAAAAATGAATAAAAAACATGTCATGTACACAGCCGTTTCTTCTGTTCTTTTAAGCTCTTCATTGCTTTTGCATTCGATTGACGCAGATGCAGCTGAATCGGCCAAAGTAACTGCTACATCTTTAAATGTACGTGCAACGCCTAGTACAAGCGGCGCTATCGTTGGAAAAGTAACGAAGGGAAACACCGTTAATATAGTAGATGAAAGCAAGGGATGGGCTAAAATTACGTATAACGGTAAAGAAGCTTGGATTTCATCTCAATACATAAACAAAACACAAACAAACAGTACGTCTACGGCAAATTCGACATCCAAGTCAGCCGTTGTTAACGCCAGTTCATTAAATGTTCGCTCTTCTGCGAGCACAAGCGCGTCTATCGTGACGAACTTATCCCGAGGTTCCAAAGTAACGGTGGTAAAAGAAAGCGGATCTTGGTCACAGATTAAAACGGCAGCGGGTCAAACAGGCTGGGTAGCGAGTCAGTACCTACAAGCAGGCTCCGGTTCTTCTACACCGACTAGTAACTCGAGTTCTACGACATCCAAGTCAGCTGTTGTTAACGCTAGCTCATTAAATGTTCGCTCTTCTGCGAGCACAAGCGCATCGGTCGTGACGAACTTACCGCGCAATTCAAAAGTAACGGTGGTAAAAGAAAGCGGATCCTGGTCACAGATTAAAACAGCATCAGGTCAAACGGGCTGGGTAGCGAGTCAGTACCTACAAGCAGGCTCCGGTTCTTCTACACCGACTAGTAACTCGGGTTCTACAACATCCAAGTCAGCTGTTGTTAACGCTAGCTCATTAAACGTTCGCTCTTCTGCAAGCACAAGCGCGTCTATCGTGACGAACTTATCCCGGGGTTCCAAAGTAACGGTGGTAAAAGAGAGCGGATCCTGGTCACAGATTAAAACAGCATCAGGTCAAACGGGCTGGGTAGCAAGTCAGTATTTACAAGCTGATTCCGGACAGTCTTCACAAACAGCCCAGTCGATTCAAATTACAAAAGCTTCAAATTTACGCAGTCAGCCGAGCTTAAGCGCGGGCATTATCCGTGTAGCCAAAGCGGGCGAACGATTCAAAAAAGTAGGCGAAACGAATGACTGGGTGCAAATTCAGTACTCTGCAAGTCAAACAGCATGGGTGTCAAAAGGGTTAACAGCTGCAGCTGGTTCTACAACTTCAGCTAGTTTGCCTTCCCCATCTGCTGCTTTAAAAGATAAAATTATTGTAGTAGACGCTGGACACGGCGGATATGATCCTGGTACTTCAGGCAAGTCATCGATTGAGAAAAAACTAGCGTTAACAACCGCAAAACTTGTGGCAAGCCGCTTAGCTAATTCGGGAGCAAATGTATTTATGACGCGTTCAAACGATACCTTTATTTCACTGAGCGGACGTGTGAACGTTAGTGAAGCAAAGCATGCAGATGCGTTTATCAGCATTCACTATAACGCTTCTACTTCATCTTCTGCAAACGGCATTGCGTCATTTTATTACAGTGAATCCAAAGATAAAGAATTAGCAAAATATATTCAAGAAAGCATGGCTGAAAATGCGCCTTCTATGAAGGATATGGGGGTTCGTTTTGGAGATTATTATGTTACTCGAGAAAACAACCAGCGTGCTGTACTTCTTGAATTAGGCTTTTTATCAAATGCTCACGATGAGCAAATTGTTTCTTCTAATGCGTATCAGCAGCAAATATCTACAGGTATTTATCAAGGAATTGCTCGATACTTTGCAGCTAATAAATAATAAAAGCCCTCATTATGAGGGCTTTTATACTACCAGCTTGCTTTTTTAACACCTGGGATTTGTCCTTTGTAGGCCAATTCCCTAAAAGCAATGCGTGACATTTCAAATTTTCTAAGATAGCCTCGAGGGCGACCGGTAACGCGGCAGCGATTATTTAAGCGCGTTGGTGAAGAATCTCTAGGCAATTTTTTTAACGCTTCGTAATCTCCTTTTTCCTTCAACTCTTGGCGCAATTGCGCATATTTCGCTACTATCTCTTGGCGCTTTTGTTCTTTTACAACTTTTGATTTTTTAGCCAAACTCTTTGTCATCCTTTCGCTTTATCAATTTTTTATTTGAAATACGTAATCATTACGATTTAATTATTTTGAGCAAGTTACTTTTTAAATTTAATCATATTTTCTTTATTCTTTCAACTTATTTACTCCTGCGCTTACATGTAGCCTTCCCTTACCCCCGGATTGCTGTATAAACATAAATAAAATTGTATGTCAAATGTAATTAATTCCTTCATCTCCTATATCATACAAAGAGCCCTACATATTCCATTTTGTAGGAGGATTTGTATTTACAGATAATATTTCAATAATATTACAGTTCATTTACATATTAATAACTTCGACAAATTTAGCGGTTATCTAGTATATAATCATCTTAGAAATTCCAAAAATAATATTTTGTGTACTCAATAAAATATAAAAGTAAAGGTGATTAAAAAATGAAATCGACTGGTATTGTAAGAAAAGTAGATGATTTAGGTCGTATCGTAATTCCTAAAGAGTTAAGACGTGTTCTTGAAATAGATGTAAAAGATCCTGTTGAAATTTTTGTCGAAACAGATCGAATTATTTTAAAGAAATATGAGCCGAACGGTGCTTGTGCGATTACTGGCGAAGTATCTTCTGACAATGTAACAATCGCAGATGGCAAATTAACTTTAAGCCGCGAAGGTATGGAGTTATTACTTGAAGAGTTAAAACAACGTAATTTCTAATAAAAAGAAAAGCAGCTGCTCACGTGCAGCTGTTTTTCTTTTTATTAAAGTTTTTTCTTCGCTTTCTGATTTTCAGATGCTATACTCAGAAGCGAATACATAATAAAGGAGCCTTTCATCATGACAGTTGAACAAATGACTCATCACTTTTTAGCACATCGAAACGTAACTAATGAATTAATCAACAAAATTGAAGCAGGTCACTACGAATACAAGCCTGCCCCGACATCTATGTCCGCTTTTGACTTATCTACGCATATTTTAACATCCTTTTATGCATTTGCATCAGTGGTAAAATCCGGTGATTTATCTCCGCTTGGTCAACAAGCTGATTTTAGCGGTAAGACATTATCGGACCTTGCAGCTGAATATACGGAAAAAACAGTAGACGTATTACGCTCACTTAGCGAAGCTGACTTAAACAAGACCATTGACGCAACTGCAGCGTTTGGAAGAAAGCTTCCCGGAAGACAGCTTTTACAAATGGCCATTGATCATGAAATTCATCATAAAGGAAATTTATACGTCTACGTACGTGAGATGGGTCATACAGACCTTCCTCTATTTGTTCAGTTCGGTTAATGGTTATAAAATAGTTCGGCTTGTAAGCGCCCAAGCTAGAAGTTTGGTGCGCTTTTTCTTTGGAGTTTTCGGCATAATAAGTAAGATATATGGTATAATTCTATCAATAACTTCATATCTACTATTCAAAGCTTGTTTCTTCTTATAAAACGATCGTCATCATCTTTTACAAAGGAGGAATCACTTCATGAGTCAAACTGTTAATCAACAAAAAATTGCTCAAGTGTATCATCTTCCGTTTGTTTCTTCATTTGGAGGAAGTGCTATGAACCTTCTTTCTCCTCAAGCTGGCGAACATATTTTAGATATTGGCTGTGGCACTGGCGAATTTATTTCGCAGCTCAATAAGCTTCATGTCCGTGCAACGGGCATCGATTGCTCTGAAAATATGATTGAACAGGCTCGTCATCAGTACCCGACTCTATCCTTTGAACAGTTAAACGCCCTTAACCTTCCTTATTACGAACAATTTGACGCAGTTTTTTCCAATGCAACTTTACACGACATCCGTCCCCCTCACCTTGTCATTAAAAATATTTACAATGCTTTAAAACCAAATGGCCGATTTGTAGCAGAATTTTGGGGAAAAGGAAACATGGACGAAATTTTCACAGAAATCATTCGTCAATTTAAAACGTTTGATATCCCTTATAACGATGTAGATTTCCCATGGTACTTCCCTTCTGTAGCTGAATATTCTTCTCTTTTGGAATCACAGAATTTTCAAGTCACCACGGCCATACACTACAGCCGGCCCCTCTTGTTAAAAGGGGAAAGCGGCTTGCGTAATTGGCTCGAAACAAATGCAGCCCCTCTTTTTGCTCACGTGACGACAGAAACTAAAAATGTCCTCATTACGCGCTTAGAAAATCGAATGCAAGACAAACTATTTCAAAACGGATCTTGGCTAGCAGAAGCTAAACATATACGTGTACATGCTGTAAAACGAGATTAAAAAATGGACGTGATTCTATTCACGTCCATTTTCGTTAAAGTGCAGCCAATATCCTTTTCCTCGAATCACTTCGATTTCTAAATATGTTCCTATTTTTTTGCGAACCCGGTAAATCAGCGCATTCAGCTCTTCCGCTGCTACCAGAATTTCTCCATTTGACTCTACTCGTTCAGGCCAAACGCTTTTTTTTAATGCTTCTTTTGAAACAAATTGATTGTTATATTCTAGAAGGTAAGCTAAGCACGCGTATTCTTTATCTGACAGAATATACGTTTCCTCTTTTACTTTTACTTTCTGCAAAATTGGATCTAATGTGTAAAATGGCTTATTTATTTGTTTTAGCAAAGGTCCTAAATCGAGGGTTGCATCCATATCATCATTTCTAAATACTAAAGCTGCCTCCTCATTTGCTAAGGTAATGACATCCTGCTCTTTCAAGAAACGAGGGGTTCCAGGCTGTAACTCTTCTCCGTTTACTTTTGTCCCGTGTTTACTAAACAAGTCTGTAATGAAAAATGCATTGCTTTCGTACGTTACTTCAAAATGCTTGCGTGAAATGTAAGCACTTTGAAAGGCCAGATAAGGCTCCCATTCTTCACTGCTTCGTCCGATAATACAAGCTTTATCTTTTGGAATAGGCACGGAAGCTCCTTCATAAAAAGGAGCACCGTTCCGAATAATCAACATACCGTTCATTGTTTGCTCACACTCTTTTTTAAAATTTTCTGACTCTTATCATGTAATTATAACACTCACATTTATTGAGATTTCTTCCAACTTTGGATAACATCATAGTATAGTCAGTTATATGATAAAGGTTGTTGCCATGTAAGTAAACCTTTAGAGCAGTCCTTTTCTAACTGAAAAAATACGTATTCTTTGCCCTGCTGTAACGTGGATACAATTTTTTTGTAAAATAATTTGTTTTTTAGTAACTTTGACATATGTTCTCTCTTTTTAAAGCGGAGTAAAATAGGAAAATACGTGAAATATTTACATAATGGAGGAAGACCAATGGGACGTTTGCCAAAAGATAGAGAAATTCAAGCGATTAAACGACGCGTTGCACTGGTATTGTTAATTATTGGATCATTTATTTTAACAGGTGCTAGCTTTAGCGTTTATTGGTTTATGATGTTAAAAATATAAGATTTTTTTATAAAATAAAGAAAAAAGACATGGTTTTGTTCCCATGTCTTTTTTAGGTTTATTTTTTTCTAAGTTTATTCTTTCTCAGACACTCCCGCAGATTGAAACGTAGCCATATTAGCAATCATCAGCGAAGCCGAGTGCAGCAGCGGAAATGTAACAGCAGCTCCACTTCCTTCACCTAACCGAAGATTGAGGTTGAGAAGCGGTTTCTTGCCAAGAAGCTTCATTGCACACGCATGACCTTGTTCAACAGATTCGTGACTAGCAAACATATAGTCTCTTGCTTGTGTATTGATTTCTGTCGCTAGAAGAGCTGCAACTGTACAAATAAAACCATCTACTAAAATAGGAATACGGTGAGCAGCTGCCGCCAGCATAGCACCTGTCATCCCTGCAATTTCAAGCCCCCCTATTTTACTAATAATATCAATCGGATCCTGAGGGTTGATGTGCCTGTTTTGCAGCGCTTCTTCAATTACCTTCACTTTGTGGCGCAGTTGTTCGTCAGAAATCCCTGTGCCCATTCCTGCAAGCTTAGAGACTTTTTCTCCTGTCAATACAGCTAAAATAGCCGTGCTTGACGTAGTGTTTCCGATGCCCATTTCTCCCACAATCAAACATTTAATTCCTTGGGCAATAAGCTCTTCAGCTTCTTCATATCCGACTTGAACAGCCAATTCTGCCTCACTGCGCGTCATCGCGTCTTCTTTATAAAAACTTGCTGTGCCCAGCTTCACTTTGCGTTGTACAAGATCCTTATGGGAAAGGTCAGAAGCAATGCCGATGTCAATCAGTTTGAACTGGGCATCTATTTGCCCACTAAACACGTTAATAGCTGCTCCTCCCTGCAAAAAATTTAGCGCCATTTGTGCCGTTACGTCTTGAGGGTAAGCTGAAACTCCTTCTTTTACAATTCCATGATCGCCTGCAAAAACGAGGACTCCTGGCGGCGTGACTGTCGGAAAAGCTTCCCCGGTCATGGCCGCTAATTCAACTGCTATTTCTTCGAGCCTTCCAAGGCTTCCTATCGGTTTGGTTAATGTATCAATATAGCGTGCCGCTTTTTCGCCAGCGCTTGTTTGAAGCGGTGGAATATAAACGTTTATCATATGTACAGCTCCTTTATTTCAGCAAATGTCTACCGTTTAATTTAACAGGATTTTGTTTATTCTGGCTAGTCTTTTTTAAAGTAGATAATTGGATAGAGTTCCCAAGACTTAGTTATACTAGTAAGAGTTGCGTATAGGCAGTATGTTGAAAGGAAAGATTTTATGACAACGAAACAGCACAAAAAGGAAAAGGCAGGTCGGCTCATTTATCGCTACATTATGATGTTAATTGGAGCTTCCTTGGCTGCCGTTTCTATCGAATTATTTTTAGTCCCAAATTCCGTAATTGACGGCGGTATTATCGGTATTTCTCTAATTTTAGTTTACTTAACGAAATTGCCGTTCAGTCTTCTTATCATCATCTTTAATCTCCCTTTTTTATATAGTGGATACAAACAAATTGGTCGTAGCTTCTGCTTTTCATCTATGTTTGCAGTTGTTGCTTTATCCATTGTAGAATCTCAATTGCACCATGTTCCAGCTGTAACATCTGAACCGCTTCTTGCTACCGTATTTGGCGGGCTCCTTTTAGGAGCGGGTGTAGGAACGGTCATTCGTCACGGTGGAGCGTTAGATGGAACTGAGATTTTAGGTATTTTATTAACAAAAAAAATCCCGTTTTCTGTGGGTGAATTTGTGATGTTTTTAAATATCTTCATTTTCGCTTGGGCAGGGTTCGTGCTAGGTTGGGAACAGGCCATGTACTCGATCCTTACGTACTATATTGCGTCTAAGACAATCGATGCGATCATTCAAGGGCTTGATGAAACAAAAGCAGCTTTTATTGTGTCAAATCACTATGAAGAGCTATCAGACGCTATTACGCATCGTCTAGGCCGCGGCGTGACGAAACTGTATGGTAAAGGCGGATTTGAAGGTACAGAAAAAGAAGTCATATACGTAGTTGTGACGCGTTTAGAAATTACCAAGCTTAAAACCATTATTTCTGAAATTGATCCACAGGCATTTACAACCATTATGGATACCCAAGAAGCGCAGGGCGGCAAATTCAAATCAGCCATTCACTAACTATACATAAGCGTGAATTTCTCTGAGCATGCTAATAGCTGACTACCCGTAAAGGAGATCACCACAATGAAAGAACAAATGTCCAACTTATTTAACCAATTAAAACAGTCGGTTTCGGATGTATCTGATAAGTTATATGACAAAGTACATACGCTGCAATCTTCACCAGGAGTGAGTGTTTTTGAACTGTATGAATGGATTAAAGAAAATCCAAGCGCAAGCGTACAAAAGCAAACGCTGCTCGGGATTTCGTACTCTTTCTATGCACTCCACGAAGACGGCGTTTTTTTCTATATGGAAACGAAATATGATTATTTACTTTACATGACTATTTATAGTCCAACACGTCATTATTTCACCTATCATTCTTACCGAGATTCTTTATCAACAGTGACTCCCTTGACGTTTCCTATTACTAAATAATAAAAAGCTCCTCAATCGAGGAGCTTTTTTTATATGGTTATCTTCCTTTTCGGACTTTAAAGATAAACAGCGCAAGTAAAAAACCGCTCGTCGCAGTTACTATTTTCCACGCGTTTAAGATTGGATTTTTTTTCAAGGTCCTGCTCCTTCCTTGCGGCTATACTAAAAATAGGATGGCCGCCTTTCAAACAGCTAGTCCAACTTCCCCCTACTATTCCTACCATCATCTAACATATAGCCCACCGACATTTTCATCAATTTCACTTTTCATACTATAACATATTTTTGCCATTTAGTAGAAGTCTTAAAAGTAAAAGCTGTACTTCTCTTAAAAAAAACGGTATTGAACCCCTGCATTTTCTTTACCGTTCATTTTTTGATAAAGGTTTTGAGCAACTTTATTTTCACTGCTGCACTCAGCGGTCATTCCTGCAAACTCATACTTTTGAGAATAGGCAAGGCAAATCTTAAACAAACGTTCACCAATTTTATTTCCTCTGTTTAAAGGAGATACGTACAAATCTTTTAAGACGCCTGTTTCTTTAAAATAATGGGTGCTCCACGATACGTACACCGTCGCAAAACCTACTAGTTTCCCTTCCAATTCAGCAACAAACTGGATACCGTAGGAAGGATTATTCAATAGACGCTTAATATGTAAAGTTAAAGCTTTCCGGGAAGGGTCAGGCTGCTCGCAGAATTTCACTATATATTCTTGCATTAACGTAGCCAGTCGCTCTCGATCAGTTTCAACCGCCTGTCGAATGACAACCATTTAATCACTCCTTTTAGCTCAACGCTCTTAACATAATTCGATAGCTATACTTTTTTTCCTTTCGTTTTCGTGAAAAGCTCCCTACTTTTACACAAGGGGATATTTAAAGCAAACAACCTTATACGGCTTATGGTTGAGGAGAGAAAATACGCTGTTTTAAAAAAAGGTTGCAAACAGCAACCTTTTTTAGTTAGCAAGCGCATAATTTCGTAAGAATAAACCTACGCAGCCGCTGATTACAATCAGTCCTCCTGCCGTTAGAAACGCCGCCGTCACATTTAGCGAAGCAACAGCGCCAAGCAGCAGCACCGAAAGTCCAAACGTCACATATGAAACGCTCAGCGTAGCTGAAAGCACCTTAGGAAGCTTTTCTAAAGGAACGGCCGTTTGTGTAAGCGTGTAAGAACACGTAGCGCTTATTTGAAGGGCAATGCCAATAGTAAAACTAAGTAAAAGGGAAAGAAACGGCACAGATATCACTCCGAACAATAATGTAAAGAAACCTGAAAAAAGACTGCCTAGTATTACGATATGATAAAGACTTCTCTCTTGCTCAACTGAAATCTTCAGCAAAACGAAACCACCAAGAACCGTTCCAACAAAAAAACTGCTGTTAATATATCCCCACCAAGCTTCATTTTTATTTAATATTTCTTTCACAAACACGTAGACAATAGCTGATGCCCAAACGCCGGCAGCCATCCCTTCTAAAACCTCCATGACTAATAAAACCCGCAGGCGCGGATAATGCCAAATTAGCTTCCATCCCTCTTTTAACCCTTGTTTTTGCTTCGTTTTAGAAGAATGAACGTTCATGCGAATGGCCTGCATGAATACGAGTGACAAACTAAATAACGAAAATGACAGCCATAAAAGGCCGGTAGCATCCCAGCTAATAATCAGAAAGCTTCCAAGCGGATAGGCTGCAATTTGAATCGTTTGATCCGTGACATTAAACATACTGTTCCATTTTAACAGCTTCTCTTTATCTACTAAATGAGGAAGCATAGAGCTTTGAACCGGAGCTGCCCACCCATCGAAAAAAGCAATAAGCGCCACGCAGCACAGCATGCTGATAAGCGACATATGCCACAAAAAAAACATAGACAAAACACTGGTTTTTAACAGCTGAGACACCACAAGAATACGCTTAGCTCTGTAGCGATCTATAAGAAAAGGCACCGTAAAACTGCTCAAAAACTTAGCAGCCGTAATGGTAAACGGAATGCATGAAAGCAGCACAGGAGAACTATTTTGAGCGTAAAGAATGCTGATTAACGCAACAATATATAATACATCTGCTAAATTAGCTTGGCTTTGACCAAACCATAAAAAAAGTACGGAACGATTTTTCACGACAATCCCTCTTTCTTTTTAGTATGACTGAAAAGAAAGAGAATCCTACACGTAATCAACCCCTTTATATAACGGCTTGCTTTTATCGACTTATTACAATCGTATGCTTTTTACAGAACACAACTTTTTTATATATTAAAAAATACAAACAGTTAAACAGTATGGTAAAAAATCAAGAAATTGTCGTGAAAACGAAGTTAGATTAACTATAGAATATCAGAGTTATAGAATCAATACTTTTTACATAATTTTCTTTTTTCTTCTTCTTTACTTCTAAATAACCTAAGCTTGTCATATACATAGATGGACGAGTACTCCCATTAAAATTTAACGTATAGGGTGAGGAATATTTTTTCGAGAGTGGTTTCGATTTGCTGTGGCAGCTTATTAATTGGACTAGGGCTAAACGGATTTATTGCTCCGTATCACTTACTAGACGGTGGACTTATAGGATTTGGGCTTATCGTATATTATGTGTTTGGAACTCCTATCGGAATGTCCATTTTCTTTTTGAACGTACCTGTCTATTTATATGCTTTTTTTCGTCATCGCCAAAACTTTTTTTATGGAAGTATAGGTTTGTTTGTTTCTTTTTTTATGACAGAATGGCTGTCTATTCTCGAAGGCACGCTGGAGCTTCCTTTGCTCTTTAGCTCATTGCTTGGAGGCACACTCGTAGGAATGGGAATAGGACTGATGCTTCGCTACGGCATCAGTTCGGACGGTCTGGATTTAATCGCTATTATTGTATCAAAAAAATGGAAAATTAATATAGGAATAACCATTTTTATCTTAGACAGTACGATTATGATAGTGGGCTTACATATTATCGGATTTACAGCTTTTTGCTACTCCATGCTTGTTATTACGATGAGCAGCATAATGATTATGCTCTTCACTTCTCCGCGATGGCTGTCTTCATAAAAAAAACGCTTGAAGTTTCAGCGTTTTTTTTATTTGTTTCCTACTATCATATTTATGTGATTGTGGAGAACCGTAATCGTTGAAGGTGTTGTCGTTTCTTTTTCTCCATCACAATCTACCGTTTTTTCAGGAGTGGTTTCAATATGGACTTCTTTTGTCCGAAAATGCATAAGGTTGCTTTCAGGGTCAAGCTGTTCCTCATCAGGAGTTGTTTGTAACCATGCCATAACCGGCTCGATTCCCATTTCTTTAATAACGAATACATCTAATAATCCGTCTTGAAATGAGCTGTTTCCTAGCATAGCGCGAGTTCCTCCTAAAAAAGGACCGTTCCCAATTAACACCATAACTGCTTCTCCTTCATAGGAAGCTTTTTCGCTCGTCATTTTTAATTGAAAAGGCTCTGCTTGATTTAACGTTCTACCTACGCTCATGTAGTAAGAGAGCTTACCAAATTTCTCTTTATTTTCTTCTAAAATATTTTCAGATACATCAGCTACGAGACCGATTCCCCAAAAGTTTAAAAAATAATCTTCGCCATGTTTTCCAACATCCACTGCTTCCGTCTGCTTTTCAATAATTTGCTCCACTGCTTTTAAAGGATTTTGATTCATTCCGATTGCACGCGAAAAGTCGTTGCACGTTCCTCCGGGTAAAATAGCAAATACAGGGCGTTGCTTCAGCGGAGCAAGAGCGTTGATCAACTCATAAATCGTCCCGTCTCCTCCTGCTCCAATAATGACATCCGCTTCGCCTTCCAATTTTCTTACCAGCTCGGCACCATCTCCAGGTTGCTCTGTTTTATATAAAGTAACCGCCTCAAATGCTGTGTTTAACCGATCACATATAAAGTCAATTTCATTTACTAATTTTTTGTTTCCTGCGTTTGGATTCAAAATCACTGCTGCCTTCATCTTTCTCTCTCCTCTATTCATATCTTCCGTTTCACCTTTTTTCCCTTTCTTTTGAAAAAACAAACCTTTTGAAATATGAACGTTTTATGAAACCATTCCAATAGTGCTTTTTTTACTTTCAAAACCTGCTATAATAATTTTCGGACTTGTATTAACAAAAGATGGTTATTGAGAGGAGCTTTCTATACGTGTCAATAAAATGTATGACGCAGCTATTCGCAAGTTGTTTTGTTTTTTTACTTTCCTCAGTCGCTACTTGGTATAACGGCTCTTCGATGCTTGAAGGACCTTTATCAGCTAGTTTGACCGGAGGGCTAACAAAGTCCTCGGCGGTTCATCACTATTCTCACATCGATTATTTGTTATATACAATTAAATTCCACCCTCAGTTTCCAATTATGATGATGGTGAGCGGGATTTATTTGATTGTATTACTATCTATTATTGGGTTCAAAAAGCGGTATGGATTGATTAGCTCCTGCTGTTTATGTATCACAGCTCTCTTATGCTACAGCAGCTATAAACTTTCACATACCCCGACCGAAGGTGAACACGCCATGATTACCTCTAGCTTAGCTGCAGCAAGTTTATGCTTAGCAGTCGGATTATTCTATTTATTAAAGCGATTTTATTCTCAAAAAGAATATATTTAACCATATGAAAAAAACGTCGGATCTACCGACGTTTTTTATGTGAAATCCGGTTTATTATTGATTTTGCTCAACTGGCGTATAACCGATATAAGCAGACTGAGGTCGGTAAATACGATTATTTTCTGACTGTTCTACGACATGAGCTGTCCAACCAACCACACGGCTTGCTGTGAAGGTCGGAGTGAATAGTTCAGACGGAAGCTCAACCGCTTTCATAACCGCTGCAGCGAAATATTCTACGTTGGTATAAATGCCTCTCCCCGGCTTGTATTCATTTAGTAATTCAATTGTTTTATCTTCAATTTTAACAATTAAATCAAATAGCCCGTTGTCTCCTGAAATTTGTTTCGATACTTCTTTTAATGCTTCTGCTCTCGGGTCATGTGTACGATAAACGCGATGACCAAATCCCATGATTTTCTCTTTATTATCTAATTTTTTACGAACCCAAGGCTCAATATTCTCTTCACTTCCAATTTCATCAAACATGTTAATAACACCAGAAGGAGCTCCTCCGTGAAGCGGACCTTTCATCGCGCCAATTGCTCCGCATATAGCTGAAACCATGTCAGATTCGGTAGATGAAATAACGCGTGATGAGAAGGTTGAGGCATTCATTCCATGCTCAATTGTCAAAACAAAATAGGCGTTTAGCGCCGTAACCAAACTTTGATCTGGAATTTCTCCGTTAATCATGTATAAATAGTTTGCTACATGATCCAAATGCTCGTTAGGCTCTACTACTTCTAAATCATTCATTTTACGATACCAATAGGCAATAATGGTAGGTGTTACCGCTGTAATCGCAAGCGCCTGCTCTTTTGTCGGAGGCCAGCTGTATGAAGGGTCTCCTAACGCCGAGATACATGTGCGAAGCGCGCTCATCACTTCTGTATCTTTTGGCAAACAGTCCATTAACGCAACAATATTAGCTGGAAGCGTACGATGAGTCACCATCTCTTGTTTAAATGCTTTTAACTCATCATGATTTGGCAGCGTACCGTTCCAAATTAAATAAGAAACTTCTTCAAAAGAATAATTGATCGCCAAATCTTTTGCCCAATATCCGCGATAAATCAGCTGACCTTTCTCTCCATCAACATGCCCTACTTTTGTTTCAGCTGCAACGATTCCTTCTAGTCCTTTAACATATGTCATCTCAACCACTCCCCCAATTATTTTTAACAAACCGGCCCTTTTTTTTATGTACGGCTCGTTTGCAGAATGAATAGACTCACCTTAGTGGTGCACTATACCATTTTATTCCTCTTTCTTAATTGTCAGAACAGTATACAAAATGAACATTTCAACACGTGTTATTTCTGCGCTCGCGGCTTTGTTTTACGGGAGAAAAAAATATTTTTTTAGGATTTTCTTCGAGGGTACTTTTTTGTTAACGCTTACAAATATGCGGGTTTCTAACGTATTTAGAGGAATTTGATGTGCTATTTTTAGATGAATCACTATTCACTTCCTTATGTAAGAGTTTACATTTATTTGAATCATAAGTAAAATAGATAAATAGAATAAATAGTATGAAAACTAAGAATACTAGTGAGGAGAATTTATGGATATTCGAGAACTGCAACATTTCATGGAAGTAGTTAATCAAAAAAGTTTCACGAAAGCAGCAGCTGCAATTCACTTGTCTCAGCCAGCATTAAGTAAAATTGTAAAAAAACTAGAAGAAGAACTCGGCGTAGACCTTTTTGATCGCTCTACTCGAAAGCTGACATTAACCGATGCAGGACAGATTGTGTACGGGCAAAGCCAAAAGCTGGTATCCACTCTTCACGAGCTGCATGCTCTGTTAGATGATTTACGAAATCTGCCTACAGGAGATATTAAAGTAGGAATTCCTCCTTTAGTAGGGACTGTTGTTTTCCCGATGATTGCAAAAAACTTTACATCAAAACATCCTCAGGTGAAATTAGAGCTTGTGGAGCTTGGCGCAAAGCGAATTGTCGAACTTGTAGAAAACGAACAAGTAGACCTTGGCATTATCGTATTGCCTATTCAAAACCCTCTTTTTCACGTCTATCCGTTTATTGAAGAAGAGTTTAATTTATACATTCATCATGAGCATCCCCTGGCAGCTAAATCAATTGTTGCTTTGAGCGAGCTTAGAGAAGAGCCGTTTGTCCTGTTCAGCAAAGATTTCTCTCTTCATGATCGCATTATTCATGAGTGCATTCAAGCGGGTTTTCATCCAAAAATAGCGTACGAAAGTTCTCAATGGGATTTGATTATTGAACTAGTTGCTTCTGAATTAGGTATTGCTATTTTACCAAAGTCCGTGTTTCCGAAAATCAATAATCCCTTTATTAAAAGTATTCCAATTGCCGCACCTACTCCAATGTGGGAGCTCGGCATCATTTTGAAAAAAGATCGCTATATGTCATATGCTACACGAGAACTTTTATCCTTCCTAGTAGACCAAGACATCATTTTGCCGTCTCATACGATGTCAGCAAACTCTTAACAAAAAAGCCTCTTCTTTCATTAGAAAGAGGCTTTTAGTCATCTTTTATATCTTTCTTCAATCTTTTTTGTCTTGCGATTAACTAAAAATAAGTCAGCAAATGGCGACTTGTTTTACAGCTGCTTTTTGAATAACACACCTTTTTTAAAATGTACTCCCAAAGCTTCACGATTGGCCATAAATACTCCTATTAAAATAAGAAGACCTCCGCCAATAATAGAAGGCGTGATAGCTTCATTTAAGACTACATAGCCGATTAACACGGCGATTAAAGGAGATACATACAACCAAGTAGATGGAAAAACCGGATTTGTTTGGGCGATTAGCCAATAATATAAGCCGTGTCCAGCAATTGAACCAACAAAAATTAAATATACAATAGACCATACTGCATTCCAAGACATAATAGTCGAAACATGAATCTGCTCTGTACATAAAGATAGCACCAGTAGAAATATTCCCCCGTAAAACATTTGAATACCGTTAATTAAAAACGACACAGGACTTCAACGTCTTAACGCCATTCTTTCAGCTGAAATATAAAAAGATTCTTTAATAGATGTTTAATTATAAGAAGAGAAGTGTATACAGAAAGAGGAGAAGAAAGTTATTCTTTCTTCTCCTCCACCCTTTTAACTCACATTTTTATTCACAGCAATAATTTCACTTAGATTATTCATATAAATAATTTGATCACCAAAGGTTCTATTTTTCAAAGCAGCCGTATGGTGCGGTTTCATGCCAATAATATAGCACGTGATCCCCATAAGATAGAAGGACTGCATAAAGCCTGCAAAAGCTTGAATTCCTTCGGTTGTTAATATATCTAGGCCCCCAAAGTCAAATAGAAGCGTGGTGTAATTTCCTTCATGTGCAAAGTTTTGCAAAATGGACGTATTTTCAGCTACAAGAGCTGTGTCTAAGTCTCCAAAAAGAGGTATAAGCCCTACTTTAGAGGATAATTTAATAAAAGAAGCGGACAATTGCTTAATTTTTTGTAATGATTTTTCGAGACGTTCTTTTTGTTCAAGCAGTTCAAAATCTGTATCTGCTAATCGTTTCCGATGGTCTTGAACAAGATTTGTTAGCTCTTGTATACGTTCATCTTGGCGAATACAAACTAAATGACCTATATCACTATCCCATTGAATTAAGCATTCAAACAGTGAATACGGCGAATCATTGGTTTGCATTACAAGCTCTACTTTCTGAATAGCCTGGCCTCGGCTTTGGACAAGCGTTTGCTCATCATGGGGTTCGTCTACAGACAATTCTCGAGAATCTTTCTGGCGCAAGCTTAAAAACTTTCTCGCCTTTTCTTGACTAAATACGTCTACAAGATCTAAAAAATTAGCTGAAGGCTTAAATAAATGACCTGATTGTTGCGACCATTCCAAAATATTAAATTCAGTATCCACTAGAAAGTAAGGAATTGGAACATATTCAAGCATCGACATTAACTTCCACTCCTTTGTGATAACTGATTAACCAGTTATTTAGTTGGTAAAGATCCGGAATTAGGCGTGTATGCTCAGAACAGTAAGAACGGAAATCAATTTGAGAAACTAAGCGCCCTCCTACCATTACTGTTGGTCTTGGTTCTAATTTGTCCAAAGTTTTGGTATATTCAGCAAGCCTCTCAATATGATAAGGAATGCTGACAGATAATCCTACCATGTGCGGCTTCCATTCTATAGCCATTTTCTCAGCGTATTCCAGAGGTAGATTGGCCCCTAAAAAGCGAGTATTCCAACCATGTTCCTCAAACAATAAAGCCACCATCTTTAAACCAATGAAGTGCTGTTCTTGTTCCAAGCATAGAAGCAGTGCCCTTGGAGCAGTGTCTGAAGCGTGTCCCTGAATTTTTTTATAAAAGCGATAGCGAGTTAGCACATAATCACACGTCGTAGTTGCAACATGCTCATCAGCTACAGAAATGATATTTTCTTCCCACATATCTCCAGTTACTCGCATTGCGGTTGTAATTAAATTTTCATAAATATCTAGGCTGTTCTTTCCCTGTTGGATTTCTTCCAGCACAACTTCCCAAGCGCTGTCTTGATCACCAGCTAATAAATAGCCTACAAATTTTTGTACTTGAGATTTCATTGTTTCACCTCAGTAAACGTAAAGCTTTTAAGAAACTTGAATAAAAGCTTCTCGTCTCTCTTTTTCAAGATCGCCTAAAATGTATACCACTTTTAGACTAACACATGTTGCCAATAGCAACAATATAAAAATAGAATAATAACTTTTAATCTTACTATACTCAGTAAAATATGACTAGTATTTCTCTAAATATTCTCCTTTCCCTTTTATTTATGAAAAACACCTCGGCATTTTTTACCGAGGTGTTTTTCCAGTTGTCATTATTTCGGCTGAAAGAATGTAAGTTCGTTTCTTTCTCTTTTAAGCATCGCTACTTATTTTCCACTTTTAATAGACTTTCAAACATATGTATTTATGACTCTTCTGCTCCCACCATAATACTGATAAGATAGAGCGCTGTCATAACTGAGCCGATTGTATTGCATATCAAATGAATATATTGGCTGGTCGCCATAAACAAGTATAAACTTAGCAACAGCAGCACCGTTCCGAACAAAAAAGACCATTTAAACAATGATAGTGGCTGCTTGAACTTTATACGCAAACAAAAAATGAGGATAAAACCTACTAGCGCCATCACAAAGAAACTAACATTAAATAAATTGATTGTTATCACATTTGTTCACACTCCCTTTGCCCCCGAAACTATTATAACATATTTTTCCTTATCTTCATTCTTTCTCTAGAAGCAAACGCGTCGAAAATTGTTTTTTTGACGTGTTTATGTCACAATATTTTTATAAAATTTCCAAGGAATGAGGGAATGCATTGACTACACCTGAAGCTCAAGATTCAAAATGGTCCATTTTAAATAAGGCCCTTCATAGCTCACAATCTGGCATTATCGTGACGGATCCTTCTTTACCTGATAATCCAATTATTTACCTCAACCAAGGGTTTTCTCTTATGACCGGCTATAAGGAAGAAGAAGTATTAGGGGAAAATTGCCGTTTTCTACAAGGTCCTCTTACAAACCCGCACCACGTTGATGAAATTCGCAGCGCTATCAGCCGCAATCAGTCAGTCTCTGTTACGCTTGTGAATTACCGAAAAGACGGCTCTTTCTTTCATAATCAGCTAACGATTGACCCAACATATATAGAAGAAGAAGATAAATATTACTTTATCGGTGTTCAAAAAGACGTAACCATAGAAATTACAGCCCAAGAACAGCTTCAGCAAGCTTTGGAAGAAGTTGAAAGACTATCCACCCCTATCGTGCCAATAGAGGAAGGAATCTCTGTTCTTCCATTAATCGGAACGTTAAACGAACGGCGTATAGAAATGCTATTTAATAGTTTCACCTCGCGTAACACAACCAGCAAAGATCGTTATTTAATCCTAGACGTATCAGGGTTAGCGCAATTTAATGATTCATTCGGCCGTGATATTCTTAATATTTACAATTGGCTGAAGCTCATGGGAACTCAGCTCGTTTTAACAGGAATTTCTCCTAACATGGCCATACATATGAGCACTATAGAAGATGACATGTCCTTTATTTTAGTCTATCAAAGCATTAAAGATGCCTTACCGAAGCTAAAGCTATAAGCACAAGAAGTGGTTCTTTATGAAAAATAGGTAAAATGTATGAATAGGCTAGTTAAAAAATGTTTATTTTTTAATAAATTGGGTTTGAAATTATACAGTTAGGGAAAACAAGGCGTATAGGAAAATAAATGCGCTTCATAATGGATTTATTTATAAGCATCCTCACTCTAGATCAGGGGATGCTTTTATGCCTTTATTTATAAAATAATTAGACTATACATATGTAAGGAGAGTCTTCATGCATAGAAATCAGGACCTATATCATTTTTTTAAAGAACATTCTCTTCAATTAACTGAAGACTGGTACAATCAGCTCGACGATGAAAACGAGTTCTCCGTGTATTCGAGTAAAAATCCAGTAATTGTGAAAGAACTGAAGCAGCAAAATCAAGATTATTTTCAGCATTTATTTGACGTATTTATAAAAGATGAGGAGTACTTTTTTTCCGTTTTCCAGCAGTGGTCGGTCGAACTTGCACGTGATCCAAAGCATTTAAGTACGCCTCTTCACTTTGTTATTCGAGAATATTTTAATTCACAAAAAATAGTCGTTAATTACTTAAAGAAGTTTATCTCTTTGCATTCAGAAGAGGTAAGCGTGGATAAGATATTTATGTGGTATGACATTATTGTTAAAGCCTTTGATCTATCTATTTATATCTTTATTCAAGAATATCATAAGAATACGCAAGAACAGCTGAACGCTCAGAAAGAGTTAATTAATGAATTAAGTTCTCCTGTGATCATGCTTCAAAACAAAGTTGCCCTTCTGCCTCTTGTGGGAGATATTGGAACGGTCAAAAGTCAGTTTATTTTAGAAAACACGCTTCAGCAATGCTCAGAAAAAGACGTTGAACATTTATGTATCGACCTGCTCGGTGTAGCTACGATTGACACGATGATGGCACAAGAAATTTTTAATTTGGTAAAAGCTCTTCGTTTAATTGGGGTGGAAACCATTTTATCTGGAATTCGACCGGAAATTTCTCAAACTGCAATTCGCTTAGGGCTTTCGTTTGAACAGGTCAAGACTACTTCTTCTCTTGCACAGGCACTTAATTCTATTGGTTAAACATAGGGCTCTCTATTCCAACATAGAGAGCCCTATCTATGGGGTTTCAAATTTTACTGGAGTATAGTAGACACGCCCGATTAACTTTTTTCCTTTGTTATCTTTCCAGTCTGCTACGAGTATATACCGATCACTGCGAGAGGAAGAGTCTACTGTAATAGCAGATGTTTTTTTTATGTCCTTTTTTTCTACTATGTTTTCATAAATAGACTGATTGCGAATTTGTTTGTAATAAAGCGCATTAGGTTCTTTACCATCTATTTTAATGGACACTTGACCATCTTGAGAGACGGGAATACTATCTTTCATAACAATTTGTCTGAAATTTTTTTCTTCGCCAAAATCAGCTTCACATTCGGTCCAGCAAAAAAATAAAGGCTTGATGATGGCTTCTTTGCCTTCGGCTATTATTTTTATAGCGGGTGGATAAGGATCTTCAAGCGTTTCAGCTGTAGGAACCTGACATGCGGCTAGTGAAAATAAACTAAATAGGATAACCACCACTTTTTTCATACTATGTCCTCCCTTTTTTGTGAACGTGGTGCACGTAAGTGAGTGGGTGCATAGTATACTCTTTCGCCTGCAACCAAAAGATTCCTTTTATAATCAACAAAAAAACAGCTGCCCATTTGTTTAGACAGCTGTTTTTTTCTATTTACTTAGCATGCTTATTTCTTTTTTCATATCTTTTTCTACATATTCCATTAAATCAGATACGTAGGTTTGAAGCGGTTTTGTTGCGTCTTTGTGATCATTCATCGTTAATTCATAAATGCTATCGATATTATCAATCATCAGTTCCATATCATCGATGACGCCCGTATGCTTATACATCGTTTTCATCGTAGGATCAAGGGAAGCTAATTCATTATATTCATAGTTTATCGTATTTGAAATATCATCGAGTTCATTGATAAATTGCTTTTTGGTTTTTTTTTCGGCCATAAGCTGATTATACTCTTTAAAAGCAGTTTGAAGGTTTTTCTGAGAGGCAGTCAATACTTTCAGCTGTTCTCGTCCTAAATAATAATCATAAATACTAGTAACAGTAAAATATCCCCCAAATGTGAGCGCGATTCCGACAACTAAACCTATCCAAAACGTGCTCGTTTTAAAAAAATGTTTCATAATGACTCCTTTTATCTGTGTTCTATGTACAACACTAGCTCATGCTGCTGCTTTTTCCTAGGATACACCAAAAACGAAGTGGAAGCTACACTTTTTTAAAATTTTGTCGAATTTTGTCTCTTATTTCACAAGCTTCAGCACATTATTTTCCATCTCTATTTCTCCATCTGTATACATCAAATTCGTTAACCGCTGTAAAACCAAGTTTTTCATAGGCTGGCTTTCCTGCACTTGTAGCATGCAAAATACACGTATCTGCCTGTTTTTTTGCTTCAGTAAGAACTTCCTTCAAATAGGCGATAGCCAGGCCTTTTCTCCTCATATGTCTAGCTGTAGTGATACAGTACAAACCCGCTGTACCGTCATAAAAAAAGAGAGACCCAGCTACAGCTGGCCGGTTGTGATAAAGACCCAAATATAAGTGATATTGGTCAGTGTGCTGCATAAGCTCCCTAAACCTTTCAAGAAAGTCAGCTTGATATTCTTTTGGTTTTTGATAGCCGTCTATGTATACCGTTATCCATTCTTTCAATTCAGCTTCTGTGTGCACTCGCTTACATTGAAACCCTTCTACTCCTGTGTGTACGTATTCTTTTTCTTGAATGTGCTGAATCATTCCGATCCATTTTTCATAAGGAACAAATCCATTTTTATGAAGAACTGGACCAAGGTTATCATATGAAGATGGACCAACAATCCATAGAGGTTCTTCCCCTTCCGAAGAGCACATCCCTAACGCAGTCTCAATATGACGGGTTCCTGCATATATGCCGCGATTATAAGGAGATGCAGAAATCCATTTCATTTCTGGTGTATCCACCTTCACAGATTTCTTCGTATGCTGAAAATACATCCAGTGCTGAATCAAGTGCTGTTCTACTATATCGCTTTGATTTTTTATTTTCACTTCATGTCTCCTTTCTCTTCTAAACTATGTTCCTTTTTCTATTATATACTAGTTAGTCTATTTTCTATGACTCTATCCCAGTTCTTAAGTCCTTTTCCAAGTTTTTTTATTTTTTTTGTTATTCTATGAATAGTTTTCTTTTAAGTGGGGTACTAACCTATATAAGCAATACATCATTAAAAAGGAGGATGATATTTATGTCATTTTTATGGGCACTTATTGTAGGTGGTATTATTGGGTGGCTTGCCGGATTAATTACGGGAAGAGACGTTCCAGGAGGTATTATTGGTAACATTATTGCTGGTTTTATCGGTTCTTGGTTAGGTTCAGCTATCTTTGGAAGCTTCGGACCAGTTGTAGGTGGATTTGCTATTATTCCTGCCATTATCGGATCAATCATTTTAGTATTAATCGTAAGTTTCATTATGAGAAAAATGCGTGGTAGTCATAAACATGCATAATAAATTATTATATTAGAAAAAGAACCTCTGTTGAAAAAGAGGTTCTTTTTTTATATGGAAAATTCTTAAGATTTACTATTTTTAATTTCATAATATTGAAAAATAAACCTATTAATGTTAATTTAACCATAATCACTATAAAAAAAGAGGAATTAACATGCTGCTTTCAACCCATCAAAAAGACAAATCCATGTACCAAATACTAATAGAAGAAATCGAACAGACACGAACGTTGATGATTCAAACGGCTGTCCGTGAAGGAATGACAAGTCCTAACACACTTCAAGTTAGTCAATCATTAGATGCTTTGTTAAATAAACTTCAAATTTTCTTCTACCAATAAAAGCCCATGAATATGTAACCATATCATGGGCTTTTGTTTTATATTAGTCCGCTTGATTAACATATTCCACTGCTTGGTGAAGGCTACTGAAAGTCGTAATATCAGCCAAATCTAACCCTAAGTTCACCATCGTCTGAGCAATTTCAGCACGGATACCGCTTAAAACCACTTGAATTCCTAATAATCTTAAAGCACCGATTACTTTAAAAATTTGGTCCGCTACCATTGTATCAATAATTGGAACCGCATATAAATCAATAATCAACCAATTTAGCTTGTACTCGCTGCCGTGCTGAAGGGCATTTTCCATTAAAATTTGAGCCCGATTTGTATCTAAATCGCCAACAAGAGGAATCACGCCAATTTCTTTCGTAATGCGTACTACAGGAATTGAAAGTTCATCAATTGCATAGCGAGCGGATTGGATTTTGTTTGCAAAGTCGGTCATATATGATTTACTAACCCAGTGCACAGCCTTGTCCACTACTAAGTTGAAACGAGAAATAACTTGATAGAAGGCATCAAACGTAAATGTTTCAGTCTTTGCTTCTTCTTTAATAATTTCCCCGATAATATTTCGGTAATAGCTGATTTCTTCTAATGCTACATCCAGCGGAAGCTGAAGGACAACAAGTAGATTTGCTACTTCTCTTCCCCATTCCTCAAGCACTTCAAAGTTTTTCGTATCATTTGTTGAGACAGAATCAGCGTATATTTGAATTAAATGAACGCGCCACGGTTCTAACTGTTGTTGAATATCTTTGTCCTCATCTTGTTTTTGTTTTGAGAACTCTTCTTTTTTTTCTAGAATTAAATTCGTAATGTGTTTAAGCTTTTTATCTAATAATAATGACTCCATATTGTTCTCCCGTTAAGAATTTGTTTACTTAAAATGATATCACATATACCGTTAAAAAAAGTAAAACCAAGGGAAAAAGCTTTTAAAAATGAACCAGATGTCCCCTTTTGCGAATAGAATGAGCTAAATTGAATCTAAAACGTACATAAGCTGAACTTCTCTCCTTTATTTTATTATCGTTACATTCACGGTGAATTCTCATACATAACTCTTCAATTTAATGTTGGGCTATCTTAGCATATATGATAAATAGATGAAAAAATGTAAAAGGGTTTGCAGCAAGCATGTCGCATGACAAAATGTGTTTTAGGAAAGACTGAAAAGGAATTCCCTATAAAAAGGAGGTTAGGTATATGTCATTTATTTGGACGATTATTGTTGGAGGACTTATCGGGTGGCTCGCCGGTGTGTTAACAGGACGAGATGTTCCAGGTGGAATTATCGGAAACATCATCGCTGGGTTCATTGGAGCATGGTTAGGCTCTCTAATTTTTGGAGATTTCGGTCCAGAGATCGGCGGATTCGCAATTGTTCCTGCAATTATTGGTGCTGTTATTTTAGTTTTAATTGTGAGTTTTGTTTTACGCAAAATGCGCGGAAATAATAATCATCGACACGCCTAAATAAAAAAGAGAAATCAGCGTCTTGATTTCTCTTTTTCCCTTACTTCTTATAGCAAAATGTTTTAATAATGGACCTACCTGTAAGTGTAATTCTTTATGGCTACATTTAATAATTGCTGTTTGTCACCTCTTACATTTAATATTTCTACACCCTCATATCAAGCGCGTTAGTAATGAGCACCTCTGTCCCTTCGAGGTCATCAAGCATATCAGTGAAGATAGCTTCAATATGAACGGGTGCAGTTTTAGCTTTTATTGGACATTGTTTTATAGCTGCTTTCTATTTCGGTTCTACTAGTTCAATAAATGACCTTGCTTGTTTGCCCTTTAACTGTGCGTAGTGTGTATCTGTAGCTAATTCAACGGTTTCGTTGTCTAAGTTGACCCACATCCGGTAAGATTGTACCTTTATATCCTTTTTGGTTTCTACCGGTTCAAAGTGAAGAATGTAGTTAGGTTTTCGAATCATTTCAGCTTTTTCTTCTCTCCAGGATACATCTTTTAACCACTGCTGCACTTTCTGCACTTGATTTTGGTCTTTCATTTTAACCGCATGGCCATATTGATTATCGGCTATGTATTTTTCGATTACGAGCTTTTGTTCAACAGTACCGCTTGAAGCACTGCTTTGCTGACATCCTGTGATCACCCAACAAATAGCAATGAGAACTACTAATCCAGACCATACTTTTTTCATTTACATCTACCTTTCTTTTTGTAATTGAAATGAGATGTTCTTGCTGAATGATGCTACCAGCTGCTCGTTTTTAAATCTCTTTTTGCATTCTCTTTTCTTCCTATAAATCCCTGCTTCATTTGCTCAAAAAAACTGAATCCCCGAAAGGATCCAGTTTTTCGTTACGATTCGACATCTTCTATGACATGAACAGCGCGAATAGCGGCGTTTACTTTTGTATGTTGAACGTATTCTTTTGCTTCGTGTATCGTCATTGCTTCTACTTCTTGGTAATAAATCACGTTTCCCCATTCATATTCTACTGAGTAACGATTTGACTTTTCCACATGGTATCCTCCTTATTGATGAACTAAAATTTGATCAATCAAGCCATATTCTTTTGCTTCATCCGCTGTAAAGAATGTATCTCGATCAGTGTCTTTATTAATCGTTGACAGCGATTGTCCTGTTCGTTCAGACAGAAGTTCATTTAGGTGGTCTTTTAAGCGCAAAATACGCTTCGCTCGAATTTCAATTTCAGCTGCTTGTCCTTTTGCTCCTCCTAGCGGCTGATGAATCATCACTTCGCTGTTAGGAAGAGCAAAACGTTTCCCTTTTTGACCGCCCGCTAGTAAAACTGAACCCATAGATGCTGCTAGCCCTATACACAATGTACTTACATCTGCACGTATAAGCTGCATTGTATCAAAAATAGCCATGCCCGCTGTAATGGACCCTCCCGGTGAATTAATATAAATGCTAATATCTTTTTCTGGGTTTTCTGCATCTAAAAATAAAAGCTGAGCGATAATGCTAGTAGCCACCTCATCCGTAACTTCACCTGTGAGCATAATCACTCGGTCGAGCAACAGCCTTGAATAAATGTCATAGGCACGCTCTCCTTTACTTGTTTGTTCTACTACATAGGGAGTTAAGTTCATGTGACCGCCTCTTTCCACTGAATTAATACGAGCAAATTTTTTTACTTTTGCACTGACTTCTTGATTTAAAAATGAATCCCCTATCAAATCTTCATCGGTAAATTTAATCATTAGAGAATGTCTTTCTTGCTGTATATGCAAGTGTTCATCGCGGTAAGTCACCGCAACTGCAATCTCTGCCTGTGGATATAAAACGGTCTCTTCCGTGTAGAGCTCTATTAATAAAGGTTCATCGTCAATATGTTTTACTTCGATTTGTCCTTGTGGGTTTTCACAGTACCCATTTAAGTTTCTTGTTTTGAACAAACCTTGGGGCAGCTGAATATCAATCGTGATGTTTTTAACTTTTATTTGCGATCGTTCAAATGTAATACATAGGTGGTTCATTCCTTCTTCTTTTTCCATTACTGATTTTGCCACCGCTAATTTAATCATGCGATGAATGATCCTTTAAAATCTGAGTAACAGACTCAATTACTTTTTGCCGTACGTCTGCTGATAAATTCCGATTCATAGCGACAAACACATCTTCATTGACTTGATGCATTTCTTGATTTTGAATTTGTTTGCTTTGGTAAAGAGGGAGCTGCGCACCTATACTTTTCACTTCTTCCACACTCATTGAACGCAGCGTTTCTTGAATGGAAGCTAGTGACTCCCCTGCTTTTGATAATGTTAAAGCGGCTCGAAAGTAATGAACATGCTGAGCTGTATAGACGCGCTTATTTCTCACTAGCTCCAGCGGAGGAACAATTTCTATTTGCGTGTAATACCGCACCGTACGCAGGTTCAAGTCCGCACCTTCATTGTTTAATAATTCCGTAATTTGCTTGCCTGTATATGTTTTCAAACAATCCCCCCTTTTTAGTTACAGTTAACTGTTACACTGTCATTATACTGTAAAGATATTTATTTTACAATTAAAACCATGGTAAATTTTAGATAAAGCAGCAAAGCCTATAAATAAAAAGAACGAACCAAAGAGCCCAGGTCATATACCCGGGCTCTCTTTACTAAGCGAAAAAACAACTGTGTATATTTCAATCTATTCCTCCTGACACTTCTCATGCTACACTTTAGTTATCTTAAAAAAGGAGAGAACATATGATGGGGAATCCAAGTATAGATTGCTTAGGGTGTCGATTAGCAAATGACCAGGAGAAATCGCATATGATATTTGAAGATTCGTTTGTGACGTGCCTGCTAGACCACAAGCCGTTTAACGAAGGCCACCTCTTAATTCTTCCTAAAGCACATATAGTGGAAATCGACGAATTCGATACTGAACACATATTGGCCGTGATGAATGCAGCGAAGCTAATGACAAAAGCAGTTAAGACGCTTTTTATTCCAGACGGAGTTACTCTCTCTCAAAACGGGGGTATGTTTAACGAGTTAACTCATTTTCACATGCACATCGTTCCGAGATATAAAGAGGAGTGTTTCGGAGATTTTTATACGCAAATTCCCAAATATGCTGAAAATGATGACGTCTTGGCTGCAACAGCTCAGAAAATGCGCCGCGTCATTCAGCAAATGTCTTTATAAAAAAAACGGCCTCCTTATGGAAGCCGTTCTCTTTATTGACGATCAAATAATGAACTTCCTGCAATACCAGGGTTCGTCATTTCAAATGGATTTAAAATGAGATCTAATTCCTCTTCTGTTAACACATCGTATTGAAGGCAAAGCTCACGAATTGGTTTTCCTGTTAAAATCGCTTCACGCGCAATACGCGATACGACTTCATAGCCTAAGTGAGGGTTAACAGCTGTAATAATCCCTACGCTTTTTTCTACATATTCTTTCATCCGCGTTTCGTTTGCTTCAATTCCTGCTAGACAGTGATCTGTAAAGCTTCTGAAACCGTTGTTCATGATGCTGATTGATTGAAGCAAGTTAAATACAAGCACAGGTTCCATAACGTTAAGCTCCATCTGACCTGCTTCTGAAGCAAGAGAGATCGTTTGGTCATTTCCCATTACTTGAAACGCAATTTGATTGATTAATTCAGCCATAACTGGGTTTACTTTTCCTGGCATGATTGAAGAACCAGGCTGACGAGCAGGAAGGCTGATTTCTCCTAGACCTGCACGAGGACCTGATGCCATTAAACGCAGGTCATTGGCAATTTTAGACATATTCGTCATACAGATTTTAAGCGCCGCAGATACTTCTGTATAAGCATCTGTATTTTGAGTAGCGTCCACTAAATGCTCTGCATGCACAAGCGGCAGACCGCTGATATCAGCTAAGTGTTTGACTACATTTTCAATATAGCGAGGATCTGCATTTAAACCTGTTCCAACAGCTGTCGCCCCCATATTTACTTCATGCAAGTGGTCACGCGTCGCGCTGATACGCTTAATGTCGCGCGCTAACACGCGGCTGTATGCTTCAAACTCTTGACCAAGACGAACGGGTACAGCATCTTGAAGATGCGTACGGCCCATTTTAATTACATGATCAAATTCTTGCGCTTTTCGTTTAAATACATCATGCATATCATTCATTGTAACAAGAAGTTTATTTAATAAGTTCAGCGTTGAAATATGGATAGCCGTTGGAAATACATCATTTGTTGACTGAGACATATTCACATGGCTGTTAGGACTTAATTTACCGTATTCGCCTTTATTGTCTCCCATAATTTCAAGGGCACGGTTTGCAATCACTTCATTAGCATTCATATTCATTGACGTTCCTGCTCCGCCTTGAATAGGATCCACAATAAAGTATTCATGCCACTGACCTGCTAAGATTTCATCAGCTGCTTGCACAATCGCATTTCCAATACCTTCATATAAGCGCTTTGTATCCATATTTGCAAGCGCTGCCGCTTTTTTTACGATAGCAAGCGCTTTAATCATTTCTTCATGTACTTTATAACCCGTAATCGGGAAATTTTCTACGGCACGTGCGGTTTGTACACCGTAGTATACGTCTGCTGGAATTTGTTTTTCTCCTAGAAAATCAGCTTCTGTACGATATCCTGCTGTTTCTTGTTTCATAGCTGTACCTGCTTTCTTTTTTAATTAATATCTTCTGCAATCGACGTTTCCATCATCTTTTTCACTTGGTGAGGGTCTTTGGTTTGTCCGAGCACCCACATTAATTTAGGAACAATGGCTTCTGTGTTCATGTTTTTTGAGCGAACGACGCTGTCATGATTAATCATTCGGCCTACTTCATAAATGCCCATGTCTTCTCCTTCTTCAAGGCACTGAGTAGTAATGACAACGGATACACCGTGATTTGTCAATTCAATAAGCTTGGCTAAAATATTGCGAACTTGAAATGGAATTCCTCCACTTCCATAGCTTTCAACAACAACGCCTTGATATACATCTTTTAATCCATCGAAAAATTCAGGCTTAATGCCGGGAAACAGTTTGACAACTGCCACATCCGTACAAAGAGATGTATTAACCGTCAACTCTTCTTTACTAGAGGCAACCGATTTTGTATATTCCACCGTATTATCATGGATAGACGCCACGTATGGATAGTTAATGCTTTCAAATGCATCATAACTTTTTGTACGAAGCTTAATTGCTCTTGTGCCTTGAATCACACGACCGTCAAAGACTACATAGACTCCGCCTGTTTCCTCACATGCAAAGCGAATCGCATCTGCAATATTGCGCTTCGCGTCCGTTTTACTAAATGAAATAGGAATTTGAGATCCTGTAATCGCAATTGGTTTTTTAGAATGCTGAAGCATGTAAGAAAGAGCTGCCGATGTGTAGGCCATTGTATCTGTTCCATGGGTAATAACAAAACCATCGTATTCATTATAATGCTCTTCAATCGCTTTTGCCATCTCTATCCAACATTCAGGCTGCATATTTGTACTATCAAGATTCATAAGAGATTTGCTGTCAATTTGACAATGTTCATTTAAATCAGGTATGTAGCTTAGTAATTGATCTGGCTCCATTCCAGGAACAAGTCCATTTTCACCTTCAAGTGAAGCGACCGTTCCGCCAGTTGATAACAATAATAGTTTTTTCAAAACCGACATCCCCTTTGCTTAATTTCTGTAAAAAAACCTGACAATCTATCAAATAAATTATATTCATTTCGCGTACTTCACCTGTAATTATAGTAACCCAAATTCAATAAATCAAGAGAAAAATTATTCGTTTCGCGTACACTTTTCTCTACGGCAATGATATAATGAATAAAAATGTAAATTGGCTCACGGTTTGATTCCAAAGATCTGCGCGCGAGCTGAATGCCTCGGTTTTTTACATACTACACCTACAAAGGAGCGTCATGAATGTTAAGCAGATTAGCTCAACTCAGGAAAGAAAAAAAATGGTCTCTTCAATATACAGCTGACCAGCTTGAAATTGCTAAAAGCACCTACGCAGGATACGAATCTGGCTATCGTCGTCCTTCTCTTGAAGCACTCGTTACAATCGCAGAACTATTTGATACATCAACAGACTATTTGCTAGGTAAGGAAAAGGAACCTCATTCTCCTTCAGATGCACCCATCGAATTAACATCGCCTCAGACTCATAGAATTACGGTCGACGGTGCGGAACTATCTCAAGAAGAAATTCAGCAGCTGACGGCCTTTATTCGTGCTAAAAGACAAATTGAAAAAGAAACTGCACCTTCTTCAATTTAAAGAAGATTAGAAGCAGGTTGCTTCTAATCTTCTAGCTGCATGTCTAAATAGGCTACTACTTCTTTTGTTATTTCCTCTTCTGTTTCTTCCATCAGCTCTCCGGTTATCTTGCTGCCTGGGAGCTTCTTCGAAGAACGAATGCCCAAAAATGTGCGTACACAGTGCCAGATAGGAATAAAAAGACCATCTAAAAACTCATCTTTTTCTAAAATACCCACTTGAATAGTGGCGTGATAACCAGGGTGAAAAGGATTTTCCCCTTCACGGATCACATCTACAGAGATCTCCATCCCCTTTTTTTCAAAAGCTTCTTTATATTGTTCATATATGGATTTGAGAAGTTCTTGCATAGACCTTTCAACCTTATGTATATGCTTTTCTAACTGCGGCGTAAATTGTTTTGCGGTGTATTCCATCTATTTCCCTCTTCTTTCGGTTCCCTATCTATTATTTTAGCGACTTTTATTTTATTGTATCATAAGAAAAGCGTTCGTCTGTCTAGCAGAAAACCCCGCTTTTTTGTAGAAAAGCGGGGTTCATACATACCTTTATCAGCAATAGCCTACATTGCTTTATCTTGTTTAGAAGATGATTTTAATTTTTTATTTTTAGTTGGATCTGGCTCATTAGAAGACATGATGATGTTTCCTTCGCCGTTGCACACTTTGCACTTTATCAATCCAAATTTCTTACCGGCTCCTTGGCATTGTGGACAAACATATCGAATTGGCATAAACTGTACCTTCCTTTTTTCTAATTTATACCTGCGCCTTGAAAGCGCCTGTGGTTAATTTATAGTTTCATTATAAATTGTACAATCCACCCTATCAAGACGTGCCAAATTGCACATCTTTAATGGCAAGAAATTCTTCCTTTCTAAAATTCACCTAAAAAATGAGTCGATAGGCAGGAGAATTTCTATTGTTGTTAAAAGGCAATACGTCAGAGGAAGTTTCTTATTGGATATAATTAGCGAATCCCCGCGCTAAAAATTTTACTTTTTTTCGTGAATCTAAAGGCTAAACAACCGTTTTATCTCGAATTTCTTTTGAAATGGTTACGTCTTTCCAAAGCTGTTCGTATTTATAGCCCGTTAAACTTTCACAAACCGCTTTCGCTTCAGGAGTAACGGCGGTCGCCGGGCCCCCCTTTTTTCTTCTTTCAATTTCAGCTAATAAAATTTTGTGATTTTTCGGACTTATTTTAAACCATATGGTTGCTATAATTCCCATGAGAATTAAAATAGCAGGTACAATCATGAACAGCTTTTGTAAGCCGGCTAGCGTAGACGCTGACTGCTCGGCATTTGGTACATAGCCAATATTCTTTAAGGCAATACCAACAAGAAAAATCGCAAGCGCCTGAGACGATTTTCGAATAAATGACATCAGCCCTGCATACACGCCTTCTCGTCTTTTTGTCGTAATCATCTCATCTACATCTGATACAAACGGCAGTACATTCCATGGAATCATGATCGCTCCCGAATGACCGCTTCCTAAAAAAAATGCCGCTAAGTAAATAAGAACTAACGAGCTATCTGTTGTTAGGAAACTGAATAAAATAATGCCCGTTCCCCAAATGACCATGCTGAAGTTATAGGTTAATTTATTTCCTAACTTAATGGCTATGTACGTAACAAGAGGAATAAATAGCACTTGTGTAATTTGCACAAAGCTCAGGGTATCTGCATAAATCGCTTCGCGCAGCATGTAATAGGCAATAAAATAAAAGAAAAGAGCATTAAATACATCCATTGCAATGTAAGATGCTAAATACATGGCAAGGTACACGTTAAACGACTTATTTTTAAATGCACTTCCAAAACTGATAAACAGCTGCTTAAATTCTAACCAAAATCTGTTTTTCTTTTTTCGTTCCACTACTTCTCCGCTATCCCATGTTCCCTTGTAAACAAAAATCCATGGAAGAGCAAAAAGAAGTCCAAAGATAATGCCCATGATTAAATATCCTTGTCCGCCTGGAAATGCATCAATGATTCGTTTCGGGAAAAAAGCACCTAAAAATGAAGCGCCTTGTGAAAAGACCATGCGTATTCCCGTCATTTTCGAACGAATACTATAATCTGTCGTCATTTCTGCTGCTAGCGTATTGTAAGGAACCATGACCATACCAAACGCGGTATTAAATAAAAGATAGGCTAAAATAAAATAGGTGTATTTAAACATATGTGAGCCTTCAATAGGAATCCACAGCATACTGAACGTGATGGCAACTGGAATGATTCCAAAAAGAAAAAAGACTCTTCTTCGTCCTTTTTTTGTCTGAAGATGATCAGATATGTACCCAATGGTTGGATCTAATAAAGCATCCCACACTTTTCCAAGAGCTACAATCGTTCCTGCTTCTACAGGAGAAAGCCCGACTACATCCGTTAAAAAAACCATAAATAATGTGCCGATAATAAAAAAGGATCCTCCGCCAAACAAATCCCCAAATCCATACGCTACCATATTACGAAAGCGCACTTGTTTTGTTTTCCCTTGCATATGCAGCCCTCCCCCTGAGTAAATAGACTAGCTTCTTTTGTTATTCACTTTTTTCTATTTTACTAAACTATCCCTTAAAAAATAAGGAATATGTCATCTGTTCTACTAACAAAAATAAAATGCTTTCTACTTATATAAATAGAAAAATAGCTGGGTAAAACGTTCTTCTTTATGTCCTATTATAAGTTGACTTTTTGTTCACAGCTGTTATAATTCAACCCATCGCTGATTATTTAACTATAAAATGCAAACTTGAACATTTGACATCTGAGCTGTGACGAATAAAATAATAAGTATGAAACCTATTGATATCTTTAAAGCATTATCTAATGAAACTCGATTAAATATATTAGAGTGGTTAAAAGAACCTGAAAAGCATTTTAAAGACAAACAAGCACATTTGCCTAAGGAGGTCAGCAGCAGAGGCGGTGTTTGCGTGGGAGATATTCAGGAAAAAGCTCAGCTGTCTCAGTCCACAGTGTCCAGTTATCTTTCCATGATGCAAAAAGCAGGTTTGTTAGAGTCAATTCGGCACGGTCAATGGACATACTATCGCCGAAATGAAGAAACGCTTCAAGAGCTTTCTTCATTCTTACGAAAAAAACTTTAACGAGTTTTTTTCACTCGTTATATCTATTTTTCTAGATATATAAATATAAAGAAATATTGGAGTGATAAACGTGAAGTTGTTGGTTTATTTAGTTGCGGTTTTAGGCGGCGCTGCTTTAAGTATGGAAGGCGCCATTGCCGGAGAACTCGGAAAAACAGTTGGAAAACTTGAAAGCAGTTATTATATTTTTATCATGGGAACGCTCATTTTAGGTCTGACCACTTTATTTGCTGGAAAGGGAGATCTACCTTACGTCTTAAAAGCGCCTAAGTGGAATTTAACCGGTGGATTATTAGGTACGGTTTATTTAACGATTCTAGTGATTAGTATCCCCTTTATCGGAATTGGTGTTTCAATGGTTGCGGTTATTGTGGGCCAAATGATTACAAGCATGATCATTGAGCATTTTGGTTGGCTTGGCAGCAGCAAAATTAAAATTAACAAAGAACGCGTAATGGCTATTGTATGTATGGGAATTGCGCTTGTACTTATTTTCTAGGAGGGTTTTACGATGAGTTTATTAATGGTAATACTTACCTTAATAGGAGGATTAACGCTAAGCGCTCAGTCTTCTATTAACGGTACTTTAAGTAAAAAAACAGGTACGTTTGAAACAGCTTTTTTAACCTTTGCAACAGGTGCCATGATTTTAACGATTGTCGTGGTCTTCTTTGGACAAGGAAACATTCTCTCTGTTTTTGATGTCCCTAAATGGCAGCTTACTTGCGCTTTATTCGGAGCATCTTATTTGTTTCTAACCGTTTTAGCCGTTCCTAAAATTGGCGTAACAGCAGCTAATATTTCAACTGTTATCGGTCAGTTATTTGCAAGTATGATTATCGACCATTTTGGCTGGTTTGGAAGCAAAGAAGTACCCTTTGATCTATCCCGCTGGATTGGTGTAGCATTTATGTTATTAGCTCTTTATTTTATTTTCAAAGGCAATAAGAAAACAGCAGCATAAAATATTCATGAAAATAGCCAAGTGTCCCTATGTAAAGGCGCACTTGGCTATTTTTGTACGTAAACCACGTTTGAATTTTCAATCAATTATTTAGAACATATTTTATTTAAATGAAATTGGTTTTTAATCAGGTGAATTTCACAAAAAACTGTGCATACCTTCATGCCTTTGTTCAAAAGATAAAGATGCAGATCTAGAAAATCAGCTACATAAACGAACAGGTAAGGTGGGTTTTTTCGTGGGAAAATTTTTGTTTTTAGCAGCATTTGTCTTTTTTTGTTTTACGCTTTCCATTTCCGCAGAAGAAAATATACCAGAAGAAAATATAGAATCACACGTAAGTCAGCCTGTTGTAAAAGATTTTATTTATCAATCTCTTGAACCTTGGGTACATCAAGATATTACTTCTCATTATGAGAAGGTGTACGGTAAACAGCATAAAAAAGTAAAAGTTCGCCCGATTAAAAAAGATGATATCGGAATACAAATGGGTGAAATACAGCCAGGTAAAGGCGGTAAGTTCACTCATATTGTGCGGGTAAAAATCTTAAACTTGAAAGTAAAACCTGAGGGAGAAGATGAATTCTTTGCAACGGATACGCTTATTTACAAAGTGAATATCAACGACCTTTCTGCTGAAAATGATGTAGAAAACGTCGTAAAATTACTCGAGTATAAACATCAAGAAAGATAAAGGCTCAAAAAGCCAATTCTTACCCCTTTTGAAGGTATTTATTCCGCTATTCAAAAGGGGCTTTATTATGAAGTGTGTTTTCTCTTCACAATTTTAGGGAATATAACTACCACTTATCCCCTAATTTTTTCATATTGCTAGTGCATAAGATACGAACTTGATAACTTTTTGTCGGTTTTTATCTATTTCTGTAGGGTTTCTTGTAGGATGAAAAAGAAAGTAAAGCGCTTTAATTGCTATGACAGAAAGGTTGAGGATAGCTGTCCTGCATAACTGGAAATCAATAGGTATTAAGAACTGCATGTAACGACAAAAGTTGACAGCGAAAGATTTCAGAATAATAATAATAAAGCAACAACGTTTAAACGAAAGACTTATTTTACATGAAAGGTGTTAGTCAGATGAACAATTTACATCGAAGAATGGGAACATTCGCGTTAACCATGACGGGACTTGGATCAATTATTGGTTCCGGCTGGTTATTTGGAGCGTGGCGAGCAGCTCAAATTGCAGGGCCGGCAGCTATTTTATCATGGGTCATTGGAATGGTCGTTATTTTATTTATTGCACTTTCTTACAGTGAATTAGGATCCATGTTTCCCGAAGCCGGCGGGATGGTCAAGTATACGCAGTACTCACACGGTTCGTTTATTGGTTTTATTGCTGCTTGGGCAAACTGGATTGCGATTGTATCCGTTATTCCAGTCGAAGCAGTAGCTTCTGTACAGTATATGAGTTCGTGGCCTTGGAAGTGGGCACAGTGGACAAGCCACCTCGTAGAAAAAGGAACGTTAACTGGCGAAGGATTAGCTATCGCTACTGTGCTATTGATTATTTACTTTTTACTGAATTATTGGACAGTTGGACTATTTTCCAAAGCCAACTCGTTAATTACTATTTTTAAAATTGTTATACCAGGACTTACAATCGGAGCACTTTTATTTGTAGGCTTTCACGGCGAGAACTTCACTTCTGGAAGCAGCATCGCACCAAACGGCTGGGCTAGCGTGCTTACAGCAGTTGCTACGTCTGGGATTGTGTTTGCTTTTAACGGTTTTCAAAGCCCTATTAATATGGCGGGAGAAGCGAAAAATCCGGGCCGCTCTATTCCGATTGCGGTAGTAGGCTCAATTTTAGTTGCTACAGTCATTTATTTGCTTCTACAAATTGCATTTATCGGGGCAGTAAATCCTTCTGATATTGCGAAGGGATGGAGTCATTTAAACTTTAACTCTCCGTTTGCAGATTTAGCCATTGCCCTTAACATTAACTGGCTTGTCATTGTCCTGTATGCAGATGCGTTTGTTTCACCATCTGGAACAGGTATTACGTATACAGCTACTACTGCTCGAATGATTTATGGTATGGAACAAAATAAATATTTGCCAAGTGTCCTAGGACGCCTTCATCCGATTTATGGTGTTCCGCGTCAAGCCATGTTTTTTAACTTAGCTGTTGCTCTTGTCTTTTTGTTTTTATTTCGGGGCTGGGGCGTGCTTGCTGAAATTATTTCAGTCGCTACGCTTATCTCTTACATTACAGGTCCTGTTACGGTTATGACGCTAAGACGAACTGGCAGCGATTTATATCGTCCCCTTCGTTTAAAAGGATTAAGCATCATTGCGCCGCTTGGTTTTATTTTTGCTTCTTTAACGCTATATTGGGCGCGCTGGCCGCTAACTGGACAAGTTTTGTTTATTATTTTAATCGGCCTTCCTATTTATTTTTATTATCAAGCAAAGGCTAAATGGAAAGGCTTTCGACAGAACTTCAAAGGCGGCGTATGGATGGTTGTATACTTACTTTGTATGATGACTATTTCATGGCTTGGAAGCGAAAAGTTTGGCGGTCTTAATGTTATTAAATATGGATGGGATATGGGGATTATTGTTGTTGTTTCTCTTCTCTTCTACACATGGGCTTTAAAAAGCGGCTTCAAAACAGAGTATTTAGAGAATGGAAGAAAAGTAAATGATGACTTAAAAGCAGCAGTGAATGAAACAGCAGCTTCTAAAGAGTCATAACAAAAGCACCTTGCATAAGCAAGGTGCTTTTTAGTGAGCAGTTCTAACTTTTTTCAGCACGTCTTCGATCGTAATTTGATCTAGATGCCTGATTACGCTTTGCTCACTCTCTGTAAAAATGTCGTCCATCACTGTTTGAATGTTTGATTTCACAATACAGTCAGCGTCAGGGTCGCCGCTGCACCAGTGAGGCTTCAACGTTCCTGTCGATATAACTCGGTAAATCAGCCCAAGACTTATTTCAGCAGGGCTGCAGCCTAAAGTATAACCGCCGCCTAGCCCTTCTTTTGTCCGAACCAAGTTGTTTTTTCTGAGTGTACTCATTGTTTTCCGAACCCGTGCAGGATTGGTACAGATATTATAAGCAATCGATTCACTGCTTGCTCGGTGATCTGGTAAATTTGCTAGGAACACTAAGCTGTGCACGGCAATGGTAAATTCACTGTTCATCTTCCATAAACCACCTTTTTTCTTTCTCTACTGTAACGTTAAGTGAGACAGTTCGAAAAGTCAAGAGAGCAAGGAAGGAAAGAAGAACTGTAGCTTTATTTATTCACGGTCTTCTTTTTCTATACTTTCTACTTCGTTAGCTGAGTTGATTTCAAGGTATACCGTCTTTTCTTTTAAACTGCCTTTTTCTTCTTTTTCAAAGTCAGTGCTTTTTTGATACGTTTTTTTGCCGTTTGGAACTTTTACCGTTATATGTTTGTTACTTTCTTCTATAAAAATACCCACAACTTTACGTTCGTTTCCATCTTGTTCGTACACGCCATCTTTATCTGCTTTTGCTTTTGGAGTTAATTCAATACTAATTGCTTCTTGTGTAGCTGCGTCAATCTCAGCTTCTACTTCTTTATTAAGCATATCTTTTAGCTGTGAGCCTTCCACTTCCATCCCAGAGCTCTTTGGTACTTTAACAAGTTGATCATCAATACTCAGCGTCATTTCTTTTTCAGCGTCTTTTTTTAACGTACCAATCAAGTCAAAATCTTCTTCTTTCCCCTTTTTAATGTCTGGGTCATTGGAATACTGCTGTAGCTTTGTCAATTCTTGACGATCTTCAATTGGTTTTTCCTCTGCTTTATGATTGTCTGATTTTGTCTTGTTAGCTGGTTCACCTGAACAAGCTGCCGCACTTCCAATCATACATAGAGTGACCAAGGACAGGATTCCTTTTGTTAGCTGTTTTTGCATATGTATTCTCCTTTTTCTTTTTTATTTCCACCTTTATACATATGTAAAACAAAAAATGAAACATAACGACATCCAGGAAACCTACGTTCACCCTACCAATGAAAAAATCCGAACGGGTTGAATTCTTTATTAAGAATCAAACCCGTTCGGATTTTCTTTCAACTAAAACACTTTTGTCCTAGCTTCTTTTTAAAGCTGCTGTTGCTTCAATATATGATTCGCTTCTTCTAAGTAAGTCACATACGCCTGTACTTGTTTATCACCGTAATTATCTAGTTCAAACAGCGCTTCTTGTATAAAATTAAAATTATCAATAATATGCTGTGTTTTCATGCCTCGGCTTGTAAGTAAATTGTTTAACCATAAGGCATAGTCCGTAAAAATTTGCAGATTGTCTAACTTATATGTTGTCTCAAGATACTTCATATGATAATGATTATCTTCATGGCATCTTTCTTTGCCGCGCTCTCCGAATTTTTCGAGCAAAGAAGGTTCTAACTCGTAGATTTTCTCCGTTACTCTTTCGACGATCTTATTAACAGGAAGTGAACTCATCGTGCCACCACTTTGTACTGAGAAACTTTTGGGATGACGGCTGCCAGTTCTTGATCAGGGTACTTTTTCTCTAAATCATGAATACGCTTGAAATCTTCGCTTCGTACCCAGCTTAAATAATTCTCTTTCGTATCAAATGTAAGCTGAACGGTGAGCTCCCCTGCTCGCTTATCGTTTTGAAGAAGTAGAAAATCTACAAATCCTGGAGCCTCGTCGACTGATTTTGAACGATTTTTATAAATTCCAATCACTTCTTCAGCTTTTTCATCCGGTACATTAAATGTTGAAAATACGGTGTACATCTTTGTTCCTCCCTTTATGATACAAAACCTGGGTTCTTTTCTCTTTATTGTACATCATATAGGAGATGAAATGGTGTTACGTTTAGATTTCACTGGGGTTACAGCAGGTCTTTAACCTAAAAGCCCTTTGAAACAGCGTTTCAAAGGGCTTTTTTATCCGTTATTAGTTTTCGATTTTTGTTAATTGTTCTGTATGTGTTTTTACACGTGCTGGATCAATTGTAATACGGGCAACGCCTGAATCCATTGCTGCTTTTGCTACAGACTCTGCTACAGCTGGCGCTACGCGAGGATCAAATGGTCCAGGGATCACGTAATCTGCGTTTAGCTCTTCTTCTGTAATAAGGGCTGCAATTGCTTCAACAGCAGCTTTTTTCATTTCTTCGTTAATATGAGTAGCGCGAACGTCTAACGCACCGCGGAAAATTCCAGGGAATGCAAGAACGTTATTTACTTGGTTAGGGAAGTCTGAACGACCTGTTCCAATAACAGCCGCTCCTGCTTCTTTTGCAGCGTCTGGCTTGATTTCGGGATTAGGATTTGCCATCGCAAAGATAATTGCATCTTCATTCATTGATTTAACCATCTCTTGAGATAATGCATCTGCTGCAGATACGCCGATAAATACATCTGCGCCTTTAATTACATCGCTTAGCGTACCGCTTTCTTTGTTTACGTTTGTATAAGAAGCCACTTCCGCTTTTACTTTGTTCATACCTTGAGGGCGTCCTTCATAAATAGCACCTCTTGTATCACACATAATCATGTCACGTACACCGTAAGAATAAAGAAGTTTTGTAATAGCAATGCCGGCAGCTCCTGCTCCGTTTAAGACGATTTTTAAATCTTCCATTGATTTATTGACAATTTTTAGTGCATTTACAAGTCCTGCTACTGTTACGATCGCTGTACCGTGCTGATCATCATGGAACACAGGAATATCTACTTCTTTTTTCAGGCGCTCTTCAATTTCAAAGCACTGTGGAGCTGCGATATCTTCTAAGTTAATGCCTCCGAATGTATGAGCCATTAATTTCACAGTTTCAACAATTTTATCTGTATCTGTTGTATCAAGTGTAATTGGGAATGCATCTACGCCTGCAAAGCTTTTAAATAAAATTGCTTTTCCTTCCATAACGGGAAGTGAAGCCGCAGGTCCGATGTTTCCAAGACCAAGAACAGCAGTACCATTTGTCACAACGCCGACCATGTTTCCTTTCATTGTGTAATCATACACCGTTTCTGGATGTTCATGAATTTCTTTACAAGGTTCTGCTACTCCCGGAGAGTAAGCTAAGCTTAAATCTTGAGCGTTTTGAACTTCAACTTTTGATTTAACTTCTAACTTACCTTGTTTTTCTTGATGCATATGTAGTGCTTGATCACGTAGTGACATAATTGTATTCTCTCCTTTTTTTCTATACATTTAAATTTTTTAATGAATTTATTTAACACTTGCTTTTTATCTCCATAATTGTAAGACAACCTGACTGAATAAATTCACAGACAAGTGCCATTATGAAACAAGAAACATAAAAAGTAAACTATCTTGCTTAAACCACTGCTGCGCTTTGTTAATATAAAGTCTAGACGTGTCGGCAACTCTTGTTTGTCTCACTTCAAGTTGTCTGGTATACAGACAACTTAGAAAACATACAACTGCTCACTATAGCGCTTTCAAATACGTTTCAGCAAAATCGACGGCTTTAGGCATTGAAAAGAAGTATGCACGTGCTGAACCAATTTTTTCAGCTTTTATTCCTTTTGCTTCAATAAACGCTTCACCTATCTCTTCAAACAGCCCTTCTCGAAACTCTAATTCTTTATACGTCTTCCATACTCGCTTTCCTGAATCTATAACTGGAGATCCTTTTTGAATCACGTTTCGATATGGAATCCGATATTCTGCTAGATGAAAAGAAGTATTATTCCCAAACCCGACACCTAATAATAAAACAAAGGCATGTTTTTTGTAAAGCCTTTCAAGAGGAGAATTTTCGCCTAAACTAAATTCAAGGGGATGATCTCTTAAGATGTCTTCGCTGTCCTTTCCCCAAGCGGCGAATGAATACATTGGATGGCTGCTTCTTCTTACGCCAGGATATGTTCGAAAAGTTTCCACAATTTGTCCCATCCCGCTTGTTGGCGTTTGGGCTGGATCATATGCAGGCATCGTTTCCCGAATATTTTCCCACCACTCTTTTGGCACAGCCGGATTGCCCCATTCTGATGGATCCGAAAGATCGACCGACTGTGACGGCATAACGATCGTTCCTTCCTCTGTCACTGTCTCCATTAAAGCTTGAACAACGGCTACTGAACCTCCGTTTACCCATCCTAATGAAGATAGTGAAGAATGAACCATGATAGTCATCCCTTGTGTGATGCCTAACCTGCGTAAATCTTCTTTTAACGTCTCTTTCGTTCTAGGATGATCTGTTGCTTGGACAATGTGCTTCATCGTAAGCTCCTTACTTATAGTGCTGCTAGAATGTGTTGCTGAACTCTAGCAATATATGTAAAACTTATGTTTCCATAATAGTAAGAATAACACCAATTGTCAAATTATTTAAAGTAATAGAAAAACTTAGTTTTATTCATATCAGTTATCATACAACTGACTTGTTGGTAAGTTTTATTTCCTTCAACTATCTTACTATAATAACAGCTAATGAATCTTTTCAGTAAAGTAAAAAGAAGAATATTCCTATAAATAAAAGAAATACTAATGAAGCTATACATATTTACATATAACTATTTTCAGGAGGAATGTGTACAATGAGCACATCAAAACTTCCGCCGCTCACGTCCTCGGAGCTCGCTAACTTATGGATGACTTATCAAGAAAAAACGATGATTTCGAGGTTTTTAGAATATTGTCTTGAAGGTAAAGAAGATCATAAAGAGCTTTTTGAGCTGTATTATAGCCGCTCATTAAATATTACAGAGCAAATCAAAGAAATTTTAGAGAACGAAGGTGCGGTTATTCCTTTAGGATTTACTAAACATGATGTAAACCTAGGAGTGCCGAAACTGTTCGACTCCATGTTTGAAATCATGTACGTACGCTTAATGTCTCAGATTGAAACAGGCCTATTTGCTTTGCATTCAACGATGTCCTACCGGGAAGATATACGGAATTTTTTTGTAAATGCAACATCACAATCGCAGAACATATACAATCAATCCACTCAGATATTATTAGAAACCGGCGTCATTGCAAAGCCTCCTTACGTTTCGATGCCAAAAGAAGTTCGGTTTGTCCACGAACAAAATTATATCGGCGGGCTTAGTTGGCTTAGTGAAAAAAGATCTCTTAATACAATTGAAGTGTCGCTTATTCAACATGCCGTTGATACAAATCTTGTCGGAATGCAGCTGATGATTGGCTTTGCTCAAGCAGCTGGCAACAAAGAGGCACAGCAGCATTTTGTCAGCGGGATGAAGCTATCAAAAAAAATTGAAACAGAACTCGGAGATATTTTACGTCATAGCTATATAGAGCCTCCTGCTACCCATGCCGGAAAAGCAACAAGCTCAACTGTTTCTCCTTTTTCAGATAAATTAATGATGTACAACACCAGTCTTCTAAGCACCTTTGGCCTAGGAAGCAATGCTTTAGGGGGTGCTTTTAGCTTAAGAAGTGATTTGCCGCTCAAAATGCTGCAGCTGGCTAAAGACATTTACTTTTTTGCAAAAGAAGGTGGAAAAATTATGATTCAAAACGGATGGCTTGAAGAGCCTCCTCAAATTGAAGATCGCAATCAGTTAACGAAAAAATAGGTTCTTGCAAATGGGAAAGCTAGCTGCTAAACGTGCAGCTAGTCCTATTTGTTTTTTTAGTATACTGTTTTTGCTACCCTTACATAAAAATTGTTTGGGTTGTTTAGAAGCTCTTCCTCTCTTCTTCTCAGTCTTTTAGCTCATATTTCTACTTACCTTATGACAAAAAATAAAAGGAATTTTCTCCGGGCTGCCGAAAACTTTCTATATAAAATAGAAAGGAGAAACGTATGTTTCCTATTCTTCGTACACCTCGCACTACACTGCGTGAAATAACAGAAGCGGATGCAGATACTATTTTCGACTGCTTTTCTCAGGAAGAAGTTATCAAATATTACGGGCAAGAAAAATTCACAACTTTCCAAGAAGCTTTGGTGCTGATTGATATTTTTGCTGAAAATTACAGAAATCAAAAAGGTTTGCGCTGGGGAATCGAACGGCTCGATACGGGGGAACTAATTGGGACAGTCGGATTGAATCAGTGGAACCAAAAGCATAAGCGGGCGGAAATTGGCTATGAGCTGCACCCTGAACACTGGGGGCACGGCTATGCTTCGGAAGCTGCTTCAGCTGTTATGGCTTATGGATTTGATACCCTTCAGCTAGTGCGAATTGGAGCTGTTGTGTTTCTTGAAAACAAGGCATCTCAGCACGTGCTTGAAAAGCTCGGGTTTCAGCAAGAAGGAGTGTTAAAAAACTATATGTATCAAAACGGAAAAGCTCACGATACGCTTGTTTATAGCTCCCTGCCTCCTACATAATAAAAAAAGGATTCTTTTTAAGAAAAGAATCCTTTTTCGTTTTATTTAAACGCCGCATACCCATCATCAGCCATGATGACACTGCCGTTTACAGCTCCCGCTTCTTCTAAGGACAGCAAATAAACCATATCTGCAATTTGTTTTGGATTAGTGAGCTTTCTGCTCATCGTTTTTGCTTTCATTCCTTCAATCATACCGTTGTCTTTATAGCCTTGAATAATAGGCGTATCAACAAATCCTGGCGCAACGGCGACGACGCGAATACCGTATTTAGCGAGATCTAGCGCAGCTGATTTTGTCATCATCACAACAGCTCCTTTTGTTGCATGATAAGCATACGTTCCGGGTGAGGCTAAGAAGCTAAAAATAGAGGCCGTATTGATAATGACGCCTTTAATACCTAACTCTCTCATTTTCCTGCCTGCTGCCATAATCCCATATGTAACGCCGTGCTGATTCACATTAATAATACGGTGATATTCTTCTAAGTCTTGATCTAAAATAGATGTAGGACGTCCAATCCCTGCATTGTTAAACATCACATCAATTCGTCCAAATGTATTCACCGTTTTCTCAATCAGTGCTTCCACTTCTTCAAACTTGGTGACGTCCGTTTGCACAAATAAAGCGTGGCCTCCAGCTTCTTCAATTTTTTGAAGAGTCTCTTTTCCTTTTCCTTCATCATAATCAGCAATGACCACTGCGTCTCCTTTTTGCGCGAACTTTAAGGCAGTTTCTTTGCCAATCCCGCTTGCTCCCCCTGTAATAACCGCTACTCGTTTTTGCTGCATGTTTCTCCCTCCTTGGTGAAAATTCCTTTCTTTTACATTATAGCATTCTTTTTTCTATCAGCTGTTTCTATTGATTCCTTCATTGCCATAAAAGTGGTTAACTGGGGCATAGTTGAACGCCTTTTTTAACAAAAATCAGCATGTGTACAAGCAGTTTGGCGTTTTTTGCATTTACTATAGGGTAAGGAGGTGATGGCTATGCATGAACACACAGGTAATGTATCTATTCCGCGTCCTCCGGATGTGGTGACAATTCTTTGGGAGCGAAATCCATTGGATAGACAAGCTCCTCGTACCATCGTAGAAGCAACGGTAATTGGCCGCGCAAATCCTTGCGGAGGCTCATTAGCTCAAGGCAAGCGCTACCGCACTGCAGCTCATTGTTTACTTGACAACGGCTTTGAACAAATTACTGCTGAAAGATTAGGGGTATTTGGAGTAGCTGTATTTGTTAGAGAATATTAAAATAGAAAAAGGGACTTTTCTGTAAGTTAGAAAAGTCCCTTCATACGTATTATGCGTGGAAATTCGTGCCGTCTGTTACAGCTTCAATTACTCCAGCGCGGATGACAAAGTCACCAAAGTGCTCGCCTTCTTCTCTTTCTTTTGCATAGCGAGGAAGTAAGACGCGCAGTTCATTTAAAATTTCTTCTTCACTGATATTTTCACGGTACATTTTGCTTAAACGGCTGCCGTCAAATGCTGCTCCAAGATACATATTGTATTTGCCCGGTGCTTTACCGATAAAAGCAATTTCACCTAAAGCAGGACGCGCACAGCCGTTAGGACAGCCCGTCATACGAATCGTGATTTCTTTATCACGAAGGCCGTTTTCATCTACAATTGCTTCAATCTTCTCAACAAGAACTGGAAGATAACGCTCAGCTTCTGCCATCGCAAGCCCGCAAGTCGGAAGCGATACGCAAGCTAATGAGCTGCGGCGAAGAGCCGAATAATGCTTGCCGTCTGTTAATCCATACTGTTCAATCAAGTCACTAATTTGCTTTTTCTTTTGAGTGGATACGTTCGCGATAATTAAATTTTGATTGGCCGTTAAACGGAAATCACCGCTATGAACTTTTGCAATTTCACGAAGACCCGTCATAAGCTTATAGTCTTCAAAGTCAGCAATACGTCCACCTTGAACAAAAAGAGTAAAGTGCCATTTTCCTTTCACACCTTTTTCCCAGCCGTAGCGGTCTCCGTTATGATCAAAGTGATAAGATTTTGCTTCGTCTAAGCTCCAGCCCAGACGGTTTTCAAGCTCTTCTTTTACCGTTTCTAATCCAAGACGATCAACCGTGTATTTAAAACGCGCGTTTTTACGCACAGAGCGGTTTCCGTAATCACGTTGAATCGTAATGACTTTTTCCGCTACTTCTAGAATTTGGTCAGGTCGGCAGAAGCCAATCACTTTTGCAAGCTGAGGGTAAGTTGTTTTATCCCCGTGCGTCATACCCATACCGCCGCCGATTGCTACGTTAAATCCAACAAGCTTCTCGTCTTCTAAAATGGCAATAAAACCAAGGTCTTGTGAATACACGTCAATATCGTTAGAAGGTGGCACAGCTACGCCAATTTTGAACTTTCTTGGCAAATAGAGCGGACCATACATTGGTTCCACTTCTTCTTCCACTTCCGGTGTGCTAATTACTTTCTCTTCATCTAGCCAAAGTTCGTGGTACGCTCTTGTACGAGGCAATAAATAATCACTTAATTTTTTTGACCATTCGAATACTTCAGCGTGCACTTCTGACTGATATGGATTCGGATTGCACATTACGTTACGGTTTACATCTCCGCAAGCTGCAATTGTGTCTAATAAAGAAGCATGAATTTCTTGAATCGTTTTCTTCATGTTCCACTTTAAAATTCCGTGCATTTGGAACGCCTGACGAGTTGTCAGCTTTAACGTTCCATTTCCGTATTTTTGTGCTAAATCATCCATCACTAGCCACTGTTCTGGTGTGGAAACACCGCCTGGCGTACGAACGCGAAGCATGAATTGGTAAGCTGGCTCTAGCTTTTGTTTTTGACGTTCATTACGAAGATCTCGATCATCTTGTAAGTAGCTTCCGTGGAACTTCATCAAACGATTATCGTCTTCAGAAATACCTGAGCTGATGCGGTCTAGCATTGTTTCTCCTAATGTACCGCGTAAATAATTACTTTCATCTTTTATGCGCTCAACGTCACTTGGAGGACCTTCGGGCGCTTTTAAAATTTTGTTTACCATGTTGAAAATCTCCTTTCAATCCTCAGTATACATCACGCTGATAACGTTTTTGTTTCTTCATTTCAGCAAGGTAAGCTTCCGCCTCTTCGCGGCTCATCTTGCCTTCTGTTTCAACAATTTCAACTAGCGTGTTGTGCACGTCGCGTGCCATATTTGTTTTATCTCCGCACACATAAAAAGATGCGCCTTCTTCTAACCACTGGAATAATTCTTTGCTATGTTCAAGCATACGGTTTTGTACGTATACTTTTTCTTCAGTATCGCGTGAAAACGCCACGTCCATTTTCGTTAGCACGCCGTCTTTTAACCACTTTTGCCACTCTGTTTGGTAAAGGAAGTCTGTTACAAAGTGCTGATCTCCAAAGAACATCCATGACTTACCTTTTGCTCCTGTTTCTTCACGCTCTTGCATAAATGAGCGGAACGGAGCCACACCTGTACCAGGTCCCACCATAATAATCGGCGTTTCTTGGTTTTGAGGAAGCTTAAAGTTTTTATTGCTTTGAAGGTATACAGGAATCGTATCACCTGGCTGCAAACGTTCTGAACATAGGACTGAACAAACACCTTTACGCTCGCGTCCATGCGCTTCGTAACGTACCGCTCCAATTGTTAGATGAACTTCGTCAGGATTTGCTGACAAGCTGCTTGCAATTGAATAAAGGCGCGCTGGCATTTTGCGTAAAATAGCTACAAACTCTTGTGCTGATACGTTCCATGGGCCGAAGTCACGAACTAAGTCAATTACATCACGGCCTTGTGTGTATGCTTTTAATTCCTCGCGATTTTCTACAAGCGCTTTTAATTTATCATTTCCAGTAAGCTCAGCTGCTTGCTTTAAAAGCGGCTTTGTTAACACGGTAATTTCAAAATTAGAGAGTAGCGCTTCTCTAAGAGGACGCGTTTCTCCTTCTTTATTAACCGTTACACTTTCACTCGCATCCCACTTGAATTCGTTAAGAAGAAGATCAACAAGCTCAGGATCATTTTCAGGATAAATACCTAAACTGTCTCCTGGTTCATACGTCAAACCTGAACCTTCTAGAGATAGTTCTAAGTGTCGCGTTTCTTTATTTGATCCGCGGCCGTTCAAGTTTAAGTTCTCAAGCACTTCTGCTTTAAAAGGATTTGTTCTTGAGTACGGCGAAGTTCCTGCAGGAGCTTCCGCCGGAACAGCTGCCGAAGCGCTGTGTCCTTTCGCTTCGCTTAATCCGTCAATAACACCTTTAAGCCATTTATTTGCGGGCTCTTCAAAATCTAAATCACAGTCAACGCGCGGATACAGTCTTTCACCGCCAAGTTCTGCTAAGCGCACATCAAATTCTTTCCCTGTTTGACAGAAAAATTCGTATGAGCTGTCTCCAAGCGACAAGACAGAAAAACGGAAATTCTCAAGCTTTGGCGCTCGACGGCCGTGAAGAAATTCGTGGAAAGATAGCGCGTTATCAGGCGGCTCTCCTTCTCCATGTGTACTTACAACAATTAATAAATTTTCAAGTTTCTTTAAATTATTTGGTTTGAAATCATTCATAGAAGATACAGTTACATTAAAACCTTTTGCTTCAAGCGTTTTGCCTGTATTTTCAGCAAGACCTTGAGCATTTCCTGTCTGTGATCCGTAAAGAATCGTTACGTCTTTTGAAATCGTCTGCTCCGCTTGAGCAGGCGCTGCTGTAGAAACGTCTGGCGTTCCTTCGGCAGACGTAGATTGAGATGCTGTTAAATAACCACTCAACCACATTTTTTGTGCTTCTGTTAATGTCGGCAGAAGGCGATTAAGCAAATCTGCTTGTTCTTGATTAAAAGGGCTGTTTACTACCTTAAGTTGCAACACTGTCCACCTCACAAAAATATATAATTTAAATATGTATGCTTTTACGAATCATCTTCAACAACATGTAATACCTGTGTCTAATTAATCAATGATGTTTCCCTTCATACATTATTATTCCTATAGATTATATCAAATTTAATTATATAAATCATTAGAAAATTCTTATCAAATTCGTCTACCTGCATTTTATCGGAGAAGAATAAATTAGTAAAATACATATAATTGATAACTAGTATTAAGATCATTAATAATTGAAGCTGTCGTTACGTTTTTTATAAATGCAGTTACTTCCATATCTGCTCATTCTACATCCTTCACACGAATATGAATATTTTGTAATTTTTAGAGAAGTTTTGTAGAAACGGTTTTCTTTCTCATCAGAATGTTACATAATAAATGTAACATTAATCCTTTTAAAAAACACTATACGCAAAAGACAGTATATTCTGAAATTTAGGACAGTTTATAGGTGAGCTAGCAACCTTTTATCTATTCATACACGGTGAAGAATATAAAGGGAAGCTTGCAGTACATACCATTCCCTTTTGCTCATCTCAAATGAAAGGACTGGCTTTTAAATCAGGTAATCTTTTTTAAGGAGGCTTCTTGAATGTTTTTACGAGAATTAACGAAAAGTGGGACGATAACTGTTTCTTACTATAAAGATGGAACGTTGCAAACGTGCAAAGGCCGCGTGCACAACTTAAATCTCCATCAGCAAATTCTATCCGTAAAAGACGAAAATGAAGCCGTTGTTTCCCTTTTGCTTTCTGATATTAAATCCATTCATTAGTATGTAAAATTAAGGAGGAATTACTATGTGGAAAGATAATAAGCAAGCGCTTACAGATTTTGTGACGGAAGATCGGTTTGAACTGAACTTATATTTATCGTATTTGCTTGATCAAATTTCGTATGACACGTCTAAACAATCCCCTTTTCTTCGCAAGCCTAATGAAACAACTAGCTAATAATATAGAAAAAAAGCGCACAAATTTGTGCGCTTTTTTTAATGTGATGGCTCTACTTCAGCAATGCCTTCTTCTGGTTTTTCTTCGGCTTTTTTATTTGAAAGCTTGATCTGTCTTAAGAACAATGTGCATACCGCTCCTAAAATAATAAAAGCTAAGCCCATGAAAAAGACGCTGTGCAATGCGCTCATTAGCGAGGTCTTCAAAATAGGCACAATGCTGTCTGAAAGCGCAGCTGGAATACTCTTTAGCGCCTCAGGACTAAACAGCATCTGCAGCACACTTTCAGGATTCGTATCAATCGCTTTTTTGAACCCGTCGGCAAAAGCGCTTGCTTGAGCAGGCAATGAGTTTAAATATGGAACGAGTTTGTCAGTAAGAAGCGTACCTGATTTGGCGTTCATTATCGCTCCTAAAATGGTAATACCAAACGTTCCTCCAATTGAACGGAAAAATTGACTTGATGATGTAACAACACCGAGCTCTTCTTTTGAAAAGCTTTCTTGAAGAGCAAGCGTTAAAATTGGCATCACAAGCCCCATTCCTAAACCGATTATGGCCATATAAGAAGTAGCAACAAGCTTGCTAGTATGAAGGTCTAATGTTGTTAACAAGAAGAACCCTCCTGCCATAATGAGCATACCCGTAACGATTTGAGGCTTGATACCAACTTTATAAACAAGCTGACCTCCAATAATACTCGTTACAATCATTGAAATCATCATTGGTGTCATAATGGTACCTGATTCTGAGGCGCTGACTCCAACGATTCCTTGCATAAAGAACGGAACAAATGTAATAGCTCCGAACATACCAATGCTCATAAAAAAGCCAATGATATTTAAAAGCGTAAACGTTCGGTTTTTAAATAAATACATCGGAAGAATTGGTTCTTTAGCTTTCGTTTCCACAATAATAAAGCTTATAATCCCAGCAATAGCAAGTGCAAACAAACTAATAATCTGCCAAGAGTTCCAGTCGTAGTCTTTTCCTCCAAAACTCAGGGCCAGAAGCAAGCTTACTACTCCGATAACCATTGTGAACATACCAGCTACATCGAATTTAACAGGTCCTGTATGTTTTTTTCCTTGAAGTCCGAGCGCAATAAAAACGGTAGCGAGTATCCCTACCGGCAAGTTAATGTAAAACACCCATTTCCAGTTCAATGAATCAACAATCCATCCGCCAATTTGCGGACCGATGACAGAAGCAAGACCATAAATTCCTCCGAATACTCCTTGAAACTTTGCTCGTGCTTTTCCTGTAAATAAATCACCGATTACAATCATTGCCATCGGCATCATAACGCCGCCGCCAATTCCTTGTAATGCACGGAATAAAATAAGCTCTGTCATATTATTTGCCATTCCGCATAAAGCAGAAGCCACCATAAAAATAATAAGTCCTGTAACATAAATTACTCTGCGTCCTACTAAATCAGCGAGCTTTCCTGCAATCGGAACAACCGTTGTTGACGTTAATAAATAGGCTGTTGTCAGCCATGTCATCATGCTTAAACCACCAAGATCTCCTACGATTCTTGGCATAGCTGTTCCGACAATGGTTCCATCAAGTGCAGAAAAGAACATCGCAATAATTAACCCAATTAATAAAAGCGTGCGCTTTGAATTTTTTTGATTTTCCATCGTGTGTCTCTCCTCTTTTTTGTTACTGCTGCTTATCTTTATAAGAAGCAGCTGATGTTGCAAGCTTTTTTGTAATAGAAGCCATCATGGAAAGCTCTTCTTCTGTTAGATGCAAAAGGTAGCGGTCCATAATGGCTTTTCGACCATTTAGCACGTCTTCAAGTTTGCGATGCCCAAACTCCGTTAAGGTAATGTCAACAACTCTTCTGTCTTCTTTATTGTGTTCTCTTACAACAAAATTGTGCTGTTCAAGACGATCCACTAAAAGAGTCACGGCGCTCGGTTTTACATCCATTAGCTCTGCAATTTGAGAAACCTTACTGCTCCCTACTTTCTTTAAATAAGAAAGAACAAATAATTGCGTAGGAGTCATCTCATGCTCATTAAGGCTCTCCATCATTTCGGGCTGCATTTTTTCAAATAGCACTTGAAGCGATGAACGAATCTCCCCAAGATACTGATTGCTTTTTGTCACATCTATTCCTCCAGGCTTGCTTATTTATTTCATGTTATAAATAGTTAATGCTAATTAAATATAAATGCATATAAACTAAAAGTCAATTATTTCTTTTTTAGTATTGACCCTTACGCTGCGTTATATTTTATAGTAGATTTCAGAAGGGAGATGAAAGAATGAACAGAAAAGTAAAAGAAGTGGCTGACTTAGTAGGAATCAGCGTCCGCACGCTGCATCACTATGATGAAATCGGGCTATTAAAACCTGATGCTGTCAGTGAATCCGGCTACCGGCTTTATTCACCGGCTAATCTTGATATGCTTCAGCAAATATTATTTTTTAAAGAACTTGGCTTCCCTTTAAAACAAATTCAGGAGATTATAACAGACCCAACATTTAATCGCACAGAAGCGTTGATACTGCAAAAAAACATGCTGATTGAAAAACGCAGTCGGCTCGATCAAATGATTGCAACCATTAATAAAACGATTCAATATGAAAAAGGAGCGATTGAAATGAACGAAAAAGAGCGGTTTAAAGGGCTGGATTTTTCGCATAACCCATACGAAGAAGAAGCCCGGAAGCGCTGGGGAAATCAGCGAGTAGATGAAGCGAATGAAAAAGTACAAAGCTTTTCACATGAAGAACAGCAGCGCATGTCAAACGAATGGGAAAGTATCTACACTCACTTAGCTTCTCTGCGTGATCTGTCACCATCCTCTACAGAAGCTCAAAAAGCCATTGAGCAATGGTATCAATTTTTAAATAAGAACTTTGGAACGTATTCGTTAGAAGCCTTTAAAGGTCTTGGAGAGATGTATGTACAAGATGAGCGGTTTACAGCCAACATCGATCGCTACGGAAAAGGATTAGCGAAATTCATGAACGAGGCGATGAGTACATTTTCTGATGCTAAAAAACAATAAATCAAAAGAGATTGAGATATAACTACATCAATTATATGAAGCCTACGTTCATCACCACAATGGAAAAATCCGAACGATTCATCGTTCGGATTTGCATTCACTTAACATACTTTTGTCTCAGCCTCTTTTTATAAGTGAAGACCCATAAGCATTGTATTATAGTAGACGCCATTTATATAGGTGTCTTTTTCTTTTAATCCTTCTGTTTGAAACCCTAGCTGTTTGTATAAAGAAATAGCTCTTTGATTATCTTCTCGCGTTACAAGTTCGATTTTTTTTGTTTGTTTATTCATACGTGCCCATTCAATCAGCTCAATCATTAGCTGTCTTCCTAGCCCTAGCCCGCTATAAGCATTCTCTACCACGATACCAAGGGTACCCACATGCTTGTTACGCGGGTTTTGAGACGAGGTGATGGATGCAATACTAATGATTTCTTCTTCTTTTTCAGTCACGACTATAAGAGAGTTTTGCTCTTGTTTTACAGAAGCTAAAAACACTTCATACTCTGAAACTGGTCTAAGAAACTCCCCTTCTCCAAATGAAAGAAAATCACTTTCTCCTCCCACTCGATTGTAAAAAGCAATCATTTTCTCTGCGTCTTTTGATTCTGCTTCTCGAATGGTGACGCCTATACCATTCTTTAATGTACGTAAACTCATATATCTATCTTCCTTTTAGTTATTCTTGTTTGCCTATATGGGTTTTAGCGCTGTTTTTCTCTCCACTGACCTAACCACATGCGATTCCCTAAAGCCGTAAAATCATTTTCGTCGGCGTAGCGTTCAATGACGGAAAGCGCGTTGTCCTCAAGCATTGGTGAATAGCTCATAATTTCTAAAATATGATGTGCAGCCCATAGGTCAATTCGATAAGTAGGATTCGTCAGCAGTGTTGAAAATTCAAAGAGCATGCCTGGATAGTATAAATGAATGAGCTGCGCAATTTTTTTCATATCTTCTGCAGCTCGGTTTCCTTTTTTTACAGATTTTTTATCTCGGTAATCGATTTCATAATGAATTTTTGCGCTTTTTTGATAAAGATCAACTAGCGTTTCGTACGTACGATGTTTCTGCATTTCTCATCTTCCTTTGCTTCTAGATTTCCTCGTTTGAAGATGCTATAGTTCATTTTTAGGTTTCATATATTCAAATAAATGCAGCAAAAATATGATGCTTCCGCCAATGCACATCACAAAACTTAACGTAGCAGGATACTGAATAAAGAAACCGACAACACCAAAAATCAGCATAGCAAGCGCTCCTATCATCATAAACAGATGATAAGCCGGTGTATTTTCTTCATTATTCATACATAACTCCTTTTCACTATTTTTTAAGTTATTAAAAAGATATGACACTTCTTTTGGACTATGATCTTTTATTTTGCTGCCGCTTTATTTCTTTAGCTTAGCACGAAGTAACGTGAGAAGGCCTCCTCCAAACATCACGCCACCCACAATTTGATACAGGTGTATGTAGCTTTTTACCGTTTCAACATACAGATCTGTGTCTACATTCCCTTTACTTTCTAGCCATTTTTGGCCCATTGCCTGACCCGTTGCAACGCTTTTTAACAAAACGACCAGGCCTCCGAGCATGACAACGGCGGCGATCATAAGCTGTACCTTTTCTTTGTCATCTAGCATTTTTTTGAATTCGTCTACCATCTATCTCTCTCCCATCCTTACCTTGTTATGTATCTACTTGTTTGTAATCATGCTGTTTTTTCTCTATTATAACGCTCAACTTGGTCATTATAACACGGTTTTGCACTGCCTTTAGTCTTACTTTTCATAAATGACGCCATTTTGGGTGATACTATTTTTGAAACACAGGCGTCTTTAACATCCCTTCATTATTTTTGAAGGGTTACTAATTGAGGTTGATACATGCTTATATTTTTAGGGATTTTTTTACTTTGTGCAGCTGTTTGTTTAGTAGAAATACCTTATTTAAAAAAAGTGAACAGTCGAAGAGAAAAGCGAATTTTTTGGAGTTTGTTCACAGTAAGTATTTTAATTGTTAGTTTAAAATATGGCGGTGTGGAAATCCCTAACCCTGGAGACGGCATTGCTTTTTTATTAAAACCTTTTAGTGATTTTTTGTTCAGTCTGTTGAAGTAAAAGGAAGTGAACAACGTGCATAGTCAGATAAAATTATCCGCAGCACAGTTTCGAATACTCGTGATTTTTTATAGTTTAGGCGACACTATTTTAGTCGTACCTGGAAGCTTAACGGCTGATTCTAAACAAGAAGCATGGATTCCAGCCATTTTAGGCGTAGGTGTAGGCGTTTTTCTTGTATGGATGTATATCAAACTTTCTAGCCTTTATCCGAATAAAACCCTTGTAGAACTAAACGAAGCCATTTTAGGCAAGTGGCTAGGAAAGTTTGTCTCTCTTTTATTTGTAGCTTCTACTCTTCTTTTTTGCAGTCAAGTTTTGTTTTACGTGGGCTCATTTCTAACAACTCGCATTATTATTCAAACGCCTATGCTTGCTGTTCATATTTTGTTTATGGGAATTGTGATTGTCGGCGTTCGTCTTGGCATTGAAACGATTGCCCGCTGTGCTGAAATTCTCTTTCCTTGGTTTGTTATTCCGTTTTTAATCTTAGTTTTTTCGATCTTCCCTCAAATTCATTATGAGAATTTGCAGCCTTTGTTAGAGGTAGGCGTTAAGCCTATTATTAGATCTATTCTGGTCTTTACAAGTATTACGTCTCTCACTTTCATTGTATTGCTGACCGTTTTCCCTGCTCACGTAGGGGAACCTGATCAGCGAAACCGCGCTTTTTTTACAGGAAGCTTAATCGGCGGAGGCATTATGATTATTATTTTATTACTTGGCATTCTTGTACTTGGAAATACGTATACACGTATCGCTTTATATCCAAGCTATGAGCTTGCAAGGCGTATCGAAGTTGCCGATTTTCTGAAAAATATTGAAGTAATCATGGCCATTATGTGGTTTTTATCTCTTTATTTCAAAACGTCTCTCTACTATTATGCGACCGTTTCCGGACTCGCTCAAATTCTTGAATTAAAAAACTACCGAATTTTAACTCTTCCGCTAGGCATTATTGCCGTTACATTTTCACTTATCGTGTATCCAAGCATTCCCTATGAACAAACGTGGGACAGAGATACGTGGATTCCGTACAGTCTGTTATTTGGACTATTTTACCCTCTTGGGTTATTAATAGTTGGGAAAATTCGCGTAAAGCATTCGGCGTCTTTATCGAAATAAAAAGAAATTGAGACATAACGAAATCCATCCAATCAACAGCTAGAAGGAAGCTACATGCATGAAACTTAGATTCATCCTACCAATAAAAAAATCCGAACGATGAATTGTTCGGATTTTCCCTCAACGAAACTACTTTGTTTTACCCTCTTTTAAAAGAACACGGTTATACTCACTAATCCATTCCACAGCATATGTAAAATCATAGATGGGAAAATAGATTTTGTTCGATAATAAATAATGGCGAAAACAAGTCCCATGACGGTAGCTGTAATCGGAAAGCCAATATGTAAAAGACCGAATACAAGAGCGGAAACGAAAATGCCCACAAGCACGTGATGGCGTTTGGTTAAGAAACCACATAAAACACCTCTATAAAGCAACTCTTCTTTAATAGGCGTGATAACTGCTACACTTATAAAAAATATCCAGCTTGAAAGCAGCGTTTGATTAAAACTGCCTTGATTTAAATCTTTTTGCTGCTGATCTGCGCTTTCTACGTTTAAAAATGAAAGCATCACGTACTGCACCGCGGCTACAATTAAAAAGCCTACCACAATATATACATACGTTTTCCCTTCTTTTAATACCGAGACGTTCCACATAGGTTTTAAAAATCTGCGCACAGGTCTATAAAGCACCGCAACCCCTAGAAAAAATGCCGCGTCTACAAGCAGAGCATATGGGCCTTCTAATAAAATTCCTGTCATATTTGAACCCATAACTTCATCGTAAATAGCTACTCCAATTCCGGCTAGGATTTGCAGTCCAAAGCCCAACACGATAAATAGAAGCAATGTGAAGTAAGTAAACTCTTTTTTCTTTTTAGGCTTTAAAACCGGTTCTGAATTTGTTGATAACGTACTCAAAATAGCAACCTCCAAAAATGATTCTTTCTCTCTAGTGCTCTCAAAATTCTATCATAAACTCAGTTTAATTATGTTATTTTTTAGGAAAAAAGTTATATTTTTTCACATTTTATACACAAAGGCAGGGCTTCAAAAAATAAATGCGCTAACCAAATTAGTTGTCAACTTCCTTATATTTGATTACGCTTGAAGAAATCTTACCGAAAGTGAAGTGAAAAAATGGCAAACATTTTAATGATCAACTTTCCCGCTGAAGGTCACGTAAACCCAACGCTTGGAATGGTAAAAGCTTTTTCAGACCGAGGTGATACAGTTCATTACATTACGGCCGAGCGTTTTAAAGAGCGCCTTGAAAACGCCGGGGCTATCGTACACATTCACCCAGACTTATTAAGCGGTGTATCCATCAAGCCTGAAACTCCTCAAGGAATCAACGCTTTTTTAAACATCCACATCCAAACGTCTTTAGATACGCTGAAGCTTGTTCATATATTATCAAAAAAAATTGAATTTGATTTTGTGTTTTACGACAAGTTTGGAGCAGGCGAATTAGTGCGTGATTATTTGCGGATCCCTGGCATTGTATCATCTGCTTCTTTTTTAATGCCGAAAGACCGCTTAGCAATGATGCCTCTTCATCCTGATTCAGACGTTCCATTTCAGCCGGATGAACAAGCTCAGTACGGGCTCAGCCTGCTTAAAAATCAGTTTGGCATAGAGCCTAAAAATCTGCTTCAATTTATGAACAATGAAGGCGAATTAACGGTCGTGTACACAAGCCGCTTTTTCCAGCCGCTTCATGAACATTTTGATGACTCGTGTTTATTTATTGGGCCAAGCTTTCCAAAGCGTCACCGCTCTCATGATTTTCCGTTAGAAAAGCTGAAAGACGAAAAAGTTCTTTATATTTCAATGGGAACGGTACTTCATGACGTAGAAGGCTTTTTCAACCTTTGCATCGACGCATTTAGCGATTTTGATGGAAAAGTTGTGATTGCAGCAGGAGACCGGGCCGATTTTAAAAGAATTAAAAAAGCGCCAGAGCATTTTATTATTTTGCCCTATGTTCCTCAGCTTGACGTGTTAAAAGAAGCGGACGTTTTTATCACGCACGGAGGCATGAACAGCGTAAACGAAGCTATTCATTTTAACGTACCGTTAGTCGTTTTACCTCATGGCAAAGATCAGCCGATCGTTGCTCAAAGGCTCGTGGAACTAAACGCTGGTTATCGCTTAGCAAAAGAAACGGTAAATGCCTCTCTTTTAAGAAGTGCCGTTGACGAAGTTGTCCGCGACGATTCCTATAAAAAAGGAATTAAAGAAATCAACGCAAGTTTCCAGCAGGCATCTGGCCCTGCCGCTGCAGCCGAACAAATTGTCAATTACGTAGTGAAGCAACATTCATAAAGAAAAGGTGCACTGATGTGCACCTTTTCTTTATAAAAACAGCCATGTACAAACTGTATATATGCCGATGATTAGTAAACTGACGACTGTAAGGAAAATCAATGCACATCCAGCTACAATAAGTTTATCAGCTCATTTGGATACGTAACGAGCAAAGCGTGCAGGTTGTCTCTCACTTCCCCAAGTTCTCTTCTTTGATATCTCGTTGAGTATTTTGCCTTGTTTTTTTGATACTACATAGCTCATAAGCCTCTCCTTTTTAGGTGTTTATGCTCATTTTAACAAGGGTACAATGAACTATAATTGATTTTCGAAGGGGCTCGTTTATGAACAATGATCTTTTACTCATTCAAGAGATAAAAAACCGAAAGAAAGAAGCACTTCATCAGCTTTACAATCGATATGAAACGCTTTTGTATCGTCTTGTCTATTCAGCAGTAAAAGATCCACATGCTTGCGAAAGCATCTTAACAGAGCTATTCAAAGAAATTTGGCATTCCCCTGATCTTTTGGTCAAAGAACGTACTCTTTCTCTTTCCTTGTGCAAGCAGTGTGTAAAAAATATAAAAAAGCACAGCCAGAACTCAGAGAAGATTTCGTCGTAAATCATTTTTTGGCTGTACATACTATGAATACAAATCCATATGACTGAAATAATCGAAAATATGATGTAAATCTGTAATCTTTATGCTATGAGTGCTGTAAGCAACGATTATTTCAGCCAGCATAAGAACAAATAAAATGGCCAATAGCACCTTAACAAGCGGAAATTGTCGGAACTGAGGAGAAAAAAGCAGCTTACTGACTGTATACAAAAATAGCAGGATAAAGTAAATCATCATGGCATTGGTCGCCTGAAGGGGCACATTCCAGACAAATATGTACACGCTGAATGTCAAAATTAAAATAAACGACATTTCTTTCCCGCTAAAAAAATCACTCATTGCGTAACACCTTTTCTTGTTCATGAATGAATAAGAAATTATAAACTCACGAAACATTAACGTTATTTTTACAACAGTATACACGATTTTCCTGTTAATTTCTATATACCGGTGTATATACGGAGCTGCTTTTAGCGGATTGGCGTCATGTTTTTGAGTGCAATGGGTTATAGTAACAGGGAAAGCTCATAAAGGAGGTATGGATAATGGAAAACACAAATCAATTTGTTCAAAAGCTGAACGACAATCAAGAAAAGCAGCGTAAAAATAAGCAGGGTCAAGCTACTGGCCACCCGGAGAAAAAACTTCCTAACAAACAGCATTAATATTGTAAAAGCTGGCTGTCAAAACAGCCGGCTTTTTTTGTGATCATTTTTCGGAAGTCGAAATGTTTGAAGATAAAACAAATCCCCTGTTACAATAAACTGAACCCGCTGCAAAAACGTTCGCAGCTATACTTTCCTCTTAAGGAGCTGAATATAAAATGAGTAAATTTGAAAAATTATTCCAACCAACAAACATTGAAGCATTTGATTTACACACTCGTACAGCAATGGCACCGATGACACGATGCTTTGCTGATCCAGAGACAGGCGTAGTCGGTCAAGACGTTGTAGACTACTACCGCCGCCGCGCAAAGGATGGTATTGGCTTAATTATTAGTGAAGGAATTGTTATCAGCGAACGCGCAAAAGGAAATCCTGGCGTTCCCGGTATCTATACACAAGAACAAATTGATTCATGGAAGCCTGTAACAGAAGCTGTTCATGAAGAAGGCGGCACGATTATTGCTCAAATTTGGCACGTTGGCCGCTTGAGTCATCCTGAGTTAATCAATGGACATAAACCTCAGGCACCTTCTGCTATTGCAGCACAAGGTCAAGTGCCTCGTTTCCGCAAGCCGTACGAAGAGCCTGAAGAAATGTCAAAAGAAGATATTAAAGAAGTTGTAGGACAGTACGCTCAAGCAGCTAAAAATGCCATTGAAGCAGGCTTTGACGGCGTTGAAATTCACGGTGCTCACGGCTATTTAATTGATCAATTTAATTCAGACTGGTCTAACAAACGCACGGATGAATACGGAGGCGACCTTGCACAGCGATTAACGTTTATGAAAGAAGTGATTTCTGCTGTTATTGACGCTATCGGAAAAGAACGCGTTGTGATTCGCTTCTCTCCTCATAAGCTTGATAAACCAGACTATCGCTGGGATGATACCGAAAAAGCCATTCAAACGTATACAGAAGCTTTTAAAGAAACAGGCATTGAGATTATTCACCCGTCTATGCTTGATTTTTACGAAGATGTCCAAAACGGCCAAAACCTTTATGAAATCACGCGTAAGTACTGGGATGGACCAATTATCGGCGTGGGTGATTTAACGCCTGAATCAGCTGAAAAAGCGCTTCAAGCCGGCTGGATCGACGTAGCTGCTATTGGCCGCCCGCTAATTTCAAATCCTGATTATTTACAGCGTATTAAAAACGATGATGCTCTTGTCGAATACGATGCTAAAAAACATTTACCAGAGCTTATCTAAAAAAAGCTGAAACAAAAATATTTTAGCTCAAATGAAAAACGAACCACTGATCAGCATGTTTAATCAGTGGTTCGTTTTTTTGTTATGGTGAATGTAGTTTCATCTGTTTCGTTACGCTACGTCTCAACCTCTTTTTTATTCATTAACGTATGACTGAACTTCTTGTTTCCAAACAGCATAGCCTTGGCCTTTTAAATGAAGACCATCCACCGTGAAACTACTTTTTAACTGATTGTTTTTGGATACTTTCGAATACAGGTCAATGTAAGAATCATTATGTTTCTTAGCGAGACGCTCTAAATAGTTGTTTAATGCGATAACATCTTTATTGTCCACTGCGTCGCCGCATTTTTTATTGTTGACGGGCAGTACACTTTGAATATAGACTTTTGTATCCGGTGATTCTTTATGAATACGCTCAAGAATTTCAGCGTAATTGGCTTTGGTTTTTTTTACAGATTTTTGCTCATTTAAATCGTTAATGCCAATCATTAAGAAAATCTTTTTTGGTTTAGCATCTGTAATGCTTTTTAAACGATGCAATACCCCTTCAGTTGTATCATCGGCTACGCCTCGATTGACAATCTGCTTATTATGAAAAAGTTCGCTCCACTCAGAGCGCTGGGTAATGCTATCACCGAGAAATACGATGGACTCTTTAGGAATACTTAATTGCTTGAACAAAGTAGTCCGTTCAATGTAATAAGGATTGTCTCTATAGCTTTGCTTAGACGAACCCTTAGATGACAGCGGATTTTTCATCGCGCTGCTGCTTGTTGCATAAAAAGCAAAAACACCTATGAAAAGGACATTTAAAATAATGGAACTGATAAATACAGCTTTCTTTGTTGAACTCACGAAAACGACACTCCTGTACTTTGTATGGTTTTTAGATAACTCTACGATGATATAGTAAAGCTTCCTGTTAACACTCTTTCCCTCCATACAAGACATTTAATCATTTTTTGTAAATAATGATTTTACATAAAAAAGAAGCGGCGCTCGAAAGCGCCGCTTCTTTTTCTATAATATAAGGGGTTAAAACGTACTTTTATTATAACATATAGTCTATGGTCATATTTTCCTCTATTAGAAAATAGTTCTTATGTCGTTTCTTTTTCCAGCTGTTTTTCTCTTTTTACTTGCCTTGCGAAGAAGAGTTCGTATACAACTGGAATAATAATTAAAGTAAGAAGAGTAGATGACGTAAGTCCTCCAATTACCGTGATGGCTAAGCCTTTTGAAATCAGCGTTCCGCTTGACGTAGTAAGCGCCAGCGGGATTAAAGCAGCAATGGTAGCAAACGCCGTCATTAAAATTGGACGCAATCGCGTTTTCCCAGCTTCAATAAGGGCTTCGCGGATTGTCATGCCTTTTTGTTCACGATTTTGGGTAATTCGATCTACAAGCACAATCGCGTTTGTTGTAACGATTCCAATCAGCATTAAGAATCCAATCATGACGCTGACAGACAGCGGTTCTTTTGCAATGACAAGACCAACTAACGAACCGATTGGCACAAAAATGAGTGACGATAAAATGATAAATGGAATACGCGCTTTTCCAAACGTAACGAGCATTGTTAAATACACAAGGCCGATTGCTGTTAAAATGGCTAGACCTAGAGATTGGAAGACTTCTACTGTCTCGTCGCTTCCGCCTCCTCCATCCAAGCTCACATCTTTCGGCAAGTCTAGCTTTTTCACTCCATCTACAACATCTTTGGTCACAGCTTGAACATCATCGCCTTTGATGTCTGCTTCTACTCGCGCAAATACTTTACCGTCGAGCTTTTGAATAGAAGTGAACGTATCAATTGTACGAACGTCAGCGATATCTTTTACTAACACAGGCCCTCTCTCTGTAAACACTTGCAGGTCTTTAATTTCTTTTACTGAGGCAAGGTCTTTATCGTACGAAAGCTGAACCGCTCGTTTTGTATTATCCAATTTTAAGTCTCCAACCGATACCGGTTTGGTTTGATCAGAGATTGTACCGAGCAGCTGAAATCCAGATACCCCGTACTCTGCGGCTTTATCAGGATCTACTTCTACTACAAGCTGCTTTTGCTTATCTGAGAAGTTATTTGTTACATATTTAAGACGTTTGTCTTTGTTTAAGTGGTTTTCCACTTGCTTAGCTGCCTTTTGCAAGTCATCTAAATTAGAAGAATATAAATCAACCGTCACGTTATTATTTGTAGGCGGCCCTCCTGTTGATGCTTCTTGCACATTAACTGTTGCTTTCGGTGATTCTTCTTTCGTGATGCTTTCCATTTTCTTTTGAACTTTATCAATAAACGTATCGACATTCACGCCTTCTTTTACATTCAAGAAATAGCCAACTTGGTTCGGACGTTTTACACCTGTTGAAAAGTCACGTGATCCAACTTCCGTTGTCACGTCTGAAATTTCGTTTTGGTCCGCAAACATCTTTTCAATTTTTAAGGATACATCGTTTGTTTTTTCAAGGGACGTAGATGCCGGTAATTGAACGTTGGCTTGAAGCATTTTTTGTTCTTCATTTGGAATAAACGTAAAGCCAAGTGAAGGAACAAGCGCAAATGATCCAAACAGTAAAATAAAGGATAAAATCAAAATTTTGATTTTATGATTAAGCGACCATGCAATCGCTTTTGCATACCCGCGCTGCAGCTTTCCTTCTTTTTCTTCAGGCGGTACTTTTTTAAATGCAAACTTTGCGAGAATCGGCACGATTGTAATCGCTACAAGAAGAGATGCTAACAGTGAAAAAACAACTGTTAAGGCAAACGGCAAGAAGAACTCTCCTGTAATTCCTCCTACAAAGCCGATTGGCAAGAATACGACAACCGTTGTAATCGTAGACGAGGTAATCGCTTTTAAAATCTCTTTTGTGGACGATTCGACAAGCTCATTGCTCATGCCTTCTTCTGAACGGCGAACGCGTCTGAAAATGTTCTCAATCACAACAATACTGTCATCTACTACGCGCCCAACGGCTACAGCCATTCCACCTAGTGTCATAATATTAAGCGAAATATCAAGCTGGTTTAAGAAAATAGCTGATACTAACAGCGATAATGGAATCGATATAATCGCAATGATTGTCGCACGGAAGTTACGCAAGAAAATCAGCACGGCGAGTGACGCAAATAATGCCCCGAGCAATCCTTCGCGTACTAATGTTTCAACAGACTTTTCAATGCCGTCAGCTGAGTCAAAGCCAATTGCGTAGTCTAACTGATCGTCATATTTTTTCAAAATCTTCATCGTTTCGTTGGCCACTTCAACCGTATTAGCGTCTTGCTTTTTTGTGATGGCCATCGACAGCGCATCTTTGCCGTCATAGCGTGTATATTCGCCTTGTTCTGTTACGGCTTCGACTTTGGCAATATCGCCAAGTTTCACAGGCTGTGCTTCAGGGTTCATCGTGGATTTCAGCTGGATTTTCTTTAATGCATCGATCGTGGCAACTTTTTCTTCTACTCGCACTGGAATTTGAAGCTCTTTTCCGTTTAATGTTCCTGCTGGGAAGGAAACGGCTTTTTGATTAATTTGTTCTTTCATCCCATCAAGCGTTAAACCAGCTTGAGCTGCTTTTTCTTTATCGACCGTAATTTGTAAAAGGTCCTCTTTCACACCGCCAACTGAGACGGAGTTAATACCTTGAATTTTATTCAATTCAGGAATCACTTCATCGTTTAATACTTTTTCAAGATTTGCATCATCTTTTGCAAACAGTGAAATGTTGAAAATAGGGAAGGAACCAAATGAAAAACGGTTTACGTCTACATTTGATGACTCTGGCAAATCTAATTCTTTTATCGACGAGTTAATTTGTTGTTCAACTTTATCTAAATCCGTATTAAACGGGAATTCTAAATTAATAATACCGACGTTTTCATATGATACGCTTTGTACGCTTTTAACGCCTTCAATTCCTTTTACTTGGTCTTCGATTTTCGACGTGACACTTTCATTTACGTCATCAGGAGAAGCCCCAGGATACGTTGCTTCAATAGACAGCTGCGGAAATTCGATATTCGGCAGTAAATCAATTTTTAGTTTTGAAAATGAATATAGCCCCGCTAAAATAAGTAAAAATGAAACGATAAACACAGCTACCGCATTTTTTAAACTAAATCTCGTCAAAAAATTCATCTTTTTCCTCCGTTACGTAACTAAGTTATTTGAGAAGCCTTCATCCTTTAATAGCTGCAGACCCGTTTTATTTTTTTAAACAATTTTAGAGTACCCATGGGTCAGTTTTTCGTAAAAAAAACTCACCTCCTTTCATGTGCTGATGAACTGTCTATACAAACTGAAATTTGATGGTCGCACGCTCCCCCTGGAAGCGAGATAAAGGAAAAGCCGTCTTGACCATATAAATCCCAGCCTTCAAAAAACGAGCTGTCATGAAACATATCTAGCGCATACCCGTTAGAAAACGCAATTCGAAGTATACCGATATCTTCATACCACTGTATAGAGAGAATGCGCTGGCCAAGCAGCAGCGCTTCGACTTGCTGACGCTGCTCAGCGGAATGTAGCGATTTCCAGTCTGCTTGACCAAGCAAGATGCTGCGTTTGTTTTTTAGTCTCCATGGACATTCTGCCACAAGTCCGCCTTTACTAAATCCAAGAGAAAACGGCAGGGTGTTGTCTGTGTTTACCTTGGTAACGGTTTGTTCTTGAAAATATGAAAAATTAATTACTGTGCTGCTGTTATTCATCATATCCCTCCATTATCAACCAGTACCGACGAGTCATTTTTGGGTCTCAAAATAGCAGCCTTCAATGTATAAGTTCACAATGAACTCCGCATAGTTCATGATATCTTCTTCTGTTATATCATCATCGGAAACGATATCCATCCTATACCCATTTAACATGCTGCAAAACGCTTTTGAGTGTAAAAAAGCGTTTTTTATTTTTTGCTCTTCAATCAATTTAGCAACAAGCCCGTGATAATCCTCAAAAAATTGATGAAGACGACCCATCATTTCTGGCATTTGGTGAGGGGCTTGCCAAAAAGAGTCCGGATATTTTTTAGTTTCGTAAAAAAAGAGCAGGTGATGTTTCGCAACTGAATAGAGCTTTTCGTGAAACGTTTGGCATTTATCTGTTCTTCGCTTTGCATGATACAAAAACTCATCAAACGAACGATTATTAACAGCGATATAAAGCGACTCTTTAGACGAAAAGTACAAGTAAAGCGTTCCTTTAGATACACCCGCTAGTTTAGCAATATCAATCATTTTTGCTTCATAGTAACCTTTGGATCCGAACACTTCAAAAGCAGCATCTAAAATTTTCTCCCGCTGCTGTTTTCGGTTTGTCATGGTAAAAAATCCTCTCATACGTTTTCGATACTATACATATAAAATAATTAAAATAACTTGTCAACAAGTAGTGTGCTCTTTTATACATTGCATCACAAGAGTATGTCAGTTTTTCAAACAAAATACTTCTATAGCACAAATTAAAGCGTTTTCGACTTTTTTGTGACAGATACAAATGATGCTTGTATATGAAGAGCTTGCTATGGTACATTTTTGTCATCGATACAGAAATTTATTCCGTCGTTACGGGAGGAGAAAACATGGTTCTTACATCACCAATCGGTCGCCTGCGCTTAGTAGGAATTTTAGAAGGAATTTCATTTTTACTGCTGCTGGGCATTGCTATGCCGCTAAAATATGCAGCAGGCATACCCGAAGCTGTATCAGTTGTAGGCGCAGCACACGGTGCACTTTTTGTGCTGTATGCTCTTGCAGTCGTTCATGTAAAATTCGCTCATAAATGGTCAATCGGCCGCTCTTTATTTGCATTTCTTATGTCGGTTATTCCGTTTGGTCCTTTCATTTTAGAGCGCCAGCTGAAAAAAGAACAGTAAAAGAAAAGAACGTCACGGACATCATGTTTCCATGACGTTCTTTTTCCTTACTGTTCCGCACTATTTTCGCTAAAGTGGTCAATCGTTTTCCACCACTTCAGTGAGTGAGGTTTTAATAGCATTCCAATTTCTTCTGGACTAATTTGCTGATCTATAATCATTTCATGCATTGCTTGAAAGAGTCCCGTTGTAACAGCTTCTTTCACATCAGATTCACCTTCTATATACAGCTGTTCAATCGCTTCAAACACATCCGGTTCACGTTCGAGCTGGCCGTTATATTCAAGAGAGATCAAATGACCCGCTACTCGGCTTAATTCATGCTGCAGCTCTTCTTTATCGTTGAAGTTGATTTCTTCGCTTGGCTCAAAAGATGGGCAAGCTTCTTTTAGTAATGGAATAACATTTTGTTTTGTAATCATATCTAAATTCCCTGCCTTTGCATGTGTGACAAATTCTCTATTCTTTACCCTTTTCTCTTTTTCTATAAACTTGTTTTACAAAACTTTACCGTTTTCTACAACTACTTCTCCTTTTTTCACTACGCTATCAATATGATTCAAGCCATACTGATATTGAAGGGTTCGATAACTAGAGACATTAAAAATCGCTAAGTCAGCTTGTTTTCCGGATTCAATACTCCCAATCTTATCTCCTTGATTAATAGCATGAGCTGCGTTAATAGTTGTGGCTACAAGCACTTCTTCAGGACTCATGTTCATATTCATACATGCCAGATTCATCACAAATTGCTGTGAAGTCGTTGGAGATGAACCTGGATTGCAGTCTGTAGAAAGAGTAACCGGAACGCCTAAATCGATCATTTTTCTAGCATCTGGCCATTTCATTCCAACAAATAAGGAATTCCCCGGTAAAAGTGTGGCTACGATCCGTTTTTCAGCCAGTTTCTTTAACCCTTCATCAGAAGCATACAAAAGATAATCTGCTGATATCGCTCCTACCTCTGCTGCGAGCTCCGCTCCTCTGCAGTATTCAAAGGGGTCGGCATGTATTTTAGGAAGCATGCCATATCTTTTCCCGGCTTCGAGTATTTCTTGACATTGTTGGAATGAAAAAGCATTTGAAAGACATACAGCATCATTAAATGCTGCGAGCTTATAAGAAGAAATTTGAGGAATCATTTCGTGAATAAGTAAATTGACGTATTTCTGCGTATCTCTTTTATATGCAAAAGGTACGACGTGTGCTCCTAAGAAGGTGCTTATGACATCAACTGGGTGTGTATCATTCAGCATTTTAGCGATTTGCAGCTGCTTCAGCTCTGTTTCTAGTTCTAAGCCGTACCCGCTTTTCACTTCTACAGTCGTGACTCCGTGAGCTAGAAAAGACGTAAGACGCTCATAGCTCTGCTGATAAATTCGGTACGCATACTCTTCCTGTGTCTGAACGACAGTGGAGTGAATACCTCCACCTTCTTCTAATAAATCCAAGTAAGAAGTTGGTCTTTCAAACCGCCTATAAAATTCTTCTTCACGAGAGCCAGCGTACACAGCGTGTGTATGAGGATCAATCAGACCCGGAGTCACAATTTTATGAGAAGCATCAATAATCGTTGCATCATTTCTTTCCCTTTCATATTTTTGTTCTAGCTCTTTTGTTGTACCTACGGTCACAATTTGATCTCCTTCTATCCAGACTGAGCCATTTTCAATCACCGTCAAGTTTCTCATTTCTTTGCCAGCTAAAGGACCTTTATTTTCTTTGGCCGTTACAACTTGCGAAGCATTTTTAATCCATAGCGCTTTTTTGGACATCGTTGAATTTCCCCCTTTTCTAGCGTATACCACGTTTTGGGGCTCCATGTTTACCGTAAACTCATTTAGATTCACCTACACATTTCGCACCTCTGCCTTCTTTCTTGTAGGTAGAAATTCGAAAAAGCATGTCCATGGTCTGAAAAGCGTGTTTTTAAGTCTTTAAAGCTAGATAACTTATATTTTTTTCAATTATATACGCTTTTAGACCCTTTTTTTCTCCGTTTTCTTACTTATTGACTCTTGTTTTATACAGATATATCCTTATATACTAAATCTTTTATCACATGTATTTTATAAACATCACGGCGAGGTCCCCTCAATAGGATAAATAATAGATTTCTAGGAAGAGAACGTTTATAATATTCTTTGAAGTTTTACTTTTAGAAAGATTCACTAATGGAGGAAGAAATATGATTGTCAACTATAAAAACCAAGCAACCGGCCATCGCATGAATAACGGCTGGAATCTTTTCTATGCGTCAAACTTAACGATGTGGCGCAAAGATGAAAAGTATTTGCTTTTAGATGAAAACCAAGATGTAGTGATGATCTTTGGCTTTAAAAAAGACGAAATCATTCTAGATAAATTGCAAACGTGGGGCTATACATTTGGTGTCCATCCAGAGAAAAAACAAATTTCTTGCTTGCAGCGCCAAGAAGAAATTGGTGAATAAAAAGAGGGCTGAAAAAATTCAGCCCTCTTTTTTATTAATGGGTTTGTTGAAACATAGCGCTCAGCTGCTTTTTTTCAGATGGTTTTACAACATAATACCATGTACCATCTACCATTTGTCCTTCTCCTTTTACCGTTACCGTTTCGAAATCAGGCCGTCCATTCTTAATGACGTTATACATCGTAAATGCATCGCTGACATCAATATTCGTTTGGATATGCTTTTTTGCGAGCGTGAGAAGACTTGGGATATTTTTCACCGTTGACATGTTCATTCCTTTATCTAATAGAGCTTCCACCACTTGACGCTGGCGATTGTTTCTTCCTAAATCACCTTTTGGGTCTTCATGTCTCATCCGTACATAGGCAAGAGCTTTTTCACCGTTCAACGCATTTTCTCCTTCAGGAAAGATAAATGAATCAAAGACAAAAGGAAACGGGTTATTCACGTTCACGCCGCCAAGTTCATCGACTACATCTTTGAACCCCTCCATATTTACTTTCACATAGTAGTCAACGTCAATATTTAAAAAATTCTCAACCGTGCGCACGGTTAAAGGAATGCCTCCGTATCGATAAGCATGGTTAATTTTCTCATCCGTCCCTTTTCCATCAATGTGCACGCGCGTATCTCTAGGGATCGGCATAACCTTTGCTTTATTATGGCTTTTATCTAAATTGACCACCATTAATACATCTGAGCGGCCCGTATCGCCTGGCCTTTCATCTACGCCCATAACGAGTACATTAAACGAATGAGGCTGCTCTTTAGCAGATGTTTGATGCTGATAGACAATTCCAAACCCAGCGGTTCCTAAAAGCAACATACATGCCGCTAAGATGCCTACTTTGTATTTTTTCATTCATACGGCCTCCTTTACACATCACTTACTCTCTATATGCCTTAATGAATGAAAATTTATACCTTCTTGAGGAAATTTAAGCACACGTCAAAAAAGCCCGCTTGTTGGGAAGCTGGCTTTTCACTAGTAGATGTTAGCTTGATTTTTGATGCACATCACGCTGTGCCCATTCACTTTCTAGCATACTCATTTCAATTAAGCTCCAGTACTGTCCATCTACAAGCCGGACATCTCGAAGAAGGCCTTCGCGTGTAAAGCCAATTCGTTCATAAGACTGAATCGCCCGCTCGTTAAAATCAAAGACGCCGAGCGAAATTCGGTGAAGGCCCAGTTCTTCAAAACCGAAAGCTAACACTTTTTCAAACATGTGCGAGCAAAACCCTTTTCCTCTATACTTTTCACCAAGCAGCACTCGGCCAATTCTTCCTGTTTTATGATAATAATCAATATGAGCCAGGGAAATATGCCCAATAAGCTGTTCATTGTCATCTATGACAGAAAAAGCATAGGTAGAGGCACCATCTTCATTTGCATATCGAATATAGTGTTTTAACTGTCTAGGAGTAAGCGGAAAAGAAAAGCTAGAGCCGCTCCATTGCACCATAAATGACTCGGAGGGAATCCAATCCATTAGCTGTTTAAAGTCTTTTTTGGAGAACGGTCGTAGAGCTATCACATAATTCTCCCCCTTATTATTTCTGACTTTTCTAAATATATTACATTTATCACAATAAACTGTCAACTTTCTATGTAAAAAAAAGCCATCATTTCGATGACTTATAGCTGTAATGCTTTTCTGAGAAGAGTTAAATCATGAGTAAATTCAAAAAAATAGGTTCTATTTTCATTGTCAAATACCATCATGATTGGTTTTTGGTTCGGTTCAAGAACAAAAATAACTTCACTTGCCAGCGTGTTGACCGCACTATTTTCAATTTTCACGGCTGGATCAAGAGGTACTTTAACAAGATAGCCTTTTTTAGGAAGCGGACTTGCCTTTTTATATAAACCAGTAATGGACGCAATACTTTTTTCGGCTTCTTTTTGAACATTTGGAGGTTTGGGCGTTGAACGAACGACTCTGCCCGTTTCAATTTGAAACACCTCTACTTTTGGCTGTTCAGCACTTACTGCTTGCGGAAAAATAAAAGCAGCGAATACGACGCATACAGCAACCCATTTTCGTATCATTTTAAGCACCTCTTTCCATAGTGGATGAGATGGAGATAAGAATGGTCGTCTCTTCTTATACTATGACCTATTTTTACATATTTATTTCACTAAATGAATGCCTATACTTCCATGTTTTTGTCATGTTCTCAGAACTTCCTCTATACACTACTAATAAGGACACGCTGTATGAGGTGATAAGATGTCGTGGTTTGAAGCATTTATTTTGGGAATCATTCAGGGGCTTACAGAGTTTTTACCGATAAGCAGCACGGGGCATTTGTATTTAGGGCGCCACTTATTTGGCTTAGACGATGCGGGATTGTATTTAGATACGATGCTGCACATGGGCACTCTGCTTGCTGTGTTTGTCTTTTATAAGCGTGAGCTATGGCATATTATTCGGCATCCCTTTAGCAAGCTTACAGGGCTTTTAGTGATAGGAACGATCCCTGCAGTTGCAATTGGTCTTTTGTTCAAAGACTATTTTGACAGCATTTCTAAATCTGGCTTAACGATCGGCTGGGAATTTCTTGCGACGGGACTGCTGTTATGGTTTGGTGATTCCGTAAAAAATGGCTATAAAAAAATGGATCATATTTCATACGGAGATGCTTTTTTTATCGGCTCGTTTCAAGCAGCTGCTATATTCCCTGCTGTATCCAGGTCAGGCTTAACGATGGTAGCTGCGCTAATGCGAAAATTAGATCGTGAAACAGCCGCTTATTTTTCATTTTTATTGTCGACTCCCGCCATTTGCGGAGCAGTGTTACTTCAGTTAAAAGATGTAGTCACAGGTGAAGTCGAGCAGCTTTCCGTTTTCTTTTTATTCGTCGCCACCCTTTCATCTGCTTTATTTGGTTATGTAGCAGTAAAATGGATGATCAATTATTTAAAGCATCATTCGTTAAAAACGTTTGCGATTTACGTTTGGATATTAGGTGCAGTCGTGCTTGTTTGTCAGTTTACGGGGGTGTTTTAAAATGAAGATAAAAGTCCGGACGCTTTTTTTAGTATTGTTTTTTGCCGGCATTTTAGTCGTGACAAGCTATGTTGATAACAATTCCCAGCAGTCGTTTGACAGCTTAGCTCACCTTTCACTTGATGGAGGAGCTGTTGAAACCTCTGCTGATGAAGACGATGCGGAACAATTAAATATGTCGGTCAAAGAAGTTCATGTTAAAACAGAAAAAAGAGGCGGATACCGAATTGAAGTATACGAACAAGTAAATGTTTATAGAGATGATAAAGGAAAAGTAGTAAAAAAAGTGGCTACGGGAGAATATCAAACATTGAAATATAAACTGAATGAAAAAAAATAAAACCACTTACCGAAGTAAGTGGTTTTATTTTTAATGGTTAAAGTGAGCTGCAAGAATCCACAGTGTACCAACAACGATACAAAGTGCAATAAAGAAACTGTAAAGAATATTTGCAACCTGTACTTTACCATTTTCACTTTCAGTCATGTGCATGAACATTACTAGCTGCATTGCTGCTTGTAATAACGCTAGGATCATGATAAGAGTCATCGTAATGCTTCTTGATAGATCAGCTAGCACTACTAAACCAAGCGCTGCGAATGTTAAGGCTAGTGAAAGGATAAGCCCAAATACATGACTAAGCGGAAAACCTGCTTTTTGGCCTTGTTTATTTTCCATGTCTTATCCCACCAATCCGTTCAAGTATACAAGCGTGAAGATGAAGATCCATACAACATCAAGGAAATGCCAGTATAAACCGATAATAAATACTTTACGAGCAGTAACTGGTGTTAATCCTCGTCTTACTAATTGAATAATAATACTGATTGCCCAGAATACACCGACTGTTACGTGAAGACCGTGCGTTCCAAGTAGTGTAAAGAACCCTGATAAGAAGGCACTTGTTTGCATTGTTGCACCTTCGTGAACTGCGTACATGTAAAACTCACGAATTTCGTAGAAAAGGAATCCTCCACCAAGAACAAGTGTAATAACAAACCAAACTAAAAGTCCTTTTAAATCATTATTACGCATTTTAAAGATGGCAATTCCCATCGTGAAACTACTGAATAGTAGTAACAGCGTTTCGATCATAAAATCTTTAACAACGAACAGTTCTTCTGCAGTAGGGCCACCCGCTGTACGCGTATGGTACGTTAAGTACGTTACGAACAGCGTAGAGAACAACGCGATCTCGGCACCTAAGAAAATCCAGAATCCAAGGATATTCAGGCGACTTTGTTCTTCTTGGTATTCTAACGGCAATGATTTATCTAAATGTCCTGCCATTATTTGTCACCCCCTGTAATTCCTTCAACCTTCTTGATTTCATCTACTTTTACATAGAAGCCCGGATCATAATCAAATGAACGAGCAAGCATACAAGCAAAAATACCTGCTAATCCAACGATTGCCATTGGAATCCATTCAAATACTAAGCCAAATCCACCGATAAACCAGAAAATACCTGAGATAAACGGCACACCAGAGTTGCTTGGTAAGTGAATTGGTTTTAAGTCTTCTGCTTTAATTTCTGTTTCATTACGTTTTTTCATGTGCCAGAATGCATCCATTTCTTTCACATGAGGAATTACTGCAAAGTTGTAAGCTTGAACTGGTGATTTAGTCCACCACTCAAGTGTACGACCATCCCAAGGATCGTTTGCAGTGTCGCGTTTGTTTTTCCATGCACTGTATAATAAGTTAACTACTAATACGAAGAAGCCAAGACCCATTAAGAATGCACCGATTGTTGAAACTAAGTTTAATCCGTTCCAGCCAAGGTTGTCAGCATAAGTTTGCATACGACGAGTCATACCGTCTAAACCTAGGAAGAATTGTGGGAAGAAACATACGTTAAATCCAACAACAAAAATCCAGAATGAAATTTTTCCTAATTTTTCGTTCAACGTGTGACCGAAAATTTTCGGATACCAGAAGTATAAACCTGCGAAACAGCCAAACACTGTACCAGAGATTAATACATAGTGGAAGTGAGCGATTAGGAAGTAACTGTTATGATATTGATAATCGGCTGATGCCATCGCAAGCATAACCCCTGTTACCCCACCGATTACGAAGTTTGGAATAAACGCTAATGACCAAAGCATCGCAGTCGTAAATTTGATACGGCCTTTATACATTGTAAAGAGCCAGTTAAAGATTTTAACGCCGGTTGGTACGGCAATTAACATCGTTGTGATTGAGAAGAACGAGTTAACTGACGGTGAGTTACCCATTGTAAAGAAGTGATGCACCCATACAAGGTAACTTAAGAATGCGATACCGACCATTGATACTACCATTGCTTTATAACCGAATAAGTTCTTACGAGAATGTGTACTGATAACTTCTGAGAAGACACCGAATACCGGTAAAATAACGATATATACTTCAGGGTGACCCCAAATCCAGAATAAGTTAGCCCACATCATTGGAAGACCGCCGTTAGCCATTGTAAAGAAGGCTGTTCCGAATACACGGTCAAGTGTCATAAGTGCAAGCGCTACTGTTAATACAGGGAACGCGAAAATGATAATAATTGATGTGATGAAGATTGACCAAGTAAACATTGGCATTTTCATCATTGTCATGCCAGGGGCACGCATTTTTAAAATTGTTACAAAGAAGTTGATACCAGTCATTAATGTACCAGCACCAGCAATCTGTAGTGAAACGGCATAGAAGTTATTTCCGATACCCTCACTGAATTCTTTACCTGCAAGCGGGAAGTAACTTGTCCAACCTGCATCAGGAGCTCCTCCGATTACGAAAGAAAGGTTAAATAGCATTGCTCCCATAAAGAATGTCCAGAAACTGATTGCGTTTAAGAACGGATATGCTACGTCACGCGCACCAATTTGTAATGGAACGATTACGTTCATTAGTCCGATAATAAATGGCATTGCCATGAATAAGATCATGATAACACCGTGAGCCGTGAAGACTCCGTTGTAGTGATGTTCATCTAAAATGTTCATACCCGGGAATGCAAGCTGCATACGCATCATGATTCCATCAATTCCGCCGCGGAAAAGCATTAATACAGCTGAAAGGATGTACATGACACCGAGTCTTTTATGGTCAACTGTTGTTAACCATTCTGTCCATAACCATTTCCATTTCTTGAAATATGTTAAGACAAAAACGATACCGATGACCGTCATAGCGATTGCTGCGTCAGCAGCGTAAATCATAGGTTCGCCAGTGACGAAAAATTCATCTAGCTTCATTATGTCTTCCCCCAATCATTACGTTATTTAGTGTAATAAATGAATGTTATTCATGATTTGAGTGATCCATGTTTTCCATTTCTTCATTACTCGTTTTTTCGTCTTCTTTCATCTTGCTGTGATCATGTCCTGTACCACGTTCTAGCTCTTTGCCAGGAATGTATACATCTTTTGCATGGTCAATCCATTTTAAATGTGTACCGTTGTAAGTTTGACGACCAACAACGCCTGGGCTTAGGATTTGATCATATTTCTTTTCAGTCAATTTACCAGCTGTACCTTTTACGTCACTAACCCACTCTTTGAAGTCTTTGTCCGTTTGAGCTTGAACTTCGAACTGCATTTGAGTGAAATGTTCACCCGAGAAGTTAGCACTACGTCCCATATAAGAACCAGGCTTATCAGCTTCTAAGTATAATGGCATTGACATATTGTTCATCGAATATTTTTGTCCGCCAAGTTCTGGTACCCAGAATGAGTTCATAGGTCCTTGAGCCGTTAACTCAAATTTCACTGGCGTATCTGCTGGAATGTTTACGTAGTTAACCGTCTCGATATTTTGTTCCGGATAACTGAAAATCCATTTCCAGTTTGCAGATGTAACGTGAATCACGATTGGATCTTTATCCTTTGATTCTGCCGGTACTTCTTCTGCAGAGTAGATCGCTTTAACAGTTGGCACTGCTAATAGAATTAAGATGATGATTGGGAATGCTGTCCAAATAACCTCCATCTTTAAGTTACCTTCTTGCTCAGGTGGCTCATAGTCCATGTTTTCAGGTTTTTCACGATATTTGACAAGAACAAATATAAAAATAGCAAATACGACAACAACCACGATCAACATCATCCACATAGACCAAATGATTAAATCAGATTGCGTTTTTGCAACAGGACCTTGCGGGTTCAATACAGCAAGTTTTGAACAACCGCTCAAAAATACTAGTGAAAGCGCAGATAGTAAACCTACTAGCTTCCAAAATCCTTTTTTTGGTTTCACTTAAAACTCTCCTTTCTAACAACACATGATGCGAAGCCTATATTGATGAACATTCAAAATGCGCTATCTTTCGCTAGATAACGACATTTTTATACAGACTCTCTTCCCCCTTATTTGTAGGCCACTACTATTGTAATACAAAATGACATTTTTTTCGTCCCTTTTGCTTTATTTTTTTATATTAAAAATATTCTAATATAGTGACTGTACCAATGGGGTTAGAGTGCTTCAACCTTGCGATATTCTATCACATAATTTGGTATGAATAAATGTAAATAAAAGGATTCAGCTCCCATTTCTTAACTATTTCTTTAGGAATAACTGCAAAATTAGCTTTGCATGTTTGCTTCAACATTGATATATCAATACACATCGACATAATTGAATATTTTGTGACAAATTTTCAAAGAAAATGTGACGCCCTGTATGAAACTTATTTTGCCCGTTAATTCCCCTTTGTTTTGTAGCAAATATTTGATTTTTTTGCTTAAAATTCTTTCTTTCGAAAATATGAACAAAACGTGAATTTTTTTAAAAAGCTTTTTATTATAGAAAAAAGCCGCGTGTTATTCACGCAGCTCTTGATCCATAAATTCTTTAACCGTGATATCATCCCCTGCTTTATCTAGCAGCGTTGTCGTTGCTGGAAACGGATGTTTAATATGACTCGGTATTTTTTCATACAGCACAAAATAATCACTTTTTGGAACCGCGGCATCAATTGTATATGTATCGTGCACCAAAGCCGCCTTTACGCGCTCAATTTGTTTACTTCTATTTGTTCCTGTAAACAGCGCATATGTACCTTTATTTGTATGGATATCATCATAATCCACTAAATTGCTCATTTTGGTACTGACTTCAATACGCAGGCGTTTGTTCCATCCTTGCTTCAATACGGCCATTCCTTCTTTATCACCAGGTATGGAGAATAAGGCTATGTATGTATTAGAGTGATCAACCCGTTTAAAATCTTGCAGCGTAATCCTTGCAGAACCATCAATACTTTCTTTATGCTCCCAATTTCGCAAATGCTGCTGCACACTTGCAGCATTGTTTTCAATCGGATATCGAATCATCTCATACGCAACAATTACAACCGCTATACAAATGAACAGAAATAGCAACCGCTTTATCTTTCGCACATCTATTCACCTTCCTTAGCTTACTCCCCTTTTATGTAATTGCCTAAATTATAACTTCCTATTAAACCTCTGTCTATGCACTAGGAGAACTACGTTTTTTTTTACCACAAAAGGGATTTTTCAAACCTTTTGTCATAAAAATACGCTAAAAGACTCAGTAGCTGTTGAACCAAAAGAAACCGATCTCCACTCCCCTTCTTAATCCTTAAAGCAAAAAAAGATACCCATTTTGAAATGAGTATCGCTTAGCTTATCTATTATATCCTTCTATATCAAAGTCGTTTAAGGCTTATTTGCCGTTTTTTTATTATACACATCTTTCCGCACACATGTATCCTTTGACCTGATATCCATGTTTTTTGAGCTGCCGAATGCTTAAATTTCGGGAAATGCTGTCAGGAACAATTACGACCACTTCTTTATATGGAATTTCCTCATGCTGTCTCTCTAAATAAGGAAGCGGAATATGGATTGCTTTTTGACAGGGGTTTTGTTTCATTTCATGAAAATGACGAACATCTACATACGAAATCGTTGTAGAAGCACAGTCGACGGTCGTCACTTTCTTTATTCCTTGCACCGGCACATAGCGTTTATAAAAACTGTAACAAATTAATAAAAGTAAAATACCTATGCTCATATATAATATCGCCATGTTTTCCTCCCAACTAATTTCTATACCCCTGTATGTATACTATATTCAAAAGAAAGAATCAACACAGAAGTACTCTATCTCATTTCTCTCTGTAAGAAAAATGGTCTTTTTACACTTTATTATGAAACCACAATAAAGTGACGAAATCAATCATTATTTATTTTGATTTTTCGAAAGATTTAAATACTAGTAAACAGATCGTTTTTTCTTATTATAATGAAGAAACGCAGAATTTTTATCTTCATTTCCCCTTTTCTGTCCCGTTAAGGCTGAGGTTCGCTTATGAGTAATATAGTAGACCCAATGTTGCAAGAACGTCAGAAAAATGATTCTAAAAACGAAGGATGCGAGATAGGATAGTATGAACACGTGAAGCGAAAGACTATATTGTGATTGGCTCAGAAAAATACGAGTTAACTTAAAAATGCAATATACACAAAAAAGGAAAGCCTCGGAGACGAAAGCTTTCCTTTTATAGATTAATCTCCGTCAAGGTTTGCACGACAATTATTATGAGACAAAGAGGTACTTTGTGCTTCATGCTGTTTTTTCTCACCCTGCATTGTCATATTTTCTTCTTCCGTGCTCCCTTTAACAATATGTTTAGTTTTCTTTCCTTGGTTTAATGTCATGTTCATTCCCCTTTCTGGTGGATATAGTGTATGAAAATAACTCACACGCCATAAGAGGAAATGATATGAAAAAGCCCCTCTTAAATTGAGTGAGCTTTCTGCCTAAAACTGCTTTTCCTTTTATTGCTGAATCCGCATGAAAGGATATTCTCTATTTTAAACGTTCGTTTCTCGTTCCTTAGTAAGCACCAAGCTTTTACGCTTTGAGGATCAATTTTATACACAATGATAAATCGCTGTGTCAAACATCCTTTATCATCCATATAAATAATTTCAACAGGTCGTTTTGAAGAGTAGCTTTCTTGAAGTAGCCGTTCCATAGAATTCGCTCCTTTAATTTTTAGTTTACCGAACACACGTTCTTTTTTCAAGTGTTTTAAACTGAATAATTCGGTAGCTTTTACAGCTTAAAACGGAGAAAAGAGTGGGAAAAATGATAAAAATCATACAAATATTAGGTAATTGTGATATGGTAAAAGAGATTACTTAAGTTGGGAGAGGTGCATGATGGAAAGTAACATACTTAAATGGATCCCCGTTCCTTACTTTCAATTAAATCAAGAAGGTGAAATCCTGCATTTTTCTAGTCAAGCACATTCTTATTTTTCTTCAGTCTCCAGTCTGTGGAGCATTATTCATAAAGACGACCGGAAACAAGCAATGTGGATGCTGTCACAGCACTCTTCATCTAACCCCATCATCAGGCATTTGCGTTTGAGAACGAGCGATGATACATTTGTGAATTTTAAATGCACGATTCATTGGAAAAATAATGTTGGTCATTTAGTATGCACCAAAAAGAAAAATGTCAAGGATCCATTAGATGTTGTATTATCTGCTCAATCCTATTTAGAAAACTCAGACAAGCGATTAAAAGAATCGGACAAGGTGTTAAATAATGCAGCAGATTTATTATTTAATCGATTAAAACGATAACCAAATGAACATAATTTGCGCTGTATTCGGTTATTTCTCTCATTTTTAAAAGTCATTGAAAGGCTACCTATAGGGGTGGCTTTTTGTTTTGTTCTACACGTAAAGTCATTCTCTTTTTGTCCGCACCATTTAGTCCAGAGTACATACACTAATAGGCATACTTTTCATATTTATTCTTTCTATATTTATGTTTTGCTCAGAAAAAAAGTCCGAATAATCAATAAATGTTTGAACATTTTTTAAAATTGGCATATATTATAAACAAACAATCATTTGAATGTTTGAATGAAGGAGGAAACTATGCCAAAAGATCGCTGTGATATTTATTGTTTTAACGAAGAAAAGGTGAATCGTATTAAGCCTTCTATCGATGTTGAAGCTGTTCAGGATATTTCTACGATGTTCAAAGCGTTGGGAGATGAAACGCGGCTGAAAATCGTATTAGCCCTTTATAAAGGTGAGGAATTATGTGTATGTGACGTAGCCAACATTGTAGGCTCTACGGTTGCTACTGCTTCTCATCACTTAAGACTGCTGCGAAATATAGGAATTGCCAATTATCGCAAAGAAGGAAAGTTAGCTTTTTATTCTTTAAGGGATGCACATATTAAACAAGTAATTGATATTATGTTTGCTAAAAAAGAAGATGTAACCATTTAAGTTTTTCTTACCGTATAGGGAGTGGGACACAATGAAACACGAAGATAAAAAACATCATCACCATACCGGAAGCTGCTGCAGCGGCCCTTCTTCATCAGAAATTGAGAACAGCCCCTGCTGCTCCTCTTCTTCAGAAGCCGCACCTACTGAAGAACCTTCTTCCTGTAGTACAAAGAGTCACGCACACAGTCACAGCTGCTGTTCAGATACAAGTGCGTTAACGACCGATAAAAGCCAGCATTCGTGCTGCAGCGATCACGATATAGCAACAGGCAGTGACATAGAAGAAACGGCTGAATACCGCGTGTATGGAATGGATTGTCCTTCTTGTGCTGCTACGATTGAAAAAAGTTTAAAAACGTTAAACGATATTCAACACGTAGCAATCAACTACAATACAGGAAAGCTTCAAGTGGCGGCGGCAAGTGAATCAGCTCTGTCACTCATTCCAAACTCAGTGGAAAGACTGGGCTTTAGTATTGAGCCTATTCAATCAAATAAGAAAATGAAAACGTATTTGATTGAAGGAATGGACTGTGCAGCTTGTGCAAACACGATTGTGAATCATTTAAAAACAGTTCCTGCTGTCAAAGACGTACGCGTTAACTTTTCAACGGGAAAAGCACAAATCGAACATGATAATGAAGCTGATGACATTATTAAAGAAGTATCTAAAGCTGGGTATACCGCTACTTTAGTGACCAGCAGCAGGCAGCCGGCTGAATCTCGGCACCATAAAGGCAAAAATGGTCCGATTATTTTTTCAGGTATTCTTATCGCACTAGGTTTTATCGGTTCTCATACAGGAATTGCTTCTTATATGACAACTGTACTGTACGCTATTGCCATGATTGTTAGCGGATATAAGCCGGCTAAAAGTGCTTATTACGGAATCAAAAGCCGTTCTTTAGACATGAATGTTTTAATGACCGTTGCAGCACTTGGAGCAGCTGTTATTGGTGAATGGCTTGAAGGTGCTACGGTCGTCTGGCTATTTGCTTTAGGTGTAGCTCTGCAAACAAGATCAATTGAACAAACAAGAAACTCGATACGAGGTTTGATGGATTTAGCTCCTTCTGAAGCATGGGTAAAGGAAAACGGGCAGCTGATTAAAAAAGCTGCGGAAGATATTTCAATTGGCAGCACGATTGTCGTAAAGCCAGGAGACCGAATTCCGCTCGATGGTGAAATTATAAACGGGGAATCCAGTATCAACCAAGCTCCTATTACAGGTGAATCTATTCCCGTTGATAAAGTAATGGGCGATGCTGTCTATGCCGGCACGATTAACGAAAGCGGATCGTTAGAAATTAAAGTAACAAAGCTAGTCGAAGATACGACCATTGCTAAAATCATTCATTTAGTGGAAGAAGCACAGGAGAAAAAAGCGCCGACTCAAGCATTTGTTGATAAATTTGCAACCATTTACACACCTATTGTCTTTATTTTAGCTTTATTCATTATGGTCATCCCTCCCCTGTTTGATGGTGCATGGAGCGAGTGGTTTTACAAAGGGCTTGAATTATTAGTTGTCGCTTGTCCATGCGCGCTAGTCATTTCGACTCCCGTCGCCATTGTATCTGCGATTGGAAACGCGGCGAAAAATGGTGTGCTCATTAAAGGCGGGACGTTTTTAGAAAAAGCCGGTGCAATCAATGCGATTGCTTTTGATAAAACAGGAACGCTAACAGAAGGCAAACCAGCCGTTTCAGAAGTTGTTTCCCTTGCTGCTGAAGAAAATCAGCTTTTAGCGATAACCAAAACGCTTGAAGATTATTCGAATCACCCTATTGCCCGCGCTATCGTGGATTATACTGCGGAGAAAAAAGTCGTTTCTTTACAAGGATCAAATTTTAAAATCCTTACGGGAAAAGGCGTGCAAGCAACAATTCAAGACACGGTTTATTACGCAGGTAATGCAAAATTATTCTCAGATTTAGGAACACCTCTAACACACTGCTGGTCTCAGATTGAAAAGCTTCAAAACGAAGGTAAAACGATTATTATTGTCGGAACAGCTAAAAGTGCTCTAGGCATTATTAGCGTAGCTGATACCATCAGACATACAACCATATCTGCTTTAGAAAGCCTTAAGCAAAACGGAATGCAGCAAATTGTGATGTTAACCGGTGATAACGAAGGAACAGCTAAAATGATTGCTTCTCAGTCTCGGGTAGACCGCTATTTCGCTGATTTGCTGCCTGAAGACAAAGTAAAGGCCATACAGCAGCTTCAACATGAAGGGTATCAAACGGCTATGGTTGGAGATGGAATTAACGATGCCCCTGCCCTTGCTACTGCTGATCTTGGCATTGCAATGGGCGGTGCTGGTACTGATACAGCCATGGAAACAGCTGATATTGTCCTGATGGCAGACAATTTAGAAAAGCTTCCTCATACAATGAAGCTAAGTCGCAAAGCGTTAGCTGTTATCAAACAAAACATTTGGTTTTCTATTATTGTTAAAGTCATTGCCTTAGCCTTTATCTTCCCAGGGTGGCTTACTCTGTGGATTGCCGTCTTAAGCGATACAGGAGCAGCGCTACTTGTTATTTTAAACAGCCTTCGCTTACTCAAAATGAAAAAATAAATGGAATCTATAAGCTTTCCAGCATGCGTTGGAAAGCTTATTTTTAGGAGGGTTTACGTGAATAACCGCTGGAACCAATTTATTTATAAGTGCTGGGCCCCTTTTTATGATGTCTTTTTTAATAACGGGATGTTTTATCGAGCCAGAAAAAAAGTCTTTCAAGATGTCCCCTTTTCGTCTGAGCAGCGCATTTTATTTGTAGGTGTTGGAACGGGTGCCGATTTAGCTTTTATTCCTCATCAAGTAAATGTAACAGCCATCGACTATTCCAGTGAAATGCTTCAAAAAGCAAAAGATAAATACAAAAACCCGTCTATAACTTTCCACCAAATGGACGCTCAGCAGCTAACATTCGACTCTTTTTCGTTTGATGTTGTTGTAGCAAGCTTGATTCTTAGCGTAGTACCTGATGCAAAGCAAGCTTTAAAAGAAATGACAAGAGTAGTAAAGCCCAAGGGAACAATCCTGATTTTTGATAAATTTGAAACCAAAAAGAAATCCGCGGCTTTTCCTAAAAAAATATTCCGCCTCTTCGTAAAATTACTAGGAACAGATATTGGCCTCTCTTTTGAACATATGCTTGAAGCAAGCCGGGATCAGCTTATCTTGAAGGAAAATTCAAGCGTCATGTTGAAAGGTATGTATCGGAAAATTATTTTGCAGAAAGTTGATGAATGACTTCAAAGACGAATGATGTCTTTTTAACGTGATGGATGTACATATTATTTTCTATCTTTAATTGAAGAAAGGATGAACATTTTGATGATGAAATCAAAGGTCATACCAGTTGTCCTTGCAGCAGGCATGGTGTCCGGCTGTGGAAACGAAAGTAAAGAAAGTTCAGCTAACAAACATACAGAAACAACACAACATGAAGAACATCAGCCGCACACATTAGGGGATAAACGAGAAGAAACAAAAAATAGTGAAACTCTCCCTTCCTTTCTGAGTGACAAGCCCGAAGATATGCAACTTATTTATGCAGCCGCTGCTAAGCATCAAACCTTACTAGAAAACATTCCTTGCTACTGCGGATGTGGAGAAGAAGCTAATCATCAAAACAACTATGACTGTTTTATCTTTGAAAACAAAGAAAACGGCGCAGTAACGTGGGATGATCACGGAACAAAATGCGGTGTCTGCTTAGAAATAGCGGCTCAAGCTGTAGTAGACTACAGCAAAGGCAAAAGCATCGAAGACATTCGTCAAGAAATTGATCATAAATATAAGGAAGGCTATGCCACGCCTACTCCTACGCCGGAAGTATGATGCTTCAGTATAAAAATCATGAAAAGACTTTTATTTCTTTATTCAAAGTCTTTTTTTGTCATTTTATTATTGGTTGATAAAATCTCGTTTGACCTCACCTTTTTAAGTCCTTGTAAAACGCCATCATGTAAAAATAACACATTTGGACGTTTATTTACTGAACCCTCAGGGAATATGCTTTCTAACACCCAAATATAACCATGAGAGGAGAAAAAATCTATGAGTAATTCTGTAGAAACAAATCATTCAGCAAAAGTTGAAGGAGCAATTAATTCTATGAGCGAGGAGAAAAAAGAGGATATTCTCTCTAGCTTCGAAGGATTTAAAAGTTATCTAGGGGACAAGGTCTCAAAAGGTGAAAAGTTAGGGATGAATGAGGAACAGCTGGCTAAAACAGCTCAGAAAGTAGCTGATTATCTCGCTAAGCATGAAGAGCCTCGCAATCGAGAGGAAAACCTGCTTCACGAACTGTGGAAAGTTGGAGACAAAGAACAGCAGCATCACCTTGCCCATATGCTTGTAAGATTAGTTCAATAATAAAAAAGATGACACGCTGCCGTGTCATCTTTTTTATTTACAGATATTAAACAGCGGGAATGATAATTTGCTGCCCAATTTGCAGTTTGGTAGGATCTACGCTAGGATTTGCATCCTGCAGCTGCTGAACAGTCATATTATACTTCTTTGCAATGCTATAGAACGTATCTCCTGCTTGTACAGTATACGTAGTGACAGGAAGAACAATCTGCTGCCCAATTTGCAGTTTGGTAGGATCTACGCCGGGATTTGCATCCTGCAGCTGCTGAACGGTGATATTATACTTCTTTGCAATGCTATAAAACGTATCTCCAGATTGAATGGTATAGAATGTAACGCTAGTAGAAGGTAAGTTTAAATACGCAGCAATTCCACGCGCGTGTGCTTCTCCCACTTCACGAAGAAACGTCGCGTTTTTTAATTTTTCAGCGTCGGCTGTTGTATCGATAAACAAGTTTTCAGTTAAAACAGCAGGCATATTTGTTTCACGCAGTACAGCATAATTAGCTGTTTTTAAACCGCGATCTGCAATCGTTCCAAATTTGCGCATGGTTGGTAAAATCTCTGCATGAAGCTCTTTTTGTAAAAGAGAAGATTGACTTCCCTCTTGTGATGGATAGCGATACGTTTCAAATCCAGTACCTCCGCCGGCATTAATGTGCATCGAAACAAATATATCTGCTCCCCATGCATTAGCTCGGTTCGCTCGATCTGATAATGAAACGAACACATCGGTTGAACGAGTTACTTGAACATCTACTAAATAGTTATGCTCTAAATACGCCCGCGCGTGTAATACAAGCTGCAGCGTAATATCTTTTTCACGCAAATTATTTCCTAAAGCGCCTGAATCTGTACCGCCGTGCCCTGCATCTAGCCATACTTTTTTCATGTGAACCTTTCCTTTCAGCCATAATATGAAAGAACTTGGGGTTAACACCGGCTTTGTCCGATGTTTTATCTCTCATTCTATATATATATGTAAGTGGACAAGAAGGGTTCGTCCTCTTAAAGGTTAGAGAACAATAACTTAAAAAACTGGATTTTACCATAAACATAAAAAATCCGAACGAATTGGATTTATCGTTCGGATCTCCCTTTAACTAACCTATGTCCACGCCTTTTAATAGAGATAAAAAGCAGGTTCGTCATCTTATCTTTTGCTATTTCTCACTAAAAGCAATTTTTAAGCCAATAAGCGTAAAGATAGAGCCTTGCACGAGATTAAGCCGCTTAGACAGCGCCGGAGATTTTCGCAAAAACTCCCCTACTTTCCCTGCAAATAGACTAATTAACGTAAAAATAATCAGCGCTTGAACTAAAAACACAGCTCCATAAACAAGCATTTGCTGTGTGGCGTGTCCGGTTGAATGATTAACAAACTGAGGTAAAAGAGCAAGAAAAAAAAGCGAAACTTTTGGATTTAGCAGGTTCATAATCACTCCTTTTTTATATAGCACCTTGTACTCAATGGCTTCTTTATTTTCAACAGCGAGAGCGGAATCTTTGGCTGTAAACGTCTTATAAGCCAGATATAATAAATAAGCTGCCCCAGCGTATTTGACAATAGCAAATGCTAAAGCTGATTGATAAATAATAGCCGACAGACCCAACGTTGCCGCTGCTATATGACCAAGCAAGCCCGTGCAAAGACCTAATGAAGTCGAAATCCCTGCATATTTACCGTTTGATATGCTTTGTGCTAAAACAAATAAGTTATCAGGACCAGGCATAACCGTAAGCAAAGCGGCTACACCTAAAAAAGAAGTGATTGATACGATATCCATAAGCCGTTCTCCCCCTGCATGATTTTGCCAACCATTATAGCATTTTTTACTATCTAGTATTCAAAAAAAGAAAATTTATCCATAAAAAAAGGATGGGACATAACTAAATCAATCTAATCTAAAGACGAATAAATTGTATACATGAGCTGAGCTGCTTGTTACACCGCTGTTGATTTCCGTGCAAGGCTTCGCTTTCCGCGGGCGGCCGCTGAGCCTCCTCGTCGCTTACGCTCCTGCGGGGTCTCATCTGTTCCGCTTTTCCCGCAGGAGTCTTCGCCTTGTCCTCCAATCAACTGCTAGAAGCAATTGAAAACATGAAATCTATCTTCAACATAACAACAAAAAACACGAACTACCAATTAAAAAATAATTAATAGTTCGCATTTGACTTTAACTGAAATACTTTTGTCCCAGCCTTATTTTTACTACTTATTTAATTTGTTTTTCCATGATTTGTTCTTTAGCCGAGGCAGTCTGTGCTTCCGCTTCTTTCATTTCATTATTAACATGAATTGCTTCTTTTAAATACTCTGTTTTGTACCCGCTTTTAAGTGCCCAAGCATAAAAGAAAAGTGCAACAATTGCAATAAGTCCCATATCCCAGCCGTATTTAATAATATTGAGTCCCCCGAATTTTTCACTTCCTATCCAGGAGATTGTCATCATACATAATAAGTAGACAATCATCCAAACGCCAGCTCGGAAGTTTTGACCAAAGCCTTTCCATTTTGATTTTGCTTGATAATAAAAATAAATTGGCAAACCAATTAAAATAATAAATAATACCTGTCCAGTTAACGGCCATCTCGCCCAATAAAGAGTAAGTGAAGCAAAAATAAAGCCAAGAGGCGCTATTACATTTAACCCTTTTATACGTAAAGGTCTATAAAGATCGGTCCCCGTTTTTCTTAACGTCATAGCTGTGATAGGACCAGTAAGATATGAAATTAACGTAGCTACAGAAATAATTTCGGCTAAAATTCCCCAGCCTCTAAATAAAAATAAAAAGATGAATGAGACAAATAGATTAAAAAACATGGCTTGACGAGGAACGCCGTAAAGCGGATGAACTCGTCCTAGTATATTCGGCAAGTATTTATTTTTTTCCATACCATAAATCATGCGTGACGTGGTAGCTGTATACGTAATACCTGTTCCTGATGGCGATACAAACGCATCGGCATATAAAACAATAACAAGCCAGTTAATATTTAGTGCAATCGCTAAATCGGCAAACGGCGAATTAAAGTTAAGATGACTCCATCCTTTTACGATTTCTGAAGGATTTACCGCTCCAATAAACGCAATTTGAAGCAATACATAGATCACGGTTGCAATCAAAATGGATCCTACCACAGCAATTGGAATAGAGCGTCCCGGATTTTTCGCTTCTCCCGCCATGTTAATAGGGCTTTGAAAACCGTTAAAAGCAAACACAATCCCAGACGTAGCAACAGCTGTCAACACGCTTGCCCATCCATTTGGAGCAACGCCTCCTGCAGAGGAAAAGTTTCCGCCGTGAAATCCTGCAAATAAAAGAGCACCAATTGTAAGCCCTGGAATCACAATTTTAAAAACGGTAATAAGTGAGTTAGCTTTCGAAAATAAGCCTACCGTCCAATAATTTAAAAGAAAATAAATGATTAATAGCCCTGTAGCAATAGCCAAGCCTTTTCCAGTAAGAATCCCGTTTTCTACTAAACTGCCTGTCCATTTCGCCCACTCCCACGGCCATGAACTCATGTACTGAACAGAGGCAACCGCTTCAACAGGAATAACGGATACAATGGCAATCCAGTTTGCCCAAGCCGCAATAAAGCCAAGAAATGAGCCGTGTGAGTACTGCGTATACTTAACCATACCTCCTGCTTCTGGAAACATCGATCCTAGTTCACTGTAAGAAAGAGCTATAAATAAAATAACAACCATTCCAATAATCCAAGAAGCAATTGCTGCAGGGCCTGCAATTTGAGCAGCTCTCCATGCCCCAAACAGCCATCCTGATCCAATAATAGATCCAAGGCCGACCATCATGAGAGAAAACGTTCCCATTTTTCTATGTAAGTTATTCATGTATCTAACACCTTTCTTCTATATATTCTGAGAAGTGAGTTATTAAGCGCTTTCATTAAATTTAAAAAATAAAATTCATTTTGATCTCTAAAAATGCTGCTTAAAAGTACTAACCAAAAGCTTTTACATTCATTCACCCGTCCCCCTTCTTCATTTATTATTTGCTATTATATCATCATCAAGTTAAAAAAGTACGCGTTTTGAATAAAAAATATTTTTATTTTTAGAATTTTGTGCGTTTCACCAATTAAAAGTGCGCGTTTCGAACACTAACATTTATAAAAACAGCCTTTTCATTAAAGTGATATACAAACGATTTTGCTGCAATAACCAGAAAAAAAGCAGGGTAAAATGAAGCGTTCATTTTACCCTGCTTTTTTAAATTATTTTACAACAGCTAACACTGTTTCTTTGAAGCTGTTATAAACATACGACCAAAGAGCCGGTTCTTCTTTATATCTTGTTCGTAACGAAGAAAAGACTTCTTTTTGCTTTTCTTCAAACGAAGGATCTTCTTTTGAAGGAAGTTCGGCGCGAAGCTCATCCACGATTTGCTGAACTTCAGGAGCACGAGGACCCCATTTACCTAGTAAATTTCCTTCATTATTAAAAATTAAAATAATCGGAATAGCACGGCCGCCGTTTGTTAAGTGACGATCAATTAATTCGGTGTCCGCATCGCGCAGTGCAACACGCACATCGATACCGGCAGCTTCAGCTACTTTACGAATGATTGGGTTAATCATCATCGCATCTCCGCACCAATCTTCAGTAATCGCTAAGAAGTGAAGCTTGTGAGCTTTTAATTTGTCAGCCAGTCCATCTTTAGGAAGCTGAAATTGTTCATAAACAGCTAAGCTTTCCTCTTTTAATGTACTCATGTCGTTCATATATGTTTGAATTGATTTTCCTTCTTCAAAATACTGCTGTTCTGTTTTCATCAAGATCCCTCTTTCTTTTTTGTATACGAATAGATGAGATATCCAATCTCGTTTTCGTCTTTTCTATACGCACTACTAGTATAGCTTTTAAGCACCATGAATCAAAATATAAAAGTCTGCGTGCTCATTTTGATCATGTTTTTTTATTCTGCGACGGAATTCATAAAACTTCAATTTAAAAACAGCACATTGAGATGTTATAAAAAAAGAGAATGGGGTACATGTACACTATCAATGTAACAAATTTTAAATCTTTGTGAATATTTGAGAATGTTTATTGTGTAACCGTCATCTTTTGATTATGATAATGATATGTTAGCTACTTGACTAAATATGGAGGATGAGGCGAATATGAATCAATCCCCGCATGAAAAGCGAAAAAAACGCAAACAGTTTGTAGAACGTTTAAGACTAAAAGGAATCAAAATAGAGCTGACAAAACCGCGCTCTCACTTTTCTTCACTATCCTTACTAAAATCATAACTCGTAGCCACCTTTTTCTAAAGCGGAACGGTATCGAATTTCAACTATCTATGCTAATGCTTACATATCATTTCAAAAAGAACAGCTTCTAAGTGCTGTTCTTTTTTGATGTTTCTTTATATTTCTGCTTTGTCAAAAAAATTATAAACCTTTTTCTTTATTTTCCCCTTTTTTCTACCTAGGGCTTTCCGCTCCCTTCCATATGGTATTCTCAAAATATATAGTTCTATAAATACCTTAAATTACCACTATATTCAAGGTATATATAATATAAGTATATATTGTAAATTTATAACTCTTACTATATAATCTTGTAGAAAACGTAAAAAAAAGGAGAAAATTGATGAAAAAACTGGGGACAATTTTATTATCATTTCTGCTGTTTGTTGGCGTATTTCCAACGTCTTCATTCGCAGCCGCGTCAACATTTGACGCAGACTTCAACAAATATTTAAAATCCGTAAGCCAAACGCGAGGTTTTGAAGTAACCAAAGACGACGTTGAATATTCACTTTCACTGTATGACGATAGTCTTGAAAACTACGATACAATCGCAGATTTAGAAGATTTTTTAGGTGAACCGATTGCAGCTGACTTACATAACGTGCAAGATTTGTATGCAGATTTTGACTTAGACAAAACAAGCTTAAATGCGTTATTAAAAGAGAACGGCCAAAGCTTAGACGATTATGTGTACCTAGATGATTTATACGATGATGTCGGCTTCTATCTAGAAGGCGATGACTGGTATGAAGATGATGAGTCATATGACGAAGAAGACACTTCTTACGATGATGAATTAAGTGAAGAAGATTTAAGCGGCTTACTATCATTTATGCAGTCTGAATTAGGCTTAACTTCAGAAGAGTTAAATCGAATTGAAGCACATTTTACATCGTTAGAAGATGAGCTTTCAAATGAAGCAACGCTTAACCGCTTAGATCAATTAGGCGAGCGCTTAGCGGCATTCGAAGATTTTGATACAGCAACAGAATTATCTGCTGATCAAATCGCTGAATTAATGTCTATTTATAAAGAAATGCTATCAATCTTCCATTTAGACGCTAAATTTTCACTTGTACAAGGCGGAAATGAAAGACCGCTTTCTCTTACTGATTTAATCAACTTAGAAGAATTAAAAAATGCAAGTCTAAAAATTTCTCTTTATACAACAGACGGTAAATTTTTAGCAGACATGGTGATCACAGGCGATATGTTTAATTCTGATATCATCACAGATACAGGAAAAGAAGTAGAAAAATCTGCTGAAGCTGTAGCAAAACCAGCTCAAGCGCAAAAACCAGCAGTGGAAAAGAAACAAGAACCGGAGAAGCAACAAACGAATAGCGCTGTACAAAAAACCGTTAAAGGCGGAAAACTTCCGGAAACGGCTTCTAATTATGTAACCAATACATTAATTGGATTAGTGCTTGTAGCCGCTGGCTTTGTTCTTTTCCGCAAAGTGAGACGCGCATAAAATGGAACCAAGAAAAACAAGAAGAACAATCAATCGTAAAAAGCGGTTGATTGTTCTTTCCCTTTTAGCCGCTGTCATCTGCTTTGGTCTTTGGTTTACAACAACAAACGCCTATAAATTTGCAAGAGGCTATTTGGCATTTAAAACAATGGATACAGAAGAACCAGCCGCAGCTTCAGTCTCTAAAAGCAAGGACTCATCAACAGCAGACTCTTCTGCTGAAGCTTCTTCTGTTGAACCCAAAAAAGCGGTACACTCTCGTACTGCTAGCTCAGAAAAAAAGCCGAAAGTGTCAAATGTGTCTTATCCGAAACAGCCAAAAATCGGTGATTTAATGGGAGAACTATATATTCCTAAATTAAATGCGAAGCTGCCAATTTATCACGGTACGAACGAAGATGAATTAGAAAAAGGCGTCGGTCATTTTGCGGGAAGCGTGCTGCCTGGTCAAAACGACAATTCTGTTCTATCAGGACATCGCGATACGGTTTTTCGTAAGCTTGGCGACGTGGGTGAAGGCGATTCGCTTGTGGTAAGTACAGCAGCAGGCACCTTCACATACAAAGTAAACAAAGTACGAATTGTGGATGCGGATGACCGGACCGTTATTGTGCCAAAACCTAGAGCCACTTTAACCGTCAGCACCTGTTATCCATTTAACTACGTTGGTTCAGCACCTGAACGCTATATTTTAGTCGCTCACCTTGTTGCATCAACAACAAAATAAAAAAGCTGCCCTTAAAGAGGCAGCTTTTTTTTTAATGAATAGATTTCATTAGTAAATCAAACCATATTTTCAACGAAGTCGCCGTAATAACGACTGCTAAGATCACTTGCAGCGACGCTACCTTCGTCTTTTGCCCGACAAAAGCGCCAATCGGAGCTGCTAGTAAGCTTGCTCCAATAATCATAAGCGCCGGAAGCAAAAGGACTTGATGCGTCATTACTTTACCGAATGTTGTTCCCATAGACGAAATAAACGTCACGGCTAATGAGCTTGCAATCGTTACGCGCACAGGAATTTTTAACACGGTAATCATAATAGGAACAAGTAAAAATGCGCCTCCTGCTCCGACAATTCCCCCGCAAATTCCAACTAAAAACGCCAGGGCTGCTGCCAAAGGTTTTGAAAACGTCACTTCGAATGAATCGGCCGCTGGATTATTTTTTTTGGGCATAAACATTAATCCTGCAGCAATTGTTGCCATCACGCCGTAAATGAAATTGATCATTCCTTCTGAAAACGAGTTTGATAGCGTTGAACCAATGAGACTACCAACTAAGACACTGACGCCCATATATAAAATTAACGGTTTATTCAAATAGCCGCCCTTTTTATAAGCAAGAGCTCCTGAAACGGAGGCAAACAGCGACTGCACAGCTCCTATACCAGCTACTTCGTGCGCGCTGAATATTCCCACTCCTACAAGAGGCGGAACAAATAGCAACAGCGGGTACAAAACAACTGACCCTCCAATTCCAAGCATACCTGCTAAAAATGACCCGAAAAACCCGAGTGCAAATACCGTTATTAATAGTTGTACATCCATGTTTTTACCACCTGCTTTTATCAATCCAATATCATGTTTGTTAGAAAGTATGTATACATACAACGCCTTATCTCTTCTTCCATTGTATCACTGTATATGCTTCTTTTCTGTAAAAATATTGATAAAAGTGCTTTCAATTATTAATTTTTTTAATCATTAAAATCCTATCGACTTTATGCGTTATTTACGTTTAGCTCAAACTTCCTCGTTCTCCGCTCTGCTACTTGTGGTAGAATAAAGAAAAACTAGATGTTAGAACTGCCTACACGCTACGCTTATCTCAGCAGGCCCATCATCACAGGAGGCTTTCGTATGTTTGAATACAAAATTGATGACGAAGTTAGTTTGCATTTAATTGAATCAACTGACGCTTTCCCCTTGCTTTCTCTTATTAACGAGTCAAGACCTTACCTAAAAGAATGGCTCCCATGGGTAGATAGCATGCAAAGTATTGCTGACTATGATGAACTCATCCCTGAATGGAGAGCTCAATACTATAATAACCAAGGGTTCCAGGCGATCATTCGGTACTACGGAGAAATCGCCGGAATGATTGGTTTCCACGGAATTAATTGGGGAAATAAAAGTACAAGTCTCGGCTATTGGATTGGACATGATTTCCAAGGAAAAGGCATTATGACAAGAGCCGTACACGGATGCCTGAATTATGCATTTAATACGTTAAACCTTCATCGAGTCGAAATACGCTGCGGCATTAATAATGAAAAAAGCAAAGCCATCCCTACGCGTCTAGGTTTTACGGAAGAAGGCATTTGCAGAGAAGGTGAATATCTATATAATCACTACCACGATCTTGTAATTTATGGCATGTTAAAACACGAGTGGAAGCAAGCTCCTTATGCTCCGTGGCTTCTTTCTTAAAAAGCAGGATCATTTGTACAAGCTATCGTTTAAATAGGGTATAGTAAAAAGATTAAAAGAAGCTGGGACAACAATATGTGAGTTGAAGAGAAATCCGAACGAGGTTGATTCTTAATGAAGAATCAACCTCGTTCGGATTTTTTATTGTGATGCTGAACACAGGTTTCATTCAATGCAGGTGATACCAACTGTTGATTGGAGGGCAAGACGAAGACTCCTGCGGGAAAAGCGGAATAGATGAGACCCCGCAGGAGAGAAGCGACGAGGAGGCTCATCGGCCGCCCGCGGAAAGCGAAGTCTTGTACGGAAATCAACAGCGGTGTAACAAGCGGTTCAGCTCATGTATCCAATTTTTTCGCCTTTTGATTGGAGCGATTTCGTTATGTTTCAACCTATTTTTTAATTAAAATATTGAAGCTGTTCGCGGCGAAGCTTATCTTTTTGTTTGTCCGAAATTGAGTAGTCGTAGTTATAAATAGCTCCTTCCCAATCTCCATACATTGGATTTGGAAACACAATTAGCTTTTGACCAAATGCTTCTTTTTGTTCTTCTACAAGCTTATTTCGATCGTTCATCGACTTTTTATCAAAGCCGCTAAAATCAGATAAGTTATCACCAAACAGCAGGACTACATTATGATTCGTCGCTACTTTTTGACGGCGCGTTTCTTTTCCTTCGTCTTTTGGACCCGTCAACAGCACATGGTCTTTGGTTGCTTGAGGAATATGTAAATTCTTTAGGTTTTTAATTGTTGCCTCAAGCTGAGAAGTTGTACGGCCTGAAATGTAGTAAATATCTACACCTTTTTGATCTGCATACGTCAAGAAATCGACAGCACCTGGCACTGCTTTCGCTTTTGCTGCTTGCACCCATTCATCCCACTTATAAGGGAATCCTTTACCCGTTTTGATGGCTGAAGCTTGAAATGGGCTATTATCAAGCACGGTCTCATCTAAATCCAAAATAATGGCAGGCTTTTTATCGGTACTTTTTGCAAGCGCCTCATCTAAACGAAGCTTCCCTGTATTATAGCCTTGGTAATACAAAGCTTTCATTTCGCCGGATGTCTGGTACCAAGCGTCCGCCATAATTTGCTGATCAGCTAGATTTTGAACGGGTTCTTTTTTCTCAGCAGAAACCTCTTTTTCCTGCTGAGGGGCACATGCTGTAAGCGAAAAAGCAAGTACAGCCACCCCTGTCAACGCTGATAATTTCTTATTCATTTTGCATCCACTTCCATCTCTACATATTTTCATGCTAATAATGTTATATATTACCTCAATCAAACAAAAAATCAACACAAATACGAATAATATTTTAATTAATAATTAAAATAGTTCGTTTTAACTGATATTCCTTCCCTTTTTTTGACCATTATCCAAATATTTGTTTATACATTTTCCAAAATCCGTTTTTCTCATTCTTTCTTTTTAATCTTTTTTTAGAAACATATCGGCTTATCACTCATTTGCTCCAGAAGAACTCAATAAATCTGAATTATCTAACTTTTTATCTTGTGTTAGATTCTCTCACAAAAGTGCTTTTTTTTGAAAAGATATATAGTAAAATAGATTTTGTGAATTAAAAGACGGTGTTTTCTATCGAAAGTATTGTATAAATATACAAAAGGGGATGGAGATATGAATCACGTAAAACAATGGGGGTGGATTACCTTTGGCTGCTTATGCGTTGCCATCGGAATTCAATTTTTAACCGCTTCTAACCTCGTTATTGGCGGAACGGCAGGACTTGGCATTGTGCTGCAGCATTTAACCGGTATTTCATTTGGGGTATTGTTCTTTATCATCAATCTACCGTTTTATTTTATGGCTCTTACACAAATTGGACTGCAGTTTACGATAAAAAGCTTCATCAGCGTTAGCTTGATGTCAGTGATGTCCGATTTATTAGCTGCCAACTTTTCATTTGCACTTCCGCATCCGCTTGTAGCCGCGGTTATGGGCGGCATTATCGTCGGCATTGGACTAATCTTTTTGTTTCGTCACGGCTCTTCTCTTGGCGGAATCAACATGCTATGCGTGTTTCTTGATAAGAGATTTGGCATTAATCCAGGTAAAACAATGCTTTTGACAGATGTGTTGATTGTAGGCTCTGCAACAGTGGTATTCGGCGTAGTTCAAGTTCTTTATTCGTTAATTGGTATTTTTATCATGACAGGACTGCTTGGACGCTATCACAAACGCTCGCCAATCGAACGAACTGGTGAACATATTGAAGAAGAAGCCAAGCAACAAACGGCTTCAACTATGTAAAAAAACCGTGCGGAAATGATCCCGCACGGTTTTTTTACGCTTATTCTGCTACTTTTACAAGCTGTTTTCCTAAGTTTGCTCCTTCGAATAACCCAAGGAACGCTTCAGGTACATTTTCAAAACCTTCTACAACGTTTTCGCTGTACTTGATTTTCCCTTGCTGCACCCATTCGCCTAACTGCTTAATGCCTTCAGGGAATTTGTCAGCATAGTCGGCTACGATAAACCCTTTCATTAGCGCACTGTTAATTAATAAAGGTGTTTGAACACGTGGTCCAACATCTTGTTTTTCTAAGTTATACAGTGAAATTTGGCCGCAAAGTGGAATGCGCGCAAATTTATTTAATAAGCTAACAACTGCATCTGAAATCTCTCCGCCGACGTTTTCAAAGTAAACATCAACTCCATTAGGACACGCTTCTTTCAATGCTTCTTTCACATTTCCTTTTTTATAATTAATCACTTCATCAAATCCGAGCTCATCTTTTAAATAAGCAATTTTATCTTCAGAACCTGCGATGCCGACAACACGTGCGCCTTTAATTTTAGCGATTTGACCAACAACAGATCCAACAGCACCTGCTGCACCGGAAACGACTACTGTTTCGCCTTCTTTTGGCTGACCGATTTCAAGCAGTCCAAAATAAGCTGTGAGACCAGGCATACCAAGAACGCCGATAGCCGTTGTAATTGGCGCTAGCTCTGGATCAACTTTCTGTAAGTTTTTTGCTTCTGCGGCTGAATAGCGTTTCCAAGGAAGCATACCCGTCACGATATCGCCTTCTTTAAAGCGATCTGATTTTGATTCCGTTACGCGTGCTACAATGCCGCCTGCAAGCGGTGCGTTTAGCTCAAATGGAGGAACATATGATTTTGTATCGTTCATGCGTCCTCTCATATACGGATCAACAGAAAGGTAAAGTGTTTGAACAAGTACCTCGCCTTCTTTCGCTGTAGGCATTTCAATTTTTTCGTATTTAAACGTATCTTTTGTTGGCATTCCCTTTGGGCGTTCTGCTAATAAAATTTGTTCATTCATCGATATCGCTCCTTTTTATTTCTCTGTTTTTTGTAAAATGTGCTAAACTTACCTTTGTTATTTTAAATTATATATTGTGCACAACGCAAAAAATATGATTGTGCAATAACACCGAAGGAGAAAAAGACATGGAGCTAATTCGCTGTAAAGAAAATGTTGTTAAAAAACTAAACGAGTTTGTTGAAGTAACTCCCCCCGTTATTTTGTTTAAAAAAGGCAATATGTATCCGATTAAAATGGATATCAACTATAACTGGATTGCCACGGATGAACAAGGTCATGAGCATATTGTCGCTTCAAACACAAAGAATGTGCAGGACGACTACTGGTTTAGCTACCATTTTGACTTATATTAAGGAGTTTCCCGGATTTACTCTTCGTAAACGTTATATAAATAAAGTGTTGCATCAGTAAAAAAACAGCGCCAGAATTTTGGCGCTGTTTTTATGTAGTAATCGCAATTGCACGGGTAGTCGTTTGAACGCTCACCCCAGTTGAAGAACGGACAAAAAATTCCATTCTGACTGAGTACGTGTATGTGCCAATTGATGCTACTGTATCTACCCATGTAAAAGAAAGAGCATTTTGCTGAGTAAATGACAGTGTTAGAACGGCTGCAGCTCCTTGCTGTAAATTCTGTGAAAACAAAAGCTGAGAATTTCTATATACTCTAAGTGTTACCCCGTATTGATAACTAGTTAATCCAAGAGGAATGTTTGCTTCAATTGTCGCAAACCCATCTATTTTCATCTTCTGATTGTTTTTTTTCGTCTCAGCATTTACTGTTAAAATGCTTGTTTCAGAACCGTAAGTCAACGACTGAACGCTTTGAGACTGCGATGAAAATATATTCAGCTGGCTTTGAATCACGTCTCCCATTACTTTCCCTCCCTTTATTTATATGGAATATACGGTAATAAAGTATATACTTACCTTTTAGTTTACATGACTAAGAGTTCAAAGACCTCCTTAAACCAGCTTGTTAAAACTATTTCTTAATTCACAAAAGCTGGCTACTGTAATGTTCCATTTTCTGCATCGATATCTACTTAAGATTATGTTACAATCACGGTAAAGTAATTTATGATTGATAGAATAAAAGCTAGAGCTTGAAAAATTCGAGGTGGATTATGCAAGGTAAAGTTGTATACAAAGAAGGATTTTCAGTGATAGGCATAGCAAAAAACGGAGAGTATCAAAAAGAGAATCTTTTGAAGCAAATACTTAAAGAAAAAGAAATGATTACTTCTTCAAAAGAACCTCATATGATTACAGGCATTTGCATGGCTCCGAAAAGAGAAAATTATTTTTATATTGCAGGTACAGAAGTGGCTGATACGGCTTGTATTCCAAGCGGTATGAGCGTTCATACGTTTCCTTCGTTTACATACCTGCAGTTTAAACACAGAGGTCCCATTACATCGCTTGGGTCGACGTATAACAGCATCTGGAATGAATGGCTGCCGAACTCTCCTTACAGCATGATTGAAGGTCCTGCTCTTGAAATTGTAAATACAGCTATACACGGCAATTTATATAGTGATACATATGAAATGGATATTTATATTCCCATAAAGCTTGGACATTAAAAAAGGTGAACTTACGTTCACCTTTTTCCTATTTTTGCAGCTGTTTATATAAATGATAAAGAGTAAAAACGCACTCTGGATGACGCTCTTTATGGTTAAAAAAGCCATGGGGAAACATGAGTGAAAGATTCCCTTTTTCAATTCCGGTCACATACTTGTTTTCCATAAGCGGATATTCTTTCACAACCCAGCGCGCTTCATCAATCGTAGACGTAACCACCTCACCAAAGTATACGCCCATACACTCTTCGAATTCTTCTTTTGTCATTGAAAAATAGTCAAAGCGATCGTCGTCTTCTAGATCATAGTAAAGAAGCTCTAATATTTTCAAACTTTCATCTGTAAAATCAACGGTGAATTCAGCTACCGCTTTGCTTATTTCATGAATGTGATTCATGCACTGTTCGCGCACTTGATGATAGTAATAGCTAGCTTCAAACTGATGTTCACACGTCACTAGCGATTCTCCGTATGATGCTGTTAGATCATGATGCTTGCTCATGCTGACACCTCCACGCTAAGCTTATGGAGCAAGTATAACATTAACCAAGCTACTATTGAGCATCTTCCATTAACAACCTATTCGCGGCAATATTAGGTTCACTTCTTACTCATTATTCTGCCGTACACAAATCCTCCGCTAACAAGAAGAATACCGCTAATTAATACGCTGCTTAAAAAGATTTGCGAATGCATCAAGTGATTATACATCATCCACACGCTCATTTCGTCATCTCCTTTTGGCCTTTTTTAACTAGTATCCCCGATTTTCTTGCCGCACATGCCGGCATTTTCATCATTTTTTCATCAAGCCTCTATATAGTGAAAACTGTGAAGCCAATCATACTTTTCTTCATCGTTTTACTCCTTAAAAAGCCTGCTTATGACTCTAAAGCAGGCTTTTTTTATAGGTTGAAACAAGTAATTAAGCCGTCTATCCCCACTAATTGTGCATAGTAAGGTATAATTAAAGATAGTTTCACTTTTCTAAAGTGAGAAATACATAGGAGACATCAAAGGAGACATGCAAATGACAGAACTCGAAAAAGCGAAAATTCAGCACCGAAAGCTGTCCAAGGGACAGGTATTCGGTAGGGCTATCGCTATTGCGATCGGTGCCCTGCTCATGGCCACAGGACTTGAAATCTTCCTTGTTCCAAACCACGTTGTCGACGGAGGAATTACCGGTATTTCCATCATGCTTTCGCATATTACCGGCGTAAATCTAGGAATCTTTCTTTTTGTACTAAATCTTCCGTTTGTATTTATCGGGTACAAGCAAATGGGAAAAACATTTGCCCTTTCCACTATTTTTGGCATACTGGTTTTATCCATCTTAACTTCTAGGTTTCACCATGTCCCCGCGTTTACCGCAGACGTTCTCCTTGCTACCGTTTTTGGAGGGATTATTCTCGGAATTGGAATTGGACTCGTAATTCGCTACGGCGGAGCGCTTGACGGTACGGAGATACTTGCCATTTTAATCAGTAAAAAAATTCCGTTTTCTGTAGGAGAAATTGTAATGTTTTTCAACTTCTTCATTTTAGGAGCAGCGGGATTTGTGTTCACGTGGGACCGCGCCATGTATTCTATCCTTGCGTACATCATTGCGGCTAAAGCCATTGATACAGTTGTAGAAGGATTGGAAGAATCAAAATCAGCTTGGATTATTAGTGATCATTCTGATGACATCGGCGATGCGATTAATGCGCGTCTAGGTCGAGGCGTTACCTATTTGCACGGTGAAGGTGCTTATACGGGCGATGATAAAAAAGTGATTTTCTGCATCATTACGCGCCTTGAAGAATCAAAGCTAAAAACCATTGTTGAAGATTTTGACCCTACTGCCTTTTTAGCCGTTGCAGATATTACCGAAGTCCGCGGCGGACGCTTTAAAAAACGAAACATTCACTAAAAAAACGCGCAGAAAGCATGATGCTTTCTGCGCGTTTTTTATGTAAAAGAGACTTTTTGAACCCGCTTAAACCATTCATAACAAAGAAGTAAAATTAAACATAAGTCGATTAAATCGCCTCCGTAATACATCAGCATAGCCCCTTGCTGCGCCTCTTCTGCCGAGACGTGCATAGGCGGGTGAGCGTACACATATTTTGATAAAATACCGTGGGCGGCAAGAGCAAGAACCAATACGGACGCTCGGTGCGTAAAAGCTTTTTGATGCGGCGAAGGATCAATTGAAATCATCGATACGGTGAACAAATAGCCGGCTAAAAATACGTGAATATGTACAGCGACATGCACGAAAAAAGAGTGATGCATCATGCCATACAGACTTGTTGTATAAAGAATCCAAAGTCCTCCTACGTTAAGAACAGAAGCTGTCACCGGACTGCTGATGAACCGAACAAACCGCCCTTTTAAAAGTTTTGACACCTTTCTGGCTGCATGAACCGGAAGCGTGCGAAGCAGCAGTGTAAGAGGTGCTCCTAACGCCATTAAAAGCGGAGCTAGCATACCTAAAAGCAAATGCCCCGTCATATGCGCGGTAAAGTCCATATGAGCACGGGCTGCGAGCGGTCCTGCTACAGAAGATATGGCGCATAAAATACCAAGTGTCCAGCTGGACGTCCTATATAATGACCATTTTCTATACGTTGCATTTGAAGACGTTACAGCCCACACGTATAAAAAAAAGGCAGCGACAAAAGGCAAGGCTAATAAAAGCTGAGATAGTACTTCATATTTAATCATGATGTGCACCTTGTTTACGTGTAAACCATGTTAAAACGATGCCAATAAGCAGCATCAAACATGCAAGTACATTCCACGTAATGTCGTAAGGTGCAATCTTCACTCCGTACCGAATTTGGTGAAGGCCCATAAGCTTATGCTGAACGGTCCCGTCATAGAGCTGAAACGCCCCGGCTCCAAGCAATATTCCTCCTATCCACCTTTTCACCCACCAGCCGCCCCGGCGCCTTAGATCTGCCACCATAAAAAGTGATGCGATTGTAGCGAACCAGCTGAATGCATGAAACAAACCGTCTGACACTAAACCAGCGGACGTTGTGGACTTATCATAAAAATGATGCCAATGAAGCAGCTGATGAAACACTGCTTCATCAATAAAAGCAACTAACCCTACGCCAAACAAAAAGCCTGACCAGCTATTTCGAGCGCGGTGAACCACGCGCTGATTTGCAGTTGCTTCGTGCTTCTTTTCCATATATATATCCCTCCCTGCCAGTTCTTTAAGTTTATATCGATTCTAATGAACGTATACCCTATTAAAGAGAAATGAATCTATAATATGGAAAAATAGGAGCTATATCCTAACCTCGTTTTCATTATCTTTTCACCATAAAGGTATAGGATAGTATTTGCGAAGCCAATTAGCATATTTTTTCATAGTTTTACTCCCTTTCTAATGACCTGTTTCCCCAAAGCAGGTCTTTTTTATATCCCGCTTCTCTTTTCACCATTTTTTCACCATAAAGGTATAGGATAGTACTTGTGAAGCCAATTAGCATATTTTTTTCATAGTTTTACTCCTTTTGAAGACCTGCTTCCCCAGAGCAGGTCTTTTTTTATATCCAGTTTCTTTTTTCATCATTTTTTCACCATAAAGGTATAAGATAGTACTTGCGAAGCCAATTAACATATTTTTTCATAGTTTTACTCCCTTTCTAATGACCTGTTTCCCCAAAACAGGTCTTTTTTATATCCTGCTTCTCTTTTCATCGTTTTTTCACCATAAAGGTATAGGATAGTACTTGCGAAGCCAATTAGCATATTTTTTTCATAGTTTTACTCCTTTGTGAAGACCTGCTTCCCCAGAGCAGGTCTTTTTTTGTTTGATGTTTCTTTTCACTGTTTTTTCACTATTCGGCGGTAAGATAGTACATGTAAAGCCAATTAGCATATTTTTTCATAGTTTTACTCCCTTTCTAGTGACCTGTTTCCCCAAAACAGGTCTTTTTTTATTTTTTCTAAAAGCTTCCATCTTTTCACCGTTTTTTCACTTTTCTTTTGTATACTAAGTTTGTCAAAGCAATTTCATCATTTTTCATAAATGACCCCTATTTATTCCCCGCTTTTTGTGAGCGGGGCTTTTTTTATAAGAAAAGCATATTTTTTAAAAAAGCTTTTCTCTTTTCACCGTTTTTTCACTTTTCTTTTATATACTGTTCTTGTCAAAACAATTTCATCATTTTTCATAGATGTACCCTATTTGCACCCGCTTCTTGTAAGCGGGACTTTTTTTGTTTTCAGATAAAAAAAGCTTAACCCGGAGGTTAAGCTTTTTTCATCTGCTTGCGAAGAACAAGCATCATAATCGTAATAATGGTAAACGCAATAAACGCTAAAAAAGGAATGGTGATAAATCCAAGCCAGTTAATATATTGACCTGAGCAAGGAACACCGCTTGTACACGTTTCAAATGCTTTAAGAGCCGGTATCTTCTGCAGGCAATAATGATAGCCTGAAAGCGCCATACCAATCACCGAAAACGGCAGGACGTATTTGTAGATGAACGTATCATTCCGGTACACGGCTACACCTAGCACAATCGCGAGCGGATACATTAAAATTCGCTGATACCAGCAAAGTTCGCACGGGATAAAGTGAAGAACTTCACTAAACGTCAAGCTTCCAAGCATCGCGATAAGCGCTGTAATCCACCCGAAAACTAAAGACTTGTTCATTATTTGTTCTCCTTAGCCGCATCTTTGACCATTTGATCAAAGTCATCGATTGTTTTTCCTTCGAATTTTTTGCCGCCTACATAAATGGTTGGTGTACCTGTGATGCCTAAGTCATTGGCTGTCTTCATATCTTGATTAAACGCATCTTTTCCTTTTCCGTCTTTAAATGCACTCGCTACTTTTTTCGCATCGGCATCGCTTGACACTTCTTTCAGCGTATCTTCTAAGTAAGATTCCGTTAAGACATCTTTCTTTTCGTCCGCTGAGTTTTGCTTTTTATAAAGAAGTTCATGGAATTTCCAAAATGTATCGTTTCCAAGCTCTTTGTATACCGTTTCGGCGAATTCTGCTGCACGAGAGGAGTCGTTGTTGATAAATGCATAGTTCATAAAGTAGAATTTCACTTTACCTGTATCCACATAATCTTTTTGAATCAGCGGGAAAAAGGATTCCGTGAAGTTTTTGCAAGCCGGGCATTTGTAATCTCCAAACTCTACCACTTCTACCGGAGCTGACTCTTTTCCAAGATACGGCTGATTATCATATGTAAGAGCGGCCTTTTCATCTCCTCCGCCCTTTGACATATTCGAAAGGACGATTAACCCTAAAATACAGACCGCAATAATTCCAATCACCCAAAAAATCCACTTGCTTGAGGATGTTTGCTGATTGGGCGTTACTTTTTTCTTTTTCTTTGCTTTTGACACAATCTCATCTCCTTCTTTTCTTTCTCTCTTACAAACTTACAAAGCTGTTAGAGCTGTAAAAATCAGCGCACACAAAATAAAAAACACGTATAGCGACGTCAGCGTTAAAATAACAGGAGGCTGCATCGGCATTTTCGTTTCCGGATTTAAAATATATTGAATGCGATAATTAACAGACGTATCAGCAAACGATACGTGCGCACACGAGAGACTTGTCTGTCCCGTTTTCACCATTTTTAAAAGCGCGCTGCCGATGTGAGCAGGCGTGCCATTTTTCACAATGGCATCTTGATCAGCCAGCACTTCACGCATAACTTTGAAGCGTTTATGGCTCCATTTAATAAATGGAATATACCATAATGCAGAGGCAAGCGTACTTAGTAAAAACGTTTTGAGCGGGTCTTTGTTTGCAACGTGCGACTGCTCGTGATAAATAACGGCTTCGAGTTCATTTTCATCAAGCACCGACAGCAACCCTGTAGACAGGACGATATGCGGTGTAAACAGCCCCATCGTTAAGGCAATGGGCTGATCTGTCGTTAAGACCGTTAAATCCTTTCCGTACGCTTTTTGCAGGTCAGCCGTTGTTGTTTCATCTCGCAGCTTCGTAATCATTTTACGGACTTTCCGCATTTGAATCACTTGCTTTACAGCTTTAATGAACAGTACAAACATCGTGTGAAAAATAACGGCATTCAGCATGTATTCAATAAAAAACAAGCCGAAAAAGTGGGCTACTTTGTTACAAAGTAAAATTAAGTTAAACGATAAATTCCATCCAAACAGCAAATGCAGCACATACATCCCCATTTGCATAAGCAACGTCACGGCAATAAAAAAGCACAGGTTAAAAATAAGCTTAGAACGCTTTAGTATTCCTTGATTCATTGATTATTCATCCTTTTTTAACTGTTTGACTTTTGATTCGAGCATACTTAACAGTGAATCATCGACTTCTTCTAGCGCATCAAGCATATGAGTAACAGCAAGCGAGCCAAATTCATCGATCAATTCGTGCGTTAACTCTTTCGACTGAGCGTCGATAAATTCCTCTTTAGAAAGAATCGGCTGATACATCGACGTACGTCCTTTTAAACGCTTTTGCAACACGCCTTTTTCCACCAATCGATTCATAACGGTCATAACGGTGTTGAAGTTAACTGTTTTTTCTTTCTCAAGCACGTGCTGCACGTCTTTAATGGACATTTCACTTCCGTTCCATAAAGCCGTCATAATTTTTGCTTCAAGCGGGCCAAAAAAGCGATTAAGGCCGGTTTCGTTAAATTTGAATTTTTCAATTTTCATATTCGACACCTCACACTACTAATTGTAGTGTGAGGTGTCGAATCCGTCAACTTTTCCATGACAACCGCCTTACAATTGTCATAATCACTTTTTTACTTCATCGGTTAAATGCTGAATGGACAGCACAACTGTATCGAGCTTGGCTTCGATTCGGTGAAGTAAATAAAGCGTCACCACAATAGGAAACCCAACGTCTGAAACAAGCGTAAACCACTCTGCCATCTTCCTCTCTCCTTTTAAAAAAGCCCTTCGCACCGAAGTGGAAGGACTTTCATTTTTAAATCGTAAATTCGGTTACATTTCGCTCGACAATTTGGGCGCCTTTTCTGGCAACGAGCGCTCCGCCGCTTGAAGTAAAGACATCGCTTGCGATCAGCGCGTTCATTGCTGCTGTGATGGCTGCTGCGTCTAACGTATCTTTTGGTGATTCAATCGATAGGCTTACTGCTTTTTGTGACTCATTCAAAAACTGCATCGTTAAAGTTTTCATACTCTACCTCTTTTCTTATTTTAAAAGTGAAAACGTGACAACTTCGTTGATTTCAACAAGCGGCAGCGACTGCAGGCTGGCGATGGTTTCGCTTGCTGTAATGAGTGCATCTGCAGAACTTCCGGGCTGAATGTTCATATAGGATTTTGTCTTTAAATCGGGTTTTCCATCCTCTTTTATTCCTTGTTCTAATACTAAGCGAAGCTGGCTTGAATGCTGAATTTTTTCTGCCATCTTTTATTCCCCCTTTCACTTTATATATAGAAATGGAAATAGGAAAGAGGGATGATGGAAACATAAAAATTTTTGGTTTATAATGGGAGATAGTCTGAGTTAGAAAGAGGCTTTGGTAATGAGAAAGTGGAGCTTTTTATTTTTTGTTCTAGCATTCATGCATCCAGCTTCAGCACTTGCTGATGACGGTGCAGATGAAAAAAAGCTTGGTCCGTTTTACTACACGGTTTCTCATGATTATAGTCGAGAAAAATGGGATGTAGGGGTGTTAAATCAGCAAGACAAAACGAACATTCCTGAGACTGATTTGAACGATGAAACGCTAAAACTGTTTCAAAGCACGGTTGATGATTTAGCAGAGCTCGCGATTCGATTTGCTGCTATGAGCGTACTGCTTGTATGTTCACTCGTTGTTTTTACGTACTTTCGCATTCAAAAAAAACGCCCTTTTCTCCGCTTGTTTTTTATTTTTTCAAGCGTTGGCTTTCTATTTTGCGTCTATACATCATTGGAGTTATTTAAAAAAACTGAACAAGCAAAATCTTTATTTTACTTACTATGACTTGAAACCCAAAAAAACCAGCCGATTGGCTGGTTTTTTCATGCATTTCTTACGGTTATGTAGTTCTGTTCATACGTCATTTCTTCCGTTTGCTTTTGCTGCTCCAAATGATAATAAGCAGCGCATACTCCTCCTAGACCAGCAAGTGCTAGGACAATTAGAAGTATGGATGTCGCTTTTTTCATTACTTTTTCTCCCCTTATGTTTAACCCTACCTAGCAACGGCAGCTGTAAAAAAGAGTCCCCTTTCTCTTCTTTACTTGCTCATTACTTACGAAAGATATTATCATACTTTTTTTCATTTTTGTCATTTTTTTAGCTATTGTCAAAAAATTGTATATTTTATACTCGGTTTAACGAATGTTTAAGAAAGTCCATGGACTGGTTTTTTGAAAGGCCAAACGCCGTTACGATATAATCAACGTAGGCAAGAAGCTCGACGTTTCCCCCTAGTTTTGTTGTTTTAAATGATTGATTAAACCGATACTGCTTTTTATCTGAAAAGACGAGCCCTTCTTCTTCTAGAAATGTTTGAAACTGCTGATGCGGAAAGTAAAGCACATCATTTCGAACGTTCTCTAAATCAATTACAATAATCATGTCTTCGAGCTCAGTTTTTAGTTCCATCATACAATCGATGTATCCGCCGATGCAGCTGATTAAAGATGTAAGAAAAAAGGGTCCGTTTATATATTGAAACTGCTCAAAAATCGTCTCATCAATGTAGCTTGAAATGCTTGATTTCAGCACGTCATGAATTTGTTTTGGTTCTTCCATATACGGAATAGGAATGTGAAACTTAGCTGATCCGTTATAAAACTGCTCCCACGCAATTGTTTTATCGTATGCATCAATTACATCTGTGCTTCGAAAAATGATGGATTCCGCTGAATAAGAAGCTTTGACAAACGGTGTATGCAGCATCACCATACTCTCGTCGTCCAAACGATAGTGTTTTGGTTCGCTAGACTTGCTTAAAATATATTGCTTTAACCGTTCTTCTTCCATTTGTTCGATTAAATGCAAATCATATAGTGGCAGCACGTACATATTACACATCCCGTAATGAATATAGCTTTTCCCGTGCATCGGCCACTTTCTGTTATAGATAGACAGTTCTTTTGTGCAAAATTCCTCTATTCGCTGCGTTTGATCCTCCGATTTTTGATAAAGACGATCTAAATGATAGCGATCATCGATTTCCGTAACGGGAGATGTGCCGCTTCCAATTCTTCTGTAAATTTTCCCGTAAGACATGTACGGAGGGTTCGGACCTTCGGGAATCCAAATAACAAAGACACCTTGCCCGGGGTGATCTTCAGGTGATAAAAAGCGCGTAACGATACGAGGAATGGGGTTGGTGACATCTTTCAGCATATTATTAATAAACAGCTCATATTCCTTGCGCTCGAGCAGGTTAATGGAATGGTCGTCTTCATCTACGCCAAAAATAAGCCACCCTCCTTTTTCATTGGCAAACGAAGCGATGATATTTGGGATTTTCCGTTTGACCGTTGAGCTTACTTCGCGCTTGAACTCAAGCTGATAGCCTTCTTCTAAATGTTTTTCCATCATGCGCTGCACATCTGAAAACTCAATTTCTCCAATTGTTTTTTTCTTTCCGTCTTCGCTTATAAATGGTGAATAAAACGATTCTTCGTTCACTTGTCTTCCCCTCCTCACCACTTCTATTTAACTTATCCATATGATGAGAAGTAAAAAGACAGTCATATTTCTTTGATTTTTTTCAAAAAACAAAGTTTTTACCAAATTCATCCTGTTTTATATTATGATAGAAAAAGAGGTGAATAACATGATTGAAGCAATATTTTTAGACCGAGACGGAACGATTGGAGGCAGTAATGACATTCAATATCCAGGTGATTTTCAGCTGTTCCCCCAAGCAAAGCAAGCGATTAAAGACATAAAGAAACAAAACATTCCGCTGTTTTCCTTTACGAATCAGCCCGATGTTGCAAAAGGAAAGGTAAATAAATCACAGTTTATCTCTGAACTTTTAGCTTTTGGATTTGATGATGTTTACCTTTGTCCTCATGAAGATTCAGACGCCTGTTCGTGCCGCAAACCAAACCCCGGCATGCTGTTAAAAGCAGCGGAGGAGCACAGCTTAAATTTGGCTAACTGCATCGTGATTGGCGACAGGTGGAAAGACCTAGTAGCGGCCAGTGCAGCAGGCGCTCACTGCATTTTAGTGTTAACAGGTGCCGGGCATGACACGTTACATGAACGAGAAAAGTGGGCTGATGTACAACCAACTCTTATTGCAGCCGATATACAGGAAGCTGTTGAATTTATCTTTACATCACTGAGTTCACAGCCGATACTATCGCATTCACATACTCGTTGAACAGCTGCTCATCCTGTAATAATTGTTCATACTGCGGAGTGGTGATTTCAAGCTGCAGTCCTTTATGCCGCTGATTGTCGTTGGCGATATTTCGAGGTGAAACGCCTTTTAAATGTACGGGCGTTTCACTGATCGGAAAATTCGAAAGTGCTTGACGCACCGCTTTTTCTAACTTTTCGTCTCTTCCTCCAATATAAGTTGTGCAGACATCGCTATAGGCACCGTGAAGAGAAATTGTGATCTCTGATTTTTTCACAAGATGACGCGCCATTTCTTCATCGTAGTTTGCAGACGTAACATGTAATTCAAACGGATTTTCTGTTTTCAGCGTTTTAAATACGTACACCGTTGCGTTCAGCTTTTCTGCTATTTTTTCCGCTACTTCTTCTGTCCCAATTTCCATCGTTCCCCCGTGAATCGCAAGCACGACAATTTCTCTCCGGCGAATGACACATTTTATTTCGTAATCAATTCCGGCTCGTTCGCACTGTGATAATTCTTGAAAACTTTGATACACATCCCTCATCGGTTTCTTCACACCTTTCTTTTATCTTTCATATACCCAGGCTTTAATTTTCCTTTTTCTTCATATAGTAAAAGTAGTAAAGGGATTAACCCTTTATTTACGCGTTCATTTTTGTTTTTATACTTTATATTTTAGTGTGCACAAAAATTTTTTTTGAAATTCGAAATAAAAGTATTGCCAAACAAACCGTCCAGACGGTAAAGTATTCTAGGGAAAATCAAAAAGGAGGAAATTCATGTGTCTACATATGATGATATATTGCTTGGGGCCACTCAGGTTGTGCAGCGTGACGGCGTTGGAAATTTGACGCTTGAAAAAGTAGCAAAAGAAGCCGGTGTTAGTAAAGGCGGCTTGTTGTACCACTTCTCATCAAAAGATGAATTGATTCAGCAAATGCTGCATTCAGTCACAAAGCAATATGATGACGGGCTACACGTGCAAATTGAACATGACGATGCTCCTGGCAAATGGAGCCGGGCTTATCTCGCTGAGACGCTTCATGACCTTCAGCGTGAACAAGCGATGAGCGCAGGGTTGCTTGCAGGTATTGCAACGAATCCTGAACTTCTGCAGCACCTTCAAACACACTACAAAAAGTGGCAGCACCATATTGAACAAGATGGCATTGACCCTGTCCTTGCTACCATTGTGCGCTTAGCAGCCGATGGATTATGGTTCAGCCAAATGTTTGGGCTCGCACCCGTGGATCCAGACATGCAAAAACAGATTCAACAACAACTTCGGAAATTAACAGAGGAGGGTTTTCGATGAAAGCCTATTTATTTTTAGCAATTGCAATTAGTTCAGAGTTATTTGGTACATCTATGTTAAAAGCATCAAACGGATTTACAAAATTTTGGCCTAGTCTTGGTGTTTTATTAGGATTTGGTCTTGCTTTCTATGCGCTTTCCACATCGCTTCAGCACATTCCGCTCAGCGTTGCATACGCCATTTGGTCTGGTGTAGGAACTGCTGTGACAGCTGTGATTGGTGTAGTCATTTGGAAAGAAAGCGGCAGTCTTACGATGGTATTTGGCATCGTATTAATCATTGCAGGAGTCATTCTTTTAAATTTAAAATCAGTGGCTCACTAAAAAAAGAGCCAGTAAATACTGACTCTTAAGCAAAGGAGGAAAATCGACTGTCTACTTATGAAAGTAGTATGTATCGTTTTCCTTTTTTTATACTCTTTTATAGATTAAACGGATCTAGGAATTTAACAGATGGATATTTGTCCTGGAACAAACGCCATACAAAATCGTTTTCAAACATAAGAACAGCATGCTTATCACGATCTTCTACTAGCATCACGCGAGAATCTAGCATGCGATCTTCAATTGTTGCTTTGTCTACCCATTTTGCAATGTTGTGAGACATGCGTGTGAATTCAAGATCGACATTGTACTCACCTTTCATACGATGTTCAAATACTTGGAACTGAAGTTCACCCACTGCTCCTAAAATATAATCTCCAAAGAACGGCGTACGGTAAAGCTGTACCGCCCCTTCTTGTACAAGCTGATTAATTCCTTTTTCAAAATGTTTAGATTTCATGGCATTTTTCGCACGAACTTTTACAAACAGTTCAGGCGGGAACTTTGGAAGAGCGTCGAATTCGAATACTTTTCCCTCTCCTACAATGGTATCGCCAATTTGATACGTACCTGAGTCATACAAGCCAATGATATCCCCTGGATACGCTGTGTCTACTGTTTCACGGCTTGAGGCCAAGAACTGATGAGACTGCGCTAACTTCATTTTGCGGTTCGTTCTTGCTAATGTTACGTTCATGCCACGCTCGAATTTTCCTGAACATACGCGTACGAACGCAATGCGGTCGCGGTGAGCTGGGTTCATGTTCGCTTGAATTTTAAAGATGAAACCTGAGAAGTTTTCATCCGTAGGCTGAACGGTGCCATTCGTTGATTCACGAGGCTGCGGTGGTGATGTTAATTGTAAAAATGAATTAAAGAAAGACTGTACGCCGAAGTTCGCAATCGCACTTCCGAAGAAAACAGGCGTTAATAAGCCTTGCTTTACTTTTTCAATTGAAAAATCATTACCTGCTTCGTCTAATAGAGATAAATCATCCACTAAGCCTGGTAAATACATTTCATCGACGTGTTTTTTAATTTCATCGTCGATATTTTCACCGTCAAAGTCTGCAAAATAAGACTCTTTGTTTCCTTGATACACTTCAATTTGCTTTGAAAAACGGTCATACGTTCCTTGGAATCGTTTCCCCATGCCAATTGGCCACGTTACAGGGTATGATTCGATACCAAGTACATCTTCAATTTCTTCAAGCAGCTCAAGCGGCTCTTTTCCTTCACGGTCTAATTTATTGATAAACGTTAGGATGGGAATACCGCGCATACGACAAACTTTAAAAAGCTTAAGCGTTTGTGCTTCAATTCCTTTTGTTCCGTCAATAACCATGACCGCACTATCCACAGCTGTTAAGGTACGATACGTATCCTCACTGAAGTCTTCGTGTCCTGGTGTATCCAAGATGTTAATAAAGTGATCTTTATACTCAAACTGCATAACACTTGATGTAACTGAAATTCCACGCTGTTTTTCAATTTCCATCCAGTCAGATGTAGCAAACTTGCCTGATTTTTTTCCTTTAACCGTTCCGGCTGAACGAATCATTCCGCCCAGTAACAGCATTTTTTCTGTTAACGTTGTTTTCCCGGCATCCGGGTGAGAAATAATGGCGAATGTACGACGTGAATCGACCATCGTTTCTTGAAGTTGGTTGCTCATACGTTTTAAAATCCTTTCTGCTCTACAATTCCTATTTTCATCATTTCATTATACGCTTTTTTTATACTGCGTGACTAGTTTTTTTCATATTTGAATACTTCTGCAAAATCAAAGAAATCGTCAACAAGGTGTAAAAAGCGAACAAGAAAAGACCCCTTTTATAAAAGGGGCCTTCTCCCAGTTTAGTTTAACGACCGACCAGAGAAACGTTCTGCTGATCGGCTTAAACTTTATAAAAAAAATTACTTTTGAACGTTAGCAGCTTGTGGTCCACGGTTGCCTTCAACGATTTCAAATGTAACTTCTTGACCTTCTTCTAAAGTTTTGAAACCTTCGCCTTGGATAGCAGAGAAATGAACGAATACATCGTCTTGTCCTTCTACTTCGATGAAACCGAAACCTTTTTCAGCGTTGAACCATTTTACTTTACCTTGTAACATATCTCTTTTCCTCCTTGTGTGACAATCCACACATTGTGTATTACTCTATTCCTGCTCTTACAATAAGTCAAGACGAACACTTCGAACTATCCTTACCGAACAAAAATAAGCACCTTTATTGTAACAAATTCTCCAAAAAATTTCAAAGGAATTTGCACATTCTTTTTGTTCGCTTCTATCCCTTACCTACAGCCTTTCTACCCCTTTTTAAGCAGCCGAATGTGAACGAATTATCCGCACTTCTTCTTGATGTTTTTTCTTGTATAACGATCCTTTAAATGGATAACGCTATAGAGATAGATACTCTTTCTATTTATGAGAAAGCAGGTGACATCACAACCTATGGAAGACATTCTCATGTCCCTTCTTAGAACCTTTGTTTCTTTTATTATCTTAAGCATTACAACTTTCCTGATTGGAAAACAAATTAACACCCATAACAATCATTTTACGTTTGCGATGTCCATCATTATTGGGTCGTTCATCGCAAATATGGGATTTGATTTAAAATTAAAATTTCTGCCGATGTTCGCTTCTTTTGCTTTTCTTGTGGCTATTCATTTTCTTTTAGCATCAACAGCTCTAAAAAGCAGGCGCTTGCGAAAATGGATTACAGGACGCCCGACGGTTATTATGGAAAAAGGAAAGCTTCTTGAAGCAAATATGAAAAAAGTCAAATATTCCATTGACGACTTGAATCAGCATTTACGAGAACTAGGAACGTTCAACATTGCTGAAGTAGAATTTGCTGTTTTAGAAGTAAGCGGAAAACTGTCGGTATTAAAGAAAACTGCTTATCAAAACATTGCCAAACAGGACGTTTTGTCTAAGCCGTTTAAAGAAATGAATTTACCGGTAGAACTCATCATGGACGGAGAAATTATTCATAAAAATTTAACACCTCAATATACCGAACAATGGATCAACCTTGAACTTTCAAATCGTCAGCTTCAGTTGAACCAAGTGCTGTATGCAGTTGTGTCAACAAATGGCATGCTCTATGTAGATGAGTATAAAGATCAGCTGTCCGCTCCTACAGACAGAGAATAAGGTTGAGACATAACTAAACGAGTTTGATTCTCCATAAAGAATCAAACTCGTTCGGATAAAATACGTTTGTCCCAGTTTTACTGTGCCATTTCTTCAACTGTTCCTTCTTTTAAGCCATAATAGTTCCGCTCAAATCGCTTTATTTCTTGATCATAGCGGCGTACTTTTGCATCGGCTAGCTGGCGGCTTTGTTTTGTTTCTTCAAGCAGCTCGACCTGCTGATTAATTTGAAAAATAGTCGTCGTCAGCTCGTCTTGATAATCATAAATTTCATTTTGAATATCCACGCATACGGGCAAGCGATTTGCTAAAATAAAGTCCGTCATTTGCATAAGCACTTTTTTACGCTCTACTTCTTTCACTTTGCTTTTGACAGCTCGTTCTGCAGAACGGAACGTCAGCCTTACTTTAGAGAAGAAGTCACCTTTAATCGAAAGCTTGCGCTGCAGTTCTTCTACATCCTGTTTTAATGATTCATGCTCTTCAATCATTTTTTGAAGCACAAGCCCTCCGTTTAACGATGTGAGCTCCATTTCATCAAGCTGATGGCGAATGGCTGTTTTGAGCGTTTCAATTTGTTTCACCGTCTTTTTCTCCGTAGCGCGGAGCTGCTTAACATACTGCTCTGTTTTATAAATAAAGTTGTCTAACCGTTCACGATCAAACAGTGACTGCTCTTTCTTTTTTACATAATCTTGATACGTTGTGTGTACAGATGACCACTTGATCAATAGAGACTGATAATTCAACAGCTCATCCTGATGCTCAAGCTTGTACGTCCACATCAGCTGAACAACTACTAATAACAGCGGTAAAAACGTTCCAGCTTCTTTGCGTTTTGCAATAATTTCATGACTTTCAAAGCTCGCCATTAAAAAAAGCGGCGCATTCATACTAAATAGCAGTGCTGGCGGGTAATTAACGGGAATAAAGATACTCATTACGGTTGCCATAAGGCCTGAAATAGCAGGGTATGCGTGCGGAGGAAGCTGTTTGTATAGCTCGATTGTCCCTTTTTTTTGCAGCAGTTTCACAAGCGCTGCCTGCTGATATTCTCCTAATACATCAATCATTCTTTCTTGATACATGGGAGGAAGCTGCTCAATCCAATTCATCAGCTTCTGCTGAAACACAGCTTGCTGACGATTTGTAGCAATCATGTATTGCGAATCAATTAGATGAAAGAACAGTCGGATTTGATGGCGCATTACGTCTTCTAGCGTATGACAGCGTGCAATTGAAAACAGCTCATTGTATTTAGATACAAGCAAATTTCCAATGTTATCGCTTAACTCGTACAGCTCGCCGTTTGTTGTAGCATGGGAAACGGGAAGTTCAAAAAACTTCGCCATTTCAAGCAAAATATGCAGATGCATGTCTACTTCAGGCTGTTTTTCAAGCAATTTCATTTCTTCTACCAATGATGCTTGAAAATCCGTATGCTCCGTTTGCTGATACTGTGCTGACATTTCCGTATAAATGCGGTGGTCACATAACACATAAGCAGCTCTTAGGATATCGCCTTTAGACGTAAGCAACCCATACAATAACTGTTGTCCGTTCATCTTCACACCGTCCTTCATTAAATTTTCTTACTATAGCTTTCTATCATTTTATACTTTTTCTATAAATTCGATGCAATAGTTCAAATTTCCTGTTATCTTTCTTCTTGCTTTCTTAATACGAAGAGTGCCGTCCAACATGACATCAGTGCAGGCGGGATCATCCAAGTCATATATCGCCACTCACCGGTCACAAGCGCCATAATGAGAAAGATGAGCGGAAAACCTATTAGTACTATGATAACACGTGCTCGGCTTACCGATTTTTTCATCGTGCATCGCCCCTTCTGTTCGTCCCTTATTCTTATAATACCCTTTCGCTTCTCTAGCATTAAACACCTTTATAAACCGTTCGTACATTTCTTTGTTTTCTAGACAGTCTATGACATAAGTTTTAAAAAAGAACAGAGGATACCTCTTACTTTGGTGAATCTCGTAAGTAGCTTTTATGTTTTGACAAGCTAAATCGAGAAAAATGTGTTATGGTAAAAGAAAATTTCGTTTTTACTACCTACATTGAAACGAAAGGGTTGATCGTATGAACATTTTTTTGATTGGCGCAAGCGGCAGGACCGGACAGGAAGTAATCAAGCAAGCGATTAAAAACGGACATTATGTAAAAGCTTTTGTGCGAAATCCATCTAAGCTTAAGGTAACGCATGCGAACGTACACATCATACAAGGCGACGTGCTTGATTATTATGAAGTGTGTCAGGCTATGCGAGGGTGTGATGCAGTCATTTCTTGTCTGGGAACCGAAAATCTAGGGCATTCTACCCTTTTAGTAGAAACGACAAATCTGCTGATTCAATGTATGAACGAAAACGGAATTCAGCGTATCGCCTACACGGCTTCAGCCGGAATCGACGGAGAAATTCCAGGCATGACGGGCTGGCTTGCTCAGCGTATTTTAAAAAATGTGCTTCGCGACCATCACGAAGCCGTGAAGCTCTTGAAGGTAAGCGGACTCGACTGGACCGTTGCTCGGCCAATGGGTCTAACGAGCGGTCCGTTAACCACGTATTATCGTATAGGAGAAGCTAGCATACCAGAAAACGGACGCAACATCAGCCGTTCTGATGTCGCTCATTTTCTCCTTCAAGCCGTAGAAAACAACAGGCACATAAAAAAATCACTAAGTCTTTCGTATTAAGTGTTCTAAAGGAGTGTTGATAGTGAACCTATCAAAAATTTTTCTAAAAATAAGTCTTGTACTTTTAATGGCATGCGTCTTTATTGAAGGTAATTTCCAAGTGGCGCTTGGCATCTTTGCTGCTGTTTGCATGCTTGTCATCATTTTTGCCAAGCCTCTTTCAAAATCGCTGCTTCCTGCTAATAAAAAAACAGGAAAAAAAGACCGCGAAACATTAATGATGGTCATTGGTGTCATCATTTTTATTTCAGGAAGCTTTTTTATTGCGTAGTAGCATTATAAACATCCACATTTTTAATCATATAAAGGGCTGTGCTGTAAGTCGAATATTCGCCTTATGACGCAGCCTTTTTTAGCTTTCATGAGGTCTCTTTCAGCAATAGCTTCTGTACCATTCCATTATTTAAGCAAATTACCTGCCAAACCCTCTTATGCTTTTTTTCATCAACTCACATAATATATGTAGAAGATATCGTAAGACAAGCGTCAAAAGAAAGAGGAGGAAGATAAATGAAATGCCCCCATTGCGCTTATTCTAATCCGGAAGGGGTAAAATTCTGCTTAAATTGCGACCATGAAATCGTGGACCACGATGAAAACTACAGCATATTCTACTTGTTTGCCCATCGTGTTGATAAAATTCCAAGAAATGAACGTTCGGTTGAACCTAAATTTCGAAATATATTCTCTCGAGTCTTCCGACAGCACAGTGAAATGGAAGCTGAACGGCTTTTTATTGTAGGAACAGGGCTTACGACTCCTAAAATAGAAGAAGTTGTAAATACATGGCCAAAGCCTTGGCTTTTTGCAAGGGTCTTTCTTATTGCGCTTGTTGCATACTTAGGACTATATCTAGGCGTAAGCTTATTCGAAAACATCAACTTTATACCCGGTCTTATTGTAGTCGGTGCTTTTGCAGTGCCATTTACTACGCTCATTTTCTTTTGGGAAATGAACGCTCCGCAGAATATTGCTATTTACAAAATTGTTTATGTCGTTTTTATTGGCGGAATCCTCTCACTTTTATTAGCACTTGTGTTTTATGATATTCTTGGAAATAACACAAACGTGATCGTGATTGGAATATGTGAGGAACTGGCTAAAGTTATCGCTGTTATTTATTTTGTACGCAATCTTAAATATAGATATATCCTTAACGGACTTCTCTTAGGAGCTGCAATAGGAGCTGGTTTTGCTGCTTTTGAAACCGCTGGCTATGCTTTGCGAGCACTTCTTTCCGGCAGCTTTCACATGTTCTATTCTACAATACTCTGGCGCAGTATTTTTGCTCCTGGAGGACATGTGGCTTGGGCTGCCTTGACTGGCGCTGCCATCTGCATCGTGCAAGGAGATAAGAAATTTCAGTGGAACATGTTGATAAAGCCCAAATTTCTCGGTGTATTTTTGCTTGTCGTTTTTATGCACGCTCTTTGGGACTCACCTATACTAGGTATTTTCCCAGCGGGACATACGATTTTAACGGTTATATTATGGATTTTGGTATTCAGTATGATTCGTATTGGGCTAAAAGAAATCGAGGATAAAAAGTTGGAGTTGACCCACTACAAAGAAAAGCCTACACCCTGATAGGAAATATTCAGCGTACGTTAAGCTGCTCGTTTTAACTTTTTATTACCTTTATGTTTCATTTTAAAAATTGTTGTTACAAATTGTAAAAAACAGTATTCAAATTACCTGGACATGGTATGATAACCTAAATAACATGAAAGGGTGACTTGGTGGATGAACCTAACTGAAATTAAGCACATGATAGCAAATTTAGTAAATTATAGAGATAGCGACATTACTCATACTTTTGCCAATAGGTTTACACTAAGTTATTCAAACCAATTAAACAGTTTTCAAATCTGCGACATTGAAAACGATATTATTCATCGTTATAAAGAACCAGAAACAACTGCGTTAGCTCTGTTTAATATGATTCATAATCTTCCCAAGATCATGTATAGACATACTAATTCGTTTGAACAAGTCTAAAGCAGGAAAAAAAGCTCATTTATTAACGGGACTGACCCCTGTTTTTGAGACAGGGATCAAAACACCTTTTAAACGACCAGTTGCCGATATTGTACCGGTGACTGGTTGTTTAGTTTTGTTTGAATACGGGCATTGTTATAATAAGTAATATAGTTTTTGACGGTTTGCTCTACGATGGTGGTCGTAGTATATGTCAACTCGTCAAGGTAGAACGTTTCAGACTTTAGCGAGGAATGAAACGATTCGATAGAGGCATTATCTGCGGGAGTCCCTTTGCGGGACATACTCATGGTAATGCCTCTTTCTTTGATTTTTTGTTGATAAGCATACGATGTGTACACGGAACCTTGATCGCTATGCAGCGTGCATCCTTCAGGCAAAGAAGGAAGTTGACTTAACGTATCTAAAACAAACGCTACGTTTTGACAATCACCAATGGAATACGCAATGATTTCTCCGTTAAATAAATCCTGAATACTTGAAAGATACAACTGTTTGGGTCCAAAAGGCAAGTAGGTAATATCCGTCACTAGTTTTTGAAGAGGACGATCAGCTCGAAATTCACGATTTAATACATTCTCTGCAACCTGATAAGGTTGCCCTGTTCGCTGACGTTTCTTCCGTTTTACGCGACATTGCCAACCATACTTCTGCATGGCACGCTGCACAAACTTATGATTAATCTTCATCGTTCGATTGAGTAATGCTGTAATCTTTCGATAGCCATATCGAAACTTGTGTTTATGACATTGTTCACCAACTTGTTGTTCCATCCATTTCTTTAATGTATCCCGTTTTGTATGTTGCTTCCAACGATAGTAAGTGGATCGAGGGATATTAAGATGTAAACAGATTTGATAAATAGGCACCTGACCTTTTAGCTCTTCCACTGTGTTTACTACAATTTCTGGTACCACTTCCTTTCCAATTCCTTGTACTTTTTTAAGATCTCAATCTGTTGCTTTAACTGCCGGTTCTCTGCCTCTAACTTAGACGTCTCGCTTTTAAATTCAGGACCTTTTCCATATGAATACTGCTTGCCTACAGGCTGTCCAAATCGATGCATTTCTCCATTTTTATACCATGTCATCCACGTTTTCAATTGGGTATGATTACGAATATTCAGCTGTGACAATACTTCTTTTACAGGTATACCAGCTAATCTCATTTCAATCGCTTTTAATTTTATTTCTACCGGATAACTGACTCTTGTCCCCATAGAAAAAACACCTCCAAGTTATTGTTAGGTACTACATACCCGTTTTTTAACTTAAAGGTGTTTTTTATTTGTCTCACTCTAGGGGGTCAGTCCCAACTAGCATGAGCTTTTTTCTAGTTTTTGTCTATTTCAGTTATTTATAACCTTCTTCAAAAGAAGAATATCCTTTTTAATTGCCCGTCTAATTTCTTCAGCTTTACAGCGTTTGTATTCTTGTACTAAGCGATAGAGCTCTCTTTTAAATAAAAATTCATCTTGTTGACTACTCATAGCAGCATGCCCCTTATTAACTTTCTATCGCAAGCGATTAAAGAAAGTATTCCCTTTTCTTCTTATAAAAAACAATTAAATGAACACACATTTCATCCGAAGTTTATAAAAACAGCCAGATGTTCTTGCCTTTAGAGGAATAGCAGCTCAAAAAACATAAAAAAACATTGACTACTAGCCCTCAGTCAATGTTTTTTAAATTACTTTAGTTCTAATTCACTAAAGCTAATTCACATATTTTTAAGCGTTCATGTCTCCTAAACCTGGAGCGTACTCATTTGGCATTTCAGATAAGTGAGGAACGGGAAAAGCTTCCGGTGGAGGCGTTACGCTCAAGTCTCCGCCATTTCTGCTTGGCGTCTGCCCTTGGAATATTTCTTCCATTCTGTGTGGATCTGACCTAAGATCAAATTGCGTGTTATGATAGCCCATCTCGACAAATTTTCTTCATTCAGGGTATTTATTAATATCATAATTTGGTACAGGGAAAAGCTTGCCCCAGTCCATGCATAAAAAAAGAGCTGGTTAAAACCAGCTCCTTTTTCTCTATTATTTCTCTATCCCTGCTTTGATTTCTTTAATCATGCCTGCCATTGACTCAAGGCCTCCTCCAGATAAATACCAAAGACCTGGATCAAGATACACAACGTGATTGTTTTTCACTGCATTGACTTCTTTTACATACTCATTTTCAACAATTTGTTTAGCAGATGATTTTTCACCAATTGCTGCGCCGCGGTCAACCACGAATAAGTAGTCCGGGTTTTGCTTAACTAAATATTCATATGCAATGCTTTGACCGTGCTTAGCCGATGGATCTAGGCTGTCGTCTGCTGCTTTGATACCAAATACATCATGAATTAATCCGTATTTAGACCCTGGACCAAATGCTGTCATTTTGCTGTCATTTGCCATCATTACAAGCGCTTTTTTATCTAGTTTGTCCGCTTGTTTTTTCAAATCTGCAATTTGCTTATCAATTGCTGCTAGCTCTTTTTTCGCTTGATCTTCTTTATCAAAAATTTGTCCTAGTACTTTTGTGTTTTCTTTAAATGACTTCATATAGTGCTGGTTGTCCGTATCGATATAGATCGTCGGCGCAATTTTTGAAAATTCATCAAATGAATCTGCTTGGCGGCCTTGAATAATAATTAAGTCTGGCTTTAGTTCTGCAATCTTTTCGAAATCAGGTTCTTTTAAGCCACCTACATTCGCATACTTATCATCTTGATACTTTGATAAATACTCAGGAATCGCTTGTTTTGGCAAGCCCGTTACTTCAACGCCTAGTTTATCTAGCGTATCAAGTGCACCCATGCTGAATACTACAACTTTTTTAGGATTTTTCTTAATTTTAATTCCGTCTTTATTGAACTGATCGGTTACCGTTACCGTTTCTTTTTGCTTACTTTCTCCACCTGTTGTTTCTTTTGCTCCTTGATTACCGCAAGCGGCCACAACAATCGCCGTTAAGACTGCTACAAACATTACTAACACTTTTTTCACTTTTGTCACCTCATGAATAAATTTTATGAAAAATAAACGCAAATACGCTGTCCGCCAACCGTTTCGATTGGAATATCCATATCGTATATATCCTTTAATACAGATGTTTGAATGATGGTTTCTGTTGGGCCTTCACGGATCACTTCACCGTTTTTAAGCGCCACGATGTAATCCGAATAGACAGACGCAAAATTAATATCGTGAATGACAATCACAATGGTTTTGCCTAAGTCTTCTACGAGACGTTTCAACAGCTTCATAATTTCAACAGAATGCTTCATATCTAAGTTATTGAGCGGTTCATCTAAGAAGATATACTCCGTGTCCTGTGCGATGACCATAGCGATAAAAGCTCGCTGACACTGTCCTCCGCTCAGTTCATCTAAGTATTTATCTTGAATACTTTCAAGCTTCATATAACTCAGCGCCTGATCAACCGCTTGTTCATCGCTTTTTGTTAACCGGCCTTTTGAATAAGGAAACCGGCCAAAATTTACGAGTTCACGTACGCTAAGTCTGATATTCAGCTGATTGGACTGTTTTAAAATGCTCATTTTTTTGGCTAAATCCGAGCTGTCAATATTCTCTATATTTTTTCCTTCTATTGATATTGATCCTGAGTCGGCTTTAATAAGACGGCTCATAATGGAAAGCAGCGTACTTTTCCCCGCTCCGTTTGGGCCGATAAATGACGTGATTTTCCCTTTTGGAATCACCACAGATGTTTTTTCTAAAACGGTTTTTTCTCCGTATTTTTTACTGACATTTGTTACTTCTACCATGATCTATTCTCCTTTAGCAGCAAATAAATAAAGTAAATTCCGCCGGCAAAGTCAATGATGACGCTCAGCGTGGTGCTGAAGGTGAACACTTTTTCAACAATAAATTCTCCTCCGACGAGGGCTATAACACTAAGCAGCAGTGATCCCATCATTAGATAGGTGTGCTTGTACGTTTTGAACAGTTCTCTCGCAAGGTTCACAACAAGCAGTCCAAGAAAGGTAATCGGCCCAACTAAAGCTGTGGCCACTGAGACAAAAATGGCGATCACAATCAGCATTTTTTTGACAAGCCTGTCATAATCAATACCTAAATTTACCGCATGTTCTCTTCCTAACGACAGAACATCAAAAATGGAGGTAAAACGCCATACGTAAATGCCAAGCAGGATAAATATGAAGGCTGCTATGTATAGCAAATCGGTATTAACATTGTTAAAGCTTGCAAATGATTTATCTTGTACAACTTGAAATTCATTCGGGTCAATCAGCATTTCCATAAATGAAGACATGCTTTTAAATAACGTGCCGAACACAATTCCAACCAGCAAAATAAAGAAAATATTCTTACCGGCTTTTTTGAACATCAGTATGTAAAGCAAGACCGAAAAAATAATCATCAGCGAAACGCAAAGAAGAAAATTAAGATTTTTGTTCATGATGAAAATATTCGTCGAGCCAAAGATATACACAATAAACGTTTGCAGAAATAAATACAGTGAATCCAGTCCTAGAATACTAGGAGTTAAGATTCGATTATTGGTAATCGTTTGAAAGATAACGGATGAAAACGCAATGGCTCCTCCGGTTAAAACAATCGCCGCAACTTTTTCAATTCTTCGCGGCAGCGTGTACTGCCAGTAGCCTAAATCGTAGCCGATAAACAGCGCCGCTGATAAAACGGCCAGCGCCGCCAGAATGATGATTTTATGTTTGTTATGCATAACGACCTCTCCTTATCAGCATAAAAAGAAAGATCGCACTTCCTATTACACCGACCATTAGCCCAATAGAGATTTCATAAGGGAAAATAATGACTCTGCCTAAAAGATCGCACGCAAGTACGAACACAGCTCCAAGCAGTGCTGTATGAGGCAGGCTTTTTCGCAAATGATCTCCACGGTAAATCGATACGATATTTGGGATGATTAACCCTAAAAAAGGCAGCATGCCAACGGTCAAAATCGTAATCGACGTAATAAGCGAAACAATGACTAATCCAATGTTTACGATTTGTTTGTATTTCACGCCTAAATTGATTGAAAAGCTTTCTCCCATACCAGCAACCGTGAACTTATCTGCGTAAAGATAAGCAATTATTAAGAGTGGTATACTCAGGTATAAAAGTTCATATCTCCCTTTGACTACTAGCGAAAAGTCTCCTTGCAGCCATGAAGAAAGGTTTTGAATCAAATCGTATTTGTAGGCAATGAAGGTAGCCAAGGAACTTACGATACTGCCGAGCATTAAACCGACTAGTGGAATATAAATCGTATCGTTAAATTTAATTCTGTCTAGTATTCTCATAAACAATAGATTGCCCGCGAGTGAGAAAATAAAAGCAATGCTCATTTTTAATAGAGGACTTGCTGAAGCAAATACTAGCAGAGAAATCAACACACCAAGTCTTGCCCAGTCCATCGTTCCTGCGGTTGTTGGAGATACAAACTTATTACGCGTAATTTGCTGCATAATTAATCCGCAAATACTAAGGCTCATTCCCGCCATAATAATACTCAAAAGCCTAGGAAAACGACTAAAAAACAGCGTTTGGCTTTCTTCTTTGGTTAAATGAAACAGATCCATCGCTGACAGATCTTGTACTCCTACAAAAAGAGACAAAACCGATAGTACAGCAAACACGAGAATTAACTGATAAAACTTCAACTTTCCTTACTCCTTTCTTTCCGCTATAAGTCTAGTTATCTCCTCCTTTATCACATGTAAATGATTATCATTATCAATTGACTTTCTTTATCATATCATTATTCTCTAAATAATCAATGGTTTTCTCAAAATTTAAGCAAAAAAATCCGAACTATTAATAGTTCGGATTTAACTTTAAGCAAAATACTTTTGTCGGAACCTTTTTGTATCAAAATTACATATATATGAAATATATGTTTATATTTGAAAGGAATCTACTTATTTTGCAAATACATGGTTTCCGATAACTGCCGTTACTTGCTGCGTTGCAACCCATTGGCTTTCAGCGATTTTCGGATTATAGAAAAACAGCGCATCGTTTTCATGCGGGTTTGATAATGCTTCGCTTACCGCTCGTTTTGATTCTTCTGATGCAGGCTGATTAATTGCTCCGTTCGCTACTGGTGAAAATTGATATACGCCGTTTCCTAGCTGCTGATAAATAACGTCGTGAATGTTATTTGGGAATTCCGGTGAAGCTACGCGGTTTAATACCACAATTGCTACCGCTACTTTTCCTTGGTACGGCTCACCTTTTGCTTCTGCTTCTACTAATCTTGCTAGTAAATCTTGATCTTGTGCAGAAACCGATGTAGACGGAGCAGTTTGTGCCGGCGCCGGTGCTTCTCCTTGAAGTTTTAATGTTTGTCCGATAGTAATGATATCACTTTGTAAACCGTTAACAGCTTTTAACTGATCCACAGTCATGCCGTTTTGTGTTGCAATATGATATAACGTTTCGCCTTGTGCTACTGTATGTACAGATGTTGCCGGACTAGCGGCAGGTTGTGCTTGTCCCTGGTCAGGAATCGTTAATGTTTCTCCAACGTAAATCATGTCGTTTTGGCGGTTATTAGCACCTTTCAGCTCATCTACCGTAACCCCATTTTGTTGGCCAAGCCCCCACAAGGTATCTCCTTTTACGACTTTGTGCGAAGCTGCTGCTGATGCTGTTCCTTGACTTGCTAGAAATGCTACAGACGCTGCAGAAGCAACTGCCCATTTTTTTACACGTTTTTTACTCACAAAAACTACCTCCTAAAATTTGAACCTGTTATTACCTTAGCACATAGATTCGCCTTTTCATTAAAAAAAACAGTAACATTTGTTCTAATTGGATTAAGTTTCTTACAGTGCCATTCATTATGTTACAACTTTTACATGACCCTTAAAGAATATGTAGAAATATGACGATTTCATTGCGAAACGAGCTTTTTATCTGTTTACTTACATTCCTCTTTCTGTAAAAAACTTGATTTAATTATGATTAATCGCAGAGATAAAAAGGAAAACAGCAGTCAAATAGAGAAATAGTGTAACTATTGAGGAATGATTCAGCGCTTCTTTGTCAATTTACGTTTGTTTATTAATAAAGGAGGTCCATTTGGATGTGTGCAAATAAAATGTATGTAACGTATAATACGGAAAAACCGGCTATTACGATTCAAGGAGCTTTTTATCATACGGGAGGAACGCAGGAGGAGTTTTTGCGGGAATTCAAGTACTGGCTTGAATCTCACGGCTGGTCATTTATGGGCGTAACAAATGAAACAACGATGACAACGGCGAACAAGGAGTTAAAAGAAACGATGGAACAGCATAAAATAGAAGGCAAAAAAGTTCAAAGACTAGAAGATTTATAACGATTGCCTCTATGCCCCTTCACACATGTCCAAACGCCAATACGTAAAAAAGCCTTTAGATGAGCTAAAGGCTTTTTTACGTTAACGAGAAAGTGCGACCACCTTCTGATTTTCGACTCTCTCTTCGGTAGGCTTTCTCATTTCTTTTTCCGTCCATACGCCAATGCGTTTTTGTCTTTTCCCAAGAGGCTGTTTTTCACATGCATAGCAAATTTCTGAAATATCATCAAAATGAGCTAACGACATCTTTATCCCTCCTTTTCTAAATATACACAGGCAAGTTAGTATGTTTCTTCCCTTATTTTCCAAAGCTAAACGGCCTCATCTTATATTTAAACAATTTATAAACAAATGGAATAAATATTTTCTACTTCATTATCATTTAGATTGTTTTATTTAGATATAGACGGGTAAACAAAAACCATCCCACCTCACACCCTGAAGTTTGAAACTGTCACGTAAAAAAGCTGCTTTCTATACATTGCATGTATAGAAAGCAGCTTTTTTATGTAGCTAGAAAAAACGCATTGATGCATCAGCTATAACAACAGGCAACCCGCCCTTTATTTTCTAGCAGTTTATTTTTTGTAGCGGTGAATAGTATGCATGGATTCATTAAAATCTTTCATTAGACGATAAGGCTTGCTCACTAACCTTATCGGAATTCCAGTTAAAAATCTATTTATATCTTTTTTATATTCTTTTGATACTCGGCTAGGTTTAGTAGAGACACGCTTGTAGACCTCTTTATAGAACTCTTTCAAAACATCAACTTTAAATACCATTGTACGCCTACATTCTTGACACTCTACGCGTACAATTTTGCCGTTAATATAGTAAACGTGGTGAGGAAGCTCTTCTTTGCAACTGTTACAATATAAACCGGCTTCCATTTGCGTATCTTTCACACTTCCTCCCTCCCTGATTTATATTATTTGTATAGTTCATTTCTATGACTGAACAAGTACTTTTATTTCATTACCTGATAGAACGGCTTCGAATCCTTGACGCCAATAATCAAGAGGTACAATTTTAGTGATCATTTTCTCTGTATTAATTTTCTTCTCTTCAAGAAGTTTCAAAGCAATATGCCAAGAACTTGGTTTCTGAGAACGCGTGCCGATATATGTAATTTCTCTTTGAATAATAGATTCTTGATCTAAAAGGTTTAATTTTTCGGAGAAAATCCCTACTTGTACAAACGTTCCTTTTTTCTTAACCAGAGGCAAGCCTTGGTTTAACGCCTGGACAGCACCTGAACACTCAAATAACTTGTCAACACCGTATCCGTTTGTATAGGTCAGCACTATTTCTTCTAAGCTTTCTTTTTGGATATCTACCGCTACGTCAACTCCTAAGGACTTAGCTAGCTCCAATCGCTTCTGATCTTTTGTAATACCTGCTAATATAACAAACGCGCCTTGCGCTTTTACAACTTGTGCTTGCAGTAAACCAATGGGTCCTGGACCAAAAATTAATACTTTGTCTTCTTTTTTAACAACTGTCTTTTCTAAAGCTGCATGGACGCAGCAAGCTAGAGGCTCAGTTAAAGCAGCTGCTTTTAAGTCGACTGTATCCGGCAGCACATGGACACTTTCTTCACGTGAAATAACATATTCAGCAAAGCTGCCGTTTATTTGTGTACCTATTCCTTTTCGATGAGCGCACAGATTATAGTCTTTTTCTAAGCAGTACTCACACTCTCCGCACGTCACAAATGTTGTTTCACTCGTTACTTTATCGCCAACTTTTACTTTTGTTACATCTTCTCCTACCTCAACGACTATACCGGAAAACTCATGCCCGAGCACAACCGGCGTCTGGGAATTTTTATATTGACCTGTAAACGTATGGATATCCGTACCGCATATTCCGGTATACGCTACTTTAATCTTCACTTGGTTTTTCTGAACTTCTGATTCAGGGATTGTTTTTAACAGCATATTGTCGTAGCCTGGCTCTACCTTCATGACTGCCTTCATTTTTTTCACTCCTTATTTGGAATTATTAATACTTTTCCATAAGCTTCTTCTCGATTAATAATCATATTAAATGCTTTTTGCGTGTCTTCTAACTTGAAGCGATGAGAAATTAACTCTTTTAATCTAATCTTTCCATTTAAAACAAAGTCAACGCTTGTTTTCCACTCTTTCCCAGGAAACGGTGCAGAATAAGAGTTCCAAAAACCTTGCAACGTAAGCTCTTTTCTAAAAATACTCTCAAATGCTGCTTCAGATAAACACACATCTGAATAAGCAATACCTAAATATCCAACTTTCCCTTTTTTACGAGTAACGAGCAGGCACTGCTCTTGAGTGACAGGGGAACCTGCGCATTCGAGTGCAAGATCTACCCCTCTCCCTTTTGTGTATTCATTAATTTTTTCAAAGACATTTTCATAACGGGCATGAATCACTTTTTCGCAACCCATGGCCCTTGCTTCTGCAAGCTTTTCACTAGAAATATCGATGGCAATGATTTCTTTTACACCTGCAATTTTCAGCCATTGAATCGCCAGCATACCAATGACTCCTGCTCCAAAGACCGCTGCGGTGTCTCCTATTTGCGGATGAATATTAAGTACTCCATGAAGCGCTACTGCTAAAGGTTCTATCATCGCTGCTTCTTCAAAGTCCATCTCTCCTACTTGTATAACATTAGAAGCTGGAATATTGACATACTGAGCAAATCCACCAAATGCTTGAGCACCAATCATTCCGTAGTTTTCGCATAACGAATACTGTCCTTTTTGGCAATATTCACATGCGTTGCACGGTTTAAACGGAATAGCAGCTACTCTGTCCCCAACGTTCAAATCTGTTACTTTTGCCCCTTTTTCAACGATATATCCAGCAAATTCATGACCCATAATGGCAGGCAGCGGATACTTCCATCTGCTTGTCATTTTGTGTGTATCCGATCCGCATATTCCTGCTGCCATTACTTTTATTTTGACTTCATTCGCTCGGCAGGAATCAATGCCAATATCTTGATAAATAATTTCATTTTTTTCATGCAGCACGGCCGCTTTCATTGCCTTACCTCCTATTTTGCCTATTTTAAAAAATAGAAGCCCACAGCTGAGAAAACTTAAGAATAAGCCAGTTAAATAAGTTTCCTCCCATGTCTAAACTTGAAATTCGTGTTGCACCTTCTGGCATCGAAAACTGAGCTCCTGATAACATTTGCGTATGCACATCTGCAAAATTTGTTGCCATGTAAAGTGATAGCGCTACCATAACGGTGCCCGAAATAAGAGAGTGTATAATATTTCCTCTTAATGAGCCCACAACAAAAGCTACATAGAAAGGAATGGTAGCCAAATCCCCAAACGGCAATACTTTATTCCCAGGCAGAATGACAGCTAAAAGTAATGTAATGGGGACAAGTAATAGTGCTGTAGCCATAACGGATGGATGTCCTACTGCAAGAGCGGCGTCTAATCCAATATATATTTCACGATCACCATATCGTTTTTGAAGAAAAGAACGAGCTGCTTCAGAAATTGGAATAAGTCCTTCCATTAAGATTTTAACCATTCTAGGCATCAAAAGCATAACCGCTCCCATTGAAATACCTACCTGAAAAACTTTACCGAGGTCATAGCCTGCTAATATACCGATTACACATCCTAAGATTAACCCCATCATCATTGGTTCACCGAAAATACCAAAACGTTTTTGAATAGATTCGGGATCTGCATTCAACCTTTTAATCCCTGGAATCCTTGATACACCCATACCTACCAAAATACCAATTGGTCCAAACGCAGCTGTAGAGCCCGTAGGAAGAGAAATTCCTTCTAACCCGTAAAATTTTTGAACCATTGGCGCCGTCTTATCTGCTACAAATAAAACAGCAATTTCATACAGAACGGTACACAATATTGCAAACCACCAGCTTCCTGTGACGACGTATCCTGTTGCACCAGCAGCGATAAAGTGCCAGTAGTTCCAAATATCAATATCAAGCGTCTTAGTCAGTTTTAATAAAAGCAAAATAATATTTACAAACAAGCAAACAGGAATTAGTATAGCTGCAACGGGAGATGCCCAAGATATTGCAGCGGCAGAAGGCCATCCTGTATCAATAACAGTTAGGTTTAGACCAAATCGTTCAACCATTGCTTGTGCTGCTGGTCCTAAGTTTTTTACAAGTAAATCAATAACTAAGTTGATCCCGACAAAACCGATTCCTATTGTAATTCCGGATTTAAACGCTTTTTTTGCACCTGTTTTAAATAACAGGCCCAAGATAAAAATGGCAATTGGTAAAATAACTGTAGGTCCTAGATTTAATACTGCCTGCACACCTGATAGAAGTTTATCCATATCCATCCCTCATTTTTCTTTTGTCATTTTCTAAAATGGAGGCAACACGTGATACCTATGCTTGTAAATGCGTCAGAATTTTTTGATCCAGTGCTTCCATGCCAATTCCCGTGATATAGGAGGTTGCGCTTAATGCTGGAATGCTGTACGTTGTAGGTAAAATCGTTGTCGATACAATTAAATCCGCTCCTTCTTGGCGAGAAGCTACTTCGGCAATTTTGCACTGCACAACTTCCGCGTTAATGCCGTTGTCTTTTAATAGATTTTCTACTCGTTCACACACTACTGTTGATGTTGCAATTCCCGCTCCGCACGCTACTAATACCGTATATTTTTTCATTTTGTTCAGCTCCTAATTTATTATTTTAAATTTTATGATTTATCAATTAGCAAAGGTTTTATTTAAGGCATCTATTATTTTTTGATCCAGTGCTTCCATGCCAATCCCTGTAATATAGGAGGTTGCGCTTAATGCCGGGATGCTGTACGTTGTAGGTAAAATCGTTGTCGATACAATTAAATCCGCTCCTTCTTGGCGAGAAGCTACTTCGGCAATTTTACACTGCACAACTTCCGCGTTAATGCCGTTGTCTTTTAATAGATTTTCTACTCGTTCACACACCACTGTTGATGTTGCAATTCCCGCTCCACACGCTACTAATACCGTATATTTTTTCATTTTACTTATCCCCTTTTGTACTAATTTTTTCAACTCTGTTAAAAATAGCTTGAACATCTCTTTGATTTTGAGCATGTAATAATTGGTCTATTTTTTGCTGATCTTGAATGGTTTGCATCAGCTCCTGAAGTACTGTTAACTGGGTGTGAGGTTGGTTTAAACCTAAAAGAAGCACAATGCGCACATCTACTTTTTTTGTATTATCATCCATTAAATAAAACGATACAGGTTTTTGTAAGGTAACCACACTAATAAATTGTTCAAAAACGTGCTCTGGATCTGTATGAGGGATTGCTACACTGTAATCGCCTATTTGGAGGCCTGTAGGAAAAGATGCTTCTCTTTCTTTAATTTTTGTCAAAAAGTTTTCACTGACATATCCTTTGCCAAATGCCTCTTTGTACACCATTTCAAAGATATTCGCTTGATCTTTACAAACGCTATTTAACTTCATTAATTCTTCTTTTAAAAAAGGCTGTAATGTCACGATTGTATCCTCCTTGCTATGCATTCTGTACTATGATTAGATAGAGTGCGTTTTAATTATTTCATAGAGTTTATATTTTTCATTTAGGCGTTTCATCTCATTTATTACCCCGTTCATTTCCGCTAACTTCATCAGCTGCAGCATAGCGTTTAAATGTTTCTTTTTATCAATAGCTGCGATAACAACAATAAAATGAACTTTTTGCTCTCCGCACAATAAGCCTTCTTTTAACTTAAGTAAGCTCATGCCTACTGCTTGAACACCATCCTCAGGGCTTGCATGAGGTATGGCAACATTAAGTCTTAGTACAATATGTGGAGACATAGACGGATATTGTTCCTGCATTTTATCAATATAAGCTTCAGTAATAACACCTTTATGTAAAAGCGGGGCAGCGGCTATTGAAATAGCCTCCTTCCAGCTTTCCACTTGATCACGCAGCACAATTGTTTCGGGTGTAATTAAATCTGCTAAACTATATTCTTGATTTTCACTTGTTTCGTTTAATACTTGGAGAGAAAAATAATTCTGCAGTGCTTTTTGAAGTTGAGACTTCTGATCAACTTTTGCGTATTTTTCAATGACACTTATTAACTGTTCAATGTTTACCACGGATGTATTTAAACCGAATATGGTTTGAATGACTCGCTGCCGAAGCTGCAGCTTTTGAAAATCGGAAATAAATTGTTCTACAATAAATAAATGTTTAGAAGTCTGGACAGGAACAGGAGAAAATACCATATCAAATTCAGCTTTTGATTGATCAAATTCTCGAATCGAAAGAGCTTCGTAGAAATAAAACTCTGGAAATAAATCGCGCAGCGTGTGCTCCATCAAATGTGAAATGGATACCCCGTTAGGACAAACAACCACCGCTCTCTTTTTCAGCTGTATCGTTTCGCCACTGTTAATTAAATGTCCGCCAATAAAAACGGTAATGAACATTACTTCGCTTTCAGGAATAGGGCAGCCAATATAAGTTTCAAAAGGCTTTAATGAATCTTTTACAATGTAGTGAATGGCTTCAAACTCTTCACTAACTTTTTCAATTATTGAATAGTTAGTAGTTAGCTGATATTTAATGCGGTAGTAAGCTGGTTTCATATGCAGCACTAATTTTTGAAGCAGCTTCTCTTTTTCTTTAAAAGTAATACATGCTTTTTTCTCAAATAACGCAAGGCTTTTTTTTAATGAAGATTTTAATTCAAGAGTTTCTTCATCTCTTAAAAATTGGGAGGATAGAACGTTAGAAGTAAGCAATTGTAATGTAATAAATAAACGTTCTTCCTTTGGGATACAAGCAGCATCTTCAATTAAAATTTCGGCAGCCTCAAACTCTTTTGTATCCGACAGTTCTTCATAGTCGATATGATAAGAATCTTTAATTAAGTTTCCTTTTTTAATTCGTTTTAACAAAATAGCTATTGTATATGGAAGAAGTTTTATTTTTTGATCGATAAATTGAAGTGCTAAACGCTTTTCTACTTTTTCCATTTGCTCTTTTAATCTCTTAATTTCTTCTCTTGAAATTCCTGTATATGCCTGAATATACGTCTCGCCTTGATACATGTCATATACGGTCCGGAGTACTTCAATAAGCAGCTTCCTTTTATTCCACTCACTTCCTACTATGTCGTATCCGTGCATTCGCGAATAAATAATTTCAAGATGATAACCATTTACAATTCTCTGTGTATATTTCATATCTCTTAATACCGTATTCTTACTCACTGATAGCGAGCTGGAGAAATGAAGTAAAGATAATTCTTCTTCGCTGCTTAATAGCATTAGCAAAACCAATTGAGCTCTTTCTTTTTCAGACGGAATATAACTTCCAGCAGAGTGTTCGACTTTTTCAGCAAACAGTTCCATTAGAAGAGGATCAATAATAAATTTCCCCCCGTTCGTTCGCTGAATTTTTGGGTAGTTATTACTCTTTAACCAGTCATTAATTTTTGTAAAGCTGTAGCTAATCTGCCTCCGTGAAAGATGATATTTTCTCTCTAATTCCGAATTAGAAATACCTGGATTACTAACCACTCGTTTTAAAATTAAATTGCTCCTTTCATCTAGATGCATCAATTGCTCCCCCCTTGCTTAAATTTATTCTATCACTGATCTCCACCAAAATGTTTACGCTTTCATTACCACTTCTGGTCGAATTGTTGTGCAACTTGATGGTTAACTCTTCCTTACCATTGTAGACATTTCTCTAGTACTCAGAAAGAAAAAGAAAAACTGTTTTTGACTACGATTTTTGTGTCAAAGGGAATAAAAAAACCCGACTGTTTAGTCAGGTTTTTTGTAGATATCGATTTTTATTGGCGCTCTCCTATTCCAAATACTTCTGCTACATGATTTTCTAATTTATGCTTGTAGTGATCAACGTTTGGATGTTTAACTACATCGTGAATAGAGTATGTTGGAAGTGGACTCATACCGACGTACTGATTCATTTTATGCAAATGCATAATGGCTTCGTCTAAACTTTTTCCTTCATAGAAAGCTTCTTCATTATTAAAAATAGCTTCTGGCGCATTCCATGTAAGAGAAAACATGTATTTTTTCCCCGTTAATAAGCCGCCTCGCCCGTATTGATTTGAGCCTTTAAAGAAAATATTATCCATATACACGCGATCAATATATTGCTTAAACTTTCCGGGAATGCTGAACCAGTAAATAGGCGTCTGCATAATCACAACATCAGCCCATAGCCACTTTTCAATTTCTTCTTCTACTTCGTAGCCTTGATCAACCACCGTTGTTTTAATGTCAAATTGATCAGTGAGTAAATGCTGCATTTCGTTAAAAATCGTCTGATTTAACTCTCCTTTTGACTTTTTATAATACTCGTGTCCATTAATGATTAATACGTTTTTCATGCTGACCTGCTCCTTTCCAAAATCCTTACTTCTTTATCTTCATATATCTGTATACCCATAAAAACTGCTTATCTATCAGTATCTACTCTTACTTTGAAGTAACATAGGTACCTAGAAGTCCCTTGTTAAACACCCTTGTGATTTCCTAAACAAAGAAAAAAACAAGGCCTAATTCCCTAATTTTTCAGCGGATGTTCAACTTGCATAAAGCAAATCTTTTTTTAAAATCAGTTCTTTTCACCCAACAAAAAAAAGACTGACGGATTAAATTTCGTCAGTCTTTCTATCTTTTTTATTTCGGTTCGCCTACTTCATTTAACGGATAGTAGCGAAACTGCACTTTTCCGATAACTGATTTTTGTGGAATAAAGCCAAATGCTCGTCCATCATGACTTACAGGACGGTTGTCACCCATTACAAACAGTGAATTTTTTGGTACCTTCACTTTGCCATCAGTTGCAGGCAGCGTTTGAAGCGTAAAATCTTCCGTGAATTTTTCATTAGGTGCAAGAGGTTTTTTAGATTCATTTAAATACGGCTCTTTATAAGGTTTTCCATTAATATACAGAACGTCGTTTTTCATTTCTACCGTATCTCCTGGCAGTCCAATTACACGTTTAATATAATTTTCATCTGCATCCGGCGCATGAAATACAATCATATCAAAGCGATCAACATCACTGATTTTATTTAAAATAACGCGGTTTGAATCTTCAAACGTTGGATACATCGATTCACCGTGAACCGTAGTTGGCGCAAATAAAAAATGACGAACTCCCACTACAATAACCAATGCAATAACAATGGACTTAATCCATGAAAACACTTCTTTTTTTACGTTATTTTTGCTCATCTCAAAACATCCCTTACGTCAAAATATACTTTCATCATAGCATCAAATAAAGGGAAAGTATAATAATAACCGAATAATCATATTTATTGATCACCATTTGTCACTGTACCTTGATGGAAAAACAAGCGCCACTTTTCTTCTCTTTTTCGCCAAATAGAACTGCGAAGCGTCTTTTTTTCTGCCGTATGGTTCATAAGATGATAGGTAGTTAATACGCAGTCAGGAGACAATACGTCTATATGAAAATGAGAGATTTCAAATACATCTGGCGAAAGTACATGATTGGTATTGTAATCTTTTCGTTTCCATACCGTGCCCGAGCTGCCAAACTCCACGTAATCATCCGCCAAAATATTTGAAAGCTCTTTAGCAGAGGTTCGTACTTCTGATTTTAAGTGCATGCATTCTAAGTCATAAAATTTTTGGGTGATATTCTCTATTTCCACTTTCACAGTCTCCTCTCATTCTTTCTTACATTCATTATAAAGAAATACTGCCGTTTTCACTTAAACAAATAATACTCCTATCTCAAATAGACAGGAGTATTATTTGTTTAGCTAACGCTATAGCCTTTCTTCTTACCTGCAATCCAATCGCTAATCATTTTCACGACAATTCCCATGACGAATACTGTAAGAAATGAATAAAACATCGACCAGTTCAGTAATTGGTACAAATACAGCGATTTGAATATCGGAATACCTATAAAAGCAATAACGGCAGAGGTAACGATATGTGCGATAAAGAAAAATTTCCATTTGCTAAAAAATTGGTAGACGAGTGCGATACTTACCGGAATAATAGCAAAGTCAACCGTATTAAAGCGATCTGTAAACGGAAGCATCTGGTGAGGGTAGCACCACAGGTTAAAAAATTTCCCGAATTCATCTACCAAACCTACCAAATCAAAGCTGATAAAAAAAACGAGAAGCATAAAAAAGAGGCGCTGCCTATCAATAAAAAAGTAAAAAAGCAGAAGAAAAAGAGCGTTTATCACTACTATGAGCCACCATTGAAAACTAAAGAGATCTTGATGAACCCAATAAGAAAATTCCTTTTCATTTAAGACTTGTTGCATCATTTTGATCATTTCAAACATAGAAATCCCTCCTATCTTAGAAAGTCTTTCCATGAGGGTTTCACTTCATACTAAAATAAAGCATTGCACACAGTGCTTTTGCACCTCCTCCTTCTTCAAAAGCAGATTGTACCTATTTAGCGATTTCTATCTGTCTAGTAAAAATTTTTGTAAGAGCGCTCTTTTCATCTCAGAACCTATTGACTATTATTTTCATTTCATACAAAATTAACAATTGTGCATGGTTTACATGTTAATACGAGCAAAAAGATACTGTTTTGCAACATTAAAGGAGGAACAACATGAACATCGGTACGATTAAAAGAGAAGCTAAAGCTTCTTTAAAGAATCGCTGGGGACTTGCGATTCTACTGACGGTGGTGACGTATGGAGTATATACGCTTCTGCCTATTCCATTTGAAATTGTGGCAAGCGGCGGCTATGAAAATTGGATGAAAGATGAATCTGACTCGTCCTCATGGATTTCAACTGCCTTTGCTATCGTCTTTTCACCTCTTCTTATGGCGAACTACTGGGCATTTTTAGGGTTAGCACGAGGTGAATCTGTGCAATTGGGTCACTTGTTTAAAACATTCCAAGACTTCGGTCTTTATGTAAAGTCATTAGGAATTTATGTACTTATGACTCTTTATGTGATGCTGTGGTCACTGCTTTTACTGATTCCTGGAATTATTAAAGCACTGGCATATTCACAAACGTACTATATTTGTAAAGACAACCCTGCTTACTCGATGAATCAAGCGATTACAGAAAGCCGCAGGTTGATGAATGGTTATAAAGGACAGTACTTCCTGCTCCTGCTAAGCTTTCTTGGCTGGTTTTTATTAAGTATTATTACACTAGGAATCGGCTTTTTATGGTCTATTCCATACCTTTCTGCTTCACTTGCTCGTTTTTATGAAAATTTGTTAAACGAACGCTCATCGCATGCTGAATAATAAAAAAATCCTCTTCATCGTGAAGGGGATTTTTTTATAAGAGCACGTTTTGCATAAGTGAAGCTCTTATGTCATAAAGCTTACTAAGAGTATAGAAGAAAGGCAGGAGCTTATATGTATACTACAAGTGAAATTTGTCAGCAGTTCGGCCAGATTTTAAACGCTAAAAGCAAAGTTAGTCCAACAGGATGCTCAGTGTCGCTTAAAAGAAGTTTTCAAGCTCATGTTCAAGGACGGAAAAGCAGCTCTGTCGTTCCTGTTGCTGTATCATTTGAGGCGATAGACACACAGGGAAACGCGTTGAACTTGGCTGAGATTGCTATTTTACAAGAAGAAATCCCTCGTTTTACAGAAGCTGCTGCGCGGCAAGGTCTTATCGTAAGCGCTTTGCATAACCATTGGCTTTTTACAGAACCCGTCCTTATGTATCTTCATATTCAATCTGTAGAGCCTCCTTTACATTTTGCGAAAAAAATGGCTTTTTGTTTTACAACGCTCAAGAGCCTTCCCGTTCCGACAAACGAATAATTTATTAAACGCATCTCTCAGGTACATTAGAGAGGTGAGAGATGTTTTTTATACCTATAGATTACTAATATAGCTAAAGGAAACCTCCTTACCTTTTAAGTCATTAACAAAAGGGCGCTATGTAGTTTTGAGAAGCCGCATAAAAACAAAACCCAGCACTTTCTTATAAGTGCTGGGTTTCTGCTTTATCTATTTTCGCGTATATCTTTTTCAATTTTCCGCAATGCTTTTTTTGAGCCTCGCTGCAGATCATGCTGCTCTTTTCGGTCTTTATAGCTAATAAATAACGAATCGAGATCATAGCCTTCGGGATATAATTCAGCAGCTTTGATTTCAAGAGCTATTCGCTTAACGTTTACTTCAATTAACTCATTCTGATAGAGTACGACTATATTGTTTGTGTTGTCTTTAGACTTATACACAATCGCATGATTTTCATAATCTAACAGTTTGACTCGATCTCCTATTTGGTATTCAACACGGTCTTTTTTCTTTTCCTTCAAAATAGTTGGTTTTTTTATTTTATTTTCTCTGACGACTTCTGTATCATACGATTTGCTTTCCATATAGAACTTTGCTTTTTGTAAAATCTCTTCTTCTACCTTCATCTTCTTTGAAATCCAAAGCGCATTGCTTTCTCCAGATGTGCCAATTAACAGCTGATACAGCGGTTCTAATGTTTTACTGTTGAACTGCATCGCGGCATTCATAAAGTCAGGATGAATTTCTGAGAAACGCTTAATTTCTCCGTAATGCGTAGTCGCGACCGTTATGCAGCCCATATGATAAAACTTTTCTAAGATCGCAATCGCAAGTGCAGCTCCTTCATTCGGTTCGGTGCCGCTGCCAATTTCATCGAATAGGAGCAGCGTATTGTTCGTTGCTTTTTGCAAAATAGCCGATATATTTTTCATGTGTGAGGAAAAGGTACTCAGCGCATTTTCAATACTTTGGTTGTCGCCGATATCGACAAAAATATGTTCAAACAATGCAATTTCTGTTCCTTCATCAGCTGTAATATGAAATCCTAACATTGTAGCGAGTGTCAGTAGCCCAATCGTTTTTAAGACAACGGTTTTTCCTCCTGCGTTAGGTCCCGTAATAATTAAGCTTCGATAATTCTCGCCAATTTCGAAGTGAAGCGGAACAATTTTACCAGTTAACAGCGGGTGATATGCGCCTTTTAAATGAATATATCCATAATCATTAATTTTAGGTTCGATTCCATCTGCCTGTTTACTGTGTTTTGCTTTGGCAAACACCATGTCGTATTGGCTAATTAGCTCTAAATTAATATGAATATCAGCTAGCTTCTCTAACACTAAACCTGTTAAAGACGCTAAAATTTGATATTCTTCTACCTCTTCTTCTGCTTTCAAAATCGCTAGTTCCGCATTCAGCTTTGTAATAGATGCCGGCTCTATGAACACTGTTGACCCTTTAGAAGATGTTTCAACAATCGTTCCTCCAACATGATTTTTATAGGATGCCTTGATCGGAATCGTATAGCGGTCTCCTTTTTTACTGATGAAGAAGTCTTGAATATACTCTTTGTTTTTACCGTTTCGTAAAAATTTCGCAAGCTGCTCTGAAATTTTAGCTTCCGTTCCTTCTATATGTCTTCTGATACGCTTGAGCTCTTTGCTTGCCGCAGCGTCTACTTTTCCGGCTTTGATCGCAAAATTAATTTCCTCTTCTATACTTGTTAGTTCTTTCATCGAATGAGCATAGGAACTTAAGAGCGAAGCAAAAAATTCTTTATCCACCATATATTGTTTTACTTTTCTGCAGCCTTTTAAAAAATCGGATACTCGCATTAGCTCTTCGGGCTCTAAAATCATGCCTTTTTCAAGCTTTCCGATGACTCTTCCTATACCTGAGACACCTGATAGCGGAAGCGATTTCTCAGCATCTAGAAGTCTTCGTGCTTCCGTTGTTTCTTTAAGTCGGTTTTTTACTGTTTTAAGAGATGTGCTCGGCTGAAGTTTATCCATTAATTGTTTTCCCAGCTCACTTACGCAGTGAGATTTTACGATTTCTTTTAATTCCTGATACTGCAATTTTTCAAATGTCATCGTATTCATGGTTTTTCTCCTCACTATGATTTGTCATCACATATGAAGATACCTATTTATTAGAAGGCAATGAAAAAGGTAAACAAAAAAAGCTGTGGTGATCCCACAGCTTTTGCGTTCATAAGGTGTCTAAACACATATCACGAAAGAAAGCTCTGTAAAAACAGACGCCTCTTTCGCGACAAATGCCGAACCCTTTATAAAGCATTGTAGGTATCTTCATAGGCAGTGAAATAAATCCATAAGCAAATAAAGGGTACCTTCACTCTCCAAAAAATACCCGTCTTGCTTATTTAATTTATTTCATTCAATTGTTCCTATTTAGATACTACTCCGCTCATAAAAGCACCTCATCTATATTTTAGTTTTCATTGGCTTCTAATTTACACTCTTATCATACTATATGAAAAAGCGTGAGTAAAGGAGACAGTAAAAAAGCTCAAGAGCATAACTTGAGCTTTCATGACAAAAGAAAAAAACGAAGCAGCGCCATCATTCCAACTCCGCTAATAACGGTGATGGATAAGCTTTTGGTTTTCAGGGCAATCAGTAAGGTTGGAATGACTACGATAATGACGGGCCAGTTAATCTTTACGCTGTCATTTACTTGAATGATAAAGTTCTGTACAACAAGTGCGGTTAAAATACAAATAGGAATATAGGACAGCCATTTTAATACGGGTTTTGGCAGCGCGATGTTACGCACAACTAAAAACGGAACAATACGAGGAACTAAGGTAACAAGGGCACACCCTAAAATAACGATGAGTGTTGAATAGTGGATGCTCATTTATCCGTCACCACCCCAATTGTCGCTACAATAATCGTTGAAATTAATACAGCCACATGTGAAGGTACCAAAAAAGACAGCACAATCATAATAATCGCCATATAAAGAATTAAACGTAAGTAATGATTAAGCTTTGAAGGTAACACGCTTTCGATTTGTAAAACAAGCAGAGCTAAAAACATAGCCGTTAAGGCAAAATCAAACCCAAAGGCTTCCGGGTTAGATAGCATATGACCAAAAATAGCTCCTGTCGTACAGGCGATAATCCAGCTGACGTAAGCCGTTATATTTAATCCGTTCATCCAGCGGTCATTAATTGGCTCACCTTTTGCAATTTTACTTGAAGACACTCCAAATGATTCATCCGTCAGAAGTGCTCCAATTCCAACGTTTTTTAATAACGAATATTTTGTAAATTTAGGCGCGACCGTAGCACTCAAAAGAAAATGTCGTAAGTTAACGATGAATGTTGTGAGAATAATAGCTGAAATCGAACTGTTCGCAACCATGAGTGCACAAATAATAAACTGAGCAGCCCCGGCATACACGAGCGCTGATAATAAAGTAACTTCCATCACGGAAAGATGCGAGGACACTCCGACAATCCCGGCGGCAAGACCTATGCTTATGTAACCGAGTAGTGTAGGAACACAGTCCTTAGCCCCTTGTCTAAACGTTAAATCCACTTTTTCTCTCTGCTGTACTGCTTTTTCTGCGATCACCGTACTCCCTCCTTTTCTGCTATATTATACATCTATACGCTATATTAAACAACGGTATGTTATACTATCTTTATAATAATTAAAGGAGTACAACAATGGACGCGATTCAAGATATTATTGCTAAAAATCTTGTTAAATTACGAAAAAATCGAAATTTGACGCTTGATCAAGTTTCTGAATTAACGGGTGTGAGCAAAGCAATGCTTGCACAAATTGAAAAAGGCAAATCCAGTCCGACGGTTACTACGCTTTGGAAAATCGCCAACGGCCTTCAAGTCTCTTTTTCCGTATTTATGAAAGAAGACACTCCGGATGTACAGAAAGTGAGTATAAAACAGCTAGATCCCATCACGGACAACAAAGGTGATTACTTAGTGTATTCTTTTTTCCCTTATCATCCGGAAAAAAAGTTTGAAATTTACATTGTTACATTAAAGCCGGGATGCGTGCATGAAGCGAAAACTCATTTAGGAGATGAATACTTACTTATTAAAGAAGGAGAATTAACGGTTCGTTTTGAAAATGAAAAACATGAATTAGTCTCAGGAGACGCTCTGCATTTTTCAGGCAATACCTCTCACAGCTATATCAATTCTTCTGAAAAAGAAGCAAGCTTTTTTTTGCTTATGCACTACCCCGAATCATAAAAAAAAGAGCGTACGGATGATCCGTACGCTCTTTTTTTATTAAGCTGCGTGGGCTTGTTCTTTTTTCATTTTTTTGTTTTTCATGTACCCAATGCCTACAACTGCAATGGTTAAGATAACTTGAACAGCAAGATGTAAAGCAGTACTTGGAACAAATCCGCCGATAATTTTATCTTCAACAATCATTTTCCCAGCAGACCATGCGAGCATCGCCGCTCCGGCGTAAATGATAACCGGAAATTTTTCCATTGCTTTCATAATAAAGCTGCTTCCCCAAATAATAATCGGAATCGAAATTAATACACCAATCATAATTGGCACAAATTCATGAGCTACACCAGCTAGAGCTAATACGTTATCTAATGACATGACCGCATCTGCGATAATGATCGTTTTAACCGCGCTCCATACCGTTGCTCCACCTTGAGGATTGTCGCCGTGATCGTGATTGTCCGCTAATAACTTATATGCAATCCACACTAGCATCAAGCCGCCGACCGCTCCGATTAATGGAATTTTTAATAATGGGACAATAATAGCCGCAAATAATAATCGAAGACCAATCGCGCCGCCTGTTCCAATTAAAATCGCTCTTTTTTGTAAGTCTTTTGGTACGTTACGAGCCGCCATTGCAATCACAATCGCGTTATCCCCGCTTAAAATTAAATCAAGAAAAATAATTTGCAGCAAACCTTGCACTGATACACCAATTAGTTCCTCCATAGTTACCTCCACCTTCTCTTTTTATGTAACGTTTCTCTTCTAAAAGTCCGAGCCTTTTCCTCCTTTTTTATAATTGAATACAAAAAAGACCCTTACCAAATAAGCGGTAAAGGTCTTGCTAACAACATAATGTCGCCAACAAAGCCGAGAGATAATCTCTGTAATGACGACTTTGCTGTTAAAGCTACTCCCCTTTAGGAGATACGTTCAATTATTTGTTTGTATTTACACCACTTATACTATAGCATCTCCTACATTCTGTCAATCGTTTTTTTATTTGCTCTCATCGCAGTGGAATTACTGTCGTTTTTCTAGAAATGATGTCGAAAAATGAATATGAAAATCTGTAGTTGTATCCGCTTTCTTATAGTATGATAGATTCAGTTCTATAGTCTTATATTTTAAAGGAGGAAAATGAAAAAATGAATAAAAAAGGTATAATATCCCTAGTTTCCGCTGGTTTACTAGCATCAACACTATCCGTTCAGTCTGTTCAAGCAGATACCAACAAAAATGAAAGTGTTTCAAAAAAACTAATAGACCAGCATATGGACAAGCCTCTTCAAAAAAAGAATCTGAATCAACGTGTACTTGATGATTTAAAAAACGATGCAACTTACTCTTTAGAAAAAGCTCCTTCCCTTTCTTCATCTCAGAATTCAAAACAAATGAACAGCTCCTCTTCAAACGATGATCCGCTGTATGAAAAAGAACCAAATAACGATTTTAACAAAGCTAATAGCTTGCCAAATGAAAAAACAATCATCGGTCAAATGCTTCCTATGTATGACGTTGATTTTTATAAAGTGAATGTCCCTGCTAAAGGCGCACTGCTTGTAGCTGGGACGACCAATTCTCCAGCAATTGACCTTGCCTTTACAGCAGCTGAAAAAGACTTTAAAGATAACAAGAATTTAATATACCAAGGCTCAGACTACAGCGATGGAGTCGAAGTTCAAGTTTATCAGGTAAATAAGCCAGGAACATATTACATAGGCGCCACGGATTATGAGTTTGATGATGATTACGACGATAATACCGTGAATGATTTATATGCTCTGAGCACAGCATTCGTAGACAATGTGGCTCCAGATAAACCAGCTGTTAATAAAGTGGACAATAACGATAAGGTAGTTACAGGAAAAGCGGAGGCTTCTTCCACTGTAACAGTAAAAGCTGGCAGCAAAACGCTTGGATCTGCTAAAGCGTCTTCTAAAGGAACATTTTCTGTTAATATAAGCGTTCAAAAAGCCGGAACGACTCTTACCGTAACAGCTAAAGACAGCGCGGGAAACGTAAGTCCAAGCGTTTCCACAAAAGTAGCCGATGTCGTAGCGCCTAGCAAGCCAACTGTTAATAAAGTTGATGATAATGATAAAGTAGTTACAGGAAAAGCAGAAGCTTCTTCCACTGTAACAGTAAAGACTGGCAGCAAAACGCTTGGATCTGCTAAAACCTCTTCTAAAGGAACGTATTCAGTAAAAATACCAGCTCAGAAAACAGGCACTGTTCTTACCATAACCGCCAAAGATGCTGCGGGGAATGTTAGTAGCGGAGCGACAACAAAAGTCGTTAAGCATTAATCAAAGAAGGAGGTGACTATGGTCACCTCCTTCTTTGATATAGTTGAAAAATCGTTTTTTTATACAAAACGATTGTCAACGCTTTCTCTTTCAATCAATTCATAGTTCGAAAGTGTAAGCTTTTCGACTTCTTCGCCGTTAACCAGCTTAATAATTCGCTTTGCCCCCATTTGTCCCGCTTCTTTATAGTAATATTTTACGGTCGTTAAGCTCGGATGAATCACACCCGTAATTTCATAGCCGCCAAAGCCGGTAATAGATACATCTTCAGGAACGCGCAGTCCGTTTAAATAAGCTGCCTTTAATGTACCAAGCGCAATGTTATCGGTCGCACATACAATCATGGACGGGTTAAATTCGTTCATCACTGCCGTAGCTGCTCCAATTGCATCGCTCATGTTAAAGCTTGTTTGATAATAGCGAATCTCGCAATCGCTGTCTTTAAGACCTTGCTTTACACCTTCTTTTCTTTTTACACCTACAGCTATGTCTTTTTCGGTTACGCCTAAAAAAGCGATTTTTTTATGCCCTTTTTCCCCTATGTACCTTCCAATGTCGCATGCAGCCTCGTAATCTTGATGAATTAAACTGTGGACTTCTTTATGCTCCTGTCCAATTAGCAAAACGGGAATTGAAATCGTACGGAACGCTTCCAAATGAGCTTTTGTGATCTGAACGGCAAGCAAAATAATACCGGCTACCTTCTGCTTAGCCAGCGTATAAATATTTTCAATTTCTCTTTCTAAATCTTGATTAGAATTGGAAACAATCATTTGATAGTGGTGGTCTCTAAGTTCTTGGTCAATACCATCTAATGTGCGGGAAGTCGCAAAAGAGCCCATGCGCGGAACAATGACACCGATGATATTTGTTTTTTTTGCTTTTAAGCTTTGAGCAAAAGCATTTGGGCTATAGTTTGTTTCTTTAATAATTCCTTCAATTTTTCGTTTCGTCGCATCGCTCACAGATCCTCCGTTAAGATAGCGGGATACAGTGCTTTTTGCTACTCCTGCAAGTCGAGCGATATCTGCAATAGTTGTCATTCTCTCATCTCCGTATTTTGTTGCTGCTTCTTTCACAGTATACACGAATATCGCGTGTATATTAAGTAACTGCTTTACTTTTTGCTTCATAAGCGGTATGATAACCTAAACATGGATAATCATTATCCACGTTGTACACATATAGCAGGAGATGATGTTTTTGCATATGAAAACAGGCGTTGAGCAATCGGTGTATGCCATTTTGCTGCTTACGTTTTTACCTGAAAAAGCTGTGCTGCCAGGAGATGTTATCAGCACTCAGCTTGGCGGTTCGCCTACGTATTTTCAAAAGCTTCTTCGCAAGCTGGTTAGCGCTGATTTACTTGCCTCCGTTCCTGGAAGCAAAGGTGGATTTCGCTTAAAGAAAACACCGGAAGAAATTCGAATCTATGACGTATACGTAGCCATTGAAGGCAAGCAGTCTCTTTATTCATCAAGCGGTATTTTTCACGATATGCTTAATTTAAAAGACAAAGATATTTGCTTATTATCCGATTTAATGGAAGAAGCCGAATCTTCATGGCAGTTCATTTTAAAACGGCAAACCATTGCCACGCTCACAAATGAAATTCACAAAAAATGTCCAAAAGAAAACCTGGACAAGCTAAAAGCAACAGTAGAAGAAAAAATGGTGCTGTAGCATCCAAAGGAGATTATCATGGAAAACTTAAATAGATATTTTGATTTATTCGATCAATCACGTACAAGCGAACAAGCATTTGACGAATTAGTGAGCCTTTTTTCAGACGATATCGTATTTGTCTTAAACGGCCACGAAAAACAAGGCATTGAAAACTGGAAGCTGTTTGTGAAAATGGTTTTTAAAGAAAATGCTGATATTAAGCATATGTTCGAAGGCTGGAAAGCAGTTGAAGGTACGGACATGTTTGAAACACCTTGGGCAGTATGCGGAAAACGTGCATCTGGCAGCGTATTTACTCAAACGGGAAAAGATATTGCTAAGTTAGATAAAAACGGAAAGATCAGTTATTTAGAAAACGTACCTGATGACACAAACATGTTTGATACGTATAAAAACTAAGATGGAGAAAAGAAGGGCTATATGGGCCCTTCTTTTTTTACGGAGCAAACCCCTCTTGAGAAAGGTAAATCATCGAAGAAGGATAAAATTTTTCAAAATAACGAATGGCTTTGATATGAATGTCTTTGTCATACCAGTCTAGGAAACCGTGCTGCTCAAATAGTTCCGGCATCCCTAGCCTTTTTGAGGTTTTCCCTAAGGAACCGTCTCCTAAGTACATGGTATCAATACAAATCCGGTCCATCATCCCTTCTATTTTTTCAGGAAATTCAGGCGTGAAAGGAAGCATTGGAGCAATGGTTACTTGCGTTGAAATTCCCCTTTCTTTTACTTTTTTTAACGCGTTCATACGAAGTTTCATCCCCGGAGCATAAGGAGAAAAAATTTGTTTTACATCTTCTCGATCTGTTTCAACAGTCATCGATACGCGAAGATCACATACGTTTTGAAGCTGTAAAAACAAATCAATATCTCTCGTCACAAGCGGCGATCTTGTTTGAATCAGTAAAAAATCAGGCGGATGATTGATCATCGTTTCTAAAAGAGCCCGAGTGATGCCTGCTTTACGCTCAGCCGGCTGATAGGGATCTGTCGCTGAAGACATAAAAATGCGCACCGGCTGTTCTTTTTTTCGGAGCTTTTGTATTTCTTTTTGATAGACTTCGGCTGCGTTGGCTTTCAGCTCTAGCCATGTCCCCCACTCCATCTCTTTAAAACGCTGAATTGGCAGCTCTCGCACGTAGCAAAATTTGCAGGAAAATGCACATCCGGCATACGGATTTAAACTATGAGTATAACCCGATGCCAAAAAGCCGGTCGCTTTTGTTAAAATACTTCTCGAAATGACGTCTTTTTCGTTCATCTTTATCACCTCTTTGTTCAAAAATTATATCAAGCTTGTAAATGAAAAAACTACTTTCCTGATGGAAAGTAGTCCTATATGTTTTCAACTCATCAACTTTGGTTTTCTTTCTTTTCGCTTGTCGTTTCAAGTAAAGAGGTTAAATATGAATTTAACTCAAATTGGTCCTTTTCAATAAAATCAGATAATACCGGCTGCTCTTCTTTTCTCATCTTTCTCCACTCCTTTTGTTTTTTATGTATGTGTTTTCATTCATCAATGGATAAAAGTAATGTACTTAACTCTACCCGTATCTAAACAAAAATAATCATGGTATTTTATACTATTTTTTAATTTATGTACGTTTTATTTGTATATTTTTTACAACATCACGCACATTAATAGCAAGATTAGCAAACGTATATATTTCACTACGCAACATGAGAGGATTTTCATCATGACGATTAACAAATCAAACGATTGTTCTAGTCTAGCTGAAGTAGTTGACCGAATTTTGGATAAAGGTGTAGTAATTGACGTATTCGCTCGTATTTCCGTTATTGGTATTGAATTAATTACCATTGAAGCTAGAATCGTGATTGCGAGCGTGGACACATGGCTAAGGTACGCCGAGGCCATTCGATTGCTTCATAACGAAAGAGAAGATTTCCTTTCTTCTAATAACAGCGGAAACAAACTTGAACAGCTAAACCTTTTGCAAGATTTAGATTTATAAACTCATAAAGGTGGATTAGAAAAGTGAAAGTAGCCGAAATTATGGAATCCGTGACTGATTTTTTTAAAGAACACGTCGCTCCTCCTCACCGAATTATTTCGTATGAATCGATTCAAAATGGAGGATGGAAAATAACACTTGAAGCATTTGAAGAACAGGAGTATATGAGGCGCTATGCAAAAGATGAACTGCTTGGTATCTATGAAGTGCTGGTCAATAAGCAGCATAACATCACGTCTTTTTCACGCACCAGCCTGCGCTATAGAAGCTCTCCAGCAGAGAAGTAAGCCTATTATTTTAATGGAAAGGAATGAAACAGAAATCGATGAGTGAAGCAACGGGCATTTATATTTTTTGCAGCATTCCCGCCACCGAGGCGCATACGTTTGGCAGCGTCACGATTGATCATCAAGAAAGAGCTACTTTTACCATTCATTACCGAGATGCAGCTATAGTGGCTGCTGCCTTTCCTCTTAAAATTTATCACCCTACAAAAGAGAATGTCACAGCGCACCAGCAGGTGATTTCCAAAGTAATGAATGAGCATGATTCGGTTATTCCAATCAGCTTTGGCAATGTGTTTCATAGTCAACAAGATGTTGAAATGCTGTTAGAAAACTTATATCCACAGTTCGCCTCCCTTTTCCCACAGTTAAAAGGAAAAATAGAAGTCGGACTAAAAGTAATTGGGAAAGCGGACTGGCTGAAACAAAAAGTGAATCAAGACTCTTCCTTGCAGCAAGTACGAAACCCGCGTTCTGCCAGTGCTGATTTTTATAAACAAATTGCGCACGGAGAAACAGCTCAGAAATTCTTTTTAAAGCTTCAGCACGACTGTAAAAAAGAGCTGTATCAACATTTAGAACCGATGGCTGAAGCGTCGAGACTCAATCCTCCTATTGTCGAAACGATGCTTTTGAATGCTTCTTTTTTAATTGACCGAGAAAAAGAAGCAGCGTTTGATGAACGTGTAAATGACCTGTATGAAAAATGGAAGCACAAAGCGGATTTTAAATATTCCGGACCGTGGGCTGCTTATAACTTTATCAATATTCAATTAAAAGTAGAAGAGAATGTATGATTCATAAACTGCTGCTGTCTCCTGTTACGCTCATTGTAAAAGTCGGCCAGAAAATCAAGGAAGAAGCGGATAAAGAACTTTACGATGTCTCTTTTATTCAGCAAAAAATCGTTCATCTTCAAATGATGTATGAGCTTGGAGAGATACCGGAAGATGCATATATGGAAAAAGAAAAAGAACTGCTGCTGAGGTATGAAGCAGCAAAAGAATATGAATTAAAAAGATGGGAATCAATGACGAAGAAACAAAAGTGAGGTTAAACGATGGAAAAGCTCATTTATTTATATGGTCTAGTTCCAACCGAAGAAGCTAAGCAAATTTCCCTCCCCGCCCTTGAAGGCATGGACAAGAACAACCCTATCTATACTCTTTGCTTTGATGATATTACCGCATTTGTATGCGACTTGCCAAGCGATGAGTATTCAGAAGAAATGCTGAAAGAAAAGATCGAGCACGATATGAAATGGCTGCAGGCCAAAGCTATGCATCACCATGAGACCCTTCTTTTCTTACAGAAGCACTACACGCTTCTTCCAATGAAATTCTGTACTGTCTATAAAAGCAAGGACAGCTGCCAAAAAAGTATTGTCGATAACAAAGAAAAAACCCTCTCTTCTCTTCAGCTTTTAAAAAAATCTGAAGAATGGAATATAAAAGTGTATGCCCATACGAATCATTTAAAGAGCTACCTCTTAACATACAATGAAACGATCCAAAAGAAAAAAGAAGAAATAAATATGTTACCTCCAGGCAGGCAGTTTTTTGAACGTAAAAAGATAGAAAGGCTGATTGAAGAAGAAACAGAAAAAGAACAGCTTTCTCTTTGTGATCACCTGCACAGTGAGATAAGTCCCTACGCCGCTTATCATAAAATCAAAAATAACTGGAGTCAAAAAATAACCGGCGACAGCTATAGCATGTGCTGGAACAGCATCTACCTTTTGTCCAAGAGCAATGTGGAATCGTTTCTAAAAGCCGTTCGCAACAAGCAAACGCTTTACAAAAACATGGGACTAAACATTGAAGTAACAGGACCATGGCCTGCTTATCATATCGACGCCCTGCGCTCGGAGAAAGATGCGGGATGACATCGCTGCGAAAACAAATGCTCGAGCAAAAAGACATTGCCCTCATTGATATATTAGATGTGATCCTCGATAAAGGAATTGCCATTAAAGGTGATTTATTGATTTCAATTGCCGGAATTGATTTAGTTTATCTTGATCTGCGGGTACTGATTTCTTCTGTAGAAACGCTGATAGGCTCGCATGATCGTCAAATCATTTCTTCTCAGCAGTTTGAACAGGAAACGGAGGCGTTGCGAAATGGAAAATAACCTCGAACGAAACGGTCGCATTGAGCTGAGTGCGGAAAATGCTGAACAAGGCTTAGCGCAGCTTGTATTAACCGTCATTGAATTACTGCGGCAGCTCATTGAAAAACATGCGATTCGCCGAGTGGACAGCGGAAACCTGACGGACGCTCAAATCGAAGATCTGGGCGTGGCGTTGATGAAGTTAGAGAACAAAATGGAGGAGCTAAAATCAGTGTTTAACTTTACAAATGAAGATTTAAATATTGATCTAGGTCCCCTGGGAAAAGTGTTATAACAAGGAGTGAAAAAATGTCGGCGGAACATAACGGGCAGCTTGGCACCATTGTAGAAGTATTGGAAAAAGTATTAGATAAAGGTCTTGTCATTGCTGGAGATATTAAAGTGCAAATTGCTGATGTTGAACTCTTAACAATAAAAATCCGGCTGCTTGTCGCTTCTATTGATAAAGCAAGAGAAATTGGCATGGACTGGTGGGAAACAGACCCTTACCTATGTTCAAAAGCAAATCAGTCTTATCAAAAACTCCAGGCGGAAAATGACAGTTTAACAGAGCAAGTGGCATCTTTAACGCAACGAATTCAAGATGATTTGCTTTCGCTTGATTAACAGCTCACTTCATAGAAGGAGGAATAACAAACATGAATCCTGAACAAAAATCTACGCTGTCTCCTGTTTCACAAGAGCAGCAAATCCCCGATACTCAGCTAACGGAAAAAGAAGAGCGTATGCCGGAGTATACGCATACGTCACTTAATCCAGACTCATAGAACAAAAAGAGAAATGCCTCGGTATTTCTCTTTTTAATGTTTTTATACTTTTCTTCATTAATCATGACGTTGAGACAAATAAAGGTAAATATAATGAACATGGCGAATGAGTACCATTATCTATTAATGACAAAGGAGAACGAGCATGAAGAAAAAAGTGATGGGAGCAGTTTATGCTCTTTTAACGGTGTTCATTTTAGATGCCTGCAGTACCGAAGACGTTGTGACAAATCATTCAAATCCAAAAGTTTCTGTTTTTACTACAGTTAAACCGCTGACGAAAAAAGAATTTAGTGAAGTTGGAACATCAGGGTTAACAAGCCCTTCTAAAAAAGATTTTCACAAAGTACATATGACTCTTACTTTACGCGGTACGGACTACCTGTCGGATATTCAAGTTAAGCTGCCTAACTATAAAAAAGATTTTAATAACATGAAAGACGATCAGCAAACAAGATATTGGTTTGGCAGCGGTGCAGATGAAGAGCAAGAAAATAAAAACATCTATACAAGGGAATTTGTCCTTTATACGAAAGGGTTAAACAACAAGCAAATCAAAGATATTTTAGCAGCAGCTAAGGTAAAGACATCCTGGGTGGTAAAGGATACAAAAGCAAAAGATCAATCGGAATTTCCTGCTGGTAAAAACATTAAACTTGAAGCGAAATGAGAAATGCACCAATTAGCAAAAGCCCCCTTTATTAAAAGAGGGCTTTCTCTTATTATATGAAAAACGATTACCTTGTCACCTGCAGCTCAAGGTTTGGATTTGAGGCCAGACTTTCAGAGTGCAGCATATCTTCTAAGCTATCTACCCGTTATAAACGCTAGCGCATGTTCCAGGCTTTGGCTCATAGTAGCAATGATTTTTGTATTGACCAGAAGCGGGTTGGCCGTACCAGGTTGGAGGGCATGGAGCGGATGGATTAAAGTACCACAGTGCATATTTCCCCGGATGTTCTCTCCAATAATCCAAATTCTTTTTGGCTAACCTTTTTTCAACACCTCTTGCTCTTTGATAAAATACGTTTCCTTTTTGAACAGCCTCGAACGAATAGTTGCCTCCCTGCACCTGATAAATAACTTGCGGAACGGATCTTAAATTCTTGAAATCTAAACAGTTTGCTTTAAGGCGATTTACAATGACATTTCCAACATACAGCATGCCTTGTTTTCCTTCGCCTTCAGCTTCTGCTCTCATCATCCTTGCCATTAAAGCAACGTCTGAATCTCGATAATTTACTCTTGGCATTTTTTCACCCCAAAAATATACTATGAGAAAAAGCTGGTCTTGATGTCACTGTCCCTAAAATAACAGTAGCTGGATGTTAAATACACGCTAAGCACACCGACACTACAGAAAGAGTTTTTATTACGAAAAGCTTATTCTTTTTCATAATACAGCTGAGCGATTTGCCCGTACTGCTTCATATCGGTAAGCTTCAAGTGCATTTCGGGAATCCCTTGCTTAAACAGCGGAATACCAGCCCCAAGCAAAACGGGAATGACCGATATAATAAATTCATCCACCCTCCCTGCTGTTAAGAAATCAGCGAGAATCTCAGCGCCTCCTACTAGCCATATTTTTTTAGCGTCTTGATCGAGGTTGTTGAGAAATGACGCCACGCTTTCGTTTACAAACTCGACATACTGATCTTTTCCTTGAGCTGAGCGGCTGAACACGTAGCACTTTTTATCGTGATAAGGAAACTCAGGTGTGAGCTTCAGCACGTGGTCGTACGTAGCCTTTCCCATAACGACCGCATCACACGTTTGATAAAACGCTTCGTAGCCGTTGTCTCCCTGTCCTTCAACGCTTTCTAGCCAGTCAATCTCTCCGTTTTCTCTTGCAATATATCCGTCTAAGCTTGCCGCAATATATACGACGATGTTTTTCTTCATTTCCTTTTCTCCTTTCAACTTTACTGTTTCTGTATGATATCATTTTAATACGACAGTTTTTGTCACATTAAAAGAAAAAGGTGAAAATAAATGGCTAAGTCTAGACGACTTGTTGATATGCTCATGTTTATTAATACAAAAAGAACGTTTACGGCAAAAGAACTAGCGGAGGAATTTGGTCTTTCCGTGCGGAGCGTTCAGCGCTATTTACTGGACTTAAGCGAATTAGGACTGCCTCTTTACAGTGAAAAAGGACGGGGCGGCGGCTACAAAGTATTAAAAAATCGTATTCTTCCTCCTATTTTGTTTACGGAAGAAGAAGCTATTTCTATCTTTTTTGCTTATCAAGCTCTGCAGTATTATCATGACCTTCCGTTTGATGCAGAGATTCATGCCGCTCTTCAAAAATTTTATGTGTACCTGTCTGAGGAAACAAAGAAAAAAGTAGATAAAATGAGTGCTCATATCGCGTTTTGGAATCCTAAAAGAAGCCTAGACACTTCTTATTTAAAAGAGCTGTTAGAAGCAAGCCTTGCAGGAAAATATATTGAATTTTTTTATGATTCAAAGACGGGTCAGACAAGAAAACAAGTCAAACCCCTTGGAATTTATGCTCATAACGGTTTATGGTACTGCCCTGCCTATTCCTACGATAAACAAAAAGTATTACTGTTTCGAGCGGATCGTATTCACTCCTTAAAGGTTCTAGAAAAAGACGAAAAGATGTCTCTTACGTTAAAGGAATGGCTTGAAAAAGAACCCGTAAACACACAGCCGATTTCGTTAAAAGTAACCTTGACGCACGAAGGCGTTCGTCAGTGTAAAGGCGTTCCCTGGCTTGAAAATCATGTGAAGGCGGCGCGGGATGGCGGTGGCTATATTGATACGATAACTGATGGTAATGAATTAAACTACATGGCTTCTTTTTTCTATACCTTAGGTGCTCATGCTTTAATTGAAGAACCTCAGGAGCTAATTGAAAAAATCTGCCGTCACGCAGAAGAAACGCTAAGACGCTATAAAAAATGAGGTGGGTTTAGTTATGTCTCAATCTGGCTATAAAAATAACCTCCGCTAAATAGCGGAGGTTATTTTTTATTTACCCAGCCCACACGTCTTTTGCGTATCGGCCCTTTTCTTCTAGCTGCTGCAGCCATAAGCGAGCGTCTGCTTCACTCACTTTATGAACTTCAGCATAGCTTTTAATAAGCGTTGCTTCAACGTCAGGCGCCATTTGGCTTCCGTCTCCGCAAATATAGAAGTGCGCTCCTTGATCAAGAAGTTCAATCAATTTCATACCGTCTTGTTCCATCAGGTGCTGAACGTATGTTTTCGGCTGATTTGGTACGCGTGAAAAAGCGGTATGAAGCGTAATGACACCTTCATTTTGTGCGTTTTCAAGCTCTTCTTGATACAGATAGTCTTCATGAGGTGAACGGCAGCCAAAGTATAAATGCGCTTCTCCAAGCAACTGTCCTTGTTCTTTTAACTGCTTGCGCGCCTGCACAAAGCCTCTAAACGGCGCGACGCCTGTTCCCGGTCCGACCATGATAATCGGTGTTTCAGATTCTTTTGGCAGCGTAAAGCCTGACTGCGGTGTGGAAACAAAGCACGTAATCGTATCTCCTTCTTGCAGCTCGGCAAGATAGTTCGACGCAATTCCTTTGTATTCTCCATATCCACTCCACGCTCCTCCTGAAACAACGCTGACCGTGATGCTTGCTTGTTTTTCATCGACGCGAGGTGATGAAGAAATTGAGTAATAGCGCGGACGCATGCTTGGAAGAAGAGCGATAAATTCGCTGAATTCCATTTCACACGCCGGGTATTTTTCCAGCAGTTCAAGCATTGTTAAGCGTTTTGCCAGTACTTGTTCTTTGTACGCTTGCTTTTCAAGCAAGGCTTCAAGCTCCACTTTATGCGGCGGGCAGACCGTTTTAGCAGCCATTGCGCGAAGCTGCGTGCGCGTAACAGGATCTTGAAGCTCTACATATTGCAGAAGCTCTTCTACTGATACTGTTTTACCCAGTGGCAAATGCGCTAATTTTTCTTCTTCAGCTTCCAGACGGATTTGCTGTGATGCATCTACACCGAACCTTGCTGTTACACGATTAACTATTCCTTCATAGTTGCGAGGAATAATACCTAAATGATCTCCTTCTTGATAAGAAGCTTCTTTTGGAAGTTCAATTTCAAGGTGTCGCGTGCTTCGTGCACTGCCTGGCTGTTGAAGTTCTTTGCTCGCTACGACGTTTGCTGAAAACGCACCGTGCATTTTCGCAAGCGGCATGTCCGCAGCGCTGTCGACAAATTGAAGTGAAAGCGTAGATTGATTATCTTCACTGTTTTCAATGTCGAGGTTAAAGTAGGCTGCTACGTCACTCCACATGTGTTCACGCCATTCTTCGTATGTGCCTTCAAAGTCGTCGCTTGCATCTGCTTCGCCGCGTTCAGCGATGTTTTTTGCCCCTTTAGCCGCAAGCGTTTCATCAATAAAAGCAGGCACTTTTTGATACGTAGTAGCCCAGTTTTTATCGCCGCATCCAAATACGGAGTAGCGAACGCCTTTGACTTCATCAGCAGACGCTTGGTCTAACCACTCGACAAACTGCTTTGCGTTATCAGGCGGATGTCCGTTATACGAAGCCGTTACAATTAACACAGCTCCTTCACGCGGAAGATTTCCTGCGTGGGAATCAAGCGTTGCGACTTGCGGTGCGAATCCTTTGCTCATCGCAATATCCGCTAAATCCCGCGCCGTTCCTTCGGCTGTTCCCATATTTGAACCGTATAGCACAAGCAGCGGCGTATTATGAGCGTTTTCTACGGTTTTGCGCTCTTTTTTAGCTGACTGCTCTCGGCTTGGTGAAGGAATGCCGCCAAGCGGAATTTGTTTCGATTTTGCTTTTACCACAAAGCCCTCAGGTTTTAACGTCAACGTTTCTTTAATATCTAGCTCGTAGTTTGTATGATCTTCAAAGTCAAAGTGTTTTAGCATCATACCAAGTACAAGCGTTGCTTCATGAAGAGCGAACTGCTGACCGATACACGCGCGCTGACCGTTTCCAAATGGTTTAAACGCATGCTGCGGAATCGCGCTTGGGTTTTCAAAACGCTCTGGGCGGAACTCTTCTACATCGTCTCCCCAAATCGTTTTATCACGGTGAAGCTGAGGAATCAGAACCATCAGTTCATCGCCTTTTTCTAACGGATATTCTCCTCCAAGCACCGTATCCTCTTTTGCATATAGAGAAAATGCAGGAGCCGTCGGCCATAAGCGCAGTGCTTCGTTTAAGACCATACCCACATATTTAAGCTGTTTAACTTGTTTGTAGGTTGGAACAGGATCTACTAAAACTCGCGCTGCTTCTGCTGCTGCTTTTTGTAATACATGTGGATTTTTCACTAAGAAATACAGCGCAAATGATAACAGACCGCTTGTTGTTTCGTGTCCCGCAATTAAGAATGTAATAATTTGATAGCGAATGTTCTCGTCATCAAGCAGCTCACCTGTTTCTGGATCTTTTCCGTTTAGCATATGCGTTAACAAATCATCGCTTTGTTCACCGCTTGCTTTGCGATCTGCAATAATTTTATCTACAAGATCGTTCATCACCTTAATGTCGTCTTGAAACTGACGCTTATTTTCATCGTAAGCCGGGTCATCCGGATTTGCTCGCTGCAGCTTGTTCATCGCTTCATCCAGTGCACGGACCATGCTTGTAATAAACGGGTGCGGCTGATCGCGGTAAAAGCTGTTAAAGCGGTAATTAAAGCCGCAAAGACCGATTGTATCAAGCGTTAAGCGCGTCATATCTTCCGGTACTTCAATATGCTCATCTGCATTTAGACGCTCCCACTTTTGAATAAGCTGCACGGCGATATCGACCATCATCGCGTGGTAGCCTTTCATTGCTTGCTGACTGAAGCTTGGAAGTAAGATATTATGCGCTTTTTTCCAGTTTTTTTCGTGCGTCCAGCTTGTAAATAATCCGTCTCCTGCAAAATCACGTACAAATTTAAGCGCTTGACTTAAGTTTTTATCAAAGCGTGATTCATCGCATGCTTCTTTAATTAGACGCTGACTTGATAAGTAGCGCGTTACACGGCCAGGCGCTTCAAATTTAAAGATTTCTCCTAGTTCATCCGCAATTTTCATCAGCCTTTGAACTGGTTTATCTGTGTTTAATAACGGTAAGTTTTTAAGCTCTCCAAACGTTTTTGGCTGAGGCATTTCTTTAATTGTCATGTTATCCCTCTTTCACTTGTTAAGTTTCATGATTGTCTGCTAAGTGCTGCCCAAAGACTTTCTTCTACGTCTGTAAGTAATTGATTCGTTAAATTTAAATAGTCATTTTCAATTAGTTCATATAACTCCATAAAGCTTCCAAATAAAATAGCAAGTAGTGCATTTTCGGGAAGATTTCTAATCACACCTTGCTTTTGTCCTTCTCTAAAGAATGTGCAAACAAATTCCACTAGCTTTTGATATGCTAAGCGACTCTCTTCTGTTAAAAAAGCTCCTTGGCTATGAGTTTTAATAAAACCAAGAGCACGAGGATGATTTTTAGTGAATGTCACCATACCTTCAAAGATATGATGAAATCCATCTCGGTATCCATCTCTCTCGTTTGCCAGACCGCTTTCAATGCACTGTAAGAACTCGTTTACATGCTGCTGAAACAGTTCGTTTACAAGGCTTTCTTTATTTTTAAAGTAGCGATAAATTGTTCCTGCTCCTACTTTGGCATTTTCTGCAATCATTGGCATCGTTGTTGCATCAAATCCTCTTTCTGCAAACAGCAGAAGCGAAGCAGAAAAAATCGCTTTTTGTTTTGTTGGAGTAGATTCCACTTTATCACCTCTTTCCAAAAACGGAATGAACGTTCATTCCGTTACAATTACAAGTATAAAAAACTGCATCTTAATAGTAAAAAGATAACTAGAAAAGTGGAAATAAAAGGTTCTTTTATTCTAATTTTATACCATTTAAAGGTAATTAACAGAGTCTTTCAGAATCTTTTGTGCTTACAGAAAATTAGTCCACTTATCCCCTTGATTAACATAATTTAACACAATCTATTAAAGGAAGAAGTTTAAAGGAAAAGCAACGTGGAAATAGAAAAGTGTTACATAAGGCGTAAAGGAGGAAAAAAAATGAATCAAGCCAAAGTGATAGAATACGAGGAAATGCTTCGTTCAGCCATACTTTCTAGTAACGTAGAGCTGTTAGAAGAATTGCTTTCAAACGAGCTTATTTTTGTGAATCATCTGGGACAACGGCTTTCAAAAGAGGAAGATATAGATACGTATCGTTCTAAAAGTCTTGATATAACAGGCATCGAAGTGTTGGAACAAGAAATTAAACTGTTTCAAGAACTTGCCGTTACGGTTACAAAGGTAGCGGTAAATGGATCGCTGGCAACCGGTGAAGCCCTTGGAGGCGAATACAGCTATACGCGAATTTGGAAAGATGTTGGAGGAAAATTAAAGATTGTTTCTTGTCACTGCAGCTCTAGCGTATAATCAACGCTGCCACAACAAAAAACATCCCTCCTTTTATTCTCATTTGCCAAGGGGGATGTTTTTTGGCTAGTTAAAAGATTTTTTTACTGTCTCTGTCATCTTTTAAAATCTCAACGGCTTCACGGAACCGCTGTGAATGAACAATCTCTCTTTCTCGTAAAAATCGTAAGCTGTCGTTTAAATCGGGATCATCTGATATATCAATTAACCATTGATATGTAGCTCTTGCTTTTTCTTCTGCCGCTATGTCTTCATAAAGATCTGCAATCGGATCTCCTTTTGCCTGTATATACGTAGCTGTAAACGGAACGCCAGCAGCATTATTATAATAAAGTGCACTATCATGGTTTACATAGTGTTCTGCTAATCCCGCTGCCTTCAGCTGCTCCGGCGTAGCATCTTTTGTTAGCTTATAAATCATCGTCGCAATCATTTCAAGATGTGCAAACTCTTCTGTACCAATATCGTTTAACAGTCCAACAACTTTATCGGGAATTGTATAGCGCTGATTCAAATACCGAAGTGCTGCTGCCAGCTCTCCGTCCGCTCCCCCGTACTGTTCCATTAAATATTTGGCAAGCGTTGGATTACACGTGCTTACTTTCACTGGATACTGCAATTTCTTTTCATACACCCACATATAGTTCCCGCCTTTATCTGCTTATATTTGCCATGGCCAAGGGCTTGTTCCCCAGCTCCACTTTCCGTCGGTATAGCTGTTTCCATATTGCTGGAGCGGCCCGTACTTTGTTTCAAAGTTTCTTTTTAACTGCATAGCCTGCTGCGCGTATTCGTTAAACTGCTGCATAGCCTGCTGGTCATTCGGATGGGTATCTAAATACAGCGTTAATTCTACTAATGCAAAATCAATCGCCTGTATTTCTTCTAAATCCTGATAGTACTCCGGAGGTAGTTTTTTCATTCTTCATCCCTCTTCTTATCTTTGTATGGATTTTCATAGTAGTCCCAAAAAGCCGGCCACAGCGTTCCTTTTCTTAGTGCTTCTTTCGGTGAAAACTGCTGCAGATTCGGGGGCTGAAATCCCATGTATAATTGAGGCGGCGTAGAATAATATTTAACTCCTATCGGCCGGCACGGATCATAGATACCGTGGAAAGGTTGATAGGTCTTAACCGGTGTAAACATCTTTTTTGGATTGTTATCCATGAGAAGTCCTCCTCTAAAAACACACTCTGTTTTATCCTATTCAGCTGTTATCGAGTTCATGAAGGAATTTATTTCCGACTTAGGAACCAAACTTTTCTTCATAAAAAAGACCTATGTAAACAACGTTATAGTTGCCCAATCCCTTTAGGCAGCTTTCTCATACTTTATAAAATAGTGATAAAAAAATAGAGGTGATTAAAAATTGGACATTAATTACATGGATTTTTATTCTTACCCCGCAAGATTTCCTGGACTTCAGCTCCCGCCCGGTCCACCTAGGCCACCAGGCGGTTTACCTACACCTAACCCGCAGCAAGCTCCAACTTCTCCTCCGCCGGCATTTATTCCGCCTCAACAAATGGCAACTCCATTTGCCGTTGACCCAGGAGCCATTTCTCTATGTCTATTCCGCAACACGTTCATATGGCTTAGAAACGGCTCTAGCTTCTGGTATTTTCCTATTTTTGTAGGACCGCGATCGGTTGCAGGATTTAGATGGAACGGACGTTTTTGTACTATTTTCGGTGTGGATACACGACAAATTGTTTCGTTTACGTGTTTTTAAACGTTAAGAAAAGAGATTGAGACATAGCTAAATCAATACAACCTAGAGACGAGCAAATTGGATACATGAACTAGTATGGGTCGCTTGTGACACCGCTGTTGATTTCCGTGCAAGACTTCGCTTTCCGCGGGCGGCCGGTGAGCCTCCTCGTCGCTTGCGCTTCTGCGGGGTCTCACCTGTTCCGCTTTTCCCGCAGGAGTCTTCGCCTTGCCCTCCAATCAACAGCTAAAAATAACTGAATAAATATATGAAGGCTATGTTCACCATACTAATAAAAAAATCCGAACGAGTTTGATTCTCCATCAAGAATCAAACTCATTCGGATCTTCTAACTAACATATTTTTACCCCAGCTTTTTTTGCCTACTAACCACTATTACACTATTGTTCTTATTCCAAAACCAATCAGCAGCACGCCGCTGCATCTCTGAAAAGCTTTTTGAAACACCGGTTTTTCAAGCCACCTTTTCATGTAATCTATTACATACACCAAAATTAAAAACCACCCTACCGCTATAAGCGTCAGAATAAAACCGAGTATCAGCAGCTGTTGATTTGTGTGTGCATCCAAGTTAATAAACTGTGGCATAAACGTAATATAAACTAATACCGTTTTAGGATTAAGAAAATTACTAAGAGCCCCCTGCATATATGATTCTCTATAGCAGCGACTAGATGAAGACTTTACAGTTTTTGCTTCTTCTGAAATGGCCTCTAATGAGAGCGTATTTTTGGTCAGAAATATTCTGATGCCTAAGTAAAATAAGTACGCTGCCCCTATGTATTTAATCGTGTTGAACAGATACACCGACTGCGCAATAGCAACAGACAAGCCAAGCACAGCAATTAACGTCCAAAACGTGAGGCCTGTAGCCATGCCGAGTATGGTAAAACGTCCTGCTTTTGCTCCGTGATGAAGCGTATTTTTCATGATAAGAATTGTATCAGCACCAGGTATCATCGACATAACCAGCGCCATCAGCATGTAAGCAGCTAAATGATCCACAGCTCTCCTCTCCCTTCTAAGCTATTACTAGCATCCTGTTTTCTTTTCACTTTCAAAGATTTTCATGTATTGTTTTGGTGTTAGCCCAACCTGACTTTTAAAAAATCGAGTCAAATGACTTTGATCATTGAATCCAGTTAAAAAAGATACGTCAATCGGTTTTCTTCCTTGCTCTAGCAGCTTTTTAGCCTGATTGATTCGAATTGTTTCCAAGTAGCTGTATGGAGAGATTCCTTTTTGCTTTGTAAAAGAGCGCAGCAGCCGGTATTTGCTCCATCCAATTAGCTGACTTAACTCATCCAGCGTGATCTTGTTTGTATAGTTGTCTTCCAAATAGCTGCAGATTGTTGTGATTTCATGGGACGTGTCAACGGCTGACGAAAGAAAAGAAAGATTTGAATGATCCTGCATGAGTTCTTCTAGCAAATATAAAAATAACTCTTCTTTCTTAAACTCCCGTTCACCATTTAAAATTTGTAAATGAAGCTCTTTTAAACTAGAGACAGCATCACTTCTTTGCACCACGCTGCTGTTAAAACGCGGAAGACTTTCACTGCCGTTAATGTCAAAAACAGCTTTTTTCATCACTTCTGGCGTCACGTTAATACAACGATAATCAAGCGTTTTGCCGTCTATTTGTTCACAGCTATGGACATCATACGGATTAAACAGCAGCAAATCTCCTGGATTAATGATGTATTCTTTGCCTTGGCAAATTAAATGACGCTGACCTTCTTCAATAAATCCAATCACATAATACTCGTGAAAATGAGCAGGAAACTTTTGCATAATCCCTTTAAAACGATAAGCTTCAATATGTAAATCGGCGTCAACGTGCGCCGTGCGAATTTCTTTTGTCATCAATCGGCCCCTCCTTGTCACATACTAAGCTTTTTAACCATACCATTCACTCGAACATTTTTCTTGTATGATATTGCAGATAAGACTTTTTTTCATTATTTTATCCGTTTAGCTACGGGTGGTACTAATCACTCTTAAGAGTGATTTCTCTTCTTTCCTCTAGTAATTTTCCGCTCAAATGATAAAATATAGACACATTTTATGGACGAAAGAAGGGGTACCGTGAAATATAGACAAATTAAATGGCTGATTTTGCTTCTTCCAACTCTGACCATCGCGCTTTGGGAGTATGTTCGCCATGCCTTTTTGCTCCCTTACATCTCAATGGATATGGGAAATGTGCTTTCTCCGCTGCTTGTCTTTTTTGTCACGCTTGTGTTTGTCCGCTATTTATTTTCTATTTTAGAAAAAATACAAGAGGAACTAAGGCAAGAAAAAGAAAACAAAGCAGCGCTTATTGAACGTGAAAAATTAGCTCGTGAACTGCATGACGGCATTGCGCAGTCGCTGTTTCTCCTGTCTGTTAAAATGAACAAGTTCGGAAGAAAAAACAGCTTAGAGCAGGATCCCGATTTTATCCGAATGAAGCAAACTCTGCAGCATGTTCACGACGATACGCGCCAAGCGATTACAAATTTAAAGCATTCTCCTTCAGACTCTTCAGAAAGCTGGACTGAAAGCATCCATCAATACGTCGATGATTTAACACATACTCATTTACTAGATGTAAATTTAGATTGGAGACTGTCAGAAACAACGCTGTCGAGAAAAGAAAAAAATGAGCTGTTTGCCTGTGTGAAAGAAGCTGCTATGAACGTCATTAAACATGCAAAAACAAATAAAATCTGGATTAAAGCCAGTGAAACGGCCAGCGGATGGATTTGTGAAATTACAGATTTCGGTATAGGTTTCACCTCTGAATCTCTCAAGGCTGGTCTTGGCCTGCAAATTATGAAAGATCGTGCGAAGGACATGAACTGGGACTTTTCCATTGAGCGAAAACAGAACCAAACCATTGTTAGCATTAAAAAGGGGGTTATGTAAATGCAGCCGTTTCGTATTTTGATTGTAGATGATCATGCTCATGCGAGAGAAGGCATTCGCGATATTTTAGAAGAATATGAAGATTTTATTATTGTTGGCGAAGGAACCAATGGGCAAGAAGCCATTGAACTGACCGAAAAATTAATGCCCGATATCGTACTAATGGATATTGGAATGCCTGTTATGGACGGTTTAGAAGCAACTAAACAAATTAAGCTTCGGTTTCCATACGTTAAAATTGTGGTCATCACGGTTTCAGACGATATTACGGATTTATTTGATGCGCTGAAAAAAGGCGCCCAGGGCTATTTGTTAAAAAACCTCCAGTCTGAAGTGTGGTACGACTATTTGCGTGCATTCGCTTTAGACGAAGTTCCTATGTCAAAAGAAATTGCGTTTCAAATTTTAAAAGAGTTTCCGCAGGAAACATCGATTACAAAGCCAGATACTCCCCTTTCTGCACGGGAGCTTGAAGTACTTCAATTAGTGGCTAAAGGACTGTCAAACCGCGATATCTCCACGCAGTTATTTATTTCTGAACACACGGTAAAAAGCCATTTAAAAAACATTTTAAGCAAGCTTCATTTAGAAAATCGCGTGCAGCTGACAAGCTATGCGTTTCAAAACGGCTTAATGAACTAACAGCTTTCACGAGCTGTTTTTTTATTAGCAGCTTCCTCTTATAAGCCCCAACAATCACTCTCAGGGGTGATGGCTAATTCTCCCTTTCCTTCTATAATAAAAGCACGTTAGTTAGTAAAAAGGAGGAAAAAATGATGCAGGAAAAGCGCGAAGAATCAGCGAGTACAGCTAAAAAAAGCACGGCGCGTTCTCAAGGTCTATACAAAGCCATATGGCGCTGGCATTTTTATGCAGGTTTAGTGTTTACTCCGTTTCTTCTTATATTAGCTGTTACCGGCGGGATGTATTTATTCAAGCCTCAAATTGAAGAAAGACTATACCACGACTTGTATCATATACAAGCTCAGTCACAGTCCGTATCCCCTTCAGCACAAGTGCAGGCTGTAAAGGAAAAGTATCCTGGCGCTGATGTGTTGAGTTATAAGCCCAGTGAGCGCTCTACGCGTTCTTCAGAAGTAGGAATTTCATTAAAAGACAGTACATATACGATTTTTGTTAACCCTCACAATGGTCACATTATAGGGAAATTAGATGATTCGAGTCGCTTGATGAATCAAATTGAAGAGTTCCACGGAGAGCTGATGGCAGGAACAGCCGGTGATCGTATCGTAGAACTTGCGGCCTGCTGGGCAATTGTCTTAATTGTAACCGGTGCTTTTTTATGGTGGCCGCGTAAAAAAGACAAAATAAAAGGCGTGCTGATTCCTCGTTTTTCAAAAGGTAAAAACGTACTGATACGCGACCTTCATGCAGTACCGGCCTTTTGGATTTCAGCCGGGATGCTTTTTCTTGTCCTAACGGGACTTCCGTGGTCAGGACTGTGGGGCAATGCGTTTCAGCAAGTCGCCACAAACGCAGGCGTTGGGTACCCTCCGTCTATTTGGGTAGGCAGTGCTCCTACTTCAACCGTGCAAACAAAAGATGTTGCGGACGTGCCTTGGGGAGCTGAAACGTTAGAAGTGCCAAGCTCCACAGCTCAGCAATATACAAAAGTATCGCTTGATGACATTGTGGGTATTGCACAAGAACAGCATATGCACGACGGCTACACCATTTCTATTCCGCAAGACGCTCAAGGCGTGTATACACTTTCTGTTTTTTCCCCAAGAGCTCAGGATGAAGCCACCATTCACCTTGATCAATACACCGGAGCTGTGTTAGCAGATTATCGGTACGACAATTATGGATTTATGGGAAAATTGATTGCGCTTGGTATTACGCTTCATAAAGGTACACAGTTTGGATTTATCAATCAGCTTATTGGCCTTATTATTTGTATCGGAATTGCTGGTATCGCTATCAGCGGGGCCTTACTGTGGTGGAAACGGAAGCCTGCTAAAAATATGGGGGCTCCAAAAGTTCCTGAAGGAAATGCAATGCGAATGGTGACGTGTATAATCGTCGTGTTTGGTATCCTCTTTCCTTTAGTCGGACTGTCCTTAGTTATCGTGTGGCTTTTAGATTTCTTCGTTATCAAACGAATTCCAGCATTGAAGCGGTTTTTAAACGCATGATTTATGAAACGATGTGAGGTGCAGTAACAATGAACAAATGGAAAATACCCGGATTGGTCATACTTAGTACGCTTGTACTTTCCGCGTGCTCTGTAAACAGTAACGCAGACCAGCTCTACAAGCAGCCAAAGCCTCTGTCTGCGCATGTGATGCTTCCTGAAAATATAGAGCCACAGAGCACACAGATACTAGAAGTGCACGTAATGCAAGAAAATAAAACGGTGGATGATGCCAAATTCGTTCAGTTTAAAGTGTGGAAAAAAGATGCTCCCGCTAAAGTTGAAACAGCAAAGGCACATTATGACGGCAGTATGTATAAAGCCAAAGCAACCTTTAAAGAGGATGGTGTTTACTATATTAAAACCGATATTAATGCCCGCGGTGAGCACATCCTTCCTACTCAGCAAGTCGCAGTAGGCAAATTATCGAAAGAAGAGTTGCGTTCACTGCAGCCAGCTGAAAACGAAACGCATCATCATCACTCTCATCATTAGACATAAGCTCACGTTCAGCGGCTGAACGTGAGCTTATATTTCTCTTATGAATTCTAGCTAGTTCCATTATATGTTTTTACATTTTTTTCTTATTACTTTAAAATAAAAGTGATAAACGTTTTATAAAGGAGTTTTACAGATTGAAAAAAATTGTTTCTGGTATTTTAATTTTAGTATTAGCCGTTATTGTTATGATTGAAGGAAATCCGTTAGAGCAGAACTCTTCAACGAATACCTCCTACGATGAAGTAATTACCTTCCCTGCTGATCGTTACCCTGAAACTGCAGCGCACATTCAACATGCAATCGATAAAGGAAAATCGGCTGTTTGTACAATCGACCGAGACGGTGCTGAAGAAAACCGCCGTGAATCTTTAAAAGGCATTCCGACTAAAAGCGGCTACGATCGAGATGAGTTTCCGATGGCCTTTTGTGAAGAAGGCGGAAACGGTGCAGATATTGAATATGTAAAGCCTTCAGACAACCGAGGCGCCGGGTCTTGGATCTCACATCAAGTGGACGAGTTTCCAGACGGCACGAAGGTTTTAATTGAAGTGAAATAAAAAGAATGGTCATCGCGACCGTTCTTTTTTTATGTTGAGAGCCTGTATAAGAAAAAGAATAAAAAAAGAGAAATTGTTCTTGCCTAAAGATACTCTTCACTTTTAAAATAAAAACGTGTGTGTTACATATATGCATCATTGTTTTATAGGAGGAATGAGTTTCTTGGACAATCTATGGCAGCAGCTACTTCCTGCTTCATGGCAATTAACTTTATTTATTTTCTTTTTTGTCTATATCTTGCGCTACAAACGAGAGAATAAATTCAGCATGCAGCTTCACGTGCTGCTTAAGTTTCTTTATGCCGTTATTTTGATTTTAAATGCGGTGTTGTTTTTAGTGGAAAGTCAGCGCGATTTTCTTTTTTATGCAACGCTTTTCATGAGTATCCTGACAATTATTTTGATGGAGTTCACGCTTTCTGCAAAAAAACAGAACGAGCTTGATTTTATTTCAGCCGTTTCTTGCTGTGTTTTTCCGATTTTTATTTCTTTACTTGAACTTAGTTAATGAACCAAAGGCCTCTGGTGATTCAGAGGCCTTTTTGATGTTATTGATCTTTGTTGTTACGGTCCATCATATCTTTTGGATCTTCTACAATATCTTCTGGATCACGGTTGTTGTCTTTTTCATCATCTCGATACATCTTGTCATTTTTATCTACGCCAGGTACGTTATTGTTGTTGTTCATATTGTCTAAGCCCGTGTTTACAAACGCCACGTATACTTTGTCGATTTTACTATCTGCTTCTCTTACGCGGTCCGCAATTTTTTGTTCAAAATCAGTTGAAACTTCATGATAAGTATCCCCGTTATACGTTACGGTGTTCACCTTGCCGTTATCATTGTTATCCGCTGCGTCATTTCCAGCTAAGTCTACCGTTACATAGGCGTTATTATTATCGCGAAGCACATATGCATCGTCAACTTCCTTCATATCTTCTACATTTTGCGCTGCTTCAACTGACTTGGTCGGCTGATCAGTGTTATCCATTGGGATATTATTATCTACTCCGTCATTTGTAGCAGTGTTGCGTAAGTCATTTTGAGTATTGTCCATTGCGTTATTGTCTTTATTTCCTCCACATGCAGCTAAGCCTGAAAGAAAAAGAACTGAGGAAGCAATGATAAGCCCTTTTTTCATTTTTACCATCTCCTTAAATATAGTTTGCAGTCGTATTATGCTTAATTTTCGCAAAACTATTCAAAGGAGACGAAGAAGTGAGTACTTTTTTTCTAACTATACTTAACGCTGCTAGCAATACTATAGGGAACATTTCAAGATTGCAGCTGTGCTTATTCACCTAACAGCTTTCGGACAGCTATTGACAGCGTATTGACATGCCGTTCTACGTTTGCCGCCTCAGCAACTTGTTTCTGTTCATCGATGTTGTAAACCGGCGCTGGATTTTGTGTAATTCCGTTGATCGTTGTAGCCATAAAAGCTAGCAGATCATCTGTTGGTACAGCCGGAGAAAAATTCTTTACTTCTATTTGTTCCGTAATAAAGTCGTGAAGCTTTTTTTGAATATATTTAAGGTTTGATACTTCAACTAGCTGATCTTCAATTTTCATAAAACGCTGAGGGTCTTTTGAATACAATGCTACTAGTTCAAAGTAAATTTCTCCTCCTGCTGTCATCGATTCTTGGATATGCTCTCCAATATACATAATGAAATCATGCAGCATTTCAAAGGAGGCTTTCTTTGTCTGAAGGAGCTCTTCAACTTTATCTTTTACTTTATAGCTGACGCTTTCTTGATTAAGAAGTCCGACAAATACTTCATCAAGGTTTGAAAAATATTTGTACACGCCTCCTTGGCTCATTCCAGCTTCCAAAACGATATCTCGCATGGCTACATCATGCACCGGCTTGTTCTTGCATACTCTTTTGGCTGCTTCTAAAATCTCTTGCTTCTTTTTTTCAGCGTATCCTTCCCTTACTTTTGGCATTTTTTTCACGCTCGCTTACTTTTTTATTTATGCCCGAATGTCTCGAGTGTATCAATAATCACCTGAGCTGCTTTTTCAGCTCCCTTTTCAGCTCGGATTTGTTTTCCGATTTCTTGTGCTTTGGATCGAATTTCATTAACTTGCGTATAGGAAATGGCTGCGGATAATTTTTCAGCTGTCAATTCTTTTCTCGGAATGGCTTTTGCTCCAGCTCCTAGCTCATGAATTTTTCTTCCCCAAGCGAATTGGTCATTTCCATAAGGAATAATAACACTTGGAACACCGGCTCGAAGGCCTTCGGCTGTTGTTCCCGCTCCTCCATGATGAACAACGGCAGACATTTTAGGAAACAGCCACTCATGAGGGATATCTTTTACAAATAAAATGTCTTCTGTTATCTCCCCCGTGTGATTCATTCCACTTCCTCCTATATTGATGATACCTCGTTTCCCGGCAAGTTTTAAGGCTTTAATCACTAAAGCAGTCGTTTCGCCTGCGTTTTTTTTATCCCCAACACTGCCAAATCCAATGTAAACCGGCGGTTCTCCATCCTTTAAAAATCTTTCCAGCTTCTCTTCCGGCTGATAGCTATGATCACTGTCCATAAACCAGTTTCCATAGGAATGAACGTGTTCAGGCCAATCTTTAGATACGGAAAATACGGCGGGACTTGATGAAATAATGGTTGGGTTAGCTGCTGTACGCTGCTTTTGGTACGGACATAAAAAATCGTCAGGTCCTTCTCCATGCTGCTGAACCCAATATTTTTTTAAAGGACCACTTACTACTTTCCAAAATCCCCATTCAAAAATACGATGCGTCAGCTTATTATATATTTTTCCAAATCGTGGTCGATCATAAAAAATTAAAGCTGGATAGTCTTTTGTTGGTGTCATTGGAAAAGGGCTGGCTAGGATACTTGGTATATTCATCTCTTTAGCAGCAAAGTAACCAATTGCCGCACCTGGATGATATATAATTGCATCGGCTCCTCTGCATGCTTTGTGCAAATCTTCTTGTATATTAATCATCATACCCATCAACTTTTCATTTTTTAAGCTTGAAAAAAATTTGAGAGGATTGTCTGCATTAATTGCGTCGTCTGCTGCTCCGCTCTCTATAATTTTAGAAACATCTCCTCGAAGCATGGCATATTCAAATCCATACGATTCGATGAAGTTTTGGTAAGCTTCTGAAGCCGCAATTCGTACACGGTATCCTTTCTTTTTTAACTCTAATCCTAAAGCCATAAAAGGCTGGGTGTCTCCTCGCGTTCCTGTTGTTAACATCGTAATAAGCATCATTTCAGCCTCCTTATATTAAAACGACAACTATGTCGTTTTAATATAATGTACCCTTCTCCGATTAATTCGTCAACAAAAACGACAATATTGTCATTTTTATTGCTATCCTTTCTTTTTCTAAGGCTCTTTTCGTAAAGTTACATAGTTGAATTTGCTTGTCTTAAGTCCAAAAACGTAACATAGATGTCTTTAATCATTGAGAAAGCGCCTCCTGAAAGAGTATTCTAAAGATAACCCCCTCTTTATAAAGAATGAAAAAAGATGCTTCGTGTTTTAAACGAAGCATCTTTTACCTATTAGAGCTATGAATAGTTACCTATTTTTCAAGCTAAACTGCTCGTGAAGCAGCTAATTTCTCAATGGGGGCTTGTTCAATGTCTGCTGCTGATATATTAAGCAACTTTTCTAAAATAGCCGTTATGCCCTCATTTGTTTCATTACTTTTTTTGCAGTCATTAATATGCTGGTTTAATTGCTTTTTATAAGCCTCGGTATGAATGAGCCACTGACTTAAAAGCTCTTTTGTTGCCGTTCTTTCGTCTTCGCTTTTAGCTCCAAATAAACTTTCCATATCAGGTTCTTGAATAATTAGCTTACTAAAATCTTCGCTTACTGCAAGCCAAAAATAGTTTTTTTCGTATTCGTAATATCTGTGTTCTTTCAATAAAAAGTAGCCAATTTCAAATTCAATGCGATAGAGCGGCTGGTTAACTTTCGGCGCATGAAGGCTTTTAAAGTTAATATGCTCTACATCATCTACATAAACCTCTAAACCGTATTGGGTTTTAATCATCTTAGCGTCTACTGTATTCATGGTGTTTACCTCTTTAAGGATAGTATGAGAGAACGCGTGCATTCTTTTCTAGAATGCGCACGTTCTTTATCTTTTACTTAGTTTTGAACAGCGTTTTTCCAATCAGCCGCAAATTTTTCAATTCCTTGTTCGGTTAAAGGATGTTTAACAAGCTGCTCGATTACTGAATATGGAATAGTTGCAATATGAGCTCCGGCAAGAGCTACGCGTGTAACGTGGTCCGGATGTCTTACAGAAGCCGCAATGATTTGAGAGTCAATGTTTTGAATGCGGAACAGCTCGGCAATTTTAGCCACAAGCTGCACGCCGTCTTCTGAAATATCATCAAGGCGACCAAGGAACGGAGATACATATGTTGCACCTGCACGAGCCGCTAAAAGCGCTTGGTTTACAGTGAAAATAAGCGTTACGTTTGTTTTTACACCTTTTTTAGCAAGGTAGCGAGTCGCTTCTAGTCCAGCGAGTGTCATTGGAAGCTTAATCGTAATGTTTTGATCCCCGCCGTTAATTTTGATTAATTCTTCTGCTTGGGCAATCATGTCTTCTGCTGTCTCGGCATCCGGCGTCACTTCTGCTGAAACGGATTCTACTTCTGGAACGGTTTTTAAAATTTCTTCAATACGATTTTCAAACTTTACGCCTTCTTTTGCAACAAGAGAAGGGTTTGTTGTAACGCCAGATAAAACGCCCAATTTGTATGCTTTTTTAATATCGTTAAGGTTTGCAGTATCAATAAAAAATTTCATTTTTTCATTCCTCCATTAGTTTTTTTTACTATACCCACTATTTCACTTGTTATTTCTTTTCCACAGCATGGCCGCCAAACTCGTTTCGAAGTGCGGAAACTACCTTTCCTGTGAAGGTATCATCTTCAAGCGAGCGATAGCGCATCAGTAAAGACATCGCAATAACTGGCGTAGCTGTTTGAAGATCTAGAGCGGTTTCTACCGTCCATTTCCCTTCACCAGAAGAGTTCATAACTCCTTTGATGTCATCTAGTTTAGCATCTTTAGAGAACGCATTTTCTGTTAATTCCATTAGCCATGAACGAATAACAGATCCATTGTTCCATACTCTCGCCACTTTTTCGTAATCATAGTCGAACTGGCTTTTTTCAAGAACTTCAAATCCTTCTCCGATTGCAGCCATCATGCCGTATTCAATGCCGTTATGAACCATTTTTAAAAAGTGCCCGCTCCCTGCTTCTCCAGCGTATAGATATCCGTTTTCTACTGCTGTATCGCGGAAAATAGGTTCAACAATTTCCCACGCTTCACGATCTCCGCCAATCATATAGCAAGCGCCGTTACGAGCGCCTTCCATTCCGCCGGATGTTCCAACGTCCATAAAGTGGATTTTGTTTTCTTTTAACTCGTTATAGCGTCGAATAGACTCTTTGTAATGAGAGTTTCCGGCTTCAATAACGATATCTCCTTCAGCTAAAAGAGGCTTCACTTCACTAATAACAGAATCAACAACCGTATGAGGAACCATCAGCCATACAACTCTTGGTATTTCTAGTGACTGAACAAGTTCCTGTAAGCTTGATACTCCTGAAGCACCGTACTCTTTCATTTGTTCCACTGCGTTTGAATTTACGTCAAATGCTACAACGTCGTGATGCTGATCCAATAAATTTTGTCCTAAGTTAATCCCCATTTTCCCTAAACCAACTAATCCTAATTTCATATGAACAGCTCCTTCTATTTATCTTTTTATCTTATTATTTAAGCCTTTAGTAATTCATTTGCCTGTGCCACTACGTTTTCTTCTGTAAATCCAAACAGCTTCATCACATCAGCTCCGGTTCCTGAAGCACCAAATGTGTCAACTGCTAAAACTTTTCCTTTTGGCCCTACAAAGCGTTCCCAGCCAAGTGAAATCCCCATTTCCAGAGAGATTCGTTTTGAAACAGATTCAGGCAAGATGTGTTCTTGATACTCTTTTGACTGTTTGCTAAACAGCTCCCAGCTAGGCATCGCTACAACTCGTACGGATGTACCTTCACGTTCTAGCTGAGTTTTAGCATTGACCGCTAGTGCTACTTCAGAACCTGTAGCGATAAAAATCATCTCCGGCTTATCGTTTGTTTCGGTCAATACGTAAGCTCCTTTAGCTAGGTCGTTGATATTTTGTTTTGTTTCTTCAAATACAGGCAAGTTTTGACGACTAAGCACTAAGGCTACAGGGCCTTCCGCTTGCTGAAGAGCGTAAGCCCAAGCGCTTGCTGTTTCGTTTGCATCAGACGGACGGATTACGGTAAGCCCTGGAATTGCACGAAGAGAAGCTAAATGTTCAACGGGCTCATGAGTTGGTCCATCTTCTCCTACTGCTATGGAATCATGAGTAAACACATATGTGACCGGCAGCTTTTGCAGTGCAGCTAAACGAATCGCTGGACGCAAGTAATCATTGAAAACAAAGAATGTGCTGACAAACGGCTTCACACCTCCGTGAAGAGCCATTCCATTACCGGCCGCTCCCATTGCATGTTCACGTACTCCGAAATAAATATTTCGATTACCGAAATATTCTGGTGCGTAAGGGCCTTCTTCTTTAATATCAGTCATCGTGGAATGCGATAAATCAGCGCTGCCTCCAAAAATAGATGGCACAGATTTAGTGAAATAATTAATCGCTTCTCCGCTTGCAACGCGAGTCGACATCGCTTTTTCTGATGAAAATGTTAAAATATCATTTACTTCAATTAACGCTTCGCCCGTGATGGCACGTTCTAATTCATCAGCCAGCATAGGGTATTCTTTTTGATAAGAAGCAAACAGCTCGTTCCACTCTGCTTCTGCTTTCATCCCTTTTTCTTCTAGCTTTTCAAAATGAGCTTTTACTTCTTCTGGAACATAGAAGTTTTCTTCTGTTTCCCAGCCGTAGGCTTGCTTTGTTGCTTTTGCTTCTTCTTCTCCAAGCGGATTGCCGTGTGCTTTATTTGTTCCCGCTACTTTTGGACTTCCGTAGCCAATAATGGTTCTCACTTCGATAAGCGTTGGCTGTTCGGTGTTTTGCTTCGCTTCTTCGATGGCTTTTGTGACTTCTCCTACGTCATTTCCATCTTCTACACGTAAATACTGCCAGTTTGCAGATTCCGCTCTTTTCTGGATATTTTCACTAAACGAAAGATTTAATTCCCCGTCTAACGAAATGTCGTTGGAGTCATATAAAGCGATAAGTTTGCCAAGCTTCATATGGCCAGCCATGGACATCGCTTCATAAGAAATTCCTTCCATCAAGTCACCATCACCTACTAAGGTATACGTATAGTGATCAATGACAGGAAAATTAGGTTGATTAAATTTTGCTGCTAAGTGAGCTTCTGCCATTGCCATTCCGACTGCATTAGCAATTCCTTGACCTAAAGGACCTGTTGTTGCTTCCACGCCGTCCGTATGGCCAAATTCAGGATGACCCGGTGTTTTACTGTTTAGCTTGCGGAAGCTTTTTAAATCCTCTATTGATACATTGTATCCGCTTAGATGAAGCATGCTATACAGCAAGCTTGAACCATGACCGGCTGATAAGATAAAACGATCTCGGTTAAACCAGCTTGAATTTGCCGGATTATGCTGTAAGTGATTCGCCCACAGCGCATAGGTCATTGGAGCCGCTCCCATCGGAAGCCCCGGATGGCCTGAATTGGCTGCGTTTACTGCATCAATTGACAGGGTGCGAATCGTATTAACTGCGAGTGTGTCTATGTTGGTACTCATGTTTCATCCTTCTTTCAATTTGTTTGTATTAAACTGGCTGTACTTCGCGTGATTGATCTGCTGTTTCTTTATCCAACCACCATTTAAAGCCGTCTTTTTCTACCAGTGCATGTGATGCATCAGGGCCGTGTGAACCAGCCGCATATTTATGAAGCGGTACTGTATTTTCATCAAATGCTTCAAGAAGCGGCTGAACCCATTCCCAAGCTAGCTCTACTTCTTTCCAATGAGCAAAAAATGTAGAATCTCCAGCACATGCATCTGCAATAAGGCGCTCATATGCTTCCGGTGCTCCTTCTTGCTGACCTGAGAAATTAATTTGTACAGGCTCAATATGACCATGATTAAATGGATTTTTGCTGTTTAACTGCAGCGTAATATTTTCGTTCGGGTTGATTTCAATAATCAACAGATTTGGAGATGTTGTTTCTCCTTTGTCTAAGTACAACTCTTTTAACGAGTCTTTGAATTCAATAACAATTCGCGTCGCTTTTTCCGCCATTCTTTTTCCTGTACGAATATAGAAAGGAACGCCTTTCCAAAGCGAATTATCGATATATAGTCTGGCTGCTAAAAACGTGTCCGTCTGAGAAGATGGTGATACACCGGGCTCATTTATGTAGCTCGGCACTGAAGATCCGTTTATTTTTCCAGCCTCATATTGACCGCGAACAACGTCTAGATCCATATCTTCTTTTACAAGCGGACGAAGCGCTTTTAACACATTTATTTTTTCGTTTCGAATATCATCAGCGCTAATGCGGGCCGGTAAGTGCATAGCCGTCATCATCAGCATTTGCAGCATATGATTTTGAACCATATCTCGAATGGCTCCTGAATGGTCATAATAGCTTGCTCTTTCCTCTACGCCGACCGTTTCACTTGCTGTAATTTGTATATTCGCAATATGTTCGTTATTCCATAATGATTGAAGAATAGGATTAGCGAATTCCAGCGCTTCTAAATTTTGTACCATCGACTTGCCAAGATAGTGGTCAATGCGGTAAATCTCTTCTTCTTTAAACGCTTTGCTTAAGTTTTCGTTTAATTGACGAGCGGACTGTAGATCATGGCCAAACGGTTTTTCAATAATTAACCGTTTCCAACCTTTTGTAGCACCTAAGCCACTGTCTTTAATATGCTCGGCAATCGTACCAAAAAATTCTGGTGCAACGGAGAGATAAAACATTCGGTTGCTTGGAATGTTTCGTTCCTCTTCGCGTGCTTCTACTAGATTAAACAACTTTTTATAATCTTCAGCATTCGTTGCATCCAATGGGCTGTAGCGAAAAGCTGATAGAAAATGCTGCATAAGAGATGAATCTTTTTCGACGCGACGTGAAAAAGTATGAATAGATTCTTCTACTTTTTTCTGAAAGTCTGCATCGGACATCTCCCTTCTGCCTAGTCCTACAACAGAAATTGATTTAGGGATTTTCCCGTCTACAAATAAATTATAGAGTGCAGGATAAATTTTGCGTTTCGCTAAATCACCTGTTGAACCGAATAAAACAAAAGTCATCGCTTCCATATCTCTTCCTCCTGTTAGGAAAAATATAATCTTTAAAAAGTAACTTTTTTTTCACTCGTTACTTTATGTAACCTATCTTATTCCTGAAATATTTTTTCGTCAAGATATAAAACTCGTAAAAATTCATTTCATTTTTTCTTTTGTTCTTTAAACCTTATAGCAGCTTATCTTAGATAATTTATGGAAAAATAATGAAAATGCTTTTTAGTTGAATTTAAAAAATAAAACTGTTTTAATGGACTTGATAGAATTGTATGAAAGTAAAAATGTACATAATGTTTACATATGTGTCAGTGAAAATATCAAAAAACGGAAGTAATATGGAAGCTCAGCTAATGAAGACGTTTGAAGACTTATCTGTTTTTTACATAGAAAAAACGTAAAACAATTTAAAAGAGAAAGGAAGTTTGACCTCTTTCTTTTAAGCTGCACACACGCCTTTAATGCGTAGCTACAGCAAGAAGTGTAAGCATCATATAGAGGTTAAAGACAGCCAGTAAAACAAGAACGGTATAGACTAGTTTTTTACCTGTTTTGCCTAAAAAGTAGATGTTTATTAAACTAAAATACACGCCTGCTGCGCATAGCGTAAATGCAAGAAATTCCTTGCACTCACTGGGCTTCATTTGAAAATCTGGATTATAATAAATTTCGAGATTATTACTAATAGCGAATGGAACAGTCCACCATCTGATTAAAACCCCTATAAACATAAATATTCCGATTACATTTAGCGTAAATCGCAGCGTTCTCTCCTTTTTCACGCTTCTTTTTGCAGATTCTTTAAAGTTTACCCGCATGTATTTCCCCCCCTGATGTTTTTAACACAGTAACTGTTTGGAGAAGATCTATATAAACGTTCCTTCTTTTAATTTTATACACGCTAGATCTCACAAATGACATGATTGAACATAAGAAAAGCTTCTTCCATTCAAAAAGGAAGAAGCTTTAAATAATTAGACAATGTATATTAGCGCTCTAATTTATCTCTGTGTTCTTTCATAATCAAATCTTTTATTGCGATGACTTTCCCATTCCCTTCGCAGCATTCCCATTTTGATGCTGTCAAAACGTTCACTGTTTACGATACGTGCTTCTCTGATTCTCGCCTCTTCTTTCATGCCTATTTTTGCAGCTGTTTTTATCATTCTGATGTTTCCTGACCACGTGGACATACCGAGTCTATGTAAATGTGTAGATTCAAATAAAAAATCAATCCACATCCGGTAAGCTTCCGTTCCGTATCCTCCGCTCCAATAGGATGAGTCGTAAATAACAATTCCGGTTTCCAGCCAGTTTGTATGCTTGTCCACCCAGTAACAGCTTACGGTTCCCACCGCTTTTTTATCAATGATGACCGCGAGGAGTCGCGGAACGCCTAGAAAAAGCTCATACTCTTTTTCCCATGACTTCATATACTCTTCTTTCGTAAGCTTTTCTTCTGTTATATAAGGAGCATTCCACTTTTTTGCTTCTTGGTTTTTTTCTTCGTATTTCCAATAATAAAGTTCATTAATATCTTCCTCTGTCGCTTCCCTTAGCAACACTTTTTCTCCTATTAGTTTCATCATAAAACATCTCACTCCTTGATTTATTAAATTCTAGGAAATTAAAACGAATGTGAATACACAGGTGTACAAGCATAACTTTAAATAACGAATAAAATATAACAACTATGACGAAAGGAGTGAATCCTATAAAAAAATATTATTGCTACTACAATTCAGCAGATGACAAATATTATGTAGAAAGCGATTATTCTTTTAAAAAGCGTCCTCGTAAGAAAAAACCATGCTGTGTAACCATTAATTATTATACAAATATTGCATATGAAGGCGGACAAATTGCTATAAACGGCGGGCAAAATGCATCTCAAGGTGGACAAATTGCCAAAAATGGCGGGCAAAATGCTAATCAAGAAGGACAAATCGCAGGAAAGTGCGGGCGAAATAAACTAATTGAATTTAATTTTACTAACGATAATGAAGAGTAATTCATCCTGTACTACGTGTAAAACACCGAGAAGAATATATATGCTCTCGGTGTTTTTTGTTTTTCTTTTATTTCATATTCACGTTTTCCATAACCGCAAAGTAGTTATCTTCACTGTCTGAAAAATTAAAGACTTTTCCTGAAGGCATCGATACAATTTCTCCCACCGTTACGCCTTTAGCTGTTAAATCTCTATATAATTCATCCACATTCTCCGTAAAAAACAGAAGCGAAGGTGTCCCGACATTTAATTCCGGCTGCATTTTTGCTATTAGCTGTTTATTATGAAGGATAATAGTTGTTTCGGCACCAGCTACAGGTGCTAGCTCGATCCACTTCATGCCTTGTTCATTCTTTTGTTCGGATATAACCTGAAATCCCATTTTTTCTGTCCAAAACTTTACCGCTTGATCTTGATCGTTTACATACACCATAATTTGACCGACTTTTTTAATCATTGCTTTCACTCCTTCGATATAGATGAAATAATTTCTTTCGCTATTGTATCTGCCGACTTTTCCTTTGTGTAGATTGTTTGCTTTGCCAGCAGCTCATTTGACGGATGCGTTACAAAATGTTTGTTAAGCTTAAAAACATCTTCATCATCCGTTATTTGCTGCAGTCTTTGATGTAATATTTGTATGGACTCTTCTTTATCAGCACTGGGAAGCAATAAAAATAGAAACTGATAAGGTTTTAATATCTTTTCTACTTGCTGAAACAGCCCCATGTCTTCATAGACCGAGTGACCGGCGCCAAAATCAATGACCGCATGCTTGTAATCTTCTAGTATTCTTTTAACGGCATAGGCTTCAAACGGCTTCCAATAGGCGTACATACCCTGAAACCCTTGTTTTTCTCGAATGTCCTGCTGTGTTTCTTTGCTGAAACCTATTTCCTCGTAGTAAGAAAATCGTACTTCGTCCATTGAGCACTGAGGAATACTTAGTTTTTGGGCTACTTTTTCACCAACCGTCGTTTTACCCGCGCATATAGGTCCAATGAGAATAATAGGGGTTTGCATAGGCTCTCTCTCCTTATTTCACTTCCAATACAAACGCGTACGACGCATCTCCATTAGATACATTTTTTTGACTTTCATCCATCCACCACACTGAATATGAGTAGTAGTACGTGCCTGCTTCAGAAGGTGCTTTCAGCTTATTTTTCTTCAGTGGTACGTCCACTTCATGTTTGCTTTGTATTTGTACCATATGCTTTTCGTTTGGCTGCCGCTTATACTTGATAACAAGCGATAGCCATTCATTTGCTTTTACTTTAATAGGCTTTTCGGCTTTTAATAATTCCAAAGGGCCTGCTTTATCCACACACGTGTTTTTCCAGCAGTAAGTGCCAACTTTTGTGTCATAAAGATGGTTGCTTGCTTCGAGATAGGCTTTTGGCGGAGATTCTTCAAGAACTCCACTGCTTGAACACCCGGAAAAGCTTGCTATAATAAGTCCAAACGCAGTCACTTTCCATGTTTTCATCGTTTCATCACCTTTTTATTATTTCTTCACGATTCGTTTATTTCCTGTTTCTTATTTTCTTCCTTCTTAAATGACGTTACCTATGTTAATCGTTTTATTTTCGCTACATGTTTTTTACAGAAACGGAACATGAATAACTAACTGATTTACTAACAAAGGAGTGAACGTATGGAGGCGCCGAATCGAGATAATAAATAGGCACATAATGAAGAACGCAAAGTAAGTTTTGAAGAGCTAATTGCTGCAGGAAATTCTTTAAAAACAATCGGTCAAATCATTCAAACGACCGGAATTTTTCAGCAGCTAGGAGAGCCCAGTGATGAAGTGATGCTTCAGGGACAGAAAAATGAAATTACTGGAACGTCATTAAAAACGGCAGGCTACGGTTTGGAAACGGCAGGAGGAATTAACTTATTTAACAAAGAACAAGAAACTGTGCCTCCATCGCTTAATTTTATACCGTAAAAAAAGTGCTGCTCTTGTCAAGAGCAGCACTTTTTAAACTTGCACGCTATCTGATTCCACTAATTTTCCATCTTCCATCCACACAACGCGGTCACATAAATCTAGCATTCTTTGGTCATGGGTAACCATTACAGCCGCTTTTCCCCTTAGCTTCACTTCATCTGCAAGCATTTGAACGACCGCTCTTCCTCGCTCTGAATCCAAGCTTGCCGTCGGCTCGTCTGCGAAGATAATTTCAGGGTTATTCATCCACGCTCTTGCAATCGCTACCCGCTGGCGCTCTCCGCCGGATAGACTTTCAGGATAGTGATGTTTTCGATGGGCAAGCCCGAGCTTTTCAAGCAAATCATCCGCTCTTTTTTTTGCTCCTTTGTTTCGGTTTCCTTCTAGTTCCGTGACAAGAAGCAGCTGGTCGCGAACCGTTAAATACGGGATTAAATTAGCTGATTGAAAGATAAAGCCAATTTTTTTAAGACGAATGCTGTTCATTTGCGCTGAAGACATGTTATTAATCTCGTCTCCATCAATCATCACGCGTCCTCTAGACGGTGAAAGCAGCGCGCCTGCAATGGATAAAAAGGTACTTTTCCCAGAACCAGAAGGACCGACAATCGCCACAAGCTCTCCTGCTTTTACACGCAGCGATAGATCATTTAACACGTCTACAGCGTTTTCTCCGTCTCCAAACGACTTGCTAACACTCTCTAAAACTAATTTTTCTTCACTCATTACACAGCCCTCCCAATCGCTTCAACCGCATCTACTTTTGCTACGCGATACAGCGATAATAATGAACTCAGTACAGAAACAGCTACAAACAGCGCTGAACACCCTGCGATTAGCGATACGTCTAAGTGAAACGGCATCGAATCCGGCAATACGGCTGCTACCCCGTATGTCAATCCAATACTAATAGCAAGACTGCATACTGTTAACACAACCACTTGAGATAAAATCGTTTGCGCTAAATAGCTTGTTTTTGCTCCGATGGCTTTTAACACGCCAAACTGATTCATTTTTTGAAGCGTCATCACGTAGAAGAAAACCGCTAGCACAAAAGCGCCAATGATAAACAAAAATGCGACCATCATTAAAAGCGAGCCTTGTTCTTCTTGATAACCTGGAATTCCTTTTAACGCTTCACCTTTACTAATCACGTCAATGTCAGACTCCTTTTTTTGAAGAGCATGTGCTTTTTTATCGTTCATATTTAACACCACTGCATTAAACGCACCTGTGTTTTCAATTGTTTTCCACTCTTTAAGATTAATATGAATAACAGGCGCGTGACTAAACGACTGATTTTTTGTAAAACCAACAATCCTAAAGCTTTTTCCTGAAGCCGTATCTTTTATCGTATCACCTAGCTTTACTCCTTCTTCTTTTAGCGAAGAGTCCGCCACGGCTTCATGTTTCGCATCGTCCGTAATCATCTTCCCTTCTGTTACGTTCGGAGCTAAAAAGCCGCTCGTGCTTACGGCAAAAAACGAGGCGTCTATTTTTTTCGCTTTTCCTTCATTTATAACGGCTGTCATCATCACACCAAGCGGCTCAGCTTTTTTCTTTCCGCTTAGTTGTTGAATATCTTCTGTTTTGTTTATGGATAAAACAGAGCGCGTCAGGCGCTGATCCGCTTCTTTTTGAAGCACAACGTAATTTCCTTTCATTTCTTGAACAGCTGAAGCATTGTCAGAAGAAAGCCCTTTTGCTAAGCCTGATACAAAAAGTACAAGCCATACAATTAACACCATAATCGCGCCAATGAGTAAGTAGCGCAGCTTCGCATGTTTTAATTCACGTAAAGCCAAAAACATGTTTCTTTCATCTCCTTTTTTAATTCTATTTAAAGTATAAAAATAGAAAATGAATGGAAGATGAACGGCTCATTACATTTTCGGAAGATAGACGTGAAAAATGCTGCCTTTTCCTTTTTCGCTTTCAACGTGAATGGAACCTCCGTGCATCTCGACAATTTGCTTTACAATCGCTAAACCAAGACCACTGCTTCCTTCCGTCCGGCTTCTTGCTTTATCTTCTTTATAAAAACGATTAAAAATATGCGGGAGGCTTTCTTTTGACATGCCGATTCCCGTATCTTGAAATTCAACGTGGCAATGCGTATCTTCCATGCCAACGCGAAGAGACAGCTTTCCTCCTTCTTCCGTGAACTTTACGCTGTTTGTAATCAAGTTTGTCCACACTTGATGAAGCAGTTTTTGATCGCCTGAAATCATCGTTGAAGGCAGGTCCATTTCAATGGCCAGCTCTTTTTCACGCCAGCTCCACTCCGTCATAAACAGCACTTGCTTGATTTGAGCCGCAACGTCAAACGTGCTTTTGTCGATATGCTCACTTTCTTTATCAAGTGAAGCAAGCGTAAGCAGCTGTTTGCTGAGTGACGACATGCGCCGGCTTTCTTCTTCAATAATAGACAGATACTCATTTCTTTGTTCATCAGAAAGATCCGCAGAACGGAGCGTTTTTGAAAACCCTTGAATGGACGCCAGCGGAGACTGAATTTCATGTGACACGTTGGATACAAATTCTTGGCGCATCTCTTCAAGCTGCTCTAAACTTTTAGCCATTTCGGAAAAATGTGAAGCAAGCGCGCCGATTTCGTCTCGGCGCTTTACGTATAGCTCAACGTTGTATTTTCCTTTTGCCACTTGCTTTGTTGCTTCCGTTAGCTTAACGATTGGTTTTACTAAATAACGCGTGCTAATAAGTACAAACAAAATACTTAATACAATCATCAGCAGTAAAATGACTGAGAAAAAAATGCGCATTTCCCCGAACTGCAGCTGAATATCTGGGCGAATAAACAGCGCTTGCTGCTTATTACTTTCTCCTTTTAACGGCACGCCGATGGTATTAGCTAACACATTATCAAAAAACCCCGTCACAAACACCTGTGAAGGAAAGTTTGCAATTCCGTGATACATTTTGCCTTCTAACACTTGTTTGACAGCACTTTTTTCTAAGCGCTGGTTTCTAAACTCTCGTCCGTAAAACGTCTCATGTCCGGTGCTGTCCACTACATATATTTGATAGCCAAGTTTACTAATATGCTGTAAATAAGACTGTTGATCCACGCCTCTATTGCTTTCGTAAAAGCTCGCAATGTCTTTTGCCATACGGGTAAGCTTTTGATCGTTATACGGTTTTAAGCTGTACTGATAATAAACGTTTGCTAGAATAAACGCGAGGAGACTGCTAAATACCATTACAGCAATGGTCGTCAGCACAATCCGCAAATAGAGCGTCTTCATTTTGCCCTCACCTCAAGCTTATAGCCGACTCCTCGAACCGTCGTAATGACAAAATCATCGGTGTGTTCAAACCGCTCGCGCAGCCTTTTTACGTGTACATCGATTGTGCGGTTATCTCCATTAAAATCCGCTCCCCATATGAGATGGATTAATTCTTCTCTTGTGAAAATTCTTCCTGGATAGCTCGCAAGCTGAGCTAATAATTCAAATTCTTTCATTGGAAGAATGAACAGTCGTCCGTTGCAGTGCACTTCATAGCTTTTTCGGTCGATAGAGGTGTTGTTCAGCACAATCATTTTTTCATTTACCACTTCGTACCGGCGAAGCAGTGCTTTAATTCGGAAAATCAATTCTTTTGGTTCAAACGGCTTTGTCACATAGTCATCCGTTCCTGCTAAAAAGCCTTGTTCTTTGTCTTCCAGCTGATCTTTTGCCGTTAATAAAATAATGGGGAAATCATAATAACTCCGTATTTCTTCGCAAACTTCATATCCGTCTTTATGAGGCATCATAATATCTATAACCGCTAAATGAATGTGCTGCTTAGCAAGCAGACCTGAAGCTTCTTCCCCGTCTTTTGCTTCATGCACCATATAGCCTTCAAGCTGCAAATAGTGACGAACCAGCTGCCGCATATGGGCATCGTCATCCGCCAGTAAAATGTGAATCATTTTTTCTGCCACTCCTTTTATCAAGCATTTAAAATGGCGACCTTTTGGCCGCCATCATTTATTCTTTCAGTATCTATCTGTTTACTAGTGTAACCAAACACCGTGGTCATATTGCGTTTTTATTAGGATAAGGGCTTATTGTGAACAGCAGATGAACATCTTGTTACAAAATCCATTCACCGCGGGCAATCATCTCGACTTTTCCGCCTACTTGGATGTGAAAAGCTTCTCCGTCATAACTAGCTTTTACATACAGCAGTGAAGGTCTTCCTATTTCGTATCCTTGTTCTACACGTATGTCAATTATAGTCCGATTAAAATAACGGTATTTAACTAAATATGCTGCTAAACAGCCGTTGGCGCTGCCGGTTGCCGCATCTTCTGGAACGCCGTAGTAATCAGCAAAATCTCGCACATTTACGTGATGATCTTGGTGATAGGTTTCCGGTGAAAAGACCATAATTGCTTTCGCTTCCGTGTCTTCTATCAGTTTGAAATATTTTTCTTTGTCTACGTTTATCTCTTTAGCTGCTTCTAATGATGTTAACGGGACAAGAATGACCGGCAGACCGGTGGATACTTCTTGAATAGGAAAACGCATATCGATATAAGCCTCATCAAGGTTTAACACGTCCGCCACCTGCTTTTTATCTAACACTTTTCCAAACGTCGGCTGACCTTGTGTCATCCACAGCACGTCTTTTGGTTCATCATATGTAACGGGCGTAGGACCTGCTTTATAATGAAGAATAAGTTCCTTCGTATCTTTTTCTTCGAGTTCTTCGCGAATCACATAAGCGGTACCAAGCGTCGGATGGCCTGCAAATGGTACTTCTTCATTAGGAGTGAAAATTCGTACGTTATATTCTCCTTTTTGTGGAGAAGAAGACGTAATAAACGTGGTTTCAGAGAAATTAATTTCTTTAGCCATTTGCTGCATCTCTTTGTCTGAAAGGCTTTCGGCGTCTTTAAAAACTGCGAGCTGATTTCCCGTATATTTTCTCTGTGCAAATACATCAACAATGGAATACTGAATACTTTTCATTTATGTTGTTCCTTTCTAACGCGAATTTTTATGTGTAAAATAGGTCATTACGTTTTTCTTTAAAGCCTCATATTGCTCTTTATTCGTATCCATAAACGCTTCTTCCCGACTGGACAAAATGTCTTCATAATGGAGAGGCTCACGAAATTGTTCTTGGGTAAAATCACAGCGCCGTTGATCGAGCTGATTATAAAAATGCCAGCCTTCTTTACACGGAGTTTTTAAGATATCTCCTCCTTTTAGATCTTGAACGACAAGCGCGGTCACGCCGCACTGTCCTTTGGCAGGATTATCAACTGTCCACTTCGTGCTTGAATGAATTGACCACGATTGATGCAGGGCTTTCTTTAAACGATTCACGTTGGGGCAGCTCCTTTTCCTTCAAATCTACCATATTCTTCTTTTTTATGAAAGTTCCCATTAAAAAATCCACAGCGCAAATATTCTTACTTTAAAAATAATTTAAGGAAGAATAGAAAAATAATAGAAATAATGTATAATAATAGAGTCATTTTAGATGATAGATTATAACCAATGAAAGGTGTTTTAAATGGAAGAACAAGCAGTAAATGAAATCGTTTCTTTTGAAGAAGAGCATAAAGTAGTTCGAACGAATACGCCGTATTATGATTTGAAGTGGGGAAAAACAGCCAACCCAGCTAAAAACAACACGTGGAACTGGGCAGCCTTTTTTCTGACAAGCGCTTGGTTTGCATACCGAAAAATGTATAAGCACTTTTTTATTTTATCGCTTATTGAAGTAATATGGTTTTCCCTTTTGTGCTTTGTGGACATACCAGAGTGGTCCGATGCAATTGTGTTCGGCGGTGCTTCACTTATTACAGGGCTGTGTGCCAACCGCTGGTATTATAAGCACGTTAAAAACGTGTTAGCTCGAGCCGAAGCTCAGGTGGAACAGCGGAAAGAAGCTTATTTGCAAATAAAAGGCGGCACTCACATCGGAATTGCTATTGGTTTAAGCATCTTGGCGCTTGTGATTACGTTTGGAGTCGGAGCCGGACTATCATATTTACCAACAAAAACGAATATTAAAGATGTAGTTCGCTACGGCGACGAAGCAATTACGCTTGAAACCTACAACGATCATCCAAAATGGACCTATATTAAAAAAGAAGGCCGTCATCACGTTGTACAATTTACCGGCTACGATTATACAGAAAAAGAGCATGTACGCATTTTGTTTAACGTTTATTTGGATAAACAAATTTACGAGTGGGACAAAATTTACATCAACGGCAAAAAGTTAAATAAAAAAGATGCGGAAGACTATGAATACTGGATTGAAGACAGTTCAGCATATTAAAAAAGTCAGCAAAAAAGAAAGGATGAGTGCTTGCTCTCCTTTCTTTTTTGTTTTATCTTAAAGCGTCAAAGGCAGCTTAACCGTCACCACTGTCCCGTTCTCATCACTTTCAATCGCAAGCTTACCGTTATGCTCGTTGATGATCGTTTTACAAATAGAAAGCCCTAACCCCATGCCTGTTCCATCTTTTGTTGAGAAAAATGGATTTCCTACTTTATTAATAATCGATAGCGGAATCCCAGAACCTGTATCTTGAATGTCAATAAGAGCCCAATCTTCCCATTCTTTGATAATAAGGTTTACTTCCCCGCGTTTCTTTTTCTCCATTGCTTCAATGGCGTTTTTCAAAAGGTTCATAAACACTTCTCTCATTTGAGCAGGGTCGATTGATACAAGCGGAATGGCTCCTTCTATTCTTACGTTCATTTCGACATTATATAGCGCAGCTTCACTTTTCAAGAAAGCAACGGTATCATGAATAACTTCTACAATTGATACGATTTCTTTTTTAGGCGCTGTTGGCTGCGTGACAAGCAAGAAGTTGTTAATAAGTTCATTCATGCGGTCCAGTTCATCAAGAACAATTTTTTGAAAAGGCTCTGCTTGTTCATTTTCATTAAATAAAAATTGAATAAAGCCACGCACCGACTGCATCGGGTTTCGAATCTCATGCGCTAATCCTGCTGCTAGCTGCCCTACGAGCGCCAGTTTATCAAGCTGCAGAATTTTCTCTTCAATTTTCGGCAAAACAGCCGCTTGATTTTTATAAATAATATGAGACAAAATACCAGCCAGCCGGTTTAGCCCTTGAATTTCACTTTCACTAAACTGATAAGGATCCGGATCGACCGCACATAAGGTACCAAACATTCTTCCGTCTTCTAGCACAATCGGTGTTCCTAAATAAGAACCTACCCGGGCACCATCAATGATGGCTAAATTAGACGTTCTAACATCGCGTTTTGTATTGGGAATAACAAGGGGTTCATCACACGTGACTAAGTTGCATACCGCAAGCTCTAACGGCAGCGTCAGTCCATCCTCTACAAGGCTTCCCCCTTCTTTATTAAAGGCTTTCATAACTGAAAATTGTTCGTCGAAAATCCCTACAAACAGCGTCCTGCTTCCGACTACTTCGCTAGCCATCTGCAATACATCCCAAACGGCTTTTTCATTGATGTTCCTCTCTTCCATTACCTTAGTCACCTACTATTTAAATATAGACTGTTCTATTCTCTTATTCTCATTATAAATTTTAAATTCGAAAACGTATATCAAAATTTTAAGAACTCGTTTATTTCTTCTATTTCATCATTAGGGTTAAGAATAGCCAAGACTTGATGGTCTTCCCATATGCCATTAATATTTACATTTTTCCTAGCAATTCCTTCTCTATGAAACCCAGCTTTTTCGAGTACGCGCTGAGAAGGCAAATTACGTGGCATAACGCCGGCTTCAATGCGGTGAAGATGCAGCTCTTCAAACGCATAGTCAACAAGTGCTTTTACGGCTTCTGTTGCGTACCCTTTACCATTATGATGGTGATTTAAAAAATAGCCGATAACTGCGCTTTGTAAAGATCCGCGCATCACTTGAAAAAGACTGATAGTGCCAATCAGCTTATTATTCTCTTTTTGAAAAAGACCAAAATAGTATTCTTCATCGTTTTTTCTATTCTCTTCGTGACGCTGAATTTTTTCTACTTGGCTCTCTAACGTATAAAAAGAATGCTCTCGAATCATAGAAAACTGTTCAAAAAAGCCGCGATTGTCCTTTTGCAATCGGAGGCTTTCGTGCGCATCGCTGACAGTTAACGGGCGTAAATAAATAGTATGACTTTCGATCATGTTATGTCTCTCCCTCTTTTACTTCTCACAGAAAGTTATGTAAAAAGAATGCTTCATTAACATTTCCATTTTCTCACATAGTAAGCGTTTCTTACTGTAATGTAAAGAACAAAAAGCACGATTCTAACATCTTTTCTTTATCTCTTTCTGCCACTTTTTTTATTTCTTTACTATGTAAACCAAAAACCACCTGGAAAATCACCAGGTGGTTTTTTATATTAAGTGGGGTGCACGCTCTGATTAACTGTGGATGGATATAACGCCTTACGTTCCAAAACAGACTTCTTTATAGAAAAGAATGATCTGAAAAATATTTCTTCTGAGATTTTTTCTTTTACTTGCGTTTAACAGCCGCAGCCAAAGCCATAACCGCCGTAGCCGCCATACGGATAACCACCATAACCGTAGCCGTAACCGCCATAGCCATATGGTGATAACAGTGAGCCTGCTACTAGCCCTCCTGCTAATCCTCCTAAAAATGGTCCTCCAAAGCCATAGCCGAATGGTCTCCCAAAGCCATAGCCAAACGGGCGTCCAAAACCAAACGGTCTGCCAAAGCCAAACGGTCTGCCAATAAACCTTTCATCCGCGTGTTGAAGTTGATGATGATCTTGAGAATACATAGTAGGTAAAAAATGCATTTCTGAATTCATAAGAGAAACCTCCGTTTTTTTGTTTTTTGCTTTCACCCAAGAATATGCATTTACCTATTCGCTGTCTTGGGCAAATATCTTGGTTATGCTGAAAATAAGGGAAAAGAATTACGAAAAAAAGCAAATTACTAGGTTTATATGAAAATGAGCTCGATTTCTCTTTAGTACCTAATACATACAAAAAGAAGCGGATCATGACTTAGAATGTATATGGAAAGTACTAACATGTTGATTTCATCGTAAAAAATAAGAAGCCGAAGAAAAAATTCTTCGGCTTCTACTTCATTATGTACGCAGGCTAAGGAGGAAGTGCTATTAGCCTGCTTCGTTATAACATGGGGGCTCATATATGAGATATTGGGATGATTCATCCTATGTAGAAAGTAAAAAAAAGTACCGTGTCCATCTTATTTTCTTATCTTTTTTTATTTTCATTGAAATCATTGGATATTTTTGGAGCACTTTTGTATTTCGGGCATATGTTAAAAATGTACTCAGAACTTGGAGGTGAAATATATGGGCTTCTATGGTGGCTGTGGTTATGGCGGTTACGGTTACGGCGGCGGCTGCGGGTTTGGCAGTGGCTTTGCTTTAATCATCGTATTATTCATTTTATTAATCATTATCGGCTGTGCTTGCTGGGGAGGATTTGGCGGTTGCTAATCATTAGAAATAATGATAAACAGCTTCATTTCCACTAATTTTTTTACCAAAAGCTAGCTTTCCACTTTATTATGAAAAAGCAGTGTCCACATAATGGGCACTGTTTTTAAGTGTACTCATAATGAGACTCACCACTGAGAAAAAACAACATGCTTTTTAATCTACCGTTCCTTGTTTACGCCTTCTCATTACCTTATTTTTCTTGTTCATACTTCCCTTTCTTCTACATATTAATAGATAAAAAGAGTAATTAAAAAGAGAGCCACTCTGCAACTCTCTTCCCGCTTTATGTAAAAAATTATACAAACGATTTTTTCAAGACGACGCGCTGATCATTTACAGCATAGCCGTTTTTTTCATAAAAAGCCTGTGCAGCTCCTCCAGTCGCCGTCAAGAGATACAAGCTGTTGATATCGTGTCTTTGAAGTTCGTTCTCAAACCGGCTTAAGATAGCTGAACCATATCCTTTTCCCTGCACGCTTGCGCTGACGCAAAGCTCGGCCACGTAAAAGGTCATACCGCTGTATGATTTTTTCGCGTGACCTGCAATCATGCCAATCAAATCGCCTTGGTCATAAAATAAATAACCGATAAATTTAGGCGTGTTCAGTAGATCAGTCAGCCTTTCTTTAGCTGATTCTTCCGTCCATTGTTCATTCCATGGCTTTCTTGTAAATACATCTAGATACAAGTCAATGCACTGCTGCATATTCTCTGCAGTAAAAGGTACTACTTTTTCAATCATTTCCACGCTTCCTTTTTTGTTTAGTTTGAAGGCTTATTAACAATTCGCTCGTACATTTCCGGCAGGTGCTTAATCTTGTAATCAATCGTCTCAAGCTTGTGATGGATTTCTTCGATTTCTTTTTGCACTGCTTTTTTATGATCCATCAGCATTTGCAGACTTTTATCAAGCACGGCATTTTCAAGCGTACAGTTTTCAATAAGCGTCCGAATGTCCTTAATTTGCATACCCGTGCTTTTTAAGCAGCAAATTAAATCAATCCATTCAATATCTTGTTCTTTAAAAATACGATTCCCTGACGCTGTACGATCTAAAAATGGAAAAAGCCCTTCTTTATCATAATAGCGAATGGTATAAATTGTCACGTTCAATTTCTTTGCAACTTGTGAAATGGTATACGTCATATTGCTTCCTCCTACATTTTAACCTTCTCAGAAAAACATGATGAGTTTGCCTTGACCTCCAGTTATCTCGAGGATTTATTCTTTTATAGTCTTCTTCACCGCGCTCCTTATGCTGCAAAATTCTTGTACAAGCAGCAACATACATTCAAATCAGAAAGGATGATACGATGAATACTGCTCACATGATGCTTACCATTGTAATTGGCGGTTTTATTGCCTTTGTATTAGGTCTTGGCGTCACCAAAATAATTGAGCTGCTGTTAAATCTTTTTCTAGCTTAACCAGCAGTTACTTATCGTAAAACGCAGGTAACTCCGTTCCATATCCGAACGGAGTTACCTGTTTTATTTTAAGAACTGCAGCGCTTAAGGCACCATGTTGCCAGCGGCTTTATAAATATCGTACCACTCTTCGCGCGTTAACTTGATTTCTGAACCTTTACTTGCATCTTTCATACGTTGAATATTTGTAGTACCAAGCACTACTTGGATGTTTGCAGGATGAGTTGTGATCCACGCAACGGCAATCGCTGTATTCGTCACGCTATATTTATTTGCGATGCGATCAATCACTTCGTTTAGCTTTCCAAATTTCTCTTTATCGCCGAGGAAAGGTCCTTCAAAAAATCCGTTTTGGAATGGCGACCATGCTTGAAGCGTTATATCATTTAAACGGCAATATTCAAGCACACTGCTGTCGCGGTTCACAGCTTGATCGATACCCATATTTAAAGAAATACCAGAGTCAATGATTGGCGTATGTGCGATACTGAACTGCACTTGGTTTACGACAAGCTTTTGTTTGATGTATTTTTCAAGCAGCTGAATTTGCGCTGGGTTGTGATTCGACACACCAAAGTGACGTACTTTTCCGCTGTTTTGAAGTTCATTAAACGCTTCTGCTACTTCTTCAGGGTCCATTAGCGGATCTGGACGATGAAGTAATAAAAGATCTAAGTAATCTGTTTTTAAACGCTCCAAGCTGCCGTTAACAGAGTCTATGATATGCTTCTTTGAAAAGTCATAGTAATTTTTCGCTGAGTTAATGCCGCATTTACTTTGAATCACCATTTTCTCACGAAGACTTGAATTCATTTGTATAGCGTTTGCAAAATATTCTTCGCATTGTCCTACATAATCAGGACCGTAAATATCCGCATGGTCAAAAAAGTTAATTTCTTCTTCCATCGCTGTGCGGATTAGCTTCTCTGCTTCTTGTAAAGAAAGTTCTGTTAAACGCATATTTCCCATAATTAAATTTGATACGTGTAAGTCAGTATTAGCAATTGTATGATACTTCATATAAAGCCCCTCCTTGAAATGATACTACTACAAGATAAACCATAGAGTTAACTCTAGGTCAAGCAGAAAGAATCAAAGATTTTATAAGCAGCGACGGGAAAACACCCTATCTTTTTTGGTAAAAAGATGAAATACTAGGTGGTGGTGTGATAAAAGTCACTGCCGCTCTGCATTTCATTTAGTAGTATATGTTACGTTCTTTTCTTCCTTTTTATCGAAGCTTATTTCATAGCAATACATTAATCTATCAGGCAAAGGAGCTTATCAATCACTATGCAGAAAACGAAAGCAAAACGATTTGAAATACAGTATTCCGTTCTAAAAGATGAAGCCAAAATCAAAGGAACTTTTGTGATAGAATCTGCTAAAAACCGAGATGACGCATCAAGGCTTGCTAAATTAAATGTCTCTACAAAAGAAAGAGTGTTTATTCAATATGTAAAGATTTTAAAAGTCAAACGAGTTTCTACAGATTCGGCGGCAAAGTGACATTGGTTTGCTTCTTCTTTTAGCAAGCCCCTATTTATGCTGAAAGTGTCGTTTCAGAAGATGCTTGTTTCGTTCGTGTGAGTAATAGAACTAACCCAATAATACAAGCTGTGCCAATCCATTGATAAAAACCAAAAGGCTCTTTCAGCCAAACAACGGTTGTGATAACAGCGGCTAAAGGTTCTAAACTTCCAAGCAAACTCGTTTCTTTAGGTAAAAGACTTGGCAGGCTTTCTACATAAAACCAAAAAGCAAGCATCGTGCCAAAAATAATAACAAATAAAATATATCCCCAGGTTATTGGTGATAAGCTTGACGCTTCCCAAGGCGGATGAATAAAGCTCATTACGCTTCCCCCGATTACCATTGCCCAGCCAACGATAACAAGCGAACTGCACTTTTTAATCAGCGGCACGGCATACAGCGTATAAAATGCTTCTACACCTGACAACACTCCTCAAACAGCGGCAGATACAGAAACAGACAGTGAAGAAACAGAGCCGTTTGTTAGTAAAAAGAAGCTGCACATCTCATCACTAAAAAACGGCGGGGCAATCACCCCGCCGTTTTTTTATGAACTCTTTTTACTCGTTGATTTCGCATCAGAAATCTTCCCTAAGAAGAATCCGTCTACTTCTGCTATTTTTCCTCTCCAAAAGATTTTTCCTTTTGAAGGAGTAGACTTACTGTCTCCACAGTAGATCTTTGTATTTTTCAAATGAATAAAATGGGCTTCTGCTTCTCCGTTTGATTCGCTCGCTTCGCTTGCTAAAGAGAATTGTTCGCTTAGCGCCTGAGCCACTTCGCTGCCTTCTTCAAACGTTTCGCTTAAGTAATCAAAGTATTCTTTTGCTGAAATCATGGTACCGGAAATCACAGCGCCGTTTACATTTAATGAAATATCAAGTGAAAAGCCGTGTTTATTAGAAGCTTTCACAAAGTATTCAAGCGTATTGTCTTTAGTTGAAAAAGAAGGGCCTGTACTCATGTCTTTCTTTCCTCCTTTACGTCTTAGGCTGTTGTATCGTCTTCACTAGAAAGAGATGTTGCGTCATCATCTTCTTCATCCGTGTTTTTCTTTGCTTTTGTATTTTTTGATTTTTTAGCTGTTGACTTTTTTGGTTTCGCTTCCTTTTTTTCTTCTTCACTTTCCTCTTCTTCGTCTTCTTCTTCTGTTTTTACTTTTTTATTTTTTTTGTTTGAACGAGAATCTTCCTCTTCTTCCTCGCTGTCTTCGTCACTTTCACTTTCTTCTTCCTCTTCTTGCTCCTCTTCTTTTTTGTTCTTTTTACGAGGCTTAGATGTTTCTTCTTCGTTTTCATCGTCCTGCTCGTTTTCCTCGTTCTCATCGTTCTCTTCTTCGTCGGAATCTGTATCTTCCGCTTCTTCATTTTGATTTTTATTGAGGCTAAGCTCAACAAGCATGTTCATTTTTTCTTCAAGCTGTGATAAACGGTCTTGAAGCGTTTGATTTTCTTCTTTTAACTCATCGTACTCTTGAACGTTATCGTCTTCTGTTTCGCTACTAGAAGAATTTACGTTTTCTTCATCATCTTTTGATTTATCTTTTTTAAACAAGCTTCCCGCAGATGTTTTCAGGCTGGCCACGCTGCTTTTTGATTTTTCTTTTACCTTTGTTCCTAAATCAGATGCTTTGCTTTTTAATTCGTCTGTATCAATGCGGTCAAGGAGACTTTTTCGATTTTCAGGAGTCGATACATATCCAATCGTTGCACCGATGATACCTCCTGCTACCGCTCGTTTGATTGGCCCGCTGCTTGTTGTTTTGCTTGCTTTTGAATCGTTCTTTTCTTTTGAACCGTTTTCCGTATTTTTGTTTTCCTTGTTTTCTGCCTGTGTGTTATCTAATTTTGTTTCAGTTGCCATTGTAAATCCCTCCATTTTTTAAGTAGCGTACAGTTTTTAACGTTCTGTTTCTATTTTTTCTTCAAGCGTTTTTAACCGCTCATGCAGCATTTTATTTTCTTCTTCGAGCGCTTTACTATTGGCTCCTTTTGAACTGAGATAGGGATCATTTTCCCACCAGTCCATGCCGATTTCTTTTGCTTTATCAACCGAAGCCACAATCAAGCGGATCTTTATCGTTAATAGCTCGACATCTGCAATTCCTACGGTGATGTCCCCCGCTATGACGACTCCTTTATCCAAAATCTTTTCGAGCACATCTACAATCGTACTTGACTGCATATTATGTTCGACTGCCATACTGTTCCTCCCACTGACCGCTTAAAGCAGGCTGCCTAGCGGTCCAAGATCAATATTTAAATCTTCTGCGTCCAGACCGAACACCTCTTTCAACTCGTCCATTTTTTCTTCCAAGTTCATTAGTGCAATTCCTAAGTTTTCAATTTGTTCGTCCGTCAACGTTCCACCCTCCACCCGCCTCATGGCATGACGTTCAACGATTTGCCTCAATAGCTCAATAACTGTCATCACAAGCTGCGCTAAGCCTTGTTCAGCTTTATCGGGATCCAAGTGGATTCGTCCATTTGCTTGGCTGACCGGTTGCATCCAGTAATTCCTCCTTTTGTTTATCAAATTGTTCAGAAGTTATGGGTTTGCGATTTCCTTCTTTTGCTTGCACAAGCGTTTCAACCGAAGAAATTAGCACCCGCAAATCCAAATACACTAAATCGACGCCGGCTATGGAAATGATTAAGTCTCCTTTAATGGCGACTCCTTTATCTAAAATGACATCTAAAATATCAATAAGAGCAATATCTTTATTTTCCATGGATTGTTTAAGAGACATAATGTTAATTCCTCACTTTACGCAAAGCTCGAGAAATGATAGGGCGGCCATGGTCCCGTCACTTCAAATTTCCAGCCTTTATTTTCAAGCTTTTGCTGAAGCTCTTCTATTTCGTTTACAAACTTAGTGATCTGCAGAGACGGGAGAAGAAACACGCTGTTCCACGCCATTTGTTCAGCTGCGCCCGTTACGTCCTTGCTCCAATTCTTTTTAACAGAGTCATAAAGCGACAGTTCTTTGAGCTTGTCATGTATCTCTTCACACACTTTGTTTTTGTGAAGCTCTAATTCTCTTTCAATCAGCTGATCTATTTTTTTCTTTTCAAAAAACTGTCTTCCTGGTGATAAGTGACTAATTTCTTCTTTTTTCGCTTTTACGCTTTCATTCGTCTCGCTGATTCCTTTTTTAAGCTCTTTATCATCACAGTAAATCTTCACGTTCCACTCTTCATTTCCTTGAAGCAGCGTCAGTGAATTCTCTAGCTTTTCTTTGTTAAGCTCAATAGCTGCTTGCAGACTTTCTTTACTTTTATAAATGGTGCAAAATTTTAATGGAATGATCGTAAATTCTTCGTACAAAGCGGCTACCGTTTCGTGATGATGAAATGCTTTTTCCTGCAGCCAGCTCATATCCTGCTCCATTTTTTCTTTAATCACTTCTTCTGAATAGGCGTCAGCATCCAGCTTAGAAACGACAGCCGTCACCTGATCAATCGTTATTGGGTACAGTGAATGTTCTCCGTCAAACCCTTTATAAGATGGAAACGGCTCTCTGGCTGCTGCTTCTTTTGTTGGAATTAAACCGTATAAATACAGTAATTCTCCCATCTAGGATTCCTCATTTCTTTTTTTTGTCAGCTCTTCCCATTGTTCAATTTCTCTGCGTTTCGCGATTTCGTACCTCATTAACAATTCATCTTCTTTTTCTTGAAACGCTTCTTCCGGAATTTCACCAAGCTCAAACATCATTTGAAGCTGAATGAGTTTTTGCTGAATCGTTGGAAGGTCATATAGCTGTTTATCAGCTTCTTCCTGTACTTTTTCGCCGATTTTTACTACAAGGTTAATAGGTGCGGTTACTAATTTGTGAAGCACGTTATTTCTCTTCTACTTTTAGGCGAATGTTCACAAAATTATAAGCAGGCCAAGGACCGCTGTAATGAAAATCGGCTTTGTCTTTCCAGTTTTCATGCGCTTCATTCACTTTTTCATCAAACTTCGCTTCATCTTCTCGGTTAATTAAGAAAGAAGCGTTTAAAAGCATTGTTTCGCCCGTTGGCTCATTTGCTTTTGCTGCTTCCGCTGCCTCTTCAAGCGGAGAAAACACATCTGTCTTGACTTCTTTTTGCAGGGAAGTAAACATCTTTTGAGCCATTCCTCCAAGCTGAATACGCTCATAATAACCGGCTGCTTCTGATTTTCCTTTTACGGAGGCTGATACTTTTTCAAGTTCAGGATTTTCGTTTACTTTTTTCTCGAGCCATTCTTTTTTTCCAATTACTTTTAAACCAACTTCAATTTTTCCTTTGATGGCTGGAAACAGCTTTTCAAACTGCGGATAAAGGTTTTCTAAAAGAACTTTTACGTCTTCTTTTGATTTGAATACATTCCCAAAGCTGATTGGAATAACCGTATCATTTTTGTCCATAATCGCTGCTACTGCGTGTTGATGCATTAATAGATTTTGGCGATTAGGATGATAAATTTTCATCGGCACTTCAGCTGCTACCATCGCCGCGTCTTTGTAGCGAATCAAAAACGTTTCAGCTTTTGTTCCTTCTACTTCTACCGATCCAAAATCTTCGTCTTTATCCGTTTGAATGGCGCTAAAAATATAAATGCCCGTTTCGTTTGTTTCACTCATGTTTTCAAGCTCCTTTACTTTTCTTCAGTGTCTATATTCTTACACTCTTCTAAAATGATTTTTTCGGCTTTGCTTTTTGCATTTTTCTCGTCTAAACATTTGGTAAGCGGATGATGCAGAATATCCATACATAACGTTTGAAAATCTTCGTCATTTCCATCGATAGCAATGTCTTGCTGCGTAGCAAGGGTAGCGATCATAAGCGAAGCCCGCAGGCTAAGCCCGCTACTGTTTTCGTCTCCAGAGCGGTTTCGCACGTTTGCTACGAGCGTTACAATTGTGCGCGCTTCGTCTTCTTCTACATCCGTTTTCTCCGTTAAAATCGCTGTCTCTCTGTCGATGTCTTTATAATCAATAAACATAGTAATTAACCTGTCAAGAAGCGCATCTTGCGTATCATATACGCCAGCATACTCAGCTGGGTTGCTCGTGAAGATGACGCGGAAATCGGGATGCACGCGTACAAAAGGATCGGTCATTTTCACTCCATACAGCGGCAGCACGCCTTCTTCTAATATCGATAGAAAGATATTATTCGTCGCAGGCTTAGACCGAGTAAATTCGTCGTAAATCAGCGTATAGCCGTTTTTTACGGCTTCAAGCAACCGTCCATCCTGCCAGTTTTCACTTACTTGTTCATCTTTTTTATAAACAGAACGAACATACTGGTCGATTACTTTTTTGCTCGTATAGCCCGTAAAATCGCCAATTAAATCTTTGTTGTTGAGCTCGTGATTCCCGTGCATCAGCATCACAGGACGCTTTCTCTTTTTAGCAAGCGCTCGCGCTAAAGAGGTTTTACCTCCGCCGGCAGGACCTGTAAAATGAATGGAATAGCCGGATTTTAAATAGCTCAGCGCTCTTGAAAGAACCTCTTTTGTCTCGTCATCTTGTATAAAAGCTCCACTGCCTTTTTTCCTTTTGTCTGTTAAGACGGTCATTTTTACGTTCCTCCTGCCATCTTATCGTTTATGCTTCAATGCCAATGGCGCTTCTATATCTGACGTCGAGTCGCTTGAATGAAATAACTTCTTTTTCTTTATTTAAAAAGCACTCATATGTTCCGAGCATTTCATCTTTTGCGTACTTTTTCATATATTCTCGTTCTTCAATGACTTCAACAATAACTCTCCAGCCTTCATCTTCAGTAGTTTCCACCGAGGTAATTTTATGAGGAGGAGCTACGTTTTCAGCAAAAAAGTCGTTCACGGCTTGCATAATTTTTTTAATTTCCATCTTTAGTAGCCTCCAATAGTTAAATCTAAAAGCTGGAACCACCCTTAAAAAAGGAAGGTTCCGTATCATTTCATACTAAATACTAAATACTAAAACGCGGCTGTCCTTCACTTGAATTTGAATTTGAACGTTCAGGAAGACCGTTTTCTTCTACGTCGTCACGAAGAAGCCCTACTGCTTCTGCATAGCGTAACCATGTATCAACACTGGCAATAACCACTCGTGCTTCAATTGTTAAAATTTCAATCCCTACAACAGACACTCTTGCAAAAGCGTCAATAACAATTCCTTTATCTAAAATACGGTCAATGACTTCTGCTAAGCTTGAACTATTAGTACTTTTTTGAATAGACATATCCCATTTCTCCTTTCGCTTATGATCCCATTGTTTTTAAATCTGTAGATGATTTAATATCAGTGGAACTTTTAATCTTAGTAGAGCTTTTAATATCCGTTGCTTTTTTAATCTGATTTACGCCTTTTATTTTCCGCTTGTTTTTTGACTTATCTTTATCGTCTGAAGAAGAAACTTTTTCTTGAAAGTTTTCTCCAGCTTCTTTCACATCGCTAAGCTTATCTTTTACTGATAGTAAGACGTCTTGAAGCTTTTCTTTTGCGTCTTCCCCTTTGCCGTGTACCTTTTGGGCATTTTTTTCTTTTGTTTCCTGCAGTTTTTCTGACGCTTCATTTGCTTTTTCCTGCAGTTTCCCTTCAGTTTTTTCGACAAATTTTTCTTTCGCTTTTTCTTTAACCTTTTCTTCTACCTTTTCCTTAACAGGTTCAGGTGTATGATCGATGATCTTTTTTCCTGCTTTTAAGGCTGCTTTCTCCACATCTTTTTTATCCATGAAATTCCCCTTAAGGACGGATATCTTACTTCTTCGCGTCCATGAGTTTGTTTAGCATCTCTTCAATGCGCTGCAGCTGGTCGTTCATATTTTTATTTTCTTCTTTTAGCTCTTCGTACTGAGACGTTTCCATTTCTGCGCTTTGGCTGACTTCTTCCTGCGAATTTCCCTGTTCATTTGATGTTTCTTCTTTTTTCTTTTTAGGTGCCAGCAGCTTGCTTAGATTGTCTTTTTCAAGATAGCCTGTAGCCGTCTGTCTTAATGCTCCCATCGCTTGCTGCGTTAAAATATCCTGTGCGTTTCTTCTTAACTCTTGTCCTGTCGCACGTACAATTTCTGATTGTCCTAAGCGGCTGAGTACTTTTTTACTCGTTTGCGGACTTGAAAGAAGGCCAATTCCCGCTCCTACTACGCCTCCTAAAATAGCAAGATTTAAAGAGTTTTGCGTTTTTTCTTCCTGCTGCTGATTTTCTTGTTTTTCATTTTGCACATTATTATCAGTTGTTGACATGTTTCATCCTCTTTTCTCTTATTATTATTTATTTAATGAATTTTCTTACGATTAAAAGACTTAAAAGCTAAGCCCTGCACCTCGCTCTTCTGTTCGGCCAGGCAGCCCTTCTTCCTCTACTTTGTCGGTTAATAACCCGACCGCTTCTGCGTAGCGAAGCCACGTATCGACACTTGCAATAACGACTCGCGCTTCAATCGTTAAAATTTCAATTCCTACGAGTGATACTCGGGCAAAAGCATCGATGACAATTCCTTTGTCGAGAATTCGATCAATCACTTCTGCTAAACTAGAACTATCTGTACTTTTTTGAATACTCATTTTAGCAGCTCCTTTCGAAATTTAGCTAAATGAATGATGCTACTAATCAACCTGCTTAACTTTTTAAGTAAACATACTTTTGAAATATACTTTTTAACCATCTTTCAAACATGAATAATTTGCTAAAAATTAATTCTTGAAAATAAATTAGAAAATTATTCTACTTCGTATAATAGTTTACAGTTAATTTATGGATGTTAATTACGCTTAAATCCTTCTATTAAAGCATTCATCAAGATTTTGATTCCAAAATAAAACAATAAATACATTATTGTTACAATAATATTACATTATAATTTAAGGCATATTATCACTCGATACACCACGACATATTTTGATATTTTTAACTATTATGGAATATTATTGTTCATTAAGTTCACTTGAATAAAATCAGCGCATAAAAAAAGCTGCCGCACTGCGACAGCTTTCTCCTACATATTATACGTTCTATAAAATCATTCCGGTTAAAGGAGCTTTCGGGTTTCCATCATGATCACAGTCTTCTTTGTCTACTAAAACAAGCAGGCTGCCTTCTTTAACAGAATCATTATAGTGCTCGGCCTGCTGTTTTGGAATTCCCATACCGACTAAAATACCTGACAGACCTCCTACACTCGCACCAGCTGCTGCACCTGTTAATGTAGCTACAATCGGACCAGCCGCCACAATTGGGCCTATTCCCGGGATTGCAAGAGCGCCGGCACCTGCTAATATTCCGGTCAAGCTCCCTAGCGTACCTCCGGTAAGCGCTCCAGTTGCTGCTCCTTCTGCTTTTGTATTCGTTTCTTTCTGAACTTTTTTAGTCTTTTTATGTTTACCTATGATAGATATTTCTTCTGATGCGTATCCTTCTTTTTTTAAACTCTCTACAGCATGAATTGCTTCTTGTTCCGTTTCATATACTCCCACAACATTCTTAGCTTTTGCTTCCATACTATCTCCTCCTCATTAATGTTGTGTGTACCCGAGAGCATTACTTTGAAACGTTTTACAGAGTAAGTATTCCTAAATAAATAACGCCAAATCACTTTTCATTTAGTGACGTTTTTATTTAAAAATGAATGAACTCGCTCTTTTTTTAACCATATCCCTCCACAAGCAATGAAGCATGCAACCGTAATAAAAGCCAACGCGTAGCTCCGGAACCAATCCACAAGGAGCCCAAACCAAATCGGTGCGAGCACGATGGCAAATTGATTGAGCGTTAACGCAATGCTTACTGTTAAACCAATAAAACGATCATCGGCTTTTTCTGCTATTAACACGATAAACAAACTAAACCAGCCAATTGCAAAAAAGCCAAGGCTAAAACAAACTGCAGCTAGTAGCCAAAAAGGCAAAGTAAATCCAATATAAGAAATAGCTATGATTAGTCCTACAGTCACCCAAACCGTCGCTTGCAAAGGTGTTCTTCGATTTCCGTTATACACATGATCGCTTAGCCAGGCTAAAGCAATTCTCCCAATCATTCCCCCTAACAGTGTGACGCTCAGCAACATGCCCGCTGAAGTAAAATCCATCTTTATGACTTTCGTTAAATAGCTCATAAAGTGCGCCACAATGATCATTTGAAGGGAAATCATTGAAACACCTACAAAGAATAAGGGATAGAGCGTTTTATCTTGAGAAATACGCATGATTTTTTGACGAAGCGTAAATGTTTCTTTTTTTTCTGGCGATGAGGGGTATTCTCGATAGAATACTAAAAAAAGAAGACCGCCCCCAATAGCTGCCGCAGCCTGTACGAGAACAGCCCCATGCCACCCGTATTGATAAAACACCAGCGGTAATGCCGCGGAAGCAACAGCGCCTCCAATGGGAATTCCCGTTTGCCGAATCCCCATGGCAAGGCCTCTATGATGAGAAGGAAACCACTTCACCACGGCTTTGCTTCCTCCTGGCTGTGCTGTTCCATACCACACGCCTGCTGCAAGAAGCACGCCTGTTAGATACAAATAATGATCGGCTCTATAGGAAAAAAGCATGCTTATCCCCAGCAAAATAGATCCTCCTCCTACAAGCCACCTTTCTCCATAGCGATCCATCCAGTTTCCAAAGAACAGCATGGAAAAAATCGGACCAATTTGAACAGCTGATACGAGCAGTCCTGTTTGAAACTGCGATAAACCATATAGTCTTTGCCAAAGCGCTGCCAATGGTCCTACCCCATACGTGACAAACGTTGCACACGCCTGAGAAAGCGTGGCAATAAATAAAATCATCCACTTATAAGAAGCTTTTTGTCTGCTCATTTTCTCTCCTCCACCTTTACTTTCAGTGTAGAGTAGCGGTGATATCATGTAAAATAAGCAATAAAGATAAAAGTCATCAATAAAAATGATAGCTGCAGGAGGAGATTTGATGGATATAAAAGATTTGCTTGTTTTTACAACGGTAGCAGAAGAAAAAAACATTTCAAAAGCTGCCAAAAGCTTAAGCTACGTGCAGTCGAATGTGACGATGCGAATTCAGCAATTAGAAGCGGAGCTGGGTACACAGCTCTTCCAACGAAGCGGTAAAGGGGTAACGTTAACTTCCAGCGGAGAGCTGTTGCATCGTTATGCTGAACAAATTCTTCGTTTAACCAATGAAGCCACGGCAGCTGTGCAAAGCAGCTCGCACACGCCGATAGGACCTTTAAAAATAGGTGCAACTGAATCCACCGCGGCTCTTCGGCTGCCGCCTTTGCTTTCTATTTATTGCACTGCCTATCCTAATGTAGACTTCATCTTAGAAACACATACAACCGATGTTCTTATTCAACTGGTTTTAGAACGAAAACTTGAAGGCGCATTTGTGGCGGGCAGCTGTGACCATCCCGATCTAAACTCTTTATTTACTCGAGATGAAGAGCTTGTACTTGTGAGCCGGCATCCTCTTCCTTCTTTTTACAGCCTAAACGATATGAACCTATTAGCTTTCAGCAGCGGATGCGCATATCGACATACGTTAGAAATGCTGTTGACAAAAGAAGGCGTATTTCCAAAACGCATATTAGAATTTGGTACGATTGAAGCCATTATTGGGTGTGTAAAAGCAGGTATGGGCGTAGCTGTAATGATGAAATCTATTGTATCTAACTATAACCATTCATTAACGTTAACTCCGCTGCCGCAGCCATATAGAAAGGTTCCTACTTTTTTTATTACGCGAAAAGGTGCCTTTGTATCGGCGGCTTTACGTGAATTTTCTTCTATTCTGACTGAACAGCTTTGCACAACAAAACCCTAAGAAAATAGGCGTTCTTAGGGTTTTGACTTAAGCAGCGGCGGGATTCTTCTTAACAAATTTCATAAACAATCCGCGAACTAAAGGTCCCATAATGAGAAGCTGAAGCGGATAGGCTACGATAAAGTTTTTCATAACGATCAACGCATAGCTTGAAAGAAGCGGCTCTCCGTCTAAACCTTTCGTAAGTGACATCGTAATTAATCCGTATACAGACATGGAAAGCACCATTCCAATCACCATACATGATGATAAAATCAACACGACTTTTAACTGTTTAGACTTATCAAACGGCAGTGAAAATGCTACTTTTTTTGCCACGGGACCTACTACGAAAGTTTCGATAATCATGGCAACTACAAATGTGATAACCAAATTCAAAATACCTTCAGCAAGTGTGATATGCCCGATGACATCATTTATGAACATGTTATACATCGTCATCACAAGCACCATCCCTCCGCACATCATCATTCCAAAATACATACTTTCTTTTTTAGTTGTGGGCACATTCCTCATCCTTTTCACGTTTTTTACTTGGCTTAGTATAGCTTTTTATCTTCCTTCTTCGTAAGTGAACATTTTGTGAACATTCATCTAAAAAAATGCCCTGTGACCAAAAACAGTCACAGGGCATTTTTTTTAGACCTAAGCGGCGCGTGCTCTTTTTTTGAGTAGGGCTGAGTATGGCAAATTACTCTAGTCTACATCGTTAATAAATGTTTGGAGATTTAACAAAAAACCCCCGCTTTATGAGCTAAAGCGGGGTTGGTTTTATAGAGATTCCGTGTGAGATGCAGGCGGAATTGGTGTTTGGGTTCGAAATACTTTTTCCCATTTCGAGACGACGATACAGGCAATGGCGTGGCCTGGAACGTTAACTCCTGTTCTGGCCATATCCATGATGCGGTCCACTCCTGCAATGATTGCGACTCCTTCAGCCGGCAGACCTACTGCGTTGGCTGTTGCTAAAAGAACAACTAGTGAACCTGACGGGACAGCCGCGATTCCTTTACTTGTCATTACTAGTATAAGCATCATAAATAATTGCTGAGTTAATGGCATATCGATGTTAAAAGCCTGTGCTAAAAAGACGCATGAAACGGATAAATACAGCGTGGAGCCATCACAGTTTAACGACAGACCCGACGGAATAACAAACGACACCACTCGTTTAGGGCATCCGTACTTTTCCATCCGTTCCATCAGCTGTGGCAGCACGGTTTCGGTACTTGTTGTTGAAAAGGCAATAAGAAACAAATCCCAAATCATTTTGAATACTTCAAAGTAGTTGAATTTGAACAAAAACCCAACAAGCGGAAATAAAACAAATAAAATAATAAAAAGGCCTAAAAAGACGGTTCCAATTAGCTTCAGCATTGGAAGCAGAAGGACAATGCCGTATTGCCCCACAGATGCAGCCATTAGCGCTAGTACACCAAGAGGCGCTGTGACCATAACAATTTGCGTTAATTTAAACATAATTTTAGCGGTAGATTCAAAAAATTTCATTGCAGGTTCAGATGCTTTGCCAACTCCTGAGGCAGCAACACCGAATAAAATAGCAAAGAAAATCACTGCCAGCAAATCATTTTTTGCCATCACATCTATGATATTCGTTGGAATGATGTTCAAAATCATTTGTTTAAAGTCCACGACTTTGTCGGTATACTGAGACAATTCACCGATATCTTTTTTAACAAGATGAGAAAGATCGAGGCCTATTCCGGGCTTCAGCAAATTCACTAGCAGCAGCCCAATTCCTAATACGATGGTAGTAATAATTTCAAACCAAATAATCGTCTTTAACCCTAAACTCCCCATTTGTTTCATACTGCCGCTTCCCGCAGCACCTATGACGATGGTTGAAAAGACAATCGGCACCACAATCATTTTAATGAGGCGGATAAACCCGTCTCCTACCGGTCTTAAAGCCATCCCGAAGTCCGGAAAAAAGTGCCCGATAACAGCTCCAATTACTAATGCAATTAAAATTTGAAACGCTAAAAACTTTTTCATATTTCTCCCTCCCCTTTGTCTTCATGAAACGGACATCCATTCCATTAATATCCAAATCCTCAGACACTTTAAGTAAGTTCGGGACATTTAGTTAAATTCCTTCTAAAATAGACAAAACGGTCTATATATTTCGCTTTGTCCGTTAAGATACATAGAAAAAAGCCAGGATGAAAGTCTTCTTCATCCTGACTTTTTTATCGTTATGCTTTTTTCACAAACTGAGATTTTAAGCTCATCGCTCCAAATCCATCAATCTTGCAGTCAATGTTATGATCGCCTTCTACTAAACGAATGCTTTTTACTTTCGTTCCGATCTTTACAACCGATGAGCTTCCTTTTACTTTTAAGTCTTTAATGACAGTAACTGAATCTCCGTCTTTTAAAGCATTACCGTTTGCATCTTTTACAGTAAGCTGTTCTTCCATGCTTTCTGCTTTTTCATCTTGCCCCCATTCATGCGCACACTCTGGGCAGACGAACAGGTTTCCATCTTCATATGTAAACTGTGATTGACAGCTTGGACAATTAGGTACATTCATTTTCTTTTCCTCCAGCAGCTCGTAAACGTTAGCAAGATCACGAGATTACGTTTTTTTATCTGTTTTATACTGTCACATTTTTATAAGTTTAACAAGCTTTTCTATTCCCTTGCTGCTGATGTTTTCTTTTCCAAATAAGTGAGCCGATAAACAGAACAAAACCCGCTCCAAAGACAAGAAGCTGATCTAAATAAAAGTCCCCTGTTTTTACATACTGAATAACGAATAATCCACCAAACATGAGCATTAGCATACATGAAAAACGAATGAGGTATGAATTGATTTCCATTTTTCATTCCTCCTTTTTGTAAGACTTTTTTGTTACGAACAAAACGCGAACCATATGCCAAATGTAACTCCGTATAACGGTAAAATGACGGCTAGCTTTTGCTTCCACCCTTTAAAAAAAGAAGAATTACGAGGTGCAAACCAAAGCTCTAACGTCCTGTATAACAGCAGTGCTCCCGCTGCCAGTATGGCAATCACTGTCTCTCCTAAGTCCACACATATTCCTCACTTTCATTCTACGTACTTGAAACTAAACGCTGCGTCTATCATCAGTGTCATTATTATAAAAGAACTTCTAATCGTGATGCGTAAGACTTCGAATACCCTTTTTAAACATACAATAATTACCATTATATCATAATAAAAGCACTTTTGAGACTTTTTTATATATGTAAATTATTGTATAATTAAAAGTAGACAAAGAGAATAAGGGGGGATTTTTTGAAGAAACCTCAGCTTGTGTTTGTTATTACCCTGCTTGTTGAAGCTGGATTAACCTATGCGTGCTCATCATTTTTGTCTATTCGCTTTATTGAGCTTATGTTTTTTAGCGGACTTTTGTTTTCAGTTTTGACTTTTTGGTTTTCAAGCAGCGGAAGCAACAGCGCTCATTCTCACTATAAAACTCATTCCATGAGGTTAATGTCTGGAGCCAATATTGAACATAATCCGTTTCGTTTGCGCTGGACGGCTTATCTGCTTGCTTCTTTAAGCTTTACGGGAGTGGGCCTGATTTTTTTCATTTTGCTGCTAACGGACGTTATTCCTCCCGTGAGCTAAAAAACCTGCTCTTTATAGAGAGCAGGCACTTACGAAAACAGCTTTAGAAGCAGGCATTTTCTCTTTACTTTGTTAGCAACAGCTTGAGTTACATGATCTTTTAAAGGGCGAGTTAATATTCGTTTCAACGGATGTTTTAGCATTCGTTTGCTAATGGGGACTTTAAAAATAATGCTGAGAACCACCGTTGCTAAAACTGAGAGCAACAAGACCGCAAAAGGCTTTTTTTGAAACCATCTCGAGAAGATAAGCATCATTACATAAATAAGCGCTGACCACCCCAAATGCCAGCCGTGCCTAAATGTAATCCCCTTGCACCTGAGCCCAACCCATTCTACAAACGAAGCTGTACATACCCACTTTGTAATATATTTCACCTGCTTAGCGAGCGTAGACGGATAGGTAGCTAAGAACGACAAAATCATGAGAGGTGTAATAAATATAAGGTGTAAAATACGCAGTCCTTTTAATGAAAGATGAGAAGATTTAAAATCCCAAAGCAACTTATCGTTACACAAAAAGTAGTAAAGAATATTAAAAAAGCTCACGTATAAAACCCCAGCATACAGCTCGTGAATTTTTTTCCACGTTTTCTTGTGGATATTTTGAAAAATCAGCCATAGAAGGACAGAAATATGCACCTTTGTTCACCTCTCTAACGTCGTTTTTAGAACCAATGTTATGTTATTTTATTTTCATTTCGTCCTGCTTCTTTTCAATTTTCCGAATCCATCCAATCAGCAGCCGGTTAAGATAGGATTTTAATGTTACGCTAATAAAGGTGTGGTACCACATCCAGCCTGTTTTCCATTCGATGAGCTTCGTTCGTTTTTCAGCCCATAATTCAATAAAAAACATGGGAATCGTAAAAAGCACAATTTTATATAAGATTTTTAACCCTTTATCGTGATACGTAGCCTGATTAATCATAACGGATATGCTAGGATACAGTAAAAAGTCGAACAACACATTAATTCTAAACTGTTTTTTCAGCAAGCGAGTTGGATATCGAAGAAGGCCGTGAGAGACAATAAATTTATCAATAATACCATTTGTTAATGCATTAAATGCATAAGCCAGCAGCCAGTCTTTGATCGGTGGTTTTCTAAATAAAAAAGGCAGCATTCCCAGCCCTATAATCAGCATTGTACGTAAAAAATCCACTTCAAATTTTTTATTTCTCATAACCTTTTCGCTCCTTTCACCAAGTGTTGGTAGTATACCTTCGTGTCGATTGGCAGCTTAAGACGGTTGTTCTAATCACTTTCTCTTTACGTACATACATCTTTGTTTTAGTTTTCAGTTCTTTGAAGAGATTTATACATATGGTTGAGACATGAAAAAAGCCCGACTCTACTCAAAACGGGCTTCTTCCTTGATCTATTTTGTTCTTACCATCCAGCTACAAATCCATCCGTTCGTGATTCACTTCCTCCGCATAGCACGCCGCTTTCAGGGTCTCTCCAAATAATCTGTCCGCGCCCAAATGCCATCGAATCCACGGCTACTTCAATTTTATGTCCTTTTCGTTCAAGCGCTTGTGCTACGTGTGAAGGAAAAGCCGGCTCTACAAGCACCGTTTTATCTTTTTTCCACTGCCATCTTGGCGCGTCTAAAGCGGCTTGAGGATGAAGGTGAAAGTCAATCGTATTCATAACAACTTGCATATGCCCCTGCGGCTGCATAAACCCTCCCATCACGCCAAAAGGTCCTACTGGTGCATTATTTTTAGTGAGAAAGCCTGGAATAATGGTATGAAACGTTTTTTTATTAGGAGCAAGGCAGTTATCATGATTGGGATCCATTGAAAAATTATGTCCGCGGTTTTGCAAGGCAATTCCCGTTTCTGGCACAACGATTCCAGAACCGAAACCCATATAATTGCTTTGAATAAATGAAACCATGTTGCCTTCTTCATCAGCGGTGGCTAAATACACCGTTCCGCTTCCAACAGGTTCTCCTGCTTCAGGCTGCAGGGCATGCTCTTCTATAAGGCTGCGGCGATAGCTTGCATATGTATCAGACAGCAGTTCACTAACCGGCACGGTCATTTTTGCTTCTTCTGTAATGTATTTTTCTCCATCCGCAAACGCAAGCTTTATCGCTTCTATTTGTTTATGATACGTATCCACCGCATCTTTTTCTTGGAGCTCAAAGCCTTTTACGATATTTAATGCCAATAATGCAATAAGCCCTTGACCGTTCGGAGGAATTTCCCACACATCATATCCACGGTAGTGAGCGGAAATAGGATTCACCCACTCAGGCTTATAAGCAGCTAAATCTTCCTTGGATAAAAAGCCGCCATATTTTTTGCTGAATGCATCAATACGATCCGCTAGCTCACCTTTATAAAAGGCTTCTGCATTTGTCTCACCAATGAGCTGAAGCGTACGAGCGTGATCAGTAGATGACCACATCTCTCCTGCTTTTGGTGCTCGACCATTTGGCGCAAACGTTTGAAACCACGATTCAAATTCTTCGCTTGTATGTACTCGTTTAAACGTATCGTACGCTTGCTTCCATTGTTTAGCGAGAGTAGGAGCTAGTGGAAATCCTTCCTTGGCATATTGAATAGCAGGCACCAGCACTTGAGAAAGAGGCAGTTTACCAAATCGCTTTGATAAAGCAGCCCAACCAGCCGGAGCACCGGGAACCGTAACGGGAATCATTCCGTACTTAGGAATTTCTTTGTATCCTTTTTCCTTCAGTGCGTCAATGGAAATAGACTGCGGAGAAGGTCCGCTAGCATTCAGTCCGTAAAGCTGATCATTAGTCCAAATAAGCGCAAAAGCGTCTCCTCCGATTCCATTTGATGCGGGCTCTAATACGGTAAGACTCGCCGCTGCTGCGATTGCTGCATCAATGGCATTGCCGCCTTTTTTTAAGATATCAAGACCTGCCTGCGCTGCAAGCGGCTGAGATGTAGCTACCATTCCTTTTTTAGCATAGACCGGCACTCGGGATGATGGATACGGATGATACTGCGGATCATAGTTCATAAAAAGCTCCTCCTCTTTTACACTTTCGAATTTATTTTTAATTTTCTAAATAATTAAACTTCTTTATTTTACCATATTTACGGCGCATCGCCTTTCTTTTTATCTCAGAATGACATGACTCTTTTTACCTAAAATTGGTATACTGGTAGAGTAAAAGAATTGCCAAGGAGGATGATGTATGAAAAAAGTAAAAGCTGCCCTTCCACTCGCTGTTTCTTTAGCACTCGGGCTTCAAGTACTCCCTATATCCACTTCAACCGTTCAAGCTGAAGCAGCGGCGAATGCTGCTCATCACTCAGCAAAAGTTGAAGTCAAACGAGCAAACGCATTTTTAACGAATGTAGCGAACGGAAAAACAAAAGAAGCTACGCGCTACTTTAACCGCAGCCTGCAGGCAAAAATGAGTGAAGACAACTTAAAAACATGGTGGTCATCTCTAACGGCTCAGCTTGGTGCTGTAAAAAAGATTGGGACAGCTGTGCAAGGTGACGTCAATACCGTTCATCGAAACATAGACATTCCCATTGAATTTGAACACGTATCAGCTACTTTAACCGTTCGCTTTAGCCAAAATCGTCAAATTGATGATTGGCGAATCGTACCGGAGGAGCGCCAGTTTTCATTTTCCACACCGCCTTATGACACCCCTAAGAACTACAGTGAAAAACAGCTTTCAATCGGCAAAGCACCTTACGAACTTCCAGCAACGCTCACTCTTCCAACACGTTCAAAACATCAAAATGTACCCGTTGTCATTTTAGTTCACGGATCAGGTCCTTCTGATCAAGATGAAACCTTTATGAGCTTAAAGCCGTTTCGAGATCTGGCTTCAGGACTGGCTTCTCAAGGGATTGCCGTTTTACGCTATAATAAGCGTACATACGAACATACAGCTAAAATGTCCGGTGAAAATAAAATAAACGTTGACGATGAAACAACGGATGATGCCGTACTCGCAGTGGAAGCAATGGCAAAACAAAAAGGCATCGACAGCCGCAATATTTTTTTACTGGGACACAGTCAAGGCGGCATGATGATGCCTCGGATTTTAAATCAAACGCCGGATAAAAGCGTTCGCGGCTCTGTTTTACTTGCTGCACCGAGCCGCACACTTCCAGAGTTAATGCTCGAACAATTTGCCTATCTTGTATCGTTGAATCAGCTTCCGAAAGAGCAGCTTGCTTTTTTCCAGCAGCAGTTTGCCATATTGCAAGACCCAAGCTTTTCGCCAGCTCAGCCGCCAAAAGAATTTCTGCTTGGCACGCCTTATTTTTGGTATGACTTAGCTCACTGGCACCCTGCAGAAGTTGCAAAATCTCAGCATACGCCGCTGCTTTTTTTACAAGGAGCGCGTGATTACCAAGTAACGACCGAAGATTTTGAAGGCTGGAAACAAAGCTTATCACAGCGTTCCGACACTTCTTTTAAGCTTTATCCAAAGCTCAACCACTTTTTCACAGAAGGAACCGGTGAAAAAAGCACGCCCGATGAATATGCTGTTTCAGCCAACATTCCTTCTTATGTCATTGATGATATTGTGAAATGGGTTCGTGAAACAAAAAAATAAGAGAACAGGGCGCTGTTTTTCCAGCGCCTTGTTCTTTTATCCATTAAACCGCCCCATCACAACCGTATTATAGTACTTGCCGTCTGACAGCACCTTGTCATTTTTTAATACTCCTTCTACTTCAAACCCTAACTTTTCATATAAATCAATCGCTTTTTTATTGGTCTCTAGCACGTTCAGCGTCATTTTCTTCATGCCCGCGCTATCTGCCCACAGTATGGATTGCTGTAAAAGTCCTTTGCCAATTCCGTATCCCCAACATGCTTTTGCGACGCATACGCCAAACTCTACTTTATGGGAAAATCGTTTCAACTCGTTGCCTTCGCACCTTGAAAATCCGACAATTTCATTATGTACAACCGCTACTAAAAATAAGTTTCGTTTACTTTCTGTGTCACGTTGAATAAGTTTTTCAAAGTCGGATTCGTCCATATACCCTTCTCCTGATTCACGATCTAAGTTTTCCGTTTCTCCATCTAGCTGAACTCTTAGGTGAGACAGTTCGTTTGCATCGCTAACGTGAGCTGAACGAATGATGTACTGAAGTCCTTTTACATGGTAAATCTGCTGATTGATGACCATCCTATACCTCCACATGTATTTCTTTCATTCAATCTATCAATTAGTTTTAATTTCCTTTATTATAAATATTATACATAAAGAAATGAAAGAGAGTTGAAGGAATTGCTTTGGTTATTGCTTTTGATTCTATACGGCATTTACAAGTTCTATAAATCAAGGAGACCGCTAACGAAGTTTGATCATTTTTACGAGAGAGCGTTTGAGCTGGAAGAGAAAAAGCGCTATGGAGATGCTCTTGATATACGTAACCAAGGAATTGAACTCCATACCCTTACCGATTTAGAACGAGCTGATTTACATTTAGCAAATGGGCGTATGCTTTTAAAACTAAAGCAATACGAAGAAGCAACAAAACACTACGATGCCTCATTTAAGCTAGCAAAATATGAAAAATTCCCTTACTCAGAAGGATTTGACGAAGTCATTGAAGCTTACTTGTATGCAGGGCGTAAAGAAGATGCGCTGATAATAACCAACGACATGTTAAAACGGCAAAGCTATGATCAAAAATTTAAAAAGCTAGAGCCTTTAAAAGAAAAGCTTCTTTCATATGAAGACTTATGGTAAAATTAAACAATTGAAAGCGTATTATTAAGAGCGACTGAGGTGAACGTAATGGTCATAACCGTCATTGTAGGAGTGCTGGGTTTAATTGGTTTAATTGCAGCAGGTTTTGCGACGAATTATAAAGATACGAAGTAAGATGGCGTAAAGAAGAGTGGGTGGGACAAACGTAGTTTAGTTGAAAAAAGATCCGAACCATAAACCGTTGGGATCTTTTTATTGTGATGACGGACGTAGATTTAATCTATGTAGTAGCTTCTAGCTGTTGGTTGGAGGACAAGACGAAGACTCCTGCGGGGAAAGTGGAAGAAGTAAGACCTCGCAGGAGCGTATGCGACGAGGAGACTCATCGGCCGCCCGCGGAAAGCGAAGTCTTGCACGGAAACCAACAGGCGTGTCACAAGCAATCCATACGAGCTCCTTTGTCCCTTTTTTCGTCTTTAGATTGGGTAAGTGTATGTCTGAACCTCTTTTTTTAACGAGCCAACAGCTTTTCAGTAACGCGCAAAAACATCTTTACTCCAACTTCAAGCGAGGCTTCATCTACCGTAAATTTCGGATGGTGATGAGGGTATACAGCGCCTTGTTCTTCATTTCGCGCTCCAATGTTAAAAAAAGCTCCTTCCGTTTCCTGCAGGTAAGCTGAAAAATCTTCTCCTCCCATTTTAGGAGACAGCGTTTTAACACGTTCTTTTCCATATTCTTCGATAGCCGTTTCTTCAATTAAACGCGTAATTTCTTCAGAGTTAATGACGGGATGGTAGCCTTTTTCATATGTGAAGGTGTACTCTGCACGGTAGGCTTCTGTTAGTCCTTTTACAATCCGGTCGATTTGTGCCGGAACTCTTTCTCGTAGAGCGGCGTCAAAGCTTCGAACGGTACCGTTGAGCTCCACTTTATCAGGAAGCACGTTATGCGTAGTTCCTCCGTGAAATTGTGTAACCGATACGACTAATTTATCGATTGGGTTCGTCGTTCTTGAAACAATTGTTTGCAGGTTCGTAACAATTTGCGCTCCTACAACAATAGCATCAACTGCTTCATGAGGCGCTGCGGCGTGTCCTCCTTTTCCTTTAATCGATATATTAAACGTGTCAGGCGAAGCCATCATAGGACCTGCAAGCACGCCGATTTCTCCGACGGGAAGACCAGAATTCAAATGTGTACCAATTACATAATCCACACCTTCCATCACGCCTTCTTTCACAAGTTCCTGCGCTCCCCCGGGCAGCAGCTCTTCTGCGTGTTGAAAAATCAATCGAATTTCTCCTTTAAATTCATTTCCTAGCTGAGAAAGTACAGAAGCTACTCCTAGCAAAATAGCCGTGTGACCGTCGTGACCGCATGCATGCATCACGCCTTTATGAACCGAAGCAAATGCAAACGTGTTTTCTTCTTCAATCGGCAGCGCGTCCATATCCGCTCGAATCGCAACCACTTTTCCCTGCTCTTTTCCTACTAATCTAGCCACTACGCTTGTTGGTGTAAGACGCGTAATGACAAAGCTTCCAAACGAACGAAGCGTATCTTCAACAAACTGAGCCGTTCGATGCTCTTGAAACGATAATTCAGGATAGCGATGAAAGTGTCTTCTCCACTCAATTACCTGCTTTTTTAAGCTTTCTGTTACGCTGTATTCACCGATTGATTTGACTGTCATAAACAAACTCCCCCTTTGTTTGACTATATCGATTGGCTGGAACGGAAAGATTTAAATTTCCGCGCAGCATATCGCTTTCATATGAAGTGTCGTAAAGCCCACGCTCTTGTAAGATAGGCACCACTTTTTCCACAAATTGATGAAACGTCTCGCTCATAAACGGACGAAGCACAAATCCATCCGCTGCTTCCTGCTCATGCCATTTTGCATTTCATCCGCTACGTGCTCAGGTGTTCCTGAAAACGGCGAACGAGGCAAAATTGTTTCAAGCGCGACTTCTCTTAACGTTAATTTCCTAGCAGCCGCCGGTTGTTTAATTTTATTTGTAGTACTTTGAAAGGCATTGGCTCCGATATCCCATAAATCTGGAAACGGTGCGTCTACGTCAAATTGATGAAAGTCGTAGTCATCAAAAAAACGAGATAGATATGTAATGGCATGATCAATTGGAATTAAAGCGGCAAGCTCTCTATATCTTCTTTCTACATCTTCCTTGCTATCTCCTATAATGAAATCAATACTTAAAAAAAAGAGATGCTTTGATTGTTCAAAGCATCTCCAGTCGTCTGGTCGATCGGTTTTAAATAGCTGTTTAGTTGACTTATCTGCATGTTATACCTACTATCCGGGTAAGTCAAATCATCTTTTCAAATATGTAGTTTTATTCCTTTAAAACTATAACCACATTTCCTACCTTATGTCCGGTCTCTACATACTCATGAGCTGCTGGAATTTGTTCTAAAGAGTAACATCTATCAATCACTGATTTTATCCTCTCTTCTTCCATCAGCTTTTTAAGAAGTAATAAATCTTCCGTCTGCACTTTCGCAATTCCTTGCCCTTCTACTGAAACAAAGCGTCCATTTAGAGTTAACGCTTCCTTACACTGGTTTTTTGTAAGTTTTCCAACGGCATCAAAAATAAGATCATATCTTTCTTCTTTTTTAATAAAATCTTCGTTTTGGTAGTCGATGACGTAATCTGCTCCTAAAGATTTTACTAATTCCCTATTTTTAGCGCTGCACACGCCTGTCACTTCGGCTCCGTAATGGCTGGCAAGCTGTACAGCGGCAGTTCCTACGGCGCCTGAAGCACCGTAGATAAGCACTTTTTGTCCGGTTTGAATGTTTTCTTTTCTAAAAAAATGCAGAGCCGTCGTGCCGCCAAAAGAAATAGAGGCGGCTTCTTCATAGGTTACATTCTCTGGCTTTACGGCTATTGTCCCTTTTTCTGGTAGGCAGATATATTCCGCATATCCTCCGAATTTCATCCCTGTCATCGCAAAAAGCTGATCACCTTTTTTGAACTGTGTGACGTTCTTTCCGACTTCTTCTACTTCTCCAGCCAGCTCTACGCCTAGTATTGGTTTTCTAGGCTTCCGTAATCCTAAAACTATTCTCATAGGAAGCCATAATAATAGTGGACTATTAAAGCTCCTCACTCTGCAGTCGCCCGATGTGACCGTGGTGGCATGAACTTTTATCAGTATTTCATTCTCTTTCGGATCCGGCTTTTTCACTTCTTTAAGCTTAAGAACATCTGGTTTACCATACTTTGTACATATCATTGCTTTCATAACAGCTCTCCTTTTTTCACTAGCGTTCAATATATGTTTATAAGCTATGCTCGTCAAAAGCTATTCTTTCACATTTTATAAAGAACGCCGGTGAATCTACTGTCACATATGGTAAATAAAAGGATATTGCTATAAAATAAGTATAAAAACAGAAAGCGTGGTACGTGTTATTGTTTAAACTTCTTTTAATTGAAGACGACGCAACGCTGTTTAACGAACTGAAAGAGCGTTTGGAGCAATGGTCGTATGATGTTTACGGCATTCGTGATTTCAGCAGCGTTATGCAGGAATTTAGTGAAGTAAAACCTGATTTAGTTATTATGGATATTCAGCTGCCAAAGTATGACGGATTTCACTGGTGCAGAATGATTCGCTCTCATTCAAAAATCCCTATCATCTTCCTATCTTCACGTGATCATCCTTCTGATATGGTGATGTCTATGCAGTTTGGAGCAGACGACTTTGTGCAAAAGCCGTTTCATTTTGATGTGCTTGTAGCAAAAATACAGGCCCTTCTTCGCCGCGTGTATAATTACAGCGTTGAACAAGTAAACCTTCTTTCGTGGCAAGGAGCAACGATTGATTACGAAAAAAATAAAGTATCAGCGGAATCTAAAGCTATTGATTTAACCAAAAATGAAATCTTTATTTTAAAATGCTTAATCCATAAAAAAAATACGATTGTAAGCCGAGATGAACTGATTAATAGTTTGTGGGAAGATAAACGGTTTATCAGTGACAACACGCTGACAGTAAACGTCAATCGCCTGCGAAAAAAGTTAGATGAAATTGGACTAGGAACGTTTATTGAAACAAAAGTTGGTCAAGGCTACGTAGCGATTGAAGAGGAATGCTATGATTAAACTCTTTATTCGCGAGCGTCTAAGCTGGATTCTTTTCTTTTTTATGATGCACTTTTTTATTCTTTTTATCGCTTATATTGATAGCTCCATTCCTGTGTCTTCGATTCTTTATATCGTGTTTATATCATCAATTGTCTTTCTTATTTTTTGCGTCTTCCGCTATCATAAAGAAACGAAATTTTATCAAGGGTTAAAAGATGAAGAGGATTTCTTTGATTCTTCTACTCTTTCTCATCCGCTGCGCCCCTTTGAAAAGATTGTTCAGCGAAATCTGATGCAACAATTAGAACAAGCGAAAAAAGATGGCGTGCAGACTCAGCTGTACGTGACGCAGGAAAAAGATGAACTGTTAGCTTGGATTCACGAAATTAAAACGCCGTTAACTGCGATGCATTTAATAATTGAACGCTTAGAAAATCGAGAAGTTAAAGCGAACTTGACGTTCGAATGGCTTCGTATTCACCTTTTACTTGATCAGCAGCTGCATCAAAAGCGCATTTTCTTTATCGAAAATGATATGTATATTGAACATCTGGATTTAGAGTCCCTTATTTTCAACGAGATCAAAACGCTGCAAGCTTGGTGTATGCAAAAAAATATTGGGTTTGATTTGGATTTACAGGCAGAACACGTACTGTGTGACGCAAAGTGGCTTTCGTTTATTATGAGGCAGCTCTTAACAAACGCAGTCAAGTACAGTGAAGAATCTGATGTGATGATTAGAAGCTACGAGCACCACGGTCAAGTGTACATCGAGGTAAAAGATAACGGACGGGGCATTTCTCCTCAAGATATGCCCCGCATTTTTGAGAAAGGTTTCACCTCCACTACGCAGCATGAAGACAGCCGTGCCACAGGCATGGGCTTGTATCTCGCTCAAAAAGTTGCGCGCGCTCTTTCGATTCACATTGGCGTGAAGTCAGTTCTTAACGAAGGCACGACATTTACGCTTGCCTTTCCTAAATCAAATGATTTTGTTGAGATAAAAAGCATGTGACAAAAATGTCACATGCTTTCGTCATTTGTTCGGTGAATCAAAGGAAAACGAAATTCCCTTTTTTTATAATAAACGTATCGAATCAAAGGAGTGAATACATATGAACATATTAGAAGCTACTAATATTCATAAAAGCTACGGAAATAAATTTAATAAACAAGAAGTATTAAAAGGTGTAGATATTACCATTATGAAAGGAGAATTTGTAGGAATTATGGGCGCTTCAGGCTCAGGTAAAACGACGCTTCTTAACGTGCTTTCTTCAATTGATAAAATCAACGGCGGAACCATCAAAATTGAAGGAAATGAAATTAGCAGAATGAAAGAAAAGCAGTTAGCAAACTTTCGAAAAACACATTTGGGCTTTATCTTTCAAGACTATAACTTGCTTGATACGCTGACAGTCAAAGAAAATATCCTCTTGCCGCTTTCTGTTGTCAAAACTCCTTCAGCAGTAGCTCACAAAAAATTTGACGCGCTAGCCAAACAGCTTGGCATCTACGAGCTGAAAGACAAATATCCAAATGAAATTTCGGGCGGACAAAAACAGCGTACCTCTGCCGCAAGAGCCTTTATTCATGAGCCAAGTATGATTTTTGCTGACGAACCAACCGGTGCACTTGACTCAAAAGCAGCCAGCGATTTGTTAAACAAACTGACCGAGCTTAATAACAAAAGAAGCGCAACCATTGTGATGGTAACGCATGACCCAGTGGCAGCCAGCTACTGCAGTAAAGTCATTTTTATAAAAGACGGACAAATTTATACGCAGCTGTATAAAGGCGACCAAACGCGAAAAGACTTCTTTGAAGATATTATGAAAACGCAAGGCGTACTGGGCGGAGTTCAAGATGAATATTAATCAGCTCATTTTCCGCAATTTCAAAAAGAATGTAAAAAACTATTATTTATACGTTTTTGCACTGGTTTTCAGCGCAGCTTTATATTTTGCTTTTGTCACGCTGCAGTATGATCCTGCTCTTGATGCAACCAAAGGTTCCATTAAAGGAGGCGCAGCCGTTCGGGCCGCTTCTGTTTTACTTGTAGCCATCGTTTCTATCTTTCTATTATATGCAAATACGATTTTCATTAAGCGGCGCAGTAAAGAAATTGGCTTATTTCAGCTAATTGGCATGACCAAAACAAAAATTTTTCGTATTTTGACGGCTGAAAATTTTATGCTGTATTTTACCTCGCTGATTGTCGGCATTTTAATCGGGTTTTCGTTTTCAAAAGTAATCATCATGATTTTATTTAAAATCACCGATACAAAAGGCATTGCCAAGCTTCATTTTTCTGAAGAAGCCTTGATTCAAACGCTGATTGTGTTCGGCGTTATCTATTTGCTGATTATGACGATGAACTATCTTTTTATTAAAAGACAGACCATTTTGGCTTTATTCCGCGTTACTTCATCGACAGAAAGCAAAACGAAAAAAATCAGTATACTTGAAATTATTATTGGAATTCTTGGCATGATCTTTATTGCTTCCGGCTACTATATTTCTGCTAAATTGTTTGACGGATCTTTTACAAGCATGAATGCTTTGTCCATCGCAATGGTATCCATTTTAGCTTCGGTTATCATCGGAACCTATTTGTTTTATAAAGGGTCCGTTCGCTTTTTATTAAATCTTATGCGAAAAAGCAAAAAAGGCTATTTGTCGATTAACGACGTATTATCTCTTTCTTCCATTATGTTTCGGATGAAATCAAACGCACTGTTACTAACGGTGATTACAACCGTATCCGCTCTTGCTATCGGTTTTTTATGCTTGAGCTACATTTCCTATTACTCTGCTGAAAAGTCGGCTGGAGACTATGTACCTAACGATTTTTCTATCAATAATACAAAAGACGCTACTTTGTTTAAAGCGGCGCTGGATCAAAAGAAAATAGCATACACAGAAAAAAAGATCGACGTCATCCAAGTAAAGGCAAACGTAAAAAACATCTTAGAAAATAATTTGGAAGGCCCGATGGTAGACTCGTCCGCTATGGTTTTTTCAGTTGTTAGCGAAAAATCTGTTAGTGGTGTAAAGGTAGCTCAAAATGAAACTTTGTTTACCGGCTATAATGATATGCTTCAACGAGTAAATTCATTTAAAGATTCCGGAGAAATTGAGCTAATAGGAAAGAAAAAAATCATTCCGCAAAAGTATATAGGTTTAAATCGAAAATTTCTCTTATCTACCTATTTTACGAGCGGTATGCCTACTGTGATTGTAGACGATTCTGTGTTTAATGAACTGGAAAAAGACGTGAATCCTTCTGTGCAAAAAGAATCTTCTGTGTACACAGGGATAGATATATCACAAAAAAATGACTTACCAAAAGCAAATGAGATTTTCAAAGAAATGAAATTGGGAAATCATACTTTCAATGATTCGCGTATCGAAACGGTAAAAAGCCAAAAGCAGACTATGGGTCTAATCATGTTCATTGTCGCTTTTCTAGGACTGGCATTTTTAATCACATCAGGGTGCATTCTTTACTTCAAGCAAATGGACGAAAGTGAAGATGAAAAGCCAAACTATACAATTCTTAGAAAGCTAGGCTTTACCGAAAAAGACTTACTAAACGGAATAAAAATAAAGCAGCTCTTTAATTTCGGCATCCCGTTAGTCGTAGGCTTGCTTCACAGCTATTTTGCCGTACAATCCGGCTGGTTCTGGTTTGGAACAGAGGTTTGGACACCAATGATTATCGTCATGATTGTCTATACGGCCCTGTACTCTATTTTTGGTATTTTATCTGTTCTTTACTATAAAAAAATTATTAAAGAAGCTCTTTAAAGATAAAAAGCACAAGCTATAGCTTGTGCTTTTTATCTTTACATGTCATTAATTGCTGGCATTTTCTTTATTTCCCTGACTGGCTGCATGTAAAAAACCTTCTAGTCGCTTTTTGACAAACGGCCACTCGTCATCAATTACACTGAAAATAACCGAATCTCGTACGTATCCATCAGGTAAAACCATGTGTTTTCTGGTGATGCCTTCTTGCGTGGCACCTAACCGTTTAATAGCCGCTCTAGACCGCTTGTTTCGCACATCCGTTTTGAATTGAACGCGGTGAAGCTTCAGCTCTTCAAAACAGTATTTTAATAATAAATACTTACACTCCGTATTGACTCGAGTTCGCCACACGGATGGATGATACCACGTCCACCCTATTTCGACACTTTTGTTGGGAAGTGATATATCTAAAAATCTTGTGCTTCCTACAATCGAATGTGACTCTATATCAAACACAGCAAAAGGCAGCTCTCTTCCTTCCTGCTTTGCTTTTAAAGCACTTGCGATCAGCCGTTTCATATCACTTAGACGATAAACTTTTACCGGGAGATGCTCCCAAATTTCTTTCGGTTTTGCAGCTTCATAGAGTCCTTGCTCATGCATTTTTTCAAGCGGTACTAGTTTTACTTTGGGTCCTACAAGTTCAACTGACTTTAGCATAACCTCGCTCCTTTTCGATGCGTTTAAAGAAAATGTTAATACAGGTATACGTACTGAAAAAGGGTCAGTTTCTGCTTATTGTAGGGTATCACTTTCAGCATAATACTAGTTATCAGCTAAGTTTTTTTCGAGAAAATCACTTATTGATTGGAAGGCTTGGTCCGCTGATTCTTTATTAAAGGTTTGTGAAAAAGGATTCATAAACCCGTGAAAGCCGTGAAACTTTTTAACTTCCAAAAGCGGCTCTCTTTTTTGCTTTAATGAATTTATTAGATAGTCCACGTTAAATGCTTCCTCTTTAGTAGGAAAAATAAGAAGAGTTGGACAGACAGGACGTCTATTTATATAGTCTCTAATGCGCGATCCGTAACAGCCAATCACAAAGTTACACAAATTGTTTTCACTGCATAGCCACGATATTGTGGCTCCTACACTGAATCCCATGATCCCTACTTCTTCATATTCTTGTTTTAGCTGAATTAACATGTTAGTAATTTGTTTTGAACCCTCGTCAATCCCAATGTTTTGAACAAAGTTCTGATAAGCAATTGCTTCTTCTTCATAACTATAAGAAATGTCTCTAGATAATAAGTTAGGGCAGATAATATCTGCCCCTAACTTAGACAATTTCTCTTTCATCAACTTCATATGATCGTTCACACCGTATATTTCATGAATTAATAAAATCGCTTTATTTGATTTTTTCATTTCTTTTATAAAACAGTCGTTTCTCTCGCCAGTTCACGGTGCAATACGTCTCCCATGCGCTTCATGCCTTCTACGATTTGCTCCGCAGACATATTGGAATAATTCAAGCGCAGCGCGTTGTTTCTTGTACCGTTTGGAAAGAAAGGAGTTCCCGGCACGCAGGCTACGTTATTTTTTAGACATTCTGAAAAGATATGTGCTGAATCGATTCCTTGGGGCAGTTCCACCCAAATAAACAATCCGCCTTCTGGCTTACTGTAAGACAAATTCTCTGGGAAAAATTCTTCAATACACGATAACATTTGCGTACATCGCTCTTTGTATACGGCTTTGATTTTTTGAATGTGCTCTTCGATATCGTAAAGCTCCATGTACTTAGCCGTTACCCGCTGAGCAAAGCTGTCTGTATGCAAGTCAGCCACTTGTTTAAACGCCACGTACTTATCAATGAAAGCTTCGTCTGCACACACCCAGCCGATTCGAAGACCTGGTGCAAAGATTTTAGAAAATGTGCTGATATAAATAACTCTGCCTTCTGTATCAAAATGCTTAACCGGCGGCAGCGTTTCTCCTGCAAATCGAACGCCTCCGTATGGATTGTCTTCTACAATCAGCACGTCGTATGCATTCGCAAGCTCAATCATTCGCTGACGTCTTTCGCGCGTTAAGGTGCGCCCTGTAGGATTTTGAAAATCAGGAATTGTATAAATAAATTTAGCATGCGGATTTTCCTGAAGCTTTTTCTCTAGCTCTTCCATAATCATTCCGTCTTCGTCCATGTCTACTTCTACAAACGTTGCATTGTAGGATTTAAAGACGTTGATGGCTGCTAGGTACGTTGGACTTTCACAGATTACCACGTCTCCGTCATCAAGAAACAGTCTTCCTGTAAGATCAATTGCCTGCTGAGATCCGGACGTAATTAAAATGTTTGAAACAGTGGACTCAATGCCGATATGCTTCATTCGTGTCGAAATGGCTTCTCGTAAAGGAATATACCCTTCAGTTGTACTATATTGAAGCGAAGCGGCTCCGTCTTCATTTAATACGGCGCGGCACGCATCGTTCATTGCTTCAACGGGAAACAGTTCCGGCGCGGGAAGTCCTCCTGCAAACGAAATGACTTCTGGTCGTTCCGTTACTTTTAAAATTTCGCGTGTTTCAGAGGATTTTACAAGACTAGCTCGTTGGGCAAATTTATCTTTCATTGATGATCATTCCTTTTCTAGATTTTAAACTTTTAATAACAAATTAATTATTCGAATAGTCAGAAAAATTAAAGTGCACTCTTCTATCCATAAAATCAGACAGCTTTTACAGCTTGCAAGATGCCTTTTTAACAGACAACTAGCATGTGCATGCTTTCTGATTCTCCCTTTCTCCTTTCAATATATTTTTCTCATTCACTATTTGTAATACAAATCAAAGGTCGTACGATAATTATGGCCTTATATTTAATGTATGTTAAAAAGGATAACATAAAATTCAAATAAATAAACAATAAATTCTACAAATTCTTAATTTTTTATACAAATATATTTATCTTAGTAAACTATTTTGTAAGATTTCTTTCCCTTTCTACTCGTTAAATAGGTTCATTAGGCAATTCTAAACCTAAAATTTAACAATTTCTATTGACTATATATATCATTAAATGATATATATTAATTAACGATATATCGTTTAATGATATAAGGAGGTTGAATATGCCGCGAAACGATTCATTAGAGACGGGGGAACTTACCGACACGTCCTACTACATCTTAGTGTCGCTCTTAGAAGCAAAACACGGATATCTTATTATGAAAACGATTGAAGATATGACCAATCAACAGTTTTCGATTGGACCTGCATCTATGTACACTACAATTAAAAAGCTTCTTGCAGCTGAGTTAATTATGCTTTTTAGCGAAAGCAAAGACAAAAAGAAAACGTATGTTACAACGGAAAAAGGAATTCAGTTTTTAAAAAAAGAAATTCAGCGCCGTAAAGAAATGATTAAACACGCTGAAGATGCTTTAGGAGGTTTATAAATGAAAAAGACAAAATACATAATGAGCGGCGGAACGGCTTTTGCAGAGCAAGAAGATTTACAAAAGCTCAGCGAGTATGCTAAAAAAGGCTGGCTTTTAGATCGTTTTGCATTTTTAGGATATATCTTAAAAAAAGGAGAGCCTCAAGACCTTCAATATTCACTGGATTTTCAGGAAAATGCAGATGATGAATATTTTCTGCTTTTTAAAGATGCTGGATGGCAGCACGTTTGTTCAGAGGGGAATGCAATACATATTTTCAGCGCACCTCCGGGAACAAAACCTATCTATTCCGATATAGAGACCATTATTGACAGATACAAACGAGAAAAGCATCTCGTAGGGAAAGCAGCGCTATCTATTCTTGTTGCTATGGTGTTTTTTCTGCTTTTTAACGCTATGAGCTCATACGGCTGGCTACCGGAAGCAGTAGGAATGATTAGCGACATTTTATTAATAATTTCAACAGTGCTTCTAATATTTCCAGGACTTCCTTACCTAGCGTATCAGCATAAGTTAAAAAAACTTCGTAACATTTAAAAATTCCCTTTTCATTGACCTGCCGTATAAAACCCTTTATAATCCTTATTAACTCGATAAGATTTAAAGGTTTTAGTACAGGAGTGATGAAAAGTGAAATGGTTTCATTTACTGTTTAATGAACGATGCCCTAAATGCAAGCAAGTGTTAAATACATCAAAATCTAACGCACTTCACGCTACGGTAGTGAAGGTGTGTCCGTCTAACCACTATCAAAAAGAATTTCATCCTGCACTTGAAACGTATGTGGAAAGCGATGAAGTGCTATAAAAAAAGCTATGGGAATCCATAGCTTTTTATAGTAGCCCCCACCAAATCTTAATTGCCGTTGCTAAAATCAAACCGGCAAGAATCCACTGAAGCACTTTTGTATTCATTTTCTGACCAACTTTTGCACCGATTGGAGAGGCAATTAAACTTGCAGCAACTAAAATAAGTGCCGGTATAAATGGGACTTGATGCGTCACCAGCTTTCCAACCGTTGAACCAATGGAAGAAATGAAGGTAACGGCCAGTGAAGTTGCGATGGTTATTCGAGTTGGAATTTTAAGCACCACAAGCATCACAGGAACCAAAATAAAGGCTCCTCCTGCTCCTAACACGCCTGCTACGGCTCCGATAAGCAGTGATAAAATAGAAGCTAACCCTTTATTGAATTGAAGTTCGCCTTCTTTTATCTCATCTACATTTTTCTTTGGAATAAACATCATAACAACAGCAATAAGAGCTAAAACTCCATATACAACATTTAATCCTTGTTCACTCATATAATGTGAGAGGTAGCTTCCAAGCATGCTCCCAATTAGAATATTACTGCCCATATATAAAATTAATGATTTATTTAAAAATCCGCTTTTTCGATACGCCCATACGCCGCCTATTGTCGCAAAGAATACTTGAATGGCTCCTGCACCTGAGACCTGATGAGCCGTTAATGCTCCGACTCCTACCAATGGGGGAATATACAACAGCATCGGATAATTAATAACAGACCCGCCAATACCGACCATACCGGAAATAAACGACCCCATAAATCCAATAAGAAAAAGCGTGATGATAAAGGTAAGATCCATCTATAGTCGCTCCATTTCATATAAGGAAAGGGTACCTTTTACAAGAGATACCCTTTTCGTCCATTATTTCTTATCCTTTTTTAATCCAAAATTTAAGAACGTCGCCTTCTTCTGTATGAAGAAGCTCGTGACCGCCAGATTTTGCCCAAGCTGCAAGGTCATTTTTCGCCCCTTTATCCGTTGCGTGAATTTCTAACACTTGACCTGCTTCTAGTTCATTCATTGCTTTTTTTGTTTTAACAATTGGCATTGGACATGCCAGCCCTTTTGCATCTAGTACTTTATTTGATTCCATTTCTCTCTCTCCTTTGTTTAGGTTTTAGCGAATTGCACAGCGGTTTGGTCCAATCTCCATTTCACGCTGTTTTTCTTCATCTGGACTTACTTTCCCCATATTGGTTTCACGAATTTCTTGATACGCATTTGGCTGCGGCGGTAAATGATCTGTTACTAAGTGTCTGAAGTCTGCTTCATCTTTAATGTTTAATCCATGATTTTTCGCAAACAACGTACCTAACTTTTCAGCTACGCTGCCGTTGTCATTTAGCTCATCAATCATCATAAAATGAGCTGGCAATACGATTAACTCATCTGACAATGCTTTATAGCGTGTATAAAGCGTTTCTCTCAAATCGCCTACCCAGTCTTCAGCCATACCAGCTAAATCAGGACGCCCAATTGAGTCGATGAACAAAATATCTCCTGAAAGCAAGTATTGATTGTCTACGATAAAAGAAGTGGATCCAATCGTATGACCCGGTGAATAAAGAGGCTGAATCGTAATGGTTGTGTTACCAATCACGACATCGCTGCCTTCTTCTAAAGCCTTGTAGTCAAAAATCACTTCTTCTGCATCTTTTGGAGGCAGCCAGTACGCTGCATTTGTTGCTTCCGCAATGACTCTTCCTCCTGAAATGTGATCTGCATGAAGGTGCGTATCAAACACATGCTTAACAGTGACACCAAGTTCTTTGGCAAAATTGATGTACACATCTGCCATACGCGTCGCATCAATAATAGCCGCTTCCCCGTTTGATACGATCATATAAGATAAGCATCCTTTACCGATACGAACAAACTGATAAATCTCTCCACCGTCTTTTAAATCGCCGACTTTAACAGGCTCTAAATATTCACTCCACGCTTTCATACCTCCTTTTAGGTACGATACGGTAAGACCCGCTTCTGAAAGCATGTCAGCTACCATCACTGATGAACCTTCTTTGGCGCAGACAACTAACACTTCTTTATCCGAAGGGATTTTTTCTAAGATTTCTTCTACTCCGTCTAAAAGATCGAAGTATGGAACATTTAAATGCTGAAATTGATGACCTTCAATTTTCCAATCGCTAAAATCATTTTCGTTACGAACGTCCAAGATAAATAGCGGTTCTTTATTAATAATTTTAGCTGTAACTTCTTTAGCAGTAAGCACATGCACTGTCATATTAAAATACCTCCTTAGGTATATGAACTATCAAAATTTTTTAATTCGCTATGCTCAATTGATTATTCTACTTTACCCGTCCAGTCACGCATACCAGGAACCACGTTAATTACGTTTTTAAATCCTTGCTTTTTCATCGTTTGACCTGCCATTTCACTTCGTCTTCCAGAGTGGCAAATAATATAAATTTCATTCTCTTTATTTAATTCCTTCGAACGTTTTTCTACTTCGCCAAGCGGAATATGAACCACCCCTGGAATATGAGCCTCATCATATTCTTCTACTTCACGCACGTCTAAAATATGAAGATGTTCATCATTCTCTACTTTTTTCGCAAATTCTTCTAATGAAATTTCAGGAATTGGCGTTACGTTTTCTTCAGCTCCGCCTTTACGAAGAAAGTGGTGAAGAACGTCACCTTCTGTCTCTGTACCTAAATACTCGTGACCTGTGCTTTTTGCCCATGCTTGTAAGTCAGCCGTAGAGCCTTTATCTGTTGCTTGAATTTCCAGCACTTGACCTGCTTCTAATTCATTCATTTTCTTCTTTGTTCTTACAATTGGCATTGGACATGCTAACCCTTTTGCATCTAATACGAAGTTTGCTTGCATCATTTCTTTTTCCTCCTTGGTTCAAATACTAGTAGGGGTATATTTTTATCCAAAAAAATTAGACCGTTTCCCCTTTCCACTCCATCATTCCGCCTGTCATATTCGTTACACTGTAGCCTTGCTGCTCAAGAAAACGAGCTGCCATTCCGCTTCTGCCTCCAGAACGACAGACGACAATGTAGTTCTTTGCTTTGTCTAACTCATGCATACGGAATTCCAACAAAGGAAGCGGGATATTTAACGCGTTTGGAATTTTACCTATTTTTACTTCCTCTACTTCACGCACATCTAAAATGTGAATTTGTTCTTGTTTTTTTACTAATTGTTCTACTTCTTGTGCTACTATTGTCTTCACGCTACTTCTCCTCCTTTTTGATTTATCTCCACGTATTCATGCCGCCTTTAACGTTGGTGATAGATGTAAAACCTTGCTTTTTCAACAGTTTACTTGCTTTCATACTTCTCATTCCGCTTTGACAAATAACGACTACTTCTCTGTCTTTTGAAAGCTGTCCTGTTTGCGCTGGCAGTTCTGATAACGGAATGTTTCGAAATCCTTTAATATGTTTGGTGCGAAATTCATGCGGTGTTCGCACGTCGATAAACTGGTTATTTTTATTTTTTAACTTTGCTTTTAATTCCGTTGTGGCTATCTGCTGAATACCTTTTACTGGTGCAAAACGCTGATACAAAAACCACAGCAGAAAAACGAAAATAAGCGCATTGATAATCATATTGACCCTCGCTTCATAAGCTATCTTTTAGATGAATAAGTTTACGTTTCCGTCTTCTGCGTCAGCTAAATACGCCGCTACGCCTGCATATTCAATATTATTTAGCAGCTCTTTTTCCTGTAACCCTAGAAGATCCATCGTCATTGTACAAGCCACTAGCTTCACATCTTGTTCTTGTGCCATTTCGATAAGCTGCGGCAGCGTTAGGGCATTATGCTTTTTCATGACATTTTTAATCATTTTAGGCCCCATACCTGCAAAGTTCATTTTAGATAAGCCCATTTTATCCGCACCGCGCGGCATCATTTTGCCAAACATCTTTTCTAAAAATCCTTTTTTCACCGGCACCATTTCTTCTTTACGAAGCGCATTCAATCCCCAAAACGTATGGAATATTGTCACTTCATGGTCATAAGCAGCCGCTCCGTTAGCAATAATATAAGCTGCCATCGCTTTGTCATAATCACCGCTAAATAATACAATTGTTGTTCGTTTCTTTTGCTCAGTCATGTTGCTCCTCCTATTACCCTATGGGGTATATTTGAATTTAAAAAAATTAGCTCTTTTGAATGTAAAAGATAAATGTACTGCCTTCTTCTTTAAAATCAATAAGCTCGTGTCCTGTCGATTTTGCCCACGCTGTTAAATCACTTTTCGCACCTTTATCTGTTGTTTGCACTTCTAATACTTGGCCTGTTGTTAAAGTATCCATTGCTTTTTTTGTTTTTACGATTGGCATTGGACAAGCTAATCCTTTTGCATCTAAGACATGATCAATTTTCATAGTATTTATCTCTCCTTTTTATATACATATACCCGTAAGGGTATATTATACTAAATAATGATATTCGTCAACCTTAAACAAGGTGACAATGATTAACGACTTTTCACTAACAGCTGTACAGCTTCTTTCACTAACCCTTCCGTTGGCTCTCCATGCTGAAGGCTTTCTCTGACGCACTGTTCAAGATTGCTGCTCACAATAACTCCCATTGTGCGATCAATGGCACTTCTTGCAGCAGATAATTGAGTCACGACGTCTCGGCAGTCTTTTCCTTGTTCCATCATGCTAAGCACGCCTTTTAACTGCCCTTCGATTCGGCGCAGCCGATTTTTCACTTGTTGGTTATACTCCATAATCGAATACCCCTTTCTTTCCTTTACGTTGACACTTACACGCTGCTAACTCATAGCTGCGCACTTGAAAACCTCTTTTTCGTAAGAACCGTACGCCTAAATTTAATTCCACTCTATCTCCAGCAATCAGATGAACGCTTCCCTGTGGAATTTCTGAATAAAAGCGTTTGAGATACGCATACGGAATAACTATACTAATCGAATCATGAACTTCATGATAATGACGAATATCTACAACCGTTCGCCCAAGTTTTTTTGCTTCAGATTCCCGTAAGCACTGTATTCCTTTAACAGGATAATAACGTCTGTATGCAATAAATAAAGTAGCAAGCAACAATACTGCTATATAGAGCATAACAATCACCGCCTTGCTATTGAATTGATGTTGTTTACACGCTTTATATTATACCCCTATAGGTATATTGTCAAGCGAGAAAATTATAGTTAATTTTACTTATTTACATGAATCCTTTCATACGAATCAATCCACTTTATACACCTTAGGAATCATGAATGTTTTCTTTAATCTCCTTTACTGTGTGTACCCCCTCCCCTATAGACCAAACAGACTTTTCCGTTTTCATGCATCACCTGGGCTCATATAAATTACTAAAAAATAAGCTTACTGCGCCATTCACCATCTGCGCACAAAAGGTCCAGTTCTCCTTGGGAACTGGACCTTTTGTGTGAAAAAGCTGATTAGCTTTGATGATAAATATTATGCCATTGATTCCACGAACTGTGTGGATGCTGCTGGTGCCACTGATTCCATGGCACATATGGATTTTGCTGATGCCACTGATTCCACGAACCGTGCGGATACTGCTGATGCCATTGATTCCAAGGTGTGTATGGATGTTGTTGATGCCATTGATTCCATGTGCCGTGCGGATACTGTTTATGCCACTGCTCCCAAGGTACATGAGGATGTTGCTGATGCCATTGATTCCACGTGCCTTGAGGATGCTGATGATGCCATTGTTCCCATGGAATGTAATGTTGCTGTCCTTGATGCATATTTCGTCAACTCCTTTTCCTTTGCCACATCATATGTTCTTTTTAGAATTTAGAGCTTATCTATTTTAAAATATAGGCGTTTGATTAATTATGAACTAAATTACATATTTCTTGTCTTTACTTATAGACATGAGCTCTTGTTTTATAAGTAGAAGCACACATTTATCTAGAAATATAGAATGAATATTTCTTATGATTCACCTTATTGCTAATAATATTTCTTTAAGAGGTCTATGTGTTTTGGGATGCATTTGTCTTCTCATGAAAAAAACACCTTCTCATTCGAGAAGGTGTTTTGGAATTAACCTACAATATTGTAACCAGCGTCTACGTGTACGATTTCTCCTGTTACGCCGCGTGAAAGATGGCTCAGTAATACAACCGTCATGTCGCCAACTTCTGCTTGCGTTACATTACGCTTAAGAGGTGCTTTTTCTTCAACTTTGTGAAGAATTTGGTTAAAGTCAGAAATGCCTTTTGCTGCAAGCGTACGAATTGGGCCTGCTGAAATCGCATTTACGCGGATGTTGTCTTTTCCTAAGTCTAATGCTAAGTATTTTACTGAAGACTCAAGCGCTGCTTTCGCTACGCCCATTACATTATAGCCTTCAACTGCACGTTCTGCACCAAGATAGCTCATTGCTACAAGAGAACCGCCTTCTGTCATAAGAGGTTTTGCTGCTTTCGCTACAGCGATAAATGAATAAGCGCTTGTGTCTTGAGCAAATGCATATCCGCTTCTTGACGTATTAATAAACTCGCCGTTTAGATCTTCTGAATGAGCAAACGCAACAGAGTGAATCACTCCGTGAACTGTGCCCGCTTCTTCTCCGATTTTTTTGAACGCCGCTTCAATGCTTTCATCGCTGTTTACGTCGCATTCTGCAATTAATTTAGCTTGAATTTCATTTTTTTCTAAAAGCTTGTTCAACTTTCCTAGTGAACGTTCTTTACGGTATGTAAAAATTAAGTTTGCTCCTACTTGATGAAGGGCTTTTGCGACACCCCAAGCAATACTTCTGTCGTTGGCAACTCCCATAATCACAATGTTCTTGTTCTTTAATTGTAATAAATCTTCCATATTATCCTCCAAAAAAAATTAGTCATCGATGATGACTAATAGGTAATTGTATAGCTTTATTATAGCACAAAGATGCGCTTAGTTCCTAAGAGTCTTATGAATTAACCGATTTTGGTCTATAAATGACCTCTTATTTGTCCGACTTCTGCAGCCATGTCTGTGTTGTTTCAGCAAATTTCTCAGCCGCAGGCGAGAGATGATAACGAGTAGCTAGACCAATTGAACGGTAGCTATCCACTTGAAACGGAATGGCACGCAGCTCTTGTGGTATAGCATCTAAAAGCATTTCAGGTAAAATGCTAATGCCTAAGTGATGCGTAATCATCGATAGGATAGCACTTTCATCCATTAATTCAAAGCGAATTTCAGGCTGAATCCCCTGTTCTTCAAACAATTGCTTAACATCATGATATCCGCCGTACGTAGGCATAATAAACGGTTCTTTCTCTAAATCTTTAAAGGAAACGGTTTTTTGATGATACAAAGCACTTTGATTTGATACGACGCACAGCAGCCGGTCTTTTTTTAAAGAAATAATATGAAATTGACTTGAATGCGTAATGTTGATAAAGCCGCAGTCTATTTCTCCGCTCAGCAGCCACTGTTCAATTTCAAGGTAATCGCCTTCTTTAAGCTGAATTTGAATCTCAGGGTAGTTTTTTTCCATCAGCTGAATAATTTCGGGGAGCCACTTGGTCGATACGCTTTTAAAAATACCGATTTTGATGGTTCCTTTTGCAAGACCTAAGAGACTGGCTGCTTCTTGATGAACTTTTTCATTTTCTTGGAGCACTTTCCGAATAGCAAGAAGCATCGCTTCGCCTTCTGTTGTTAAGGTAATACCTGATCTGTTTCGATTCACAAGCGGAAATCCAAATTCTGTTTCAAGATTTGTAATAGCATGACTGACCGCTGACTGCGTGAGCGCCAGCGCATCTGCCGCTTTTGTAAAGCTTCTCACTTCCGCTACTTTGTTTAAAATTTCATATTTCACTAAGCTCATTTTCTCCCGCCTTAACATGAATTTAATTCACGTTCATCATTATAAAGATTCATTTTATTAATATCAAATTCCTTTGTATACTGTGAGTACATCATAAACAATGGAGGGTTGAACGTGAGTTACCGCACACGAGCAAATATGATGATGGTTGGTGTAAATGTATTTTGGGGCATGTCGTACGTATTTATGAAAATGGGGCTGAGTTCGCTCGGGTCATTTACTATCATTGCACTTAGATGTTTAATTGCTTTTTTGATTGCCGGACTGTTTTTCTATAAGCCGTTACTACATATTACGCGCAAAACGATTTTATCATCAGCTATTTTAGGCTTTTTACTGTTTTCAGTTTTTTCATTTGTCACGTTTGGCGTCAGCATGACGTCTGCTTCAAATGCCGGATTTCTTGTCAGTTTAACGGTCATTTTTGTTCCATTGCTCAACTGCCTGCTAGTAAAGAAGCTTCCTTCTTGGCCGATTGGACTTGGAGTTATCGTTACCCTAACCGGTATAGGTGTTTTAACTTTAAAGCACTCCTTTCATATGAATACTGGTGATGTACTTTGCATTGGAACGGCGCTATGTTATGCCATTCATATTACGCTGACCGGCACGTTTACGAAAAACGAAAATCCAATTGCTCTCGGCATTTTACAGCTAGGGTTTGCTGGATTATTTGCACTGATTTGCAGCTTTTTATTTGAACACCCCAGCATTCCAGCTACTTTATCATCATGGATTGCGATTTTAGGTCTTGGCGTTCTTTGCAGCGCGATTGGATTCATTTGTCAAGCCATTGCGCAGCGCTACACAACGCCTACTCACACAGGTCTTATTTTTGCAACAGAGCCGATTTTTGCTTCGCTGTTTGCCGTTCTCTTTTTGCACGAGCTGTTTACGCTTAAAGAACTGATTGGTTCTGTTATTGTAGTCGCGGGGATTTTAATTGCTCAGTTAGACGATTTACTATTGAAAAAAAGAGTTCATTATCAAGAGACATTGCCAAAGTAAAAGCCGCTAGATAAGAATCTAGTGGCTCATTTTATACCCCATATGTATAAAACTTTTTATCTACGTTCATCACCGGGAAATTCGCAGGCAGCTTTTCTTTCTCTATAGCTTGAAATCCATTTTTCTCATAAAATCGATGGGCAGCCCTATATTGTAAGGTGGTTCCTAAGTATATTCTTTCCACTTCTTTCTCTTTGGCCCACGCGATAGCTGTATGTAATAAACGGTAAGCTGTTTTGAAGTTTGCTCCTCTATAGGACTTTGCTACAAACATTTTCCGCAGCGCTACTTGACGGCTGCCAATGTCTATTAAAGCTACGCTTCCTACTACTTTTTCGTTGCAAACAGCCACCCAGAAATTTCCGTTTCCCCGTTGATAAAAGCTTTCGATTTCAAATAAATCAGGCTGATCTTTTTCCGTTATTGGAATTTGGTATTCTTGCTGCTGAATATGAAGAATTAAATCCACTACTTGCTGTTGATACTTGCTAGTATATGGCTGAATAATGATACTTTCACTCAAAACCTCCACCGCCTCTAATCAGTTTACTCCATCTTACTTTTGACTGTTTTTAATACTGCATGACCTATGTTCATTATAAAACTAATTACGGTACCTGCAAAAATCGATATTCCACCTACAGCGATAAAATCACCTTTAGTCGGCTGAAATAAATTCATAGAAAGCAAACCAAACATAAAAAGCATGGGAATAAGATAACTCAGCATCTTTTTCAACTTCGCATCTCATTTCCTTATCTCTATAAATCCTGTAACCATTTTATCGTATAAGAATTTCCTATTTATTACAATCTTTATCTTATTTCATATTTTTATCGAAGAAATGAAAAAAAGTGCCTGCCTCTCGTCCTGCCTAATTGAGAGACGGGCACTTTTTTATAAAACGTGACTTGTTGCTTGTAAAAAGAACTGAGACTGTTCGTAGTTATACGTTACTTTTGAAAAATCAAACGGCTGTCCGTTGGCTAAGTGAAAGAGTGTTTCAATAAATAATTTAGGATCGCCTTCTTTTAATCCTAGGTACTTCGCTTCTTCTCTGTTCAGCTTACCAACGTGAAGATATAGATCAGAAAAACCAATTTTTAAGCCGAGCCCTTCTTTAATGTAATGAAAAATAGACTCTGACACAATTTCGTTATTTAAGTATGTAACGATGGATTTATTATAAAATGATTCTTCTAGACACAGCGTCTGGCCGTTAATATACCGTACTCTTTTGACGTAATACGCGTCGCTATCTTCGGCTATGTTTAAATTTAACGCGGCTTCTTGCGTCGGCTTTCGTACATCTAGCTCAATCACTTCCGATGTTAAATGAAAATCTTCTAGTTCGCTTGTAAATCCTTGGTTAGAAAGCAAGCCGATATATCCTGTTCGCTTATGACGGCGGACAAAAATGCCGCTTCCTCTCACTTGAAAAACAACGCCTTTTTTCTCTAGCAGATCTAAGGCCTTTGTTACGGTACTTTTGCTCGCCTTGAATTGCACCATCAGCGTTTCTAATACCGGCAGCTTATCTCCTTGCTGAAGCTTGTGTTCTTCAATATAGGTTTCAATTTCAATTGCAATTTGTTGGTATTTAATCATAGCTATACCTCTTTACTGAATTTGTCTCGAGAATAACACGATTATACCATAATCTAACTGCATACCCTAAACTTAAATTATTTATTGATTATTATTTTATTTGGGTATTGATAAATTGTATCGATACAATTATACTGAAAGCGTATACTCAACAAGGGGGTTAAACGTATGGGAGGTAAAATTAGAGATTATCACAAGCTTGCGTCAGACATTTTAGATGCGGTGGGCGGCGAAGAAAATATTGTAAGCGCTACACGCTGTGCCACAAGGCTGCGAATTGTGTTAAAACGTTCCAAGCCAGAAGCCAAACGCACGGTGTCTTCTATGCCCGGTGTCATTACGGTGGTTGAAAACAGCGGACAGTTTCAAGTTGTTATTGGGCAACACGTGGGAGACGTTTATGAAGAGTTTGCTAGTTTAGTAAACTTGGATACCACAGAGGAGCAAACTGAAAACAAAGGGACAATCTTAAATCGCGTGATTGCTACGATGTCTGCTGTGTTTGCGCCGTTTGTATACATCTTGGCAGCAGCAGGAATTTTGCAGGGCTCGTTAATTTTAATTAATTTAGTCTCTAGCAGCTTTGCAAAAACAGGCACGTATCAAGTATTAAGCTTCATTTCATGGGCACCATTTGTTTTTTTACCTATTTTTATTGCCATTACAGCATCCAAGCATTTTAAAACCAACACCTACATCGCAGTGGCGTGCTGTGCCGCATTAGTCAGTCCAACATGGGCAGAAATGGCAGCCAAAATTGCCGACGGAAGCAGCATTACGTTTTTAGGTCTTTCTCTATCGGAAACGGTCTATACTTCTTCTGTTTTACCGCCTTTATTTTTAGTATGGATTTTGTCTTATCTTGAAAGGTTCCTAAATAAGAGCATTCATGAAGTCGTTAGACCGCTGTTTGTTCCGTTTTTATGTATGGTGATTATGGTTCCTATAACGATTTTACTCATTGGCCCCGTTACAACGATGGGAGCTAACGGAATCGCTCACGGCTATAACTTTTTAGCTGAAAACGTACCTGCCTTAGCTGGAGCAATTATTGGCGGCTTCTGGCAAATTGTTGTGATCTTTGGGGTACACTGGGGAATTACGCCGATGGTGCTTGCAAACTTTGATTTAAACGGCAGAGACTCGTTTCAAGCGTATCAAACAATTGCCGTGGTAGCTCAAGTCGGAGCGGTACTTGGGGTTATTTTAAAAGCAAAAAGCCAAGAAGCACGTAAAGTGAGCGTATCAGCCGGAATAACAGGATTATTTGGTATTACAGAGCCAGCTATTTACGGTGTAAATTTACGTTTTAAAAAGCCGTTTATCTTTGGATGCGTTTCAGGCGCTATTGGCGCTGTTGTAGCAAGCTTCTTTCACCCTTACTACTTTGCTTACGCAGGCCTGCCCGGACCGTTGACAATTGTAAACGGTATTAGCCAAGACTACCCGATGTCAATCTGGGGAATTTTGATTGGATGTGCCATTGCAATTATTCTTCCCGTTGTGCTTATTCAAGTATTTGGTTACGGAGAAGATGCAGCAAAAGATGCGGCTACTTCAGCTTTAAAAGAAGTGGCTGTAAGTAACCCGAATGAAAATGAAGAAACGATCAGCGCGCCGTTTAGCGGAAAAGTCATTCCTCTTTCTAGCGTACCAGACCAAGTATTCAGCTCAGGTGCGATGGGAGAAGGATTAGCGATTGATCCTTCAGATAATAAGCTTTATGCACCTTTTGACGGAACGGTTGTTATGGTAGCACCAACGAAGCACGCCATCGGCCTTCGTTCAGAATACGGCGTTGAATTACTTGTTCATATTGGATTAGATACCGTTACGTTAGACGGCAAGCCGTTTACCGTGCATGTAGAAGACGGTGTAAAATTTAAAAAAGACGATTTACTAATAGAATTTGATAAAGAATTTATTGAAACACAAGGATTGCAAACCATTACCCCTGTTATTATCACAAATTCAAGCGCTTATCGAGAAGTAATCGTTGAAGATATTGAAAATAGCGGGCTGAATCAAACATTATTTACCGTAGTGAAATAAGGAGGAACTAACAATGACAAAGATGCCAAAGAATTTTTTATGGGGCGGCGCATTAGCAGCTCATCAATTTGAAGGTGGATGGAACCAAGGCGGAAAAGGACCAAGCGTAGTAGACGTTATGACTGCAGGTGCGCACGGTGTAGCGCGACAAATCACTGAAACAGTGGAAGATGATAAATTTTATCCAAATCACGAAGCAATTGATTTTTATCACCGCTACAAAGAAGATATCGCACTTTTTGCAGAAATGGGCTTAAAATGTTTGCGAACGTCTATTGGCTGGAGCCGTATTTTTCCTAAAGGCGATGAAGCTGAGCCAAACGAAGAAGGACTAAAATTCTACGATGATGTATTTGATGAACTATTAAAGCACGGAATTGAACCGGTTATTACGCTGTCTCATTTTGAAATGCCCCTGCATTTAGCTCGAGAATACGGAGGATTTAGAAGCAGAAAAACGGTAGATTGCTTTGTGAAGTTCGCTGAAGTTTGTTTCGACCGCTATAAAGACAAAGTTACGTACTGGATGACGTTTAATGAAATCAACAACAAAATGGATGTAAACAACCCTCTTTTTCTATGGACGAACTCCGGCGTTTCTGTAAAACCGGGTGAAAACGCAAAAGAAGTGATGTATCAAGCGGGACATCACGAACTGCTATCAAGCGCTCTTGCCGTATCAAAAGGAAAAGAAATTAATCCAAATTTCCAAATCGGAGCAATGGTCTCACATGTGCCAATTTATCCGTATTCTTCAAACCCTGAAGATGTGATGCTAGCAGAAGAAACAATGAGACAGCGCTACTTCTTCCCTGACGTTCAAGTTCGTGGCTATTACCCGAGCTATGCATTAAAAGAATTCGAACGAGAAGGCTATCACATTCCGTTTGAAGAAGGCGATGAAGAAATTTTACGAAATGGAAAAGTGGACTATTTAGGCTTCAGCTATTACATGTCAACCACTGTTAAAAGCGACGTTGAAGCTGACAACACGGGCGATATCGTAAACGGCGGATTGCCAAACGGCGTAGCAAACCCTTATATCAAATCAAGTGATTGGGGCTGGTCGATCGATCCAACGGGCTTACGCTATACGTTAAATCGTTTCTACGACCGCTATCAAATTCCATTATTCATCGTAGAAAACGGATTTGGCGCGATTGATACGGTTGAAGAAGACGGTTCCATTCATGACGCCTCGCGAATTGAATATTTAAAATCGCACATCGAAGCGTTAGAAAAAGCTGTAACGTACGATGGTGTTGATTTAATGGGCTACACGCCGTGGGGAATTATTGATATTGTTTCCTTTACAACAGGCGAAATGAAAAAACGATACGGCATGATTTATGTCGACCGTGACAACGAAGGAAACGGATCGATGGAGCGCTATAAAAAAGATTCCTTTAACTGGTATAAACAGGTGATTAAAACAAACGGTGAAGAACTATAAGAAATCAGAAAAGCCGGTTTCCTGCGTGAAGACACAGGAAACCGGCTTTTTTAAAACGTGTAAAAATAAATGCAAATGCCTTATCTCGGTTTATCTACTAGCTGCGTTTGCGCAATTTCTGTTTGCTTAATTCCCGCTCGTTGAATTTCATCCGCAAACGATTCATGTTTCAGCGTTTTGATTACCTTTTCGCTTCCATCTCGAAGAGTATACACTCTAAATTCATACATACTCTGCCCTCTCCTTTAAGCTATGATTGATGCGATACATTAGATGCGCTCCTGTTCAAAGCAACTCCTAATAGAGGTTACTTTTTACTCTTCTTTACTTTACCCACTTTTTAGGAAACTAGACAAAGAGATTTAATCTGACGTGCTGAAAGACAAACAAAAAGCCTTTGCGGCAAGCAAAGGCTTTTATCGAGGGAAGGTTGTTATTCAAAGATGGTTCCTTTTTTAAATTTTGAATGTTTAAAAGTAAATTTCGTCAAAAGAATATACGCGACTCCTGCGACCACAACTCCTATAATCCAGCCTAAATCGACTTCAATAAACGCAGCACCTGCACCGATGAGCATCGCAAGCATGGCGCACGGATTGTAGCCGGAAAACGGCCCTTTTTCTTGATACAATTCTTCTACATTTACTCTTTGTTTCCGTAAAATATAATAATCGACTAGTAAAATAGAAACAATTGGACCTAAAAAAGCAGAGTAAATTAAAATGAACATTCCAAGTCCTGCAGCTGATGAATCTTGAACAAGCACCCAAGGGAATGAACAAAAAGCAAGCAGTCCGGTAATGGTAACCGCCACTTTATAATTTGCTTTTGTCAGCAGCGTAATCACATACGTAGGCGGAATAATATTTGCCACCATATTAACGGCAATCACGCCAATTACAATAAATGCCGATACAGCGACAGTAATATATGAATTATCCACTACAACCGCGAACGCTTTGACAGGATTGGAAATACCCGTAGCAGCAGCAAGCATTGCCCCGATTGTAAGAACAAATCCGTAGGCTATTAGAATCGGTGTAAAGTATAAAAATCCGCGCTTTGTGTCGCTAATTCCTGGCTTCAGTTCTCTAGAGTAATCGGCTGCGCTTAGAAAAATCGCTGCATAATTCCCCATGAACATCATAATGAAAGAAAAGAACGGAAGTCCCCATGAACCTTTTGTATGTACCCACTTCTCCCCTACTACCTCACTATGAGAAGTTAAAAGAACGCCAAATACGTAAACAAGGCCAAGCAGTATGATGATTGAAGCAAGCATCTCTACCCATTTAACCGCATGGAAGCTGTACAGAGAAAGCACGATTTGCAGCAGCTGAATGATAATAAAACAAAGAACAAGATTGTCAAAAGACCCTTTGCTCACAATTTTCCCAATTTCGTTTAAAGCCGTACCGCCTGTCCAGCTTTGGAAACCATACCAAATGATCGCTGGAATGCCTCGTAAAAGAGACGAGATGACGGATCCTTTTATTCCAAAAGACATTCGAAGCTGCATCACATACGGTATGCCGGTCTTATAGCCAATTCGATCGTTTAATACAAAAAAAGTAGAAATAATACCAATGGCAATAATCGCTGCCACAAACGTTTGAAAAAGATTTAATACCGCAGTACCTGCTACTACTAAGCTCGCTCCAAGCGTCATATTTCCTAAATTAACGCCGTCTCCAATCCACATAAACATATAAGACATCGGAGTTAGCTTTCGACCACTTTCCGCTTTTGGCTTTAGTGACGGATCAAGACCACTATCTTGATAAGCATACACCTCTTCTATAACGGAACTTGTTGCGTTTGTAGACACTATACGTTCAACTCCTTTTTTTATGATGTTTTTACTTTCAAACGTAACATCTAATGTTAGTTAACTTAACATGTACATAGTGTATACGAATTTTAACGCAAGTTCATCATTATTTATGTGAATTTTCTGATATTATTTTGTGCGATTTGACTAATTGTTATGGAAACTTGATCCCGTAACGTACAAGAGCTGATGATAATAAAAAATCCAAGCGCTTATTGTAAGCGCTTGGATGAGTCAGCTAGTATTTATTTTTCACAGGCAATATAGTCTTTATCTCGATCTAGCTTTATATTGGCATCATACAGTGATTTTGATACGTACGGCTTGTACTTTGTTTTACCGCCTTTATTTTTCACATTAGCCGCACGAGCTACGCCGCCTTTATAGTCTTTGTTTAATTCCGTGCAGTTTTTGTAAGACTTAGCTGCCGCATCTACGTTTGAAGCTGTGCTAAAAGATACGCTTGTTAATAAACCGAAAGATAGAACAATTGGAAAAATCTTTTTCATAACAGATGCTTCCTTCCTATATTTTGTCTAATTAATAATAGAATGTTCTATCAATCTTTTCAATCTTTTTTACATTTAAACTATTATTATCCAATTTTTTATTTATGAGTAACTTTAAGAGCCTTGACCGCTTGTTTAGCCGCTTCTGCAATTAGTTTATCATTATACTCCGCATCTTTTTCCGTGCGATCGGAAAGGATTGCAAGAACAATTGGATCTCCGTTTGGCGGCCAAAGGACGGCAATATCATTTCGCGTCGCGTAGGAGCCTGCGCCTGTCTTATCGGCTACTTCCCAGCTTTTTGGCACGCCCGCTCGTATTAACGCATCTCCTGTTGTATTTCGCTTCATCCAATCCGTTAGAAGTTCACGCTTTTCTGCAGGAAGTGCCTGTCCAAGTACGTACGTTTGAAGACTTGTAGCGAGTGCTCTTGGTGTACTTGTATCGTGGGTTTCTCCTGGATTCACTTCATTTAAATCCGGTTCAAACCGTTCAGGCAGCGTTACATTGTCCCCTATTTTTTCTAAAGCTTCTTTAAATCCGTCCGGTCCGCCCAGCTGCTGCAGAATTAAGTTCCCTGCCGTATTGTCGCTGTAGCGAAGCGATGCATCCGCGAGTTCTCGAAGAGTCATGCCTGTATCAACATGTTTTTCTGTAATTGGATTGTAGTTCACAAGGTCATCGCGCGTATAAAAGATTCGCTCGTTGAGATCTTCGATTGACTTCTGCTGTAAAAGTGCACCGACAGCGAGAGCCTTATGAGTAGACGTATAAGCAAAACGCTCGTCTGGATGATACGTGACCGTTTTATTTGTACCCGTATCTAATGCAAAAACACCAAGATTCGCATCATATTTGTCTTCAAGCTTAGCAAACTCTCGATCACTTTTAGTTTCTTGTCTTTGACATTTTACCGTTTCAGCATGTACCTCGCTGCTTGAAAAGCCTACAACCGCCGCGCACGAAAGAGCGAATACAGGCAGCATTTTTTGGAGCTTTGAAGCGCGAAACATCTTTTTCCATGTCTTCATTACCTTTCAACACCTTTCAAAAAAGTATTTAGTATGTATTCTCTTAGGTAGAGATTACCAACAATGCTATTTTATCAATTGTTTACTCTTACAAACATGATAGTTTTATCACATTTATATAATAAAAGTGTCTCACACTGAAGGTGAGCAGTATAAAAGCCGTAAGTACTTTAAAAAACAGGCGGCGTAACGGAAAATAAAATAACCGCTTTCTCTTCAAACGTATTCTCCCATTTATGATTCAGATGCGAAGGGATTTTGACACTATCTCCTTTTTCTAGCACATATACTTCCTCTTCCAAATACACTTTAATTTTCCCTTCTAAGACGTACGCCACTTCCTCTCCTTTATGTGCTAAAGGAGTTTCTGATGAAGCCATCATCGGCGGTACTTCCATAATTGCCGTAGCTAGATTTCCAGTAAAATCTGGTGATACTAGCGAATACGTTAACTCTTTTACCTTCATCGTTTTACGCTCGTTTGACCGTACGACTAAATGAGAGGTATTTATGTCTTCAAGCAAAAAGCTAAAAGTAGGCACGTCGAGGCATTTAGCTAAAATCTTAAGCGTTGAAATAGACGGATTAGCTAACCCTCGTTCAATTTGACTTAGCATAGACGGCGTGATATCCGCTAATTTTGCTAATTCACGACTGCTTAGTCCCTTTTCTTTTCGAAATTTCTCTACTTTTTTTCCAATATCTATGTTTTCCATGATGATTCCTCCGTAAAAGATGTTTAATTATATTTAATTTTATTAAATTAAACTTAATAAACTGAGTTAAGTGTGTTAAATTATATTTAATAAATAAAGTATATTTTAATTTTATCACAGCGAGGAGGAAGAAAAAAATGAACGACATCTTGACCTTTTTGGTTCTTACATTGTTTGTTATTATGAGCCCTGGTATCGATACCGCCCTTATCACGAAACGAACGATGGCAGACGGACAAACGGGCGGCTATAAAATGGCTTTAGGATTAGCGAGCGGCTCTTTAGTTCATACGCTCGCCGCCACGTTTGGCTTATCAGCTCTTCTCCTTCAGTCAGCTCTGGCATTTGAAATCGTAAAATACGCAGGAGCCCTTTACTTAATGTACTTAGGCATCTCTGCCTTCCTTTCTAAAAAAAGCAATGCATCTTCTTCTGAAAAAGAGGAGCAGTCAAAAGAAACATCCGCTTTTCGTCAAGGCCTTGTCTCAAATGTTCTTAATCCAAAAGTAGCGGTGTTTTTCTTAACTTTTTTACCTCAATTTGTTCAAACTGATCAAAACGTAACGCTTCAATTGCTTCTTATGGGAATAACGTATACGATCCTTGCGATCACGTGGTTTTTCGTATTCGTCTTTTTTATTAACTATTTACGAAAATGGCTTACAACACCTAGCGTGCAGCGCTTTATGGATAAAGCAACGGGCGTCGTGTTAATCGGATTTGGATTAAAGCTCGCTTTTGAAAAACATAAATAACAAAAGTATGTTAGTTGAAGAAAGTTCCGAATGAGTTTGATTTTTGATGGAGAATCAAACTCATTCGGATTTTTTTATTAGTAGGGTAAATGCAGGTGCTTCTAGCTGGTGATTGAAGGGCAAGGCGAAGACTCATGCAGGAAAAGCGGAATAGATGAGACCCCGCAGGAGCGCAAGCGACGAGGAGGCTCAGCGGCCGCCTGCGGAAAGCGAAGTCTTGCACGGAAATCAACAGGCGTGTAACAAGCAATTCATACTCAATCATTTATCTCAATTGTTATTTATGCACGTCAGGTTCATAGAGATAGACTTTAAGATCAAGTCTTCCATCCGAAGAAACGAGTATTCCTTCCGCTTCGAGTGAAAGTTTTTGGACAACATGCATTTCTTCATCTTTAAATCCAATTTCTCCTTTGGAATTGATGACTCGGTGCCAGGGAAGATTATGTTTCTTACTCATTGAGTGCAGTACTCGTACAACTTGTCTTGCACCTCGAGGGCTTCCAGCCAGGCGGGCAATTTGTCCGTATGTCATGACTTTCCCGCGAGGAATTTGTTTAATAAGGGCTACTGCTCGCTCTGTAAAACTCATGCTGTCCCTCCTTTTATTGTTTAGTACAACATTACCATAATTAATAAACCGTGAAGTAATCACTCGATTTTTCTTCAGCAACATTATAAGATAATACATAAGAAGTACGCTCATCATTGTGCAACATTCTTCAGGTAAATGCTTGTATTTCCTATTCTTCAACTAGCAAATCTTTGCGCGAGTGGCAGCTTATCCCTTATTTATGACACTATGATTATAAAAACGTTACAGAAATCAACACAGCAAAGTACGTAGAAGCGTTACATGATAAGATAAACAGTAGATACTAGTACAATTTCAAATTGATGCTGACGAATAAGTAATCATTTAAAAAGTGGTGAGAAAATGACAAAATGGCTTAGTGTAAAAGAATTATCTGAAGAAACGAGTATTCCTACTTCAACTATCAGAAGATACATAGATAAATTCGAAGATTTCTTTATACAAAAAGAAGATCATCGACCAAAACAATATGAAGCTGCAGCTGCGACCGTTTTACTGAAAATTAAGCAGCTTTATGATGAAGGCTGTCAAGCAGAAGAAATCAATGAAGCGCTGCAAAAAGAATTCTCTTTGACTACAAGCGAGGATCAAGCTGCCGTGTCTCTAGACGAAGACAAAGAGGACACAGCAGAAGCAGCTGACCAGCCCGAGGCCGATGACCAGCAGCCGACACCTCCCGAACAGCCGGTACAGCCTTCACCCCAACAAGAGCCTGATACAAAACAAATTCTTCAGGAAAAAGATAAGCAGCTTATTCAATCTTTGCGTAAAAGTCTGCGTGAACAGCAGGCCATTTCAGAATTAGTAGAAGCTTCAAAAGAAAGCAGCGTAGTAGGTAAAAAGAGATCGATTTTAAAACGATTATTCCAACGAAAAAAGGACTAAGTTTGTAAACAAGCCTAGGCCATGAAGCATCTTTATTTCTGATCATTAAATTTATGTAAAACAAAGTTTCTAAACTGTTTAACAGCCGGTGATAGATATCTTCCTTCCATCCATGCTAGTCCAATGACTCGGTGGCAGTTGGCCTTAGCTAATGGGATTTTCACTATTTTGCTTTGATCGATTCCGTGTAAATCTGGAAGGATAGAAATTCCTAAGCCGGCTCCTACTAGTCCCGCTACGGTATCAGCTTCCTCTCCTTCAAACATGATGTGAGGCATTCTTCCTGACTCTTCAAATAACTGCTCAAACGTAAGACGAAGAGAAAAGCCTTCTTTTAAGTGAATAAATGATTCCTCAGCAATTTCTTCTAGTGCAATACATTCACGATCAGCATACCGGTGATTTTTCGGTACGATTACAAACAGCTCTTCACTCCAAAGATGCTGCCATTTAATGAACGATTTCTCTTCCATCGGCGCAATCAAACAAAGATCCAGTTCGCCGAGCTCCAGCTGTTCAAGAAGCACGTGCGAAGGACTTTGCCTCAGCTGAAAATTCACCTTAGGATATAAACTGCGAAACGAAGCGATTAAATCTGGAATCAAATCCGTGCTGAGCGTATGTAAAAATCCAAGTGACACCTGCCCTTTTTCAGGATCTAGCAGCGCTTGAATTTCCTCTTGTCCTTTATCAAATTCTTTCATTATGTTATCTTCTACACGCTTTAAAAAAACTTTACCATATTGATTTAATATAATGGAACGTCCTTGCCGGTCAAATAGCGGTGCTCTACTTCCTCTTCAAAACGAGCGATTGAACGACTGAGCGCAGGCTGCGTAATTAACAGCTCTTCTGCGGCGCGCGTCATATGCTGCGTACGTGCTAGCGTTTGAAAATATTTAAACTGCTGCCATTCCACTTTGTACCATCTCCTTATCAAGCGGCTCTACTCATTACATAGATGTATGAAAAATATGATTATAATGAATTATACATTATAAATAGCAGGTGTTACGATAAAAAATGGAAACATACTCGAGGATGTTTTTAGTTCATCTTGATGACTGCTGTATACGGCTCTTATTAAAATTTTATACTCATCATTTTCTAGCAGAAAGAAGAATTTGTCCTGAAACGTAAGGGGATTATTAAAAAGCTAACTAAGATATCATAGTAACTACACAGCAAAAAGACCCTTCTATCACACTAAAAGAAAGGTCTTTTTTGAGAATCTAAAACACATTTTTTCTTGTATGTACCCCTTAAAGTAGACTTTTTTAGAATTTAACCCGTTCTACTAACTGCAGCAATTCATCATTAGGTCCGTGAAATAAAATCATCCGTCCGCCTTCAAGCGTTGGCTGAGGCTCAGATGATAAAAATTCAATTCCTTTGCTCTTATAATGTTGAATCGCCTTATTTATATCCTCTACCGTAAAGGCAAGATGGTTAACAATCCCGCTATTGGTATACTCGCCAATCGGATCAATATCTCGAATGAGCTCAATTTCAATACCCGGCTGTTCTTCAAGATACAAAAAAGCCATCTCTCTTTTTTCGGTAGAGCCTTGAAGGCGAACTTTAAAGCCAAACATATCCCCGTAGTAGTGAATCGTTTCATCCATATTTCTAACAATAATTGCTGTATGTTCCATTTTCTTAATCATTCATCTTCTCCCTTTCCCCATGTTTAGTAAGTACAAGTAAACTATACAACAATTTAGGCAATATGTATTTACATATAGTAAGGGAATTCAAGCACTCTATCAATGAGTCGGCTATGAGTTGAAAAATAACAAATAAAAAAACAAACCCCATTGGTTTGTTTTGGTTACATCTTATATAGTCAGTCTCTGTTTCAACAACGTTCGATAAGCCATGTTTTGTACCTTTGTACTGCAAACGATTTCACTCTCGTACTCAGGCGGTAATCATCTATCTACGATTACGCATGTAACCGTCCGTCTCTCCGTTAAATTCCTTCGAGACAGTTCCCCTACCATTGTTTGGGTTTCTCGCTCGTGGGGTTTACCGCGTTCCACCTTTGCTGTTTCCAGCAAAGCTTCGTCACTGTGGCACTTTCAGGGATACTCGACCATATCCGAGGACTTAGGTGGTTTTTCCCGCCGTCAGCTAAGCTATAAGCCAAGCTGCCCTAGCTTATTTTTTCACTAGGCACGAACACTACGGGCATCTCAGCACCGTGCGAGCATGGACTTTCCTCTACATCAAATGATGCAGCGATTACCTGAACGTTATTTCAGATCGTGTATGAGTAGTATATGCGTTTTAATAAGCCAAATCAAATGTAACTTTTGGAACGGATTCCATTTCAATTTTTACAGCAAATTAAATAAAATAACTTGTTTCTGTACACTCTTTTTAGTAGATGAATCACCCGCAAATTCAAGAAATATTCTCTTCATCCATTTCTACGAGGGATACTTTGTTTCTTTGTAGAATATTCTATACACCACACAAAAAGATGACAGAGGTGATGAAACATGAACGCTGATTTAAAATTTGATTTTCATACCCATCACGACCGATGCGGACATGCTCGCGGAACGATTCGAGATTACATAGAGGCGTCTATTGATAAAGGCCTTGATATTATTGGGATTTCGGATCATTCTCCTTATTTTGCGAGCGAAGAAGAGCAGCCGTACCCTCACATTGCGATGGGAAAAAGCGCATTCTCCGGATATGTAGCTGAGATTTTGAAACTAAAAGAAGAATATAAAGAGAAAATTGAAGTGCTGTTAGGCGTGGAGTCTGATTTCTTTCCTGAGCATGCGGGAATATATCAAAGCCACTATGAAAAATATCCGTTTGACTACATAATCGGCTCTGTCCATCAAGTTGATGAAATCAGTATCTTTCATAAAACGCGCTGGGAAGGACTTTCTCAAAAAGAAAAGCAGCGCACGAAAGAAACGTATTATCAATTGATCCAAGAGTCCGCCCGAAGCAGAATGTTTCAGATTCTTGGCCATATTGATGCCATGAAAGGATTCTATCCCTCCTTTTCTTCTATCGAGACGGCTGTAATCGATCAGACGCTAAAAGTGATTTCGGCACATGACATTGCTATAGAAGTGAATACATCAGGCAAAACCAAAGACTGCGGAGGCTGGTATCCTGCAGACGATATTTTAGAAAGAGCCCTGCACTACGGGGTACACATTACATTTGGTTCTGATGCTCATGACCCAGAGCGTATTGGCGACGACTTTGAACTAGTAAAAAAGCGTCTTAAAGAAATCGGCTTTACGGATTGGGTCTTTTTTAGACAGAAAAAAATGCAGATGACACCTTTATAAAACTTAAATAGAACTCCAATAAAAATATGCCTGAAGACACGGAGATGAAGGACATCTCGTGTTTTCAGGCATGTGTTTTTCACTGAGAAACTTTGACTTTTGTAGATGAAGATAAATCTTCTCCGTTTGTTTCAATTACTTGTTGTTTAGGCACCATTTTTTCATCGTCTTGAACTACCCTTGTATTCCCTGTACTACTAATTTCCTACATAAAATATCCACATTTCATTTCAACTGTGCTACATTTAACTAAAAATGCTTTCTTAATGAGGGATACAATTTTGAATTTAGATTTAACAGCTTATATAACGCTTATCTGTACGTCCGGTGTTCTTAATCTATACTTATGTTTTTACGTATTTATTAAGCGTCACCACTACGCTAACATTGCCCATTTATTTATTCTTCATACAGGCTTCACCTCTATTTATTGTATGGGTGCGGCGTTTAGCTTACTATCCGTTAACCTCGGAGAAATGAAATTTTGGACCGCTATTCAATACGTGGGCATGCCTTTTTCGCCTCCTGCAGGACTGCTGTTTGTTATGCAGTATGTCGGCATAAAGGTAAGAAAAAAACATATTTTTGCCCTTTTTATCATTCCATTTATTAGTTTGATTATGGTCGCAACAAATGACTGGCATCACCTTCATTACCGAGTGTTTGAAATTGATCCCGTTCTAGGTGCTCCTTACGTTCATCAAGAAATTGGGCCATGGTACACAATTCACGGCATGTTCATCTTTTCGTCTATGTTCGTTGCTTTTTTGCTAGCCGTTTACCGCTGGAAAGAAACAGCCAAAGCTTACCGCCTGCAGTTAATTTCATTAATGGTCGGTCAATTAGTCCCTATCGTCACAGCTTTTATCTATTTAATGGGCTTTACGCCGCAGGGAATTGATCCAGTTCCGATGGTTTTATGGGTTTCTTCATTTTTATATTTATGGTCCATTAACTCATCGCGTATGTTTACGGTCATGCCCGTTGCGAAAGACGCGATATTTAACAGCATCAATGACGGCGTTGTCGTGCTCGATGAAAGCTATAGATTAATTGAATTTAATCTAGCGTCTAAAAACATGTTTCCGCAGCTAAAAAAGTCGATGCTTGGAAAACATTTTGCTGATATTTGGGTGACGCTGTCCGGCCGTTCGTTTCCTTTTGCATTAGAAAATGCAAAAAGCAGTCATGAACTGGAGCTTTTTTCTGAAGATCAATCTTCGTATACGTATCAAGTTCGCACTTCTCCTTTGCAGTATGCTAACAACAGTCACGGCTTGCTGCTTATTTTTACAGATATCACGGAGCTAAAAAGACTTCAGCTAAAGCTTGAAAATCAAGCTTATTACGATGAGTTGACGCAAATCTATAATCGTCGGGCATTTTTTCAGCAAAGCAAGCAAGCGTTCGATGAAGCAAAAAAGTCCGCATCTTCTTTTACACTTCTTTTACTTGATATTGATTATTTTAAAAAAGTGAACGACACGTATGGTCATTATGCCGGCGATCAGGTGCTTGTACATGTCGTAAAAGCCTGCGAGTCCGCATTGCCGCAAGGAGCCCTTTTTGCTCGGTACGGCGGTGAAGAATTTGTACTCGCGCTAAAGGGCTATACTTTATCTCAAGGTGAAACGCTTGCTGAGCAAATTCGCCGTCACGTCGAGACTCACCCCTTACTGATTAATGAAGAAACCATTTCTGTTACGCTAAGTCTTGGAGTAGCACAAGCGGAAAAACAAGAAAATGAAACGTTAGATGAGCTGTTGAATAAAGCAGATATCGCCCTGTACGCTGCCAAACAAAACGGCCGCAACCAAGTACGTGTGTATGAAGAGAAAAAAGAAATACTAAAAAGAACCTGAACAGCACTGTTTCGGTTCTTTTTGCTTTTGACTAATATTCTTTCATTTATCAAGTAAAAGTGCGAAAAGACTTGATTTTGTTTATGTATTTGAAAACAGCTTATCCTATAAACTATATGTAGATCAAAAAAAGGAGAGATAGAGATGAAGATTACACATATTCGAAATGCCACTTTACTTGTTGAATACGGGGGAAAAACGTTTTTAATTGATCCCATGTTAGCGAAGAAAGGAACGTACCCTCCTTTCCCAAATTCGATCAGACAAGATCAAAACAATCCTTTAGTAAGCTTACCGTTATCCGTTGAAGAGATTATTGAGGGTATTGATGCCGTAATTCTCACTCACCTTCATTTGGACCATTTTGACGATGCCGCTAAACAGGCGTTGCCAAACGATATCAAAATGTTCGTTCAAAATGAAGAAGATGCCGCAGTAGTAAGAGCTGATGGTTTTAAAAATGTAGAAGTACTAACAAAGAACACGGTCTTTGAAGGCATCCAATTATCCAAAACAAAAGGTGAACACGGAAGAGGAGAAATTTTAAAGCGTACTGGTTTAGTATGCGGCGTTGTTTTTAAACACAAGAGCGAAAAAACGCTTTATGTAGCTGGAGATACGGTATGGTATTCCGCTGTTGAAGAAGAAATCAACACCCATCAACCGGATGTCATTGTCGTAAACGGCGGCGATAATCAGTTTTTAGAAGGCGGTTCTCTTGTGATGGGGAAAGAAGATATTTACGAAGTACACAAAGCGGCCCCTCATGCTACGATTCTTTCTGTTCATATGGAAGCTGTCAATCACTGGACCCTATCAAGAGAAGAATTAAAAAGCTTTATCACCAAAAAAGATATGGCGTCCCGCGTCTTTGTTCCAGATGATGGCGAGGTCTATACTTTTTAAGAGAGAAGATGAGACAAAAGTATTTAAGTTGAAGAAAGGTCCGAACGAGTTTGGTTCTTAGTTGAGAATCAAATACGTTCGGATTTTTTCATTGATGTAGTTATGTCTCCCTCTCTCTTTTATAGCTCTTTAATTTATCAAGTAGTAGTCGTAGTAGCAACTGCTGAAGTGCTCGCAATAACCGCTAGCATAGCTGCTTGCTGAGCTTGAATAATGGTTTCAATCGTTGTATAGATGCCCGTTTCGACTACTCTAGAATCCTTCAGTTTTTCACTGATAACCAAATTAACCGCCAGCATAACGTTGATGTCTTTCTGCCATTTAAAAAGTTTATCTGCATTTAACTGCTTCACCACTTCATGGATAAGTTCAATTTCAGTTTCTGGTTTTTCAAACAGTGCTAATAAGCCAATGACCGGATAATGCATCGCTTTTACTTTCATGCCTGCCGATTCACAGGCTTCTTTTACTGATACGCATCTTTCAATAAGGGTATCTGCATCTAAATTTTTATCGATTGAAAGAATATGACTTAAAAATTGAAGGTCATTTCCTTTTTTAAATCCATGCTGCGCCAATGTTGTATAGAAGTGTTCAATTTCATGCATGAGATCATCAGTAGACTCGCTCGTTTCAGCTAATAAAACGGCAAGAGGTACATCGCCGCTTGAAGTAAGGAAAAGGTGCTTTCTTTTCATGCCTTGATAAATTTCTGCGGATCTTCGGACCATTTCTTTATGACTTCGGCTTGACTCATTCGACAGCATAGCCGAAGCCGCAATGTACGTAAAAGCGCCTCTCGTAAATCCGCCTTGTATCAATTGATCATATACGTCAAGAAACTCATGAAACGTTTCTTTTGGATTCTCATAGCGAGTATCAAGCATAGCTGCGATTGTAAAACGCTGTGATGATTTTAACGTAGAAAACATCCCTACTTGATTTTTAATATAGTCGCTTAACTCGAGATAATCCTGAAGCTCGAGCGATTTACCTTTCACTGTATACATAGAAGCGATAGCCATAAACTGCTTGTGATCTGCCGCTTTCCATTTGAGCTCATTTTTTAAGCTTATATAAAAATCTCTATACTGATTTACTTTTTGTTGAATCGTTTCCGGGAGCATATCAACACGTCCTTTATTCGTCGTTAGCTTATATACGTAGCACTTCAACAAAAGTTTCAATATTTGGTAAATATCCTATACATTTATTACATACAAAAAAGACCCCGGAATATTCCGAGGTCTTTTTTGTTCAGTTCTATTTATTAACCTCTTCCCGCTTGGAAAGAAGGATATTTTGTCATACCGCCATCCGCAAATAATGTAATACCTGTTACATAGCTTGCTTGTGATGATGCTAAGAATGCTGCAACTGACGCGATTTCTTCCGGGTTACCGATGTAGCCCATTGGAATCATACTTTCTACGTCTGCACGCTGTTCTGGATCAGCGAATTTTTCAGCGTTAATTGGTGTATCAATTGCCCCAGGTCCAATGTTATTCACGCGGATTCCTTTTGGTGCATATTCAAGAGCCAATGTTTCCGTCATCAGCTTCATGCCGCCTTTACTTGCTGCATAGTGAACAAATAATGGCCAAGGAATCATTTCGTGAACGCTAGACATGTTAATAACGTTACCTTTAATGTCGTTTTCAACAAAATATTTAATCGCTTCGCGGCTGCCTAAAAACGCGCCCGTTAAGTTTGTGTCGATTACTTGATTCCAGTTTTCTAATGATAATTCATGAGAAGGAACCGGGTTTTCAACACCAGCATTATTAATCATAACGTCTAATGTGCCAAATTCTTTAACAGCTGTCTCTACAAGGTTCACAACGTCTTCTTCTTTTGTTACGTCGCCTCGAACAATAATCGCTTGACCGCCAGCTTGTTCAATTTCTTTTTTTACTTCTAGCGCTTCGTCTTCGTTGCTGCGGTAGTTTACAACCACTTTTGACTGCTCTTGACCAAAACGAACGGCCATTGCGCGACCCAATCCTTTTGATCCGCCTGTTACAACTACTACTTTATCTTTTAAATCTGTATACATCTTGAAGTCCTCCTACTTTTCCTGTTTAATATGTCTTGTTATACTGTACTAATTACAAATACAGTTTAAGTTTTAAAAAGAGAATAAACATTTTTCTATCTCTTCTTTGTCAAACTGTCATTCATTTAAAGAGCAGTAAATTCAATTTTGCTCCCTTTTCGTTACTTATCGTAACCAAGAGAGATAAAGTAGTCAAACTTTTTGTTTGATCATTTTTATCATTTCTTTTTTCCTTACTCTCTTTATAGTTGTTTGTTCCCTGGAGAATGAGTCTTCACACTTCCAATTCACACCACTTCAAAAGTTTAAACTTTTTCCCTTGCAATTCTTAAATCAATGTATTATATTGTTGATGTATCAATTATTGATATGTCAAACAATTGTCCACAATCAAAAATATGGAAATGACAATAAATATGTTTAACGCCTAAAAAGAAAGGAATAATGACTATGACTACAAAAGACTTTAACGAAATTGCTTTAAAACGTCGTTCAATTAAAAAATATGATCCTTCAGTAAAAATTAGCCGTGAGGAAATGGAGGAAATTCTTACAGAAGCTATGCGCGCTCCTTCTTCTGTTAATATGCAGCCGTGGCGTTTTGTTGTAATTGAAACGCCGGAAGGAAAAGAAAAGCTAGCTGAACTTGCGAAATTTAACAGTGAACAAGTTCATACATCTTCAGCTGTTATTGCCGTGTTTGGTGATATGAATAACGTTGAATATGCAGATGAGATTTTCGGCAAGGCCGTAGAGCTGGGCTATATGCCTCAAGACATTAAAGAACAGCAGCTAAATTTCTTTAAGCCAATTTACGAAAACATGCCAAAAGCAGATATGAAAGACATCGTGCTGATCGATTCAGGTCTTGTGTCTATGCAGCTTATGCTTGTGGCTCGTGCTCACGGGTATGATACAAATCCAATCGGCGGATACGAAAAACACTTAATCGCAGAAGCATTCGGTCTAGATAAAGAACGTTATCTTCCAATTATGCTTATCTCAATCGGAAAAGCAGCAAGCGAAGGCCATGCTTCTTACCGTCTACCGGTCAATACGGTTACGACTTGGAAATAAGCAGCTAGTTCTATTCAATAAGTAAAGAGCTAAAAATGTGAAGTAAAAGGAGACTTTCTGATGAATAACTATCAAGAACTTACAAAAAAACAGCTTTCATTCTTCAACAGCGGTAAAACAAAAGACGTTGCGTTCCGTATAGAAACGCTAAAAAAATTAAGAGAACTTGTTGTCCGACATGAAGACGACATTTTAAAAGCAGTAAAAGCTGATCTTAACAAACCAGAAATGGAAGCAAAACGTGCAGAAGTTGGTCTTGTACTAAGCGAAATCGACTTTGCAGTTGAGAATCTTGCAGAATGGGCAGCGCCAAAAGAAGTAGAAACACCATCTACTCACGCTGGAGCAAAAAGCTACATTTATCAAGATCCATACGGTTTAGCTCTAGTGATTGCACCTTGGAACTATCCGTTCCAACTTGCTGTATCACCAGTAGTAGGCGCGATTGCTGCAGGTAACTGCGTGGTGTTAAAGCCTTCTGAATTAACACCTCATACGTCAAGCCTTCTTGCTAAGATGTTTAATGAAAACTTCCCTGAAGAATACTTGACTGTAGTCGAAGGTGAAGTGGAAACAAGCACGGCTTTACTAAAAGAAAACTTTGATTACATCTTCTTTACAGGAAGTACAATGGTCGGCAAAATTGTAGCAGAAGCTGCAGCTAAACATTTAACGCCTGTTACGCTAGAACTAGGCGGAAAAAGTCCTACAATTGTACACGAAGATGCTAATATTGAAGAAGCAGCTAAACGTATTGCGCGCGGTAAATTTGCAAATGCTGGCCAAACGTGCGTAGCGCCAGACTACATTCTTGTTCAGCGAAATGTAAAAGACGAGCTGCTAGCTAACCTAAAACAAGTCGTAACAAACACGTACGGCGAAGATGTTTCACAAAATCTAGACTTTCCTCACGTAGTGAGCGAAAAGCATTTTGATCGTCTTAACAGCTTCTTAACAAACGGAGATATCGTTTTTGGAGGCAAAACGGACCGTTCTCGTCTGTTTATTGAACCAACTGTTCTTGACAACATCTCATGGGAAGACAATGTGATGCAAGATGAAATCTTTGGACCAATTCTTCCAGTCATCGTATACGATGAAATCTCAGAAGTAATCCAAGCAATCGTAAAACGTCCAAAACCATTAGCACTTTATCTTTTCTCTGAAGATGAAGCAGTCCAAGATCACATCTTAAACAGCGTGTCATTCGGCGGGGGTTCTATTAACGATACAATTAACCACATGACATCTCACTACCTTCCATTTGGCGGCGTTGGTGACAGCGGAATGGGTGCGTATCACGGAAAAGCAAGCTTTGATACATTTTCACATGCTAAAAGCATCTTAAAACGTTCGAATAAATAAAGAAAAAGCCGAAGTCAGCGTCGGGACTGACCCCTGTTTTTGAGACAGGGATCAAAACACCTTTTAAACGACCAGTTGCCGATATTGTACCGGTGACTGGTTGTTTAGTTTTGTTTGAATACGGGCATTGTTATAATAAGTAATATAGTTTTTGACGGTTTGCTCTACGATGGTGGTCGTAGTATATGTCAACTCGTCAAGGTAGAACGTTTCAGACTTTAGCGAGGAATGAAACGATTCGATAGAGGCATTATCTGCGGGAGTCCCTTTGCGGGACATACTCATGGTAATGCCTCTTTCTTTGATTTTTTGTTGATAAGCATACGATGTGTACACGGAACCTTGATCGCTATGCAGCGTGCATCCTTCAGGCAAAGAAGGAAGTTGACTTAACGTATCTAAAACAAACGCTACGTTTTGACAATCACCAATGGAATACGCAATGATTTCTCCGTTAAATAAATCCTGAATACTTGAAAGATACAACTGTTTGGGTCCAAAAGGCAAGTAGGTAATATCCGTCACTAGTTTTTGAAGAGGACGATCAGCTCGAAATTCACGATTTAATACATTCTCTGCAACCTGATAAGGTTGCCCTGTTCGCTGACGTTTCTTCCGTTTTACGCGACATTGCCAACCATACTTCTGCATGGCACGCTGCACAAACTTATGATTAATCTTCATCGTTCGATTGAGTAATGCTGTAATCTTTCGATAGCCATATCGAAACTTGTGTTTATGACATTGTTCACCAACTTGTTGTTCCATCCATTTCTTTAATGTATCCCGTTTTGTATGTTGCTTCCAACGATAGTAAGTGGATCGAGGGATATTAAGATGTAAACAGATTTGATAAATAGGCACCTGACCTTTTAGCTCTTCCACTGTGTTTACTACAATTTCTGGTACCACTTCCTTTCCAATTCCTTGTACTTTTTTAAGATCTCAATCTGTTGCTTTAACTGCCGGTTCTCTGCCTCTAACTTAGACGTCTCGCTTTTAAATTCAGGACCTTTTCCATATGAATACTGCTTGCCTACAGGCTGTCCAAATCGATGCATTTCTCCATTTTTATACCATGTCATCCACGTTTTCAATTGGGTATGATTACGAATATTCAGCTGTGACAATACTTCTTTTACAGGTATACCAGCTAATCTCATTTCAATCGCTTTTAATTTTATTTCTACCGGATAACTGACTCTTGTCCCCATAGAAAAAACACCTCCAAGTTATTGTTAGGTACTACATACCCGTTTTTTAACTTAAAGGTGTTTTTTATTTGTCTCACTCTAGGGGGTCAGTCCCGTCTGACTTCGGCTTTTTTTATTCTTTCATTTGTTTGGCGATTTGTTCATACTGCTCTTCTTTTTTTGTGGAAACCGCTAAATCGCAAAGAATATGTAAAAAATATTTTTTATCTTGAACAAATAAATACTCTTCTTCAAAGCCTTTAGAAATGTATACGGCAAACTCCCAGATGTCGTCATAATAAGCTGGCCCAATGGCCTCAGCGAGATTTCCAAGCGTTTTGAGCAGCTCCATCGTAATGATAATATTCCGTCTCGCATAGTGCCGGATATTAGCAAATCCATCATATAAAAAGTCCTCAAACTTTTTGTCAGGGATCACCATTCGTATCACGCCTTTATCATCAACTAAGTAAGAAGAAAATTGACTCGCAGCACAAATTTCCCGAAGAATATCGCTAATTTGGTGAATGGAGTTAACTGCCGTTTTGAAGTCATCATTTCCTAGTGATTTAATCGCCATCTCCACAAACTTGGTAATAATATACGTCGTGTCTTGAATATCAGTCTGGGATTTCCCTACATGGATATATTGGTGAAAGACGGTGCAATCCATTTCATCGTGCTCCGTCGAATCTCTATACCAATAATAAAACAATACGGTTCCGCTGAGCACATAATCCCCTACTTCACGCTCCATTTTTATCACTAAATTATGCTCTTTGGCACAGTGAATCAATTGGCTGTAGTTCAACGTTTGAATATAGCCAGATGTTTGAATACATACCGGCTTTTTCTCTCCTTCTGGAAAGGAAAATTGTTCGCTATGACTAGACTGCGTTCGATGAATCTCCAGTTCCTCGCGAATCGTTGTCTTAATCGCTTTTATGGACGCTGTTTTCATCGATTGAGTCATATGATTTACTTGCAGCCACTTAACAGAATGATTAATGAAGTAGACAAACGTGCCCGCACTAAAAACAGAAAGGGCTGTCGTCACAAACGGAATCGCAAAATATCCGTCTACTTGAGAGCTGTTTAAAAAAAGAAAGACAAAAAGTGTATACAAAAAACTCCCTATAAAAATACCTAAAATTCGCTGAGTAGACTTAGAAGAAGCAAAGTTTTTTAACACGCGAGGAGAAAACTGAGCTGCAAATGATGTAAACACAACAAGCATTAAGTTAAAGGTAAATGTGGTAATCGATAAAATCCCGGGCATAATCGTACTCACTAACGTATTCGTTAAATCCATGTTGATTGAAAAAAATGAAGGGACCTTCTCTCCTACTTTGCAATAATAGTCAAGAAACAGCGTCAGTGCAGCTAAAAGAACAGAAAAGAAAGCATAAATTAAGGGACTAAACCAGATTTGACTAGTTAACTCATCTTTAAACGCGCGAGGAGAAAGCTGTTTCCTTGCCGCTATCCATCTAAATGTATTCATATAAAACCTTCCTTTTTATTTGTAAATCTCTAACTTTTTTCTTAGTTCCCTAATTTTTTTTGATTATGCTTATACAATGGAAAAAATCTATTTTTTAAGATATAGGCACACAAAGCAAAAAAGAGGTTGAGATACCCCTAATTATTTCATCTAAATGAGGACAAATAGAATACATGAGCTGAACCCCTCATGACGCGGCCGGTGAGCCTTTCCCCCCAGGAGTCTTCGCCTCGCCCTCCAATCAACTGCTAGAAGGAACTGAATGAAGATATGAAAGCTAGGTTCACCATCCAAACAAAAAATCCGAACGCGTTGGATTCTCAATCAAGAATCCATCACGTTCGGATTTTCTTTCAACTAACCTAATTTTATCTCAGCCTCTTTTAACTCTTATCTTTTTACCAGCCTCGGCTCGCTCCGCCGCCTCCGGAGCTGCCGCCTCCCCCTCCGCGAGGACCGCTTCCACTGCCGCCACCTCCGCCGCCTCTTCCTCCAAACATGACAAGGAAGTTTAGCAGAAATTGAGTGATGGCTCCTTTAAAAAAGACAAAGTCAAGGATAAGCAAGCCCACAATAACAGCTGCAATCAGCAGCGTTTGAAGGGGTGTGAAATGAACACCGCTATCAGAAGGAGGAGCTGCTTTTGGCACTTTTTGTTCAAAATCTGTTCCTAAATCATACTCTTTTACGACTTGGTTATAAACAGCTTTATATGTGCTTTCTAGCGCCGTATCGTATTTGCCGTTTTTCAAGTTAGGAATGGCATAAGAGTCGATGATTTCTCCAGATTTGATATCGGTGATAGCTCCTTCTAACCCATACCCTACTTCGATTCGGATTTTTTGTTCTTTTTTAGCGAGCAAAATAAGGACACCATTGTTCAGCTTTTTATCACCGAGTTTATACTTTCGAAACGCTTCATTTGCGTACTCTTCTACATCCGAATCACCTAATGAATTCACCGTAAGAATCGCTACTTGAGCTTTCGTTTCATCATCTAACTTTCTGCCCATTTGATTGATATCCGCTTTTTCCTGGTCATTTAACAGATGAGCAAAATCTTGAACGTAAATATCGCCTACCGGATTTGGGATATCAGGTGCAGCAAAAGCAACGCTTACCGTATTACATAAAAGAGATAATAATAAAGCAAACGAAGCAAGAAATTTCATCACTTATCGCTCCCGAAATCAACTTTCGGCGCTTGTTTTTCTTCATTTGTTACTTCAAAATATGATTTTTCATCAAACCCAAACGTGCGCGCGAACATGTTTTTAGGAAATCCTTTAACGGATTTATTATATTTTGCAACTTCATCATTATAGTCTTTACGCGCTACAGCAAGTCGATTTTCCGTCCCTTCTAAGCTATCCATCAAGCTTCTGAAGTTTTCATTTGCTTTTAAATCCGGATACTTTTCAACCACTACAAGCAGGCGATTTAACGCGCCGCTTAATTGCTGATCTGCATCAGCTTTATCTTCAGGCGTTTTCGCTCCCGCTAGCTGCGCTCTTGCCTGAGTGACTGAATCAATTGCTTCCTGTTCATGCTTAGCGTAGCCTTTTACCGTTTCCACTAAGTTAGGAATTAAATCAGATCGTCTTTTTAGTTGGTTATCCACTTGGGAAAATTTATTATCTACATCTTCCTCTGCGCTAACGAGGCCATTGTAAGAGCTTATTCCGTAAATTACAATAAGCACTAACACAACAATCGTAGCGATCAAACCTTTGTTTCTCAATGTATTACCTCTTTTCTTCATCAAAATTATGTATCTATTTACTAGTACGAATCATACCCTAAAAAGATTCATTTTTTGCCAATTTCATTAAGGGCAAACAGATGAACTAGCGTTATAATGTGCTATAGCGCTTCTTTTACAGTCTCTCCTTTTTCTAGCACATGTCATACCTCACCACCTTTGTGCCACTAACACAAAGGAATTAGTTTTATCGTACAACAATGGAAAAAGTCAGAATCTTGTCCACTATGCGCCTAGAAAAAAGCAAAACAAGCTAACGAGTAGCTTATAACTTTATTTGTTATAAGCTGCTCATTTTTATATCTGATTGCCATATGCGTTATCAAGATTCGCTAAATCGGTTTGATCAAACACGTCTGGATCCAAGTTCGTATTTTTCATTCGCGCACAAGCAGCTGAAATGTCTCCATAGGTTGAGTTGATTCCAACAGATTTAACATCCGCTGTGTGTCCGTTGTGAAGAACTTCTCCCAAATTCATCGATCCGTTTCTTGCCATACCATTAATTCTCGTGTTACAGATGTTAATAACTCCTGCCATGACCATACCACCTTTTCTTAAAGAGAATTTGTACATCATATGTTGTGACAAGCCTATGTGTGAAAAGTTTTTATAAAACACAAGGCAAGGTACAAACATTAGTGAATTTATTCATTTCACCCTGCTTCACCCAAAGTTTCCACATGTTTTTATGCTTTTTCTGTTACAATAAATGCATAAGTTATTTTTCATCCATATTGTTTGAAGGAGGATACGTAATATGGACGAACCAAAAGATATTCAACCTAAAGTAGAAAAAAGTTTCGAACTGATTGGCAAGAAGTGGACAGGATTAATCATCTATGTGCTTATGAGCGGTCCTAAACGCTTTAGTGAATTAAATGAAAGTATACCAGCTTTAAGCAGAAGGCTGTTGACAGAACGGATTAAAGAGCTTGAAGACCACGGAATCGTTGTCCGAAATGTCATTCCCGACCGCCCTATTCGTTCTGAATATTCGCTGACTCAAAAAGGAACAGAGTTAGGTAAAATACTAGGACCGATTAGCCAGTGGGCAGAAAGCTGGGTCCAAGATTAATAAAACTACTCCATAGAAAGGATGAGCATCATGGCAAATGTTCTCTATATTACTGCACACCCTTTAGCTGAAGACGAATCGCTTAGCATGGCTGTAGGGAAAGAATTTATTGACGTGTATAAGCAAACCCATCCAGAAGATGATGTGGTTCATTTAGATTTATATCAAGCAGATATTCCATACTTAGATGCAGACGTATTTAACGGATGGAAAAAGCTTCGTTCTCACTCCTCCATCCAGGATTTATCAACGGATGAACGATTAAAAGTGGGACGGTTAGCCGAACTAGGCGGACAGTTCGTACTCGCTGACAAATATATTTTTGTCACGCCAATGTGGAATTTTTCTGTTCCTGCGATCATGAAAACGTACATTGATGCGATTACCGTGTCAGGTAAAACCTTTACATATACAAAAGAAGGCGCTCAAGGATTGCTTAAAGGAAAAAAAGCAATTCACATTCAGTCCCGCGGAGACGTGTATTCAGAAGGCCCTGAAATGGCAAGAGAAATGGGCCACCGCTATTTAGAAATCATGATGGACTTCTTTGGAATCGAAGCGTTTGAAAGCATTATTATTGAAGGGCAAGTAAAATTCCCGGATCAAATTCCGCAAATTAAAGAAAAAGCACTCCAAAAAGCACATTCAATGGCCAAAACGTTTTAAATTCAATAAGAATCAAAAAGACCTCGAAACAGATCGAGGTCTTTTTCTTTTCTTTCCTCTTCCCTACATTATATTTCCCTTGAAATATTCCTCTCTTTCTGTCTCGTTTTGCGCTAAAAATATATGTTAAACAAACGGTTAAACGCTGTTATTTTTTGTTACTATTAATAACGCATGAAACAAAAATATATAATTTTTCTTTTTCGTTTTTTAATTATCCACCTTCAAAAAAAGATAGTTCCTCTAGATAAATAACGTTTAAACTCACACTTCAGCCTGAAAAAAACCTTATTTTTAAAGGATTCAGCCATAAAATCCAAAAGCGTAATACTCTTAAAAATGTTTGTGAACATGATAAAACCCAATAAAAAACCTTTGACTAAATTTGTTACGTAAGTTACTATTAATAACGTAGTAGATGTTTTCGAACATATTATCTTTAATTCATAAAACAACATTTATATATTGAAAACAGAAAGGTGAAAAGAATTATGGCAAAAGTATTATATATTACAGCAAACCCTAACGATGCTACGCAATCATTCAGTATGGCTGCGGGAGATGCATTTATTAATGAGTATAAAGAAGTAAACCCAACGGATGAGATTGTTCACGTTAACTTATATCAAGAGCATATCCCTCACATCGACGGCGATGTATTCAGCGGATGGGGCAAACTTGGAAGCGGCGCAGAATTTGATACACTTACTTCTGAAGAACAGCGCAAAGTTGCTCGCTTAAACGAGTTAAGTGACCAATTTGCTCAAGCGGACAAATATGTATTTGTTACACCAATGTGGAACTTCTCATTCCCTCCAGTGATGAAAGCATACTTAGATGCTGTAGCAGTAGCTGGAAAATCATTTAAATATACAGCAGAAGGTTCTGTAGGTCTATTAACAGATAAAAAAGCGTATCATATTCAAGCAAACGGCGGTATCTACTCTCGCGGCCCTGCTGGTGAACTAGAAATGGGTCACCGCTATATGCGCATTATGATGAACTTCTTCGGGGTTCCTTCTATCGGAAGCCTATTTGTAGAAGGACAGGCTGCAATGCCAGATAAAGCACAAGAAATTAAAGAAGACGGTATTGCTCGCGCTAAAGAAGCTGCACGTACGTTCTAATAACAAATATAAGCACAAAAAAAGGAACATCTCCCCATGTTCCTTTTTTTGTGCTTACAATTATATCTTTGCTTCCCCGCGCAGCAGCGAATAAACATATGTATCAAACGGGATATTGTTTTGATATAGGTACTCTCTTAACGTCCCTTCTTTTTTAAATCCTACTTTGCTTAACAAAGCGATAGATCCGCTATTTTGCGTAAATACAATCGCTCCTATGCGATTGTATTGAAGTTCGTTGAATCCATAAGAGACCGCTTCATGAACGGCTTCCGTTGCGTATCCTTTGTTCCAGTGCTCTGGAAAAAGTGCATAGCTTATATTTGCTTTTTTATGTTCTGCAGACCACTCTTGAAACCCTATTGTGCCAATCAGCTTTTCGTTTTCTTTTAGCTGAATCCCCCATTTAATCAACTGCTTTTCTTCGTAGCCTTTGGAAAAATTCTTAATGATCCCTTTCACTTGGTCAATCGATTCTAAAGATTTTTGCCCGTAATAGCGCAGCACGTCTTCATCAGAAAAGCATTCTAAAATCTCACCCGCATCATTTTCTACAATTTTTCTTAATATCAGCCGTTTTGTCTCTAATTCCAGAAACATTTTCTTCCCTCTTTTCTGCGCAGCTTATCTATCTACGGTAAACCATACTATTCTCCTCTCAACTAGCAATATCCTGCTAAAACCTCACCCGGGAGGGCTCATTTCCTATCCAAATAGTCGATTTACAGCAGAGATAGTGGTATTTTATATAGTGGGCATACGTTGCTTTTTATCAACACAGAGGCGGTGAACGCAGAAATGAACCAAGATAAAGAATTGCTGTCCACGATACACGCTCTTCAAAAAGAGCTGCAGCAAGAAAAAGAAAACCGTGCGTATATGCAAAAAGATATGGACGAACTAAGAAGCGCTTTATTACAATCAGAACAAGTAAAACAAAACTTAATCGATCAGCTAGAAAAGAAAGTTGATTTGATTTTAACGTTGATTCAAAAAGGAGACGCATAAAGGAATGGATTTTTTTAAAAACAGCAAAATACTATACACCATTGTAGCACTTGTGATTGCTCTCATCGCTGTATTTACCAACAATTCGCCTATTTCCCTCATTCAGCAGCATGAAAATTCAAGCAGCACATCCAGCAGTACATCGGACACTACATCAAGCAACGAATGCTCTGCAGAGACTCAAAGCGACAGGTTATTTACCGGCAAAGAGCTTGTCTTACAAGAAGGAAATGATAAATACGGATATTGCCACATTGTCGCGCATATGCAAAAACCAGGAGCGGACAATTACCATGGTAAAAGCCAATTCAGCAAGTATTTAAATGAAAAACAAGCCATGTCTATTGCCGAAGAAGTCATTAACGAAGGTGAAGACGGCACCAATAATAAATCTGGCAATTACGTTAAAGAAAAATATATTAGTTCTTTAAACCAAGAAGTTAGAGTTGTGTATACCGACTACAGAGGCAAAGACTACGACTACAGTGTAACGACCATGTATCCAATAGGTCATTAACCCTAATATATACAATGAAAAAAGCAGGCCCACGCCTGCTTTTTTGATTTTACCTCTATTTATAATTTACACCTTTAAAAAAGTCTCTTTAAATTTACAGTAGCATTTTTACCTCTTGGACATATTCTGAATATAAAAAAGAAACAGCCCCTTGCTTCTTTTTTAGAAAGAGGTTAAAAAATGAGTAACAAATATAAAGTCAGAAAAAACGTATTACATCTTACAGACACCGAAAAAAGAGATTTTATTCGTGCCGTGCTCATACTAAAGGAAAAAGGAATATATGACCGCTATATAGCCTGGCATGGTGCAGCAGGTAAATTTCATACTCCTCCGGGCAGCGATCGAAATGCAGCACATATGAGTTCTGCTTTTTTGCCGTGGCATCGTGAATACCTTTTGCGATTCGAACGTGACCTCCAGTCGATCAATCCAGAAGTAACCCTTCCTTATTGGGAATGGGAAACGGATGCACAGCTGCAGGATCCATCACAATCACCAATTTGGAGCGCAGATTTTATGGGCGGAAACGGAAATCCCAAAAAGGATTTTATCGTCGATACTGGGCCATTTGCAGCTGGGCGCTGGACGACGATCGATGAACAAGGAAATCCTTCTGGAGGGTTAAAACGTAATTTTGGAGCAACGAAAGAGGCGCCTACACTCCCTACTCGAGATGATGTTCTCAAAGCTTTAAAAATAACTCAATATGATACGCCGCCTTGGGATATGACCAGCCAAAACAGCTTTCGTAATCAGCTTGAAGGATTTATTAACGGACCGCAGCTTCACAATCGTGTACACCGTTGGGTTGGCGGACAGATGGGCGTTGTCCCTACTGCTCCGAACGATCCTGTCTTCTTTTTACACCACGCAAATGTGGATCGTATTTGGGCTGTATGGCAAATTGTTCATCGCAATCAAAACTATCTGCCGATGAAAAACGGACCATTTGGTCAAAACTTTAGAGATCCGATGTATCCTTGGAATACAACCCCTGAAGACGTTATGAACCATCGGAAGCTTGGGTACGTATACGATATAGAATTAAGAAAATCAAAACGTTCATCATAACCAGTTCTAAAAACAGCGGTATACAATCAAAAACAGGTAAACCCCTTCCCTTCTGACATAACTTATAAGGCCATAAGCATCGTAAAACTCACTGCATCATTTCCATTCACCATAAAATATAGTCAATCAACCATAATTGGGCTGTGAATAAGCTTCATATAAGGACCTTTGAACATATGAATAAGTTATCAAAGCTTTATAAAAGTTTTATAAATGAAGGGAAGATATTAAAATGCATAATAACGTAAACGCACCGTTTAGTTCTCACGAGAATGTACCGTTCTCACCTGCTATGGCTCACCACGGCTATGCTGCTCCTGCTTATGACCATATGATTCCACACTGCGGATATACAATGCCGGACTATGGATATATGGAATGTGGATATAGCGTTCCTTGCCACAGAGGTAATGGTTTTGCCATTATCATCGTACTGTTTATTTTACTCATTATTATTGGTGCATGTGGTTTCGGTTTCCATCACGATGATTGTTAACCTAAAAAACTCCAGTATAAATACTGGAGTTTTTTCATGTCTTAGTCGCTGCAAACCTTATAGCGTTTCGTCCAAATCTAGAGGTCTCAGCTTCTCTTCAATTTCTTTGCGCTTCGGCTCTAAAAATGGCGGCAGCGCTAATGTTTGACCCATTGTTTCAAGCGGTTCATCGGTCGCAAATCCAGGTGTGTCCGTTGATAATTCAAATAAAATGCCGTTTGGTTCTCTGAAATAAAGTGCTTTAAAATAGTATCGCTCTACTTTACCGGAATTCGGCAGACTGTTTTCATTTAATTGAGTTGCCCACTTATTGTATTCTTCTTCATTTGGCACACGGAAGGCAACGTGATGAACGCCACCGCGCCCTAAGCGAACTTTCGGCAAATCGGGTCTCGTTTCAATATGAACTTCGGCTCCGCTTCCGCCTTCACCCGTTGCATAAACCAAAATATCCTTTTGATTTTCTGCAAAAGATGGATAAGAACCTACATAGCGAAATCCCATAATGTTTGTTAGTACACCGACTGTTGGTTCTGCCGTGCCCACCGTTAGCGTGACCGGTCCTAAGCCGATGATCGCATGTTCTAACGGAATGTCTTCGCGCTTCCACGGCACGCCTGCTCTTACACCTTTTTCACCGTTGTCCGCGACAAGAAGCAAACGTGTACCTTCGTAATCTTTAAATGCTAATGTATCACGATTAGCTCGTTTAGCTATTTCTTCATATTCCACTCCGTGCTGCTCGAAGCGTTCTTTCCAAAAGTGTAGAGAATCCGTACTTTTAACGCGAAGCGACACGGTCGAAATATCAGATGCACCTTCATGCGTTCTTGCAAGCCCTGGAATATCAAAAAACGTTACTTCCGTTCCTGGGGTCCCTTCTCCATCTGCATAAAATAAGTGGTAAGACTGAGTGTTATCTTGATTCACCGTTTTTTTTACTAATCGCATGCCTAAAACTTTAGTGAAAAACTGATAGTTTTTCTCAGCTTTCCCCGTCAAAATAGATACATGATGCAACCCTAACAATTCCATCTGCTCCGCCTCTTTTCATAATGTATAAATTTTTAACTTACGCTAAAATTATCTTTAATTTGATTATCTTTAATTAAAGATAATTTTAAAGGATATACAGCCTGTTTGTCAATAACAAGAAAAGTACTGTGGACATAAAAAAAGAAACTAAAAACATATTCAGTTTCTTTTTGGATTTAAGCTAACGAATAAATCATTTTTTCAACCAGCCCTTATTTTTTAAGCGCGCGCTGCACATTTTGTTTCATCAGGGCTGCAATTTTCTTTTCATTTTCACGCGACGTCTGCTCTAATTTTTCTATAACTAGCTGCTGTCTCTCTGCTGAATGATTTTGACTTAGCTTTTGCTTGCCTTCCATTTTAGTAATATCGATCTTAAATCCAACGATTCCTTTGCTTAAACCATTCATATAAGCAGGGTCAACGTCATTTAGTGTATATGTACTACTCGGGCTTTCATATTTTTCTACCATCTTACTCAGCAGCCCAAGCAGTTCTGTTGGTTCTTCAATCATTTTCATGGTTCCATACACGTGAACAGCTTCATAATTCCATGTTGGTACAGCTTGATTCGTTTCATACCAAGACGGTGAAATATAGCAGTGAGGCCCTTGAAACACAATCAAAATTTCTTGATTTTCAGCATCTTTCCACTGCTGATTCGGACGAGCAAAATGCCCGTATAAAGCTTTTTCTTTCCGATCTAACATCAAGGGCAAATGAGTAGCATAAGGCTTTTCATTATGATATGAAAACAAAGTGGCGAATCCATTGTCTTCAATAAAATCATACATGATTTGTTCATCATTTACTTTAAAATACTTTGGAATATACATCGGCGCTTCTCCTTTATCTTTTATTTAGTAAAGAATATAATAATACAGGTGTTTGCAACAGCGTCAGTTATAAACTTTTTATGGAGGTCAGCAAACATTTAATCGTTTATGAATCGATTTTTTAAGAAGCTTATGCTATACTGCTGTGATGTAAACCGCTGATTTTTAATATGTATTTATTTAGCACATGATGCAATTAGATAGTTGTTGGTTAAGCAAAGCGTTGGGGATCAAAAAAAGAAGAGCCCGTTTAAAACAGCTCCTTTTTCTCGCTTATCTATATAATTGAGGATTTTTTTCTCGTTTGATAGGTCCGCCTTTTGCTATATGCCACTCAATGACGCGGTCCGTCAAGCGATCGTATACGTCGTCTTCTAAATACGGATCTTCTGCCGAAGTGAGCAAGGTGTGAACATCGGCTTTTATTTCGGCTAACATAGCTGAGCTGAATACGGCCGGGTCATTTAATACGTCTAGTATATATAGCACTAGCATCTCAAATCCGCCGTCCCAATTGGCATTTCCGTTGCCTTGAGCTTCACAGCGGAGCTTTTCAATAGCTCGGATAACCTCTCCTTCTACAATATCCGACTGCCCATTTCTCGGGACATAGTTTACCCATAGTTCTTTTGCTTCGTCAAAATATTTCATTCTCTACTCCTTTCTTCAGAAATCTATTCCTTATTGTTTCTTTGATTCATCGTCGTTCCAAAAACAACGCCTAATGAGGTCCCAATCGCAATACCAAACCCAATATTATCCATCATCATCCCAAGAGAAGCCCCCATCGCAATGCCCAGACCTAATCCCATTCCTAGATAATCTGTCTTTTTCTTTTCTTCAGGCAAAAAACCACTCCTTTTTCTCCTATTTTATTGATACCTTTTATACGTAAAAACCACGCTAAAAGTTTCATAAAAATGGAAAAAAGCAGCCGCTGTAACTGCTTTTTAAATGATGAGCTGATAAACGGCCTCTCCGAGCAGCAAAATCGACGTAAGCATGCAGATTACACCGAATACATACATCGTTTTACGTGCAAACCTCTCAAACGATATGCCAAAGCATCCTTTAGCTATCCAGTACATGGGGATAAGAAGCCCTCTAATCCGAACCCGCTTCATTGATTCATCGGATAATGATCGAGATAAAGAAAGGATGATTAACCCGGCCATCATAGAAAAAACCGCTATCACTATGTTTAAAATAGAACTATCCATACGTTCCCTTCTTTTTCCTTTTTATACCTCCTATTTTAGCATAAAGGCCAGTTAAAATGTACGTGCAGAAAAATACAAACAACTCAATAGGGAAAGGTATCCAAACCTTAAGAAAAGGGCAGTTTAAAAATAAAAAACTTTTCTTACTTAAAAAGGATGGATCACGTTGACAACCAATCAAAAGGAATATCTTGAAAAAATACATAGCATACAGGAAGATCTCTCCAAAACGTGGGCTGAATATTGGCATCACTACTCGAGTCCAAGCTCTTGGCAGTTTTGGGTGACCTTGGGCGCTTTTATTTTGCCTTTAGTCATTCTCTATTTTTTTATTGATCGAAAAAAAGCTTTTCATCTAGGGTTTTATGGATTTAACGTGCACGTTTGGTTTCACTATAGTGATACCGCTGGCGTTTATAACGGGCTGTGGACGTATCCTTACCAAATCAACACAATCATACCCGTAAGCTTTAGCCTAGATGCTTCGCTTATTCCTGTCTCTTTTATGTTGCTTTACCAATGGACGACCAACCGTCATAAAAACTATTATTTATACGCAACGGCTCTTTGTTTATTTTTTGCTTTTATTTTTAAACCATTATTAACAGGAATCGGCTTTTTCCAGCTGCATGAATGGGCTACTTACGGTTATTTATTTGTATTTTATCTCGGGGTGATAGTGCTATCAAAATGGATTACCAATCTGTTTCTTTATTTTGAAAAGCAGAATTGAATATGTTGAGTGCATGTAAAAAAACGTAAGCCTCTTTGCAAAGACCTTACGTTTTTTGTAGTGGCTTTATTTACTCCCTGTCAGCTTCCTCAAAAGATAGCACGCTTTTTTCATCACACAGTATCTCTTTTTCAGGCAGCCCATTTTTCTTGTGTGGATTTAGAACATGCTGCATCTAGCAACTATAAAACTTTTGTTAGAAAAGAAAATCTCGCTTTTCCTAAGCCCTGCTTAACTTAGCGTTGTATAAGTCCATTAAACTGCTTAAATCATCTAACAACGGGCAGTGGCCTACACCTTTCATGATTTTTAACGTTGCATTTTCCCCTATGCCTTTTGCGATGTCAGATGCATCTCTTGTTGAAACCATTTTATCTTCATCTCCTTGAATAACCATAGTAGGAATCGTGATTTTTTCCACCTCTCCTGTCCCTTGAACAACACCGTTAAAATCGTTTGAAATGTTAAATCTCATGAGTGCGTAATTGATATCAATTAAGTTTCGCTGCTTGATCGTTCCTTCTAAATACTTTTCAAATTGATCAGCAGACGGCTTATTTTTTGTATATAAAAATTGACGCAGCATCATTTTTAAAAACCATGTGTTTTTTGTTTCTTTCGCGTTTTCTACCATTCTAAATGCTTCTTTTACTTCTTCTTTGGTTTGTATAAAATTGTTAGGAATAGGCAGTTCTAAAAACGTTCTTCTTGGAATGGGATAGCCTTTGATGTTGACGGAGCTTAATAGGATTAAATTTTTGGCATCATTCGGATGATCAATCACATATTGCATAGCAACTGCTCCTCCTAATGACCACCCGCTTATTGTAAAAGCAGACAACTTTAAAGCATCTGCAAACAGTTTGACATCATCTGATAAGTCTTTGATTGTGTGGATAGGTGTATGATAAGTGGAGTCTCCAAACCCTCTTAGGTCGATGGCATAAGCTGTGATATGTTCTGGCAGTTCGTTCATTAACACATCCCAGTTAAGGGAAGAATTCATGTTTCCGTGAATTAACAAAAGCACCTCTTTTCCGCCTTTTTTCATTCGGTAATTTACTGTTTCTCCATTCGGTAATTCTACTTTTGCTTGTTCTAAAGCAGATACGGTCATCGCTATTTTCCTCTTTTCTTATATGATTAGAACGATAGCTATCTTTAATTTTTACATACCCTATTTATCTAGAGTTAAGCAGTTCAAAAGAAGTTGTACAAACACCAAGATGATTGTGCGTCATTCTATTTGCTAAAAAAAGGCAGCCAAATACGCGATTCGGCTGCCTTTTTATTATGAAGAAATATACGAATGAGCAACAAGGCCATTACTTTTTCGGTGCGTCTAATGCTTGATAAGCAAGCTGATATTTCCCGCCTTCAGCCACTTCTGCATGGTAGAGAGCTTTAAGAGCAAAGTTTTTTTCAAGGTTGTGCTCTTTCATCAGTCCATTCAGCTTACCTTGCAGTTCCTGATTGTCTTTAATGAGCTGCTTCATCTGTGATTTTAGATATTTCATGGTGTTTTCCGCTCCTTTCACTTGATGAATATCTATCAAGTATATCACTTAAGGATAGGACAATGGTAAAACGACTTACGATTGACGGATTAAATTTGTACCGCTCTGTTCTTTAAGCGCGCTACAAGCGGAACGACAATGATACCGGCGATAACAACTTGCATCACATTGCCTGGTATAGAGCCAAGCGGAAGGATCCAGTTACCGTAAAGAATCACTTCGGCAAAATAGTAGCCCACGATTTTCACAATCAGCGCAGCAACAACTGCCAGTGTGTTGACAAGTGCTCGTTTACCAGGTGCTTTTTCAGAGATAAGACCTGCTAAAAAGCCCATGGCCCCTACAATAATAAACGTAAACGGTGCCCACGCTGTCCATCCCGAGATCAGATCGAATAACCCCATTCCAAAAGCGCCGGCGATGGCTCCTGTTTTTTTACCGTAAATAAAGGCCGCTATAAAAAGAGGAACGTTGCCTAAATGGATGAGGCCTCCGTTACCCATGATTGGAAGCTTGATGTTGATAAACATTGTCGCTACAAACGTCAGTGCGATAAAAAGCGCATGCATGGATAAAGCTTTGATTTTGGTTGATTCTCTTGGTGAGTATGTTGAATTCATCTGTTGACCTCTTTCTTTTTTTACTACTATCATACTCCTATTTGGATACTAAATAAATATGTAAAACTATTTATTTAGTAGGGTATATCATTCTAGCAGCACACAGAGATCCGCTAACTTCAAAAATTGTCCTATCCGTTCTTAAAAAAATAAAGCTGCCTCTCCTTCCTTTAGCAGACTGCACCTCCTAATTTTGTTATGGCAAAGTGTCTGTTCGGACATAATATGAGCAAATCGTTCTTTTTCAAGAGTTGACGAAGGCTGATAAATATGAGAAGTTATATGTTTGTAGAAATGAATGGAATAACTTAGAATTCCAGCGGAACCTGTTACTATAATTGTACTGATATTGACCAAGTCCGTTCAGATTGTGGCAGTCATAATTTTTACATACAGCAAGCAAGTTATAGGAGGAGCAAGAATGGATAATAACGATATTTTAATTAGATTACGATATGCCTTGGATTTAAAAAATACAGAAATGGTAGAGATCTTTAATCTTGGCGGAGAAGATGTAACCAAAGAAGACGTATTAAAAATCCTTACGAGAACACCGGATGAAGAAGACGAGGATACAGTTCATGCGGACGATCATATACCGTGCACGAACAGTATGTTAGATTCTTTTTTAAACGGTTTTATTACCTTTAAAAGAGGAAAACAAGATCCTAAACCAGGGCAAGCACCTCCAGCGCCGGTTCAGAGCAATCAAAATATGTATAATGTCTTATTAAAGAAAGTGAAAATCGCTTTATCCCTAACAAGCGAAGAGATGTTAGAAGTATTTGACGACGGTGGAATACGTGTATCTAAAGCAGAATTAGGTGCTTTATTACGAAAAAAAGGCCATAAAAATTACAAACCGTGCAAAGAGAATTTTGCTCGAAAATTCCTAAGAGGCTTAACCGTACAATATAGAGGATAACATGATACACACTTTTTCAAATCAGAGTATCCATTATGAAATACGATATAAAAACCGAAGTTCTTTTGCAATTAAAGTAGACGGATACGGAACGGTCGAAGTCCTTGCTCCTAAAGGAACCTCTACTGAACAAGTACGTATGTTATTAGAGAACAACTGGGCATTAATTCAGCAAAAAATAAATGAAATGAAAGATAGAACGCATGGACCCAAGAAAAAAGTCTATGAACACGGAGAAAGCTTTTTATATGTAGGAAAAAACTATCCGATACAGATTCATCACGATTCGACCATTACAAAGGATTCTGTAGTGTTTGAAGCGAACACGCTTCAGATTTATGTCAATCAGCACGACGATGAAGCGATAAAACAAGCGCTCAAACGTTTTTACTATCAACAATGTAAAGCGCTCGTAACCAAAAGTATCTCCTCCTATCAAAAACATTTTAAAACAAAGCCGCGATCCATCTCGATTTCCGATAGCAAAAAAGCGTGGGGCACGTGTGATTCTAAGCGTCAGCTAACCTTCAACTGGCGGCTGGCAATGGCACCGCAGCACGTCATTGATTACGTAGTCGTTCATGAAATGTGCCACATGGTTCACATGAATCATGATCGGTCCTTTTGGCGTCTTGTCGGGAAAATTATGCCCGATTATCGTGAACAAGAGCACTGGCTGGAAATGTCGAGCTGGGAAATGACCGTGTAAAAAAGAGCAGGAGCCTTTAGGCATCCTGCTCTTTTCGTATTTTTAACTATAGCGATATTTTCGTAAATCTTTTAAAATAGAAATTTCTTTTAACAATTCTTCTCCGACATTTGTTTCTAAAACCATTTTTCTTTCTAGTTCTTTATCAACCAATCGCTTTACGGATAAAACGTCCGTTCCTTCTAATAAAATCTCTTCTTTTGAATTAAAGTGTTTGTGAGCGACTAGCTGCATGCCGTAAGAATTATATAATAATGTATATCCAGCGATACCTGTTGTGGATTGATACGCTTTTGAAAAACCGCCGTCAATAACAATCATCTTTCCATTTGCTTTGACCGGGTTTTCTCCTTCAATTTCTTTGACAGGCGTATGACCATTAATAATATGACCGTGATCAGGATTCAAATTAAATTCTGCGAGAATGTTTTGGCAGACTTCCTCATTTTCCCGTAAATAGTAGTATGGATTTTTCTTCTCTTTATGCGTTGCTTTATCACTGATAAAATATCGTTCAAACGTCGTCATGGCACGTTTCCCAAAGAGTGATGAATATTCTCCTGTCCACAGGTACCAGACCATATCTGTTGCCAAATCATCCGTTTCTTCAGGATGTGCAAAAGCCTCTTGTAAATAATGTTCAAACACATCAAGCAAGTTACGGCCTGCATACGTTTTATCTTCTATCGTCATTTTTTCCATGTTTCCTTCTTCATCTAAAGGAATGCAGCCGTGTATTAATAAGTTTCCGTTATATTTCAAATAAAGGCTGCCTTTTTTCATCAGAAACTTCATATGTCTCGCCAGCTTTTCCGAATGCTGCACGGAAAGCAGCAGTCTTTCCATTACCTGCTCTTCTTCTTCTAATAGCTGATCAGGCTGCTCGGGGTTAACCGTTGCAAAGCAGCTGTTTTCTAGCGGATACGTGTTTCCGTATATCGTAATTTCATTTTTATCATAATCAATTTTTTCAAGCAACAGCCTTTCTGACATATTAAAGAAAGGACGTCTTTTTATAATCGGACTTTCAAGCTTGAACTGAATCATCGCAATGGCCTGATGAATTTTCGTAATTTGTAGTCGCTCGTGATCGGATAGTTTGTCACTCGAGCTTACTTTTGGTCTAAAAGCAGGATTATCATCATAATATTTCTCCGCCAAGTTAAGCAGCGGTCTCAGGTTAATGCCATATACGTCTTCAATAATATCTAGATTGTCGTATCTCGCGCAGATCCGAATAATATTGGCAAGGCACACTTTCGAGCCCGCAAAAGCGCCTAGCCATAGCACATCGTGGTTTCCCCACTGAATATCAACGGAGTGATAGTTAATCAGCGTATCCATAATTTTATCCGGTTCAGGTCCACGATCATAAATATCCCCTACTACGTGCAGATGGTCCACAACCAATCTTTGCGTCGTATACGCAAGCCCTATAATAAGCTTATCGGCTTGCCCTAAAGAAATAATCTGCTGAACAATCTTTGTATAGTACTGTTCTTTATTTGTAAATTCATCCGTTTTGTACAGCAATTCTTCAATGATGTACACAAATTGCTCCGGCAATGCTTTACGCAGTTTAGAGCGCGTGTATTTAGAAGAAGCGTACGAGATGAGATTAAGCATACGATCGATGATTTCTTTATACCATTCATACAGTTCTTTTTTGTTTCGAAACTGCGCTTTAATCAACGGCAATTTTTCTTCAGGATAATACACTAATGTCGCAAATTCATTGATTTCTTGGTCAGATAATACATTTTTAAAAAGATCTTTGATTTTCTCTTTTACATTCCCTGAACCATTTCGCAGCACGTGCTGAAAAGCTTGATACTCGCCGTGTAAATCACTGACAAAATGTTCAGTCCCCTTTGGCAGATGAAGAATAGCTTCAAGGTTAATAATTTCGGTTACCACTTTTTCTTCCGTATCATACTTTTGTGCAAGTAAATCTAGATATTTTGTGTTCAAAACTATGTATCCCCTTTCAACGTTCACCATTTAGTACAATCACTCATTAAGCTTGTGATTATGATGTTAAATACCTTTTATTTAACTCTTCTCTTTTCTCTCCACGCCTCACCCCTTTATTTTAACCTATTTTACGTATGGGTAAAATGGTATAAAGTCTATTTGTCTATAAAGATTAACCGGTCTTGCCCCCTTGAAGATGATAGCTAGCTGCTAACAAAAAAAACCTGCTGATCTTAGTCAACAGGTTCGATACATATGAAAGAAGCGCACATAATTAAGAAAGTTTACTCCGACCTCTATACAATAGCAGAGTTTTTCTTCCCTCGCTGTGAGAAAACGCACAGCGCCAAGTCCTTGGTGGTGGTACGATAAAGATGACCTTTCTGAGACAGGAAAAGTCATCCTTTGTATGATATAAGAATCATCATTCTGTTGAATCTCTGTTCTTCTACGTTCAGAGATTTTTTCTGTTGGCTTTGTTAAATACAGCACGAGAGGAAAATGAATACAAATACATATGGTACACGTAGGCTATCTGAGTCTGCTGTTTGACGGCGGAAGAAGTTGTATGTGGCTTTTCCGAGTAACAATTGCTTCTATTATAATATGGAACGCTGTTGTCAAATTTCCAAGGAAGAAATACAAAGGAAAAATCATTACGTGAATGTATGCAGGTACCCTATCTACTTTAACTCTGACCGTCTCATTTTTTCAGCATATCCGATTTTAAAACCCTCCGCTCAGCAAGTGGATTTTACGATATAAAAAAGCAGCGGATGTAAAACATCACGCTGCTTTTTCTTATCTCTACACGCCTAAGTAAAAAAGGATGTAGTAGAGTGTTCTTACAATGTATTGATGATGTTAGTGAATATTATTCTTTCGGAAATTACCGCCTTTAACTTCGGCTACGTCATATACCGTAACAAAAGCCGTCGGGTCAATTTCATTGATAATTTCTTTCATTTTGCTTTCTTCCAAGCGGTTGATTACACATGTGATTTCCTTGAATTTTTCATGAGAGTATCCGCCGTAAGCTTCTTTATATGTAGCGCTTCGCCCTAAACGATCACGTATTGTCTCTACCATTAACGCAGGCTGAGAAGTGATAATCTGGAAGGTTTTCGATCCGCTTAGACCTACTTCTACGATGTGAATAACTTTGGATGCAATAAAGTATGCAATTGCAGAAAGAATCGCGCCTTGCAGACCAAATACTAATGAAACAAAAATAAAGACAAACGCATTTAAGAACAAAATAAGATCACTTGTTCCAAACGGCAATTTTCGAGAAAGCAGTACAGCTAGCATATCGATGCCATCTAGCGCGCCGCCATTACGCAGTGCAATTCCCATTCCAAAACCAAGGATAATACCGCCGACAACGGTTACAAGTAGTGTATCTCCTTCAATAATCGCTGGAGTATGATGCATGAGGCTTGTACCGACAGCTAGTGAGACGATTCCGAGGATGGAAAATATAGCAAAACTTTTCCCGATTTGTTGATATCCTAACCATACAAAAGGAATATTAATAACGGCAATGAGAACACCTAGTGGTAATCCAAATAGGTTTGACGCAACGATACTAATGCCTGTTACTCCTCCATCTGAGACGTGGTTTGGAATTAAGACAGTTTCTAAGCCGTAAGCTGCAATAATCCCTCCGATAATGACCATTAGTGCTCGGAAAGCAATTTTTAGCCGCTTAGGCCTGTGGTGTTTTTTAGTTGTGTTCATATAATTCCTCGCTTTTAAATGTTTTTTACTATTTAAGTGTACCACAAACATTCTCTTTATTTGAACTGAGGAGGCTTACGTATCGGTTTTTAGCTCACATAGTGCAAAATAGACAAAGGCGAACTTCTAGCTATACAGACTCTATCCTTGCAATACGTCATCATTTCTGTTAAGTTTAAGAAGAATTATTTTTGTTCGGCAAAGATTGATAAGTTACATAACTTTCGTCTATAGATTTGAGCAAGGATAGTAACACAATGTGTGCGTGTCACACTAGGAGGCAACAATTATGGAACAAGGTAAAGTAAAATGGTTTAACGCAGAAAAAGGTTTTGGATTCATCGAACGCGAAAACGGAGACGATGTATTTGTACATTTCTCAGCAATCCAAAGCGAAGGCTTCAAATCTTTAGACGAAGGTCAAGAAGTTACATTTGAAGTAGAACAAGGTCAACGCGGCCCTCAAGCTACTAACGTTCAAAAAGCGTAATCCGTCATAAATAGAAAAAGACAGACTCCATGGAGTCTGTCTTTTTCATTACTTTGAAAATGTAATAATAAAACCCTATCCACTGAGGAATAGGGCTTATTAATACAAAAATAGTAATCGGTAATACAAATGGTAAACTCAGTATAGCATAGTATTGGCGGAATCCAAACTATAAATCAATATTTCTTCATGAATAATTATGATTCGTGCTTCATTAACTCTTCTTCAAAGAAAAATGTACTGGGATATTTATCAACTGTATAAGAATATCTTTTCATATTTTTCACATAATGACTTTTTAAGATAATCACTATTTCATTAGATGCTTTTATACTTACTGTTTCTCCATTAGCAAATAAGCTTATACTCATATCCTTCATCCTCTCTCGTATCAAAACCAATCAAATTTTTAACTTTATTTATCGGGAAATATAATGTGCAGCTTATATTTGAGACGTTATCAGCATTCTGATAGTCAGCAACCTTTTCCAACGGCTAGTCCAATGAAGATTTCTTTTTTAATTATTAAAATCCAAAGCAAAAAGACCCCTATGTGGAGTCTTTTTACGTTGGATTAATTATGCTACTTTATGAACGTTAGCAGCTTGTGCTCCGCGTTGACCTTGTTCAATGTCAAACGTTACTTTTTGACCTTCTTCTAACGACTTAAAGCCTTCACCTTGAATAGAGCTGAAATGTACGAATACATCGTCTCCGCCTTCAATTTCGATAAAGCCGAAGCCTTTGTCTGCATTAAACCATTTCACTGTACCTTGTTCCATAATAGTGCCTCCTGGTGTGGAATACTCCACGGTTGTATTACTACCCTTGTCCAACCATACTATCTTAAGATAAAAAATTCTATTGAAGAGATTTCTCTTCTCTCAATCCTATACCGAACAAAAATAATTAATTTAATCGTAACATACGGAACCGCAGATAGCAAATACAGGAAATGGAATAAATCATCGAATGATAAAAAGAGCCTTCTCTTTGTAGCTCTATACAAAGAGAAGGCTCTTTTTGAGTGTTCCTATTTTACGCAGCAGTGAATGTAGCAGCTGCTTATTATTTACTTTATTTTTCTGTTTGCTCTGTGTGCCACCATAATGAATCTTTTGGATTTTCAACCGCTTCATTGTACTCAGACTTAGAAGCAACTGTAGGGTATGAACCTTTCAGTGATTTTCCTGCCGTGTTCGCGAACAGGAACAAGATTACGAAAAATCCGATGATGCTCACGATGGTTAAATAGAACGCTGGAGCTAAGTGATTGCCCGTTGCGTGAACTAACCATGTCGCAACTAATGGCGTCGTTCCACCAAAGATAGAAACTGAAACATTAAACGTAATCGCTAATGTTCGGTAGCGAATATCTGTGTAGAACATCGTTGGCAGCGTTCCTGGCATTGTTCCTTCATACGTAGCAAGTAAAACACCTAGAATAAGAATACCGATTGAAATAAAAACTAAACCATTTAAGTTGATTAAATAGAACGAAAAGGCTGACAGTAAGCTCAATCCGCCTAAACCGATTAAGAAAACTTTCTTGTTTCCGATTTTATCGCTCAGTTTTCCAAACATAAGAGCAAGCGGCACCATTAAAATCATAACTGCCGTAATTAATACCGTACCAACTGTGTTTGATAAACCAATAATTTCATTCAAATAAGAAGGCATGTACGATAATAGCATATAGTTTGTAATGTTAAAGAAAGCCACGGCTACGAAACAAACAAACACATCTTTTTTGTGATTTTTTAAAATAGAGAGGAAGCTTTCTTCTTCAACTTCGTCTTCGTTGGAAAGTTCATTTTCAAAAATAGGTGTTTCCCCTAAACTTCTTCGTAAATAAAAACCAATAAGGCCTAAAGGCAATCCTAATAAGAAGGGAATTCTCCAGCCCCATGAGGCCATCTGTTTATCCGAGAGAACAAAAAACAGTAAGCTGGCTAGCAGTGAAGCAAGAATATAGCCAACAAGTGTACCGATTTCTAGTCCACTTCCAAGCACATTTCGCTTATTGTCTGGAGACGATTCTGCAATATACACCATCGCACCAGCATATTCACCACCAGTTGAAAAACCTTGAATGATTCGTGCAATTAATAAAAGGATGGGTGCCCATATACCGATTTGATCATATGTAGGTAACAACCCAATGAGTAATGTGGAAAAGGCCATTAAAATAATGGTGGTGGTTAAAACGACTTTCCTTCCTAACTTGTCTCCAATTTTACCGAATATAACACCGCCTAATGGACGCATTAAAAAGGCAATCGCAAATGTGGCAAATGTGAACACTAATTTGAGCTGATCATTTTCAACTGCACTAAAAAAGTTTTGACTAATAATAACGGCTAAATATGAATACAAGCCAAAGTCAAACCATTCCATCGCGTTTCCTACTCCTGTAGCAAAGACGCTTTTTTTAGCTTTGTCAATATCTACGACGTTAATTTTTTTCTTGTTAAACTTCATTTCATCACGTCACCTCCGCGGTATACGATTATACAAGACTGAGTAGTAAAGTCAAATTTGACTTACTGTAATTCACACGTAACTGTCTTGGAACACTACTTATTTTTAAGTAAAAAACAAAAAATATTCATCTGGTGGTAAATATAAAAAAGGTTGCTGCTAAAGGGGTTAGAGCAAAAAAAATGCTAAAGAATAATCGTTGATAAAGAAATTAATTAAAAATAAAATAATTTTTTTATTTCAACGTACAATTCACGGATCATAATTTCCACTCAGATCACCTGACAATTATTGTCACAATCCATTAGATACAAGCTTCATTTTTGCAATGAATACACGGTTTTCATTACAAAAATTATGTAAACTTAGTAATAAATTATAAAGCTCGTTCTAATAATTGTAACAGTGTATGATTCTGCCCTTAGAACAAAATTTCAAGAGTTGGCTGGGTTCGGGGGATAAAAATTCAGCTCCTTTCTCCCTATCGTGGTTCGTGGCTTCATGGAAGTTTTCTACCGTAAAAGCAAACTGGTTTACAGTGCTGCTTTTGTCATATTCTTCAAGCTTTGTAATATGCTCGCTCAACCTCCTCACCAAGCTGTTTTCCCAAATTGAAAGATATCCTCTTTCTTCTCTTAAATACCCTCTAAGACAAACTTTAAACCTACATTCACTCATATAGTTTTGAACATAAAGATTCACGATAATTACAATTTTTTACATTAAATAAGTGTGAGTGTGCGATGACATAAAAAATAGACCTCCACTTAGACGGAGATCTATTTTTTCACTTGCTTTATTTTTTAGTAAGGCTGCCATCTCGCTCTAAAATTGGTACTTCAATATCTACCGTATTTGGATATTTAACTCCAAGCCCTGTATTTAAAGCAACAACCGTTTCGTTTTCTTTAATCCAGCCTTCTTCTCGCAAACGGCGTGCAGCTAAAAATGTAGCCGCACCTTCCGGACAAATAAACGATCCTTCAAGCTGCGCAACCTTTTTTTGTTCTTCCACAATCTTATCTTCATCGACCGCAATCGCACATCCATTTGTATTGTATACGGCTTCTAAAACAAGAAAGTCCCCAATTGCTTTTGGTACGTTGATACCAAAGGCGATGGTTGAAGAATCCGGCCAAAATTCAGATTCTTGTTTTCGTTCATTCCATGCTTTTACAATAGGCGCGCAGTTTTCAGCTTGTACCGCCACTAAACGAGGAAGATCACCTTTAATCCAGCCAAGCTCTTTTAATTCATTTAACGCTTTATAGATTCCAATTAAGCCAACGCCTCCTCCTGTTGGATATAAAATCACATCAGGAAGATTCCAAGAAAACTGTTCAGCAATTTCTAGGCCCATTGTTTTTTTACCTTCTATTCGGTACGGTTCTTTAAGCGTAGAAGCATCATAAAGACCCCATGCTTTAATAGCCTCACCGACAATTTTACCCGCATCACTTATGAGTCCATCGACTAAGTAAAGGTCAGCTCCAGCGACAGCACACTCATTTCGTGTAATAACAGGCGCATCTTTTGGCATGACAACCGTTGCTTTTATGTCAGCGCGCGACGAATACAGCGACCAAGCAGCTCCGGCGTTCCCATTTGTGGGCATGGCTAACTGTTCAACGCCAAGTTCTTTTGCTTTTGACACCCCTACAGCGGCGCCTCTAGCTTTAAACGATCCCGTTGGAATAATGCCTTCATCTTTCATATATAAGTTTGGAATGTTCATTTCTTTCCCTAGCTTAGGCATTTTTATAAGCGGAGTCATCCCTTCACCTAAGGACACGACGTTTTTAGGATCTTCTACTGGAAGCAGCTCATGATATCTCCATAAATTTGGTTCCCTGCTTTGAACAGCTTCTGGAGTCAAGTTAGCTTTCAATCTCTCTAAATCATACGCTACCAATAGCGGTGAGCCACATTCACATAATTGATGTTTTTCTTTTGGACTATATTCTTTTTTGCATTTAGGACAATATAAGTGAGAAACATAACTAAACGGCATCATACACACTCCTTTAAATTCTGTAAACGTACTATATACATTATAATTTATATTATTTTTATCAGAATTGTAAGGTATGATTTACCCATCATTTTATTGAATATTTTAAAAAGCATAAAACCCTATTAAATTAAGATTTTATGCTTTTTCCTACGTTGTTTATATTACTTTTTTAGAATTAACCTCAGTAAATTTAAATAAAAACGCGAAAAAGAAACGCACTTCACACTTTAAATATAGGAATAATTATTTTAGTGTGTTAAAAAGCGACTTGAAGGAGGTAACGAAGGGCAGTGAGTGCACTTTCGATGCTTAACAAACGTAATAATAGAATGTACACTTATATAAAACTCCACCTTCACTATTATTCAGAACGAAACTGTTTCAAAAAGACCTGTCTTAAACTATTTGACAATGCGTCTGCTTGCAGAACTCTATCCAGCTTCTCTTTATTAAACCGGTCTTTAAATTTCACATCATTAACTGCTGAGATAGAAACTTCGTTCGGATCTTTCTCAAGAAGGATCAAATCATCTTGTACTGAGACGATGCCTTCTTTTAAAACGCGAAATAAAAATCCTGTATAGCCCGTGTCTCTCATTTTCACAACGATATCCGGCACTTCATATTTTGCAGCAAGCTTGTAACAAGGATTTCTAGGTTCAGATACTTGAATAATGGACTCACCAAATGCAAATATATCCCCGACGTGCGCGTTCCTTTCTGTTAATCCAACGGTTGTGATGTTTTCTCCAAACAACGCGGTTTTAACAGGGTTTTGGATGATGTTATTCCAGTATTCATAATAATCATAAGGATACAGACATAGCGCTTTGTCCACTCCTCCATGATCTTTGTACGCCTGCTCGTCACCTTCTAGCCCCAACTTACTTAAAAAGACGGGTTCATCTGCTGCTGTTTTTCTAATAGCTGATTGAAACGTTCGTTTTCCATACGTAAGTGTTTCAATTTTTCCGTAGTTAAGCGACTGAACTTGATAGTGATCTGCCATATGCTCTCTCCTTTTTTAAATCAATAGATTTTTTCATCATGTGATAATTCTTTCACCTCTGAGCGCTTGTGCATGAATGCAGTAAGCACTAGCAAACAAATTGTTAAAACAAGTAAAACAAAAAATAACGGCGTATTTGTATGAAAGAGATCGCGCACAAAACCAGATAAAACCGGAGCGCACCCTCCTACAATATATCCCCCTGATTGCATCATAGCTGTCCATGAGCTCGCTTCTTGAGGCGAATTTGTCTCGTTTAACGGCAGCATAAGTGCTAAAGGAAAAAGTCCTCCAAGCCCTATTCCTAATAGTATCGAAGAAAACCAAAGACTGGTTAAAGGATAGAGAATGAAAACTAAACCCGCTGATGCAAATAATGTACTGCTTACAAGCCAAAAGGTTTGGTTTTTATAATAATCGGCTAGCGTTGGAATTAAAAAGCTAAACGCCATTTGAACGAACGTAAAAACGGTAATAAGCGTACCCGCTTCTTGATTACTCATGCCCAAATCGTGTGCGGCTGGCGCTAGCCATGTGGTCACAGAGTAAAAAATGCCGGCCTGCAGCCCAAAGAAAAGCGTAAACAGCCAGGCTTTTTTATTTTTTAACGGCAGCTTGTTTTTTCTGGAGCCAAACGCTTGCTGAGATTTACGCGCAATCGGAGACCAAACAATGAGAGCAATCACGGCCAGCACGCTCCAGCTAGCAAGAACTACATTCCACGAATCGTGCAGTACATGCTGCAAAGGTACCGTCAGCCCTGCGCTTAACGAAGCGCCCGTTCCCATGCCCACGGAGTAAATTCCGATCATGAGGCCTATTCTATTTGGAAATTTCTTTTTGATAAATCCCGATAACAGCGGTCCAGCGATGGCAATACCTACACCTAAAAGAAAAGCACTGCTTAAAAGAACAGATATTGAGTGTGCGGCCACTCTCATACACGTCGCGATTCCAATCACCACTAAGCAAAAAGAAATCACTTTTTCAACTCCCCACAGCCCTTCAAGTTTTCCTGTAAACAATGCAAACAACCCCATACATAACACAGGAATAGCTGTTAAAAAACTAACTGTAACATTGCTCAGTCCCAGCTGATTACGTATGGTCTCAAGCACAGGCGATACCGATGTAATGCCGATTCGTAAATTAATTGAAACTAAAAATAAAGCAATCACATACACATATATTCTCTCTTTTGACTTCATGTAGTATTCCTCTCCTCGTTAATTCAGTATATCATCTGATGTTTAGTTTTTTAAAAAAGGAACTTAGGTAAGCTCCAAATTTTGACCGGCATATTTTTTTGCTTGTTCTGTATCTCCATTCAAAATAGCGGTAAATAAGTTTTCATGAATGGTGGAATTATCTTTATAATCAACCGTTTTTAAAATGAGCTGACTCAGTGTGTGTCGCAGCACAGGCACAAACGATTGATATAAATCCATTAAAACATTATTTTCACTGGCTTCTGCAATCGAAAGATGAAACTGAATATCCGCTTCTATATATTCAGCGTAATTGCCTTTTTCAAGCTCTTTTTTTCGTTTATCTAAATGCCCTTTCATCTTTAACAAGTCTTCATCCGTTCGACGCTGCGCCGCTAACATCGCCACTTGCAAATCAAGCATTTCACGCGCTTCATAAATATGATTTATATCTGCCGTTTGAAGTCTTGTTTCAAACGAATCCTGTGTGAAGCTAAGAGACTTAATTCTCGTTCCTTTTCCTTGTTTCACTTCCAGTACATTTGCATGAACAAGAATTTTAACCGCTTCTCGCAAGGTAGATCGCCCTACCCCCAGCTCTTCCATTAGCTGAGGCTCCGTTGGAAGCTGATCTCCCACCTGATATTGACCTGAAAAAATTTTCGTTTGAAGCTGATCTAGCACTTCGTCCACTAGCTTTCGACGCGGTACTTTTGAAAACGATTGTTTATTATGTATATTCATCTGCTCATCTCCTGTTTATATCACCTTTATCATAAACAAATTTATGTTGTTTGGCAAGAGTGCTATAGATTAAGGAGCAGCGCGTGGAGTGCTCGTTACGCTAATTAAGCAAGGAGAATCACCGCCCCTTACTTCTAGATTTTAATAAGTCTTTATCAGTAGTAAAAAAAGGCTCCGTTAAACTTAAAAGCCTGCCTACTCAAACCTAAATCCAATCCCGCCGTCTACAATAATATTTTGACCCGTAACAAACGATGCGTCATCCGAAAGGAGCCATTTTACTGCTTTTGCGGCTTCAAGCGGATCACCAATTCTGCCTAGCGCGTTTAATTTTTTATAGGATTCATTGAGCTTTGCTTTTTCCTCTGAAGATAGATCAGAAAATTTTTCTTCTAACATAGATGTCCGAAATGCACCTGGACACAGAGAGTTAATTCTTATATTTTGATGGCCATATTCCTGAGCAACTGATTTTGTTAAAGCGATCACACCGCTTTTGCCGGCCGCATATACGCCTGTCCCTGCTGAACATAAAATAGCGTCCATTGACGACGTATTCACGATGACACCGCTGTTTTGTTTGGTCATTACCTGCAGCTGGTATTTCATACAAAGCCATACGCTTTTTAACGTAACGTTTATTAAATGGTCAAAGTCTTCTTCTTTGAATTCATGGGTAGCATTAGAAGCTGCCTCCGTGTTAGCCGCATTATTAAAGCCCACATCAATTTTTCCAAATGCAGAGTATGTTTGGCTCACAAGGTTTTTAACATCTTGACTATTCGTTACATCCGTTTTGATAAAAAGAGAGTGAGGAGACCATTTTCTTAATACAGAAAGAGCTTCTTCTCCTTTTTCACTATTTCTAGAAGCAATCACAAGATGCATGCCCTCTTTTGCGAGTAATTCCGCTGTTGCTAAGCCAATCCCCGACGTTCCACCCGTAATAATCCCTACTTTTTCTTCAAACATACGTTTCTCCCCTTTTGCGTTTAATAAAATCTCAACAAATTAAATTGAGTAACACTAGCCATAGAAGTTATTCAGCTTTAGGTAGATTAATCCCTGCTTCGAAACACTAAAAAGAGAGTGAGACGCAACTAAAGCAATTCAATCTAAAGGCGAGCAAATCGGATACATGAGCTAGTTTGGGTCACTCGCTACACCGCTGTTGATTTCCGTGCAAGGCTTCGCTTTCCGCGGGCGGCCTCTGAGCCTCCTCGTCGCTTACGCTCCTGCGGGGTCTCACCTATTCCGCTTTTCCCGCAGGAGTCTTCGCCTTGCCCTCCAATCAACCGCTAGACGCACGTACCCACATAAACGAAATCTACGTTCATCCCAATAACAAAAAATCCGAACGAGTTTGATTCTCCATCAAGAATCTCCATTCCTTGTTCGGATTCACCTTCAACTAGACTACTTTTGTCACAACCTCTTTTAATTAGCCACTAACCTGATGTTGAGAAACAGATAAAGTAGATTTTCGGTTCCATAAATAAAAGGCATATGCGCTTAAAAATAGAAGCAGCGCGTAATTAACAAATAAAGAATCATTTGCGTTGACAGGGCTTGTAAACTGGAGAAAATTATTTAAGCCGTGAAATACAATCGTCACTCCAATCGATTGACCGTTAACGATCAGTAAAGCCAAGACCAAACCAATAACAAATGCAAATAAAATTTGAAAAATTGTATTTGCTACCGATTGACCGCTTAACATATTTAAACTGTGCGTAAAGGCAAATAGGAACGATGATAGAAGAACCGCTACTTTATAGCTTTTTGATAACAGCAAATTCAGCATAAATCCTCTAAATACCATCTCCTCTACAAATGCTATGACTAGAGTTTGGGTAAGCAAAATAAGAACAATATCTGCAATGGAACTTCCGTGTACACCTTTGTTCCCGATGAGGATAATAAGCAAATACAAAAGAAGCGGAGAAAGAAAGAGGATTCTTGTTCTAAAGGACATGTTTTGTTGAAAGGAGAAAAAATGCTGCCACTTTTTTGTTTTTGTTAGATAAAAAGCTATTCCTATTGCTAAAGGGACAACTCCTAAAAACTGAAGATAATGTGCAGTAGGATGCGTCATGCTCACGTATGCACCGTTTACCACAAACCAAAAGATAACTAAGATTTCTAGGCCAATAACTTTCCATAAAAGCTTTGACTTGATCATCACTACACTACCTTTCTACTTTAGGCTTCATTGATAACCTATATTCGTTTTAAGGATTTTATATGTTTTCACCTTTTTATCATTCGAGCTCAAAGATCATGTGAGGCAACGCTTCTTCCTTTTAAAATAAGAAGATCGTTCCTTCCTTTTTTACTGTGATTACACAAGGTATAAAAACACACAAAACCCTGACCACGTGACATAGTCACCAAACTTCATTTTTTTACCGCCTCTCACAAGTACATTTACAGCCCAATTCAAAGCACTTCCCTCGGACGTTTTAACTACATACTTTCTCGCTAAAGCGTATGCTCCCACTCGAAATAAGTAATAGCTGACTAAGCATAAAAAAGAGATGGTCATAAAATTTAAATTTAACTCTTTCACCTTGTACACCCCATCGTTTTTGTGTTATTACATAACATTGCTTTTTATTTCTGTTCATAAAAATCTTTTTTGACACCTTTCAAAAGCTTTAAGATTTCTTTATAAAAACAGATAATTAACATTCCAGCGATGTTTGTCACCATCATAATCATAAGATTGCCGATGATGAGACTCAGAAAATTCCCAAAAAACATGAGGCCAATTCCGATATAAAAGCCTGGGTGAAGCAGCTTATCGTCGTCTTCTTTTTCTTCTTCCTGAATGTTTATTCTGTTTTGTAACGCAGCATCATTTTTAATAAACTCATTAATAGTTGTTCCATAGATGTCGCTTAAGTTTAAAAGTTGTTGGATATCAGGGTAGCTCTGATTATCTTCCCATTTATGTATGTGCTGTACCGATACACTCAGCTGCTCAGCAACCTCTTCTTCTGACATTTTTTGTTCTTCTCTTAATTTTTGCAATTGCTTTCCTAACCTCAACTCATTCACCTCTATAACTGTGGCAGCTTGTAAACAAAATTTGTTTGCACTACGTTTTCTCGTTTTCTACAATTCTAACATATTGTGGTAAAAAAGAAAGAAACAGTAATGAGACGTATAAACCATAAAACGATACCCCTAAAAAATAGTGAGAATTCTCATGTGTAAAAAATGAAAGAATGCACTTTTATCTTCAGCCTTTTAGTGTTTATACTAAATAGTGGATTGTAAGAACGTAGAAATAAAAAAGGAGGCAAAATAACGATGGAAATGCTGCTTATTTATCTATTTGTTATCGCTCTTATCGGATTCATTATTTGGAGAAAAATGAAAAAGAAAAATAAGCCCATTAAAAAGAATGGACTTGGTATATTAGCACCTATTTTCTTTATAGTCATTGCATTTTCTCTTAGTCTAAGTCAGATGATGCACATACCGGGCCAATCATTTCACTTACCACCCTACTGGGAAATGATGATTGCTGGTGTATTAGGTGTGATATTCGGGCTCATTATGCTTAGCCAAACGGACTATGAAGTAAGAGAAGATGGCTTTATTTATTCAAAGCCAAACAAAAATTTCAAATATGTAATTATCGCCATTATTTTTATAAGAATGGCTTTGAGCCAGTACTTCAAAGGCTTAGATTCCATAGACTTCGCGGTCTTAACGATGACATTAGCTTTTATATATATTGTCATTTGGAGAGTTGGCAGCTATTTAAAATTCCGTAAATTAAATGGTGATAATTACAGTGTAAATGCTGGATAATCATCAATATGACTAGTCCTTCTTCCTGTTTGGAAAGAAGGATTTTTTGTCATAGTGAGTAAAAGTCTCGCGTGTTGTGTAAGACAACCTATATATTGTATAATGCAATATGTGTTTTTTATAACAGAAGTCTATCTATAAAAACAGATTATAGGAAAACTGTACCTAATCACCAGCTGTTTGATTTACAGGTATATAATGAAAGGAATCGTCACATGACATTTATCAATTCTGTAACAGGCCAAGTCGATGCGTCAGAACTAGGGCTAACACTAATCCATGAACATATGCGCGTTCGTTCTGAATCTGTTCACGCACAGTTTCCTCATTTATATGATGAGAAACAAGAAATCGCTAAAGCAGTCGAACAAGTAAATCGGGCGAAGAAACTTGGAGTTAAAACAATCTGTGATCCTACGGTGATGGAACAAGGACGCGATATTCGTTTTATTGAGCGAATTGCCCGTGAAACAGACACTCAAATCATCGCAGCCACAGGAATTTATACGTATAACTACATTCCTACCCACTTTCAAACTCGGAGCATTGACTATATGGCAGACCTGTTTGTTCGAGACATTGAAGTCGGCATTCAAAACACATCGATTAAAGCAGGCTTTTTAAAATGCGCTACGGATGCACCTGGCGTAACGGCTGATGTAGAAAAAGTAATGCGCGCTGTCGCACGAGCTCATAAAAAAACGGGCGTGCCAATTATGACTCATTCACATCCTGCAAGCGGCACAGGCTTAAAGCAGCTGGACATCTTACTCAATGAAGGCGCTAATCCAAATCAAATTCTGATTGGACATACGGGAGATACGGATAACCTTGAGTATATTTCAAACATATTAAGTCAAGGTGCCTTTATCGGTATGGACCGCTACGGCCTGACAAGAGAATGTTCAACTGAAAATAGAAATGAAACGGTCATTGAATTGGCTAAACAAGGCTATTCAAACCGCATGTTTCTCTCACAAGACTACTGCTGTACAATGGACTGGTTTCCAGAAGGCGTGATTGAAGAACGTTTTCCAAAATGGTCGATGAGCTTTGTATTAGAAGAAGTCGTGCCTGAGTTAAAAAGAAAAGGCGTAACGGAACAGCAGATTCAGCATATGCTTTTTGACAACGCCCGCTGCTGGTTTGAAGGAAAGTAATTAAAATATTATAAAAACCCCCACTGTGCAAGCTTACAGTGGGGGTTTTCCGCGTATTATTCTACTTTACGTTAACCTGTTTTTCTTAATAATTTCTGCTTTTCTTGGCTCTTTTTTATCATAAAGTGGGCACCCGACAGGCATAATCCAACGGCGATTCCGATCGTCAAGTTTGTAAACACCGTTAATGAAAATGTCGTGAGTAAAACCACTGAATGAAACGATTTTTCTTTTATCACCTTTGCAAACTGTTCTTTTTTACTGATATTCCATGCTACGACCATTAAAACTGGCGCAAGACTGGCAAGCGCAACGTATGAAGCATACGGCGCTAGCACTAACAGCACGATTAACACAAAGATAGCATGCGTCATTCCTGCAATTGGAGATGAAGCGCCGTTTTTAATATTGGTAACGGTTCTTGCAATCTCTCCTGCTGCAGGAATACCTGAAAACATCGGCGTTACCATGTTTACGATTCCCTGGCCAATCAGTTCTTTTTTGCTGCTGTGCTTTGACTTTGTCATTTCATCCGCAACGCGAGCTGTCAGCAAAGACTGTAACCCTACAAGTACAGCAATTACAAACGCAGAAGGTAAAAGAGTTACCACCCTCTCCACTGTTATATCTGGAAACGCTGGCGCCGGGAAATGACGAGGTATCTCTCCGTAAATCGAACCAATCGTTTCAAACTGATTTGCAAAGAAAAAAGATGCTAATCCCGTTGATACAATAATTCCAAGTAAATAGGACATTCCCAGCGACTTAGGCGAAAAGTAAAGAACAATTAAAATCGTAGCTAAGCACAATCCTGCTGTAGCGATACTATAGATGTTGATGAAGTGTAAATTACCAAAAATCTCTTTTATATTCAAATGAAAAAACTGAAATTTGTCAATCGCGTGCAGCCCAAGGAAGTTTGGTATCTGCCCGCTAAAGATAATCAGCGCAATCCCTGACTGAAATCCAACAATAATAGATGACGGAAAATACTTGATTAAAGCTCCTACTTTGCATAGCGCAAAGATAATGAGGAGAATCCCTGACATAAAGCCGGCAATTAATAAGTTTTCATAGCCATATTGCAACACAATTCCTAATAAAACAGGAACAAACGCACCCGTAGGTCCAGCGATTTGAAACCTACATCCACCTAAAATAGCAATTAACAATCCCGCTACAATCGTCGTATAAAGTCCTGTAACAGGCGATATTCCAGAAGCTATCGCAAATCCTAACCCTAAAGGTATAGCTATAATGCCAACAACAATACCCGATAGTATATCTTTCTTCAAGTGCTGCAAGGAGTAATTTCGAAAAACCTCTAGATTCATAAGTGTACATCAGCCTCCATTTTAAGTAGTGAGGTTACCCATTCGTATTTTCGTCATACAACCTTATTGAGCTTTCTCAAAATAAGGTGGGCTACTCGATTACTTCTATTTTAAAGGAGACAACTTACAAAAAAATAAAGAGGAAATTAGAAGTTTCTTAGACAGTTATTAAAATTTTCTTAAAAATTCTTACTTTTTATTCTTTTAGTTATTTTTTAGATAAAATGCGGTTCTTTGTTGTAAATAAAGCAAGATAACTAGACCCTATAGTAACGATAGAATGAATGGATGTGGACAGGCTGTGTTTAAAAATCTTTAAGTTTAAGTAGACGACACGCCTACCTCCATTCGTTTAACTATATTCGAATTCATAGGAAGCTCGGTTACATAAGGCCAATTAATTACAAACGTGAACACTAAAAGACAGAGGCTTTGAATCATAATTCAAAGCCTCTGTTTTTACTAATAAGATATATAATACCAATTCTTTTGTATCTTTTCTATTTCATCAAACTTCATACCAAAATCGCCCGATGAAGGTTTACGGTTTTTTGGGTCATACACAAAACCTGAGAAATGCCCGAATAGTCCACTGCTTGTAAAGAAAAGTACGGAGATTGCCTTTCCTTTGGTTTCTACTGCAACATCATCTCGACCTCTGGACACACTCGCATACTCTTTCGGTAGATCAACAAGCGATGAGTTGTCGGGTTCATTGGAGAAAGGAATGAGCGATGGGTAGTCGACTCCATCGGCTTTCAAGACACCACTTTGTATGTTAGCTGCCACTTCTTCTCTTTTCTGTTGATGGAGTTTAAAGTTTATTTCTAAATTAAGCTGCTCAAACGGAATGAAGAACCACAGCACAACGGTTATCACTTGAATAGCCAGTGGTAGCCACTTTCTACTACTAAAGAGATAAATCAATGTCCACAGCGTTAGTAATAAAAAGAAAGGAAGGACAAATATATATGGACTTACGTATTTCCCTATACGATCATCTAAATCCCATTGAAACAGGGACAATAAAAAAATGAACAAACTGCTACATAACGATAAAAGCAAAGTTAAATGACGTTTCACATATTTCCCTCTCTCTGAAATAATTCTTTTTAACCTTCACTCTTTATCATTCATTATTTACTATAGTTCTGTGAATCCGCTTTAAGAATTCTCTTATTATTCTAGAAAGCCCATTATTGGCGTTATAAAAATACCCAAAAGAATAAGTTTTATAGTGCGGAGGAGCAAAGTTAACGACTACATATTGATCACTTCTAGATAAACCAGCATCTGTTTTAAATGCGTAGTCAAATCCTATATTTATTGCCGTATTATTTTCCAATGTATGACGAATTGTATCTACATTATTGGTAGTAAACAAGATATCACATGGCAGTGAACTAAAACCTTTCATAAATTCCTGAATATACTTGTCGTTATATAAAACAATTGGCTGGTTAATTAACATCTCTTCAGTAATGAGTGTTTGTTTGGCTAATGGCGACTTCTTATTTACTGCAGCTACCATATGACCATCTAATAACTTCTTAAATACCAAGTTCCGATACTTTTTTTCTTCTTTTTCTGTATAAGTAATAAACCCTACATCTACTTCCCCATCTAGAACTTTATCTATAATGTACTCGGTGCTATTTTCATAGACAGAAGCCTTTATGTTCGGATATTCTCTTTTAATTTCTGTTATTAAGTGAACGAGAATCTCCATTGGTCCTGGGTAGGTTGCAATCTTTATTTCACCATTCATTGTATTTGTATACGCTTCTGCTTCATCCATAAATTCTTGAATTTTCAATAAAGCAGCGCTGGCCTTTTCAATTAACCTATGACCTTCTTCAGTTGGAATAGATCCTCTTCTGGAACGATGAAAAATCATTATATTTAGTTCTTTCTCTAAATTTTTTATAGATTGGCTTAATGCAGGTAACGTAATATGCAGGTTACCAGCTGCTTCTTTTAGTGAACCCGTTTTATCTATTTCCACTATATGTTTTAATTGTTCAATATTCATAATGCCCTCTTTTTCTTTTAGTTAAGTATTACTTAACAATCGTTAACATTAACTAAATTTACCATAAGTATATCTGGTTGTATACTGATAGATATAGTAAAAGAAATGACACAAGGAGATGGAGTATATGAAGGCGCTAAGATGGCATAATCAAAAAGATATTCGTCTTGAAGAAATAAATGAACCAGTTGTACAGGCTGGTCAGGTAAAAATGAAAGTTAAATGGTGTGGAATTTGCGGTAGTGATTTGCATGAATACTTAGGTGGTCCCATCTTTATTCCAGTTGATAAACCGCACCCTCTCACTAATGAGGTGGCTCCAGTGACGCTTGGACATGAATTCTCAGGTGAAGTAGTAGAGGTTGGAGAAGGTGTAACCCATTATAAAGTTGGTGATCGTGTGGTTGTTGAGCCAATCTTTGCTACACACGGACACCAAGGTGCTTATAACCTAGATGAACAAATGGGATTCTTAGGTTTAGCCGGAGGCGGTGGCGGTCTTAGTGAATATGTCGCAGTAGACGAAGAACTTTTATTCAAACTTCCAGATGATTTATCTTATGAACAAGGTGCTCTAGTAGAACCAGCGGCAGTAGCTCTTTATGCAGTACGTTCAAGTAAAGTGAAAGCCGGAGACAAAGTTGCTGTATTTGGATGTGGACCAATTGGACTTCTTGTCATTGAAGCGTTGAAAGCAGCAGGCGCAACTGATATTTATGCAGTTGAATTATCTCCAGAAAGACAAGCGAAAGCAGAAGAATTAGGAGCAATCATCATTAATCCTGCTGAAGTTGAAGATACGGTAGCCGAAATTGCTAGATTAACTGACGGTGGCGTAGATGTATCATTTGAAGTAACAGGCGTACCTATTGTATTACGTCAAGCCATCCAATCTACGGGAATTGGCGGAGAAACGATTATCGTTAGCATATGGGAAAAAGGAGCAGAAATTCTACCGAATGATATTGTAATTAAAGAACGAACTGTTAAAGGAATCATTGGCTATCGTAACGTGTTTCCAGCAGTATTGTCTCTTATGCAAAAAGGCTACTTCTCAGCCGAAAAGTTAGTAACGAAAAAGATCGCTCTAGACGATGTAATTGAAGAAGGGTTTGAAAGCCTGATTAAAGAAAAAAGCCAAGTTAAAATTTTGGTTAAATCAGAACAGCAATAAGAATCATCCACAATGAGGATTTCTCTAAGCCACTAATAGCAATTAGTGGCTTTTTAGCTTTTTAATGGGGTTCAGCCGAGATACGTGTGAAATTTCACCAACATAGTTTGACTGTTTAGAAGAATTAACGAGTAAACTACATAACGATGCCCATTGATTTAATTACATTTGAATCCATGAGACGCTTGGTTACATGAATCCCATGGACTACAAAAAGTTGCCTAGTTTAGCGTTGACGTATCAATAGGTTAATTGATGAGGATCATACAGATATAAAATACACATGTCCGCCCTTTTTAACCACCGTAGTAATACTTTAAAAAGTTTAAAATGGATAACAGAATAATCAAAATAACCAAAACTCCTCCTATTAATATCCTTCTTCCTTCTTTTGGGGATGTCTTTTGTTTTTCATGGGCATACAAAACCAGTTTTCGAAAGGCAATGTGAAGTAAAATAACGAAGGCAAACAAACCAATTTTCACAAGAATAAACAGATTATCACATCCATTTCAACAAACTAAAGATCTAAGAGACATTCGGCAAGCAACTTAGCTATGAAACTTTTTATTCTCTTTATTCTTTTGATACTCTACAAAAAAGGATACTGGAACTGCCCCAATACCTATACCTATGGAAATAAACAGCGCCTGGTTCAGCTGAAAACTCGGATTTGCCGCTACCTTACTATAAATGATAAAACACACAAAGCTTAAAAAGCCTATAGCTGAAGGAATGAGCGCGTGCTTGTACCATTTCATTGTATTAGCCTCCCCTCTTTTTCACCCCGCCTAGCTTGATAGTCGCCGCATACGATTTATTTGTCAGCAATTAAGAGATGCACCGATTAATAGCACAATCCTGTTTAGGTAAAATGACTTCCCGCTATAGCGCTGGCTAAAAGAACGATTACGGCTAGCCCTCTTATCATATAGGTTTGGCTTTCACTCAAAGGTTTCCCCTTTCTTTCACTTATAACAGGGTAAAAATAAAAAAGGTAAAAAGATAAAAGAAAACCCATACCCGCTGTCACAGCTATGATCATTTCCAAATTATCACATCTCCTTTTTCTTCCTTTTCCTTCTTTTCTTCTTATTAAACAAGTTTAGCCAAATAGTCAGCAGCGCCTCCCTAGAACATACGAGTCCTCTTGAAATCATACAAAAATAAAAAAGGCAGGATTTCTCCTGCCTTTTTGCATATGTAATTCCTCTTTACTATGTCAACTCAGCGCTTTTAGCGAGCATAAAAGCAGAGATACTAAACAAAACAATCAATAAAGAAGCGGCATGTAACAGTAAAAAAAGAAATTTTTGACCGCCTTTAATGAAGAGCGAATAAATCATTCCTAGGATTGTTACTAAGATTAAAAGTGCTGCTGCTATTTTAATTACTATAGCAAAGAAAGCTCCTGCAAATACAATCGATGGAATAAAAGACGCTACAATAATGATATACAAAATCAGTGTAGCAATAAAAGCGGTTTTTGATACGTTTGAAGCCCGTTTAAACAAATTCCCCATATAATCTCCTTTCACATTTTAAAACTGCATCTTTTACTATAATACATGTGCTTAGAGGACACAATTAACTTTTTAAAAGTGCTCATCACTTAAGCTTTATCGCCAATGATATCCGTTATATTTTTGAGATCTTGTTTGCTTAGTTTATCAAATGTTGTGGCTATTTTTTTGTTTGAATTATTTATTGATAAATAGGCTTGCGGAACGCTTTGTAGTCTTTACTTCAAAATCAATTCATACTAAAATTCTCTCTTTTGGTAGATAGACAGCCCAATAAAGTAAGAAGTAATATACATCACCACTCCAAAGAAAGTATATAAAATAGGAACATGCAAAGAAGAAGCGATCGGTAAGCTTGATGCCGCTACTATCTCTACTAAATAGCCAACTGCTCCCTGTAAAGCAATGGCAACGAAAAGGCCACCCATTCCCCCTCCAAGTACAATGCCGTCAGATTTCTCTGCTCCGAATACGTAAAGAAGCGGATAAGCAAGTGCACCAGCAAAAAGTACGATAAATGTACCAAACGAAACGATATTTACTATATCCTCTACTGCACTTTTGGAAATGATCGAATACATAGAAAAAACCGCATAAGATAGGATGGTTCCGCTGACGACAATTAAAAAGTAAAAAACATAGTGACTTTGCACCACATTTTTTCGGCTAATCGGAAGAGTGAGCACGTATTTGTCATAGCCGGTTTTGCTTTCTAGTTTAATCACTTCAAGCGCTGGCATTGCCATTAATAAAATAATTAACATCGCTATAATACGGTAAAATGAAGGGTCCGCAAAATAAAAGATGACCGCCGAAATAACTATGGCTAGCGCTGTGTACGTCAAAAAGCTTCGGTGAATGAGGTAGTAATTCGTTAACAATAGACCTCTCATTTACGGTTCACTCCTCGTTAAAAGCACACTGAGTTTTTCCATCGACATCGGTTCCGTTACCGTTTCTTCAGGCAGCTGATGCTTATCTGATACGAGTACATGGACAGATTTATCATACGTTCTTTTTGCCACTACTACATCTTCTTGAAGTAAGTTCACCTGTTCTTCATTCATAACGGCAATTGCATACTCCTGAAAAACTTTCTCTTTTTCTTCATTTAATAGAACCCCACCGTTTTTAATCACAACAAGATGGCTCGCGATTTTTTCGACGTCGCTCATAATGTGCGACGAAAGCAAAATTCCGCTGTTGCCGCCGCTGACAAAAGCTTTTAACTCATCTAATATTTGCTCTCTAGACGAAGGATCAAGTCCTCCTGTCGCTTCATCTAACAGCAATAATTTAGCACCGTGAGACAGCGCTACCGCTAGAGATAATTTCATCGACATGCCTCGTGAAAACGTATGTATTTTTTTATCTTCCGGCAGTGAAAAAGAACGAACTAGTCGGTAAAAATCAGCTTCTTCCCAGGAATGAAATAGTTTTTTAAAAACGTTGTTTAGCTGTTTTATCGTTAAAGAAACGGGCAGATTAATCGCGTCAAACACGACTCCAATATCTTCTTTAATCGTCGCATCTTTATTTAAATTGTCTTCACCAAATATTTCGACCGTACCGCTATCTCTCGAAACCAGTCCTAACACTGCTTTAAACGTCGTCGATTTCCCCGCTCCATTATCACCAATAAATCCTACAATCGATCCAGGAGGAACATGAAAGGAAACATCTTTTAAAACCACATTTTGACCAAACGATTTTGCCATGTTTCTAACTTCTAAAAGATTTGTCATATGCTCACTTCACTTTCTCTATTAGTAGTTAGTGTAATCTAATCGCTATGATGATTCGTAATATCACCTTTTATTTACAAAAATGACTATTCATTACCAATTATAGCTAGTAAACTACAAAAAGTCGATGACAACATCAAGGTTTGCTGCCCATTCGTTTGGTTTTTATGACCGTAATATGTATGACAACATCTGCCTGTACTATTCTCACCTTACATTTTTACCTAAATCACAAATAAAAAAAGGATCTCCCATAAAAGATCCTTTTCCTTCACTATAACTGATGACGCTGCTTTTTTTCTTTTTCACTTAATACGTAGTCTGTTGTAAAGCCAAGAATAAGTCCAACTGCTACCGGTATTAAACCGCCTTTTGCTTCCATTTGAAAATTTTCCGGTTCATTTACATAAATCCACTGAACGGAAAGCAACGAAATATGAAAGGTGTTGCCAATAAAAAATAAAATTGCTATGGTGCCAATTGTTACGCCGAATGAAAGAATATATTTTTTCACCGTACCCCCTCCTTTCAATAAAAGGCTGCTCCTAGCAGAGCAACCTTTTAATTTATTCATTTTGCTTCAAGCACTGCCTTTTCTTGAAAAACCTTCTTTAATACAAGAGACTGAAAAATCATAAACAAACTGCCTGTCATCCAGTATAAAACGAGGCCAGACGGTGAAAATATCCCAAATGAAAGCACCATGACAGGCGAAAGAATTTGAGATAACACTGCTTGCGATCCATTCATTCCTGCTACATCCTTTTGCATAACTCTCCCCTGTAAATACGTAGCCACTGCCGCCACTATTGGAAGAATAAAGTACGGATCCGCATGTCCTAAGTCAAGCCATAAAAAAGATGATGCGCTAATTTCATCTATTCGTCTAATCGCGTAGTACACAATTGAAAAGACGGGAAGCTGGACAAGTAAAGGAAGGCAGCCCATAAGAGGATTGGCTCCATTTTCTTTAAGCAGTTCCATCATTTCACGCTGATATTGCTGCTGACTCTCAGGATCTTTATTTTTGTACTTCTCTTTTAGCAGTTGAAGCTGAGGCTGTATACGTTTATTGCTCAGCTGATTTTTATATTGAAGAATGTTTAAAGGCGCCAACAGCATACGTACGCCAACCGTCACAAGCATAATCGAAAAACCAACACTTTGATGAAGCCACGTATTTCCTATAAACAAAATGAGCAGTGAAAAAGGATAAATAAAATAGTGATCCAAAAAGTGAGTGTGCGAACTTTGAATCACGTTTGCTGAATCACAGCCGGCAAGCAGAAAAATGGAAACAGCAATAAAGAAAAGCTTCTTTTTATGTTTTAACATTTATATTCCTCCAGTATTTTTTTAGTTAAACGAAAAAAATACTGGCGAATGCGGACCTTCATCATCTTGTTCACCTATTGCTTCTTGTCTGTGAACAGAATGTATAAATTTAAATTTATGATACACGCAGCATATGAGATTCTGAGCGCGTAACAGATTTACGTTTTGTATGAGATACATGTCTTTTTGCTGCAGGCAAACATGCTTATGTATTGTTTGAAAGGTAGCTAGTTTAATAGCCGCGTGTACAAAAAAGGCCGTCATAATCGCAAATGACACATACAGAAAAGCATCCGGTATAAACAATTCCATTTATTCACATCCTTATGGATTATTATATCATATTTTCCTTAATTTAGGTTAATTGATTTTATGGCGCAGAATCTGCTATCTCAGTAAATATACTCTACAAAGCTGGTTTTCTTATAGGAAAGTCAAAAGCTGCGTTGCTTTTGCACATACCTTCATACGTTTGATGAAACAACGAATAGAACATATACTGGGACACATATAATTCTAAAAATTTCTACTTTTATTAGGAAAAAGGATATTATTCCTTTTTATGGTATAATCAAAAAATATAATTCATAAGGAGTGAAACCATTGGAAACTAATACAAAACCTCAAGTAAACACCAACTCTATTGTTTCTCTAACTCTAGGTATCGTATCTATTTTCATTCCAATCATTGGGTTTATTACAGGGATTATTGGAATTATCTTCTACAAAAAAGCATCTAATCAAATAGCTGCTACGAATCAAAGCGGTAAAGGACTCGCGATTGCCGGTCTGATTTGCAGTATAGTAGGCATGATTTCTCAGCTACTCTTTATATTAGGAATTATTACGTTTATGTTTGGAGGAACAACGGTTGACTATGAATAAAACAGGTCAATTAAAAATGTAAGAAAATCGGGATTTAGATAGGGTTATTGAAATTTCTATATGAAAGAATAAAAGCTTGATTTTCGACTATCCGAAAATCAAGCTCTTGAAATTTAAACGTTCTGACTCATTGTTACTACGTCTATAGCTTTTAATGTAAATTGCAAAGGAGAATGAAAAATTAAATCTATCGTTGAATCTAGAATAAAAGAAATCATAATTGTTCTACTTACTTTACTACTAGTAATCTCTGTGTTGATTAACTGTTATAGCTATTTTAATAGTACAGAAATAAAAACTTTGACCTCAAAATGTTATGATAACGGCGGAGAAGCCATAGTAGAAATACATAATTCAATTATTAATGATTATTCTTTTGAATGTAAATAAATGAGTTAAAAAACAGCTGGTTACTTAACAAGCTTACTTAAAAGAGGGCTAACGTTTTAGCCCTCTTCTATACGTTAAAATATAGCTGTATTAAGTCAATAACAAAGGTGTTATTTATGAAACATGTCATATTAGGTATCTGCGTCTTTGTATATGCAGTACTATTAGAATATCTAAAATATAATTATGGCCTCAACCTTATAGGAAAGTTGCTAATCCTGTCCGTTTTAACTGGAGTTACGTATAAAATTATTGAGAAAATATATGAGAATCGAGCAACTAGACCAAAGAATGAGAGGTAATTTTAAGCAAACTTACTATTTTGATTATTTGTGCGGCATGCTTAATAAAGAAGTATCTATAAAAAGAAAAGTGTTTAAGCCAGTACATGTATTTGTTACGTACTTGTAGACTCCTTTTTCAAGCAGCTTCTAAGGGTGTTACTAAAAGAAGTTCCTTCGTTTATCTATAGCGTCTATAAAAAAGATTTGGATAATTGACTTAGTTTGCTATTTAAAATATAACTTAACTTTCAGCTGTTTCCCCCCATTAACTCTTGTTCTTTTATGTCACGACGCACACGAAAACCATTTAATAGTAAGAAAGCGTTTATATAGGAGCAAATTGTTACATTAGAAGAGTATAATACACCATATGGAAATTAAATGAGTCTTTAGACACCTATATGTGGTATATTATTAATCGTTGAAAAAATATATATAAATATTCGGGGGAAGTAAAATTTGAATAACTTATTAGCAAAGAAAGACTTAACAGCCGAGCAACTAGCAATGGTTCAATCAGAAATGAATAAAAAAGGTAAATCAAAAGGAATTGCTTATGCTTTATGGTTCTTTCTAGGTGGCCTGGGCGGACACCGTTACTATTCAGGAAACATTGGAATGGCAATTGCAATGACTTTAACACTTGGTGGATTAGGTATCTGGGCTTTCATTGACGTATTTATGATTGGTGGAGCAATTGAAAAGAAAAACGAAGAGATTGAATTTGAAGCTATTCAATTAGTGAAAACGCTAAATAACTAATTAGAGGCGCACTAGCTCTCTTTTTTTAATAGATCAATATATTTAAATTGAGTTCATGTAAATATAATAACAAAGTAAACACCACAAAGAACAAACGGCAGCTGCAGTTTGTTCTTTTTATATGCTATTAAGGCAATTCATCATTAAAAATCCTCTGCCACGGCTCCGCTGTTTGCGTACGTGTAAGTAAACTGTAAGAGTTCTTGCCCATATTGATTCATGCTCAATTTCATTGTTGTACTTCTTATGTACGTGCTACGAGAAAAGATAGCCGGTAAAGACAATAAACCCTGTAACGAGGATTAGTACACCGCTAATTACCACTGTTAGAATACTTCTTAGAGCCGATGTCCAATTGTTTATTCCAAAAAATCCTGCGATGCTGATGAAAAATAGAATAATTGCTAAACATAAATTTATATTCAATAATGAAGGGTGATTAAAAGCGATGAAAAAGAAAACCACACACATTAACGCACATATAAATGACCAAATGTTGATAATTCGTGCCACTATAACTAACCTCCCTTATCTATAAAATAAACCATATTACCTTTTAAATCTCAGTAATTATAATACCTTTTCTTCTTTTACTACATCCGATACTGTCATAGCTGTCTTAAAAAAAGAGCTATACTATACGCTATGGATTCTACCATAATACGGTAGTTTATACTAAACCGTTAACTACCTTATATAAAAACTCACCATAGATTTCATAGGAGTTTCATCATTTTGTAATTAATTGGATAATAAGGTATATTGTTATAAATGGTAATAATTTCATAAACCGAAAGCGAGGATACATATGGGCCTGTTACTAATTGCGGTTATTATCACGCTATCCATCATTTTAGATTACTTTATTTTTGACTATGAAGATAAGCACTGGGGCTGGTTGAAGAAAGCTTCTACACCCTTTAGAAGAAGTGTTATTGGCTGTTACTTGCTTATGTCGTTTGTTATTTATTTTGGTTTGAGTCTTCCGTATATTAAGCCTTTTTTATAAATATTAGTCTGCCTAAACTGGTTAGCCTATAACTCTTATCTAAAGGTTACAGGCTAACCCACTCATTTCACCACCACTACAAATTGTTTGTCTTCAAATTTGAACATTTCCCCTAATTCATAGATATACTTCTTTTTGTCTAATTTATAATACTTTCCAAAATACAGCGTTTTCAAGTTAATACTTATATCTAGACTTGAATCTTTTTCTTCCGCTTCACCTCCGTCTAAGCAAGAGTATAATTCAATGTAACAGCCCTCTATAAGGTGTTCTTCAATATAAGTAAATAACTCTCTTATCGATTTAGGATGTGTATCACAAGATAATTCATAGATATATGGCAAGGTGAATACGTGCTTGATGTCGCTATACCCGTCGGTTAAACGATTAACACTAATACCGTACGCATCTTCTTCTTTTTCATAGATTGTAATTATCTTTTCTTTCTTTGAATTTCGATTAAAGGAAGAAACTTCGGATAAAGGCACCAACGTTTCTTTTGTGCCAAAACTTCCTGTAGGCAATTCATAAGGAGATCCTATATAGTGATGTACAGTCATATTCGTCACTTCTCTTTGCTTATGTAAAATACTATTATTCTATCACTCTTATTAAGATTACATACAAATACAAGGAAAATATGTATAATAAAACCAGGAGGTGACAGCATGAAGAAACTACTGCCTTTTCTATTTTTAGCCGCTCTCTATTTGTATGACTCTTCATACAATCATACTGCTTTTTTACATAAACCGGTTGTTTCGGCGTTTTTATATGTAGGTGCTATTTTTGCCTGTTCGCTACTGCTTGTAAATGTAAAAAAAGAGCGTGCTGTTTAAATAAGGAGATTACTATGAGCTATAAAATTGTATTCTTTGACGTAGATGGAACTCTTACTCATCACGAAAACGGGACTATTTCCACCAAAACTCGAGAGATTGTAAAAAGTTTAAAGCACAAAGGATTAAAAATCGTAGCCGCTACCGGAAGGCCTTTATCTCTCTGTGAAGAAATTAGAGAATTAGGTATAGATACGCTTATTACCGCAAACGGCGCGTTTACTGTACATAATGAAGAAGTCATCCATAAGCTTTCCATGGATAAGGACGTTGCGCGTGAAGTCTTTGAATACGCAGCCTCCCAAAATCACGGCCTTTCATTTTACACAAAAGAGCTCAGCATGAACGGTGTCAAAGATGACAACATTTTAAAAGCACTAAAGGAAACATTATCGCTCAGTGGTTATCCTCAAATGAATGAGCGTATTTATGATGAAGACATTTATTTAATGTGCTTGTATGCCAATGAGGAAACCGCCGAGCAGTATGCACAGCGATTTCCTCAGTTACTATTTAAAAGATGGCACCCTTTTATCGTAAGTGTGCTTCAAGAAGAAATTACAAAATCGGTAGCTATCCTGAAGGTCTTAGACTATTTTAACATCCATCAATCCGAGGCTATTGCATTCGGAGACGGAGAAAATGATATTGATATGATAGAGTTAGCCGGCCTTGGAATTGCGATGGGTAACAGCTCTGATAAATTGAAAAGCGTCGCAGATTTTGTCACGAAGAAATCGAGTGAAGACGGGATTGAGTTTGCCCTTAAAAAATTTAAAGTCCTATAGAAAAGTCACACGCCTAGATAACTTATCTAAGCGTGCTTTTTCCTTTCCATAAATGTTTCAGGATTTAGCTCCTCCGATTGAATGACAATGGCCGCCATACCGGTTTCACTTCCCGATGTATGCCATTCTCCTTTTTCCCACAGTGCTGCTTCTCCACGTTTAATGGGTATTCTTTTTTGATTCTCTCCTGTTACCCACCCTTCACCTTCGACGACGATAAATAGCTGAGGTATAGGTGCTTCGTGATATCCTACGGTTCCTTCTCCGTCTATATACATATAACCGATCATAGCTGCTTTATTTGTTTGTGTTATTTTTACATAAGTAGCTAAATGCGACTGATATTTTTCTATTTTTTTGCTATGTTCTTTACTGAATTTGTAGATTTTCAATGTACACCTCTTCTTTGTTCATTACGATTTCTTATTTATTTTTACTGCGTTTAAGATACTCAGGCGTAGACACAGACTCAACAAATAAAGCACCATCTAGCTGGTCACGCGGTACAAACAAAGTAGGCATAGTACCGCTTTCTAAAAAGATCGTTTTAGTGAATATCCACTTGTTGTCTGAGTTTTTTTCAAGCTGTGAGAAATCCGTAAATAACGCCGGTGACTGCACTTGATGCATGTAATCTTCTAGACTTTTTTTAGGCGGCTTCTCTATTTTATATGCCTGCCCTGTATCCGTATGTATTTCACCTTCATACATAAATAAGCCTAAGTAATAAGACTGTTTTTTTATTTCATTAGAGACAATCGCTCCTAGAGGTTCAAATCCCATAAACGTTTTGTATTGTTTAAAAATATGAAGATTATGTGCCCAAATAATGATATTTTCCTCAGGATACAGCTCCTGACAAACCCACTCTAGATTTTCTTTCATTCTTTTTTCTCTTACTCTTTTATACGTTCGGTGATTATGGTGAATATGGTTAATAAAATACAAGCGATTTTGCAGGCATCGAATAATCATTTTAACCTTACATACAAGCTCTTGATTTTCAAGATACAAAACGTATTCTTCATGTAGATAGGCTTCTAAATCTCCTATCACCGTGCTTACTTTTTCTTTAAACTCTTCAAACTCACGTAGCATTTCTGTTGGGACTTTTTTTCTTCTCGCTTTATATTGCCCTAGCTGGTAGTACCATTTATATACGCCTGCTTCAAAGTATTCTATCTTTTCTATCACGTCTTCAGACACTACGGGACTCAGCTGCTGAACAAATTTTATGAAGAGATCAGGATTAGAAGAAGGATTAATATCGATTCCTATTAAACTTAAATCTGATTTTTTCATCAGCTGAAACAAAGGCAGATTTTCTTTTGTTGCCCATAAAGAATAAATCGCGTTTTTTAAAAAGTCTTCATCTGTAAACTCTTTCTTTAACTCGTTAGCGCTGTAGCATTCCGCTAAGCCGCTCTCAAATGCCAGTACGGTAAAATTCATTTCTTTATGTAGAAATTCTATTATTTTTGACTTCATCATATTATGTTCTCTTATGTTATGACCGTTTTCCCCTAACCACACAATTCTCTTATCTTTTACGATATGACGGAGAAATTCAAACTCTTGCAGCGTACATTCAGTTGGTTTGCTTAAATGGATTGAGTTTTCAGATAGCCATTCTATAGAGTTTAAATACTTCTCTTTTCCTTTTGAAAAAATTCCCATTCCTATCCCCCTTCACTATGTTACCTATTACTTCCATTTTACTAAAATACAGCTAGCACTTCACTATTTATGTCCGGTAACTAATCAACAGCAAAAAGACCTTATAGATATCTCTATAAGGTCTTATCTTTCTAGAATTCTAGATCAGCTCATCCCGCTTAGCTTTCTCCAAACGTTCTTTGACTATTTTCTTAAACGCATGTGGATCATCTACGCGAATGGCGACCTGCTGGTATTTCTTTTTAATTCCCATAAAAAGCGTCGCCTCTACTGGAGACTTTAATGTTAGTAAAAGATCAGGATGAACGGTTTCAAAATCGCGTGCGATAAATTCAATCGTGGTGCTGGGTATTTTTTGTTTCAGGATGTGAGTGTCCTCTATTATTTCTTCAATATCTTTAAAAGAGATTTCCATACGCTTAGCTAAACCAAACGAAATGTATATGCGATCCTCTTCCACTCGTAAAGGGTTAAGCCTTAATGCTTGAATATCTCCTATAAAGAAAATAATGCTATAAATATTAAGGATTAGTAAAACGATTGAAAGAGTCATAGACGTGTTGTGCAGCAGCCAGTGAAGTCCTAATGTTTCAATAACAATCGCGTGAATAATCATAATTTGAAACGTGACAAAACTTGAGCGTTTATACAGAGTAAACGTATTCTCTTCAGTACTCGGCTGCTTCTTCCACGTTCCAAACGCATAGTAAAACATCAGCATTTCTGAACACAGTACGTGTATAAACGGTTGTTTAGAGAACTTTTCGTTTACAGCCCGTGAAAAGGAAAATAACAGCGGTAAAGAGCTTGATTTGATCCTTCTTAAAATAGGCGGTACGTTTTTGACTAGCATAAATAGCAGTGAAAGTTCAAATAAAATGAGTACTCCTTCTATGCCAACTCCTAGCCACATAACCGACTGAAAAGAAGCCAAGTATTCACTTGGAATGATAAAACGCGCAGCAATAAGGCCTGTAGCCATTAATACAATAAAGTATTTTAGACTGAACTTACGCTGCCAAGCTAGAAATAAGAGCGGAGCCACAAGGCTTAAGTCTAAAATAGAACCTACTACTACTCCGTTGAAATTACCAGGCAACGACTGAAGTCCAAAAGAAGAATGATATAACACGTAATTTGAACTTATTACTAACAGCAGTAAAAAAAGAGCGACCAGAGACACTGTTTTTTTATGAAGAACCAAATAACCCACCTCACTTTTAGTTGGTGAAACACAAAAATTCCTGTTACTTCCATTTTACCAATGGAGTTGATTTAAGTCACTTTGTAGCGTGACATTGTGTTATAAAATCATTTTTTATTTACCAATTCTTCTATACAAATAATTTACAATGTAAAAAGAGTTTTACATTTATTGTAAGGAGGAGTAAGAATGGATTGGGTTAAAATTGTGTATTCATTCATCCTGTTAGTTTGCGGAATTTTGATTTTTGTTTCATCATCTTCTCGAAAAGGTGATGAAAGAAAGAAGTTTATCAGTACGAAGGCTCAATCATACTCATTTGTGGTAGTTATAGGTATGCTGATTTTAGAAGTTATAGAGTCCATTTACCGGACTTTTCAAGGGAAAAGTTCTTATGATGGCATTGGCATTTCGCCGCTAATATTTCTAACGATGATTTCAGTTATATATTTGATAACGTTTCTTACCTACAGAAAAAAATAAGGTGATTAAATGAAAGCTCACAAGTAAGAAATAAAGAAATTGAGCTCATATTTTCTGGTGAAACGATAAATATAACCTCACTTTATAATTAGCCTCTAGATGACATCGGACAGTAAATGAGCTTGTTATAAGTGCTTTTTTAAAAAGTAATAACTAGACCTCCTACTGAGGTTTTTTTTATGCACTCTTAAAATAAAACATCTCCCTTAACTAAACTCAGGAGATGATATTATAAACGGTGAGTTCATTAGCGTTTTCTCACTCTCTATTCTGTTTCTCAAGTAAATCAATGATTCTATCATTTTGCTTAACGATTGTTTTTAGCTTTGCTTCTAATGAACACAAAGTAATAAAAACGGCTATAAATCCTATAACGCCATAAAACATAACGGCTTCTCCCTTGTTGCAAAATAATCAGCCATATACGTCCTACATCTCAAAAAAGCTATGTCTTTCCACTTTACACACTCTAAGCGAAAACGTTTGATACCATTCTGTTTTTCCTTTGTGCTGGGCTGCGCGGTGAGCTGAATGTTCTTTCCACATTTTGATTGATTCTAAGGAATCCCAGTATGAAACGGTAATGCCTAAATCTTGATCTCTGGCACTTTCTATTCCTAAAAAGCCTTTTTGTTTAGATGCAAGCTCGACCATTTTATCTGCCATTAGTCCATAACCCTTCTCACCTTCCGTTCTTTCAGAAGCAAAAATAACGGCATAATAAGGCGGTTCGGGGGTTTTAGCAATTCCACTCATATTGATTTCCTCCTTTAGACATCATATTAATAATAAAAAAGTATAAATGCATAATTAATTTTTCTATTACCTTTATCTTCTTTTAGTACTATTTTTATAAATTCCATTATAATACCTTTTTAAGTTTACCTATACAAAATGTAACATTTAATAGTATATAAAGATAAATATTCCATTTATATGATATAGTCTTTATAAGTAAGTAATAAACAAATAGAAATGGAGTTTCAACATGAGGAACATAAGCAAGATAACAACTGGGACCATTACGATCGCTTTGGCGCTTGGATTAATGGGGTGCAGTCACGCACGTTCAAACAATAAAAGCATAGATGAAACCGAAGCAAAAAAAGAGCTGACCATAGAGCTGAAATTTCTGCAAAACGAGTGTGAACGGTTAATCAATAAAGATGGAAAATTAGACGATAAAACGTTTCAAAGCTACAAAAATGATTTTAACCTGCTGTCTGCGTCTATTAATAGTACGTCAAAAGTAGAAACACAAAGTGATAGCGAGCTAAAAAAAAGCATAGCCCACTTAGCAAAAGACGTGGATACTTTAACAGAAAAAGAGTATGTAACATCCTATAAACAATTCAATTCAAGCAAGACGATCTATGAAGTTACGCTCATGAACAATATGCATGACGTCATAGATGCAACGAAAACTTCAGAAGAAAGCAGTAACGTGTTAGACTCATTTGATGATAAACACTTTCATTCTTCCGAAGCACAAATAAAAAAAGATATGGGGCCTGCGATTAATCATATCAACACCGCATCTAAATATAAAATAGAGCTCATGCAAGACGAAATCCAAAAGCACCGCGATAGTTTCACCAAGCTCCAGCTCGAACAATTAAAAAAAGCCACTCATAATTTTGATTTGTCTCTTAACGATCAAATTAAATCGATTCAATCCTATAAACCTATAAGTGGAGATTATAATATAAGTAGAAACTTTCGCTATAATTCCTATGATAAATATACAAATGCCTGTGTATACATTACTGACTTTGAATCTAATTTAGGAATTGCCAAGGCCGGTGATTTTTAAAAAAAGGCTCTCTATAAAGTACTTTTAGAGAGCCTTTTTGCTGTATTCATTACAAACGCGATTTCTTTATTTCTAGCGTTCTATAAATATTTTCTTCTCATGAGCCAGATAAAGCATCGCGTACATCCTAGGAATATCAAGGTTATATTTCATAAATAATAACCAAAATAAGGGTTTTAAGAGAGCTTTATAGCTCATTTATCGCGTAAGGAAACCTTATTGTTTGATACATCAACTAATAAAGAGTAAAGTTTTTCTATAATAAAGGTTAAAAGCGAAAGGATGAGTAACATGTTTAAAGACGGTTATGTAAAAGTAAATGATGTAAATCTTCATTATGTAACAAAAGGTGAAGGCGAGCTTATGCTGTTTTTACACGGATTCCCTTACTTTTGGTACACGTGGCACCATCAGTTAGAAGAGTTTTCCAAAGATTATCGCGTGGTAGCTGTAGATATGCGAGGCTATAACTTATCAGATAAGCCAGAAGAAATTTCTTCTTACAGCATGCCCATTCTAATGGAAGATGTAAAACAGCTAATTGAAGCATTTGGTGAAAAAGAGTGTGTGCTAGTGGCGCATGATTGGGGCGGCGCTGTAGCATGGGCATTTGCTTATACATATCCGCAGTATGTCAAAAAATTAGTGATGTTTGATGCACCGCACCCTTACACATTTATAAGAGAGCTTGCTGAAAATCCTGCTCAACGAGAAGCAAGCAGCTATATGAGCTTTTTCCAAAAGCCAAACTCTCAGGATGAGCTACTCGCGAATCATAGTAAAAAATTAAGAAACATGCTGACGGAGCCTGGCATCAAAAAAGGCTATTTAACAAAAGAAGAAGAAGCTAAATACGTAGAGGCGTGGAACCAGCCGAATGCAATGAAATCCATGCTTAACTACTACCGTGCGTCTTCCCTTTATCCGTTTGAAGAGCGCGTTCATAAACCTGTAGCACTGCCGCATAAAGTATTCGAATCTCCAACTTTAATTGTATGGGGAAATGCGGACGAAGCGTTTGAAAATAGTAATTTAGATGGAATTGAAGAGTACGTTCCAAACGTAACGATTCACCGCTTAGATGGTGTAGGACATGCTCCTCAGCATGAGCAGCCAGAAAAAGTGAATGAATTTATGAGAGAGTTTTTAAGCAAATAAACGAGAGAAAGACTGCAGAATACGGTATACCGCCGTTTTGCAGTCTTTTTTTAAATGCTAAAAGCTGATTTCATCTATTTTTTACATGATTGGTTTATTTTTCAACGTTTTAACAAGTGCATACCGGGTATAAATTTTACTGTACAGATGCAGTCCCCCCAAAGGAACATGTACATTTCTTTCTTACTTACCCTTTTTGGAACTCTCTTTTTGAGGGTTCTTTTTTATGCGTTTACTTCTTTCCCATCGGAAGAACAATCTTAAATAATGCCCCTCCCGTCTCTTTATTATCGACCGTGATGCTTCCTCCGTGGTTTTTCACAATGGAATGAGCAATATAAAGACCTAGCCCTAAGTTTCCGTGGCCGCTTGTTCTCGATGCATCTTCTCTGTAAAACTTTTTAAACACCTGCTCTTTGTTTGATAACGCAAAGCCGGGACCCGTATCATGTATTTCAAAGATTACTTCGTTCTGATGAATGACGGTATTCCACGCTATCTCCCCTCGTTCAGGCGTGTAGCGAATACAGTTTGTAATGATATTATCTAGCACTTGAGAAATACGCTGAGGATCTCCATAAAATTGGTTTGGTCCTCCTGTTTCACTAAGCGACGATACAAATGTAATCTCTTTTTTTTGACATAAAAGCTGAAACTCGCCTGTTTTCTCATGAACAAATGAGGATATATTAATAGGCTCACGCTTTACGGCAAAGCCCGGATTTTCGATCACAGATACTTCTTGCAGCTGATTTAATAGTTGAATAGATCGAAGTGTGTTCGTGTAAATGGTATGTAAATATCGATTAAGCCTCTCCGGATCCTTTTTGCTTCCTTCTACTAAAATTTCCGTATGCCCATGAATAATCGTAAGAGGCGTTCGTAAATCATGCGCAATAGCAGCCGTCATATCTTTGCGGTCTTCTTCTAGCTGCCACTGTTTAGTTAGCGATTGCTTTAATTCTTTTCGCATTTCTTCAAAGGCGTGAAGCAGCTGACTTAATTCTTTTGCGTCTTGAGTCAGGGACAGCGAAAAATCTAAATTATTATGCTGAATGTTTTTGGCTGCGGTCATCAGCTCGTTAAAAGGCCGTTCAATTTTTTTACTAAATCGTCTTCCAAATAAATAAGCAAACAAGTAAAAGTAAAGAAACGGACTGACTAACGATAAAAACGTTACAAGCGCAACGATCCATTTAATATTAGGATTAGTAGAGGCCATATTTAGTTGATATCTTAGCGCAATCGCTCCGTTTACTTCGTCTTTTGAATTAAAAAGCGGATAAACTTTTATAATATATTTACCTGAATGGATATTGGTGTTGACCTGAGAATAAAGATCACGTTTATTTTTTATGTATGAAGTGGACATGGACCCATACACGATTTGCCCTTCTCTATTTATAATTTGATAATCCATTCCTTCTAGCGGAATAACCGATTCTACTTGGTTTTTAGCATCTTTAGAAATGAGCGCATCTTCTTTTTCTTTGACGAACTGAAGAATATCGGGAATTTGTTTTTCATAATAATTTGCGGGATTCAGTGCTCCGGGCATAAGAAACCAGTTTACTGCAATAACGATTCCCCACGTTAAAAGCGTCGCAAGCAGGCTATACAGCAAAATCAAATGAAAAGATAAAACAAACTGCGCTTTTAACGTCGCCCGGTTCATCCATTCTTTTATTTTACCCATTTGTAGCCAATGCCCCAAACGGTTGAGATATAAGATGTTTCGTCATATTTTAATAGTTTTGCTCTAATTTTTTTCACATGTTCTGTAATCGTAGATGAATCTCCTTCCGCGTCGTAGCCCCACACTTTTTCATACAGCTGCTCACGTGTAAACACCTGACCTGGATGAAGAGCGAGGAAATGAATGATCTCAAATTCTCTCGAAGTAAACGGAATTACTTCATTGTTATGTAAAATTTGATACCCATTTAAATCAATGGTTAACTCTCCAAAATGAAGCCTGTTATAGGAATTGCTGCTAATTCTCTGCTCTCGGCGCAGATGGGCATAAATACGGGCTTTTAGTTCTTTCATGCTAAAAGGCTTAACTAAATAATCATCTCCACCGACTAATAGTCCTTTTACCCGATCCTGCTCCGTTTGTTTGGCGCTCAAAAAGATAATGGGGCATGATATGCTTTTTCGAATCATTTCACAAAGTGCAAAGCCGTCCATGCCTGGCATCATCACATCCAGCACAATTAAATCTGGATTTATCTTTAACTTTTTTAAGGCTTCTTGCCCTTCGTAAGCGAACATCACCTCATATCCTTCATCTTGCAGCGCATCTTTCATAAATGAAATAATGTCTTTTTCGTCGTCCACTAGTAAAATTGTTTGATTCATCTCCAGCTCACCCTACCCATTCTTTCTTTTTCCATACGAATAGGTTTATTATAAGACTAATAATCAAAATTGGAAATAATAGGTTTACTAAAAATTCAGAGTTTGACTTACTTAGTTCATGAAAAACAGAATCGGTTACGGAGAAAAAGAAGCTTAGTTTATCTGACACATACACACTTCCAATTAAGGCACCAATAGTTGCGATGTAAGATAAAATAGAATTAGGCATAAGAACGCTCAGGATACTCCCGATACTGATAACTGCCATAAAGATACAAAAACAAACGCCGTAAAATTTCAGCGAATATAGGAATGCTCCAGTAGTTCCTACAGTCTGTCCTCCTAAAAACGTTGTTTCATTCACATGAGGCATAGCTACTTTTCCAACAACCGTCCCCACTACCCAAGTCAGGCTAAGAAGAAGAAAGACTAGCAAACATTGAACGGCCCATTTTACAAAAAACAGCTTCACACGATGATGCGATCGAATTAATACCATGCGCAGAGCTCCTGACGTGTACTCGCTGTTAAAGCTATCTGCCACAAACATTGGAATGACAATAAACGTAATCACAAACGCTAGCTCTCGGAGAAACAAAGGCGCTGAATTTAAAGAGTCAATTTTCACGTCATGAGCCGCATCAAAAAACGAAGTACCTCCCATTCGAAATAAAAAGAACCAAATAAAAGCAAGTAACCCTACGTACACGGCCAATACAGCCGCTGTTTTTTTTCGTTTAAACGTTCGCTCTAATTCACTGATGAAAAGTCCTGTCATCATCTCTTCTCTCCTTTTATAAAAATGATTCTTTTTTTCGAATAGCTACATACGTTAAACCGCTAAAAAATAGAATATAAAAACCTAAGATACCCAGATTCCAGCCTACAAACTGCGGTTTTTCTGCCATCATGACTGTAATCCCCTGCCATTGAATCATCGGTACGGAAGTAAAAAACAGCTGTCCAAAAAGCTCTTCACTCATCCACTGCCTAAACCCTGTTAATAAATTTGGATATGAAAAGGAAATCAGTATAAAAGCAACCCCCATTCCAACAGCCGTAGTGGCTGTTTTGCTGATAACAGAGATAAAAAACAGCACACAGCATATCGCAATAGTTGTTAAATAGGCATACCCATAGAATGAAAGATTATATACTAGCGCTTCTTTTATGTTGAAAACATGACTGTGATAAAACACAAAGTAGCTTTGCGGATGTTCAAACAGCATAAACCCTATCACATAGCTCATACAAAAATACGTAATAAAAAACAGTAAATTAAACAGCAGAATCACTGCGGCTTTTGCTAGGATGATTTCTTTAAACGAATATGATCGTATCATGACCATTCGCAGCTGTCCTGACCGGTACTCGCGGGTAACGACGAGCGTAATAAAAACTAAGAACATGGCATTAAAAACGGTAAATAACATTTCAACTAAGCTCAGTACAGGGAAGTTTCCGGCAAACGTATACTGTGGTAAATTGACTGTGAGTGCTCCGTTTTCTTTTTGGAGATAGGAAGAAGCAACTAACAGCACAACAGGAACTAATAAAAAGGTCAGCCACGCCACTTTTCGTTTCCAAAGTCTTTCCCACTCCGCTACTAACAGCTCCTTCATTGTGACACCAGCTCTACAAACGCATCTTCAAGATTTTTACCGGATGCTAGCTGGTCCAGAGCGCCGTCCCATGTTAACTCTCCTTCTCTCATTACCACAATTTGATCACATACTCGCTGTAATTCATCCAGCAAATGACTAGAAATCAGAATCGTTTTGTTATAGTCGCGTTTTAACGTAAAAAGTAGCTCGCGCAGTTCACGTACGCCCATTGGATCTAAGCCGTTGGCCGGCTCATCTAGTATTAATAAGTCCGGGTCGCCTAAAAGCGCTTGAGCAATGCCGAGCCTTTGCTTCATCCCAAGAGAATACGTTCGAACTTTATCGTTTTCTCTGCCGGTTAATCCCACAATATCAAGCACTTCTCTTACTTTTTGCTGCCTTTCTTGCTTTGTATGAAATGAATGCAGTCGAGCTAAATTTGTCAGGTTTTCTTTTCCCGTCATATAAGGAAAAAAGATGGGCGACTCCACAATTGCACCAACGTTTTGCAATGCTTCTTTTCTTTGCGAAACAATATGTTTATTATTAACAAAAACTTCTCCTCCGGTTGGTTTAATCAACCCCGTCAATAAACGAATTAACGTCGTTTTACCAGCTCCGTTTGGCCCTAGCAGTCCACATATTTCCCCTTCGCTAATTTGAAACGATACTTCTTTTACTAAGTGACGGCGTCTTACTTTTTTTGAAACGCTCTTTGCCTCTAAAATAATATTTTTCATCTTAAATCCCCCCTACACGTAGTATAGGAGGGATTTATAAAGAATTTATAAAGTTTATAAAAATTATCGTACAGGTTTTTTGGCAATGATAAATGCTGCAGTTGCAAACAAAAGTAAGCATACGGATAAAAACAAATAGCCCGCACCTTTAAAGCCTCTTACTTCTACATAACCAATATAAAAAAGAACAGCCGCAGCCATAAGGGTTAGTATTGAAGGGTTCATTCTAATGACCTTGTTCCATTTCATTTTTCTGAATAGCCAGGTTACAAGAAGTACAAGTACACCTAGAAGCAGTGCAATAAGTAAAGGACCGCCTATCATCATTGTCTATCAACCTTTCAAGATATCTGTTATTGAGGAGCAGGTATAGAGAAATATTTAAGCGCTGTGTTTAGTTTAGTTTCTTATTCCCTTTTCCGTAAATCACAACTGTGTAAGAATCACCTTTCACTTTATTTTTCATTTCTTTTGTTTCAAGAAATTCATCGATAATTCCTTTAAGTTCATCGGCAAATTTCTTATTATCTTCGGAAACGCTTAATGAAGTGTAGATAAATAATTGTGGTTCGGGATGAACAGAATAGCCTACCATCTTGACATGATATTTCTCTTTCCCTAATAAGTCTTCACCCACATCCGTAACAATAGTTCCCCATCGATTGTCTTGGTCACGTTTCTTAAGGTTTATTTTCTTTATTTTTATAGAAGCATTCTCTGCTTTATTTTCAGCCAGAACAGCACGAATAATGGTTTTTATTTCTTCCACTCTCTTTTCTGTATTAGGAATTTCCAGCTCTACTGTTGGCGGAGAGCTAAAACTAACGTTAGCTATTAAAAAGTCATAATGATGCTTCTCCAATTCTGTAGAAATATCAGTTTGAATCTTTTCAATTTTTTTCTCTTGTGCATTCGGTTCCGGATAGACATACGGCTCCATTCTTTCGATTTTAAACGTATAGGCATCATATTGCCTTTTGGACAAAATATTGGTTGCAATATCAGTTATGTCTCCTCGTACCTTATTAAAATACTTCTCCGACCCTTCTACCGATACAACTAATTCTTTTTTTCCTCCATAATAGGTCTGTCCGACACTAGCCGTTTTATATCCCTTTTTCTCAAGCTCTTGATACAATACATCGGCTACAGGCTTTTGCTTAAAAATCTGTCCTAAATAAGGGATTTTAGCAGCCACTTGCGCCATTGCTGGAGAAACAAATGCTGAACTAATCAATGCACCGCTCAAAAGAAAAAGGGCTATACCACAATATACAATATTTCTTACAAAGTGATTTTGTTTGATAGAAAATAGATTTCTTTTAGACTTTACAGGTGGTGAAGATGCTAATTGATCAATTGTTTCTAAAAGCCTTTGTTTATGCTTTTGCTTCCTCGTTGGTTTCCAAATCAACTCCTCGTTCAATTTTTCTAGAGAATTGTCATCTATATAAGAATTAAACGGTTTCTTCATATACGTATCCATCCTTTACTAACTGCTTTCTTAAAGCAGGAATTGCCCTGAACTGCGCTGATTTCACTTTGCTTTCAGACCAGCCTAAAATGGTGGCTGTATCTTTAACGGAAAAACCTTGAACTTTGCGCAGTAAAATAACTTTACGATGTGAATCTTTGAGTTTTCCTAACGCTTGATACAGTTCTAGAGAAGTTTCCTTAAGCTCAATCATTTCTTGAGGTAAACGAGCATGATCCTTTTTCGAAAGAAGAAAATCTTTTAAAAGACTAGTAGGCTTTTGTTTTCGAAAATAATCAATCGTTACATTATGGGCAATACGAAATAACCACGTCTTTTCACTAGCATTTTGCTGAAATAAATCATAGGAAAGATAGGCTTTTACAAATGTTTCATGGGTCAAATCTTCAGCTTGCTGATAATCTTTTAAAAGCATCAAAATAAATTTTAATAAGGCGTCACTATGTTCGTCATACCAACGCTCAATCTCTTCTTTTTTCGTATTTTCCAATGTCCTGACCATCCTTTTAACTAGTATTCGTTACTTAGACGTAATTTTTCAAAAAAAGTTGTGGTTTTTATTTACAAAAATAAAAAAGCTCTCCTAATTAAGAAAGCTTTTACTATTGCAATCTATGAAATTTTTAGTTAACCAAAGGCTTACGGTTCAGAAATACCATTTGCAATCGCTAATAAAAAAATCCACCCCGAAAGCAACACAAAAAAGATGCTGTTTGCGATAATGCTAAACCACACCACGCACGGCTTCTTTGTTCGGACTCCTAAAACTAATGCCACAATAAAACCAACGTCTATCGCCAAAAACAGCCATAGGGGAATAGTCAAATTACCGCTTCTACTTGGAAAAATTGAATTTGATGGGAATATCCGATTCGCAAAAAACACTACAAACGCAGCTGCCAGCAAAATAACAGTTAATAAAATCGGCTTATTTTCTTTTGAAACACTCATTTCAAATAACCTCCTAACTAAAGAAAATAATACCATATATTATTAAATAGAAATATACAGATTCCATAGTCTCAACATCAAAAAGAAAAAAAGACATAGAATTTCATTTACGGTTTTTTTCTGGGGTGCAAAACTTAATTTCATCATGCATTTTTAGCGTGAATTATTTAGTGAGTTTTAAAGATATTATTTATTTCAAGTAGGGTCTGAGATCTTTCGTTGTTGATTCACTTTATTAAACTGTTTGGAAGTTTTGTTGAACAAGTTGTAAATTTAACCTTCTAAAGTAAGAACATTTCTTTGTATTAAGAAATGCTTTTTATTTTGTTTAAAATTAAAAGGATATTTCAATAACAACAATAATATAATAAAAAACGATAATATTTTATTGTAAAACGATAAATCATGTGTTAAATTCGTATTATTATTAAATAAGTGAGGCGTTTTTTATGAGTGTTAAACGAGGTTCTACCACTTTCTTAAAGGTAATAATTTTTCTGATTGGAATTGCAGTGCTTGCCGCATGTATATTTTTGTTGCCTGAAGCAGCCAGAAGAGATGCTGTAGAGCGTCCTGGTGATTATTCGTTATATCCACTTTTGGTATGTACATATGGAATATGTATCACATTTTCTTTGGCGTTGTATCACACTTTTAAACTTTTAACCTATATCGAAAAGAATAATGCTTTTTCTGAGTTATCTCTTCAATCTTTGAAGGTAATAAAAAAATGCACTTTCACTGTCATTTTCTTTGTTTTGTTAGCAATAGTTTATTTAAGGGTGCATGCTCAATTCACTGGTGATGATGCAGCAGGCCCAATATCTCTAGGCCTAATGGGCATCTTGGCAACAAGTATCATCGCAGCCATTGTGGACGTGTTTCAAAAACCTATAAAGAATGTCATGGATTCACAGCCAAAAAACAATTAACATTTAGAAATATAGAAGAGGTGTTTTTTATGAAGATAGCAACCACATTATTTTTGAAGATAGCAGTTATTCTCATTGGAATTCTGGTTCTCACTTTGTGCATATTTCTGGTTCCTGAACTGGCAGATGCGGTAGCGGATTTCTTAGGTATTCATTCCATAAAATATATCATTTTCATCCTTTTATATGGAGGAACATTACCTTTTTACTTCGCCCTTTATCAAGCTTTTAAGCTGTTGAGTTATATTGACAAGAACATTGCTTTCTCTGCATTGTCTGTTCGAATTTTAATGAGAATCAAATACTGCGCCCTTTCTATCTGTAGTTTGCATGTCTTGGGTTTGCCCGTCTATTATCTCGTGGCAGATAAAGACGATGCCCCAGGTCTCATATTTGTTGGAATGGTCATTCCTTTTGCTTCGTTGGTTATCGCAGTTTTTGCTGCTGTTCTCCAAAGGCTTTTGCAAGAAGCGATTAACATAAAATCAGAAAATGATTTAACGGTCTGAGGTGGAGGATATGGCAATTATTATTAATATTGATGTGATGTTAGCAAAACGAAAAATGAGCGTAACGGAGCTTTCAGAGAGGGTTGGAATTACTATGGCGAATCTTTCCATCCTGAAAAATGGAAAAGCAAAAGCGGTTCGTTTTTCAACATTAGAAGCAATATGTAAGACTTTGGATTGTCAGCCAGGTGATATTTTGGAGTACAAAAGCGACGAAGACAATCAATAATAAAAGACAACAAATTTCTTCAACCATGAGGATTAGGTATTGAAATTAAAATGAAGGGGCAGCTTAATTGCTGTCCCTTCTCTGCTTTTATTGATTTATTTAATTAGAGAACTCGATTGAGAATTATATTGATATTGATGACAAAAAGTGTGATGCGATTTCAATGTTTGCACTTCAAAAGGGAACACGTTAGATTTTTCTACGTCCTCTTTATTATTCATTTGGTACATACTCTAAAATGTCCTTGGTTTGCAATCTAACACATAGCTTATTCTAAATATTCTTCCGCTAAAGAAGGATTTAAATAACGAGCCATGCCGGTTTTCATTTTACGAAACCCTGCTTTTTTATAAAACTCTTCATTACCCGCTGTGGAAACAAGGTGAATGCAGGAAATATCATTAAGCTGAGCCAGCAGGTTCTCTATAATTTGCTGTCCAATTCCTTTGTTTTGATACTCCTTATCAATCACAACATCATAAATCGCAGCATTAAACACACCGTCGGAAAGAGCTCTGCCAAACCCTGTTATTTTATTTCCATCATAAGCAATCGCTACTACGCTGCTTGCTTGAAATATTTTTTTGATTTTTTCTTCATCATGGTTCTTCCATCCGACAGAGCGGTAAATTTCTTTCATCCTCGACCACTCAACGTTTTCTATAGAATGTGAAAAGGAAATCTTCATAGAATCTACTCCTTTTGTTTTTTTATAAACTATTTCTTTTTTCAAAAACAAAAGTCCTTGGTAGATCATTACCAGTATGTGTATACGATAAAAAGCATCATACATGTCAGTAATGATGTATAAACGTTAACTTCTATATTTAATCGCAAAAAAGGTACAAATCATCTGCGATTTGTACCTACAACAACTACGTTCGTTTACTTAATAATCATAACCGGACAGTGTACTCGCTTAGCTACTTTATGACTGACGCTGCCTAGCACCATTTCTTGAAGAGAATTTAAGCCTCGGCTTCCTATTAACACCAGATCAAAGTTGTTTTTATTGGCGTAGGCTACAATGGTTGGCCCCGGGTCGCCGCGTTCTATTTTAAGCTGATGCGCTATCTGCTTCTTTTCAAAGCAGCTCTTTATTTCTTCGAGCGCTTGCTGTCTTTTTTGTTTCAGCTCTCCGTGTAAAATTTCGGTTTTCGCCTTTGATAAGTCAATAACCGAAATAATTTCTACTTTTGATTGCGGTATGAAAGAAGCAACTTGTATCGCATGCTCCGCGGCTCTTTTTGAATGTTCTGATCCATCTACAGCTAACAAGATTTTTTGATACATTCATTGTCCCCCTATTAATGAGCTGATGCTCTTGCATTTGACTTGTTGTAAGTCGCTAATCTTTGAAGTAATTCTTCACTTACATCATTTAAACCTGTCAGCTTCACCTCAGCAGACGTTTGTTCTTTTAGCTTCAGTACAATTTTATCGATAGCCGCTACGGCTGAGTCATCCCAAATATGCGCTTCTGAAAAATCAATCAAAATTTGATCTTGTTTTTCTGTAAACGTAAAAGAATGAACAAAGTCTTCTACAGAGGCAAAGAACAGCTGACCTTTTACCTTATAGACCGTTCGATTTTCCGATTTCTTTGCTGATACGTCTAGCTTTGAAATTTTTGCAGCAAAGAAAACTGCGCTTAAAATAACACCCGCAATAACTCCTTTTGATAAATCATGTGTTGCTACAACCGTAATTACCGTCACAAGCATCACGAGGGTATCTGTTAAAGGGACTTTCGTGAGCGTACGAAGTGAAGACCAGTCAAATGTTCCGATCGATACCATAATCATGACGCCTGCTAATGCAGCCATTGGAATTTTGACAACCCAGTCCCCTAGCACCAAAATGAGAAACATAAGAAAGATCCCCGCTACAAACGTTGATAAACGACCGCGTCCGCCTGATTTTACATTAATAACGGTTTGACCGATCATCGCACAGCCAGCCATGCCGCCAAAGAAACCAACGACGATATTCGCAATTCCTTGCCCTCTGCTTTCCTGGTTTTTATTACTAGACGTATCTGTCATATCGTCCACAATCGATGCCGTCAGCAGCGATTCCGTTAATCCAACAATAGACAGCCCTAGCGCTGTTGGAAAGATGATGGACAATGTTTCCATATTCCATGGAACGTTAGGAATAGAAAAGATCGGCAGTGACTTTGTGATTTCTCCTAAGTCTCCTACTGTACGCAAATTAAATCCTCCGAAAATAGCTACAATTGTCATGACGACAATGGCTACTAATGGAGATGGCACTGCTTTTGTAAAGCGCGGTAACACGTAGATAATGACAAGAGTTAACGTCACAAACACATACGTCATCGTTGAAATTCCTACGAAGTGCGGAACTTGTGCCATAAAAATTAAAATAGCTAGTGCATTCACAAACCCGACCATCACGGACCTCGGAATAAATTTCATAAAGCGAGCAATCTTAAAAATGCCAAACAGAAGTTGAATCACACCCGTTAAAATAGTCGTTGCCCATAAATACTCCATTCCGTGTTCTTTTACTAGTGTTACCATCAGCAGGGCCATCGCGCCGGTAGCTGCTGAAATCATCGCAGGACGCCCTCCTACAAAGGCCATCACAACGGCGATACAAAAAGATGCGTGTAATCCTACCATCGGATCTACCCCGGCAATAATGGAAAAAGCAATGGCTTCAGGAATGAGCGCAAGCGCTACGACAATACCTGAAAGGATATCTCCTTTCACGTTGCCAAACCACTCCACTTTTAATTTATTGAACATGATAACAAAAAACACCTTTCTCTCTATAGTCATAAACGTTTACTGTACGCTTTTCTAGATTTTGAACAATAAAAGTAGTAAAATAGAAAATAAACAGCACCTAAATGGAACGTTTATGGTACTTTTAATATATAAAAAAATGAGTGAAAACAGCCCAGCATATCCTATTTTCCTCAAAAATTATATTCACGTACATGAAACGTTTCGCTGCATTTTTTAACTACGCTCTTATTAAATTGAAGCAATCAGCTCCTTTATTTTTTCCTCATTTAACCCAAACGCTTTTTTCACTTTATTCTCCAAGTCCTGTGTGACTCTTCTTTTTCCAACTTCCACTAATGCAATGAGTGAAAAACTGCAGTTTACTCTTTCAGCGAAATTCCGCTGATTCAAATTGTAGCTTTTTCGAATCTGTTTAATGGTCTCTTTATCCATATTACACCTCGCTTTTCTTTTATAAGTGGCTTCCAACTCTCATAGAAGCCGAGACGTTGTGAACAACTAAAACTCTAGCAGACCTAAACCAAAATGTCTATCATTTTTTGTTCCAAAAACGATCTTTTTTGGAACTATAATTCTTTCTATACTGAAAAGAAATGTTATGAGCGGAAGGAATTTGGTACAATAGGTAAATATAAATAAACAATCCATGCAGGAGATGGTGTAGTGATTATTGGTTATACCCGTCCATATAGCGAAGATGAAAACTTGGACAAACAGTTACAGGCGTTGCAGCCTTTTAATTGCGATAAAATTTATCATGAAAAAACAAATTCCATAAAAAAAAGAGTAGAATTCGATGAGATGGTAGCTTCACTTCAGCCAAGCGATACAGTCGTTGTGTATAAATTTTACTGTATCGCAGACTCCACTCGGCACCTCATTGAATTAATTGAGTATCTTTCAGATAATCATGTTCACTTTGTATCGATCTTGGATGACGTTGATACATCCACCGAACAAGGAAAAGCCTTTTTCAGTACCATTAAACGTATTGGTGAATTTCAACATGACGTCATCAGTGAACGCACAAAAGCCGGTCTTCAAGAAGCAAAATCAAAAGGAAAAAGCGGCGGCCGGCCAAAAAAACCTGACTATAACGTCCACCGAGCGCTTGATATGTACTGGAGTAAAAACTATACGATTGCTCAAATCACAGAAGCTACAGGTATAAGCAAGACGACTTTGTACCGTTACTTAGATAACTAAAGCACATGTAAAAAAGACGTCCTTTTATTCGGTAAAAAGGCCGTCTTTTTTTAGTGGCTATATCACTGAAGATATTTAGGATTCGGTTTAGAATGGTGATTAATTTCTTCAAATATATCTGAAGAAGGTTTAGAAGACACTTTGTTATGTAAATCTTGCGCAGGCGCGCTGGTTTGAGAAAAAGATGACATATATAATTCCATCAACTGTTTAAAGTCACCTACAGTCAAAGGTTTTGCATCTTCTTGAAGTTCGTATCCTAACTGTCCATTTGGTTCAATTGTGGCGGTTTTAACATCTTTTATGTTTGATATGCCTGCATTTCGTAATCTCATTTCTAATTGATCGGCGGTTAAACGTAATTTTTTAAGCTGCTTAGTATCTAATTGACCATTATTTATAACGATTTTAGATTTACCTGTCAGAAATTTTTCAAACCCATTAAACTTTAATTGTAAGTACTCTAAAACTAAAATAGCAAGAACAAAAATTGCTGCCCCGCCAATGGCTTTTAGCATACTTTTCTCAACAATAGGTTGTACAATGATGGTACCTAAGGAAATCATAACGACCGTTTGAGCGAGCGTCATTTGAGCAATCGATTTTCTTCCCGCTATTCTCAACAATAAGATTCCCGTTAAAATCAAGATTACAGATTGCCAGATAAAATTCATAATATCATCCTTTTTATTACAGTCTGCTTTTAGATTAGGCATCTGAAAGCAAATTATTCATGTATCAAAAATTTCGTTTCCACTCCTCATACCCTAATAAAGTTAGAAAACAAAAAGATACCTTACGTAAAGGTATCTTTTTGTTTTGTTATTTTCTTTCTCGGAATCACAGGACTTATACAGATTGATCAATGCAGCGTATTAATCTTGTTTCGATGTCTTCTGCTAGTGTTTGGAGCTCTTCATTATGAAGCATATTAATCATAGCCGTAGGCCTAGGTATGCCAATCTTTGTTTCACTTTCATCTTGATATACAAACATTTTACAAGGGAGAAAATATCCTACTAAAAGATTTTGCGAAAGAACACGCTGAGCTTCTTTCGGATTACACACTTCTAATACTGTAAACGGTGTATGAAAGTCCTGCCCTTTTTCCTGTAGCTTTGCAGTTAAATCGAAATTACACAAAACACCGAACCCTTCGCTTTTTAAGTTTTCTTCTAGAGAACTAATCGCTTCTTCTAGGCTTTTCGAGGTTTTTACCGTGTAATCAAACATCCAATCTCCTCCTGTTAAGTTAGAATGAATTCCTTTCTTCTACGAAACTTGAAGTTCATGTTATTCTGCCCCATCCTTAAAGTTTAAATCTATAGAATATCAATGGCAGCAGCTCCAAGTGAAATTACATCGCATGTTTTACCCCTTTTTTAACAAGTACCCAGTTAGCAGGATAGCTCGTACAAAAGCCAATAATCATGGCGATTTGCATCATAAACCAAAAGACCGCGCTGTCTGGTTTGGGTGCCTGTGTAAAAAAGACATAATGTGATAAAGCCATCCAGCCAAACATGCCGATTTCAAAGGCAATAAGCGACCACGTATCTGCTTTTACCGCGTTTTTCAGCTCCTCTTTTGAGCTATTATCTTTCATACTCATGCCGTAGTATTGAAAAGCAATTCCCGCTATATAAGCAAGAATAAATTCCACTACGTAATCTGCAAAAAGGACGCTTCCGGCAATCGTCCATCCTGTTAAAAATACGATTGGTGCGCCAATTAAATCTCCGACCGAGCACCCGCTGCTGCAGTGGGTCGTAGATACAAAAACACTTTGCCAAAAAGGCTTCTCACTATGATGGTGCTCGTGATGATGACCCTCATGAGCATCATGCGTATGATCAGAGGAATGATGAGCATGATCGTGTTTTTTTCGATCTTTACGGCCTAATTTAAAGTAAAACCATATCCCGGCCACAGGAAAATATAGGCCCGTAATAGGCCACACAACATTCATCACAAACATCACCTGCGGATGCCTGATCACGTCGATTGTAATAACTAAAAATTGAATAACTCCGATTGCAATAGCGATATAAGAAAGTATTTCTAGCCAGCTCATGTGCTACACTCCTTTAAGATTTATCTATCAACCACATACCCTCCACCCCTATATTTAAACGTAAAAAGAGAGACTGCTCATTACTTAATAAGTTTTACAGCACTCTTATGTTTATTATGTTTACTAAACTAAACTATAGTCTAATGTAATAGAGAGAAGAAAAAATAAGGAGGAATTTTACAATGTCTAACGAAAATTATCAAACTGTTATTCAAACGCTGCATGAATGTATGAGTGCCTGCAACCAATGTTTTGATGCTTGCCTAAAGGAAGAAAATGTAGGGATGATGGTGGACTGTATCCGTTTTGACCGAGAATGTGCAGATATCTGCGGATATTTGGAACAAGCTTTAGAAAGAGGAACGCCTTTCGTTGCTGAACTAGCGGGAGTTTGCGCTGAAATTTGCGAAAAATGCGGTAACGAGTGTAAGAAACACGATCATGACCACTGTCAAAAATGTGCAGAGGCCTGCTTGAAATGCGCGGATGAATGTAGAAAATTAGCTGCATAATCTTTGGAATATAAGAAAGCTAGAACCCTTGAAGCGCATTTCAGGCATTAAGGGTTCTTTTTAGTGATAAGGCAAGAGAGAATCTATAGGCTTTCTAAAAAACGACTAAACTTTTTAAGACTTTGCGAGCGCTGCTTCCCTTTCTTTACTACAAAATCAATTTGAACGTCTTCTGCAAGCTCTTGGTATTCAATTCTTTTCATATCACCACGAGAATTTACTACGCTAGCCGGGACTACACTCATACCAAGCCCATCACGAACGCCTTGTAAAATCGCTTCTAATGAATCAAATTCCATCATGTTGGCTTTATGTGTATGATATTCTTTTGAAAACGCTAATAGTCTGTTTCTATAAATGCAGTTTACATCACTATTGAGGAGTAGCGTTGGCGGGGCTTTTTCTTCTATATCTTCATCCGTAGGTAAGATAAGCACCATTTTTTCTGCATAGCGATAAACTCTTTCAAACTGAGCTTCGTTATAAGTACCGCTAAGAAAAAGTCCATCAATTTCCCTGTACGAAAGCATTTCCTGTAAGGCGTGTTTCCTATCTGTTTTTATTTTAACCTCAATATCCCGATGTTCTTTCAAAAAAGACGAGAACAAAAAAGGAACTGTAGTAGCAGAAACTGTCTGCGACGCACCAATGATTAAAGATTTTCTAAACTTATTCGGATTAACTTCTGCTTTAGCTTCCTCCATTAACAGTAAAATACGCTGGGCATAGTTAAACAAAGCTTCTCCTTCATCCGTTAACGTAACTCCTCTATTTGTACGTGTCAGTAATTTAGTACCTAACTCTTCCTCTAAGTTTTTTATTCGCTGACTGATATGCGGTTGAACATACCCTAATACTTCCGCAGCTTTTGATAGTGATTTTTCTTCTGCCACACATTTAAAAATTCGTAAGTCTTGGCTTTCCAATTTCAATTCCTCCGCTGATATCATTTTAAATGATACCTCTCTTAGTATTACCTATTATATCCTTTTTTCGATCGAAGATATAATAAAAGATGTTGAGAGAAAGGAAGGTTAAGAGAAATGAACGATTTTAAAAATAAAGTATTTATTATTACCGGCGGCGGCACTGGTGTAGGTAAAGCAACGGCTTTAAAGCTAGCTGACATGGGCGCGAAACTTGTTATCAACTACAGCAACTCAGAAACAGAAGCGAAAAAAGTTGTGGAGGAGATTACTGAAAAAGGAGGCATCGCGTTTGCTTTTAAAGCGAACGTAGCCAACGAGCACGAAGTGAATGAAATGATTCATCAAACCATTACACGATTCGAACGGTTAGATGGATTAGTGAATAATGCTAGTATTACAGCTCAAATTCCGATGAATGACTTAGAGTCTGCAACGGATGACGTATGGGATTCTTTATATGATGTAAACGTAAAAGGCATGTTTCACTGTGTAAAAGCAGCCGTTCCACATATGAAAAAGCAAAAGTCAGGAACGATTGTTAATGTAGGAAGCGTTGCGGGTACAACTGGAATCGGCTCATCTATTCCCTATGCAGCCACAAAAGCAGCAATTCATACGATGACGAAGTCGTTAGCGATTGCCTTAGCACCCCATATTCGAGTCAACTGCATCTCTCCTGGAGCAGTCGACACAAGATGGTGGGCTGGCAACGAAGATAAAATGTATCAGCTGGCAGGAAATTTACCTCTTCAGCGCATATCTTCTCCTGAAGATATCGCAGATGCTATTCTGTTTCAGTTAAACCAAGAGTCTGTGACGGGCCAAGTGTTTACGATTGATAACGGGCAAACTCTTTAAGCATACGTGAATTTCCCTAAAAATAAACCCCACTACTAGCAAAAACTAATAGTGGGGTTCTAACAAGGCTACTGATTCAATCTCTCTTTCCCCAGTGAAAATCCTTCAAACAGCCTGCCTCCGTATGGTTCTAATACTTTATCAACCAGTTGAATCACTTTATCTTTACTCCCTGTTTTATAAAAGGTATCGAATGCCTCCACAAACTCTTTACTAAAGCCCTTATTGTAGTTATTTAAAGACCGTATAATCCATTTAGAATCCCCGATCCAATGACCGTTTGTCCTTAACACAAATTCGTGCGTTATGTAAGCGAGCGTATTGGCAATAAAAAGAGCTTCACCTGTATTTGAAGAACCGATTAAATCATCCAAGGCATCGCTTATAAAATATCTTTTTAATCTGATCGTCTCTTCCGACCATCTTTCCGGGCCTTTTTCTAGTAATTGTGCAGCTTCTTTTTTTATAGACTGCACCACTCCTTTATCTACTAAAATAATTCCCTCGGAAATCATTCTCGGCAGTGACGGTCTAGCCCTTTTGCAGTCGCTTTTAAAAAAGGCTTGGTATGAAGTCAGATTATGAGCAAAAACTTCAATAGGCCATCCAAATTCAATGAGTGACTCCCTAAAAGAAGAAATAAGACTATCGTCAAAAATAACAAGATCAAGGTCGGACGTATGTGTAGCCTCTCCTCTCACTACACTTCCAGCAAGTAATGCGCCTTGACAGTTAGGGTAATGCTTAAAAATAAATTGTGCAGCTGCTTGCAGCGGTTCTAACCTTTTTAGCTCTTTCATCGTATTCCTCCAGAAAATGATATACATTGTTTTTCTGGTTAGAACGTGGAAATTCCTTTAACAATCAGTTTTTATTTAACCTTTCTGAACATGTCTACCGTATTTACTTTTAGTTACCGTCATTTAAATGACTCTTTTATCCAAGTTCCCTCTTGCCTTAAAGTATACTTTAACGTTTAAGCTAGTTTTATAGTTTTTAAAATACAAAAAAGGGGAAACACTATGCTAATTAAAAGAATAACGGTGCAACTTTCCGGTGGACTTCTAGCTAGACATACAGCTTTGTTTGTACGCGAAGCGTGTTCGTTTCAAAGTGATATTTTTCTTGGTAAAGATGGAAAATGTGTAAGTGGAAAAAGCATCATGAAGGTAATGGCTTTGGCTGTTAAGAAAGGAGATGAAATAACACTGCTGACAAATGGAGTTGATGAACAAGCTGCCGCTCGCACCCTTGAAGAATTTCTTTTAACTAAACATAGATAGAAAGCTGCCATGCTATTCCTTCCTTTCCTTTTTTCATAAAGTCATAGAACGAAATTTTTTTCAAAAAACTCTTGCTTTAAAGTCGACTTTAACGTTTAAGCTAGTATTGTAGTTTTTAAATACATCAAGCGTAGTCAGTGAATGCACGTTTAGTAGCAACTGGTTATGTTTAATACGAAAGGATTGTGTTTTTACTTATGTGTAATAATCATCAACATACAACAACATCACGTGTTTTAAGTGCACCGCACGCAAAGGCAAAATTTGAAAATACGACAATTGAACGCAGAGAACTGCGAGCAGACGACGTTTTAATTGATATTAAGTTTAGCGGTATCTGTCACTCTGATATTCATAGTGCATTTGATGAGTGGGGCGGCGGGATGTTCCCGATGGTTCCTGGTCACGAAATCGCAGGAGTGGTTGAAGCGGTTGGCGAAAACGTAACAAAATACAAGGTTGGCGATCGCGTAGGCGTTGGATGTTTCGTTGACTCTTGCGGAGAGTGCGAGTACTGTGTGAACGGTGACGAGCAATACTGTACAAAAGGCGTTGTTCAAACGTACAATTCATTGGATTACGACGGAAACCGTACATACGGCGGCTACAGCCAAAAAATCGTCGTAAAAGAAGGATTCGTTGTTCGTATTCCTGATAACTTAAGTATGGATGCAGCAAGTCCGCTTCTATGCGCAGGGATTACAACATTTTCTCCATTAAAGCACTGGAATGCTGGTCCTGGCAAAAAAGTGGCGATCGTGGGAATGGGCGGCCTTGGACATGTAGCGATTCAATTTGCACATGCAATGGGTGCTGAAGTGACGGTATTGAGCCGTTCTAACAATAAAAAAGAAGAAGCGCTAAGCTTTGGTGCGGATCATTATTTTGCAACGAGTGATGAGACGACGTTCACTGAATTAGCAGGTCGCTTTGACCTTATCTTAAACACGGTATCGGCTAACTTAAACGTAGATCAATACTTATCATTACTTCGCGTAGATGGAACGCTTGTTAACGTTGGTGCACCGGCTAACCCAGATCAATATAGCGTATTCTCCCTTATCATGGGACGTCGCAGCATTGCGGGTTCACTTGTAGGCGGCATTCGTGAAACACAAGAAATGCTTGATTTTGCGGCTGAACACGGCGTTGCTCCTATGATCGAAGTTATCGATGCAAATCAAGTAGACGAAGCGTATGAGCGCGTTCTTCGCAGCGACGTTCGCTATCGATTTGTTATTGACATTTCTACACTGTAAGTTTAGAAAAAAGCGGGCAGCTAATTGGATTAGCTGCCCGCTTTTTATTTCTTTATAAAATAAAAAACAAACGGTAAATTAGGCTTTAGATGAAAGCTCTTCCCGGTACTTTTGCTCTAATTTATCATAGTAGTCAATTTTCGTTTCCACTTTTCTAAAAGCTGCGTCCAGCTCTCTTTGTTTTTCCATCATTTTCTCTCTATGCTTTTCAAATATCTGCTTGCGCAAACCGATTGTATCATCACCTTCTTGTGTTAATTCAACAATTTTACGTAACTCTAAAAGAGAGATGTCTGTTTTTCGTAAGCAAATAATAAATTCCAGCCACTCGATATCCGACTCGCTAAAAATACGATTTCCGTTTTCGTCTCTTTTTATAAAAGGCAAAAGCCCTTGCTGCTCGTAGTATCGAAGCGTATGCGTAGGCAGCCCTACCTTTGCAGCGGCCTCTTTAATATGATATTCCATTCCACTATACCCTCCATCGCCATTCTTAGTACGGCGTTTGCTTTATGTATCTAAGCTTCCCTTTTCAAGGGTGCTTTCAACTCATCTTCTAGGTTTCTACTATACGATATATATAATCAAATCCCCTATTTTCTTTGCTATGAGATAACTGTATAAATAGTATCATAAACATTAAAGCAAACGTGAAGGCAACTTATAAAGAGCTGCCGTGAAATCAGCAGCTCTTTTCATTTATATATAAAATACGATTAATCTGCGGCCATCACTTTACTTAGTTCATTTAATAAATAATCCAGGGTTTGACTGATTCGAACTGTATTACGACTTGTAAGACCTTCTGTAAGTCCCAACATAACCATGTGCTCTCTTGCTGTTTCGATTTCTGTCATTAAGACTTGCATGACAACTCCTTTATACCACTTCACAGCTCATCACCCCTTTTTACTATACATATATCTCATATGCGGCAATCTTAAACCTATCATACAGGTTTTTGGGGGTGAATAGCGAGTTTTAGACCTTCAACAGCTGTATTTTTTATGAAGTAAATATACTAATATACTTATTGAAATAGAAAGTATCACTCCACTTACTACTAGAAGTGAAGAAAAGGCCCCCTAAATGGAGGTCTTTTCTTATTTCTTATAAAGCAGTCTAATACAAAGCCTTAGCCTTTAAAATATTCTCGGTAATACGAACCTTTCTCACACTCTATCTCATAGCGCAGCCTCGTTTGCTTCCTGTAAAGCTCTTCGGACAGCTCATTAAATTCACCTTCTGTGATAGATCCATGAATTAAATTGTTGAATAAATTATTAAGATGTTCAGTTAATTCTTGAAGTTTTTTTTCTTTCAATGAACGTCACCCTTTAAAATAATTTTCATCTTCTAAAATTATATCAAATAAAACGTTTTCATACGATATATTTTTTACTGAATTATCGTATTAAAGTGATGAAAGTATTTTTTAACCACCGAAAAACAATCAAAGAGCTCAGAGAAATCATTAATTACATGATTTGGGCAAAAAATAAGTGGATAAAGACCGCGGACAAAAAGGCAAATGGTATCAACCGTTTTGACAAAAGCATAGGATGAAAAGAAAAATGAAACGAGAAAAGGAGAATGAGTATGCACTATGCACCTTATTATCATCAGTGGCAGACCCCAGTGTACTATGGCTGGCAGCCATATAGTTATTATGTGCCGAATCACTATCACACCAGCGAACAGTTTCAACAAAGAAACGGTAAATTAAAGGACTACGGACCAAGGCCATTTGTTATTAACATTAATGAAGCGTCAAAGCAAAACAATACGTACCGCACTGCTTTATGGACGGGAACACATTTACAAGTGACGCTAATGAGTCTCAAGCCCGGTGAAGATATCGGCTTAGAAATCCACCCTAACGTTGATCAATTCCTGCGCATTGAACAAGGGCAAGGCGTTGTTCAAATGGGCAAAAGTAAAAACAACCTAACCTTTAAACGAAAAGTCTACGATGATGATGCGATATTTATCCCTGCCGGAACGTGGCATGATCTCACTAATACGGGTACCACTCCGCTAAAGCTTTACTCCATCTACGCTCCTCCAAACCATCCGTTTGGCACAGTTCATGTGACAAAAGCAAATGCCTTAGCTGAAGAACATTAACTAACATAAGCTCGCTAGAAAATCGGTGTACTACCTTTTCTAGCGAGCTTTTTTTAACTTGCTATACATAAAGGGTTTTATAGCCAAAGAAAGAATTATAGAATAAACGAACCTTTTTAAACAGCTTAAAATAACTGAAAGGCAAACGGGCGATGAAATTATTTTATAAAATTCCTAAATCAAACGTAAATCCTTTCCTTAAACTAGCAAGAAAAGTTCTATATATATCGGTAGAAGCAGTCATTATGACTATGCTTGTGATTAAATCTTTTACTGTGGCTTATGAAAACGACATAAATTTAATTCTCAGGCAGCTAAATGAACTAAAAGCTTCGATTGGCGGATTTGGCATAAACGAAGCTCTATTTTGGTTTATGATAAAATGCAGTATTTGTACCATCGTTACATTTGATATTTGCTTATATTTTCGAAAAAAGCTAAAAAGAAACAAAAGAGGTTTATGACTTATACGCTAAAGCTTTTATATTGGACCGCTGTTAATTTCCGTACAAGGCTTCGCTTTCCGCGGGCGGTCGATGAGCCTCCTCGTCGCTTGCGCTCCTGCGGGGTCTCACCTGTTCCGCTTTTCCCGCAGGAGTCTTCGCCTTGCCCTCCAATCAACAGCTAGAAGCATTTAAACACATGAAACCTACATTCAGCATACCAATAAAAAACCGAACAAGTTGGATTCACAATCAAGAATCAAACTCGTTCGGATCTTCCTTTAGCAAAAATACTTTTGCCCCAGCTCCATTTTTAATAGAAAAATAATAAAAGTAGAGGCATATCACGCCTCTACTTTCTGTTTAAAAATCTACATCGATATCTTCTTGAATGGTTCCGGTCACTTTTTCACTTTTAATTAATTGACCTTCTTTAAACGTTTCTTCCTCATCTGTAACGGGCTTCAGCTGCTTATAAGAAGGAACTGACGCAGAGCCAAGCTCTTTTTTAAGCAAGTGAATTTCTCCTAACAGCTCGCTTCTCAATGAATGAACTAACGATTGAAAATCTTCTTCGCGGCTGTCTTTCTGCCCGTTTTGTTCCACAAGCTTCGCTACATAATCCTGAAGTTCATTTGCCTGCGAGGACTCATATTCCTCACGATTTGCAGCAAAACGTGAATTCATTTCTTGTTTTAGCAAGTCAATTTCGCCCAACAGCTCTTTTCGAAGTGAATGAACGAGCGACTCGACTTCATCTTTTTTATTCATTTTTTGCAAGTCTTGCTGTATGAGTCTCACTATATAGTCCTGCAGCTCGTTTGCCTGCTGTTTTTCTTTTAGAAATGAAGACACTTCTGACGGAATGTCAGCAGTTTCAATTGTAAAACTTGCATGTTCATCTCTATTACTTACGGTCTTTCCCCTTGCTCCCATCATATCTGCTGATAGATTCCCAGCTGTTAGAAACGCATTTGATAATAAGTAAAATGGTGCAGCCACCTGGGAGCTTAGCTGACCGTACCAATCGTCTAGTGCTTCCTTAAGGCGAGTGTGTTGATGACTCATGTATGGCTCCCCCTTTTTAAGCGTGAACCGCTGCGTTTGTTTCATGTCTGCTTAAAATTTCAAGACCGTATAAATTTAACTTTCGTGTCTCCGGCAAGAAAAGATGGTTTTCTTCTCTGATTTCTTCCCCATACATGTTATCAATCTGCTCTGCAATAAACTGTTGAAGGATAGGAGCCAGTCCTCCAATATAAATATATTTATAGACTTTATCTTTTGGCGATGGAAATAGATTTTCAACTTTTGTTAATAAAATTTGCGTGTATTCTCTAAGCGAAGCGTGAATAGGCTCCGTGAGATCGACTTTTTTCCCGCTGTTGCCGTCTCTTTGCTCCATTTTTGCTTTATGGATATTGGCAATAATAAATTCTTCTAATGAACGAACATCATCAAAATACTCAAGCAGCTTTTCATTTCTTAGCTTTTCAATATGCTTCAAATATGAAATATCCGTAAGACACTTCAACGAATTTCTGCTTTTAGGAGCTTGAAGTCCTGCAGGAAGCAGTGCCAGGTCAACCGTACCTCCGCCCAAATCTACAATCAATGTTTCAAAATGTTTGAATGTATTTGCTTCTTCTCTATCTTGTAATTCAAAATCTTTTTTGATCGCCCAGCGAGCCACTTCGCTTTCAATACGGCATTTGCTCGTTTCAATGTTCACAGTGACCGTTTTTTCTAACCCAGGAGTCAATACCGTTACTGTATGCTCTCCTTGAAAACGTTCGGCCATCTTCTGCTGCATTTCACTGAATTTATTTGTTTTCTTAAGCAGCCAAATCGGAAGCATAGTCGAGAAAAAATTAATCGCCACATGATTATCCTCTTTGTCTTTTCCTTTAAGTATGTTGTAATAAGCAACTGAAGCTAAAAACATTACATAAGGAATATCAGATTCAGTTTTATTATGTAACTTATTAATATGGATATTGCCTAGCACGTGTTTCTCTGCGGCGTCTCCTACTAAATAATACTTTTCAACCCCTTCAATTGTGGTAGAAATCAGTAAATTTTGAAGAAGTAATTCCGGTTCATTTACACTTGAAGGAAAATGCCCCTCTGCCTGATCTTTTGTGATTTCTACTACGTTTGTAGGAATTTCATAGTAATAACCATCCACTAGCGTTTGAAAAATTGAGTTACCAAAATCAACGTTTTGACGTTTGATATCCATCCTTGTTTCTCCCCTTTATCTTTTCGTGACAACACTAATAAGTATATATTTTCCTCATTTGTTTGTCTAAGTATTTAAATAATTTATGTTATTCGAAATTGACAATTAATTAATTTTAGACGGCTACTGTAATTGAAAAGCGCTTGAAATGCTTCTTTTTACCAGTACCCCTTTTTACAAAGAATGTAACATGTGACGCTGTGACTTCCCCTTAAATTTTTCGTAATATAAGCCGTTCTTTTATTTTTTAGAGACACGAGAAAATAAAGAGGTGGAAACATAATTAAATCAACCCAATCGAAAGACGAACAAATGAGATAAATGAGTTGGACTGCTTTTTACACCGCTGGTGATTTCCGTGCAGGACTTCGCTTTCCGCGGGCGGCCGGTGAGCCTCCTCGTCGCTTATGCTCCTGCGGGGTCTCACCTGTTCCGCTTTTCCCGCAGGAGTCTTCGTCTTGCCCTCCAATCACCAGCTAGAAGCAGCTACATACATGAAACCTACGTTCACCATAACAACAAAAAAACCCGAACCATCAATCAAATTAATGGTTCGGGTTTAACTTCAACTAACATACTTTGTCTAAGCCTCTTACTTTTTTTACTTATTGAAAAGGCCATTTGTTTGGTTTTCTTTGCGGATTTTCTGGCAGTTTACTGAAGCCTATTTCTTCAAGACCTTTTTCTAGCGTTGCTCTTGTTTTGATTGTTCCAAAATCGACGCCTAAATCAACAACGGTTTGCGCGATTTCCGGACGTATTCCAGTAATCATCGTTTTAGTGCCGATAAGCTGTAAGGCTTTTACAATTTGAAAAATATTGTCCGCTACCATCGTATCGACGATCAAAACACCTGAAATATCAAATATTAAATAACTCAGCTGCAGCTGAGCGCTTTTTTCTAAAGCCGTTTCCATAATAAGCTGCGAACGATGCGTATCAATTTGTCCAACGATTGGCATCACAGCGATTCCTTCAGAAAGAGGAACGATGGGAACTGATAATTCTTCTAGCGCTGCATAAGCTCGTTTTATGGTTTCGGTATTATGTTCTTCATAGATCTCGACAAATATATGATTAAGCTCATCAAGCATCGGATCAATTTTTTTACTTACATCAAGCATCGTAATAGGAGCAAACTGCTTCTGCTGCAGCTCTTCTGTAAAAACGCCCCATATCACTGTTCGAAACAGCGCGAGTGATTTTAACGTTTGACTCAACGAAAGTCCGTTTTCCACAGCCACTTTTCCTATATCTGTACCCCACTGAATGATTTTCTTTAAAACGACCGAGTGCTCTTCGAATAACGACTCGCCTAAATACTCAATGAGTTCTGCTCTCCATTTTAAAACTTCGCTTTCTTCATGGTAAACAAGCTTCCGCTTATATTCAGAGTCCATCAGATCAGAAAATTGTATCGCTAATTCCTGTTTATTATCGATAATTTTCTTCCCTATATATAACAACTCATCCCTCATTTTTTTCTTTATCTCCTTTAGTTAGCAGAATTAACGATTACATTTTATAACAATAGTTATATCACAGACAATATAAAAATATAACCGAAATGAAAAAATTGTTAAGCCCTCCCTATTTGCTTTTCCCGACTCTTCTAATCGGTATAACGATCATAAAAATGATTGAGATTTCAGCGTTTGGGTAAAAACCTATTAAGAAATTATTTCTATACTTATGAGGGGGATTTATCAATGAGCAAACATAAAGGAACCGTTAAATCGTTCAATGAACCAAAAGGATCTGGATTTATCACACCCGAGGACGGATCAAAAGAAGTGTTCGTTCACTCTAATGCGATCGACCGTGAGGAATATAAAAACCTGTCAGAAGGACAAAAAGTAGAGTTTGAAATCCAAGAAGGAGCTAAAGGACCCAGCGCTATAAAAGTACACCCTGTTGACTAATAGAGTGACATTTACATACAGGTTATGAGTAGACTCTCGAATCGAATACTCTTCGAATAAAAACACCTCTTCGACTTTCGTTCGAACGAGGTGTCTTTTATGATGCAAATACTTCTACATTCAAAATTAGTTACTAGTGGCTATTAAAAAACACAGTTCTAAAGTTGTCGGACAAGTATCCAAACATTTCCTCTATGAGTGAATACAGTATAGAGTACTGCAAAGAAAGGGTGATTATTATAAAAAAGTATTATTTCCATTACAATGATAAAGATGATAAATATTATGTAGAAAAATCTTATCCTCACAGGAAGAAAGCTTCCCTTAACAATAAGAAAGAGCAGCATCAAGAAGATGCTCCTGAGGAAGCACGCGGCTGGGCTTATGGTCACGAAGAAGATAGCTCTGAAGAATCACAAGTTTGGACTTATGGACGCGCAGAGGATTTGTATGAGGAGTCACATGATTGGGCTTCTAAATGTAAAGAAGATAAAGACAAAAAAGGAAGCACGCGGGAGTCAGCATTTAGAGCGCTCAATTTAACGATGCCTCAAAATGTTCCTGCAAATACGTTTGTAAAAGCCGTTTTTCCAACTGAACAATTTGATTTAGCAAATGAATATAACCCGATTACTTCTACCTTCCGCCCCAAAAAAGATGGCGTATATTCCATCATTGCTACAATTGGATTCTCTCCTAACGACCAGATGCTAGATTATAGAACTCGCATTGAAATACGTGTAAATGGGACAACCGCTATTGCTATCGATAACGATTTCTTTGGCGGGAACACACCGTTTGTTAATGCGGTATCCGTTTCTACTATTTATAATTTAGAAGCTGGAGACCGCGTTGAAGTTTTTGTTCAAAGCAGCATAGCCGGTACAATCGTCACATCCGAAGATGGCTCACATTTTGAAGCAGCAAGATTTCCTTCTCCAACAAACAACTAAACAAATGGAACATTAGCTTTTAGAGAAAAGTATGAATCCCCTTTTGCAGATAGCTTCATATCTCAAAAAAGGGGATTTGTACTAAATTCAGTGATCTAACGGCAGAAAATTTTTTAAGCGTTGGTATTTACATAATTTTTTAATAGATTTATTACATTTTCTTGTCCATTCTCTATCGCTACATCAAGCGGCGTTTGATCATCATCTTTTTTCACCTGAATCTGAGCTCCGTTTTCAACTAAAAGTTTGACGATGTCTTCTGCGCCGAGCAGGGCAGCTTCGTGAAGGCTTGTCCATCCGCCGCTTTGCTTGGCGTTGCTGTCTGCACCGCCCTGTAATAAAATCTCTACCACTTTTGTCTGTTTATTGGCAACAGCTGCGTGAAGCGGCATATTTTCATTGCTATTTTTCGCCCGAGCTTTCATGTTCGCTCCTAATGATAGCAATAGTTTTACAGTTTCTTCTTTCCCAAAATACGAGGCTAAGTGAAGCGGTGTCCATCCGTCTAAATTAAATTCATTAATAAGTGCAGGGTTTTCACCAATCAAAACTTTTATTTCTTCATTATTTCCACTCATTGCGGCCTGTGTAAGTTCTTCCATTCTATCCATATGCCATTCCCCCATATAAAAGATGAATTACTTATCCTTCCATTTTATCACATATAACTGGAAAATAAGCGAATCGTATTTCTAATGAAGAGGCTAAAAATTATGTACGTCTACGTCATCTGCTGCTCTACCTCACTCACGCTTGCTTCGCTAACTTTTCCGTTACGCTGCCAAGCTCTTCAACTAACTCACTTAAAAATTCCGCCGTTTGGTCGATAGTCTGCAGCGATTCCAGCTGACGCACGGAAGCAGAAGAAATGCTGCTGCTACTTGCCGCTGATTGGTTCGCAAAAGCGGTCATCTCGCTGACGGCATGGAGCACCTGCGTAGATCCGGCTGCTATTTGCTGTGCGGAAGCAGCCGTTTGCTGAATTTGTTCGTGAACGTACGCAGATGCGTCGGCGATTCGATTAAAAACATTTTCCGCTTCGTTGGCTAGTAAAATACCGTTTTTTACATCAGCAGTTCCTGATTGAATGAATGCTACGGCTTGAAACGTTTCTTGCTGAATATGCTGAATGAGTCTTGCTACTTGTTCGGCTGACTGATTGGATTGTTCTGCAAGTTTGCGAACTTCCGCTGCTACGACCGCAAACCCTTTACCATGTTCGCCTGCGCGCGCTGCTTCAATTGCAGCATTTAGCGCCAGTAGATTTGTTTGTGCAGCAATGCCTGAAATCACACTCATAATATCGTTGATTTCTGCAGAACGTTCTTTTAACTGATGAATAACGCTAGCTGCATGCTGAACAGAAGAATCGATTGTATGAATTTGTTGAATGGCTTCTTGAATTTTTTCTTTTCCCTGCACGGCTTCATTTGCTGTTTGATCAGAAGCTTCGCTGACTGCCGCTGAAGCCTCGGCTATTTTGGTTACGCCTTGCGTCATCTCTTCTAGAAACTCACTGCTTTTTTGAGCCATTATTACCTGCTGGTCCGCTCCTGCGGCTAGTTCTTGCATTGAAGCCGTCGTATGATGACTCGCTGCTTGCGATTCTTCTAAGCTTTCCTTTAAGTCAGCAACCGTTTGTCTTACCTGACCATTCGTTTCATGCAGCTTTTTCATCATGTCATAAATGATGTGCTGCTTTTGTTTATTTTGCTGCTGAAGCTGTTCTGTGTATTTTTTCTTTGAAGTAATTTGCCAAGCGGTTGCCCCTGATGTAAAAATCAGATAAGCGGCGTGAAGGCAAAGCATCGAAAAGGAATAAGAAGACGTTCCGAAAATAATCGGTGTAAAAAATGGCACGAAAAATCCCACTAGATGCTCGACGACAAAAATACCCGTCATTAACAATAATAGCTTTACATTTTCATAGTAGGAAAGAATGGCTATCACCATAAAAATTGAAAAGTGATACTCAACCATTCCTCCTCCGCCTATAACCGTGCTGATGCTTGAAAACGTGAGCGTTAGCGTCACAAACGCAGGTACTAGCTCATGCTTTTTAACATACAGTACAAGCAGCACACCAAGAAAAACAATAGGAAGCATCAAAAAGATCAATGACACTTCGCCTGGCGCTGAATTATGTTCCATCGACATGCCGGACATCTTCATCGGCCAAATACGATGAATGATATGTATGAGCAGAGAAAGTATCACTGCTCCGCTTGATAAAACAACCATTAATTTATGTTTATTCATATTTATCCTTTCTATATTAAACAATACTTTCTTTATCTATAGAATCGGCTACAGATTGGTTTTTTTTATAGAAATTCACGTTATTTTTCCCCTGTCGTTTTCCTTCGTACAGCGCTTGATCCGCCTGTTTTAGCAGTTCTTGAAACGACTCTCCGTTTTCTGGATAATAAGCGGCTCCAATGGTCGATGTAGCTGTAAAAATGCAGGATTCAATACTCCATTCTTTTTGAAGCTCTCGGTGAATTCGTTCCATGATCTGCTGGATTTCCTCGCGCCTTTCAATGTGCCGAAGCAAGATAACAAATTCATCTCCTCCGAGGCGATAAGCTTCGTCACATGTGCGAATGCAAGACGTTAAGCGATGTGCGTACTGGATTAAAAATGCATCGCCGATATCATGACCAAATTGATCGTTCACTTCTTTAAAATTATCACAGTCTAAAAACAGCAGGCCAAATCTTTCCTTTTGCTCGATCGCAGCCTGCACTTGTTTTTGCAGCATCATTCGATTCGGCACCCCCGTCAAACTGTCATGAAACGCCTTAAACTTCAGCTGATTTTCTAGGTTTTTTTGCGCAGTAATATCAGTTTGAATCAGCACGTAGCTTGAGATTCGGTGATGAATATCGGTCAGCGGAACGATGGTCTTATGGCTCCACACGATGACGCCTTCTTTTGTTATGCTTTTGACTTGCCCTCTCCAAACCTTTCCTTGGCCAATACTTTCAAGAACCCGAAGGTCATAGCTTACATCAAATAACTTGTATGATTGTCCGATTAGCTCTTCTTTTTCATAGCCAAATATTGTACAGAACATATCATTGACATACCTAATCGTTCCATATGGATCCAGGACGCTTACGATTGCGGACTCATCAAGGGCATACTTCATGTTTGCTAAATCTTTCACCGTGTTTTCCAGCTTTATTTCAGCTACCTTTTCTTTCGTAACGTCCTGAGCAATCAAGTAAATACCCATCCATTCATTTTCCACGATGATGGGCACGTTTGTAACATATAAATAAATCATTCCTTTTTCTTTGTGCCACGCTTGGATTTCTTTGCTGTAGCTTTGGTCGTATATGATGTGATGCAAAGGCAAAGCACGGACATCAATCTTCAGCTCTTTTAGAAGCTGCATGTAAGAACTATTGATGATCTCTTGCGTATCGTAGCCGAACATTTGCTCACAGGCAGGATTTGCTTGAACAATTTTACCGCTTAAATCCATCATACATATGGCGTTTTCATGGTTCATAAAAAGCGACTTATACCGCTCCATACTTTGGGCTAAATCTTTTTTTAACTTTTGGATATTTTTACTCATCACTAATAAGTGCGTACTATTGTCGGTATCATCAAAAATGGGGGTAAGCGTTGTTTCAAACGCTTCAGCTGCATCTGAGAAGGTATTTATGTCATGGTAGGTAACTGGCTTTTTTGTTTCCATCGCTTTTATATAGTAAGGGTAAAGGGAGTGATACGCCCGCTCAGGGAGTACGCTTTCTAGCCGCATGCCCGCTTCTCCTTGGTACCGTACAAGCTTAGCAGCCGCTTTATTCATTTTTTTATAATAAAGATGCTGGTTCTTTACTTCCGCCAAAAAAACCAGCTCATTCATTTGATCAAAATAAAATTCAAACATATGATCTTTCAACATGATAGGATGCATCTCCTTCGTTTTTTCACAGATGAACGCCCCCTGTACTTTACACTTCTGTATGAAATATACACTAGATCTTTTCACACACAAACTCAACTTTAAATGTACAAACAGTAGTTCTTTTGTATCATTACCTACCCTCCTTCACAAGAAAGGTAAACATGATGAACAAAAATAAAAGAGATTGAGGCATAACAAACCACTAGAAGCACCTACATACATGAAAGCTATCTTTACCACAACAATAAAAAGATCCGAACGCGTTTGATTCTAAATCAAACGCGTTCGGATCTTCCGTCAACTAAGCTACTTTTATTCCAGCCTCTTTTTTAAACCTACTTAATTCCGTAATATTCTTCAAGCGTAATGCCTTTACTCTTAATCGCCTGCGCCACTGGTTTGCCTACATAGCGTAAATGCCACGGCTCATATTTATAGCCGGTTACCGCGTCTTTCCCTTTTGGATAACGAATAATAAATCCATATTCGGCTGCGTGGGCATCGAGCCAAGCTGCTTCTTTTGTTCCGCCAAAGCAGTCTTGAGCAGCACATGTGCCGTCTCCTTTTGTTACATCAATTCCAAGACCCGTTTCATGTTCACTCGTGCCTGGCAAGGCGCTATAAGTTGCCGCTTTATCATAACCGTCTCGTTGAACATACGAACTAAAAAGCGCGCTTTGCGTTGCATGTGAACGGTAAGCTGATACGCCAAGAAGCGTAACGCCTTGTTTTTTCGCACCTGCAAATAACTGTGCAATAGCAGCGGCTGCTTCACTGCGCATTTTTTTCTTTTCCGTTTGTTCTTTGAATGTAAACGGAATCGTTGTATATACTAAATCTTTCGGAACGTAGTTTTCCGGAAGCTTGTTTTGTTTATTCACAACAACTTGTATACTTTCAGGGTTCGAAACCACTTTCATCCCAGCTAATGCTCGTACGTATTGACCGCTTACATAGCCAACCTTCCCTTGATACGTAATTTTCAGCCAGCCGTTTGCTGCTTTACCCGTGACGTCGAGCTGTGTGCCGGCTTTCAGTGTTGCGATAACCGCACCAGAAGTTGAAGCAGTTGTTCGAACATTTAAATTCGCCGTTGCCACATAGACAGAAGCCTCCGGAGCTGGAGCTGGAGCTGGAGCCGGTTCAGAAGAACCCGTTGATTCTTTTACGTACTGCGTGCTCACGTAACCCGTTTTCCCTTGATAGCTTACTTTTAGCCAGCCGTTCGCTGCTTGTGCTGTCGACGTTAGCTGCGTGCCTTGTTTGACCGTTACAACAATCGCGCTTGACGTCGATGGAGCGCTTCGAATATTTAAATTTGCCGTTGTTACATAAGTTTTGGTCGTTGAACTCGCTGACTTTTTAACATACTCACTGCTTACGTAGCCCGTTTTCCCTTGATAGCTTACTTTAAGCCAGCCGCTTGCTGCTTGTCCAACTACCGTTAGCTGTGTGCCTTGTTTAACTGTCGCAATAATCGCGTTGGACGTCGATGGACCGCTTCGAATATTTAAATTCGCCGTGGTTGTATAGGTTTCCGCTGCTGCGCTTGCGACAGTTGGCTCACCCGTAAAATGTAAGGAATGAAGACCTAGAGTTCCAGCTCCTACAAGTGTAAAAGCAAGACCTGTTACCGCTAATTTTTTGTAAAATCTTTGCTTGTTCACTTCTGTCATTTTTTATACCTCATTTGCAAAATATAATAGAAATACATGTTGCCAGTTTAATAGATTAAGTGAAAACAGGATCCGATGTTTAAGCTCAACCTTAAACTAGCCACACTAAATAAAATCATTTGACGTCTAGAGGCTCTGTACATTTGTTCGTTCCAGCTAGCACGTACTTTTAGAATACCGGATAATCGTGTCAAAAGTATATCAAAATATTTCAAACTTGTTTCCAAACTGATACATTTTCAACAAAAATAGAATAATAGAGCAAAAACAGCAAAAAAACCCTTACGTTTACTCCCAATGGCTTAGGGTAAAAAACAATTAAAAACAAAGATTGAGATGGTGATAAAATGAACACGGCAACGGATTTTTCCTCAACTGCGTTTCGAAAACCCCACACATTAAAACAGCATATTTTTGATACGCTTCATTTCTACTACCCAGCTTGTATTGACCAAAAAAACGGCGGGTATATCCATGAATACTACGACGACGGCACCGTCAACAACACGCATTCAAAGCACTTGGTAAGTACGGCGCGCTTTATTTATATCTTCAGTGTAGGGGCTCTTTTAGACGGACAGGATTGGTGCAAAGAAGCAGCTCAGCATGGCATTCGTTTTCTACAAAACAACCATTATGATAGAGAGCACGGCGGGTATTTTTTTGAAATAGCCGATGACGGAAAAGTCAAAGATGATTCTAAACAAGCATACGGCCACGCTTTTGCTCTTTTAGCTTCTTCCATCGCGTATCAAGCCGGTATTCAAGAAGCAAAAGAAACAATTGAACAGGTCTATGACGTGATGGAAAAGTACTTTTGGGAAGATGCGCACGGCTTTTACCGAGACGAATGGGACGCATCGTGGTCAGCTTCTTCTTTGTACCGCGGCCAAAATGCAAATATGCATATGTGTGAAGCGATGCTTTCTGCCTTTGAAGCAACAAGAGATAAAAAATACGTAGACCGAGCGTACACGCTTGCAAAAGGTGTTACTCAGCAGCTTGCTGAACGATCTGGCGGCATGATTTGGGAGCATTATGATACAGACTGGCAGCCGGATTGGGACTACAATAAAAACAATACAAAAGATGAATTTCGTCCGTACGGCTTTATACCAGGACATCAGTTTGAATGGAGCAAGCTGCTTTTATGGCTTGATCGGCACCGTTCGGAAAACTGGATGACAGAACGTGCAAAGTATTTGTTTGATAAGGGCTGGAACCGAGGCTGGGATGCTAAGTACGGAGGTCTTTACTTTGCGCTGTCTCCTCAAGAAGAGGTCATTGACCCCGATAAAAACTACTGGGTGATGGCCGAAGCCATTTCTGCGGCTTCACTGCTCGGGGTAAAAACCGGAGACAGCGGATATTGGAAAGCATACGACGCCCTGTTCTCCTACTGTCAGAAACACTTTATCGATCACACATATGGAGGCTGGTATCAGCTGTTAAATCAGCAAAACGAACGCTACAGCTCGAAAAAAAGCCCGGCTCCTAAAGCCGATTATCACCCTGTGGCAGCTTGCTATCAAACGCTGATAGCACTGAATTCTCTCTAAGATAACAATCATAAAGAAACCGTTTTCTTCCAAATGCGTTTATTTTGTTTATTTAAGGGAATTTACTTACTAACAATCAATGTTTCTACATTTCAGCAAAAGCACGACTATATATATAAGGAGTGAAGATGATGTATTTTTACGCGTTAGCACAAGGAACAGATTCTGGAGATCCAGTAACACTGCATCATGAGAAAAAATTTTCAAAAAAAGAATTTTTAGAGATGTTTAATGAAGCGTTAGATGAGCTTGATACGCATCCAGCTCCAAGCGAGGTCGGCGAATACCTTTGCCGTGCATACGGATTTCAAGAAATTGAAATCGAGACGGGTGTTGTCTGCTACTGCGCTCCTTTTAGAAAGCTAGACGACTCGGATATTATAGAAGACCGCACGTACATGGACGCCACGACAGGAACATTAAAATACAACTAATCAAAAAGAAAGGTTGGATGCGTGTGAAGACCGTACAGAACATTTATCGAACGAGTGAAGCTGTACCAGAATCGGGCGCTTACATTTGTGCGGAAGGTGAAATTAAACTCTTTCAAAAAGATGATCTTTTTACACCTTGCCCGCACACACGTGAATCAACGACGTGGAAGCCCGTAGATGACGCCTTTTCAACCGGAGAAGTGGTTCCGCAAACTGGGCGCTATACCGACGAAAACGGCAATCAAGTAAAGCTAAAAGAAAACGATTTATTCCCAAGATGCCTTCGTTCAGGTGAGCCTACGACGTGGAGGCGAGGATAACAAACAACAAAGAGGCTGAGATTTAGCCCAAGTGAAAAACGAACCACTCATTAATATATTTGATGAGTGGTTCGTTTTTTTGTGATGGTGAATATAGTTTGATCTGTTTTGTTCCTTCTAGCAGTCCAGCTCATGTATCTCATTTGTTCGTCTTTAGGTTGGATTCATTTAGTTATGTCTCAACCTCTTTTATTAAAGCTTATTTAAAAAATGAGTTCTTTTTTCTTCCTTTTAAAAGATCGCCCGTCCACCCTTTCATTCGTAAATAGAGATAAATGGCAATGGTCGAAAGCACAATTAAAATGAGTGCATAGATATATCCAAACTTCAAATCAAGCTCCGGCATCCCTTTAAAGTTCATTCCCCAAAGGGCTCCAAAAGCGGTTAAAGGCGTACTAATTGCTGTTAAAAGCGTTAAAGCTTTCATAATCTCATTTCCTCTGTGAGTAGACACAACTTCTTCTAATTTAATTAACGCGTCAAATTCTTTTTGATATTGTTCAATCAGCGTGAGGCCAATTTCTATTTTTTTACACATTCGCTGATATTGAATCGTTTGGTTAATTTTTTTATGAAACGCTTCTTCTATTCCCATGGTAACTTCTCGAACAGAACTGATTAAATTTGTCCATATAAGCAGGTCATAGCGCGCTTTATGAATGTCATCTAACACGTCGATGTTATTATTATGGCGCACTTCCCACAGAAGCTCTCTGAAATGACTTTCAAACTGATCAAACCCATTTAAGTGTTTTTTCATAATTTCGCCTAAAAGAATAAAAAAACTTTCCGCCGTGTTAGCAGCCTGCTTCATGCGTTCAATCATTCGTTCGTGATTGGTGTTCTCAAGGATTTTCAAATCGATTCCTGCCGTTATAATAAATTCCTCAGTAATATAAAAATGAAACGAATCGTAATTTTTTTGATCAAACGACTTCTTATGATAAATCAGTGAACCATAAATGAGCTCACTTTCTCCTATTACATCTACTTGAATATGATTAGAATTTTTCTTTTGAAGCTGCTGGCAAAACCATTCATCTCTTGGATACTGATAGTCTTTGATTATATCAGCTATTCCATCGGCTTCTTCTAAATCAAACTGATACCATTTCCACTGATCGCTCGTCACGGTATTCATACTTTCCCTCTTTCCCCTTTTATTAAAATTTTTCCCTATATACAATCACTTAAAACCTCACACGCAAAATAAACATACATTTCATATCCATCTTTATAGAAAAGATGCTATAATAAATACGTTGCGCACCTGCGCATGTTTTATCAGTTTGAGAGGAGAATAACAGTGAAGAAAGATATCGCTTTACGTTCTTATCTGCTAGAAAGCGCACCAGCTATGACGGAAGAATGGTATGAATCTTTGGATAAAACATCTTCTGAAGGCGTATATACCTCTAATGATCCTGACGTCATTCAACGCTTAAAAGCGCAAAACTATGAATTTCATTTATATATTAGCAACGTCTTTATAGAAGATGAAAAAAGCTTTTTTGACTCTTTTAACACGTGGCTAAATAAAGTTGCCAAAGACCAACAGCATCTCAGAACCCCCATTCAAAGTATTATTAAAGAATTTATGAACGTCCGCAAACAATACTGTGAGTATATTCGCCGATTTGCAGAACTTCATGATGACATCACTCAGCAGCATATCGATATGTGGAATGAAAAAGTAGTACGGGTATTTGATATTATTATTTTGAAATTCATCACAGAAGCGCAGGAATATGCCTCAAACCGCCTTCGCTCTCAGCAGGAAATGATTCATGAATTAAGTTCACCTGTTATTGTGATTAAAAAAGACGTGGCTCTTTTACCGTTAGTCGGAGATATTGATACGGCAAGGGCCAGAATGATCCTAGAAAGCACGTTAAAACAGTGTGCCGAGAAGCAAATCTCTCATTTGTATATTGATTTGTCAGGAGTGGTGATGATCGATACAATGGTCGCGCATGAGCTGTTTCAGCTGATAAATGCGCTTGATTTAATTGGCGTTAAATCGATTTTATCGGGCATTCGTCCTGAATTAGCCACTACTGCGATGCAGCTTGGTTTAAGTTTTGACCATATACGAATTAAATCGAATCTTGCTCAGGCATTAGAAGATGATTCAAAAATTGTCATTGCTTCTAATGCTCATTAATATAGAAACACAGATAAAAAAACAGCCCGAGAAGGCTGTTTTTTATTTTCGATAATGGATGTTTTCAGAACCCGATTCATCTTTTGTTTTTGTTTTATTTTTCTCTTCTTTTTGTTCAAGTCTTATATCTTCCATTGGCATAGGATCCACCGTTTCTTCTTCTTTAAAACGTTCAAACAACGTTTCGTCTTGATCTGTTACACGCTGCTCCGTTTCATCTCGTTTTTTTGGTGTATTTGAAATAGATCTTTTCTGGCGCTCTCCCATCGTTTTCTCCTCCTTTATAATAGGTGAAGCAATTATGTGTTCATGAAATCTCCGCCGTTGACATGAAGCGTTTGACCCGTCATATAAGATGAATCATTTGAAGCTAGCAGCACATAGCAGCCTACGTGCTCCACAGGATGCCCAGGTCTTCCCATAGGCGTATCTGTACCGAATTCTCCTACTTTATCACTTGAGAAAGTAGACGGGATAAGCGGTGTCCAGATTGGTCCCGGCGCTACGCCGTTCACACGAATACCGTCTTTGACAAGCGCTTGCGCCATACTGCGCGTAAAGCCGTTAATTGCACCTTTTGTCGCCGTATAATCGATCAGCTGAGGATTCCCGCGGTAAGGATTAATGGACGTTGTATTAATGATCGCACTGCCTTTTCCTAAATAATCAAGCGCTTTTTTCGTAAAATAAAAGTATGAATAAAAGTTCGTTTTGAACGTTCGTTCAAGCTGTTCACTCGTAATTTCTTTAATGCTTTCTTTTGGATGCTGCTCTCCTGCATTGTTCACAAGGATATCTAGCTTTCCAAGCTCACTCACCGTTTTTTCTACCGCTTCGTTACAGAATGATTCGTCTCCTACGTCTCCTGCAATCAGCAAGCATCTTACACCTTCTTCTTCAATGCGGGCTTTTGTTTCCTCGGCGTCGCTATGTTCGTTTAAGTAAACGATGGCTACGTCCGCTCCTTCTTTCGCATAAGCAATGGATACAGCTCGTCCAATTCCGCTGTCTCCCCCGGTAACCAGCGCTACTTTTCCTTTTAATTTTCCTGTACCAATGTAATTGTCATCCTCATAAATAGGGAGAGGATTCATCTCACTTTCGATACCCGGCTGGCGGTCTTGCGTTTGCTCGGGCTGGCCTTGTGTTTGTTGATCTTGTAAATTCATTTTAATCTCCTCCTATTTTTGATGGAACTTTTTAGTATAGTCTAGGTTTAGCCTTCTGTTTTGAAGTTCAAACATCTTTTTTTGAAAATTTATGATGTTTCTATTCTCTTTTACTATCTGAGAAAATTGATAGAAAACAAGTTTAAAGTTGGAAACAAAGGCTACATGATGAGTAGAAGATGTATTTCGGAAATATCTTTTATCAGGAGGTTTGGTTCGTGTATGAAACACATTCAAGTAGCAGAAAACCAAGAGGAGGCAGTCTGCGTCATCCGTTCTTTTTTAAAGAAAGGATTTACAAGCAAAGAGATTTATCTGCTGGCCTACGATAAAGAATGGGCTCAGCATTTAACGGAGGCAACACATACAAAAAAGTACAGAATGGCAGAGCAAGGTATTTTTGAAACGGCGGTCAATATGCTTCTTTCAAGAGAAGATGAGCTTCTTTCAAAGATGGCTTCACTCGGCTTATCTAACAGGGAGGCAAACCGGTATATAGAAGAGATGAGACAAGGTCATGTCGTGGTTGTGGGCGCACGGAGTCAATCCATTCCCTACTAAAACAGCTGAAACGTTTTCTATTAGCTTATAAGGGTATTTAGTAAAATAAACCATTTTTTATCAAGAAAGGAAGTTATGATAATGTTAAACTACTTGGGCATTCAGATAGGCTCTCTTTACTTTCCTACTAGTATTCTTCTTATTACACTTCTTGTATTAGCCGGCTTTTTTATTTATTTCTTTTCTAGAAGAAGAAAAAACCGACAGCAGTCACGTGATCATAATGAAAAAGCGTGAAGCCAAGCTCCACGCTTTTTCATTATTTACGGGATTCTTTTTGCAAAGGCGATTTTTCAATGGAACGTGTAAACCGGTAAACATCAAGTTCTTGTCCTACTTCTGAAGGCAAATAACCAAACGTTGTGAAGCTGTCCACAGATTCTGGCTCAAGCGATAGAGACAATAAATTGTTTTGCGGCTGAGACGTTAAAAAGACGTAGCTTCCTTTTGGGAACGTCACCGTTTTTGACTTGACGATTGTTTGCACGTCCACATTTGGTTTATTTTCATAGACTTCATTTTCAATGCGGCTGCTGACATTATACGCTTCTACTGAAAGAGCCGTTTCTTTCGTTAACTTGAAGCCTTTTACGCCTTGTCCCTGCAGTTTTTCTGCTAACTCTTCATGTCCCGGTTTTAAAAGGTAAGCAGTCGGACGTTCGCGGACAAGCGTCGGCGTTGCTTTCTTTGCACTGTAGTACGTCACAGGAATTTCTTTAACAGACGCGCTTTCTACATCGACCATTTCTAACGTCGAGTTTGGTATTTTTTTATTTTCACTGTTCACCACAATTGGATCATGATCATTTGCATTTTTGCCTTTTTTGACAAGCGCCGCTTTTTCTTTGGCAATCAGCGCTTTAATTTGTTTGGCGTGATTGGCTGTTTGTGTAATCAGCTTTTCTTGTGTAGCAATTTGCGCACTCACTCGCCGCGGAAAATCTTCTCGGCCAATGCCGATTCCTCTGCTTTCGACTAAAAATGAAAACGATGGATACAAGCCTAGTGAGTTTCGGCCGATTCGCGGTTCAACTGAGCCTTCTTCTACTTCCAGCTTCCCTTGTTTATTCACTTGAGACGTATAGTATACTTCTCCTGAATAGCCTTGCTTTTCAATGGCTGTAAGCGTACTGTTCACAAACAGCTCATCCGACACGTCGCGAATGTTCTGCGGAATATTTAAGTTTCGACCGGACTGCAGTAAAATATCGTGATACTTCCACACGCCTTCTTTACCGATATTTTTAAATCCGCTGCTGTAAGGCGTATATTCATGAGCGTCGATGACGACTTCTGGTGAAAAACGGTTAAATTCAGCTCGTACGCTCTGTACTTCCGGGCTTTCAAGCTTTATGTAGTCGCGGTTTCCGTCTAAATTATTTGCTAGCTGACGTTTAAATGCATAAGATCCGTCAGGATTAATGCGTGGCACAATGACAATGTTGACTTTATTTAACACATCTTTTCCAAAGTCTTGTGTCAAACGCGTTGCAACGGCGAGTACGGATTCACCGCTTGCCGGTTCATTACCATGAATTTGACTTTGAAGCCAAATCGTTGGCTTTTTAGATGTCTTTCCATCAGCAAACTTCTTTTCCTTCGAAAAATATAGAGCTGGAATGTCTCGCCCTTGCTGTGATTTACCGATAATCTTCAGCTTTACGTACGGACTTTTATGAGCAAGCGTTTGAACATAGCTCATCATTTCTTCTTGAGTCGTAAATGCGTCTTGCCCTTTCAGAAATGCCGGCGTTGCTTCATTCACCTTTATTTCCGGATAAAGCGCTCTAATTTTTTCCGGCTGACTGTAGTCTTTTCCGTAATAAGGCACCTCAGCTTGTACCGCAAGCGGCGACAGCAATAATCCAATTGACAAAATCGCCGGCACGGCCGTTCGTTTTACAGTTTTTTTCATTCATTTACTCCTCCCCATCCCCTTGATTAGACATTTTAAATTTTTAAAATATTTAAAATGTTACATAAGTAATTATACCGTTTAAGGAAATAACTTCAAGATAAGGGAGCTGAACCTTTTTGACTATTTTTAATGTATCAAATGAGTGCATTTATATAAAAAAGGATTGAGACATAGCAGAATCAATTCAATCTGAAGACAAATAATCTGGATTAACAATTCGGACTTCTTGTTCAACCGCAGTTGATTTCCATGCAAGGCTTCGCTTTCCGCGGGCGGGCGCTGAGCCTCCTCGTCGCTTGCGCTCCTGCGGGGTCTCACCAGTCCCGCTTTTTCCGCAGGAGTCTTCGCCTTACCCTCCAATCAACTGCTAGAAAGAATGAAACACATGAAATATACGTTCAACCTAACAAAACAACGAACCACTAATCAAACATGTTGATCAATGGTTCATTTTTCCCTTCGGCTAAAATACATTTGGTCCAGCCTCTCTTTTATGTATGAACTGCTATAAACTTTAGTCCTTCATTGAGCCCCCACTGTCCGTAATTTAGCTGCACATACTCCATGCAGCTATTGATCATTTCTTTACAGATTCTAACGTCTCTAAATCATATCGACCAATTTCTTTGTTATTTCTTGTAATGACGAGCTTTCCCTGTCTCGCCACCTTTTGGAGGTTTTTTAATTTCTGATCGGACGGAGCGAGAGGCATTTCTTTGTTTTTAACAGTCGCACCCAAATCGTAGTGCACATCGACTTTTCCTTTTTTCATATAGTTAAACTCTTCAATTCCCATACCTGTACCGAACTGCTCATGCCCTTCATCAAATACATTAACGCCTACTGTATTGATAGATGCTTTCTTTAAATCTTCATTCGGTATAATTTTAGCTTCTATTTCGTCTTTATCATTTTGATAGAATTTACGCTTGCCTTGCTGCTTCATTTTAAACTCGTAATACAGCGCTTTTGGTTTTACATCGACCATTTTTCCTTTGCTATCTTGTATACCAACTTTTCCAATTAAATTGGCATCATCTGTTATCTTGACTTTCACTTTTTGAATGCTATAGCCGCTCTCTTCTTTGCTAGCAGAGTTTGAGCACGCTACCAATGACATTGCCAAAAAAGCACTCAATGTGCCCACCATAAATTTCTTCACTTTATCACTCCCTAAGGATTAATATACCATAAAAGGAATTTAAATGGATGTTTCTCAGTCGATTTTGTAAATAAGTAAAGAGGCAGCAACCTATTGATTTAAGTTTCCTTATCAACTCTATAGAAACATAAAAAAACTCTCTCCATAAGGAAAGAGCTACTCTATCACAAAGTCCGCTTCTGCTTTTACCACTCCGTTTACAATAACAGAAAGCGTATGCGTACCGCTGTAATGTTTTCTTGTACTTAAATCTTTAAATGCATGCTTTTTTGTGACGGTAAGCGTTTGGCCGGCTTTTGCTTGAACATTTTTTAGCATAAACACTTTTTGAGTGCGGTTTCCTTTTGCTTTTACGTAATGAATTCCATACTCTATGCGAAGCGGCATGGTTTTTTCCACGGATAGCTCAAATGAAAAGTCAATGCTATCACCGATTGTAATCGTATGTGGATGTAAGCCAAGACCTGTGACAATTACGCCTGGGTCATCTCCATAGCCAAAAAGAGACAGAGCTTCAGAATCTCCTTTTTTCAGCAGTGAACGGCACGCGTGTTTAACAATCCAGTCGGTTTTAGCATCTTTTCCGTACCAGCTTTTCATCACATCAAGCATCCAATCTTTTTCTATGTACGAAATATCGTTTAAATGATTGGCTACGCTTTTGCGGACATAGAGCGATTCATCGCGTTTTAACTGCTCTAAAATCGGCAGCGTTTGTTTTGGATCCTGCTTTAACGCAGGTACTGATTGTCCCCACGGAAGTCTAGGTCGGCTCCCTTCGCTTGCTAATCTGCGAATATGATGGTTTTCATCTCCTGCCCACTCAATCATTTGCTGGAGCATTCGTTTTTGATCTTGAATTAAAAATGGACGCACCGCAAATTCTGATGTGGAAAACGGCGTAAAAAACGCGAGTGCTTTTATGGAAGCTTCCCAATCGTTTAATCCGTATAGTTCCACGTAATCTGGAAAAACCGTGCCTTGAAGCCCTCCTACCGTTGGAGCCGCTTTATATAAAATATGAAGCGCTTCTTCATAATCATCTGGCAGCACTTCATGCATGGAAAACGTAATTCTTCTCATGCGCTCTTTCAGCGCTAAGTCTTCCCAGTCCTGTTGAAAAACCAGCTCATGAAACGCTTTTTGATCAAATGAGCTCATTTCACGTGAAAAAGTGTCGCTTAAGTGCGTAATCAACTCTTCATTAAATACGCTTTTACGTAACTCTTCAGCCATACCTATCCCTCTTTTCCAGGCAGTATTTTATTTTCTTTTGAATAAAGCGCCCGCTCGTACATGCCCTTTTTAAAAATTTGCATAAACAGCTGTTTGTTTTTGACTTCTTTGAATCCGTACTGACTGTACAAACCGTGAGCATCTTTTGTCGCTAGTAAAATTTTTCGTACGTGTTGAATCGGCTGATAGCGAATCATTTCTTGTACCAATGCTTTTCCAAGGCCGTTGCCTCGCGCGTGCGGAAGAATAAACACATCCGCAAAATAAGCAAACGTCGCAAAATCTGAAATAATCCGTCCAAACCCTACTTGTTTATCGCACTCATCATACACGCCAAAGCAAACGGAGTGTTCAATAGACGTTTGAACAAGGTGAAGCGGAATTCCTTTTGCCCAGTACGATTCATGATGAAGGTACGAGTAGATAACATCTATATCAAGCTTTTCTTTATCTGTATGTATGGTAAACTGATGATTTTCTTTCATGCTGTATCCTCCTTGCTTCTCTATCATAGCACAAATGTTCGCCATAGAAAAAAGCCTTTTATAGAGAAAAGGCTTTTTTCGTTAGTATGATATTTTTTTAGAAACGGAAGGATTTTTTCGATAGCGTCTTCCGACTAAGTAAATAAGCGGACTGCCAATAATCGTCGGCAAAAACCAATAAAAAAGAGGCGGAAGCATATTTAACAGCGGAATACTGTCTCCAATATTCACAAGCAGCGCGGTAACCGCTCCGATATAAGACCCCAGCATCCCGCGAATATGATGCTGAAGCCAGCTCTTCCATTTTTGCTTGCGTGCTAAGTACCCGTATACCGCTAATCCGTATGAAAACACCGCAATATAAAATAAATAGGCAATTTCATTCCATTTCCAAATCGCTAACATGATAGCTGTAGCGGCTAGGGCTGCGTAAACACCGTGGTACACTTCTCCCCATTTGGTATGCCCTCCTTTTTTCTTAGCCGCTAGCATGGACACCGCTCCTGAAAGCAAACAAATCATTCCGAGTCCAATATGGATACTCAATATAACTTCAAATAAATCCAATACGCTCTCTCCTTTTACGTACTTCTCTCTTATATCTTCGGCTAGCGCACTTAGTTTTTAACAAAATATCCCTTTTTCCTTTCCAACTCTTTACTTACATGATGCATATGCTTCACGTTAAAAAGCGCATACTAGCTGTAGAAAAGGAGGCGGATAGGCAGTGGAAAAAGCTCGAATTAGCGGATGGCAGCTGTTTGTGTTAATTACGCTCTTTGAGATTGGCAGCGCCTTTTTAGTCGGCTTAGCAATGGATGCTAAGCAAGATGCTTGGATTGCTATTTTAGTTGGTATGATCAGCAGCTATGCACTTATTTTTATGTATTATCGCTTGCACCGCTATTATCCGGATTTAGCCCTGACGGAGTATATCGAAAAAATTATTGGAAAAGTGCCGGGACGCATACTTGCTTTTCTTTACATATTATATTTTGCGAATGGAGCCGCGCGGGTGCTGCGCGATTTTGGCGCGATGCTTCTTACGTTCGTCTATCCCGATACGCCGCTTTTTATAGTGAACGCTTTACTGATGCTCGGAATTATCTATACCGTTCGCCAAGGAATTGAAGTAATGGCACGTTCGGCGGAACTGCTGTTTTTCTTCATTTACGTACTCGCCGTTGCTGGCTTTATTCTTATCTTTGTTTCCGGCCTCATTGATTTTACAAGCCTGCGGCCGATTCTTGAAAAAGGCATCGCTCCGGTGCTTCGCGTTGCCTACAGCCAAACGCTTTATTTTCCTTTTGGTGAAGTGATTGTATTTGCAATGATTTTCCCGTATACAAAAAATGTGAAAAAGACCGCTCTGATTGTATTCAGCGCAATCACATTAAACGGTATTAATCTTATGATCACAATGATCGTGAATATAGGTGTGCTGGGCGTTACCTTAACATCGAGGTCTGCTTTTCCGCTTTTAAGCACCGTTCAAAGCATTCAATTTGCAGGGTTTTTAGAGCGGCTTGATGTATTTTTCATGGTGGCTTTAATCACTGGCGGCTTCTTTAAAATCGGTCTGTTTTTCTACGCCACCGTGCTGGGCCTTTCTCACGTGTTTGAGCTTAAAAACCCGTCACCGCTTGTATTTCCAATCGGCTTGGTCATTTTGTTTTATTCATTGTCTCTTGCTCAAAACTATTTCGAACATGTCTATGAAGGTTTAAAAATTATTCCGTTCACTTTACATCTTCCGTTTCAAATTGTCATTCCTGCTTTTTTACTCGTGATCGCCTTTTTAAGAAATCGAAAAAAAGTACAGTCCGTCACTGTGAAAAAGACCGCAGAAAATTCGTAGTATGTCCATTTCTCTATTGGATTTAATCTCCTAAAATTATACAATATAGTCAAGAAGCCAAAAGGAGAACCAATATGATTGGATTAATTCTTTCTATTTTAGTATTTAACGTTCTTGCTTTTAAAACAAACAAGCGCTTCACAGCAAATCAAATTGTACACATTTGGATGTTCACCATTGCTGCTCAGCACATCTTTGACGTCTTTATTAATTTCAAATTTCACGGCTACTGGTATTTTACACAAGAGACGGACTGGCAAGGTATTTTTGCTTATACTGTTCTCATTCCGCCTGTAAACATGCTTTTTCTTACCTACTATCCCCTTGCCGGGAAACTCACAAAAAAAGCCGCCTATATTTTATTTTGGTCGGTTGCTGTTTTACTTTATGAAGTAGTGGCTCTTCTCCCTGCTCCTTGGGGTTATTTTCACTACGGATGGTGGACGTGGTGGTATTCGCTCCTCTTAAATCCACTGTTGTTTTGGATGGTGGTGCAGTATTACCGGTGGGTGTGTAAGTTGGAGAGGAATTCTAAAACAATATAAGTAAGCAATAAAAAACGACAACCACTCCGGCTGTCGTTTTTTTATTATTGAGATACCATTACTTTTTGGCGAACGTGCTCTAAGTGATCACGAACCGCTTCTGCTGCTTCTTCTGGCTCTCCATTTTTAATCGCTTCAAAAATGCGTTCATGGTCAGCATCCGTTTGCTTGCGATTTTCTTTTTGGCTTTTATTTAACGAATAAGCAAGCGCTTTTCGATATAAATGCCCTAAATCTTCTACGGCATGAAGAAGGAATGAATTATGAGCTGCTTTCACGATATCATGGTGAAAACGATAGTCTGCTTCATGTCCAATTTCTTCACTGTTATGAACCGTCTTTTTAAATGCTTCTAACGATTCTTTAATTTCAATCAGTTCTTCATCTGTGCGGCGCAGCGCGGCTAAGCTTGCTGCCTGCGACTCAATGATAATACGCATTTCAATTAATTCAAGAACCTGATCTGCTTCAACCATTTCAAACGTCATTGGATCAAGCATCCCCACTAAGTTTACACGCTTTACGTAGCTTCCTCCGCCTTGTCTTGATTCAATCAATCCACTGGCAGAAAGAACGCTTAGCGCTTCACGAATTGGTGCGCGGCTCACTCCAAACATTTTTGACAGTTCATGTTCCGACGGTAAACGAGACTCTGGCGGGAACGTTTTCTCTTTAATCATCTTCTTTAATTGATCAAGCACTTGACTAGATACTTTTTTACGCTCAATAGGTACAAACATACTTCTATTCCTCCTCCAAGTAATTATCTCTCTCTCTTTTTTTAGTGTTCATCGGACCCAGATTAACTATGTGTATTCCGATTTATGTAAACGCTTCAATCTTTGTATTACAAGTATACATTATTTCAATTCAAATGTGTTGATAAAATTTTACTATTATTGTTATTATACCATGAAAACAAGTTATAAATGAATAACGATTCATGGTTTTTTGATATAATACCACTATCTTACATATAATCCGTATACAATCATAATCGCCGCATCCGCTAACGCATGACTGATGATGGCCCCTTTGATACCATATCGCTCTCTTATATACGCCCACATCATACCTGCTGAAAAGACGCCTATTACCGAGATCATATTAAACGGAAATACGAAAACAGGAAGGATAATGAATACGTGATAAAGCGTATAAAAGCTTGATGTAACAGCGCTTGAAGCAAGTACAGAAACATGCTTTTTCACTTTATTTTGTATATACACCCGCCAATACATTTCTTCTAAAACAGGATTAATAAAAATCAAAACGACGGCTAAAACGATAACTTTCCACCCGCTAAATCCCCATATTTGCAAAACCGCTTGCATATCTTTCACATGAAAGATTTTACCAGAAAAAAGCAGGCTGCTTCCAATTATCGCAGCGGCACATAGAATTCCGCTGAGAGTTCCCACATACAGAGATTTCTTTGTAAGCGCTACCTTAAAGTTAATTTTATTATTCGCATATAAAATCATAAACATCCAGCCGTAAAAGCAAACAAATGTTACCAACACATTTTGGATAAGCCACAAACCGAAAAAAACAAAGATTGTAGGCATGAACAGCAAAAACAAAAATTTTATCACGTTTATGGCGCACCTTCTTTAAAAGCCGCTTTTCTTTTACCAAGTAAACCTTTCGTCTTCAAAAGGTTTACTATCTTTTATCTTATAAAAGTCCAGTGGTATTTTCAATTATTTTTTAATTCTTGCTCCAGCTCGCGAAGACTTTCTGCCAGCTTTTTCTTTTCTTCTTCAAAGTGAGCATCGTCTTTAAAAGCTGAAGCCAAAGGCGCTGCCTCTTCATTTTCTCTTAGCCAATCCGGCGTCAATTCTCTGCGAACGACACGCTTTTTATTGACGTAGGAAATCGGCTTGTCAGTCTGTTGACTCGCTAGCGCTCGCTGTGATGTTACATAATGCTTATGAAAAAGATGCTGTTTGATATAAGCAAACGCTCGAATGGTATCACCACTGTATTTAGGCTCGTAGTGATCGAATGCTTCATGCAGTCCTGATAGCGCCGTTTCTAGTGGTATTTCGCTTTTTGCGACTTCGTACATATGCTTCAAGTCATTCGCTGAAGGATACACCCCTCGGTTTCTTCTAGCAATAAAAGCAGCTTCTAACGTTTGGACGTAAGCGTCATGCGCGTCTTCTTCTTTTTTTATTTGAGTTGTATTTTCTGCTGTAGTCTCTGTTAATGACGCCTTCACTGTGACCGGCTCCGCTGCTTCAATTTGACTAGCCCTTTCTGTCAAATTGACATCTTCGAGCTCTTCAAATTCATCGCTTGGCATAAGCTTTTCTAATTGCTCATAATCAATTCTATACCAAACCGTATTATTAAATTTAGAGCGGTTGTATTTTCCTTTTATAATTAACCCTTCTTTTTCAAGCTTTGAAATGATGCGTTGAATCGTTGAAAGCGACCAAAACGGAAACTGCTGCAGCCACTGCTGATTGGTATTGTATACCCACGTATATCCGTCCTGCACGTTTACGCTTTTTTCAAGCCAGTAGTGAAGCTGCTGAAGAAACAGCGCTCCGTTCACTCCTACTTTGACTGCAAGCGCCGGCAGTACAAGTAACGGCTGATCTTTTAATAATAATTTACTCATTACGTCATCTCCTTTGTTATGTAAAATAGCTACTATATATATACAAAGAAAACGGAAAAACGGGGATACCACCTTTAAATTTATGTTAAAATATAGAAAAAAACGAGGTGAGCAGATGATACGTCAAGGGAGAATTGGTGATGAAGCGGGCATTGCCCACGTACATGTAGAAAGCTGGAAATCGACTTATAAAGGACTTGTTCCGGATTCTTTTTTACATTCGTTGAACGCTGAAAAGCGAAAAGCCGTCTGGAAAAAGCAGCTGGAATCAAATTCTGTTTTCGTTGCAGAAGAAAACGGTCAAATCGTAGGCTTTGCTTCTTATGGTAAAGAAAGAACCAACAAGCATCCTTCCTATACCGGAGAACTGTATGCCATGTATTTACTCACAGAGCATCAGCGAAAAGGAATTGGCAAAGCGCTTATGCATAAAATAGCGCAAGAGCTTGTAGACCGTGATATACATACGATGCTCACATGGGCTTTTGAACAAAACGGCGCCTGTCAATTTTATGAAGCGCTTGGCGGAAAAAGAATCGATCGCGCCGACGTTATCATTGATGGTACATCTCTATCTGAAGTGGCTTTTGGGTGGGACACACTTGAAAATTTGTAGGACAACTCTCTGGACAGATTTTTTTCTTCACGGTAAACTGTTTAGTTGGTATAAAAAGAAAGGATGACTTACCGTGACGAATTCTACTTATCGAAACATTATTTTGCTCGTTCTTTGCGTAACAGCAGGTATCGTCGATGTGATTGGCTACTTAAGCCTTGGCCATATCTTTACTGCAAATATGACGGGAAACATCGTGCTGCTTGGGTTAGCAATCGGAAACTCGCTTGAAACAACTGTTTTTCATTCCCTCACAGCTTTAGGAGGTTTTATTGTAGGAGTTGTAGGAGCTGCAATCCTAGTTGGAAACAAAGAAAAAACGTTTTGGCCTAAAGCCGTAACGATTGCCCTTGGAATAGAAGGATTGATTTTACTTGTTTTTGCACTTTTATCTTCGTTTTCTCCTTCTTTACACTTAACTTACTTATTTATTTTCTTATTAAGCTCAGCAATGGGTCTTCAAACAACGGCCGCTCGAAAGCTTGGCGTAGCCGGAATTTCTACAACTGTATTAACAGGGACGCTTGCTAACTTCTTTGAAGACGTAACGGCACGTTTTCGCAGCCCTCGCTACCGCAAAACGTTTAACACCGATGCGATTCTTCGCGCGCTGTCTCTTGTGCTTTACTGCTTTGGCGCTGTTATCGCCGCACTTGCAGAGCCAGCTTATAAATTTGAAATTATTTGGCTGCCAATTGTGATTCTATTAGCCATTATCATTTTTGTCAGCACGAAGTTTCGTACTGATTCAGAAAACAAATAATAATAAAAAACCCGTTTCAATAAAGAAACGGGTCTTTTATTTTCCGGATAGTGCCCCCTAACACGCCAAAAATAATGGCGACCACAGGTCCTACAATAAATAGTCCAATTAAAATCGATCGTATAGCTTCCCATAGAAACCATAAAGGGCCTTGCTTAGACTCTGCTTTTTCCACTCTTTTCTCTAGGTGTTCAACTCTTTGCTGAAGCTTCGCTAATTCCTGCGTAACATCTATTTGTTCGCTCATCGCTCAAGCTCCTTTTTACTCTACATTACCATATACTTCCTTACCAAAACTACTATTTATTTGTGATCACTTCAATGCCGATTTCGCGATAAGCATTTAACACGGTTTCGTTCACATGTTCTTCTGTAATGAGCCAATCTAGTGAGTTGGCTGAGCTGAACGTGTACGTTGAAGACGTATTGAGTTTTTTAGCTGTTACAATAGCCGCTACTTCACTCGCGCTTTTTATCATTTGACTTTTGATGTGCATTTCTTCAAGCAAAGGAATGCTCATACCGATTTTAGGATCGATTGCGTATACGCCTAAAAAACAAAGATCCGCTCGAATTTGTTTAAGCGTATCAACCACGCTTTGTCCTACCGTGACCATCGATTCTTTTCGAAACGTTCCTCCAAGAGAAACAACTTCTACAAAGTCATGTTCCGCTAGTGCAACGGTAATTAACGGACTGTTTGTAATAACCGTAACGTTTAAATTCTTTGGAAAAGCTTTGACGAGCTGAATATTTGTTGTACTTCCGTCCATCAGCAGCACCTGCCCGTCTTTAATTAACGGAAGCGCCGCAACGGCAAGTGAATGCTTAACATCCATCAATTCACGTTTACGCTCTTTGTAATCAACCGCAGACGTGGAACGCGGAAGCGCTCCTCCGTGTACGCGCTGCAGCAGACCAAGCGCATCCATTTCCCGGAGGTCTCTGCGGATTGTATCTTCTGAAACGTTCAGCGTTTGGCTAAGAGTCGTAGCTACAATGCGCCCTTCTTTTTCAAGCAAATTCATAATTTGTTTGCGTCTTTCTTGTTTTAACATTGCTTGTTCACCTGTTTTCTTTCTGCTTTTTACTTTATTATACTTGTTTCTTTTGTAAAAACAATGTAAAAACGCTTGATTATCAGTGTTTTTTCGTTTATTGTAGGATAAACAAGATAAAACATGCAAAAACAAGTAATAATAGTCAAAGGGAGAGATAGTTTATGAAGATGATTTTTACAGACTTAGATGGAACTCTTTTAAATAGCAGCAGTGAAATTAGCACAATTAATGCAGAAGCAATTAAAAAAGCGCAAAAACACGGAGTTGAAGTCGTGGTTGCTACGGGGCGCGCTTATTTCGACGTGCAGGAAATTTTAAAAAAAGCTGAGCTTTCCAACCTTTGGGTGATTGCCGCAAACGGAGCGACTATTCATGACCCGGACGGACAGCTCAGACATTCTGTTCCAATTGATGACCAGCACGTAAAAGAAGCGCTTCAGTGGCTAGATGCAAACGAATTTTATTATGAAGTGTTTGCTGAACATGCGATTTATACACCAAACTCAGGCCGTGAGCTGCTCGCCATTGAAATTGACCGGGTAAAAAGCGCCAACAAAAACGTGGACGAACAAAGACTTCATCACGCGGCGGCTAAGCAGTACAGCCAAACGGGATTTGCCTTTGTTGCATCGTATGAAGATATTTTAAATACAAACGCTGAGCTTTATAACGTATTAGCTTTTTCATTTGATGATGAAAAACGAAAAAAAGGCTGGGATCACTTTAGCAAGCAGCACGACATGACGCTTGTCTCTTCCGCTGATCATAACTTTGAACTCGAACACAAAGATGCGTCAAAAGGAAACGCATTAAACTACGTTGTAAAAGAGCTTGGCGCTTCTCTTCACGATACCATTGCCATTGGAGACAGCTTTAACGACGTATCGATGCTGCAAAGAGCTGGAAAAGGAATCGCTATGGCAAATGCGCACGCAGAAATTAAAGCACTAGCTGATGACGTTACATTAACAAACGATGAAAACGGAGTAGCTTCCGTTATTGAAAACGTGTTAGAAACGCAGCTAAAAGCACATTAAAAAAACGCTTGGCGTATGCCAAGCGTTTTTAAATGGTCATGCGATAAAGACCGACAAACCAGCTGAATAGCGCAACGAAAAACAGCAGCCACGCGCTGGTTTTCTTTCTTTTTTGCCATTCAATTGCTCCTAAAACTAGCATCGTTAAGCCTAGAAGTATATTTAAAAGCGAAAGGAACTGGTCATTGTGAGTGAACATCATATAAAGAGCCAGTCCAACGGTAATAATTGAAAAAATAAGCTGTAATGCTTTTAACAAAAAATCTCTCCTTACTTGTAGTTCACTTCTTCATTCACGCACGTCACTAAAGGCTTTTTCTCAAGACCTAAAAGCAGGTTCTGTACGGCTAGATCTGCCATGCGATTGCGCGTCTCGTACGTAGCGCTTCCAATATGCGGCGTTACTAGCACATTTGAAAGCTGCAGCAGCTTGTGATCTGCCGGAAGCGGCTCTGGGTCTGTTACGTCCAGTGCGGCATACGCAATTTCTTCATTTTTCAGCGCTTCGTACAGTGCTTCCGTGTCCACTAATCCTCCGCGCGCTGCGTTTACAAAATACGCGCTGTTTTTCATAGCTTTAAATTCCGCTTCTCCAAACATGCCTTTGCTTTGATCTGAAAGCGGTACTAAGCATACGATACAGTCAGCTGTGTGAAGCAGTTCTTCAAACGAAAGATATACGGCATCAAGCTCTTTTTCGGCTTCATGCTTGCGGCTTCGGTTGTGGTAAACGATGTTCATCCCCGATGCCTTTGCTCGTCTGGCAACGGCGCTTCCGATATCGCCCATTCCAACAATACCAAGCGTTTTTCCAAATAAATCAACGCCAAATACCGTTTCCCAGTTTCCTTGTTTCACTTTTTCATAGCCTTCATGAATGCGGCGAGCTGCTGACAATAAGAGACCAAACGTTAAGTCTGCCGTTGCTTCTACTAGCACTCCTGGCGTATTGCTAAACGGCACGCCTTTTTTGGTACACGCTTCGACATCTACACTGTCATACCCGACACCCGATTGAGAAATAACGCGCAGATTCGGTGCTGCTTCTAACAATTCTTCATCTACTGTAATGTGGCCGATATTAAAAAAGCCGTCAGCATTACGAAGCCAGTCGCGCAGCGTTTCTTGTGGAATCTTCCCTTCTCCTTCCCACATTTGAATATCGCAGTGTTCCGCTAGCTTTTCGTAAGCGTTTGGCCACGTCTTTCCAGACATAACAACTTTGTATTTCCCCATGTTGATCTCTCCTTTTCCTTGTTCACTCATATGTATGAATAGTAACTAGCTATCCTATCATAAGACTACTATAAAGATGAAACTTTTTCCATTCAGGAACCGTATTTATAGTAAGGGGGAATACGAATGTTTGAAGATGAAATGATATTTGAAGATGATCCGTCCGGAGATGACATTGTTTTTGAAGGTGATGCTGACCTAAGCGGAGGCGCTTTTTTTCCAGACGATGCGTTACTTAACGGAATGCCTACGTTTGTTATGCTATTTTTTGTTATTGTTATTGGTATTTTCTTATTTTCTATTTTTAAAGGAATCAGCACGTGGAGCAAAAATGAGCAGTCTCCCCGTCTATCCGTAAAAGCAAAAATTACGGGCAAACGGACAAACGTCCAGCACCATAACAGCCATGCTCACGAACATCACCACTCTCATACGTCTACAACTTACTACGTAACCTTTCAATTTGAAAGCACCGACCGCTCTGAATTTACTGTTTCAGGCAGCCAGTACGGCAAGTTTGCAGAAGGAGACGAAGGAATACTGACGTTTCAAGGAACTCGTTTTTTGGATTTTCAAAGAAATCTCAGTGAAGAACATACAGATGCGTAGCTTATGACCTCGTGCTTTTAGAGGTCTTTCTTACTGTAAGGGAGCATTGATATAGCCAATGACCTATTTATGCCTTTTTTACATTCTACAAGAACGTTATTTAATACAAAAACATACCGTGTAACACATTCATTTAAACAGGCAGGTGATTTTATGTATTCTCCTTATTCAGGAAGCGGCATCTACTACGGACATTACGGAGAGGCCCCTCATTCGCACCCTATTCAAACAATATTGACGCAATACTGGCACGAAACCCACTATCCAGGCCCACACAAAAAATATGTTCACGTGTATTATCTCAACCCATCTTCTCTTCATTATTATCCAGCCTATCGAACATTTTTGTAAAAAATTGGTGATTTCCGGACTTTTATATTGTAAAATTAATCCATATACTTTTAATTTGGAAAGGAGGTTAACAAACAGTGCGTAATTCTACAGCAAAAAATAGTGTGGCGATCACCACTTTGCTTTCCGGCCTATTTTTCTGCTCTATCATAGTTCTTGCTTCGCTTTCTCCTCTAGCAGATTCAGGCCCCAACGTTAACACGTTTGGTTCAGTTGGGATGTGGTTATCGCTTGGCATGATTCTATTTTTATATCTGTTGCCTTTAGCATTTTATCTGCTAGGAATGCATTTCTTAAAATTTGTAATGGCTGCTTTTTGCAGCATTGGACTTTTAATCGCTGCTAGCACGCCTGTTGATTATCTAATTTATTCCAATAAAACCAAATAAAAAAGAGAGATTCTCATGTAAAATGTAAGTTACCACACCAACATTTACGAAAAGAGGAATCTCTCATGAATAAGAATACCACGTCTCCACATCTCATTCAAAACTTTCTTTCTGAAGCTGAACTTCAAGCGATTCTAGCCGAGTTTGGTTTTGTTGACACAGCCCGAAAATGTACCGTGTCAACGCTTATTTCTTATTTAATTGGTGCAGCGACAAACGAATGGAAAAGCTTACGTCACGCAGCCGATGTTGGGCCAAGTGTTGGACTCGTTTCCATTGACCATTCTTCGCTTTCCAAGCACATGAAGGCTCTTAATTACGCCATTATGAAACGTATTTTTGAAGTCATTGTCGGGAAGCTCAACCGAGCTACTCGTCGCACCCTCAAGATGAAAAAAATACCGATGGCAGTGGATTCGACAACGGTAACAGTCGGGAAGACACGCCTACCATGGGCAGTTTATCACGGCGAACGCGCGGGCATTAAACTGCATGTTAGCTTCACCAACGAAACTGCGATGCCTCTTCAAGTTGTCGAAACAACCGGATTAAAACATGACGGACCCGTTGGTACATGCCTTGAGGATAAACGCTTTATCTTCATAGGCGACCGTGCCTATTTTTCCATTGAAAAAGTCGATCGCTACGTGACAGAGAAAGAAAAACAACATTTTGTCATTCGCTTAAAAGAGAATATCCAGTTAAATCGCAAAAAAGCGCTGAAAGGTACACGTAAAAAGGATTCGAATGTGACCGGCGATTTTACGTGTATCCTTGGTACCCCACAAAAACAGACAAAGACACGCCAGCGTGTCGTGCAATTTACCGATCATGACGGTAAGGAGATACGCGTTGTGACAAGCTTGATGAACGTCACGGCAGAAGAAATTGCCGACATGTATAAAGCACGCTGGGCCATTGAATCGTTCTTTCGCTGGATCAAACAAAACTTAAATGTACCGATTTTATTCGGTACAACACCAAACGCCGTGTTCAATCAGTTGTTCACCGCACTCATCGCCTACGTTTTACTAAAGTTTTTACATATACAAGGTAGCAAGAAAAACACACGAAAACCCTTATCATTTGCAGGGTTCACACGTCTGTTTCTTTGCGCTACCCTGCCTTTAGAATGGCGAATAGCCATCTATGAAACACTTGAATTCTATCAAAAACTATACGAAGGAGTTTCTGGATGATTTTGGTTAATCAACACGTGTGCGCTGCTAGTACTCTATTACTGATGCCGGCTCTGTTTTTATTTGGACTGGAAGATTTCTCAGGAAACTTAGCTTCAATTATAGGAGTAATGATTTCTTGCTTAGGCTTACTGATCACGAATATTGTGTGGTTTGTTGCTGCGTTTAAAAGACCGTCAGCCACTATGCAGGAAAGCGTTTAAAATGGTGAAGAGGAGCAGCTACTGCTCCTCTTTTTATAGCTTGGTAGGTAAAAAGTGCAAATATATATCGAAGCAGCCTTTGTGCTTACTGTTTTTTATACATAACATCAAATTTCACTACATATTTTTATATAATGAAAGACCACTTAAACGGAAAACGATAGTAGATACGAGATTGAAAGAGGTTTTGTTTTTGGTGACGTTATTTTTAACAAATGTGCTGCTCGGTCTTTCGATTGCCCTTCCCGTTGGTACGGTAACGATTGAAATGACGAAGCAGGGTTTAAAAAATGGTTTTCTTCACGGCTGGGTTGTGGGACTTGGAGGCATGACGGTTGATTTGTTGCTAATTGTGCTTCTTTACTCTGGACTGGCTTCTTTTTTGTCTGCTCCTTTTATCCAGCTTGTTATGTGGCTTGTAGGGGCACTTTTTTTACTTTATATTGGCTATGACAGCATTAGACACGCGGATCATGATATAACGGCTCCTGGAGAACACGTAAAAAAGTCGTTTGCCTCTTCTTATGTGAACGGAATCTTTGTTGCGATTTCTCCGAGCAATCTCATTTTTTGGCTGAGCGTATTTGGAACGGTGCTGACAAATTCGCTTCAAGCCTCTCACTCTTTTCATTTCCTAGTGATTGCTGCCGGAATATTAACGGGAATTTTAATTCATGATCTGGGCTTAATGACAATTGTCTCTGGAACTAGAAAAGTGCTGAATCAGCTTTATATCAAATGGGTTTCTATTGCAGCTGGATGTATCTTAATTGGCTTTTCATGCTATTTTCTCTACCGATTTATCGAGAATCTGCGCATGTACTTTTAATGTTTCTACATATTTTATGATTTACTATATCCCCTCTTTATCTAGTATAGAGAGGGAATTTTTATAATCTATCAGGGACTATCAGACAAAAAGTTCACAATTTCGTCACATTTCTATTGATTTTTTTCTCTTTTTATACGAAAATATAAAAAAGGGAGGAAATATCATGAAAATCAAAAAAGCACTTCGCATCTTTATTGGATCAAACGTCCTTGTATTATTAACATTTGGCCTTCTTCCAGCACTGTTAGTTAACCCTGATATTGACCTAATTCAATCATTTATTAATTATATAGGCAAGGATTAATTCTACTTAAAATAGTCTAAATTTTCAATCTATTATTTTCATAAAAAAAGACAGCGCAGGCTGTCTTTTTTAGTAGGTTTTTTATTTAGTTGAAAACAGCTTTTTAACATCTACTTTTTGATCTTTAACAATCGTATACGTGGCCTGCTTTTTATCTTTAAAATTAAATGCTTTTATGTAGTCATTATCGTAAATCGTTAAGCCGTACGCATCTTTTCCGTTTTCAACGATTTTTACCCAGTAAGACTGGTCAAACTTTGGATCGAGTTCCTTGCTTTTTTTCACTTCTACTTTTGCCAAAGAATGTACGATTTGCTTTATCTCTTTTTTATCATCTACTACACGTTTTCCTTCGTCCGTATCTATTTCAATACGCGTAACGTTTGCTTCCTCTACTTTTATGACGTCTTTTAACTGATAGGCTTTCCCGGTATATGTAAAATAAAATACGATGATAAATAAAAGTGCAGCTATAATAATCGTTCTTTTTTTCAAAAGGAACCTCCTTTTCTACATCACGCTGCATTCAGGTGATACACCTTTTTATTCCTCCTGTTCCGCATCCTTTTAGTAGAATGCTGCTTCCTACAAGTAAACTGTAGATTAATCCCGGAACAGGAAGTATTAACGTTATCATCAACAGTAACATGCCCATGCTTGTAAGAGCTACTCCTGCAGCTCGATTTTTCATTCATTTCACCGCCGTTGCTCTGTAAATCTCTTTTATGTGAAGTGATCAAAGTATTTTCGATTTCCGTTCACTTATTAGCTATGTACTTTTCGTTTATAATAAACGAGTGTCCAAAAATATACGCATATTCCTACTAGTAAGATTGTGGCTTCCCAGCCTCTTTCACCGGTTTTAATAAAATCATAGGAAGACCAAATTAACAGCGCTACTGTATAAAATAAAAAGCCGTTTCGCGCCGCTTGCTTGATTTCAAACTTTTCCATTTCGTCCGCTTTTTTTACTTTCACATTACCTTCTCCTTTTTTACTAACTCATGATTTATGAAATAAAAACAGCTCATCTACTGTTGCTCCCAGTTCTTGGGCCAGCTGGAAAGCTAGCGTTAAGCTTGGATCATACTTATTGTTTTCAATTGCATTGATCGTTTGTCTCGAGACGCCGCATACTTTTGCCAGTTCATCCTGAGACATTTTTTTGATTTTACGCAGTTCTTTAATTCGGTTTTCCACCATTCATCACTCATCTCTAAAATGTAAAAAACTTTTTACACCCATATCTTATATTATCTTCCTTGTTACTGTCAAATATGTTTGACAAAGTAGCGTCTTTTACATAACTGAAATAGAGATTGAAACAAAAGTAGGTTAGTTGAAGGACAAGGCGAACGAGTTTGATTAAGAATTCATCTCGTGCTAATTTTTTTATGGGTATGGTGAACGTAGGTTTCGTGTATGTAGGTGCTTCTAGCTGATGATTGGAGGGCAAGGCGAAGACTCCTGCGGGAAAAAGCGGAACAGGTGAGACCCCGCAGGAGCGCAAGCGACGAGGAGGCTCAGCGGCCGCCCGCGGAAAGCGAAGCCTTGCACGGAAATCATTAGCGGTGTAACAAGCAATTCATAGTAGTAACATTAAAGCTCCTTACTCATATTAAACCACTGCACGCCTGCATGCTGAGACTGCGCAACGCCTTGATTCACATATTCGTTTTTTTCGTAAAAAGGAATCAATTCTTCTTTGCACGTTAAGGTAATCGTTAAGCGCTGTTTGTTCCGTGCTTGTTTTTCAAACTCTTTTAGCAGCATACTGGCAATTCCTTTGTGATGATGCTTGGGATTTACAACGATACCTAAAATACTTTGATGACCACCTGTCTCAGGGTTCGAAATCGTTTTTTTAAACAAATCATCCGTAATAAACGGAGCTGAAATGACGGGTCCGTTCACATATCCAATTATTTCGTCATTTTCTTCAGCGATGATAAACGTATCAGGAATAGTTTTAATTCGCGTGATAAATGCTTCTTTTGAGGCAGCTTCTTCAGGTGTAAAGCCTTTGTTTTCTAACGTAATTAATTGGTTTAAATCTTTTTCATCCACTTGTCTTATAATCATTGAAACGATTCCTCTCATTATGTATTTCTCTTTTTTCTCTAAAAGCTTCTATTATATATAACTATCTCTTTCTACTATATATAAAAATGCCCAAACAAAAAAGGATTGACCTCTGCATCATACAGAATTCAACCCTACTTCGCTGTTTAATGAACGTCTTGATTATTTGATAAATGCACCAAACGGCTTGCCAACCGGAAGCACAACTCGACCATAGTGAGTATTTAATACAGCCGCTGCAGATCCATAGAATGAAAACAAAGCGATTAATAGCTCTGACACTGCTGCTAGTAAGTGCGTGTATTCATATGCCACACCAAATGTACTTAGCGATAATCCAATAAATAAGAAATCAATTAACACAAAAATAATAAATAATACTTTATGAGTGCCCATTGCTCCAACCGTCATAAAAACGCTGAAAATTAAGTAGCCGACAAAAGCAAATGCGAGCTGCTTCGGATCCGCTTCTTTTGCGAGCGCTTCCCCAAATGCGCCAAGCTGAATAAGCCATGTCATAGCTACACCTAGCCAAAATAAACCGAAGGCACCAAAAGCAGTTGCGCCGAAGGTATTATTATGTTTGAAATCTTGCATAGACGCAATTAGCTGTCCTATCCCGCCTAAAAAAATTGCCCATGGCAATACCAATGAAACACCATCGGTTACCCCAAGCTTTTGAAACGATGCAACAAGTGTCACCATGGCAAGTCCGAATAGGCCTAGCGCTGATGGATCCGCTGTTACAATTTTAACGTGCTGCGTGCTGTTGTTACTCATGTTGTACCTCCCTGATTTTAAAAACACCTTTAAAAAGATACAAAAATCTACGGGAAGTGTCAATGGATATTTTTGGCCTTTAAAAAACCCATAAGACCAAGCAGTGTAGCGTTTACACTGCTTGGTCTTGACTTTCTTGTTATTAAGCGTTTTGTAATAAATTTTTTCTTGTTTGTTTTGCAGACTCAACCATCACTTTTAAAGCTTCCACCGTCTCGCTGATTCCTCTTGTTTTAAGACCGCAGTCGGGATTAATCCAAAACAATGCAGGATCAAGCACTTTTAGAGCGCGGTCAATGTTTCGTGTCAGCTCTTCAAGCTTCGGTACGCGCGGGCTGTGGATATCATATACGCCAAGTCCAATTCCCTGGTTATACGTATGTTTTTCAAACGCATAAATTAATTCACCGTGGCTTTTGGACGTTTCAATGGAAATCACGTCGGCATCAAGCGCTTTGATCGCATCAATAATCTCTTCGAATTCCGAATAGCACATATGCGTGTGAATTTGCGTCTCGTTTTGCACCGATACCGTGGCTAATTTGAACGCATACACCGCGGCGCTCAAGTAGCTTTCCCAGTTTTCTCGTTTTAACGGCAGTCCTTCACGCAGCGCCGGTTCATCTACTTGAATCATTGAGATGCCCTGACTTTCAAGTGCTTCCACTTCTTTTCTAAGAGCAAGCGCAATTTGATTTGCCACGTCGTAGCGCGGGATATCATCACGCACAAATGACCAGTTTAAAATCGTAATCGGCCCCGTCAGCATTCCTTTAACAGGCTTATTGGTTAGAGACTGTGCGTAGACCGTTTCTTTGATCGTCATCGCCTGCTCGTACGAGACATCTCCGTAAATAAGCGGCGGCTTGACACAGCGAGAACCGTATGATTGCACCCAGCCAAACTTCGTAAACTGAAAGCCTCCTAATTTTTCACCGAAGTATTCAACCATGTCGGTACGCTCAAACTCTCCGTGCACAAGAACATCTAAGCCGATGTCTTCTTGAATTTCAATCCATTTTTTGATTTCAGCGTTAATGTACGCTTCATATGCTTCATCGCTTAACTCTCCTTTACGCCACTTCAGACGCTCTTTTCGCACTTCTTTTGTTTGCGGAAAGCTTCCAATTGTTGTCGTTGGAAGAAGCGGCAGTTGAAACGCTTCTTGCTGAACGCGTTGACGTACGTCAAACGGCGCTTGGCGCTCTGCTTTATAGCTGTGCAGCTGCTTCAGCTCTTTTTGCACGTCTTGGTGATTTCGAAAAGATGATCCATTTAATGCTTGAATCGCCTGTTTGCTTACACTTATTTCTTTTTCAATTGCTTCTTTTCCTTGCTGCACCGCTTTTGTTAAAAGCGTGATTTCCTTTAGCTTTTCATCTGCAAAAGACAGCGCGTTTTTTAGAATTGGCTCAATGGTTTTTTCGCTTTTCACCGTGACAGGAACATGTAATAAACTTGATGAAGGCTGCAGAATCAAACGGTCTTTTGATACGGCTTCTTCAATTTCACTGATTGTTAAAAGCTGTTCGTCCAAGTTTTCACGCCAAATGTTTCGTCCGTCAATCACTCCTGCTGCCAGCACTTTATCAGTTGGAAACCCATATTTATTAAGTGCCGTGAGATTTTCGCCTCGGTCATGTACAAAATCCAATCCAATTCCGTGAACAGGAAGAGCAACTACTTCTTTATAGTAATCTACGCTGTCAAAATACGTCTGCAAAATGACTTTTACATTCGGTGCCGCTTTTTTCAAAGCTTCATAGACTTCTTTATAGAGCGCCAGGTCTTCTTTTGATAGCGTTGTAGCTAAAACCGGCTCATCCATTTGTACCCACTCCACGCCTTCTGCCTGCAGCTCCGCTAAGATTGTTGCATAAAGAGGAACAAATTGTTCAACTACTTTTTTAAACTCACTTTTTTTATATCCTTTTGACAGCTTCACAAATGTTACTGGACCTAAAATAACGGGTTTGCCTTTGATATTCAGCTTTTGTTTTGCTTCTTTGTAAAATTGAAGCGGGCGATTTTCTACAAGTGCCGGCGTACATTCCTCAAGCTCGGGTACGATGTAGTGATAATTTGTGTTAAACCATTTTGTCATCGTAGAAGCTACCGCACCTTTTGTTCCTCGCGCGATGTCAAAATACGTTTCAAGCGATACCGGGCCTCCGTTATATTCAAAGCGCTTTGGCACCAAACCAAACATAGCGGCTGTATCTAACACGTGATCGTATAAGCTAAAATCGCCGACTGGAATTAATTCAATTCCTGCGTCACGCTGTTTTTTCAGATGTCCTAGACGAAGAGCTTCAATTTCCTGAAGAAAGATATCTTTCTCTAGCTTTCCTGCCCAAAACTGCTCAAGCGCTTTTTTCCATTCTCGTTTTTCACCAATTCTTGGATAACCTACATTTGAACTTTTTACACTGCTCATTTTTTCCACTCCCTGTATATTTTTTTATCGCTAAACTAAAAAATCTCCCTTTTCGAAATGAAAAGAGAGATGATACGCATACTTAACTAAAGTTGAGATAGCCTGTTTTTCTCAACACGTATTCCTCACTCCTCTCTATATCCCGTAGAGCTTAAGTGCATACAACAGGCAGGTCTCCTGACTTAGGTTCATCGCTTCCTATCCCTTCCCATTTCAACATGAAACAGTGGTTAATAAGTTGCTCCCCATTACAGTGGCGGGACCGCGCCGGCTTTTCACCGGTCTTCCCTTTTAAGCTGCGTACATTCGTTACACAGCACCTGATGCATTTCTATGAAATTGTTCATTCAAAACACCTTTACATAAAATAAAAAGCCTCTCTATTATGAATAGAGAGGCATAGTATCTATGAAATCCTCTCTTATTTTTCAAAGCTGTACGCTTTGCAGGATGTAGCACCTTTTTAACAAGATTGTTAAATGGTTGCCGGGCTTCACAGGGCCAGTCCCTCCGCCTCTCTCAATAAGAGTTTTAATTGTTTATAATATTTTGAATGTAGAGTCATCTTAACACCTTACATTTATGTTGTCAAAAGAAATTTCAACAAAATTAGTTTTCAGGAGGTGCTGACGCTAATTTTTGCCTTAATAATTTGTAATCATCTTTTCGATGTGTTTCGATCAAGTCTTTTGCTCCTTGATGATACCCTGAAGAATAGATGTACTCTACAGCCGTTTCGATAAGCATTCTCTTTTCTTCCGCACATTCTCGGTCCATTAGGGGGAACAGTCTACCTAAAAGGTCATTCAAATCTTCCTTAATAAAACGATTAAGTCCTTCTTGCATCTTTTCGTTTGCCATGATAGCTCCTCCATTTGCTGTGTATGTTCCAAGCCTCTATAAACAGGCATTTCACTGTGAATGTTAAGATAAAGTTAAGTCATTAAACAGTATATCAAGTAAATGTTTTTCTTCAATTACATATGTAATACAAATATATGACAAATATAGAGAATATATCATCATTCATTATCTATTATAACGCTTGACTCGGCCTTCTGCTACAAGGTTTCATACGGTTTTCTAAAAGAGGGTGAGACACAACGAAGTGAATCCAATCTAAAGGCAAATGGGATACATAAGCTGAATCGCTTGTGACACCGCAGTTGATTTCCGTACAAGACTTCGCTTTGCGCGGGCGGTCGCTGAGCCTCCTCGTCGCATACACTCCTGTGGGGTCTCACCTGTTCCGCTTTTCCCGCAGGAGTCTTCGTCTTGTTCTCCAATCACCTGCTAGAAAGACTTATACACATGAAATCTACGTTTACCCTAATAAAAAAAATGAACCACTAATCAAGCATCTTGATCAATGGTTCATTTTTCATTTCGTCTAAAATCCTTTTTTCCCAGCCTCTTTTTTTTGAACCTAGCTTTCTACTTTCTTGTTTTTACAAACAATTTCTTCGAGGTCGTCCAAAATCCTTCCAAAGAAGAGGTCCCAAAATGTCGTACCGGCTAACAAAAAACTCCGTAAAATTATAATTATTTAAAATTAAAGGCGGTTCAAAATCAAGGGGTGCACCCGCGCCTCCTGATAATACAAAATCAGTACCTCTTCCAAGCGTAAACGACCCGTTTCTGTTTTTTCTAATAAACTGCTCGTCATACGCATGCACGTGGCTGACTAACACTTTTTTCACGCGATGTTCTTGAATTAAATCAAAAAATTCTTGACTTTGAGGAGTCGTTACAGGAAAACCTCCGAGGTCTGACCACCGGCCAATATTTGGCTGTGCATGCATGGCTACAACGGTATTACGAGGAGCATCCTCTAGCTGCTGCTCTAAATAATTCAGCTCTCTATCTGTAAATCCATATATTTTATTCTTGGGACTGATGATATTATTTAATGCGATGCAACGGAAGTTAAAGACAGGAATATCAATGACCCAGTGCACTTTTCCGATAGTGGCTCTGAAGTTTTCGAGGTTGCTTTCTTCAAGGTTTAATTCATCATGATTCCCTACGCATACAAACACGGGAATGTTTGGTGCTATTTTTTCGACAACTTTAACAAAGTGCTCCAAATACCTCTTTTCTCCTGTATACACGGTGTCTCCCCCATGAATAATAAACAGCGGATTCAATTCCACCGCCTTTTTTAACACAAGCTCAAATTCACCGCTCATCGTGTAACAATTATCGTTTGGTCCGTCACCTCTGCTGTCGCCCATAAAAACAAAGTTGAATGGATCTCTCGGATTTAATTGTTTAATTCTTTGCTTTAATAACTTTTCAGAACGTTCATGAAGCGTCAAATTCATCAACTAGTTAATCCCCCTATTACTAAATAAATTTAGTTAAAAGTAAACAAGCTTACTTATTTATATGAGAATTTGCTGATGAAGGTCACTATCTTCTTGTAAGCAGAACGCACATTTAAATGAGTTTCCATAGCCTATCTATTCTTTCATTTTGTTAAGCACTAATAGGACAACATAAAAGCTAGAATCTCAGTATCTATTAATAAGAGCTGGAGCATAATCCAAAGACGAACAAAGGCCGACATGAGCTGAACCGCTTGTTGCCCCGCAGGAGTCTTCGCCTTGCTCTCCAATCAACTGCTAGAAGAAATGAAACAGCTGAAACCTGCGTTCACCATAAAAAACGAACCACTAATCAAACACTTTGATTAGTGGTTCGTTTTTTACTTCAGCTAACATATTTTTATCTCAGCACCTTACATTTAAAACATTTACGACAATTAAACGTATTTATTACGCTCAACGGGACTTAACGAATTTCTTTCAGAACGAGCTGCCATGTCTGTTTCAATTTGCTCTAGGCTGCGCCCTTTTGTTTCAACAACTACAAAGCGTATGAAGAATAATCCGAGAACACAAATGATCCCAAACGTTGAAAAGATCACGCCTAAACTAAACTGGTCGGCTAAAATTGGGAACACAAGCCCTACTGCAAGCGATCCTGTCCAGTTAAAGGCAGATGAAATACCAGCACCGATTCCGCGCACAGAAAGCGGGAAAATTTCTCCTACAATGATCCACGTAAGCGGCGCCCAAGAAAACGCATAGCACAGGATAAAGCAGCACAGTGCAATTAACGTAACCCAGTTCACGACGGATTCATTAACGCCTACTGCTCCAAGAATAGCCGGGGTAAAAAAGGAAAGAGCCATTCCCGCTCCGCCAACCGTAAGAATAGTACGGCGATTAAATTTATCAACAAACTGCAGAAAAATAAGTGTTGTCACAACGAAGATTACCCCAACAATAACCGTAAAACCAGCAGCTACCTGCGGCGCTAAACCAACTTGACGGGCAATGCTTGTTGCATAATAAACAATCGAGTTGGAACCTTGAATCTGCTGAAAAGTTGCCATTCCGACACCGATAATTAATGCTAAACGAAACTTTTTCTGAAACAGCTGTTTAATGCCTGATTGTTCATGCACAGCTACGCTTTGAATTTCAGATACTTCAGCTTCGACTTCCGCTGCTGAGGAACGAAGCGTGCGCAGCACTTCACGCGCTTTATCTGCCATTCCGTTTTTAATTAAGTAGCGAGGTGACTCCGGAAGCTTGATCATCCCGATGCATAAAACGATCGCAAAAATACCGGCGCTGCCAAGCATTAATCGCCAGCTGTTTGGAACCGGCTCAAAAATAAAGGCTACGATATAGCTTAATAATAATCCAATTACAATCATTAGCTGATTTAAACCTGAAAGCTTTCCGCGAATATGAGCAGGTGCGATTTCTGACATATAAGCAGGAACTAAAGAAGAAGCCGTTCCCACTGCTGTACCTAAAAAGACGCGCGCAATCGTTAACGTAATTTCCTCTGGTGCAATCGCTGAACCGATGGAGCCTAACAGAAAAATGATAGAGGAAATTAAAATTAACTTTCTTCGTCCAAACTTATCCCCTAATAATCCGCTTAAAATGGAACCGATAATTGCTCCTCCCATTAGCGACGAAACCACAATTCCCAGCCAGAGCGGACTTAAATGAAACGCTTCACGGATATGACCTTCTGCACCAGCAATAATCCCAATATCATAACCGAATAAAATACCGGCAAATGAGCCGAAGAAGAAGATAAACTTACTTGATACTTTACTCATGATTATATCCCCTTTGTATTGTCTTAGTTTTTCTTCCTGCCACACTTATTTAAAACGCTTTCATTTATTTCTAAATACGGCGTTCTTTTACTGACGCTATATTTTCACTTCCAAGGAAGCAGCGCTCCCTTGGAAGTAATGATGCTTACTTAATAATGACGTACTCTAAATTCACAAGCTTTGCATAGCTCACAATTTGATCCGTAGTTAAATTTAATGAAAGAACTGTATGATGTCCTCCTCCGTTTTCAATCCACGCTTTAACGCCGTCTTGGAAGTTCGGCTTAATGTTCCAAAGCACGCGCGCCACAGGAAGATTAGGAGCTGGAACTTCCGGCTCAAATGCCGATACTTCGTTAATTAACAGCTTGTAATGCGTGCCGAAGTCAGCCATAGAAACGACTACGCCTTCTCCTTGTTTACCGTCAAACACTAAGCGGGCCGGGTCTTCGCGGTTACCGATACCTAGCGGAGAAACGATTAGTTTTGGCTTGTTTACCGCTAGCGTTGGGTCTACTTCAAGCATGTGTGATTGAAGTACTGACTCACGTCCGGGAGCCAATTCATACGTGTAGTCTTCCATAAAGCCCGTTGACTGATTATGGCTCATTACTTTAAGCAAACGGTCAAGCGCCGCTGTTTTCCAGTCTCCTTCACCAGCAAATCCGTATCCCTTTGCCATCAAGCGCTGTACCGCTAGACCAGGAAGCTGTTTCATACCGTACAAATCTTCAAAGTTAGTGGTAAAAGCGCTGTAGCCGCCTTCGTCTAGAAAACGTTTAATCGCAATTTCATAGCTTGCCTGTACTTTTACGCTAGACTCCCAGTCTTCTGCAGAATAATCACCGTAGACAAATTCGTACGCGTCGGCATATTCAGCAAACAAATCATTGATTTCTTCTTCCGTAACGGCGTTGACATATTGAACAAGGTCACCGATTCCAAAGTAGTCAACCGTCCAGCCAAATTGAATTTGCGCTTCAATTTTATCTCCTTCTGTTACCCCCACGTTGCGCATATTGTCACCGAAACGCGCAACTTTAATGTTGAAGCTTTCGTTATAAGCAGCGGCTACGTCCATCCACTGTGCAATTTGCTGCTGTACGTCGGGGCGCTCCCAGTAGCCCACTACAATTTTATTTTGCTTGTTCAAACGCGCGTTGATAAAGCCGTATTCACGATCACCGTGAGCGGACTGATTCAAGTTCATAAAATCCATATCAATCGTTTCCCAAGGAATGCTTTCGTTAAATTGTGTTGCCAAATGAAGCAGCGGTTTTTGCAGCAACTTGGTACCGCGAATCCACATTTTTGCAGGCGAGAACGTATGCATCCACGTGATTACACCGGCAACTTCATCTCGGTAATTCACTTCTTTCATCATGCTTGTAATCGTATCAGCGTTCACAGCTAAATCTTGCAGCACAAGCGGATAAGGTAAGACACCGCTTTCATTTAAAGCATCAGTCATACTTTGCGCGTGTGCTTTTACTTCTGCTAGCGCTTCTTTTCCGTAAAGATGCTGTGAACCAACAATAAACCAAAATTCTTTTTGAGTCGTTTTTAACATGATAATCCCCTTTTCTGTATGTAAGTCTTTTACTGTCCTTGCCCGTAATACGCATTTTGTCCGTGTTTTCGTAAATAATGTTTGTCTAATATACGCTGCGGCAGCTCTTCAGCCAGCACGTTTAATTTTTGGGTAAAGAAATTCATTTTGGATACTTCGTCTAATACGACGCTGTTCATTACCGCCGTTTTGGCATCTTTTCCCCACGTAAACGGCCCGTGTCCTTGAAGTAAAATTCCAGGAACCGCTAGCACATCTAAACCGCGCTTTTCAAACGTTTCAATAATCACCTTGCCCGTTTCCACTTCATATCCGTCATTCACTTCTTTTTCTGTCAAAAAGCGCGCGCACGGTACGGAACCATAAAAGGTATCAGCATGAGTCGTTCCCATTGCCTGCACATCAAGTCCTGCTTGAGCCCAAATGGTCGCCCACGTTGAATGCGTATGAGCAATACCGCCAATTTCGGGATAGTGTTTATATAGTACGGCGTGCGTCAGTGTATCAGAGGACGGATTAAGCTCACCTTCTACCACGCGGCCATCTAAATCGACGACTACCATGTCTTGTGCCGTCATTTTTTCATACGTCACCCCGCTTGGTTTAATCACAAACAAACCGCTGTCTCGATCAACTGCACTTACATTTCCCCACGTGTACTTGACCAGTCCCTGTTTTGGCAAATCGAGGTTTGCTTGAAATACTTCTTCTTTTAATTTATCTAGCACAGTAACTCCTCCCGTTCTTCGCTGTGATGCTCGGCAGCTGCTTTTTCAATTACTAGCCCTTTTTTATATCTTTTAATAAATGCTTCAAACCCTTTTACATCGAGTTCGTCAGGGTAGATTTCCTGTGCGGTCACTTCTTTAAAAACTTTATCATCCAAGAAATCTTCTAAACTTTCATTCTCACTTTTATTGAGCATATAAGAAGAAAGAATAGCCATGCCCCACGCGCCGCCTTCTCCCGCTGTGTCCATGACGGAAACCGGGGTATTAATTGCCGCTGCCATCATTTTTTGACCCACTACCGGCGTTTTAAATAATCCTCCGTGCGCTAAAATACTGTGAATCTTTACGTTTTCTTCTTTGACTAAAAGATCCATTCCTATTTTTAAAGCGCCAAAAGCTGTAAAAAGATGCGTTCTCATAAAGTTTGCTAGATTAAAATTGCTTTTTGCTGACCGGACAAATAGCGGACGTCCACTTTCTACTCCGGTAATATTTTCACCTGAGAAATAGCCGTAGCTAAGCAAGCCCCCTCCATCAGGATCAGCTTCTAACGCTTTATTTAACATCACTTCAAACAATTTATCCGACTCTACTTTTTGCCCCATCGCCTCCGAAAATTCACGAAACAATCCGAGCCAAGCGTTTAAGTCGCTTGAGCAGTTATTCGCATGAACCATGGCAACTGGACTGCCGTTTGGCGTGGTAACCAAATCAATTTCCGGATAGACTTTTGAAAGCTTTTTATCTAGTACAATCATCGCAAAAACGGACGTTCCTACTGAAACATTTCCCGTGCGTTTTCTTACGCTGTTTGTCGCCACCATTCCCGTTCCTGCATCTCCTTCTGGAGGACAAAACGGAATGCCCGGCTGCAAATTTTTTGATTGATCTAAAATACTAGCCCCTATCGCTGTTAACGTGCCTGCTTGCTCGCCTGAAGTATGAACTGCAGGCAGAATATCTGATAGTTGCCACGGATATCCTTTGTAAGAAATAAGCTCATCAAACTTCTTCATCATATCTTCACTGTAATTTTTTGTGCGTTCATCAATCGGAAACATCCCCGAGGCATCTCCAATCCCAAGCGCTTTACTGCCCGTCAGCAGCCAGTGAATATAGCCGGCTAGCGTTGTTATGTAATGGATGCGGGGCAGGTGTTTTTCTTGATTGATGATTGCCTGATACAGATGCGCAATGCTCCATCGTTCAGGAATATTAAAGTTAAAATGTTCAGTTAATTCTTTTGCTGCTTCGCTTGTTGTTGCATTACGCCACGTTCGAAACGGAACAAGCAGCTCACCCGTTTTATCAAACGCCATATATCCGTGCATCATAGCTGAAACGCCGATAGAGCCAACTGTTCGAATGGTGATTCCGTAGCTTCGTTCCACTTCTTGCTTCATTTCACGGTAAGCACTTTGCAAACCTGTAATAATATTAAGTAAGTTGTACGTCCAAAAACCGTCTTCCAAGAGATTTTCCCATTCATAACTGCCTGATGCGATCGTTTCAAAATTTTCGTCAATCAGCACCGCTTTAATACGAGTAGATCCAAGTTCAATTCCAAGGGACGTTTTTCCTTTTTCAATTGCTTGTTTTATGGTTTCTTGAGTTGTTTTCACGTTTAATCTCCTTTCTGATAGCTATAACAATACCTATAGCAGCAAGGAAGCGCTTTCCGTTTTGTGTAACGCTGTTTGAATTTGTTAACAACCTAAGTATATTTATTTGTACGTACATTTGTCAATAATAAAATTATATATGCACACAAATACTCAAAACACCCTACTATTCTCTTCTTAAACTTTTAAAAAATCGGTATTCAACCCTTAAATCATTTTCCTTTTGATTAAAAATTACGGAAATCTTTTCATTTATTCACGTTCATGATAAAATATGTCCATACAAATTTTTCACATAAAAAAAGTTGAATGTATACAACTATGAAAGAAGTGAAAACATGAAACCAAAATATCAGGTGATTATTGAGGATATAAAAAGCAAAATTCTTTCAGGCGATTACAGCATTGGCGAGCAAATTCCGACTGAATCGGTCATGCAAGAAACGTATGGTGTCAGCAGACATACGGTTCGAAAAGCGATTTTAGAGCTGTCGAATGAAGGATTTTTAAGAAGCGAAAAAGGGTCTGGCACCTATGTAAGCAATCAGTATCAATCAAAATCTAGCGGGGCTTCTGCCAACAAAACGATCGGTGTAATTACTACGTATATTTCCGACTATATTTTCCCTTCGATCATTCGCGGAATTGAAAGCAGATTAAATAAAGATAATTATTCGCTGCTGCTGGCTAGCACGAATAATGATGTGGAACAAGAAAAAAAAGCGCTGGAAATGATGCTTTCCTACGGAGTAGACGGCTTAATTGTTGAGCCTACAAAAAGTAATTTGTACAATCCAAACATCTCGTATTATTTATCATTCAAAGAACAAGACGTTCCATTTACGATGATTAACGCCTACTACGAAGAATTAGAGGTTCCGTTTTTTTGTTTAGATGACGTTCAGTCAAGCTACCTTGCCACAAATGAATTAATTTCAAAAGGACATACACAAATTGGACTCATTGCCAAAATGGATGACTTGCAAGGAAAATACCGAATGAAAGGCTACATAAAAGCGCTCGGTGATGCAAAACTCCGCTTTCAGCCTGAGCATATTTTGTCTTTTAACACCGAAACAAAGCTCGATTTGTACGCTAATTTAAAAGAGTTTCTTACTGAAAATCAAGACGAAATGACCGCTCTTGTCTGCTATAACGATGAAGTAGGGTTAGAAGTCGTAAATGTATGCAGACAGCTTGGCATTTCCATTCCGGACAAGTTGTCAATTATTGGTCAAGACAATTCGTACATCGCTAAAAATGCGACGATTAATTTAACAACGTTAACCCATCCGCAGGAACAAATGGGACGCGATGCGGCTGATTGGATCATTAAAAAGCTGCAGGGCAAAAAAGATTTGCCCAACGAAACTTACTATCAGCCTGTGTTAGTTGAAGGAGAAACGATTAAAGAACTAACTGCAAAGCGTGATGAAGTTCGTTAAGAGAAGGCTTCCTTAGAGGTCTATAAAACTTCTTATAAGATAAGGGGATGCACATTATTGCATCCCCTTTTTTATGTAACGATTCATTTTATAACGGAGCCTGAACGATGATATATACTCCTTTTTCTATCCTTTGTTTCGCTTGCTCTATTGCTCTTTTAGCGGTAAGTGATAGCTGAGATACAGGAGCCGCCCCATCTGAACCAATAACAAGAGGATCAACCCAGCGCATTTTTGTCGTTTGGTAAACATCATAACAAGACGCCGTTCCTGTTTCTACTTTGCTGTCAAAAAGAGCAGATAACATCCCTTCAATGCTGCTATCTCCAGCGTTTTTCAGCAACCTAATCACATCGTCATCCTGCTTTAAAAAATCTTCCATAGACACTATATCTTTCTGCAAAGCAAGCTTGATAGTTTCCGTCAGCTGATAATTCCCAAACATATTGAGCGGATTCATAAAAAAGCCAATGACTTCTTTGTAGTAAGCATCCACAAACCACTCTGCCGCTGATAAATTACTGCACGCCACTTGTCCATTAAATCCGACAAGCTGATCCAAAAACGCATGCACTTCTTGTAAAGTAATCTCGCCGCATACGTACAAATCCCTCAGCGTATAATCCACGCGGTCAGCGCATAAGCGCGGAGCGTTCTGTTCAAGCAGCGTCCACTCGCTTTCATCAAGTAAGATATCTCGCCAGTTTAAACCGGCGCTCGTTAAAATAGAAGGAATAGACGACCCGGTCACAATTTGTTCGTAAATCATTTCATGATAATTTTCTTCTTTTTGTTCAAGAACGTAGTCAATCACATGAGAAAATGCCGTATGTGAAACGTCATGTAATAAAGCCGCTATTTGCTCTTCCAAAGAGCCTCCTAGCCTATGTACAAGCATCATCGCACCAACGGAATGATCGTATCGTGTAGTATTCCATTTTTCATTTACAAACCGGCTCGCTCCGCCTTGATAAATTCCTTTTAAACGCTGTACGGGGTCACTTTGAATCAGTTCTAAAAGAACGCCTTCTGCTTCAAAATTTCCGTACAGTTCATCATAAAGTGTAAGCATATCCTTCTCTCCCTTTCCTAGCTTATTATGTTTAATCCTAAGATCAAGACACAATGCTGTAAAGCCGCGTTGCGATAGTAACCTATTTTTTGTAACAAAATGTTCAATTTTCTTGCCGTCACACTCATAAAAAATCACTCATTGGGATGATTTTATTTTATAACTTAAGTGATAAAGTTTTATGGAGAAATTTATTTACTAGTAGAAAGTAAGATAAAAAGGAGATATTTATGAAAAAGCTTAGTATGCTGCTGCTCATTTTAGTCATTGCCGTAGTCGGCTGTTCAAAAGGAAACGAGCAAAAATCACAGGAAGTTAAAGGAACAATTGAAGTCCCTCAAACCATTAAAGTAAATGAAAAAACAGCTATTAACGTGCTCGTTACACAAGGAGACAAAAAGATAGAAAATGCAGATGCCGTAGAGATCCAAGTCGAAAAAGAAGGCTATATTAATCAAGAAATGATCGATGCAAAACATCAGGATAACGGCGCATACAGCACCGACTATACGTTTAAAGACGACGGCGAATATACGATTACCGCTCATGTGACGATAAAAGGCGACATGAAAATGTTTACGAAAAAAGTGACGGTTGGCGAGAAAGAATAAATAGCCTATCAAAAAGCGACCTCTGCTTGTCAAAGGTCGCTTTTATTATTTCTTTGATTCTTTAATACGGTCAAGATACTGCTTCGCATGAAGCAGACCAAGATTTTTTTCTTTTCGTATGTATTTAATAGCCTGAACGTCACTTCGGCCATTCATCATCATCAAATTGACTCTGTTTTCAAAAGCCTCGTCTTTCTCTATTTCTAGCTGCTTCCACTCTTTCTCTAAATCACGTTTAGGTGTTTTGAGCAGGAATACCACTAGTATAACAAGAACGCTACTTGTGGTGATATAAAGCCACAGCCACTCGAGAAACCAGCTGTTAATCACATTGATTATGATGAGAACAGTGAAGCAAGAATACAGCCTTGTTTGATACTTACTTCTCTTGTTTGAATCTATTTTATTAAAAAATATCCCCACCGTCAGCCTCCTTTTAGCATTTCATTGGCGCTTTTTTCTATTAATCTCTCGTGATGCAAACCGCCGCTTCTTTTTACCTGATGATAACGCTTTTGGTCGTACCCTCGCTTGTCTCATAGCTTCCCGAACTGTTGCTGCCAATCACTTGTATGCTGCCGTAATCACGATAATCTTTGTTCGAAGAATGAGAGGTTTGTAGTTGTTTTAACTCCGTTCCCTCTAGAACAAAGTAAGGACCGTCATAGCTCGTATTCTCGTACTCACCGGTAGAATAAAGGTGCGTGTACGCATAGCGACTAGTTGTAAAGAAATGCTGGTTGTTAAGGATTTCCACCTTCGAAAAGAACTCATCTGCGGTCATTAATCGGTCATATTGAGCAGGCTTTCCATCAACTTTGTCGCTTGTAACCGTCAACCAGTCCTCTCCTTGATCTTCACATGAAAAACAAGAGCTGTAACCCAACATTTTATAGGAGTTATTATCAGAAGGATCTATCACTGTAAACCGCATAGAAGATATGTTTTGATCTCTATCTAGCGTTAAACGAAAATTTTCTATTTTTGCTTTGTGCTGTGACAGCTACTGCTCTTTTCGAAACGATTCCCAGCTTTTGCTTACTTCTCCAGACTTCAGCTCATCTCTCGTAAATAGAAGCGTTTGTTTTGTACCTTTATAAACGACATTTACGATACTGAGAATAAGGAGAGCAAGGATTGCCAGCCAGCAGATGGTTTCTGCTGCCTTGTTTTTTGCCATAGTTGTTCTCCCCCAGAAGTTAAATCTGTGCATATCATAAAAGAAATACACACCATATAAATTACCATTTCATCTAAAAAATATCAATTCATCACCCGTGGGGAAACTAAAAATCTATTAAAACAGCAGCTCATAAAAAATACAGGGCTTTTCGCAAAGCCCTGCACGTTTATTTCATATTTAAATAAGGTTCAACGCTTTTACTACTTGAGCAACCGCAAACGTAACGCCAATCGCAATCACTGTTGGAATCGCAAAAGCAAGAAACGTCCACTTAACATTTTTGGTTTCTTTATAAATGTTCACAAGCGTTGTTCCGCACGGAAAATGCAGAAGCGAAAACAGCATCATATTAAGAGCCGTTAGCCACGTCCAGTGGTGATCAAGGAAAATTTGTTTGAGTCTTGTTGCATCTTCAATTTCAATTAATGATCCTGTTGATAAATACGCCATTAGTAAAACTGGTACAACAATTTCATTAGCGGGCAAGCCAATAATAAAAGCAGCTAGTATATACCCGTCTAGTCCTAGCGTCTTGGCAAACGGATCAAGAAACTGAACAAAGTGCATTAAAATACTCGTATCGCCAATATAGATATTAGCCAATACCCACGTTAATACCGCTGCGGGTGCTGCAACAATAATCGCGCGTTTTAACACGAACAGCGATTTATCCAGCGTCGCACGCACAATTGTATCTACAAATTTTGGCTTACGGTAAGGCGGAAGCTCGAGCGTATAGTGTGTTGGTACTCCGCGCAGTGCCGTTTTAGACAGTGCCCATGATACAAACAGCGTCACAACAATTCCAAATAACACGGTTCCCACTACAACAAGCGCCGTTACGAAAGTTTTAGCACTCCCTGTAAAGCCTGTTGCCATAAATAAAGAAGCTAACAAAATCAGCGTAGGCCATCTGCCGTTACATGGAACAAAGTTATTCGTTAAAATCGCCATCATACGTTCACGGGGTGATTCAATAATACGCGTTGACATAATCGCTGCGGCGTTACATCCAAATCCCATCGCCATCGTCAGTGACTGCTTGCCGTGTGCGCCCGCTCGTTTGAACAAACGATCCATATTAAACGCGACGCGAGGCAAATAGCCATAGTTTTCTAAAAGCGCAAACACCGGGAAAAAGATGGCCATTGGAGGCAGCATCACGCTAATGACCCATCCCGTACCGCGAAACAGTCCTAGTACAAGAATTCCGTGCAGCCATTCTGGCGCATGCATCGCTTGAAAGAAAGCTGTTAAATATCCTTCTGCCCAGCTAAACCCATCTGCGATTAATCCAGAAGGAACGTTTGCGCCTGCTATGGTGATGTAAAAAATCACCGATAAAATGCCAAGCATAATGGGAAATCCCCAAATTGGCGAAGTGAAGACTTTATCCAATTTCTCCGTTCGCTGAAGCTTTGAACGATCTTCGTATACAACGGCTTTTTTACATATTTGCTGTGACGACTGATAAATGCTTGCCACCATATTTGAACGATGATCTTTTTCTTTTGCCTGCTGCGCATAGCGCGTTAGCTGTTCCATCGCTAATGAGTTTTCAGGAGTTAACGGATTTCCCATATGCGCTGTTCCTCCTTTCTGTGTGGCTGATATCTTTTTGCTGACGCTGCTGAATCGTTTCTAAAAAGGACGTGTCTCCATCAAGAACTCGTAAAGCAATCCAGCGGAGAGGAAATTGATTTCCTACCATAGAAGCAACTTGAGGTTCTAGCTCCTTTAGTGACGCTTCAATTTCTTTTGTATACTGCACCTGGTAAGGAGTAAGCTTTACTTCCCCGCGCACGACTCCTTCAATCGCATCCAGCAAATTCGTAATGCCTTTTTTATTGCGAGCTGATATAGGTACAACCGGTACGCCTAACGATTCAGCGAGCTTTTTTTCGTTAATCACAATTCCTTTTTTCTTTGCTTCATCCATTAAGTTCACGCAAATCACGACGTTTTCCGTCATTTCCATTACCTGCAGAGCTAGATTAAGATTTCGTTCCATCGCCGTTGCATCGACCACAACAACCGTCACGTCAGGTCTTTCAAATAAAATATAATCGCGCGCTACTTCTTCGTCTGCCGAATTTGAATAAAGTGAATACGTTCCAGGCAGATCGACGATTGTGTAGAGCTGCTGGTGATGTTCAAACGTCCCTTCTGCTTTGGCTACAGTTTTCCCCGTCCAGTTTCCCGTGTGCTGCTTAAGACCGGTTAATCCGTTAAATAACGTACTTTTTCCTGTATTCGGATTTCCTGCTAATGCAATGCGATACTCACTCACCGTCGTCACCTACTTTTTTCACATAAATTTTTGAGCTTTCTTCTTTTCTGAGACCAATCGTTGTATGACTGACTTGATAAGCAACAGGATCTCCTAACGGGCTTTTTTGAAGCACTTTGATGATGGCTCCTGGAATAAACCCTAAATCTAACAAGCGGCGCTTTAAGGCACCTTCGATTTCAATTCGCTCTAGCTGCACCGTTTCACCTGTCGTAAATGTAGACAGCGGAGAATTTTTTACACTAGCCATCTATTTTTCACCCCTTCTTGTTTTTTATACAAGGTTATATTTTTTTCGTTAGACCAACTTTTAAGGTGAAAAAATATACTCGTTGATTTGTAATAGGCTATTCTGCTTAAGCAGAAAAGTGAACCTGTCTGCATCAATTATTTAAAAATTTTAGTTTTCACTTATAATAATACCGAAAGTTTACCACAGGAAAATTTTTTAGTCCAGGGTAAATAACTGACTTTTTTCTTCTTTCTGCTGAAGGCATAAAGTGGTAAGTGCTGGTCTATTTTTTCTAATAAAAGTAAGTCGAAAAATAATTACGTAAAAAGGAATTAATAAAAGTAAAAAAATGTAAAGTTGTGCTATACTAGTGAATGGGATTTTTGGAAAATAAAGTATGAATTAGCTTTAAAGCCTAAAAAAATCACTTTAGGGGGCTTCTATGAAAATGTTCAAAAGAGTTAGCGCAGTTGTTTTAGGTTTTGCTTTGTTATTTTCACCGCTTGCACCCCAAACCGTTGCAGAAGCAAAAGTCGTGTGGGGGAATCAGGAACTGGTTAAAGGGCAAATAGGACGCGTTACCGTTTTAAAGAACACGAATCTTTACAACATTAAAAACAACAAGTTATTAGCGGCTAGAAAAGTGACAAAAGGGCAAGTATTCCGCGTGTATTCTGAATCTAGTAAATTTGGTGGTCTTTATGGGGTATCAAAGGGTACCTATGCTCAAAAATCATCAAGCATTAAGTATGAAAAAGCCCCTAGTGACAAAATTCAAGCACTAGGAGTAACGGTTACGAAGAAATCTTTAGCAAGCAACATTAGTTACCCTCAGGTATCTGCTCTTATCAATAAACCATTTGAGGCTAGCTATAATCGAAAGTTCTTAAATATTGCGAAAGAAGCACAAAAAGAACATAACGAGCTAAAAGAACAAGAGAAGGAAGACCGCAAAAACGGCTGGGCGCCAGGTCCTTATTCTCGTAATATGACATACTCTGTACCTTACAACCAAGATAATATTTTAAGTGTTGCTGTTACGAATGATGCGTACGCTGGCGGCGTTCACGGCAACGCTTGGATTGATACTTACAATTACGATTTGTTAAAAGCTCGACAAATTAGCTTAAAAGATATTATTAACACCAACACTAAGTTAAACAAGGTTAATAACTATATCCGGAATGAAATGATTGCGCGTAATAAAAAAGGTGCTCAGTTCTGGGTTAATGAATTTAAGTCTGTAAATGTAAAAGACGATCAGTTTTACTATACAAGTAGCGGCATTGCCATTATATTTGGTGAGTATGAGTACGGCCCGTATTCTAACGGCATTCATACGTTTAAAATTCCGTCCAGCGTTTATAAATAAGATCGTCGTACAAAAAAACATAAAAAAAGAAGCCTGCGAACCATCAGTTCACATGCTTCTTTTTCTTTTTTTCTGCAGAATAAGCGGAGCAAAAAAGAAAGGTGAGCCCTATTCCGCCTCCAACCATCATTGAATAGGAAAACGTATCTCTTAACGCTAGACCGCCTATCATTGACAATACAAACAGAAAATAAAACAGTAATGTGTAGTTCCTCTTCACAATCTCTACTCTCCCCTTCCCCATCATTTTCCGAAAACCAAATCATACAATACAATCACGAAAGAACTCAGGGCCGCATGTATTACGCTTCTTGTAGCAGACGGAAAACCGCTTTTCAAGGTATTTTTATAGTGTTTGAAAAAGTGAAATGGTCAGAGCTAACGTCAGCAAGGAGCCTGCGGATGTTAACATCATTATTTTTCGGTTACTCTGATTCTTTTCGGGTTTCAAAAACTCTTGAATGACTACAAACCAGATAACAAAAGTGATTAAAGAAAGTATCCCCATAGACATACGAGCATCTCCATTCTTATATGTATTTAAATTTTTAGCATATCTACTCAACAAACTTTCCCGACCGAGTTGCGAAAATAAATGTTACTCTCCACTCAATGTTAACATAAAATTCCATAAATTTTTAATGTGTGATGTAAAAACCGCAGCATTTTAGAAAATAAGCTATTTATAAAACGCTCATTTGAACTAAAAATGGACATAAAGCTGTTTTTGACTATCCTCCACTTTACAAATGATATACTTATTTATAGAAAACCCTCTCAGATTTCACCTAGTACTTGCACTACCGTCGTTTAAATTGTCAGGAGGAAACGAAATGATTAAAAAATTAGACCATTTTGTGTTAACAGTAAAAGACATTGAAAAAACCATTCACTTTTATACGGTTATCTTAGGCATGCAAAAAGAAACGTTCGGAGAAGGAAGAGTAGCGCTTCGTTTTGGTGAACAAAAAATAAACTTACATCAAGCAGGACATGAATTTGAGCCTAAAGCAAAGCATCCTCTTCCGGGTTCCGCTGATTTATGTTTTATTACAGAGGAAAAAATTGAAAGCGTCATTAGTCACTTACAAAAACATAATGTAAACATTGAAGAAGAGCCGGTCAAACGTACAGGTGCTGTAGGGCCTATTGTTTCTGTTTACATAAGAGATCCTGATTACAATTTGATTGAGCTGTCGAACTACGTAGATTAAAGTGTCCTTATGAAAAAAGAGAATGCACAAGGCATTCTCTTTTTAAATGGCTATATAAGGTACTACTCTTTAGACTTACCTACTTCTACTTTTTTCGTAAACATTTTCATGTCACCATCTACCGTAACATGAGCGGTAATCATGTATTCGCCGTCTTCTTTAAACGTATAGTCCGTGCTGTATACACCTTTTCCTTCGTGCGGTGCTTTTGTCATTTCTTGATTGATGTAGCCTTCTTTTTCAACTTGGAACTGTACGTCATCTGCGTTTTCTACTTTTTTATCTCCTTGCGTCACAAGGACTTTAAGCTTGACTTGTTCATTTGCTTGAATGGATTCCGGTACTTCAATCGTTCCTTTTACTTCTTTTGAACGTGAATCATTTGCCTTTGAACAGCCTACTATAGCTATCATTAAAACGAATAATACGATGCTGAGTTTTTTCATTATGTTGTTCTCCTTTGTTATGTAAATGTGAAGTCTTCCTGCAATTTCATATTATACTCATTTATCCGGTAAAAAGAGAAAAATTGCTTATTGTCCACATAAAGTTCTTATTTCTACAGTAGCTTTTACATCTTTTCATTTCTCTAATCGTCATTTCCTTCACAAAAAAGCTGAAGAAGCGTATTGCCTTCTCCAGCTTTACCTTTATCTCTGCGGTTCTTCTAGCGTATAAGCAGACAGTGCGTTTTCGACCCATCGTACAAAATCTTTGCTTGCTCCCCAGTCAATATTTAATACCCCTTCTGCGCTTCCTGAAGGAATACACTTAACTTTGTTTGGACCCGACACATTTTCTAGAATAATGGTTAGTGATCCTCTGCCGCCGGTGCGGAAAAAATAGCGTTCAAACACAAGCGTGCACAGCTGCTTGCCGTCTCCAAGGTCATAATATTCTTTGTATAGTAAGTCACTTTCCGAATTATTTGCGTTCACAAGCTTTTTTGCTCCATCAAAAGGAAGCAGCGTCGTTTTAAATTCAATTACCTTTCCCATCACTCAAGCCCCTTTCTATCGCAACAGATACCCACTACTTCTCTTTTTCCCTCTAAAAAACCTGCCGCTTCTCTTTATGTACAATATGGTACAATAGAAAAGAAAAGAAATTGTTTGAACGGAAAAAGGAGCATGCAACCTCTATGAATACACGAGATCAACTTATCCAAAATGTGGTTTCCACGATGCGAAACCAAACGAAAAAAATGCAGCTATCGGTTATCCCCACTTTAAAATCATATATTCCTTTAAATGAATTTTTAGCGCTTCGCCTGCTGTATAAAGAAGGCAATCATATTGTTTCTGAGATTGCCGAGCATATGCACATCTCAAACAGCAGCATGACGTGCGTCAGCGACCGTCTCATGGAAAGAGAATTTGTCACGCGCGTACGCAGTCAAAAAGACCGCCGCGTTGTCTACTTATCGATTACGGATAAAGGAAAAGCGTTTGCAGAAGAAATGGAAAAAGTTCTCACTAAAGAATACGGTGAAAAGCTTAGCCATTTTACGGATGAAGAATTACAAACGTTTCTTCGCTTGTTAAATAAAATGGATATTTAATAAAAAACCAGATGCCCGCTAAGCAGGCCTCTGGTTTTTATTTGTGTTAGTTGTCATTTACCTTCAAATTAAAGGCGTCTGAAGTTAAGTCTTTTGACCAGTCTTTTTCGTAATCACTTACATACGGAATAAATCGAAGCATAGTGACGTCCTTATCATTTCGGTACTCTCCGTCCATCTCTATCACTGTGTCTGTTCCTCCTCCACTGCCGCTTTCAGAAAGATTTCTTCCATTTTGATCTTTTATGTCTACACCAACGTCCGTTCCGCCTCGGATGCTTCCGTTTGATGATGTAAACGTATAGTGCATTTTAATCGAAACAGGCGATACGCGAACTTCTTTAATAGACAATACGCCTTCTATTCCCTTTTCGCTAATCGGAATTTCTTTGTTTAACGGATACACTTTAGTATCAGCGATGATTTTTGAGCCGTTTACGCTTGTATGAACCGTCCAATTCCCTTTAATTTCTCCGTACGAATCCCGGTAGTTCCCGCTTTTCGTCTGACCAGGATTCTTTTCAAATTCGAGGCTCGTGAACTGCGCGCTGATTTGATAGTTTTTATTCGGATCAATATGATCTAGCACGCTGTAGCCTTTCACATCGATTTTCCCGTCTCCGTTCGTGTCCGCTTGCGTTAATTTTAAAGCGTACAGATAGTCCCAGCTTCCGTCTTTGTTTTTGATTGGTTCCTCTCTAATACTTGAAGCAGAATCAAAAAACGACATATTACCAATTTTCACGCGCAGCTCTCCCGGTCGAATTGGGGTGTTTCGGTTAAGACCTAGTGCCGTTCTTCTAAATTCATCTGCGCTAATGGTTAACCCAAGCAGCACCTGTCCGTCATCAAGCATCATTTCATTTACTTTTACTTGAATGCCTTGGTCCGTTGCCGTTTCATTTACCGCTTTTTTATAGCTGCTCAAACTGCCTTCAGGCTTGTTCATAAGCAGCTCAATTTGCTGACCAAGCTGCTGACTAATTCGCACAGCCGATGCCCATACCGTTTCGTTTTGTATCATCACAGGTGTTACAGCAAGCAGCAGCACCGCAGCGGCAATCAGCGGACGCGCTTTTTTCCGCACCGGCTTTATTTCAAGTTTTAAGCGCTTTTTCATTCGTTTTTTCTCGCTTTCCGTTAGCTCGATTTCTTCATATTCATCAACATCTATAGACGATCCGTTTAATAAGTCGTACTGATTTTTCATCTTTGTCCCTCCTTATTTCTTATTTAAAAATGGCTTTTAATTTTTTTCGTCCGCGCGACAGCCGGTTGTATAAATTGCTGATGGTGGTCTCTTGTTTTTTCGCAATTTGCTTAAGCTCAATTTCTTGTAAGTAATACGCTTTAAACAGCTCGCGGTCTCCTTCACTTAAGTGACCTAAAAGTTCTTCCACGTCGTTTATTTGAACGTTATGAACTCCTGATGTTTCACCAGACTCCGCTTCACCAAGCGCTTCGTGCTGCGTTTTTATGTATTTGCGCTGATAGTCGATGGCTTTGTACTTAGCAACAGCCGCAACCCAGTTTTTAAACGTATTTTTCTCCGAATCAAAGCGGTGAATATGGTGCCATACCGCTAATAATACGTCGTTTATACACTCTTCTTCATAGCTTTTTAACGTGCCTAAATGCTTGCGGACGATGGCCGTAATTAATCCTCCGTACTGATCAATTAACAGCTCCAGCCCTTTTTCTTTTTTACGCATTATACATGCAACAATCCAGTCATCTTCCATGACATTGCTCCTTTCTCCTTGCTTTTACATCTATTAATACGCATTCTTTTTACAAAACCTATCAATCTTCCTAAATTAAATAAAAAATAAGCTTGTTCCGTATTTCTCTCGCTGGTAAAATAAGCTAAAACCTTTGAAGGAGGCCGCTATGATTACTTATCCTTTTCTTACATCTAACCCAACCATCGGCGTAACCGCACCGTCTTCCGGTGTACCTCAAGCTCTTCATTCCATGTTTTCTTTATCGCGTAAACGAATGGAGGAAAAAGGTTTTTCTGTTATACCCGGAGAAACCGTGTGGACGCAGCACAAAGCAAAATCTGCTTCTCCTAAAAAACGTGCAAATGAGCTTCAAGCCATGATTACTGATGAAAACATTGATATCCTTATCCCGCCTTGGGGAGGCGAGCTGCTCATTGAAATTCTTGAACATCTTGACTTTACAAAATGGAAAACAAAATGGGTGCTTGGTTACTCTGACACCAGCGTTCTTCTGCTGGCTATTACACTTAATACGGGGATCGCAACGGCTCATGGAACGAACTTTGTGGATTTACGCGGAGAGTACTGGGATCCAACGACTGCGATGTGGCAGCAGGTATTAACGACCAAAGAAGGCGAAAGCGTGGCTCAAGTTTCTTCTGATCATTATCAAACAGAATGGCAGCACGATAACCCGTCACCATGCGTGTTTCATTTAACGGAACAAACGGCTTGGAAACATACAGAGTCACGTGACGTTCACCTCGAAGGGCGCTTGCTTGGAGGATGTATCGACGTGATCAGACACTTAGCGGGAACTCCTTTTGGAGATGTAAAAGCTTTTCGAGAAAAACATATTCCTGCTGAACCGGTGATTTGGTATTTTGACAACTGTGAACTGACGACTGTAGACCTTCGCCGTTCGCTTCTTCAGCTTAAGCTAGCGGGCTGGTTTGATAACTGCTCGGGTATTTTATTTGGCAGAAGCATAGCTAATGAACCCGTTGATTCCTACACTGCTGAAGACGTGTATCATGACCTCGCCTCTGACTTACATATTCCAGTTATCTATGACATCGACTGCGGCCACCTTCCTCCTCAGCTCACGCTTATTAACGGCGCGTATGCTCGTGTTAACGTAGAGAAGAATAAAGGCACAGTTGTTCAATGCTTTACGTAAAAAAAGAGGCTTGTATATAAGTAGTTTATTTAATTGAAGAAAAATTCGAACGAACTTGATTCTTGATGCAGAATCCAATTCGTTCGGATTTTTTTATGGATATGGTGCATGTAGGTTTGTTTCATATATGTAGGTGCTTCTAATGGTTGATTGGAGGGCAAGACAAAGACTCCTGCGGGAAAAACGGAACAAGTGAGACCCCGCAGGAGCGTACGCGACGAGGAGGCTCACCGGCCGCCCGCGGAAAGCGAAGTCTTGCACGGAAATCAACCGCGGTTCATTTCGTCGTTTCACAATTTTGTTTTACATATCTGTCATCAGTAATATAAACGTCCCAAACAAGAAAAAAGTTGCACCAAACCACGAGTGATAGTGCTCTTTTTGTTTTCTTTCAAACTTCCATTCTTCAAATCCTCGAATTACGTACAGGAAAAAAAAGAAAAGAAACATAAAAACGGAGGTATAGGCTGGAGGTATAACAAAGATCAGCACTAAAAACGCAGCAAGCATCACCATTTCAAGTGTGATAAACAGCGGACGCCTTCCCTTAAAGCTTCTCCAATAGCTTTTTTTCATCTTTGTATTCAGCTTCTTTCGCATGGCAAGATCCAGAAAGATATAAACGACTGCCAGAATCAGCAAATACACAAGCGTCATTTCCGTCCCTCCTTCCGACTTAAAATATCCTTATACTTCCATTTTAAAGGACTTTCCATAAATTTCAAGTCTCTAAAAACTTTATCCAACTTATTAGTGCAAGCATTCATATATTTAAAAATCGCTAATATATTGACTAATGTACAGGTTAAATTCTCTGTATAAACTCACCTAGAGGGGGACATCAAGTTATGAGAATAAAAGAAGTGAAGCAAGGTGCACTCACAGCGCTGAAAAACCGCTGGGGATTCGCCGTACTGCTTACGTTCGTTACGTATCTAATTGCTGCCGGTATTCCAGGACTTATTGACTTTCTTGTTAACGGATTTCCAAGCGGGTCTGAAACCGAATACTCACAGTCTACCTTAGCTAATATTGTATCTCTGCTGCTCGTACCGCTCTTTTTTTCTTACTACTGGGTACTATTGCGTCTGGTGCGAGGAGAAAGTGTACGTGTAGGAAACGTGTTTGATTCGTTTTCATCTGTGGGATTATACTTTAGAACACTCGGACTTTACTTGCTAACGATTATTTATACCGTGCTGTGGAGTATTTTACTAATCATTCCCGGCATCATCAAAAGCCTTGCCTATTCACAGGCTTACTACGTATTCCGCGATAACCCAGATTATTCGGTGAACCAGTCTATTACTGAAAGCAGACGGTTAATGAACGGCTACAAGTGGACCTACTTTTTACTCGTTTTAAGCTTTATCGGCTGGGGAATTTTAAGCTTGATTACGCTTGGCATCGGGTTATTATGGCTTGTTCCGTATGTAACGACTTCGCTTGGCGTATTCTATGAAAAGCTAAAAGCAAATGAAACAGAAGTTGCTGAATAGAAGAAAAACCGTATTCGAGTTGCGAATACGGTTTTTTTATGGGTGATTTCAAGCTGCCTGGTCTCCTCCAGCAGAAGGTCTTGCCTTTTTATTCTTCGCTTTTTTATTCACTAAATAAATACTGATAATAATAAGCGCTAACCCTACAAGAAGTGATGATGTAAACGGTTCGTCTAAAAAGAGTGTTCCAATGACAATTGAAATAATCGGAACAAGAAAATTAAACGATGCCACTTTGCTGGCATCTCCTTGGCTGATTAAATGAAAATAAATAAGCCACGCAACGGCAACGGAAAACAGTGCTAAAAATAAAAGCAGCAGCACAGATGATGAATTCCACACCATATGAGACCACCCTTCTACTCCACTGCCTGTCGCTGTCATAACCACTCCGCCGACAAGACTTTGAATGGTAATAAGCCAAATGCCGTCTACACTGTCGCTAATACGTTTGATATAGACCGTTCCAATCGCCCAGCTCAGCGCTGTAAGGACAGCAAGAATAATTCCAACGGCTGAAGCATTAGCAGATAATTCCCCCATGCTGATAGTAGCTACGCCTACAAACCCAAGAAGCAAGCCCCCTACTTTCACAGCGTTCATGCTTTCTCCAATCCATAGCCATGCAATGATGCCGATGAGTACCGGCTGCAAGTAGACAATCACGCTGAAGACACCCGCTGGCATAAACATAAGTCCGAGCGTTTGCAGTCCGTAGAATAAAATGGCATTAAATAAACCAGATACCATGTATTTATGCCAGTTTTGCTTCCAGTGAAGCCGTTTATATCGTGGCAGTGCAACTGCTAATAACACAATTCCTGCAAGTAATGACCTCACGCCAGATAACAAAATGGGCGATGAATACCCAAGCGCCAGCTTCGATACCGGCCACGTTAATCCCCAAATCAGTACAAGAGCAGCTAAAAGAATCCCGTTAATAAAAGATGATGACTGTTTCATACAACAACCACTCCTACATATATGAATGTAAATGACTCACGCGTTCATTCCTCCTTGTATACTACGCCTCTTTTTCACTCGCTTCAATTGCATGTTTTTTATGTAATCGATGCATAGTAGTTATAAATAATGATTTTGTTCTTTTCTTTTATGAAAGCTTATCTTTCTTATTTATAAGCTAATCCAGAAAAAGATAACGTGGATTCCCAGTGACGATATCGTTTTTTATCTATAACCTTCATGCATAGTTTTAATAACTAAGTGGTAATAGATTTAATATAAAAAAGTAGATAAGCTAAATAGGCAGATGACAAAGAAAAGCTTAAAGGAGTCGTTTTATGGAGTGGCATCAGCTAAAGTATTTTCAGACGCTAGCGCGCATTCAGCACTATTCTAAAGCAGCCGAGCAAGCAGCAATTTCGCAGCCGGCTCTTAGCAGGTCGATTGCCAAACTCGAAGCAGAGCTCGAAGTTCCTTTGTTTGAACGTATCGGACGAAATATCAAGCTCACGAAATACGGAGAAATTTTTCTTCATCGTGTGGAAAATGCGTTAAAAGAAATTGAAATAGGAAAACAAGAATTACAGGACTTTACAGATCCTGAATACGGACATTTATCGATTGCATTTGTTCAATCTGATTTTGTGGTCGGGCTTATTCACTCTTTTCAGACTGAATACCCTCACATTGATTACCGTTTAACTCAAACGGGCTCAAACGGCATTATCCGTATGCTGCAGTCCGGCGAAGCAGATATTGGCTTTGTATCGTTAATTCCGATCGAGGACAAACTGATAAACGTTGAACCCGTTTATAAAGAAGAACTTTTTATCGTGGTTTCACGGAATCACGCTTTAGCTAAGTATGATCAGCTTGATTTAAAGTCGTTAAAAGATGAGCACTTTGTCACTTATAAAGCAGGCTACGGGCTTCGTACGCTGATGGATACATTTTGCGAACAAGCCGGTTTTACTCCGCGCGTTATTTTTGAAGGTGAAGAGCTTTCTTCTATTTTAGCGTGCGTCTCTACAGGTTTTGGCATCACGCTGACGCCAGACCTCCATTCGCTCGACAAAACGACGTTCAAACTGATTAAAGTCATTCAGCCCTACTGCATGAGGACAATTGGCATCGCATGGAAAGAAAACAGCTATTTGTCCCCCGCGGCTAAAAAGTTTATTTCTTTTATTCCATCTTAACTAATTAAAACATCTAAGGAGGACACATCATGTACCCAAATAAATTGTATATTAACGGAGAATGGACAACGACTGAAGACACAATTGACGTAGTAAATCCCGCAACAAAAGAAGTGATCGGCCATATTCCAAAAGGCGGAGAAAAAGAAGCCGCAGCTGCTGCTGATGCGGCGGCGACAGCTTTTAAAACGTGGTCGAAAAAAACGGCGCAAGAACGCAGTACCATTTTAATGAAGTGGCATCAGCTTATTGAACAGCATCAAGATGAATTAGCTGAAATTATGACAACGGAACAAGGAAAGCCGGTTGAAGAAGCAAAAGGCGAAATTCAATACGGAAATGACTATATCGCTTGGTTTGCTGAAGAAGGAAAACGCATCTACGGAGAAACGATTCCAGCACCTTACGAAAACAAGCGCATCACTGTAAAAAAACAGCCGGTTGGCGTCGTTGCAGCGATTACACCGTGGAACTTCCCGGCAGCCATGATTACACGTAAAGTAGCTCCGGCTCTTGCTGCAGGCTGTACAATCGTGTTAAAACCATCTGAAGAAACGCCGTTTACCGCTTTTCGCTTGACTGAACTGGCAGAAGAAGCCGGCGTACCAAAAGGTGTACTAAATATTGTAACAGGAGACGCAGCAGCAATCGGTGATACGTGGCAAAAAGACGGACGCATCCGCAAGCTAACATTCACAGGTTCAACGGCTGTCGGAAAACATTTAATGCGCGGCGCAGCGGATACGGTCAAAAAATTATCGCTTGAACTTGGCGGACATGCCCCGTTCATCGTCACAAAACACGCTGATCTTGACGCAGCCGTTGAAGGCGCAGTCGCATCTAAATTTATTAATGCCGGCCAGACGTGTATTTGTACAAACCGCATTTACGTGCACGAATCGATTGAAGCAGCGTTTGTTGAAAAATTCAAAGAAAAAACAGCTGAGCTAAAAGTAGGAAACGGCTTGGAAAAAGACACGGACGTAGGCCCTCTTATCAACGAAAAAGCCGTTGAAAAAGTTCAAAAACAAATTGAAGATGCCAAAGCAAAAGGCGCTGAAATTGTTCTCGGCGGACAAGCCGTGACAACGGAAAACGGATTTTTTATGGAACCGACTATTTTAACGAATGTAACTGATGACATGAACTGTATGTTTGATGAAACGTTTGGCCCTCTGGCTCCTGTCGCTACATTTAAAACAATTGATGAAGCGATCGAACGAGCAAACAACAGCCCTTACGGCTTGGCGGCATATGTTTTCACAGAAAACATCAAAGAAGCAACGTATATCTCTGAAGAATTAGAATACGGAATTGTTGGGGTAAACGACGGCTCTCCATCAGCCGCACAAGCTCCATTCGGCGGCTTCAAAGAAAGCGGTCTTGGCCGTGAAGGAAGTCATTACGGCATCGAAGACTATTTAGAAGTGAAATATATTTCAATGGGACTATAACCCTAAAAACCAGCAGCTATTTAGCTGCTGGTTTTTATTTTGCACCCTCTTTTTTAACGGAAAAACGGAAAAATTCCATCCTCCTTACATATTTTCTAATAAATCTATGAATCTCCTAAACATTTCTACCTAGATGAATTGTCAGAATTATTACAGAGATGGTGACAATTCTACTTATATCGCCCTTTAATATTAAAACTATGTTACAAAATGTCGTAATTTGGAATTAGATGTTTACTTTTCCTGTCAGGATTGATAGACTCACAGTTGTGAATAAAACAAGTTATGGAAAGGGAGAAAGAACATGCTAAAGAAAGCAAATCGTACAGTTATGAATATGGGGTTAGCAGCATTACTTGTTCCCGCTGCCCTAACATTTAGCACAACTTCAGCAAGTGCAAATGACGGAGGCGCTGCACCAGCACCCGTACAAGAAAAGGTAACGCCAAGCGTACCTCAACAACAAGCAACTACTACTAATCAAAAAGTCATCGTAAACGTGAGTGCGTTAAATATTCGTCAAGGAGCTAGCTTTTCATCTCCAGTTGTTGGAACTGCAACACAAGGTCAAGAGTTTGCTATTTTAAAAGAAGCAAACGGCTTAGTTGAAATTGCACCAAACAAATGGATTTCAAAAAGCTCAAGCTACGTAACAATTGCATCAGGTAAACCAAGCGCAAGCCAAGTAAAAGGTGTAAGCACATCAACTCCTTCTACTTCTACAGCATCTGCATCTACATCAGCAGCAAAAGAAACTAGCACACCAGCACCTGCTCCAACAACAAGCACGGCTTCTGGAAGCACAGTAAATGTTGCACGTAGTTTAGTAGGATCACCTTACCAATGGGCAGGAAACACACCAAGCGGATTTGACTGCTCAGGCTTTATCGCATACGTGTTCAACCATAGCGGTCACAGCATTTCACGTACAAGCGTAGCCAACTACTGGAACATGGCGACAAAAATTTCGTCTCCACAACCAGGCGATCTAGTATTTTTCCAAAACACATACACAAGCGGCCCATCTCACATGGGAATCTACATCGGAAACGGCCAAATGATTCATGCTGGTTCACACGGTGTAGCTGTAGCTGACCTAGATGTTTCTTACTATCAAGATCATTTCTTAGGATACGGACGCTTCTAAGAAAAAAATGCCCTCCAATCGTTAGATACGTTCTAACGATTGGAGGGCATTTACTTTTTATCGCTGCGCGACAGAAAGCGCCTTTTCAATCCGCGTTTGAAATTTATTTTTCCAGTCTTCCGCAAGCTCAGCCACTTCTAAAGCCCGCTGCATTCCTTCTACATCTTTTGAATGATGGAAATATAAATCAAGCGTAAACCACACGGATACTTGGTCCGGATGAGCTTGAATTAATTTCACTTCCGCGTCTTGCGTAATCTTACCTTCTTTCAGCACGCGGCAAAGATAGCCGGTATAGCTTGTCTCAATCATTCGTTTTAAAATCCCTTTAACGCCCGTTCTCTTTGTAATCGTATCACATGGATTTCGCCCTTGCGTCACTTGAATAACGGCGTCTCCCACTTGATAAACGTCTCCAATGCATACGTCTTTTTCAATCATGCCCGCTAAGACAAGATTTTCTCCAAACGCAGACATTGGCAGCTCCGTATCAAACTCTTCATTCCATTTTTTGTAGTGCTCATACGGATACACGCACACCGCACGATCGGGTCCGCCGTGATACCTTAAGTCCGCTACGCCGTCGCCTTGAAACCCTTCTTTTGCTAAAAACGTTTCGTCTACTTGCTTTTTGCAGATACCTGTCCGCATTTCTTTGTCAGAGCCGTATGCCATTTGTTCGGGCATGCCGGTTGCTAAATGAATCAGCCTTCTCTCGGGTGTTGTCATTATGTTTACACCTCTTTTATCATTTTTACTAGTTTACCACACTTATAGAGCGTTTTATTTACTTGTTAGCTCTCTCAGCGGTTTCCACTTAAGTCCTAATGCATAATTAATAGCGGTAGCTGCGACAAATCCAAGCAGCACTCCTGAAACGGTCGGCATAAATAAAGATGGGAACACCGCTACGCACGCTAGTGTTACAACAAAATTTCCAGTGTACGACCATTTTGGATGCTTTGAAAAAAAGGTTTGAATACTACTCATTGTTAACTCCTTTGTACTTTTACTTTGTCATTATTCATGAATATTCTATCATTAAAAAGGAAAAATTTCTCTTAAACAACGTATTATAGGTCATTTTGTCTCTTTTTTACTTCTCATGCTGTAATTCCAAGAACCGGAAGTATCATAAATTTTTAAAAATATTTCACAATTATATTAAAAATATCTTCATTTCCCCTTTTTCTTTTGTTCAAAATGATTTAAGATAGTAGAGGCTGTCGAAATATAAGTTATTATGTCAGTTCTGCATGTTTTTTTACATATTAGCACATAGTAAATATTATTTTACAATTACGTCATTTTTTATAATGGCCTAAAAAATTTTGCCCATTTTTAACAAAATTGGCGTAGAAGTTCCGTTTTTGTATAAAATAGAGGCCGATTTACATAGTCATTTCTATGCACGTCCCTCTTTTATAAATATAGAATACATGTAAGGAGAAAAGTAAATGTCAATTTTAATGGGAATTATCGGGATTGTAATTATCTTAGCAGTTGCATTCCTCATGTCAAACGACAGGAAACTTATCAACTATAAAGGCATCGCAGTTATGCTTGTCATCCAGCTTGCTATCTCTGCTTTTATGATGAATACATCGATTGGTCGCAAGGTGCTTGACTTTATCACAAGTGTATTTACAAAGATCTTATCATTTGGTAACGACGGAATTTCGTTCGTGTTTGGAGATCTTGCAGGAAAAGGCATTTTCTTTATCCAAACGTTAGTTATGATTGTATTCGTTTCAGCATTATTAAGTATTTTAAACTACTCTCGTATTTTACCCTTTGGGATCAAATATATCGGAGGACTTGTTTCAAAAATTACCGGACTTCCCCAAATTGAAAGCTTCACAGCCGTGAACGCGATGATTTTTGGTGATACAACGGCGCTAATTGCGGTGAAAAACCACATCGGAGGTTTAACACCAAACCGTTTATTTATCGTTACAACAACATCTTTAGTATCCGTTTCTTGTTCAATTCTAGGCGCATACATGCAGATGATTCCGGCGGAATACGTATTAATTGCTCTTCCGCTAAACGTATTCTCTGGCTTAATCGTTTCTTCTATCGTTGCACCAGTAAAAGTAGAAGATGAAAACGAAGTCGATATTAAAGCGCCTGCTAAGCAAGGCACGCTGTTTGAAGCAATCGGTGACGGTGCCCTAGACGGCGGACGCGTTGCGTTAATCGTAGCAGCTATGCTTGTAACGTACGTTGGTCTTTTAGCATTAGTGAACTACGTATTAAACGGTGTCATCGGATTAACGGTTCAAGACATTTTAGGCTATATCTTCTACCCAATTGCCTTTATTATGGGTATCCCGGCAGACGAACTGATGAGAGCCGGCGGCGTAATGGGAACAAAAGTAGTAGCAAACGAATTCGTTGCCATGCTTGACTTCCAAAAAATGATGCCTCACCTTTCTGAAAAAACAGTCGGTATCGTATCAGCTTACTTAATCTCATTTGCAAACTTCAGCTCAATTGGTATCGTTCTTGGTACGATCCAAGCAATCAACGGTGAACAAGCTTCACGCGTTGCAAAGTTCGGATTGAAGATGCTGTTAGTAGCGACAATGGGATCGATTTTAACAGGTATTATGGTTGGATTGTTTATTTAATGAGGAAAGCACTCACTTGTGGTGAGTGCTTTTTTAGCATTTTCTATCTGTTTTTAATCCATATCTACAATAGAAGTAACGCGGTAGTTATCATTGTAGCTGACGTTTACTACGTATTGCTTAGAGTTATCTTCTTTCACCTTCCCCGTTACCTCTATATAATCAAAACCATGGTCCGCAAAATCTGCTTTTTCCACCACCAGGTCGTTATGTCTTTTTTCTTTAAAATATGTAATAGCTGCCTGCTCCGCCTTATGGAACATTTGATCATTTTGTTTTTGCTCCATTTGTTTTCCTTTAGAATGATTGATGTAAATTCCTCCTACTAAGACTAGGAGTATAAGGACTGAACAAAAAATGAGAGCTTTTTTCATTGCTTTTCTCCTTCTTCAGCAATACTGCAAGCTTTCTGTTGGATTTATCCTGTAATCTGCCTCAACCTTTTAATTCTGCTTTACTTACTTTCATTAATAATAGAGATATTAAGAGAAAACTCCTCAAAACTTAATTGTCCCAAGGCAAACTTCATACTTTCAACAAATATACGTTCATTTTTAGTTAGTTCACGCTTTGCTTCCTTTTCAATCCATTCATGCTCACTGTCCAAAACATCTAAAACATGCTTTTGTTTTGAAAAAGCCTCATAGTATCTTAATCCAAACTTTCTTTGAGAGACGGCATCAATATGAATGCCATCTGGATTTGCTGTTAAGCCTTTTGATGTTACAAAATAACAATTTTTTTCAGAATGGGCAACTTTAGATAATATCTGATTTATTTGTTTATATTCTACGGCGCTTTTTCCAAATCCGACGTCTCCAAGGTAATGTCCCAACTCACCGATAATGATCGGGATATCTGGTGCATTCAATTCTTCTCTCAAGTGTTTAAATAATGAAAGCAGTTTATCTTCATACGTCTTATAACGTTCTCCGTAACTGTCGCTTTCTCCTTGATGCCAAAGAATTCCCACTAACTCACTTGTTTCCATTGCGAATTTCGCTTCAGAAATCGCGTGTCTTGTTAATAGTCCGTCACTTGTCCACTCATCAATTGAGCTTCCTCCCTCGGCACATGGTATTAGCCCAATGGACTCGCCCAGATGATCCTCTGTCCAAGCTTGAGCAAAAGAGGCTGCCGGCCCAACACCAGATATGTGACGATCAAAATTAAGTGGTTCTGCCATCGTTTGCCACCTACCGTTTCGTAACATATGTATATGCTCATTATAAATCGGCGGTACATCCTCAATAAATCCTCTGCCTGCCATATTTGATTGTCCAATTAATAATATAGATTTCATCGAAATACCTTCTTTCTCTTCCATGTTGATCACTTTTTTAAAATTTGCTCGTGCTTATACTTATAGAATTAGTTACACTCTGATATATGGCTCAATTAATGGCTTCAAGAGCTTGTTTCAAATAATCCATTTCAGAAGTTATATCATCTATCTGTTGGTTTAACTGACTTACTTTATCAAGAGTATTCCGTGCATCCAATAAATTAATTTCTAACATCAAACGGCTTGCTTCACTCTCAAGTTCCAATCTCTTTGCAAATAATACCTCGTGCTTTTTTATAATTTCTGATTTTAGATTCTTACTATTGGTTTCTTTCATACTTCTACCTCACTAACTTGTAATAACAGTGTTTTATTGAGCTGTAAATTCCCCTATATAATTTAATAATTACCTACAGGGTAGTTTATGACATAGTTAAAGTTGCCTTTTTCACTTACAGGAAAACCGCATTTACATAAGATAAATAATAAGAACCAATTAAAATAAAGTCCATTATTCACTTTCCTTGGACGGCGTTCATAAGCTCTTGGTGTTGACATTGAGATACATACTGAGCGTTCAGAAGCTTTCCTAACTATCAAAAACAAACGAAACATTCCATAATAAGGGAAATTTGAAATCATTTTGTTTTTTTTGCAGGAAAAAAAAGCAAAGTATATAAAGATAACAGTATGCATCAAAAAGTGTTGAGAATATTTTATGATCATTTTCTATCAGCACGAGAGCAATAATTTGAGAAAAGAGCTTATATCAGTCCGTGTCTTAAGTATGCCTATTATATAGAATGGGTTACTTAGTAAATAAGGGAAGGTGATTTATATGTTAGGGGAAGAAGATTTAAAAGTAAATTGTATATCAGCTGCTATAGGTTTACTCATCCAACATAATATCATCACTCACCAGGAACTGGACAAACTAACTAAAACGAATTATCACGTTTTTTATCATTTTCTCATGGATAAGCTAATTGAAGAAGAGTTTAGTAAGGATAGAGTGGTACAAACATAAGTGCTTCAACAAAGAAAGAAGCACAAGATCCAAAGCAAAGATCTCCTATTTCAAATGTAATTCGTATAGGGCTCCTTACATATTAGACATATATAATATGTAAGGGCTTTCTTATTCAGCAAAGCCTCCTATAGTTTAAATGTATTTCTTCACAATCTATCATTTTAAAAGTCATGTTATCAAAGGAAGTCTGCCAATATTGTTACAAAAAAGTCCTTTCCTCGTTTCAGGAAAAGAACTTATATTCAGTGAATTTTACAAGCTACTTCCAAGTCTGATCCAGTTTATCTGAATAGAAATGTAAGGCTTTTTTATAACTTAGTATTTCATTGTCACTTGTCGTATTTAGTAAGCACTTCAGTATCAGTTCCATCGCTTTGCTATGTTCTTTTAAATTGTATAAGGTCATGGAATAAAACACTTTAATTACATGATTATCTGGGAATGATTCCATTCCTTTTAAAAATGTCTCTTTTGACTTTTCATATTCCCCCAAGGCTCTATACGTGCTGCCCAATCCCACTATTGCCCCTTCCATATCCTTAGAAGATAATCCTATCTTTATGGCATTTTCGTAAAAGGGCACTGCCTTTTCTTCTTCCCCTAATAGGTCGAAGCTCCAAGCACATTGATAGTTATATAAAGCATTGTCTGGACATTCCTTAACTAATTCACTTAGCAATTCGTTAGATTCTTTGTGATTTCCATTCTTTCGTAACGCTAATGCTTTATCTAGTTTGTTATTCATCACTTAAATCTCCAACCCTTCTTTTTCCCCCTATTTATCTCTTAAGATCCTTCCATATCCAGAAATTCAGCGTATTTGTACACTTTATCCCAATCTATTTCTTGTTTTAACTATCCTTAATATTTAATTTTTAAAGGCTAACCCATTGGCCTGCAAAGCTGCTTTAAGTTTAGGTAAAGAAGCCGGACCCATACCATGAAATTGTAATATCTCTTTTTCACTAAATGTTGATAGCTGCTGCAAAGAAGTTACCCCGTTGTTTTCCAATGCTCGTCTTGCTGGTGCTGATAGCATAGAAAGAAATCCATTGTCAGGTTTGCGTTCTTGCTCGCAGGTTGGGCAGGTCGGACAGCTACTGCTTTTATAATATTTGTGTCCTTTATGACAGATTCTTAGATTTCCCTTTTGGATTTTCATTTTTAATCTCTCCTTTTCACAAGAGCTTTTTAGCTTTTATCCCCTGCCACTTCTGCAATGGATGATTTATGGAGAAACAGAACATCATGCGTATAGTAAACTAACTATTATTAAATGCTTGTTAGTCTCGTTTCAGATAGCGCAGCTCCATTACAAATCATGTTAACACCTTACATGTTTGCGTTTGAACCCAAGCCTTCCTCTATCTATATCCTTTTGAATGTTTTCGGAAGCAAGAAGAATACTACTTTTTTTCTTATCCTTCTTAACTTCGACTGGACCTACTGCCTTTGCCGTTTCAAGCGCCTTCTCATGAAGTGGCAAATATGAAACACCGACTGTATAGATAAAATTATTCATAGCCGATTTCGTTCGATCTGGAGAATCGTGAATCGTATTCTCCACTTGATTAAGCATATCTGCAATCTTGCTTGTGCTAAATTCATCGTCAGGACGATTACCCAAAAGCCAGCAGTAGCAACTCCAACCTGCTGACATTTTAAGTTCTTCACCGCTTGCCACCCATCTATCAGCCACAGCTTGCGCAAAATCGGTTTCTGACAAAGTGACTGCAACTACATAATCGGATAGCATGTAGAAATACGCTTTATCAATCCAACGCTCAAAATCCTCCGCAGTCATCTCTGTTGGGTCTGCAATGATACCAGCAAAATACATAGCATCATAATTGCCAGACGCATAAAGCTGCTCGGCCAAAGCCTGATTTTTCTTGATTTTCTTTGCAATCGGCTTCATTTTTCCTGTTGCCACTCCAAAAAGCGGATCGTGTGCACCATTGTTTATGTAAGTCTTTTTAATTCGTTCCGTACCAAGCGCTTCAAGTTCTTTCATAACCATTTCAAAATCCATCTTTCTGTATCCTCCTTCTTCTCCGTTCATAATCTACTCTTTATTTCCGCCAAAAAGTTGAACAGTCTTTCTTATCTAACATATTAAACTCGATTATTTTTTTTAGTAATTCATAGTTTACCCGCTCAGTCCATAGAATTCGAAACAGACCTTTGGTAGCGCTATATCCAGCCTGAGCAATGTTATGATTAAAGTGCGCAATGCCTGTTTCTTCAGGTGAAACGCTCAAATGATGTTTCGCTGAGGCAAAGCCGATGATGAATGTTCCATGATCAGTAAACATTGGCGTATTCCATTTGATTTGTGGTTCCAAATTCGGGAAAGTATTAGCAACCCAATCCAAAACTTCCTCTGTTCGGTCACGGTGGTCAGGACTATCTATACGCGCTAAATATTCTGCAAAAACTCCCATATCATTTTCTCCTAAAATAAAAATTTTTGAACGCTGTCATTTTTTAACCTACTCTACTTTTACACAAAGCGAACATCAATCAGTTCACTTAGCCCTATTTCACTTTTAACTCAAATACATTAACAATTCATATTGACTACGTTTGTTTTAAATAAAGCGTACTAATCATTTAATCCTTTTCCATTAAGAATGTTCGGAATGCATTTTTCAACCCGTGATTGTCGAGTCTTAGATTGTTTGGCCGCAGAAAAATGAAGAATATATGCTCTTTGTCGTCCTGGAGTCAATGTAGTAAAAGCCGTTTTTAGAGCAGGTATTTCATCAAATTTATGTTGTAGCTCTTCAGGAATAATGAGTTCTTCAGGCTTTTTAACTTTGACTTTCAATCCGGCTTTTTCCACCTCGATGGCCTCATAAATATAAGCTTTTAAGATGGCTTCCTTTTCAACTATTTCTTGCACATTGGTAAACCGAATTTGTCGCGCCCCTTGTACATTCTCCGTTTGTTGGATTAGAATACCATGAGAATCTTGTAACAGAGAGCCTTTAGGAAACAGCAACGCACAGTATTCTTTAAAACCATGTATTAAAACAATGTTTTTTTTCTCAAACGTGTAACAAGGGTTCATCCATTTATAATCTTCGGTCAACTCACAGTCAAGAACAATCTTTCTCAGCGTCTCATATTCTTCTTTCCACTTTTTAGCTTTAGTTAAAAATTCATCAACCTTAGGATTCATTTTACTGTTTGTCATCAAGGAACACTCCTATTCAATTTTTTAATCTGTGGCTCTAGCAATGATATAGTCAGCCGTCAATTCATTTAATGGTGTTACTATTCTTCAAATGTAGGAAATGCCCTTCTTCAATTGACTTGATAGTTATTAAAATTATAAACATTTTAACTTTATAAAGAATAGGCTTTCGTTTACTTATCAAACGTTTCCCTTTCACCAGTCTCTGCAGATGTTCGAACCGCATCTAATAGTTGATGAAGTTTAACAGCATCATGGAAGTTTGGAATTTGACTTTTGTGTTCAAATATATCTTTTGCTAACACCTGATAAGCCTTTTCAACGTAATCTTTTGGATGATTATCTTTTGCTGAAGATACGTTTAGCTCTTCAACATACACACTTTCCGTACTTAATAAATAAGTAGGATGCTTAACCTTCTCTAATTTGAGATTACCAAATTGTACGTGACCGGATGAAGAATTCTGGGTTAAGCGAAAAACACCTTTTTCTCCTCTAACCTCTAATTGAAAAGCAGGATAAACTCCTCCTTGAATATGAACAGAAGCTGAAATATCACCGTCGAGTGTTCCCTGTATTAAGATTTGGTCCGCTGCATCCTTTGGCACCGTAACTTCTGTTCCTTGTATGAGAGCTTCTGTATAATACGTATTCATTATCGACGATAACTCTTTAAAATCACCTAAGATGTAGCACAGAACATCAAGCGAGTGTCCACCGTTGATTGTAAGAAGGTTGGCTCCGTTTTCTCTTTTTAAGATATAGCTGTTTGCTTCATCTGTTATTCCACCCTTTCCTTGTGTCGCTACCTGCATGGTGCAGGAGATAATTCTTCCAATTTCCCCTTGGTTAATAGCCTGCTTTACATAATTCACCTCAGGAGATTGTCTTGCTTGTAACCCAATCGCATGGTGAATGTTTGCCTCATCCGCTAACTTTGCCAGTTTAATTGCTTGCTTAGTATCTACACCTAAAGGCCACTCGCAATAAATGTGTTTCTTTTCCTCTATAGCAGCAATTGAAGCTTCGTAATGAAAGGGAACTTTTACACTAACTACTACTAAATCAACACCTTTGGATTGCGCTAATCTCTTATAGTCTGTAAAGCTATGGGGAGCATCAAGTACCCTCGCACTTTCCTTGGCGGTTTCTGCTTTTGATGTTCCAATTGCGGTTATTCGATAAAAAGGACTTTCTTTAAGTACTGGAATATGTGTTTTGCTCGCCCATTGATTATTTAAAGATCCCCCTATAATTCCTACTTTTATTAATTTCTCCTTCATTAGACATTCCTCCATCATTTTGTAGAAAATATTACCTTTTAATCAAGTATAATTAAAATGAATCATCATTTTAAATGTTAAAATATGATGGCTATATCACTTTTTTTGATGGAGGGTGAATATGAATGGATATTGAAAATATGAAAGCTTTTGTTTCAGTGGCCGAATTAAGAAATATATCTGCGGCTGCAATAAAACTGAACCATCTTCAATCTAATATGACCGCCAAAATAAAGAAAATAGAAAGCTATTATAATCAAGAACTGTTTATTAGAAACTCGAAGGGCGTTAAATTAACCAAGCAAGGAGAAAAGTTGTATCACCAATTTAAAAAAATATTGCTTCTTTGGGAAGAAACTGAAAATAAGATGAAGAAACAAGATGAAAAACTCCGTATTGGCACCATGATATCAGTTGGGGGCACTCAATTCTCAGGCGCTTTAAACAAACTTTACAACACCTATCCAGATCTAGCAGTAACATTAAAAACGGGTTCAACCGAATATATCGAAAATCAAATTCTACTTGGACAAATTGATGTAGCTTATACAATTGGATCATTAAACAACCAAAAGATAAAATATAAAAAAGTAGGCGTAGAAGAAATGGTTGTCATTGGTAGCGATATTGATCAACACACGACATTTGATGACTATGTAAGGCAAAAAAATATACTGGTACTTTCAGATAAGTGCTTGTACATGACAATATTACATACTATTTATGCCAGCTTACATATTGAACAAGGTGACATGATCGAAGTCGGCGATCCAGAAACATTAGTACAATTTGCATTAATGGGCATGGAAATTTCCTTAGTCTCTAAGCGTATCGCAAACCGTTATAACATCCATAATTTTTTAGAAGTTCCACCACCTTATCGGTACACTGACTTTTATCTCATTTCCAGGCTGAATTATGAATTTACACCTATCGAAAAACAGTTTATTGAATTGAATAACTTCCTTGGCGACACTTTTAGAAGAGTAGAAATTTAATATTGAGGTTACAGTTTTTCCTGTAACCTTTTTTGTGACTTCTTGGCTATCATTGTTTTTATATAGGTACAGTGAAGAATTTTTCCAATTTACATAAAGCGTATTCTTAGCAGCCATTTATAATAAAGAGCAAATCAATGTTTGATTCGCTCTTTATTAATCTTCCCTCATATCCAACGTGTAGAATTCTACAACGTTATCTTCAGTATCCTTAAAATACAACCGCTTCTCTTTTTGCATATTAATATTAATCTCTTCTATAACTTTATGATCGATACTAGCATCATTTAATACTTTAATGGCAGAATCAAAGCTTTCTGTTTTTATATGTAAAGCAAAATAGACATGAATACCGCCTTGATCATAACTATTCATACCTAATACTTCCTAAATATTTAACACCATTAATTTCGTTATCACTCTTTTTATTGTGCTGAAAATCATAAATTAAAATCATACTGTTGAAATCATCAGGCAAATATTCTCCATATTTTTCAACAAAGTTAGGAATTACTACATCATCATACGAACAGCCTTCCAATAGGTGCGAAAGCTTACACATGTCCTGATTTGCATAATGAGCTTCGCTAAAATCTTCTTCAAAATAATCAACTTTAAAGTCCTTTTCAAATTGTGAGGGTATAGCATCTCCATCTTCCGTATAAGCAATCAACAGATATTTTTCTAGCTCTTCGCTAGTTGAAAACTTACCGACCCATAAAGATACATAACCTATCTGTTCCATACAATCCCTCTTTCAAAAAAACATTTCTTACATTACAATCATTCTTTATACTTTAACTTTACACGAATTAAACATCAATTAGCTCACTTAATCTCATTTTGTTCTTTAAACCAAACGCGTCATTAATAAAAACAAACGGTTCACCTAAGGAATCAAAAAACTGAATGAATCCTGTCTCTGTTATGTATTGGCCTCTCTTATAGTACGTAAGTTAGACTTGTTTATTTGTATGTAAAGCTTCAATCGTTGCGACTCTCGAAGTATAGCTTTAAGAATTTTTGACGGGGGAAATTGTTCGCATCGTTCGTCTCAACAAAATATTCTAATTGCCATTTTTGTGTTTCAATAGCTTGTTTGCTAGTTGGCTTATCCCATATCGGATACACTCTAATTGCCATTTTCCCTTTTGTAGTAGACGTTTTAAGAATTTTTTGTTTTAAAAGAACTGCTTTTGGAAAAATGAATTGTCCAAATCTATTTGTACTAGTAAAGGTATTAATAACTAATAGATCGGTAGCTTTTCCATACGAAAAGGCTTGGTTTTTATGAGTCGCATCTTTTTCCCAAAAGGATACAAACTGCCCTACCTTGTTAGGGGTAGTTTTCGCCACCCTAAATCGTACAGATTTTGAATTTAACTGAAAGATACCAGCGCCATAATCTGAATTTTGAGCTTCTTCTCGAATAGCTTTTATAGCGAAGTGATTGGGTTTATAAAAGTTCTCATTTACATAGGTTAACGCCTCATAAAATTCCATTGTTTTTACCCCTTATGTTTATAACTCTCTTCAATTAATAATACGTGGTTTGTATTTCGTCCCTCGAAATCGCGTCTAAATATCTTAAATATTTCAAAATGTTATAGCAAAGCTATTCTTGCCTTATAACACCTCTTGATCCCTTAAGCATTGCTACCCTCTTAATATAGTTAATGTGCTACATATTAACCTCATTTTTTCACTTTGGTTCGTGATCTCTTTGTATTACTGAAATACTTGGAGGTTCAGTTGAAACCACATCAATTATATGGTTTAAAGCATGTATTCCATAGTGTTTAAACGGTCCAGGGTGTATATCGTCAGCTATGGTACCAATTTCGATAAAATCTAGATATCTGGACTTTAAATAAACTGCAAAAGCGCTTCCTTTATACATTTCATACTTATCCATTACAGTAAAACTTTCGTTTCTAACAGAGTATGCAATGTACCAATCAAATGTAAGGCGAATTATAGGCAGGAAGTTAGGATTTATTTTATCTTGAATATGGTCTTTCTATGATCCTGCTTTATACGTTTCAAGCGCAGCTCTATTTTTCTATCTAACATTTTATGTGCAGTTTGGAAAGTTACACATATGAACAGTAAGATAACAGTAATAATTATAGCGTCTGGCACTTGGAAGCAAAAACATAATACTGCTAAAAGAAAAGATATAGTACAAGTAAAGTTGATTATCCATTTTTTATTTCTATGAGCTTGAAGACTTTTTTCAAGCAGCTGCTTTTGTCCTTCTTCCCTTTTTATATCTTCTGAATTATTGAGTGTAGAGTTCAATGTTATTTCTCCTTAGAAAACTAATTTTATATAATTTGTATATTAGTTACCTTTTCCCTTTAAGATGATAGTATAATTGGATGTTCTTAAAGAGAAAGCCAAATTTAATTAATCGTTTTGGCAAGCGCGTAGGCTTCTTTCGCGCTGATTATAATATCCTCCAACAAGCTCATTTTCTCCTCTTCTTCAACGTTTGCATTTAATATAGAAAAAAACAAAGCAAAGAATGCCTTCATGTCGATACATATAATGACTCTGTTTGGTAGCTGCTCATAATCGATCCAAAGAACCTATCAAAAAGAACATTCGTTCCCTACATTATACACGAACAAACGTTCTCTTTTCAATAAAAACTCTAAAGTTTTCCGAATTATTCCTATGAATAACGTCAAATTTATTATTTTATAAAAAAAGAAATATTTTATATACCTAGAGAAAGATATCAAGATAACGAAAAAAAACATGAGAAAATGTTCTACAAAGCAAAATTTCGGAGTGAAATAATCAACAAAATTTGCCATAATAATTGAAGTAAGGAGGTGTATTATGTTTCGATTGTATGGAGCCTTAATTGGGCTTAGTTTCATTTGGGGTTTATCTTTTGTATTTATGAAGTGGCTGCTTCCCTCAGCTGGTATATGGGGAATTGTATTTTTTCGTTGTCTAGCAGGTGCAATCATCTTGCTTCCTTTTCTATGGTGGAAGCGTAGAAAAGTTAAAGAGAAACTACCCTGGAAGGCGTTGATTGTTGTTGGTATATTTAACTGTGGTTTGGCGTGGGGATTAATTTCCTTAAGCGAAACTGAGATAAACAGTACAACTGCCTCTATTCTAAATGCGACCACTCCAATCTGGACAGGTCTTATCGGATTTATTCTTTTTTCTTATCGACTTACCGGACGTCAGTGGATCGGTATTCTTATCGGGTTTTTCGGGATACTCGTCCTTATGGATTTTCAATTTGGTCAGATTTTCGGGAAAGGGTTTGTCGGAATTGGAACAATGCTTGTTGCTTGTATCTGCTATGGGCTTGCTGGGCAGTTAACAAAGCGGTTTTTGTCTGGGGTGAGCGTATTAACTATAACAACCTTCACCTTACTAACAGGTGCTATCATCGGTTTAATTGGAATGTTGTTTACTGAACCATTCAAATCAGATCTGTTGATTCATCCACTTCCGCTTCTGGCAATTGTGGGTCTTGGCTGTTTTGGCTCAGGATTGGGTCAGTTAATCTATTTTTATATCAATAAAAATGGTGGCCCTGAATTAGCAGCGACGGTTACTTACCTGATCCCTGCCTCGGCCATGGTATGGGGTTATTTACTACTTGGAGAAACAATTACTCCAAACGTAATCGTTGGACTACTTATTATCTTTGCTGGCGTTTATCTTTCATCTAGGAAATCAAAAGGTAAAACTCCGCATGTCACTCTCGTTAGCAATAAACACAATTAAGTAAGTAGATTTTATAATGTGAGTCTTTAAAGTTATCTATGAGAGAAGAATTAAGAAACTGAAGGACTACAGAATATGATATATTTCAAATAGAATTCATCATATGTAGTGATAAAACGTAATTCTAGTTGTTCAATCTTGTTTAAAAGGCAGCCAAACAGAGGGCTGCCTTTTTTTATTTCAACGCAGAAAATAATTTTAAAATTCAGTGCTAGTTATCCCATACAACATAACATCACACAAAAACGCTGAATTTATAGATGAAGCAAATTCGAGATATTTCCACCTAACACTCTGTCTGCAACTTCTCCGCTAGATGTATGACGCTTAACGGCCTGTAGATTTAAATACGGATCTCCATATGGAAAATCTGAACTAAATAACGTTCTTTCAGGTATCTCTTTTATAGCCAAAGACAAGGCGTATGTTGTATAAAATGCAGATATATCTAAGTAAGCATTTTTAGTGTTTTTTATCATTTCTATCGTTTGTAGCCAATGAATTCCGCCCATATGCCCGTATATCACCGGCACATTTTCATATTTTTGAGTGAGAAGAAATAACTCTTGAATATCCTTTAAGTTCAAAGGATGAAAAGTATGTACCCAGATAGGCAAAGACGTATAGTCACTTGCTGCTTTAAATATAGGTTCTAACAATGGAATTTGACCTGGACCAAGAGTAAATTCTCCAAGACCTTTCATCTTTTGCTCTTTGACAAGTTTCTCTACCCAGTCATTTAGAGTTCCATCACCAGAAGAAAAAGAAAGTGGAACCGAACCAAATCCAACAAACCGATTTGGGTGCTGCTTAATCGCAACGCTTACTTCTTCTAGCGCATTTAAGCGTGCTTGTAGAGGATTCACCTCGTTGTTTAGAATTTGATTTAACCTGTTCATTTCGGTTGTAAATTCTTTAACGTTGCTGCTTTTTTCTGGATGAACAAGAGTAGAAAACAATACAGTTTTATCTATTCCACTTTCATCCATCATTTTAATATGTTTCTCTATAGGCAAAACCACATGTGCATGACTATCAATAATCATTTTGTTTCTCCTTTTCATTTCTTTCGTAAAAGACTTCATTGGCTACTATTAAAATCGTATTTAAAGCTACAGGAAATCCAGCATAAATGACCATCTGTAACATTGCTTCTAAAATTTCTTCCTGTGTCCACCCAACATTCAAAGCCCCGTTCAGATAAAATTTTAGCTGTTCCGTATTGCCTAATGCAGTTAAGCCAGCCACTGTAGCAAGAAGGCGTGACTTTAAGTCTAAGCCTGGTCTCGAGAAAATTTGCCCGTAATTAAACTCTACAGCTAGCATTCCTAAATCAGGGAGAGCTGACTGTTCAAAACCTGCCATTATATCCTCATAATTCTCTGGATCAATCTTAGCTAATATATCTAATCCTCGTTGAAAGTTATCTGTACGTGTTCTCATTACACATTACTTCCTTTCTTATTCATGAAGTTCCCTATCGTTTTTTTAGAGATGTTCATCGGAATTAAAGAACAAAAGCTAATGGCTATCATCAGTATGGCTATGGCACACACTCCATCCCACTCCCATTTACTCCATGCAAGTAAACCCACATAAGACCCTAATGAACCTCCTAAAAATGTGGAAACCATATATAATCCATTTAATCGACTTCTTTTTCCTTCTCCTAATTGGAAAATAGTAAACTGACAGGCAACTTGGTTCGCTTGAGTCCCTACCGTTATAAGAAGAGCTCCTAAAATTAATCCAGGTAACCAGTACCCTCCCCTTATAAGGCCTATAAAGGCAAGTAAAGATATGGACATACACAAAAGACTTGCAAACTTTGCCCCTCTTGTATCAATTAAACGTCCGATAATCGGCGTAGCAAATGCTCCCGCTATCCCGACTAACCCTATTACCCCTACCATGTCACTTCCATACGAATAGGGATGTGTATGTAATAAAAAGACAAGCGTGGTCCAAAATGTGCTAAACGAAGCAAACATCATTCCCTGACTTACACATGCTTGTTGCAGGGCTCTTTCTTTTATAAATAGCGGACCTAACGACATGAGCAATTGTTTATAACTGGTCCCCTTTCCTCCTTTACTTTTGGGAAAATAGACGTAAACTAACAAAATCATAAAAAGTGTAGCCGCAGCAGACGTCCAATACACCATTCGCCATCCAAAATGTACATCAATAAAACCACTAATAAGCCGAGCGCCTAAAATACCACAAACTAATCCAATGGCGACATTTCCTAAAACTTTTCCTCTATTATGATCTGAAGCGATATTCGCAGCCAGCGGAACAATAATTTGAGGAACAACCGTTACGATTCCTAAAGCTAAACTTGTAGCCATCATCCACGTTTTGTTAATAGATAAAGCGTTTAAAGCGAGAACGATACATATAGCGAATAATAAAAACAAAATCAATTTTTTTCGTTCGAAGATGTCTCCTAACGGTACTAAAAGGAGATTTCCTAGTGCGTATCCAATTTGAGCTAAAGTAGCTATAATGCCTATGCTAGCCGCTGAAACATGAAAATTGGCGGACATGCTTACTAAAAGAGTTTGGTTCAAGTAGACGTTAGCCACTGAAAACCCGCAAACTGTAGCCATTAAAAGAACTAACCCTTTTGATATATCAGACGTCTTTTCGCTATCTTTTACTATCATCTGTTTCACCTCCCTTACCTAGATCATAAAATAAGGATTATAATGGTAATAGGAGTCTAGTTATACTAGTAGTAAAAGTACTACCTACACAAAGGAGTAAAATCATGGTAAGTGATAAAGAAAGAAGAAAAGAATTAGGGGATTTTCTAAAGATAAGACGAGAACGATTGTCTCCAAAAGATTTTAACTTGCCTATTGGACCGAGAAGAAGAGCTAAAGGATTACGTAGAGAAGAAGTGTCTCAACTAGCAGGAGTCGGCATAACTTGGTATACGTGGCTGGAACAAGGACGAGATATACAAGTATCTTCCGAAGTATTAGAAGCCATATCCCGTATTTTCAAATTAAATAAAGAAGAAATGGAGCATTTATTTTTATTAGGCAATCAGCCGCTTCCATCTGCAACCGTGCAGAATGAAAGAGAAAATATAGATCGTGTCGTAAAAAATCTATTAAGTCAATTAGGCCATTGCCCTGCCTATGTAACAGATGAAAAACTTAATATCGTAGACTGGAATGAAGCTGCTGTGATGGTATTTGGGGACTTTCATGAAATGGACGAGCGAAACCGCAATGCAGTGTGGCGCTGCTTTACTTCCAAAGAATATCAAAACCTTTTTCAAAATTGGGAAGATCATGCTCAACGACTAATTGCCCAATTCCGCCTAGCTTACACGCGTTTCGTCGGGGATGAGTGGTTTAAAACCATGATCAGTGAGCTTAGCGACAAAAGCCCTCAGTTTTACAAGTGGTGGTCTAATCATGAAGTTTTAGGTACACCTTGTGGAAAAAAGACCATTATCCACCCTGTGGCAGGAAAAATGATTATGGATCATGTTACGCTCCAGGTGTATGATGCACCTGAATTAAAGGTAACTGTTTATCAACCTTGTGAGGAGAATGAGACAGAAGAGAAAATGAAGAAGTTACTAAGATCATAATATTAGCACTAAACATATCATTACTGTTAATTACTAGAACCCTATGTATTCCTGACAAGTTCATAGGGTTTTTATTTTTGAATTGAGTCGGGTAGGCAGGCACTCTCACGAGCGCCCGCCCCCCTAAGAACCGTACGTGACAGATTTCCCGTCATACGGCTCAAGCCTTCTTTTTATCCGAACAACTTATTTATTTATTACACGGTGCATGTACTAATTTAGCAGTTTTACCTGTAGAAACTTCTAAGTTTCGTACAGTGACTTTTTCGCCATTTTGTAGAGTGTATTTACACAATGCGCAACGGTAACCTTGTTTCCTTGCGAGTTTCATCCTGTCTAGCGTATTTTCGCTATTAAAGACCTTACGGTCTCGCTTTTCCCAATATTCTTTTAGGCTAGGATCATCTGGGCTGTTTTTATAAGCTACCATCACATGACGCTCTATTTTAATCCACGACATTTTTAATAATTGAATATTGGTAAGTGGACATGTGAGAATCCATCTATCATTTCCTCCATGGTGGGGTTTCTTAAAATAACGCTCTCGAATCCATTTCCAAGACTTCTTTGGATGCAATTGTCTAAGGTGTTTTCTTATTTTCAGGAAAACATAATTGTCCATATACCCAAACGTCTTTTTTGATACGACATGTTTCCAATACTGTCCGTAACCACGAATAATAGGGTTTAAAACACGTATTAGTTCTTTTACTGGTCGTCCTCGCATTACTGCGAACGTATCTTTTATCTTACCTTTTGCTTTTTTGATACTGTCTTTGCTAGGTTTGATCAATAACTTATTTCCTTGCTCAGTCTTGTATTGACGAAGTGAGAAACCGAGAAAATCAAACCCACTCTCGATATGTGTTACTTTTGTTTTATCAACACTCAATTTAATTCCTCGCTTTTGCAAGTAAGGATTGAGTTTCTGATACATACTTTCAACTTGTTCCTTCGTTTCCGTTACGATGACGAAGTCATCTGCGTAAGCGACACGTCCCATCTTACACTTTGGATCAATCTTGTAGCCCGTGCCTGATTTGTATGTCTTTCGGTAAACAATACCAATCTCTTTTTCCATTCCATCTAGCGCTATATTAGCTAGAAGGGGAGAAGCTACACTTCCTTGAGGACTTCCTTCCATTGTGTTGTGAAACATACCTTGCTCCATATATCCCATCTTGAGCCACCTTTTGATGAGAGTATTTCCTGGAAACATAGACGTTTTTTCTACTATCCAATGATGATTAAGGTGGTCAAAACACCCTAGGAAATCTCCTTCAAACACCCACTTTTTCTTACTATTCGTGTTCAGCTTGTTAAAGAGATTACTTATGGCATCATGAGTGCTTCTCTTAGGACGGAAACCGTAGGAACTGGCTTCGAACCTGACTTCCCATTGCGGTTCGAGTGCGTTCTTTACAACATTTTGATAAACTCGATCTCGTGTCGTCGGGATACCGAGAGGTCTTAATTTCCCATTCTTCTTAGCAATAAACGTTCGTTTCGCTGGCTTTGGGCGATGTCGAAAGACATTGCATTTAACTAGTTGTTGATATAGCTTGATACGTTCGCTTGGTTTTGAGGCCGTGTAGCCGTCTACACCAGGTGTTTGCTTACCGGTATTTTGTTGCGTCACTCTGCGTATGGAGAGTAATAAATTGGCTTTACTCCGGAGCAGTAAACGTTGAAGTTTTCTTACTCTTCTTCGTTGATTTTGTTGTTCGGCACGATAAATTCTTTGTCGTAACTTCGTTACATAGTGTTGTATAGTATTCCAATCAATAGAGTACCAACCTTTATGCGAGACGTGCGCCGACGCTCGTAGAGAGGTATTCATAACAGCACGCTCCTTTTCGTTAGAAGATAGCCACAAATTTATTTTCGTGTTGAAGACCAATGAGAAGTAGGCACTCTTTCGAGCCTGTCATTGTCTGTAAAGACGACAGTATCCGTCCAGTTATACAATGTTTCTGCTTTCCTGTCCCTTTTCAGGGTAACGGCTTTCGCTTTTTCTCATATCCCATACCCTCTGTCACATCGTTTGACTTTGCAGTCATCCTACTGCTTATGCAGATGACATAGGGCTTACCAAGTTCCACTTTCTACAGATGCAATAGGGGTAGGTAGGTTCTTTACTCCGGGCAAGATGCGGGACGCATCAGAGCAGCATTATGATTCTACTTTTCCTCTTGCCAAGACCCAAGCAAAACTATGCATTATCTTGAGCTAACGCTTACGAAGCTTACAAACCTTCACTTTCGTTTACCATACCTATCTTCTCCTAGCAGTATTCTGGACCATGCAATTGTCCTCTGTTTCCGCATTTCCTCATGCAACCGACAGGCTCGTTACCAAGCATGCCGTTTCGGATGGAGATCATCTTCGCGTCTAGATGAGTAGCGTCAGCTACACTGTAAGAAAGCGACTTCTTGTCGCACCATAACAGGTGTTATCGGTAGAAAAAATAAGTGAACCCTTACTGCTAGGATTTACTTATTTTTTCTAGATTAATTTATAAACATGTTTATTTAAAAAATTCTCATCCTTTACATTTCTCTTGGTGTCTGAATTCCTAGTAGTCTTAACCCCTCTTCCAAAACAATCGTTGTACTTTCTACCAAAGCAAGGCGACTTTCCTTCTCCTTGTCTTCTATAAGGATTTTGACTTGACTATAATATTTATTAAACTCTTGTGACACATCAATTAAGTACTTAGCAATATGGGATGGCTCGTACTTCTCAAAACTTCTCTCAATAATCTTAGGAAATATCATGAGTTGTTTTATTAACAACCAATTGTATTCATTTGCTCCTTCACTGAAGACGAAATGTGTAGGTTGAGCTACTTTTCTTAAAATGGAGCAAGCACGAGCGTATGTGTATTGAATATACGGTCCTGTTTCTCCCTCTACTTTTAACATCTCTTCAATTGAAAATTCAATATTATTGAGTCGCTCATTTTTTAAATCTTGAAAAATAATAGAACCTACAGCTACTTGCTGGGCAACCTCATCCTTGTTTGGTAACGTTGGATTCTTAACAGCAATATTTTGTTTGGCTAAGACTATTGCTTCTTCAATAACTTTTTCTAAAAGAACTACCTTACCTTTACGAGTAGACATCTTTTTGCCTTCTTTTAAAATAAAGCCAAAAGGAACATGAATTAATTCTTTTGCCCAGTTGTACCCCATTTTTTCTAAGACTAAGAATACTTGTTTAAAATGAAGGCTTTGCTCGTGCCCTACTACGTATAAAGCTTTCGTAAACTGATAGGTCTCTTGTCTATATAATGCTGCTGTTAGATCTCTTGTTGCATATAATGTAGCACCATCTGACTTTTTAATTAGACATGGAGGTAAAGAATCGTTTTCTAGATTCACTACCTGAGCTCCTTCTGAATTAGACAACAGGTTATTATTATTTAATAGCTCAATTGTTTTGTTCATTTTATTATTGTAGAAAGCTTCTCCGTGATACGAATCGAAATGAACACCTAAAAGCTGGTAAATACGAGAAAATTCTTTAAGTGATTCTTCTCTAAACCATTGCCAAAGCATTATTGCTTCTTTATCGCCGTCTTCTAGTTTTTTGAACCACTTTCTTGCTTGGTTCTCTAGCTCCGGTTTCAACTCAGCTTCTTCATGAAATTTCACGTACAAGCTTAATAGCTCATGAATTGGATTTTTCTTTATATCGCTTTCCTTTCCCCATAATGTATAAGCAACAATTAACTTTCCAAATTGTGTTCCCCAATCTCCCAGGTGATTTATACGCACAGTCTTGTAACCACATTTTTCAGCTATGTTGGCTAATGAGTTTCCTATAACTGTTGATCGTAAATGGCCCATTGAAAATGGTTTAGCTATATTTGGAGAGGAGAAATCAATAGTAATAGTCCCTTCCTTTTTTACTCTAGGTGTTCCATAGAGACTTTTCTGTTGTAAGATAGTGTTTATAACCTTTTTTCCAACTGTCTCCTTATTAAAGAATCCATTTACATAGGGCCCTTCAGCTACAATCTTAGCAAACAAGGGATGTTTTAATTGTTCAGCCAAATTTATGGCGATAGCTTGAGGTGATTTCTTAAGTAGTTTAGCTAATGTGAAACAAGGAAAAGCAATATCTCCTTGGGTACTATGCTTAGGCTTTTCAATTAACTTCATAATACTTTTAACTGTCAGTTTATTCTCTAATATTTTGCTTATTTCTTCAGCGTATATTTTATCAAATTCCATGTTATCACCTAATCCCTTTTATTTTTAGAGAACAAAAAAATCTCGTCTCTTATCAGAGACGAGATTTACCCGCGGTACCACTCTTATTGTTCAAATTGAACCTTCTTACCAAGAACATAACGGATTTTGATCCGGCTCACCCTACTCTGCAAGATTTCAGGTTGCATCTCAGAAGTGCGCTTCACCTTAACTAGACTGTTAGGCTTGCACCATCCCTAACTCGCTTTAAGACTTCATTAAGATTACTCTCTTCTTCATAGATTTTCAATATTTTAACAATCTTATAATAGGTCGAGCTTAAAGTCAATATGATCTATAAGAATTAACATTTTTTAGTTACCATAATGTACCTTCTAGGAATAAAAGTATTTTAATGTTTATCTATAAGTGTTTTAATAGAAAAATAAATATTTCAAAACAAGAAAGTGAGAACAAATGAACTTTATTTTTAATTTTATAGTTGAATTTATTGAAACAATAATTATAATGTGGCTTGTTTCGTTTGCATTAGAAAAACTGAATGTCTATCGGCTAGAGAAGAAAACTAAATGGATATTCATACTTACCCTTTCACTCATATTAGGTATTATCTTTGCATTAATTGACCTATTATTAAATTTACATCGTATACCAATTTAATGATTCTCTGATGAAAAATTCTATATAATAAAGATTACTCAAGGAGAGGATTGAATGGATAAAGAGCTAGAAGAAAAAGTAGTAAGATCCTTCTTTACTAAGAGAATCCAAGATAGAGTGATATTCGAACTTTTCTCTGAAAAGAAAAGAGAAGACGCATTACATCGTCTTAATCATAATTACACAAAAACATTGAGAGAAGAATATATGATTGAGATTCCTAAACTAAATTCTTGTGCCAATGAAATAGCCAAATTATTAAAGCAGCACGGGGCAGGAAAAGAGTGTTATTCAATTTCATGGAACAAGAAAATAGACGGAGAAGAATTACCTTTACTTACAGCTCTTAAAGATGCAGTAGGTTATGGTTTTCCTTCTATTGTGGTTTGTATTCCAAATAAACTAGCATATTTTGAAGCAGAACAAGGATATGGACCTCCACCAAGATATATTTTAAAAAGAGAAACATAAGATGTATACTCCATAAATTTTCAGTTTAAATAATCAAAATTATCGTTACAAGAAAAGCCTTATGATTAAAGTATATTTTAATCATAAGGCTTTTCTTCAGGCTTCATTTTAGTAAAATCATATAAAAATACAGTGAAATATGTTGCAATATATATAATTACGATAACCCAAATTTTAAAAGGGTCGATTATAAAGTTAAAAAGATGAGTTTGAGTAATAAGAAAGTGTATCAACAGAGGAATAAACATACACAACCATATAAAGTTCCTGTCTTTAACAATATTAAAAATAAAAATTATTGAAACGAGAATTGTACAAACTAAATAAACCAAGCACATCCCTCCTAACGACCAAATGTTAGGCCAATAATAGCTACAACTAACATAATAATTAGCATTAATACAGTAACTTTAACCAGGAATAAAGCCCACTGCTTGTTTTTCATGGCGAAGTAAAAAACAACAACATAAAACAATACAGAGATTGTCCCTCTTGTAATAAATTTCGTTCCTAATCCGTAATCTGTGAAGAAAAAGTACAAACTTAGCAATAAAGAAAGAATAAAAACGGACAAGTATGAGTTATGAATTAACTTTTTTCTTTTTTGTTCATGTTCAAATAAATACATATGAATACCTCAACATTGGATTTTATACCATTTTATCAATAATATAACTTCTAATCACTATGTATATCATCTTCATTTCTAGTCAACATAATCCATATTATAGGGAATTATCAATCTGGTACTTTTTGACACAGACCTCCAATTCGATTATTATCTAATTAGATAATAATCGAATTGGAGGAGGAAGGTATTAAATTATGCAACTAGATAAATTAGTCAATTACCATAAGGCAGTTGGAGACCCCACAAGAATTAGAATTATTTCCTTATTAAAAAAAGGCCCTCTTCATGGGCAAGCAATCGCTTATAAACTTGGGTTACAACCGCCAACCATTACTCACCATATCTCAAAATTGAGAGATGTAGGGTTAGTTTATCAAAGAAGACAAGGGAACATTATTTATTTTTATCTCGATAGTGAAAGGCTAGAATATAATTCAAAAGCTATCTTAAATATTGGGGAGGAGTCTATGGAGAACCAAGATAGTAAAATCAATAATCAAGATAAGTTATCTATTGTTAAAAATTTTATAAATAGCGACGGGACATTGAAACAAATTCCGAGTCAAAGAAAGAAAAAGAACGTTATATTAGCGTATTTAATACGTGATTTACATCAAGGAAAAACGTATAAAGAAAGGGATCTTAATAAATATATAAAAAACTATCATGAAGATTATGCGACTATTCGTAGAGAATTAATTATGCAACACTTTATGTATAGGCAAAATGGAGAATATGAATTAAATCCAAAAGAGATGTGGCCTGTTACCTTTTAAAATGAACGTTTCTTCGTTCATTTTTCAATCAATCTAATTCGATATCTATCTAATTAGATAACTGTTATTTTTAATAAGAATGAGGTGTAAATGTGATTCCAATAACTAAAGAGGCTAAAGTACAAACAGGTATTTGGAAAGGAAAGTTTATTTATCTATGGGTAGCAAGTATATTTTCAAGCCTTTCTATTTCAATGTATTTAACTATTGAGCAGTGGTATGTAGTCAATTACCTAAACTTGAAGAGCTCTTTAGGAATTATTTTAATGGCGACTACGATTCCTAGAGTATTATTAATGGTCATAGGAGGCGTTGTATCAGATAAATACAGACGATCTAAAGTTATATTCTTTTCATTACTAACTAGGTGTTTTATGCTACTTCTGATGGCTTTATTCTATACAAATAATTTATTATCTCTTTCCGTTTTATTTATATTTGCATTATTATTCGGGGCATCTGATGCCTTTTTTTGGTCAGCTAGAGATTCAATTGTTCCAGGGATTGTTCATAAAGAGCAACTAGTCAGAGCGAATTCAGTAATACAAACAACCAATCAGCTTTCTGTCATGTTTGGCCCTGTCTTAGGTGCTACTCTCCTTTCATTTTTCTCATATTCAACCATCTTTCTGGTAATTGCCTTTACACTTTTGATAAGCATAATCTTGTTACAATTCATCAAAGAAAAGAAGACATTAAGGCCCAAGAAAACATCTATCTTAAGGGATTTAGCTGAAGGAATTAATTATGTTAAAGATTCCTCGTTTCTTCTGACAGTCATGGTGACATTTATTATTGTCAACTTATTCTTTATTGGACCTCTCATGTTAAGCATCCCTATCCTTGCAGAGGATCGTTTTAAAGGAAATGCTTTTTACTTAAGTATTTTACAAAGTTCGTTTGCTAGTGGCATGTTGTTAGGAGCTATAATCATGGGCTGGTTGAACATAAAAAGGAATAGAGGAAAACTTGCAATTTCTTTCATATTCTTGGAAGGGTTATTACTTATGATATTTAGCCGAGAAATTGATCTCTGGCTTGCTGCTGCTATTTTGTTGGCTATTGGATGTTGTGTATCGAGTATTAATATTCCCATAGTTAGTTTAATACAGGAGAAAACACCCTCAACCATAGTAGGTCGAGTTATGAGTGTAAATACAATGGTTTCCATGGGACTTATTCCAGTTTCTTATGGATTAGTTTCCACTCTTCTTAGCATTAATGTCGATATTAAATTTATCCTCTTATGTGCTGGTATCGTGATTGTATTATTTAGTGTACTACTTCTTTTAAAGGCTTCAGATCTTAAAAATACATGAGGCATCTACAATAAAACCAGGCCTTATTTAGTCACCATAATACAGATTACAGGAACCAAAAAGAGCACTTAATGTGCTCTTTTCCTCGTTACCTTATAGTACTTCTTAGAATCTTGTTAAATATTTTGTTTAAAATAAAGAAAACAAAATAAAAGAAAGCAATATTAAATACGATGCCTATTATATCAGGAGTTAATCTTGGACCTTTATAATATATTAAACAATCAGCAGGAAAGCCAAAATAATAATAATGTCCTTCAATCCTAATACCAACCTTTGGAATAAAAGCAAAAATTATAGTTGCGATAATACTAAGACTCCAAAATGATTTTAAACCACTTTTCTTCTTCATGAAATGCCCCTTACATAACTTTATATACCTTAATTACTGTAATTTAACAGAAGTTATCTAAGCAAACTACCCTCTTTATAGAAATTAAATGTGAATATCATATACAGAGCTAGTTTACATAAACACTCTTTCCGGAACACACGAAAAAAAAGACCCCCGTGGCATTGGGGTTCTCGATGAGGCCTTGTTTCTTCTTTATGCAGCTTTTTATGCACCCTTGATACATCAGCTTTTCCTCTTGAGGTGATTGAAGCTACGATGTATAAAAAGCTTACCTTTTATACATATGCAAAACAAGAAAAATATATATTTATTGGTAAAATATGATATAATCTAATCGTTGTAGCATTCATTCTTCAACGAGCATAAAAAGCAACCTCACTCCTGTGACAAAAAGTTGAGGTTGCTTTTTATTTTGTTAAATTGTCATTACTTTGAGATTTTGCCCATGAAAGTATAAGTTTGTAGTTAATATAAGATTTTTTATAGGAATTAAGATTTTATTTATTGCTTAATCCATGCTTTAATAAAAATAGGAAAATATTACATAAGTAAGTATAAGAAAGTAAAAATAAAATGGCATTTACTCAAGCTGAAGTTAAAAATAAAAAATGATATCAAATATAAAAGATTGACTATGGCAAGAAAAAAACTAAGACAGGCTGTGACTTTATATCATTCACAAAAAATAAGTTTCTTTAAGATTCAGGAAGTTACTGTTATTTTTTGAACAAATCTATACAGGGAAAATAAAAAGGAGTGAATCTCCACTAATGTGGGATTACTCCTTTTTATTAATTTACTCAACATTAAATCTTAATATAAAAAATTTATACAGTATCCTAATTAAAACCTAATTCAGTTGCAAGTAAATCTATTGATAAAATATCATTAGCTATGCTTTGTATATTATCAATAGAGCTATCGTCCATTTCTATTTTCTCATTAAAGTTATTTTCTAGATAATCTGCAACAACCATTAGTTTTTCTAAAAGCTCTATTTCTAAATTTGAATCTAGCTCCTTTTTGTTACAAATGAAAGATGTAATTTGAGTGAGTTCACTAAAGAATTGTGAGAAGCTATCCTCTAATTTCTCTTTACAATTTTCTTTTTGTAAATACCTATCAACAACTTTTTGTGAGAACTTATTACTATCTGAACTTCCATTGATAATGGCATTAAAATATTTCATAATGTTTAATATTTCACCATACCTGTCAAAAAGATTTGTGCATATTTCATTTTCAATTTTTAGTTCATTTTTTATTTGATTATTGAGCACTTTAGGAAGCCAGTGAACTTGATTTATATCATTAAATTCTTGACTAAATACATAAAATGGAATGATGTAATTAAAACTTCTAAATACCCGTTCCCTGTAACTTGGTATTATAATAACCCTATTTATTTTTGATTCTATGTCCAAATATAGATTAGTTTTTTGATCTATAGTACGAACAGCTTCTGAGATTTTTATTATAATCCGTTCCAACAGTTTAGAAATTTTTGGAACATCCTTTTCTAAATCAAATTGAACAATAAGCATATTTTCTTCTATATTATAATGTTGTACTTTTATAAAATTACAACTATCTTCTTCTTTGGGTATTACTTCCACTTTTCTAGTTAGATCATTCAAAAATAGTGTGACATCTCTTTTATGTGCACTTTCGAGGTTATAATAGTTTGAAGCCTGATTTTCTATTATTCCTGCATAATAAGCTAAAATTATATTAAGTTTTTGGATTAAATCTTTTTGATCTTGCAGTTTAACTATAATATCCTCTTTAAACCACTCTTTAAATACTTTATTGAACTCATGTGAGAAATCAATTAAATTCTTTAATGCCTTTCTTATATTATAAAGTATGATTCGATCGTCCACTTTTGAGTCTGTAATTTTTTTGAAATCTTCTTTTTTATATTTGTGAAGGTGATTTTTCTTAATTATATAGTTGTAACATATGTTTATTTCTATGTCCCTAGTAAGATTTTCTATGTTTGTTCTAAAATCTTCCCAATATTTTGTTAGGTTTTTATATTTTTCTATATTAGGTATTAACAAGTTAGATTCTTCAGGTCTCTTAGTAGCTATCTCACTCTCTTTTAGTAAAAGATGTTCATCTACGGTACCAAACTTATCAATTAGGTTACTTGGTAATAGTAGACGAGTTGTTTTTCCTATTCTAGATAAGTTTTCACTATATGCTTTTACAGAGGTAGTAAATGCCTTAAGATTGTTTTTCCTGAAGTAATTTGTTAATAGCTCTTTTATAGAAAAAATCATACCTTTAAGTATCCCTTGATTTTTTTCATACCAACTAATGAATTGGTCCCAGTTATCTACCCTATACTGGTTACGTATTAATGCCATAGCTACTCTATTTAATTCCGTATATTCTTTCAATAAAATATTGTCTATAGAAACTTTTTTATAACTCTCATCAAAATTTTCCTTTAAATGATCTAGTACAAATTTATGACCGACAATTTGGCTTATATAATACGTTTTATAAGGTAGTAACTCACGCAATATATAAATCTCTTCTGTTACCAATCTACCTATAGATTTTTCGTTATTCATTTCAAAAAGCTTATAAAATTTAATACTTTCAGGGGTCTGTTCTATTTTGATAATGTTACTGTCAACAACGTTTTAAATTTGGTTCTCCCGTAATTTTGGTGAAAGCCATCGAGTAGAAGTATTGATGTTGTCTAACGTTTTTTTCAGAAAACATTATTGGAATTGATACAGAACTTTTTTACTCAATAAATCTAATTTTGCACGTCCATACATTTGACGTTTAATAACTTTCAGACGATTAACGTTTCCTTCCACAATACCATTGCTCCAAGAATAGGATAATGCATGTTTAACAGCCTCTATATCTGTTTGAATATATGCGACAAATTGTTTTATTTCATTTATATTGCTTTTTTGGGCATTCGAAAGCCAGTTCATGAGTGATTGTTCGTTTTTTTGATGATAGATGAGATGTTGGAATCCTTGAATAATGCATTTGAGTTGATGAAAGCTTTTATGTAACTTAAATAAACGATTAAATATAAATTGATCTTTCTTTGTAGGAGTAAGACGAGACCATAAGTAAGCCTGCAATTTTAACCTAGACACAAAAACCTTGGTGACAGAAACGTTTTGTTTCCTTCTTCGTTTCAATTTTGTAATATAATCACTTAATGTAGAGAACGACCGATCATACCCTTGTTGTTTGATGACAGAAAAGATATAAGGAATGGTTGCACGCTTTTGAAGAAGGCTCACTATAGTCGAACGATAAGGATCCGCACTATGAAAGCTTTCTCTTGTGACCTTAGGCGGGCATGTTAACTGTAGGTATTTATTCAATGTTTTTCGATCAATTGAAAATTCTCTTATGACATCAGCCTTTTTACATCCCTCCTTGTATCGTTCTTGAACACGTTGAATAAACGCCCATTTCCTTTTCTCACCTTCGGTGAGACTAGGTAGACTGGACAATAAGGAATTAACCTTTTCTTCTCTTCTTTTCACCCGGCAAGATAGACTAATTCGATGAGGGAATATTCTCTTCACATACTGCTCTACTTTTTGGCTTAAGTTATGGAAAAGATGCCAACGGTCCGTAATTTGAATAGCACCTGGACATCCGTCTTTAATTCCTTTCGCAAATTCTATCGACCCATCTCGTGTGACGATTTCAATGGAAGGATGGGCCTTTAGCCATTTTGATACTTCCTCCACAGTCCGACTTGGAAGTAATGCGATAGGTTTTCGAGTTTGTAAATTACATATGACGCTGCCATAACGATGTCTTTTTCGAAAAGCCCAGTCATCAATTCCTACAATCTTAGGAGAACCAATGGAAGGCAGTTCTTCCTTTCGGATAAGGTAAAGAAAGCTATCAGGGCTTATAGATGTTCCATAGGAAACAGAAACTTTGTGAGCTGCTTCCGCGCTTAATGTAAAACCAAGTTGTTTAAGAAAAGAGCTAAGCCTATTGGTGCGTCTAGCATATGGAAGCCACCATTTTTCTTGCCTTTCTGTAAAAATTCGCTGATCACAGCTAGTGTTATCACAAAAAAACTTTCTAGAACGGACGTGTAAATGAACAGACAAAGATAAAATAGACAGATCTTTAACGGTTCGCCAGTAACGACTGTGAATACGAGAAGAAATTGTTTGACACGATGGACAATGGTTAGAAGATTGATTAGCTTGAAGATAAAGTTGAATATCAGAATCGTTTATCTTAGAGAATAATAGAATCCAATCCTTATACAGTGACTGTAAATTCATCTAAATCCCTCCCACATGACTGTTTACTACTATAATATCATGCAGGAGCTTTCACCAAAATTACGGGAGAACCTTAAATTTACCCAATATCAGCGAAAACAAATTCCCCGTTATAAACGGTTAAGTAGTCAACTTGGCAGGATAAATTCCTGCCTTTTTCTTTTCGCGTAGACGATATGAATCTCCCTTTATATTAAATGTAATCGCATGATGAAGAAGCCGATCTAATACAGCTGTTGCCAACACTTCATCTCCAAAGACGTTTCCCCAATCAAGATAGGATTTATTTGATGTTAAAACCATTGCTCCTTTCTCATACCGTTTAGATACAACTTGAAAGAAAACATTTGCTGTGAGTTCGTCAAATGGAAAATATCCTACTTCATCTATAATTAAAATATCTGGCCGGCTCCATCGATTGACAAGCCGATGGAGGGTACCTTTCTCATTTGCCTTTCGGCATTGTTCTACTAAGTCATCTGAGGTTAAGAAGAGAGCTGTATATCCTTTGGTAATGGCCTCTACCGCGAAAGAAATAGCTAAATGCGTTTTCCCTACACCAGGTGGACCAAGTAAAATTCGATTTTCTCCATTCGAGATAAATCGGCACGTAAGTGTCTCTTTTACTTGTTTCTCACTAAGACTTGGTTGAAATGTAAAATCAAAGTCGTGAATCGTTTTGTTATAAGGGAGTTTTGCCTGTTTCATTCGTTTTTCCAATTGTCCCGACTCTTGCTTCTCTATTTCCTGTAAAACGATGGTGTGAAGAAATTCAGAATATGATACATTATCTTTAGATACGTCTTCTAATACACTATCTAGTTGGTTAGCTGTATGGTGCCAACCAAGCTTCCTTAGCCGGTCAATTAAGAGCTCATTCATCATACATGTTCACCTTCTTCTAATGCTGCGTAAGCAGCGAGAGGACGTTTCTCTACTTTAGGGGATGGGTCTTGTGATTGAGAAACATCGGTCGCCAAACCTTCAATGTGTTTCTCTTTCTGACCCATCTCTGTCTTCTGTAAACCTTGATAATGTTCCATCCGGATATGTGTCGTTGCGTTTCCAGTAAGAATAGGATGTTTTGCTATACATTCATGTTCATCGTATATTTCTATATGATGATTTAATGTTTCCTTTACTTTAACGGTCTGTCCAACATAACGATAAGGAACGGAGTATTGTTTTCCCCCGTATGATATAAAACAATCTCGACTAACCTCTCTATGCTCCCAATGGGAAGTAGGAAATAAAGGTTTTTCCCCCCAGGCCTTCAGGAACTTCTGTTCCTGCTCAAACCTCTTAAAGGGTGCTTCATTTGTTGTCTGATTTTCCTTTTTATTAGCCACCTGATTTAACCATTCTTTTATATCCTCGTTTAACGCATTCAGTGTTGGTTCATGTTTTCTTTGAAAAAAGTTATCTTTTAAATACTTTACCGTTCTTTCTACTTTCCCTTTTGTTTGAGGCCTCCTTGGACGGCAGGCCTTTGGCACAATTCCATAGTAAGCCAAGAAATCTTCGAATTTCCGATTAAAACGAACTTCCACTGGGCTGTGCTTGATCACCACTGTTTTCATGTTATCGTAAAGGATTTGGTCTGGTATCCCATTAAAATAAGAGAAAGCATTCATATGGCATTTCATTAAAGTTTCTAGGTTCATATTCGTTGTGAATTCTACATATTTCATCCGGGAATAACCCAAAATCATGATAAATCCATATACATCTTGCAGCACATCATTTACTAAGTACTTCCCGACATACGCCCAGTCCATTTGAGCTTGCTTTCCAGGTGGCGTTTCAAACCGTAAGGTTGCCTGTTTCTTTGGTTGTTGGCGAAGAGGACGAACAAAATCTCTTAAGATTGTGAGCTGACCTTCATAACCCATTGCTTGTATTTCTTCTAATAAGACTACGCAATTAGTGGTACCCTCTTTAAGCCGTCCAAGTATGTACGGTTTGTAAGGGGTTAATTTGCTTTCTTTTTTCTGTTTACTTCCTTTACGCTTAGGTAACTGGTTATCTTTTAGGTATTTACTGACTGTTTTGCGATCGAAACCCGTTGCTTCTGCAATAGCTGTTTTCGTCCAACCTTTTTGAAACAATTCTCTAATCATAAAAAACTCCCCAATCTTCAGCACCGTTTCTCCACTCCATCCATGATGTTGTCTTGAAACGATTATCTGTTATTATTGGGGAATTTGGAATCGCTGTTATTGAGTATTTTACAGTCGCTGATTACAGTTACGTTGCAATTGATATTTTTCTAATAAAAACCTACTATTTTCTTCGCAAAATCGTTGAATTTTTTCTGGTGTAATCGTATAGATACCTACAATTATCTTTGCTATTTCTTCTATTGAATATTCTAATTCAAGAATTCTATTGGTATCCATTTGTTCAATTGCTTTTTTTAAATAACCCTTACATTCTGCTTTTTTAATCCATAAACTAGAAAAACCTAGTGCTAACCATTCTTCTTTGGATTGAGGATGACTGACTATGTAGTTAATATTAGAAATCCATTTTCTTAGATATTTAAATACATTATTTTTTGGAGTTTGCCTTTTTCGATAATTTTCTATTTCATCTAATGCACTATTTCCAAGAAGACTTGCAAGCATTTGATATGAAGGTTCTTTTAATAAATTAGAAACATCAAAATCCAGAATAAACAAGCTTGCAGTTGTATAATCAAACCTTTCACTAACTTCGGCTATCAAGCCTTTATTCTCCTCAACATAATCTCTAACACCTAACCAGAGAAGACTAGAAATAACTGCTTTTACCCCTATCCAAGATGATAGCGAAAATAATTCCTCATTGGATATAAAATTTAAAATATCATCTATGTTTCTCTTTTCATAAAAAAGATTTTTTAAAAACAACTCATAATCTTCTTCTATAATAGAATTTAAACTGTGTTTTACATAACGTATAAATGGATTAAATACATCATCAATAATTATATCTTTTATTATTAATGACCTGACATAATGCAGACCCTCTATTACATTATCCTCTGCATCAATCTTAATAAAATACTCATTCTCTAAATACCTAATAGAAGTAATATCTTTTAAGTCTAAACATCTTATTACTTTTTTTAACGAAACTCTACTGTTATAGACTGATGCAATAGTAATTACCTTTAATAGTTCCAGCTTTTCGTAATTTTGTTCTCTACTACATTCTTCTTCTATTTTCTTTATTTGTATTATTAATTTCTCTTTTAATTGCATACCTTCATTTAAATAATATGCAAACTCTAATAAAGGGCCTTTTCCTCCAAAACCTATCCAAGCCTCATTAAAGTCTAAATGATGTAGTTGGGGTGATTTATAGATATGTTCTTCATAATATTTTTCTGCTTCTTCTTTGGAAAAGGACAATTCTATTTCTTCCCAACTAAGTCCATAGACTTCTCCACTTGAACGCTGCCAATCTTCTTCTCTAATTGTTATTAAAAGAAAGATATTACTAAAATCTTTTAATTCCCTTAAAATGTCCAACCATTTGAGTTCTCTAGGGGGAATATCTATATAAATCCCAATAGGTATTTCAGGTATTCGAGAAGCAAAACCCTTGATTGCATGTGCAATGTCCAAAATAACATCTATAGAAGATAGTCCTTTAGATGTTATTTCAAATCGAAAATTTTCAGCGAAGTATTCCTTCATGTATCTATATGCTAATGTCGTTTTTCCCTGACCTGAAGCTCCATGTATGATTACTAAATGATTCTTTAAGTGGGCTTCTGAGATTTGTTCTAACCATCTTTCTCTTTTAATATCTAAATTTTCCTCAATGTGATTAAAAGTTGTAAAGGTCCCCTTAACAAAAGCATCTTTGTTTATCATATCTTTTTTTTCATTTCCACCAAGAACAGTAACAGTTTTACCCCAATGTTGTTTGTGTTGCGTTTGCGCATTAGCATTATCACCAATGCTATATATTTTCTTAATTAGATCATTAAGATTTATCTCAACAGAAAATTCTGAGCAATGGTACAGCCAAGCATTTAAAATATCAAATGTAGTCTCTACCGAACAAGCTAAAGATATTTTTTCTATATCCTCAAATATTTGTTCTTTTAAAGTGTTTTCATCTATTAACTCTATTGATATATTATTAAAGAAATATTCAATTTCATTTGTTGTATAATTCGCATCCAGTAGCTTTTTTTTTACTCTTTCTTGATCAATAGGCTTTTTATCATTAAACGCGCCTATTAATTCAGGACCTACTGTATCAAAACTTAAAATCTTAATTTTAGGCCTTTTTTGCTCATCTTTATATTTAGATATCCTTCTAAAGAAACTATCTGGTTTACTAATTTTGAAATCCGATAACTTCAGATTACTACTAGCATGTGCTTTAATTTGTATAATTTCCAGAAAATTTTTATCTTCGTCCATAATGCTTAAATCTTCCTCTTTTTCTGGACAGTAAATATAATCTCTTTCAGCATTCAAAATTCTATTAATAATATATAGCGTTTGTAACCTGTATCCTCTAAAAGCTGCCGGTGCGCCTAAAGTTGACTCACTCATAAAGTTGTTCCCTCCTAAGGCTAAAACTAATATAAGTATTATTTGCTCTTACTATCTGTTTACTTTTAGATATTCATAGTTGAATACAATTATAGAATAAATTGTTAAATAAGCCTATTTAATAGTCTTTAATAATTAGCACTAAGTGCTTAGGTTAATAATTTCCTTAATTACAACTTTATTATATAATAATGGTGGAATTTTCTAGAAACTAGAGGGATTGGAGGAATTAAATCTTGAACATTTACTTAAAACAGCACTATTCAATTAGTGGTGCTATTCATATTAAGGGTGAGGGATATAGTTTTAATTTTCCGTTTGAGAATAGATGTGAAATTAACGTAACTACATCCCATTTAGAAGTAAATGCGGTATTTAGTACTGAAGAAATAATAACTGATAGTGACTTGGTCAAGACGAGTCCTAAGTTTAAAAAAGTGGTTACCCATAACTTAGATCTTATGCGTCAAAATGCTTTTTATTTAATAAATTTATTAAAGTATTCATTGAATAATGATTGGATAACTGAAGAACTATTAACATTGAACACATCAGAAATCTCAATCGATAATTCGAATTGGAAGGATATCCCTAAAGAGTCTATGCTCCAAATGGGTCCTAGTACATCACCGAGATATTTAACACAAGAATCTTCTATAACAATTCAAAATTATATCAACCAGAAGATAGATCCTTTTGTTGCATTAAAACACCTCCATAGAGCACGTAAAGATGAAGTGCCCCGTCATATGTGGATCGAAGCAACTATTGCTGCTGAACTTGCTATAAAGGAATTTTTGATACGATTAAAGCCTGATATGGAATTTATTTTATTAGAGCTTCCATCCCCTCCTTTAGGTACATTATATGGGAAAGTATTAGAACATTATATTGGGGAAAAATATCCTAAATATAATAAACTAGCAGACGGAGCTAAAACCAGAAATAAACTTATTCATAGACCCAAAGAGACTGATATAACCTACGAAAAAGCTGTTGCATATGTACAGATAGTTGAAGAAGCAATCTATTTCTTACTAAGAAGGCTTTATCCTGAAGATCCAATAATTAATTCCGGCGGAGTTGGCCAGATACAAGTAAGGCATCTTGAGCAATAAAGGAATTTAGTCCTTATTTTATGATGAAATGAAGTGGAAGCATTAAGAAAATAAGGGTACCAAAATAAAGAAACCTTTTGTCCTGAATCTCACGGTAATAGTGTATATAATCATATTAATTTTAAGTATAAAAGCCGGTGGTTTCTAACCAATCGGCTTTTATTACGTAATAATATCCAATGTCTTAACTTAATCCGTTTTTTAAGTTTAAATAAAAAACTCAATAAACCATATATAATCCAGAAAGTCTATCCAATATCATTATAAAATCATTCTAGTTTTTAAGGTCTATCCTTCTGCTAATAGTATAGGGGTTTTTTCTTCCCGAAATTTTAGCAAAAAAGAAAGTCAAACCAAAAATTAAAAGAATCATATATATTTCATTTCCGATAGAATAGCAATAATCGGGAAAACTTTAGAGTTTTTATTGAATAAAGAACATTTGTTCGTATATAATGTAGAGAACAAACGTTCTTTTATTTAAGGAGTTCTTTCAATGGATTATGGGCAGCTACCAAACAGAGTCATTATTTGTATCGACATGAAATTGTTTTTTGCCTCGGTTTCCTCTGTCATACGGGGATTAGATCCCTTGAAAACAAGGCTTGCGGTGGTAGGAGATATCAAAAGGTCAGGATCGGTTGTGTTAGCTGCCACCCCTTTATTAAAGAAAGAAGGGATCAAAACAGGAAGTCGCCTTTTCGACATTCCTAAAAGGAAAGATATCCATGTGGTGAATCCATCCATGGAGAGATATATCAAGGCTTCGAACTATATTTCGAGTTTGGTGTTACAGTATGTGGCTCCTGAAGACTTTCATGCCTATAGCATTGATGAGTTATTTATTGATGCGACAGCTTCTTTGCATTTATTCGCTAAAACACCAGAAGAACTGGCCCATAAAATCATCAACGAGATTCATCGCGAGACACGGCTGACAGCTACCGCAGGTATCGGTCCGAATCTCTTACTGGCGAAGGTGAGCTTAGATCATGAAGCCAAGAACAGCCCAACAGGAGTTGCCTATTGGCGATATGAGGATATTCCCTTTAAGTTGTGGTCCATTCATCCGATGAAGGATTTCTGGGGGATTTCGTCTGCTACGGAAAGACGCTTAAATCGTTTGGGTATTCACTCTATCAAAGAACTCGCTTTTTCTTCAAAAGAGATGTTACGAAAGGAATTTGGCATACTAGGAGAAGAGTTGCACCAACATGCGAATGGCATTGATTTTAGCCGCATTTCTGATGTGTACATTCCTAGCTCTCGTTCCTTTGGAAAGAGTCAGATTCTATTTCGCGATTATACAAACCGAAAAGAAGTGGAGTTATTACTGGTAGAACCATTAGACGATGTGTGTTTTCGTTTACGCATGCATCAAGTGGTAGCACAAACGACCCATTTATCGATTGGTTACAGCAAACAAACAGGTGGAGGCTTCTCAAGACAAAAGAAAATGGGAAGAGCTTCGAACTTAAGCCAGGATATCTTCCCATTTTGTTTAATCATTTTACATACCTATGATAGTGGCATGCCAATTCGCTCTATTGGCATTTCATTATCCAACACGAGCATTCAAGAAAAGGAGCAAATGAGCTTATTTGAGGACATCAATCAGCGTGATAGAGACTATGCTCTTGCCAAAACGATTGATGACATTCGGCTGCGTTATGGCAAGAATAGTGTACTACGTGCCTCTAGTCACCTTCCTTATTCAACAGCTCGTTATCGAAATGGCCTTATGGGTGGTCATAAAGCTTAAGAAGGAAAAAGAGATGAAACCTAGAGGAATAAAAAGAGACCTCCAGTAATGAAGGTCTTTTCCTTTATTATATTGCCTGTCTATGCTCATTTTATTGAGTTATTACTGATCACAGCCAACTCCATCACCATCACGGTCTAGATGTTTAGCGTAACCCGGTTGTCCTTGGTAAACAGGTGCTGCTCCTGCTGCCCTAGCCTCCGTACAGTTTTTAAAGTACACTGTCTGAGATTGTTGTTGTTGCTGTTGCTGCTGTTGTTGAGCCTCAGCTTGAGCCTTTTCTTCAGCTTCTTTACGTGCTTGTTCTGCTTCAGCTTGTTGTTTTGCTTGTAACTCTTCTTGTTCTTTTTGCTTCTGTTCTGCTACACGCTTTTCTTCAGCAATACGAGCTGCTTCTTCCTGCTTACGTTTCTCCTCAGCTTCTTTAGCTTGAGCTGCTTCTTCCTGCTTACGTTTCTCCTCAGCTTCTTTAGCTTGAGCTTCTTCTTTGGCTTTCTGCTCTTCTTGTTTCTTTTGTTCATCAGCTTTATTTTGAGTTTCTTCTTTCTTAGCTGTCTCTGTTGCTTTTTCTTTATTTACAGAAGCAACTACTTTCTTTTCTAGGTTGGGGCTCATCTCCACTTTCTTAACTACATTGTCTTTATCATCAAATGTTGCTTGAATCCATTCTCCCGATTTATCTACATCAGCATACATGTAAACATGGTCTTTCATCTTAGTAGTAAGATAACCTTTCATGACGCTTGTTTTAATAAATTTGGCTTTAGTCATATCGACATCTGCACTTCTTGTTTCCCCTACCATTTTATAAATGATTCCTGCTGCTTCTACAAACTTAAGGGTAGGCTTTGCAGTTGCACTAGCTGTAGTGGCTGTTTTCTTCTCAATTCTTGCTTCTCTTTCAGCTTGCATTTTAGCCTCTTTAGCTTGTTGCGCTTTCTCTTCTTTTTGCATTTGTTGTCCACCAATAATTGCAAAAACTAAAAAGAGAATTAAGCTACCAACAGAGATTAAGAAATATTTTTTAGCTTTCTTCTTTCGTATAGCTCTAACAATTCCCCAAATTAAAAACACTATAAACCCTAATAAACCAATAATACCCAAAAAATCTATCATTTCTTTTTTCTCCCTCGACATCGTTTTATATTGCAACCCTAGAAAAATCCTCTATAATCGGGATGCATAATGTCTTTTTATACTCACTCTGTTACGTTATTATTGAGTCTTCACGAACTTATTAAACATCTCTTGTCGTTTAGTCTCATTATAAATATATTCATCTGAAAACTTAGTTCTCCATGCCTCACTATCTTCACCTAGACTCTCAATCTGAAAACCTAAGTAGCTGTTTAACTCTTCTCGTGTAATTTCTGTAGAGTATATTTTGCCTTCAAACGGTAAAGTTAGTGATACTGATTCTAAACCTTCAAACTGTTTCAGTAGCCTCGCTGGCTCTCCTACCATAATCTTTTGAATTGCGTCTCCACTTTCAAAATACATCTTGTAATCATCTTCTGTTACAGAGCTATTTGGATTTTCTGCTTTGTATGTTGCGAATGAGTCAGCATATTTAACAATAGCTTTGTTTCCGTCTTGTAACTTAGTGGTAGTAATGAACGGACCACCTGTCAAGCTTCCAGCGTACATATTGAATTGACTTTCATCTACAGTAGAAGGCTCTTTTTCTTCTTTAGGTTCCTCAGTTTTTACTGTTGTTTCTTTTGATTTTGTATTAGTTGTATCTTCTTTAGGCTTTGTTTCTTTTTGTGGCTTTGTCTCCTCTTTCTTTACTTCTTCACTAGTTGAAGTATCCTCTGTCGTACTTGAGCAAGCAACCAACATTCCACACATAGCCATAGCAAATAACATTTTTTTCATTTTCTTTTTTCCCCCTATATATCGAAACTACTTAGCATCTTTTGAGTTTTCCCTGAAGGATATAACTATTATTCACTGCATTCCTATAATTATATTAAAAAAGTCACATTTACCATTATAGCAAATGATTTCTATTAATAATGTAGTTATTTACTTTTTATTGAAATTAAATGAATCTACAAACTCATTACACTTGATGAAATTACTTTATATCATGGTGAGAAATAATACAGTTCTTGGAGCAAATTATGAAAAACTTTACAAAGAGTAAAACCATTGAGGAAATTAACCTTTATTTCTTTTTAAAAAAGTTAATTACTTCGTCTTTATAATTAAATTTTGTAACAGTTCAATTTCGTGGGAATAAGTTTTTCCTGTCTTGAGCGTTTTTCGATATAGGTCAACAAAGGGAAGATTACTATTAATAGCATTGTTTACTTCCTCTTGGACGTCATAGGAAATTTTTTAAAATCTTACTTCTGCAACTCCCGTCTCATCAATTTCAAGGATTGCATATTGAGCACGTAAATCAGAACGTACCTTCCCCCATATGTAGAAAGGTTGTCCCATGCTTCCTGGATTAATAATCAGTTGATCATTGCTGCTATAACGTAATAATTGATCATGAGTATGGGCATAAATCGCAACATCATAATAATGCTTAAATAACTCATCAAAGTTTTTCTGGTCACTAGTGGGCCATAAGTCTCCTCCATAATTTTTATTTTGTAGATTGTGACTAACATTGATAGATAAATTATTAACTTGTTTTGTTAGATGTAACGGCAAGTTCTTAATAAGATTAATATGGTTTTTATCCAAATTTTCACACTGATATTGTACTAACCTAGAAACATAGATATCTGTAGCGTTATCAAGATCAATATTCTTATTCAGTACATCAAGGAAACTGTCTTCACAGGTTTCTTTAACATAATCAGAAACTTTAATACTATCTAACATTTCAAATAATTCATTCACTCCAGGACCCGGCATGATTAAATCTCCTAAAAACCAATAATCAGTGACACCTTCTTGAATTGAATCTTCTATAACTGCTTTTAAAAGCAGTTGCATTTCCATGGACATCCGCTAATAAAGCAATTTTATGTTTCATGTATTTCATATGTCCTCCCCCTGAAATTGAAAGTATAAGCAAAGTAGAATGCACATTCTATAACTCTATCATTTTATGGTATATTGTGGAACCTGAAAAATGCTCTATAAGTTCAAGTACTAATTTTCATAGTCTCTTCTAAGGCATACAGATATTTTGTTTTGATAAAGTATAGCCTAACAGTCTTGCTCTTAAATTGAAGATAAAGAATAAGCTGCTTGGTATCTACTATTCCTTGAGATCTTGATCACACACGCATATTAGAACCAAAAAAAGTTACCAAGGGTAACTTTTTTTATTTATGACCTATTATAAAAAATCTGCTTTAATCGTTAGGATACGTTAAATCTGTTAACTCATAATGCATTTTCCTTTTATTACGATCTCTTAATGTAAAAATCCTCATTTGATGTATTTGATATTTCTTTTTTAAAGGAAAGGTTTTAATGGGTTTCGATAATCAAACTTATGTGAACTAGTAGAATTACTGTTTGAAACAAATACATCAGAATAAACGCTTACCAATGTTTATAATTTTTTTATGTGACTTCAATTTTAACATTAGAACCTCTAACTTCTCCTCTTCAATTATTATAAGCATCCATCTGCTCACTGTACTCATACTGAACCATTTCAAAGTCATAGCCCCATCTGCTTAATGCGTTTTCCATTTGCGTTTGTTTCACTTCACTATCAACCGCTACGTTCTTCAACTGATTGTAAGCTGACGTTTGCTGCTGCACCTCATAGTCTTGCATTTGATAGTCATCTTTCCACCTTTGTTCTGCATTTGATTTAATTGTACTAGCTACATTGCTTGGATTAAAATCAAGAACAGGGTTATGAAAACTACCTGATGATGCAGTTTCTTTTTTAGGTTCTTCTGTTACTGGCTCTTCTTTAGCAGGTGCAGGTGTTTCTTTCACTTTAGCCAATGCCTTTTCAGTTTCTGCTTTTGCCTCTTCCGTTTTCGCATTGGCCGTTTTCACTTCATCTTTGGCTTTCGCGACTTGATTGTTAGCTTCCTTTAATTGTTTTGTTAACTCAGTTACCTTAGCACTCGCACTATCTAATTTATCCTTAGTCTCTTTTAAATCACCTTTCGTTTCTTTTAAGTTGCTTTCACTTTTAGCTAATTTGTTTTGGAGTGCTTTCGAATCTTTTTTACCAGCTTCTTTTTTATCTTTTGATGCAGACTCTGCTTTCTTCAGCTTTGCTTCGCTATCCGCTAGCTTGGCTTGAGCGTCTTTAAGAGAAGATTTTGTTTGTTCAATTGAAGATTCTACTTTCTCTCGTCTTGCTTCACTCTTATCTAGTTTTTCTTGAACCTCTACCTTTTGCGAGGTCACTTCTTCTACTGATTCTGGTGTAATCCCAATGCTGATAATCAGAGCAGTAAAAATAAGAGCAATACATGCAACAGGTACTAGTGCCCATGCCCACCACTTACTAAATAACGTTTTAAAGAACCCTTTTTGCTCCTGTTGTCGCGACATTCTCTTTCCCCCATTATTTGATTTAATCAATACGCACTTCTAAACTATTTAACTTACTTGCCAGTTCATTATCTTTTTCATTTGTGATTTGAGAATAAGTCTGATAAGAACCGGAAGGATTTACGTAAGTATTCATATCTTTAACAGCCGTATAAGCATCAAGAGCGACGGTATATTCATCTTTAAACTTAGCCGGAGGATTCTTTAACTCATCCATTGTCTGGTCTAACGAAGTCATAGTAGCTTCTACCGTGGCTAAGTCTCCATTCATATCATAAGATGCCATTTGAGCGGCTAATGCCATGTTAAAATCTGTATAGTGTTGATCATCGATCGTAGCTCCATCATTCCATATAGCTGCATGCCAAACTTCTGTATAACCATTAATGATGTCTTCCATCATTGAGCCAGCAGCTACCATTTGGTCATAGGCTGAGGACAAATTCTCTTTATATTTTTGCTCGGCCTTTTTCTTTTGCTCGGCTGCTACGCGTTCTTGGTGCTTATGATAAGCACCAATTGAAGCAAATGCTGCAATAATGAGCACAAATGTCAAAACAATAAGCATCAGTTTTCTTTTCTTTTTTTCTTTTTCTCTGTCTTCCTGTGCTAAATTACTCACATTCATTCCCCCTCTTAACAACATCATATTACGATTGGAATATTTTTAACTCATAATATAAAAAAAGAAGCAGGGAACTTTCCCTGCTTCTTCTCACTTTGTTATATGTTTTTGCTATTGATCTGCACTGCAAAATGAATGTGGAAAGTGTAGAAGGAAATACAGTAAAGAATAGAGACTCTCAGATTAGATACTGGACTGCATGTCTAACTTTTAAACAATAAAATCCCCCACAAGAAAATGTAAAAGTATAAAGTATTTATGCTCTCTTTATAAGGTATACTTCTAAGGAGAGGAGTAGTGATTAATATGCATTATAGTAAAAGAAATCAAGAACCTCCGATTCAAGAGGAAACAGAAATTTGGGAATGTACAGTAGAAGAGTGTAAAGGCTGGATGAGGAAAGACTTCTCTTATGATAGTCATCAGAAATGTCCTTTGTGTAAAAGTCAGATGGAAGCTAAAAAACGGCTTATTGATAAAATCCCCCGTAATCCGCATAAAAAATAATATAAACCTATGCTTTCTAAAAGATTAAACACTATTTATCCATAAAGAAGTCTTGGTTCCTATTTGCTTTCTATTTCTGTTGTATGTTATAACTAGTTAACCTTGTACCAATCGTCTTGTCTAAAACCCAGGCTTTTTTAAAGCCTGGGTTTTCTATTGAACCAATAGTATGCTAATTATGACACCATAAAAAAAAGACCCCTTCACAGGAGTCTTTTTTTATCACTTTTAATTATGCTTTGTGAACATTAGCAGCTTGTGCTCCACGTTGACCTTGCTCGATATCAAAAGTAACTTTTTGACCTTCTTCTAATGATTTGAAACCTTCACCTTGAATAGCACTGAAATGAACGAATACATCTTCTCCGCCTTCAACTTCGATGAAACCGAAACCTTTGTCTGCATTAAACCATTTTACTGTACCTTGTGTCATAATGTTGCCTCCTGCTGTGGAATACTCCACAAATGTATTACTAATCTTGCCCAAACATACTATTTCAAGATAAAAACTTCTACTTAGGGTTTTTTCTTTTCTCAATATACCGAACAAAAATAAGTTATCTGTAGTATAACATATAGTAGGATTGATAGCAAATAAGGAAAGTATCCCCTTCAACAAGTTCTAACTATTCACCTTCCCCCTACCAAGACTTATGATAGGCATATGTAGCATAGCTATTCCTAATAATTCATTATTTAATCTTTCTTATAAATAAAGAGCATATGTAATCCAAAAAACACCTGTTAACTTTACTGAATTATAAAGAGGCTATTGGGATATTCTAATTAGGGAAGAAGGAAAACAAGTTATTGATTACAACTAATCATTACAAAGCTTCTTACATTTAGGATGAGGTGTCTACAGCAGGCATATTTCAGAAAACCTTATTGTAAATCGATGTATGTTTGATTCATAAGGGGATGGTAGTTATGGACGTAGTAAGAATATATATAATGGGTAGACAATAATATTCATTTATCACTATACAAATGAGGTGTTTGTCCCAGACCAAGAACGATTTCGTTCACATTGTATATTTTTTAGCTCAATGCTTAAATGAGGTGTTTGTTAAAGAGAATATACTTTTTCAAGTTACTGTTTCATTAGGCAATGGAATTACGTAAATGAGGTGTTCCTTAAAGATCATATGCTGCATTAAAAGCTGATTTTTCCTTCTTCACATGACGGGGTGCATAATCGTTTGCATCTCGTTTTTGTTATACATACTATCTAAGGTATACTGGTTTGTTTGCATGTAAGGCTTCCATTAAGGTGTACAGAGTTCTCTACATAGGTTTTCTTTAATTGTACCCGTACCCTGTTACTCAGTAATCATCACCGTAATCTACTGTAACAGACACCTCTTTTTTCTTCTCTTTACCATTAGCATATCCGTGGACTAATACTGTACTTAAATCTTCTCCACCTAAAAATTCAACATCTTTGGGAACAAAATCAATGTCTTCTTCGTCTTTCATATACGTAGCCGCTACCGCTAAAGCAAGTTTACTAATTTCCTTCTTATCCATTTCAATGGATGGTTTATGAAGGAACAAAATGAGGTTAAGCGGTTTAATCGATGTTCGCTTTGTATAGTGATCCAAAATAAAAAAAATAGCCAACGTAAAAAGCCACTTGTATAAAACAAATGGCCTTTTGCTACGTTAGATATGAGACTTTTATTTTTCTATACAAAGATTGCTCTGAGTTTGTTTAGTCTGTTTTCGTTTAGATAGAACGTTGTCGGCAACAATTACTACGACAGAAACGGCAAGAGCAAAAGCACCAATCCAAGGAATATAATTCAACAAGCCATTTTTGACAGCAACACCGCCGATACCAGCTCCAGCTGCCATTCCAAGTTGTCCAAAAGCGCTGTGTAAACTAAGTACAATGCTTGCTGCAGCAGGAGCAAGGCTTATAAGCTGAAATTGTATTGGCGCGCCGGAAGACCAAGCTGAAAGCGCCCAGAAAATAAGCAATACATAGAAAAGAAAAGCAAATTGACCGATAAACGGGAATAACAGTAGTGCAATAGCATGGAGTAATATTCCTCCAGTTAATGTACGAAATGACCCCCACTTATCTGTACTAAAACCTCCTAATTTGGATCCAATAGCGCTAGCAATACCAAATATAAAGAGCGCTGTAGTTACCCCTTGATTGCTCATTCCGAATGTATTTAAGAAATACGGTGAAATGTACGTAAATACAATGGAATATGAACCTAACCATAGAAACGTAATGAGCAAGTATGCTGAGATACGTGGTTTCATAAGAAATTTAAACTGCTCACGCAAAGGTACAGGTTCTTCAGCAACTGTTTTTGGTATAGTAAACGACGCTAAAGCGGTGAAAAGTAATCCTACTACACCAAGCCCAATGAATATTACATTCCAATCATAATGCGAAGCCACAACTCTTCCTATAGGTACACCTACAACCAAAGCAGTACTTTGCCCCGTAACAACTGTAGCAATCGCACCTCCCTGCTTTCCTGGAGCTGCTAAAACTGCAGCAAGGGTTAAAAGCGTAACTTGAATAACGCCGGCACTAAGGGCAGAGATGATTCTAGCTGCCATTAGCATTTCATAACCTGTTATAATCGCAATAAGAATATTGATGACAGAGAAAACGGTTAAAGCATAGACAAGAAGTTTTTTTCGTTCCAGTCGAGCAGTCATAGCAATTAGAAAAGGTGTCCCTGCTCCAAAAGCTACTGAGAACACGGTAATTAGCTGTCCTGCAGATGAAACTGAAATGTTATTGGCCTCAGCAATTCTGTCTAAGATTCCGGCAATAACATATTCTGATGTACCATTAAGAAAACTAATGGCAGCTAACAAATAAATTTTCCACATATTTGACAAAATAAATCACACCTTTTGTTTTTATATTTCGGTATTTCTAGAAATACAGATTTAAGTTCGTAAATTAACCGAGTGTTTGAAAAGTTCACTGTAAAGAGCTGATCTTTGCGCGTAGACAACGTGACCTTTACAGTTTCTTAAAAAATGTTTTATAAAAATGACACACCATGAATTTAACGCGCTTATGATAACGATAAGTGATTTGCTTTAGCCTTTTTATGTGAAGTGCTAGTAATGGATATACTCAGAATTTAGATGAGGATACCTATTAAGCAATTTAGCCATAATCCAGACAAGAAAGATCATACCTCTTATTTCTATATTTCTTTAAGTATAGAAATATAGAAATAAGAGAAATTACTCCATCACATATGGAGCATACTTTCCAATTAACTCACGGTCTAGGCTGTAATATATATATGTTCCTTCTTTGTAAGTACTCAGAAGTCCGCAATCAGTTAATTGTTTTAAGTGATGGGATAAAGTTGACCCAGCAATTGATTCAAGTTTTGTCCCAATATCCGAACAACATAAATTTGCTTCATTAGCAAGCAAACGAGCAATTTTTAATCGTGTTGGTTCACCGAGTGCTTTATATATTTTTATCGCCTGCTGTAACTTCGAGTTATTCTCCATTTGTTAGCACCCCGCTTTCCTAAATCAATTAGATACATCATATGAGTACAAGCTAACATTACAGTAGCAAATACACTATTGAGATCTCATTTACTAAAGCCAAATACACTTTAAAAATAAAATCCTCAAAACAGTACTATAAGCACAAATGAAAATAATTTATTACAATCGCTAATCCTAATTATCTTCGGTTAATTTCTTGAAGTTTAATTCTCTTTCATGATACATTGGATTCTAATACAAATGAAATGCATATTAATTATACAGGAGATAACAAAATTGATATGAACAAATCACAAATTGAACTTATTGTCCGGATATCAGAAACAGGAAGTTTTACAAAAGCCGGTGAAGAGCTACATATGACACAACCTGCGGTAAGTCGCGCTGTAGCAACAATTGAATCGCAACTAGGAACGAAGTTAATCAAGAGAGATAAGAAGAATGGATTATCTTTTACAGATGTAGGAGAGCGCATATTAATTACTTTTAGAACAATCCTGAGTGAATTACAAAAAGTAGATGAATTAATTGTGGCTGAACAGGGGTTAGAAATTGGGAAGGTACACATTGGCGCTTACCGAACTGCTTGTACTAGGTTTATTCCTAAGATCATACGTACAATGGAAAGTCAGTATCCTGGTATAGAAATCAAGCTTTCGGAAGGTAATGTAGATCAAGTCAAAGAGTGGTTACGTTCCAAATGCATTGATGTAGGAATTATTATTCCTCCTGATAAAGATTTTGATACCGTACCTTTAATTAAAGATCAACTGATTGTACTTATGCACTCAAGCAATCCTTTATCTCAGAAAGAAACAATAAGTATTCCTGACCTACAAGGTGAAGATATACTAATTGGAAAATGCGGTTATGAGGTACAGATTCATGCTTTATTCAACGAGTATAACTTGACTCCTAAAGTACGGTTTGAAATGGATTATATAGAGACAGGATTAAGTATGATACAAGAAGGGTTAGGAATTACCATTACAACGAAACAAAATATTTGGTGGTTGCCAGACCAAGTCGTTTTTCGTGAATTAAAACCAGATACGTTTAGAGATATCAATATAGCAGTGCTAGATATGAAAGATACATCCAAAGCAACAGATGCCTTTATTCAAACAGCTCTCACTCTTTTTGCTCAAGAAGATGCTTAAATAGCACTTAAAGAAACATGTGTTGCTATTTAGTGCATATAAAAAAGACAGCCGGTTGATTCAAAAAGTGGCTGTCTTTTTTATTTCTACTCTTTTTAATCGTTGTTAATCAAACAAAAGGATGATGGAAGAATCCGTATAGGATCCAGAAAGGAATATTCAGTAACACGGCTTATTGTATACCATTATATACTTTGTTTAACAATATCTTTAGTTGAGTATTCTCTTCATCACTTAAGTGACGCGTGACGAAGAGGTGAACGTCTTTAACTAAAGGTAAAAGAGTTTTCTTTAACTCTTCCCCCTTTTCTGTAAGAAACAGATAGTGTAAGCGACGATCTTGTTCACCGTATATTCTTTTTATGAGTCCTTTTTCCTCCATCGCATAAATCATGTCTACAATAGTTGTTTGTTTCTTATCAATTGCTTGTGCTAGTTCTGTTTGGGTTATCCCTTTTTGAGAGTCTAGAACACTAATGATGCTCCATCGTACTGGAGTCATGCCATAAGGCTTGAGCTTTTTCTTAAAATAATTCATTGCTCTTACATCTGTACGATGAATAAGATGGCTTGTTAAATCATGTAAATCCATAACGTCACCTCAGAAAGATAGAAAAATATGTATTAAGAATCGAGTAATATAAGTCTTTATTAGTAGGCGATACCCACGCGTGATTCTATATAATCGCTACTATTTATCTGACCAAATGTATTCATGGGACCCCCCTCTTGCACACAGTAATATCACTCTATACTTTAAAAGTTGTTATATAGGCTTTCTCAAAAGTTAAAATAAAAACCACGATTTACTTCGTGGTTTTTATTTCACAGGTAGACCCTCAGCTTTACCCCTAGCTGGTTTTGTGATTTTCCATCCTAATAAGATGGCAATGAACCCTATAATTATAAGAAGATATAACGTCGGAACAAAACTTCCTAGATAATCATGAAGAAATCCAATTATGAACGGGCCGACTGCACCGATCATATATCCAATTGCTTGAGTCATTGCTGACCAAGTACTTGCTTCCATAGGGGAAGATGCCATATCTAATGGTAACAACAAAGTTAGCGACACAAGACCACCGGCACCAATCCCTAAACATATACTTGAAACGATAGGTGTTACGTTTGTAAAACATAACAGAGATAAACCAATTATTATACTTAAGGTAAAGGCTGTAATCCAAAACCTTCTGCTCGGTAGCACTTTTAAAAGACTAGGTAATAAAAAAGTAGCTGGTAGCTGTGCAATCATAGCAATTGTACCTACAAGACCACCAAATGCTGGCGTCCACCCTTTTTCCTCTACAATGGCTGGTAGCCATGCTGAAAAACAATAAAACAACAGAGTTACAATCCCTACAAAAGAAGTTAATAGCCAAGCTTTTTTATTTTTTAACGGCAAAGAAACCTTCGTCTTTTGTGAAAAATTACTTGCAGGAATACGAGATGGTTTTATTACCATAAGCCAAAATGGAATAGCGAGTAGCGCAAGAATACTCCAAAATGCTAATCCATTTTTCCATGAATGATTGAACCAGTGTTGAAGTGGTGTCGTTAGCCCAATAGAAATAGATGCACCCACTACCATTGAAGTAGAGTATATGCCTATCATCCATGCTGCCTTGTCTGGAAAATGACTTTTAATGAAACCAGAAAGCAAAGGGCTTACAACACCAATTCCTGCACCAATTAATAAAGCCGTTATTAACAGGTAAATTGAGGAATTTGTAAAGGCCCTTAGAAACGTTGCAATACCTATGCAAGTTATAGCGAAAGTAATCATCTTCTCTGGTTGATAGCGATTTGCTAAACGACCAGCAAATAACGAACAAAAACCAAAACATACCAAAGGAATGGAAGTGAGCAAACTAGCTAAAGTTGAACTCATACCTAGATCCTTCGTTATTCCATGCAATACTGGGCTAACTGAAGTTAGACCCGGCCTAAGGTTAAATGCAGCTAGTATAAGTGCAAGCAGAAACAATTTATTACGATTGACCATACTAATTACCTCCGGTTGATTTCTTGAAGTTTAATTCTCCTTTATGGTACATTAGGTTCCAACATAAATAAAATGCATATTAATTATATGGTATATAACAAAATTGATATGACAAAATCGCAAATTCAGCTTATTGTTCAGATATCGAAAACCGGAAGTTTTACAAAAGACGGCGAAGAACTACATATGACACAGCCTTAAGTATGGTACAAGGAGGATTAGGAATTACGATTACAACAAAAAGAAACTACTTGTCACTGCCAGAACAAGTAGTTTCTAGAGAGTTAAAGCCCAACACGTTCAGAGAAATTAATATAGCAGTGCTAGGAAAGGTACATCAAAAGAAACGGATGCCTTTATCCAAACGGCTCGTGACCTGTGTACTGATGAAGATGCTTAGATACTTTTATCACTTACCCAATAAAGGAATGCTCCTATTAATGCTCCTCATTATCCGACTTTATCTCTAGTTTCTTCGACATTATAAACTCACTCATATGTTGAAAACCATATAACAGAAGTTGTCTAACAGTCAAAATGGTTACGTACTGAAAAGGATTAATTTTCTTAAGCTTAAAGATGCTGCCCTTTTTTAATTTAGGTACAACTACAAATGTAAATGTAGTATGAATCATAAAGTTTACAGCTATATACAGAGGCAATTTACGGTATGTGGATTTAAGCACCCACATAGATACAGTAAAAAAGGGCCCCCATGTCCACACATCTTCACCAGGAATTTTCGGATGTATACTTTGTTTAAAAGACCAAAAATTCTTTCTCTTAGCATAAGAATTAAGGTATTTAGTTACCATACAAATAGCAATGGACGCTGGAAGAAAACGTTTAAAATCTTTGCCCTTCATAAATGAAAAGCTGGACCAACAAGTGATAACTAACAGTATTAAAAATAGTCTATTCTTTTTCATGATTCTATACACCTCTCTATTTTAAGGTGTACATCTATTCTAAAATTACACAATGAATTATCTTAAGAGCATGCTGCCTAAGGATTATAATATATAATCGGTAAAAATTCGAACAAACTATTGACGGTGTTTTCTTGTACATGTTACCTGATAGAACAACTTGCTAAGAGTGGCAGCAGGTTGTTCTATTTTTCAACTCCAAAGCTTAATTGCCTTAAGGCAATTTAAATCAACGCAATGTTGATTACTATAGCTTTTAAATACGTTCTGTTGCCTCATAGTGATATGCCCAACACTTCCTGAAATTTTCAATTTTTTCTTACCAGGTACTTCGAAGAATACTGTCTGTCCACTTGGAGATATTAATTCTTGTGGAGGTGATAGTAATGGAAAACAAATACTCTAACAAGACAGCTTCAGGAACAGATGTACAACACGTGAAGCAAAAGAATGCTCAAGCATCTTCTGGCAAATACGGTACGGAATTTGCTAGCGAGACTGACGTACAACACGTTAAACGTCAAAACGCTCAAGCAAACAAAAACCAAAAATAATGTTAAAAGGGTTCTTTCATACTCGTTGAAAGAACCCTTTGTGATACAAGGTTATTCTTGGGTAAGTAATAAAATTTTCCCTAACTTCCCTTTATTTTTAAAATACATTTGGGCTTCTTTTGCTTTGTCTAAAGGGAAAATTTTATCGATAACTGGTTTAATTTTCCCCTCAGAAATTGCCTTAAGCATATCTTTAAACTCTGCTCTCGTTCCCAACACAGATCCATACATTGTAATATGTTTTAGATACAATGTTCTAAAATCAAAATTTGTATGCTGACCACCAGCAGAGCCTGAAATGCAAAATTTCCCTCCGTTTTTTAAAACTTGAAGAGATATGGAAAACAAAGCATCTCCTACAACATCTAGAACGGAATCGACCGGACCTCCGTTCAGTTCTAAAATGTCTTCTGAAAGAGTATCAGATTTATATGATAATACGTGTGTGGCTCCCAATTCCTTAATTCTTTCTTGATTCTCTAAGTCCCCCGTGATTGCAATAACTTTAGCACCAAAGACTTTAGAGGCAATTTGTACATTTAATGATCCCACACCACCATTTGCTCCAGTTACTATCACTGTCTCACCTGGTTGAGCTTGAATTTGGTTGACCATGTGCCAAGCAGTTAACCCACTTACCGAAAAAACAGCACTTTCTGAATAGCTTGATAGGGGCATGTCAAAGCAAAGTTCAGCAGGCCAAACCACATATTCAGCATAACCACCATCGTATTCTGAACCTATAAAAGACATATCATCAGAAATATGTTCGTACCCTTCTTCGCCACTAGATATAAAAGGGAATAAAACAACATCTTTTCCCACTATAGACGCCTCTACTAATTTTCCTGCTTTTACTACTTTTCCCGTTATATCAGATCCTGGTGTACGTGGAAACTGGACTCCTTCCGGTCGCCATCCAGATTTTGAGTCAGTACCGTAAGCACCCTCTCTCATCCAAATTTCTGTATTGTTAATAGCACAGGCCTTCACTTTTATAAGAACTTCATTTTCTTTCGGTTCAGGTATAGGAATTTCTACTAGGCTTAATTTACTTACGTCTCCATAACCTGTTACTTGTACAGCTTTCATAGAACAGTCACCTTCTTTTTTTACGAATATAGTTTTTAATATATTTCATACGGCTGCTTATAGTTTAGAAAAAAACATGCATATTTCATTATGCACTCTTCTTTCTATTATCATCAAGTTTGGAGTCAGTATACTTTTACGGCCTTTTCTTTTTAATTCTGTTTCACAATGTCAAAAACCACTGGATCATTAAATTTAGAAATGTTAATAAACTCTCTTTTTTATTGTTTTGTAACATGGCGCTACCATATAATAAAAAACACCAGCAAAAGATTTTGCTGGTGGAAAGAGATTATTTATTAGTAAGCGCCTTGTGAATAAGTTAACTCATAGCTATGCGTATAAATTCCGAAAATATTTCCAAATGGATCTTCTACACAAACCATTTTATATGGTTTTTCTGCTGGATAATATTCTCTGATAGGCATACGTTGTTTACCACCATATTGCTTAATTATCTTGTAAAAGGAGGAATTAAGATGGGAAAAGTTTTATTCCTTAATTATCCAGAAGAAGGCCACGTCAACCCTACCATTGCATTAGTGGAAGAACTAATAAAAAAGGGTGAAGAGGTTGTCTATTACTGTATAGAAGAATATAGAAATAAAATTGAGAAAACAGGAGCTACATTTCGTCCCTATAAAAATTTCACACGCGATGCAGATCTAGTGAAAAAAATGGCAAAAAGAATGGACCCTCTTGAAATGCTATTATATATGGTACGGTCTGCGGATACAGTCATAGCAAGTGTTCTAGAGGACATAAGAGATGAAAAGTATGATTATGTTATTTATGATAATAATTTCGCCGCAGGATGGATGATTGCCGATATATTAAAGATACCTAAAATATCTTCTTGTACAACGTTCGCTATCGATGAAGAGGTCTTTTCGAACGTGATGAAAAGTCGAGGAGAAATGGATAAGAAATCTCCAACATATCAAAAGCTTGAAGAGATATTAAAAAAATGGAGACAAAAATATGGTATAACAATCAACGATAATCATAAGCTGATGTCTTGCCCTGGCGATATTACTCTTGTATACACATCAAGATCATACCAACCTCGTGCTGAAAAGTTTGACAACTCGTTTATTTTTGTTGGTCCTTCTATTGCGCCGCGAAAAGATGTAGAAACTCTTTCTTTAAAAAGTATTCCTGGTAATAAGCTCATCTTTATTTCAATGGGAACGATATTTAATCAGCAACCTGAGTTATATACTACCTGTTTTGAAGCATTCCAAGAAATACAAGCTACAGTTATATTATCGGTAGGAAAACAGACGGACATTAGCCAATTTAAAGATATTCCATCTAATTTCATTATACGTAATTATGTACCTCAGTTAGAAATACTAGAACAAGCAGATGTTTTTATTACTCATGGTGGAATGAATAGTACGAGTGAAGGACTTTATTTTGGTGTTCCCCTTGTGGTTATGCCTGTTGTAGGCGATCAACTAATAGTAGCTAATCGGATTGAAGAATTAGGAGCTGGTCTACAACTTAATCGTCAAGAACTAGACGCCACTACATTACGAAACAAAACAGAACAAGTGCTATCGGACTCTTCATTCAAGGAAAAGAGCTTAGAAATCGGAAAATCCTTAAGGGATTCCGGAGGGTACAAAAAGGCAGTAGAAGCCATTTTAGAATTTAAAAAGAATGCAAAAATAGAGGATCTTATTTAATTCTAACATTTAAATCAGTCTGGAAATAAAAAATTAATAAATATTGAAAAGAAGTCTCCATGGAGACTTCTTTTTTATCACTGCCTATAAGCTGTTTTATTTTAATTAAAAAGTAAAAGCTACTGAACAGGGGTCAGTAGCTTTTTAACGAAGCATGTTGTTAACTCAACAAGTAATGAGGATTTCCAAACAGAAGCTTCACAGCGTCATAAATAGTCTCCCCTAAAAATTATTTGTTATTACCCATTAAAGAATTAGCTGATCAGTATGATGTAAGTACTCGTACCATTCAATCAAAGATTAAGAAATTAGGCTATGAATGGGACAGTAAGGAAAGTATTTATCGCTACGTTGGAGAAGAATCAGAACCTTTGGATGTTAATTTTAATACGCTTATTTCTAAAAACAATAAAATGCCAGCAAAACAAAAGCTAGCCACTAATGAAGTAGCAGCTAGTGGCTAGCTTTTTAAATGAAAGTGAAAGTAGTAATGACCGCTTTGAAAAAGCTAGTACAGTAGATGCAATTGATTTGCTGTTGCAAAGTCCAAAAGACCGTTCAAAGCGAGTGTATCGAGGTTTTTATTTTGATGATGATGTTTTAAGTATTATTGATCGAGTCCCAAAAAGTTATAAATCAGAATTAGTGAATGAAGCTCTGAGAAAAGTGTTTAAGGAAAAGGAATTATTAGACTAAAAAAAAAAGCAGGCTTAAAGGCACTTATATGGTTATGAAATGCGTATTATCTTCTGTGAAGGTTCTTGATGTAGATTTTGAAATTGGTGAACAGCGTCTGTCATAGATTCCGTATTCAATTTCTTTAAGATACTTTTTCTTTAATTTTTAATGGTGCTTTCTTCTTTATGAAGAAGGCTTTGTATTTCTGAAATGGAATGACTATCAATAGCAAGAGCAAAGACTTCTTATTCTACTTTAGTAAATTGTTTCATAAAGAATTTCTCTTTAAGGATTTTGCATTCTTCAGTCGAGCAACTTCATTAACTAAAGAGGTATTATGTTAACTAGATATGTATGCGACATTCATGTTATTAAATAAGCGTATAAGGATTACCCTGCTTGAGATCCAAACGAACAGATGCGTTTGGATTTAAATAATATTAATACTGCATTGAATTTACCGATATTATAAAACATTTCCTGGAACAGTTTAACACTAACCAAATAAACTGTTTCTATTAAACCATTTTGATGTTATTTGGCAGAAGTAAATAAAGCTAATACTTCTTGCTTACTCGTGTTTGTTTTACACTATATAATAAAAACAATTAATTGACTATTTTTATGATGAAAAGGTTGGAGCAGGAAATTCATCAATTTTGATACGAAGTAAACTATAAGGTTTCTCTCGTAAGTCTTTTCCATAATGAAATCTAGGCTGTCGATGTAGTTGGTTCACAATGACATACAAATATTGATCCGGACCGATTGAAAAAGTATCCGGCCACAAAATTCTCGGATCATGTGCGATAGTTTCCATTGTGCCATTTGGAAATATCTTACGAATACTGTTGTTTTCGTAATCTCCAGCATAAACAGTTCCCTTTGCATCGGTGATCATTCCATCAGACGCACCTTTTTCTCCCCAATACTCCGCATGATAAATTAAATCTTTATCTGGTATAGTTCGGTCCCTTAGAACTTCTGTTGGGATCGAGAAAAGATGACGACTGGTTAGTGGACAAAAAAATAAAACTTTGCCATCGGGAGAAATCGCTATTCCATCAGAAGCCAATCTAAATGGGGAAGTTGAGCCATCTATGTTTCTATTCATCAAAATTTCACCTTCTACCTTCGGTAAAAAATAGGGATCGGGTGAAGTTGATTTTGCTCCATTTAACCGTCTAAACGCGTTTCCATTTGATAAATCTACGACAATAATAGCTCCTGGTCCTTTTGAAGAAGAATCTGTTATATAGGCATAACCTGCTTTTCCAACACGAAAATCAAAACGGACATCATTCAGATAAGTTGTAGGTAGAACAACATCTTCTGTAAAGGTATATACTTTTCTTATTGTATTGGTTTCTAAATCAACAGCGACTAATTTCGCTCCCCCTTTAATAGGTTCAGAAAAATTGGGTGCTGCTGTATCTAATATCCAAAGCGTTCCCCTTCCATCAGCGACTACACTTTGGACACTGATGAAAGTCATTGTGATATTTTCGGAGTTAACCAAATTGGTTTGTAAATTGGGATAAGACTGCAATTTATCTTGAACAATTTCCGCCACTGTAAATTTAACATCGTCTCCCCATTTCGGAAAGCAAATGAAAATACGACCGGTTTCTGAAACAGTAACACCTGTAGGCATAGCCCCATAAAATGCATAAACTAGTTCTAAATTACCGAAATATTTTTCACTAGGTAACATAGGTTTCATAATACCCTCCTCAAACATTCAAACGGGATATCTCATATATATGATCTATATTTTTTCTAATGCATGTTTCTTAATAAGGTTTTCTATACGAAAAGAAGATTGAATTGATTGTTTTCGAAATTTAATAAGTCTCTCAGAAGAAAGGAAACATTTTAATTTAAAGGTCTCCAGATGAAGTAGAATTCAATTAGCAGTTACTGAAGTTCAATGTTCCCGTATCAACGGTAAGCTGTTATAAATAAGAAATTAGGAAAATTTTCTTTTTTAACTTTATGAAGAAATGTATTTAAGCTAAACCGCCTCTTTAGCAATTTAAGTCCCCTACTCTTTTATCATAGCTTTGCTTTTTAAAGAAATTTCGTATAAAGTGATGATTACCTAGAATACTGTATCAGTCAGTGGTTTAATAACATTTCGGAGGGAAAATGCCAATGAATACAAAAGAGTTAAGAAATATCCATGCACTCGTAACAGGTGCTTCAAGCGGCCTAGGATTTTCCATGGCGGAGGCTTTGCTTCAAGGTGGCGCCACGGTGGCGTTAGCTTCTAGAGGTGGAACTAAATTGGATCAAGCAGTAGAGAAATTAAAGCGCGAGGGTTATCCTGCTGTTGGAATTCCTTTAGATGTTCGATCAGAACAATCCGTCAATAACGCGGTCGAATGGGTGAAAAGAGAATGGGGGAAACTCGATGTTCTCGTCAATAATGCGGGAATTGGGATGAGGACAGTAAACCCGCGTTTTTTAGTCGATCCTCAGCTGCTGCAGAGGGAATCACAGGTGAAAGAATAATTGCCACCGATTTTCAAGACTGGCTTCTTAAAAGAAAATAAGTTTTTAATCACAGGGGCGGATCCTTTCCTCTTTGAAAAAGTAGAGCTGTCCCTATGATTATTCTTTTATATTTTATAGAATGTCCAGCTCCAGCACGGGTATCAGCCAATCCGTCAAGAAGACTAAAGAGCAAACCTTCTCGCCAGCTTGTCTAGAGTCACGGTGACCGTTTCTATTTCAAATAAGTGAGAAAGCGATTGTACATATTAAGCATTTGCTACCCGTTAGTTTAAGTGAAAATGTTCATAACCAGGAAACAATTTTATATCAAAATAGAACCTTGCTTATTCACTGTTTACTAATCTAATTATGGAATTTCCTTAGTATAACCTTCTGCATTAAAGATAAACTATCTTTGTGGAGGTGCTAAACATTGGGTCGAAAATTTGAAATAAACCTTATAAAATTCCTTTATCTCTTTGGTATTAGTTCTTTTATATATTTAATAAAAAAACCACTTGCAAAGGAATGGCTCCTTGTTTTCTTTATAAAAAGTTACTATGCATCATTGGTCGATAATCTGATTGTAAAAAGAGGCTATGTTCAATATCCCACCCGATTTCCAAGACAAGTTAAAACAAGCGTGTTGTTTGATTACATCCTTTTCCCAATTACTTGTGTCTTTTATAATCAACTAACTAAGGATTCCCGCATCATTCAGTGCCTTTTAAAAGTTCTGTATTTCAGTATACCTATGACTATTGCTGAGCTATGGTTAGAAAAAAATACACGCCTTATTAAATATAAAAATGGATGGAATTGGAGAACTACTTTTTATTCTCTCTCCTTTTCCTTATTATTGGTTAGATTTACAATGTCTGTTATAAGACGTATTTTTAATAATGAGTACGATTTATCTTAGATAGTGCTTGTTAATCAGCAACAAGAGGCAAAAAAATATAGGAACATTTGAAGAATCATTAAATCTGCCTATTTGTTTCAATTATTCGCAATTTCCTCTCTACATTAACTTAAATATCCTACTGATTTTCTGTTAATAAGAAACAAAAACGGTCAGTTGTATGGAGAATTTTTTTTAATGCGTTAAAGGTATCAATCGTTTCTTTAGTCACTTCGATAATTTTGTATGTAGTTACAATTCGATTGTTTCTTTTATCAGTTGATACAGCAAGTAGTCTTGGTATTATAATTAAGGTTACTGTGCCTATTCTATCTTTAGCTACAATCTTAGAGTTTATTTATTCTTTCTTTATCATCAATAGAAGAAACACGTCAAAAAAATGAGCTTTACTCTACAAGAGCAAATAGGTAATTGCTTTATTAAATGTGGAGGAGATCGCTGACTAAGAATTAGAGCAGCAGCGCTAAGAAAGAAGAGTTATTTATTAATTTTGCATATGAACAACCTTAATACAATGGATACTTTATTTCTGCAATTATCTCATTTGATTCATACACTTTAGGCAGAGATTCTTTAAATGGGAGTATAAAATAACTCATGCATTGCTAACATCTCTAAAGAATTCACCTGTTAACTTGTCCATTAGGAAAATAAAAAAATCCATGAAATTATTTGAATTTCATGGACTTTTTTATTATATTTGCTATATGACATCTACTCACTTAAGTACTTGGTTAAAACAGTATAAAAGCCTGTATGCCATATTGATTGTCCTTACTTTCAACCGACTTGTTTCTCAGGTGAATAACTGCTCTTGTTTTGTTTTTCTTCACCTGGTAATTTCATAAATATCATCAAAATAGCACTAACAAAATACAAACCAGCAAATATCCACATGACTCCGTGTACACCCATGCTACCAATGAATGTTCCTACAATTGCAGGTGCAATAAAGTAAGACATTCCAGCCCCAAAACTTACAATAGCCATAGCTGAGCCTTTCTTTTCGGGTGCTAATGAACTTACTAGAGCAGAGAGTGGTACATAACCACATAGAACGATTCCAAAAATTATGCCTACCACAGTTAATGCCCAGAAATTATGCCCGAACATTTGAGGAGTATAAAGCATAACCAGAGTCATTACACCGCAACCGACACTGCCAATCCACATAATTGTCTTTCGCCAACCTAACCATTTGTCACTGATATAAGGAATGACTAAGTTAAAAGAGATATTGGCCACCCACATAGTTCCCCATACTTGTAACCATTCTTCTGTACTGTATCCATATTCAGAGGACAAGTATAGAGGGAAAAAGATTGGAAGAGCACCTACGCCGGTGGAGTTTATTATACGAACAACTCCGCCTATTGCGATTTTTGGCTTTTCAATACAAATAGTTAGTCCACTGAGTAAACTTTTCAATTTTTCCTTGCCGTTACCCTCACGCTCATGTACTTGGCCTTTTACAACAACAACTCCAATTAACCCACCGATTAACACCCATACGACCGCACTCCACATTAATCCGATATATCCGATTTTCGGAATCATATAAGCTGGAAAATAACTTCCAACAACATAAAGACCGCCACTCCATGCTGCCCAAAATAGCCCTATTGCCGTAGCTAAAATACGTTCAGGACTGCGATACGTAACCCAAACTAAAAACGAATAGCAAAATAAAGGATAACCAAATCCTCGAATAGCATAAGTCGGTAACATAACTGCATAATTATGGGGTTTTAGACCATATTCAATAAAAAGAATTTGACCTACTAACCAGATAACCAAGCCTGCTATCATAACCTTTCTTGGTCCCCATGCTTCTGTAAGGACACCCGAAAAGTAGGAGGCGATTGCTAATATAGCTCCGTATGCTGCAAAGAGAGTAGAAGATTGTTGAACGGTTAAGCCATGTTCAATAAGATACGGTGAAAGCCAACCATGTTCGAGACCATCTCCTACCATAAAAATTAGAGTTGCGATATAGCCCCAAATCATAGCTGATGGAAGACCTTTGGTGTTTTGCTCTCTTTTTGAAATCGCATTCATTTTAATCACCTCAAAATTATATATTTAACAATGCTGATAGTCACATTTACTCATTAGATGGTTCTCTTCAATGGTTAATGATAAATACCCAACTGGGTATTTATCATTAATTATATAGAAAATATACTGTTACGCCCACCACATTTCAGTTAATTGTTCTTTAAATTGTGCGCCTTTTAATAAAGAGACGGCCTTACTTAATCCTTCATCTAACGAAGCTAGTATATCTTCATGTTCAATGGATATCACATAGTCATATCCTACCGCACGAAGCGCACTCACCATATCTTTCCATACTTTTTCGTTTTGCCCATATCCTACGGATCTAAATGTCCACGAACGATTCAAAGTATCACTGTAATGTTTTGTATCTAATACCCCATTAACACTAATATTTGCCTGATCCAAATACGTATCTTTTGCATGAAAATGAAAAATAGCCTCTTCTCGACCAAGTTTTTTAATGGCTTCTACTGGATTAATTCCTTGCCAAATCAAATGGCTTGGATCAAAATTAGCTCCAATACTTGGCCCAGCATGCTCTCTTAATTTCAAGAGAGTTTCAGGGTTATACACAACAAAACCCGGGTGCATTTCAAGTGCAATTTGATGGATACCGTGTGACTCTGCAAATTTCACTTCCTCTTTCCAATAAGGAATGACTACTTCATTCCATTGCCAACCTAGGATTTCTGTATATTCCGGCGGCCAAGAGCAGGTTACCCAGTTCGGATTTTTGGCACCTGGGTGGTCACCTGGGCACCCAGAAAATCCGTTAATCACCGGCACTTCTAAACGTTCAGCTAATAAAACTGTTTTTCTCCACACGTCATGAGCCTTTTTGGCAACCATCTTATTTGGATGCAGTAAATTGCCATGACAACTTAGACCACTTATTGTAAGTCCTCTACTTGTAAGGGCAGCTTGAAATGTTTTTAATTTCTCTGAGTTCTCTAGTAATTCATCCGGATTACAATGACTGTTTCCTGGATAATTGCCTGTGCCCAATTCAACGGCCTCTACACCCATTTCACATAGTTTGTCCAGCATCTCTTCAAAAGGCAAGTTTTGATAAAGAACTGTAAACACCCCTAATTTCATGCACGGACCTCCTGCTTTACCTTCACCTTCATCCATTTTTGTTGTTCATGACTTGCTAAAATGGCGTCGGTAATGCACATGGACATATGTCCATCTTCAAATGTCGCGAAAGTGGCTTTATCACTTAAAGGATTTTTACCTTCTCGAATAAAGGTATAGAAATTCAACAATCCATTTTTTAATGCATCTGGCCAGCCTTCATTATGGCCCCCAGGATGATGAATGGACGATTTTGCTTCCGGATTAAATAAAGTAGGATCTGCAAGAAGAGTTTGATTTGGTTGATCTCGATAGCCAATCCACAGCTTTTCTGGTTCTTCTTGATTCCAAAAAGCAGAATTTTGACTGCAAGCGATTTCGAAGCTTAGCCTATTTTTTCGCCCTGCACTTACTTGAGACACAGTAAATAAGCCTTTTACCCCGTCTTCAAAACGTACAAGAACAGATGCATAGTCTTCTGTGTTAATCGGAACATCTTCATATGCTTCTTCTTGTCCTTTTTGTCCCCCGAAAGTAGATCCTTGAGAAGTAGATTTTTTTCTTACTGGTATAACAGTTGCTAAATCAGCAAAAACTTCGACGATTTTTTTACCTGTTACATATTGAACTGTATCACACCAATGAGAACCGATATCCGCTACCGCTCGTGATTTCCCTCCGACTTCAGGAGCTAAGCGCCAATTAAAGTCTGTTTCGAACAATAACCAGTCTTGTAAATAACTTCCGTGCACTAAGTTGACTTTCCCTAACTCACCGTTTCTGATCATCGTTTCTAATTGTTTTACAATCGGAAATTGGCGATAGTTAAAGTTTACGCCATGTACGACCTGGTGCTCTTTAGCTAATTTCAATAGCTCGGCTGATTCTTCACTAGACATAGCTAATGGTTTCTCCGATAACACATGTTTGCCTGCTTGAATAATTTCTTTATTAATTTGAAAGTGAAGGTGATTAGGTGTACAGTTATGAACAACTTGAATCTCGCTGTCTTTTAACATGTCACGATAATCCCCATAAGCTTTCGGAATTCCAAGTTCAACCGCTTTTTGTTCTGCTACTTCCTGCCCATGTTCTGCTAATCCAACTACTTCTACAAAACCGAGTCTTCTGATAGCCTCAATATGAGTAGGTCCAATAAACCCTGTCCCAATAACTCCAACTTTTATTTTTTCCATTTCTTTCTCCACCTTAATAAACTGTATTTTCCATAATTTCTTTTACTTACGTAGTAGCTAAAAAGAGAATTAAAACCTTTATAGCCGCTTGCTGACTTGCCTCTATTGATCCGAATCACAAATCAACAACTCTATTTCTAATAAAGGCTAGTCTACTAGGACTAGCCTCTACTAAACTATTATTTAAGCTTTCACTAAATTTTCTGTAAGATTAACCCACACACCTTTTTCAGCTGATTCAAGGATAGCATCTGAAATAACAGCGATTTGATAACCGTCTTCAAAATCTGGTGATACGCTTGTATTTTCAGCGATTGATTTGAGGAAATCATATGTTTCAATAATTTTTGTTTCCCCGTACCCAATTCCTAATGCCGGGATTGGCCATAGACCTTCTCCATATGGATGTGCAGGTCCTGTATAAACCGTTCTGAATCCGCGGCTATCACTTGGATCATCGGAGAAACATACTTGAAGCTCATCACGGCGTTCATAGTTAAAGTATAATGAACCTTTCTCTCCGTGAATTTCAAATGTTAAGAAGTTGTTGCGACCCCAGGCATTACGGGTCGCTTCAATGCTTCCTACTGCGCCGTTATCAAATTTAATTAAAGTTGAAAACTCATCGTCTACATCAACTTTACCTTTTGGTACATCAGCTTCTGCTTTTACAGTTCCTAGTTTATCTACAGCACCACTTTGAATCGGTCTTTCACCAATCCATGTCTTTGCAACAGCCATTACCTCTGAAATGTCACCCACAAGATATCTCGCATAGTCAATCACATGTGTTCCGATATCACCTAATGCACCTGAACCAGCTCGTTCTTTTTGGAAACGCCATGATAAAGGCGAGTTAGGATCCGCAGACCAGTCTTGCAGGTACGTGCCTCGGAAGTTTAAAATCTTTCCGATTTTTCCTTCCTCAATGTATTTTTTTGCTAGAGCAACGGCTGGTGTTCTGCGATAGTTAAATGCGACCATATGCTTAACACCTGCTTCTTTTACTGCGTCAAGCATTGTTTTTGCTTCTGCTGCAGTTCGTGCTAACGGTTTTTCTGAAATGATATGTTTACCTGCTTTGGCAGCTGCAATGGCAATTTCTGCATGAGAGTCATTTGGTGTTACAATATCAATAATATCAATTTCAGGATCTTCTACTACCTTTCTCCAATCAGATGAATAGTTTTCAAATCCTAAACGTTCCGCTGCATCTTTTGCTAACTCTTCGGTCACATCAACGACTGTGTGTCGTTGAGGAACTGCTGGTGCCGGCCAAAAAAACATTGGCATACCTGCGTAAGCGAGTGCATGCGCCTTCCCCATAAATCCTCCGCCAATCATACCTACGTTTAACTTTTTCATTTTTATTCTCCTCCTATGAAAGTAGTCTATTTATTCTGATCTACTATCTTTTAAATAACATTTTCTATATCGTTATGGTAAATTAGACTTCAAGTTTCTAATATATTATCTCTGCTACTTTCTTCTTGACCTTAAGACTTATTTGCCGTTTCAAAACTTAATAAGAAGTTAAAACTGATTTCTGCTCCTTTTTTCGGATCATTATAGCTATCTAATTCTACTGTAAGCCATTCATCATATCCAATTTCATCCAGAACTTGGATCATTTGATCAAACTTTTGATGTCCTTCTCCTAAAGGAAGAAATTCTCCATTATAATAATCTTTGAAATGAATATATTTAATGCGATCTGCATATTTTTTAATTACTTCTACCGGATTCCCTCCACCTGCTTCGATATGCGCTGTATCCGGACATAAATTAATCGTTGTTAGTGCCATTAATTTGTCCAGCTGGTCTGGGGCCTCTACGTTTGTTCCTAAATGCGGGTGATAACTTGGAATAAGATTATATTTCTCTGCAATTACTACTACTCGATTAAGAGCATTGCCTAAATCAGTGTAATCGCTTTCTAAAATACCATTCGCACGGATAGCTCCTCCGCCAATTACTAGATGCTTCGCTCCTAGTTCAGAAGCAAGAGCTGCAACCTCTTCAATTTTTAATAATTCTTCTTCCAAAATATCTGGAAAAATAAAATTCCCTCCAGTGTAAACTCCAATAAAGTCTAAAGAGTAACGGTTCAGCAATGCTCTAAATTCTTCTTTTCTATCTTTAAATTCCATTAGATTTCCGTCAAACATTTCAAATCCTTTATATCCAACTTCTGCAATATCCTTTAAAGCTTCTTCTGTTGATCCATTTGCAAGGTAATAAAGGTCTTTTATCGAAGTGACTCCGGCAGGATGCCCTACTACCCCGCCCCACGTATTTGTCTGATATCCTAGTTTCATGGTTTCTCTCCTATCTTTAAAGATTCCTTATGAGTACATGGTGTATTAATACTGGGATTTCATCACCTCCCTAAATTAATTTAGATAAGAAATAATTGAATCAAAATACATGTAATCGATTACAAAGCATTCTAGAAAAAGACTATATTTTTTAATTTATTATAAGAAGAAGCTGTGTTTACTACCTGTACTTGTAATTGATTGTACTTATCAAAAACCCAAACTAAAAATCCCTTTTTAATCAGATATTAAGCAATTCTTTTTCCAACCATTTGTAATCGATTACATCTTAATTTTAAAAAACAAGAAGATTTAAATCATCAGACACATTTTCAAAAGAACTCTTATTCCCTTATGAAAGATGTGTTGAGCACGAATCACGTATGATAAGCTGATCTTCCATTAAATATTGATGTCTTTCAATTTCTTCCTTATTCATCAACTTTATAAGTAATTTCATTGCCATCGTGCCCATCTCAAAAGCTGGCTGTGAGATGGTTGTAAGAGCCGGTTTGAAAATAGATGAAAATTTTATATCATCAAATCCTACTACGGAAATATCATGTGGAACACTTAATCCTTTTGAAGAAATAGCATTTATAGCTCCAAATGCCATCTCATCATTTGCTGCAAACACGGCTGTTGGAGGATGATTAAGACCCAAAAATTGATTCATTATATTAAAACCGCTTTCATAAGAAAAATCACCCTCCTGCACTAAAATAGACTCAACTGTCAGGTTGTATCGTGTCATTGTCTGATAAAATCCTTTTAATCGATCCTGGCCTATCACTCCACCTAGGGGACCTGATATAAATCCTATCCTTTTATGTCCTAACTTAACCAAATATTCTGTTGCTTTTTGAGCCCCGCTGATATTATTAATAGAAACGGTGGGGATGGCTGAACCTTCTATATATTCACATGCCAAAACTACAGGATATTTGAGAGCCATTTCCTCAATGTTCTTCGATTCCATTCTCGCCGTTAGTAAAACCATTCCATCAGCTTTTTTTTGGAGAAGTATATTTAAATACCCATTTTCTCTTTCCAAATCATTGCCCGTATCCCCAAGCAGAACTTGATATCCTTTTATGACGGCTACAGACTCAATTCCTCTTAATACCTTAGAAAAAAAAGGATTTGTTATATCAGGTACAATGACTAGAATGGTTTTGGTTTCTAATGTTCTTAACTGGCGAGCTAATGCATTTGGCTGATAGTTTAATTCTTTAATTACTTGTAATACTTTCTCAGTCGTTTCTTCCGTTACAGTGTTAGGTTTACTTAGCACTCTTGACACTGTAGCAGTTGAAACATTTGCTTTTTTTGCTACATCTATTATTCGCACCATTTTACGACTCTCTTTTCTTGTTCTTCTCTATAACAGAATTGTAATCGCATACAAAAATATTGTCTAATTGGATTCAGACAACATTTTCTGAGGTTCAAACTCTTTAAAAATCCTTTTAAGCGTCGTTTTTATCCATATAAACAAAAAAACAACAAATTAAAAAAACTCAGCACTTATTGCTGAGCTCCCTGTTTTATAATAATTTGTACCTTTGCAGATTGTCTACTTTATGCTTGGAAATCCTTGCAGTTTCCTTATAATCTTTAAAATAGGCTTTATACATTTGACCCGTTGCTTCGATTCTTGTTAAAAGTTCCACATTTATAATATAAGATCTATGAGATATCATAAACCTAGAATCAACGGCACCTTCTAAGCTAGTTAAAGCTTCATTTGTCTCGAATTTACCATTTTTAGTATGAATGACAGATTTCCGATCAAGTCTTTCAATAAAGATAATTTCTTCTAATGGAATAAAAATTATATTTTTCTGCTGTTTAATCATTAAATCCTTTTTAGATGAATGTTCTTTATCGACTAGTGAAATAGACACTTGGGAGGCTCTCTCTAAAGCACCATATAAACGATTTCTATCAATTGGCTTTAAAATATAGTCTACTGCCTTTACGTTAAATGCCTCAAGTGCATAATTATCATGACCAGTAATAAAAATAACTTGTAAAGCCGGGAAAAGTTCTTTACATGCTTTAACTGCTTCCATCCCATTCAATAAGGGCATTCCGATATCGACTAAAGCAAGATCCGGTTTTTCTTTCGTAACATAGTGTATCAATTCTTCACCGTTGGCGGCCTCTCCAACAATTTTATATTTGGATAAACTCCCAATAAAGTACCTTAACAATTTTCTTGAGGTAACATCATCGTCTGCGATCAATACTTTCATCTTGTTGTTCCCCCTTTTCCCTAGCGTTTCTTGATTTCGCAACACTTTGAATAATATCTGGAGCATCTTCATTATAAACGAGCTGCCAAGCATCAATTACATTTTCTTTCATTACTTTTAGAGACGGAACGGCTACATAGGGTGGCGCTTGTTTTCCAAGTAGGGCATACCCTGCTAGAATCGCTTCGGCGACTCCTTGCTGGTATGGTAGCTGGGCACCTAGTCCTTTAATAGGTCCATCCTGTGCAATTTCCAAGGCGACGTTCATACCCAAATCCATTGTCGTAATGACTAAATTGCTTTTTTTTGCAGTACGAGTTGCCCTCAAAGCTCCTTCAGCCGGGACATCCCATACAACAAAAATACCATTTAAATCCTGATGTTCAGCAATCATACCGGATGCCACTTTTTCTCCATCATTCGAATCAGTAATTCCCCTACGATCGACAATTTGAATATCAGGGTACCTTTCCTTTATCGTTTTTTCAAATGCTTCCGTTCTTTGTTTGGTTGCAAAAAAATCAGCATCATGATAAATAATCCCGACCTTACCTTTTCTATCTAATTTCTCAGCCATGATATTAGCCGATTCAATGCCATTTCCATAATTGTCAGCAGAAACAATACTTACATAATCTTTCCCATGCTGCAAACCATTCGGTGTATTGTCCATAAACACCAGCTTTACACCAGTTTGGGCTGCTTTTTGATATACACTTGCAGTCAATTCTGGATCAACTGGAATGCTCACCAGGATATCCGGTTTTTTGGCTAAAATGCTTTCAATGTCGGCTACTTGCTTTTTCCATTTAAATTCTGCATTTGTCACGGCTACTACCTCAATGCCCATTTTCTCAAAAGTAGTTTGCATTCCTTCCAATTGGGACCTTGACCAATCACTTCCAGTATAATGCATAGCAATAGCAGCCTTATATTTCTTTTTCTTAATTTTTTTTAGCTCTTTCAAAGATAACCGCAGTGTTTTTGCTGAGGCAGCTTCCTCGCCATGTGGTCCTGTACTTAAAATTTTATGATCTGGAATATTTTGATTAATTGTATTGTTTAGCGTTTCACTTAGGATTGTCAAAAACTCTTGTACATGAATGGGCTTTGTTAAATAGTTATCAAATCCTTTATCCAATGTATATTGAATATCCTTTGGCATTGCATTTGCACTTACAGCGATGACAGCAATATCTTTCGTTTCTTTGCCTGCTTTTAAAATTTCAAATACTTCATATCCATTAATATCTGGGAGGTTAATATCAAGAAGAACCAAATCTATTTTTTCGTTTGCTACAATTTCTATTCCTTCTTTTCCTGTACGAGCTGATAAGAGCGTATAGGAAGGCTGCGATTTAATGATGTTACTTACTAAGTGCAAGTTGGATTCGTTATCTTCAATATATAGCAAACGATAGTTATCTTCCTTCCTATTATTTGGTGGAGGAAATTCAGTTTGTTCACCCCATTGTATGACAGTCTTTGAATCATTTGGAAGAGGAAGGCTAAAACAAAACTCACTTCCTGTTCCTTTATTGCTTGTTACATTAATCTCCCCTCCCATTAGATGCACCAGCTGTTTAACTAAAGATAACCCAATGCCTGTACCTTCTTCTTTTGCACTTTCAATTCGATAAAATGGAACAAACACTTTAGTATATTCCTCTGCAGAAAAACCCACACCTGTATCTACGATATGAATGTACTGCTTATTCTCTTGTAAACGACAGAAAACGATGACTTTTCCATTTTCTTGATTGTATTTAATAGCATTATCGAGTAGGTTCAGCAATATTTGTTTAAGACGTAGAGGATCAGCAAGAACGATCATATCTTCCCATTGATCCAGTTGGCTATAAATACTGATATTCTTCTTCTTAGCCAATGGTTGTACAATATTGATACATTCCTTGATGACAGTTAGAAGATGAACTTCCTCTACAGAAATCTTTAAATTTCCTGTTTCTATTCTTGACACGTCTAAAATATCATTAATTAAACTTAATAAATGGCTTCCTCCACTTAAAATCTCCTGTACAAAATCACGCTGTTGTTCATTTAAAAATTCATCCATCTCCAATAATTGAGCAAAACCCAGAATTCCATTCAGCGGCGTACGCAGTTCATGACTCATCTTAGACAAAAAACTTGATTTGGCCATGTTCACTTTTTCAGCCTCTTCTTTTGCCTGAATAATAACTCTTTCCATTTTTTTTTGTTCTGTGATATCCTCAAACTCCCATAAGTAGCCTACAAAATCATTTTCCTCATTTAAAGGAAAACAATTGTAGCGTAGTGTCATACCTGTATCTATTTTAATCTCTTTTGTAGTTCTCGTTCGTTTTTCTTTATTTTCCAGCTTAATTTTATTAATTTCTTTATCAAAAAGGTAATGTAAATCGGAAGCGTGCATCCCAATATGGCAATCAATTTCACCCTTCAACTGGAAAATTTCGTAAAATTTCCTATTTAAGAGCCTTATTTTTTTATTCCAATCTGTTACTGCAATCCCACTATCTAACCAATCAATCAAACTACGCTGGAATGCATAGGAATTCATTAATTTTTGTTCTTGTTCTTTTTGAAGAATTTCCTCTTCCATAATCTTTTTGTTAGTAATGTCCACACAAGTTCCGACTACTTCAGCTACTTTATCCTTATGAAATAAAGGTCTTAAATAAATTACATAATAAGTACCTCTAAATTCACCTTCATATTCAATGTACTGTCCTGCCCACGCTTTTTTGTAATAACTGTTTAGTAAATTGGCAGTGTCAATATCATCCCAATACAAATCATGAAGCGCCTTTCCGACGATATCCTCTCGATTAACCCCCAACCTATACAGTAATTCTCCCTCGGCAAAAGTATGAATAAACTCGTTACTTTTTTGTACAAACTTAAAAACCATCCCGGTATCAGTAAAGCCTGGTTGTGCAATATATCTGGAATCCTTCATTCGTTTCGCCCCTAGTTAGTTAAAAAAATATAATATGGATTCTATATGATGAATCCCTTACTTTATGTTCTTTACGGTGCTTAAAGATTAATTTGAAACCAATTATTCATTTGTAATAATTATTGTAATCGCTTTACAAATTATACTTTTCTTATTATAAGCTTCACTATATTGATTAGTCTAACAATACTTACCCATGGGGCTGCCACACCTTTATTAAAGAAGGAAGAGATCAAAACAGAGAGTCGTCTTTTTGACATTACTAAAGGGAAAGATATTTATGTCGTTAATCCTTCTATGGAGCTTTATATAAAGACTTCCAATTATAAATGCATTTTTCTTCATCTGTTCCTTCTGCTTTTGACGGATCGCCAAAGCCCCAGTAAACTCGTTTCACATGTAGAAAAGTTACAGATCAATGCTCTACTGCGTGTCCGCATAGTGTCACAACTAAAACAGATTATTAAGAATTTCAGGATTGATTACATCAGATGTTTGGTTTGAGATATTGATTCCTACTTCTTTCATTGTTTTTACGGCATTAGGATTTAAAGCATGAACTTCAAGTCCAGCACTTTTTACCTCCCACTATTTCCCTTGATACTTTTTAGCCTAACCTTCTTTCATGCCATATTTAAATCAAAAAGTTTGATGTAATTAAAAGAGTTCTTGTTCGACTAACCTATCAGTTAGCTAACAAAAAAAAGACCACCAAAGCGTTTAGCCCCAGCTATTGCCAATTAATTTTCCGGATTATATGTACATTATAACTACTTAATATAATTCACCTATAAAAACATTATAGAATGTTTCCTCCTATATTCGGAACAATAACATTGTATTTACGTAAAAAGGAGGGTAATCAGAAATGGATATTCAAAAATTAGCCGACCATGAGTCATTGGATCTACATGAAGTTATTAATTTTAAAACTCTTTGCTTAGCGAAATCAAAACTAATGCAAGGACTTGTATTTGATGATGATTTGAGAGCATTAATGAAAAAAGATGTTGAACAATCGATACAAGCGCTGGGAGAATTACAGGCAGTTTATCAACGTGCACCTTTTGAAGCCCCTGTTCCTCAAAACCGGCCAACACCAATAATCAATTGAAAAGGAGGTAAATTCAGTGAATCATGACTATTTAGATCCTATAAACTCGCTACACGTACCAGAGCTCGCAGATACCACATTTGCGATGGACTTTCTTCTTCGTGCCAAGGAAGGTGTTCGCAATATCGCAGTCGCATTAACGGAGTCCGCATCACCTGATGTTAGAACCCTCTTACGAGAACAGTTAATGCAAGGGATTGCCATGCACCAAGAAATTACAGAACTAATGATTAGTAAGAAATGGTTCCATCCATACGAATTAAGTGAACAATATCAACTAGACCAACTTTCTGCCAACAATACATTGATGATTGGCAAAATGAATTTATTTCCTGTTGAGACCAATAGAAAAGGTCTGTTTGACCGAACACCTGATGAACACTAACACTGGAGGATATCTATCATGAAGGCAGTAACGTATCAAGGTATTAAAAATGTTGTAGTCAAAGAAGTTCCAGATCCAAAGATTGAAAAACGAGATGACATGATTATTAAAGTAACCAGTACGGCTATATGTGGGTCTGATTTACATTTAATTCATGGCATGATTCCTAACCTGCAAGAAAACTATGTGATTGGCCATGAACCAATGGGAATCGTCGAAGAAGTTGGTCCAGATGTGACGAAAGTAAAAAAGGGAGATCGTGTTATTATTCCTTTTAATATAGCATGCGGTGAATGCCTTTACTGTAAAAACCATTTGGAAAGCCAATGTGATAATTCCAATGATAATGGTGATATGGGTGCCTATTTCGGATATTCTGGTACGACGGGTGGCTATCCAGGTGGGCAAGCTGAATATTTAAGAGTACCGTTTGCTAACTTTACTCATTTCAAAATTCCAGAGACTTGTGAAGAACCAGATGAAAAGTTAGCAGTTATTGCCGATGCAATGACTACTGGTTATTGGAGTGTTGACAATGCAGGCGTAAAGGGTGGAGACACAGTTATTGTTCTTGGCTGTGGTCCGGTTGGCCTTTTTGCTCAAAAATTCTGTTGGCTAAAAGGAGCAAAGCGTGTCATTGCCGTAGATTATGTAGATTATCGCTTGCAACACGCCAAACGTACCAACAAAGTTGAAATTGTAAATTTCGCACATTTTGAAAATGCAGGAATGCATTTGAAAGAAATGACGAAGGGCGGCGCTGATGTTGTCATTGATGCAGTTGGTATGGACGGTAAAATGACTGATATGGAGTTCCTGGCGAGTGGAATGAAACTGCAGGGCGGAGCATTTAGTGCGTTTATCATGGCTTCACAAGTAGTACGTAAAGGCGGGACAATCCAAGTTACAGGCGTTTACGGTGGCAAATATAATGGATTCCCAATGGGAGATATTATGAACCGAAACGTCAATATTCGCTCTGGACAAGCACCTGTAATCCACTATATGCCATATATGTTTGAATTAGTTTCGACCGGAAAAATTGATCCAGGAGATGTCGTGAGTCATGTACTTCCACTTAGTGAAGCAAAGCGTGGCTATGAGATTTTTGACACCAAAATGGATAATTGTATAAAAGTCTTGTTAAAACCTTGAGGAAGGAGGTAGAAAAAATGAATTACGCTTTACATGAAGTTCTTGAGGTCCATGAAATGGCTGCATTTAAGACCAATTGCTTGACTAAGTCCAAAACGATGAGAGGATTAGTTACAGATCAGCAATTAAAAGATATTATGCAGCAAGACATAGATGTATCTACGAGACAATTACAAGAATATGCTTCTATCCTTTCCAACGCTAAGCAGTAAAATAGGAGATGAATACACATGAATCCAATTATTGAAAATTTAACTGGCATGAATGCCCTATCGGATCAAGTGGTTGCAATGGATTTATTGATTGCAGCTAAAAGTGGAGTTAGAAATTACGCCATGGCAGTTACGGAGGCAGGAACACCTGAAATTAAAGAAATGCTCACTCACCATTTAGTAGAAGCTCTTGATATGCATGAACAAATTTCTGCATATATGGTAGAAAAAGGATGGTATCATGTTTGGGATACAAATGAACAAATCACTTTAGATTTAAATAATATCGATACGGCATTGAACTTGCCCACTCTATAAAAATAAAATAGGAGCAGTTTAACATTACCAACCTAAACTGTTCCTGACAATCCATATATATCTTAAAAAAGTTCTGAAGGGACTTGTAATGTTTACAGGGTATGAAGAATAAAAACAATATAAAAAGCAAGCCTAAGAAAAGGAGACTATAAATGGGAACAATTAAACCAATTAAGATAGGCTTAAAAAAATCAAATCCTGATAGAAAATTGACGGCTCCAGAAATGGGAAAACTCTGGGCAACCTATATGGGTAATAGCATGTGTAATTGTATTTTAAATTATTTTCTACAACATGTTGAAGATCAAGACATAAAAAAGCTAGTAGAACATGCGAAAAGACTAACTGAAGAATTTCAAAGTAGCGTCAAAGAGATATTTATCAAAGAAAATATACCTATTCCACATGGCTTTACAGAGGAAGACGTTAATCTAGGTGCTCCAAGATTATTTGAAGATGAATTTTATGTATATTATTTAAAGTATGCAGGAAAAGCAGGACTTAGCATTTATAGTATCGCTATACCTTTAATATATAGAGAAGATGTACGCAATTTCTTAACTTACTGTATGAACTCGACCATGGAATTAATGGAAGAAATTAAAACCATTTTAATGGATAAAAGCCTTATTATTGCCCCACCCATTATTCCAGCTCCAGAACAAGTAAAAATTGCCAGTACTGATTATTTGAGTGGTTTTGTTGGAGATGTTCGTCCTCTACACGCGTTAGAAATTGCTCATTTATACGATAATATTGAAAATAACGTAACAAGCAAAGCTTTAATCATGGCTTTTAGTCAAGTTGCCAAAAGCCAAAAAGTTAGAGACATATTTGTAAAAGGAAAAGACCTTACCCATAAAGCAGTTGAACATTACATAGAAAAACTTCATCGTGAGAACTTACCTGCTCCAGAATTTATTGACCATTTAGTCACAACTTCAACTTTCGCACCTTTTTCGGATAAACTAATGCTGTTTCATAAGGTCGATATGTTTTCCATGAAAATAAGAGCATTTGGGAATTCACTAGCTGTAAATGGCAGACATGATTTAGCGTTACTTTATGGGAGATCTTTAATGAATATAGCAAATTTTGTTAAGGATGCATCAAATATTATGATGGAAAATGGATGGATGGAAATTCCACCAGAGGCTGTAGATAGAGAAAATTTAGCTTCAAAATAGTATTAGTGAAAATAACAAAAACCCCTTATGGAAGGTTGTTTTGCATGTAATTTCCGATAAGCCGTTTTATGTTAACTAAATAAGGTCTATTTAAGTTGATAATGTATTAAAAAAACAAAAGAAACTATCTCATCCTTAATAGTTTCTTTTGCCCCGCGGATTAGGATATTAGATAGATACCTCGCGGTGTCTTGGATAGTTTGCTCAAATGTTGGAATAGCTACGCATTCTTAAGAATTATAGCAGGAAATATTATGTTTCTGCTCTTATTTACTTAGTTTAATTACTACTGCAAGCTACTAATGCTAGCAATAATACAGTAGAAGTTGTTAACACCTTTTTCATACATGCACCTTCAACTCTCTACTAATCATTTCTTACTTATCAACCTGTAACTACTGTTAATAAAAGGTAGAAACTTTGTGTATTTTATCACGCTTTTTGTATTTATGAACATCACTACTACCTAACCTAATAATCTTATTCTTGTACGGTCTGAAATCCTCTTTTATAGGTAAAAAAAGAGCATAAATCCGTTGGTCCCCAACAAAATTTATGCTCTTTCTTTAATAAACCTTTTACGAATTCACTTTTCATCTCGTCACAAATAATTTCAGATGTATGATTCCTATAAAACTACAAACGGCCTTACACAATATCTCGATTCAATTTTTCATCTTTAACCACTTTAATTCTTTCCACTTTTCCTACAAGGAAGATGTACGAAAGTGCTCCTAAAAGGGCCAATGCCGCTATGAATACTAGCGCTGGAGCAAAGTTTCCTCCTTTAGCTAAGAAACCAATAACAATCGGAACAATAATAGAAGCTAGACCGCCGATAAAGTTAAAAACTCCGCCTGTTAAACCGACTAAGTGTTTAGGCGCTAGCGTTGAGACAAAGACCCATGTAATAGAAGCCAGGCCATTTCCAAAAAACGCAATAGCCATAAACATGATAATGAGAGATGTGCTATTTACATAATTGGCTCCAATGATTGAAGTTGATAAAAGCAGTCCTACGATAATAGGTGTTTTTCTTGCAATACCTAGTGATACTCCTTTTTTCACTAAGGCGTCAGATACAAAGCCAGATAATAATACTCCTACAAACGCTGCTAAAAACGGAGCTGATGCTAAGAATCCTGATTTTAAGAAATCTAACCCTCTGTATTCCACAAGGTACGTTGGAAACCAGGTAAGGAAGAACCATAAAGTAGAGTTGACGGCAAACTGTCCTAAGTAGATGCCCCATAGCTTTCTGTGAGAAAAGGCTTCTTTAAGATTTCCCCATTCGAACTTTGCTCTTTCTCCTTTCGTATCCGCAGCTTTAACTAAGCCTCCACCTTCTTCGATATGCTGTAATTCTGATTTATTTACTTTGCTATGCTGAGAAGGATCACGATAAAAGGTGTACCATATAATGCCCCATGCTATACCGATAACCCCTGTAGTAATAAACAGACCTCTCCACCCTAAAAAGTGCTGAATGGTCACCAATGTAGGTGTTAAAAATGCTAGCCCTGCAAACTGTCCCGAAGTATAAAAAGCAATTGCTGATGCTCTTTCCTGATTTGGAAACCAGCTGGTAACTACTTTATTATTGGTAGGAAAAGCCGGTGCTTCGAATGCTCCTGTAGCTAGACGCAGACCAAAAAGACTCACAAATCCCTTAGTAAATCCTTGCAGCAGTGTAACAATAGACCAGGTAATTAAACTAAAGGCATACGTAGCACGAGCGCCAAAGCGGTCAGCCATTACCCCTCCTGGTATTTGTAAAGCTGCATAAGCCCATCCAAAGGCTGAAAATATAAGACCTAGTTCTACGGATGATAGCTTTAAATCCTTGGACATGGCTGTGGCGGCTACAGAAATATTACTTCGATCCATATAGTTGATGACAACGCTTACGAAAATAAATGCTAAAACACGAAATCTAACGCGAGTCGGCTTTTCGCTATACCCCTTCATTCCCTTATCCCCCTGTATATGACTAGTTTAAAAAGAAGATCTGACTGACGGTCATTTGTCAATCAGATCTCCCGTACTAAAATGGTTTCCCCTTTACCATTCCGCTACAGAACCGTCTTTATGACGCCATACTGGATTACGCCAATTATGACCAATATCAGCCATTTTTCTAACATGGTCTTCATTAATCTCAATACCTAAGCCAGGTCCATCTGGAATCTTTACGAATCCTTCTTCATATTTAAATACGTGATTATCAACAATATAATCTAGTAAATCACTGCCTTGGTTATAGTGAATGCCTAAGCTTTGCTCTTGAATAAATGCGTTGTGGCACGTTGCATCTACTTGAAGACACGCCGCTAATGCAATTGGTCCTAACGGGCAATGAGGCGCAGCCGCTACATCAAAGGCTTCAGCCATCGAAATAATTTTCTTACATTCTGTAATTCCTCCCGCATGTGATAAATCCGGCTGAATAATATCAACGTATCCGTCCGTTAAGAGCTTTTTAAACTCCCATTTTGAAAACATTCTTTCTCCTGTCGCAATAGGAATGGATACATGATTGGCAATTTCTCTTAATGCCTCATTGTTTTCCGGCAAAACCGGCTCCTCGATAAACATTGGACGATAGACCTCTAGTTCTTTAGCTAAAATTTTTGCCATTGGCTTATGTACTCGTCCGTGAAAATCAATACCTATTCCTACATAAGGTCCCACTGCTTCTCTGACAGCAGCGATACGTTCTACTACTTGATCAATCTTTTCATATGAATCTACGTATTGAAGCTCTTCTGTCCCATTCATTTTTACTGCTGTAAACCCTTTTGAAACAACTTCTCTTGCTGCTTCGCCTACATCTGAAGGGCGGTCTCCTCCAATCCACGAATATACTTTAATAGATTCTCTTGCTTTTCCGCCTAACAGTTGATGTACAGGAGCATCGTAATATTTTCCTTTTATGTCCCACAGAGCTTGATCAATTCCTGATATCGCGCTCATTAAAATAGGTCCGCCTCGATAGAAGCCGCCTCGGTACATAACGTTCCAATGATCTTCAATATTTAATGGATCTTTGCCAATAAGATACTCCATCAGCTCATCTACTGCAGCTTTAACGGTAGAGGCTCTTCCTTCGATAACGGGTTCTCCCCATCCAACAATTCCTTCGTCTGTTTCTATTTTTAAAAATAACCAGCGTGGCGGCACTTGGAACAATTCATAATTAGTAATTTTCATGTACTTTTTCCCCTTTCGTTATACCATTCACTGCGGCTACGTATGCTTTAGCCTTTTGTGTTAGCTCCTGCAGGTATGCATGAGTAATTTCACGATTTGTATCTACTAAAGAACTTCCAATCCCAAACCCTACAGCACCTGCTTCTTCAAATTCTTGAATATTATCTAAGCTCACTCCTCCTGTTGGAAGAAGTGGAATATGAGGAAGCGGCCCTCGAATATCTTTAATATAGCTAGCACCCAGCCTAGCAGGAAATACTTTGATAATATCCCCCCCATTTTCAAATGCCGTTAGAATTTCAGTAGGTGAAAAAGCACCAGGGATACTAACCGCCCCGTATCTTTTTGTTAGTTTAATAGTTTCAATATTAACCGTTGGAGAAAGGATAAACTTTGCTCCTGCTAAAATAGCTGAACGTGCTGTTTCAGGATCAAGCACTGTACCTGCTCCTACTAGCACTTGATCACCCAGCTCTGTAGAAACCTCTTTAATGGCTGAAAGTGCGTCAGGCGAATTTAGAGTAATTTCTATATTTTTTACACCGCCGTCATTAAGCGCAGAGGCAATTTTCACTACGTCCTTCGGTTTGGCTCCTCTAATAATCGCAACGATTTTATGCTCTAATAAATGTGATAAACTATCCGTCATGGGTAAGCCCCTTTCTTTTATCGTATAACGTCTTCTTTTGTAATCGCATTCATAAATTCGTAAAGCTCTTTCTTATCAGGCAAGCCTTCAATATCACCCTCTACGGTTACAACCATAGCTCCTATAGCACACCCTCTTCTAACCGTTTCTTTTAAAGAAGATTTATCTATTAATCCCGATAGTATCCCAGCGGCAAAACCGTCACCAGCTCCTACTGGATCTATTACTCTAGCAACTTTAAAGCCTTCTACGTAAGCGGATTCATTTTCAGTCGAATAATAAGCTCCTTCCTCACCTAGCTTAATAACGACTAACTCTGCACCTAATTGATGAAACGCTGCTGCAACATCTTCAGGGTTATCCTTCTCAAATAAAAACTGGCCTTCATTCACTCCTGGTAAAATAATATCTGCATATGTAGCCATTTTAATGAGTGTTTGACGCGCAGTTTCTTCATCCCAAAGCGTCTTGCGTAAATTCGGATCAAACACTATTTTTACACCATTTTTTTTAGCAGCTTTTATTGCTTGAAAAACAGCTTCGTGGCAGGAATCGCTTAGCGCAGGTGTAATCCCTGTCACGTATAAGTATTTGGCAGAAGAGATGTACTCTTCATTCATATCATGCGGATTCATAAAGCTTGCTGCTGACCCTTGTCTGTAATAAAAGACTTTACTGTTCATTTCATTTGTCTTTTGCTTTAAAAAAAGACCTGTAGGAGCATGATCATCAAATATCACATGTCTTACATCTATTCCTTCTCCTTTTATACTTGAAAGAACCCGCTCTCCTAGCTCATCTTTTCCTAACCGGCTAACCCATCCCGTTTGATAACCGAGTTTTGACAGGGCAATTAACGTATTGCTTTCTGCCCCTGCAATTTTCGAAGAAAAATCTTTAGCATATCGCATCTTTCCATTCGAGTGTGGGGTAAACAGAATCATTGTTTCCCCCATGCTTATCACATCCATTTTACCCCTCTTTTCACTTATCTCTTTGCCTCTTCATATCCAGCAATAAAAGATATATTAGTCGCTGTTTGAAGCAGCCTTTCTACTATAAAGTCCTTATGTTTCAGCATTCTTTCCTTAGGTCCAGCTACGCTAATAGCAGCTTGAATGCTTCCCTTTGCTCCAAATACAGGTGCAGCAAGGCAAAATAAGCCTTCTTCATTTTCTTCATCATCAATTGCATAGCCCATTTGAATAAAAGAGTCTAGATTGTCATTAAGAACTTTTTTATTTGTAATCGTATAATCCGTAATAGGCAGCAGCTCCGTATGTTCAAGCAGCTGTTCTCGCTGATCTTTAGGAAGAAAAGCTAAAAAGGTTTTTCCTAATCCGGTACAATAGAGCGGCTTTCGGTTACCAGGCTGAGCGGTTGTTCTAATAGAACGGTTATTATCAATCTTAACAACATAGACCAATTCTCCATCTGACAGCAAGGCCATAAACACAGTTTCCTGAACATCCTCCATCAGCTTCTTTAAATACGGTTTTCCCTCAGAAGAAATATCCAATGATTCCATAGCCGCTGTTCCAATTTGAATTAGCTTTGGCCCTAGCTTATACCTTTTTAATGAGTCCTGATTCAAATACCCTTCATTATGAAGTGTTCCCACAAGATTAAACGTACTGCTTTGCGGAAGCGAAAGTAAGTCACTAACCTCTTTTACTGTTAATCCCTCGGGATGTTGAGCAATCAATTCAAATACCCTTAATACACGTTCTGCTGATTTTACTGACATGAAGAAATCCCCTCTAAATCACATATGTGATTTTGAATTTTATATATGATTTACTGATTTAAATACTATCATAGACAGATCATTAATTCAAAATATTTTTACAAATTAAACAAAAATACTTATGACAGAAACTGATTAACTCAGCAGCAACTTGTAGATAAGGTTGGTATTACAAGACAGACTGTTAGCCTCATAGAAAAAGGCAAATATAACCCGTCGTTAAAGCTTTGCTTGCAAATTTGCTACGTCATTGAAGAAACATTGGACGAATTATTTTGGATAGATAAGGAGTTATTTTGAATGAAAAAGATAGTTGATGAAAGGCTTACCTTTTTAAATTTGCAGCATATTAAAATTACATATTTGGAGGCATTATTTTTGTATGTAGTCTTATACCCATGAACTATGTGTACCGGTTAAGAAAAAACAACAAAATGAATGGGAAGATGATGAATAAAAGAAGACCTTGTTCCAGGTCTTCTTTATTTCTACCGATAATTCACATTACGACAACTAGAAGTAATCCCTGTTTTATACTATCAATACTTCACATTAAAATTTCGATGATTCCATATACCTTGGATAGCTTACTCAGTTTATAAAATTCACCCTAATTTGCGTTTGAATTCTTTACTAGCGAAGAAATAAGCAATGACCATTATACCTAGGCACCAGGCAAGGGCACTCCAGATATCGTTGCCAACAGATCCTTCATACAAGAGTGCACGAATCGTATTCACGATTGAAGTCACGGGCTGGTTTTCGGCGAATGCACGAACAGCTTTAGGCATCGTTTCAGTGGGAACAAAGGCGGAACTAATAAAAGGTAGGAAGATTAGTGGGTACGAGTAGCCTGTGGCTCCTTCCATAGATTTCGCTGTCAGTCCTGGAATAATGGCCAACCATGTCAGGGCTAGCGTAAACAGCCCGAGTATCCCGGCTACCGCGAACCAATCTAGGATATCAGCGCTGGAACGGAAACCCATCAAGAGCGCGACGAAGATAACTATCACGATAGTAAGCGCATTGGAAACAAAAGATGTCAACACGTGAGCCCATAATACCGAAGAACGTTTAATGGGCATGGTGATGAAACGGCCCATCAGTCCACTTTTCACATCATTAAATAGCCGCACGGAAGTGTAAGCGACGCCGGATGCGATAGCCATCAGCAGGATTCCCGGTAATAAATAATTGACGTAATTGGCTGTTCCTGTATTTATAGCGCCACCAAATACGTAGACAAACAGTAGCATCATCATAATCGGCGTAATCGCCACCGTAATAATCGTATCCGGGCTGCGCATAATAGTGCGCATCAAACGTCCTAGTAATACACCTGTATTGTTTTTCATTTACATTTCCTCCTTTTTACCGATGATTGCGAGGAAGATTTCCTCCAATGTTGGCTGTTTCTCAATGTATTCCACTTTTGCTGGGGGGAACATCTCTTTAAGTTCAGTAAGGGTACCGGTTTTGATGATTTTTCCGCCATGTAGGATGGCTATACGGTCTGCCAGTTGTTCAGCTTCCTCTAGGTACTGAGTCGTGAGCAAGATGGTTGTACCACCGCCAGCAAGCTCTTTGATGGTGTTCCAGACTTCAATCCGGGCTTCCGGATCAAGTCCGGTCGTCGGTTCGTCGAGAAAAATAACGGCTGGCCCCCCAATCAGACTCATAGCTATATCAAGTCGGCGCTTCATTCCACCGGAATATTGATCCGCCCGGCGATTAGCTGCATCGGTCAAGCTGAATCTTCCAAGAAGATTGTCAGCTACTTCATCAGGATTAGATACCCCTCGCAATTTGGCGATCATTATCAGGTTTTCCTTCCCAGTAAGCATGCCGTCTAACGCTGCGAACTGCCCCGTTAGGCTGATGTTTTGGCGGACGTCAGCCGGTTGACGTTGGACGTCAAATCCGCAAATACTCACTTCGCCGCTATCAGCCTTCATCAGCGTTGAAAGAATATTAACTGTCGTCGTCTTACCTGCCCCATTTGAGCCCAGCAGTGCAAAAATTTCACCGCGCTGCACCTCAACATTCACCCCTTTTAAAACTTCTTTGTCTTTAAAGGACTTTTTTAACTCTTTTACAAAAATCGCTGTATTTCTCATACGTTTTTCCTCCTTTTAAAAAGCTCCACAAGCTTTCTTGCTAGAACTGTCATGCTATAACTAAGCTGAGCATCTCGTAGAGCTAGGTTTTTGATATCTCACTATTTAGTCTGACCAATATTCTGTATCACTTAGTACTGAGTTTAAAAAATGACTGAATAGCAAAAGCAACTAGCTATTCAGTCGATGTTATTGATTAAATTTATTTTTTCCTAATCGTTCCTTAATACTCTGATTCAAATCTTCACGATACTTAACCATATAAGTTTTAGCATTTGCCACTAATTCGTGAGCAAAGGAAGCCACATCGTCTCCAGTAATTTCGAGCACCTGTCTACCTTCTGCAGCACCTGCTTCGAATAAATCAATTAATTCATACTGCATGTGTAGCATATCCATTCCGTTGCCCGATGAGAAATTCCACATGTAGTTTTGAATTTTTTTAAATACAAACTGATAGTCTTCTGGCAAGGCTTCAACCCGTGCCATCATCATTTTATACTCTTTTTTATCACCAATCATTTTTTTGAATATTTCCAACATGTCATTTTTCCTCCTTTTTATAAAGCTTCATAAGCTGCTTTAAAAATATCCGGCGTTCTATCCTATGAAGCTAGTTTGACTTCAAGACGTTGATTTTTGATGATACAAAATCCCACCTTTTCCAAAACAACTCAAGCTCCTTGTAGCCCGCCTCATTAAGCGAGTAAAATTTGCGGGGTGGGCCCATATCTGATGGTTTTTTTTCTATATTCACAAGTTTTTTCTTTTCTAATCGTACGAGAATAGTGTAGACCGTCCCTTCTACGACCTCGATAAATCCAAGCTCGTTCAGGCGGCGTGTAATCTCATAGCCATAGGTTTCATGGCGGCTGATAATTTCTAACACACAGCCTTCCAGCGAACCCTTCAGCATTTCAGTTAAATTTTCGATCTTCAGAACCTCCTCTATATCGTCTGACTTATATTCTGTATTACTTAGTACCAAACCAATTTTTACTTAATAACTTTTAAAATTAAGCTATTAAGTAATACTTAGTATATGTAGATTGTAATACTTAGTACCGGGTATTTCAACTATTTTTAAAAAGATTTTCAAAATTTTTTATGCTGTTTATTATAGAAAAACCATTTTTTATCAAAATGAGTTATTTCTGTTAGTACAATACCTTTTTTATTAATATGATTGTATTGCTTCAGTCAAATTTAACTTTTTGATCAATTCTTCAGTTGTTAAAATTTTGGCAAACTCATTATCTAAAGTTGCTAATGACACAGTATGTATTTGTTCAGCTGGATAATATGCATGATCTGCTCCTTTTACTGCAAATGCAGCTGTGGCATCTGATACGAGATACGTTTCAAATCCTAAATTATCACTCATTCGAGTAACAGTTGATACACAATGTGGAGTTTTTAATCCTACTGTTACGACTTTGTCTATTTTGTTTTCTTTCAAATGATTCTCAACCTCCTTATTTTTTCTGAATATTTTAACTTTTTATAGATATATGTCTTTAAAATGGTATAATATAGAGAACGTCAGTTCGGGAGGCTTAATATGCAAACCAAAAAAGTTTATATGTATGTATTCAATACAATGTCAGATTGGGAGTATGGATATTTAATTTCTGAACTAAATTCAGGAAGATATTTTAGGCAAGGTTTAGCCCCTTTAAAAGTAATGACGGTAGGAGTTAATAAAGAAATTATTAAAACAATGGGGGGGCTGAATATACAGCCGGATATTTCTCTTGATGAGTGCACTCTTCTGGATAAAGATCTTTTAATTCTACCGGGAGGAAATACATGGAGTGAGGAGATTCATCAACCTATATTGAAAAAAGTTGGGGAAGTTTTAGAGCTTGGTACTATTGTAGCTGCAATTTGTGGTGCTACTGATGCCCTTGCAAATAGTGGATACTTAGATTCTAGAAAGCATACGCTTAATAACTTAGAATATACAAAAATGGTCTGTCCTAATTATAAAGGGGAGAAGTTGTATGAGGTTGGACCTGTAGTATCCGATAATAACATGATTACTGCTTCAGGAGTAGCACCTCTAGAATTCGCGAGGGACGTATTAAAAAAATTAGATGTATTTGCATCAAATACATTAGATTCATGGTATAGCTTAAATAAAACTCAGAAGTCCGAATACTTTTTTCAGTTAATGAGCTCAATATAGGTTCCTAATTATATACAAGGTGGATTACAATAATTTTCTTTTTTATTTTTGTATACGTAAAAATAGATAAAAAAGATGATTAAAAACAGCTTTTGTCTACCCTCCTTAAAACCCCAGATAATCAAAATATCTGGGGTTTTTTATTATAAAGGTTTTAATGTTTACATTAGATAACGACAAATACATATCTTTCCCACGAATTTCCTATATCTTAGATTACTAAATATCAATAAATTTAATACTGATTCTGTTTATCTAGATCAATTAAGGAGATACTTTTTCCTCAGGTTCATTAAAAGAAATATTTTTTATCCATTCTTTTTTTAATAATGCATACTGAAGAGTATTTTCATACTTAGGTGTTCCATCTTCGTATTTAGTAAACGAAATAAACTCAACAAAACGTCCTTCTTTACGCATTCCTAATTTTTCACATAGTTTTTGTGATTTATAGTTATCCTCCTCAACGTATGCATAGATTCTTCTTGCATCCAATTGAGTAAACAGATACCTTAGGAACTCCTTCACACTCTCGCTTGCGTACCCTTTTCCCTCATATTGAGCATTAAAGTGCCAACCAATGGAATAAGTATCTGGATCTTCTTTTAAGTAGAATATCTCTCCTATTAGATCATCACTGCCTTTTAAGCAGACTGCAACAAAAGAGTCATCTTTTTTTCTTTTTTGAGCTTTTAAAGCGGCTTCCTCTATTGTGTGAACTTTGTCTTCAAGAAAGCAGTTTACCCTTGGATTAGCCAAGTATTCCAAAAGAGCTTGAGAGTCTGCTTTAGAAAAGTTTCTCAATAGTAATCGATCAGTTTCAATCTTTTTCATTAAAAATCCTCCTAACCTATATTTACGGGCTTATTTCTCTGAAAAGACAACAACAATAATTTAAGGGATAACATAACAATAATGGTTGGCTAAGCTTTTGTGGTTTTAGCTGTTAACGTCTTCAGCAACGCGTTCACCAATATCAAGTACACGCGAAATATTTTGCACAATTTCAGGAAGACCAACTACTGCCTCTTGAAACATCCAAATATAAGCTAGAACTGCATAAATAGCACCAGGCGTAGTACCCTGAACACCTGTAAGTCTAAATAGTGTAGCTAGGGTTAAGAGAATGACGACAATCTCCATCATCCCCCATGTTTTAGCCTCAGCGTTAGAAATAGCAACACGCCACAAACGTAATCGTGCAAAATGTTTTTGAACAATGGTAAGTGGACGATGAACGACTATATCTGCCTCTTCTTCAATCCGGTTGTTAAGTGCGTGATTCAAACGATAAGAACGTCGACCGAACCAATGGTTTATGATTAGTATTGGAATTAGTGCCAATAAACTTAAGAACCCAATAAACCGGTCATAAAGAAATAACATGATAATAGCGCCTAAAAATCGAATAACCGTTGTTACAACTGCTGGCAGCTCCATCTGAAAGAAATCTACTACCTCTCGAGACAATGAGACACGTCCTACAATTCGAGTTCCTTTTACTCCATCAGCACGCTGGCGCTCCACCATTTCTGCAGCAACATTAGAATAAATTCCAACGAATACTTTGGTATCGTAAACGTGCCTGAACAAGCCAACCCCTAGGTGAAGGATCCATAGTAGAGCAAGTGGTATAAGGCTAGCCGGATTCTCTTTAAGCAACCCATCGATTGCAAAACCAATTGTTGCAGCGTAAAGAAGATCGCAAACATTTTCAACAAGAGTGAGCATATAGGTAAGGCTAATTCCTTTGCGATTTTTTGACCATATACCTTGAAGGAGTTGACCTACGGAGGATTTTTTCTTTTTTATCATTTGCATCTTATCTACTCTTTCTTTTCTCTAATTAGACAAACTTTAATTCTATTCATTGCTTTATCTTCAAATTCATCATCAATTTGCCTTTTCACTTACTTTAATGAAATAAAGGACTCGTCATTGCTGTTTATATCCCCTTTCCAGTACAATGAACATCATAAAGTATATGGTTACCGTATAGTCAAGGAGGATTTTATGAGTGAAGAGTTGGAAAAGTACTTTAGTACTGGTGAATTCGCGAATCTCTGTCGTGTAAAAAAGCAAACTCTATTTCATTATGACGAGATAGGGTTACTTTCACCTCAAATAAAAAAAGAGAATAGATATAGATACTATTCGTATGAACAATTTGAAGTCTTTCAAGTGATTGCCTTATTTAAAGAATTCGGTGTTCCATTAAAAGAGATAAAAGTTCTTTTAAAAGATAAAAAATCAATAAATATGATTACTCTTTTAAAGGAAAAATCTCTTGAAATTGAAGAAAAAATTAAGAGCCTTAATCATTTACAAGCAATTATTCAAACGCGTTTACAGTTAGCAGAACATGCTTTAAAAACTGATTTTTCTTCTATTTCATTGCAATATTTAGATGAAGAAACCTTTATGATTAGTGAAAATATTTTAGAAGAAGCCGAACAAAAATATACTACAGTTATTCCGGAGCTCATTCATTATACTCAACTTCATAAATTAGACCGAGGATATCCAATTGGAGCAATGCTTGCGAGAGACCAAATCCAAAAAAAAGAGTTTTACAATTACGAACATTTGTATATCAAAATCCCAAAAGAGATAGAAAAAATTCATTGTCATACACGTCCCCAGGGACTATATGTTGTTGGGTATCAAAAAGGTGCCGAAACCGAACATGCTTACGATCGAATTATTCAATTCGTTAGAGAAAAAGGGTTAAAAATAGGGGAGTATGCATATGAGGAATACGTGATTGATGAGGTAATGGCGGATGGAATAGAGAATTCAATTACAAGAATTCAACTTCAAATTCAAAGCCAATAACGTTTTTTTAGGTTGTATTGCAAAGAGGTACTATATTTACTAAACATATATGGCGTATACAGGCTAAAAATAGAAAACCCAACCTGTGAACTCTAAAGGTTGGGTTTTCTGTTTTGTAAACGGAGTATAGGAGAATTGCTTATTGATTTTTCTAGATGGCAATAATGAGGAAACGTTATTCTTCATAAAGGCGGATTGCTTCTTTTAGCACAATAACGTCCTTCTCATTAATCCTCAATCTCAATTCCAGCTTGCTTAAATGGTTTTAGTACTTCTGGATGACACATGGAAATATAGTCCACTGTTTTTAGATTCGTTAAGTTCTGAAATCCTTCAACAGATAGCACGTCAAATAAATTATCTTCACCGTCCCAATCTGGTTTTAGAATATGATAAATTTCATTACCTCCATCAAAGCAAAGGGATTCAATCTTTTCCAAATCACTCTTTTCCAGAGTTAACTCTTCTAAATAATCTTTGATTTCAACAATGGGTCCAGCTCCAAAATACCATTCGAAATTATTCGTATACTTATCTTTTAAATCGGTTAATTCTTTTAGAAATAATGGCTCTTGATCTAATAAAGCTTCAATAACCACTAATTTAAAATTAAAATCTTTAAACATTCCACTTTTCCCCATTTTTCTACCTCCGATTTTATCTCTGTATTAGGCTTGTAATCGCCCCTGCACTATTCGTATTATAACAATCATCTATAAATAAAACCTACTTATATTGTTGACTTTGACAGCCCCAAAAATAAGAGCCCCTGTAAATGAAGGTCCGCTCTTATTTACTCAGTTTAATTACTACTGCAAGCTGCTAATGCTAGCAATAATACAGCAGAAGTTGCTAAAACCTTTTTCATACATGCACCTTCAACTCTCTACTAATTCTTTTCTACTTATTATTCTTTGACTACTGTTAGTAAAAGGTAGAAAAATAGGTGTTTTTCTTGCAATACCTAAAACAACGTATTACTAATTTTAAAAATTAATACGTTTTAAACATACTGTAAAAATAGTATGTTTAAACGGAATACTTTCTAAAGCAATACTTCCACCCATTTGTTCAATTAATCTCTTCGTAATAGTTAACCCTAATCCACTTCCTTGATAGCGACTGTTCCTTGAGTCTTCTAGCGTATACATTCGCTCAAAAACTCGTTCTTTATGTACTTCATCTATTCCTTTTCCTCTATCTGATATTTCTATATAGATATTATCTTTATCTGTTCTAAGCTTTAAACCTATCATTTTACCATCAGAACCATACTGAATTGCATTAGAAATTAAATTATTAAGAACCCTTTCAATTGCACTTTCATCTCCTCTAACAAAGAGTGATTCTTCTGGTATTTCAATAGCTACTTCAAATTCTTTATTGATTAAAATTTCGTAGTAATCCAATATTATTTTCCGGCTAATTTCGCATATATCAATTCTCGAAAAGCTTAATTTTTTGTCTCCGGATTCAAGCTTTACAAGTTCGAAAAAACGATTTATTAACTCTAGCACCTCTAAGGTTTTTAAATTAACGGTTTTTAACAAACTCATCATTTTTTCTGTACTTAGACTTTTATCATTATTTATAATTTCAATATAACCTAAAATAACTGTTAGAGGGGTTTTTAAATCGTGAGAAATATTTGATAGCATTTTTCTTATTGAACGTTCTACGTTATGGTAATCTGCCACTGTCTTTTGATTGTGTTCTAAAAGACGGTTTATTTGTTTCAATAAAGACTTTATCTGATTATTGTCTGTATATAATAATAGTCTTTCACTTGTTTCTTCATCAATAATAGCTTTGAGCTTGCTTTCTATGTATCTCACTTCTGCTTTACGTTTTAATCGCCTATGAATCAGAAATAGGTTTATACAAATAGAACAGGCCAATAAGATGACGACCAGGTAAACCATTTTTATAAATCCCCCAATTTATAACCTATTCCCCATAAAGTCTTTATGTACGTTGGATGAGAGGGATTGTCTTCAATTTTTTCTCGAAGTCTTCTAATGTGAACATTAATTACGTTTTCATCTCCATGATATTCATCTTCCCATACGGCTTTATACAGTTGTGACTTCGTGTATACATGAGTAGGGTTGGAAATAAATACTTTTAGGATGTTAAATTCTTTTGCTGTGAGGCTAATATCCTTATCTAGTTTCTTCACAGAAAAGCTGTCCATATCGATACTTATATCTCCTATTTTTATGACCTTGCTTTGACTTTCTTTTTTTAACTGCGATGAGTGCATATAATGTAATTCTCTTCTTATAATCGCTTTAATTCTCGCTAATAATTCAATCATAGAGAACGGTTTAGCAATATAATCATCAGCACCAAAACCTAGTCCAAGTGCTTTGTCTACGTCTTCATCTTTTGCAGACATAATAAGAACAGGAACCATACTTTTAGAACGAATTATTTTTAAACATTCCATGCCATCCACTTTGGGCAGCATAAGATCAAGTAAAATAACGTCATACGTTTGTACATTTTGTACATTAAGTATTTCTAAAGCTTCCTCGCCATCAAAAACAGCGGTGACTTCATATCCTTCTTTTACTAACCCCTCTTTAACCATCTCACTTATAAACGGATCGTCTTCTACAATTAGTATCTTGTGACTCAATACTTTCCACTCCTAAAACCTTTTAGTATGCTTACTATTCTATTATCATAAAAAATAACAATTAATTACATTATAATCCTTTTTATACAAAATGTTATAACTAATTAATATAGTGTTAAAAAAAGTTAGTAGTAAATAAACGATATAAATTCTTTACCTATAGTTTTTTAAGATATTCATCAAAAAATGCTATCTTAATGTCGAGGAAGATAGCATTTTCAATAAGTAATTGATTATTAGTTTAGTTCAAGTATTCTTATCAAACATATTATCAAGTATTCTTATCAAACATATTATAATGATTAATTTGTTACATTAATAACACCGTTGTTACTTAATAAATTTAACTTATTGGATCCCTGTCCAATTTTTCCTCTTTGAAGCTTTTCAGTATCTGTGTTTTTCTTAAGTGTATCTAGTTTAAGTTTTACATCGGAGGAATAACTTTTAGCAGCCACGGACAGAGAAGTTGGGGCTTGTTTATAAGAAACGCTGATGTCCCCAGAATCACTTTCTACAGCTAAGGATTTTCCTTCTTTTATATCCTTAATTGAAACCTCTCCATCTTTAGAAGTAACCTTAATCTTTGAAGCATTTACATTTTCCATATAGTTATCGCCACTTGTAGAGGAAATGTTTAAATTTCCAAAAGTACTATCTTCCATACTTAACGTTCCATCCTCGGATACAAACATTGCTGTATTAGCTGAAAGGCCTTTTATTTTTTTATCACCAGAGTTGTTGTGAACTATAAAATTATTAGTAGAAATTTCACTCAATTGGATATCACCATATTTATTATTTAAGTCAATTTTGTTTATTTTTGAACTTGGAATGGCAATAGAAATTGTACCTTTCTTTCCAAAAGTAAACCCTCCCAAAAAGCCACTTTTCTTTTGATCCTTTTGCTTGATTATTAATGTTTTTCCACCTTGTTTAAAAGTGACACGTTGTTTTTCTTTTTTCTTCCCTTTAGCTGATACAATCACTTCATTTGAATGACTTTTCTTCAACCTTATATCCCAAGACTCACTATCCACTTTTAAAGCATTAACACTCTCGATATTGTAAGACTTATTTTTCTCAAAGCTTTTTGCTTCGGCAATATTGACTTTGAAAGTGAACCCACAAATTAAAACTAAAGCTACAGAAGTTGATACAATCTTCTTCATCTCTTTTCCTCCTATTTCTACTCTTAGAAATTATGTATTATGCTATGTCAACACTGTCTACTTTTCTTATTGCCAGATAACCTATTAGAAGTCCAAGAAGACAAAGTACGCCAGGAATTGCTACAATTTCATATAAACTTACCGTCTCTCCTCCACTAGAAATTGTTGCATTAATTAAGAATCCAATTACTAGAGACGAAGTTATTGTAGTAGCAACTGATTTCTTCCTCATACCAAAAAATAAAGGAATGAAACTCACGCCAGCCATCATAAGCGCACCAATAAGAGTTGAAGGTACTGTAGAAATAATGTCATTCACCTTTACAGGTTTTTCAACCAGATATACGTGCGGGTTGATCCAAAAAATTAATAAATCGATAATAAAAGTAGCAATAATAATACTGACAAAGCAGAATACGAAAACAATAAGCAGTTTCGCTTGCATTAACTTTTTTCTTTTTAATGGATAAGTGAATAACAACTGAATTGTTTTATTTTTATATTCATCAATTATTAGCCGAGACAAAATGACACTAGAGAAACAAATAAATACAATTCTAATAAAAATATTAGCTAACGACATAAAGTCCGCATAATCTGGATACATAGGTTCAATTTCATTTCTTGATCCCCACCCCATAAGTGCAGCTATAAAAAAGATAGCTAAAATGCAAATGACTACATTTTTTATATACCTTGATAATCGATGTTTTTTGTATTCTAATTTCATTAGTTTTAACATTTTCAAAAGCTCCCCCCAATGGAATTTAAGACGTTTCAATTTAGTGCTCTTTAAATGATGTGATAAGGAATTGGAAGTTAAGATGATATACGTGATTAAATGTGAATTTCTTCACTATTCATTGAACTTAAAAAGTACTCTTCTAGTGAACTGTTCTTTTTGTTGATACTTTCTATACCAACATCATTCATAACGAATGCTTTAGAAATCTCTTGCTGAGTTAATGTTGTCTCATATATACGTATCATCTCTTCACCAATAACTCTAAAGTTTTTTATTCCTAAATTTTGTTCTAAAATATACAAAGCTTTTTTTATATTTTGAACCTGTACTTCTATATACTCAGTTTGTTTTCCGTTGATACTCTTCATAGAAACTTCTTTTATTAATTTTCCATTTTGAATAATTCCGATTGTATCTGACATCTGTTCCATTTCAGCTAAAATATGACTAGATATTAATAAGGTAATTCCATAATCTTTACAGAGTATTTTAAAAAGGTCTCTCAATTCCTTTATACCAATAGGATCGAGTCCATTAATTGGTTCATCTAAAACCAGAAGCTCTGGCTTTGTAGAAATAGCTCTAGCTATCCCTAACCTTTGTTTCATTCCCAATGAAAAATCCTTCACTTTTTTGCCTTCAATATTATGTAATTTAACAAGCTCTAGAGCGTGATCAATAGCTTTGTTATCGTAATAACCCATATACTCGCAATGTAAAGATAAATTTTCTCTAGCAGTGAGCTGCTCATAAAAAATTGGATATTCAATAATAGTTCCCATCCGCTTTAATACTTCAAATGATGTGTTCGTTAATTTCTCTCCAAAAATCTCTATTTCACCACTCGTTGGCTTGATTAAGTTTGTGAGCATTTTCATAATCGTCGTTTTACCAGCACCATTCGGACCTAAGAAGCCATAAATTTCTCCTTTCTTCACGTGCATATTAACTTCAGAAACAACCTGTCTCCCTTTAAACGCCTTTGTAAGTTGGGTAGTTTTCAATATGTATGTCATTTATCTTCTCCTTTTCAATTTATATGGTTATTGTATAAAATGAAATTTTCTTTTCTCTTACTTAAATCTTACGTTTTTCTTAATTTTCTTGTTACATAGTTCTAAAAAGAGTTTACATATAAATAGCTTCCTATTTATGTACTTGTTTGTCTTTTTAGTAAGCTAAAAGGTTTGCTAAAACAGCCGTGTATAAACGATAAATTGGAAAAACAAAGGAGCCCTTGGGTATTAAGGGCTCCTTTTTTTCTTGTCTTTTAGAAAGAAACTTTATGTAAACTAGCGTTTTATATGATATAACTAATAAAGTGTTAATCATATTTGAAGCCTTTAGATTTATGAATCTAAAGGCTTTTTTGTACGGATAACTGAGATTATGGTAAATACAAACTTACGAAGTATGACTCTTACTAAGCAAATTTTTTATTTATCGTTATATTGTTTTATAACTGTGACTATAACTGCCAGTAACAGAACAATTGCGCTATTTATAAGTAAATAGTATCCAACTTGTAAACCATAAAATATGGAAAAAGCGTCTCTAATGATCAACAGTGCTAATATACCGCCTACTGCCCCGAATAAAGCCGCCAGTATCAATATTGTAAAAGCAGCAGCGTATAGACTTTTCTTTTTTTTGTAGGAGATAAATCCAACGATATTTGAAATAATAAGAAAGAAGCCGATAAGTATTAAGAAAAAGGTAGCCATTTTCTTTAATTCTCCTCTACGGACTATTAATTGGTTAAAATTTCTAATACCTAATATCACTTTAACATAACATTCTATGTAAAAGTTTTGCTTCTTATAACAGGTTTGATATTCATCCAAAAGAAGATGACTTACATTTTAAGATCTTTCTTTATATTTTTCCTTATAGTTAAACTGGCTAAGCGTTTACGCGCTGATTCCATAGGACCCATTTTAAAATAACGAAGCCACAAAGTAGCAAATAACATTTGAAACAAGCAGATTATTATCCAAATCATAATGACGAAGAATGAACGAGGGTGTCCACCCAATCCAAGGCCCCATCCATAAAATAAAATTGAACTTAAAACATTTTGTAACACGTAGCAACTTAAAGACATCTTACCTACTTTTTCTAAAACTCTCCATAACGAAAAGGCCTGAAATTTTTCAATTAGAAAACTAATGGCTCCCATGTATCCAATCGACAAAATAGGGGCAAATACATACCTTACTGGAAAATCAAAGTATCCTCCAGGAACAAATAATAATAGGTTTAGAGGTAGCCCAACTAAAAGTCCTGTCTTCATCATCCTCTTTCTGATATTAATACCCTTGGAGTTATTGTCAAAAGCCCCTATTCTCACTAGTAAAACACCAATTAAAAACATGCATATATTAAATGGAATGACGAAAATTGCTTCTGTGCGCAGCTCCCAAAAATGAAAAAGTCGATACTGAATTTGATTCATCCATGATCCATGTTGATAAAGGTTCATCACTTCTTTCGGCACAGCAACTAGCTCATCTCCTATTGAGTTAGTTAGCACACCTAAGAACACAAGTAATATAAAGAAAAGATGAATCGCTGCTGCACTAATCATTGTTATTCGTATCATCGTCTTCCGCATTTTTACGATAAATGAAACAATAATTGCTGTTACTGCATAAGACATTAAAATATCGTACTCTAAGACAAAAATAAAGTGCAAAAGCCCTTCCATTAATAAAATCAAAGACAGCCATATGTATCTTCCTGGCCACGTCTGATTTAACCGTTTTGATTGCTGATATTTCAGCTCTAAACCAACACCAAACATAATAGCTAAGAGGCCAAGTAATTTCCCGTTAATTAAGGATAGAAAAAGGATTCTTAAAAAATCATCTCCTGATAACCACCATTTGTTATGGGTAAAAGTAAATATATAATTTATATCTCCCAGATAGGCAAACAGCTAAATGTTCGTTCCTAATGTTCCCAGAATCGCTAGTCCTCTTAATATATCTAACGAGCGAATTCGTTTTTTATTCTCCACTTCTCATGCCCCCATCCTTTACTTTCATTCTAATAACGTTCCGAATACATTTCTAAAAAGGATTGTTTATTTTGTTACTCCCCTTCTTGATATGTCATAGTTCAACTATATTAGATTACGTTGCGTCACCTTCAACCCTTATTTTTAAATGAATGAATTGATAAAAAGAGCGTGGATACGTTTTGAGAAGTGCAAAGACTACCCGCTTTGGAAACAGGTTTAGCCAAAATTCAAAAGATATACTGGCGTACGCAGAGTACTAATTACAAAAAAAGAAACCCTAGTATTTTCAAGGTTTCTTTCTTTCTGATATTCCACTCTAAGCGACAATTGAAGATAAATTAAAATGCTTTTACTGCAATATAACGTTTTCCAACGTTTTGTAATTCATATTCTAAAAGCTAGCATCTAGCTTTTAGAAAGTTCGTTTATCTCCCTTTCAATAAGAGCTACTGAAAGCTCGAATGCTTGTATCCTTCTTTTAGCTAAGGTTATTTGAGATTTATATCTATCGGCATTTTCTTTAGCTTCAAACGTTTTTACTGTCTGTCTGAGTTTATGTAAAGTTGAATCAATTTGCCGTTTTGCTTCAACTAATTCAGGCACATCAAATTTCATTTACGTCTCTCCTTTTTATCATTTTTATCGGTCAGATGTCTTTCTTTAAAAAGATGGTTTATCATTCGAGCTACTGTTATCTATATTTTTTATGTTGTACACGAGTAAAAATCCAAAAGCACTTATCATACCAAATACTGTGAACACAAACTTACTACTTGAGACTTCTACTAACACTATACCTGATAAGATAGTTTTTTTATCTATAAAAATTGAAAAGATTCCTTTGAAAGAAGCAGGTTCGTCTGAAATTTTTAGAGTTAGCGTTAATTTTTATTTAGACCCCCAGCGGTTTTAAAATAGCCTCTGCGTAAGAGTTACGCTAAATAACACATTCAAATTCTCTCAACGCAATAAAATTTGTCATACAAATTTCAATTTTCATCTTCACAACAAAAATAGTTTGTGATATACTTCACATGTAAGGATGTTCATAACGAACTAACAAACTCTTGAATGTAAAGTAGAAAAAGCTATTTCACTCCGATGCCAATACGATTGAAATAGCTTTTTTTATGTTCTTATTTCGAGAACCCCCACCTTTTCTGCTGCTATGGCCTTCTGTACAGTTCTCTAGGAGAAGTAGTTACATCTATCTTACTCGCTTGCTTTTAGAGTTTGATTTTCCTAACCTATCACTCAAAAAATAGAGAGGGTTCTATTTTCCGCTTATTGCAGATCAACCCTTATTAATTGCCGCAATCGCTTTTGTAATACGAACATCATCACCTATTGTATCTAAAAGAGCAATTCCTTCAATTGTCACAAGAGCCAGTGCCGCTATTTGTTCTTTATCCTCTCCTTCTCCCACTTGAATGATATCCATGTAAAACTGATAAAAGCTGTCACAGATTTCCTTTGCTACAGAATAAAAGGGATCCCCCTCTTTTGATGCAACCGCAACTAATTCAAGCCACAGCTTAATGTATGGACGAACTTCAGGATCTCTCATCATGTTATACAAATGGGGAACTAGCGTCTGAAATGAATGTTTTTCCATTTCTGTATTATGCAGCATGTAAATAAGCTTTTGAGAAATAAAGGATAGCACAACCGTAAATAATTCCTCTTTGTCATTAAAATAATGAAGTAGCATTCTATCGCTGGTTTCTGCTGCTTTCGCAAGATTTCGCAAGCTGGAGGCCTGCAGACCATTTGATAAAATATAGTCAGCCGTTTTTTCTATAATTTCTTGTTTTTTCTTTTCACCTTTTTTCATATAAAGCTCCTTACTGTCTTTTTCTGTCGTATAGATACAATTATGAAGGAAACTTAGCTGCTTTGCATTATTCCCATTCATTTTTTTGTTGATAAAAAATGTAATGAGTGCTACATTTTAAGAAAGGGGGATGATTGAATTGGTAAGTAAAAACGACAAAGCAATGGACAGTAACACATTTTCTAGGAATAATCGAATAGCAAAAGCATTACTTATTTTAGTATTAGTATCTTTTTCTGTTTTAACAGGTTTGGCCGTATATCATTATGGCTTCCTTGGTATTTTTTCTCAGGCATTTAACAACTATGCTTCTATGCAAATATTCTTTGATTTATTGATAGCACTAATTCTAGTGCTTGTATGGATGTGGCATGATGCCAAAAAGACAAATCGTTCTTTTTGGCCATGGGCACTAGTCACGCTAATAATTGGCTCGTTCGGTCCCCTTTTGTATCTGTTGCTGCGCAAACGCATTTAGCAGATTAAAAGACTTTGTATTGCAAAAAGAAAGCCTTTTGCAAAATAAAACAAGGCTTTCTTTTTATCTAATTAATTATTAATCAGCTGTTTCCCCTAGTACAACTTTAATAGCCTTTGCGAGCATCTTTGCTGTACGCGTTTCTTCCTTTGAGGAGTGGTTTAGAGATTTATATAAGGTTCCAACCTTATAACACTATCATTTGGAAAGATAACCAAATAAAAAAGATTCTCTTAGATCGCCAAAAAGTAAAGATAATAAAGCAGGATCAAAATCATGCAATGAAGTTTATTGAACTTGTTAAAAAATTATCTAAATAAACCCTTAATTGTTAAATTAAAAGTTTATTTCTATATATTGTGTTATACTCTTAAACATGTATTACGGTTGTAGAGGAGTTTTAAATTGAAACAAAAAGAGATTTTTTCGTGGATCAAATCCATCATTATTGCTTGTATCCTGGCTTTTGTGGTGAGAGAGTACATATTTACGCCTATAGTAGTAGACGGCGAATCGATGATGCCTACTTTAAAAGATAGTGAACATATTATTCTTAATGAAATGGGTAAAAATAACCCAGATAATATAAAAAGATTTGATATTATCGTTTTTCACGCTACAAAGGAAAAAGACTATATTAAAAGAGTAATTGGTTTACCGGGTGATCATATAGAATATCGCAATGATACGCTATATATAAACGGAAAAAAATATGAAGAGCCTTATTTGGATCAATACAAAAAAGAAATAATAACAGGCCCGTTAACTGAGGATTTTAAACTTGAGGATTCTACAGGCAGCAAAACTGTTCCAGAAGGTCAATTGTTTGTCATGGGAGATAATAGAATGTATAGCTTAGATAGCAGATCCCCTAAAGTAGGAACAATCTCCGTAGACAAAATCGTAGGAAAAGCAAAATTAGCTTATTGGCCTTTAAAAGAATTTCAATGGATGAAGTAACATATTTAAAAGCTCCCTCACCACAGGGAGTTTTTTCTATTAAAAACAAACTAAAAAGTAATAATATTTATCTATTTTGCCTCTATTATTGCTTCCCCACTATACTCAGTGCTGCAGCTGCTTTTGGCCACCCCACGTAAAAAGCCATATGAGTTATTAGTGCAATAATTTCTTTTTCAGTCACTCCATTCTTTTTTGCCAGCTGCAGATGAAAAGGCATTTGTTCAGTGTTGCCAATACTGATTAAAGCAGAAAGTCACAAAGTTAGGAGCAAGATCTCTCATGTCGTTCAGCGGCTTAGACTCAATGCGGTTATCCATGTTTATTTTTCCTCCTTTTGATTTACCATTTGCGCGATTCCTTGCCCAAATGACCAGTTTTCAAGGGTTGTTTCTTTTAATGTAATAAAGATATTGTTTGTAGAAAGGTCTAAGTCAGTGTGAAGTCCCTCTGCAATGGACTGATATAGCTTCTTTTTCTGCTCGATAGTTCTCCCCTGCCCACATGTAATAGAAGGAAACTTATTGAACGTAATGAATTTATCTATAAAAAAATCCTTTGCTTCCAGGGCAAAGAATTTTTTTGCAGTTATAGAGAGCTTTGTCCCTTTTACAGATTAATATAATACTCATCCACTATCTCTATCATGAGCATAGTTTTTTGATAAGCTGTCTTTAAAGTCTTGAGGAAGCTTCATATTTCTAAAATTTAAGCCAATTAAATCTTCAACATCTTCATTTAAATACGACCATTTAGATGGTGATGTCATTAAATGGTCTAACAAAACAGATTCATTAAAACCTATGACACATATATCTAAGCTCCTTTCTCCCCATATCGCCCACTGCTTAGAAGAAGAAAACCATACCACCTTCTCTGAATTATAGTAAGGGGCATCCGCAGGGTAATCCTCCGGTCCAATTTCTAAGGCATTTCTATACTCTTCACTTGATAAAGAAGTAGGAAGCTTCAAGTAATTAAAATAGCCAAACTCTTTATAAAAATAGTTTGTGGGGTGTGGATCTAAAACCGCAACTGTAACTTCCTTTTCACTAAAGATTTTTGTTAAATATTGTACGGTAGGCCAAAAATCATCACACATCACCCAATAGAACTCTTCAAATAAATAATAATCACACCTTTGGTTAAATACTTGGTCAGGCAATTCCTTATTTGTGTTAAAGATACTTTTTAAATTTTTATTAGTGGATTGAAATTCTTGGATATCTTTAATGAAGAAATTTGTGGGCTTCACAGTTTAGCCTCCTTTTTTATTAACTGGGCGTATGTTTGAACGGCGTGATGTTATCAACCTCGCACCTTAGTTCATAAAATTGCATGATTAAGGGGGGGACATTAGAATCATATCTTAAAGCTTCCAATGTCCTCTTGCCTAACCTTCTATCTACTAATGCAAGAGCTTGAAGAATAATATTCTCAGAATTTAATGCTCGATGAATGGTCAGCTGAGGATACTGGATAAAAGCGCCATAAACATGTTCAGCGTTAAAAACGCCTCTATGTTTTAGAATACTTGCAGTGTAGTCCATATCATCTACCTGGCCAATGAATTCTGGGAAACATTCATATAAACACTCGGGAAAAGGTTTGCTTGTTTTTCTCTTCACTTCCTCCCAGAGGTTATCATGTTCCATTAAATATTCTGCTGAAGAAGCATTAAAAACTTCCTTTTTATCTAAAGTAATCCAAATACGCGTCTGCTCTCCACGAGAAACGTTATATTTAGTTAGATGAATACTCAATCTATGCTTCAATTTACCACAGATTAAATTCCCCATATCTTTCTTTACTTTTGTCCATTTCATACTATCCTTGTACCCCTATTCTTTCCTAAAACTATACGCTTCAGCTTATAGAAACATTATATTATATAAGATATTTGTTTTTCCTAATGTATTCAGCATATCCATATACCTTATCAAGATCTATTTCTTGCTGCTCTTTCTCTTCTAAGTCAAGCACTCTTTTCTATCTGCGTACGAGTTATGCTAAACCGAATATTCAAACCCCATCAACGCAATAAAGAAGCAGCCTCTCGCAAATAATGAGATTGCTTCTTGCACCTTAAAATTTGTCATACAAATTTTGTTTGCTACCTTCACAACAAAAATAGTTTGTGATATACTTCACATATAAGGATCTTCATATGAACTAACAAACTCTTGAATGTAAAATAGAAAAAGCTATTTCACTCCGATGCCAATACGATTGAAATAGCTTTTTTTATGCTCTTATTTCCATCACCCCATCCTTTCTTAGCTGTACGTTGTTTGAGTCTGCTTCCACTTGCTTCTGCATGTGAAGCGCGATCTTTTCAAAATCTATTTCATCATACTTGCTCATAGTCATACTCCTTTTAAATAAAAAACATAAAAGCCGCCTCGGTTTGTCAGATAAGGCAGCTTTTACGAGAAATTTTATATAGAATTTGTTTTACTATGAATTATAGTATATTTTTCCGATAAAAACTATATTTTCCTATAAAGCCACAATTGTCTGTGCAGAGAATATAGTTAACTATAATTTTAATTGTAACTATGATTTAGTTATTGATCATCATCTATTTCATTTTATAAAACGTAACCAATGGTCTATTATAATTGAATGTCTGAAATGTTGAACACTAAAGAAAGGAAATGAATAATGGTTGGTCTGTAGGAATGTATCAATCTTATTCGTCTAAAGATGACCATAAAAATAAGAGTAGGCATTGTCATGAAGTTAATAAGGCTGTTGTAAGAAAATTATAGTTAAAACACTAAAGCCAAAGAAATGTATAGCCTTCTATGACTTTTTTACTGCTGGCAAATCTGCGTCATTCTCTAGTTTAAAAAATCCCTTTTATATCGAACAGCAAGATATATACCTGAAGCAATGAATGCAATGGAATATTTAAATAAGAAGAAAATTTGCCACATATATTCTTTTGGAAAAATCAAGTCGCACAAAATGACTCCATACAGTACAACGAGGGCACTTTTTAAACCGATTTGACTTGTTCTTTCGTCAGACACACTCATACCCATTTTCTTTTGAAAAACATATATTAAAACTGCTCCTACTATAAGCGATATAAATCCAATACAAATAAGCATATTCCAGTTACTATTTGATTGTTCTGTCCAGGTTTTCAAAGGAGTAAAAATGGCATTTTCTATTTTGTCAGTTATCATTTAATCCCTTCCTTTCACATAACTAAAAATATCGTTAACATCTACGTTAAAGAAATCAGCTATTCGAAAAGCTAAAACAAGAGAAGGCGAATAATTATTCTTCTCCATCACATATATCGTTTGTTTAGATACTCCAACTGCGTCAGCCAATTCTTTTTGAGACATCCTGTTTAAAACTCGGTGCTCATACACTTTATTTTCAACGTAGTCACCATTTTTTTCTTTCAATGTAATCACCTTCCTTTTTTTGACTACAAGTATATAATACAACAAACTTTGATAAAGGTAAAGTAAACTTATACAAAAGATAAATATTATTATACAATTTAGGGAAATAAAAAGAGTTAGACTCTTAGCGAGGAGTCTAACTCTTTTTCTATTTCAACATCAAAAAATAAAGTACTCATTTCCTTTTACTGTTTAAAAACGGTTCATTTTCGTTTCTTCGCTAAAAACAATATTTGTTGATTAGTTAAATCCCATTAAGTTTTTCACCTGTTGAACATTCTCTAAAGAAGTTAATTTTTCTAATAGTAAAAAGGCCACATCAAACCCGGTGCTGGGGTTTGAGGAAGTAATTATATTGTGGTCTACGACAATATAATCTTCTTGAACAAGTACACCAAATTCTTTTAACTGTGCCCTTCTTATACTTTTAGGGTGATTATAGGTAGTAGCTTTTTTACCTTCAAGAATTCCACTTTTTCCAAGTGAAAGAGCGGCAACACAGACACTGGCTATAGGTTTTCCTGCTGAGTGAAATTCTCGAATAACCTGCAAGAATCTCTCATCGTAAGCATCTTCGTAAAAATTTGCTTCTTCAAAGCCACCTGGTATAGCAAGCGCATCAAATTCTTTTACATTAATATCTGATACTAGCATTTCTGGAATTACAGTAAAATTCCATGTACATGTTAGTTTTGGATGTAAGCCCGCTGTTATTAGTTCAGTCGTGCCGTCTCCCTCAAATTTATTCCATCCAAACACATCTGTAAAAACGCTTGCTTCTACAGCTTCAAATCCATTTGCTAAAAGTAATAATATTTTCTTCATTAAATCATCTCCTTTCAGTAAATTTTATGAAATACTCATGCAATGTTATATACAAATAATTAGGTTATTTCTAAAGATAGCTTTACTAAATTAGGTAATTACTTGATAATAATTAATAAAAAAAGGTTGACGATAAAATGGACGTAATAGATAGAAAAATACTTCATGAACTGCAGGCAAATGCTAAGATTTCAATGAAAGAATTAGCTCAAAAAGTTTACTTATCTTCTCCTTCTACCATTGAACGAGTGAGAAGGTTAGAGGAAAACGGGATTATAAAAGGCTATAAAACAATTGTTGATGCAGAAAAATTGAATAGAAACATAACTGCGTTTGTTTTATCTGAAACGACAAAATGTAAGGATCTTGCCGCGTTTTGTTGCGTTCATCCTGATGTAATGGAATGTTATCGTGTGGCAGGAAAAATAAGTTACATAGCAAAAATATGTACAGAGTCCGTACATACTTTAGAAGAATTTATTGCTAAAGCTATGGAGTTTGGTACACCTTCAACAAACATCGTTTTATCATCACATACGAATATGGAACTTAAATTATCTCAAGATACTAGCGATGAATAACTTTAAAAAAGCATGTTTATATATTTGTTAGTTAACAGTATCCAAATTGATTTTCCAAGAGAGCTAAATCAATCAAATTTCATATATGAGCCTGTTGTAATAGGGATCTTTAAAAACAAGGAGGAGGATATACGTGCAAATAAAAAAAGATGAAAGACAGGCATTTTATGCCGGATGTCAATTCGTAGATATAGAAGATCAAGGAAATGAACACGTCTTGCCTTTACTTATTATGTATCCTACATACCAAGAAGAAACAGTTGAAAAGATCGGACCTTACACGATAAGCGCTGCGCAAGATGCTCCGCTTTCAGACGGATTATTTCCTTTAGTCATTATTTCTCATGGCGATGGAAGCACGCCTCTTGCTTATCGAACCATTGCCCAGTTTTTAGCACGTCATGGTTTTATTGTAGGGGTACCTCAGCATCCATTTAATAATCGAGAGAATAATACGCTATCTGGAACAATAGATAACCTAAAAAATCGCCCTACTCATATACGTACTGTAATTGATTGGTTTTTAAAAGAAAGTCCCTTTTCTCCGTCCATTAAATCAAATAATATTTCTCTTATTGGCCATTCAATGGGAGGATATACGGCTCTTGCCGTAGCAGGTGGAGTTCCTACTTCTTTTCCTTCTGAATCTCCTGATCAAAAGCCTTATTGTTTATCTGTTGATCATGATAAGCGGATTCAATCACTTATTCTTTTAGCGCCAGCCGCCGGATGGTTCAGAGAAAGAGGGGCTCTTGAAGACGTGAATATACCTATTTTAATGATTACAGGAGAAAAGGATACGATTACTCCTTCTTTTCACGGGGAATTTGTGTTAAATGGGGTTTCTGATGCGGAAAAAGTTCAGCATATCGTTGTAGAAAATGGAGGACATTTTTCATTTCTCAGTCCATTTCCGGACTTTATGAAATCTCCTACCTTCCTCCCTTCTCAGGATCCGGAAGGCTTTAATCGCAAAGAGTTTCATGAAAACCTGCAAAACACTATATTGAACTTTTTATTACATTCTTTTTAACAGATTAGTCAGTTGTACCACCTTTTCTTTTGAAGCAATTATATCTAGAAAAGAGCAGTTAAAATCCCTTAGAAACTGATGAGCTTCTAAGGGATTTTATTTGTAACCTTATGCTTACGAATCAGATGCCGGCACCCTAAAGAATCCTTGAAGCGGTCAGAATGCCTTTGTTAATTGCATGAACTGATAATGAATGGATTGACGATACTACTTCAAGCTCTTGTCTATCATTTTTTATTTCTCGACTTTTTTGTAAGGCACTGCATGACTTTCTTGCTTGCGTATACTGGCCAAGATCATTATCAGTAACACTAAACCAATACCAACCATAATGGTAGTTTTTCCACCGAAATGAGCTAGCCCACTCAAGAATAGTCCCACTATACCGAAGTCTGAATCTGAAAATGTAGCATTTGATAGACCCAAATCTCCCAACACGGGTATTAATAGAATTGGCATGAAACTGATTAAAAGGCCGTTCACAAATGATCCTAAAATCGCACCGCGTACACCACCCATTGCATTTCCAAACACCCCTGCAGCTGCCCCCGTAAAGAAGTGAGGTACTACACCTGGCAAAATAATGATTCCTCCTGATAAAACTAGTATTAACATACTAACAATGCCGCCTAAAAAACTTGAAAAGAAACCAATTAATACAGCGTTTGGTGCATAAGTATATATAATTGGAACATCTAATGCTGGCTTTGAATTTGGCACAATTTTAGAAGATATCCCTTTAAATGCTGGTACAATTTCAGCTAATACCAATCGTACACCAGCTAAAATGACGAAAACGCCGGCAGAAAACATTCCTGCTTGAAGTACCGCAAATAAAATATAGTTTTTTCCGTCACTTAATTTTCCTTCGACATAACCAGGCCCCGCAAAAAGAGCGACAATAACGTAGAAAATCGCCATAGTTAATGCAATACTAACCGTACTGTCTCGTAAGAAGCCGAGCCCTTTTGGAAAGTTAATTTTTTCTGTTGATACAATCTCTTTCTTTCCCTTTACAGCCATCCCCACGAGACCACCAACTGCAAAACCAACTGCTCCAGAATGTCCTAGTGCCACATTATCATTACCTGTTAATTTACGGATAAAAGGCTGAACGAGGGCTGGAGAAAGCGTCATAAAAATTCCCACTGTTAAAGCACCAAAAAGAATTAATGAAAACGATGTAAAACCACTTACGGATAAAATGATGGCAATCATACATGACATGTACAAAGTGATATGTCCTGTCAGAAAAATATATTTAAATCGTGTAAAACGAGCAATCAGCAGGTTTACAATCATACCAAAAAACATAATTAATGCGGTCGAAGAACCATATTTACTCAGTGCAATCGCAACGATGGCTTCATTATTTGGAACGACACCGTTTACGTTAAATGCTGCTTTGAACATTTCTCCAAATGGAGCGAGTGCTTGCTGAAGAATCCCTGCACCTGCTGTAATAACCAGGAACCCAACAAACGTTTTTGTTGTTCCTTTTAGTGTATCTGAAAGATTTTTCTTTTGTGCAAGTAGACCTACTAGAGCAATTATGGCTACTAAAACTGAAGGTTCACTCAGAACGTTAACTAATACATTTAACACCTGATTCATCGCTATCACCTCTCAATTTCTTTACAGTAGATTTTTTTCTTGCAGAACCCCTGTTAATTTAGCGCGTAATTCTTCTAAATCAATAATATTATCCAAAATTACGACGTTTCCTAAGCTTGCCCCGCCCTCTGCAATATCTTTTGCAAGGAAGAACACGTCTGCATCCTCTGGTGTTGCAGAACCTAAATCAGAATGATTTACTTCTACGCCGCTTACTCCCATCTCATTCAACAACTGTTGAATATTCATTTCCACCATAAAACTTGTTCCTAATCCTGATCCGCATACTGTTAAAATTTTCATTATTCATCTTCTCCTTTTTTTCGCATCATAGCTATAATTTCAGCTGAAGTTTCAGCTTCTTTTAAACGTTTTAATGAGTCTTCATTTACTAAAAATGAGGTCAATTCTGACAGTGCTTTTAAATGTAATTTGTTATCAATGGCTGCTAGACAGATAAACAAGTCAATTGCATGTTCTTCTTGGTTCAGTAACAAAACTGGTTTCTTCATTCGTAGAAGGGACATACCAAGCTCTTGTACACCTTGTTCTGGCCGGGCATGAGGAATAGCAATTCCTTTCCCTATATGAATAAAAGCTCCCATTTCTAAAACTCTATCAATCATTGCTTGAGTATAGGCTGAGGTAATATAATGCTGTTCCTCCAAAGGTTTTGCTGCCAATTGGATTGCTTCTTCCCACTCTAGAGAATCGTCAGAGAATTGAATCTTATCCTCTGTTAAAAGTTCAGAAAGCATAGGGGCGTAACTCCTTTCACGTGTATGGCTTTGTCTTAAATGTTTCGTTAAATCTTCATAAAGCGCTTTTTCATTTTTAATAGTTGCATATTTTCGTATGGTCGCCATTAACTTATCCATTGGGATAGTTGATTGAACCGGCAAATTGAAATCAGCTGCCACGGCCTGCTGCAAATAGTTTTCCTCTAGCGCTGTTAATAGTGGACGTGTTAAATAAACAGGCTTGGATGATTCCAAATAAATAGTTGAAAAAATCATATCGTAACTGTCTGGTGACAGTTTTTCGATTTCTGCAGCCGAATATGATTCTGTAAAATGCAATTTTGGAAACAGTTGTCGTAATTGCGTTCGTAGCATCATAGAGGAACTAATCCCGTTTGGGCAAACGATTGTGGCTTTATACACTTTAGGTTTAGCCTCCAGTTTTCGAACATGCCCACCGAATAAAATCGTAAAATACCCTATCTCTTCATCTGAAATACATTTCCCCGTATATTCAGAAAGCGGCTTCAACGCCTGTTTAACAAATTCAAAGAGTACACCGTGCTCTGTTTTAATTGTGTCAATCAACGGATTTGATAATGGCACTTCACAGATGATTCTAAAATAGGCTGGTACCAAATGTTTATATAAGAGCGATTTTAAAATATGCCTTTCCTTAAATGGTACTAATATTAAGCGCTCTACTTCTGAAATAATAGTACTCGATACAAGGTCAAGCTTTTCATCAATATGGAGCTCGTCTATATTCTGCATAGCAGATAACAATTGAACCGTTAGATAGATAACCTCTGCTTCAGCCACTTCATCAAATAAATAAGCTGATAGCTCTTCCCCCATTTTTAGTAAGGGCTGTTCTTTCATTAATTTAATTTGCTTGATTGGTAGAATCAGTTTATGATGCCCAGACCTGCACTGTAGAAATAAGAGTTCATAAACTAGCTGATCTAGCCGGTTACTAACAAAATCAATCCGATATTTTTTAGCTAAATCATTTACGTTCTCTCTAATTGCTGAACCCGTATTTTCATAATTCCAACTATTAAGAACCTGCTTCATCCCTGAAATGCCCATTGGCAATTGCAAAAGTGTTCCAATACAAATAGTTGCAAATCGACGCTTAAGCCTCTCTTCTCCCTCTAGATGAAAGCCATCTGTCCGGTTATAAGATAACTGAATGCCTTCTTTCTCACAATACGAACGAAGCTTTTTAATATCCGCTAGTGCTGTATTCCTGCTTACCTGCAGAAAAGACTGATAATGTATATTTGCTATCGGCTCTTTTCTTATATACGTGTATAAATAAATTAAGTATATCCGCTCAGTCTCTTGAAAAACTGACTGCTGACGGTTAAGCGATGTTCCTTCTAGTTTCCAATAATTTTTAATTCTTTCATCAACCTTAAATTCTATATCAATCACTTGAATTTTCGGTAAATCTAAATTGCTTAATGCATTGTTCAACTTATCAAGCGTATAGGCAAATTGTCGAGGTGATAAATTTATTTGAAGTCTCAACTCCGGAATTGATAACTTCGGGTAATTAATCATCTGCTCAAGCAGCTGCAATGATTTATGATCAAACATCTTATTATCCTCCTCGTGTTTATTATAAAATAGAAGTGTTAGCGATTACATAACTGTTCAATCCAATCTTTGTTGTCATTTTAGAATAGCTGTTGGACTGAAGGTTATATTTCCCATTTAAAAGTTTAACATAAGCTCTCGCACCACAGAATGGCAAACGTTTATTATTTGATTTTTATCTTTTAAAGCTATAGTAAAGCAATTTAAATGACCTCCCCTACTATAGTAAGCTTTTCTATCGGCGTAAAAAAACAAAAAAGAAGTGACCCTTCGGTCACTTCTTCTGTTTATTAACTATTTGCCGAGCTGTTTTTACTTATCAAACATTCAGTCTCTTAAAAACGACAGCAGCGCTTCGTTAAATTCGTGTGCATGCGTTGCATTTAAGCCGTGCGGACCGCCTTTTATTAAAGCTAATTTCGAATCAGAAATGGCTTCATGCGTTCGCTTTCCGCTATATTCAAATGGAACGATCTCGTCTGCATCACCGTGAATAATAAGAGTCGGTATTGTAAACTTAGCTAAATCGTCTCTAAAATCCGTTTTGCTGAAAGCAGCTATACAGTCTAGTGTTCCTTTAGGCGATGCGGCTGCTGCAATATCCCGGTTGTACAGTCGAAATGGTTCGCTGACTAAGCCCTTTCCGTCTTCAGCTCCAAAAAATGTTTTTGTAAAATCATCAAGAAAAGCTAAACGATCATTTTTTACGCCGTTTTCAAATTCTTGAATGCCTGCGTCATCTAATGCTCCTTCAGGATGATCTTCTGACTTATAAAGAAATGGTGGTACAGCTCCTGCAAATACGGCTTTTTCTACTCTATCTGTGCCGTACGTTCCTACATAGCGAGCTACTTCTCCGCCGCCCATTGAAAACCCGACTAGTGTCACATTTTTTAAATCCAAATGTTCTAGCAGCTGATGTAGATCAGCAGCAAATGTATCATAATCGTAGCCGTCCCATGGCTGAGAAGACTTCCCGAATCCTCGGCGGTCATACGTGATGACTCTGTGTCCAGCCTCAACAAGAGCCGGAACTTGATATTCCCAAGATCGTCCGCTTAGTGGCCAGCCGTGAATTAAGACAACCGGCTTTCCTGTCCCGTGGTCCTCATAGTATAGTTCAATAGGTGCTTCATTTTCTGTTCCCACATTAATTTTTGCCATTTTGCTACCTCCATTATATAGTCGTTCTTTATTTGGTTAAGTGGTCGTAACCCTAGCGTAGATCATAAAAAAGATCGCTAATTCTCCTATGATGAGCGTGCTGGGAACAATCAGTATTAAGTTAACAATAAAAAATACCGCTAAAATCCCTAAAAACAAGCCTAAATGATACACTTTCAAACGATGTTCTTCGAATCTATATTGGTGAAAAACAAGAGTGGTTGCCATGAAGTAAAGCAGCACGGATCCGAATACAAAATATAAGCTGAATGTGTACTGAACTTCATGTAAAAACATGAGTTTAATTGATGCTGCAATCATGCTTAGAGACATGAGGATAAGTAAGTGTCCGTAAATAATCGTTTGTCCGGCTCTTTGAATAGACTTGTTTACTTTCTTTTCTACATTCTCAAAGTACTGCCACCACATAGCAATGATCAGGACAAATGAAATAACCGCAAATAAGATTGTATTCCAGTCTCCTTTTTGAGGCTGTATCACAGCAAGAATGCTGACAACGGATTCTCCAAACAGGATTAATGTTAATAAAGCAAAGCGCTCTAATAAATGAGCGGTGTTGGTCGGTAATTTTGCCAGTCTATTATGCCCTAAAATAGGTAAAATCATGTCCACTGCAATTCCTGTATACAACACGGCGTAGCGAATCCACGAATCAAAAAGAAGCGAAAGAAGTGAGATGAAAATCCCAATTCCAAAGCATGTACCTAAAAATACAGCAACTTTTTTTCGTTCATCTCGTTCAAATTTTTGAACAATAAGGTATTGAATCGAGGTTAACGCTCTTAGCCCAATATAGCCAATCAAAAAAGAGACGTAATATTGATTAAAATCTACGGACAGACTTGAGATCATAATAAGAACAAACAGCATTTGAAGAATCATAAAGATGCGCTGATGCAAAAAATCTTGTCCAAACCGATTGATAAACATCGTTTGTCCGGTCCACGCCCACCATATAGGAATAAAGATTAGTACAAACTTTAACAAATACTCTCCATGAATATACCCTTGTTCAACGTGAAGCAAAACATGCGTAGCAGTAGCAACGGCTGCCACAAATAACAAATCATAAAAAAGCTCCAGCCACGTAACTTTTTTTTCTTCCACTACTCCGCATCCCTTCCTATCATTTACCAGGCTGTCGTGAATGTACTTTATTTTATATATAAGAGACGCATACTTCATGAAAGGCAGCTTAGTAAAAGATAGGTGAGCCAACGGTTCATCAGTCGGCTCACCTATCTAACAATTACTTTTATGTTGTTACATTTTCTCCGTCACATAAATGATCCATAGATGCCATTCTACTTTTGTGTTTTATATGTAAAGAGAACGACCGATGCCAAACTTAAGCTCCGCTACGTTAGACACTCTGCTTGCTGAAATCGCGCTGAGCTCCTCTATAGCTGCCCATCAAGTTTTGATAACCAGGAAGATGACTAGAAATTAAATTGCCAAAACCTTCAACGTCGTTGCGCCAGTCACGCTGCAGCTCGCACGCTACGCTAAACCAGTTCATAAGCTGCGCGCCGCCGTGAGCCATACGCGTTAATGCCGCATCTGCGACTTGCTTGTTGAACGTGCCGGAAGCATCTGTCACAACAAACACTTCGTAGCCTGCTTTAATGGCAGAAAGCGCAGGAAAAGCAACGCAGACGTCTGTCACTACACCCGCGATAATCAGCTGTTTTTTGCCTGTCGCTTTAATGGCTTTAACAAAGTCTTCATTGTCCCACGCGTTAATTTGTCCAGGACGAGCTATTTTTGGCGCGTCAGGAAACAAATCAACGAGTTCCCCCATTAGCGGGCCGTTGGGTCCATTTTCAAAGCTAGTTGTTAAAATAACCGGTAAATCAAAGAATTTAGCCGTATCACCAAGAGCCAATACGTTGTTTTTAAATTCATCAACACCATAATCACGTACAAGGCCGGAAATAAGGCCCGTTTGGTGGTCGACTAAAAGCACGGCAGCATCATCTTTTGAAAGGCGAGAGTAAAGATCAGACATTTTATCATCCTCCTTAAATTAAGGCAAGTAAGGACACGTACCTTTTCCATTCCTTACAAGCGGTCTATCATTTGAACGGTTTTTTGGATTTCATTTATGATCTGTTGAGTAAAACATGTATAGAAAGAAAAGCTATTTCTGAGGTGAAGGTTCGTGAGGTGTGTTCTCTTTCTTAATCTAGAACAGGAACAGGCGCTTGATCAATCCAATGAATGAACTGCTGTAAGTAGCGCTGAAGATAGCGTTTCGTTGACTCATCAGTTAGGACCTTTTGTTGAGCATCAACTTTTTCATGAACTTGCGAAATCAGCATTTTTTGAAAGGGTAAAACATTGACTTGCATCGCTTCTAGTACTTCTCTCGTTTGCATTTGAGCAAAAGCCGTACCGAAGCCTCCTGGAGTTGCTCCAATGAGACCAACTGGTTTTCTGTTTAAAACAGAAGAAGTCCGAGGCCTTGATGCCCAGTCCAAAGCATTTTTTAATACCCCTGTAATTCCGGAATTGTACTCTGGACTTACAATGATCACACCGTCAACATCTTGAATCGCAGCTCTAAAGGATGCGACAGATTCTGGTGATCCGTCAACTTCTAAGTCTTCATTAAAAAAAGGCAGGCTGCTTATTTCAATCCAGCGATATTGAGCTGAGTCATCTAATGTAGTCAATGACTCAGCAATCATTCGGTTATACGAATTCTTTCGTAAACTTCCACAAATAAGACCAATGGTTTTTGTCATCTATTCACCTCCTCACTTGGAATTAATTTCATATTACCACGGTGTTTCAAATATAGATATTAGTTTTATATATAGATAAATTAATTCCTTCTTTGTACCTAATTTAGGGTTAAACTAGCGTTTTACCATTACTAAAGGAATTATTTCAGTAAAATTCAGTCTAATTCTCTCACTTCAAAAGGAATCAAAGCTCTTTCAATTTGATCTCGATGGGTTTCGTACTGTTCAGGAAGCATGAGCTTTTCTCCCATTGTTTCAAGTGACTCATCATGTGCAAAGCCTGGAGGGTCTGTTGCAATTTCAAATAGAATTTCTCCGTGTTCTTTAAAGTAAATCGCATTAAAGTAATTTCGATCTCGAACAGCCGTCACTCCGTATCCGCTATCGGCTACGTATTTCTGCCATTCTAACTGATCTTCATCATCTTTTGCTCGCCATGCAATATGGTGAACCGTTCCAACGCCCATTTGCCCGCGTCCAATGGTTGTTAATTTTAAATCGATGATATTTCCAATGTCAGCTGATGATTGAAAACGTATAAAATCTCCTTCTTGCCCTACTTTTTGTAGACCCATTACGTTTTCTAATAATTGAGCTGTTTCATCAGGTCGAACGGATAATAACGTAGCGCCTCCGAATCCTTTAATAGCAACATCCGAATTAATTTCACCAGCTTGCCACATGTTCTTTTCACCTTCTTCTCTTTCCACAATCTCTAGATGCAAACCATGAGGATCGTCAAACTCTAAATACTGCTCTCCAAATCGCTCCATCTTTGTAGCTGGAACTCCAAACTTAGCTAATCGCTGTTCCCAAAAGCCCATCGCACCTTTTGGAACCACATAGGAAGTTACGCCAACTTGCCCGTCGCCTATTTTTCCTTGTCGTGCATTTGCCCACGGAAAGAATGTGATAATCGTTCCAGGTTTTCCGCCTTCATTCCCAAAGTAAAGGTGATACGTTCCTGGATCATCAAAGTTTACCGTTTGTTTGACCAAGCGTAACCCTAACACGCCCGCATAGAAATCAACATTTTCCTGAGGATGACCTACAATCGCCGTGATATGATGAATACCCGCTGTTTTTTTACTCATTACTACCATCTCCTTCGATACATTTTTCGTCATATGTTTCGTTATCCCTCTTAAAATTACAACTATTTATCGTAAATATCTCGAATTCGAGATATTAATCAAAAAATAAAAGCACCTTGCTTATTCCAACCCATTTTCTCTTTTAGAAAATAAACGTATCTAGTGCATAATAACCTGGTCCAGCAATAGCTACACCGATTGCTACAACTAAAAGCGTAAGATTATATTCATATCCGTTTTGTGTTGCCCAGTATCCATTTGGACCGTGTACTTTCACAATCGCCATAACCATTGTTCCGGCAATCAAAAGTGCTCCAAGCGGCGTAAGAAGTCCTGCAGCAAATAAAGCTCCACCTACTAGCTCAGATAAACCAGCCATTAACGCCATTCTAACGCCTGGCTTCATTCCGATAGATTCAAACCATCCGCCCGTTCCTTTTAAGCCGTGGCCGCCAAACCATCCAAATAACTTCTGAGTTCCATGAGCCATAAAAGATAATCCAATGACCAAACGTATTAACAGTAAACCAATACTCACCATTTTTTATTCCTCCTATTTTTTCATCATCTTAAAATCTTTAATTAAAATATCTTGAATTAAGGATAATTATAAAATCATATGCTCCTACTGTCAACATAAATTTTTATATTTTTTTGCAGCTAGTTGAAACGCTTAACGGCTTATTAAAAACATATTCATGATTTTATGTGGATATGAGCACGGGGGTGGAAAATATAACGGGTGAACTTTGTTGTTCTTACTAAAAGTGAAGTGGTTTTTGAAACGCAACTATACTTAATGATTCTGAGCTAAATTGAGGCCCTTTTTTGTATCAAAACTTATTTCAAGACCTATAAACAGAAGCGTATACATGAATAAAAGAAGCAATCCCGTATCGCCAGAGTTTGCTCCTTCTATTTGGACACATAGAGAATACCCAACTGTTAGATAGTACTTGTGTGTATAACTAACCGAAGTTTTTTTCTACTTTCAAATATTTAAGACCTTTTATTAAATAAGCTCAGACACTCGGAGCCATTTTTATTTTAGTTCTTTAAAGCCAACTGCACTTTACACTAAATTATAGTTTAACTCTTACCTCCGTACCGTCAGTAGCTTTAACATCTACTAGCACCATTCCCTTATGTTTCTTTAGTTCCTTGACGATAGGCTTTAGCACACTTTTATCTATTAGCGGAAAAGTAAAGTTCAGCTCTTTTCTTTTAAAATGTTCTTTTGTCCATTTATCTATATGCTTCTGGATAAATTTCGAAAAAGCAACGCTAATAGCAACGTTTAAAAGAGCATATGGAATTGGGATACTAAACCGAGCTTCTTTGGTTTTCACTTTTACATGAATCATAAGCGCACCGTTACTCAATGATGACTGAAACGGTATCTCCGTTCGCCGATTTAATATCAACAATCTGGCCATCTAACTCGTTTTCAATTGCTTCAACAATCAGGTTTATATCTATATCTTTTACATATTTTTCTGATTGAGGAATACTTGCTGCGATGCTGTGTCCAGCCATTAATACCAGCTTGACAAGCTTTATTGGCAAATTAACCTTCACATTATCATTTTCAGTTGAAACAACTCGAACTTTTAACGTTTTATCTAAATACGCATTTGGTTTCTTCAAAAGCTTATTGCCTGTTTCTTCTTTTTCTTTTAATACTTGAATCAGTTCTGATCCCTTTTCTGCATCAATTTTTCCTTCTTGAACCATTGTTAACACTTTTGTAATTTCCTCTTTCACAAAAATCCCCCCTATTCTTCTTTTAAGAGCTTGATGGCTTCTTCTGCTGTAATTTCACCATTTTCTAACATAGACACAACTTTTTTCTCATCTACTTCGTTTTTCTTCTTTTCTACATATCCAAGAGATGAAATGATGTCAGTCAGCTTGCCTCGGACGGTTGGGTACGAGACGCCCAGTTCTTTCTCAACTTCTTTGATATTTCCTCTGCACGTTAAAAACACTTCTACAAAATGAAGCTGATCACTCGATAAAGATGCCAGCTTAGATAATTCAAACTCATTTTCAATCGTCGTGTGACAATGGCTGCACTGCAGCTTTGTAATTTTTAACGTTTCACTGCAGACAGGACAATTTGTAAGTACTTTATAAGCCATAATCAAATCCCCTTCTTTTAGTTAATTTGATTATACAACAATTATTTAATATTAAAAACAATAAAATTAAATTAATTTAATAAAAAAATTAAATATATAAATACTAATTTTAATAATATTAATATCCCACTTTAAGTTATACTTACTAAGAAATGAGATGCTTCAAACCTACAAAAATGAATATATGATAAACTTAAATAAAAAAAAAGAGAAGGATAAACCCCTTCTCTTCAAAAAATATATGTGTTGTCTTCATCGCAGACTTCATCATATTTCCCTCTTCATGTCAGTCGAAACACGGCTTGCACTGTTCATTTTTATTTATACCTTACCTCTTGGAACTTGCTCTTTTATGGTGCAATATCTTCTAAAACCTTTTCACGTGTTTCAATCATCTTAAATGCCATAAATGCACCTACTGCAGCTACACAAGCAAACAGAACAAAAACAGAGGTAATTCCCTTAGCGCCTAACACAAAGCCAAGTATCGTAGGAGCAATAGCTGAAGCTAGTCGCAGCCATGCTGTTGCAAACGCGATTCCAAGTACTCTCATACGTGTTGGATAAATTTCTGGCGTATAGAGATAGAGAAGAACTGTAATGGTTCCCATAACGCCGTATGCTGCTGAACCTAAATACATAACACTTTCAGCAGATTTGGCACCGTTAAACCAAAGCGTTGTTAAAAGTAATCCTACAACTAGAAAAGCAATAGTTGCCCATCTTTTACGTCCAACTCTATCAATAAGTAAAGCGCACGCAAATACAGCTACTGTTTGAATCACATTCGTTAATGACGCTGCATGTAGAGATTCCTTCAATGGAAGGTTATACACTGTTTTATATAAACTTGGAAGCCAGTTGTTAAGTCCATTCGCAACAAAGTAAGAAGAAAACCAAAGTGTCCAGACAATGAGCGTTCTACTCCGGTAAAAAGGAGAAAACAATTCTTTCCAATCGCCTTTTACTACAGCTTGAGGTGCACTAATTTTTGCTTCTATACGTTTATCTGTACTCGATTCAATCTCTTCAATTACTCGTTCTGCTTCGTCAAACCTGCCCTTTGAAATTAGCCAACGAGGCGATTCACGCAGCTTAAAGAAAAATAAAAAAACAATTAACCCGCCGATACCCCCAATCAAAAACATCCACTTCCATCCAAAGCTAGGTACAACTAAAGCACCAATCTGTGCAGATATCATCAACCCAAGAGGGAAAATCATTTCATATAGCATAAAAAAACGTCCGCGCCCTTGTGCAACTGAAAGTTCATTTATATAAGCTGCGGCAACAGGAACTTCACCACCTACTCCGATACCTTGTACAAACCGTAACCACAGTAGCGCATGAAAATTACCTGCAAATGCACAAGCAATACTCATGATTGACATTAAAAAAATGGTCCATTTAGCACTATAGACACGTCCAAATCGTTCCGCCAACCACCCAAAGAAGATAGCTCCAATTGCTTGTCCAAGATATCCAGAACCGATAAGAATACCGATTTGACCAGGGGTTAAATTCCATATTCCAATTAACACGGGTAAAACGAATGCCAGAGATAACGCGTCAAAAGCATCAAAAAACGTGGCTGAACCCATAATTACGCGCGGTTTAATATGCCAACGTGAAAAGGGAACGCTTTCTATCCGTGTAAGCAGTTCGGTAGCACGATTAGACAAACCAATTTCTTCGTGATCATAGTTGATATTCTTAGTGGGTTCTGAAGAATTTCTGTTCAATTCTGTATTCATACATAAATCCTCCTTAATAGCAATTCCCTCAAATCGGAATGACAATCACCCTAAGATACGTGAAACAAAACTTATTAAATCAGAAATTAAATGAAAGGGTTTACAGTTAAAGGCAGCAAATAGTAGACTCTAAAATCTTTTTAGAGCCTAGGTATGAATCTTAGTTATGTTTTGGACTATCGGTTGTAGATCTGTTAATATACTCCATATTGAATACGACATCTTTTTTTCGAATCTGTTTTCCTTCGAGCATATTCATCAGTATCGAGGTTGCTCTTTGACCAATACCTAATAAATCGACATGCACTGTAGATAAAGCAGGCGTAATAAAATCTGAAATTGGAACATCATCTGCACCAACCACTGATAAATCTTTGGGTACAGATAGTCCAAGCATATTGGCTGCCTTAATAACCCCGATGGCTAAATAATCAGATGAGCAAACGACCCCTGTAATGTTGCTATGTTTCTTTAAAAATGTCGCTACTTCTGTTGTTGCTTTTAAAGCGTCAAACTCATCAATCTCAAATACGTTTTCAGAAGAAAAAGGTAAACCTAGTTCATCCATTCTCTTTTTATATCCATTTAAACACCTGACACTATGCATGGAACTCATCGGCCCATTTACTATTCCGATATTCCGATGTCCTAGCTGATAAAGAGCATCCACTGCTTGTTTGATACCATCTTCATCATCCGGTCGCACGCATGGGAAAGGAGACCCTTCTAAATAGCTCCCTACTACGACAATCGGTAATCGGATACTTTCTAACCATTCTAGACTTAGCTCCTCATTTCTAGGTGCAAAAAGAATAACCCCATCTACAGCTTGAGTTTCAAGCAACCTCTTCTGTTGAGAAGAGGTAAATGACATCATCATATTATAGTCTGTTTGGTCGATTCCTTTCGCTATTCCTTCTAAAACGGTTGAAAAAAATGGATTGTTCAAAATAAATGATCCTCGTGGAACCACAACTGCAATATTTCCTGTGTTTTGTTTAACAAGTCCTCTAGCTCCTAAATTAGGACGATAATCTAATTCTTCCATTACTTTACGAATTCGCTCTGCGGTTTTCGCTCCAACACCAGGTTTATTTGTCAATACTCGTGAGACAGAAGCTGTTGACACACCAGCTTTAAGTGCCACGTCCTTAATACTTACGCTCATAGTACATACCTCCGTGGGTCAAGTATATCTATCTATTATAAACGAGTCCCACCTAAATACTAAAGAATAGTGGTTGCAATCTTGCAACCACTATCTACAATGTTTATTACGCTTTCACTTCATCTTTTAATAATCCGACTTTTAGTAAGCCTTGACGAATTTCTTCTACTTCCTCTTCTTTTAAAGGTAATACTGGACGTCTCGCTAATGAACTACTAATTAATCCACGTTGATACATCGCTTCTTTCATACGCAAGTGAGAAGTAGAAGAAGGTTCATCCATTTTATATACAGCCTGCTTTAATTCAAAGATACGGTCATACACAGCATTCGCAGCCGTTAAGTCTTGATCTTTCACACATTTCACTAATTCTGCGATTAAATCTGGCACAAAACAACCAAATCCAACTAATGCACCGTCGATTCCTTGAACTAAAGTAGGTAACAAGTATTCATCATGACACGTTAACAGTGAAACATCAGGCGCATTCTTTTTTAGAGCTCGAATATCCACTTCATATTGTGCAATATCTCGTTGTCCGACTTTAATAGACACAACGTTTGGAATCGCAGCCATTTCTAATAATTGGCTGGTTGTATACGAAGTTTTTGTCCAAGTTGGATATTGGTGAACAACGATTGAGATGTTGATCGCTTCTGCCACGTCTTTAAAAAACTGTACTGGTGATTCTTCTTGCATTCCAAATCGCAGCCAAGAATGCGGAGGCATAAGAAGGATCCCACTTCCTCCAGCTTTTTCTACAGCTTGCGCGTGTTGGATAGCTTCGATTGTTCCCTCTGCTGAAACACCAGAGATAACAGGAATACGTCCTTTTAATTCATCAGCTGCAATTCTTACAGCTTCTGCACGTTCTTCAGGTAGTAAAGTCATGATTTCCCCTGTGTGACCATTTACTACAATTCCATTAACCCCTTCGTGACCTGCAACCCAGCGAACTAAAGAACGAAAGCCCTCTTCATCAATCGAATAATCGTCCTTAAATGGGATAAGAACTGCTGGAAATACGCCACTCCATTTTACTTTGTTTTTCATTAAAAACATCCCCTTTGTTGTTTTAATTTTTAACTTTAAACTTATAGTAAACGTTTACGTAATTAATCATAAAATGTAAACGGTTAATTGTCAATATAATTTTTATTTTCTGATAAATAAAGATAAAAACTGCTTTTAATCGTTAAAAACTCCAGCAAAAATATAATTATCACAGAATAATTTAATAGTAAACGTTTACTATCACGAAAAACTCATACAAATCCGTTTAAGCAGCATAGTAATTCGTATATGCTCCAAGCCCTAAAAAGAGTAAAAACAAGATTGAATAAAAAAAGAGAAGGATAAACTCCTTCTCTTACACTACATAATTGTTTTTAAACTATCATTCAACCACTCTATTTATCCTGCAATTTGAGCCCTAGTAAAAGTCCCATTTATATTTCCTTCTACAACGATACTATGTCCTGCAAACATATCTCCATCAGAAAAATAAAAATCAAAATCACCTTCTGGATAAACGGATATAGTGTCTAAACTCATAAAATCCATAAACATTTCTTCTGTAATTTCCTCTATTTCATCTTCTTCCTGTAGCCAATCGTTTGCTAAATCGACCAGTTCCGCTGCGGCATACATTCTAATTTTCCGGCTCCATTTATCCTGCTCCCCAAAAAGTGTGTGTGCTGTCTTCAGCGCAGATTTCATCATACTTTCATCTTCATGCCAGTCGAAATACAGCTCGCGCTGTTCATTCTCCCAAGCAATGTTTCTTTCAAAAACTTTAATACCCTTTTCAAGTGTAAACTTGCCAAATATCTCATCATGATAATAAACCGGCTTTACTGATTCTTTTACTATCGTTTCTAACTCTCCGTCTTCATACTCTGGTTCCAGAATGTTAACGAGCATCATTGAATCCGTTCCCATACGTACTTGTAGCTTTACAACGGTATTACTTTGCAGTAGATTCATTGCTTTTTCCACTTCTTCCTCGTCCACTAGCCATCTAAGCTGTATCTCTTCTTTTTTGACAGCTTCATTTTCATCTAAACTTTTCCATGCGATTAAATCAATTGATGCTGTCCATAACGTCTCTTCACTGGACATTCCAGCACCAATCCCTACTGAACCTGTAACCGCTGCTATGTCAATTACGTCTTCTGAGAACTCTTTTTCAAATGTCTTTTTTTCATTGAATTCACTCATTTAATATACATTCCCCTCTTTAACTGCTGTTGAAAAATTCGCCCTAAATATATAGTCACAAACTGATATGTTAATTCTCTGCTTTTATCTCTTATCTCTTTATAGCGGTCCACCTTCAAAACCAATAGGCCATCCGCTTCTGTTGAACTTTACTTTATATTGAAATACATTGGGATAATCGCCGTAAACAAAAGCTAAAGAACATCCTGCAAGAATATGTCCGTCAAAATTTAAAAGCTGCCCAAAACTTACAGCGGACAGATAATAGACACTAAATTTTTGTGCAGAAATGAACTGCTTTAAATACTCGAATGACCTTTTAAGATAGATATGTAATTGTTTCAATATACAATCCGCCATTTCAACAAATTCCTCATATGGCTTTTCACTATTTCCCTCTATCGTAATTTCAACTTCTTCCCATTCTCCTATATCCGTACTCCAAAACCATCGCCTTGTAACTGGGACTTCAGCTTCATTTTCATCAACTGATTTAGATAGAACAAGTTTTTCATACCCATTTTGTTTGAAGTTAGAGATCGTATAGGTCCGTTCAGAGAACTCAAAATCACTCATTTATTCCTCCTCCCTTCCATGCTTTTACTACTTATGTAGAAATATGTTTTTAGGTTTCTACGTTTAATTTTAGTATTACACAAAGCAGACATCAATTAGATTACTCAGCCTCTTTCAATAAAACCTCTTACGTTTTTCCGATTACTGTTACTATAATAAGAAAGAAGCACATTACCTATAAATTATAAGTTGGAGGGCTAACCAATAAATAAGAAAATCGCTAATATTATCGTCTTTTTTGTGTGGTTCCTTTTCTTGTTCCTTCTATGGATCATCTTCTCTTTTTCTAACGGGCAAGATGGCCAATGGTGGTCCATGTATCATTTGAACGCGAATCAATATGGTCCTTGGACTTTAGAGATTTCTTATATAAAGATTAGTGTTGCTGCTGTTATTTCGTTAGTAATAGTTTATATCGTGAGTTTTAGGTTTAAAAGCAAAAGATAAGATTAATTCCATCTTTTCACCTTTTCAAATAAATACTGCACTCCATATAACAAATATGCTTTGTAATGAAGGTAGATAAAAAATTGAAAATGATTTATTCGGTTTAAACTTACAATTTTCAACCTTTTAAGAACATCAATAAAGTAAAAAGCAAAGATTCCATCAGCTATAACATTCAGCAATAAAAACTTCTTAAAGTTTCCATATGAACATTTAAGCAGCCACATTGAAAGAGGCATATAAGGCCCAATGCTAAAAGGAAGTTCATCTTTTATAAACGAATCTTTTTTATCATAAAATTTCCACCACTTCTTCTGATGCCCATACAAATGATTAATAATTTCAAAGATAATAATAAAAATCCCTGCTAACGAATAACGTCTTATGCTGCGTTTTCCTATAAACAACAACGATAACCACGGAATTGCTATTATAGATAAGTTAAATCCTAAGTGTTTTCTTGATATCATAAGTGAACTCACCTCAATATACTTCATCTAGTTCTTCTTATAGTGTCCGCCTATCACAAAAAAAAACACAAACCATCTATAATGGTCTGTGTTTTTTTATTAATGCGCTTTTTGTTCAACATTGACTCTCTTGATAAAGAACGAGATAACCAATCCAACAATTGAAACAATAATCGCAAAGACGAACGCATGTTGAACACCGTTGGTAAAGGCAAGAACTTGGTTTAATGGATCCATTTTATCTGATACCGTCTCAAGGAAGCTCCTTGAACCTGATGACAGAATCGAGATTCCAACAGCTGTTCCAATTGCTCCAGAAACCTGCTGCAAGGTGTTCATAATCGCTGTTCCATGCGGGTACAGCTCCGGTGGAAGCTGGTTTAAACCATTTGTTTGAGCGGGCATCATAATCATCGAAATGGCGATCATAAGCGCAATGTGTAATCCAACGATAAACCCTGTTGACGTTTCCAGCGTTACGGTTGAAAAACCATACATGGTGCCGGCTACAATCACAAGACCAGGAATAACTAGCCATTTAGGACCAAAACGGTCAAATAATCCGCCCATAACTGGTGAAAGAATTCCGTTAATCACTCCTCCAGGAAGAAGCATTAGGCCAGCGGCAAAGGTTGATAAAGCTAATGATGTTTGTAAGTACAGAGGTAAAATCATCATCGCAGACAGCAGTACCATCATGCAGACTAGAATTAATAAAAGACCAATTGTAAACATTGGATACTTAAAGGCTTTAAGGTCTAACATTGGCTCTTTCATCTTCGTTTGACGAATAGAGAATGCAACTAACGCGATCGTTCCAATGACAAGAGTTAGAATAACCTGTAGACTTCCCCAGCCCCCGCCTTCTCCAGCGCTGCTAAATCCAAATACAATTCCTCCAAAACCTATCGTTGAAAGAACAACGGAAATCATATCGATTTTTGGCTTTGTTGGTGTCGTAACGTTCTGCATAAAGAAAGCTCCAAACACCAAGGCAACCACTAATAACGGAAGTGAAATCCAAAAAATCCAGTGCCACGTTAATGTTTTTAAGATTAAGCCTGATACAGTTGGTCCAACAGCTGGCGCAAACATAATAACGAGGCCGATGATTCCCATTGACTTTCCACGCTTATGCGGCGGAATAATAACAAGAATTGTGTTAAACATAAGCGGTAAAAGTAAGGCCGTTCCCACAGCTTGCACGACACGGGCAATCATGAGTACCCCAAATGTTGGTGCGATAGCGGCAATAAATGTTCCAATAATCGAGCAGATTAGCGATGCTATAAAAAGCTGTCTCGTCGTAAACCGCTGAAGAATAAAACCTGAAATAGGTACCAAAATTCCTAACGTTAATAGATACCCTGTTGTTAGCCATTGTGCCGTTGTTTCGTGAATACCAAAGCCTGAAATTAGCTCTTTTAATGCCATATTTAGCGCTGTTTCACTAAATAAACCGATAAACCCGGCAATAAGAAACGACGTAATAATCGGCAGCGCTTTGATGTTAGAGCTTTCGGCTGCTGTTTGTTGATTACTCATATTAAATTGTCTTCCTCTCTTTTACGTACTCTTTTTGGTGAATTTTTTCTATCTCAATGATAAGTTGATTAGCAGACAAACGATACATACCGATATAAAGATTAGTAATAAGTTTAAGACATTGTGCTGATTAAGCTTTTTCCTTCTCTTCTCTTTTGACCGGATTGCTTTTTGTCTTCTAAATTCGTTTCTTTCCACAGATACCTCTCTCTCCATTTCATTTCTAAATTACGTATGTAAACTGTTTCCCATTTATGTATATGCTTTTTCAATAAGCAAGATAGAACTAAAAAATGAAAAGAGGAAAGGCATATATTTATACCATTCCCCTGCACAAAAGAAAAATGAATTTTCACTTTGTATCCAGGAATATTGTAACACAGCTATAAGCACTGTTTCTATCTAAAATATACTAAATAATGATATCTATATACCTAACTCAGTTCACTCGCGACAATTATAATTTGTTTCTGTTATTTTGTTGGGACTGACATATATAGTGATTTTTGAATGTAATAGAAGTTGAGCTTCTATCATTAATTTTTTATATTTAAACCTACTATAGAACACACGTTCTCAAAAGTCAATCTTCAACAACAATCACAAACAGAGCCAACTAAAAAGATATTCTCCTAAACAGAAGAATATCCTAGCTGAAAATTCATTTGAATAACTAATAGTTCTGAACAGAATGATTGAATTCAGTGTCTCCATTTTAAGATATGTTCATTTTCCGTTTGAAGCAGCTTCGTCATATAAACGATTTGTCCCGTATGATAGGCATAATGTTCAACGGCATATAAGATAACACTTAAGCAAGACTGTATTTTACTTGGTTCTGGAATTAAGGTACTTGTTGTAGAGGGCATTTGTATGGATTTTTCTAAATCGTTAAAATCAAAATTCCCGATAACTTCTTTACTTTGTTGTCGTGTAAGGATTAAATTTTCTATCAGCTGATCAGCGTTCATTACTCTGTTGTCAGTAAACTCTTTAGATCGCTGTCTAATAAAAGGCTTACCACCAATTATGCTGGCGATAAATGCATATTCGCTGCCGGCAAGATGTAAACACAAGTTTCCAATACTATTCGTTTCTTGACGGAACTTTTTCCAAATGTCATCATCTTCTAGTCTACTAATACAAGTTTGAATTATATTCAATTGTGTATCAAGGGATTCAATACTTGCTTTTATGAAGGAATTCATCTAGGTTCTCCTTTTGGATTTTTATTCTATTTTATAAATAATTATACATATTTCCAGCTATATTTGCACTGTATTTTTTGTATTAGTTATTAATTTACATAAAACATACCTGTAAAGCGTACATGTAGAAATGAAAAGAGCAAACTCTCTTACACGTGAGTTTGCTCTTTCTCTTCTTTATTCCAATTTCTTCAGTTTAACTTATTGTCCTATATCCTTCATCCTTTTAAGAGCTTTTCTATATTCTTGATCTCTCATATGCAGCATTTTATCGGGAGAAGGTTTAGGCTGACCAAACTTTTTCAAAGCTTCTCTATACTCGCTGTCACCAATGACTCCATTCGAAACAATCTCTTTAGGCGAACGCTCAAAAACGGGAATAGCTTTTTTACTGTGAACCTCTTCGGTACTCAGCTTTTCTTTATTTTTTTCTTTATCATGCGGCTTATGAGCCAGCTTGTGTCCTTTACCTGTTAGGACCATCAAAAACGAGAGAATGAATACTACAATGCTCAATACACACGAAAACGTAGAAAATGTATGATACGTAATGATTTCAGATTTTACATGTAGAGACTGAGTAAAATTTTCTTTACTGGCAACCTGGCTCTCTGCGCTTACTGTCGCCAGGTGATCTTTATACACCTTTGCAAAAACAATACTGCTGATTACAGGGATGACTGCCGATACTGTAACTCTTATAAATTGAACCGTGACCATTCGAGGGACTAAACTTGGTAAAGGCCCGCCTAAAGCAGCACCCATAAGACCTGCAGCGACCGTGAACCCTACTCCTGCGATTAAAGCAGCGAAGTTACTAACAAAGAGAAAAGCTGAAGCATGACCGTCCACATACATCCACTGTATGTTTACTCCCATAATAATGACGGCTCCTATAATACCTAATACGCCCGGCCCGACTTTATCATATAATACGGCACTTAATATGGCCGCAATTACTATCCCCACAAAAAGCCCGATATAGATCAGTGACATCTCTCCTTTATCAAAACCAGATCCACTTTTAAGCAATCCTTGTAGAGATAAAAGAGTGAGACTCATACTAATATTTCCTATAACAGCAATTAGGATAGCAAGAGCTGGTTTTCGAGAAGCCACTAATCGAAAGGGAATTAAAGGATTTTTAATATGCCATTCTGCTATAAATAAAAAACATAAAAAAATGATGCTTCCTACTATGCCTATCCATACATAAGTAGATGCCCATCCTGATTTTTGGAGATTAAGTAATGTAAACGTAATAAATGCAGTAACCATAAACATTAACGCTACACCGATGATGTCAAATGGTTCATGATGTTTTTGCTGTTGCTTGGCATGATCATTTGTTAAAAATTTGTAGCTAAAACCTATTCCCAGTAAGGAAAGTACGGCCGCTATATAAAATAACCATCTCCAGTGTCCGTAGCTTTTCACTAACATTCCGAGAAAAATACCCACAACGCTAGAGCCATAAAACCCGCCAATAAGAATCAGTAATGCCAAGTTCCGTTTCTGAATCGGAAAAGAAAGAACCAGCATTGGAATCATCATCATAAGTGCTAAACCCGTTCCTGTCCCTTGTAAAAAACGACCAATTCCCATTCCTAAGAAGCTGTTAGAAGCAATACTTACGATAGCTCCTACAAGAAACAAACACATCGAAAGAACATAATTCCTTCTCTCCCCTAACTTGTGTCGAAGGATAGGTCCAAACGGAATACAAAATGCAAAGCTTATAACCCCTATTAAAACCGGTGTTATCGAAATATAAGATTGATTTTGAAACGTTTGTTGGAGAATGTCACGTATAGAATTTAATGACGTGTTTAACATTAAACCAGGACCAATAGCTAAAACTGCCAGTAAAGAAATCCCCCAGTGTTTTTCTATTTTCATACCACAATTCCTTTCTGCCTTTCATGATTGTAAAATATCTTTATTTGAACAAACTAAAAAATAAAGCTTCAGTAAGGAAGCTTTATTTTATTTTCTAAACCTGCCACTCGAATTGGCCCTAGAAGGGTTAAACGGGTTAATTTATCAGCCATAAATGCAGGGCTAAATTTCATATCGCTTTCTAACCAAGAACAAATGACACCTATATGAGCTGATGTGATATAGCTAATCAGGATATCTTTAGGAATATCCAGTCCATCCTCTTCTTCTCCAATCGAAGAGATTAGCTCTCCGTACACTCTTTTCTTTACAATTTCCGTCATATGACTTCTGAATTGAGGCAATCCTCGATCACTTAGCATGACTTTAAAATAATCCGCGTGTTCGTAGATGAATTCAAAAAGCTTTAAAAAAGAAACAGACTCATCTTTTTCTTCCACTTCTGAGGAAGCCTCGTTATTTTGTTTAGGCTTTACCTGCTCTATTAGCTCTTCTAGAACTTCATTCATAATCTGAACAAGAAAGTCTTGCTTATCTTGATAATGTAAATAAAATGTTCCTCGCGTTAATTCCGCTTTTTCCGTAATTTCTTGAATCGTAATGGACGTGACATCTTTCTCTTTAAGAAGTTCGACTAAAGCGTCTCTTAAGTATTTATTTGTTCTTTTTATCCTAGGATCTACTTTTGTTTTTTTAGACATAGTTGATCTCCTTGTATCACTTTTATTAAGACATACGATGGACTATTTAAACTATCCTGTATCATCAGCATATATTCTATACATAATGTAAACTAATGAACATTATGTATATTAAGTCTCACAAAGTATTGCCAATCTGTCAATATCAAAAATTGGGTAGGGTTAAAACATTCCATTGTTAGAGATGGATTGCGTGAAATCTTTTGTAAAAACGTTCAAAAGAAATGGTATTAGAAATGAGGTAATAGTAAAAATTGATATTATGGAGGTGTTTTCTTATGAAAAAGTTTGAAGTAACGTTTCATTTAATCAATGGTGAAATCAGTCATATAGTTGAAACTAAATCACTTATTCGTGCAAAGAACTACATACAATATAGATTTGAAGATAAAAGTAAAGTATTGGACTTAGCAAATGACTTAGTACTCGTTAAAAGCAGCGTTCAATACTTTACCGTAGCTGAAAAAGAATAAGTAATGATATAAACAAGGTAGAAATTGCTTGTTCCACCGCTGTTAATTTCCATGCAAGGCTTCGGTTTTCGCAGGCGGCAAGTGAGCCCGCAGGAGTCTTGGCCTCGCTATCCAATTAACGGCTACAAGCACCTACATTCACCCTCATAATAAAAAAGATCCGAACGGTTTATCGTTCGGATCTTCAGCTCTTTTCTCGCTATTTTTTCACCCAGTTGTCATTACTATCCTTTTTGTACTTTGTTTTTACTGCATTCCACGCAACTTTATGCGCCGTAGCTTCTTCTTTGTATTCGTCACTCGCTGAGTTAAATGCTTCTTTATAAATTTCCTGAGCATGATGAGGAAGGTTATCTTTTACTCCATCAGGCAATTCTTTTAATGAATTGTAAGGCATAACAGTGTTCCTCCTTGAAAGCATCGTTTACTACTGATTTACCTGTTCTTAATGAGTATAAACATTTAATAAATTCTGAAAACGAATGGGAGTTTTGACTCTATAAAAAAGAACAGCACCTCTCTAGGAAGCCTGTTCTTCAAGTGAATCTAATTACCCTTTAAACATCAGCGGGGAAACGCCCTTACTTAAGTTCCATTTGCTTAAGGTAATCAATTCAATTTCTTGATCAGCAAAGAAACAAATACCTTTTGCATTTTCTACAGGGTAAATTCTGCTCGTCATCACTTTCTCGCCTTCATTAATAAAAACTTCAATGGACGATTTATCGACAAAGAGATGAAGATGCAGGTGGTTATCATTTAATCCAACAGGTGCTTTTCTTACTCCTCCATCACCTTCACCTGAGTTATCGCGATTAAAGATAAACAAACTTTCTAATCTATCATAGGTTAAAAGCGTTTCTTGGTGAGTTTCGTTATCTGTTCGCAATTTCACTCCGAATTTTGAAGCGGCTTTTGCGTTAATTTTCACTTCAAGTTCGTAACAATCACCTGAAATACCTGCAAGTTCTTGTTCTCCACTAACGATAATATTTTTATACTGCACGTGATGTTGACGAAGCTGCTTAAGCTCTGGAATTGGTTTACTAATTATGTTCCCTTGTTTAATAGAAAGCTCACGCGGAATAGTCATTGCTCCTGTCCAATTGTATTTTTGTTCAGGCATGCAGCTTTCCCACATAGCCATCCACGCTATCATAATTCGTCTGCCGTGTTCATCTTCTGTTGTTTGAGGAGCATAAAAGTCAAACCCGTAGTCTAAAAGTTGAAAATCTTCATGTTGAAGCAGCCCCGTTTGATAGTCTAATTTCCCTTTTACATATCCAGCTTGATGTAAGTTATGATAGAGATCCCCTTCTGGTTTTACTCCTTGAGGCGACATGACAAGCACGTCCTGTCCGCCGAGACTAAAAAGATCTGGACATTCCCACATAAAACCAAGATTCCCTTGGCTTTTGGCCATTATATTTATAAACTCCCAATCCATTAGATCTCTTGAACGATACAAAAGAACTTGGCCCTCATGATCCTTCGTGCGTGACCCAAGAACACAATAATAATAGTCATCTTTCTTCCATACTTTTGGATCTCTAAAATGATCAGGGTGAATATTCCCTTCAGGCACTGAATCAATAACTGGGTTTTGAGCTGCTTTATTAAAATGAACGCCGTCTTCGCTTACAGCAAGACACTGAACTTGTCGTAAATCCGTATCATAGTTAGCTCCCGTCCACACATTCCCTGTATACATGGCATAAAGCTTTCCATCTTTTTCAACTGCACTTCCTGAAAAGCATCCATCTTGGTCATATTCTTCACTCGGAGCAAGAGCAATAGGGAGATGTTCCCAATGAGTGAGATCTCTACTTTTTATATGTCCCCAAAACATTGGCCCCCACTCGGGAGAGTATGGATGATGCTGATAGAATAAATGATACTCACCTTTGTAAAAGCAAAATCCGTTTGGGTCATTCATCCAATATGCCGGTGTAGACACATGGTATTGTAATCGCCAATAATTCTGATTAACAGCCTCCTGCTCGTTTAACACACTCTTCATTGCCTTTGAAATTTTTTCTTGATGTTGATTTTTTAATGTTTTCAACCGATTTCTCCCTGCCTTTCTTTACGTGAATGAGTTACTTGTGATAAAAAGAGATTAAAACGATGAATCAATCTCACAAACAATGGATTCGTAAGGTCGCAATTTTAGTTGATTTGGGTGTAATTCCAAATGATCGTAGTTCGATAAAATAACTTCTTTCATAGTAAAATCTAAGTTTAAAGCTAATTCTTTATGATCAAAGTTAGCGATTACCGCTATTTTTTTATTATTAAACTCCCTTGCGTAAGCCATGATTTGTAGACTATCTTCAAACAAATCTTCGTATTTACCAAAAGCGATAACCTCTGAATATGGACTGCTTTTTCTTAATTTAATTAAATTTTTATAGAAATAAAATAAAGAATTATCATCTTTTAAAGCATTCTCAACGTTAATAGAAGAGTAATTAGCATTTATCTCTAGCCACGGTGTGCCTTGGCTAAACCCTGCATATTGAGAATGATTCCACTGCATAGGTGTTCGGGAATTATCACGGCTGCGTCTCCAAATTGCTGCTAATGCTTCTTCTTTTGAGAATCCTTCTTTCAGCGCAGAGTGATATTGATCAATTGAAGCTAAGTCATTGTAATGCTCAATCGACGGATACTCTACATTTGTCATTCCAATTTCTTGTCCTTGATAGATGAATGGTGTGCCTTTTAGTAAAAAATAGACCGTAGCTAACATTTTTGCTGACGTAGGTCCTATATCTTCGGGTTTAATAAATTTGTTTAAAGAACGAGGCTGGTCATGGTTTTCTAAATAAAGTGCTCCCCACCCCGTATTGTTATAGAATGTTTGACTATCAGAAATGGCTCTTTTGAAATCAAGCAGATTCCACTTATGCGGTTCATACCATTTTCCTTTTTTTCCTACGTCTAAATCAACATGATCGAATTCAAAAAGCATACTAAAATGTCCTTCTTCTCCCGCGTAAATAGGCAGTTCTTTGTGTGATACTCCAGGAGCTTCCGCCACAGTTAAGATATCATGTGAAGCAAAAGCTTCTTTACTTAGTTCACTTAAAAATTCATGAATGCCTTCTTGATTTGTTTCAATTACATTCATTTCACCATCCGAATTAGCAAAGTCCTGTCGTTTTTTTATAAATGTAATGGCATCTACTCGAAAGCCGCTAATTCCTTTTTCTAACCACCATGTGACCATTTTATAGACGGCATTTCGAAGATCAGGGTTTTCCCAATTAAGATCAGGCTGCTTTTTAGAAAATGCATGAAGATAATACTGTTCTGTTTGTTCATCATACTCCCAACATGAACCGCCAAAAATAGATTCCCAATTATTAGGAGGGTTTCCATCTTCTTTTCCATCTTTCCAAATATACCAATCTCTTTTCGGATGATTTACATCACTTTTTGATTCTAGGAACCACTCATGTTCATCCGAAGTATGGTTAACGACTAGGTCCATAATAATCTTTATATTTCTTTTTTTGGCTTCATCAATCAGTAGATCCATATCTTCCATAGAGCCAAATTCTTCTGCAATGGCTTGATAATCAGAGATGTCATATCCGTTATCATCCATTGGAGATTGATAAACTGGACTTAGCCAAATAACGTCGATACCTAACTCTTTTAAGTAATCTAATTTTTGAATAACTCCTTTTAAGTCGCCAATTCCGTCACCATTCGAATCGTAAAAACTTTTCGGATAAATTTGATATACAACTGCTTCTTTCCACCACTGTTTATTCATCGTTATAGCGCTTTCTGGATTCTTTCTTTCGCTTAGTTGAACCATTTCTTATCAGCTCCTATGTATTTATATTAAAATGATGTATATATTCTTCTGCTTTTATGGTATCGATACCATATGTAATTAAAAAAATTTATGTTATTAAAAAATCTGATATAACCCTTTATACCTCACGCTTCTATACTTACCTCAAACTCTTTGTTCTAGTATGCGATAAATAGCTGAATGTAGAGGAACTGTCTTCTGCTTTAAGGTAAATTTATTGTATTATATTATGGGAACGGTTTCAATTACTTTTCTGAAAATTTTTCAAAAAAGGTGAGAACTAATAGATTTAGCTCTCACCTTCATCTGTTATCTCCTATCACGTTGAACTTCGAACAACTAGCTCAATTGGGAGTTCAAACGTTTCTACTGTCGATTCAGAATCATTCAGCATATCGATCAGGATTTCCATTGCTTTAATCCCCATTTGATTAATCGGTTGTCGTATAGTTGTTAGCTTTGGATCTAACATTTGTGCAAGAGGTTGGTCATCAAATCCAATAATCGCCAAATCATTAGGTATACTTAGACCAGACTCTTTGGCTTCGATCATCATTCCTCCAGCAATTTCATCACTTCCTGTAAATATAGCCGTTGGGCGATCCTCCATTGACAGGATTTTTTTAACTACTTGTTTTCCGTCTTCAATACTATGTTGATTAACAAAAATCCATTTTGGATCCGGCTGAATTCCTGCCTCTTGAAGTGCTTTTTGATAACCTTGGTTACGGTCCTTGTCCTTACCTTCCTCAGCGAACAATCCACCTGTACAGTACCCGATTTTCCGGTGTCCCTTTTCAAGTAAATGCTTTACGCCTATATACGCACCCTTATATTGATTTAATCGAACGATTGGAACATTTGCGTTGTTTACATATTCGTTGCACAACACAATAGGACCATACTCAGTAAACGGCTCTATGAGACTCCAGTCATTTTCAATGGACGTCATAATAATTCCGTCAACTTGCTTTGTTTTCAGTAAATTTAAAAATGCTAATTCTTTCTCTTTATCTTCATTACTTTGAAAGATTAATACATGATAGCCCTTTTTATAAGCAACTTGTTCAATTGAATCGACTAAATAAGAGAAAAATGGATTTATAATCCTTGGTACAATAACACCAATTGTAGTCGTTACCTGTCCTCTTAACTTTCTTGCCGAAGGATTTGGCGTATAATTAAGCTCTTTCATTGCTTTTAGCACACGATTTTTTTTCTCTTCTGAAACATACGAATGATTGTTTATAACACGGGAAACCGTTGTTTTTGATAACCCCGATAATTTGGCTACGTCGTATATTGTAGGCATGTGTTTATCACTCCATCACTAACTGAAATCAGTTTCATACTTATTTTACGTTAAAAAAGAGGCAAAATGCAATGAATGAATTCGTTTGCAACTCTATACCATCTGTTCAATAAGAATACAGTAGAATCCCTATAGGTCTTTGAAACAGCCCTTTTTATATAAAATGTTTCATGATTAATAAATCAGTACATATCAAATTGTTTATTTTATATGTAAGAAATCAGTACCATATTAAAAAAACACATTACACTTAAACAAACCTTTTCTGGAAGGTATTTTTGTTAATTATTTTCTTGTTGACATATGAAATCGGTACCATATATAATACAATCAATCGAAAACGCTTTCTAAATAATATTTAGATACATAAACAGCAAAGGGGATTTAAATATGGAAAACAATAAACTTTATTGGAAACTAAGCAGTTTCTTTTTCTTATTCTTCTTATCTATTGCCTCTATTTTTACTTTTTTTGCTATCTGGTTGGGACAAAGCCTTAACCTTTCCGGAGCAGAAACAGGTATTGTTTTTTCTGTAAACGCTGTCTTTACTATGCTTTTTCAACCTCTTTATGGATATATCTCTGATAAATTGGGGTTACGAAAGAATTTATTATACTTCATTTCAATTTTAGTTATTTTATCTGGACCGTTTCTAATTTTCATCTATCAACCTCTTTTAAACTGGAATTTTTGGGTAGGAGCTCTGACAGGCGGAGCTTATCTTGCCATCACCTTTTTAGCTGGAATCTCAGTCATCGAGTCATATATCGAAAAAGTTGGCAGAAAGTATGCGTTTGAATTCGGTCGTGCAAGACTTTGGGGATCAATAGGAGCTGCCGTTGCTGCTGCTATTGGAGGACGAATGCTTAATATTAACCCTGATATCAACTTTTGGATTGCATCGGGATCAGGCGTTATCTTATTACTTGTTATTTTCCTTACAAAAGTAGAAGTATCCACTATTGAAGAAAAGAAAGCAAAGTCCCTTTCTATTCAAGATTTAGGTAGCTTATTTAAACGAAAAGACTTCTGGATTTTTATGATTTTTATGCTCGGGACTGGCTGCATTTATAATGTTTTTGACCAGCAATTTCCTGTATATTATGCCTCCCTGTTCCCAACAGAACAATTAGGAAATCAAATCTTTGGTTACTTGAATGCAGGTCAAGTCTTTTTAGAATCAGGGATGTTATTAGTTGCTCCATTCATTGTGCGCAAAGTAGGTCCTAAAGGCGGTTTAATTTTAGCGGGAATCATTATGATTTTACGCGTAGTAGGTTCAGGGCTAGTATCCGATCCATACAGCATTTCCTTTATCAAGCTTCTTAACGCACCAGAGTTTGCCATTATCATCGTTTCTGTATTTAAGTATCTGGCTACACATTTTGATACGAAATTCTCTTCCATCTTATATTTAGTTGGATACCAATTCGCAATGCAACTAGGAGCGGTTATACTCTCCCCTATTGTAGGAAACCTATACGATTCCATTGGCTTTCGTCACACATACTTAATCATGGGAGTTATCGTGACTGTCTTTACTCTATTTGGTGCATTTCTTTTAAGAAACAACAATCAAGCATCTAAAGATAATAATGATTCAAAGCTTACTGCTTAGAACAAGGAAAAATATTTATTAACTGTGATTCTCGTAATTTTGAAAGCCCTTGCTAATTTTAGCAAGGGCTTCTTTTTGATGCGTTTCTTCTATTAATAATATATGGAACTAAAGTATATATCTTTTCAAAAGAGTTCATGGATAAAAACAAAAAATAAAACGCTTTCATTTTTTATTCTATTAACTCATTTCCTTTGTTACAATGAAATTATAGGGATTATAGCAGAAGGGCAGATGGGACATATGAGTACAAATCTATTGATCATTTTAGGGGTTATATTTCTGACAACAGTTGCTATCACTATTTTAATTAAGATTCCTGAAGAGGAATAAACTACATCATAAAATAAAATAAAAAGCCACCTCATTCTTTTGATATTAAAAAGTGAGATGGCTTTTTCGAATTTTAAGCATTGCAAAAGTTTAAGAAAGATTAGGTCTATAAATAACTATAGCATATTAATTGAAAGGTTGTCATACAATTTTAGATAGAAAGAATCCCCTTCTAGTAAGGTATATACGTAAACAATGTGTGAAAAAACAAGAATTTTATTATGTCGTTGCTGTACATACTACATTTTAAGGAATTCATATGATAGTTAATAAAAAAAGAACTCCACTTATGGTAACTAATGATATAATTACCTTTAACTGTATAAGAGGTGATTTTGTTGATAGAAGATTTATTGGAGGAACACTACCGTTTTTCCCTCCCAAGGAAACAATGGCTGCTAAAAAGAAACTTAGTCTATTACGTAAGCAAGAATGGTTTAGAACGCCTTAGTTAAGAAAGGATCGACGAACTATGAAAAAATCGAATAAAGATCACTTACTTTGGAACATGTTAAAGCTATGGATTTCTATACCTAGAAATATTCGTGTAGCATTTCTTTGGGCTTTTATTTTAGGAATCTCCTACTTGGGCTGGGTAAAGCTAATCCACCGATTTATTTGACATTAGCAATTTACTTTCGGATCGTTTTTATTGTGAAATAATCCAGAGGAGTTATTTGAGTTGTAAAAGATAAGAAAAGCTTATTGGAAAGGGATAGATTCATATGGCTGTAAATATGATTTTTAATCCATTTTTTGCTTTAATAGTCCTTGTTGTAGGGATGTGGACGGCAAGTACGGTTCACCAATTTTTTGGGTTAGTATCGATTTTAGGAGGTTTGTTATTAGGGTTCTCTACCTTATTCAAAAACGGTACAACAATCAATAAAAAGTCAAAGGTTTTAATTTTTGCATCTTTTGTTTTTCTGTTGAGTTTATTCTCATTAGCTTACTTGGTTGTATCGGCCTTTATCTTTCATTTCTAAAGACACTTTAAGTAAATAAATAAGCAGATAAAAGGATCTTCTAACTAAAGATCCTTTTTTAATGGGGCTAATGCGTATTATAGGAACCAACATCCACTAGTCCTATGTTAAACTGTACATAGAAATATCGATGGGTCTGGAGGCAAGGTAATGAAACGTGCAATAGGAATATTTCTTATTGCTCAAGCTTTATTAACGTACTTAACTATTAATATGATTTATACTCCTTATACAACTACAACAGTGAATAACAATACGGGAGCAGTGACAGTTTCGTATAGTTACCCTTGGGTATATTGGTTAGATTTTATTGGCTTGGGCATTATACTTATAGTGGGAACATATTTAGTTTTTGCCAAAGAAAAGAAGCAGATCTTTAATTAAAGGTCTGCTTCTTTTCTTTCAGCGAATTTCTTATTAAAAATAGATACTACTTAAAAACTGGCCCCAAATCGTTAGACACTGTCTGACAATTGGGGCCGGTTTTTAATTTTCATTCTTTAATTCAAGCTCTCTACTTCAGAATGCCGTTTTTTATCTACACGGTCAAAGTAAGCTTGTTCAAGAATTTGCATATAATCAGCCTCGGTAATTAAGCGGACGTTACTTGGCGTTGAGTTGTTTTGCATAGCCAACTTTACAATGCTCGGAAAGTCTTCTTTCTTTACACCCTCTAGCTTTTTTAATTTAGGAATATTTAATGATTCTGTTAATTCTATAATTCCTTGAATTAATTTTTCAACAGCTATTTCATCTGAATCTGAATCTTTGGCAAAATTCATATACCTTGCTAATGTAGCATGCAGCTGCTTATTCTCCATAGAATTAAAACGTAATACGTATGGTAAAAACACTGCGTTAGCAACTCCATGCGGGGTATCATAAAGCCCTCCAAGCGCTTCTGCTAAGCAGTGTACCGAAGCAACATCTGCAGATCCGAAACACAAGCCAGCTAAGAGACTTCCTTCCAGCATATCTTGACGAGCCGCTTCATTTTTACCATCGCGGAAAACGATAGGCAATGCCGAAACAATCGTTCTCATTGCTTGAGCCCCAAGCGCTTGTGAAATAGGATTTGTGACTTTACAGGTATAACCTTCAATCGCATGAACGAGGGCATCAATGCCAGTCGCAGCCGTAACAGAAGGCGGAAGACTTAATGTTAGTTCAGGATCAAGAATCGCCAAGACAGGTCTTAATGTACTATGTTTGAGCGTCATTTTTCGATGTGTAGATGCCTCGGTAATAACGGCAGAACGAGTAACCTCTGAGCCCGTACCTGAAGTAGTTGGAATACAAATAACTGGTGCGATGTTTGAATACAGAAGTCGGCCGTCTGCATAGTCAGATGGTTCTCCGCCGTTTGGGCCGCACAGCGCAATAGCTTTTCCCGTGTCCATCGCACTCCCGCCACCAATGGCCACAACTGCCTCCGCACTAAAGTCACGAAATAACTTAGCACCTTCCAAGCAGTTCGTATCTCGAGGGTTTTGTTCAATTGAATCAAATACCAGCACTCGGTAACCAGAAGCCTCCAAGGCAGTTACAATTGGTGAAACTAATCCCGCACGAACCACACCAGGGTCACTCACGACTAAAATTGATGAACCAATATTTAAAGATGTCAGCATTTCTGGTAATTCTCTAGCTTTCCCCATTCCTACCTCAATTCGAGTAGAACAAAAATAGTTATAAGATTTCATTTATACCCCTCCCGTTGTCTAAAATCAAATACATACCTTAAGAAGCACTATTTTTAAAAATTTCATCATGGCCGGTAAGCTTACTTGTTCCATTCTGAAGCTAATATACCCATAAAATATGTATCTACGTATTTCCCATTCACATAGGCATGGTTTCTTAATTTTCCTTCGGTAACAAAACCAATTTTTTCATACAATGCAATGGCCTGTTCGTTTATTCCTCTTGTGGTTAAATAGATTTTATTTAGACGAAGCTGTTTAAACCCTAAATCAATCATTTGCTCCATAGCCATTCGACCATATCCGTGACCTCTAGATTCTGAAGATAGGAGAATTCCTATACTAGCTCTTCCATGTGCATAGTCTATATCCTTCAGAAATACCCATCCGACTAATTCTTTTTCATCGCTTTCAATTCCTAAAATTAAATCGTTGTTCATTCTTTTGTTTTCTACTTCTTGTACCACCTCTTCATAAGTTAAAGGTGTTCTGCCTATCATTCGTATTGCCCGTTCATCATTTAACCATTTATGTAAGTATTGAATGTGAGTAGTTTCAAATGGCGTAAGATGTATTCTTTTTGTACTCATTGATTTATCTTCTCCTTCTAAAGAAATGCAATCACAAATTACAATTCATTCCATACTTGATTCCATAAATATCGCTGACAAAGGTAAATGTGTATTCCTACTTACGATATACAACAGCCAAATTAAAATAAGTAGGTGCATAATTGAATGAAGCCATTAATCTGTTTAAATAGACCACTTTTGTATATAATTCTGGAATCAATAAAAAAACCCTCTCTTACATTTTACGTATAGTTAATCTTTGTCTTTAATTAGGGTTAATTCATCGGTTTGAACTATTAAATCAATTATCTTATTTCCTTTTTCGTAATACGTCGAGGCACCTTCTCGGTCCCTTTCCTTCCACCCTTTTGATTTAATCACTAATTTATATCCTGACGGAATGCCGTTTTCTTCAGAAGCTTTAGACCAATCATATATTGCTGTACGTTCTTTTCCTTTTACTAACTTTGCATTTTTAGGAACAGGGAAACCGAAAAACTTATCAGATGGGATATAGGCAAAGAATGTAACAAAATAAAAAATCGCTGCTCCTATTAGTAGAATTGCTGAAACGGTCGTCACGGCTTTTTTCAACTTATTGCCCTTCTTTCAATGACATTTTTACAATGAGATGGATCTTATTGCATTAAAATTTCTGTTGTTTTAGATTTAAGCACCTTTTTGTACATTCGTCTTATAGAGCTTTTTCAACCAGGAATAAAGAATACATTCGCTAATTATAAAGAGAAGAACGCTTATAAACGTAGTGGCTAAAAACTTAAAGATGTTAAGAATAGACATAGCGTGTCCCCACCACCAATATCTAAAATCCGTTCCGAACAAAACGAAATGGATAAAAAGAGAAATTGCCTGAAATTCTCCTACTGATCTATGAGATTTTATAATAAGTATTCTTCCAATAAAGAAACTAATGATGAAAGATAAAATAATGAATACAAAATAAAGAGAACTGGCCAATAAGGCTTCCTGTGGTGAATACATGATAACATCCTTTCATATTGATTATTTTACCATTAATTATAATTAAAGGAAGTTAACTTTTAAGGATTTGCACCTTAAAAAATATTTAAATAGAAAAAGAATTTTTTGTAGCATTGTTGACACATTGTTTCTCAAAAAACAGGATCAATTTTTCTCTAATCTAAGGTTGGTTCTTCTAATAAACCCCATTACGTTAATCCGATGTAATAGAAGAAGGATTTTTACTTTTTAAGATAGAATAGTTCCTTAAAGAATCATAAAGGAGTTGATTTCATGTCTAAACAAACAAAAGATAGAAAAGAAATAAAGCTTTTGGATTCTCAAATTTACTTATGTGAGGAAATTAGAAAGCTGTTGAGGAAAAAAGAAAAAAGAAGTCTAGCCTTTGAACAAGAGTATACAGAACATGATATATTACACATTGCTTTAAACAGATTAATGAGTGAGCTAATCTCTAGACATTAAAAATTTCATCTATTATATTTGATATTATTCGAAATAGATACGTTTAATATAAAAAAATAGACAGAATATTTCATTAATATCTTTACTTTGTAAACGTTTTCGTTTATACTAATTATAGGTTGGATGGCATGAGTGGCTGTCATAGTATTTAGCGTAGGCGGGGCTGATATGAGGGAACAGGGCATAGAAGAAATGTCCTTTTTTTGTTTGGGCAACATTTGTTATAAACTAGGAAATGTTATAAAACTTCTTTCAAACGCTTTTTTTGTTTCATATGCCCTATCCAGTCTAGAAATTGAAAAAGACCACCTCTTCCCAGTTACAAGAGGTAGCATTTTTTAAAATTGAATGAACAGTAGTCGTTAAATAATGCTTTATTGCTTCTTGAGTAAGTTGCTTAACTTAAGAAATGGTATTCGTAGACAGCATATTCACCGCTTTTTCCAACAGTAAAATATCTTCTTCAACCATTCTTTTCATATCATCGAGATCAAGTTGAATATATTCTTCTTTTAAACGTTCTAATTCCCTGACGAACAGGGATCCCGTATAGTACCTATAATTTGTCACTACTATTTATCCCCTTTGTATGCTCTTAATAGATGTAATTCCCCTTTATTCAGATTAACAACCAATAAATGCAAAATTTTTTAAAAAAATCCTTCCCTGATGTAGGCAAAGGATTTTTAACTTGATTAGAATAGGGAAAATATGTTATTAACGTGGCCAGATTTTTAGTTTCATATACATACAACGTTTTATCGTTCTACTTTGATTTTAAATCAAATTTATCTTCTTTCCCATTCCATTTTATTGTCACGTGATAAGGAGCGTTGCTGCTTTGAGTCGAACACCCGCTGCAGCTTCCATTTAAATTAATTTTCCCTTCTGTCTCGTCATCCGTACCTGATAATTTGCTTGTTTCCCCTTCAACAACATAAGAAACTTTTCCTACTTTCTCCTTGTCTTTTCCTTTATAGATGATACTGCCTTGCCCATTTTCAGTATTCTCTCCTTTATTTAAAAGATATAAAGCTTTCCAATGATCTCCTTCACCTTCGAAACGCACACTTTCTTCTTTGGTACCACAGCTACCCAATACTAATAAAAAAATAGATATAAGTCCTAAAAACAAAAACTTCCTTTTCAATTTAAATCCTCCTACACGATAAAAAAGCACCCAACTATCCTATTAGGTGATTTTTTGTTAGTATCTGTTCTTTTTTTCAAGTAATTTAATTAATCTATCATTTTGTTTCACTATCGTTCTTAGCTTAGCTTCTAACGAACATAAAGTGATAAAGACGGCTATAAATCCTATAATGGCAAAAAACATATTAGCTGATATCCCCCATACATCATTTTATTTTCAGAACAATATCTATATAATAACATTTTTTCTATATTTTATATCATAATGTTGTTTCTTAGTTAACATAATAAATAAAAGGAATAGGAAAGTGTTCTCTTAAAGGAAACCTTCAGGGCCGCCATTTAAACGTTCTAGCTATACCAAAATACAGAATGAATATGCCTTCATCCACGAACTCAACAGCTTTCCTTTATAATAAATACCCTTTCTCTAGCTAATAATAAGTAAGTAAAATATGTATATACTATAAACTAACACCATTATTAAAAGTATGATGGTTACGAACATCTACCCATAATTGAGCAATGTTTCTATCTAAATCATGGTTTCTCTTCTTCTATTAAAGGGAATTAAACCCTAAAAGTGAACCTTAAAAGGAGACCATCATGGTTACAATTGAATCAATTATCATAGGTATTGTTTTTATCCTCATTCAACTATACGCATTAACGATTGTCGAACGTTCTCCAATCGGGGAGCAAAAGCTGCTCTCATTATCAGGCGGTGTAGCTATTGCTTATGTATTTATTTATATCTTACCGACGCTTCATAAGAAACAAGAAGAGTTTGGAGGATCGCTAGCCCTTGATACTGAACTATATTTTCTTGGTCTTCTCGGCTTACTCGTCTATTTTTCAGTGTATTCATTTGCTCAGACAAAAGCAGCCACTCACCTAACGGAACTGACCGTTTATATGGTACAGGCTAGTTTTTTTATGATTTATTCTTTTATCATTTCTTATGTCGTGTTTTCAACCGATGTTAAGCGAGTTGAATCAGTATTCTACGGACTGGCTATCAGCCTTCATTTTATCGGGTGGTCTTACCATCTAGGAAAAAAACATCCGCGCTTACACAAAAATAGAGGTCGCTATATGCTTGCCGGAGCAACTTTTCTTGGGTCAATTTTGGGCGTCTTTGGCCCCTCATCAGGCCTGCTTATTGAGTCGATGATTGCTTTTAGTTCAGGTGCAATGTTATTTAACGTCATCAGTAAAGAGCTCCCTTTTGAAAAACATGCGCATTTGCCAACCTTTTTAATCTCATCTCTTGTCTACGCGGCTACAATGATTTCGTTAAAAGCTTTTTTCAATTGGTAGTTGCGTGCGCGTGTTTTTACAAAATAAAAAGAGCAGCCTTAAAGGCTGCTCTTTTAAAGTATGGTTTTTATTACTAGATATACTGCAGCAATCGATGCAAGAACGATAAGCACATTTAAAATACGATGTTGAGTAGCTAAGTGGCCCCGCTTCATTTCTGCACGAGTCAATGGTTTATTTTCATCGTGATTTCCACTCACTCTGTTACATCTCCTATCCTGTTTAGGTATTGGTTCTGCCAATTTAAGCAATAAGCTGATCTTTGTCAGCTGCTTCTTCCTTTTTTATCTTCCCTCTACATAAGACATAGAAAACACTGAACATAACAATCGACCAAATAAGGTTAGCTCCTGGCTCAGTGTTAGCTACCTGAAACAAACTCGGTATAGACCCGAAAACAGAATCATCCGTTGTAAGGAACAGAGCGAGAAATATGTTGTTGGCTGCGTGTGCGCCAATGGTAATTTCTAAGGTTTTTGTTTTAACCGCGATATATGTAAGAGCAAAACCAGCTACAATATAATCTAGTCCCACCAATATAATCGATTTATTCATTTCAGGATTAGCAAAATGACCTATTGAAAACATTAGTCCCACAATAATCGCAAGTAAAATTGGACGCTTCACTTTCTTACCCACCCATTGAAGAAGAAGACCTCTAAAAAACAGCTCCTCGGTTGTTGTTTGAATAGGTACTAATAAAAGCGTGATCAGTACTAACAGGGCATACTCTTTTAAACTTACATGATTCCATGAATAATCCGAGTGGTTAAACACGACATCAATTAATTGTGAAACGATTAGTAACAGACTAAAAGCTCCAAAAGACCATATTACTTTCTTCCAGTTCACACGTTTGTTAGCAGTGATTAGTGATTTCATTTTTCGTTTGTGAATAAAACGAATCCCGATCCATAAACCAAAAATCCAGCATATGTACATAATATGAGACAACAGAAAATCAAGATTAGCATTGATTCCTACAGCTAATCCGCTATCAAAATCAACATATGATTTTCCACTTTCATCAGCTGCAACCATTATCATTTCAGCAATAATATAAATAATGGATCCTAACAGCATAAACACAGAAGCAAGGATTGTTGTACTTACATAACGCTTCCAGCTATTTTTTCCTTCTTCCACATTTAAATAGTTTTTCATTTTATTCTTACTCCCTCAGCCTTCTCTTCTCAACTACATCGTTCTTCTCTACTTCGTTGTTGTCTAGGCAATGTAAAAATCTATTAGGACCCGAAGTCCTGCAATTATGTTAACTACCGCCTGCTTTTTACCTTTGAAGATAAGGGAAGAGACTGACAACATTAAGAAATTACAACTCTACCCATTACCTCTTTATATAAAATTTAGCGCCTTAAAAGCCGTCAAAAAACAGCTTTTTCTAAAAAAAGACTCGACACTAAGTCATCGTTAACCTTTATATCCTGCTCATACGTGCCCGCATACACATAATTTTGAAGAAAATACTTGCTACTCAAGAATATATATCCTAGAACAACTAAAATAAATATTTTTTTCAACATCGTCCTCACCTTTTTATCTAAAGTTTTCCCCTCGCGGCTGCTTCCACAATCGCTAAGGGCTTATCCATAAATAGCTTTTCATTTTTTAAAATTAGCTACCATTCTATCTAACACCGCAAAAATGTATATAAGTTACAATTATATTACATTATTATTACAAATGTAACAATTACATTATAACTAAGAAAATGAGGATAATCAATATGAAGTGTTTAGTAAAGCAAATAAAATTGCTAGATTAATATGATGCATCTAAGTAAATCAAAACATTATGCAAAAGTGCACACGTTTTCTGGCAGGAATATTTAAATATTACATAAGAGTGCTTTTAACTCTTTTCATCTCATTATGGACTGATCTTTGATCTTATAGCATTTTTGGATTTTAATTGAAATTTTGGTTGTATATTCTATAATAATGAAGGTGAACCAAAGAGGCTGGTGAAAAAGGTAGGTTTAATATGGCTGAACAAGTAAGTGGTGTAAAGTACTACTGACATAGTCAAAAAGTTTAGAGCGTAACAAAAAATTATTTTATAGAAAAGGAAAAAACAACAGCTTTAAACGTTGGAGGAATAAGTATGAACAACAGTCTAGTGTCTAAAATTAAGCTATCGGAGTCCTTTAGGTGGTTGGAAATTTGTGAAATAATATGGATGATTTGATTTATCTTATATGTGGAACAATTCTTTTAGTAATCTTCCTTTTTAAAATTTTAATGGATAAACAATTTATTTGGCTTCTTGTTTTGCTTCCTATAGTAAGTCATTTTCTTTTTATTAAACTTCCTATTTTTGATTTTATAAACGATGCTTATATAGGGTGGACTATTTTATTTTTATACATAATAACTTTCTTATTTTTAATGCTTCATGATTCGTAAAAAAACCGTATAGATCATACTTCTTCTCAATATACCATATATAGCTGAATTGGTTCTGATGCAAAAGCTTCAAGGAGGTTGCAAGTAATCTCTTAAATGGGAACATAGTGGTGATACTACTAGCGTACATATTGTTACGGAAAAGCATAGAAAACAACTATGCTATAGCACTTTAGAAGAAGGTGGAAATAAAATGATTTTTATACCTATATTATCTTTAATAATTGGTTTGTATCTGTTGGTTTCAGGAATTTTTATAATTATAAGGGATAAAAACATAAAAGGAAAAACTAAAAAAGCGTTAGTTTTTTTAGCAGTAGCATCGGATATAGCAACCGATCCAGTGTCATCTTCAGGATTCCGGATTATGCTGGGTGCTGTTTTATTAATAGCTGGATTCATTTTATTATAAGAAATAAACGTTAATAATTCATTGTATTTAAAAAGGTTCCATCCATTTAGAGATAGGAACCTTTTTTATGATTAAATATACAGCCTTGATACTGATTTAGCTTAATCATTATTTGCGGCTATAACCATTCTTTAATTGTTTTGGATCTAATGGTGGTACACGAAATAGCTGCTTTAAAAAATCATCGAAAGTGTCTGCTATTTTAATATACTCCCATTCTGTAGTGTCGTATGTTGAAGTTGAAAAGTTTTCTGCGATATACATAACAGCAGGATTTTGTGATCTATTGCGATAATCCAACACGACCCAATAGTGAAAATCCGTCCATAACACCACAAATTCACCGGTGAGGCTGACTTCTTTTAATAGTTCTTTAGAAGACAAGATGCTTATATCATCCTTTTTAAAATGTATAGGATCAATGTCACTAATCCTTGCTCTCTGCCCGTAAGGAATACTGTCGGTATCTCCATCAGGTAGCATAAAGTATGGGTAGTTAAGTCCTCCACCATTTCTTATTTTCATTAAATTCAATAATGAACTAGGTAACTTAACACCTAAAATAGCTTCAGCTTGCTTTACGATTTCATCATTTATCGGATAATCTATACGCTTATATTCACTATCGTCGCTCCAAAAATTCTCCCCTTGATAAAATTCTTTTTTCAAGACTTCACCTTCTTCCAACTTAAGTATTAAGTAACTGTTTTAATTCCTTTTTTAAGCTTTTATAATGCCAATGAATATGATCAAGTTCTATCTCTATTTCAATCAATTGTTCGATTAGCTTTTCTTGATTTAGTGAAGAGCTAAGAGTTTCTCTAATTAATCGATCAAGTTTATTACTGCCTTCGTAAATGTCGTTTAAATCAACTGCTAATTCCACACACTCCTTTTTTAAACCTAGTAAGGAAAACTTCTTTATTAGTTCATCTACAATGATCGGCTTCACTACTTTCTCTCCCTTTTAAACTCTATGTATTTTAGATATCTCCATCCTCTATAAAAGATTATTAAAACTGGTTAGAGTAGCTTATTAGAATAGTTAAGTTCCATATTTTTCTTTATTTGTAATATTATTTACTCATTTTATCATACAGTGTGTACCTTTTCTTCTAATTTATTTGTTTGGAGAAAGATATTTCAAATACAGATCTTAATAAAATAGCACCTTGGATATTTCAAACTCAAATTACTAATAATACTGTCACATGTATTTTGCGTAAAAGGAGCTAAGTAACGATGAAAGTGAAAAAAATAATAGGCATCACCTTTTTATCAAGCGTTATCTTATTTTCGGAACCTTTATCATTGGTCAATGCATCAGTAGATGATTCTAAAATGACTGTAAAACATTCAGTGAAAGAAGAGCTGCCCAATATAAAGGTTTTGGCCACTGGAGGTACGATTGCAGGTTCTTCTGAAAGCAGCACAGACACAACTGGATATGAATCAGGAGCCCTTGATATTAAAACAATCATTAAAGCTGTTCCTCAGTTAAAAAAACTAGCGAATGTAAGCGGAGAACAAGTCGTAAATATCGGAAGTCAAAATATAAATAACAGCATTTTATTGAAGTTAGCCAAACGAATTAATACACTATTAGCGTCTAAGGATGTTGACGGTGTTGTCGTAACACACGGATCTGATACGATGGAGGAAACGGCTTATTTTCTAAACTTAGTAGTAAAAAGTGAAAAACCTGTAATTGTGGTTGGTTCAATGAGACCAGCTACCGCTATAAGTGCAGATGGGCCGCTAAACTTGTATAATGCAGTGAAAATTGCTTCTACAAAAGAAGCACGAAATAACGGCGTTTTAGTAGCGCTTAACGATCGAATTGGCGCAGCTCGCTATATAACAAAAACGCATACAACAGCAGTTGATACGTTTAAATCTCCTGAACAGGGATATGTAGGAGAAATAGCTGGAGATCAGGTATTATTTTATAACAAACCAACTCGCAAGCATACAACACAATCAATATTCGATGTATCAAAATTAGATAAGCTTCCTCAAGTAGACATCATATATGGGTATCAAAACGACTCTAGGAACTTTTATGACACGGCCGTAAAAGCCGGAGCAAAAGGAATAGTCGTCGCAGGAGCAGGAAATGGGCTGCTATCTGATGCTGCCCTAACAGGTGCTAGAGATGCGGTAAAAAAAGGCGTAGTTATTGTTAGATCTAGCCGCGTAGGCAGCGGGGTTGTGACACATGAAGAATCAGATGATAAAGATAAGTTTGTTACATCCGATTCATTAAATCCACAAAAAGCCCGTATTCTTTTAATGCTTGCTTTAACGAAAACAAAGGACCCTAAAAAGATTCAAGAATATTTTAATGAGTATTAATCAAAAATATCTTTCCTCCTCTATTTTGGTGCTTTAAGAACAATCGGTAACAAAAGTATAAACAGGCTGAGACACCACTAGCATACTTTTGTCTCAGCCTGTTTTCATAAGAAAAAACATCAGCAGGTCCCTTATTCATTTCCCCAGTTCTTGCTTTCCATAATTAAATGATGGGATGTGTTATCTAGGACACGCCATACCACGGTCTTACCTTCTATATCTTTTAACTCAATAGTTCCCTCTAGCTTATTGGTATTCACATGGACACGTTTCTCATCTATTCTTTGTGCACTTTTTAATCTCGTTCCAAATGTTGCAGGACTTTCTTCTGTTAGCTTTACAATTACATCTATCATACGTTTGTCAGAAATATAGTTTTCGCTGTTTTCATAGTTTTCATCAGCAGGTCTAATAGCGTGTTCTAACCCATTTTCGTACTGGCGCCAATCAACAATTAAAAAAATCGCAAATACTAAAGACACTGTTAGTAATAAGCCATACACAACATTTCGTTTCATTTACTTTTGCTCCTTTCGCAGGAATAGGTTGTATCAGAAAATAGTATCGTTTTATTTAAACAAATATTCCTTTTTTGAAGAAAAGATAAAAGAAGATATATTTTTTTTAGACCTTCCATGCTCAAATTACAAGAACCAAGAGAGATTTGTATACGGCTCATTTTTAGCTGCCACTATTACTTTACTTCACCATATACTGAATTTAAAAAGGTTCCACTCATTAACGTTCAATGAGTGGAACCCCTTTAATTATCTGAGGCTAGCTCTGTACCTACCTTTTTGTAGGTGAGCTTATGCCATATAACAAATAGTTACTTTACTACTGAAATATTGCCGTTGTGGGTAGCTAGTTTAATAATATTCTTTCCTTTTCCAATAACAGCGTCCCTATCATATTTATTCAGAATATCGACTTTTCCATTGTCGACAGAAACGTTAAATTGAACGTTACTTGGTTCTTTTTCCGTCGTAATCTTAATCTTTCCATTGTTCGTTTTAAAGTCAATATCTCGATCAAGTTCTTCTGTTTTGAGAGCGATACTTCCGTTATGCGTTTCGCCTTTTAAACTACCTTGCACGTTACTCAGCGTTATTTTCCCATTATTTCCTTTTACTCCAACTATTTTTGCCGCAGCATTTTTTATGCTTGTGAGTCCATTGTGTACGCTGGTGGTCAGGTTTTGTGAATCAATGTCCTCTAATTCCACACGTCCATTGTTTGCACGGACAGAAACATCCGCTGCACGTAATTTTTTAACAGACACATATCCGTTGTTGCTGGAAATCACCAATGAACTATACTGTTTTTTAGGCAGATAAACGTTGATGGATAGCGGTTTTAATACACTAACAATGTCAAAATTGACCCAGCTGCGCTGCTGTTCATTATAGGAGATAAAAAGCGTTGAATTTTTAACGTCAGTAGTGAAGTCTCTTTTTATATTAGGAGATGTTTCGCCTTTTAATGTTACTTTGATATTATCACCTTTGACAGGATACACATGAACACGAGTATTATCCGTATCGATGTTTACCTTGGATACTTGATTACTGTTGATCGTTTTTTCTTTTGAAATAGGTTCAGGATCAATAGCACGATAAGTAAGGAGACTTCCTATAACCCCAATAAGAATGAAAATTCCTGCAAGAACGGAGAGTTTCTTTTTATTCAACACGTTTTAAACCGCCTTTCACCAGTGATACATTGTATTTCAGATAACGTACAAAGCCTTTTATAGCTAGCTTCGTTACAACAAACATACCTAGCATAATAAAATATCCAATTCCGCAAAATGCTAACGACATAAATAAATTAAAGAGAAAAAAGCCGCTCCAATGTACAATAGCCTCACCGAGAACTAGAATAGGAGATAGCAAGAAACATAGACCTATGGCCCAAGCTGATAAAATAAAGCCAGCTAATGCAACGGCCGGACCAAGAACAATTACTACATTGAAAAAAGCTAAACCAATTACGGACCAAGTGGCTCTTAAAATATTTTGAGTTGTTGCCTTAGCTGTTGCTTGCTCAACGTGATAATCTGCCAGTAATTCTTTGGCTATTTGATTCGGGGATCCTAGCGACGCTACAATTTCTTCTTCTGTTTTTCCTTCTTCTAAGCCAATGGAAAAATGTTCTTCATAATCTTGTAAAATATCCGCTCGTTCTTTTGAGGACAATGGTTTTAAGGATTCATTTAATTGCTGTAAAAATTTACTCTTCGACATTGTTCACACCTTCTTTAATTAATTGATTAACACCTCTTGAAAATTCGTTCCACTCATCGATAAGTTCGTATAAATACTCCCTTCCTTTAGCTGTAAGCTGATAATATTTTCTTGAAGGACCTTCTGTAGATTCTTTTAAGTACGTTGTAAAATATTCTTCTTTTGTTAATCGGCGCAGAAGAGGATATACCGACCCCTCTGATATTTCAATTTGATCGGAGATTTTTTGAACTAATTCATATCCATAGCGGTCTTTCTTATCAAGTAACACAAGGACACACAGCTCTAAAACCCCTTTTTTAAATTGCACGTTCACTGCTCTTCACCCTTTTCTTTTCACAGTCCACTACTGTTTATTGTATAGTACTGATTTATAATAACTTCCTAATAATTACAATATATCACCAGCTATTGTTTATTGCAAGGTACTGTTTAATATTTTTAAAAATTTTAACCATTTTACAGTCGTAAGGCATTTTTTATAAAGCAAGGTTCAACCTTCTTTTTCTAATTAGCTTATATATGGAATTATTTTTAACGCGACCAAAATAAAAAGTAGCCTATAACTATAGACTACTCAGCAGCGAACATTCTAGGCTATTTTTCTTTTGCTTGCTTGATAAATAAAAAGAAAACCGTAATTAAGATAAAATAATTTAGCGGGTTTTTAAAGATATTACCATCTAAAGCTAATTGTAATAAGATCCATAAAGCGAAGATAACTAATATGGCTGGTATTGTAAGTTTGTTCATACATTGCTCATCCTTAGTCTCAGAGTAATACAGTAATCATGACTCTCAATATTTTTTATACTGTAAAAATTAAATCCACAAATAGCTTTGAAAGTATATTGATTGAATTCCTGTAAGAATATCACTTTTTAAGATAAAATTTAACAGTTTCCGCCACAATCGATAGAAATGGATCAATTTCATTTGATTTTTTTGTAATAAGTTCAAGAAAAAAGTAACCGTTATTTTACATTTTCTAATAATAAAAACAGTCAATTTTATGACTGTTTTAAGTAGGATGCTATCAAAAATTTCATTTCCTAGGTGGTGTATCATCTTTATAAAAAATGCAGTTCTTATAGATTCGTTTTTTATTCCCCCTACTGAAAAAACGTCCATAAATCAATGCTGGCTGTTCATATCAGTACTTTTGATAATCCACACTTAATTATGAAGCCAGTCACTTGCATCCTTAGCCTATATGATTATTTCCGTGTTGATATATCATCGTATTCATTCTTTACTTTGAGTAGATCTTCTTTGCTCAACCTTCTTCTCCTGATAGCGTTGATAGAACCAAATAGCAATAGCTAGCCAGCAGCCGCTAGCAAAATAGCCTCCAATAACGTCGCTAGGATAATGCACGCCTAAGTAAATACGACTAATACCTATTGCTAGAATCATTGTAGTGGTAATAACGATTAAAAGTGTACGTCCCCAGCGAGTAGAAATATGACGCCAGAGCAAAAATGAAAGGACGCCGTAAACAGCAAAAGCACTCATAGCATGCCCACTTGGAAAGCTATAACCATTGATTTCGATTAATCGATGGAAATCAGGACGTGCACGATGAAAAAGTAGTTTTAGCAGCTCATTGAGGATTGGAGAACCTACAATAATCGCGATAAATAAAATAAGCTCCGCTCGATGTTTTAATACCTTATAGAGAAAAAACAAACTAAAGAGAGAAATCACTGCAACAGATGGCGAAGAGCCAATAAAAGTAAAGCATTTCATAATAGTCGTTAGCCCAGGAGTTTCGAACCCTTGAATTAGCGATATAATAGACCGATCAAATGCGACAATTTTTGATCCATTAATTAAAAGAGCCATCCCACTAAAACAAATAAGGGACAACAAGCTTAATATAAAAGCAAGTGTAAATTGAAACTTCAACTTCATACTAGACACCTCTACTTTCTGTGCTTTATCAAGCTACTTTTGATGAAATCTGATAAGGTCATTTTACTTTTAGATTTTGATGCTTCTTTGCTTTTGAAGTTAGGAGTATTAAAAATAAAGAGCTTGTTTTATATGCACATTTATAGAGAGTTAGTAAACAGAGGCCATACAGCCGTTACATTTGTTCCTTCGCCCTCTTTACTCTCGATGTTAATCGTACCGTGGTACTTTTCAATCCATCGTTTGGCTATAGCCAGTCCTAAGCCAAGTCCTCCTTGTTTTCGGCTCCTTGCCTTATCCACTCGGTAAAATCTATTTAAAATATAAGGTATATCCTCTTCTGGAATTCCAATTCCTTTATCCATTACTTTAAGGGATACCTTTTCATTGATGAGAGAACAGTCTATAACTACCTCTTTCTCTTCCTTCTTAGAATATTTGACTGCATTATCTAACAAAATGATTAATATTTGTTCTAGATGGCGAGAAGAAATATTCACGTACAGATTTTCATGTGAGTGTCTTATTTTAAACTCATAGTTGTTATACAGTACTTCAAAATTTCTTACAACATGTTGAACAGTGGCCAATACGTTAATAGGTTCAACATCTACAGGATTTATCAGACTATTTTCAGCTCGGGATAGCTCCAATAATTCTTGCACAAGATTCGTTAAACGCTCTACTTCTTTCAGACTGGATTTCAAGGATTTATCTAATACTGCTGCATCATTTTTCCCTCAGCGATTTAACAATGTCAAATGTCCTTGGATAATGGCTAACGGAGTTCTTAATTCATGTGAAGCATCCTCTACAAACTGTTTTTGCTGTAAAAAAGAGTCTTCGAGGCTATCCATCAACTCATTAAATAAACTGCCTAATTGAGCAAATTCATCGTTTTTTTCATTAACTGGAACACGTTCTTCAAGGCCATTTGTTTTTATTTTTTTCATCGTCAATGTTAACGCTTGAACGTTAGATAGTATTTTCTTTGCTAGAATGGTTCCACCTAGAATACTAAAGATTAGTGAGCCTATCCCTGCAGCAAGCATTAATAAAAAAATCTTGTCCATAAAAGCATCAGACATCTCCATATTTCTAACAATTTCAACCGTTCCAGTGAAGTTGTCGGTGACAATTGGAGAACGAAGAACGAGTAGACGTTCATCGTGGTTTCGAATCACTTTATACTCTTTGTGCTTCACCGCCTTCGGTTGCTGCCAGTTTGGTGAAACATTGTTTGAGGTACTGGTTATAATGTTCCCTTTCCTATCAAGAACACGAATCAACTGATTCTTTTCATTAATTTTCGATAAGTATCCTTCACTGTTTTCAATTTGTTTTAAGGATAAAGGTTCATCATCAGATTGAATAAAAGCGAGAACCTCGTTTAATTGATGAATACCATTTTGCTTCTCATAATTTAAAATACCGTTATCGATCACAATGTATTGAAAGAGGTTATAAGAGAGAAAAAGAAAAAATAAAAACATGGAAGACCATAACGTTATCTTCCATCTTATAGGTAAATCTTTTATACACTTTATCCACTTTCTCATTTAAACATCACGCATCACGTACCCAACCCCTCTGATGGTTTGAATATATAACTCTTTGTCCTGCGCACTTAATTTATTTCTTAAATATCTAACATATACATCGACAACATTCGTTTCAACAACTGAATCGTACCCCCACACTTGCTCTAAAAGTATGTCTCTCGTTAATACTTTGTTAATGTTACGCATAAAAATGGCTAGGAGTTCAAATTCTTTATTCGTGAGTTCAATTAGTTTTTTTTCTTTTATCACTGTTCTTGATTCCAAATCAAGTTCAATATCTTTAAATGTTAATAGTAGCTTCTGATCCAGCATCTTGTTGTTTTCTTGACGTCTAAAAATGACTCGCATTCTTGCAAATAATTCTTCAATTGCAAATGGTTTGGACAAATAATCGTCAGCTCCATTATCAAGCCCCATTACCCTATCCATGACACTATCCTTAGCTGTGAGCATAATAACAGGAGTATCCTTAGTTGTTCTTAGTCTTCTGCATACCTCAATTCCATTTAATCCAGGCATCATTAAATCCAATAATATAATATCGTACTTCTGCTTGGTTGCTTTATCTAAACCAGTACGACCATCGTAAGCTACGTCAACTAAATATCCTTCATATTTTAGTTCTAATTCTAAAAATTCTACTAATCCTTCTTCATCCTCTACAATTAGTACCTTTTGCATATAAAGTACTCTCCTTTGTCTAAAAATTAAAAACGTAAAAACTGCTTCTACAAATGAATATGAGTACTAGTACTATATCCCTCAATTTTGAAAGATAATAAGAAGAAATATGAAATAAGTTTTCTATGACTTTCTTCTTTATAGGCTTTTCTTCAATTTATCAAATAAAAATTAGATTTGAATAAAAAAGAGATTAAGAATAAATGAATTTATTTCTTAATCTTCTTTAATGAATCATATAAAGTTGCTTTCCTTGTTTCTTTAACTTTCTTTAATGGTGTATCCTATACCTCGAACAGTCTCAATGAGTGAGGGACTAAATCCTTCTTCAATTTTCTTTCTCAAATAACTTATATAAACATCAAGTATATTTGTATCTCCTTCGTATTCATATCCCCATACATTTAGTAAGATTCCTTCACGAGTAACCGTCTTATTTTTATGGATGACTAAGTAAATTAATAAATCATACTCTTTAGGGGTTAAGCTGATTTTTTGCCCAGCTCTAGTTACTTCTCTTGATTCAGTATTTATAACCATATCTTCAATTAATAATAACGAGTCTTTTTCTACCTTATTCCTAATAACAAGGTGCTTATAACGTAGTAAAGAACGTATCCGAGCCAGCAATTCTTCAGTTTTAAATGGCTTAGTTATATAATCGTTTGCGCCATGATCTAACCCCAGTATTTTGTCTAGAGTTGAGTTGCGAGCTGTCAAAAGAATAATAGGCACGTAATTTTCTCTCTTTCTTACTTTACGCAAGACCTCTATACCACTCATTTCCGGTAGCATAATGTCAAGTAAAATTAAATCAAACATATTTGATAAGGCCATTTCGAGACCATCTCTTCCATTGTTTTTAATTTTCACTTGGTAACCTTCATGTTCAAGTTCCATTTTTAATATATTGCCTATTTCTACTTCATCTTCCACAATTAAAATACTTTCTTTCATCTAACTAACCCCTCTTTTCAATCTCTATATTTTTGCTTTGCATATCGATCGCTCTTTCCAATAATAAAGAGAAGTGTATAGCTATCACAAACCAACATCTCAGTGGACAATAAGAAGTTTTAAGTGCTGAACATAAAAACATAAGATAAAAGACTTCTATTAGAATGTGATATTAAATTCCCTACCCATTGTTCTTTGCTTTAATAACAATTACTTCACTAATATCATTAAAGTTGGATGAGGGTTTTACAACGGCCAATTGCGTTAATCCATATTCATCAGGCTTTACTTTGATGACTTTTCCTAAGGCTAATTTCCTTTGAAAGATTGAACTGATAGGAGAGGTTTGAACTTTATCTCCTACATTAACCTCAGCCTCACTAGGGATTTTTCTAATAATTAAATTACCTTTTTTATCATCGTAGCCTTCTAATGTTCCATTCACGCTTTTCCTATCCTTTAACATTACCGCCATACGATTTGTCCTAAGGTTTGAGCTAATTAGTTCTACGATAGAGGTTGACGAAAAAACGTTGGATACCTTCCCAACGACTCCATTTGTACCTAGCACATTCATATCTATTTTTAACCCCTGCTTCTTTCCTTTATCAATTGTTAATTCATTGTTCCAGTTGTTCGTTGAGCGGCCAATTACGGTAGCTGTTACAGGATTATAGGTTTTCACCTGATCTTCTGTTTTTAAAATTTTTTTTAAGACTTTGTTTTCATATTCCAACTTATAAGCATTTGCTTCCTCCTGATTTTCAGTGGCTAGCTTATTCTTTAAGATAGAGTTTTCTTTGTAAGTGGAAAATAATTGACTCACTTGTTGAGGTTCACTCCAAGAAAGATTGTCTAAAGAAAGTAAGCTATCTTTGTACAAGGTTCCAACAAAAATAAGTCCTCCTACAGTAAGAATCCCTCCTATCAAAATATATGTATGTCTTTTCTTCTTTCTTTGAAAACGTATCACAATGGCACCTTCCTACCAATAGTCATGCTATTTATAATCTTACTAGCTGTTTCTTAAAAATTTCTTAAGTATCATCATCTTTGACCTCTTAACAACTGTTCAACGTTCTCCTTCTTTTAATGAATCGTACTTATTTTCTAGTTTCAAAAGCTGAAGGCATAACGTTATGTTTAAAAAACTTGGCTCACATAATTTAAATTTAATACTGTGTAATGAAATTTAAATGAAATTAAAATGAGAATCCGATAAAAAATAAATATTTTATTTTTATAAAAACATCATGGTGCAACAGAGTTGATAAAACATTTAATTAAAACATTAATAAAAAGTTTTTTATAAAAATCTCATTAAATTCTTATTTATTTTTCATTTTGATTTTAGAAAAAGACTGTACAGTTTGAATTGCAGCGATGAAGCTTTTAAAAAATTTCTTTAAGAAAAACGTTAGGCAAGTGTGCCGTTTATTTAAGAGAATAAACAGTTAGCACAAGAAGGAGAGAAAAATTAAAAATGCAAGCATCTTCGCCAATGAATAAAATTGCACAAATTACCCTTGTTTTTTGGATTATGAAGATTTCTGCTACGACACTGGGTGAAACCGCAGGTGACTTGTTAACACAAACATTAGGAGTTGGATATGCAGTTAGTACGCTGATCTTTTTTAGCATATTTTTAATTACACTTGTAGCTCAACTAAGCTCTAAGAGGTATATTCCGGCCCTTTATTGGACTGTTATTCTGTCAACTAGCGTAGCTGGCACAACTATGTCTGATTTTATGGATCGTACACTGGCATTAGGTTACGCAAAAGGCTCGATGATATTAATCACTATATTGTTGTCGATATTTGCATACTGGTATTTTAGCGAGCGTTCATTAAATATCAACTATATTAGAAACCGCAAGGCTGAAATACTTTATTGGATTGCCATCCTTTTCTCAAACACATTAGGTACAGCTTTAGGAGATTTTTTGTCTGATACGTCTGGCCTTGGATATATAGGTGGAGCTATTTTAATTGGCAGCTTACTAGCATTCATTGTTATATGTACCTTCTATACAAAGATTTCTCGTGTGTTTTTATTTTGGGTAGCATTCGTTTTGACTCGCCCTTTCGGAGCAACATTTGGAGATCTTTTGACAAAGCCACATGAAAAAGGTGGTTTAGACTTAGGTACGGCAGGCTCTTCTCTAGTCCTAGCCTCCATTCTTATTGCCTTTATGATTCATACGACATTTAAACAAAATAACGTAAGCTCAGAACAAGCGCTGTAGATTTCCTTTTTTATTTAATACATTACAAAACCCATAAAAAGAAAAAATCTAACGAAGTGACTAATTGCATGAACCACCTCTTTTTCGCACATACTCGTAAGGAGGTGGTGTTTATGGTTAATCAGTTAGAATTTCTTACCCAGCATGTTAATGATAAACAATACGATTACTGGCTTCATCATGATTTATTTAGTGCTCAATGGTGGCTAATTATCATTTTAAGTGCGCTTTTCTATTCGTTTTTTATCTCCTCATTGACCGACAACGAATAATATTTATTCTCTTAGTATTTTTCATTAGCTTTGTTTTAGTTGGTACTGTGGATGAACTCGGAAAGTTCTTTGGCGTATGGAGCTACCCTCATCAATTATTGGTCTTTACTCATCGTTTTAATTCCGTTGATTTTGCAGTTATCCCGGTTATACTTACATTAGTTTACCAATTCTTTAGCAAATGGAAGTTTTATTGGATTGCTTCTCTTATTGCTTCAGCTTTTATCGCTTTTATTGGAGTGCCTATATTTACTTTTTTCCATATTCTATGGAGCATATTAATTGCAGACACAAAAAAAGCTCACCTTAAAAGGTCAGCCTAAATAGGGGAGTTCTATAGAAAATGTTGTATTGCATTACTGATATTTATACTAGCATCTAATAGTGAAAAATTAGTGAAATGTTCGTCTCACTTATCTTTTTAAAAATTTCTTCTTTGAAAAATGAAGTCTACGTTTTAAGCTCTCACTATAAAAGCGTGAACTCGTGACAGGCTACGCTTTTATACATCTATATTCCATTAAGATCTATGAAAGTTAACCGGTCTCTAATCAGCGCTTACTCGTTCAAGCCTGCTATTTTTAGGTACGTCTCTTTTATCTTCAATCGCTCTCCGTAAAGGAAGCTAAAAGAACTGTAAAATATATGGACGAAAAAGCTAATCATTATCTTGATATTATTAACGGTTTATCGCCAGATGACACTAACCCTGGCGAATGGGAGTTAATACATCCTAATAAAACATCCTAAGGCTCTTAACATCACCTCCATACCTGCAGTAAAAAGACTTATCTACCATACCGTATAGATAAGTCTTTTTACTCCATTTGTTTGAACTAGACCGATGCGCTGTCAGTTTAGAGTTTGTGAAAATTCCCCCTGCAGTTCTTTTAAAAACGCAGCAGCTGCAGCTGAAAGAACATGATGCTTTTTCCACACAATATTTAAACCTGATTCAAGTCTTGGCTGTAACGGTCTGAAACAAAGGTTGCTATTAGTAGACGTATTGACTATTTTATCAAGTGTTATGGCATACCCAATGCCTTCTTCAACCATAATGGCCGCATTATATGCAAGATTGTATGTAGTAACGATGTTTAATTTATGAAAGTCTTCGCCAAACCAATCCGAAAATTCATTTTTTGAAAATGTCTGCTTCATGGCCTGTCGTGAACAGATTAGTGGAGCGTTCAATAAATCCGCAGCTTGAATGCTTTCTTTGAGGGCAAGAGGACTGTCTCTTCTCATCACAACGCCCCAAACATCTTTGGCAGGGATATTAAGATAATTGTATTTTGAAATATCAGCCGGTTGAATTAAAATGCCAAAGTCAAGCAGCCCCTTGTCAAGCCGTTCCGTTATATCTTCTTCGTTTCCGCTGTAGAGGTGATATCGTATATTTGGATAACGTAACTGCACATCTTTTGCGACTCGTGCAATATGTTTCATTGCTTCTGTCTCCCCGCCCCCTATATAGATATCACCACCTATTGTTTCTTCCATGGAACTAAACTCCGCCTCTAATTTATCGACCATATTAACAATTTCCTCTGCCCTGTTTCTCAGAAGCATTCCTTCATCTGTCAAAATGATACTGTGACTGCTGCGAATAAATAATTTTTTGCCTAACTCTTGTTCAAGATCTTTTAATTGTCTAGACAGTGTTGGCTGTGTCACATGCAAAACATCAGCGGCTTTCGTGATGTTTCCTTCTCTTGCAACCGTAAGAAAATACCGCAAAACTCGAATTTCTATATCCCTCTCCTCCTTTCATAAGCTTTAGTATATACACTCCAGAAATGCTTATCAAACATATCATGATATAAGATATAAGTATTTTTTATATTTGGAAGAAGCCGTTAGAATAAACAACAAAGAAGTTCATATCACACCATCAACATCTTTAATAATTCAATGTGGAAAGGATCTTAAGATGAAAAAAATGTTATATCTGCCTTCTATCTTAGTAATAAGCGCTGCACTCGCTGCTTGCGGCAACAATCATTCTTCTGCAACCGACCATAATGCCAGTAAGCATTTAAACCGCGTACCAGAACAAACAGAAGAAGATAGTATTTCAAATACAAGAATAAAGTTAACGTTCAACAACAAAGAAGTGTTTGTTAGGATGTACGATAACCCAGCAAGTAAGGATTTTCTAGCTCAACTGCCTTTAACCGTAACGTTTGAAGATTATATCGGTAAAGAGAAAGTTAGTATTTTACAAAAAAGATTATCTATAGATGATGTACAAGCCGAAGACCTATCCAAAAAAGGAGACTTTGCTTATTACGCTCCTTGGGGAAATGTAGCTATTTTTTACAAAGGTCTTGAAGATGCTACAAACGACCTTATCATACTAGGTCAAATTGAATCAGGAAAGGAAAATTTTGAAAATATTGACGGTACTTTTACAGTTAGAATTGAAAAAGTGACTAAGTGAAAACATGACAATACACCTTTAACCACCCCACTTTACAGCAACTAGAACACAACATTTTTTAGAAAGAAGGATCTTTATTTTATGTCTAAACAAAACAAGCTACTTATATTTGTCTTAACTTTAGGAGCTTTCGGTATTATCAATACTGAAATGGGCGTTATAGGGATATTACCCTACATTGCGGATCACTTTCATATCAGTGTATCAAAGGCAGGATGGCTGGTGAGTCTCTTCGCGCTTACCGTGTCAATATCCGGTCCAACGATGCCGTTATTATTTTCGGGAGTCAATCGCAAGAAGGCAATGCTGCTTGTACTTGGTATTTTCATTTTAGGTAACATTATCTCTATCTTTACTTCTAATTTTGCTATTGCCATCATTGCGCGTGTGATTCCAGCTATTTTTCATCCAATTTATTTTTCAGCAGCTTTTACAATGGCAGCGAACTCAGTCAGCAAGGAAGAGGCTCCAAAAGCTGTTTCAAAAGTCTTTATTGGCGTATCTGCAGGTATGGTACTTGGTGTGCCAATCGCAAGTTTTCTTGCAAGTACAGTCTCGTTTCAACTATCAATGACGTTTTTTGCTGTTATTAACGCGATAGTATTTATTGCTACGTGGGCATTCTTCCCTTCTATGCCTGTTACAGAAAGACTTTCATACGGAGCACAGCTAAGCGTATTAAAAAAACCCGTTACTTGGCTTTCTATTATTGCCGTCCTTTTACTGAATTCAGCAGTATTTGGGGTATATAGCTATCTTGCTGAGTATCTTAAAAGCGTTACGAACCTCTCTGGACAATTAATTAGTTTCATGCTGGTTCTGTACGGTGTGGCAAATATTATCGGAAACATTATCGCAGGGAAATTACTTACGAAAAATGCCATTAAAACTGTAGTCGTTTTCCCTTTCGCATTGGGAATCGTTTACATCATTTTATTCTTCATCGGACAGTTTACTTGGCCGATGGCTATCATGACTTTAGTTTGGGGAATATTTGCTGGTATAGGAACGAATATTAATCAATATTGGATTTCCTCCGCAGCTCCAGAAGCCCCTGATTTCGCGAATGGATTATTTTTAGCATCCGTTAACTTAGGAACAACCATTGGTACAGCCGTAGGTGGACTGTTTATATCAGGAATGGGTATACAATACGTTGTACTAGTAGGCATCTTGTCATTAGTATTGAGCGCAATATTTATTTTACCAAGAAGTTATATGAAACGTCCTGTAAGTCAACTTTCAAAATAAGACATTAACGCAACTTTCTTTCGGGATCCCTAGTAGGATCCCTTTGTTTTCTTTTATTACATCTATGAAAAGCTGAATTCTATTCTAGTCAATACTTACAGAATTAATAAATAAAAAATGGAGGACTTGAAATGGAAAAACATACTAAAGTTGCACTCGTCACCGGCGGAAATCGGGGTATTGGCTATGAACTAGTGAGACAATTGGCGATGAAAGGTTTTAAGGTCATTTTGACGAGCCGAAATTCAGAAACCGGACATAAAGCCGTGCAAAAACTTAAAGACTCTTATCTTGATGTTTCGTTTGTAGTGATGGATATAAGCAGTGAAGCCAGTATCCGCCAAGCTGCAGCTACAGTAAGTGAACAATATGGACGATTAGATGTGTTAATTAATAACGCGGGCATATATTTAGATAAAAATCAAAAATTAGTGAACTTGGACCCTTCTGTTCTAGAAAAAACGCTAGAAACGAATTTCTTCGGTGCTTACCACGTAATCCGTTCCTTTATGCCTCTTATGGAACAGCAAGCCTACGGAAGAATTATTAATGTTTCCTCCGAATATGGAGCAATGAGTGAAATGTCTTCTTCAGGAGTGGGCGCTTATAAGTTATCCAAGCTTATTCTAAATGGCTTAACGCAATTAATAGCTGCGGAAAGCACCAAAGATATCAAAATTAACGCGGTCGATCCAGGATGGGTAAGCTCAGATATGGGTGGACCATCAGCTCCAAGAACGCCGCAGCAAGCTGCTAGTTCTATCCTTTGGTTGGCAACGATTGGACCTGAAGGACCTTCCGGAGGCTTTTTTAAAGATGGAAAACAAATCAATTGGTGAACTTTTATGGCGTTAAGGCTATTTCCTATGACATCTTGAACGCATAATAAAAACCCTACGGATTATTAGGAATAATCCGTAGGGTTTTTGCTTCTAAGATACATACGATCTATTATTTTATGCTATTATATTCCTCATCTGTTACTGGTTCTAACCATTCCGGCGTACCGGCAGTGATGGCAATGTGTTCAAACCAGCTGTCTTTTGCAGCACCATGCCAATGTTTGACACCATCATGCGTCACAATAACATCTCCAGCTTTTAAGAATTGTGCAGGTTTTCCTTCTTCTTGGTACCAACCTTCGCCCCCTGTTACTAATAGAAGCTGAAATCCATCACGATGAATATGCCAGTTATTGCGGCATCCAGGTTCAAAGGTTACATTTCCAACTCCAACGTTCACTTTAGGATCTGCGATTAAGGTTTGGAGATAACTTTGTCCAACAAAAAATTGTGCATACGCTTCATTCTTTTCACCTGCTGGAAAAATAACGCCATTTTTTACTTCTTCATGTTTTGCCATTTTGATTCCTCCAATAATATCATTCATAATTGTATCTCTTGGCTCATTCATTGCTATAAAAAGTCCTTGCTCACCTGTTTATTTTAATTTTCCGCCAAATACCGGGAAGTAGCTGTGCTCACCATAATCTTGAATAGGTTTGACATTTTTCAAAATTTCCATATCTGCATCGCTGATCACAAAGTTAAGCTTTGCATTGATTCTCATATGATCTGGATTTGCCGTCTTAGGAATGACTGCAAGACCAAGCTGAATATCATAGCGCAGGCAAAGTTGAGCAACAGACACTCCGTATTTATCAGCTATTACCTTCACTTCTTTATTATCAAGAACCGCACCGTGCGCAATTGGTGAATATGCTTCTACCAAGATGCCATTCTTCTGGCAGAACTCAATTAACTCCAAAGGCGTATTGCTCACATGTGCCAATATTTGATTGACCATAGGCTTGATTTCACAGCTAGAAAGAATATTCTCTATATCATCCTGAAGGAAGTTAGAAAGGCCGATTGCCTTTACCTTCCCTGCCTTATAAGCATCCTCCATTGCTTTCCATGCCTCTTTGTTTTCTTCGAAGTAGCGTTTCTCTTCTCTAAACTCCGTCCAAGGCTGTGGACTGTGGATAATTAGAAGATCAATGTAATCCAGCCCCAACTTTGTTAAAGACTCATCAATGGAATTCGTAACTTCCTCATAAGTTTTTGCTTCTGCTGCAACCTTTGTTGTAATAAAGAGTTCTTCTCTTGCAACACCGCATGAACGGATTCCTTCGCCTATGCCAGCTTCATTCATATAAGCTTGTGCCGTATCAATATGGCGATACCCGCTAGATACCGCATCGCGCACTGCCTGAGCTGCCTGTTCGTCATCAAGCAGCCACGTACCAAGACCTAATAGTGGAATTTCTACACCGTTTGATAATTTATACGTTTCGTTAAACATGTTTTTTATCTCCTTTGAATTGTTTATTTTTCTATACTTTAAAAGTATCTATCTGCCTGTTAAAAGTAAATCAACATTGATTGATTAATCAACATCTGTCTATAATTATAAAAGCAAATAAAATCCTTTCAATCGTTAATTGAAGGCGATTCGTTGATTACTCAACAAATGAAGAGGTATTGTTGAATATCTTTTAAAAAAAGTGAGGTTTTTAAAATGGCGAAAGTGGATAGAAGAATACTCAAAAGCCAAGAGGCTATAAAAAATGCAGTGACTGAATTAATGACCCAAAAACGATTTGATGACATTACCATTCAGGATATTGCCGACAAAGCAAATGTTAACCGAGGCACGATTTATCTTCACTATATGGATAAATATGATTTATTAGATAAGATGATTGAAGAACATATGAACAACCTCGAAGAACTATGTCATTCGGCTGCTGATATGACGTTCCAAGAAGGAAATTATGTTTGGTTTGAATATTTTGAGCGTCACCATCTCTTCTTTTCAACCATGTTAGAAAGTAAAGGCGCTCATTATTTCCGCAGCCGTTTTCTCGAGTTAGTCATCCAAGAGTATGGTCCTGAAGTTGATACAACTGAAGGAGAAAACAAAGGGTTTCGTAAAGAGGTTGTTATTCAGTTCTTTGCCTCGGCCGTTGTAGGGACAGTAGAATGGTGGTTTAAAAACGGGATGCACGTTCCAACCGATGTAATAGCCGAGCAAACCGGCATATTGTTAGATCGGAATTTGGAATAATTTAATCCGTTTTATACGTACACATAAATGAAAATTCCCCCAAAGTGTAAAAGTGGCAGAAACTTTCTTATTAGAAGATTATGTTAATAAGCTGAGTTAGAGATGATATGACTTGCAGTCAGATAAAGAGATCCTCTCAACATAAAAGAACAGCACTAAACCTGCTGAGTATCCATAGGTTTAGTGCTGCTCAAACATTTTGTTTTTTTAACGGATATTGATTTTTACAGAAGGAGTCATTTCTATCGGGAATAACTCTTTATTTTTTAGTTAATTTATAAACAATGTTTAGCTAGTAAAAATTAATCCAACTTCTTTATAATCTTTGCGGGGTTCCCTCCCACTACTACATTATCTGGAACATCTTTTATCACAACAGCTCCGGAAGCGACTACAGCATTATGTCCAATTGTAACGCCTGGATTGATGACAGCTCGTCCCCCAATCCATACATTATCTCCAATCGTGACGGGCTTGGTATATTCAACTTCTGTAATTCGCTGTTCTGCATTCACAGGATGAGTATTCGTATAAATATGTACGCCCGGTGCCATCATGCAGTTCTTCCCTATTGTAATTCGTCCCCCATCTAAAAGTGTGCAGTCAAAGTTCGCATAAAAATTTTCTCCTACGTGGATATTGTATCCGTAGTCGCATCGAAAGTTAGATTCAAGGTAAATGCGTTCTCCTGTTGAACCAAATAGTTCCTTTAGTAACTCCGTACGCTTTTCATAATTCGTCTCATCTGTACCGTTAAACGAACGAACAAGCCTTCTTGCATCTTCCCGGTCCTTTACTAATTCTTGGTCTGCTGGAAAATACAGCTCGCCATCCACCATTTTTTCTTTTTCAGTTTTCATTGATTCATTCTCCATTCTTGTTATCAAATTTCCCACTAGATTGAATTCGTTTACATTTTATCATGATAGTCAATACAAAAATAAGATGTTTATAGATTCCGGTCAATAGCTCGAACACAAAAAAGCTAAGAAACCACGCTGCTTTTGTACCATGGACAGTTACTAATTAGTTTGTATATGTTTCCTTAATAATTGAAACAGACGCTGCTCCCGTAGCAAGTAAAATACCTGAGATTAAAATCATGCCTGGCATAGAAGATCCGATTATTGGGAACAAAGCAAAACTCAAGCAAGAAGCTATAATTTGCGGCAAACAAATACTTCCATTAAATAACCCTAGATATGTTCCCATATTCTTTCCTGACAGGGCGTTGGTAAGCATCGTGAACGGAAACGTCATCATAGCAGCCCAAGCGATACCAATTAAAATAAATGAAACAAGCAGCATCCATTGATTGTGAATAAAAAAGACAGATCCAAAACCAATACCGCCTAGCAGTAAACTAAAAGCATACGCTGGCTTACGTTTGTTGTTTGCTACGCGTGACAAAACTAGTGACCAAATGACTGCGGCAATCGACTGTACAGCTGATAAAATGCCGAACCAGTTGCCAGCTGCTTGATAGCCTGAGCTAGACGGCTGATTCGTATACCAAACGTTTTCAGCGACTGCACCTGTACCGTATGTCCATAAATATTGAAAGCCCATCCAGCAGAAAAATTGAACAAGTGTGACCGTCCAAAAAACCTTTGGAGCGTTGCGAAGCAGTTTAAAAACGTTTACATTTTCTTTTGTAGCTTCATCTGGAATACCATGGTATGCTGCAAATTCTGCAGGTGAATATTCTTTTACTTTAAGTATTGTAAATAAACTACAAATAATTAACACAACGGCTCCAACATAAAATGAAATAACAACTGATTGTGGTACTACCCCTTTTGGTGCACTATTTGATACGCCTAATACCGTTAAAACAAAAGGGAAAATACAGGCTAGCACAGCACCGCTGTTTGATAGAAAACTTTGAATAGAATAGGCAAACCCTTTTTGCTCTTCATTGACCATGTCTCCAACCATCATCTTAAATGGCTGCATGGCTACATTTGATGATACGTCCATAAACAAAATAGTGATGGCGCCAAAAGTCATAGCAGCCACCGCACTAAAACCAAAACTGCCGGCGTTTGGCAGCAAACACATAACAATTACGGCTACAATTGCGCCAATCAGTAGATAGGGGATACGACGGCCAAGCCTTGGCATCCAGGTACGATCTGAAAAATAACCAACTAAGGGCTGAACCACTAAACCGGCCAACGGCGGTAAAATAAAGAAAAAGCCTAATGTAGTTGGATCAGCACCGATTGTTTGAAATATACGTCCCATATTTGAACTCTGTAATGAGAATGCCATTTGTACACCTAAAAATCCAAAACTAATTAACCATATGGTACTGATCGGTAGATAAGGTAAGTTTGGCTGAACGCTTTTTTCACTGGTTTCAACGATTCTTTCTTCTAACATAACTGCCTCCTATGATTCAATTAACAGCCGCAAAAGATAGATGTTCTGATGTAAAGTGCTACGACATTCGTTGTGAACGTTCTCAAAACAACGATGAATACTGTAAATGCTAGTGTCTTTGGCTGGCTGTTTTCTATTTTGCTAGATTACCTCAGGAATACGGCATAACTAATAGTCCTGTCTAAAAATGCTGTTTGAGTATGTAAGAATTTTCACTATCTGCTCATCCGTAAGCTGCTGACTATCGCTTATACCTTCTTGAAAGTTTCATAAAATCTAATTATTAAAAACATTAGAATACTTTTATTTGAACATTATATACTAAACTAATAATTTAATGCAATCGTTTGCACAAATTATTTTTTAAATATTTAAAGACCTTCGAATCTCGTGACACTTTGCTTACATACTCATTATCATCGCTTTAATATTTCTAAGTAAAAGGAGGCTTTACTCTTGAAATCTTATAAAAAACCCAAAGAATATACGTATTCCTTGGGTTTGAGTTCCTTTAATTCACTTAATTTCCTTCTGGAGCAATCCATAATAGAACAGAAATTATCTGTAATATAACTTTAACTGAAGGTTTTTGTAACCATAAGGATTATAAAGAAGATAACCGCGAAGAAAAATCCTTGACTGACAGGGCTAGTAGTCTTTTTACCTAAGGATTTTCGGGTAAATAGCTTGAAAAACAATGGAAACAGAATGCCTCCAATGATTGCTGTAATTAGTGCTTTAACTAACATCCAATACTCCTTTCTAAAAACTGTTAATATCCCTATATAGCTGGTTCAGTAGAGAAAACAACATCGCCCCATTTCCCGGGCAAATATTTTGGTAACCAATTAGGAATGTTTAAGAGTTGATCCCTTTCTATCACTCTACTTTCTTATGTAAAAGGTTTTACAATTAAAAGCATAATAAACATGATAATCGCAAACAAAGCTCCCTGAAGAACAAAGTTTATTGGCCTATGAGTAGCTTCATTTGCTTTTAGAAAATACTTTGACCATCTTGTATGCATCATTACTTTTGCACATAGGCTAAATAAAACCCCCGCAATGATTGAGGCAACTGCTGTTTTTAAGATATAAATTCACTCCTTTCTAAAACAATTAGAGGGTACCCATAACTTAACATAAACACCTAAATCATACAAAAAAACCATAGGAAAACGTATGGTAATCGCCCGTAAACCATTCGTTTACAGACGAAACTGTGAATTAGACTACGAAATTTTGTGAAAAACCGCTCATTTCCTTACTACTAACATTTTTAATAAACCCTCTAAAAGAAAATAATAGCCAATGTTAATGTTTGTATGACTACAAGTACAAAAACAGGCTTTAAGGTTCCTTAAAGCCTGTCCACTTACCTTTCTTCCTTAAAATCTTTTTTTATATTCCAAAACGTTTTCATTAAATCCTCATAAAAAAACATCGTTAGAAAACCTAGTATGGTAACCCCCGCTGAAAATTTACCTAAATCTAAAAATAATCCTACGAATACAAGAATGATTCCAACCACAAAACCAGGATCTGAAAAATCCTCACTTTTTTTTCGATCAATTGCTATTTTGCTTTGAAATGATTGATCTCCCTTAATTAATTCATCCAGCGTCACATTATAAACCTCACTTAACTTAATAAGGTTCTCAATATCCGGATACCCTTTATTATTTTCCCACTTATAGACGGCTTGTCTAGATACATTCATTTCCCCAGCTAAGTCTTCCCTGGACATCTTTTTTTCTTCCCTTAACTTCTGCAGCTGTTCCCCTAAATTCACTCTCATCACCTCTAAGGCTTAGCTTACAATAAATATGTAAAAAATTCCATAAACGCTTAGTAACAAGCTGTAAACCATTGGTTAACGCGGCAAATATAAAGCGTAATCACTGGACATGTACAAATTCAACACAGAAAAAAAGCTAGCATAAAGCTAACTTTTTTAAGTTAGAGATAAAGGCAGGCTAATAATTAGCAACCGCCAAATCCTCCCCAACAAGCACAGCCAATAATGATTAATAAGATAAACAGCACGATAATTAAAGCAAAACCACTGCCACCTCCGTAACCGCAGCCGCCGCCATAACCATAGCCACAACCTCCGCCATAACCGCCAAAGAACATAAACTTCACCTCCTTCTTCTTCATACATTTAGCATATGATAAAAAACGAAATGTGCTCCACGAAGTGGATAAACTACGTTTTATATCACTATAAAAAAACAATAACCTTTTAGTTTCTTTTACATACAATGAAGCATCCTCAGATCCCATATACGAGTTTTACGCCCTCTGCAATAGAGTGTTTGAATTCCGCCCAATCAGTTCTATTGCGTATAAAAGCACTCCCTCACAACCTCGAATAAAAAAGTCTTTCTCAAATTAGAGAAAGACTTTTTTATTGTTATTAACAGCCAAATCCGCGGCCGTAACAGCTGCATCCAATAATGACAAGAAGAATAAACAGAACAACTAATAAAGCAAAACCAGAACCAGCTCCACCATAACTAGACATATAAACACTTCCTTTCGTGATATTTAACTAAAGGAAAAAACTTTAAACTTACATGGGTTAAGGTATTATATGTAGACACAGCTCATATCGATTGGATTTTGGTCTAAAATGGGCTATTTTGTTTAACGATAGCTAAATAACATCCTAAATTTCACATAGTAAAAACCCTTCATTGTTAAAATGAAGGGACTTTTTTGGCTATCAGCACCAAAGACGAGGTCTAGGAGGACAGCTTGGAGCACAAAAATGTTGGTGCGTTTCCTGACATACAACGGATTCTGTATGCGGGAATGAGTGCATATATTTATAATTTTTTTGATAAACATTTGTAGTATGACTCGGATGCACCACTGGCACAAACACATCTTGACCAGTAAAAGATGTATTTTGTTTAACTGGGTCATACTGAGCAGGCATGGTTTGAGGAGGCAATTGACCACAAGGTTTAGCTTGAGGATAACCACAGTTACCTTGCTGAGGATATATAGCCCCGTGATAACCACCGTAATTAGAGTGCTGATAAGGATAGTTGTTTCTCATATTAAAAATCTTCTCCTTTCTGTTAGTAGACTCCTATTACTGTATGTGAAACAACCATAGAATGTTTGGACAAATACCTAAAAAAGACCCTAAATAGTTAGGGTCTTTTTTACTAAGAGAAAAAATGTGTATCCTTAGTAACATAGCTATGATACTAAGAAATAAAAGGTTTTTTAATTCCCCTTATTCCTCAAGATTAACATCCATCGCTCCGTTATCAATATTATTTAAAATGGTTTTGTTTTTATCGTCTAATTCATTACGTAAAAGTGAATTACGCGTCGCTTCGTATAAATCGTAGCTTCTTTCATCAACTGGAGAATTATGATCTTCACATATCATTTTTTCTGATTCTTTGGATTGACCTCCCATATCAGTCACCTCCTCTGTATAGTATGTGAGTTGATTAGAAAAAACATAAGAGCTTTATCTGGCTACTGTTAGGTAAGGTTTAATCAACGGTTAGCTGTTTCTGTATATTTTGTTTACATATGACCTTAGGTGGACACAACCGTTTCTTGAGCTTGCTTTTGAATGATTTCTGGAACTTCCAGCAGTGAATGAACGGTTATCATTTTACCTTTTGGCGCAATATCAATTTCAACTTGGTTATAGCTCCACTCCAGTTCAGAAGGTACATGAATCGCATGTATCCCAACCTCTACTGCCGGTCTTATATCGGTTTTTAATGAATTGCCAATCATCCAAGTCTTTTTTGGATCGTACTTAATTTGGTTTAGTATCTCTTTTAATGCAGATGTATCTTTTTGTTCAGAAATAAATACCCTTTTTTCAAAGTATTTAGCTAGCTCTAGCTGAACAATTTTTCTACCTTGATTTTCCTCGTCTCCACCTGTGTGTAAGTAGAGATCATGTCCTTGTTCTTTAAGCTTATCTAATACTTCATACATATTTGGCAGAGGCTCTATCGGTACTTCAAATACACTTTGGCCAATTTTTTTGACTCTTTCGACTCTATCTTCATGAATATCTTGATGATTTTGTTCACTAAAAAACAAATAAGTAGCTACTAATGATTCTGGAAAACGGGAAGAGTGAAGGCCGTACTTTTCGATGCTTTTTAAATCTATCTCTAACTGCTTTTGTTTTATTTCTTCCTTAGTCAGCTTCTCAAACCATTCCTGCAATTGAGCCACAAAAGCATTTATGGTGTCTCTAAAATATTTATTACAGTGAACAAGCGTATCGTCTAAATTAAAAAGTAAGGTTTGCTTCTGCATTTCGTGAAATCCTTTCTACAATGGATGTACAGACAATATATATATAAATACTAACCGCTTTACCTATCCACGCCTAAAACCAAGATGAATTTTCCAATACCTTAGGCACAAGCAATTGATTACTACACTGAAATGAGAATATTTAATGGAAAGATCCTTCTAACATATAAAATAGAAGGATCTTTTTATAAAATAAAACGCTGCAGAATATTCCTGCTAATAAATATAACGTTCAAAATGTTCTCTATTCATATTTGTTTTGAACGTAGAGGTACTCAGTCCTGAACGATTTATTAGCGGTTGGCTGCCTTCGTCTTCTTTAGGTATATTCATTTCAAGACCTTGTATAGTGAAAGGATCATACATATACGTTGTTCGTTCATTTTCTGTATGCGACATTAACTTCACCTCTATTAATAGCCCTCGTTTTTTTAAATCATGTTAACTCGTTTACAGCAGATCCTCTAATAAAAATAGCTACGTTTCATAGGTCTTTTCGCTAAAAAAGATCCGCCATTTTCGACTTTTTTTATTACGTTGTAATTTCTTGTGGCTCTTCGCCTTCAAGGTCAGTAAAGAAATTTTCTAAAGATTCCCTTGGGTCAAGAGCACGTCCGTCTTCTTCGACAATACGGTTAAGCGTAGGGTCATTATTGCTATCTTTATTTTTATAGTTGTTATAATCAACTCTTTCTGCAATTCCTGAATTATCAACGTCTTTAAAGTCTTTCTTTGGCATAAAAACACCTCCTAGCCCTATTGTTTGAAAATTTGAAGATAAAATAAGTGGAAGGTTAAGTTATATTTTTATTTCCCCAGAATTAATTAGATACTTGTTGCTAAGAGATATGTACAACATGCTTAATTGTTTTACGAAATAGGGAAACTAAAACGTCAAAACTGAATTTACAGAGGAAGAATAACTAAACACACTTCTTAAAATAGCTATAAAAAGCAATCATTTTTATTAATCCAAAGACTAATTCTTTAAAGAATTAGTCCTTTGTCATTCAATTAGTATACTCTTGAACATGAAAAAAGAATGACAAATGAACTGTCATTCTTTCTCCTACACATGGCAAGCGTATAGTTTTCTTCACAAGGAAATGAAACATGTAATTCCACTTTTCACAGAGTAACTTGTTTCTACTCTTTAGTATCATTAAATGATAAGGTCTAAACACCCACAAATTACCATGTATATACTTCTTGCCCTCTAGGAAACTTAAGGAAAACAAGGAGGTGACACAACATGGCAAACAACAAAAGCAGCAACAACAACGAATTATTAGTATACGGTGCTGAACAAGCAATCGATCAAATGAAATATGAAATCGCTAGCGAATTTGGTGTAAACCTTGGTGCTGATACAACTGCACGTGCAAACGGATCAGTAGGCGGCGAAATCACAAAACGTCTTGTGCAATTAGCTCAGCAACAACTTGGCGGCGGACGCTTCTAAGACAACTTTATAATTGATGGCTGAAGGAAGAATGGATCTCCATTCTTCTTTTTTGTACGAATAAAAAAGGAAGGAGAGATTATATGCAGCAAAATCAACCGGCTAAAGAAAATGCGGGCTTTACTGAAAAATCAGCAGCTTCTGCAACAAATGCTCAAAAAGTAAAACAAGAAATCCAAAGAGACATAAATGAAGGACAAGGTGCAATGACTTCTCGAGAAGCAGGCGCAATGCGCGATTAAAAAAACACTTTAAGCAGTTTTTAATCACGGACTCTTTGTATAAGAACCTATAAAAGTACCTCAATTAACCGAGGTACTTTTAGCAGTCTACTCTATTTCGATGCGGGAGATACTGTGACTTCGGGTGTGTTTCATCAGGTCCATACTAGTGAAACACAAAGGCAAACGGTCTAATCCCCAATATATAAAAGGCGAGCCTGCCTTGTCCACCTGAAAAATAATTAGTTTGTATTTTTTCCGTTGCCATTCAGTCCTTCTTTTATGTACCCGTTAACCTGACTATTTGAAAGCAACACAATATGTCCAATGCCATAAAGTTGAATATATTTCTATATCTTGAACAAACGAATCAAGACGCCGTGAAGCATCTAACCACCTCTTTATTAACATAATACCAATTGTTAGAAACAACATGTAAAAAAGCTCTCTATCGAAAAATAAAGAGCTTTTTCTCATCAACGAATTCTCCATTTTGACAAAGATTAAATGTATATCAATGGATTGCATAAAATAAGTAAACAAGACCATATTAAATATGAATGATAGGTATAAAAAGTATATTTCCTTCCAAACCATAGGAGATCGTATATGAATAATTATAAAAATGACAATACTGCAAGACGCTATATTGCTCATGTTAGTATATTTGGAACGACTCAAATCCATTTAAGAAACCCCTATATTGTTGCTTGGTGGTCAGCAGCTTTTCCAGGGTTTGGACACTTGCTACTGTCTAAATATCTTCGCGGCTTTGTGTTATTTATATGGGAGGTCGTCATAAACCTTAAATCTCATGTGAATTTAGCAATGATTTATTCTTTTCAAGGAAACATTGATATGGCCAAAGACGTGCTTAATACAAGATGGCTTCTTATTTATATTCCCGTTTATATTTTTGCTATATGGGATAGTTACCGAACAACCGTTGATTTAAATAAAATATACGTGTTAGCTGAAAGAGAAAATCATCGGTTCAACTCCTTTAGTATAGGAGCCATGGAAATAAACTATTTAGATAAACGGAATCCCATCTTGTCGGTTGCCTGGTCCTTTTTGATGCCAGGTCTAGGACAACTTTATATTCATCGGATCATTGGTGCTTTCTTTGTTATCATTTGGGCAGTCATTTTCTTTTATTACTCTCACCTGCTTGAAGGGATTTCTCTACTATTTTTAGGAGAAATAAAACAGGCTACTTCAGTTTTAAATAAAGAATGGTTGTTATTTTTCCCTTCCCTATATGGTTTTGCTACTTTTGATTCCTACATGAATACTGTTGAGAACAATAAACTTGTGGAAAGAGAGCAAAAAAATTTCTTCGAGAAAACGTATCAACATCCAAGCTTTTGTATTATGAAAGGAAAAAAGGTGGAGTGAGAATATGCAGATTTTTTCTACATTTGAATACTCCAGTTACATAGAATTAGCTGTTTCAGAGCTAGAAAGAAAAGGGATAAAGAAAGAAGGTATATTTATTGTTCCTCTCAATAATCGAACGGAAGATCGCCGGATTTTTGATAGCCTTCATCGAGCCGATGGAGTTTCTCTTATTGATTTAGGAATGACTATAGCCACAGCCTTTTCAGTCATTGGTGCAAGCATTGGTTTTAAACTAAGTTGGGGACCCATCTACTGGGGACTAATTAGTGCTTTTATCGGATTTATCTTAGGACTAGGAATTAAACTATTTATGTTTAAAGTAGTCAGGAAAAATCAACGGCTTTTACGCGGCAAACATTCGGAAGTCATACTCATTGTTGATTGTCATACGGTGGACGCCGGAGTGGTTGAACAAACTTTGTGGGAAAACCTTGCCTTAGGTGTTTCGAAAGTCAGATCTGATGGCTTATAAAAATAAGTCATCACCAAGCAAGATACAGGATGAATGAATCACTATGCAAGTTTGGTAATAACTTCCTTAACACATTGAGGGAGTTTGTCTGCTTTTAAGCTGTATATTTTTTAATTAACATAATGTCATGTTATTAGAACCAAAAAAGCTTTTAAAAAGAGCTTTTTTGGTTCTAACATATGTTAAATGCCTTTCTACCATCCTTTTTGATTTCTTAATGTCGTAATATGAGCAACATGATGCTTTCCATGCCACGCATAAGTAGCTATCAATTGCTCAATCGTCACTTCCCCGTTTTCAGGATGGTTGATCGTTTTCTTCAAATCTTTTTCATTAAGTGAGTTTAACAATTTATGAAGACGCTTATGTAAAGCTGAAAAAAGTTGGAGAGAAACTTCTATGGGTAGCTCATTATCAGGAAGATTCGACCAAGCCACTTCATCATATGCTTTAATAGTAGGCTCTTGCTCTGTTAACCCTAATTTAAAACGGGTATAAGCATTCATATGGGAGTCAGCTAAATGATGGACAACTTGACTTAATGTCCAGCCGCCTTCTCGATAAGGCGTGGCTAATTGTTCTTTTGTCAGTCCTTCTACAGCATCAGCTAATTGCTTTGGGGCATCTCCAATGTCATGAATCCAACCTTGAATATCTTCTTTCTGAATATTTTCCTTCAAGGTAAATTTTCCAATAGGATATTGATTAAACATACTTCTTCCTCCCTTTCTAATTTTGTTACTATCTATTATATCAATTTTAAATATAAATAAATTCAAATATTCAGAATTAAATATAGGTGAAAAATTATAATTTATAAATATGGTGTGTACTTTCAGTTACCCTCATGTACCTTCTACGCAGTACAAAGACCTGCCTTTGCTATAATTCATGATAATCCCCCCCTAAATTAGGCCGTTTTTAATAAAAACAATAAACATATAGAAAAACTTGCCGTAAAATTAAGTTGAGGTGAGTAAAATGAGCAGTGATTATAAAAGCTATTTCTACAAAAAGTTCTTTTTAATATATTTTATTACCCTTTCATTATTTATTATCGTTGATATTATAGAATCAGGAAGAATTACACTTTTTTCTTTTGCAGACAGCTGGAATTTCATTTTGTATCAAATTGGTTTTTGTTTAATTGCTATTGGCTTTTTTAGTGCCTTCCTTGCAACCTTATTATGGAAAATAAAAAAAGTTAAATAAATACGTCATAGCTCCCCACAGAAATAACAAAAGACCTTCAGCTATTAGAAGATCTTTTTTGGATAGTTGCTTTAAGCGCTTATAATCTTGACTGAGAATCATTGGTTTGCCTAATTACTTTTTCCACAATGTACTGATATCCATATAAAACAATGGCTAAAACCGTAGTCATCCCCCAGTACATGCTTGGCGACATCTTTTTCATTTTAAATATGCCCGCTTTTTTCAAAGCACCGCCAAAAGGGAAAATATTAAACCAGTCTAACACCGTATTGGCAAGTAAGTATTTTAGAAAAGAGCCGTACGTTAGCTTAAATATCCAAAGTGTTCCTATTAAGTGCGGACCTAATATATAAGTAAAATCTATAGGTGCTTTAGGAAATAAAGGATTGTTATTTCTAAACCATTTTTTCTGATTGGCAATGACGGTAAACACAATGATGAATAAGTTAGCGAAAGTAGCTACAGGCAAAAAGCGGACAAATGATTTTGTTCCTATAAAAGGCGCAGTTAACCATGGAAAGATTAGCACGCTTAAAGAAATGATCAATTTTCTTTTATACTTACGCATGAATTGTCTCCTCAAACTGTATTTTCGTAAATATTATTACCTAAAATTGAAAGTTTATGTAATATACCACAACGATTCCAGACAAAGATAACCTAGCTAACGATGACATACGTTTATTTCTAGTGACGATGGCATTAAAATCCAATCCTCAAAAAAAGAAGCATCTAGTCTTTAAAGACTAAATGCTTCTCCTCCTTTACACCTTATAGATTTCATTAGACGACAGCCAGTCAACGAATTGATGATACGGATAATATGTAGTCCCTTTCAGCTCTATTTTTGGAGCTCCAGGATATTTAGTTAACAGTTCTTCAATTTCACCCTTACTCAAATGAAAGTGATAGTGTAGATCTTTTTCTTTAATCAAATAAGGATATTTTGATTTCCTTTGAGGTTTACTAAAATTTTTTAAACCATCGCCTATAAAATAACCAAGGGCAGCTAATCCTAACGCTAACCAAAAAAAGTTCATTTCCAAAACAGGATACCCTCCAAACATTTCTAATAAATACATTCTAGCGTAAGATTCATAACAAAGAGATCTTACTTTATAAGATCTCTACAAATTAGCCAGTTTTTCATCAGCTATAAACTTCATAAGTATACCTGCCCCTGAAACATTTAATAATATGCTGCTTCCTAAAATAACACCATATAATAATCCAGCTATATGTAATGTTAAAGCTAAAATCAGAAAGACTGTTCCTATACCGACTAAAAATAATCCCAAGCTTCGATTATCCATCTATTTCACCACCAAAAAAGTAAATATAGTTATATTTTAACATAATTATAATTATTTCACTTATCAAAAAGAAGGAGAAGCTAAGCTATGTTAGTTTCCCCTTCTTTTTGTAACTCCAGTTTTCATTAAAAACCCTGCGGATATAATACAGGCAGCAGATAAAAGCAACCCTGTTAATCCCTGTTTTAAAATAAACCCAAAGATTATAATAGAAAATGATCCTAAAAAGAACATCAACTTGACTAAAACATTTCTTTTGCTCATTTATCCAATCATCTCGATTCTATATACAAATAATACATATAGTTACTCCCTCTGTTCTCTTTGTCCAGCACTCCAAGCTAACGCTAATATAGAAATCGTTACAACTAGTGCAGTCACCATAACTATATCCACCCCTTATTCCTTATAATTACATTTTAACATAATTTTAGAATACTGTTTGAACGGAGGTTACCCGAAACTAACTAGTATAAAACGGATTACCAGCACAAAAAGGGCACCTAATTACTATAGGTGCCCTTTTTAGGTATTAGTACAAATAGACCCCTGTCCTACTACTTTACTTGGTAATAACCTCTGCAAAAAAACGAGTTCTTCGGTTTAATCGCAATTAAAAATGAGTTATAGATATCTGAGCCAGAAATGAATGTATTTATCCAACATACAAATAATAGGATGGATCTAATATTTCCTGATACATAGAACGACGTAATAGCAGGAACTATCGATAATACAAGAAAAGGCAAGCTCATAAAGATCCAATATCTCGTTTTAGATAGAGTTGCATTTGTATTGAGCCAGAAAAATATTCCGCTAAATGTCAAGCTCACATCACCTTTTTTATATACGACTAAAACGTGCAGACATTCATGAATAGCAAAGACAATCATACCCATTATAATAAGATAAAAGAGATTGATGTGAGTAAAGTCTGCTCCAAAGAAATAAGGTATCAATAGAATAATAATTTGAAGTAAATATACAAACTTCATATAGTGTTTTCGATACCACGTATTCTGGATAAAAGGCGTCCATTCAGAAAAGTCCCTGCTTATTTGTGGCAAGTGGCGAAACCAAATGATGATAAGCGTTCCCTCCCTTGTCCAAACTTCCACTAATTATGCGTTTGTTTTAACGTAAAATCTCCTAATATATATTACACTTTATTATTTAAATATTGAGTAAGTAAATACACTGCAGCATTTGTAAGTTGATCAATATGTCCCTCCCCCCTAATATAAAGAATATATTGAATATATTGATTATATTTCCATTTTATCATAGGTTAGTGGATGAACACGATATACGAACTTGATCAACATAATGGACTAACTTAAAACATAAGGAAGAGACGCCGCTTGCTTTAAATGGCGTCTCTTCTTTTAGAATATTTGAGTAAAAGCTACAATTAAAATCGTAATCCCGCTGATTAACGTTCCAAATTGACCTAATGTAAACTTCCCAATTTGAACATTTGCTGCTTTTTGCCCCACCATTACTCCTAGCCATACCGTTATAAAACTACCAAATGCTGATGTAAGCGAAATAGCTAAAGGTGATAAACCAAGTAAACCCGCTCCTAGACCGTTTGTAAGTGCATTGGCTGAAAGTGCAACACCTAGCACACTGCTTTCAACCCAGCCAATATATCGTACGTTTTCTTGACCACTACTATCTAATTCATCAATTTCATTATTTTTTTGGGAACCAACTAATAAAATAATTCGAATTCCAATTAGCGTTAATAATACGACGGCTACAATAACATGGAACACCCCTGGTAAAATCGTTGAAAGCCATCGGCCAAACATAATCCCGGTCATGCTAAAGAGGAAACAAATAGCTGCTATTAGTAAATTAGAAAGCCATTTTATCCTGATTTTTCGTACTCCATAAGATATTCCTACACCAAAGTTATCTATACTTGATGATAGGGCAAAACCTAAAATGAATAACCATTCCATTTTGTATTCTCCTTTTGATGATAATATTGAGGAAATTTGCTTACTTGTTGCATATATTGTTGATAAACCTTCAATAAAATGAGTACTGCGCGTTGAAAAATATAAAGAGGTGAATCGCAATGTCTAACATCCAAAATGAACAAAGCCTTGGTCTGTTATTACGGTCTTTATTAAAGGAAAATGCTTTATCTATGCGGAAACTAAGCTCACTTACGGGGATTGATACGGCAACTATTTCACGGATTATAAATGGAAAGCAGCAAGCAAATCTACATCATTTAAAGCAATTTGCACACTATTTAAATACGCCTCTTGAAGCATTGATTGATCCTGCTGAAGCTGCTTCAAACCATACAGAAAATGAACTAGAAACAGGCATTCATTACTCCATCGATAAAATTCAAGAAATACTTAAATCTTTTAATATAGCAGATACCAACTTTACGATTGAACGTGTAAAACAAGAACTAACAAAATATAAGCAATATGCACAGACAGACGAAGGACACAGCATGATCATAAATAACTTTCAATCCAAAATAGAGCAAGTAGGAAGCGTTGGTACTTTCATCGACCAATTAAAGCAAATGTATCTTGAATATTGTAGCGAAGAAACCTCAGCCGCCAAGCGCTCTATATTGGGAAGTGCGCTATTGTATTTTATTTTGCCTACCGATATTATTCCAGACTACGTCTTTCCAATCGGTTATTTAGACGATGCAATAGCTGTACAACTAGTGATGAATCAACTTACGGAATAAAAACTGAGTTTTATTAAGGGAACTGAACGCGGCATTCCGCTATTTATTGTGAAAATGGAACTTTTTCTGAACCATGACGATGAGCAGGCAAATACTCTATTGCCTTCTTTAATTTAGATAATTCCTTTGGCACAATCTTTTTAATAATTTTTTCTTTTTTACATGGCTCGCATGACTCATGGTTGCATCTATGTGCACACATACCTAAAGGGATTTTCTCTCCTACAAATGGATCTATATAGACTCCATTTTCAAATAACTTACTCTTAATAAGATGTTCATTTTGCAATCTGCAGCAATTAACACAATAGTACATTTGTTTTCACTCTCTTTCTTATACTTGATTTTGAAACATCTTATGAGAACTCATCAACAGAAGTGCTTGTTCCTACATGAAAAGTTGAAAAAATCTCAACAGGCGTTGATGAATACTCAACACACGTTACTTCCAAACATATAGTTTAATCATGACATCACTACGAGTATCATAATTTGAGGAGAGATAATGATGAAAGCAAGAGGAATTGCTAACGCTGTAATCGGTATTTGGTTTGTTATGGCCCCGTGGATGCTTGGGTTTTCATACGATGCAGGGGCTACGTCAGCAAGTATTGTATTTGGAACCCTTCAACTGGTTATGTCTTTTTGGGGAGTTACTAAACCCGGATGGAATTCATGCCAAAATTGGATTTCGCTCATTACCGGATTATAGTTTATTCTTTTTCCCTTTATTTATTCATTAACAGACGGTGTGCTTTGGTCTAGCGTCATACTTGGGTTAATGACCGTATTACTTAGTTTATGGAGCTTGAACTCTAAAGCAAGATTAAAATTAAAAGCTGTAAGTTAAAAAGCGAATAATATTCCAGTGTTTGCTTAAACTACTCAAGATACCGCAACGTATCGACTATGTGAGAAATAATTCTCCTAGCAGAAAAGCTCCCTACGGAAATAGGGAGCTTTTTCTGCTTTTTATGTAAGGACGGTACATATTTATTTAGTCAACGTAATGTAGTTGATAGAAAGCTATAAAGTAGCAAAGGTAGATCACATTTGCGATCTACCTTTGCTCTCCATTACGGAGTCATCATTACTTTTTTAACACGGGTATCCATATTTCACTTTTAAAGGTTGGCGACGTTACATTTTTATGTTCATTCCATAAGATTTCCGGCCCTTCTACTTGTTCATAAGTTGAGGCTGGAAACCATTCTGAATAAATTCGTCCCCATACATCTTGTAATGTGTCAGGAAATGGTCCGACTGCTTCGAATACAGCCCATGTTCCAGCTGGCACTTCAAGTTGTACTAAATGATGGGGACAATCCTTAGTTGTGGCTACACCGATATAATGGTCCAGCTGCCCTTTTTCCTCCATTCTCCCTTCAGAAAAGTTCACAGATGCACTAAGCAAACCCAGTGGTGTAACATTAGAAAGTTCTTTTAATTCACGTATTGTTTCATCGTTCAAGCTTTCCCACATAGCAGCAATCTTTGGATTGACTCCATGAAAGATTATTGGAACTCTTTCTTTAATACCGACTATATGAAAGGCCTCTTTTTCCTCAATGCGATAATTCATCTCATTTCCCCCTTTAATTGATAACTGAAAGGTCATTTTTGGAAATACTTTAAGTGAACTGCCGCTCTTTTTAGCTTCGGAAGGAGTTATACCATGCAAATTTTGAAAAGCTCTTGTAAACGAATCCGGTGAGCTGTAATTGTACTTGATCGCAACATCAATGACTTTGATGTTACTATCTTTAAGTTCAAATGCTGCAAGTGTAAGTCGTCTTCGGCGAATATATTCTGATAAAGTAATACCTGCAAGAAAAGAAAACATTCTTTTAAAGTGATACTCAGAGCAAAGAGCCAGTCTTGCTACTTCTCTAAAATCGATATCATTGGTTAAATTCTCCTCAATATAGTCTAAAGCTCTATTCATATTTCTAAGCAAATCCATTTATATGACCTCCCTTATTATCAGAATAGCAGGATTTGAATAGAGCTATCCGACATTTCATGCACAGTTATGCAGGCTTTTTTCTTCTGTTCATAAGTTTTCACAAACTTAAACAAGCTATTCAAGATGCAATTTTAGTTAACATAATAACTTTCGAAAACAACAAATAAAGAGCCTTAAAGTATAAGGCTCTTTATTTGTTCTCTATTCACCTGTGTTTTTATGAGCAAATCCCAACCAAAATAGCAATTACACTGCATCTGTCATTACATATAAATGGGATGGCGCAATTTTGTTTTCTAAAATTACGTATGGATGGCATTTCATTAAAGCGAGCTTAAGAACTTCTGGTACTCTCTCTTCATCATAAGCGCATACTAAATACAATCCGCCTTTATTTACTAATTTATCGGCTTCATTCTCAAACTCTTCTAGAATAGGTATAATTCCTTCTTGCTGTCCCCATTCTACATGAGCCCATATTTGAAAAGATGTATTGTTTTTATAGAAAGGATCTAAGTGTCTAGAAAGGTGTTCAAAGATTATGGCAGGCTGAAAACTTCCACTTGAACAGTAATAATCAAAATTATTAATAGTATGTATATAGGTTAATTGATCTTTAGTTAGAATTCCCTCTAATTTTTCAAAAATTAGTGGAATTAATCTTTCACTTTCTATAACTAAAGTATGTCTCTTCTGTTCAATACCCGAAACAATATAAGACACAAGATTGTCTAAGTAACTTTTCATATCGTCAATGTTGTAGTAAATATGAACGCTTTCATTATTCTGTATTAATTGAGCAAACTGATTTTTCAAATATGTACGCTCCCTTATATAAAATCAACCTAAATTTTAAGCCTCTTAAAATAGTAATTTGTTTATCTGTTAGAAAGATTCTACGCTTTGCGTTCCTGCATGTCAAAATTAGATGTTCTTCCCTTTGTTTTGGGGTGGACAGCTGTTTTTAGAACAGTGTATCTATATTGATTGCAAACGTTTGCGACAATTATTCTAGCAGCTTGACTAAAGGATACTATACCCTTTTCAAATACGATTAAAACCTAACAAGAAGTAATTATGGAATTAAACTTAAAAGAGAAGCTCCAACGTTTCTTCTATATTCACTTATGTCCTCTCAAAACCTTCAATTAAAAGAGTTAGAAAAAGACGGGATTGTTCACCGTGAAATCTATAAAGAAATCCCCCCAAAAGTAGAGTACTCCCTAACCGAATTCGGAAGATCTCTCGAACCAATCATTTTACTTATGAAAGACTGGGGAGAAACGCATAAGAACAGAATTATTAATGCGAGAGCAATGGAAAAAGAAGAAATTTAAATATAAATTATATTTATTAATAGATTCGTGTACTTTAGATGTAGCCTATACACGAGTAGTTACTGTAATGTAATAAGCTAAAAAAGTGCTTGGATAATGTTTATCCAAGCACTTTTGAAATTAATTATGTATGACTTTTCTTTTTAATTTGTACACCTGTATAAATAGAATTACCTGTTAATATTACGGTTCCTAGAAGCCATCCCACCGTAGGAGAGTACTCAAATACATTTTTCAAAGCCATCCCTAAAGAAATAGCTGCCATTCCTAACATTAATAAAAGGACGGTAATGCCTTGCTGTCTTTGCATATATACCACCTCAGATGCTTTTTCTTCTAATCATTGTTTCCTCGGCTGCTCTTTTTTCCCTACAATCCAAGCTAAAGATAAAATTGAAACAGTTACAACTACTGCTGTCAACATCCCTATATCCACCTCTTCTTCCTTATAATTACATTGTAACATACCTATCATAATTAGACTTAGTTAACTTAAAATATGTTGTTGGTACAAAGAAAAAAACCATATTTCTAGGGCTTTTCATTTTAATACATATAGAGCGTAACTCTCTTCATTAGAAAATCCAAGTTTACTAGCTAATACTTTTGACGCTTCATTATTATTATCGCAATCCCAAGCAGGCATAACGTTCTTTTCTAAACACTTTTTTACAAACTCTTGACCTACTATCTTTCCCAGTCCCTGTCCTCTATAGCTAGGATTAGTCACAATATCGATTTCAGCTATTGTTCCACTATGAAAGATCGACACACATTCAGCGACAATATTTTCTTTATAAATAACACAAACGCCTAATCCGTTTTTCAGAAAATGACTTTCTGATCCCCAGTAATCCACTATATATGATTCATTAAAATTCTTACTTTTTCTTAAAGCATCGGAGTTAAAATCTTTTAACTCATAAAGATCGGGAAGATTATACTTAGAAGGAACTTTTGAAGGAACAAATCTGTACTTAGAACGCATCATTTTCTTTACGTACGGTTCGAAAGTCTCGTCAAAAAAAGCCTCCCAGTCGGTCGATGGAGTAAAAACAGTAAAACGTTTTTCCTTACCATAAACATTCTCAACAAAGTAACGATAGAGAGATTTATTAAACACCCCATCATTTCCTTTACCAAATACATAATAGTCACCTGCAGGTATTCTAAGAAATCCTGACGTTGGCCTCATACGATCATTTACATACACAGATCCTTCAATAACATGATTAACGACAGAAAAAGCAAATGTAGGAGTCTTAAATGACGCTTTTAAAATGTTATGTATCTTATCATAATCTTTTGGTTCTAAATAATACATTTTATCTACTCCTCCTTAACAAAGTATATGTTTATATATTTGTTAATTAATACCACACAAGACTATTTTACTGTAAACTGAATACTACAGATTTAACAATATCTAATTTATAAAAATATCGTACATGAACATGTTAGCAGGAGGAACTTATGATATCGCTTCATAGAATTTTAAAATTGCGTGATTTAGAGATTTTCCATGTAACAAGAAATGGAAGAATTATATCTTATGTAGTTATTGAAGACACTCGAAATCCATTTACAGAAGAAGATAAAAAACTAGATCCGTTATGTTATATGGATGCAGAAGATATTGACGCAATTTTAAACGTTTTTAGGATTTCGATCATTAATGATGAAAAATTAAACGAAGAAGATTCAGACCTTATAACGTCGTTCTTTTCAGATTTTGTTAATAATACAAATTTAACAAACTTTATTATAAAAGAATACATTCAAGAAGATTTGTATGATCATGAAGTTAATCTAAAATTCTTCAATAAAATGTTAAAGAATATAGGTTCAAATTATAGTATTGAAGAATTTGATGAAATCAACTGGATTTATTTATCTCAGGATTAAGACCGTGTACACAAACCACCCTCTTAGGCACACAGGAAAAAAGAGAACCCCTAGGGAAGTAAGAGTTCTGAAAAAGTCTCTTTTATAGAATATGCAGCTTTTTATACATCCTTAATTTAGTTGGTTCTTCATTAGGAGGAACAATTAAATCGATGAATTAAAAGTGCACCTCTTATTCATATGTTAGAACACATCAAAAGTATTATTTATATTTTAAAATATGTTATAGTTTAATTCCAATAATCGTTCATACTTGAATACGTGTGAATGAACCCTTATAAAAAGCAGCCTCGCTTGCCAATGCCGAGGCTGCTTTTTCTTATTTCTTAAGGACTTTTGTCTTAAAAATGGACGTATGCCCTGTGAACAAATACTTAGAAATCACATATTATAGTGTATCTTCTAATTGAAGGAGGTATGCAATTATAGAAAACTTGGTTAGTTATATTAAAGAATTAGGCTTTCCAGTTGCGCTATCTTTTTACTTACTCGTGCGCATTGAAAGCAAATTAGATCGAATTACAGAACTGCTTCAAATTCTTATTGAAAAAAAGGACAAGCAATAAGCAGACTTCTGCTTTTATACCCAAAGCGAACTTGTACCTTCGTCTTCAAGATCCAGCACGTCCACTTCTATTCCTTTATCATATCCATGCTCTCCGCCTGGAAGAACAATCAGTGCGTTTGCTGCAGCTAATGACGAAATAGCGCCTGACTTGTCCATGCCAACAGGCGTTACTAAGAGCCCTCCGCCTTCGTCTGTCATTTCTCCCCGTACCATTCTTGTGAATGCATTAGGCTCTTTAAAACGGCCGTTTAACACCGCTTTTGTTTTATGTAAATGAGGCGCCGGTGAATGTAAAAAGCTGCGAACAATCGGACGTACAAACAGTTCAAACCCGACATAGCAAGCAGATGGGTTTCCTGATAATCCAAACAGCAGCTGTCCGTTTCGTTCTGCGACTGTTGTGACGCTTCCCGGTCGCATCGCAATTTTGTTAAACAGCACATTGGCACCAAGCTTTTCATAAATAGCCGGCAAATAATCATAGTCACCAACGGATACCCCTCCGGTTGTCAGTAAAATATCCACTTCTTCAAGTGCTTTTTCTACCGCTTCATAGCAGCGGTCAAAATCATCTTCAAGCTTCCCTAAATATTTCGGAATTCCCCCGCTTCTTACGATTTGCGCAAGTGCCATATAAGAGTTGCTGTTGCGGATTTTTCCTGGCTCTAGCGGCTCGTTTACATCAAGCAGTTCACTTCCCGTTGTTAACACGCCAACCACCGGCTGCTTCACCACGGCTACATCCGCATAGCCAAACGTAGCTAAAAAAGCCGTGACGCCCGGATTAATGCGCGTTCCTTTTGAAACGAGCACGTCTCCTTTTTTTGTTTCTTCTCCTTTTAACGCAATGTGTTCCCACTTTGAAGCAGGCCTGCTTAACGCCATATACGTTTTGCCTTCTTTTTCATACGACTTCGTTACTTCAAGCATCACAACCGCATCACATGAATGAGGCACTTGCGCTCCTGTCATAATGCGCACTGCTTGAAACGGCTTTACTTCTTCTTCAAAAACAGAGCCAGCGCCGACTTCACCTACAACTTCGAACTCTACAGAATGTTCATTTGATACTTCTACGCAGTCTTGTGCTCGAACCGCAAAGCCGTCATAAAGCGATTTATTAAAATGAGGCACGTTTTGGTCGGCAATAATATCTTCTCCTAAATAGCGCCCGTAGCTTTCGGTGATCGATACGCGTTCGATGCTGCCTTTTCTTTTATATGTCATAACTTTTTCAATTGCTTCAGGAATTGAAATAGGTGTTCTGCTTTCTAACATACATTCTTCACTTCCTTTATGTCTGTTCACTTTTTACGCTATGGTGTAAAATCATAGCATATCTCACTATTTCTATCATACAACAAAATTTACTGAAAAAGGATGAAAACACCGATGTCTTCTTTTACACATTTTAATGACCAAGGCCGTGCCAATATGGTCGATATTAGCGAAAAATCTATCACTCGCCGCGTTGCAACAGCTCGTTCAAGCATACTCGTTAACAAAGAAATTCACGAAGCCATTGTAGAACATAAAATCGGAAAAGGCGATGTGCTTGCTGTCGCACAAGTAGCAGGGATTATGGCAGCAAAACGCACGTCTGACATTATTCCGATGTGTCACCCTCTTTTATTAAAAGGCGTAAACCTTTCATTTGACTGGGATACAAGCAATGACAAGTATCGTTTATTAATAGAAGCAACTGTTAAAACGGAAGGCTCAACGGGCGTTGAAATGGAAGCTTTAACTGCCGCTTCTGCCTGCGCTCTAACCGTTTATGATATGTGCAAAGCCATTGATAAAGGCATGATTATCGGCGAAACATATCTGCTTGAAAAATCAGGCGGCAAAAACGGTGACTACAAGCGTACGGAAGCGTAAAGGAGGTACATAATGAGCGTACATGAACATAAATCCAAAGCAACTCAGCCCGTTCGCTGCAAAGTCATTACGGTATCCGATACACGTACAAAAGAAACCGATAAAAGCGGCGCGCTAATGATCCAACTTCTGAAAGAACACGAGATGCAGGTCGCTTCCTATGAAATTGTAAAAGACGATCAAACGTCGATTCAACAAGCGATACTTGCCGGATGCAGTGCTGAGGACATTGACGTTGTTCTCACAAACGGCGGCACCGGCATTACAAAACGAGACGTCACAATTGAAGCCGTTCAAGCGCTGATTCATAAAGAAATCGTCGGGTTTGGCGAGCTGTTTCGCATGCTGAGCTACACCGAAGACATTGGCAGCGCAGCGATTATGAGCCGAGCAATTGCCGGGACGATTAACGAAAAAGCCGTTTTTTCTACACCAGGATCAAGCGGTGCTGTTCGCCTAGCTATGACCAAACTGATTTTGCCTGAACTTCGCCACGTTGTGTGGGAATTAAACCGCCAGCGCTAACAAAATGCCTATGCGCAAGCATAGGCATTTTCATTAATCATAGTCTTTATGTACCCACTCATCTTCTGGAATGCCTAAATCTTCTCCAGAAAAACGCTCTTCTTTAAACGGATCTCCTCTAAGATGAAAGCCGTTTTGCTCCCAAAAGCCCGGATGGTTTTCATCAATAGCTTCAAAGCCCCGAAGCCATTTGACACTTTTCCAAAAGTACAAATGCGGCACAACCAATCGCAGCGGATATCCATGCTTAGGTGTAAGCGGCTCTCCGTTAAAGGAATGAGCGAGAAGAATATCGTCTCTCAGTAAATCTTTTACTTCAATGTTTGACGTATAGTCATTATCTCCGTGCAGCATGATGTATTTACTTTTCAACTCCACGCCAACTGCTTTTAAAAAGTCTGTAAACAGCACGCCCGTAAATTCATTATCAAGTCTTGTCCATCTCGTTACGCAATGAATATCACATTTCACCGTTGTTTGAGGCATGTTCAATATATCTTGATACGAAAGCGTCACTTCTTTGTCTACCAACCCAAACACGCGAAGCGTCCACTCCTCTAAGTTATACTCCGGCACGTCGCCTTCATGTAAAATGGGAAAGCGCTCTGTTACTAACTGACCCGGAGGCACTCGTCCTTCATACTTTGGATCAATTTCCGGTGTTTTCATTCGTTTAATACGGTCTGCTTTGTTCATAGGTACCACCTCTTTATTTTTTTATCAGCGTGCACTTTGCTGACTTGTTTGATTCGTTTCGACTCCTTTATCTCGCAGGAAAAACATCGCTGCTAATGTAAGTACATACGGCACCATCATCGTGAACTCGGTCGGTATTGAAAAACCTTGCAGTCGTGTGCTCACCGCATCCATTAAACCGAAAAGTATACTCGATGCTAAAATACCGATCGGATGAGACTGACCGAGCATCATCGCAACAAGTGCAATAAATCCACGCCCTGAAGTCATGCCTTCTGAGAACATAGTGACTTGCCCTAATGAAAGCTGTGCTCCTGCAATCCCACACAGAATTCCGCATGCTGCAATCGCAAACAGCTGATATCTTATTGCTTTTAACCCAAGCGTACTTGCTGCTACTTGATTGTAGCCTACTGCTAGAAGACGAAAACCAAAAATCGTTCGATAAAAAAAGATATAAAAAGCAATAGCTGCTAAAAATGCAAAATAGACAAGCGGTGACTGCCCGGAAACAATGTCGCCGATTATAGGTATGTCTTTAATTAAAGGAATATCCCATGTGCCTATTCCATGCATGTTTTTATCGTAATAGGCACCTTTTGTATGAAAAATAGTCCGGAGTAAAAATGTCGTTAAGCCCAGTGCTAAAAAATTAATAGACACCCCAACAACAATTTCATTCGCTTTAAATATCACGACCATCATCCCAAACAGCAACGCAAAAAGTAAGCTTGCTCCAGCCGCAATCACGATCGCAAAAAAGACATTGTGAGTATAATAGTTACCGGCAATTCCGCTAAAAGCCCCAATCAATATCAGACCTTCTAGCCCTACATTAAATATGCCCACGCGCGCGCAAAGCATTCCGCCTAGCGCCGCTAATAATATAGGCGCAACCATTCGCAGCGTTGCATTTAACAGTGACCAATCAAGCAGCTCCACGAATATCAGCTCCTTTCTTTTTTGCTTTCCACCACTGCTTTGTAAATTTTGCTGAGATAAATAGAATGAGTACAGCTTGCATAATACTCGCAATTTCTAACGGAATTTCTGTATTACGCTCTAGACCCATCGCTCCTGTTTGCAAAGCGGCAAGTAAAAGAGACGTAAAAATAATGCCGATTGGATTCGATTTTGCTAACAGAGCAGCCATCACTCCAGTCCATGCATATCCAGGAACGGTAAGCGCACCGTCTACAAATCGGTACTGTGAACCAAGCACTTCAAACCCTCCTGCTAATCCAGCCAAGCTCCCGCTAATGAACATACTGAACAGCATGACTTTTACTTGATGAATGCCTCCATACGCTCCGAACAAGGGATTTTTTCCTGATGCGTTCACTTCGTACCCAAACACAGAGTAGCGAAGCACCGTCCATAGCAGTAGCGCACCGATTAAAGCAATGATAAATCCGACATGAAGAGGCATTCCTTGAAACACTTTTCCAAGCCACGCCGATTGCTCAATCATAGGCGTTTGAGCGAGAGCTGCTGAGCCTGTTTTATCTTGAAATGGGTGACCTGCTAAATAACTTGCAAATAAAACAGCGATATAATTTAATAAAAGCGTCGAAATGACAAGCTGAATTTTAAACGCGGCTTCCATCCAGCCTGCTAAAACAGAAAGCAACCCTCCTGCCGCAACAGCAGCTGCAATAGCCGCTATAAGCTTGACCATCCCTGGAGCCGGTAGGTAATAAGCAACAATCGCTGCGCTAATCGCTCCAACGACCATCTGCCCTTCTCCCCCTAAATTAAACACACCTGCTCTAAAAGCAAACCCGACACCTAACGCAATTAAAAGAATAGGTGTAGCGCGAGCCAGCGTAGTGGTGAAGAAATAAAAATTACCAAACGCTCCATTCCAGAGCTCTGTATATGTTTGAAGAACCGAACCACCAGTTAAAGAAATAATAATGCCTCCTATTGCTAAGCCAAAAATGACTGCAATAACTGGCTGGATTAATGATTTAAGAAGTTTCTGCAACTGTATCACCTTCTACCGTTCCTCCTGCCATTAATATGCTTAATTTCTCTTCCGTTGCTTCTTCCCTTGTAAGCTCTCCAACAATACTGCCTTCGTACATCACTAAAATTCGATCTGATAGTGAGATAATCTCCGACAGCTCAGAAGATACAAGTAAAATAGCCGATCCATTATTGCGTTTTTGAATCAAAGCGTCGTGAATACGTTCCATTGCCCCAATATCCACTCCTCGCGTTGGTTCGGCAGCAAGTAGAAAAGAAGTGTTTTGGCCAAGCTCTCTGGCAACAATCAATTTTTGCAGATTCCCCCCTGACAGTTCTCCTGCTTTTTGCTTAGATGAAGTGGCTTTAATCGAAAATTCATTTATCCATTCCTCCACGCTCGAATTGAATATCTTTCTTTTCAGCCAGCCCATTTTCGAGTGAGAAGCTTTATACTGATAGCCCATCAGCGCATTTTCTTCGATCGTATCGTCTTTAGAGGCTCCCCACATATAGCGGTCTTCTGGAATATGAGCGATTCCTGCTTCTCTTCTTTCACGCACAGATTGCCCTGTAAGATCTTCTTCTCCAAGTTTAATACTTCCGCTGTCTGTTTCTACTAATCCAGCGATTGTTTGAAGCAGCTCTGATTGCCCATTTCCTGAAACGCCTGCAATACCGACAATTTCTCCTGCTGAAACGTGAAGAGACACATTTTGCAATACGTTTTTTTGTCCTTTTCCTTTTAAAAAGAGATTTTGTACGCTTAAATGAGAAGTGCTTTGTGATGGCACTCTTGCAGGACGCTCTTTTAATTCTCGTCCTACCATCAGCTTGGCTAAATGGTGAGCATTAGTAGATTCTTTATTTGTGACGCCGGCTACTTTACCATTTCGCAGAACCGTGATGCGGTCCGCTACTTCCATCACTTCTTGCAGCTTATGTGTAATAATAATGATGCTTTTTCCTTGTGAAGCCAAAAAACGGATTGTTTTTAATAGTTCCTTCACTTCATGAGGAGTAAGTACAGCGGTAGGCTCGTCTAAAACAATGATTTCTGCTCCTTGATACAGCACTTTTAAAATTTCAATCTTTTGCTGTTCTCCAATTGAGCAATGCTTTACTTTTTTATGAACATCTACTGAAATCTGATAGGTTTGGGTTAATTGCTGAACATCCTCTTTCGCTTGCCTTCTATTAAAAAAGAGACCTTTCTTTGGCTCATGCCCCAAGACAATATTTTCAGCCACTGAAAAATGAGGAAAAACCATAAAATGCTGATGCACCATGCCTATTCCGTTTTTAATCGCATCCGCAGGAGATGAAAACGAGACGGTTTTCCCATGTAGCTGAATACTTCCTGAACTCGGCTTTTCCATTCCGTAAAGCATCCTCATCAACGTTGTTTTACCAGCACCGTTTTCTCCGACCAGCGCGTGAACCTCGCCTTTTTTTAGCCTAAAAGACACGTTATCGTTTGCTAAAAATGAACCGTATTTCTTCGTTAAATTCGTTAACTGCAGCAGCTCACTCATTCCATTCATTGCTCTTTTCCCCTTTAGGTTTTTTTCAAAAATAAGAAAGAGAAGCCAGCCTTACTCGACTTCTCTTCTCAACTCACTTTGCTAACGGATCTTTTACCACTGTTTTTCCATCAATAATCGAATCTTTAATTTCTTTTAATTGATTAATCACATCTTGTCCTACAAAGTCACTAAGAGGCGTCTTGCTGTCTTGAGTCACATACGTTAACCCAACACCTTTTTCTTTTAAGCCGTATGTCACTACGCCCGATTTAAATTTGTCATTTGCGAGTGCTTCTACCGTTTCATAAGCAGCTGCATCAGATCCTTTTAACTGCGATAAAACGATATGCTCAGGATCTACTTCCGTACGGTCAATATCTTGTCCTGCCGTATAAAAACCTTTTTCTTTTGCTGCTTCAAATACACCCAAGTCGCCTACTGCTGATGCTCCGGCGATAAAATCAGCGCCTTTTGAAGCTTGTAAAATAGCAAGTTCTTTTGCTTTAGCTGGATCAGAGAAGCTTCCAACATAGTTTACTAGAAACTCTGCTTTTGGATTTGTTGATTGTAATCCTTCTTTAAAACTTACCGTCCATTTTTTTAATAATGGAATATCATCAGCTGCAACCATTCCTACTTTATTCGTTTTCGTAATCAATCCTGCCGCTGCTCCTAATAAATATGAAGCTTCTTGCTCACGAAATACAACGCTTCTTACATTTGGTAAATCGACCACTGTATCAATAATCGCAAATTGACGCTGCGGATTTTCTTGAGCTACTTTTTTCAACGCATCTTCGGATTCAAAAGAAGATGTAATAATCAAGTCATAATTTTCGGCTACCGCAGCACGCAAATTACTTTCAATGGCTGCTTGGTCCGTAGATTCAATTGTCTTTACATCAATGTTATACTTCTTCCCAGCGCGCTTTGCTCCATCATCCATTTGCTGAAAAAACGGGTTAACTCCAATCTTTTCAGGCAAAACAAGAGCAATTCGCTTCTTTCCTTTCTCTTCACTTCCACTGCTTTTTGTACTTTTTGACTGACAGCCAGTTACGAGTAGTACAAGCGCAACTGCTAAAATAAGAAATCTCTTCATTTAACTTACTCCCCCTATAATATAAAAAAAGCTCTTCCTTTATATAAAGGAAGAGCTCGTTAACCAAACGTCTCTTCCTCATCTTCAAGAACATACTGTTCTTAAGGATTTGGCACCATTCTGTCATAGACAGCGGTTGCCGGGTTTCACAGGGCCAGTCCCTCCACCTCTCTTGATAAGGAAAACAATAGCTATTTGTTTTATGTAATATAGTCAATATTAATAGTTTTTCAACAATTGTCAATATTATTTTTCTTTTTCACGCAAAAAAACTTCAAAAACAGATAGGATTATACGGTTTTAGTCTACTAAAATATAAAATAAAAGTTAAAGCCTTTACCTCACTTCTTGAATCATTCTATACTTCTTCACAAAGCACTTATACTGAATCTGTTGACGGTCAAGAGGGTTTAGTGGTAGCAAATAAGTTCTATTATACCTCTTCGGTTAATGTGTTATTAATTGAAACCACTTTACCAATAATGTTAGACTTTTCCTTAGTAATATTGTTAAGAGGTGTTAACGGTGAAATTAATGAAAGAACTATCTGGCATAGCTATTGGGCTTATTATCGCTTTAGCCGTTTCAAAAACATTTTTTGATACCCCGACCAACATTGGAATCATAGTTATTTTTATTACGAGTATGGTCGTAACAGGGATAGCAAGAGTAAAACTAAGATGAGATAATCTAACAAAAAAACACCACCTTTTATTCGCAAGGTGGTGTTTTCTTTTAATGATTTTAGTATGTAGTAATTCCAAGTGAAGGCTTTTACCCTTCTCCATCAATCATCGTATACTTCCTAGCAAAGCGCTTGTAGTAAATTTGCTCATCCTCTTGTCCATTGTTAAAAACAAGTCGGTTATGATCAATATCTTTCTCTTTTAACACATAGCCTTTTTCATCCATCAGTTGAATATATTCATCTAAATGTCCTTTTTTCACCATATAGTAAAGAACATTATCTGAATCCGTAGTCTTTGCTACATCTTGACTTCCCACTTCTAACTTGAATACGGCTGTTGCTGTTTGAATGGGACGGTAGTCTCCGAACACCTTTTCCCAGTTTAGTAGCAGCAGCGCGCTGAAGATTATGATACATCCTCCAGCGGCTACGGTTAGTACAAATCGTTTTGACACTTCTTTCTCTCCTTTACATTCTTTTTCTTCTATTTAACACAACAGATTGCCCTAAACTTGTTTTGACGCCAAGCCCTAGATACACAGCAGCACCTAAAGCTATTGAAATACAAGACGTGCTAATCGCAAGTGAAGATGCAGACAGCTTATTTTCTAGAAAATAGTGAGAAGCATAATTGCCAATAAGCACAGCGGCTGACATCACACTTACTAATAAAACAGGCGTCAACGCGGCTTTTCCTAGTGATTGAACTCGGTAAGAAATGGATTTTTCAATTAAATAAAAGTTATAGATAACCGATACACCATATCCTCCGTACGTCGCGACAACAGGTCCAATTTCTTTTAAGCTTGAAACCAACAGTACGTTTAATACTATCTTCATAACAATACCTAAGCCCAAGCCAAAAATTAATTTTTTTTGCTGATTAATTCCTTGAAGAATCGCGGCTGTTACGGTAAAAAGAGCAAATAAAATGGCAGCAGGCGCATACCATTGTAAAACAACTCCACCGATTTCAGGACTGTTTTTCGCTCCAAAGATCATCATATATACCGGCTTACCCAATAAACAAAGCCCCACCGCAGAAGGAAGAGTAAAAAACAACAGCAGCTGCAGCGTTTTTGTAATCTTTCCTTTTACTTCTCGTAAATTTCCTTGCACAAAAGAAGATGTAATACCTGGAATCAGCGACATGCTGAAGGCAGTCGCTAGCGATACCGGCACCATTACTAAAATTTGCGCTAACCCAATGACAGAGTTGATTGTTTCGGCTTTAGCTTGTCCATACCCTATTGATTGAAAAAGCATGTTAATCGTAAACGTATCAATATTTTGATAGATTGGAATAGCTAAACCAACTAATACAAACGGAACAGCGTACGTCACAAGCTCTTTGAACATTAAAGAGAACGGAACAGATTTATTATTCTTTCCGCTGTTCACTTCCTTCATAATCAGCCGCTTGCGCTTTAGATACGTCGCACCGAGAATCCCTATTCCCCCTACGCCTCCAATAAACGCTCCAAACGTACCAATTCCAACAGCTTTTGTCATCGTGCTATGAAAGAGATGAATAACAGCGTATGCTCCTGCTAAAATAAACAGTACACGCACTATTTGTTCAATAATTGTACTCAGCGCGGATGGTCCCATGGACTGGTTACCTTGAAAGTAGCCTCGTAATAGACTCATAGGCGGGATAATAATTAAAGCAAAGCTCACCATTCGAATCACGTATACCACGTCTTTTTGACTATTTCCTGAGGAATCTTTTCCGTTAATCACTAGCTCAGCGAGCAAAGGCGCCATTGTATAGAGGACTAAAAATCCTATTATGCCTGTTATCGTCATTAATAGAAGGCCTGCTTTTAATAGATCTTGCCCTGCCCTGTAGTTTCCAAGCCCGTTATATTTCGATACATACTTCGAAACAGCAAGCGGAAGACCCATTGTCGATAAGCTTAGCATCAAGGTATATGGACCGTATGCATACTTATAAAGCGCGTAACCTGACGTTCCGACTAGCGCTGTAAACGGAATAATATAAATAAAACCCAAAATCTTTGTTAGCAAAGAAGACGCTGTTAACAAAAGCGTACCTCTCATCAAATTTTTTTCCATACATCAAAACTCCAGCAATAAATATTATATTTTTAACAAATACTTGATTTATTGTATCATACTTACAGTTATTATCTAGTTTTTTATAAAGACTTAGAACCCTCCCTATATTACGTTTTTTTACATAATAAAGGAATAAAAACAAATCTTTTAACCTATGATAAATGAATCGTTTTTTGCTTTTCACCTTACCTGACGTTTATATTCTGAAAGGCGTGTTACATTATATATATCAGTTACCAACTCAACTAAGACTCCTTGACCATTCTGGCCTACCTTCTCTTTTAGGTAGACTGAGATTGCTAAATCGTTATATATAGGAGGAAAAAATCATGAAAATGAAACAACGACTATCAAAAGCGGCTGCTGCTGCGACGATTACAGGAATTGCTGCGTTTGGATTTGCTCCTGTCGCTCAGCTTGATACACCAGCACATGCAGCTACATCTCAAGAAACAAGCAGTCAAAGTCAAACAGCTGTAAAGAACATTAACGAAATTTATAATGCGGCGGTGCAAGGTGAAGTGCCGCGATTAACAGCAGACTTAAAAATTGGCAAAAGCCTGCGTCAAGATGTTCGAGATCAGTTCGGTCCTCCGCCTGAAGGTTCATCAAATAACTTTGACTACTATCATGCGGAAATGGGCCATCCTGGATATGCATTTGGTTATGACCAAAATAATGTCATTAACGAAATCCGCTATTTTGGTACAAATGTAGAGCGTCAAACAAATTTAGGGTCCATCACGCAAGCTAACTTAAAGAAAGAATTAGGTCAGCCAAACTTTACAAGCAAAGTAAAAGGTGATGGTGCGACTCAAACGAGATACACGTATCACGCCGGCGCCTATGATCTTGAATTTATTTTTGATGATAGCAAAACGTTAAATCACGTTAATTTAGTTAAAAAACCTTAAGTAATAGAAAAAGTAGCAGACAGCCTGCTACTTTTTTTCATGAAATAAAACTAATGCTGAATCAGCTACGTGTTCATACCCAATCTCCATGTAAATCTTGTTAGACGTAGGGTTTGTCGTGTCCGTGTATAGACTTGTTGTTTGAAAACCGCTGTCTAGCATAAGCTGAGAAAGCGTGGACACACAGCTTGATGCATAGCCTTTTTTACGTTCTTCCCGCGGCGTATACACAAAGTTAATCGTAACGTTGTGGGTTGTCGGACGCGTAGCATTAGCAATGGACACATACTTGCCGTTTACTTCCCATAAAAATAGCCGTTCTGCTTTAATAAAAGCTTCTCCTGTTTTGACAGCTTGTTCTTTTGATACAGGCTCTCCAATGACGCCCATAAACTCCCAAATCCATTCCGTCACGAGCGGAAGATGCTCCAACTTTGCTTTTATCAGAACTCCGTCAGCGTCCGCAGCTTTTTTCACTTTGTCTAACCGGTAAATACGCTGATCCATTTTCAACGAAGCTTCTTGATTTTTTAGCGCTGCTAGTTTTTGAGAAAGATATAAAACCGTTTGCCTTTCTCCAACTAAGCCCGGTACGGCGGTTTCTTGTAACAGCTCCGCTACTTCGTTCAGCTCATCATCCGTTAGCTTCTGTATTTGAGACAGGATGATTTGCTGAGGATGGGTTTGCAGTAACACAAGCGCAGCACGGCTGTCTTTTAAAATAACACCCATAAAATTTGGTTTGCTGTTTTCCTGCAAGCTTTGTAAAATGCCAAGCGCTAAGTTGTGAAGAACTTCATTTTTCTCTAAAAACGGCTCGACTTGGTTTTTAAATTCCTGCACTTCCCTGTATCTATGTAATTGGATCATGTTCTTTCTACCTCCGCAAATGCTCTTACCGGAAATGTTCCGGCTCCTTTTATTTTAGGAGGCACGGCGTAAAATAAAAAGGACTCCGTTAGTTGATCTAAGCGACATAAGTGTTCAGCAATCACAATGTCCGCTCCTAACAGCAGCGTATGAGCTGGTCTTGCTTTTCCTTTTGTGTCGTCAATATTCATCGAATCAATTCCGACAAGAGCGGGCTGTTGAGATACTAAATAAGCCGCCGCGCTTTCTGTTAAGTATGGATGGTTTTCTAGATAATCGTCTGTATTCCAGTAGCGATCCCATCCCGTGTGAATTAATATCGCTTTGCCTTTTACGTCTATATGCTGAAAATGAGATTCATCAATAGCCGTTAAAGTCGGGTCGACTGAAACTACTATTCCTTCCAGTCCGGCTGTTTTATCAATAGCCGTTTGAGCCAAATCTGCTCCGTTTTTATATCTGTGAAACGGCACGTCAATATACGTACCGGTATTCGTGACCATTTCAATTTTACCGATTTGAAATTCAGTCCCTGGTTCATACAGCTTTTTAGACTCTTCTCGGCTTAAATAGTCGCAAATAATCGGTGCCGGCAAGCCTTTATGCGTGATAACTCCGTCTTCAATGACGTGGCTTAAATCAATATACGTTCTTTTTTTCATACTACCACCAACTTTTTTCAATATTTAGTAAAAATATTCTAACACAAAAAAACTCTTCCTAGTTTCCTAGAAAGAGTTTTTTTTAGAGAACGTTATTAACTTGATAAACATACATCGTACGCGTGCTTTGTATAAACAAATCCTTCAAAAATAAGACGGGCCGTACGCACTACTTTGATTCCATTAACCTGTCCTTCTTTTAGATCTACACTGGTTTCCATAATTCCCATTGGATGAGCAAGTCGAACCGTATCGCCTTTTAGTTGAACCATTTCTGACAGAAGCGTGCCTTTTGTATAGATAGCCGCCGTTGTACAAATTGCTCCTGTAATCGCAAGCGTTTGATGCGGTTTTTGCATCGACATCATGCGAATTAATACGTCCATTTGAGAAGCCTCTTTGTCTCTGCCAGTCCCGTCGCGGTGGTCCATTGGAGGAGCAATAATCGTCATTTTTGGAACCGCTGGTGATAGTTTAGTTGCTTTGTCTTGAGGTGCGAGCCCCGCTTTTTCCGCTGCAATGGAGCGAATTTCTTCAAATAGCTTCAGCTGTATGTCCTTGTATTCATGCGGAAGTTCTGTTCCTTTTAGGCCAATATCCGCTGCTTTAACAAATACAAGCGGATTTCCTACATCAACAATTGATGCTTTTACTGTTCCGATGGATGTTTGCAGAAGATCAATAGCGTTCCCGGTCGGAAGCAGTTTTCCGGTAACGGCTCCTTCTCCGTTTTCAAACGAAAGATAAATAGGTGAACCCGTACCTGGCACTCCAGGAATCATACATTCTCCTTCTGTTTTCACTTTCCCGTTTTCTACTTCTACTTCCGCTACGATTACTTTTTTAGTATTCGTATTATAAATCCGCACTTTGGTCACCGGTTCCACAGCTTGTACAAGTCCTTGTTCAATTGCGTAAGGCCCCACTGCTGAGGAGATATTGCCGCAGTTTCCTTTAAAATCAACGAGAGATTCGCTGATGCTGACCTGCGCAAACGTGTAATCTACGTCAGCTTCTTCTAAATCTGATTTTTTTATAATCGCAATTTTACTTGTCAGCGAATTAGCTCCGCCTAACCCGTCAATTTGACGTTGATCCGGACTTCCCATTATATCTAGCAAAAACGGTTCCCAATCCGATTTGTTCACAGGCATTTCTTCATGATTGATAAAGACCCCTTTACTCGTTCCACCTCTCATAACCGTTACAGGAATACGCGTCATCTTAATCACCTTTCTCCCCTACTAACAAACGCCGAGGCGTTCATCAAACCATTTTATTTTTTTACTATTTAGAACCGGTTCATTTGCCATTTATCGTATAATAGAGGTGGTCATAAGTAAAATACATAAAATTTATTGTCTTTTTAAAAATTTTTTTATAATCTAAATACAAGGGGGAATTGGGATGGATCAAAAAGATTGGATATTAATTAAAACGCTTCACGAAGAAAAGAACATTACGCGAACGGCTGAAAGGCTCTACGTATCGCAGCCTTCTTTAAGCTACCGGCTTAAAAATCTTGAAGAAGAATTTGGCGTGACGCTTTTTTTCAAAACGAAAAAAGGAATTGAGTTTACATCTGAAGGTGAGCATCTTGTTCGCTATGCAGAAAACATGTGGAAACAGCTGCAAGAAACAAAAGACAGCATGCGTAATATGAGCGAAACCGTTACAGGCACGCTTCGCTTAGGGGTATCGAGTAACTTTGCGCAGCATAAACTCCCAAAAATTTTAAAACAGTTTTCTCTTCACTATCCAAACGTACAGTTCAGTGTCAATACAGGCTGGAGTACGCAAGTTATGAATCTATTAGACTCTTCGCGTGTGCACGTTGGTATTTTGCGAGGCAATTACCCGTGGAACGGAGAAAAATCACTGCTGACAAAAGAGCGGCTTTGCTTAATTTCGAAAAAAGAAATTGCGATCGATGACTTGCCGAACCTGCCTTATATTAACTATAAAACCGATACGTCGCTAAAAGATCTCATTCAAGACTGGTGGCATGACAAGTTTTCAGAGCCTCCGTTTGTAGCGATGGAAGTTGACCGGCAAGAAACGGCCAAAGAAATGGTTAAAAATGATTTAGGCTTTGCGATTTTACCAGAAATTTGCCTTCACTCCAGCGACAATTTATATACATACGGACTTTCATACCGAGATGAATCACCTTTGCTTCGAAACACTTGGCTCATGTATGATCCTTCTTATTTGAATCTAGCGGTCGTGAAAGCATTTATTGACTTTTTAAAGCTAAGTGAAAAATAAAGCAAAAAGCAAAAAAGTTTGGGTCTTGGAAGAAACTTTCTTTTAGACCAAGCTTTTTTCTAGACTATCATTATAAAATTTTTTTATGAACTTTCTAAAAAAACCTATATTTCCTTTATTTTTCAAAATGTACTAACATGAAAACAAGAAACATCAGCGGGGGTAAAGAGCGGATTTAAAAATTCTTAATAATCAAACTACGTCTCATACATGGGGATGAGAGATGTTAGTCACGTTTTTTTACTCTAAAAGTAAACGCTTTCAAAGAAAAGAGGGAAAATAAAGGAGGTTGTTTGAATGCTAGCACTACTAGGTTTTACAATGATTATTGTCTTTACGTATCTCATTATGTCAAAAAGGATGTCTCCTATCGTAGCTTTAATGGTCATTCCACTTCTTTTTGCCGTGATTGGAGGATTTGGCAAAGGCGTCGGAGACATGATGCTAGAAGGGTTAAAACAAGTAGCTCCGTCAGCTGCGATGCTGCTGTTTGCCATTTTATACTTCGGCGTTATGATTGATGCCGGCCTGTTTGATCCATTAATTAAGCAGCTGTTAAAAATCGTAAAAGGCGATCCGCTCAAAATCGTGATTGGAACCGCTCTTCTATCGCTTTTAGTTGCACTAGACGGAGACGGTACAACTACTTATATGATTACGGTTTCTGCTCTTCTTCCACTGTATAAACGTCTGAATATGAGCCCGTTAGTGTTAACGACGGTTGCGATGCTTTCTCTTAGTATTATGAGCAGCATGACACCTTGGGGAGGCCCGGCTACTCGTGCGATTGTCGCCCTTCACCTCGATGCATCAGAGTTCTTTATTCCACTTCTTCCAACGTTAATTGGCGGAGCTTTGTGGGTGATTTTTACAGGCTATATTCTTGGAAAAAAAGAGCGCAGACGACTTGGTGCTATTGACATCGAGCAGTTTGAATTAAAAAGCTCGCTTGCTTTTGCTGAAGACGCGTCTTTAACTTCTCAAGAAGATATTACGCAGCCTAAAAAAATCTGGATTAACTTAGCTTTAACCATTGCACTTATGGTCGTATTAGTTTCTGGTATTTGGTCCGTTTCTGTTTTATTTATGATTGGTTTTGCGCTTGCTCTTATGATTAACTATCCAAAACTTGAGGATCAAAAAGAACGTTTAATGGCTCATGCAGGCAACGCGTTAACCGTTGCAGCCCTTGTCTTTGCAGCGGGTATTTTTACAGGAATACTCTCCGGCACTAAAATGGTTGACGAAATGGCAAGCCTGTTAATTCATTTAGTTCCTGATTCACTCGGTTCGTTTTTACCAACAATCGTTGCTTTGACAAGCATGCCGTTTACATTTGTGATGAGTAACGACGCCTATTACTTTGGTGTTTTACCAATATTCGCTGAAACAGCTGCTTCCTACGGAATTGATCCAATGGAAATTGCGCGAGCTTCAGTACTCGGACAACCTGTTCATCTATTAAGTCCACTCGTTGCCTCTACTTTCTTACTTGTAGGTATGGTAGGTGTTGATCTTGGTGAACATCAGCGCTTTGCATTTAAATGGGCCGTTTTAACGTCTCTTGTTCTCATTGTCCTTGCTATTGTCACAGGCGCACTTACGCTATTTTAATAGGGAATAAAAGCTGCTATAGCTTTTTATTAATAAATTCTACATGATAGGTGGAGGTACTTCTAAAATGTATGTGATTACGTGTTATGTCAGAAAAGATGAAATAAAAATGTACGAGTTTGATAGTAAAGAAGAAGCGCTTTCTCAGCTCAAAAAGCTGAAAGGCTGCAGTATTCTTTCAGAAGTTGCTTACTTTAATGATTCATCGGTTATTCCGATAGCTATTTAATTATGCACCACTCAACCCTATAGGTACAAATTTGATAAGCTTCCTTTCGCTCAAAAGGAAGCTTCTTTTTTATGTTCTTCTCAAGCTCCGGCCTCTTTTCTCTCATCAACGTTTTGTTACGTCTGGTTCGTTTTGTTTTCTTGCTTCAATCATATCAATAATTTGATTGGTATGTGGAGTTAGCACTGCGCACTTTTGATAAAAGGCTCCGTCTACAACAAGCAGCTCTTCGTCCATCCCGCAAAACTTGCAGCGGAGCTCTTGTGGTCCTGCGTATGAGGTGTGATAAACACTATCATTAAAGATGGTGTAAAAAGTATCTCGTTGCTGCGCGTCGTAAAAGCCATATTCTTTATTACTGTCATCACGGTAGTTAACTCCATAGTTCCGTTCAAATTCTTCTTGAGTAAACCCATCCTGCAAAAGTTCATTTTGTACTAGTTCTCTTAAACAATCCTCTATTTCTTCATCGTTAAATGAACAATTATGCGCGTAAACATCCAGTTCTTCAGTGCTGTTCTCTTTTACCATCACTTCACTGCCGCAAATCTTACAGGGGTGTTTAGGACGCTGTTGATTAAAGTAAGAGAGAGTTTGTACTTTTTCCACTGCTATTTCATCGCTCACCTTTTTAAATTTAATCATCACATTTTCTGTTTGACTAACGTTTTCGTTATACAACATCACTTCATATTCATCTATATTCTTTCCGTTTTCTTTTCGACTCGAATGCTCCATTACTTCATACGAAGAAATGGTAAAAAACTCGTTAAAATTCACCACTAGCATGCATCCTTCCAAAAAATTTGCGTTCTCTATGTACCTGCTCTATACTACCATTTTTTCAAAGGCTCGCACCACTAAACGAACTTCTTTTAAATTCATGCATGTATAGCAGTTCACTATAACTCCCAAATATCCGATCAGTTCGCTATTTCACATTCACATCAAATAAATAAGTTGCCTTTCCATGAGGCCATTTACCCGATACTTCGTAAAGATAGTAACCGCTCTTTGAAGACACTTCAATATGATTATCCGTTATTTTAATTTTTTCTTTTTGATTATTTTTGTTTAGTTGATAAATTGTAAGTTTTGGATTGTTTTTTAGTAGAATTGTAACTTTGGTATCTTTCTCTAGCGTGAGGTCATCAAATTCTTTAGCAACCTCTTTTGGTGAGTAAGAATCCGTTTTGGTTATGTGCGCACCATCGTCACCGTTCCATTCATATTCTCCTACTCGCATTTCATACTCTTTGTCATTAACCACAATGCTTCCTGACACTGGAACTTGTTCATCATTAGGTGTAGATACATTGACCTTTTCTTGGTTGCAACCAACTAGTAAGAAAAAGAATAACGATGTAAGAACTACTTTATTCATACTTCCCCTCCTCTTAAGACTCGCTCTTCTCCTCATCTTATTTTTCATCACAAATATATAATACCAAAAATATCCATGAGAGAAACCATGAAAAATCGTCACAATTATGATTTACATCAATCTGTTTGGTTACAACACCTTATGCATATTCTTTTACTATGCGGCATACGTAACACTAACCCTTTTATAAGGAGGATTCCATGAATACGTATGTAATCATCAGTATTGGCGTTGTTGCCAGCGCATTTTTATTTCGTAAATATCGAAAGCAAGTCGTTGAAATATATACAATCAGTGAATTTATTCATGCTAAAAACGGCGCGGTCGCTACAGGCTCCACGTGGCTTGAAAAGTTTTTGAAAGAACCTTACGCTACCGGACCAAACTATGAAAAAACAGAGGATGACGTTAGCGAGGATGGAGATGGGGATGGCGGAGAATAACTAAAACAAAAAAAGAGATTGTGATATAACTACATCAATCCCATCTAAAGATCAACAGATTGGATACATGAGGTGGACTGCTTATTATACCGCTGTTGATTTCCGTGCAAGGCTTCGCTTTCCACGGGCGGCCGCTGAGCCTCCTCGTCGCTTCCGCTCCTGCGGGTTCTCACCTATTCCGCTTCTCCCGCAGGAGTCTCCGCCTTGCCCTCCAATCAACAGCTAGAAGCATCTAAATGGATGACACCTACGCTCATCCTACCAATAAAAAAATCCGAACGGTGAAGATTCTCCATCAAGAATCTTCACCGTTCGGATCGCCCTTCAGTTAGAACACTTTTGTCCCAGCCTATTTCTTATTAATCATCGCTGCCTAAAATACCAAAAAAGCGAAGCAAGTTGATGAATAGATTAATAAAGTCTAAATAAAGAGATAGTGCCAGCAGTGGAACAAGCTCTTCTGTAATTTCACCATGCTTCATTTTGTTAAAATCATATAGTACGTAAAGTGAGAAAACGATGGTACCAATCACTGAGAATGCCATAAGTCCAGGCGTTGTTAATGGACTAAACAGCGAGAAAATGCTGATGCACACTAATGCTAGCAGCGCCACTAATAAAAAGCTACCTAAAAACCCTAGATCTTTTTTCGTTTTTGCGCCAATTACACCCATCACCGTAAAAATAACGAACGTGCTTCCAAACGCATAAAGAACGACTTGCGCTCCCGCTACTGATGCATAGTAGCTGACAATCGGAAACAGCGTGATGCCTGATATAAATGAAAAAGCATATGTAAAGCCATATCCTACGCTTTTTTTCTTTCGTAACATAAATGCGGCAACCAGCATCACAAGTTCAGCAATCGCTAATGGAAGGAAATAAGCCGGCGGCACATATTGACCTACATATAAGCCAACTGTTGAAATAAATAACGAAAAAATAAATGTGACTAATACTTTTTGAAACAGAGACCGCTGCTCTACTCCAATCACTTCTTGCATGTGTAAAACCTTCTTTCTAAAATCTGTTATATTTTATATAATACCTACCTTTTAAAGAAAAATAAAGATAATACTAAGGTCTTTTTTCTTATTTCTATAGACAAGCAAGCATAGACGCTGCCGTCTATGCTTCCTTATCACCTCTTTATTTCGGCAACAGAATACCATCAATAATTCCGTAAGTCATTGCTTCTTCAGCGCTCATAAAATAATCTCGTTCCGTATCGTTTGCCACTTTTTCAACCGGCTGCCCCGTTCGTGTTGATATGATTTCATTAATATGCTGCTTCAATTTTAAAATCCGCCGGGCGCTAATTTCAATTTCAGTCGCCTGCCCTCTAGCTCCTCCTAGAGGCTGATGAATCATAACTTCACTATTTGGAAGCGCATAGCGCTTTCCTTTTGCTCCTGCTAGGAGAAGCAGTGCGCCAAAAGAAGCGGCCATGCCCGTGCAAATCGTTTGAACGTCCGGCTCGATGTACTGCATCGTATCATAAATCGCAAACCCTGCTGAAGTCGAACCTCCGGGGCTGTTAATATACAGTGAAATATCTTTTTTAGGATCATCTGCCGCAAGAAATAAGAGCTGCGCGACCACGCTGTTAGCAATATGATCATTGATTTCATCACCAATTAAAATAATTCGGTCTTTTAACAGCCTTGAATAAATATCATACGAACGTTCACCGCGGTTACTTTGTTCAATTACATATGGAATGGTACTCATATATATCCTCCCTATCACACGTAATATGGCTATGCAGCCATGCAGAGAGTGCATGTCGGAGTATACGTCGGTTTTTGGATGATGCTTTTTAAGGAAGGTAAAGCTTGAATCAAAAGAGCTGGATCCTGCGATTCTAACGTTTTGTAAAACAGCTCTGACAGCTTTTTGCGTTCTTGTTCATTCCAAAAAGAATCTGTAGAAAACGGCTCACTGTCTTTTTCTAACCGCTGCTTAGCACGATGTAAATTGCTTTTCACCGCTGTTTCTGACGTTTGTAAAATCGAAGCGATCTCTTTCAGCTGATAGCGAAAGCCTTCTTTTAAAAAAAAGATAACCGCTTGCTTCGGCGTAAATTGACTAAGCAGCAGTTCGACCGAGTGTCCCTTACTATCAAACGCATGCTTATCGGCTTGTTGTTCCAAAGCTTTTTCTTCGACTATTCCTTCACGCTTTCGTTTTCGCAGCAGGTCAATCCAGTGGTGGTACGCAATTTTATTTAACAGCGCAGAAGACAAATTGTGCTCTTCGCCTTTATATCGCTGAGCTTTTAAAAACGTTTCTTGCGCGATATCATCTCCGTCCCACACATTTTGTGCTAAAAAGCGGCAGTACTGCTGCAGTTTTGGGTAATGCTCGTTCCAGCAGGCCTCATCAAAGCTTTCTGTTTGTTTTTCAATTTTTTTTGAATGTGACATGATTTTCACTCCTTTTGCACTCTCTATTTAGTAAACGATTAAAGGAAGTTCAAAAGATACGGGGAATTAAACTTTTTTATACATTATACGCTTAAGCAGCCATTTTTTTGTATTATAATGAAGATACTTTTATCTGAGGAGTCTAAAATGATATGCGAAGAAGACGATTATACGGCAAGAAGAAAACGAACAAACCTCACTATAAAGACTTAACCTGTGAACACCCTCTGCCCGCTTCGCCTATGAGCTATACAAGTGAAGCTCCTTTTTACTATTATGAGGCGTCAGAAGATGAAAAACAAAACGACTTTGAACTATATTCAGAGATTTGTATCATGAATCAAGAACATTTTTTCGTCAGAGGCTGTGTTGAAATTCCCGTTCTTAATGAAGAAGACCCTTTCATTTGGAACATTTGGGTTTCTTTAAGCGAAGAAAATTTTCATCGAATGATAAATTTATGGGAAAGTGACGAAAGAGAACATGAACCGCCTTATTTCGGCTGGTTTTCAGTTTCAATTCCAGGCTATCCTGAAACGTTAAATTTAAAAACAAATGTGCATACAAGACCTGTTGGAACGAGACCTCTCATTGAATTAGAACCAACCGATCATCCTTTAGCCATCGAGCAGCGGGAAGGGATAACGCTAGAGCGAATCAAAGATATACAAAAACAATTGGCTACCTATTAAAAAACCAAGACAGCCCCAGACTGTCTTAGTTTTTCACTTTTATGGCATGCGCTTTGCTCCGTAGTATTTAGGCGCCCAGTAGCTGTCTACTTTATAGTTTGTAATTTTCACGCCCTCAGATGTGGATACGTGAACGACATAGTCATTTCCAATATAGATAGATGGAATAAGTGAACTTCCTTCAAAAAAGACGAGATCTCCCGGCTTCAAGTCAGATTGTGAAATGGTTTCTCCTGCTTCCCACTGCTGACTTGCATAGCGCGGAATGTCTTTTCCAGCTGCTTCTTTATAAATGTATTGAACAAAACCAGCTGTATCAAAGCCTGTAGAAGGACTTGTCCCACCTTGTGCGTAAGGTACTTCTCCTACATATTTAAGAGATTCCGTCACAAATGGATTGTCTTTTGACAGCGATAAGTCATCGTAGCGCCTTGCTCCGGCGTACTTAGACGTCCAGTAGCTGCTTGTTAGGTAATCAACCGTCACATTTTCGCTACGCTTGGCGTGAATAAACTGATTGCCGCCTGCGTAAATGCCTACGTGTGAAATCCCTTCACGATACGTGTCTTTAAAAAAGATAACGTCTCCTGGCTTTAAATCTGCCCGTGCAACTTCTTCTCCAACTTGCCACTGCTGATCGGTTGATCGCGGAAGGTAGACGTCCGATGCATGTTGAAATACATAGGCAACAAATGCGGAACAGTCAAAACCGTCTGTTGGCGACTCGCCTCCAAATACATATGGCGTGCCGAGATGTTTTAATGCTTCTGCAATAACTTCATTATCTTTTGCAATTTCCGGTGCTCCTGTAATGTGCTTTGCTTTAGCGAAATGTGATGACCAATAGGCACTGCTTGAAATGTTTTTCACCACGACTTTTCCATCTGAAGAAGATGCATAAATCATCTCATCGTCTCCGATATAAATAGCGGCTACGTTCACTTCACCGTTTTCATTAGTGTCAAAAAACAATACATCACCCGCTTGCAGCTCGTTTTTATCAACGTCTGTCCCAAGCGCTGACTGTTCTTTCACGGAACGAGGCAGCGTTGTATCCAGCGCTTGCTTAAACACATATTGAACGAAGCCAGAGCTGTCAAACCCTTCGCTTAGCGTCTCTCCTCCAGATGTATAATCGGCTCCTTCATACGTTTTTGCTTTATCAGCAATCACGTTTTTATCTGTAGCAGCCTGTACTTGCACAACTTTTTCTGCAGGAAAAGCGCCTTCATAAAAAGTGGCAAGGCTAAGCCCTAACGCTGTGACCATAAGAGGTTTCATTACTTTCATGTTTGTTCTCCTTTGTTTTTTATTTCATCCAAGAAGTTTTATATGTAAATGGTTCCCCTGTTAAAGTATGGTGCAGATGGATAGGAATTGGCTAGTACCTTTTGACTTAAATATGCTTCCCTTCCAAAGTCCTGTAAAAAATCCATAAAAAAACTCGGCGCATATTGGGACTGACCCCTGTTTTTGAGACAGGGATCAAAACACCTTTTAAACGACCAGTTGCCGATATTGTACCGGTGACTGGTTGTTTAGTTTTGTTTGAATACGGGCATTGTTATAATAAGTAATATAGTTTTTGACGGTTTGCTCTACGATGGTGGTCGTAGTATATGTCAACTCGTCAAGGTAGAACGTTTCAGACTTTAGCGAGGAATGAAACGATTCGATAGAGGCATTATCTGCGGGAGTCCCTTTGCGGGACATACTCATGGTAATGCCTCTTTCTTTGATTTTTTGTTGATAAGCATACGATGTGTACACGGAACCTTGATCGCTATGCAGCGTGCATCCTTCAGGCAAAGAAGGAAGTTGACTTAACGTATCTAAAACAAACGCTACGTTTTGACAATCACCAATGGAATACGCAATGATTTCTCCGTTAAATAAATCCTGAATACTTGAAAGATACAACTGTTTGGGTCCAAAAGGCAAGTAGGTAATATCCGTCACTAGTTTTTGAAGAGGACGATCAGCTCGAAATTCACGATTTAATACATTCTCTGCAACCTGATAAGGTTGCCCTGTTCGCTGACGTTTCTTCCGTTTTACGCGACATTGCCAACCATACTTCTGCATGGCACGCTGCACAAACTTATGATTAATCTTCATCGTTCGATTGAGTAATGCTGTAATCTTTCGATAGCCATATCGAAACTTGTGTTTATGACATTGTTCACCAACTTGTTGTTCCATCCATTTCTTTAATGTATCCCGTTTTGTATGTTGCTTCCAACGATAGTAAGTGGATCGAGGGATATTAAGATGTAAACAGATTTGATAAATAGGCACCTGACCTTTTAGCTCTTCCACTGTGTTTACTACAATTTCTGGTACCACTTCCTTTCCAATTCCTTGTACTTTTTTAAGATCTCAATCTGTTGCTTTAACTGCCGGTTCTCTGCCTCTAACTTAGACGTCTCGCTTTTAAATTCAGGACCTTTTCCATATGAATACTGCTTGCCTACAGGCTGTCCAAATCGATGCATTTCTCCATTTTTATACCATGTCATCCACGTTTTCAATTGGGTATGATTACGAATATTCAGCTGTGACAATACTTCTTTTACAGGTATACCAGCTAATCTCATTTCAATCGCTTTTAATTTTATTTCTACCGGATAACTGACTCTTGTCCCCATAGAAAAAACACCTCCAAGTTATTGTTAGGTACTACATACCCGTTTTTTAACTTAAAGGTGTTTTTTATTTGTCTCACTCTAGGGGGTCAGTCCCTATTACGCCGAGCTTTTTTATTTCATGCCCACCTGGATATTTGCTGCTTTTTGTTTTTGACGTAAATTTGCAATCCACTTGTAGTAAAGTGTAATCAAAAGAACAAAAATACCAAGCGCAAAGTACAATTTTGAATAGCCTAAAGCACCTGCTGCAATTCCTAATACAAACGAACCAACTGCAATTCCGCTATCATAAAACGTAAAGAACGTGGCAGTTGCATATGCGCTTCGGTGAGCAGGCGCTGCTTGAATCGCCAGCGTTTGGAAGCTAGGAAGCAGCGTTCCGTAGCCTAGTCCTACTAATGCACCTGAAAACAGCAGCATCCAAGAAGAATGCGTAAAGCTTAAGCTAAATAGACCAATCGCAAAGACAACGCATGATGGAATAATCACGATGTTTGGACCAGATTTATCGAATAGTCTTCCGGTAAACGGTCGTGAAATCAGCATCGCAGCTGCGAACACAACAAAGAAAAAGCTTGCTGTTTTAATTAATCCAAGCGACTGTGCGTACACAGAAATAAACGAAATAATACTTGCATACGAAAAAGAAACGAGAATACCTACAGATGAAATCGGCATGGATTTCTTTTCAAACAAGTCGCTCAGTGAAAATGATTTCTTCACTGGCGAAGCGGCGTTTTCTTGAAGATTTTTGACCATCATTCCACACAGCCAACCAACGAGCATAATCACGCCAAATACAAGGAAAATAATGTTGTATGCCATGTATTGATGAAGCGTTAATGCTAAAAACGGCCCTGCAACTACAGCTAAGTTCATTGACATTCCGAAGTAGCCAAGCCCTTCTCCTCGTCGTTTAGCGGGAACTAAATCCGCTGCAATCGCTCCGGTGACGGTTGTCGCTAAGCTGAATGAAATTCCTTGAAAGAAGCGCAGTAATAAAAGCACGTTAAAATGGTGGATAAACGTATATAAGAAGGAAGAAAGCGCAAAAATGAGGGTACTAAATACAAGCGTTTTTTTCTTTCCAATGTTTTCAATGACTTTCCCTGAAAACGGTCTAACAATAATCGCAGATAATAAAAAGATGGTAACAACAAGCCCTGCCTGCGTACTCGTGCCGTCCAAGGCGTCTAATACATAAATCGGCAGCAGCGTCAGCAATGCATAAAACACGACAAAAATAAAAAAGTTGGTAATCGCAATGCTGATAAAGCTTTTAGTCCAGATTGGCTCCTGCTGGTTCGTCATTCATTTCACCCTTTTCTGTAGATTTACAAATTTTCTTTAATAACGAAATAAGCTGATCCTGTTCGCTGTCGGATAAAGCAATCAGCAAATTTTCTTCTAAACGTTCAATTTCTTGCTGAATTTCTGGAAGCTTTTTCTTCGCTTGAGGAGACAAATAAACGATGCGCTCTCGTTTATCACTGCCTGCTTTTCGAACGATCCATCCGCTTTTTTCAAGCCTTGTTAACGTGCGGGTAACCGTTGGCGCTTCGACATTTAAATACTGCCAAATCTCCGTTTGCGTCATCGAGCCGAATCGCTTTAAACAAAATAAAATCGAATACTGTGAGCTGTATAGCCCGTACGCTTTTAACACTTCATTTACTTCTTTAATAGACAATCTCGACTTTTGATGAAGCTCATGAAACACCAAGTTATTCACTTTTCTCACCTCACCTTTTCATTTTATTTACCTAGGTAACTAATTGCTCTTTTATTAGTATATGTGCTGCTAGTTGATGTGTAAAGGCGGCCAAAAAGAGTAAAAATCAGCTGTTTTCTCTCATTTTCTACTAATGATTTACGCTTACACTTCTGTTTTCTTATTCTTTCGTATCACGAAACTTTTTGTATAGATTTACATGCACCTGCAAACTCTGTTAAAGAAGACGAAACAATATGCGGGAGGCTGGTATATGTTTTCACTGCGCGGCGATGCTCATAAAGTCTACCTTAAACTGAAAAAAGCGGCTCATCAAAACCAAAACGCAGAAGATATTGATGAATTAGCGGAAATGGAAGAAATTCGGCAGCTTTACCTTACGCTCGACAGCGCTATTTTACGAAAAGTGTATTACCGAATGACCAAAGAAAAAAACGGCTCCGGCGTCATCCCTATCCTTGTTTCTGCCTTGCCTTGGCTCTTTTTTTTATTTTCGCAGCGGCTGCAGCAATTTTTATTTAAAGACGGCAGCTGGCTTTGGATTATTTTTGTCGTGCTGTATGTTTTTATTCTCATTCCAAGCGTGTTTCTTCATTTCCGTGAACAATCGTGGGCTTCTGTTCATATTGAAATTATTCAAGACATTTTAAAAGATCGTGAAAAAGAGCCGAAACCCCTTTGAGGTCCGGCCCTTTTCTATTCATGTAGCTTATTCATCACTTTTGGAATGACGTGAGACAGTAAAAACCTACCTAAAAGAATCAGCAGGTAAATCATAATGAATTGAAAAACAATGAACACATGATGCGTATGTGCCCAAGCAAGCATATGAGTCGTAGAATAAGCCAATACAACAATTAATAGTAAAAAACACAGTACGTATAAAATACGCTTACCCCAAGAGGTAGCTTTTATTTTCTTTTTAATAAGCCTGCGATGTTGAATTCCCTGTAAGCATATGTAGAGGGTCAATACAAATGTAAGCATATCTCGCATTACGAAAAAAGGAATAAGTCCGATTCCTACAATCATCCACGTTAGCTTGTCATAATGCTTGTCTAGAAAGAAAAACATAAAATCCTCCTTCGAAATTAACGTGCTATTAGTTTAACACATAAAGGAAATTATGGTAAAAACCTAAATTTGCTAAATATTTCAGTGCAGAATAGACACCTATTCAATAAAAAAAGAACCTTATTATCCAATAAGGTCCTCTTTACCTATTATGAAATAGCTTGTCTGCTTTCTACGTCTCGACCTAACTTTCTTTTGATACGCTGCAGCGCGTTGTCAATTGACTTGACGTGCGTGTTTAATTCTTTCGAAATTTCAGCGTATGAATGGCCGTCCATATACAGCGTCAATGCTTTTCTTTCCAATTCACTAAGTGTTTCCGCAATTTTTAACTCGCGGTCTTCCACTTTTTCTTGATGAATCAGCACCGCTTCCGGATTAGCAATTTGATCGCCAGGAATCATATCCATCAGCGTATAGTTTGATTCTTCATCATACAGAGGCTTGTCCAATGAAATGTACGAATTTAACGGACCGTGCTTTTGACGAGTAGCCGTTTTAATCGCCGTAATAATTTGTCTTGTGATACATAACTCCGCAAACCCTTTAAAAGATGTTAGCTTGTCTTCGTTAAAGTCGCGAATTGCTTTGTACAGTCCAATCATTCCTTCTTGGACGATGTCTTCTTTTTCAGCACCAATCAAAAAGTATTTTCTTGCTTTTCCCCTTACAAGATTTTGATACTTATTGATTAAATACTCCAATGATTTTTCGTCTCCGCTGTGAACCATTTCAACCAAAACATGATCTTCTAACATAGCATAATTTTGAACTTTTTCAATTACGATGCCTGCGCTCACTCATATCCCCCCGTTACACTTAGTTGAGTTTTGATGTGTTCTAAACTGATGCATGATCTACTTACTACGACGCTACTGCAATACGGTCCAGAAACGTAAAAAGCGTACAGAGTAAACTGTCGCTTTCCTCTCTCACTTTATGCTCCCCTGCATCTTTCTATAATCTATTATAAAGAAGTATAACCGATAAAAATCAAAAAGGTTGTCGAAATATGAAAGTGTTTGCAAAAAAAATCAATTTTTATAGAAAATTCACACAAATCACTTTATTATTTCATATAGTGACAGCAATCTGTCAAAAAAGCAATAAAAAAATAATTCCATATGAAATAAACTTACTCAAGCAGAGTAAGTCGAAGTTGCAGATGATACTGCGCATATAGGATTAGTTGCCTTCCGGCTTATCAGCATTTTTTGTTCCCTTGCTTTTATAAGGCTTTGCATTTTTCTTCTTTTTTGCACTCGCCTGCCAGCGGTTCCACCCTTTTTTGCCGGTGCCTCGCCCCGTGCCACCTTTACCTTTTGCTTTACTCATACGTATTCCTCCGTTACCTGCGTGTTTGCTACAATAAAAAAAGACCCCGTCCAAAGTCGGAGTCTTTTTTGGATTGCATAAAATTATGCTTTTACAACGTTAGCAGCTTGTGCACCGCGTTGACCTTGCTCGATGTCGAAAGTCACTTTTTGACCTTCGTCTAAAGATTTGAATCCGTCGCCTTGAATTGCGCTGAAATGTACGAATACATCTTCTCCGCCTTCAATTTCGATGAAACCGAAACCTTTTTCTGCATTAAACCATTTTACTGTACCTTCAGTCATACTATTTCCTCCAGTGGTGGAATTACTCCACACATATATTACTACCCTTGCTCAATCGTACTATTTCCAGATAAAAATTTCTATTGAAGAATATTTCTCTTCTTTCAATTTCATACCGAACAAAAATAATTAACCTTAGTGTAACATATCAATTTAGAAATAGCAAGTTTCTGTTCTAAGACAGGCTTTATCCTAATTATGCATCTGTTAAAACCCTCTGTGTAAGCTTTGAGGCTACCGACATTTCTGGATTGTGATGCGCCATAAAGTTTTTTCATTCTGCAATATGTATCATTTGCACAAAAATAAATATTTCATATCCTGTTTTCTAAGAAACTACGACGCTTATAAATGGACATGCACATTTTTTATCAATTTATTTTCCACTCTCTCTTCTCCCATGCAATAAAATAACCATTAATTACAAAAAAAGATAATAATAGTATATAATGATACGTGATTTATAGCTAAGGAGGAACAACATGATTCGTGAACGATCACTTTTGATAAAAGGACTCATCTTTTTACTAGCTGTTTTTATCTTAAATATCCCTTTCCCTAACTCAGCGCCGCTTATTAATTCTGTCTTTTCTTTTTTAGGCCTTCCCATTTATGGAAATGAAGAAACAATGACGGGATTCTATTATGCTAACAATGCTTGGGCAATCATACTTTTAATAAGTCTTTTTTTACTTTATAAAAGTTTAAACCGTCATCGTTTAAAACTAACGATTTTAGCTGCATTCATCGTTACTTCCGGCCCTGGGTTTATGATTGAAGTCATGCAAAAGACCGTGTTGTCAGGAATGTATGCTGTTTCTTACGATGCTGAAAACAGCAGTTGTACATTCGAGACTAATAAAAGAGAAACCATATTAACGGGAAACTGCAAGCTTTCCTTTGAAAATAACCGCTCAAAGCCTGTTACGTTTGAATTGGCAATTGATAAGCGCGCTTTTTTTGAAGATGAACAGCCTTTTTTACAAATGATGAATAAGCCTAAACTTCATACCATTACGTTAGAATCAAAGGGGTATCAAACTGTAGAAATTACTTCATCTGTCAAAGTAGCTGATTTACCCTCTAAACTCTATATCGGAGAAATGAACGGCTTTCACGTAAACATTTATCAAAACGGGAAAAAGCGTTATTTATAAGCATTGAAAAAAGCCCTTATAGGGCTTTTTAAATGAGTGAATTACCAGCCAAGGCCTCCGCCGTAGCAGCTGCAGCCGATGATTACTAATAAAATAAATAATACAACTAATAAAGCAAAACCAGATCCATATCCACATCCAGCGTTTCCAGACATACGAACACTTCCTTTTCTTTAGTTACTCTTTCCTCAAGAAAAACGCCGCTTGCATTTCGCTTGAGTTGGATTATCTTATGCCTGAACACGCCGATTTGACTCTGGTTTTTTCTTTTTTCTTTTTCCTTCTTGCCATGCACCTCATTAGTAAAAAAAGAAAGCACTCTACGAAAAGCGCTGACTTCGCTGCTTCTTCTCTATCCAAAAGAGATTGAGACATAACGAAATCGATTCAATCTAAAGACGAACAAATAAGATAAATAATCTAGACAGCTTTTTACAACGCCGTTAATTTCCGTGCAAGGCTCCGCTTTCCGCGGGCGGCCGGTGAGCCTCCTCGTCGCTTACGCTCCTGTGGGGTCTCACCTATTCCGCTTTTCCCGCAGGAGTCTTCGCTTTGCCCTCCAATTAACCGCTAGAAGTAACTATATACAGTAAACCTACGTTCATCTTAATCATAAAAAAATCCGAATGATGAATTTCGCTTCATCGTTCGGATCTTTTTCTTAAACTAAAATGCTTTTCAGCCCCTCTTACAAAATCATTTATTTCACTAGCTTACGTCTTTCAGAAGACCGTACTTCCGTGCGTTTACCGATACCTAGTACATAGTAGCTCAGCACGACAATAGCTAAAAAGATAATCCCAACAATCAGCGATATGCGCGTTTCATCATTAAACCACATGCCTACAAGCACCATAAGTAAAAACGCGATGGTTACGTAGTTCGTCACAGGAGCAAAAGGCATTTTAAATGGATGCTGATCCATCGCCGCTCCTTTTGCTTTTCGAAAACGAATTTGACTAATAAGAATGACAAACCATGGAATCATACCTGGAAGCACGCTCGCGCTGTACACGTACACAAAAACATTTGGCGGAGCAATATAATTTAAGACAACGCCCGCAGCTAACCCAATCATTACCGCAACGGTACTATAAATAGGTACACCGTTTCGAGAAACCTTTGTAAAAAACGCTGGAGCCTGTCCGTTTACGCCTAACGTATAAAGCATGCGTCCTGCGCTGAAAATTCCGCTGTTACATCCAGACATTGCCGCTGTAATGACCACAAAGTTAATGATGCCCGCAGCTGCCGTAATCCCTACTTTCGCAAATGTAGAAACAAACGGACTGCCGAGTGAGTCCAGCTCGTTCCACGGATATACCGTTACAATGATAAAGATGGCACCGATATAAAAGATTAATATACGCCAAATCAAGCTTTGAATCGCGCTTGTTAACGTTTTTTTAGGATCTTTGGCTTCTCCTGCTGTAATTCCAATAAGCTCTACTCCTTGATAGGCAGCAATCACAAGCGACAGCGCAAAGAAAAAGCCGGACCATCCGCCTGTAAAGAAACCGCCGTTTGCCCACAAATTCGATAGTCCAAGCGCTTCTCCCCCGTTTCCAAGACCGAAGAAAATAAGACCAAGACCGGCAATAATCATGAGAACAATCGTAACAATTTTAATCATTGCAAACCAAAATTCAAACTCTCCAAACGATTTCACTGAGATTAAATTTGCCGCACCGAGAATGATCATGGCGACAATTCCCGGAACCCACGCCGGCAAATGCGGGAACCAGTACTGCATATAAGCTCCGACAGCAATAATTTCTGCCATGCCGACAATGACCCACTGAAACCAGTTGCTCCAAGCCGTAATGTAGCCAGCTAACGGGTGAATATATTTATGACCAAATGTCGCAAATGAACCCGTACTTGGCTCTAAGTAAAGCATTTCACCCATTGCACGCATAATAAAGAAAATAAAAACGCCGCAAATAGCATACGCAAGCAGGACGGATGGCCCCGTCCATTTAATGGTGCTTGCTGAACCCATAAATAACCCTACCCCGATCGTTCCTCCAAGAGCAATCATTTGAATATGACGAGATTCAAGCCCTCTTTTTAACTCTTTGTTTGCCAATTTACTTCCTCCTAGCCCCTCGTGATGATTTTCTCTTTTATTTAAGAGATTCTTTTATTCCCCTGTCCTGATAGGGAATGATCATCTTTTTTCTTTTTCATAAAGAAGTACGAACATACCACAAATACAGCAATCAGCAGCGTGAGATAAAACTGAGTGCGAAGTGAATCAATAAATGCCATCGCAATAAAGATACTTGTGATCGCCGCAATCGTTCCATACGTTAAATAAGGAAACAGCCACATTCTGATTTTTAAAGCTTCTGGCTTTTCTTTTTCGTATTTCTTTCTCATGCGAAGCTGTGAAAAAGCAATAACAAGATACACAAGAAGCGCTACGCCTCCCGATGCATTTACTAAAAATAAAAAGATTTTATCAGGTGAAAGATAGTTAAACCCAACGCTGATGTAAGAAATCACGGTACATCCTACAATGGCATTAAACGGAATGCCTTTTTTATTCACTTTCAAAAACATACGCGGCGCGTCTCCTTTTTGCGCCATTGAGTACAGCATACGAGAACTCGTATATAGACCTGAATTTAAGCAAGAAAGAACGGCAGTCAGTACGATAAAGTTCATGATTTGAGCAGCTGCCGGAACGTTTACCAGCTCTAATATCGAAACAAACGGACTTTTCATCAAGCTTGAAGAATCCCAAGGAAGGATCGTTACTAAGATTAAAATAGACCCAAGATAAAAAATTAAAATACGATAAATAACGGTATTTGTTGCGATGGTGATCGCTCGCTCAGGCTGAGCCGATTCTCCAGCCGCTGTTGCGACAATTTCTGTTCCCATAAAGGAAAACATGACAATCGCCACTCCTAAAAAGACGGAGCTGATTCCATTTGGAAGAAATCCGCCTCTATGAAGAAGGTTCGACGCTCCCGGAGACTCTACTCCCGGTATTAAACCGAGGATGATCGCTCCTCCTAAAAGTAAAAACAGCACTAAACTAACTACTTTAATAAGCGAAAACCAGTATTCAAATTCACCAAATGATTTAACAGAGTATAAGTTCGTTAACGTTAATAAAAATGTCAGGAGCAGACTCACACCCCAAGACGGTAGAGATGGAAACCAGTATTGAATAATCGTTGAACCAGCAATCGCTTCAACAGCAATAACAATTACCCAGAAAAACCAGTATAGCCAGCCGATTGTGTAGCCAGCCCACGGTCCAAGCGCTTCTCTGGCATATGTCGCGAACGAACCGCTTGAAGGATTAGCCGTAGACATTTCCCCCAGCATTCGCATCACTAAAATCACCAGCAAACCGGCAAACGCGTACGAAAAAATGGAACCAGGACCTGCTGCGTTAATAAGCGATCCGCTTCCAATGAACAAACCGGCACCAATGATTCCTCCTAAAGAAATCATGGTTATGTGTCGAATTTTTAATTCTTTTTTTAACTCAGGCGGTTGATGACTCATATTAAAATCCTCCTCATAGAAACCGTCATTTAAAGAATTACACGTTCTTCGCATCGCGCGTTAAATATGTAAGCCCTTACAATATCGTGGACAAATAACTGCCGTTTTCCTACCCTCCTTCTATCTGTGCATGCAAATGAAACTTTCACTTAACGCAAAAGTCAGCTTCATTCGACAAAATTACTTTTCGAATTATATGATAATTTATTTTGAACAACTTTGTCTATTGTTTTTTGATCGAAAAAGTATTTTACCTTACTATCGATAAACTCTTTCTTTTATCGTAATTCTTCACTTCAAAATATCTTTTCATCTACTTACTCATATCCCTTTCTTTTCTTTTTGTTCAAAATCACTATAAAAAACATCGTTTTATTGGCTTTTTAAACAAAAGTGTTTATTTTAAAAATTTTTGAACATTTTTGTTAAAAAACTATGTACAAAACGAGAATAAGGTGATTATAATACAGGTATAGGGTGTTGGAATATTAATTATGTTGTAAATTTTCTAAAAAAGGGGTAATGAAAATGAACACAATGAATATTAACGAAATCAAACAATACAAACACGAGCCTTTCACGGACTTTACGGTTGCTGAAAACAAAGATGCGTTTGAATCTGCATTAGAACTTGTACAATCAGAGCTTGGAAAGGACTATCCTCTTGTAATTGGCGGAGAATTCATTACAACAGAAGATCAAATTCAGTCCATTAACCCAGCCAATAAAGCAGAAGTTATCGGACGCGTGTCAAAAGCAGATCAAGACCTGGCTGAAAAAGCAATGCAAGCAGCACTTTCTACATTTAATACATGGAAAAAAGAAGCGCCGGAAGCTCGCGCTGACATTCTTTTCCGCGCAGCGGACATCATTCGCCGCCGCAAACATGAATTTTCAGCTTACCTTGTAAAAGAAGCAGGAAAGCCGTGGAATGAAGCAGATGCTGATACAGCAGAAGCAATTGACTTCCTTGAATATTACGCTCGCCAAATGGTGCAGCTAAAAGACGGCGCGCCTGTTGAGAGCCGCGAAGGTGAAGAAAATAAATTTAACTACATTCCGCTTGGTGTCGGCGTTATTATTTCACCGTTTAACTTCCCGCTAGCGATCATGGCTGGAACGGCAGCAGCAGCAATCGTAGCAGGAAATACGGTTCTATTAAAACCTGCTAACAACACACCGGTTATCGCAGCAAAATTTGTAGAAGTAATGAAAGAAGCTGGCCTTCCAGACGGTGTACTGAACTACGTGCCGGGAAGCGGAAGCGAAATTGGCGACTATTTAGTAGATCATCCAAAAACACGATTCGTTTCATTTACAGGTTCTCGTGAAGTAGGCTGCCGCATCTATGAACGCGCAGCAAAAGTACAGCCTGGTCAAATCTGGCTAAAACGCGTTATTGCTGAAATGGGCGGAAAAGACACGGTTGTTGTAGATAAAGATGCTGATTTAGATTTAGCTGCTTCTTCTATTGTGTATTCAGCGTTTGGCTTCTCTGGACAAAAGTGTTCAGCGGGCTCTCGTGCAGTTGTTCATCAAGACGTATACGATATCGTTCTTGAAAAAGCAGTTGCGCTGACAAAAACATTAACAATGGGCAGCCCTGAAGATGTAAACACGTATATGGGACCTGTTATTGATCAAGCTTCTTTCAACAAAATTACAAAGTACATTGAAATCGGTAAAGAAGAAGGCCGTTTAATGACGGGCGGAGAAGCAGATGATTCAAAAGGCTACTTCATCCAGCCTACGATTATTGCAGATGTAGATGAAAAAGCACGTTTAATGCAAGAAGAAATCTTCGGCCCAGTCGTAGCATTCTGCAAAGCGCGCGACTTCGATCATATGATGGAAATTGCGAACAACACTGACTACGGTTTAACAGGTGCCCTTCTTTCAAATACGCCTGAACACATTGAGCGTGCGAAAGAAGAGTTCCACGTTGGAAACCTTTATTTCAACCGCGGTTGTACAGGTGCCATCGTTGGGTACCAGCCGTTTGGCGGATTTAATATGTCAGGAACAGATTCAAAAGCTGGCGGTCCTGATTACTTGATTCTGCACCTGCAAGCAAAAACAACAAGCACAACGCTTTAATACTCAGTAGAGCAGCCCTAGGCTGCTCTATCTTAAAACAACAAGGGATTTTTTCTATAGGGGGAGATATTTATGTTAGCAGAGGTATCTAAAAATGTGTTTCTTCACGCTTCCCAAAATAAAGCGCTAAACAAAGCGGCGAAAAAATGGGGTCTTCGCTTTGGTGCAGCTCAAGTGGTAGCTGGCGACACAATTGAACATGCGATCAAAAAAGTACGGGAATTGAATGAAAAAGGGCTTGTTTGTACGCTTGATCATTTAGGGGAATTTGTTTCAAACAGAGAAGAAGCTATCGAAGCAACTCAATATAACATCAGAACACTAGAAGCTATGGGCCAAGCCGGTGTAACGTGCAACTTATCTGTCAAAATGACGCAGCTTGGTTTGGATATTGACCGCAGCTTTTGCGTTGAGAACATGCGCCGCATTCTTGAAACGGCGAAAAAATACGATAACTTTGTTCGAATCGACATGGAAGACTATGCTCACTGTCAAATGACGCTAGATATTTTACGAGAGCTTCGCGAGACGTTTGATAATGTTGGAACGGTTATTCAAGCTTACCTATTCCGCGCTGAACAAGATGTAAAAGAGCTAAAAGGCATTCCTCTTCGATTGGTAAAAGGCGCGTATCAAGAATCACCAACCGTGGCGTTTCAAGACAAAGCCCAAATTGATGAGAACTATATGCGAATTATCGAAGAGCATTTGCTCAGTGGAACATACACGGCTATTGCATCTCACGACCACAATATTATTGCAAAAGTAAAAGAGTTCGCTCACAAAAATAACATCCCGCGCACGCAGTTTGAATTTCAAATGCTGTACGGATTCCGAACAGATATGCAGCTTAGCCTTGCAAAAGAAGGCTATACAATGCGCGTATACGTTCCCTTTGGCAACGACTGGTTTGGCTACTTTATGCGCCGCTTAGCGGAAAGACCGCAAAACGTCGCATTTGCTTTAAAAGGATTCTTTTCTAAATAAGCAGTTCGTTTAGTAAGGTTCGTAATGAAAACGCTATCATTTCTTTGTGCCCTTTGCGGATGCTTCTGCAAAGGGGTTTTTTTATACGATTTCTCTTCCCTTTTCGTATGTATTACGATAAAATACAAGTACGAACAAACGTTCTTTTTATTACAAACAAAAAGGAGAGTACATATGAATCCTCTATCAAAATTAGCACTGCCTCTCAAGCTAGAACCTTACCGAAAAGAAATCGAAAAAACATGTAAACCTTATATCCACATCCATACGGTCAGGAATAGTCCCAAATTATATGACAGCAAGTTCGGCGGCAACCCTTACCTGCCTCTAGAAGCAAATCATCCTCTCGACTCCGAGGGCAAGCCTATGTTAATGATGGCACAAATCAATTTTTCTGACGTGCCTCCCTATGAAAATATGCCTTCTCAAGGCATGCTTCAATTTTTCATTTGCGGAGCTGATAACAAAAACACCGGTGATGTGTATGGTCTGGATTTTGACCAACCCACGTCTCAAAAAGACTTTCGCGTCGTTTTTTATGAAGACATAACAACCGACGAAAACAAGTTAATAACCGACTTTACGTATCTAGAAGACGTTGACCGAGATATGTTCCCTATTCCTCAAGAAGTAGGCCTACAGTTTGAAATAAAAAGCGAACCCGTGTCTCCTACTGACTATCGATATAATGATATGGAATCAGATTTATTTGATGATGAAGAAATGGAAGAGATCTACTGGGATGAGCTTACGGGCGAGTATCATAAAATGGGCGGATACGCTTTTTTCACTCAAAGCGATCCTCGAGACTACGATGAAGCGCTGCGCGCATATAACGTTCTGCTTCTTCAATTCGCCATGGACGACGAAGCGGATATTATGTTTGGTGATGCGGGAGTGGCCAATTTCTTCATTAAAGAAGAAGACCTTCGCAACCGTAACTTTAAAGATGTTTTGTACAACTGGGACTGCTGTTAAAAAAACACCCTCTTAGAAAAGTATCTAGGAGGGCGTTTTTTTACATTATTATTATTTACTACTCAGCCTGTTTTTCCAGCCCTTGCAGCATTCAGCGTTTCTTTAAACTGCTGTAGCGCTTTTACATCTGCAAATGCGCTTGTAGGAATAACGTATCCGCTCATTGCACTAACAAGAATAAAGATATGTTCATCGGTTTCTCTAATTTGAGTGATGCTTGACCAAGGAGTCTTCACTTCTCCTTTTAAGCTTTTCTCTACCAAGCCATCTTCCGTAACCATCATAGTATGCTCACCTGTCAGACTGCTGTTATCTCCTTCATTTATTACCTTTATAATGTTCTTTTTAATACTTCCGTAAAAATACTTCGGATAAAATAAAAACCAAAGAACCGCAAGCAGCGCAAATGCTACGAACATGCCAAGTAAAAACTCTCCTTCAACCCACGAAACAAGCAAAGGAATAAGAAGAAAAATAAGCGACATCCATCGCTGAACTTTCAGCACTTTTTGTACTCTTTCCGAATGTTGAGCATGATGCACGTTAAAAGCCACATAATCATCTTTTGTTAACGTATAGTGATATTCCATATTAATCTCCAATTCTTTTAAATAACAACAAAATAAAATATACCTCATTTGGTGTTATATGTATATAAAATAATAAGTTTTTCTTATGAAACACATCAACTTTTTATCATTTATTTACAGTGATACATCACGTAAACTTAACTAGTACTCTACTAGTTAAGGGGGAATGTTTATGACTTTTACACTAACGCATATTGATCATATTCAGCTAGCTGCACCACCGCATTCAGAAAGCAAAGCACGACACTTTTTTGGAACCATTCTTGGCTTAACAGAAATTGAAAAGCCGGAAAGTCTTAAAAAACGCGGCGGCGTGTGGTTTGAATTTGGTTCTTATCAGCTGCATATTGGTGTTGAACCTACCTTTTCACCTGCCAAAAAAGCGCATCCAGGCTTTTATGTTAAAAACCTCCCTGCGTTCAAAAATCATCTGAGTAGCTTCGGTATTTCTTTTATAGAAGACAAAAACATTCCCGGTACTGAAAGAATTTACGTGGATGATCCATTTGGGAACCGTATGGAGTTCTTAGAAAGAAAAAACCTTCCTTTTCCCAGCTGAAATTCGGACAAAAAGACTGTGACAAACGTATTTTAGTTGAAGGAAGATCCGAACGATTATTCGTTCGGATTTTTTTATTGGTATGGTCAACGTAGGTTTCGTGTATGTAGCGGCTTCTAGCGGTTGACTGGAGGGCAAGACGAAGACTCCTGCGAGGAAAGCGGAACAGGTGAGCCCCTGCAGGAGCGTGCGCGACGAGGAGGCTCACCGTCCGTCCGCGGAAAGCGAAGTCTTGCACGGAAATCAACCGCGGTGTCAAAAGCGCTCCATACTAGCTCCTTTACCTCATTTGTTCGTCTTTAGATTAAATGCCTCAATCTCGTTGTTTTCGCCCTTCTTTTTGCTTTTCTTTCCACAGCATGTATAGCAATAGCCCCAGTACACAAAATGCCACGCCAAACATCGTTAAAGGAAATAACAGTGTATTAATAAAATGATGATAAACCCATGAATCGTTCATCTAACCAGCTCCAATATGCACCGTTTTTTTATAGTATGCCCTACTATAACCTTTTTTATATTGTTTTAAATATCATGGTTTCTATCATATTTCTTTTTCTTTTTAATAGAGTAAATAGTAGATACATAACATTCTCCTCTTAGAGTTCTTATTCGCTGATTTCAAAATTTTATTAGAGGAGGTTTACTCTATGAAAAAAAAGTTCACTGAAAAGCCTAAAAAGCTTTTTTGGATTCTTTCTTATAAATCATTAATTATCGCTATACTATTTGTTCTGTTAACATCTGCCGCTATTTTTACCGTCACGTATTCAACTCTTCAGCATACGCTGCGCTCGAACGTTGTCTATCAAGCCCTATCAAATTATAAAGCTCAAAGCTTGTTCTACTTCATGCATACGGAAAACCATCATTTCTCTCATGCCTTTGAAGAAGACTTCTCCCCGCCTCCTCTTTCTTCTGTCGCCCTGCAGCTTGCGACGAATATTCGCGTGGCGGATACAAGAAGTCTATTTGGATCAGAACTGCCCGGCTTTTCTATTTTTGATTCTCATATTCTGTTAGCCGGTGAAGGAACGGATTATACCACGATTCCTCATGAATCGGCTCCTCCTCTCGAAAGCATTTCTGGAGAGCGTGATTTGGATCCTGCTGAAAGCAAAACGTACGAAGAAAGCAAAAAACAGTCTCAAACACAGGCTAAGCAAAGCACGGGAGACAGAAAAGTTGTGTACATCTACCACACGCACAGCTGGGAATCTTATTTCCCTTTACTTGGTATGCCAGGTGAAGCGAACGAAAATAAAGCAGTAGATAACAAAACCAACATCACGCTCGTTGGTCAAATGCTAGGAATGGAATTAAAAGCAGACGGAATCGGATCGGAAGTAGATACAACCAACATGACGCAAAAGCTGAATGAAAAAGGCTGGGGTACAGGACGAGCCTATGCGATGTCTCGAAGCGTGGTGGAAACAGCTCTTCAGCAAAACCAAGACGTCGATTATTTAATTGATATTCATCGTGATTCACTGCGCCAAGAAAAAACAACGGCTGCTATTAACGGCAAATCGTACGCTAAAATGATGATTGTATTAGGTGAAGCAAACCCGAAATTTGATGAAAATGTAAAAATGGCTAAAGCGATTCATGAAAAACTAGAAGAAAAATATCCAGGCCTTAGCCGCGGAGTGTTAAGCAAAAAGAAAACAAGCGGCAATAATGGGCTATATAATCAAGACTTATCCGACCGCTCCATTTTAATCGAAGTAGGGGGCGTCGATAACAATATGGAAGAACTCACAAATACCGTCAAAGCCTTTTCTGATGTGTTCAGCGAGTATTATTGGCAAGCTGAAAAAGTGAATGCGCAGTAAATAAAAAACTAGCTACTCAAGGTAGCTAGTTTTTGTTTTTATGAGAGTCACGCTTCTCCTTTTCTTCACAAGCAAAGCAGACAAGCTTCCCTTCAACAACCACACCGTTCAAAAACCCCTCTAAACAGTACACGTTCTTTTGACATATCGTGCAGATTCCAACGTACTCTTTCACGACTTTCTCACTCCTTACATACGATTAAAAACCATAAAAAAAGCTCTATTAAAGAGCTTCTTTCCGTACATAGGATTTTCCTTCATTTCAACAAACGGCTCATTTCCTCAGGAGAAAGCGGCTTATCAAATAGATAGCCTTGACCGATATGACAGCCTTGTTCCGTCACAAACTGCAGCTGTTCTTCGTTTTCGATTCCTTCTGCGGTTAGGGCAAAATTAAGTTTTTTCCCCATTTGAATAATCGTTTCCACCAGCACTTTTCCAACTTCATCTAAGTCGTCAATAAATGATTTATCAATTTTTAACGTATTGATTGGCAAGTGTTTAAGATAGCTGAGAGAAGAGTAGCACGTTCCGAAATCATCCATCGCCACTTTTATCCCTAGACTCCGCAGGCGGTTTAGCACTTTTTTCGATTCTTGACTGTTTTGAATAACGCTTTCGGTGATTTCAAGTTCTAGAAAGTGCGGCTCAAGGCCCGTTTTCTTCAAAATTTGTTCCATGTCCGTTACAAATCGTGAGGACTTCAGCTGAATAGGTGACACGTTCACCCCTATTTTACTCGCTTTTAAATTTATCTCCGTCCATGCTTTCATTTGCTGACATGCTTCTTCTAATACCCATTTGCCAACCGGTACAATCAAACCAACTTCTTCTAAAATGGGCAAAAATTCATTTGGATAGACAGTACCAAATTTTGCGCTATTCCAGCGGATAAGCGCTTCTGCCCCTATGACATCAGACGTTTTCAAATCGATTAACGGCTGATAAACGAGCTGAAACTCATTTCTTTCTAACGCATACTTTAACTCATTCTCCATGCTGATCGTTTTAATGATTTTTTCATTTGATGAAGAAGAACTCATTTCATATGTGTTTCGCCCATTTCGTTTTGCTACATACATCGCAATATCTGCTTGCTTAATTAACCTGTCAATTAGTTCATCTGCGTCTTTTGGAATAATATGCTGCTGACATTCCTTTGAAAATAGGCTGATGCCAACGCTTGTAGAGGTTAGCACTTTATCTCCGTCTATATAAAAAGGAAGCGACATTTCTTTTACAATCTGCTCGGTCATTTCTTCAATTTCCTCAACAGTTTTTAGTGTATGAAGCACTAAAATAAACTCATCGCCCCCGTGCCGCGAGATAAAATCAGAGGACGGAATACATTTTTTTAATCTTTCTGCTACGCGCCTCAGCAGCACATCGCCGTGATGATGGCCAAGCGTATCATTTATTGATTTGAAGCGGTCTAAATCTAAAAATAAAATAGCCAGCAGTTCTGGAGATTCTTCATCTAAAAACAGTTTTTTTAGCTGTTTGTTTAACCAGTAGCGGTTAGGTAAATTAGTTAACGGATCATAATAAGCCATTTGCTTAATTTTTTCTTCATATGCTTTTCGCTTTGTAATATCATTGCGAATTGATACGTACTGATACGGTTTTCCTCGTTCATCTAAAAATGGAACAATGGTTGTATCCACCCAGTAATACGAACCGTCTCTTGCCTTGTTTTTTATTTCTCCGTGCCAGACCTTACCTGAGCTGATTGTACTCCATAACTCTTTAAAAAACCGTTTTGAGTGATGTTTCGAATTAATAATACGATGATCTTGACCAAGAAGCTCATGTCTTTCATACTTAGAAATTTCACAGAATTTATCGTTCACGTGATTGATGAATCCGCGACTATCTGTAATCGCTACAATCGATGATTCATTTAACGCAAGTTCAATATCATTTAGTTTTTTCAGCGCTTCTTTAAATTTATATTCAAAATGCCTGTTTTCCATATCCTATACACCTTTATCAAAATTTTAACGATAAAACAAAACCCATGACGAAATGATAGAGAGGAATCGTGAATAATGAATACAATTTAATTAGCAATGGACAGCGAATTAGTTTGTCCGATTGCCTTACATTCGTAAAATAGTAAGCGTACAATTGCCGCTTTTCCTCTTTACACCTTTACAAACTTCTTACACGCAGTTTGTAAAAGGATTGATAGATAGTTTCGTTTATCCATATCTGTTATCACAACTTTTCTATGGTAACATTAAAATGATTTTTATAGAAATGAAAGTGTACTTTCTTCACGTAATTGACATACCTTTTGATGGTAAACAGAAAAAAGCCTCTGCTTTAGACAGAGGCTTTTTTCACTTTCTTCTCATGAGCTCGTACGCGTCAGCCACGGAAGAATAAGATATTGAAAGGTTTTGTTGTACACAACAATCCGGTTAAGATAATACGGATCGTTGTCTTTTGTAATAACATGAGGGGCTAAAATAGCTGCTTGGTGAAAACCAGCATCTTTCACAATCTTAGCTACGTCATCATTCGTATTGCCGTATGGATAGGCAAAGTAAACGGGGTCTATTCCTAAATGGTTCTTAATCGTTTCTTTGCTTTTTCGTAAATCACGAGCAAACGCGCTGTATTTAGCAGGCGTCAGAAATAAAGGCTTGTCTTCTTCTAAACGGTGCATATCATATGTATGCGAACCGATTGTCGCAAGGCCGCTGTCTTTCATTTCTTTTAGCTGACTCCATGAAGCCATATTTAAATTTTGAAAGTCCTCTGCTCCCACTTGTCCTGCGATTACATATAGCGTAAACGGAATGTTTTCCTTTTTCAAAATTGGAAAAGCGTTTTGATACACGGTACGGTCAATATCGTCAAATGAAATCCATACGCAGCGTTTTGGAAACGTGCCTTTTTGCTGATACGTTTCAATATCTTTTGGCGTAACAAACGTAGCGTCAAGTTCCTTCAGCTTTTTTAACTGTTGTTCAAAATCATTGCTGTAGACGCTGTACTCTGTCAGTTCGTCAGACTTTGTAACTGAGCTGACAATTCGATTAAACCAATTATGCTTGCGCACGCGATGATAATTTAAGCCTAAGCATCCGTTCGTCTCAAGCGCTGGCTCCACGGTCGTTGTTGCTTTCGCCTTATCTTCCCAGTTCACTACTTTAAAGAAAATAAAGCCAACTACCGCTGCCGCAATTAAAAGAAAGAATACATATTTCTTCATGCGTGCTTCCTCTCCTCAGTATGTTTTAACGGATTAACATCAAACTCGATGTAATGTGCACGCTGAAGCTCTTGAATTTGATCCTTCGATAAAAGCTCAAGACGCTCTAAATCTTTAATACTCGTATACGCCGGCTCTTTTCGTCGGTTTAAGCTTCCAAATCTCTTTTTGTTGTAGAATCTCCATAAAAACAGAGCCAGGAAAAAGAAGCAAAAAATAGCGAGTCCAATTACTAAAAACGTTCGAATTTCGCCGTTCGTCGTTTTGAACGCAATTTTTAATACCCCGCTGTAACGGTCATTTACGCCGATAACAGCTGAAAGGAAAAACCAAAGAACAATGGCACAATACAGCCAAAAAACAGATGAAACAATGATGCTTATCACGAATCGAGCAAGAGGCTGCTTGGCTTGAATCATGATTTGCTCTTCGTTAAGCCGCGGTCTGGACTGCTCCATGTGGCATAGCCTCCTTTCACTCTAGATCTGATAGCACGAGGAAACGCGCCCACTACCACAATCGTATTGACAATCCAGTAAAGCGCTGGGTACCATGCAGCCCAGACGTAATACCGCTTCACGTTGTCGTATTTCGAATCAATTTTCAGCGCAATAAACAGCTGAATTAAGCTCATAAATACAAGGGAAAATGACGTAAACGTAAACCAAAACAGTATGTCTTGAGGACTGCTCGCGGTAACAAGCAGCATGATCGTCACAAACAGCCATGCGAATGACCAAAGAGTACTGATCCACTGCTCTAGGTATACAATCCAAATTCTGCGCTGCTTCCATTTTAATAACACTTTCCAGTGGCGAAGCATTACCTCTTGCCCACCTTGAGCCCAACGTACTCGCTGCTTCCAAATTCCTTTTAAGGTTTCGGGCACAAGCATCCAGCACAATGCCCGCGGTTCATAGCGGATATCCCAAAAGCGCTGCTGCAGCTTCCAGCTTACGGCGATATCTTCCGTAATCATGTCACGATCCCACAGCCCGACGTCCACAAGTGCTTTTTTTCGAAAAGCCACTACTACGCCTGAGACCGTCATTACTTTTCCTAAAATTCGCTGTGTTCGTTTAATAGAACCGATAATAGAAGAATACTCAACTAGCTGAATGCGACTCAGCAGCGTATTACGGTTTCGAATGCGCGGATTTCCGGTAACGGCTCCCAGCCGTTCCCCTTTATGAAGAAAATGATGGATTAGATAATACGGAGCGTCTTGATCTAAAATAGCGTCTGAATCTAAGCAGATTAAAAACTCAGCTTTAGATGCGTGCGCACCTAAATGCAACGCGTTGGCTTTTCCTTTATTTTCATAAAGCTGAATCACACGAACTTCAGGGTGGTTCCTGCTGATTTCCTTTAAAATATCAGCTGTTCCATCGGTGCTTCCATCGTTAATAAGAATGATTTCTTTAGACGGATAATCTAACGCCAAAAGGTGCTTAAGCGTTTCTTCAATCGTTTCTTCTTCATTATAGCAAGGCACTAAAAAGCTCACTAACGGCCAATCAACTGTTGAAAAATCAACTTTAGGATCTCGGTCGCGATAGCGTATGTAAATAAGCGTGCCCGCAATCCAAAATAAAGACATAATAAATGGATACCAGAAAACAAAGCTCGCGAGCTTTTCAAATCCAGGTATTAATACGTGTTGCATATTCATTTTTCTGACTCCTTCATACCAATTAAAATTGCACAGAGTGACAATTTTATCATTAAATTGGTTAAATAGAACATAGTAATTTTAACCATCTAAAAAAAGAGTCTTTTAAACTACGTTTATTCCTATATTATACAACCCCTTTATGTAAGTAAGAAGCACCAATAAAGGATGGGCAAGTTGCCTACTTAAAGAAGTGACATATAGTATCACTGTAGATTTCTTTCACCATAAAAAACATGAGGGTTGCAGCTAGTATATGAAAGAAATTCTTTCCTAAGGAGGAATAACAAATATGAACGAACAAATTCAAAAACTGCTCAATAACTTAATTCAACTTGAACACGTCTCTTCAACTTTGTACCTAGCTATGTCTAACTATATGAATCGATTAAACTATAAAGGAATGGGCAGCTGGCTACGCCTGCAGTCTGAAGAAGAACGCACTCATATGCTAAAACTTATTGACTACTTAGTTGACCGTGGCGGAACGGTTGAATTAAGTTCTTTACCTGCTCAGCCAAGTGAGTTTGGGACACCGTTAGAAACGTTTCAAAAAGTATTGGAGCATGAAAAGTTCGTCACAAATTCTTATCGTCAAGCGTTTCAATTTATCAGCCAAGCGAACGATCCTCAAACCCTAGTCATCGTGCAGGACTTTTTGAGAGAACAAGTCGATGAAGAAGCTCAGGCTCAGACAATTGTAGACCGCTTAAAAATTGCTCAAAATAACCCTGCAGCTATTTTTATACTCGATCAAGAACTAGGACAGCGAAAAGCTGCGCCGGCGGCGGGCGGAGCAGCTGCGCAAGGTTAAACGCGCAGAAGAGCACCGAACAATGTACAAAAACAATAACACGCCTCCCGTTTCCTTGCTTCGAGTTGGGATTCATCACGGCTATTACGGCTATCCGCCCAATGTGTACGACGCCATTCAAAGGCTTATGAATCAATATATGCATCAGCTTCACTATCATCGTCCTCAGTACGTTCACGTGTACTACGTGCACCCTTCTCTTATTCACTACTACCTTCACTGAGTGGAGGAAAACAGGAATTTTGTTTCATGAAGAAATTCACCGCTTTTCCACCTAATTCAGGAATTCCAATCAAAAATATGGATATTTATGCTAATATAAAATTTGTTAATCATATAAAAAAATAATATTAGCGGGGTGTCATATGGATAATCAATACGTTGTAGGATGGGGAACGCTGGCTCTAATTAATGCCGGATTAGCGCAAGGTAAAAATCGAACCGGTCTGAACTGGTTCTTATTATCTCTTGCTTTAGGACCGCTTGCTACCTTCATCTTACTGCTGGTTGAAAAACGATAAAATTAGCTCAAAGCTCATTACATTGAGCTTTTTTCTTTATTCTTCAACTATAACTGCTCTCCAAAACAAGTAAAAAAAGCACTGCTTGAAATTTTTTTCTAGGCTTAATATGCATAAATCTATTCATCATTCAGACTGAGTTCCGCGGCATTTTTTGATTAAAAACCTACATCTACTCTTTAGAAATAGGGTATTGGCCCTTTTTAAGCCTTTTTTTCTTTCTCTTCTTGCAATAAAACCAAAAGAAAGAATAACGCTTTTATTCTATGCTTTTTCAATTATAGATTAACTTGTTTTCTTCAGATGATTACCATTTACACGGGAAAGCTGTGCATCTACTGAATGAGGTCAAACTTCCTGTATTTCTCAATCTGTAGGATGAATAAATACTCATTTGCTTCATTTGACAAAGAAATAAATGCTGTGTAATTTAAGTAACATACCCCATCTAAACTGTTTTTAGAAAGGATTAAGTAGCAAGATGCGTACAAAAAAAGAAGAGTGTATAATTGATGAAATGGGAAGAGTATCCCTTCCTTCTTTGTTTATGCAAATAACGAAACTCGAGACGAACGACAAAGTTCTTTTACGGAGCTGTGATGATTGGATTATTATTGATCATCATGATGAAAATGTCCCCGTTCCTTCTCATATCTTCATTCGAACAATTGACCATATGGGTAGAATAGTCATTCCCAGATCCCTACGAGATGACTATGAACTTAAGCCCTTTGATTATGTAGAACTATACTTAGTAGAACAGCAAATTGTTGTGAAAAAAAGAGACGAAAAATCGATAGCGCTTTCACAAAAACCTGCGGCGTCTCCTCCTTATTATGCATCATTAACCGGACGGCAGATTCAGCTCACTTCTGAACTGTTAACGTCAGTCGAATTGGGTGCAAACATGGAGGTTCAATTTTTTATTAACCAAGAAAATAACATTGTGATTCGAAAATATGAAATGAGTTTTGGTCAGAAAACGTCTTTAACATTTACGGCTCAATCTCGAAAAATTGATGACCGTTTTCGACTTACTATTCCTAAAAAGCTGCGAGATGATTTCTCTATTCACTCAGGTACAATGTTAAAAATAAAGAAGGGCAATAAGCAGCTAATTTTAGAAAAAGTGGAAAATGAAAAAGAGATTAGCAGCGTATTATCTCAGCAAATAGACGCAGCAATTGTTGAAAAATTACCGAAATAAGAACGACGCCAAAAACAAATGGTTTCCTACGGATTCAAAGCAAAAGCTAAGAGTTACGCATAGACTGACCCTTTCTATACTCAACTCTTAGCTTTTAGACTTATCTTTTTATTTCTTTATATATTGTCTCTACTGGATAATCGCTAAAGCGGCTCATCCACTCTTTTACTGTGAGTGTGATACGATCTCGATATGCAGGATTATTCGTGTAGAATTTCACCTTGTCACTGTCAACAATTAACGCTACGTAATAATAGCCTTGCTTATCATACTCAATGATTCCTTCCATAAGCGTATACAAACCGGTTACTCCACCTGACAGCGCTGTCGCTCCTAAGCCGTCTAAATCTTTTTCTTCATGGACGATTTGAAAGTTATCAACAAGCGCTTCGTAGTCATTTCCTACAAGTTTTTTCACATTTTCATCCTGTTTACTTGGAAGGATATCGAGTTCTGATAAGGTTTTCGTATGTTCTGTGATCTTTCCTTTTTTATACGTGCCGTCAAAAGAAACATTTAACCCACCGTAATAGGAACAGCCTGGAGTAGCATCAATTTTGATTTCTTTTTGACTTAACGTGAAGTTTAGTACGCATTCCGTAGCTTCTTCCATGTCTTTATAAATAGCTTTATTTCCTTTCACCTCTGCTTTTCCTTCTATTCCTCCTGCATGCGCACCGTATACTGCACCTATTGTAAAATTAAAAGAGCCGCTTGTTGAATTAGTGATGGTTAACCCTGCTTCTTGATGATGAATATCTCTTGACCATCCTCCATCATAGTTGCCGCTGCTTTGATTCGATGGTGCTGATGTTTTTGTTGAAGCAGTGTTCTCTGCCTTAGAAATATCCTTTAAGCGTAATTGATCGCCCGACCATACCGCTGAATATACCCAATCATACTCCTTTATCTTTTCTGAACCATTAGGCTGAACAATCATAATCACTTCATGAGTTTGGATATCATAAGCAGAGCCTGCTTTTTTAAAGTCAACCACTTCATAATCTACTAATCTTTCTTGAATTCCTTTGCCATGTAAATGACTAATTAAAGACTGCTGATCTTTATAAAGAGAACTTCCTTTCACCAGATAGCTGTTTACTTCTTTAAAAGAACCGTTGTTGATTCCTTTTATTAAACCTTGCAAATAGGACTTGATTAATATATTAGCCGTTTGTTTTGTAGGGGTGGATACGTTGTTTTCATCTTTAGCAGAGGCTATATTACTTGTTGAAGAAGTGCTTGACTTTTGATAGTTGCCCTTTTCCTTATCATCATTTTGCTCCGATGTATGAATAGCACTTTCTTTTTGTTCAGGATGTTGAGCACTTGAAGTGATACTTTCTTTTTCGTCGCGGGAAGATACCTCATTTTGCTGACAGCCGCTTATGAATAAACTAACCGACAGCAGAATACTAACCACACTGACGCTTATAGTGGAACGTTTCATGACTTCTCCTCTTTTCTTCTCTAGTTACACAGAACGATTCATTAACACTACAATTATACTAAAATAAAACACTATTTCCATATCCATCAAAATAATTGTAAATAATTTGAATATATGATTATAATAAGATACTTTGCATAGAGGAGGCTGATTTAGTTGAAGATCTCAACAGGAGCTGAATTTTACGATAATGACGAGACGTTTTTGGCTTATACAAAACGCAGGCAGCAAAAAGAAAATGCCAACGATACGATTGAAAAACCGGCCATTTTACAGCTTCTAGGTGATGTTGCAAATGCAAACGTTTTAGACTTAGGGTGCGGAAACGCTGGATTTGGTGCGGAGCTTCTTGCACAAGGCTGTTTCTCTTATACCGGAGTAGACGGCTCTATCAATATGATAAATGCAGCTCAGCAACAGCTTTCAAACTATCCAAATGCAGAAGTGATCCATGAACCGATGGAGCACTATACTCCGCCCCGTGACAAATACGATTTAGTTACCGCAAGACTGTCTCTTCACTATATAGAAGACTTAGCTTCCATTTTTACTAAAGTAAATCAAGCACTCAAACCTGAAGGAAGGCTTATTTTTTCCGTTGAACATCCAGTTATTACGTCTACTCTTCAGCCTTCCGCTCTCCGCACAAACTGGACCGTGGACAACTATTTCTTCATGGGATTCCGTCAGCAGCACTGGATGGGTGGATACGTTCAAAAGTATCATCGCACGCTTGAAGAGTACTTTTCTTTGATGCAGCAAAGTGGATTCACCATTACAAATTTAAAAGAAGCATGTCCTCAAAATGAACATTTCGACAGCGCTGAAACTTACGAGCGTCGAATGCGTATTCCTTTGTTTTTACTGATGAGCGGTGTGAAGAATAGATAAATAAAAGAGATTGAGACATAACTCAATGGATTCAATCTAAAGACGAACAAACAGGATTAACAATCTAGCATGGATGGCTACACCGCTGTTAATTTCCGTGCAAGGCTTCGCTTTCCGCGGGAGTCTTCGCCTTGTCCTCCAATCAACCGCTAGAAGCACCTACATACATGAAATCTACGTTCAACCTAACCATGAAAAAATCCGAACGAGTTAGATTCCCATTTAGAATCTTCACCGCTCGGATTTTCTTTTAACTAAAATACTTTTGTTCTAGCCTCTCTCGTACCTTTAAAACCGCTTTTTGTTTAAACTTAGCGTATGTTATTTATTCACGCTCACGTTATAAAATACAGGGCCTAAATTAAAATCATAGCCTTTTACATGTGTAGACACGGCGTTAATATTTACTTTATGACCAATTAACGTAAACGGAAGCTCATCCCATACGTATTTCTGCGTAGCATCAATAGCTGGTCTCGCATCTTTTACAGAAGCAGCCGCTTTAATTTTATCTAAGTACTTTGTTGATTTCTCAACAGGAGCGCCCCCTGACGTCCAAAATCCTTGGAAAATGGTTGAACGCGCCGCCCAGTCTACCGGGTAAATATCCCATGCTTTAGGATCATTTACTTTATCTGTAAACGTTGCCCAGTCATACACTTCTAGCTTTACTTTTACACCGATTTTTTCAAGCTCTTGCTGGACGATAACAGCCGTATTGTACTGATCTTGATAATCGCGTGAAGTTAAAAGACGCAGTTCCTGCCCGCTGTATCCAGCTCTTTTCAAATAGCTTTTTGCTTTCTTTTCATCATGCTGATTGTACTCTTCTTTTCCTGCTTCACTGTAATAGTTAGGAAATTTTTTATTCACAATCGATGAAGTCAGTTCATAATAATCGGAATCGCCGTATGAACTTGATAAAATATCTTTTGCATTAATCGTGGCATTTACAGCTTTTCTAGCATTTAAATCGCTAAAGAACCCTTCTTGCGTGTTATAAAATAAACCAATAAATCCTCCTGGAGCCAGCTTGTTCTTAACGTTTTGCGTACTTTCAATTTGTGACGCATTGTCGCTTGAAACACCTAAGGCAATATCAAACTGTCCAGCTGTAATGCCTGAAATTCTAGTAGATTCATCGCTTAAAAAACTAATTTTAATTTCATCTACGTGAGGAGTCTTTTTAATTTTTCGTCCTTTTGAAGAATAATCTTTAAATCTCTCTAGCGTGATATATTGATTCTTTTTCCATTCCTTCACTTTAAATGGCCCTGTGCCAACGAACTCAGTAGCTCCTTCAGCAGGTGCTTTTTCGATAATTTCTTTTGGAAAAATAGCGGCTGCCGGAATTGGATCTGCTAGCAGTGCCAGCGTATTCACGTTCGGTGTTTTCAAATGAAGCTCAACCGTATAGTCTCCTGTTCTTTTAACTTGTGCACCAACAAAGTTTGTTTTGCCAAGTGAAGACAGCTTAATCCAGCGGTTAATCGAAGCTTCTACATCGTCCGCTGTCATTTCCTTTCCGTTATGAAACTTTACGCCTTTTCGCAGCTGAAACGTGTAGACTTTTTTATCATCGCTTATATCAATTTTTTCTGCTAAATCAGGCTCTACATTGCCTTTGCTATCAAAAATAACAAGTCCTTCGTAAATATTTCGCGCCGCATCTTTAACTGAAGAATTTCCAGTAATCTGAGAATCTAAAGTTGTTGGCTCGCTTTGAAACGCAATGTTTAGCGTACCTCCGTCTTTTTGAGCGGCACTGGTGCTTTTATCGCCTGAGCTTGCTTGATTATTGCTGCACCCGGCAACAAATAAAGCAATCACAATAAATAATAACCATTTCACCTTAACCTGTTTCAACGTCATTCCCCCAATAATTAAAATCACTTTTTAAAACCTACTATTTTTGTAAGGTTAGTAGGAATATAAACCATCCTACCACCTTTCCATTTGTTTGTGAAATTAGCAAAATTAAACTGTTTCTTTGCAATTACTGATTCAATTTGTCTTGTTTCAATTCTCAATTCTTAGTATGTTTATAAGTAAAGTATTTTATCTAAAGGAGGATATTATGAACTCTGCCATCCGTCTTCATACTAAAGAACATATTGCAACGATTGAACACTACAAACAAGCTTTATCTCTTCTATCATGGGACGCAAAAACATCCGCTCCTCTTAACAGTCAAAAGCAGCATGCAACCATTCAAGGCACGCTTTCCAAAGAGCTTTATTTGCTGCAAACAGATCCAGCCTTTGCAAAAGAATTGCAGCATCTTCAAGAACAAAATCTAAGTCAACTACAGCAAAAACAAGTACAGCACTATTGGAACATCTATCAAAAACTTTCCGCTGTACCACTGGAAGACTATCATCAATTTTCTGTTTTAAAAGCTTCTACTCATGCTCTTTGGTCACAGGCTAGAGAGCAAAATAACTTTAAGCTCGTTGAAGACAACCTGCAGCAGTTGATTCATATGCATAAAAGATTTGCGGAGTACCGTAATCCTCACCTCGCTCCTTACGAACAGCTTTTAGAAGAATATGAGCCTGAAATTTCTAGTGAAACCATCGATTCGCTTTTTCAACAAATTAAAGATGCTATTCTTCCTTTGCTGACAAAAATCAAACGCTCCTCGGTTACACATGATACATCGTTTCTCCACGAATCGTTTTCGGTCGAAAATCAGCAAAAGCTCGGAAAACACCTGCTAACTGCGATTGGCTATAACTTTAAGTCGGGACAAATAGGCACCACTACCCACCCGTTTAGTGCAGGCATTCACCCTCACGACGCAAGGCTTGCAGTAAGATACGACGAACACAATGTAAAACTGGCAGCTTTTATGTTTTTACATGAAGGCGGACATTCTATTTATAATCAGCAAATTAGCTCTGAGTTGCTTGACACAGGGTTAGGCGCATACACGTCTATGGGACTGCATGAATCTCAATCTCTTTTTTGGGAACGCATCATCGGAAAACATGAAGGGTTTTGGAGAAATCACGCTCACTTATTCAAAGAGTTAGAACCTGCGATCTACGGTAATATTTCATTTGAAACTCTTTACTTTGCCTTAAATGAAGTCACACCTTCTCTTATTCGTTTGCAAGCAGATGACCTTACGTATCTGCTGCATATTATCATTCGCTACGAGCTAGAAAGAGATTTATTCGCTGACAAGCTTCGCGTCTCGGATCTTCCTTCCGCATGGAATACAAAATATGAAGCGTACTTAGGAATCAAACCAGAAACGGACATTGACGGAGTATTGCAGGATGGCCACTGGTACGGAGGAGCGTTTGGCTACTTCCCTTCCTACAATCTAGGATTTATTTATGCAGCTCAGCTACAAGAAGCCCTAATCAATGACCATCCTGACTTTGATAAAATCATTTCGAGTCAAAATCTATCGCTTATAGCAGACTGGCAAAAACAGCATATTCACCAGTATGGAAAACTAAAGACGCCAAAAGAGATATTAACTGGTCTTTCTATAGATAGAATTGATGCTCAGCCGTTAATTAATTATTTGACGAAAAAGTATGAAAAGTTGTATAAACTTTAAATTTACCATCATAAACTTCATTCACATTAATCAATCCAACTATTCCATAACATTTTGATGTTATAACAGTAAATTCCTATAGACATAATGCATATAATTTATCGTTTATATGTATTTTACGAAAGAAAAAAATCAAGTTACAGTATATAGCGTAGCAATCATAATTCCACGCGGTATTATCAATCAAAATGGATGACAATTTTCACACAACACAAAGGATTCACAAATGAACAGCATATACAGCAACAATTGAGTTGATAAACGTGACAAAAATTAAAAAGCTTTAGCACTAGGTGCTAGAGATTTTATTTCATTGGTATACAGAAATGAATACCACATTTAGATGCCGTCCTGCTGCGTGACGGCTCTTTTTGTAAAAAAGATTGTGAAAAAGTAAACAAACTAATTTTTAAAAGGATGGCTATCACATATGAGGTTGATCATAAAATTTTTTCAAATATGTTTTCTTTACGTTTTTCTCATGATAGGGAATTTTTTAAGTACCTATCTACATTTGCCTGGCAGTGTTTTAGGACTGCTTCTTTTATTTTTGCTGCTGCAGGTCAAGATAGTGAAGGTAGAGTGGGTAGAACTTGGTGCCGCTTTACTTTTAGCACAATTACTTCTTTTTTTCATTCCTTCCTCTGTAGGTATTATGCAGTACAAGCAATTTATTGGTTTTCAAGGAGCAAAAATTATTTTAGTCATTATACTAAGCACCGCAGTTGTGATGGCCTCTACCGGACTCTCGTCTAAATTTTTATCCAAGCTTAGAAAGGATGTAAAACATGAATCTACTTCTACAGATCGTTAGTATTGCAGGAACGTTTTTTATATTTGAACTGTGCAAAAAAGTGTACGGGCGCTGGAATGTTGTATGGCTTTCTCCTATTTTAACTTGTTCTGTTATTCTTATTTCTCTTTTAGCAATTTTCCATATCCCCTATCAAACTTATAACGGAGGAGCTAAGGTGCTGACAAATTTACTTGGTCCAGCCACCGTTTCTTTTGCCGTTCCTATGCACAAGCATTTTCAGCTTTTAAAAAAACATGGAGTTGAAATTATTGTGAGCATAGCAATTGGTTCTGTAGCCGCAATCGGATCTTCGTTTCTCTTTGCTAAATGGATGAAGCTCAGCACGTCTCTTATTAATAGTTTAGTACCGCGTTCCATTACCACGCCTATTGCGATGGATATGTCGAGAACCGTTGGAGGAATCCCTACAATGACGACTATTTTTGTTATCATTACCGGTTTAGCAGGAACCATTCTAGGCCCTTTACTAATTCGAATTCTTTCCATTCAAACCATAACATCAAAAGGACTACTTCTTGGTATGGGCGCCCATGGAGCAGGAGCCTCTAAGGCATTCGAAATAGGAGAACAAGAAGGAACGTTTGCAAGTCTAGCTATGGTAGTAGCTGCAATTATTAGCATCATCCTCGCTTATACGTTTTTTCCTTTTTTTACTGAATATTCTCTTACTGATTAGAGATGAAAAAAGCATCACAACCTTTGTTAATGAAACAAAAGTTGTGATGCTTTTTTAAATAAAGATTTACTTAGCGTTTGTGCTGATATAGTGTTTAATTACTTCATAAACATAGTCTTGGCAAGCGGCTGCTGTATTTGGATTATATTTTCCACCGTTTACTTTGTTGTTAGATAACACTCTGATACCCAAGAATGGAACGTCGTAGCTTCCTGCAATTTGTGCTGCCGCTGCGCCTTCCATTTCTTCTACAGACGTCCCGTACTTAGTATGGAACCACTTAATTCGATCCACTTCGTTATTCCACGTGTCTGCTGATCCTATCGTTCCTTCAACCACTTTACCTTTTTTATATGTATCTTTTACTGCATTTGCAGCCGCAAGTAACTTCTTATCTCCTTCATAATAACGAGCTTTTTCAGCATCAGGATCTTCTCCAGCGCTTCCTTCAGAAGCCATTAAATCCATCGGCTTCCACGCAGTAGGATCCATTCCTTCGCCTTCTTTTTTATCTTCTGTTTTTAAAGAGCCTATATTCGTTGTTCGCTTTCCTAATACAATATCAAACACGTTCAGGTTTTCATCATGCCCGCCCGATGTTCCTTGGTTGATAATTGCTTTAGGATGGTATTTTTCTATAGCTATCGCTGTAGCAGCTGCCGTGTTTTCCATTCCTTTTCCTGTTTTAACCACGATGACTGGATAATTATCGACAGTTCCTTTGTAAAAAACAAAATTCCCTGACTTTTCTTCTTTTACATTTTCTAATTTTTTAGCGAATTTCTGCGCTTCTATCGGCATCGGTCCTTGCACAATAATAGGCTGCTGCTTCTGTTTATCTCCGGCTTCTTTTTTTGAAGCTGAATTACACCCGGCAAGTATAGATAGCAGTAAAACCATACCAATAGTAAATAAAGCACCTGTTTTTAACATCTTGTTTTTCATAGATCGTTACTTTCACTCCATTTCGTTTTGCTGTTTCATACACTCGATGATTGGACAAAAGAAAAAAACCTAGAGCATGTTTCATGGTCTACGTTTTTTAGAGTCAAAGTATAAGAAATTAAGTACGGAATACAGCTTCTGTCTGGGTAAACCGAACATTTTTATACTTTAACTCGTAGTCCAGTTCTTTGAATGGGAACCAGGTAGAGACACTTAGACCATATTTCCAAGCATATACGAGCAATATTTTTCACTTTCTAAATGTATCAAATACAAAATGGTTATTCAATATAAAAAACGAATATTTTAATATTATTTATTTAAATTGTTCGTATTTAACCAATTCTTACTAAATATATGACAAATCCCTATTTCAAAACAAAAAAAACGAACCACTAATCAAAGATTTTGATCAATGGTTCGTTTTTCACTTCCTCTAAAATACTTTTGTCCCAGACTCTTTTTCTACTTACTATTTACCGTTCTACCTTCATTTAACGTTTATTGGCAGCGGTGCATGAGACGCTACAAGCTGCTGTTCACGCATTTCTTCCCAGAAGGCTGCCGGAATTACCGTGTTTAATGCCGCTTTGTCTTCTGCAATACGCTCTGGACGACTGGCCCCAGGAATAACGGCAGCAACCGCTGGATTAGCCAGTGAGAACTGTACAGCAGCAGCCTTAATGCTGATCTGATGACGATCTGCAATGGCTTTGATTTTTTCTACTTTTTCCATAATGTCTGAAGACGCTTTTTGATATTCAAAGTGTGTACCTCCAGCAAGAACGCCTGAGCTGTATGGTCCGCCGACAACGATGTCCATATTATGCTTTACAGCTTCGGGCATCACTCGCTGCAGCGCACGTTCATGATCTAACAGCGTGTATCGGCCAGCGAGCAGCGATACATCAGGCTTTGCTTCTTCTAGCTCCAGCATAATTTCGATTGGTTCCACTCGGTTTACTCCAAGTCCCCATCCTTTTATAACTCCTTCTTCGCGCAAACGTGTAAGCACACGAAATGCGCCCGTTCGAGCAGATTCAAATTGTCCTACCCACTCATCTCCATAAAAATCTTGCGCAACATCATGAATATACACAAAGTCTAAGCGATCTGTTTTTAAACGGTTTAAGCTTTGCTCAATTGAACGAAGAGTTGCATCAGCGCTATAGTCATTAATAATTTTATTTTTACGGCCGAATTCAAAAAGCCCGCCTTTTTCTCCCATATCACGTGAAGATGTGTCTTCCAATTCATCTGAAATGACGCGACCTACCTTTGTACTTAGCACATACTCATCGCGGTTTCTTTTTGATAGTGCTTCACCAAGGCGCATTTCTGCTAAGCCAGCTCCGTAAAGAGGGGCTGCGTCAAAGTAGCGGATGCCGCTTTCCCAAGCAGCATCAACCGTTGCGATGGCCTCTTCTTCTGGAATATTGCGATACATATTGCCTAGTGGTGCTGTTCCAAAACCTAGTTTTCCTTGCAGTATCTCTCTCATATGAATAAAACCTCCTGAAATTTTTATACCTCTATTTTAGAATTTGATTCGTATAATCAATTTATTAAATGTCTTATTATTCCCTGACAAAATTTATTATGAAGCATGGAAACACGAAAAAAAAGTACGCACTTTAAAGTAATATGGGAACTAAAAAGTAACCTACTAAGATGCAAATGAGCTTTTTAGACTCTTTTTTCTTTATACCCTTTCTACTTCTTACTCATGCAAACAAACATTTTGCATACAATAAGCAGAAAGCTACTTTATAAATGAGGTGAGAATTTTGAGAGATGAATACTTCAAAAAAATTGAAGATAAGCTCGATAAGCTCGATGAAATGGACGATTCCACAATGAAAGAAGAACAAAAAGATGAGTATTTTCAAAGTTTGCTAGATGATATGGATGATTTGTTAAAAGACATGCGCCAGAGAGAAAAAGACTCCGACCATCTTGTCAGTGAACATATGAAAACGGTTAATGACATATTTGATAACGCAATCAAAAACTTAAAAAAAGACCGAAATTAGCGTTACCATGCTTCTCCTTCTTTTCAATATACTGATTTTTCTGTTTTTTTAATATAAAAACATAGAATTTCATATGTAAAAATGGTATTTTCAGTATACGCAAACTGTAGGAGTGAAAAGAGGAATGAAAAACGGTCACTTTAAAGAACGAGTAAAAACGAAGGAAGAGCTTCGACGTATAGTCGGCGCGCCTAACAAATTGGCGCATCAAAAAATAATTCCTTATTTAGATCGACACTGCCGGGAATTTATTAAACATTCCCCTTTTGTCATCATCGCTACAGCTGATCATAAAGGAATTTGCGACAGCTCTCCACGAGGTGATCATGCTGGTTTTGTACAAGTCGTCGATGAGAAAAGGCTGTTGATTCCAGAGAGGCGCGGCAATCAAAAAGTAGATTCATTGGAAAATATTTTATCTAATCCTCAAATAGGGCTGCTTTTTTTAATTCCAGGCATAGAAGAAACGCTGCGTATTAACGGCAAAGCTTGCATTGTAAAAGAAAAAGCGCTGCTTGAAACAATGGCGGTTCACAACGAAACTCCGCTGCTCGCTATCGGCGTCGAAGTACAAGAGTGCTTTCTCCACTGCAGCAAAGCGTTCAAGCGATCAAAACTGTGGAACCCAGAATCTTGGGAAAGAGTCGAAACGCTTCCTTCTGCAGCTAAAATAGTCGCAGAACACGCAGGCTTTTCCACCCTAGAAAGCCTCAACAATCCCGAAGGAAGCAAAACCCAGCACCTCTATGAAAAAAAGTCGCTATAATGCGGCTTTTATCATTTTACCATCAAAAAAAATATACCTCCAGCAATGATCAGAACGGGTAACAAAGCAAGAAGCACGCCCTTTTTCGAAGCTCCTATGTATTCATGGTCACCATAGGCGCGGCCTGCTCTCAAATCGACTTTCACCTGAGATTCTTCTTTTTTATGTTCTTTTTTCATCCTCTTTGCCTCCTAGCGGCATTTGAGCGTCGATTTGCTTGATATGATGCTCCAAATGAGCGATATAATCTTTAGCCAACCATTCAAGCGAAACGAACTTTCCATCTCCTAGTTCGAATTGATACATATGCTTTTCTATTGGTATATGCAAAAGAACGGAAGCAATTTGCTTATTTAAGTTGCTCCATAGGGCAACTACTTCTTCCATGGACGTATCTTGATAGTGCTGCAGTTCTACCCATTCATCTTGTTTGTAAGGTATCAGGGCCAAAGGTATTTTTTCATGTTGCACGTTGATAAAGCGCTGTAAATTGTGAATGGCTGAGTCACATAAGTGCCCCACAATTTCTTTTGGTGACCATTTCTTAGGAGCAGGACGGTTTGACGCCTCTGCTTCAGAGAGTACTTCAAGCTTTTTAGGAAGCTTTATCACCCATTCATTTAACTGAACAATCGTCGTTTCCATGTTCATTTCTCCTCGTATATTATATTTAAGCCCTATTTAGGAGCTAAGATCTGTTTCCATATTAATTAATAAACTAAATAACATATTACTTGGACGTCTCAAGATATTTCTAGATAATGATCATAGGATCATTTGGGACAATTCTTCTTTCTCCTGTGGATTAACCACAATGTAAGACTGTTTCTCAGTGAACGCGCGGGACTCCCTACTCGCAGGCTGAGCAGCCTGTCATTCGAACCTAGAGGGTAGTAGCTCTATGGCGGCTTTCGAATGCAGGGGAAGCTCTGATACACGAGGTTGTTGGTCGGCGTACACACTAGAGATATCTCGAGACGTCCAAGGAAATGCCAAGTGATTCTAAATCGAAAGGAGGTCTCTCCCGTGAGATTATTTGTTGGTTTAGATGTAAGTTCGTTTGATATGAAAGTATGCATTTTAAATGGTGAAGGAGAAAAGCTGAATGCCTTTACCGTCACCAATGACTTACCAGGCGCGACGTTGCTTAAAGAGCGTTTATTGGACTGCATAGGCGATCAAGAAGTTGACGTCTTAAAGATTGGCTTAGAATCTACATCGGTCTATAGTTTTCACCCGTCGATGTTTCTCCATCATGATGAAGACTTAAAAGTCTTCGGTGCCAAGGTGTTTGTCATGAACCCTAAACAAATAGCTAATTTTAAGAAAAGCTATTCGGACATGAACAAAACAGATGAAATCGATGCCTTTATCATTGCGGATTACTTACGTTTTGGACGTAACCAGATGTCAGTGGTCAAAGAAAGCCAATACGTGGCCTTACAACAACTGACTCGGTCCCGTTACCAACTCATTCGTATGATGACAAAAGAAAAGCAGCATTTTCTTCAACACCTAAGCTATAAGTGTAATACTTTCTCTCAAGAAGTAGACTCCTCGGTCTTCGGTAACGCAATGATGGAGCTTTTCTTAGAGAAATACAGCTTGGAAGAACTAGCCCACCTACCACTGGAGGAACTAGCAGCATTCCTTCAAGAGAAAGGGAAAAACCGATTTGGTGACCCGAAATGTGTGGCAACCTCCATTCAGAAAGCCGTGCGATCTTCGTATCGCTTGGACAAGGTAGTGGAAGATTCCATGGATGTGATACTTGGGACCTCGATCGAGGTCATTCGCACCTTCCAAAAGCAGATAAAAGAAATTGACAAAGCGATCAAAAAACTGATGGCTGGATTGACACACACGCTTGAATCCATCCCTGGAATTGGTCCCGTATTCGCTGCGGGTATCATAGCTGAAATTGGCCAAATAGACCGGTTTGATGATGAAGCTAAAGTAGCAAAATACGCAGGTCTATACTGGCGAAAGCATCAGTCTGGGCGCTTTACTGCCGAAGACACGTCCCTATCACGTAACGGTAACCACTACTTGCGATATTACTTAGTTGAAGCCGCCAACTCCGTACGAAAGCAAGTTCCAGATTACCGGGATTACTACGTGAAAAAGTACAGTGAAGTACCAAAACATCAACACAAACGTGCACTCGTTCTAACCGCAAGAAAACTCGTGCGATTGGTGGATGCGCTACTACGCAGTCACCAACTCTTTACGCCAGAAAGGGGCGTGAAAATATGACATAAAACTTGTCATCGCTACCTTTCAAATATTTTCCAGTAAATAACATTCGTTACTGGTCTAGTTTCGTGATGCTTTTTTTAAGTAAATTGCCCTTTGATAACTTTACGTTCTTTCATTTTTCAGTTGACATACTACCGCAGGTCTTTAAGCACGTTTTTTCAAAAACCTTCCCCATATAATATTCATCGACTGATTTTCCGTCTACAACGAGTGAACATACTTTTTTCCCTTCTATTTCAAAACCCATCTTTTTATACAGCGAAATGGCCGGTTCATTGTGGGTCATCACCGTTAGCTCTACTCGTTTAATGCCGCTCTGTGCTGCCCATTTCTCCATTTCTTCAAACAACGCAGTGCCGATACCTCGGTTTCCATAAGAATGAAGCACGCCAACAGCTAAGTATGCGCTGTGTTTTTTTCGGTTAACGCTTCCTCCAATCACAGATAAATGCCCAACAAGCTGTCCGTCTTGTTCCGCCACTAAAATGGTCGAGTTCGGCATCTTTAAAAAAGTGGTAATCATTTTTTTCTGCTGTTCAAGCGTAGTCGCACGCTCATTTTCCTCGTACAGCATATAGGCGGTTTCTTTATCAAGCTTTTTATTTAACGTTAAAAAAGCGGCTGCATCAGAAGATGAAATTTCTCGAATCACGTTTACCCCTGCTTTCGTCAATAGTAGTTAACTAGAAAAAAACGTTAAAAAGCGGATGATATCATGACACACGCGGTGAACGTTTTCCTAGAAACGCAGTGAAGATGAAGCATATACTAAAAGCGACGGCTGAGACGAAAAAGCCAAGCATCCATCCTAAAGCTCGCATAAACGTATCTTCATTAGGATACAGAGGCTTAACGCTTAGCCACTGGCTCACCATAATCAATGCCACTATCAAGTAAAAGCTGCTTCCTGTTAAAGCCATTTTAAGACGGTTTTTAAATGACCCTGTCCACGCTGTACTAAAAGCGCTCCACGTGAAAATACTTACAATCGTCGCTAAAAACATAAGAACAAGATGTAAATAAGGGATATCTGTAAACATAAGAAGATAGAGTAAAAATATCGTAGTGCCAAAATATAAAGCATTAATGCCAAACAAATAGCCTCCGCTCAGCCAGTGGTTTTGAAACCACTTTTTCTTGCTGAGACGTTCTACCACTCCGCTGGGAACCCACAGCGTACGCGAAAAAACAATCATCACCAGCACAAGTACCATGCCGGCCAAAAAGAATGTTGACACCTTTTCATCAGCCTTTCTGTCTAAAATAAATATGGTTAATTATACTATTTATCACAAAATTAAACTATTGTTTTCTTTACTAATGAAGAGGCTGAAACAAACGTATTTTATTAGTAGTAGGGAAATTTGAACGATGCATTGAGATTCTTGGTAGAGAATTAAATTCGTTCGGATTTTTTATGGATAGGCTGAATGTAAGTTTTATGTAGGTAGCTGCTTCTAGCTGTTGATTGGAGGGCAAGGCGAAGACTCCTGCGGGAAAAGCGGAACAGGTGAGACCCCGCAGAAGCGTAAGCGACGAGGAGGCTCACCGGCCGCCCGCGGAAAGCGAAGCCTTGCACGGAAATTAACAGCGGTGTCACAAACAATTCATATGAGCTCATTTATCCTATTTGTTCGTCTTTCAATGGGAGTAATTTAGAGATGTCTTAATCTCTATTTACATTCTTCCTCCGGTAAACGGATTGATTTCCCCTGTTAAATCACGTCCTGCTTTCTTTTCTTCGTAAGCGATGCGCTTGCCAATCGCAATTTTATTCCAAATTAGTGGAACCCAAATACACGCTCCGAAAAAAATCATCCAAAAAAGTTCTCCCATTTCTTCCACCCTTTCATTTTTTGCTTTTATTTTGAAGACAATAAGAAACGCGCATACGGTTTTTATTCTTGATTTGAATCACTCATGCCGTATGAAAAGAAATAAACCAGGACTGATAAAGCCATTCCGTAAGCGGTCCAAGCCGCTAGTAAAATGGCGTACTGATGATTGATAAAAAACACTCCGCTTGAAATCAGCAGCAGTATAAAACTAATCCATTTTATTTTTTTCATTACTCTATCCCCTTTACTTAACCTTTTACAGTAAGTTTCTTATTGTCTACTTGTTATTACGGACAAAATGTATAAAAGTTCCATTTTTTTAAAGATAACCGAAAAAGAATTTGATAAAACGTTCAACTATCGATTATCATATACCTTAAAGTAAGCTTTACGATTCATAAGTGGGAGTGAACAATCTTGTCTTATAGCATGAAAGAAATGAATGAAAAAACCGGGCTTTCCGCACCAACTTTGCGCTATTATGAAAAAGAAGGAATCCTTCCTTTTGTAGAACGTGATGAAAATGGAAAGCGCCTCTATAACGATACGAATATTGAGTGGATCCGTTTTATCTTAGCTCTGCGCTCAACTGGCATGCCGCTTGCAGAAATAAAGCGCTATGTAGAGCTCTATAAACAAGGGGAAAGCACGATTAAAGAACGAAAAAACATGATGCTTCAGCACAAAGAAGCGGTAGAAGAAGAAATGGCCAAAACCTTTAAATACCTCGAGCAAATTAACTACAAGTTGGCTTTGTACGACTCACTAGAAGCAAGGTTAGAGCAAAAAGAAATTAAAATATAAACACAAAAGTCCGCAGGTGCACCTGCGGACTTTTTATTAATACAGTGAATTTACGGTGTTTAGCAGTTCTTCTGACCATGTCCAATCGCTGATTTCAACTGCATCTGTTACGTGGTGCAATTTACTAGCTCCGATAATACTTGATGTCACAGCGGGCTGATTTAGCACCCATGAAAGAGCAAACTGAGACAAGCTTACTTCATGTTGTTCTGCTAACTTGCGATACTGCTCCACCAGCTGAAAGTTTCGGTCAGTAAAGTAGTTTCGCAGCAGCTTTTCACCATGTGCAGCACGGCTTTCTGGCGGCACGTCATTTGGTGTTTTATATTTGCCTGAAAGCATGCCGCGCGCTAACGGACTGTATACCATAACGCCTACACCTTCGGATTGACTAAACGGCAGCAGCTCTTGTTCAATTTCACGAGAGAGAAGATTGTACTGAGGCTGAACGGAAATAAATTTTTCAAGATTCATGTTGTCACTAATATGATGAGACTTTGCGATTTGCCACGCGGCATAATTGGAGCAGCCAATATAACGAACTTTGCCTTGACGAACTAAATCATCTAGCGTGCGAAGCGTTTCTTCCATAGGTGTATGGTGATCAAAAAGATGAACTTGATAAAGATCGATGTAGTCCGTCTGCAGTCGTCGCAGCTGATTATCAACTTCTCTCATAATATGTGTACGTGAAAGACCTTTATCATTTTTGCCTTTTCCTACGGCAATGCCGACTTTTGTTGCAAGCACAACATCATCTCGTTTTCCTTTTAACGCGCGTCCAATAATTTCTTCAGATTCCCCTGTGCCATATCTAAACTCTTCATCCTGCCCTTTTCCGTAATAGTTGGCTGTGTCGATGAAGTTAATTCCGTTTTCAATGGCGCTATGTAAAATAGCTGCCGACGCTTTTTCGTCAATCCATCGTCCAAACGCCATGGTACCTAGACATAAATTTGATACTTCCAGACCTGTTGTTCCAAGCTTTCGATATTCCATCGATACCCTCTCCTTTTTATTTCTGTTTATAGTCACTATTATCATACACCTTAATGTGCACTTTAAGACAAGCCTTGAGCGTGCGTGCATATACAAAAAACTGTTAGGAACAGGCAGTGCTTCTAGCAGTTTTTTGGTTCATTTCCCGCTTATTTTTTTACAATTCGCTTCTTCATTATACATAATATGGTAAGATAAATCATAGCTTACCCATTATCGAAACTACATTAAGCTGCCGCTGTTAAAATAACGGCGATTCCATTAAAACAAGCATGAATGATCATACTCGGAAGCAACGACTTTGTTTTTTCGTACACCCAAGCGAATACGAGACCTGAAAAAAAGTTAACGGGCAAGGTATTGTACGTTGGAATATGCACCAGCATAAAGATAAACGAACTTCCCGCCAATCCAAATACAATCCCTCCTTTACGTTTCAGCCACGTATAAAAAAAACCTCGGTAAATAATCTCTTCATAAAAAGGTGAGATCACAGCGGCTGAAACAAAAGCAAGTATAAATGAAAACAGCGACAGGTCATGCTGTAAACTGGCTGTTTTTTTATTTTCATACGTCATACCAAACCATTCCATGAGTACAACAATTGCCACACTTCCTAAGATCAGCACAAAAAGCCAAAAAAGAATGAGCGGCCAGTGACGTTTTGAAAACGATTGAAAACCAATTTTTCTATCACCAGCCTGCACCATCAGCCCATACAGAGCTGATAAAAACACAGTTGCCATAACAAATCCAGTAGCTGTTCCAGCATAGAGCTCACTTTTAAATAACGACTGGAAAACGTGCTGCAATGCTCCTTCAATGAAAACAGGAACACCAATAAACGTAACGACTAGCATAATTACAAATGATTTTATTGTCCATAATCCTTGATTTTGTTTTTTCAATTTACTTCGCCTCCCTTTTACCTATATTCAGTGTAAAAGGTGACGTAACGTTACCTGCAAGCATTTTTTTGGAGGGATTAAACATGATTTATTTTTCTACGGGGCAAGCCGCTAAAAAATTAGGACTCACGGTGCGTACGCTTCGTTACTACGATCAAATCGGATTGCTTCATCCATCGTCAAAAGCCGAAAATGGAAAACGCTCCTACTCAGAAACGGACTTAGTCACACTAGAGAAAATTACCCTGTTAAAAAACTTAGCCGTTCCTTTGCGAGATATTGAACTTATTCTTCATCAAGTAAGTATTGATGAACTTTTAGCGATTCATCAGCAAAAACTTCAGCAGAAAGCTTCAGAAATTCAGCGAGCTTTAGAACACACCCACACTCTTCGCAACAGTATAAAAATAGAAGGTGAACTAAACTGGAAGCAGCTCCTTCCTTTAGTTCACAATCAGCCTACTACACAAAGCAGCTGGACTGATCTGCTTTCAATAGAAGAAAGTGAGATTCTGCAGCGTGATATGCCTAAACTGGAGAATGAGAGTGCTGATAAATGGATCAGCATCATTAAACGAATTCAGCTGTGTTTAAAGCATCAGCGTTCACCACAGTCTGAAGATGGCCAGCTGATTGCGGCGGATATACTGCTTTTATCAAGTGAGCTATTTGGCCCTCATACCGATTTAGAGAAAGCCTTTTGGGATATTCGCAAATCTCCTGAGGCATCCAGTTCACTTAATCTCTATCCTATTGACAGCGAAGTCCTTCAATTTATTGAAGATGCGATTATTTTTTACGAACAACACATAAAGGAATGAAAGTATTGAAAAAAGAAAAGCTGTTTGCTAATTCTTCTTATAAAAAATTATTTATTTCAAGTACTGCGGCAAGCTTCGGAGATTTATTTGATATGTTTGCGGTGATGACGCTTTTTACATACGTGTGGCACGCAAATTCCCTCTGGATTACGCTTATTCCTGTCGCGTACGCTTTGCCTAGCATCCTGCTAAGTCAAGCAGCTGGAAATTTAGCAGACCGCTACAATAAAGTACAGCTGATGTTTCTGTCTGAACTAGTCCGTCTTCTGTTTACATGTCTGTTATTTTTCACAAATGAACCGCTTTTGGCACTAGGGGTGCTGACGCTGCGCTCTATGAGTTCTGTTATGAAAGTGCCCGCACAGCTTGCTTACGTTCGAGAAGTGGTCAAAGAAGACCAGCTGCTGCAGGCCTCTACTTTACAAAACATTATGTTTCAAATTGCCAAAGTTGTGGGACCGTTTCTCGGAGCCGCCGCGCTGACGTTTACAACACCTAAAGCATGTATTTTAGTTAACGCCGCAGCTTGTATGATTTCTATCGGCGTGCTGTTTTCACTTAAAAAAGCAGGTAAAAATATTCAAGGGCAAGCTGCTCGTTCTTCCCATCAACCGAAAGAAACGTACTCAAACGGCTGGAAACTCGTTTTTCAGCACCCGATTCTTTTACGTGTCGTTGTTTTGTTTCACGTTTCATACTTTGTCATCATGCTTGTTGATGCTCAAATTAGCATCTTTCTTCGAGATGTGCTCCCTCATAACCCGGAAATGCTCGGCTGGCTGCTTTCTGGAATCGGGCTGGGAGCGCTAGCAACAGGAGTGTATCTTAATCGAAAAAAACAGGTTCACCATCCATTTAGACTTTTATCACTTGGACTGCTTCTATTTGGAGGTTCTTTATTTTTTATTAGCTGCTTTAACCCAGCCGTTATGTCGCGCTATTTTATTTTGATTGCTGCACCTATCGGTGGCGCCGGAGTTGGACTTAATTTGCTGCTGTTTAACTATATCGTTCAAAAGTACAGTGACAAAGAGCATCTAGGAAAAGTGTACGGATTCATTAACACCTTAACGAGCGCCGTTTTACTTACTGCTCCTGTTCTTGGAGGCATGGTCGTAAAGCTTGCAGGTGCTCAGACGACTTTTTTAACGGCGGCAATCATCGTAGTAGTCGTTGGATTTGTGAGTATGGTGATGCCGCTGCGTGATAAACCGGAAAGAAACGTTCAGATTGACGCATAAAAAATATCTTTCCTTATTCCCCTGCAGCTGGCTGGATTTTAGGGACACTGCTTTTGCTAGGAAACTCTTTTTATACGAGAAGATATTATACGAGAAGATACTTACATAGAAGAACAGCCAAAAAGTAAATATCAGTCCGGAGCCGTATATACAAACCTTCATTCGGTTATGGTAAAATAGATAAGCAAAAACTGGATGTAAGGAGATTTTTAGTTTGAAAACGGGATTAATATCTGGCATTATATCTTTAATTATTGTGATTATCATTTCTATTACAGCAGGCAACTGGCAGTATATTTACTATATTTCAGGCCCTCTTGGCATATTACTTACGGCAATTGCACTCGTAACCTTACTGGATACATTTCGATTTGAAACGAGAGGACCTTACTTTACCCCGGTCCGGCAGCGAGAGGATACAGAATGGATGAAACGTTTTATTATTGCAGCTGTTCCTCATTTAGTTGCTTCTTGTATTTGTATTTTATTTTTATAGAGCTCAAAAAAAGGTTAAAACATAACGAAATGAAGCTAACCTAAAGACGAATAAATGAGATACATGAGCTGAACCGCTTGTTACACCGCAGTTGATTTCCGTGCAAGGCTTCGCTTTCCGCGGGCGGCTGCTGAGCCTCCTCGTCGCTTGGCTCCTGCGGGGTCTCACCTCTTCCGCTTGTCCCGCAGGAGTCTTCGCCTTGCCCTCCAATCAACTGCTAGAAGGAACGAAACAGATAAAACTATATTCACCATCGTAAAAAAAACGAACCACTAATCAAACATGTTAATTAGTGGTTCGTTTTTCACTTGCGCTAAAGTACTTTTGTCACAGCTTCTTTTCTCATTTACGAAATGCCGCGCGACATACCGTAATAATCAATACGGTAGTCCACAGATCCCTCTGCAAATACATTTACAGCTGATTTAGAATCTTTTTTCGGGAATACGCGGGAAGTGAAGACAATTTTACCGCCGTTTATATAAATTTCGACAATGCTTTTGTCGACAAATACGCGAACATCGACTTCATTTGACGCCGTCCATTTTTCAGAGCGAACGACACCGTATTCCGTTGCATATTGATGGTGGAATGAAGAGCGGTCAAGTCTCACTTCTTGCTTTTCTGTATCAAACACAAGGCGAAGCTCTTCTTCTTTACTATTAAACAGCTCTAAACCAAACTGTTTGGCCCCTATCTCGCGGAACGTCATATTGATTTCATAGGCATTGTTTGTTGCTTCATCAATAATCACTTCTTCATTTTTTAGCGTGCCTCTAAAATGAACCGCTTGATCTCGAAGCTTATTTAACTCTTCTACAGGCTTTTGAACAAGTTCATTTCCTTCAAGGGAAAGCTCACGAGGAAGCGTTAATGCATGGGCCCATCCGTATTCGTCTGATGGATAGTCAACGTCCGGGTTTCCAATCCATGCAAATAGCAAGCGACGTCCGCTTTCATCTTGAAACGTTTGCGGTGCATAAAAGTCAAATCCTTTATCAATTTCACGGTAATACTCCATTTCAAACGTTAAACTTTCCACATCAAAGGTTCCCACCGCGTAAATCACATTATAAATATTATGAAAATCGTGGCTGTCCGCTTTGATTCCCTGCGGTGAAAAGACAAACACATCTTTTCCGTCCAGTTTAAAGTAATCCGGGCACTCCCACATATAGCCAAAGTCAGGAAGCGATGTTTGAACTTCGCCTTTAAATGACCACTGAAGCGCATCGCTTGATTCATACACAATTAATGCGCCCGTTTCGTTTTCACGCTGAGCGCCCAGCAGCATATAATATGTATCATTTTCTTTCCATACTTTCGGATCGCGCACATGTCCTGTATACCCATCAGGAACGCCTCGTACCGCTGGATTGTTCGTGTATTTTTCTACACTTCCATCCCTTTTTAGCATCGCGATACATTGATTAGCTGAACGTGAGCCGTCTTCGTATTTTACATTCCCCGTATAAAACAGCAGCCCTTGACCATCTTTTTTGATAGCGCCGCCTGAGTATGCGCCGTGCGATTCATATTCTTCCGTTGGTGTTAGGGCAACCGGAAGGCGTTCCCACGTTACTAAATCCGTAGATTTCACATGAGCCCAGTGCTTCATTCCATGCATCGCACCGTACGGATACCACTGATAAAACACGTGATATTCACCGTTTAATTGAATCAATCCGTTTGGATCATTCATCAGCCCGTACTGTGGATGAATATGATAAATCGGCTGCCAGCTGTCTTTGATTGCTTTGTCTTTTAATGCTTCTAACTCTCCAGATTTTGCTTCTAAAATCGTTCTGTACTTCGATTCAGCCATTTCTTCAATCCCTCCAGCATCTAAAAAAAGAGAACGTATTCTCCTTGCACTCTATGATATAAAATTTCAAGTGAAAATGCTACCAAAGAACGAATGTTGTCGTTTTCTTGTGTCGGATTTTATAGATAAGTTTTTTTCTGTTTTTATAGCAGAAAAGAAGGTTTTTCTGTCAGGTGGTTGAATACTATATACAATCAAATTTCACCAGCCTGTACGAGCGTCCGACGGCACTTGCAGATTTTTTTAGCGAATCATTTGCGTTTTGCAGGAAGTATTCAACAAAATGGTAAACCCTTCATATTACATATTATAAAAGGAGGAAATGTCATGACAAAAGAAAACGTAAAAGAAACAGTGGGTAAAGAAACAAAAGGTGGAAGCAAAGAGTTATTAGTCGGCACTTTAGTAGGCAGCGTAGTGGGTGTAACAACAGCTTTACTAGTAGCGCCAAAGTCAGGAAAAGAGCTGCGTGCTTCTATTCAAGACGGAGCGAATCAAGCACTTGCTAAAACAGGTCAAGTGAAAGAAACGGTATATGCAAAAGGCCAAGATCTCAAACAGCGCACGGCTCGCCTTTCACAAAAAGTCTCCGAACAATCTTCGCAAGTTGTCAACAAAGTGAAATCTCTACGCACTGCTAAAGAACAGCCGCTTGCAGAAACGGCTGCAGCAGAAGAGCTTGAAACGACAGAAATCGTTCAAGATCCTGTTCTTGAAGCTGAAGCGGTGCAAGAAGAATTAAATACAATTACGCAAGAAGTAAGTGACTTAGAACAATCTGTCGATGAAACAAGACGTTAATAACGAGCTGTAGAGATATCTCTACAGCTTTTATGTATATTCGCTATCCTTCCTTCCACCCTTCAAAAAAATAGCCTCCATACGGACACGGCTCTGATTCCGGCAGTTCTTCATAACGCTGTCCGCTGTAATACTTCGCCAGCACAATCTTAGGCTTAAAAGCCGCTACCCCTTCACTGTCTTCTTGCTCCGCTCCGCGTTCTCTCATCAAACAAAAAATATCCATTCCCGCAAACTCTCCGTACCCTTGATAGCACGACTCATAATAAACTTTACCAGGTGTCACCAAATAACACTCCCGCTGCCACGACGGCTGCTTACTGTAGACACTCGCAATACTTATTCCACTCACTGCACACTTCCAGCTGCAAATTCCAACCATATAACGCCTCCAACGACTTAATAGTCTATTCATCTACAACTTTTGATGAAATCAAACGTCCTGAGAAATGTACAGCATTTTATCGTCGACCAAAAACCTACGCTACCAGATTCCCTGACCCCTTGAATTCCCCCAAAAAGGTCCACCTAAGCGGAAGTTGGCAGGCCGCAAGGGAGGACAACTTCCGCTTAGGTCTAGTTCTGTCTCCTTGGCTGCTCTTTAGCCACGGAGACAGAGCTACATCGATAAAAATAAAAAAGGTCTGATAAATCGACCATTTCTGGTGATTATCAGACCTCAAGTTTTTCTGCATTTGAGCGGCTTATTTGCTGTTCAAGCGATTTAGCCAGCAGGACAATTTCATGATCTACATATTTTGTTTTGATTTCTTCAATTTCCATTAATGTTTTAGAAAAGCTTTCTGCATTATTTCCCTGTCTGTGCTGCACATCTTTAAAGAAATCAAGCAGTGCCTCGTTAGACTGCGTTGGACGGCTAAAATCAATCGTGTACATTTTGTACCCCAGTGTTAAATTTGTTGTAGTTGTCATAATTATTTCCCCCATTCTTCCTATAGTGATATATCTTCTACTCTTTACCCTTTAATTCCTTCTTTTTAACCTAAATTAATTATTTTTTTCAAAAAAACTTCCCATTATAAGAAAAAACACCCTTATAACAAGGATGTTAGAGTATTCTTCCCTTCGGTACAATTCCAGATGCAAAGTCATCTTTGAACTTAAAGCTAGCAGAATTGTTTTCCTCTAGAAAATGTATTTCCCATTTAAAGACGGGATATTCAGGCTTGTACATTTCGACTTTCTGATTAGGATTTTCTTCTAATCTTGTAATTACTCGTTTGAATCCTTCATATGCAATCCACCAGTCGCTTCCGGTTTCATCGGTAATAAAACAAATAGAACCGTCAATTAAATGAAGGTTTTGCTTGATATCATCAGCATTGGTAAAATACGCATTTCCAAACGTTTGAAGACAACGATCGCAATAACCTGCTTTGCCTCCATCTTTATAAATCCAGTGTGCGATTGGCTCACTGCAGTCTTTACACGTATTCGTCACTTCTTGAAGAAGTGTCTTGCCGCTCCACTGTTCTTTTTCATTTTCAAACACGGTCCATACTAAATAATCCCCCGTTTGCTCTGAAATAAAAAGGCGAAACGGCTCGTCTCGATGCCAAAAATGAATATTCTGTTCGTCTGATTCTTCAAAGTCTATGACAAAATTATCTCGTTCTAATATATGTCGAATAACATTGGTTAAAAAGGTAACATCCATACAAGGACCTCCCGTACTAAGCATAGCTTCTAGTAATATAGCGTTTATGAGTTAAAACATATCACGCGCGCTGAAATAACGTCAATGATTACCTCTTGCTTCCTCCGAAAACTGGAAAAGAAATGGTCAAACGCGCTATAATGGTAGTCATGTTAAAACGGAAAGGAGATTTTATGAAGTTTAACGTTCAATCAGCTGCACTTTTTCTTCTCTTTTTTATTTGTTTAAGCGGCTGTTCGGATAACGCCGAGCAGTCAAAAAAGCCAGCCGGCTATTTAGTTCAAGGGCGCATTTTACAAGTGAAACAGAATGAAATTCTTATTGCAAACGTCATTCCGCGAGATACCGCGCTTGACTATACAACAAAAGAAATACTTGGTTCAAGCGATGTACAGCCTATCTATGTAAAAGTTGCGGATGATCAAACATACAAAAAAGGACAGCTCGTTAAAGCATGGCTCAAAAAAGACAAAAGCGTTCAGTATTCTGTTCCCGCAAAAGGCGAGGCTGTGGAAGTCAACATTTTAAAACAGCCGTAGAAAAGCTCCTGTTACAGGAGCTTCCTTCGCGTCAGCGGACGTTCAGTCCGATTCATTTTATGCTGTTCAAAATCCCACTTTTCTAAAAAGCGCTTGGCTGATATATAACCAGATTCATATAAAAACTCGATTTCTTCTTCCTTTAAGGCAAAATCCGTTGCCGTAATCACACCCGTTGGAATTTGTACGGTTCGTTCTTTTGTCTCCGCGTTCAAATACCGCAAATCGTGAGCTTGCAGCATCGTTGTAAACATGCTTTTAAATAAATGGACAGGTGTTGGAATAATAGCAGCTGTATCAATTTCTTCTTTTACAAATCGAAAACCAAACGTCGGGAAACGCGGATGCTCCGTATCAAACAGCCAAATCGGAAAATTGCTTAAAAGCGCTCCATCGACAATGTATGACCTCTTGAACCCTTTGGATTTCCAAATGACGGGACGAAAGAAAAAAGGAATGGACGCACTCATCATCACGGCTTGTGAAATCTTCATATCGCTTGGCTGCATTCCGTATCGGGGCAAATCGTCAGGGAGCACAAGCATCTGTCCGTTCGAAATATCTGAGGCAATAATTTTCAGCTTATCTGCAGGCAAATCTGCAAACGTTTCGATTCCTTTTTCACGCAGCAGACCGTACACCCATTTTTCCAAATAATCATTTTTATAAAAACCTAAATGAACCATCAGTTCAATTAAGTTGCCAATGAGAGGAATTCGGTTAATGATCGTTTTTCCGCGAAACTTGGCATAGTCCATGTTTTGAAGCTCCTTGCGAATTTCCCCGCTTTTATAGCCGCTCGCCAAAAGTGCCGCAATCAACGCTCCGGCTGACGTACCTGCTAGACGCTGCCATTCTACATTGCTTTCTTCCATTGCTTCAATCGCACCCGTGAATGCAATTCCTCGAACGCCTCCCCCTTCAAACACAGCATCTGCTTTCACATTTTTCCCCTCCCTTGCAACTCTCTAGTTTTTATATACCCTTTTTTATATTCAGGTTTTCGCTACTCCATACCTTTTATTTTTTCAACAAAAAAGACTGTTTCATTTATCGAAACAGTCTTTTCTTTACAGTCGCTTTATTACCATTCGATAGTAATTCATTGTCAGCCAGTAGAAAATGAAATAAATAACGCCGTATACTGCATCCGCTATTAAAACAGGAACGATCAGACTTTCACCGGTTAGATTCGTAATGACCTTCAGCGCAAATAGACTGTGCAAGATGCCAATTACTAAAGGCAAACCAAACGTAAACAGCTGCTGCTTTCGAACGGCGCTCATCATTTGAGACACTGAAAACCCAAGCTTGCGCAGTACTTCAAATCTTTTGCGCTCTTGTTCGGCTTCGGAGATTTGCTTAAAATAAATAATACTGCCCGTTGCCATCAAAAAGACGAGCCCTAAAAATCCTCCAATAAAAATAAACAATCCTTTACTCATTAAGCCTGCCTGAAACACATCATAGTATGAAGTACGGCTTTCTCCAGCTTCTTTTGCGATTTGATGATAGTTCTTAGTAAGTTCATTTTGTTTGTTTCCATCATCGGTATTAAATACGTACACCGCTTGCTTTTTTCCAGCCTTTGAAAGTTTGATAAACGTGTCGTGATTGACTACAAACTGATAGCCGGCACTGTCAGAATCAAGAATGAGCAAAGGCTCGGATTTAACGACTTTTAAAGCAAGCTGTTCTGATTCCTTCAGCTGCACAGCTGCGGTTTTACCTGTACTAGGCTTAAACACTTTTCCTTTTGCCATTGAATCAAAAATAACGGTTTCGTTTGCGCTTAGCGCAGGAACGGAAACGCCATTTTTCCGCACTTCTTCTTCATCTAAAAAGCTGATTTGTTCCCTATCTTTATAGTAGCCCGATGTAATAAATCGAAAATCCGATAAATCAGCGGAATGCTTCACGATATGATAGACATACTGATTTGATTGGATATCTAACTCACGCAGTACATCCATAAAGCCTTGCGCTGCGTTTTTACTGTGCAGCGCATAGTCATAAGGCTGCATGCTTCTGGCATCGGCTTTTGTGTTATAGTACGAGGAATACGTCACACCAACTGCTACAAGTGTAGTAGCCGACAAAATCGTAATTAAGGTTAACACTCGTGCATTTGCTTTAATGCGATACATCATCGTAGAAACGCTTAGCATATTTGCAAACGAATAATATCGGCTTGCATGCTCTCGGTAAAGTCCCATCAGCCACTCAATTGTGGCTTTAAAAAGTAAAAATGTACCGAAAATGACCGAGAACAGTACAACGGCTACAATTAGAAAAAAATTAGGCGTCACAATGTTTCCCGATGAAAGGTAGTACCCATAGCCAACGAGTAAGATACCCAGTCCTCCCACTGCAATTGAGCGTTTCGAATTCATTTTATTTACGCGTTCACTTTTGCTTTCTGCTTGAAACAGATCTAATAGCGTATAGCGGTACATAATAAAATAGCCTTGAAACGAGATAAAAATGGTAACAATCAAAAACACTACGGCTGTTTTTAAAACCGCTTGAAGAGAAAATGTGAGCGTAATAGAAAGCGACAGTCCCATAAGCTTTAGTAAAAACAGCACAAACAGCCTTGAAAACACGGTACCTAGTAAAATACCGACCACCAAAGAAAAAATCCCCAGCAGCATATTCTCGTAGAAAATCATTTTCCCAATCGTACGTTTTTCAATACCGACTAAATGATACAGTCCGAGCTCTCTCTTACGCTGTCTGATAAAAAATGAGTTTGTGTACCAAATAAAGACAACAATAAAATTAAGCAGAACGTAATTTGAAGCATTAAAAATGCCCTGCAGCCTCATCTCTTCTCCAATCACTTTTGAAATCGATTGGTCGTACTGAAGCGTAGCAAACACATAGTACACAACAATACTAAAAATCATTGAAAAGAAATAAAGGCTGTACCGACTAATATTTTTGCGCATATTCTTTTTAACAAGATCAAATACGGTCATAGCCTTCACCGCCTAATGCGCCTTGAATGTTCATAATTCGTTTGAAAAATTCTTGTCTCGTTTGTTCGCCTTTAAACAGCTCCGTGTAAATTTGTCCGTCTTTAATAAACAGCACGCGGCTGCAGTAGCTTGAAGCCAGCGGATCATGCGTCACCATAATAATGGTGGCACGGTCTTCTTGATTTAACTGGGACATCTTTTCAAGCAGGCTTGAAGCGGCCTTAGAATCAAGAGCTCCGGTAGGTTCATCGGCGAAAATAACGGCTGGATTCGTAATCATTGCTCTCGCTGCTGCAACGCGCTGTTTTTGTCCACCAGAAATCTCATACGGATACTTATCCGCTAGCTCATAGATGCCCAGTCGCGTTGCGGTGTCTTTCAGCTTCGCTTCCATTTCTTTCTTAGACATTTTTGTAACCGTAAGCGGCAGAAGAATATTTTCTTTTACAGTTAACGTATCCAATAAGTTATAATCTTGAAAAATAAATCCTAAATGATTGCGTCTAAAAGCAGACAGCTTCTTATCTTTCATGAGCGCCACGTTTTCTCCTTGAATCCATATCTCGCCGTCGGTGGGACGGTCAATCGTTGAAAGAATGTTCATCAGCGTCGTTTTTCCCGCTCCAGATGGTCCCATAATACCGACAAACTCTCCTTCTTCGATTGTAAAATCAATTCCTTTTAGCGCTTCGTATACGTTTCCTCTTGCTCCAAACGTTTTGGTTACATTTTTCCCTTCAAGGACAATACTCATTTCCCTTCCTCCTTTCGTTCTTTTGTAGGCCACACGCTTTTCACCCGCTGCGGCAGCTCATTTTTTGTTATAATGTCATATTTCCGAACTTCGTTACCTCGAACAAAAAGGTCAATAACCGTTCCTTCTTTTAACTGTTTAATCGTCGTAAACGTTTGAAACGTTGTTTGTCCTTTTTCGTTTATTACTGAAATGGTATATTGAACTCGTCCATAGTCGTCCACTTTTTTTGCTTCTTTTGGGATGATCCCGTATTGATGCTCCGTTGCGGCGTTTTGATAAATCTTTATTCCTCCTATACATGCTCCCACAATAAAAATCAGGGCTAAAAGGCTAATCCACTTTCGCTTCATGTACGTTCCCTCCTTGTGTATAGCTCTATCTTACTTCGTAACAAGGAAAGATTCGTTTGAAGCAGATGACAATCTCGGCTTTCAACCTTACATTTTTGAAAGGTTATCAAAAGAATTCGGTTTGTAGAAGGTCAAAATTACCGTGGTTCCTTCGTGTAAAAGTGAATGTACCTCTATTCGATGGCCAAGAGCATCTGTAATTTTTTTTGAAAAATACAGCCCTAGCCCCGTAGCTCCTTTCGATTTTCTTCCGACATTTCCTGTAAATCCTTTTTCAAATACGCGCGGAAGGTCTTGTGGTGGAATGCCCTCCCCTTGGTCAACGATAAATAACTTCACATACTTCGGCGTTTCTTCACTAAAAAAAGAAAGCTTTCCTTCTAGAGGGCTATATTTAATTGCATTGGATAACACTTGCCTCACAACAAACTGCATCCACTTTGGGTCAGTGTGCACTAACGTATCTAGATTCTTTTCATCAATATGCAGTCTTTTCTCAATACACCATTTCGAGAAATACGCAACGTTTGGAAAAACAAGTTCGCTTAGCGACACTGCCTGCACCTGGTAATCTTTTTCTAAGTGACGCAGACGTGCGGCATATAAATTCTGATCTACTAACCCATCAATTTTCATCCATTCATCTTCAATATCCTTAAGCCAAGGCCATTTATAAAGCTCTGTACGACGAGCGTTAATAAGCAGCTTCATAGCAGTAAGCGGCGTTTTGATTTCATGAACCCACGTCGTTATATATTCCTGCTGTTCTCGCTGCTGTACGTGAAGAGCGTGAGTTTGTCTGCGATAGACACGATCTATACGCTGCAGCAGACTCAGCATGTCTTCATCTGCTTTCGTCCGCACGTATGAATGCATTTCTTGTAAATCGTACGCGTCATTCTGCAGCATTAAACTTAATCTTTTTATAAATCTTCTTTCTTTTACTCCTCTCCATAAAAGAAACAGAATTAACATACACAGCGTTAAAAGATTCAAGTACCAAAACGAAGTAGACGATACCTTAATATCATACTCGAGAAGCAGCAGAGCATCGATTACACTCAGCCATAGAAGAACGAATAGAATCCAGCTTAGCCTTTCTCTTAAAAAACTTTTCCACATCTTAATTCACCAGATATCCTTGACCTTTTTTGGTCACGATTTGATCATTCAGCCCGATTTCTTCCAGCTTGGTACGAATGCGTGTGATGTTGACTGAAAGCGTATTGTCACTTACAAATTTCTCATCTTCCCATAATCTTCGCATAAGCTCTTCTCGCGATACAATCTTGCCTCGCTCTTCCAAAAGAAGCCGTAAAATAAAAAATTCATTTTTCGTTAAATGAACTTCTCGATCGTTATAATGCAAACTTCCTTTTTTTAAGTCTAGCACCGCACCGTTCCACTCGATAACGTCTGAAATCGTGTCTCCATACGAATACGTTCTGCGCAGAAGTGCCTGCACTTTAGCAATAAGAACATCCAAGTTAAACGGCTTTTGGATATAGTCATCCGCCCCAACATTCATTGCCATAACAATGTCCATTGGATGTTCACGAGACGACAGAAATACGATAGGAGTTTTTGAAACTGTACGTATTTGCTGACACCAGTAAAACCCGTCATATACAGGTAAATTCACGTCTAAAATGACCAATTCTGGGCTTTCTGCAATAAATACTTCCATTACCTTTTGAAAATCTTCTACTCCAGCCACTTCAAATGACCACTGTTCGAATTTTTCTTTCACTAATTCATATATTTTGCTATCGTCTTCTACAATTAAAATTTTCATACCTTCACCTCTGTATTCTCCTATGTATTATGTATACCCGACTGTTGAGGGTTTTCTTAAAAGTTCATCTAACCCATTAGCATGACGGCAATTTTCTTAAAAATAAACTTTTTATGTCTGTAAAATGAAGAATGAACGAGTATTATCGTAGTGTAAACTTGTGCATGATACAAGTATCTCTGTTTAAATACTACAAAATAATGACAATATCGTTAATAAGTAATCTTTAAACTCCATTAAATGCTCATTTTTTGTTACTATAGTATATAAGATGAAAACTTAAACTAATTTGACATGTGGATATGTAAAAAGGAGCTAGTTATCAATGAGTGTACCCAACAAATTACGCGACAACGCAATGGTGATGTTAAAAGAGACAAGCCGAACATTTTTTATTCCAATTAGCCACTTGCCGGCAGAATTGCAAGATGCAGTAGGATCTGCTTACTTATGTATGAGGGCAATTGATGAAATTGAAGATCACCCTGAGCTAGAAGCCGGTGTAAAAAGCCGCTTGCTTTACGCCATTAGTGACCTGTTAAAAAAGTCTTTTAACGAAGACGACTACATGGCATTAGTAGGTCCTTATCAAGCTAATTTACCTGACGTAACGCTTCAGCTCGGCAACTGGATTGCGCTTTGTCCGACTGGAGTTGCAGATCAAGTATTAGATGCAACTTCTATTATGGCCAAAGGAATGGCCGATTGGGTAGAAAAAGACTGGCATATTCAAAATGAAGCGGATTTAGATGACTATACGTTCTATGTAGCTGGTCTAGTAGGCGTGATGCTTAACGACATTTGGAAATGGTATGACGGCACGGAGACAGACAAAGAATTAGCCATTGCATTTGGACGCGGCTTGCAGTCTGTAAATATTCTGCGCAATACCTCGGAAGATTCAGAGCGTGGAGTCAGCTTCTTCCCTAACAACTGGAGCAGAGAAGATATGTTTGCCTATGCTCGCCGCAATCTGTCACTAGGAAAGAAATATTTAGAAGATGTCAAATCGCTTCCGATTCTTCATTTCTGTAAAATTCCGTTAGCGCTTGCCGATGGAACGTTAAACGCCTTAATGAAAGGAAAAGAAAAAATGACGCGTGACGATGTAAATAAAACGGTAAGTGAAGTTGTGGATATGTAAAAGCAAAAGCACGGAGCCCATTGGTTCCGTGCTTTTTATATTTCTACCTGCAGACTTTCATATAAAGCAGTTATTTCCCCTTGAATAATGGGGTAGCGTTTCAGGGTCGGAACACTTGAAAGCTTTGGCGCTCGCTTTTGCTCTGCTGCTGCGGCTAGCTGAGCAAACGTTTCTTGAAGCTCTCGCTTTTCCGTTTCTGACAGCTCATATCCTTCATACGACGCAAGAAGCATATAACCTAACTGCTGCGTAGCGACAACTGCCGGCCACAGTCCTTCAAGCTTGACGGCCGTTTTAGAATATTCCCCAATCACATTATCATAAAGCGCCCGAAGATTAACTAGTTCCCCTTGAAGCTTATTTCTTTCTTGTTTAATTCTTTCTTCATCTTGTTCAGTGCTTAGCATTTCTAAAAATTGTCCTTCTTTCCGAATGACATCTCCAAGTAAATACGGCAGACGAAGCGAAGAAGCTCGTTTAAAAACTAATACCGTACCGACCACTCCAATAACAGAACCAATAACAATATCAATCACCCGAGCGGACGTAAAATAGCTAATCGCTTTGTCCGGATGACCGCTTTCAGCAATTAAAAGAGCATTCGGTGTGATAAAAAGCGTACCGAGCGCGTAGTTTTTAACAATCACAATTTCAATCGTTGACTGAAGCACAAAGACAATGAGCGCAATGACAATTCCCGTTGGTTCAAGCATGAGAATCCCGGTTCCAATTAAAATACCTAAAATGGTTCCGACAGAGCGTTGAATACCTCGCTGAACCGTCGCACGAACGGTTGCCCCAAGCATCACTCCTGCACACGTGAGAGGAATCCAGTAAGACCTTGGAATGTCTGTCGTGTAGGCAACAGCTGCGGCGATAATCATAATAATTCCGTAGCGCAAAGCGTTTTTAAGTACATACGAACGTTTGTGAAAAGCAGCTTTTAACCGTGCTTTTACGCTGCCTTGTGAAAATTGAATATACTCCGTTTCTTTTAATTCCTTCATTTGAAGAACGTCGTTTACATCTAGTAACAATGTGCGCAGCTCTTCTTTGATGGACAGCTCTTCAATTTCTTCTCGCACGTCTCGAATTTTTTTATGTTTTTTTAACGTGGCCATTTCGGATGCGAACGTTTCAATTACCGCTTGTGCTTTTTTCGAAACAGCCGGATTAAAATCATTCGCAGCGGCCATCACAAAAATAAACAGCCCTTCAGCTTTTTGGTTTAATAAAAACAGGCGGTGAGAAAACGAGGATTTTTTTCGATTAATTTTCGCTTGCTTCATCGCTGTTTCCGCTGCCCGAAGCTCTACAACCGTTTTGTGCTGCTCAGCGTGAAACGATTCCGTGCCAAGTGATCCAACAAATGAAGCTAGCTGCCTATAAGCTTTCGCCACAGCGGCCGTTTCAGGCCCGCGCGGATTAATAAGCCAGCCGCTCATGCTAATACACCAAGATAGTGCTCCTCCTAAAAAAACGAGACCTGCATGCAAAAAAACTGCCTGTAAATTCGGAGCTGGAATGCTTGTACTCACTGCAAATGAAAGGACAAAAAACATCGCGGAAGGTCCCGGAATTTTTAAAGCTCCGAAGATATAAACCGATACGGCTCCAATCACACCAAATAAAATAGTTTTCATCCACTCCACGTCAGCGAATAACGAGCCTAGCGTAAAGCACAGCGTAACGCCAAGCAAAGCTAAAAATAACTTAACGGCACGCTGCGCGTAAGGTTCATCTTTTGTATACAAATATGTAAAGCCGCCAATACTTGCAATGAGTCCGTACTGCAAATGATCAAACAAAATTCCTATTAAAATCGGCAAACTTGAAGACAAGCCCGAGCTGATTCCTCTTACCCACGGAGAAGAAGCGTGGTTAAAGCGAAAAGCAGCTTTGATTCCCGGCGCTTTTGGAGAAGCCTCAATTTTATGATGAATTTCCGTATGATTATATGTTGGTGACTTTTTGTCATCACTCACCTTGACCTCCTCCTTTCTCTTCATATATCTTTCCTGTTCTTAAAACGAGATAAACCTAAAAAAGCGCTGTTCCTATCCGTATTGTGTTTAGGAACAGCGCTTTTTATCCTTATGAGCAGCGTACAGTAAAAACAAAAAGCAGATGAAACGAATGTCTCATCTGCTTTTTACTAACAGCTCTACTGCTTCTTTTACTAAGTTTTCGGTATTCTCGCCTTTTTCAATGCTTTCTCTTACGCATTGTTCAAGGTTTGTGCTGACAATAACACCCATCGTGCGATCAATTGCACTTCTGGCTGCTGAGAGCTGTGTCACGATGTCGCGGCAGTCTTTTCCTTGTTCCATCATATTCAAGACGCCTTTTAACTGACCTTCAATTCGTTTCAAGCGATTTTTAACTTGCTTATCATATTCCATCATACTACTACCTCCGCTCATGCATGATTGCGTTTCTTGCTTTTAAGCTATACGCAAGAAGTAAATGTATACACAACTTTATACCTATTAGGGTATGATGTCAAGTAAAGGAATTTGACTCTTTTTTTCACCTAGGACTCACCCACATGCAAATAGACACTTCACACTCCATTTAATCTGAATCGTAAGTAGATAAACATCAGAAAGTATAACTCTCAGAATATTATGGGGGCTTTTTACATCTTACAGACAAGACAAAATGATCATTTTTACATAATTGTTAATACTTGTTTACACCGTATTTATTGTCCTGTAATCTAAACTTAGCAATCTGAGAGTATAGTTAAGCTGTAAAAACGACTACACTGGAGGTTTGAGATGAGTACATACGGGAAAAAATTAATGGCAAGTCTATTCATTATCATTGCATGCGTTTTAGGGTTTATAGGACATGCAGCGTTTTTAGCTCCTGAAAAAACGGAAGCCGAAGTAAACTATGATGCAACGCTTTATTTTCCACTGGACCGATATCCTGAAACGGGTGATCATATTCGCGACGCGATTGCCGCTGGTCACTCTTCCGTTTGCACAATTGATCGCGACGGTGCTGAAGCGAATCGGGAAGAATCGCTGAAAGGATACCCAACAAAAACAGGATATGACCGCGATGAATGGCCAATGGCTATGTGCGAAGAAGGCGGAGCGGGAGCTGATATTCGCTATATTTCACCTTCTGATAACCGCGGAGCGGGCTCATGGGTTGGAAATCAATTAGAACAATACCCAGATGGTACACGCGTACAATTTATCGTGCAATAATAGCTGAACAAGCTTTACTTTGAAGAGGTGAAAAGATGAAAACAAAATGGAAAGAACAAGAGCTAACGATGTCATATCATCAGTTTACGCTGTTTCAAAAAGGACAGCTAAAGCCCCATCACGACTGGAGTGATGAAGATATTCAAAAAGGATATGTCGCAGATGATAAAGCCATTTCGTTTGAAGCCGTGTCGAACACAAAAGCCATTGTCGAAGTGTGGGTAAACGAAACTCCAGACGCATCACAAGCTGAAAAGACGACTCGCCTTCCATTTCACGTCGAAAGCGATGGCATTGAAATCAAAAGCGTCCTATCTGAAGCCTTAAGCTATGATATTCCAAAAGGATATTATTACGTTACATGCCTGACCATTCCTCTTCAAGAAAAAACAAACTCAGGCCTTTATTTAGTGAAGTATTTGCTGCATTTTGAAAGTCAATAAAAAAAGACGACCTACTGTAGACAGTTCAGGTAATATACAACACTAATAACTCATAAAAAGCTCAGAGCGATATATAGCTCTGAGCTTTTTGGTGCAAGATACTAAAATATCCATCCGTTAAAGACCATGCCTAAATTAATAATAAAATGAAAAACTACGGCTGGGTATATGCTTTTCGTCTTTAAAACGACAAATGCATAGAAAAGTCCACCAAAAGAAAAAAGTAAACTTGTTACCACAGGAATTCCTATTGATATGTGCAAGAGACCAAATCCAATACTCGTAATAAAAACAGCGTAAAAAGTCGATAGATTACTTTTTAATTGAGATAACATGATCCCTCTCCAAAGCACCTCTTCTAAAATAGCGTTTATGATTGAGAATACTATACCGTATATGACGAATGATTTTGTATAGCTTATATCTTCAGCGAATAGTAAAGGTACAAAAATTGTAGCCGAACCAATTAGACCAAACAGTAAAAAATACGTTAGCTTAATTGAATGATGTGGCATCACTATGCGTTTCTGCCAGTCTGGTAATGATGCAAAAAGAAATACCTTTTGCTTGGACAATAAAATTGAAAGCAATAGTCCACCTATGATAAACAAAAGTAAAACTCTGTTTACAATGATTTTCATCTCTTTAGATAGATCCCATTCAATGAAATAATTGCTTCCTACTTGAAACATACATGTCCCTACTAAAAAGAATAGAAACAGAGAAACAGTTGAACGATATTTAGAGGTTAAAGCGTAGATAAAAAGCAAGCCTATGATGGGCAACATTCCTGCAGCAAATAACTTATAAGAAAAAAGAATAATACCCGAGAAAAATAAACTTATCAAAGAGGTGAGTAATACATTTATTCGTAAATATTGGATATAAAAATCCTCCTTTCACTGTCTTTCTAATTCGTTTTATAGTAGTGGAAACTTAATCAAACAATTTTTATTTTGGCAATGAACAGGAGCTGAATCCACATAAATAAAAAATCGAGGGTAAAACCTTTGCGATTTCACCCTCGATTTTCCGTACTACTACTCCTCCACTTTCTCAGATACTCAAGCCACTGGCCGTTCTCTTTTTATTGTGCTTGGTATTCATAAGTTTCTTTATTTGATATAAACGGGCTGATTTCACCAAGTGAGAACAAGTGCAGCTCATGCATCGCTCTTGTACATGCTGTATAAAATAAATTTCTCTCATATTCATCCTGATAACATTCACTCGAGGCATTGTAAATGATGACTGCATCAAACTCAATTCCTTTTGCTAAGTAGGCTGGCAGGACAAGCATGCCTTTTTCAAATGAACTTGTTTCTTTTGTCAGCAGCCTTGCAGACATCGAATCAGGCAGTGCTTTGAATGCTTCTCGGCTTTCTTCAGCAGTTTTGGCAATCACAGCAATTGTTTTATAGTTTTGCTGCTTCAATTCATTAATTTTGTGTATAATTGCCTCATGCAGATCTTTGACGTTACCTGCAGCCGTCACGGTCGGCTTCGCTCCGTCTCGATTAAACGGATCGATTAAATGGCCGTTTGCCACCATATCCCTTGAAAACTCGACAATTTGACGCGTTGATCGATAGCTTCTTGTAAGAGTCAGCGTTTCTGCTTCTTTCTCTTCGTACAGTTCGCTTGAAAGAATGGTCGGTGCGTTCAAGGCGTGCGCATAAATCGCTTGATTCAAGTCTCCAAGCAGCGTCATTCTAGCATGTGGAAACAGCTCTTTTAAAAACGCTAGCTGAAACGGTGAATAATCTTGTGCTTCATCAATAAACAAATAGCGAATGACAGGATTGGCTTTTCGCCCTTCAATTTGATCTTTTATATACAAGTAAGGCGTTACATCTTCATAAGACAGCCTCATGTTCATAACTCTTTCCACCGTGTTTTTAGCTGTTTCGTCCCATCCTTCTACATGTGAAAAAAGGTGATGTCTTTCAAACAGCTGCATATAGATACGGCGAATATCGATAAATTTAAGCTGTTTGATGGCCTGCTTAATAAATTTCATTTTCTTAGCTACAACGGCTTTGGCTAAATACGCTTGTTCCCGGTCAAAGTCATCAAATGAGCTTTCCGTATAGCCTTCCTTTTTCTGCAGATGCTGATAGGCCTCGACATAATCTTCTTTTTCTAAAAGCTGAATTTCTTCTTGAACCCAATCTTTTTTACGTTCAAGTTTTTCAAGCTGGTTGATGAGCTTAAGCGTCCACTCGGCTACGAGCTGCATTCTGTTAGGAATGGAAATTCCCTTATCAAGCGAATAGAAATAAGATAACAAACGCCGAGCAGATAACACGATTTCGCCGCGAAACTTAATATTTTTAAAAATGATGTCTTTAGTAGACAGCTCTTCGATATACGCATCTACCTGCTTTTTAAATTCACGGCTTGCTTTGTAGCGGATTTCCTGCATTTTTTGTTTTTTTGCCGCGGCATCTTTTTCCGTTAGTAAATATTCAATTTGAACGAACAAATCCTCCACGTCAAACTCGTTTCCTAACCGTCCGTCGGCATATTGCTGAAACGTTGTTTGTTTCATATTGTCTTCTCCAAGCTCCGGAAGAACAGTTGAGACGTAGCTGTTAAAAAGCGGATTTGGCGAAAACAGCATCATGTTTTCTGCAGTCAGCTGCTTTCGATGATGATAGAGAAGATAAGCCACCCGCTGAAGAGCTGCAGACGTTTTACCGCTCCCTGCCACTCCTTGGACGATCAGCACTTTATTTTTTTCATTTCGAATAATTTGGTTTTGTTCTTTTTGAATGGTCGCTACAATACTTTTCATTTGACTGCTTGCATTATGTCCGAGCACTTCTTGAAGCAGCTCGTCTCGAATGGTAATTCCTGTATCAAACATGCTTTTAATTACGCTATTTTCGATAATAAACTGACGCTTTAGCTTCATCTCGCCTTTTATCGCTTCACCTGGCGTTTCGTACTGCGCTTTTCCCGGTGAATAATCATAATAAAGACTCGAAATAGGCGCACGCCAATCATAAATTAAAAACTCTTCATCTTTTTGATCCATTAAAGAGCCTACGCCCACATAAATAGCTTCCGCTTCTTTTTCACCATTCTCTATAAAATCAAAACGTCCAAAATAAGGGGATTGCGTTAGCTTTTTTAATGTTTTTAATTGATCATACGCTTGTCTATGGGTAATTTCACGTTCAGCTAAAAGTTCTGCCTGCTGCTTAATGCTCGTAAATGTCTCAATCACGTCATCCGGCTCATCCATATTAACCGTGACATCGTCCCAAAACGTGCTTCGCAAATCGACAATTTCGCCTTTTACGCTTCCTACGCTTTTGCCTATTTTTTCAGCTTTTTGGCTGATTTCTTCGACTACCCAATCAACTCGCTGCTGTTCTTCTGTTAAATTTTTATCTTTCACTTATCCACACCCCTTACACACGTTACCCGATAACAAAACTTGTTACCGGGTAAAAGCGATCATTGTTTATTTTTTCAGAGTCTACATACTTCCCTACTGAGTTCGTAAATCCCTGCTATGTAACCATATTATGTCTTAATTTCCACCGTTAGTATACTGAAAAATAATGAGCTCCACAACAAAAAGGGCTGAGAAAGTCTCAAGCCCCTTATCTTTATAAGTTGTTTCTCTACTTATTAGCTATTACTGTTTCCAAAAAGTTAGCAGATGAATGATGGCTGACACCACTTCTACCCCTTGAAACGCCAGTAAACCTGCTGCTGCCGCTGTAAACAATCCGACTACCGCTTCTTTAAAAATGAATGGCATTGATACCAGCTCCTTTGCTTATTTAAAATAAGTAGATTTGTTATCATTCTACTCCTTTTTTCAGAATTTTCAATACCTTTTTATCAACAAAATAAAATAAAAACGCTTTCACTTTATAAAAATAAAGTGAAAGCGTTTTTTAAGCTTCCTTTTCTAATGCGTTCAGCGCAAGCGAATAGTCCAACCCTTTTCCTTTTTGCACAATATGCTGCACTTTACCCATGTTGCATGCTTCTTGCGCACTAACGGTCATACCGTTTGTTAACTTCAGCTGCACAGATTCTTCTGCAATTCGTACGTCGCATGCTAAAGCTAACTCATACCCTCCGCCAAACGTAAAGTTTGTAAGAAGCGCAATCGTTTGTTTGGAGCTGCATGAAATGCACTGAAAAATCGCTCGAGCTGTTACTGCATGAATCGGCTGATAAAGCCTTCCTGTTTCTTCACGTAGGAAAGAAGTTGTTCTATGATCGCCGTTCATTTTATAGTACTCTCCCATAAATACAATAGATCCAACCGACGCATCGTGCTGCAGCTCATTCATCGTTTCTTGCAGCTCATACATAACTTCACTGTTCAAACGATTAAGCATCGACTGATTCATTCGTACAACCGCCACGTGATTTCTTTTTTCTACTTTGATAAATCTTTTCATCGTTCCTCCGCCCTTTCCCCTGTCGTTCTTTATAAATAAAGCGCTTTCAAAATATTTCGCTTTTTAATAGAAAAGTTATTTTCATAGTTTCATCATACAACAAACTCATAATTATTTCCATTACTTTTTTAATTTTCCGTCAATAATTCCATGAATCATTTCCATGTTTTTATCAAATAAGACGTGCTATAGTATAAACAGCACAAATGCAGCTGAACTCACGGATAAAAGGAGTAATCACTATGAAATACGACTTAACAAAATGGGAGCCTCACGGCTATTCTTGCCCTGTGGAAGCAGCCGTTGATGTAGTCGGAGGCAAATGGAAAAGCGTCATTTTATATCAATTATCGAAGGAACGCCGGCGCTTTAATGAACTGCGCAGACTCATTCCAGGCGTGACGCAGCGAATGCTCACGCTGCAGCTTCGCGAACTTGAGCGCGACGGAATTATCCACCGCGAAGTCTACAAACAAGTTCCGCCTAAAGTAGAATATTATTTAACGCCTTTTGGAGAAACTCTCATTCCTATTATCGAGCTGATGTTTAAATGGGGATATGATCATACGGATAAAATTGCTGAAGCGAGAATTCAGGCAGAGAAAGAGTAAAAAGCACGCAAAGCGTGCTTTTTTTATACATGTTTACGAATCAATAATTCTTCTAACCCGTATACAAACGTGCTTTCAATCGGCTTTAACTCAAATGCCGGGCTCCAGTCCATATGCGGATAGCGGTCAATCAGCTCAGCCAGCATAATCTTTGCTTCGATTCGAGCAAGCGGTGCTCCTAAGCAAAAATGAATCCCTCTTCCAAATGCCATATGCATATTTGGCTTTCGGTCGATTTTAAATACATCCGGGTCTTCAAAGTACTGCGCGTCTCGGTGCGCGGATCCCATCCATGGAATAACGTGTTCGCCCGCTTTTAGTTTTTGACCTGCAAGAGTCACATCTTTTTTTACGATTCGGTGAAGAGCCTGAACGGGTGAACGATAGCGAAGAACTTCTTCGATCGCAGAAGGCAAAAGCTCTTTCTCACGTTTGAGGTGTTCAAAAGAAGCCTTATCTTCCATTAAACAATAAATTGTATTTGAAATTAAGTTCGTAGTTGTTTCGTTTCCTGCAATCAGCAGCAAAATGGAAAACCCGACGATTTCTTCATCCGTTAGCTGCTTCCCTTCTTCTTTTGCTTGAAGAAGCACGGAAATAATATCATCTCCTGGCTGCGTGCGCTTTTCTTCAATGATTCGATAAAAGTAAGTTTCTAACTCATCGTTTGCTTTCATTTTCTCTTGCTGCAATTTTTCGAGCGTTTCACGTTCATTATTCGATGGACCCGCTACGATAATATCCGACCAGTCTTTAAACTGACGCTGATCTTCTATCGGGACGCCTAAAATATCGGCAATTACCATAACCGGAAGCGGATAGGAAAGATGCTCGACTATATCAATATCTTCAAGATGCTCAACTTCTTGTAATAATTCAGCGGTAATGCGCGCAATTTTAGGCTCCCATGCTTTCATTGCTTTAGGCGTAAAAGCTTTATTAACAAGCGCTCTCATTTCAGCATGCTTAGGCGGATCAATATTAATTAGGCTCGTTCCTAGAGCAGTTTGTCTTTGGTTTTGTGGAGGTCTTCGATCAGAAGAAAAAATATTTTTTTGTTCCAGCACTTCTTTGACCCCGTCATAGTGAAAAACATCCCATACCTGCCTTTCTTCATCCCATCGCACAGGCGCGCTGTTTCTCATCTCTTCATACCATGAAAAAGGATTAAAGCGCTCTTCTTTTGTTTGAATCGTATTCACTTGACGGACGATTCCGTTTTCTCTTTCGGTTTTCATGTTAAAACCTCCCCGTATCGTTCAAATAGAATGACTGTATAGTCATCTATGACCAAATAGTACCATATATACGAATTTTCTTAAAAAGGATAGCTGTATATTTTAGTAAAAATGAATCGATAGAAGGATATATTTTACAAAAAAGGGTAGGCGCATAGCGCCTACCTTTTTAAGAATAATGTTCTTCTGGTTTTTGTAATCGGTTGTCTAACGCGTACGCGCCGCTTCCTGCTAGAATCATATGAAGCGAAACGACAAAAAGGGCAACCTCAAGCTCATAGCCACCTGTAAAACCAGCACCGCTTTTCGCTGTAAAAATAGCGCCAATCATCACAATCGCAAACAGAACACCTATTAAACGCGTTTGAAACCCAAGAATCATAGCGGCTCCCCCTACGAATTCAATAACCGCAACCGCATAAGCGAAAAACGCAGGAATGCCCATGCTGTGGAAAAAACCGACCGTATTATCAATACCGCTTTGGAATTTGCCAAGACCATGAATAAAAAACGTCAGCCCTAACATAAGACGAAGTAAAAACGTTCCAAGCTGATAGCTTTTCATTTCTTTTCCTCCTTTTTTACTTTTGTCTGCACATGTAACAATTTTAGTTACAACTGTGAACAAATTCAAGGGGTTAGAACAGAAAAACAAGATATCAGCAAATTTTCTTATCTCATTTTAAAACGTTTTTTTGAAAATAAGGCCATACTCTCTGATCAGTCACGCTGAAGATAAGAGAGAAAAGCAAAAATATGATCGTGAACAATGAGTTCTGCCGTAGGAGAATGGCTCTTCAATGATAGGTGTTCAGAATATCGAAACCGATTAAATTTATTTACGTCAACATGATGAACGGCCTGCACATGAAAATTTTCTATTATTGCTTTTACTTGAGCAAAAGGCGGCATCACAAGAGATTCAGCTCCAATTTTTTGCAGGCACTCTCTGCTTATGGCATGAGGAACAGCTGTCATCGAGCTCATTAATAAATCTTTTCTTCCTACTGTCTCATTTAACACGTACTTCCACCCCTGCACAACATGCGTGAGCTTGGCTTCATCTTCACATACGTTTAAAGCTACATCAACACCGCTCGCTACCGCTGAAGCAAATGGATACAACTCTTGAGCTGAAAGAACAAAATCCCCGTCTATAAAGAGAAGAATATCTCCCGTTGCTGCAAGGGCCCCCGCAGCTCTTCCGCAATCATGCCCTAACCGCTCATCGTAAACAATGGTTTTAACACCCTGTTCTTTGGCATACGCCTCGGACTGATCAGTAGAACCATTAATCACGACAATAATTTCTAATGGCTCGAGTTTTCTTGCTTCTGCAATCACTTGTTTGATTGTTCCTTCTTCGTTGCAAACCGGAACAATAACAGACAGCTGTTTGCCTCCATAAAAAGAAGATAATTTCCCCCAGCCGTGCTCCACAACTGGAAGAGGCTGTGCGAGCATATCCACTCGCCTTTTACGATTTGACGCAAGCGTATAGTATGTTTGAAGAAGCTGCTGGTAGGATTGAATTCGTTCTCTGCTACGCAGCGGGCGATCAAACGGACGAAAGCTTCCCTTTCCCTGCGTTTCAATCGTAATATGCGAGCTTACACGATACTGTGTTAAGAACGTCACAAATAAAGAAAGAGGCGGCAACTCCCAGTGGTTCTTTAATACGCTTACTAGCACACCGTAAGGCGCTTTTAAACAAGCGTTGGCACGATGAGGCTTTCCAAGTGCATGATGCAAAACCGTACTCCACGTAAGCTCGCTGCGGTTAAAAGTATTCATCTTTGTTTTTTCCCACTTGTTTAGCACCACATCGCTATGCCCAAATAACAGCGCCTGCACAAAACGCTCAATCTCAGAAGACGAAAGGATAATGTCTCCGTCTACAAATAAGACGGCATCTCCTTTAGCAGCCTTTGCCCCTTCCATTCTCGCTTCATGTGGAGACATACGCTTTTCTATTACTTTTACCGTGCACCCTTCTTCTTTCGCTATTTTAACTGAAGCATCGGTACAGCCGTTTGCAACTATGATAATCTCAAGCACGTTCACTTTTTTAATTTGTTTAAGCACGCTTTTTAGCGTTTCTTCTTCATTGTAAACGGGCAGCACGACAGAAAGAGTTTTCATTGATATCACCCCTAAAAAAAGAACCACTGAACAATTCAGCGGCTTCATTTGTTTAAAATACCTCTTGTATCGACAACTTTTTTTGCGTATTTTACAATCGACCAATCGATTTGACTGTGATCGGTTAACACAAGTACAACATCGCTTTTTTTAACTTCTTCTTTTGTCAGCGGGACAGAGAAATACGTTTGCTTATTTAATATAGCGGAGTCAATGTAAGGGTCATGATACGTCAGCTCATATCCTTTTGCTAAAAGACCTTCACATACCGTCAGCGCCGGCGATTCACGCATATCATTTACGTCTTTTTTATACGCGATGCCTACAACAAACACGCGTTTCTCATTTGCTGCGAGCTGCTTTTCAACACGTCTAATTACTTTATTTGGCATTTCTTCATTAATATGATGAGCAGCTTCAATAAGTTCGCTCGTTAACCCATTTTGCTTTAGTTTCCATAAAAAATAAAGCGGATCAACGGGTATGCAGTGCCCTCCAATTCCGGGTCCTGGATAATACGGTGTGAACCCAAACGGCTTAGTAGATGCCGCCTGTAATACCTCATGAAAATCAATCCCTAATTCCTCGCACAATTCATTTGTTTCATTCACCAACGAAATATTGACAAGGCGCTGAATGTTTTCAAACAGCTTGCACATTTCCGCTACTTTTGGAGAAGAAACAGGCACCACCTGCTGAAAAATACTTTCATAAAACGTCTGCACGTGATAAAGGCAGTCTTTGCTGTAGCCGCTAATCACTTTTGGAATATGCTCAATATCGTATGATTTGTTTGCCGGATCAACTCGTTCTGGAGAATAAGCTAGATAAAAATCTTTACCTGCCTGTAAGTTGGAATCTTTCAAAATAGGCAAAACGACTTCTTCAAGCGTGCCTGGGTAAGTAGAGCTTTCATAAATAACGGTTTGCCCTTTTACCATATGTTCTTTCAAAAATTTAGATGCGCTAATGACTGGTCCTAGATCGGGGTTATGATTTTCTGTAATAGGAGTTGGCACAGTCACAACTACATAATCGCATGCTTGAAATGCGGAAATACCTTTTTTCAATTCATATGCTTGAAAGTTTTTCTGGGTTTGAATCACATCATTACGTACATCTGGAATATAGCTTTTCCCTTGTTTTAGCGCTTCAATTTTTCGTGCGTCAATATCAAGACCAACGACGCTATAGTTTTTCTTTGCAAATAAAAGAGCAAGCGGCAATCCAACATAGCCAAGACCAATAACAGCAACTTTTTTATTCATTTTTCAACACCTCAAACAAGATATCATGTCTTCGTATGTCCGGAAGAAACTCGCCTCTTTCACTTGTTTGGCTAATATAGTATGCAAGGGCCTCAACATAATCTCCTAGAATACGCTGCGTTGATGCCGCCAAACCTTTGACTTTCATGTGCTCTTTTCGAATCCGGTTCGTTCGCGCCACATCAACAAAATGAACGGGCTGAACCATAAAGCCGTACATAATACTTTTTAATTGAAATAAAGGCGGAATAATAAGAGATTCGTAGCCAACCTTCTCCATTACATCCCGTTTAATTGCATGCGGAATCGCCGTCGTTGTATTGATTGTCAAATCAGGACGTTTACAAATGATATTAAGAAAATATTTCGCCGCACTTACAGAGTGAATAGGATGCACTTCATCCAGCAAACACTCTAAATTATTAAGCGCTACATCAATTCCTTGATCAGCTGCTTCTAGATACGGACGTAAATTTTCTGCAGAAATGACGATATCTCCATCTACGAACAAGCAAACTTCACCGCTACTGTACATGGCACCGATTGCTCGAGGTACATTATGCCCAAGCCGCTGCTTGTAATGAAGAACAGTGGCTCCAGCTTCAATTGCTCGTTTAACCGTCACTTCATCGGCTCCGTTGGCAACCACGATGATTTCTTCCACTCCTGCTTTTTTCACTTCTTGGATCACGCTTGCAATCGTTTCTTTTTCTTCACCTACTGGAATAACGGCGCTGTACTTAACGCCTGTTTTCCGTTTCACATTCGGTGTATAAGCCGAAACAACTTCCCGGTTTCGATCGCCGTCTGTTAGTCCGCCTCTTATTCCTTTTTCTTCAATAAGATGAGCTAACGCTTTAATGTGATCTCCAATGATATAGTTAGTGGAAATAGGAAAAGGGGAATTGGTAGGAATGGTTTTATGAGTGTTTCGAATCTTGTTTGTATAAATAACGTCTGAAGAACACGGTGCAACAATTGACATTCCTTTTAAAAGAGCAATCGTATGAGCGAGGGGCGGATGAGCTAAATTCTCATATCCGATTTTAGCTGCTGATGTTTTTTTGATGGCATGAGGAATGGCTGTTAAGGCTTGAACAGATAAATCTTCACGCTGTAAGCACAAGTTCAGCATATATTTGGCAACAGAAACAGGATGAGGACGCACCTTTCGTTTCATAATCCATGTAAGATTATTTAAAGCGATATCATGACCGGTTTCTATAGCTTGCGTATATTTCATCAGCTCCTCATGAGGAACCGCTATATCTCCGTCCAAAAAAAGCAAAATATCTCCTTTTGCTTTTTTAGCCCCAATGGCTCTTCCAATATTAATACCAAGAGCTTCTTCATAATAAACAACGCGGCATCCTGCATCCTCGGCTATTTCCTTTGTTGTATCACTGGATCCATTTACTACGACAATAATCTCAAACGGCTTCATTTTTTGAACTTCTTTAATGACAGGTAACAAAGAATCGGCCTCGTTACAGGCTGGAATAATCACTGATACTTTCAAACTCACTCAACTCCGCTAAAAATTCGAACATACGTAATGGATACTAGTGGAATGGTTACATCCGTTGGCTCACCATATGAGCTTGATGTACGTACAACAGCAGCTGCGTCCGTAACAGCAAGCAGTGTTCCATTAATAACGTCAATAGCTGTGATGATTTGCACAAATGAACCCACATTTTCTCTTAATGCATCTTGAAACATACTTTTCTCTCCTTTCGTTTAAGCACTTTGAATGGTGACGATGCTTGTAAATGGCAGTAATACCGTTGATGTGGAAGACTCTATCAATTCTAAATAGTTATCCCCAACAAACGTCACGACGCCCTCAAGCGGACCAGCCGTTGTTTCAATTACAACTTCTTGTCCGATATACTGCTTGGCAATTTCTTTAAAAGGTGATTCTTGAGCTTCTTTAATAATACTGATCACATATTCTTTAAACGTGTCGGAATAAACAACGTCTTCTACTGCTTTTTTTGTGTTTTCCTGAATAAATTCAGCAAATCGATTTGAAAACAACAGGTGTTTTATCTTTTCTACATAGCGACGGTAACAACAAAAAAACATAAAGTTTGTTCCTCCTTTTTATGCTGCTATCCCTTCAAATTACCTATAACCATTGACGTAACTTAAGAGATTACTTTACCAATATATACAAGCTTTATCAGAAAGGTGACAGAACTTTTATCACGTTTTTATACAAATACGCACATGACCAGCCCGTTTTGCATAGGATTATTTCCTACTTCCTCCTACCTACTGAAACCCAAACAAAAAAAGACAAAGCTCCTAAGCTTTGTCTTTTCTTATCTATTAAATGAAGAATCAGTTGACTGCAATACGCTTTGCTCCTATATAACGCTCTTTCCAATAGCTTGAATTTTTATCGCTAATTGTAACGCCTTTAGAAGACGATGCGTTAATAAACTGTCCGTCTCCAAGATAAATGCCTGCATGAGAAGGACCTTCTTTGTACGTTTCAAAGAAAACAAGATCTCCTACCTGCGGTTCACTTACATTTTCACCTGCTTTATAGATATCTTCAACCGTTCTTGGAATATCAACGCCTACGCTTTCTTTATATACATACTGAAGATATCCGCTGCAGTCAAATCCCGAAGGTGTAGTGCCGCCCCATTTGTACGGGGTGCCCATTAAGGATTTTGCTTTGCTGATTACTTTATCCGTATTCACTTCTGATTCGCCTTCTACAACGCCGCCTTTACTTAATGCATTGTATGTATTCTCTCCAACAATTCCATCTGCTTCTAGGTTATGTTTCTCTTGAAAAGCCATAACCGCTTTTTTTGTTTCATAATTAAAATAACGCGATACTTCGCCTTTTAAAAATCCTTTATCTTTTAACACCGTTTTAACTTGTTCAACATCATCATTTGTCATCCCTTGTTTTAAAACCGTGTCGCCAAACGCAGCATGTCCCATTGCCGGACTTGCAAATAAAGCTCCTCCTACAAGAAGCGCCGATAGCATTTTTTTCATTTCGTTTCCTCCCCGAATCATGTTTTAAGCACCGTACAACCATACCATCTGCGGATAACAATTCAATTAATAGAAGATAACAATTTGATAACAATCTTTTTAAACAGCCTCAACTCTTGGACGTAAAACGCCGAAATATAAGAAGAAGAGAAAAACAACTATTCTAGCAAATAAAGGTGATAAACATGAATTGGTTTAAACGAAACAACGTGCACCCCGAAGCCGCGGCTGTCGAATCCATCACTGTAAAGCTTCATGTATCGGACCCGATGATAAAAAAGCAGATTAACATGATTTCCTTAACAGCAGAAGACCTCGAACGCATTGCCAGATTTCAAGTTCACGCGCTGAACGCCATCGAAGAGATCGTGAATGATTTTTACAAAGCTATTGGCGAACAGGCTCATTTGGTTGCGATTATCGAAAAGCACAGCAGCGTCCATGCATTAAAACAAACGTTAAAACAGCACATCTTAGAAATGTTTGATGGACAAATAGACGACGCTTTTGTGGTAAAACGTCAAAAAATTTCCAAGATGCACGTTAAAATTGGACTTGAGCCAAACTGGTATTTGTGCGCATTTCAAAATTTATTTACGTCGCTTCTTTCAGTATGTGAACGTACGATGGAATCAAAAGAAGAATGTCTAGCTTTTATCGCAAGTATGACAAAGCTTATTAGTCTAGAACAGCAAATTGTGTTAAAAGCCTATGAGCTTGAATATGACGAGCAGCGCGCTGGACTTCAGACTCAAAAAGAGAAAATTCAGCTAGAAATCTCTCGTACATCATCTATCCTTTCTTCGTTATCTGAAGAAACGAAGAAATTTATGAATCAAATGCACAATCAGTCTTCTGACGTCGTTTCTTATGCAAACAAAAGCTCCCAATTGGCAGAAGTCATTGAGAAAGAATCCGTTACGAGTCAAGCAAAATTAAAAGAAGAACAAAACATGCTTGGAAGCATACAAAAAAATACGTCGCTCATTCAAAACAAAATGAAAACGCTCGAACATACATCACAGCAAATCCATCAAATCGTTTCGATTGTTACTTCTATTGCGGAGCAAACGAATTTATTGGCATTAAACGCTTCGATTGAGTCCGCTCGAGCAGGTGAGCATGGAAAAGGATTTGCAGTGGTAGCACAGGAAGTACGGAAGCTTGCAGAAGAAACGAAGAAATCGATTTCTAATATTTCTACTTTTATCGGAGACATTCAAAAACAAATCGAAAGCGTTTCGGCGTTAGGTGGAGAAGTCGCTACATTAACAAAAGATACGGCTGACAACATGAACAACATTACTTCTTTTTTTACGAACGTCCTTAGCATAACAACCGAGAACAAACAGCAAACCGTTCTAACAAAAAAAGAGCTTGATAAAATCGCTGACGCAATGAAGCAGCTATCTCTGCGGATTGAGAAGATGGCCCATTCCTCAGAAGAACTTGAACGGTTAACTGAAAAAAGTTGATATGCAAAAAAGCCTTCTCAGCTTGCACAAGAAGGCTTTTTTATTTTTTCAAGCTAGCGGGCTCTTGAGAAGAACGTTCGATGAACTGGACAAAATCATCTCCGTATATGCTTCGAATCAGAGCCGTCAGCTCAACAAAGTCAGGCAGCTCTCCGTAAACATCTCGCAGCGGCATCGCTCCTTGAAACAAAGGATTTTCAAGAGGGTTATAATCCTCGATCGTTTTTAAAAACATCTTTTTTCCTTCTTCTGTGAGCTGCACGTATGTATTCCGCTTATCTTTCTCATTTTTAGAAAGGGTAAGATAGCCCCGCAGGTGCAATTTTTTTGCAAAGTTAAAAGCTGTGGATAAATGCATGACGCCTAGCTTTGAAATGTCGGTCATCGACGCAATTTCCAGCTGATAAGCAATCCCTAAAATGTGATGCTCATTAATGCTCAGATCGTACGGCTTAACCCACTGTTCCCAATCCTTTTCAGTAGACTTCCAAAGAGCTTTGCTTACTTGCATCACAAGCTGATTAAACAGCATGGCATCTTTAATCGTATCTTGATTTAACGTGCGTTTCACCTCTTCACTTCCTCTCTAGAAATGCAACCGTTCACATCATTTGTCCCTAAGACTTTATAAATAAAAAGAATGAAAATATATACAGAATATTATACATGATTGCTTATATATTTCAACTTATTTTGCATAAAAATAAATTTAAACGTTTCTTTATGTAAAAAACCAGACGTGAACGTTCAGTGTTCACGTCTGGTTTTTAATGAATATACCGTTTACCAACTAGAAGGTTTGAAATAACGTCCGTTGGAATTTCAAACTCAATGTTTCCCATATATCCTGGAGCGACTTTGTATTTATCAAATACAATTCTAAGCTTGTGATCTTTTGTAATGTAGAAGCTTTGATTTTCAGCAATCTCTTTAAAAGGATCCATATCTTCTTCAGTCAGCCAGTAGATTGTGCCTTCTTCATGCTTCATTTGATCTTTCATTTGCTGTTTAATATTTTCACTAATGACCTTTATATAGCTTTTATCTTTGAACAAACTTGGAAGCGTAACGAGCACTTCGTGTTTTTTATCAATCGTGTCGTACTGATTAACGCTCGACGTTGAAGCTCTCGATTCTTCCACATATCGATGAACCACAAGCAAATCATCGGTATCCGTCATAATATCATAGCCGCTGCTGACAGCCACGTTTCCTTTCTCTTCTTTTCGTAATGTTTTCATCTCTTTTTTAAACTGTTCATACAGCTGTTCATTTTCTTTTATATACTTTTCATTTAAGCTTGTTTGAAGACCTTTGTTTTCCAAGCCTGAAATCGATGGTGTTTTCACGTCAATACGAGAATGCTTTTCTTCTTGTTTCAGTTCCTCAAATGTAATTACTTCTACTACTTTTCCCAGTACAGGAATTTTTGCCATTGCATTTGCCGCATCTGGACTTACATTCACCGTTGTGATAAAAATCATCGCTGCTGCCGCAATCGAGCTCGGCCAAATATAGAATTTCTTTTTACGAGGGTGTGAAGAAAGTGCCTGTGCAACAACACCATCTAATTCGTCTGGAATAGGAATGTCATGATACTGCTTCTTTAACTTTTCTATTTTTTCATTCATTGTTCTAAGTCCTCCTCCGTCATCGTAATCCGCAACAGGTTCAACGCTCTGTATAGCCTTGTCTTTACTGTATTTACATTTTCCTCAATGATTTCCGCAATTTCGTCCATTTTTAAATCTTCGAAAAACCGCAGAATAATAATGGTCTTATATTTAACCGGCAGCTGATCCATTGCTTGCTTTAAATCAATATCTTCATACTGATCTTCACGTCCGCTGCTCAGATACTCAAGCTCTTCATCGCCCATAAGCGTTAAACGTTTATGCTTACGCAGGAAATCGATTGCCGTTCGTACAACAATTTTATAAAGCCAGCTTTTAATCGATTGAATATCTTTGATACTGTCTATTGAAATGAGTGCTTTTTTAATCGATTCTTGCACAATATCAAGCGCATCTTCTTGATTTTTTACATAGCTAAAGGCAAGCCGGTAAAAATCTGCTTTATGCTCGGTTATGCATGCTACGAGCATCTGATGTGCATCGTGTTTTTTCATTGTCTTTCATACCCCTTCTATTTTCTCTTGCTGAAGTACATCTATAAGGTAGACGGAATGAGTAGAAAAATAGTTTGGTTTTTTTAAAAAAAAGTAAAACTAAATGATGGTCTCATGCGTCTATTAGGTAGATATATACAAAAAGGGGAATATTACTACATGAAAACCATGGGCTACAAACGTATTTTGACACTGCTTGGATGCTGTATTTTGTTTCTTGGTACAGCAGGGTATATCGTCAAAGCAAACAGTACAGAGAAAAAAACGGCAAGTATTCAAACAGATCAAACCTATCCAGACGTTGAAATTCAAACGCTAGTTAAGGACCTTACAGACGGAGGCTATGCCATTAGCTACCCTTCCTTTGGTAAAAAAGAAATTGATCAATCCATTCAAGCTTACGTAACAGATCAAGTGGCACACTATGAAAAAAATCTGAAGAAGCAGTCAAAAAAGAAAAAATCTGAATTAACGATTACATATAAAATCGTCCATTACAGCAAGCAAACGCTAAGCGTTGTCTTTGATGAATATGAATCTATAAATGGAGAGAAAGGAACGTCTTCTCTCAAAACCTTTACATTTGACCTGCCTGCTCAAAAACAAATGACGTTAAAAGATTTATTTAACGAAAATGCAAACTATTTAGATCGCCTTTCGGCTATTTCATATGCTGAATTAAAAAAACAAATGAAAAAAGCTGATTTTGACCCGGGCCTTCAAAAAGGAACTCAGGCAGCCAATCAAAATTTCAGTCAGTTTGCGCTGCTTGAAAACAGTATTGTGATCTACTTTAAGCCTTACCAGCTAGGTGCTGAACAAACGAAAACCAAAACAATCGCTATCCAAAAAGATTTATTTAAAGACATGCTGAGTGATACTTACAAAGACGAAGCAGCAAATAAAAATAAAGTCAAAGAAACGCCTCCAAAACATATCGTTAACGAAATACCGCAGCAAGGAGCGCCTATTGATCCAACTAAAAAAGTCGTTGCGATGACCTTTGATGATGGACCTAACCCTGCATCTACCAATGTGATTTTAGATGGATTAAAAGAAGTGAACGGACACGCTACCTTTTTTGTGTTAGGAAGCCGCGTTCAATATTATCCTGAAACAATCGAACGTATGGTGAAGGAAGGCAACGAAGTCGGAAATCACTCTTGGGACCACCCTCAGCTCACACGTTTAAATGAAGCGCAGGTCAAACACCAAATAGGCGATACCCAAGCGCTTATTAAACAAGTGAGCGGCTATGAACCACTGCATGTACGTCCTCCTTATGGAGCTGTGAATGCAAATGTAAGACGTTATGTCGGAAATGTTGGCGTGACTCTATGGGATATCGATCCTGAAGACTGGAAATATCGAAACGTTCCTCACTCCGTTCAAGCAGTTATGAGCCAAGTCGGAGACGGAAAAGTTATTTTAATGCATGATATTTATCAAACAAGTGCCGAAGCAGCGGTTGAAATTATGAAGCAGCTTCACGCACAAGGATATCAGCTTGTTACGATTTCACAGCTAGAACAAGTAAAAAAAGAGCGGGAACAGCTGCACTTGCAGTAGAAGATCGCAGACGAATGCGCTGCAGCCATTAGGATGGCTGCAGCGCTTTTGTTTTTTTTATGCGATGTTTAATAAAGGCTATACAGAGCAGCGTAAGCGGAATCACTACGTGAAAAGGGATAAAAAGTAGCACCGGCATAATCGTTAAGCCTTCTTTTAAATGCTCTTGAAAATTACTTGCAATCGTCAAAGAAAAAAATAAAATCACCGTGCCAACAGGATATGTCAGCGCAGAAGGTCGTTTTACCTTAAACAGCGTGGAAAGCCCCACAATTACCGCGTAAAAAAAGACGCTGATTTTAACAAATCCTCCAATGACTAACGCAATCATAAAAAACACGTCTAGCCGCTCTAAAAAATCAGCTACTCTAATGCTCTCTACCGTACTTAAAAGCGGAAAGACCGACCTGTTAGTCAACCCTATCCCTAATACACTCACGTTAATCGCCATGGTGATTGCTAAGTTAATGCCGCTTAGTACAATGCCGCAAAGGCCTACAAGCTTTACTTTTTTAGGATCTTTTACATATGGAAAAATCATCGTAAACACAACAGCTTCTCCATACGGAATATACAGAGTCTGAGTGGCGACTGTTTTTAAAACCGGCCAAATCCCATCTCCAAGTATCGGTTTTAAAGAAGTAAAATCAATTAATCCTGAAACAAAAATAAGCACAAATCCTGCTACAGCCAAGATATACATCAAAATAAACATGAGCTCTCCTGCCCGAGCCACTACTTCAAGTCCTTTGTGCACAGTATAAATAATCAACAGCATCAGCATCGCGTTCACGACAAACAAAGGGCTGTCGGGGTAGCCAAATGTCAGCAGCATTTCTCCAAAATCACGAAGTACGCGAGCGGCAGCATATGAAAAATGAAGCAAATATAAAAAAGCAAGTGCAGATCCCAAGACTTTCCCTAGCAGCTTTTGCATGTATTCTGTCGGCAGCATGTTAGGATAGTACCTATACAGCCGGTAGTAAATGAGGTAAAGCAATAAGCTCCCAAACATACCGAGTAAAATAGCAAGCCAAGCGTCTTGTTTTGCATCCATTGCAAGCGGAATGAGCAATGCGCTTCCATGTTCAAAAAGGACAATTAAAATAAAAAACTGCACAGAGCTAATTTTCACTTTTTCCACTCATTGCTCCCTCCTGTTTACTGGCGTTGTTTTACCGCATCAGACATAAACGACTTGTTTCGCAAACCTGCTCGTCTTACATACGCTTCTACTTTCACATCCATCTCCACTTCAGGAAAATACACATCGCTCCACTCATGCTGAAGCCTTTTCCACTGCCTCGGATAATTTTCGTGCACGACTTCTCCAAATCCCACAACGTCCGTCTGTTTTTTTTGAGCAAAAGCAAACGCTTCTTTTATTTCGTTTTCAATGGCTGCTTCTATTTTTTTTTCAATATCAAGAATCACAAATGGATTTTTAATATCTATAGGTACTTCCATTTCACCAATATCTCCTTCTACTCTAGTTCGTACAATCATCTTTGGTTTGCCGTTTACCATATTTGCACTCACGTTTGTTCGCTGACGGACGACTTGATAAGCAATGGCTTTCTTTTTATCTTTCCATGAAATATTCACATCTGTTCCCTGCACTTTATCCCGCAGCCACATCACGCCTCGCGCTTTTTTTCCATATAAAAATGTAATCAACTTCCCATCTTTAAACATGCCGAGTCCTTCTGCACGAAGAGTCGATTCAGGAGCAGTTTGCTGAAGATTTTGCAGCGTTTGGGCTTTTTGAGCGCTACCTCTTATTCCAAACCCTGACATCAGCGCTTGACTTCCCGGGGATTCAAGGTTTTTCATAACTTCTTGAGCCGATACTTTCATATGTTCTCCCCACTTTTGTTCGGTGAGCTCCAGCGTTTTAAGGACTTTATTAGCTGGAATTTTATCAATTGGCGTAAGAGATTTTACAAAACTGGAAGCTTTTACGCCGTTTGCAATGACCATATCAGATGTAATTCGAAATTCCGGATCTCGGTCAATGCCATCAATAATGACATCAATGCCCTCCGTTCTCGCTAGGCTTTCTCCGATAACAATTAAGTTTGTATGAGCGTAGTACAGTCTTCTTGATACCGTGCTCGATGCTCTTCTACTTGCTTCCACTAGGTTTGCGCCTTTTGCTCCGTATACGGAAACAGACGGACTTTGGGTACCACCCCCGCCGCCTTGAAGACCGCCGGCTACGTTACCTGGATTAATAATTTGCAGCGTGATTTGATACTGACCATCTTTTGTTTTATCAATTCCCATCGCTGCGACAATCGCTAAATCGGTTAATTCCTTACTGCTCCAGCAGCTTGAAAGGATGCAAATCGAAAATGCCATAACTGTACATAAAAGCCCTTTACGCATCACTTTGATCGCCTTCTTTCACCGTAGTGTTTGCCATTCCCCGGCTTTTAGGAGGCATTGGGCGCTGGTTGTCTCCTTCTCTCACCATATTTCCACTACTGATGAGCCTTGGTCTTTGTCTAAGCGTCCACCACGGCATGCGAACAATGGTATCACCTGAATTGCTCGGAATAAATGGAGCAAGAGGCGTCATGTATGGAACACCGAATGAACGAAGACTGCAGAGATGAACAATCATCATTAAAAAGCACAGGATAATGCCATAAAACCCGAAAGTAGCTGCTGCAATCATAAAAACAAAGCGAATGAGCCGAGCAGAAATCGCAATGGCAAATGAAGGCGTCGCAAAGCTTGCAATCGCCGTCATCGCTACAACAATAACCATCGCTGGAGATACAATCCCTGCTTGAACCGATGCTTGCCCAATCACGAGCGCTCCTACAATTGAAACTGCAGAACCGATCGCCCTTGGAAGTCGAATACCAGCTTCTCGCAAAATTTCAAATGTGACTTCCATAATGAGCGCTTCAACCAAGGAAGGAAACGGAACATCTTCCCGCTGTGCAGCAATGGCGATGAGCAGCTTCGTCGGAACCATTTCTTGATGAAAAGTTGTGATCGCTACATACGTAGCCGGTGCAATCAGTGAAATAAAAAAAATAAGAATGCGTAAAAAACGAATCGACGTGGCAATATCAAAGCGCGAATAATAATCTTCAGGAGACTGAAAAAACTGAATGAAGACAGCAGGTGCAATCAGCACGAATGGCGTTCCGTCTACAAAAATCGCAATACGCCCTTCTAAGAGATTTCCTGCAACGATATCGGGACGCTCCGTGTGATACATTGTAGGAAAAGTAGTGTACGTTTGGTCTTCAATAAGCTGCTCTACATAGCCTGATTCTAAAATGCTATCGATATTAATTTGGTTAAGACGCTGCTTTACTTCTTTTACGATTTTGTCATTGGCAATCCCATTAATGTACATCATTGAAACGTCTGTCTGCGTTACTTTCCCAATCTTCATCGTTTCTACCCATAAGTCAGGCGATTTGATAATTCGCCTGACCATGGGCATGTTTTTAGCAATCGATTCCGTGAACCCTTCCTTAGAACCCCGAACGACAAGCTGTGTAGTCGGTTCTTGAATTGAACGCCACTCCCCGCCTTTCGTACCTGCACTCATCGCATGGTTGTTTCCATCTATCAAGATAAGCGTGTCTCCTGACATCAAGGCGGGAAACACTTCACTCCACGTATGTAAAATCGCAATGTCTCCAATTCCTACTACATCTTCTTTTAATAACGTAAAAGCATTTTGAGGTGTTATTGGTTCAGAAAACACGTCATCTTTCATCATGGTGTCTACTAAAAGCTCTTGGATAGACTGATTGTCTACAATTCCGTCTATATAGATAACAGCGGCTTGAATGGCTGCCCTTTCCCCAATTTTTATATAGCGAATCACCATATCCGAGCTGTTCCCCGTTCGCTTTTTTATGTTAGCTATATTACCTTCAAGCGACTGCATCAGCAGTTCTTGTTCCTCTGGTAGCGAACCTTCTGTTTCCTTTTTATTGTCTTTGCTTTTTTTATTTTTAAATAAAGAAGGCACGATTAAAAACACCTTTCTTTTCTTTTTTTTAGCTTTTTCCAAATAAATGCTTTGTATGCAATTTTTAATAGAACAATCAAAGCGTAAGACCAAAAAAATAACAAAAACTATCAGTAGAATGTTTTTAAGAAAAAAATAAAAACGGAGAGTGAGACATATGAAAATCGTTTGGATATCAGCTTTGCTGTTAGGATGCTTAATGGGATTTTCTATCGGTGTGGATATGATGCAAGGATTTAGTTTTTCAATGGCTCTTCAAAATGCCTACAGCCCGTTTCGCGTAATGGAGTTCGCCGAATTATTTGTTCTTTTTTTCCTTTTATTCTGTTTTGTAGCTGAAATATTTTACCGCTCATACAGAGTAAAAAAGGCAAAACAGCGCCAAAGATAAAACTCTGCGAAAAACACATATTTCTCCCTTTTACCACCTATTCTCCTTTTCATTTAAATGTTATAATTTTCATAATTGGAAAAACTTTTACACGCCTTTCTGCATGGAAAGCTGTACGCTTAAACTACAAAATAAATATTAACTTTGAACTAAAAGGTGAAGAAATGATGAAAAAAAAATTAGCCGTTATTAGTACAGCTTGCTTACTTATTCTTGCAAGTGACCCCATCTCTTCTTATGCTACTCCTGATTCCCCGGATTCCTCTTCCGATGTTTTGGACCAGTCAACGGACGTGGATACAACTGAAGATGTAAAAGCTATTTTTGACTCTCTCTATCAAGAAGGCTATTCGCTCGGAGAAGAAGATGGATACGCACAGAAAAAATTCGAGCAGTTCGATCAAACAACAGGACTGGACAAATCTTCTGAAGAATTCACGTGGTTTATGATGGGGTATACGGTAGGATATAAAAAAGGACAGCAGCAAAAAGAGGAAGAACTCAAGACTGAACAAGAAAATGAAATGGCTGCCGGCGAAGAGGAAGGCTATCAGCAAGGCGTCCTTGATTACAAACATGCTACTATTCAATCGGAAATCGACCCCTTCCCTTCTAAGTCATCCGACTGGAATAAAGGTTATGTTCAAGGCTACAAAAAAGCTATTTCTTTAATGGACCTATCTGTTAAAGCAAAAAAAGAAGGCTATGAACAAGGTCTTGAAAATGATTCGATGAGTGTTCCCAGCATGTATGATGATGAGGATGTCACACGTCAGGCTTTTACAGAAGGCTTTGAAACCGCTCAAGCCGAAGTACTGAATCAGCAAAAAAAGCAGTTTGAAAAGCAAGGCTACGTACAAGGCTATCACGACCTTCCACTCGAAGTACCTGCAGAAGCAGAGGGCGAATTGCAAACAGCCTTTGAACAAGGATATGAAAAAGGACAGAAACAAAAACAAAAAGACGTAAAAGCAGATGGATACGACTCAGCTTTCACTTATCAGACCTATAGAGCGCCTAAAAGTCTTCAGGACAAGCCTCAACTAGAAAAATGGTACAAAGCAGGTTTTTATTCGAATAAAGATGTGAAATCTTTACAGCAAAAAGCTTATAAAGACGGCTGGAAACTAGGAAAAGAAATGAGCGTTCCGAAAAAATACAAGCAAAATAAAGCTGCGGTGGCGATGTACAAGAAATATTTTGAACAAGGCCAAAAAAAGCAGGATAAAACAGTGAGTCATATCCTGCTCGGCAGCGGTATCGTTCTTACACTGCTTGCCCTTATCACGCTATGGAGACTTCGCCGCCGTAAAAATGAAGATACAACACTAGATAGCTAAAGACAAGTACATAAAAAACCCGAAAAATCATGATTTTTCGGGTTTTTATGTTAAATAATCATTCGTTTATTTTCCGCAAGCTGAACTTCTTGCTCCTGTTTTGACTGATTTTGTTTTCGAATTTTCAAATAATAATAAACATAACAGCCTATAAAGAAGATACCTCCGCAGTATAACGCCATTCGCTGCTCAGGATCAAACGCAAGACTGATCATAACAATACAGTTCGTAATAAGCGCTACGATAGGCAGAACCGGATAAAGAGGTGTTCTAAATTTCAGATCTTCTACTTTTCCACCTTTAGCCACGTAAGCACGACGGAATGCAAGCAGTGAAGCTGTAATCGCAATCCAGCCAATTTGAGCGCCAAGTCCAGCGAGTGAAATCAGCCATACGAAAACGGTTTTAGCTGCCACTACGCTTGAAAGCAGCGAAAAGCATGAAATCACAAGCGTAATTAATAGTGCATTAAACGGTACACCTCTTTTGTTGACTTTTCCAAGCGCAGGACTTGCCATTCCTTCTCTTGAAAGAGAATAAAGCATACGTGTAGCCGCGTAAAACCCAGAGTTTGCGACTGAAAGAAGAGCTGTTAAAATGATAAAGTTCATAATATCCGCCGCGTAAGGTACACCTACACTATCTAACACAACAACAAACGGGCTTTCTACAACGCCTGCTTTTTCACGAGGAATCATGCTTGCTAAGACAAACACGGATAAGACGAAAAAGAAAAGCGTACGCCAAACCGTTTGCTTGATCGCTTTTGGAATTGTTTTTTCCGGATTTTCACTTTCTCCCGCCGCAATTCCAATCAATTCTGTTCCTTGAAACGAAAAGTTCACCGTAATCATTGTAATCAGCAAAGCCGTTACTCCATTTGGAAACAGCCCTTCGGCAAAGAAGTTTGATAAAAGCGGTGCTTCCTGTCCGCTTTTCATATCAATGAATCCAAACATTGCGGCTCCGCCTACAACAATAAACATAATGATGGCGAAAATTTTAACGCTTGAAAACCAAAATTCTGTTTCACCAAATGCTTTAGCTGAAAGTGCATTTAATGAAAAAATTAACGCTCCAAAAATGGCACACCATAACCAAACGGGCGAGCCTGGGAACCATCTTTGCATTAACTGTCCGGCAGCTAAAAACTCAAGTGCCACCGTTACTGCCCATCCTAGCCAGTACAGCCATCCAATCGCAAAACCTGTTGCAGGGCCGATAAATTTAGTGGAGTACGTTTGAAACGATCCTGCAACTGGCATAGCAACGGATAATTCTCCAAGACACAGCATCGTTAGATACATAATGATCCCTCCTACTAAGTAGGAAATCATTGCTCCCATCGGACCTGCTTCATTGATGGTATAACCTGACCCAAGGAAAAAACCGGTACCAATACATCCCCCTAGTGATATCATAAAAAGATGCCTTGTTTTCATCGTTCTTTTTAATTCTCCTGGCTGTCCCTGTGGAATATTCATCCCATTTCCTCCCTTTGCTGCACAAAAAATGAAATCGCTTTCATTTTTTTAGGTTTATTTTGTTTTTATAGCCGCTTATTAGGCAGCTCTTCCTGACTGAAGTCAATTGATGCCGGATGATTTTCAAATGGCGCCACCCCCGTAGCGAAGATGGCAGCCGCTTAGTCCTGCATGACCGTTTCTTGGATCACAACAGATTTTCTCCACACGATACCTGTAAGTAGCTTTTTCTTATAAAAGCTTATCGCCAAACAATGAACTCATTAACGCAACCGCTACTTCTGCAGTTTTGTTATGCTGATCTAAAATGGGGTTCACTTCTACAAATTCAGCAGATGTCACCATGTCTGCTTCCGCTAGCATTTCCATTGCTAAATGACTTTCTCGGTAGCTGATGCCGCCTTTTACAGGTGTACCTACGCCTGGTGCATCATCCGGATCTAAGCCGTCTAAGTCCAGCGACAGGTGCACACCGTCTGTACCGCTTAAATAATCAATCGTTTCTTTCATCACTTGCGTCATACCTAAACGATCAATTTCATGCATCGTATACACTTTAATTCCTTTTTCTTTAATTAACTCTTTTTCACCATCATCTAGTGAGCGTGCACCGATAATAACTAGATTTTCAGGTTTAATTTTTGGTGTATACCCTCCAATATTTAAAAGTACAGGATGTCCAATACCCAGGCTCACCGCTAACGGCATGCCGTGAATGTTGCCCGATGGAGATGTTTCAGCGGTATTTAAATCACCATGAGCATCATACCAAATAACGCCTAAATTTTCTGAACCTTTTGCCACTCCTGCAAGCGTTCCAATTGCAATACTGTGATCTCCGCCTAATATTAACGGAAAGCGGTCTTGCTCTTTCACTTCTTCAACTCTTGCAGCAAGCTGTTCATTTCCGCTGGCTACAGCCGCTAAGTTTTTCAAATTCGTATTTTTATCCACGTCTGCCCGTTCTTTAATCTCTACTTTAATATCGCCTTCATCATGTACGGTATAGCCAAGAGCTTCTAAGCGTGTATTCATGCCCGCATAGCGGATTGCGCTCGGCCCCATGTCTACGCCCCTTCTTGTTTGTCCGTAATCCATTGGTACACCGATAATTGAAATTTCTTTTTTCATTTTCTATACCTCCGTTGCATGTTAGTCTGTGTGAAGTAAACATAGGCGTTTATTTAACTATGTATTTTTTCATTGATACAGCCCCTCATCTATTTCTTATGCAAAAATGATGCCAACTTTGTTTGTAGCATTCTATCAGTCTTTTTATCACAGTTTTTCTTACACATGCCAAAAAAACTGTCGATTTCTACAACTTTTTGGCAAACTACGCCAATTTTTTTGTCGTTTGGTTTAAAATCGCCAATTTTATTTGCTTTCTTAAAAAGGAGTGAGCCAATATATAAATGAAACCTACGTTTACCATCGCAATAAAAAAATCCGAACGCTTTAGATTCTCTATCAAGAATCAAACGCGTTCGGATCTTCCTTCAACTAAGCTACTTTTATCCCATTTAATTTGTAATAACGTCTCCGTCTTCATCATCGCCGGTATCGTTTTCACCAGGATCTTTTTCTAATGAGACTACTTTCTTTTCTTCATCCCATTTCACTTTGTAGCCAAGTGATTTAGCTACTTTGATAACCGATAAATAGGAGTGGTGATTTGGCTTATACAGCTTTAAATCACTCGAATCAATGACGCCTAATCCTAGCAGCAGGCGGTCGGACTGAACGTAAGGCTTTCCATCAATCAGTTTTACTTGCTTATCAGTAAATGGATACACGGCACGGTTGACTTCGACCGTAAACTCTCCTTTTTTCTCTTCTTTAATTGGTTTTGGCTGTTTGGATACATATTTAATTGCGTCTACTCCTAATACCGTGCCTTGGCGCGTATTATCAGCACCTCCGTACATTTTCCCCGTTTCATAGTCATAGATAACCGCTTGGACATTTCCAATATGCTCTGGCTTTTCTTCAAACGCATGTCCTTTAGCCATCATTTCAAGGAGTGTATCTTGGCTAAAGCCAGGTTCCCATCTTACGGTTGGATAGCCGCTTGAATAAATACGAGTCGTTAAAATCGCTTTTTGAATCGGCATCTTATGGTCAATAACATTCATAATCGTTTCTGCTACAGACGCAATAATGGTTGGGCCTCCCGGTGAACCAATTGCCATGAACGGCTTTCCGTCTTTTAACAGCATCGTTGGAGACATGCTGCTTCGAGGACGTTTTTTAGGCTCAACCTGGTTCACGCCTCCCGGAGTGGCATCAAAATCCGTCATTTCATTGTTGAGCATAAATCCGTAGTCAGGAACCATAATTCCTGAACCAAAAACTTGTTCAATGGTAGTCGTGTAAGAAACCATGTTTCCCCATTTGTCTACAACAGAGAAATGAGTCGTTTGGCCGATTGGATTTTCTTCCGTTATCGTTGCTTTATTTGGATTTTCTTTTCCTTCATATTTCCAAGGGTCTCCTTCTTTAACATTAGGCGTTGCTTTATTTGGATTAATTAATTTACGACGTTCTTTAATATAATCTTCATCTAACAGGCCTTTTTTCGGCACTTCGTAAAAGTCTTCATCTGCCATATACGCCGCGCGGTCCGCAAAAGCTAAGTGCATCGCTTCCGTTAAATGCTGCAAATACTGTGGCGTATTGGAACCCATTTTTTCTACATCATAACCTTCCATTAGCTTTAAAATTTGCTGCACGGTTAATCCGCCGGAGCTAGGAGGAGCCGCACTAACCACATCGTAGCCTCGGTAAGTTGTTTTGACCGGCTCGCGTTCTTTTACAACGTAATTTTTTAAATCATCCATGGTCATGCTTCCATCGCGTTTTTGAACTTCTTTAACAAGCGCTTTTCCAATTTCTCCTTTATAAAGAGCGTCTGACCCTTCTTTTTGAATAAGCTTTAATGTTTTCGCAAGATCAGGCTGAACAAGCTTATCTCCTTCTTTCAACGGCTTGCCATTCGGTACAAATACATTACCGGCCGTTTGGTATCTTTCAAGCTTGTCCGCATTTTCATCGATATACTGAGCCATCGACCAATTCACTTTAATTCCTTGTTCCGCTTGAGTAATAGCAGGTTTAATAACATCTGATAAGTCCATGGTTCCATAATCTTCAAGGGCTGTTTCTACTCCTTTTAACGTGCCAGGAACTCCAACTGCTTTTCCTGTTATGTGACGTTTACTGAAAGGAATGACTTTTCCTTTTGAATCTAAAAACAGCTTAGGCGTGACATCAGCCGGTGCCATTTCACGGCTGTCTAGCATCGTAATTTTATCTTTCTTTTTTTCATAAATCATCATAAAACCGCCGCCGCCGATACCAGACATCATCGGTTCCACAACGTTTAGAGATAGTTGAATGGCCGCTGCCGCATCTACAGCGTTTCCGCCTTCAGCTAACACTTTCCTCCCCGCTTCAGCAGCCAGCGGGTGAGATGCCGCTACAATTCCTTGTGTAGCACCCCGTTTCATTGAATGGTCGACACCCGGAACTTCAGCAGCAGCTGGTGTGACAACTAAACATAAACTAAATAACGTAATAGCCAACATCTTCATAACCTTCATCTGGGTCTCCTCCTTCAAATACATTATTTCACATCGCCTGAGACGATGGATTTCACGAAGAATAAATTGGTTTATTATGATATTTTTTACATATGCGTATAAATAAAAAGCAAAGTAAATCATACCTTTGCTTTTTTAGTTAATCGCATGTTTAACTTTTCTCTCTATTCATTTACAATTATCTATATTTTCTAACAATTTATCCATAGGCTGATAGTTTCTTACTATTTTTGGAACTATGTAGACTGAACGCTCTAATAATGTAGAAAATCTAGCAGTTAAGAAGTCGTTCGACTTACATGCACTTCTTAAATTTTTTATAAATATTCTTATTGTTATATAAAAAGCAATCCTTTATGAAAATCAGCATACGTTTTCTGAAAATCAAAAATAAAACAGGACTTTAGATTCATCGTCCTGTTTGGAGCATGTTTTCGACTTTTTTAATGTCCGCGTGCGTAGGATTGATTTCCCGAGCATAGGCGATTTGTTCTTTCGCTTTTTCCATTTCTTTTAATTGAATATAGGTTTTGGCGAGTTCGAGCGGCAGCATAATCCCTTCAAAACCAAGATCTTGCGCCTTCTGCAAATAAAACAGCGATTTTTCGTAATTCCCTCCAAACATAAGCGGAGTTTCCCGATATTTTATTCCTCGAACGAAGTGCGCCAAGCTTGAAGATGGATTTAATGTTAATGCCTGATGAAGAGCCCGGTCCATTTCTAAGTTCAATACCATTTTTTCAAAGATAATTGATTCTTCAATTTGCTTTGCTAAACAAACGGCTAAGTAACAGTACAAATCAGATGCTTGAGGTTTTTTCTTCATTTCTTGTTGAATTTCGCGCTTGATCTCTTTCCACTTTCCCTCTTCTAGCTGATTCATGACGTATTGTGCATGTATTCCCACCTGTTTGCCCTCCTTTTCCTCTTTATCATAAAGGATTTCTGCGCAAATGAAAAAAGTAAGTGTTCTTCATTCTTCACAAAAAACGTTACCATTAAAAAATAGGCAAATTTCTCAATCACTTAACCCAATTAGTACATAGGATATAGAGACTTTTATTAAAGGAGGTTACACATATGGGCGCAAAAGGCGGTTTTGGTTTTTCATTTATCGTTGTTTTATTTATCCTATTAGTAATCGTAGGGTGTTCTTGCTACTACTAATTTTTAGAGAGGATGAACATCATTCATCCTCTCCTATTTTAAAAAAAACCATGCTTTCGCATGGCTACATACCGATTAGATGAATGAGTAGAGGAACTCATTGTTCGGCAATATTGAAGAAATTTTTGGTTTTTACTTCCGCCTAGTATGCCCTTTTTGACGGGGGCTATGCGCAAATAAAGTTAACGTTTAAAAGCGAAAGCCAGACGCACCTACAATAACAAGTAAAACAAATAACACAACGATTAACGCAAAATTTTGTTTTCCCACGTACCATCCCTCACTTCCTGTTATCTGCTTTTAGTGTATGCAACAGCTTGGCAAAATGTTTAGGACAGGGGTGCGGATTTTTCCAATGAGAAAAACCTTCAAATTTCGCCAAAAAAAGTGAATCATATTTTTGTTTCTTTCGTTATATATAGTAAGAGATTTTTTTACTATAAAAAAGGAGGGGCTTTAATGCGCCGACATTCCAAATTGCCCATTGTTCTTGTTTTTGCCTTCTTTTTATTCATCGCAACTGTTTTGTGCGTAACCTCTTATATGTCTTGAACGTATAAATAATATAAAAAAATCGCCTCATCGAAGGCGATTTTTCTATCCTAGCATTATATCTTCGTTTGGATAGCGAACGGCTTCACGCTTTTGCTTAGATAATGAAAACGCAAGCGTTAATGGCCCCACTTTTCCTAAAAACATGATAAAGATAATAATCACGCGTCCAAAGTACGAAAGTTCAGGAGTCGCTCCCATCGATAAACCTACTGTTCCAAACGCAGAAACAACTTCAAACATAATTTTTACAAACGGCAGGTTTTCCGAAATATTTAACAGGAAGATGGCCCCAAACACAAACATAATTGAAATCATCGTAATGGCTAGTGCCTTAAAAACATGAAGAGGAAGAAGTCGTCTCTTTAGCAGCACAATATCTTCCCTGCTTCGTAAAAATGCCCATACAGAAAAGACAATCACCACAAACGTCGTGAGTTTGATACCCCCTCCTGTTGACGCACTCCCTGCACCAATGAACATCAATAAAACCATTAAAAACACCGTTGCGTCATGCAAATGAGCTAAATCAATTGTATTAAAGCCAGCGGTTCTTGTTGTTACCGCTTGAAAATAAGAAGCCCATACTTTGTCTCCTAATGATAAATTTCCGAGCGTATGCGAATTGCCGTACTCTAAGAAAAAAATAAAAAGCATGGCAATCACGTTAATGGCGAACGTGCTGATAATCATAATTTTTGAATGCAGCGTTAGTTTTTTATACGATTTTTTCACCCACATATCAGCAAGGACGGTAAACCCTAACCCACCAATAATAAAGAGAAAAGAAATCGTGATGTTAATAATAGGATCTCCTACATACTGAACTAAGTTATCAGACAGCAGTCCGAACCCTGCGTTATTAAAAGCCGAAATCGAATGAAACAAGCTAAAGAACAGCCCCTTAGACCATCCGAATTCCGGAACCCAGCGTATCGCTAAAAAGAGCAGTGCAACAAACTCAATTAAAAATGAAAAGATGAACAACCTTTTAACTAGCAGCACAACTCCACCGACGCTCGTCTGATTTAATGCCTGCTGAACGAGCATACGCTCTTTAAATCCAATTTTTTTACCTAGCATCATAAAAATCAGCACGGCAAATGACATAATGCCGAGACCGCCTATTTGAATTAACAGCATAATAATCGTTTGACCGATGACGGTAAAACGCGTACCTGTATCTACGACGGCTAAGCCGGTCACTGTCATAGCGGAAGTAGATGTAAAAAGGGCGTCTACCCACCGGATTGGCTCAGTAGTAGAAAAAGGCATCATCAATAGAAGAGCACCAATAATAATTCCTCCGCCAAAAATGGAGACAAGCAGCTGCGGAGGAGTGAGTTTAATGATTTGTTTTTTCATGAGTTAAACTCCTTCTTCTTCAAAACGGTTCAAATCGCGATTATGTCCGATAACAATCAGCATATCTCCTTGTTCAATTATTTCATGCGCGGTAGGCGAAATCACCATTTCCCCGTCTTTTCGCTGAAAGCCGATAATATTGCAGCCGTACTTGGCACGAATGTTCAAATCAAACAGCGTTTTATTATGAAGCTTTTTAGAAGCGACAATTTCGACAATACTATAATCCTTTGACAGTTCAATGTAATCAATGATCTTTTCTGACACCACGTGATGAGCAATCCGCTTCGCAATATCGCGCTCAGGATGAATGACTTTGTCCGCTCCTATTTTCTCCAGCACTTTTTGATGATACATATTCACCGCTTTTACCCATACTTGCTTAACGCCCATATCTTTTAAAAGCATCGTTGCAAGCACGCTTGCTTCAATATCGTCTCCAAACGAAATAAGAGCATGATCAACGTTACGAATGCCTAGCCCTTTTAAGCTAGCTTCATCAATTGCGTTCGCTTGCACGACATATGTAGCTGAGTTGCTATATTTCTTTACTACCTCCTGATTGCGGTCAATAGCGAGCACATCCACATCCAAATTAGCAAACTCTTCAACCAAACTGCCTCCAAAACGACCTAATCCCAATACAGCAAACTGTTTTTTCATAATGTATTTATTCCTTTCTTCAACTGCTGTGTGTTCTCTTAGCTTATACTTTTTCTAAAAAATTACATGTTTTTCTTAAAAAAAGCGCAAAAAAACACAGGAAGGCTCCTGTGTTTTTTCACACTCTTCCCCCTCAAAACGCTTGCGAAGTTAGCTGTCGGGTTCGGGTTTTAAGAGTAACCCTACCTTTTTAAGGATTCACCCCGGAGCACAATATGTGCGTAAATAATGGGTCCTCCGCTCCGTAATGGATTAAGCGATTTTTATTCAAATATCTATGATCTATTTTTTAGAATAATCGATTCGATTCATGATACGTTTCACTTCACGAAAGCTATCTTACTCCTGTGGATTTTGTCTGTCAAGATATTTTTAGGGAAGACATCACTTGCGCTGCAAACTGCAAAAATCATATAAATCTAAACCGACAATCAGTTTGTGAAATTGATCAAACAAATTAATAACGGCCAAAAGCTCTAATAGCTGCGTATCACTGTAAAATTTCTTTAATTGATCCATATCAGCATCCGTCAAATCCCTTGGACGCACTCGGTATACATCTATAAATCGAAACAGCAGTCGATCTTTTTCTTCCAGCTCTTTTTCTCTTAACACTTTTTGATTAAGCGTCTTATCGCCTACATATGACATGCTCATACACGTCTCACAGCCGTTAACACCTGCTAGATAAAGCCTGATTTTTTCCTTAGTCTCTCTTTTTACTATATCACTGTTCCAAAGCTTGTCGTATAGCTCATCATACAACCTTTTTACATCTGGAATTAAATTCAGTGCTTTTTCAAAATTTGTTCCCTCTTCGTTTGTTAACAAAACTCTTGCCATTTTTTACTCACTCCTTTTTAATTATTATAGTAAGAAAAATGGAGATTTCAGATAACAAATAAAACATATTATCTGCTGTTACTAATCAAATGAAACATTAATATGAAAGAAGGTTTTCAATTGAAAATTGATGAAATTGATTTATCGATTTTGCAGGCACTGCAGCAAAACAGCCGTCTTTCCTTAAGAGAGCTAGGAAAACAAATTAACCTGTCTCCTCCTTCAGTGGCAGAGCGAGTAAGACAGCTAGAGAGCTTTGGTATTATAAAAGGATATACAATCGATATTGATTATGAAAAGCTGCAGTTGCCCGTCTCGTGTTTTATTGAAGTAACCATGAAAAACGGAGAGCACGAGCGTTTTAAAAGATTTATTTCTCAGTATCCCTATGCTTTATTCTGTGAACGCATCGCCGGACAGGCTTGCTTCATTACAAAGCTTCAGCTTCCTCACCTGCACGTACTCGAGCAATTTATTAACGAAATTACACCTTATGCCAAAACGATTTCACACATCGCCCTTTCTCACGTGGAGATGTCTTCTGCATTATTGAGTCATTTAAAAGATGAAAAGTGATTAAAACATACGTTCACCGTACTAACGAAAAGATCCGAACGATTCATCGTTCGGATCTTCTTTCCACTAAACTACTTCTGTCCTAGCCTCTTTTGTTCGTCCAAAAGCATAAAAAATAACCCTCCAAAGCTGGAGGGTATAAATTTTCCGAATAATGAAAGTTTTACAACTTCATTCTATCAGGTACCGACATTTCTGTCTACTTAAAAATGTAAAAGAGCTCTCTATTAATAGAAAGCTCTTTTACCTGCTTGTTTTTTGAAAACAATCAATCTATATAAAAGGGAACTACCTAAGGTTGAAAGTCACGTGAAACCTTGGCAGTTGATCCTGGATATACCGGTTGATATGATTCAAAACAAGTTCTTTCATCATTTCTTCTTTGACTTCTGATTCCGTTTTTTTATCTTTTTGTTTTAAAATAAGAATATAATAGACTTTACCCATTTTAATGGGCTTACTACACTCTCCGATGTGCTGTTTTTTTAAAACATCTATAAAAGAGGGAGATAGATTCGAAAGCTTTAGATTATCATCATTCTCTATTTTGCTGATGGTCTGGACATCAGCATATTTTTTTTGAACGTCTTGAAGCGATGTTCCTTTTTGCAGCTCAGCCGCAACGGTCTCGGCATCATGTAAAGTTGTAAAAGTTAGCTGCGAAAAAGATACGCGCGTTACATCATTCTCAATACGTGTATAGTAAGCGTCTAGTTCATCAGACGTAATTTGTTTACGGAAATATTCTTCTAATTTAAACTGATTTATTAGCTGTTTAGTTACATCGCTAGAACGAATGTGCAAGACTTCATAGCCTTGTTTTCTTGTATCTTCGTCATATGAACGTTTGATTTGTTTCCACATATCCTCGACTTTTTTCTGTACCCTGTCACTTGTCTTTAGATGCGAAATTAAGATTTTTTGCATGACAAGCTGCCGCAACAACTCTTTGCGGTAGCTTGTATCATTTAGCGGAGCATCGGGATTTAAGAACCCTTCAACTGCTAAAAAACGATTGAATTCAGCTCCTGTCACCTTTCCTCCTTCATACGCTGCCACTTCTTTAGCAGAAGATAGCTGACTAATTTCTACAGAAGGAAACATCGTGTTTGAATGCTTCCCTCCGCAGCCTGTTAAAAATCCGAACGCTGTTAATACTGCTAGCAGCAGCTTTAACGGTGCTGAACTCATCCATTGTTATCCTGCTGCTCTGAAAGCTTCAGAGAAATAGTTTGTTTTTTTCCATTTCGGTACACGTCTAATTTTACCGTATCTCCTACTTTGCGTTTTGTGTATAGATATTGACGTAAATCACTGGATGTTTTGACTTCATTTCCATCGATGGCAACAATCACGTCTTTTGATTGTAAACCAGCATCAGAAGCAGAAGAGAATGGTTCAACCGTCGTTACGACAACTCCTTCAGACGTATCGCTTGTTAGGCCTAGCTGATCTTGTTTTGTTGCAGCTGAAAGCTGACCTACATCTTGAAGACCTACCCCCATATATGGACGCGTTATTTTTCCGTTTTTCATCAGCTGTTCAATTGTTGGCTGCACTTCATCACTTGGAAGAGCAAAGCCGATTCCTTCTACATTGTCTTCTGAAATTTTCATACTGTTGATACCAACTACTTCACCGGAAGAATTGATCAAGGCACCGCCGCTGTTTCCTGGATTAATCGCCGCATCCGTTTGAATTGCATCTACGTTCCAATTCTCTGAAATAGGGACAGAGCGTTTTGCTGCGCTCACGATACCTTGTGTGACCGTACGAGAAAATTGTTCACCAAGAGGGTTTCCGATTGCAAGAACCGTTTCACCCGCCACTAAATCTGATGATTTTCCGAACTTCGCCACTTGTTCAACATTTTTGTCGGACATTTCAAGCACCGCTAAATCCGTTAGCGCGTCAGCTCCGACAATTTTAGCTTTTTCTTTTTGTCCGTTTGAAAGTGACACTTCTACTTCGCTTGCGCCGTCAATAACGTGGTTATTAGTCACAACGTAGGCTTTTCCATTTTCTTTTTTGAAAATAACACCGGAACCCGTTCCTGCTTCTTGCGTTTGGGTATCTCCAGAAAATGGATTTGTTTGCTGTTGAATATTGTTCACGCCTACAACAGCAGCTGATACTTTATTTACAACTGAAACAAGATCTGACTGATTCACGGTTGTGCTTACTGTTCGAGGCGTTGTGCTCGTTGTTGTTGCCGTTTGAGTCTGCGTTGTTTGATTCGCTGTTTGCGTATCCGCTGAATCCATTAACCCTAGCTGCGGAGCGCCGTATAGCACAATTCCTCCCCCTAGCACTGCTCCCGCGATGGAAGATGCGATCACTGGAAATAAGCGTCTTTTTGGAGGCTGTGATGATGACGCAGGCTGATACTGATCATAGCGCCGCTGGCGGTTTTCATATTCTTCTTTTCGTTCTTCCTCTCTTTCATAATCACGTGGATCCATGAAAATCACTCCTTTTAACGTAGCAAATTTTATGTTATCTATACTATAAAATAAAAGTTTGGGATAAGTATCAAAACAATATGTGAAATTGTGAAAAATTTCTTTATAACAGCAAACACGTAGTATAATAGCGGGTACATAAACCTTTAAAAAAACGCGCATAGATGGCGCAATATGCTTTATTTACCTTAATTTTCATATATTCAGAGGAAGGTGTCAAATTTGAGCTTTACACTATATTTAGTAGAGGATGAACAAAATTTAAACGAAGTTTTAACCCTTTACCTTCAAAAAGAAGGCTGGGACGTTCGCTCATTTTTTAACGGCACGGACGCAAAAGAAATGATTGCAACTCCTCCGCACCTGTGGATTTTAGATATTATGCTGCCTGATATTGACGGGTATCAGCTCATTCGCGAAATCAAGCAGCAAACGCCACATGTGCCTGTTATTTTCATTTCAGCACGCGATGCCGATATTGACCGGGTTCTTGGACTTGAAATGGGCAGCGACGACTATTTATCAAAGCCTTTTTTGCCTCGTGAACTAGTTATTCGAGCAAACAAACTGCTAAACCTCGTATATGGTTCCAATCAAAAGAAAACCGATACCATTACGCTGACCCCTTATGAAATCGATTTACATACGCGTACAGTCAGTGAAAATGGAAAGCCGATTGATTTGACGTCTAAAGAATTTGATTTTCTTGTCACTATCTCAAAAGACCTTGGACAGGCTTTTTCAAGGGAGCAGCTGTTGAATCTCATTTGGGGAGAAGATTATTTCGGCACAGACCGAGTGGTGGATGATTTAGTGAGGCGCGTGCGTAAAAAAATGCCGCAAGCACGAATTGAAACGATTTACGGATACGGATACCGGATGATGAAAGCATGAAAAACAAGTCGCTTGCATTTCAAATTTGGCTCGTCATCTCGGGTATTTTACTGCTCATTTCAATTTTGCTCGCTATTTTATTCCCAACGACGCTTAGGCAGTTCTTCACGAATGAAATTTATACCACTATTGAAAATGAACAGCATATTTTAAAAGAATACGGCCTGCCAAGCCGCTCAGGTGAATACTACTTTAGCAATGAAGACAGTGAACCAACGCTTGGCAATCGAACCGTGGATCATATTTTATTGCCTGAACATGCGGATATCTCTTATTTTTCATCACGGGTGTTGCCTCAAGACTTTTTGAGAAAAGCACAGGAAGATGCAATCAGTCAGCGGAAAATCGTCGCTCGCTATGAAAAAGATCTCGGCAACCGGACGCTTTTTTATGTGATTCGAAAAGTAAGCGTAAACGGACAGCCTGCTTTTTTACTTTCATTTTCGTGGGATACGTATCGCAACGCGCTCACTTCTACTCTTTTTAAACAGCTGCTTCTTGTCATTTCAATTGTATTTCTATTCAGCTGGCTTCCATCTATTTGGCTATCAAGATACTTAAGCAAGCCGCTTGTATCGCTTGAAAAAGATGTAAAAAAAATCGCCGAACAAAATTGGCATGAACCTGTTACAGTCAACCGTTCCGATGAAATCGGCAAGCTAGGCGCGTCCATCGAGCAAATGCGCAAAAGGCTCGTATCTAAAGATGAAGCACAGCAAACGCTGCTTCAAAATATTTCACATGATTTAAAAACACCGGTAATGGTTATTCAAAGCTACGCTCAGTCGATTCAAGACGGCATTTATCCAAAAGGTGATTTATCCCAAACGGTAAAAGTCATTGAAGATGAATCCAAAAATCTTGAGAAAAAAATCCGCGATTTGCTTTACTTGACCAAGCTTGACTATATGTCCACTCACCAGCTTGCACAAGACGACTTTGATTTTACTGCACTTCTTCATGAAGTAGTGGATCGCTTGCGGTGGAGGCGCCCTGAAATACAGTGGGAATTTGACGACGTAAATGCAACGATTAAAGGAGACAAAGAGCTGTGGACAAAAGTCCTTGAAAATATACTCGACAATCAGCTGCGCTATGCTGATACGAAGGTTTCACTTTCACTTGCTAAACACCAAACGAACGTTCAATGTACCATCAGCAACGATGGTCCGCCGATTGATCAAAGCGTGCTTCAACACTTGTTTGAACCGTTTAAAAAAGGAGCAAACGGTGAATTCGGTATTGGCCTAAGTATCGTAAAGCGTATTGTTACGATGCACGATGCAGCCATTACGGCTGAAAACACAGACGCCGGAGTGACGTTTTCACTTACTATTCCTATATAAACTAAAAAGGCAAGGGAGTCGACTCCCTTGCTTTTTTATGAAAAAACCGATGTATATGCATAAAGAGCTGGTGAACCCCCGGAGTGAATGAACACCACATTCTCATCTTTTTTAAAATAACCTTTTCGAATTAAATCAATCAGGCCGGCCATCGCTTTTCCCGTATACACAGGATCCAATAAAATTCCTTCCGTACCGGCCACAAGTTTGACTGCTTCCACCATCTCTTCTGTTGGAACAGCATAGCCTGGACCGACATATTCATCCATACAAACAATATCTTCTTTTTTAAAAGGCGTTTTGCTATGTAAATGATCATAAAGTTCACTCGTCAGCTTGGCAACTTTCATTTCTTGCTCTTCTTTAGCACGACTCACATTCATTCCAATAACAGACACCCCGCTTTGAAGGCTTTGAAAGCCTGCCACTAGCCCTGCGTGCATGCCTCCGCTTCCGCTTGTGCAAACTACGTGGCTAAGCTTTATTTGTTGCTCATAGCTTTGCATAAGCAGCTCCTGTGCGCAGGCAGCGTAGCCTGTTGCACCGATAACATTTGAACCTCCTACGGGGATTAGGTACGGCTTATGACCTTTTTCACTTAGCTCGCGCGCTACTTTTTCCATTTCCGCTGTCAAATCCGAACCTTCAGCGACAAACCGCATGTCATGAGCGCCTAATAAATGATAAAGAAAATAGTTTCCCGTCGGCTGATCACTTGCTTTATTTTCCCCTTCTTCTAATACGAGCACGCATTTCATTTGCTCTTTTACGGCAGCAGCAAGCGTCAAACGACAGTGATTGGATTGTATCGCACCGCACGTTACAAGCACGTCTGCCCCTTGTGCTTTTGCATCAGCTACTAGATATTCAAGCTTACGCGTCTTATTTCCGCCCCCTGTCAGTCCAAGCATATCATCGCGCTTCATATAAATTGAAGGTCCGTTTAACTGCTGAGATAAAACCGATAGCTTTTCTAAAGGTGTAGGGGAATCCGTATATTTTCTTCTAGAAAATTGCGTTAAGTTCATGCTCTCATCCTCTCTTTCATATTTGTTCTATTTTACCATATAGAAGCTTTTGAAGAGCTTTTTACGAAAGGGCTTTCTATAACTTGTATACATAAGAACAAGTAGTCAACATACATTAAACCATATAAACAGTTTGAAGGAGTGTTTTCAATGAGTGAAAAAGCAGTACTTTGCAGCGTCTCACGAGTAGTCAAATCACAGCACATTTTTCCAAATGACCTAAACAATCACCACACCCTTTTTGGCGGCAAAATTGTCGCTGACATGGACATGACGGCTTCTCTTTCAGCAGCTAAACATTCCAGAAAGTCGTGTGTTACAGCTTCCATTGATCATGTTGACTTTATCGAGCCCGTCACAGAAGAAGATTTTATTTCATATGAGGCATTCGTTGTTGTCACAGGAAAAAGTTCCATGATTATTTTTGTTAAAGTCATTGCCGAAAATTTGTTAACGGGCATTAAACGTATTGCTGCTACTTCTTTTCTTACCTTCGTCGCATTAGAAAATGGGAAGCCTGCTCCCGTTCCTCAAGTTATTGCTCAAACTGAAGAAGAAAAAAGCCTTCAAAAAGTAGCTCTTGAACGAAAAGAGTCCAAAAAAACGCAGGTTGAGCACAGCAAAGCAATTGCGCGCATCTTATCTAAATCTTTGCGCAGCAGTAATTAAGCTCTTCATCTAAAAAGCAGCTGTCTGCTTTTTAGACGAAGTTTTTTAGATATCACATTGTTATTTAATGTGATATGCGATATATTGGTTTTATGAAAAATAACATTCAACCTCTCAAACGACTTTCCCTACGGGAGGAAGTCTATCAAACACTTAAACACAATATCGTTATGCTTGAATTTCAGCCGGAACAAAAGCTTCAGGATAAAGAACTGGCTGAGCAATTTGGAGTTAGCCGCACTCCTGTTCGAGAAGCATTAAAAAGGCTCGAAGATGAAGGCCTTGTACAAACGACACCTGGTTCTTCTACAAAAGTGGCTCCATTAAACCTTGAGGAGGCAAAACAATCCTTTATTGTCGTCGCAGCTCTTCATGCACTTGCTGCTAAGCTGGCTTGTACTTCATTGCAAGAAGAAGATATGGGCGAACTAATCAAACATAATCAATCTCTAGAACATGCAATCAAAACAAGAAATGTACTGAAAGCGATCGAAGCGGATGAAGCATTTCATTCCGTTTTTTTAAACCGGGCGAATAATTTAGAGCTAGAACGTGTTGTAAAACAAACAAGCGCCAAAATTCAACGTCTGGAAATCGCTCGCTTTTCTTCTCTTGCTAGCCTTGCTTCCGTTGATCAGCACAAAGAAATCATAAATGCTTGCCGTCAAAAAGATTCCGCACTGACATCACAGCTTGTCGAAACAAACTGGCTGACACTAGGTGAAGCGCTGACAAGTGAGGAGGAAGCAAAGTGAAGCCTCTTTTATTAGGCGTTGCTGCATCATTCTTTTTTGCTTTTACATTCGTTTTAAATCGAGCGATGGATTTATCTGGAGGCAGCTGGGCGTGGAGCGCATCTCTGCGCTATTTTTTTATGGTACCTCTTTTGCTTATGCTTGTTTATTTTTGGGGTGGCATCAAACCTGTGGTGGCAGAAATAAAAGCCCAGCCGCAAAAATGGCTGCTATGGAGCACGGTCGGATTTGGCTTATTTTACGCTCCTCTTTGTTTTGCTTCCGCCTACGGTCCCGGCTGGCTTATTGCAGGAACTTGGCAAATCACGATTTTATCGGGGTCTCTCCTAGCTCCTTTGTTTTACAAGGAAGGAAAAAAGCGAGGAGCCATTCCTTTCAAGCAGCTAGGTTTTTCGTTTATTATTTTAATAGGAGTTGTGCTCATGCAGCTTGAGCATGCGACTGAACTGTCGGCGGCTACTGCCTTGCTTTGTACGATTCCCATTTTAATTGCGTCTTTTGCGTATCCGCTTGGCAACCGTAAGATGATGGAGCTGTCCTCGCTTAATACGTTTCAGCGTGTGCTTGGAATGACGCTTTCAAGCCTGCCGTTTTGGATTATTCTTTCTGTCTATGCCTACTTGACCGATGGACTACCAAAACCAACTCAGATGTATCAAAGCAGTTTAGTTGCTTTACTTTCAGGAGTGTGTGCAACGGTTTTATTTTTTGCGGCAACTGACCTTGTGAAAAAAGATTCTCACAAGTTAGGTGCAGTTGAAGCTACACAATCGATGGAAGTTTTATTTGCCCTGCTAGGAGAGGTCTTCCTTCTATCAAGTCCTTTGCCATCGATTCTTTCTTGGGTTGGAATGGGAGTTATCGTATCAGGCATGGTGCTTCACAGCTACCAAACGAGTCATAAAAAAGCTATACCTCAAAAAGAATTGACCTACTAATCAATAACAAAAAAGAGCGTCTCAGTCGGCGCTCTTTTTGTTTATACAACAGATCTTCTTTCTAAATTGAAGACATTAACCTGCTCAGCATCAAAGCGGCTTAGCAACGAATCTACTCCGTACTCAAGTGCAAAAGCACGTTCATTTTCTGAAATCGGAACGGCCTGCAGGAACGTTACTTTTTTATCAGATAGTTCAATCGTTGAAAAATTATCCCATAAAAACGGCGGAATCAGCAAAATGTGCTGCATATGAAAGCTGTCATCAAGGACTGCAATAACGTCTTTATAAATGGCTCCTGGGAAAATGGAGACATGAGATTTCATCATATGGAAAATACAGTTTGCTAAAATAGCAGAATAAATACCGAACTCCTCATGACAAGCCCCAACGATTTCAATTCGAAGCGGGATTCCTCCAACTGTATAACCTGTCGGACATTGATGTCCACCGAGCGTTGCATACGCGGTTACGTCTTGACGCGGATGATTTTCACATGCCACAACGTGAATACCATGCTTTTTTCGTTCATCTGAATAATCTTCAATTCGGTCCTTTTGACCAAATACATCTATTGCTTTATGTATAATTAATTCTTCATCTTTTGTAAAATTACTCATAAAAAACCTCCTTGCTTGCGACCTTAAAAAGTCCCCTACTGTACAGCATATACTACCGCACTCGCTTACGATATAGTTTTTAGAAAATGTGATAGAAATGTTATCGTTTCGTAACATACTATGAAATTGTCTCAAGAAGCAAACAAGAAACCTTAACCAATTTTTTCTTTTCCCATAAAAAAATAGAGCCTGCACCATGGCAGCCTCTATTTTTTATGACATTATTATGAAATAATTTGTAATTCTTTTGGGTACTTCGTTAACGTTTCGTATCCATCTTTTGTGATGATTACATCATCTTCAATACGCACGCCTCCGAGTCCTGGAATATAGATACCCGGTTCAATCGTATACACCATGCCTTCTTGAAGCACATCATCATTGTTGCGGCTCATTGAAGGAAACTCATGCACGCTGATACCAAGGCCATGACCAAGACGATGCAAGAAATACTCTCCATACCCTGCTTCTGTAATAATATTGCGTGCTACCATGTCCAAGTCGCCAATGCGAGTGCCAGGCTTGGAAGCTTCAAGAGCTGCCTGCTCGGCGCGCTGTACCGTTTCATAGATTTCTTTTTGCTTATCATTAATCGACTTGTACGCGACTGTACGCGTAATATCTGAACAGTATCCATCTAGCACTACACCTAAATCGAAGAGAACCATATCTCCTGGCTTTAACGTGCGAAGACCTGGGTTCCCGTGCGCTTCTCCCGTTTTTTCACCAAATAACACCATCGTTGAAAACGACATCTCACGAATTCCTTTTCGCTTTAGCTCGTATTCAATTTTAGCCAGAACATCCATTTCCGTAACGCCTTCTTTTAAGGCAGCTACGCCTACTTCCACGCCAAAATCAGCTAATGCAGCTGCCTTTTGCAGAATCTCAACTTCACGCTCATCTTTAATTAAACGCAGCTGATTTAATTTCTCTTCTGCTCGGACTAGCTCAGCATTTGGATATAAATTAAGCAGTTCTTCAGCTCTCGCATACAGCAGCTGCTCTTTCTCTACAGCAACTTTTTTCACATCCATTACGTTTCGTTTATGTAAAGCTTCTTTAATAAGTTCCCAAGGATTTTGATGGTCTTCATATCCGATCACGTCAAATTTCCAGCCGGCTTCTTTTGCTTGACCCACTTCCATTGATGGACAAACAAGCATCGGCTCCGCTTCATTAAATAAAAATAAACCAAGCAGACGCTCATGCGGATCCGTGTGAAATCCAGTTAAATAAAATACGTTTTCAGTTGACGAAATAAAGGCCGTTTCTACATTCTTTTCCTTCAGCCATGATACGACTTTTTGCAAACGTGCTTCCATTAAAAAAACCCCTTTCATTGTGCAATATTACTATTATAACATAGTTATTTAGCAATATTGTACAATGAATAGAGGTTAAGACAAAGCCGCGTGAAGAGTAGTAAGCTGCTCTTTAATCGCTTTTCGCTGAATACTTACTTTCATCAGCCAGCCATTTTCTCCGTATCTATAAATAAATTCGTACGTACCTTTAGGAAAATATTCTTTTACCAGCATGTCTCGGTTTTCAACAAATCCCGGATCGCCAATAAAATAGTTACCTTCTTCAAGCGGGAGCTCATGAACTTTTTTTTCTAGCTGCTTCTCTTCGTCTTCGTCATCATCTATCACAATGTGAAGACCACCTTCATCACGCACAACGTCAAATTCACCGTTTTGTTCAAGCTCAAGCACCGGTACCACTTGTCCATTTACCGTTAGCAGCTGCTTGGTTCCTTCAAGGACCTGGGACCAATGATCATCGTATAAGGTAGAAGAATAAAAAATATAGCCCTGAGATTTATATAATAAAAGCAGCTGTTCAAAATGATTTTTCACTTGTTCTTTATCAAATAGAATAACAAAATGCTTTCGATAGAAAAAACTTGTAAAAGGCAGAATAGACGATTGATTAAGCTCTCTAATTATTTCAGCACTATCCTTACCTGAAATAATAGCTCCGGTCAATTCCCCCGCGCCATAAGGTTTCCAATGACTTAACGCCGCTTCTGGAATCAGCACAAGGTTCGAAGATGACACATATATACTCATTCGCTTCACTCCTTTTTTCTACACTTAGACCTATATTTAACTCTCAACAAACAGAGACTTTTCTCTTATATCCTTCTTAAAAGACAGAACTTTTTCCCTAACTATGATAGATTATAACAAATATCCTCGAAAAAAATAACCTTTATTTCCTCTTTCTTCTATTTGTACACTTCTCTTATTTTAGCTGTCTTCGCAGATTTACTAGTGAACGTACTTGCTAATCTAATTCCTTAGTGTTAATTTTATTATGTCGTTTTATAATTTTTTGCATAATTGGTTTTAGACAAAAAAGTATTAATATTTTTGAATGCGATGGTGAGACATTTGGAAGAACGTACAGAACGTAAACAACATAAAAGAAAAAAGCAAAGAAAAAAGAAACGCTTTAGAAAGCTACTTCTTTTCTTTCTCATTCTTGTAATCGCCGCTGGTGCATATGTGTATTATCAATACCAACAAGGATTAGCAGAAGCAGACGGAGCTTTTGGGAAAGATGGACAGTTTGATTTTAATGGTGCAAGTGCCAATTTAGATAGCATGAATGTGCTGCTTCTCGGAATTGACTCTCGCGGTGAAGAACATTCGCGTGCCGATACAATCATGATTGCTCATTATGACAAAGACAGCAATCAGCCTAAAATTGTTTCTTTGATGCGTGATTCATATGTGGATATTCCTGGACATGGCAAAAACAAATTAAATTCAGCCTATGCATTTGGCGGGCCCGAATTAATGCGTAAGACAATTAAAGAAAATTTCGGCGTAGATGTAAACTATTATGCCGTTGTTGATTTTAAAGGTTTTTCTAAAGTTGCCGATACGATTGCCCCTGAGGGAATTACGGTTACCGTGCCACACGAAATGTCGTCAGGAATTGGCATGACGCTAAAACCTGGAAAACAAACTCTTCACGGAGATAAATTACTAGGATACGTGCGATTCCGCCATGATAGCCAAAGTGATTTCGGGCGCGTGAAGCGTCAACAAGAAGTGATTGGTAAATTAATGGATGAAGCTCTTCAAGTAAAGACACTGGCGAAAGCTCCTAAGCTATGGGGTGTCATTGATCCATATGTGGATACAAATATTCCGCCAAAAACATTTATTGTGATAGGAAAAGATTTTTTAGTTGGAAATCAGCCAGATTTAAAATCTCTTCGTTTACCGGTTGAAGGTTCCTATTCAAATGAACGAATATCCGGTATTGGTGCTGTTTTAAGCATCGACCTTGAAGAAAACAAACAAGCGTTACAGTCATTTTTAAATTAGGAAAAGGTGTCCATTAGAGGACACCTTTTTTTATACTATTCAAAAAAACTTCTGTTTTTCCTCCCTATCCTTCAAAAAATTTTCAGCTTCGACAAAAAATGGAGATAAAATGGAGTTGTTTTCTAGAAAACAGCTGTTTCTTTGGAGTTCTATTTTTTCTCCTGTATGCGTATATGAAAAGAGAAGGACTTCTTTTTTATATTTTTTAGTCAAGGAGATGAAATGATGAAATTATATGGTTTTCAATCTGAAGAAGAGCGTTCCTTTCTTCATTCTACCTATAAAGTAAACCCATTGCTTTCTCATACTGGAGATGTCAAAATCAGCTTTTTATCTTTTCAAGAAAATGATTATACCCCCCGTCAAGAAGCTACGATTCCACAGCTTCTTTTAGTCGTTCACGGGGAAGGCTGGGTAGCTGGCGATAACGGACTGAAAATTTATATCAAACAAGGTGAATCAGCATTTTGGAGAGCTGGGGAATCTTTTGAAGTCGGGAGTCTAACGGCTATGACAGGACTACTGATTGAAGGATTAGATATTGCTCCTCAAAAGCTGCTTACTTCTTTCTCGCGAACAAACGCAAATTAAAAAGCCGCTTTGACGCGGCTTTTTTTATTATCTTAGTAATTGAGCGTAGCTTTCTGCGCTATCTTGAATAACTTTGTCACTCAGGTCACCGCCTGCTCCTTGAAATAAAAATGGAGTTTGGAACTTCATACCTGTTAAATTTGCCATAGCTTGAAAAGGAAGAAGCAGATGATTCATTGGGTAACGGTTGTATCCCCCTTCTTGATAAGCTTCTGCAGGGCCTCCTGTCGAAGTAGCTACGACAAACTCTTTTCCCTGAAGTTTAGTACCTTTGCTTCCATAAGCCCATCCGTATGTTAAAACAACATCTTGCCACTCTTTTAAAAGTGCTGGTGAGCTGTACCAGTAAAATGGAAATTGAAAAACAATACGATCGAATTGAACAGCTAACTCCTGCTCTTTTTCTACATCAATTTTGAAATCGGGATAGTTTGCGTATAAATCATGAACGTACACATCCTCCTCTTTTTTTACTCGCTCTGCCCACGCTTTATTAATACGAGAAGATGCTAGATTTGGATGCGCTAAAATAACCAGTGTTTTCATTTTGATACTCTCCTTCTGATGTCTGTGCTTGCTTTTTTCTTTTCTATTTTTTACGCTTGCCTCTCACGTCTTGTTCACTCATTCTTTCCTTTTCCTTCAGGAAATCCGAGTTCGTTTACACTTATAAATTACCAGTATTATCATTCTGCTTCAATAAAATTGACTTTGCTTTTATCACCTTTAATTTTTTTATGTACCCAAAACGGAAGATAAAGGACAAGAAAGCTAAGAATCATGATTCCTTCAATCCATACTAAATACCAAGGATGAGGTCCAAGAACATCCAGCAAGGAAGCGTGCTCTGGCTTTTTCATCATGTATAAATAATTCGCACCGAGTAAACGATTCATGACATAGATAAAACCTCCGTACAGATTAACAAATACTACGCTTACCCATAAAGAACGAAACGTCGGCTCATATCTGCAGGCAGCAATTAGCATACAGCAAGCAAGTACCACACCGCCATGCGATACATAGAACTGCACATAGCGAAACTGGGCATACGCATAGCCGCCAAGGTCTGGGGTAATCATCGCTTGAACAGAGCTGCTGATCCCTGCGAAGTACACAAAATAAAAAAGAAATCTGCTTTTGGTTATCAGCATAACAACAGCCAGCAGCACGACTATATCACTCAGCTGAAGAGGCAAAGAAGTTTCAACGAACCACTGATGACATCCGATTTCCCAAGCCTGGTAGGCCGTTTCTGAAGCAATTAGAACGAGTGAAAGCAAAACGAACACAAACCTCTTTTTTCGCAGCTGCTTTCGACACAAAAAAATAACTGTTCCTATGATCACGATAATGGCTAAAGTTACAAGGTGTTCAACTGAAAAAAGCTGAAAAGAATGTTGTACAGGATGACACGATAACGATAGGTAGCCTACTAAGTGTAAAATCTGGTATGATTCCATTCTCTTTTGGGCTTTCCCCCGTTCCACACCGTGCGTGAGACTTTCACCTCACACGGCGCTCCAGCAATTCCTAAGTTTGATTTCTACTAAGTCATAAACATTTCATTGGTTTAGTTTATTAGAACAAAGTTAGTTGTTCATAGAAAGTTTTGTTAGTACAGATTAAATTGTTTCCCACAAGAAATCGCAGTTTATTTAATTTCTCTATTTGTTTATCTGTCATTTTTAGTTTGTCCACTAGCTTTTTTGCCAGAGGTTCATTAGTTAGATGTATCAGCTTGTGAATTTCTGATTTTACGAGAATAAGATTTGCGTAATTGTCGTCCTGCGTTTCGCTCCATAATCGTTTGTGATGACAATGTATGTCCGTCAGTTCAAGTTTTTCATTCATAACTCCACACCTTCCATTTTGTGCAACGAATAGGGAGATTCGATTATCATTGAACTCAATTGTTGCTCTGTCATTAATTACTGGATGTTCCCTTAGCCACCTTAATTCTGCTTCGGTCACGTTTTCCAGTCCTTTATGGATTAGTTTGCGTCCTTCTGATGTGTATTTATTAATAGCTATACGTTTACTCATAGGATTCTTATGCAGAACATACGCAAAAGGAAGAATTGGTTTTTTCATGTAAAACCTTATGGTTTTTGATCCGAGATAGGGAATAATTCCTTTATCTTTACCAACATATTTACCTACCCTTGAGAAACCGAAGGTGTCTGCTTTGCTACCTCTCGGAAGACGATTGTACATTTTCCTAGTTAAGTTTCTTCCTGGCCAATGGAAATCTCGACTTACATGGGTGGCAATACAATAGTAGTTGTGCGCTCCAATCACCATACTGTTGTACTTTCCAATATTCCTAATTATCTCTTGATGGCTTGCTGATTTTTGTAACTTTTTGATTTGGTCTGTTAATTTAGCTATTTGAATTTTGATAGCTTTTGGTGATACATGCGTCTCTGCCACGTATTTGGTTTTTCCCGTGGAAAGGCGCTTACCTTTCTTGGTCGCCTTTAAGGTAAAGCCAAGAAATTCGCTTCTTTCCTTTTTTAGGTTCGTCACTTTGGACTTTTCTTCAGAGATAGGAAGTTTCAATCTTTCCTCGAGCCATCTTTTACACGCTTTGTAAATCTTTTCGGCGTTGCTTCTTATATTCGTAAATATTTTGAAGTCATCTGCATATCTCACTATGTACATTGGTTTTAGTCTGGTTTTTTTAAGTTCGACATTCTCGTGTGAACGGTTTTGAGCTCCTTGCTTTGTTAGCTTGGGCGTCACCTCTTTTACCACGAACGTTTCCCACTGTCGGCTTATCCACCAATCAAATTCATTCAGATTGATATTGGCAAGTAGTGGACTTAAAATTCCACCTTGCGGTGTTCCTTTTGTAGGATATACAGTTGAACCATCAGTCATTATGATTGGGGCTTTGAGTATCTTTCGTATAATTACTAACAGTTGTTTATCTCGTATTCCCAATGTCCATAATTGTCGCATTAGCTTTACGTGGTTTACTTCATCGAAGAATCCTTTAATATCAACATCTATAACGAAAGTTAAATCTTGCCGATTAATCTTTCTAACTGAATCTGCAATAGCTTGTTCGGCAGACCGATTAGGTCTGAATCCATAGCTCCTAGGGCAAAAGTGTGCTTCACATATCGGTTCCAGAACTTGCAAGATACATTGTTGGATAACTCTATCCCAAAAAGAGGGTATGCCAAGAGGTCTGGTTTTCCCGTTTAGTTTTGGGATTTCCTTTCGCCTAACTTTACCTGGTGTGTAATTTCTAAATCGCCTTTTAACAGACTTAACAAAACTTTCTTGGGACATTTTTTCGACAGTTTTAATGGTGATTTTATCGACTGATGGTGTTCTACTTCCTTTATTTCGCTTAATATTTCGATAGGCTAGTAGGATATTTTTCTCAGAAACGATTATTTTCATTAGTTGTCGAAAGTTTTCTTTGTTCTTTGCCCTTTGATACAAGTTATCGAAGGTCTCTGTCATACTGTAGTATTCTGAGTTTCGAATATTCTTGTCTTTGAGCCTTTTTCCCACTGAGTGTTTATTCATGGTTTGTCACCGTCCTTTAAAATTCAGTGACCTTTTTAGTCCTACCAGAATCCACGCTAGGATTTAGTGAAATCATATTTTAACCTTAGTTATTGCCTTGTGGCTGTTCCTCCAGTTCTATTACATAACCTTCATTGGTCGTGCCACTACTTTCATCTACCATTAAAGAGGGTTATATCCTTACGGAATTTCCCCAACTAACTCGACATGCCTGCCTAGTTCTATTTCACACTATACGTTGGTAGCTTCCGACGTTCCTTTTCAGTTATCAATGATTGTACTTAGGTGCTCACTCTACTCCGTGGTTTGCTCCACTGCCTATAACAGTGTAAGAATTAGGGCATTTTCGATTACCTTTGTTTCCTTAAACCAAGTCATCTTTTCAGACCCGACTCATTTCTAAGCCGTAAAGTTATCGAAGCGTACATTCGCGAGTTCGTCAGTGGTTTGTCACATTCTCACCTTATATAATCGACGGCATACATTACTCGTCCAGTTCCATCGGGTTTATTATTCCCTTTGGCTTTCGGTTACCTATAGAAAGGCACTTCGGGTTACTTTCATGCATATGTCACCCAGCTATGGTTGCCCAAGCCGTTGCTGCGACTTGAGGTTAGGGCATATTACCGCAGAAGTTTCAAGGCGTTACCCAATCATTCCTTCTGTCACTGAAAAAGTTATACCTCTTGTAATCTAAATTTAGAATCCATTGAGATCAATCTCTCCCCGTTAGGTTATTAGCCTAACTTTTGAAATTAACGTCTCGCACCAAAAAATGAATTCATAACGGCGCCTCCTCTCCATCAAAAAACAAATTTGGTACCTTTAGCTTGTTCATAAAATCGTATTTTCATTAATGCTTCTCTCACAGCAAAAAGAGATTGAAACATAACGAAATCACGCCAATATAAAGAAGAACAAATGGGGTAAATGATCGAGTATGAATTGCCTCTTGCGCTCCAATCAATTGCTAGAAGCACCTACATATATGAAAGCTACGTCCACCATGCCAATAAAAAGATCCGAACGATTTATCGTTCGGATCTTCTTTTAGCTAAAATACTTTTGTACGGATCGTTTTGTCTTCATTTTTATTTTTTAATTAATCCTTTTTTTACTAAGAATTGATGAGCGACTTCTTCAGCCGTTTTTCCTTTTGCATTTACTTCATAGTTCATTTCACGCATTTCGTCGTCACTGATTTTACCACCCAGTTGATTTAAGATTTTTTTCAGTTCAGGGTGCTCTTTTAGCGTATCTTCACGAAGCACAGGCGCTCCTTGATACGGAGGGAAGAACTGCTGGTCGTCTTTTAAGACTTTTAAACCAAACTGTTTGATTTCAGGATCCGTTGCGTAAGCATCAAGCATGTTAATATCGCCTTTTTCAACAGCGCGATAGCGAAGCTTCGGCTCCATCGTTTTAATATTCGGGAAAGTAAGGCCATATTCTTTTTGAATGCCTACGTAGCCGTCTTCACGATCTTTAAACTCAAGCGTAAATCCTGCTTTTACTTTATCTGTTGCATTTGCCAAATCTGAAATATTCGTTAGATTATTTTCTTTGGCAAATTCTTTTGTCACGGTCAATGTGTACGTATTATTAAACTTCATTGGATCTAAATAGACAAGCCCGAATTTCTTTTTAAATCCTTCTTTTGCCTGCTTGTACACCTGTGTTTCATCTTTGCTGTCCGGCTGTTCCTTTAGATGCGTCACAATGGCTGTCCCCGTATATTCAGGGTACAAATCAATTTCCTTGTTACGCAGAGCCTCAAATACAAATACCGTTTTCCCAAGCGACGAACGAAGGTTTACTTTCATATCGGTTTGATCTTCAATTAATTCTTTGTACATATTGATTAAAATATCTTGTTCTGCGCCAATTTTCCCTCCGATAACAAGGTCTGGTTTTGTTGCGCTCATTGCTGCAAACGGAGAAACAAGAATAAGTATTAATACGATGATCATGATGAACGAGCGTTTTTTGGACCCTTTTTTAGCAGAGTGTTCAATCGTTCGCAGAATTCCATCAAAAATAAGCGCTAATAATGCTGCTGGAACGGCTCCTAATAAAATCAAACTATTATCGCTTCGGTCAATACCAAGCAAAATTAAGCTTCCGAGTCCGCCTGCTCCGATAAGAGCCACGATTGTCGCTGTACCAATAATGAGTACCATCGCTGTGCGAATTCCGGCCATAATGACAGGAAGCGCTAGAGGAAGTTCTACTTTGATTAATCGTCTCCACGAGTTCATCCCCATGGCTTTGGATGCTTCAATTAAAGATGGGTCCACTTCTTTAATTCCGGTATATGTATTTCGTACAATAGGAAGAAGCGAATATAAAAACAGTGCAATAACCGCGGGAAAGGTTCCAATTCCGACAAGAGGAATCAGTAATCCTAATAAAGCGAGTGAAGGAATGGTTTGCAGTACGGCTGTTACGCCAATGATCGGTTCAGCAATGCGGTCATGCCTCGTTAAGTACAGTCCAAGCGGCACTGAAATTAATACGGCGATCACAAGAGCCAGTACTGAAATTTGAATGTGTTCAAGAAGAGCTTGAAACAGGGCATCTCCTCGTTGATCTAATAATGTGCTTAGTGCATTCATTACAGCGTTCCTCCTTCTTTCGTTTTATCAGAAAGAAACGCTAATAGAGTTTTGCGCGTTACAACGCCAATGCGTTTGCTCCCTTTTTTCACAGCTATTGCTTCATGGTCGTAAAGGGCGTCCATTGCCTGCTGAACAGTGGCGGTTGAAGCTAGCTCTTCAGTAGGTTCTACGTCTGGCTGTTCACTTTCTTTGACAAACATATCCAATGTCTCAAATAAAGTATTTCCTTGATTTCCAATAAATGTTTTTACAAACTCATTTTTAGGCTTTTGAATGAATTCCTCCGGGGTGCCAACTTGAACGATTTCCCCATCTTTCATCAGGCAGATACGATCTCCAAGCGTCATGGCTTCGCTCATATCATGCGTAACAAACACAAATGTTTTTTTGATTTTTTCTTTTAAGCTAATAACATCTTGTTGAAGCTGTTCGCGGCTTAACGGATCGAGGGCGCTAAAGGGTTCGTCCATTAAAATAACGGGGGGATCAGCTGCGAGGGCACGTGCTACACCTACACGTTGCTGCTGGCCACCTGAGAGCTCAGACGGCTTTCGGTTTCGATATTGCTTTGGGTCTAGTCCTACCAAGGTAAGCAGTTCATCAATACGCGTTTTGATTTTGTTTTTCTTCCAATGCTTCATCTCCGGTACAATGGCTATATTCTCAGCAATGGTCATGTGAGGAAAAAGAGCAATCTGCTGTAGCACATAACCAATGTTCCAGCGCAGCTCATGTATGTTGTGGTCCAATACGAGCTTATCTTTTATGTATAGTTCTCCTTCGGTAATATCATGAAGACGGTTAATCATTTTTAAGGTGGTTGTTTTCCCACATCCACTCGGACCAATTAAAACGAAAAACTCTCCTTCTTTTATTTCTAGATTAATATTTTTCACGGCGGTCGTACCGTCTGGATATTGCTTTGACACATTCTTAAACGTAATCAAATTATCGTTCACACTCCCTGTTGAAATTTAACCCCTAGTTTCGTGTACCCAATACTTAGAGGCAATAAACATTCTTTTAAGAATATTTCTAAATATGATTCATAAGACATAGTGGAAAAGATACACATGTTTTCTAACAGCCTCCTAATAAGGCTATCAAACTGTTAAAGTTTTCACAAGGCGGGGAAGAATAATTCGGAGAATAAATTTAAAGCCAATCCAAATAAAAAAACCTTCTTTCAACAAGAAAGAAGGTTTTTGAGTATGCTAGCGACAGGGATCGAACCTGCGACCTCTTGCTTACCATGCAAGTGCTCTACCTACTGAGCTACACCAGCGTCTTGGAAAATTATATCACGTTTAAATTTATTTAGGAAGCGCTTTTTAAATTTTTTTTATTGGTATATTCTCTAATTTGAGTCTTCTGAAATTCGCACTTTCTACAAAGTTCCATATTTCATGTTAGAACTTCTTACATAAATTGTGTGAATTTTCTTTTTTTATATTACCCTTAGTAAAATAGCTTACAAAAGAAGGGAAGAAAATAGATGGAACAACAACCAACCATGACAAAATCAAAAACGGCAACTCCCTACCCAAGAGACTGCACGTTCAGCCTGGAAGATTGGACGACGCTTGCTAAGTATTGGTACCCCGTCGCACGCTGCAGTGATGTAACAGAAAAACCAACGTCCGTAAAATTACTAGATGTAAATCTAGTTTTATACCGCACCACACACAAAGTTGTAGCGGCACGTGATTTATGCGTTCACCGAGGCACTCCGCTTAGCATGGGCTGGGTGGAAGATGATGAAATTGTCTGTCCTTACCACGGCTTCCGCTACGCAACGGACGGCGCATGCACGTCAATTCCAGCTCACCCTGACGCCAACATTTCTCCCCGTCTCTGTATGGCCGTCTATCCAGTTATTGAACGATATGGATTAGTGTGGACGTCCCTGACAGGAGAACAAGATAACCTGCCTTATTTCGATGCGTGGGAGGACCCTGATTTTCAGCAAATTGTTTGTCCGAGCTTTGATATCATGGGTTCAGCCGGTCGTCAAATGGAAGGCTTTTTAGACGTAGCTCATTTTGCTTGGGTTCACACAGACACATTTGGTGATCGAAACAACGCCTTTGTGCCTAAATATAAAGTAAGCGATACAGACTATGGGCTTCATGTAGAATATACGAGCACCGTGAGCAATTATTCCAAAGAACAGCAGCATTTAAATCCACCTGATTTTAAATGGCTTCGCGTCTTTGATGTTTATCCCCCGTTTACAGCTACGCTAAAAGTATACTTCCCAGAAGGCGCAGAGCTGTGGATTATGAATGCAGTCTCTCCTATTTCAGCCCGCGAAACACGTTTATTCGCGCCAATCGCTCGAAACTTTGACAAAGATTCTCCCGTTGAAGGTGTGTATGACTTTAACCTTCGCGTCTTTGACGAAGACCGTGAAATGGTTGAAAACCAAAAACCTGAAGACTTGCCTTTAGACCTGCAGATGGAAGCGCATATTATGGCTGATCAAACGTCCATCGGTTACAGGAAATTATTAAAGAAAATGGGCTTAAGCTTTAGATATACAAGCTAAAAAAAATCCCCGCTGTCTCAGCGGGGATTTTTTTATTTAGCAAACTGCTCGCGTGCTGCTTTTTCCTTTATCACTTCATCTTCACTTGCCGGCGTTGCGCGTTTCATGAAGAATGAAAGAATTAAGGCAACCACCACTAGGACTACTGAGACAGCAAACGCATCGTTAATCCCTTGTACCATTGCCTGCATCCCAATCTGTTCTTTCATTTGAGCTGCCCCGGCTGCGGTTGCATTAGCTGCTCCTGCTCCGCTCATTGCATCTTGAGCGAGCTCTTTTGCATGAGTAGCTGTACGGTTTGACATCACCGTTACTAAAAGAGCCGAACCAATAGCTCCCGATACTTGTTGAAGCGTATTGTTCATCGCAGTACCATGCGGATTAAAACGCTGCGGAAGCTGATTTAATCCGTTTGTCATAACCGGCATCATCACCATAGACATTCCGAACATACGAAGCGTGTAAAGCGTAATGAGGGTTGTATAGGTCGTATCAAGCTCTAAGTTACTGAAGAAATACGTCGTAACGGCTGTAATCGTTAGACCCGTTACAGCCAATGCACGCGCTCCGAATTTATCAAATAATTTTCCGGTAATCGGTGACATCACACCCATTAGCAGCGCACCTGGAAGCATTAGTAATCCTGAATGAAGCGGAGAGATGCCTCGTACCGTTTGAACATAAATTGGCATTAGCAGCATGGCTGAGAATAATGCCATTGTGATCACCATCGAAATCGTTGATGATAAAGCAAACATTGGATATTTAAAAATGCGGAATTCAAGCATCGGTGTTTTAAGCTTGAACTGACGTGTAATAAATAAAATCAGAGCCACAGCTCCTACGATAATGGTACCGTATACTTCCACAGAATCCCAGCCTTTATCCCCTGCTGAGCTAAACCCGTATAGAAGTCCGCCAAATCCAATTGTAGATAGCAAAAGGGATAAAAAATCCAAATTGATTTCCACTTTTTCTTTTTTGTCTTTTAATAGGAAGAAAGCGCCTATTAATACAATGGCTGCGATTGGCGTAACAAGGTGGAACAGCATTCTCCACTCATAGTGTTCAATTAGCCATCCTGATAATGTAGGACCAATTGCCGGAGCAAAAATCATAACTAAACCGAAAATCCCCATCGCAGCTCCGCGTTTTTCTAATGGAAAACTTGTAAGCAATACGTTCATTAAAAGCGGCATCATAATAGCTGCGCCTGACGCTTGAATAATACGAGCGGTTAACAACACAGAAAATACGGGCGAAGCACCTGCAAGTATTGTTCCTGCTGTAAATAAAGTCATCGCCGTTAAAAATAAGCCTCTGACAGAATAGCGCTGAATTAAAAAAGCGGTAGTTGGAATCATAATACCATTCACTAACATATAACCAGTAGAAAGCCACTGGACAGTTGACGTTGTCACATCTAAGTCTTTCATAATAGACGGCAGCGCCACATTTAATAACGTTTCATTCAATAATGAGATAAAAGCGCCAATTAACAAAATAGCAATTATGCCATAAGGCGGCTTTTCCATTTGATTTATCGATCGACTCATTATTGTACCTCCTTATACTTTAGGTTCATTTTTTTAGACACTTGTTCTACATAGAGTATATTATACTGTGAGTTCAATTTATGCAAGTGCAAAATCTTACGTTCACGTTCTTTATTTTCTCAACTTTTTTAGTCCTATAATCCTTTTATACCAATATATTGTCGTGATATCGTTCAGTTTTCTGAAAAGAACATTTGTGTAAACGCTTTAAATCATGTATCATAAAGTTGGACCATGAGTCTAATTTTACATTTAGGTGATAATAATGAATAATCGAAAACAGCAAGTTGTAAAAAATGCACACCATCTCTTCGTTGAAAAGGGATTTCAAGCTACATCCATTCAAGACATCATTGATTATAGCGGCATTTCAAAAGGAACATTCTACAACTATTTTTCTTCAAAAAATGAATTGTTAATCGCTGTTTTTACCTGGCTTCATACAACAATTGAACAAGAGCGCAATCAGCTGCTGGTTGGTAAAAGTCTGACCGATGTAGATGTATTTATTAAACAGATCGATGCGCAGATGAAAAACCATCACAAACATAAATTTTTTACGTTACTTGAAGAAGTATTTGTTTCTAATGATCCTGATTTAAAAGCATACATAAAAAAAACCCAGTTCATTGAAGTAAACTGGTTCTACAAACGGTTTATTGATTTATTTGGACAAGAAAAGAAACCTTATCTGCTAGATTGTGCAATTATGTTTCTTGGCATGCTTCACCGCAACTTTCACTATAATTTTATGGTCAACGGTACAAATACTGATCCCCATGAGATTATAACTTACAGCGTTAAGCGTCTGCTTCCTCTTGTAGACGAAGTAGCAAGTTCAGGAGACATTTTGCTCGATCCGCAAACGATCAAAGAATGGCTTCCATCTTGCCCAAATACTAAAAATCAAATAGAACAGGACATTTCCGCAGCACTTATCGATTTAAAAAAGCAAGCTCACAAACAATTTACGGATGAATTCGAACGTCAAAAATGCACAGAGCTTATTAGTTTTATTGAAGAAGAGATGTTTAAACAATCGAATCCACGCAAGTTTGTTGTGGATAGTGCCCTTCATTCATTAAAGCAGCTGCCTGTTAACAACAGTAAAACGAACCTAGAGGAACTGCAAACGATGATTGATCAGTATGTGAGTGAACTTCAATCAACAGCTAGAAGCAACTAAACATATGAAATTCACGCTCACCATAACAACAAAAAACGAACGATTATGATTTTTTAATTAATCGTTCGTTTGTAATTCCAACTAAAATACTTTTATCCCAGCCTCTTTTTTATTTTCCTCCAGTAAACGAAATTCCTTTAATGAAATATTTGTTAAAAAACGCATAAATGAGCAAAATTGGAAGTGTAAAAACCATGGAAGCTGCCATAATATAGTTCCAATAACTGATATACTGACCTTTAAATGTGTTAAGACCTAAAGTCAACGTAAACATATTTTCATCAGACATCACAATTAAAGGCTTCATAAAATCATTCCAAAACCCCATAAATACAAAAATCGTTTGTGCTGCTAAGGCAGGTTTTGCAAGTGGAAGGACTATTTTGAAGAATGTTCCAAACTTCGATAACCCATCCAACTCCGCTGCTTCTTCAAGCTCTTTTGGGAAATTAATAAAAAATTGACGCATCATAAATATAAAAGTCGCATTTACCATTCCCGGTACAATCATTCCCTGATAGGTATTTAACCAGCCTAACTCTTTTAAAATTAAAAAATTAGGAATCATCGTTACTTGTCCAGGAATCATAAGCACCGCTAAAATAATAATAAATAAACTTTTCTTTCCCGGGAAACTGAGGCGTGCAAGGGCATAACCAGCCATTGAGTTAAATAGCAAATTTAGAGCTGTTCCTACTACGGCAATGAATAAGCTATTAAACATCCAGCGAGGGAACAGCTTTTGTTCCACAAAAATTTGTTTATAGTTGTCTAGCGTAAAGTGTTTCGGAATAAAGTTCACCGTACCTGACACAATTTCTTCTAGCGTTTTAAAAGAAGCGGACAGCGCCCAAATAAATGGAATCAGAGTAATCAGCGCGTATATGCTTAAAATCGTATATAAAATGAGGACTCCTGTTTTTTTCTTCATCTTTTTCTTCCCCCCCTTAGTACATACTTTCTTCTTTTGAAAACTTTCTCTGAATAACCGTTGCCACCAAAATCACGAGCGCCAGCATAAAGGCTAGTGCTGCAGCATACCCCATAGTACCTAAATTTTTAAATGCATATTGATAAATAAGCAGAACAACAGTCAGAGTCGAGTTATTAGGACCTCCTGAACCTCCTGAGAAAATAAACGATTGATCAAATAACTGAAACGTACCAATCAGTCCCATGATCACTACGAATGATGTAACCGGTCGCAGATTCGGAACTGTAATATGCCAAAATCGTTGAAATACATTAGCCCCATCTAACTGAGCTGCTTCATAAAGCGAATCTGGTACGTCTTGCAAAGCTGCCAAATAAATAACCATAAAAAATGGAGCTGTTGCCCAGATGTTCATAATCATAATGGCAATCAAAGCGACCTGAGGATCTCCAAGCCAATTGTAAGTTGGAAGACCAACAAACTTTAAAAACTCGTTCACAATTCCATTTTGATTGTACATCCACATAAAAATAAGCGTTAATACAGCCGATGATGTAAGTGTAGGTAAAAAATAAATAATGCGAAAAACTTTTTCTGCTTTTAGCCCTGCATTTAATGTGGCCGCCAGTATAAGTGCCAATGCGGTTTGTACCGGTACAACAATTACTACATACTTCACCGTATTCCAAAGAGCAATTTTAGCTTTCTCATCTTCAAGAACCTTCATGTAGTTCTCAAGCCCTCGAAAATGGAACTCAGTTCCTCCCAGCAATTGAACTTTATGTAAAGACAAAAAGATGGCATAAAAAATAGGTGCAATAACAAACAGCAATAGTACAAACAGTGTAGGTGTCATAAAAGCATATCCTTGCCCTACATCACGAGGTTTGTACGTTCGTATTTTTCCGTCTTTCATTTCCTCCACTCCCCCGCCGAGCCTTATTCATAAATACTAATCTCTTGATTTGCCTGCTTTTGTGCTTTTTTCAAAGCTGTTTCTAAATCACTTTGTCCCAAAAAGGCGCTTAAAAACTGGTTATTAAAGTTATTCATGATAATAGGCAAATACGGACCATCTTGCCAGACAGTTGCATAAGCAGCTCCTTTTACTAATGGACCTCGTTTTTCGTCTTCAGCAAAACCAAGCTTATCCGCTACGGATTTTCTTGTTGGCAATGCATAACCCTTGCTTGTCCAAGTTTCCATTCCTTCTTTCCCGGTTAAGTACTGAATGAGCTCCCAAGACGCTTTTTTCTTTTTTGAGTCAGCATTCATTACATACGCGACCGTAAATGCCATCGTATTTTTGTGACCGTTTATTGTCGGAACTTCCGCTGTACCGTAATCAAGTTTTGGGAAGGACTCCTGTAAAAATGGAATCATCCAATTCCCTTCAATCACCATAGCTACTTTTTGTTGTGCAAACATGTCCGTACCTGAATTTGCGCCTACATCAGAGGGCTGTACAGACGTTTTATCTTTTAAATGCTGATCGATGAGCGGCTGAAGAGAATCCACGACTTCTTTCGTAGCAAAGTTTGCCTTATTGTTCTTTACAACGTCTCCTCCGTTTGCCTGCGCCATGTAGAAGATACGCGCTAATTCCGGCGTGACACCAAACGCTTGAATCCCTTTCTTTTTAAATACCTTTGACACTTCTTCAAATTCATCCCATGTTTTTGGTACTTCTACTCCCGCTTCTTTAAATAGCTTTTTGTTATAAAATAAGCCTAATGTGGAGTAATCTTTTGGAAAACCATAAGTCTCTCCATTTTTTTGAAACGCTTTCAATAATGGTTTCTCAAAATCCTGAACATCAAAATCAGATTTTACATAAGAATTTAAAGGTTCTAAAACCCCTGTATTAATAAGACCCGGCGCTTCAAGTGCATCAAGATAAAAAACATCTGGACCATTTCCACCTATTAAACGCGTTTTTAGAATATCCATGTATTGATCAGTGATTACTTCATGCTTCACATGAATTGATGGATGAAGTTTTTCAAAGTCTTGAATAGTTTGATTAAGCAGCTTCGTCTCTGTTGGGTTGCCTCCCCAGCCGGCTAATACAATTTCGACTTGACCATTTTCCCCGGAAACTTCTTGTACATTTGAACATCCAGTTAAAGCTGCTCCAGCCACTGCCAGAACCAAACTTAAAGCGAGTATCCACTTCTTCATTAGCTGTCTCCTTTCATTTCATTGACCTGCGGCTTATTAATTGACGCTTAATAAGCCGCGGTCGAAGTAACATTAACCTACATAATTTCTTACCTTACATTGAGATAGAAGCTCGTATTTTGTCGTATTTTCTTTCACGTAAATAATAGTTTCGCTTTCTTCTTTTTTAACCGTTAATGAAAGTTTCCCACTGCCAATCACAAGGTTTTCTACAGAGATTTCATTCATATCGTCTATGAGCAAAGGATTTATCTGTATAGTACCTGCTGTACTATCAGGAAACAGTCTTAGCATCGCCTGTACGAAAGCTAAAGGCGTGCCGGCTGCCCAAGCTTGAGGTGAGCAGGCAACGGGATATTTGACAGGCTTGCCAAGGTTACTTGAATAGCCGCAGAATAACTCTGGAAGGCGGTCGTATTCAAAATGCTCAGCTGCATCAACCAGCCCTTTTATCACTTTATTGACTTCTGTTTGCTTGTTCGCTTTACTCAAACCGAGAACAATTAAACTATTATCGTGCGGCCAAATGCTCCCGTCATGATAACTCATTGGATTATAACCCGCTTCTCCTTCTGCCATTGTACGAATTCCATATCCCGAAAACATAGATTCTGATACTAGCCTTTCCGCTACTTTGTTCAGCTTCTCCTCATCCATCATCTCGGCTAAAAGTACATGACCTGGATTTGACGTAATCGTTCCTACTTGATGTTTATGTTCATCAAGTGCAATGGCATAGAATGACACGTCTTCCATCCAAAAGGCTTCATTGAACTTTTTACGCAGCAGCTCAGCTTCTTCACGTAAACTATTTGCTTCATTTGTTTTGTTTAACTGATCATATAAAGAAGCAATACCTATTTTCGCTTGATATACGTAGCCTTGTACTTCCACTAAAGCAATAGGAGTTTTTGCATATTCACCGCTGCGATGGACAACAGAATCCCCTGAGTCTTTCCATCCTTGGTTAGCAATTCCTTTACTTGATTCTTGATGGTATTCAAGAAATAAATCACCGTCTCGATCTCCATATTCATTGATCCATGTCAAAGCTCCATCGACAGTCATTTGCATTTCTTTTACAAACTCGAAGTCTCCCGTCCACTTCACATATTCCGTTAACAAAATTAAAAATAATGGTGTCGCGTCAACTGTTCCGTAATATGGAGTAAAAGGTATTTGATTTGTGTTGGCTAGTTCTCCGTAACGTATTTCATGCATAATTTTACCCGGCTGTTCATCACGCCATGGATCATTTGCCGTTCCTTGATATGCTGCCATAGTACGTAGCGTTCCTTTTGCTACTTCCGGATTAAAAGCCAGCATTTGAAGCGCTGCAATTAGACTATCCCTTCCAAATGGCACACCAAACCAAGGCAATCCAGCTACAGGAAAAGCACCGAATCCTACATCCGTTAGCAGTACGCGCAGGTCGTTAAGTCCTCTTGTAATAAGGCGCTGCATTGTCGGATGATCGGTTGTCACTTTTGTAGAAGATTTTTCCCACTTTTTATATGACTGCGTTAGTAAACTAAATGCTTCACCAGCTGATAAAATATTTTCATTGATGTCTTCGCCCATTTGCGGCTGAACCATTAATGTAATTTCTTCTTCTTCCTGATGGTTCAGTTCGAAAGAAAACATAACCTCTCCTTGTTCATACACGTGTGAGGCTTTTTTATCCCAAGAAATCCGTGTCGAACGCTTGATATCATCTGATCCTTCGTATGTATATATTAAACTGCTTTCCCCTTTTATTTGCCCTGTTCGTTTTCCGACATTTCCAGTTTGAAAACCTCTTACGATAAACATATCATTAAAATCGACATCTGCTTGGATACTTAATGTAAAAGCAATTTTTTTCGGAAAATAACTTTTCAATTTTATTTTTTCATAGAAAATACCCTCATATATAAAGCGCTTTCTTTCTATTTCTACAGACTCTCGCCACAGCGATAGTTCTCCTTCTTTTTCCATATGCGGATTAGTAAGAAGAATTGTGGCTAACAGGTTTTCGTCGGCACTTGAGGACAATAACACAGGATCTGTACCGTTAATTTTCAAATGAAATTTGCTCAAAAAACGCGTATCTTTCATATATAGCCCTAAACCATACTGATGGTTTTCAGTGATATTTCCTGCTTGATCTGTTAGTAAAAATAAGTCATTTTCTTTAATCACACGGTAATCCATTTCCATCCCCCTAAATTTCACCGAAACGTTTTGGAAAAACGAAACACAAAACCGAAACGTTTCGGTTTTTACATTATATAAAAACCACTAGCCGTGGTTTTTAGCTGTTGATTCTCGAATAATCAGCTGTGTATCAAGATAACGCTTCATATTTGTTTCTTTTCCTTCTAGCATCTCAATTAGTAAATCTGCAGCTTCATAGCCAATCTGATATACTTCCTGCCCTACAGTCGTCAAATTTGGAGACGAGTAAGAAGCAAGAACAATATTATCATATCCGACAATCGAAACGTCTTTTGGTACATCAAGGCCAAGTTCTTTGCATGCTTTTAATGCTCCCAGTGCCATTAAATCACTTGCACAAAAAATAGCGGTGAGCTCTTCATACTTATTTAAAAGCTCACTGGCAGCTTTCTCTGCTTTCTTTTCTTCAAACTTTCCGCTTACAACCCATTCAGAACGAAACGACAAACCGCATTCTTTGAGGGCTTGTCTGTATCCATTGAGACGTTCTTGGCTGACAAATGCGTCTTCATGTCCGTTAATCATCCCAATATGCTGATGGCCAAGACTCGCTAAATGTTCAACCGCTTTTTTAGCTCCCAAGGCATTATCGGTGGTGACATAGCCTACTGAACTAGAATGGACGGGAATATCAACTAAAACACAAGGAATATCGCTTTCTACTACTTCTTTTAAATAAGGATCTTCTTTTTTGATGCCCTGAATAATTGCCCCGTCCACTCTTCGCTCTCGACAAAGCTGAGTATACGTTTTTTCTCGCTGCATCATCGTGTTCGTATTAAATAAAATCAAGTCATACCCCAAAGTAGATGCACGCTCATTTACACCGCACAATACTTCAAACGTGAAATTATCTTTTACGCTCTCTCTGCTGATGCCTGAAACTAGTAGTCCAATTGTCTTTGACTTTTGCATAACCAATCCTCGAGCTAACGTATTGGGGCTATAGTCCAGCTCTCTTGCTACGGCTGCAATCTTTTGCCGTGTTTTTTCATTTACATCTGAATAACCATTTAAAGCCCGAGACACCGTTGTTACAGATACGCCGGCAACTCGCGCTATATCTTTAATCGTTGTCAATCAAAATTCCTCCAAAACGTTTCGGATAACTTTAAATAGATTGTAACGCTTTCATTTCTTAAATTCAATACTTTTTTAATAATCAGTTTACTTTTATCTATTTTTAAAATTTTTGCATATAAAAAGAGCAGCCCTAAAGCTGCTCTTTACTCACAAAGGGGAAATTGAAGTGAAAAGCACGTTTCTTTTCCTTTTACGCTAGACACACTTACTTTTCCCTTCATATAATGAATAATACTGAAAGATACCATCGTTCCAAGCCCCGTACCTTTTTCTTTTGTTGTAAAATACGGTTCGCCTAACCGGTTGATTTGTTCTTGCGTCATACCGCAGCCTGTATCCATAATATCAACGATCACAACTCCGCCTTCTTTTCCTACTTTAATAGTTAACGTGCCTCCGTTTTGCATGGCTTCAATACTATTTTTAAATAAGTTGATTAGACACTGCTGAAGCTTTCTTCTTTCTCCCATTACGAAGAACTTCACTTCTTCATCGAATGTAAAATCAATCGCGACTCCGTTCATATTGGCAAGAGGCGTCATAATATGGGTGACGTGATGAATTTCTTCTGACATATTCATTTTTTCATTTCGTTCTGGAGCGGAATTGGCAAATAGCAAGTAATCATCAATGATTTCTTTTGCGCGGTCTAGTTCATTAATAGCAATCGAAATGTAGCGTTTTTTAGCAGGTTCTTTTTCATCTTCTTGCAGCATTTGCATAAATCCTCTGCTTGCAGTTAGAGGATTTCGCACCTCATGAGAGATGCTGGCAGCTAAATGACTGACAATTTCTAGCTTTTCTGCTTTCATTAGGCGCTGCAGCACTAATAAATTTGCCCGTATCGCTTCCCACAGTATGGTAATCACAAACATGCCTGCCACATCTAAAACAGCGAACTGAACCCACACGCTAATAGGAATGCTTGTTACGTGTAAGACAAAAATAGATACAAGCATAGCTAATAAAGAACCAATTACACTAAGACAGGTGCTCACGATAATTCTATTTTTTAATGAGAAATGTAAAAAGTATTTTGTTATGAAAAATAAAGGAATGGATAAAATCGGAAGAGCAATTAATGTTGATAAAAACCCTACATCGTACCCGCCAATTAGCAAGCGCAGCAGTAAAATAAAGACGAAAAGCAAGCTTCCTAGCGGCCAGCCTCCATATAACGTTCCTAAAATATAAGGAATTCTTCGTAAATCCATTCGATAGTCATCCGGGACATAAGCTCCGTTAACCGGAAACAAAAGGCAAAAGGTAATAGCTAAAATCGGAAATACCGCGATATAGTGATCTTTCCACCAATGAACTTTTTTAGCATACTTGATCAAATAAAACATCTGCACTAAAAACAGCGCCAATAAAATAAATAAAAAATTAATTAACAAATCTTTCGTAACAAAACTCATGCATTCACCGGTCTTTCAAATGAGATAAAAATAAACTCTTTTATTGCATTTACATTTGTAACACAAATTAGAGCGTAATCATAGATAAATAAACGTATTCTATTTACTTTTTTATAACTTCCTATGACTTTATCGTCCGTTCCCTAAAATAGTGAAGACTAAGAAAACCTTTTCAACTTCACTAAAAATATTCAGAATTTTATTTACATATGAGTTACAATGCTCTATAATCAGATCAATGTACTTGGTTTTGAGAGTAGGAGGACAAAATATGGAACTATCAATTACCTTAATGGGATTATTCGTTGGAACCCTTGTAGGCTTAACGGGGGTTGGAGGTGCCGCTTTATTAACACCTTTACTGATTGTACTCGGCATTAACCCTTCCATTGCCGTAGGAACAGATCTTGTCTACAATTCTATCACAAAATTATTCGGAGTCGCTCAGCACTACAAACAGCGAACCATTAACTTTAAATTAGCAAAATATTTAGCTTTCGGAAGTATTCCGAGCGCTGTGCTGGCTATTGTCACACTTCATGCATTCCCATCTTTTCACGAGCATCAAGAAACGATTATTAAGCACGCTCTCGGGTACGTCATGACGCTGGTTGCCATCTCAATTATCTTTCGCGTCTTTTTTGATAAATTAATTCGCCCAAATCGGTTTCAGGAAATGGACTTAAATCAGAAAAAAGGATTAACAATCGGAATTGGCGTAGTCTTTGGGTTCATTGTCGGACTAACATCGATTGGTTCTGGCTCATTATTTGCCATTGCAATGCTGTACTTATTTAAGTTAAAAACATCTGAGCTGGTTGGTACTGATATTGCACATGCGTTTCTTCTCGTTACGGTGGCTGGTATTTTAAATGCAAGCTTTGGAAGCGTTGATTATATGTTGACTGCTAACCTATTAACTGGATCTATTCCGGGTGTGTTACTCGGAAGCCGTTTATCAACGAAAGTGCCTTCAAGACCGCTTCAAGCCATTATGGCGACCATCATTTTAATTAGCGGAATTAAACTAATTTAATAAATAAAAAGCACATGCCTTTGCATGTGCTTTTTATTAGTTTTTTTAAAGATCTACATTAAAAATAATAATGTTTGAAACCACTCCCTTCCCTTCTTATACACTTCAACTAATATTTTTATTGAATTTTAGTCAAAGAGACCAATGACACCTCAAACAAACTTACGTTAAAATGTAAAAAAACATAACATCTATTGTAACATCAAAAAAATTGTACGACGAAGGGAGAACACATGACACAAACAGCGGCAAAAAGTAAGCAAAAACCTTTTTATAAAGGTCTTTTCTTTCAAATTATGATGGCAATTGTACTTGGCGTAGCCGTAGGATATCTATGGCCAAGCTTTGGAAATGCTGTGAAACCGATTGGAGACGGTTTTATTAAGCTCATCAAAATGCTGATTGCTCCTCTTATCTTTGGGGTAGTCGTTGTCGGAATTGCCAAGGTTGGAAACATTAAAACAGTTGGGCGTATCGGTGGAAAAACCATTCTTTACTTCGAAATTGTCACAACATTCGCTCTACTTATCGGTCTATTAGTAGCAAACGTAATGAACCCCGGGGCCGGTATGAATGTTGACCCTTCAAGCTTAAGCACAACTGAAGTGGACGCGAAGACAAACGGCTCCGAACTTCCGAGCGAAGGTGATTTTTTTCTTAATATGATTCCAGACAGTGCAGTTGGTGCTTTTTCAAACAACTCCATGCTTCAAGTGCTTTTAATTTCGTGTTTGTTCGGAATCGCTCTTGTCCATATAGGTGGAAAAACAGCGGAGACCCTTCTACACGTATTAGAAAAAGTAAATGATGTGTTATTTAAAATTATGGGATACATCATGAAGTTAACGGCTCTTGCCACGTTTAGCGCCATGGCATTTGCAGTCAGTCAGTACGGTCTTGGAACACTTGCTGCATTTGGAAAGCTATTTATCGCTATGACAATTGCTTGTCTAGCATTTGTTCTTGTTTTAGCTGTTATTTTACGAACCTATTTAAAATTAAGCTTGTGGAAAGTTATTCTATATATACGAGAAGAAATTATGCTGGCATTTGCTACGGGTTCTACTGAAGCCGTTATGCCGCAGCTCATGGATAAATTTGAACAAGCAGGATGCAACAAAGCAGTCGTTGGCCTTGTTGTGCCTACGGGCTATTCGTTTAATCTAGACGGTGCTTCTATCTACCTGTCTCTTGCTCTCGTCTTTTTAGCACAAGCAACGGGCGTGGACTTGAGCCTCACTGATCAGCTTTTAATGCTTGGTGTTCTTCTTCTTACGTCTAAAGGAATGGCTGGCATTCCAGGATCAGCTTTTGTTGCTCTTTCTGCTACCGCAGCAGCAACCGGATCCATTCCGGTAGCTGCCGTTGCTCTGATGCTTGCTCCTGATCGCTTTATGGGTAATTACCGGACCACAGTTAATATTATTGGTTATGCGGTAGCTGCTTTTATTATCGCACGATGGGAAAATTTATTAGACCTACAAAAAGCCAATGATGTGCTGGACGGAAAAATTACGTATCAGCCCAAAAATGCTGAAATTTCTCTCCCTGAGAGTATTCCAGCAGCCAATGAAAAAGCATTTTAATAAAAAAAATTCCTGGCCGAGACAAGTCTATTTTACTTGTTTTTCGGGCAGGAATTTAATTGTTACATGAAAGGCCTTTTGCTGAAATTTATTTTCTTCCAGTATTTTATATACCATTTGTTTAATCGTTTCTTGCGTTTTGGCATCAGCTGAAACGGAAGGCTCCATATACACATCCAGCTCTACTCTGTCTTTTGAATAAAGGGAAGAATTCACACCCCTTGATTCATAGCCCGCTTCAGTTAAACCGCTGCTGATTTTATGCCAAATATCCAGTTTGTCCATTTGTTTAATAACAGGCTTTGCTTCTTCGTACACTTGTGCTTGCTGAGTCTTGGAAACTTCTTCTTTTTTAATAAAAACTGCATATCCTGAACCTACTATTAAAAACGTCATGATAGCAAATGCTCGCATTCTTTTCATTCTCTCACCTCATTTAGAGATATAGATTATAAATATGCGAACAATTGCTACAGTATGACGGCTTGTATCTCTACTTCTTTTCTACTATACTCAACAGTCGTTTAGAACCGGCGTGCACTTCTTCTATCATACTGTCAAACAGCTCTTGCACCGTTGGAATACTATCAATCAGTCCAACGACTTGGCCTGCCCATCCATAGCCTTCATCGATTTTATTTTCATAAATATACCGGCAGTTTGCCCCTCCGCTAATGACGTCTTTTAACTCTTCGTATCTCTCTCCTTGCTCCTCACGCTTAATAATGTCAAGAGTATAGTGGGACTTCAATACGCGTCCAGGTGCCCCGAACGAACGTTTAATAACCACAGTATCCGTTTCTTTTGCTTCTATAATAGCTTGTTTATACGCATCATGGGCATCTACACATTCTTTTGTCGCGATAAAACGTGTTCCCATTTCTATCCCTTCAGCGCCTAATGATAACGCTGCCAATAATCCTTGTCCGTTTCCAATCCCTCCGCTTGCCAAGACGGGAATTGACACAGCCGCAGCTACTCGAGGAATTAATACCATTGTGCCTAAATCCTCACGTCCGATATGTCCTCCAGCTTCTTGCCCTACTGCCATGACAGCATCTGCTCCTAGCTTCTCAGCTTTTTGAGCTTGACGTACGTTGGCTACCAGCACGAGCGTTTTAATTCCCGTTCCTTTTAATCTTTCAAAAATAGGTGCGGGATTTGCTCCTGTTATGGAAATAACCGGAACACCTTCTTCTACTGCTGCGTCGAGAAGTTCTTTATAAGAACCTTCTGTTTGACCTCCAACAGCAAAATTAACGCCAAAAGGACGCTCAGTTAAAGAACGTACTTTCTTAATTTCAGCTCGAAGTTTCTCAGGTGTTCGGAGCGTCATAGCTGTAATTTGTCCAAGCCCGCCTGCATTTGAGACAGCAGCCGCAAGTTCTGCGTACGCTAGATACGCAAGACCTCCTTGTACAATTGGATATTGAATTCCTAATAAATCTGTTACCCGTGTTTTCATCTATGTATCCCCTCTCCTTTTATTTTTGTATTTATGAATACTTATTCATAATCATAACAAGAAAATAACGGATTTCCTACGAAAAAATTCCAACATTTCTGTTTGCTTCAACTTTTGACAGGGTACACATTTTGTAATGATTATTAACTGAAGATCAAGGAGGAAGACAAGTATGACAAAAAAGCACCCTGTAAATGAAAAAAGCAAGCAAGAACAGCTCGAGCAGTTTAAAACAGACGATCGAAACCAAGCACTTACAACCAATCAAGGGTTAAAGCTTTCCGAAGATGAATTTTCTTTAAAAGCAGGCGAACGTGGTCCAACCCTTATGGAAGACTTTCATTTCCGTGAAAAAATGACGCATTTTGACCACGAGCGCATTCCTGAACGCATCGTTCATGCACGCGGCTTCGCTGCTCACGGAGAATTTGAGCTGTATGACTCGCTCAGCGAATATACAAAAGCTAATTTTTTACAGAATCCATCTGTAAAAACACCTGTATTTGTCCGTTTCTCTACTGTAGCAGGTTCTAAAGGTTCAGCTGAAACGGTTCGCGACGCACGTGGTTTTGCAACGAAATTTTATACAGAAGAAGGAAACTATGACTTAGTTGGAAATAACATTCCCGTGTTCTTTATCCAAGATGCGATTAAATTCCCTGATTTAATTCACGCTGTTAAGCCTGAGCCACACAACGAAATGCCGCAGGCGGCTTCAGCACATGATACGTTTTGGGATTTTGTCGCCAATAACCAAGAGTCCGCTCACATGGTCATGTGGTCAATGTCAGACCGCGCAATTCCTCGCAGCTTACGTATGATGGAAGGCTTCGGCGTACATACTTTTCGCTTAGTTAATGCAGAAGGAAAAGCTCATTTTGTCAAATTCCACTGGAAGCCTGTGCTCGGAACGCATTCCCTTGTTTGGGACGAAGCTCAAACCATTTCTGGGAAAGACCCTGATTTTCATCGCCGAGATTTATGGGAGTCAATTGAAAACGGAGACTATCCTGAATATGAGCTAGGGCTTCAAATCATAGCTGAGGAAGATGAATTTAAATTCGACTTTGACATTCTCGATCCAACTAAGCTTTGGCCAGAAGAAGACATTCCCGTCAAATTGGTTGGAAAAATGACCTTAAATCGAAATGTAGACAACGTATTTGCCGAAACGGAACAAGTCGCATTCCATCCGGGGCATGTAGTACCGGGAATTGATTTTTCCAATGATCCTCTCTTACAAGGAAGATTGTTTTCATACACGGATACCCAGCTTATTCGTCTTGGCGGCCCGAATTTCCACGAACTTCCAATCAACCGTCCAGTGTGCCCGTTTCATAACAATCAACGCGACGGTTACGGACGTCAAACGATTAACAAAGGGCCTGTCAGCTATCACAGAAACTCTCTTGCAGCCAATACCCCGGCTCCTGTACCAGAGTCAGAGGGCGGTTATTCTCACTATCAGGAAAAAGTGGAAGGAAGAAAAGTTCGAAGCCGAAGCGAAAGTTTTAAAGACCACTTTTCACAGGCAACGCTATTTTGGAATAGCATGAGCGACCCTGAAAAAGAGCATATTATCAGTGCTTTCAGCTTTGAGCTTGGAAAAGTGAAAAGCAAGTCTGTTCAGCAACAGGTTGTTGATATGTTTGCCAACGTCAGTACAGTGCTAGCTAAACAAGTGGCACAAGCGATTGGTGCAACGCCTCCATCAGGAGAAGACGCGCCAGTGACCAAGTCGTCTCCGGCTCTTAGTCAGGAACAGACGATTAAAAAGCCGAATACGCGTAAAGTAGCTGTCATTGTAGCTAATGACTTTAGCGGTGACCTACCACAAGTGTTAAACAGTTTAAAACAACAGGGCATTCAGCCTGAAATTGTAAGCACAACCCTTCAAAACGTAAAAGGAACAGACGGGTCAGAACTTGAAGTACAGCACACGTTCTTAACAAGTGATTCTGTCTTATTCGATGCGGTTTATGTTGTCGGAAGTTCGTCAGCTGATGAGAAGTTTCGTAAAGAAGCACTGACGTTTGCTCAAGAAGCATTCGAGCATTTTAAACCAATTGGCGCCACAGATGAAGGTGTTAAGTGGCTAAAAGCTGCTGGCTTAGATAGTAGTCCCGGTGTCGTAACTGGAGATTCTACACGTTTTACAGATGAATTTGTTGAAGCTGTGTCAGCTCACCGCCACTGGAATCGTCACGTTATATAAATGACAAAAAAGATAGGGATCTTCCCTATCTTTTTTACATGGAGTCACAGCAATTGAAGAAAAGCCGATTTTTTGCTTATACTAGATAATGCACCTTAGATTTTCAGGAGGCAAAAGGAAGACATGCTCACAAACAAATCATCTTACTTTTTACAATTAACGAAACGATTCAAAAAAGCTGCAACGGCAAATTCAGTTATCCTTGGAATTTTGTTAGCTATTGTGGGAGGTTTTCTTGATGCTTATACGTATATAAGCAGAAACGGAGTATTTGCAAATGCACAAAGTGGAAATATCGTTTTATTAGGTGTAAAGGCAGCACAAGGTCAATGGACAGAAGCTTTTCTTCATATTCCGCCTATTTTAGCCTTTATCCTAGGCGTTGCTGTAACCGAAACATTTAAGCAGCCGCGATTTGTATCTGTACTCCCTGATACTTCTCGTATTGTATTGCTTTTAGAAATTGTCGTACTCATTATCGTTGGTTTTTTACCGTCTAGTGTTCCTAATATGTTGGTTACAGTAACAATTTCATTTGTTGCTGCTCTTCAAGTTTCTTCATTTAGAACTTTGATAAAATGGTCATATAATACAACCATGACAACTGGAAACCTTCGTACTGCTTCTCAAGCAGCATACTATGCTATATTCAAACGCGACGAAAATGCTGCTTATCAGTGCCTTCGTTTTACGGCCATTATCCTCTCTTTTTTAAGTGGTGCATTGTTAGGCTCTATTTCTACTTTCACCCTCGGAACAAAAGCAATTTGGCTAGCTTCTGCTATTCTTTTTCTCGCTTTTGTCATTTTAAATTCAGAATCTCAAAAAAGCCTTTGAAGTCAATGATTTCAAAGGCTTTTTTATTAAACTGATTTTCTAAATGCCATAACATGCAAATCTTTTACCGGATAAAAATCGTTATCAGGAAAACGAACGTAACCTCTTTTAGTGTACAGCTTAATGGCATGTTCCATTGAATGATCTGTATGTAAACCTAAATAAGAACACCCTAGCTCCCGAGATTTTTTTTCACACGCTTCAAGAAGCGCATTGGCGACTCCTTTTCGGCGATGAGATGGAGCAACTGCCAGCAGACGAATTTCAGCCCATGGAAATGGTTTTAATAACCCTCCATATACATCCGTATTCGGCGGATAAAACAAAACGCTTCCTGCCATTTCTCCATCGATTTCAGCTACCATACATTCAAATTTCTTTTCTTCACTCAGGGTATGTAAAATTCCCTTTCGATATCTTTTCCAGTGCGCTTCCGATTTTACAGCTGCATATTGCTCATAAGCAGCAAGCGTTACTGTTTCAATAGATGATGTTTCTTCTTCTCTAGCTTTTCGAACGATCAATTTTTTCTCCTCCATTTACCTTCTTCGTTAATTCTTATTGTCTATGGTGAAGAATGTTTATGCAACACATTTGCATTGCGAAACAGCTTCCTTTGCATATATTTAATCCGTGCATTATGGTTTCTGAAGCAGTCTTTGTGCTGAAACTCTGCTTGTCTTCATATACATATAAAGAGATTCATAGACAAGGATGAGACAGCATGTACAAAAAATTAATTGCAATTGGAATTGGCAGTGTGTTTGTTAGTATTGGAATTAACGTTTTTATTCTTCCGCTTCAGCTTGTAACAGGAGGCATTACGGGAATTAGCTTAATCATTAATTATTTACTTGGCTATAAAGTAGGCGTGATGATTTTTTGCTTAAACTTGCCGATTTACCTTCTCGCTCTAGGTTTTAACCGCTCTTATTTTTTAAATGCTATCTATGGCATGGTTCTCTCAGCGGTGATGATTGATTTGCTGTTTCCGCTTCACGGAATTTTTCACCTTCCCATTATCTTAAGCGCTTGCCTTGGAGGCATTTTTAACGGAATCGGAACTGGCATCATGCTCCGGCAGCACGCAAGTCAAGGCGGGGTCGACTTATTTTCTCTGATACTTGCGAAATGGTTATCGTTAAACCCTGGCATCATCATTTTAGTGATTGACGCATCTATTATTATTTCAGGTATTTTACTGCTTCAAAACGATACAGCTATTTATTCATTATTCATTGTTGTATGCTCTGGTATAGTGACTAGTTTAATTACGTCATTCAAACGCATCATCGTCTATGTATAAAGAAAAAGCCTCGAGACATGCGTCTCGAGGCTTTTCTTTATTTGTCATTTAAGAATTCTTGCAGCGCTTCTTTATTTTTATCTAAATCAATATCAAGCACCATACCAACGCCGCTATACGTTTTGTTTTCAAATGATCCGTCTAAAGGCAGTCGCAGGCTTTGAACGTCTTTCATGTTTCCTGTTACCACATCTTTAGCTAGAAGCATCATGCTTTTTGTATCTAAATTTGTATCGATGTAAGGATCCATTACGCCGAGAAGCTTCGGTATTTTAAACACGCTGTTTAGGCTTGCTACTTCATCTTTGAGCTTTAAAACGACTTCTTGCTGACGCTGAACGCGTCCAAAATCACTCATGTTATCATGGCGAAAACGTACGTAGCCAAGCAGCTGTTCACCGTGTAAAACTTGGGTACCTTTGTGAAGCGTCATACCAATTCCCGAAGACATATCGTGAGGCACGGTTACTTCAATGCCATCAGGCGCAATCGTATCTACAATTTTTGAAAATCCTTCAAAGTCCACAACTGCATAATAGTTAATATCAATATCAAAATTTTGTTTGATCGTTTGACGCAGCAGCTCAGGACCTCCGAACGCGTAAGCAGCATTCAGCTTTTGCTTGCCGTGTCCTGGAATATCCACGTACATATCCCTCATAAGAGAAACAATTTTCGGGTGTTTGCTTTTAGAATCGTAGTGAGCAATTAAAATAGAGTCTGTACGAGAATGCTTTTCCCCGCGCGAGTCACTTCCTAACAGCAGCATATTTACTTCTCCGTTATTCGGGAGACTGCCTTGAAACTGTTCAAATGTCGTGCCGTCATCCGCAAATTTACCATCGCTTGCTATCGATAGCCCTTGCTTATATTGGAAATAGCTGTATATGCCCCCAACGATAATAAAAAGGAACAACAAAGCAAAGAACACTCTGCCCCATCGAACTCTTCTTCTTCTTTTGCGTCTTGTTCGCTCCACGTTTCTGTCACCAGCTTTCTTTTTCAATGAAGTTCTCATAAAACAAGCAAGTAGCTAAGCTTTTAAAAAGCTCCTCTACTTGCTTGTTTGGATTGTATGGTGTGAAAGCTTACATTATTTTTCTGTTTCTTGGTCTTTTCCATACATGTATTTTGATGGATCGACCGGTTTAAAGTCATCTAATTTATTAAATCGTAATAAATCACCGTATAACACTTTATCAGAAAGTTCTAGCTCTCTTCCAACTTTCTTTTTATAAGCTTTCGCTTCATCTGTTGCTGTGATTCTTTCTCCTGTGTTTGTATCGTAATACTTGCCGTCAATTGACGTGTATTTCGGAGAAACATAATCACCGTTTCTAAATGCTACTACCTGATCATGGTCTTTTGATAATAAATCTGTACCGAATTGAACATACTCTTTACTATCAATTCCCACTAGGTGAAGAAGCGTAGGCACTACGTCAATTTCACCGCCGTACGTATGGTTCACTCCACCTTTTACACCTGGTACGTGAAGGAAGAACGGTACGCGTTGAAGCTGAGCGTTTTTATATGGCGTGATTTTCTCGCCAAGAACTTTTTCCATTGCTTTGTTATGATTTTCAGAAATACCGTAGTGGTCACCGTAAATCATAATAACTGAGTTGTCATATAAACCTGAAGCTTTTAGCTCTGTAAAGAATTCTTGCAGTGATTCATCCAAATAACGAGCCGTTTGGAAATAACGGTCTACCGTTCCATCTCCTGTGTTCGCCGGTTCAATGCTAGCATCACCTTTATCAAGAACGAATGGGAAATGGTTTGTTAATGTAATCATATGCGCATAGAACGGCTGCTTCAATGACTGCAGCATTGGCATAGATTCTTTGAAGAATGGCTTATCTTTTAATCCATAGTTTACTTTGTTATCACCAGTCATATTGTAATAACTTGCATCAAAGAATTTATCCACACCGAACTGTTTGTAAATTTCATTACGGTTCCAGAACGTTTTATAATCTCCGTGTAACACAGCACTTGTATAGCCGCCCTCTTGATCTAAGATCGCTGGTGCTGCTTGGTACGTGTTGCGGCCTTTTAAGCTAAATGCTGATCCTTGAGGCAAGCCATATAATGACGTATCCATCATAAGCTCTGCATCAGCTGTTTTACCTTGTCCTGTTTGATGGAAGAAGTTATCAAAATACATAAATTCATTTCCATTTGCTAATGAATTTAAAAACGGCGTTACTTCTTGTCCGTTTAACTTGTAATTAATTAGGAATGACTGAAATGATTCTAGATGAATTTTAATAATATTTTTTCCTTTTGCTTTACCCGCATACTCAATATTCGGAGCTGCATAGTGACTTGTACTGAAGTTTTTCACTGTTGTTAAGTCATCACTGCTTGCGAATGCTCGTTGCTTTGAGTTTTGAAACGTTTGAACTGCATCATACACCGTGTAGTTGTATGCTCCTAAATATTTCACTAGGTAGTTGCGATCAAATGTTCTTGTTAATAATTCAGGGCGATCTTTTTCAGCATAGTGCAAGTTAATTGCAAATGCGACAGCTCCTGCCGCTAACACCATGAACGTATAGCGGAATTTAAGACGTGCTTTTGGCCATTCGATTTTTCTAACAAACAATAGCGCAATCAGTAAAATGATATCTACAAAGTAAAAAATATCGTGAGCTTTTACTAAATCAGCGATACTGCCTCCTAAATGACCCACATTGCTTGTTTGCGTTAAAGTAGGCAATGTCACAAAGTCATTGAAGAATCGATAATATAAAATATTGCTGTACAAAATGACCGTCATGATTGTACTAAGGATAAGCGTCCAAACGATGGCTCTTTTTCCTTTTGCAAACAATGCTAACCCTAAAAAGATCAAAGTTGAACTAATTGGATTAATAAACAATAACGTTTTTTGCATTGAGTCACTTATATCTAAGTTGAACTCCACTTTGTAAGACATGTAAGACTTGATCCACATGAATAAAACCGCTATAAAAAAGTAAAACAACGGCTTTGAAAATAGTTTTTTCATTTTCAAATTCCTTTCACTAAAAAGTAGAGATTTCATGTTCAGCTAACCTCAGGAAAGTCCCCTACATTAAATCGTAACGGTTACGTCCTGCAAAAGATTACCTGAAAATGATTCAATTTGTCAAACAATATCATCTTCATCTCTTTTTTTAGTCATCTACAAAATTTACATTTTAACTTGTAATCTCTTATTTTTCATCGTGATGTTAATATTACACAATTGTTAATTTGTAAATTTTGTTCTCCCTATATTGCATACATATTAATTTACCACATTTCTGCTCTGCAATAAAAGTATTTTTATTTTATTAGGCATAATATTTCACTTGCTGAATGAAAAGGTACTATTGTACTGGACGGTATTCTTGGCTTACTGTTAGGACTAGTAAAAATAGACCTATCTATGCTTATTATCTTCATCAACAGCTATGCGGTCTCCTTGTGCAAAAGGCTGTGAAATCACAAGAAACTCAATCTCCTCACTCGAACGATTCATCATTTGATGAAGAATCGAAGGAAATACTTCTACTCCTTCGTGTGCTTTTACATCGTAAATAACTCCGTCTATTTCTAGAGCAGCTGTTCCTTTTAGTACAAAGAAAAATTGATGTGCTTTCAAGTGATAATGCCTTACCTCTTCCGTATAAGGGGGCATGCGCTCATGAATAATACTTACGTCTTTATTTTTCACTAGGTGCCACCCATCGCATTTTCCTCCCCACACGTAGTGTTCTGCGTTTTGCTTACTAACTTTCATGACTAGCTCCCCTTTTTCTAATAAATGAACACCTGCAGATGAAATAGAAATTCTATGTGATCTTTTTAATCTTGCTATTGGAAATATTTTTTTCAGATGAAGGTTTTGGCTTCAAAGTAAAAAGCATTCCTAAAAAGATCAAAACAATGCCTGCAAGCTGCAAAAGCGTAGGGCGAAATCCCGTGAATGCTGTATCTAATAAAATGGCAACGGCTGGATCTAAAAACACCAGAACCGAAATCACCTGAGTTTTTAAATAGCGCAGGCTGTCGAAAAACAAATAATACACTAAACCAGTATGTACAAAGCCTGTTACTAAAATAGATGTCCAGTTGGCCGTTGTTAGGAAATGAAAATCAGTAAAATGAACAAACGGCAATAATAGAAAAATTCCTAAAAAAGTCTGAAGAAATGTAACAGCATAAGCACTCGTATGAATAATGCCTTTACCAAGCAGCGTCGTGCATGCATAAAACAAAGCGGCTAAAAGCGCCCAGAGTATTCCTGAAGACATGAAGCCGTCAATCGTAAGTTGCTCCACTCCAATAATTAGAAGTGTTCCTCCAAAACAAATGAAGATAGACATCACGCCAAGAACCGTTAATTTCTCCTTAAACATAAAGCTCCCCAGAAGCAATACTAAAACGGGTGCAAGATGATAAATAGAAATAGCAACCGTAACGGACATCATTTCAAATGCTTTAAATAGAAACACCCAGTTAAACACAAGAAATATCCCACACAGTAAAATCTGCTTTATTTCTTTGGCATTCCATTTTTCCCTTTTATATTCACCCGTTACGAACCAGCACATTCCGAGAAAAAGCGTTGCACAAATACAGCGAACGAATACTAAGTCAAAAGAAGGCAGTCCAGTTTGTGTGGAGAAAAAGCCAATTGAACCAAAAATACTCATTGAAATCATCATTTTCACCATTGGCCCTGCTTTCATTCTCTCACCTCACTTTCAGAAAACTATTACTATTCAAACATAAAGAAGCCCATTTGTAAATTAATGGTTCAAAAGCGCTATTCCATGAAAAAGCAAAAAGCGCAAAGACATGGGATCAGTCCCATCGTCTTTGCGCTTTTCTGCCTTTCTTTTAATCTTCAACCGGGAACCAGCCTGGTGTGTTAATAACGGCTTGCCACAGCGGGTCAGGAATCACAAGCTTTTCCTGATCTTTTTTGCTTAATGTTGTCACAATTTCATTTTCACGGCCTTCTTTTACTTTTTGAACCCAGTCTGGATCCATAATTAATTCGCGGCCAATCGCAAGCAGTGGAATGCCCGTTTCAAGAGCGGCTGCTGCTTCGTCTGCTGTATGAATAGAACCTACGCCCATTACAGGTACGCGGCTTCCTACTCGCTCTTGAATAATTTCAATACGTGAACGAGTATCTTCCACGCCTCGGCGCGGTTTTGACCAGAATTCCATTAGCGATACGTGAAGGTAATCAAGGTCTTTTTCTGCTAGTGCATCGACTAACTTCAACGTATCAGCCATTGTAATTCCTGGCGTTTCAGGCTCTTCTGGCGAGAAGCGATAGCCTACTAAAAATGATTCTTTTGCATGCTTAGAAACGGCTTGCTTTACTTCGTCTACGATTGCAAGCGGGAATGTTAAGCGTTTTTCTACGCTGCCGCCCCATTTATCTTCGCGGCGATTAGAATGCGGAGAAAAGAACTGCTGAATTAAATAGTTATTTGCTCCGTGAATTTCAACTCCGTCAAATCCTGCTTCAATGGCACGGCGCGTCATTTCACCAAAATCGTGAATAATGCCTTCAATTTCTTCATTTGTTAACTCTCGAGGTACCGGAGCTCCTTCTTGTTCTGCAGCAACAGCACTTGCGCTAACAACCTCTCCATTTGGAACAAGCTCAGGCGGACACATGCGGCCTCCGTGAAAAATTTGAAGAACTGCTTTTGCTCCTTGATCTTTAATGGCTGTTGCTAATCGACGCAGGCTAGGAATCATTTCATCGCTGTCTGCAGCAAACTCTCCGTGAAATCCTTTTCCGTTCGCCGTTCCGTATGTACATGCTGTAATGACCATGCTAACACCTTTTGAACGTCGTACGTAGTAGTCTACTTCTGCATTTGATACTGTCCCATCTTCATTTGATGAAAAATTTGTCATAGGAGCAAGAATAACGCGGTTATCTAATTTGATGCCATTTGAAAAAGTAAATGGCTGTAAAAGCGGCTCATACTTTTTATTTGTCATTTTATTTCCCTCCAAAAATGATACGGTCAAAAATAGTGGCATATTATAGGTAGAGACTGTTTTCCTTCCTATAATATGTGTCATTTAAAACTGTAACTTTAAAATATACTGTGATTTTAATCTGTACAGTTTTACCTGTCAAAGAATAAGACTTTCTAACACAAAAAAGCACTCATATACTGAGTGCTTTTTTATCATTGCGAAAGAGGTTCCTGATTATACATAAATGATTTTACTTTTACATATTGAGCTTCTAACTCTTGAAGTGTCAGTTCGTATAGATGCCGATTTCCTTTTTTATAAATACCAAAATTCAATAGCGCATTAATAAACCAATTTTTCTTATGTTCCGTTTCAGGCTGTGTATGTTGTTTCACGATCTCCACCACCTAAGGTTCTCTCATTTTAATTTTGCAAAGCATTCGCTTTTACATAAATGATTTTACTTCTATACGATGAAAAAACGGTGAAATAGAAAGCTTTTTCATTTTAAATTTCCGCAGCAGGACCCGTTATTTTTTTACGTCTCTTCACACCTGCTAATATTTTTTCAATATAATAAATAACAATAATAAAAACTGACATAATAGCAAAATAAGTACCGATTACAACAAAAGGATTTGGACTTTCAAAACCGCTTTCTTTTCCTTTCATTCCTCTTTCCGGACCTCCGCCATCGTGATCAAAGTTTGGACGTTCGTGACCAGCAGATGCCGTCGCAGAAGATTTGTTCTCGCTAAATGAATGGCGATCAAAATCCGGCTTCCCACCGCCTTTTTGCGGCATATCTGAGGAACTTACATTCAGTACTCTCGCTACTCCTCCAAGTTTTCCAAGAAAACCCGTTTCGTTTATTTCGTATATGCCAATGACTAACAGCGCAGCGGTTGTGAGCTTAGCTGCTATGCTCAAGCTTTTCTTTGACTTTTTGAATTTCGTCATATTTTTACATACATTTATAACCCATTGCCAATGAAGACCTATGTGAGCGGCTACTAAAATTAACACTAAAAATGATACGGAAATATGCGAAACCTTAAACCACTGTTCGTTCCCAACATTAATATTTGGAAATACTACTCTTGAAATAAAAATACCGCTAATCATAATAAATGACATCGTAATCAACAGCATGATATTTAAAAAGTAACCGAACTTTGTTCTGCGCGGAAGCCTGCGGTCAAATAACTTAACCGTAACTTTCTTTACCCACTGCCAGTTTAGCAGCACGTGGGTAAAAAAGGCGACGGCAATCGCCAACCCCGCAATTTCATGAAATGTTAACCCTCCCAATACTTGCTTGTTAAAAAACAAAACAAACGTAACGGCCATTAAAAGATCCAGTCCAAACCGGACGTACATCATCTTTTTCACTCTATTCATTCTCCTCACCTATGTATTTGTCAAAACAACTCCTTTTTCATATTTCTTAATGTAAGCAGAGTTGGTGAAAATTAGGTGAAACGACTGATTTTTTTACCAAAATAACCAGTCCTTAGTTCTATAAAAGTAGAATGGAATCATTTTTACTTTTTCGAAAATAGCTGTTGACAAAGAAAAAAGAAGCACGTATAGTAATGGTTATTCATCAAGAACTTTCAGATTTTAATCAAAAACACAGCGATTGGGAGTAGTAAAAGCTTATTATTCGGTCAAGAGAGCTACGGGTTGGTGTAACGTAGTCCAATAATACTTTGAACTCGCCCAGGAGTGGTAATTCAGAAAGAATGCAGAAGTGTTCTCTAAGTTTTAACGTCTAACCTTCGTTATCAGGTTTTAAGCAGGGTTCTTTAAGAGCCAACAAGAGTGGTACCGCGGTTAGCTAAAGCTTATCGTCTCTTCTCTCATTTGATAATGAGGTAGGAGACGATAAGCTTTTTTTATTTTATAAAAAAGTGGAGGGAAAAGTCATGAAGAAGGACAACCAAGGTTTGCAGCGAACAATGACTTCACGTCATATTATGATGATGGCGCTAGGTGGAGCAATTGGCGCTGGTTTATTTAAAGGAAGCAGCTCGGCTATTGATATGGCAGGACCATCAGTTATTATTGCCTATTTAATTGGCGGAATTATTTTACTATTCATCATGCAAGGTCTTGCTGAAATGGCGGTTCGAAATAGTGAAGCACGAACGTTTCGTGATTTAGTTCAGTCGATTTTAGGAAGCTATCCCGCTTACTTTTTGGACTGGATTTACTGGAAAATGTGGGTGTTAAACATTGCAGCTGAAGCCGTTGTAGCCGCTATTTTTATTCAGTACTGGCTTCCTGATTACCCAATTTGGATGCTTGCTTTAGGCGTATCCGTTATTGTTACAGCCATTAACTTGCTTTCAGTTAAAGCATTTGCTGAAACGGAATACTGGTTAGCTTTAATTAAAATCACGGTCATTGTGATCTTTATTATCGCTGGACTTTTATTATTGTTTGTATCATTCGGTCATCATACCGCAGCGGGTTTTTCAAATTTAAGCGATCACGGCGGTTTTTTCCCAAAGGGACCAACCGGGCTAATTACGGCGATGTTAGTTGTCATCTACTCATACGGTGGAACTGAAATCATCGGAGTAACGCTAGCTGAAACAAAAAACCCTGAAAAAGTAGTACCTAAGGCTGTGCGCAGTACATTAACGCGTATCATTGCTTTTTATCTGTTCCCGTTTTTTATCATCGTGAGCTTGATTCCTTGGAATGAAGTGAACGGCGTTTCTCAAAGTCCTTTTGTAATGGTATTTAAAATGATTGGCATTCCCGGAGCAGATCATATTATGAATGCCGTGATCTTGTTAGCCGTTATTTCTTCTATGAACTCAGGACTTTACGGTTCATCACGTATTTTGTATACGCAAGCAGTAGACGGTCGAGTGCCGAAGATATTTTCGAAACTTTCTGTTAACAAAGTTCCTGTCTATGCAATTTTAATGTGTACATCATCCCTTTATGTCGGCGTATTGATTTCCTTATTTGCAGGAAGTAAGACATTTGATTATTTGATGGGATCTTTAGGGTATACCGTGTTGTTTATTTGGTTGATTATTGCGATTGCACACTTAAAGTCCCGCAAAGTTCAGCCAGAAGCATCGAGCAGCTACTCTGTTAAATGGTTTCCTTATACAACGTGGGCTGCCCTTATTGCACTAAGCGCTATTTTAATTGGTGTTATCTGCACAACATCCGTTGTTATTACGACTATTACATTAGCTATCTATTTATTTATTACAGCTACGTATATCTTTAAAGGTCGCTTTTATCAATCTTCAGCAGTCAAGCACGCTAAATAAAAAAACGCCTCCTTTGAGTCATCAGAGGAGGCGTTTTTTTATTTAAAATGTTAAGTACCAATAGCCAAGTGCAAAGCCGATATAGTTACCAATAATATAGCCAAGCGTTCCTACTACCAAGATAGGACCAACCAAACTTCCCCATCCTTTAGCAATCGCCATCGCGCTTGCTGTCGTAGGTCCCCCTACCGTTGCATTGCTCGCCAGTAAAATATGTTCTAAATCAATTTTAAATACTTTTCCTAAAAGCAGTCCCACTATCAAATTACTCATCCCCACAATGAGCACAAATAGAATCAAAAGAGGTGCTTTTTCAACAATTAATGGAATGGACGCCGGCACTCCAATGACAACAAAGAAAATATAAATGAAGTATGTGCCGATTTCTTGGCTTCCGCTAATGGTTTTAAAGTAAGAAGGAAACAGATAAATGACAAGAAACGTAAGTGTGGAAAGCAATAAGTATTTTTCGCTCAAAATAGTATGTAGTAACGTTTGAACTACGGAAACATTTGGACCGGCTGGAATGATTGTTCCAAACCATTCGGCTAATTTAAAAGATACAACCACTAGAAAAAATGATGTACCAATTGAAGCTGCCACGTCTTTTAACGAAATTTCTTTTTTTGCCCAATATTTTTCTGCAAGCGTATGACGATCATTTTCTCCATATTGCCCAGCCTCTACTTCTTGAATATGAGGCGTCTTAAAATGTTTCCTAAAAAACTTCATAGAAGGAACAAACATATACACGGCAAACAGTAAAGCCATGACCATATTATCAGCAACCACCGTCGCGGAAACCATTTGACTTGATGGTTCAAATTTGGCCGTAACGGTAGCAAAGTTAACCCCTCCGCCTACATAAGAAGCGCCGATAGCAGCTGCAATTTTTGCTAGTTCAGGAATATAATCTTTTAACAACAAGAAGCCTGCCGTGCTCCCTATAACCGTTCCTACTGCACAGATTAAGAAAATAAAAAGCAGTTTCCGGCTTTCTTGAAATAATTCTTTCATATTGACTTGAAATAACAATAATGGAATGGCAAGCGGTACTAGATACGCCCAAACAGCATCATAAACCGGAGACTCTGTTGGAATGATTTTTAAATTTGATAGGATAAGAGCTCCTGCTAGCGCAATAATAGCTCCTGACAGAAAAGAAGCCCACTTATACTTTTGTTCGAGAAAAATACTAACAGAAGCCCAAATCGCTAGAATTCCCCATAGTGCCCACGTATCATCAGCTTGAATAATAGTAAAAATCACACGCTACTCCTTTCTTTCTTTTTCAAGAAATAGAATTTTCAGAAAATACACCTTTAAATTTTATCAATATATGCCAAATTCCGTCAATCCATAAAAAAAAAGCTTTCCACTCTAAAAGTGAAAAGCTTTTTTTTATTTGCGGATCAAAACCGGAATTTGCTGCTGAATCTGCTGCAAAGGAGCACCTGTTTTCTCTGTTAACGAACGCAAGATTCCTCCTTCGATCATACAGTTAATCACAACTGCAAGCTCTCCTGCCTGCTTATCTTGAAATCCGCTCTCTATCATTTTTTCTCTAAAAAGTTTTTCCCAATCTTGAAACGCTGCATAGCAGACTTCGCGAAGCGGTTCATTAATAAGCGCCGTTTCTCCAGCCATCAGTCCAACAGGCATACCAGCAATACTTTCTTCGTGTTCAAACTGCTTGGACAATTCTTCAATAAAATACTGAATAGCCTGTGCCGCGTCAGAAGATTTATTTAAACTTTCTTTAATTTGAACTTGGACGTATTTATTCGTATATTGAACAGCGTGAATCGCCAGTTCTTCTTTCCCTTTTGGAAAATAATAATAAAGAGACCCTTTTGGCGACCCGCTCTCTTTAATAATTTGATTTAATCCCGTTGCATGATAGCCTTGCAGCTGAAAAAGCCGCGATGCTGTTTCTAAAATCTTATCGCGTGCATTTGCTTTCTTCACAAAACGATGCCTCCCCTATATAATAAGTGGTTTCTATAACACTACTTATCATATAAGGAAATGAAATTTTTGTCAAAATAAAGTGAATATTTTACCATTTATTTTTCCTTATTTTCATTTCTTATGACCTAATAATTGTTTTTCTTACTTCTTCCGCTAACGGTTGAAGAGGCGTAATAATACGGTCGCTTACCTCCTCAGCCGCTTCTACCATCGAGAGCTGCGCCACTGAAACAACAGTGTTATGGTCTTTTACTAGCTCATCTAAGACATGTTTCACCTTCTGTTTATACTTCTCTATGTTTCCAGTCATTACTAGTTCAAAAGCACCTTCTATCACAACAGGGTGAACTTTTATCTTTACATTTTGATAAAATGCAAATTCGTCTAGACGCTTCATCGTTCCTTCTACGGTCTCCGGATTTGTAAACACGATAAGCTGCGGTTCTTCTATTTCACATATTCGGCGAAAATAAGGCTCATCGATTTTAATAATTGGAACATCACTTGTAAATGCTTCTGGTAAAAGAGCAATGTAATTCGTACACGTAAGTAAAATGGCATCCGCTGAACATTCTTCCATCCACTTTAACTGCTTCTCTACTTTTGCACCTGCTGACTCCGCTGCAAATTTAGGATCGGTTTTTACCCGATGTACAAGTCCAGGGTCTACGAAATGCATACAGCTCGCAAACGGCAGCGCTTTTTCTATATAAGAGATGTTCGAATGATGAGCGTGCAGGCAAGCAATTTTCTTCATCGTTTTCCTCCTGTATGATGGTCTTTGAAATACTGAATTAAAAATTCCTGGAACTTTTTCGCAACAGGAGTTAAGTATTTATCCTTGTTCCACGCAATCCCAATTACCCTTGAAGCTGTGTCTTCTTTGAGCTTTATTTTTTTAATGCCTCGCAAGTCCACTCCCTTTATTTCAGGAAGCAAGGCAACCCCTAAATGAGCCGCTACAAAACCAATCACCGTCAAAAATTCTTCTCCTTCAAACGTAATATTTGGGACAATTTCAGCTTCTTCGAACAGCTGATCAAAAATTGTTCGGCTTCCGTATCCTTTTTTTAACGCGATAAACGATTCATGAGCCAACTCTGAAATCGAAAGCACTTGTCTTGAGGCAAAAGAATGCGTATCAGGGACATACGCGTACAGCTCGTCTTTCCATAAATATTCCCACTGAATTCCTGCCCTAGATTCCGTTACGGAAGACATACAAAAATCAATTTCTCCCGTTTGAAGCTGATCGAGCATGATGTTCGTAGCGTTCTCAAAAATTTGAAATTGAACGTTCGGATACTCTTGTAAAAAAGCATGAACTAGTTTCGGGACGGACGAAGCGCCTAATGATTTTAAAAAAGCAAACGAAATGCTGCCGCGATGAGGATGAATCAAATCTGAAAGCTCACGTTTCGCTTCTTCCATTTCGTTTAATACTTTAGCCGTTCGTTCATAAAAAAGCCTTCCGTATCGATTTAAAATAACTTGCCTTCCTTTTCGTTCAAATAGCGGTACGCCAAGCTCTGATTCTAATTTAGAAATTGAGCGGCTGAGCGTAGGCTGCGCAATTGATAATTGTTCCGCTGCCTTTGTGAAATGTTCCGTTTGAGCTACAACATTAAAATATTCGAGCTGCTGCCATTCCATTTTTTTCACATCCTTTACTTATTACATAATACTATCGATTTCATATAAATTATACATTGGACGTCATAAAAAATTCATGTTTAAATGAAGAACGTAGCACTTGCCGAAAATGTTATGTGTCTGCATAGAATAAGTGTTGAAAGAAGGAATTCGTTTATGGATGTTTCAATTATTTTAACAATGTTAGCCGTCGGACTGATCTTAGGATTTGTCGGAGCAGGCGGATCAGGTTTTATTATTTCAATTTTAACGCTGCTGTACGGCGTATCTGTACACGTTGCACTCGCAACGGCTCTTACCGCAATGATTTTCTCTTCTTTATCTGGCGCCGTCAGTCATTATCGCGAAGGTAACGTATCTTTAAAATCCGGTATCTCTGTTGGTATCCTCGGTGCATTAGGCGCTTGGATTGGGTCTAACCTTTCATCCTTTATCCCAGAAGGCGAGCTAAAATGGCTCACAGCCGGCATGCTTTTATTATCTGGTGTTTTACTTTGGCTGCGAATGTTTTTATTTTCCCGTCAGCAAAAAGAACGTACTGTTCCAACAGGAGCTAAATTTGTCGTTTATTCTTTACTAATCGGCTTAATTACGGGCGCTCTGTCCGGAATGTTTGGAATTGGCTCAACTCCATTTATCCAGCTTGGCCTTATGATGGTGCTAGGCTTGTCTATTCGCCAGTCGGCCGGAACGACGATGCTCGTTATTATTCCGATTGCAATTGGCGGAGGAATGGGCTATTATCAGCAGGGCTTTTTAGATATCCCGCTGTTGATTCAAGTAGTTGTCGGCACAATGGTCGGTTCATATATTGGAGCAAAATTTACAAATCGTGTACCTGCTCCCGTATTAAAAACGTCCCTTGTAGCGCTGCCTATTTGCTCTAGCTTTCTCCTTGTTATATAAGAAAAAAGCTTGAACTCTTGTTCAAGCTTTTTTTATGTTCATCTGATAAACAAACTGCTTTCCTTGGCTTCCAAAAACATGCCGGTCTGTATCGACAAAGCCGCATCGTTTGTATAGGTGCTGCGCCGCCGTGTTTTTATGGTTCACGCCTAGCACCACTTTATTTTTAGTGCGAAAGTGATGGTTGATAAAAGAAGGAAGAAGTTTCAATGACTTTTTGCCAACTCCCTTTCCTTGATAATCAGGATGAATGGAATAAGACCGTATTAAAAGCGCGCCGGATCCCTCGGTATATGCTTTAACGGCTTCCCCTGCGTCGAGCACGAAAAAGCCGGCTAGTTTGTTTTCTGCCAAAATCAAAACGGGCGTTCTATCTCTTTCCTGCTTACACTTAGCCATAGCTTCAGCGGGAAGTGCCGTGTAAATGAGCTGCTCTTCAGGCAGCGTATAGCTATGTATAGATGACTCGTAGGCTTCACTATAAAACGTTAGTGCTACGTTTTCTTTATTCTCCATTTTCTGCTGGACTCCTTTTCTTTTTCCATAGTATAACATGCACAAAAAAAGCCGCATAAAGCGGCTTTTCCTTTATCTAGCGTCGGATACAACGGTAAAGCGTTCGTTTACATGCTCTCCTCGCTCAATTTCATCAATAACTGCAATGGCGTAATCCGCATAGCTGACATGGCTGTTTCCTTCTGAGTTTAAAATAACATGATCTTTCCCTGTTTTATAAGCATCCGTTCGTTTTCCTGAAGGATTAAAAAATGCTGCTGGGCTAATGAACGTCCAATTAATATCGCTTGTACTTTCTAAGTCTTTTAAATTTTGGGCTTGGTTGTCAGCTATCGCTTTGTACTCTTTTGGAAAATCAGGCGTATCTGCTAGACGCGTCGTTTTCTCTTCATCTACAAACAAACTTCCTGCTCCTCCTACAACAAGAAGACGAACGTCCGGAGCTTGTTTAAATACATGAATTAACGATTGCCCCGCTTCTACATGCAGATGTTCTTTTCCTTCGGGAGCTCCAAACGCATTGACCACGGCATCGAAACCTTCGATATCTTTTGCCGTGATATCAAAAATGTCTTTTTCAAGTGTACGAACATCTCGTTCCTCTACTTTGCTCGCATTACGTACAATTGCCGTTACATCATGTCCGCGATTTAAAGCTTCTTTCACGATAAAACTTCCTGCTTTTCCTGTAGCACCTACAACTCCAATTTTCATTTTATAACCTCCAGTAAAATTCTCTATATTTAGGTAATAGCCTTTTTTTGCTATGATAAAACACAGCAAAACGGTTTAAGCAAGATAGAGAGAACAAATTGGATAAATGAGTTAGTATGGATTACTTTTAACACCGAGGTTAATTCCCGTGCAAGGCTTCGCTTTCCGCGGGCGGCCGCTGAGCCTCTTCGTCGCTTACGCTCCTGCGGGGTCTCACCTGTTCCGCCAACTAAAATACGTTTCTTCCAGTCTCTTTTGAAAAAATAAATGAGTGCTTATTCAATTTCAATAAATAACACGTGAGCCATAGAGTGAATCGATTTAATCAATTCTACTTTATTCCCTTTCTTTTTTGCCTTTCCTTTTATTTCAACAAAATAGAGCAGCTCACCTTGATGATGATCTTGGTGAATTTCGTAAGACGAAATCATAATATTTTCTTTTTCAATCTTATCAAGCAGCTCATAAATATCCTCTTGATTTGCTGCACGAAACTTAATTAAAATGGAATGAGTAGAAAGAGATGTAAACATTACGTTCAATATTTCTAAGCCAATCAGCACTAATATAGTTGCGCTAATGCCGACTGTATACATACCGGCCCCAATGGTTAAACCAATTCCCGACGTTGCCCATACGCCTGCGGCTGTTGTGAGCCCTCTAATATGATGCTTTTGAATAATAATCATACCTGCTCCTAAAAAACCAATACCGCTTACTACTTGTGCGGCCACCCGGCTCGGATCAAGAGCCATATGATCTTGATGAAGCACATCTGAAAAGCCATATTTCGAAATTAGCATAATCAGCGTGCTACCGACAGCAACTAAAAAATGAGTGCGAAACCCTGCTTCTTTAGCTCTAAACTCTCTTTCTAAACCAACCAAAGCTCCTAACAAACCTGATAGGGCTAGACGACTAATAAAAGCTGCGGTCATTCTTTCTCCTCCTTTCTCTTCACTTTTTCACAAATGCACCTATTAACTATTTCTATTTTTGTTATAATTTACTATAACTAATTTTTAAAGTGGAGGCTAATCAAAGTGGATAAAGTTATCGATTATTACAGCAGATTTGATGAGTGGGGACGGTTAGAACGAGAACCTATTGAGTTTCAAGTAAACTGGCATTTTATCAAAAAGCGAAAAAATTAATAATCACCTCTATTTATCATAGAATAAATAGAGGTGATTATTAATGAACCGTTTATTCAAATGGAGTACAAGCATTTTGCTATGTTTGATGTACTGCTTTTTGATTCCCCCTCCTTCTTATGCAAGCGGTGACTATTACTCTTCCTATGCAGAACTGCAGCAGCACGAAATTTTTCACCAAGACTACGACATTCGCTACGAGCAGCGCTTTAGCTATTTATCCATTATGGCCATTCACGGCGGCGGAATTGAACCAGGTACATCAGAAGTTGCCAAAGAACTCGCCGATCGCTTTTCCGCTTCTTATTATTTATTTGAAGGCATCAAGTCCACTAACAACGGAGTTCTGCACATAACCTCAGAAAACTTTGATGAACCGACGGCTAGAGGAATGGCTCAGCAAAGCATGTCCGTTTTGACGATTCACGGCTACAGCGGCAGTCAGCCTATCGTGTATATAGGTGGAAAAAATCAGCTTTATAAAGAGCTGATGAAGCAATCACTGCGCAAAAACGGCTTTACCGTCCGTGAAGCTCCTTCTGACATAGCGGGAACAAGCGAACAAAACATTGTGAACGATAATCTGCTAAAAGCCGGAGTGCAGCTTGAACTCACAGCCGAACTAAGAAAATCATTTTTCGCAAACCATGACTGGTCGAGAAACAACCGCATGAATGTAACACCGCTTTTTTATACATTTGTTACTTCCTTACAAGAAGCATCTTCTTCCTATCAAACTTTCCTTTACCTTCAAGTTCACTAATTTATCGACTCTTGCCTTATTCCTTGATTTCCAGACAAAAAAACCAGCGCAGTCTGTGTAATCAAACGCGCTGGTTTTTATCTATTTCTCTCGCTAAAATAGATCGTTTAAAGCCTTTTTGCTCAAAAAATTCTTTGATTTCACTTGGACTTTGATAAGAAAGTCTAATCACATAGTAGTTAATATATTCAATCCAAGCAAACGCGTAAAGGCCTAGAAAAAAAGCAAGTCCCTTAACCCCTAACTGCATATAGTGGTAAATGAGTACACCTAAACCTAACGTAAGAAGAATTTTATTCATTTTTTTAAAAAGCAGAAACAACTGAATGTAGCTGGAGGGCAAATGAGAATCTTCTTTTCGGCTCACCCGCCTCCATTTCATAAACCAGTACAAGCTTCCTTGAAACAGGATAAACTCAAGTATAATAAAAGCATACACACTTGAAAACGTTGTTAAATAAAAAGCCAGATGAGAAAACTCATTTAAGTACCCTATCCACAGCGCAGCAAACAGTAAAGCTGCCGTAAGCTCTCCTGTCCATAAACCAAACAATTTCCGCTTTACTTTCATAGAAATCCCCCCAGCGTACCTCTCAATCCTTCTGTTCAAACCAAGCTTTAAACAGCAGGTTTACACCTGTTTTTATTTCTCCATCAGACAGTCCTGCAAATCCAAGCAATACATAGGGCGTGTTGTTTTCACCCGCACTATGATAATAAATAGATGTTGGATAAATCGTTACCCCTTGTTTGGCAGCTGCTTCTATTAGTTTCTGTTCACTCATTCCTTTTTTTACCTTAAGAAGAATATGCAAGCCAGAATGTTCTCCAATAACATCTACACGTTCTCCCATAATAGTAGTCAAACAATCTAGCAGCAGCGCTTGTTTTTTACGGTATGCTGTTCTCATTTTATTCAAGTGACGTTCCCAGTGCCCTTCTTTCATAAACAGAAAAAGCGTATGCTGATGAAGCCTTGAAACAGGCTGTTTAAAAAGTCCACAGTGTTTCATATAACTTGTAAGAAGCCGGTGTGGCAGCACGGCATAACTTATTCGAAGAGAAGGCATCAACGATTTTGAAAACGTACCCGTATAAATAACGCGATCGTCTTGATCTAATCCTTGAAGGGCCGGAATCGGTTTTCCTTTATAGCGAAATTCTCCGTCATAGTCATCCTCTATGATATAGCCATTCGTTTCTGCCGCCCACTCTAATAGTTCAAGTCTTCTTGCTATCGGCATGACCATCCCAACAGGAAATTGATGAGACGGCGTAATGTACACCGCATCCGCTCCGCCTTCTTTCAGTTCCTTCACTTTCAAGCCAGAACTATCAAGAGAAATAGGGACGACCGACATGCCTTGTTCTTGAAAAACGTGCCTCGTTCGGTGAAAGCCTGGGTTTTCGAACCCAATTATCTTTTCTTTTCCTAGAATGACAGAAAGCAGCCACATGAGGTACTGTGTACCTGCACCTATCACAATTTGCTCCGCTGTGCAGCGCACTCCTCTTGAATGATAAAGATACGCTGCAATTTCTTGACGAAGAAGCAGTTCGCCCTGTGGATGTCCGCTATAAAAAAGCTGGCTTTCATCATGATAAATAGTTTGAACCGTTAGCTTTTTCCACGTGTTATACGGAAATTTTTCTACGTCTACCTTTCCATGGCTAAAGTCAATGACAGTTGATTTCCCTTCTTCTTCCGGTAAAGAGACATAGGCGGGAGGCTGTTTTTGAAGCACGACTTCATTTTTTATCTCTTTTACAAATGCTCCTTTCCTGGCTAGTATCTCGATATAGCCTTCAGCTTCTAACTGTACATAAGCCGCTTCAACCGTATTTTGGCTAATGCTTAAATGAAGAGCTAACTTTCGTTTAGAAGGCAGTTTTTCATGAGGCGGAATGGTGCCTTTTTGAATTTGTTTTTTTATGTAAGTATAAAGCTGCATGTATAAGGGATCTGCTTTTCTTTTATCGAGCAAAGGCATTAACTCTAACATGATGTTCTTTCCTTTCTAACTGACCCTATTAAATTTACTGTTTCTGACACTTATTCTCAGTTCAGATTCTTCATATACTGGACTATATCTTATAAATCAAGGAGATGACACAATGACCATTACTTACAAAACCAACGTCTCAATCCGTGCCGAACAAGCTGCTGAAGTGTTTGTACATTCAGGTATTAAACGTCCGGCACAAGATCTTGATCGGATTCAAAGAATGCTTGATCATGCTTCCCTTACTGTTACCGCTTGGAAAGACAGCGAACTCATTGGCATAGCCAGAGCGTTAACAGATTTTAGCTACTGCTGCTATTTATCGGATTTAGCTGTCGTAAAAGACTATCAAAATCAAGGAATCGGCACACAGCTCATCAAGCACGTTCAATCAGAAATCGGTGAAGAAGCCGCGCTCATTTTACTTTCCGCTCCTTCTGCTATGAACTACTATCCAAAAGTCGGCTTTCATCAGATTGATAATGGGTTTAAAATTGGGAGAATTCGATAGATAAAAAAGATAAAAAATTCCTTTTATTACTAAACTATTATTATTTTACATCTTTTTGATATGATGTTACAATATTCAAAGATTAAGGCTATGATACTTCTTCCTTCTCATCCAACTCTTAGAATTTAGAGGTATCGCTTTCCTTAATCTATTAACTTAACTATACATATATTCAAAGTCAGGAAGCACAGCGCCTGGCTTTTTCTGTGCAAATCATACATGGTGGTGTTTGAATGAAAAACGATATTTTTTTAAGAAGACAGTCTAAAGTAATTGTGAAGCAAGGATCAGATATATTACCCCCTGCTTATGTAGCTTCCATGTTAAAAAACATTGAGGCATTAGGATTTACAGCTTCAACTTCTTTAATTGATCGGTTACTCACTCTTCCGTTCTACGAATTTATGTCTTTTTATGAGCAGCTTCTCTTATCTTTAAAAAGACTTGTTGGCGCTCATGTCAAATATAAACCGATGTATCCTAACTTTCCAAACGAAGTCATGCAAGCTTCCGAAGCAGAACTATACATAAATGCCGTACTTCACTATCTGACTGGGGTTTTACCAAACAGTGAAAAACAAGATGTTTTTCCACTGTTAGATACTACAGATTTACGGATTATTGACCTCGGAACAGATGAAGAATTTGACCTTATGATATGCCAATTAATTGGTGCCAATACCTCATTATCGCAAACGGATCGAGCAGACATCGAATGGTCTCTTATCAATTTACCGGCATTAGATCTACTTCCAGCAGTCATTCCTCAAAAAGAAAATGCTGCATTTGTTAGCTCAGTGTTAATTAAGACAAAAAAACTACCTATTGATGTCTTGTCTTCTTATTTTAAAACAGCAACAGATGTCTTACGTTTGGCAACCGCTTTATCTGATGGCGATATTAGCCTTTCATCACCCACTTTATTTAAGAAGTTTAGTCGTTTTGAACGCCGAAGCTTGTTGCAGCTGCTAGAAAGCACTCCAAACGTAGAAGAAGATATGTTTCGTTATAAAGTAAAGTGGATTCGTTTAGGTGAAATTTTACATCCTGGAGAATACAAACATCGATTTCCTCATGCTGCTAAAGGATTCGATACTGTTCGGAATCATAAAAGACCATTGACGTTCTATAGTAAATTAGAGAAAGCACTCGAGCAACAAGACGTCTCAAAAGCAGTTTCACTTTTAGAAAAACGTCCAGGTGACTTTGCTAGACGAATTGACCATTTGCTGCGCTTATCTACTGGGGAACAAGAAGCTGCTTCTATTATTACAGCATTTGCAGCGGTCGCTCATCACGTCTCTACGCCAGTACTGCTTCAGCTCTATTCACATATGAAACATCGACATCATAGACAAGATATGCGCGTAGTGTTTCCAAAAGGGAATGTGTCCAAAGTAATGGCGCTTGATAATCCCTTACCCTCTCTTCGTAAAAATCTTTGTGATGGTGTAATAGATGCATGCAAAGATGCTTTACATGACCGTTTTGCTAAGTTGCCACCTCTTGGAAATGTATGGCTTGATGAACGTTTGCGTGAACAAACTATACCGTTTTCACAGCGTTCAAGCAGCAAAACATTAAAAACGATTAGCAGGGGAAGTAAATTAACAATTCCTGAAGGCGATACGCTTCGTTTTTTCATTTGGTGGAAAGAAGGCTTTGCAAATGGTGAACATACCGGTAGTGTAGATATTGATTTATCTGCCGGAATTTACGATGAAAACTGGCAGTATAAAGAGCATATTTCTTATACAAACTTATCTTCAAAAAGCTTCAAAGCTTTTCACAGCGGAGATATTACATCTGCTCCTAACGGGGCATGTGAATTTATTGACTTGCATATCCCTACGATTCTAAAAAAAGGCGGCCGTTATATATTGATGAACGTTTATTCATTTTCTGTCCAGCCTTTTGTTATGCTTCCCGAATGTTTTGGAGGATGGATGATGAGACAGCACATAGAGTCCGGCGAGATATTCGAACCTTCTACCGTACAAAATAAAGTAGATCTTGCTAGTGATTCCACCATCTCCATCCCTTTAATTTTTGATTTACAAGAGCGAAAATTAATCTGGACGGATATTTCGCTGCATCACCATGTTGAATTTGAAAATAATCTTGAACAAAACAATGGTTCGGTCTCTCTTATGGGAAAAGCCATGACAAAGCTGTTAAAGCCAACGCTTTATGATCTTTTTTCATTTCACGCACAAGCTAGAGGAACACTTGTCCATGACAAACAAAAAGCTGACACTATTTATTCGCTTGATGAAGGTGTTACTCCTTATGATATTGAAACAATTATTGAAACCTACCTAAACTAATTATTTATAGGAAAGTAAGAACAAATAAACGAAAAGACCTCTTTCCAAGAAAGAGGTCTTTTCGTTTACTTCACTAGCTTTTGCTCAGTCCCAGCTGAACCTTGACTTCGTTTATGAAATCCTTTTGCGTAGTACGCGATAATAAGACCGATAAACCATAGTGGTCCGATAACAACTGCAATTCTTGTATCTGGATTGTACGCCATAAGAACAACCACCAGCGCTAGGAACGCAAGTGACACATAAGACGTTAACGGAAATAAAGGCATTTTGTATTTTAACTTTGCCTCTTCACCTTTTTTTAGCGTTTTGCGATACTTAATTTGAGAAAGCAAAATAATTCCCCATGTCCAAATCGCACCGAATGTTGCAATGCTTGTTACCCACGTAAATACTTTGGCAGGCACAATGTAGTTTAACGCTACTCCGACTAATAACGCACCTGCTGATGCTAAAACAGCTTTTCCAGGTACGCCGCCTTTTGTCAGCTGACCGTATCCTTTTGGCGCTTCTCCGTGCTCTGCTAAGTTAAACAGCATACGGCCTGTACTAAAAATACCGCTGTTACAAGAAGAAAGAGCTGCTGTTAGCACCACAAAGTTAATAATGCCTGCCGCTGCTGGAATCCCGATTTTTTCAAATGTTAATACAAACGGGCTTCCCTGTGAACCAATTTCTTGCCAAGGATAAATCGACATAATGACAAATAATGCACCAACGTAGAAAATAAGAATACGCCAAAAGACCGAATCAATCGCTCTTGCTAGAGATTTTTCTGGATTTTTCACTTCTCCCGCGGTAACGCCGATCATTTCAATTCCTAAATATGCAAACATAACCATTTGCAGCGACAGTAAAATACCTTTGAATCCGTTCGGGAACAGCCCGCCGTTGTCCCATAAGTTTTTAATACCCGTCGCAACGCCGCCGTTCCCGATTCCAAACACAATCATTAATAATCCAACGGCAATCATTAACACAATCGCTAAAATTTTAATAAGTGCAAACCAAAATTCCAGTTCACCATATGCCTTAACAGCTAAGAAGTTAACTGTTGTCATGATGACAAGCGCCGATAACGCCCAAATCCAGTTTGGTACATCCGGATACCAATATCCCATATAAATACCAACGGCTGTAATTTCAGCCATACATGTTACAACCCATAAAAACCAGTAGTTCCAACCTGTTAAATAACCAGCAAGGGGCCCTAAATAGTCGCGCGCGTACTTGCTGAATGAACCTGCAACAGGTTTTTGAATCGCCATTTCTCCAAGTGCTCTCATAATAAAAAACATAATCATTCCGCTAAATCCATACGCCAATAATATTCCCGGCCCTGCTAATTTAATAGCAGATGCAGATCCAAGAAACAGCCCTACCCCTATGGCTGCTCCTAAGGACATCAGCGTCACATGTCTTTCTTCTAACCCGCGTTTCAATTCTTTCCCCTGAGTTTTCCCCTGCATAAACGTCTCCCCTTTTTCCAATCTGTCAAAACGAGATGAATACAGCTTTTTTGTTAGCGCTTTCATATAAATTTATGCTAAAAGTCAGCTAGGCTGTATATTTTTATTCTATCACCTTTCTCTCGTTTTTCTTTTGTCGAAAAACAAAAAAATTATCGTATCATTTTGTTTAAACGCACAATTAGACGTAGACACTGCTTTTTTACTATGTATTTATTATCGCACCTAAGTAATAGTATTTTTTAAAAAATAGAAAAACGCCGACTCAACTCCGTCAGCGCATCGTTCATTTTATGCTTTTTTATAAAACTAGCAGTTATCTCGCGGGTTCAAAAGTTTTACAGCCAGGTTCTTCCGTTTCAGAAACATGGTGACTACTTTCAGGACTCACAACGTAAATGGACTCTGCACTGCATTTATTTCCCGATTTCCAATACATGCACTCATTCACTTCACATAATACACCTTGGGCCACTGTTATCCCTCCTTTTTTTGTCTTATCTATTTACTACCCGAAATAGAACGCTTCTAACATTTACATGCAAAAAAACCGCTTGTTTATCAAGCGGATCCTTTTACTGCGTGTGTTCAACATACTGTTTTTTAGCTAAATATAATTCACGACTCAGCGTGATCCGCCGTTCTCTCAAGTTCCTTAATTTAACTTGAAACTGTTCATTAGTTGGCTCTTCTTGAATTAAGCGATACGTAAAAGAAATATCTTCATTTAACTGTTTAAAATCTTCCCATATTTCTTGAACGAGTGCGGATTGTTTGTCTTCAAATGAACGATTTTGCTTCGTTTTTAGCGCGGCTAAAATTTCCTGCTGCCACGTTTCGTCTTTTAGTTCTTTTGCTAACAAGTATAGATCTAAATAATCATCAACGCTTAGCGCCTGTTGTGTATTTTTCAATGTCATCACCTTTTCTATACGAAATGTTTCTTCCTAAGAAGAGGATTTCATCATAGAAAAAGATTCCTCTTCTTATCTGTCAGAGCTAGGCTATGCTGGAATTAGCACCATTCAATAATTGTGGTTGCTGAGGCTTCAAAGGGCCAGTCCCTCCACCTCTCTAGATAAGAATATTTCGTTTTTAAATTATTTCTGACTATTCTAATATGTTTTATATGTTATGTCAATAGCTTTTCAATAAAAAGAAAAAAGAAGTAAAATATGGTATGCTTTCATAAAGGATGGTGAGCACATGAAACGATATATGTTATCTGCTTTTTTGGGAAGCTTGCTGCTGCTTCTCAGCATTGCTTTTTCATCTACTTTCCATATTGCAATTGTCAAAACAACCGGAAGCATTGGAGGGATTATTTTAGCAGCAGCGGCTTTGATTATGAACGCACTTGAAGATCCCCCCTCCTCAGATCATACAGGTAGAGGAGCTGTTGAAGTACTAGATAAAGGCGCTGTTTGGGCTACTTATTTACTTTTACTTTCATTACCGAACCTCATCGCATGTATAACATCTTATGTTTTATGGACTCGCTGACATTCACCAACATTACGGACGTTTTGCCACCTGTAGGCTCATTGATATTTGTTTATCTACAAATCCAAGTTCACGGTACACATGCTGTGCAAAATTCCCAGCATGAACGCTGAGTCTGATTTCAGGGTATCCTTTGATAGACAATTCATCAATTGCTTTTTGCATTAACGGCTTGGCTAGACCTTGCCCGCGGTATTCTGGTAAAACATATAACTCGTAGATAAAGCCAATTTCTGCTTTTGAAAAGAAGTCGGCAGATGGACCGACAAAAACCCAGCCTGCAAGTTTATTTTCTTGTCTAGATACTAAATAATAACACCCTTTTTCAAGGGCATTATCAATTAGTTCATTTACGCGTTCAGTTGACGGTTGAAACTGATGCGTTGTTCCTTCAAACAGCGCATCAGCAGATTTCGTCCGAATTTCCTGTATTTCTTCTTCAGTAGCTTTTGCAATCATCACAATCTCTCCTTTCGTGTTCGTTTTCCACATACAGAGATAAATTCCTGCAAAAAAAAGTCTTCGCCTAAGCGAAGACTTTTATTTAAATTCAAAATGTTCTTGATGGTTGCCTTGTTCATCCGTCCAGTTAATCATGATGTCTAAGCCTGCCGCTTTTCCAGGAACAGCAAAATTGGCATAGCGAAAACGCTGACCGCTTTTGCTTAAGTTAGACCTTTCAATAGGAGAAAACAAGCTGTATTTCGCCTTATTTTTTCCTTCGTGCCGAAAAGCTTGGACCTGCACACGCTCTACGTCTTTTCCAATGTTTTCAACGGTTAATCCATATGTATGATAGACGTTATTTTTCCACTTTAGCTGATTATCTCCCGTCATGCTCGCTTTTGTCAGTTCGACCGACCATTGTTCAGATGATTTCTTCATTGGAAGTTTCTCAATCGAAAGAGCGCTGACATGAATGGTTGCAAAAGCAAGCCAAACAAAACAAAAAGTGCTGACTGTATAAAGTAGTCTTTTCATAGATTTTGATCTCCTTAGAAATTTTAGTAGTAGCATCTCCTATTACCTTAAAAATTATGATAAACACTTTAACAAAAAAGCCTCTCCATTCAGGAGAAGCTTCTTAATTAATGCATCAGCAAATCTTTTTGTGTGTCTAACGAGTGTTTTGTATATAAATCTCTTTCAATCGCATATTTAGGACGCTGTTTCACTTCGTTGAAAATCTTGCCAATGTATTCTCCGACAAGACCTATTCCCATTAGCTGCAGGCCGCCTACAAGCCAAATTGATAAAATAAGAGACGTCCAGCCAATTTGCGTATGATCTAAATATTTTTGAATCAGCGCATAAATGCCAAACAAAATACTAAAGAGAAACGAAGCTCCTCCAAGCAGCGTCAGTAAGCGTATAGGTGCTACGCTAAAAGACGTAATCCCGTCAAATGCAAAAGCGAGCATTTTCTTTAGCGGATATTTTGACTCACCCGCCGTCCGTTCTTTGCGGTCATATGTGACTTCCGTGGAGCGAAATCCTACTAATGGTACAAGGCCCCGCAAAAAGACGTTTCCTTCTTTATATTTCATGAGTTCACCAAGAGCACGTTTGCTCATAAGGCGAAAATCAGCGTGATTTTGAACAAGCTGAATTCCTAGCTTGTTCATAAAACGATAAAACCCTACTGCCGTGGTTCGTTTGAAAAATGTATCGGTTTCTCTGCTGTCTCGAACGCCATATACAACTTCATACCCAAGCCAATATTTCTCTACAAAAGTACGAATGACACTGATATCATCTTGCAAATCCGCGTCAATGGAAATGACGCAGTCAGATTGCTTATGAGCTGCTTCTAGTCCTGCAAGCAAAGCATTTTGATGTCCTACATTTCGCGCTAACTTTAACCCTTTTACAAACAAATTGCTGCAGCTTTCTTTTTCAATAAGCGACCACGTGCTGTCTTTACTTCCATCGTCTACAAATAAAATAGTGCTTTCACTTGATACAAGTCGTTCATTAATCAGTTCTTTTACTACAGTAGTTAATTGAAAAGACGTCTCTGTGAATACTTCTTCTTCGTTGTAGCATGGAACCACGATCGTTAAAATAGGTCTGTTCATGTTATTGCCCCCTTACTTTGCTTCATATACATACACTTTCCAAGCGGACTGTTTATCGTTAAATGCTTTTAAAAAGTGCAAACCGTCGCTTTCAGCATTTTCAATTGGCACAGCTGAAAAAATATAGCGACCGCCCATTTTTTTAAATTGGCTGATATTAAGCTGCAAATGACGAATTTTTTTCGTTGAGTCTTTTCGGTAATCATATTTTTTACCTAGCTCGCTAACAAACACATAGCAGCGATTGCCCCAGTGATCATAGTAGCTTTCTAGTTTTTTATTTTTATCAAGCTCTTTGGCAATAATTTTGCGAAACTCATGTTTATATGTTAACGGATAGAAGTTGTTATACGTATCTAGCGTATAAAAGCCGTTATACTGAGCAATTGATGGATGAAGCCCTATGCTCGCTACGCGATAAGATGATTTAGGTTTTCCAATATATCTGCTTATTTCATCAAACTGATGCACAGCATAAAATTCTTTGACTGAAGGCTCGTGATTGTAGCGATAGTAAAGTTCAGGATTTGCTATAAATAACACAAGCAGCTGTAAAATCAAACATACCCACACAAACTTTTTCCACGCCTTGCTCCTTTTCCATAAAACATAGCTGCCAACGGCAAACATCAAATAAATAATGAGCGGGCGTAAAAAGTGAAATCTAGCAAAGTTGAACGTATTAAAAAGCTGATATTTTTCTTTTAGCGGCTCCCAACCTTTATAAAACCAAAACGCATACCAAATCGACAGTAGTAGATTAAGAATAAATAACTGCAAAAACGTTTTGTCAAGCTTTTCCTTGCGATTTCGAGCAACAAACCACAATACGACAAAAGAAAGCGGTAAAATGACAAAAGTATGAAGCGTCATTACATGCGTATGCCCGAGCGTATAGTTCTTCAAAGCAAGGCGAACGGAATGTCCAAAGCTTAGAGTAGAGCTTAAAAATTCATTTCGACTCGTCGGGGCCTCCGGAAATAAAAGCGAATCAACAAGTCGGTATTCAATGAGCAGAAAGACAGCAGTCATCGCTGCAATACTGCTTAAAAAAGGAATATTCCACGCTCGTTTTTTTACTACGTCTCTTAGCCATAGCAGCCCCATCGCTGCTAAAAAGAAGAAAAACCCGAGCACAAAGCTCGCGTAAAACGGGAGCAGTAAAAGTGTAAGCCATTCCTTCCACGTTCCTTCGCGGTTTCGAATGGTTAAAAACGCCCACAGCGCTAGCGGCTGTCCTAATGTACTCAGCATGCCCGAAGGCCAAAATGGCGTAAGTGCAAAAGCAAGCGATACAAGCACTCGAATCGCATACGCATCCTTGCTTTTAATAAAATGCTTTTTTAATAATAAATACATTCCAATTAAAGCAAATACGCGCGTGATCGTTTGACTCAGGCTGTATGCAAGCATGGTCGGGAATACACCATACAGCCACTGGATACCGCTAAATTCTGTTCCAAACGTATTCCTCGGCAATCCGTTAATAATTTGAGGTAATACGGCATGACTGGAGCCAAACAGCTCTCCGCTTCGATGCAGAACTTTATACCACGTAATATTTGAGTCTAAATTATCATGCACGCGTATATGTGAATTTTCCCCAAGCAAAAACATAGGAGATACATACGCAAGCAGCAAAAGGAAAGCGATAATAAGCAATGTTTTTTCTTTATTCATAGCTGTTTCTTTCTTCATCTGTTAACACCTATTTCCATTTCATAATGACTAAAAGCTAATCGTGGACGACTGCTTCTTTTTTTGTATTAAATACAAAGTATTTTTGACCCGTATAATTTAAAAGCGTATACAGACCTGTTCCAATTAATATACCGACGTCTTTTTTGAACGGATGCACCGCAACAGGAAGTTGATGCAATAACCAGCTGGAGAACTGCAGTCCAATATAGTAAGACAAGCCGTAGCAAATGCCAATAACTAAAATAAAACGCAGTATGCTTTTTGATAAATGAACTCCGCTTTTAAACGTAAATATTCGATTTAACACGTAGCTGACGACTGCCCCCGCTGCATTGCCGACGAACGTCGCTATCCAGTAATGATGAAAGATATGAAGCAGCACATACATAATGGAGAGACCTACTGCTGTATTGACCAGTCCCACTACTAAAAAACGTACAAAAGATCCTTTCATATAAACTCCTTTTGATTTTGATACTTTCATAAAAATTACATATTATGACTTTAAATACAGTTTCAGTGTAGCAACTCCACTTAAAAATCTAATGAAAATAACATTAAAAACAGATGAAAAAAAGCTAAAAGAATCAATAAAAATCAGGATTCTTTCAGCTATTTAGTAGAGCCTTCAATCATTAATTTTTGATCGCTTTGATTATCAAACGCATCCACTGCCGCTACTTCTATTTGATACGCAGTATGAGGCTGCAAACCGGATAACGGAAGACTTAAAACATCCGGAACAGGATCGCTGTAATATTGAGAAAATGCATTATATGTTTTGACCACTTTTCCAGTTTCTTTATTTTTGACGGTAATGCGATAAGAATGAACCATCAGATTATCCACCGCTTGCGTAAACTGGATATAAAGCTGATTTGCTGAAGCTTTTTCTTGTATAACAGAAATAGTAGAGCTTGGAAGAAAAATCGGTTTTACTAAATCTCGCTCATTCGTGTAGTGAAATTTTTTTGTATCTGCAGGTATGTCAATTTCCCACGCTTCTCCCGTCCACTTATTTGCGTGAAAATCCCGCCTTTTAACGACTACTTTTCGATTATAAACCTCTACAAGAAGACCTTGACTCACATCTCGGTAGCCAGGAGGAAGTTCACCTTGTAAATATCCAGCACCAGGCCATATATACCGAACAGAAGACATTGCAAGAGAGGTGAAATCTCTTTGGAAAATAGTACGAGGGTCGTCCAACGGATGATGGGTATGACCAGAAAACGTAATGACCTGCGGATAAGGTTTTAACGTATTGTAAAGAAGCTGTTCATTCACTTCTATCCCCCATCTGTTTTTCCCGTACAATGTATTGTTAATAGGCTGATGAATAAAGACAAAAATCGGTTTTTTAGGATCGTCTCGCTTTGCTATCTTCAACTGTTCAGCAAGCCAGTTAATTTGTTTGATTGAATAATCACCGGCGGTCAGACGGCTTTCTGTTCCAAGCATGATAAAATGATATCCTTTTATCACTTGATGAAAGTAAAGAGACTTCATTTTGGTTTTAGATAAAAAACGCTGCTGCGCTTGCTGATTGGTTACACTGTCCCGGTATTCATGGTTGCCAATTGTAAAAAGAGACACGGCCTGCGACTGTTTATTTTGATTATAAATAGAAAAAAAGCGATCGTATTCTTTTAATGCGCCTGTGTCGGCCAAATCTCCTACGACTACAAATGCATCTTGTTTCGGTGCCTGTTCATTTAATTGCGTTAATGCATGTTGAAAAGTACGCAAATCAAGCGTTCCTGTTTCCTTAATATGAACATCACTGATCACAGGAAAAACTAGCTTTGGTTCGATGTATCCGCTTCGTCCGCTCTTCTCTTCAGCTCGTACATTTAAGGTAATCCCGCATATAAGAACACTTATTAATACTAAAGCGAGCCAGTCTTTTTTCAGCGTTTCCATAAAACCGCCGAGCATGATGCTTCCTCCTTCCTTCACTGCTGCGTCTCAGTCATTTTCTCTACGTGTATGAGCTTTTATTTTATGTAATTTCAAAATATCTAATCGTATAGTTTCAATATTTCTTTTCGTGTTTGCATACACTATGTTCACAATCAATTCATTACACTTTTCCTAGTCATAGTGGTATGATTTTCGTATATTACAGACTAATTGTTGAAAATGTAGGAGTGAATATTTTGAAAACGGTCGCTGTTATTGGAGGAGGAATTACGGGCTTAACCACTCTGTACTATTTGCAGAAACTAAAACGAGAACGTAATCTTCCGCTTAAATTATTATTACTAGAGAAACATCCCCATCTAGGAGGGAAAATCAATACGCGTGAAGCTGGGGAATTTATTATGGAAACAGGGGCGGATTCTATTGTGGCTCGAAAAGAAAACGTTATGCCTCTGCTAGAAGAGCTGTACTTAACAAACGATTTAGTCTATAACGAAACGGGCAAATCATTTATTTACTCTGCTAATGAGCTGCTTCCAATTCCTGAAGATACCATGTTCGGTATTCCAACAAGCGTGGAATCTCTTTTTAAAAGCGAGCTGATTTCTTCAAAAGCGAAAATTACAGCTTTAAAAGACTTAATTACTAAAAATACAACGTTTACGAAAGACAGCTCGATTGGACTCTTTTTAAAACATTTTTTAGGAGAAGAGCTAGTAGAAAAGCAAATTGCACCTATTTTATCGGGCGTCTACTCTGGCGATTTAGACAAGCTCACGATTTCTTCGACTCTCCCGTATCTGCTCGACTACAAAAACACGTACGGCAGCATCATCAAAGGAATGGGCGCCAATGAAAAAAAATTTAAAACGGCAGGAAATAAAAAATTCATTTCGTTTAAACAAGGTTTATCAACGATTATTCACCGCTTAGAAGAAGAGCTTTCTGATGTAACGATTTTAAAAGATACGCCAACCACCAGCATAAAACGGAACGGTGAACGCTACCAAATCAGTACGCCGGGGCAAGCCCATTCAGCGGATTACGTGGTGTTAGCTACACCGCACACGGCTGCTCAGCACCTGTTGAACGATCCCGAATTAAACGAAGACTTTGAGCAGTTAAAAGATTCTTCTCTCATTAGCGTGTACATCGGCTATGACGTTCCAGACGAATACCTTCCCGCTGAAGGCACCGGGTTTATTGCTTCTCAATCAAGCAACTTAATCGCCAATGCCTGCACGTGGACGAGCAAAAAATGGGCTCACACCTCTAAGCGAGGGAATTTGTTAGTTCGCCTGTTTTATAAAAGCACGAGTCACCACTTTGACAGCCTGCGGACGATGTCAAAAGAAGAGCTGCTAGCAGTGGCACAAAAGGACATTAAAAACAGCTTAGGGATCAAAGAGCAGCCCATTGAAAGCGACGTAACAAATTGGGATAAATTGATGCCTACCTATCACCTTAAACACGGTGAACTCGTACGCAGCTTGACTCAAAAATTGTATGACAAGCACCCCGCTATTACATTAGCCGGCTGTTCTTACTATGGAGTGGGGATTGCAGCGTGTATAACAAACGGCAAACAAACGGCCGAAGCTATCTCTCAACAGTTGACTTAAACAAGGTTTGAAAACAATAAAAGGCCTGAAAATAAATATATTATTTTCAGGCCTTTTATTACCTTTTCGTTAGCATATAAAGCTACTTTCCTTACTATTAACAACTCTTTTATCGCTTTTCTTTTTGCAAAGCAGCAGTAGCAAACAATACAAGATAGCGCTCGTCTGAAGTTAATCTAAGCCAATGTTTCACTTTATATCTCACAGGTTTCCGCTCCCTTCCTTCAAGGTTTTATATGGAAAGACTTTATATAAAGATTTAATAATGATAAGAAATGATGCTTGATATGTATTTTATTCCCACGCACGCTTGTTTACAAACTTTTTTAAGCATAAGACTCTTCGTTTATTTCCCTGAAAATAACACTATTTTCGCCATTATCATCTTACTATTTGAGAAAAAAGTGTACATTTCTTGCCTATTTTGACGAACATTGCGATAAATAAAAGCTGCCAACTGCGGCAGCTTTTATGTTAAAGGACTAATCTAATTATATTTCCTGATGGATCTTTTGTGATGAAATCTTGGTTTTCTTTAGACACAGCTGCTCCGATTTCACGAAGCTGATTTATTGCCTGTTCCCTTGCTTCTTCAGCTGGAAAAACAAGTGTAAATGAGTCCAAACCAACGCTGTTTTCAAGAGGACTAGGCGCTCCAATTCCATTCCAAACGTTTAGTCCGATGTGATGATGATAGCGGCCAGTTGAAATAAACAAGGCTTGATTATGGTAATTGCTCACAACCTCAAAACCTAATCCATTTCGATAAAAGTTTTCCGTTTGCTCTAATTCAGAAACGTGAAGGTGAATATGTCCCATTAAGGTAGCTGAAGGTAATCCTGTCCATGGTTTACCGTTTCCTTCAGATAATATCGCTTCTGCGTCTAAAGGTTTTGTAGCCATTACTACTTCACTGTCATTCCATTCCCATGTACTTGACGGACGATCTCGATAAATCTCTATGCCGTTTCCATCTGGATCTGCCAAGTACAGCGCTTCACTCACTAGATGATCAGACGCCCCTTGAAGCGGATAACCGCTATTTAACAGATGCTGCAGAATACTTCCTAAATCAGAACGAGTCGGCAACAATAGAGCAAAATGATATAAGCCTGTTGTACGAGGCTGTTTTGCTGTAACGCTTTCCGGCTGTTCAATCGATAAAAGCGCCGTGCGTCCATCAGCTGTTAACAAGGCTTTGTTCTCTTTTCTCCCTAAAAGTTTAAACCCGATTATTTGCTGATAAAAAGCAAGTGAACGCTCTAAATTTTCTACTTTTAAATTTACTTTCCCAACAAATACATGGGGTGCACGGTGAAAGTTCATGATTATTTCTCCTCGTATATTATATTTAAGCCCTATTTAGGAGCTAAGATCTGTTTCCATATTAATTAATAAACTAAATAACATATTACTTGGACGTCTCAAGATATTTCTAGATAATGATCATAGGATCATTTGGGACAATTCTTCTTTCTCCTGTGGATTAACCACAATGTAAGACTGTTTCTCAGTGAACGCGCGGGACTCCCTACTCGCAGGCTGAGCAGCCTGTCATTCGAACCTAGAGGGTAGTAGCTCTATGGCGGCTTTCGAATGCAGGGGAAGCTCTGATACACGAGGTTGTTGGTCGGCGTACACACTAGAGATATCTCGAGACGTCCAAGGAAATGCCAAGTGATTCTAAATCGAAAGGAGGTCTCTCCCGTGAGATTATTTGTTGGTTTAGATGTAAGTTCGTTTGATATGAAAGTATGCATTTTAAATGGTGAAGGAGAAAAGCTGAATGCCTTTACCGTCACCAATGACTTACCAGGCGCGACGTTGCTTAAAGAGCGTTTATTGGACTGCATAGGCGATCAAGAAGTTGACGTCTTAAAGATTGGCTTAGAATCTACATCGGTCTATAGTTTTCACCCGTCGATGTTTCTCCATCATGATGAAGACTTAAAAGTCTTCGGTGCCAAGGTGTTTGTCATGAACCCTAAACAAATAGCTAATTTTAAGAAAAGCTATTCGGACATGAACAAAACAGATGAAATCGATGCCTTTATCATTGCGGATTACTTACGTTTTGGACGTAACCAGATGTCAGTGGTCAAAGAAAGCCAATACGTGGCCTTACAACAACTGACTCGGTCCCGTTACCAACTCATTCGTATGATGACAAAAGAAAAGCAGCATTTTCTTCAACACCTAAGCTATAAGTGTAATACTTTCTCTCAAGAAGTAGACTCCTCGGTCTTCGGTAACGCAATGATGGAGCTTTTCTTAGAGAAATACAGCTTGGAAGAACTAGCCCACCTACCACTGGAGGAACTAGCAGCATTCCTTCAAGAGAAAGGGAAAAACCGATTTGGTGACCCGAAATGTGTGGCAACCTCCATTCAGAAAGCCGTGCGATCTTCGTATCGCTTGGACAAGGTAGTGGAAGATTCCATGGATGTGATACTTGGGACCTCGATCGAGGTCATTCGCACCTTCCAAAAGCAGATAAAAGAAATTGACAAAGCGATCAAAAAACTGATGGCTGGATTGACACACACGCTTGAATCCATCCCTGGAATTGGTCCCGTATTCGCTGCGGGTATCATAGCTGAAATTGGCCAAATAGACCGGTTTGATGATGAAGCTAAAGTAGCAAAATACGCAGGTCTATACTGGCGAAAGCATCAGTCTGGGCGCTTTACTGCCGAAGACACGTCCCTATCACGTAACGGTAACCACTACTTGCGATATTACTTAGTTGAAGCCGCCAACTCCGTACGAAAGCAAGTTCCAGATTACCGGGATTACTACGTGAAAAAGTACAGTGAAGTACCAAAACATCAACACAAACGTGCACTCGTTCTAACCGCAAGAAAACTCGTGCGATTGGTGGATGCGCTACTACGCAGTCACCAACTCTTTACGCCAGAAAGGGGCGTGAAAATATGACATAAAACTTGTCATCGCTACCTTTCAAATATTTTCCAGTAAATAACATTCGTTACTGGTCTAGTTTCGTGATGCTTTTTTTAAGTAAATTGCCCTTTGATAACTTTACGTTCTTTCATTTTTCAGTTGACATACTACCGCAGGTCTTTTAAATAGATCATTTTTTAATTAACTTACTTTATGTAACTTATTATATTTTTATAACTTTGTTTCGTCAAGTTATTTATTTTACTATCATAACTTAAAACTCATATCACAGCATAACCAATTAAATAAGCCCGCCTGCTCATAATATAGTATGAACAGGCGGGCTTACTTACCATTAGGCTATGCATAAACTATCAAAACAGTTCTCTGCTTTTACGTTTGACGTTTCCATTAACAAAATACTGTATTCTCTCTTTTTGCTCATTTGTTGGCTTCTTATACGTTTCACATTCAAACTGAAAACATGCTTTTTCTAAATCGACTTCATTTCCTACAATTTCTCCAATCGCACTCAATTGGTTTAAATCTCTCCAAAGTTCCTCAGAAGTTTCAGGGTCAAAATGAGATGAAAGATAATACTGCGCATCATATTTTTTAAGTTCTCTCTGAATCCGCTCAAGGTCTTCTTTATCATAACTCCAGTCACCGCTATAAAAATCTGGACATAGACAATCACCTAAAAACAGTACTTTTTCTTTGGGGACGTAGACAACGGACGAGTCCTGCGCGTGTACCCCTCCAATATGCTGAATGCAACAAGTGATTCCACCTAGGTCAACTTCCATATGATGATGAAACGTTACGTCCGGCTCCCGTAAAATTAACGTCTCTCGACACGGCATTTCTTTCTTTATCATATCCCGGCAAAATTCGATTTCCTCCCCTTCCTGGACGCGTTTATCCAAGGAATCATCGTCCCAGCGCAGTGTCTTTAAATAGGCCAGCTTTTTCTTCGTCAAATGATGGCTGATTGTATATTTGTTCATTGCATGAATGCCAAATGTATGATCCCAGTGCCAATGCGTAATAGCTACTCCTTTGATTGGAGGGGCTCCCATTTTTTCCACTTCTTCTAAAAATGATGATGCATGCGCAGGAGAATTCCCAGCATCTACGAGGAAACTATACTTCTCCCCGCATATAAGCCCGAGCACCGGCCGATCCGTTTCTTCAGAATGAGGAAAGTAATAAACGTGGTCCGTTAGTTTTTTCAGCATATTTACACCTGCTTTATGTAGTTTAATAAAAACCTCTTTACTAAATGGTAAATAATGATAAATAAACTGTATCATACTCGGTGCTGCTTGCCTATCCCATTAGCTGATATTCGACTTTTCTTGAAAAGCTATAACTTTTTCGGGCTCTGCTGCTTTGTACTTTAAGAAGATCATCACACTAATCATCACAATCATTCCTCCCGCTAGCTGAGAAATGGTTGTCATTTCTCCAAGCAAGAAATAGGCGAGAATGATGGCACCAATTGGCTCGCCTAAAATAGCCATCGAAATCGTTGTAGCACCTACATACTTTAACAGCCAGTTAAATAAGGCGTGACCAAAAATATTAGGAATAAGCGCTAAAAGCAAAAAGATCCACCAATCCTTTGTGTCATACTGAGTCAGCGATACGTTTGTACAAATATTGTAGACAAATAGAACCAGTCCACCGATTAAAAAAACGGCGAAGCTATAGATGATTGGAGGCATTTTCCTGCATAGATCTTGCCCCGCCAGCATATGAACAGAAACGGCCACTGTACCTAAAACAGAAAGTAAGTCTCCGTAAAGAGCCGTTTTAGATACTCCGATATCGCCCGATGCGATAATCACCGAGCCGCTAACAGCCATTAAAATACTGATGACTCCTACTTTGCTTGTTTTTTCTTTAAATAAAAAATAAGCTCCAATCACTACGAAGACCGGCTCGAGCGCAGTCAAAATCATAGCGCTAGCAACTGTTGTATGTGAAAAAGATTCCATCCAAAACAGAAAGTGAAGCCCTAAAAACACGCCTGATACAGCTAGCATTAGCCATTCTTTTACCGTGCTGTTTTTAAAAAGAATTTTCATTTTTCTCCATGGTAAAAACGGTAAAAATAAAAGGACGGTAAACAGCAGTCTATACATTCCTAAAATAGAAGCAGGCGCATCCGACCATTTAATTAAAATAGAAGAAAAGGAAACGGCTAATACACCGATTAAAAGAAAGACAGGAGGCGGTAAAGGAAGAGTTGATTTATTCATGCCATTACTCCTTTTAGAATCTCTTTTTTCATATTTACTACGGGAATATTCACTCCCCCTCTATGTACGATTTCTTTTTCCTCTATGTAAAAGCCGATTGATTCATATAAAGCTATATTACGAGAAACACTCATTCTCACCTTGCATGATAAACTTTCCTTACCACACTCTTTGGCGTATGTTTCTAACCATTGAATAAGCCGTTTAGCCAGTCCTTTTCCTTGAAAAGCAGGGATAACAGACAGACGGTAAAAATATAAGCTCGTTTCTTCTAGCGTAAAGCGCGCCATCGCTACGGGCTTATTTTCGACGTATAAAATGACAGCTTCTTTTCCATGCTTTAACGATTGCATAATAGATTCCGTTGTTTCATCAAGAGCACTGGAAGGTGGGACAGAATCGCGATAGACGGAGAAGGCTTGCAGCATAAGATCGTGAACTGTAGCAGCGTCCTCCGGCTGTGCTAAACAGTAGTTCATAAATTTTACCTTCTTTCTATAAAAATTAAGTATATCGAATTATTATACAACACCACCTATTTTTTTCCTACACCTTTTATTGATTTTTATTAAGGAGAATAACCTCTTTTTAAGCTCTTATACCTTCTTAGCTTTACTCCATTAAACTATTAATTCATTAGCACACACTCTTGAGAACTTTTTGTCGAAATGGTTAAAATTCTGTTGGGAGGGAATTATCATGACATTTTCTTGGCTTATACCTTACATAGCCGTGTCACTTATCATTGTCTTAATACCAGGACAAGACATGATTTTTGTAATGACACAAAGTATTGCTTCAGGCGTCAAAGCAGGCATCAAAACCGTACTGGGATCCATTACGGGAACATTTGTACATACTCTTTTAGCCGCAGTGGGGCTATCTATTATCTTTCAAAAATCAATTATTGCCTTTACGATTCTAAAGGTTGTAGGTGTTCTGTACCTGCTGTTTTTAGCCTACCAATCGTTTCGCGAAAAAAGCGGTCCGTTGGAATTAACAGAAAACGTTCAGCACCACCATCACTTTAGAAAAGGATTTGTTAGCAACTTAACCAATCCAAAAGTAGCTATTTTCTTCATTACGTTCTTACCGCAGTTTGTTAATTCGTCTCTTGGACATGTAAGTTTGCAGATGATTTTGTTTGGGATCATCTTTATCGCCGAAACGCTCATCATCTTTTCACTTATTGCGCTATTTGCTTCTGGCCTTGGGAAAAAAGTCAAAAAAAGCCGTATCTTTCAGCACACATTAAAATATGTAAAAGGAACCGTTTTTGGGGTACTTGGCCTAAAACTTTTATTTTCTAGCAACAATTAAGTAAAACAAAATGAAATTTCTTTCATCCCTGCTGTTATCACCTTTTCATACCCGCTTCATTTGTCATATCACCCTATTTTTCCATGTGAGGTTAGTTGACAAAAGACCAAAATTATTATTTTATATATATATAAGGTTCAGATTTAGCAACAAGATTCGACAAGGATAATGAAGAAAAACAGCGGGGAAATAGGGAGATCTATCTAAATAGAGGGAAAATTCTATAAATTCACGTTTTTTATTATTATTCTACTATAATTCATGAAGAGGTGAAACTATGCAAGAAGTAGTTCAAGGTTTTGTTAGTTCAATCAACGAATTTCTTTGGTCCTACTTACTGATTGCGATGCTGATTGCATTTGGTTTGTTTTTTACATTCAGGTCAAAGTTTTTACAAATTCGGTTATTAAGAGAAATGATTCGTGTATTAAAAGAAGGTGCGGATAGCTCTTCTAAAGACGGAATTTCGCCATTCCAAGCGTTTTGTATCAGTATGGCAGCCCGCGTTGGTACGGGGAATATTACAGGTATTGCGATTGCGATCGCTTTAGGGGGACCTGGTGCTGTATTTTGGATGTGGGTACTTGCCGTTATTGGTTCAGCTTCAGCATTTGTCGAGAGTACGTTAGCACAAATATACAAAGTAAAAGACAAAGACGGCGGCTTCCGAGGCGGACCGGCTTACTATATGGAAAAAGGGTTAAAAAAGCGCTGGATGGGCGGACTGTTTGCTGTCTTAATCACTTTATCCTTTGGCTTAATTTTTAATGCTGTACAATCGAACACGATTACCCTTGCGTTTGAAAATGCGTTCGGAACGAATCGTCTAGTGTTAGGAATTATTATGACAGTGGCTTTCGCTGCCATTATTTTTGGCGGAGTTAAGCGTATTGCAAAAATGTCAGAATACATTGTTGTGGTACTAGCTGTTGCCTACATTGCAGTAGCACTCTTCATTATTATTATGAACATTCAAGAAATGCCTTCTCTTATTGCGTTAATCGTTAAAAATGCATTTGGTTTCGAGCAAATTGCTGGCGGTTCTCTTGGAGCAGCTCTTATGCAAGGAATTAAACGCGGATTATTCTCAAACGAAGCGGGTATGGGTAGTGCGCCAAACGCAGCCGCAGCTGCAACAACAAGCCACCCGGTAAAACAAGGATTAATTCAAGCCTTTGGTGTATTAACGGATACGCTTATTATTTGTAGTAGTACTGCCTTTATCATTTTACTTTCAGGTGCTTATACAAATAAAAATTTAAGCGGTATTGAATTAACACAAGCTGCTTTAAGCACTCATATTGGTTCTTGGGCAACAGGTGCTCTTGCAATTATGATTTTCCTATTTGCGTTTAGTACATTAATTGGTAACTACTACTACGGAGAAACAAATATTGAGTTCTTGAACACAAATAAAGCTTGGCTGATGACTTATCGTGTTGCTGTGCTTGCAATGATCGTGTTCGGTTCTATTTCTCAAATTCAGCTTGTATGGGACTTAGCAGACCTGTTTATGGGCTTTATGGTAGTAGTCAACTTAATCGCAATTCTCCTGCTCTCGAAAGTGGCCTTTGCCGCACTCAAAGATTATCTTGCCCAAAAGAAAGCTGGAAAAGACCCTGTCTTCTATCAAGACAGCATTTCTGGACTTGATAATATTGATGCATGGGATCATTCAAAAGATAAATCTAGCTCTAAAGAAGCGATCTAATAAAAAAAGCCGTGAATATTCACGGCTTTTTTATTGTGCAAATTTACTTCTTTTTTTCTTCTAGTGAAGCAGTCTAAGACTAACCAAATACCTATAGTATAAATAAATTACGCTGTACGGAATCCAGTAGGAAAAAAATGTCCAGCCGAGATTCCATCCGTTTCCGTATATAACTCTTTCCATATACATATACGTTCCTTCTAAAAATGTTGTAAACAGCGCTATAAGAAAAATAAAAAAATGAGGCTTTCCGATTCGCTGGATTAAAAAAATCATATAGCTGGCCAATACAGGATAAACACCTAAATTAAAAGGCAGCGCTTCTAATGCTTCATTTTCTAAAGAAGTCCGGAGTTTCCAAAAGCCATAATAGCTCCCTAATTCATTGATAACGATTGCTAAAATGCAAAAAGCAGTTCCTACTAAAGGCAGTAAACGACGATTTCTAGGATGTAAATAGAGGGTGCCAAAAATCCAAGGTAAAACAAACGCCAGCGCTATATTGATAAGCAAGAATATCCGACCTTTTTCTTTCTAGTATGCCACACCGCACCTTTTTCTAATCATCTCATTATCTTGAACGCAGCAAGTGTAAAAGTATCTTATCTCTGATCGTTAAACCAGAGTGCTTACTTTATGATTACTGTGGTTCGTCCCTTGCTTTTTTCATTTATTTTAATGAAGCAAATTCAGCGTCTTTTTTCTGGTAATAGTTTTGAACTAAACGCCCTGATAAAGCAGCTAATACCTGCTGAAATAACATCCCTAATACGACCGGTACAGCAACGGGAGCTGGAAAATAAGATACGGCTAATACGGCTCCGGCGCTAATATTTCTCATGCCTCCGCAAAACGTAAGCGTCACAACTTTTGCTCGGTCCCATCTTAGCCATTTGCCAATCATCCAGCTGAAGAAATAACCAGCTGAACTCATTAAAAAGACGATCACGATAATAAACAGCAGTTTTTTATCAATATGTTTTAAATAAGGTGCAATCACTCCCCCGTTTACCATAACCATCACACTTAACCCTATTTTCGAAACAGGTGCCAGCTTTGGTCCTAAGGTCTGCTTAATTGTTCCTTTTGTATATTGATTTAAGCACATGCCTAACAAAGATGGAAGGACAATCATAAAACATAAATCTTTGACTAACTTTAGCGCTTCCAAATGTACGGTGTCTCCAACCACCAATAAAAGCGTATAAGGAACGATAAGCGGTGCTAAAAGAGTATCAATTAAAATAATGGATAGTGCAAGAGGAATGCTTCCTTTGTAAATCGAGACCCATATAAAACTAGTCACTCCCGTTGGAATAATTGCTGCTAGCAAAAGACCCGTGCTTGTAAATACATCATGTGGAAAAATCACTTGGCCAACGCTCCAAGCCCATGCTGGCATAAAAATATGTAAAACAAACAGAGCCATAATGATTGGAAATGGACGATGTATCGTGGCATTTAATTGGTGAAAGTTTGAATTCAAACTTCCGGCAAACGTCATTAATGCAAAAAGCCATGGAATTAAGAAGGTATACTGACTTAATGATGAACCGATAAGAACTCCTATGAGCAAGCTGAGCGGCGTAATAAACGGCATCAATTTTTCTAGCATTCTATTTAATTGACTTAACAAAGCTTTCTCCCTCCAACGAACGTTTTAAATAAATAATAAGATAAATTAATGTTTATAATATCACCTATTTATTATACAACTTATTTTCAGACTATTGTCTGTCTCTTTTACTAAAAAGAGATATATTCATAATTATCACTTAAATAGATTTACAGGTATTTTTGTGCTATTTTAATAGGGAAGAAGCTTTTAAAAAGCATGAATTTAGGGTAAAGAACACTCTACATAGGAATGCTTTCAATTGACGGATATAAATGGACTGTAGCACAGTTTTGGTAACTAGGAGGATTGTATGGATTTTTTGAAGTCTCTATCATCATTAGATGATTGGAAAAAAATCGTGATTGCGATTGGGATCTTTTTGATCTTTTTAATTCTTCGCAAGCTTTTCACGACTTATTTGTTTAAGTTTATTATTGGTTTTGTCAAAAATAAAAAAATCAATTTAATTACGAGCGTTTTAGAAGCTTTTGAAAAGCCGCTGCGCTGGATTTTTGTGATTATTGGTTTCAAGCTTGCTCTTCCCTATCTTCCCTTTGATGTTTTAACAGCCGACACGGAAAGACATTTAGTTCGTTCAGCTTCTGTTGGCCTTGCAGGATGGGGCTTGTATAATTTAGCTGCTTCTACCAATTTATTTTTTGCAACGTTTGCCAAAAATTTTGATATCCAAGTGGATCGAATCATTATTCCTTTTATTGAAAAGTTTATCCGCATCGTTGTTGTTATGCTTTCTATCTCCATCATCGCAGAAGAATGGGGTTTTAACGTAAACGGCTTTGTAGCGGGTCTTGGCTTAGGTGGTCTTGCTTTTGCCCTAGCCGCAAAAGACACCGTTAGTAATTTATTCGGCGGAATCGTAATTATTACTGAAAAGCCTTTTACCATTGGAGATTGGATTAAAACACCAAGTGTTGAAGGCGTTGTAGAAGATATTACGTTTCGAAGCACCAAAGTTCGAACGTTCGCTCAAGCAGTCGTAACGGTTCCAAATGCTACTCTTTCTAATGAACCTATTATTAACTGGGCTAAAATGGGGAAACGTCAAATTGCCTTTCATTTAAACTTGAATTATAATACACCAAAAGAAAAGTTAGAAACCGTAGTGGCAAGAATTAAAAAGATGCTGACTGAGCACGAAGAAATTCACAATGAAACGATTCTTGTAAATTTTGACGGTTTCTATGAATCTAGTTTAAATATCTATCTGTATTTCTTTACAAATACAACCGTTTTTGCTGATTACTTAGATGTAAAAGAAAATATAAACTTCGAAATTATGGACATTCTTGAAGAAGAAGGCGTAGAATTTGCTTTCCCTACACGCACACTCATCGTTGAGCAGGACGGAAAGCTTTCTGGCAATCCAAAAGAATTTCTAGAAAGTGCTCGAAGCTAAAAAAAGCTGACTTAGTAGTCAGCTTTTTTTCCTTTCTTCTTTAGTTTGAAATGAACATTTGAGTCCAGTAATGACCGTAGCTTCCGCCTTTAGCGTAACCTACTCCGATTTCGGTAAATTGACTTGATAGTATGTTTTTACGGTGACCTTCGCTATTCATCCATGCGTTAACCACTTCTTTTGGAGTTGCTTGTCCAGCAGCGATATTTTCACCTGCTGTACTGTATGTAATGCCAAATTTTTTCATCATGTCGAACGGACTTCCATACGTAGGCGATGTATGACTGAAATAATTTTTATCAATCATATCCTGCGATTTATAGCGAGCCACGCGAGCTACTTCCCAATTAGACTTTAAAGGCTTAAGCCCTACTTTAGCACGTTCTTGATTCACTAGCTGAACCACTTGCTCTTCGTATGAACTTCCCGCTTTATCTGTTGGTATGGTAATTTTTTGTCCCGGATAGATCGAATTAGGATTTTTAATAGCAGAATTCGCTTCAATCAGCTCGGAAACGCCCACCTGATATTTTACTGCTATTTTCCACATCGTATCTCCCGATTGAACGGTATGTACGGTTGCTGCTTGCGCAGTGTTATTAAGACCAAAAGCTAGAGTGACAGACAACAATGTTACTAATAAAAGTTTTGATAGAGTTTTCATACTTTTATTAAAGCAAATTGATTTCAAGATTCATAGCGGTAATATTATCCCATAGTTCCATCATATGACTTTGTCATCTTCCCTCCACACTTTCTTTATAAAAAAGACGCACTGCTCTTTCGCAATGCGCCTTCTTATTATGAAGATAAAGCCTGTGACTGGTTCATGTCCGACACATTAACCGCTTCATCCGTACTTTGATGTACCTGACGTTTTTTAATCACATCAATATATTGAATGTGATGGCCTTCCATTTTCGTAACGGTAAAATCATACTGATCAAAGCTAAGGCTTTCTCCTTGTTTGACGTCATATTTTTCCGTTAAGACCCAGCCTCCAATTGTATCAACATCCGTATCATCAATTGTCGTGCCAAGCAGCTCGTTAAGCTCACTTACTAATAATTTTCCATCTACAATATAATGATCGGGTTTGACTTTCTGAATTAATGGAAGTTCATCCGCATCAAATTCATCACGAATTTCACCGACAATTTCTTCTAAAATATCCTCTACTGTTACAATCCCTGCTGTTCCACCGTATTCATCAATTAAAATAGCCATATGGATGCGTTCACGCTGCATCTTAAGCAATAAATCATGAATAGGAATCGATTCAATTACTTCAATAACAGGACGGATATACTGTTTTAAATCTATTTTTTCCTTGCTGTTGTTCATGACAATCTCGGTTAAAATTTCTTTCATATTGACCATTCCAATAATATGGTCTTTATCTCCATCGATGACCGGATAGCGGGTAAACCGTTCTTCTTGGACCATCTCAAGGATGTATTCGACCGTATCTTCCTGGTCAATTGAAACGACTTCCGTACGCGGCACCATAATCTCCTTGGCAACGCGATCATCAAAGTCAAAAATTTTACTTACATATTTAAACTCCGATTGATTGATTTCACCGCTTTTATAGCTTTCTGATAACAAGATGCGAAGCTCTTCTTCACTGTGTGCAAGCTCATTTTCTGAAGCAGGCTTTAGACCAAATAACCCTGTTATTAAACGAGAAGAACTGTTTAATAGCCAAATGAAAGGATAGGTTACTTTATAAAAGAGTATAAGCGGACGAACAAATAATAAAGTGACTTTCTCTGCTTTTTGAATTGCAAATGTTTTCGGAGCAAGCTCTCCGACCACAACATTTATAAATGTAACAACCGCAAAAGAAATCGCAACAGATAGTACTTTTGTTAACGCTCCGCTTATCCCTAGTTGATCAAGTAATGGTGACAGGAGATGCGAAAGCGTAGGCTCTCCTAACCAACCAATTCCCAGCGCAGTAATCGTAATACCAAGCTGGCACGCAGATAAGTATTCATCTAAATTTGAAATAACTTGCTTCGCAGCTTTTGCATTGCTGCTCCCTTCTGCTATAAGCTGATCCACTTTGGAACTCCTCACGCGAATAATCGCAAACTCGGTAGCAACGAAAAAAGCAGTTAATGCAATCAGTACCGCTAGTAAAATCAAGTTAAATATGTCCAATCAAGTTCCTTAGCTCGTTTAAAAACGAGTAAGGACTCACCTCCTAAAAAATAAAAAATTTGGATAAAGAACTCTATCCCTGTACTGATCACTTGGAAAAGTGCATATAAGGAGGAATCACATGATAAATGTATAAACATTTTTATATGGAGCAAAACTGCCAGCCTTTCTTCCTTATCTCACGTTTCACTCGTTAATGTAGCAGGTCATTCTTTATTCTGCTGTTCTAGATGTGAAGCAATGGCTCACATCGCTTCATTTCATGATGTTGCTTCAGCGCTGATTCTCTCTTCCAATTCATTTATAAAAAATTTAGTAGTTTCCAATCTTTATAAAGTTAAAGTCTGTTAACGCCTTAAAAGAGCGATTATGTGATAAAGAGCGATATGCGTGAAGCAAATGTAGGTTTGTATAATACTGTATTGTACGCTTTGACACTGGTGCATATAATGCTACTTCGCCAACGTGGTACACTGCCCCATCCAATCACCTCTATTTCCGTATATCTAAAAAGATTCAGGAATAATTATCCTATTTCTTTTTAAACTTATTGACTTTATTTTAAATGTTAAAAACTTTGCAGTCAAACGTTTTAGTTAGTCTCCTGCCCTTGCTATTTACTGGTGCGGCGATTTTTAGCAGGCAAATAAAAGCTTGCTGCTACACAAAAAAAACCAAGGACAAAACAGATAATGGGGAGTTTCATACCTATCGCTTCAGCATAATAAGTGAGACTCCTTCCGTGAATAGGGACAAGATTCATTTCAAAAATCAAAGTCAAAACAGCTGTCACTTTGAGTGCAATACCAACAATGAAAAGACAAACTCTCAGGCCTCCACTCATATGCAAAAACATCCCTTCTATCCATTAGCGAATGGATGATGTACTACACCATATGATACATCCCTACACTTTATCACTAAATGCTAAAAAAGCGCTATGTCCATGCATGGACGCTTATAAATTTGCAACCACTTGTCCAATGGAATCATAGATAACCAAATCAAACAAATAATCGTAATGCGTAGGTTCTTTATTAATAATCACCATATTTGTACGATTGTACCGGCTCACAAGCAGCGGAATCTGATTAATCGGTGCTACTTCAAGCGATGAACCAAGCACGATGAATAAATCAGATGACAGCGCTGCTGTAACTGCTTCATCGAACTGATGAATGGCATCTCCAAAGAGAACAACATTTGGCTTTAAAAGGCGCTCACACGCTGTACATTGTGGGAGAGCTGACTGATTTAAATACGCTAAGTCATACTCTTTTTTACACCTCGGACAATGAGCTCTCTTAATGGACCCATGAATTTCAAAAACGTTCGTGCTTCCTGCATCTTGGTGCAGCCCATCGATATTTTGCGTAATCACACGCACGGTTTTGGCGTCTTCTAGTTCAGCAATAAAGCGATGGCCCGTATTTGCTTTATACTGATGCAGCATTTTAATATGAAAAATTTCTTTAAACAGCGGCCAAAATTCATGAGGATACTGTTCATAGAAGTCAGCAGCTACTATGTCCACAAAGCTTTTGTTTTGGCGATATAAGCCATTTTGAGAGCGAAAGTCAGGTATGCCCGACTCTGTGCTCATTCCTGCTCCCGTAAAAAAACAAATGTGTTTAGCATCATCAATGAGCTGTTTTAATTCTTTGTACTGGTTTGACATTGCATTTCTCTCCTATTTAACAATTAGCACAGGAATTGTTACTTGCTGTGCAATCTTAGAACTAACGCTTCCAAGCAGCATGCCTTTTACAGGGTTTAACCCTCTGCTTCCTATTACCACAAGGTCAAATGAATTTTGATTAGCAAATTGAATCACTGTTTTAGCCGCGTCTCCGTGCATAAAGGTAATCTCATACTCCACGTTTCCTTGCTTTAAAATTTCATCCGTTGTATGTATCCGACTTTCCCGTTCCTCGTCTCGGCTAAGTGATTTTAACCTTGAATCACCCTCTACTGCATAAATAACTTGAATAAAACTGTTTTCCGTCAGCTGAGCCAGCTGAACGGCTTTTTCTGTTGCTTTAGCTGCATGCTCTGAGCCATCTGAGGCAAGTAAAATTCGTTTAAACATCACGCTTCCTCTCCTCTTTTATAAAATGGTCTTCTCTCTTTACTATATCACTCGCTGTTCAAATGTAATCATTTTTTTGATTATTTCTATAATTTTTAAAATTATTTGTCTACTTTTATGATAAACTGAAAGAAAACGTGTACAGAGGGGATGAACCAATGTTTGGTTTTGAATTAATTTGTACTTTTTGCAAAGGGCTCGGAAAGCTAGCTGTTATTCCTGGTATCGGTTACATGAAAACATGCAAACACTGTGAAGGGACAGGCATGCAATCAAAAAAAGACGAAACTCCTTCTATATAAGAAGCTTCGCCTCAGAAACACTGGGATTAAATTGAAAGTTCTTTAGATAAACGGTACATATCAGCATTGATATGGTGAGGTTCACCTAAAATTTCCATAATATCATAATCTACAATTTCATTTTTACGGATACCGATTGCACGGCCGCCCTTACCTTCTAGTAGAAGTTCGACTGCGCGACCGCCGAAACGGCTTCCTAGCACACGATCTTGAGCAGTTGGAGAACCACCGCGCTGAATGTGTCCTAATACTGTTACACGCGTTTCAATACCTGCAGCTTCATGAAGCTGCTTCGCTACTTCATTACCATTAGCTACACCTTCAGCTACTACGATAATGCTGTGCTTTTTACCGCGCTCTTGTCCTTTTCTCAAACGATCAACCATTTCTTGGAACTCATCTTTTGCTTCTGGGATAAGGATTGTTTCCGCACCGCCAGCAAGACCTGACCAAAGAGCAATGTCTCCTGCATTACGCCCCATAACTTCAATAATAAACGTACGCTCATGAGAAGTCGCCGTATCACGGATTTTATCAATTGCATCGATAACCGTATGAAGAGCCGTATCAAATCCTAATGTAAAATCTGTTCCTGGAATGTCGTTATCAATCGTTCCTGGGATGCCGATACAAGGGAAACCAAGCTCTGTTAGTTTTACAGCTCCCATATATGATCCGTCTCCACCAATAACTACTAAGCCTTCAATACCGTGCTTCTTAAGGTTTTCAATACCTTTTAAACGCCCTTCTTCTGTTTTGAATTCTGGACATCTTGCAGAATAAAGCATCGTTCCGCCGCGTTGAATGATGTCACCAACATCTCCAACTTCTAGCTTTTTAATATTTCCTTCTATTAATCCTTGATATCCTTGGAAGATACCATAAACTTCCATACCTTCATGAATTGCTTTACGCACAACAGCACGAACCGCAGGATTCATACCTGGAGAATCTCCGCCGCTTGTTAATACACCTATTCTTTTCATTACTTTCACCTCATCAAAGTCACATATATGACTACTATATTATAGTTCTACATTTTACCCGAGTTCGAACTTTTTGTGTAGTAATTCACAACATATTTCTTTGTTAAATTTTAAATGTACATACTTTTTCATATCTTTTAGTTATTTACCGTCAAATATTCAAAGTTTTTCTAGTAATATTACACATCTAAAGAACCCTTTTAATTACAGCTTTTATAAGACTATATTCACCTTTATATTTCATTTTTTTCATATATGTAATGAAATTGTAACGTAGAACACTGTCGAAAGATGATATGATGAATTTACTCAAATCAGGAAAAATTTTCAGGGGGTACTAGTTTTATGAAAAAAGTAATAGCAGCTCTTACGCTTGCTGGCGTTATTGTTTCTACTAGCCCGATTGTCAGCCAAGCGGCTCTAGGCGACCAAACGCTTCGCCAAGGCATGAATCACCAAGATGTTAAACAACTACAACAAACGTTGAAAAATAAAGGTTATTTTAAAGGGAATACGACTACATACTTTGGGACTGTTACAACTTCTGCTGTAAAATCATTTCAGCGCAAAAATGGACTAGCAGCAGATGGTATTGTCGGAAAAGGAACGTACGCTAAACTAGGCGTTTCAGCAAAGGGCAAATCGCCTTCTAGCTCAGCGCGCTATAACCCTAACGCAGTGATTAACAAAGGAAAACAGTACATGGGCGTTCGCTATCGCTGGGGCGGAACAACGCCAAGCGGCTTTGACTGCAGCGGTTTTATTGGCTATGCGTTCAAACATGGCGGCGGGGTTCAGCTTCCTCGAACAGTAGCTCAGATTTATCAAAAAGGAACGCGCGTCTCAAGTCCAAAAGCTGGAGATATTGTGTTCTTCCAAACCTATACAAAAGGGCCTTCTCATGCAGGAATTTATTTAGGAAACAACCAGTTTCTTCACTGTTCTTCATCTAAAGGTGTGAGCATCTCTTCTCTAAAAGAGAGCTATTGGAGCAAACGCTATTTAGGTGCTAAAAGAATGTAGTTTCGATAAAAAGGGCAAGCTGTGCGATTTTGATGCGGCTTGCTCTTTTTCTGCATGTAAAAGATTTGGTATAGTAGAAGCAGCGCATTGCAAAACCAAGCGTGTAGATGAATACTGTAAAGGAAGTTGAATAAATGCACACCCTTTTAATTGACATGGATTCTGTCATTTGTGATCTTATGACGGATTGGCATAACCAATATAACAAAGATTATTGCGACAGCTTATCGGTTGAAAAGTTAAAATGCTGGGAATCAGAAAAGTATGTAAAGCCGGAATGCGGCACAAAGATTTATGACTACCTCGATCAGCCGGGGCTTTTTTTACATTTACAACCTCTGCCTCATGCTGTTGAGGTTCTTAAACGACTTTATGAAAGGTTTTCCATTTTAATTGTCACAAGCAGCCGTACCTATGCTTATACAGAAAAAGAGCAGTGGGTTGAAAAACACCTTCCGTTTATCGGAAAGTACAATATCGTGTTTACACACCAAAAAGATAAAATATACGGAGACTTGCTATTTGATGACGCACCTCATAATTTGAAGGCTTTTCAAGCTACAGGCCGCCATGCTGTTGCCATGAGCTACCCGTATAACGAAGAAGTAAATGTCCCTCGCGTGGACGATTGGCTTCAGTTTGAACAGTACGTAAATACTTATTTTAACGAATGTTAATCAAAAAAACACGTAGACTTTTTCATCAGAGAATGAATGCAGTGCGTTTGTGAGCACAGCTATAAGCATAAAAAAACCGCCTTTTGGGCGGTTTTTAACGGATAGCCCCCTAAGGGTTATCCGCTTTTTATTTAAAAAAGATATCGTTTTTTAGTACTTATCAGCTGATGAAAAAAAGTCCATAATGGCATGGATAATTTCAACGGACTGAAAAGAAAACAATGATATGGCTGTTAATGAAAAGAAACCAATCATGGCCATACGTACAAGTAACATAGACTAATCGCCTCCCTGTTTTGAACTAAATGAACGCACCCAAAACAATTCGCTATCTGTCTTTGTTTGTACGACGTTTTCGCCAAGCAAAGGCAGCTCATTCACTGCGTGTAACAATGACAATGAATCTTCATCTTTCTCTTAAAGACTAAGCGTATAGTTAGTATATCAAATGAAACTTTTTCTTCAAGGCTATACTAGCGGTAAAAAAGGAAATAGTATGAAACGATGCGTTTTATCTTTATTTCATACAATTCAGTACCCTAATATTTATTATATTAAACCTTTTAGAAAAATTGCTACTATTATATCTTTTTTATAAAAAAGATATTAAGACCTAACTAAATTATTCCAATCCAAAGACGAACAAACGAGATAAATGATCTCAACTGCTTGCTACGTTGCTGTTGATTTCCTTGTAAGACTTCGCTTTCCCCAGGAGGCTGATGAGCCCCCTCGTCTACATACATAAAATCTACGTTCACTATATCAATGAAAAAATCCGAATGCGTTGGATTCTCCAGCAAGAATCTAACTCATTCGGATCTTCTTTCAATTAAAATAATTTTGTCTCAGTCTCTTCACTTTACCGACACGTACTGTAATACTCGTTGACAATGTCTAAAATAGTTGGGTATTCTTCCACCCATGTAAAATTTGTTTTTTCGTTTTCTTTTTTTACTGTTTCTTGTTCTGCACCTATCTTTTCCATTGTTCAATCTCTCCCTTTAACTGTTATATAACATTTATATTAAACTAACTTTGTTTTATAACAATTTTCAGAAAAAAGTTGGACAATGACGTATGAAAAAAAGTTATTGTAGGGATAAAATTTTCACATAATACGTACGAGTCCTCGGTCCATCAAACTCACAAAAATAAATTCCTTGCCACGTTCCTAGCAGCAGCTGCCCATCGTGAATGATTATATGCTGAGAGGGGCCGACCGTGCTCGCTTTGAGATGTGCCGCCGTATTTCCTTCCATATGAAGATCTAACTTATGTTCCCAAGGATATACTTCATCGAAGCGTCGGATCATATCCGTTTTTACATCGGGATCCGCATTTTCATTAATTGTTATACCAGCGGTTGTATGAGGACAGTAAACAACTACAGCCCCTTCTTTTAATCCTTCTGTTCTTATTACTGCTTGTACCTGACTCGTAACGTCGATCATTTCGTCACGCTTATTCGTTTTTAACGTAAATGAATGTAGCATACCATCACCTCTTTTCTTTACCATAACATATCTTTTCTATTCTTCCACATTTTTCGCATAACTCGTTTTTACATCGTAAACACTAAGCTCATTAACACAACAGGCGGTGAGTTTATTTATGCTTGATTCAAAATTTCAGCCCAATGCAGACTACACCGTTCAAACGTTTCTAGATTTGGTGGGTCAAAATACAGATGTTGGTTCCAAAAAATTATGGCTGTCCCCCACAAAATATATATGCATTATTTATCTCCAAGGATTAGTCGACGGAGAAAAACTTGATAATCTCACTCAGCATATTGTTGAGACCAAAGCAAAAAGTGAAACGCAAACACTCGATGACATCGATTCGTTTATTTCTGTCATTAAAGACAAAGAAGTTTATACATACAAGCAAGCGATCTCATGTTTTTTTAAAGGTCAGCCCTTGCTGTTTATGAGCGAAAGCACCACGGCATATTCGCTGAATATGTCTATGACCAAACAGCGCTCTTTAAGTGAACCTACAACAGAAAAAGTAGTGCGCGGCCCTAAAATTGCGCTTATCGAAAACTTAGATGAAAACCTTGGTCTTTTAAGGCAGCGTTCTACCGAAGAAGAAATGGTTATTGAAGACATTTACATTGGAAATACAAAGGAACATCGAACAAGTATCGTTTTTCATAATAAACACTGTCAAACTCACATCGTGAATCAAGTCCGAGAGAAATTATTAGACATTCCTTTAGATAACATTCAAGACTCAGGAATGATTGAAGAATTTTTAGAAGAAGCACCCTACTCACCGTTCCCTCAAGTGCAAAATACAGAAAGACCGGATCGCGTTCTCGCTGCGGTGAATGAAGGGCGAGTAGCCATTTTAGTAGATGGCTCTCCTTTTGCTCTTTTAGTGCCTACAACTTTCGATATGATTATGAAATCACCCGACGATTATTACGAAAGATGGATAGCTGGTTCATTGCTGAGATTACTAAGGTACTTGTCTATTTTTATTACCCTATTCTTTTCAGCTATTTATATTTCACTCGTTTCGTTTAACCAAGGTCTGCTTCCGACGGAGCTAGCTATTACTATTGCGGCTACACGAGAAAACGTTCCTTTTTCTCCTTTTATCGAAGCAGTGGTCATGGAAGTGACGCTTGAATTGTTGCGCGAAGCCGGGCTGCGTCTCCCTACTCCTGTCGGACAAACAGTTGGACTTGTAGGCGGAGTTGTGATTGGTCAAGCAGCGGTGGAAGCCCATATCGTTAGCTCCGTTATGATTATTGTTGTATCCGTATCGGCAATTGCGTCCTTTACTGTTCCTCAGTACGGAATTGGCCTTTCGTTTCGAATTTTGCGTTTCGTATCTATGATGATTGCAGCAATCTTTGGATTATACGGAGTTACCATGTTTTTCCTTGTTCTTGTCATTCATCTAACCAAGCTCGAAAGTTTTGGTATGGCTTACTTCAAACCGTTTTTTGCGTTAAATAAAAAAGCGTGGAAAGACTCTTATATTCGTCTGCCAAACAAAAGTCTAAAACAGTCTAAAAATAAAGCGAAATAAAACTGACAAAAGGAGGACCATATGGAACAATCACAGTCACAATCAAGCAAGCTTCTTTCAGACTTTTATGCCATTTCAATTATCTCTTCAACCATGCTTGGCGTCGGTTTATTAACACTGCCAAGCAGCATTACAAACCAGACAAATAATGCAGACGGATGGATTGTACTTATTATGGACGGCCTTTTGTTTATTGGAATTGTTCTTTTTTTAGTCTGGATGGTTAAGTATTTTGCAATTAGCTGTATGTTTGATTTCACGCAAGAAGTAACCGGTAAGCTGATTGGAAATATCTTCAACTTCGCCATAGTCGTTTATTTCACATCTGTAGCAAGTTTTGAAGTAAGAGCTATGGCAGAAATGATTCATTTTTATTTACTGGAAACGATGCCCATTGAGTTAATTATCCTTTCGTTTATTTTGACAGGCGTCTATCTAATCACTGGCGGTATCAATTCTATCGGAAAAGTAATGGCGCTATGTTTTCCTGTAACGGTCATCATTCTTCTTATCTTATATCTTCTTAGTATCGGAATGGTCGATTTAAAAAACTTACAGCCCGTTTTAGCCGATGGATTCAGCCCGCTTCTTTCTGCCTTTACAACCGTCTCTGTTTCTTTTTTAGGAATTGAAACGATTGTCTTTCTTCCAAAGCATATGAAAAACAAAAATCATTTACGAAAAGTTTCTATCATCGGATTTTCCATTCCTTTGCTTTTATATATTATCACTTACGTATTAGTTGTCGGCGCGTTATCCGTTCCGGAGGTAAAAACGACCGTCTGGCCTACGATTGAATTTGTTCAGACACATGAAGTAAAAGGAATTTTCTTTGAGAGGCTTGAATTATTTTTACTTATTGTCTGGCTTCTTCAGTTTTTTTTAACTTTTGTAATGTATTTCTTTTTAGCTGTTTCAGGATTTAAAAAGATTTTCAAAAACCGGTTAACTACTAATATTATCTTTCTTGTACCCGTTTTATTTATGAGCTCTTTAGCGCCCAAAACAGCAAGCGACGTGTCGAATTATTCAACTGTTCTAGGCTGGGCATTTTTAGTAACATTTTTGGTTATCCCTCTTTTTTTCAGCATGTTAATGAAAATAAAAAAGGTTGTGTTCAAATGACGAAAAAATGTCTTCCTGTCATAATGACCATTTTTTTATTGTGTGGCTGTACAAATCATCGAAACATTGAACAACTTGCTCTTGTTATAGGAGTGGCAATGGATATTACATCGAAAATCGAACCAAAAACAGGAAAAAACCAGCTTGTGCTGACTCATCAAACGTTAACCGAAACGGAATCCGGAAATATGTCTTCTTCCATTCCATACAAAAACATTACAACAGCCGGCCCTACCATTCATGAAATCACACGAAATATTTCGCTGAAATCTGACCCTATATACAGCCAGCATCAGCGAGCACTTTTAATAGGAGAAAAAGCGAGCAAGACAATCCCTCTTGATGCGCTTATTAATCAGTTTGTACGTGATAACGAGATACGGCGCAGCAGCCTTGCGTTTGTTACAAAAGGCGATGCTAAAAACGTTTTAACGATTCAAGGAATGTCTGTGCCTCCAGTCAACTTAATTTACGAGCTTGTTTACAATAAATTCAAAACGAATAAAATTCTAAATCCCTTAACTATGGGAGAGCTATCTGCTAAGTTAAAAACAGATCAAAGCTTTTTAATACAGCGGCTTTCTAAAATTAAAAATAGCGTTGAAATAGACGGTGCGGCAATTATAAAAGATAAAAAAGCAAAATTCATCTTAACTCAGCACCAAGTAGAGGCTTTAACGTGGTTAACGGGGAATATTAAAGGCGGAATTATTTACGGCAAACACGGTCCATACCCCTTTTCCTATGAAATCGGAGATGTTCAGCAAGATGTGAAGGCCCGCATTGATTCAAATCACTCCGTTCATTTTGACATCAACGTTCAAACAAGCGGCAGGCTATCAGAAGATTGGGAGACTTCAAAACAGGCTCTTGCCGCCTCTAATGTAAAAAAGACCGAAAAAAAAATAGAAAAAATTATTCGAAAAGACGCGAAAAAAACACTCCGCTTGTTGCAAAATAATTACAAAGCTGATGTGATTGACCTGCATAATTACGTACGAATTCATCATCCTCATTTTTGGAAAAAACATCAGCATGAATGGGATGAAATATTTAGCCAGTCGACCATCGACTATCATATTGATGTTCAAATTAAAGATTTTGGAACACAGGGCAGAGATTAGTCTTATTACTCAACGCCAGCTTCAGTCAGCTCTTTTTTCTTTAGTTCCATAATCGTGAACTTATCGGTATAGTTTTTGCTGACGAACAGCTGGCGTTCATCGTCGTTATTAAAATAAAACTTTTTATCGTCTTGATATTGAAAATTCACTTTTTTCTTTTTCATTTGTTTAATAAACGTTAAATAGTCATTTGAATGAATGAGGTACCTCTTAGGCTTATCGGATATTTGAACAACATCTTCACCTGAAGACTTTAATTTTACAATACTCCATGCAATGGGAAGAGGATTACCTTCTTGAAAGATCGTTTTGTGAAAAATAAGCACAAAGAAAGCAGCTGTAACAATTGAAATAAGAACAAGCTGTTTTTTCACCGTCTATCACCCTTTCTTCACGTCGTTACTACGTTAAGTAATACGACAGGCGTATGAAAAAACCTGTTCATCCGCAAAGGTTGTGTAAAGAAATAATGCAAAATCAACAAAATATAACAGTTTGGTTACCTTTTGATTAAATAACATTACTTCTTTACAAATTTAGCTAATCACGTGATAGACTAAATTCAACATATTAAGTCAGGACTAAACTAAATGAGGTGTTGCGTATGACCACAATGCGGCTTCAATCATACTTAACAACAATGTTTCCAAATGTTCAAATGAAAAGACCTCTTTTTTATAACGCGCCCGCGGGTATTCGCTTTACGCTTACCAATCAAAAAGGCGTATGGGAACGAGAATACATGAAAAATGTGTACGCACGCGCTTACGAAATTTTTGAGACACTCCATGAAAAAAATGATGAGCTGCTGCTTGTTTTCAAAGCGAATGCTGCACAGGATGATTTACTTTTAAAAAAGAAAAAAGAAACAGCTATTAAAAAATTCATCCGCTCTCGCCTGAAGAAACAAGAAGTTCAATCCGTAGCATTATTAAATAACGCTGAGTATATTATTGCCTGTAAAACAAATGATGTGAAAGAAAAGCTTCTTTTGCAATCAATTGCCAACCGTGATCTTCATATTCATCCGGCTATTGAAGAAGAGTGTTACATTGTGAATTTGAATAAAGAAACCATCTTCCACCTATACGACGAGCGCGGCCTGGACATCGTATCAAACAATCAGTCTTCTCTTCAACTGCTTCAGCAAAAGTTTCACGACTGGATTCTAGATATTGATGCAGCTTGTTCAAAAAAAGTACAGTAAAAAAGCAATCATTCAGTAAAGGAATGATTGCTTTTTTATTAGGCTTGATGGACAGGAGACGCTTTTTTTAAAAACAGCCAGTTGATAAGAAAGAGTAGGAAGCTTACGATAACCATTGTTCCGAATGTAAGCAATAACGACCCGCTCGAAAAGCTTTTTATAAAATGAATAATCGGTTCTTTTGTTACTGGAATTGTGAACAGTAACACCAGAACAGCACCGCTGATCATCCCTCCTGTTTGCCCGAATTTGTAGACAATGCTGCCAAGCAAACACGCGGCTGCTGTAATAAAAAAGATAAAGACAGCGTCCGTTAAAAAGTGAACAGCGAGAGTAGGATCATGGAAGATAAAATCACTTGCATAATAAAGCTGAACATTCATTAAATTCAAACTATTAATCACCTTCATTGAAATGCTCATGATGACAACATTGATAAAAGACATTACAATTGCAAATAGAGCAAAAACACAGGTCATCGTTGAAAGATATGCTTTACGAGTAGCACCTAGCTTTAAGCAAAAAGAGAAGCTTTTTCGAATAATAATAAAACTTACAATACCTGAAAAGATGTACTGTGGCATACTTGTTACTAATAAAAGATGTTCGTTTACCTGACTGAACACTAAAATATCGACGACAACAAACGCTAACAATATCGTCCAAAACCGAATCATTAAATACTTCAGTTCGACGTAGAGCGAATAGCTGATGGCAGCAAACTGTCCTTTCATTACGCTACACCTCCACGATTGGCTGTAAGATAAATCATAATATCCTGTATGTGAACGGCTTCTACATGAAACGAACTGTCGACAAGTTCTTCAGCATAAATATCTTCATTAAACAGCACTATTTTTTTCTCTCCCCCGAATACTTGTTCATGGATGACTTGCTTTCCTTTTTCATATTCTTCAATTTGACTTTTAGGTCCTTTCACACTTACACAGCGCTGCTGCAAATTTTCTGCTGTATCCTGAAGAATCAGCTTTCCTTTTTGCATAATAAGTACTTCTTCAAACAAATTACTTACTTCATCAATTAAGTGCGTTGAAATAATGAACGTGCGTGGATATTCTTCATATTCATCCAATAAAAGCTCATAAAAGCGCGCTCGCATCGCAGCATCAAGTCCAATATAAGGTTCATCAAAAATTGTGATGCTTGTGCGAGAAGATAACCCAACAATAATTCCTAACGCTGATTCCATACCTTTAGACAATGCTTTCACTTTCCTATTACAATCTAAATCGAACTCTTCCATAAGCCTCTCAGCAGCTTCCTGGCTCCAATAAGGATAAAAAAAGGAGGCAATTTTTAGCACGTCTTTGACTTTTAATGTTTTTTTGAAATTTCCGCTTTCGTTAATTAAGCAGATGTTTTGTAGAACAGAGCGGTTTTCAAACGGAGATTGATTTCCCACTTTTACCTCTCCTGTTGTAACTGGAATATGTCCGGCTACAATTTGCATCAGAGTCGTTTTACCCGCTCCGTTTCTACCTAGCAGTCCGTATATTTTATTTTGTGCTAGCGTAAGTGAAATATCCTTTAACACTTGCTTAGATCCGTAGCATTTATTTAACAGCTGCGCTTCTATATTCATTCTATTTCCCCCTTGTCTAACAGCTCTTTTAACTCGGTTACCGTAATTCCTAAATGCTGTGCTTCTTTTTTCAGCGGAACGATAAAACGGTTATAAAATTCTTCTTTTCTTTGTGTAAGCAACACTTCTTTGGCACCCGCACATACAAACATCCCGATCCCTCTCTTTTTATACAATATTCCGTGGTCAACTAGCTGATTAATTCCTTTAGCTGCCGTTGCAGGGTTAATGCGATACATTTTGGCAAATTCATTCGTAGACGGTACTCTTTCTTCTTCTGGAAAAGCATCATTTAAAATATTCTCTTCGATGGTTTCTTTGATTTGTTGAAAAATTGGTCGCTGATGATCTAATGATTGTTTCATTTTGACTACCTCACTTAAGTGGTTCATTACTCATGTAACTAACTATATAACTAACTGGTTATTTTTTCAAGTATTATTTCCAAAAAAAGAAAAAAGTCCGTCAGTTAGTTACTGACGGACTTTTTCATTTGACTGTTTAACCACTTGACCGTTCTTTTTACTAGCTCATCCTGCTGCTCTTTAGGAGAAATACTGGCTTTGTTGTCGCCTTTTTGTTTCCCGTACATTCCAAACTGTGCGTGATTAGCTCCTTTTACTTGGACCAGCTCCGTATTTTTTGAAAGTAAATGCTTGGTTTCTTTAATTTTTTCAGGGGTCGACAAACCATCTTTCTCACCGGTTAAAGACAAAATAGGGTAAGTGGAGGTTGAAAAATCATTTTTATTCATCGGATACGATGCTAAAAGAACTAAGCCTTTTATTGAGTTTTGATGATCATACGCATAAGACGCTGCACTCACTCCTCCAAGGGAATGCCCTCCGATAAACCATGCGGCAATCTTCGGGTAGCTCTTCACAATATCCGTCGCTTTATTTTGACTAAAGAAGCTCATATTAAACGGAGAATCTACAACAGCAACAAGATATCCTTCATTTGCAATTTGCTGAGCATAATAGCCATATGCTAACGGCTCTACTTTAGCACCTTGATAAATAATATAGCCGGCCTTTATCTCTTTGTTCGTTTGAGGCTTAAATACGTAATAATCGTCTTTTTTCACTACTTTTTTCTCATCTACCAGTGAGTGAAGCTGTTTTGAAGGTTCATAATCAAAACCCGACCATATAACAAAAAAAGCCGCGGTTACTGCAACAAGAACGGCAAGACTGACTCCTAGTATTTTTAACGTTTTTTTCATGTCACTCCCTCTTTCTGTTTTTTTACTATGTACTCTTTTTATATCTTTTAGACATTTTACATGTTTGTTTCAAAGACATACAAGAAAAAAGAGGGGCTCAATATGCATGAAGCAGCAAAAGTAACGTAAACCATTACAAACAATCAAGCAGAGAAAGCTAAAAATTCGGCTGTAAGCTATAATAAGGGGCAGTCTCATTAGCAGACAACCTTCATTAATGAATATCTCGTTTCTTAAACCTTCCTCCCCTGACTTCAGCAATAGCTGCTACAGCAAAAAAAGCAGATGGATCTATCTCATCGATAATTGCTTTTAACTTTGCTTCTTCAAGCCTGGTAATAACACAAAAAATCACTTTTTTATCATCTCCCGTATACGCACCTTCCCCGTTTAAATACGTGACGCCTCTCCCTAAACGAGCAAGGATTGCTTCACCAATTTGTTCATATTGTTCGCTAATAATCCAAGCTGACTTGGACTCATCTAAACCTTGAATCACAATGTCAATCGTTTTAAAAGCAATGAAGTAAGCCATTAAAGAATACATAGCGCGGTCCCAGCCAAATACAAAACCGGCACTTCCCAAAATAAATAAATTAAAAAACATAATCGTCTCACCTACGGAGAACGGCGTACGCTTATTAAATAAAATAGCTAATATCTCGGTGCCGTCTAAAGAACCTCCGTATCGAATAACAATTCCTACTCCCACACCGAGAACAATTCCGCCAAACACAGTTGCTAAAAGAGGGTCGCCTGTTAAGACCGGCAAGTCGTGAAAAATAGAGGTAGCAATGGATAGAATGATAACACCTAATAGCGTAGATAGCGCAAATGTTTTTCCAATTTGCTTGTATCCAATAAAAAAGAATGGAAGATTTAATACGAAGATATAAAAGCCGATTTGAACATCCGTTAAGTGGGATAAAATAATAGATATACCTACAATTCCACCGTCAATAACCTCATTAGGGACAAGAAAAAATTCTAGCCCGACGGCCATTAAAAGGGCCCCCACTAAAATAAATAGCATACGCTTTACAATCATTTTAGCTGATAGCGAACGATGAACAACCTTTTTTATTTCATGATTCGTTTGCAGCACATAACTTCCCCTCCTTTTTGTGATAGAGACATCAATTACTAACTAAACGCTCTATTTTAATATTATCACAAAATTCAAACTATTCATCTGCTCTTTTACAAAAATTTCATCTAATGAAATAAATTATGCATATATTGGATAAAATTGTAGATGATAACAAGTGAATAAATGCCCGAGTACGTTCAAAAGTGAATGCACCCCGACCACTTTTCATACGGGATTAACAGGACAAACTTAGATTAAAAGGAGAGTAAAACGTTATGAACCGTGTAAAGATTATTGCTGCTTCTTTACTCGCAGTTTTATTGCTAGCTTTTTCAGATAATTTCACTTCTGCAGCTGTGCAGGAGGCAATGATACGAGTTGTGCATGCATCACCTGATGCACCTGAAGTAGATATATATGTGGACAATCAAAGCATCGTAGTCGGCGCATCGTTTAAAGATGTGACAGATTACCTTAAGGTACCTGCGGGGTCTCATAAAGTAGAGGTATATGCTATAGGTACAAAAGGAAAAGAAAAACCTGTCATTTCCACTAATGTAACCGTCGAAGCAAACAAAGCCTATACCCTTGCTGCTATTAACCAAGTTGCACACTTAGAATTAAAAGTAGCTCAAGATGATATGAACGTAGCTAAAGGAAAGAGTAAAATCCGAATTGCTCACTTTTCTCCAGATGCTCCCGCTGTTAATGTAGGTATTAATCACGGCCCTGCTTTGTTTAAAGACACTGCTTTTAAACAAATGACAAATTATTCTGAAGTAAATGCCGGAACTTATGATTTAACCATCGCAACTAGTCAAGACAATAAAAAAATACTGGAAATTCCAAACCTTAATTTAGAAGCCAACACGGTCTACACGGTGCTCGCTATTAACAAAGCCGACAGCCTTGAAACGCTGTTATTAAAAGATAATACCGCTATGCCTTCCGAAATGCCAAAAACCGGTATGGGCGGTGCTTCAGAGGATAATTATAATTCAATTGTGCCGGTTCTTACTTTATTGGGAATTGGAGCGGTCGCTATATTTGTTGTTCGTCGTCACAGAGGATACGAAAGCGAATGAAATGGATAGGAGGGGTTTTCACCTTTTCTTTTATACTATTCATGAGCAGCTGGTTTGCCCAATCAGCATTTGCAAACAGCTCGACGGATTTTGTTGTGAAGATGGCTGAAACAAAATCGGCTCAATCCTTGAAATCTTCAGGGACCGCTTCTACACCTCTTCCATCTCAGCTTATTATTCCGAAGCTTCATATCAAGGCTTTTATAAAAGGAATGGGCCTTACTAATCAAGGTGAAATGAGCGTTCCTGATAATGGTCATGATGTAGCATGGTTTAAGCTTGGAGCAAGACCCGGAGAGGAAGGAAATGCGGTCATTGCAGGACATGTTGATGACCAAAAAGGACCCGCTATCTTCTATCATCTCGACAAGCTCACAAAAGGAGATGAAATTTTTGTAACCGATCAGCAAGGTCAGCAGCTGGCCTTTGTTGTTACCAATAAAGCTTCTTACCCCCGAGAGTCTGCTCCTATCAGAGAGATTTTTGGTCCAACTTTTCAACACCAGCTTAATTTAATCACCTGTACGGGAACATTTGATCATAAACAGAAAACTCATGAGCGCAGACTCGTTATTTATACAAGCCTTCGCCCGGAAAAAACAGCCGATGTTTCTCACTAAACATCGGCCTTTATTACTTTTAATTACACACTGGTTCGTTTTATTTAAATATTTACACAGCCTTAATATGAACACAACATCTCGCTGGTAAACTAATGCACGACCCCTCAATAAAAAGGAGTTTTGATATGAGACGAAAATGGTGGTTTGTAAGCTCACTCACTTTTTGTTTATGCGGTATTTTTATGTTTATACATACGCAGGCAGCTTCTACTCAAGCAGAAAAAGTAGCCATTATTGCTCATCGAGGCGCATCAGGATATGAGCCAGAGCATACGATGCAATCTTATCTCGCTGCCGTACAGCAAAAAGCGGATTACATTGAACTTGATCTTCACATGTCTAAAGATCAGCAGCTTGTAGCCATTCATGACTACAAAGTTGACCGCACGACAAATGGAACAGGATATGTAAAACAGTATACAGTGAAGCAGCTTCAGAGTTTGAACGCAGGAAAAGGTCCTAAAAAAGCCGTCATTCCAACTTTAGAAGAAATATTCCGTAAGTTTGGCAATCGAACAAACTATTATATTGAAACAAAATCTCCTCATGAATATCCAGGTATGGAAAAAGAATTGTTAACGCTGATGGCTAAGTACAACATTCATACCAATCACGTCATTGTACAATCATTTAGTCCTGAAAGCTTAAAAACCGTCCATCGATACCGACCTACTATGAAACTAATTCAACTGATTCGTTCCAAGCAAACCAATATGTTAACAGATCAGCAGTTCAGACAAATTAAAACATACGCGAACGGCATCGGTCCTAACGCAAGCACGCTGACAAAACCATATGTACAAAAAGCTCGCTCGTATGATTTAGACGTCCACCCGTATACAGTAAATGATGAAAAACAAATGAGAACACTTATCGAGTGGGGCGTAACCGGCATGTTTACTAATTACCCGGATCGTCTTTATAACGTGCTTCATAAAAAATAAACACTTGCCGCGGCAAGTGTTTATTTTTTATACATCTCTTCTATTCGCTCGCCACAAGTACAGGCTAATTAATGCTATGGCATAAAGCAAAGCCCAGCCAAACACCAAAAATTTATTTAATCCTTCGTTAATAAATTGAATGATTGCAGATACGGGCGGCAGTACATACAGCAGCAGCCCGCCTCCTTGATATGGAAATGAAACACCTGCCGCTGCAAGCGTAATGATTAAAATAAATAGAGGTCCAAACCACGATAAGCTGCCTTCTCTTACAACATCTCTTGTAAAAACAAGACCTATGCTCATACCAAGCAAACTAAACGTCCAGTGAATAATAAACCCAAACACCATTTGCTTAGTGGATATATCCACTTCAAACATATCAAGCAGCACGGGATAGGCAATTGAAACCGCTGATAAAAATGTAAACAGCAGAACACAGCTAATAAGTTTGCTCGTAAAGTACTTATTCTTTTTCCCTACGTGAAGTTTTGTAATAACTTCTTGACTGGAATCTTCCGCGTGAAACAGCGACATTGTAAACCAAGTGGTTAGAAAAAAGAGGAAAAGCGCCGTATTAAAAAAGCTATCAAGCACCGGGTTCGGTCTATATGTATAGTTCATACACAGCGAAATAATATAAAGTGCAAGCGGCGGAATATATCGATACGATTTAATATATGTAATAAAATGATAGCGAATCAATGCACCCATCTTAAATTTCTTCCCTTTCCATATGATATAGCTTTACAACTTCACCTTGAACAGCAAGTAATTCTGCAAGAAACTCGTTTACATATTTTTTATCTATATAAAAAATCCAGTAGTTTCCGTGCTGTTCAATTTTCGTGCACTTTTCTTTTAATAAACGAAGTGGCTTATTAAGAATCACATTTGCCTCAATAACCGTTAAATGCTCAATGAGTTGAACGCGCTCATTTTTTAAAATGCGCTGTGACCCAATAGTGATAACACGATCTGCTACAGCATGTATGAGCCTTTCTTCATGACACGTAAATACAATGGTCATCCCTCGTTCTTTTAGCTTTGTAAAAATTCGTTCTACTTCTAGCTGAGCACGCGCATCTAATCCTGATAGAGGTTCATCAAGCAATAGCAGCTTAGAAGAACTCAGCAGTGCTTGCATCATGTTGACTTTTTGCTTCATTCCTTTTGAAAAAGAAACGATTTCTTCATGTCTAAACTCTACCATTTCGAAAGTTTCGAGCAGCTCTTCAATTCTAGAGCTGCGCTTTTTCTTAGACAATCCTTGAATTCGTCCCATGTGCTGCAAATAACCTACTAGGGTAAAACGCAGCTCCTGAGGAAATTGCTCTACCACAAATCCAGGCGTACCGGTTTCTTTATCAAGGTGAATTGTTCCTTTAGTCGGTTTAGATAATCCGCCAATTAGCTTTAAAAACGTACTTTTTCCCGCCCCGTTTTTTCCAACAATCGCAACAGTCTCTCCTTTATAAAGGGTCGTATGAATGTTTTCTAATACGGTATGTTTTTTGTATACTTTTGCAACATTTTTTAATTCAATCAGTTTTTCCATCCGCTGCCTCGCCTCTCCATAATCCTATATGTTAAATCATAGCATATTTATGGGGAATGTGCTTCCATCTCTATACGTTTCAGCTAAATTTTTCCCGTACAAAAAAGCCTTTGATATGGTCAAAGGCTTTTTATAGACAATACCATATGCTCTTCATCAATAAATTCACCATCTACTTGAAGAGCTCTTTTTTCATACGCATAAGAAGTAAAACCGAGGCTTTTGTATAGGGCTTTTGCCCCTTCATTTTTAGCAGCGACAGCTAGGTAGATTTGCAAAACATTCGTTTTGGAAAAAGCTTGTTCAACAGCGGCTTTTAACAGCTTCTTCCCAAGACCTTTCCCCCTTGCTTCAGGGGCTACGTACATGCCCCAAATATCTCCTTTATGCTGAACTTTTAAAGGCTTTTGCTGCTGAAACCCTACAATCCCTACAAGCTGGCTTTCCATAAAAGCTCCTACTACAAATTCTGATTGGCTGCTTGGAAAATAATTTCTGATATCAGCAATTTCTTTTTCATATTCTTCTTCATAACTTAAAATAAAACTTTCGGGATGATCTTTTAAAGCACGAAGACGGAGTTCAAAGTACACGTCAGCGTCTTCTTTTGCCAACAATCGTATATTCATCTTTTCACCTTAGTTTCTTATGTTTTAATTAGCTATTAAGGACTGTACACGCTAAATACTTCATTCCACCGATACAGCTCATAATAATTTCCCGGCAGGTCTAAATCTGAAATGAGTACCTTGTCATTTTTCGTATCTTTTACGCGCGTTAAAAGATTTGCTTGTTTTCGATTTGTACGAATCCACATCGTTTGATTCGTTGCTTTATGATAAACAGGCGCGTAATCGCCTAAGCCTTTTTGCGGAAATGTGAACTGACTTTGCTTATTGGTCTTTACATTCATGCTATATAAAAAAGGCAGCGGCCTCTTTTTTTCATCATTCGACCACCCTGCTTCGGGCACACGTGAAATGATGATGTTATCTTTTTCTGTCCAAGTGAAATCCCAATCTGCGAAGCCTTTTGGCGTAAACACATGTTCTTTAAAAACGGGCATCTCTTTTAAAGTGAACTTTTTATTTTCGGTGGCAAATCTTCCTTCTCCATTAATAAATGCCAGTACTTGCTCTTCATTACTCCACTTAAACCAATTGGGTACATTAAGCATATCTCCCACCACTTGAAAAGCTTTTCCTTCTTTTGTAATGATGCACAGCTTATTTGCATCTGCAGACATCGAAGCCGTTGGAATAGCGATAAAACTAATCCATTGACCGTTAGGAGACCATTTAAAGCTGCTTGTTGTATACGCAAAAAATGAATCATTTTCTGCTGGCAGCGTCGTAAAAGCCTCTACTTTTTTCACATCTAACCCTGCATATTTGCTCACTGTATATAGCTTTACCGGTCCCCATCCCGTGGGCGCCAGCGCAGCAGCTGACGTAATTAAAAATCGATCTCCTTCCGGAAACCATGAAAACTGATCAACTCCTATGGCTACACGCTTCTTTTCATGCGTTTTAACGTTGTAATATACTAAGATTCCATTCGAAATATACGCAAGCTCCTCGGCAACCGGTGACCATTGATAATGAGTCACATCATTTTCAACAAGCAGCGGTTTTCCTTTTAACGGTGCAATCATTAAAGAATCATTTTCTGCATACGCAACTATATCTCCATGTGATGACCATTGAGGTATAGAGGCATGACGGGCATAGGATAACTGCCTTTCGGTACCGTTATCATATACCCATAGGTTTCCTTGCCGTATAAAACTGACCTTCACTGTATTGGCAGCATTTATTTGCATAGGGAACAACATAAGAAAAAGCAGACATAACGCTATTTTTTTCACCATGTTCACTCCTGTCTTTTTTTATAGCGTTACACAAATCTCCTCATCTCATCACATTTTTGAAAAAATAAAAAAGCGCAGCGGATAGCTGCGCTTTTTGTATATTATGATTTTGACTTAGATTTTGGTGATGGCTTTGTTTTAGCTTGTGCTGCATTATTAGCCGCATCTTTTTCTTTTAATAAACTCATACGTTTTTTCAAGTAGTAACCTTGTCCAATTCCGAATAAGTTACCAATTACCCAATATAGTGCAAGAGCAGATGGAAGTGAAATTCCCGCTACTAAGATGAAGATTGGCATAATGTTCATCATCATTTTCATTGGAGGTTGAATTTCATCCGTCATACTTACACGAATTTGTAAGAATGTCGTAATCGCTGCAACTACCGGTAAAATGAAGTAAGGATCTGGCTTTCCTAAACTTACCCATAAGAATGAATGCTGCGCAATTTCATGCGTTCGTGCAATGGCATTATAAAATGCGATAATAATAGGCATTTGAATAAAGATTGGCAAACATCCGCCAACCGGATTAATTTTATGCGTTTGGTAAAGCTGCATCATTTCTTTTTGCTGCTTTTGCTGTGTTTCCGGATCTTTTTTACCAGCATATTTCTTTTGAATCTTTTCCATCTCTGGACGAAGTGCTTGCATAGCCATCGTGCTCTTTTGCTGTTTTAAAATAAGTGGCAATAGAACTAAACGAATGATAACCGTTGCAATAATAATAGACAGACCATAGCTTCCGCCTGCCCACTCAGCAATTTTCGTTAATGCCATAGATAAAGGGTAAACAAAATAATGATCCCAGAATCCGCCACTTGTAGCCGTAACCGGTGTTTTTGTACTGCTACAGCCGGCTAGAGCTAAAAGAAGCGCTCCCATTAAACCAAGCAATAATAATTTTTTATTTCTTTTCATATTCTTTCCTCCTAATAATGACTAAATGTATGAAGTGTTTTTCAGAAGGAAAGGATCTTCTTCATCATTATTCTTCTCTTTAACTGGTGTTTTTCTATACACATGTATAAATACATTTCGTCTTTTCCATATCGTTAATACTGAAGGATCGATCCCTGCATTCACATGGTCAGTGACAGGTTCCGCATGAAAAGCCGTAAACCTAGCTTCACGAAGCATATAATAACAAAGGATGTATAAAACGAAAGCAGATAAATACGGCGCATATAGAAAAAGATCGTGATAAAATTCCATGTGCCAGCTCTCTTTCTGACTATAATAGTACAATCCAATATATGTAGTGTAGCATTTACGTTCCTGTTACACAACATCAACTTATCTCTTTGACTGTTCTACGTATTACTTTTTAAAAAGTTTCATATTTACGACACAAAATTTGCTCATCATAAAATATGATGAGCAAATCTAATCCCATTCTCTATTCTCGTATGCTTAGCGCTGGTTCTCAGTCTTCTTTTAGTTTCATGAACCACGTAACGCCGAATGCTACACCCACAGAAATAATCATACCGATGATATAGTGAATTAAATTGCTCATACCAAGCGGTGCGGCGATTGCCATCATTGGAATACCTGTGAGTCCGTATGCATTGGCTACTACGTGCATAAGTACAACGTAGCCTCCCCCGGCTGCCCCGCCTATAGCCGCAGCAATAAATGGCTTGCGAAGCCGTAAGTTGACGCCAAAAATAATCGGTTCTGTAATTCCTAAGAAAGAAGAAATAGCCGCCGGAATCGCAATTTTTTTCGTTTTGGCATTTTTCGTCTTAAAGTAAACAGCCAGCCCTGCTCCTCCTTGCGCTACATTCGCGCAGGCCCAAATAGGAAGTAAGAAGTTAACACCAATCTTCGGGTTAGCAAGCAGCCCTGCTTCAATAGCATGAAAACTATGCTGCAAGCCTGTTAATACAATGGTTGAATATAAGCCACCAAACAAAATTCCTGCAAACACTCCGGCTACATCGTATAGAGACTGAAGGCTAATGGAAATTACATCTCCAATATAACGGCCGAAAGGACCAATAAACACAAGTGACACAAAGCCCGTAATAATAACAGTTAAAAAAGGCGTAACAAGTAAATCAACCGAATTCGGCACAATTTTCCGCAGGCCCTTTTCAATTTTACTCATCACGTAAATAGCTAATAAAATTGGAACGACCGTACCTTGATAGCCAATCAGCGGAATACTTAAGCCAAACAAATCCATATATTCTGGCTTAGCATCTGCTAATGTCCATGGATTTAATAACATCGGATGCGTCAAAATCCCTCCGATAACCGCTCCAAGATAAGGGTTTGAACCAAATTCTTTTGCAGCTGAAAACCCGATTAAAATCGGTAAAATGATAAATGCTGCGCCTGAGAACATGTCCAATAAAACAAATAACGCACTATCTTCTGAGACCCAGTGGAACGCTTTCATCATACCGAGCAATCCCATTAATAAACCGCTTGCTACAATGGCTGGAATAATCGGAACAAAAATATTGGAAAGCATGCGAGCAAAACGGGCAAATGGGTTCATCTTCTTCTTCATTTCTTCTTGGTGATCTACTGGGGCAGCAGCCTCTTCAGCGCCTAATTCTTTAACAAAAGCAGCGTGGATTTTATTAACGAGACCGGTTCCAAAAATGATTTGAAACTGTCCTGAATTTGAAAAAGCCCCTTTTACATCCTCTATTTCATCCAAACCTTTTTGATCGATTTTGCTTTCATCTCGAATAACGAGGCGCAAACGCGTAGCACAGTGCTGGGCACTAGCAATATTTTCTTTTCCTCCCAAAAGCGGAACAAGCTTTTTAGCAATTTCTTTTACGTCCATCTTACTTCCTCCTTGTTGTATGTCATAAAAAAAGCAAGACCTAAAACACGCTTATAAAAGACACACTTGTCCTTTATGCGCATTCTAGGTCTTGCCTGCTTTACCAGTCACAATCCCGATTATTCAATTAATACGCTTTCATTGTACTCAATACAACAATATTCGTCAATGCTTTTTTCTATATTCTTTGCTCTATTCGGCAAATGTGAAGCGTGATGTAGCCTAACTCCGCTTCTGGAAAATTAATGTCGTACTCCTCTTTGACAAATTGCTTTATCGTTTCAGCACACTGATACGATTTTTTATATTTGACTTTTAATACGTCGAGCATCTCTTCATCCATCTCATGAAAAGGTTCATTTTGCGCTAAACGATTTAACGCAAAGCGCAAGTGAGTCAGCAGACGCTGATAGGACATGCTGTTTTCATCAATCTCCATATTCAGCTCTTTTTTTATAATCGTAACCATTTCATTAATAATCGTTGTATTCATCATAAGCTGCTGCATTCCCGGTGAATTCAGTTTCGCCGTATGAATATGAAGCGCAATATATCCCGCTTCATCAATCGGCATCGTGATGTCTAACCTCTTTTTGATATGCTGAAGAGCCCACACTCCTATTGCATACTCAGGCTGATAGAGTGATTTAATTTCATTAAGCAATTTATTTTGGATGGAAATTCCGCGGGCTATCCTTTCGACAGCAAAGGATAAATGATCGCTCAAAGCAATATGCACATGATGACTTAGCGTAGCAGAAAGCTGCTGCTCAGCATACGAAATGATTTCTTCCGCCACTTGAATATGCTCTTCAGGAAGATTTTTTAATAGTTCTTGAAACTTTTCCTGTTCTTCTTTCATGACAAAGACTTTCTCCACTTTTGTAGCATTAATAAGATCATTTTTACCTTTTTGAAAAGCGATGCCGGGACCCATCGCAATCTTTTCAACTCCGCCTTCCTTAAAGACAACGGCGTTGTTATTTAACACTTTTAATATCTTCAAATGCGCTCTCCTTTCTTAAAGGAAAAGGCCTTGCTTATTACTTCATCGTTACTTTTGCACAAGCAGTTTCGCCTTTTTGAACCGTCCCTTGAGCCAAAATTTCGAAACTTTCACTTGCATCACTATTTGTAATAACAATTGGTGTGATAATGCTTTTCGCTTTTTCTTGAATAAGCGCTAAATCAAATGTAATAAGAGGTGTTCCTACACTTACTTTGTCACCTTGTGTTACGTGAGCTTCGAATCCTTCGCCTTCCATTGCCACTGTTTCAAGGCCGATATGTATTAATACTTCTGTACCGGCTTCTGTTTTTAAGCCTACCGCATGTTTTGTATGAAAAAGCTGAACGACTTCCCCAGCAACGGGTGAAACAACTTGTCCTTCTGAAGGTTCGATTGCAAAACCGTCTCCCATCATCTTCTGTGCAAACACTGGATCTGGCACTTCGCTGATTGGCAGGATATTACCTGAAAGCGGAGCTAGAACGGTTGTTTCTTTTGATTTTGTCTTATTACCAAATAATTTTTTAAACATCTCAATCACCCTTTTTTAGATTGTACTTGTAGCATACCCCAATGATTCTGCAGAAAAACTTCCCTATCCTGATGGTACATTAACATGGTCATTATTTAACCATGCTTTTTTTATCTTGTAAATAAAAATGTATAAGCGCTTTTATAAGAAGCACGTTCCCTATGCTGCACTTTATGTAACCCTTTCTACATCTTCTGAAGGGTGGATATTGAATTTTAACCCTAAAAAAGAGGTTAAGACATAAACAAATGAATCCAATCTAAAGACGAATAACTCGTATACATGAGCCGAACCGCTTTTGACACCGCAGTTGATTTCCGTGCAAGACTTCGCTTTCCGCGGGCGGATGCTGAGCCTCCTCGTCGCATACGCTCCTGTGGGGTCTCACCTATTCCGCTTTTCCCGCAGGAGTCTTCGGCTTGCCCTCCCATCAACTGCTAGAAAGACTTACAAACATGAAACCTACGTTCACCGTAACAAAAAAAAACGAACCACTAATCAAACATCTTGATCAGTGGTTCGTTTTTCACTTCGTCTAAAATCCTTTTGTCCCAGCCTCTTGAGATTAGAACGTTGACGCAACTTCTTTTGCTTTTTCAGATGCTTTTGCTAGAATATTGTCTGCTTCTGCTGGCGTGTAAGCCATGCCTTCTGCAACAACCAGTTGGAAATCTTGAACACCAATGAATCCCATTACTGTACGTAAATAGCTTTGAGTAAATTCTAGCTCTGCCGCAGGGCCTTCTGAATACACGCCTCCACGAGCTTCTAGTAATACTACCTTTTTATCTGAAGCTAATCCTACTGGACCATTTTCAGTATATTTAAACGTTTTTCCTGCAATTAAAATGTTATCAATATATGCTTTCATTAGTGGAGGGAAACTTAAGTTCCACATTGGAGCTGAGAAAATAACTTTGTCAGCTTGTAAAAACTGCTCTACTAATTCACCCATACGCGTTACTTTTTCTAATTCAACAGCTGATAATTCGTCACCAGCTCCAGCTTTTCCCCACGCCGCTAAAACATCTCCGTCGATGAATGGAACTGTTTCTTTATACAGATCAAGCGTTGTCACTGTATCAGTCGGGTTTGCTGTTTTATACTCATCCAAGAAAACCTGTGCTAAACGAGTTGAAAATGATGCTTCATCAACCTGTGGATTTACTTTTACATATAATACATTTGCCATAAATGTCATCTCCTAAAAAGTGTCTATTATCATCAATTCGAGATATTACTAAACAAATTATCTTTAATTCGAGATTTATTATATAACGTCATTTTTTATGCGTCAACCTTTTCGCACAAAAAAACTCCGCAAGCGGAGTTTTATACACATTGAAATTCTCGAATTTGATTTACATCTACCCCAGCATACACCCAGAAAGATCCTGTCCAGCGATATCCTGCAACTGAGCGTCTGCCCACAAAGGTTGGGTAAAACCAGTAAGGTCGACCATTTCTCGGCCATATATAGGTGTATCGGTATAGGCATCCTGAAATAGCGCCTGGATCAACAGCATAAAGTGATGGACCTCCTGAACCTAGCTTTGGTGCAGGTGTAAAACCTGGCGGCGGACTTGAAGGCGGCTGCGCTCCTCCCTGCGGCGGAAACCCTTGGCCCCCTCCTCCAGGTGGCGATGGTGGAAAGCCTTGACCTCCTCCTCCAGGTGGCGGCGGCGGAAAGCCCTGACCTCCTCCAGGTGGAAACGACGGAAACCCTTGGCCTCCTCCTCCAGGTGGAAACGACGGAAACCCTTGGCCTCCTCCAGGTGGAAACAAATTTTGAAAACGTGGATCGTATTGATATGGATACATACGCACTCCCCCTTTATAATGCTTGCTACGTTACAATATGCATCATAATGAAGATAGGTGAATGTCTACTTTTACCTTCTATAGACTAATTGAACGATGTCAAACTTGGTAAGCTTAAAGAGGAGCCTTATGGGAGAAAGTAATAAATCCAACACGGAAACTACTTGCGTGTTGGATCTGCTTGCGGAAAATACTTTTCAATAAAATTATACAGCCAAAATACGGTAATCAAAATAGGCGCTATCAGAAAAGGATGTTGAACCCACCTTTTCACCAGTACCTTTTCAAATGACGGAATCGATTTTAACACTTGAAATAACGAGCTTCCGCTAAAAATAATGCTCGTTCCTATCAATAAAAAAGATAGCCAGTTAAATTGACCCATCCACATGCTCATAGAGATATAAAAACTAACACTCGTTCCTATCCCCCCCATTATTCCGCTTAAAATACTTTTTACGGAAAAAGGAATCCCTACAAACCATCCGGCTCCTAGTCCTGCACACCCTGCTAAAATGCTAGAAAAAAACAGCGGCTGCTCAAGCCAGAGACATGCATTCACCCCAACCACTAAGGTGACATGTATTCCTACGTGAAGGGAAATTCTTTGGCCAACAGGTTCTGAAACATAATGATAGTAGCGACCGCTATAAAAAATTGTCCACCATAATAATAAAAATGCTGTCACACTTGCCCCTATAATCATAAACACACCTCTCTACGTTATGATTCTATTAATCTCTATCTATTATTTTCCTAATATCCTGTGTCTCTTATTCGGTAATCTACCCTATGCCTTCCATACGTTCACCAGTAAGAAAGTAGACTATGACTGTTTACTTGTAGGGAGCTAAGAAGTTGAATGTCTGCATGTAGAAAAAGATAGTGTAGAACACTTTCTCTTACCTTTACTATTATTCATATGTATAGCTTGCTAGATTTAGTCCTTACAGTTTAGAATTTTTCAGTCGTTCATATGAAACTATTTGCCCCTTTCTTTCGTTATATATATACATGTTTCTTTATCTTTTCACGTGCAAAAAAAGATAAATTCCTATAATATGTTTTCATATTAACCTTTAAGACCTGCGGTAGTATGTCAACTGAAAAATGAAAGAACGTAAAGTTATCAAAGGGCAATTTACTTAAAAAAAGCATCACGAAACTAGACCAGTAACGAATGTTATTTACTGGAAAATATTTGAAAGGTAGCGATGACAAGTTTTATGTCATATTTTCACGCCCCTTTCTGGCGTAAAGAGTTGGTGACTGCGTAGTAGCGCATCCACCAATCGCACGAGTTTTCTTGCGGTTAGAACGAGTGCACGTTTGTGTTGATGTTTTGGTACTTCACTGTACTTTTTCACGTAGTAATCCCGGTAATCTGGAACTTGCTTTCGTACGGAGTTGGCGGCTTCAACTAAGTAATATCGCAAGTAGTGGTTACCGTTACGTGATAGGGACGTGTCTTCGGCAGTAAAGCGCCCAGACTGATGCTTTCGCCAGTATAGACCTGCGTATTTTGCTACTTTAGCTTCATCATCAAACCGGTCTATTTGGCCAATTTCAGCTATGATACCCGCAGCGAATACGGGACCAATTCCAGGGATGGATTCAAGCGTGTGTGTCAATCCAGCCATCAGTTTTTTGATCGCTTTGTCAATTTCTTTTATCTGCTTTTGGAAGGTGCGAATGACCTCGATCGAGGTCCCAAGTATCACATCCATGGAATCTTCCACTACCTTGTCCAAGCGATACGAAGATCGCACGGCTTTCTGAATGGAGGTTGCCACACATTTCGGGTCACCAAATCGGTTTTTCCCTTTCTCTTGAAGGAATGCTGCTAGTTCCTCCAGTGGTAGGTGGGCTAGTTCTTCCAAGCTGTATTTCTCTAAGAAAAGCTCCATCATTGCGTTACCGAAGACCGAGGAGTCTACTTCTTGAGAGAAAGTATTACACTTATAGCTTAGGTGTTGAAGAAAATGCTGCTTTTCTTTTGTCATCATACGAATGAGTTGGTAACGGGACCGAGTCAGTTGTTGTAAGGCCACGTATTGGCTTTCTTTGACCACTGACATCTGGTTACGTCCAAAACGTAAGTAATCCGCAATGATAAAGGCATCGATTTCATCTGTTTTGTTCATGTCCGAATAGCTTTTCTTAAAATTAGCTATTTGTTTAGGGTTCATGACAAACACCTTGGCACCGAAGACTTTTAAGTCTTCATCATGATGGAGAAACATCGACGGGTGAAAACTATAGACCGATGTAGATTCTAAGCCAATCTTTAAGACGTCAACTTCTTGATCGCCTATGCAGTCCAATAAACGCTCTTTAAGCAACGTCGCGCCTGGTAAGTCATTGGTGACGGTAAAGGCATTCAGCTTTTCTCCTTCACCATTTAAAATGCATACTTTCATATCAAACGAACTTACATCTAAACCAACAAATAATCTCACGGGAGAGACCTCCTTTCGATTTAGAATCACTTGGCATTTCCTTGGACGTCTCGAGATATCTCTAGTGTGTACGCCGACCAACAACCTCGTGTATCAGAGCTTCCCCTGCATTCGAAAGCCGCCATAGAGCTACTACCCTCTAGGTTCGAATGACAGGCTGCTCAGCCTGCGAGTAGGGAGTCCCGCGCGTTCACTGAGAAACAGTCTTACATTGTGGTTAATCCACAGGAGAAAGAAGAATTGTCCCAAATGATCCTATGATCATTATCTAGAAATATCTTGAGACGTCCAAGTAATATGTTATTTAGTTTATTAATTAATATGGAAACAGATCTTAGCTCCTAAATAGGGCTTAAATATAATATACGAGGAGATAAAGAAGATGAATTGAATCAATCCTTACAAATAGAGTTTTTAGAAAAAAGAAATTGTTATCATTTCTCCTATTTATGTTATAGAATAATTCATGTATAATAAAAGGCTGTATGGTAACGCAGCTTGCGACATATCTTTTCTTACTTTTAGCAAGTCTATATTCGAAGCAAAAACTGCAAAGCGGGGTTAGTGCGACTCTTCATTAATCGACTTTGCATTAAAAACCAGCATTTTTCTTTTATCATAAAGAAAGAATGAGATTTAATAGTGACAGGTGAATAATATGGGTGAAAATCAAAGAAATGTTAGTAGATTTGACTGGAACTTGGCTTTCCTAATCTTCCTATTGTTTTGCGTAAGCGTTGTGGCAATCCATAGTGCTGAAAAAATTGGGCAGTATGATAAGAACTTCGTAGCGCAACAAGTTGTTTTTTATATTATTGGAATGGTGATTATAGGATTTGTCATGCGTTTTGACTCCGATCAGCTTCAAAAGCTAACGTGGGTTTTTTATGGATTTGGGAACTTTTTATTGCTTCTTTTACTAGTGGCTCCTTCAAGTATTGCTAGAGAAATTAACGGGGCAAAAAGTTGGTTCACACTTCCCGGCTTCTCGTTGCAGCCATCAGAGTTTATGAAAGTGTTTTTGATTATCACACTGAGTACGGTCATTGTTAAACACAATGAAAAATATCGTATCCGAACAGTAAGAGAAGACTTTTTACTGCTTGGTAAACTAGGCGCTGTACTTGCTTTACCTTTATTGTTAATCATGCAGCAGCCTGACTTAGGTACCGCTCTTGTGTTCTTAGCAATCACAGTTGGACTTGTATTTGTTTCAGGCGTAAGCTGGAAAATCATCGCGCCTGCATTTTTAGGCATTACAGCAGTTGGTTCTGTTATTTTGGGACTTGTTGTTTATGCACCTAACTTATTAGAAAAGTATTTAGGGGTTAAGCAATACCAATTTGGACGTATTTATTCTTGGCTTGATCCTGAGTCATATAGTTCGGGAGAGGGCTATCATTTAAAGAAATCGTTAGATGCGATTGGGTCAGGAATGGTAAACGGTAAAGGGATCGGAAATGGAGTTGTCTATTTGCCAGAAGGACAGACCGACTTTATTTTTGCGGTTATTGGAGAAGAGTTTGGCTTTATAGGCGCCAGCATTGTTATTAGTCTTTTCTTCGTACTCGTTTATTACTTGATCAAGCTAGGGCTTGAAACAAAAAATGAATTCAATTCTTACTTATGTGTAGGCGTTATTTCAATGCTTACGTTCCACGTATTTCAAAATATCGGTATGACCATTCAAGTCTTACCTATTACCGGAATTCCACTTCCTTTTATTTCATATGGAGGTAGTTCACTGATGGGGAACATGTTTGCAATGGGTCTGATGTTTGGAATCTCATGGCATCACAAACGCTATATGTTTGGAAATGATTAAAGAGAGACAATGGTCTCTCTTTTTTCTTTTATCTCCCTATTAAGCATGCTACAATAAAGAAAACGCTTTCAAAATCTGTTTTAAAAGGAGTAGATATGCATGCTTGATTACCAATATCGTCGCAAAGCCTATGCTATTTTGTTAAAACAGACATCCGCACCTTCATCTACAACTTCTTTTTCCACCTGGCTCATACAGCTACTAAAACGAAACAAGTAAAAAAGGTGTGCTACTGCACACCTTTTATTTGTTCGACAGCGACGTTAAGCCAATCTGCCTAACGATTTTTTTACTGTCTTCATTTAATCCTTTTACAATAACCTTTTTATTCAATCGCTCATACTTATCGATAATTTTTGAGATGCCGATCACGGCCGATTGATCCCATATATGAGAAGAACTAAAATCAATAATGATGGTATCTGGGTCTGTTTCATACTGAAATTCATCCATAAAGAAACTGATGGTAGCAAAAAATAATTGCCCTGAAACCCTGTATTGCTTCATATTGCCTTCTTTTTGTGAAGTTGTTTTGATTTTAGCCATCTTCCAGCCAAATACAATCGTACTTAAAACAATACCTACCATTACTCCTAATGCTAAGTTATGTGTAAACAATACGATAACCACCGTAACAACCATTACAATAGCATCCGATAGCGGATATTTCGTTAAGTCTTTAAGGGACTGCCAATCAAATGTACCGGCAGCTACCATAAACATAACGCCTACAAGAGCAGCCATTGGAATTTGTTTAACGACATCGCCAAGCACCATAATTAAGAACAATAAAAAGACTCCGGCGACTAAGGTAGATAACCTTCCACGTCCCCCTGATTTTACATTAATCATAGATTGTCCAATCATGGCACAGCCAGCCATCCCTCCAAAGAAACCTGTTACAATATTAGCAATGCCTTGACCGCGCGCTTCTTTATTTTTATTCGAAGGCGTATCTGTAATTTCGTCCAGCACCGTTGCCGTTAGCATAGATTCAAGTAGGCCTACAATCGCCAAAGGAAGCGAATAAGGTAAAATGATGACCAGTGTCTCCACTGATAAATCAACCTTTGGAAAGTGAAGAACCGGCAGCGAACGCGTAATATTCCCCATATCTCCTACCGTTTTTAAATCTAAATGAAAGACAATCGCTACAATCGTCATCAAGACAATAGCAACAAGCGGAGATGGTATTGCCTTGGTCATGAGCGGAAATAAGTAGACGATGAGCAGCGTTCCGGCTACCATGGCGTACATCATCCAATTTGCTCCTTCAAAATGCGGAAGCTGTGCGGTAAAAATCAAAATACCGAGCGCATTTACAAAGCCAATCATCACTGTTTGAGGAAGAAACGATAAAAACCTTCCTACTTTCAAAACACCAAGTAAAATTTGAATAATTCCGGTTAAAACAGTAGCTGCAAATAAATACTCAATGCCGTGATCTTTGACTAAGTTAATCATCAATAAAGACATTGCTCCTGTTGCAGCTGAAATCATAGCTGGTCTTCCACCTGTAAAAGCAATCACAATTGCCATACAAAAAGATGCATACAGACCAACCATAGGATCGACACCGGCGATAATGGAAAAAGCAAGGGCTTCTGGAATAAGCGCAAGAGCAACTGTCATCCCTGACAAAATGTCTACTCGAACATTTGAAAACCACTGCTGTTTAATGCTTGCCATCATGATGGTTTATCACCTCTTATGAATTTTTTATACGATTTTCGACTTTCACGAAAATCAAGGCCGTTTTTAACGTATCAAATCGTACCATACAATTTCCTATTTGGAAACAATTAATTTTCACAAATAAAAAGACGAGAAGCTTGATTGCTTCTCGTCTTTTTATTTGTTACGCGGCAGCATTTCGCTTCCATTCAGCAAATAAATGAAATTATGTTCATTCATTAATTGCTGCTTCAAGCGCAACAACAATCATATCGTTGAACGTCGTTTGACGTTCTTCTGACGTTGTTTCTTCACCAGTGAAGATGTGATCACTTACTGTTAAAACCGACAAAGCATTACGGCCGTATTTAGCGGCTAGCGTATACAGAGCCGTCGTTTCCATTTCAACTGCCAATACGCCGTGAGCTGCTAATTTTTCTAGCTGGCCGTCTTCATTGTAAAATTGATCAGATGTAAATACACTTCCTACTTTTAACTGAAGGCCTTTTTCAACACCTGCATCGTAAGCGCGCTTTAATAAATCAAAGTTAGCTGTCGGTGCGTAGTCAATAGGACCAAATTTAACGCGGTTCATTTGTGAATCACTTGACGAAGACATGGCTAAAATAACGTCACGTACTTTTACATCTTTTTGGATTGCTCCGCATGTACCCACGCGAATTAGGTTTTGAACACCATATTCATTCATTAGTTCATTTACATAAATAGCAATCGATGGTACACCCATTCCCGTTCCTTGAACAGAAACGCGCTTTCCTTTATATGTTCCTGTAAATCCAAGCATACCGCGCACTTCGTTATAGCAAGTTACGTCTTCTAAAAACGTTTCTGCAATGTATTTTGCACGAAGTGGATCACCTGGAAGTAAAATCGTTTCTGCAATATCACCTTGTTTTGCCCCAATATGTACGCTCATTTCGTACCTCCTATATGTAAAAAATCTTACGCTTTCACTATACCATATTGTATCCCTTGCATGTCTATTTACTTCTAACATTATGCGTCAAAAATAAAAAGACATACTGCCCAAAAAATGGCGTAGTATGTCTTTTTATATAAGGGTACGCTAATAGCGCAAGGGATTTACTAACTTTAGCTGAGGTGATATGTATGGGGAAAAAACATCGCAACCGAATTAATTCGCCTAAAAAGAATAATCACATTCCAAAAGAAGCAATTATAGCAGAACATGAAGCCCATGGAGATGAATATTCAGCAACAAACCGAAAAAATGGCCCTGGTCATCATACTCGTGATTACTAAGAGTCAACATATAAATAAAAAGCGGCCAGATAGGTCGCTTTTACCTTATGTTTAACGTACGTGCAGGCGATTCACTTTTTGCCATCCGTCTGTCCATAGCTTGTAGTAATACTTCCCTCGAGTACCTTCATCAATTAACAAAATATCGCCTGTGCTAATAAATCTCGCATCACAATCTTTTGGCAAATTATCAGCAATATTAAACATCTGAAATACTTGTGTTGCTGCGTCTTGATGATCGAATGCTGTAATCGTTAGACGATGGACAGGCTTATATCCGCGCTTTTCACCTTTTTCTTCTGTTTGCATAATGGTTACATCATATTCTGTGCTAATATTAAATTGTTTTTTTATTGTGGTCCACACACTCAACATTCTTCCCTCCACCCAAAAGCAAGTATTTACTCTTTTACGTCATGTATTCTTATATAATTAGTGATAAAATCCGAAAACCCTTTATCGAATCAAAACGTTTTTTGTCGAAATTACTAGTTTTTTCTTATTAAACATGTACATAAAATATTTGTTTCCCATTTTATCATTAGTTGTTTTTGAATGGATGAATCAATAGGCCTACTTAAACAAAATGAAATATTAACGAAAAAAATGTAACCATTGCTCCTATTTTTGGTTATATAGGCGCTTAGAAAGGAGGTAGACTCCTAATGACCAAGCAAGTCCTACACAATATCCAGCTAGTATATCCGTTAAAAAGTGTACGCCTAAATACAAACGGCTAAATCCAATTAATAAAATAATAATAGCAATTACGCATGCAGCTGCCGTTTTAATAGCCCTGCTTCTTGTATACATCCATATTAACAAAAGCACTCCGCTGTAAAACGCCATCGAGTTCATGGCATGTCCGCTCGGAAAACTATAGTGAGAGGCGGGAACGACTTGACTCCAATCAGGTCTTGGTCTTGCAAAAATCTCCTTCAATCCCCAATTTAAAGCGCGAACTCCCCAAAAAACAAGCGTGATATATAAAGCGAGCAATCCTTTTCGTTTATAAAGAAGAAATACTATAATGGCAAACCATATTGGCGCAGTGACATACCAAGATCCTACAGTTGTTATAAATATGATGATGGGTGTTAACGTATCCGTCCTCCATCCTTCAATGGTATGAAGTACATTAAAGTCAAGCTGTTTCACCCAAGGTGTATTAAACGTAAATAAAATGAGTAAAAAGAAAGCTAAAAGCGATACAATAAATAGAGAATATTTTGTAGTGCGATTTACCATTTTTTATTTCCTCCAACCTATTAAAAGAAAAAGCATGTAGCGTGCTACATGCTTTACTTATTCACACGTTTTGGCTGAATATAGTCTTCCGGCTTGGGAGCTTGATGAACGACAAATTCAGCCGAAAATTCCTCTTTTGCATTTATTTTTTTCGTTTGTTTTGATTGCGGCATATACCTCTCTCCTTTCTTTTTACTGTCTTTAATATACGAAAAATAAAGGAGAGCTATGCACGTTAGCTATAGCGTGAAATAATATTGGTTAATCTATTTTTTAACTGAGGAATTTCTTTTTCAGAAACATGAACATGAACGAGCGACTCATCTGCATCCAGCATTTCAGATAAAAACCCGCCAAATCCTCTGGCCCGTCGATCTACTTCTATAAATAAATCGTAGTCATGTAAGCCGCTCGGCTGCACGATGATTTCAATTTCATCTACTTTCCCAGCGTACACTCCACCGCTTGGAACAAATTCAAATTCTTGAACAAAAGGAAGTCTTTTTCTCATCCTGCGAGGAGCTTCTTCGCACTCGACTTGACGCAAGCGAAAGCCAAGCTGTTCCATCGCTTCAATTGTGCTTGTTACCATAAGGTTAGGGAGCACTTTTACATGATCAATATCCGACGGATCAACCGCATCTTTAATATCGAGGCTCGTCGCCACCCACACTCGGGTTCTCCCTAATGTAACAGGCGTATCATCAGGTAGCTGAAAGGTAAAAGGAATAGACTTGGTTTCAGATGGTTGGATCGTAAACGGGTCGTTAATCTTAAACGTATTAAGTTCAATGTCCTGCTTGTATTTTTTATCGTCTCTTTCTTTTACATAGGTTGTGAATAGACGCAGATAGATGCTGTCAATTTTCTGCTCAACATTTCCGCCGTACACTTCAACAATCCCTTCAATCGTTTCACCAGCACGAAATTCATCATTGACAAGCTTAGCATCCACTCGCGCTGCACCAATTCCAATGCGGGCTAACGCTTTATTAAATAGCGCCATGCTTTTCCCTCCCCGAGTTCTTACTATTTATATAGTCATAAATGTCTTTTTGTAAACTTTTAATACTTTCATACGCTTCATCTGCTCTCAGCATTTTTTGAATGATGGTTTTAATGGGCGCCGACAAGCTTAGCTCTTGTTCCCAGCTTTTTTCTTGTTTATCCGTCGGCTCATAACCAGAATACAATAAAAATAAAAGAAAATGACCAAGCGCATAGATATCGCTTGCAACCGATGTTTGTCTCATAAACTGCTGTTCTTCTATAAGGCTGCTTGTTTCTTCATGAGCTCCCAAAAATCTTGCAAGACCAAAGTCAATAACATAAATGGTCCCGTTAACATCAATAATGTTTGGAATACGAAGATCACGGTGAACGATTCCTTGCTCATGAATAACGGAAACTACTTTTAGAATATCAAGTAAAATGTCAAGCGCTTTTTCTTCTGTATATACGCGCTTCTCTTCAAAAATTAAATCTTCAAACGTTTTTCCTTGAATCAACTCCATCACTAGAAAACACCCTTCATCTATTTCAACAGCTTCATACAGCGAAGGAATTTGAGGATGATCTAGTTGAGACAGCAGTTTTGCTTCATAATGAAAAGACTTCAGCCCCTGAGGCGTGCGCTGCTTCGTTTTGCGGAGTTGCTTTATTACTACCTCTTTTTGTTGCACAATGTCACTAGCAACATATGTTATACCATAGCTCCCCATTCCCAGTACATTTATGATTTCATAGCGCTCACAAATGACTGTTCCTTTTTTAAAAGGACGGTCAACTAGCCAGCGATGAAAGTGTTTGAACATTCGATTTTTCATTCCAAATCAACTTGAGAAAAAGCTTGAGAAGAAGCTTCCGCTTTTGCGTTTACGCTTGTAATGGTGATGACCATATTTTGAATGACTGTGGCTGTCATAATATTTGCTTCGTTTATAATCGCTACTGCTGCTATGGTGACGCGGACGTCTGTGATGATGATCACTGCTGCTGTAGTGGCGTGGACGTCGGTAGTGTCGATCACTGCTGCTGTAGCGGCGATGTTTAGATCCAGTTAATGATTCAAATATTTTTCTGAACATAAAGAAAACCTCTTTTCTTAACATTTGTTACCCTTTATACGTACGAAATGTTATAAAGGTTTCAAAAAGTCCCTTACCCTTTTTTAAAATAGTTAAACGTTTCAAAGGAGGCTTAACATGACTTCTACTGACACAAATCCCCTCATTAGATTGGAGGATGTTCTTCGTCTGCAGCAGATGATGCAGCACAAACCTCCTGCTATTCTCCCGCTCTCTTTTATTGGAGAAGATGTAAAATGGATTAAAGAAATTCGAAGAAAAGTAAAAAAAGCTAATCAAAACAATGTTACACGTACACAAGCTTATTTGGACTATTATCAAAAACACCCTGAAATTCACTGGGCTCTTTTAGCACACTTAGTTTCACGAAACGGCGGCTATTATATGACAGATCTCTCCACTACCTTAATAAAATCCCTGCTTTCATCAGAGAAACAGCACGCATACTTCTTGTTTTTAGAACATTCCAACTCAGCGATATTTCATGATGCTTACGCTCAGCTGTTACTCTATGAAAAAAGCAAAGAGCAAAACAGCAATCTGTTTCATTTACTCCCCGCCTTTCACATATCTTCTTTTATGAAAGCTGTTTGGAATGACTTTTGGCAGCATAGAAACAAAACGCTCTTATCAATAGCCCTGATTGTGAACGAACAGTATCATATCGAAAAAAATGTTCTCTTTAAAAAAGAGTTTCAGCGTAATGTTCTTCACTCTTGGCAGTTTCACACTCAAAATTTTCTCGGTATGACTCAAATCGTCTTTCCCTATTATTCAGGTAATAAAATTGATTTATGTGGAACGAAAGTGTACCATTTTGAGTCTGTGATAAGACGGATTGAAGTGGGAAAAACCCTATACGTTCTTCTTTTTTATTCAAACTTGCATGATGCTATTTATACCTTTAGCCTTAAACACCCTCATACAGGGTCTCGAAGCGATTATAATTCAGATATATTTACAAATGACAGAACTCATTCCAAAAAGCTCTATAGCCCGACTTTAACTATGAGCTGGGGAGACCGCGTACATCTTTTTTTAAGAAAAGAAGAATGGTTTGAAGACGAAAGCATATTTTCTCTTCTTGACTCTATTCCCGCTTCTTCAGTTAAAAAAATTCCCCTTCAGCATCATATAAAAGTGCAATCCGCTATAAAAGCTGCTAATCCTTTTTCATAACCGCTGTCTCATAAACAAAACGACGAGTTTCCCCGTCGTTACAGATGTATCTATCTTTTTATTCTTCATCTTGCTCATCAATAATACATTTATCAATGAGATAATCAAAAGTTATATCCGCTAATTCGCCTAGCTCTTCTTCAGCGGGAACATAGCCTCGCTTGACTAGTTCATTGTAAAAGAACTCCGCAATTTCTTCCGTATCAATGACCACTTCGATTTCTTTCACAATATCACTCCTTATCCCGTTTGAACGGATTAGCGTACCTTATTTTTCTTAAAAATAGGTTCACTCCATCTTCTGCTTGAAGTTTTACCTTATACACATTTATGAACAATTTGGCAATAGTATGTCTAAAATTTCAGCAGTTTAAATAGAAAGGTAATTATACCCATTCTTTTTTCATTACCATCGCCGTATACACAATAAAAGATAGCTAAGAGAGATGTGATGATCTATCTCGGCTATCTTTTATTTATTAGGCATCTACCTGCTATTTTCCTTGTTCGGATTTTGCTATCTTTTTTAAATGTTTCAGCACTAAGTTCATGACTTCAGCGTATTCTTCATCTTCAAAAAGCTCATACAAAAATTTATAATCATTGTACACATCTAAAAGACCGTTTATAATCTCATGCTTTTCTTTAGTTAACCTCACTTCTTCTTTTTCAGAACCGTTTTGTTTTTTCATCTTTGGTAGCAACTCCGTCTTTTTAATTTCTTTACCTAAATACAACATATCAACACTTTGAGCGTAATTTTCTGTTTCCTCATGAGGAGTTACGAGAATGAGTTCTTCTTCACTAGCCTCAAGCCATTCTCCATCTGTTACACGTGACAATTCATAGACAATATCTTCCCATGAATCCTCTTTATAACGCCATATTTCTGTTCGAATACCAATGATTTTAAATAACTCTTTTCCATAATTAAAAACCTGGACGATATCGCCGAAGAAAAATTTATATTCAAGCTCTACTCTTTCCTGTACTAATATTTGACCTTCATATTCTTCTAGAAGCTCAATTGTATCTTCTAAAAAAAGACCTTCACTATGGTTGATTTCGTATACAAAAATCCCATCCATCACTTTTATATCGGTAATAGTGCCAACGGTCCCGTATATTGTTACAACGACTGTTTCACCAATTCCGTATTTAGGTTTTTTCTTCCCTGCCATCGTCGCACCTCCTTAGTAAACATACACCTACTGAAAAGTTACAATATTATATGCAGTAACTAAAAAAGGGGAAGTATAACATCTTTAGAACCAAGCCTTTATTATCTATTGCCCTCTATCATTTTTTTCTGCTTATTGTACAGGCTAAGGAAAATAAAAAGATCCGAACGATGAATCGTTCGGATCTTCCTTCAACTAAAATACTGTTGTTCTAGCCTCTTTTTATTTTCTCACGCATTATTTTGATAAAGCTCCCATGCTTCATCAAATACGGTCATACTTGATAAATAATGTCCGTTGAGCTCTAAATAAGAACTCAGTTCGTCATAGTCTGTTGAAGATTTCGGGAAGCTGTGATCATCATAAGCACTTCGCGCAAACTCTCCCATTCGATCATGTTTTTTATTTGATCGGAATTTCATTATATAGTGATAAAAGGATTTCATCGTACTCCCCCTCCAGCGGTATGTGTATCTTTTCTATCATTTTTTCAAGAAATCTACAACTTTCTTCTGTGATATGTAGATGTCGAACACTGCAATATGAGTGTTTTACTGGACAAAAAATATTAAATTCATGTTACAGTTGCAAAACAAATTTCACTATTAGCGTAACGAATAAATATTGTTATATCAATATTTTTCTTTTTTCAAAAAGACATTTGTAACAAAAACACATCGTTTTTATAACAAAAGCGTTGATTCGACAGGTTTCTCAAGCCTTTATGTAATTGCAAAAAAGAAGAATTCATGTTTTAATTCCGTAGTGAAAGGTTATTCTAACAATAATCGCCATTTAAATAAATCTTGTTGGTGGGAGGTTTACATCAGCATATGTTGAGGAAAAATAATACTATGAATACTCGAAATGCTTACTTTGATAATGCTAAATTCGTATTAATTTTTTTAGTTGTATTTGGGCACATGATTTCTCCGTACCGAACAGATAGCAGCGGAATGCTGTCCATTTATCACTTTATCTTTATTTTCCATATGCCTGTCTTTATTTTACTAGCAGGTTATTTCTCGAAAAATTTCCATAAAAAAGGATATTACAAAAAAATATTTACAAAGGTGGCTCTTCCTTACTTAGCTTTCCAAACGATCTATACTCTTTATTATAGTGTGCTTTATACAGATGAAACGTACACGCTTCAATATTTGGTTCCTAGATGGGCAATGTGGTTTCTACTGAGCTTAATTTTTTGGAAATTAATGCTTCCTTTCTTTGCAAAATTCCCAATGTGGATTAGCTTAACTGTCTCTATTTCGCTTGGACTTGCAATGGGCTTCATTGATATTGACGGATTTGATAAAATTCTAAGCATTAGCAGAATGTTTGTCTTCTTCCCGTTTTTCCTTTTAGGCTACTATTTGTCACAGCGACAAGAGCCTTTTACAAATCTTTTGACAGCGCGAAATCGAATCATTGCATCCATCGTATTACTAGTTACATTAATTGGAAGCTATTCTTTCTTAGACGACACGGCTTACACAGATATGCTGTATGGAACGAACACGTACGACAATGTGGCCGAATTTTTAATGCGCGTTTCTCACTATGGAATTGCTTTTCTTGTATCTTTTGCCTTTATGGCTTTAATTCCAACGCGCGGTTTTGCTTTAACAAGCATTGGACAGCGATCACTATACGTGTATTTATTGCACGGCTTCATTTTAAAATGGTTCTTTACAACTGACTTCTCAAAAAGTCTAGAGCCAACATCATGGGGTATTATCGTCTTAATCGCACTGTCCATTTTAGTAACGATGCTTCTTGGCAGCCGTATTGTCGATTGGTTCATCACCGGTACCAAGCTCATCGTTCAGTTTGTTACACCTAAAAAAGCCATTCAGAAATTTTCATTAGCATTCAAACGTACGTTTTCATAAAAGTCATACTCCTAAAGGAGTATGACTTTTTTCATTTTCTTTAGAGAAACCAAGTAAATAATTTCATTTTGCTGAATTTTATGTTAACGTTTTAATATCTAAAGGAAGGGAGTTTTTCAAGATGGAATTAGCATATTATGCTGGAGAGTTTAGAGATATTAACGAGGCTGTTATTCCAATTGATGAACGCGGTCACCAGTTTGGAGACGGTGTTTATGAATTTATTCGTGTATACAAAGGAGTTCCGTTTTCGATTGAACGTCACTTAGACCGCTTAGAAAGAAGTGCAAAGGCAATCTTTATTGAACTGCCGGTTTCAAGACAGGAACTAAAGGACATCATTCGTCAAGGAATGGAAAAATCAACGTTAAAAGACGCTGATATTTATATTCAAGTTACGCGCGGGATTGCTCCTCGAAATCATTTATTTCCTGATGTACCTGCACAATTAGCACTCACAATACGCCATCCTCGCCAAACACCTGAAGAAGCCTATGAAAAAGGCATCTCCACTCTTCTATTGGAAGACGAACGATGGGCTAATTGCTATATCAAATCATTGAACCTACTTCCTAACCTTCTGGCCAAACAAGCTGCGGCTTCTAAAGGGTGCAAAGAAGCTATTTTAGTAAAAGACGGATACATAACCGAAGGGTCGAGCAGCAATGTATTTGCGATAAAAGACAACGTCTTGTTCACGACTCCTGCCACAAGAAAAATTCTATCCGGTATTACGCGCGCTAACGTACTGGAATGTGCGCAGGAACAAGCCATTCAAATCCGAGAACAAAATATGACTCCTTCCTTTTTAAAAGACGCTGATGAAGTTTTTATTACGAGCACGTCTGTTGGTCTTTTGCCCGTTTCGAAAATAGACGAAGTCGAACTTCCAACTGTTCGTCCTGTTACAGTAGCTTTAAAGCACGCATACAGCCTACGTACTGCTGGAACAAAGGCTTATCAATAAGAAAATCCGCCCCTTACAAAATAAGGGGCGGATTTTTAGAATTTAAAGTAGTTGCGCTTTAATAATCTTGGCACTTTTAATAGCTCATCATACCGAATGGATTCATCAAGTTTTTTTGTATCGACAAGAAGCAGCTGTGTTTCCACTTCTTCTATGATCTCTTCTTCTTGATATGACATCCCGCAACCTGAACAGCTGATACATGGCATATGAGTAATTTCGATACTTCTCGTTCCATCTGGCAATTCCCAGTATGCGGTATTGGTTGTTTCTACCGCTTTTTCTTCTTCGCACCATGCGCATTGAACAGTCATATTACAGGACCTCCTTAAGATGATGGAGCATCGTCGCTTTTACCGTCTTTTTTCAATTGAGCTTTAAACTTTTTATCTTTTAATTCATCTCTTTTTTCACGTTTGTCTTTTAGGCTTTCGTGAGCACTGTCACTTTCATATGTTTTACGTCTTTTTACTCTCCCTAACCCTTCCGGTACAAGGTTGAATTGAGCATCATTCATAAGACCCGAGATGCCGATGGAAGAATCTTTAGCATCCGATTCTGGATAAACAGCTCGAAAATAATCATCTGCACGCCCAGGCACATAGCTTTCTGGCTCCGGATACGTCGTAATCACGCCTTCAAAGTTTCGCAGAACAACTTTACTTGCGCTTTGACTAATAATATAGTTTGGTTGAACGGCAATCTTTCCTCCACCTCCTGGCGCATCAATAACAAACGTTGGAACAGCGTAGCCAGACGTATGACCTCGCAGCCCTTCCATAATTTCAAGCCCTTTGGAAACAGGTGCTCGGAAATGCCCAATTCCTTCTGATAAATCACATTGATAAATATAGTAAGGACGAACGCGTATTTTTACTAAATCGTGCATAAGCTTTTTCATGATAGCTACGCTGTCATTAATCCCAGCTAAAATAACCGCTTGATTGCCAACTGGAACGCCTGCATCGACAAGCATTTCACATGCTTTTTTTGTCTCTTCCGTAATTTCAATGGATGTATTAAAGTGAGTATTTAACCACACTGGATGATATTTTCTTAAAATGGCACATAAATTTTCCGTTATTCGCTGTGGAAACACAACGGGTGCTCTGGTGCCAATTCGAATAATTTCCACGTGGGGAATAGCTCTTAAATTTTTCAAAATATATTCTAAAATGTTGTCATTAATCAGCAAGCCATCACCGCCTGAAATGAGTACATCTCGTACTTCAGGTGTTTTGGCGATATAAGCAATCGCAGCATCTAACTGCTTTTTTGGAACGCCCATTCCAATTTGTCCTGAAAACCTTCTTCGAGTGCAGTATCTGCAGTACATGGAGCATTGATTGGTAACTAAGAACAAAACGCGATCCGGATAGCGATGAGTCAATCCTGGCACTGGAGAATCTTCGTCTTCATCTAGCGGATCTTCTAGATCGTATTTTGTTTTATGAAGTTCTTGGCCAACCGGAACAGACTGCATACGGACGGGGCAGCGAGGATCATCTGGATTCATTAAAGATGCATAGTAAGGCGTAATATTAAGCGGAATGGTTTTGGTTGAAATGCGCACTCCTTCTTCTTCTTCAGGAGTTAAATTAATGACTTTTTTTAAATCATCTAGCGTTCGAATTGTGTTTGTTAATTGCCAAATCCAATCGTTCCACTTTTCCTCGGGCACATCTTTCCATAATTCGATATCTTTCCAATGTCGGGACGGCTTATATAAATCATATAACATACAATCGCTCCTTTATGAAGATTTACTATTGTTATATGTTACAGCCCATAAATTGGTTAATTATTTCTCATCCTTTACTTTTTGATAGATCCTTCACCCATACGTTCATATCTTCTAACGATTTATAAATGTAACAATTATTCGTTAACCGTCCCGTATAGGTATACCCAAGCTGATGAAAAGCGGCATTCATCCCAAATGAAAGCGCTCTCGCTATTGTGTATGCACAAAAAATATGCCTCTGTTTTAGCTCCGCCTCTAGTGCGCTTAATAAATGCTTCATGAATCCATACTTTCGGTAAGCAGGGAGAGTCGCACAATCCGTTAGTTCAGCATTGTGATAGACATAGTCAATTTCAGCAGAAGCAGCGCTAACGATATCGTTCTTGTCAACGATGATATAAAACAAACTATCTTCTTGAAGCAAACTAGAGAGATACTCTTCTTCATAGAGGGGAGTCGGATACACTGTGAAGATTTGACGGTAGAGCTGAGAAAGTTGTTTAGCGTCAGATGAAATGGCTCGGCGCATGATCAGTTGATTCGATAAAGGAGAATAATCAGATGTCGGCAAATTCAAAACATCTTGAAGCAGCTCTGTTTCTTTTAACGTCTCCCCGCTGTCTCGGCGGGATTGAGACGTATAGTAGCATAAAAGATACGCGTCGCTTCCGTTAAAATAGTAGGGAACAGTTGCTTCTAAAGAAAATCCCAAGCTCATCCAGTCCAACAGATGTTCGGCACGTGCTTTTATAATCCACTTTTCGTACGTTACCTTATCAATTTCTTTATATATATAGCTGCAAATATCGTTCACATTTCCCCGGTAATCATCCATTCTCAGACGCTTGTTACATTCATCTAAAAAAAGAGTCATAGCAAAGGTTGGTTGACAAATAGTTTCTTGTTTCGCCATTTGTTTGTATCCTCTCCCTTTTTAGCTTAGTCCGCAATACTGCACCAGTCTGCTACGGTGAGCGCAATAATTTCTGCTGCATCAAGCATCGTTTGAATACAAATATACTCATTCGGAAAGTGGGCTACTTCTGTTACTCCTGGTCCAAACACAACTGTTGGAATATCTCCAACTTGTGACAATATCCCTCCGTCCGTTCCCCAAGGAGATGCTTCAATGATCGGCTGTTTCTGTTTCACTTGATAAAAAGAGGACGAAAGAGAGGTCATAAGCGGATGCTCTAATTCAATTTCACCAGGAAGCCAGTGGGCCCCAAACCATTCCAAGTCGACAGGATGCTCAGCAAACCACTCATCACACTGAGGCAAAAGTTCAAGCCACGATTTCATTTCCGCTCTGACATTTTTCATTTTTTCATGCGGAGCAACTCCTATCCTGCCTTCTAATACTACTTGATCAGCAACTGAAGAAGGCCACGTTCCTCCTTGTATATTTCCGATATTAATGGGCACGGGAATGGGAATTTTATTATAGAGCGGGTCTGTAATTCGGCTGTTTCTCTCTTTTTCAAGACCCTCAATATGTTTAAGCACAACAGCTGCTTTTTCAATGGCACTCACGCCTTCATACCGAGTCCCTCCATGTGCTGCTACTCCATGTACGGTCACGCGAAACCACATCGACCCTTGCTGTTTAGGAAAGATCTTCATGTTGGTTGGTTCTGGAATAATGGCACCATCTGCTTTATACCCTCTAAGCACGCAGGAAAGTGTTCCTGCCCCTCCGCTTTCCTCTTCTACTACGCTTTGAAAAATAACATCTCCTTTTAATGAAATACTTAGCTCTTTTAATGCTTGAATCGCTAAAAGTAACGACACATTCCCTCCTTTCATATCTGTTGCACCGCGCCCATATAAGTTTCCATCTTTTACAACGGCCGTATAAGGGTCTTCCTTCCACTGTGAAAGATCGCCGGGAGGCACAACATCAATATGTCCGTTTAAAATGATGGATTTTCCCCCACCTTTTCCTTTTAACACGCCTACCACATTCGGGCTATCTCGGAAACTAGAACGGTTGGAGGCAAAAGCTTCATGGGTACGAAGTGTTTTTTCGTCTGGTTCCCATATATCAATATCTAACTGCAGCTGTCGAAGGCGTTCAATGACAATTGCCTGCGCATGCTTTTCAGAACCCTGTACGCTTGCTTCTTCTACGAAACGCTTGAGTAAACGCACTGCACTTTGACGATGCTCTGTCATCCAGTTATGAATAGATTGCTGTATGTTCATGTAATGGTCCTCCTTATGGTATCGTAATCAATTGATCACTCAGGCGAACTGTCGCTTCTGTTGAACTCAAAATATCCTCTACGGTATAAGGAGACATTAACTCGGTTAGAAGAAGCGCATCTTTTTCTACTTTAAAAACCGCCCGATCCGTAATAACTAATCCCACGCAGCCCGAAGCAGTAAGAGGTAAAGAGCATGTCTTGACCAGTTTTGGTTCTCCTGTCTTGCTCGTATGATTCATTAGCACAATGACTTTTTTCGCTTTTTGAGCTAATTCCATCGCTCCTCCCATCCCAGGAACTCGCTTACCTGGCACAATCCAATTAGCTAAATCCCCTTTTTCACTCACTTCTAACGCACCAAGAATGGTCATATCGACGTATCCTTTTCGAATCATCGCGAAGGCTGTAGCACTATCACAGTATGAAGCCCCTTGAACAGTAGTTGTTGGATAGCCTGCTGCATTGCAGACATTCTCATCTTCTTCACCTAAAGGAGGCGAAGATCCTAACCCTAAAATTCCGTTTTCAGCATGAAACATCACATGAACAGCGCTTGGTACATAATTAGGAATAAGAGAAGGAATGCCAATCCCTAAGTTAACAATCATGCCGTTTTTGATTTCAGCCGCAGCACGTCTTGCAATACGATGACGAATATCTATTCCCAAACCCATTTCCAATTCACTCCTTTTGAAGGCACAATATAATCCACAAATACGCCTGACGTCATCACATTCTCTGGGTCAATGTCGCCAAGAGGAACGATTTCCTCCACTTCAGCAATAGTTATACGACCTGCCATAGCCATTAATGGATTAGTGTTTCGAGCGCTTTTATCATAGAGCAAGTTGCCGAATGGATCTGCTTTTTTTGCATATACAAAAGCCACGTCGGCTGTGAGCGGTTTTTCAACTAAAAATGTCTTGCCGTCTACTTCCACTTTTTCTTTTCCAAATTGAATAATGTCATTTTCTATTCCTACATCAATCAGTACTCCTCCAAGTCCAACTCCCCCCGCTCGAATCCGTTCAGCAAGCGTTCCTTGAGGAGAAAACTCAACTTTCAGCTTTTCTTCTGTCATCAGCGTTCCAGCCACAGGATTCGATCCAATGTGAGAAGCGATCAGTTTTTGAATTCTTCCTTGACTTACTAATTTTCCCGCACCAATATGAGGAAAGCCTGAATCATTGCATATCAGTGTGAAATTTGATTTTTCGCTTTCAATAAGGCCGTCAATGAGAGAAGGCGGACTGCCTACGCCTCCAAACCCTCCTATCATCAGCGTAGCAGCATGATCCACGTATTCAATTGCTTGTTCCACAGTTGTAATCTTTTGAAATGAGTTTTCGACCTTTGTCACTTATTTCACCTCATCTCCCTGTTTTTCATTTTGTACTTCATACAATGTTTTCGAAAGCAACACGACCGCTTCATCAAGTTGGCGATGAGTAATCGTAAATGGTGGCGCAATAATAATACCGTCTCCTTCTACTCCATCTGTTCCTGCTTGTGAAGGATAAAGGAGAAGACCATTTTTATGGGCTTTACTTATTACGCGCGCCGTCATATTTTCGGAGGATGAAAAAGGCTCCTTCGTTTTTGGATTTTGTACAAGCTCAAGACCAACTAGTAAGCCTTTGCCACGAATATCACCAATGATAGGGTAAAGAAGTTGAAGCTCCTTCAATTTTTTTACTAAATAGTCTCCTTTCAGCGCTACTTGTTGAACAAGATCGTTCTTTTCAATATAGGCTAAGACAGCTAGCCCTACAGCGGCTGACAGCGGATTAGCGCTTAGCGTATGGCCGCTCATAATTAATTTGGATCCGTTCATGATAGGTTCAATCGTTTTGCTGCTAGCTAACGTAACGGCTATCGGTGTATATCCTGCTCCCACTCCTTTTCCAAGCGTCATGATGTCTGGTTTAGCTCCCCAGTGCTCATATGCAAACATCACGCCTGTACGCCCAACTCCAGTCATGACTTCATCGGCTATCCATAACACATCATATTTATCACAAATTTCTCTTATCACTTCATAATAACCGGGTGGAGGTGTGAGAGCTGCTCCGGCAGCTCCTACAATGGGCTCTGTAATAAAAGCAGCAATATGTTCAGGGCCGGTTCGTTTGATAACTGTTTCCAATTCGTGTGCACAAGCAAGATTACAGGATGGATAGGTTTGATGAAACGGACATCGATAGCAATAAGGAGGTGAAACCGAAGGATAATCTTCAAGCAAAGACGAGAAACGTTTTCGTCTTCCAACGTGCCCTGACATAGACAGCGCTCCTATTGTAATACCGTGATAGCTCATCCAGCGTGACAAAACCTTTGTTTTGGTTGGCTTTCCTTGCTCTTGAAAATGCTGAATGGCTGTTTTCATAGCCGTTTCAGTCGCTTCTGTCCCGCTGTTAACAAAAAAGCTCCACTGGAAATGATTGCTGCTTAATTCACATAGTTTCTTAGCTAAGGCTTCCGTCGGATCGCTTGTAAACTGCGACCGATATACAAACGCAACTTTCTGTGCCTGATCCGTCATCGCATCAATAATTTCTTTTACGCCGTGTCCGATGCTTGCTGTAACTGCCCCTGACGAAGCATCTATGTACTTTTTTCCATCTTGGTCGTACAAATAAATTCCTTTTCCATATGAAATAACTGGGTAGTCGTCGTCGAGCAGCGGCTTTATCACATGGGTTTTATTCATTTCCGCACTCTCCTTTCAAACACACACTCTTATTAAACTGTATGCTGAAAAGAAGAGTTTCTTGCCAATAAAAAAAGCCCTAGCATATAGCTAGAGCTTTTACACATATTAAGCTGATTGCGTTACAGATTTATCGATACGCTTTGCTTCTGACTCAGCCACAATAACGGCACACGCAGCGTCTCCTGTAATATTTACAGACGTACGAAGCATATCAAGCAAGCGATCAATTCCGATAATTAATCCGATACCTGCTACAGGCAGGCCAACCGAACTCAGTACCATCGCTAGCATAATAAGACCAACTCCCGGCACGCCTGCTGTACCAATACTAGCAAGCACCGCTGTCAACACAACCGTCACAAGAGCGCCCAACGACAGATCAACCCCGTATACTTGCGCAATAAAAATAGTCGCTACACCTTGCATAATTGCCGTTCCATCCATGTTAATAGTTGCACCTAATGGCTGAACAAAACTGCTGATAGACTCGGGGACACGAAGATTTTTTTGCGCCACATTCATTGAAATCGGAAGCGTTGCATTACTGCTTGATGTACTGAATCCAACTGTCATCGCAGGAGCAAACCCCTTAAAAAATTCAATAGGGTTACGTCTGGCCATAAGAGCGACTGATCCCCCATATGTTACGATTGAATGGATGAACAGCGCGAGCACGACTACAATCATGTATAGCCCCATCGCTTTAATTGCCTGCCAGCCTTGACTTCCAACCGCGGTTGCAAGAAGCCCAAATGTTCCGTACGGAGCAAACTTCATCACTAGATTCACAAGGTACATCATCAATTCATTTCCTTGCTCAAGTAAATTGTAAAGTCCTTTTGTTTTACTTCCAAGCATCGTGATACCAAAACCGATAAAGATAGAGAAAACGATAAGTTGAAGCATATTCCCTTCAGCCATCGCTTGAATTGGATTGACTGGAATCATATTTAAGAATGTCTCTCCAACAGGTGGTGCTTTTTCAGCTTCAAAAGAAGCGTTTTGTGTATCAAAAGATCCAAATGTACCCGGTTTAATTGCATACGCTAAAATTAAACCGATAATAATTGCAACGGTTGTTGTCACTAGGAAGTAGGAAACTGTTTTTGCCCCGATTCTTCCTAATTTTTTAGGATCTCCTAAACCTGCTACACCTAACGTGATAGAGAAAAACACAATTGGTACAACAAGCATTTTAATTAAGCTTAAGAAAATTTGGCCAAGCGGTGTAAACAAGTACTTGTCCAGCGGAGCAAAAGCACTTGGAGCAAAAGCATTGATTAACACTCCTACAATAGCACCAGCAATTAGCGCGATAATAATCTTTGTCGATAGCTTCATAGATTTACCTCCCGTAAATAAATTATATTAGAATGATTCTAACTACCATACTTATTTTACCATGCATTGAGGGCGATAACACTCAAAATATACAATATATTAAAAATTTTCAGATTAATAGTTTAGGAATATTTTTAGCTATACAAAAAACCATGAGAATATCATGGTTTCATAGACCTGTTATTCCCTCACTGAATGCTTACGGAGTTAGCTGTCGGATTCGGGTATGTGAGTTACCCTACTTGATTCATTCAAGATTCACCCCAAGTACATTACGCACAAATATGGGTCCTCCGTTCTCTTATAAAACAAAAGAGATTAAGCAAATAATTTTCTTTAATATTTTTGCATGATAATAATTGTTACTTTAATTAAAATTCATTTTATATGTTTCTGTCAAGTTTTTATTCAAAAATAATGCATGATTTTATCGTAAAAAGTTGAGAATTGTTATATTTTAAAATATTTACATCATATTTCAATAAACTAAAAACACCTATTTAACAAGACTTACAATCTAATGAATAAAAAATTAATTCAAAAAATAGTTTATAAAGTGAACTTTCTTCTCATTAATATCATTCATAAATATGTATAATTATTCTAACATCCATGTACTTTACTGCTTCCATAAATATTTTACTTATCAAAAAAATAACTCTTTCCAACTGTTGATTTTATCCTTGTACTGCTTGATATACACTCCTTAAAATTTCACTGACTTTATTGATGCGAAGAAATCGACATTATCAATTCCCCTTATTCTACTTAATTCTGCTCAAGATAGAAGTATAGATTTCCTACTATCTTTTAAAAAAGGAGCGGGTAATTATCATATAAAACTATCGGAGTTGGAACGGTACAAGTTCTTTACTTTTTACTTATTCCCTCTCGTTATTTAACCCATAAAAAAAAGAGGCCGTGACGGCCTCTTTTTTTTATACAGTAACAGGTTCAGAACTTGCTTTACGATTCTTTAATTTTTCAACAATGTCACGAGCTACCCACACACCACACGCACTTGCCTGCGCGAGTCCTCGCGTAATACCAGCTCCGTCTCCTCCCACGTATAAACCGGAAATTTCAGTTTCAAACTTATCGTTTAACTTCGGACGGGCGGAGTAAAATTTCGCTTCCACACCGTAAAACAGCGTATGTTCAGATGCTAACCCAGGCGTTACATGATCCAGTGCTTCTGTCATTTCAATTAAGCTTTTCATTGTATTGTATGGAAGCACTAAACCCAAATCACCAGGGACAGCTTCTTTTAACGTTGGTTCTAAAAAGCCTTCTTTAATTCGATTCGTTGTTGAACGGCGCCCCTTTAAAATATCTCCATACTTTTGAACAACTAAGCCTCCGTTTGACAGCATATTAGCTAATCTTGACACTTCGTGCGCATATTCGTTCGGCTGATCAAATGGATCCGAAAATTTATGAGAAACAAGCAGCGCAAAGTTCGTATTTTGACTTCCAAGCTTCGGATCTTTGTATGCGTGTCCATTTGCTAACATAATCCCTGAATGATTCTCTACTACCACATGCCCTGAAGGATTGCTGCAGAACGTTCTGACTCTTGTACCTACAGACGTATTGTAAATAAATTTCCCTTCGTACAAGTGCTTGTTGATTTCTTCCATAACAACGTTAGATGTTTCTACTCGAACACCGATGTCTACTTGATTGTTAATCATTTTCAAACGGCGTTTTTTTAGTAAGTCGCTCATCCACTTCGAGCCGTCTCGACCTGGTGAAACCACGACTTTATCAGCCGTAATTCTGTCACCATTCTTCAATTCAATACCGCGTACGATATGCTGACCATCTTCTTTTTCTGTTATTAAATCGGCTACTTCCGTTTTATACTGCATATCAATTTTTTCTTTTAAGTATTCATAAATGCTTTTTAAAATTTCTAAATTTTGCTCTGTTCCTAAATGACGCACTTGGGCACGCAATAGCTTTAATCCTGCTGCGTATCCGCGTTTTTCAATTTCACGAACTTTATCAGTTAACGGATCCGTAATCGTATCGGTTGCTCCGTGTTTTAAATTAATTTCATCCACGTATTTAATTAAATCTACCACCTGTGATTCAGACAGATAATCCGTCATCCAGCCTCCAAATTCACTGGTGATATTAAACTTCCCGTCTGAATATGCGCCGGCTCCACCGAAACCATTTGTGATAGAACAAGCAGGCAAACAGCCAGCAAACTCTTTTCTGCCAACTGCAGGCGGACATTTTTCAATTTTTTTCTGAAGAATCGGACAATTACGTCGATAGATATCGTGTCCTTTATCGATTAACAAAATAGTTGCTTCCGGTAATTTTAACGTTAGCTCATAGCAAGTAAAAATTCCAGCGGGTCCTGCCCCTACCACAATAACATCATAATTTGAGTTCATTGTACATTCTCCCATCATCTTTTTTCTTTGGGTAAAAGATAAAAGTTATTGACCGAATTTTCTTTTTTTATTATCATTCGGTTATTTTCTAGCCATTTGATAATATATCAAAAACAAACCCTTTAGTCAACAATATACACGAACATTAAAATAAAAAAAAATAAAAAACATTCGTTTTTATTTCAACCAAATAAAAACCAGCGAACGAATAGCAAGCGCTACGAAATGTTCACTGGTTCTTTAATATACGGAAGAGCAATTTCTACTTTTGTTCCTACTCCTACTTTACTCGCAAATGAAATATGCCCTTGATGCTGTTCGATTATTCGGTAGCTAATCATTAATCCTAGCCCAGTTCCTGTTTGTTTGGTGGAATAAAATGGTTCACCTAGCCGAGCTAAAGATTGCTCATCAATTCCACATCCTTCATCCTCGATAATGACCATGCCGTATTCATTTCTTTTCTCAACGGTAACTTTAACTGTACCTTTGCTCATTGACTCAAGCGCATTTTGAATTAAATTAATAAAAACTTGTTTAAGCGCATTTTCTTCACAAAAGATTGTAATCTCATCACTAATCTCATTAATAATACGACAATTTTTATAATTGGCGTGTGTATCTAATAGTAATGTCACGTGACGTATGATTTGATTGAGACTTTTCGGATGGTATGAATTTTCAATTTTAGGCTTGGCCAGCGTTAAAAATTCTTGAATAATGGATTCGACGCGATTCAATTCTTCAAGCATAATATCATTGTATTCTTCATTATACTGTTTCGATGCTTTTAGCAGCTGAATAAACCCTTTAATCGCCGTCATTGGATTACGGATTTCATGTGCTACTCCTGCCGCTAGCTTGCTCACCATTGTAAGCTTTTCAGATTTGCTTGCCATTTCATCATATTTTTTTCGATCCGTTACGTCGCGAATAATATACTGAATGGCATCCTGTCCTTCAAACTTAATTTTGGTTGCCGAAGATTCAATAATGACGACCCCTTTTTTAGTCAATAGTTTCACATCAACACGTGGCCTCACGGACATTCCATTCATCAGCTGAACCATTCGTTCTTTTACAATTTCTAAATGTTCGGGGTGAATAAAGTGAAGCCAAGGACGCCCGATATACTCTTCTTTTTTCTCGCCGCCAAGAAGTTTAACACCAGCGGGATTCAAATATTGAATTCTGCCTTCTCTCGTTACAATAAATGCATCTTGACTCTGCTGGACAAACTGCTTATATTGCTTCATTTTCCGAATGACTTCCTCTTGCTTTTCAATACTTGAGGAAAACTCTTTCCACTGAACAACTAAGAGCGGAATATCTTCTTCCGTGCGCTGAATATGGATATGCATCGGAAACTGCTGATCTACTTTTTTCTTAAGTAAAACAACTTCTTCCTCTTGCTTTCTTAACGGTTCCACTTCATGCTTTTCAATAAAAAAGCGATTTGGCTCTTCAAATACATTACAGGAAAGAAGCCGTTCCTCCGTCGTTTTAAAAAGGTGGCAGCAAGCTTCATTTAAAATTTGAATATCGCCATCCATATTCATTACGAGCATTGGTGTAAATGACATTGAAAATAGCTGTTGAAATACTTTTTCCTTTTCCATATATTCACCTTCGCTTATTGAGTTACTAGCTATAGTATAATATGGTAAATGTTGATTTGGCAAAATTTTTTTATTATTTAAACAATTTATATGTAAGTTTGTCCTTTTCCATCTTTTATAAAAAGCTCGCACATGCGAGCAAATGAGACCTAATCAGCAAAAACAAGTGCAGCCAATGATGATTAATAAAATAAATAGTACAACAATTAATGCAAATGACTGGCCCGTTCCGCAATGATGATAACCGCCAATTGGATAGTGGCAAGTATCATATAGGTGGTGATAGCCTCCGTGATGGCATGGGTCGTAACAATCGTAGTTATACATAGCAATCTCTCCTCTTGTTTTTTTCATTTCGTACACTGTACTTTATATGCGTTAGTTGATTGTCCTGTATGTGCATTCGCCCATTTTTTACTTTCTCTTACGCCATATTCGCCTTTTGGGCTGCAGCGTATACGAAAACAACAAAAGTAAAATACTGCCCATCACCAGTAGCGTAGTAAAATCTTTCATAAACTCAATAATGACCCCTATATACGGGAGATGGTATGCGTAGCTTCCAATCACTTTAAAAGAAGCAGGCAAAGAATTTCTTTGAGCTGTAACCAGTACATCAGGGTCTTGATTATGGGCCAGTACAAGTTCATTCTTTGAAGAAGATGATTCGTCTCTAAAGACAACTATATCTCCGCGATGCAGGTGGTGATAATCCGTTTCTTGAACGGTCACGGTGAAACCAAATAGGCTTGGAACTGTACTAACAAATAAAAATGTAAAGCAAATTGCATAAAGAACAAGTACATATCGAAACGCAGAAAACATACATTTATTGATCATAGGTAATCATCTCAATTCGCTCGGTTACTTTATTTAGCGCGGGGGTAATGTGATTAAATGAAGTAGAGCGCTCTGTAAATTGAATTAAAAGTAGCAGCAGTAAAAAACTTAACATGATTAACCGTAGCATCCGAGCATAAAAATCACGCATGCTCTCACTCCTTTTTTCTATACTAAATTCGGTCGTACAATAAGCCTTCAGTCAATAATTTGATTCAGTATATGCACATAGAGGGCGTTTGGCTCATTGTTTCTTCTTGGAGGTCTCGGGAGTGATCAGTGATCGGCATAAATTATGAGTTTTAGCATATGTTTGGTTACGTATGGAAATGTTTTTATACTCCGACAATAAGGGAGCTGAACATATGGCTAATTATTCCTTTGATCAATATATTAAAAAAGCAATGAAATACGATTTTCTAGCTAACTACTATAAGTATAGTGATCCATCTAAGCATATTCATTATTATCAAAAGCATTTGTACTATATCCAGCAGGCCATCTTAACTTCTTCTGAAAATACGAATTTACGCGTAAATCCGCCGCAAATTCGTATACTTCACGCTTCTCCAGATTCTCCATCTGTAGATATTTATATTAACAACAAACGAGTGATTCGCAACTTAACTTATAAACAAGAAACAGATTATATTGAATTACAAGAACCTGGAAGATACACAATTTCTATTTATCCCGCTGGAGAAACGGGAAGACCTGTTTTAACGGAATCATTTACATTTGAAGGAAACCAAAATTACACGGTAGCGGCGGTAGATGAGCTAAACAAGCTTGATTTATTATTTATCTATGACAATACGGATGTACCAAGTGGAGAAACGAAGCTTCGGTTTGTGCACCTTTCTCCTGATGCTCCTGCTGTGGATATTGCGGCTAGAGGTGGAGACGTCATTTTTTCTGGCGTACAGTTCAAAGAAGTCACAAAATATTTGCCTTTATCCCCCATGCATGTTCAACTTAGTGTGCGCATAGCAGGAACCAAAAATGTAGTACTCGAAATCCCAGCACTGAACCTTCGCCCGAATCGAACATATACGGTATATGCCGTCGGATTTGCTAAAAACCGTCCTGCATTAGAAGCGCTGATTTCCCAAGACCGTTAACAAAAAAAACCTTCCAAATTGGAAGGTTTTTTTTATTCACTGCGCGAAATTAAACGTACGCGAATATCATCATTTTTTAAATCAAACTTTTGTACTTTTACAGCAAAATCACTCTCTAACTTCATCTGCTGTAACGCTACGTATACTGATTCATTCTTTGGATCGATTGTTACCCATTCTGGTAGCGCAAAATTATTATTTACGTATCGAAGCACTGTGCGGACAGGCAGCTGCAGCTTCCCAACAGAAAGTGACTGCTGTTCAAGCACAATATCTCCATTTTTTTGTACGATCGGATCAAATGTCATTCGAATATTAATATCATCGCCGAATACTTGAATCGTTCCGTCTACTCTTACTACATCGGTAAGAGTAATTTTGTAGTTAAGCGGCTGATTCTTAAATTCTTTTTTTAAATATTTATCAATCAGTACATTTAAGTCCGCTTTTTTAGCCAAAATAGTTAGTTCTGCGTCTCCTTCTACTTTTTCAGAGGGAGTTGGATTGACCTTGTCAACCGGTTGAAAAATAAACGCAATAATAAGGATAGCCCCTAGAACATTAATCCCTAATAACGCGATAAATAGGGTTTTCCACTTCTTCATATAACAATCTCCTTACTCGTTCCCACTCTCTTTCGTGTTTTTCTCTTTTTCATCAGATGTAACTTCTTCTGCTGTTTCCTTTTTCTGGTCTCCAACGAGAGGATCTTCTTCCTCCATTGATTTACTAATGCGCTCAGCCATTAGTTTGTACCCTTTTTTATTAGGGTGAAACTCGTCTTTCCCTAATAAATTTACGTCAGAATCATAAAAAATATCATCAATTTTTACATAACTTACATTATCATATTGAGAAGCAATTTTCTCGCTTGCCGCATTCCATTCATTAATAACGACATTAATTTCTTTCACATCACTTAACGATTTAAAGAATGGATTATAAAAACCGATTAAATAAATATGGGCATTAGGATTAAGCTTACGTATGCGTGAAAACACGTCATTTAGACGTTTTTCATATTTTGACTGCTGTGATTCAAACGTCTTAATTGAGATATTGTAAAAGTAATCCCTTACCACTTTCATCACGTCATTGCCGCCAATCGTCAAGAAAACGATGTCTGCTCTTGATACTTCAGCTGCTACTCCCGGCTGATTTAACCTCGCTAATAGCTGATCCGTCCGATTTCCTCTTTTCCCTAGATTCTCTGTTCGTACATTTTGCACTTCATTTTGTTTAGAAAGGTATTTAGTTAAGTATGGTACATAACCGCCTTTTTTAGACTCATCTCCTACTCCTTCAGTTAATGAGTCGCCAATGGCTACAATATCTAAATCTACAGGGAAAAAGCCTTTCGGAATATGCTTTTTAGGTGTTAAATCCACTTCTTTCTGAACGGCTTCTTCTTTATTGTCCGTTGGCAAAAAAGTCGTTGTCGAACAGCTCGCTAACACCACCGCACTCATACTGCTTATCACTATACTTTTCCATTTTCTCATCATAACACCTACTAACTATGCTGTATTCTCGCTGTCACAAGCAATACTGCTTACCGCTCTGAATAACTATATCTTTATATCTTATCATACTATGTCAAGTTGATATTTTACTACGTTTCTTATATATAGTATATGTAAAAAAAAGGATAAGCATGTTTCTTTCATAAAAATATCCGCTCACACATCACTGTAAAGATAGCTGTGTGAGCGGATAGATTTGACGATTTTATAGCTCTTACTGAAGGGTTTTAATATCTTTTATCATATCATCATAAGGAGGATCAGTCACTCCCTGATAAGATTTTTGAACCACTCCATCTTTGTCAATTAGAAAAAAATACGTACCGTGAATAACCTGCGGATCTTCTTGCGGCTTTTTCACAATCATCTTAAATTGATCCAGCGCAAACTTTTCAATTTCCGCTTGTTTATAGCCCGTTAAGAAATCCCAATTCGAAAAATCAGCGCCAAATTTAGTCGCATAGTCCTTCATTTTCTGAGGAGTGTCCACTTCAGGGTCTACGCTAAATGAAACAAAGTGAACGTCCAGGCCTTCATCCTTAGCCATTTTTTGTAATTTAGCCATATGAGCCGTCATTGGGGGACATACGGTTTCGCAGCTTGTGAAGATAAAGTTAGCTACCCAAACGTTCCCTTTCAGCTGACTTAGCCCTACTTTCTTTTGATCTTGGTTAACATAAGAAAAAGAGTCCATCTTCCAATTAAGCGGATTTTCTATTTTGGAACCACAGGCTGTTAACATCATGCAACTAATAAGCAGTAAAAAAAACAATTTATAAGACCAGCTTTTCATATGTTCCTCCTGCACGGTTAAAGTTTAGTCATAGCTAGGGAAAATCAAGATAAACGTTGAACCTTTTCCTGGTATGCTTTCCACTTCAATTCTTCCATTCATTTGTTCCACCAGTTGATAAGAAACCATCAGACCAATCCCTGTTCCTTTTTCTTTTAAAGAATAAAACGCTGTTCCCAGCCGCTTCACTTGTTCACTGGTCATGCCTATACCAGTATCTTCAATTTGAATATGTACATGCCCTTCTCGCTTGTAAAGCCCCACTCGAAGCGTTCCCCCAGCTCTCATGGCTTCAATTCCATTTTTCATAATATTAAGCAGAACTTGATTCAATTCGTTTCGGCTGCCGCGAACATACATCTCTTCTTTTGCGTCTAATTCTATGAGTATATTGTTTGTTAATAAAGCATAAGAAGATAATAAATCTACTAAGCTTGTAATACACTCCAAGCAGTTAATAAAACGATGCTGGTGAACATCCGGCTTGGCTAACGATAAATAGTCATGAATAATCGCTTCTGCTCTGTCCATTTCATTAATCATAAGATGAATGTAACTTAATTCAGTGTTTGAAAGCTTTGTGTTATCTTGAAACAGCTGCAAAAACCCTTTTACCACCGTCATAGGATTTCGAATTTCATGCGCTACAGAAGCAGCTAATTGGCCAATTGCATTCATTTTCTCCGCTCGCTGCAATTCCTTTTGCATCCTCGTTTTTTCCATAATAACTTCCAATTCATCAATCGCTTTGGTAATTCCGTCTTTTGTATGACTGAGATCTGTTTCTACATTCAGGTGTTCTTTTGTTACTGACACTTGATGAAAAAGCTGCTGCAGCCGCTCGGTCATTTCATTAAATCTTGTGTGTACATTCCCTAACTCAGAATCATCTTCGTGTGTCAGCTTCACATCAAATTTCCCTTGACTAACCGCTTGAATTCCTTCTATTAATTCCCCAAGGGGCGACATTAATCGCCTTAGTCCCCAGTCTTGAATCACAATAATGAAGGTAAACAGAAGCGTAAACGCAACGACCAAAGACACAATTAAACGTTTTTGATAGATATAGATAGCGCTTGCATCTACATCTACACCAAGAATAGCCACAACTTTTCCAGAGCTGTTTGTAATAGGCGATAAAACGGTTATCCACGTCCCGAATTCGTCTTTGTATGTAGATGTTACGATATTTTTCTTTTTTCGTTCTGCTTCCTTAAATGATTTGTAAAATTCTTCTCCCCCATAATAAATCATGGACGGCTCTAGCGATTGCTTAATTTTCTTATTCGCTGTTACGATAATCTTATTTCCATGCGATTTAAATTTTTCGGTCGTCATAATATATCCCTGCAAGTACGACGGATGCAATTCATAAATCTTTCTGAACTGCTTTTCTAGCTCGTCTTTTTCAGGAATCGGCCCGTTCCTTGAATCCACTGCTGCTATTACGTCTTGTTTAGATAAAGACTCCCTCCATAAATCGGCCATAATTAACACATGCTGCGTTAACGTCTCTTTTGCCATTTTTTTTTGAACTTGATAGCTAATGGCTAAAGAAATGACTCCAAGGGCAACTACAATTAAAGTAGAAAATAAAACCGTTTTGTTAAACACACTCAAATTTCGAATATATTTTTTCATCGGTATACTCCGGATTCAAAAGAATAGTAACCAGCACAGCATTCGCTGGTAGAAAGTTGATTCTATTATATCACACGTTCGTCCACTTCTCTTTCTCCTTTTTCCAAAAAAGAGAAAGCCAAAAAAGTGACTTGCAAAAAGCAACTCACTTTATTCAGCAAAATACATAAAACCAATTGCACCAATACCCGTATGCGTCGAGATAATAGGCGTCGTATCTTCAATCGAAAATTGCGTATAGCCTCTTGCCTTCACGATTGATTCTTTTAGCTTAGAAGCGAGCCCAAGTCCATCTGCATGTACAAGCCCTACTCCTTTAATACTTTTTCCTTCTGTATGCTCTTCGAACTGCTTCGTTAAAAACTTAACAATTTGAGAATGACTGCGCACTTTAGCAACAGGAGTGTATACTCCGTCAGCTAGGGAAGCAATTGGCTTAATATTTAAAAGAGAACCGATTAGCCCTTTTCCACGTCCAATACGTCCACCTTTAACCAAATTTTCAAGCGTATCGACTACGACAAAAAGATTCGTATTTTGACGCACCTCTTCCAAGCGCGCGACAATTTCTTCTACCGTATGCCCCTCTTCAATCATTTTCACCGCTTCAAAGACTTGAAACGAAAGAGCTTTTGTAATGTACATAGAATCGACAACGGTGATATTTCCTTCCACCATTTGAGCCGCGCTTTCAGCTGCTCGAACGGTTCCGCTCATTCCTCCAGTCATATGAATGGAAATGACGTCATACCCTTCACTCACTAATCGTTCATATACTTCAACAAAAGAACCAATAGCCGGCTGAGAGCTTTTTGGTAATTCTTTTGAATTTTTCATTTTTTCAATAAAATCTGTCGGCGTTAATTCCACGCGATCCAAATATGTTTCATTATCAATATTAATACATAAAGGTATCATCTCAATACCGTATTTTTCAGCTTCTTCCAACGTTAAATCAATTGTTGAATCCGTTACCACTTTAATTTTCGACATGTGTTCACCCCTACAAGATGCATTGCAAACTAGTATAACATGAACGCTTACAACAATATAGTTATAATAGAATGCAAGTTTTGCTAATTCGTAAAATGCATGTTCAACCTTTTAGATCAACAAAAAAAGTTGACTCTGCTGAAATATTCAGAAAAGTCAACTTTTACGTTTATGCATTATGCTTTAATACATGAGACTTAAAGAGCTGTTCGTAATCTTTCCATTTCAGCACGCGTTTTAAATATTCTTGAAACGAGTAGGTTTGCTTCGGAACTGATTCGTTCGTGATTTGTCTAATAAATAAATCAAGTTTTGCAGATAACATGAACCGAAACGTGCTATTTTCCTCTAAAACTGGAATTTCAGTAATTTTTACTTTTTGACCACTGACATGTTTAAATTCAAGGCTTTTTAATAGCAAGGCGATCAACCCTCTTTTTACCCGTTTATTTTATTATAATGCTTGAGGTACTTTCTGTCTTGATAAAATAAAAAGAAAACACAAATATTTTTTAAAATAAAAATGCTTCATCAACTTATTCGACAGTTGATGAAGCATTCCTTTTTAAAACGACCTTCTATTTAAATAAACAAGTGAAACAAGTTGCTTTCTTTATTAATTTCTGTGTAAGGAAATCCTTTTTTATCCATACGATTAATTAGTGGATAATAATCTTCTTTATGCTTAAGCTCGATTCCCACAAGTGCAGGCCCGCTGTCTTTGTTATTCTTTTTCGTATACTCAAAGCGCGAAATATCGTCTGTCGGTCCAAGCACTTCGTCTAAAAATTCACGAAGAGCTCCTGCGCGCTGAGGGAAGTTAACGATAAAATAATGCTGTAATCCTTCATAAATCATCGAACGTTCTTTGATTTCTTGCATACGTCCAATGTCATTGTTGCCTCCGCTGATGACGCAAACAACCGTTTTTCCTTTAATTTGCTCACGGTATGAGTCAAGAGCAGCAATCGAAAGAGCTCCTGCTGGTTCTGCTACAATCGCATTTTCATTGTATAGAGATAAAATGGTTGTGCAAACCTTGCCTTCAGGAACAACTACAATATCGTCCACAAGCTCTTTACTGATGTCATACGGAAGCGTTCCAACTGTTTTAACAGCCGCTCCGTCTACAAATGGATCGATTGCCGGTAGCGTCACTACATTTCCATTTGCTAAAGATGTCTGCATACCAGGCGCGCCTGCTGGTTCTACCCCAATCACAGCTGTTTGAGGCGAGATGCTTTTTACGTATGTGCCGACACCGGAAATTAATCCGCCCCCGCCGATACCCGCAAATACGTAGTCAATTTCATCTTCACAGTCATTGAACATTTCAACGGCTACTGTACCCTGTCCTGCAATAACGTCTACATCATTAAATGGATGAATAAATGTTCGATGCTCCTCTTCACTGCATGCAATAGCTTGTTCATAAGAATCATCAAACGTATCTCCGATTAGTACGACCTTTACGTTATCTTTGCCTAGAAATTTCACTTGATTAATTTTTTGGCGTGGCGTTGTGCTCGGCATAAAGATTTTACCATCGATATTTAAATGACGGCACGCATATGCTACACCTTGTGCGTGGTTTCCTGCACTTGCACAGGCAATTCCATTTTCTAATTCTTCTGGGGATAACTTTTTGATTCGATTGTACGCACCGCGGATTTTAAATGAGCGCACCACCTGTAAATCCTCACGTTTTAAATAGATATTACATTCATATCGTTCAGACAAAACGTCATTACGCTGTAGTGGTGTATGCACAACAACATCTTTAATCAATTGATTTGCAATCATGATGTCCTCTAAATGTACGTGTTTTGTTCGATTATCTACTTGTTGTTTCATAACCAACTTCCTTCCTCTTCTACCATTATTAATTTGTACATTATATCACATAAAATTTAGAAAAATCATTATTTTTCATTAATAATGACTAAAAAAACTTTTCCAACTATTTTACTGTCCACATACTTTACATATGTTTAGCAAACGCTAAATAGACTTACAAAATTGCCCATACTTTCTACATGCAGCTGATGCTATAACAGGTATAAATTAAGAAAGGTTGTGGAATAAATGGAGTTTTCACTTCAAAGTTATGAAAGTGCCATTCCATGCGAAGTAACGGCAGATGAAGAAAACGGTAGATATATGCTTCGCAAAGCAGATACAAGCGGAGAAGTTTTTAATACACCAAGCGAGCTGATTCAATGGATTGAAGCAAACTGGAGCGCTGAACAGTTTGTTAGCACAGCCGCTTTTCACGAAATGATGAAGCAATTAAAATCAATATAAAAAGAGATTGAGACATAACGAAATAGCCCCCACCTAAAGACGTCTAATATGAATCGGTTTTTACACCGCAGTTGATTTCCGTGCAAGACTTCGCTTTCCGCGGGCGGTGAGCCTCCTCATTGCTTCCGCTCCCGCCTGAGTCTTCGCCTTGCCCTCCAATCAACTGCTAAAAGCACCTACAGACATGAAACCTACGTTCACCATCACAAAGAAAGATCCGAACGATGAATCGTTCGGATCTTTCTTCAACTACCATACTTTTGTCCCAGACTCGCATTTTTTTAATAAGGGAAATCAGCTTCGCTCGTATACGGTAAAATAATACGTGTAGGGATTTTTTTCATCTTTAATTCCTTGCTGCTTCGAAATAACTTTCCATTCGCTCAAATCAATCGCAGGAAAATGTGTATCGCCGTCAAAAGATTCTTCAATATGCGTAATATAAAGTCGGTTTGCAACGTCTAATGTTTGCTTATACAGAGTAGCTCCACCAATCACAAAGAGCTCGTCTTCTTTTTCAGCATCTAATGCTTCTAGTTCCTCAACTGAATGAATAACGGTTGCTCCTTCTTGCTGATAATCTTTTTGACGCGTAAGAACCACATTTTCGCGATTAGGGAGCGGTCGTCCAATTGATTCAAATGTTTTTCTTCCCATTACAATCGTATGACTCGTTGTGATGCGCTTGAAATACTTTAAATCTTCCGGAAGACGCCATGGCAAATCATTCTCTTTACCGATCAGCCTATTTTGATCCATTGCGACAATGAGGGAAATCATACGCTCACAGCTCCTTTAATGTGAGGATGCGCATTATAATCTACTAATTCAAAGTCTTCAAATTTAAAGTCAAAAATTGATTTTACGTCTGGATTGATTTTCATTTTTGGTAATGCATGAGGCTCGCGCGTCAACTGCAGGTTTACTTGTTCGATGTGATTGCTGTAGATATGCGCATCACCAAACGTATGAACAAAATCACCTGGCTCTAAATCACACACTTGTGCCACCATCATTGTAAGCAGCGCATATGAAGCTATATTAAACGGTACGCCTAGGAAAATATCAGCTGAGCGCTGATACAATTGACAAGACAATTTGCCGTCCGCTACATAAAACTGAAATAAGCAGTGACAAGGCGGCAAAGCCATATTGTCTACATCAGATACATTCCAGGCGCTTACCATTAAGCGGCGCGAATCAGGATTGTTTTTGATTTGATTAATAACATTTGTAATTTGATCAATTTTTTCGCCGTCCGGCGTTGGCCATGAACGCCACTGATGACCATATACAGGGCCAAGCTCGCCGTTTTCATCCGCCCATTCATTCCAAATGCGCACGCCGTTATCTTGTAAATACTTAACGTTTGTATCTCCTTGTAAAAACCAAAGCAGTTCATGAATAATTGATTTCAAATGAAGTTTTTTTGTCGTTAATACCGGGAAACCTTCTTGTAAATTAAAACGCATTTGATAGCCAAATGTGCTAATTGTACCTGTTCCTGTCCGATCTTCTTTTTTTGTTCCATTTGCTAACACATGCTCGCAAAGTTCAAGATATTGTTTCACTTCCGACACTTCCTTTATTAAAAAGTCCTTTTCTATTGTATAAGTGTTCACGGGCTAAGTAAACAACTAAATCTCAGCTCATATAGAAAAGTTCTTTATCATGTAGGTACGCGATTTCCCCGAAAAAAAAACGAGAATGAGACCTAATGAAACCTACGTTTACCATGACCATAAAAAAATCCGAACGAATTTCATTCTCTCTCAAGAATCTCGATTCATCGTTCGGATCTTCCTTCGGCTAAACTACTTTTTAACAGCTTAGTCTTTGTTAATTAAATACAATTGTGCGGTTTTCATGCACTAAAATGCGGTCTTCTAAGTGCCATTTCACAGCGCGTGCAAGCACCGTACGTTCAATTAAGCGGCCTTTTTTCTTTAAGTCATCCGCATCATCACGGTGATTCACGCGTTCAATATCTTGTTCAATAATTGGTCCTTCATCCAAGTCGTCCGTTACATAGTGAGACGTAGCACCAATTAATTTTACGCCTCGTTGATATGCACGTTCATATGGACGTGCTCCAATGAATGCCGGTAAGAATGAATGGTGAATATTAATAATGCGATACGGATTTTCAGCCACAAAGGTCGGCGTTAAAATTTGCATATAACGCGCTAAAATAATTACATCAATATCATAATCTTTTAATACTTGAAGCTGTTTTGCTTCTGCTTCTTGACGAATGTCTTTTGTCGCTGGTATATGCTTAAATGGAATGCCAAACGATTCAACTACTTCGCGCGCATCTTCGTGATTGCTTACAACGACAGCGATGTCTGTCATCAAGTCTCCGCTTTCCCACGCCCACAGCAGCTCTAGCAGACAGTGAGGCTCTTTTGACACAAAAATAGCTGTTTTTTTCAAATTATGAGCATATGTAAACTGCCAGTTCATCGAAAATGTATCGGCAATCTTTTTGAAGCTTTCTTCTAGCTTTACTTCTTTAGCTAATAAATCCTCACATTCAAATTCGAAACGGATAAAAAACATGCCGCCTTCATGGTTTGTTGAATGTTGACTTGATTCTACAATATTTGCACCGTGCTCATGTAAAAACGTAGACACAGCGGCTACAATACCCGGTTTGTCCGGACAGCTAATTAGCAGCCGACCTCGGTTTTTATATTTCTCTTTATATGAAGTTAAATGTTTTTGAATATGCGATTTCATGTAATTCCCTCTCTTTTTTTAAATATACAGACAATTGTACCATTATCCTTGTAGCGATGCGACATTGAAATAAGGCTTTGACAAAAGAAAGCCGAAACGTTTGCTTCGGCTTTCGTATTTGTTGTTCTACCATCTACTCCATCAAATCGTTCATTCACTGATCTTTACGTTCTACACATACATAAAATGAGTGTTTCCTAAAGTGCTGCCGCTCATCCCCTTAGCTTCCTGCTTTAGAATTAACCATAAAAAAGCCGCTAGTACAACACCAGCGGCTTTTCCTTATTATTGCACGGCTTTTTCACTCACTTCATGCAAAGCATTTCTCACCGTACCATATTCACTTGCGTGAGGACGATCTCCGTCATCTTCGTATCCGTAGTCAAACATTCGATTTCGATTTAACGTTAACTTCGTAATCGTTGGACGCAACAAATCAAATAATTCAAATCGTTTTTTCAAATGTGGAAATGATGCTTGATAATGCAAGATTTCTGCTCGTACACTTTTCCAAAAGTCCTCTTCTTCTACACCTTCATGCTCTTCTAAGATGCTTGCTAAATAGCGGAAGTGACAAACAAATAACCCTGTTAAAATAAACTGCGTCAATCCTTCCGGCTCTTCGCTGCGCAGCACTTCTTTTAATTCAAAAGATAGCTGCTGCAATTCTTCAAACGGCTGATCGCTAATATTCACGTCGTCTACAAAATCTTTCATAATAATTCGAACCGGCTTGTTGTTTTTAAGAACCAGTACCGTATTTTGACCGTGCGGGGAAAATACAGTGCCGTATTGATACAAGTAATGAAGTAGTGGCGGCAACACAGCGCTGGTTAGCGCATTAATCCACTCGTTAGGAGTTAAGCCTGACTTTTCAATATATGACGAAACTAAAGCCTTCCCTTGACCGTCAACATGTAATAGCGCAGCTAGCGTAATCGCATGCTCTCCTTCTTCTAGCTCTTGATAAATGCTTTCACGCCAAACGACTCCAAGCATCTCTAGATACTGATAAGGCGCATTTTTAATAGAAGCGAACGTCGGCTGAGTGACGTTTAACGTAGCCACTTCTCCTAAAAGTCCTACTTTGCACGTATCTTTTAAAAACGTATCACGATCTCTTATACCTTTTATATGCTGAGTGACTTGAGGAGCAATGACCGTCCTCTCACTTGGAAGGCCTCTGTACACAAGCGTATTTAATATACTCATTGGAAGCTTTACGTGATACTTATCTCGATTTGTTGTATTCACAAATGTACGAATCGACTGCTGAGGCAAGTATTGATCCTGCCCTTCTCCTAAAGGAACAATTAAATTATTTGCAATGTATTCAGCGAATAAAGGAACAATTACGTTCAGCCACTGCCATTCATGGACAGGAATATAATAATAGTCCGCAGGTAAAAGACTTTGGCTTGTTAACTCTTTTTCAAATTCAGCTAGCGTCTCAGCGCTTAACTCCTTCTTCATGACATCATCAAAACCAAGGGTATCCAACGAATGAAATGAAGCAATTTGCTTCTCTACAGCAATCCATGAAAGCTGAATTTCTTGTTTTTGCTCGGGCGCAAACCGAAGATAGTCATCATAACCAAACCCTATGCGCCCTTTATTATACGTAATCCAAGGATGCCCCGTCATTTCACCTTCTAGCTCTGCATAATCCATATCTGCTAATTCATCAGCTGATTTTCGATTTTGCAAATGCAAATCTGCTACTAATGTATGAAAATATTCTTTTGCTAAGTGGCCTGCAGTTGAGCTAGACATTCCTTTGTCTTCAGATAAGCTAATTAACAGCTGCAGTGCTTCTGAAAATGTGGGGTTTGACGTTTGAGATGTTAGTTTAATACTTTCTGGCAGTACAGAAAAACTATCAAACATTCGCTGTTTCGCTTGATATGTATACGTAACGCCCCGATGGTCTTCCCATTGATACATAGCAATCGCACCCTGTTTTTGCAGTTGTTTCGGCTCAATAATATGTTCATACATGAATTCCTGCAGCATTTTAGCTAAAAGCTGTCGATTTGCTTTTTCCCATGATTGCTTATTAAATACAGAAAGATTCGTTTCTTTGATTTTCATCCTTCATTCTCCTCGTATATTATATTTAAGCCCTATTTAGGAGCTAAGATCTGTTTCCATATTAATTAATAAACTAAATAACATATTACTTGGACGTCTCAAGATATTTCTAGATAATGATCATAGGATCATTTGGGACAATTCTTCTTTCTCCTGTGGATTAACCACAATGTAAGACTGTTTCTCAGTGAACGCGCGGGACTCCCTACTCGCAGGCTGAGCAGCCTGTCATTCGAACCTAGAGGGTAGTAGCTCTATGGCGGCTTTCGAATGCAGGGGAAGCTCTGATACACGAGGTTGTTGGTCGGCGTACACACTAGAGATATCTCGAGACGTCCAAGGAAATGCCAAGTGATTCTAAATCGAAAGGAGGTCTCTCCCGTGAGATTATTTGTTGGTTTAGATGTAAGTTCGTTTGATATGAAAGTATGCATTTTAAATGGTGAAGGAGAAAAGCTGAATGCCTTTACCGTCACCAATGACTTACCAGGCGCGACGTTGCTTAAAGAGCGTTTATTGGACTGCATAGGCGATCAAGAAGTTGACGTCTTAAAGATTGGCTTAGAATCTACATCGGTCTATAGTTTTCACCCGTCGATGTTTCTCCATCATGATGAAGACTTAAAAGTCTTCGGTGCCAAGGTGTTTGTCATGAACCCTAAACAAATAGCTAATTTTAAGAAAAGCTATTCGGACATGAACAAAACAGATGAAATCGATGCCTTTATCATTGCGGATTACTTACGTTTTGGACGTAACCAGATGTCAGTGGTCAAAGAAAGCCAATACGTGGCCTTACAACAACTGACTCGGTCCCGTTACCAACTCATTCGTATGATGACAAAAGAAAAGCAGCATTTTCTTCAACACCTAAGCTATAAGTGTAATACTTTCTCTCAAGAAGTAGACTCCTCGGTCTTCGGTAACGCAATGATGGAGCTTTTCTTAGAGAAATACAGCTTGGAAGAACTAGCCCACCTACCACTGGAGGAACTAGCAGCATTCCTTCAAGAGAAAGGGAAAAACCGATTTGGTGACCCGAAATGTGTGGCAACCTCCATTCAGAAAGCCGTGCGATCTTCGTATCGCTTGGACAAGGTAGTGGAAGATTCCATGGATGTGATACTTGGGACCTCGATCGAGGTCATTCGCACCTTCCAAAAGCAGATAAAAGAAATTGACAAAGCGATCAAAAAACTGATGGCTGGATTGACACACACGCTTGAATCCATCCCTGGAATTGGTCCCGTATTCGCTGCGGGTATCATAGCTGAAATTGGCCAAATAGACCGGTTTGATGATGAAGCTAAAGTAGCAAAATACGCAGGTCTATACTGGCGAAAGCATCAGTCTGGGCGCTTTACTGCCGAAGACACGTCCCTATCACGTAACGGTAACCACTACTTGCGATATTACTTAGTTGAAGCCGCCAACTCCGTACGAAAGCAAGTTCCAGATTACCGGGATTACTACGTGAAAAAGTACAGTGAAGTACCAAAACATCAACACAAACGTGCACTCGTTCTAACCGCAAGAAAACTCGTGCGATTGGTGGATGCGCTACTACGCAGTCACCAACTCTTTACGCCAGAAAGGGGCGTGAAAATATGACATAAAACTTGTCATCGCTACCTTTCAAATATTTTCCAGTAAATAACATTCGTTACTGGTCTAGTTTCGTGATGCTTTTTTTAAGTAAATTGCCCTTTGATAACTTTACGTTCTTTCATTTTTCAGTTGACATACTACCGCAGGTCTTTACTTGTCTTAGAATAGGGATTGTTTTATTACGCAGCGGCATTACAGCGCTAGCAGCTAGCAAAGCAGCTGCTCCCGCTACTAAAGGAAATGCCAAATCCACTTTGCTGATTTCTAATGCTAAAATCGGTGCAATCAGCAGAGCGATATTTTGAACAGCAATAAGCCAGCTGTAATAGTAAGCAGCCGCTTCTTTACTTTTTCGAAATAAATAGATATCCAGTATAACCATGCTGAGATAAAACCCGGCTCCATATAAAATTCGGCTGATAATAAACACGCTGAGATGATTAGCATATGCCTGCAAACACAGCACCAAAACACTAGCACCCGTTATGCCATAAAAAAGCGGTATAACGTTGCCGTTCAATAGTTTGGTAGGTACCGTAAGCTTTAAGACAATCGCCATAATACTCGGCATCGCATACAGCAAAGCGCTGCCTTGACTGCTCATGCCATATGTTTCATGTGTAAACAATGTAAAATAAGGGCGAATGACATTGTGCCCAAGGTAAAAAAAGAAAATCGCCAGCAAATAAAAAAAGATGGGCTCGTTTATGCTTTGAATGGATGGCGTTTTTTCTGCTTTTAAAGGTAATGCTTTTCTTGTTAAGAGCCATACGGCCAGTACCATATCAATTAAAGCAAAGTATTGATATACGTTAAGCGGCATTTCCCATGCAATAACCGTACTTCCAAACAAGCTAGCGACAATAATAGCCGTATGAACAATAAATACATACGTTGTTGCAGCACTTGCCTTTTTCTGTCCTTTTTTCATGTGGCCTACTAAATAGGGGTACAAAAGATATAAACTGCTTTGAAATAGGAGCAGCACTAAGGAAGTAGCTAAAAATTCATAAAAAGTAGAAACTTCGCTCAAAATGACTTTAATTAAGGCCGTCATTAAAAGTGACGTTACAACTACATATTTTACGTTCCATTTCTTAAACAGCATTCCCCATAAAGGTGTCATAACAATGACCACAATCCGGCAGCAAATAATGAAAAAAGACGTCATCGCCACTCCATCTACATGAAATGCATGTGTAAAATACTGTGGATAAAATGGTGATAATAATACTTCTGACGTCATGGTCATAAACAAGCAGATAAAAACAAAACGCGCGGAAATCATTTCTTAAAATCCGAACTTTTGGAAAACAGTATTTTTATATATTTTGTACACGCTTTTGCCTGCAATTTGGTTAATCAAAACAGCATTGCGATAAGCGCCTAAACCTAAGTCCGGTGCTCCAACTCCGTGTGTATGAAGCTCTCCGTTTTGCACAAATAGCGGGGCTCCTTTCTTCTTCATCTCAACTTGATAGCGTTCGTTAATTTTCAGCTGGCCTTTTTCATCGAATAGTACATGTTCTTTTAAACCTTCCATAAAAGCAGGCTCTTTTGCATGATAGCCAGTAGCCATAATGACAATTTCACTTTCTTCTTTTTCAAATGAGTCTTGCTCGTATTGGTGAAGAGTCAGAAGATGTGTATCGTTTATCTTTTCAACGCCTGCAAGTTCCGTAAGCGCGCGCATCGTTAGAGGCACTTCTTTTCCTCCAATTGTTCGTTCGTAAATCAAATCATAAATATTCCCGATTGTTTCAAAGCTTATTCCTTTATAGAGGAGAGCTTGATTTCGTAAAACGCTCTCTTTTTTCTCTTCGGGCAATCTGTAAAAATAGCGGGTATAATCCGGTGAAAAATGTTCAAGGCCAAGCTTTGAATATTCCATTGGATAAAAACCTTTTGAGCGCGTATACCAATTCAGCTTATACTCAAACTCAGGCTGCTGTTGAAGTAAATCATAGACAATTTCAGCTGCACTTTGACCAGAGCCAATTACGGTTATGCTTTTAGCCTGCAGCGTTTGCTGACGCTTCATTTTGTAATGAGCGGAGTGATAAAACGTATCGCTTGCCACTGTTTGAAAGTCTCTTGGCACTACGGGCTGCGTACCTACTCCAGTAACAAGATGATAGCTGTAATAGGTATAAAGCTTTCCTTCTTTTTCAACTGTTACTTCGTAGTAAGGCTTAGCGTCTTCATGCATTTTTACTTCTTTTACTGTGCTGTTAAATTCAAGCCCACTCAGCTGGCTCGCTACCCAGCGGCAATAGTGATTGTATTCATTTCTCGGAATATGAAACTTTTCAAAGAAATAAAACTGATACAAGCGCTCATGCTCATGCAAATAATTTAAGAACGTGTATGGACTCTTCGGATCCACCATCGTGACCACATCTGCCATAAACGGCACTTGAAGTGTTGTACCTTCTAAAAGCATTCCTGGATGCCAATTAAACTCATTCTTTTGTTCAAAACATTTATATGTACAATCTTTTTTATCAATTAAAGCGGCTAATCCTAAATTAAATGGACCAACTCCTACTCCAATTACGTCTAAAATGTCCCGTTGTTCCATTCGCTCCACCTTCTTTCAAATACTTCTCTTTCACATTTCATCAGTACACCCGTTTTATCAGGCAGCGACACTTCTTTCATGAATTGAAACCCGCATTTTTTAAATACTGCAATCATTTTTTCATTTCGTCTATCTGGCTCCGCTATTACTTTAGCAGTGTCTGCTACGTTAAACTTATGCTTTAGCAAACTAAGAAGGAGCGGATAAATATAGCCTTTTCCTAAAAAAGCAGGTTCTCCAATCAATAAATGAATTCCTTGATCTCCTTTTTCATAAGGATAATAGTTACTGATTATGTCACCTTCAACCATATAAGATTCCCAATAGCTCATAGGTACACCATCAATTTCTCCGATTAGCAGCTTTTGATGAGAATCAGCTAAAAATGTTTTTAAATGCTGCTCGTACGCCTGTTTTGAAATATTTAAATTCCAATACGGAATAACATGCGGTTCATGCATCCACTTGTACAGCCGTTCGAAATCTTTTGCAAAAGAAACAGAGCGAAAGGTAATGCTCTGCTCCTTTTGCTGAATCATAAATGGATACTGCGTTTGCAAGGCTGATTTCATACACGTACACCTGCAGATTCGAACAATGGATTCTCGACATTTACATAAACAGACTGTGTTTCAAGAGATCCTACCAGCTCATCCATATCATGAACGCGCGTTAAGAAGTTGGCTTTGCAAGGAAGCACTTTCTCTTCTAACATTGATGAAACAAGCCCTGTATGATCTTTTTCTTTGTACATCTCGATCTCTTGTCGCAAAATCAATAGCAGATCTGATTCTTGAGTGAGGCCAGCTGCACCAAAAGCGTTAACTAATCCTAAAATATGATTAAAAAATACGTAATAACGAAATCTTTCTTCTGCTACAGCGTCATCACAGACCGTATCGCTTTCTCCGTTTAAGAAAGGAAGCAGCTTGCGAAGCTCTTGTTCCTTTGATTTCATAAAGTAATAGCCTTGGTTATCGCGGTAGTAAAACACCGATGGATATCCGTTTTCATCAAGTTTAATAACGGAGTTTTGCTGATGAGCTTCCAGCGCAATTCCTTTTTGAGTGTAAAGCCACATCATAGGATGAAAAGATACGTCTAAATAGCGTTTAAACCAGCGCTTGCTTACATCTTCAGTCGTGCTATTTTCACTTGCAGCAATGTGATGAATAATATTTTCAATTTGAGAAGCTTCTCCAAACACATGATCTTGACACAAACTGGCTAGAAGTGTTGTACGATCCCCTTGCTTACCTTGAAAAGGATTGCTTCGAATCATAACTTCAAATCCAAGCTCCTTTTCTCCAAGCGTGATGTAAGCAGGGTCTTCAATTACTTGAAAAGCCGGATGATTTTCGTGAAGCTCCGCCTGTAATCCCTTTTGCAATAAACGGCTAACTTCTACCCCTCTGCTTAATTCTTTGCGTTTGTTCACTCTCAGTGAATTAGTGATCTTTACCGGAATGGAAAATTTGTACATCACATCTGCATTGTTACTGTATACGGTTCGAACAGACGAAGTCGGATAAAACAGCTGACCGTGTGGCCCTAGATAAGCAAGCCTGCCTTTTTGAATCCATTGGCACACTTCTTCTTTTCCTAAAAGATAACGAGCTTGCAGCGGATGCATAGGTATAAGTGAATAATCGTCCGCTTGGCAATAAGAATGTATGAATTCTTCAGAAACCGTCTTATCTTTTTTCAGCTGCTCTTTAATAAGCTGTGAAGCGGTTTGATTTCCAGCGGACTGTTCTGCAACGAGAGATGCATGCGCTTTAAAATAATGAAGCTGAAATTCCCCGTTCACTTCAGGTCCAAATACCTCTTCTTCTTCAGGTAATATCCCTTGGCGGCTTTTAGGTGTTGGATGCAGCTGGTGCCCAATAAGCAGGGACTGTTCAGATTCTAAGAACGTTTTGTCCCATTTATAGCACGTCTCTAACTCTTTCTGCCTTTTTTCAATGAATAATTTCATATTTTCATAGCTTAATAGAACACGTATAATTAGCTCATTTACTTGTACTAAATGATCCGTTACTTCTTTTAAAAGAAAGGCCAAAAGAGTGACGATATCTAACTCCTTAATCTCCTCTTGCTGAATACGATAAGAAAAGTTTGAAAAGAACAAGTGACGTCCGGTGGCTGAGCGGTACTTTACTGGAAAGTAAAGAGTTACCGGCTGTTTTTCTAGTCTAAGAACGAGCGTTTCCTCACTTTTTATTTCTGAAACGGACTCCCATACTCCCTTACCTGTCTCTCGAATATAGCAATTAATAATGTTTTGCATCGTAATAAAATTAGCCGATAACTGAGCGTTCACGTAATCGCTCCTCCTTTTTCTCCAACTGTTTGCCTAAAGCAACAACTTCCTCTAAATGAGTGACAACAGAATCAAATGTAATCATAGGATTTAACATCGTTAGTTTTAAATAGACTCGTTCTTTATGCTTTGTTTTTGCCATGATAAACGTGCCTTTTTCGTATAAGTGCTGCTGAATACGCTGATTCAACCTATTTTCATAATGCTGATGCTTTTGACAATCACTATATAAAATATCTGGTACATAGCGAAAGACAACCGCGTTCATATAAGGGTCATTTAACACTTCTACATTGCTTTGTTTTTGTAAGTAGTCAGCTGTTTGCTTAGCAGTTTCAATCGTGTGGTCAACCATTTCTCCGTATTCATTTGCACCTACTGCACCGAAAGTAAGCCAGAGCTTCAAGGCGTCAAACCGCTTTGTCGTTTGAATGCTGCGGTCTACTAAGTGCACATGCTCATCTTCTTCAGGATTTAAATAATCTGCATGAAGCTGAATGTGTTTAAACATAGCTGAATTTTTCAGTAAAAATGCTCCGCAGCTTACAGGCTGATAAAACCATTTATGAAAATCCATCGTGATAGAATCCGCTTGTTCAAGAGCTTGTAAGCGTTCACGGTACTTATGGGAAAACAGCAGCCCTCCTCCATAAGCGGCGTCAGCATGGAGCCAGAGCCCTTCTTTTTTAGCAAGCTCACTTATTTCAAAAAGAGGATCTACGCTGCCAAAATCTGTTGTACCTGCCGTTGCTACAATAGCAAAAGGGAGGTTGCCCTGAGCTTTCACTTCCTGTATTGCTTCTTCTAAGCTTTTTATATCCATTTCATGCTGCTCATTGCACTTTACACTCACCACTGCACGCATGCCCAGCCCAAGCTGAGCTGCAGATTGTTGCACCGTAAAGTGCGCTTTTTCCGAGCAGAAAATCCGCAGTTTTTTAGCTTGGAACGGTAAGCCTTCTTTACTAACATCCATTGAAAAGGCAGAATGGCAATATTCATTACGAGCAAGCAGGAGTCCCATATAATTTGACTGCGTCCCTCCGCTTGTAAAAATGCCTGAAGATGAGCTTGGATAACCAATTTGTTGTGTTAACTCATCAATCACTTTATCTTCTATATACGTAGCTGCCGGACTTTGATCCCACGAGTCCATAGATTGATTCAAAGCAGAAATCATCACTTCCGCAGCAAGAGCGGGTATAATCGGAGGGCAATGCAAGTGCGCCATTGCTCCGGGATGCGAAATATGAAGCGAATGATTCATCACTACTGCTTGTACGTTATCAAATAAATCTTCTAGCGGCTGTTCGTGCTTGCTAAAATAGACAGAACGATTGACTAAGTTTGACAACTCTTCAACGTCGATGTGAGTATAAGCGGACTTTAATTCATAGTAGTGACGTTTGATCATCTCAGTCATTCCGCCTATCATCGCTTCATAATTCTCGAGGCTTTCCTTTGATGATGATAAAAACCACTTTTCAAACGGTGCCATTCTATTTATTCACCCACTTCTCTTCTGCTGCTTTTACCGCTTCTTCAAATTTCGTTAATATTTCATCCGTTTGTTGTTTCGTTAAAATTAATGGAGGAAGCAAACGAATAACAGCACCATGCCTTCCACCGACTTCTAAAATGACGCCTCTGTTAAAACATTCTTTTTGAATCAGCTTAGCTAACTCACCGTTTGCAGGATGACTGCCGATTTTATTAGCCGGCTTTGTCGCGTCGATGATTTCAACACCCAGCATCAAACCTCTTCCACGTACATCTCCAATCGACAATACTTGCTTTTGAATATGTCTTAGCTGGCTTTGAATGTAGGCTCCCAACTCGTGAGCATGCGCAGGTAAGTTTTCTTGTTTTATAAATTGCAGAGTAGCCCGTCCTGTAGCCATTGCAAGCTGATTTCCTCTAAAGGTGCCGATATGTGCACCTGCTTCCCATTGATCAAGCCTTTTATCATACAGAACAACGGATAATGGAAGGCTTCCTCCAATTGCTTTAGACAGTACTAATACATCTGGTTCGATATCAGCGTGCTCAAATGCATACAGTTTTCCTGTTCGTCCAATTCCAGTTTGAACTTCATCCACAATAAGCGGAATATTTCGTTCTTTTGTAATTCGACGAAGCTCTTTTAACCATGGAATCGGTGCTGGAACAGAGCCTCCTTCTCCTTGTACAATTTCTACTACAACACCGGCAGGAGTAACAATTCCGCTCTCAGGATCATCCAGCATATTTTCAATATATGTACTAATATACGTGTGTCCTTCAGCACCTACGCCAAAAGGGCAGCGATATTCATATGGGTAGGGTAAAAAATGTGTATCTGGCACTAGCGCATGAATGTGCTTTTTTGGACTCGTTGTACCGCTGATGCTTAATGTTCCGTGTGTGGAGCCGTGATATCCCCCTTGAAAAGATAAAATCGTTCGGTTGCCTGTTGCTGTTTTCACAAGTTTCAAAGCCGCTTCAATTGCGTCTCCTCCAGTGGGACCGCAAAACTGAATTTTCGCTTTGTTTGCGAAATTTTCCGGCAAACTAGCGAACACTTCATCGATAAAAGCTTCTTTTACAGGCGTTGTTAAATCTAATGTATGTAAAGGAATAGATTTTGCTAAAACGTCTTGAATTGCTTCATGAACTACGTGATGGTTATGACCAAGAGCAAGTGTGCCGGCTCCTGCTAAACAATCAATATACTCTTTTCCATCCATATCCGTGATCACGGCGCCTTTTGCCTGCTTAATCGCAATAGGAAGGCGTCTAGGATAAGATCTTGCATTGGATTCTCGTTCATTTTGCATAGCAAGCAGCATTTCGTTTGATGTAAGTTGTTTCGTTGACGTTGACATATCATATCCTCCTGTTTGTTCAATTGATAATGATTTTCATTAACAATTACAACAATAAATGATAATGATTATCACTGTCAATAATTATTCTGAAAATATGAAATTATTCCTATTTCACTCTACAGTCGTAAAAACTCAGTATTTCTCTTGTGTATCAAGGGTTAAAAGAGTTTTATGTTGTTTTCCAATTAGGGAAAACTATGTAATAAGTCCCTTTCTATTTCCAAATAAAAAAGTGCTACAATTTCTTGTAGCACTTCTGTTACTTTTGCTTATTCATCGTTTCTTTTGCAGCTTTTACACTCCTTGGGTCAAGCGGTTTCGTATATTGACAATTTACTCGAACCCCTGAACCAATACGAATTTCTTTCACGGGAGTAACGGATAAGAACGCTTGAAGATTTTCAGGCTTCAGCCCTTTTGTCCCGATTAAAATAATATCTTTATCTTTCATTCTTCTTAACAGCTTTTTAATATGAGGAATACCGTTTAGCGCACTTTTATCCGCTCCTGAAGTCATGACACGCTGAATTTGCTTATAGCTTAAAAGCGTTTCAAGCGCCTTTTCTTGATCACTGATTTCATCAAATGCTAAGTGGAACGTTACGTTCATTTCTCCTGCCGCATCCAGCAGTCGCTTTAAAGCTTGCTCATCGATAATTTTGTCTTCTGTTAAACAGCCAATTTCAATTCCATCAATGCCAATTTCTCTTGCATAGTGAATATCTTCAATCATTGTTTGCAAATCATCTTCATCATATTGAAAAGATTGATTATGTGGACGAATCATCACAAATATTGGGATATGTATCGTTTCTTTCACTTTTTTCATCAAACCGTAGCTTGGGGTTAAGCCGCCTTCACCGATTCCAGTTACAAGACTTATACGATCGGCACCATGTTCCTGGGCAACTTTAGCATCATGCAAGGTTGCAGCTGTGACTTCTAATATCATTCTAAAAACACCCTTTCCCCTTTAATATAGAGCTTTTGCCTTCTTTTCCCTGTATTTATACTTAAAAAACTCTACCAAACTCTCTTATGTAAGAAAACACCCAAAAGATGTGATTAATATTTTCAAAAAATTGAATGTCATGGAAAAAGAGTAAGAACTATTCTTTTTCTCATGACGTTTCAATTAATAAAATTCTATATTTATACTAAAGATCCAAAAATACATCCCTTTTATCTAGGGTAAAGGGTTTATTAAAAAGAGCGTGGATTTGTTTGTTGCATGAACATCCACTCATTTAAAGAATGAGGCTGCTGATGACCAACGGGTGCTGAGACATCGCGGCATCCGCAATCTTGCATCGGCATTTGACCCATTCCTCCGTGCATTGGCGGCATTCCTCCATGCATCGGCATTTGACCCATTCCTCCGTGCATTGGCAGCATTCCACCTTGCATCGGCATTTGACCCATTCCTCCGTACATTGGCGGCATTCCACCTTGCATTGGCATTTGACCCATTCCTCCGTGCATTGGCGGCATTCCTCCATGCATCGGCATTTGACCCATTTCTCCGTGCATTGGCGGCATTCCACCTTGCATCGGCATTTGGCACATTCCTTCGTGCATTGGCGGCATTCCACCTTGCATCGGCATTTGACCCATCCCTCCGTGCATTGGCGGCATTCCTCCATGCATTGGCATTTGACCCATCCCTCCATGCATTGGCGCCATTCCGTCTTTCATGGGCATTTGATCCATCCCTCCATGCATTGGCGGTAGTTCTCCGTACATTGGCATTTGATTCATGTCTTTTTGCATAGTTGGCATTTGACTCATTCCGCCATGCATCGACGGCATTCCGTCTTTCATCGGCGGCATTTCTCCGTGCATCGGCATTTGCTTTGTGCCTTCTTGTATCGGCATTGCCTGCATTTCCTTTGCAGAAGGCATCGGCGGCATTTTAGCAGGCTTAGGTGCTGCTTGCATATATGGATTGGATATCGGTTGTCCGGTTTGTTTCATTCCATACGAATTTCTCATTTTTAAGGGCTCCTTCCCATTCTCTTACTCTGTTTACGTTATTCTTTTTACCATCAATCTGAAATTCGTCCATAAGAAAATAGGCCTTCTACACATTCAAAATTGTAGAACGTATGAGAAAAAAGCTATAATCGAGGCGAATTGCAGATAGAAAGGTGGCACATGATGAATAAAACCATTATCGTATGGATTCGAAAAGATTTTCGGCTGGTTGATAACCCAGCTCTATTTCACGCAGCTAAAGAAGGAATGGTTGTACCTGTTTATATCCATGACGACCATGAAGAAAACTCAATGGGAAGTGCAAGTAAATGGTGGCTTCACCATGCGCTAAATGACTTTAAAACTTCGATCGAACAAATACAAGGAACGCTAATTGTACAAAAAGGAAACCCTAAAGATGTGTTGCAAAAATTACTCCATGAAACGAATGCGCAAGATATTTATTGGAACAGACGCTATGAACCATATGCGCTAAAAAGAGATAAAGAGCTTCAAGCTTTTTTTTCAGAGCAACAAATAAATATTCGCACATTTGAAGGATTTCTCCTTCATGAACCTTGGAAAATCACAAAAGAAAATGGAGATCCTTATAAAGTATTTACAGCTTACTATAAAGCTGCTCAAAAACATGCCGTATCTTCTGCTGTAAAAAAAGTTACTTCCATACAGGCCTTCTCTAAACCAATTGAATCTCTTTCGGTCTCAGATCTCGATTTACTTCCAAGCATCCCCTGGGACGAAACGATTAAGTCGACGTGGGAAGCTACGGAAAAAGGCGCTGTTAATGCCTTTAAAACGTTTTTAAAGAAGAAGTTGCTTCACTATGAAAAAGGACGAGATTTTCCCGCTGAAGCATTAAATTCATTTCTATCTCCTTATTTTTCTACAGGACAGCTCTCAGCTCGAGTCCTTTATCATTATTTGAGAACTAAAGCAGAAAAAGTAAGCTCTGATGCCTTTGACCATCAAGCTGAAATGTTTATTCGTCAACTTGTATGGAGAGATTTTGCTTATCAGCTGCTTTATCATTTCCCACACACTACAAGTGAACCGCTGAATGAAAAATTCAAGCAATTTCAGTGGGCGGACGGCAATGAAGAGCTTCAAGCTTGGAAAAATGGAAAAACCGGCTATCCCCTTGTCGATGCCGGAATGCGGGAGCTGTGGGAAACAGGTTTTATGCACAATCGAGTTCGAATGGTAGCTGCTTCCTTTTTAGTAAAGCATCTTTTAATTCATTGGAAACACGGAGCCAATTGGTTTTTTGATACCTTAGTAGATGCAGATTTAGCTAACAACACAATGGGCTGGCAGTGGGTTGCAGGCTCGGGAGCAGACGCCGCGCCATATTTTCGTATCTTTAATCCAACTGCTCAATCAGAAAAATTTGATAAAGAAGGAGAATATATTAAAAAGTGGCTTCCAGAGCTTAGAGATCTGCCTTCCTCCTACATTCATAAACCTTGGGAGGCTCCAGCAGACGTATTAGAAAAAGCAAACGTTACGCTTGATAAAACATATCCGACTCCAATTGTTGATCATAAAGCAGCTAGAGAGCGTGCGCTAGAGCATTATCAAGACATCAAATAAGAGGTATTATTCACCTCTTATTTGATGTCTTGATTTTTTAAATGTGTAAAAATTCCCATTTCGCATCTATTCGCAACTAAAAACATGTATTTGAAATCCATTTATAGGGTTTTCAAGCCCAGTTTCCCTCTCTATAGCACATTTGATTTTTCATATTTTTTCCTATAATTTGAATATATAATAATGATTATATGTGCTTGAGAACTCTCTCACTGCATAGATCTGATTGGAGTGATTCGATGCCCGTTTGTCCTTCTTGTAACTATAAGGAAGATTATAATTTTTGCAGAATGTGCGGCACTCAAGTTCGTCACACCTTCACCAACCAAGAAGATCAGCTTTTTTATCCATTAAAAGATCGAATCATTGCCGATGACAATGAACCAAAGCATCAAGCTATTTTATCTCATACCCATGATTTAGTATGTGCTATTACTGAAGATGGCATTTATGAATACGCTTCTCCTTCTTACGCTAAAACATTAGGGGTTTATCCTGATGAACTTATTGGACAACATGTGCTTATCAATGCGTATCCTGAAGACAAGCACCTAATCTCGACTATTTTAGCTAACATGAGCAAAACAAAAGATGCCTCCACATTTGAATACCGGAAGTTTCACGTGAATGGCACCATCGTTTTATTAGAATGTAAAGGCGCTCCAATTATCACAGCTACTGGAGAAATCGAAGGGTTTGTATTTATCTCACGAGACGTAACAGAGAAAAGACAAGCAGAGAAAAAGATCCAGAATTCAGAAAAACTCTCTGTCATTGGTCACCTTGCTGCAAGTATCGCACACGAGGTTAGAAATCCTTTGACAACCATTAAAGGGTTTATACAACTGTTCAGTGAGACACAGCAGCCGAAAGAAACAATGGTTTATCGAGATCTCATTTAGCACGAACTCTCACAAATTGAACATATTATCGCAGAATTTATGAGCTTAGCTAAACGAGAGTACGCATATACAGAAAGCCTTATTATGACAGACTTGCTAGATGAGGTATTAAAGCAATTTGAACCGGTTACCGAAGTCAAAAACATCCACATCATTCGCCATTATCCAAAAGAATATCCCCTGCTCATTAGTGGGCAAAAAACACAGCTAACCCAAGCATTTATTCATATTATACAAAATGCCATTGATTCTATGGAAAGCGGCGGCAAGCTGGCTGTATCGATTGAAAAATCAGCTAGAGAAACGCTATGCATTGTGATAAAAGATAGCGGATGTGGAATTGACTCAAAGCGTATCCCTCATATAGGAGAGCCTTTTTATACAACAAAAGAACGAGGAATAGGCCTGGGACTAACCATTTGCAACAAAATTATTAACGAGCATAATGGGTTGTTCCACGTATCAAGTGAAGAAAATGACGGCACAAGCATTACCATTACCCTGCCTATGAAAACGCCTGAACTTTATGTGGTAGAAGTGTAAAAGAAGCCATCTAATTTACTCAGATGGCTTCTTTCTTTAAAACAGCTGGGTGTACAGCTGATACTTATAAAGCATATAGAAACTTCCTATCACTGCCAGGTAAAAGATGAGAGTCTCTGCTCCACCACCTGTTTCATATGTTAAAGGAGGCTTAAACTTCTTCTTGCTAAGAGGAGAGAAAAAAGGTACCCCTCGTTTAGAAAAGAAATCTCCAAGAATATGAAAAGCGTATCCATAGGCTATCCCTAATGTAAAATCGTTGTTATACATCGTATGTAAATAAAAAATAAGTCCACTTGCAAGAATAGAATGCGTGATACCTCGGTGTCCAAAAATAGATTTAATGACTTTTGCAAGACCAAGAGATCTTCTACCAATATATGAATTTGGTTCATCTATATCAGGAAGCAGCGCTCCAATCGCAATGCCTACAACATAAGGAAATGTAAACGAAGCGTCTCCTGTTATAGCCACACCGGCACCGGCAGCAATCGATGTTGCAATATGTGTGTGATATCTCAAATATGCCACCTTCTTTCTTTTTCAACTTAAGGCAAGCACCGTAACCAAAATCATACATATGTTCGCCCAACGTTAACTATAAGTGAAGGTGGTAAAAATGTCAAAATAATCTATAGTTATGTAAACTGCATACCGACTAACCCGATAAGCATCACAAGAAAACTAATAAGAGTACCCTTTCCATTTTTCTTTGCTCTTCCATCTTTTTTGACAATGGAATAAATCCACGTACTCGAATACACAGCGAATCCAAGAAAACCAAATAACGTAATATATGTAAACATGCCGAAACTCCTTTGCTTGTCATTACTATTAACTATACGAGATTTTTTCAAAAAAACAAAGTAGTATGACGGCTTGTTTAATATCTCTTTCTTTTTCTTATACTAAGAAGAGGAGGGATGTCTATGCACCAAAAGCAGTTGGAAGATATATTTGACTTTTATGGACTGAGCGAGGTTTATCGAGGCAAATTTGAAGATGTTGATCACCACTGGTTATTTAAAGACGCCGAACCAACTATACTAGAAGATTTTTTTAATTCTCACGATTGCGAAGACCTTGCATGCTGTACTCTTGAGGAGTTTTGTTTTTCATTCATGAATTTTCAATCAATCCATGCACAAATTCCCCACGTGTACTATTACTAAAAAAGTGATTTCGCAGGAAAGCGAAATCACTTTTTATTAAAAGCCTAAAGAAATATATTTTACTTCTAAATATTCTTCAATTCCGTAATGTCCGCCTTCACGTCCAAGTCCACTTTCTTTAAAGCCGCCAAACGGCGCTTGTGGTGTAGAAGGTAGTCCATCATTTAGTCCTACAATACCATATTCTAAAGCTTCAGCAATACGAATAGCTTCTGAAATATTTTCAGTGAACACATAAGCTGCTAATCCGTAAGGCGAGTTATTTGCACGGCGAATAACTTCTTCTTCTGTTTGATACGTCGCAATTGGAGCAATCGGTCCGAATGTTTCTTCGTACATACAAAGCATATCATCCGTTGCACCATCTACAACCGTAGGCTCAACAAAAAGTCCGCTTCCCTCTTCGCGTACAGCCCCTCCAGTTAAGACGTTTCCACCCTTTGCTACAACATCATCTAAGTGGCGCTTTACTTTTTCTAACGCTTTTTCATCGATTAAAGGTCCGATATCCGTACCTTCTTCTAAGCCGTTTCCGACTTTCAGCTGACTAACGGCTGCTGCAAACTGCTCTGCGAACGGTTTAGCAATAGACTCGTGCACGTAGATGCGGTTTGTACATACGCATGTTTGACCAGCGTTACGGAATTTAGAAGCAATTGCATTTGTTACTGCTTTATCTAAATCAGCATTTGCTGTTACGATAAACGGAGCGTGTCCGCCTAATTCTAAAGACACTTTTTTAACCGTATCAGCTGCTCCACGCATTAACAGTTTACCTACTTCTGTAGAGCCCGTAAACGATAGTTTGCGTACGCGTCCATCTTGAAGCCACGCTTCTCCAATCGCTTTTGCATCTCCTGTAACTACATTCATTACGCCTTTTGGAATACCTGCTTCCTGCGCCAACTCTGCTAGACGAAGAGCCGTTAGTGGCGTTTGTTCTGCCGGTTTAATAACCGCTGTACATCCAGCTGCTAGAGCTGGGGCTACTTTACGCGTAATCATAGCTGCCGGGAAGTTCCAAGGTGTAATAGCTGCCATAACTCCCACAGGCTGCTTATGAGCAAATAATCGTTTATTAGGAGAGGAAGCTGGAATTGTTTCACCGTAAATGCGTTTTCCTTCTTCTGCGTACCATGAAACGAATCCGTTGGCATAGCCAATTTCACCTTTTGCTTCTTTAAGAGGCTTACCTTGCTCGACTGTCATGATTTCAGCCAGTTCATCCGTGTGTTCTTCGATCAGCTGATGCCATTTAAATAATAATTTACCGCGCTCTTCTGCTGTTTTTTTAGACCATGTTTGAAACGCTTCATAAGCAGCATCTGCTGCTAGCTTTGCTTCTTTTTCTCCGCCTTTTGCAACGGTAGCTACTACTTCATTTGTTGCTGGATTTACCACTTCGTATGTATCATTTGCCGAAACAAATTCTCCGTTAATATATAAGTTTGCTTGCTTCATATTTCTTCACTCCCTGCTTAAATTTATCTACTCACTGTTCGGTACTGTCCGACACATATTTTCGAATTTTACGGCTCGCTTGTGATTGACTAATACCAAGCTGTTCGGCTACTTTGTAAGATGACCTATGCTGTTCAAACGCCTTGATGACCATTTCTTTTTCCACATGTTCAATCATTTCAGGAAGCGTATGCACAGGTGGATCGATAGCAAACTCTTTTGCAAATGGCAAGTCTTTAAGCGTAATCATTTCTTCTCCTGTAACAACCAGACGCTCAATGATATTTTCCACTTCGCGAACGTTTCCTTTCCATTCCTGCCCTAAAAATGCATCTAATGCCTTTGGTGATAAGCGTACATTACGTTCGTATACCGTATTAAAATGATGAAGAAACTGATAGACAAGAGGCAGAATATCTTCTTTTCGCTCTCGTAAAGGTGGGATCGTAATTGGCACCACGTTAAGTCGATAGTACAAATCACGTCTAAACTTTCCTTCTTCGACCATTTGCTCCAGGTTTTGATTCGTAGCAGCAATAATTCGTACGTCTATTGATACTGCTCTTGTTGAGCCCACGGGACGAATTGTACGGTCTTGCAGTACATGGAGCAACTTACTTTGTGCTGAAAGAGAAAGTTCACCAATCTCATCTAGAAAAAGCGTGCCTTCGTTCGAAAGCTCAATGATCCCTTTTTTCCCTTCGCGAAATGCTCCAGTGAACGTACCGCCTTCATAGCCAAATAGCTCTGACTCAATAAGCTGTTCAGGAAGCGCTGCACAATTAAGCTCATGATACGGCTGCTGTTTTCTTGTACTAAGCTGATGAAGCAGTTTTGCTACTCTGCTTTTTCCTACCCCTGTTTCTCCAAGTAAGAGAACGGTTGTATTTACAGAAGCAACTCGTTGAATGGTTGAAAAAACTTTTTTCATCGCTTCGCTTTTTGTTACGATTCCTTCTAAATCTACGGATTCGTTTAACTCTTTTTTATAGTTTTCAAGCTGTTCTTCCATCTCTTCTACTTTTCGTTTTAATTCCATTAAGTCTGTGAGATCTCGAGAATAGCTAATAACACTTTTCAATTGCCCGTCATTAGTAAATACTGGCCTGGTCCGCACATGAAGATATCGGCCTGAGTTTGTTTTTTGAACCAATTCAATTGCTTGATTAGATTCAATCACCTTTAACGTGGCCGAAGGATAAAAGATGCCCATTTCCTGAAGTTCTTTTACGTGCTTTCCAATAAAATCTTCCACTTTCAAAGCATAATTTTTTTCACACTCTGAATTTACAACTAATACATACCCATTTGCATCAGTTACAAAGATTTCATCAAATGATGACTCAAATATATCGTAAAGTTCGTCGTTAATTTGCTGAATCTGCTTTTTATGAATGGTCATTTGAATCACCTTTTCGTCAAAAAATAATTATTATTTTATTTTATCAGAAAATGAAAAATCTATAAATAGAGTGTCCAAACATATCCATTCTTTGTGATTTATGAAGAATGAGTGAAGAGTTCTCTCTTCACTCATGCCTCAATTTCTCTTATACTTCAACCGTTTGCTGCACGCTTGCTTCTAGTGCTGCTTCAAAAATAGCTAAGCCTTCTTCTAGCTGCTCATCTGTAATAACAATCGGCATTAAGATACGAAGAACGTTTCCGAATACTCCCGCGCTAAGCAGTAATAATCCACGTTTGTTTGCTTCTTTTACGATGCGCTGTGTAAGCTCTTTATCCGCTTCTTTTGTTTCGCGGTCTTTCACAAGCTCGATAGCAGACATAGCTCCTAATCCGCGGATATCACCGATACAGTCATATTTTTCTGCTAATTTTTCAAATCGTGATGTTACCACTTTTCCAAGGTACTCACCGCGTTCATTTAGCTTTTCTTCTTCAATGATATCAAGTACAGCTAAAGCCGCTTCACATCCAAGAGGGCTTCCGCAGTACGTTCCGCCAAGCTCACCAGGATTAGATTCATCCATGATTTCAGCGCGGCCGATGACACCACTAATCGGTACACCAGCTCCTAGTGATTTAGATACTGTAATTAAATCTGGTGCAACGTCAAAGTGTTCAATACCGAAGTAGCGGCCCGTACGTGCAAAACCAGCTTGAATTTCATCTGATACAAATAAAATTCCGTGCTCTTTACATAATTGATACACTTCTTGCACAAAACGTTTACCTGGAACAATGAAACCACCTTCGCCTTGAATTGGCTCCATTACAACAGCTGCAATCGTTTCTGGTGCTACTTCTGTATTTAAGAAGTTTTTGAATTCAGTGATCATAAACTCTTCGTATGCTTCAACTGATAATCCTTGTGGGCGGCGATACTCATAAGGATATGGAGCTTTGTATACTTCAGGAGCAAACGGTCCAAATTCATATTTATATGGCTTTACTTTACTTGTCATTGTCATTGTCATTAATGTACGGCCGTGGAAACCGCGGTTAAATGAAATAATTCCTTGACGCTTTGTATATTTACGAGCAATTTTCACTGCATTTTCTACAGCTTCTGCTCCGCTATTTAAAAGTAATACTTTCTTGTCAAATTCACCAGGAGCAATTGCTGCTAGTCTTTCTGCAAGCTCTACATATGACTCATACATCATGACATTAAATCCTGTGTGAATAAAACGGTCTACTTGCTTGTGAAGCGCTTCTTTTACTTTTGGATGACTATGTCCTACATTGATTGTGCCAATTGCCCCTACGAAATCAATAAACGTATTGCCATCGACATCTTTAACGATCGCCCCTTCAGCCGTATCAGCAAATGTCGGAATGCCATAACTTACACCTTTCGGAATGGCACGGTGTCTTCTATCTAATAATTGCTTTGCATTTTCTCCCGGTAAATTTGTTGCTACTTTGCTAAAAGTTTGACTCATTTTTTATCTTCCTCTCATATTAAATAATTCTTCAATTAGTTTATATGCAAAAAACGTGCCAACTTTTAAAAGGCTGAAAAATAAGCATTTTTAGATAATTCTAACGATAATTCACTCATTAATGAGTCAATATAAACTTATCAGTAAGTCAAAAATGACTCTCTTTTCACATAAAGTGCAGGGATTTTATATTGCCATAAAAGGAACAAGGCTTTTATAATAAATGTATAAATATAGTAATGTTATGATTAATCTCTTTATAAAGGAGTGAAAAATATGCTAGAGGGCTGGTTTTTATGGGTTATTTTATTTTGGGTTGTCTTTTTAATGAGCATGTTTGCTATCGGCGGATTTTTTATGTTCAGAAAATTTTTAAAGCGCTTACCAAAAGAAGACGGCATGTCTGAACTTGATTGGCAAGATCACTATCTTTCCAAAACCATTCACCTTTGGTCAGCGGATCAAAAGCAGCTATTAAACGTTCTTGTTGAACCAGTACCTGAACTATTTCGCGATGTGGCCAAACAAAAAATTGCAGGGAAAATTGGGGAACTCGCACTTGAGGAACAAGCCGCCTCTATAACAGAAGACTTAATCGTACGTGGATACATCTTAGCTACGCCTAAACGTGATCATAAATTTTTATTAAAAACATTAAAAAAGCAAAAAATAGATGCCGTCCCTTATCAGCATTTATTTTAAATCAAAAAAGGTGGCTGCGTAGCCACCTTTTTTAATTTAATATCGTTGTATTTCCAAGACGATCATTGTGCAGCTTTCGTTCGAGCTTTTTGTACGATGTGTACATCGCAATGCGCCAAGGTACAATCATACCAAATGCTAAAATCCAGAACATACCGCCAAGCTGGCCAACATCAATTGAAGAACTTAAATATATTTTCATTGCAATTCGAATAATAAGCAAACCAATAATAATGAATGCAAAAGCTTTTGAACGCTTCAAGTAAATATGATCGTCACGAATTTCAAATTTAGACGTTTTAATTAACAGGATTGAGAAGATCATGCCTGCTATTAACGCCTCAAGCAGTTCTGCACCCGTTACTCGAAACATTGGAAAGATAAACATTAACGCTCCCGTACTCATAAAAAAAGGCGGAAGTATAATTTTTTTTGCATTCGTTGGTTTATCAGCAGCTTTCATTCGAACAACTAATATGAAAGAAGCCATAAAAATTGCGACAAGTGTTGAAGCAATAACCAATGAAATCCTTCCTTTACTATAGTTTAGTGTGTACTTATATTATAATCCAAAAAACATCAGAAGTAAAAGTGCAACAAAAAAACAGAAGAGGATCTCTTCTGTTTTTATTTAGTAGAGGTAATATCTGCTTTTGCTTTTTGCTTTTGTTTTTGCTTTTTCATTGCTTTTAGTAAGAACCCGCCTTTAAATTTACGCGGCTCGTATGAAATAATGAAAGCACGAGGCTCATATTCTTCAATGAATGCTAATAGCTCTTCTTCTCTACTTCTTTTTGTTAAAATGTCTAATCTATAGCGTGCACTGTCTCTTCCTTCACCTTGGTACACAGTAACACCAAAACCTTCCTGTCGAAGGCGGTTAATTAACTCTTCATTTTTGGTCATAAGGTTAACTAAGAATGTTGTATATCCGATAGCAAGCCTAGATTCGATATAACTTCCAAGTATAATTCCCACTCCAAATCCAACTGCGTATACAACCATAGCAAGCGTGCTTTGATCTCCTGAAAATACTAGGGATAAGCCAAATACATAAATTAACGCTTCAACAAATCCAAAAACCGAGGCATACATACTCATACCTTTGACTAAAAAAATTGTGCGCAGCGTCAAGATCGGTACATAGATCAGTTGCAAAAGCAAGATTAACAAAATATCTTTCAATTTATACACCTCTTTTTAACAATTAAAAATATGACGATTTCATTGTATCACTCCGTATTTATAGAAGATATAGTAAAAATAAATTTTTTCTATATATTTTTTCGAGTCATATTCTTGCTTCTTTCCTAAGAGCTAAAATGAACGTTTGGTCTTTAAAAAACAAAAAAGAACCTGCCAACTTCCAGATTCTTTTTTGTATCATTTTCCCTTTTTAAAAGCCCGTAAACCCTCCAAATACGCTCGTTGTATAAATAATAATTTTTGTCATCCAGTCAAAATATAAAATAAACCCCATGCCAATCATTGCGTATCCGCCAACTTTCATCATGGAATTCATATGTTTTTTTAACCAGTTCATTTTTCCAATAAAGAATGTCATGATAAAGAACGGAATAGAAAACCCAAGTGAATACGTTATCATGTACAAAAGACCGGAGCCTGGGTTTGTCGCTGCAAGCGCCATAACCGATACTAAAATAGGTCCCGTGCAAGGAGTCCAGCCGGCAGCAAAAGCCATACCAATAAAAGAAGAACCTAAGAGTCCAGCCGGCTTATTGGCGAATTGAACTTTATGTTCCTGCATAAGAATTCGAGGCTTAAAAATCCCTAGTACAACTAGACCAAAGAAAATAATAAGAATAGCGCCAATCTGCCGAATTAAATCCTTATAGTTAAAAAACCACTGACCAATAAAGGATGTCGCAAAACCAATCATAATAAAGATAACAGAAAATCCCAGCAGGAAAAAAGCTGTGTGAATAAAAGCTTTGCGCTGATGTGACTTAGCGCCTTCCTTTAGCTCGCTGACTGATACTCCCGTTATGTACGATAAAAAAGCTGGATACAAAGGCAAACAGCAGGGTGAAATAAACGATAAAAAGCCTGCGCCAAATGCCAAAAATAAATTTAAATCTCCCACATTTCCCACTTCCCTTTTTTGTTCTTTTTGTTCTTTTTCGTTACCATTTTGTAACCAAATTGTCTTATCTCACTTCTTTCAAATAGTACCATTATCTTGTATAATTAGGTAAACGACTTGTTAGAAGGGATACATAGCATTGGCCAAAAAAGATATTCTATTAGCGATTGAAAAGAAACGAGAAGAACTCATCCGCATAGTCCGAGTAAGTGGATTAAACTCTCCACCTGCTATTAAACATAGTCAAGAATTAGATCATTTATTAAACGTTTACAATGAATTCCCTGCTCAAACAACAGAAACAACCTCTTCATGAAGGTTGTTTCTTTTTTTCACCTTCACTCTATCAATTCTTTATAAATCTCTTTTACTCCTGTTTCTTTATTGAAATTTTCCTCTTTTTCACTGTGCTGAAGCTGATACATATTATAGTACAAACCGCCTTTATCTAGCAGTTCAGCATGCGTTCCTTTTTCGACTATTTTCCCTTTATGCAATACTAAAATACAATCGGCGTGTTGAATAGTTGATAAACGATGTGCAATCGCAATCGTTGTGCGGCCTTTTCCCATATCTCTTAACACTTCTTGAATCGCTTCTTCCGTTTCTGTATCGATATGGGCTGTTGCTTCATCAAGAATAAGGATTTTAGGGTTTCGAATCACCGTTCTTGCAAATGCTAAGAGCTGACGCTGACCGCTTGATAAAGTTGAACCTCTTTCCACTAGCACTTCATTATACTTATTAGGAAGAGCTTCGATAAATGCGTGAGCTTGCACAAATTTCGCCGCTGCTTTTACTTGCTCATCAGAAAAATGGTCTTCATGCAGCGTAATATTTCGCTTTACGGTATCGGCAAATAAAAAGGCATCTTGCAGCACCAGCCCTACCTGATCTCGAAGCTGTTTATTTGAAAAGGACGACAGTGGTTTATTATCGATCAAAATGTCTCCTTTTTGCTGCTCATAAAAACGCATTAATAAATTAATGATGGAGCTTTTCCCGCTTCCAGTATGGCCTACTAAAGCCACTGTTTCTCCTTCGTTTACCGTAAATGATATATCAGAAAGCACATCTCGAACACCGTCATAGGAAAACGTGACGTTTTTGAATTCTACCGTTCCTTTTTGTACCCCCTGCTTTTGTTCTCCTGTCATCACTGGATTTTTTTCTCCCTCATCCATCAAATCAAATACCCGGGAGGCTGATACCATCGCTTGCTGATACATAGAAAGACGCTGCATCATTTCATTAACGGGCTCAAAAAAACGATCCAAATAGTTGATAAACGCGTAAAGAACACCAATTTTAACAGGACTGTCAGCTACGGAAATGCCAAAATAACTGAGCACAAGAATAACGGCTAAAATATAAAGAATTTCGACAGCAGGCCTCAGTAGCAAACCATCTAACTTAATATTGCGCATGCCCGCTTTGTAGTGCTCATCATTAATTTCTTCAAATTCCGAGCGAAGCCGCTTTTTTTGACGAAATAATTGAATAATGGACATGCCTTGCAAAGACTCATGAAGCTTGGCATTTAACTGACTTAGCTTTTCTCGGAGCTGTCCGTAGTAAATAGCGCTGTAATGCTGATAAAGCTTCATAAGTCCCCAAATAAACGGGAGAAGAACTAAACAGTAAAAAGCCAGCTTCACATCTAGCATAAACATCGCTATAAAAATACCAATCAAAAATACCCCATTTTGAATAAAAACCGCGATGACTTCTACAAACATTTCTTTCATAGCTTCCGTGTCATTTGTAATTCGAGAAACAAGGCTTCCCGTTGGCGTGTTGTCAAAAAAGCGAAGCGCCAGACGATGAACATGAGAAAAAACGTCAATTCGAATCTGCTGAATAATTTGAAGCGCAATTTTCTGAAACTGCAGAAGCTGAAAGTATTGAACGACAATTTTTAAAAGCTGTAAAAGCAAATAACTGCTTGCAAGCCACACCAGAGGCTGAAGAGGCAAATACTTAGGAGTTAAATAATCGTCAATGAAAATTTTAATCAAAATGGGCCCTAATAAATCAGCAGCCGTAGCAATTAATAATAGAGTGAACGCTAAAAAAAATGATTTTTTATGCGGAATTGTATAGTGAAACAGACGTTTATGTACCGAAGAATGCTCAATTTTCATTTTTCGTCTCTCCTTCTTCTACCGCACGTTCAAGCTGCTGTCTATCGTACATATCCTGATACCAGCCGCTCACGCTAAGCAGTTCCTCATGAGTTCCTCGCTGAATAATTTTCCCTTTATCAAGGACAAGAATCAGGTCTGCATGAGTAACCGAGCTCAGCCGATGCGCTGTAATAATCGTTGTTCGATTTTGACGTTTTTGCTTCAACGCTTGTAAAATACCCGCTTCCGTTTTTCCATCTACCGCTGATAGCGAGTCATCTAAAATTAAAAGCTCAGGATCTAATAGAAGAGCTCTTGCAATCGAGATACGCTGTTTTTGTCCACCAGATAACGAAACGCCTTTTTCACCTACTATTGTTTGATAGCCATCTGTAAAATCGAGGATGTCTTTATGTACATTTGCAACTTTAGCCGCTTCTTGGATTTCTTGATTGCTTGCGTCTTCTTTTCCGAACGCGATATTAGCAGCGACTGTTGTCGAAAACAAAAAGTGATCTTGAGGAACATATCCAATGCTTTTGTACAGTGAATCAAAAGCATAATCTTTAATGTCTTTTCCTCCCCATAAAACAGCTCCGTCGCTTACATCAAATTCACGAAGCAACAGCTTTAAAAGCGTGGTTTTCCCAGCACCCGTCTTTCCAACAATCCCTAACGTTTGACCGCGAGAAAGTGTAAAGTAAATTTCGTTTAACGTGTATTCGTCTTCTTTACCATACGAAAACCTATGAATAACAGCTTCAATATTTCCTGTTGGCAGTTCAACACTAGGATGCGCTGCTTCTTCAATCGAATTTTCTTCTTTTAATAAAGAAAATACCCTGTCATATGATGCTCTTCCTCGTTCCACAATGTTAAATAGCCAGCCAAACGCGAGCATCGGCCAAATAAGAAGGCCCAAATAAGTTGTAAAGGTAACAAGCTGCCCCAGTGTTAACTCTTCATTAATCACCATCTTGCTGCCAAAAATAAGAGCAAGTAAAAAAGAAAGTGCTACAATAATCGAAATGGTCGGATCAAACAATGCATCTACTCGTGCTACTTTCATGTTCTTTTGAACAACATCTGCAGACTTCATACGAAATTCTTCGACATCAGCTGCTTCTTCCCCAAACGTCTTAATGACTTTAATTCCGCTAATGCTTTCTTGAACCTTATCATTTAAAGTAGAAAATGCTGCTTGTGCGTGATGAAACCGCGCATGAAGCAATGTACCATAGTAACTTGTTAAAACGGCCATAAGCGGCATAGGAATAAGGCAAATAAGCGTTAATTTCCAGCTGATTGTTAGGGCCATTGTGCATAGAACAAGCCCTCCTGTGACAATGGAATCCACGAGCGTCAAAACGCCCGAACCTGCAGTTTGTTGAATAGCTTGAATATCATTCGTTGCATGGGCCATCAAATCCCCAATTCGCCGCCGCTGATAAAAGGCCTGATTCATCCTGGTAAAATGAGTGTAGAGGGTATTTCTCAGCTGCTTGGCTAGTTTAACAGATGAACCAAATATCATAATACGCCATATGTATCTTGTGAAATAGGCCACAACAGCAGCTCCTAGCAAAATGCCAACCATCTGCATTAAGCGCTTTCCATTCAGCGTCCCTTCTTTAATGCCATCTACCGTTAAACCAATAATTTTAGGCGGGAGAAGTTCTAATGCTGCCACAATAATGAGCAGCGCTATCCCCGTTATGTAAGACTTTTTTTCCTGTTTGAAAAACCACCATAACTCTCGAAAAATTTTCATCGTATCCCCCTAGCCCCACAACCATTTTCTTATCTCTATCATAAAACAAAAGACACCCTTCTGAATAGAGAGTGTCTGTCCAATTAACCATTATTTAATTTGGCCGTTCATTGCTTTCATCATTTGGTTAATTTTTTTCTGCGATGGTTTCATGCCCATTTGCATCATCATCATTTTTAACATTTGTTCATTAATTGGTGGATTTTTCTTCAGATAGCTCATCATATACTTACGAGCAATGAAAAATCCTAGCGCTATCCCAACAATTAATGCTAGAACACCAACTAGAATATACATTCCCATGGTATTACTTCCTCCTTCGTGTTGTCTAACTTACAGTGTACTAGACCATACGCTATTATACAATATTTCCGTTCCAATTTCCTTAAATAATTACACAAATTTTCTTGTTTTCACAGGCCTCAGCCAGCCGTATTCATCCGTTCCATAATTCACTGCTAAAAAACAAGGATCTAGCTTGCGTAATACTTCAAAAAAAGCTGTCTCAGCATCAACATTGCCATCTCCTTCAATTGTTATACAGCGATTCGTTAATTTTATAGATGCTCGACTTTTTTTATGAGGATATTCTAGCACAAACGTCTCTTGATGAGTAAAAAAATGAGGATAATGAGAAAACGCCTGAAGTAATTCTCGTTGAATAAATGAATTGGGCAGTTGGCGAGTAATGTAATGAACTTGTTTTTGTAAATGCGTTTCCTGCAAGTGACGTTTCATTTTATATTCAATCAGCAGCTGATAAATGAGCTTTTCTCTTCGAAAATAGGATGATGCAACTTCTTCCTCCATTAAATATACTTCATACGTTCTCACGATTCATCCTCCCTTTCGGCTCGTTCTTTTTTGTACCATTATACCGAATGGTGTACGCAATGCTTGTCTATCGATGAAAAAATTTCTTTGTTTTTTTGTCGAAAAAAAAGAGCAGACCATAGGAGTCTGCTCTTTCTTGTGAAAAAGAATTATGCATTAAGCAAGCTTTTCACTTTTGCTACTACATTTTCAACTGTAAAACCAAATTCTTTCATGATTGTTTCACCAGGAGCAGATGCACCGAAGTGATTAATACCAAGAACTTGTCCCTCGTCTCCAACATAGCGTTCCCAGCCAAGTGTAGAAGCCATTTCAATACCTAAACGTTTTTTCACTGATTTAGGGATAACACTTTCTTTGTACTCAGCAGATTGCTCTTCGAAACGATCCCATGCAGGCATACTTACTACAGATACATCAATGCCTTCTGCAGCTAATGCTTTTTGTGCTTCTACTGCTAGGCTTACTTCAGAGCCTGTTGCAAGTATTAATGCATCCGCTTGGTCTTTACCAGCTTTAGATACAACGTACGCGCCTTTAGACACGCCTTCGTATGCATTTTCTTTTGTACCTTCAAGCGTTGGCAAGTTTTGACGAGTCAATACAAGCGCCGTTGGGCGGTCAGTTGATTCTAATGCTAAGCGCCATGCAGCAGCTGTTTCATTTGCATCTGCAGGACGAACCACTGAAAGACCTGGCATTGCACGAAGTGATGGCAATTGTTCAATTGGCTCATGTGTTGGGCCGTCTTCTCCAACTGCGATACTGTCATGTGTGAATACATATGTTACAGGAAGCTTCATTAAAGCTGCTAAGCGAATTGCTGGGCGAAGATAATCAGAGAATACAAAGAATGTTCCTCCGAATACTTTTACACCGCCGTGTAGAGCCATACCGTTTAATGCAGCTCCCATTGCAAATTCACGTACACCGAACCAAATATTACGTCCGCTGTAATCAGCTGCAGTGAAGTCTTCTGAACCTTTAATCATTGTTTTATTTGACCCAGCTAAGTCAGCTGAACCGCCGAAGAATTGAGGTACAGCTTGTGCTACTGCGTTTAATACTTCTCCAGAAGAAGCACGGCTAGCTAAGCTTGAACCCGTTTCGTATGCTGGAAGCGTTTCTTCCCAGCCTTCCGGTAACTTTCCTTCTACTGCTAGTTCAAATTGACGACCTAGTTCAGGATATTTTTCTTTATACTGTGCAAATACATCGTTCCATTCGTTTTCTTTCTTTTGGCCATCTTCAGCAATTGTAGCTTTGAAGTGAGCATACACTTCTTCTGGCACATAGAAATCTTCTTCAAATGTCCATGCATAAGCTTCTTTTGTTAATTTTGTTTCATCGGAACCTAATGGAGAACCGTGCACGCCAGAAGTACCCGCGTGGTTTGGAGAACCAAATCCGATTGTTGTTTTTACTTCAATTAGCGTTGGGCGTGTTAAATCGCTTTTTGCTTCTTCAATTGCGTTTGCAATCGCTGTCAAGTCATTGCCGTCTTCAACGCGAATTACTTGCCATCCGTAAGCCTTGAAACGATCTTCTACGTTCTCAGAGAACGAGCGATCTAAATCTCCGTCTAAAGAAATATCATTTGAATCGTATAAAACAACTAAGCGTCCTAATTTTAAGTGTGCCGCTAATGAAGCTGCTTCAGCAGATACACCTTCCATTAAGTCTCCGTCACCACAAATACCATACGTAAAGTGGTCTACAATTTCTAAACCTTCTTTGTTGTATGTTTCAGCTAAATGACGTTCTGCCATTGCTTTACCAACAGCCATTGCAATACCTTGTCCTAGTGGACCAGTTGTTGCATCAACACCTGCTGTATGACCGAACTCTGGATGACCTGGTGTTTTGCTTCCCCATTGACGGAAGTTTTTAAGGTCTTCAATTGATAAGTCATATCCAGCTAAATGAAGCAAGCTGTATAATAGTGCCGATCCGTGTCCTGCTGATAATACAAAGCGGTCACGGTTGAACCAGTTTGGATTCTTTGGATTGATGTTCATAAATTTTGTCCACAATGTATATGCCATTGGAGCAGCTCCCATTGGCATACCTGGGTGACCTGAATTTGCTTTCTCAATCGCATCGATTGATAAAGTACGAATTGTTGCAATCGAAAGATCTTCAATACGTTGTGTCATACTCTTCATTCCTTTCAAAACTATGTACATATGTTATCATACTAATGATTTGCTTATTTGTACAATACTTGAACCAAAAAAATTTCCACTTTTACAGTTTTTGTGTGCCTTATTAAAAATATACAAAAAACTAGAGGGAACTCTCCCTCTAGTTTTACTAGAACGTCTTAGTGAAGACGCTTCTTTTTGCTCTCTTTTAACTTCTTAGGCGTAACATCTTTACCTTCCTCGTCCACAACTTTAATCGTATGAAGGTGGTTTGTCATAGATTGTCGGAAAACTTTTAAATATTCCTGACGTAGCTCTTGCTGTTCTTTCGCTTCAGATTCTGTCAGACCTTCAGCCTTTGCCTTTTTTGAAAGAGCATTAATACGAGCAAGTTTATCTTTTGATAGCATATAAAACCTATCTCCTTATAATCAATAATTAAAATTACCGAACCGTTCCGGCAACATGTAGTCATCTTACTAAATCTCTTTCGTTTTATCAAGAGATTGAGCACTCTCTTGATACTCTTGATAGCGACGATGTACCGTTGCTTTTGAAATATTATAACCAAAACCTTTTAGCGTAACTGAAATTTCAGCAAAGGTTAAGCCGTTATGACGAAGGCGGACAATTTCTTCAATCGGCGCTTCTTTTTTTTCTCTTCCTGAGTTAACTCCTTGATTTTTTAAATTTTGCTGCGGACGATAACCGTTTTCTACGGCTCTTTTCATTCCTCTTTTAATTTTAGCATTATGTAATTTCCGCTGATGCTCTTCCACTAAGCTAATAATATCTAACACCATCGAATCAGATTCTGAAAGCTGAAGCTGACCTTGATGACTAATCGTATAAATCGTAGCATTTTCTTTATGAAAAGCATGAAGAAGCGCAATTCGGGCATTTCCTCTGCCTAATCGCGTTTCGTCTTGAATGAGCAGCACAGATATTTTTTCTTCTTTCATTGTATGAAGAACATCCAATATACCCTCTCTGTCTACGTCATATCCGCTTGCTTTTTCCATTACGACTTTTTTTACGTTTAGATGGTGAAGATCAGCAAGCTTTTTTAATTCTTCTTGCTGGCGCTGTAAAGATGTTTCTTGGGTTTTTTTATCCGTACTTACACGGCAATAAATAATGGCGTCCACTTTTATCACGACCTTTTCGGCTTCTAACAATATTCAGGAACGGCCGTTACACACTACTGTTCAATTGCCACTTGATTATGTAACTCTTTTTTTAAAACAGGAATATATAATTTATCTCCAGGAGATAAAGACTGGGCAGTGTCTGAGTTTAGATCATTGACGTCTTCAACCCATTTGACAAATTCATTGGTGGTCAAATGATGGTGATTATGATACTTGTTGGACAAGTCCCAAAGCGTATCTCCTTTTGTAATAGTAACCGTTGAATATTTGTCTAAATCTACTTTATCCGCTCCTAAAACCAGCGTCAATACATATGTAAGTGCAGCGATAACTGCAAAAAAAATAGCGTAATGTTTCATAGAATGTAAGAATTGGTGCATATTATGATCCCCCTATCAGAATATATGTTCTTATTTTATTGAGAACATTTGTTTCTGTCAATGGAATTCTTCGAACTTATGTTTGTATATTGACACATCACGTGGTATAATTCACCTAAAGAATAGCTAAAATCGAGGTGAAAAATATGAAGCTATCAAAACGTCAACAAGACATACTAGATTTTATTAAGCACGAAGTAAAATTAAAAGGTTATCCGCCTTCTGTTCGTGAGATTGGGGAAGCGGTGGGATTAGCCTCTAGCTCCACTGTACACGGGCATTTAGCTCGTTTAGAAAGTAAAGGGTTAATTCGCAGAGATCCAACAAAACCAAGAGCAATCGAAGTTCTTCAACTAGACGAAGTAAACATCCCTAAAAGCAATGTCATTAATGTTCCTGTTATCGGTAAAGTAACAGCGGGTCTTCCTATAACAGCCGTTGAAAATGTGGAAGAATATTTCCCTCTTCCAGATAAATTCGTTTCTCCAGATGATCATGTATTTATGCTTGAAATTATGGGAGAAAGTATGATTGAAGCAGGTATTCTAGATGGCGATATGGTAATCGTACGTCAGCAGCAAACTGCTAATAACGGAGATATTGTGGTCGCTATGACCGAGGACAACGAAGCAACGGTAAAACGTTTCTTTAAAGAAGAAAATTTCGTTCGTTTACAGCCTGAAAATTCAACGATGGCGCCTATTATTCTTCGCCACGTAACGATTTTAGGAAAAGTCACTGGTGTATATCGCACGATTCACTAATCACACTGTATGTAAAACCAACTAATCATGATGTTAGTTGGTTTTTTTACGTTTGTTTTCTAAAAAAATTGGCATATTATAAATGATACGTCGAATCATTACAGGCAGGTAGAGCGGTTTTTATAAAGGCTGTTTTACCTTTTACTTTCTGTCTGCATTTTTTCGACTCTCAAAAAAAATACAACCGACTATAAGAAGGATGTAGTTTATGACCAATACACCAAGGAAAACAGAACCATTTCAAACTATTATGCCTACCAAAGCAATGAACATGTTTCTTTTTCCTTTTTCCTTTGATCGAAAAAATAAAGAGCAGCTTGTTCATGCACTAGAAGCAAATATGTTTGAGTTTTTTTCCATTCAAAACAAACATGTAGAAAAAGAATACTACGGAGAACAGTATTACGTATCTCATGATAGCTTGGATCAATATTTCCTTCCTTACATTGAATGTATTCTATTTCCTGATTCGTGCGAAAAAGAAGGCTTGCTTCGATTTTCAAAAAAAATAGACCATACCGTTACGCTACAAACTTCCTCCACCACCGTGTCTAGCAACGTGCTGTCTGTGGATGTTTTTTTATGTCCTTTTGAAATTGGCGTCATGACCATTCGCACTGAGATGAGTCATAATCATTACACCTATGATGACATTTTAGAATTCATGAATCATTTTCGTGTATTAGAACCGAAGCTTGCTGAAGAGCATGGATCCACCATTACCTATGAACACCATCGCTATAGCAAAGTACAGGATTATATTTTTTCACAGCTCGCGCCATTTTTGAACGAACACATCAAAAAAGAAGCGACGCGTGAACAGCACGTCGGGAGTCTTCCTTATTTTATCGATGAACGGATGTTTGTATTAAGTTATGTAACGGTAAATCAAGAGCAAGAGATTAACTCCACAACTTTATTTCGTACTGGGCAGCTAAATAGCTATACGCCTGACGGGAAACCGTTTATCTCTGCACACAACCATGAGTATATTAAAACGTATAATACCAAACACGTGTATTCCAGATGGGCTCCTGAAACTTATTACGTTATAACAGACCATGTGTTTTCGTGTATTTCTAAATCGACAGACTCTAAAACGGATCAGCTTTTGATGAATCATCTATTTGGCCAACATTACTATAATTTATTTTTGCATTTTTTCTATAAAATCGTGTTGCTAAAACTATCCTATGAGTATTCTCAGCTCACGTTTCATAAAAATTCAGAGGGCATCGAGCGACTAATTCGCTCTATTACTGTATTTTCAGGTAAATATTTATTTTTAGAAATTAGCTCTCGCACGGAAGGTCAAGAGTTTTCTGAGCTCTTTAAAAAAATCTTCCACATCAATTCTCTTTATCAAGAAGTCAAAGAAACCCTTGGTACTTTGTATCAAAATCAAGAGAAAATCGCGGCCAAGCGTCACAATTACTTATTATTAATTTTAACGATTTATACCGTTCTTTCCGGTATTTACGGAATGAATTTAGTTATTAGCAAGCTAAAGGGAAACATCAATTGGGATAGTATGAAGCAGTTTTCTATCTTTGAATATATCGCTTTAATAGTAGCTTTATCAGGAATTCTGATCAGCATTAGTCTCGGAGTGAGTTCCCTATGGAATTTATTAAAAGATCGATTTAAAACATAAAAGCTGTTCGCATCAGAAAATACATTTTAAAAAAGAAGAGATTGAGACATAACTAAACCAAGCAAGTCTAAAGGGAAACAAATGAAATAAATAAGCTAGCAGGGATTGCTTGTGACATCGCAGTTGATTTCCGTGCAAGACTTCGCTTTCCGCGGGCGGCCGGTGAGCCTCCTCGTCGCTTGCGCTCCTGCGGGGTCTCACCCCTTCCGCTTTTCCCGCAGGAGTCTTCGTCTTGCCCTCCAATCAACTGCTGGAAAGAACTAAACAAATGAAACCTACGTGCACCATAAAAAACGAACCACTAATCAAACATGATGATTAATGGTTCGTTTTTCGCTTCGACTAAAATCCTTTTTTCCCAACCTCTTTTATCTATTACTAAATCACTGCCTACTCCACTGAACCTTTTATTACACGTTGTGCCGCTGTTGTAATTTCAGAACAATCTAACATTATACTCTATAAGAAAAATATATACAAAATAATAAAATATGGTATCATAGGGTAGGAATTTTGTACCTTATCTTTGAAATAATTTGCAGGAGGTAATATGCTTAACTCATTTTTATCCAAAAGCCTGATTCTTTTATGTGTCATGATTCTTACATGGTCTCTATGGGGCAGTTATAGCGCGATGACAAATTCATTGGACTTAAAAGGCTTGGCTTTAAGTAATTCATTTATTATTGAAGGAATATGTATCACTTTCCTTGTCATTTTTCTAATAGCTATTGCAAGTAGATACATGAACAAAACTGTTTTTTTTATTTCACTGATTGTTTTGACCTTAGGTGTTCGATTAGCATGGATGCTTTCTGTTCAAACACCTGTAAAATCTGACTTTCTTGTCATGTTAGATGCCGCACGTAATATCGCAAAAGGAAATTATGAATTTAACCAAAGCGTTTATTTCACTACATGGGTATATCAGCTAGGCTTTTCATTCTATGAATCTATTGTTATTCGCTGTTTTGGAGATAGCATTTTTACATTAAAATTGTTAAATATTTTTTATTCTACTGGAACCGTTATTTTTATTTATCTAATTGGCGCTAAAGTATTTAACGAACTTGCTGGGAGAATGGCAGCTTTCCTATATGCGTTCTACATTCCGAACATTCTCTACAGCTCAGTGTTAACCAATCAGCATTTAGCTACTTTTTTATTTTATGCAGCTTTTTACCTTATTATAAAAAGATTTGCTCATAACAAGTTTAGCTGGCTTTATATTGGTCTTCTATTGTCGTTAGGAAATTTAATGCGCCCTCTGGGACCCATTATTATCGTTGCTGTTTTCATTTATTTCATCTTGCAAATTCTTCAACCTTACATTAAAGCGAAGGATGCTGCTGAGTTAAAAACTCGTCGAAAGAAAATAGGAAAAAACCTCGTAGGCGTACTGGCTACTTTTTTTATTGCAAATGCGCTAATCAACTACTCTTTTGTAGCGAGCGGTATTTCTAAATATCCTTTAAGTAACAGAGATCCTTTATGGAAATTCGTTATTGGCTTTAATTATGAAACAAGCGGTTCTTATTCTTCAGAGGATGCTAGTCGTTTTATGGGTATGCCAATTGGAGAAAAACGAGCTGAAGCAGAAAAAGAAGTAATTAAAGAGCGAGTAGCAGATAAAGAGCAACTTTTAGATCTCTTTCACATTAAATTCCTGAATATGTGGGGAGGAACGGATGCATCTACATTTTGGAGTATTTCATTAACTCCTCAAGAAGATGTACCTTTTAATAAAGAGAAATTAATTAGTGCTGCTCAAAGTTATGAAAGAATCATTTACGTTTCAACTACTATTCTTTCCATTATTGGACTTATATGTTTATTCCTGAAGAAGCAGGATAAATATCCGTATACACTGTTTTTATTACTAATCATAGGATACGTTCTTATTCACTTGCTTATTGAAATTCAAACTCGCTATCGATTCTTTATTTTCCCAAGCTTTATGCTGCTCGAAGGGTTTGGTATTTCAGTGATTCTATCTTATTTACTAGTACGGTTTACTAAAAATAAGACCCAGGCAAAATGTGAAGAGATAAATTAAATGGAAGGGATTATGCAACCGTGATAAAATTCCTGAAATTCGGATTTGTAGGTATAATGAATACCCTGCTCACTATTATCAGTTACTTAGCACTGATTCATTTTGATATGAATTATATATTGGCTAACGTACTATCCTATTTCATTGGCGTCATAAACAGCTACTATTGGAACAAATCGTGGGTGTTTCAAGCAACTGTGCATAAATGGATGTTAGCTCAATTTTTCATCGTAAACCTTATTACTTTAGCAATTAATACATCTTGCTTATTCCTTCTTGTACACTATACACCTGCTAATCCGATAATTGGACAACTGTTGTCTACTTGTATAGGAATGTTTTTTAATTTTTTTCTTAATAAAATATGGACGTTTAAGCACACAAACAATCACTCGATAGGAGGTAAAGCATGAAAGAACTAATTTCAATCGTGGTACCTATGTATTTTGAAGAAGAAGTAGCTAATGAATGCTATAATCGCTTGCTTTCCGTCATGCATGAAAATCACATTAACTATGAATTCATTTTCGTCAATGACGGCAGTACAGACCGAACAATTGAAATCTTAAAGGACGTAGCAGCTATGGATTCTAACGTAAAAATTATTGATTTTGCCCGTAATTTCGGGCACCAAACTGCCGTCACAGCAGGTATTGACTATGCTCAAGGTGATGCTATCGTAATTATTGATGCTGACTTACAGGATCCGCCTGAAATGATTCCTGAATTAATTGCTAAATGGCAGCAAGGCTATGAAATTGTATACGCAAAGCGCAAGAAGCGAAGCGGAGAGACCTTTTTTAAATTGACAACGGCTAAGTATTTTTATCGCTTTTTAAATTATATGTCCGATATTGAAATCCCAAAAGACACGGGAGATTTTCGTATTATCGACCGAAAAGTTGCGGACGTATTCAAAAAAATGACTGAACGCAATCGTTTCGTAAGAGGAATGATGTCTTGGATCGGCTTCAGGCAAACATATGTAGAATATGAGCGCGATGAGCGTTTTGCTGGTGAAACAAAATATCCTTTAAAAAAGATGATCAAGTTTGCTTCAGATGGAATTATTGGTTTTTCAACGAAACCTTTACGTTTAGTAATGGTTATTGGCTTGTTATCAGTTTTTGTATCACTTCTCGTTTTAAGTTATTCGATTGTTGTTTGGCTGATAGGTGAAAATATTCAGCCTGGCTGGACTTCGATTATGGTAGCTATCACTTTCTTTAGCGGTATTCAGCTACTTGGTTTAGGTCTAGTGGGACAATACATCGCAAGAATTTACGATGAAAGTAAAAATAGACCTATTTACGTTGTACGTGAAACTATTAACTTTTCTGCGGCTTCAACAGATTCTCAAAACGTGCGTGAAAAAGTATATAGCTAAAAAAACAAGGAAGAAAACAGTTGTTTTCTTCCTTGTTTTTTATTCTTTTTGAAGCTGTAAATCGCTTGTCACCCAGTCAGGAATTCCATCATCTTCATCAAATTCAATAATGACATCCGTTATTCCTTTTTCCTGTAAAATACGATTTTCGAGACGATCTTTAATATCATCCGCTTCTGCTACTGTTAAAGAAGGATCAATTTCTACTTTTAATTCAACGTGAAGCTCTTCTCCTTCTTTCATCACCATTAACGTTTGAATATCACGCACTTGTACATCTTGCATAACAATGGCGCCAATTTTCATTTCCATTTCTTTATCTGCTTCACCAAGCGCTCCAGCAGCGTTATCTAAAAATACTCGTCCTACTACAAAAAACATCATAAGACCAATTAGCATAGAAGCAATTCCTTCAGCTTGATGAAAAGGCGTAAACCGCGAAATAAAAACGGCAATTAAAGCCAATACGCCTCCTCCAGTGGCTACCAGATCTTCCATAAAAACAAGCTTAGTTGCTGGCTTTGCTTTCTTTAGATGAACAAAGCTTTGCGTAAAAACATTGACCTCTGCAGTATTCATTCCGACATCGTGCAAAATTTCTTTCATTGCCTTAAAGAGGACAAACATCTCAAGTAATACCGAGATGCCAAGTACTGCAATATTTAAGATAAAGCCTGAAGACTTCGTCGGATGAAGAATATGATGATACCCTTCTTTAATCGTTTCAAATGCCATAATTCCTACTACAAGAACCGCTCCTAATAAAACGAGATTAACCAATCGTCCAAATCCGTTTGGAAATCGTTTGGTCGGAGCTTTTTTGCTTAATGCTGAACCTATAAAAACAAAGAACTGATTTGCTGCGTCTCCTAAGCTGTGCATCGTTTCAGCAAACATCGCTACATTTCCCGTTAAAGCAAAAGCAATCCCTTTAATAATGGATATAATGGTATTAACTATAGCGGCCATCATGGCCGATTTATTTCCTTTTCGCAATAACTTAATTAATTCACTCATGCAATCCCTCCGTTTGTGCCTTTGATGAGATTCAATTATGGTTAGTGTATGTGAATTTAAAAATTAAAAACCTCCAACATATAAGTTGGAGGTTTTTAGTCATGTTTCATTATTTTTTAAAACGATAAGGTACCGTTGTAACGATTACGTTTTTACGGTAAAGCAAATGTGCTTTTAACAGCAGACTGGACTGATTATGAAGGATGTTTTGCCAGCTTTTTTTCGTGATGAACTGCGGAATAACAACCGTAATAGCCATATTATTTTCCCGGGCTTTTTCTTCAGCCATATCGATGAATCGAAACAGCGGACGCACAAGACTGCGGTATTGAGAGTGAAACGTAACAATACGAATATCAGGCTGCCACTTTTCCCACTTCTCTTCCATTCTCTTTTCGCTTTCTCGGTCAAAAGCAACGTGCACCGCAATAACGGTATCACCAATCGTTCTTGCATAGTTCAATGAATTTTCTACTACCTTTGTCATTCCTGCTACAGGAACAATGACCACACTTCCTTCAAGCTTTCCAATCTTTTCTCCTTGCTTAATACGAAGCTGCTCTCCTACCGCTTCATAATGCGTATGAATGCGATGAAAAATATAAACGATAACCGGTAAGAAAACGAGCACGGACCATACTTGTGAAAACTTCGTTGTAAACAAAATGATTAGCACCGTTAAGGTAATGAGGGCACCAATTAAGTTAATGGTTAGCTTTCCTTGCCAGCCGGCCGGCTTTTCTCTAAGCCATTTGACAATCATGCCTGTTTGAGAAAGCGTAAATGGAATGAACACTCCAACTGCATAAAGAGGAATTAATTGTTCCGTCGCTCCTTTAAAGGCGACAAGTAAGACAATAGAAGCAATTCCAAGGGTCACAATTCCATTTGAATAGCCTAGTCGATCGCCGCGAATTTGAAACATTCTTGGCATGTATTTATCAGACGATAAGTTTACGGCAAGCAAAGGGAAAGCTGAAAAACCCGTATTCGCTGCTAGCACTAAAATCAGAGCTGTGGTGCCTTGAATAAAATAATAAAACCCATTTCGTCCAAATACACTCGATGCAATTTGTGATACAACCGTTTCATCTGCTTTTGGAGAAATGCCAAGCCAATAAGCTAAAAACGTGATGCCAGAAAATAAAACGGCTAAAATACCGCCCATCAGCATTAATGTATGAACAGCATTTTTTGCACCTGGATCTTTAAAGTTAGGCACTGCATTCGAAATAGCTTCTACACCAGTCAATGCCGAACAGCCTGATGAAAAAGCTTTTAATAATAAAAACAAACTAATACCTGGCACCACGGTACCGAGAGATGTATGAAGCTCAGGTGAAACTTGACCTGTCACTATTTTGAAGAAGCCCACCGCTATTAACAAAATAAGAGCAATCACAAATAAATAAACCGGATAAGCTAAGACAGAAGCGGATTCTGTTACACCTCGTAAATTTAAAACCGTAATAAAAATCACCAGCAAACACGCAATTACTACGTTATAGTGATGCAGCGTTGGAAAAGCCGAAGTTAAAGCATCGGTTCCTGCTGAAACACTCACGGCAACTGTTAAAATATAATCTACTAACAGTGATCCCCCAGCGATAAGTCCAGGATTTTCTCCTAAATTGGTTTTCGAAACAATATAAGCTCCTCCGCCTTGCGGATACGCATAAATAATTTGACGATATGAAAGAATTAAAGCCGTCAGCAGCACCAATACCCCAATCGCAATTGGAATCGAATACCAATAGGCAAGCACGCCCACTGTTGCAAGGACAATCAAAATCTGTTCTGTTCCATAAGCCACTGAAGATAAGGCATCTGATGATAAAATAGCCAGCGCTTTAAGCTTACTAAGCTTTTGATCGCCTAACTCTTTTGTTTTGAGCGGCTTTCCAATCAATAATCTCTTGAGAACTGAATAGTTCACGTAATTTCCCTCCGATGATTGCTTAGCTACTATTCACTGTTCGTTGCTAAGCTCCGTTACAAGTTCATGAATAAGTGATATTATCCCTAAAAAATACCTTTTTATGTTAAAAAAGCGCACAAAAAAAACACTAAGGGTTCTCAGCGTTTTTACACAGCTTAAACCTCCTCTCCAAAACGCTTATGGGGTTAGCTGTCGGATTCGGGCTATGAGAGTAGCCCTACCTTTTAAAAAAGGATTCACCCCAAGTGACAATGCACAAATTTGGGTCCCCCACTTCTGACGAATTAAGCGATAACAGGTCAATATAATTTTCGGTTAAAGGGTATGATTGATAACAAGTTTCTTTCATAACTATCCTTTGTTCTTAGATAATATACTCCCGTACAAATGGTTTGTAAAGCATTATTTTACGTAAACGATAAAATAGTACTTAAGGCGCTTTTAAGGGGAAAACAAAAGGCCTTCTGCCTGCTTACAGAAGACCTGCTTTCTTTAACTTTTTGCTTTTAAAACGGCTGCTAGCTTGTTTTTCGTTTGAGGACCATAAATGCCATCTACATCATAAGGAAGATACACAAGCTGAAAACGTCTGACTGCATCTTTCGTTTGTACTCCATATATTCCGTCTACTGACCCTACTTTAAAATTAACCGCGTTTAATGCTCTTTGAAGCTGTTTCACTGCTTCTCCAGAATCGCCTTGTTTTAAAATTCCATTGGGAAGTGGATATTGTTCAGAAGGTGGTGTTGGAGTAGGTGTTGGAGTAGGTGTTGGAGTAGGTGTTGGTGAAGTTCCTGAAGGAATAACAATTGTTTTTCCAACCTGTAGTGTTAAAGGATCAGAAAGCCCTGTATTCGCTTCTTGAAGCGCTTGTACTGTTATTCCGTACTTCTGTGCAATACTGTACAGCGTATCTCCTTGCTTAATTGTATACGTTTTTTCACCTGGTTCAGAAGGTGATGGATTTGGTGTCGGTGTCGGTGTCGGTGTTGGAGATGGAGATGGCGATGGATTTGGAACTGCACGACGAGGTAAATTTAAATATACGGCAATTCCTTTTGCATACGATTCACCCATGCTTTTTAAAAAAGCTTCATTTTGAAGAAGTGCTGCATCGGCGCTCCTATCAATAAAAGCTATTTCAGTTAGTACTGCAGGCATATTTGTTAAGCGAAGCACCGCATAATTAGCTGATTTTCGACCGCGATTCGGATGATTATACGACAGCAGCGCTGGCTGTACTTGGCCGTGGACAATTGATTGAAACGTTTTACTGGCATTGCTGGCGCTTCTATAAACATAATCTTCGTATCCTGTTCCTCCACCGGCATTTACGTGAATAGACATAAATGCATCTGCTCCCCACGAGTTAGCTTGAGAAGCTCGCTGAGATAACGATAAAAAAGTATCTGTGGTACGGGTGGTTTTAATCGTAAAGTCACTGTAGGTGCTATTTAAATAGCTTATTAAATATTGTTGAATTTTTAACACTAAGTTTTTTTCATATAGTCCGCTTGCTCCAACTGCTCCTGCATCTGCCCCACCATGTCCTGCATCAAGATAGATTTTTTTCATATTACTTGTCCCTCCTTATTGTTAACATATGCATGAGGGAAAAAAGTGCTACGTATACTAGCCTACTTAGTGAAAAATTACTAAAAAAGGAGATTGAGACATAACGAAATCACTTCAACCTAAAAACGAACAAATGGGATAAATGCGCTAGTATGGATGGCTTGTTACATCGCTGTTGAATTCCGTGCAAGGCTTCGCTTTCCGCGGGGGGGCTGGTGAGCCTCCTCGTCGCGTGCGCTCCTGCGGGGTCTCACCTATTCCGCTTTTCCCGCAGGAGTCTCTCCAATCAACTGCTAGAAGCAACTAAATAGATGAAATCTACGTTTACCCTACCAATAAAAAAATCCGCACAATTCATCGTGCGGTTCCCTCCCCCTAACATACTTTTGGTCCAAATTCTATTCTGGTTGATTAAAGTATAGATCAGGAGGGTCTATTATTTATAACATTAGGACCTATTTAAAAAGCAGAACGCCTACAACAATGAGAATAATCCAAATTGGAATGCTTATCAATATCCCTATCACTAAACCTTTAAAGAAATTTCCTTCTTTCATTTTCATTACATTCCTCTCCAACAGTATTTTCTAACGATACTATGATTGGCTGAAAACTCTCTGAAGTTATACTGAAATACAGTGCAGAGTGAACACATAAACAATCTCACTATCTGTTATACACTACTTTTACTTATAGATTCAATGAGACAAAAAGCTCATCCTTTTTGATTCATGTAAACAAATTCTTTCTTGTATGTAACAAAACAATAAAAAAGCTCCCTGTAAATTATACGACAGGCAGCTTTTTTATAAACAAGCTATATTATTCAATTTACGTATGCAGAATGTTATTTATTCATTGTGAAAAACAAAAAAGTCGGAGAGAACGTACAAACGATCTCTCCGACTTTTAAAAATTAATATTGGCTCATGTATTGGTCACGTTCCCAAGGATGAACTTGTGTACGGAACATATCCCACTCGATTTCTTTCGCTTCAACGAAGTGCTCTGCTAAGTGTTCACCTAATGCAGAAACCATAACTTCATTTGATTGGAAGCTATCTAAAGCTTGAGCTAATGTTGCAGGTAAATCTACGATACCTTCTTCAACACGCTCTTCTTTTGTCATTACATAGATATTACGATCGATAGGTTTTGGAGCTTCAAGATTGTTCTTGATTCCATCTAAACCAGCTTTTAATAGAACAGCCATTGCTAAATATGGGTTAGCAGCCGGGTCTACGCTACGTACTTCAACACGAGTTCCTACGCCGCGAGAAGCTGGGATACGGATTAATGGGCTACGGTTGCGAGCAGACCATGCAACATAACAAGGAGCCTCATATCCAGGTACTAGACGCTTATAAGAGTTTACAGTAGGATTTGTTACTGCTGTAAAGCTGTGTGCGTGCTTGATGATACCTGCGATAAATTGACGAGCAGTATCACTTAGCTCTAGATTACCGTTCTCATCATAAAATGCGTTTTGGCCATCTTTGAATAATGAAACGTTACAGTGCATACCTGAACCGTTCACACCAAATAATGGTTTTGGCATAAATGTAGCATGTAAGCCATGTTTACGTGCAATTGTTTTTACAACAAGTTTGAACGTTTGGATATCATCACAAGCTTTTAATGCAGCAGCATATTTGAAGTCGATCTCGTGTTGTCCAGGAGCTACCTCATGGTGAGATGCTTCAATTTCAAAGCCCATTTCTTCAAGCTCTAATACGATGTCACGACGGCAGTTTTCACCAAGGTCAGTTGGCGCTAAGTCGAAGTAGCCACCTTTATCATTTAATTCTAATGTAGGTTCGCCTTTTTCGTCTAATTTGAATAAGAAGAACTCTGGCTCAGGTCCAAGGTTAAAATCAGTAAATCCTAACTCTTCCATCTCTTTTAACACACGTTTTAAGTTATTACGTGGATCGCCATCAAACGGAGTTCTATCTGCATTGTAGATGTCACAAATAAAACGTGCTACTTTACCTTTTTCAGATGTCCAAGGAAAAATAACAAATGTATCAATATCCGGGAATAGGTACATATCTGATTCTTCAATACGTACAAACCCTTCAATAGAAGAACCGTCAAACATCATTTTGTTGTCTAACGCTTTTTCTAATTGACTTACTGGAATTTCAACGTTTTTAATTGTTCCTAAAATGTCAGTGAACTGAAGACGAATATATTTTACATTCTCTTCTTGAACTTTGCGGAAAATATCTTCTTTTGTGTACTTTGCCATCGTGTGATCCTCCCCTAAATCTCTATATAATATTTATAATCTATACCCCTCATATACGAACGGCATAAATATTGATAACTTTATTAATGAAAGAACCTGGACATATCTCCTTGATTTAAAGTTGCTCGATTAAAACGGCCTGCTTGCATAAGTTCTGCACGAAGCATTTTTCGCAACTCATCGTCCGTTAATTCTGGCTTTGCTGTTTCTGCCACAACTTTTTCTTCTTGCTTATGCCCTTTTTGCTCCTTTTGAAGATGAAACAGCTGTTTTACACCTGCTAAGTTTACACCTTGTTCGATTAGATCGCGGATTTCAAGCAGCTTATCAACATCGTTAAATGAGAATAGTCGTCGATTTCCTTCTGTTCTTACCGGTGCAACTAATTCATGTTCTTCATAGTAGCGAATTTGGCGAGCAGACAACTCAGTTAACTGCATCACAATTCCAATCGGGAAAAGTGGCGTATTTCTTCGAATGTTGTCACTCATTTCAGTTCCTCCTTTGGATTAACTATTTACATTGTATGCTATGTTAGTTCACCTGTCAACCGAATGTTAGTAATTCTAACATAAATTTTTCTGAACATTTTTTCTATACAAATAAATAGCACTTCGTTTATTTTTATAGCTTATTTTTTTCCTTGTTAACGGGGAGAAATAATCTTTCTATCTTATAAAAGTTCTTTTGTCAGTAATTGATCTACCGCCATGCATATTGCTACTTTTACATGAGCATACGTTAATCCGCCCTGCACGTAAGCGACATAAGGCGGCCTGATAGGACCATCTGCCGTAAGCTCGAGGCTCGCTCCTTGTATAAACGTTCCTGCTGCCATAATCACATCATCTTCATACCCTGGCATATAAGCAGGATACGCCGTTACGTGTGAATTAATTGGCGAAGCGAATTGAATTGCCTGACAAAAAGCCACCATTTTATCGCGGTCATCAAACTGAACGGATTGAATTAAATCTGTTCGTTCACTGTCCCACTTCGGTTCACTTTGCATACCAAGCTCTTCAAACATAGCGGATGAGAAAACCGCTCCTTTTAAGGCTTGACCTACTACGTGCGGCGCCAAGAAGAACCCTTGATACATTTCTTGCAAGCTATACAGCGTCGCTCCAGCTTCTGCACCGATTCCAGGAGTTGTCATTCGGTATGAACAAGCTTCCACTAGGTCTTTTCGTCCTGCAATATAGCCACCGATTTTAGCGAGACCTCCACCAGGGTTCTTAATAAGCGACCCCGCCATCAAATCTGCTCCTACATGCGTTGGCTCGATTGTTTCTACAAATTCACCGTAGCAGTTGTCAACAAATACAACAACGTCAGGCTTAATGCTCTTTACAAACGAAATCATTTCTTTTATTTGAGCGACTGTAAAAGAAGGACGAATGCCGTACCCTTTTGAACGCTGAATGCCTATCATCTTTGTATGCTCATGAATAGACGCTTTCACTTCTTCAAAATCCACTTGACCTTCCTCAGTTAAATCTACTGATTTATAGCTAATGTTATATTCTTTTAAAGAACCTACACCGCTTCCTCGTATGCCAACGATTTCTTCAAGCGTGTCATAAGGCTTTCCAGTTATATATAATAGTTCATCTCCAGGACGCAGTACACCAAACAGCGAAATGCCGATTGCATGCGTGCCTGAAATAATTTGCGGACGCACTAGACATGCTTCTGTTCCAAAAACGTCCGCATATACTTTCTCCAACGTATCGCGGCCTAGATCGTCGTAGCCATACCCCGTTGTCGGATTAAAATGTGAATCACTCACTCGGTTTTGCTGAAAGCTTTGCAGCACTCGAAATTGATTTGCTTCAATACGCTCGTCAATTTTCTCATGTACGGGCTTAATCTGCTTTTCTACTTTTGCAGCAAGTTCCCGAATGCGTGCCCCGTTTTTTAACTGATCAAACATCATTTCTTTGTTCCTCAACTTTCTTCAAGCGTTTGTAGCTTTTTGTAAAGGGGATGCTCTTTTGCGATATACCCTTTGCACTGATACTTCTCAGTTTCTTCATTGAATTTTAACGACTCAAGAATAGAGACCGTTTTGAGTTCAGCGAGCATTTTCCCTTCATAAGCCGGCAGCAGCACATGAAAAAATGCCATTTCTTTTTTCATTTCTTCTTGAATTCTTTCCCCAAGCTTCACTAAATCAGCAGCTTTAAAAGCGCTCATTGATAAAGATGTCGAAGCGGATGGGACAAATAGTTCATGCTGCATATCTTCTTTATTGTAAACTGTCAGCATCGGAATGTCCGTTACGTTCAGCTCTTCTAGTAAGCGATGCACTGTTTTTTCGTGGTTATTGTAATCTGGATTAGATGAATCTACCACGTGCAGAACAAGGTCAGCTTCGGTTACTTCTTCAAGTGTTGAACGGAACGCGGCTACTAACGTTGTTGGAAGATCTTGAATAAATCCAACCGTATCCGTTAACAGAGCCGTTAGTCCTGACGGAAGCGTATACTGTCTTGTCGTCGGATCAAGAGTTGCAAACAGCTGATTTTCTTCAAAAATACCCGCCTCTGTTAAGCGGTTAAAGATCGTCGATTTACCAGCGTTCGTATAGCCCACAATTGCAATTTGATAGACATGATTACGCTTACGTCTTTCTCGATAACGTTCGCGGTGACTTACCACTGTCTTTAACTGACGCTTAATTTCATCAATTTTACGGCGAATATGTCTGCGGTCACTTTCAAGTTTCGTTTCACCAGGACCTCTTGTTCCAATTCCGCCTCCAAGACGTGACAAAGCGGTACCTTGTCCTACTAACCTAGGCAGCAGATAATTTAATTGAGCAAGTTCCACCTGCATTTTTCCTTCTCGCGTTTGAGCACGCTGTGCGAAGATATCCAAAATCAGCTGCGTGCGGTCAATAACACGCGCAGATAACCCTGCTGACAAATTGCGGATTTGACTCGGTGACAATTCATCATTAAATACAATTAAATCAGGCTCTAACTCTTCTTCAAGAGCCACAAGTTCTTCTACTTTCCCTTTTCCAATATAAGTAGCTGGATGAATGCGATCGCGCTTTTGCGTTAACCTTACCAGCACTTCGCCTTTTGCAGTCTCAGTTAAAGATGCTAGCTCATCCATTGAATATTCAAAACGTTCGTCATCGTCATGAAGCTGACATCCGACTAAAATTACGCGTTCAAGTTCAGTATTCATTTCTGCTGTCAAAGATTTTTCCTTCCCTTACTATTAAATTGACAAATCATTCATATCATATCAAAAAAATGTCCATTTCTCCATCTTTGCAAAAGAGACAGAATACATTGTCTTTTACTAGTTTAACACCCTTTTTAAAATCTATAAAACGATGATTAAAAAAACATTGAAATATCACGAAATTCTGTATACAATTTGAATTGGTTTACTTATCGAAATTTGAATCAGGCTGCCTGATTTTAAAATAATAGTCGCTACTTGGTGAAAACAGAATAAAGGGGATAGCATCATGACTTGGGACGTACTTAGCATTATTGGAACGATTGCTTTTGCAATCAGCGGAGCTTTCATTGCCATGGAAGAGGAATATGATATTTTAGGCGTTTACATACTCGGAATCGTAACGGCTTTTGGCGGAGGAGCCATTCGAAACCTGCTTATCGGTGTACCGGTGTCTGCCCTTTGGGAACAAGGACTCTTTTTTCAAATTGCTTTATTATCTATCACTGCCACTTTTTTATTTCCAAACAATATCTTAAAACATTGGAAGCGATGGGGAAATTTTTCGGACGCCATTGGCCTTGCAGCATTCGCGATTCAAGGAGCGCTTTATGCCACTCATATGAACCATCCGCTTAGCGCGGTTATTGTAGCTGCGGTCTTAACAGGAAGCGGCGGGGGGATTATCCGAGATTTATTAGCACGCCGAAAGCCTACTGTTCTTAAAGATGAAATTTATGCCGTATGGGCGATTATCGCAGGATTTAGCGTAGGGCTCCATATTACAAACACGCCTGTAGAACTTTATACGTTATTTATCTTGCTTGTAGGCCTTCGGATGTGTTCATACATTTACAAATGGCGCCTGCCGATTAAAACGATTCGACAACCAAATATGTAGAAAAAAGCCTTTCATGACGAAAGGCTTTTTTTCACAGCTGAATATCGCTTGACGTTAAAGTTAAAAGCTCGTTGCGTTCAAAGCTTTCTTCTTCTAAAAGCCTCATGGATTGAGTACGTATGGAACGTTCAATAATGTTTCGCACATATCGACCGTTACTAAAATCCCTAGGCGTCTGATTGTACTTCACGTCCATAAAATGATCTTTTAGCTTTTTATAGGCCTCTGTACTAAACTGATACTGCCTGTCATTCATCATGTGACCCGCAATGTCCATCAGTTCATTAACATCATAATCCGGAAAATCAAAAATAAACGGAAACCTAGAGCGCAGTCCTGGATTAAGACTTAAGAAATTTTCCATTTCTCTTGGATAACCAGCTAAAATCAATACAAACTTATCATTTGAATCTTCCATATGTTTGACCAATGTATCAATCGCTTCTTTTCCAAAATCTTTTTCTCCCCCTCTTGCAAGAGAATAAGCCTCATCGATAAATAAAATACCTCCAAGCGCTTTTTTTACAAGATCTCTCGTTTTCTGAGCGGTATGACCAATGTATTCTCCAACTAAATCTGCACGCTCTGCTTCAATTAAATGTCCTTTAGACAAGATGTTCATATTCAAAAATAATTTACCCAGCAGGCGGGCTACCGTCGTTTTCCCTGTTCCTGGATTTCCTTTAAACATCATATGCAGCGCCTGCTTTCCCGCTTTTAAGCCCTGTTCCTCTCTTTTTTTGTTAATATATAGCCACGCATATATTTCTTTTATCATTTTTTTCAATTCTTCCATTCCAACCAGTCCGCTCATTTCTCGTTCAATTTCCCGAAGCGGCTCATGATTTATCACAGCTTTTTTGGCAGGACGCGGAATTGATGTCGTATACGATTTTTCCTTTTTTGTTTCATTATTTAAAATGATATTAATTTGCCCATTATTTTTAAGAGTTATCGGCTGTTCCACCATGTTCACCTCTCGTTTCATCCCACTTCTCTGTATCGCATAGCTGCATGCGATGAACGATACGAAGACAATGATCTCTTATTACCGAAGAAATAATCGTCTATTATAAGGTTTATGTTCAATGAGTAAAAACAATGTTAAGAAACTTTTCTAAGCCTTTATTTACATAAAAAAAGCATCCGAATATGCGGATGCTTCTCTTTAATCTCTATTCAAGTTCTACTGTAATATTTTTATTTGGTACAAATGTCGAAATCGCATGTTTATAAATCAGCTGCTGTTTTCCTTCAGATTCAATTAGCACAGTAAAATTATCAAATCCTTTAATTAGTCCTCTTAATTGAAAACCATTTAAAAGAAATACCGTCACATAGATATTTTCTTTACGTAATTGATTTAAAAATTGATCTTGAATATTAACTGATTGTTTCATTATTCGGCCTCCTCGTTTCTCTATCTGTTTACTTAATTCGCTTCTTTCTTCAGCTTTCCTGCAATATATGTAAAAATTTCAGCAAACTTTTCGGGAAATTTGTCAACTTCCATCTCTATCCATTTTACAGGCATTTTATTTCGAAACCATGTTAACTGACGCTTTGCATATCTGCGTGAATTTTGTTTCAACTGTTCAACGGCTTCTTCGAGCGTACAGCGTCCCTCAAAATAAGCATAAAGCTCTTTGTAGCCGATAGCTTGAATTGATTGTACATCATGCAGACCACTTTCGTACAATGATTTGACTTCCTCAAGCAGTCCAGCCTGCATCATCATATCGACTCGGTGATTAATTCTCTCATATAATACGTCTCGATCCATTGTAAGTCCAATAATGGTTACATCGTATAATAACTCTTGCGACTGTTCTTTTGTATAGTCACTGAATTTTTTGCCGGTTACTTCATAAACTTCAAGGGCTCGAATTACACGGCGATGGTTATTTTTATGAATAGCAGCCGCACTGTCTGGGTCAATTTCTTTGAGCTTCTCATACAGGGGATCAATGCCATGAGCTTTAATAAATACTTCCATTCGTTCACGAACTTTTTCATCACTAGGCGTTTCTGTGAACTGATAATCATAAATAACGGATTGAATATAAAGACCCGTCCCTCCAACAATCAGCGGCATTTTTCCTCTAGCACGAATATCATCGATTTGTTTTCTTACAATCTCTTGAAATTCTGCCACAGAAAACGATTCATCCGGCTCCTTAATATCGATCAGGTAATGGGGAACACCCTGCATCTCTTCTTCTGACACCTTTGCTGTTCCGATATCCATCCCTTTATAAATTTGCATCGAATCACCTGAAATAATTTCTCCGTCTAACTGTTTGGCAAGTTCAATGCTTAATTTTGTTTTACCAACCGCAGTTGGTCCAATAATGACAATAAGTTTTGGTTTCTCTCCCGTCATAACAACACTACTTTCATCTATAGGCATTCACATCATTCCATTTTATCCAAATGGTCATGATTTATTCAACAAAACGGCTAGCTGCAGCTAGCCGCATTGCTTACATCACTCGCTTAAACATTTTTTCCATTTCATACGTCGAATGATGAATAATAATTGGTCGTCCGTGCGGACACGTAAATGGATCCGTTGTTTTTCTTAACGTTTCAAGTAAAGCAAAAATCTCATCGTTTCGCAAATGATGATTCGCTTTAATCGATCCTTTACAGCTCATCATAATAGCCGCTTCTTCTCGTAACTTTTCGATATTGACTCGTTTCATCGTAAAGATTTGCTGAATCATCTCTTCAATGGTTTCCTGTTCCTCTCCTTTTGGAAACCACTGCGGATGTGAACGAACGATATAGGAGTTTTGTCCAAACGGTTCTAAAAAGACTCCTACTTCAGCAAGCATGTCTTTGTATTCTTCTAAAATCAAGGCTTCATTTCCCGAGAACTCTAGCGTGAGCGGCATAAGCAGTTCTTGAACTTCTGAATCTACTTCTCCAAGCTTTCGCTTAAAATATTCGTACTTGATTCTCTCCTGCGCCGCGTGCTGATCAATAATAAATAATCCTTTTTCATTTTGCGCCAAAATATACGTTCCGTGCATTTGGCCAATTGGGTACATCGCAGGAACACGCGGTTCCGGCTGCTCTTTGGCTGAACGGTTTGGTTCTGGAATAGGTGCGTTTTCTTCCACCGATTCTTCATAGTGTTCTATTTCTCGAAACGTTGGTTCAAGTTCTTCATCTTGACGTATGACCTCTGTTTTAACAGGCGGCATGATCTCGTCTACACGAGCGGGAGTCTCCTTAAAGCTAGGCTCGCGAACCGTATCAGACGGCTGATAGCCAGACGGTTTAGACTGATGATCAAATGTAAAGGTCTGCTGCTCAGTTGGCTGCACAGCTGATTTTGACTTGGTTGGTACTACAGCATCCGGAATTAACTGCTGCTTTTTAAAAGCAGCTTTTACTCCTTGTTCAATAAGCTCAAACAGCTCCGCTTCTTTACTTAAACGCACTTCTAGTTTCGCTGGATGAACATTCACGTCCACTAACAAAGGGTCCATTGTAATGGTTAAAAACACGATTGGAAAACGGCCGATAGGTAAAAGGGTATGATAGCCCTGCTGTACCGCTTTTAACAACCCGTAGTTTTTAACAAAACGACCGTTAATAATGGTGGACATATAGTTGCGAGAAGCTCGTGTAATTTCAGGAAGAGCAACGTAACCATTCACTTCATAATCAAGAGACTGAACGTTAATCGGAATCATTTTTTTGGCCACTGCCATTCCATAAATAGCTGCAAGCACTTGGCGCACATCTCCGCTTCCGTTCGTATACAGAAGCTGTCTTCCTTGATGCATCAGCCGAATTGAAACTTCAGGATGAGACATCGCAAGGCGATTGACGACATCCGTTACGTTACCAAGCTCCGTGTTTACCGTCTTCATATATTTTAAACGTGCAGGTGTGTTAAAAAATAGGTTTTCAATAACAAGTTCGGTACCTTTTCGGCTTGACGTTAATTCGTGATGAACGATTTCTCCGCCTCTAAGTTTAAGGTGAGTGCCGGCTTCTTCTCCCGTACTCGTTTTGAGTTCAAGCATTGAAACCGAAGCAATACTTGGCAAAGCTTCACCGCGAAATCCTAACGTTCGAATTCGAAATAAATCTTGTTCTGTTTTGATTTTACTTGTCGCATGTCTTTTAAAAGCGGTCAAGCAGTCTTCAGAAGCAATGCCGTCTCCATTATCCAATATACGAATTTTTGAAAGCCCAGCTTCTTCTAGTTCAATTTCAATAACTGTACTGTTTGCATCAATAGCATTTTCGACTAGTTCTTTCACCACCGAAGCAGGTCGTTCAACAACCTCTCCGGCAGCAATTTTATTTGAAAGTTCGTCTGAAAGCTGCACAATTTTACCCACAGACTCACTCCTCTCAATCTATTTCTTTTTTAATGATTTTTGCAGTTCATACATCGCATTCATTGCGTCTAAAGGCGTCATTTCTAAAATATCGAGCTCTTTTAAACGATCGATAATTGCTTTTTCACGTTTTGAAAGCGCAGGCTTTTCTTTTTTCTCTTCTATTTCAAAGAACGAAAGCTGATTGGCTTCATCTGCTTTTTTACGATCTGCACGTTCTTCTTGAACCAAAGAAGCACCTTCTTGTGGAACTTGTTGTGTTATCTCTTCTCTTTTTGGAGCCTGACGTACAGGTTCACGCTCAGAAAATTGTTCTAAATCGTGTAAGATGACGCGAGCTCTCTCCAGAAGCGGATCTGGAAGTTCTGCTAGTTCCGCTACGTGAATACCATAGCTTTTATCTGCGGCACCATCTTTGATTTTGTGTAAAAAGACGACTTTCCCATTTTTTTCAACCGCGCTTACATGAACATTTTTAAGCGCAGGAAGCGACTCATCGAGTACGGTTAATTCATGATAATGAGTAGAAAATAGTGTCTTACAGCCAATATGTTCATGAACGTATTCAATAATTGCTTGAGCAAGAGCCATTCCGTCATACGTAGACGTGCCCCGTCCAATTTCATCTAACAGGATCAGACTCGACTGAGTGGCATTTGTCACTGCATTCTTCGTTTCTAGCATCTCGACCATAAACGTACTTTGGCCTGAAATTAAGTCATCAGCTGCTCCGATACGTGTAAACACTTGATCAAAAATCGGCAGAACCGCTTCGTCAGCTGGCACAAAACAGCCAATTTGAGCTAATATCGCCGTTAAAGCGACCTGACGCATGTACGTACTTTTACCAGACATATTTGGTCCTGTAATCAGTAAAATTGAACTATCATCCGTCATTTGACAGTCGTTTGGCACATATTCCTGCGAATTCATTACTTTTTCTACTACTGGATGGCGTCCATTTTGAATCGAAATGTCTTCACTTGAAAAAATAGGCTTCGTGTAATGACGTTCTTCACTGATTTTTGCAAAGCACTGCAGTACGTCGAGCTCACTTACTTTTTTAGCAAGTTCTTGCAGCCTTGGAATATATGCTTTTACTTCTTCACGAATTTGTAAAAACAATTCATATTCCAGCTCTACAATTTTCTCTTCCGCTTCTAAAATTAGCGCTTCTTTTTCTTTCAGCTCAGGCGTAATAAAACGTTCTGCATTGGTTAACGTCTGTTTTCGTTCATACATTCCTTCAGGCAAAAGATGCAGATTTGCCCGCGTTACTTCTATATAATAGCCGAACACACGATTATAACCAATTTTCAGTGAGCGAATCCCTGTTTTCTCACGCTCTTGCTGTTCAAGTGACGCAATCCACGTTTTTCCGTTTCGGCTTGCATCTCGATATTGATCAAGCTGTTCATGATAGCCGTCATTAATAATGTCTCCTTCTTTAATTGACAACGGAGGGTGCTCTTTTAATCCTCTTTCAAGAAGATTAGCTAATCGCTCACAAGGATCAATGTCTTCGACAAGCTTTGTGGCATAAGGATGATTCAAACGATTCACAACCTCTTGAATATGAGGCACATTTTGCAATGATTTTTTTAATTGAATTAAATCACGAGCATTTACATTCCCAAAAGCTACTCGACCAGCTAAGCGTTCTAAATCATATACGTCTTTTAGCAACTCACGCAGTTCTTCTCGTTCAAAAAACTGTTTCATTAAGACATCTACCATATTCAAACGATTATCAATATCCGCTTGTTTTAAAAGCGGACGGTCAATCCAATTTTTTAATAAACGGCCGCCCATTGCCGTAACGGTCTGGTCTAATAGCCATAGAAGCGAGCCTTTCTTTCCTTTTGAACGAATCGTTTCGGTTAACTCTAGGTTTCGCTTAGAGAACAAATCAATTTTCATATATTCATTGATTTGATAAAACTGCACGGGCTGTAAGTGCTCAAGCGAACGCTTCTGCGTGCGAGTTAAATACTGAAGAATACGCGCAAACGTTGTAATAAGCTTTTGCTGCTGAAGCGACTCTACTAAATAATCTAGTCCTTCTACTTGATCTGTACTATTCTCATAAGAAATGGTAATCGTCATGCGCTCTTTTAGTGTTTGTAATAAGTCAGCAGGAAACTCAGAGCTTACAACGACTTCTTTTGCTTCTTTTGCATAAATTTCTGAGACGATATCGTGAAACGAACTAACAAGCGTTACGCTGTTTTCTCCTGTAGACAAATCAGAAAGAGCAAGACCAAACGTTTGATCCTCGAACGCAGTAACAGAACAAATATAGTTATTTTCCTTTTCATGCAGTCCGCGTTCGTTCATCAGTGTTCCGGGTGAAATCACCTGCACCACTTCTCGCTTTACAACACCTTTTGCATGCTTAGGGTCTTCTACCTGCTCACAAATAGCTACTTTAAATCCCTTTTCAATTAAACGCTCGATATACGTAGGAGCAGAGTGATACGGAACCCCGCACATCGGAATTCGCTCTTGTCCTCCTCCGTCTCGACTTGTTAATGTTATTTCAAGTTCTTGAGAAGCTGTCGTAGCATCTTCAAAGAACATTTCATAAAAATCACCTAATCTAAAAAATAAAAAGGCATCTTGATACTCTGCCTTAATTCTCAAATATTGCTGTATCATTGGCGTATACGCTGCCATACTATTCCTCCATACCACATCTAGTTGTGCGTTTTTGCTACACGTATTATAACATAAGTCTTTCTTAAACTTAATTTATTCAAATAGAACAATCTTCAATTTCTTTTCATCAAACAAATAAAAAAGCTTCGGACGAAGGAAGAAGCTTGTCCGAAGCTTTTCATTATTTACTGCTGTTCAAATGACTATGCTTACGTCCGTATAAGAAGTAAACCACTAGCCCTAGTACAAGCCAAATTACGAAACTAATCCATGTTAACTTTGGAAGCTGAAGTGCTAAGTATAAACAGAACACAAAAGCTAAAATTGGAACCACCGGCACGAACGGTACGCGGAAACCAGTCGATTCTGAAGTTTGTTTTGATTTACGTAAATATAAAATTCCAATTGATACAGTCATGAAAGCAAAAAGAGTACCGATATTTGTTAACTCTGCTAATCTTCCTAATGGTACTAAACCAGAGAAGATAGATACTAGTAAACATGTAATCCACGTATTTACTACTGGCGTTTGTTTTTTCTCACTGATTTTTGAAAAAGGCTTCGGCAATAGACCATCTCGACTGATCGCATAAAATAAACGAGTTTGTCCATACATCATAACGAGTAATACCGTTGTAATACCAACAATTGCACCTAATGAAATAAATCCTGCTACCCAGTCTTGATTAATGTAGCTTAAAGCAAATGCTACAGGGTTTTTAACATTTAATTCAGTATAAGGGACGATTCCTGTTAAGATAAGCGATACGACGATATAAAGGACTGTACAAATCGCAAGAGATGCGATGATTCCAATTGGCATATCTCGCTGAGGCTTACGTACTTCCTCGGCCGCTGTTGCTACAGCATCAAATCCAATGTAGGCGAAGAATACAGTTGCTGCTCCTGTCGCTACTCCCGAGAAACCAAACGGCATAAACGGCGTCCAGTTTTCTGGCTTAACATAGCTAACTCCTACCCCGATAAACAGAAGTACAACAGCCAGTTTAATAATAACCATGATAGCATTAAAACGTGAAGATTTTTTTACTCCTTGTGTTAAAAGCAAGGTAATTAAGAAAACAATCATAATTGCTGGAATATCAATGTACGTGCCGTTTGCAGGATTGTATGCACTTGTTAAAGCTTTTGGAAAATGTATGCCAAACCCTGCTAACAATCCTTGGAAATACCCCGACCATCCGCTCGCTACAGCAGAAGAAGCAAGACCGTATTCCAAGATAAGATCCCACCCTAAAATCCAAGCGATTAATTCACCAAATGTTGCATAACTGTAAGTGTATGCACTTCCTGAAACGGGAACTGTTGAGGCAAACTCCGCATAACAAAGAGCTGCAAACACACACGCAAGTCCTGACATAATGAAAGATATAACTAAAGCTGGACCGGCATGTTCAGCGGCGGCTACGCCCGTTAATACAAAAATTCCGGTTCCGATAATGGCTCCAATTCCTAACATCGTTAAATCGAAAGCGCCTAAATCCTTTTTTAATTTAACACCTTTAGAGTTGGTTTCACTAATTAACGTTTGAATTGATTTTTTACGAAATAAGCTCATAGTAAACCCCCAAAAAATACTTATCTGATATAACTAAATTTTCTGAAAATTAATGCATTATTTTCTTTAGATTTACTATACACTGCGCATTCGACAAAAAGCAATATATTTTTTTATTTTTATAAGAATTTTCTTAAAATAGTAAAAATAAAAAAACTAGGAAGAACTTCTTCCTAGTTACTCATCGTCTCCTAATATAAAATCAGGATCTAAATCTTCAAATTCATCGTCATCTACGTCTAAATCAAACTCGTCTTCATCATCGCAGCCTTTCGGATTTACTGCAACACAAACCTTGGTTTCGCCAATCACTTCCGCCAACAATTCTCTCTCTACTTGAACAATCGTTTTATTGCCATTTGGTGAAATTGTGCACTCTAGGCAATTTGGCTGCTGCAGCACGCGAACAATTACTTCGTAATCGTCTCCAATCGAATCTTCGTCTTTATAGCGCAGCTTAATATTATCTTTGTATGATACGGTTTCCGTCCAAACTTCGGTTTTTGTATTATTATTGTACGAATACCAGATGTTAATATCATATCTGCCGTCAACTTCTACATTGCTGCCGCTTTTCTTTGCTTTGTACTCATGGTTAATCACCCAGCATCCTAAGATGCTTGTTGGTCGATTTTTCGGTGCAAGCGTATGAGACGATTGTGTAAACTTGCGACCTTTACCTACGACTGCTTTTGTAATAATTTCTCTATAGTGTTGTGACATGTGAGCATACCCTCCTCAAACTATCTTCATTTCATCCTATGCAGGCTCATTCACTTGTTTGCACATTATTTTTAAGAAACTAGGTTTAAGGCATAAAAAACCTATGTTCCATTGTATGCAAGGATATAGAAAAACGTGACAATTATTAGAGAGAAAATCTGCCCAATTTTCATGCCACATAATGCACACGTGATGCACAAAAAAATGCCTCAGCAATTTGCTAAGGCATTTTTTCTTTATGAACAGCTAGATCCAGGGCTGTTTCGCACCTGTGAACCTGTTTCACCGCGCAGTAAATCACCATCTGTTGACACAATAATTTCATCTGTTACTGTGTTTGAAATAGTGTTAGCGACAAGTTGAAGCAAATCATTCACGTTTATTTGAGACTCTTGAAACTGCTGAATAATCGGCAGTTCATCCAGCTCTTCCTGTAAACGATCGATTTTTGCCTCCACTTGTTTTAACGCTTCTGTCTTACCATAATGTTGGAAATTAACAGCTTGTTTTTGCAAACTTTTAATGCTTGCAATGGTTTCACGCACTTTTTGATTTTCGTTAAGCTGAGCTTCGGCACGCTTGAAGAAATCTACTTCTTCCGTTTCAGCAATCATTTTTGCCAGCTCTTGAGCACGTTTAATTACGTCACTCTTGTTATACTGCGCCATATTACTTCACCTCTGCTGTTTCTTCTACCATTTCCCCGTTTAATGTCCATGTTTTGGCTTTTGTAATTTTTACTTTTACAAGTTGCCCAATCACTGACTTAGGTGCTTTGAAGTTTACAAGCTTACTTTTTTCCGTGTAGCCTGCTAATACTTCCGGATTATTTTTACTTTCACCTTCTACTAATACTTCGACAACTTTACCTTCATATTCCTTCAATTTCTTTGCAGAAATTTCATTTACAAGAGCATTTAAACGCTGAAGACGCTCTTTTTTCACTTCCATTGGTACGTTGTCTTGCATCTTAGCAGCCGGCGTACCTTCACGAGGTGAATAAATAAACGTATAAGCACTATCAAATTCAACCTCACGATATAGCGACATTGTTTCTTCAAACTGCTCATCCGTTTCATTTGGGAAACCAACAATAATATCAGTTGTTAATGATGCCGTTGGAATGGCTTCTTTAATTTTACGAACAAGCTCTAAATAATGTTCACGAGAATATTTTCGTGCCATAATTTTTAAGATATCACTGCTTCCTGATTGAACAGGCAAGTGAATGTGATCGACAAGATTTCCACCTTTAGCAAGAACTTCAATTAAACGGTCATCAAAGTCACGAGGGTGACTTGTTGTAAAACGGATACGAGCAACGTCAATTTTACGGATTTCGTCCATTAAGTCGCCTAAGCCGTACGTCATGTCTTCAAAATCTTTTCCGTATGCATTAACGTTTTGGCCTAGAAGCGTAATTTCTTTGTAGCCTTGAGCAGCTAAATGACGTACTTCTTGGATAATATCTTCTGGACGGCGGCTTCGTTCTTTTCCTCGCGTATACGGAACGATACAGTACGTACAGAACTTGTCACAGCCGTACATGATGTTAACCCATGCTTTGACGCTGCCTTTACGTGCTCTTGGAAGGTTTTCAATAACGTCCCCTTCTTTAGACCATACTTCAATCACCATTTCTTTTGCTAAGTATGCTTCGTTCAAAATGTGAGGCAAACGGTGAATGTTATGTGTACCAAAAATCATATCCACGTGCTGATGTTTTTGTAAAATTTTATTTACAACTGACTCTTCTTGAGACATACATCCGCAGACGCCGATTAATAGCTCAGGACGCTCGCGCTTTAAGGCCTTCAAGTGTCCTAATTCACCAAACACTTTATTTTCCGCATTTTCACGGATCGCACACGTATTCAATAAAATAACATGAGCATCTTCAACAGAGTCAGTCGGCTCGTAGCCAAGGCCTAGAAAAATACCAGCCATTACTTCTGTATCGTGCTCATTCATTTGACAGCCGTACGTACGGATATAAAACTTACGTCCCTGTCCCATTCCATGAAACTGTTCATCGATTGCAAAATCGTTGTGATAGGAAACTTCTTCTTTTCCTCGTTTTTTCGCATCTTTTAAAGAAGGTGGCATGTATACTGTTTGAAAATATTTGCTGTAATCCTTTTCGGATTTTTTGTCCGCTGGATTAACTTGGTTGCTTTCTAAACGTTGTTTTTCGTTCATAAAAAAATCTCCTTTCGCCATGACAATTGTCACGTTGCACCTGTAAATCGCAAAAAAATGTGACAGCCTTATGCTTATGCATAAAACTCATCACATTAACATAGTATATAACTTTCAAGTAGCGAACACAATCATATACCTATTTTCTATACCTATGACTATGAAAAAATCCGAACGAGCTGGATTCTCCATTAAGAATCTCAATTTACCGTTCGGATTTTCCCTCTACTAAACTGCTTTTATTGCAGCCTCTTTTACATAAATTCAGCCACTAGCTCATCAAATTTTTCCTCAGTCATACCTAAGTCTGCTTTTGACAGCGGCTCTTCACTATAGCCGTGAACAAGCTGCTGATACGACGGCTGATGCGCATTTTGATAAATAAGCCCTGTTACTAAGCCATTATGCTCCATTAACGTCTGCATAGCTTGCATACGATTGTTTGCATCATAACCTTCAATTGTGCTAAGACTAGTTAGGTTTTCTTTAAACCAATCATACGTGTTCACTTTGTTATACGTTACGCACGGGCTAAATACGTTAATTAAAGAAAAACCTTTATGCTGAATGCCTTGTTCAATTAAGCTTGTTAACTCTTTTAAATTCGTTGAAAAGCTTTGCGCTACAAACGTTGCCCCGGAAGTTAACGCCAGCTCCATGACAGATAAAGACGACTCAATTGATCCTTCAGGCGTACTTTTTGTTTTGAATCCTACTTCACTGCGAGGAGATGTTTGTCCTTTTGTTAAACCATAGATTTGGTTATCCATTACGATATACGTTACATCGATGTTTCGGCGAATCGCATGTACCGTGTGTCCCATACCGATAGCAAACCCATCTCCATCACCGCCAGATGCGATAACGGTTAAATCACGATTAGCCATTTTTACACCTTGAGCGATTGGAAGCGCACGTCCGTGAATACCGTGAAAACCATATGAATTAATATAACCAGAGATACGTCCAGAGCATCCAATACCTGAAATAACAGCAAGCTCATGAGGTTCTAAACCTACGTTAGCAGATGCGCGTTGAATGGCTGCTTGTACGGAGAAATCTCCACACCCCGGACACCAGTTAGGTTTTACACTGTTACGAAAATCTTTAAACGTTGCCATTTAACACAAACATCTCCTTACTTTTTGCGTATACTTCTTGCGGAAGAAATGGATTTCCATCGTACTTCAATACGCTTTGAATTTTATCATGACTTGCGATATTCATTTTTAAAATATTAGCAAGCTGTCCAGTAGCATTGTTTTCAACGACAACTACTTTTTTAGCTCCTTGCACGTAAGGAAGCAGTTCGTCAGCTGGGAAAGGATGAATTAAACGAATGTGAGCGTGATTTACTTTTATACCGTCCTGTTCCAAACGTTCCATTGCCTCTTCAATAACTCCACGCGTCGAATTAAATCCAACAAATAAAATATCAGACTCTTTTTCATGAGAGTGAACATGAATTGGCGTATTAAAACGAATTCCTTTTGTTTTACGAAGACGCTTATTCATTTGATCATCGCGGTTCACCGGAGATTCAGATGGCTTTCCTGTCTCATCATGTTCTACTCCCGTTACGTGATGAATGCCATGCTTCATTCCTGGAATGACGCGTGGTGATACGCCGTCTTCTGTTACGCGGTAGCGCTTGTAATATTGTTTTTCTTCCAACTCTTCTAGCTCTCCTTGCTGAAGCTTGCCGCGGCGGATTTCAACGCGGTTATAGTCAAGCGGTTCTACCGACTGTTTCCCAAGTGAAAGCTGTAAATCCGTTAGCATAATAACTGGACACTGATATTCTTCTGCTAAGTTAAACGCTTCAATCGTATCGTAGAATGCTTCTTCAACCGTACTTGGCGCCATGACGATCTTCGGAATTTCACCGTGCGTACCGTAAATCATAGCCATTAAGTCAGACTGTTCTTGCTTAGTTGGAAGCCCTGTACTTGGACCGCCGCGCTGCGTATCAATAATCACAACAGGCTGCTCAGTGATGCCCGCTAATCCAATCGACTCCATCATTAATGATAGACCAGGTCCAGCTGATGCTGTCAGCGCACGTACGCCTGCATAGTTAGCTCCGATAGCCATCGTACATGCTGCGATTTCATCTTCTGTTTGAATAACAGTTCCACCGAATTGAGGAAGCTTTTTAATTAAGTATTCCATGATTTCTGAAGCAGGGGTAATTGGATATGCTGGCATAAAACGAGCCCCACCGGCTAAAGCACCTAGTGCAATCGCATCGTTTCCAATCATAAACATACGTTTTTTACCATCCGCTGGATCTAGTTTCATTGTTTCTAATTGTTCGCCTAGCTGTTCACGAATGTAATCTGCACCTTTTTTAATAGCTTCCATGTTTTTTTGTACAACTTTTTGGCCCTTTTTACCGAAGATTTCAAGCACTACTTCTTCAAATACTTCTGTGTCTATATGAAGCACAGCACTTGAAGCGCCTACAGCAACCATGTTCTTCATTAGCGACGTTCCTAGTTCCGTTGCAATTTCTGTAAACGGAACAGCGTATAGCGTAGCAGTTGTACATGTTTCGGGCAGACTTGGGTTGAATTTCGCATCTGCAATTACAACGCCTCCTACGCGCAGCTCATGGACGTTTACATCGATTGTTTCCTGATCGAACGCAACTAAAATATCCAAATCATCTGACACAGATCGAACCTGAGTTGTACTCACTCGGATCTTATTATTTGTATGTCCACCTTTGATACGAGAAGAAAAATGACGATAGCCGTATAAGTAATAACCTAATCGATTTAAAGCGGTTGAAAAGATTTCTCCCGTACTTTCGATTCCCTCACCCTGCTGTCCGCCAACTTTCCATGAAAGTTGCTGTACCATAAATCAACGCCACTCCTTTAATTGCTCTTAATATAGAAATCTATTTTATTGATAAAAACTGAAAAAAGTAAATTAGCAAACGATTTCATTTGCTTCTGCATTTCACGAACAAAAATCATCCGCAAAACTCCCACAGCACCTTGTCGCTGTGCAGGATACGTTTCTGCTTGAACAGCTCCATAATCCGTTTTCAATTTTATTCCGATTGCCAGAAAAATGCAACCCTTTCCATTGAATTCTCAATCGTTTTAATTATATTTATATTTAATGAATAAGATGAAGTTTTTTAATGATCTTTTCTGCCTTCACATGAGGTATTATTATATAAATAACTTCTATAAAAAGAGCTTTCCCAAAAAGAAAAAGCTCTTTTTTTATTAGTTGCATACACGATCGGCAAAGTTTTGAAACAGAAAACGTTTTACCTGCTCCTCAGTGTAATACTTAAGGAGTTCTTCAATTAAATTCGTATACTGTTCATATCTTCCGAGACGATAAACCGTTTTGTCAATGCCGTCAAAGTCTGAGCCAAAACCAACGGAGTATTCGCCTCCTCTTTCACATATGTAATCAAGATGACGGATCACATCCGCTATGTGCGCTTTGGCAGAACTCGTTAAAAATTCAGGGACAAACGTAATACCAATCACGCCGTTTCGCTTTATTAAAGCATGAATTTGATCGTCTCTTAAATTCCGGGGATGAGAACACAATACGTGTGAATTGGAATGAGTAGCCACTACATATTGTGCTAGCTCAATCACATCCCAAAAACCTCTTACTGATAAATGAGAGACATCCGTCCATACTTTATGTTCATTATTCAATTCAACAACTTCTCTTCCAAAAGACGATAACCCCGCACCTCGAGGTTCTAAAATACCATCACATACAGCATTGCTGTAATTCCATGTCAAGCCTACTGAACGTACACCCAGTGAAAAAAGTGTCTTTAAGCGAACTAAACTTGTATCAATGGCATCGCACCCTTCAAGCGTCAGCATGGCTCCAAGTTCACCTTTTTTCAAGCTATCTATATCGCGCTTTGAACGAACCCATTTTACACCGGGAAGCGATAAAATATGACTCTGAAACAGCTGAATCATTTCTAACGCAACATCAAAGCGCTGAGCTGCCGGAACCGCTTCTGGAATATAAATAGCGAATAGCTGAACTTTCCCTTTTGCTTTTTTTATGCCTTCTAACGTAACATGCAGCGCTGAATCATATGTAAAAGATAAACGTTTATTTAACCAGAGCTTCATTAATACATCACAATGAGCATCAAATATCACAACCAACACCCCTTTAACTCTATACAAAAAGGACCTGTTTGGCTTCTATGCTTTACAGGTCCGTGGTTTTTATAATTATCGCGGCTCTACAATTAATTTAATGGCTGTTCGCTCTTCTCCATCAATTTGAATATCTGTAAAAGCTGGGATGCAGATTAAATCAACCCCACTTGGTGCAACGAACCCTCTTGCGATTGCTACAGCTTTTACTGCTTGATTAAGTGCCCCGGCCCCAATGGCTTGAATTTCTGCTGCGCCGCGTTCGCGCAGCACGCCTGCTAAGGCACCAGCAACTGAATTTGGATTAGACTTTGCTGAAACTTTTAATATTTCCATATCTAGCTCCTCCTTATTCTTTACAATGTATGATGAGAGATCATTAGACCAATGACTTAATTGATTTCAATGTTACTATATTCACGATATGTCAAACGTATTCCTGCTTGTTTTTCCTAAATATTCAAAAACTTATATTTCTACACCTTTCTTTTTTCTTTTTACGTTTTTGACAAAATAAAAAAGCCAATGTATCGCCTTTCGACACATTGACTTTTTCCCTTTATTCAAAAAACGGATGATCTTCGTTAATTAAAATTCGCTCTGTTTTTGTTGCTTTCCCCGTCTTTTGATCAATATCAATAACGATTCCACTAAGCTGCGTTCTTCCTTCTTTTGGCACTTCAAATCGAACAGGAAGAGACGTTAAAAAACGCTTAATAACAGCTTCGCGCTCCATCCCTAAAATGCCGTCATAAGGTCCCGTCATTCCTACGTCAGAGATGTAGGCTGTTCCTTTTGGCAATATACGATTGTCAGCTGTTTGAACGTGCGTATGAGTGCCGACAACAGCGCTGACACGACCGTCCACATACCAGCTAATCGCTTGCTTTTCACTTGTTGTTTCAGCATGAAAATCAATAAAAATAAGCGGAGTGCGCTGGCGTGCTTCTTCAATTAATTCATCTGCTTTTTGAAATGGACAATCGAGCGGAGCCATAAACGTACGCCCTTGTAAATTAATCACGGCTACCTCAAGCTGATTGTACGTAAAATACGTAATTCCTTTGCCCGGTGTGCCTTCAGGAAAATTTGCTGGACGAACAAGATTTTTTGCATCGTCAATAAAATCAAAAATTTCACGTTTGTCCCACGCATGGTTACCAAGAGTAATAATGTTAGCCCCTGCTTGTAAGAACTGACGATAAATCTTTTCGGTAATTCCTTTTCCTGAAGCTGCATTTTCTCCATTCACAATTGTAAGTCCCGGAGAGTATTTTCTTTTTAATCTCGGTAAATATTCTTCAACCATTTCACGGCCTGGAGAACCAACTACGTCTCCAATAAATAAAATTCTCATGTAAAAGCTCCTATACTTCATTCTTAATCTGCATCTTCATCTCTACGAAAAAAAATAAAGTGGCGAAACGCCACTTCATTTTTATTTTGCATACTCTACTGCTCTTGTTTCGCGAATAACCGTTACTTTGATGTGGCCAGGATAATCCAGCTCATCTTCAATTCGTTTTCGGATATCTCGAGCAAGTCGATGCGCTTCTAGATCACCAATCGTATCTGGTTTCACCATAATACGAACTTCACGCCCTGCTTGAATTGCAAATGATTTTTCAACGCCTTCATAAGACTCTGAAATTTCTTCTAACTTTTCAAGACGACGAATGTAGTTTTCTAACGTCTCACTGCGAGCACCTGGTCTTGCAGCAGATAATGCATCCGCTGCTGCAACTAGTACAGCAATGATTGATGTTGGTTCTGTATCTCCATGGTGAGAAGCAATCGCGTTAATAACAACCGGATGTTCTTTATACTTTGTAGCTAATTCAACACCGATTTCTACGTGGCTTCCTTCTACCTCATGGTCAATTGCTTTACCAATATCATGTAACAATCCTGCTCGTTTGGCTAACGTTTCATCTTCACCTAATTCAGCAGCCATAAGTCCTGATAAATGAGCTACTTCCATTGAATGTTTCAGCACATTTTGACCATAGCTTGTTCTGAATTTTAAGCGACCAAGAATTTTCATCAAGTCTGGATGCAACCCGTGAACACCGACTTCAAACGTCGTTTGTTCACCGACTTCACGAATATATTCGTCCACTTCGCGGCGAGATTTTTCAACCATTTCTTCAATACGTGCGGGATGGATACGACCATCTTGAACGAGTTTATCAAGTGCAATTCTTGCTGTCTCACGACGAATTGGGTCAAATCCTGATAAAATAACTGCTTCTGGCGTATCATCAATAATAAGATCAATTCCTGTCAAAGTTTCAAGCGTACGGATGTTTCGACCTTCTCGACCGATAATTCGGCCTTTCATTTCGTCATTTGGCAAGTTAACAACTGAGACAGTCGTTTCAGCAACATGATCTGCTGCGCAACGCTGAATAGCAAGTGAAAGAATTTCTTTCGCCTTTTTATCGGCGTCTTCTTTTGCACGGTTTTCTGTTTCTTTTACCATTATTGCAATGTCGTGGGAAAGTTCATTTTCAACACGATCTAAAATAATCGCTCTTGCATCTTCTCTTGTTAAGCTTGAAATACGCTCTAGCTCTGTTTGCTGTGCACGTACTACTTCTTCAACTTTGCTTTCCATCTCTTCAATATGCTGTTGTTTAACAGTAAGAGAATCATCTTTCTTTTCAAGTAACGCTTCACGTTTATCAAGTGATTCGTCTTTACGATCAAGATTTTCCTCTTTTTGCATTAATCGATTTTCTTGTTTTTGAAGTTCTGCTCGACGATCACGAATATCTTGTTCTGCCTCTGTACGAAGCTGATGGATTTCATCCTTCGCTTCTAGTAAAGCTTCTTTTTTCAAAGCTTCCGCCTCGCGGGTTCCTTCATCAATAATTTGTTCTGCACTAGACTTTGCTCCCGCAATTTTAGCTTCAGCAATCGATTTACAAACAAAAAAGCCAACAACTGCACCGACGATTAGGCCAAGCAAAGCGAAGATGATTGTATTAGTATCCATCATTTCACCTCCCCTTGCTATAAACTTGTAAGTTTTAAATTTCATGTCGGCATGTACATCGTATTCACCTTTCAATATACACACAAAGGCTTTTAAACGCTAAAATGTTTTAAAAAGGGAAAATATACATCTTAATTGTAAATCTGTGCATTTTTATTGTCAAGCCTGCCTCTACAGTATATATTGAAATTTCGTATGTTACTTTTCTAGCATTAACAATTTTTACAAAAAAAAGACCCCTTCTTTGAAATAGAGGAGTCTTTTTTTATCTCGCAGCAAATTAAATATTTAAATCGCCTTGATCGTCATCCTCAGGAGCTGGCTCTCCATCTTGGTCTAAACCATGATGTTCACGCACTTGTCCCGCAATTTCCTGACGAATATCAGTATTTTCTTTTAAGAATTGCTTTGCATTTTCACGGCCTTGACCTAGACGCTCGTCATTATATGAATACCAAGATCCACTTTTTTGGACAATATCTAGTTCAGAAGCGATATCCAAAATTTCACCCTCTTTTGAAATACCTTCTCCGTACATAATATCTACTTCGGCAGCACGGAAAGGCGGAGCTACTTTATTTTTCACAACTTTAATTCTTGTTTTGTTACCTACGATATCATTTCCTTGCTTTAACTGCTCTGCACGACGCACTTCTAGACGCACTGAAGAGTAGAATTTAAGCGCACGTCCACCAGGAGTTGTTTCAGGGTTACCAAACATTACGCCGACTTTTTCACGAATTTGGTTAATAAAGATAGCGATTGTTTTAGACTTGTTAATAGCTCCAGATAGTTTACGCAATGCTTGAGACATTAAACGAGCTTGTAGACCCACGTGAGAGTCTCCCATTTCTCCTTCAATTTCCGCTTTTGGCACTAACGCTGCTACTGAGTCAACAACAATAATATCTACTGCGCCGCTTCGAACTAAAGCTTCTGCGATTTCTAAAGCTTGTTCTCCTGTATCAGGCTGAGATAATAACAGCTCATCAATATTAACACCTAATTTTTGAGCATATACAGGATCTAACGCGTGCTCCGCATCGATAAATGCAGCCTGTCCGCCCTGCTGTTGAACTTCTGCAATCGCGTGAAGAGCAACTGTTGTTTTACCTGAGCTTTCTGGGCCATATACTTCCACCACACGTCCACGTGGATATCCACCTACGCCTAAAGCTATATCTAATGCTAATGAACCACTTGGAATTGTAGAAATTCTTTTTTCCGTTTGTTCACCTAATTTCATAATTGAACCTTTACCAAATTGCTTTTCAATTTGCTTTAAAGCCATATCAAGGGCTGCTTGACGATCGTTCACTCAATTTCCTCCTCTATCTCTTTGAAATCATCTATAAACTGCAAACTTACTACGATGTAGTAGCAATGTCGAATTAACAACTTTCTATAACTTACTATACTAGTTTTTGGGTCGTTTGACAAGCAAAAAGCGAATAAATGTTCGTTTTTTATAAAATTAAAAAAAGGCTGCTTTGGTAAAACTAAGCAGCCTTTTTTCTTTATTTTTTTATCGTCTTCAATACGTAATGACAGCCGTAATTAACCGTTCGTGAACGAATTCCTTGGCGGCTTCCAGATAGCTGCAAGCTGTAAACTTGAGGAGTTTGATCCTTATAAGCGACCCCTATATGCACTGTTCCTACAGGGTGTCCTTCTTGTTTAGAGGGTCCAGCTACACCCGTAAAACCGATACCAATATCCGTTTTGTATAACTGTTGAATACGCTGAGCCATTTCAGCCGCGCACTGCTCGCTAACGGCTCCGTACTGATTCAGCGTGTGTTCGCTCACTCCGAGAATATTTTGCTTGATTTCATAATGATAGGCTACCAGGCTGCCTTTAACAACTTCTCCAGCACCTGAAACAGTTGTTAAACGTTCGCTGAATAACCCGCCGGTTAAACTTTCGGCTGAAGCAATCGTCAAGCCTTGTGCCGTTAATTCTTTTACCAATTCATTATGTAAAGAAGTTGCTTCGTATCCATATAAATACTCGCCTACGCGCTCTGAAATGGTTTTTTCCACTTCGTCTAACATGCGCTGTGCTTCAGCAGCATCAGCGTGCTTAGCAGTTAAGCGAAGCGTCACTTCTCCATCTCCTGCAAGCGGTGCAATCGTCGGGTTTGTTTGCGCATCAAGCAAATCTTCAATTTCCGTCTCAAGCTGTGATTCTCCTATTCCGAAAAAACGAAGAACGCGTGATTCAATACTTTCTTTTAATTCAAGCTTTTGAGCTAAAAATTCTTGACCATATGCTTCATACATTGGATAGAGCTCTTTTGGCGGCCCTGGGAATAGCATATAGTGTTTTCCCTCTACTGTAAGCCCCATACCTGGAGCCATTCCGTAATCATTAGGCAGCACTGTCGAACCTTCAAGTACAATTGCCTGTTTTTTATTGTTAGGTGTCATGATACGATTTGACTGTTTGAAATAGGCTTCAATGCTTTCAAGTGCTTCCGCATTTGTTGTCAACTCTACTCCTAGCACACTCGCAATTGTTTCTTTTGTTAAATCATCTTTTGTAGGACCAAGCCCGCCTGTGAAAATAATTAACTCTGCACGTGTTTGAGCTGTAGCAATCACTTCTTTCAAGCGCTGTGCATTATCTCCTACTACTGTATGATAGTAAACATTAATTCCAAGTTCGGCTAATTTTTTCGATAAATACTGAGCGTTTGTATTGGCAATTTGCCCAAGCAGCAGCTCAGAGCCGACTCCAATAATTTCAGCGTTCATCATATCATCTCCATCTTACTTATTTTGAATTAACAAAAGCCTGTTTGTTTTTAGCAAAGTAGTCCCAGCCTGAAATAACCGTAAAAATCACTGAGATCCAAAGCATTACGCTAGCAAACGGAATGGAAATCCATTCAAAAGGCAAGTTGTACAACAGAATAGCTGAAATAGCTAAAATTTGAGTCCATGTTTTAATTTTACCTAACATATTGGCTGCTACAACTTCTCCTTCCCCTGCTAGTACAAGTCTTAAACCTGTGATAGCAAATTCACGGCTAATAATGATGATAGCAGCCCATCCTGCACCTGCAATTAAATCTAAGTCAACAATAGCTACAAGCGCAGCTGAAACCAACAGCTTGTCTGCTAGTGGATCTAAAAACTTGCCCAAGTTCGTGACTAAATCGTACTTTCTTGCATAGTATCCGTCGATCCAGTCTGTTGTAGATGCAATAATAAATAATGCCGCCCCTAATAGATGAGCGATCGGAATCTCTTTTCCTGCTGCCTCTACTGTGCCAAATGGTAGCGGCACCATCATAAAAATGAGGAATACGGGAATTAGAAAAATTCGCGAAATGGTAATCTTGTTTGGTAAATTCACTTCTTCTGCCTCCAATTACTGTTACAAACTGAAAGCGTGCAAACGAAGTTGTTTGCACGGCTTTGGTTTTATTATAGCGTGAATGAGTGTTTAATTCACATATTATCTTTATTTACACCCTGACCACTTTTTAAAACAGGCTGTTTACTGTGCTTCTGCCGGCTGATATTGAATCGTTACAACTTGTCGAACTTGCTTGGATGAATCAAACGGCAAGTCAACCGCTTTTCCATTTACTTTTAACTCTACTCCAGGTGAATAACCGATGTTGACACGAGCTTCCGTTTCTTTCGTCAAATCAAATTCTTTTGTTTCACCTTTTTTTAGAATGGAGCTAAAGAAAGCATTTCCTTTTCCATTTTTCACATCTAACCAAGTATCTGCTTGAGTGGATGTTACTTCTAGGTTAAATGCATCTGTACCGGAAAGAGCATACGTAGCACTTCTGCCTGTTTTTTGAACTTCCTTGTATTCTTGTTTACCGCTGTCTTTCTTTTCTTTTTCAGCTTTTTCTTTCTCAGCTTTTTCTTTTGCGGCTTTTTCTTTTTCAGCTTTTTCTTTTTCTTGTTCTTTCTTATCAGCAGCACTTTGTTCATCTTCTGACTTGCTATTGTCATTTTTTGCAGTAGTTTCATTCGTTTCTTCCTGCGTGTTAGACTGCTGAACTTCGCTGTTTGGAGCTTCTTGGTTAGCCTGCTCCTTGTTTTTATCCGAGACGATATTTTGAGCGATTACCCAAATAATAATCCCAACAACTACAACTCCCGCCACCACTAGAACAGTTGGAAGGTAGTCATATGCTTTTGAAACTCCTTTTGTATGCTGAGGAATTTCTTTGCGGCTGCGAACGCGCGAAAGCTGCTGCGGCATGTCTTCTGTTTGAGTTGAAGGAATGTCTGATTTGTATTCTTCAAAAATAGCATCTGTGTCCAACCCAATTGCTTCGCAGTATTGCTTAATAAACGCTCGTACGTAAAATTTCCCTGGCATAACCTCATAATTGCCTTCTTCAATGCCAAGTAAATAGCGTTTTTGAATTTTCGTTAGTTTTTGTAAATCCTCTAACGACAATCCTTTGCTTTCTCGTTCTTGTCTTAACCTTTGTCCTAACTCTGTCAATGCTAACACCTACCAATTATGCTAAAAATCAAACATCGATAATCCACCGTCTTGAAACATTTGAGGACCTTCCATTATTTCATATGTAATCTTCTCATTGGGGTCATTTCTTATTTCAATAATGTAGGCAAAATCATCTAACGAATACTCGGTATTTTGTACAAATACATCCGGATGCTCCACGATTTTTGTCGCGGGTACATTCATTACTTCTCGAACAAGCTGCCAGTGCTTTTCATTCGCTCGTTTTGTCGATACAATCCCGTCAATGATAAAAATATTATCAGCGTTGTATTCGTCAGCAATAAGCTGACTGCGAATCGTTTGTTTTAAGAGTGTAGAAGACACAAAAAGCCACCTTTTGTTCGCACATACGCTAGCTGCTACAATCGATTCGGTTTTGCCTACTCGCGGCATACCTCGAATACCGATAAGCTTATGACCGTCTTGTTTAAACAGTTCCGCCATAAAATCTACGAGCAAACCTAATTCATCTCTTACGAAACGGAATGTCTTTTTATCATCTGCGTCACGCTGAATATAGCGACCGTGACGCACTGCTAACTTATCACGCAATTTAGGCGGTCTCATTTTTGTCACAATGATATTATCCATTGTTTTCAAAATAGATTCAAGCCTGTCTATTTGCTCATGTGAATCACAGCGCAGCAATAATCCACGGCGAATATCATCCACTCCATTAATTGTGACAATATTAATTGACAACATTCCAAGAAGCGATGAAATATCACCTAAAAGACCCGGACGATTTTTTTGTATTTGATATTCTAAATACCACTCAATTTTCTCCATCAAACCCCTCCCATTTCTTGGCTGGCCTTCGAGAGGTGCCCCCTTTTTTTCACCTAGTTTAACTATAAATGATTTCCATTATATTATAAACCCTAAAGGCAAGTAGTTCTACATTTGTTATGTATGTAAGCGCTTATTTATTTGTACTATTTAATTCTAAGAAAAAAGGAGCTTTCACACGCGGTGAATTAGCTCCTTTTTAGAAACGATAACTTATTTTACTGATCCGTTATTTTGAACTAATTTCACCATGCTGCTCGCAATCGCATGCTGCTCTTCTTTAGAAGCAACGCTCCAAAGGTCTGCTAAAATTCGCTCTTGATCATTTTTTGCATCAACTTGGTTTGCTAAATATCCACCAATTTGATAAGCAAGATCATGAATAACTTCTTCTTGCATTCCTTCGTTTTGTGCATGATGTAAACGGTCGCCTAAAAAATCTTTCCAGCTATCCCAGTTTTCTAATACTGACATGAGTAGCCCTCCTTAAGGTTTATTCATATCATAGTTTGTACCTTGTTTTTAATTTTATGCACACTTTATATGTACCAACCGCCATTAACCGATAATATTTGTCCAGTTATATACGAAGCACGTGAAGATATTAAATATGAAACCGCATCTGCCACTTCTTTTGGATATCCTATTCTTCCTAAAGGGATCTCTTCAGCCAGCTCTTTAACCTCTTCTTTTGAATAGCTGGCCATCATATCCGTTTCAATCGCTCCGGGCGCAACTCCATTGACGCGAATTCCACTTAATGCAACCTCTTTTGCCAAAGCTTTTACAAACGTATTTTGGGCGCCTTTTACCATTGAATAAAGAACTTCAAACGAAGCTCCTGTAAGTCCCCAAATGGAAGAAATCATGATAATTTGTCCGCTTTTAGCACTGATCATTTTAGGCAGCAAAGCTTTTGTAATAACAAAGGGAGCCGTGATGTGAAGATAGATCATTTCTTCGGTTTCATTTGCCGAAGCATCTGTCATTAACCCGCTAACGCTTCGTCCGCTGTTATGAATAATAACTTCTACCGGAACAATAATCTCCTTTAAAAACTTCTCCACTCCCTCTTTACATGATAAATCCGCTTGTACTGTAAACACGGTTTTCACCTTTTCAGCTAGCTCATGTGCAAGCGCCTCTATTTTGTCTTTTCGTTGATGATAGTGCAAAATAAGCGAGTATCCATCTTCAGCCAATTGCTTAGCAATCGCTGTGCCAATTCCTCCGCTTGCACCTGTCACAAGGGCAAATTTCTCCATAGCCTTCTCTCCTTTACATGCAAAAAAGCTGATGAACATCAGCTTTTTTGGCAACAATCATCTTTATTTAGGTACTACTTCACAAACCGTAAAGTTCTTTTCATCAATAATCTCGTTTAGCACATCTTTTATTTCGTTTACCTTCAGTTTTTCTAGCGTTTCAACAATATCAAATAAATTCATATCATTAAACGCATAGCGTGTAAACTGATTAGCGATAAACTCAGGTGAGTTTAATGAACGTAAAAATCCGCCGATTTTCTTTTTACGAATACGTTCAAGTTCCTCTTCTGTTAGTGATTTTGTTTTCATTTCAAGTAAAATTTGTTTAACTCGATCATACAGCTGTTCCGGTTGATCCGTATCTCCTCCGATAAGAGCAAAACCAAATCCTCTTTCCTCCGTATAATCATACGCAAACGTTTCATCAATGAGTCCGTCTGCATACAACTCCTCATAGTACGAAGAGCTTTTTCCAAATGCATAATCTAAAATGATATTCATTGCTAACTCGTATTTAAGCATTTCTCCGCCTGAACGCTGCGGATTTTTCGCTTTTAGACCCACCATACATTTCGAAGACTGCACCGGCATTTTTAATACTTGTTTTTCTTGATCCACCGTTTCAGGCTCTTCGTCAAAATGACGCTGTATGTCAGAGATTTCTTTATAATCTTTTTTCTGCTGATTGTCTCGAACTTGCTTCATTACTTTTTCCGCATCAACAGGACCTACAATGAACAACAGCATGTTGCTCGGATGATAAAACGTTTCATAGCATGTGTACAGTAAATCTTTATTAATATGTGAAATTGATTCGATCGTGCCAGCAATATCAATTTTAACAGGATGGTTTTTGTACATATTTTGAATGGTACCAAAATACAAGCGCCAGTCCGGATTGTCGTCATACATTGTAATTTCTTGACCGATAATGCCCTTTTCTTTTTCTACCGTTTTTTCTGAGAAGTACGGCTCTTGTACAAAGTCCACTAATGTTTCAAGATTTTCTTCAAAGTTAGATGTACAGCTGAATAAGTAAGCTGTGCGGGTAAAAGAAGTAAATGCATTGGCCGAAGCACCTTGTTTACTAAACTGCTGAAAGACATCTCCGTCTTCTTTTTCAAATAATTTATGCTCTAAAAAGTGGGCAATTCCATCCGGAACTTTTGTCATTTCATTTTCATTTAGCGGTACAAATTGATTGTCAATCGATCCGTAGTTTGTTGTAAAAGTGGCAAACGTTTTGTTAAACTCCGGTTTTGGCAAAATGTATACCTGCAGCCCGTTATCCATTTTTTCATGATACAGCTGTTCTTGAAGCTGCGAAAATTCAATTTTCTCCATTTTCTTCACCGCCCGTTCCTGTTAAGAAATAAATTGTATCCATTTCAATTTTCTCAGCCACTTTAATAATTTCCTGCTTAGATACCGCATCAATATGCTTTAAGTATTCATCAATTGAAATATCTTTACCCGTTAATTCATTATGATACATAACCTCTACTAGTCCTCGTGGAGTATCCACCGTTTCAAGCAGTTGGTTGTGAATAACGGCTTTCGTTTGAGCGATTTCGCCGTCTGTAAACGATCCTTGTTTCATCTCCTGCATTTGTTCTTTAATAATCGTAACAGCTTGGTCGTAATTTTTAGCATCAATACCCGACATGACCATTAGTAATCCTTTATGACTCTCTACTCTCGAAGCAGCATAGTAAGCTAAGCTCGCTTTTTCACGCACGTTAATAAATAGCTTGGAATGTGAGAACCCTCCGAATATCCCATTGAATACTTGAAGAGCAAAATACTGTCTATCTCCGTATACAACGTTTGTACGATAGCCAATATTTAATTTCCCTTGTTTGACTTCTTGTTTTTCCACCACTTCATTTACGTTTGAGATCTCTTTAGACGTGATAGAATCTTCAATGTCTTTTTGCTCGCGCTTTGGTAAAGTAAATGTTTCTTTTACTGTTTGTAAAACCTCTTCGACTTGCAAATCTCCAATAGCATAAAGGTGAATGGCATCTTCTTTTAACACCTGCTGATAATAAGCGTACAAACTTTCACCTGTAATTTCTTCCACATCGTCAATTTGACCGTTTACATGTAAAGAGTAAGGTTCTTCCTTACACATTTCTTCAACTAGTCTTAAATTAGCATAGCGCATTTTATCATCAAATACGGCTTGAATTCGCTGACGAAGCGAACGCTTTTCTTTTGTCATAATATCCGTTAAAAAAGAGTCCCCTTCAACTGCTGGCTTTAATAAAATATCGCCAAGAAGCGCTAACGCTTTTTGTAAAAGCGGAGTTGAATCTTTCAAATATTTTTCATTCGCTATATCAATGCGAATCGTAATATCGTGGTTATCACCTTTTTTTGTTAAGTCTACTTGTAAAGTAGCACCATAAAGCTCATCTAAATATGTACGAAGCTTTGTCGTAGACGGCAGCGACTCGGTAGCGCTTTGAAGCACATAAGGTAAAAGGGCACGCATTGTCACCGTTTTCTTATCTAAAGGGGCATTTAGTTTTAAAATGAACGTGTTTGTTTTGTACTTAGCTGTTTGAATGGTATGAACAGTCAATCCTTCTAGTTCATGTTTTTGTTCAGTCAATAATTTCATATATAAACCTCCTTTTAAATTTTGATGTATTAACTAGACAATACTTCTATTTTGAATCTTTAACGCTAATTTTAGTCTTATAACCACTATATCGAATTCAAGGAAACATTTTCAAGTAACTTGCCGCGCGCTTCCTCATTTCTTTTCATATTCTTTCTCTCAATGAAAAAAAGGCGGAGAAAAGAATATGATTTCTTTTTCTCCACCTTCTATATTTATCCAACTTTAGTCATTGTTAGACCTCGTATAGAGGATTTATTAGCGGCGGCCTTTTTCATAAGGAACGCCCAGCGCTTTAGGAGCCTCAGCACGTCCTACAAAACCAGTAAGCGCTAAGATTGTTAATACGTACGGTGCAATGGTTAAAAGGACGGATGGGATATCTTGAATAACCGGAATCTGAGCTCCAGTGATACTCAAAGACTGTGCTAATCCGAAAAACATGGCTGCACCTAAAGCACCAATAGGATGCCACTTCCCGAAAATCATGGCCGCAATAGCAAGGAACCCTTGTCCAGCAATCGTACCCGCTGCAAAGTTTGTAGCGATAGACGTGGCATACACCGCTCCGCCGATTCCAGCGAACATGCCGGAAATCATAACGCCAACGTAACGCATTCTCACAACTTTGATCCCCATCGTGTCTGCTGCCATTGGGTGTTCACCAACTGAACGAAGACGGAGACCAAACGGCGTTTTATAAATGATGTACCATACAGCAAAAGCTAGCGCAATCGCAATATAAGACGTAATAGGAACGTTCGAAAACAGAATTTTACCGATTACTGGAATGTCTGATAAACCTGGAATACTTACTTTATCGATACGGAATTGAATAAAATCTGTTTGTCCTTTCCCAAAAATCTTTTTGATTAAAAAGATTGAAAGACCCGCAGCTAGAAAATTCAGGGCTACACCACTTACAGTTTGATCTGCTTTTAATGTAATGCTTGCAACAGCATGAATCAGTGAGAACACAGCGCAAACAACAGCCGCAATTACTATTGCTACCCACGGGGCCCAAGCACCTAATGAATCCTGAAGTAAAAGGGTTGAAACAATACCTGTGAACGCGCCAAACATCATCAGCCCTTCTAATCCAATGTTCACGACCCCGGAACGTTCACTAAATATCCCTCCGAGCGCGGTAAAGATAAGCGGTGCAGCTGAATAAAGCGCCGCTGGAATAATAATGGCTAACACCTCTAAGAAGTTCATTTTGCTCCCCCCTTGCCTGCACGGCCAAGCACCCAGCGAATTAAATAACTAGATGCAACAAAAAAGATAATAAGCGCAATGACAATTTGAATTAATTCAGACGGTACGCCTGTCATAAAGTTCATTTGAGGAGCCGCAGTTTGCAGTCCTCCGAAAAAGAATGAAGCTAATAAAATTCCAATTGCGCTGTTAGCTCCTAAAAGGGCTACGGCGATACCGTCAAATCCCGTACCCGTAAACGCAGTGAATGTGCCCATATATTGAAATGTTCCAAGCCCTTCCATAGCTCCGGCAAGCCCGGCAAAAGCGCCTGAAATAGCCATGGATAACACAATGTTTCGGCCTACATTCATTCCTGCATACTGTGAAGCATGCTGATTAAAACCAACGGCTCTTAGCTCGAATCCCTTAGCTGTTTTATTCAAAATAAACCACATTACGACGGCTGCAGCGATGGTAATAAGAATGCCGTAATGAAGGCGGGAGTTATTGGTTAACTGTGCTAAAAAGCTTGATGCTAAAGATGCCGATTCTTTAATATCATACGATTTTTCATTACCCGCGTATAAATACGTACGGATTAAACTGCTCGTGGTGTAAAGAGCAATATAGTTCATCATGATGGAAACAATTACTTCATGAACATGAAATTTTGCTTTTAAAAATCCTGGAATAAACGCCCAAACTGCTCCAGCTGCAGCTGCTGCTAATACAGCTAAAGGAATATGAATGACTGCTGGTAAATCAAACGCATACCCAACCCATACTGAAGCCAACCAGCCAACTAAAAGCTGTCCTTCTACTCCAATGTTAAAGAGACCGGTTTTATAAGCAAACGCAACCGCAATACCGGCCAGAGCAAGAGGAGTCATGGCACGAATCGTTTCTCCAATGGCTTTTGGCGTTCCAAACATCCCGTCAAAAAGAGATTGATAGCCAAGCATTGGATCATAGCCGCCTAGTAACATAATAACCGCTCCGGCAATGAGTCCTAATATGGCCGATACAACAGGGATCAAAATCATCATTACACGTTCATTTTTCACAAGTTTATTCATGCTGTTCCACCCGCTTTCTCACGCGTACCGCCTGCCATTAATAGACCTAACTCTTGTTCATTCGTTTCTTTTGGATCTACAATGTCAACTATTTTCCCTTCATAAATAACCGCAATGCGATCGCTTAGATTCATTACTTCATCTAGTTCTAGCGAAACGAGCAGCACTGCCCGTCCTTTATCTCGTTCTTCAATCAGCTTTTTATGAATAAATTCAATGGCTCCTACATCCAGCCCCCTCGTTGGCTGAGCTGCAATTAATAGTTCCGGACTGCGGTCTACTTCACGGGCAATAATGGCTTTTTGCTGATTTCCGCCCGATAGCGATCGCGCTTGCGTATATTCACTAGGGGTTCGCACATCATATTCTGCAATTAACTCTTTTGCTTTTTTATACAGCTCTTTATAATTCAAAATACCTGATTTAGACATCGGCTTTTGATAATACGTTTGAAGACCGATATTTTCACCAATTGTATAATCTAATACAAGCCCGTGCTTATGGCGATCCTGCGGAATATGTCCTACTCCTGACTCCGTAATTTTACGCGTGGATAACGTAGACAACTCTTGATTTTTTAACGTGACCGAGCCCGACTTTATTTTTCTTAGACCCGTAATTGCCTCAATCAGCTCTGTTTGGCCATTTCCATCCACACCCGCGATGCCTACAATTTCGCCTGCTCGAACGCTTAGATCAAGTGAACTTACAGCCTCTACTCCTCGGCTGTCTTCTACTACTAATTCTTTTATTGTTAACACAGCTTCTTTTGGAGTCGCTGTTTTCTTTTCAGTTTTAAAATGTACTTCTCTTCCTACCATTAAAGCAGCAAGTTCATCAGGGTTGGTCTCTTGCACATTTACCGTACCAACCCCAACACCTTTTCGAATAATTGTACAGCGGTCACACACTGACATAATTTCTTTTAATTTATGCGTAATTAAAATAATCGACTTTCCTTCTTGAATTAATTTTTTCATAATTTGAATTAATTCCGTAATTTCCTGAGGTGTTAAGGCGGCAGTAGGTTCATCAAAAATAAGAATGTCGGCTCCTCTGTAAAGCGTCTTTAAAATTTCCACTCGCTGCTGCATGCCAACTGAGATATCTTGAATCTTCGCATATGGATCTACCGATAATCCATATTGATTTGAAAGCTCTTGAATATCTTGAGCTGCTTTTTTAATATTGATTTTCCCCGTTCGCGTCGGTTCGTTCCCAAGAATAATATTTTCTGTGACTGTAAAGTTTTGAACAAGCATAAAATGCTGATGAACCATTCCAATTCCTAAGTCATTCGCTACGTTAGGGTCCGTGATTTTGACTTCTTGGCCGTTTACACGAATCTGCCCTTTTTCAGGCTGATAAAGCCCAAATAAAACGTTCATCAGCGTTGACTTACCTGCACCATTTTCTCCTAACAAAGCATGAATTTCTCCCTTTTTCACTTGGAGTGTAATATTGTCATTAGCGACAATACCGGGAAACTCTTTGTGAATATCTAGCATTTCAATAACATATTCCACTACTTTCACTCCCTATTCCTGCCTGCTACAGGATTCTGTCTTCCGTTTTTTGGCTATGAAAAAGGCTAGTTTTCACTAGCCTTTTATACTTATATAATCATTGCTTAACAGATATCAGCTTATTTTTTAAGCGTTTTTTCAAACTCTTTAAATTCTTTATCCGTTTGAGGCACTGTAATGTCACCGTCTAGAATTTTTTGCTTATACTCATCAACTGCTTTTAACGCATCTTTGCTTACATTATCTTGTGATGGAGCAATTCCCACTCCGTCTTCTTTTAAGCCAAACACAACCTCTTTACCGCCTGGGAATTTGTCGTCCATTGCTTGTTTTGCAACATCTTCTACAGCCAGGTCAACGCGTTTTACCATCGAAGTTAACGTTACGTTTTCAGGCATACCTTCTTCATGCTGATCGCGATCAACTCCAATTACCCAAACCTTTTTGTCTTTACCGCCTTTTGAACGGTTTTTAGCTTCTGTAAATACGCCGTTTCCAGTACCGCCAGCCGCTTGATAAATAATATCAGCGCCTTTGCTGTAAATGGTAGAAGCGATAGCTGAGCCTTTTTCTGGAGAGTTAAAACTTTCCGCGTATTGAGAAATAACTTCAGCGTCTGGGTTTACAGATTTAACACCTGCTTTAAATCCGTTTTCAAACTTCTTGATTAATGGAGATTCAACGCCTCCGATAAAGCCGATTTTGTTCGTTTTCGTTTGTTTCGCTGCCACTACACCTACTAAGAAAGAGCCCTGCTCTTCTTTAAATAGAATGCTCGCCACGTTATCTAAGTTTTCTGATTTTAACGTATCGTCTACTAATGCAAAGTTAGCATCTGGATACTGCTTTGCTGCTTTTTTAATGTCTTCTTTTAACAAAAAGCCAATTCCATACGTCAAGTTGTAGCCACTCTCAGCAAATTTAGAAAGGTTGCTCTCGTATTCAGATGCTTTTGTAGACTGCAAATATTTGTATCCAGTCCCTTCATCAAGTCCGTTGTCTTTCCCAAACTTTGTTAGACCTTCCCAAGCAGATTGGTTAAACGATTTATCATCTACCCCGCCCGTATCTGTTACCATTCCCACTTTAAAATCCGCTGCTTTTTTATCTCCGCTGCTCTTATCTGCGTCGTTTGAGCCACACGCGCTTAAAAGTGTTCCTGCCGCTAATACTAGTGATAATGCAAGTCCCGTTTTACGTTTTAACATGTTTTAACCCCCTGAATAGTTTTAAAAGTATAAAGCCAATTTTCTATTTCGTCCCTGTGACCTACATTTGACACCTCCTTAAAAGGACAATGTTAAATAGTTGTAAATTTTCTGACATTTAACCATAAAAAAACTAGACGCGTTTACGCAGTACTTGGAAACTAAATTGATCTGCTTTAAAATAATTGATGGAATATAAAATGGGTTCATCATACTGGTCATAATGCATTTGTTTCAGCACAAGCAAAGCGGTTTCTGGCTCGCATTGTAAAATAGGAGAAACTTTTTCATGATAGCCTAGAGGCTCAATATTTGCCACGGCGTATGAAATGTGCTTTCCTGCTTGTTTTTCAAGAATTTCTAGCAAAGATTCCTGTTTATATTCGAAATTTTCAGGCAATATTTTTTGAGGAACCTTGTCCATGCAATATACAACAGGCTCTCCGTTTGCCGTTCTCACCCGTTCAACAAATAAAATCTGTTCGTCTTCCCCGCAAGCAAAACGTGTTAAATCATTTTCAGACAACTCTTGTATTTGAGAAGATAAGAAGATTGTTCCGGCCTTCATACCAGCTTGTTCAATCATATGTGTTATACTATTTAATTGCTCAATCCCTGACAAAAAAGTAGGCTTCGTGTTGACAAATGTTCCCACGCCGTGTCTGCGAACAATAATATTCTCTTCTTCTAATATGCGAAGTGCCTCACGTAGCGTTGCGCGGCTAACCCCTAGCTGCTTTGATAAATCAAACTCTGAAGGGAGTCTTTCCTTTTCTTTAAAAATTCCTTTTTCTATATTTTGTTTAATTTTATCAATCACTTGTAAATACAAGTGCCGATTATCCGCACGTATAGACATCACTCTTCCTCCATATTAAAAAGTCATCAGACCTCTGATGTTCGACTACTTAATCGAAAATAATATATCATTTTTCGACAGATAAATAAATAGGTTATATTAATTTTTTGTTAAAATTTTTAATATTTTTTTAAAAAAATGAATTTTTGTTATTTTTTAATGTCAGCATACCTAACAACCTACTTTTCTTCTAATATTAGATAAAACCCAAACATTTTAGTCATTAAATTTTTTAATATTCGTTTTTATTTTATTTATTTAGCATGACATATTTTTGTATAATACTATTCTTACCGTCCCTTCTTCCATAAAAAAATGAGGTTGAGACATAACGAAATGAATCCAATCTAAAGACAAACAAATAAGATACATGAGCTGAAACGCTTGCGACACCGCAGTTGATTTCCGTGCAAGACTTCGGTTTCCACGGGCGGGCAATGGGCCTCCTCGTCGCTTACGCTTTTCCCGCAGGAGTCTTCACCTTGTCTTTCAGTCAACTGCTAGAAGGAACGAAACGGATGAAACCTATATTCACCCTAACAAAAAAAACGAACCGCTAATCAGACATGTTGATTAGTGATTCGTTTTTCACTTAGGCTAAAATACTTTTGTCCCAGCTCCATCTTTTCTAATAACCTTATTAAGATCCAACATCTTCATTTTGCTGAGAAATCAGCACCGAACGCGGCTTACTTCCTTCGTAAGGCCCAACCACTCCACGATCTTCCATCGCATCGATTAAACGTGCAGCCCGGTTATAGCCAATTCGAAAGCGTCGCTGCAGCATAGAAACAGAAGCTGTTTGCATTTCTGCCACAAGCTGAACCGCTTCGTCATATAGCTCATCTGCAAAATCATCGACTTGTTCAGGGGCATCTGTTGGAATCATTTCTTCTTGATACTGTGCTTTTTGCTGTGCAATTACAAAATCAACAATCTCTTCTACTTCTTCATCTGATAAAAAGGCACCTTGCACACGCACAGGTTTTGAAGCTCCAACAGGCATAAACAGCATATCTCCTCTTCCTAGAAGCTTCTCAGCTCCTCCCATATCTAGGATCGTACGAGAGTCAGTTTGTGAAGATACACTAAAAGCGATTCGGGAAGGAATGTTTGCTTTAATAACTCCAGTAATAACATCTACTGATGGTCGCTGTGTAGCAATAATCAAATGAATGCCGGCAGCACGAGCCATTTGAGCAAGACGTGTGATCGAATCTTCGACGTCAGATGAAGCAACCATCATCAAGTCAGCCAACTCATCAACAATCACCACAATATAAGGAAGAGTCGGCTGTTTTGCATCGGCGTCTCCATCATCATTCATACGTTTTACTAAATCGTTATATCCTTCAATGTTTCTCGTTCCGCTGTGTGAGAACAACTCATAACGTCGCTCCATCTCACTTACAACTTTCTTTAATGCTTGAGAAGCTTTTTTCGGATCTGTTACGACAGGAGCCAATAAATGCGGAATACCATTGTACATATTCAACTCAACCATTTTAGGGTCAATCATCATTAATTTTACTTCATGAGGCTTTGTTCTCATTAAAATACTAATAATAATACCGTTGATACACACACTTTTTCCGCTTCCTGTTGCCCCTGCTACAAGCATATGAGGCATTTTATTAAGCTCTGCTAGCACAGCTTCGCCTGAAATATCTCTTCCTAAACCAACTAATAGCTTTTTATCAGGTCGGTTATTTTCAGTCGCTTCAAGTACTTCTCTAAGTGAAACCATCGCTACTTCTTCGTTCGGCACTTCAATTCCTACCGCTGATTTCCCGGGAATTGGAGCTTCAATCCGAATATCTTTGGCAGCTAATGCAAGTGCTAAATCATCACTTAAATTGACAATCTTACTTACTTTTACTCCTACATCAGGATATACTTCATATTTTGTAACAGCTGGTCCAAGGTGAACTTTTGCCACTTTTGCTTTTACGCCGAAACTTTGAAACGTTTTTTCAAGCTTTTCGGCATTTTTATAAATGTTTTTATGCTCTTTTGCCTGGTTACTTTTCTTTGGCATCGTCAATAGCTTGATAGGAGGAAGCTCATACTCTTTATTTTCCGTTTCAGTAAAGGTAATCATAGGAGCTTTTTCTTCTTCCTGTTCCTTTTGCGGCCTTGGCTGTTGCGGTGCAGCAGCTACAGGCTTCGATTCCATAACCGGAGGCGCCGGAGCTATAGGAGCAGCAGGAGATTGACTAGACTCTTCCTCTCCATAATCAAAGTGTTCAATAATTGGAGGCGAAGGTGCTTCCACTTCTATTTCCACGCTTTCTTCAGGTTCTTGAACAGCTTTTTCTTGGCGTCTCTTTTTTGTTGTTTTAGGGGCTTTTTTCTTCTTATGTTTCCACGTCTGAATATCTTGCCAGCCTTCTTTTAACTCCGTTGTTAAAAAATTAACTAGAGGTGACAGAAGTTTTAATACCGTTTCGTGAAGCGAACGTCCGGTAATGAGCAGTACCCCAATCACAATAAGCAAGGCAGCGATAAGTTCTGTTCCTAAGCTATCAAACAGATAGTAGAACATGGCAAACATAATAGCTCCTATCATCCCTCCCCCTAAATCACTGTGATTCGATTGTCCCGTTGCTTCGAGCATATACAAATCCCACGTATTCATAATGACAGATGGATCTGTAAACGTTCCGTTTTTCGATAAATTTTCAAATAACGTCACGTGACTAAACAGTAAAATAGATAAAATAATGAGGTATGTACCGATAAGCTGCCGCGTCACTAAAGGAGGCATTTCTCTTTTCCAAATAATATAAACAGATAGAATAACCATTCCGATTAAACACAGCATATACCATTCGCCAATAAATAAGCGGACCACGAGTACAAGAGCCTGTCCTACAGCACCGAGTCCTGCCATGGCAATTAACGTTAACGCTAATAAAAATAAGCCAATAAGCTCAAAGCGCAATATGCGTTTCCATTCATCCTTTTTTATTTGACCTCTTCGTTTTTTCTTTGCCATTTTTCCACTCCAATCAACGTCCAACACCCTATGTTGATTTTGTTTCTTTTATCAGTTGAATAAAAAAGCAGCCAATACAGCGGCTGCCTTCTTCGTCATATTCATTATACCATATTCACCATAATTATACTGAAATCCTTACGACAAAATTTGACCAGGATAATAATTTTCATTCAAATAATCTTGAGGATTCGTGCTTAAAACCCTCACAATTTGCTGTTGTTTTTGTTCATTTTCTTCAACGATAACCGGGATTCCATTATGATTAATAAGCTTTGGCTGAGATTGTTCTTGATGATAAGACTGCTGAAAAATCAGTTCTTGTGGCATCATTGTATATAAAATCATTGCAGCAGCTGCTCCTCATTCTGACGTCCTTGCTCAATCAGTTCATTCAATTTTTTGATTGCTTGAGCAACTCCGCCTACTTCGTTAATTAACCCGTATGAAACAGCATCTCCGCCAACTACATTTGTCCCGATATCACGCGTTAAGTTCCCTTTTGAAAACATAAGTTCTTTAAACTTTTCTTCTGAAATATGAGAGTGTTCTCTCACAAAGTTAATCACGCGCTCTTGCATTTTATCTAAGTATTCGAATGTTTGCGGTACACCAATAACAAGACCCGTTAAGCGAATGGGATGAATGGTCATGGTCGCTGTACCGGCAATATACGAATAATCAGTTGAAACCGCAATTGGAACACCGATTGAATGTCCGCCTCCTAGCACAATGGACACAGAAGGCTTGGATAACGAAGCAATCATTTCCGCAATGGCAAGACCTGCTTCTACATCTCCACCTACTGTATTCAAAATAATAAGCAATCCTTCAATTTTTGGATTTTGTTCAATCGCCACAATTTGCGGGATGACATGCTCATATTTTGTCGTTTTATTTTGAGGAGGCAGCTGCATGTGCCCTTCGATTTGTCCTACAATCGTTAAACAGTGAATATTAGAATCCTGAGGAAGCTGAGCCACGTTGGTCTGTCCCAATTGTTGAATTTTATCTAATATTCCGCCCTTGCTTTCTTCATTTTTATTAGGCTGCTGAGGCGCTTCATCAGAATGTAATCTTTCGTTATTTTCAAACATATTCTAGCTCCTTTCACTTATTGATAGTAGTAGTATGAACTTCTCATAGTTATTACATCCGCATCAGCTGCAAATAAAAAGCCTTCCCAGCGGGAAGGCTTCACATTAGATTTCCATGATAATCGGTAAAATCATCGGTTTACGACGGGTTTTTTCATATAAAAATTGATTTAAACTTTCTCTCATTTTTAATTTTAATGAAGACCACTCGATCACTTTGTCTTCCATACACTTTTCTAAAATTTGCTGAACAATCTTCGTTGCTTCTTCTAAAAGCTTTTCTGATTCTCTTACATAGACGAAGCCTCGGGAGATGATTTCTGGCCCCGCTACTACTGTTTTTTGACGTTTATTAATCGTAACTACTACCGTTAAGATTCCGTCCTGTGACAGCAGCCTGCGATCCCTCAGAACGATATTCCCAATATCGCCGACTCCTAGTCCATCAATGAGCGTATTTCCCGCTTGAATAGAACCGCTAGGGTACATGCGAGCATCTTTAAACTCAACTCGCTCACCTTTTTCAAGCAAACAAATATGATCTTCTGATATTCCTAATTGACCGGCTAGCTTTGCATAAGCTTTTTGTTTTCGGTACTCTCCATTCACAGGCATGACATATTTCGGCTTTGTTAAGTTAATCATAAATTTTAGTTCTTCTTGACTGCCGTGTCCGGAAGCCTGCACTTTCTTCTGAGCAAACACTACGCTTGCTCCTAAACGAAAGATGACGTCAATTGTTTTTGAAAAGGTCGTTTCGTGCCCCGCCACGGGTGTAGCAGCCAGCAGGACCGTGTCATCTTGTTTGATTTGAATCAATTTATGGGACTGTCTAGCCATTCGAGTAAGACCTGAAATCGGCTCTCCGTGATGACCTGTTGTTAAAATAACCGTTTCATGTTCTGAAAGATCCTTTAGCTTTTGCACAGGAACAATTAAATCCTCAGGCAGCTGCAAATGTCCAAGTTTTGCTGCAATATCAATAATTTTCAGCATACTCTTTTCCATAACGATCAGGTTACGGCCATGCTGATATGCGGCATGAATAATTTGCTGAATACGGTGCAGATTGGAACTGTATGCAGCAACAATGATTCGACCTTTGCTTTTATAAAAAGCGTCGGTAATATTTTGTCCGATGACGGCCTCGGAAACTGTATAGCCTGGCTTATCCGCATTTGTACTGTCTGAAAGCAAACACAGGACGCCTTTTTCCCCAATGGCAGCCATTTTTCCAATATCAGCGCTTTGAATGCTGACTGAGTTTTGATCAAATTTAAAATCACCTGTATATACAATCGCACCTTGATTGGTTTGTAAACAAATGCCGACTGAATCTTGTATACTGTGCTGCGTTCTAAAAAATGAAATATCCACTCCTTCAAACGATAAAACCGTTGACGAAGTGATAGGATGTAAAGCTTCATATTTTTTAATTCCATACTCTTTTAACTTTTCTTTGATAAGCGCTAGCGTTAATTCTGTACCATATACCGGCACGTCCAATTTTTGAAGTATAAAGGGAATCGCCCCAATTTGCTCTTCGTGTCCATGAGTAACAAAAATGCCTTTTACGTTCTGCTGATTTTCTACTAAATATGTAATGTCAGGAATGACAATATCAATTCCTAACATTTCCCCTCCCGGAAACTTTGACCCTGCATCTAACACATATATGTTTTCATTGATTTCCACCACATACATGTTTTTTCCAAGTTCTCCGACTCCACCCAAGGCTGAAATTTTAATATTTTCTGTCTTTTCTAGTACCATAAGTTCCTCCTACTTACTTTCACCCGTACAATTTCATTTGCTTACATTATAACTGAAGTAAGAATTGGAATACAAGAAATTTCATTCGTCTATTTCCGTCATCTGCTCTTCTGTTATCTTATAAGAAAAAAACGTCTCTTCATCAACTCGTATATACGGTCAATGAAGAGACGTTTAAAAACATACTTATAGCTTATAGCGTATTTAATGTGCTGACTAACGTTTGGCGTTCTTCTTCCGTTAACGGAACTAAAGGTAATCGTACCGATCCTACGTCTAACCCTTTTAGCTGTAAAGCTGTTTTAACAGGCGTTGGACTTGGAGCCGCAAAAAGAGATTTCATCACAGGTACAATACGCTGATGAATTTTTGCTGCTTCTTTCGGATTTCCTGACTCATACAGCTTAACCATCTCTTGCATTTCATTTCCAATAACGTGAGAGGCAACAGAAATAATCCCAGTTCCTCCAATTGCTAATACCGGCAGTGTTAAGCCATCATCACCGCTGTATAAAGCAAAATCATCGCTTGTTTGTGCGATAATAGCTGTCATTGCGTCAAGGTCGCCGCTTGCATCTTTTAACGCTACAACATTTGGCAGTTCAGCTAGGCGTACAATTGTATCCACAGACATATTGATCACGGATCGCCCTGGAATATTGTATAACATGACAGGCAGCTCTGTACTTTCAGCAATTGTTTTAAAGTGCTGATATAAGCCTTCCTGATTCGGCTTGTTATAATAAGGTGCTACAATCATAATCGCATCTACGCCGATTTCTTCTGCCTTTTTCGTTAATTCAATTGATGCATACGTATTATTGCTTCCTGTACCTGCAACAACAGGTACACGGCCATCTACTACCTTTACTGAGTGGCGGAACAGCGCCAGCTTTTCTTCTGTTGAAAGCGTAGGAGATTCACCCGTTGTTCCTGCAATAACCAACGCATCTGAACCGTTGCTGATTAAATAGTTAATAAGCTGCGTTGTTTTTTCAAAATCAATATTTCCTTTATGATCAAAAGGCGTTACCATCGCTGTTGCGACTTTCCCAAAATCAATCATGTTTTCACTCCTTGAAATTGCATTATCCCTATTCATGTAATGAACCGTTAGCTTATAGCTAACGGAACATGTAGTTTATCTCTTTTGCGGTGCTTTTGACAAGTCAAAGGCACCATGAAGAGCATTAACGGCTTTCTTTAAATCCTCTTCTTTTACAAGCACCCAAATCGTCGTATGGCTGTCAGCAGATTGTAAAATCTGAATACCTTCGCTAGAAAGAGCTGTAACAATTTTAGATGTAACACCAGGCACCCCTGCAATTCCTGCTCCAACCGTTGATACTTTGGCACAGTTGCGAATAACAGCCGGCTCATACCCTAGCGCATGAAGCACATCAATTGCTTTGTCAGTTGCTTCATCTGTTACCGTATATACAACACCCTTCGGTGAAATATTGATAAAATCTACGCTGATTTTTTCTTGTGCCATTGCTTTGAATACCTCTGCTTGCGTATCATAATGGCCTTCTTTACTAAAAACTTTAATTTGAGTCACGTTGGATACGTGGGCGATGCCTGTTACAAGGCGTTCTTGCACATCGCTTCCACGCTGCTGTGCTTCACCTTGAGATGTAACGAGCGTACCTTCTGAATCAGCATACGTGGAACGGACGCGCATCGGTACTTTTGCTTGCATGGCGATCTCTACGGCACGTGGGTGAACTACTTTTGCACCTTGATAAGCCATGTTGCATATTTCGTTATATGTGACAACGGATAGCGGTCTTGCATCTTCTACAATACGCGGGTCCGCTGTCATCACACCTTCTACATCCGTGAAAATGTCAATGTAATCAGCCATAAGGGCTGCACCTAACGCTGAAGCAGATGTATCGCTACCTCCGCGTCCAAGCGTTGTTGTATCACCTTCAGCAGTTGCCCCTTGAAAGCCTGTTACGACAACGACATCATATTCTTCTAATTCTTTTAACAAACGGTCGCATTTCATTTCTAGTATCTTGGCATTGGTAAAATCATCATTCGTCACAAACCCTGCCTGTGCACCGTTTAATGCTGTAGCTTTAATCCCATTTTCGTTTAATAAATTTGTAAATACAACCGATGAAATTAATTCTCCGCATGCCATAAGCATATCAAGCTCACGTTTGTTAAGAGACGCTTTATTTCCATCAACAAGTGAAAGCAATGTATCCGTTGCATACGGTTCACCTTTTCGTCCCATTGCCGATACAACAACGACTACTTTGTAACCCTCACTTAATGCATTATTTAAATGATAGATTGCTCTTGCTCTTCCTTCTTCGTTACGAACGGAAGTTCCTCCAAATTTTTGGACGATTATTTTCATACTTACACCTCATCATGTTCCGAGACACTCTGGTTGCGCTTATTTTACTAAGCTAAGCTTAATAAGTGATTCTGCAATTTGTACAGAATTCCAAGCTGCACCTTTTAACAAGTTATCAGAAACGATCCACATATGGAAACCGTTATCGCGATCTAAATCTTTACGAATACGGCCGACAAACACATCTCGTTTACCTACACAGTCTGCTGGCATTGGATATACTTGATTTTCTGGATCATCTTGCAATACGATACCAGGTGCATCAGCCAATAAATTTTTCACATCAGCTACCGTTACACCGTCTTTTTCAATTTCAATGTACACTGACTCTGAATGACCTGTTACAACCGGTAGACGAACACAAGTAGCAGCTACTGGCAATTCAGGCATGCTCATAATTTTTTTCGTTTCATTAATCATTTTCATTTCTTCAAATGTAAAACCGTTATCTTGAAATTTATCAATTTGCGGAATGGCATTAAAAGCAATTTGATAATGTTTTTTATCTCCACCAACCGGTAAAATTTCCGGTGTAAACTCTTTTTCTTCTAAAATAGCTTTAGCTTGTTCTTTTAATTCATTAATTGCAGCAGCACCTGCTCCAGAAACGGCTTGATACGTTGATACTAGCACTTTAGATAAGCCGTATGTTTCGCGTAATGGCTGTAATGCTGCTACCATTTGAATTGTAGAGCAGTTTGGATTAGCAATGATTCCGTTATGTGCGTGTAATGCATCTTCGTTCACTTCCGGCACAACTAACGGGACATTTTCATCCATTCGATAAGCGCTTGTGTTGTCTACAACGATTGCTCCGCGTTTTACTGCCTCTGGTGCAAGTGCTTTTGAAATGCTGCCGCCTGCACTGAATAAAGCAATGTCTACGCCTTCAAAGCTATCAGGAGTTGCTTCTTGCACAACAACTTCTTCTCCGTTAAACAACACTTTTTTACCAGCTGAACGAGCTGAAGATAATAACGTTAATTTACCAACTGGAAAATTACGCTCCTGTAGGGTTTTAATCATTTGTTGTCCTACTGCACCTGTTGCTCCTACTACTGCTACATGTAATTCTCTTGTCATTTTAATACCGCCTCCAACAATTTTCAACTACTCAACATTTATCTGCATATACTGACTATTTTAACATATTATTATGCTTCATTGCGTCAAAGAAGAGAAGATTTTTAAAATCTTCTCTTCTTTGAGATTGAGAGTTCTCTTACAGCCGCAGTATTGAACAGATTCATACAACAGCAAGAGGCATATATGTCCTATGACTCTTGACCGTCGCGGAACCTTTCGACAATAACAGGCTGAATCTGTTTATCTTCAAGCGCTGCGTACACCGTGTCTGATAACATCGTCATACGCGCTACCATTGAATTTGGTTTAAGCACCGGGTCATCTTGACCAAATGGAATAAAATAAATATTTTTAGTCGCCATTAGCCTCATTAAGTTTACACCATTTAGCCCTAGTGCGTCATTAGTCGAAATTCCCAGTACCACTGGCTTATTATTACGAAGCGTTGCTTTAGCTGCCATGAGTACCGGAGATTCAGTCATTGCATTCGCAAACTTACTCATCGTATTCCCAGTGATTGGGGCAACTACCATACAATCAAGCGGAATCTTTGGTCCTAGAGGCTCTGCTTTTACAATTGTATTGATGACGGCGTGACCTGTTAATTCCTCAATTTTCTTCACCCAGTCTTCTCCATCTCCAAAACGAGTATTTGTGGATTGTACAGTGTAAGAAACAACCGGTAACACTTCTGCTCCCAAATTAACAAGCTTTTCAATTTCTGGCATAACCGCATCATACGTACAGTGAGATCCGGTCAAGCCGAATCCTATTCTTTTACCTTTTAATGACATTATTTTTTCTCCTCTCTCGCATCCGCAGCGTCTTTTAATAAATTCACTAATACATTAGCGACAATCTGACCTGCTGTTTTTGGAGCCACAATCCCTGGAAGACCAGGTGCTAAAATAGCTTTAATTCCTCGTTTTTCTGCATAGCGGAAATCGGTTCCTCCAGGCTTTGAAGCTAAATCAATAATGAGCGCGTGGGTCGGGACATTAGATAATGTCTTAGCCGTTAAGATGGGGTATGGAATGGTGTTAATACATATATCACTATCAGCAATTTCTTTATCGAGTTCAGAAAGATAGAAAGGCTGCAAACCCATTTCAGCAATACGTGCTAAATGTTCAGATTTTCTAGCTCCTACTTTTACATTGGCACCAAGTGCAGCAAAGGACCTCGCCACGCTCATTCCTACTCTTCCTAAACCTAGGACAGAAATATTTGAACCGTGAATGGTAAAATCCGTATGTTGAATAACAAGCATGATGGTACCTTCAACAGTAGGAATAGAGTTATAAATTGCTACATCATCACGCTCAAATAGCTGAACGAGTTTACGGTTTGTCGTTTTGACTAATTCGTTTAAATACCCATTGCTAATACCAGAATAAATAATGCAGTGCTCAGGCGTTTTTTTAAGTATTTCTTCAGTCAATACTACTTTTTCATTTGAAAAAATAGTATCTACTTGCCCTTCGTGATTTGTTCCAGGCACTGGAAGGATGATGGCGTCAACATCTGAAAAATCCAGCTCCTCTATCTGATATTTCGTCGCACCTGTAAAACCATGATCTAGCTGATCAAAACCAATAAGAGAGGTTTTTGCATCTAATTGAATTAATTTTCGAATGACTTCAAGCTGCCTAGCATCACCGCCAATTACAGCTATGTGCAAATCCGTTAACATGTTTCATTTTCACCTTCTTTAACATTAAATAGATGTATCCTTCGCTTAAACCATCGAGATGTAAAGTGCTATCATTACGCCCTAGAATGCCTATTGCTTTTCTTCAACATACTATGTAAACACACAGGAATCGGTGAATCTTTATCCCTGAAAATAAAAGAAACGAGATGCAGGAAGCATCTCGTTTGTTATTTTGTTGACTCATTATTTATGTCTTCTAGCTGATGAACATTTACAATCACCATATCCGTACCAATTTTTTCGATATTCCCCCACGGCACTCGCACTTCATCTCCTTGTTTTCGAAATCCAAACCACTTCACAGATGGAATAATAAGCGCATTAATTTGTCCCGTATGTTCATTAATTTCAAGATCTGTTTGCCCTAAAATACCCAAACGCTCTGCTCGCTTAACATCTACAATTTCTTTTCCACTCAGCTCACTTAATCTCATGAAATCCCTCCTTTCATCTAATTTATTGAACAACCATACAAAAAATGACATAAAAATAAGGCTGGCTCAATTATTTTAGCCAACCTTACTTTTATGGTTTAATTTCCTTTAAAACCCTTAGGTAAATCTCCACTCGGGCTTATTAATGAAAGCGCAAATTCGTCTTTGAAAATATCTCGTGCAAGACCATTTACACTATCTTTAGTCACGGCATTAACAAGGTCTAAAATCTCATCTAATGAACGGTGATAGCCCAGCATTAACTCATTTTTTCCGTTTCTGCTCATACGGCTATTTGTACTTTCAAGACTCAGCATTAAGTTTCCTTTCAGCTGCTCTTTGCTGTTAGCAAGTTCTTTATCTGTAATACCTTTGTCTTTCAAATCATAAAGCGTTTCTTGAACCGTATCATATAATACGTCGAGCTGATGGCTTCCAGTTCCCCCATAAATCGTTACAAGACCACTGTCTCGATAAGAAGAATGATAAGAGAAAACAGAGTAAGCCAAGCCGCGCTGTTCACGGACTTCTTGGAACAAACGACTGCTCATGCTTCCGCCAAGCACGTTGTTTAATACAATTAAGCTATATACATCTTCTCCGCCGATTGGCAAACCTTTAAAGCCAAGGCAAAGATGAGCTTGTTCTGTCTCTTTTTTGCGCGCAATATGATTTGTATGGAACTCAGGCTGAACATATTGATGAGCGGAATGACTTGACGTATATGTACCAAAATAGTTTTCCACCTGTTGTATAAAACTCTCATCAATGTTTCCAGCTACTGAAATAACGATGTTTTCAGGAATATACATTTGCTCCATATATTGACGAAGCGAATCACCGTTAAATGTTTTTAACGTATCTTCCGTTCCTAAAATTGGATACCCTAATGGATGATTGCCATATACGGCTTTTCCTAATAGATCGTGTACAATATCGTCAGGTGTATCTTCATACATTTTAATTTCTTCATATACAACATTTTTTTCACGAGCTAATTCCTCTTCATCAAATGAAGAATTAAAGAACATATCCGCCAGCACATCTAGCGCTTGATCTGCGTGTTCGTCTAATACTTTTGCATAGTAGCACGTGTATTCTTTAGAAGTGAATGCATTTACTTGTCCCCCAATGCGGTCGAAGCTTTCTGCAATTTCACGAGCAGATCTTGTTTTTGTTCCTTTAAAAAACATATGTTCAAGAAAATGTGATACACCATTAATTTCAGGGTGTTCACTTCGAGAACCCGTTCCGATCCATACCCCAATGGCCACAGATCGAACAGTTGGGATATTTTCCAATACAATTCTTACACCATTTTTGCACGTATATCGTTTTATCAAGCTAGTGCCTCCCTTTTGCTTATCTCACTTACTTCTTAGTAGAAGAAGGTAGTTTCATCATTCGTTCTTCATCTAGCATCGTTGACACATCGCTAACTTTCAGGCCTTTGCGTTCAATATCGGTTAACAATTGGTCAAGCGATTCAGCCGTTGATTCAGTCGGGTGCATCAGTACAATAGCCCCTGGATGAATCTTTTTCATTACTCGATTAATTAACACTTCTGAACTCGGCTTTTGCCAATCGATTGTATCAACTGTCCACATGATGGTACTCATTTTTAACTGAGAAGCAAGCGTTACTACTTCGGGGCGAAAACTGCCGCTCGGCGGAGCAAACCATTTTACTTTTTGTCCCGTAGTAGATGTAATAATATCATTCGTTTTTTTAAGCTGCTGATTGATTTGACTAGCCGATAAAGTGGCCATATCAGGATGAGAATAAGAGTGGTTTCCCACTTCATGCCCTGCGTCTACAATCATTTTTGCCATATCTGGATTATTTTTAACCCATTTTCCTTCTAAAAAGAAGGTTGCTTTAGCATGGTGCTTTTTCAGCACTTCTAACATTTTAGGCAAATACTCGTTCCCCCATGCTACGTTCACTGTAAACGATACCATAGGCTTTTCATCGTGTCCACGGTAGATAGGTTCCTGTGGTAAATCCTTCAAGTGAACCTTTGGTCTAACCTGTTTGTACACTAATTTTTTTTCATCAAATTTACCCGCAGGTTTCATATTTTTATAAGAAGCAGCAAGATCAACTTTTATGCCGTTATAGCCAGGAACCCGTTTCCAAACGGGATCGATTCGTGCATTCGCCGCTGGCTTTTCATAATCTTTTGCTTTTTCTTCAATCTTTTGATATAACGCATCATGCTGAGCTGATACAAGTTGTACATCGGATTTAAGTGCTTCTATATATGCTTCAGCAAAAGGATTATAAATAGATTTATATGTAATTGCCAGTAAAAATAGAAATGCTGTAAATTGCACAATGGTTCTCTTCACTTATCCTTCCCCCTTTACCATTTAAAATATGTATAAAGAGGACAAGGTAGAACAAACATCTACAAACGATAAAATCGCCCTACACATGGATTTTCTTCATGTATGGACGATTTCACAATATCTATATAGTAGTAAAAGAAGATTATTTTGTTTCTTTTGCTTTTTCTTCTTTTTCTTTTTGTTCTTTTAAAATTGCTTTACGAGATAAGTTAACGCGACCTTGTTTATCAATTTCCATGACTTTAACTAAAAGCTCGTCACCAATCGCTACAACGTCTTCTACTTTTCCAATACGCTCTTCTGCAAGCTCTGAAATATGAACAAGCCCATCTTTTCCGCTGAAGATTTCTACAAATGCACCGAATTTTTCAATTCGTTTTACTTTTCCTAAGTACATTTGGCCGACTTCAACTTCGCGTACAAGATCTTCAATAATTTTCTTCGCTTTTTCATTCATCGGCTGATCAATAGAAGAAATGAAGATTGTACCATCTTGTTCGATATCAATTTTAACGCCTGTTTCTTCGATGATTTTATTGATTTGCTTGCCGCTTGGTCCAATAACATCACGAATTTTATCAGGGTTAATCGCCATTGTAAGGATCTTAGGCGCATATTGAGAAAGCTCTTGACGAGGCGTAGCAATCGTTGACATCATATGATTTAAGATTTGCATACGGCCTTTTTTTGCTTGTTGAAGGGCTTCGTCTAAAATTTCACGAGATAACCCGTCAATTTTAATATCCATTTGAAGCGCAGTTACGCCATTTTCGGTACCTGCTACTTTAAAGTCCATGTCTCCTAGGTGATCTTCCATTCCTTGAATGTCCGTTAGAATCGAGTAGTGTTCACCTGATTTGATCAGACCCATTGCAATCCCTGCTACAGGTGCTTTAATTGGAACCCCAGCATCCATCATTGCAAGCGTGCTTGCACAAATACTTGCTTGTGAAGTAGAACCGTTTGACTCTAATACTTCAGATACAAGACGAATTGTATAAGGGAAATCTTTTTCATTTGGAATAACCGGTTCAAGTGCACGTTCACCTAGCGCACCATGTCCAATTTCACGACGACCCGGTCCGCGCATCGGTCTAGTTTCACCAACACTAAATGAAGGGAAGTTATAGTGATGCATGAAGCGTTTAGATTCTTCTACACTTAAACCATCTAAAATTTGCACATCGCCAAGTGCACCTAATGTACAGATGCTAAGCGCTTGAGTTTGTCCACGCGTAAATAATCCAGATCCGTGTGTACGTGGAAGCAAGTTTGTTTCAGAAGAAAGTGGACGAATTTCGTCAATACTACGGCCATCAGGACGTACTTTTTCTTCTGTGATCAAGCGACGCACTTCACTTTTAACAAGCTTCGACAAAATTTCATTCACTTGATTTAGTACTTCTTCTTCTACATCTTGCTCTTCAAATTTTGCAGCTACAGCGCTTTTCACTTCTTTAATCGCATTTTCGCGCGCATGCTTTTCTTGAACTTGAACAGCACGGTTCATGTCACCTTCTGCAATTTCACGAACTTGACGCTCAAGGTCAGCATCAACAGTATAAAGCTCAACTTCAACTTTTTCTTTGCCTACTGCTGCTACAATTTCTTCTTGGAACGCAATTAATTTTTTAATTTGCTCGTGTCCAAACATAATTGCTTCTAACATTACTTCTTCCGGTACTTCATCAGCGCCTGCTTCAACCATGTTGATCGCGTCTTTTGTACCAGCAACCGTCAGATGAATATCGCTTTTTTCAAGCTCATCTACCGTTGGGTTTACAACAAATTCATTGTCTACACGGCCTACGATTACGCCTGCAATAGGACCTTCAAATGGAATATCAGATACTGATAATGCTAATGAAGAACCAAACATTGCTGCGATTTCTGAAGAACAGTTTTGGTCTACGCTCATTACAACGCTGACAACTTGAACTTCGTTTCGGAAACCATCTGCGAATAAAGGACGAATCGGACGGTCGATTAAACGGCTAGCCAAGATTGCTTTTTCACTTGGTCTGCCTTCACGTTTAATGAATCCACCTGGGATTTTACCGACTGCATATAAACGCTCTTCATAGTTTACTGTTAACGGGAAGAAATCTACATTTTTAGGCTCTTTTGAAGCCGTTGCTGTACTTAATACAACTGTGTCTCCATAGCGGATTAATGCTGCGCCATTTGCTTGTTTTGCCAACTGGCCAACTTCAACTTCTAGCTTTCGTCCAGCTAGATCTACAGAGAACACTCGTTTTTCTTGTTCCATATCGACGAGTACCCCTCTCTACATATAAAATATGTATGTAATCAAATGTGATAGTTTTATTATAAACGAAATATCCAAAAACAATAGCTTTTTTCACATTATGTAGCATCTTTAATGTTTCTTAAATGTACATACTAAAAAAGCGGGAATGCTCCCGCTTTCTTCTTATTATCGACGTAAACCAAGTTTGTTGATTAACTCACGATAACGAGTAACGTCTTTGTTACGTAGGTAGTTAAGTAAGTTACGACGTCGACCTACCATTTTTAAAAGACCACGACGTGAATGGTGATCCTTTTTATGAGTACGTAAGTGACCGTTTAGATTGTTAATTTGCTCTGTTAGGACAGCGATTTGAACTTCTGGAGAACCAGTGTCGTTCGCATGAGTTTTGTACTCACTAATGATTTCATTTTTACGCTCTTGTGTGATAGCCATCCTATTCACCTCCTTATTATTAAACCCCAGTTACCGAGCAAAACGTTGGTGAATCGTAATGCCAAGCAATGGTTGTTTTACATACAAGTGCTATGTTACTACTTATTAGAACAAAAAGCAAGTCGTAGGAGCTATTTATATATATTTTTTTATTTCTTGTTTTTTTGAATTCCTTCAAAATAAGCAAGGGCTTCTTCCTTGTCCTTTGAGATCTGACCGACAAGCTCTTCGATGCCGCTGAACTTTTTTTCTGAGCGAATCATTCGGTGCCATTTCACCGTTACGTGCTGATCGTAGATTTGCTCGTCAAATGATAATAAGTGGACTTCGATTGTTGGCTTTTCTAAATTATCGTGAAAAGTCGGCTTGTAGCCCACGTTGCACACTCCTGCATACCACTTACCGTGAAGCTGAAGCTCAACAGCATACACGCCGATGCGTGGAAGTAAATACTCATCGTCTAAAGCGATGTTAGCAGTAGGAAAACCTATTTGCCTGCCTCGCTTTTCTCCATGAGTCACTGTACCTGACACTTCATAATAGCGGCCAAGCAGCTCTTTTACTCGATGCATATCTCCATTTGCTAAACTTTCGCGAATAAGCGTTGAACTAATTTTTTCTTCGCCATTTGTCAACTTATCAATTGTTGTTTGCGTGAATTTTGATCGAGAATGAAATGGTAGTATCTCCATTGTTCCTTTACCTAACTTTCCATACGTATAGTCAAATCCAGCTACCACATGCTGTACATTCAGTCCAATAATATACTGATCAACAAACTCTTGAGGCAATAGTGCTGCAAACTGTTTATCAAAATGAACGATATATAAAAAGTCAATTCCCATTTCCTCAATGAGTTTCTTTTTTTCTTGAAGCGGTGTGATCATATCAATGTGCTGCACATTGCGCCCGAGCACCACAGAAGGGTGAGGAGTAAACGTCATCACAGCACTAGCTATGCCTTTTTCATCGGCTAACTGTTTTGCTGAATTTATCACTTGCTGATGCCCTAAATGCACACCATCAAAATAACCAAGCGCTAACACTGATTGTTGAACAGCTTCTCGTTGAAAGTGGTGTGGATGTCGAATTTCAATCGTTTCCAAAACACAGTTCACCTTTTCCCTAACCGGTCTAGTCGATTGCCAACACTTTAACCGGCTTCATTAAATGTTTTTTTGTTGGGTGCTGAGCATAAATTGCTAAGCACTTGCCTGCAGAATTTATCATTAAAAAGAAGGGTTCTTTTTTTAACTCTTCATCTTCCGTACACGGCAATACCGCCCCATTTTTCACTTTCTCTGCTAATGTATCACTAATTTGAAGTTTCGGCAAATGATTAAGAGCTTCTTCGATCGAATGTAGTTTCTCATTGATCGTTTCTTCTTCTACCGCCCGTTCAATATCTTCAAATGTCACACAATCTTTGAGTGAAAACTGCCCGGAACCTGTTCGCTGCAAATACGACATATGAGATGGATAGCCAAGAGCTTCTCCAATCATCACAGCAAGCGTTCGCACATATGTACCTTTGCTGCACGTTACGCGGAATTTGAAGGAAATTTGTTCTCCCTCAAATGTAGCGCGATCATCCAGCAGTTCAAAGTTATAGATATGAATGGTTCTAACTGGGCGCTCTACTTCGATTCCTTGCCTTGCATATTCATATAGTTTTTTACCTTTGACCTTTACCGCTGAATACATTGGAGGGACTTGCTGAAGTTCTCCTGTCATCGAAGACAGCACTTCTTCGATTTGAGCACGTGAAAAAGAATCCGCTACTTTCTTTTCTTCTACAACCTCTCCGGAAGAATCTTCTGTTGTTGTAGAAAACCCGAGTGTAACTTCCCCTTCATAGGTTTTAGTAGCTCCTGTTAGATATTCTACAATCTTGGTAGCTCTACCGATACAAATAGGCAATACCCCTGTAACGTCTGGGTCTAATGTGCCTGTATGCCCTACTTTTTTAGTGCGAAGCAGCTTTCGGACTTTAAACACACAGTCGTGCGAAGTCAGGCCAGCTGGTTTATGTAAAACTAAAACACCGTCCACTCATTCTTCATCTCCTTTTCATTTAAAAAAGGGTGTCTCAGAAGCAAAAACCACTTTTGAGACACCCTTTTTTGTTTCTACATTCACTGATCTTATTCGTTCTCTTGATGGTCATCGCTTTCTTTTTTTATTTCATGAAGCAATGATTCAATTCGATTACCATAATCAATTGATTCATCAAATTCAAACGTAATTTCAGGTGTTTTACGTAAGCGAATGCGCTGACCGATTTCTGAGCGGATAAATCCCTTTGCTTTCGCAAGGCCTTTTAACGTATTCTCACGCTGTTCAGCATCTCCTAAAACAGAGATATAAACTTTCGCTTGCTGTAAATCGCCTGATACTTGAACATCTGTTACAGTCACAAAACCGATGCGCGGATCCTTGATTTTACGATTTAAAATCTCGCCCATCTCTTTTTTCATTTGTTCTCCGACTCTAGTTGCTCTTATGTTCATCTGTGTCACCCCTTTTATAACCAATCAAAAGTTGTAATGGTACGTTCAATCTCTGGAAAAGAATCAATCAAGCTTAGCGCTTTTTGCAGTTCTTGTTCCGTTGTGACACGGCTAGATGAGACTGCGACAATGCTAATTTTTGTTCGTTGCCACACATCTTGAAAATCAGTTTCTGAAACCGATACGTTAAACCGCTGCTTCAAGCGCATCAAGATGCGCTGAAGCACGGCACGTTTTTCTTTAAGAGAAGCAGCATCGTAAATTAAGCATTCACACTCCACTAGTCCAATCATTTAGGATCAATTTGCTCCATTACATATGCTTCAATAATATCTCCTTCTTTAATATCATTGAAGTTTTTAATTGTAATACCACACTCATATCCTTGAGCGACTTCTTTTGCATCGTCTTTAAAGCGTTTTAGCACATCTACTTCACCTTCAAAGATAACAATTCCGTCACGGATTAAACGAATTCCACTGTTACGCGTAATTTTACCGTCTGTTACGTAACTTCCTGCGATTGTACCAACTTTTGATACTTTGAATGTTTGACGTACTTCCACTTGACCGATGATTTTTTCAGCAAACTCAGGGTCAAGCATTCCTTTCATCGCAGATTCAATTTCTTCAATTACTTTATAAATAATGCGGTGAAGACGAATATCTACGTTTTCTACGTCAGCTGTACGTTTTGCTCCAGCATCTGGACGCACGTTAAAGCCGATAACGATTGCGTTAGAAGCAGTTGCAAGAATGATATCAGATTCTGTAATTGCGCCTACACCCGTATGGATAATACGAACATTTACACCCTCTACATCAATCTTTTGAAGAGCAGCAGCCAATGCTTCTACAGAACCTTGTACGTCTGCTTTTACGATAAGGTTTAAGTCTTTCATTTCACCTTGTTTAATTTTTTCAAATAAATCATCTAAGCTTACACGAGATTTTTCACCGCGCTGTTGTTCAAGCTGCTTTTGAGCACGAGCTTCTCCGATTTGACGAGCTGTTTTCTCATCTTCAAATACTAAGAAACGATCTCCAGCTAATGGAACTTCGTTTAAGCCAGTAATCTCAACCGGAGTAGATGGTCCTACTTCCTTCACACGGCGGCCGATATCATTTACCATTGCGCGAACGCGGCCAAACGTATTTCCGACTACGATTGGATCACCTACGCGTAGTGTACCAGTTTGAACAAGAAGCGTTGCTACAGACCCACGGCCTTTATCTAGCTGTGCTTCTACAACTGTACCTGCTGCACGACGGTTAGGATTTGCTTTTAACTCTTCTACTTCACTTACAAGTAAAATCATTTCAAGTAATTGATCGATCCCTTCACCTGAAATGGCTGAAAGCTTACAGAAGATTGTTTCTCCGCCCCACTCTTCAGCTACAAGGCCGTGCTCCATTAGTTCTTGCATAACGCGATCTGGATTTGCTGCTTCTTTATCCATTTTGTTAACCGCAACAATAATTGGCACTTCTGCCGCTTTTGCATGGTTAATCGCTTCAATTGTTTGAGGCATTACACCATCGTCTGCTGCAACAACAAGGATTGTAATATCCGTTACTTGCGCACCGCGAGCACGCATTGTTGTAAATGCAGCATGCCCTGGTGTATCAAGGAATGTAATTTTCTTTTCATCAACCACAACTTGATAAGCACCGATATGCTGCGTGATACCGCCTGCTTCTGCAGCCGTTACTTTTGTGTTACGGATAGAGTCAAGAAGCGTCGTTTTACCGTGGTCAACGTGACCCATGATTGTAACAACTGGAGGACGCACTTGAAGGTCTTTTTCGTCGTCAATAATTTCTAATGATTCAAAAGCAGTGTCATCTACTACTACTTCTTCTTCAACTTCTACACCGTATTCTCCGGCAATTAGTTCGATAGAATCTTTATCTAACTCTTGGTTAATTGTTGCCATTACACCAAGCATAAATAATTTTTTAATAATTTCAGAAGGCTCTTTGCCTAATTCTTTTGCTAACTCAGAAACCGTTAAGCTTCCGACAAACGTTACTTTTTCCGGTAACTCTTTTGCAGCTGCTGGAGCTGGTCTACCTTTTGGTGCCTGTGACTTTTGTGCCTGTGGCTTTTTGTTACCTTTATTGTTTCCTTTGTTAGCTGTTGATTTTGTATTTTTATTCAATACTTTCACCCCCATAAAATTAACCGAGCATCGTTGCTAGCTTTTTAGCAAATCCCTCGTCCATAACGGCTACCACAACTCGAGCATCTTTACCAATCGCTTGACCTAGCGTGTAGCGATCGGGAACCATTCTAACCGAAACGTTGTAGTAAGAACATTTATCCGTTACTTTTTTCTTTGTGTTTTCAGACGCATCGCTTGCTAAAAGTACTAACTTTGCTTTTTGTTTCCGAACTTCTCTAACCACAAGTTCTTCTCCAGAAATCAATTTGCGTGCACGGTTTGCAAGCCCTAAAAAAGAGATCCACTGTTCATTCATTAGCGTGACTGTTTCTCCTTTTCTACAAGCGCTAGCAACTCTTCATAAACCGCTTCATCTATTGACGCGCCTAAATGTGTCGAAAGCACATTTTTCTTTTTTGCCAATAAAATTGCTTCTTTATCCTTGCTTACATAAGCTCCGCGCCCGGACTTTTTACCCGTTACATCAACTGAAACGTCGCCTTCTTTTGAACGTACAACGCGTACTAGCTCTTTTTTAGGCTTCATTTCTCCAGTGGCCACACATTTTCGCATCGGGACTTTTTTACGATTGTTCACCTTGGCTCACCTCTTATTCCATATCTTCATCTGAATCAAATGCATGTTGACTTACTAGCATATCATCGCTACTTTTTACAACCATACCTTCTTGCTCAGCTTCTGATTGACTTTTAATATCAATTTTCCAGCCTGTCAGCTTAGCGGCTAGACGTGCATTTTGTCCACGCTTACCAATTGCAAGTGACAGCTGATAGTCAGGAACGATAACAGTTGTTGCTTTTTCATTTTCATCTACAATCACATCTACTACCTTAGATGGACTTAGGGCATTGGCAACAAATTCAACTGGGTCATTTGACCAGCGAACGATGTCAATTTTTTCACCTTTTAGTTCATTCACAACAGCCTGTACGCGCTGACCTTTTGGCCCAACACAAGAGCCGACCGGATCTACTTCAGCATACTCAGAATGAACAGAGATTTTTGAACGGTCTCCAGCTTCGCGAGCTACTGATTTTAATTCAACTGTACCGTCATAGATTTCCGGAACTTCTTTTTCGAAAAGACGTTTTAAAAGACCTGGATGCGTACGTGAAACATAGATTTGTGGTCCTTTTGTTGTTTTTTCTACTTTCGTAATATACACTTTAATACGATCATGAGGTTTATACTGCTCATTTGGCATTTGCTCGCTTTGAGGAAGCAATGCTTCAATTTTGCCAAGGCTCACGTAAATGAAGCGAGAATCTTGACGCTGAACAATACCTGTCATAATATCTTCTTCACGATCGCTGAACTCTGAGTAGATAACGCCGCGCTCCGCCTCACGAACACGCTGTGTAACAACTTGTTTTGCTGTTTGAGCCGCGATGCGTCCAAAGTCTTTTGGCGTTACTTCGATTTCAACCACATCGTCTAGCTGGAAGTTAGGGTTGATTGTTTGTGCTTCTTCAACCGAAATTTCTAGACGTGGATCATATACTTCATCAACCACATCTTTGCGAGCAAACACGCGCATTGAACCTCTTTCTAAATTTAAATCAACGCGTACGTTTTGCGCTTGGTTAAAGTTGCGTTTGTAAGCAGAAATTAGCGCTGCTTCAATTGCTTCAATAATTACATCTTTGCTAATGCCTTTCTCTTTTTCAAGAATGACTAAGGCATCAAATAACTCACTGCTCATCGTTGGATAATCCCCCTTTAATATTGGCCCCTACACATTAAAATACAATCGCTAATCGAGCAAAAGCGACTTTGTCATATGGTAAAATCACCGTTTTTGTGCGTGTTTTGATACGAATAGATAATGTGACAGTTTCTCCGTCAAATGATTGTAATTCGCCTTCAAATTCTTTTGCACCTTCAATTGGTTCATATGTTTTTATGTATACATGCTTACCAATTGCACGTTCAAAATCTTTATCTTTTTTTAATGGGCGTTCCGCACCAGGCGATGATACTTCTAAAAAATAGTTATGAGGGATTGGATCTACTGCATCCATTTTCTCACTCAATTTTTCACTTACTGCTCCGCAGTCTTCGATATCCACGCCGGTATCAGAGTCGATAAACACACGTAAAAACCAATCTTTTCCTTCTTTTACGTATTCAATTTCAACAAGCTCTAAATTCATTTCCTCTAAGATAGGGGAAACCATTTCTTCCACTGTTTGTTTTACATTTTTACTCATTCTAATCCTCCCTTCGAGACATTGCATGGTATGTTTAGGTTACGCGTTTTTTATGTCTCTTATATCAAAAAAGAGTGGTTTATTTGCTATTTTTATTTTGCACTCTATAAGAGGTCTAACCTACTAGAGTGGAAATGTTGTCATTTGTGTTGCAGGATTTTAAACGTCACATAATAAATCAATCATGGTGATTGAAAATCTACAGAAAAAACGAATCATGCTAGAAGCCGATTCGTTCTCCATACTACTTACTATGACAGTAAGTTCATATCAATAAGAAAGAGCGGGTTTCCCCACTCTTTCTCGTCCGTATCCTTAGCATTTCCACAATTACTATATCATAACCGCTTATTTTATGCAAATGTTAGAAAAGAGAAAGCTGGTTCTGATCAGGTAATGATTCAAGGCATCCATGGTTGTCTAGATACTCTAAAATCGTCTTCGATACTTTGCCTCGCTGCTGCAAGTCTTCTTTCGATAAAAACTCTCCCGTTTCACGAGCTTTTACAATGTTCAGCGCTGCATTTGTACCAAGACCAGGAATGGCATTAAACGGTGGAATTAAAGATGTGCCGTCAATTAAAAATTCGTCTGCGCTCGATTCATATAAATCTACTTTTTTAAATGAATAGCCTCGTTCGCACATTTCCAAAGAAAGCTCAAGCACCGTTAATAAGTTTTTCTCTTTAGGAGATGCATCTAAACCTTTGGCATTGATTTCTTCCATCTTCGCTCGAATGGCAGTTGATCCTTTAATCATTGTATCAATATCAAAGTCATCTGCACGAACCGTAAAGTATGCTGCGTAATAAAGAAGCGCGTGGTGCACTTTGAAATAAGCAATACGCACGGCCATCAATACATAAGCAGCCGCATGGGCTTTAGGGAACATATACTTAATCTTTTTACAAGAATCAATATACCAGTCCGGAACACCATTTTTGATCATTTCTTCTTCAAATTCAGGTGTTAGCCCTTTCCCTTTACGCACAGACTCCATAATTTTAAAAGCAAGTGAAGGTTCAAGACCTTGATAAATTAGATAAACCATGATGTCATCACGACAGCCGATTACTTCACTTAAGTTGCAAATATCATTGCGAATTAGCTCCTGCGCATTACCAAGCCATACGTCCGTCCCGTGCGACAGTCCCGAGATTTGAACAAGTTCTGAAAACGTCGTTGGCTTCGTATCTTCTAACATTTGACGCACAAAGCGCGTTCCAAATTCAGGTATGCCAAGCGTTCCTGTTTTACACATAATTTGTTCTTCTGTTACGCCAAGTGATTCCGTTCCACTAAAAATTTTCATCACTTCAGGATCATCCGTCGGAATTGTTTTTGGATCAATTCCACTTAAATCTTGAAGCATGCGAATCACGGTCGGATCATCGTGTCCGAGTATATCAAGTTTTAATAAATTATCATGAATCGAATGGAAGTCAAAATGAGTTGTTCTCCATTCGGAATTACGGTCGTCAGCTGGAAACTGGATGGGTGAAAAATCGAAAATATCCATATAGTCCGGTACAACAATAATTCCTCCTGGATGCTGACCAGTTGTACGTTTTACGCCCGTACATCCTGCTACTAAACGATCCACTTCTGCGTTTCGTAAATGTAAATCACGGTCACCAGCATAGCCTTTTACATAGCCATAAGCTGTTTTTTCGGCAACTGTACCGATTGTTCCCGCACGGTATACATTATCTTCTCCAAACAGTACTTTTGTATAGTTATGAGCTCGCGGCTGATACTCTCCGGAGAAGTTCAAATCGATATCGGGAACCTTGTCTCCCTTGAATCCTAAGAACGTTTCAAACGGAATATCGTGTCCATCTTTAATAAACGGTACGCCACAATCGTCGCAGCTTTTGTCCGGCAGATCGAATCCAGAACCTACGGAACCGTCATTAAAAAACTCGGATTTCTTACATTTTGGACACACATAATGCGGCGGCAGTGGGTTTACTTCTGTAATTTCCGTCATCGTCGCAACAAATGAAGACCCTACGGAACCACGTGAACCAACTAAGTAACCATCATTTAATGATTTTTTAACGAGTTTATGCGAGATCAAGTAAATAACGGCAAACCCGTGGCCGATAATACTTTTCAACTCTTTCTCTAGACGAGCTTCTACTACTTCAGGCAGCTCTTCACCGTAGATGCTGCGTGCCATCGCATAACTCATTTCACGCATTTCTTCGTCCGCACCTTCAATTTTCGGCGTATATAAATCATCTTTAATTGGTTTAATATCATCGATCATATCGGCTATTTTTTGCGTATTATGAACAACAATTTCTTTCGCTTTGTCCCCATCTAAAAATGAAAAACAATTCAGCATCTCATCCGTTGATCTAAAGTGAACATCCGGCAGCTGATGACGGTTTAAAGGATTAGCCCCGCCTTGTGAACCAATTAAAATTTTTCGGTAAATTTTGTCTTCCGGATTGAGATAGTGAACATTTCCTGTTGCTACAACCGGCTTTCCAATCTTTTCACCAAGCTTCACAATATTGCTAATAATATCTTTTAAGGCTTTCTCATCTCGCACTAAATCTAGTTCAATTAAGTGCTTGTAGTTTTCAGGAGGCTGTACTTCGATGTAATCATAAAATTCAGCTACTCCTTCTACTTCATCAATTCCTTTTTGCATCATGCCTTCGAATACTTCGCCTCGGTCACATGCGGTTCCAATCAAGATGCCTTCTCGATATTTGTCGAGCTGAGATCTTGGAATTCGCGGAACTCGATAAAAGTAATTTAAATGAGAAATCGAAACAAGTTTAAATAGATTTTTTAATCCTACGTCGGTTTGTGCTAAAAGAGTCGCATGATAAGGACGGGCCCGCTGATAGGCATTCCCTTCTCCCATATAATCATTTAAGCGATCATGCATTGTAATTTCCCGTTCAAATGCATCTTTCAGCATTTTATTTAACAAATAGCCAGTTGTTTCCGCATCATAAATCGCGCGGTGATGCTGCACAAGTTCAATATCAAACTTTTTAGCAAGAGTATTCAAACGATGGTTTTTCATATGCGGGTACAAAAATCTTCCGAGTTCAAGCGTATCAATAACGCCGTTAGCTGCTTTTTCTACACCGATTTTTTGCAGTCCCATATTTAAAAATCCCATATCAAAGCTTGCATTATGAGCGACTAAAATACTGTCACCCATCCACTCGTGAAAATCACGAAGTACTTCTGAGATTTCAGGCGCATTTTGGACCATATCATCTGTAATACCCGTCAGCTCAATTGTTGTTGCAGACAGAGGATGATGAGGATTTGCAAACCGTTCAAATCGATCGATGATTTCTCCTTCTTTCATCTTCACGGCAGCAAGTTCAATAATGGTATCGTATACGGCTGACAAACCGGTTGTTTCGACGTCAAATACTACGTAAGTTGCTTCTGTTAAATCCACATGCTTCGGATTATAGGCAATCGGCACGCCGTCGTCTACTAAATTAACTTCCACTCCGTACAGTATTTTAATGCCGTTCTTTTTCCCGGCTCCATATGCTTCAGGAAACGACTGTGCAACCGCATGATCAGTTATCGCTACAGCCGGATGTCCCCATTTTTTAGCTTGTCCGACTAAAGCTCCAACAGATGAAACGGCATCCATTTGACTCATTGGCGTATGCAAGTGAAGCTCCACACGCTTTTCATCTTCAGGCGCTGTATCTTGTCTAGCAGGACCGGTAATCTCGTTGACATCATTTCCAATCATAACTAAATCACGGACAAATGTATCATTTTGTACACTTCCGCGAACCTTTACCCACATTCCTTTTTTAATCGCTTGAAGTAAAGGAATATCTTCTTTGTCACGTGAAAACATTTTAACCATAATAGAGTTTGTATAATCTGTCACTTTAAAAATAAGAAGCGTACGTCCGCTTCGTAATTCTCTAGTTTCTGCATCAAATACGTATCCTTCAACGGCAATTCGCTTTTCTTCATCCACAATGGAGTCTAGGCGAACCGTCTCGTCTTTAATCGTATATCCAATTGTAAGCGGACCTTTTGGTAGGTCTGGTCCATCACTTTTTTCATTTTCTTTATTTTGCATTTCTGTGATGGCTTGTAATACTTTTTCTGTATCTTCTTGTTTTCGTTGCTCTACAAATTGCTGAAATGCTTCTTCTGAATGTACAACTTCCGTCATTAGCTGAAGGTTCGGAAAGCCATAGGACGCATACTGATCAGCAATTAACTGACTGTACTTTTTACGTAAAGCCGTTCCTTCTGCATCATGTCGTGCGTTCACAATCAATTTGGCACCGTTCAATCTCGGCATTTGATCTTGTAAAAGCGACTGTAAAAGCGGGGATATTCCCTGCATTTCTCCAATACAATGCTTCCAATATGACTGTACATGCTCTTCCGTACATTCTTTATTAACGGTTTGAACAGAAAAAGAAACACTCGCAATATGAGAAAAAGCTGAAGACATGCGAGCATGGAATAACTCATAGATCTCAAAAGGTAATAACCCTTCTAAAGAAAAATGAAAATGCCATTTTTTTTGTTCTTTCTGAATGATGAGCTTTTCAATCGCTGCGTTTTCAAAATAAGGAACAATTTGATCACTCGTCAGCTCTAACTGCTGCAGCAGCAACTTAAAACGCTCTTTTTTTCCTAGCGTTTGTGCTTCCAAGTTTTCTGCCTCCTTTTATAAATGAGTGCAATCTATTTTAACATAAATGACTTCTATTCTGTCATATGTTCTGTTTATAAACATAAAAACAGCAGGGATACAAATCCCCGCTGCTTCATTACTTCGCTAGCAGTTCTTTCACTGTTGAAACAAGATTGTCAACTGACACTTCTAGTGACTCCCCAGTTTTCCGTACTTTTACTTCTACAATTCCTTCAGATGCACGTTTACCAACTGTTACTCGAACAGGAAGACCAATTAAATCTGAATCTGCAAATTTTACTCCTGCACGCTCTTGGCGGTCATCTAACAGCACTTCAAAGCGATTATCTAATAACTCATTATATAATTTCTCACCTAGTTCACGCTGTTCATCATTTTTCACGTTAACTGGAATAACGTGCACTTGATAAGGCGTAACAGCCTCTGGCCATAGAAGACCGTTTTCATCATTGAATTGTTCTGCAATCGCAGCTACTGTACGAGAAACACCGATACCATAGCAACCCATAATCATTGGCTGGCTGCGTCCGTTCTCATCTAGATACGTTGCTCCCATCGCTTCACTGTAGCGAGTTCCTAGCTTAAAGACATGTCCGACTTCAATACCTTTAGCGAACTTAATAACACCTTGTCCATCCGGTGACTGATCTCCTTCTTGGATGAAGCGGAAATCTTCGTAAGTTGCATTAAAGTTACGTTCATTCACATTTGTATAGTGATAACCTTCTTCATTTGCTCCGCATACACCGTTAACGATTGCTTTTACCGCATGATCAGCTACCACTTCTACTGAATCACTTACACCAATCGGTCCTACCGAACCAACTGCGCATTTTAATGCTTCTTTTGTTTCTTCTGGAGTTGCCAGTTCAACGACGGAAGCTTCAAAATAGTTTTTCACTTTAATATCGTTTACTTCGTGATCCCCGCGAACAAGTACAAGCACAAAACGATCATCTACTTTAAATAAAAGGGACTTGATACAAGAAGTCGCTTCAACATTTAAGAAAGCAGCTACGTCTTCAATGCTATGCTGATTTGGTGTTTCCACTTTTGTTAATTCTTTTTCAGCTTCATCTGATTTTTCATACGTATTTACAACCGGTGCCATTTCAACATTTGCTGCATAAGAAGATGTATCTGAATAAGCAATTGTATCTTCCCCGATTTCAGAAAGAACCATAAATTCATGCGTATCTTTTCCGCCCATTGCACCTGAATCAGCGATAACCGCACGGAAATTTAATCCGCAGCGCTCAAAGATGCGGCTGTAGGCAGCAAACATTTTATCATACACTTCATCTAAACTTTCTTGAGAAGCATGAAACGAATATGCATCTTTCATAATAAATTCACGACCGCGTAATAAGCCAAAGCGTGGACGTTTTTCATCGCGGAACTTCGTTTGAATTTGATATAAATTTAGCGGTAAACGTTTGTATGACTTCACTTCGTCACGAAGCAAGCTTGTGATAACTTCTTCGTGTGTTGCTCCCAAAGCAAATTCACGGCCGTGACGATCTTTCATACGCATTAACTCAGGCCCATATGAATACCAGCGGCCAGACTCTTGCCACAATTCAGCTTGTTGTAAAGCAGGCATCAATAATTCGACAGAACCTGCACGGTCCATCTCTTCACGAACAATTTGTTCAACTTTTTGCAATACACGCTTACCAAGCGGTAAAAAGCTGTACACGCCGCTTGCATTTTGGCGCATATAACCTGCGCGCAGTAGAAGCTGATGGCTTTTTATATCCGCATCAGCTGGCACTTCTCTTAATGTAGGAATCAATGTAGAACTTTGTCTCATAACCTCGCACCTCTTTGCTTACTTCTCTATCTTATTTTTTAAGGCGGACCATGCCGCAATTTTCATATAATCAGCGAGGGAATATCCCTCGCTGAGCGTATGTCTTATAAAAAGAACTTTTGAATATCGTTCCACGTTACAACGAGCATCAGCAGCATTAATAAAGCAAAACCGATAAAATGAACAATCCCTTCTTTTTGACGATCAATTGGCTTACCGCGAATTCCTTCTACAGCGAAGAATAATAGTCGTCCTCCATCTAAAGCAGGAAGTGGAAGCAAATTGACAATCCCTAAGTTAATACTTAAAACGGCTGCCCATTTCATTAGGTAATAAATGCCTGACTGTGCTACTTGATCGGTTGCTGCGTAAATACCTACAGGACCAGAAAGCATATCCAGTTTGAACTGTCCTGTCACAAGCTTCCCAAGGCCCGTTAAAATTTCTTTCATCCACGTATATGTTTCAGTAGCTCCGTGCGTGATCGAACCAATGAATGACTTTTCAACCGGTGCATATACGCCAATTAATCCAATTGTCTGTTCCCCAACCTTGCGGCTTTCAGGTGTAATTGGAATATCTAGGGTTTTGCCGCCGCGCTGAACCGTGAATGTAATTTGCTGTTCAGGATGTTTTTGAATGACTTTTACGACATCATCCCACGTTGAAACACTTTGTCCATCAATTGCTTGAACTTTATCTCCTTGTTTAAGTCCCGCATCAACGGCTACTCCATCTGATGTTAATTTGCCCATCACAGGTTTGTCAACAACATATCCTTGAGAAATCCCAAGAACGATAAAAATAACAAAGGCTAATATAAAGTTCATTAGCGGACCAGCGAAAATGGCTAGCGCACGCTGACCAAGAGTTTTGGAAGCAAACTGACGGCTGTAAGGTGCAATTTGAATGTCTTCTCCGTCCATAACAAAGTAAGATTCTTCTGCTACCTCGAATTTTTGCAGATGTTCATCTTCACCTTCTTCATAACCTGAAATAAATAGATTATGCTCTAAGTCTGCTTGCTCTACCTCAATAACTTTTGCATTTGGATGCTGTTCCTTGTTATTAATAATGACTTTATTTACTTTGCCTTCCTTATCAAACATGAGGCCCACCATTTGACCAGGCTTAACTTCAATCATTTCCGGGTCTTCTCCAGCCATTCGAACAAATCCACCTAGAGGCAGTAAGCGAATGGTATAAACTGTTTCATCTCGTTTAAATGAAAAGATTTTGGGACCAAACCCAATGGCAAACTCACGGCATAAGATGCCTGCACGCTTTGCAAAAACTAAATGACCAAGCTCATGAAAGAATACAAGAGCTCCAAAAATGACGACAAACGCAATGACTGTGTTCAATGGGTATTACCCCCTTCATGTAATAGAGTCAAACCTCCACCCACCAAAAATAAGGGAGTGGCTTCTCTCGCACGCACATTATCGAGAGATGGCGGATCTAACAAACTCTCTTGCTTCTGAATCTACTTCTTTAATAGTAGATAAACAAGGTTTCTGTATTACAGTATGTTCATTCATTGCTTTTTCAATCACATCTTCAATTTGTAAAAATGTAATGTGACCATCTAGAAAGGCTTGAACAGCTTCTTCATTAGCTGCATTTAAAACAGTCGGAAGTGTTCCACCCGCTTTGCCAGCCTCAAATGCAAAAGCTAAACAGCGAAAACGCTCTTCATCCATTTTAGCGAAGTGAAGCTGACCAATATCCGCCAAACTTAAACGCTTGGTGTCAGGCAAAGACATGCGTCTTGGATACGTTAACGCGTATTGAATTGGCACGCGCATATCGGGCGTTCCAAGCTGAGCAATAACGCTTGTATCAGAATACTCTACCATAGAATGAATGATGCTTTCCTTATGTAACAATACATCAATTTTCTCATAGGGAAGATCAAAAAGCCAATGTGCTTCAATCACTTCTAGTCCCTTATTCATCATCGTTGCCGAATCAATTGTAATTTTAGCTCCCATTGACCAGTTTGGATGATTTAACGCATCTTCAACCGTTACTCCCTGTAGTTCTGCTCTCGTCTTATCTCGAAAGCTCCCTCCAGAAGCCGTTAAAATTAAACGGTCTATTGCTTTTTGATCTTGCCCTTGCAAACTTTGAAAAATAGCTGAATGCTCACTGTCTACCGGTAAAATATCAGCGCCATATTCCTTGGCTGCTTCCATGACAAGGTGACCAGCGGTAACAAGTGTCTCCTTATTTGCAATAGCAATTGTTTTTCTCATTTTGATTGCTTCTAGCGTAGGAGTCAACCCTACACTTCCAAGAACAGCGTTTACCAACACTTCTGTAGAAGGATGAGTTGCTACTTCCACAAGTCCTTCTTCTCCATAAACAAATCGAATAGAAGGGAATTCTGCTTGCAGTGACAGACAATCTTCTTTCTTCATTACAGAAACAAGGGCTGGCTTACACTGCTGAATAATCTTTCTTGCTTCGTTAATATTTCGACCTACAGAGATTGCTGAGAGCTCAAAATGCTCAGGATGCGCTCGAACAATATCAACGGTTTGAGTACCGATTGAACCTGTAGCTCCTAACAAGGAAATTTTCTTCAAGTATATTCACTCCTATTAAAACAAAGACATCTTTTTTATAGAGATAATAAAAAAGCTAAAATTGGCATGATGAACATTAAACTGTCAAAACGGTCTAAAATCCCACCATGACCCGGTAAAATTTTCCCTGAATCTTTTACGCCATAGTGACGTTTGAACGCTGATTGTACAAGATCACCCATCTGTCCAAATAACGATACGATAATACCAATTACAAGTAGCTCGATCATAGTTTGATCAATATTTGCTAACAGCTTAAATACAATGGCTACTATAATAGCGCATACGACGCCACCAACAAAACCTTCAATTGTTTTATTGGGACTGATTTCCGGCCATAGCTTTCGTTTCCCCATTGCTCGTCCAATAAAATAAGCTCCGGAATCCGTCGCCCAAATAATAAGGAAAGCAAAGAACAAATAAGCTAACCCGAACTCTTGACGAACCTCGATAAAATAATGAAAGCCAAAGCCAACATATACTGTTGTTAATAAAATAAACCCAACGTCATCGAAGGTAAATTTATTTTTAACTACAACCGTGTACATTAATAAAAGAAGGACAGCAGCAAGCGCTACTTCTATCTTATGTTCACTTAAGAATTGAAATGCAACATCTCTTCCGTTTGGTAGTAAAAACACCCAAGTTAGTAATAAACTAATGATACTTGGAAAAGACATTGCTTTCAAATGTTTCATTTTTAAAAGCTCAATTACACCAACTGTTCCGATCACATACATGATAAGGGTAAAAGGTAACCCTCCAATTAAAACAATCGGCACAAATACCGCAAGTGCTACAATCGCGGTGATAATGCGCTGTTTCATCTTGTTTTCCACACCTTCTTATACACCACCAAAGCGGCGACCGCGCTTTTGAAACGCCTCGACTGCTTCGATTAAATGATTTTCTTTAAAATCTGGCCATAATACTTTTGTAAACCAAAACTCTGTGTACGCTAGCTGCCAAAGCATAAAGTTACTTAAGCGAAGCTCGCCACTTGTGCGAATAAGCAAATCCGGATCTGGAAGGCTTTTGCTCATTAAATAGGAAGAAAATAAATTTTCTGAAATAGAAGAGGAAGCCACTTTTCCCTGTTCTACATCTTCTGCCAATGACCGAATAGCGCCCACAATTTCGTGACGGCTACCGTAATTAAGCGCGAAGTTTAAAATCATCCCCGTGTTATGCTTTGTTTTTTCAATTGCCTTATCCACGGCTCGAATCGTATGGGCAGGGAGCTCACTTTTATCTCCCATAATACGAACTTGCACATTTTTTTCAATTAGCTCAGGCAAAAAGGTTGTTAAAAATTCCTCTGGCAGTTTCATTAAAAACTCAACTTCAGTTTTGGGGCGCTTCCAATTTTCAGTGGAAAATGCATATAAAGTTAATACTTTAACACCTAATTCATTGGCCAGTCTGGTCACATGACGTACTACTTTCATTCCTTCATGATGGCCCATCATGCGAGGAAGAGCTCGTTTTTGCGCCCAACGACCGTTCCCATCCATAATAATTGCAATATGTTCAGGAACAGGGTGCTGTTTCACTTGATCTTTTCGTTCTGACAAAGACAGTGTATTTAAATCTTGACTTTTCTTCCATGCTTGAAATTTTCTTAACATGCAAAGGTCCCCCGTTGTACGCTCTCACATAAACGTGTAGCTTATGTGAGTTTTTTCTTACTACACATTATTAACAAAAAAACCCCCTGTAAACAATAGAGGGTCTTTTACAATATATTTTACCTTGAAATGACTTAAACTGCCATAATTTCTTCTTCTTTATCTTTTGCCACTTTATCCACTTTTACGATATGGTCATCTGTTAGTTTTTGAATGTCATCACTGTAGCCGCGTAGATCGTCTTCAGTAATTTCACCTTTTTTCTCTAACTTTTTGAAATCATCGTTTGCATCACGGCGTACGTTACGAACCGCAACTTTTGCTTCTTCAGCATATTTTTTAACCATTTTCACTAACTCACGACGACGCTCTTCCGTTAAAGCAGGAATCGATAAACGGATAATAGTTCCATCGCTTGTAGGTGTTAATCCTAAATCAGATTTTAAAATAGCTTTTTCAACTTCACCAATTTGTGATTTGTCATAAGGCTGAATAACAAGCATACGAGCTTCCGGTACGCTTACTTGCGCCAATTGGTTAATCGGTGTTGGTGCACCGTAGTATTCTACCGTTACGCGGTCAAGAAGTGACGCGCTTGCACGTCCAGCGCGAATTGATGCTAGTTCGCGGCTAAATGATTGAATTGCTTTTTCCATTCTTTCTTTTGCGTTTTGCAACACTTGTTTTGGCATGTTTATTTCCCCTTTACAATTGTTCCAATGTTTTCGCCTGTAACGGCACGTTTAATATTGCCTTCTTCCGTAATGGAGAAAACAATTAGCGGAATATCGTTGTCCATACATAATGAAGAAGCTGTAGAATCCATAACAGCTAGTCCATCTTTTAAAACATCAATATATGTTAATGTTTCATATTTTACAGCATCAGGTACAAGCTTAGGATCTGCATTATAAACGCCATCTACGTTGTTTTTAGCCATTAAGATAACGTCAGCTTCGATTTCAGCTGCACGCAAAGCTGCTGTTGTATCTGTAGAGAAATAAGGGTTTCCTGTACCCGCAGCGAAAATAACAACGCGTTTTTTCTCAAGATGTCGAACAGCTTTTCTTCTAATATAAGGCTCTGCTACTTGTCTCATCTCGATAGAAGTCTGAACTCGTGTTTGCACACCAATGTTCTCTAAGCTATCTTGAAGAGCCAGCGAGTTCATCACTGTTGCTAGCATTCCCATATAATCAGCAGCTGCACGATCCATACCCATTTCACTACCAATTTTACCACGCCAAATGTTTCCACCACCAACGACTACAGCAATTTCCACACCTAATTCATAAACGGCTTTTACTTGTTCAGCAACAGATTTGATGATGGATGGGTTAATACCAAAACCATCTTCACCAGCTAATGCTTCTCCACTTAACTTTAATACGATACGATTATATTTTGCTTGACTCATGCTTACCTCCATCGTTAACGGTGAGATCTCTTTTGTAAAAAAGGGAACACACAGTGTTCCCTATACGGTCAAACCCTTACTTTTTAACTTGGTTCATTACTTCTTCAGCGAAGTTGTCTTGACGTTTCTCAATACCTTCTCCTACTTCAAAACGAACGAAGCTTTCAACAGTAGCGCCTTTGCTCTCAACGAACTGACGTACTTTTTGATCAGGATTTTTAACAAATGTTTGATCTAGTAAGCAAATATCTTCGAAGAATTTGCCAAGGCGACCTTCAACCATTTTTGCAACGATTTTTTCTGGTTTGCCTTCGTTTAATGCTTGTTGAGTCAATACTTCGCGCTCACGCTCAGTTTCTTCAGCAGAAACTTGGTCACGAGAGATGTATTTAGGGTTGATTGCAGCGATGTGCATAGCAACGTCTTTTGCAACAGCTTCTTCAGTTGTACCAGATAATACTGTTAACACACCGATACGTCCGCCAGCATGTAGGTAAGCACCGAATGCATCAGCATCAGTTTTTGTTGCTACAGCGAAACGACGTAGAGATAATTTTTCTCCGATTGTAGCGATTGCAGAGTTGATGTGTTCTTCAACAGTTGCACCGTTTTCCATTTTTTGAGTAGCAGCTTCAGCAGCGTCAGCTGGTTTGTTAGCTAAGATGTGAGCAGCTAATTCTTTTGTTAATTTTTGGAAACCTTCGTTTTTCGCAACGAAATCAGTTTCAGAGTTAACTTCTAAGATAACAGCTTCGTTACCTTGAGTTTCGATGTAAGTTAGACCTTCAGCAGCAATACGGTCTGATTTTTTAGCAGCTTTTGCAATACCTTTTTCACGTAAGAAATCGATTGCTTGCTCCATATCACCGTTAGTTTCAGTTAACGCTTTTTTACAATCCATCATACCAGCGCCTGTTTTTTCACGTAGTTCTTTTACCATTTGAGCAGTAATTGCCATAATGTGTAGCCTCCTTGTTTGGGTATGTAATTAATGTATATAAATGGGTTAAATCTTTTCAAAAAAAGGTGATAAAAGGCTATTCCCTCTTATCACCTTTCACGGAATTAAGCAGTAGTTGTTTCAGTTTCAACTGCTGTTTCTTCACCTTGTTTAGCTTCTAGAATAGCATCAGCAACTTTAGAAGTTAAAAGTTTAACAGCACGAATTGCATCATCGTTTGCAGGGATTACATAATCAATTTCGTCTGGATCACAGTTAGTGTCTACGATACCAACGATTGGAATGTGTAATTTTTTAGCTTCCGCTACTGCAATACGCTCTTTACGAGGGTCAATGATGAATAATGCATCTGGAAGTTGTTTCATATCTTTAATGCCGCCTAAGAATTTTTCAAGACGCTCTAACTCTTTTTTAAGTTGAACTACTTCTTTCTTAGGTAGTACTTCGAAAGTACCGTCTTCTTGCATTTTTTCGATATCTTTTAAACGTTTGATACGTTTTTGGATAGTTGAGAAGTTAGTTAATGTACCACCTAACCAACGTTGGTTAACAAAGTACATACCAGCGCGAGCTGCTTCTTCTTTAACAGAATCTTGAGCTTGTTTTTTCGTACCTACGAATAAAACAGTACCGCCGTCTGCAGCTAATTCTTTAACGAATTTGTACGCTTCTTCTACTTTCTTAACTGTTTTTTGAAGATCGATAATGTAGATGCCGTTACGCTCAGTGAAGATATATTTCTTCATTTTTGGGTTCCAACGGCGAGTTTGGTGACCGAAATGTACACCAGCTTCTAGTAATTGTTTCATTGAAATTACTGACATGTGTTTTTCCTCCTAATGGTTTTAAGTCTCCTCCGCTTATATCATCTTCAGCCGAAACTACAAAAAGTAGCACCATCAACCGAATCAACAAGCGTGTGTAATAACACCAAAAACTAATATAGCATACTCCTTTTTCACAAGCAAGCGTTTCATTAAGTTTATTGATGAAATTTCAATAATAATTCAATTTCAGTTTTCCCTCTGTGTAAATGTTTTGCAATTTCTTCAATTGTTAAACCTTTTCCCTTTAAATAAACGGAAAATTCTTTTATCTCTTCACCTGACAAATCTTGAATTTGGTCTGTAGTTAATTCATCAAAAGATGTGCTTATATGTTTCTGATTTTCTTCTATAGAGAGAAGTTCATGCAGCGACTGGGAAGGCTCACTTTTTAGATCCACCCTTTGAACAGGCACGTCTTCTTCATCTACCAAAGGTGATTTGGCGCTGCTTTCTTCCATTTCGGAAGAAAGCGAAGTTGAACGCTCACGAAGCTGCCGTAAAAACTGCTCGTTTTGTTCCTGAAATTCAGCGAGATATGAACTCATTGCAGCTTCCATTTTATTTATATTTTGCTGGTGCAAGCGTTCAATCCTTTTCACTTTGGTCACTTGCATATATAAAAGAATAATGCAAAACAGTGATAGACCATGAATTAAAAAACTAACTGTGAGTAAAAACCCCATCACTTTACCTCTTTGTTAAATTATTTTGCTTAAACTCGTACGCATTTTAAACAGCGCTTTCGAATGAATTTGAGAAATGCGTGAAGTGGATAGCCCTAACAGCTGCGCGATCTCTGTGAAAGTCAACTCCTCTTTATAAAATAATGAAACAACAAGCTGCTCTTTTTCATTTAGCTGCTCGATAACTTCAGCGAGCTCTTGATATCGTTCGTCGTTAATTAGCTCCTCTTCAGGAGAGAGCGTTTTTTCATCTTTAATCGTGTATTTTTGCTCTCCATCTTCATACTCTTTTGGCTGTTCTTCCATTGACAAAACGTTAGCTAAGAAGCCTTCATTCATTGTATGAACAACATCTGCTTCTGTCATGCCTACTTCTTTTGCAACCTCACTTGGTGCAACTCTGCGCAAGTATCTTTGTTCAAGTGCTTCTGTTGCTTGCTCAATTCTTTTCGTCTTTTCCCTTGCGCTTCTTGATAACCAATCTTCTTTACGAAGCCCGTCTATTATCGCCCCTCGAATTCGAAAAGACGCATATGTATCAAACTTTAAGTCTCTACCGTAATCAAACTTTTCCAAAGCATCGTAAAGGCCGATTAATCCTAAACTACGAAGCTCTTCTTTATGAATATTCTTCGGCAGCCCTACACTAATCCGCTGAACGTGATAGTTAACAAGCGGCATATACTTTTTAACAAGCATGTTTCCCGCATGGGAGTCTCTCGTCTCTATCCATTCCTGCCAAATTTTATGTTCTTCAACTTCTTGTATACTTTTCAAGGGTCTTTCAACTCCTTTTTATAGCGCTATTAAACGGTCAACGGTCAGAGCGCGCTTTATATCGTTTTTACCCCTTCATTAATCGTACGAACCTTTAAAATAGCCGTTTGAGGATCAAATTCAATTGTGCGTCCGTTGTGTCCTCCTGTAGCTTTTGCTGCAATTTCTACACTGTTTCTATGCAGTTCTCTCTCCACTGCTTGAACATTTCGAAGGCCAATTCGCATCACATCATTTCTTGGTTCAAATTGAAACATCTGTGCGCCCCCTGCTATTTTTGCTTTTAATAATCTTCTATGTGCACCTTGTTTAATCAACATATTTATCAAATCAAAAATGGCTGTATCTGCATATTTAGCTCTATTAAAAGGACATTTAGCCCCGCTTGAATCGGGAAGCATTACATGAGCGAGCCCAGCTACTGAGTGAACAGAGTCGTAAACGACAACTCCTACACATGACCCTAATCCCGTTGTTCGAAGCACTGCGGGTGCATGTGTAACATTCATCTCGGCAATTCCTACCTTAATCACTTGTTTATCATCTCTCACGATTCTTCAACTCCTACAAACTTCAGCGTGATATCCATTATTCGCTTGGCTCACTGGAGGTGGTCTTCTAAAGAGAGCACTTTAGGTAAATTTAGAAGAACAATTAAACGGCTATCTACTTTAACAACTCCGTTCAAGTATTCTACAGCTGTTCCTTCAACTGTTTCAGGCACTGAAGCAATCGTTTTTTCATCAATGTCTACTACATCATTTGCCGCATCCACAATCAAACCTGCTTCTACATCATTAAGACGAACCATAATAATACGTGTCAGCTCATGGTTAAGCTGTTCTTGTAAGTTAAAACGAGTGCGCAAATCAATAATCGGTGTAATAACACCGCGAAGATTAATAACACCTTTTACATATTCTTTTACTCCAGGAACGCGTGTTATGTGCTGAATCTTTTCAATCGATTGCACTTCTTCTACTGAAATTCCGTACTCCTCGTCCCCCAATTGAAACACAATAATTTTCATGCCTTTCTCCCTTTCTTTTTACAGCATTTGTTATTTGATCAAAGCGTTGCAATCAATGATAAGTGCTACTTGTCCATCGCCTAAAATCGTGGCTCCTGAAATAGCAAATACACCCGGCAGATAATGACCTAAAGATTTTAAAACGATTTCCTGCTGACCGATAAAAGAATCAACAATTAGCCCGGCGGTCTTTTCTCCTTTTTTCACAATAACGACGGAATAATGATCTCTTTGTACCGAGTTAGGCACAGTAAATAGTTCTTTTAAATCAATAAGAGGAATAATGGCTCCTCGAAAGTCAATAACCTTTTGACCATGTACATGCATGACCTCTTTCGGCTGAACAATAGCTGTTTCAATAATCGAAGAAAGCGGTAAGGCATAGCGCTCTTCACTCATTTGCACGAGTAAAGCAGAAATGATAGACAGAGTGAGCGGCAGTTGAATAGAAAAACGCGAACCGTATCCTTCGTTAGAATCGATCGTTACAGAACCCCCTAGCGATTCAATCGTGTTTTTCACGACATCTAGACCTACTCCTCGTCCGGAAACATCTGAAATTTGTTCAGCCGTCGAAAAGCCCGAAGCGAAAATGAGCTCGTATACTTGTTTATCCGTCAGCGTTTCAGCAGTTTTCCCATCGATAATTCCTCGATCTAACGCTTTTTGCAGTATCTTTTCACGATTGATGCCCGCCCCGTCATCTTCTAAATCAATAAAGACATGATTTCCGCTATGATAAGCTTTAAGGCGAATCGTTCCCTTTTCATTCTTTCCGTTCTTTAAGCGTGCTTGAGGCATTTCAATTCCGTGGTCAACGGCATTTCTTAATAAGTGAACAAGCGGATCTCCAATTTCATCAATGACGGTCCGGTCCAACTCTGTATCAGCTCCGACAATTTGAAGTTCAATTTGTTTCCCTAAATCTTTTGAAAGCTGTCTCACCATACGGGGAAACCGATTAAAAACGGTTTCTACAGGCACCATACGCATATTTAAAATAATCGTTTGCAAATCTCCAGAAATACGGGACATCCGCTCTACCGTTTCGTCTAATTCGCTATTATTCAATTCTTTTGATATTTGTTCTAACCTGCCTCTATCAATAACTAGTTCTTCAAACAAGTTCATGAGACTGTCCAAACGGTCAATATTGACTCGAATCGTCTTGTTATTTGAGAGATGTCTTTTCTCTTCAACAGGTGATTTAGAAGGTGCTGACACAGTAACTTCCTGTATAGCTGCTGCTTCTTCTTGTGAAACAAGCTCCTGCATTTCTGTCTCCTTTTTTATGGGGACCGCAGCAATTTTCACGCTTTCTACTTCAGAGACCTCCATAATGCTCGCCTTCAGCTTTTCTTGCGATTCGCTTGTTACTAATATAACGATAAAAGATGATTCAAATTTTTCTTGTTCGATATCTTGAACAGTTGGCGCTGACTTAATGACGTCTCCCGCTTGCTCTAACACATCAAATACCATATATGCACGCGCAGCTTTTAACAGACAGGTGCGTTCGAGCTGTACGGTTATTTCAAACGCATTAAATCCTTGCCCTGCTGTTTGACTGAGCAGCGTTTGTACGAACTCATCATACTCAATAGAAGAAGCCGCATGCTCTGCTGCGGGTTCCTCTGCTACAATACGCTGCAGCTTTTGAACAAGCAATTTGACATCAAGCTGACCATCGCCGCCTTCAGAAATAGATTGAACCATTATTTCTAGCGCATCGACTGATTCAAACAAAGCATCAAGAACTTCCGTGTGAGCGTCGATTTGATGATTTCGAACGGCATCTAGCACGTTTTCCATTTTGTGAGTTAATTGTGCTAAATCATCAAATCCCATTGTTGCAGACATACCTTTTAACGTATGAGCAGACCGAAAAATTTCATTTACATAACCAAGATCATCGGTATTTTTTTCAAAACGCATTAGCTGGTCGTTAACGTTTTGAAGATGTTCCTTGCTTTCTTCAATAAACACTTCTAGATATTGATTCATATCCATCGTAACTTTCCCTCCTATTTCTGTGCGTAGCGAGAAATAAAGCTTCCAACGTTTCGCAGCGGTTCAATATAATCAACAAGCTTTGTAGAAACAGCTGATTTGGGCATCCCATAAATGACAGCTGTTTCTTTAGATTCAGCCAATATAAGCGCGTCTTTATTTTTCTTTAAATCAATAATGCCTTCCGTTCCATCCGCCCCCATTCCCGTCAACACAATAGCAAGTTTTTGATAACCTGAAATTTTACTAATCGACTGAAACAAACGATCCACTGAGGGGCGATGTCCCTTTACAGGTGAAGAAGTGTCTAAACAAATGCTGAGCTGTCCTTCTTTCTCTACAACCGTCATATGAAAACCTCCAGGCGCAATGTACGCACATCCTGAGCGCGCGATTTCATTGTCTTGTGCTTCTTTCACTTCAATATCAGCTAGCTGATCTAGTCTAACCGCTAATGATTTTGTGAAATTTGGAGGCATATGTTGCACAATAAAAATAGGTGCGTGTATGTCTTTTGAAACAGTTGATAATACTTCTTGCAGCGCACGCGGTCCTCCAGTAGAAGTGCCAATACAAATCATTTTGTTCACTTTCGTCCCCATCGGGAGGTTATATACACTTCTGTTTTGCACGTGCTGATGACTGCTTGAAGATATGTTGGCTTTACTAGCAAGCAATAGTTTAGAGATAAGCTCATCTTTCACTTTATGTAAGTCCAGCGAAATAGCTCCCGAAGGTTTAGCAACAAAATCAACTGCGCCGTACTGCATAGCGGTCAGCGTATTTTCAGCACCTTCTATTGTTGTACTCGATAACATGACAACAGGAAGGGGCTTCACACGCATAAGCTGCTTTAACATATCTAAGCCATTCATTTTAGGCATTTCGATATCAAGTGTCACAATGTCTGGCGACAGCTCGAGCGCTTTTTTCAACCCTTCTTCACCGTTACGTGCGGTACCCACAACGTGAAAACGACTGTCACATGCTAAAAAATCGCCGATTAGCTTTCGCATAAATGCAGAATCATCTACAATAAGCACCTTTATTTCATTCACTCTCATTTCCTACCTTTCAAGAAAAAATCGTTTGAGGCGCCGAATAAACATTCCCTCGTTTTTAGCCGTTATCCTATTGTCTTGAGGAATAAGAATATTCACCATTTCTATTAGTGATACACTTGCTTTAGATGTTGGGTTTTGAAGCAAAAAAGGCATTTGGCGATTGACCGCTTTCTGGACAGCTTGATCGTTTGGCACAATACCTAATAGAGAAATAGATATGTTCAAAAACTGCTGAACAGCTCGGTTAAATCGTTCATACGTCTCATTTCCTTCTTTGTCAGAAAGCGTTTTGTTAATAATAAGACGAACCGGTGCTGATACAGAATAGGAAGCTGCTAGCTTAATAGCAGCGTAAGCATCTGTGATAGATGTAGGTTCGGGTGTTGTGACCACGATCATTTCATCTACAGCTTTTAAAAACTTAAGCACACTCTCTGACATGCCCGCTCCCATATCAAAAATCATGTAATCGTATTGATTTGTCAAAGAACTCAATTCTTGTATTAAATGAGCAAGGTCCGATGGAGACCATTCAAATACAGAGGAAATTCCCGTTCCACCAGCCACATAAGCTAAATCTTCAGGACCTTTTTTAATAATTTGCTGGATGGAAAGCTTTTTTTCTAGCAAATCAACCATCGTATAGGAAGCAGTTTGTCCAATCAAAATATCAATATTTCCCATCCCTATATCCATGTCAAAAAGAAGAACTCTTTGCTTTTGCTTCGTTAGCGCAAGAGATAAGTTTAATGATAGATTCGACTTTCCAACTCCTCCTTTTCCGCTTAACACGGCTATCGTTTTACAATTTCTTAAAGAGTTTTGATGTTTCTTTAACACTTTTTCTCTTAAAACTGCTGCTTGATCATTCATCTTCCCAATCTCCAAACACATCGTCGATAAACTCTTCTATTTTAAATGACGAAACATCTTCTGGTACATCCTGCCCGTTTGTTGTAAAAGCAGCTCGTTGGCCGTAACGATACAACATATTTAAAAGCGAGCCTTTGTGAATTGTTTCATCTCGCTTCGTAAAAATCAGTTGATCAACAGGGAGACTAGCAAAACGTTCATATATAGCTTTCATATCTGATGCTTTTGACGTTAGTGCTAGAACAAGAAACGTTTGCAAATCTTCTTGAAACGTAATAATTTTCTTTAAATCATTTACATATTGCGGTTCTAAAAAGTTACGGCCTGCTGTGTCAATAAAAATCACATCGTATGCTTTTGTTTCCAGCAAAGCTTTTTTAAAATCTTCTCCGTTATAGCAAATCGTTAAAGGCGCATTTAAGATCGAAGCGTACGTCTTGAGCTGCTCAATCGCTGAAATTCTATAGGTGTCCGTTGTGATAAATGCTATTTTTTGATTTTGTTCTAGGACACACTTTGCAGCCAATTTAGCAAGAGTGGTTGTTTTACCGACACCTGTTGGCCCTACTACACTTACATATTTTTTGAAAGGACCGCTCCATTCACTTGCTTTAAACTGATTGGTAAACCAGTTTTTCGTCCACTTCATGAGTTGGTTTGAGTTAGGGCGATGTAAGTAGTAGTACTCTAGCATAGGAGCCTCCAAGTTTTCTAAAATAGCTTCGTCTATTTCTTGCAAACGCAAATAAGCAAGCACATCTTCCACTACTTTTGGATATGAACCTGAAGAAACCTTTGGCATTTGACTCATTTGTGAGACAAGAGTATTTAACTCACTGAGCTGCTGCTTCATAAAAGATTGATTATCTTCCATACTGGGTTCTGGCGGCGCTGAGTTCTTCTTTACGCTCAGCTTTTCTACGGGATCGACAGCTGCCAATACTTCTATTTTCGCCTTAGTAAATAAGCCAAGAAAACCTCCTGTTCGAATTTGTTTCGAATGTAAAATAACCGCTTCCTCACCTAAATCTGAACGAATGGCTTTCATAGCTTGCGGCATAGATTCTACTACATATTTTTTTACTTTCATCAGATATCCACCACTCCAACACTTTGAACTTCAACATTTGCTTCTAACTCGTTATATGATAAAACCGCCATATGAGGAAAATACCGCTCAGTGATTTGACGCACGTACATCCTCACTGCAGGAGAACATAACACAATTGGAGACTGTTCTTGAAAAGAAAGTGTTTCTATTTGCTTAGCTATACTTTCCACAATAGCTTGTGAAACGTTAGGGTCTAGTGATAAATAGTTCCCATGCTCCGTTTGTTGAACAGCTTCCGCCATCGTTTTTTCAACTTTTCCTGAAAGGGTAAGAACTCGAAGCAGACCTTCTTGGACCGTATATTGACTGGTAATTTGCCTTGCAAGTCCTTGCCTGACATATTCAGTTAACAAATCGGTGTCTGACGTCATTTTTCCGTAGTCGGCCAGCACCTCAAAAATAATGGGTAAATTTCGAATTGAGACGCTCTCTTTTAAAAGTTTTGCCAGTACCCTTTGAATGTCTCCAACGGAAAGCGGATTAGGCGTTACTTCCTCAATTAAAATAGGATACGTTTCTTTTGTGTGATCAATTAGTTGCTTTGTCTCCTGCCTTCCAATCAGCTCATGCGCATACGATTTTATAACTTCTGTTATGTGCGTAGACACAACCGACGGTGGGTCCACAACGGTATACCCAAACATCTCAGCCTGCTCCTTCACCGACTCGCTAATCCATTTCGCAGGCATTTTAAAAGCTGGTTCTAACGTATCAATTCCTTCAATCAACTCATCATCCATTCCGGGACTGATTGCTAAGTAGTGATCGAGCAGCAGCTCCCCTTTCGCCACTTCATTGCCCTTTATTTTAAGACAGTATTCGTTGGGCTGAAGCTGAATGTTATCTCTGATACGAACAACTGGAATGACTAATCCTAGCTCAAGTGCCAGCTGGCGCCTAATCATAACAATTCGATCGAGTAAATCGCCTCCTTGATTCGTATCAGCAAGCGGAATTAATGCATACCCAAATTCAAATTCAATCGGATCAACGCTTAATAGATTGACAACACTCTCTGGACTTTTCATTTCATTGTCTTCTAGCTCTTCTTCAGTAGGGGCCATTTCTTCACGAACCGCCTGATTTTTAGCCTGAGACAAATAATAGCCTCCCACACCTAATAAAATAGCAATAGGCATTGTAATGACATCATTAATTGGCGTGATTAAACCAAGAGCGGCAATTGTTCCTCCAGTTACATAAAGCATAACGGGAAAAGCAAACAGCTGCCGTGTAATATCTTCGCTCAAATTGCCTGTTGAAGCAGCTCTCGTGACGATAATTCCCGTCGCTGTTGAAATCATGAGGGCTGGAATTTGACTCACTAATCCATCGCCTACTGTTAACAAAGTAAACGTTTGGGATGCTTCAGTGATGGACATTCCCATTTGCAGCATGCCGATAATAATTCCAAACAAGATGTTAATAAGGGTAATGACAATCCCTGCAATGGCATCACCTTTGACAAATTTACTAGCTCCATCCATTGCTCCGTAAAAATCTGCTTCGCGCTGAATTTTTTCACGGCGGTCAATTGCTTGTTTTTCTGAAATCATACCTGCATTTAAGTCTGCATCAATGCTCATTTGCTTACCCGGCATCGCATCCAATGTGAAACGTGCGGCTACTTCAGACACACGCTCCGCTCCTTTTGTAATCACGATAAACTGAATGATAATTAAAATAGCGAAGACAACAAAGCCTACTAAAGGGTTGCCTCCAATAACGAAATGTCCAAATGTTTCAACCACTCCGCCTGCTTCTCCTGTTCCTAAAATTGAACGTGTTGTCGAAACGTTCAAACCTAATCGAAACAGTGTAAGCACCAGTAGCAAAGATGGAAACACCGATAGCTCTAAAGGTTCTTTCATATTCATGGAAACAAGAAGGACAAGCAGCGCAAGAGAAATGTTTATCATGATTAAAATACTTAATAACCATGAGGGTAAAGGAATCACAAGCATAACGATAATAAGTACAACACCTATAACAACGGGCAGTTCTCTTGCAGACATTAATTTTTCTCTCCTTACAATAGCGTAACGTTACATTTTATTTTGAATGCGGTATACGTAAGCTAATATTTCAGCGACCGCTTTAAAAAATTCTTCCGGCACCGCATCTCCTACTTTGGTTTGATCAAAAAGTGCTCTTGCTAGCGGGCGATTTTCTACCATGATGATTTCATGACTTTTGGCAATTCCTTTAATCTTCTGAGCAATGAAATCTACGCCACTAGCTACAACATAGGGAGCATCCATTTTTTCTTCATCGTATTTTAGAGCAATGGCATAATGAGTTGGGTTTGTAATAACAACATCTGCTTTTGGAACTTCTTGCATCATGCGAGACATTGCCATCTCTCGTTGCTTTTGCTTGATTTTTGATTTAATTAGAGGATCTCCTTCAATGTTTTTATGCTCATCTTTGATATCTTGCTTTGACATTCGAATATTTTTTTCAAAATCAAATTTTTGGTACAAATAATCAAGCAGCGATAAAAATAAAAGCATAAGCGAGGCTGCAAGTCCCATTTGAAAAACCAGTTTAGATAAAACAACCAGCGAGTCCCCTATACTTTTTTGAGATAAATTTAATACATCTTCTATGTGAATCCATAAAATAAAAAACGTTACGGCTCCGATACACATAATTTTCAGCGTTGACTTGATTAGTTCTACCAGCGCTCTCATGGCAAAAATTCGTTTGGCTCCGCTAATAGGGTTAATCTTTTCTAACTTAGGCTGAAGTGATTCCGTAGAAAAAAGAATGCCAACCTGCATATAATTCGCTCCGAGCGCAGCAACAAATGCTGCAAGCATAACAGGACCTGCTGCAAGAGCTATTGAAGGAAGAAGATGTGTAAACATTGCAAATACGCGTTCTGTCGTCACTTCTTCAAGCATATACGTTTGAAAAGCTTCTCTTAACAATTTCATCATTTGCTGTAAAAATTGTTTGGCTCCAAATAAAAAATAAAGAAAAACCATTAAAAGGATGAGCGAAGTTGTAACGTCTTGACTTTTAGCTACTTGACCTTTTTTTCTAGAGTCTTGTCTTTTTTTCGGTGTAGCTTTTTCCGTTTTTTCTCCTGCGAAAAATTGCAAATCGACTTTTACTAAAAACAAAGCTACACCCCTCCTAATACGCGAATCATTGTGCGCATCGCTTCTATCATTTGTTCAAATATGATTTGCATCATATAAAACATGCTCCCCATCACAACAATCAGCAAAATAAAGGCGACAATGATTTTCACTGGAAATCCCACTACGAAAATATTTAACTGCGGAACAGTTCTTGCAACGACTCCAAGTGCGATATCCACTAAAAATAGTGAACCAACCAAGGGTAAAGACATTTGAACAGCAATTAAAAACATCGTTGTAAAAACAGTCATGACGTGTGTAGCAAATGCTTGGCTTCCCACGGGAAATACGACTTTGTCTAACGGAATAATTAAATAACTATTATAAATGCCGTCTATTAATAAATGATGTCCGTTGGTCGATAATAAAAATAGAAGAGCAAATACATATAAATATTGACCTAGTATTGGGCTTTGGGCACCTGTCTGTGGATCGATTACGTTAGCAATAGCAAATCCAATTTGAAAATCAATAAGGCCTCCGGCAATTTGAATAGCCATAATAAATAGATACGCAGTCAAACCAATAAACAAGCCAACAGCACATTCTTTTAATACTAAAAGTAAAAACTGTGCATCCAGCGAAACGACGGGTAAATCAATCGTTGTCGCAATAACGACGGATAGAGCGGCAGATAAACCTACCTTATGAACTGTCGGAATCGTTTTATATGAAAATAGCGGAACCGTGACAAAAAAAGACGTTACCCTCACTAGTACTAATAAAAACGCTGGATAAGATAAAATTAACTGACTCATAGCTATCCTACGTACCGATACAGATTTGAAAGAATTTCATATGTAAATGAAATCATTTTTGATAACATCCACGGACCAAAAAATACAATTCCGACTAACACCGCCACAATCTTAGGAACAAACGCAAGAGTTTGCTCTTGAATTTGAGTAGTTGCTTGAAAAATACTAATAATGAGCCCAACTACCAGGGCCAGCAGTAACAAAGGACCGGATACAATCAAGATCGTATACACGCCTTTTTCTGCTAACGAAATGACAAATTCTCCATTCATTGTCTATCACCTATTGAAAACTTATTAATAACGATTTAATAACTAAATTCCAACCGTCCACTAGCACAAACAGTAAAATTTTAAACGGGAGGGAAATCATAACGGGAGGAAGCATCATCATCCCCATAGACATCAGCACGCTTGCTATAATCATATCGATAATGAGAAAAGGAATAAAAATCATAAATCCAATTTGAAATGCTGTCTTTAGCTCACTGATCGCATAGGCTGGTACGAGCGCTGTTAAGGGAATATCTTTAACAGATGATGGTTTATCGATATCCGCATATTCTAAAAAAAGAGCTAAATCTTTTTGTCTTGTATGAGCACTCATAAATTCTTTCATCGGCTCCGCTGCTTTTTCATAGGCTTGATTTAACGTAATTTTTTCTTTTAACAGCGGCTGAAGAGCCTGGTCATTTACCTGAGAAAAAGTTGGTGCCATAATAAAAAACGTTAAAAACAGCGATAAACCAACTAATACTTGGTTAGGAGGCATTTGCTGTGTCCCGAGCGATGTACGTACAAACGAAAGCACAATGACGATACGTGTAAAGCAAGTCATCATGATTAAAATTCCCGGAGCGACCGAAAACACCGTCAGCAGCAACAAAAGCTGGACAGACGTTGAAATATTTGTAGGACTGCTCGAGTTAAAGAGATTCATCACTTCATTCATCGTTCTTTTTGTTCCTTTCTAACTCTTTGAGTACGTTTTGCCTTTTTGTTTTCATTTCATTCATTTCTCTCTGAAAAAGCTGTTGAAAAGAATGACTAGATTTCTCTTCTTTTTTAGAAGTTAATTTTTCTAAAAAGGACGGTAGTACCACTTTGTATTCGCCTTCGTGTCTTTGTTGTTCCTCATACTGCGTGAGCAGCTGCTGTTTCTCCTGCCCCGTAATTTCTGAAAGAAGCTGCACATTTTCGCCGACTCCAATGACAAAAAGCTGTTCTCCAACTTTTACCACTTGCACCGACTTGCTGCTCCCAACATTTGTACCGCCTAAGTTTTGTACTACTTTATTTTTTTGAAGCATTCTTCCTTTTTTATTTACAAATTTCAAGAGCGCAAAAAGCAGCCCAATTACCAGTAAAAACGCCAGTACCATCTTTACAATATCCCCAGCGGAAAGGGTGGGCGTCTCTTGAAGTTCCTTTTTTTCTTTTGATTTAGTACTCTCACCCTTCGAACACTTTGCCTTGTTCTCCAAACATTCTTTTACTGATGGAGATCCACTTTCTGCATAGGCGATTTGATTTAATCCTGTTAATATGCTTGCCACCAGTGCGGCAATTACAAACTTTCGCAGCAATGTCTGCCACCTCTTACTTCTACGTAGTGTAAGATTAGCGGGAAAGACCCGCCAATCTGTTGTTTATCCAATTGCTTTTGAAATTGCCTCTAATACACGATCTGCTTGAAACGGCTTAACGATAAAATCTTTTGCCCCTGCTTGAATAGCATCAATGACCATCGCCTGCTGGCCCATCGCTGAACACATAATCACTTTAGCATCATTTTTTATGCTTTTAATTTCTTTTAAAGCCGTAATTCCATCCATTTCAGGCATGGTAATATCCATTGTGACAAGATCTGGTGCATGCTCTTTAAATAACTCCACAGCCTGCTGGCCGTCTGCAGCTTCCGCCACCACTTCATATCCATTTTTTGTTAAAATATCTTTGATCATCATGCGCATAAACGCAGCATCATCTACAATTAAAATTCGGTTTCCCATCTCTACTCCTCCAAAATCATTATTTTAGTTTATGAATACGATCTCTTTGACTGATAATATCCGTTACGCGAACGCCGAAGTTCTCGTCAATCACGACCACTTCACCTTTTGCAATTAATTTGCTATTAATTAAAATATCTACCGGTTCACCTGCCAGTTTATCAAGTTCAATAATTGAACCAGAAGATAAAGCTAAAATCTCTTGGACCGTTCGCTTCGTTCTTCCAAGCTCCACGGTAACTTGAAGCGGTATATCAAGCAGCATTTCTAAATTTCGCGAATCCCCTTTAGCAGAGGTCATATGCTCAAACTCCGCAAACGATGCGGGCTGCACATCGACGGGTGTATGAACAGATTCTGCCTGCTGCGTTTCTTGGTGCTGTACATATTCAGCTGCTTGCGATTGTGTTTGCTTCTCATTAAAATCTGGTTCTTTGTCAATCGAAGCTGCCGTATTTTCAGCGCTTGGAACTAAGAGCTCTTCAACCAAACTCTTGGCAAAAGGCAAAGATAGAAGCTGCATAATGTTCGAATCAATTAATGTGCCTACCTTTAAATTAAAAGAAACTTTCACAAAAATATCATCTTGTGGAATCAGCTCTGTTCCTTCCCCTTTTTCCATATTTAAAATATCTAGGCTCGGCGGAGAAATATCTATTTTCTTTTGAAATACCGTAGACATAGATGTCGCTGCAGACCCCATCATTTGATTCATTGCTTCCTGCACTGCACTCAGCTTAATTTCATCCATGATTTCCGTCGGATTCTCTCCAGTTCCGCCAAGCATTAAATCTGAAATAACAGCTGCATCTTCATGTTTAATGACCAACAAGTTCGTACCAGAAAAACCTTCTGTATACTGAACTTGGACAGCGACATGAGGGTTGGGAAATTCGTCCGTCAGCTCTTCTTTATGTACAAGCGATACAAATGGCGTTGTGATATCGACTTTTTGATTTAATAAAGCCGATAGCGCTGTTGCTGAACTTCCAAACGAAATATTTCCAATTTCGCCGAGCGCGTCTTTTTCCATTTCCGTAAAGTAATCGTCTACTTCACTTGACTTGTTCGTCTCCGAAGGCTCGTCAAGTGAAGAAGTTCCTTTTAACAACGCATCAATTTCATCTTGCGAAAGCATGTCATCGTTCATTCCTTTAGTTCCTCCTCTTAACATCATCTAGAATTTGCACAGCGACTTTTCGACTGACTCTTCCAGGCTGTGCAACAAATTTAGGTTGTTCTCCGACGTAAATACTTAACGGGTCTTGAACGCTTGTCTGCAGTCGGATGACATCTCCTACATCCAATGCTAGGAAATCTTCAATAGAAATATCTGCCTTTCCTAGCTCAGCTACAACCTGCAGCTCCGCATCATTAATTTGGTTCTTCAGCTGCTCAATCTCTTCTACATTAGGTTCTTTTTTCGAAGATTGCATCCAATAATGAACGGACAGTTTGGAGACAATAGGCTCAAGCGTAACGTGCGGAATACACAGATTAATCATGCCTGTTTCATCTCCAATTTGAACGTTTAATGAAATGACAATGACAATTTCATTTGGTGAAATCACCTGTAAAAACTGAGGATTCACTTCAAACTCTGATGTTTCAGGCTCAATTTCCGCAATAGAGCTCCAAGCTTCTCTCATACTTTCTAACGTTTTATCTAAAAAGTTTCGAATCAAGCTCGTTTCAATTTCCGTTAAGTTACTAATTTTCTCACTGCTCTCGCCTTGTCCTCCAAGCAAGCGGTCAAGCATCGCATAGGCAATGTTCGGATTGACTTCCATAATGATATGCCCCTCTAAAGGAGGGACAGCTATCACATTTAAGATGGTTACTTTCGGAACAGAACGGATAAACTCCTCATATGGAATTTGATCCACCGATACAACGGACACTTGTACAACGTTTCGAAGCTGCGCCGAAAAGACAGTGGTCAGCATGCGCGCGTAATTCTCATGAATTCGTGTCAAACTGCGAATTTGATCTTTTGAAAAACGCAGCGCCCGTTTAAAATCATATGTACGAATGCGCTGTTTTTTATTTTCATTTTTTAATTCATCCGCATTCATCTCTCCAGTTGATAACGCCGATAACAGCGCGTCAATTTCATTTTGTGACAATACATCCCCAGCCACTAGCTTCCCTCCTTGCTTCTTTACTGCAACACTTTAGACGTCGTATAAACTCTAACAACGTGTCCGCTTTCCATTAGCTGATCAATTTGCTTTGCAATATTCGTCTCTAACGTATTGAGCCCTTGCGTTCCTTCAAAATCTTCCCCACTCATATCTGACAGCTGGTTAATAATAATATCTTTTACTTGGAAATCTCTTTTTTGAAGCTCTTCCGCTGCTTTTTTACTATCCATTTGAATTTTGAAAGAAATGCTGATATAGTTGTTGCTTTTTAAATTTGTTTTAATATCCGTTACATCTACAGAAGTCTTAATTACATCATCAATAGATGGACCTTTTTGAGTGCTTGCCTGATCTGTATACTTCAAGGTGACAATAACCGCAATGCTTCCTATTAAAGTAAGAGAAAGTAGAATAATAATCATCTTACTAATTAGCTTATTTTTAAACACGCTTTATTCCTCCGTCGTTTGCTGCAGCCCTAATACGTTAATTCGCTGATAATAACGCGTCACTTTCTCGTTCACTTCTTCAACCGAATCCTTTACCACCAGCTTTTTATTATTCGTTAGCGTAATCGTCGTATCAGGAAATGCCTCAACCTGCTCAATATATAGAGCATTTAACGTAAATGTTTTACCGTTTAGCTTTGTTAAAGTAATCATGATTTACCGGAGTACTCGTTACTCCTTCCCCCTACCTATCGTTTTAGATTCACTAATTCCTGTAGAATCTCATCGGATGTTGTGATAATTCTTGTATTCGCTTGAAATCCACGCTGCGCCACAATCATTTCCGTGAACTCTTCCGATAAATCAACGTTAGACATTTCAAGAGCGCTTGAGACTAGCGTTCCCGTGCCGTTCTGTGTTGGGGTTCCCACTAAAGGAGCACCTGAGTTTACGCTTTGCGCAAATAAATTTCCTCCTGATTTTTCGAGACCTTCGTTATTTGCAAATTTAGCTATTCCAATTGTTGGTGTACCACCAGTTATATTTCCATCCTGATCTATGATGTTAACTGTTCCATCAGCTCCAATGCTGTAGCTTTTACTTGTTGAAGGTATGTTAATATTTCCTCCAGCAGATGACTGTACAAATAACCCTTCACCAGTTACTAAATTACCATCTCGATCCAAATAAAAATTCCCCGCTCTTGTGTAATAGTCTGATGTTCCATCACTTACCACAAAATAGCCGTCTCCAGAAATAGCAACATCGAGCGGACGTCCCGTTGACTGAATGCTTCCTGCCGTATGAATTGTATCGATTGTGCCAATTTGCGATCCTAACCCAATTTGTTTAGCGTTAACACCTCCACGGTTAGCTCCCGGTGCCGTAGCTCCTGCTACCTGCTGACTTACTAAATCTTGAAACGTTGTACGTCCTTTTTTATAGCCGTATGTATTAACATTGGCAATGTTATTTCCTAGGACATCTAATTTGGTTTGAAAATTTTTCATGCCGCTGATTCCTGAATACATCGAACGTAACATAAAATCACTCCTTAAATTTGGTTGGTTAACTGCTTACTTCTAAAATATCGTCTAGCGAAAGTACCGTATGATTTTCATCGTTGATCGTAAACGATACCTCATTGTTTTTGACGGATGCTGTTGAAATGACTCCTTGCTTTTTATTTCCTTCTTCATCTAACCATGCAGCGGTTTTACCAATTAATTCGCTTCCTTTTAAAATAGGAGAAGCCTGAGACTGCGTTACAAACGTATTGAGCGATGTGCTCATATTTGTCATTTGTTCAAGGGATGAAAACTGAGCCATTTGAGCAATAAAGTCTTTGTCTTCCATTGGATTCATTGGATCTTGATTTTGAAGCTGAGCAATCAAAAGCTTCAAAAAGTCATCTTTGCCAAGCGAGCTGTTTCCCGTCTGTTTTACCTGCGTGTTTTTGTTGCTTAAATATAAGTCAGACGTAATTTCATTTGTCATTGTTATCACCTACACGTTGTAGTTAATGAGTGCCTCTTCAAAAGAAGATAGAAAGGAAGACGATTCTTCCAATTGTCGTGCATCTTGATCTTCCTCTTCTTTTTTAAACGCCTCTTTTTCCTGTCTTTCTTTTGGCTGATCATTTTCATTGTTATATGACATCGCTTGTTCTGACAGCAGCACATCGATTTTATCAATGGATACATGCTGAGACGCGAGACCATGCCGCAAAGTTGAAAGATTGGAGTCCAATAACTCTTTTGTTTTTACTGACGATACGACAATTCGCGCAACCGTTTCGCTGTCTTTCTGAAGCATTTCAATTGAAATCGCACCTAGCTGTTTGGGAAATAACTTAATGAGAAGCTTGGATGTTCCCTCTTTAGTACTGAAAGAGGCTTTACTCCATATTTTTTCAAGCTCGTTTACTAAATTGCTAGACTGCTGATAGTCTGATTTTGCTTGCCCTAGGTAAATAGAGAACTGCTGAAGCTTAGGCATTTCTCCACTTCCAACGGACGATGGCTGGTTCTCTACTGTCGCTCCGGTTGGGTTTGTACCTGCCGAACTTTCGCTATTTTTTAAAGAGCTATCTGTATTTATACTCTCGCTGCGTACAACCACGTCTTTTTTCCATGGAAGCTGATTAAAAAACGGTACTTTTTCTTCTTTAGAAAAAGTGTTCGTGTTTTTCACAGAACTTTCTGAAGCTGTATGAACAGCGTCCATATCCACTTGATCAACCAATACGTGCTGAGACCCGAGAGCTTGCCGTAATCTGAAAAGATTGGCATCTAACAGCTCTTTTGTTTTCGCTGACATTACCACAACCTGCGCAATCGTTTCATCGTCTTGTTGAAGCACTTCAATTGATATTGTCTCTAGCTTCTTTGGAAATAGCTGAATGGAAAGCTTGGATACTCCCTCTTCAGAACCACTCGAAGCTTTACTCCATATTTTCTCCAGCTTGTTTACCAGATCGCTAGACTGTTCATAATCTGATTTCGCTTTCCCTAAATCAATAGAAAACTGCGGCCTTTTTTCTTCTTTACCAAAAGCAGTCATATCTGTTACTGAACTTTTTGGAGCTGCTTGAACAGTAGCCACATCCACTTCATCAACGGATACATGCTGAGACGTGAGAGCTTGTCGTAATCTGAAAAAGTTGGCATTTAACAGCTCTTTTGTTTTCGCTGACGATACAGCTACTTGTGCAACCGTTTCATTGTCTTGTTGAAACACTTCAATTGAAATCGTCCCTAGCTGCTTTGGAAATAACTGAATGGAAAGCTTGGATGCTCCTTCTTCAATACTGATGGAAGTTTCACTCCATATTTTCTCCAGATTATTTACCAAATCCCTAGACTGCTGATAGTCTGATTTTGCTTGGCTTAAATCAATAGAAAACTGCGGCTCTTTTTCTTCTTTACCAAAAGCATTCATCTCTGTTACAGAACTTTCTGGAGCTGCTTGAACGCCGGCCGCATCCACTTGATCAACCGCTACGCGTTGAGACGCAAGAGCTTGTCGTAAACTGAAAAGGTTGGAATTTAACAGCTCTTTTGTTTTCGCTGACGTTACCACAACCTGCGCAATTGTTTCATTGTCTTGTTGAAGCACTTCAATCGAAATCGTCCCTAGCTGCTTTGGAAACAATTTAATGGAAAGCTTAGATGCTCCTTCTTCAGTACTGATCGAAGCTTTACTCCATATTTTTTGCAGCTCATTTACCAGATCGTCAGACTGTTGATGATCAGAGTTTGCTTGCCCTAGATCAATAGAAAACTCTTGGATCTTAAGCATTTCTCCAGCTCCAAAAGCTGATGGGTTATTTTTTAACGTCAACCCGGCTGTTTTAGCAGTGAAAGAACTTTCACTATCTATACTTGGGTTACCTAAAACCACATCTTTTTTCCATGGAAGCTGATTAAATAGCGGCCCTTTTTCTTCTTTACGAACAGCGCTCATATCTTTTAGAGAATTTTTTGAAGTTGAATGAACAACGGCGAAAAAACCAGCTGAGCGCTTTTCATGTAAGGTATCGGTTAATACACGTGGTTGTTTATGAATTTTCTCTATTTTTTCAACAGCAGCTTTCCGCAAGCCTTGAAGCTGCGAATCTGAAAGCTTCACTGACTGTAGCTGCGGTTTTTGTAGTTCTTCCATCAGCTGAGCAAACTCTGTTTGAAACGCAGACGACGTGTTTTTGCATATAGTCAACAAGCTAGAAATAGAAGACAAATATTGTTCTTGACTGTCTGTTTTAGATGAAACAGGTTCCTGCTGCATTTCTGTTAACACGTGCTGCAGCTTTAGAAGCGGCTGTTCCAAATCTAGACTACTTGGAATACTACTGATCATCTCGGCTAGATGTTCGTATAAGACAGACGGTTCATCTCCTTCATATTCTGCTTCGCTTAACTGAATCGCAATTAACCCGACCGCGTTAAAGACGTCTTGATTTATCGCTTGTTCATTCAATGATTTCTCCCGGCTCGCTAAAGGTTGCGCATTTAGCTGCTGAAGCTGTTGAACGATTTCTTCAAAAAAACCCTGAGTCTGAATAACAGCCGCTTTTTCATCGCAGTTTACCTTTGATGCAGCTGCTGGACGTAGTGAAATTTCCACTGTTTTCACCTCTGCTTTTATTCATCAATCTGATCTGTTAACAATGTCGTATAGCGTGCAGCTACTTTCGGATCCATTTTTTCTAAGATTGCCGTTCTTGTACTTGCTTTGAACTGCTTAAGCATCGCGACCGCTTTGTCTTCTTTTAATTCGGCAAAAATGAGCGCTGCATTTTTAGGAGACATGTTTTCATAGGTAGCAATGACATCTTTTTTCGCCAGCTGATTGTTCTTTTGTTTTTTCGCTTCGTCATCGGCTTTTTCTTCCATATCGCGCATTTCAATTTTTAGTTCATCCATTTGACGATCTTTTGTACTGATCGTTTTCTCATAGGCTGAAATTTGCTTTTCTTTCGTGCTCAGCTTCTTTTGAAGGCTCTCAACCTGCTTTTGTATTTCTTCATTGCTTTCTTGAATATTTTCATTTTTTTGTGACTGCTCACTTGATACAAATGGAATGGCGTGTGTAACAGCAGAAACCTTATCATTTATATTGACGCCTAAAAGTGTCAGGACAATGTAAGCTGCCAAGATGAGGAACACCGCTGGAATAAAGATTAAAAATAAAAACACCTGGCTTTTACTGTAAGATTTCCCATCTTCATAGTTTTCTTCTTCGTACTCTTCTCTTAATTCTTTTCGTTTAGCCATGTTTTTCACCTAATTTCTATGCAGCATGTACTGCTGTAAAGACAGCTCATCCATTTGCTTCGCTTCTAACTGTTTTTCCGCGGTTATATAAGAATCGTAGTCTCTCTTTTTTAATTTTTCATACTTCTTTACTTCAATATTTTTTTCTTCTAGCTTCAGTTTCTTTAAGTTCATTTGCTGTCTTGCAAACATGACTTCTTGTTGCAACCTCTCAATCACTCGTTCGGCACTTGTTAAAAACTGCTGAAATGACGTAATTTCTAAAATAGAGAGCCCTTGCTTCATTTTGCCCGTATGCTGTTCAATCAGCGTTTCTTTTTCTTTTAACTTTTTATAAAGCTTTTCACCCGCTGTTTCAAACTGCTGCAAGGATTGATTATATTGAGATAGCAGTTCATCTTTTTCATTTGACTTGATTGCCATTATTTTAGATAACCTAAATTCATATGCCATATTTACTCACCTTTCACAAACAGTTCACAGAGCTTTGTTACACTTGTTTCAAATGACGGATGTTCGTTCGTTTTTTGCTTTAAAAATTCATCAATGACAGGATGATAGTGGATGGCCTCATCAATGTAAGCAGAAGATCCTCTTTTGTAGGCACCTATGTTAATTAAGTCTTCAGAATTAGCATAGGTAGCCATTAATGAACGCAGTTTTTCAGCTGCTTCTTTATGCCGTTCATTTACGATATGGTTCATCACGCGACTAACGCTTTTTAAGACATTGATGGCCGGATATTGACCTTTATTGGCCAGCTCCCGGTCTAGTACAATATGTCCGTCTATAATGCCTCTTACCGTATCCGAAATAGGTTCGTTCATATCATCACCGTCTACTAATACAGTGTAAAAAGCAGTAATAGATCCATGTTGATTAGTTCCTGTACGTTCAAGCAGCCTTGGCAAGCTAGCAAAAACAGATGGTGTATAACCTTTGGTAGTCGGTGGTTCACCTACGGCTAATCCAATTTCTCTTTGAGCCATTGCTACACGGGTAACAGAATCCATCATCATCATGACGCTCAGCCCCTCATCTCGAAAATATTCAGCAATAGAAGTAGCTGTATATGCTGCTTTCATTCGAAGTAGAGCAGGCTGATCCGAGGTAGCAACTACTACAACGGAGCGCTTTAACCCTTCCTCTCCAAGATCTCGTTCAATAAACTCTCTAACTTCTCTTCCTCTCTCACCTACAAGGGCAATGACATTGATATCTGCTTTTGTATTACGAGCAATCATCCCGAGCAGCGTACTTTTCCCAACACCGCTTCCTGCAAAAATACCTATGCGCTGCCCTCGGCCTACGGTTAACAAACTATCAATCGTTCGCACGCCTACTTCAATCGGCTGTTCAATAGGCGGGCGCTCGAGGGGATTAGGTGGGTCTTGATCCGTTAACACCGAAGGTAAGTAATGAGAAAGTTCAGATCCATCTAAAGGGTTACCTAACGAATCAAGCACTTGGCCTATCAGCTCTTTCCCTACGCTTACCTGCAAAGGTTTTTCTGTCGTTTCCACTAGGCAGCCAGGTCCGATATATCGAACAGACGTATAAGGCATTAAAACGACGTGCTCACCGTTAAAACCAACGACTTCTGCACGAATTTTATCTCCTCGTTCACTAAGATGAATAAAGCAAACATCTCCTATTGACGTTCTAGGTCCTTTAGATTCAATCATCATTCCTACTACTCGGCTGACTTTCCCGTACCGTTTAAAAGAAGATGTGCGCGGGATTTCATGAATGAGTTGTGCGACTTTCATGTTTACTCTCCTCTAACAAACGTTCTTTTAATTTTTTCTTTATTTCCGTTAACTGACTATCAAAAGAAGCAACAAGGCGTCCATAAGAGGAGTCAATGACACAATCCATTTCTTGGAGGTTTTCATCTGCATAAATAAATAACCCGGTTTCTCCATTCAATAAATCGAACAGTTCTCGTTTATGTTCACATACATATGCATATTTTTTCGGAGAAACAAAAAGCTGGATTTCTTTATGTTCTCTAACTTCTTTTAAAGACCTTGCAACAAGTGTTAAGAATGATTCATTCCGTTGAAGCTGCTCATTTAAAATCGTTTCAGCTAAGGTGAAACCTAATTCAAAGATGACTTCTTCAGATTGATTTATATATTCGTAGTACTGATTCTTTGTTTGGTCAACAATGTTTCGCGACATGGCTAATACATGCTCATACTCTTGTTTTCCTTGAAGCAGCCCTTCTTCGTATCCTTCTTCATAGCCTCGCTTTTGTTCTTGTTGAAAAAGCAGCACCTTCTCTTCTTCCCACTGCTTTTTCAAACGTTCAACTTCGTTTTGAGCTTGTTTGCGGTAAGCGTCTGCCTCGGCCTTTATTATTTCAGCTTCACTTTGCGCTTGTTCAATAACGTGCTGTGCATTTTCTTGCTGAAGATGTTCTTCTATGAGCTCAGCTTGTATCGGAAAACCAAATGGAATGACTTGAATGTGCTTAGCGTTTTTGTCTGACAGTTTGTTCGTATAAGTTGATTTAATGATATTAGACAATAATATCTTCTCCTCCACCTCGAGCTATTACAATTTCACCAGCATCTTCTAAACGTCTAATTGCAGCAACGATACGTGACTGGGCTTCCTCTACATCTTTCAAACGCACAGGGCCCATAAATTCCATTTCTTCTTTAAAGGTTCCCACCATACGGCTAGACATATTTTTAAAAATGATAGATTTCACTTCTTCACTTGCTACTTTTAAGCTCAATAATAAATCATCATTTTCTACATCTCGTATCACACGCTGAATAGAACGGTTATCAAGCGTTACGACATCTTCGAATACAAACATTCGCTGTTTAATTTCTTCTGCTAATGCTGGATCTTGAATTTCAAGCGTATCAATAATGATTTTTTCAGTCGCTCGGTCCACTCCATTTAATACTTCAACTACGGCTTCTAAACCACCTGTTTGGGTGTAATCTTGGGTAACAGTAGCAGAAAGCTTTCTCTCTAAAATTTGTTCCACTTCATTAATGACTTCCGGAGACGTACTGCCCATCGTTGCAATCCGTCTTGCAATATCCGCTTGCCTTTCTTGAGGGAGGGATGATAAGATTTGCCCTGCCTGTATAGGCTCTAAATAAGATAAAATAAGGGCAATCGTCTGCGGGTGCTCATGTTGAATAAAATTCAACAGCTGCGTAGAATCAGCTTTTCTGGCAAAGTCAAACGGACGAACTTGCAAAGAAGAAGTTAAGCGATTGATAACCATCATCGCCTGCTCTGGTCCAAGTGCTTTTTCTAACACTTGTTTTGCATAGCTTACTCCTCCTTTTTCCAGGTAGTTTTGAGCAAGCGTTATTTGTTCAAACTCTTGAAGCACAGCTTCTTTTAGAGAAGGTTCCACTTTTCTCACTGATGAAATTTCCAGAGTTAATTGTTCAATTTCATCTTCACTGAGATGTTTATAGATAGAAGCAGATACATCCGGACCAAGAGAAATCAGCAAAATGGCTGCTTTTTGTTTTCCTGTTAACTCATTTTTTTGCATAGACTTTACCACTAGCTTTCCTCCTAATCTTCACTAATCCATGTTCGCAGCAGTTTTGCAAACTCTTCCGGGTCTTGCTTCGCTAACGTTTCAAGATTATTTTTTGTTTGCTGCTCGGCACTGACAACAGAGGCTTTTGGTGTCGCTTCGTATGCTTCAAATGTTTCAACATACTCTTCATCATATTCCTCTTCATCTAAGTTTTGACGTCTTTTTCTAACTAATAGCACAATAAGAACAGCAATGATAAGCAGCAGTGCTCCTCCGATTATATACATCCACAATGGAATCGAACTTGCTGTGTTGTCAGCTGTTTCTTGTCCATTAAACGGCTGAACAGAAACGGTAATCTTATCGCTGACCGCGTTATCCGAAAGAGCTTTCGTATTTGCATCTTTTGAAATAGAAGTACGGACAATTGTACCTAACATTTTTTGAACGTCTGACTCAAGCGTATTGGACACTTGTGATTTCCCTTTTGCATTGGACGGATCTATCATTACTTGAATGCCAAGGTCTTGAATTTTGTATGGACTTTCGACGATTTCTTTATGAATTCGATTCACTTCATAATTAATTCGTTCTTCGTTTTTTTCGTAGTCTCCGTCTCCACTTGTTGTACTAGATGAGTAATTTGTTGTATCTTCTTCTCCTGTTCCAGCAACGCCACCATCTTGAGCATTTTTACCAGAAAATGTTTCATTAATTTTTTCAGCGCTAACGGCAATTCCTTGCATATTATCTTTATCAACAGGCTCTACTAGCTTTTCTTCGCGATTTTCCTGTGTAAAATCAAGATCTGCTGTAACAGAGACCATTACTTTGTCTTGACCGACCAGTCTTCCTAGCATTTGCTGTACTTGACGCTGAATATCTCGCTCAACTTCTTTTTTCGCTTCATTTTGCGAAGCAAATGAGTTAGAAGTGGAATTGGTTTCGTTACCTTTTAAATCAAAATACTCAAAATACTGGTTCATAATGACGATATTGTCTGTAGGAAGGTTTGGTACACTTTTTGAGACTAAATGATAAAGAGATTTGATTTGTTGATCATCAAACTTATACCCAGCTTTCGTGTTGAGCACAATCGATGCTGATGCTTCTCCCTGCTTTTCATTCGCCCATACGCTTTCATTGGGAAGGGTAATCATTACTTTTGCATCGTTGACTCCTTGAATGTTTTTCATTAAGTTAGCCAACTCAGTTTGCATTGCATCAAGTTTTAACACATCAAATTCATTGTCAGTCATCCCAAAGCTCGCATTTTTCCCAAAAAACGAATAATCAATACTTCCGCTATCAGGAATTCCTTGTGCAGCTAAATCGACTTTTAGCGAGTCAACGCTTTGTTCAGGCACTGAAATGGTTGTTCCGTTATCAGATATTTCTGAAGGAACACTTCTAGCATCAAGTTCTGCTTTGATTTGTCCTGTTTCCTGAGCCGATAGATTGCTATAAAGAGGGACAAATTTATCCTTGTTTAAAAAAACAGATGCTAAACTAATGACTAGAATAGCCGCAAGAGGAGCAGCGATAAGAGCTATCTTCTGTCCTTTTTTACGGTTATTCCAAAAGGCTTTCATCTTATCTCGATAGAGAGCTATTTTTTCATTCATGGTATTCCTCCGGTTATTACTATTTTCATTTTCTTTAATAACCGCTCAATTACATTTGCATTCTCATCATTTCTTGATAGGCTTCAACAGCTTTATTGCGTATTTCAAGAGCCGTTTGCATCGTAATACTTGCTTTTTGAGCAGTGATCATTACATCTTGGAGTTCAATATTTTCTCCTTTAGCAAGCTTTTCAGTCGCTATATCCGAAGCGCGTTGAGTATTGTTTAACTCATTGATTGAGTCTTTTAAAAACGTTGAAAACTGTTGCGTTGTTTGTCCAGTGCTAGTAGGGGCTGCTGTTTTTGCGATTGCTACTTGATTGCTGATGCTATTAATCATTTTATCACTCCTTTATTTTCCAATTTCTAATACTTTTGTTAACATGCTTTTATTTGTATTAAAAACCGTCACATTCGCTTCGTAGGATCGAGTAGCACTAATCAAATCTGTCATTTCCTTTAAAGGATCTACGTTTGGCATCTGCACATACCCTTGGTCATTCGCATCTGGATGGGTTGGATTGTATACCAAATTAAAAGGCGTATTATCTTCAACGATGTTTGTGACTTTTACACCATTGTTTTGGTTTTTATTGACTTCCGAGTCCAAAAAGGACGAAAAAGAAGGCGAACGATCAGACTGCATGACAACCATTTTTCTTTTATAAGGCTGCCATTCCCCGTTAACGTACGTCCCTCTTGTCGTTTCAGCGTTCGCCACATTAGATGACACCACGTCCATTCTTAAACGATTGGCAGTTAAGGCTGAAGATGTAATATTCATATTTTGAAAAATAGTCACACTTATTTACCTCCTCTTATGACAGTTTGAAGAGAATTAAATTTTCCATTTAAACGATCTACCAGTGCTTCATAGTAAATTTGATTTTCAGCCATATCCGCCATTTCTTTATCCATATCCACATTGTTTCCATTTGCTTGATAGGAAGTGTTTCCTTGCTGAGTAATCACTCTCTGTGATGAATTAGAAAATGGAATATGCTTAGAATCAGTCTGATATGCTTCTAACTCGTTATGTAATAAATCTCGAAATTCACTCGTACGCGATACTGTTTTCGATTTATAATTTGAAGTATCAACGTTTGCGATATTTTGTGCAATCGTGTGCTGCTTTTGTGACGCGTAGCTAATTCCATTTTCAATTGTTTGAAAAGTAGTTGAAAACAAACTCAATTCTTACACCTGCTTACCTATTCTATTTTTCTCAAAAATGAGACAAATTTCGACTTTAGTACCATAGAACTTATTGTAAGAAAAACTTCATGCAATGTCTATCCTTTTTTAAGAACTTTTGGACTATAAACCAAAATTTTCATTCGATTTCCAAGCATATTTTAACATCAATGCTGTACTTTAGCTCTATTTTTTTAATTTAAAATCAAAATACATACCATAAGTCCTGAACAATATGTAATAAAAGTAACGATTTGTAATCAACTAGTATCTTTTTACTATTTAAAGATTCTATAATATAATTTTTAGATTTTTATATGAAGTTTGTTAAAGATTTATAAAAATAGTGAACGAATCGTCTTAACCCAGAGCGAACCTTTTCATACTGAGAGCATATAAAAAAAGCACACGGGCTTTGCCCGTGTGCTTTTTGGTTCATAAACTTAGTTAGATTTTAATTTTTCAAGCTCTACTAAGAATTTGTTGTTAAGAACTTTAATGTAAGTTCCTTTCATTCCTAGCGAACGTGATTCAATAACGCCAGCACTTTCTAATTTACGTAGCGCATTTACGATTACTGAACGTGTAATTCCAACGCGGTCAGCAATTTTACTTGCGACTAATAGTCCTTCATTTCCATTTAACTCTTCAAAGATGTGCTCAATAGCTTCTAACTCACTGTATGATAATGAGCTAATTGCCATTTGTACAACAGCTTTGCTACGCGCTTCTTCTTCAATCTCTTCTGCTTTTTCACGAAGAATTTCCATACCTACTACCGTTGCACCGTATTCAGCAAGGATTAAATCATCGTCTTCGAACTGACGGTCTAAACGAGATAGTACAAGCGTACCTAGACGCTCTCCGCCTCCGATAATTGGAACGATTGTTGTTAGTCCTGCATCAAATAAGTCTTTATTTTCAACTGGGAAAGCTGTATATTGACTTTCAATGTTTAAATTAGAAGATGTTTCTTGAATGTTAAATAGGCTTTGAGTATATTCTTCTGGGAACTGGCGTGCTTCTAACATATCTTTCATGCGCGCATTCTCAATTTGCTGTTTAACAGCGATTCCTAATAATTTACCGCGACGACTTACTACGAATACGTTTGATTCGATCACTTCGCAAAGTGTTTCAGCCATTTCTTTAAAGTTTACTGGTTTACCAGCTGCTTTTTGTAGCATTGCATTAATCTTTCTAGTTTTCCCTAATAAATCCATTAGTACTCTTCCTCCTGCGATTTCAGTTCTATAAAATAAATTGACTCAAATCTTTGTTTTTAGCGATTTTTTCTAATTTTTCTTCCACATACTGCGGAGTAATCACAATTTTCTCTAATGTTACTTCTGGTGCTTCAAACGATAAATCCTCTAGCAAACGTTCTAAAATCGTATGAAGCCTTCTTGCACCAATATTGTCTGTATCTTGATTTACCTGATATGCAATTTCTGCAATCTTACGTATAGCATCGTCAGAAAATTCAATTTGTATACCTTCAGTTTCCAATAATGCCGCATATTGCTTTAATAACGCATTATCTGGCTCTACTAAAATGTTTATAAAATCTTCAACGGTTAGCTTCGTTAATTCAACGCGAATTGGGAATCGACCTTGCAATTCTGGAATTAAATCCGACGGTTTTGATACATGGAAAGCGCCAGCTGCTACAAATAAAACATGATCAGTTTTGACTGCACCATATTTGGTAACAATCGTTGATCCTTCTACAATTGGTAAAATATCTCGCTGCACGCCTTCACGTGAAACATCAGCGGAAGATGAATTACCACTTTTTTGAGCAATTTTATCAATTTCGTCAATGAAAATAATTCCGTATTGTTCTGCACGATTCACAGCTTCTTGCGTCACTTCATCCATATCAATCAATTTTTGCGCTTCTTCATTTGTTAATACTTTTCGTGCATCTTTAACAGTAAGTTTGCGCTTTTTTTGTTTTTTAGGCATAAAATTGCTTAAGGCATCCTGCATGTTCATGCCCATTTGTTCCATACCCGAACCTTGTAACATATCAAACATAGAAGGCTGTTGCTCTTCTACTTCAATTGTGACATAATGATTTTCAAGCTCTCCTAGAGCAAGCTGATGAGCAATCTGCTTGCGCTTCGTTGCAATATTCGTTTCCTCATCTTGATCAGGATCCGCATCGCTTGACTGTGTACCGTTTGAAAAAATCATTTCAAACGGATTTTTAAACGATTGCTGCTTCTTTTTGCTTGGAACAAGAAGCTCCACTATCCGCTTGTTTGCATTTTCTTCTGCACGATCACGCACGCCGTTCATTTTTTCTTCTTTCACAAGTCGAACTGACGTTTCCACTAAATCACGAACCATTGATTCCACATCGCGTCCTACATATCCAACTTCCGTAAATTTTGTTGCCTCAACCTTAATAAAAGGTGCACCGACAAGCTTAGCTAAGCGGCGTGCAATCTCGGTTTTACCCACACCTGTAGGACCAATCATTAAAATGTTTTTCGGCACAACTTCATCACGTAAAGATTCGTCTAGCAGACCGCGGCGATAGCGATTTCGCAGCGCAACAGCGACCGCTTTCTTTGCCTTCGTTTGACCAATAATATACTGATCGAGCTTTTCTACAATTTGTCGAGGTGTTAAATGAGAATTCATAAAAAAATCCCCTTTCCTACAGTTCTTCTACAATAATATGATCATTTGTATAAACACATATCTCACTTGCTACATCTAAAGCTGCTTTTGCAATTTCTTTAGCTGTTAAATGTTCGCCTGCATGTTGTTTTAATGCACGTCCCGCTGATAAAGCATAATTTCCGCCTGATCCAATTGCTAAAATGCCGTCGTCCGGTTCAATAACTTCACCCGTTCCTGATACTAACAGTAAGTTATCTTTGTTCATAACAATAAGCATTGCTTCTAACTTTCGCAATACTTTGTCACTTCTCCATTGTTTAGCAAGCTCCACGGCTGCACGCTGAAGATTTCCGTTATACTCTTCAAGCTTCGTTTCAAATAATTCAAAAAGAGTGAATGCATCAGCTACTGAACCTGCAAAGCCGGCAAGAACTTGCCCTTGAAATAGACGTCTTACTTTTCGAGCAGTATGTTTCATCACAACAGCATTTCCAAACGTTACTTGTCCGTCCCCAGACATGGCACATTGACCGTTATGCTGAACTGCAAAAATCGTAGTAGCATGGAAAGTAGACAAATTAACTCCTCCTTTTATGCGCGAGGATGGTGATTCATATAAACTGCCTTTAAACGATCCTTCGTCACATGTGTGTATATTTGAGTGGTTGATAAATGTTCATGACCTAGCATTTCTTGAACTGTACGTAAATCTGCCCCTTCATTTAACATATGAGTCGCAAAAGTATGCCGCAAAACGTGTGGACTAATATGTATATTCTCAGCGGTTTTCTTTACTAACTGATCAATGACTAAGCGTATGCCTCGGTCTGTCAACGGTGTCCCCTTATAATTTAAAAAGAGCGAATGAGTATCAGAAGGAGCCTTTTTTAAAAGAAGCTTTCTTCCATTATCTATATATACTCTAAGAGCGTCCTTGGCATAACAGCCAAATGGCACGTACCGTTGTTTTTTCCCTTTGCCATATACGAGCAAAGTTTGAAGTGAAAAATCTATATCGCTAAGCTTAATAGATGCACATTCACTCACTCGTATTCCGGTGGCATACAGCAATTCTAAGAGAGACTGATTACGCTGCCCTAACGGAGTTGTTAAGTCATTCATTTGAAATAATTTCACAATCTCCTCTTCATACAGGAAGCGAGGATTTCTCTCTTCCTTTTTAGGAAGGGTAACGAGCGCAAATGGATTATCTTCTACTAATTCTTCTCTATTTAAGTAACGATAAAACGTTCTCAAACAAGAAATTTTGCGTGACATCGATCTTTTTGAATACTGCTTTTCATATAGGCGTGTTAAAAACAGCCTTGCATCAGCATATGTAACACTTTGTAGGTTTTGTATTTGCTCTTCCTGCATAAAAGACATGAAGATACCTATGTCTTTTTCATAGCAGTCAACTGTATATTTTGAATAATTTTTCTCAATTTGTAAATATTCTAGAAAGGAATTTAATACATCTTTAACAAATTCCAATGTTATCACCTCACAAGGGCTACTAAATATTATCACAATTAAGTAGCCCTTGCAAACAATTTTGATTATTTTGTTGTAAAATTCTGAATAGTTTCCAATGCTCGTTTAGCCAGCGTTTCATTTCGTTCTTGTTTGTTTTTGATTCGCACTTCCAATTCTTTGAATAAGCCAAAGTTGGCATTCATCGGCTGGAAGTTTTTGGCGTTTGTATGTGTGATATAGTGAGCCATACTGCCAATCGCTGTTTCCTGCGGCAATACAACCAATTCTTCACCAAGCACGAGTCGAGCCGCGTTCATTCCTGCCATTAATCCGCTCGCAGCTGATTCTACATATCCTTCTACTCCCGTCATTTGTCCAGCAAAGAATAAGTCATCACGCTCGCGATATTGATACGTAGGCTTTAACAATTTAGGAGAATTAATAAACGTATTTCTATGCATAACTCCGTAGCGTACTACTTCTGCATTTTCTAAACCTGGGATTAAGCTTAATACTTCTTTTTGTGCTCCCCATTTTAAATGTGTTTGGAAACCTACAATATTATATAGTGTACCTGCTGCATCATCTTGACGAAGCTGAACAACTGCATAAGGTCGCTTTCCTGTTTTCGGATCTTCTAACCCAACTGGTTTCATTGGTCCAAAGAGCATTGTTTTTTCTCCGCGTGAAGCCATTACTTCAATCGGCATACATCCTTCAAAATAAATTTCCTTCTCAAATTCTTTTAAAGGAACCGTCTCTGCATTGATTAATGCTTCATGAAAGCGCTGGAATTCTTCTTTTGTCATCGGACAGTTTAAATAGGCAGCTTCCCCTTTGTCATAGCGAGATTTAAGATATACTTTATCCATATCAATGCTGTCTTTTTCAATAATAGGTGCAGCCGCATCGTAAAAATATAAATAATCTTCACTTGTTAACGCGCGCAGCTGTTCCGATAAATCTTTTGACGTTAGCGGACCTGTTGCAATAACAGTTGGTCCCTGTGGAATTTCCGTAATTTCTTCATTAACAACCGTTACGTTCGGATGGTTTTTAACGCTTTCCGTCACACGAGAGGCAAATTCGTGACGATCAACAGCCAGTGCTCCACCTGCTGGAACCGCACACTCGTCTGCTGAACGAATAATGACAGAGTCTAATAATCGCATTTCTTCTTTTAGCACACCCACTGCATTTGTTAATGTATTCGCACGCAGTGAATTACTACATACTAATTCAGCAAATTTGTCCGTATGATGAGCAGGTGTTTGCTTTACTGGTCTCATCTCATAAAGACGGACTTTCAAACCGCGCTTTGCGATTTGCCAAGCTGCTTCACTTCCAGCAAGACCTGCTCCAATAACATTAATTACTTGTTCATTCATTGTAAATCCTCCAACTTCATTTCTATCTTTTCTATCATTTTGCTTATTCATTCACTTGTCTTTTCCTTTTTTAACGGGACAAAGAAAATGCGACATTACTCAATGTCGCTAATAACGTTTCCATTTTAGCACATGAAGCAATGTCGCCGCATCTTATATAACTGCTATTTTTAAATTTAAAGTGTGGGAATTCATCCCATTCTCTTTTACTGCTGAGCTTCCTCTTTATAATCACAACTTGTACAGACGACTTGAGTTCCTTTTTTCTGTTTCTTCTCTACAAGCAGATTTTCACATTTCGGACATTTTCTTGCAATCGGTTTATCCCAAGATACGAAGTCACAGCCCGGGAATCGATCACAGCCATAAAATGTACGCTTTTTCTTCGATTTTCGCTCAACGATATTTCCTTCTTCACATTTCGGACACTTTACGCCAATCTCTTTTACAATTGGCTTCGTGTTGCGACAGTCAGGGAAATTAGAGCATGCCATAAATTTTCCGTAGCGTCCCATTTTGTATACCATAGGTGAACCGCATTCTTCACAGTCTTCTCCGGCAGGTTCATCTTTAATCTCCACTTCGCGCATTTCTTTTTCAGCATGTTCTAAGCGTTTTTCAAAATCACTGTAAAATTCGTCAATAACACGCACCCATTGAACATTGCCATCTTCCACTTCATCCAAATCGTTTTCCATTTTAGCTGTAAACTCTACATCTAAAATTTCCGGGAAAAACTCCAATACAAGCTCTAGTACAATTTCTCCAAGTTCTGTTGGAACAAAACGCTTGTTATCGAGCGCTACGTATCCGCGCTTTTGAATCGTATCAAGTGTTGGAGCATATGTAGACGGTCGGCCAATGCCTAGCTCTTCTAATGTCTTAACTAAACGAGCTTCTGTATATCTTGGCGGCGGCTGTGTGAAATGCTGCTTTTCATCGATGTCCTTAGAATAAGCTACTTCTCCTTCTTCTAAGTCTGGAAGAAGATTTTCTTTTTCCTCCACTTGATCATCATTGCCTTCAACATACACTTTCATAAAGCCTGGAAATTTAACTTTTGAGCCGTTCGCTCTAAATGTTACGTCTCCATTTTTCAAATCTACAGCCATTGTATCCATAATGGCAGGTGCCATTTGACTAGCAACGAAGCGCTCCCATACTAACTTATACAGTCGATACTGATCACGCGATAAGAACTCTTTTACCTCTCCTGGTTTACGAAGAGCTGAAGTTGGACGAATCGCTTCGTGGGCATCTTGCGCATTTGAATTCTTCTTTTCTTTACGCTTTTCCGTTGCCACAAACTGATTTCCGTACGCGTTCGTAATGTAATCTCTAGCTTCTGTTTGAGCTGTTTCTGAAATACGAGTAGAATCGGTACGCATATACGTGATAAGACCTACTGTACCTTCTTTTCCTAAATCAATTCCTTCATATAATTGCTGCGCAATCATCATCGTTTTTTTCGCTCGGAAGTTCAGTTTCCGCGCTGCCTCTTGCTGTAATGAAGACGTGGTAAAAGACGGAGCCGCATTACGCTTTCGCTCACGTTTTGTTACTTTAGAAATTGAAAATTCGTTTCCATCTAATTGTTTAACAATGTTGGTTACATCATCTGCATTCGATAGCTCTACTTTTTTCCCTTGATATTCGATTAACTGGCCTTCAAACTGGTCGTTCCCTTTTTGAAAAGTTGCTTTTACCGTCCAGTATTCTTCTGGGATAAACTTTGCAATTTCTTTTTCACGATCAATAATTAACCGCACTGCAATTGATTGAACCCTTCCGGCACTTAATCCTTTTTTCACTTTTTTCCACAGCAATGGACTGATATTGTAGCCAACCAGCCTGTCAAGAATACGTCGTGCTTGTTGAGCATCTACTAAATCCATATTAATTGCTCGTGGATGTTTAAAAGATTCTTTAATCGCTTCTTTTGTAATCTCGTTAAACACTACGCGGCAGTCCGATGCAATGTCTACATCCAAACTGTGCGCCAAATGCCATGCAATCGCTTCTCCTTCACGGTCTGGATCGGCTGCTAGGTAAATCTTTTTTGCTTTTTTAGCCGCTGTTTTTAGTTCTTTTAAAACCGGGCCTTTCCCGCGAATTGTAATATATTTCGGGTTGTAATCTTGTTCAATATCAATTCCCATTTGACTTTTAGGTAAATCGCGAACATGTCCCATCGATGCTTTTACTTTATATTTCTTTCCTAAATAACGTTCAATTGTTTTAGCCTTTGCAGGCGATTCTACAATTACTAGGTAGTCAGACATCTATTTGTTCCTCCTCAAGAGGTAGAATAAAATCTTCATTATTATTAAATACTTGGTTCTTGTTTGTCAAATGTCAAAAAGATAAGTCATACGATTTTCCTACGTATCTCACTAGTATTTCATACCATGCAAGAATATGACTACTTTGAAACATTCATCTTATATACATCATTTCATCTGTAATATCAGCAGCGCTTTGCACAAGTTTTGCCCCTAATTGGATTAACTTATTCGTTCCACATGATGTTTCTTCAAAAATAGAACCCGGTATGGCAAATACTTCTCTTCCTTGCTGAAGCGCCTGGTCGGCGGTAATAAAAGATCCACTTCTTTCTTTTGCTTGCACCACCAACGTGCCTCCTGTTAATCCGCTAATGATTCTGTTTCTGCGAGGGAAAAACCATTTCGTCGGCTTCATAAACGGGGCATATTCAGAAAGCAGCAAATGATGCTGCGCAATTTCTCTTGCTAAATTTTGGTTTCCTCTTGGGTAAATATTATAAAACCCTCCGCCTAAAACTGCAATCGTTTTAGCTTTTTCAGCGATAGCCAGTTCATGAGCAGCCTGGTCAATTCCTAAGGCTAGCCCACTCACAACGACAAATTCTTCATGCAGCATCGGCTTAACAATACGAGTTAAAGCTGCAGTTCCATATGAAGTAGGATTTCTTGTTCCTACAACACTTAAGCTTGCCGGAGCGTGTAGAAGAGACAAGTTCCCCCTTGCAAATAATACCCAAGGCGGATCATAAATATGGCGCAAAAGTTCAGGATATTCATCATCTAAGATGGTGACACATCGAATATTCTCAGCGTCATATTTATCTAGAATATCTCGTATTGGAATAGTTTGCAAATCTTTTTTTATTTGATTAGCACGTTCAATCGAGAGAGTCAATAGTTTTTGAAGCTGTGATGGAGAGTACTCGTAGAGATTTTGTAATGAAGAATTCTGTTGAAGTAGCGTAAAAATTTGTTTCCAATTAACAGATGGACAATGTGCTAAATGAATTAATTTTTCCCGTAAACCAGACATTCTACAATCTCCTTTTTAAATGGACAAAATAGCCCCCGGTCAAAGGAGGCTATATGTCTTCTATTAATGAGTCTTACACTGCTCGTAAATGCCTTGTTCTTTTAACACTTTAATAAGTGTTTCTCCCATAACAGATGGTGTTTCAGCTACTTGGATACCGCACTCATTCATTGTTTTAATTTTTTCAGACGCTGTCCCTTTACCACCTGAAATAATCGCACCAGCATGGCCCATACGTTTTCCTGGAGGCGCTGTTTGACCGCCAATGAAGCCGACAACAGGTTTTGTCATATTTGCTTTTACCCATTCTGCCGCTTCTTCTTCTGCTGTACCGCCGATTTCCCCAATCATAATTACTGCATACGTATCTTCATCTTCATTAAACGCTTTTAATACATCGATAAAGTTCGTGCCATTCACCGGGTCACCGCCGATACCAACAGCTGTTGATTGGCCAATTCCAGCTTCAGAAAGTTGGTGAACAGCTTCATATGTTAATGTACCAGAACGCGAAACTACACCTACATGACCTTTTTTGTGAATGTACCCTGGCATAATGCCAATTTTACATTCTTCCGGTGTAATAACACCTGGGCAGTTAGGCCCTACAAGACGCGTACGTTTTCCTTCCATATAACGCTTTACTTTTACCATATCTAATACTGGAATACCTTCTGTAATACAAATAACTAAATCTAAATCTGCGTCAACTGCTTCAATAATGGAGTCAGCTGCGAATGCTGGTGGAACATATACAACAGAAGCCGTTGCGCCTGTTTTTTCTTTCGCCTCGGCAACCGTATTAAATACCGGAACACCTTCTACTTCTAAGCCGCCTTTACCCGGCGTTACGCCACCAACAATTTTTGTTCCATATTCTAACATTTGCTGTGTATGAAAAAGGCCAACTCCGCCTGTAATTCCTTGTACAATTACTTTTGTATCTTGATTAATAAATACGCTCATTCCTATCCCCCAGCCTTTCTATTTCACTAGTGAAACGATTTTTTGTGCGCCGTCTGCCATAGATTCAGCAGCTGTGATATTTAAGCCTGATTTTTGTAAAATTTCTTTTCCAAGTTCAACGTTTGTTCCTTCTAAGCGAACAACTAATGGAAGGCTTAATCCAACTTGTTTTGTTGCTTCAACAACACCTGTTGCAATAACATCACATTTCATAATTCCGCCGAAAATATTAACGAAAATACCTTTTACATTTTGGTCAGATAAAATAATTTTAAATGCTTCTGTTACTTTTTCAGCAGTTGCGCCGCCCCCAACATCCAGGAAGTTAGCAGGGTCGCCTCCGTAATGCTTAATAATATCCATCGTTGCCATCGCTAAACCTGCACCGTTTACCATACAACCGATATTACCGTCTAGTGAAATGTAGCTTAAGTCGTATTTAGATGCTTCAATTTCTTTAGCATCTTCCTCTTCAAGGTCACGATATTCAAGAATATCTTTTTGACGATACAGCGCATTTGAATCAAAGTTTAACTTCGCATCCAATGCCATAACGTCTCCGTCACCTGTTACAACTAGAGGGTTAATCTCTGCAATTGAGCAGTCTTTTTCAACAAATACTGTATATAAACCTGTCATGAATTTAACTGCTTTTCCAACTAATTCTTTTGGAATATTAATATTAAATGCAAGTCTGCGAGCTTGGAATGCTTGTAAACCAATCGCAGGATCTACATATTCTTTAAAGATTTTTTCAGGCGTTTTTTCCGCCACTTCTTCAATTTCAGTTCCACCTTCTTCAGAACCCATCAATACAACTTGAGACGTTGCACGATCAAGAACTAAACCGATGTAGTATTCTTTCTTAATATCGCATCCCTCTTCAACTAACAAGCGCTTAACTTCTTTTCCTTCAGGGCCTGTTTGGTGCGTTACGAGGGTCTTTCCTAAAATATCTTGTGCATATGTACGAACTTCATCTAAGTTTTTTGCTACTTTGACACCGCCCGCTTTACCGCGTCCACCAGCATGGATTTGTGCTTTCACCACTGATACTTGTGAACCTAATTCCTTTGCTGCTTCAACTGCTTCTTCAACAGTAAAAGCTACTCGACCGTTTGGTACTGCAACCCCATATTTTCTGAGTAGTTCTTTTCCTTGATACTCATGGATATTCATTTCCCATCCTCCTAACATAATCAACCACAAAACTATACTGCACAAAATAGACTGCGCTTTCATTGTATAAAAATAATTGTCTAATTGTCTACTATTCTAGTGAAAAATATTGAAATAATAAGAAAATTGATATTTTTATGGAGATAGTACTTAACCATACCTTATGAAGTAGATGAGGCTCTGCGGACGTTAAACGTGTGGTTGATCATGTAAATCAACCTTCATAACTAAAGCAGACTGAGAGGAAAATAATTTACGAATTTTTCCCGCTGCAATATCTCCGCTTACATAGGCTATATTCTTTTTAAGCCTAGAATCCCGCATTGAAACATGCGCTAAAAAGCAGAGATATGCTCGGGTATCATGTTCTAGTTTACTTGGTTTTTTATCGGTGCAAAAGATCGGCGGTGTTCTGGCAAAATTCCATATTGTTCGATTGCTTCTAAATGTTGTTTTGTTCCATATCCCATATGTTTTTCGAATCCGTATGCAGGATAGCGTTCACCAAGTTCTTTCATCATTCGATCTCGCGTCACTTTTGCAATAACAGAACTTGCAGCAATTGAAATGCTTGTAGCATCGCCTTTAATGATTGACTGCTGCGAAATAGGCACCGGCAGCTTCATCGCATCAATGAGCAGTTCATCAGGCTGAACTGCCAGCAGTTCAATGGCTTCAGTCATAGCCTTTTTTGTTGCTTCGTAAATATTAATAGAATCAATGACCTCTGCGTCTATAATCCCTATACCGATAGCGACAGCTTTTTTACAAATTTCTTCATAAAACGCTTCTCGCTTTGCTTCTGATAACTTCTTTGAATCCGTCAGACCAGGGAGAAAAAAATCGGGAGGCAAAATAACAGCAGCTGCTACTACCGGTCCTGCTAACGGTCCCCTTCCTACTTCGTCTACTCCGGCAATATAAGTTGCTCCTTGCCTATATAATTCATTTTCATATGCCATCATTTCATCAAACTGTTGCTTCAAGCGCTCAGCCGCTTCAAATTGCCTTTGTTTTTGAATAATAACCTGCTGCACACCTTTACGCTCATCTTGCGCATATGCCTTAAATAAAGCATCTTCCGGGCTTCTCACTTGCTTTAGTTCCTCTTTTATTTCCTTAATACTCTTTTTCATTAGCTCCACCTTCTTTATATCAACATTTTCACGCGGCACTTTCACATAAAAAACGCCTCATGCTGAAAAGGCAGAGGCGTTTTTTGCTTCAGTTCGCAATGTGTTGCTTACAGCTGTTGTTCAGCTTCACTTGGATCATCAAATGTAAAGGTGCCAATTTTATCCGTTCGAATTTCTCGAAGAACAAGCTCAGCTGTTTTATCGTAATCCACCATGCCGCCACCCATTAAACAGCCGCGGCGCGACCCAATTGCATCAAAAAGCTCTACAATGTCTTCAGGGATTTCATTTAAATCATAACGCTGCTTTAATTGTTCTGGGTAATGGCTAGTTAAGAAGCGCAGCGCATAAACAGCGACATCTTGCATATTTAAAATGGTATCTTTGATAGCACCCGTTGTCGCAAGCTTATATCCAACTGTTTCATCTTCAAACTTAGGCCACAAAATACCTGGCGTATCAAGCAGCTCTAGCTCGTTTCCTACCTTAATCCACTGCTGTGCCTGCGTCACACCTGGACGATCTCCCGTCTTGGCGATTTTTTTGCTGGCAAGGCGATTAATTAGCGTTGATTTACCGACGTTAGGAATCCCTACAATCATCGCACGGATAGCGCGGGTTTTTTTAACTCCTTTTGCGCGCATGCGGTCAAACTTCTCTTGAAGAAGTTCTTTAGAAGACGAAACAATTTGTTTCATTCCTTTACCTGCTTGTGCGTCAATAGCTAAGGCATAAATACCTTGTTCTTTGTAATAATCTAACCACTGCTGAGTGACGCGCGGATCCGCTTTGTCCACTTTATTCAACAATACGATTCTGGGCTTGTTCACAATAATCTCATCAATCATTGGATTTCGCGATGATTGCGGAATGCGTGCATCAACCAGTTCGTATACAATATCAATCAATTTTAGCTTTTCAGTTACTTGTCTTCTGGCCTTGGCCATATGGCCAGGAAACCATTGAATTGTCATATTTTACTCACCTTTTATATTTTACTTTGCAAAACGCGCTTCTTTAATCGGCCAGTATACGGCACTAGTTTTACCAAGCACCTTGTCCATGCTCACAAAGCCAATCTGACGGCTGTCTTTACTGTAGCGTCGATTGTCTCCCATCACGAACAAATAGCCTTCTGGCACGGTCTTTTTACCCGTTACGTCTTCTAGTTTAAAATCTTCGGTTAAATTACCGTCAATCACTTCTTTTTTATACTGATCTAAATAGGGCTCTTTATAAGCTTTTCCATTTACATATAGCGTATCATTTCGATACTCAATATGATCACCCGGCAGTCCGATAATACGTTTTATGTAATCTTTTTCCGCTGTAGCATGAAAAACAATAATATCAAAGCGATCAGGATCACCAATCTTATAGGAGAACTTATTTACAATCATTCGATTTTGGTCATGCAGCGTAGGCATCATAGAAAGTCCATCTACTACAATCGGTGCAAACAAAAAATAGCGAATTACAACAGCTAACAGTACGGCAATGGCGATTGCTTTTATCCATTCCCACAGTTCATTTTTCTTTCGAGCCATCTTCAGTCCTCCAACTCTTATGTCATACCTTTATTTTAAACGATAATGTTTGAAACGCCTAATAAATAAATAGAATAAAAAAATGATGACTTGTACGTCTATTTTTCACTGTCAGAGAACGAATCGTTCTAAAAAAACATTTGAAAAAAGGAGCTTGTATAAACAAGCTCCCCTTTACTATTATCGAATTTCTTTAATACGCGCAGCTTTACCACGTAATTCACGTAGGTAATAAAGTTTCGCACGGCGTACTTTACCGCGGCGCATTACTTCGATTTTTGCAATTTTTGGCGTATGAAGTGGGAATGTACGCTCTACACCTACACCGTAAGAAATCTTACGTACTGTAAATGTTTCGCTGATACCACCGCCACGACGCTTAATAACAACACCTTCAAATACCTGAACACGTTCACGAGTACCCTCAACGATATTTACGTGTACACGTACAGTATCACCAGGACGGAACGTAGGAAGATCTGTTTTTAATTGTTCTTTTGTAATCTCTTCGATTAATTTTTGCATCGCGTGTTTCAACTCCTTCCAACAGACGCTCATACCAATGCTTTTCAATCATTGCAGCGGAACATCGTTATAGGTGACCAGACATCTGCCCAAGCCACAAAATCTATCTTAGCACACTCTTATACCGTATGCAACAGAGTTTATGCATAAATTTTATGGATTTATGAAAGGTTGTTTTCCTCTTTTAATTGAGCTACTAGTTTCTTTTGCTCTTCCGTTAGCTCCATCTTTTCAAGCATATCCGGTCTTCGAAGCAACGTGCGCTTTAAAGACTCTTTTTGGCGCCACTGTTCAATTTTTTTATGATTTCCTGACATAAGTACTTCAGGAACTGTTAAGCCTCTAAAATCAGCAGGACGCGTATAGTGGGGGTGCTCTAGTAAACCTGTACTGTGTGAGTCTTGTACAGCTGAATGATTATTGCCAAGCACATCAGGAAGCAGGCGAACAACGCTATCGATCACAACCATTGCACCAAGCTCTCCTCCAGTTAATACATAGTCACCAATTGAAATTTCATCAGTTACCAGCTGCTCACGAATTCGTTCATCATATCCTTCGTAATGACCGCAAATAAAAATTAAATGCTCTTCTGCTGCTAGTTCTTCTGCTTTTGCCTGTGTATAGCGTTCGCCCTGCGGACAAAGCAAAACTACCCGGGGCTTCTTAGCTGTTTCAGTCAGCTTTTCTACAGCGTCAAAAATAGGCTGAGGTGTCAATACCATTCCAGCACCTCCGCCGTAAGGATAATCGTCCACATTTTGATGTTTGTTCGTAGAATATTCTCGGAAATTAACTACATTCAGTTCAACCGCATTTTTTTCCTGTGCTTTTTTCAAAATTGATTCACCAAAAACACCGTCAAACATAGAAGGAAATAGCGATAGTACATCAATTTTCATTAGTCCAATAACCCTTCCATTACTGTAATAACAATCTCTTTTTCCTCTATATCAATAGATTGTACAACGTCGTCGATGTAAGGAATAAGAACTTCTTTTCCGCCTTTTTTAACGACCCACACATCATTAGCTCCCGGCGTTAGAATTTCTTTGACCGTTCCTACCTCTACTCCGTCTTCTGTTTTTACTGTACAGCCAATAATTTCGTGGAAATAAAATTCACCGTCTTCTAAATCCGTTAGCTGCTCCTCAGGAATTTTCACTTCGCAGTTTTTGTACTGCTCAACATCATTTACGTTGTGATAGCCTTCGAATGTAAGCAGATCAAAATTTTTATGCCTGCGATGGCTTGCTACCGTTACTTCCACCGGCTCGCTTTGCTTTTCTTTGAAGATATAAAGTTTATTTCCTTTTTCATAGCGCTCATCAGCAAAATCCGTAGTTGATACAATACGAATTTCTCCTTTTACACCATGGGTATTCACAATTTTTCCAACCTTAAACCATTTCATGCTTCTTCACCTCTATCTAATCTCAACAACTTTGCTATCTTTTATAATAATTGTTTTACTTTCTTTTATCTTTTCCCAATCATCGCCGATTTTTACCTCTACTAAGGCATCCAGTTCCGTTTCAACGAGTTCGCTCCCTAAAGGAAGCTTTTCTAATTGCGTCAGCTGAAAGTTCAACACTTCAATTTTTTCAAGGCGAGCGGATTTTTCTTTTTCAAATTGACTATGTAATAAAGAAGAACCTTTATTGGCTTTTTCCATGTGCTTTAACTGAAATTTCAGCTGTTCCATTTCCTTTTCAAGCGCCCGCTTGCGGTTTATAAAACGATTTTCAAGATCTTGTTTGCTTGCTTCAGTTAACACTTGTTTCACAACCACTTTTTGAATAATGTTCAAAACGTTCCCTCCGCCCTCAAGATAGTGACCTTGTGCTTTTTACATGCATATTGAAATAGCTGCTTCTTGCTCGCAAAAGACTTACTGTGATCAAAACGTTCATCTTATCATAACATAAAAAAAGGGGGAGGTTATCCCTCTCCCTTTTTGATTACTCTTGAATTTTCACATACACTTTTTTACCTTGCTGTGATGCTGCTGCATTCACAACAGTTCGAATCGCTTTTGCAACGCGGCCTTGTTTGCCGATTACTTTGCCGACATCTTCTTGGTGAACAGTAAGGATGTAAGTCACTTGACGTTCATCTTCTTGTTCCTCCACTTTAACATCAGCTGGATAATCAACAAGCGGCTTTACAATTGTTTCGATTAGTGATGTCATCTCGAGTGAAATTATTTTCCTAATTTAGCATTATGGAATTTTTCCATGATGCCTTCGTTAGAGAAAAGGTTACGAACTGTATCAGATGGTTTAGCACCATTTTGTAACCATTTAAGAGCTAGCTCTTCATCGATTTTAACTTCAGCTGGTTGAACTACAGGATTGTAAGTTCCAACTACTTCGATGTAACGTCCATCACGTGGTGAACGAGAGTCTGCTGCTACGATACGATAGAAAGGAGATTTTTTAGCTCCCATACGTTTTAAACGAATTTTTACTGCCATTTTATAAAGCACCTCCGAATATGTTTCAACAAGATAATATAATATCAAATAGGTAAAATGTTTGTAAAGGTTTTTTTCTTAACACTAGAAAAATATTTTATTTTCTTTGGTTTTTTCAGTTCAAATCAAGCATTTTATCATGAAAAGAATGGAAGTTTCATACCCTTTTTCTTGCCTTTTGACATATTTGTCATTTGTTTCATCATTTTTTTCATGTCTTCAAATTGTTTAAGCAAACGATTGACTTCTTGTACAGAACGTCCGCTTCCTTTTGCAATACGCTTTCTTCGACTTGAATTAATGATTTCAGGGTTTGTTTTTTCCGCTTTCGTCATCGAACGAATAATTGCTTCTACATGATTAATTTGCTTTTCATCAACCTGCAGGTTTTTGAGCCCCTTTACTTTATTGGCGCCCGGAAGCATACCAATTAGCTCATCAAGCGGTCCCATTTGACGCACCTGAGCAAGTTGATCTAAAAAGTCATCAAATGTAAATGACTGCGTGCGCAGCTTAGCTTCAAGCTCTTTTGCCTTTTCAGCATCTACATTTGCCTGAGCCTTTTCGATAAGCGTCAGCACATCACCCATACCTAAGATACGGGAAGCCATACGCTCTGGGTGGAATGCTTCAATAGCATCCATCTTTTCTCCAAGACCGACAAACTTAATTGGTGTATCAGTTACTGCACGAATAGAAAGCGCTGCACCACCGCGCGTATCGCCGTCTAGTTTCGTTAATACAACGCCAGTTAATCCTAATTGCTTATTAAAGCTATCCGCAACGTTTACTGCATCTTGACCCGTCATCGCATCGACAACAAGGAAAATTTCGTCTGGGTTAGAAAGCTCTTTGATCTGTTCTAACTCCTCCATTAGATTTTCATCAACATGCAAACGTCCCGCTGTATCAATTAATACATAATCGTGATGCTCTTCTTTCGCATGAGCAATAGCTTGTTTCGCAATCTCCACAGGACTTACTTGATCACCTAATGAAAAAACAGACATGCTAAGCTGTTTCCCTAGTGTTTCAAGCTGTTTAATAGCTGCCGGACGATAAATATCTGCTGCTACAAGCAATGGATTACGGTTATATTTTTTACGTAATAAATTGGCAAGTTTACCAGTTGTTGTTGTTTTACCTGCACCTTGAAGTCCAACCATCATAATTACAGTTGGAGCTTTTGGAGCTACTGCAATCTTGCTTTGCTCTCCGCCCATAAGTGCAGTTAATTCTTCTTGTACAACCTTAATAACTTGCTGTCCAGGCGTTAAGCTCTTAAGAACGTCTTGACCTACAGCACGTTCGCTTACGCGCTTAACAAAGTCTTTTACTACTTTAAAGTTTACATCGGCTTCTAAAAGGGCAAGTCTAACTTCACGCATCATTTCTTTAACATCAGCTTCGTTAACTTTTCCTTTTCCTTTTAACTTTTGCAGTGTGCTTTGCAAACGGTCGGCTAATCCTTCAAATGCCATATACGCCGCCCCCTAATCTAATTTCTCGAGCGAATCAAGAAGAGAAGAAAGCTTACTGTTCTTGTGTAAGTCGGCTGCAAGTTCGTCTTTCAGTTGTTGAACAATTGATTGACGCTCTTGAAACCGTTGAAATAACAATAGCTTTTCCTCATATTGTTCAAGCATTTGCTCTGTACGTTTTATATTATCATAAACTGCTTGACGACTCACATCAAATTCTTCCGCTATTTCACCGAGGGAATAATCATCCAAGTAATAAAGTGACATATAACTTCTTTGTTTGGGCGTCAACAGCGCCTGATAGAAGTCAAATAAGTAATTCATTCTTGTTGTTTTCTCGAGCATATGCACGCTCTTTTCAACCATCTGACCGCCCCCTTGTTAAGTGAAAAGCCTTTACATGTTATTAGTTTAACTAGGCGAGGTTTGAATGTCAAGTTTTTTCCTTAACACCTCACATTTTTCCACTTAAAAGAGATGGAAACATAACTAAATTACTTCAATTTAAAGACGACTAAATATGAAACCTGCGTCCACCCTACTAATAAAAAGATCCGAACGATTAATCGTTCGGATCTTCCTTCAACGAAGATACTTTTATCCCAGCCTCTTTTTAGATTACGCCTCTTTTTCTGTTTCTTCTTCTACAGCATTGGCAAATAACCCATAGATATATTGCTCCGTGTCAAACGGCTGAAGGTCGTCTACTTTTTCTCCAAGTCCAACGAATTTAACAGGAAGCTTCAGTTCGTTTCGAATGGCAAGAACAATCCCGCCTTTAGCCGTACCATCTAGTTTTGTTAACACAATTCCAGTCACGTTCGTTGCTTCTGAGAATGTTTTAGCCTGACTTAAAGCGTTTTGACCCGTCGTCGCATCAAGTACGAGAAGCACTTCATGCGGAGCACCAGGAATTTCTCGCTCAATAACACGCTTTACTTTCTCTAATTCTTTCATTAAATTCACTTTGTTTTGAAGGCGACCTGCTGTATCACATAATAAAACATCTGCTTTTCGAGCCTTGGCTGACTGAACAGCGTCATACATGACAGCGGCAGGGTCAGAGCCTGCAGATTGCTTAATAACATCAACACCAACGCGTTCTCCCCATACTTCTAACTGCTCAATCGCACCGGCACGGAACGTATCTCCTGCCGCCATTACGACTTTTTTGCCTTCTTGTTTGAATTTATGTGCAATTTTCCCAATTGTTGTTGTTTTTCCAACGCCGTTTACCCCTACAAACAAAATAACCGTTAAATCATTTTGCTGCATATTTAATTCACCAATCTGCTCTTCACCAGATTCATAAATATCAATTAATTTCTCAGAGATGACAGCCTGTACATCTTGAGGGTCCTTAATATTACGGCGTTTCACTTCCGATTTTAAGTCATCAATTAAATCCAACACGGTAGCCACGCCGACATCAGCGCTAATTAAAATTTCCTCTAATTCCTCAAAAAACTCTTCGTCTACTTGACGATAGCGAGACACTAGATCATTCACACGTTCCGAAAAAGAATTGCGTGTTTTTGATAGTCCATCTTTAAATTTTTGTGTAACAGAATCCGTTTGCATTGTAATTTTTTCTTTTAATTTCTTAAAAAAGCTCATTCGTACCACCCTTTCATTCTATGAGTTAAACATATTGCTTTGATTCTTCTAAACGAACAGAGACTAATTTCGATACGCCAGATTCTTGCATTGTCACACCGTACAGTACGTCAGCTTCTTCCATTGTACCTTTTCGGTGAGTAATAACAATGAACTGTGTTTGATTACTAAATTTGCGTAGATACGTAGCGAAGCGATGAACGTTCGCTTCATCAAGCGCCGCTTCCACTTCATCTAGCACACAAAACGGCACCGGACGTACTTTCAAAATAGAAAACAGGAGGGCAATGGCTGTTAACGAACGCTCGCCGCCTGACAGCAACCCTAGATTCTGCAGTTTTTTCCCAGGAGGCTGGGCAACAATTTCCACTCCTGTATTTAATAAATCTTTCGGATCTGTTAATTTCAAATCCGCTTTTCCTCCTCCGAATAGTGAAGAGAACACTGTACCAAATTCATTGCGGATACGAGAGAACGTATCAGAAAAACGTTTCTTCATTTCCTCGTCCATTTCTTCAATCACTTGATACAGGGTATTTTTCGCTTCGTCGAGGTCAGCTCGCTGCGTATTTAAAAATTCATAGCGTTCTGAAACGCGTTCGTATTGTTCGATAGAACCTAAGTTTACGGTTCCTAATTCATCAATTGCCAGCTTAATGAGCTTGATTTTTTTCCTTGCTTCTTGAATATCTAATGTTAAAGGATACTTTTCTTTTGCTGCTTCAAAGCTAATTTCGTACTCTTCTGTCAGCTGCTGGAGACGGCTGTCTAGCTCTACGTCAATTCGATTGATTTTGACTTCTTCATCTTTTAAAGCATCCGTAATTTGTTTGTACTGACGCTGGAGCTCTTTTACAACCCTTTCTTCGTCTTCAAGCTTATTCTGGGCTTTCAACCGCTCTGATCTGCAGTCATCCATTAATTGTAACGTTTCTGTCTTTTCTTTTATTCGCTCATGCGCCGCTTCTTCGAGCTGAAGTTCACCCGAGTCGTTGCTCGTGATTTCACTCGTTAAAAGAGAAAGATCATCTGTAGCTTCAGACAAACGCTGAATGGTTTGATCAAGCTCAAAGCACACTCTTTCGTATTTTTCTTGCTGATTTGTAAGGAACTGTTCTTTTTTCGCAAGAAGCACTTTTACTTCTGTAAGCTCATGTTGAACCGTTTCTTTAGACGTTTGCTGTGTATGCTTGCGTGCAGCTAACTCGTCAATGTTTTTCTCTAATACATTTGCCTGCTGCTGATTTCCCTGCAAACTCGTATGCAGCTCATCAATTCGAGCGGACAAGCTTGTTTGATCTTGTCTAAAGCTAGCAATATCATGATCATACATGGTTAAGCGGTCATTCACTGCTTTTTCTTCGATGTCAATTTGCTTTACTTCTCGGTCAGATTCCTGCTCTTTGTCTTTCAAGCGTTCCACAAATGCCTGCTGTTTATTAATTTCCTGTTGAAGCTCTTCAATCTGTGACTTTTTATCTTTCACATCTTGCTCGAGCACAAGCGTCTTTTGTTCCATCTCTTCTATTTTTGCCGTAATGGCTTCTACTTCACGCTGACGGCCTAACAAAGAGTTGGACTTTTGCTTCATTGAACCGCCTGTCATCGAACCACCGGGGTTGACCACATCCCCTTTAACGGTCACAAAACGATAGCGATGCTGCACAAGGCGGGCAAGTTCATTCGCGCCTTTTAAATCATTGACAACAATAACGGTTCCAAGCAAATTTTTAATAACTCGGTCGTAGGTAGCTTCGTATTTAACAAGAGATGAAGCGATTCCTACATACGCTTCGTGACTCTCTAGCATAGAAATAGTTTGCGCCGGAACATAACGGTCTTTTACAGACGTCAGTGGTAAAAATGTAGCTCTTCCGTAACCGTTTTGTTTCAAAAAGCCAATTGCCTGACGGGCACTTTGTTCGTCTTGAACGACAATGTGCTGAGCTGCTCCTCCAAGCGCAATTTCAAGCGCTGTTTCATACTCTTTTGGGACATTAATTAGCTCAGCAATGGCACCTTTAATACCTGCAAGCTTCCCATCACGCGCTTTTAATACTTCTTTTACACCGTGAAAATAACCTTCATAGTCTTCTTGCATCTCTTCAAGCATTTCTTTTCGTGATTTTGTCTGTTGCACGTACTGATAAGCTTGATAAAGCGTAGACTCTTGTTTACGATAGGCTTGCCTTAATGACTCAAGCTTCTCTCCTTGCTGCTTATACACTTGTACAGCCTGCTGAAGCTCTTGACGAAACTGAGCGAGCCTTTTGATCGCCGCTTCTTTTCGTTGCGTTAATTCACGGCGCTGTTGGACGTATTGCTCGTTGGATTTTGTTAAGCGCTGCTCTTTTTCAAACGTTTGCATTTTTTGCTGCTCTAAAAATGAAATTTCATTTCGAGCGGATGTTTGAGCGTTCGCTAATTCAAAATATTCGCTTTTCATCTGTTCAAGTTTTTCTTCTAGATTCTCACTGTACTGCCTGAACAACTGTTCCTGCTCAGTAAGCTTCAGACGTATCTCTTGCACTTCTTTTTGAGATTGCTCAAGATCTTTTCCTTCGCTGTCTTTTGCTTTACTTAGCTCTTGATGCTTATGAGTATACTCTTTTACTAAACGTTCCAGCTGCTCTTTATTTTGAAAAGCATTTTTCTTACGCTCTTTTAATACTTCTTTTTTGCCTTCTAGCTTTTCTACTTCTTCACTTACATATAGTAGTTTTTTATGTAAAGAGTCTAGCTGTTCATCGATTTGCTGAATATGCGAACGAAGGGTCTGAATTTCTCCTTCACGCGTGCGAATATTGGTCGCGAGAGATTCTTCAAGCTGCTCGTGCTGAGCCATTTCAGCTTTTAATTTTTCCCATTTCTGATGAAGATCTTCAACTTCAAATACCGTAACAGCCACATCAATGTGCTCTAATTCTTCTTTTTTCTGCAAATAATCTTTTGCAATGGACGACTGAATCTGTAAAGGCTCTAACTGACCTTCAATTTCATGAAGAATATCTACTACTCGATTTAAATTTTCTTGCGTTTCGAGAAGCCGAAGCTCCGCTTTTCGTTTACGCGTTTTGTATTTTAATACACCTGCTGCTTCTTCAAAAATTTTACGGCGCTCGTCAGATTTACTGCTTAGTACTTCTTCTACTTTTCCTTGACTGATAATCGAAAAAGCTTCTCTTCCAAGTCCTGAGTCCATAAATAAATCGACAATATCTTTTAAACGGCACGGCTGGTTGTTAATAAAAAATTCACTGTCTCCTGAGCGGTACACGCGCCGTGTAATACTAACTTCATGATAATCAAGCGGGAGAAACTGGTCATCATTTTCCAAAGTCAGCGTTACGTCAGCCACGTTTACCGCACGGCGTGATTCGCTTCCTGCAAAAATAATGTCCTCCATTTTCCCTCCACGAAGCGATTTGGCTGACTGTTCTCCAAGCACCCAGCGTATAGCATCCGTAATGTTGCTTTTTCCGCTCCCATTCGGTCCTACTACCGCCGTTACACCTGGCACAAAATCTATCGATACTTTTTCTGCAAACGATTTGAACCCTGCAATATCTAATCGTTTGAGGAACATAGAAATCCCCCCTCACACATGTAATCTTTTCATAGCAAATCCCCCTTTATAACGAATGCGTTAAGAGGGGGATCATTTTATTTCGTTTGACTTGCTCTAATTTTCGTAATAGCTACTTGAGCTGCTTTTTGCTCTGCTTCTTTTTTCGAACGGCCTACACCAACGCCGAGCTCTTCACCATTTAACGATACGCGAGATAAGAATTCGCGATTATGCGCTGGACCTTTTTCTTGCAAAACTTTGTATTCTAATTGTCCAACTCCATCACGTTGAATCACTTCTTGAAGCTGGCTTTTGAAATCCATCACATGAGAAAAAGCACCTTCATTAATTTTTGGAAAGACAACTTTTTTTAGAATCGTTACTACCGTATCAAGCCCTTGGTCTAAATAAAGAGCTCCGATAAATGCTTCAAACACATCGGCCAGTAAAGCCGGTCTAGATCGGCCGCCCGTCATCTCTTCACCTTTTCCAAGTAACACTAGTTTACCAAAATCCATTTCATTTGCAAAAGTAACAAGCGACGGTTCACACACAACTGCTGCACGAAGCTTCGTTAACTCACCTTCACTCATCGTTGGATACTTTTTAAATAAAAATTGTGATACGGTTAGCTCTAATACGGCATCTCCTAAAAACTCAAGACGCTCGTTGTCTTCATACGGTCTTCTGCGATGCTCATTCACATAGGATGAATGTGTAAATGCTTGAAAAAGAAGCGCTTCATTTGTAAACTGAATACCAATTTCCTTTTGAAACTCGGCAAAATTTTGCTTGAATTTCACGTTCATCTTTCGATCTCGATTTGAATATTGTTTAGGCATAAAATACCTCCGCTTACCTGCTTCAATTGTTTCGTAGTTTTTCCCTACCATCTCTCATTATAAAACGAGGTATCCTAAAAGATACACTACCTTTTCAAAAAAAAGAGGTCTTTTTTTGAAATTCTTAAAAAGAAGAGAAAGCCCCGCTGTTTAACGGGGCTTTTCATACATATACTACAGATTAAATTTGGCTCTGTATGTAATTAACTGCATCTCCTACAGTTGAAATTTTTTCAGCTTCTTCGTCAGAAATTTCGATATCGAATTCCTCTTCAAGCTCCATTACAAATTCAACTACGTCTAGAGAGTCAGCACCTAAGTCTTCTTTGAAACTAGATTCTAGTTTCACTTCACTTTTGTCTACACCAAGACGATCAACAATGATTGTTGTTACGCGTTCTAGTACCTCTGCCATTGTTCTTCACCTCCCCTCAAGTCATTATAGATGATTTCCATCTAAAATACTATGGTTGAATAATAAAGTTTATCGGTCGCCTAGTAAACGTCCCTTTGTACTTTATCACCAAATTGCACTTTTCGTAAAGTGCCTTTTTTACATCACCATTCCGCCGTCAACGTGAATCGTTTGACCGGTAATATAACGGCTTGCATCTGATGCTAAAAACGCAACTGCGTTCGCAACATCCTCAGGCTGGCCAAAACTTGCAAGAGGAATTTGCTTTAACATTTCCGCCTGAACTTCTTCATTCAATTTATCCGTCATGTCTGTTGCAATGAAACCAGGAGCAACTGCATTCACTGTAATATTGCGGCTTGCTAATTCTTTGGCAGTTGTTTTTGTTAAACCAATCACGCCTGATTTTGCTGCTACATAATTTGCTTGTCCAGCATTACCGCTGACGCCGACAATTGATGAAATGTTAATGATGCGTCCTGCGCGTTGCTTCATCATTTGACGAGTAACCGCTTTTGTACACAAAAACACGCCTTTTAAGTTTGTATTAATAACATCATCCCATTCGTCTTCTTTCATACGCATAAGAAGATTATCACGTGTGATGCCCGCGTTGTTTACTAAAATATCTACTGAACCAAATGTAGAAATCGCTTCTTTTATCATTGCTTGTACAGAATCACTTTCTGCCACATTTGCTTGTACAGCAATTGCATCCGTTCCTAGTCCTTTAATTTCATCCACAACTTCAAGAGCTTTCGCTTCGCTTCCAGAATAGTTTACAACTACTTTAGCACCAAGCTTTCCCAGCTCAATTGCAACGGCACGACCAATTCCGCGAGAAGCGCCTGTTACAACTGCAACTTTCCCTTGTAACATGTTATTCTCCCCCTTTTAGTGCGTCAATCGTTGATTTTAATGATGTAAGATCATTAACAGCGTAAACAGCCGCACGGCGATTTACTTTTTTCACAAGACCTGATAATACTTTTCCTGGTCCAATTTCAACAAATGTATCTACACCTTCTGCAAGAAGTGTCTCAACTGTTTCTTCCCATCTCACTGGAGAATACAGTTGTTCCACTAGCTTGTTTTGAATATCTTGACTGTCAGTAACCGGCTTTGCTGTTACGTTTGCTATGACTGGAACTTTCGCATCGCTAAAGCCCACTGTTTCTAGCGTATCACGTAATTTTTCAGCAGCTGGCTTCATTAAACTAGAGTGAAACGGACCGCTTACCACTAGAGGAATCACGCGTTTTGCACCTTTTTCTTTGGCAAGAGCTCCTGCTTTTTCTACGCCATTTACCGTACCTGAAATAACAATTTGACCCGGACAGTTAATATTTGCAAGCTGAACAGCGTCGCCTTCGTTTGTAATTTGAGCGGTAACGGCTTCTAGATCTTCCGCAGACATGCCAAGCACTGCTGCCATTGTACCTTGACCTGCTGGTACAGCTTCGTCCATATAGCGACCTCTTTTGTGAACAGCCACAACAGCATCTTTAAACGATAAAACCTCAGCAGCCACAAGCGCACTGTATTCTCCTAGACTGTGACCCGCAACAAAATCGGGTGTAATTCCGCTCGTTTTAAACGCTTCAAGCAGCATTGTACTCGTTGTTAAAAGAGCAGGTTGAGCGTGATAAGTTAAAGTCAATTCTTCTTGAGGCCCTTCAAAAATAATGTTTGAAAGACTGAACCCTAAAGCTTCGTCAGCTGTATCAATCAGCTTTTTTGCTTCCTCTGTTTCATCATATAAATCTTTTCCCATACCAACAGTTTGTGACCCTTGGCCTGGAAAGATAAAAGCAATTTTCCCCATTTCTTATCTCTCCTTTTCTTCATTAGCAGTTTGTTCGATTGCTTTTTGAATAGTGGAAGACACATTGTTTTCCACCATATTCACAGCTTGCTTAATCGCGCTAAATACTGCATTCGCATCCGACGAACCGTGCGCTTTGATAACAGGCGCATGCAATCCAAACAGCCCTGCTCCTCCATATTCACTGTAATCCATTTTCGCTTTTAAACCCTGCAGCTGAGGCTTGAGTACCGCTGCGGCTAACTTGCTTTTTAACGTGCTCATTAATTCTTGTTTAATCATTGAAAACAAGGAAAGCGCCGTTCCCTCAATGCTCTTAAGAGTCATATTTCCTGTAAAACCATCTGTTACAACCACATCGGCTACGCCGTTTAGCAAATCACGAGATTCTACGTTGCCTACAAAATTGAGATCAGCGTTTTTTAGTAGCTGAAAAGCTTGTTTGGTTAAGTCATTTCCTTTTTTATCTTCAGTTCCAATGTTCAACAGTCCCACTCTAGGAGCTTGAATGCCGCGTACTTTTTCGGCATACACCGACCCCATCACAGCGTACTGGAGCAAATGTTCAGGCTTGGCATCAACATTTGCACCAACATCTAGCATTAAAAAGCCTTTTCCATCTAGTGTCGGAAGCGTCGGAGCAAGTGCTGGGCGTTCAATGCCTTTGATGCGACCTACAATAAAAAGTCCGGCTGTCATTAACGCACCTGTATTTCCTGCTGAAATACAAGCATCGGCACGACCTTCGGCTACTTCATTTGCCATTAATACCATAGATGCTTGTTTTTTACGACGCACAGCTCGCACTGGCTCGTCAGTTGCATCAATGGTTTCTTCTGTATGAATAATCGAAATACGATCTGAATTCGTTAAATACTTTTTTATTTCTGATTCGTTTCCAATTAACGTAATATGTAATTCTTTAAATTGAGCAGTAGCTTTTTCTACACCTTCAATAATGGCTTTCGGTGCATGATCTCCGCCCATTGCATCAATAGCTAGTTTCATGTTGGGTCTCATCCTTTTTATTATTTATCCTTTGTAGAACGATACATTTTAAAAGTGCCAGAGAACACTTGCTCTTGCCCTACATAGCTGTTTACCTCAACGGTGGTTCGCACTTCACTAGTTGACAGAACTTTCGCTTTTGCTATCACTCGTTCATGAAGCTTAACAGGGCGATGATAACGGATCGACGCATCTGCTGTGAGCGCTAGTTCGTTGTTAATAACAGCGACAGCTAACGAATTAGCTTGCGCAAAAAGGTGGTGACCACGAGCAATTTGATTACGCTGAAACACATGCTCTGTTTTCACATCAAAAATAGATATCGCTGATTGATCTAGTTCAATGTCGATAACTTCTCCAATTACTTCTTCAATCGGAAGCGAACGCACTTCCTCGTCTAGTTGTTTTGAAGCTACATGCTTAATACGTTCTCGCAGTTCAGGAATCGACAACTCTAGGCGGTCTAATCGAATTGTTTGAACGCTCACTGAAAAACGGTCTGCTAGTTCTTCATCCGTAATAAATGGGTTTTCTTCAATTGTCGTTTTTAATAGCTGCTGTCTTTCTTTTTTACTGCGCTTCATTGTCCACCATCCGAACTTTTAATACTAGGTACTAATAGCAGTATATAATCATTGCCTTCTAATTGCAACATTTTTCACATGCTGTATTCTGTGCATCACACTATGGATATTCATGACTATTAACAGCCGCTAAAAGTATCTACATACATGAAACCGACGTTCACCCTGCCAATGAAAAAATCCGAACGAGTTGGATTCTTCATCAAGAATCTCGATTCATCGTTCGGATTTCCCTTCAACTAAACTACTTTCAGCCTCTTTTACTAATCAAATTTTTCTCCAGTTAATACGCCCGTTGCTTCTAATTGTATTCTCAGCAGCGCAAACTGCTCTTCTGTCCAAAAACTGTCGGAATTTACAAGCTTAGCAGCATCTTCTCGAGCTACTTCAAGCGCACGGTAATCGTGCACCATATCCGCTACTTTAAACTCAGGCATCCCGCTTTGTTTTCTACCAAAGAAATCACCAGGCCCACGAAGCTCTAAGTCTCTTTCTGATAATACAAATCCATCGTTTGTTTCCGTCATAATGGTCATTCGTTCTTTTCCAACTTCTGATTTCGGATCCGCGAGTAGAATACAATATGACTGTGCATCTCCTCGTCCTACGCGTCCTCTTAGCTGATGAAGCTGAGATAACCCAAAGCGCTCTGCATCATAAATGACCATTACGGTTGCATTCGGAACGTTCACTCCTACTTCTACAACCGTTGTTGATACTAAAATCTGCACGTCATTTACGCTAAACTGTTTCATCACTTCTTCTTTTTCATCAGGTGACAATCTTCCGTGCATGAGACCAACGCTTGCTTTTCCATTAAAATAGTGAGTGAGTGTTGCATGCACATCAATTGCATTTTGAACATCCAGCTTGTCCGATTCTTCAATCAACGGACAAATAACATAAGCTTGTCTGCCATCGTGTATTTCTTTTTCAACGAAATGTAAAATACGTTCAAGCATATCATGTTTTACCCAGTACGTTTCAATAGCCTTACGTCCTGCTGGCATTTCATCGATAATGGACACATCCATTTCTCCAAACACCGTAATAGCAAGGGTTCTTGGAATAGGAGTCGCCGTCATAAACAGTACATCCGGACTTTCTCCTTTTTCACGTAAAACCCGGCGCTGTCCAACTCCAAAGCGGTGCTGTTCATCCGTAATGACGAGCCCTAAACTATTATATATAACTTCGTCTTGAATTAAGGCATGTGTACCTACTAATACATGAACATCTCCGTCTCTCACTCGCTGAAGCAGCTCTCTTCTTGCTTTTCCTTTAACAGACCCTGTTAGCAAGCCTACGCTGATGCCTACCTTTTCAAGCATCGCAGTTAATGACTCTGCATGCTGTTCAGCTAAAATTTCAGTCGGTACCATTAAAGCACCTTGATGTCCCGCTAAAACAGTGGCGTATAAAGCAACCGCTGCTACGACTGTTTTACCTGACCCTACATCACCTTGCAGCAAGCGATTCATGCGATAAGGCGATTTCATATCGTGCGTAATTTCGTTTACTACACGTTTTTGAGCGCTTGTTAACGGAAACGGCAGCAAGTTCGTGAAGTTTACTAGCTCAGTTGAATCAAATGCTTGCTTCATTCCAGGCGTTTCTTCTCTTTCGCGCTTTCTCAGCGCCTGCATTTTTAATTGAAAAAGTAGAAATTCTTCATAGACAAATCGACGTCTCGCTTGTTTTAAATCTTCATGATCACGAGGTAAGTGAATACTTCTAACCGCTTCTTCACGCGTTACTAGTTTGTACCTAGAACGAATAGAGGCCGGGAGCATATCCTGAATGCTGCTGCCATAATTCTTCAACGCAAGAGAGACGAACTTCCGCATTCCTTTGACCGTTAAGCTGCCTTTAACTGAGTAAACAGGCTCAATCGTTTGATTTTTAACAAACGGAGAAAATTGAAGCTCCTGCAAGTTAATCGTTTGCCGATGCTGATCCCATTTCCCTGTAACCGTAACAGTTTGATCGATTTCTAACTTTGATTTATAGTAAGGGCGATTAAAACAAGTAACCGTAATCAAATAGCGGTTTACTAGCAGCCGAAACGTAAGGCGCGAACGTTTTTTGCCGTAATACGTAAGCGAGGGGACGCTGTGAACCTTTCCTTCTACGGTGACCTTTTCGTCGTGCTTTGCTTCAGCCAAATCTTTTAACTCATAATCTTCATAGCGGTATGGGAAATGTTCTAACAAGTCATGCACACTGTGAATATGCATATCCTCTAATGCTTGTGCTGTTTCATCTCCAATACCTTTAATGGTTTTAATTGAAATAGTTGTTAGTTCATTCACTTTTATTTAATGCAATACCAAAGATCTTCGCTTCAAGCTCGCGACCTGTTGGTGTTGCCGCTAAGCCTCCTTGTGCAGTTTCTCGTAATGCAACCGGCATTGTTTGACCAATTTTATACATAGCATCAATGACTTCATCACATGGAATACGACTTGTAATGCCTGCTAAGGCCATATCTGCTGCAATCATTGCATTCGCCGCTCCCATTGCGTTTCGTTTCACACATGGAACTTCTACTAGCCCCGCTACTGGGTCACATACTAATCCTAGCATATTTTTGAGAGTAATTGCCATTGCTTCAGCTGCCTGACTCGGTGTACCTCCTGCCATTTCAACAATCGCTGCCGCTGCCATACCTGAAGCTGAACCAACTTCTGCTTGACATCCGCCTGCTGCTCCTGAAATAGACGCATTATTGGCTACAACAAACCCAAAAGCACCTGATGTAAATAAAAATTCAATCATTTCTTTACGAGTTGGGTTTAGCTTATGTTGCACTGCAAACAGCGTTCCTGGCACTACCCCCGCAGATCCAGCAGTAGGCGTTGCACAGATTGTCCCCATTGCCGCATTTACTTCGTTTGTCGCTACAGCTTTGCTGACTGCATCTAAAATCAAATTTCCAGATAAAGATTTTCCGCTTTGAATATAGTTTTGAAGCAGCACTGCATCCCCGCCTGTTAAACCTGTAACAGACTGTACCCCTTTTAAACCGCGTTCAACCGCTTCTTCCATAACCGTTAAGTTCCGGTCCATTTTTTCCATGATTTCTTCACGAGTAACTCCCGTGATATCTATTTCCTGTTGAATCATAATTTCTGCAATTTTTACATTTTGACTTTCTGCTAATTCTACTAGTTCTGCTACATTTCGAAACATAGTAACCTCCGCTATTATTCTGTCTTATTTTCACTTTAGAACCATATATAATTATTCGATTTATTCTCCCAGGCCTTTCCTATTCAACCATTCTTGTTACTTGAATAATGTGAGGCAATGTTTTTAACTCTTCAATTACATCATCTTCAATATTCGTATCCATTTCAATTGCCATAAGCGCTACTTCGCCGCGCTCTTTGCGAGATACTTCCATATGTCCGATATTAATTGAATGTTTCATCAAAATATTTGTAACGGTCGCAATGGCACCAAATCGATCATTATGCACAACGAGAATAGCTGGATTCATGCCTGATAAATTTAATTCAAATCCGTTAAGCTCCGTAATTTGAATTTTTCCTCCGCCAATTGAAATTCCAACAACTTCAATTTCCTTTAATCCGTCGCTCATTTTGATGCGAGCAGTATTCGGATGGTCTGTGATTGCCGCTTCCTCAACAAATGTGACGTCAATTCCTTCTTTTTTAGCCAAGTCCAAAGACTCCGGAATACGCTGATCGAATGTATCAAAATCTAAAATACCGCCAATCAACGCTACGTCTGTTCCGTGCCCTTTATACGTTTGAGCAAAAGAACCGTACAATGAAACCACAACTTTTGTGGGCTGCTTACCAAAGAGTGTTCGGGCAACGCGTCCAATACGCGCTGCACCAGCCGTATGTGAACTAGATGGTCCAATCATTACCGGACCAATAATATCAAAGACAGATTTATATTTCATAAGGATTTTCCCCCTGCTATTTAGACATTGTTATTACTTATATGTTACTTGAGCTTTTGACTTTTTGGAAGCTTTGTTTCACGCTCTTAAAAAATTTAAAAATTCTCATTTTTGTTAGAGATTCACGCACAAAAAAAGCGGTGTATTTATCCATAAAAATAGGATAAGTACACCGCTTTTTTTGCTATGTTATGCAGGAAAAGATGAATTACTTACGCTGCTTCTTGCTCTGAAGCTACATCGTCTACTGTTTTAATTTTAAAGTTTTTAAAAACAACTGAACCTATAAACCCAGCTAATGCTCCCGCTAGTGCACAAAGTACTGCACAAATTGTGACCTTCATAGGGTCATTAAACCCAAACATCACTGCAAGTCCTGCGATTGGCGTTGCCGTGCCTGCAGCATCATTTACTAATCCGAACAGAGCCACAACTACACCCGCTAGTGCCCCTCCAACAAAGTTGGTAATGTAAATAGGAATTGGATTGGCTGAAATAATATTCGCTTGTGTTAAAGGTTCAACTGCAACTGAAATGGTTGTACGACGATCCCCAATTTTTAATCGATCAAACAGCACATAGTTCATGAAAGAAGAACCAAACACAGCAAGAGCTCCAATCGCCATAGGCAATCCCGTTAACCCTAGCATAGCCGTTAAAGCCATTGAGCTAAGCGGAGCCGTTGCTACTACTGTAATAACTCCCCCTAAAATAATTCCCATCAAAATAGGGCTAGCACTTGTTGTATCTTTAATAATTCCTCCAATATTTAAAAGCGTCGCATCTACAATAGGTGAGAATGCATTACCAATTAATCTTGTTAAAGGTGCTGCAATTAAGATATTGCCTAATAAGTCTAGACCAGCAGGTGCCTTTTTCTCAATAAATTTCACTACAAATGCCATGAGGTATCCCGCAAAAAATCCAGGGAGCAAGCCTAGTCCTGAACACACCACGCCCATCATAAGAGCATATACAGGAGATACTCCTAACGCCAAAGCAACTAGTGCAGCTGCTGCAACTCCTCCCATTCCTCCTGCAGCCTTTCCAACTTCACCTAAGAATGAAATACCTAGTAAATCTCCTCCTACATATGACTGAAAGGCCTCTACGAGAAACGCAGCCACCGCTCCGCTTGCCAGAGCCCCCATCGCTTTCATGCCATAAGGTGCCTTGTTGCTAAACAACCAAAATAAAAATAAAACTAATAACAATAAACCTGTTCCTTTTAAAATATCCACTGTTGCCTCTCCTCTCATGCTGTTTTCTTTCACATTTGACTCAATCAGTTTTCAAAACTACCATACAAACGGGTTCTTTTCAACTAATATACCTAATATAACGAACGATTACAACATGTAAAAATAAAATAGTTCGTATTTAACTTAAAAAACACAAAAAAAGAAGCGCCCCTTGAGAGGAGTGCTTCTTTTTTTGTTATTCAATTGCAAAAATGTAAGAATATAAAGGTTGATCTCCTTTATGAAGCTCTACCTCAACTTCTTCAAACGTTTCTTCTACAAACGATGTTAGCGCTTCAGCTTCATCGTCTGAGACATCCTCTCCTTGAAGAATCGTAAGGATTTCCGCTTCGTCATCAATCATATAAGTCAATAGCTTTTTCGCTGCTTCTAATTTCTCTGAATGTTTTACGACGATTTTCTTTTCGGCAATACCCATAAAATCGCCTTTAGCTAATTCAAGACCATCAATATTTGTATCGCGAACTGCATACGTTACTTGCCCTGTTTTTACGTGCTGCAGAGCTTCTGTCATTGCTTCCTCGTTTTCTTTTAAGCTTTGCTGAGGATTAAATGATAGCAGCGCTGTCATTCCTTGAGGAACCGTTTTAGACGGGACAACCGAAACGTGACTGCCGGCAACAGCAGCCGCTTGGTTAGCAGCCATTACAATATTTCCGTTATTAGGTAAAATAAGTACCTGTTCTGCATTTGTTTCTTCAATCGCTTTGACAATATCCTCCGTACTTGGATTCATTGTTTGTCCGCCTTCAATGACAACCGTTGCCCCAAGGCTCTTGAACAATTCAGCAATTCCTTTTCCCATTGATACAGTAACAATGCCAAAGGGCTGTTTTTCAGCCTTTTTTACTGCAGGCTTTTCTTCATCTGAAACAATGCTGCTATGCTGTTCTCTCATGTTTTCAATCTTCATTTTAATTAAACTTCCATATTGCTGCCCGTAGTTTAACACTTCTCCAGGATGCTCGGCGTGAATATGAACTTTCACAATTTCATCATCAGATACTACAAGCAACGAGTCGCCCCATTTACTTAAATCTTGGCGAAACGTTTCTTCAGAAAATGTTTTAGCTGCGGGCTTATCCTCTTCCAGCCTTACCATAAATTCTGTACAATAGCCAAATTCAATATCTTCTGTATTCATATGGCTTTGCGCATGCTTATGATGCTCAGCATTTACAAGTTCATTCATCGAAGGAGCTGACATGGGTACACCCGGAAGTTTTTCACCTTTTAATTCAGCTAAAAACCCTTCATAAATTAAAACAAGCCCTTGACCTCCGCTATCCACTACGCCTACTTCTTTTAACACGGGTAAAAGATCTGGCGTGCGATTTAACGAAGCATTAGCTTCCTTAAGTACTTCTTCCATGAACAGAATCATATCAGATTGCTTTTTAGCAACAGCCGCTGCTTTTTTAGCAGTATCCTTAGCTACTGTTAAAATGGTTCCTTCGATTGGTTTCATAACAGCTTTATAAGCAGTTTCTACACCAAGCTCAAGAGCTTCAGCAAACTCAACTGTTGTAATCGCTGACTTTTGCTCAACCGATTTCGCAAAACCGCGGAATAATTGAGATAAAATAACTCCTGAATTACCGCGCGCGCCCATCAATAAGCCCTTAGACAAAGCTTGACTCACTTGACCGATGTGATCAGATAGTTTATTTTTCACTTCTTTAGCACCAGACGTAATCGATAAGTTCATATTTGTTCCAGTATCACCATCTGGTACAGGAAAAACGTTCAGCGCATCCACGTAATCTGCATTGTTAGATAGATGCTGGGCTCCTTGAAGCACCATTTCTCTAAACCGCTTTCCGTCCAACGTTGTCATTGACACGAATCTTCCTCCTTAATTAAACGTTCGTTACACGAACACCCTGCACATAAATATTTACTGAATCAACCGTTAGACCAACCGTTTGTTCCAGCGTGTATTTTACTTTTGTTTGCACATTATGAGCAATTTCAGAAATTTTTGTTCCATAGCTTACGATAATGTACATGTCGATATGTACGTCATCCTCTTCTTGTCTTACCACAATACCTCGTGTAAAGTTTTCTTTGCGAAGAATTTCTGTAAGACCATCTTTAAGCTGATTTTTTGAAGCCATTCCGACAATCCCGTAACAATCAACAGCTGCTCCTCCAGCAATTGTTGCAATTACATCTGTAGAAATATCAATTTGACCATACTTCGTTTTCATTTCGATGGACATACTCGTTCCCCTTTCTACTTTCATAGGTTATAAATATTCTACTATAATCAATCTCGTTTTAAAAGAGGCGTCCAGCTTGTCCCTTTTAAAGATGACAGTATTGGGTATCAACTTGTCTTAAAATAAGTAATTGCCCAAGTTATACCTATTTCTACTCTCTATATTATTGAACATAGATTCATTTTATATGTCAAGGAAAATTTCTTGAAAGCTTTTCTCCAGAACTATTGCATTCTCTTTAAGGCTGTGATAAATTAATATAGTATTTCTCAAAACAGAATTGAGTAGTTTTTTTGGTGTTAGGAGGGAAAATCATGGCACGCAAATGTGTAGTAACTGGTAGAAAAGCTCGTTCAGGTAACGCACGTTCTCACGCAATGAACGCTACTAAGCGTAAATGGGGTGCTAACGTTCAAAAAGTACGTATCTTAGTGAACGGTAAACCAAAACGTGTGTACGTTTCAGCTAGAGCCCTTAAGTCTGGTAAAGTTCAACGCGTTTAATCTTTATAATGAAAAAGCACCATATTTTATGGTGCTTCTTTTATTATTCCGGCGTTGTTAATCTTTTTTAAACGAATTAAGCATGACCTTTACGATCCCACCTAAAAACTTTGGAAGTTTGATTGTATAGAATTTCATACTGTCCCTCCTAACCGTCTCCACACTTTATCTCCTTTTAAAGAAAGCCCTATGTCCTGCTCTCATTTTCCATACTTCATCACAAGCAACGTTTATCATTGCTTCTTACCATCATTAATATGCCTTTTGTAAATGAAAAAGTACCTCTTTGTTGAATAAGTTCATTGCTAATACATAAAGTTGAGCCGAGTTCTACTTCATGCTTATTGAGCGGATATTTGAAACCTTCTAGCGTAAGCTCTTTTACACCGCCTGCAAAAGGAACGAATGAAATATAGTGAAACTCCTTTAAACGATCAACATGATAAGTGCCTGGTTCAAACAATTGAATGATATTTTGATTGTCAATCATTTGTACATTCGCTTTCTTTTTTAAGCCTTTGTACAGGAGCTGAATGCTTCCAAACATGTGGTCAAGTCTTCCACCTGTTGCTCCAAAGATACAAATACTGTCCGGTTTTTGCTCTATTGCCCACTCAAAAGCAAGTTCCAAATCAGTTGCATCTTTTTCCGCAGGATACAATTCAACATCTTGTAATGCTTCTCTCACTCGCTTAAGCTGCGCATTTGTAATGGAATCAAAATCTCCGAATGCTTTCACGGGCAAAATGTCTTGTTGAAGAAGCAGGAATACGCCCCGGTCTACTCCTACCCACTTTACATCATTTGATTGGTGCAGGAGTGGCATATGTTCATCCGGTCCCCCTGCTAGAATATGAATTTTCATTATGTATATGCTCCTTTTCTATTAAAAAATGAACGAAATAAATATGTTTTCTTTATCCTAAAAGAAAAAGCTGCTGTGTACAAGTTCTACCCGTTGTACACAGCAGCTTTTATTACTTACGCTTGAACAGTTGTGCGAATTTGGCTGATTGCGCCAGCTCGATCTTCTTGATTATAAATAGCTGAGCCAGCCACTAAGACATTTGCTCCTGCTTCTACACATTTTCTTGCTGTTTCTTCATTAATTCCTCCATCAACCTCTACTTCAATAGAAAGGTGACGGATTTCAATAAGCTGAGAGATTTGCTCAATTTTCGGCAGTACACTTGGAATGAAGTTTTGTCCTCCAAAGCCTGGGTTCACCGTCATTAATAAAATAAGATCGATATCTTCTAAGATATGCTTTACCACGTCAATTGGCGTTGCAGGATTTAAAGCAACGCCTGCTTTCATGCCGTGCTCTTTGATTAATTGAATGGTGCGGTGCAAATGAGTACACGCTTCAGCATGTACCGTTAAAATATCAGCACCCGCCTTTGCAAACATTGGAACGTATTGATCTGGGTTTTCAATCATTAAATGCACATCTAATGGCAGTGTTGTGACAGGGCGTACAGCCTCAACGATAAGCGGTCCAATTGTAATATTAGGAACAAAATGGCCATCCATGACGTCTATATGGATGTAGTCTGCTCCACCTGCTTCAACTTCACGAATTTCTTCAGCAAGCTTTGAAAAATTGGCAGATAAAATGGAAGGTGCGATTTTTGTCATTTTTAATACCTCGGCTTTCTTTGCTTAATTTCCTCAATAAATTGCAAGTAATGTTCGTAGCGATAACTCGGAATTTCTTTTTGTTCGTATGCTTCTTTCACCGCACATTTTGGTTCTTTCACATGCAAACAACCTCGAAATTTACACTGTTCACTCAAACGCGACATTTCAGGAAAACAATCGGTCAACTCTTCTACTTCTAACGTTAAAAATTCCAGTGAGCTAAAGCCTGGCGTATCAGCTACTAAACCTTCACCAAACGAAATCAGTTCTACATGACGTGTTGTATGCTTTCCTCTTCCAAGTGACATTGAAATATCATTTGTCTTTAACTCAAGCTCTGGTTTAAGCGTATTTAGCAGTGAAGATTTACCTACACCTGACTGTCCAGCAATAACCGTTACGCGATCTTCAAATAACGGCTGAATTTGTTCCATGCCTTTTTCTGTGACTGTCGACGTTAAAATGACCTCATATCCTATTTTACGATATTCTTCGGCATATTGCTCGATTTCTTGCTTTTGCTGCTGTGATAAAAGATCTACTTTTGAAATACAAATAATAGGTTCAATATGATTAGACTCCACTAACACTAAAAATCGGTCAAGAAGCATTGTACTAAAATCAGGTTCAATCGCTGAAAAAACAAGCAGCGCCTGATCAACATTTGAAATTGGGGGACGAACTAATTCATTTTTACGTTCTTTAATTTCAAGTATATATCCTTCAAGCTTATTTTCCGCCTGAAATACTACATTGTCACCGACTAAAGGCGTTACCTTCTTTTTACGAAAAACACCTCGTCCTCGACATTGCGTTACTTGTCCGTCATGAAGAACATAATAAAATCCGCTAAGGGATTTAATAATTCTTCCTTCTGGCATAACCTCACTCCTATCACTCTGGATATTCAACGTCTTTTTCTTCAATAACTTCCCCGTCTCGGACAATTTTATAAGACGCTTTTTCATTTTCATCAACTAAAACATCGAATGATTCTTTTGTTGTTTCAGTAATCGTTAGTTCTTTAGCAGGAACCGACATATCGTTATCTGCATCTTCGATATAAATTTGTACTTTTTGCGGCTTTGGCTTTTCCTCTTCTGTTTCAGTGGCATCGCCTGTTTCCGTTGCGTCGCCTTGTTCCGTGCTTGCTTCGGTGTCAGCCTCTTCTTTATACGGAATGGTAACATCCACTGACACCGTTTGAGGAGCTTTTGGCTCTTTGCCCATTGAGACCGTAATGGTGAGCTTATCACCTTGCTCAATACTCTGCTCCGCTGCAGGCTTTTGAGACATCACAAGACCTTTTTCAACAGTGTCGGAATACGCTGTTTTTACGTCCACTTCAATATCTTCATCTGATGCATAATCTTTTACGCTTTTTTCCGTCCAGCCCGAGAAATCCTTTAATGCAATCTTCGGCGGACCTTTACTTACCCATAGCGTAACCGTTGTATCTTCCGGCACGACTTGTTCGGTTTCTTTAGGCGTCTGATCTGTAATATTGCCTTTTGGTTCTGTGCTTTCAACTTCGATGGATTGGATATCTTTATAATTCTGCTTTTCTAACAGACTTTTTACTTCCGTAAAGCTTCTTCCAATGTACCGGTTAAATGCTTCTTTTTTCTTTCCTGTACTTCGATAAATAATGACGTTAGAGCCTTCTTTGATCACGTCTCCCGCTTCTGGCATCGTTTTAACCACGTCGCCTTCTTCCACCTCATTATCAGATATATCTTTAGGATTCTTCACTTTAAAGCCTAAAGAAACTAAATCGGTTACAGCTGATTCATAATCTTGATTATGTAAATCAGGAACCTTTACGTCTTTTGGCAGTAATAAAGCCGGAATGAATGTAACGGCGGCTACGCTAGCAGCTGCCAGCAGCAAAAAAATTAAAACAAGCGTTACAATCAGCTTGCTTTTGCCTTTTTTCTTTTTCTTCTTTTTTTTCTTCGGCTTTACTTCTTCTTCTTCTTGTTCTTCGCGCTCTAAGTGAGGTGGTTTTCTCACAGGTACGTGCGTTTCTTCGGATTCAACAAAATCCTCCTTAATAACGGGAATGGCTTTTGTCACTTCTTCATCATCAGGCACCGTAAATCTTTGTTCATTATAACGATTTGGATGAACAGCAGACTGTAAATCCGCTTCGAGTTCTTCGACGGAACTGTATCGGTAAAATGGATCTTTAGTTGTTGCTTTTAATACAACATTCTCCACGCTTTGAGGGATAGATGGATTCCACCTTTTTGGAGAAGGTGTTTCTGTCTGTAAATGTTTTAATGCAATTGACACAGCCGATTCCCCAGAAAAAGGGACTCGACCCGTTAGCAATTCAAATAGGACGATGCCAAGCGAATAAATATCAGAACGCTTATTCGCAAGCCCTCCCCTTGCCTGTTCAGGAGATAAATAATGAACAGAGCCCAAAACAGAATTAGTATGCGTAATGGTTGTAGAACTTAGTGCTACGGCAATGCCGAAGTCAGTAACTTTAATGGTATCATCATGATCAATTAAAATATTTTGAGGCTTAATATCCCGGTGAATAATTCCGTACTGATGAGCATGGGCAATAGCTGATGTAATCTGCGTCATAATATGTATGGCTTTATCAAGAGATAATGGTGATTCTTGCAGAATGTATTGCTTTAATGTCATACCCGGTACATATTCCATGATGATATAGTAAATATCTTCTTCTTCTCCAACATCATAAATGCTGACAATATTAGGATGAGCAATACTCGTAGCAGATTGAGCTTCTCGATGGAAACGCTTTATAAACGCATCGTCACTTGCAAAGTCTAAACGAAGCACTTTAATTGCCACATCACGATCCAAAATCATGTCGCGACCTAAATAGACGTTTGCCATTCCGCCTCCACCAATTACTTGCAATACCTTATAACGGTCGTTTAGCCGTCTACCTATTAGCAACACTCTCACCCACTTTCAGATGTAAAGTCCACAATTGCAAGTGTAATATTGTCTTCTCCACCAAGCTCATTTGCTAATTGAATCAGGCTCGTACCCTTTTCGTGAAGTGATGAACTTGTTGATAACGTTTCGTTCAGCTTTTGTTCCGTTACCTTATTTGTCAGTCCATCTGAACATAATAATAATCGATCTTCTTTTTCCACTTCAATTGTTTTTACATCTAAACTAACATTTTCTTCGGTACCTAGTGCTCGCAATAAGATATTTTTTCGCGGATGATGTTCAGCATCTTCTTTTGTGATTTGACCATTTTTTACGAGTTCATTCACAAGAGAATGATCTTCTGTTACTTGTTGAAATCCATATTCATTGGAAATATAGCACCTGCTGTCTCCTATATTACCAATCGCACAAAACGTATCGGCGCATAAAGCAAGTACAACTGTCGTACCCATGCCTTTACACTCTTCATGCTCCTGAGCATACCGATAAATATCTTGATTAATTTGGGAAACATGCGTACGAATCCACTGCGTCGCCTCATCAGGAGACGTTACTTTGTTCGCTTCTTCCCACGCTATTTGCAATTTTTGAACCGCCATCTCACTGGCGATGTCGCCAGCTCGATGACCTCCCATACCATCAGCCACAATTGCAAGCAGCTGATTATGTTGGTTCAAAAATACCCCTCCGTTATCTTCATTGTGTTGTCTAACTCTCCCTCGGTCTGTCATGAAGACAGTTGCCATACAATCACCTCGTCTCTTCTTTACGCTCCTTCGCACGTAATTGGCCACAAGCTGCATCGATGTCATGACCTTGCTCACGTCGAATAGTCACGTTAACGCCACGCTTTTTAAGCGTACGTTCAAATGCAAAAATCTGTTCACGCGGTGTACGAACATAATCACGCTCAGGCACATAGTTTACCGGAATCAAGTTCACGTGACATTTAACGTCTTTAATCAAATCCGCTAATTCCTCCGCATGCTCTACTTGATCGTTTACTCCTCCGAATAGACCATACTCAAAGCTAATACGTCTTCCCGTTTTATCCGTATAATATTTAATGGCTTCCATCAAATCAGGAAGTTTATACGCGCGGTTAATCGGCATTAAGCGTGAGCGGATGTCATTGTTTGGAGCGTGAAGTGAAATCGCAAAATTGATTTGCATTTTTTCATCAGCAAACTTATAGATTTTTGGAATGATTCCACTTGTCGATACTGTGATATGACGTGCACCAATATTTAATCCATCATCACTGTTAATTGTTTTTAAGAAGCGCATCATTTCATCATAGTTATCAAATGGCTCCCCAATACCCATAATTACGACAGAGCTCACGCGTTCTCCTTGTTCATCTAGCGCTTTTTGTACTTTTACTACTTGCGCTACGATTTCTCCAGCTTCTAAGTTACGCTTTAAACCTCCAAGAGTAGACGCACAGAACGTACAGCCGATGCGACAGCCAACTTGAGTTGTTACGCAGACAGAATTTCCGTATTCATGACGCATAAGCACCGTTTCAATCGTATAACCGTCATGGAGTTCGAATAAAAACTTCATCGTGCCGTCTCCAGACGTTTGCTGAACAACTGTTTTTAATGTCGTTAATGCAAATTTGTCTTTTAATTGTTCACGTAATCCTTTAGATAAGTTTGACATATCGTCAAAGTCCGTTACGCGTTTAACATATAACCAGTCAAAAATTTGTTTAGCACGGAACTTCTTATCACCATGTTCCACTAACCAATTTTCTAGGTCGTGCATTTCTAATGAATAAATAGATGGTTTTTGCGTTTTTTCTTCTGCTTTTGCTTTTCTTTTAGCTACTTCTTCCATTTTTACACCTTCTTCTGTAAACATGCAATATAAAATCCATCGCTTTGTGCATCTGGCAGCAATTGAATTTCACCATGTTTTACGTTTTGTTTAAGTCTTTGCGGCATGCGTGCAGCAAGCGTTTCGTCTTTTTGAAAATCAGCATGATCTGCTAAAAATGCTGCTACAACATCCCCATTTTCATCCCGATCAATTGTACATGTACTATATACGAGGGTCCCACCTTTTTTTAATAAAGGCGCAACCGCATTTAAAATATCTTGTTGAATACGCGCCAGCTGCTTTACATCCTGCTCAGTTTTTGTATATTTCAAATCAGGTTTACGTCTCATCACACCAAAACCTGAGCACGGGGCATCTACTAAAATGCGGTCAAACATTTCTTTATCAAACTGTTCACCGGCTTTGCGGCTGTCTTGAACCGTTGGCTCAATATTGGTAAGATGCAGACGCTCTGCCTGCTGGGCAATCAGCTTTACTTTATGGTCATGAATGTCCAAGGAAATAACTCTACCACTGTTTTTAAGCTGCTCTGCAATATGAGTTGATTTTCCTCCCGGTGCAGCACAGCTATCTAAAATCAGCTCTTCTGCTTCTGCGCCTAGTGCATGAGCTACTAACATAGAGCTTTCATCTTGAACGGTAAACATTCCTTCACGAAATGCTTGTGTATGAGCTGCATTTCCTTTTTGAACTTCTAGCGCTTCTTCTACAAAATGGCCTGGTTCTACAACAATACCTTCTTTTTCTAGCGCTTCTTTTACTTCATTTTGCGTAAAGCGTGCACTGTTTACTCGGATTGTTTGTTTAGGGGCCATTAAATTAGCTAAACAGATTCCGCGTGTTTTGTCCAATCCATATTGTTCCACCCAGCGTTTTACAAGCCATACTGGATGACTCGTTTCAATTGCCAAGCGCTCCACAGGATTTTGTATTTCTTCTAAAGAAGGCGTGCCGCTGCGCTGAATATTTCGTAAAACGCCGTTTACCATTGAGGCAATTCCTTTGTGACCACGTTTTTTAGCAATTTCTACTGCTTCATGAAGGATTGCCCGGTCAGGTACTCGGTCTAAATACATCATCTGATAAAGAGATAAACGAAGCAGCACTCGCACCCAAGGCTGAAGTTTTTTGGGATTTTTCAAGAAAGGGGCTAACCCGTAATCTAACGTATCGCGTCTTTGAATCGTTCCATACACGATTTCCGTTAACAGCCCTGCATCTTTCCCTTGAATACCACGTTTTTGTATACTGTTATTTAACAATAGATTGCTGAATGCCTGATTTTTTTCAATAGCTAGTAAAATATCTAAAGCTATGTCTCGAACGTTGTACTTACTCATTGACATCCCCTAATACTGTTCCGACTTCAACAGATGTACCTCGTAAATACTGCGCTGCATCCATACGTTTTTTTCCAGCCGGCTGAAGTTCCGTCACTTTAATAGCTGTTTCATTTCCAGTTGCTACTACAAATCCGTCCTCTTCAAGTGATAAAACGGTACCCGGTTTGCCTGATGCGGATACTTTCTCTCCCCACCAAATTTTCATGACTTGACCGTCTGCTGTTGTATAAGCAACGGGCCAAGGATGAAGTCCGCGGATATGATTATAAATTTCTTCTCCTGTACGGGCCCAATCAATTTTCTCTTGTTCACGCTTAATATTAGAAGCAAATGTCGCTTCGCCATCGTTTTGTTTAACCGGCGTAATTTCACCTTTCACAAGAGAAGGAATGGTTTCTGAAAGCAATTTTGCACCAGCAGCGCTGAGTTTATCGTGAAGTGTGCCCACGTGATCACGTTCTTCAATCGGAACTTCTACCTGTGTTAAGATATCACCTGCATCTAATTTTTCTACCATATACATAATTGTAACACCAGTTTTCGGCTTACCTTGTAGAATTGAATAGTGAATCGGCGCGCCTCCGCGCAGTTCAGGTAACAGAGAAGCATGTACGTTAATACAGCCGTATTTAGGCGCTTCTAAAATAGGAGTTGGTAAAATTTGACCAAAAGCCGCTGTTACAATTAGGTCAGGCTCATACGCTAACACTTGCTGATATTCTTCTTCTAAACGAATCTTTTCTGGCTGCAGTACAGGTATTTCATGTTTTAACGCCTCAACTTTTACAGGAGGAGGTGTTAATACGCGCTTGCGTCCTTTTGGTCGGTCCGGCTGTGTAACCACTGCGACCACTTCATATCCATCTTTAAGTAATGTTTGTAAAACCGGCACTGAAAAATCCGGCGTTCCCATAAATACGACTTTCATCGTGTAAAACCTACCCTTCTAGTTCATCCTCTTCGTAATACTTTGTTACTTTTTCCGTGAACAATACACCGTGTAAGTGATCAATTTCATGTTGAATGGCTCGTGCTAAAAAACCTTTTGCTTCTATAAAATAAGGTTTTCCTTTACGATTTTGCGCACGTACTTTCACATAATCAGCTCGAGCCACGTCACCAAAAAGGCCCGGAAAACTTAGGCAGCCTTCTGGACCGATTTGTTCGCCTCGTTGCTCAATAATTACCGGATTAATTAACTCAATTTTACCGTGTCGATCGTCCACGTCTACCACTGCCACTTGCTGCAGAACTCCTACTTGAGGAGCAGCTAGACCCACACCGTCTGCTTCAAGCATTAAATCATACATGCCGTTTAGTAATTTCGCTAATTTATTATCAAAGTTTTTAACGACTTCACACTCTTGTTCAAGTACTTCATTAGGATGGTAAACAAGCTTAAGCTTAGCCAAATAGGCACCTCCTTTATTCTTTCTATTTATATCCAAAAAGCTTCTTCTTTAACGCCATCAAGACGACTAGTTACATCATCGAGTATGGATTCAAATCAATTGTAATCGTTAAATTTTCCTTCTGCATTTCCGCTTGATAACGTTCTAATATATATTTCAACAGCGGAATCAGGCTTGGTTCCAGCTTGTATTTTAACATGCATTGATAGCGATATCTATCTTTTATCTTAGCAATGGGAGATGCGACTGGCCCTAAGATCGTTGTTTGCGGCGAAAGTTTCTGACCCAGATACTGCGAAATTTTGTCTGTAACAGACACCACTTTTGCAATATTTTCATGAGATACGGTGACAAGCGCCAAGTAAAAGAAAGGCGGATATTTATGCATTTTACGAATTTCCATCTCCTGCTTATAAAACGCATCGTAATCATGCTGACTCGCAAGTTGAATGCTGTAGTGCTCAGGCGTGTACGTTTGAATCACTACTTCTCCTGGAAGCTTGTGGCGTCCTGCTCTTCCGCTTACTTGTGTTAAAAGCTGAAACGTTTTTTCAGATGCACGAAAGTCAGGTAAATTCAGCATCGTATCTGCTGTTAAAACGCCTACAAGCGTGACGTTTGGAAAGTCTAGCCCTTTGGCAATCATCTGCGTCCCTAGTAAAATTTGCGCTTCTCCACTTGCAAACTTGTTCAGGAGCTTTTCATGCGCGCCTTTTCGGCTTGTCGTATCAACATCCATTCGCACGACTCTAGCCTCAGGCAGCACTTTTGTTAATTCTTCTTCCACTTTTTGTGTACCAGATCCAAAAAAGCGGATATGTTCGCTGTGGCATTCCGGGCACTCAGTGTGCACATGTTCTTCGTGTCCGCAGTAATGGCATTTTAATTTATTTTGATAGCGGTGATACGTTAGTGAAATTTCACAGTGCTCACATGTCGGAACGTAACCGCAGTCCCTGCACATAACAAAAGAAGAATGGCCTCTTTTATTTAAAAATAAAACGATTTGCTCTCCTTTTTCCAAACGGTTTTTCATCTTTTCAAACAGCATAGTTGAAAACATAGAGCGATTGCCGCTGCGAAGTTCCTCTCTCATATCAACAATATCCACCGACGGCATCGATGACTTATTCATTCTTTGCTTTAACGTCAGTAGCTTATATACACCTTTTTGCGCTCTTGCAAAGGACTCAAGCGTTGGTGTTGCACTTCCTAAAATGACTGGACACTGATGATGCTGCCCTCGGTAAATGGCTACATCTTTTGCATGATAACGGGGGTTTTCTTCTTGTTTATAACTCGTCTCATGTTCTTCATCGATAATAAGAAGGCCTAAATTTTCAAATGGAGCAAATACAGCAGAGCGGGCCCCTACCACAACGGATACTTCTTTTCGCTGAATTTTTCGCCATTCATCGTATTTTTCTCCAGTAGACAAGCCGCTATGAAGCACAGCAACTTTTGAGCCGAACCGCTCTTTAAACCGCTTGACCATCTGAGGGGTAAGTGAAATCTCCGGAACAAGCATAATCGCTTCTTTTCCTTTTTTTAATACTTGATCAATCGATTGGAGATACACTTCTGTTTTTCCGCTTCCCGTTACTCCATACATTAAAAACACATCGTGAAGATTTTCTTCGATGTCCTGCAGAATCGGTGCGATTGCCTCAGCTTGTTCATCGGTCAATTGAAATGGCTTTGACGGTGTAAAGTATCGATCTTGATAAGGATCACGGTATATTTCAATTTCCGTTTCCTCTAAGAGTCCTTTGTTAATCAGCGCTTTTATAGGAGCGGAGGTAATCTGCAAATCTTCCGCTATTTCTTTTATGGCTACTTCTTCATTTCGCTCGAGCATAAAAGACAGCACTTGCTTTTGCTTTTCTGCCTGCTTATTTAACTCGTTCATAAACTGTTGAATGTCTTCAAGGCTTTGATTCAGTTTTACGCCTTTTGCCGTTTTTTTGTTTCCTTTGTTTTTCACCACGTAGACGACTTCAATTAGACCTTTTTGAATATCACGGTGAAAAGCAGGAGCAGCGGCTGTTTTTTCCACTTCACTCCACTTCAGCGAGGATCTTGACTGAAAAAACGGCTTGACTTGCTCATGAAGCTGTTCGTATGCCTCTTTTGAAAGGAGTGACAGTTCTTTATCATATTTTGCTTTCATCGCCGCAGGCAGCATGACTTGAAAAGCCGATATCATAAAACAAAGCGTTTTTTCTGTTAGCCAGTGCCCAATCTCTAACAGTTCAGGAGTCAGAACCGGCGTTAAATCAAGCAAGTCAGCGATTGGTTTAACACGCTTAACTTCAGCCTCTTCTTTAAGAGCCACCACAAACCCTTGAACTTTTCTTGGACCAAACGGAACGACAACTCGCATACCCGGAACAATAATTCCTTTCCATTTGTCAGGAATGGCGTAGTCAAAAGCTCGATCTGTTTGTTTAGCAGCCACGTCCACAATTACACTAGCTACACTCATTTTCTCCGCCCTTCTAACATTTCCTTCACTTCTTTTAACACCTCGGTAGCTACATCGTGTTTTGAAAGAATGGGAAGTTCTTTAGACTCTCCGCTTCGCTTATAGAGCGTCACAATATTTGTGTCCGTCCCAAAACCTGCTCCTTCTGTCGTCACGTTATTGGCTACAATCATATCCAAGTTTTTAGATGCAAGTTTCTTTTGTGCATATTCATCCACTTGTTCTGTTTCTGCTGCAAAGCCGACTAAAAGCTGGTGTTCTTTTCGCTCTCCAAGCGTGCGTAAAATATCTGGTGTTCTCTCTAGCTCTAATACTGCTTCACCAGGCTGCTTTTTCATCTTTTGATCAAACACATACTTTGGTCGGTAATCTGCCACTGCGGCTGATTTAATGACAACATCTGCTTCATGATAGCGCTGCATAACAGCTTCAAGCATCTGCTGCGCGCTTTCAATTTGAACAACCTGCACCCCTTTTGGATACTCTAAATTCGTCGGTCCCGTTACAAGTGTTACCGATGCACCTAACTTAGCAGCTTGTTCTGCAAGAGCATAACCCATTTTCCCAGTAGAGCGATTGGTGAAAAATCGGACGGGATCAACGCGTTCTACCGTAGGTCCTGCTGTAACCAATACATTGATACCGTCAAAGATTTTTTGTGTATCTGATACTTTGGAAAAATAAGAGCCGATTAGTGAAACAATTGTTTCTGGCTCTTCAAGACGACCTTTTCCTACATAACCACATGCCAAATACCCTTCTCCTGGTTCTACAAAAGAGTAACCAAATGATGAAAGAGTGCTCATATTTTTTTTAACAGCGGGATGATCGTACATATGAACATTCATTGCAGGCGCAATCCACACAGGTGCAGTAGCAGCAAGCAGCGTTGTGGAAATCATATCATCTGCAAGACCATTTGCTATTTTCCCTATCATATTAGCCGTAGCAGGAGCCACTAAAATTAAATCGGGCCAATCGGCTAAATCAATATGTGCAATCACAGATGGATCTTTTTCATCAAACGTATCTGTATAAACTGGGTTTCGAGACAGAGCTTGAAACGTAAGCGGCGTTACGAACTCGCGTGCTGAAGCAGTCATCATTACTTTAACTTCCGCTCCTGCTTGTACTAATTTACTTGTTAAAGCTACGGCTTTATATACGGCGATTCCGCCGCTAACACATAATAAAATTCGTTTTCCCTTCATCATTATGCCCCCATCTATTTATCCCGCTCAACCAGCATCCGCTTGTTTACTCGGGTAACTATCTAAAGCTTTTCAATTCAATTATTATACCATTTTTGTAGTGAGACATTCACTATCCTGCTTGAATACAAACAAAAGCATCAAAAAAATAACAACCTATAAAGTAGGTTGTTATTTTTTCACTTACTGATGTTTAGAATCTTCTTCTGCTACACCTTGCTTATAGCTTAATTGTTCAGCATTAATTTCTTCTAAAGCACAGCCTACAAACTTATAAGAAACCGGCTTTTCAATCGGCGTATCATTGTGAAGCTGTAATTGACGAGCGCGTTTTGCAGCTACTGTCACAAGCGTGTACTTAGAATCTAATTTTTCCATTAGGGAATCAATTGATGGATAAAGCATGTTTATTCTACCTCCAGCATTCTTTTATAGCGCGCAGAAATACGATCACGACGGCAGTGTTCAGCCGTTACGATAGCACGGATGCGAGCACAAGCATTTTCTACTTTGTCATTTTCTACAACATAATCGTAGGCGTCCATAAGTTCAATTTCTTCTTTTGCCACGCGCATACGGTTATTGATTAAGTCTTCTGTTTCAGTACCGCGGTTTACGATACGACTTTTAAGCTCTGATAAACTCGGCGGTGCCAAGAAGATGAACAAACCTTCTGGAAATGCTTCTTTCACTTGAAGAGCACCTTGCACTTCAATTTCTAGAAATACGTCTTTTCCTTCAGATAACGTTTGTTCTACATAATCAACCGGGGTACCGTAGTAGTTGCCTACGTATTCAGCCCACTCTAATAATTTCTTGTTTTCAATCATGCGCTCAAACTCTTCGCGTGGTTTGAAGAAATAGTCAACGCCGTCTACTTCACCTTCGCGGGGCTTTCTTGTTGTTGCAGAGATAGAATACTGCAATTTAATGTCTTCTTGCTCAAACAATGCTTTTCGTACCGTTCCTTTTCCAACACCTGATGGTCCGGAAAGAACAATTAATAAACCTCTTTCAATCATCGGTTCAAGTGACCTACCCTTCTAATAATTCTTCTTTGTTTATAAGTCGCTGCGACACAGTTTCTGGCTGTACAGGAGCTAAAATAACATGATCGCTATCCATAACAATAACAGATCGTGTTTTACGTCCTTGCGTTGCATCTATTAAAGAGCCTCGATCTTTTGCATCTTGAATAATGCGTTTGATTGGAGCTGATTCAGGATGAACGACAGAGATTATACGATTAGAAGAAATAAAATTTCCAAATCCAACGTTCACTAATTTACCGCTCATAAGAAGCCTCCTGCTATACCAATATAATCTTTATCTTACACGAAGGCTATTCAATATTTTGAACCTGCTCTTTTATGCGTTCTAATTGTGCTTTCATACTAATAACATACTGAGCAATAGTACCATTATTTGCCTTCGCACCGATTGTATTCATTTCACGATTCAGCTCTTGAACAAGAAAATCCAGCTTGCGTCCCACTGAATCAGGTGTATTTAATGCTTGAATAAATTGTGAAACATGACTTTGAATTCGCGTAAGTTCTTCGCTAATATCTGCTTTTTCAGCAAAAATAGCTACTTCAGTCAGCACTCGCTGCTCATCGAAAGTACCTTCTAAATAGTCGCTCAGCTTTCTTTTAATACGCTCGCGATATTGTTCAGCAACTTCAGGAGCAAGCTGTGTAATTTTTTCGCGAATGTCTTGAATGTCCTGTAAGTATCCCATTAAATCGTGATACAGCTCTGATCCCTCTCGTTTCCGCATATCCACTAACTGATGAACAGCAGCTTCAACGGCTTCAAAGATTGCACCATGAATACTCGTCTGATCAGCTTCTTCTTCATAAGTTGTCATCACTTCAGGCATGTGTAAAATGTCTTGAATTTGAACAGATTGTGACAGCCCGTGCTTTTCTTTTACTTGCTGCAACGCATTCATGTATTCATCAAGCAGCTGCCAATCCGTCTGCAGTTTCTTTTTTGCCATTTCTTCACCTGAAATAGTAACAAATACTTCTACTCTACCACGTTTTATGTATGTTTGAACGATTTTTTTTATTTTATCTTCAATTTCAATTAATTGTCTTGGCATACGGATAACAATTTCACAAAAACGATGATTAACAGACTTCATTTCCACTGTTACTGATCGATTTTCCACTTCCGCTTTTCCGCGGCCAAAACCAGTCATACTTTTTATCATTATCATCACATCCACTATGTACATCTTACATAAAAAGTATCGTAAAAGAAAGTGTTAGCAAAAAAAAGAAATCTCTCTTCTTTATTCAACCTGTAAAGGCTGCCTTCATGAGTTTTCTCATTTGGGACAGCCTGTATTAAAGTATAGCACAATTTATGAAGGTTTTCTTGTTAAAAGTGAACCAGCAAGTAAAAAAGTTGGAAGGCTTGCAAGTCCTAAAATAACGAGCCATTCCCGCGGTGCAATGGCCATTGTATGGAAAATAGGCTGCAGCGGCGGATAGTAGATGGCCACCAGCATAAGGATAATAGATGAAATAACAGCCCCTACAAGATATAAGTTCTGAAATGGATTCCGATCAAAAATTGATTTTTCACTTCGGCAGTCAAATACGTGAATAAGCTGTGCCATGACAAGTGTGGCAAATGCAATCGTCTGAGCATACTGCAACCGATCTGGGTCATTGTCGTAAACAATCATAAACGCAGCAAGTGTAGCAGCTCCAATTAAAAATCCACGGCTGACTACTTTCCATCCTAATCCTCTTGCAAAAATACCTTCGCGCGGATGCCTTGGATGGCGCTTCATCACGTTGTCCTCTGGCTGGTCTAAGCCAAGAGCCATCGCAGGCAAACCGTCTGTTACTAAGTTTACCCATAGTATCTGAATGGGCACTAGCGGAAGCGGAAGTGCTAAAATCATCGCAAAGAGCATAACTAAAATTTCTCCTACATTTGATGCAAGCAAGTAACGGATAAACTTCCGAATATTTTCATAGATATTTCGCCCTTCTTTGATCGCTGATTTAATAGTGGCAAAATTATCATCAAGCAAAACGAGTGAAGACGCTTCTTTTGCTACGTCTGTCCCGGTGATGCCCATCGCAATTCCTATGTCTGCTGCTTTAATAGCCGGTGCGTCATTTACGCCGTCGCCCGTCATCGCTACAATGTGATCTTTTGCTTGAAGAGCTTTAACAATTTTAAGCTTATGCTCAGGTGATACCCTTGCATATACATAAACATCATCTACTACTTCTTCTAGCTCTTCCTGCGTCATTTTGGATAAATCCGTTCCTTCCAAGACTTGACCGTTTTTCGGTAAAATTCCGAGCTGTTTTGCAATCGCCTGTGCTGTAATAACGTGGTCACCTGTAATCATAACGGTTTTGATGCCTGCGTCTCGGCATTCTTTGACCGCTTGCTTGACCTCTGGTCTTGGCGGATCAATCATTCCTTGAAGCCCGAGGAAAGTCAGGTCTTTTTCTGCTTCCTTCTCTGTATGAACGCTCTCATGTTCTCCTAACGGTCGATATGCAATAGCAATGGTTCGAAGCGCTTGGCTAGCTAACTGATCAATCGCTCCTTTTACTTCATTATGAACCGTTACCGACAGCGTTTGTTGTCTGCTTTCCCACAAAATATTTTTGCTGTTTATAAGCAGCACATCCGGAGCACCTTTTGTTATCACATAGCGTTTATGAGATGCGTCTTCAATGACTACACTCATCATTTTACGCGTTGAATCAAATGGAAACTCTTCAATAATCGTAAACTGCTTTTGAATATTTTCTTTTGTCAGCCCCGCTTTCATCGCGGCAACAAGCAAAGCCGCTTCAGTAGGATCCCCGTCGATAACATATTCTTTATCTTTTCTCGAGATGGACGTTTGATTGCAAAGCAGACCAAACACCAAAAGCTGCTGAAGCGGTTTTTCACTCCGTGTATCAACTTCTCTTTCCTCTCGTGAAAATACGCCCGTAGGTTCATACCCTGTCCCTGATACTCTCCACGTCATTCCTCCCGACCAGAGGTGGGTAACCGTCATTTTATTTTGCGTCAATGTGCCCGTTTTGTCTGAGCAAATGACTGACGCGCATCCTAGTGTCTCAACAGCAGGAAGTTTGCGAACAATGGATCTTTGCTTAATCATGCGCTGTACACCAAGAGATAGCGCCACGGTTACGATGGCAGGAAGACCTTCGGGTATGGCAGCAACAGCTAAGGAAACTCCCGCTAAGAACATACTGTATAAATCATGCCCTTGCAGCACACCAATCCCAACAACTAATACAGTAAGTGCAAGAGCTACAACAATTAAAATTTTGCCCAATTGCTCTAACTTCCGTTGAAGAGGAGTAATCATGGCTTCAGCATTTTGAAGTAAATCAGCAATTTGCCCCATTGCTGTTTTCATTCCAATCCCTACAACGATACCTGTTCCGCTTCCTCTGGTTACAAGGGTACCCATAAACGCCATATTGTCCTGATCTCCAAGCGGCACTTCATCTCCTGACAATGCTTTTATTTGCTTACCAACAGGCAAAGACTCTCCCGTAAGCGCTGATTCTTCAATTTCTAGACTTTTGGCTTCCATAATCCGAAGGTCAGCTCCAATACGGTCTCCGCTCGAAAACTTTACAACGTCTCCTACCACCAGCTCTTTAGATGGTAACTTAACCCATTTCCCTTCACGAATGGCTGCTACTTGAGGAGCCGAAAGCTCTTTTAATGCATGAAGAGATTTCTCTGCTTTTCTTTCTTGGAAGAACCCGAGAAATCCATTAATTACCACAATAGCAATGATAGCAATTGCATCGATGTATTCTCCTAAAAGCCCTGAAATAAGCGTGGCAGCTAGTAAAACCAGTACCATAAAATCTTTAAATTGCTCTAGAAACACAAGAATGGCTGGTTTTTTCTCTCCTTCAGTCAATTCATTAAACCCTTGTTGCTGCTGACGTGCTTTTACTTCTTTGTGTGTAAGACCATGCTGCCTGTCTGTTTTTGTTACTTCTACTATTGCTTTTTCACCTAATTCATACCATTTCATTGCATCTTTTCACACCCTTTTATTTGTAAATGCACCTATTAGATTGTTACAATCTTATATCGTATGCTTATTCAGACTCGTCCTAAAAAATGCTATACTTTTCTATAGGACAATTTTCAATTACTTAAGGATGTGAGCACTGTGTCATTTGATGGTATTTTTACATATGGCATTTTACAAGAATTATCTGAGACCTTGGTTTCAGGACGAATTTCAAAAATATATCAGCCGTTTCCAAACGAGTTGATTTTACAAGTACGCGCTAAAGGTGAAAACCGCAAACTTTTAATCTCAGCTCACCCTAACTATTCACGCGTTCATTTTACAAATGAGCCCTATGAAAATCCATCTGAGCCTCCTATGTTTTGTATGCTTCTTCGCAAGCATTTAGAAGGAAGCATTATTGAACAAGTGTATCAGCTTGGATTAGACCGCATTTTAGTCATTGAAACAAAAGGACGAAATGAAATTGGCGACGTGACGTACAAGCAGCTTATTATTGAAATCATGGGAAGACATAGTAATGTTGTACTTGTAGATAAAGAAAAACAAACGATTATCGACAGTATTAAGCATGTTCCAATGGCCTTGAACAGGCATCGTACGCTTCTACCCGGAGCTCCTTACGTACTGCCTCCTAGCCAAGATAAGCTTCATCCATTTGAAGCGGACGAGGAAACCGTGGTTAAAAAAATTGATTTTAATAGCGGAAAGCTAGCTAACCAGCTAGTGCAGACCTTCTCAGGGCTTTCTCCTTTAATTGCAAATGAAGTAGTGTTTCGCTCTGGCTTAGCGAATCGTTCTACCCTTCCAAAATCATTCGTCGAAACCATGACGCTGATCAAAGAAGGTCAGTTTACACCGACTCTGACAACCGTTAATCAAAAAGACTATTTTTATTTACTCGAATTAACGCATTTAGAGGGTACGAAAAAAACGTATGCAACTATCAGCGAGCTTCTTGACCGCTATTACTACGGGAAAGCAGAGCGAGATCGTGTAAAGCAGCAAGCGCATGATTTAGTACAGTTTATTTCCACCGAGAAAAAGAAAAATGAGAAAAAAATAAAAAAACTTGAGCAAACGCTGCAAAATGCAGAAAAAGCATCTGATTATCAGCTAGCCGGTGAACTCCTTACGGCAAATTTACACCTTGTCAAAAAAGGAGATGCGAAAGTGGATGTTATTAATTATTACGATGAAAATAGCGGTACACTTACGATTTCATTAGATCCGCAAAAATCACCGTCTCAAAATGCTCAAAGCTATTTTACAAAGTATCAAAAAGCGAAAAATTCCGTTTCGATTGTAATCGAACAGATTGAAAAAGCAAACGAAGAAGTACAGTATTTTGAATCACTTATTCAGCAAATGGATACTGCTACTCACAAAGACATTGCCGAGATTCGCGAAGAGCTTGTGGAAGAAGGATATTTGCGCAACCGTCAGCAAAAGCAAGCAAAAAAACAAAAAAACACCACGCCTACACTTGAACAATACGTTTCAAGCGACGGCACGACGATTTTAGTTGGAAAAAACAATAAGCAAAATGAGTATTTAACAAATCGCCTTGCTGCTCGTGATGACGTTTGGTTTCATACGAAAGATATACCGGGTTCTCACGTTGTTATCCGCAGCCAAGAGCCTTCAGAAGAAACAATTTTAGAAGCGGCTCACCTTGCTGCTTACTTTAGTAAAGCCAAGAATTCAAGTTCGGTACCAGTGGACTATACAAAAATTCGCCACGTAAAAAAACCAAGCGGTGCTAAACCTGGTTTTGTGACGTACGATAATCAGCAAACGGTGTACGTAACGCCTAGCGAAGAACTTGTACTGAAGCTGCGCCAGTCATAACAAAAACCCCCTTTCTATATAGGGGGTTTTTAGTTTAGTTCATCCATGAAGGATCTGAAGGATTTTCACGCCATTTAAATAGCTTTTCCATCGCTTCTTCTTCAATGTATCCCGCTTCGTTTGCCGCCTCTACTAGCGTAGAGTAGTCTGTTAAAGAATAAACTTGAAGTTCTTTTTCTTTAAACAGCTGACGCGCTTTTTCCAGCTCATATGTAAAGATAGAAACAACTCCCAGTACTTCACAACCCTGCGCTTTTAATGCATCGACTGCGGTAAATACACTTCCGCCAGTTGAAATCAAATCTTCAATCACAACTACTTTTTGACCTTTTGTTACTTTTCCTTCAATTTGATTTCCTTGTCCATGTTCTTTTGCTTTGCTTCGCACATAGCACATTGGAAGCTCTAGCGCTTCACTTACCCATGCTGCATGAGGAATACCAGCTGTAGCTGTACCAGCAATCACTTCTGCATTGGCAAAATACGTTTTAATTAAATGCTGCAGACCTTTTGCAATTTCTTTTCGCACTTTTGGGTAGCTAAGCGTTAGACGGTTGTCACAATAAATAGGCGACTTAATTCCAGAGGCCCACGTAAACGGATCGTTCGGTTGAAGGCTTACTGCCTCAATATCAATTAATTGTTTTGCAATTTCTTTTCGTAGTTTTGTCATCGCGTAATACGCTCCCCTTTCCACTGCTGTAACATCTCATAATATGCTTTAAGCGGGTCTTTTGCTTTAGTAATAGAACGTCCAACCACAATGGCACTTGAGCCATATTCTCTCGCTAGCTGAGGCGTTGCTACGCGGACTTGGTCATCTACTGAATCTGCCCCCATACGAATACCCGGCGTTACGGTCAAAAAGTCCTCTCCTGCTGCTTTTCGAATCGAAGGCACTTCATGAGTAGAACATACAACGCCGTCTAGTCCGCTTTTTTTAGCAAGCGCTGCATAATGCGTAACCACTTCTTGCATCGAGTGCGTAATCAGCTGCTGCTCTTTTAGCATTTCATCCGATGTACTTGTTAGCTGAGTAACCGCAATACAATCCGGACGTTTTTTGCCAGCAGCGGTTCCTAAGTCAAGTCCTTCAACGGCTGCTTGCATCATATTCGTTCCGCCGGCTGCGTGAACGTTAACCAAATCCACTTCAAGAGAAGCCAAAGACTTCATTCCTTGCTTTACCGTATTGGGAATATCATGAAGCTTTAAGTCTAAGAAAATCTGGTGGTTTTGCTCTTTTAATGCAGAAATAATGGATAGCCCTTCTTTATAAAACAGTTCCATGCCTACTTTCACAAATAATGATTCTTGTTGAAAAGGCATTAAAAACTGCTGTACATCGTTAATTGATGAAAAATCAAGAGCAATGATTAACGGTTGCTTCACGCTTTTTCCAGCTCCTTCCGATACATTCTGAAACATGCTCGTATCCTAATGATGTTAATAGCCTTGGCAGTTCGTCAATGATGGTTGGGCATACATACGGATCGACAAAGTTTGCTGTACCAACCGCTACGGCACTTGCACCTGCATATAAAAATTCAAGTGCATCTTCAGCAGTCGTCACTCCGCCCATACCGATAATTGGAATGTTTACTTTTTGGCTCACTTCATACACCATTCGAATCGCTACCGGTTTAATTGAAGGTCCTGACAGTCCGCCTGTGCCGTTCGCTAAAACCGGCTGAGCTGTTTTCAAATCCAGACGCATCCCAAGAAGCGTATTAATCATCGTTAAGCCATCCGCGCCAGCTTCTTCAACAGCCATTGCCATGTCTACAATATTGGATACGTTTGGTGATAGTTTAACATAAACTGGAACATTTGAAACATCTTTTACCGCTTTTGTTAAACGAGCAGCGATGACAGGATCTACGCCAAACGCAATTCCGCCTTCCTTTACGTTAGGACATGAAATATTCAATTCAAGTGCTTTCACATTTGATACGGTTGAAATTTCTTTTGCTACGTGCACATATTCTTCAATTGAAGCACCGGCTACGTTCGCGATAATCGGCACATCATATTGCTGAAGCCAAACGAGCTCTTCATTCATTACTTTTTCTAGCCCAGGATTTTGTAATCCAATCGCATTTAACATTCCTGCAGATGTCTCCGCTACGCGAGGAGTTGGATTGCCAAAACGAGTTTCAGCAGTAGTCGCTTTAATCATAATGGCTCCAAGTGCATCAAGTGAATAAAATTGAGCATACTCACGCCCAAATCCAAAGCAGCCGGATGCTGGCATAATTGGATTTTTCAAATCTAACCCTGGCAATGTCGTTTTTAGCATACTCATAGAAGCACCTCCCCTGCTTGAAAGACGGGACCGTCGCTGCAGATTTTTTTATACGCCGTAGAATCTTCACTTTCCCTGCATACACATGCAAAGCAAGCGCCGATTCCACAGCCCATTCTTTCTTCTAAAGAAATGTAAAGCGGCTTGTTTGTATAATTATTTTCTAGTGCTTTTAACATCGGAGTTGGACCGCATGAAAACATAACGTCATATGAAAACTGATGCTCGTCAATCACCGTTGTGACAAAACCTTTTGTTCCGTAAGAGCCGTCTACCGTTGCAATATATGTTTCTCCTAAAGCTAAAAACTCTCGTTCATAAAATACGTCTGCTTTTGATTGAAAACCTAGGACGTGGATAACCTGCACGCCTTTTTCACGAAGTCTTTTTGAAAGCTCATAGAGCGGAGGCACTCCAATGCCTCCCCCTACTAATAAAGCCGTTTGACCTGACTCTATCGCATCTAATGGAAAACCGTGGCCAAGGGGACCTAACACGTCAATCGACTGTCCGGCTTGTTTTTCAGCCAGCAGCGATGTTCCCGCCCCTTCTGCACGGTAAATCATCGTAAATTGTTCGTGCGTTTGATCAATTTCTGCAATACTGATTGGTCTGCGAAGCAGTGGCAAATAGTCGTTGTTAACGCGGATATGCACAAACTGCCCCGGCTCATTCATGAAACGAACAAGCTCGCCTTGAAGGGTTAATTCATATACATTGTGTGTTAACGGTCGCTGACTGACGACTTGCATCATTTCATGTTTGATCATACGGTTGTCACCTCTTTGGTTGGACGAACTTTTTTCATTGGCGTTGTATGGAAGCTGATCGTTTCAAGCACTCGTAAAATCGCTTCTGCTGTATCAAGTGATGTTAAGCAAGGTACGCCATTTTCAACTGCTTCACGGCGAATTTTAAATCCGTCACGCGCAGGCTGTTTTCCTTTTGTTAGCGTGTTGATGACCAGCTGCGCTTCACCTTTTCGTATCACATCTAAAAGATTGTGATCTTCATGATGAATTTTATTTACTATTTTTACGCGAATGTCTTCTTTTGTAAACGTTGAAGCTGTTCCTTCCGTTGCAATCACCTGGTAGCCAATATTAGCAAAGCGCTTTGCTAACGCTGTTGCCTCTTCCTTATCTTTATCCGCTACTGTCATAAGTACTGAACCGTACGGCTTAATGGACATACCTGACGCAATTAGTCCTTTATATAATGCTTTTTCGTACGTTGAATCTTGCCCCATTACTTCTCCAGTAGATTTCATTTCAGGTCCAAGCGTAATATCTACGCGGCGCAGCTTTGCAAATGAGAAGACCGGCACTTTTACGTAGACGCCTTCTTCTTCAGGGTGCATGCCTGATTCATAGCCAAGATCTTTTAAACTTGTTCCTAAAATTACTTTTGTTGCCACATTCGCCATCGGAATACGCGTGATTTTACTTAAGAACGGCACCGTACGGCTTGAACGAGGATTTACTTCAAGAACAAACACTTCTCCTTTTGATAAGACGAACTGAATGTTAAGCAGTCCAATAATGTTTAAGCCTTTTGCAATTCGTGTTGTGTAATCAATGATCGTATCTTTTACGTCCTGTGACAGAGTTTGCGGTGGGTATACAGCGATGGAGTCGCCTGAGTGGACACCCGCGCGCTCTACATGCTCCATGATTCCTGGAATAACCACTGTTTCACCGTCTGAAATGGCATCGACTTCAATTTCTTTTCCTGTTAAGTAGCGGTCGATTAATACAGGATGATCAGCGTGTACTTTTACCGCGTGTTTCATATAATGAAGCAGCTCTTCTTCTTTATACACAATTTCCATCGCGCGTCCGCCCAGTACGTATGAAGGACGTACAAGCACCGGATAACCAATTTCTTTTGCGACAACCACTGCTTCTTCAACTGAAGTAACCGTCTTTCCAAGCGGCTGAGGTACTTCTAAACGCGCTAGCGTCGCTTCGAATTTTTTACGGTCTTCCGCTGCATCTAAGCTTTCAAGCGACGTACCTAAGATCTTGACCCCTCTTGCTTCTAGCTCATCCGCTAAGTTGATTGCTGTTTGACCACCGAACTGTACAACCACACCTTCTGGTTTTTCTAAATCGATGATATGCATCACATCTTCAATCGTCAGCGGCTCGAAGTATAATTTATCTGAAATACTGAAGTCAGTTGACACTGTTTCTGGATTGTTATTGACAATAATCGCTTCGTATCCAGCTTCTTTAATCGCCCACACCGAGTGAACCGTTGCATAGTCAAACTCAATTCCTTGCCCGATGCGGATCGGACCTGATCCTAACACCACAACGCTTTTACGATCTGTAACAATCGATTCATTTTCATCTTCAAACGTGCCGTAGAAATATGGTGTTGTCGATTCAAATTCTGCTGCACATGTATCTACCGTTTTGTATACTGGCATCACGCCGTTTTGTTTGCGGAAGTCGTATACTTCACGCTCTGTTTGATTCCATAGCTTAGCAATCGTGCAGTCTGCAAATCCCATTTCTTTTGCTTCCTGTAAAACTTCTACATTATGAATCTCTTCTTTTAACACATTTTCAAAAGCAATCACTTTTTCAAGTTTTACTAAGAAGAAAAGATCGATTTTGCTCCACTCGTGAATTTGCTGAATTGTTACGCCGCGGCGAATGGCTTCTGCGACGTAGAATAATCGCTCATCGCCAGCTTTGCGAATACGTTTTTCAATAATGGCATCATCAAATTCATGCGCATCTTTTAGCTCTAAGTGATGAACGTTTGACTCAAGTGAGCGTACGGCTTTTAAAATTGACTCTTCGAACGTGCGGCCAATTGCCATTACTTCCCCTGTTGCCTTCATCTGTGTACCTAGTTTACGGTTAGCTGATTCAAATTTATCAAACGGCCAGCGTGGAATTTTAGATACGATGTAATCTAGTGCAGGTTCGAAACATGCGTATGTCTTCCCAGTTACCGGGTTCATCATTTCATCTAATGTTAACCCTACCGCAATTTTTGCAGCTAATTTTGCAATTGGATACCCTGTTGCTTTTGATGCTAAGGCCGACGAACGGCTTACACGAGGGTTTACTTCAATTACGTAATACTGGAAGCTTTCTGGGTCTAGTGCTAGCTGAACGTTACATCCGCCTTCGATTTTAAGCGCTCGGATAATTGTTAGTGACGCATTTCTAAGCAGCTGATACTCACGGTCGCTTAGCGTTTGGCTTGGTGCTACAACAATTGAATCTCCCGTATGAATACCGACCGGGTCAAAGTTTTCCATATTACATACTACAATCGCATTATCGTTTGCATCGCGCATTACTTCATATTCAATTTCTTTAAAGCCTGCAATGCTTTTCTCAAGTAAGCACTGTGTTACAGGACTGTGTTTTAACCCACTTGTTACAATTTCAATCAGCTCTTGCTCGTTGTTACAAATTCCGCCTCCCGTACCGCCAAGCGTATAAGCAGGACGCACGATTACCGGATAGTTTACTTGTTCAACAAACGCATACGCTTCGTCTAGTGAATGAATGATTTCACTTGCTGGGACAGGCTGATTTAGTTCATTCATTAATGAACGGAACTGCTCACGGTCTTCAGCTTGTTCAATCGCTGATAATTTTGTCCCGAGAATTTCTACGTTAAATTCTTCTAAAATGCCCGTTTCGTGTAATTCTACCGCTAAGTTCAGTCCCGTTTGACCGCCAAGCGTTGGAAGCAGTGCATCCGGGCGTTCTTTACGAATAATTGAGCTTACAAATTCAACCGTTAGAGGTTCAATATATACTTTGTCTGCCATTTCTGAATCTGTCATGATTGTTGCAGGATTGGAGTTCACAAGAATAACTTTGTATCCTTCTTCTTTTAACGCAATACATGCTTGCGCTCCTGCATAGTCAAACTCTGCCGCCTGTCCAATGACGATTGGTCCTGATCCGATTACGAGAATTGTGTTAATATCTTGACGTTTTGGCATTAGCAATTACCTACTTTCTGATTGTTTTTCATAAGATCCATAAATTCGTTGAACAATCCGTTTGCATCTTCAGGTCCCGGTGATGCTTCAGGGTGATACTGAACCGTAAATGCCGGATATTCTTTATGCTTTACTCCTTCAACTGTTCCATCGTTAAGCGCAACGTGCGTCACTTCTAATGGCGTGTTGACAAGAGATGGCTCACACACTGTATAGCCGTGGTTTTGAGATGTAAGAGCTACTTTATTGGTTTTTAGATCCTTTACAGGATGGTTGGATCCACGATGACCAAATTTCATTTTTTCTGTATCTGCTCCGCATGCTAGGGCAAACAGCTGATGTCCTAAACAAATTCCGAAAAGCGGAACCTTCCCTAAAACCCCTTGAATCATCTCGATTGCTTCCGGTACGTCTTTTGGGTCTCCAGGTCCGTTGCTTAACATGATGCCATCTGGATTTAATTGAAGAATTTCTTGCGCAGTTACGTTATAAGGAACCACAATCACGTCGCATTGACGAGCTGTTAATTCACGTAAAATTCCGTGTTTCATTCCAAAGTCAACGAGTACCACTTTTTTACCTCTGCCTGGGCTTGGGTAAGGCTTCACCGTTGATACTTTTTTAACTGAATCAGTCGGAAGTTCATGATTTTGAAGCTGTGCTACCACTTCTTCTACATTGACTTCCATGCTGCACACGCGTCCGCGAAGCGCACCGTGCTGACGAATTTTTCGCGTTAATTTTCGCGTGTCGATTCCAGCTAATCCTGGAATATCTTTTTGTTTTAAAAATTCATCTACTGATAGTTCGCTTCTGAAGTTTGAAGGAGCATCACAAATTTCTTTTACAATCAAACCGTGTACAGCTGGTTCAATCGACTCAAAGTCATCGCGGTTAATACCGTAGTTTCCGATTAAAGGATATGTTAATGTCACAATTTGTGCACAGTATGATGGATCAGATAGAATTTCTTGATATCCTGTCATTCCCGTGTTGAAAACAACTTCTCCTGTCATTTCTTTGTCGCTGCCGAATCCTTTTCCGATAAATACTGTTCCATCTTCTAAAATTAGTTGACGTTGCATGCTTTAACATCCTCCCATACTCGTTTACCTTCTACTAATGTCATTACCGGCCAACCTTTGCATACCCAGTTAGCAAACGGCGTGTTTTTACCTTTGGATACAAATTCTTCTGGATTAATTGCTTTTTCTGTTTCAAGATCAATGATGGTTAAATCCGCTGTTTTTCCCACTTCAATCGTGCCATAAGGAAGATTGAATGTTTCAGCCGGCTTGTTTGTTAAATACGATACTAGCTGCTCTAGCGTCATTACTTCTTTTAATACCAAGTTTGTATAAAGAAGCGGGAAAGCTGTTTCAAGTCCCACAATTCCAAACGGCGCAAGCTCCATGCCTTCTGCTTTTTCGTCCGCTGTGTGCGGTGCGTGATCAGTGGCGATAAAATCAAGCGTTCCGTCTAATAAAGCTTCAATTAATGCCTGTTGATCATCTTTTTCTCGAAGCGGCGGATTCATTTTGAAATTCGAATCAAGTCCCGGGATATCTTCTTCATTTAGTAACAGATGATGAGGCGTTACTTCTGCAGTTACGCGAATGCCTGCTTTTTTCGCATCACGAATGGCGCGAATGGATTCTTTTGTACTTACGTGACACACATGGTAGTGACAGTTTGCTGCTTCAGCAAGCAGGACATCTCGTGCAATTTGAACGGCTTCGCAGATAGATGGGATACCGTTTAGTCCATGTTCTTTTGCAAATTTCCCGTCGTGTACGCAGCCTTTGTTAATTAAATCATTATCTTCACAGTGTGCAACGATTGCTTTGTTTAATGAAGCGGCTTTTTTCATCGCTTCTAGCATCATTCCTGTTGACTGAACCCCTACTCCATCATCTGTAAAAGCAAATGCTCCCGCTTCTTTTAAGCCTTCAAAGTCCGTTAATTCTTTTCCCAATTGACGAGTAGTAATCGATGCGTACGGTAATACGCGCACATGTGCTGTTTGTTCAATGCGCTTGTTTACCCACTCCATTTGTTCAACAGTATCAGGCACTGGACGCGTGTTCGGCATTGCAGCAATTGCTGTAAAACCGCCCTTTGCAGCTGCTAGAGTACCTGTTTCAATTGTTTCTTTCTTTTCTCCCCCTGGCTCACGCAAGTGAACGTGGACATCGATTAAACCCGGTGATAAGAAGTTCCCGCCTGCATCAATGACTTCTTCATTCTGTACGTCAATGTGTGAAGCTATTTCAGCAATTACACCATTTTCAATTTTCAGTTCGACTTTTTCAATTTTTCCTTCATTTAACCATGTAGCATTTTTGATAATTGTTGTCATTATTAAGTCCCCTTTCAATTGGTTGTAGCGCTCTTGCTAATACTGCCATGCGAATGTATACGCCATTTTGCATTTGTTTAAAAATTCTTGAGCGTTCACATTCAACGAGCTCATCTGCAATTTCGACTCCTCTGTTCACCGGAGCTGGATGAAGAATAATGCTATGTGATTTCATTTTCCGCTCTCGTTCAACGGTTAATCCGAAGCGGCTATGGTAGTTCTTTGCAAGCTCTGAAGTGTTCTCTTCATGCCTTTCAAATTGAATACGCAGTAGCATCACAACATCGACCGTTTCGATTGCTTCATCGATATCAAGATATGTACCGTGTCTGTTCTCTTCATCTTTCCATTCTTCAGGTCCCGCAAAATATACGGTCGCCCCTAGTTTTGTCAGCATTTCTGCATTCGATCTCGCTACGCGGCTATGTCGCAAATCTCCGACTATTGCGACTTTTAATCCTTTAAACGAGCCGAACTCTTGGCGAATTGTCAGTAGATCAAGCAGACACTGAGTTGGATGCTGACCGCATCCGTCTCCTGCATTAATGATGGGAATCGATACTTTTTCCTGCAGTGCTTCATAATAACGATCTTGCGGGTGGCGAATAACAACTGACTGAACACCGATTGAAGCTAATGTTTCAATCGTGTCATAAAGCGTTTCTCCTTTTTGGACGCTTGAAGTTGTTACTTCAAACGGAATTGTTGTTAATCCTAGCTGCTGTTCTGCCATTTCAAAGCTGCATCGAGTACGCGTGCTCGCTTCAAAAAATAAGTTGGCAACAAACATTTTCTCTTCCGGTTTCCATCCTTGTTTATTCGTTCGATAGTTTTCAGCGCTGTCTAAAATCTCTAGAATTTCATTTGTTTCTAGTGTTGAGACTGTCACTAAATGTTTCATATCGATTCCCTCCATTTTTGCTTTCCTCGCATTTCTTTATAAAAAACACCCTTTCTAACTTAGAAAGGGTGTAAGAAAACAAGCTTCGTCTATAACGCGCTTTTCACACACCCTTAGAAACCTCTCTGGATTTCAATTAAAAGGCGTTCTATGAAATTTTTCGTGCTGACGTTTGTTGAACGTTTTCTGCTTCTTTTATCTTCTCTTTCGGCAGAACTAGATTCAGCAGAACTCCCATGATAGCAGACAGTGCCATGCTATCAATCTTTACATGTTCTGAGATATCTAAGTGTGCTCCTCCGATTCCTAACACTAAGATAATCGAAGCAATCATTAAGTTTCGTTTTGATCCAAGATCTACCTTTGCATCCACCATCATGCGCAAGCCTGATGAAGCAATGATTCCGAATAAGAGAATTGAAATCCCACCCATGACCGGCGTTGGTATACTTGAAATAAGAGCGTTGATTTTGCCGACAAACCCGAACAAAATCGCGAAAACTGCTGCTCCTGCTATTACAAATACGCTAAGCACCTTTGTGATGGCTAACACTCCGATGTTCTCACCATATGTTGTGTTTGGAGGTCCGCCGATCAGCGCAGCAAGCATAGTGGCTACTCCGTCTCCTAAAATCGATCTGTGCAGCCCTGGCTTTTCAATATAGTTTCGATCCACAATCTTATTTAAAACAAGAATGTGTCCAATATGTTCTGAAAGTGTTACGACTGCTACAGGTACCATGATAAGCACAATCCCTAATGAAATGGACGGCGTGTATGTGACGAACGGCACGTAGAAGTGAGGTATTTCAATCCACTCTGCTTTCATTACCTTTGAAAAGTCTACCAATCCTTGTGTATAAGCGAAGATGTATCCGCCGATAATTCCCATCAGTACCGGAATCAGGCTGATAATGTTTTTAAAGAAGATTGAGCAAGCAACTGTTATCGCTAGTGTCACAAGCGCAACCATCAGGTAAGTTAAGCTGTAATTTCCTTTTGCATCGTTCATCGCCATGCCTACTGCTGTATTAGCTAATCCTAAGCCTATAACCATAATAACTGGTCCTACTACAACCGGAGGAAGCAGCTTCATAATCCAATTAATTCCTGTTCCTTTTATAATCAAAGCAACGATTCCATACACAAGTCCGGCTAAGAAACAGCCAACCATCGTTTCTTCAGGTCCAAACGAAGCTTTTGCGAAAATGATTGGCGTGATGAACGCGAACGATGAACCAAGGTAAGAAGGAATTTGACCTCTTGTAATGAGCAGGAAAGCAAGCGTTCCTACCCCGCTTGAAATCAAAGCAATTGCCGGGCTGAATCCGACTAGGAACGGCACTAGCACCGTCGATCCAAACATTGCAAACAAATGCTGCAGACTCAATGTTAACCAATTTACTGCTTTTGGTTTATCATGTATATCAAGTACAAAATCTCGTTGTTGACTCATATGTTTTTCCTCCTATCACTATAAAAAAACCTCTTTACGCAGAGGCAAAGAGGTTTTCAGCATACAAGGAAGACGCTATACCGCAGTATAGTTTTCCTTGTATAGTGACCCCCCTTTTGCAGCCTCACGGGACTACTATTTAAAAGGGTATATAATTTATTTTTCGTAAATAGACACGTGGTCTTTTTCGTCTACTTCCATCAAATGCACCGCAATTTTTTCACTTTTAGCTGTCGGTACGTTTTTACCAACATAGTCTGCTCGAATCGGCAGCTCGCGGTGTCCTCTATCCACTAAAACAGCCAGCTGAATGAGTTCCGGTCGACCGATATCAATTAGTGCATCAAGTGCTGCACGAACCGTACGGCCCGTATATAACACATCGTCTACTAAGATGACGTTCTTATTTGCAATGTCTGTCGGAATATCTGATCCTTTTACGAGAGGTTCGTCATTGCTTGTCACTTTCGATAAATCATCTCGGTAAAGCGTGATGTCTAGTTCTCCGACTGGCAATGTGTTTCCTTCAATTTGTGCAATTCGTTCTGCTAAACGTTTTGCGATATAAATACCTCGCGTTTTAATCCCCACTAGCACACAATTTTCGATTCCTTTATTCTTTTCAATAATCTCATGTGCAATTCGAGTTAAAGCGCGGCGGATAGCCTGTTCGTCAAGGACGGTAGCTTTTACGTTCACTGTTTTTCACCTCAAGTTGTTGACATAAAAAAATCCTCTTGCCTTGAGGCAAGAGGATTTGGTTTTAGACATATTTCTTCAAAAAGGCTATAAGTATGCCTTTTCTGCACCGTTTCCTTCTCAGCCTCTCTGGACTGTTCTTAAAGGTTCTTATTAAGTTAATACAAGTATGCCATCACTTATGGCAGTTGTCAACTTCTTTTTTCAATAAGCTCTAGCATCTCATTAAACTCTTTTGGAGCCGGTGCTTCAAATTCCATATATTCATTTGTACGAGGGTGAATAAAGCCTAATACACCTGCATGAAGCGCTTGTCCGTCAATCGGAAGCGTTTTTTTCGGTCCGTACTTCGGATCCCCGACAAGCGGAAAGCCAATATACTTCATGTGAACGCGAATTTGGTGTGTTCGCCCCGTTTCTAGCTTACATTCGACAAGTGAAAAATCTTTAAAACGCTGCAATACAGTAAAGTGCGTCACTGCATCACGACTGTTTTCATCAGTGACCGTCATGCTTTGACGATCTTGCTTATCTCGGCCGATTGGCGCATCAATTGTACCGTGATCGTGCGCAATTACTCCGTGAACGATAGCTTTATAGCGACGCGTCACTGTTTTAGCTACAAGCTGACTAACTAGTGATTCATGAGCTAAATCATTTTTTGCAACCATAAGTAAACCTGACGTATCTTTATCAATTCGATGAACGATCCCAGGGCGCATAACGCCGTTAATACCGGATAAATCTTTACAGTGAGCCATTAAGCCGTTTACAAGCGTGCCGCTATGATGACCTGGAGCTGGATGTACAACCATGCCGCGAGGTTTATTTACAACAAGCACATCTTGATCTTCATAATAAATATCTAAATCCATTTCTTCCGCTACCACATCAAGCTCCTCTAGTTCCGGCACTTCAATAATAATAGCGTCTCCTGTTTTACATTTATAGTTTCCTTTAACGGTTTTATCATTCACTTTTGCATGACCTTCTTTGATCCACTGCTGCACTTGTGAACGTGACCATTCTGCATTTACAGTCGAAAGTACTTTATCAATACGTTCTCCCGCTTGTTCTTCATTTATAACTGTTTCAATTACATTCATTCTTTGTGCTCCTTCTTCATTTTCCCTTCAAACAGCGTCATAATAAACATGATGATTACTCCGACGACAAGTGCCGAATCAGCTACGTTAAAAATCGGAAAATCATACGTAAAGATGTATGTATTTACGAAATCAACTACTTCTTTACGGACCACTCGATCAATAAAGTTTCCAATGGCGCCGCCTAACATTAATGCTAGCGCAATACCGAACCATTTATCTTGTTTTTTGAGCTTTTGAATATAAATTATTAAACCGACTACCACAACCACCGTAATAAGATAAAAGAACCACATCTGTCCTTGTAGAATCCCCCACGCGGCTCCTCTGTTACGATGAGAGGTAATGTAAAGAAAGTTTTCAATTACGGTAATGCTTTGTCCATAATACATTTCTTTTACAATCATCCATTTTGTTACCTGATCAATAAGTATAACAGCTAAAGCGATAAGATAATAAAACACAAACGTTTTCCTCCCGCAATAAAATCAAACGAATCCATACTAAAGCATTTTAGCACATAATTCATTTTTTTTCTCGCTTCTCACCAGAAAACAAATAAATCTTCGTTTGTGCGGGCCGTCGGCATTACTTTTAATTTATGAATAGACATCACTTCGCCAGTTAGTTCATCAATTCCAAACGCACCAACGTCAAGCTTTGCTAGCGCGTGTTCTACATCTTTTAAATCGGCTTTAATCATTTCTATTACGTAACGTTCCTTTTCATCTATATAACCAGATTGTTCTGTAGCATATCTCAATAGGCGATCTTGTAATTCTTCTTTGATAAGAGCTAATTCCTGTCCAATGGAAAGATAATTTTCATACATGCAAACGCCTCCTGTGCTGATAAGATGAAGTATTAATGATGTTAGGTTTACCGAGTTTTCCATCGAATCTACAACACAAGTTTTTCCTAAGGCTTTGAATGCTTTATACCATTGTATTTGGGAATTTCGTACAGCAAAAAACACGCCCAAAAAGGACGTGCTTTTGTTCATTACTGCTGAACGTAGTGATTTTTCACAACATCCGCACAGCGTGTACATAAAGTTGGGTGATCTTGATCTTCGCCAACTGTTGGTGATACTACCCAGCAGCGCTCACACTTCTCACCTTCTGCTTTACTTACAACAATTGAAGCATAGCTGAATTTTTGTGCTTCAGCAGGCGCTTCACCTTCTGCTACCTCGAGATCTGAAACGATGAAGAGTTGACCTACATTTTCAGAAATAGAGGCTAACAGCTCTTTCGTATCTGCTGTTGGATACAGCGTTAATTTTGCTTCTAAAGACTTACCGATTACTTTTTCATTACGAGCTTGTTCTAGCGCTTTTAAGACTTCATCGCGAAGCTCCATGAACGCATCCCATTTCTCTACTAATTGATCTGCTCCTTCAATTTCTTGAACCTCTGGCATATCAACTAGCTGCGCGCTTTCTTCCGTTACGTTCGGAATGTGAACCCATACTTCGTCTGCTGTATGAGAAAGAATTGGAGACACTAATTTCGTTAACGATAATAACGTTTCATAAAGAACCGTTTGAATGCTGCGACGCTCTACATTATTTTCTGCTTCAATGTACAATACATCTTTTGCAAAGTCTAAGTAGAATGAACTCATATCAATTGTACAGAAATTATGCACTGCGTGATAAATGCTTGAGAATTCATATGAATCATAAGATTTTTTCACTTTATCAATTAATTTGTTCAGCTTCACAAGCATGTAGCGGTCTACTTCACGAAGGTCTTCAACGGCTACAGCGTCAGTTGTTGGATTAAAGTCCGCTAGGTTTCCTAGTAAGAAACGGAACGTGTTGCGGATTTTACGGTATACTTCTGCTACTTGTTTTAAAATGTTATCAGATACACGAACATCCGCTTGGTAATCTACAGAAGCTACCCATAGACGTAAAATATCCGCACCTAGTTGTTTCATTACTTTTTCTGGAATTACAACATTCCCTAATGACTTACTCATTTTGCGACCTTCACCGTCTAAAGCAAATCCGTGGCTAAGTACGCCTTTATAAGGTGCTTCACCTGTTACAGCTACACTTGTAGAAAGACTTGAATTAAACCAGCCGCGGTATTGGTCAGAACCTTCTAAATACAAATCAGCCGGACGCTGTAAGTCTTCACGCTCTTCAAGAACAGCTTGATGCGAAGAACCAGAGTCAAACCATACGTCCATGATGTCTGTTTCTTTTGTGAAACGGCCATTTGGGCTTCCTTCATGAGTAAAGCCTTCTGGAAGCAAGTCTTTTGCTTCACGCTCAAACCATACGTTTGATCCATGTTCTCTAAATAGATTTGATACGTGCTCAATTGTCTCGTCCGTAATGATTGGCTCATCATTTTCAGCATAAAATACTGGAATCGGAACGCCCCATGCACGTTGACGAGAAATACACCAGTCTCCGCGGTCACGCACCATGTTATAAAGTCGCGTTTCACCCCAAGTAGGCACCCATTCTGTTTTTTCTACTGCTTTTAATAAATCTTCACGGAAATCTTTAATAGACGCAAACCACTGTGCTGTTGCACGGAAAATTGTTGGTTTCTTCGTACGCCAGTCATGTGGATATGAGTGGGTAATGAAACTTAATTTTAACAGCGCGCCTTCTTCTTCTAGTTTGTCGGTAATCGGCTTATTCGCTTTATCATAGAATAATCCTTCAAATCCTGGTGCTTCATTCGTCATATGACCCTTACTATCAACTGGACAAAGAACTTCCAAACCGTATTTTTGACCAACGATAAAGTCGTCTTCCCCGTGTCCCGGTGCTGTATGAACACAGCCAGTACCAGCATCAGTCGTTACGTGATCGCCAAGAACAACTAAAGAATCACGCTTGTAGATTGGATGTTCAGCTACCACGCGTTCAAGTTCTGAACCTTTTACTGTACGAAGTGTCTTATAGTCAGCCCATTCAATTTCTTTAGCAACTGTTTCAATAAGTTCAGTTGCTATTACATATTTTGCTGCATCTGCTTCAACCACGCTGTACTGAAGCTCGGGATTGACAGCAATCCCTTGGTTAGCTGGCATTGTCCATGGTGTTGTCGTCCAAATGATGAATTTTTCATCTTGTTCAAGCACGCCTTTACCATCTTTCACATTAAACGCTACGTAAATAGAAGCTGAACGCTTGTCATAGTATTCAATTTCCGCTTCTGCTAAAGCAGATTCACTTGAAGGAGACCAGTATACAGGTTTTAATCCTTTGTAGATATAGCCTTTTTTCGCCATATCGCCAAATACTTTGATTTGCTGCGCTTCGTACTGTGGCTGAAGCGTTACATATGGATTATCCCAATCTCCGCGTACGCCTAAACGCTTGAACTGCTCACGCTGGCCGTTTACTTGTTCCCAAGCATACTGTTCGCAAAGCTTACGGAATTCAGCTACTGTCATTTCTTTGCGGTTTACTTTTTTATTTTTTGTTAAAGCCGTTTCAATTGGCAAGCCGTGTGTATCCCAGCCTGGCACATAAGGTGCGCAGAAGCCTGACATCGACTTATAGCGAACGATAAAATCTTTTAAAATTTTATTTAAGGCATGTCCCATGTGAATATCGCCATTGGCATATGGAGGTCCATCATGCAGGACGAATAGCGGGCGGCCTTCCGTACGTTTTTGTACTTTTTCATAAATATTCATTTCAGCCCACTGTTCTTGCATTTTAGGCTCGCGGTTCGGTAAATTTCCACGCATCGGAAATTCAGTTTTTGGCATCAATAATGTATCTTTATATTCCATGTTTTACCCTCCAAAAAAAAACGTAAATTTCATATCTTTTTGCACCATAACAAAAAGACCTCCTCATCCCAAAAAGGGACGAGAAGGCCTCCCGCGGTACCACCCTAGTAGATTTGCTGCACGCAAATCCTCTTTGCATTCGTAACGTGAATAAACCGCCACTGCTTACTATCATCATTTCAGCAATGGTACTCTAGGGTGATTTTCACTCTTTTGTTTGTTATCGAGCTCGCACCATCCTCGATTCGCTTTGACAAACTAAAAAAGCTACTGTCCCTGTCTCCGTACTGTTTGATATGAAATTTCATCTGTTACCAAATTATATGACAACAAAACGTGAGAAGTCAAGATGATGTCTTGACTAGTCAATTTTTTCTTCTAGCGCTGGCATCTCATAATCCATCAACTGATCCCAGTCATCGCTGTTTAACATTTCAAGCTGTGCTTCAATTAACATTTTGAAACGGGTTCTAAATACTTTAGACTGCTTTTTCGTCTCCTCAATGTCCATCGCAATTTTACGAGACTTAGACAGTGCTTCATTAATAATACGGTCCGCATTTTTTTCTGCTTCTTTTATAATGAGCTTCGCTTCTTTTTCAGCGTTTCGCTTTACATCTTCCGCTGCTTCTTGAGCAATTAAAATTGATTTATTTAACGTTTCTTCGATGTTAGTAAAATGTCCAAGACGATCTGTTAATTCAGATACTCTTCCTTCTAACTCCTTTTTATCACGCATTACCAGCTCATAGTCTTTAATTACTTGGTCAAGAAACTCATTTACTTCATCTTCATCATATCCGCGAAATCCGCGATTAAACTCTTTGTTATGAATATCCAAAGGGGTTAAAGGCATCTAGGCCACCTCCGTGTTGTCTCATTACATCATTAGTAATGGTTTATTCGACATATTTTTAAAATTTCCTGCTAGTAGATTTCTTTATTTCTGCTTTCCTACAACAATTCGCCATTTTTCTTTTTTGGTTTTGCCTTCAAGTGAAACGATACGACTTCTGCCGTGGCCACGAAGCGACAAAATATCACCTTCATGACATTCAAAAGAAGGCTGTTCAATGACTTTAAAATTTACTTTTACCGCTCCATTTGCAATAAACGGCTGGACTTTTTGTCTTGATAAATTGTGAATGGTCGACAGCAAAACATCAAGCCTCATTGAAGAAACTGTATAAACGTGTTCAATCAGCTCTTCTTTTACCACATGCAGCTGCTCTCTTTGAATAGAAGAAAGTGAAACTTTGGCTTTTCCAATTGATGTTAAATTCATCTCAATATAAGAAGAAATTTCCTCTGCGGCTACAAGCTGAATATCGTCTCCCGCAACCAAAATATCGCCAAATTTTGAACGGCGCAGTCCTAAGGACATCGCCGAACCAAGAACTTGAGGATGTTCAATCGTCACAAACTTTTTAGGATAATTCAATTCGTACATATGCAACTGAAAATCTTCGCTTTCAGGCACATAGTAATCCGGATATAGCAGCGCACGCTTGCGTTCAGCAAACGGTTGTCCACCATCAAATGAAACTTGAACCTCTCCTTCAGTCCCGACAATAGCCGTCACAATCTGCTGCTCTCTTGGATCTAAAAAATCCGTTAATTTTGGGCTGTATTGATGTAGGACATCTTCTTTCCACTGAAGAACTTGATCAATAAACCCATGTTCTTCTTGCCTAAAATGTTCATAAATAGACATATTATTACTCCTACTATTGGTATGTAAAAAAGGAATCCAGCGATTCCTTTTTTAAATAAACCCCATCACATTATTAAGTGAATACACGCCTCTTTCCGCAAATCGTAGTAAAAAGATTGCAACAAGAGGTGAAATATCAATCATGCCAATAGGCGGAATGATTTTACGAAAAGGCTCTAAGTAAGGCTCGCAAATACTGCCAAGCAGCTGACCAAACTTAGAGGCCCTTACATCGGGTACCCAAGACATCAAAATGTAAATAATCAGTGCCCATGAGTAAAGCCCAATCAATTTTGCGAGAATCCCAAAAACGATGTCCAAAAACTACCACCTCTTTACGTTTGTTGTATCGTGTTCTCCCATCATATCTGAAATGCTTCCGCTTACGTCTACATTATCAGGTGTACATAAAAAGATGTCGGTTCCAATTTTTTGAATGTCCCCGCCTAAAGCATAAACTGTACCACTTAAAAAGTCGACAATTCTCACTGCTTGATCTCGTTGAATGCGCTGTAAATTAACAACTACGACTTTACGATTTTTTAAATGATCCGTAATTTCTTGTGCTTCGGCATAGACGCGAGGTTCGCAAAGCATCATTTTTGATGATTTTTGAACGCTTTGTAAGCTAATCACGTTTTGCTGCTGATTCGGCTGCTGACTAGCTTTCACTGGTCTCGACTGCTGTACAGGCTCTTCTACCGACTCTTCTTGTTCGTAATGTTCTTCTACATATTCAGTATCGTCATCAAGAGCAAAAAAACTTCTAAAGCGATTTTTCATACTCATCTTGAATTACACCTCCTTAACGTTCATTCCCAACTAGCGTGGTTCCTAGTCGAATGAATGTTGCTCCTTCTTCAATTGCAATTGCATAATCGTTTGACATTCCCATTGATAGCTCCGTACAAGGTGCATACGGGAGGTTTAGTTCTTGTATACGATCCTGCAATTTCTTTAGACCTTGAAAACAGCTGCGAAGCAAGGACTCGTCATCTGTGTGAGGAGCCATGGTCATTAATCCAACTACTTGGATATTTGTAAATGTTTCAAGAGATTGAATAAATGGAATTACCTCTTCTACAGCAAGGCCATGCTTTGATTGTTCTTCGGCAACATTAACTTGTACAAAACATTTTATACGATGTCCTGCACGTTTATCAATTTCTTTTGCTAAAGATAATCGGTCTAGTGAATGAATATAGTCAACTTTATCAATCACATGTTTTACTTTTCTTGTTTGCAAGCTTCCGATAAAATGCCAGGTCGCTTTCTCACCGATTGATTCATACTTTTCTAGAAGACCTTCATCCCTGTTTTCTCCAAGATGTAAAATGCCTGCATCCACTGCTTCTGCTGCTCGTTTTGTGGAAACGTATTTTGTTACAGCAATCAGCTCTACATCTTCTCGATTTCGATTAACTTTTTTACATGCTTCAGCAATTGTTTGTTGAACTGCTTCTAGATTTTCACTTACGCTAGCTGTCACTATGTAATTACTCCTCCTTAAAGCCTATGAAGTTAAACATGCGTCCTGTTTTCCCTTGGTCGCGGCGATGTGAGAAGAACAGGTCATCTTCACAGCTTGTACAATACGACGATGTTAAAATTCGTTCCGGCAATACGCCTGCGTTTTGAATCAGCAGCTTATTGACTTTTTTTAAATTAAGCGCGTATTGTCCAGGGCTTACTTCTTGATATCCATTTTGGCCAACTACTTCGTTTACTTGTGTAATGACGCGGTTATCGACAACATAACAGCAATCTTCAATCGAAGGGCCAATCGCCACGTAAATATCTTCAACCGGAACATTTTCTTGCTCTACCCACAGCCGAATCATATTTCCTGCAATATCTTTTACTGTTCCCTTCCACCCAGCATGAGCAAGACCAACTAAATGGTGATCAGGCGCATAGAAGTACAGCGGAACACAATCTGCATAACATAAAGCTAACAAAATATCAGATTCATTTGTATAAATGCCATCCGCTGCTTTTATGCCCTCTTCATACTTGTAGAGTCCTTTTGCACAGTCGGCTTTTGTTACTTTTTGAACAGTTGCTTCATGTACTTGTTCAGCACATACAAAGCTTTCAAAAGACATGTCTAGTTCGGCTGCTAAAATTTTTCTATTTGTAATAACATCTTCTACGTTATCGTTTACGTGAAGCCCTAGGTTAAAAGAAGCAAATGGAGGTTTACTCACGCCACCATTTTTTGTGGTGAAACCAGCAACAAGCATATCATTCTTTTCTACCCAAGGGCTCAGCCACATAAACGACTCGTGATGGCTTTTTTTTAATGGCTCAGGATTCATGTATGTGACACATCCCTTGTTTCATTTGTTCTCACATATTGTACCACAGATTGCTAGGTGCTGTTGACAAAAAACTAATTCTCTTCAGGCTGAAATGCGTCTTTATAACGTACTAAAATGACATCGGAACCAATTTTCACAATATTTTTCCACGGAATCACAATTTCATCATCTTTTCCAAAGAAGCCCAATACACGAGAGCCTCCGATAATGACGGCCTGTATTTTTCCCGTTGTTAAGTCAATATCAATATCCCCTACATTTCCAAGTTTTTTGCCATCAGCTACATTCACTACATCTTTCAGCTGAAACTCTGAAATCTTTAACATGCTCTCTCCTCCTATAGCCAACTTTATTCCTTAGCCTATATATATTTTCAAATTTTCATTTCATGAAGGAAAAGCTTATTTTTTCTCTGCCATTCTCTTTCTATAAGCATTTTGTTCACTAATTACACAGTTTTTCATCAAGAGACATTCTCAACAAGCAGCGAGAAGTCCTCATAGCAATAGGAAATCTAACATGAATATCTTTTGGTTATGTATTCATTGATACATACAAAATAAGCATCGTGTCTGTTTTTATAGACACGATGCTTATTAAGTTGAACATCAAATAAAGTGAATGGTATTGATTGTATGAACAAGAGCAGCTGCCAGTTTAGAGAGCTTTTGTTAACTTTGAATATTTTTATTCATCTGTTTAATAGCAGCTTTTTCTAAACGAGAAACCTGCGCTTGAGAAATACCAATTTCTTCAGCAACTTCCATCTGTGTTTTACCTTGGAAGAAGCGCTTTCGTAAAATTAGTTTTTCTCGCTCGTTCAATCTTCTCATACCTTCTTGCAAAGCAATTTCTTCAATCCAAGTTGAATCACGGTTGCGTTCATCGCTTAGCTGATCCATCACATAGATTGGGTCTCCGCCATCATTGTAAATAGGTTCAAATAAAGAAACCGGATCTTGGATAGCATCTAAAGCAAACACAATTTCTTCATGCGGTACTTCTAGGACTTTTGAAATTTCCTCAGCTGTAGGTTCCTTGGATGTTTCACTCATAAGCCTTTCACGAACTTGAAGAGCTTTATAAGCAATATCACGAAGGGAACGAGAAACACGGATTGGATTATTGTCACGTAAATAGCGGCGAATTTCCCCTATAATCATTGGGACAGCATATGTAGAAAACTTCACGTTTTGACTTAAATCAAAATTGTCAATGGATTTCATTAATCCAATACACCCAACCTGAAATAAGTCATCAACAAATTCTCCACGATTGTTAAAACGTTGGATCACGCTGAGTACGAGACGTAAATTTCCGCTTACTAGCTTTTCTCTTGCTGTTCCATCTCCAGCCTGCATTTGTTTAAACAACTTTCGCATTTCTTCATTTTTTAATACGGGAAGTTTCGAAGTATCTACTCCACAAATTTCTACTTTATTTCTTGTCAACTCTTTCCCTCCTAACAGGAGATGATGTTCTGAATTCAGTATCTCCTCCGGAGGAAAAAATATGCACTTTTACAATTCTGACAATTCCACGCTAAAAAAGCTGATTGTATAAGATGCTTCTCAGCCCTTATACAATCAGCTTTTTTACTTAAACCATTTTATTAAATTCTTTTCGCAGCCGTTTAATAATTCGTTTTTCGAGCCTTGAAATATAAGACTGAGAAATGCCTAGCATATCGGCTACATCTTTTTGCGTTTTTTCTTCTCCGCCGGCTAGCCCAAAGCGCAGCTCCATAATTTGCTTTTCACGATCATTTAATTGGTGCAGTGCTTTCAGCAAAAGTTTTCGATCTACATTCGCTTCTAGGTCTTTTGTGATGATATCTTCTTCGGTTCCCATCACGTCAGACAATAACAGTTCGTTTCCATCCCAATCAATATTTAACGGCTCATCAAATGAAACTTCAGATCGAATTTTATTGTTGCGGCGCAAATACATTAAAATTTCATTTTCAATACAGCGAGAGGCGTACGTCGCTAGCTTAATTTTCTTTTCAGGATTAAACGTGTTTACTGCTTTAATTAAACCGATGGTGCCGATGCTAATTAAATCCTCAATATTGATTCCCGTATTTTCAAACTTGCGGGCAATATAAACAACAAGTCGCAAATTACGCTCAATCAACAGTGAACGTGCTGCTTCATCTCCTGATGGAAGTTTCTTCAAGAGCACTTCTTCTTCATCTTTTGTTAAAGGTGGTGGAAGAGCTTCACTTCCTCCTATATAGTACACTTCATCTGTTTTTAGCTTAAGTTTAATTAATAATTTGTACCACCATAATTGAAATCGAATTCGATATGTAGCCATTGTGTATCCTCCTTTATTTGTTCACACCTTTTACGATGCGGAACTTACTTCTCCAATAACGATAAGCTTCGGATGAACAATACATTCATATTGCTTCTCCACTGAAAGCGTTGTATGACTAATACCTACTAATACTTTAGTGACTTCAATCGTGTTGGACTGATGAACCAGCCTTACCATATCTGGCTTTAGAGCAAGCAGCAGCTGATTGGCTTGGCCTACGCTTCGATAAGGGACAAAGCGGACTTTTGAATACCACTCTTGATCAATATCTTCGCTGTGTGAAAAGGATTGAACATTTTTGCTTAATTCCATTAAGCCTTCAGGCAATATTTCTTTTAAAGAATCTGCTGTAACAATCATAACCGGGGTTTTCGTCAGCGGATCTACAAGCTGATTCCCACTATCAATAAGTCCTTTCATCGACAGCGTCTGTTCGTTTAAAATAACTTCTACATCTACCAGCTGATCAAATGTAATATTTTTCATTCGCAAATCATCAACTCGTGCTTTTGAAAAATAAGATAATAGCGGAAAACCAATAAGAACAAATATCCAGCTAATAGGATCACCAAACTGTGGAGATTTCGTATCAACCATTTGATTAAGAACAAGGAACTGATCTTGAAATAAAAAGTGAACGCCCATTAACCCTCCACCCACAACAAAGGTTGCAAAATAAAATGTTAATAAATTCTCAAAGAAAAAGCGCAGTCGTTTATAACCAAACGCCATCAATACCATAAAAAACGAGAATAAAATTTTAATAGCAGGGTGAACCATAAGATGAGAAAAAGGTGTAAACATAAGAAGGACAATCAATGAACCGATAAAGCCGCCAAGCAAAAGCCGCCACCACTTGTAATTCCGTTTAAGTACAACAGCACATAACATTAGTAAGATCGTATCTAACCCAAAATTCAGCATCCATATTAAATCTAAATAGATTGGCAATGTTTATAACCTCTCCATTCTTTCTGAATTTTTCTGTTAAAAATTAGTATATAGTACATCCTATTAGAAAGTCTGTCAGTTCATGCCGAGAAACAAGCAGTATTTTTGAGGAAATCATTCGATATTTGTCACACTACTTTTAGAAAGAAAACACAAACCCTTTGAAGGCGTCATATTGACCATGTCGAATGTTTTTTATACTCTTTTTGAGTTTTCTAGATTCATTGCATAAAAAAAGACCTCTGTATAAAACAGAGGTCTTGGCTTTTTATTTTCTTAGCGTCTACGATTACGGTTTCGTAAGAATGTTGGAATATCTAGCGCATCTTCAGACTGTGGCTGAGATGGACGCGTATATTCTTGCTGTACAGGTTCTTCACGCTTTACTTCACGCTTCGGCTGTGGAGCCGGTTGCTGTGTCGATTGCTGCATGCGATTCGCCGATAACGAAGGACGACCTGGTTTTGGCTGTGATAAATCTTGGTCACTAAAGCCAGTTGCAATAACTGTAACAACAATCTCATCTTTTAGGTTTTCGTTAATAACAGATCCAAAGATCATGTTCACTTCTTGGTCAGAAGCCGAAGCAACGATATCTGCAGCTTCTTGTACTTCGTAAAGACTTAGGTTTGTACCGCCTGTGATATTCATTAATACACCTTGAGCTCCATCGATAGATGTTTCAAGAAGTGGACTTGAAATAGCTTTTTTAGCTGCTTCAGCAGCGCGGTTTTCACCAGTCGCAATACCGATACCCATAAGTGCAGATCCTTTGTTAGACATAATTGTTTTCACGTCCGCGAAGTCTAAGTTAATTAATCCAGGAACTGCGATTAAATCTGAAATACCTTGCACACCTTGTCGTAATACGTTATCCGCTTCACGGAACGCTTCTAGCATTGGCGTGTTTTTATCAACGATTTCTAATAAGCGATCATTTGGAATAACAATCAGCGTATCCACTGCTTCTTTCATTGACGCAATGCCGCCTGCCGCTTGAGTAGAACGCTTACGGCCTTCAAACGTAAATGGACGAGTAACAACGCCTACCGTTAGTGCTCCTAGCTCACGAGCAATTTGGGCAATGACTGGAGCTGCACCAGTTCCAGTTCCTCCACCCATACCAGCTGTTACGAAAACCATGTCTGCACCTTTTAGTGCTTCTTGGATTTGTTCCTTACTTTCTTCAGCTGCTTTTTTACCAACTTCTGGATTAGCACCTGCACCTAATCCTCTTGTTAATTTAGCGCCGATTTGCATTTTTGTTTCAGCTTTTGATAAATTTAATGCCTGTGCATCTGTATTAACTGCAATAAATTCTACACCTTGGACGCCATGTTCAATCATTCGGTTAACCGCGTTGTTACCGCCGCCTCCGACACCGATTACTTTAATCGTCGCTAATTGGTCTACACTTGTATCAAACTCCAACATGATAGTTCCTCCTAATTCTTCGAAATTACCAATCCGTAACGTTAATCAAAGAAGTATCCAAAAAACTTCTTCATTAAATTTTGGTCATTTTTCTTTTTCGGCTGCTCAGCTGATTGTTGCGGCTGCTGTGGTTTCGGGCTAGGTTTAATCATTTCTTGCTCAATCGGCTCTTCTTCCACAACTGGCGCTCCAATTTCCCGGCCTTGTATTTTAGCATTTTTATATGCAAATTTTATTAATCCTACGCCTGTTGTATAATGCGGCTCACGTACTCCAATATAATCAGGCACTGCTATGCGCACGTTATTCTTTAAAATCACTTGAGCTAGCTCAAGAATACCAGGCATCGCTACTACTCCGCCTGTTAGAACAAATCCTCCTGGAATATCTTTGTATCCTAGGCGGTTTACCTCCTGCGTAATCATATCTAAAATCTCTTCTAATCTAGCTTCAATAATATCAGAGATTTCGAGCTGATTAAACTGCTGATGCTGATCGCTTCCAATGATCGGTACACTAAATACTTCTTCTTCAGAAGCATGATCGTAGAAAGCATGTCCATGCTTTATCTTAATATTTTCTGCGTCTTCAGTCGATGTGCGAAGGCCAATCGATAAATCTTTGGTAATGTGCTCTCCGCCAACAGCTAGTACATTTGTTACTTTCAAATGTCCTTGGTCAAAGATCGCAACCGTTGTTGAACCTCCACCGATATCTACCAGTGCGACACCTAAGTTTTTTTCATCACGAGATAATGCAATTGAACCAGCGGCTAGAGGCTGTAAACAAATATCACTGATTTCTAAACCAGCTCTTTCTACACAGCGTAATAAGTTATGTAAAACCGTTCTAGATCCTGTTATGATTGTGCCTTCCATTTCTAAACGTACCCCAATCATACCTCTAGGATCGTTAATACCTTCTAAGCCATCTACGATAAATTGCTTTGGAATAACATCAATGATTTCACGATCTGGCGGGATAGACATGACTTGAGCAGCATCAATTACTCGATGAATATCTTCGTTTGTAATTTCACGATTTTCGCTTGACACGGCTACTACTCCGTGACAATCCTGTAAAAATACATGATTTCCGCTTATGCCCACTACAACCTTTTTAATTGTAATGCCTACCATTCGTTCAGCTTGTTCTACTGCTTTTCTAATAGATTGAACTGTTGCATCTATATCAACGATAGAACCTTTTTTTAGTCCGTGTGATTTAACATTCCCTACACCAATGATATTCAATGAATCGTTACTCATCTCTCCGATGATTACTTTCACACTGGATGTACCGATGTCTAAACTAACGTATATTTCATTGCTGTTCATTCTTTGGCACCTCCTTTTTCTTTCTGCACATGTCATCTTAAATAAATTAAGAAGAACAACAATATTAATTTTTTATTATATGAAAATATTCAACAAATACATCTGTTTCCCTTTTGTAAAATCAATTTTTTTCAAGTTTTTCACAGACTTTATCTCTTTCAAAGAACAAAACGTTCTTGTTTTGACTTTTTTTTAGATTTAAGCCTCAAATTCACTGAAAAAAAGCTATTTAACTACAAGTCTACACTAAGATGTACACTGAGAAAAGCGAAACTTACCTAGAACAAATATTACATTTCCATTTCACAGCAGCGGAGAAGAAAATCATATGTATGCAGAATACTTGCATGTGATTATACAATGTACAAGGGCTAGTTTGCCAGTCTCAACTCATCTATTTCCTTTAATTAACACTTATAAAAAATAATTACTGCTTGCTCTTTTTATAAGGTTTAAATGCATATCCTTCTTCTAAATCAATAATGCCTTTTTGATCATCACTCAATTTACTTGCAATAGCTGGGTAATGAATAATTTTATCAGAGAAGTTGCTAATTTTCCCGCTTACTTCACGCGTATCATTCATAAACACCTCGATGTGAAGAGGTTCTGATTTTGTCGGCGCGTAGTAAATCTCAGAAATAGCCCCTTTTATACTCTTAGGCGTTTTAGCTAATTCTTGAACCATGCTTTGTATAGCGTCTCCGTCTTTCCAGTCAATTAGCAACGGAGCGTCGGATGACACTTTCTTAGCACTTACTTCTTTTAAAACTTTTCCATTTTCATTCACAGGGAAATATTTATTCCCCGAGGTTACATATGCAATTCTTGCGTACTCTTTTACGTCGATTACAACCTTATTAGGAAATGTTTTATGAATGACAGCTTCCTTTACCTCAGGGTTTTTTTCGACTTTTTCTTGAATTTGATCAGCGTCAGCTTTCCAGTAGCTGGTTTTTTTGGACAGACCACTCGCTTTGACAATATCCTTATCACTTACATGTTTATTCCCTTGTACTTCAATGTTAGAAACATTACTCAGAGAAGATTGAGAATATACAATAAATAAAATAAGGATGAAAAAGAGTGATAAATACAAAATAAGCCGTCTATTTGCTTTTTGCTTTCGCTGTTCTTGCAGCTTCGGTACACGATCTTCTAAAACAATTAACTTACCTTTTTCCATTTTTTTCACCCTTATCCATTTGAGAAAATAAACGAGGACTTACCATCTATTTATTTCCAATCTTTGCTTCATGAGAATATCCCCATTATAGCATAGAATAAACACATAAAAGCTACCTTTTCACGCATAACCATACAGCGAAGGGCTGAGTAATTAGCGACCGATAATCTCAACTTCTGTATGAATATCAATATCGAATTTCTCTTTAATTGTTTTCTTAACATGAGCAATTAAATTCAGCACGTCTGAAGCCGTTGCATCTCCTGTATTGACAATGAAGTTCGCATGCTGTTCACTAATTTGCGCACCGCCTACTGAAAAACCTTTTAAGTTGGACTTTTCAATTAAGTCTCCTGCATAATTTGGAAGCGGATTTCTAAAAATACTTCCTGCACAAGGGAAATTCCAAGGCTGTGTTTCGCGGCGATAGTCTTTATTTTTCTGCATGACCGCCACAATATCATCTTTCGTTCCCTTTTTCAAACGCAGCACAGCTTCTACACATACTCCAGGACGGTCTTTTTGTAGAATGGAATGACGATACGAAAATTGAAGCTCTTCATTTGTCAGCCACTCCAGAGTGCCATCTTCAAATAAAATCAGCGCTTTTTCGACTACATGAGACATATCAGAACCATGGGCACCTGCATTCATATAAACAGCGCCTCCCACAGATCCAGGAATTCCACTTGAAAACTCCAATCCAGACAGACCTTGTTTTGTAATAACTGTTGCAAGCTTGATGCTAGGGTATCCCCCACCTACAGTAACCGTCTCTCCATCTACTGTTAAATCATCTAATCCGGCTCCGAGCTTAATGACCACACCTTCAATTCCCTTATCAGAAACAAGAAGATTAGATCCTCGACCAATCGCTCTCCATTTCACGCCGTGTTTTTTAATCATATCCATTGTAACTTTTAAGTGATCAACAGAATCAGGTTCTACAAGCACATCTGCTGGACCACCAATTTTCATTGTTGTATGTTTTGCTAGCGGTTCATTTTCACGAACCTTTCCAATATTCGCTTCGACTAACTCTTTTACTAACGCTTCCATAAGAACCTCCTAAAACCCTCTTTGCTGTTATAAAACTTTCATGTCAATGCGCCCTTACTTCTAATGCATAAGAATAATAAGAACAGATTCATAACTAAGCAGCAGCACCTTGTAAGATACCTTTTTTCTACGAAGGCACTCTATTCTGTTGTCAATTTCATCATTTTTATTTATCGTATGACATTCACCCATAGAATGTACGTTCATCTGCTATATAAAGTAATTTTGATTGTTTTTTTATCGTTTTTCATTTAGAAGTTAAACACATGCTGACAGTCATAAAAAAACGCTACGCTCATAAGTGCACATACGTTCACCTACTCACTAAGATAAAACATTTAACCTTACACATCATACCATAGTTGGACTCAAAATTGGTTATCACAACATTACATTTTAAAAACATTTCATACAAAAATATCATCTATCTGTAAAAAATCGAAAATAAACCGCCAACAAAATCCGGCGTGCACTTGGATTTAAGATGACGGTTTACTTCAGTAGACCATTGCCTACTTGACATTATACAATTTTTTTCAATTAATAGCGAGAATATCTACTAACATTTAACAAAACTCCAACTGCTGCCAGCATGAGCGTCAGCGACGATCCGCCGTAACTTAAAAATGGAAGCGTAATTCCCGTAACAGGCATAAGACCTGTTACCACGCCTATATTGATCATGACTTGAATCGCAACCATTGAAATAATTCCTAAGGCTAAGAACGTTCCGTAAAGATCAGGTGCTCCCAGCGCTACTTTAATTCCTCTCCAAAGCAATAAGCTAAACAAAAGTAGCACAAGTGTTCCGCCGATAAAACCGAGCTCTTCTGCCAGAATAGCAAAAATAAAATCAGTTTGAGGCTCCGGCAGATAAAAGAACTTTTGTCTACTTTGCCCTAACCCTAATCCAAGCAATCCCCCCGGCCCAATTGCATAAAGAGATTGAATGATTTGAAACCCGCTTCCAAGCGGATCTTCCCAAGGATTTAAAAATGAGGTGATGCGTTTAATCCGATAAGGAGCTGATAAAACAAGCCCTACAAAACCGGCAACGCCAAGCAACCCAAGACCTGCAAAGTGACTTACCTTTGCTCCTGAAACAAAAATCATGACTAAACAAGTTCCAACAAGCACCGTTCCAGTTCCTAAATCCGGCTGCATCATAATAATGCCAAACGGTAAGAAAACCAGTAATAACGCCGGTAACATTCCTTTTCTAAAGGATGTAATTTTCTTCTGGTTTTCTGATAAATATTTCGCTAAAAATATAATCATAGCAAACTTCATAAATTCTGAAGGCTGAATCGAAAACGCTCCAACTCCTATCCAACTTTGCGACCCATTCCGTACTAGCCCTACTCCCGGAATCAATACAAGTACCAGCATAACAAAGCAAATGATTACAATTGGCTTTGCCCACGTACGCCACATCCAATAATCAATATTCATGATGACAAACATCGCGCATACTCCAAGCCCTGCAAATAAGAGCTGGCGTTTAGCAAAGAAAAAAGAATCATTAAACTTGTATGTAGCCCATACCGCACTTGCACTGTATACCATGATAAGGCCGATGGTTAGCAAGGAAAGCGTAACGATTATGAGAAAAAAATCTGGGGTAGACCTTTTTGTCGACACTGTCACACACCTCTAAAAATAGATTAGGGCTAGTGTATTTTCTAGGTGTTTAGACAAGCCCTTATTTCAGTTTATGCACAGATTCAATAAAGATGTCACCACGTTCTTCAAAAGTTTTAAATTGATCCCAGCTTGCACAAGCAGGAGATAATAAAATAACATCTTCTTCATCTGAACAAGCATATGCTTCTGAAACTGCTTGTTTAACATTATCGACACGTTTTACAATTTGTATTCCCTCTTCTTTGGCTACGCGTTCAATTTTAGGAGCCGTTTCACCAAACGTAATAACAGCTTTCACATTTTTAAACTCTTCTTTTAAATCATCAAACTCATTGCCGCGATCGAGTCCGCCTGCAAGTAGAATCGTCGGCTGTGAAAAAGCGGAAAGAGCTACTTTTGTAGCAAGCATATTTGTAGCTTTAGAGTCATTATAAAACTTACGTTTGTTGATTGTCGTGACATATTGAACGCGGTGTTTAACACCAGCAAACGTTGTGAGCACGGAGTAGATAGCTTCATTTGAACAGCCGTACAGCTTCACAACGGATACAGCTGCTAAAATATTTTCTTGATTATGTTTGCCTGGCAGCACCACATCTTTTAACGACATCACTTCTTCATCTTTAAAGAAAATCGTTTCGTTTTTAATATACGCTCCTTCTGTCGTTTGAGCTGTAACAGAAAAAGGTACTTTTGTCGCTTTAATATTTGCACTAGCTTTCATCACTAGCTCATCATCCGCATTAATAACGGCAAAGTCTTCACTTGTTTGATTGTTAAAGAGATTTGCTTTCGCTTTAATATATTCCTCTTTTGTACCATGATAGTCTAAGTGAGCATCAAACAAATTCAATAATAAAGAGATTTTCGGACGGAATTTTTCAATTCCCATCAGCTGAAAAGAAGAAAGCTCCGTTACAATTACATTGTCCTTTGTTGCTTTTTGCGCCACTTCACAAGCTACTGTTCCAATATTTCCAGCAATCAACGGCTGCTTTTGATCTTCTTCTAACATTTTATAAATGAGCGTTGTTGTTGTTGTCTTCCCATTGCTTCCCGTAATTCCGATAAAAGGAGCTTCGCTAATTTCATAAGCTAATTCTACCTCTGTTAAAATCGGAATATGTCGCTTTAATGCTTCTTGCAATAGAACATTTGAATACGGAATCCCAGGGTTTTTTACAATAACGTCCGCTTTGTCTAAAAGCTCAAGCGGATGATGTCCACAGACAACTTCAATGCCCGTTTTTTCTAATTCCTGTGCTGCTGCGTTCTCTTCGTACGGTTTTTGATCATTAACGACTACTTTAGCACCAAGCTGTTTAACTAACTGAGCGGCTGCTAAACCGCTCTTGGCTAATCCTAAAATAAGTACTTGTTTACCTTGATACGTATTGACTGATTTCATTTAAATCCACACCTCGATATAAATTCCAAGCATTGCAAATAATAGTCCTACAGCCCAAAAAGTCATAACTACGCGCCATTCCGACCAGCCGCTTAGCTCGTAATGGTGATGAAGCGGGCTCATTTTAAACACACGTTTTCCTGTTGTTTTGAAAGATGCGACTTGAATAATAACAGATAATGTTTCAATAACAAACACACCACCGATAATAACAAGCAAGAATTCCATTTTCATTAAGACAGCCACCGTAGCGATAGCTCCTCCTAGCGCTAAAGAACCCGTATCTCCCATAAATACTTTTGCAGGATGGGCATTAAAAACTAAAAATCCTAACACAGCTCCTACTACAGCAACTGAGAAAATAGATAGTTCAAACTGCTCTGCATTCCAGGCGAGAACTGCAAATGCACCAAAAGCAATCGCACTTGTACCAGATACAAGTCCGTCTAATCCATCCGTTAAGTTGACCGCGTTTGAAAAACCAACAAGCCAGATGATGAGGAAAACAACATAAAACCAACCTAAATCGATTGGGTCTTTAATTCCTGGAATCGTCACTTCAGTTGAAAACTCAAACTGTCTTGCAATAAAGTAAAAAATAATTGAAATGACAACCTGACCTAAAAACTTTTGTTTAGATGTTAATCCAAGGTTACGCTTTAACACTACTTTTATAAAATCATCTAAAAATCCTAATAAACCAAATCCGATTGTGACAAATAATAATAGAAACGTCTTATATGTAAGTTCTGCATATTGATTGACCATAATAAGAGTTGCCACAATAATAGATAATAAAATCATGATACCGCCCATTGTAGGTGTACCTGATTTTTTTTGGTGAGATTTCGGGCCTTCATCACGAATACTTTGACCAAACTTTAATCTTCTTAAGAAGGGAATAAAAATCGGCGACAATACAACCGTAATCAAAAAGGCTACGCCGATTGTCAATAAAATTGATTGTTCTAGCACGATGCCCCCTCCTTAACTTCTAACTCATTCCGACTCATTTTGTTCTCTACCCATTTCATTACTACTTTCGCTCCTCAATCATTTTGCGTGCTACTTCTCGATCGTCAAAATCGAATACTTTTTTACCAATAATTTGATAGGTCTCGTGCCCTTTTCCAGCAATGACAATAACATCATCTGCATGCGCTGTTTCCACTGCATAGCGAATAGCTTCTGCACGATCAGCAATCGTCACATAGTTATCTGTATCCAAACCTTCTTCCATATCTTTTAAAATAGCCAATGGATCTTCACTTCGTGGATTATCAGATGTCAAAATAGCTTGTGTACTGTATTCAGCTGCAATCCGAGCCATGATTGGTCGTTTTGTACGATCTCGATCTCCGCCACAACCAACAATAACATATATATTGCGTTTTGCGAATTCTTTTACAGTTTTTAACACGTTCTCTAAGCTGTCCGGCGTGTGGGCATAATCCACGATAACCGTAAAATCTTGCTGCGCATCAACCACTTCAAAACGCCCAGACACACCTTCTAACACTTTTATTTCCTCGACAATAACTGACAGAGGGAGACCAGATACTAAACATGCAGCCGTAGCCGCTAATACGTTGTAGACGCTAAATTTCCCAATAAGCTTCATTTCTACAGAAACCGTTTCTGTCGGTGTTGTCAAATCGAACGTTGTGCCGCTGTTTGTAATTTGAATATTCGTTGCACGAATATCACTTTCACGGTCAATACCATACGTAATCACTGTAGCAGCCGTGTTTTTAATATATTCCTCGGTTGCCGCATCATCGACATTAAGAACAGCAAATTTAGGACGAGTATGGTTATAAGCATTTCCTAACTGTGCAAATAGCAACCCTTTCGCACGACGATAATCTTCCATTGTATGATGATAGTCGAGGTGATCTTGCGTTAAGTTACTAAATACCGCCACGTCAAAGTCGCACCCGTGTACGCGTCCTAAGTCAAGCGCGTGAGATGATACTTCCATCATCGCTACTTCTACATTCTCTTCCACCATTTGATTAAATGTTTTTTGAAGAGTCAGCGATTCAGGCGTTGTGTTTTTCACATCATAAGACGTATCACCAATACGAATTTCAATCGTTCCAATTAGACCCGTCTTTTTATGCTGTGATTTAAAGATATGCTCAATTAAATGTGTAATCGTTGTTTTTCCATTTGTGCCTGTTACACCAATTAAATGCATTTTTTGTGTGGGCTGATTGTAGAAAGCATCCGCCAGCACTGCCATTGCTCGCTTTGTACTCTTCACGCGTACAACGGGCACTTCTACATCCACAGGCTTTTCTGCTAAGATTGCTACTGCCCCTTTTTCCACAGCCATCTGTGCAAAGCTATGACCATCAACCGTATAGCCGTCTATACAAATGAACAATGCTCCGGGCTTAACTTCTCTTGAATCCATTTCAATTGACGTAATATCAATATTCTGTTCAGGAAGCTGAACAAAATCATGTAAATGTGTTAGTAGTTCTCGTAAATCCATTCCTACCATGTCCTCTCTATTTGTAAAGTGAAACGTTTGTTATAAGACGCTATGGCAACTATTCTTCTTTTTCTAGCACCTAACCTATTACATTTTACAGAAAAAGAAGCCCGGAGGGAACACCCCCAAGGCTTATTTGTTGATTTCATGTTCACACGCAGCGTAACCTGCTGATTATCATGCAAGGAAGAATAATAGTTTATAGAGATTTTTATTTTCCCATATAAACTCTAACCGTTTCGCCTTCTTTAACTTTCGTTCCGGCTGCAGGAGACTGCTTGACCACTTTATCTCCTTCGCCACTCACATCTAATTTTAAATTAAGTAGCTGTTCTTGTAACTCTTTTTTTGACATTCCTACGACATTTGGTACTTTTATCATTGGTGTGTCCAGCCACGTTAACTCTTTTTCAATTTGTCCTTTACGCGGTTTAACGTCCATCACACGCAAACTGTCTTCAATCATTTTACCTACAATCGGAGCTGCTACCACTCCACCAAACTGAATGGTGCCCTTTGGATTATCAACCGCAACATACACGACAATTTCAGGGTTATCTGCTGGTGCAACACCGATAAAAGAAACGATGTGATTATTTTTTAAATACTTTCCATTTTGAGCTTTCTGCGCCGTACCCGTCTTTCCTCCAACGCGGTACCCTTCCACAAAAGCTCCTTTTCCGCTTCCTTGTGCGACTACACTTTCAAGAGCAAAACGCACTTGCTTAGACGTTTCCTCGGAAATAACTTTTCGCTTAGCAACCGGTTTATGACTGCTTACAACTTTTCCAGTAGTTGGATCCACCCACTCTTTTGCAATATAAGGTTCATAAAGCGTTCCACCGTTTACGGCTGCTGAAACAGCAGCTACTTGTTGAATAGGAGTAACAGCAACCCCTTGCCCAAAAGCTGTTGTAGCTTGTTCAACCGGACCCACGCGCTCAAGCGGGAACAAAATTCCTTTTGCTTCCCCTTGTAAATCAATACCTGTTTTTTGACCAAAGCCAAATTCTTTAATGTATTTGAACAATTTCTCTTTTCCTAAACGTTCCCCAAGCTCCACAAAACCAGGGTTACATGAGTTCTGTACAACTTCTAAAAAAGACTGCTGTCCGTGTCCGCCTTTTTTCCAGCAGCGAAGTCTCGCTCCTCCAACTTCCGCGGCTCCATCATCGTAGAATTGATCTTTTAGTAAATCCACTTTCTTTTCTTCAAGAGCAGCTGCCAGTGTAATAATCTTAAACGTTGATCCGGGCTCATATACGCTCCAGATTGGAAGATTGCGATTATACACCTCAGGCTTCACATTTTTAAAATCCGTTGGATCAAAGCCCGGACGACTTGACATACCTAAAATTTCACCGTTTTTAGGATTCATGGCAATGGCAATCATACCATCTGGATTATAAGCTGTCTGAGCATTATCCAACTCACGCTCCATGATTGTTTGCACACGTGAATCAATGGTCAATCTCAAATCGAGCCCGTCCACAGGCGCTGTGTAGTCATCGGCTATATTGGGCATCTTTTTACCTTTAGCATCAGAATACAATTTAACTGAACCTTTTTGTCCTTTTAGCTCTTTATCATAATATAATTCAAGGCCCGTTAACCCTTGATTATCTACTCCCGCAAAGCCTAATACATGCGACAAATAACTTCCAAACGGATAGTACCGCTTCGAATCCTCAGCTATATATACGCCTTTTAAATTTAAATTTCGCACTTCATTTGCTTTCGCATGTGAAATTTTTCTTCCTTCAGGACGCAAATATACGCTAGAAGAAGCTTTTGTTATTTGTTCATATACTTTTTCTTTTGATGCTCCCAGCACTTTTGCTAACTTTTCAGCCGTAACAGCTGGATTTTCAACTTGTCTTGGCATAACTAAAACGGTCGGTGCACTTTTATTTGTAGCAAGTGCCACATCATTGCGATCTAGTATCTTTCCTCTTTCAGGTTCAAAAGGAATATTCCGACTCCATAAGTCTTTGGCTTTTTCAGTTAGCGTATCCCCAGTCAGCAACTGTACATATCCAAGCCTTGTATCAATAATCAAAAACACAATAAAACCGACAAACAAAACAATGGCTAGCCTTTTACGAACTGTGACTCCTGATACCCGCATATATTAGAACCTCCTCTGAATCGGCTCGTTCCAATATATGCTTGTACAGGATTCACTAGAACTTATTTTCTAGTCAAGTTGCTTATCGTCTTTTTTACTGTCAGATTCACTTTTTTCCGTTTCTTTTAGCTTATTTAACGTGCTTGAAAATTCTTTAGGCGTTTCAAGTTCCACTTTCAGGTACGTTCCTGCTTTTAGCGGATCTCCTGCTTTAATACTTTGACTTACAACATAACCATTTTCAAGTGCGCTAGGTCGAACGTTGACAAATTCACTAAAGCGAATAACGTCACGATGTGAAAAACCTGTTAAATCAGGCATTGTGGCTTTTCCGTTTGTCTTAATGAACACGCGTTGACCAGTGACAATGGTATCAGAAGTCGGTGATTGGCTTTCTACCGTATCTCCTTTACCTATTACAACAGGAACAAGCCCTTTTTGTTTTAAGTCTTTCACGGTACTATCAACTGATTCATTAACGTAAGATTTAAGCTTGATTTCTGAATCCACTTTCTTTTCTTTCGTTTCTTTTCCGTCTTCATTCGTTTTTTGAGGCTCCACTCCTAAATACTGCAGACTATTTTTCATCACCGGATTAAATACAGCTGTAAGCGGCGCAGTACCCGTTTCTTGAGGCGTGAGAGTTGGATTTTTAACGGCTACATAGACAAGGAGCTTTGGATCCTTAGCAGGTGCAAAGCCCATAAAGGAAATGAAATTTTTCCCGTGTCCATGCAGGTAACCTCCGGTAGGCCCAGGAATTTGAGCTGTTCCCGTCTTTCCAGCGACATCGTATCCTTCAATCGCGTAAGGTTTGCCTGTTCCATCATCAGAAGAAACAACGGTTTCTAAAATACCTAGCGTTTCGTTCGCTGCTTTTTTAGAAATAGGCTGGCCTACTACGGTAGGTTTTGTTTTCTTAATTGTTTTCTTATTTGTTTCATCGACTACTTGTTTAATCACGTAAGGCTTCATCATTTTCCCGTCATTTGCAATCGCAGTAGCCGCTTGAATTTCTTGAATAGGCGTAAAAGCAGACGCCTGTCCAAACGCAGTGGTTACGCGGTCTCTCGGGTACTTCGTCACTAACTTGCTAGAAGCTTCATTTGGCAAGTCAATTCCCGTCTTATCCATAAAGCCAAACTTGTCCAAGTATTTATACAAACGGTCGGTACCTAATTTTTCGTTGGCTAAAATGGCAACCGCTACATTTGAAGACCTTTGAATTCCTTCATTAAATGTAATAGCTCCCCAGCCGACTCCGCCGTTGTGATCGTTAATCGGAACGCTGTTTTTCGTTACTTTATAAGATCCCGACTGATAGCGGTCTTCGCCGTTATAAACGCCTGCATCAATCGCGGCTGCTAGCGTAAAGATTTTCATCGTTGAACCAAGCTCATAGCTGTTTTCAACAAACGGATTGCGATAAGAAGTGATATCACGAATATTTGGATCAAATGAAGGTCGGTTTGACATCGCCAAAATTTCACCGGTTTTCGGATTCACTACCGTTGCCATTAGCTCTTCTGGTTTATATTCTTTAGCAGCAGCTGTCATCGCATCCTCTAAAAACGTTTGAATTTTTTCATCAATCGTAAGCGTAACGCTGTCTCCGTTTTTAGGAGCTACAATTGACTCTTTTGGATCCGGAAGCTTAATTCCGTTTTTAGCAGCTTCGTATTTCACATATCCATCTTCTTCAGAAAGCTGCTTATCAAATACTTTTTCAATTCCCATTTTCCCTACGATTTTACCCGTATCATCTTTTTGTGCATATCCTAAAATACTTGAGGCAAATACACCGTTTGGATAGAAACGCTTCGAATCGCGTAAAAACGTGATGCCCGGGAGATTTAGCTTCTCAATTTTTTGCTTTAGCACGTTATCAATATCACGTCCGCCTGGGCCAAGTTCTACTTGGAAGGTACCACGTTTAATTCCTCTCGTTAACATGCTTTCAATTTTCGATTCGTCCATCTTCAACAATGGGGCTAATTTTTGAGCCGTCTTTTCTGGGTCTACCACATGTTGCGGGTGATCTTTATCTTTTGTTTGTTTTTTATCTAAAATCGCCACAACCGTATAAGCACCCGTGTCTTGGGCGATTGCTTCTCCATTTCGATCGTAAATCGTACCGCGCTGTCCTTCAATTTTAGACGTTCGCGTATGCTGTTTTTGTGCAATTTCGGCTAAAGCTTCTCCGTCTGCTTTGCCCGTCGCTTGGATGTAAAAGAACCTGATGGCTAATACAAAAAAGAGCAATGCAAATATTAAAATTAATATTGCTGCTCCTGTACTAATATTGCTATTTTTTCTTGGCGTAGTCATCGCAATTAATCGTTAACGACTTTTACGTTATTTTCATTCAATTTTAGTCCAAGTTCTTTTGCTTTTGTCCAAATACGATCGTATGCACTTAACTCTGTTACCTGTAATTTTAACTCATTGTTTTTTGCTTCTTGCTTGTCAATCTTTCCATCGAGTGATTGCACTTCTTCACTGATGCTATAAAGCGAAGATTGATTTGAAATGATTTGCACAGACCCAAACAGCATGAGTGCGACAAACCCAGAATACACAATTTTTTCACCAACCGTGATTTTTCTTTGTGTCTTTCGAACAACTTGACGTACCGTCTTTTGCTGCTTCTGCTGCTGATCTTGCTCTCTTACTTTGTATGCTGCATTGTTCATTCTCGTCCCCTCCTCTTTGATTAAACCCTTTTATTAGACTAATTTCTCAACAATTCGAAGCTTTGCCGAACGCGCGCGCTTATTTTCTTCTACCTCTTCTTCTGAAGGTAAAATAGGTTTTCTTGTAATGACTTTCATTTTAGGTTTAAATTCTTCTGGAATAACCGGCAGTCCATGAGGAAGCTGCGGAACCGTGCTTGCATTTTTAAACGCTACTTTACAAATTCGGTCTTCAAGTGAATGGAAGGTAATAACACTTACACGTCCACCTTTTTTGATTACATCCATGGCCTGTTCAATTGCATCTTCAAATACTTGAAGCTCATCATTTACAGCAATGCGAATAGCCTGGAAAATCCGTTTTGCCGGATGTCCACCCGTTCGTCTAGCTGGCGCTGGAATACCATCTTTAATAAGATCAACCAGCTCTAGCGTTGTTTCAATTGGTTTAGACTCTCGATATGCCTCAATTTTGCGGGCAATTTGTTTCGAAAACTTTTCTTCTCCATATTGGAAAAAGATTTTTACAAGTTTTTCATAAGGCCATTCATTTACTACGTTGTACGCAGAAAACTTTGAGTTTTGATCCATGCGCATATCAAGCGGGGCCTCATGATGAAAGCTGAACCCTCGCTCTGGTGTATCCAACTGAGGAGACGAGACGCCTAGGTCAAACAATACTCCATCTACTTCTTCAATTCCATGTTTCATTAGCTGCTCTTTTAAATAGCGAAAATTACTTTTGATTAGAATAACTCTGTCTAGATACGGGGCTAATTTTTCTTTTGCATTTTCAAGAGCAACATCGTCTTGATCAAACGCAATTAATTTCCCTTTTTCTGATAGCTGTTTTACGATATATTCACTATGACCTGCTCCGCCAAGCGTGCAGTCGACATATACTCCATCCGGCTTAATATTTAAGCCTTCCGCTGCTTCTTTAAGCAAAACAGTTGTGTGATTAAACATTATGACACCTACTTCTTTCTAAACTACTTAGTTATGTATACAAAAAGCAAAAAACGGTGTTTTTCTTTGATATATATACACGTTTATATTATATATCAAAGTTCAACATTATTTCAGCTATTTATATAAGAATTAAGTAGAATTTTGTCTTTTTGTCACAAATAGTGTCATTTTGTTAAAAGTAGGACATATTCGTAGAATAAAATGTAAGGAATATAAGGTTTTTTTGTGTAATTAGAAATAAATACCTTATAAGGATCCAATTGGCTGACATTCACCTTGTAAACTTGTTCTCTTTTCCAAAATAAAAATCCTGCTTTTCAGCAGGATTTTATTAGACATAGCAGACTTTTAACTGGTGATTTAATTCGACTTCAGCACTTAGTAAATCTGACACAAATTGCATACCATAGCCGTTTAAATAATACATAATATTCCACATGCGTTCTTGTGGAGCATTGTAGGGACGAAGAGCAAGTTCAATTTGAGCATATTTTGAATGCTTCACATCGTGCTTAATGAGCTGTTTGGATTCGACAATCTTTTGAATGGTTTCAAACTGCTTTTGAATAATCGCTCGATTTTTAAGCATGACTTCATCAAATGTTTTGTCTTCTTTTTGAATATTTTCACGAAGAGTTTTATGAATTTTTTCAAAATCTTCTTTCGCTTTTTCAAAATACATTTCGTACGGGTTGTGAACTTCTGTCTTAAGCCAGTGCTCCCTCTCTGCATCTACGCCTTTGTTAATGACATTCGAAAGGTCTAACTGAAGTTCATCCATATACTTCTCGATATGTCTTTCTACGATTGCATAGGATAACCTCGGAACCACGGGAGGCATTTTAAAGCTAAATAAAGAAAATGCTTTTTCAAGCTCTGCCCAATACGCTACTTCCCCTGGACCTGCAATAAACGCAAGGGTAGGAAGTAAGTACTCCTGCATAAGGGGTCTAGTCACAACGTTATTACTAAGAAGCTCTGGCGTTTGTTTAGCAATTTGAACCAGCTCTTCTTTAGACAGCGCGAGTTCATTTTGCTTTCCAACAAACTGCTCTTGCTCTGCGTCTCTTTCTAAAAGTACTCTGTTTTCGTTGTGTGAATAAAAGAGATGGGCCGTTTCTTCTCCCACTTCAATCATTCGTCCGTATTGTTTTTGAATCTCTGTTTGCTGTTCCACAACGGCTGACGATAATTTGTCATTTTGTTCAATTAACGTCACAAAGAAAGAAGATTCAATGCTGCGCACTTCTTTAGAAGCTGCATCCATTAAAATAAGACCTGACTCTGCAAACAATGTGGTAACCAAATGAGCAAAGAAATCGACATAGGTACGTGATTTATCTAACGCCTCTAAAACAAAGTGTAACACCTGATTTGTATGCGCCGTTTCGTTAAACGTTTGAAAAACATCACGAACCCAGCTTCTACAGGCTTCATGATCTAATTCGATTTGAGAAACCATTTGCTTTTTCTTTAAAGAATGCTTTAACGTTTTCTTTAAAAGCTGGTTTTTATGCTCTGTGTATACATGGTTGATCTCAGCAAAATCATGATCTTCTCCAGCAATCCAAAATACCGGAAGCACGGGCACGTTTAGAGCTGCCTCTTGTTGTTTAGCTAGCAGCACAATTGAAATCACTTTATGAATGGTGTACAAAGGACCCGTAAGCAGCCCCGCTTGCTGACCTCCAACGACCACTACGCTGTTAGGATCTTTTAGCTTTTCAATATTTTCAATCGTCTTAGAAGATGCTCCGTAGCGCTTATTAAAATCAAGCAGATACTCAGCAAGCTGTTCTCTTGGATAAGACTGCTTTTGAACGTCCGCTAAACGTTTTTCATATACGTCTTTTTCGTGTATATTATAATGAAAAAAGGAAAGTGCTTGCTTTTCACCTTTTATGTAATCGTTCGTTAGTTTGTTTCCCGCCTTTAAAGAGACGTCTGTAATCTCCATGAAAGAACTTCCTTTCTTTTCCTAATACTTATATTCTCTACATATAGCTTCATTATCCATAATGTAACTGCTCACGTCTAGTAACATGCTTTACAGAGAGGAAATACGAAAAGCGATTCCACCTATATTTAACACAATATGTGCAATAAGAAACAAAACGAAATTCATCCGAAAGAACCCTTTCGCAATAAGCTTCATTTCTAAGTCATGTTTGACTTTCCAATGTACAAACATCATAATCATTGCCACAACTAAAAGGACTAACGCAATCAACCACAAAAAAGAGTGCCCGAAAATTTCCACAGCTGCATAATGCACGGACAAAATAAGAAAAACCGTAGTAATGTACGTTGCTATGTGGACAGATTTCCTTTTATTTTTCGTCAGTTTGCGTAAAAGCATGTATAGAATAAAAAAACCGACGAGCGGCAGAGTGACAAACGTCGCAAAAACGCCAGCAATAAAACTTCCCATGTTACTCACCCTTTTCTTCTTCGATTCCTTTTATTGACCTATATAAAAAGTCAACAATAGGCGTCGACGTTCTTTTTTCAGCAGCTTGTGTTTGGATATAACCTAAGATAGCATCAATCTCGGTTTGCCGCCCCTCCTGTATATCTTTTAGCATAGAAGATTGATTTGTACTCGTGCGCGAACAAACCCCCAGCGCATTTTCCCAATAATTAAAAGCTGAATCTAGTTTTAATACATCCGCAATCTCTTCAAACAATAGGCGCATCGTTTTATAAAAATAGCTGTTGTGAATCAGCTGCCCATTTTTCACGCGATACAGCGCCGTAAGAGGATTAATGAGCGCATTTACAACTAATTTCTTCACCAGCATCGCATACCAATCTTTTTCAATTACCCAAGGAAAATTCACAATTGGTAAGATAGACTCCATTTCTCCTCTGTACGAAGCAATACGGGTTGTTCCTATTCCTGTATGATGGACGCTATCCATATTTGTACGCATTGCCCCATGTTCAACTGTACCCAAATAGAGAGTGCGCTGCGGGAGGTTTTTGAGAATTTCAATATGGCTCATACCGTTTTGGATAAACAAAAGGGGAGTATGTATAGTAAGGGTTTTAATAAAAGGAATAATCTCTTTTAAATGATACTGTTTTACAGTAATAATGATTAAATCTGCTTCTTTTATGTTTTTTTCCAGAGGGATAGCACTGACTTTTTTCGTGTGATGTTCCCCTTGTCTATGTAAGGTAATTCCATTTTCGTTAATACACTTTGCTTGAGTTGGTGTTTTCGTGTACAAGGTTACATCATAACAATCTGATAAATACGCGCTAAACAACAGACCTAATGATCCGCCTCCAATAATACCTATAGTTTTCATCGTATTTTTTGTTCCTCTTTCTATTATTGAGTTTCATTTTAGCAAAAAAATGCTTTGAATTAAATGCATTCTTTAAATTTTACCTATTCATATAGCCCGTGTGATTAAAAATCACCGGGCTTATTGTAAATTATTTAGAGTGATCCCGTTTTTTTCTATTATACGGGATACACCGGATGTTTACGACGGCTAAAGGTCACATTCTTTGTTTCATATAAGCGAAAGCGGTCAATTAACGTTCGACGCAGTTCGTTAGCAGGAACGATGTCGTCAATAATAAGTTCAGATGCCAGCGTATAGATATCGATGTGTTCTTTATACTCTTGCTGTTTCTGTTTAACAAACATGAACCGCTCTTTCGGATCTTCAATTTCATTAATTTTATTAGAATAGACGGCATTTACTGCAGCTTCAGGACCCATTACGGCAATTTGAGCAGTAGGCAATGCAATGCAGCAATCTGGTTCAAAAGCCGGACCAGCCATAGCGTAAAGCCCTGCGCCATAAGCTTTACGCATGACTACGGAAATTTTAGGAACTGTAGCTGAACTCATCGCTGCAATTAATTTGGCTCCATGTCTAATGATGCCAGCTCTTTCTACTTTGGTTCCAATCATAAATCCAGGCACGTCAGCTAAAAACAGCAAAGGAATATGGAATGCATCGCACAATTGAATAAATTTTGCGCCTTTATCTGCTGAATCTACAAACAGCACTCCCCCTTTAACTTTTGGCTGATTAGCAACAATCCCTACTACTTTTCCATCTATTCGTGCAAGCCCTGTTACCAATTCGGCGGCAAACAGTTTTTTTATTTCAAAAAAGCTCCCCTCGTCAATAAGGGTATCAATTGCTTCATAGATATCAAATGGAACATTTTGATTCTCCGGAATTAGTTCTATTAAATCTTTTGTCTGCTTAGGCTCTTTAGCTTTTTGTACTTTAGGCTTCTCTTGATAGTTTTGTGGAAAGTACGTTAAATAAGATTTGGCATACGAAATAGCTTCTTCTTCAGAATAAGCCAGCACATCCCCGCACCCGCTAACGCTGCAGTGCATATGTGCTCCTCCCATTTCTTCTAGCGTAACCTTTTCTCCAATAACGGCTTCGGCCATACGCGGCGACCCTAAGTACATAGAAGCGTTCCCATCTACCATCACAACAATATCACAAAATGCAGGGATATAAGCCCCTCCAGCTGCTGACGGACCGAAAAGCAAACAAATTTGAGGAATGACGCCGGAAAGTTTTACTTGATTGTGAAAGATCCTTCCAGCTCCTCGGCGGTTTGGAAACATATCTAATTGATCCGTAATACGCGCTCCAGCAGAATCCACTAGGTACAGTAAAGGCACATGCAGTTTTTCTGCAACTTCTTGAATCCGAATAATTTTTTCTACTGTTCTAGCTCCCCAAGACCCTGCTTTTACAGTAGAATCATTAGCCATTACACAAACCGTTTCACCGTTTACTTTTCCAATCGCAGTTACAACACCGTCTGCCGGCAACCCTTCGGCTTTATTATTTGCAAACATGCCGTCTTCTTCATATTTCCCGTCATCGAATAAAAGGGCTAAACGATCTCTTACAAAAAGCTTCTGTTGTTTTGCAAGTTTCTCTTTGTACTTTTCAGCGTTGCCCCGCTCTACTTTTTGACGGTTTTCATCATATTTTTTCTGAGATTCACCTGTATGTATCATGATATCTCCCCTTTATGAGTTATGAAATAGTCACCAAAACGTCGCCTTCGTTCACAAAATCCCCCACGGCTATATGGACAGTCTCTGCAATACCAGCTTGATCGCTTTCAATAGGAATTTCCATTTTCATAGATTCTAATACAACAACAACTTCTCCTTTAGTTACACTTGCTCCTTGCTGAACAAACACATTAAATACCATGCCTGCCATTGTCGCTTTGATTTCACTCATTGTGGTGCTCCTCCTTTATTTAATACTGTTGATAATAACGATGTGTTATAGGTGCCCTTTTCATATAACTCTTCATTTAACAACTGCTTAAATAGAGGAATATTTGTTTTGATTCCCTCTACAACAGCTTCTGTAAAATATGATTTAGCTAGTTCAATTGCATTTGAACGCGTACGACCAGTAATGATAACCTTTGCAATCATTGGATCATAAAAAGGTGTAACCGCATTCATATCACTGTAGCCGCTATCTACGCGCGCGTAGGTTCGCTCCGGCAAGTGATAACCCGTAATTTTCCCCGGAGCCGGTAAAAAAGTAAACGGATCTTCTGCATAAATTCGAAATTCAATGGCGTAGTTATTTGCTGCTATTTCCTCTTGCATACGAGGAAGCTTTTCACCGCGCGCAGCTAAGATCTGCCACTTAACTAAATCGACCCCTGCAATTTGCTCGGTGATCGGATGCTCAACTTGCAGCCGCGTGTTCATTTCAAGAAAATAAAAATTTTCGTCTTCATCCACGATAAACTCCACCGTACCCGCATTATAATAGCCGATTGCTTTAGCCGCTTGAACGGCTTGGTTTTGCATGGCTTGTCGCGTACTTTCTTTTAAAGAAAGCGCAGGGGCTTCTTCAATCACTTTTTGATTTCTTCTTTGTACAGAACAATCGCGTTCAAAAAGATGAACGACATTACCATGCTGATCTCCAAAGACCTGTACCTCGATATGTTTTGCGTTTGTTATAAGCTTTTCAATAAACATTCCTTCATGACCAAAATATGCTTTTGCTCTTGCTTTTGTTGAGGCATATACTTGTTTTACTGCTTCTTCGTTATCGCAGCGCACCATCCCAATTCCTCCGCCGCCTCCGCTTGCTTTTAACATAACGGGATATCCAATTACCCCCGCTACTTTACAAGCCTCTTCAACCGACGTCACATCACCTTCGCTGCCGGGGACAACAGGTACACCCGCTTCTTTCATCGCAGCGCGGGCAGCAATTTTGTCGCCCATCATCGAAATGATTTCGGGAGAAGGACCGATAAAACAAAAACCTTCATCAATCGCTCTTTTAGCAAATGCACTATTTTCCGATAAAAATCCATATCCAGGATGAATGGCGTCTACTTTTTCTTCATGACTAATTCTAAGCAGCTCTTCCACATTCAAATATGACTTTTGCACAGGAGGCTCTCCAATTCGACGTGCTTTTGTAGCCGCTTGAACATAAGGAAGTTCTGCATCTGCATCGGAATAGACAGCCACCGTTTCAATGCCCATTTGTTTGCATGTATGAATAATACGAAGAGCAATTTCTCCTCGATTTGCAATCAGTATTTTTTTCACCTTTCTCTCCCCTTTCCTCAAATTTCTACTTTCCCCCATATAATTCTACAATAATTTTAAAACTCCTCTACAATTTTTGAAAACGCTTTCTATTTGAATTCTGTTTCCCTTTTGCCTCCTTTCTAAAAAGTGATGTTTATAGTAATGTATTCTTCGTATTTAACCGAAAGAATTCATTTTTCTTTGTGCGCATTGAATATTCGTTCACCAATCACGAAAACAGAATATTTTGTATTTTTGTTATATAATATTAGATGAACGAACCAATCCAGTTCGTTCATCTAGCAAGGAGACATAACAAGGGGGATATGGGATGAATTACGAAGTGAAGCATTTAAAAATTAATTTTAAAACGCTAGAAGAGTTCAAGAAATTCAAAGAATATGGCATTCAAGAACTTTCAATGCTAGAAGAATTACATGCCAAGATTTCCGATAATGAAATAAATTCTCCGTTTTACGGCATTTATTTTGGAAATAGCTTAGTGGCTCGCATGAGTCTCTATAAACGAAACAAACAGTACGATCAATATTTCGAGCCGCCTCAAACGTATATTGAAGTGTGGAAACTTGAAGTGCTCAGCGATTTTCAGCGCAAAGGATTAGGTCAAACGCTCGTTGAATATGCCAAATCCTTTCAATTACCTATCAAAACAAGCCCGCGAGTAAAATCGAGTGATTTTTGGTCAAAAATGGGGTTCGTACCTGTAACGTATGATATCGATCGTGATTTGGGAGAAAACCCTCTTATTTGGCTACCAAACGGTGTAAGCGAACAAAAATAAACAGCTGATTTCCAGCTGTTTATTTTATATCTATGTGGTATATATGATTAACATGAAGTAGGGAGCATTCAAGCTATCGCTTCACTTTTGAACTTTTTCTAAATTTAAATTTTTATCCACTTGAAATTTCACTTTTCTACTTTTTTCATCCTCTTTTAATACAACCATTTTACGAGCCCTCTCCATAATTTCAATAAGAGCTTTATAGTCATCTTCCACAATTAACAAATTGTTTTGCAAAGCTTTTTTTTCTTTTTCCAAAATCGTTACTTTCTCTTGTAAACGTTCAATCTTTTGCTGCAGTTCTTCATTAGCTTCGAGAAGCTCCGACGAGTGTTTTTGCCCTTGATCTACATTTTCTAAATACTTAATTACCTCATTAAGCGAAATATGTTTCTCTGCTTCCATATATGATAAGCGTGCAGGCTGCTCGTCGTCTTTTGAAACAGTTCTTGCTTTTAATTCTTTTCTCTGTTTTTTCGCAAGGTCAATACCAGTCTTGTATTGTTTGCGCACAAAAGAATTCCAGCGGAAGCCACAAGCTGCTGATGTTCGTGTAAGTTTCTTCCCCACTTCTTCAAATGCAGCTAGCTGAGTGCCACCTTCACGTATATGACGCAGTACAATTTCTGCGAGTAATAAATCTTCATCATGAGTCCATGCATCTTGACGAGAAGAAGTCATTTTTCTATCCCTCCTTATCCGTACTTATTAAATGAATATGCACCTACTAGATAAGATAGACTATTGTTCCTCTTCTCAATCAAGAAAATCTTTCATATACTTTGAAGCAAAATGGGAAATCCGTGATTCTTTCATCTTTTGCTTATTAACTATATTGCTATGGAAATGCAGTTCATAACTATGTTTTTTTAACGATGACCTTTTGAACCGCTTCTTCATGTTCAGGCGATTCCCACAATATCGAACAGCGATGAATTTCTTGTTCCATTCGATTCCAAACCCGGCTTTGCTCCCATTTCTCAATAGCGATTTCTTTGTAAGCTTGCAATACTTGGGTCGATTTATGAGTAATAGGAGCTAACCACTCCTCACACCTCATAGTTAGCTCTTTAAACGACGTAACATAGGAAAGAAATCCAATTTGCTTTGCTCGTTCTACTCCATACAGCTGAGCACTGTAGATCATTTCCATCGCTTCTTGATACCGCAGCTTTTCAAGAAGAATGGTTCCTCCTCCCCAGCCTGTTGTAATTCCTAAATTCCCTTGAATAAAGCCCATTTCGCTATGTGTTGCACTTATACGGAAGTCACATGCAATCGCAAGCTCACACCCCCCCCCAACCGATGTTCCATTCAAAAGGGCAACTGTTGGTTTTGGGAGCGTTAAAATTTCATAAAGAATTCTCCCCATTTTCGTTAACATTTGAGACGCCTCTTTCGAAGTCTTTAGCTTATGAAATACGCTTAAATCTCCTCCACTGCAAAATGCGTCTGAACCAGCACCTGTAATTACAAAAGCTTTTACTAACTGATTATGTTTCACATAATCTACAGCTTGCTGCAGTTCATTCATCACATCATAATCAATGGCATTACGCTTTTCAGGGCGATTAATCACAAATGTAGCAATGCCTTGGCTTGTAGTAAACAGCTCGCTTTTTTTCATGCTTTTTCCTCCTCGTATATTATATTTAAGCCCTATTTAGGAGCTAAGATCTGTTTCCATATTAATTAATAAACTAAATAACATATTACTTGGACGTCTCAAGATATTTCTAGATAATGATCATAGGATCATTTGGGACAATTCTTCTTTCTCCTGTGGATTAACCACAATGTAAGACTGTTTCTCAGTGAACGCGCGGGACTCCCTACTCGCAGGCTGAGCAGCCTGTCATTCGAACCTAGAGGGTAGTAGCTCTATGGCGGCTTTCGAATGCAGGGGAAGCTCTGATACACGAGGTTGTTGGTCGGCGTACACACTAGAGATATCTCGAGACGTCCAAGGAAATGCCAAGTGATTCTAAATCGAAAGGAGGTCTCTCCCGTGAGATTATTTGTTGGTTTAGATGTAAGTTCGTTTGATATGAAAGTATGCATTTTAAATGGTGAAGGAGAAAAGCTGAATGCCTTTACCGTCACCAATGACTTACCAGGCGCGACGTTGCTTAAAGAGCGTTTATTGGACTGCATAGGCGATCAAGAAGTTGACGTCTTAAAGATTGGCTTAGAATCTACATCGGTCTATAGTTTTCACCCGTCGATGTTTCTCCATCATGATGAAGACTTAAAAGTCTTCGGTGCCAAGGTGTTTGTCATGAACCCTAAACAAATAGCTAATTTTAAGAAAAGCTATTCGGACATGAACAAAACAGATGAAATCGATGCCTTTATCATTGCGGATTACTTACGTTTTGGACGTAACCAGATGTCAGTGGTCAAAGAAAGCCAATACGTGGCCTTACAACAACTGACTCGGTCCCGTTACCAACTCATTCGTATGATGACAAAAGAAAAGCAGCATTTTCTTCAACACCTAAGCTATAAGTGTAATACTTTCTCTCAAGAAGTAGACTCCTCGGTCTTCGGTAACGCAATGATGGAGCTTTTCTTAGAGAAATACAGCTTGGAAGAACTAGCCCACCTACCACTGGAGGAACTAGCAGCATTCCTTCAAGAGAAAGGGAAAAACCGATTTGGTGACCCGAAATGTGTGGCAACCTCCATTCAGAAAGCCGTGCGATCTTCGTATCGCTTGGACAAGGTAGTGGAAGATTCCATGGATGTGATACTTGGGACCTCGATCGAGGTCATTCGCACCTTCCAAAAGCAGATAAAAGAAATTGACAAAGCGATCAAAAAACTGATGGCTGGATTGACACACACGCTTGAATCCATCCCTGGAATTGGTCCCGTATTCGCTGCGGGTATCATAGCTGAAATTGGCCAAATAGACCGGTTTGATGATGAAGCTAAAGTAGCAAAATACGCAGGTCTATACTGGCGAAAGCATCAGTCTGGGCGCTTTACTGCCGAAGACACGTCCCTATCACGTAACGGTAACCACTACTTGCGATATTACTTAGTTGAAGCCGCCAACTCCGTACGAAAGCAAGTTCCAGATTACCGGGATTACTACGTGAAAAAGTACAGTGAAGTACCAAAACATCAACACAAACGTGCACTCGTTCTAACCGCAAGAAAACTCGTGCGATTGGTGGATGCGCTACTACGCAGTCACCAACTCTTTACGCCAGAAAGGGGCGTGAAAATATGACATAAAACTTGTCATCGCTACCTTTCAAATATTTTCCAGTAAATAACATTCGTTACTGGTCTAGTTTCGTGATGCTTTTTTTAAGTAAATTGCCCTTTGATAACTTTACGTTCTTTCATTTTTCAGTTGACATACTACCGCAGGTCTTATGGACAAGGTATGAATCCTTTTACAACAGTAATTGTTTATTTAAAAAGAGTTCTTGTTCTATAAGAAAAATCCTTCTCTTCCAAAGGGCAGAGAAGGAAAAAAGGCAAAAAAAATAAAAGACCCTTTAAGAGGGTCTTTTATTTAAATAAGCAATTATTTGCTTACTACGTCATTTCCTTTGTAAGTACCACAAGCTTTACATACGCGGTGTGATAGTTTCATTTCACCACAATTTGGGCACTCTACCATACCAGGAACTTGTAATTTAAAGTGCGTACGACGCGTTCTTTTCTTCATTTTAGATGTTCTTCTAAAAGGTACAGCCATTATTCCCACCTCCTTAAAAGAATTTTAAAATCATATGAAGGCCCGAAAGCCGGATCTTCGCATTTTTATTTCTTTTTGTCTTTAAAGAAATTTTCGAGTACGGCTAAGCGGGGATCTACTTTTTCCTGCTGTTCTTCTTCGGTAACAACTTCCCAGTCTTTTCCTGACTGTGGAGCTGCTCCTGCCGCTTGCTGATTTTCACTAAATACCTGCAGAGGAATTTCAACAATAATTAACTCTTGAATCAAAGGTTGTAAATCAACCGTTTCTCCCTCTACAATGCGTACTTCAGCATCTTCTTCATAATCAGCATTCACATTCAATAAAAACGTTTCAGTTGCGTTAATTTCAAACGGATACGGAACGTCAACTAATGTACGAGCACAAGGCAACGTCATTTCTCCTGAAATTTTAAGGTGAAACGTTACTTTCGAAGAGCTAATGTCGGCTCTTCCTTTCACGTTTACATCTGACATTCTACGAATTTGAGGATCAGCATTCATAAACTCTTTGCCGTCAATCACTTCGTCAAATGTTAGACCTTTATTTTGCAACTGATACAATTGATGTATTGTCCATTTCATTGTTAATCACCTCAAGGCAACAAAGGTTATTATAGCTTTCACAAGATTATTTGTCAATATTTTTTCTTTACACTATAATGTACTTAAATATGCTTTTTTGTAAAAATTTCTTACTTTCATAAAAAAACGTTTTTAAAACAAAGAGCTAGACTAAAAATAATAAATTAAAAGGAGACATTATGCAAGCAGTTGGAATAATTGTCGAATATAATCCTTTTCATAACGGACACGCTTATCATTTGCAGCAAGCCAAACAACAAACCGGAGTAGATTGTGTGATTGCTGTTATGAGCGGGCACTTTTTGCAGCGCGGAGAGCCTGCTCTTGTATCGAAATGGTCCCGCACAAGAATGGCTTTAGCCGCTGGTGCAGACTTAGTCGTTGAATTACCCTATGCTTTTTCTACTCAAAAAGCTGAAACATTCGCAAGCGGCGCTATTTCTATTTTGGAATCCCTTCACGCTGACTTTGTATGCTTTGGCAGCGAAAATGGCAATATTGACTCATTTACCCGCACCGCTGATTTGCTCGAAGCTCATGAATCAGAACTATCTGCCTTAATTCAACAAGAGATGAAAAAAGGAAACAGTTATCCAAAATCAGCTTCCAATGCTTTCTTACAGCTTTTCACGGAGGCTCCTATTGATCTATCTCAGCCAAATAATGTGCTTGGAATGAGCTATGTAGCTGCCATAAAAAAACAGCATGCATCTATTAAACCATATACAATCACTCGAATTCAATCACATTATCACGATGATTCCCTGTCTTCCTCTTTTATTTCAAGCGCTACAAGCATACGTAAAGCTATTTTTGACAGCAGCAGCCATGGGGACCTGGGCAAGCATATGCCAGTTAGTACAGCAAACGAATTAGCAGCTTACAAACAAGCACACGGACAGTTTCATCATTGGGAGCACTATTTCCCATTTTTGAAATACAAATTATTAACTACTCCACTTTATGACTTACAGCGTATTTATGAAATAGAAGAAGGTATTGAACATCGACTGCTATCTTATATTTCTTCATCTACTTCATTTGAAGATTTTTTAACAAATGTTAAAACGAAGCGATATACGAGAACCCGTTTACAGCGCATGTGCGTTCACCTTTTAACCAATACAACAAAAAGTGAGATGCAACAAGCTGATCCTTATATTCGCTTATTGGGAATGTCAAAGACCGGACAAGCCTATTTAAAAACAATTAAGAAAAAGCTGTCCCTTCCTATTGTATCCACTGTATCGCAATGTAAACTAAAAGAAATTGATACCGATATTAAAGCGACACATGTTTATAGTACGCCGTTTCAGGAGCCTCTGCGCTCTCAGTTTATGAAACAAGAATATACGCAGCCTCCTATCATTTGGCCATAAAAAAATCGTCTGCAAGAGACGATTTTTTTATGGTTTCAGCTTTTCTAAATAGGTTACGGCATCCGAAAATGAATCTACGGGTACAATTTTCATATCACTGTTTATTTTTTTGGCTGTCTTCACTGCTTCTCGGTAGTTAGAGCCAGCAGCCCCTTTTTCATTTGGTGCAAAGAAAATCTCTGCTCCTTCTTTATCTGCGGCTACAATCTTTTGTGAAATACCTCCGATTGGTCCTACCTCTCCTTTATCATTGATAGTCCCTGTACCTGCAACGCGGTGGCCTTTTGTCATGTCCTCTTTAACAAGCTGATTATAGATTTCAAGTGAGAACATCAGTCCCGCTGAAGGCCCTCCTATTTTTTCAGTATCAATATGTATATCGGGCTTGACTTTTAATTCTTGGTTCGTTTCTAAGGCAATTCCTAGGCCTACTCGTTTCGGCTCGTCAGGAAATGCTTTAACTTTTAGAGTATGTTTGCTTTCTTTGCCATCTCTTTTTACATAAATTGATACTGAATCTCCTGCTTTTTTAGTCGATACGTAGTTGATTAAGTCCTCAGCAGTTTGAATTTTTTTCTCATCTACTTTTGTCACGACATCTCCAACATGAAGTTTTCCATGTGCAGGCATATTTTCTACAACATATGTAACATATACGCCTTTATTGTGGTAGGAAACGCTCTTTCCAGCTGCTTCATATGCTACTGAAATAGCGGCATTTTTTGACGTATCCATCATATGTAATTGCCTTGTCGAGTAATCTTCATCGCTTTCACCCTGCTGCAAAATTTGCTTTGTAGGGAAAATTTCATGAAAGTCCTGTATTTTCGCAAGACCATATGAAAGAGGAGTTGCTCTGCCCATTCTTACAGTTGTAAGCATAAACGTCCCTTTTTCATGGTATCCATCTTCTACCTTAATAATAGGCGCAAGTTCTTCTGCCATTCCAGGCTTTGTAATGTAGTACGGTAATGGATAAAAACAAAGCATTGCCACCACTGCAATAACAGCCAAATATACCAAAATTCTAATTCTAGATTTCACTTTTTTTGTTCTCCTTCCAATGATCAATTGCTTGTAGAATAGAAGGCAACTGCTCATGTGCTGCTTGTTCACCAATTGACATCATTTCTTGAATGTTTGTAAATGCTCTGGAACTAAAAGTATCGAGATTAGGACGAATCATAACGTCTGAAGCAATAGTTCGGTGAGCTACTAGCTCATCTTGCAAAATATCTAAACTTTGCATAATGACATCAAAAATGGAGCTGATTTCTGCATTCACTTTCGCTTTTGATACATCGACTCCAATGACAATATCAGATCCCATCTCTTTTACAACCGATACAGGAATACGGTCCACTACCCCGCCGTCTACAAGCAATCGCCCATCAATTACTTCGGGAGCAAAGATTCCTGGAATTGAAATACTTGCTCTCACCGCTTCAGCGATAGGTCCTTTTTTAAACACCACTTTCTCTCCTGTTTTCAAATCTGTCGCTACAATGGCAAACGGTATAGATAACTGTTCAATGTTTCTATTTTGCGTAAAAGTGCGAACCAACGACTTTACTCTGTTGCCCGTAATAAATCCCATTTTTGGCACGGTAAAATCCAAATAATACTTTCGTTTGAACGTTAGCGCCATTTTATAAAGAGTTGCCAGTTCAATACCTGACGCATATAGTGCACCAACTAAAGCTCCCATGCTGCTGCCAGCTAGAAAATCAATAGGAATGTTATTTTCTGTTAGCGCTTTGATTACTCCTAAATGTGCAAAACCTCTAGCTCCACCTGAGCCTAACGCAACTCCTATTTTTGGGCTTTCCACTTTACCTGCCCCCTCGTTTTACCTTATAGACTTCTAAAAATGTAAAAACTTTTGATGAGCTTCTCTATCATTGTTGCCCTGTCTTCAATAGGACTATTCTTCATTTTCTATTTGTTCATTTTGTATGAAGCTAAAGATATGTTTTGCTCAATCAACGGTGGTTATTAAGCATTATACTATACTGAAGGTTGTTTTAAGAAATTCTTACTCTTCTCTTGCTGCGTATACGTTTTTTTACTCCTTGAATATTCTAGAAGTGCATTGATTTATGTATATGAATTGTATTTCCAAATGTGACAAGACGCCTTTTTATTCAGTATGAATTTATTTTCTCCTTACACATAGGCATAAAGTCGATGCATAGCTTCGTATATTGATATATAGAAGAACTTGTACATTTGCCTAAAACTCCTCATTTCATTCCTATCAAAATGACGTGAGCTTAGAAAAGGAGATGAATCGTTCGTTGAATAAATCGATGGTGAAAACACTTCTGCTCGGGACGAGCGTAACACTTCTCGCTATTGCGCTTATTGTATATCCAAAAGAAGCGCTAGAAGGTTCAGTAAGAGGTCTCAACACATGGTGGAAGGTCGTCTTTCCTTCTCTGCTGCCCTTTTTTATTGTTTCAGAAATGCTTATTGGTTTTGGCGTAGTGAAGTTCATTGGGATCTTATTAGAGCCGTTTATGAGGCCTTTATTCCGAGTACCTGGAGTAGGGGGTTTTGCTTTAGCAATGGGCATGGCTTCTGGATTTCCTTCAGGTGCAAAAATCACTTCCCGGCTGCGCCAAGAAAAACAGCTAACAGCTATTGAAGCTGAAAGACTCGTATCATTTACTAACTCATCTAACCCTATTTTTATTTTTGGAGCTGTGGCAGTTGGCTTTTTTCACAATCCAGCTGTCGGTATCATATTAGCTCTCTCTCATTACATAGGGAATATTTGTGTAGGACTGGTGATGCGGTTTTATGGATCAGCAAAACCTAAAGGACAAGTAATTCAAAAACCTTCTTTATCGTTAGCTTTTCACGAAATGCATAAAACGCGATTAAAAGATAAGCGTCCTATCGGGAAGCTTTTAGGAGATGCGGTTACTTCTGCAGTTCAATCTCTCTTAATGATTGGCGGTTTTATCATTTTATTTTCTGTATTAAACAAACTTTTATATGTGACTCATATCACGGCCGTTTTAAGCAGCGGTCTAGCTTATTTATTTTCCCTTTGTCATATAGGGACTGAGCTGAGCCTTCCCTTTATTTCGGGGCTTTTTGAAATTACGTTAGGAAGCCGCCTAGCAAGCGAAGCACCGGACACGCTGCTGTTTCATCAAATTATCATCGTTAGCTTTGTATTAGGCTTTAGCGGTTTCTCTGTTCAAGCACAAGTAGCTAGCATACTCGCCGAAACAGATATTCGATTTTTTCCGTTTTTTATTGCCCGAATTTTTCACGGCTGTTTTGCGGTAGTATTCACTATCTTTCTATGGGGTCCTCTTCGGGAATCCATTACTACTTTTCAAGCATCTGAAGGAGCACTGCCGGTTTTTTCTCACTTGGAGTCCGTTACGATTCTATCGCAGTGGCTAAACGTGTACGGCCCGCTCCTAACGATTTTTACGCTGTGCTGCTATATTTATCTATATTCAAAACGAGCGTTTCTTCATCGTTCCTAGTAAAAAAAGAACGTGACGTTTTCTTATCGGCAAAGAAAACGTCACGTTCTTTTTTATCTTATTTTTGAGACAGCTGTTCAAATTTTTCTGCAAGCGCTTCTCTAACAGGGGGAGGAACTAATTCAGAAATATTCCCGCCATATTTAGCTACCTCTTTTACAATACTAGAACTTAAAAACGAGTATTGATTATTTGTCATCATAAATAACGTTTCGATTTCTTTATCTAATACGCGATTTACAGATGTGATTTGCATTTCGTACTCAAAATCTGATACTGCACGCAAACCTCTTAAAATGGTCTTTGCCTGCTTTTCTTTTGCATACTCCATTAATAATCCGCTGTACGACTCTACTACCACATTAGGAAGTGATTTTGTTACTTCTTTCAGCAAAGCTACTCGCTCTTCCCCTGTAAATAGAGGACTTTTTGAGGAGTTATTTAAAACAACCACATAAATCGTATCAAATACATTTGCGCCTCGTTTAATAATATCAAAATGTCCATTCGTAACTGGATCAAAGCTTCCTGGACAAACAGCTATACTACCCATACGTATCCCCTTTCTACATCTAACAGCTCATTGATTTATTCAACTGATTCTTCTTTCTTGTATGTATAAATAGAAACACCAATGATACCGTACGTTTCGCTTTTTATTTTTTCAAATAAACCAATCTCATTATCTAAATGTACATCATGAGAATGCTCCGCTACAATAATTCCTGTTTTTTCCAGAAGGTTTTCTTCACTTACCGTTTCGATAAGCGCTTTCAACTTTTGTGCTTTATACGGTGGGTCAAGCAAAAGTAAATCGACAGTCAGCTCCCTTTTCTTTATCGCTTTCAGTGCACGCTCTGCATCATTTCGATACACTTCAGCGCGGTCTTCTAACCGACAGGATGCTAAGTTTGCTTTAATCGTCTGAATCGCTTTGCCATCCCGATCCACAAAAATGACTTTATCTATTCCTCGACTTAGAGCTTCAATTCCCAAGCCACCGCTTCCACCGAACAAATCAAGAGCTGTTCCACCTTCAAAAAACGGTCCAATCATATTAAAAATAGCTTCTTTCACCTTATCTGTTGTAGGGCGGGTTGAGTATCCTGGAACCGCCTTTAACGCATGGCCTTTATATAAACCTGCTACTACTCTCATCCTTATCACTACCTTACTTTTACTTCCTTATTCTTCATTATCCTAACATATTTTGAATTACAAAGACTAGCAAAAATCCTCAATTTATTCAATGCTGTATGCATTCTGTGCAATAACCCAGCACCTTGCTTTTATGCTGGACTTTTACGACCGTCTCCTTAGATACACCTATGCAGATCATTCGGCATTTCGTTCATAAAAGATTTCCTTTACTTTAATATGTCATCATAAACGTAAATTTACCCTTTTTCTCTGTCATGTTATCAGTCTTTTATATTTTAAAAAGTGAATTTCACGAGACAGGTATATGAACGTTTAAAACGGACATACTGACTAGTAACAACATCATCTAACCGATGTTGTTGCCAACCGCGGAGAAGACTTACGTTTCCCCATAAGTTCTTCCTCCGGTTTCTCCTCTCCCTTTGCCTTCATCAAGGTGCTTGTAATCGCAGAGGTGATTACACCCCTTTATTGAAGGGCCCTACAATGAGTAGTTGTAGGGATTTTTTTATTTACTCCTAAAATATTCAGTGATACATTAAACTACGTGAGTTTGCTTTTTTAATACATAGAGGGGGAAATACATATGATTCAGCGTTTTATTGAGCTCGGAGAAGGGTATTCAGATATTTATGAGCTGTTAGAGATTGTCAAAAGCAACAAACATCGTCTTGCCCATCTTATTATGCTGCGAACAGTAAAAGAAGATCGACAAGTAGCTTCTTTTGTCGCTGTCTTGCATCCAACAGCTGAAGGGAATTTCCAACCGCTTTACGTTTGCCGAGAAGGAATTGTTTTAAAACAAAACGACAGCAAGCGCGTTGAGTTATTTAAACGAGCAGCTGAGGAAGCGGGAAAAGAAATTGTGGTACTCGATGTCAAACCATCTACTACCTTTCCAGAAACAGCACTATACTATCAGCACCTTATTGGCATTTTGCGAATGAACCGCTTTATTCCGCCAATGCAATAACCTCATCCCTGCCTATTCGTTTGCTAAGGCCAAGTAAAATAAAAAAAGGAATGTACATTACATTCCTTTTTTGTTTAAATTCCTATCTTATAGTCATATTCCTTCGCTTTATCCGGCTTTGAATTTTCGAATTCTGTTTTTAAAAACGGCCGATAAGAAGGATCTACTTTCTTCACAAAAGGTAGAGACTGAAGTTTATGGATTGTTTTTTCAATGCCATCTTGGTTGCAATATAAGACAACATACTTTAATTCTTTAGATACGTAATGTACATTTCCGTACTTTCGCAATGCTTTTGCTTGCTTAACAGAATGCACATACGCCACAATTCCTTGACGTTCAACAAACATATTTAGTTCCCCTTTTGCATACGTTATATTGGTTTTCTTTATCATAAATTCTTTTATATGAAGTAGGTGCTTTATGTATGAATTTAGATGATATCTGGATGCTCTTTCTTACTCATTTTAACGAGCACAGAGCTATTGAACAAGTCATTTTCAAAAAAATCACAAATATACCCTTTTTGTATATAAACACATCAATTGAGCGTAGAAAAATAGATGAGCTTCTAGAAGCTTCATCTATTTTTGCTACATCCAATACAAATGCTACGTGGCGCTCAAGTTTTGTCAGAAGTCAGCATCTTACTTATGTCTATCAGCACAGGTTTTACGTTCCACAGCGTAAAATGGCCTGCTGCGGAAATTCCTGTGCTGATTGCGTTCGATTTATACAGTGAACGGCTTATGCGCTGCACCCGCAGCTTCCACCAGATCCGCAGCCACCGCCGCAGCTGCTTCCCGTATCAAAAAACGGATTTCCCGTCGGTACTTTAACATGCTCTGAAACAGCTTGACCAAGGATAACGCTAATTTCATCAAGCAGTTTTTGCAATTCATTTTCTGCTTTTTTGAACGCAGCGATTGTCGCATGTAAATCAACTTGACGCTTTACATCACGTACTTGTCTCGTAATGGTTTTATAGTCAGGATGATATTTTCCAAATCGCTGAACATCCTCATACTGTTCCTTTATTTTCACAAATTGAGCAATTAATGCCTGTGCATGTGAATCTTTATTTAATCTATATAAACATTGACGATAGTTCTCGGCTACGTCTGATTGTAACACCATGTTCGCTACGTGATCAGACTCGTCGAGTAATTCAACAGTTCTCATTGTTGTCAGCATGGCTGTGCACCTCCGTTTTTATCTTATCACGTTTTGGATCTAAAGAAAAAGAACTTGCTAAAACAGCTTACACTGATTTACTACAAGTTCTACTTTTTAACTATATAATTTCAACCGTAAAGGTATTCCTCACTTGATAACTTTCTTCTTTAGATTTCATCAGTTCAATCGTAACAGTATGAGATCCTTTTGGAAGATCACTTAAAACAAAGGCTGCTTGCTTCATTTCTTTAAATGGTTTTCCATCTACTGTGATTTGAAGGAATCCACTCTCTGTTGAAAATGAAAACCCGCTTAGAATACATTCGACGTATACGTTCTGTCCTTTCACATGCTGGTGTACCATCAGTGAAGGTTTTGTATTCATTGCACCAAACGTTTCAGCTGCCCGCGGTTGAGAGGAAGTTTTAGTCTCAGGTTTTGGTTTATCATGGTTGCATCCTAGCAGAGAAACTACACATAAGGCCGTCGTTAATAGTAAGCGCATAATACCATTCCTTTATCATTCGTTTCTCCATAGTGTTTACAAACTCTTTATTTTTACTCATGACGTGCAAAAATCTCTGCATCGCTATGTATGCAGAGATCATTGATTTTTCATGGATTGAAACATATGAAACATCATGTTTGCCATTTGAATCGAATTCGAAAACTTTTCAACTTTATGAGGAATGGTTTGTTTGTAGTAGTGTTTGGATTCTAATTCAAATTTCTCCAGTTCTTCAGGATTCCTAGATAAACGCCGGTACCACATTGGCTGTTCACGAACGAAGTCGTTGAGTTTAGGACGAGACTGCATATACTCGTATATATCTTTTCTCATTGCGTTTAATCTTTCCTAAAGCCAAATGGATTCCCTGGCCCGGAAGCTGCTCCTCCACCGGATGGCTTAGATGGCTGAAATTGCTGCAGTACTTGTTGAATATTCGAAATAGCGGAATTTACATTTGTGATATGATTTTGCATTTGATTCAAGTCCATGTTTTTCAGCGAGGATACGATTGTACCCATAATATCTTTTTTCTCCTCTGTGGTAGCAGCTGGTTCAGCCTTTTCACTTTCTTCTGAACGATATGCCTCCCACATTGGGTCTTCTGCACCGAATAAATACCAATCTTCATAAAGCTCTTTCCACGTTTTTTGCTGCTTTCGAACCTGTTCTACTAATTTGGGATGTGATTTTACAAATTGTTTAAATTCCACAACGGACGGATGAAGCTCTCGTTTGGTTTCCTTCACAGTCACTCACCTCATACTTAAATATAGCCTACTATATCTTAGAAAAAGAGAGCTCGTTTCGTGCGCCTATTTCAAAAATTTTTTATAGCTGTTTTTTTGAAGAAGCACGAACTGTGAACCAGTATGTAATGAAAATAGATAAAATGCTTAGCCAAAATGTAAAATAACCAATTTCAGACATATACGCATTGAGCATGCTGTATCTTGGCATCATAGAAAAAACGTAATCAATGATATCATTATGTACGGCCCATACAGCGGCAACCGCTACATGCCATAACTTAATCCGGTAAAACGGTACGTATAAAAGCCCTTGAAAAGCCATTGCTGCATGAGAAGCCATTAACATAAGCATCATCCAATCAATGTATCCTGTTAACACATAGACCAATACATTCATTATAACGGCCCAAATCCCGTATTTAAACAGCGTGACCATGGCTAAAGCTTCAAATAGTGAAAAATGTTTTCCGAGTAAAAGACCGATAAGTACGATAACAAAAAACAAGCTTGCCGTTGGACTATCAGGTACAAATAATAAAAACTTCTTAGGTGTTTCCGCTAATTGACTCCCATACCAAATATATCCGTAGATTGTTCCTAGTATATTTACAATCAGCAAAAGCGTTAAAAAACGCTTATCTTTTAAGGTATACCATAACCAAGCCATTCAGAAAGTCTCCTTTACATTTAATCTCTTCTTTATTATGTACAGTTTTTGGACAATAGCAAGCACCTATCTCATTGATATAAACCACAACATTAAATAAATTCAAAAAAAACCAGCCTTTTGGCTGGTTTTCATTATTCTTTTCCTAAGTTTCCGACAAACTCCGAGAGCGTTTTCAATTCTTTATCTGAACCTTTGAAAACACCTTTTGGCATATTGCCTTTACCATTTTTTGCGATATTGGCGATTTCTTCAGGAGATAAATCAATTCCTGTTAAAGCCGGAGCCGCAGGGCCTCCCTGTAAATTATCACCATGACAGGTCAAGCACGTTTGCTTTTGCATAATTTTGTAGCCTTCTGAATTTTTGTCAATCGCTACTTCTTCTCTAATTTTCCCTTGCTCTTCACGTGCTTTCCAATCTACCTGTGTCGCTGACTGCCACGTTAGGAAAAAGACTGCTGCTATAGCCAGAAGCATGAATCCTGTCGCAAATGGTCTCTTAGCCGGTCTTCTTTCTGGTCCGCGATCAATGAAAGGAGCAAGCATTAATGCGCCAAATGCAATCCCAGGAATAATAAATGCACCTATAATATTATATGGACCAGAAGCAAATGAATATTTAAGCAATTGATATAGGAACAAAAAATACCAGTCGGGAAGAGGCAAGTACCCCGTATCAGTCGGATCGGCAATACGTTCAAGCGGAGATGGATGAGCGATGGTTAAACATAAATAACCAATTAAAAAAACTGCTCCTACCATCCATTCTTTTAGTAAAAAGTTTGGCCAGAATGCTTCTGTTTTCCCTGGAAATTCAGAGTAATCTTTTGGAATATTGGGTTTTCGTTCTGCAGGAACACGTGAATCTCCAACAAACTTCATCCCTTTACCACGATGCATGTTCTCCCTCCTTTTTCTCACTGTTCTAGTGAAAGTACTAACAACGGAGTATGTGCTTGATGCATATGATGACTAGTGTGATTGACTAATTGAATAAAGCGTATAAACTTTTATAGTGGTCCTGAAATTCCTTGTTTACGAATCATTAAGAAGTGGGCACCCATTAAGCCAAGCAGGGCTCCGGGTAAAAAGAATACGTGAATGGCGAAAAAGCGAGTTAGTGTTTGAGCACCAACGATGTCTGGATGTCCTGAGAGTAATGTCTTCACTTGCTGGCCTATAATTGGTGTGGATTCAGCAATTTGCAAACCTACTTTCGTTGCAAATAGCGCTTTCATATCCCACGGCAACAAATAACCTGTAAAACCTAAACCTAACATAACAAAGAAAATTAACACACCCACAATCCAGTTTAACTCGCGGGGTTTTTTGTATGCTCCTTGGAAGAAAACACGAAGTGTATGTAAAAACATCATGACGATAACCAAACTTGCTCCCCAGTGATGCATACCTCGAACAATTTGTCCGAAAGCGACTTCATTTTGCAGATAATAAACGGATTCCCATGCATTTTTTATATCTGGTACATAATACATGGTCAAAAACATGCCTGATAAAATTTGAATAACGGTAACAAAAAACGTCAATCCACCAAAACAATACACAAATGCTGAAAAGTGATGTGCAGGATTTACGTGTTCTGGCACTTCATGATCGGCCACATCTCGCCATAAAGGAGTAATATCTAGCCGTTCATCCACCCAGTCATAGATTTTATTCAACATTTTCTATGCCCCTCCTTGTGGTTTGGCTTTTCCTAGATATAACGTACCGCCTTTTACCTTTTGAACGTATACATCTAACGGTCCCATCGGTGGTGTCCCCGGTACATTTTTACCGCTTTTTTCATACATTCCCCCATGACAAGGGCAGTAGAAACGATGTGGATAGTTTTTGTCACCAGCCCAGTTAACCGTACAGCCTAAATGCTTACAAATTGGTGACAGCGCGACGATTTCACCTTTATCAGTTTTGTACACCCAAGCCGATCTTGGTTCTTCTGATTTATGCCACGCATCCACTTGCTTGATTTTAAAATCGACACGTTTCGGCTCTTTTGTAATGTCTTTAACCTGCGCTACAGCTACTAAATCCTGACCCGCTTCTTTTTCCAAAATTGGATCTACTGCAAAGCGCACCATTGGCATTAACATTCCAGCAGCCATAAATCCCCCTACACCAGTGAGCGTATAGTTTAAAAACTGTCGTCTTGATACCCGATCACCCATGCTTTTCCCCCCTTTAAAAAAGTTCAGTCCAGAGAATTTTGGACACATGATGGACCATTCTATTAAACTAGGACATAATCATGATATATTAATATTTCTGGAAGGTCAATACAATAAAAACCTAAAACATGGAAATAATCTTTATTTTTCTAAATTTTTCGTCATTATTTTGTTTGCGCTTCCATTGCTTATTCTACAGCCTTTTTAAACACTCCATTTCTCTACAAAAATCGGCAGGAGCTGTTGGACTTGTTCATGTATGAGCGTATACTTATGCGAGTCGTCTATATGCTCAAGCGGTAAAGCAGGTATCCAAATGCAGTGAGCCCCTATTTCTTTCTCATACTGCAGCCAATCTCGGTCGCTAGTAAGCACAAAAAGATGTTTGACTTCATTGTCATTTATATGCTCATTCCAACGAAGTAATGTTTCATAAACAGCAGCTACTCCATCTTTTTTTAAGTATGTAAAACTAGGTGTTAAAATCACTCTTCCTTTAAATTGTCTCTCTAACTCTTCAGTAAGAGCAGTCGTATATTCACTCATAGATGCAGTAAGCTTTAAATCTTCTCCGAAATCAATAGGAATGAGTGGAACCAATACAGTATCAACATAACTTTTGGATTGTAAATACACATCCATTTCCTTCGCCTGCAGCTTCAACTTTCTTCTCCTCTCAGCAAGCTTGCTAAGGCTTGTCTTATTTATTTTTCAAACTGAATAAGGAGATAAAAAAAGAGATTGACCTTTTTCTAAGAAGCTAGCCAATCTCTCGTTTATCTACTGTACATAATGGTTATTTAAATATTCGCTTAAGCGCTGAAATTCCTCTTTATCATTTTCATCTAATGCTTTATCAATTAGTTCCATGATTTTTGATCGTTGAAATTTCTGAATAGATTCTTCCAATATTTGCTCAGCTAATACTCTATCTTTTTCATTTGTTTGATTAGCTTTTGGCATATACGGATTGTCTTCCAGTACAGCCACATATTGAGGCGATGAATACAACGATCGGAAGTTTAATTGAATATAAATGTCTTCTTCTCGATTCAAACGAATATCATGAAATGATTTTTCTGCATCGGTTGTCATGATATTTTCTTTATAAAAACGAAATGGAGGGTCTTCCACACAGTGCGTAGACATCACCATCCCGCGAGGACAAAACTGTGCTTGCTCAACGAAGTGAACTCGTTTCATCAATTGATCATGGCTCATCAAATAATTTAAAATCCATACACATTCTCTGCGCTTCAGCTGATAATTCGTTAAAAACCAGCGAACAAATTCTTTTTTCTCGTTGACAGTAACAGGGGTCGTCATATTCTCACTTCCCTCCTCTGTGTTTAAACTCTCAGTTAAAACACCTTTTACAGTTATTTATTCCACACGGCAGCAATAAAATCCTCTGAACTATTATTTATTCTTCTAATTGAAATAATATGTCTTGAATTTCATCTACTGTTGGATCCATGGCTAATAAAGCTTGGAAAATCCCCTTCGCTTTCGAGCGCTGTCCTTCTTCTAATAAGAAATAGCCATACTCTTCTAAAAACGCATACTCTTCTTTAAAAACAGTATATGCAGATTCGTAGTATTTTAGCGCTTCTTCATAATTTTCTAATTCCTGATAAGCTTTTGCTAAATCCCATTCAAAATGAGGATCATGCTCATTATATTCTTTGGCATGCTCGATATTCTCTACTACATCTTCATATCTCTCTTGACTCATATAAAGTTTAGAGAGAGTTAAAATAGCTTCAATGTACCCTGGATCTAGTGCAATCGCTTGTTGAAACGCCGATTCAGCCTCTTCTTCTAGACCGCGCTTTAATGCTATTTTACCTTTAAAAAAGTAAAGTTCTTTTTGAAATTCATCCTGCGCAATACCTTCGTTGACAGCCACCGCAGCCTCTTCTAGCATCTCTTCATGTTCATATGACTTTGCTAAATATAAATAAAGAGAATGGTACTCACGGTCTAACTCTTTTAGTTCTGTAAACTTTTCAATAGCGGTCTGATAATGACCTGCTTGATACGCTGAAATCGCATATTCAAATAGTGTGTTAATCTCAAGCTTATCTTTTAACGCTTGATCAAAGTAAGGAAGCGCTTCTTCGAACTGGCCGATACCTGCTAGACTTTCAGCTAATCGCTGACGAAGATCCGTACCGTTAAATTCTTTTTCTGTTTTTAGCAGCGTTTGATAAAAAGGAATTGCCTTTTGATAAATTCCTTGACTGCTGTAAAATTCACCGAGCCCAAAATCGATAACCGGCTCATTTGGAAGCATTTTTTTCGCTTCCATTAACTTTTGCTCACTTACTTCACTAAGGCCTTGCATTTGATATAAGTCAGCTACAAGAAGCAGAGCTGGCACGTAATTATCGTCTTCGCTGCTAATTTGATTTAAAATATGAATGGCTTCTTCTTCTTCTTCTAAATCAATGAGCATTTCAGCTTTTAATAAATACAGCTCGCCTTCTTCTGGGTATTTAGCGATGAGCTCGTCTATTAAAGGCAGCGCATCATTTACTAGTCCCCACTCCTGCAGCTGTTCAGCCATTAAAAACTTTTCTTCGTCTGTAGCTTTATCTTTCAATTCATGAATAAGGGCAAGACCTTTTTCAATTTCATTGGATTCTACGTAACCTATCGCGCGGTCTAGTTCTTTCACACACAATTCTCCTTTATTATTACATTCACTTTTTATATAAAAATAAAACGAATTAATTTTCTATTTTTCCAAACTCGAAGCAAGAACACATGCTTCTATACACAATGATAAAATAGTTTGAGCGTTTGTTCAACAAATCAATTTGAATACGCTTACATTTTTTAGGTAAAAACGAGATTGAGACATGAAACCTTCGTTCACCATCTCAATAAAAAATCCGAACGAGTTTGATTTTTCATCAACAATATCAATTCCTCGTTCGGATTTCCCTTCAACCAGAATACGTTTGTTCCAGCCTCTTCCTTATTGGCTTAGCTCATCAAGATCTTCAAAAAAAGTAGGGTAGGAGACGTGAATGGCATCACTTCTCTTTAGCGTTACCTCTCCCGTTGCAATGGCTGCTGCGACCGCAAGCATCATTCCAATTCGATGATCTCCGTAGCTGTCTACTTCCCCGCTTTGTAAAACCGTCTTGCCTTCGATAATAAGTCCATCAGGTGTTGGCGTAACAGAGGCACCCAGCTTGCTTAGCTCGGTTGCAACCGTATCGATGCGGTTCGTTTCTTTTACTTTTAGTTCTTCCGCATCTTTAATCACCGTTTTCCCAGTTGCCTGAGTCGCCAAAAGAGCGATTACCGGAATTTCATCAATTAAACGAGGAATTAAATCGCCCCCAATTTCAATCCCTTTCAACTGAGACGTTTCAATCGTCAAATCGCCAATAGGCTCTCCATTTTGAATACGTTCATTGGAAATTGTAAGGCGTGCACCCATTTGCTGAAGCACATCAATAATACCTGTTCTTGTAGGATTGAGTCCGACGTTTTTCAAAACGATTCGGCTGTTTGGAACAATGGCTCCTGCAACAAGAAAGAATGCAGCTGAAGAAATGTCTCCAGGGACGTACACATCCGTTCCGCGCAGGGATTGTCCCCCTTCAATACTTACAGTCGTTCCATCTACCTCTACGTCTACTCCAAATGCGCGAAGCATACGCTCGGTATGGTCGCGTGATGTAAAAGGCTCGGTTACTTTTGTTGTGCCTTCGGCATGAAGTCCCGCTAGTAAAATCGCCGATTTTACTTGTGCACTTGCTACAGGAGAATGGTAATGAATTGCTTTTAATGCTCCTCCTCTAGTAGATAAAGGCGTATATTGGCCATGCTCACGCCCATCAATCTTTGCACCCATAGAGCGCAGCGGCACCGTAACACGGCTCATTGGACGCTTGGCAATCGACTCATCTCCAATTAGAGACGTATGAAATGGCACACCGGCAAGAATCCCCAGCATTAAACGAGTAGTTGTTCCTGAATTTCCTACATCTAAGATGGAAGTAGGTTCACTTAATCCTTCGATACCTTTACCTTCCACTTCAACATACTCGCCTTCTCTTTTAATCGATACGCCCATCTTTTCAAAACAAGAGATGGTACTTAAGCAATCTTCACCTGCTAAAAAATGATTAATCGTAGTTTTCCCTTCTGCCATCGCTCCGAACATCACAGCTCTGTGAGAAATCGACTTATCCCCGGGAATAGAAATTTCTCCTTGAAGAGATGAAAGATTCGTTTTTAATGGTTTTCCACTCATTTCATTCACACCTTTCGTACATTAAGAAATAAACGTCTGATATTGATGCTGATGGAGACACGCTCTTGCCCGCTTTCTATCTTCCTCTGTTTGAAAGCTCAAACGTAATACTCCGTATATATCTTCTCGTGTTTCTAAAATTCGAATGTTTGTAATACTGATTTCATCTTCTGCTAAATAACCGGTTACTTCTGAGATAATACCCGGATAGTCAGGAACATCCACATAGAGATCATAAAAGGATGGAATCGCTCCTTTGGTTCGTACAGGAAGCTGATCTCTAAATTGTTTCGCTTGTGAAAAATATGTATAGATATCATTCGCATCTTTTCGTTCGATCATATTTCGCACGTCGTTCATTTCTTCAAGCCAGTGGTCAAACATTGAAAGAAGCGCATCCTGGTTATGAAGCAAAATATCTCTCCACATCGCTGGACTGCTTGAAGCAATACGTGTAATATCACGAAACCCTCCAGCCGCAAGCTGCGAAACTAGCTGATTGTCTTGTTGGTAATATTCTGCTTGATGAACAAGGCTTGCAGCAATAATATGTGGAAAATGGCTAATGACACCTGCTAATTTATCATGTTCTTTTGGTGACATTACAATAATTTTAGCTTTTGTACCACTTAGCAATTCCTTTAAGCTGTTTAAAGCCTCCGAAGAAGTAGAAGATGAAGGTGTTAATACATACATTGCATTTTCAAATAAATGAGCTTTAGAAGCAGCTACTCCGCTTTTATGAGACCCCGCCATTGGATGACCCCCGATAAACTCAATGCCTTTAGAAATAAGAGCCTCGGCTGTCTTCACTACTTCTTCTTTTGTACTTCCTACGTCTGTTACGATGACAGACTGTTTGAGCGTAAAATGTTCGAACTGTTTTAGCACTTCCGCTGCTTGGGTGACTGGAATGGCAATAACAATATAATCCGCTTGCTCAGCGCCTTGTTGCAAAGAAGAAGCCGCTTGGTCAATTACGCCTAGAGTTTTAGCGAGCTCCAGCTGCTCTTGATTAATGTCAAAACCTATTACATCAAGATGATGATGCGTCTTTTTTATATTAAGTGCAAGAGATCCTCCAATTAATCCTAGGCCTATAACAAAAACATTTTCTTTCACTTTCCTTCACCTCATTGTGCATATGAAGATGAGAGTGTGAAATCACACTCTCATCTTTTACTATATTAGGTATTAAGCTTTCGCCGTTTCTTGGTTAACAAACTGCTGAAGCAATTCAATGATTTGTTCATTTTGTTCTTTTGTTCCCACCGTAATACGAACGGAAGTTGGGAAGCCTAATGCATTCCCTGAACGAACGATAAATCCGCGCTCCAATAAAAATTGAAACACTTCATCGCCTTGACGGCCAAAATCAATTAGAACAAAATTAGTGAAAGAAGGATAATAGTTTAAGCCATTCTTATCACAGAAAGCATAGTACTGCTGCAAACCTGCTTCATTTTTCTTTTTGCACTCTTCAATGAACGCTTGGTCTTCAAGAGCAACGATTGCTGCTTTTTGAGCCATGCGGCTTGTATTAAAAGGTTCGCGAGCCGGCTCAATTTTTTGTAGCAATGATTCGTTTGCAATACCGTAACCAATACGCAAAGAAGCTAAGCCGTATGCTTTTGAAAATGTGCGAAGTACAATTAAGTTTTCGTATTCATTCAAAAGCTCTACCGTATTCGGATAGTCGGCTTGATCTGCTGCATACTCAAAATACGCTTCATCCATAACGATTAACGTATGCTTAGGAACTTGCTTCATAAAGGAAATTAACTCATCGCCCTTCACATACGTTCCCGTTGGATTATTAGGACTGCATACCCATACAATTGTCGTATTTTCATCAATTGCACGAAGCATAGCATTTAAATCATGATCTCCGCCGCGCAGCGGTACTTCACGAATTTCTGCACCTTCAATTACGGCATTGTGCTTATATTGAGGAAATGATGGCGTTGGCATGACAGTGTTTGTATCAGCCGATAGTAAAGCTCGGCAAATAATTTGAATGACTTCATCAGACCCATTTCCAAAAATCAGCTGATCTTGATCTACACCTACGTGTTTTGCTACTGCTGCACGCAGTTCAGCTGCATAACCGTCTGGATAAAGCGCCATATTTTCAATTTCTGCAGCAATCGCCTCTTTTACTAAAGCAGAGCTGCCGTAAGGATTTTCATTGGATGCTAATTTTACAACGCGATCTAAATTAAATTCACGCTTCACTTCTTCAATTGGCTTACCTGGTTTATATGGAGATAAAGTTAGTAATTGTTCTTTTACTTTCACCGTGTTACACCTCGCATTTTTGTATAGGCGAAACGATGGATGCAACATACTCCTCAATTTGATTTAATCCGTCTCGACGTGTATCCTTATTTAAAAGAACTTGTTCAAGCTGGCCAATTTTATTAACAATTGCACTTCCGATTACAATGCCGTCGCTGTGTTCTTTTAATACCTCTACTTGTTCGCTTGTTGAAATCCCAAAACCGACGGCAACCGGTATAGAAGCTACTGCTTTCACATCTTCTAAAAAGGTGCCAATATCAGCCGGCAGCGTAGAGCGAACCCCAGTAACGCCTAAAGACGACACGCAGTATAAGAAGCCCGTTGCATCTGCAGCAATTTTTTGAATACGCTCTTTAGATGTAGGAGCAACCATTGAAATGTACGCAACTTCATTTTCAGCGGCAAGCTCCCGGATACGGCCACTCTCTTCGTACGGTAAATCCGGAATTAGCACTCCATCTATTTCATTTTCTCGCATTAACGCGAAAAAGGATTCTAAACCTAATTGTAACACAGGATTAAAATAGGTAAAGAGAATTACCGGTATTTTCACACCTTTTTTTCTCATCACCGATACAAGCTTAATAGCTTTTGAAATAGACATGCCGCCAGATAAAGCTCTTTTGGACGCCTCTTGAATAATTGGACCATCTGCTAAAGGATCGGAATACGGTACGCCCAGCTCTAAAATAGAAGCACCTTGCTTTTGCAAAGACAAAGCAATCTCCACCGTTGCATCTTCATGAGGATCTCCTGCTGTAATAAATGGAATAAATAATGTTTCATGTTTAGGTAGTCTCGCTTCAAACGTATTCATGTTCTTCTTCCTTCCCTTCTAGCAAGTTTACTAATGTATGAACGTCCTTATCTCCTCGACCTGATAAGCAAATTAAAATGGTTTCTTCTTTCGTCATGCTTTTAGCCAGTTCAAATGCTTTTGCCAGCGCATGGGCGGATTCGATAGCCGGGATGATTCCCTCCGTTTTCGCCAGCAGCTGAAGAGCTTCGATTGATTCATCATCCGTTACACTTTCATATTCTACTCGTCCAATAGATGAAAGGTGAGAATGCTCTGGACCGATACCCGGATAATCCAAACCTGCTGAAATAGAATAAGGCTCTGTAATTTGACCATTTTCATCTTGAAGTAAATACGTGAGCGTTCCATGAATAACACCTTTTGTGCCTTTAGCCATTTTAGCAGCATGAAGAGCTGTATTTAGTCCTTTCCCCCCTGCTTCTACTCCAATCAAGCGTACATTTTCTTCTTTAATAAAATCATAAAACATACCGATTGCATTACTGCCGCCTCCGACGCATGCCACGACAGCATTCGGAAGTTTTCCTTCTACCGCTGTAAACTGTTCTTTTGCTTCTTCTCCAATAATTTTTTGGAAATCTCGAACCATTTTAGGATAAGGATGCGGTCCAATTGCCGAACCAATTAAGTAAAAATGATCTTCACAGTGTTGAACCCAGTAGCGGATCGCTTCATTTGTTGCATCTTTTAGCGTTTTTGTTCCAGAAGTTGCAGGAATGACTTCCGCTCCTAGAAGCTTCATGCGAAAGACGTTCAACGCCTGACGTTCAATATCTTCTTCTCCCATGAATACTTTACATTCCATTCCGAACTTTGCAGCTACTGTAGCTGTGGCTACCCCGTGCTGACCCGCTCCTGTTTCAGCAATAATTTTTGTTTTGCCCATTCGTTTAGCAAGTAAAATCTGTCCAATGGCATTGTTGATTTTGTGAGCACCCGTATGATTTAAGTCTTCACGTTTTAAATAAATTTTTGCCCCGCCGAGTGTTTCGGTAATATTATCAGCATATGTTAAAGCCGTTGGTCGCCCTGAGTAATTGACGAGTAAGGATAGATACTCATCTTTAAATGCCGGATCTTTCATTGCTTCATTCAAAGCTGCTTCTACTTCTTCAAGTGGTTTCATTAATGTTTCAGGTACGTATTTTCCGCCAAATTCACCAAAGCGGCCAAATTCATCAGGGTGATTGTATGTCATAGTATGATCTTCCTTTCAATCTCTATAATTTTTGTATAGTCCTTCGTTCCATTTGTTTCAATACCGCCAGAAATATCAATCGCCCCAGGCTTGTAGGGTAACAAGTTCTCAATGTTAAAAGCATTGATTCCTCCAGCAATAAAGCATTTTTTACCTAACTTTTGTGCAGCTGATTCATACTGAGGAACGAAGCTCCAATCAAAAGCGACGCCCGTTCCTCCGAATTGTTCTTTAACCTTGCTGTCAATTACATAACCGTCAGCTTCTTCATATACATGCATTTGCTGCAGCGTATCTTTATTGTGCGGGAGTGCTTTCCATACTTCATATCCACGCTGCTTTAACTCACGTACTTCAGCAGCTGTTTCTTGCCCGTGGCACTGAATCACATCTAAATTTGTCACGGAGGCAATTTCAAGTATTTGATCCACCGGTGTATTGACAAATACCCCTACTAGCGAGACTTGTTTTTTTATTTCATCCGTTACAAACTCATTTACTCGTTCAGGCTTTACATATCGTTTACTTTTAGGGTAGAAAATAAAGCCAATGTGAGTAGCAGCCGACTTTTCGATTAAAGCTATATCTTGTTTTGATCGAATACCGCAGTACTTAATAAGCATATTCACTTTCCCCAAACAGCTTTTTAATCGCTTTGGTTTGATTATCCTGTCTCATAAGCGATTCTCCTACTAAAATAGCTTTTGCTCCGGCTTCTTTTACGTAGGAAACATCATCGTATAAGTAAATGCCGCTTTCACTTACTAAAAGCTGATCTTTCAGCACGTGCTTAGCGATTTCTTTTGTCTGCTGCACGCTGGTTTCAAATGTATGAAGATTTCGATTATTAATCCCGATAATCTTCGGTGTAAATACAGCTAACAGCTGTTCAAGCGTTTCTAAAGAATGCACTTCTACTAAACAATCTAACTCTTTTTCAGCAGCTTGAAGATAAAGCTCTTGCAATTTTAATGGTTCAAGTGCTTCTCCGATGAGTAAAATAGCATCGGCACCGATTCTTACACTTTCTTCCACTTGAATGGAATCAATGATGAAATCCTTACGAAGCACAGGAATAGAGACATGCTGTTTAATATCACTTAAAAACGTTCGGTGTCCTTGAAAATAGTGCTGATCCGTTAACACAGACAAAGCATCTGCTTTTCCTTCCTCGTAGGCTTTAGCAATTTCCACAGGCTGAAAATTCTCCTTTATTAATCCTTTGGAAGGAGAGGCTTTTTTTACTTCTGCAATAAGAGCCAGCTCTCGATTTGGATTTGATAAAGCTTCTAAAAATGATCGTTTTGTAACATTTTGCTGTTCGGGTAACTGTAGGTTTTGAATTTCTTCTTTTTTTGTTTCAATAATTTTATTGAGCATGTTCAACCACCTTTTTCGATTTCAATCGTTGTAATTGCGTGTATGCAGCACCTGATTCAATTGTTTCTAAAGCTACAGCTACTCCTTCTTCAAAAGTAGAAACGTTTCCGCTAACGTAAATAGCTGCAGCAGAGTTCAACACGACTGCATTTTTAGCAGTTACATTACTTTTATTTAAAAATAGCGATTCAATGAGCTCTGCACTCGATTTCGCGTCTTCTACCACCAAGTCTTCAAGCTTCCCTCTCTGTAAGTGTACATCCTCTGGTGCAAGCGTATATTCTGTAATAACATTGTCTTGCACTTCTACAATATCCGTTACATCCGTAGCACTAATTTCATCCAAACCGTCCCTGCCCGCAACGAGAAGAACGTGGTTAGCTCCCAGTACAACAAGGGCTTCTGCTAATTTCCGTGCAAGCTCAATAGAGTAAACGCCAATTACTTGCTTTGTGCAATTAGTAGGGTTTGCTAACGGACCTAATGCATTAAAAACGGTTCTAAACCCTAATTCCTTTCGAGTAGCAGCAACGTGCTTCATAGCAGGGTGATAAAGCGGCGCAAATAAAAAGGACATGTTGAGGTCAGACACCGCATTTTTCACTTCTTTTTCATTTCCTTGAATCCATATATCCAGATGTTCTAACACGTCTGCACTTCCGCTTTTAGAAGACACCGCGCGATTCCCATGTTTCGCAACCTTTACTCCAGCAGCAGATGCCACAATCGCACTAGCCGTCGAAATATTAAACGTAGAGGCGCCGTCTCCTCCCGTACCGCACGTATCTACTACGTTTAATTCTTCTAGAGAAATAGCATTCATGTTGTTTTTCATACCCCGGACAAAACCAACAATTTCATCGACGGTTTCTCCTCGGTACGTTAAAATGGTTAGCACGCTAGCAATTTGAGCTGCCGGGACTTTACCGTTCATAATATCATTCATAATTTTTTCTGCTTCTTCTGCTGAAAGTGACTCGCCGCGCAAACACTTTTTCAACAATTCTTTAAACATATACATCCTCCTTTTTATCGTAGATGTCTTGAGCTAATTGAATTGTTTTAATTAAAGCGCTAGCTTTATTGCGGGTTTCTTTCCACTCAAGCTCCGGTTTTGAGTCAGCAACCACTCCTGCTCCAGCCTGTATATAAGCGGTTTGGTCTTTCAAAAGAATGGTACGAATTGCAATGCACGAATCAATGTTTCCATCAAATCCGAGATATGCTACGGTTCCTGCATATACATTTCGCGCAACTGGTTCAATTTCATTTAAGATTTGCATCGCCCGCACTTTTGGAGCGCCAGATACGGTACCCGCTGGAAATGCAGAAAGCAGCGCATCAATAGGATGTACTTTTTCATCTAGGCGTCCTGTCACTTTAGAAATCAAGTGCATGACGTGCGAAAAATTAACCTGCTGCATTAATACCGGCGTTTGGACACTTCCATACTGTGCAACTCGGCCGATGTCATTTCTTGCTAAGTCCACGAGCATATAGTGTTCTGCCCGCTCTTTTTCATCGTTAATTAAGTCTTCATACAAGCGCGCATCTTCTTCTGCATCTCTGCCGCGTCTTCTCGTTCCTGCAATTGGATGAATTTCTAAATGGCCGTTTTCAATTTGAATCAACCGCTCAGGGGAACTTCCAATCAATTCCACTCCCTTTACTTTCACGTAAAATAAATAAGGAGATGGATTAACTAATCGCAATACTCTGTAAATATCAAATCCAGCTACGGTCGTATCAATTTGAAATCTCTGCGACAATACGGCTTGAAAAACATCTCCGCTTTTAATGTATTCCTTAATTTTTTCCACATCTTGCACAAATTTATCTTTTTGGTATGACGATGTCACACCTTCAAAGCTAACTTCGCGCTGTTCGCTTTCAAACATCATCGGCTTTTCTTTCACCGTCTGCGCTATTCTTTCAACATATCGATTAATCTCTGCTAGAGCTTCATCATGTTTTTCTTTTTTCTGCTGTTCTTTATCTTGCTCATCAAGCTGAATGTAGTGAATCACCATAAGCTCTTTTGTTTGGTGATTATAAGCGAGCATCGTTTGACAATAGATAAAGTGAAAAGTAGGCATGTTCAAATCGTTTTGGGCATGTACGTTTACTTTTTCAATTTGCGATACTGCGTCGTAGCTGATAAATCCTACTGCTCCTCCTTTAAAAGGAAGTGCAAGGTCTGGTACTTTCACTTTCAGCTCTTGCTGAATTTTACAAAATACCTCTTTAAAGCTGTCTCCTTGCAGCACAGGTTGAAGCTGCTTGTTTTTTGCTAGATAGGTTCCGTTCTCTTCTTCTACATACAAAAACGGATTCAAGCCAATAAAAGAATAATTGGACCATGGTGATGATTCATCATTGCTTTCAAGCAAATATACAGCTTCATCTTTTACTTGCTGAAAAAGATCAACAGGTGTCATGCTATCGATAAATATTTTTTTTATGATTGGAATGGTTAAATACTTTGTAGAGTCTTCTAAAAAAGAAGTATACGTGTTCGTCATATCTTTCAATCCTCCATTTCATGGAGAATGAGAATAGATGAGGTTATATAAAAGAGGATATAATAAATAAACCCAAAGACACATCAAAAATGGGCCTTTGGGTATACGAATGGTAAAATTCACTCAACTAAACTCTGCTCAACTGTCTCATTCTCGTCTACCCTAATCTCAACTAAACTGTCTATTTTTTTCTCATAACTAAAATCTCTAAACTAACTTGTTACCAATTGTAGTACGTTTCAAATTCATTTGTCAACTACTATCTACTTGGCTTTTGAAGAAACTACGCTTGAAGCTCTTCATTCAGCAGCTTAAGAATCACTTCATCTTCTACTTGTTGAACAAAAGGTTTTCCTACGCCTTCAAGCAGTACCATATGAACATTGCTTGATTTGGACTTCTTGTCTGCTTTCATTCTCACGAGCAGCTTTTCAGCTGAAAGGTGGTTTGGAACAGACGTCTCATAGCCAAATTTTTCAAACCATTTCGCAATTTCAGCTACAGGGAACTCGCTTTTCCCAAGCGTATTGCTGACTTTCATAGCAAACAGCATCCCAATGGCTACGCCTTCTCCGTGACTGATTTGTCCATAGCCGCACTCTGCTTCGATCGCATGACCTAACGTATGTCCAAAGTTCAGGTGAGCGCGAACGCCAGCTTCTGTCTCATCTTCTTTTACAACAGATGCTTTGACTAAAATACCGCTTTGAATAGCATAAATTAATTTTTCATCTTGTAAATCAGTCAGCGATTGTATATTTTGCTGAAGCCATTCATAAAATGCTTCATCGTGAATAAAAGCATGTTTAATCACTTCTGCAAAACCAGAACGCCACTCTCTTTCAGGAAGCGTTTTAAGAAGATCAATGTCATAAACAACCGCTTCAGGCTGATAAAAAGCGCCAATCATATTTTTTCCAAGCTCATGATTAATGGCTACTTTACCGCCTACAGCACTATCGTGAGCAAGAAGCGTCGTTGGCACTTGAATAAACGAAACCCCTCTCATGTATGTAGCGGCTACAAATCCAGCTAAATCGCCAACTACCCCTCCGCCGAAAGCAATAACGAGCGCATTGCGGTCAAGCTGCTGCTCGAGTGCAAAAGTCTGACAATCGTAGTAATGTTGAAATGACTTTGCGTGTTCACCGCTTGGTACTACGTATTTAGCCACTTTAAACTGCGTCTCAATCGCTTTTACAACCGCTTCTCCATAATATGAATCTACAGCTGAATCAGTGATGATTAACACCGACGACAGATTAGGTTTTACACTCTCAATAATAGAAGGCAGCTTTTCAATTAATCCATTTCCTAAATAAAGAGGATATGTTTTGGATAAAGTTTGAATATCAATTTGCAACATTAAAACTCCCTCGCATGTACACGCATTTTCTCAATATTTTCAGCAATTAAATCAATTCGGTCTTGTCCAAACTGTTCGATTAGCGCATCAGCCAATTCCCAAGCTACAACGGCTTCTGCTACAACGCTTGCTGCCGGCACAGCACAGCTGTCTGAACGTTCGATGCTTGCCTCGAAGGCTTCTTTTGTTTCAATATCAACACTTTTTAACGGCTTGTAAAGCGTTGGAATAGGTTTCATTACACCGCGTACTACAATTGGCATACCTGTTGTCATGCCACCTTCAAAGCCGCCTAAGTTGTTTGTTTTACGGGTATATCCATTCTCTTCATCCCATAGAATTTCGTCATGAACTTCGCTTCCTGGTCTGCGAGCCGCTTCAAATCCAATCCCAAACTCAACGCCTTTAAATGCATTAATGCTCATAACAGCTGCAGCAATCTTCGCATCTAATTTACGATCGTAATGGACATAGCTGCCCACTCCTGCTGGCACGCCTTCAATAATAACTTCTACTACGCCTCCGATCGAATCGCCGTTTTTCTTAGCATCATCGATTGCTTGCATCATGTCTTTCTCAACAGCTGAGTCAAAACATCTTACTGGAGAAGCTTCAGTGACTTCTTGAAGTTCCTCTAAGCTTTTGTATTGAGGAGGATTTGCCTGTACGCCGCCAATTTCTAATACATGTCCAGCTACAGAAATCCCGAACTGAGCAAGGATTTGACGAGCCACAGCACCTGCTGCTACCCTTACAGTTGTTTCACGAGCTGAAGAACGTTCTAATACATTTCTCATATCGCGATGACCATATTTAATAGCGCCGTTTAAATCGGCATGCCCTGGTCTTGGTCTTGAGATTTTACGCTTTACTTCTTCTGATTCTTCTTCAGAAATTGGCTCGATGCCCATAATTTTTGTCCAGTGTTTCCAGTCGTTATTTTCTACCGCTAACGTAATAGGAGATCCTAGCGTATAGCCGTGGCGAACACCGCTTAAAATTTCCGCTTGATCTTTTTCAATTTGCATACGTCTTCCGCGACCATGACCTTTTTGTCTTCGCGCTAAATCTGTATTGATGTCTTCGGCTGTTAAAGGAAGCCCTGCGGGAACACCCTCTAAAATAGTAGTCAACTGTGGACCATGTGATTCTCCTGCTGTTAAATATCGCATAATCGTACCTCCGCTTAATATGTATTATTCGTCAGAATTTTTCCATTTTTAAATATGACTATACCATACTATAACATAAGAATATATAAAAAGTTTCACCTCAGCTTGTAAGAAATCGCTTCAGGTTATCTCAATTAAATGGTCTTTACTTTTCTGTAAAAAAACGTATCAGCCGTTTCAAACCCATACTTTTGCGGAGTGAAAATCTGCTCTGTGCTCCCTACAAATAAGATGCCTCCAGGTGCTAAAGCTCTGCTAAACTTTTCATATAAAGCATGCTTTGCTTCATCGGTAAAATAAATAAGCACGTTTCGACAAACAATCAAGTCAACGTTTTTAGGAAAAGAGTCTGACAGTAAGTTATGTTTTTGAAAAATAACTGTTTTTTTGATTTTTTCATCTAATAAGTACCCGGTTCCTCTTTGTTGAAAGTACTTATTTTTCATCGAAACAGGCATTTCCTGAAGTGAACGTTCATCATAAAAGCCTATTTTTGCTTTTTCTATCACTTTTTCATCCAGATCGGTCGCCAATATAGAAATACGCGAAAGCGGAAAAAATGTTGATAAAACCATCGCTAGTGTATACGGCTCTTCCCCTGTTGAGCAGGCAGCGCTCCACACTTTCAGATCTGATTTTCCTTTTACAAGAGTCGGTAAAATTTTTTGCTCCAATATATCCCACCGCTGATAGTTGCGATAAAACTCTGACACGTTAATCGTCATCCGATCTAAAAACTCCTCAAGCAGTTTGTTGTTACTGTTCATTGCTCGATAATATTCAAAAAAACTAGAAAAACCTTTTTTTTCATACAGCGAGGTGAGGCGGCGGTGCATTTGAGACTGCTTATATAGTGATAAATCAATGCCTGTTTTTGTTTTTATTTTCTCCACAAACGCGTCGTATTCATCTATCATTTTTGACTCTCCTTTCTCATTCCTATACGGTTATGTTAGACGTATAAAGAAATAAAACCTTTATATACGCTTATCTTCTTATTAATATATCGGAATACATTATGAAAATGTTTATGCGGGGAAATCTTTGCACTTAATAGCCTAGAAGCTTGTTTATACACACAATAAAAAAGACGAATGAAAATTCATTCGTCTTTTTGCGCTATCTAAATTAGTAAATCCAAGCGTCTGCGTCTTTTTTATAGAAAGTCAGCTCTTCACTTTCAAAGAATAAGCTGATTTCACGCTCCGCACTTTCTGGTGAATCTGAGCCGTGAATAATATTCTTATCCACAATCAGTCCATAATCACCTCGAATAGTTCCAGGAAGCGCTTCTTGAGGGTTAGTTTTCCCCACCATTTGACGTGATACTGAAATCACGTTTTCACCTTCCCATACCATAGCAAAAACTGGACCTGATGTGATAAATTTCACTAACTCACCGAAGAAAGGTTTCTCTTTATGTTCACCATAGTGTGTTTCAGCTAATTCCTGCGAAATATGCATAAGCTTAGCTCCAACTAATTGAAAACCTTTTTTCTCAAAGCGAGAAATAACCTCACCAATAATGCTTCTTTGTACCCCGTCTGGTTTGACCATTAAAAACGTTTTTTGTATCATTTTACTCTCCACCCCTGAAGTTCATGATATGTAAACAAGTTTTGAAAGCGCAATCACACCTCATGAAGATATTAACATTGTTTCGAGCAGTTTACAACTTATGAAAGTAAATAAATCAAAATTTCCGTTTTCCAATGTACTTCGCAATTTGATGCAGCGTTTTTTTCGCCTTGTTTGGCGGCAGTTCTTCTAAAATGCTCATCGCTTTTTGCAGATAACGATCGCTCATTTCAAATGAACGTTCAATGGCGTTAGAAGATTTAATATCAGAAATAATTTCATCGATCAGCTCTTGCTCATATTCCCTCTCGAAAAGCTGTTCTACTTTATCTCGAAACTCAGCATTTTCAATGGCATACAAAACTGGCAGCGTAATATTTCCTTGCAGTAAGTCGCTGCCAACTGGTTTCCCAAGCTGTTCTTCTGATGAGATAAAATCTAAAATGTCATCCGTAATTTGAAATGACATTCCCACGTAATATCCAAACCAAAATAAACGTTTATGTATATCTTCAGGAGCTCCCGCTGCAATTGCGCCTAACTGACAGCTTGCAGCAATTAGCAGTGCCGTTTTACGTTTAATTCTACGCAGATACACGCGTAAGTTTTGGTTTAGGTTGTATTTGTCCTTAATCTGTTCAATTTCACCGAGCGTTAATTCCACCATCGTATTAGATAAAATTTTATGTGCTTCCACATCTTTAACCTCACTCATAACTTCAAGTGCACGAGCAAAGATGTAATCCCCTGTATACATAGCAATACGATTGTCCCATTTTGCCTTAATTGTTGGTTTTCCCCGTCGCTTATCAGCGTCATCAATAACATCATCATGAACAAGAGACGCCATATGAATCAGCTCAAGCGCTACTGCCACATGTTTGATTTGGTCGATATTGTAATGCCCAAATTTAGCTGCCAACAAAACAAATACAGGGCGAATTCGTTTCCCCCCTGCTTGTAAAAGGTGAAGAGAAGCATCTGTGATAAGTGTTTCATCGGTATGAACAGTTTGTTCAAGTTCTTTCTCAATAAGGGTAATATCCGTATTCAAAAAAGCGTACATCATTTTTAGTTTCATTGGACTCACCTTGCATTATATATTCATTCTTTACTCCTTATCCTACAGGCTGTTGCACCTGTAGGACAAGCTTTTTCTCTTTTATCGTTTGTACCCTAGATGCATCGCCGCTACTCCACCTGTGTAAGATTTCACTTCAACATCTGTCAAACCGGCTTCACGGAACATATCAGCCAATTGCTTTTGACCTGGAAAGTCCCTAGCTGACTCTTGAAGCCATGAATATTCATCATAGCTTTTAGCGACCATCTTTCCAAGCGCAGGCATAATATACTTAAAATAAAGCAAGTACATTTGCCGGTAACCAATCATCGTTGGCTGAGACGTTTCAAGGCAAACCACTTTTCCGCCAGGTTTCACGACGCGCTGCATTTCCTTTAAAACTTGAAGGTAATCGGGCACGTTGCGCAGTCCGAATCCAATCGTTACATAGTCAAATGAATTATCTTCAAAAGGAAGCTCCATTGCATTGCCATGTAGTAAAGTAATATTTGAAAAAGGTGAGTTTTTTACTTTCTCTTCACCAATCTTTAGCATATTTTGACTAAAATCCAGGCCAACTGCCTCTCCTGTTTCTCCAACTGCTTCAGCCATAGCTAGCGTCCAATCCGCAGTTCCGCAACAAACATCTAAAGCTTTTGTTCCTTTTTGAACATTCATTCGCTTCATCGTATCTTTGCGCCATGCCTTATGACGCTGAAAACTAATAACAGAATTCATTTGATCATAATTTTTGTATATTTTTTCAAATACGCCATGGACACGCTGTTCTTTTGATTGCTGCATATCTCTATCCTTCTCCTACGACATTTTTCAACACTTCTAAGCTAGATGTAAGTTCATCTAAGTGCTCTCTTAAAAACTCATTCATCGCAAATTCACTTCGCAAGTACCCTCTAACAATATTTACAGACTGTTGAGTATACGAATAAAGGTATTCTTTTATTTGTTCTTGATTCATGCCAATTTGTTTGCAATAGTTTAGCAAGAGAGTAGGCTCTTTATGCTGTAATGACTTTAATTGCTTTAATATCCCATTCAAATACGCTGCATGTTTTAGAAGTTCTTTCCACTCTTCACGTTCAAAATAGTCACATAAGCATCTTACAAACGATGATTCTGCTGCTAAAAAACTATTCATAACGTCGTGTGGATTAGTAGAGCGATTGTTATAAATGTGTATCTTAGCGATATTAATTTCTTTAATAGCAGATGCTATAACTTTCATTAAATTCAGCTGGCTGCTTTGAGCTAAATAGTAATAGTACAGGCCGCTGTAATAATCTCCGGCCAAAACTACCAGCTGCCTCTCATGCAGCTTCCCTTCATTTCCGCTAACATTTTGAGTGGAGACTAGATCGTGGGTATCAAGTGCGGTTTGAACGAGCATCACAGATAGCACAGAGCTGTTCTTTTTTTCTTCTTCCATTGAAAGAGTATCTAAGAACGAACACATGTACAGTAATCTATTTTCATCAATACGCGGATGATGAATATATTTTTTTACATATGGATGACTTAATTCAACATGAAGCTGTTCTTTCATGTTGGCCACAATATCATAGATGGTTTTTACGCTCATCATCCTTGTCTCCCTTTCCATCACTATTTGTTTAAAGTTCTTTTAACTCCAAATCGATAGTGTCAATTATAACATAATTACATTATAAAATATCCTTTAAATTCTTTTGAAGCTTTTTCACGGTTTAAATCCTTTAGCTGCTCATCCGCTTGAACACCGTTCATCTACATACCATCTTGATTTCTTAGACAGTAATTTAAGATATTGCTTTAGTTTCACCATGTTTTTCCTGTTCTTATTCATTTATTTTAAATATAAATAAAAGCAGGAAAATCCCTGCTTATTTTTTCGTATCGGATTCAATTTCTCCGTGAACAGTCTGAACGACGGCTTTGCCACGAATTTTAATTGCGGATGTATGCTCAGTAAACTGCGCAATCATCACTTCGCCTTTATCTAGTTTTTCTGAATGATGAAATCGCGTATCTGCTCCTCGCGTTAAGCCAATTACGTTAACTCCATCTTCGACCGCTTTAATGACAATATACTCTGGCGTTCCTTTTTGTGTCATATTCTCTTCTCCTTCATCATCCACATTATGATTTAATCAATGATAAAACTTCAGCTCTAGAACTTGCATCGTGTTCTAACACTCCACGCACAGCAGAAGTGATTGTCATAGCCCCAGGCTTTTTAATGCCTCGCATGGTCATACACATGTGCTCTGCTTCCACTACTACCATTACCCCGTGCGGCTCTAATGTTTCTACAATAGAATCCGCCACTGTAGATGTAATTCTCTCCTGAAGCTGAGGACGTTTCGCAACAGCCTCTACCGCTCTTGCCAGCTTACTTAAACCGGTCACTCGTCCGCCTTTTGGAATATACGCAACATGAGCTTTTCCGTAAAAAGGCACTAAGTGGTGTTCACACATAGAGTAAAAAGGAATATCTTTTACAAGCACTAGCTCTTCATGATCTTCTCCAAAAACTGTTTTAAAATGCTCTTTTGGATCTTCATTCAACCCGGAAAAGACTTCCTCATACATTTTAGCTACTCGCTTTGGTGTATCTAATAATCCTTCACGGTTTGGATCTTCGCCAATTGCTTCTAAAATTAGTCTCACAGCTTGTTCGATCTGTGGTTTATTTACAGATGACATGTTGTTGCCCTCCAATTCGTTGCATTACGACTTTATGAAAAAAATTCTAGCATATGTATATACCAAAGGCAAAAAAGAAAGGTCGCAAATGTGCGACCTTTCAAAGCTCTTCATCAACGGCTATGAATAAAGCCATTTTATGTAGATATTATTTTACAGCATCTTTAAGAGCTTTACCTGGTTTGAATGCAGGAACTTTGCTAGCAGGAATTTCGATTTCTTCGCCAGTTTGTGGATTGCGTCCTTTACGAGCAGCACGTTCACGTACTTCGAAGTTACCAAAACCGATAAGTTGAACTTTGTCCTCAGCTTTTAAAGCTTCTAAAATTGTATCGAAAACAGCATCAACTGCTTTTGTAGCATCCTTTTTTGAAAGCTCACTTGCTTCTGCAACAGCATTAATTAATTCTGTCTTGTTCATGCCATTCACCTCCTCCCAAAATCGGATCATATAATAACTAAAAACCTTGTTAGAAAAGGAATCTAGTAATTCGTTATATCTCATTCTTTAACAAAACAAATGGATATTATACATAACCTATGTATCGACAAGCCTAATCATAAACGATTGAACTAAATAATTCAATGTTTTTCATTCATCTGCCGTATGTATGTAGTGAAAACAGTATGATCGATCGATTTCTGTTAAAAGATTAACATATTGAACAAGGCATAGCAAGCAGAAAATAACGCAGGAATAGGATAACCACGCGATCTATCACAATATATGTAAAGTTTTGTATGATCTATCCAAAAAGAAGAGGCTCCTTTATGAGGAGCCTAACCTTATATTCTTATAAAATAATCGCGATTAAACCTCCAGATCCTTCGTTAATAATCCGTTCTAGCGTTTCTTTTAACTTATATCGCGCATTTTCAGGCATCAGCGACAGCTTTCCTTGAATCCCTTCTCTTACGATTGAACTTAGAGAGCGGCCAAATATATCTGAATTCCAAATTGAAAGCGGATCATCTTCAAAGTCTTGCATCAAATAACGAACTAATTCTTCGCTTTGCTTCTCCGTTCCGATAATCGGCGCAAATTCTGATTCTACATCCACTTTAATCATGTGTATAGAAGGTGCCACTGCTTTTAAACGAACTCCAAAACGCGATCCTTGGCGAATAATTTCAGGTTCATCAAGGCTCATATCTGAAAGCGAAGGTGCAGCTACACCATAACCCGTTTGCTTAACCATGCGAAGTGCATCAGAGACTTGATCATACTCGGTTTTTGCATGCACAAAGTCTTGCATTAACTGCAGCAAATGATCTCTTCCGCGAATTTCTACTCCCACGATTTCTTTCAAAATCTGATCATATAAGTCATCTGGAGCGTATAAGTCAATTTCGGCAATCCCCTGCCCCATCTCAATTCCGGCTAATCGAGCCTGATCGATAAACTCAAACTGGCTAAATTGCTCTACTACCCGTTCAACGTCTCTCAGTCTCTTAATATCTTTTACCGTTTCTTTAACGGCTTCTTGATAGCTTTCACGCAGCCAATGTTTATCTTTTAAAACCATTACCCAGCTTGGTAGATTAACGTTGACTTCTAATACAGGGAACTCGTATAGTGCTTCTCTTAATACGTTCATCACATCAGTATCGCGCATGCTTTCCACACTCATCGCTAATACTGGGATATCATATTTTTCATTAAGCTTTGCACGAAGCTTTTCTGTATCGGGATGATATGGCTGTACGGTATTAATAACCATGATAAAGGGTTTGCCTACTTCTTTTAGCTCATTAATGACGCGCTCTTCTGCTTCCACGTAATCTTGACGAGGTATATCTCCAATTGAGCCATCTGTTGTAATGACGACACCAATTGTTGAGTGTTCTTGAATGACCTTTCTCGTTCCAATTTCAGCCGCTTCGTGAAATGGAATTGGTTCTTCATACCAAGGTGTATTGATCATTCGAGGTCCATTTTCATCTTCGTACCCTTTAGCGCCTGGCACTGTATATCCTACACAATCTACTAACCGTATGTTAACTTCTAGCCCGTCATCTACCAAAACATTGACTGCTTGATTCGGTACGAATTTTGGCTCAGTTGTCATAATCGTTTTTCCAGCTGCACTTTGTGGTAGTTCATCTTGTGTGCGAGCTCTTTCTGCCTCGTTCTCGATGTGAGGCAGGACCACCAGCTCCATAAACTTTTTAATAAATGTAGATTTTCCTGTTCGAACTGCTCCCACCACACCTAAATATATATCGCCTCCTGTACGTTCAGCGATATCTTTAAATACATCCACCTTTTCCAAAAGATCCCCTCCGATCTATGAGTTCATGGAATATGACATCCATTGCGAGAGTAAATTAGGACACTATATAGTTATGACGTTGTCCTATTAAAATATGACTTTTGATAGAAAAATTTATGATTTTTTTCATGCACATGCTGACTTAGTCATTCTGATTTTCATTATTGGTGTACAAGAAAGAGAAAACCCCTTCTCTCTGAATATTATTCAAGGAGAAGGGGTTCATGACTTATTTTTTAAAAAATATTGGTTCATTCTTATCGTTAACTGTATAAGGAAGAGAGTAAGCAGGTACAAAATCACTGTTTTCCACAAGGAGCTTTCGGATATCTTCACCCGGTTTGTAGGAGCTTTTATGCTTTTGAATGGCATCATACAAATCAGGACGATAATCTACAAATACATCTCCCTGTCCATTAACAATTAAAGAAAGACTATTCCCTGTATACGGGCTAGTAACGACAGGGGGTTCTTTCATATTCAATTTCTTATAGTTAATAGAGAATACGCCGGGAGCGATGACGTCTTTAAACGGTACGTACCCTTTATGGTTTTGACGGTATATATTCAAATGTACATTAACATCTTGAATCGTATCCGCCATCCGTAAGTCTAATAATTTAACCGTGGGCTTTGTTTCTGCATCCACAAGCACGTACGCAAATATCCCTCCGCTTTCATACGAATTCCCAGGTGCGTCTTGCATGTATCTAGGAACAATTTTTGTAAAGTCAATCGGATATTTTTGATAAATCGGCGTGTCCATATCTTTCGTTTTTATCGGCAATAAGCCTCCGCTTTCTTCTTTAAATTGATCAACGGCCGTTTGTACGGAAGCAACTTGATCTTTATAAGGAACTTGATTTTGAGACATTCTTTCCGTCGGGTATAAACAACCGGATAATACAAAAATGGTTAACCCAACAATAGACGTTAGCATGAATTTTTTCATTTTCCTCACCCTACCATATGTACATTAAGCATCTGTCGGACCGCTGAATACAACAATTACCATAATAAGACCTGCTACAATCATGAGCGAATAGGCAATGAAAGCGAGTACAATTTTACCAACGCGGTTCGTGATTTTATAACGACTAAAGTAAATAGAAAATACCGCAATAAACATAAATACAATGGAACCCAATGAAATCCACATCTTTAACAAACCTGGCGACAAATTGCATCCACTCCTTTTTTCACCGTTATTATAACATAAGGACTTATAGTTAAGACGGATATTAATAGAACTTTCTAAATTAACTATTTATTCACCTTCCATTGATTTACGCTCTATAGTAATTACTTTCCTATTAAATTGACAAATTCCTGCTTTTTCACATAAAAAAAATCGAAGCGAAGGGGGCTCTTCGCTTCGACCGTAACTAAATATTCCCATACTAACAGTTCTACTCATCTTTATTTACACGTTATTTTATGCAAGTAAATGATTTTGGGTATCACCAATTGCCTATTTTTTCATATTTCTTTGCACTTAATTTAATTTTTCTCCTAAAACATTCGCTAAATCTTCCATTTCATGTGTTTTAGTACGAGACATAAGCGCGTCTACTGCATCTTTTGCCTTCACATCATTAAACAGTACATTATATAAAGCATCAGCAATCGGCATTTTCACGTCGTATTTTTGAGATAGCTGGTAAGCTGCTTTCGTCGTGCGTACACCTTCTACAACCATTCCCATATTTTCTAATACTTCGTCTAAATTTTTGCCTTTTCCAAGAAGATTACCAGCGCGCCAATTTCGAGAATGAACGCTTGTACACGTTACAATCAAGTCTCCAATCCCGGTTAAACCTGAGAACGTCAGAGGATTGGCGCCAAGCACCGTACCTAAACGAGCGATTTCAGCTAAGCCACGAGTCATAAGAGCGGCCTTCGCATTGTCACCATATCCAAGTCCATCCGTGATACCAGCAGCAAGAGCAATAATATTTTTTAACGCTCCCCCAATTTCCACACCAATCACATCAGGATTTGTATAAACACGGAAGTACTGTTGATTATTAAATAAATCCTGCACTTTTTCTGCTGCTTGTATATTTGTTGAAGCTGACGTCACGGTTGTCGGCTGCCTTCTACTTACTTCTTCAGCATGACTCGGACCTGATAAGACAACGATGTCTTTTGTATCAATTTCTTGTTGAATCATTTGAGATATACGTAAAAGAGAATCCGGTTCAATTCCTTTACTTACGTGAACAATTGTAAACAGTTCATCGGTAAGGGATTTTAGCTGTTGCAACACTTCACGAATGGCCTTCGTTGGAACAGCTAAAATAAGGGTTTCAACACCCTCTATTGCCTTTTCTAATGACGTAAAACCTTTAATCTGATGAGGAAGCTCTACACCAGGCAGATATTTTTCATTCTGATGCGTCTCGTTGATTTGATCAATGACTTGTTGTCTATGTCCCCAAATGCGAACATCGTGTCCATTTTCCGCCAATACGAAAGCTAATGCAGTTCCCCAACTCCCTGCTCCTAGTACAGCTATTCTTTCCACGCCGATCACATCCTCTGTTATTTTCTTGGTCTTGCAATAATTTTAATTGGAGTTCCTTCGAATCCAAAAGCTTCACGAAGCTTATTTTCTAAGAAACGTTTATATGAAAAATGCATTAGCTCAGGATCATTTACAAACACAACAAAAGTTGGCGGCTTGATTGCTACTTGAGTTGTGTAATAGATTTTTAAGCGGTTGCCGTTGTGAGTAGGCGTAGGGTTCATTGCTACTGCATCCATAATTACATCGTTTAAGATGCTTGTTTCTACACGTACCGCATGGCTTTCGCTTGCAAGATCAATCATTGGCAATAGCGTATGCGTACGTTTTTTCGTTTTAGCTGAAAGGAACACAATTGGAGCATATGTTAAGAACTGAAAATGCTCGCGTATATTTTCTTCAAATTTTTTCATTGTTTTTTCATCTTTTTCTACTGTATCCCATTTGTTCACAACAATGACGACAGCTTTTCCAGCTTCTTGTGCATAGCCAGCAATTTTCTTATCTTGTTCAATAATACCCTCTTCAGCATTTAATACAATTAAGACAACGTCTGAGCGTTCAATTGCCTTTAATGCGCGAAGTACGCTGTATTTTTCAGTACTCTCGTACACTTTTCCACGCTTTCTCATTCCAGCTGTATCAATAACAACATATTCTTGATCTTCTTTTGTAAACTTCGTATCAATAGCATCGCGTGTCGTACCGGCGAGATCACTGACAATAACACGATCTTCACCTAGAAGAGCATTAACTAATGAAGATTTCCCTACGTTAGGACGACCAATCAATGAAAATTTAATGACTTCTTCTCCGTAGTCTTCGTCTTTTTCTTTTGGAAAATGCTTAGCTGCCTCGTCTAACAGGTCACCTAAACCTAAACCATGGGTTCCTGAGATTGGGAACGGTTCTCCATATCCTAGTGCGTAGAAATCATAGATTAATTCTCTCATTTCAGGATTATCTACTTTATTAACGGCTAGGACGACGGGCTTTTTGGATTTGTATAAAATTTTCGCCACTTCTTCATCAGCTGCAGTAATTCCATCGCGTCCATTCACTAGAAAAATGATTACGTCCGCTTCATCAATTGCAATTTCTGCCTGCTGTTTGATCTGTTCTAAAAATGGCTCATCTCCAATATCAATACCGCCAGTATCAATAATGTTAAAGTCCAAATTCAGCCACTCACCTGAACTATAGATACGATCACGAGTTACACCCGGAATATCTTCTACAATAGATACTCGCTCTCCTACAATTCGGTTGAAAATTGTTGATTTTCCTACGTTGGGACGACCAACAATCGCAATAATTGGTTTTGGCATACGATTCTTCCCTTTCCTTGATCTTTTTTATGTATCGGCAACCAGTCTTTAATCGACTAAAGGTATTTATCTACATGTACAAATAAATAAGATCATTCGTTTTTCAAAAATTGAGGCCATGCAGCGTGGCATGACCTCTACTAATCGAGCATAAGCGATAAAGCAGGATTTTTATCAGCTCTTTCTTATACTGAACTGATTAACTGCCTATCCGCTGAATAAGCATTACTCTTTCAATCAAACAATTTTATCAAAAATCACCGGTAACAACAATATAATTTTACGAAATCTCTTCTTCTATTTGTAAGTACTTTGCTTTTGCCTGTGAGACTTCAGCACGTACAAATCTAAATAAGCAGAGAAATAAACCAGCATCTCCCAAATAAACATCGCTCCTACTGCTGTGGCTAAAACGTCGAGTGTACGAAGAGACCCTATTTCATAAGATGCGATATCCCGAATGACAACTGCGTATAAAAAGTCTCCTCCAACTACACCTAAAATGATTGCTGCGAATCTTTTTTCAGCATCTTTAACCACCATAAAGCAAATATATAAGATAAGTCCAGTCAAAATCCACTTACGATCAATAAAAATCCAGACAGGATCATAGAGCTCAAGTAAACAAAAACTAGCATAGGCAATTATTATAATGCCGCATACAATAACATAATATAACTGCTGAAATCGGCTGTAGCCTGAAGCATACACACACGCTACTCCCACTAAAAACAAAGCGGTGTAGCTACATGAAAACTGAGTCATATGCATGTTCATTCCGCTTAGGAGTATACTGATTAATATAATGGCTGCTACCTTCCAACGCCTAGCTGTTTTGGGCATAAGAAAAGTCGCAACAATCCATCCCATCCACGAAAGCCAATAAAAGAAAATTCCGTCCACTGAATATGGCACCTCCCCTATCTGTCATCAGTATGTATCAATTTTGGAAAACTTAATCGGGGTTTTAGAATAGAACCGCTTATTTTGGACAACCTATCAGAAAAAAGGAGGGAATATAAAATGGGAAAAGATCGTCAAGAGAAAAAATTAAAGGAATCAAAACGAGTTGAATCTGACCGTGATCAAGGACTTCACTATCCGGGAGCAACTAGCTTGCAAAGTCCTGAAGAAGCGCGCGAGTTAAATGAGCATAAATAAAAAAATGCGCTGACTAAGTCAGCGCATTTTTTATTTTAAAACTGGATGTGAAACAGGATAGGAACGTTCTTTCTTTCCTGTAAACAAAAAGAGAACTCCTCCCACTAACAATAGTGCTCCTGACAAATAAAATCCGAATTCCATACTTCCAAGTTTATCTGCAAAATATCCGGTAATGTAAGGTGCAAAGATCGATGACAGCATGCCGCTGAAGTTAAAAAAACCGTACACTTTAGAGTACATGGAAGAGGGAGTAATATCCGCCATATACGAAATTAAAATCGGATCTAATGCTAATTTCCCTATCAGACCGTACACAATTAAGCCGATTAATAGCCAAGAATAACTCTCTGTATAGGGAATAAAAAATTGACATAAAGCGCCCGCTACTGACAAACTCACAATTAATGCTTTTTTATTTGCAATTCGATCCGATATATATCCAAAGAAGATTGCTCCTGGAATAGACGCCCACGGTACTAAAGATGCTATGATGCCTGTTTGAGACCCTTCTAAGCCCCGCGAGTGCTGCAAATAATAAGGAAGCCACGTCAGCATCCCAAAAAATCCGTAAAGAGAACAGAAGATTAAAATGTATACGAAAATATGATTTTTTGTAAATAATACTTTTAGCGACTGCTTTGTTTCTTTATTTAGCGAATTTTTTTCTTGATCCCTTTGCTTATCTTTTACAAAGAAAGCTATTAAAATAGCTATTACTATAGTCGGAATAGCAAATAAGTAAAAAGTAAACTGCCAGTCTTTTTCTAACGTATATGTAATGTATGTAGAACCGATAAAACCAAGCGATATACCAAAAGCCATTCCACTATTGATGAGCGCAGACACTAGACCTCGGTATCGTTCAGACGTGATGCTTGAAGAAATTCCGTATTGTGAACCATAATACGTTCCTTCTCCAAGTCCTGTCAGCGCCCGCATGAGCAAGAACATACCGAAAGTAGTCGTAAGTCCTGTAAAGAATGTGGCAACTCCAAACAAAATGTATCCAGCCACTAAGATCTTAACGCGACCAAATCGATCTGCCAAAAAACCCGTTGGAATCTGCATAGCTGCATACGCTGCAAAAAATACGGTAGACATTAGCCCAAGTTCAGCTTTATTAAGATCCCACTGCGCACCGATATCTCCCATAACTGGAGATAAAATATTACGATCTGCATACATGAAAACCCAGCCTAAAAAGAAAAGAAAAATTGTAAATATAGGATGTCCCTTTTTCATTACGCCACCTCTTTTTTCTGATTTTTCTGTTTATTTAACTTATTATAAGTGGCTAACGTTTGGGATTTCATGCTTTTTGTCACTTCTTCTGCCAACATTTTTTGTTTTTTTTAATGAAAACGCGATCATTCATCTTCTAAGGAAATAAAAAAGCAAGCAGTTAACTGCTTGCTTTTTTATCATCTGTTATTAAATGCTTCTATAGATACATTTCGCTGAGTCAGCCAGCTATGGGTATCCCCTGTAATAACTAGAGGCATTTGCTGAAGCTTAGCAATAGAAGTTGCTCCTAATGCAGCCATGATAAACGTTAACTCCTCATGCAGCTCGGCTATCTCTTCTACGACTGCTTCTAAACCAGACTTCATTAAAATGGATAGAAAATATCCTGCCATTCCCGTTGCAGAAGCTCCTAACGCAATGGACTTAGCAACATCCATAGAGGTTTGAATACCTCCTGAACCAATAATGGATATACCTTCTACGTGCTGAGATACTTCCGCTAAAGAAGCTGCTGTGGAAATTCCCCAATCATTAAAGAAGTGAAAATGTTTTGCTCGTCTTTCATTTTCGATTTTCGAAAAATTGGTACCACCGTACCCACCAATATCAACGATTTCAACACCAACATCTTTAAGTTTTTGCACTGCTTGAGCGCTCATCCCAAAACCTACTTCTTTGACAATTACAGGAACGGTTACTTCTCGGACAATTCGTTCAATACGACGTAATGCATCGGTAAAATCACGATCTCCCTCTGGCATGACCAGTTCTTGTATAACATTTAAATGAATTTGAAGTCCATTTGCTTCAAGCATATCAACCGCTTTTTTAGCTTGTTCAACTGTAGCTTCACTGCCTAGGTTGGCAAAAATAATTCCGTTAGGGTTTTCTTGACGCACTACTCTGTATGATTGTTCTTCCTTTTCATCTTTAATCGCAGCCATCTGCGATCCAACGGCCATTGCTAATTGACCATGATGAGCAATTTGAGCAAACGAACGGTTAATCCGTTCCGTTTCTTGTCCGCCTCCACCCGTCATAGCATTTATAAAAATTGGCGAACTTAACAAAAGTTCGCCAATTTTTGTATCAATATGAACATCGTGCACGCCTGTATTTGGTAAGCTATTATGAACGAAGCGAATATCATCTAGCCCGTGCAGCCGATGCTGTCCCGTTTGAATCGCATGATGAATGTGATCAATTTTACGTTTTGCTCTGCTCACAAATCATCACCATTACTTATCTTAATTTTTTTAATTGATCCCCAATCATATCACCTAATTGGAAGCCTTTTGACTCTTCTTGTAATTCATAGTCACCGTAATCTTCTTGCTCTTCTTCCTCAAGGTCACGAATGCTTAACGAAACGCGTCGTTCTTGTTCATTCACATCAAGTACTTTTACCGTCACTTTTTCGCCTTCAGAAAGAACTTCATGCGGTGTCCCGATATGCTTATGTGAAATTTGAGAAATGTGTACAAGTCCTTCTACTCCAGGTAGAACTTCCACAAAAGCTCCAAAAGATACAAGTCTTTTAACAGTTCCATCTACTACATCACCTTGGCGAAGCTTCGTAGAAATGTTGGACCATGGACCTTCTAACGTATCTTTAATAGATAATGAAACACGACCCGTTGATTTGTCAACAGATAATACTTTGACTTTCACAGTATCTCCCTCAGCTACTACGTCTGAAGGCTTTTCTACACGCGTATGTGAAAGCTGAGAGATATGCACTAGCCCATCTACTCCGCCTACATCTACAAACGCACCAAAGTCTGTTAAGCGCTGAACGGTTCCTTCTAAAACCTGACCTTCTTTTAATGACTCAAGAACATTTTCTTTTTGTTGTACAAGCTCTTCTTCTACAACTGCACGATGCGAAAGGATCACGCGATTTTTTTCTTTATCTAATTCCACTACTTTGACTGTAAGAGTTTGATCTTGATATTCTGCGAAATCATCAACGAAATGAGTTTCAACAAGAGAAGCTGGAATGAACCCTCTTACACCAATATCTACTACTAATCCGCCTTTGACAATTTCTTTGACTACCGCTTCAAACACTTCACCTGAAGAAAGTTTTGCTTCTAAACCGTCCCATGCTTTTTCAGCATCTACAGCCCGTTTAGATAACACAAGCACATCGTCTTCCACTTTAATTACTTTCGCTTCGACTTCGGCACCTTCTTGGATTACATCCCCTGCTTTTTCAATATGTAAGCTCGCTAATTCACTAATTGGAATAATACCGTCTAGTTTGCTGTTAGGCACATCTACATACACTTGCTTTTCTTCTACTTTTGTAATAGTACCTTTTACTGTTTCTCCTACTTCTAATGACGTTACCTCTACTTGATTCATATCTTCTGTCATCGTCTTTTCCTCCTCCAATATCCATCTACAATATGTATTCCCTTGTAAGAGTTCTTCACTCTTTTAGCTCATCATTATTGTATATAGCTCTGTATAGAAAAAACTCTCTTTGTTACTAACTTCTAATAAATAGAATCTTTTGTCAAGTCATAAGGTTACAAACTATTGATATTTTTCAATTAATTCACCAATGCTTTTCATAATAACTTCGGTTACTTCCTCGGCTGATGCCTTTCGTTCACGAAGTTCATCCATCTGAATTGGCGGTCCGTACACTACTTTTAACCTTGCAAAACGCTTATATGGACCAATAACAGCACAAGGAACAACAGCTGCTTTTGAACGCAAAGCAAAAAAGCCTACTCCAGCCATTCCTTTTCCTAATTTTCCATCTTTACTTCTTGTTCCTTCTGGAAATAATCCAAGCACTTTTCCTTCTTTTAAAATCTTTAACCCTTGGCGCAAAGCTTCACGATCTGCCATCCCCCGCTTTACAGGGAACGTTTCTAACTTTGGCAGAACCGTCTTCAGAAAAGGTGCTTTAAACAGCTCTGCTTTTGCCATAAACGAAATAGGCCTTGGACACGTCACACCTACCGTAGGCGGATCTAAGTTGTCAATATGATTTGAACAAAGCAAAACTCCGCCTTCTGAAGGGATATTTTCTGCACCGATTACTTCATAACGATAAACTGGTGTTAAAATACCTTTTACAATGCCACGTGCAAACATATAAAAGCTCAAAATCATCCAATCCTTTCGTTTGTAATAGAAAGTATTTTTTCTACAACTCCTTCAATCGATAAGGAAGTTGTATCGATTTCAATTGCATCTTCAGCTTTTTTAAGAGGTGCTACTTCACGCTCAGAATCCAGCTTGTCTCTGCGGGCAATTTCTTCTTTTAAACGCTCTAAATTTGATTCAAAACCTTTTTTTATGTTTTCATCATGGCGTCGCTGTGCTCTTTCATCCACAGACGCTAATAAAAAGATTTTAACTTCTGCCTGAGGAAGCACGTGTGTACCGATATCACGTCCATCCATTACAACGCCTCCATCTTTAGCAAGACCCTGCTGTCTCGCTACCATCTCTTCACGAACTGCACGATGTTTCGCGACGATGGATACAGAATTGGTTACTTCTGCGGAACGAATTTCACTTGTAACATCCTGTCCATTTAAAATGACTATCTGTCCAGATTCAGACGGTTTTAAATCGATTACTGTTTCGTTAAGCAAATGCAATAGCTCTTCTTCATTTTGCAAATCTACCTGGTTTTTCTGCGCTTGATACGTTAGAGCACGATACATCGCTCCTGTATCAACATAAATATATGATAAGGTTTCTGCTATAATCTTTGCCACTGTACTTTTCCCAGCAGCTGCAGGGCCGTCAATCGCGATTGAAATTTGTTTTTTCATAAGTGCCTCCCTTAATTTCAAAACAGGAACAAACCACTTTCATCTTTTATACAATGAGCCATTTTATATGAAACGTTTATAAACGAAAAAAAGAGCAGGGGGTCTTCTCCTGCCTGGTGTTCACTGCATGTTTCTTTCCTAGTTATTCTACCATACGTCCGACTACTGGTCGAATGTTTCAATAATTTTATTAAAATTATTTTTGCTAACTCCCTCATACTGAATGACCTTTGAGAAATATGTACTGTGACTGCTAGATAGTAAAATACATTGGGCAATTATTAAAAACACAAATTGAATAACCACTAATTTAATTAAAATTCGTTCTATTCGATTCATCTTTTTCTCCTTTTGTAAGAAGTGATACCTTTGCTTACAGTTTAGGAAAGAGAAGTTTTTTTTATACGCTAAAGAAGACCTTTTCTCCTTAGGTCGAGCTGACGCTTTAAGGTATAACGAATCATCATTTCTTTCGTTTGTTTTTCCATGTCCATAAATTTAATAGATAGCTGACCTACTTTACAGGAAGTCGGGGCGGTAATTCGTACAACTTCCCCTTTTAATTCAAGATGCTGCAAAGTTCCCTCACGATTAGGAAGACTTAATCGTACAACAACGGAATCTTTCTCATTAAAAAGCAGCGAATGATGGAAGGAGCCGGCTACTCCACCTGCACTGATGTTTTTAGTCATAATTTCCATTACGGCCTGCTGTTCTTGTTCACTTTTTATCACCGCCTTCACTGTAAGCGGCACACGGAAAAAATTTCTTCTTTGGATAGATTTTAACTTTTTATCGCCCGGGTAAAAGAGCTTTACTACAGGCATGCCTTTTATTTCACGCCCTGTTACTTCAGTTGGAAAGGTATATACATTTTGATTATATCCGATAAACGTAGCCAGCAATTTTGTACCTTTTAGTAAAAAAGCACTTCGCTGCGTTTCTTCATTTAGCGGATAGCTAATATAAATCACGTCTTCCGTAAACTCAACTACCTTACATCGATACGTTTGTTGTAAGGTAGACTCTCTGTACCCGCTCTCTAACGTCAACCTCATTCCCGCTTTTATCATCTTCTCTCTCCTTCAGTTCCACTATATACACTTTTTCCCTTTATTTAAACATAGTCAAATATATTTATTTTGTAAATAAAAATTAGTCATTTAGACTCAAAAAAACTTATACAACACAAAAAACCGGTGTCTATAGACACCGGTTTCTCAGCTTTATACTTCATTATATAAAGGTTCTGAGTTTTGCAGTTTTTCGACTTTCTCTTCAAAACCCGTATCGGCATTGATAAAAATACGATACGTATCATTTTTAATTGTCCCTAAAAACTCATAGCATAGCACTTCTTCGTTTAAATCATTTGTAATAATTGCCAAGCGGTCTTCCATCACTTTTACATTCGAGTTTAGCTTGGTTTTTGCCTGTTCTTTCGAAATTTTAGGTTTTGGAATATCTCTTGTACGATGTTTTAATAAGAAGTCTTTAGCTGAGAAGCCAATCACAGATCCATCTTCTAAAGACATTTTCATTTTAACTGAATCCGGATAAATCCGAACTCCACTTTCCGTTTGCTCAACGAATGTAAAGACTCCCATGTTATCGTATTGAGCGCTTTCAGCCATCACTAGGCTTTCAAAACGATGATCTTTTAAAAACTTAGTCGCTTTGTTCATAGCATCGTTTAAACTAATATTTTGTTTTTTAATATCTCGATCTTCGAGCACCCAAAGCGGATATCCACCTTTTTGGGTAATATCCATATACGTCTCTTGTTTAGTCTTTGGATCTGTAATGGTTAAGCTGTACACCTCATAATCGGCATCTTTTCCGCTCTTTACAATATGAATTTGTTCATTTCCTTTTAAATTCAAAAACGAACGCGCCACTTGTTTGGCAACATCTTCACTAACTTCTCTACCTTTTAATTGATGAAAAGCGTTTTTTTCCTGTTCATTCGTTGCATTCATAACCCCTAAATCTGTTTCGGCAAAAGAATCCATACTTTTTTCAACGGTTTTTAATCCGTCAATAATCGTATTGTCCCCTTGCTTTTCTTTTGTGGCTAGAGCTAGCTCAACATCCATCCAGCGCAAGTTATTATCAATGACTAGATGCTGTACTTGGCGCATTTCATTTTGAATTTCGCCTGACTGATCATAAAGCGAATTTAACGTTTTATACTCTTTATCTGTTAAGGGAGATTTGCTTAAATCCCTTACCGCCACTTTGTACGTAAAGTCACCAACATCTGAAAGAAACTCTTCTGTTTTATTGAACGGTAAAAGCGATAAAGGCAGCTGTCCTACATTGTTATGAGCTTCAGAAGTTAAACGCCATACTTCTGCAAGCGCGGGCGAAAGCTGATCTCTCGAACTCATGGCAAGCGTGCCACCGATTTTATCATTTAATAAATCTAGCTGATATGACAAATCATGAAATGCTCGTTGATACGTATTCTCCGCTTGAAGCAGCACAGCATCTTTTTCTTGATGTTCGCTGTACCCCCAATACCCTACACCTACAACACCAATAGCTAATAATACAATTAAAATTGTTCGAATCATGTTTCCTTCACCTCTCTTTATCGACAGAAAATGTGTTTCCCGATTTGCTTAATTTGAGGACGTGACCAAATCCATGCGCTTGTTGCTGTATCCGGATTAAAGTAATAAATAGCATTCCCAGTAGGATCCCATCCGTTAATCGCATCCATAACCGCTTTTTTAGATGTTGGATTGGGTTCAAGCCAAATTTGCCCATCTGCTACGGCAGTAAATGCACGCGGTTCAAAAATAACTCCAGCGACTGTATTTGGAAATGACGGACTGTTAACTCGGTTTAAAATAACGGCCGCTACGGCTACTTGGCCATTATATGGTTCACCCCGTGCTTCACCATGCACAGCATTTGCCATGAGCTGAATATCATTTTGTGAAAACCCGCTCGGTACATTCACCGCTGTTGGCTTTTGTGCTTTTTCTTTCTGTTGTTCAGAATTTCCTTTAGACGTATTACGCTGCGGCTGACTGGCAGGTTTTTTTGCTTGAGAAGATCCGCTTTGTGCTTTTTGCTGACCATTGTTCCCGCTGCTTTTCCCACTGCTACCGCTTCCTTTAGACTGCTGATCAAGAGGCTTACCGCCATAGTGCGTAAACTTATTGCCTTTTCTAATTTGATTTTTCACATAGCTTTCGTGATATTTTGTTGCGTTAGCTAATTTAATCTTTGTTTGCCAGCCTGCTAAACCGTCAATCTTTTTAATGCCAAATTCATATTGAAAATTGCGCAGTGCCCAGTATGTGCTCCATCCAAATACACCGTCAATTTTCCCGTTATAATAACCTAAATACTGAAGTCTCGACTGCAGCTCAATAACGTCATCTCCAACTGCTCCGTGTTGAATGACTTGATTTGAAAACGCGTGAGCGGCCTTTGGACTCACAACGGACGCTGCAATAAATGAACATATGCATATGAGACATGCATACTTTTTAAAACATCGAAATGATAACATGACAAAACCTCCTACATCGTATGTAACTGATAAGATGATAGGAGTATTTTTTGTAAAGGTTGTTTTTTTATACAAGATGCGCAAAATTTACCGAAATGAAAAAACTCAGCTTGTAAATCTCTCAAAAAAGATTTACAAGCTGAGCCTAGACAATCGATGGCTGTTTGGCCTTTTTTACTTTTCTTAATGCCAGCCACCATAAATAAATCATAAATGGAATAATAATAAATACCCAATGATCCATTGTTTTTAAAATATAATCATATGTTCCATGTAAAATGAGCGGCGCAAATACGGAATACAGCGTCCACTTCGTTTTTTCCTTTCCTTCAGAAAACTTTGCTTTCCCTAAATAATACCCCATAATGACGCCGAATAAAGCATGACTAGATACGGGTAAAATGGCTCTTCCTAGCGCTGATTCTAAACCATTTGCAAATAAATATAAAATATTTTCAACGGTAGCAAAACCTAATGAAACAGCTGCCCCGTAAACAATTCCATCGTAATGCTCATCAAATTCCACATGCTGATAAATCGTGAAATATAAAATGAACCATTTGAAAAATTCTTCTAAAAAGCTTGTTGTAAAAAATGCTTCAAGAAAAGGTGATTGAAAAACGTGTTCTTCACCAAATACATATTGAATAAACATAATTGGCAAAACAAGCATTGCTCCAAAAATAAATGTTTTTAATACCATTGAAATAGGCTCAGTTTCATATTCATCTTTCAAATAAAAAAAACTTAACAATGCCAATCCTGGCGCAATGCCTGCAGATACAATCGCCAACATAAATAGCGCCTCATCTCCTCTATTTTTTTTAATAGTAACATGTTATCTTTAGGATGAAAATCTCCGTCTATAATGTCCTTATCTTTATATGTAAATGCTCACATAACTTGCTGTCGATTTACAAAGCCTAACAAAGACCTTAAACAAGTATACCAAAAAATGTATCATACTTATACGAAAAATTGAAAGGAGCTCTCTATGAAAACTGTTTATATTCTTCACACCGGTGGCACAATCTCGATGAAAGAAGACATGGCAACTGGAGCGGTAGCACCAGATATTCAAAACCCCCTTCACCGCTCAACATCATCTGTTTCAGGTATGGCCAATGTAATCGTAGAAGAAGCATTTCATCTGCCTTCTCCTCACATTACTCCTAAGGAAATGCTTATACTTTCAAAAAAAATACGCGATAAAATTAATGAAGGCAAAATTGATGCAGTCGTGTTAACCCACGGCACGGACACGCTGGAAGAAACCGCTTATTTTTTAGATTTAACAGTGCATACAGATATTCCAATTGTCTTAACTGGAGCTATGAGATCAAGCAATGAAATCGGTTCAGACGGTCCTTATAATTTTATATCTGCGGTTCGGGTGGCTATTAGTGACGGGGCAAAAGGAAAAGGTGTCTTAGTTGTAATGAACGATGAAATTCATACCGCTGAAAATGTGACCAAGACCCACACAAGCAACGTGGCGACATTTCAAAGCCCTCAGTACGGGCCAATAGGATTAATCACAAAACGCGGCGTATCTTTTCACCACATGCCTACAGAACATGAATTTTATCCTGTTAATCAAATAGATAAACAAATCACTTTATTAAAAGCTTATGCAGGAATGGACGACCATTTATTTCAAGCAGTGGCTTCAATGAATGTTGATGGACTTGTAATTGAAGCCCTCGGTCAAGGAAATCTGCCTCCTCTCACCATTCCAGGAATTCAATTGCTTTTGAAGCGAAAGATACCCATCGTGCTCGTTTCTCGCTGTTTTAATGGAATTGCTCAAGATGTATATGGGTATGAAGGCGGTGGCAAGCTGTTAAAAGAGATGGGCGTTATTTTTTCAAATGGCTTAAATGGTCCTAAAGCACGCATTAAACTGTTGGTTGCTCTCCAAGTAACAACGAATCATGATGAGCTGCAGCAGCTATTTAATCATTAGTAAAACAACGCATAGAAGCCTATGCGTTGTTTTTGTTGATAATATGAGAAGCGATTGATTTCCCATGAAAACGTCCATTTTCAATAAAAATCTCATTAGCATTGTTTCCTGCAGCAATCACACCAGCGATATAAATTCCTTCCACGTTTGTTTCCATCGTCTCTTCGTTAAAAGAAGGGCGGCCTGTTTCATCATCTAATTCCACACCCATTTTTGTTAAAAACGAGTGATCAGGGTGATAGCCAGTCATGGCAAAAACGAAATCGTTACTAATCGTAAATTCTTTCCCTTCCTGCTCATATGTTACCGTTTCATCCGTTATCTTTGTTACATGAGCGTTAAAATGCATCCCAATCGTTCCATTTCGAACCAGCGCTTCAAATTCAGGCAATATCCAAGGTTTTACGCTAGGGGAGTAATCTGAGCCACGATAAATAACCGTCACCCTTGCATCACACTTCACCAATTCCAGAGCTGCATCGACGCTAGAGTTTTTTCCGCCTATAACGACTACATCTTTATCAAAATACGGATGCGCTTCTTTGAAATAATGAAATACCTTTGATAAATCTTCACCAGGAACATTCATATAATTAGGATGATCGTAATAGCCCGTAGCTATAATGACATTCTCCGCTTCATATGTCTCTTTGGATGTTGTGACAATAATTTGGTTTTCCGCTTGTTTGTCTACTTGCAAGACACGTTCAAACGGCTGAATTCGAACTTGCTTGCGCTTCACCACTTCTCGGTAGTAAGCAAGAGCTTGGTTGCGCACAGGCTTACGATTTTCGGTAATAAAAGGGACATCCCCAATTTCTAGTTTTTCACTTGAACTAAAAAACGTTTGGTGGGTCGGATAGTTATAAATTGCATTCACAATATTGCCTTTTTCAATTACAAGGGCATCAATACCTGTATGTTGAAGCTCAATAGCTGCTGAAAGCCCGCATGGTCCTCCGCCAACAATAATTACTTTTTCTTTCTTCATGCCTGTCACTCCTTCAGTTGTAAACGCACCTTTTTTTTATTTTAACGCAGTGTAAAACAAAAAAATCTCCTCATTAATGATAGGAGATTTTTTCTATTTACGCAATTGTTCTGCTGTTCTGCTGTTCTGTTTTTAAATCCAGCCTCTGAAGCGAGAGCCTTCTGCCATTTTTCTTACGCCTATCATATAAGCAGCTAGACGCATGTCGACTTTTCGAGTTGTAGAAGTTTCGTAGATGTTATTAAATGATTTCACCATTACTTTTTCAAGCTTTTCTTCTACTTCTTCTTCCGTCCAATAATAACCTTGGTTATTTTGCACCCATTCAAAATAAGAGACTGTTACACCGCCCGCACTTGCCAAAACGTCTGGAACTAATAAAATCCCTCTCTCTGACAAGATGCGCGTTGCTTCAAGAGTTGTTGGTCCATTTGCTGCTTCCACCACAATACTCGCTTGAATGTTATGGGCATTTTCTTCTGTAATTTGATTTTCAATCGCAGCTGGAACTAGGATGTCACAGTCAAGTTCAAGCAGCTCTTTGTTGCTGATAGTATTATTGAATAATTTCGTTACTGTACCAAAGCTATCGCGTCGATCTAATAAATAATCAATGTCTAAACCATTAGGATCATGCAGCGCTCCGTATGCATCAGATATCCCTACAATTTTAGCACCAGCGTCGTGCATGAACTTAGCTAAAAAGCTTCCTGCATTTCCAAACCCTTGTACTACTACCCGTGCACCTTGTAATTCAATGCCTCGTTTTTTCGCTGCTTCACGAATACAAATAGTTACTCCTTTTGCAGTCGCTGTTTCACGGCCGTGCGAACCACCTAAGACAAGGGGCTTTCCAGTAATAAAGCCAGGCGAGTTAAATTCATCAATCCGGCTGTATTCATCCATCATCCAAGCCATAATTTGTGAATTTGTAAACACATCCGGCGCTGGAATATCCTTTGTTGGTCCAACAATTTGGCTAATCGCACGAACATATCCGCGGCTTAAACGCTCTAATTCTCCAAAAGACATATTTCGAGGATCACAAACAATTCCACCTTTTCCTCCACCGTAAGGAAGGTCAACGATTCCACATTTTAAACTCATCCATATAGATAGAGCTTTTACTTCTTTTTCAGTTACGTTTGGGTGAAAACGAATTCCACCTTTCGTAGGACCAACTGCATCGTTATGCTGCGCTCGGTGACCTGTAAAAATCTTAACTGATCCGTCATCCATACGAACAGGAATTTTTACTGTCATCATTCGTAATGGCTCTTTTAATAGTTCATACACTTCATCAGGATAGCCTAGTTTTTCTAACGCTTTATGTATCACTGTTTGTGTAGATTTTAAAACATCATGCTTCTCTTCTTGACTATTTTTACTGTCTTGCATCTTGTCGGCTACCATCTGTAAACCTCCTAAAATGTATCGAAAATTATTCGTTTTTAATTGAATGGTGCTTCTTTCATGACATAGTATACACCCTTAGTTTTACATTGCAAAGGAAAATATCGAACTTTTAGTATTTTTTGTGTTCTTCTAAGAAAACGCTTCCAATAACTTTACAAGGTATGCTACAATGTTTTAAGTCTGCCTCTTTCCTAGTATGCGTTAATCGTCTTGAAAAAATAAAAAACACCCGGTGATAAAGAGCACTTTCAACAACTTTGTACAAGCTGAAAGTGCAGCCACTCTTATTTTAATAAAAGTGCTTTATCCTTCACGGGTGTAATTATTTCAATTAAACAGTTAAGAAAAGACAGAGTTAATATACTCCAGAGCTCTCTTTTCTACTAATATTTTTCCATATTCATTTACGCGGTGCTTTGTAATTGTAGAGGGATTTCCATACTCCGCCAAAACCGCAATCATATTCCCAACTTCAGCCGGTGACAGCATGTGATAATCCAACAGCACGTAAAAACGTTTTTCGAATGAATAGAGCACGCTATCCGTATCGTAAAAGTTTGACATGCGCTTGGTCAGCTGAATGACATCTTCAAATGAATCAAACTCAAAAAACATGTCTTCGCTTTCATCTAGCATGACCTGCATTTCAATGAAGTCCTCGAACTCGTCTTCATCGAACTCACCGTAGCTGGTTTCTTCTTCATACTGCTTTGTCACAAATACAACCATTCCCTGTGCTTGAAGTGAAAAAACTTCTACCGAAAGAGAATTTGTAGGTTCAAAGTTCAGTTCTTGAGAAGCTTGCTCTATCATTTCACGAAAGAGCTGTTTTACTTTGAATGTATCTGTCCATAGATCTTCTTTTGTTAACCCTCTTTCTTTTAAATCATCGTAGGTCAAAAAAACTTTTAGCTTATTATAGTTTAATCGTTCAAGCCTCATTAGCGTCCCTCCCCGCTTGCACTCATAACCACATGGTTCGATAATGCAGTATATGTATTTTTTGGAAAACGGTTCGTGATGTTTACTTACGAGTTTACAGGTTTATGAAAGGAAAGACAAGCTATTCTCAATCAATTTCTGCTAATTTTTTTGTTAGCCAGCTGTTCCACTCTTCTTTTGTATTTCCTAAAATAAACGGCTGAGCCTCGCCTTTTCTTTTGCTATCTAAACCATCAAACACATAACCGCCTAATCCTACTTTAAGATGCGGGAATTTCTTTATCATTTGGTTCGTCAAATTCAGTGTTTTCTCGGCATTTTCCATCATTGTGCATGACATAAATAAAAACGTTGGGTCTACTTCTTTAACAATTAGCTCAACATCTTTATCTTCAATGCTGCTTCCTAAATAAATAACCTCAAACCCTTTACGGCGTAAAAATAGCGTAAAGACTAGAAGTCCAACTTCATGTGTCTCATTAGGCCCACATACAGCAATCGCTTTAGGCAATAAGCCATTTGAAGGCAGCGAATAAAAAATCATGCTGATACGCGTTTTTAATACTTGAGTCGTATAATGCTCATGAGCACTTGTGATTTGCCCTTTTTCCCACATATCTCCAACCGTCACGAGTAGAGAACCCAAAATATCAATAACCACTTTTTCTACCGAATACAGGCTAAACGCATGATTAATTAAATCCTGTGCTTTTCCTTCTTCAAAAGATAGAAGCATCGTTAACAGCTCATCCCTAATTTTCTGAGGGGAATCTACTTCTCCTTCTTCTTCAAACGCTCCTACTGTACTACTTTCCGTTTCTAATAACGAAACCGCTTGACTAATCGTAAAACCTCCGCTCACTTTTTCCGTGAGCCATTTTAATTTCCGCAAATCTTCCTCTGTATATAACCGATGCCCCGATTCATTGCGGACAGGATTTAAAATTTGATAGCGTCGTTCCCATGCACGCAAAGTTCCCGGCTGGATCCCGACCATATTTGAGATGGCTTTAATATTATACTTCCCTTCGTGAGCCATACGTAACCTCCAACTACTCTTCGTGAACTGTTTCTATTAATTGAATTATAGGATAAGTTATCCTGTGTGTAAAATTTGTATATGCTATGTAAAGAGTTTGTTCAAGGCTATTCTTTCCTTTTTAAAGTGATATAATGCGTTTGTGCTCTAGCTTGTAAACGGAGAGGCAGGGAGGTTGTACCATATCCATTACTAACAAAAAGAGGAATCTGTCTTTTCTCTTTCAGCCCTCCTAATTCATACATACCAAAATTAAATAAGCGTATCTGTCCTCCGTGTGTATGTCCGCTCAAAATTAAATCTACTTTTGATTCTTCATCTACATAATAGATAACATCAGGATTGTGGCTTAGAAGAATGGTAAGCTGGTCAGGTTCAATGGAAGAAACAGCTCGCTTTAGATCCATCTCACCTTCGGATAAATCATCTACTCCCGCAAAATTGCATGTAGTACCATGTTTAGAAACTGCAGAGACATGCTCGTTTTTAAGGGTAATAACTCCCTCATCCTTAAGCATCTGCTTCAATTGCACTTGACTTACTTCGTAATCATTATTTCCCCATACAAAATAGACCGGTCCAAGCGTTTTAAGCTTTTGAATATTTTGACGAGCACGCAATAAAGGTACTCCTCCTTCTAGTAAGTCACCGCCTATGATCACAAAATCTACTTCACCAGGTATTTTTTCCAACAGCTTCGACGAAACTGTTCGCTTATGTACATCCGATATAAAAAACAGGCGTAAAGGCTGCTGATTTCCGGGAAATGTTGATAAATGAATCGTTCTTTCTTCTACATATGTACGATGGGCTTCCGAAAACATAAAAATCAGCAGGCCTATGCCTAACGCTAAAATAATTAAAGAAATAACCATATATTCTCCTTCTTTTCATTTTATACACGGTGTGTTTCTGTTAAAGAAGAAAGGGCATAAATTGTCGCAATTGTTAACAAACCTACTACTTGATAAAGCGCAACTGTACTTAACGATAAAACTCCTATCACACATAGACATGAAACAAGATATTCATGCCATTTTACCTTATAGCCTTTTAGAAACAACCGACTTTGCAGAAACACTTTACGAACTGCCGCCGACAGACAAAAAAGAGCCGTGAAAAATAAGATTATAATACCAAACACATCTAACGGATGTAAAATCATTTGAATAAGTAAATAGGTTAACGAAGCTTTTGAGCCTACAGCCGTTAAACTGCTGATATAATAACTGCATAACCACGCAGCCAGCAAGTTAAACCAATCTCTCACAAAAAAACCCCCTTCACTAAACTTCTATGTAAAAAGAGGCTTTTTCATGCGATTCTATTTATTTTCATGATATAAATTAATTCCATAAGTGGACTGCATCCAGCGGAACGTTTCTTTTCGGTTCTCCCATGTTTCAGGCGTCGCCCATAGCTCTTTGCTTCTTTTAATAATCTCACAGCGCAAGTCTTGAAAAGTCTTTTCCGCTTTCTCGCTTTTTTTCTGCAGCTGTACAGTATAAAAATAAAGGGAGACGGTAAGCAATAGAAACATCAAATGCCCTATGTTACCTAACAAAAATGAGAAAAATTCGCTAAACGTCGTAAAAAAACCGCTTTGAAATATGAAAAAAAAGTAGCTAATAACAGCCGTTACGCTGGCTAAAAACAAAAGCTTCCATCTTTTCTCTTTAGCTTTCAGCTTATTAACCGTCTCTTTTCTTTTGATAACGCTCGCTAATATATATTGAAGTGTTTCATCGCTTTCAAAGTCTATCAACTTGTTTTCCAACATTCCACCCCCTCGTATGCTAGTACAACATATGAGTGAATATAAAAGATTATGTGGATAACACTGAAAATAATGGCTGTTTCCTTAACCTTTACTGCATGAGTTCTTCTGACTGTACAGATTTCCCTTTTGACTTTCGTATCTGCAGGCCTAATAAAAAATCAATGAGAAAATGAGTAAAAATCGTGACATACAAATTTTCAGTCCACCAAAACAGCAACCCTATTAAAAAGCTTAAAACCACAACCGAAATAAATAGAAACCACTTTTTTAAATATCGAATGTGAACGAGTGCAAATACGATACTCGCCCAAAAAAGGCCAAACTGAACTTGTATAACCCCTCGAAATAATATTTCTTCTGAACAGGCAACGATTAGGCAAATAAGGGCTAGATGAGGAATGGAACGATTAGCAAATAAACGTTCATTAATCCCTCCGTCATCATATAAATGCTCGGGTACACACTTCATTAGAAGCATATCTCCTCCTACTACCAAGAGAGCTGTACCTCCCCCGTACAATAAAATAGAAGCCCAATCCAGCTCAAAAAACTGTAAAAAGGAATGCCACGAATCAAATGTGAAAAAACCGATGCCTAAAGCAATAAAGCAGATGAGCAGCTGCGTTACATATAAATTTTTAACCAGCTCTGCATCCGTCATGGATGAAATAAGCTCTTGCTGTGACTTTGCCATTATATCTCTCCTTGACGAAGCAAACGAGCTAATTCTAATTCCCAGCCTTGAAATGTCCATTGCTCTTGCTCACCATTTGTTTTTTTATAGGCTTCTAAATCCAATCCGCAGCAATCGCAACAATTCTGAAGCTCTGATTTTCCCAGCTCATTGAAATAGCCAAGCAGCACCTGACGACGGCATTCTTTTGCCTCAATAAACTCCTTCATCGCACGGTACTTGTCATGTTTGTTTCGAAGACGTTTATTTACAGCTGCAACAATCGTTTCATGCAGCGATTCAGGGATTTTCCTAGGTTCAACATGTTCATTTTCCACTACATTTTCTCTGTACAAATAATAACGAATAAATCGCCAATGTGTTTCTTGAATACCCACTGTATAAAGAAAATGAGACTCTACTTGTTTTAAAGGAATGGCCTGATCATGATTTCGTAAATACGACAGGCAGTATAAGATGATATCTGAAGAAGGAAGCTCAATTTCAAGTAAAGAATGAGCAAAATCATCGTCTCCTTCAGCATAAAGCAAAATCGCAATACTGTTTTGCTGATCGCGTCCACTTCTTCCAATTTCCTGTACGTATGCTTCTAGCTGCGTAGGTGTATGAAAATGAATAACAAAGCGAACATTCGATTTATTAACCCCCATTCCAAATGCACTTGTGCAGCAAATGATATCCAGCTGATTTTCTAAAAATTGCTGTTGAACAAGCATTCTTTCATTCGGTTCCATTCCCCCATGGTAATACTGCACTCGCTGTATCCCATTTTCCTTTAGAAGCTGTGTTAATGCTTCTGTCCAAGATCGGCTGGAACAATAGATAATTCCTGGACTTTGCAGTTCACTAACGTACATCAGCAACTTCTCTTTTTTCTCTTCAATACTTGCAACAAAATCAACTTTCATCGCAATATTACTTCGATTCATGGAATAGATGTGCTCGTTGACAGCAGGCAGCGATAAGTAGCGCTTAATATCTTCCACTACTTCCCTAGTCGCAGTTCCTGTTAGTGCCAGACATAGCGGACTGCCAAGTTCCTTCCATATATCTCCTAACTGAAGATAATCCAAACGGAAATCATGTCCCCACTGAGAAATACAGTGCGCCTCGTCCACAACGAAAAGGCCTACCTTTGCCTGTTTTAATGCTTCTACCACAACAGCGTTTTGCAAAATTTCAGGAGATGCATAAATAAAACGATAAAAAGCTAAATCTTTTAGCGCCCGTCTTTTTTCTTCTTGTTGTAGGAAACTATTTAAGGCAATAACTCTCTTTTCTCCACTTGCCTTTAGTTGTTGAACTTGATCTTCCATCAGTGAAATTAAAGGAGATACAATCAGCACCGGTCGGTTCAACACATAAGCGGGGAGCTGATAGCACAATGATTTCCCTGTTCCTGTAGGAAGAACCGCTAACACATTATGACCTGTTAAAATATCTTGAATAATCTCTTTTTGTCCTAGTCGAAATTGGCTATAGCCAAATTGTTTCTGTAGAAGTTGTTCTATCTTCACATCAAACACCACTTTTTTTAGTATCAGGTAAAATGTTTTGCTAATACGAGACGAATCTGAAAATAGGTAACGTCGTCTTTTACTTCTTCCTTTATCGCCTTTAATTTATTTGTACGCAAACTTTCAAAAGCCGAGATAATTTCTTCCTGCTGCTTAGGCGATACGTATGCATCGATTGAAAAAGATGGAACAAACAGAGCTAATTCTGCAATATGATCTTCAATTGTACTTTCTTTTAAACGCCTTATATAAGCAATTTCTTCAAGCGCCTTTCCTTTTTGAAGCCAGCTATACGTTTTTAACGTCGAGCTTGTCAAAGGCAATTCTAAATATAGATCATGCAAAAAAGAAGAAAGTACATGAAAGCTTTCATTATTTTGACTCACTTTTTCAATGATATGATGAATAACCCCTAAAAGTTGAATATGCACATAATGCTCATCGAGTTCATATTGATATGCTAACTGATTTTTTGTAAAGCCTACTCTTTCGTATCCAGTCAGTTGCAAAACAAAAAGAGACGCATCCCGTTCCGTACAATCTTTCAAGCACGTTCGGAGCTCTTTGAATAGCTCGGCGGCTAACTCTTGACGCGTTTGCTTTTGAGACATAATATACGTTTTGACCCATTGAATGACCTCAGGATTTTTGGAAATGGGTAAAAACCCTTTTTGAAAATACTGTAGGTTTGATAAGGTCTGAATGAACAAAGTGATTCTTGCTAAAAATAATTGAGTACTGCTTGCGAATTTCCATCCGTCTAAAGCTGGATGAAAGGGCCGAGCCGTCAGTTCATCTTCAAGGCGTGTTCGTCCCTTATCTGTCATCACATACTTTTGATTTTCAGTTTCTTCGATATACTGCTGTTCTTTTAAATATGCAACGCAGGTTTCAAAAGACCGTTTATCTAAGTAAAAAAATGACTGAAAAAGAAAAGAGATTCCAAAAATTTTTCCGTCTTGAATTGTTTGCGCTGACTTTTTACCTGTTAATAAATGATAAATACCATAGGCGGTTCGCTCACCTTTTAACTGTTTTATACAAAATAAAATGCTAACTTGAATATAATTCAAAGGTGTCAACTTCCTTTCTCATTCATTGTACCAAAAGTGACCAATAGCATGTGAGATAAAGGCTTTTTAGCTCTTTCCTTTATGTATCAAAACGTTTGGATAAGTGAAGAAACCTTGATTTGATAAGCATTCTCAGTGACTTTTCTATTGAAAAGTTTTATAAATCATTTTACAATGAATAAGGAGAAATTTCACTCTTGATTCGCGAAGAGATTATATAATGAGAAATTTTCGAACACTTTACAGGAGGTCTTGTTATGCCAAAATATACAATTGTTGATAAAGATACTTGCATCGCATGCGGCGCTTGCGGAGCAGCAGCACCAGACATTTATGATTATGATGATGAAGGTATTGCATTCGTAACATTAGATGATAACCAAGGTGTAGTAGAAATTCCAGAAGATCTAGAAGATGATATGATGGATGCAATGGAAGGCTGCCCTACGGATTCAATTCGCGTAGCGGATGAAAAATTCGAAGGCGATGCTAATAAATTCGAATAAGTATTGAACAAACCTGTAGTATAGTACATGCTGCAGGTTTTTTTATATATAAAAATCGCTCTCCCCGGGAGAGCGATTGAATTAAACAGCAACGCGGCGCGTGATCCATTGCTTCATTTTTGAAAACAATAAGACAAAAATAACCCCTGTTGCTGCTCCTTTTATTAAGTTAAACGGCAAAATACCTGCAACGATATATTGACGCGCTTGTTCACTAGACATTTCTGGCGATTGTAAGAAGATTGTATACGCTGGTAAAAAGACATAATAATTTAAGACAGCCATGAGTACCGTCATTACAACCGTACCCGTAACCAAACCTATCGTTACGCCTTTAGCTGTTTTAAATCGACGGAACATATATGATACAGGAAGAACGAACAGTAAACCAGCTACAAAGTTCGCCACTTGACCAACCGGAACCCCTGTAGCACTTCCTTGAATTAAATAATTCAATAAATTTTTTATTCCTTCTACTATAACAGCAGCCATAGGTCCAAATACAAGTGCTGCTACGAGTGCAGGAATTTCGCTAAAATCAATTGTTAAAAACGGAGGTAATCCAGGAATCGGAAAATTAATCATCATTAAAATGTAAGCAATACTGCTTAACATTCCTAGTATAACCAGCTTTTGAGTTTTCTTACTTTGTTGCATCTTGCCTCTCTCCTTCTTTGTGATCCACTCTTCAAAGAAGAAAGGTTCAACTTCATATCCCCACGCAAAAACCTCTCAACAAATGATTCGTTGAGAGGAGACATGGCAGGCATATTTAATAAACGTTCATCACATTAGGTTTTGAACGCTGAACCTCCACCTTCTCCCATCCAGACTGTACTGTCGGCTTTGGAATTTCACCAAATCTGCTCGTATGTATTACATATAAGCTCGCGGGCTCAAAACAATTTGTTTTTTTACCGCCGGTCGGGAATTTCACCCTGCCCCGAAGATAGACCAATATTTAATTATGAATTTATTATATGTTATCTCGAATTAAAAGTAAATAAAGAAGTTTTTTTAATTCCTATTAAATTGATGTCTTTTATAAACTTCATTACTGTTTTATATGTAAAATAAGGAAATAAGTGCATAACCAACAGCATTATGACATATTTATAGTTTCAATTTTACGTTTACAATTGTATATTTGATAACTAATTGTAAAGTTTAAAAAATATAATTGACAGAATTTTTTTAACATGGTAAATTATCAAATATTTGATGATAGTAAAATCCAAGGGAGATGTTCACGTCATGTATAACGTATTAGTAGCTGATTCAATTAGCAATGAAGGTCTTGCTCCACTACTTGAAGCTCCTCATGTGAATCTTACGCGAAAAAAAGTTGAAGAAGTTGAGAATGATTTGCATACGTACGATGCGCTTTTAGTACGGAGTGCTACGACGGTTACAGAGGATTTGCTGGCAAAAATGCCGAATTTAAAAATTGTTGCTCGCGCTGGAGTAGGTGTCGATAATATTGATATTGAAGCCTCAACCAAACGAGGGGTTGTCGTTATTAACGCGCCGAACGGAAATACCATTTCAACGGCGGAACATACATTTGCTATGATGGCTAGCTTGTTTCGGCATATCCCCCAAGGAAATGCTTCAGTCAAAGCGCGCGAATGGAACCGCTCAGCATTTGTTGGAACAGAGCTTAATCGCAAACACCTGGGCATTATCGGATTTGGACGAATTGGCTCAGAGCTTGCTAAACGCGCAAAAGCCTTCAATATGAGCGTTCACGTTTACGATCCTTTTTTAACCTCTTCCCGAGCTGAAAAGCTAGGCGTAGAACTATTATCCCTGGATGAATTACTAGCAGCAGCGGATGTAATTACCGTACACACTCCGCTTACGAAAGAAACCAAGGGATTGCTCAATCATGAAACATTAGCCAAAACAAAGAAGGGTGTATTTTTATTAAACTGCGCACGCGGCGGGATCATTGATGAAAAAGCCTTAGTTCATTATTTAGAAATTGGCCATGTTCAAGGTGCAGCTATTGACGTATTTGAAGTTGAACCGCCGATTGATAACCCTTTGTTACATTTTGATCAAGTTATTACAACTCCCCATTTAGGAGCTTCTACAAAAGAAGCCCAGCTTAACGTTGCTGAAGACGTGGCACATGACGTTCTGCGTTTTCTAGAAGGTAATCCTGTAAGTTCATCCATTAATTTACCAACGCTTTCTAAAGAAGTTTTTGAAAAAATTCAGCCGTTTACGAGCCTTACTAAACAAATGGGAGCTATTTTATCTCAATGCATGCGAGAACCCGTTCAGCATATCTCGATCTCCTACGGAGGTACAGTGACGGATTTAGAAACCACTTATATTACACGGAGCTTGTTATCAGGCTTTTTAACCCATCGTATTGACTCACCTGTTAACGAAGTCAATGCTTCTATGATTGCCAAAGAACGAGGAATTACATTTGGTGAAAAAACATCGGAAGATACGCAAGGATATTCTAATATAATTGACGTTACAGTAACAGGCGAACAGCGTATATTTACGATTACGGGCACTTATATAGCAGGATATGGACCTCGAATTGTTAATATTGATTCGTTTGATATTGATTTTTATCCAGAAGGACATCTTCTTTATATCCGTCACAGTGATCAGCCCGGAGTTATTGGAAATGTAGGGAAAGTACTTGGAGATTTACGTATTAACATTGCTACCATGCAAGTGGGCCGTAAGCAAAAAGGCGGAGAAGCCATTATGATGCTCACGTTTGATAAACTTTTAGATGATTCTGTCATCACTTCATTAAAACAAACAAGCGAAATTGTGACCATACAGCGCATTGAGTTGTGACATTGAAAAAAGAGCCTTAGCGGCTCTTTTTTTATGGACTTATTTTTAACACTTGTCCTGCATTTAAAGCGGTGTTCTCTAAATGATTCCACTTTCTTAGCTGCTCCACATCGACTTCATATTTGGCCGCAAGTTCAGATAATGTATCTCCTTGATGGATAAGAATACAGTTATCAGAAGCCTGATGTAACTGCTGAAAAACCGTGGCAGCTAAATCGTTTTTTACGTATGCCGATAGTTTTTGCTTGTCCAATTTGGCGAGTGGGTTTACCGCATTGGTTTTATCCGGATTCCAACTTCCTTGATGAACTTCAAAATGCAAATGTGCACCTGAAGATCGTCCTGTATTGCCAACCCATCCAATGTTTTGACCTGGGGCTACAGAATTTCCTTCTGCAACAAGTCGTTTCTCTAGATGAGCATAGACCGTTTCGTATCCATTCGTTTGTTTGATAAAAACAACTTGCCCGTATGTATTTGAATAATAAGAGCGGCTTACCACTCCTTTTGCAACAGCATACACCTGTGTACCAACAGGTGCTGCTATATCGATTCCAAAGTGTTTGGCGTGACGAGAACCAAATATATCAGTTAAGACTCCTTCAACCGGCCACTCCCACTGCTTCTCTTCTGCCTTTACCATTTGCCCGCCCAAAAATAAAAGACCTATACACAATCCCATCACTAATACAACCAATATTCTTCTTAACACGTCAATCATGAAGAAAGAACCTCCTATGTAGATCATTGCACACAAAACATACTATATGCCAATTCCTTCTCTTTTAGACTTGTTTATAGAAAAAATAAAGAGATGTGATTCTCCAATGAATCACATCTCTTTGCTATTCTTATTATTTCAGCCGAAGACAAACTGTTATTTAGCATGTGTTTACTTTGGCAGTTTGATAAAGAAAGTTGTTCCTTCATTTAATTCACTTTCAACTGCAATAATCCCTTGATGTGCCTCCACGATATTTTTAGCGATCGCAAGCCCAAGACCAGTTCCTGACTTTCCTCTCGTTCTGGCTTTATCAGCTTTATAAAATCGCTCAAATACAAACGGAAGATCTTCTTTTGGAATCCCTGCTCCTGTATCTTGAACAGAAAGATGGATTTCGGATTGACTTTTATCAAGATGCAGCTTTACTTCTCCGTAGTCATCCGTATGACGAATGGCATTATCAATTAAGTTTGTCAGCACTTGTTCCATACGGTCTGAATCAATCATCGCTTCAAATTCATCTTCTATTTTTCCATTAAGAGACAGTTTAATATGTTTTTCTTTAGCTAACCCTTGAAACTTGCGCAAAACACGTTCTGTAAATTCAACCATTGCTACAGATTCTAAGTGAAGCTGCACATGTCCCGCTTCCATTCGCGCTAAATCTAAAAGTTCATTTACAAGCCGGCCCATACGGAGTGATTCATCATAAATCACCTGTGCAATTTCTTTCTTTTCTTCATCCGTACTTGCAATATCGTCAATAATAGCTTCACTATAACCTTGAAGCATAGAAATAGGTGTACGCAATTCATGAGACACGTTTGCAATAAAATCTTTTCTTGATTTATCAAGTTTACGCTCTTCAGACATGTCTCGCAGTACAGCTACAGCACCGCGGATTTTCGTTTGATTATAGAGCGGTGACATTAAAATGACCCACGTTTTCCCTTGAATTTTCAACTCTGCACTTCGCTCCGTTTCAGTCTCTACTACCGTTTGAAACAAATGCACGACGTTTGCTGGAAGCTCAGGCACCTGCTGGTTGTTCACATCCTGCTCGTAATACCAAGTCTGAAGAAAATGCTCCGCTGGGGGATTGGTAATTAAAATCGATCCGTCTCTACTAAACGTAATAACACCGTCTGCCATACTGCTTAAAATACTTGAAAGCTGTTCTTTTTCCTGATTGAGCGCATTGAGATTAAACTTTAACTGCCTGCCCATTTGATTAAAAGCAATCGCTAACTCTCCAATTTCATCGTGAGTTAAAATAGGTACTTTTGTATCAAAGTTCCCTTTTGTTACTTCAAATGCCGCCTGCCTCATTTTTCTAAGAGGTGCTGTAATTCGAGTGGATAAGAAAAAAGCAAAGATAGTAGTTAAAATAATAGCAATACCTGCAGCCAATAAAATGAACTTAGTCGTATATTGAGCGGGCTCTTCAATTTCAGAAAGAGATTGATACAGATAAACGCCGCCTGTCGGTTTATTATCTTTCATTAAAGGTACACCGACAACAAACATTAAAGGCTCATCACTCGTGTCTTTCTTTGTGGTCATGTACATTTTTTCCCGTATTACTTTACCTTTTTCAACCACTTGATTTAGCTGATCGTTTTGTTTAACAATGGCCGAAATAGCTTTCTTATTTTCTTTATCAGGATGTGTGGAATGCCAATAGAAATCTTTATCTTGAACAATAACTACACTTGCTTGATCTGCAAGTTCACGAGCAATGGATAGTCCTAGCTTTTCATCCTCTGTTTCCTGCACAATGGTAGAGATTTTAGCAGCCGTTTTAGTTAAACGGTTTTCTGCGTCTACAACATGATAATTTTCAAAAAACTGAAGCAGTAAAATGGTCAAAATAAATAAAACAAGCGTAACGAGCAATAGGATAGTAAACCATAGTTTACCAACTACACTTCTCCAAAACATCAGTTATTTTCAACCTCAAATTTATACCCTACTCCCCAAACGGTTACGATCATTTTCGCCGCTTGTGACGATACGCGATTTAACTTTTCACGCAAACGCTTGACGTGCGTATCTACCGTACGAAGATCTCCAAAGAAATCATAATGCCACACTTCACGCAGCAGCTGCTCTCTGTCGTATACTTTATCTGGCGTTTTTGCAAGGTAGCATAATAATTCATATTCTTTTGGAGTTAAGTTAACTTCTTTTCCGTCTGCTGTAACGCGATGTGCATCATTATCAATCGTTAAGTGATCAAAGACAATGAGGTTTTTCACGCTCGTTTCTGGCTGAATAAACGTTGCTTGAGAAGAACGTCGAAGCAGTGCTTTTACGCGAAGAACCACTTCTCTTGGGCTAAACGGCTTAACGATGTAATCATCTGTACCTACTTCAAACCCTTGGACCCTGTTTACTTCTTCACCTTTAGCTGTAAGCATGATAATAGGAGTTGCTTTTTTCTCGCGAATTTGTTTACAGACCTCAATACCGTCTATGCCAGGCATCATTAAATCTAATACAATCAAATCATAATCTATGTGTAACGCTTTTTCGATTGCTTCATGCCCGTCGGCTGCTTCTTCAATGATGTATCCTTCTTTTTCTAAGTACATTTTTAACAATCGTCTAATGCGATCTTCATCGTCTACTAGCAGTAATCTTTGTTCGTTTTGCATGTATTTTCAACCTCCTAGTCTTAGTGTACAAAAAAAAACCGGCGAGTTCTACTTATGTTACCCAAACAATGTGACAATTCGTGAACACCTTTATGAAAAATAGCTTTTTTCCTCAAAAAAGAGGTTGAGACATATCGAAATCCATCCAATCTACAGATGGACAAATAAAATACAGGAGCTAGAAGCAACTACATATATGAAGCCTCCGTTCACCATGCAAATAAAAAAATCCGAACAAATGTGATTCTCCATCAAGAATCTCAACTCATCGTTCGGATCTTCTTCAACTAAAATATCTTTATTTCAGCCTCTATTCTATTTTTAAAGGTTACGCATATGAATGTAAACCTGCAATAACTAGGTTCACGGCCACTAAGTTGAACATGATGATGGCAAATCCGCCAACTGCCAGCCAAGCTGATTTTTCACCGTGCCATCCTTTAGACAGCCGAAGATGAAGAAAAGCGGCATAAAATAAAAAGGTGATCAGCGCCCACACCTCTTTGGGGTCCCATCCCCAAAAGCGCGTCCAGGCCATCTGAGCCCAAATCATAGCGAAAATAAGTGCTCCTAATGTAAAAATAGGAAATCCAATCGCCACTGCTCTGTAGCTTACTTCATCAAGCAAGTCGCTGTTTACCTGCTTCACAAGCGGCTGCAGTGCGGCTCCAATTCGCTTCCGTAAAATAAGACGAATCAGCCAATATAAGACAAACCCACCGGCTAACGACCAAATAACTGTATTTAATTTTTTAGCATTGATAATAGCTGGCATATCAACAAGCGGCTTTATGTCGTTCCCGTCTGTCCACTCACTTTGATGAGGCCCCACTAGCGGAACCATATGATATACGACTTGCTCTTGTTCGCCACTTTTATTAACCCAATTAAATGATGACTCGTAGTGAGCCGCATTAAAAGCCAGCGTCACCGCTACAAACCCAAGCGTACTAATAAGCGTATACAGGATGAATTCCAGCCAAAATGCTTTTTTATTTCGCTTGGATTGATCAATTGTTTTGATTAAATAAATCAATCCTGCAACAAAGCTAATGGAAAGCACGGCTTCACCCGTAGCTGCGGTTGTAACGTGAATATGCAGCCAATTCGTCTGGAGAGCTGGTATCAGCGGCGTAATTTCAGTTGGAAACATGCTTGCATAAGCAATGATTAAAAGAGCCACCGGCAAGGCAAAAAGTCCAAGCATGCTAAGACGATAAATAAAGTAAATAACAATAAATGCGCCAACAAGCATCATGCCAAAAAACGTCGTAAATTCAAATAAATTACTAACAGGAGCGTGGCCTGATGCAATCCATCTTGTAATGAAATAGCCAATCTGTGCAATAAAACCGATGATGGTAACCGCAATTCCAAACGTTGCCCACTTTGTTTTCTTTTGAGCTGCTCGCTTATCTCGAATAGCTCCTCCGAAAAAAAAGGTTGCAACTAAATAAGCAATAAACGCCACATACAGTAAATTACTACTTATACTCGCGTAATCCATGCTTTTTCCTCCTATTTTGTTTCTTTATCATTTTGGTCCTTCAGCTGTGTGAGGGATGTGGATTCTAATAAACCATTTAATTCTTTTTTAAGACCATACCAGTTTTTATTTGTATGTGCGGCCAACCATATCTCATTATTGACTTTTTGAATCCACATGCGGCGATGATTCCAATACATCCCTTGAATCACACCAATCATAAAGATGGCTCCGCCAATCCCTAAAAACCAAAGCGTATAGTCTCTGCGAACGGTTAATCCCGTTACATTTTTCGTTTCCACACCAGCAAAGGTCATTTTATAATCGTTATTTCCTAGCGGTTCCAAGTTCTCTCTAATTCCAACAAAAGCAACTTCGCCTTTTTTATGCTGAGGCGTAATCATTTTAAATACAAAAGCCGGGTTGTTAGGCACTCTTGTTTTTGTATTTGGGTTTCCTTCATCATCAAAGAAAAAGTCTGGAAAGTAGCTCATGAGCTTGACTTTATATCCGTTTTTTAAATCATATGTTGCTTTTGGATTATGTAAATCTACTGTAAGTGAACCAACGTTTTTATTTGCATTTTTATCTGTTAAATGGAAAGACATAGAGCTAAACTCATTTAACTTGAAGTCCACTTGGTACATGGCATATCCTTCAAACTTAAGCGGCTGATTCACACGAATCTCTGAATCTTTTATTTTCTTTAGCTTTGGATCTGCTCCCGGTATAAGCTTTCCTTCGCGCTTATACAGACTAACATCCGCTTCATATTTTTTGGCTACTTTATTATTCCCTGCACGATCAATTGCTTCTTGAAACACGGCGCTTTCGCTATCTTTATCATACGTTTCCACAGTAAAACGATGGTTTTTCAAAAAATACTCTCCGTTCGTCCCAGGAATAACTTTTGTTTCACCTTCACGGATCCAAAGAACTTCATCTATATACATACCTGGTACAAATCTAAGCATAGCACCTAGTAAAAAGATAATGAGACCGATATGATTAACGTATGGACCCCATCTTGAGAAGCGTCCTTTTTCAGCCAGCAGATTGCCCTTTTCTTCGCGAATAGAGTATCTTCTTTTTTTCAGCATGCTTTTTACATGTTCATAATCTTGATCCGTCCACGATGATGAAGTGCTGTATAAACGCTGTCTCTTTAAGAAGTTTGGATGTTTTGTTACACTCTGCTTTTTTAGAGCTCGGTACAAAGGCACTACTCGATCTAAACTGCAAATGACTAACGACATTCCTAAAGCAGCAATTAAAAGCAAGTACCACCACGATTCATAGAGATGATGAAAACCTAACTTATAATAAAGCTCTCCTGTCCATCCATATTCCTTTTGATAATACTCACCTGCTGTCACATTAGGAGGTATGTAAGCTTCTTGAGGATAAATGGTTCCGACTGCAGACGCAACAAGCGTCACAATAATGATCCAAATGCCTACCTTTACAGAAGAGAAAAAATTCCATATTTTATCGATAACTGTTTTATTGTACGTTTGCGATCGCCTTGCGCTTCCTTCATAACGCATATCTACTAATTTTTCAGTTGTTTCTTCTGCAATTGGTTTACCACAGGCTTCACACAAAATCGTACCATGCGGGTTAACGTGTCCACATTCACATTTTACGTGTTTCATTGTCAACACTCCCTATGGTTTAATTTCTTCCATATATTCTTTTATTTTAGATTCTTCTAATCCGCCAATAAAGCTGTCTACAATCTTTCCGTTTTTATCAATTAAAAACGTAGTCGGAAGAGGATCTATCCCGTACGCACCCAACACTTGTGAATCTTTATCCATCAAAATTGGAAAAGATAGCCCATACTGTTTAGCAAACTGCTCTACCGCTATATTCGTTTCTGCAACGTTAACAGCTAAAATTTCAACGCCTTGCTTTTTATATGCTGCATACTGCTTTTCCATCGCCGGCATCTCTTGTTTACAGGGCTTGCACCATGTTCCCCAAAAATTCAAAAAAACTCCTTTGCCTTTGTAATCTGATAGCTGATGAGTTTCTCCATTAATATCTCTTAATATAAAGTCAGGTGCCTCATCTCCTACCGATACCTTTTGTTTATCAGCAAAAAATTGAGCATAAAGGGTATATCCAACCGCGCACAGTAAAACTGCTAATATAACTGTTCGAATAATCAAGCGCTTTTTTTTCATAGCACGAACTCCTTTTAACCGCTTTCAATACGCTTTTTTTCTACCATTATATCATTTTTTTGGTAGTGGCTTTCCGATAATATTTCGACGTTTCTGTGAAGTCTTCCTCTCATTCTACAAGTTCGACATTTTTTCAAAAAACCTTGCTTGATTTTCTAATTCACGACATTTTTCATAAAAAAAACAGGTAAGTGAAAATTACTTACCTGTTTGAGACATTGAATATAATTGTTTGACTTCATGAGCCGTAAGCTCGCGTGCTTCTCCTGCATTTAATCCGCGTAAGTCTAAAGGTCCGTAGCGCTCACGTTTTAACTTTAATACAGAATGTCCGATTGCATCGAACATGCGACGTACTTGACGGTTTTTCCCTTCGTGAATCGTCAGTTCTACGATCGCCGTCTGCTTGCTTTTATCAATGGAAAGAACTTTTGCACGAGCTGGTGCTGTTTTTCCGTCTTCAAGCATCACTCCGCGCTGCAGCTGTCTGATGCTTTCACGACTTGGGATTCCTTTAATTTTAGCCACATACACTTTATCCACTTCAAATTTCGGGTGCATTAGCTGATTAGCAAATTCACCATCATTTGTTAAAAGAAGTAAACCCGACGTATCATAGTCCAGACGTCCAATCGGGTAAATTCTTTCTTCTACATGCGGAAAGAAGTCAACGACTGTTTTTCTTCCTTTGTCGTCGTTAGCAGCTGAAATCACGCCTCTTGGTTTGTATAGCATAAAATAAACGGGCGCTTCGCTTTCTACCGGCACTTCGTCTACTTCAATTTTATCGTTAGGACCTACTTTCGTGCCCAATTCTTTTACAACTTTTCCATTTACTTTCACTCGGCCTTGGCCGATTAATTCTTCAGCTTTACGTCTTGATGCTACACCTGCGTGAGCAATCACTTTTTGTAATCGTTCCATTAACACTTCACCTCTTGTAACATCTTACTTGTTTACGAAGTAATACACAAGTCTATTTGCCACACAGAGGTAGAATTTTCGATTTCTTACCGGCCAAATACAAGGATTACGATCACAACTGAGGCAATAATCCCTACCAAATCCGCCAGTAAACCAACCTTCAGCGCATCTCCCATTTTTTTAATGCCAACCGCTCCGAAATAAACCGTTAAAATATAAAACGTGGTATCTGTACTTCCCTGCATGGTCGATGCCAAACGACCGATAAAAGAATCAGGTCCATATGTAGAAATTAGATCCGTTGTGATACCAAGGGCAGCCGTTCCAGATATCGGTTTAATAAGAGCTAAAGGTACAATTTCAGCCGGAACGCCGACTGCTTGCAGCATAGGTTTTAAAACAGATAAGAAAAAATCAAGGGCTCCTGAAGCTCGAAAAATAGAGATGCTCACTAACATGCCGACTAAGTAAGGAATGATGGAAAAAGCAATTTGTAATCCGTCTTTCCCTCCCTCTACAAACTTTTCATACGTAGGAATTTTTTTGTAGGTTCCATAAAGTAAAATACAGCCTACGATAAGAGGAATAAACATCAATGATACTTGATTAAGCATCGTCATTTTCGTTTTCCTCCTTTTCGCGTACGTCGATAATAAAAGAAGCGATCGATGATGATAGCTCCTATCGTAGCTACAACAGTTGCTAAAAGCGTAGTACCCACAATTTCAGTAGGATTAGCCGAGTTATACGTAATTCGAATGGCAATAACTGTGGTCGGTATAAGCGTTAAACTGGTTGTGTTAAGTGCTAAAAGTGTGATCATAGAACGGCTTGCTTCGTCTCTGTCGCCGTTCAGTTTTTTAAGCTGCTCCATCGCTTTAATACCAAGAGGAGTTGCCGCATTTCCCAGCCCAAACATATTCGCCATCATATTGGACAATATGTATCCTAAGGCCGGATGATCTTTTGGAACATCAGGGAAAAGTCTAGTAATAATGGGTCGAAATAGTTTCGCTAACTTGTCGAGAAGCCCTGCACTTTGAGCAATATTCATCATACCTAACCAAAAGACCAGCACGCTGATTAATCCAATGCTGATGGTCACCGCTTCGCCTGCTCCTTGAAAAATTGCTTTGTTTACATCACCAATTTTCCCATTTATAATTGCAAAAACAATTCCGATAATGGTCAGCAGCATCCAAATAATATTAACCATCTGTTTTGGCTCCAGACTGAATAAACATTAATCGCTTCACTCGATTAAAGAAACCTTCTTGCTGCTCGGCCTGCTTTTCGAAATAAATAGGAACACTGTCAATCGTTTCTCCACTTCTATAAATATCGAGCTTCCCTACAACATTGGGAACTTTCCCTGTTTCTTCCCACTGCTTTTTAGGCTGAATTAACGTTGTTTTCACTTCTACAGAGCTCTGTTCTTTCTTTGTAAGAGGATAGACGACATTTCGTTTAATATACAACTGATCTTTATAGAAAGAATCTTTTATATCTGCCAATTCGCCTTTTGCAGCTAAACTGGTCATATCATATTTATCAAATGCATTTTCATACATGGAAATGTGATCGTTCCAATCATCTGGCGCATTAATCGTTACGGCGATTAAATCCATTCCATCTTTTGTAGCAGTTGTCACAAGCGTTCGTTTTGCTAATTTTGTATATCCTGTTTTTCCGCCAGTACAGTATGCATATAGTGTTGTCAGCAGTTTATTTTTGTTTTTCCACACTCGATCCCATTTCTCTTCAGGGTGCTTCATTCGATAGACTTTTGTTCCTGAAATCTCTTTGAAAATTTTATTATTCATTGCATAGCGCATAAGCAGAGCCATATCGTGCGCTGTTGAGCGATGATTTTCATGATCGTCTAATCCATGCGGATTTTGAAATGTTGTATTCGTCATGCCAATTTCTTCTGCTTTTTTATTCATCAAATAAACAAATCCATCTTCGCTTCCTCCAACGGCTTCTGCGATAGCTACAGCAGCATCATTACCTGAGCGAAGCATCAAGCCATACACTAAATCTTTTAATTTTATTTTTTCACCTTCAACTAAATACACAGAAGAACCTTCAACGCCAACTGCGTTGTGGCTAACGGTAACTTTTTTATTTATTTTGCCAGATTCAATCGCCAGTATTGCTGTCATAATTTTTGTGATGCTAGCAATTCGGCTAACTTGATCTGCATTTTTAGCGTATAACACTCTTCCTGACTTCTGTTCCATCAAAATAGCACTATGAGCACTTACACTCCCTGCTGCAGATGATACGGAAGGCCAACCGCTGAGACATAGCAATACAATAAATAGATAGATGATACTTTTTTTGCTTCTTTTCATGTCATCCCCGTCCCTCTACCTGTTTGTACAAGTTTATGCTCGTCTTTTTTGGTTATGAATGAAAAGATTTGTCCATACAAAAAAGAACATAGAAAAACTCTATGTTCTTTTACGGTTTCACTTCATTTCTTGAAACGATTGAAAAAATAAATCTGCCTCTTGATCGGTTCCTTCTTGTAACAAATCTTCTGGAAGCGGCGGCAGCTCTTCGATACTTTTAAGCCCAAAATAGCCTAAAAATTCTTTTGTCGTTCCGTATAAGATCGCACGCCCTGCGCCTTCCGCTCGTCCCACTTCTTTTAACAAAACCTTTCCAATTAAAGTTTGAAGAGGTCTTTCCGTTTTCACTCCGCGAATCTCTTCGATTTCAGCTCTTGTAATTGGCTGCTTATACGCTACAATAGCTAACGTTTCAAGCGCTGCTTGTGACAATGATTGATTAGCAGGAGCTTCTACGAGCTTCTCAATATATGGTGCATGCTCTTTTTTTGTAACAAGCTGATAGGCCCCGCCTATTTCAACAAGTGTAACTCCTCTGAACTTACACTCTTGCTCTAAGCTTTCCAAAGCACCTTGAATGTCTTCATGAGGCTTTTCTATAATCTCAGCTAACCGGCTAATAGACAGACCTTCATCACCAGAAACAAAAAGTAAGCTCTCAATAATAGCCTGTAAATTATTCGTTGTCATTCCTCTTCATTCCTTTCTCGATACGATACATAAAGCTCGTCTAGATTGTGCTGCTGTTCCACAACGATTTCATTTTCTTTCATTAATTCCAGCACAGCTAAAAACGTTACAACAATATGATCACGCTCTTGATAAGGAAACAGCTGATAAAAACTTTTTTTCCCTTTAAAGGCTTTTAATTCATTCACAATTTCACTCATGCGCTTGTCAATTGGAATATCTTGTCTTGCTATTTTCGTCTGCATAGGCTTTTTGTTTTGCTTTCGTTTCATTAACTTTTGAAAAGCACTTAGCATATCATACAGTGATATATCCAACCCTTCGTCCTGAGGCTGCGTACGTTCTTCTGCATTTATTTGCACATTACTTGGAGGTTTTGTATACACATGACTTTGGTCTTCTTCCAGCTTTTGAAGCTCTACTGCCGCTTCTTTAAACTTTCGATATTCAATTAAGCGCTGCATCAATTCTTCACGGGGATCTTCTTCATCGACCATTTCAATTTCATCCATATCTTCTTCATACGTAGGCAGAAGCATTTTACTTTTAATTTGAAGCAAAGTTGCTGCCATGACTAGATACTCACTGGCAACATCTAGCTGAAGCTCATTCATTGTATGTATAAACATCATATATTGCTCAGTAATTGTCGCTACTGGGATATCGTAAATATCAATTTCAAATCGGTTAATCAAATGCAGAAGAAGATCTAAAGGTCCTTCAAACGCATCTACTTTTACACTGTACTCCACTTTTATCTCACCAACACTTTTCAATTGCTTATCATTTCTGCTGCTTTATATAACGTTACTATCATTAGTATAGAGGATTATAGACACATGTCCAATACAAATTAACGTAAAAATAGGTCATTTGCCCATACAAAAAGTTTAAACATACATATGATGTCAAGGTAATAACATTTTCAAATGGCTGAAGGAGGAACTCGCATGGGTGAAAAATCTTGTGGATACGGTAGCGGTTTCGCTTTAATTGTTGTACTGTTTATTTTATTAATTATTGTTGGTTGTTCTTGCTTACGCTTCTAACCACACATATTGAATAAAAACAAACGTGTTCGCCATACCTTGAGCACGTTTGTCTCTTTAAAGGCACAGCGCTGATGAATAGCTAATTTTTGTGATACACTACATATAGAGTCTTACCAGGAGGGAACAAGATTGTATTCACAAGCCTATATTGATTATTTAGTTCATTTTCATGGCGACCGGGATTACTTTGAATGCCATGAACTGCTAGAAGAACACTGGAAAAAAGACGAAAGAGGACACCGCAATATTATTTGGGTTGGCCTTATTCAAATTGCTGTTTCACTCTATCATCATCGACGTCAAAATTTCGCGGGAGCCAAAAGAACGATGCAAAAGGCGCTGGCAATTTTAACGAAGGAAGAAGAAAATATTGCACAGCTTGGACTTAATTATCCTTCACTGCTTAAACTTCTTCGCAAACAATTAGCTTTAATCGATACCTATCAGCCATATAAAAGCATTAACTTACCTATTGAAGATCCAGCATTATTACGAGCTTGCAAACAAAGAAGCACTGATAAACAGCTTGTCTGGTTATCAGCTTCTAATCTGCAAAATGATGCGATTGTTCATCGTCACAGCACGCGAGATCGTTCAGATGTGATTGCGGAAAGACAAGCGAACTTATTGGCAAAACAAAACAACAGGTAGCTAGAAGCTACCTGTTGTTTTATGATGACTAGGATGTGAAAGACGCTTTCGCACCTCAACTAATCATGCTTTTCTTTATTCATCCGCCTGACACTTTTCATAAAAAGGAGCGATGATTTCACTCGGCTTAATTTGTGCAGTCGTATACATTTCTTTAAGAGCTTTAATCATTTTTTTGCCAATGCCCTGTTGGCGGTGTGAAGGGTTTACACTGACGTGTTGAACCTCAATCAAACTTTTATCGAGCATGGAAATGCCAACAATTCCAATAATATCTTCTTCTTGCTTCCAAAGATACAGCTGCCAATGTTCGTTTTGCTCATATTCTTTCATCGTTTGTTGAAGTTTTTTTAAATCTTTTTCCGTAGGTACAAACGATAGAAGACCCATGGCAATTTTTTCATAGTTTCGTTTATAGCGAATAAGCATACGATTCTCCCTCGTCCTCAAACTTTCCTACAAATTAATGCGCTGCGTTTTTTACTGCTTTTATCATACAAAATTTATAAGTAAATAGCAATATTACACAAAAGCTTGTCATATGTCACGCGTGTATGAGAAACCTAATCTATTACGCTTTTTGAGCTGTTGCGCGAAGAAAAAACGCCGTAACCCCCTGTAAAAGGTTGTTATGACGTTTTATTAGCTGATATCCATTTATAGCAGTATGCTCTTATTCTTCCCAGACTTTTACTTCTTTCATTACGTCGCCATTTTTCATTTTCAACACTGTATCAAGTCCTTCTGTTACTTTTCCAAATACAGTGTGAACACCGTTCAAATGAGGCTGTGGCTCATGAACAAGAAAGAACTGACTGCCGCCTGTGTCTTTACCAGCATGCGCCATTGATAGAGAACCCGCTTCGTGTTTGTGAGGGTTTCCTTCTGTTTCACATTTAATTGAATAGCCAGGGCCGCCAGCACCTGTACCAGTTGGGTCTCCTCCTTGAGAAACAAATCCAGGGATAACGCGGTGGAACGTTACGCCGTTGTAGAATCCTTCATTAGCTAACTTTTCAAAGTTTTCTACTGTTCCTGGTGCTTCGTTCGGAAATAAATCGATTAGAATTTTTTCACCATTTTCCATTAAAATACTTGCTTTTTTCATATAAATGACCTCCAATATATGTATTAGTACCGCTACAGGCTCTATCTTCCCCCGTCAAAGCGGCAAAACGTAAAAGTTGTAAATGCCACCTAGAGGCAGAACACTTACATTTATAAACTCACTCTATTCTACTACAAACAAGCTCATGAATTCAATGAATGCACTTTTTCACTTTCTTATCGTAGGGCTCTAAATAAAAAATAGTAGTTGTGAGATGAAACTTTTTATAGTATCATCCGTCTAATACAGTGATGGAGATACATAGATTTCATTTTATATAGAAATCTACGCCTCTAGACTGATTTATGGGAAAATGATGAATTGACTCTGTTACTTCAGACCTGCCCGTATTATAATAGGGCAAGTATGGGATTAAAGGAGGAAAAAGGTTTGAAATTAACGATAAAAGCAATGATGGTGACATTAGGTCTTCTTCTATTCCTAACCGCACCCTTAAAAAGTTTTGCAGATGCTGCTCCGGGCGATGTGATTATTACATTAGGTCAGGACTTAACCAGCTCTCAGAAGCAACAGGTATTAAATGACCTTGATGCACCAAGCAATGCTCAAACAGTAACCGTGACAAACCAAGAAGAGCATGAATACTTAGGTGACTTTATTCCAAAGGCTACTATTGGATCTCGTGCTATTTCATCTTCTAGTATTACCCTTGGCTCAAAAGATTCTGGTTTAAGCGTATCAACTCAAAATATTAATGGTATTACAGATGACATGTATATTAATGCTTTAATGACCGCCGGCGTTAAAGATGCAAAAATCCAGATTACTGCTCCATTTGAAGTATCTGGTACAGCCGCTTTAACAGGTATTATGAAAGCATATGAAGTTCAAACAGATCAAAAAATCCCAGAAGAAGTAAAAAAAGCAGCCAACGAAGAGATGGTCCAAACATCTGAACTTGGTGAAAAAATCGGTAAAGAAAAAGCAGCGCAGTTTATGGCAACGATTAAAGAAGAAATTGCTAAAGAAAACCCTCAAACAAAGGACGATTTACGCACGTTAATTCAGCGCGTGGCTGATGATTTAGGTATTAAATTAACAGATTCAGAGCTTAATACACTGGTTGACTTTTTCAATCGGTTAAAAGATATGAACATCGATTGGAACCAAGTAAAAGACCAGCTTTCTGCGACAAAGGAAAAAGTAACAACATTTCTTCAGTCAGAAGAAGGCCAATCATTTCTTGATAAATTAAAGCAATTCTTTGTTGATATTATTGATGCTATTAAATCGTTATTCTCATAAAAAAGAGCCTCTTGAACAAGAGGCTCTTTTTTTACGTTAATCACTCGTTACTTTTTTACCGTCACTTTGTATTTCACGTCATTTTTTACAATGTCTTCATACGTTTCGCGTTTTACGACTAGCTGTGCTTCTCCATCTTCTACGAACACGACAGCTGGCTTTGGCAAACGGTTATAGTGACTTGCCATAGAATAACCGTATGCGCCTGTACAAAACATCGCTAATAAATCATCTGGGTTTGCTTTTGGAAGATGTACATCCCACATCAGCATATCCCCCGATTCGCAGCACTTACCTGCGATGGATACGAGCTCATCACTCTCATCATTCATTCGATTGGCAATGACCGCTTCATATTTCGCTTGATACAGTGCGGGACGAATATTGTCGTTCATGCCTCCATCAATCGCTACATATTCACGTACATTCGGTACGTGTTTACGAGAACCGATTGAATACAGGGTCGTTCCAGCATCTCCTACAAGAGAGCGCCCGGGCTCAATCCAAATTTCAGGAATTTCTACTTCTAACTGTTTGGACTGCTTTTTGACCTCTTCTATAATAACTTCCACATACTGAGAAACAGGGATAGGCTGATCTTCTTCCGTATAACGAATGCCAAAACCCCCGCCTAAATTTAATACCTGCGGAACAAATTTTATACGTTGTTTCCACTCTTTCATTTTTGCAAAAAGCTTTTGAGTCGCCATAATAAATCCCGTTGTTTCAAAAATTTGCGATCCTATATGACAGTGAATGCCTAAAAGTTCTAGCCCCTTGCTATTTTGCACAAGACGCACAGCTTCGTCTGCTTGACCGTTTTGAAGATCAAATCCAAACTTCGAGTCTTCTTGCCCTGTCAAGATATAATCATGTGTATGAGCTTCAATTCCAGGTGTTAATCTGAGAAGAACAGGCATCCTTTTTTGATACTGTTCCGTTATTTCCTCAAGCAATGCAATTTCATAAAAATTATCAACTACAATGCATCCTACATCTTCTTTGACGGCCATTTCTAGTTCTGCTCGGCTTTTATTGTTTCCGTGAAAATGAATCCGTTCTTTTGGAAAGTCAGCTGCTAAAGCCGTATACAGTTCTCCCCCCGAAACAACGTCTAACGAAAGACCTTCTTCATGAACGACTTGGACCATTGCAATTGTCGAAAAAGCTTTGCTTGCATAAGCGACCTGTGCTTTTACCCCATGCTTTTCAAATGTTTCTTTAAATCCTCTAGCACGCTGCCGAATTAAAGCCACGTCATATACGTAAAGGGGTGTCCCAAAATTTGATGCTAATTCAACCGTATCAACTCCACCAATTTCCAGATGCCCCTGCTTATTTATGCGACTTGTTCCGTGTAAAAACATGTTTAGACCCCGTTCCTGTGTATAGTGTAAAAAAGACAGTTAACGGCAATTCGCTGCTAACTGTCTAAATATTTATTATTTTCCATATTTAAAACAAATCTATCACATCTTCATACAGGTTTCAACCACATATTTTGTTTAAGGTTTTGCAGGCTGGCGGTCTTTATCCTGCGGATGCACAATACTAGGTCGCGGATTCGCTCCAGGAACCGGTGTGCGGATGAGAATCTGCCACAAAGCCTGCGGATTAAATGGAAGAAACGGCCACAAATAAGGCGTATTTAATGATTTTAGTCGCGCCATGTAGAGAATGATACACGTTGTCGCAATAAGAAACCCTGGAGTATGAAAGGCCGCCACGAAAATTAACAGAAACAATCGCAGCATTTTATTTGCTACCGCTAGCTCATAGCTTGGCGTCGCGAATGAACCAATTGCTGCAATAGCCACATATAAAATAACCTCGGGAACAAAAAGACCTACATCAATAGCAATTTGCCCAATAAGCGCAGCTGCAATCAAGCCCATCGCCGTGGCAAGCGGCGTCGGCGTATGAATGGCCGCCATCCTCAGAAATTCAATCCCAAAATCAGCTAAGAAAATTTGAACAACAGTTGGAATATTTGTTTCTTCGTTTGGCCCAATAAATTGCAATTTTGACGGCAGCAAGTCTGGCTCAAGTACAAATAACAGCCATAACGGTAATAAGAAAAGAGAAGCAAGAATTCCTAAAAACCGTATCCAGCGGATAAACGTACCGACAGAAGGAGCCTGCCTGTATTCTTCCGCATGCTGCACGTGATGAAACAGCGTAGTTGGCGTAATAATAACGCTTGGAGACGTATCGGTAATAATGATCACATGCCCTTCCAGTACATGAGCTGCTGCTGTGTCCGGACGTTCTGTATAGCGTACCATTGGAAAAGGATTAATTCCTTGTTTGACTAAAAACTCTTCAATTGATTTGTCAGCCATCGGCAAACCATCTATATCAATTGCTTCCAGTTCATCTTTTATCAGTTTAACCAGCCCTGGATCAGCTACGCCATTTATGTACCCAATCGCTACGTCCAGTTTTGATCGTTCGCCTACCTTCATAATTTCAAAACGAAATCTTCCGTCACGAATTCGTCTTCTTGTTAACGCTGTATTGATAATGATGTTTTCAGTGTATCCATCTCGTGCTCCGCGAATCACTTTCTCTGTATCCGCTTCTTCAGGGGATCTGCCAGGATATGTACGCACATCGACTTCAAAGCCAACTTCTTCACCGTCAATTAAAACGAATAGCAGTCCTGATAAAACCGATACCATTCCATCATCCAGCGTCTTTAAAGGCTTGACTTGCTGATGAATAAGACGGTTTTCAACAATATCCTTTAGCTTTGCTCGTTCAACTTCATTATCATTAATTTGAATGAGTACTTTTGCAATTTCAATAATAAATGAACTATCACACAGCCCCGTTACGTAGTAAATATGAACTTCTCGATCCAAAATAAGCAGTTTACGTACGCCCACATCAAAGCTTGTGTTCATACTAGCGTTTTCCTTGAACCACTGATCGTTTTTTTGCACTTTTGAAAAAATAGCTGTTTTCTTCTCTGCTAGCTTACCCAAACGAACCGCTCCTTTCTAAAATAATTCTTGCTGCTTTTTCAGTAATAGGACATCCCAGTTTGACATCATCCATCCTAGCCATTTTGCCGATATCTCCTATTCCTACAACTAAGGGAATATCGAGCTGATCCAAGCAGTAAACTGTATCTCCATTAATTCGTCCGACTTCTAACTCTTGAATTCCGCTTTTATCCACGCCGTAATGCGATATTTCCCCAAAACGATCAATGGTCACATCCACTCTTGTCCATTCGCTTTGATGAGTACGTGATGCAACGGCAATCACTCCAAGAACTTCTACTTGAGGATGCTTTGCTACATGCAGCAAAGCAATTTCCCCAGGTCCTTCCTCTAAGAAACCGCTATCGTCGAACATCACAAAGACGGGATCATATGGTGCTTGAAGAATTAAATCTACCGTTTGACTCCCTGTTAACGTAGTAGGGTTTCCATATGACCTCGAAATGCACCTGCCACCAACCGATTTAGCTACATGCTCAATTGCTTTGCGCGCATATTCATCGCCATCGGTTACAATAATGATCCTTCTTTTTTTCATAATCTTTTATCCTTTCGGTTTAAAGATTAACGCGATAATAAAAGCAAATAAAATAGCTGCTGAAATTCCAGCGGAGGTAAGTTCAAAAATCCCAATCCCAATCCCGATAAATCCATGGTCATCCGCTTGCTTCATCGCTCCGTGCAACAAGGAATGACCAAAGCTTGTAATTGGAACCGTCGCTCCGGCGCCAGCAAATTCAATCAACTTATCATAAAGACCAAATCCATCTAAAATCGCTCCCGCAACTACAAACGAACTCATAACATGCGCTGGAGTAAGTTTAGCAAGATCCAGCAGCAGCTGCCCAATAACGCAAATGATTCCTCCTACAGCAAAAGCTATTACATACTCCATTGATCATCCCCCTCCCCGATATGTTCTAAGACGACGCCATGAGCAATTGTTGGAATTGACTCTTTTTGCTGAATCATCGTTGGACTTAAAAGAGCTCCCGTTGCCACCATAAACACTTTCTTTAAGTTTCCCGATTTTAATTCATTTAAAATATGACCATACGTGACAATAGCCGAGCAGCCGCAGCCGCTTCCTCCTGCAAATACATTTTGGTCGGGGCGATATACCATTAATCCGCAATCATTATGATTGGTTGATATATCGTAGCCTTCGTCCTTGAGCAGCTGTTTTAAAATTGGACTGCCTACACCAGATAAATCTCCTGTTAAAATAAGATCATACTCGCTTGGCGCGACGTTTAAGTCTTCCAAATGCCTTTGAATGGTATCCGCAGCAGCTGGTGCCATAGCAGAACCCATATCGTTTGCGTTTTTAATCCCATAATCCATTACACGCCCAATCGTTGCAGACGTGAGACGCACAATACCTTTTTCTTTCGAGACCAGCGCTGCCCCTGCTCCCGTAATAGTTGCCGTTGCCGTATCTGGTTTTTGTCCTCCGTACTCGGTAGGATTTCGAAATTGGCGCTCAGCGGTTGCGTTATGACTGCTCGCTGATGCAATAACACGATTAGCAAATCCCGCATCCACAAGAGCTGCCCCTGTTGCCAGCGTTTCCATTGATGTAGAGCAAGCGCCAAACATGCATAGAAATGGAATTTGGTTATGTCGAGCTACAAAATTAGCCGTTACGTTTTGATTTAATAAATCTCCAGCCAAAAACAAATCAATGTCTTCATAGGATAAATTTATTTTTTGCAAGCAGGAGTCAATGGACTCCGTCATTAGTCTTCTTTCAGCTAACTCCCAGTTGTCTTCTTCACAGTGCAAATCTTTATGTGTAATATCAAATGTTTCTCCCAACGGTCCATCTGCTTCTTTTGGCCCTACGGCTGTTCCTGTAGCATTAATGTAAATAGGATTTTCATAAACCCACGTTTGCTTTCCAGTTTTTCTCATAATCCCCCTCTTTTCATAGCAAATAAGTTTTAAAAAGGTAGCGAATGATTCCTACAACGTAAGCCGAAACCGTCCCAAATACAATGACGTTTCCAGCCAGCTTGAACATGTTGGTCGCAACTCCGAGAACAATTCCTTCACTTCGATGTTCAAGCGCTGCACTCGTCATGGAATTGGCAAAACCCGTAACAGGAACGGCTGAACCTGCACCTGCGAATTGACCAATACGATCATATATCCCAAACCCGGTTAAGAGCGCAGATATTAAAATAAGGGTTGCGACGGTAGGATTACCTGCATTTTTTTCATTAAAGTCAAAAAATGCAATATAGAAATTTTGAATTGCCTGTCCTAATGTACAAATGATTCCCCCTACCAAAAAGGCCTTTAGGCAATTTGCCACATATGAAGGTTTAGGCTGAAATGGTTTAATGCTTTCTTGATAGTTATCTTTTAATTTTTGATTATTTGCCATGTTACATACATCCTTTTCTTATTGATTAACAAAATAAATCCAATGAAATAATGACCCGCATACTTTGCCTAGTACAATGGCCATTAACAATAAAATAAGCTTGCCTTCCATTCCTATTCGTTTCGTTAACGTCGGCAATACATTAAGCACTTCTGTTAACGCTGCTGCCAGCATTCCAATAAAAATACCGCTCGTTAGACCTATGATCATAATAAGCACCGCAGGAAACTGCCACGTGTATTGATGAAGACTGCACCAACCACCTGTAACGGCACCACCTACGACTCCCCACTCATATGCTTGAATGTATTTCATGGTTTTGGTCAGCTGCATCAAACGCGGAATAATGCCCAGCACCGTTAAAAATGCTACAAATCCAGCACCTGCAGCCAATCCTCCCGCAAGTCCAATTACAATGGTCATCACAATGTTAATGATCATCAATTTTTTTCATACTTTCTTTATTCTCGTGCATAATGACGTATTGATCTAAGTCTTGCTGGTAATTAAACATTTCGACTTCGAGAGGACTAGGCTCTTCATTAATTCGTTTTCTAAAGACGTGGTTAAAAAACAGAATCATTCCCAACCCTAAACCGATAGAGTAAGGTACTTGAATCAGCAAAGGCTGCTTATCTCTCAGACCGGTCAGCATATAGAACAATTTTTGATGTACTTGTCTCATACTCACATCTTCGTGAAAGTTCATAATTGCTAAAGCAGCTCCGATGAAGAGAAGAAACCAAACAGCTAGAAAAAACAAAAAGGAATATTGTCTCTTTTTATACACGACCTCTACAATTGTTTGAGCGGGTCCAATCGTCTGAATGTCTAAGTGCGGATACTGAGAGGCAACTTTTTCAATTACCTTCATTAAATCAACAATGATAATATTTCGATCACTCATACTTACTTGATAGACAATTAGCTTTTCAATTTGCTTTTGAACAGAATCTCCTGCTATAACCATTGCTAATTGTCCAATATTTACAGCTTCATCAGGTTTTACTTGAATACGATGCCTCATTTTAAGATAAAGAACGTTTTCCATTCATATCACACCTTACGATTCATTATCTCCCTGTACGTGTAGTATGGATTTTCTTAAATTTTCTAATTCACGTTTCTGAACAGACCATTAATTACCAAATAAAAAAAAGCAATCCGTTTCACTATTCTTCTTTGAATAGCAAAACGGATTGCTTCTTAAGTATTACGTGTCATTCATATGCAGCTTCATTTGTTTTAAGATTTTCTTCTCAAGCCTCGATACCTGAACCTGAGAAATTCCCAGCCTTGCGGCCACTTCGGACTGAGTTTGATCTTTGTAATACCTCAAATAGACAATGAGCTTTTCACGCTCATCAAGTTCTTCAATTGCTTCTTTTAATGCAATTTTATCAAACCACTTCGCTTCCGTATGATCAGCAATTTGGTCAAGAAGGGTAATTGGATCTCCATCATTTTCATAGACGGTCTCGTGAATAGACGAAGGAGCACGATTAGCTTCTTGAGCCAGCACTACTTCTTCAGGAGTGAGATCCAAATGTTCTGCAACCTCAGCGACTGTAGGGACGCGTCCAAGCAATTTGGAAAGCTCATCTTTTGCTTTACGTATTTTATTGCTCATTTCTTTCAGAGAACGGCTAACCTTTACCGTGCCATCATCACGAATAAACCGCTGAATTTCACCAATAATCATCGGAACAGCATATGTTGAAAATTTAACATCATACGATAGGTCAAATTTATCAACGGACTTTAATAGTCCTATACATCCAATTTGAAATAAATCATCGGGCTCATAACCACGGTTAATAAAACGTTGAACAACCGACCAAACGAGCCGCATATTTTTTTGGACGATTGTATCTCGTGCAATTTGATCACCTTGCTGACTGCGCTTGATGAGGTCTTTAACTTCATGATCCTTTAAATACGGTTCGTTTTTATTTTTTTTGACCTCCACATCCATTGGCAAGTCTCCTTAATTACATAGCGCTTTACTATTTGTTAAGTGCTTTTTTAAATATAAGGTCGTACCTTCTAATACAGTAGACTCTACTCGAATTTCGTCCATAAAGTTTTCCATTATGGTGAAACCCATTCCAGAGCGTTCTAGATCTGGTTTCGTTGTGTATAAAGGCTGCTTTGCTTCATCCACGTTATCGATACCAATTCCTTCATCACGAATCATCAGCTCCACTACACCGTCTTCATGAAGCGTCACAGAAATATATACCACACCATCCGGATTGCTTTCGTAGCCGTGAATAATAGCATTTGTTACTGCTTCAGATACGACTGTTTTAATTTCTGTTAACTCATCCATTGTTGGATCTAACTGTGTAATAAATGATGCTACCGTGACACGGGCAAACGATTCATTTTGACTAAGCGCGGAAAATTGGAGGTTCATTTGATTTTTCATTATGCCACCCCCAATTTTTGAAGCGCGTTTTCTTCATTAGGTTCAAAACGAATAATTTTAAATAAGCCTGACATATTAAACAAACGTTCTACAGCGGGAGAAATAGCGCATACAACCATTTCCCCACCGTTATTATGAACTTGTTTGTATCTCCCTAAAATAACCCCCAAGCCAGAGCTGTCCATAAAGGTTAAATGCTGTAGATTTAAAATCAAATGGCTGATAGATTCCTTCTCTATTGCTTGGGTGATTTTGCTTCTTAGCTCTTCTGCCGTATGATGATCTAATTCTCCTGTTAATCGAACCAACAAGACATCTTGTTTGAATTCCAATTCAATTGAAAGACTCACTATACAAACCTCCTCGGAAATCTTATAGTCAATCTTTCGCTGCCAACAGAATAGAATCCTTCTCACCGACAAAACTAGTTCTATTTCGTCACATTTAGCTGTTTAAGATGTTTGAGAGAAAATAGAGAACGTACGTTTAAATAGCTTCCACCAAGAAGCAGCATCGATATCTTCTTTTGCAAGAAGCGGTGAAGAACTCATTACTTTGTTATCCTTCTTAATGGTCAACGTTCCAATTTTGTCGCCTTTTTGAATAGGCGCATTTAACTTCTCGTTCATTTTCACTTCTGTTTTAACATCTTTGGCTGCATTTCCTTTTTTCAATAAAACAGAAATAGGCTCTGACGTAACGGCTGTTACCTGATCTTCACTACCCTTGTTTACATCTATCTTGGCAATAACGTCTCCTTTTTTGTATAAAGGCTTCGTTGTATATTGACTGAATGCGTAGTCTAACATTTTGGTTACTTGATTATTGCGATCTTTTGGCGTGCTTGCACCGAATACAACCGCTAACACACGCATATTTCCCTTTTTAGCGGTAGCTGTCAGGCAATACTTAGCTTGACCTGTAAATCCCGTTTTGAGTCCATCAACCCCGGGATAAAACTTCACTAAGCGATTCGTATTTACTAACCAAAACTTCTTATCTGTATCCGTGCGTAAATAAGCTTCGTATTTACTTGTATAGTTAATAATTTTTTCATACTTTAGTAGCTCTCTGCCCATCATGGCCATATCATGAGCTGTACTATAGTGATTTTCTACAGGCAGGCCTGTCGGATTTTGAAATTTTGTATGAGTCAAACCAAGCTCTTTCGCTTTTTGGTTCATCTTTGCTACAAATTTTTCTTCTGATCCAGCTAAATATTCAGCCATTGCCATAGAAGCATCGTTACCAGAACCTATCGCAATCCCTTTTAGCAAATCATTTACCGTCATTTCTTCTCCGGGCTCTAAAAAGATTTGTGAGCCTCCCATTGAAGCGGCATATTCACTTGCTCGCACTTTATCTTTTAAGGTAATTTTCCCTTTATCCAAAGCCTCCATAATTAAAATCATTGTCATAATTTTAGTCATACTGGCAGGGGGAAGTTCTTGATTACTATTTTTTTCGTATAGAATTTTTCCTGTATCCCGTTCAATTAAAATAGCTGACCTAGCACTGTCAGCAAGCTCAGAACTCTTTTTTTCTGCGGCTAAAACAGGTTGCGTCATAAGTGGAAATAAAAATATGACAACGAGTAACTTTACAATAGTTCGCTTCATCTCCACAAACCTCCATTCTTTATACAACCTATTTTTTCCAAGGTATAATCGATTTATACTAAACGAAATAAAAAAAGCATCGAGAAATTCTCGATGCTTGAAGTCATATTTTCTTCTTATTTTTGATCAGCTGGAAGTTGCTTTACTACTTCTTTTACAAGCGATAAAAACTGCTGTTTTACTTTTTCAGTCGTTTCAATCACTTCTTCATGATTTAACGGCTGATCTAAAATACCAGCTGCCATATTAGAAATACAAGAAATACCCAGTACTTTCATACCTGCATGGCGTGCTACAATAACTTCTGGTACTGTAGACATACCGACCGCGTCTCCCCCGATAATGCGAAGCATGCGTACTTCAGCAGGCGTTTCATATGTTGGACCTGTATTTCCTACATATACACCTTCTTGTAAGGCGATATTTAAATCAGCTCCTACTTTCTTCGCTAATTGACGAAGGTCCTTGCAGTAAGCAGTTGACATATCCGGGAATCTTACGCCAAAATCAGAGTCATTAGGTCCAATCAAAGGGTTCGTTCCAAAGTTATTAATATGATCAGAAATAATCATTAAGTCTCCTGGATTAAAGGATTCGTTTACTCCGCCTGCTGCATTCGTTACAATCAACGTTTCTACACCGATTTCTTTCATTACCCGCACTGGAAATGTTACTTTATCAAGGGCGTACCCTTCATAAAAGTGAAAACGTCCTTGCATAGCTACAACCGGTACGTCATGAATGGTGCCAATGACTAATTGACCAGCGTGACCTTCAACTGTTGAAACCGGGAACTCAGGAATGTCGTTGTACGGAATTTTTACCGCGCCTTCAATTTCGTCAGCTAATACCCCTAGTCCAGAACCTAAAATAAGACCAATGGTTGGTGTAACAGCTGATTGATTTTTAATATATGCTGCTGCTTTTTCGATATATTCTTTTTTCATACTCCATTCCCCCTGCTTAATTCAGCTCTTGTAAAAAACTTTTTCCATGTTTAGGCATTGCTACGCCAAAATTTTCTGCTACCGTTGCGCCAATATCCGCAAACGTTTGACGAATAGAAAGTTCTTTTCCTTCTTTCATGCCTTTATTGTACACAAGAAGCGGCACGTATTCACGCGTATGGTCTGTCCCATGATGAACAGGGTCATTTCCATGATCCGCTGTAATAATCAATAAATCATCTTCTTTTAATAAATCAAATACTTCTTCCAAGCGTGCATCATATTCTTCAAGCGCTTGCCCATATCCTTGTGGATCGCGGCGATGGCCATAGAGAGCATCAAAATCAACTAAATTTAAGAAGCTTAAGCCTGTGAAGTCCATGTTTAATGTATCAACTAGCTTATCCATGCCGTCCATATTCGACTTGGTACGAAGAGATTTTGTGACCCCTTCTCCGTCGTAAATATCAGAAATTTTACCGATAGCAATAACATCGATGTCATTGTCTTTTAATTCATTCATTACTGTACGTCCAAAAGGCTTTAATGCATAGTCATGACGATTGGATGTACGAGTGAAGTTACCTGGTTCACCTAAAAACGGGCGAGCAATAACACGTCCAATCATATATGGATCATCAAGCGTTAATTCACGAGCAATCTCACAAATTTTGTACAATTCATCAATTGGAACAATTTCTTCATGAGCAGCAATTTGCAAAACAGAATCCGCTGATGTATAGACGATTAAGTCACCTGTTTCCATATGCTGCTTTCCTAACTCATCTAAAATTTCTGTACCAGATGCTGGTTTGTTCCCAATAATTTTACGGCCTGTTTTTTCTTCTAATTGTGAAATCAGCTCTTCTGGAAATCCGTCTGGAAACACATTAAAAGGCGTATCAATATTAAGGCCCATAATTTCCCAATGACCTGTCATTGTATCTTTTCCGGCAGAAGCTTCCTGCATCTTTGTATAGTAAGCGAGCGGCTTTTCGGCTTTATCAATTCCTTTAATTTCACGAATATTGCTTAGACCAAGCTTAGCCATATTAGGCATATGAAGACCGTTGCAGTGCTCTGCAATATGACCAAACGTATCGGCACCTTTATCATTGTATTTTTCAGCATCCGGTGATTCACCGATACCTACTGAATCCATTACAACTAAAAATACGCGTTTATATGTATACGCCATTTTATTCCCTCCAAATATCAATTTATTTATTCTCTATAAAATTCCCGTTTGGAAATAATTTAACCATCTTCTCTTATTGGTCAGAAGTCTGACCTCTCTATTAGTATAGACGCTTTTTATTTTTTTGTACACAGGAATGAAAGTGTTTTCAATCAAAAAAACCAATGTCTATGAACTTACTGGACATTGGGATCTTCCTACGCTCGCGGGTGAAACTGATTGTATACATCTTTTAAACGAGCTTTTGTGACATGTGTATAAATTTGAGTGGTCGAAATATCCGCATGCCCGAGCATTTCTTGAACGGCTCTCAAATCCGCGCCGTTCTCTAACAAATGAGTAGCAAACGAATGCCGTAACGTATGTGGAGTTAATTCTTTTTCAATTTTTGCTTCAGAAGCTAACTTTTTTAATATTTTCCAAAACCCCTGCCTTGTCAAGCGCCTTCCATGATGATTAACAAAAAGTGCTTTGTCCTGTTCCTTTTGCTTTGTTAAAATACTCCGGCCATGCTGTAAGTACTCTTCAATCGCCTCTGTTGCCAACCTTCCGATGGGGACAATTCTTTCTTTATTCCCTTTTCCGATACACCGAATAAATCCCATCGTCAAATGTGCATCATCAATATTTAAGTTAACGAGTTCAGATACACGAATTCCAGTAGCATAAAGCAATTCAAGCATCGCTTTGTCTCGTATGCCAAAAGGCGTCGAAGTATCAAACACATTTAACAGCGCCTCTACTTCCTCTGCATTTAGCACTTTTGGCAGCTTGCGCTCAAGCTGCGGAGTATCAATATGAACGGATGGATCTGTATCCGCTGATTTTTCCCTTAGTAAGAATTGATGAAAAGATCTAGTTGAAGCTACATGTCTCGCAATCGTTTTAGATGATTTTTGCTGATCACTTAAATATTTCAGAAAATTAACGATGTGGAGTCTTGTTACTTCATTAAATGATTTCAGCTGCTCTACATGCTCTAAATATTGAGCATACTTTTTTAAATCTCGTTCATACGAATCAATCGTATTTTTCGCCAGTCCCCGCTCTACTACTAAATAATGAATAAAATCTTGAATTTGATCATTCAATAGCCTCTACTCCCCGTTTTGATAAAACATAAATAAACGCTCCAGCCACGTCTGATCTTTGTTCACACTTGCTTGCATGACCTTAACTGCTGAACCCGACGGCTCATCATAACGTTTATAATTTTGATACTCTTGAGATACCCATATCATTCCAAAATAAAACAAAAGAGTAAACCCGGTAAATAAGATAAATACTTTACATGTATTATATACCATTTCAGCCCATGATTTCATGAAACAATTCCTCCAATTTTTGATTCTATTAGAAGATATGCCAATTGGGACAGGTTTTATACATGTTTCTTGCCTTTATACGCTGAGTTCTCTCCTTGTCATTTCCTTCCTTTCTATAAAACCATATAGCTTGTAACCTCTTTATTTTTTCTATTTATGTACAACAAAAAACCTTCTCCATTATGGAAAAGGCTTTTACTGCTTGTCTTCTTTATCCTGACAGCGATGGCAAATGCCATGAAATGTCAAGCGGTGATCTTTAATTTTAAAATTCCATTGCTTTTCCACAATTTCTTCAACGTCTTCAAGCAAATCTTCTTGAATTTCGTCCACAGATCCACATTCCATACACACAAGGTGATGATGAAAGTGTGCGGCTCCTTCTTGTCTTAAATCGTAGCGAGAAACGCCATCGCCAAAGTTTATTTTATCAACAATTTTAAGTTCAGTTAACAATTCTAACGTACGATAAACAGTTGCCAATCCAATTTCCGGAGACTTTTCCTTGACGAGGAGATATACATCTTCGGCACTTAAATGATCCTCTTCATGTTCAAGAAGTACTCTTACAGTCGCCTCACGTTGAGGTGTCAATTTATAGCTAGCTGAGTGCAACTGCTGCTTAATTCGCTCAATTCGACTTTCCATAATTATTCCCTCCCTCGCCATTCACTAATCCATTATATCAGATGTGTCGAGGGTGTCAAAATAAAGTTATTCTTAATAAGAAAAAAGAATTCTTTTTATTTAATACTTATTCTTACTTATTTAATAGAGCCATTACACTTTTCATTAAAGTAGGTGATACATAAGCTTCAACTGTAGCTGCACAGGCAACCAAGCATACCATTGCAATCATCGTGCCGCTATAGCGTAAAAAGGATGCAGAAATAGGCTCCGCTGCTTTTTTAAAAAACTGCTGCCGCACAAGCTTCAAAGAAAAGGCAACTGAAGCTGCAGACAGAATCAGAAATGCCGGTATGAGAAAGATATTTTGCGGCATAACAGATACAAAAGATAGCGCAAACCCAGAGAGTCCCATTTGATTGACTAAAAAGCCTACGGTAAAACCAATCACCATTCCTTTTAAAAACAGCAGAATTAACACTACAGGCAAACCAATAATAGCAATTCCTAGTATCCAAATGAGCCCTAAGTATTTAACATTGTGAAAAAAACTTTGCTGAAACATTTCAACGCTGCTTGCTACTTCCCCACTCTTTACCTGTCCGAAAAACCGGTTTAAATAGAAGTACAGGTCTTCTTTTTGATCAAGCGTCAAACTATTTACAACAATAGCCCCAAAAATGATTCCCATTAAAAACAGCACGGTTACAAATAAATAAATAGAACTGTTTTCTTGAAAATGTCTTGCATACGATAATGGCAATTGTTTTTTTCTCATCGTCTTCCTCCTATTAATCGCTTAATAGAGTGTATGATAGAGTACAAAAACTATGCCAAGAATCTTTTAAATCTATCACATAAAAAAGAGATTAAGACATAATGAAATTAATCTAATCTGAATAAGAACAAATGAGATAGTATGGATAGCTTGTGACACCGCTGTTGATTTTCATGCAAGGCTTCGCTTTCCGCGGGCGGCCGGCGAGCCTCCTCGTCGCGTACGCTCCTGCGGGGTCTCACCTATTCCGCTTTTCCCGCAGGAGTCTTCGCCTTGACCTCCAATCAACCGCTAGAACCAACTACATAAATGAAAGCTACGTTCACCATCAACTTAAAAAAAATCCGAACGAATTTGATTCTAAATCAAGAATCTCTATTTATCGTTCGGATTTTTCTTCAACTAATATATGGTTGTCACAAATTTTTTAAGCTAGAGATACGCGCATGCCTGTTTTTTCTCACATCAAATGACGTTTCAATGTAAACCTCTAAATTGCTAGATTGCCGTACGTATGTAAAAGAAAAAACTCTCTTACTCTCCTAATCCGCTTTTTAACTGTAAGTACTGCACAGCATATGCTGTTTTTGCATCGTAAATTTCTTTGTTTTGAATAAGAGTAAGGGCCTCATCTACAGTAACTTCCATCACTTCAACAAATTCATCTTCGTCCAATTCCGCTTTGGTGGTCATCACTTTTAAATCTTCTGCTAAATAAACGTGAACCAACTCATCTGCAAAACCTGGCGATGTGTAAAAAGAAATAATATGGCTAAGGGAATCTGTTGTATAGCCCGTTTCTTCTTCTAACTCACGTTTTGCCGTTACAATCGGCTCTTCTCCTTTTTCCAGCTTGCCGGCTGGAATTTCCACTAAAATACGATCCATCGGTCTGCGATACTGTTTGACCATAACCATTTTATGATCGCTTGTTAACGCAATGACAGCGACAGCTCCAGGATGCTTAACTACTTCTCTTGTACTCGTTTTTCCGTTCGGAAGCTCTACTTCTTCTAAGTACAAATCAATCACTCTGCCTCCAAACAGCTTTTCAGAAGACCGCATTTTTTCTGTTAAATGATCCATTTTCTCCACCTCGTTCTATTTTTTTGACTCTTACATATATTCTATCATACGAATCTTGGGAGGTAGAAAAAATGAAAGTTTATGTTCACGAGAAGCAAATCATTTTAGTCGGTAAAGCATGGGAAATTAAGCAAAAGTTAAAAGAATACGGCGAACAATTTCAGTATGTTGATGAGTGGACGAACGCTATCTCTCAAAATTTTAATTCTTACAAACAACAAGCAGACTGCAGACACTAATTGTGCTGCAGTTTTTTAATCTTCTTATTTGAGTTTCTCTCTATCATAGCGCTACAATAGATAGAAACAAGTAAAAAATAAGGAGTGGCATATATGGAAAAAAGACGCTTAGGTACTTCAGATTTGCTGGTCAGTACATTAGGTTTAGGATGCATGTCTCTTGGCACGGAACAGAAACACGCTGTCAATATGATTGATGAAGCTCTGGAATATGGCATTAATTATTTTGATACAGCAGATTTATATGACTTTGGCTTAAACGAGGAGTTTGTGGGACAAGCTTTAAAAAACCGCAGACATGATATTGTTTTAGCCACAAAAGTAGGAAATCGCTGGAATGATGCAAAAGACAGCTGGACGTGGGATCCGTCTAAAGCTTACATAAAAGATGAAGTGAAAGAAAGCCTGCGCCGGCTTCAAACGGATTACATCGATTTATATCAACTGCACGGAGGGACTGTTGAAGACAATATTGAAGAAACGATTGAAGCATTTGAAGAATTAAAACAAGAAGGCGTCATTCGCTACTATGGTATTTCATCTATCCGGCCGAATGTGATTCGAGAGTATGTGCAAAACTCTTCTATTGTCAGTGTCATGATGCAATATAGCTTGTTAGACAGACGTCCTGAAGAAAGTGCACTTCCCCTTTTGCACGATAACGGCATTAGCGTTGTAGCCAGAGGTCCAGTAGCCAAAGGGCTGCTAACCGAAAAAGGAGAGCAAAAGCTTGCTGCATTCGAAGGTAAGGGATACTTAGACTATAGCGGTACGGAATTATCAAAAACGATTGAAGCATTTCGTCACGTACGACCAAATCACTCTCTGAATTCAACTGCACTTCAATACTGTTTAGCTAATCCTACGGTAGCCTCAGTTGTAGCAGGAGCAAGCTCTTCTTCACAGCTTCGTGAAAACGTAAAGGCTGTCGAGACCTCCCCCCTACAGCCTACTGAAGTGAACAAACTGCACTCGATCTTTAAAGCAAACCAATATGAAGCTCATCGTTAAAAAATAAAAGCGCCTTTATCGGCGCTTTTATTTTTTAAATTCGGACCAGTTCATATCACTTTCATTTAACAGTTCTTCAAACGATTTATTTTTTTCTTTTTCTTTTCGAATTCGAGCAGCTTCTTTACGTTCTGTTTCTTTCTGCTCTTCTTCTTTTAAAGAAAGCGCCTGTTTTTTAGCCTGAAGCTGTTTTAATAAGCTATCATTTAGCTGATCTTTGATACTGAGCTGATCATTTTGTTTTTGTGCTGATTGTTTTTGCTTTTTTTTAGCCATCACAATTCCCCCGCTACTTTAATTGAGAGATATTGTATCATATTCTTGCTTTTGTTACCAAAAATCAAAATGCATCTAGTTTTACATGTTCATCAATGATTAGAGTTGGCTCTGTAGACTGTTGAATATCTTCTACCGTATAGCCTTTCGCTACTTCGACAAGTTTTAGGCCTTCTGCCGTAATGTCAATGACCGCTCGATCTGTAATAATACGATCTACTACCCCTTTTCCTGTCAGAGGGAGGGTGCACTCATTTAAGATTTTAGGTTGGTCTTTTCTCGTCACATGTTCCATAATAACAATGATGCGCTGCGCTCCATGAACTAAATCCATTGCACCGCCCATTCCTTTAATCATTTTTCCAGGAATCATCCAGTTAGCTAAGTCACCAGTTTTTGAGACTTCCATGCCTCCTAAAATCGCAATATTAATATGCCCTCCGCGAATCATGCCAAACGATTCAGCACTGTCGAAGTAAGAAGCCCCTTTTGTCGCCGTTACGGTTTCTTTACCTGCATTAATTAAATCAGGATCTACTTCTCCTTCTTTCGGATATGGTCCAATGCCTAACAGACCGTTTTCGGACTGAAGCACAACCGTTTTATTATCTGAGATATGATTAGCCACAAGCGTTGGAATACCAATTCCAAGGTTTACATAAAATCCGTCCAAAATTTCTTTTTCAGCACGTTTTGCAATTCGCTCTCTCACGTTCACGCCGTTTTCAATCATGAAAAATCTCTCCCCTTTTGTTATTTTTGAACGGTTAAACGCTCAATACGTTTTTCTTGTTCACCAATAATTAACGATTGAACATATACACTAGGTGTGTGGATAATATTTGGATCAAGTGAACCTGTTGGATGAAGTTCCTCTACTTCTGCTATCGTCACTTTTCCTGCTGCTGCAATCATTGGGCTGAAATTGCGCGCTGTCTTGTTATACACTAAATTCCCCATATGATCGGCTTTCCAAGCTCTAACCAAACTAAAATCAGCTTTTAACGCCTCTTCTAGTAAATATTCTTTCCCATCAAACACACGAACTTCTTTTCCTTCAGCAATGGGTGTTCCCACTCCCGCTGGTGTATAAAATGCAGGTATGCCCGCTCCGCCGGCGCGAATCTTTTCAGCTAGCGTGCCTTGAGGTAGCAATTCTACTTCAATTTCTCCTGACAATACTTGTCTTTCAAACTCTTTATTTTCTCCCACGTAAGAGCCAATCATCTTTTTAATTTGTTTGTTTTTCAGAAGCAGTCCAAGTCCCCAGTCGTCTACGCCGCAGTTATTTGAAATTACGGTTAAATCTTTTACCCCTGTTTCAACTAACGCTAAAATCAAATTCTCCGGAATTCCACATAAACCAAAACCACCGACCATCATCGTAGCACCGTCGTGAATATCTTTCACCGCTTCTTTAAACGACGTATGTACTTGTTTCATACATAACCACCCCTTCGTTATTTTTGAAAACGCTTTCTAATCTATTATAAAAGATTTTTATTTCTTTTTAAATATATATATAACTAAAAATTATAATTTAATCATTTTTTTGTCAAAAAAGTTATATTAGTAGACAAAATTCAAAGAAAAACAAAAACGCCACGAGTTCCAAAGCAGTATGTTTGGAATCTGTGGCGTTGTGATATAGCTTTAATGTTTGTTAAAGCTATATCAAAAATTAAGGACGTTCAACGATTGTTGCAACGCCTTGGCCTCCGCCAATACATAACGTTGCTAAACCAAGTTTTGCGTCGCGTTTTTGCATTTCATGAATAAGTGAAACCAGGACACGTGTACCACTTGCACCAATAGGATGTCCAAGCGCAATTGCTCCACCGTTTACATTTAAAATATCATGGTTAAATTGAAGTTCACGATCCACAGCGATTGACTGTGCAGCGAATGCTTCGTTTGCTTCTACTAGTTGAACGTCTTCTAATGAAACAGCAGCTCTTTCAAGCGCCTTTTTCACTGCGCTTACAGGACCGATTCCCATAATGCTTGGGTCTACTCCAGCAGTTGCATTAGCTTTAATAGACACTAATGGTGTTAGGCCTAACTCGTCTGCTTTTTTACGGCTCATTACCACTACTGCAGCTGCACCGTCATTGATACCAGATGCATTACCAGCTGTTACTGAACCGTCTTTTTTGAAAGCTGGACGTAGCTTTCCTAGACTTTCAGCCGTTGTGCCTGCGCGTGGGAACTCATCTTGTTCAAAAATTGTTACTTGGCCTTTTCTTCCAGGCACTTCTACTGGCACAATTTCATCTGAGAAACGGCCAGATTGAATAGCTGCTTCTGCTTTTTGCTGACTTGAAGCTGCAAATGCATCTTGTTCGTCGCGAGTAATTTCATATTTATCACACAGGTTTTCAGCTGTAACGCCCATATGGTAGTCGTTAAATGCACACCATAATCCATCTTGGATCATGCTGTCGACTACTTTTTGATCGCCCATTTTAAACCCGTTGCGTGCATTTTTTAATAGGTATGGTGCTTGGCTCATGTTTTCCATTCCACCAGCAACAATCACATCAGCATCCCCAGCAAGAATCGCCTGTGTAGCGAGATGTACTGCTTTTAGTCCTGATCCGCATACTTTATTGATGGTTAATGCTGAAACAGTTTCAGGTAACCCTGCTGCTAAAGTTGCTTGTCGTGCTGGATTTTGTCCTAAACCTGCTTGTAAGACATTTCCCATAATAACTTCATCTACTTCGTTTGCTGATACCCCTGCTTTGTTTAAAGCTTCTTTAATTACAGTACCACCTAAAGTTGTTGCGGATACATTTTGTAAGCTTCCCCCAAAGCTGCCGATTGCTGTACGTACAGCGCTTACAATGACTACTTCTGTTTGACCCATGTCGAAAACCTCTCCTTACTGTTTGATTACTGTGATTAACTGTCACTTATATTAATTTCGACATCGCTTGCGAAATTCCTCTTTTTTTGTAAAAATTTATAATTTTTATTGAATTTTAATTTTTTAGAATTAAAATAAATATTAGTAAGCGTTTACATTGTGGGAGGAGAGCGGTTTATGGGATTTCCTGAAAAAGTAACAATTATAGAAGTTGGTCCACGAGATGGACTTCAAAATGAAAAAAATTTTGTTCCAACTGATAAAAAAATTAATTTTATCAAAAAATTAAAAGAAGCTGGACTATCTGAAATCGAAATTACATCCTTTGTTTCTCCAAAATGGGTTCCTCAAATGAAAGATGCTTCTACTATTGCACCTATATTCCAGCCTGATACATGCCGAAACATTGTACTGGTGCCGAATCAAAAAGGCTTGGAAAAGGCACTGCAAGCTGATTGCCGCTCGGTTGCGCTTTTTATTGGCGTAAGCGATACTTTTAATCAAAAAAATATTAACAAAAACACCGAAGAAGCTGTCCAAACGCTGCTTCCTCTCATTCAGCAGCTTAAGCAGCAAGAATGTTTTATTCGCACCTGCATTTCCACCGCCTTTTATTGCCCATATGAAGGAAAAATAAATGAACGTGACGTGCTGAGCCTTTGCGAAAGCTTTGTGGAAGCTGGAGTAGATGAGCTAAGCGTTGCCGATACAATTGGCATGGCAAATCCTAAAGATGTATTTTCACTTTTCTCGAAATTAAAACAAAGTTTTTCCCACACGCTACTTGCTGCGCACTTTCACGATACGAGAGGATTGGCTATTGCAAATATCTATGCAGCTCTGCAAGCCGGTATTAACAGGTTCGATTCATCCGCTGGCGGGCTAGGAGGATGTCCATTTGCTAAGGGAGCAACGGGAAACGTAGCTACCGAAGATCTTGTCTTTATGCTTCATGAAATGGGTATTTCCACTTCTATTAATGAAGAAAAGCTGCTCGAAGCGGTCGATTTTATCGCTCCTTACATTTCAAGACCGATTGAAAGCAAGCAATACTCTTTATTTGCACAGCGTTAAAAATTAGGTTTTTATGAGAGCGATGCTATAATAACTAATAGCTATATTAACAAAAGGAGCCGCTAATCATGAAAAAATGGCTATTATTAGTAGGAAGCGTTCTCGGAGCATTTGCCGCTCTTGGCATCTTTTTTACAAATCAAATGATGTACATCCGTAAAAAGACCGACAAAGTTATTATTGACCGCGATATGGAAGATGGCTTTTATGATGAGAAAGTCTATAGCACTCTTCCTAAAGAAGCATTTGTACTTCCTTCTTCTCTAGGCTATAACATAGCTGGAACCGTTATTAAACAACACGATAACAACCGATTTATGATTCTTTCGCATGGAGTCACAGTTCATTCACTGAATTCTATGAAATATGCTCGGCTTTTTCTGAAGCTTGGATGGAACGTCGTTCTTTATGATCATCGCCGTCACGGCAAGTCTGAAGGGAAAACAACGAGCTACGGCTATTATGAAAAGCTGGACCTTCAATCTGTTGTTCACTGGGTAAAAGAACAATTCGGTTCAACTATTTCCCTTGGGATTCACGGGGAGTCTATGGGAGCTGCGACCACTCTTTTGTATGCTGGAATGGAAGACGGAGCTGATTTTTATATTGTCGACTGCCCTTTTTCAGACTTGGAAGAACTTCTTGCCTATCGCTTAAAACAAGATTTCCATCTGCCCAAACAGCTTGTGATGCCAGCAGCCAATATTATTTTAAAATGGCGAGAAGGCTATTCATTTAAAGACGTATCCCCCATTTCAGTCGTAGATCAAATAAAACATCCTGTTCTGTTTATCCATAGTAAAGAAGATGACTATATTCTTCCTAAAATGACCGAGCAGCTGCATGCCAAAAAAATGGGTGCAAAACGGATGTATTTGGCACCTGTAGGCACTCATGCCCGCTCGTATGCTGATAATCCAGGGGAATATGAACAAGTTATTGAATCATTTTTAGAAAAAATACAAAAAGAAGCGCATTAAAGCGCTTCTTTTGTTTTATCGATGAATGACATGCGCGGATTTAAAATTTGAGAAGGACATTTTAGCATAAACGCATATGCACTTTCATTGTAGTCAACCGTCATATTATCATCTAGAAATACTTGCTTTGTTTTTTCGACAAGAACGGGAACAAAATTCGTCTCGATGGTCACATCATCGCTCTCTTTTTCATCAACAATCCATAGCGTCGTTACACCGCTCACCACACAGCCGCATCCATCCGTATCGTATTTCAATTTTAAATATAGTGAAGAATCTTTTCCGTACTTTTCTTGTATTTTTGTTATCGCTTTATCTGTAAAGGTAATATTCATTTTCCTTTAACTCCTTTTAAACTAATTGTATAAACAAACGAAAATTGCTTATATAATGAGTATAATACACATCTTGCTTTCATTAAACTCTGGCGCTTCATATAGGTGTGTACAAAAAGGAGGTTTTTCTATGTCAAAAGTACAAATTAAAGTAATGGATAACGGTTCTTTCCGTGTCACTGGAGACGTTGAATTAATTGATGCAGACGGCAATAAATTTGAAACAAAGCCGACATTTTCACTATGCCGATGTGGCCAGTCGCAAAAGATGCCCTTTTGCGACGGAAATCATAAAGGAAAATTCGACTCTTGTGTGCGCGCTGCAAAAGTTTTAGACGAGCAGTAGATTCATAGAAATACAGCTTTACTGAACGAAAGCATTAACGAAAAACATTGATAACCTGTGATTAAAGCACAGGTTATTTTCTATTAAACGCATCCCCTGCCAATTTTTCTACGAGCCCCGGGGCAAGCTGATACACCTTCGAACCCATGTTCATCCACTTAGGCAAGTTGACTTCTCGTTTTGGTTTCCCAATAATATTGACCGTTTTTTCAGCTACGTATTGAGGTGTTAACATAAACTTTTCTACACTTTTTTCATAGTTTCCTGACTGATCCGCTATTGAAAAAAAGTTGGTTTGAATAGGACCTGGATTCACTGCGGTTACATAGATATCCGTTTTTGCTAATTCCATTCGCAGGCTGTTGGTAAACCCTAGCACGGCATGTTTAGAAGCTGAATAGCCACTGGATTTAGGCGTTGCCAGTTTGCCTGCTTGAGAAGCAATGTTAATAATATGTCCTTTGTTTTCTTTTAGCATATAAGCTAAAATTTCTTGTGTACATGCAATTAATCCAATAACATTGACTTGAAACATTGATGCAATTGTCGAAATGGATGCTTCTTTCACTTCTTCAAATACACCAAAGCCTGCATTATTAATCAGCACATCAACACGCTTAATTTCACTTATCATTTTCTGAACAACACTTCTGACTTCCTCTACGTTCGCTACGTCAGCTTTATATATGTAAGAGGTAATCCCATACTTTTGATTAATTTGCTCAGCTACTCGCTGCAGCTTTTCTTCTGTACGTGCAAGTAAAACGGGGACGCCCCCTCTTTTGGCCACTTCATAAGCTAAATGTTCTCCAAGACCTCCTGAAGCGCCTGTAATCACGACATGTTGGTTCTTTAACGAGGATTTCAAATATAACACACCTTTTTTGTAAGTTAAGAGCACACAGAATAAATAAGCGTACTTTCCTTTTCATGTGTACTGATTTTATTTGCATCTTCTAAAAAATCGAGCTGACCAATTGTTTCAGAAAGAGTTAGCCCTAGTTCTTTTTCATAAATAGTAGGAAATAGCTGTTTGCAAATATCAAACGCTGTTTGAGGGCGTTCTTTTATCATGCTAAGCACTTTATCCGCTCGGTCGCTTTGCTTTTGTAACCTCTCTTGTACAAGTTCACGGACATGTAATACTTCATCTCCATGACCTGTATAGATACAGCTTATCTCTAAGTCAAGCAGACGTCTTAACGAATGATTATATTGAAGAAGCGTTTTAGGCCGCTCGCCGCTTGGTTTCATAGGAGGTTCAATAAGCGGATTAGATGAAATATGCTTTAACAGCAAATCTCCTCCAATCATAACCGCTGTTTTTTCATTGTATAATGCAATATGGCTTTGAGCATGACCGGGCACTTCAAGCACTTTCCAACTCTCTAGGCCCGGAATGTAATCTCCTTCCTGCACAGAGGTCGTAAGAGAACGGTGACATGAATACTTCATTGATGCTTTTAAACGTTTTAAATAGGGGCGAAATCTTTCATCTACGCCCGCTTTCATAAAGTGATCTTCAAAAAACGCATCGTACCACTCAAAAAAATCCGGATTCTGAGAGATCCAAGGCTGATTTTTCGCATGACCGACTATGGCGATATCTTTATCAAAAAAATCAAGCATTCCTACGTGATCAGGATGGTGATGAGTTAGGACAACTTGTTTAATATCATCTGGTTTTAATCCTATTTCATTAAGCTTTTCTTTAAATACAGACCACGCTGCCTCCGTTTTAATACCAGCATCGATTAGCGTAACGGTCTGACCTTTTATAACAAAAACATTCACATCTCCTACCGCAAAAGGAGTAGGCAGCACAATTTTATACAATTGCTCATTCATCTGTATTTTTGCTCCTTTACCATCGCATTTTCTTTTAAGTTTACACGATTTTTCCCCTTATTTATACAATTGCTTTCGTTTTCTGAAAATTACATTGACATCCCTCTCTTTTTCATTGCATAATGACAGAAATATAGTGAAGTTTTATTCATATCTTTAGATAACTATGCATTTTATAAAGAAGAGATACACAAACACAAACCTTTAACAGATACTGAAATTTCAGTATCTGTTTTCATTGGATAGCAAATGACTGGAGGAAATTTTAATGAAAACGGATTTAAACATCGCCTTTATTGGAGCTGGATCAATGGCTGAAGCCATGATCTCAGGGCTGCTGTCAGATAAAAAGCTTCGCCCCAATCAAATCACCGTAACAAATCATAGCAGCGATAAAAGACTTCACGAACTTCGAAACGCCTATGGAATTAACATTACGCGTAATCATGCCTTGTTAACAGAAAAAAGCGATATCGTCGTGCTTGCTATTAAACCAAAAGACGTAGCCGAAAGCATCAATACGATTAAGTCCTATATTCGTCCCCATCACCTCGTTCTCTCTGTTTTAGCGGGTGTATCGACTGCCACAATTGTAAACTTGTTTGACCAAGAAGTAGCGGTTGTAAGAGCTATGCCAAATACATCTGCTTCTATTGGATTATCGGCTACAGCCATTGCACCCGGGAAGTTTGCTACAGCGGAGCATATGAACGTTACTACTGCTTTATTTGAAACGATTGGTACGGTTACAACTGTAGATGAAGAGCAGCTTCACGCTGTAACAGGACTATCTGGAAGCGGCCCAGCGTATGTCTATTATCTAGTAGAAGCAATGGAAAAAGCAGCTGAAAAACAAGGCTTGGATACGTCAGTGTCAAATGAACTAATTCTTCAAACGCTTATCGGTGCTGCAGAAATGCTGAAACAGTCACCTAAAACACCGGCCGTACTTCGAAAAGAAGTTATGAGTCCTGGCGGTACAACAGAAGCAGGAATCGAACAGCTTATTTCTCATAACTTCCAAGAAGCGATGATGCAGTGTATTGAACAAGCTACCATTCGCTCTAAATATTTAGGAGATACGATTGACGAAAAAATCTCGAGTAAACGTTCGTAAAGGTTCACCTCTTTCTAAAAAAAGAAAGAGGTTTTTTTATGATTAAAAATGGATAAGCAGATTATGTGAAAGATATTTCAATGCGGTGATATAATAACTTTTGTTTAGAGTATCGAAATAATTGGAGGTTAAACCGAATGACAACAAAACTATTTTCACCTTATACAGTGAAAGACGTAACATTAAAAAACCGAATTGTAATGTCACCAATGTGCATGTATTCATGCGAAAAAGAAGACGGAGTAGTAACCGACTTTCATATGGTTCACTACACAACTCGCGCGGTTGGACAAGTAGGTCTCATTATGGTTGAAGCCTCAGCTGTCGTCCCACAAGGTCGTATTTCAGCTCAAGACTTAGGGATTTGGAATGATGAGCAAAGAGATGGATTAACAAAACTTGTGACACAGCTAAAAGAAAACGGTGCAAAAACGGCCATTCAACTTGCACACGCAGGACGTAAAGCAACTGTTGAAGGCGATATTTATGCTCCTTCTGCGATTGCTTTTGATGATAAAAGTAAAAAGCCTGTGGAAATGACCACAGAACAAATTCATGAAACGATTTCTGCCTTTAAAGAAAGCGCTCGACGCTCAAAGGAAGCTGGATTTGATATTATCGAGCTTCACGCGGCACACGGTTATTTAGTACATCAATTCCTATCACCGCTAAGCAATAAACGCAGCGACGAATATGGCGGCAGCGCAGAAAACCGCTATCGTTTCTTAAAGGAAATTATTGACGCTGTGAAAACAGAGTGGGACGGTCCTTTATTTGTCCGTGTTTCTGCTTCTGACTATACAGAAGGCGGATTAACAGTCGATGATCACGTTGTATTTGCAAAATGGATGAAAGAACAAGGCGTCGACTTAATTGACGTTAGTTCTGGTGCTCTTGTACATGCTCCAATTAACGTATACCCTGGCTATCAAGTTCCGTTTGCAGATAAAATTAAGCAGCAGGCAAATATTGATACAGGCGCAGTTGGATTAATTACAACTGGACGACAAGCTGAAGAGGTTTTACAAAGCGAACGCGCTGATTTAATTTTTGTTGCGCGCGAACTTCTGCGCGATCCGTACTTCCCGCGCACGGCGGCAAAAGAATTAAATGAAACACTTTCAGCACCCGTTCAGTACGAACGCGGATGGTAAAAAAAGACGAGGATATCCTCGTCTTTTTTTATGAAATCGTAAACCTTTTTAAGTCTTCTGCTATATCGGTATTCGGAAAAATTTCTTTTGCTCCTTCTGCTAACTGGCTGACTGCGTCTCCTTGGTAACGCGAACTGATATGAGATAAAATAAGACGCTCGGCCGATGCTGTTTTAGCAATTTCAGCGGCTTCTTTTGCAGTAGAATGAAAATAGTTGTAAGCAAGCTCCTCGTCTCCCGCTGCAAACGTAGCTTCATGGATTAACACATTCGCATGCATAGCAAGCTGAACACTTTGCGTGCACCTTCTTGTATCTCCTAAAACCGTGATGACCTTCCCTTTTTTAGGTTCTCCTACAAACTCTTGTCCATTGATTAGACGCCCATCTTTTAATACTACTTCTTTCCCTTCTTTTAACTGCTGATAATGAGGCCCTGGGGGAATATTCATTTCTCTTAAACGCTGAACGTCCAGTGACCCTGGCAAATCTTTTTCGACAACGCGATATCCATAAGATAAAATGCCATGTTCAAGTTTGCCAAACTCCACTGAAAAAGTTTCATCTTCAAAAATCGTTCCACTTTCACTTTCATCTTCTATTTCAACAACCTCTAGAGGATATTGCAGATGAGTTTGACTTACAGCAAGCGTGACTTCAATAAATTCTTTAATTCCTTTTGGCCCGTATACAGTAAGCAGCGATTCTCCGCCTTGAAACGAACGGCTTCCAAGGAGTCCAGGTAAGCCATAAATATGATCACCGTGAAGGTGCGTAATAAAAATTTTCTCAATTCGTCTCGGTTTAACGGTTGTATGTAAAATTTGATGCTGCGTTGCTTCTCCGCAATCAAAAAGCCACACCGCCCCTCTTTCTTGCAAAAGTTCGAGCGCAAGAGATGAAACATTCCGCTGTTTTGCTGGTACTCCTGCACCCGTTCCTAAAAATAACAATTCCATTTTCTACTTCCTCCTTCACACGCACAAAAAGCCTGTAAGTATATTATACAGGCTTTTTGCAAACTTACCTATTTGATGCTGTCAAGCGCATACGTAATAGTAGCTAATAACAGCTCAATATCACTTTCCTCAATGTTGAGCGGCGGCGAGAGCGTGAGAACATTATTATAGCCGGCTACCGTTGCTCCATTTTTCCCAATAATGACTCCTTTGCTTTTACATTTAGCAATCACTTCATTTACAAGATTAACGTCTAGCGGTTCCTTCGTTTGCTTATCAGCTACAAGTTCAATTCCGATTAAAAGCCCTTTACCTCTTACATCTCCAACGTATGGGTGGCTATCAATAAGCGACGTTAGCTCACTTAATACGTAAGCCCCGAGCTGTTTAGAACGATCAAACAGATTTTCTCTTTCCATAATTTCTAAATTCTTTAATGCCAGTGCACACGCAGCCGGGCTTCCTCCAAATGTATTAACGTGGCGAAAATACTCGTACTGATCGCTATCTTTGAACGCTTCATAGATTTCTTTTTTAACAGCAGTTGCCGAGAGCGGAAGATATGCGCTTGTAATTCCTTTTGCCATGGTAATGATATCTGGTTTTACATCATAGTTCATAAAACCAAAGGCTTCTCCTGTACGTCCAAAGCCGCAAATAACTTCATCTACAATTAGAAGTGCACCGTGTTTTTCACACGTTTCTTTTACGCCTTTCATATAATTTTGAGGCGGTAAAAGAATTCCTCCACCTGTAATAATTGGCTCCATAATAACAGCGGCAATCGTTTCGCTTAGCTCCCACGTCATGACATTGTCAATATCTTTTACAGATTGAAGCTCTTCTTTTGGCGCATGGTAGTCATCTTGCCCTCGGTATGAATCAGGCGGAGCAACGTGAATAAAGCCAGGAGCAAGCGGTTCATATTTATATTTACGCTGAGCTTGGCCCGTTGCTGCTAGTGCGCCCATTGAATTCCCGTGATACCCTCGGTAACGCGAAATAAATTTGTAGCGAGAATGCTCTCCTTTTTGCTGATGGTATTGACGCACAATTTTAAAAGCCGTTTCATTTGCTTCAGATCCGCTATTTGAAAAGAAGATAACATAATCATCACCTAGCATTTCATTTAGCTTCTCTGCTAGTTTGATAGCAGGTACGTGAGATTGAGTGAGCGGAAAATAAGCCAGTTCTTTTAGCTGCTCGTAAGCTGCAAGCGCTAACTCATCCCGTCCATACCCGGTATTTACACACCAAAGCCCTGCCATTGCATCTAAATAGCGATTTCCTTGTTCATCTGTAATCCAAGCACCTTTTGCTTTTGTAGCTACCATCGTTGCATCCGGACTGTATGGTTTCATTCCATGCCATACATACTGCTCATCTTTTGCACGCAGATCTTTTTCATTTTGACTGACCTGTACCATCTTATCCACTCCCAAATCGCTAGCGCGGTATTTTTTTCTGTATGAAAAGACTTCGACAAAATGCCGAAGCCACTTGCTATATTCATCTATATGTTAAAAGTCAAAGCGTGATGTAACCATCTTTTTACGTGTAAAGAAGTTCAAACCGTCTTTGCCGTTTACATGCAAATCTCCGTAAAAAGAGTCTTTCCAGCCGGAGAATGGGAAGAAGGCCATCGTAGCAGGTACTCCTACGTTAATGCCGAGCATACCCGCATCTGCTTCTTCTCTAAATTGACGCACCGCTTTTGCATCTTTTGTATAAATCGTTGCTCCATTTCCAAAACGAGATTTTTCCATATAGCGAAGTGCTTCATCTAATGTGTCAGCGCGAAGCAAGCTTAGTACAGGTGCAAAAATCTCTTCTTTAGCAATGGTCATATCAGGAGTTACGCGGTCAAAAATGGTTGCTCCTAAGAAATTTCCTTCTGCATGTTCATCCATTTCTTTACGTCCGTCACGAATGAGTTCCGCCCCTTCTTTCATGCCAAGTTCAATATAATCCAGCACCTTATCACGGTGCTCTTTTCGAATCACAGGCGTTAGAAGCACTTCATCATCAAATCCGCTTCCCATAATTAATTCATCTGCTTTTTGCTTTAATTTTGCGACGAATTCATCTCCTTTTTCACCAACTACGACCACGGCGCTGCAAGCCATGCATCGCTGGCCGGCACTTCCATAAGCCGAGCTGATAATATGGGATACCGCTTTATCCATATCGCAGTCTGGCATCACAACATGATGGTTTTTAGCTCCGGATAAAGCCTGAACTCGTTTCCCTTGAGCTGCAGCTTGTTCATAAACATACTTTGCTACCGGCTGCGATCCGACGAATGAAATCGCTTTAACTTTTTCGTGCTCTATTAATCCATTCACGACATCATGTGCCCCGTGTACAATATTTAATAATCCATCCGGTGCTCCTGCTTCTGTAAAAAGTTCAGCAAGTCGCGTTGCTAAAAGCGGCGTTCGCTCAGACGGTTTTAATACAAACGTATTTCCACATACAATGGCAAGAGGGAACATCCAAAGAGGTACCATCATCGGAAAATTAAAAGGTGTGATGCCTCCGACAACACCAAGTGGGAAACGGAACATTTCAGAATCAATTTCTTCCGCTATGTTATTTAATGATTCTCCCATTAATAAAGTAGGAGCACCCGCAGCAAACTCCACGCATTCAATACCGCGCTGTACCTCACCGTAAGCTTCTTTAAAAGCCTTGCCGTTTTCTTGTACAACTAATTTCGCTAACTCTTCGTGATGCTTAACTAGTAAATGCTGAAACGCAAACATTAATCTTGCTCGTTTTGGAGCAGGAACGTTACGCCATGTTTCAAATGTTTTTTGCGCTGTTTCCACCGCATTGGCTACGTCTTCTTTTGTAGAAAGCGGTACTTTTGCAATTACTTCGCCCGTCGATGGATTAATTACCTCTCCAAATTTTTGCCCTGCCGTATCAACCCATTTTCCGCCCACGTAATTTTTTAAAACTTGCGTATCATTATTCACAACTGACATATCGCTTGGCCTCCTCGAAAAATAAGAAATGACAAATCTACCTTTATTATTGAATAAATAAATGATGGTTGCATTAGACAAAATGTGAAACAACTCCAGATTCTCGTTTCACATTTTGCGCAGTGAACTCGGAGAAAGCATGAACTAAAATGAACATATAGTAAAATCATCCTCAACATAAAAAACAGCTGTTTCCAGCTGCTTACTTATCCGTTTATAAATTCCGCACGCGACTTTTTCATCATAAACAAATATTCATATGCCATAATCATAAATTCAATCGCCAATCGTTTTTCCGGCTCCATAAAATCTTCACCCAGCAGCTTTTCTAGTTTTTCAATGCGGTGATACAGCGTTTGCCGCACAATGTATAAACGCTTAGCCGTCTCTTGTTTAGATCCGTTGCATGCTAAATAAATTTTTAATGTTTCCATGAGTTTTGCATTGTACGTTTCATCATATGTAATAACGGGCTGCAGATATTCAAACACCACTTCCTGTAAGTCTTCATGCTGATGTAAAAGCGAAATAATTCGGTACATATGCAAATCATCATAAAAATGAATAATGGTTTGTTTTTGCAGCATTTCTTGAATCGAAATCGTTTCTTTAGCCGTTTCATAGCTTTTATGCATACAGTCAAGCTGTTCACAGTATTGGCCAATTCCGATAAAGCTAATAGCGTTCCGCTTTGAGTTTTCATCCGATTCGTATTGATTCATCCAGCGGTGAAGGCTGCTTTCTAATCTCTCTCTCCACGTGCTAACCATTCGTTTGTTCAAAAGAATAAATAACACTTCGCGATTTCGCTCGGAGACTAATAAGTGAAAGCCTTCTTGTTCAAAGATGCTTCGTAAGATCAGCTTAAAATACGTTCGATCAAACTTTTCCCGTCTTTGCCACTTACAGCAAACAACGATACCCCCGCGAATAGGAGAATCTGAACACACCTCGTGCATAGAATCTTTTATTTGTTCAAGAGTTAGCTCTCCGTTCATCCATTTCGTCATCCATTCAGTTTCATCTACTCTTTTTTTCTCTTCGACATACAAGTCCTTCAAAAAATGCTGAGCAAGTGCAGTTGCCGTCCGGTCAACGGTGAGCACTTCAAGTTCTGTTAACGCTTCATTTATAGAGGCGACATACAGCTGAGCATAATCTTGTCCTAATAAATGAATAGGCTGCTCAGTAAAATGCGGACTCTCATTTTCCCTGCTTATATAATGAAGTAGAAGCTGCTGTTTGAGTAAGTCCATCTCCGGAGCAAAGGTAAATAATTCATTTGAAACTTTAAGGCCGACAAGAAGCCCCGTAGATTCATATAAACACTGTAAGATAACGGCCGGGTCATTAACTGTTAACAGCAGCTGATTTAGCCGATGAGAATACTGTTCTAAATCGGAAATCATTTGATAATGCTGATTAATTAAAAGTGAGTGAACATCTTGCGTAATTTCAACGAACGGAACTTCTTCGTGAAATAAAATAATCGGAAAATCACATTCGTTCGCTTTATCAATGACAATTTGCGGAATCTTAGAAGTATAAGTGCCAAGTTCAATACACAGTCCTGATGCCTTACAAGAAATTAATTGCTGAAGAAATGATAAACAAGATTGAGGATCTTCTCCCCAGCCTACCCCTGTTGATAAAATGAGCTCGTTTCCTTTTAGCAGCTCATTAATGCGCGTCACTTCCATCACGTGCACCCACTTCACAGAATTAGTAAGCCCTTTCTCTCCAGCTATTACTTCACAGTTTACAAAATGTTTCCTTGTTAAAATCTCTGTTACTGTTAAATATGATTTCAAGTCAACACCGCCCCTAGCGAATTTCACATCATGTCTCCTGGATCATTAACGCGTATTTCGCATATGTGTAGAACAAAAGCTATATCTTCTTACATTATATTAAATATTTAGAAGAAATAAAATATTTAATAAAAGAAACGAAAAAAGCTGTAACGATAATGGATCGTTACAGCTTCTGAGCCGTTTGCTGTAATTTATTAAAAAAACCGTGGCGCTTAACCGCTTGTTCTTTAATTCGGTGAATTTCTTTTTTATAAAAACGCAAATCTTGTAGTGACACTGCATTTAACATTTCCATTTTTAATTTATCAATAATTTTTGTTTCTTCTTGTGTCATACACTGCGTAGCTTGATCCATCCGTGTCACACCCTTTTTATATTTAATAGATTTATTGTGAAAACGTTCTACTATAATATTTACTACAATTTACTAGATAACTAAACCTTTTCTCTTTCGATGTAAACGAAATGTAACAACTGTAATACAGTCAATGGATAATATCTAGTTATTTTGTTTCACATCCAAAACGAAAAAAACACAAAAACGGATCACTTTTGTCAGCCAATATAGTAAAAAACTTATAGGTCTTAGTAAACAAAGAAAGGGATTGAGACATAACTAAATTACTTCCATCAACATCTAGGAGCTCCTGCATACGTGAAACCTACGTTCACCCTACCAATAAAAAAATCCGAACGATTCATCGTTCGGATCTTCCTTCAGCTAAAATAATTTTGTCTCAGCCTTCGTTTTTATACTTGTTGAATCAGTAAGGATGAAAAATACTTTCTAGCATCCGCCGTCAATATATGAAGCGTTTCTTGTTCGGTTTGATTCTTTTCGATGTGTTCAAACGTCACAAACGCCCCGCTTAGATTCTCTGTTACAGCCGTTATTTTAAATCCTTTTTGCAGCAAAAAATCAATCTTTTCCCGCTCTGCCATATATTCATGGTAACTTGACATTCCCCTGCCTCCAATCTATTTTGGCATCTGTTTTTATAACGTTAATTTTTCAGCTTCGTTAGCCGTGTTTAACTCATTAAACTTTGCTCTTTTTGTATACTGTCCATAGCCTTTTTGACCGACAAACTGCTTATCTTTTACGACAAATTCTCCTCGGCAAAGCACTGAAACCGGCTCACCTGTAACTTTCATTCCCTCAAATGCGCTATAATCAACTGCCATATGATGCGTTTTAGCTGAAATCGCACGTTCAACAGAAGGGTCAAATATAAGCAGATCCGCGTCTGCACCAACTGCTATCGTTCCTTTTTTCGGATACAGTCCGAACAGCTTCGCGATTTTTGTTGACGTTATATCCACAAACTGATTGATATTAATTCGGTTTTTCACTACTCCTTCTGAAAATAAAAGGCTCATGCGATCCTCGATAATAGGTCCTCCGTTTGGAATCTTTGTAAAATCTCCTTTTCCTAGGTCTTTTTGACCGTTAAAATCAAACGAGCACTGATCTGATCCAATCGTTTGCAAGTCGCCATTACGCAGGGCATTCCACAAAACATCTTGGTTCCATTTTTCACGTAAAGGCGGCGACCATACGTATTTTGCTCCTTCAAAATCCGGTTTCTCTAAATAGGTTTGGTCAAGCGTCAAATACTGCGGACACGTTTCGCCCCAGATATTTACGCCTTTTTCCCTTGCTTCAGCAATCTTTTTAACTGCTTCAGCGCAAGATACGTGAACAACATAGAGCTGTGAGTCAGCAAGCTCGGTTAGCACTGCGGCTCTTCCCGTAGCTTCTCCTTCTATTTCCGGAGGACGAGTGAGTGCATGATAGATAGGATCAGTTTGTCCTTGCTCCAGCGCTTTTGCCGTTAAATACTCAATAACATCTCCATTTTCAGCATGTACCATCACAAGCGCCCCTAGTTTTTTAGCTTGCACTAGCGTTTGGTAAAGGGTAGCATCGTCTGCTTGAAAAACATTTTTATAGGCCATGAACACTTTAAAAGAAGTAATTCCTTCTTTTTCAATAATCGTAGGAAGCTCATTTAATACATCTTCCGTGATTTCTCCAATCATTAGATGAAAGCTGTAATCGATAGCCGCTTTTCCTTTTGATTTTTCATGCCATGTGCCGATCGCTTTTTGGAGCGGTTCGCCTTTATTGGTTAAGCAAAAATCAATAACAGTTGTCGTACCTCCAAAAGCTGCTGCTCTTGTACCTGTTTCAAAGTCGTCTTTTGTAACGGTCCCTCCAAACGGCATATCCAAATGAGTATGGGGATCGATGCCTCCTGGGAATACATAGTTGCCTTTTGCATCAATCACTTCGCATCCCTGTTCTTCAAAAGCTGAGCCAATTGCCGAAATCACTCCATTTTCAATTAAAATATCGGCTTTATACGTATCTGTTGCTGTGACTATGACACCATTTTTAACGATTTTCTTCATTTCTTCATCCCCTTTGTATTTATACGTCCAATCGCTGTGCAGCCGTCGCTTGTAAAGCAGCTTGGCGTTCATTCCACGTCATTGGCGGTTGTTCATTTGGTAATTCAACCATAGATATAGCTCCGTCCACAGGACATACAATCGAACATAAATTACAGCCTACACAATCTTCTTCTCGTACTTTTAAATAAGGTTTCCCTGAAGGATCTTTCAACATATCAATACATTGGTGAGAAGTATCTTCACAAGAAATATGACACTTATTGCAGTTAATACACGTATCAGGGTCGATGCGAGCCACTACTTTATAATTGAGATCTAAGTTGCCCCAGTCGGAATATTTTGAAACGGCTTTCCCTACAATATCGCTTACTTTTTCGATTCCTCTTTCATCCAAGTAATAGTTGAGACCTTGAATCATATCCTCTACAATGCGGAATCCGTGATGCATAGCAGCTGTACATACTTGCACACCTGTAGCACCCATGAGCATAAATTCCACTGCTTCTTGCCAGTTCGAAACGCCTCCCATACCAGATATTGGAACGTTAATAAACGGACTTCTTGCACATTCAGCAACCATGTTTAATGCAATCGGCTTAACAGCCGGGCCGCAATAGCCTCCGTGAGCGCCTTTTCCCGCTACGTGTGGAATTGTATTCCATGAATGAATGTCTACTCCTGCTAAACTATTAATGGTGTTAATCATACTAACAGCGTCGGCACCACCTCGAACCGCTGCTTCTGCTGTAACGGTAATATCTGTGATATTTGGGGTTAGCTTAACAATGACCGGCGTTTGGGCTACTTCTTTAGCCCAATACGTTTGTTTTTCAACTAAATCAGGGACTTGCCCAGAGGCAGCACCCATCCCTCGTTCTGCCATTCCATGCGGACAGCCAAAGTTCAGCTCTAATCCATCTACTCCTACATCTTCTACTTTTTTGACAATCTCATGCCATTTTTCTTGCTGAGGCTCTACCATAAGAGAGGCAATAATTGCGTGGTTAGGAAACTTCTTTTTCGTTTCATAGATTTCCTTCAAATTAACTTCAAGCGGACGATCGGTGATTAGCTCAATATTGTTAAAGCCGGCTACGCGCTGACCGTTGAAGCCAACGGCAGCAAATCGAGAGGAAACATTTAAAATCGGATCACCAAGCGTTTTCCAAACTGCGCCTCCCCATCCTGCTTCAAATGCACGCTGCACTTGATAACCTGAATTGGTTGGCGGTGCGGATGCCAGCCAAAACGGATTTGGTGATTGAATACCTGCTAAATTTGTTGTTAAATCTGCCATAGATTTCTCCTCCTCCTGATTTTAAGCTGTTTCCATTGTTTCTTTTGTTAACTGCATATGAATATTTAACGCCGTTTGTTTTCCTTGCTGAGCAGCGGTCACAACCATTGCTTCTCCTTGTCCTTTACCAAAAATAACGTCTCCACAAGCAAATACTTTTGGATTTGATGTTTGGAACGTCTCTTGATTGATTAAGACAACTCCGTCTTCATGGTTCAGCTGGAATTGTTGAATCAAAGACAGGTAACGTTCTTGACCAATTGCTTTAACAACAGCATCGACTGGAATCGTAAACGTTGAACCTTCAACAGGAACAGGCTTCCTGCGGCCGTCTGCATCTGGATCTGTTAGGGTCATTTTTACACATTCAATCCCGCTCACCTTACCATTTTCATCTCCAATAATTCGTATAGGAGCCGTTAACCAGCGGAATTCAACACCATCTTGTTTCGCAAATTCAAATTCAAAATCATAAGCCGTCATTTCTTCTCGTGTACGACGGTATAAAATTTGAACATTTTCAGCCCCCAAGCGCACGGAACACGTAGCACCATCAATCGCAGTATTTCCCGCTCCAATGACGGCTACACGCTTACCAACAAATTCTGTTGATAGCGCTTTTGACTTCGTTTTTTTCACAAAATCAATCGCATCATACACACCGTCTAGCTCTTCACCTTCAACATGTAGAGAAGGCACCTTACTCATACCAATAGCTAATACAACCGCGTCATATGACTGCAGTAATTCGCTTGGAAGAATATCTTCTCCAATTCTTACGTTTGTTTTAATTTTTACATCTAAGCTTTTTACTTGTTCAACTTCCCAGAATGAAATCGCTTGAGGAAGACGGAACGACACGATTCCATATGTATTTAACCCTCCTGCTTGTTTTTCCGCTTCAAAAATGGTTACGTCGTACCCGAATCGGGCCAGTTCTCTTGCTGCAGAGAGACCAGCCGGACCTCCCCCAACAATCGCTACCTTTTTGCCGTTGGCTTTTCCTTTCTCAAACAGCACCTGTTCATTTTGAATAGCCCAATCCGTTGCGTAGCGCTGCAAATCTCCAATCATAATTGGTTTGGTTGAATGGTTTAGCACACACGCTCCTTCACATAGTTCATCGGTTGGACAGACTCTCGAACAGCTTGCTCCTACTGGATTCGAAGACATAATCGTTTCGGCAGAGCCCTTTAAATTGCCCGATGCAATTTTTTTAATAAACGTCGGGATGTCAATTCCTGTAGGGCATGCCTGAATACAGGGTGCATCATAACAGTACAAACATCGATTAGATTCTTCGACTGCTTCTCTATTGGACAACCCTTTTTCTACTTCATTAAAGTTTTGAATGATGGACTGCAAACTTTCCGGTGATCGCATTGCATCAACCTCCCAAGAATATCTGTTGATAAAACTTAAATTGAAAGCGCTTACATATTTTTTATATACGTTATTTTCAACTTCTACTTTGTAAAATGTATTACTAACTTTATTGTACAAAACGACCGTCTTTTCTTCATTATACATTATGTTAAAAAATTCAGACTATTTACTATTCACTATGTAAAAAGCCTTGCTTTTATATAAAAGCAAGGCTTCAACTATTATTTTGCTACTTCTTTAATAATCGACACTACTAGTTCAGATGTCTTCACCAGTTCTTCTACCGGAATTTTTTCATTGGTTGTATGAATGTCTTCATAACCAACTGCTAAATTTACTGTTGGGATATCAAAGCCTGCGATTACATTTGCATCGCTTCCGCCTCCGCTTTGAAGCAGGCGTGAAGGACGATCGATATTAGCCACGGCTTTTTTAGCAACTTCGACAACATGATCTCCATCGCCAAATTTAAAGCCTGGATACATCACTTTAATATCAACTTCTGCACGTCCGCCCATTTCTTGTGCAGCTGTTTCAAACGCTTCTTTCATTTTCGCTACTTGTGCTTCCATTTTTTCTGGAATTAATGAACGAGCTTCTGCTAAAATATCGACGCGGTCACACACGATATTCGTTTGCGTTCCACCTTCAAAACGTCCAATATTCGCTGTAGTCTCTTCATCAATACGTCCAAGCGGCATTTTAGAAATGGCTCTTGAAGCAATCGTAATAGCAGAAACGCCTCGTTCAGGAGCTACACCCGCATGAGCTGTTTTTCCATAAATTGTTGCATTTACTTTTGCTTGCGTCGGCGCAGCAACAATAATGTCTCCCACTTTGCCATCGCTATCTAAAGCATAGCCGAATTTTGCCGTTACGAGACTAGAATCAAGAGCTTTAGCACCCACTAAGCCAGATTCTTCTCCTACTGTAATAATAAATTCAATTTTGCCGTGCGCGATGTTTTCTTCTTTTAATACGGTGATTGCTTCTAGCATTGCTGCTAAGCCTGCTTTATCATCCGCTCCAAGAATTGTCGTGCCGTCACTTTTAATATAGCCATCTTCAATAGATGGTTTAATACCATTTCCAGGTACGACTGTATCCATATGAGAAGTAAAGTAGATTGTGTCTACGCCTTCTTTTGTAGCTGGCAGTGTGCAGATTAAGTTGTTGGCTCCGTGGCCTGTTTTTTCTTTGGCATCATCTTCTACTACTTCGACGCCTAATGCGGTAAATTTTTCTTTTAGTACAACAGCGATTTTTTCTTCATGCTTTGTTTCTGAGTCTACTTGTACTAATTCAATAAATAAATCAACGATTCGTTGTTCATTAATCATAATATGTAATCCCTCCAAAAATAACCTACAATGGTATGTTACCATGTTTCTTTGCTGGACGCTCTTCCTTTTTATTGTGCAACATTTCAAGCGCTTGTATTAATTTTATTCGTGTTTCCCGAGGATCAATCACATCATCGACCATTCCAGCGCTTGCCGCTACGTAAGGATTAGCAAATTTCTCGCGATACTGCTCAATTTTTTCGTGTCTTGTTTCATCTGGGTTTTCGCTACCTCGAATGTCGTTTGCAAAGATAATATTTGCAGCACCTTGAGGACCCATAACAGCAATTTCTGCATTCGGCCACGAATACACAAGGTCGGCTCCAATCGATTTACTATTTAAAGCTACATACGCACCTCCGTACGCCTTTCGCAAGATCACCGTGATTTTCGGAACGGTAGCTTCGGAGTATGCATATAAAATTTTAGCACCATGTCGTATAATTCCGCCATGTTCCTGCTTGATACCTGGGAAAAAACCTGTAACATCTTCAAATGTAATAAGTGGGATATTAAATGAATCGCAAAACCGAATAAACCTTGCTGCTTTATCTGAGGAGTTAATATCTAAACTGCCTGCCATTACTTTAGGCTGGTTACACACAAGTCCGACAACTTTTCCATCTATGCGGGCAAAACCAATGACAATATTTCTGGCAAAGTCTTTTTGCACTTCAAAAAAGGAGTGCTCGTCCACTACTTGGTGAATGACTTGACGCACATCGTAAGGACGCACGGCATCAAACGGGACAACGTCTAATAAATCCGGACGGTAATGATCACTCTGTGCCTCTGAAGCTAAAGGAGGCTGCTCTTGACTAGACTGCGGAAGATAGCTTAAGAGCGTTCGTACTTGTTCTAGTACCTCTTGTTCTGTTGAACCTCTGAAATGGGCGTTACCGCTAATTTCGTTATGAACAGCTGCTCCTCCAAGATTTTCAGAGGAAATGCTTTCCCCCGTTACGGTTTCAATTACTTTTGGTCCGGTAATGAACATTTGACTTGTTTCTTCTACCATAAAAACAAAGTCCGTAATCGCCGGTGAGTACACGGCTCCGCCTGCACAAGGACCCATAATAACAGATATTTGAGGCATAACACCTGAATAAATGGCGTTTCGATAAAAAATATGACCGTATCCATCAAGAGACATGACGCCCTCTTGAATACGAGCCCCGCCTGAGTCATTTAAACCAATAAACGGCACGCCTGTTTTAGCCGCTAAATCCATTACGTGCGCAATTTTTTTAGCATGCATCTCACCTAACGCGCCTCCAAATACCGTAAAATCTTGCGAAAACAAATAGACTGAGCGACCGTTTATCTTGCCGTAGCCTGTTACTACCCCGTCTCCTGGTCCTACTTGATTATTCATACTGAAGTCAGCACACCGATGCTCAATAAACGGATTTAACTCGACAAATGTATGTTCATCCAAAAGAATTTCGATTCGTTCACGTGCCGTTAGCTTCCCTTTATGGTGCTGTTTTTCAATTTTTTCGTCTCCACCGCCTAACTCGATTTTCCGGCGCTTATCGTACAATTCATTTAATTTATCATAAATGTCAACCATGCTTCTTCTCCTCCTCTAGTGTTTTTTCACAGAGCTCATAAAGAACACCGTTTGCTGACTTAGGATGCAAAAAAGCAATGGATGCTTCCCCTGCGCCTTTTCGCGGAACATCGTCAATCATTTGTACACCTTTTTCTTTTAACTCGTTAATCCGTTCTTCAATCGTACGTACACCTAAAGCAACATGGTGAAGACCTTCACCTCTCTTTTTGATGAACGCACCGACTGCACTGTCTTCAAAGAGCGGCTCTAATAATTCAATTTTTACGTTGCCGCACTGAATAAAAGCCACTTTTACTCCTTGTTCTTCTACTTTTTCTACTTTTAATAGAGACAGTCCTAATACCTTTTCGTAAAAAGGGAGGCTGCCTTCAATTGATTTTACAGCTACTCCTATGTGATCAATTCCTTTTATCACTTTCTCACCTCTTTAAAAAAGCGTTTTCATTTACACATATTCTTGAAAACAAAAGAAATCTCCTGCTCGCGTATGTACAGAAAGTTGCTTGTCTAAGCAGCGGAAGACATGTAAAATAAGAAAAAAACGTGTAGGAGGACTTTGGTTGTATGTCTAATAAGAAAATCCAAAAAACCATTGTGTTTTTAATGCTTCTTGTCATGTTAATATCTACGCTTCTAGCGGGACTTGCGATGTGGTTTTAATCGAGACTGATGACTAAAAACATAGATGCACTGCTGTTTCTTTGTGCAATGCAAACATATAAAAAAGACTGGTGACTAGTCACCAGTCTTTTGCTGTATATTCACAATGCCTTTTTGAGCGGCTAACTCTTCAAAAGATTGATCTGTAGATACAATCCATACTTTTGTACCTAACGGGACTTGATCGTATAAATGGCTTACTTCACGATTTTCTACGCGAATACAGCCATTCGATACATATTTACCGATGGAATCCGGCTGATTTGTACCGTGAATGCCATAAATACGTCCGTCAGTCTCTCTTGCATCAAACCCAATCCACCTTACACCTAGAGGATTTTGAGGAGCGCCTCCTTCAATGTTACTTCTCCGATAATAAGGATTAACAGCTTTTACTGTTACCGTGAACTCCCCTTCGGGCGTCAGATTAACTGTTTTCCCCGTTGCTACTTTAATAATTTGTTTAATTTCTTTATTTTGAATGTAAGCAAGCTCATTGCTTTGTTTATTAATAATAATATAAGGATCATTTGGCAACGGATTTTCTCCTAATGGCCAAACCGGAGATAGTAGTAAAAGGATAAAAGCAAACACATGCACGTAATCCACCACCTTACGTTAGTCCTAAGTAAAAGACAAGAGAGACATCTCTTGTCTTATTTAGTGTTCGTAAGCAAGATACACAACATGCATGCTGTTTAACTTATTTTTAAGGTTTGTTTAATAACCAAATATTGTTCAATTTCTTTGACTACGTGCAGTAAATCGGCACGCGCTTCAAACTCTTCCCGCGTTTTGGGAAGCGGCATCTCTGCAAACGCTTCTCGTAAATGCTGAAGTTTGGCTAAAAATAATTTTGCTGTATTACCGGGGTGGATGGATAGACTTAATTCTTCAATGAAATCGGCAATCATGTAGCGCTGTTCTACCACCAAATCAATAGCGGTAATGAGAGGAAGCGTACGCTCAATAATTTCAAGCTGTTTTTCACGAATTTTAAAATAGCGGTAATAATAATTTTCCCCACGTACAAAATGATTTTCTACATCACGAAACGCAAGGCTTTTTGCTTTTTCTAAAATTTTTACCGTATCTGCAATTTCCTTACCGTCCCAGCTGCTGTCATTGGTTCTGAGATACAGGGCAATTTCCTTTAACATCGATCGGAAATTTTCTTCAATTTCTTGCTGATACGTGCGAAGCTCTTGATCTAAACTTGGCATATATAAATTCACAAGCAGGGCAACCCCTATCCCAATTACAATTAAGCCAAGTTCATTAAAGACGATTCCCCACGTCATATTGCCTTTGGAGTAAATATGAAGCAAAATAACGGAGCTTGTAACAATGCCTGCATTAACTTTGAATATAACCGTAACCGGAATAAACAAAAGCAGCATCAGTCCTATAACAAGTGGATGATAAGCAATCCCTTCAAAGAATATAAACGAAAACAGAATGGATAAAGAACAAGCAATAAAACGATCGCTTGCGCTTCGCAGCGATTTTTTCTTTGAATTTTGAATGCACAAAATGGTGATAATTCCAGCTGATACAAAAAACTCGAGGTGAAAGAACTGAGCTATAATAATAGCCAGTGATGTACCGACGGCTGTTTTAATTGTCCGGTACCCAATTTTAAATTTCATTTTCTAGACTCCTACATGTTGGTTTCTTTTTAGTGTGATAAAATACTCTATTCTTTATTAACACGAATAGAAAAATAACACAACCTTAAATCTTGCTGTACTTTATAAATTTCAATAAAAAAAGTGCAGAAAAGATCGTACTCTTCCTGCACTTTTTTTATTATAAAATCTTTTCTAAGAAATCTTTAGCACGCTTGCTTTTAGGGGCTGAGAAAAATTCGGCCGGAGGCGCATCTTCAACAAGCACACCGCCGTCTAAAAACAGCACACGATCCGCTACTTCTCGTGCAAATCCCATTTCATGCGTTACAATGACCATCGTCATTCCTGTTTCTGTTAGCGACTTCATTACATCTAGCACTTCTTTTACCATCTCTGGATCCAATGCTGATGTTGGTTCGTCAAACAGCATTACTTTCGGCTCCATTGCCAATGCTCTTGCAATAGCTACACGCTGCTTTTGACCGCCCGATAAGCGACTTGGAAACTCGTTGGCTTTTTGAGCAAGTCCAACTTTTTGGAGTAATTCTTTGCCTTTAGCAACAGCCGTTTCTCTTGACACGCCTTTTACCGTCATCGGAGCATACGTCAAATTTTCAAGCACTGTCATATGTGGAAACAAGTGAAAATGCTGAAATACCATTCCTACATTTTCACGCACACGCATAATGTTTGTTTTTTTATCTGTAATCACTTGACCGTTAATGGAAACTAATCCGCTCGTCGGTTCTTCAAGCAGGTTCATACAGCGTAAAAAAGTAGATTTACCAGAACCAGAAGGGCCAATAACAGCTACGACTTCTTTTTCCTTAATCGTAGTTGAAATACCTTTTAAAACGTCATTCTTACCAAATGATTTGTGTAAATTTTCAACGTTAATCACCTTTTCTCATTCTCCTCTCGACTGCTTTACCAAGGAGCGTTAAGCCCATTACCATTACATAATAAATCAACCCTGCAAAAATTAACGGTTCAAGGTAGGCGAATTTTTCTCCCCCTACAATGTAAGCACGGCGCATAATGTCGAGTGCTCCAATAACTGTAACGATAGCTGATTCCTTTGTTAATGTAATGAACTCATTCATTAAAGCAGGTAAAATATTTTTAAGTGCCTGTGGCAAAATAATTTGTCCCATCATGCGGCGATAAGGAATTCCTAACGCTAATGCCGCTTCACGCTGTCCTTTATCAACAGCTAAAATACCAGCGCGAATAATTTCAGATATATATGCTGCAGAGTTTAGCCCGAACGCAGCAACGGCCGCTGGAAACGGGGCAATATCAAACCCGAGCAGCTGAGGTAATCCAAAGTATATTAATAATAATTGCAGTACAAGCGGTGTTCCGCGAAACACGGACGTATATGCATCCGCAAACCATTGAAGAGGTTTATTGCGGCTGATTTTACATAAAGATAAAATAACTCCCAGCACAAACCCTAAAATTGCTGAAGCTAGGACTATCTGTATCGTTACCCCTATCCCTTTTAAAATATAAGGCATAGAAGGCACGATTTGCGAAAAATCCAAATTCATGCCTAGTTCCATTCCTCTCTAACTATCATTCTTATTTTTGGTCGTCAAACCACTTAACGATTAATTTATCCAATTCACCGTTTTCTTTCATTTTCTTTAATTCACGGTTAAAGTCATTCGTTAGCTTGCTGTCTTTAGGAAATGCGATTGCTGATCCTTTACTTGAATCGGGACGTCCTGTATCAGACATTTGCAAGCTTTTGTCTTTGTTCACATACCCTTTAGCTACTGTATCTTCAATAATCGCTGCATCGATACGATTTGATTTCATTTCTTGAATTAGTTCTGGAATACGGTCACGCGTTGTTACATTTACTCCGTCAACTTCTTTTGCAATTTCTTTTGCTTCGTCTGCTTGAATAGAAGAAGTTTGTACACCGACTGTTTTTCCTTTTAGTTCTTCTGCGTTTTTAATTGGCGCATCTTTCTTCGATACAATCATGTTTTTTGCTTCATAGTATACGTCTGAGAAGTCCACGTTCTTTTTACGCTTTTCAGTTGGCGTCATACCGGCTAAAACTAAATCGACTTTATTAGATTGTAAAGCTGGAATTAATCCGCCAAATTCCATATCCTTTACCTGCACGTCATAGCCTAACTTTTTACCGATTGTTTTTGCTAAATCTACGTCAAATCCGATTGCTTCACTATCACCTTTTGCCGTATCAATATATTCAAAGGGTGGGTAATCTGCTGATGTTCCCATTACAAGTACTTTTTTATCTTTGTCGTCGCTGCTTGCTCCGCCATTAGACGTTCCTTCTCCTGCTCCGCATGCAGCTAAAACGCCTGCTGTTAAAAGACCAATTGCCGTTACCGATAACCACTTTTTCAATTTCATCTTCGTTCCCCCTAGTTTATTCCTTACATTATTTTTTAAAAATTAATAATATTATGAAATAAGTTTTTTACTATTGCAAGTAAATGTCGAAATTTAAATATATATTCATATAAATGTATTTTAACACAACATTATAAATATGCAATATCTTTTTTAAATATAAGTTTCACTATTTGAAAATACCTTTTCTCAACATTTTCCACTCATTAGAAAGCCTGCATACAGACGGATAAAAAAATGCATAAAAAAAGAAGCCGTTCAAAACGGCTTCTCTCTTACACTTCTTCACAGTTCTGTTCGAACGCTTCTTGCAGCTTCATCACAACTGACATTGGCTCATGGCCTTCAATTTCGTGACGCTCTACCATTGTGATAATTTTTCCGTCTTTTAATAAAGCGAAAGATGGAGATGAAGGCGGATAACCTTCAAAGTATTCGCGTGCACGCGCAGTTGCTTCTTTATCTTGCCCAGCAAATACTGTAACCAAGTTTGTTGGACGTTTATCATAATGTACAGCGTGCGCTGCAGCAGGTCTTGCAATACCTCCTGCACAACCGCAAACTGAATTCACCATTACAAGCGTTGTGCCAGGCTGTTTAAACGTTTCATCTACCGCTTCAGCCGTCGTTAATTCTGTATAACCAGCAGCTGTAATTTCTTTACGGGCCTGACGAACAACGTCGTTCATAAACAAGTTAAAATCGATATTCATTTTCATACCTCCCTTTTGCTATCTATCCTTTATCATAGCAAACGAAAACTAAAAAGGCGATTGCTTTGACTCATTTTTTCTTGGTAATCAAGATTAAACAAGAAAAGAAATGGTGATACTGTTTTTACAGCTAGAAAACCATACTCTTAACTCCCTAGTGTAGAAGGATCCGCATAAAATGCAGGATCCTTTTTTACATTTCTTTCATCGCCTGCTGATAGATTTTAATCAAGTGTTGGAGAGCTTCAGCCATTGTGGCATCTCCGGTCATCATTTGTTTTTCAACATCCCCTAATGTTTGCTTAACTAAAGGATGTTCATAAAATGATTCTTGTAAATATTCATTAACACTTGCTTGTAACCATGCCTTCATTTGCTTTTGTCTTACTGCATAAAACAGATCTTTTTTATTCATCCATTCCTTATAGTCACAAATTATCTGCCATAAATGTTGAAACGACGCTTCTTCATAAGCAGAAGTTGTGATGACCTGTGGTTTCCACCCTCCGGAATGACCGTGAAGAAAACCGATGACACTTTTGTATTCTTTTGCAGTCACTTCTGCTTTTAGCCGGTTATCCCCGTCTGCTTTATTTACACAAATTAAATTAACCCATTCAAGCAGCCCTTTTTTAATTCCTTGCAAATCATCTCCTGCTCCGGTTAAAGCAAGCAAAACAAAGAAGTCTACCATCTCTTTTACAATCATTTCACCTTGGCCAACACCCATCGTTTCGACAAATATGATGTTATACCCAGCCGCTTCACAAAGAAAAATGGCTTCTCTCGTTTTAAGATGAACACCTCCAAGCGTTCCTTGAGAAGGTGAAGGACGGACAAAAGCGTTCTCTTGTTTGGCAAGCAGCTCCATTCTGGTTTTATCTCCTAAAATACTTCCTCCAGACAAGGTACTGCTTGGATCGACTGCTAAAACTGCAACGGAATGGCCATTTTTGCATAGATACGATCCAAATTTGTCAATCAGCGTACTTTTTCCTGCTCCTGGTACGCCAGTAAAACCAATGCGCACTGAATGCCCCGTATGGGGATAGATTTCTTTAATCAGCTGTTGTGCTATTGCTTTATGCTTCGGCGCTTTACTTTCAATTAAAGTAATGGCTTGAGCTAACGCTGTTCTTTTCCCTTCAAGCAGCCCTTGTTTATAATCTTGTACCGTTTTTAATTTCACCAATTGTCTTCACCAACTATTCTTCTAACCGTTTCTTTATTTCATGTAAGACGGAAACGGCCGCTTTTGGGATTACTGTTCCAGGTCCAAAGATTGCAGAAGCGCCGTGCTCTAAAAGAAATGAGTAGTCTTGTTTAGGAATAACGCCTCCGACAATAACAACGATATCGTCGCGCTCTAATTTCTTTAACTCATCAACAAGCTGCGGCAGTAACGTTTTATGCCCGGCTGCCAAAGAGCTTATCCCAATCACATGTACGTCGTTTTCTACAGCTTGCCTTGCTGTCTCTTCAGGCGTTTGAAATAAAGGGCCAATATCCACATCAAATCCAAGGTCAGCAAAGGCTGTTGAAATCACTTTTGATCCTCTGTCATGACCGTCTTGCCCCATTTTCGCCACTAAAATCCTTGGGCGTCTTCCTTCTTCCTCTAAAAATTCAGCCGTGAGCTTTCGAACTTCTTCGATTTGATCTCGATGCGCAAACTCCGCACTGTATACCCCGCTGACTGACTTAGAAGTAGCCTGATGTCTTCCAGCCACTTTCTCAATCGCTTCTGAAATTTCACCTAGTGTAGCTCTAGCTCTTGCAGCTTCAACCGCAAAAGCAAGGAGATTCCCTTCGCCTGTTTTGGCACAAGTGGTCAGTCGATTAAGCGCTTCAAGTACCGCTTGTTCGTTACGTTCACTGCGTATTTTCTTTAGCTTTTCCAGCTGCTTCATTCGAACTGCTGTGTTATCAATATCAAGAATATCAAGCGGTTCTTCTTGCTCCGGCTGAAACTGATTCACACCTACAATAATTTCTACCTGCGAGTCTATTCTTGCTTGTCTGCGCGCAGCAGCTTCTTCTATCTTCATTTTAGGTACGCCTGCTTCTATTGCTTTTGTCATTCCGCCGAGCTGTTCTATTTCTTCAAGGTGCTTCCACGCTTTTATCATTAATTCATTCGTTAATGATTCCACATAATAAGAGCCTCCCCAAGGGTCAATGACGGAACAAATCTCCGTTTCATTTTGCAAATAAAGCTGCGTATTTCGAGCAATTCTAGCTGAAAAATCAGTCGGAAGAGCAATCGCTTCATCCAGTGCGTTTGTATGAAGCGATTGCGTATGTCCTGACACTGCAGCCAGAGCTTCGACGCATGTTCTAATAACATTATTAAATGGATCCTGCTCGGTTAAGCTCCATCCGGACGTTTGAGAATGCGTTCTAAGAGCGAGTGATTTAGGGTTGTCCGGCTCAAACTGTTTCATGAGTTTTGCCCACAGCAGCCTCCCCGCTCTCATTTTCGCTACTTCCATAAAGTAGTTCATTCCAATTGCCCAGAAAAAGGATAGTCTCGGTGCAAACGCGTCAATTGAAATTCCTGCTTTCAAGCCGGTTCGTACATATTCAAGTCCATCTGCAAGCGTATAAGCAAGCTCTAAGTCTGCTGGAGCGCCTGCTTCTTGCATATGATAGCCTGATATACTAATACTGTTAAATTTCGGCATATGCTCCGCTGTATATTTAAAAATATCCGCAATGATTCGCATGGACATTTCAGGAGGATAAATATACGTATTGCGCACCATATATTCTTTTAAAATATCGTTTTGAATCGTTCCAGCCAGCTTTTCTTTTTTCACTCCTTGTTCTTCAGCTGTTACGATGTAGAAAGCTAAAATAGGAAGAACCGCCCCGTTCATCGTCATCGACACGGACATTTGATCAAGCGGAATCCCTTCAAACAGCTGCTTCATATCAATCATTGAATCAATTGCCACTCCTGCTTTCCCTACATCTCCAACAACTCTTGGATGATCAGAGTCATAGCCGCGGTGGGTAGCTAGGTCAAAAGCAACAGACAGCCCTTTCTGTCCAGCAGCTAGGTTTCGGCGGTAAAAGGCATTGCTTTCCTCCGCCGTTGAGTATCCTGCATACTGTCTAATCGTCCAAGGCCGATTCACATACATCGTTGCATACGGTCCTCTCACAAACGGTGGAATACCAGGTGCAAAGTGAATAAAGTCGAGGTCATCTCTGTCTTTTTTTGTATATAATGATTTTAATTCAATTTGTTCATTTGTTTGAAAAGCAGTGAATGAACTTTGAGTCACGTCATCTTCCCTTTGCTGCTTTGAAAATGATAATGGAATATTAGAAAAAGAAGGCTTTTTATACATGAACTTCTACCTCCAAAGCACATAATAACTTCTTAACGCATTGAATAACATTTGTCTTAGGATGTATGACGCTCATTACACCTTTTTGCTGCCACTGCGTTTTGCGTGATACGTGTTCTTCCCCTACTACGTACACATAAACGGAATCTTCCTCAAAATAAGTCATCGCTTTTGTTAAGAGCTTTTCCACGAGTTCATCACTTCCACAGATTACATATGCTTCGTGCTTTTGTTCATTCATCCAATCTGCTATCTCGACGTAGGAATCTATGTTTTTAATTGTTTCACACGCAAAGCCTGCGCTTTCAAATAAAGACCGGGCAATCTCAGCTTTTTTATGACTGCTAGGATCGGCGAGCTCCATAATGCCAATGCTCATTCCCTTTGTATAAACCCGTATTTTTTCAAACTTCTCTGCTGCTCTCCACTTAGTGAGCGGCACAACACTGTCTGGCTGTGACTGCTTCGCCATTTGTTTTAGCATCCACCCTGCTGTTACCCCTTTAGATGCTAGCTTTGTATAGTCCTCTAGCGAAAGATTTGATAAAAATTCCGAAGTGTTCTGGTCACTGTATTTATTCATTTTTCTTTCTTCTTTTTTAGACAGAGTGCTTTTTATCTCTTCAGATGCAGCGTGTTGCTTAGGAGCATAGTGTGTGACTCCGATCAAGCGCTCAATTCGGCACTCTATATCTCCTTGTCTTTTTACTCTCATTTGTTCAACTTCATCTTGAATTCGCCCTTGTTTTAAAGCTTCTTCCATTCCGCCGTGGTCTTCAATGTTGCCAAATAACTCCCAAGCTTTTGTCATTAATTCATGTGTGTAAGCTTCAACGTACCAAGAGCCTCCGGCAGGATCCATTACTTTTGATATATGTGTTTCGTGCTGCAAAATTAAGTGAGTATTACGGGAAAGGCGATGAGCGAACTGAGAAGATGAGGATGTAACGGAATCATATGGTTCAATATGCAGACTATCCGCTCCTCCTACAATAGAAGCAAACGCTTGAACCGTGCTCCTTAATGCATTTGTATACATATCTTCTTTAGACTGTGTAAGACGTGACGTTTCCGTATGAATAAACGGCACTGAAACGGCCGTGTCATCAAAAGCACGAACCACATTTGCCCAAAGCATGCGAAAAGCACGAAGTTTTGATATTTCCATAAATAAATGTGAGCTAACTGAAAAAGAAAAGGTCATGTGAGGTAAAACTTGATGTAAGGACAGACCGCGTTTCATGCATTCATCAATATACTGCACTCCTGTAGCAAGCATATAAGCTAGTTCTTGAACAGCGTTTGCACCGCTGTTATGGTAAGGAATGCTTGATACAATGATCGTTTTGAGCTCTGGAACATTACTGTGAGCCAAACGCGTTGCGTAAGCTAAATGATCGTATAAATCTCGAGTGGAAAGTGGAACTCTCCCGTATTCAGCAAGAGTGCCGAGCGGATCCATTCCAACCGTACCTGTTAGCTGTCTCATATCAAAGTTATGATCAACACAGTATGCTTTTAGAAACGAAAGAAGTGGAACGGATGTACATCCCGTATTTAAAAATAAAGGCACAGCTTCAAGAGCTACATGCTGAAACAAATGAGCAACATCCTCTAAAGTAGAAATTGTAGCGCCTGAGGCTACTTCAGCTTCAGTTGCTTCATCAACGTCTTTTCCTTGCCTCATTGCTTCACTGCACGTAAAAGCGGCCGTATTTTGTCCATTTCTCAAACTGTGTAAAAGAAGTTTATTGCTTTCTTTAATAGAAGGTAAGTCGATTTTTTGGGTGATTTCCCATTCCCCTAGTATGTATGATTCTTTACCGGCTCCTCTTAAACAATCTATTCCCGCCGGACTCTGCTGCAAGTAGTCTAAATGTGCCGTATCACTTTCAAAATAAAGCGGTTTCAAAAAGATGTTTTCTAACGTTTCTTTTGAGCGGAGCGCGGTGTTTTTGCTAACTTCCTGTGCCCAATCTTCTTTAGGTGTACGTGTAAATTCATGAAATGATAATGTATTTGTTTTCATTTCCATGCCCCTTTACAGTTAATAGCTGCCTGCTAGACCTAGATGATTACACTTTGAAGTTTGATGATTCTTCTTTTATTTTAATACATCTTTTACAAATTGTTCAATCATTGCTTCAAAATAAAAAAGCAAATGGAGAAAGCTCCATTTGCTTTTTTTAATAGACGGACGTATTCTCTTTAGACGTAGATTCTAAAATCTCTTTAACTCTTGCCAAGAACCTGCCGCACACCAAGCCGTCCAACACGCGGTGATCAAGTGATAAACATAAGTTAACCATATCTCGAACAGCAATCATGTTATCAATAATAACCGGACGTTTTACAATAGATTCTACTTGTAAAATAGCCGCTTGCGGGTAATTAATAATCCCCATTGATTGCACGGAACCAAATGAGCCTGTGTTGTTAACAGTAAACGTTCCGCCCTGCATGTCTTCAGACTTCAATGAACCCGTACGAACTTTTTGCGCAAGCTCTGTAATTTCACGCGCAATGCCTTTGATTGTCTTTTCATCGGCTTGTTTAATAACCGGCACAAATAAAGCATCGTCTGTTGCAACAGCAATAGATACATTAATATCTTTTTTCTGAACAATACGGTCTCCTGCCCACATTGAATTCATTTGAGGGAATTCTTTTAAAGCCTGAGCCACTGCTTTTACGAAGAACGCAAAATAAGTTAAGTTAAAACCTTCTTTTTGTTTGAACTCCGTCTTTAATGCATCACGATAAGAAACTAAGTTCGTTACATCAACTTCAACCATTGTCCATGCATGCGGAATTTCGTTTTTACTGCGAAGCATATTTGCTGCAATAGCTTTACGCACGCCTGAAACAGGGATTTCTTGATCTCCGGCTGCAGACACAACCGGCGCGGGTTGCTTCGTTTTTGGAGCAGCTGCCGCTACGGGTGCTTCTGGCTGAACTGTTGATGCAGGTGTTTCTTTCACTTCAGCAGCTCCGCCTTTTTCGATAACAGCTAAAATATCTTTTCTCGTAATGCGGCCGCCCGCTCCTGTTCCTGTCACGGTATCTAAATTAATATTATGTTCTTGTGACAGACGCATAACAGCTGGAGAGTATCGGCTTTTATTGGATTGACTGTCCGCTGTTTTTGGCGCTGATTCTTCTACAGTCTTATCAGACGTTTTCTGTTCTTTTTGAGATACAGTTCCTTCTACTTCAATTAAACAAATCACTTCTCCCACGGGTAAAGTATCATCTTCACCTGCAATTAACTCTTTAATTGTTCCACTAAAAGAAGAAGGCACTTCAGCATTTACTTTATCCGTCATGACTTCAGCTAACGGGTCGTACTTATTTACGTGATCTCCAACAGAAACGAGCCATTTGCTAATTGTACCTTCTGTTACACTTTCACCGAGCTGCGGCATCGTAATTTTTTCAATAGCCAATTGATACAACTCCTTTTAAAATTGAGCTAATTCTCTCATTGCTTTTTCTACTTTATCTGGATTCACCATAAAATATTTTTCCATTGTTGGTGCATACGGCATAGCTGGAACATCGGGGCCAGCAAGGCGCTGAATTGGCGCATCTAAATCAAATAAGCAGTGTTCAGCAATAATAGCTGCTACTTCGCTCATAATGCTGCCTTCTTTGTTGTCTTCCGTTAAAAGCAGGACCTTACCTGTTTTAGATGCTGCTTCTATAATAGCTTCTTTATCAAGCGGATAGACCGTTCTTAAATCTAAGATGTGTGCTGAAATACCGTCTGCTTCTAGCTTTTCAGCAGCTTGAAGAGCAAAGTGTACACAAAGACCATATGTAATAACCGTGATGTCGTCTCCTTCTCTCTTTACATCTGCTTTGCCAATCGGAAGTACATAATCATCTTCAGGGACTTCTCCTTTAATCAAACGGTACGCACGCTTATGCTCAAAGAAAAGAACTGGATCATCATCACGAATAGCTGCTTTTAATAATCCTTTTACGTCATAAGGCGTAGAAGGCATCACAATCTTTAACCCTGGCGTATTGGCAAACAGTGCTTCAACAGATTGAGAATGATAAAGAGCACCGTGAACTCCACCGCCGTACGGAGCTCGAATTGTAATTGGACAACTCCAATCATTATTAGAACGATAGCGAATTTTCGCTGCTTCTGACACGATTTGATTGACTGCAGGCATAATAAAATCAGCAAATTGCATTTCCGCAATCGGACGCATGCCGTACATTGCCGCTCCGATTCCTACGCCTGCAATAGCAGATTCTGCAAGAGGTGTGTCAATAACTCTTTCTTCCCCGAACTGTTCGTACAGTCCGTTGGTTGCTTTAAATACGCCGCCTTTTTTTCCTACGTCTTCTCCTAATACAAACACGCGGGAATCTCTTTCCATTTCTTCACGAATGGCCATTGTTACTGCATCAATATATGAAATAACCGGCATATGTTCTCCTCCTTACTCACCGTACACGTATTTTAAAGCCGATTCCGCTTCTGCATAAGGAGCGTTTTCAGCATAATCTGTTGCATCATTAACGATGTTCATAATATCATCAAGCATTTGTTTTTCTCGTTCATCGGTTAACACGTTAACCTCTTTTAAATAAGTCGCAAAGTACGCAAGCGGATCACTCTTTTTAGCTTCAGACAATTCTTCTGCGCCGCGATATGCACGATCATCGTCATCACTTGAATGGGCAGTCAAACGCTCTGAAACAGTTTCAATAAGAGTAGGCCCTTCTCCTCTGGATGCACGATCTCTTGCTTCTTTTACCACTCGATATACTTCAAGGACATCGTTTCCATCAATTGTGTAGCCTGGCATACCATATCCAATCGCACGATCAGATACTTTTGCGCACCCTAGCTGCTTTTCAACCGGAACAGAAATCGCATACTTGTTATTTTCACACATAAAGATAACAGGAAGCTTATGAACACCTGCAAAGTTCGCGCCTTCGTGGAAGTCTCCTTGGTTAGAAGATCCTTCTCCAAACGTAACAAACGTGACTAAGTCTTTTTTCTCCAATCGTCCTGCTAAAGCGATTCCTACTGCATGAGGCACCTGTGTTGTAACTGGAGAAGATCCTGTTACAATTCGCTTTTCCTTATGGCCAAAGTGACCTGGCATTTGACGACCTCCTGAGTTTGGATCTTCTGCTTTAGCAAACCCAGAAAGCATTAAATCGCGCGCAGTCATTCCAAATGCCAGCACAACACCCAGATCGCGGTAATAAGGTAATATGTAATCATTCTCTCTGTTTAAGGCAAAAGCTGCGCCAACTTGAGCGGCTTCTTGACCTTGACATGAAATAACAAAAGGCACCTTCCCTGCACGGTTTAATAGCCACATACGCTCATCAATTTTTCGTGCAAGCAGCATAGTGCGGTACATTTCAAGTACTTGTTCATCAGTTAATCCTAATGATTCATGACGGTTTTTTGTCATGTTTAAACCTCCTTTAATCATCAAAAATGAATCGCTTTTCCATCTACAGCTAATGAAGCTTCTCCCATCGCTTCTGAAAGGCTAGGATGAGGATGAATGGTATGAGCAATTTCCCATGGTGTAGCATCCAATACCTTTGCAAGACCCGCTTCAGAAATCATATCCGTCACGTGAGGTCCAATCATATGCACACCAAGAACATCATTTGTGTCGGCATCGGCAATAATTTTAACAAATCCCTCTGCCTCTCCATATACAAGAGCTTTTCCAACGGCCTTAAACGGAAACTTTCCAACCTTCAGCTGAAATCCTTGCTGTTTTGCTTCTTGTTCTGTTAATCCTACACTTGCTGCCTCCGGGCTGCTGTATACGCATTTAGAAATTGTTGTGTAATCAATCTTCAAAGGCTTGTCACCGTGTAAATGCTCAACAGCTACGATTCCTTCGTGAGAAGCTACATGTGCAAGCTGCAGTCCGCCAATCACATCTCCAATTGCGTAGATATGAGATTCTTTCGTTTGATAAAAATCATTTGTGGCAATCACACCGTTTTCTACTACAATATCGGTATTCTCGAGACCAATTCCTTCGACATTCGCTTGACGCCCTACAGATACAAGCAGCTTTTCTGCTTCATATTCTTGCATATCGTCTCCTACTTGAGCAGAAATTTTCACCTGACCACCAACAGACAGTGTATCAGCCATTACTTTAGCAGAAGTAATAATGGTAACTCCTTTTGCTTTTAAAAGCTTCGTCATTTCACGGGAGATATCTTGATCTTCTGTTGGTAAAATTCGATCGCTGTATTCAACAACCGTTACATCAACATCAAAATCTGTGAGCATTGACGCCCATTCAATTCCAATGACGCCGCCTCCCACAATAATAATAGAAGCAGGAAGTGTTTCCATCTTTAATGCTTCATCTGAAGTGATTACTTTCTCTCCATCGATTGTTAAACCAGGTAATGTTCTAGGGCGAGACCCTGTTGCGACAATTACATTCTTTGGAATAAGCATTTCGTTTTCTTCACCGCTTTTTAATTCAACGGAGATGGTTCCTGGCATAGGAGAAAAAATAGAAGGTCCTAAAATACGTCCAATTCCTTCATATACGTCAATTTTACCTTTTTTCATTAGCTGTTTGACACCATTATGTAACTGTGAAACAATTTCTGACTTTCGTTCTTGTACACGAGCATAGTTCAATAGTACATTGGACGTTTCTACGCCAAATTCACTGCTTTTCTTAGCCGTTTGATAGACTTCTGCACTTCTTAGTAAAGCTTTGCTTGGGATACACCCTGCGTGCAGGCATGTGCCGCCTAACTTATTTTTTTCCACAACCGCTACCGATAGACCTAACTGAGAGGCACGAATAGCTGCTACGTACCCTCCGGTTCCACCGCCGAGAATGACCAAATCATATTCTTTTGCCACACTGCTTCACACCTTTCTGCAAACGCTATTAAGCGCCTTTATATTCCTTTACTTCTTCTTCACCTGTAAGCACTCGGAGAGCCCCTTCAGCTAGCGCTTGAAGCTCATTTTCTCCAGGGTAAACAATGACATCTGCAATCCACTTTACATGATTAATAATCAGCTCAACAAACGCTTTTGAATAAGCAATGCCTCCCGTTAGAATAATGGCATCTACTTTTCCATGCAATACCGTACTGGCAGCTCCAATTTCCTTCGAAATTTGATAAGCCATTGCTTCGTAGATAAGCTTAGCTTTTTCGTTTCCATTTTTCACTAGCGCTTCGACTTTCTGCACGTCAGATGTGCCCAAATAACCGACAAGTCCGCCTTTTCCTACAAGCATTTTCATAATCTCCTCGCGGTAATACTGACCTGAAAAGCAAAGACGAACTAATTCACCAACCGGTACACCGCCAGCGCGCTCTGGACTAAAAGGACCGTCGCCGTGCAGGCCATTGTTCACATCAATTACTTTTCCGCACTTGTGAACTCCAACCGTAATGCCCCCGCCCATATGGGTAACAATAACGTTCATTTGTTCGTATGTGCTATTCATTTCTTTGGCCACTTTTCGAGCCACCGATTTTTGATTCAGCGCGTGAAAGATGCTTTTCCTTTCCATAAAAGGAGTTCCTGAGATACGAGCGATGTCACTTAGCTCATCTACCACCACTGGATCAACAATGTATGCTGGAATATTTAATCCAGATGCAATCTCAAACGCTAAAATCCCGCCTAAATTTGAAGCATGATGGCCGGCATAACCGTCTTTTAAATCTTTGAGCATGGCTTGATTTACTTCGTATGTGCCGCCTTCAATCGGGCGTAAAAGCCCTCCTCTTCCACATACTGCACTTAATTTAGATAAATTAATCCCTTCTTCATCAAGTGCCTCTAAAATCGAGTTTTTACGGAACTCATACTGTGCATATATCGTCTCAAACTGATTCATTTGTTGTGAATCGTAGCGGATTGTTCGATCAAAAATTGGTTTATCGTTGTGAAACACGCCAATTTTTGTGGACGTTGAACCCGGATTTATTATCAGCATTCGATATTCGTGCATATCCAACACATGTCCTCCTACCTTATCATTCTCATAAACGAAGGCTAGGTCGAAAGGATTTCATTTATTCCTTTTGCCTAGCCTTCAGCTCAAACATTAGCGCGTATGACGTCTACTTAAAATATGCTGTCCATTTTGTAAAAATTGACTGCGTGAACGACGCAGCTTTTCAATTCTTTCTTCAGCTAAGCGATCTGCTGCTAGATAGGTTGGAATGCCATCTCGCTTTGAGATTTCAACTACCTTTTCAATATTATCATAAATACCTTCAACTTTTTTCAGCGCACGCTCACGGTTATATCCAACTAGCTCATCAGCTACGTTAATAACGCCTCCTGCATTAATAACATAGTCCGGTGCATATACAATGCCTAATTCATGAATTAAATCACCATGACGCGTTTCTTTCAATTGATTATTAGCTGCCCCTGCAATAACTTTTGCTTTTATTTGAGGGATCGTTTCATCGTTAATCGTTGCTCCGAGTGCACAAGGAGCATAGATATCACATTCTACACCATAAATATCATTTGGGTCTACTGCTTGCGCACCAAATTCTTCTACCGCACGCTGAACAGCTTCTTTATTAATATCCGTTACAATAAGTTTTGCCCCTTCTTCGTGAAGGTGGCGGCATAAATTATATGCTACGTTTCCTACACCTTGGACAGCTACTACTTTTCCTTCAAGCATATCTGTTCCAAATGCTTCTTTTGCTGCTGCTTTAATTCCTCGGTATACGCCGTAGGCTGTGACTGGTGATGGATTGCCTGATGAACCGAAGGCAGGAGATACACCCGTTACATAATCCGTTTCCTCATATACAATATCCATATCCTCTACCGTTGTGCCCACATCTTCTGCTGTAATATATCGACCATTTAACCCTTGAATAAAGCGGCCAAATGCACGGAACATCGCTTCATTTTTGTCTTTGCGAGGATCTCCGATAATAACCGTTTTTCCTCCTCCTAAATTCAAGCCTGCTGCTGCATTTTTATAAGTCATTCCGCGTGATAAACGAAGCGCATCTTCAGTTGCAGCCTCTTCTGATTCATATGTCCACATTCTCGTACCGCCTAGAGCTGGTCCAATTGTTGTATCATGAATCGCAATAATGGCTTTTAAGCCTGAATCTTTATCTTGGCAAAATAATAACTGCTCATAATCGTATGTTTCCATATAGTCAAAAATTTTCATTGTTAGTGCCTCCTAAGAATTCTGTTGAGCGACGCTGATAGCAAGCGCCAGTGAGTATAATTTACTTTCTGATGAATCTGCTCTGGATGTTAAGACGACCGGAGCTTTTGCCCCCGCTAGAATAGCTCCAACTTTTGCTTTAGCAAAATAAATAAGGGATTTATATAAGACGTTCCCTGTTTCAATTGCTGGAACGAGTAATATATCTGCTTGACCGGCAACTTCACTTTGAATGCCTTTTTGCTTGGCTGCTTCTATGTTAATGGCATTGTCGAGTGCTAAAGGTCCATCAATAACGCAGCCTTTAATTTGTCCTCTGCGGTTCATCTGTGTAAGAAGTGCAGCCTCTACTGTGGCAGGCATCAAAGGGTTCACAACTTCAACCGCTGCAACAGGAGCTACCTTTGGCACCTCTATCCCAATCGAGTGAGCAACGTTCACCGCGTTTTGAATGATTTGAACTTTCTCTTCCAGAGATGGCGTAATATTCATAGCTGCATCTGTTACAAGAATAGGGCGGTCATAGTGAGGAACATCAAACACAGCTACGTGTGATAAAACATTTCCCGTACGCAAACCATGCTCTTTATTTAACACAGCTTTTAAAATAAGCGATGTGGATAAATTCCCTTTCATTACGATATGAGCTTGACCTTGCTGAACTGAACGCACAGCCAATTGAGCCGCTTCTAAAACGGACTCCGTATGTACGACCGTCACAGCCTTATGAGTGAGTAAGGATGGGCGGTACTGCCTGAATAATTCATTAATTGTTGTTTCGTTGCCAAACAAAATAAATTCAGAAACTTCCCTTGACACAGCTTCATACACTGCCTCAATTGTTTCTAAGTCTTCAGCTGCAGCAACAGCAACAGTCAAAGAAGACTGCTTAGCAACCCGAGATAAGATGGTAGCAAGAGTCATGGAATGTTCGACCTCTCCTTTTTCATTCTTTCTTTTGCCCCTTTTTAAAGAGCATACTGCGCGTTTATGCAGTCACTTAAAATATATGCAAGATTTGTGCCACACTCTGCATATATTACATAATATAGCTGCTTATATCCGTTTCTACGCACAAAAAAATTTTTTTATTGATTCTAACGACAAACAGAAAAAAAGAATACCTCTCTATTTATATGCAATAACTTGCACACCATGCATTTTATTGCATGCTGTTATTTGCAAGATTGTATTTTTCCAACTTATAATACAGAGAACGCAGGGAAATATTGAGCTGTTTTGCTGTTTTCGTTCGGTTATACTTGTTTGCAATCAGCACTTTTTGAATAAGTTCAGCTTCATAATTTTCCATCATGTGCGCTAAAGTCTTCCCTTCGAATACTACCTCTTCATTCGCCTGATTTTTTTCTTTTTTGCCCTTGCCTTCAAGTGAAGGGAGATGAACAGAATCAATCATTGTTTCCGTATAGTGCATATAAATAATAGCTCTTCCTAATATGTTTTCAAGCTCTCTGACGTTTCCTGGCCAGTCGTATGATCTCAATGATTGTAAGGCCCGATCTGTTACCCCTTCAACATGTCGGCCGTAATCTTGATTAATTTTTGTAATTAAGTGTGTAACAAGCGCTCCAATATCCTCTTTTCTCTTCCGAAGAGGAGGTATGTGAATCGGAATTTTGTTTAGCCGATAATACAAGTCCTGTCTAATGCTTCCATCAGCCATTCCTTTTTCTAAATTCACATTCGTAGCTGCAATCACGCGAACATTCACCGGAATGGGGGTCGTGCCTCCAACGCGAATAAGCTCTTTTTCTTGAAGCACTCGAAGCAGCTTAGCCTGCATATGAGCTGAAAGCTCCCCGATTTCATCCAAAAAGATGCTACCGTTATTGGCTTCTTCAAAAACACCTCGTTTTCCGCCTCGTTTTGCCCCGGAAAAAGCTCCTTCTTCATACCCAAAAAGTTCACTTTCAAGCAAAGACTCAGAAAGTGCAGCACAGTTGATCCGAACAAATTTATTAAACTTTCGGCTGCTCGCATTATGAATCGCATGTGCAAACAGCTCCTTACCCGTCCCAGATTCACCTCTAAGCAAAACAGTAGCTGGTGTTTTAGCAGCAAGTCTAGCCTGCTCAATTGCTAACTGAAATTCTTCAGACTGACCAATGATATCAGCAAATGAATATTTCGCTTCAAGCGTTCGGATAATTTGACGCGCTCTTTTGAGTTCATTTGTAAGCTCTTGAATTTCAGACATATCATGAATAACGCCAACGCTGCCTTTTAATTTTCCATCGACAATAACAGGGGCAACATTCACAACTACGTCTCTTTTACTCGGACCAAGCCTCATTCTTACACCTCGAACAGGACGTCTTGTTTGCAGCACCTTCATGTGCATACTGTCTCCTTCAGAGATATCGGCAGTCGCGGGCTGACCAATAATATCCGTCTTTTTTAAACCCGTAATTCTCGTATAAGCAGGATTAATTAAAATCCCTCTTCCTTCTTCATCGACAACCGAAATAGCTTCTTCAGAAGATTGAATAATAGCTTGAAGCATAGTTTGTACTTCTTTTAAGTTCGTAACTTCTTCTGCCAATCCGACAACGTCCGTAATATCTTTAAAAATCGAAAAGGCACCAAACAGCTCTCTATTCTCGTCGAGTATTGGTATTCTAGTCGTAATGACCTTCCGTCCGCTATCTAACACAAATTCACTATTTTGATCAATCGTTTTTGTATGAAGAACATCAACAAGTTTACTATTTGGAATAACTTCATGAAGATGCTTACCAATTACATCTCTGTGTGAAAAGTTCGTCAAACGCTCGGCACTTTGATTAAATAGCGTAATATATCCATTCCTATCAATCACGACCATCGCATCATGAGCCGCGTTAAAAATAAGATCATATTTATACGATTCTTGCTTTAACCGCTGAATTAACTCTTCTTTTTCCTCCATCAGATTGGCCATAATTTCAGCAACCAATCCCGGAACTACCAGTGCATCAGCAGGTTTGCTTCTCTGCAATTGTTGAAAAACACCTTGTTTACCTGTTGTTTCAACAATGACATCGAGCTGCTTTGTCATATAAGGCTCCCAATTCATTCCGGTTGAAATATCTTGTTCTTTCGCATGCAAAACAGCCGGCGCGTCAGCTCGTACGTCTACTACACCAATCACTTTCATAAATTCGGTTTCCAACAAGATTTTCAGAATAGCTAATCCGCCTTTTCCTCCTCCAACGATCAACACATTTTGCATATTTTTTCACCTTTTCTACTTAATATGTACATGTTCCGTGCAAAATATTGCATATACCTATCATATAAAAAAAGAAACGCTCTTGACAATTTATTTAGTTCTTTTATGATTCAAGTATAACGGTTTTATAATGTAAACGCATTCATTTTAAAAAAGAGAAGCGAAAGGAGAAGCTATGGTTCGAATTATTGCCCTGCTAATCTTACTTATTCCTGGTATACTCGCTGGATATGGCATTAAACTTATGAGAGATATGATTTTTGGCATCCTGCAATCCCCGTTTCCTTCTTTATTTTTGCAATTTTCAGTCGGCCTTCTGTTATTTGTAATCGGCCTTGGATTTGTTGCTGGCTTTATTCTGCACAGAGACCGCAAGCGAAACAAAGTTCAAAACAGATTTCAAAAAGATAAAAAAACATCGCATTAATGCGATGTTTTTTTACGAAAAGCGTCCCCCAAATTGCTTCACCATTTTTTCAGGATAATCAGTAATAATGGATTCACATCCATATTTCCGAAGCTGCTCAGCTACTTTTACATCATTTACTGTGTAAGGTCGCACTGGAATTTGACAATCTTTTGAAGCGGCTACATTTACTTCATTCACGGTACGCTGATTAGGGTGAAGAGCTTTTGCGCCAAGATGCTGCGCATATACCCAAGGCTCATACATCGGATAAGAATATAAAATAGCTGTTTCAATCGTAGAATCCAAAGAACCAATTCGGGCTAAGCTGTTATGATTAAAAGATGAAATCATCGTTCGATCCTTCATCTTGTATAAATAAATTAAATCTAAAACTTTCATTTCTAAGTATGGATAGTCAAATATATTGTTTTTCAACTCAATATTTACACTAATTCCTTCACTTGAAGCCCACTCCATTACTTCATTTAACATGGGAATTTTACATACTCCGTACTTTTTTTTGAACTTATAGCTCGCATCTAATTTTTGTAAATCTTGATACGTAAAATCTTTTACATACCCTTTTCCATTCGTCGTTCGATCTACTTTTTCATCATGAATTACAGCAAGTTCTCCATCCTTTGTCATATGCACATCAAGTTCAATTCCGTGTGCTCCGACTCTCGCTGCTTCTTTGAAGGAAATCATCGTATTTTCAGGAAACGTTCCAGCTGCGCCGCGATGACCTATTACAAACATACTTGCTCAACTCCTCTATTATCACTTATTATTAACTTTAGCATTACTTAATAGTGAAAGCACGAATTTACTGTTTATACTTCTTCACTTTCATTACTTTATATGCAAAAGGAGGTCGTTGTGTATGAGACCACTGCAAATTTCTCCGGATACAGCCGTAAAATTAGCAGAACAATTAAATATCCCCCTCGAGCAATTGATGCATATGCCTCAGCATATTTTGCTGCAGAAGCTTGCTGAATTAAATGCGGGCGAAGATAAAAAAGGATCTGAATAACAGATCCTTTTTTCTTTCGAATTTTCGTTTCCAAAAATAGTATTACTTTCTTACTTCATTTTCCATAACATATATTAGAATATTTAATAATATAAATGTATTTTTAAAAATGCTTTTAAATAAGTAATTTAATACTTTTTTGTGTATATTTAATTATTTTTTGATTTTTCCATATAATTTCATTGACGAAATTATTGTTTTTCTACTAAAATAAAAATACATTATGTTTATTCCAGTACTTATATTCTGATTTTTTGATCAATTCAAATAAAAGAATTAAATAGTATGAGAGAAATTTTAGGGGGACTTCATTATGCAAGCAGCTGTACAACACGAAAATCAGCAGCCAAATGAGTCTAGGAAAAAACACCCTCCTGGACTGTACTTATTATTCGCGACTGAGGCATGGGAAAGATTTAGTTATTATGGAATGAGAGCCATTCTTGTTCTTTATTTAACTGCTACCGCTGCTCAAGGTGGACTCGGGGTAGATAAAGCAACTGCACTGAGCTTATATGGAACATTCACTAGTGCTGTTTACATTACGCCGATGATTGGCGGATATTTAACAGACCGCTTCCTCGGAAGAAGGCTAGCCATCACAATCGGTGGTGTGATTATGGCACTCGGGAATTTTTCCATCTTCATTCATCAAAGCGTAGCCGCTTTGTATATCGGACTTGCTTTATTAATTATCGGAAACGGATTTTTCAAACCAAATATCTCCACATTGGTCGGAGATCTTTATGCAGAAAATGATCCTCGCCGTGACGGTGCTTTTACCATTTTTTATATGGGTATTAACTTTGGTGCATTTTTCGCCCCATTAGTTGTTGGATTAATGAGTTATAAATACGGATTTTTAACAGCAGCTATCGGAATGGTTGTTGGACAAATTTTATTTAACCTACTGGCTAATCGCTATTTAGGTGATATTGGGAAAGAGCCTACAGGAAAAGTTCATGCAGCAGCATCTCAAACATCAACTGCTCCGCTGACAGCACGAGAAAAGAAAAGAACGGTTGCTATCGTTATTCTAGCTTTCGTTGTTATTGCTTTCTGGACAGCTTTTGAACAGGCTGGAAGTTCTTTAACGCTATATGCTCAAGATCAAATTGATCGTCAAATCGGTAGTTTTACGGTTCCAACAGAGTGGTTCCAATCATTGAATCCACTGTTTATCATGATTTTAGCACCAATTATGTCACTTGTTTGGTACAAGCTAGGAAATTCAAAACGCGGTGATTTTAAAACACCAACAAAAATGGGTATGGGACTTGTAACAGTCGGATTAGGATTCTTAATTTTAATTCCAGCCGTTATGTATACTGGTAATGACCCAGCTTTAAAAGTAAATATCCTATTTATGATTTTCACTTACTTCCTGCACACGCTGGCTGAGCTTATGATTTCGCCAGTAGGGTTGTCTATGGTAAGTAGACTGGCTCCATTAAAGCTTGCTTCTCTTTTAATGGGCGTATGGATGGCAAGCTCTGCTGTTGCTAATAAGCTAGCGGGTGTTCTTGCATCTTATACACAGTCGTTAGGTTATTTCGACATCTTCAGCTTAATCGGAGCTGTAACAATTGTACTTGGAATTATTGTTTTGTTCCTTTCAAAACCGATTGCTAAATTAATGGATTAAAAAAAGCAGCCTTTTCTGAAGGCTGCTTTTTTTATCATTTACTTATCCATATATGTAGATGAATTTTTTAACACATCTTCTAAATCTTCTTTCAAACACAAAGCCCTCATAACAATTAAATAAATTATTTCAATAAAATACACTACTATGGATCACAAGATGTACATTCCCTTAACCTCCCTATTTCCAACTCTTAAAACAAAATGAAAGGACCCATGAATGATTAAAATTCATCGGCCCTGCAGTAAAAAGTTTATTGGTTTTCAGTTTAATATCTAGTGTAAATTCCAAAAGTTTATCGGCATGTACTCTGTATTACAAAAGGTATCAGCTCACTCAAAACCCCGTAATTCCAGCAGTCCTATCCCTTTCAACTCGCTTTATGTTCAAGGCGTAATTTATCCGCAACCATGGCGATAAATTCACTATTTGTCGGCTTTGCTTTTGACATGCTGACAGTATATCCGAATAATGAAGAAATAGAATCAATGTTCCCTCGGCTCCATGCTACTTCAATGGCATGACGAATGGCGCGCTCAACGCGGCTTGCTGTTGTATTGTATTTTTTTGCAATGTCAGGATACAGCACTTTTGTAATCGACCCAAGCAGCTCAATATCCTTATATACCATTGAAATGGCTTCTCTCAAATATAAATAGCCTTTAATATGAGCAGGTACACCAATTTCGTGAATGATGCTCGTAATGCTTGCATCTAAATTTGCTGGTTTGCTGTCGCGATGCGAACGCATGGAAGAAGATGAACGTTGCATAAATGAAGATGTTTGTCCGCTAACTTGACGAATATGATTCACTAAGTTTTCCATATCAAACGGCTTTAGAATAAAATAAGCAGCTCCTAAATCAACCGCTTTTTTCGTTACGTCTTCTTGCCCAAATGCTGTTAGCATGATGACATTTGGATAATTTTCTTTTTTCATTTCTTTTAACTGACCTAAAACTGCTAATCCATCTAGATGCGGCATAATAATGTCTAATACAAGAACATCCGGATCTTTATCTTTTAAAATGGATAAACACTCTTGTCCATTGTAAGCTACTCCGATTACTTCCATGTCTTCTTGCTCTGAAATATAATCTTCAAGCAAACCAATTAGTTCCCGATTATCATCAACCAAGCATACTTTAATTTTTTTCAATGCAGCTTCCTCCTCAGTCCTTTATGTTATACGTCGTTTCCTACGTGTCTCTATTCTTTATTCTAAAGGACAAATTCGACAATGCAACATTATTTCCTTTATTTTTTTAGAAAAAAGTCTTTTAAATGGAATTTATTCGATTTTCTCTTATTTTCTTTGTTTTTCGACGTTTTTCTCGTACATTTACGACAATAATTTTTATCAAAAAAAGCGAACTAATGACAACATTAGCTCGCTTTTTTTCGATTATTTTTATAAATATCGATTCCTGCTTCGTTAAGCATCCATTCAATATGGACACCGTAACCGGAGGTAGGATCATTTACAAAAACATGGGTAACCGCTCCAACGACTTTACCGTTTTGAATAATCGGACTCCCGCTCATTCCTTGAACAATTCCACCTGTTTTCTTTAACAATTTAGGATCTGTAATTTTAATAACCATTCCTTTAGTAGCCGGAAACTTTTGAGGTATAGTACTCATAATTTCAATATCAAATTCTTCCACTTGATCATCATCTACTACCGTTAGAATTTTAGCAGGTCCTTCTTTTACTTGATGAGATAGAGCAATTGGCATTGCTTTATCCATTATTCCGTTTTCCATCGTTGAAGACAATTTTCCAAAAATACCGAAAGGACTATTTCGTGTAATATTCCCAATGATTTGTCTATCTTCAGAAAACCTCGCTAGCTTTTCGCCGGGAACGCCGTTCGAACCTTTCTCAATTGATGTAACGGTCGAACGGACAATTTGTCCATCTTCTACTACGATTGGCTTTTTTGTATCCATATCCGAAATAACATGGCCTAAAGCGCCGTATTTTTTAGATTTTGGATCATAAAAAGTCATTGTGCCAATTCCTGCAGCTGAATCACGGATGTATAAACCGATTCTGTACGCATAATCTTGCTTATCTTTTAACGGATACAGCTTCGTGTCAAACTGCTTTTTTTCTCTTAAAATATGCAGATTTAATGGTTCACCCGTTTTCCCTGCCTGCTGAATAAACGGTGTAATATCACTCATTTTTTCAATGGTTTTACCATTAATCTTCGTAATCATATCTCCAACTTGAATACCCGCAATTTCGCCAGGAGATTTTTTACCTTGTGCTGTATCTACCTGATGATAGCCTACAACAAGAACACCTTTTGAATTTAATTTCACACCGATTGATTGTCCACCAGGAATGACTTTAAAATCAGATAATACCTGCACGTCTACACGCTTTACAGGAATACCGGCCAAATGAAGCATCAACTCTTCTTTGCCTACCTGTTTGCCTGCTACGGTCAGCTTCGCCTTGTTACTTGTTACATCGTAAACAGGTGATGAAGCTTCTACGCTAAGCGGTAATGTCGTATTAATTTTTTCTTTTTGCTGTTCAAATAAGACGATTTGTTTTGGAATGTGTATATATTGTTGCACAACTGGAATAAATCCTACAAAAATGAACGAAACAAGGAGAATCGCACCAATTATATGTCTGTATCGATTTTGCATGTTTTCACTCTCCTCGCTTCCTCGCCTAAATGGCTACACATTTAATTTAGCCTTCTTAGAGCGCATTTATAACAGAAGTTCAGAGAAAAATGAAAAGAAGTGCAAGGAAACATTTTCAGTTCCTCCATTTTGTATAAAAAAACACCTTTAACACATACTGTTACGTGTTAAAAGGTGTTTTGTTAAATGGTCTGCTTCATCTTATCCGCTAAATCTAAAAGCTCTTTGGCATGCTCCTTCGTTAAGCTTGTAATTTCAGCTCCTGCAATCATTCGACCAATTTCTTTTACTTTTTCATCAAGAGTTAATGGAAGAACAGATGTCGTTGTACGATCACCTTTTATCTCTTTAGCAATAAAGAGATGAGTATCTGCCATAGCTGCTACCTGCGGCAAATGAGATATGCAAAGAACCTGCGAATCAACGGAAATGGCATGTATTTTTTCACCGATCGATTGAGCTACTCTTCCACTTACGCCTGTATCAACTTCATCAAAGATAATGGACGTCACGCCTTGATGCTTAGAGAAGATGCTCTTTAACGCCAGCATGATCCTTGACAGTTCTCCGCCTGATGCTACTTTCGCAAGAGGCTTTAACGGTTCACCAGGGTTGGTAGAAATATAAAACTCTACGTTGTCAATGCCGTCTTTGGTGAATTTTATTCTTTCGCCATTTACTTCAACGTCATTTTTACCTGCATTTACGACAGAGAATTTAATTTGAAATACGGTTTTAGCCATATAGAGTTCTTGAAGCTCATGATGGATGCTGTCCGTTAACTCCTGAGCAAGTTTTTTTCGAATAGCTGAAACGTTGTTAGCTTCTACTAATAAATCCTGTGCTACGCTGTTTAACTGTTCTTTGATCTTGCTCACGTGCGTATCTCGATTTTCAATACGATCAATTTCATCTTCAATTTGCGCTGCATATTCTAGAATTTCATCTACACTTTGACCGTATTTACGCTTTAAATGATTAATTTCATTTAAACGCGCTTCAATAAAGTCTAAGCGTTTCGGATCAAATTCTAATAAATCTAGCTGCTGACGAATTTTATAAGATGCGTCTTCTAACTGATAGAAGCTCGATGAAATAATCTCCGAAATTTCGGCATAGTTTTTTTCCAGTGACGAAATATCCTCCGTATGATTCATTGCTACGCCTACCCAATCCAGACCTTGATGTTCACCGTGCAGCGCATTGTACGCATCGTTTAGCGACGTATAGATCTTTTCAAAGTTGGAAATCTTCAAACGCTCTTCATTTAGTTCCTCGTCTTCATTGAGCTGCAAATTTGCGGCTTTGATTTCATCTAATTGAAATTGAATAAGATCGAGGCGATGTGCCATCTGCTGCTCATTTTCAGTTAATTGATCCAACTGCTTTTTTAGCGACGTATACCTCGAAAATACCTCTCGATACTCCGTCAAAGCCTCTTCTACTTTTTCTCCTCCATATTGATCAAGAAGAGTTAAGTGACGATCTTGATTCATTAAATCTTGGTGCTCGTGCTGTCCATGTATATCAATTAACGTCTGTCCGACTTCACGTAGGATAGCTAACGTTACGAGCTTCCCATTGATACGGCAAATACTTTTCCCATTTGTAGTGATATCTCGGCGAAGCACAATCATTCCATCTTCCACTTCCAAACCGACTTGTTTGGCTTTTTCGTGACTCGGATGCTGTTCTTCATCAAATAAGAAAAGCCCTTCAATTTCGGCTCTGTCTGTTCCATGGCGGACAAACTCCGAAGAGCCTCTTCCACCTACTAACAATGAAATGGCATCAATAATAATCGACTTTCCCGCTCCTGTTTCGCCTGTTAATACCGTTAAGCCTTTTTCAAATGAAACAGAAAGTTCATCAATAATCGCAAAGTTTTTAATGGATAATTCAGCTAACAACCTGCTTCACTCACCTTTATAACATTTCTAAGAATCGGTCTGATATAATTTGCGTATCTTCAGGAGTACGGCAAATAATCAAACATGTATCGTCTCCACAAATTGTTCCTAATATTTCATCCCAGTCCAAATGATCAATTAATGCGCCAATCGCATTTGCGTTTCCCGGCAATGTTTTCATCACCAGCATATGCCCGGCTGAATCAATTTTTACAAATGCGTCCATAAGAGAGCGCTTTAACTTTTGTAAGGGATTAAAACGCTGATCTGCAGGCAAGCTGTATTTGTATCGTCCGTCCATCAAAGGCACTTTGACTAAGTGCAGTTCTTTAATATCACGAGAGATTGTTGCCTGTGTTACATTAAAACCTTGGTTTTTTAAAATATCTACCAATTCATCCTGTGTTTCAATATCATTATTCGTGATAATGTCACGAATTTTAATATGTCTTTGCCCTTTATTCATGTTGGCACCTCACATTAATATGTAATCTTCTTTTTGTTTTGTTGTTTATAAGTCTTTCACTAATTAAGTATCATAATGTGTTCAACTTGATTATGCACCTTTTGTATAAAGAGTCATAATCAAATCGCCAATGCTAAGTTTTTGCTTAACATTGGCCATTATTACTTTTTCTCTTTTAACGTCTTATGTGCTTCTTCGACCACTTCACGCACAGTAAGCGGAGCTTGATTTTCACCAAGTTCACGCTCGCCTTTCCAGCTCAGATGAAGAAGAAATTCGATATTTCCATCTCCTCCTGTTATCGGTGAATACGACATGTTATATACATCGTATCCTTGACGAAGGGAGAAATCCACCATTCCTTGAAGGACTTCTTCATGCACTTTTGAGTCACGCACGATTCCTTTTTTCCCAACTTGCTCTCTTCCAGCCTCAAACTGTGGCTTAACAAGTGCAACAACATCGCTGTATGGAACAAGAAGTGTTTTTAACACAGGGAGAATGAGTCTTAAGGAAATAAACGATACATCAATAGAAGCGAATTCAGGCAAGCCTCTTGATAAATCAGCTGGTGTCACATAACGGAAATTTGTTCGTTCCATTACTTCTACTCGCTCATCTTGACGAAGCTTCCAAGCTAGCTGATTATAGCCTACGTCTAGCGCATAGGACATCTTCGCTCCATTTTGAAGCGCACAATCGGTAAAGCCTCCAGTAGAAGAACCAATATCAATCATGATTTTATCCGCTACATGGACATTAAATTCTTTAATCGCTTTTTCAAGCTTAAAGCCGCCTCTGCTGACGTAAGGCATCACTGCACCTTTAATTGTCAGCGGCGTATCGCGTTCAATTTTCTCTCCCGGCTTATCCAAACGGACTTCATTCGCATAAACAAGTCCTGCCATCACTGTACGCTTTGCTTTTTCTCTTGTTTCAATCAAACCTCGTTCTACTAATAATACATCTACTCGTTCTTTTTTTGTCACTTAACTTCAAGCCTCTTTTGTGTTGGTGTTACGAGTTTTTTAACTCGATTTATAATCTCTTCTTTGGTTAAGCCAATTTCTTCTAAAAGTTTTGTTACGCTGCCGTGCTCGATAAAGCGATCTGGAATACCCATACGTTCAACGCGAGTATCATAATAGCCGTGCTCTGATGCAAACTCTAACACCGCACTTCCAAAACCGCCTTGAAGTACCGCTTCTTCCACCGTAATCACAGGCTTATTCGTTTGGAAAATCTCGTGAAGCATTTTTTCATCCAGCGGTTTAATAAAACGAGCATTGACCACTTTGACGCTGATTCCTTGCTTCTCAAGTTCTGCTGCTGCATCCATCGCCATTGAAATCGTTGTACCAAACGTTAAAATGGTTGTATCCGAACCTTCTTTTAATACGTCCCATGTACCGATCGGAATGTTTTTCAGTTCTGAATCTAGTTCAACACCTAATCCGTTTCCTCTCGCATAGCGCATCGCAATCGGACCTTCTTCATAAGTCAAAGCAGTGTGAACCATGTGCTGACCTTCATTCTCGTCTTTTGGCATCATAATAACAAGGTTAGGCAAATGACGTAAAAACGCAATGTCAAATACACCTTGGTGCGTTTCACCATCAGCACCTACTAGTCCAGCTCGATCAATCCCAATAAATACATTTAGCTTCTGACGGCAAATATCATGAACCACTTGATCGTATGCACGCTGTAAAAACGTCGAATAAATAGCTAAAAAGGGCTTCATATTTTGAGTTGCAAGACCAGCGGCCATTGTTGTTGCATGCTGCTCTGCAATCCCAACATCAAACATGCGATGCGGAAACTCTTTTTGAAACGCTTCAAGTTTTGAACCTACAGGCATTGCTGGCGTTACTGCTACGATACGCTCATCTTCTCTAGCCATTTTCAATACCGTATCACTTACTAATTTACTCCAAGCAATCGGAACATTTTTGTCTTTAATAAAGTCACCGGACTCAATTTTGTAAGGGCCTGTACCATGCCACGCTCCGCTTTTATCGCTTTCCGCTGGCAAGTACCCTTTCCCTTTTTTCGTAATCACATGAATAAGTACCGGTCCTTTTGTTTTCTTTGCATATTGTAACGTTTCCAATAAATCGTCATAGCTATGGCCGTCAACCGGTCCTAAATACGTAAAGCCAAGATCTTCAAAGAACATGCCTGACACAACCATGTACTTTAGGCCATCTTTTACACGTTCTGCCGTTGCCGCGAGCTTACCGCCTACCGCAGGCACTTTTTTCAGTAGAACTTCAAGCTCATCTTTTACCCAGTTGTATTTGCCCGCCGTGCGCAAACGCCCCAGAATGCTGTGTACAGCCCCGACGTTAGGAGCGATAGACATTTCATTGTCATTTAAAATAACGGTCATATCCGTTTGCTCGTGCCCGATGTGGTTAAGCGCTTCAAGAGCCATACCACCTGTTAAAGCTCCGTCACCAATGATAGGAACAATGTGAGCTTTTGTTTTTTGCAAATCTCTTGCAGCAGCCATTCCCATTGCGGCTGAAAGAGATGTAGAACTATGTCCCGTTTCCCATACATCATGCTCACTTTCATCTCGCTTTGGAAAACCGCATAATCCTTTATATTGACGGATTGTATCAAACTCTCCCGCTCGTCCTGTTAAAATTTTATGGACATACGACTGATGCCCGACGTCCCATAAAAATTTATCTTTTGGACTGTCGAACACTTTATGGAGTGCAAGCGTTAACTCAACAACCCCTAAATTTGGCCCTATATGACCACCAGTTGCAGAAAGCTTTGTAATTAAAAAACGACGAATCTCTTCACTTAGTTCTTCTAATTGTGTTACTGACATTTTCTTTAAAAACTCAGGATTTTTTATCGTTGTAAGATCCAAGGTGGATCACTCACTTTCGTACTTGTTATAAAGTTACCTTAATACATTGTCTATTGTTTTATACGTATAGTCAATTTTTAGTATTTCCTTATTACTTACAATACCTTTGATATTCTATCAGTAAACCAGTGATATTCAAAGGAAAATAGTGAAAAAATAGCCGCTAACACAAATGTGATAACGGCCACCAAGATATTGTATATGTCTTTCAAACCTATGCACTACGCTTTTATACAGTAGTAAAATCATTATAGCATAGCCCCTATTGGGACTCAATCTTATTTTACTGTATCACTCAAAAAACCTGACAGAAATCGTCATTAACTATCACGTTTTGCTATATATAAACAAATTTCTTCTAGTAATCCGTGCTTAATTTGAGCTTGACGTAACGAGAGAAGTGCTTGTTCAACATGATACTGTAACTTTTCTTTGGCCGCTTCCATACCTAATAAAGAAGGATATGTCGTTTTTTCATTTTCTGTATCACTGCCAATTGGCTTTCCTAACTTTTCTTCAGACCCTTCCACATCCAAGATATCATCTTGAATTTGAAACGCTAACCCTACATGCTTACTGAATTCTTCTAATAATTCTTGCTGTAGAGGCGTAGCTTTTGCAAGAATTGCTCCTGCTTTTACACAGAATCCTAGCAGCTTCCCCGTTTTATGAAGATGAATATATTCAAGCTCATCTAGCGTGAGCTGCTTTTTTTCACCTTCCATATCTGCAACCTGTCCGCTGATCATACCTTCTGTTCCGCTTGCTTTTACCAGTTCTGTAATGAGCTGAAGTTTCATATGTGATGTAATTTCAGGATGTACCGCTTCAGAAATGAGCTGAAAGCTATTTGTTAAAAGAGCATCTCCAGCTAATATAGCCGTTGCTTCGCCGTACACCTTGTGATTTGTCGGTTTACCTCTTCTTAAGTCGTCATCATCCATACTAGGTAAATCATCATGAATGAGCGAATATGTATGAATCATTTCCACTGCACAGGCTGTTTCTAATCCCATGCTTTCGTCTTTTCCAAATGCATGTAGCGTTGCAAACAACAGCACTGGGCGAAGTCGCTTTCCTCCTGCCGTAAGCGAGTAAAGCATGGATTCCTTTAAGTTAACCGGAGCATGTAATGCCTTTACCACTTCAGGCAAGCGTGTTTCTACTCGATCTTTTGTAAAAGAAATATACTCTTTTAAATTCATTTCATTCACCATCACTCTTCCTCCTGTACCGAGAATGGCTCAAGCGTTCCGTCTTCACGTAAAATAGTTTCCATTTGCTTTTCAATATGCTGAAGACGATCGTGACAGAATTTTGAAAGAGTCATTCCTTCTTGGAATTGTTGAATTGCTTCTTCTAAAGGCACGTCGCCTTCTTCTAGCTTGTTTACGATGGTTTCTAACTGCTCCATCGCCTCTTCAAACGTATACTCTTTATTTGTCGCCATTTTTCATCGCTCCTCTATTTTCGAAACTTCACACTGCAACTGTCCATCGGTCAAACGAACGTTTACCACATCACCTTTGGATACTTGTTTGGTTGATTTAATTAACTCTTTTTCTTTATCGTATACTAAGCTGTAGCCTCTTTCCATTGTTTTTAATGGACTAAGCGTATGTAATTTTGACGTTGCCGTGGCAAATAAAAGCTGTTTTTGCTTTAGCAGCTGCTGCATCTCTTTTGTTAGCATTTTCGTCAGCTGCTGTTGACGGTCTGCCGCTTTCGTTAACTGATGCTCGGGGTGATTGCGCAACAAAGCGGCTGTTAGCTGCTCGTAGTTCGTCCGTTTATGCTCAATGTACCTTCTACCTTCACGATAAAAACGCTCCATCAGCTGATCTAACTGCTGCTCTTTTTGCTCGACCAACTTTTGAGGGTAACGAAAAGCATATGATTTCTGAGATCGTTCAAGCCTGCGGCTACTAGACTGAAGCATCTCTTTCATCGAACGAAGAAGACGGATATTTCGCTGAGTCAATCTTTCTGTAATTTCACTGATATGAGGTACTGCCAGCTCCGCAGCACCCGTTGGAGTAGGGGCTCGCAAATCTGCTACAAAGTCTGCAATTGTAAAATCGGTTTCATGTCCAACCGCTGAAATAACGGGAATAGTAGAAGTGAAAATTGCACGAGCTACGCTTTCTTCGTTAAACGCCCAAAGCTCTTCAATTGACCCGCCGCCGCGGCCGACAATTAATACGTCTGCTTCTTTACGACGGTTTGCTTCTTCAATTGCCTTGATGATAGACGGTGCCGCATTCACTCCTTGAACAAGAGCGGGCATAACAATAATGTTCGCGTTATATCTGCGCTTTAATGTCGTAATAATATCACGTACGGCGGCTCCAGTAGGAGATGTAATCACACCTATTGTTGTTGGATACTTCGGAAGTTTTCGTTTTCTAGCATGATCAAACAAGCCTTCTTTTTCCAGCTTTTTTTTCAGCTGTTCGTAGGCCAAGTATAAGTTTCCAACGCCGTCAGGCTGCATTTCTTTTACGTACATTTGATAATTTCCGCTTGGTTCATAAACCGAAATTTCAGCTCGAATCAGTACATTCATTCCTTCTTCAGGCTGAAAATTAAGCTGACGGTTATGCCCAGCAAACATAACGGCTGCGATACGAGCATTTTGATCTTTTAAGGTGAAATACATATGTCCTCGACTATGACGTTTAAAGTTAGAAATTTCTCCTTTAATCCATACATCTTGCATGTGAGGGTCTACGTCAAACTTGCGCTTGATGTATCGTGTAAGAGCCGTAACGGTTAGATAACGCACTTCACTCATCATTTTGCCTCCTTTGCAGTCACCCTCTCCCCTTTATATAAAGGAGAGAAGCATTTTAGTCACTTGATTTGGCAAGATGAACGTTTATTTAGATAAAGTTGTTAACACTTTAGACAATACGCCGTTGATAAACTTGCTTGATTGATCATCGCCAAATGTTTTTGCTAATTCAATCGCTTCATTTAACGTAACGCTCGTAGGAATTTCTTCTTCATACTTCATTTCGTATACGGCAATACGCAGGATTACGCGGTCTACAGTAGCTACGCGGTCTAACGTCCATTTTTCTAAATGATTGCGTAAAAGTTCATCAATTTCTTGCTGATGCTCAACTACACCTAGCACAAGACTTTCTAAAAATTGATCAGACTTTTCGTTTTGTACAACATTTCCGATTGCCTCCATTGGCTCGGTTTGCCCTAAATCATGCTGAAATAGTGCTTGTAATGCTTTTTGGCGTGCTGTATGTCTTTTCATTATTTTTGCTCCTTTATTTATCTTCTTCAACTAGTATACCTAGATAATAGCATAGTTTATGAAACGATACTTGATTGTTCTTATACGAAGTTTGTAGAACACGAAAAAGACCGTCTTTATGACGAGACAGTCTTTTTCACTTTACCATAGCTTGTGTTGAAAAGGAACAAGTAATCATACGTTATTCCATTTTAGCAACAGCCGTTAGGTAAACGTTTGTTTTATTCAACTTCTTCAATATCAGTTTTTTGCGTATCAAACTGAATCCCTACGATATGAATGTTTACTTCATCGAGATCAATAGCTGTCATATTTTTAAGGGCTTGACGAATGTTATCTTGTACTTGCTGCGCTACGTTTGGAATAGACACACCAAACTTCATCATACAAAACACGTCTACTTTTATCCCGTTTTCTGTTAAGTCCACTTTTACACCTTTACCGTGGTTTTTCTTTCCTAGTTTCTCCACAACGCCAGCTGCAAAATTTCCTCTCATTGCAGAAACGCCTTCTACTTCAGAAGCAGCAATACCCGCAATGACTTCAATAACCTCAGGAGCAATTTCTACTTTGCCAAGAGAATTTGGGTGTTCTTCCATTTCTAATACATGATTTTCATTCATGTACAGCACCTCCTATAGTTTATATTATACTAAGAATTCATTACGTCATATAGCTCAAGAAACTTCGTGTTGAATTCACCGCTAACAAATTTTTCATGATTTAATAGCTTTTGGTGAAAAGGAATAGTGGTCGCAACGCCATCGATAACAAATTCATCTAACGCGCGCTTCATTCGTTCAATAGCTTCCTCACGAGTTGGCGCATGAACAATCAATTTAGCCACCATTGAATCATAGTAAGGTGGGATTGCATAGCCCGGGTATGCAGCAGAGTCTACGCGCACTCCGTAGCCACCTGGCGGCAAGTACATTTGAATCGTACCTGGTGATGGCATAAAGTTTTTCTCTGGGTTTTCTGCGTTGATTCGGCACTCAATTGCCCATCCGTTAAACGTCACTTCTTCTTGCGTAAACGGTAAAGTTTCACCATTTGCCACGTTGATTTGTTCTTTAATTAAGTCAACTCCTGTCACCATCTCTGTAACAGGATGTTCTACTTGGATACGCGTATTCATTTCCATGAAGTAAAATTTGTTTTCACGATAATCATAAATGAATTCCACGGTTCCGGCTCCTGTGTAATTAACGGCTTGAGCGGCTTTAACAGCAGCGTCGCCCATTAATTCACGCGTTTTTTCGTCCAACGCTGGAGAAGGCGTTTCTTCAATTAATTTTTGAAGACGGCGTTGAATCGAGCAATCACGCTCTCCTAAATGTACAGTATTCCCATGAGAATCAGCCAACACTTGGATCTCAACGTGACGGAAATCCTCAATGAACTTTTCAATGTACACACCAGGGTTACCGAAAGCTGTAGCAGCTTCTTGCTGCGTAATTGTAATACCTTTAATAAGCTCTTGTTCATTTTTCGCAACGCGGATTCCTTTTCCTCCGCCTCCTGCCGTTGCTTTAATAATAACAGGATAGCCAATATCATTAGCGATTGACATACCGTCTTCCACTGACTCTACAATTCCAGTGGAACCAGGAACAATTGGGACACCGGCTTCACGCATCGTTTCCCTCGCTACGTCTTTTGTTCCCATTTTGTTAATGGCTTCCGGACTTGGTCCTACAAATGTAACGTTACACTCTCTGCATAGCTCTGCAAAATCAGCGTTTTCAGCTAAAAAGCCGTATCCAGGGTGAATGGCGTCACAGCCCGTTAGCATCGCAACGCTCATAATATTTGTAAAGTTTAAATAGCTGTCTTTAGATGACGTTGGTCCAATACAATACGCTTCGTCTGCTAATTGTACATGCAAAGAGTCGCGATCAGCTTGAGAATGAACAGCTACTGATTCTACACCTAACTCTTTACACGCTCGAATAATTCGAACCGCAATTTCTCCTCGATTCGCAATTAATAGCTTTTTAATCATATTTACCGCTCCTTATTCAGGCTTTACTAAGAAAAGAGGTTGACCGTATTCTACAAGTTGTCCATTTTCAACTAATACGTCAACGATTTCACCTTTAACTTCTGCTTCGATTTCATTAAATAATTTCATTGCTTCTACGATACATACAACCGAATCTTTTTGTACTTTATCTCCAGGCGTTACGTATACATCTGATTCTGGCGATGATGACGCATAGAATGTGCCTACCATCGGAGATGTAATTTTATGTAAGCTTTCATCAACCGCTGGGGCCGCTTGTTCTTCTTTTGGTTGAGCAGACTGTGCTGCTGGGGCTGGCGCTGGAGCCGCTGCTGCCTGCGGTGCAGGTGCTGCTGCTTGTTCAGGTGCCGAAACCACTACTTGCTGCGCTTGTTTGGAAACAATTGCGTCTTTTTTCTTCATCTTGATTTTGGAGCCTTCGTGCTCATAGGTGAACTCCTCGATTGATGATTGATCAACTAGTTTAATGATCTCACGGATCTCTTGAATTTTTAACATATTGAACACTCCTACCTCATGAAAATAGAATTCTCTACAATGTTAATAATACGATAAATGGCTACAGCCATTCAATTCGTTTGGCAAACATTAAAAAGAAGTTCCACTTACTCTATAATAACTTTTTAGCGTTATTGTTTTATAAATGGAAACATAGCTTTACAGATGACAATACTTATGAAAACATTTGTCACCTAGTACTAATATAAGATTATGAAACCTATTATAACCGAAGTAAAAAAAGAAAGCCATGTTAAAATTTTTCCCGTCTCGCTTAGATTTTAGTCATTTCATAAAAAAAGAAGTGTAAACAACCCCAATTTGCGGCTGTTTTACACTTCTTTTATTCCCTTTATTTAGTTGGCTGAAACTCTACCGCTACTTCTTTTGGACCCATTTCTTTTTTGACTAGCTGAATGATTTGATTGGCTTTTGTTTTTGAGTGTTTTTCTGTCTTAACGGTAATTTGCACTTGTTTTCCATCTGCTCTTACTAGCGCGTCGCTGTATCCTTTTGCTTTAATTAATGTTTCCAGCGTTGCTTCTTTTTCCCCGAGCTTTGATAATTCATCGATTTTATCCATCGCTTTGCTTACTTCTGCAGGCGTTACATTTTTTGATGCCGCTACTTCCTGATACTCTTCTTTCAGCTGACTTCTTTCATCATTTAATTCCAAGCGGAGCGCCGTAAATAGCTCGTCGCTATCTGTGCTTGATACAACCGCTGATTCTTTTGCATTTTTAGCCGTTTCCTTTTTTACATCTTCTGCTGAGCCTTCGGTTTTTGAATCTTCTTTTGTTCCTGATTTCTCATCTGCCTGTTGTTTTGTATCTTCTGCAGGAGCCTTGTCATCAGCCTGTTTTTCGCTTTGTTTTTCATTGTCTACTAGCGCAACATTACTCTGAGGATTTTCTGGCGTTGTCATATAGTACACCGATAACACAACAACTAAACTTAACATTGTTAATAACCAAACCGTTTGCTTTTTTAATAACATATTCATTTCCCCCTCATCCTTTTTTCGCTAATACTGCTACTCTATGACTTGGTATATCGAGCGCTCTTGTCACGGCTTCAATAATAGATTTCTTTACCTCGATATTATCAGCTCCTTTAGCGACAACTAACACACCTCTGACTTTTGGCTTTTCGGTTTTGACTACAACAGGCTTTTCTTGTTCTCCACTTCTTACAATGACCAGCTGTTCATCTGTTGAGGAATCTTCAACTTTACGAGTCCCTCCTTCACGGTCCGTCTCGTTGGTCGTTTGCGATTTTGTCACACTGTTTTTTTCATATATTTTGGATTCTGTTGCATCTAGGTTCACAATTACTTTTACCTTACTTACGCCTCTAACTTGATCTAAAATATCTTTCAATTCTTCCTCATACCGCTCTTCATAACCTGTCATCGTTGTTGTCTTTTTGGAGCTAAAAGCGGGAATATCTTGTGATACGGGTGGTGCGCTGGTTTCTTTGCTTGCACTCTTTAATAATCCGCCTGAATTCATAGATGTTGTGAGTGAGTTGCTAAATACCATAAAGATAACGCCTGCAGCTAGTAAAATACCTATATACATTAACTTTGAAGGTTTCTTCGTAGTTGATGACTGTTTAAGTGAAAAGAACCGCTGAAAAAATGATGGGTCACCTTTTTCTGGCTTTTGACTCATTTCGTGTCTCCCTCCTCCATATTCACAACAACTTGGCCTTGTTTTACATCCCATTTTGCTGCTAAATAGTTGGATAATTTCTTGGATTCTGTTGGTTTGTTTGTTTCGATCGGTGTGGAGGTATCAATAGAAATAACTTTCACAGCTGAAACAACCTCGGAATCACCCGATGCTTTTTTACTTACGGCAACTGAAATGGATTTAATATTATCAGCGGTAGGTTCGTCGTTCGGCTTTTTTGTTTCAATGTGAATTCGATCAATTGCTACACCATACTGATCCATCAACTCCTCTTTTACATCTGCCTCCATTTGGACAGCCATTTGTTCTAAAATATATGCACGTTGTGAAGCTTGTATTTCTTTTTTCTGATTTTCTATTGAATTTTCTACCTGTTGATCGGATCGAATAGATGATAAGCTAAGTGATTTCAGCATTTGATTAACATCCACTTTAAAAATTTGAAAAACGGGTGTAATAATAATCAGCATCAAAAGAAGTCCAACCACCAGCTTCGTATACTTTTGAAAACTAGAATTGGGCAACAGTAAATTAATAATGGTAGCTAATAAGATAAAAAGAACGATATTCGTAATCCACGTCGTTAAGGCCTGCAATTTCTTCACCTCACCATCATTGTGACGTTGCTCGCTGTAATGATGACCGTTAAACATAAGAAAAACATAAGCGAGACAACAGCAAGCGCCGCAAAAATATAGATGACGCTTTTGCTGATAATGCTCAAGCAGGAAATAACCGGTCCTCCTCCAATGGGTTGAAGAAGAGCTGCTGCTAGCTTATAGATAAAAGCGAGCGTTAACACTTTAATAGCCGGAAATGCGACGATTAACAGTAAGACTGCTACTCCAGCAATCCCTACTGAATTCTTTAATAGAAGCGAGGCACTGATGACTGTATCAGCCGCATCTGTGAACACACGTCCTACAACAGGTATAAAGTTCCCTGTGACGAACTTTGCCGTTCGAATCGTAATACCGTCAGCAACAGCTGATGTGGCACCTTGGACGGATAGCACACCTAAAAAAACAGTTAGGAATATTCCAAGCACGCCAATGCTTATATTTCTCAACAGCTGAGCAAGCTGTGTAACCTTATGCTCATCTGAAATCGTACTCACAATGCTAAGCAGTGCTGAAAGAAAAAGCAGCGGCATCACTACGTATTGAATAAGCAAACCGCTGGTGTTCATTAAAAACAAAATCATCGGATGAAAAAAGGCTGCCGATACAACTCCTCCTGATGATGCCATTAAGGCAAGCAGCAGCGGCACCAGAGCTAAAATGAATTTGGTCATGGTCTCGATCGCTCCTGTTGCATAAGAAATAGCAATTTGAAAACTATTAAGAGCAATGATGATCAAAACCATATATACAAGCGCATACGCTACTTTACTTACGGTTTGCTGATTAAACGCACTTTGGAGCGTTTGCAAAAACACGCTAAAAACCGTTAGCATAATGAGTGTACCGAGGAGCTTTCCATTCGCTAATACTTCGTGAAATAAAAACTTTACAAGACCTCCTAGCCATTCTTTAAGAGAGAACTCTTTTTCTCCTTTTAAAAAATCGACTAAACTTCCCTTCTGACTCTCGGGTAAAAAGCCGCCGTATTGGGTAATAATATCGTCCCAAAACTGTTTGACTTCATCGATACCGAGCTTATCAATTTGTTCATTGACAAGTTCTTGCTGCTTCGGGGGTTCGGAAGCTTGTACATTTTCTGGAAAGAAAAAAAAGAGGAACAAAAGAAGAGCGAGTATATTCACTTTAAACGTCCACCGCTTCATTTCGTCACCTCATATTAAGTAAAATTAATTGGGCAGCATTGAAATAATCGTTTCAATAATGACCGTCAAAATAGGAATTGCCATGGAGAGAATCAGCACTTTTCCACCTAATTCAATTTTAGAAGCAATGGCACCTTGTCCTGCATCTTTCGTAATTTGAGCACCAAATTCGGCGATATAGGCAATACCAATGATTTTCAAAATGGTTTCCACATAAATCATGTTAACGTGAGCATTGATCGACAGCCGCTCGACCATCTTAATAATCTCGTAGATTTGATCAATTAAAAAAAGAAAGATCACGGATCCCACGAATACGACAAGTAAAAAAGCAATAGGTGATTTATGTTCTTTTAAAATGAGTGCCAAAAATGTCGCTACTAATCCTAAGCCCACAATTTGAAGCATTTCAATGGCAAATCACCCCTCTACCCTTGAAATAAAAAAACCGATTTGATTTTTTGAAATAAGTCCTCCACAATCGAAGCAACCATAAATAAAATATAAATAAAACCGATGAGGGTAACCCAATTCGCGTAATCTTTTTTTCCCATCTGTTCGAGTACGGTGACTAAAAAAGCTACGACGATACCAATCCCAGCAATCTGAAAAATGGTGTTCATATCAATTCCCACATTCAATCCTCCTCCATCGCTACATCAATAGGATGACCAGTAGCAATCCAGATAGAAAGCCTAAACTTTTAACCATTTTTTCATAGCGATTCTGCTTATCAACTGCATCTTGTTCTTCGCGTTCGAGATGGTTCAGCGTCAGCAAAATATGCTTTTGCTGCGAATAACGATCATGCTGACCAAGCGTTTCACCAAATTGTTTTAAGATTTCCAGTTCTCCTGTTTTAAGTGCGGTTTGTTTCCAAAATTGGTCCAACGTCTTTTCCCAAGCTTCCTTGACACTTTCAGTACCTTCTTTTAATTTCATTGAAAACTCACTAAATAAAGAAGCTAAAGGGTTAGGAAGCTGTAGAGATAACAAATGAGCAACTTCTTGAAGAGGCCGGTTGCTATACATAATTTCCGCTTCTAACGACCGAAGAGCCGTTTTTAATTGCCTGAGCTGCCTAGGTCTTTCGCTAAGCTGCTTTGCAAACTCAAATCCAGTGTAAGTGGAAGCAAATAAGATAAAGATGGCACCAAACAGTTTCATACACCATCACCCTTTACTATTTTCAATAAGCGACTTTTCAGCGGTCAATTTCATGGAATTATAATGCTCATCATAGATAGCCTGAAGTGTTCCAGGACCTCGGCTGTTCGATAGCACAACATACTTTTTAAATACGTGAAGTTTCATTAAAGCTTGCAAAGTGGGACGCTTCATTAAATCGTCAATGTCATACCCATGAACAGTCATAATGACACGAACACCAGCATTAACGGCTTCAAGTACGGCCTTACAATCTTCTTCACTTCCAACTTCATCCACGATCAGTACATCGGGACTCATGGAGCGAATCATCATCATCATGCCTTCAGCTTTCGGACAGCTATCTAATAAATCCATTCTAGATCCGAATGTATGCTGAGGAACCCCTTTAACAGCCCCAGCAATTTCTGATCGTTCATCTACAATCCCTACTTTAAACGGAGGAATCTTAGAGCGCTCTATGCCAGTGCTTATTACTCTGGCTAAATCACGAATCATGGTTGTTTTTCCTGTTTGAGGAGGTCCTATAATGACCGTACTTTGCCAATAGCGATTGTATAAAAAAGGAATAAGCTGATTCGAAATGCCAATCTTTTGTTTAGCAATCCGGATATTAAAGGATGATACATCACGAATCACACGAACCTGTCCATTTTCCGTTACAACTTTTCCCGCTAGTCCAACCCGGTGTCCGCCTTCAATGGTGACATATCCTTTTTTTAATTCTTCTTCAATCATATAAATCGAAAACTGGCTTAGTTTATTTAAGATAAATAAAGCATCTTCTGCACTTGGAAGATACGATTCGAAATAAGGCTGATTGTTGATTGTAAATTCGACAGGTCTTCCTATGCGCACTCGAATTTCTTCTAGCACATGAGAATGGTTTGTGACATAAAATTCAACAGTCTTTTTTAAATTAGGCGGAAAAATTGCAAGTATTTCGTTTAACATATTCATCCCCTCATATTTGAACTCACTTCAATGTATTATGAGCTTGACCATTTTATGCCTACCTTTTATTTAAAAACACCGATTAAAATGAAGAGCACTCCTATTACAATCATGATTAATTTTCCAAAAGATAATTGATCTGCTACGGACACTAAACCAATGGTGAAAGAACTCACCATTACAATCGGACCAACAAGCGCTAGCATTCCATTAATCATTAACGCTTTTTTCACATCATTGTTTGTGACAATTAAAATAGCGGCAATAAACTCAATAAATGAAGAAATAAATCGAAGGCACGCCATCGTTAATACCGTACCGTTTAAATGATCCAACCACTGCTTCATAAGCCCCTCCTATATCTCTGCGTTGTTTAGTACAACCTATGCAAAATAAGGAAGGGTTAGCACAAAAAAACACACAAAAAAGGCAGAGAATCATTCTCTGCCTTTTTCGTGTGTTTGCAGCTTGCTTACACGACCGAATTACGCGCGTGATACGTAGCTGCTGTCTGTTGTGTTAATAATTAATACGTCGCCTTCATTTACGAAGAAAGGAACGTTTACTGTTAAACCAGTTTCAACAGTTGCTGGTTTTGTACCGCCAGAAGCTGTGTCACCTTTAATACCAGGTTCAGTTTCTGTTACTTTAAGCTCAACTGTGTTTGGAAGTTCAACACCTAATGTCTCACCTTGATACATCATAATTGCGACTTCCATATTTTCTTTTAAGAATTTTAGCTCATATTCAATTGCACTCGCCGGAAGCTCTAATTGCTCATAAGACTGGTTGTCCATGAATACGTGCTGATCGCCGCTTGCATATAGATATTGCATTTTACGATTATCAATTTGAGCTTTTCCTACCTTTTCACCTGCACGGAACGTTTTTTCTTGCACAGCTCCTGTACGAAGGTTACGTAGTTTTGAGCGAACGAATGCAGCGCCTTTACCAGGCTTTACGTGTTGGAAATCCATTACACGCCAAATACCCCCGTCTACTTCTACTGTCAAACCTGTACGAAAATCATTTACTGAAATCATGAAGAAATCCTCCTACATTTTATAAAATAATGAACTCTTTTGATGAGTGCGATAATGCCTCATTACCTTCTGCTGTGACGACCGTATCATCTTCAATACGAACGCCCCCTAAGTCTGGTATGTAAATACCTGGTTCAACGGTTACAATCATACCTGGCTGCAGTACATCTGTAGATTTCACAGAAAGCGATGGGCCTTCGTGTACTTCTAACCCTACGCCGTGACCGGTCGAATGTCCAAAATACTGGCCGTATCCGTGTTCTGTAATATAATCACGCGTTAGCGCATCTGCTTCTTTACCCGTCATACCTGCTTTGATACCGTTCATTCCGTTAAGCTCTGCTTGCAGTACGACATTATAAATTTCTTTTAGCTTATCACTTACTTCACCGACGGCAAATGTTCGTGTGATATCTGAACAGTAACCATTATAGTATGCGCCAAAATCAAGCGTTACAAGTTCGCCTTTTTCAATTACTTTGTCAGAAGCAACACCATGCGGTAAAGCCCCGCGATGCCCTGAAGCAACAATTGTATCAAAAGATGAAGATGTTGCGCCTTGTTTTCTCATAAAGAACTCCAGTTCATTCGATACTTGAAGCTCTGTTAAACCAGGACGAACAAAGGTTAAAATATGTTCATATGCTGCATCTGCTATTTTTGCAGCTTCCTTTAATATCTTAATCTCTGAGTCACTCTTTATCAAGCGTAAGTTTTCGATTGCGTGCGAGATTGGAACAAGTTCCGCGCCGATATGCTTATCAAATAATTGATGCTGTCCATATGTAACATAATTCTGTTCAAAACCAAGCTTTTTAATTCCAAATTGTTTCACTACATTCGCTACTTCTTCTACAATAGGACCCTTGTGCTGAACGATATCAAAACCTTCTGTTTGACTAGTTGCTTGTTCAACATAACGAAAATCTGTTACAAATGCCGCTTTGTCTTCAGAAATGATAACGACACCAGCAGATCCTGTAAAATTGGTCATATAGCGTCTGTTATATTCACTTGTAACGACAACACCGTCTACATTCAACTTTGAAAACTGTTCGCGTAGTTTTTCGATTTTCATTTTATTTCCCCCTTAATTGTAAAAGTGCCTGCAGAGCAAGCTCGTATCCGTATAAACCTAACCCGACAATTTGACCATGCGTAACAGGTGCCGTCACCGAATGGTGGCGAAACTCTTCACGCTTATGTACGTTCGAAATATGCACTTCAATAACAGGAACAGATATACTGGCAATCGCATCTCGAATGGCATAACTGTAGTGAGTAAAAGCACCAGGATTGATCATAATCCCATCAAACTTCTCATCCGCTTCGTGAATCCAGTCGATAATTACACCTTCGTGATTAGACTGTACGCACTCAACTTCTACCCCATAGTCTCTGCCTGCTCGCTGAAGCTTCTCTTCAAGATTTTGAAGATTATCTGTCCCATATACCGCTGGTTCGCGTACGCCTAAACGGTTTAAATTAGGACCGTTTATTACTAAAATCTTATTCATCTTATTTCAACACTCTCCCCTACTACGCACCCTTTATGCAGCTCACTTGTGTGAATTTACACTTTATTTTTCTTTTTAAATCATTATATAGAATATATTAGCATACGTTGGAACATTCACACTACTTATTCGCCGTTTGAAAATCTGTAGATTCATCTTTTGTTTGAAGCTCTGCCGCTTCAAAAGAAATGGAATATCCGATGAATACACCATATAAAATATAAATACAGAGGGATGAAATAATTGTGTTAGCTGGAAGCTCTCCAATTGTTTTCAAGTTAGGAAAGAGCGGATTCAAAACAACGAATACGATTGCCCACCATAATAAGCCGTAAGCAAAACCTATCCAAATTGTTTTAAACTTCTTTAATAGGACGTAGTATAACAACCCGACAACAATAGATAATACCCCTATGAGAAAAATACTGACGATAACACCTATTCCTTTATCCTTCCAATTACCTAATGCCCATGGATCTAAAAGCATATTTGGATTGATAACACTAAAGCTAAACAGATAATTTAAATAGCCAATAAAGCTCCAGAAAACCCCTCCAAAAAAGGAAATAAAGATGGCTTTAAATAAAAAAGATATTTCCTGTTTATGCGTAGGTTGGTTATCCTGTTTTTTTTCATGCTGTTCTTTAGGTTCTGACATATTAATCACCTCTTGATGTAGTATGAACTTTTTTCTCATTTCCTACCGACTCAGTTCTAAGTTTTTACGTTTATTACTCTTCCTATACGCAAGAAGGGCGCCTGATATCGCAGAGACATTTTAAAACTACTTCGCACAGAGTTTCATAAACAAATTTTATAAATGAAAGGAAAAAAATTCATATGAAGGGTGTGGAGATGAAAAATATTGGCTAAACTAGATAACATGCATCCGCCTAGAGGTTTATTTGATTTTGCTGTAGAATATAAAATACTAAGAAGTCTAGTCTAGTTAAGTTAGGTTGGTGCCTGAAATGTCTAAATTACAAAAACCTGCGTATGGTGGTCAAGCCGTTATAGAAGGTGTCATGTTCGGTGGCAAACGTATGATGGTGACGGCTATTCGCCGCAAAGATCAATCTATTGATTATTTTCATTCAAAAAGAAAATCAAATTCCGTACTCACTGCTTTAAAAAAAATTCCTTTTTTACGAGGAATTGCTGCTATTGTTGAAGCCAGTGCAAACGGTACGCAGCACTTGAACTTTTCCTCTGAACGCTATGACGTGAATCCAGAAGATGATGCTCAAGTAGCAGCAGAACAACAAAAAGAGAAAAAAGAATCAAAACTATCTTTAATATTTGGCGTTGCAACTATTGGTGTAATATCCTTTCTTTTCGGGAAAGTACTATTTACATTGATTCCTGTGTTTTTAGCACAATTGACACGTCCTGTTTTCACTTCAAGTGTAGCTCAAGTTTTTATTGAAGGAGTATTTAAACTATTATTGCTCCTTGGCTATATTTATGTGATTTCACAAACGCCACTTATTAAACGGGTGTTTCAATATCATGGAGCAGAACACAAGGTCATTAATGCATATGAAAACAATGCTGAACTTACGGTAGAAGCCGTTCAAGCACAATCTCGACTTCATTATCGCTGCGGAAGTAGCTTTATCCTCTTTACCGTAGTTGTAGGAATGTTTGTCTACCTACTAGTTCCAACGGATCCTCTTTGGTTACGAATTGTGGATCGCCTTGCATTAATTCCAGTTGTCCTTGGTTTATCATTTGAAGTGTTACAGTTAACCAATAAAGTTCGTCATGTCCCTCTTCTTCGCTTTTTAGGTTATCCCGGTTTATGGCTTCAGCTTTTAACAACCAAAGAACCAAAAGATGATCAAGTTGAAGTTGCGATTGCTTCATTTAAAGAACTTTTACGCGTTGAAAATGAACTTTCTTCTACCACTGACGAACAAGTTGTCTAATCCACACCGTTTTGCTTTCTTTTTTTACTATTTTAGGAGGTGAACAAAATGAGACGTCCATTCGTGAAACCACTTGTATATGGTCTAATCGGGTTAGGAGTCATTGGCTTTGCATTTACGTTGATTACAGATCCAGCTGTTTTATTACGTCAAGCAGGTTATATTTTTCTGTTTATCATTTTGTTTTACTTAGTTTATCGGTTTATTCTCCGCCCTTCTCAGACAAAAGGTCAAGATAGAGGCTATGTGCGCGCAGTAAAGCAATCGAAACTGCGTCAAAAAGAAAAAGAGCGAGGAAGCAACAAAGTTGATATGCATACGTACCGAAGCTCAAATAAGCGCCCGGTATCCAAATCAACGAAACCGCTAAAGAAAAAGAAAAACAACTCACACTTGACCGTCATCGAAGGTAAAAAAGGAAAAAAGAAAAATAGAGCATTCTTTTAAAAAAACAAGGAGAAAAGCCTCCTTGTTTTTTTAATAGCACCATTTTTTCAAAAATGCCCTTGTACGCTTTTTGCCAAACGCAATCAGCTCTTCCTTCCGTTCTTCTGTGAGGGTAAATTCTGTCGCAAAAACTTGATTAACAGGTAAAAAGATAATATTTTTTTCGTGACGTTTTGAAATATGTCTTGCATCGTGCGCATCTTTCATCGTCTCAAAAAGCGCACTGAATAAACCAACGGCATTTTTAATTTTATTCCGTTCTCTCTCTTCGTCCTTCGGACTCAGCTTCACACCAATTACCGGTCGTTTCTTCAAACTTTTATCATCATCAAATAAAAAAATTGGAAAGTTGCTTAACACTCCCCCGTCGACTATTAAACTGCTTGGAGTAGATTTTAATTTAACCGGCTCAAAAAAATATGGAATGCTGCAGCTCATCCGAACGGCTCTTGCTACAGAAAAACGATTCGGATCAATGTGATATTTAGGCAAATCATCTGGAAGAACAAGCATCGTACTGTTGGTCAAATCTGACGCAATAATACGCAGCGACTGATCAGGCAAATCAGCAAATGTACGAATTCCTCTGCTCCGCAACTTCTCAGCAATCCACTTTTCAAGCCTTTCTCCTTTATATAATCCCATTTTCCAATATAAAAACAGCCATTTTGTCAAGCTCGATGGTAAAAAGGACATTCTTTGATCTAGGAAAGAAGATAACTCAATTTCATTCATCATTTCAACGATTTCTTCACTTGTATAACCAGCTGCTACAAATGCACAAATAATGGAACCCGCACTCGTTCCCGCTAACCGCCGAAAAATAAAGCCTTTTTCTTCTAGAGCTTGTAACGCACCAATCAGTGCAAGCCCTTTAATACCGCCACCTGAAAATACTCCGTCGACGTACACAGCCTCTCCTCCAAACTACCTACTCTACATTTGTAGTCGACTCAGCAACAAGTTATGATAAAAAGAAAAAAAGCAGTGACGCTATTGGCCGCTGCTTTTTCCTTATAATTTTTGCTCTTCTTCATTTCGTTTCTGTACATTGCGAAGATCTTGAATACGGTTATGATTTTCTTCAAAGTATTGAACCAAGTCCCCAATTCGATCAATGGAATTCCAGCTTAAATGATGTTCAATTCCTTCTACGTCATCATAAATATTCTTCTCATCCACGCCAATGATTCGCAATAGCTGCTCTAAGAGCTCGTGGCGATAAACAAGACGTTTTCCAATCTTCTGTCCCTTAGCTGTTAAAACAAGGCCTCGATATTTTTCATAAATTAAGTACTCATCTTTGTCTAGTTTTTGAACCATCTTTGTTACAGATGAGGGGTGAACCGCCAATGCATCAGCAATATCAGACACTCGAGCGTATCCTTTATCTTCAATTAGCATATATATTTGTTCAATATAATCTTCCATACTCGGTGTAGGCATGAAATCTCCCCCAATTAATATTATGTATTGCTAATAATAAGTCATAAATGTCTGTTTCTTATAGTGATATCGTGTTCATGTTTGGTAATCTATGTGAAAAAAACGTGTAAATAAAGCGATGTCATAAGATAAAACTGGATAAAAGACATTCAATTAAAATCATACTACAATGCTTATTCAAATACAAGAACCGTTCTCTCCCGCTTCTTATTTATGCCCCATTTTCATACATAATAAAAGCCGACTCACTTGAGTCAGCTTTTACTAGTCAATCATGATTAAAAATTAAAGGCCGCATTTCAGCTGTGCACCACAGTTTGTACATGTGTTGCATCCGCCCATTTCCTCTACCGTTCCTTGACGACAAACCGGACACGTATTACCTACTTCAGAACCGATTGTTACATCAGTTGAACGAATTTCATTAATTGTATCAACTAACACAACGTGTGGTTTTGTTTCTTCTTTTGGCGCTTCAATTTCTTCATCAAACGTATTTTCTTCTGCTTTTAGCGTTAAGACTTGTGCATCACGGCTTCCGTCTACGTACACCGTACCGCCTTTTGCTCCGCCTTTATACAGACGCTCGTACACTTTTTGAACTTGCTCTACCGTGTAACCACGAGGAGCGTTTACTGTTTTACTAATTGAGCTATCAATCCAGCGCTGAATCACACATTGCACGTCCGCGTGAGCTTGTGGTGCAAGTTCCATAGCTGAAATGAACCATTCAGGAAGATTGTTTGGATCTGCTTCTGGATGCTGATCTAAATACTCTTGAACGATATCAGCTTTCACTTCAATAAACTTACCTAAACGACCGCTTCGGAAGTATGAGAATGAGAAATAAGGTTCAAGACCCGTTGATACTCCAACCATCGTTCCAGTACTGCCTGTTGGCGCTACTGTTAATAAATGAGAGTTTCGGATACCGTGCTCTTTAATGTTTTCACGAATATCTTCAGGCATTTTTTTCATGAAGCCTGTATTTGTGAATGCTTCACGTAAAGAAGCCGTTTCAGCATCTGTTTCGCCCACTAAGAACGGGAAGCTTCCTTTTTCTTTTCCAAGCTCTACAGACGCGCGGTAAGCCGTCGTGGCAATTGTTTCAAACACTTTATCTACTAACTCATTGCCTTTGTCAGAGCCGTATTCTGTTTCACAATAAATAAGAAGATCGTGAAGACCCATTACACCAAGACCAACGCGGCGTTCGCCAAGCGCTTGCTTTTGGTTCTCTTCTAAGAAATAAGGAGTTGCATCAATAACGTTATCTTGCATTCTAACGCCCGTTTCAACCGTTTGACGTAGCTTTTCAAAGTTAACTGTTTTTGTTTCTTTATCTGCCATTTGCGCTAAGTTAACAGCAGCTAAGTTACAAACAGAGAATGGTGCAAGTGGTTGTTCACCACATGGATTCGTTGCAACAACGTGCTGACCATATGCTTGAGCATTTGTCATGTCATTAGCATTGTCAAAGAAGAAAATGCCTGGTTCAGCTGAGTACGTTGCACAAATATTAATTAAGTTCCATAGCTCTTTTGCACGAATAGTACGGTACGTACGAACTTTGTTTCCTTGTTTTGCCCACTCGCGCACATCGCCTACTTCGTGCCAGTTTTCATTGTAGTTAGCCATTTCTTCTTTTGAATAGCTTTCTACGTCTGGGAAGCGAAGTTCGTATTCACCGTCGTTTTCAACAGCATCCATAAAATCTTTTGTTAAGCATACAGAAATGTTTGCTCCTGTTAAAAACTCTGAGTTATGAACGCTGTACGTTCCGCCTGTTTGCAGCTTTTCTTCTGCATCTTTAATGATTTTTTCACTGAACCCACCAAGACCAGGAATTTGTTTATAGTTAATGATTCCTTGGTACATCGCTTCTTCAGACTCTGTTAGCGGCGTGAACTTCAATTTATCTTGAGCGTGCTTTTTAATCATTTCGTCATTTGTGTTTTCAATTAAGAAACGTAAAATGCGAGGGTTTTGCATTTTAGAAATAATAAACTCTACAATGTCAGGATGCCAGTCGGCAAGCATGATCATTTGAGCCCCACGACGTGACCCACCTTGCTCAACAAGATGCGTCAGTTTAGCAATATCATCTAACCATGAAACCGAACCAGATGATTTGCCGTTTACACCGCGAGCCAGCGTGTTGCGCGGGCGAAGAGTTGAACCATTCGTTCCAACACCGCCTCCACGGCTCATGATTTCCATTACTTGTTTGCGGTGTTCTGAAATACCTTCACGTGAATCTTTCACATAAGGCATTACGTAACAGTTAAAGTAAGTTACGTCCGTGTCAGCACCTGCACCGTAAAGAACGCGACCAGCGGGTACAAAGTTTAGCTGAACAAGCTCTTGATAGAACTTTTCAAACCACTCTTTGCGCTTTTCTTCTGTTTTTTCCACAGAAGCTAAGCCTGTTGCATTACGTTTTGCAATTTGCTCGTAGAAGACTTCTAGAGGCTTTTCAATGACATCTAGCGAACGAGTAATTAACCCGTTTTCTGCTTCTTCAGGCGATAAAGCACCTCTAAACTCATCTTCTACCTTGACAACAGCGGTCTTTTGCTCAAAATTAATGCTTTCCACATAGCCAAGTCCTCGTGCTGGAAATTTTGGGTCTTCCTTTACAGTTAGAACAACAAAATCTCCTTCTGATAACGTTAATTTTTCCGTATCTTTAAACGCATAGCGGTCTAACATTACCAATCTTGAAACACCTTTATGAGTTAACTTCATATCCGGTGTAATCGGATGTACTTGCGGAAAGCGTTCAATATCTGAATTGAGCTTTTCAACATTCATATTCACTTTTTGATTTAACAAAACAGTCATTCTCACAACTCCTTACCTATCGAACATCTATAAATTTATTAACTCTATTTCCTTTTAAAGGAAATAGAGTTTTTCAATCAACTATCAATAACTTACCACACGGCTTGGACGAATTCAATATATAGTATTTGACACTTCTCCAAACATCTACATATAGAAGGGTGTCAAGTGAAATATTTTTTTTTTCGTAAAAAAAGTGTTTGACTTTTCTTCCCTATGTATTCTATTAGCCAAGCATTGTTTCTAAAAATCCCAATAAAAAGTGCAACTTATAAGAAGTTGCACTTTTATCTATTTACCATCCGCATTCGTTTAGCGCTTAAAGTTCCATTCATCCGATCCGTACTTTGTGCGCGCTAGTTCTTCTACATATGCTTCCTCTTCTTCAGACAGTGTATACGGTTCTAAATCGATATCAAGAGCAGAAGCAAATCCTTTATAAAACGCTTCTTTTGCTTCTTCGATAGAAATTTTGCGGCCCGCAATTGCATTGATCGCTACCGCTTTAGAACGAAATGCGCGCTGCATTCTTTCTTTCACGCGGTCATTTGGATAATTAAACACGCTGAATAATTTATCTTCATCAATCTCTAACAGAATAGAGCCGTGCTGTAGAATAACTCCTTTTTGTCTAGTTTGGGCACTTCCAGCAATTTTGCGGCCCTCTACAACAAGTTCATACCAAGAAGGAGCATCAAAGCACACGGACGAACGAGGGTTTTTTAAGCTATTTTTTTCTTCTTCTGAACGAGGAATAGCAAAATAAGCCTCGAGCCCTAACGAACGAAATCCTTCCAGTAAACCTTCTGAGATCACGCGATATGCCTCTGTAACTGTCTTAGGCATATTAGGATACTCTTCAGATACAATAACGCTGTAAGTAAGCTCTTCATCATGAAGCACGCCCCTGCCGCCCGTTGGACGTCTCACAAAGCCTAATCCTAATTCTTTTACTTTATCAAAGTTAATTTCTTTTTCAGCTTTTTGAAAATAACCGATTGACAGCGTTGGAGGGTTCCATCCGTAAAAACGAATCGTAGGTGGAATTTCCCCTTTACTATGCCATTCTAATAACGCTTCATCTAACGCCATATTGTAATAAGGCGAACGGTTGTTGGAATCAATAAATCTCCACTTTGCTTTCATCTACCTCATCCTCAGCTATATGTAATATAAAAAATAAATCCGTTTTTTAGTCTACCAAAAGATTGAGCTAAGGAAAAGCAAAGAGCAACATAAAACTGCGAATTCAAATGTGGTAGTTTTTTCATTTTCGGGAAGAAATCCGCTAGATTCAAGGCAAAATCGCTTTACTTCTAATTTCATTCACTTATATAATAAGAGTATGGATTTTGTCGAAGAAAGGAAGAATCAGCATGTCAGCAATTACAGCAGTACTCATTTTACTTGGAGTAATCATCATATACTCTGTCGTTATGTTCTTTGTCCAACGTCGCATTATGAAAACGTTAACTGAAGAAGAATTCCGCAGCGGCTACCGCAAGGCACAGCTAGTTGATATTCGTGAACCGAATGAATTCGAAAACGGACATATTTTAGGCGCACGAAATATTCCTCTGTCACAGTTCCGTATGCGCATTAAAGAATTTCGTTCAGATCAGCCTGTCTACATCTATTGTCAAAGCGGAATGCGCACAGGACGTGCAGCACAAATGCTTCGTCGCCACGGTGTTCAAGAAATCTATGATTTAAAAGGCGGCTTCAAAATGTGGAACGGTAAAGTAAAAAAGAAAAAATAATGGTATGTATATAGAAAAACCTCGCCTTTGGGCGAGGTTTTTTGTTAGACGTTTTGAACAGCCTGTTCTTTCTGATAGCGAAGCACTGGCTTTCTAGCTGCCAGCGTTTCGTCAAGGCGCTTCACAACCGTTGTATGCGGAGCTTCCTGTACGAGTTCAGGCGTCTCTTCTGCTTCTTTTGCAATTTGAATCATCGCATCGATAAACGCATCTAGCGTTTCTTTCGACTCTGTTTCCGTTGGTTCGATCATCATGCACTCTTCTACGATAAGAGGGAAGTAGATCGTCGGCGGATGATAGCCAAAATCAAGCAGTCGTTTCGCGATATCCAATGTGCGCACACCAAGCTTTTTCTGACGTTTTCCTGATAAAACAAATTCGTGCTTACAGTGACGGTCAAACGGCAGCTCATAGTGCTCTGCTAAACGACGCATCATATAGTTGGCATTTAACACAGCATTTTCTGTTACGGCTTTTAAGCCGTCTGGACCCATTGAACGAATATACGTATAAGCGCGAACGTTGATGCCGAAGTTTCCGTAAAACGGCTTTACGCGTCCAATTGACTGAGGACGGTTATAGTCAAAGTGATAGCCTTGTTCTGTTTTCACAAGCACTGGTTTAGGCAAATAAGGAATTAAATCTGCTTTTACCCCTACCGGACCAGAACCAGGACCGCCTCCTCCATGAGGGCCTGTAAACGTTTTATGAAGGTTTAAATGAACCACGTCAAACCCCATATCTCCAGGACGAGCTTTACTTAATACTGCGTTTAAATTTGCACCGTCATAATAAAGCTTTCCACCTGCTGCGTGAACAATTTCAGCCATTTCTAAAATATCTTCTTCAAATAACCCCAGCGTATTTGGATTTGTTAACATTAAAGCGGCTGTATCTTCTCCTACTACGCGGCGTAAATCCTCTAAGTCCACTAAACCATGTTCGTTTGATTTTACCGTTACCGTTTCAAATCCCGCAACTGTTGCCGAAGCCGGGTTCGTTCCGTGAGCTGAGTCTGGAACAATGACTTTTGTTCGCTGCGTCTCACCATTTGCTTCATGATAGGCACGAATCATCATAAGCCCGGTCCACTCGCCATGAGCACCCGCTGCTGGCTGAAGTGTTACTTCATCCATTCCCGTAATTTCTGTTAAATGCTCTTGTAAATCATATAAAAGTTCGAGAGCACCTTGAACCGTTTGCTCATCTTGAAGCGGATGAATATGCGCTAACCCAGCAATGCGTGCTGCTTGTTCATTCACTTTTGGATTATATTTCATCGTACATGAACCAAGCGGATAAAACCCTGAGTCCACTCCGTGATTTCGTTTTGAAAGCGCGGTGTAATGACGCATAATATCGAGTTCTGATACTTCAGGAAGCTCAGGAGCTTCGGTACGGACATACGCTTTTCCAAGCAGCTCTTCAGCATTTACTTGCGGAACATCTAACTCCGGCAATGAATAGCCGATTCGCCCTTCTTTACTGCTTTCAAAAATAAGTGATTGATTTTGATTAAGCATGAAGATCCCCCAATTCATTTACAAGTTGGTCAATTTCCTCTTTTGTACGGAGTTCTGTAAAAGCAAGCAGCATGTGATTTTCAAGCGCTTGGTTATCACGGCTAAGATCATAACCGCCAATTATTTTTGATGCTAATAAATGATTGTTTGCTTCTGTTACCGAAACAGGAAGCTTCACGACTAATTCGTTAAAAAACGGTCCTTCAAATGCTACATTTACTCCTTTTGCCTTTAACGCTTCATATGCATAATGCGTTTTTGATAAGTTTTGCAGCGCCATTTCTTTTACACCTTGCTTGCCTAAAGCTGTCATGGCAACTGATGCCGCTAAAGCATTTAACGCTTGATTTGAACAAATGTTAGACGTCGCTTTATCACGGCGTATATGCTGCTCACGAGCTTGAAGGGTTAAAACAAACCCTCGCTTACCGTTTTCATCCACCGTTTGCCCTACTAATCGTCCTGGAATTTTCCGCATAAGCTTAGACGTAGTTGCAAAGTATCCGCAGTGCGGGCCTCCAAATTGACTTGGAATACCAAATGGCTGTGCATCTCCAATGACAATATCAGCTCCAAATTCTCCAGGAGGCGTAAGTAAACCTAATGATAAAGGATTGCTTGAAACCACAAACATACATTTTTCTTGATGAGTAATTTCTTCAATTTCTTTTAACGGCTCGATTTGTCCGTAGAAATTTGGATACTGGACAATAACAGCTGCCACGTCACTTCCCATCTCTTTTTCTAATGCAATCATATCTGTTACGCCGTCTGCTGCAGGGATTTCTACCACTTCAATATATTGACCCTTCGCATACGTTTTTAACACATCTTTTGACTCAGGGTGAACGGCCGCAGAGACAAGTACTTTTTTCTTTTTCGTTTGACCCGCACTGAGCATAGCGGCTTCTGCTAAAGCAGTTCCTCCGTCATACATAGAAGAATTGGCCACGTCCATCCCCGTTAACTCACAAATCATTGTTTGAAATTCAAAGATGGCCTGAAGTTCTCCTTGAGAAATTTCTGGCTGATACGGAGTATAGGCAGTATAAAATTCCGAACGAGAAATAACATGGTCAACAATAACCGGCATGTAATGATCATAAACTCCCGCTCCTAAAAAAGAAGAATATTCTTTCAAATGAGCATTTTTTGCAGCCATATTATTTAATTCTTTTAACAGCTGAGGCTCTGAAGCCGCTTTTTTAATATTGTATTCTCCTTGAAAACGAACGCGCTGCGGAATATCTGAAAATAAATCATCAACGGATGAAACACCAATTGCTGCTAACATTTGCTGCTGATCTTGTTCTGTCATTGGTAAATAGCGATGTAACATGTTAAATTCCTCCCCAAAGCTTACTTTGAACGTTTATAAAAAGGTGTTGAAACCACTTTTGCTTTTAAGCGTTTTTTCCGAACCTGCACTTCCACTTCTTGACCAAGCTCTGTATACTCTGCTGATAATAGCGCTAAACCGATGTTTTTCTTTAATGTCGGTGACTGTGTACCTGTTGTCACAAATCCAATTTGTTCTTCATCTGCAAATACTTCGTAACCGTGTCTTGGTATACCTTTATCAATCATTTCAATTCCTACCAGCTTACGAGGTGCCCCGCTTTCACGCTGTTCTTTTAACACTTCTTTTCCAATAAAGCTGTCTTTGTTCGTCTTTACTGCAAATCCAATTCGAGCTTCAATGGGCGTAATATCTTTTGAAAGCTCTTGGCCATATAAAGCCAAAGTAGCTTCAAAACGAAGCGTATCGCGAGCTCCTAGTCCGCAAGGCAACACACCGTCCTCACTTCCTGCTTCTAAAATAGCCGTCCACAAGTGAGAGGCGTCAGCTGAAGAACAATAAATTTCAAAACCATCTTCTCCGGTATATCCAGTACGTGAAACGAGAGCATTTACATTCGCTACTTCTACATCATCAGCAAATGTAAATGGCTTTAATGAAGCTAAATTTTCATTCGTTAACGTTTGTAAAACTTTTTCTGCTAAAGGACCTTGTAATGCTAGCTGCGCAGTTTCATCAGATTGATTAACGAGCGTTACATCTTTTTGCTTGTGAGACACAAGCCACTCATAGTCTTTTTGAATATTAGCAGCGTTTACGACCAGCAAATACTCTTGATCTGCTTTTTTGTAAATCAGCAAATCATCTACCGTGCCTCCGTCTTCATAACACATAGCCGTATACTGCGCTTTTCCATCTACAAGGGTAGAAACGTCATTTGTCATCGTATGCTGAAGAAAAGCTAAGCTATCAGCTCCTGTCACAAGAATTTCTCCCATATGAGAGACATCAAAAAGACCTGCCTTTGTACGTACAGCTTCATGCTCTTCTTTAATAGAAGAAAATTGAACGGGAAGAGCCCATCCTCCAAAATCAATTGTTTTGGCACCATATCTTTGATAGGTATCATAAAGCGGCGTTTTGTGTAATTCTGTTGTCATATTTATGTCCTCCTCTTTTTCACGTGAAACTTTTCATAACGGGGAGTTTTCAAATAGTGTGGGGATCACTATGTATCCAAACAAAAAAGGACAGAAAACCCCCTACTGTATTTAGTAGGAAGTCTCTGTCCTTTTCACCTGAAAGTTTACCTATAAACGAATAGGTTTGCCTCGTGGGTGGTCTATAAACGCATAGACACTCTCCAGAGCTGCGTCAAACAAGAGTCTTTTTGCCTGAGAGATTCACAATTTTATTGCTTGCTCCTTCGGCGCTACATTCAAGTAGTCTCTCCCCGTGTCGTCATTCGCTTCTATAAAGTTGGTAAAGTTGGGCATACTACTGAAAGATGTATCTATCTTTATTCACACAATCATTTGTAAAGTGCTAATCTATTTTCTTTTTCAAATTTTCTAAATATATTTTTATCCTACCTGATTCTTATCATTTGTTCAATAAAAATTTTTTACAAAGGAGCATTTTTATCATGAAAGTGAAATTAAACATCGATGAAACATGGGAAGCAGCCTTCTCAACTAAATTGGAGCAAGACGGCCCTTGGTCTGCATGGGATTTGTATAAACTTGCCTATGAAATAGAAGACCAAACGCTTATCTCAGAATTTGAAGGGCTACAAAGCCCAACACATCTAGCCGATTTAACGCCGCTTCCTCATCAGCTCGAAGTAGCCAAACAAGTAGTCGAAACAATGAATGGGAAAGCCATTTTAGCAGATGAAGTAGGACTAGGGAAAACGATTGAAGCAGGGTTAATTTTGAAGGAATATATGATTCGCGGGCTTGTTAAAAAAGTTCTCATTTTAGTTCCAGCTTCGCTTGTTTCACAGTGGGCTATGGAATTGAATCAAAAATTTTATATTCCCGCGGTCCCTCAAAGAAAATCATATGTGTGGGATCAGTGTGACATCGTTGTATCTTCAATTGATACAGCAAAACGTTCCCCTCATCGAGAAATTGTGCTAGAACAAGACTACGACCTCATCATCATTGATGAAGCTCATAAACTTAAAAACAACAAAACAAAAAACTATGAATTTGTTCAAAGCCTGAAAAAGAAATTTTGTCTGTTGCTAACCGCAACACCGATTCAAAATCGAATTGAAGAAATTTTCAACTTAGTCTCTCTTTTAAAGCCTGGCCATCTCGGCAATAAAGACTATTTCGAAGAATTATTTTCTGCTAAAAAACGATCTTTGCAAAACGATGAGCACTTAAAAGAGCTTGTTAACAAAGTTATGATTCGAAATCGCCGCCATGATACTGGTATCGAATGGACGAAGCGAATTGTTCAAACCATTCCTGTTGAATTTTCACCGAAAGAACGCGAGCTATACGATGCGATTACGTCTTTTAAAGGAAACGGACTGCACCCTTCAAGTGCTTTTTCAATTTTAACCCTGCAGCGAGAGGCCTGCAGCAGCCGTGAAGCGGTGTATATGACATTAAAAAACATGCTGGAACGTCAGGAAGATCAAAACAGCGCATTAACGGAACATATGATTACTCCGTTAATGCAACTACTTCAGCAAGTGCCGCAAAATGCAAAAGCAGAAAAAGTTCTGGAACTCGTTCAAAAAATTGATGACAAAGTTATTATTTTCACTGAGTACAGAGCAACTCAACTGTACTTACAGTGGTATTTAAAACAGCATGGAATTACCTCTGTACCGTTTAGAGGAGGATTTAAGCGAGGTAAAAAAGACTGGATGAAGCAGCTTTTTGAAAGCCACGCGCAAGTATTTATTGCCACTGAAGCGGGCGGAGAAGGAATCAACCTTCAGTTTTGTCATCATATTATTAACTATGATCTACCGTGGAATCCAATGCGTCTAGAACAGCGAATTGGAAGGGTACATCGTTTAGGTCAAAAACATGATGTTCACATTTACAATTTAGCGATTCAACATACGGTCGAAGAACATATTTTAAAATTGTTATACGAAAAAATAAACCTTTTTGAACGAGTTGTTGGAGAGTTAGATGATATTTTAACAAAGCTTGATTTAAAAAATATCGAAGAGCATATTCAAGATATTTTATTTCATTCACGGAGTGAAGGAGAAATAAAAATCAAAATGGAGAACTTGACGTCTATTATTCAATACGAAGACAGCGAGGAGGATCAGCATGCAGCAAACTGATATTCATCAATTTTTAAAGCGTTACTTTCTAGCTAATAATTGTTCTATTGTCACAGAAACACCATCTTATCTAAAGGTTCAATTAACAATCGAACTTGACAAAGAGTTGATGAATCGTCCATTTTATTGGCATTATGTTGAAAAGACAGGCGGAGAAGCAAATCCTGCTTCACTCACTTTCATTACAGATCCCGCGTTTGAAGACGATTCTGTTCAAGGAGAACGAATTCATTTTGGCTCACCTAGGCTGCATCAAATTTTCGCTTCTACTCAAAAGCTAGGCGGGTTTATTCATCTGTATGAACAAGTTTCATCAGCTCAACCAACAAATCAGCCTTTACACCCTTGGCTTGCGTTAAATATTAAAGTCTCATACAAATGCGACCGTAAAAAGGATGAGCTCTTGTCGCTTGGCATTAATTTAATTAACGGACAAATCGTTGAATCATTTCATGAATCAATCATTAATCAAAATTTATCATCTAAAATCTCGGACTATTGCTTTACTCTTTCACCTTTTATTAAGCCGAAAAGTGCGATTGCACGACTCACATCATACGTGACTGACTACGTTAAAACTCAACCGACTGAATGGGCAGAAAAAGCGCAGGAAAGATGGTACGAAGACTTAGCACTGCTTGATCATTTTTACGAAACAGCAGAAGAGCTGCCAGAAATATATATGACCGAAAAAACAGCGCTTCAAGAGCTGTACGAACCGACCATCTTATTTAAGTTTATAAACGGTGGCTTATTTTACATATCGCCCGAAACGATGTCACGTCAATTTAATAAAACACAAGTCGGTTAAAAAAAGATGAGCATATGATATGCTCATCTTTCTTTTTTCTTTCGGTACCACAGCATAAACGACAGCGGAATCATTCCAAACCATCTGTTCGCAAAAGGTGCTCGCTCTTCTTTTTTTTGAATCTTTTTCGTTTTCCTCTCTTCTTTTGGCTGATCCATATATTGTACAAATTGCTGAGTCATATATTTTACATAATCATTCGTTTTCATATAATCATCTCCTCAGCACTATTATATCCGGAGAGAAAGAGACTTAATCCGTCCACTTCACAATGTGCTGATCCTTTTTTTGAATATATGCGGTTTCTGTCAATGCTCTTCCTTGCAGTGTTTGACACTTTATTTTTAGGATAATCATCTGTTCATCTTCACTTACTACGTCGTATGAAACCGTACCCGTTTCTAACACTAAGGGTGCAGATGGAGATTTATTATGTTCTTTTATTTCTTTTTTTACATGTACAACCGCGTTTTCTAAAAGATGCTGCAGACGATTTTTCTGCTCTACTTCTTGATAAAATGAACTTTTCGTCACAAAATAAGTAGTTTGCTGAGCTACTAACAGAAGAAAAAGCGCACAAAATGCCAACACAACCGGGAGAATAAACCCTTGCTCATTATGTTTCATAAGCAAGCATCAAAAACGTCGTAATGGTTTCTTCTCTAACTTTGTTAACACCGTCTGTTGAACGAATCAGCAGCCTTTCTTTTTGCTGTTCATACATGATATTCTTAATATGCTGCAGCACAACTTCATGACCGCTTTCATCCACTCGTCTTCTTATCTTGTCTTCGTATCGTTCATAAGTGATGATCTGATTATTTTCCATTTTCAACGTAAGCGTAGTCGCATGAATTCTCACTTCTTTTGCTTCTCGATATTCCATAGCAAGTTGATTCACAAAAATTTCCCACTCCATTTCATTCATACTAAAGTCTGGATTATATGTTTGCTTAGCTAGCGGAATGATAATGGGGAAAAATGAAACAATGATCAAAAAAAGAGCAAAACTGACTAACATCTCTACAAGCGTAAAGCCTTTTTCACTTTTCACTTCAACATCACATCACACTTCTTTTTCATTTTATCAGCCGAATCTGTCCATTCTACACAAAGCTTTTGAGCACTTTCTCCGTTCCACTTCAGATAAAACACAACGTTTTCTTTTACGATTTTTTCTCGCCGTTTATATCCTGTTTCATATTTATATTTCAATAGTTCTTCGTGTAAGATAGCATCAGCTTGATACGAAACATATTGCTTCTTTTCTTCTTCCTTCATCTGAACATACAAAGGAATAATTGTACCGGTTAGGAGTAAAAGCATGCTAAATGAAACAAGCATTTCTAACAAGGTATAGCCCTGCTGACCCTTACATCTTGTCCACATAAAAACGCCCTCTACCTATTTGAAAAGTAACTTTGTATTTAAACTTTTGACTGCTGATAAAAATGGTCTTTGCTTGAGAAATATTGCCGTTTTTGTTGTATTGTATCGTGGAATTGCCGCTTCCAAACGTGATATGAATGGTGGAGTCATAGACGCGCTTATAAAGAACGGCACGAGAATCAGAAACAATATATTCTGTTCCCTTCGGTGCGAAGTTAATTTTAATTGGAGATTCTCGGTTCATGGCTGTCTGCTGCACATAAAACGTGTCGCTTTGCAGCTGTCGCAAGAATAATGTGATTTTGTAATATTCCACAAGCGGCCGAATGGTTACGATAATGGAAAACATCATCACTTGCACAATAAATAAAACCATCAGCATCTCAATGAGGGTAAATCCTCTTTGCTTAAGAAGAACCACTAGCCGTAACCTTTCCGGTACCGTCAATTTGAATAGCTTGACCATTTGGACACACGGTGCCTTCTTTTAAGTAGCCTCCTGCTTCAAGCTCTTCTAGACTTGGTTTTTCGCCGTTTTCAAGCTCATATACTTGTACCTCAGCCTCTACGGTTTTGACAAGAGCTGAGCAGCCTTTGTTATTAATAACCGTATTATGCTTTAATACATTTGGAATCATAATGAGCAAAAGCACGGTAATAACGAGCATAACGATTAACATTTCAATAAGGGTAAACCCTTTATTACCTTTTAGAATCATATTCTTTCACCCTTCTACAAGCTCGACATCACTTCTAACATCGGAAGCATAACGGACATATACATAAGCAGAATGACCATTCCGATGAACAAAAATGTAAGCGGCTGTACATATTTTAAAATACGAAAAATAAATTGTTCCATTCTTTCCATCATAAATAGACTGTAATCATACAGCTCTTGAGAAAGCTCACCGTTCTGCTGGCCATGCACAATAACATGAGCCAAGTCTTTTTCATAATGAGATTTAGCTGAAACGATATGATCTAATCGCATTCCTGAGGAAAGTTGATCTGTAAAAGCAAAAGCTTCCACTTGAAAGAACGGATGATGCTCCTGCTTTTGAAAAAGAGCAAAACATTCATAAATAGATAAACCACCGTTTAATAAATTGCTCATATGAACAGAAAAAAAGTAGGAGTTAAATAGTCGTGTGAACGTTCGGATAACGGGAACTCTCATAAAAAGCTGCATTTGAACTACTGGAGGCAATTTTTTAATGTAAATTACATAAAACAAATAAAGGATGATTGGCATACTGATGACTGCAGGTAACACAAAAGGAAAGAACGACATCGCCTGCATAAATAAGAGGATAAACGAAGACTGCTTGTTTCCAAAGGATAAGTACAGAGCTTCAAACTGCGGAAGTAAAACCGTACTTAAAACAAATAAAATGGAAAGAATAAACAGAAGTAGCAATACGGGATATTGAACAAGCTTTTGAAATTTTTTACGATGCCTTACTTTTTCTTCAATCATTGAGCTACTTTCTTTTAAAGCAAATTGAAGGTTTCCATGCTGTTCCGCAAAATATAAATAGCTTAAAATATCACGGTGAAACTGAAGTTTAACAAAAGCATCGTGCAAAGATTCTCCTCGTTTTAACTGCTCAAGACATTTTTCAATATCCGTTTTTTCTTTGTTAGATACTTGAAACGTCAAAAATGAAAGAGCTTGAGAAAGAGTGTAGCCTTTTTCTAAGAGCTTGGAGACCTGCTTAAGAATTTTTGCTTGCTGAGCTAGAGACCACCTTTTTTGTCTATTTGTCTTTACCCCCATCCGTCTAGCGAATGCGGATATAAATAGCCTAGCGCGATTCCTTTTAGAATAACATCTCGGAGCGTCTTATAATCATAATCCGCATTTTCTCCTTTCACTTCTCTCATCACTGCGCTAAGCTCCTTGCCATAAAGCAATTCGTATATGCTGGACTGACGATGCTTCCTCATTTTTTTACAAGCAGGGTGGCATTTTCCCGAACACAGCGGACAGCGAATTTCTACAAGACGCTGTGCAGCTACTGCTACAAGAGTCTGCTCCATTTCTTGAAAGCTAACGCCAAACTCAAGCAGCCTGTACAAAGATCCTTTTGTATCTTTAGTATGCATCGTTGTCAAAACCAAGTGTCCGGTAAGCGCTGCTCTCACAGCAATTTTGGCGGTCTCACTATCTCTTATTTCTCCCACCATGATAATGTCTGGATCATGGCGCAATATAGCTTTTAAACCAGTCGTATACGTAATCCCTGCGCGTTCATTTACCTGCACTTGAAGCACGGTTTCACTCGGTTTTTCAATAGGATCTTCTAGTGTAATAACATTTCGATTAAAAAGGTGCTTTACTTCGTGTAAAAGAGTATATAGAGTAGTGGTTTTACCTGATCCTGTAGGACCGGTAAAAATAATTAATCCATGAGAGAATTTCAAGAGAGAAATAAGCTTTTTAGTATGTTCAGGAAAAAGAGATAAATGTTTGAGAGAGGTAGATTGTTGATGAGGCAAAAGCCGAATAACAAGACTTTCATCATGAGAAGTAGGAAGAGTTGATAAACGCAAATTTACTTGATAGTGATCAACGGAAGTGGTCAATGCACCATTTTGAGGTTTTCTGCGCTCCCCAATATCCATTCCCCCTAAAAATTTAAAATGCGAAATGAGCCGTTCAGACATTTCCTTTGAAATAACCCTCTTTAAAATAAGCTCCTGGTCAATTCGCAGCTGAATCACAGCATCTTTCTTTCGGGGCACAATATGCACATCAGAACTTCGACACTCACATGCATCTCGTATAACGTAAGTAGCAAACTGTTCAATTTCGGTCAAACGATCATCACTCCTTTATTTGTAATGAAGATGATTCTTAAAACACCTAGAAACAGTAATTTCGACCTTTTTCGAGATTTCCCTCCTTCTTTTTTCATTTTTTATAATTTTTTTCGTATACGCTTCTTTTCTTCGCTTCAGTCCTTGTACACGATGTACAACTTCTGTACACCTCTAAACGATTACATAAAAAAAAGACAACGTGATGTAAAACTCTACGCTGTCGTTTTATTCGTTATTTACTGAATTGAGCTTCTTCATCATGTATGCTTACACAACTAGAGACGCAAGACTTGTTTTTTTCTTGACCAAATTTTTAAGTGCAGATTCGTTATAACCTACTACAAGCTTTTTGCCATCCGTTAAAATGGGGCGGCGAAGCAAACGAGGATGTTCAATTAATAGATTAACTACTTGTGATAACGTCATGCTGTCCACATCAACATTTAACTTTTTATATTCCTGACTTCTTTTAGCAAGAAGTTCATCCATCCCTTCTGTTGTCATAGAAAGAAGTTCAAGCATTTCTTTATGAGTAGGTGTTTCTCTAAATAAATGACGCTCTTTAAAATTTACATCTTCCTTCACTAGCCACTTTTTCGTTTTACGACATGATGTACAGCTCGGGTACGTATAAAATTTAATTTCTTCCATATGAAACCCTCCCGTTTTTTAGTTATAGATTGTTTATATACATTGTACACGTTTTGTATAACCTTTGTATAGTATTTTGCATATGTTTTGTATAACTTTTTTTCTTCTGTCGTATTTCAAGGAAAAGATAGCGTTTTCAGGAAAGAAAGGATGTATTATAATGGAAAAGTATCGATATAGTTTCATAAGTGCTTTCTAGTGCTTACACAGCGATGACATTCATCATGACACTAACTAAGTTTGATAAAGGAGGAAATGGACGTGGAACGAATGTACCGTGTAATGGGGTTCTGGACAGCAATTTTCACTGTAATGTTTTACCTCGGTCACATGCATAAGACTTCTTTACTCTTTTTAGCTCAAACAGGCTTTTTTGTAATTCTTAGTTATTTAAAGCTGTCTGAAAGAATGTACATTTACGTTTTTGGAGCATATTTGACCGTCTTTTTTGTGGGGTTCACGTACTGGTCAACTTTTATGATGACACCAGGACAGTAAAGAGAAAAGCGATGGGCTTCCATCGCTTTTTGTATTCTTAAAACCCATTTAGAAAAGGATTTTGATCCATTTCGTGTCCCACAGTTGTTTCAGGTCCGTGACCGCTTAGTACAAGCGTATCTTCTGGAAGGGACAGCAATTTCGATTCGATGCTTTCTAACAGCTGAGCTTGATTACCTCCAGGTAAATCTGTGCGCCCGATGCCGCCTGCAAAAAGCGCGTCACCAGATACTACAAAGTTACCCGGTTTGAAATAATATGAAACGCTGCCAGGAGAATGACCAGGCGTTTCATACACCTCAAATTGGAATGAACCGATTGTTAAATTGCCTTCTGATGAAATAATATCGGTTGCATCTGGAGCTGTAATTTCTCCTAGGTCAAAAAATTTCGACCCGTTTAAGTCACTATTATGAAGCCATTCTTTTTCGTTTTTATGTACATAAAGCGGGATAGAGTAGTGATTCATCACCTCATCTACTCCTCCAATGTGATCGAAATGAGCGTGTGTCAGCAAAATAGCTAATGGTTTATACGTTTGTTTTTCGAGAAATTCAACGAGCTGTTTTCCCTGAGCTCCCGGATCAAAAATTAAACATTCTTTTTTTTCGTTAGCAACGACATAACAATTCGTTTGAATAGGTCCTAGCGGTATACGATGATAGTTCATAATGTGTCCTCCTTGTGTAAATTTATTTCCGTTATATGCATTATCATACACACATCATCTTATAAATGAAAGTAAGGACCTTTCTAAGCCAAAGAAGCAAAAGAAAGATTGGTTTTCATCTCGACAAACGGTTAGAAAAGTTTTACAATTGAAGGGATAAGCTAATGATAGCGCTTTAATTTTAAGTTACCTAAAGGAGGTTTCTTCGAGTGGGTCTTATGATTATTTTTGCACTAACAACATTGCTAGGCGTATTTGCAGCTATTTCATCTTTGAGAAATAAAAACATATTAGGCATTGGTTTTTCGGTACTAACATTCGGTGTATTCGGATGGTTTACCGTGATGACCATCATACATCACGGCTATCCGGCGGTACATCATTAAAAAAGCCATGCAAAGCATATGCTTTGCATGGCTTTTTAAATAGACAGATAATCCATTGCCGCAACTAAAATAGCTTTAGTCGGATTATATACGCGCGATATTTGAGATAAAGGCAGCGGATTAATCCCTTTTCCCAATTCTAGGGTGAACCCCAGCTTTTTCTTTTCTAAAATAAACCAATCCTTAAATCCCGCGTGACTATCAATCGTTTTGACAGCTTTATAACCGCTTACCCTTTCAAAATAGCTTGCTATTTCCTCTGCTTCCTCAGGCTCTTCATTCATATACCCCCAATAAAATTCTTCTCCTTGGGTATGTAAAGCAATCACACAATCAAAATCATGACGCTCAACGAGTTTTACCATTGCCTGAGCTTCAGGTTCAGAGAGAGATTCATAGCCTGGAAAATCTCGATAATGCGGCGCTTTAGGTTCTTTACGCTTTTTTTCGATTTCCCAATAAGCCGGAAACTGATTGTTTAAGTCCACCCCTCGGATATTTGCTTTCCAGCTTTGAAAATCCGGAAAATCTCTCCCTATTTTAGAAAGAAAAGACGCATAAGGTTCGCCTACACCAGGACCTTTTAAGACCAGATCTACTCCGTCTGGGTTAACAATTGGAACTGCAGAAAGCGTAATTTGATTAAAAAGAGCTCTTGAATCTTGCCCGTTCAACGCCTGATCATAATGAAGAGCAGCTAAATAATCTTCCATAAACTGTAGAAGAACATTTGTCGTAATCCATTCATTAGCATGAAACGACGCATTGATATGAACCTTTCTCTTTCCGTTTCCAATTAAAATATGAGGAATCGGCTTTCCAAGCACGCTGCACCCTATCCATTCAAGAGAACCATAGGGATAATAAGTCAAAAGTGTTTGTATGTCTTTTATGGTTCGCTTGTAATCGTAAGGCTTTTGGATATCTATAATTCGCATAATCTTCACTCCTTTACACTATGTATATGTAAAGATTGAAAAGATGCATGATAAAAAAGCGCTTTGACATTTAGTCAAAGCGCTTTTTTATCTCAGTTAGATTCATGCTTATTATTCAAAATAAGATTTAACTAACCAAGCTCCTCCAATAATTCCCGCATCGTTTCCTAAAGTAGCGATTGCTAGCTCAGCACCTTGCGCTACGCGAGGAAATGCAAAACGTTTGAAATAATCTCTTACCGGTGCAAGTAATACCTCGCCTGCACGAGACACACCGCCACCTAGAACGATTTTCTCAGGGTTTAATGCATTAGCAGAGTTTGCTAGTGCTAGGCCTAAATGAAAGGCAACTTTATCTACAACATGCATAGCTAACTCGTCTTTTGAACGAGCTGCATCAAATACATCTTTAGATGTAACTTGTCCGTTTTGTTCTAACACTGTGCGAAGCTCACTTGGTTTGTCCGTTTCCGTTAACTCTTCCATCGTTAAACGTACAATCCCAGTTGCTGAAGCAATTGTTTCTAAACAGCCGGTTTTGCCGCAGTTACACGGTGCCCCGCCTTCAGGAATAGATGTGATGTGGCCAATCTCACCAGCTGCTCCATTTACGCCTTGTACAATTTCACCGTTGGCAATGACACCGCCGCCAACACCTGTACCAAGCGTAACGCACAGCAAATCTTTTGCTCCGTCTCCAGCACCTTTCCACATTTCTCCAATGGCTGCAATATTTGCATCATTGTCTACTACAACAGGAAGAGAAGTTTCTACTTCCAAGATATCTTTGATAGGGAATTTTTCCCAACCTAAATTGACAGCTACTTCAATCGAACCGTTTGCAAAGTTGACAGGCCCCGGTGCACCAATACCAATTCCCACCAACCTTGACTTTACTTCTCCAAGATCGTTTAACTTTTTATCAATTGCTTTTGCAATATCTGTTGGAATTTTACGGCCTTGCTCGCTCACATCCGTATTAATTTCCCACTTGTGAATGATTTCTCCATAATGATTAATAAAGGCCATTTTTATTGTTGTACCGCCTAAATCAACTCCAACTAACCATTTGTCATCCATGTTCATTCATCCTTTTTCTCTTTTTGTTGTTTTAACTCTCGACGAAGCAAAAGAATTGCCATTTGGTAATCACGTACATCAATCAAATTAGACTGATATAATTCTTTTACTTCCGCTTCCATCAGCTCTAAATCAGCAGTACGATCGCCTACGTATATAAAAATGCCGAAGGACTTTAATAATTGTTGTACATCATATAACGTATTCATTCTGTCACCTTTATCCTATTTTCTAGGTGATATGATTCATTTATTTTGAGATAACTCAACAGTCATTCAGTCATAAACAGCGGCCGTATTTAACGCCCACTGCTAGGTCTACATATTAATATTCTAGTAAACGTTCTCACAATAGTAAAGTATAAAATATTAAATTCGTCATTCAACAGTTTTAATTTTCTAGCTGTCGCTTCAGCTTTTCATATTTTTTACTTTGTGGTTCAAGCGCAATTGCTTTGTCGATATTTTGTGTGGCCGCTGTAATATCATTCAGTTTTATATTCACCAAAGCTAAATTGTAATACGCCTCATGAAAAGTTGAATCATACTTTACAGCCTGATTCAATTGCTGTTTAGCTTCTTTATAATTTTCAAGATAAAATTCTGCGCTAGCACTGATAAAATATATGTCACTATTGCTTGTCCCTTTTTCAATAAAAAGCTTGATGGCGTCTTTTGCTTCTTCATACTGCTTCTGCTGAAGATACGTAGCCGCTACGCTGAGTGCATATGGCTCATCTTGATAAACAGAACGCTCATGATATCCATAAAAAAGCAGACTTCCTACTAATAAAAGCGTGCAAATGAAAGCCGGAATCTGAATATACAGCTTTTTTTGTTTCGGTAAACTGACGATGCTTGCAGCTAAAAATCCGCCAACCAAACCGCCAATATGCCCTGCATTATCGACGTTCGGCGCAACAAATCCAAAAATCAAGTTAATCACAATGATGATAATGAAACTCGATCCCATTGTTCGAAAAAAGAAGCGTGGATTTGTTCTTGCTAAAAACAGTAAAGCTCCAAAGCAACCGAAAATGGCCCCTGAGGCTCCTGCGGAAATAGACGTATTCCATATAAAACTTCCTAGAGATCCTGCAAACCCGGCAAATATATAAATAAAGACAAAACGCCCGCTGCCATATATCCTCTCTACAAGCGTTCCTAAATAATACAGGGCTACACTATTCATAAGCAAATGCAGAAGTCCTATATGCAAAATTATAGGTGTAAAAAAACGCCACCATTCGCCTTCTATAATTAAGGGGTTATATTTAGCTCCGTATTGAATCAGAGTGAGCGTATTTTGCGTACTGCTTTTCCACTCCAGAAATAGAAACATTAAGATTTGCATCGCTAAAAATATATATGTAAAAATAGGCTTTCCGTATCCAGCTATTTGCTGTTCTTCGCTTTGTTTTTTCTGCACAAAAAGCACAATTTTATGTTTCCACTGTTCTATCCGCTGAGCTTCTTCTTCGGAAGAGAAATTGTCTGCGCTTTCTAATGTAAGACCCAGCCGTTCGAATAGAGGTTCATAAGCGCTTGCTTTCTCTGCCGTTAGTTGTTCAACATAACTGTTCACTTTAGAGGGACTCGGCGCACTTTCTAAGGACTGCTCTGTATAAAAAGGATCAAAATCAGCAAAGTAAATTGTGTTAAGAGTAAGCGTTGATTTACCGCTCTGCTTTCGCACATTCTCAGCTCTTTGTAATGCATACAATACATCTTTTTGCTGCTCAACGACTGATTTGAAATTACGGCGGACTATGCGGATTATTGACTTATCTTTGCGATAGTGAGATTGAAACCATAGCTCTGAAGCATCAGCTTTCATCGAAATCAGCTCATATGAAGAATGGCCAAGCAATTGCTGTGCCACCTGCAAATAATAAAAATCTTGCCTAGACAAATAGTCACCTCCTCACACTCTCTATATGTAAAGATGGCAGAAAGCCAGGAAAAAAGCAACGATTTTCCCTTTTTCTTTTTCTACGAAAAAACACCTTACATGTCTGTAAGGTGTTTTTTATGTATCTTTCGCTCTTAGCGGAAGACCTGCTTCATTAAACGATCCCGAACAAACGGCAAATTAAAAAATGAACGAACAGCTAGACTGCGGATAAATGAATTTCCAAACAGCGAATTTAAAACACGGTATCTCATTTGGTAGCCCAGCGTTCCAACAACTAAAAGCGTAAGTACTAATACAATATGTCTCATTTTCAAGCCTCCTTACGTTTACTTTGCTCCTATGACGAACATTTTATGCTCTTATATAGGTAAAAGCAGGATAAGGATTCCGCCTGTAAAAGCAGCAAGCAAAATAGCGGCAAGATTCACAACATCATTGTTAAAGAACGTTATTCCTTTTTCTTTTACGGTTGGCTTGCCGCAATGATCTTTCCGTTCCGTTTCAATACCGCAGCTTTGACAGCGAAAGCGAACTTGCACACTTGCTCCAAGAAGAGTGTCTATAGCGTTTCCAATAAAACCAAAGCACCCAACTAGCAATATACTACTCAGCGATACGGATGGAAAAGCAAAATAACAAGCGGCAGCAATAAGAAAAGCTCCGGCTGCTCCGGCTGCTGTACCTAAAAGTGAAACGGCTCCTGAAGTACCCGCTTCTACTCTCTTTAACGTCCAAATGTAAAACGGCGGCTTCTTACTAAGAGACCCTATTTCAGATGCCCATGTGTCAGCATTAGCAGCTGAGATACTAATCATAAACATCCACATGTAAACAGGCAAAGCTGTTGCAGCATATAACAAACCGCAAGCAGCAGCTACACCTCCATTAGCAAGGACTTGAATGTAATCTCGCCTGTCGTGCTTCTCTAGCTTTTCTTCTAATGCGCGTTTTTTTTCTTTTTTATACTTACTACACAACGTAGAAGTGCTAAAAAATAAGAGTAAGAGTAAAAAACCTTGAAGCGAAAAACCGATATAAACGCTCGCTCCTACGATGAAAGACATGCAGGCTCCCGATACTGTCAGTGCTTTTGCTATGTAGCCCGCTCCTGCCATGAGTAATATCACGATTATCATGACAGCATCAAACGGATTCACAGCAAATAAGCTCCTTCTCTGTCAAAATATATTCAACGGGAATATCATGAGATTCATATGGAACCTCTGAAACGACTTGACAATCAAACGCAAGGCTTAGCTTCTGTCCGGTATAATCTGTTAAATAACGATCGTAATAGCCGCCTCCATAGCCGATACGATATCCATTCTTGCTATATACCACGCCAGGCACAAGGAGTAAATCAATTGAAGATTTTGAAATGGGAACCGCTTCTTCAACAATTGGTTCGGCTAACCCGTAGTACACTGTTTCAAGCTGTGAAAAATTCGTAATCTCGTAGAAAACCATTTGAGATGTTGTGGGGTTGCATTTTGGAACAGCTACTTTCTTTCCATCTTTCCAAGCCCGTTCAATGATGGCTTTCGTATTAACTTCTTTATTTCTTGAAACCGTAGCTGCAATGACTCTAGCCTCTTTCCATAAACAAGTTTCATACAGTGCATTTGCTATGCTCGTTGAATGTGCCTCGTGCTGCTCTTCAGAAATTAAATTAAGAACGCGCTTCATCTCTTTGCGCAGATGAGATTTCATTTTAATTCCCCCCTATAAAAAAAAACAGCAGGATTGTACTCCTACTGCTTACTTTGTTTCACGATGAAGTGTAACTTTTTTAAGTCTTGGGCTGTATTTTTTTAACTCAAGACGATCTGGGTTATTACGCTTGTTTTTAGTTGTAATGTAATTACGGTCACCAGTTTCAGTGCAAGCTAATGTAACGTTTACGCGCATCTATTTTCCCTCCAAACATTATAAACATAAATCAGACTTTAATATAATATCATTTTTCGAAAGGAAATGCCAGTCTGTTTTTTTGAAGAAAGTCATTTAATTTCATTTCTTCACTTTTTCTTTCCTCTTAGAGTCCTGAGCTCCTTCTCTGCTACGCCTTATATATAGATGAAGTTTCTTAAAATAGGCGGAACTCTTTTTATGAGAGGCGTACTTCCTTTCTTTTAAATAAAATCCATTATTTACACTCTTTGATATTCTTGTATTTTTTCTACAAAATATGCCGACAGCTTCTTGGCAGTCTGAGTATTTAACGCCTCTGAATAAATATTTAATACAGGCAAGTGACCATCGGGCAAAATAAGCGTCCATTCATGAGGATCATGGTAAATTTTTAAACCATCAATGACATACACTTGTTTACCGATTGCTTCTTCTAATAACTTCTTCATCACTTGTTCTTGAATTTCTAGCGGACATGAAATATAGCGCCAGTTCATATAAGCGTGGGGGACATATTGAATCATTTCAGAAATTTTCCGCTGCTGCACCATAATTAATTCGATCAGCTGACATAAAGCGTACATGGCATCTAACTGAAATTGAACAGGCCCCAAAAGACTAAGCAAATCACGTTTTTTTGCTTTTGTCCTCATAAATGATTGATTGAGAGATTGAGCAAATGTTTCTAATGTGGATGAATAGTGTATAGGAATAGGAACGAATGCTACTTTTTTTGTCATGTATACGCTATAAATATAAAGCGACATAATTTCTGAGTCATTTACGCTGCAGCCTTTTTCATCATATAGAGCAAATGTTTCTCCATCTTCTTTAATCTGAATACAAAAAGACAGCTTATTTCGTTTAATTATTCGTTTGGTTTCTTCTGTTTTCTCCCACTTGTTTAAAAATAACACATGGATACGAAGACGCTTACATAATAATTCGACAACTTCCTGTATAAACGGTGAACAAATCACACCAATCCGCGTACTGTCTTCTAATAAAACATGCTGATTAATTGATTTTACTAAAGCATCACAATATTCTTCCCTGATATTTCCTATGCTTGTTTCTTTAAGTGAAACAGAAGTCGTTATGTTTGCTTTTTTAGCTTGAAGATACATCCGCTCAATCTTTTTTTCAATAAGCTGATTAACTAATTGTCCTTTATTATCATATATTTCTAAAAACAGACCGCTGTTTTTGCTATCCACACCAATATAAATACCAATGCTCGCTTGTGAAGTCATCATGTAATATCGAAATACCGGAAGAGCTTCTTTTTTAATATCATACACAGCTGAATGATTACTCCGTAAAAAAGAAAAGCATTCTTTGCGAAGTTGAGTGGCTTCTCCTTCATCATCGCTTGCTAGACAGAACGATCCTTGATGTTTGCATACAAGTAATAACGCATTGTATAGTCTTTCTCGATCAACAGATGAATGTACATACAGGCGACCGTTTTTGAAGATAGAAACATCTGGCTTTACAGAAAGTTGAGGTAGCACTTGATTTTCAGCTACTGTATCTTGGACATACGTAGTCATTGCTTGAACATTTACATACGGACCTATCGTAGCGTTGTATAAAAACGATTCTGCCCCCACCGTTACGTTTTGAAGCAAAATCGTTTTATCGATTGCAGCATGTGCTTCTATGATACTATTGGTTCCGATAATCGTGTAAGGACCAATTGAAGCACCTTTTCTAATCACCACATTTTCTCCTACGTAAACCGGATCGTAAACAGTCACCCCTTCTTCTATAAGCGCGTCATCTGAGACAATACTTTCCTGTCTATCGCCAAACCACTTGCTCCACAGATCATAGTGTGCTTGACGATAATGGTGGATTTGCCCAATATCAATCCAATAATCCTCTGTTACAAAACTGCACACAGTATGATTATATTCCAAAAGAAGCGGGATAATGTCAAAGCTAAAATCTGTAGGACCATAAGAATTCACGTAATCAAGAACGGATTTTTTGATCACATACACTCCCGTATTAATCAATCGGCTATTGGCCTGTTCGTAGGTCGGTTTCTCTACAAATCCCGTGACTCGATTCCCTTCATCTATCGTCACCACTCCATAACCCCGCACGTCGTTTACTTCTTTTGTAACAATGGTCATTTCGCTTTTTTGTTCATAATGAAAATGAATAACGTCTTGAAGATTAATTTCTGTTAAGGCATCTCCACTAATAATAATACAGTCTTCCTCAATAAAGGCCTCTGCTCGCTTAATTCCGCCCGCTGTTCCAAGAGGCTCTTTTTCGATAAAATAAGTAAGCGTCACTCCCCACTGAGAGCCATCCCCAAAGTATTCAATAATTTGTTCATGCCTATACTGCAGCGTAATCCCAATCTCTGTAATTCCATGTTTCTTAAGCAGTTCAATGCTATATTCCATCACAGGTTTATCGTAAAGCGGCAGCATAGGCTTTGGAATCGTATAGGTCAAGGGCTGCAGTCTTGTTCCTTTACCGCCAGCAAGTATAATGGCTTTCAATTTTTTGCCTCCCTCCTTTTTTTATCCTGGCAAATGTGATGTTGAAACAGCTTACTTGTATCAATAGCGATTTTCTCCCAGCTAAACATCGTTGTTGCTTTTCTATACCCATTTTCGCTGATTTTCGCAGCTATTTTTTCATTTTTTAACAAAAATTCAATACAGTTGATTAATTCGAGCGTATCTCCTCTGGCAAACGTCAGGCCCGTGTCGAAATGTGAAACAATATCGCTTAGACCTCCTGTATCCGCAACGATGGTTGGCTTCTTGGCTACCATCCCCTCTAAAGCCACAATTCCAAAAGGTTCATATAGACTTGGAAAAACAACCATTTTACAAGCTTGAAGAAGCTGATTTCGTTCGTTATCGGTAATGTATCCAATAAAATACACGTATTTGTCTAATTGCTTTTCACTTACCTGTGTTCGAAACTCATGAAGTAAAGGCCCTTTTCCCGCCACAACAAATTGAACATCTATTTGTTTTTTCTTAAATAGTTCCGCTGCTTCAATAAATAGCTGAAATCCTTTTTCATATACAATTCGTCCAATTGAAAAAATAATAGGGGCCTTTCTAAAATTATATTTCTTTTGTAAACTTTCTTTTAACCGCTCATTTACTGCGTCGACTACCAGCTGCTTGTCAATTCCATTTGGAAATATAGCAATTTTATCCTGTTCTACGTGAAATAAAGTGATTAATTCTTTCTTCATATAGTCGCTGCAGACAATGATTGAGCTTGATTGTCGAATCAGCTCCTCTTCTTGCAAGTGAATTTTCTGCTGCATGTCATTATGAATACCATTATTGCGCCCATGTTCTGTCGCATGAATGGTCGTAATTAGCGGCCTATCCGTTTTATCTGCTAAACATTTTGCTGCGGATGCAACAAGCCAGTCATGAGCATGAATAACGTCAAAAGACAGCTTGTAGCCTAACTGCAGTCCTCTAAGAGCCATAGCCACGTTCAAACTGTTTACCCATGTCAAAAAATCCGGATGATGAGGCTGCAGGCTTTTAACTCTGTAAACGTGAACACCGTATAAACGTTCATATTCCGGCAGCCCCTCTACATAGGTCGTTAATACACTAACGTGATGGCCCGCTCTAGCTAACGCTCTGGATAAATCAAATACATGTCGTGCAAGTCCTCCGATAACTAGAGGAGGGAATTCCCATGCAAGCATTAAAATGGAGAGACCGCCTTTATATTGATTTACTGATAAAGCCGACGGCTCTATCTCTTTTACAGGGTATAAAAAAGAACTTCCTGAAAGAAAACTGTTTTCACTATCCATCCTTGGATTCTCTTCGTGACAGAGAAAATCAAACAGCTTTATTTGCCTTTCGTATTCACCTCTGACTTTTTCAAAAGTATAAAGCCAATCGCTGCTACTTAAAAGGAGCCACTGTCGGTAGATAGCATTCACCACGCTAGGATGTTTAAAATCGATCACACCTAGCATCGCCTCTGACTTCTGTACGGTTGAAATAAACAATTGATTGTTCTCACTGACAAATTCGGCGCTTTTTGTTGCACCGTAGAGTGCAAGAGTTTCATTTTGATAAAACTCTATATCCCTCGCGTAATCTAAAGGATATTGAAATGTACCGCTTGCTGCTTGCATTCGCTGAAAGCCAAGCGTGTCCTTCGCTTTCAAATCTAAAACAGCGCTCGCTTTATTCATTGTTCCTTCCTCAACTTGTTTTCCTTGCTTAGGATATGGAAACAAGATAATACCAGCAGGGGACTTTTTTAGTTCATCTGTTGATGACTTCACAAAGGTATAGCGCATTTCATGAGATTTCAGGAGCATATCTACTTGATGAGTATACTCTCCTTGCTGTATAAAAAAACCGACGGGCTTTTTTTCAAAAAACTGTTGAAAAACACGTATTGCTTCTGTAATTTGGAGATTTAATGTTTGTTCTGTTTTAAGGATGGAAACGAACGCGTTCGTTACGGTAGTAGGAATACATTCCATCATGTCATGCTGAAAGAAATATTTGCAGGCTGAGAACAAGCTCCCGTCCCACTTTTTTAAAAAAGTGAGTGCTCTCTGATGCTGCCGGCTTGAAAACTGGTGTAAATACTGAGCGTAACGAGTATTAAACTCCTCGTCGTTTAATACGTTCAAAAATACACAAGACATCACAGCTGTTGCACCTATCAATTTTTCAGACTCAATTTGATCTAAAAAAGGGATGAATTCGTTCGTTACTTGTTCAAACAGCGGATACTCACTCTCTGCTTGAAGTACATGTAGCAACGGATAATGCATATAAGTTAAAAGAATACAGTCATCACTATTCATATTGCTTCTTCACCTGCTCCAAGTCATTTGAATATAAGGAATATGTGCTAAATTCATTTTGAACACCCTGGTGAACTTTTACAGGTTCGTACATCCAGCTCAACGACGTTACATTCACTTGTTCATGCTGTTCTTTCATCAAATAAACCGGATTCGAACGAAGAAGGGAAAAAAAACTTCCTTCTTTATCTTGAATACCAATATCTATTACATACGTGCGCTCACTTTCCAAGCTATTCATAAATATGAAGTCTTGCTTAGGAGTAAGACCCTTCATATAATAGCGGTTTGATTCATGGCCGTTAAAATGAAGGCCTGTTATATCATACGTACACATAGCTAGATTCAATTCTTCCCATCGTGTCGAAAACATACTTTCTACCATTTCTCGAATATGCTCTGAAAACGACCAGTGAACATAAATACGAGATGAGTCAAGCTGAGTAGCTATACATACATTTAAGTTTTGAATAAGATTAGGAGCCACTGTTTTATCACTTCGTTTCTTAGATTGTTTTTTCTACATATAAATGCCGTATAAACTTATTAACATCTTACCATTCAGAAAAAGTTGCCACAATAAACGCAATTTGTCGATTTGTGTTAAAAAATCCAGGCCAGCAAATTGGATGCATGGGCCCGTATGAATCGTTTGTTACACCGCTGTTGATTTCCGTGCAAAATGTCGCTTTCCGAGGGCGGCGATGAGCCTCCTCGTCGCTTCCGCTTTTCCTGCAGGAGTCTTTGCCCTTCCCTCTCATTAACAGCTAGAAGCAGCTACATTAAACCTACGTTTCTCGATACAATGAAAAAAATCCGAACGATTCATCGTTCGGATCTTCCTTCAACTAAAACACTTTTGTCCCAGCCTCTTTTTCCACTATTCATTTAAATCGTAGCGTTTGCCTTTTACAAGGTAAAATACGCTTTCTGCTACGTTAGTGGTATGATCAGCCATACGCTCTAAATAACGGGCTACAAATAAAAGCTGTGTAATTTGGTTCATAGCCTCCTGCTTTTCTTTAGCAAGACTTAAAAGTTCTTTAATTGTTATTCCGTAAAGCTCATCCACTTGATCGTCCATTTCCGCTACTTTTTTAGCCAACACAAGATCTTCTTCGTGATAAGCTTTTAACGAAAGGCTCAGCATTTCAATCGAAATATCGTGCATTTTCTTTACATGTTCTAACGGCTTAATTAATTCTTCGTTTCCAATTCGTATAGCTGATTTTGCTACATTAACGGCAAAATCTGCCATACGCTCAACATCCGAAGCAATTTTAATTGCCACAATAATACGTCTTAAATCAATAGCCACGGGCTGCTGCTTTGCAATCAGTAGGATAGCTAGGTCATTAATTTCTTCTTCTAAGTCATCCACGTATGAATCACCGTCGATAATTTCTAGCGCCAGCTCAACGTTACTTGTTTGCAACGCTTCAATTGATTTTGATAACGCCTCATGCGTTAAGCGCCCTATTTCTAATAATTTTTCACGTAATATCTTTAAATCACCATGAAACTTTTCGCGTACAACCACTCATCCCATCTCCTTGTATGTCTTAACCGAAACGACCTGTAATATAATCTTCTGTGCGTTTATCAGATGGCATTGAGAAGATTTTATCTGTTTCTGCGTACTCTACCACTTCTCCATTTAAGAAAAATGCTGTTTTATCTGAAATACGTGCCGCTTGCTGCATATTATGTGTAACAATAATAATGCTGAAGTCTTTCTTTAATTCTTGTACTAACTCTTCTACTTTTAATGTCGAAATTGGATCGAGTGCAGAAGTAGGCTCATCCATTAAAATAACGTCGGGTTCAATAGCCAAGCAGCGCGCAATACAGATACGCTGCTGTTGTCCACCTGACAACCCATTCGCATTTTGATTCAAACGATCTTTAACTTCGTCCCAAATAGCTGCTCCTCGTAAACTTTTTTCAACAATTTCATCTAGTTTTTTCTTGTTGCGAACGCCATGAATTCTTGGACCGTACGCGATATTATCATAAATAGATTTTGGGAACGGATTTGGTTTTTGGAAAACCATTCCTACTTGCGTGCGCAGCTCTTCCACATGGTACGATTTATCAAAAATATTTTTTCCTCTATACTCAATTTCACCTGATGTACGGACAATTGGCGTCATTTCTACCATACGATTTAACGTTTTAATATATGTTGATTTTCCGCAGCCCGATGGACCGATGATCGCGGTAACTTCGTTAGCATGAATGTCTAAATCAATATTTTTTAAGGCATGTGTGTTGCCATACCATAAATTCAAACCTTTTGTTTTATATACAATTTCTTTTGTTTGCGGAGTATTTACTTTTTCTTTGTTAGTCAATTCCATTGTTATTGCCATTGGATAATCCTCCTTCATCGTCTTTAACCGTTTTGAGCACAATAAAAGTCTCTCTATGTCTATTTAATATCTATTGTTTACTATTAGTGTAAATACATACGAGAAGCCGAACGCTTCCCCTTATTTTGATCATTTCTATTAATCCTTACACTTACAGAATAATAGCCGACTATTAATTGTGTTTTAACTCAATGTAAAGCTTTTGTAAATGAAGGCCTATCTGCGTGTTTTTTAGGTAAAAAACTAGTTCTTACGACCCTTAAATTCAATAAAAAACCATATATGTAAAGATTTCTAACAAAAAAGAAGAGGTTGAGACATAACTAAATTAATTTGATATAAAGATAAGTAAATTAGATAAATAAGCCAGTACGAATCACTTCTTCTGACACCACTGTTGATTTCCGTGCAAGCAGGCGGCCGGTGAGCCTCGTTGTCGCTTCCGCTCCTGCGGGGTCTCACTTCTTCCGCTTTTCCGGCAGAAGTCTTCGCCCTGCCCTCCAATCAACCGCTTAAAGCACCTACTTACATGAAATCTACGTTCACCCTCTCAATAAAAAAATCCGAACAGCGTTAATTCTTAATCAACGTCGTTCGGATCTTACTTCAACTAATATGCTTTTTCCCAGCCTCTTTAATTGGCGTCGTTTGCAATGACAGCCTGTTGATTCTCTTCTTGATCTTTTACTTCTTGTTCACCTTTTTTCTTTAAATCAAAATACGTATCGAGCGCAGAACGAGCAAGCTCTTTTGTAATGGTATTTGGTGCACTTGGCACAAATGCCGATGGTACCACGACAGCTACTGCAATTTCAGGATCATTTGCCGGAGCAAAGGCCACAAAGTTTGAGTTATTAACTTTAATCGGATCCCCTCCGCTTGGGTTTTTCTCATAGGCTTGTGCCGTTCCAGATTTACCAGCAGGATTATAGTTCGCTGTATGGAAAGCTGCGTACCCTGTACCGCCTTGTTCCTGCGTAACCCGCTTAAAGCCATTTTGAACATCTTTAATGTATTCTTCTTTCATCGTGATACGATTTAACACATCAGGTTCAAATGAATGCTGCGTACCGCCAATTTCATCAGTTTTTATCGTTGGCTTTCGGATTTCTTTTACTAGCTGCGGCTTGATGCGATACCCTCCATTAGCTATTGCAGAAGTATATTGAACAAGCTGCAGCGGCGTGTACGTATCATACTGGCCAATTCCTAAATCAAGCGCTGTACCTGGAACATTGCTTCCGCCTTGTACACCTGTTGATTCGTTATCGAGGTTTATGCCTGTTGATACGCCTAAGCCGAACTGACTGTAGTACGAACGCAGTTCGCTGAATGTGTCAGGTTTAATCGGTAAAGTCATGTTCTTGTGGTACTGTAATCCAGCCATCGCCATTACCGTTTTAAACATAAATACGTTGGATGAATATTTTAACGCGGATGAATACGTTAAGGGTCCTAACCCCTCAGCCTCAGCTGATTTCTTAATTGGTGTTCCTTTAATTTTTAACGGTTCATCAACGAACACTGTGTTTGGCTTAATAGCTCCTGAATCTAAGCCAGCTAGAACCGTTGCCCCTTTTACAACAGAGCCCATTGTATAAGATGTTGAAATATTCCCTAATGCAAAATCTTCTATTTTAGGTACCCCAGTCTTCTTATCAATGGTGTATTTTTTACCTGCCATTGTTAAGATTTCTCCTGTGTGAGGATCCATCATAATCACAAAAGCACGGTCTAAAAACTGCGTTCCTTTCATTTTCTTTTTGGCTAAAAGCTGGTCCGTAATTTGTTTTTCTACCGCTTTTTGAAGCTCCATATCAATAGTTAAAACTAAATCACTGCCGCGTTCGCCTTTCGACACTTGAATTGTATCAAGGAGATTTCCTTTATCATCTGTTACATACTGGACTTTTTCTTTTTGACCGCTGAGCTGAGCTTCGTATTGCTTCTCTAAATAGCTCGTCCCAACTTGGTCATTTCGACTATAGCCTCTTGATAAGTAATACTGTACTTTATCTTTGGGCAGACCCTCGTTGGCAGAGGATACATTTCCAAGCAAAGTACGGAGAGTGCTGTTTTCTGGGTATGAGCGATCCCAATACGTTGTTGTATCAACACCCGGAAGTTCATCTAAATGCTCACTTACAACGGCATACTCTTCATTTGTCACACCGCTTTTAACAATTTGCGGGGTGTTAGAATAACCTGCCTCCATTTGGCGCTTAATAGCTAGAACTTCTAAATCACTCTTTAAACTTTCTAAATCTTTTTTAGAAATGCGGTCTAACTGACGTTGATACAGTTCGTCATCAGTCATTTCACCATCTTGAACTTTTTTACGATCAGCTTTCGTAATTTTCTGCTCCGCTTCTTTAGGGTGAAGCATAATCCAATAATCCTTCATGTCGCGTTCTGTAATTTTTACCACGTTTTTAGCATCTTTATTCTTTCTATTTTCTGGAATATCAATCACATTTGTGGTGTAAGGAACATCGATCATAGTGGCTAACTTTTTAGCGATGCGCAGCCTTTCTTCAGCTGTATTTCCTTGAAAACGAGTATATGTAATCGTATTTAAAGAGGTATTATCTACAATTACGCGGTTATACCGATCGTACATTTTCCCTCGAGGAACAGGCGTACTGACTGTAACGTCCTGTGTTTTTTCGACTTCTCGTTCGTAATTCTCACCGTACACAATTTGAACAAGTCCCAACCGCAAAATTAATACGGAAAATAGGGCAAATACGGTCAAGAAAAGTAAGTTCACACGAAAAGGCACGTGACTTTTTCTTCTTTTTTTCTTTTTCATACCAACACCTACACTTTATAAAACATATATACCATAACACCATAAAATCAGACATTTAGCAAATAAATAGACACCTGGCAGGTGCCTATTTACACAACGTATTTATTCTAAAAGAAAAGCGAGGCATTTTCCATAGTACAAATGAAGGAGCTGATAATACTCTAAGCTGGAGACTCTCCGTCTCCTTCATTTAATACTGGAGGAGTAACAGTCGTTTCTTTTTTGTGCAGAGGCTGTGAGATATGTCTTACACAAAAATAAATGATCGTATGCCCTGCTCCAACAATAGCTAATAAAATGGGAATACTTTTTGCTTCATCAAAAAATAGTACGGCTATTAAAAATAAAGATATGGAAACAACGCGCCCAATATTCAGAAATACTTCTCTGACAACAATGTATTCGATTCTTTTTGAAACAACGTCCTTTGCTCGTCCAATCACATCGTACGTTAGAGAAATGAATGGAACCAACAAAATAGGATAGGCAATGGCAATACAAACAGCATATATAATTAACTTTGGATACGATAAGTTAAAGATAAGCAAAAAGACTGCTCCATAGAGAAGGAGGCCCCCGGTGAAAATAAATCGAAGGCGATTTTTTTGCTTAATAAATCTTGAGGCTACATAGTATCCTACAAACGCCACCGCTGAATTCACCAGTCCATAAGTTCCTAAAGCTAATTCACTTCCCGTCGTAATAAATACCATGACGGATACGACAAAAATGAACGTACCTTCACGCAATCCTTGAAAGAAATGAGCCTGTAATATTCGATTCCAGTCTTTGTTGACTTTTCGTTCAGCCCACACTTCTTTAAATTTGTATACTCCTTCAGCTGCGCGTCTTGTAATAAAAAAACTAAGCACAACGGCACCGACAAACAATAGCAGAGATACACCAAACACAATTTTATACCCAAGTGATTCATACAAAGCGGAAATAACAAAGCCCGCTCCTAAAGGACCAATCATCCCTGCAAAAGAGTTTAAGATCCCTAAAAATCCGTTAAAAAAGTCTCTTGTATCAGGTTCTGTAATTTCAAAGGTTAGCACATTAAAAGCTAGCCAATAAAAGCCATATCCTATACCCAGCAGTCCACCAAGCAATACTAAATACTCGGCTGCGTTAGCTCCACTGACTAATACAGCGATATAAAAAACAGCTAAAAAAGATACGCCTAACCTTAAAACCACAACCCGGTCAATTCGTTTGGCCCATTTACCTGCTAAAATAAACGTAAGCGGCTGAAGCACCACTACCGCTAAATTATAAATAGCGAGATCCGAAAATTCGCCTGATTGTTTCCACAGATAAATGTTAACAAACGAATTGGAAATTGAAATAGCCAAGGCATAAAGACCGCCTATAATTAAAAGCAAAAGTAAATCTTTACTAACTTCTACATCTCCAACTACTTTTTTTAATAAAGGCATATCAAAAAACTCCTTTTCTCTTCTACACCTAGTGTGTGAAAAAGAAAAGGAGATATGTAAAAGAATTGGAAAACAAAAAAGCCAGTAAAGGTAATAATTACTTTACTGGCTCTTAAATACGTCTTCAGCTTATTTTGCAGCGTCGTAACGCTTAGCAACTTCGTCCCATTTTACAACATTAAAGAATGCTGAAATGTAATCTGGACGGCGGTTTTGATAATTTAAGTAGTAAGCGTGCTCCCAAACGTCTAGACCAAGAATTGGCGTTTTGCCTTCCATTAATGGGCTATCTTGGTTTGGTGTGCTTGTTACTTCTAATTCGCCGTTGTTTACAACTAACCAAGCCCAGCCAGAACCGAAGCGAGTTTTAGCTGCATTTGCAAATTCTTCTTTGAATTGATCAAAGCTGCCGAATTTGCTAGCGATAGCGTCTGCTAATTCACCAGTTGGAGCACCGCCGCCGTTAGGGCAAAGGATTGTCCAAAATAATGAGTGGTTCGCATGACCGCCACCGTTATTGCGTACTGCTGTACGGATATCTTCAGGAACAGCATCTAAGTTTGAAATTAACTCTTCAATACTTTTGCTTTCTAAATCCGCTTTGCCTTCAACAGCAGCGTTTAGGTTTGTAACATATGTGTTGTGATGTTTTGTGTGGTGAATATTCATTGTTTCTTTGTCGATATGTGGTTCCAGTGCATCGTATGCATAAGGTAGTTCTGGTAATTTGTAAGCCATGAATAATTCCTCCTTCAAAATATGTAAGCATTTTGGCGCAAAAGCACCATATACGTTTAGATTAGCAAATTTACCCTACTCTTTCAAATAAAAAGTACCTAATCCATGATTTATATTTACCTAATTCCCATTCGCTATTCTTTTAAACATAAAAAAAGCTTCTTTTTCTCAAAAGAAGCTTTGAATAGACAATAGTATGGCGGAGGAAGAGGGATTCGAACCCCCGCGGGCTTTAACACCCCTGTCGGTTTTCAAGACCGATCCCTTCAGCCGGACTTGGGTATTCCTCCAACCCTATAAATGGTGGACCCTGCAGGACTCGAACCTGCGACCGGACGGTTATGAGCCGTCTGCTCTAACCAGCTGAGCTAAGGGTCCACATGGCTCCACAGGTAGGACTCGAACCTACGACCGATCGGTTAACAGCCGATAGCTCTACCACTGAGCTACTGTGGAACAATATGAATTATGTATGTCACAAACGTAAATTGGAAAATAGCGGCGGAGGGGATCGAACCCCCGACCTCACGGGTATGAACCGTACGCTCTAGCCAGCTGAGCTACACCGCCATGGCTCCACAGGTAGGACTCGAACCTACGACCGATCGGTTAACAGCCGATAGCTCTACCACTGAGCTACTGTGGAACAATATAACATTTACTAGCGACATTAAAAATTTAACATGTTTCTGGCCTAAAGTCAATATATTATTTTAAAACAGCGTATAAAAAATAGGCAATCATCAACAGTTGAATAAATCCTTTTGAGATAGCGCCACTAAAAAAGCCAATAACCGAACCTACTCCAATTTTTACTGCGTTGCTAATTGTGGTCCGATGAACAATCAGTTCTCCTACAATCGCTCCGATAAACGGCCCTAAAATAATTCCAAATCCCGGAATAACAAACGGACCCACAAGCAATCCAACTGTACTTCCCCAAACGCCTGCTTTAGTGCCTCCGAATTTTTTCACACCAATAATATTAGCGATATAGTCTGCTAAAAAAAGTGCGACAACTAACAATCCTTGTATCACCCAAAATAACCAGCTATAGGAGCTAAAATCATAAAATAAACCGTATATGACAAATCCTAGCGCTACAAATAGCACGCTTGGGATGATGGGATAAACCAACCCAACAAACGATACAACAAAGCTAATGATAACTAATGCCCAACATAAAATAGCCATGCCCGCACCTATCCTTTTTATTATTAATATTTATCATACAATAACCACTCCTATAAAGAAAGACCTTGCACCACGAGACCTTCCTTTATTTTACTTTCGAATATATCTTCAGATAACGATTTTCGAGTGTACCACTGCACTATTAACAGCACAGTCCTCAAACTGCCCGTAATAACCCCCAAAAACAATGACAGCAAAATCTGTACATATAAAGAAATGCTTTTGACAAAACGCTCCATCGCACCATTGTAATTGGTAACGTTTTCTAAAATCTATTGTAAACCTTAAATTTCCGCTATAAAATAAGGTATAATCAGAATTTTCAATAATAGGAGGCTTTACAATGAGCATGCTGAAAAAGATAGCATGGAGTTTTACTTCCTTCAAAAAAATAAAGTCGCTTCGCTTTGAGCATACGAATAAAACAATTGGCTTTGTGCTGTTTTTAACATTCATTTCTTTGCTGCCTACATTTTTCTTTATGACGTTGACAATTGTAAACGGCTATCACATTGCTACAACAGAGCTTCCGAAATCGGTTTCTTCTTTTTCTATTTCAAATTCACAGCTTACGTCAAGCCAACCTTTCACAAAAAAAGTAAACGGTACCGCTTTTATCTTAGACCCCTCACAGTCTATTGAACGGTTTCATTCCCCTGCTCATGCAATTGGTTTTTTAAAGGATGGAATTTACATCACGACTAATTCACAAACACAAACGTATTCATATGAGTTGCTAAACTGGCATCATAAAGATAAAAATGAACTGTTAAACTTGCTGCACGAACAAAAATTTTCTTTATACATACTTGTCCCTATCGCTATGCTTTTACTGTACGTATTAACATCTGGACTAAACTTCCTTTCTATTACCTGCCTTGCTTATCTTGGAAAACTGATTGGACTCATCACTAAGAAGCAGCTTCCTTTCAAACAGCTATGGGCACTGAGCGCTTATAGTACGGTAGCCTTCACGCTGCTTTATACGCTTTTTGAAGCTTTTTCTTTGTCTCTAGCAACACATAGCTCTCTTTACTGGATAGGAACGTTCTTCATTTACTTATTGCTCGTCACAAGGGTTCCTATGAGAAAAAAGGTAAAACCTACTAAAGCGATTGAAACATAACGAAATGAATCCAATCAACGGCTAGAAGCACCTACATACATAAAATCTATGTTTACCCTGCCAATGAAAAGCTCCGAACGAATTTAATTCTTGATCAAGAATCAAATTTGTTCGGAGCTTCTTCAACTAACATACTTTTGTCCCAGCCTCTTTATTTCTGTACAACTTTTCTTCTCCCCATTGCAGAAGAAAAAATTTTCAACTGATACAAAACCCACAAACCTCCTGCTGCGAGCAAACTAAAGCTATAAATAAACATCAGCCTTTCAGTATGCATCCACACTTCAAAAACAACGGGTCCCAACGCTACTCCTAAAAATCTCACCGTTCCATAAATGGATACAATAAATCCTCTTTCTTCGTCTGAAGCCGCTGAAGTAATCATCATATTAATACAAGGAAGAACAAATCCTAAGCCGCCAAAGGCGACTGTCAAACAAAACATCAGCACAGGAAGCGTATAAATCACCGTTAATACTCCAAACATTACGAATAAAAGAATCATTCCTACTATCATCAATTTTTTCATGAGCACTACATCTGTTTTGATTCGCTGACCGGTCCAATAAGAAACGAGCGTCATCGCGCCAAGAGGAAATAAAAAAGCGGTTCCTTTGAAAAAACCGTCTATATGATACGTTTCCTCTATTAAAAAAGATAAGTAATATAAAATGCCAAATAATAAAAACAACCCCAGTCCCCCCACAAAGAATAAAGGAAAAAGCGATTTTCTTTTATCATAGACGATCCCAATGGCTCTCTTTAAATACTCTCCAACAGATACTGAATCTGAACCTGTTTTCGCTTCTCTCACATACATGGCTATACCTACTAAAGCAGCACCTGCAGCTAAAGGATACACAAAAAATGCGGCATACCATACAACGAGTGCCGCCGTTGCTCCAATTATAGGTGCAACCACTTTTCCAGCTCCATTATATACTTCTAAAATCCCAAGGACTTTTGCTCTTTTTTCCCCTGTAAATACATCTCCAGTTAATGCCATTGCCAACGTTGTAGTACCAGCAGCGCCAATCCCTTGAATCACTCTTCCAGCCATCAACACAGCAAAGCTTCCAGAAGAGACCAAAGCGCTACTAGCAGCGACAAGGCTACCGATTATCATCACGATGAGGGAATACATAATTAATTTTTTACGTCCATATCGATCTGATAGAATTCCTACCGCAGGAATACACAATGCAGCCGGAATCGAAAATACACTCAGTATCAAACTGGTTTGGACTCCACTTAAGTGAAGTGACTTTTGAATGCTTGGCAGCAGAGGAATGAGCATGGAATTTCCCAGCACCATGATTAAAGGCAATAAGCCTAATGAAACAATCATTAATTTTTCTTTCAAATTTCGTTCTCCAATCATATTTAAGTAAGACAAGCATAGGCTTTACACATAAGCAAAAGAATGAAGGAGGAGCATAATGAAAAAGCTATGTGCATTAGCCGCTTTCGCTTTTATCGGATATATTTGTCACTACGACATTAAATACGGGACCATTCCTACTGCGACTGAAGCAGTTCAAGTCAGCAAAGCGCAGCCTGCAGAAACAAAAGCCGCCAGCTCTTCTTCCACCTATACAAAAATAAAAATTAAGCCAGGCGATACAGTTTTGTCCGTCATTGAAGAGCTTACAAAAAAATCGATACCGGTTTCTATGAACCAAATGATTAAAGACTTTAAGAAGTTAAATAACGGTACAGCGCCTGAAGATATTCAAATTGGAAAAACGTATAAGTTCCCTATTTACAAGTAATGACAGCATTCTTCTTGTCAAGATGGGATAGTCATTGTTAAAATAGCTAAGGTAGTACTTTCTACTAGTTATTTTGTTCATAAAGAGTTATTCTATTAATGAATTTAAATTCTTGATTTCATTTTGAAGGAGAGATTATCACGTGAGTGAAATTATACATCGTACAAAAACACGCCCCGTTAAAGTTGGAGATTTAACAATTGGGGGCAGTAACGAATTAGTTATTCAAAGTATGACAACCACTAAAACACATGATGTTGAAGCAACGGTTGCAGAAATTAAACGTTTAGAAGAAGCAGGATGCCAAGTTGTTCGTGTTGCTTGTCCAGATGAGCGCGCAGCAGATGCAATCCCTGAAATTAAAAAACGCATTAACATTCCATTAGTTGTAGATATTCATTTTGACTATCGCTTAGCGTTAAAAGCAATTGAAGGCGGAGCGGATAAAATCCGTATCAACCCAGGTAATATTGGACGCCGTGAAAAAGTGGAAGCTGTTGTAAATGCTGCAAAAGCTAAAAATATTCCAATTCGTATTGGAGTTAACGCCGGTTCACTGGAAAAACGTATTTTAGATAAATACGGCTATCCGACAGCAGATGGCATGGTAGAGAGTGCACTTCATCACATTAAAATTTTAGAAGACCTTGATTTCCATGACATCATCGTTTCAATGAAAGCATCCGATGTTAACTTGGCAATTGAAGCATATGAAAAAGCTGCTCAAGCTTTTGACTACCCTCTTCACTTAGGAATTACAGAATCGGGTACATTATTTGCGGGAACTGTAAAAAGTGCAGCAGGTCTTGGCGCTATTTTGTCTAAAGGAATCGGAAATACATTACGTATTTCTTTAAGTGCGGATCCTGTAGAAGAAGTAAAAGTTGCACGCGAGTTGCTAAAATCATTCGGTTTAGCTTCCAATGCTGCAACGCTTATTTCTTGCCCAACTTGCGGACGTATTGAAATTGATTTAATTAGCATTGCTAATGAAGTTGAAGAGTATATTTCAACTGTAAAAGCACCGATTAAAGTAGCAGTACTTGGCTGCGCTGTAAACGGTCCTGGCGAAGCTCGTGAAGCTGATATCGGGATTGCAGGAGCACGCGGTGAAGGTCTTCTATTCCGCAAAGGTGAAATCGTACGCAAAGTTCCGGAAGAAACAATGGTTGAGGAACTAAAAAAAGAAATTGATAAAATTGCTGCTGAATATCACGCAAAGCAAGAAGCTGAAAAAGCTGCAGCTAAATCATAACCAAAAAAAGCGAGGCGCATATGCGCCTCGCTTTTTTTATGAAAAGAACGGTAATATAAACGTACCGACAATAATCGATACAACTCCGATCCCTATTGCCCATGCTCCTAGCGTAAGTGCTCCTTTTCTGCGTGCGATAAACCCTAGAATAATCCCAGCGGCACCAAGAATAATTGGTAAAAAGAATAGTGAAAGAATCGAAAGCACGAGTGCGAAACGACCGTATCCCGTTCCTTCTCCTCGTCCAGCGACTTCATGATTGCGATTGCGGTCAATATCTATAACTTCACGCTCTGCATGTGGCTCTCCTACTCGGTAAGGAACGCCCACTTCAGCTGCAGTTTCTTCCATGAAATCAGCTTCATATACATCTTTTCTACGCCTTTGTTCTTCATTCTCCATGCTTAATCCCTCGCTTTCGTAAGTAAGGAGCATTTATAGTATCTGAATGCGAGAAAAAATTATAAGTGTTAATCTTATACAGCTGCTCATTTTCTTGCAAAAATAGATACCTGCACGATTCCCACACCGTATAATCATCCTTATCTTTTTTCTTAAGGAGTATAAAAAGTATTACTGTTTCTCTTTAGGCTTTATGTTACACTAGACAAGAATAATCAAGCACCTAAGTAGAATAAACGTATTAAAGGAGTGCACGTAGTTGACAAAAAAGTTTGGAATTGACATTGATGGAACTGTTACCTCTCCTGAAACTTTTGTTCCTCATTTAAATAAAGCCTTTAACTTAAATTTAACACTTGAAGATATTACAGAATATGATTTCAGCCCTTTTGTAAATGTATCACCTGCAGAACTCGGGAAATGGTTTAAAGCAAATGAACGCTCTATTTACGAAACCTCTCCACTTGCAGACGATGCAAGAACGGTTTTGCAAAAGTGGCATCAAAAGCACGAATTATTCTTTATTAGTGCAAGGCACGATCAGCTATTGGACGTCACGGAAGAATGGTTTCAAAAAAATGAGCTATCGTTTCATCACATTGAGTTAGTCGGCTCTCATTTTAAAGTTGAGACAGCAAAACGATACGATGTTGATATCTTTTTTGAAGACAAACATGATAATGCTTGTGAAATCAGTGAAGAATGCAATATTCCCGTTATCTTATTTGATACTCCTTATAATCGCTTACCTGTTCCAAAAGGAGTGGTTCGCGTATATAACTGGCTAGAAGCAGATCAGTGGGTAGCCGACTGGTTAAAAGAACAGCAAAAATAAAAAAGAGAGGTGCATAGCACCCTCTCTTTTTTATTGATTACATTCTATACATTGACCGTAAATTTCGAATTTATGGCCTGTAATATTATACCCTCGCAAATCCTCGTCTACATACTCCATCGGACAAGCTTCAATTTCTTTTGTTTTTCCACAATCTAAACAAATGAAGTGGTGATGATGATGAGCAGTTGCACATTTAAATCGAAAGTGCTTTTCGCTCGAAAGCTCCGTCATTTCAAGTACGCCTAACTCCACAAATAATGATAAATTACGGTAGATTGTATCAAAACTTAGACCAGGATAATCAGGCTTCATATATTCTAATACATCTTTTGCCGTTAAGTACTTATTTGATTTTGAAAACAAGGCAAGCATTTCTTCACGTTTTCCTGTATGTTTATATCCTTGATCTTTTAATAAATGAATGGCTTCAGTTAAATTCATTTTTGTTTCCCCTTCCGTCCTTTATTAATCATAATAGATATGATTAAAATAACAACAGCAATGACAACAATTGTACCGCCTGGTGCTAAATCCAAGTAGTACGCTGAAAATAATCCGCCTAAAACAGATATTTCACCAAAAATCACCGAAAGCAGAATCGTTTGTTTAAAGCCTCTAGCTAAGCGAATGCTTGCTGCTACAGGAAGAGTCATAAGCGATGACACCAATAGAATACCGACGATACGCATCGATACAGCAATGACAAGAGCAACCATCACGATAAATAAAAAGTGCATCCACTTCGATTTAATTCCAGAAGCAGAAGCATGCTCCTCGTCAAAAGATAAAATAAATAATTCTTTATATAAGAAAAAGACAATAGCTATTACAAATACGGCTATGACAACAACTGTCCAAAGATCCGAACGACTAACTGCACTCACGCTTCCAAACAAATAATTCATTAAATCATTATTAAAACCGTCTGCCAGCGAGATACAAATTGCACTAATACCAATTCCGCCCGATAAAATAATCGGAATGGCCAGCTCTTGATAGTGCTTGTAGACCCCTCGAAGCTTCTCGATAAAAAGAGCCCCTGTAACGGAAGACACCATTCCTAAATAGACGGGGTTCACTCCTTGCATAAACCCTATTTTCTGACTAAGAAGCAAGCTCGCAGAAATTCCGGCTAGCGTCACGTGACTTAACGCGTCTGCAATTAAAGAAAGACGTCTTACTACGATGAACGTGCCCAATAAAGGAGCTAAGACGCCAATAATCATACCTGTTAAAAATGCATTTCGCAAAAACTCAAATTGAAATAAACTGCTTATCATACGTGCTGCCCTCCATGATGATGATCATGGGTTAACACATGAACATTATGACCATAAAACATAGATACGTCATGTTCACAAAGCTGTTCGAATTCTTTGGCATTCCCATGAAAGTGTAAAAATTTATTTAAACAAGCAACGTGGGTTACTTTTTCCGAGACAGTTCCAATATCGTGAGTAACAAGCACAAGCGTAATTCCTTTTTCTTTATTTAACTTTTCAAGAAGCTCATAAAAAGTGTATACATTTTGTGCATCCACTCCGACCGTAGGCTCATCTAAAATTAACAGCTCGGGCTCACTTACAAGCGCGCGTGCAATAAAAATTCGCTGCTGCTGACCACCGGATAGCTCTCCTATGTTTCGATTTAAAAATTCGCTCATCCCCACTGCTTCTACCGCTTCTTTTACCTTTTGTTTATGAGAGGCATTCATAAAGCGAAACAAACCTAGTTTTGAAGTAAGGCCCGTGGAAACCACTTCAAAAACGGTAGCAGGAAAGCCGCTGTTGAAACTATTCGCTTTTTGCGATACATATCCAATTTTACTTCGTTCTTTAAACCTTCTCTGATCTTTTCCAAATAAACGAATTGAACCTTGAGATGGTTTTTGCAAACCAAGCAAACATTTGATTAGCGTTGATTTCCCAGAACCATTTGGACCAACGAGCCCCAAAAAAGCTCCTTTTGGAATTGAAAAACTTATATCTTCTAATACATTCACTCCATCATATTGAAATGATAAATGATCAATTTCAATGATATCAGGTGTATTCATATGCGCCTCACCATTCTTTTTTTATATTTCTCCATACAAAAGAGGGCACGGTTTCTATCGTATACTCCGTTACCCATTTACTTTCTCAGAATCATTACGATTTAGTCATTAATGTAGTATACAGGATTGTCTTTTATTTGTAAACTAAGCCGTTTCACTCTTTCGCTTTCTTACCCCCGTAGGTTCATCCGACTCAAAATGTTGTTTTATTACACAATATAGTCACATCTTTCTTTTTTATTCATAAACTGTATATGACGAGGAGGTAATCATATGAAAATTGTACAGCAGATTGTCAATAAGAAAGTAAACAATATTACCCCGAAAGAGCTTTTAAAGTATAGCAAACAATACAACATCCCCATTACAGATCAGCAGGCACACACCCTTGTATCTGTCATTAGACAGCAGCCCGTAAATATTTATAACCTTGAAGAGCGCCGAAATTTAATCAAACAAATTGCTCAAGTAACAGATCGTGAAACTGCCAGACGCGTGAACGAATTATTTCAGCAGTTAATGTAAAAGAAGAGGTCATGTCTGTAGACATGACCTCTTTCAATCACATATGAAATTACATAAGCTTTTGTTTTAACTCTGAATCAAAGCTTTGTGCGCGAATCATATCAATTTCCAATTGATATGGCGCTTTTTTATTTTTCTTATCTTCTCCTACATAAGGAGTTTCTAGAATTTTAGGAACTTCTTTAAACGCTGGGTGATGAACAATATAATTCAGTGCACCAAATCCGATTTCACCAAACCCAATGTTTTCATGACGGTCTTTTCGAGCACCGCATACATTTTTACTATCATTGATGTGAAGCACTTTAATTCGCTGTATTCCTACGGTTTTGTCAAATTCATTTAATACACCGTCAAAGTCTTGAACGATATCGTAACCAGCATCATGTACGTGACATGTGTCAAAACAAACAGAGAGCTTTTCATTGTGCGTCACACCATCAATAATTTGGGCAATTTCTTCAAAGCTTCTTCCACACTCTGTTCCTTTTCCAGCCATTGTCTCAAGCGCAATTTGAACTTCTTGATCAGCTGTCAACACTTCGTTTAGACCGTTGATAATTTGCTGAATACCAGCATCTGCTCCGGCCCCCACATGAGCCCCTGGATGAAGAACAATTTGCTTTGCGCCAAGAGCATGGGTGCGCTGAATTTCAGACGTTAAGAAATCTACTCCAAGCTCAAATGTTTCGGGCTTTGTTGTATTCCCTAAATTAATGATATAAGGAGCATGTACAACAATATCTTTCATTCCATGCTCTTTCATATGCAAAAAACCAGCTTCAATATTAAGCTCTTCAATCTTTTTGCGACGAGTATTTTGTGGAGCGCCTGTATAGATCATAAACGTATTTGCTCCATAAGAAGCTGCCTCTTCACTTGCTCCTAAAAGCATCTTTTTGCCGCTCATCGATACGTGAGAACCAATTTTCAACATTCTTTTTTACACCTCTAACCTATTGCGATTAACGATTGTTGCGTCTTTCACTACGCTTTTTCTTTTGCACGTACTTTGTAATTTCACGAGCACGTTTTTTCTTATAGCCAGGCTTTACTTTCTTAGGCTTTTGAATAAAGCGATGTGCCTCTTCTCCCACTTCATCCGCTTTCTTCACACGCTTTTTACGGCGGTTACGGTCATCAATAGAAACCCATTCTTGCTTTTGAAGATCTTTGTTTACAAACTCGATTCCCATTTTCTCTAGCTTATTTACTGCATCTTCATCTTCCACATCGAAGATTGTAGCAGCAATTCCAGAATGACCAGCACGAGCTGTACGGCCTACGCGGTGAATGTAGAAATCTAGATCTGAAGGAAGCTCAAAGTTAATAACGTGTGAAATCCCTTCAATATCAATACCGCGAGCTGCTAAATCTGTCGCTACTACGTATTGAAATTCTAAATTATTAATTTGCTTCATCATTTTCTTACGGTCACGAGGAGATAAGTCTCCGTGAATTCTTCCTACTTTTAAGCCTTTAGACAGTAGGTCATCTGCTACTTCGTCCGCCATTTTCTTTGTATTTGTAAAGACGATAGCTAAATAAGGATTATACGAAATAAGCATATCGTGCAGCAGCTTAAACTTGTTACGATGACGTAGTGGAACTAATACATGCTCTAATTTAGCCGCTGCTGCTTGCTTCGGCGAAACATGCGTAAATTTTGGATTTTCCATGTATTTTTTTAAGAATGGCTTTAATTTTTCAGGAATCGTTGCTGAAAAAACAAGCATCTGTAATTTTTCAGGCATGTTGCTTGCCAAACGGTCCACATCTTCTAAAAATCCCATATCAAGCATTAAATCAGCTTCGTCTACTACTAACGCCTTAGTTGTATACACAACTAACGCTTTTTCATTTACTAAATCAAACAAACGAGCCGGTGTTCCTACAACCACTTGAGGCTGTTTCTTTAATTTGTCGATTGTACGCTGCTTATCTGTACCGCCGATAAAACATTTTGCTGAAATTTCTTCTCCTTCAGCACTGTGTTTTGTTAGCTTTAAGACTTCTTGATAAATTTGAGAAGCAAGCTCACGAGTTGGAGCGGTAATTACAACTTGTACTTCTTCTTTTTTAGGATCTACCTTTTCAAGTAAAGGCAACAAATAAGCGTGTGTTTTGCCCGTCCCTGTTTGTGACTGACCAATTACACTTTCCCCTTTTAAAACGGAAGGAATTAAGCGCTCTTGAATCTCTGTAGGCTGATAAAAACCTAATTGTTTAATTGCTTCTATTAAAAATGGTTGAAACTCAAAACGTTCAAAGTTTGTTTTTTCCATAATAGTCTCCTTTTTTACATTCACGTTCATCTTTTAAGGCACAATATATGATTATAATCGATTTTTCCTTCTGTGACTACTTCTCATTCATATTACTAAAACTTATTACCTGTTTCAAAAACATTTTATCGCGAGTTGCATACGATAGTAAAAGAAAATCTACTTTACTAAAGGAGGTGCGTCCTTTGCTACAGCGAAGACCACCATTTCCACCCGGTATGCAAAGAAGAATGATGCCAGGAATGCCACCGCAAAACGGTTTTGGGCAACAACCTGGTAACTTTGGCCAATTTAATCCATTACAGCAGTTTCGTAACTTTGCCCAGCAAACAAATGCTCAACAATCATTTTACCCGAATCAGCAAGGCCTGAACCGTGGAGGAGGTAACTTCTTAACTCGCCTATTCCGAAGAGGCGGGAATAGAAACATCCCCTTTCAACAAGCAGCAGCTGCTGCTCCTCGAGGTTCTTTGTTTTCAGGCCTTTCAGGAGCCCAAGGTGCTGCAGGAGCGACCAACTCTTCTTCCCTGCTTGGAGGTTTGCAAGGTTTAACGAACCCTGCTAACTTAAGCTCCATGATGGGAAATGTTCAGCGAGTATTAAAAGCTGCGGAAACGATGGGACCTATGATTCAACAATACGGACCTCTTGTCAAAAATGCTCCTTCTCTATGGAAAATCTATCAAGCCCTGCGCTCAAGTGACGATACAGATGAAGTACTCGAAGCAGAAGGAACAGAGGTTGCTGAAACTGATGAAAGCAAAGACAGTAAGGTTTTGTCAACAGGCGCAGAAAGCACGGATTCATCTGATGATGAGCTGGATTTCTTCGAAGAAGAAATTGAACTTTCCTCTAGAGATCGAGTGTCTAAACCAAAACTTTATATTTGATAAATCTGCTAGTTCCGTAAGTAGAGACAGTAAGTAAAAAAAGAATATCTTTGTATTCTTCCTTCCTCTTTTATATAATAGAAGCGAGTTGAATTGCTCGTCAGGATTATGATGAGGAGGAAATTGAAATGAAAGTTATTAAAATCGCACCGCGCGGCTATTGTTATGGTGTAGTAGACGCAATGGTCATTGCACGAAACGCCGCTTTAGATAAATCATTGCCTCGACCAATCTATATCTTAGGAATGATTGTTCATAATAAACACGTTACAGATGCGTTTGAAGAGGACGGCATTATCACACTGGACGGTGCTAATCGCCTAGAAATCTTAGACCAAATAAATGAAGGAACCGTTATTTTTACGGCGCACGGAGTATCTCCAGAAGTAAAAGAACGAGCAAAAGAAAAAGGTTTAACAACAATCGATGCTACATGTCCGGATGTTACAAAAACCCACGACCTTATTCGCCAAAAAGAAAAAGAAGGTTATGACGTTATTTATATCGGAAAAAGAAATCATCCTGAGCCAGAAGGTGCACTTGGCATCGCACCAGATATCGTTCATTTAATTGAAAAAGCAGAAGACGTAGCCCATTTAAATATTCAACGTGAAAAAGTCATTGTAACCAATCAGACAACAATGAGTCAGTGGGACGTTGCAGATGTCATGGAAAAAGTAAAAGAAAAATATCCGCACGCTGAAGTTCACAAGGAAATTTGTTTAGCTACACAAGTTCGCCAAGAAGCTGTAGCTGAGCAAGCAGGTGAAGCAGATGTTACAATCGTAGTAGGAGATCCTAAAAGTAACAATTCAAACCGTCTAGCTCAAGTATCAATGGAGATTGCCGGCACTGAGGCATATCGCATCGGTGACATCTCAGAGCTTCAGATCGAATGGTTGATGAACGCGAAAACCGTAGCTGTTACGGCAGGCGCATCTACCCCTACTCCAATCACAAAAGAGGTCATCAATTTTCTAGATCAGTTCGATCCGGAAGATGAAACAACATGGACACGTGAAAAAAGTGTGCCTCTTTCGAAAATTTTACCAAAAGTTCGAACAAAAAAATCGTCTTAATAGACGCAAAAGAAGGTGTTGACATTCGTCAACACCTTCTTTGTTACATAAACGTAAATGGGTTTGTGTCTACTTTTGAATCAAATACTTCACACTCAAAGTTTTTCGCTTCAAAAAGACTGTTTAATACGCGTGTTACACCTTGTCTCATGACTTTTTCAACATGATGACCAGGATCTACAACGTTTAATCCCATTGCCATTGCATCATGCGCAACGTGGAAATACAAATCACCTGTTACATAGGCATCTGCTCCGCTAAATTTTGCGTTTGTAATATATTTGTTTCCGTCTCCGCCAAGAACAGCTACTTTTTTCACAGTGGCATCCATAGACCCTACTACTCTGACACCATCTACATCCAATGCTTGTTTAACGTGATCGGCAAACTGTTTTAACGTCATCTCTTCTTTTAACTTACCAATTCGTCCAAGTCCAAGCGTTTCGCCCGTTTGTTCCACTGGATAAATGTCATAGGCTACTTCTTCGTAAGGATGAGCACTGAGCATGGCACGAATAATTTTATTTTGTTGACCCGCTTCAAAAATAGTTTCAACTTTTGTTTCATTGACACGTTCTAGCTCTCCTTTTGAGCCAATGTATGGATTGGCTTCTGAAGAAGGTTTAAATGTGCCTTCGCCTTCTGTTGAAAACGTACAGTCGCTGTAAAGGCCAACATGTCCAGCTCCCGCATCACAAATAGCTGTGCGCACTGCTTCAGCGTCATTTGAAGGAACAAATACAGCTAGCTTTTTCAATTGAATCGACGTTGTCGGAACCAGCACTTTTGTCTCTTGTAGCCCCAACGCTTCGGCTAACAAGTCATTTACTCCGCCTTTGGCTATATCTAAGTTTGTATGAGCAGCATATACGGCAATATCATGCTTAATGCATTTCTCTAAAATACGTCCTTCAGGACGATCTGTAACCACTTGTTTTAGAGGTCTAAAAATAGGAGGATGATGAGCAATAATTAAATCCACTTGTTTTTCAATTGCTTCGTCTACGACCGTTTCAAGAACATCTAACGTTACCATTACTTTTTTTACAGGCTTGTTTAACGTTCCAATCTGTAAACCAATTTTATCTCCTTCAACCGCTAAATGCTTGGGAGAAAATGATTCAAATGCCTCAATTACTTGAAATCCGTTAGGGATTTTACTCATTTTAACGCCTCCTCAATTAATGAGATGTCTTGGGTAAGTTTTTGAAGTTTTGCTTTGCTTTCCTCTGACTGAGCCTGTTCCATTTGACTGACAATTTGTTTAAGATGATTTAGTTCATGCGTCCACTTTGTCATAAAAGCAGAAGAGCGCTTTTCTTTTAAAATAGGGCCCATTAACACACCGGCTTCCACTTCCCCGTTATACGGAGCTAAAGGGTTTCCAGGTTCAGCGACGATGACTTCATACATACGACCGTCTTCTTCGATGATTTTTTCATCAATGATTTCCCAGTTGTGTTGAATCAGCCAGCTGCGAATATGATGTGAACCAATATTTGGCTGAAGCACAAGTCTTTTTACTCCTTCTAATTTTGCCTTTCCTTCTTCTAAAATCATCGTAATAAGCGTTCCGCCCATTCCGCAGATTGTAATACAGTCTACTTCATTCGGCGATATTACTTCTAGGCCGTTTCCTTTTCGAACATCAATAACATCCGTTAAGCTTGTTTTTTTCACCTGCTGAATAGCCGATTGCAGGGGACCTTCTGTAATTTCACCTGCTACAGCGCCGCTAATATATCCATTTAAATAAGCAAAACATGGCAAATACGCATGATCTGAGCCAATGTCTGCTATCTTTGCTCCCAAAGGAATCGACTTTACTACTTCTTCAAGTCTTGCTGATAAGTTTAATTCATTCATTTTGTCACCTATTCTCTATGTGATTACTGTTCATTATTTTAACATAGATAGCTGCATGATTCCTATTTCTCTTCATGTTTTCCTTCTAGCTGAATGCGTATAAAAACATCATAAAAAAAAAGCCTGCTTTATAAATGAGCGGCTTTCCAGAAAATCATGTTTCTGAACTCTATTTAATTTCGGATACCCATTTAGCCATTTCCTTCGCTTTTTCCGGAGGAACCAGCCCCGGCGGCATGTTTCCTTTACCGTTTACAACAATATCTGCAATTTCGTCTTGAGAAACTTTTTTCCCAATTCCTTTTAACGAAGGACCTACTCCACCTTGATACTGATCGCCGTGACAACCAATACAAGTTTTTTGATAAATTTCTTCTGGTTTAGCTGAAGCCTGCTGTTCCGCGCCACCGCCTTCTTTTTCAGCCGCGATTTCTTTTGCATTGTTCAATCCGTTGAACGAAAGCGTTAACATTAAAGCAATCCCGATTACCGCAATTAATAAAAATGGTATTAGCGGATTTCGCTTCACTCACTATACCCCCTTTATGTATTCCCATCCCTAGAAATAACAAAATAGTATAAGCACTTTTATTTTACTTGAAAATGCTCATAAGTGAAAGGGTTTTATTTACATAATTAACTAATTTCTTATTGCTTATCTTAACAGCCAATTTGCCTTGCAATAACAGAGCGCTGAATTTCCGAAGTTCCTTCTCCAATTTCTAAAAGCTTGGCATCCCGTAAATACCGCTCCACGTGATACTCTTTCATGTAGCCGTATCCTCCATGAATCTGCACAGCTTGACTGGCTACTTCCATACAAATTTCAGAAGCATACAGTTTACACATAGCTGCTTCTTTCGTAAATGGCTTTCCTTGGTCTTTTAACCACGCTGCTTTATACACCATATTTCTTGCTAACTCAATTTTCATGGCCATATCAGCTAATTTAAACTGAATCGCTTGAAACGATGAAATAGCTTTCCCAAACTGCTTTCTTTCCTGCGCATATGACAGTGCTTTTTCATAAGCCGCTTGAGCGATTCCAACGGCCATTGCCCCAATTCCAATTCTTCCCCCGTCAAGCGTCATTAGAAATTGTTTGAATCCTTCTCCTCTTACACCGAGTAAATTCTCTTCAGGCACTTCAACATCCTCTAAAACGAGTTCAGTTGTATTTGAAGCATGTAGACCCATTTTCTCGTAATTGTCTATTACAGTAAAACCTCGAGCTTCTGTAGGCACGATAATAGCTGAAATTTCTTTTTTACCTTCTGTACGGTTTGTAACAGCTGTTAAAGCTAAAAACTTTGCATAGCTGGCATTCGTAATATAGCATTTACTTCCATTAATCCTAAATGTTCCATCCTTCAACACTGCTTCGGTCTCCGTTCCCCCCGCGTCACTTCCTGCGTTCGGTTCGGTTAAACCAAACGCTCCAAAAGATTCCCCGGAGCATAAAGCAGGTAGGTACTGTTCTTTTTGCTCCTTTGTTCCGAATAAATAAATAGGTGCCCCCCCGAGCGAAACATGAGCTGAGTATGTAATTCCTGTAGAGCCACAAGCTTTACTTAACTCCTCTACGACAATAGCAAAACTAACCGTATCTGCGCCTCCTCCACCATACTCTTCAGGAAAAGGAAGGCCCATTACACCAAGCTCACTTAACTTTTTAAAAACATCAAGCGGAAATTGCTTACTTCGATCGCGCTCTAGTGCATTTGGTGCTACTTCAGCTTCTGAAAATTCTCTCAGCATCCGTTGAATCATCTTTTGTTCATTGGTTAATTCATAATTCATTTTTATTCCCCCTAAAAATGTATACGCTTACATTATCTAATTATAATTCATTTTTGTAAATTTTCTCAACTTTTAAAACGTTTTAATTTTTTCATGTTATAATAGAGGAGTATTCATCAAGGCAAGAATAAAATGAGAGCGATTCCATTTTTTTCGGATGTTTAAATGAAATTTGAACATCTTACGCTTCTATAACAAAAGAATATAAAGGAGCATTTGCAAAACGAAGGACAATTCAGTAAAATATATGAAAGAAGAAAAGTTGGTAAAAAAATCAATATACTTCTTTAAAATGCGTTTTCATGAAATTTATTCCATAAAAAAACAGACAGCCTCTTTCCGCAGGGAAAGAAGCTATCTCATAAGCGCTATTTACGCTTTTATCTATTCTAAGAAATCTTTTAAACGTTTGCTTCGACTAGGGTGACGAAGCTTGCGAAGCGCTTTAGCTTCAATTTGACGAATACGCTCACGCGTTACGCCAAATACTTTTCCTACTTCTTCAAGCGTACGCGTACGCCCATCGTCCAGACCAAAGCGGAGTCTAAGAACATTTTCTTCGCGATCTGTTAACGTATCAAGGACGTCTTCTAACTGCTCTTTTAATAATTCATATGCAGCATGTTCAGAAGGTGATGTTGCATCCTGGTCTTCAATGAAGTCACCTAAATGAGAATCATCTTCCTCACCAATTGGCGTTTCAAGAGAAACCGGCTCTTGGGCAATTTTTAAGATTTCACGAACTTTTTCTGGTGTTAAGTCCATATCTTCTGCAATTTCTTCAGGAGATGGTTCGCGACCTAAATCTTGTAGAAGCTGACGTTGAACACGAATTAGTTTGTTAATCGTTTCAACCATATGAACAGGGATACGAATCGTTCTTGCTTGGTCAGCAATCGCACGAGTAATAGCTTGACGAATCCACCATGTCGCATACGTACTGAATTTATAACCTTTGCGATAATCAAATTTTTCTACCGCTTTAATAAGACCCATGTTTCCTTCTTGAATTAAATCAAGAAACAGCATACCGCGTCCAACATAGCGTTTAGCGATACTTACCACAAGACGTAAGTTTGCTTCAGCAAGACGACGTTTCGCTTCTTCATCGCCTTCTTCAATACGTTTTGCTAAATTGATTTCTTCCTCTGCCGACAATAAGTCAACGCGTCCGATTTCTTTTAAGTACATACGAACTGGATCATTAATTTTCACACCAGGAGGTACACTTAAATCATTTAAATCAAACTCTTCTTCTTTTGACAGTTCTTGAATATCGGGATCGGCATCGTCATCATTTGCTTCAGATTCACTCATTACTTCAACACCTTGTTCTCCAAGGTATTCATAATATTCATCCATTTGATCGGATTCAATTTCGAAGTTCGCCATACGCTCTGCAATTTCTTCGTATGTTAGCACACCACGTTTTTTTCCGATTTCGGTCAATTGATCTTTTACTTGTTCAATTGTTAAATCTGAATCAAGTTGTTTTGATTGAGCTGATTTTTCAGCCATCAGATCCCCTCCTTCCAAAATTTTAAGGAAAACCTTCTAAAAGTGGGACTAATACGCAACATCGTTTATTTTAACGTTTTTTTCAACTGTAAAATTTCCATTGCTATTGTCGCAGCTTTTAAATAATCTTTTTGACGCTCTGCTTCTTGCTTTTCTGCTTCTTTTTTTTCTATCGCTACCCTTTGTGGATAAATCAATATCGTTTGGATATAATCATTCAAAGCTTGCTCCGACAATTCATCATTGATTGACATCATCGCCAATTCTGAAGCTAGACTAGACAACGAAGATTCGGGCAACCGCTCAATAAATCCGCTCGGATTAGGCTCGTGTCCTTCCTCGTAATAGGCATACAAATATAGAACAAGCGCACGATGTTCTTCGACATTGAACTGACCTTGAAGTCGGTCTTGAATTCTAAATGCTACATCCTTATCTTTCAACATATGAGCGATCAAAAAACGTTCTGCATTTTGATAAGCCGGTAATAAGCTTCTCTTTACGACTGGTTGTCTATTTATATTATTTCGATTTGGAGAATCATTATCCTTTTTCTTTTTTTCCGTTCGATACACTTGATACTGCTGTTCTTTAAGCGCATCTAATGAAATGGAAAACTCTTGTGCCAATTGGCGTAAATAATGATCTCGCTCTACAGCTTTTGTAAGGAGGCTTATTTCTTTCAAAACGTCTTCAATGTATTGCATACGTTCAGATTCATTTTGTAGATTTCGCTTTCGGCGGAGATACCTCATTTGAAATGCCATAAAGGTCAAGCTGCTATTAATAACATCATTTTGAAACTTCTCTGCCCCGTATTCTTTAATATAATCATCCGGGTCATAACCATCCGGCATCACAGCAATCTTAACGGTACAACCCACATTTGTTAAGATAGCAGTTGCTTTGTGCGCTGCTTCAATTCCAGCAGAATCTGCATCATAGCAAATGATAACGGACTCTACATTTCGGCGAATAATTTTGGCTTGTTCTTCTGTTAAGGCAGTTCCCATTGTTGCAATTGCGTTTGGGCACCCCGCTTTAACAGCTGAAATAACATCTGCAAATCCTTCAAATAAAATAACCTGCTGATTTTTGCGTATATGTTTTTTAGCGCGGTGAAAGTTGTAGAGTGTGCGACTTTTGTTAAAAATAGAAGTTTCGGGACTGTTTAAATATTTAGGCTGCCCTTTTATCTCTTTTAGCAGGCGCCCTGAAAATGCAATTGTTTTGCCTTGCAAGTCAGCAATAGGAAACATAATTCGATCGCGAAAACGATCAAAGTACGTTTCATCTTGGTTGCGTTTAATGATTAAACCTGCATGTTCCATCTCTTGCGGATTAAACCCACGTTTTGTTAAGAACTTACTTACAAATTCCCACGAATCTAAAGCAAAACCTATCTCAAATTCATCGATAATTTCTCGTGAAAACCCTCGATTTATTAAATAATCATAAGCATCTTGGCCTTCTTTTGTATTTACCAATAAATGATGGTAAAATTTCTTTAAAAGCTCGTGTGCTTCAATCATTTTATTGCTAGGCTTTTGATTATCTTCTTCATGAGGATGTATCTCATGTTCAAAAGGAATGTCTCCTTTTTCAGCAAGCTGCTGAGCTGCTTCCGTGAAGGACAGTCCTTCTAATTCCATTATGAATGAAAATGAATTCCCTCCTGCACCGCATCCAAAGCAATGATAAATTTGTTTATCAGGCGATACTGAAAAAGATGGTGTGCTTTCCCCATGAAACGGACAGAGTCCAAAATAATTGCGCCCTTGTTTTTTTAGTTGTACATAATCGCTTATGACGTCGACAATATCTACTGAATGCCGAATACGGTCGATTACTTCATCAGGAATTCGATTTGCCATAGTAACAGCTCCGTATTTCATATAATATTCTTCACTAAGTGCTAAATTCCTGCAAGTTTCGACAACATTTTTTCAAAAGCTTGAATGAAATGCTGGCGATCTTCTTCACTAAATGCCTTTGGGCCTTTAGTATGACGCCCTGACCGTCGCTCTTTTGCAGAAACATAGCGAAAGAAAAGCACCGTATTCATTTCGTCGTCATTATAGTACTTTCCACGAGGAGACAGTGCGTAAACCCCTCGACTTACTAACATGCTTGCTAAGCCAGTATCTTGAGTTACGACAATATCCTGCTTGGCTGCGTGATTTAAAATATATAAATCTGCGGCTTCCTTTTCTGCATCTACATAGACCCATTTTCCTGGTGTAGGATTTGTTTGCATGTGAGCATAGGAAGCAACAAACACAAGCTCGATGTCATATGTATGTGTAAGTTCAACGATTTCTGCTTTAACAGGGCATGCATCAGCATCGACAAAAACTTTACTTTTTCTTTTGCTATAACTCTGTATTCTACATCCCTCCAGAGATTCCTTCTAACAATTTGTTATTTCCTGTAGATGGCATTTGTCGAATACTTTTTTGGATTTTGACTTGACTTTTATATAAATAGTTTATTCGTTCTTAACAAAGTCTAAACCTAAAACTATTCTTTTTTATCACAATTTTTTATTATAATATAAACAACCTATATTTTCTATACCAAAGTCACTTGTTTTTAAAAGTTCTGTCATATTCATCTTTGGTATATTTTCTTAGGCTTACAGCATACAAACATAAGAAAGCAATCTCCTTTCTGTCACGCACAGAGGAGATTCATCGTTTATTTCTTTTTGATGGTATTGAGAATGATACCAGCTGTTTCTTCTACGGCTCTGTTGGATACATCAACCACTTCACAGCCAATCTTATCTACAATTCCTTGGAAGAATTCAAGTTCTTCTTTAATACGGCCAATATTAGCATAAATTGCTTTATCGTTTAGCCCAAGAGACTTTAAACGCTCTTTACGAATATCGTTTAATTTTTCAGGACTGATAGTAAGCCCTATACACTTCTCAGGTGATACGTGAAACAGCTCTTCTGGCGGATCTACCTCAGGTACAATCGGAACGTTGGCTACTTTCAAACGCTTGTGTGCTAAAAACTGAGAAAGAGGTGTTTTAGATGTTCTTGATACACCGATTAATACGATATCCGCTCTAAGAATGCCTCTTGGATCACGCCCATCATCATATTTCACTGCAAATTCAATCGCTTCTACTTTCTTAAAATAATCTTCGTCTAACTTTCTAGCCATTCCAGGCTCATAGCGAGGAGAAAGTTGATAAGAAGATTGAATTTTATCAATTAAAGGTCCAATAATATCAAATACCTCTACCCCGTTTTTGGACGCTTCTTGAATTAAAAATTCTCTCATTTCGGGCTTTACTAGCGTAAAGCCAATAATAGCGTTGTTCAACTTCGCTACTGAAACCACTTCTGAAAGTGTTGCGATGTCCTCTACGTAAGGTACTCTTTTAATTACAAAGTCCGTCATATTGAACTGACTTGATGCAGCCTTTACAACTAGTTCAGCTGTCTCACCTACAGAATCCGAAATGACATAAAGACATGGGTTGTTCATATTTTGTGCATCCCCTTTTTAATCCTTTTTCACTTATAATACTTCATCATTTGCTAGTGCTACTAGTAATTTTGTAATATTTGTTTTGGTAATGCGTCCCACCACTTCAAAATTGCCGTCTCCCTCTTTAATAACGGGCATAGCATCAATCTGTTTTTCAATTAAGATCTTAGCAATATCAATTAACAAATCTTCGCGATAACAATATGTAATGTTGGGCATTCTTGTCATGATAATATGAACAGGAATAGATGTGAGCTCTTGCTTTCCGATACTGGCGCGCAATAAATCTTTACGCGACAGTACTCCCACTAGCTGTGATTTCTCATCCACTACAAAAAGGGTCCCCACGTCTTCTAGAAACATTGTACAAATAGCATCATATACCGACACATTTTCGTTCACGACTACAGGGATAGACTGATATTCTTGCACCTGTATTTTTTTTATTTTATCTGTAAGAAGCTGTGCTCCTGTTTTACCTGTGTAAAAGTAACCTACGCGCGGTCGCGCTTCTAGATAACCAGCCATTGTTAAAATAGCCAAGTCCGGTCTTAGCGTGGCCCGCGTAAGGCTAAGCTGATCTGCAATATGCTCGCCTGTAATAGGGCCTTCGTCTTTGACAATTTGTAAAATTTGTTCTTGTCGTTTGTTCAGTTCGATTGTACTCACCACCTAATCATTAAATGTGACATACTATTTATAAAACATTATATACTTTTTAAGCAAAAGTAAAAGCTATAACTTATTAATTTTAGCATTTTATCTTTTTAGAATGCCGTTTATTTTACCATGGCTTCTCAAAAAAAGCAGACATTACGCTTACAATAAGCGAAACTATCCCTTCGCTCCACAGTAAAAAGGGTGTCCTCTACACACTACGAGGCACCCTAGCGACAGCAATTCCTTGCATATCACTGATTATCTTTTCTATTTCTTATCAGAGAGCGATTGTTTTAAAGACTCCATCTGATTCAAAAACCGCTTTGTTTTTAAAAACAATCCTGAATATTCTTCATAATATTGATCAATTACAAACTTTAATTGTTTTTTTGTTTCGGGTTTAACAGAAATAGAACCTAACCGCTTTAAATCAATGTAATAAAATAGCCTTAATAGTTTAACCGTCATCGGACTAATTTTCAAATGATAAGGATCTTTTTCTAAGCATCGATGACAAATAAACCCGCCTTCTCGAATGGAAAAATGAAATGTTCCTTCACCTTGATGGCAGACTGCACATTCATTTAATGTAGGATGAAGACCTAGAACGTTTAACATTTTCATTTCATAAATAAATGTTAAGATCTCTGCATCATACTCTTCGTTCATATAATGAATGGTTTGGTGCAGCAGTTCAAATAGAAATGGATTTGGTTTATTGTTCTCAGTAGCTTTATCTGTTAATTCAAGAATATAAGAAGCATACGCTGTTGTGAAGATATCTTCGCGTATGCTTCTCATAGATGAGATAACTTCTCCTTGATGGAGAGTACCCATTCCTGAACCTGCTTGTATAAAAAAGTATCCATACGTAAATAATTGTGTGACGGAAGCTAAGCGACTACTGGGCTTTTTTGCCCCTCTTGCCATAAGACCCACTTTTCCGAGTTCACGTGAATAAATGGTGACAATTTTATTTGATTCACCGTAATCATTCGTTCGAATGACAATTCCTTCGCACTTTTTAAACAATCATCATCACCGCCATCTTACAGAAGGCTAAGACAAGGGAGAATTGAGACTTTCGCTGTTGTCCTCATATGTTTCGGGTCTTTCTTTCACTTCATTTTCAAGTTCCTTAAAAATGAGATAAGTATCAATGCTACCTGTTTGTGAAAAAATGTTCCAAGTAAAATTCAACATAGAACTCCCACCTTTCTAACCATAAAGATCAGATACATATTTCAATTCCTTATGTTTAGAATAGCCTTCCGACGTAAAATCATGTAACACAATTTTTTACAAATTACCTTCTTTTATGAAGGGGTATAAATCGACGCCAACAAGAACTCAAATGATTAATATTCGTCTTCTCTAAATCCAAAGTCACGGAGATGCGACGCTCGGTTTCGCCAATCTTTTTGCACTTTTACCCATAGTTCTAAAAATACTTTTGAACCTAAAAGAGCTTCAATGTCTGCTCTTGCTTTTCTTCCTACCTCTTTTAACATCTTTCCTTGCTTTCCAATTACGATGCCTTTTTGTGAATCTCTTTCGACGATAATTGTAGCGCCGACGTAAACAGCGCCATTATCTCGTCTTTGCATAGAATCCATTACAACGGCAATAGAATGAGGTATTTCTTCCCTCGTTGCATGCAGTACTTTTTCACGAATTAATTCCGTAATAATAAAGCGCTCTGGGTGATCTGTTACCTGATCTGCCGGGTAATACTGCGGACCTTCCGGCAATCGCTGCTTGATTTGATCAAGCAAGCGCTCCACGTTATTTCCTTGTAAAGCTGAAATTGGCACAATTTCAGCGAAAGGATATAAGTCTTTATAATTCGTGATAATTGAAAACAATTCGTCTGGATGAATTTCATCAATTTTATTAATCACAAGGAAAACAGGCGTTTTTGTATCTTTTAAACGCTCGATAATAAATTCATCGCCTCGACCTAAACCCTCTGTTGCGTTAATCATAAATAAAATTAAATCTACTTCTTTAAGCGTATTTTGCGCTACCTTCATCATAAAGTCGCCTAATTTATGCTTTGGTTTGTGAATTCCTGGTGTATCAATAAACACAATTTGCGCCTGATCTTCCGTGTACACACCCTGAATTTTATTTCTAGTTGTTTGCGGTTTGTCACTCATAATCGCAATCTTTTGACCGATTACTCGGTTCAAAAAAGTTGATTTCCCTACGTTTGGTCTTCCAATAATTGAAACAAAACCTGACTTAAATTCATTATTACTCATGTAAATCCTCCGATGAAAATGCTCCTGGAAGTAATTCTTCCACAGTTAGTTCTTGTATGTTATTTTTTAAATTGGTTAATATAACTTTCATTTCTTTTGGACAAAGCTCAGAGATTACTTGTCTGCATGCTCCACACGGAGAAACAGGACGATCAGTATCAGCTACTACAGCAAGTGCTGCATACTCTTTATCTCCTTCTGAATAGGCTTTAAATAAAGCCGTACGCTCAGCACAATTGCACATGCTATAAGCCGCATTTTCAATATTGCAGCCGCGATAAACCTTTCCATCTTTCGTCAATAAAGCTGCACCAACTTTAAATTTTGAATACGGTACATAAGCCATTTCACGAGCTTTTTTCGCCTCATCAATCAGTCCGGTCTTATCCATTTATTCGCTCTCCTTTTGCGCTTCTACATGTCTTTTAACTTGTCCTTTTTTATTATACCACGGGGGTGTAAAGAACCAAAAAGAATCCTTTTTAAAACAAATACTTTAAGAAAATAATTCCTCCTATAAGGACAGCAAAACACGCATAGACCAACACCGCTGCTGCGGCTGCATCTTTTGCGTGTTTTGCTAGTATGTGATATTCAGGAGAAACTAAATCGACAACTTTTTCCACCGCTGTATTCATTAACTCTAAGCTGAACATGCCTGCAATGAGAAGCAGCACAACCGTCCATTCACCAGCTGTAATTGACAGCACGGCTCCTAAGAGAAGGACGATGAAAGAAGCTGCTACGTGAATTTGCATATTTCTCTGTGTTTTACAAACATAGAGAAACCCCTCTATTGCATAACCAAAGCTACTGACAACTTTAGCTATCCCTTTTTTATCGCGAGAGTCCATATTGTTCTAAAATATCTTTTTGACGTGTAAACATCTCTTTTTCATCTTCTGATGTTTCATGGTCATACCCAAGCAAGTGCAAGAAACCGTGAACCGTTAAGAATCCTAGCTCCCTCATAAACGAGTGATTGTATTCTTCTGCTTGCTCATGAGCTTTTGGAATCGAAATGACAATATCCCCCAGGACTCTTGGCATCTCATCTCCGATAATTTGCATTTCATCTTCGCCCATTTCTTCTAGCGCAAACGATATTACATCCGTTGGCTGATTTTTATGGCGGTATTGATGATTGATTTCTTGAATTCGATCATTATCCACAAATGTAACGGATACTTCTGCATCCTCTTGAAGATTTTCATATATAGCAGCGGCTTCAAGCAGCTTCTCAAGCTCTTTTTGCTGCTGTTCACTCACTTCGTTTGTTTCATCAATAAAATCAATAACTAAACTCATACCTTCACCTTCTCTTTTTTTATCTCTGGATATTCGATTCGGGAATGAAAAATCCCATTTAGCGTTTCACATAGTGCTTGGCGAATTAACTCTAATTCTTTGAGCGTTACGTTACACTCGCTAAGCTGCTCATCCTGCAGGCGATCTTTAATAATATTTCGCACCAAGTTTTCAATCTTTTCCGGAGTCGGATTGGACATTGACCTTACGGCTGCTTCTACACTATCAGCTATGCAAATAACCGCTGCTTCTTTCGACTGAGGCTTTGGTCCAGGATAGCGATATTCTTTTTCATCAAGTTTTTCTTCTGTTTGTTCAAGTGCCTTATGATAGAAAAACTTAAGCAGGGTCGTTCCGTGATGCTGCTCTGCAATATCTACAATCTCTTTTGGAAACTTGTGATTTCGCAAAATGGTCGCTCCATCTGTAGCATGTGCGATTATAATATTTTTACTAGTCTTCGGACTTAGTTTATCATGCGGATTGGTAATATTCATTTGATTTTCAATAAAATACTGCGGTCGCTTCGTTTTACCAATATCGTGGTAATAAGCCCCCACTCTCGCTAATAAACCGTTAGCTCCTATCGTTTCGCACGCCGCTTCAGATAAGTTTGCCACCATTACACTGTGATGATACGTTCCCGGTGTTTCGGTTAAGATTTTACGTAATAGCGGATGATTAGGACTCGATAATTCAATCAGCTTCATCGTAGATAAAATGCCAAATCCACTTTCAAAAAACGGAAGCAAACCTATAGTTAAAACGGAAGCAATAACACCAGATGCAATTGACATCATACTGTAATAGCCAAGCTCTACAGTGCCAATTTGGCCATTTTTAATAAAAATAATAGCAAAGCTGATAATTACGTTTACCATAGCCACAAATAGACCTGCCTGCAAAATCCGTGAACGCCTGTGCTGCCTGCTTAAAAATAAAATAGCAGCAATATTGCTAATTAAAAAGTAGATCCCGATGTTCATATTAAACGAGGTTGTCAATTCACCATTAAAAATAATGCTTCCACAAATAGCAAATACAATGCTTGATAAAATAGCAATGCGTTCATCCATTAAAATTCGAATCAGCAAACCTCCCACTGCAACAGGAGCTAAGAAACCTATTTCCGATAAATCAATTTGCTGAAACACGCTTAAGATTTTCATGAGGCCAATCGTAATGGTTGCTACCAATACATACAACAACAAGGGCTGATATGTCTTGGTGTGAAATTCACGCAAATAGTAAATGAGGCCCGCTATCATCATCACAATCAGCAAAGCTAATCCCGCAAAAGGCTGAATAGATCCTTTATTATTCAACAATCCCGCGAGCTGGAGCTGACGATATATATCAGGATTAATAAGCTGATTTTCTTCTACAATAATCTGACCTTGTTTAATTCGAACAGGCTCCACTTTTTCCACAGCTGCTTGACGGTTTTCAGCTGTTTTTTGGGGATCATAAATCACATTTGGAATGATAGCGAATTTAGCAATTGCATTCATTGAATTCTTTAGAGAGTTGCTGACATTGGTGTAAACAAGCTGACCTTCTACCTGGTCTTTTTTCTCTTCTACATCGCTAATCTTCACTTGATCTTTCATCACATGATGAACGGCTGTAACTACAGCGTCTTTCGCAATCGATAAATCACTGTTAGAAGACTGAAGCAGCTGCTTGATGGTATCCTTTGGCAAGTTTTTTTGAATGTCTTCAGGAAGCTTGTCCTCTAACATTTTTTGTTTGGTTTTTAATACGGCATCGATACTGTCATCTTCATGATCTTCTTTTTCATATTCTGTATTAACTTCCATCATCGCATCAAAAATAGATGCAACAAGATCGACTTGGTTCTGTGCGTATTCTGTTTTTTGTGTATACACATCTTCAACGGCTTGTTCTGCCTCTGCCCGTTTTTTCTCTGTGCTCTCTTTATCTTCAATGGTAACGGGTGAGTAAATGGTTTGCGGGGAAATAGACAATAGTCTGAGATCTAATTCCTGCGGCTTTACATTGCTATACATAGACGCAAACATCATTATACCTAACAAGGCATATAACCCAATTTGAATTAACCGTAATCGCTCGATCTGTGCCATTGTTTGCTTGATTATCCGAAACGTTGACACAAACGTACCCCCTTTACAAAAAATAGACCCTATTAAGAAAGGGTCTTTTGGTCAGCTTGTTCGTACGCTTGAATGATGCGTCCCACAAGTGGATGGCGCACAACATCTGACTGTTCTAGATGAACAAACGAAATACCTTTAACATTGGTCAGGATTTTCGAGACAGCCGCTAGACCAGACTGAGCTCCTTTTGGTAAATCAATTTGTGAAATATCTCCTGTAATCACCATTTTAGACCCAAATCCTAGTCGTGTTAAAAACATCTTCATTTGCGCCATCGTGGTGTTTTGTGCTTCGTCTAAGATAACAAACGCATCATCTAGTGTACGACCTCGCATGTAAGCAAGGGGTGCTATTTCAATAACTCCGCGTTCGATTAGGCGTTGCGTATGTTCTGTTCCTAATACATCATGTAATGCATCGTACAGAGGCCGCAAGTACGGATCTACTTTTTCTTTCAAATCTCCTGGCAAGAAGCCAAGACTTTCACCTGCTTCAACAGCAGGACGTGTTAAAATAATACGCTGTACGTGACCATTTTTAAGAGCATTAACGGCCATGACAACGGCTAAATACGTTTTACCGGTACCAGCAGGCCCAATTCCAAATACCAAATCATTTTTCTTAATAGCAGAAATGTAGTGACTTTGTCCTAATGTCTTAACACGAATAGTCTTACCTTTTACGTTTTTACCAATCTCTTCTTCATATACATCTTCAAAAAACTCGAGAGAATTTTTCTTAGCTAATTGAATCGCATACACAACATCTCGTTCAGATATGGAAATATTTTTGCGGATAATGTTCAGTAACTTTTTAAGCATTTCTTCCACTAGCTGAACATTTTCTGTACTTCCGGAGACTACAACAGTCTCACCTCTTGAAATGATCGAGACCTGCATTTCTTCTTCAATTCGCTTTAAATTCGCATCTTGTACGCCAAATAATGAAATGGCTTCGTTTGAATCATCAAGTTGTACGTTAATTGTTACTAGCTGTTCTGACATTCATCAATCTCCTTGAATAATTGGTTGAGTGTTCGCAATATTTTCTATAACTTGGTAATGTATTGATAATCTAACTTTACCATTGTCCTGTTCTTGGTGCAAAACTTTTTCACCTTTTATTTTAGCATCCTCACCTAAAGTTGATAGTAATTTTTTTCGACCGATTTCCAAAGCTTTTTCCACCGCCTCTTGTTTAGAATAGACACGCTGCGAATTCTGTTCTTCTCGTACAGCAACTTTCTCATACGACAGAGGTAATTTCCATTTAAAAAAATAGAGTGGATGCTCCACTTTTTCTGTCACCTTTGAGCCGTATTTCTCTTTGTTAAAAGCCCAAAGAGGCATTTTAAAAGCTTGAAAATCTAAATAGTGCTTCGTATATCCATTACCCGTTAATACTTGAAAATCAGTTTTTAAAGGCACTTCCACCTCAGACTTATACCATGTTTCACCGTAGACTTTTCCTTTAGCAGCTACTACTTTTTTATTTTTTTCGTTTCCAATAATACCGGAAACTAAGACCTCGCCTTCGTTGACAAAATCATTAACCTTGACTAAAGGTTGTCCTTTTTCGACAAACAAATTCGTAATAATAGCTTTCTTTTTAGCAATTAAATGTTGGTAAGGTGTTTTTTGCTGAGGCTTGGGCTCATTTTTTTCAACCACTTGGAAGTGATAAGAAGTGCCGCGCACTTCTACTCCCACCCAGGTAATATTGTTCATATTATCCGTTAAATAGCGCTGAATTTTTTCAGGACTCTCTAACAGAAATTGAAACTCTCCTCTTTTTACACCTATTTTGGCCAGCTGCTTCGTCATTTGATGTTCTGTTTGTGGTTCTGCACCGCTAATTTCCACTTTCCACACCATGTTGGAAAGCAAACCAAGAATAATAAAAAAAGAAAGAAAACCTAAAGCAAATCCACTATTTTTAATCACTCGTTTTGTTAAAAAAGGAAAACCTCGGCCTCTTATAAAATAAATTTTACAGTCTGCGTTGCGAATTAGTATACGAATTTTCTTTACATCTTTCAATAATATCGTTGCTGTCGCTAGCTGACCGTCAACTTTATGGACATTCGAAATCATAATCTGTTGTCTCACACAATTATTTAAAAAACGTTCAATTCCTTTTCCAACAATTCGAATACGTACGGTACCAATAACAAAGTTTGTCCATCCATTCTTCATTTTTTTCCTCCTTGTGTTATTGTTCTAAATAAAGAACTTGATTGATTTTACCTTCTAAAACCAGTTCTTCTGGCAGTATTACTTTAATGACCAGTCCTTCACCTCGAATTAACATTTGTCCCTGTTTTAGTAACACGCGTATTTCAGTATCAGAAAAGGCTAATAAACCTTTATGATTTTCAATATAAATGTGTATTTGTCCAACTAACGTAATACGGGGAAGATCCATTAATACATCAGCGGGTAGTTCCATTGTTTTTGTCATCCATCTTTTCATTTGGTGTCTCCACTTTTTGCTCATAAAAAGAACCCCCTTTCATCTCATGTTTATGAGAAAGGGGGTTAATGTATCACATCTATTTATCGTTTATATTTACGTTGTTTCGATTTTGGCGGCCCTAGAATTTCGGACCATATCACTCCTTGAACAGCTTCTTTACGAGAAATGGGCTTAAAAACGTTTTTCTCATCAGTTATTTTTGGTTTTTCAACTGCGATTTTCTTTTGAATAGAAGGTTCATGATACGAACGGTTTTTTAGCTCTTCCAGTTTTTCTTGCAAAGGATTTGTTTCCGCTGAAGGAACAGTTTCTGGCTCCATACGAGCTGTTTTTGGCTCTTCTTTGACAGGGCGATATCTAGGTCTTTCCCGCCTTGAAGGATTGTTTACAGGAGGCATAGGAGCTCTTTTAGAACGCTGCTGTTCTTCCTCTTTTGACTGAGCCATAAAACGCTGCACAACGTTAAAAATAATCCCTCCAATGATGACAAAAATGAAAGCATTATTAATAATTAGTTTAATAAGCGTTTCAACGATATTCATTAGGAGAAAACCTCCTTGTTAAACTGATTCATTATTTCTCATCGTCTTCTTTAGACATTTTTCCAATTGAATCACGCATATCCGTATCAGCAGTCAAGTTTTGAATATTCATATAATCCATGACGCCAATATTGCCAGAGCGCAGTGCTTCTGCCATCGCTAATGGTACTTCTGCTTCTGCTTCTACTACTTTTGCACGCATTTCTTCTACTTTTGCACGCATTTCTTGTTCTTGAGCAACGGCCATAGCACGACGTTCTTCGGCTTTTGCTTGGGCAATATTTTTATCTGCTTCTGCTTGATCTGTTTGAAGAACTGCCCCAATATTTTTACCAATGTCGATATCAGCAATATCAATGGATAAGATTTCAAACGCTGTTCCGGAATCCAACCCTTTTCCTAAAACCGTTTGAGAGATCATATCAGGGTTTTCCAATACTTTTTTGTGATCTTTTTGTGAACCGATTGTAGAAACAATCCCCTCGCCAACACGGGCAATAATCGTTTCTTCTCCAGCTCCCCCTACTAGTCGATCAATGTTTGCACGAACGGTAATTCGGGCTTTTGCTTTGACTTCGATTCCATCCATAGCCACCCCTGCAATAAAAGGTGTTTCAATAACTTTTGGATTAACGCTCATTTGTACAGCTTCTAGCACATCACGGCCCGCTAAGTCGATAGCTGCTCCGCGCTCAAATGTTAACTCAATATTTGCTCGGTGCGCTGCAATCAACGCATTTACCACGCGGTCCACGTTACCGCCTGCTAAATAGTGGCTTTCTAATTGATTAATGGTAATACCTAAACCGGCTTTACTTGCTTTAATTAACGGGTTCACAACGCGAGATGGTATCACTCGACGAAGTCTCATTCCGACCAGTGTGAAAATACTAATACGAACGCCTGCTGCTAATGCTGAGATCCATAACATAATCGGTACAAAAGTGAAAAAAACAGCTAAAGCAATAATTGCTAGGCCAATAACTACAAAAAACAATACGCTACCTGCTTCCATTAATTAAGGTCCTCCTTTTTCAAAGGTTCTGTGAGCTTCCGCACCACAACCCTTGATCCCTCTACTTTTATAATATTTACTAACACATCTTTGTCTAAATATCCGCCTTCAGTGACTACATCCACATACTCTTCATCGATGAGCACGGTGCCTGAAGGACGCAGCGGTGTTGTTGTTTTACCTTGTTTTCCTATTAATTCATACCGATTTTGATTCGATACATAACCAGATTCGGTATTAAGTGAATCATTAAGCACCATTTTTTTGAAAGGTGTAAGCTTTCTTTTAAAAAATTTCATCATCACAAACGCACCTCCCAGTGCCACCACTATTGCAATTACAAGAGAAATTCCCATTTCGACATTATTATCTGTTGACATAAAAAAACTTAAAATGATAGCTCCAAGCCCTAGCAGCCCTAAAACGCCGCCTGGCACTACAATCTCTAATAGAAGCAGTATAATTCCTGCTATAAATAAAACGAGGGCTTCCATTCCTGCTAATCCTGCTACCATATGACCATAGAAAAATAAAAGAAGTGAAGCTACTCCAATGGAGCCCGCAATACCAAATGAAGGCGTAAACAATTCAATTACAATTCCTAAAGCACCAATAGATAATAAAATGGGAACAACAAGCGGATGGGTAAGAAAACGAGCAATTTGTTCACTTACACTCATTTTTGCATACGTCAGTTTAGCATCTTCATAGCCAAGCACGCTCAGGAGATTATCTAAATTTTTTACAGTTCCTTCTGAATAACCAACTTGCTCGGCTTGCTTCGGAGTTAGCGTCAACAATTCGTTCCCTTTTAAGTTGAGCTCAGGTATGACCATCTTTGTGTTTGCCATCGCTTCTGCATATTTAGGGTTTCGGTTATTTTGTTCTGCTGCGCTCTTCATAGCCGATAACCAGTAGGACTGAGCTTTTTTTCCTGCTGCATTTCCCTGTTGGTCAATCACAGCTGCCGATCCCATTGTAGAACCGGGTGTCATATAAATTTGATCGGCGTTAAGTGCAATATACGCTCCGGCCGATAATGCTTTTTTGTCGACAAAAGCAGCGGTAGGAATAGGTGTTGAGGTTAAGCTTTTAGCTATTTCAGAAGCTGCATCTACAGCTCCTCCAGGAGTATCTATGTCCAATATAATCAAATCTGCACCGTCATTTTCCGCATCTTCAATGGATCTGTTTAAAAAAGAAAGCAGTCCATTTTCTACCGTTTTATTGACAGGAATAATGTGTACACGCTTCACATCAGCGGTGCTAATAGTGGGGAATAACCCAGTGGCTAAAATAAGAAAGCACACGAAAGAAAATAAGGTTTTCACCGAATACACTTCCCTCCTTCCATAGATAGTATGAGTATGTATCTGTATATACGAATAACTTTAACAATAGTTTCAAATTTTTTAAAATTTATCTATTTTATTCTTTGCACTAGAGAAACAAAACATACGTTCGGATATTATCTATATAAAAAACACCTTACACAAGGTAAGGTGTTTTTTATGATAAGTGTTGAAGGACAAGCTTATTAACAAGAGAGCCATCCGCTTTGCCTTTTACTTTCGGCATAAGCGCTCCCATAACTTTCCCCATATCAGCTTTAGAGGAAGACTGCGTTTCTTCAATCGTCGTTTTAATAATTTCAGATAACTCTTCTTCAGTTAGCTGTTTAGGAGCGTAAACTTCTAAAACCGCTAATTCAGAATGAATTTTATCAACAAGATCTTGACGACCTGCTTTCTCAAATTCATGGAGGGAGTCTTTACGTTGTTTGAATTCGCGAGAAATAACCGTCAACTCGTCTGCTTCAGTTAGGTCAGTGCCTAACTTAATGGCTTCGTTTTGAAGAGATGCTTTGACCATACGAATGACCCCAAGCTTCTCTTTCTCTTTGTTTTTCATCGCTTGTTTCATATCACTATTTAAACGCTCGAGAAGACTCATAAATCCACCCTCTTATTAGAACTTGCGTTTTCTAGCAGCTTCAGATTTCTTCTTACGCTTTACGCTAGGCTTTTCATAGAATTCGCGCTTTCTTGCTTCTTGTAACGTACCAGTTTTTGAAACTGAACGTTTGAAGCGACGAAGAGCATCTTCAAGCGATTCGTTTTTACGAACAACTGTTCTTGACATTCTAATTCCCTCCCTCCGAACAAAACCACTAACATCATAATGAAATGACATGTTAGACATGTCTTTTGCAATTATAATATAATGATTCCTTAAGGTCAACCGCTTTACATAAAGTAATGCAGTTATTCCTCCTTTATTTTATGAACTTTCTTGATAAAACATTACTCGCTCAGCTGTTTTATACGTATGAAAAAAGCTGCGCAAACACGCAGCTTTCCAATAAGTGTTATGAGCTCATTTTCACCTGATCTTGAAGATGAACCTCATCTAGCACGCGAACAAACTCACCTTCATTATAAGGATATCCAGCTTTTGAAATTTTCACTTTTACAAGCTTTCCAACCATTTCTTCAGACGCTTTAAACACAACCTTTAAGTAGTTATCAGTATATCCTACATATAAACCACTTTCAGGATCTTCTTTATATTTTTCTTCCGGAATTACTTCCAGTACTTCTCCTTCAAACGTTGAAGCATATTCTTTTGCCAATTGGTTTGAAAGTTCGATTAAACGGTGCACACGTTGATTTTTTACTTCTTCATCAATCTGGTCGGTCATACGAGCTGCTGGCGTACCTGTACGTTTAGAATACGGGAATACGTGAAGCTCTGAAAAACCGTGCTCTTTAATAAAGTTATACGTCTCCATAAACTCTTCTTCTGTCTCACCTGGGAACCCGACAATCACATCTGATGTAATCGCTAATCCAGGAAGAGCTTCTTTCAGACGGTTTAAGCGCTCGCCAAAGAACTCCATTGTATACTTACGACGCATGCGCTTCAATACCGTATTTGAACCTGATTGAAGAGGGATATGCAAATGACGTACAACCATTTCTGACTGATCTAGTACCTCTATCACTTCGTCCGTAATTTGACTTGCTTCAATTGACGAAATACGAATGCGTTTTAATCCTTTTACTTGAGACTCTAAATCACGAAGAAGCTGGGCAAGATTGTAATCTTTCATGTCTTCTCCGTATCCGCCAGTGTGAATACCTGTTAACACGATTTCTTTATAGCCTGCATCCACTAGCTGCTGTGCTTGTGCTACTACTTCTTTAGGATCACGAGATCGCATTAAACCGCGTGCCCATGGAATAATACAGAATGTACAGAAGTTGTTACAGCCTTCTTGAATTTTTAACGAAGCACGCGTACGGTCTGTAAATGCCGGTACATCTAGCTCTTCATATACGCGTGTTTTCATAATGTTTCCTACACCGTTAATCGGCTGACGCTCTTTTTTAAATTGTTCAATATAATCAAGCATCTTAACACGATCTTGTGTACCTACTACGATATCAACACCAGGAATGGCCATAATTTCAGCTGGCGAAGTTTGAGCATAACATCCAGTTACACAAATAACCGCATCTGGATTTTTTCGCACAGCTCTGCGAATAACTTGACGGCTCTTTTTATCTCCTGTATTTGTTACCGTACATGTATTAATTACATATACATCGGCAGTTTGTTCATATTCAACACGCTCATAGCCTTGGCCTTTGAACAATTGCCAAATTGCTTCTGTTTCATAGTGATTTACTTTACACCCTAGCGTGTGAAAAGCAACTGTTGACATAATCGTCACCTCATTAACTCAGTTTGATAAGATATAGCAGACAGCGCATATAATGGAGCTGTTTCTGCTCGTAAAATCCGCGGACCAAATCCGCTTATTGTAAATTCATTTTCTTCTAATACTTCTACTTCCTGCTCGGTCAAACCACCCTCGGGGCCTACAACCACAAGCACGGAATTGCCGGGTTTTAAAGCTGAAAGAACAGCATGCAGATGAGATGTTTCTCCTTGCTTTGCTCTTTCTTCATAGGCTACAACTTTATGAGTATAGTCACCGCTAATTTCTACTAGTTTCTTAAAAGAAATTGGGGCTTCTACTGCTGGTACAATCGTACGATGAGATTGTTCTGCAGCCTCTTTAGCAATCTTGTTCCAGCGATCTACTTTTTTTTGACTCTTTTTATCATCCCATTTAACAACTGAACGAGCCGCAATAAAAGGGATAAACCTATACGCTCCAAGTTCTGTCCCTTTTTGGATAATAAGCTCGAGCTTATCCCCTTTAGGCAGACCGTTCACAATTGTAACATGGACTGGAAGCTCTTTTTCTTCGCTTATCCATTCTATAATAGATGCTTTCACTTCGTTAGCGGAAATATTTTCAATTTCACACAAAGCAGCTTGCCCCTGTGCATTACAGGCAATAAACTGTGATCCTTCATTCATTCTCATGACGCGTGAGATATGATGGGCATCATCTTGTATCACTGTGACACTTTGCTCTTGAAATTGATCATTTGGCAGAAAATAACGTTGCATCTTGACACCTTCTCACTTGTTAAGCTTGTTTTTGCGCAATAATTGCTACCCAGTCTTCCATAAGCGTTACTTCTTGAATAACAAAGCCCGCTCCCGTTAACGCTTTTTTGACATCTTCTTTTTTCGCACTAATAATACCTGATGTAATGAACATGCCTCCTGGCTTTAATACCTTTGCAGCATCGTCTACAAAACGAACGATTACCTCAGCTAGAATATTCGCCACAACAATGTCAACCGGCCCTTCTATGCCTTGCAATAAGTTGTTTTGACCTACTGTTACGATATTTCCAACTTGATTCAGTTCAATATTTTCGCGGGCAGAACGTACGGCTACTTCATCAAGATCTAGAGCTTGTACATTACTTGCTCCTAACAGGGCTGCGCCAATACTTAGCACTCCTGAGCCTGTACCCACGTCAATAACGGTATCTCCTGCTTTCACTGTTCTTTCCAATGCTTGAAGAGACATAACCGTCGTTGGATGCGTACCTGTACCAAAAGCCATTCCGGGATCAAGCTCGATAATCAATTCATCTGTGCTTACTTTTTCATAGTTTTCCCAAGTTGGTACAATCGTAAAACGCTCTGAAATTTTCACAGGGTGGTAATATTTTTTCCAAGCAGTGGCCCACTCTTCCTCGTTCACTTCACTGATCGTAACTTTGTTAGCTCCCAAATCAAAGTCGTAAACAAGCAGTCCATTAATTTCTTTTTTGATACCATCCACAGTTTCTGCTAAAAAGCTGTTAACTGGAAGGTATGCTTTAATCACTACACCTTCCTCTGGGTAGTCTTCTACGTTTAAATCATAGATTTCACCAAAAGTTGTATCTCTGTCCTTCACTAAATCAGCAGGATCTTCAATGACTACCCCGCTAGCTCCTGATTCATGTAAAATATGAGAGATGGGTTCAATTGCTTCTTGCGCTGTATGAATACAAATTTCAGACCATTTCATTGCTACCAACTTCATCCTTTCTGCCTTCAGTAATATAGGATTTTAAATATGAACATGACAGATGACAGGTTGGCAAAGTACCTTTACCAACCTGTCTCTGTTTATTATGAAAGACAATTATTCTCCTTTAATTGCTCGTTTTACTTTTGCAAAAAAGGAATCATGCTGCTCATCAACGGCTTCTTGACCGCTCAGTTCAGCGAACTCACGCAATAATTGTTTTTGTTTTTCTGATATTTTTGTTGGCGTTACAACGCGAACGTGAATATGCTGATCTCCTTGACCATACCCTCGTACGTTTGCCACACCTTTTCCTTTTAAACGGAATTTCGTCCCCGTTTGTGTACCAGCAGGAATCTTAAGCTTCACCTTGCCGTGTAGAGTTGGTACTTCTACTTCATCACCTAGTGCTGCCTGAGCAAACGTTAAAGGCATTTCGCAGTAGATATCGTCTCCATCACGTTCAAAGAATTCATGAGTGCGCACGTGGAACACTACGTATAAATCTCCCGGAGGACCACCATTTACCCCTGGTTCTCCTTGAGCACTAACGCGCAGCTGTTGACCATCATCTACACCAGCTGGAATTTTAACATTAATTTTACGTCGTTTTGTTACTTTACCGTCACCGTGGCACGTTGCACATTTGTCTTTAATGATTTTCCCCGTACCATTACAATGATGACACGCACGTCGATTTACCACGCGACCAAACGGCGTGTTTTGTTCAACGTTTAACTGACCTGAACCATTACAGTGCGAACATGTATCAACTTTTGTTCCAGGTTTTGCACCTGAACCGTGACATGTTTCACACGTTTCTTCACGTGGAATTTCAATTGTTGTTTCTTTTCCGAAAACAGCTTCTTCAAAAGAAAGTGTCATCGTGTATTGTAAATCGGCACCTTGTCTCGGAGCATTAGGGTCACGTCTGCGACCACCACCACCAAAGATCGAGCTGAAAATATCTTCAAAGCCGAAGCCGCCAAAGTCTGAGCCGCCTCCACCAAAGCCGCCAAAGCCTTGATTTGGATCAGTATGACCAAATTGATCGTATTGTGCTTTTTTTTGGTCATCACTCAATACTTCATATGCTTCTTTTACTTCTTTAAATTTGTCAGCAGCATCTTCCGCTTTATTAATATCTGGATGATATTGTTTAGAAAGCTTGCGGTATGCTTTTTTTATTTCATCTTTTGTAGCGCTCTTACTGATACCGAGTACTTCATAGTAATCTCGCTTACTCATCAATACTCACTCCCGAATCGTTTCACATAAACGTAATTGTATCATTATTAATAATTCCATAGCAACATAAAAGTTACTTTCTATTGCTCACGTGCACGCAGAGAGCCAAGAGAAAAACTTCCCCTTTCGCTTTTCCACGTTAAAAAAGTCAAAGCCAAGAAATAAGCTTGACTTTGACTTTTTAAAAAGATGTGAATCGCACCATGGCGTCATTCACGTTAGTCGTCAAGATGCATTATTTTTTGTCGTCGTTTACTTCTTCAAACTCTGCATCTACAACATCATCATTTTGAGCGCCTTGTTCACCTGCTTGCTGAGCTTGTTGAGCTTGCTCATACAATTTTACAGTTAACGCTTGAACGATTTCTTGAAGTTCATCTTTTTTCGCTTTGATTTCTTCAAGGTCATTCTTTTCAATCGCAGCTTTTAAAGCATCTTTTGCTTCGTTAGCTTTTGTTACTTCAGCTTCTTCTACTTTTCCTTCAAGATCTTTTAATGTTTTTTCAGTTGTAAACACTAGTTGATCTGCTTCGTTGCGTAGTTCCACTTCTTCTTTACGTTGCTTATCAGCATCTGCGTTTTCTTCCGCCTCTTTTACCATGCGTTCGATTTCGTCATCTGATAAACCAGTTGAAGATTTAATTGTAATCGCCTGCTCTTTGTTTGTACCTAAATCTTTTGCACGAACGTTTACGATACCGTTCTTATCAATATCGAATGATACTTCGATTTGAGGTACTCCGCGTGGTGCAGGAGGAATGTCTGTTAATTGGAAACGTCCTAGCGTTTTATTGTCTGCAGACATTGGACGCTCACCTTGAAGAACGTGAATATCTACAGCCGTTTGGCTATCTGCAGCCGTTGAGAATACTTGTGATTTACTTGTTGGAATTGTCGTATTACGCTCAATTAGCTTTGTAAATACGCCACCCATTGTTTCGATACCTAGTGATAAAGGCGTTACGTCTAGTAATACAACGTCTTTTACATCACCAGTTAATACGCCACCTTGAATTGCTGCACCAAGTGCAACTACTTCATCAGGGTTTACACCTTTATGAGGATCTTGACCAGTTTCTTTTTTGATTGCATCTTGTACCGCTGGGATACGAGTTGAACCACCAACTAAGATTACTTTATCAAGTTCGCTTGCAGAAAGACCTGCATCTTTTAAAGCTTGACGCACAGGGGCCATTGTACGTTCAACAAGACCTGCTGATAACTCGTCAAATTTAGCACGTGATAAAGATACTTCTAAGTGAAGAGGACCAGCTTCTCCAGCAGTGATAAATGGTAAAGAAATTTGTGTAGATGTTACGCCTGATAAATCTTTTTTCGCTTTTTCAGCCGCATCTTTTAAACGTTGAAGCGCCATTTTATCTTTGCTTAAATCAACGCCGTTTTCTTTTTTGAATTCAGCTACTAAATAGTCGATGATTACTTGGTCAAAGTCGTCACCACCAAGGCGATTGTCACCTGCAGTTGCGCGAACTTCAAACACGCCGTCGCCAAGTTCTAGAATAGATACGTCAAACGTACCGCCACCAAGGTCATAAACTAAAACTGTTTGATCTTCATCTGTTTTTTCTAATCCGTATGCAAGCGCTGCTGCAGTAGGCTCGTTAATAATACGCTCTACTTCTAAACCAGCAATTTTACCAGCATCTTTTGTTGCTTGACGCTCAGCATCATTAAAGTAAGCAGGAACTGTGATAACAGCTTTTGTTACAGGCTCACCTAAATACTCTTCAGCATAACCTTTTAAATGTTGAAGAATGATAGCTGACATTTCTTGAGGCGTGTATTGCTTGCCTTCAGCTTCCACCTTATGGTCTGTACCCATATGACGTTTAACTGAAATAATTGTGTTAGGGTTTGTGATAGCTTGACGTTTCGCTACTTCCCCAACTTGACGCTCACCGTTTTTGAATGCCACAACTGATGGCGTTGTACGGTTTCCTTCTGGGTTTGGAATTACTTTTGGTTCGCCGCCTTCTAATACAGCGACACAAGAGTTAGTTGTACCTAAATCGATACCAATGATCTTACTCATTGACAATGACCTCCTTCATAATATGTAGTGTTATTGATTCACTTTAACCATCGCAGGGCGGATGATTTTATCTTTTAATTTGTAACCTTTTTGAAGCTCTTCTACTACCGTGTTCGGTTCGTATTCATCGTCTTCTACTTGCATCACTGCTTGATGCTCGTATGGATCAAATGTTTTCCCAACTGACTCAATTGCTTCAACACCTTCTTTTTGAAGTGCCTCCACCAATTGACGGTATACCATTTCTACACCTTGTAGCACAGATTTAGTTTGTTCGTCCGCTGTGTTAACTTGTAATGCACGTTCAAAGTTATCAAGTGCTGGTAAAATATCCGCAACCAATGATTGAGCACGGTATTTTTGAGCAGCTTCTGCATCGAGACGTGAACGACGACGGAAATTATCGAAATCAGCTTGTAGACGTAAGTAGCGATTCTCTTCTTCTTCAAGCTGTTGCTTTAATTGATCATTTTCTTGTTGAAGAGGGTTTACTTCCTCAGACGCTTCAGCTTCAGTTGCTTCAGCAGCTTCTGTTTGAACTTCTTCAACCACTTCTTCGTTTTGTTCTTCTACTTGCTTTTCGTTTGACAATTCATTCACCTCCCTTAAATGTTTACACACATTTTCACATTTTAAACAACGATTTTTATTTTATCACAGGGAAAGGATGGAAGTAATATATTCCACCCGATTCCTTTATTCTTTATACAAGTTTGTTAACACTTGAGACATATCTGATGATAGCAGTGTAAGCAAACTAATCACACGCGCATATTCCATGCGGGTCGGTCCCAGTATAGCAATTGTGCCGAGCTGTTCGTGACCAAAAGAATAACTAGCTGTAATTAAGCTGCAGCCTACCATTTCATTCAACTTATTTTCATGACCAATTTTCACGTGTATGCCAGCCTCATTTGGGCTTAGCAGCTTATAAAACTGCTGTTCATGTTCAATAATGTTGAACAGCCCGCGAATTTTATTAAGATCATGAAATTCCGGCTGAGCAAACATATTCGTTTTGCCGCCAACTACTAATTTGCCATTCATGTTGAGCTTTAATGCATCATTGAGTATATCCATCGTCTGCTCATACCCTTGAATGTGGCTTTTTAAGAGCGTCGCTACTTCTTTGTACATTTTATCATGTAAATCAGTAATGCGAACGCCGATGAGCTTTTCGTTCAAAATGTTAACCATCTTTTCAATATCGGAAGGTTGAATACTGCTCGGTAACGTAATCGTCCGACTTTCAACGTGTCCTGTATCAGTCACAATAATGGCAACAGCTGACTGAGCCGTTAAAGGTAAAATCTGCAGCTGTTTTAACTTATGGCTGACCGCTTTTGGCCCTAGCACAATGGACGTTAAACTCGTTAAATCAGATAAAATTTGCGCTGATTTTTGAACGAGCTGCTCCAGTTCTACAATGCGCTCAGCAAATACCGAACGTACTGTAGAAACATCGCTTGCTTTCAAGTGCTGCGGGGACACTAGGTGATCAACATAATAACGATAGCCTTTCTCAGACGGAACGCGCCCTGAAGAAGTATGAGTTTTTTCAATAAATCCAAGTTCTTCTAGGTCTGACATCTCATTACGAATCGTAGCCGAACTAAAATTAAACTCTTCTTTCTTAGATAATGTTCGAGAGCCTACCGGCTGCGCAGATCGAATGAAATCATCAATAATGACTTGTAAAATTAATAACTGTCGATCAGTAAGCACGCTTCATCACCTCTGTTAGCACTCTAAAACTCTGAGTGCTAAATCTAATAATAAATTACCAAATCACTATAGCGATGTCAACGATTTGGTATTAGATTATCCCAATAAAGGCTTGAAAAACTTCATTCCCCAAAAATCGACCATTGTGTGTTAAAAAGACGGAGCTATTGTCTTCACCCAAAAGTCCTTTCTCTTTGTATTCTTGAATAGGTTCTCCAAATACATCTTTTAATTCTCGATTGAATTTTTGCTTAAACTCCTCTTTTGAGACTCCTTTCGTTTTACGAAGACCCAAAAACATTTCTTCTTCCATTTTTTCAGCCTCGGTCACGCTCACTTCATTAAGATATGCATTTCCTTTTTGCTCGACTGAATCAATGTACTTTTTTAATGGTCCAATATTTGCTCGTCTTATTCCGTCAATATAGCTATGTGCGCCTGCACCAATTCCGTAATAATCGTCGTTGTTCCAATATGTTAGATTATGAATACTCTCGTAGCCTGACTTTGCGAAATTACTGATTTCATATTGATGAAAACCTTGTTTGTCCATTTCTTTCATAAGCAGCTCATACATAGCTGCTTCTTCTTCTTGAGCAGGCAGCGGCAGCTTCCCTTTATTCATTAAATTATAAAATACCGTTTTAGGTTCAATAATTAACGAATAGGCAGACATATGCTCTACCTCTAATGAAAAAGCGGTTTGAAGCGTAGAAGAAAAATCAGCTACCGTTTGTTCCGGCAAGCTATAAATTAAGTCTAAGCTTATATTCGACATTCCAATCTTTCTCGCTTGCTCAATACAATCAAATACCTGCCTATTTGAATGCACACGTCCAATTTTCTCCAATAACCTTTCATTAAACGTTTGTACACCAATACTTAAACGATTCACGCCATAGTCATGGAGAAGCTGAAGCTTTTCTTTTGTCAATTCATTCGGATTCGCTTCAAATGTAAACTCACCTTTCTCATCATAAGGAAGATACATACGAATGGATTCTAAAAAATACTCCAGCTGCTGTTCATCTAAGGCTGTGGGCGTTCCACCCCCAACGAATATCGTGTTCAAATTGGTCGTTGGATAACGTTCGACTGTTTGTTTCATTTCTTCTCGCATGCTTTCCAAATACGGCATAACGGGCTGATTTTTGAAAAACACTTTATTAAAGTCACAATAGTGACAAATATGATGACAAAACGGGATATGCAGATATGCTGCCTTCACCATGGACTTTCACCTCAATCACATTTATAAATGATAAAAATACCGCAGAGTCTCTCTGCGGTATTTTTATCTATGTTCGTTCACACTTATTTACAGCGCTCAAAACTCTTTACCATCGTATCAGATTCGCTTCATTTTCAAAACTAATTTGACATGTTAAATAATAGAATTTCAGCTATTAATCTTCGTCCATGCGAAGCACAGCCATGAATGCTTCCTGCGGTACTTCAACAGAACCGACCTGCTTCATACGTTTTTTACCTTCTTTTTGTTTTTCAAGAAGTTTACGTTTACGAGAGATATCTCCTCCGTAACATTTTGCTAAAACGTTTTTGCGAATGGCTTTAATTGTTGAACGCGCCACAATTTTTTGACCGATTGCCGCTTGAATCGGCACTTCGAACTGTTGACGTGGAATAAGCTCTTTAAGCTTTTCTACAATGACTTTACCACGATCATAAGCTGAATCTCTGTGAACGATAAAGGACAGCGCATCGACCGTTTCACCGTTTAAGAGAATATCCATCTTCACAAGCTTCGAAGGCTGATATCCGATAAGCTCGTAGTCAAACGACGCGTAGCCTTTTGTATTTGATTTTAGTTGATCAAAGAAATCATATACAATTTCAGCCAGCGGAATTTCGTATACAATACTCACGCGATTAGCATCCAAGTACTGCATATCAATAAAGTTGCCTCGCTTCTTCTGACAAAGCTCCATCACAGCACCAACATAATCGTTTGGTACCATCATTGTGGCCTTCACATACGGTTCTTCCACGCGTTCAATCTTTTGTGGGTCCGGCATATTAGAAGGGTTATCTACAGACAGATGAGTCTCGTCTGTTAAATATACGTCATAAATAACGCTTGGAGCTGTTGTAATTAAATCAATTTTAAATTCACGCTCAATACGCTCTTGGATAATCTCCATGTGAAGCAGTCCTAAGAATCCACATCGGAAACCAAACCCTAAGGCCTGAGACGTCTCTGGCTCAAACTGAAGTGCAGAGTCATTTAGCTCTAACTTTTCTAGTGCTTCACGAAGATCGTTATACTTCGCTGTATCAATCGGATACAGTCCGCAGTATACCATTGGATTCAGACGACGATAGCCAGGAAGAGGTTCACTTGCTCCGTTTTTGGCAAGAGTAATCGTGTCCCCTACTCGCGTATCTCCAACATTTTTAATAGCTGCTGTTAAAAACCCTACGTCGCCAACAGAAAGTTCATCTTTAGCAACGGCTTTTGGCGTTAACACACCTAGCTCCGTTACCTCAAACTCTTTTCCTGTTGCCATCATTTTAATTTTGTCGCCTACTTTTACTCGTCCCTGTACGATACGAATAGATGCAACTACACCTCGGTATGCATCATAAAATGAATCAAAGATTAGCGCTTGAAGCGGTGCATCTGGATCCCCTTCAGGAGCAGGAACTTTTTCAACAATTTGTTCTAAAATTTCTTCGATTCCAATTCCTGCTTTAGCTGAAGCTAATACAGCTTCCGACGCATCTAATCCAATTACGTCTTCAACCTCTTGGCGCACTCGCTCTGGCTCTGCGCTCGGCAGGTCAATCTTATTAATGACAGGTAAAATTTCAAGGTTGTTATCAAGCGCTAAATATACGTTTGCTAGTGTTTGAGCTTCAATACCTTGAGCTGCATCTACTACTAGAATAGCACCTTCACACGCGGCTAAACTTCGCGACACTTCATATGTAAAATCGACGTGTCCCGGTGTGTCAATTAGATGAAAAGTATACTCTTCTCCATCTTTTGCTTTGTATTGAAGCTGCACAGCATTTAATTTAATGGTAATTCCACGTTCACGTTCTAAATCCATCGAATCTAAAAGCTGAGCTTTCATTTCTCGCTGTGTTAACGCATTTGTTTTTTCTAAAATACGGTCTGCTAATGTTGACTTACCGTGGTCTATATGAGCAATAATCGAAAAGTTTCTGATTTTCGATTGTCGTTTCAATCTTGCTTCTCTATCCATATTTTTTTCACTCCTACTGAAAATCGGCAAAATACACTAAACTAAATTATAACAACACATTCGTCAACATTCAATAAGCATTCCATTGGGGATTTTTCCATACAAAAAAGCAGAAAGAGATTCTGCTTTTAATTAAGAAGATGATGGATAGCCTTAAAAGCTTTTCCTATTGTACTTTTCACGCCTTCCGCTAGACTTTGACCTAGCGAGGAGAAAAAGTTAAAAGCCTTTCGTTTTTCTAAAAGCTGCTGTTTTTCATCAATGTTCACAACTTTTTTTGAACCTAAAACAGCAGCTTCCACCTGACCATCTGACGTTTTAGACACATTAATAACATGTTCAATCGAAGGATCATTATATCCCTTCATTTTAATCAGCCCTTGCTGAGCCGTCTGCATTCCTAAAAATACGACGAACAGTAAAAAAATAGTTAGCACTACTGATTTTAAAGTAAATTTAATCATATTATTAGGCCCCTTACTTCTTTATCTTCTGTAGTACTAACCATTATGACTATATTCTGAAGAACTCATTCATCTAAAAGCGTATTAATGAGTATATGCCCCAAAGTTCTCTTGGTCCACTTCATGATGCAAAGCAGCGTTAAGTCCTCCTGCAACTACATTAGCCATATCTTCAATAAACATATCCACTTCTTTTGGTGTAACCATCAAATTATGACCTAAAGGTGCAAGCACTTCATGAATAAGACGTCTTTTTTCTTCATCGGGAAGAGTGCCAATCATACCGAGGTACGTTTGACGCTGCTCTTCATTGGGTAAATCATCCTCCGTGAGCTTCTTTTTTTCTCCAAACGTCATACCGGACGGAAGCAGCGACTTAGACGGCTTTCCCTGCTCTTTCATTTCTCGGCCGAAATGTTTTAAGATAAAGTCAATTGTATCGCTTGTAATGGACACAGCATCCACCACCGTTGGAATACCTATTGCAATAACTGGAATGCCAAGTGTTTCATAACTGATTTCTTTGCGCTTGTTTCCAACCCCAGACCCAGGATGAATACCTGAATCTGAAATTTGAATGGTAGCATTTACCCGTTCAATCGAACGAGCGGCCAGCGCATCGATTGCAATAATAAAATCCGGATTCACTTTCTTTACAACGCCAAAGATAATATCACTTGTCTCAATACCCGTCATTCCCATTACTCCCGGAACAATGGCGCTAACGGGTCTAAAGCCATCTTGCACGCTTTCAGGCTGTAACTCAAACAAATGTCTTGTAATCAACAAATTATCTACTGCCTTTGGTCCAAGCGCATCTGGTGTCACACTTAAGTTTCCAAGACCCACTACAAGACAGCTAGCATCATCTGGAATGTTGAGGCTTTTAATAAAAAAATTCAGCTCTTTAGCAAATACTTCTTCCATAGCCTCTTGCTTTTCAGTATCCTGCTCGCGAATGCCTACCGATTCAAGGGTTACATATCGGCCTTTTTTCTTACCGATTGCTTCTGCGCCCTCTTCCGTAATTTCTACCATTGAAATTTTGACACCTTGTTCTTCTTTTTCTTTTACAATTACGCCGTTGATTTCTGACTGGTTATTCGGTTTAGGCTGATTTTCTAACGCTATGTCTTTTGCTTCGACAGCTAGATCCGTGCGCACGCTATATTGACTTAAATCAAGTTCTTTTTCCATTTCTTAACCTCCTAGACAATCTTTGTTGAAATTATTGTCACCGAGGACTGGCAGATTCATGCATTTAAGAAACGAAAAGTAGAAGGAAGGGCGCAATATCAGCTACAAGCTTTTAAAGAGAGGTCTGTCATATAAAATTCCTTGTCAAGGCTATTGCATTCTGTCCTTGTGTTTGATAAAATATCTTTTGTTCTTATTGTGAAGAATGTCGAGTTCTATATAATCTCGATTGTTATCATTTCGGGAGGTGAAACGGATGCCAAACATTAAATCAGCTATCAAACGTGTAAAAACTACTGAAGCTCGCCGTGCTCATAACATTCAAGCTAAATCAGCTATGCGTACTGCAATCAAAAACTTTGAAGCTTTAGTTGAAAACAACGATGTAGATAACGCAAAAGCAGCATTTGCTGTTGCTTCTAAAAAATTAGACAAAGCCGCACAATCTGGTCTTATCCACAAAAATGCTGCAGCTCGTCAAAAATCTCGCTTAGCAGTAAAACTTAACGGTTTATCTGCATAATTGAGACAAAAACGATCCCATTAGGATCGTTTTTTTATTGCGCTCTTTTTAATAAAAACAGCTGTAAAATAAGCGCTTTATCCATTTTTCCCGTCTTCATTTCATAATCTGCCTCTGCTAAATCCTTTAAAATTCCTTTAAGCTGCTGTTCCTCAAAACTTCTGCTCTGCTGCAAAGCGATTTTCACACGAAACGGATGAACCTTAATCGTTTGAGCAATTTGCTGCTGACCGTACCCTTGACTAGACAGCTGCTTCGCATGATAAATTAAACGAAACTGCGTCGCTAACAAAGATAAAATTTTAATAGGCTCTTCGTTGTTACGCAGCAAATCCTGATACATATTTAAAGCGATAGAAACCTTTCGCTGAATAACAGCATCAATAAGCGTAAATACGTTTTGTTCAAGCGTTTTTGCCACAAGCTTAAGCACCACTTCTTTTGTAATGACTCCTCCTTGTCCAACGTATAACACCATTTTTTCAATTTCATTTGTCACGAGCGTTACATTAAGCCCCACAAGCTGAATAAGCAGCGTTTCAGCATCTTCATCCATATTCACTCCATCTTTTGAAAGCAAATTATGAATCCACTGCTTCATTTCTTTTTCACCAAATTCGTTCGCTTCGATGTAAGCTGCTTGTTTTTTTAATAATTTTGTTATTTTTTTTCTTTCATCCAGCTTTTCATAAGGGGCTAGAAGAATTAACGTTGAAAAAGACGGGGGCTGTTCGACATATTGCTGAAGTTTTGCCAGATCATGCTCAACTTTATCTTTTGATTTTTCAGCCGTTAAAAATGCTGCATTTTTCGCAACCACTACACGCTTGTCTCCTAAAAAAGGAAGCGTTTCAGCATCTTCTAGAACTTGATCAATCGATGTCTCTTCTAAATCGTATAGGGACAAGTTAAATTCTTTATCTTCTTCATTCAACGTATAGTAGACGATTTTATCTCTAATCTTTTTACTCATAAATGCATTAACCCCGTGTATTAAATAAACGGGGGCGATATTATTTTTGGTAATACTTTTTAAGCTATCAACTGCCAACGTATATACGCTCCTCTTTTTTTATTCATCTATATTGATTATGTATAGTTACTGATAAACAAAATACAATTTCTATCGTAAAGGTGTTATGAGTTTTTGGCAACAATACAAAAGGAATTGTCTTAAAACGACAATTCCTCAGTTTATGATAAACATCAACAATATAAGCCCTAGGTTACTTATTTGTTAATGATTAAACCCTTATCTCTATTTTCTCCTCATGCTCATAAAGTATAGTTGTTAACTGTTGTCAGTTTGTGAAAACGCTTTTAAATTGTCTAGATTTTTAAAAAAAGTTAGATTATACTGTAAACAGGAGGGGTGTTAATGAACCAATTTGAAGAAAGTGTCCAAAGTAAACGCAACGACGCTGTCGATTCTGCCGTAGGATTTGGTGTTTCATTTGGCTTTTTCACTGCCTTATTTGTTATTGCAACTGTGATTCACTACTTGGGTTCGTAAAATTGCTTCAAGGCTGCTTCTTAGCAGTCTTTTTCAGTTCGTTTTTCTTACTATAGACTATGGAAGTTGCTGCGAAAACGTTCCTGACTTTTTTGTAAATTCATACATTACCCCACCATCTTCATCCGTTCGGTAAATATACACCCCGTAGCTTTTCAGAAGCTCTAATATTTCTTGATGAGGATGACCATAACGATTTTTTTGCCCCGCTGAAACAAGCGCTACTTTAGGGTTTAAATGTTGAACAAACTCTTCTGAAGTTGATGTTTTACTGCCATGATGACCCACTTTTAATACATCTGCTTTAAGGTTGGGAAAGTCTTTCAATATTCTTTGTTCTCCTTCCTTTTCTAAATCTCCGGTGAATAGCCATCTTAAATTTCCTAACTTAGCGTCTATTACAATTGAGCCGTTGTTGCTCGTTTCTTCGAAACCTGTCGGAGAAATAACCTGAAATAAGACACCTCCTTCTTGCCAGCTATCTCCTTGTTGAACAATTTGAACAGGCACGCTTTGTTTTTGAGCAGCGATCACCAAGCCAGTCTCTACGTCATTTAATTCGGCTTTTTTCCCAAGCACCAGCTCTCCGACAGCCACTTGTGAAAATAAATGCTGTGCCGCCCCTGCGTGATCATAATCGCCGTGTGTAATAATCATTTTATCTACCTTTGTCATTCCTTTTGAATGCAAAAAGGGAACAAGTACGTCTTCTCCCACGTCAAAAGAAGAACGGCGTTTTTGCCATGGTTCTTTTGGAAATGAAACGGTTCCTCCGGTATCGATCATATACACGCCTTTTCGATAAGGAAGCTCAATGATAAAGCAGTCTCCTTGTCCTACATCGACCATTGTGACCGTTCCTTTTGGATTCAAATAAGGATACATACATTGTGCGGCTAACAATGCCGCGAGAAGAAACATATAGCGAACGAAAAATTTCCCTTCTTCGACCGCCACAAATAAAGCATAAATGCATAGGTACATGCCCAAAAACAGCAAAATATGGGGTTTTCCCGTTACGAAATCAGCGGGAATCCACTCAAAAAAATCAAGCAATTTTTCACAAGCAAGTAAAAGAACATGAAGAATTTGCTCCAGCAATTCACTCACTCCCGGCAAGATGATACGAACAAAAAGAATGAGCAAACAAAGAGGTAATACAACAAGAGAAAACAACGGTACAAAAACCATATTTAATGGCAAACTGAGGAGAGATACTCCATAAAAATAGTACAACAATAAAGGAAGTGAACTGACTTGTGCAATCGCTGAAACAGCCATGAGCTGGCTGAAAGAAGAATGAAAACGAGGTAAAATTGTCTGACTCGATAAAATCAAGGCAAAACTAACGGCAAAAGAAAGCTGAAATCCTACATCAAATAAATAGTACGGTTTGAAAAGCAGCATGCTCATAAAAGCAAGGCTGATGCTATCAACCAAAAGAATTTTTCTTTGTATTTTTATCGATATAAGCATCACCATACTCATAAAAACAGCTCGGACAACTGAAGCGCTGCCACCGGCCAAAACCATGTATACAGGAAGAAGCAAAAGTAAAAGCGTAATGGCTCGCTCGCGCGTTATTCCAATCCGAATGAGCAAATAAAAACACATCGCTGTCAGCAGGCCAACATGAAGACCTGATATGGCAAGCAAGTGTATTAAACCAAATTGCTGATAGCGCTTGATACTCTCTTCTTCGATCCCAGTACGCTCGCCGTAAATTAGTGCCTGCATAAATCCAGCGCCTGGATCCGACATGTTTTGTTGAATATAATTAATTCCTTTTTGACGAATAAAGGTAAGGTACGTAAGTGGAGTTAAGGTGGGGAGCTGGCATTTTGCCAAATCAAGTCTCTTGACGTTAAGCTGCCAATGAATAGACTGATGGTATAAATATTGCTGATAATCAAATGCATGAAGGTTGCGAGCAGATGAAGGAGAAGTTAATTGCCCTGCTAGTTGACAAACTTGATGAATCGTTAGCTTTTCGAGCTGCTGTTTCTCTTCCAGCGTTTTTAGTTTATAAAAAGCCATGACTTCTTCATTTTGAACCGTAAACTTAAAAGTAAGCTTGTCGCCGTCACTATGCGGAACAGATGAAATTTCGCCTGTAAAAGTAGAAGATTCAGCTAAAAGAACCGTTTTGTTATGGTTATTTGCCTCAGCTAATAGGTAGACGCACAAAACGCTCAACAGTGCAGAAGCAATAACCACTTTCCTGGGACATTGTAGCCATTGAAAAATGAAAAGCACGATTAGCAAAAACAGGCTTACAGCGGAATGATTATCATATACATATAAGGCTAGCATCATGCTAAAAGCACAGTAAATATAATATCCTTTCACTTTTAGCTCCTTTCTTCCTTAAAAGAAAGAGGCTTCTTACTGTTACCAAGTAAAAAACCTCTTTTACCTTTAATTTGCCGTAAACAAAGCGAGAGCTTCACGCTGTAAATTCATCACTTCTGCTTCGTCAGCTCCGCTTTTTTCTAAACGAGCGAGAACATCCGTTACAAATTGAAGCTTCTCTTTACTTTTTAAGTCAATGATTGCTTCATCAAGTTCAACTTTTGCTGTTTTCACTCCCGCCTGTTCAAATAACTCAACAGCATACGGATGATTTTTGTAATCATTAGCATAATATACTGTTTTAATTCCCGCTTGAATAAGAGCTTTACAGCAGTTTAAACAAGGAAAATGCGTGACGTATACTTCCGCATCTTCTGTCTTTACACCAAACTTAGCACACTGCAAGAGTGCATTCACTTCTGCATGGACAGTTCTTACGCAGTGGCCATCAATTACATAGCAGCCTTCGTCAGCACAATGCACGCCTCCGCTGATCGAACCGTTGTATCCTCCAGCTATAATACGTTTATCACGCACCACTGTAGCTCCAACAGCCAGACGTTCACAAGTGCTTCTTAAAGCTAGCAAATGGCTTTGTGCCATAAAATATTGATCCCATGAAATCCGGTTCATCTCATTCCCTGCCTTTTTATTTAAAACTGAATAATGATACTTTTCTCTTTCATAGTGTAGCGTTTTTTTTCCTTTTTCGTCAATAAGTCTCTACTGTACCGTAATTTGAGCTTTGATTTTTTCTAGCGACTTCTCGCCAATACCTGATACTTTTCCCAAATCCTCTACTGTTTGAAACAAGCCATTTTCCTCTCGATATGAAACGATGGCACTGGCTTTTGAAGGTCCAATGCCATTTAACGTTTGCAGTTCATCAGTGTTCGCTGTATTGATATTAACAAGGGGCTGATCATTTGAAGTTCCTGAGGAAGAAATTGAAGAAACTGGAGATGAAGGGGGGATTTCTTCTCCAGCAGCTGGAATATACACAGCCATTTCATCTTGTAGCTTGCTAGCTAAATTGAGCTGTCTTAAGTCCGCTTCTTTCGTAGCGCCTCCGGCTTGTGCTAGAGCATCTTTTACCCTTGCATCTTTCGGAAGCTGGTATACACCAGGCTTCTGAACAGCTCCTTTAATATCCACCATCACAAACGGGGAATCTTGGCTTGAAATTACTTGATTAGACGACTCTCCTTCTTTTTTTGTACCAGAAGATTCTGCCTTGATTATATCTGAGGTTTGAAGAGAACTTTCCGGTTTCTCTCCGCCTGTTCGATAGATATAAAAAGCCAACCCAACTGCTAAGCAAATACACCCAATTAGCCATTGTTTTTTTGAAAAAGTCAACTTGTACACTCCTTTGAATTTTGAAGTAACGTCATAAATTCCATTACGTCTTCATAGTGTTTAGAAGAAAAGGCTTTTGAAGGAGGGAATGAATCAGTGAACATAGGGTTTATCGGAACAGGAAACATGGGGAAAATATTAATTGATGCGTTTATTGAATCAAAAGCCGTACGTCCTTCTAAAATTACTATTATGAATCGTACAAAAAAAAGGGCCAAAGAGATTCAACAGCAGCATAAAAAAATTCATGTTGCTGATACAGCTGAAGAAGTTGTTCACGCATCCAAAGTCATTTTTATTTGTGTTAAGCCATTGGATATTCACCCCCTTTTAATAAAATTAGAACCACTGCTGACGAAAGATCACTGCATTGTATCCATTACCAGTCCAATTAGCGTAGAACAAATCGAACGCCTCATTCCGAGTCAAGCAGCTAGAATTATCCCTAGCATTACGAATCGGGCATTAGCAGGTGTTTCTCTTTTCACGTTTGGAGAAAGATGTACGCCTTTTTACCAAAATTATTTACATGAATTATTTTCATCTATGTCAAAGCCTGTGGCTATTGATCAAACGATTACCCGCGTATCATCCGATATCGTAAGCTGCGGTCCTGCATTCTTCAGCTTTTTGCTTCAACGCTTTATTGATGCAGCAGTTCAAGAAACAAATATTTCTGAAGAAGAAGCTACCGTCATGGCCAGCGATATGATTATTGGAATGGGAAAACTGTTGGAAAAAGAAATATTTACGCTTCCTACCTTGCAGGATAAAGTATGCGTAAAAGGCGGTGTAACCGGAGAAGGTATTAAAGTTTTAGAAGCTGAACTCGGAGAGATGTTTGTGCACGTATTTCAAAAAACACACGAAAAATTTGACGAAGACATTGAGCTTGTTCACAATCAGTTTGATAGTCTTATTCCATAATTTCTGTAGAAATCCTGCTTTGAAACAAAAAAGAAGCCTCTACTCGGCTTCTTTTTTTTGCGCAGAGAAAAAGATGCGCTCACTGTTTGAAGTAGGCTTACTCATTTTGAAATCTGCACTTACTTCTATATTTATAAAACCAGCTTGGCTCAACCATGATTGATAATGGTCAATCGACCAAGTGCGCTGAGCATGCACCTCATCAAAGCGATGATATGCATCGATTTCTTCATCATAAGCAAAAAACGTAATATCATGCTCTACACGCATGTCTGTATCGTCATAGGTGCAGTTCCAAATATATGACACGTCTTCATCTACATAAGAAAAAGATTGATTTCCAAATACGTCCTTCATCTTGTGCACTGAATGAACATCAAATATAAAGAGCCCACCTGGTTTTAAGTGTTTATATACACGTTGAATGGTTTCTTGAACTTCTTCATCACTTTGCAAATAGTTCAAAGAATCACAAAAGATTACTACACAATCAAACTCTTTCAATAACTCAAGTTCCGCCATGTTTTGCTGAAAAAGAGATAGCGTTACCCCTGCTTCTGCTGCCTTCTCTTGAGCTACCATAAGCATATCATCAGACAAATCAACGCCGACTACGGAGAAACCTTCTTTTGCAAATCGAACGGAGAGTTCTCCCGTGCCGCAGGCAAGGTCTAATATACTGTTAGGCTTTGTTTTTGCTTTTGCCACCTGCTGATTAAAAAATTCAGCCCAATCGTCATACGGAACGTCTGCCATTAGCTGATCATATACGTAGGCAAATTCTCCGTACCTGCTCATAGCTGTAGCTCTTCTGAACTTACAAATGGTGCATCTCCCCATAAGCGTTCTAAGTTATAATATCCGCGCTCATCTTTATGGAAAATGTGAACCACAACATCCCCAAGATCAACAAGCACCCACTTAGCCTGCTCAAACCCTTCTAAACGCTTCACAGAAATGCCTTGTTCGTGTGCTTTTTCTTTAATTTCACGAGCAATTGCCTGCACTTGTTTATCTGAGTTACCGTGACAAATAACAAAATAATCTGCCACAAGTGAGATTCCTTCCATATTTAACGCTACGATATCGATTGCTTTTTTATCATCGGCTGCTTCTACAACAAGAGATAGCAATTCACGTTCAGTCATGTGTTTGACCTCCTAAGATTAAATCATTATATGTCATCATCGTATCGGGATAAACGGCCTGATGTTTGGTCATTAAAAAAGAAATAGTATTCTTTAATGATTGAATAAGTGCTGCATTTAAGTCGGTTTTAGCTAACTCCCGCACTTCATCAACACCTGGAAATCTCCTTCCAGGTTCAATATAATCAGCAACGTACACAATTTTTTCAAGTAACGTCATGCCAGGTCTTCCGGATGTATGGTAAGCAATTGCATCCAATACTTCCTTATCCGTAATCCCTACTTCATTTCTCACTAAAAACGCGCCTACTGGAGCATGCCATAATTCGGTATTGTATTCCAATAAAGAAGGGTTCATGTTTTGATCAATAATAATTTGCTTCATCTCTTCCTTTGGACGAAACTTGGCATAGTCATGAAAAATAGCAGCCAGTTCTGCTTTTTTTTCGTCTGCTTCAAAACGTTTAGCTAATTCAATTGCTGTTTCCATTACCCCGACAGTATGAATATAACGACGTTCTGTTAACTGTTTCTTTACGATTTCTAATGCCTCAGTTCGATTCATATAATTGATTCTCCTCGATATATTGTTTAACACCAGCAGGTATAAAATAACGAATGGTTTCTTTCTTTACTACTCGTTCGCGAATAAAGGAAGAGGAGACATCAAACTGCGGAACTTCTACTTCTTTTATCGGGTAAGGGGACGTAATGGTATACCCCGGGCGCTTTACACCTACAAATGTAACCAAATTGACTAATTCATCAATTTCATACCACTTCGGCAAATATTCTACCATATCAGCACCAATGATGAAATGAAACTGATACGTTGGATATTTCTCTGTTAGTATTCTCATCGTATCATATGTATATGAAGGCTCTTTGCGCTCAAATTCAATCGGCTGCAGGGTGAATTGATCATGTTCTTCAATAGCTAGCTTTAGCATTTGTAAACGATGATATGGCTCAATAGGCTCTTTGATTGTTTTATGAGGTGGAATATATGACGGCATGAACCATATCTCATCTAATTTCAAGGCATGCAAAACCTCATTTGCCATCATTAAATGCCCCAAATGAGGCGGATTGAACGTTCCACCTAAAATTCCAATACTCTTCAACAATCCCCGACTCCTTTAATTTACTTCATTTTTAAATAGAGCGGGTTTCCCCGCTCTATTTCATTTCACTTTTGGAAGCATTAACTGCTTATTTTCACGTGATTCTTTATATAACACAATTGTATTTCCAATCACTTGTACAAGCTCTGCTTTTGTTCCTTTTGTTAATCGAGCAGCAACCGTGTCACGATCTTCGTCACAGTTTTGCAGAATGCTTACTTTTAATAATTCTCTTGCTTCTAATGCATCAGCAATTTGACCAATCATATTTTCATTGACTCCACCTTTTCCTACTTGGAAAATTGGATTTAAATGATGTGCTTTTGAACGTAAAAAACGTTTTTGTTTACCTGTTAACATAAAAACCTCCGTTGTATCTTATCTCTTAGTTAGTGTTGAAAGAACAATGTGTTCCATTGCCTCTTCGTCAGGACGGACCTTCGTCCATTTTTCAAATGCAAGTGCACCTTGCAGTACAAACATACCGACACCGTTATGAGTGCCTGCCCCTTTTGCTTCAGCCTCTTTCAAAAGCTTTGTTTTTAAAGGGTTGTAAATAATATCGCTGACTACCGCTTCTTTTTGCAATAAAGTAAGTGCTAAAGGCAGCTCATCAACGTTAGGATACATCCCCACCGAAGTGGTATTAATAATAATATCGAATGTATCTAGTTGTTTTTCCGCATCAGAAATAGACATCGCCGCCGTTTTCGTCGAAAAAGGCAGCTCGTTAGCTAGTAAAGCTGCTTTTTCGACGGTACGATTGCATATCGCAATTACATCGGGAGCGTGCTGAGCTGCAATTGTATAAAAAATAGCTTTTGCAGCACCTCCAGCTCCAATAATTAAAATTCTTTTTTGGGATAAGCCGCCTTCTACTGCTTTGAGTAAAGAAGTCACATACCCCTCTCCGTCGGTATTGTATCCAATATAACGGCCATCTTGATTAACAACTGTATTTACAGCGCCAATTGCCTTTGCTAATGAATCGACTTCATCCAAATGATTCATAATATCAACTTTATACGGAATCGTGACATTAAATCCTTGAATGTTTTTATCTTTTAGCTCTCCAATAGCTGACTCAAAATGAACAGGTTCAATTGGAAAAGCCTCATAATGCGCATCCATGTTCAGACGTTTAAAGGCATCATTTTGCATCAATGGCGATAGTGAATGCCCAAGCGGATAACCAACTAGCCCATATAATGTACTCAAGATTTTTTCCCCTTTTTGTTTAAATTAAAGAATCGCGCACAAATACGCCGACTCCTTTTGGTGCATGCGCCACAACTTTTGAACCTGACTCATTAACCGTCACCCAGCCAAGCCCTGAAAAAACAATATCCGTCTTTTCATTTTTGATTGTAAATTCATGTGCAACAAGTTCAGGAAACTCACTCATTTGCTCTGGGCGCGGCGGCTGAAGCAGTTCACCTGCTTGCTTTTCATACAACTCATCTGCTTTTTCAAGCTTTGTACGATGGATATGCAAATCATTCGATACATAACATGTTAACGACTTGCGGCCTCCCTGTACATAATCTAAGCGCGCCAGTCCTCCAAAGTATAACGTTTGCCCTTCGTTTAGCTGATAAACCTTCGGCTTTATTTCTTTTTTAGGAGAAATTAACTTTAAGTCTCGTTTATCTACATAGTGAGCCATTTGATGATGATTAATAATGCCAGGCGTATCATATAAAGACGCGCCGTTATCAAGCGGGATATCAATCATATCAAGCGTTGTGCCCGGATATTGAGACGTAGTAATAATATCTTTTTCTCCCGTTACTTCTTTAATAATGGCATTAATAAATGTCGATTTACCAACGTTTGTACATCCAACAACATATACATCTTTACCTTCGCGATAATGTTCAATGGCTTCGGCAATTTCTCGAATTCCTTGTCCTTTTTGCGCGCTCATGAGGAACACATCCACTGATTTTAGGCCAAGCTCTTTCGCTTCTCGCTTCATCCAATGAATTAGTTTATTTTTCTTTATAGACTTCGGCAGTAAATCTGCTTTATTTCCCACTAAAAGAACCTTATTATTTCCAACAAATCGATGCAAACCAGGTAACCAGCTGCCATTAAAGTCAAAGATATCTACAACTTTTACAACCAAACCGTCCGTTTGACCAATTCCATTTAAGATTTTTAAAAAATCATCGTCTGTTAAGGAAACATCTTGTACTTCATTATAATGCTTCAAGCGAAAGCATCGCTGGCAAATAATAGCTTCTTTTTCTAATGCTGATTTTGGAGCGTAGCCAAGTTCATTCGGTCGTTCTGTTTGAATCTCCACTCCGCATCCTACGCACTGTATTTTTTCTTCACTCACGTTTTAATCCTCCCAGTTAATCATACCTTTTCGTTTCATCCAACCTAAAATTCTTCGTTCCATTTTACGGTTAAATTTCGTTACAAATCCATCTGTTTGCGCAACTGGTACAACCAAAACCGTATATACGCCTAGGCGATTTCCTCCTAATACATCCGTTAAAAGCTGGTCGCCAATGACCACAACCTCATCTTTTTGCAGCTCCATATCACGAAGAGCTCTTCTAAATGCTTTACGCATCGGTTTGCGTGCTTTATATACAAATGGAAGTCCAACTGGATCTGAAAACAGCTTGACTCGTTTCTCCACATTATTCGATACAATCGTAATTTTAATTCCACTATCTTTCATTAACTGAAACCACTCAATTAATTCCGGAGTGGCATCAGGGCGATCCCATTCCACCAACGTGTTATCTAAGTCGGTAATAATTCCTTTTATCCCGCGCTCTTTCAAATCGTCTGGCTTAATTTGAAACACGTTTTTCACATGTTCATTTGGTAAAAAAAGTTTCAACACGTATCATGCACCTCGAATATATAGTTACATACTAAAATTAACGCCGTCTATCATTATAACGACTTCTTGTTATTTTCCAACCTAAAATTTTATTCTCTTCAAAAACAGGTCTTTTCTTAGTATAAAGGATATGCCTTGTGAATGCTTTAACTTTATACAGAAAGTTATTGACAAAAGGCAGTAAATCTCCATTTGTTCGTGAGCTTACGATATATTTACCCACTGCAAACTTAAAATAAAAAATAGTGCAGAAAACGTTTATTACTTATCAAATAGGGTAAGTGGTAAACAAATTCTGTTAAAAGTTTTCGACAAAAAATGATAACCCCAACTATGTGGATAAGGTTATACACATTATCCTCTGTTATAGTTCAGCAATTAATGGTAATTATAAACAACATACCCACATTTTATCCACCGAAAGCTGTGGATAACAGAACGATTGTTCCTTTATTTGATTCATGTTAGATTATAAATAAGGAATTTATTAGCATTTAAATATAACTTTTTAGGATATTTATTTTAGTAGGAGGTGGCGGCAATCTTATGAGAAAATTATCAGATGAGCTGCTTATTGAGTCATACAGCAAAGCAACCGAACTGCAATTAAGCCCTGATTTTATAAAATTAATTGAAGAGGAAATTGAAAGAAGATCATTAAAGATTAGCATACAAATTCCTTCTTAACGAATAAAAGAGCCTTCTTAATAAAAGAAAGCTGCATCTTCATTTATCTATCTACTCTTTTATTATATAGGCTCTATTTTTTCAAATGAGCAATTGGTTCTCCACATTTTACGTAAGAACCTGAGTGGACGTTAGAATCAAAAGTGATTGAGTTCTTCTCAAATAATAAAATGACAGTCGAGCCAAACGTGAAGTAAGCCATTTCTTCCCCTTTTTCGACTACTTCTTTTTTAGAAACCGCTTCAATGCTGTTTATAAACATGGCTCCTACTTTTACCATCAGCATGTGACCATTTTCAAATGTTAACTCCGTGAGCTTCCGGAAATTTTTCACAAGCGGTTCTTTCCCATACTTGATTCCTAATGAATTTACTGGATAAGACTTTTGTCCAACGGTCCACGTATTCCCTACTTGTGCTTTAAGAGGACTGTGAATGCGATGATAGTCTTTTGGACTAAGATAGAGGATGATAAACTGTCCTTCTATATATTTTTCAAGAATGAGATCATTTGAAACCATTTCCTGTATAGAATAAGGTTTGTTTTTTACAATCATTTCTTTTTGAGGCGTAATGACTCCATATGCTTCTATCTTTGCATCTACAGGACTGACAACGCTGTCTTTCTGCTGATCGACCGGACGGGCAGAGGGCTTCAAACGACGAATAAATAGCTCGTGTAAGTTTTGATAATGATGCAGAGGCTTGTCCATTTCTTCTTTATTTACTTTAAAAACTTTTGTATAGGAGGGTATAATAAACCGACTCCATTTAGAGAAAGTGAATTTTCGAATGAGCTTCGATGATCCCTGGTGATTCGTAAGCTCAATAAACGTTCGATACAGGTGCTGCAACAATAATTTTACCTCCACATACTGAATAGTTCTTTACTAGAATAAGGTTTGCGTCTACAATGAAATTACCATTATTTTTACCTTTAGTTCATTCCATCCTTTAAAGGAGTGAGGAAATTGTTTTTATTAGACTATCTAGATCATACAATTAAAAAGCTGAGATCCCAAGCGGCAAACTCCTTAACGATTGTTAATTTAAGTTTAGGAAGCTTTGCTATTTTATTTGTCATGAAAAATGAATTGAACTTAAGTTTATTACTAATTTTTTTAGCAGCGTTAGCAGACCGATTCGACGGCATGGTAGCCAGAAAGCTGCAAATTGAATCTGAACTTGGAAAACAACTGGACTCCATGTGCGATATTATATCATTTGGCATCGCTCCAGCTCTACTACTTTATCAAAGTATTTTATCTCACTTTGGTGCTGCAGGTTCAATTGTTACCATCTGTTACATTGCTTGCGGAGCACTTCGTCTTGCCCGCTTTAACATCACAGAAAATACTGGGTATTTTACAGGGCTCCCTATTACCGCAGCAGGTTGTTTATTAACTCTTAGCTACTTGGGCGTCCCTTATTTGCCTTCACACTTTTATATGTTTTTAATTATCGTACTCGCTTGCTTGATGATTAGTACGTTCAAGCTAAAAAAAGTATAGAGCTCCATTTACTTTTACAAAGGAATATTATCATCTTGCTTCTTTTCTTAATTATAGAATAAATCATCTTCTTTAAGAAACAAAGCGAAAATTCCTTAAGAATTCTTAAAAATGAATGGTTCTATTCGGTAGGATATGTCATCTAAAAAAACTCATGCACATGCATGAGTTTTTTTTAACACCAGCAGCTAAAAAACCAATAGAAGCTTCCGAAAATTAATAACAGAACAAATAGAACAATCAACAATCCAAGTCCCCAGCCGAACCCTCCTCCGCATGGGTAAGCTGGATAATTAGGATAACAGCAGCCTCCGTAACCGTACATACTCTCCCTCCTTACACTATGAACTACTACTAGCGTATGTACATACTTTTTCTCTGTATAGGCTGGTAACTATCTCTAAAGAAAAATCTGTGGACTTTTTCAAACTCTCTTGTCCCTGGGGGGAATTTTAAACGTACAGGCAAAGACATCCTTCTTTTTACATATAGTGTAATGTTAGTCTCTCACAGGTTGATATCCCCTTATGGAGGTGAAGAGATGTCTGCATTATTTACCGCACTAGGCTATTTCTTTAAAGAATTGGTTTTCCTTGTTTCCTACGTAAAAAACAATGCGTTTCCTCAACCCTTGTCTGCTGCTGAAGAAAAGAGATATTTATCTTTAATGGAACAAGGAGATCAAGAAGCGCGAAACCTTCTTATTGAACACAATCTCCGACTCGTTGCGCATATTGTTAAAAAGTTTGAAAACACGGGAGAGGATGCGGAAGATTTAATTTCAATTGGGACAATCGGTTTAATTAAAGCAATCGAAAGTTATTCGCAAGGAAAAGGAACAAAATTAGCTACTTATGCCGCACGCTGTATTGAAAATGAAATATTGATGCACTTGCGAGCGCTCAAAAAAACAAAAAAAGATGTGTCGCTGCATGATCCAATTGGCCAGGATAAAGAAGGAAATGAAATCAGTTTGATTGATGTATTAAAATCAGAATCAGACGATGTAATTGATATGATTCAACTAAATATGGAATTAGAAAAAATAAAAGAATACATCGATATCCTCGATGATCGAGAAAAAGAAGTAATTGTTGGCCGCTTCGGTTTGGATTTGCAGGATGAAAAAACCCAGCGAGAAATTGCAAAGGAGTTAAATATTTCAAGAAGTTATGTTTCGCGAATTGAAAAGCGAGCGCTGATGAAAATGTTTCACGAATTTTACAGAGCCGAAAAAGAGAAAAAAAAGAGCGGAAAGAAGGAGAATTAATCCTTCTTTCCGCTCTTTTTTTAAAATAATTTCCAAATGATAATCCGCAGCAAACACATCATTACTCCCCCTACTAGTCATTTAGGTGGAATCTTTCTCCACAAGCAGCCATACAACGATATATCCTTTTTGATTAATCATCATTCATCCACTCCTTTCCACTATTCAAATTAGAAATGACGATAAAATTCATACTTGCGGTCTTTTATTTCTTCTTCTAATTGTCTTACATACTGTTCATGCTTAATTTCTTCCTCTGAGTATTGACGGGACTTTATGGTAATAGTTAAAAAGAAAATATTCAGTGTCATTCCAATCACCTCCTTATACAAAAAAAACCACAGTTATGCATAAGCATCCTGTGGCTGAAAAACAATAAAAACCACAGGGCTACTATTCGCACCTGTGGTGAATTAACGTGTTTTAACGATCAAGGTAAGAAAGTTACTTGATACAGGAACACGGCCGAATAGTATACATATATAGACGATTTTTGAACATAGCCCAAACTGAATGATCCATACCTGATAAACGTCTTAACATATGACTCGACCTCCTTTTAATAAAGTATTTTCCTTACAATGGTAATTATATCCACGAACTTATAAAAAGTAAACTGTTTTTTTGAAAAATAGGGAATTTTTTTATTTTTTTAACCCTCATAAAAAAAAGACGATGGATCATCGCCTTTTTGTATCTATTATTCTTTTTCTTTCATTAATTCTTTTTTTAGTTTTTTAGTTTGATAACTAAAATAAAAAGCAAGGGCGGTAAAAAGAATAACGATCGCTTCCATTATTCCAAGTTGCATATCACTTTTTTCACCTTGGCCAATCATAACACCAATATACAAGAATGTACTTACGGCTAGAAGGACGTAAATAAAGCGGCTGTAATCTTCAATTTTTGCTTTGATGTGTTGAGCTTTCATACAATCACCTTCTCAGTAGAATGTTATAACTCTACTCTATCATAGATCTATAGGTCTATAAAAATCCTATTTTTACCACCTTTATTCCAATGCTCTTTCTAAGTCTTCAATTAAATCTTCTACATCTTCAAGACCTACAGAAATACGAATTAATCCATCTGTAATTCCTAGCTCTTTACGTCGGTCGCTCGGTATAGAAGCATGAGTCATTTTAGAAGGAATGGAAATGAGGCTTTCGATGGCTCCTAAACTTTCTGCTAATGTAAAATACTTCACTTTGCTCAGTACTTCTTCCGCTTTCTCTTCGCTTCCCACATCAAACGAAACCATTCCCCCAAAACCTCTTGCTTGCTTTTTAGCAATGAGGTGGTTTGGGTGGGTTTTTAATCCTGGATAATATACTTTTGCCACAGCAGGATGGGCAAGTAAAAATTCTACTATTTTCCCTGTGTTGAATTCATGTTCTTCCATTCGTATTCCTAATGTTTTAATCCCTCTCATTAAAAGCCAAGAATCCTGAGGTCCTAAAATGCCTCCAGTCGCATTTTGAATAAAATGAAGGTCTTCAGCTAATTTAGGCGAATTCACCACTGCTAGCCCTGCTACAACGTCACTGTGTCCCCCTAAATACTTAGTTGCACTGTGCAGAACAATATCTGCGCCTTTTTCGATAGGATTTTGCCAATACGGCGTACTGAATGTGTTGTCAACGATGGTAAGTAAATGGTGTTGTTTAGCTACTGAAGAAGCATGCTGCAAGTCAGTAATTTTTAGAAGAGGATTCGTTGGAGTTTCAATAAAAATGGCTTTTGTGTTAGGGCGAATTTCTTTCTCGATATTTTGGATATCGCTTGTATCAATAAAAGTAGCCTCAATGCCGATACGGCTTAGTACCTTTGTGATCACTCGATACGTTCCTCCGTATACGTCATCTGTAATTAACACATGATCTCCGCTGTTAAACAGCATGAACACGGCAGTAGTAGCGGCCATACCAGATCCAAACGCAAACCCAGCATACCCTCCTTCAATTTCTTTGATAAGTTCTTCTAGGGCATGACGTGTAGGGTTACCGGTTCTCGAATACTCATATCCCGTATGTTTTCCCGCTCCCTCTTGTTTATAAGTACTCACTTGATAAATAGGAACAGAGACAGCACCCGTCTGTTCATCGCCAACAATTCCACCATGAATCAACTGTGTTTTACGTTTCATCTTATCTTCCTCCACTGTAAATATTTTTACTTAAGTACCGTTCACTGCTATCCGGAAAAATCGTGACGATATGAGCCCCTTTTTCTGCATTTTTTGCTTCGATCAGGGCTGCTTCAAAGGCTGCTCCTGAAGAGCTACCTACTAGTAACCCCTCTTTTAAAGCCAGCTCTTTCACTCTTTGAAAAGCATAAACATCTTCAACAGTATGAATAGCATTAAAATAAGATCGCTCCATATAATCAGGGATGAACTCCATTCCAATTCCTTCAGTTAAGTGAGGACCGAATTTCCCCCCGTTTAAAATTGAACCTTCTGGCTCCACGATGACTGTTTTTAGAGAAGGATTTTTTTCTTTCAAAAATTTCGCTGTACCCATAAATGTCCCCCCTGTACCTGCTCCAGCTACAAACACGTCAACTTTTCCATCAAGCTGTTCATATATTTCTGGCCCTAAGGTTTTATAATAAGTCATAGGGTTGGCCGGATTAGCAAACTGTTGAGGACAATAAGAACCAGGGATTTCACGCAGCAGCTCTTGAGCTTTGTTTATAGCACCTTTCATACCAGCTTCAGTAGGCGTTTGAACCACCGTTGCCCCCAAAGCCTTCATAAGCTGCTGTTTTTCAATACTGAATTTTTCTGGAACACATAGTATGACGTTTATTTCGTACTGAAGAGCAGCTAAAGCCAGCCCGATCCCCGTATTCCCAGCAGTAGGCTCAACCAGCGTTCCGCCTCGCTTCAGTCTTCCAGAGCCAAGAGCTTCTTGCAGCAGTTCTTTTCCTAAACGATCTTTTACACTTCCTCCTGGATTAACATATTCCAGCTTGGCAAATATCCTGATTTCCCTAGGTAAATCAAATTGTGTAATCTCAATCATAGGTGTGTTTCCAATCAATTCATGAACGTTTTTGACTACCTTCATAATCTTGAACACCTCGCTGTCGAAATAATATAACTTAACCTATAAATAAAGTAGGAATTAAGATAAAAATATAGTCTACACCCCATGTTATGACAAACGATGCAGAGTGTAGACGAAAACAAACTCTATATTTTATGAACAGCTTATTTTAATTTTGTAATAAAATTCAATACTAATTTCGTTGAATTAACAGCTGCTTTTTCTAAAAATTGCTCAAAAGAAACATTTGATTCTTTGCCGGCGATGTCAGAAAGAGCACGAAGAATAACAAACGGTACGCCAAATTGATAGCATACTTGAGCAACAGCCGCTGCTTCCATTTCAGCTGCATAAAGGTCTGGAAACTTAGAGCGAACAAACTCTACGCGCACAGGATCGTTCATGAACGAATCTCCTGTAGCAATTAATCCTTTTACAATTTTCATATCCGTTACTTCAAGAGCGCTTTCTTCAGCAAGGCGAACTAGTTTTTCATCTGCTTTAAAAGCTGCAGGCAAGTTTGGCACTTGACCGTATTCATAGTTGAATACCGTTACATCTACATCATGATGACGAACTTCTGTTGAAATAACCGCGTCCCCTACGTTTAACTCTGGATGGAAACCGCCTGCTGATCCTGTGTTAATAACGTAATCAGGTTTGAACTTCTCTAGTAAGATGGCTGTAGATAACGCCGCATTTACTTTTCCAATACCTGATTTTAATAATACAACCTCCACGCCGCTGATTGTTCCTGTTGAGTATTCACATCCTGCGATTACTGTTTCTTGACGATTCTCAATTTTATCGCGTAAAATCGTCACTTCTTCTTCCATTGCTCCAATGATTGCTACTTTCATTTTAAAACCTCTTTCTACTATTGTTTCGTTGCCTCCAATACCCACACAAAGTGATTAAATTGTGTAAAGGTTATGTGAAAACCATTGCTTTCAAAGATTTGCTTTAAGACAGGGATCGTTGTATAGTATTCCCTCTCTAGATCTTCTGCTAGTTGCGTATACCCTTTTTGTTTTGCCTGAACAATGGTATCAGCAAATGAATCCGCTGTTTCAAACATTGTATCGGCAAACACTATTTTACCACCGGTTTGAAGTAACTTTCCATAGTTTATCACAGCTTCTTCTTTTTCTTTATCTGTTAAATGATGAAATGCATACGTACTAACTAAGCTCTCTGCTGGAAACAACGATGTATCAAACTGTAAAAAGTCTCCCGGTGTGACTAAAACATCTGCTCCTAATTTCTGGTGTGCCAATTGTCTCATGGGCACTGACGGCTCAATTCCTACTACCGTAAGTTCTTTTTCTAAAAGTTTTTTTGTTAAGTTTCCAGTGCCTGTTCCAAATTCTATCACATGCCCTATTGAACGGTCTGCTACATATTCTAAGATTTCATTATAATTGCGAAACACTTCTCTATACTGTTCATCTTTCCCGCTTACCGATGCATCATACTCATTCGCCCACTTTTCAAAGATATCTAAAAACTCTAGCCCCATAAAAAACGCCTCCTCATAACTAATAATTCTTATGGATATAGTATGTTTTTAGTCATCGTTTGTTCTTCATTTACAAATATTTTAAGCTTTTAACTTTCTATTTGCTATACTATAGTAATGAGGTAAGGAGGCCGTAAAATGAATTTTGAATTTGAAATGATTGAAGATAAAATAGAATTTTTTGAAGCGCCTGATGTTAAAATGCTTGAAAAACAAATTGCTGAAAAAATTGATCAAAATAAGGCGATTTTACTTGAGGTACATAGTGTATCTCATCAAATGTCTGTGGACTATGAACAAGGTAAAAAACTGTACTCTGCAGTTGTTCATTTCAAAATAAAAAAGCAGCGCTAGCGCGCTGCTTTTTTTTATTGAAGCTTATCCACTACTGCGGGCTTCCAGCCTTCTCCATCTACCCATTCAATTTGAACGCGGTATTTTGTTGATGAGTTGCCTTTAGGGCTAACCGTAGCTACAGCTTTACCTACGCCACCGTTATTACCTAGACGCCATACGGTCATATTGCTTGGGCTAATGCCTGACCCTTCGCCTACAGCTTTTAGCATTTCGTTCCAATCCGTTGATCCTTTTTTATATGTTGCTGCAGGAGCATCTTGTGATGTACCTACTGAATCCCATGAAGGATCTACCTTGCGTTCTGCCACGCCAGGCTCTGGATTTTTCTCTACTTCAGCCTGTGAATCTGAGTCGTTTGATTCTTCATCTGTTGCTTGATCATCTTCAGAGCTTTGGTCATCTTCAGAGCTTTGATCGTCCGTTGCTTGATCATCTTTCGAAGAATCATCGTCTTTTTTAGCCGTCTTGTCCGTTTTTTGGTCATTTGTTTGCGGATTGTTTTGAGTTGTTTCCGCTTGGTTATCCGATTTATCCTTGTTTCCAAGAATCATCGTACCACCGACAAATACAATTAAAACCGCTACGACAGCAATTAACAGATTATATAATCGGTTTACTTTTTTTTCTTTGTTTTCGTGTCTTGAAGAACGATTGTTATTCATTGCTACAATTTCCTCCAACTTTTATAATGCTTTATTCTAACATGTGTTTTCTTATACATGAAGCATCAAAATTTATTTGAAGTATATTTGTAATATTTTTTACAAATTCTTCTTGTTTTAACGTGTATTTAAGTCATACATCCCTTTAACAATATCATAAAATACGCTGTTTGTGGGAGATATCGCACTTTTTGTATTTAAATCCACTACTACCATTGCGTATTTTGGATCATCTGCCGGAAAGTAACCCGCAAACCATTTATTGACGATATCGGCCTTCACATTGATTTCAGCAGTTCCTGACTTTCCTGCCACTTCATAAAGAAGCGTTTGAAATCTTCTTCCTGTTCCTTTTTCGCTCTGTACGACGCCTTTTAAAAGCTGCTGCATAGAAGCAGCTGTGGCTTCATTAATCGTATCTCCTTTTAGCTCATGCTCTTTAAACGTATACAGTGACGTATTGTTTTTATAGTCCAGCGCATCTACCGCTTTTACCTGCTTCTTTTCTCCTCCCCGTGCAATTGTCGCCATCATATTTGCTACTGCAAGCGGAGTCACTTTTACGTCAAGCTGTCCAATTGCTGTTTGCGCTACAGCATTTGGTACTTTTTTTTCTCTATCATTTGTCCAAACTCTTCCCGATTTTTCTCCTAAAAACTGCTTAAAATGTTCAAAGTGAAACACATCACCCGTCCATCCTACAGGCTGAAGAAGCCCTAACTTATCAGCATATTGTTCAATGATATCCGGATTAGATATTATCATTTCTTTTGCTAGCTGGGCAAACGTTGCATTACAACTTTGCGCAAAGCTTTCTTCAAACGTCAGCTGCCCTTTTTGATGATCTTCTTCTACATTATTGCCATAAATACTTTTATCGCAGTTATAGGTAAAAGAAGGCTGAATTTTATTTTGTTCAAGCGCTGCAGCTGCTGTTACGGTTTTAAATATAGATCCAGGAGTTTGCGGCGTCAGCAAACGATTTTCTACGCTGTCTGAACCGTTTTGCTTTTTAAATGGATCTTTCTTATTAATTGAAGGCCTGCTGGCCATCGCAATTACTTTATTGTTTTTTATATCAATTAAGACGGCTCCTCCGTCTTTTAACTTATAATGATTCAATGTATTCTCCACTAGCTCCTGAGCAGACAAATCAAGCGTCGTACGCACACTGACTGGATAATAAGGGTTAGCTGTGCCCGTATATTTTACATCGATGCCAAACATAGGCCCACCTAGTCGATCAACATGATAAAGGAGCTTAGACTCTTGTTCAGGCAGCAAAAACTCGTCAAAAGCCCTCTGCATCCCTGAGATACCTACAGGCGTAGTTGATTTAATAGCTCCATTTTTCAATTTATCACTGTACTTCTCTTCAATTATTTGTTTGCTTTGTGCTTCTAGTCCGATTAAATGTTCAGCAAGAGGAACTGGACGCTCATCTTTTAGAGGAATTCCAAACACGCCAGGTACCTTTAATGCATTTATTTTTTCGACTTGTGCATGGGATAATTCTTTTGTAATAACAACCGGTGTTTTAGCATTCGCTAGTCTGTTCGTTAATTCCTGTGGTTGCATTCCCACAATTTCGCTTACTTGCTGAACGGGCCACTTCATTTTTTCTAAAAATGGAAACAGGACTAAGCGATTATGCGTGATAGATGTTAAAGACTGTCCATTTTTATCTTCGAATTTCCCTCGTCCGTCGTCTACCACCATTTCCTGCGTACGCTGTTTTACGCTTCCTTCAATTAAGTTAATATTTTTATCAGTAAAAGATTCTGTGCTGACAAGCTGGAGTTGAACAAGCCGTGCTCCCAGTCCACTAATTAATAATAAAATAAAAATAAGAGTAATATAAATTCGCTTGTGAATTATTTTCATGACTACACCTCACTCTTTACAAGTGTCGACGTTGCCATTACTTTTAAAACCATTATCTTAAGAAATATTCATTCTTTTTTTCATTCCATAAAAAAACTTGCTGATTCAGCAAGTTTTTATTATTCATTTTCCGTTAAAAATTGTTGAGTTGTTCGTAGCTTTCCTATTTTCGGAAAGATGTAAGAAAGAGTGGCTTCATGCTCTTCTTTTGTAAATGTCGCCATGGCATCCGTGATAAAAATTTGGTTATATCCATACTGAAATGCTTCACGAGCTGTGCTTTCCACACCAATATTTGTTGCAATTCCGCAAAGGACAATTGTATCAATTTCTCTTCGGCGAAGCTGAAGGTCTAAATCTGTCCCAAAAAAGGCTCCCCACTGACGTTTTGTCACAATGTAATCAGTCTCTTGAACATTAAGTCTTGGATCGAATTCTGCCCAGTCTGCAGGTCTTTCTTGAGGAGCAGATGGCTTTTGATCCGTTTCTGGCGTCAACGCATCTTTTCCATCTTGAAAATCTACTCGTACAAAGCTAATAAATCCATTTTGTTCGCGGAAACGATTCACAAGCTGAACAGATTTTTCTACAATTTCGTCTCCTCCAATTGGAACAATCCCTTTTTGTAAATCAATTAAAACAAGCGCTGTTTTAGTAAAATCGATATCTTTCATCTTCATCTTTCCTTTCCTACATATCTTTTCTATTCTCTCCGTTTTTTTAAATCATATAAAAAAAGCTGACGCGTGTCAGCTTTTTTACTTACGAGCATTCAGTAGAACGCTTCCAACCATATGTTTTACTTAACAGATACAATTTTCACTGACATATCTCCACCAGGAGTTTGAACAGTTACTTGATCTCCAATTTGTTTGCCCATTAGACTTTTAGCAATTGGCGAATCATTTGAAATTTTCCCTTCAAATGGATCTGCTTCTGCACTACCTACAATTGTATACGTTTCTTCGTCACCATCTGGCAACTCTACAAATGTTACAGATTTACCTAATGATACGATAGAAGAATTTTCTACATCTTCTTCAATAATTTTCGCATTGCGAATCATATTCTCAAGCGTTGTAATACGTCCTTCCACGAAAGCCTGCTCGTCTTTTGCAGAATCGTACTCAGAGTTCTCCGATAAATCTCCAAAACTGCGGGCGATCTTGATACGCTCTACAACTTCTTTACGTTTTACTGTTTTTAAATATTCTAGCTCTTGCTCTAGCTTTAGCTTTCCTTCTTCTGTCATTGGAAATACTTTTTCTTGTGCCATAATCCCTTCACTCCTTCTTGAACTCAAAATCTCTAGTGTATACAGTCGATTTCTGTATGTACAAAAAATTTTCCACTCTGTGGAAAAATCAGTTAATAGAGAAATGACAGCTTCAAAATAGAAGCTGCTCGTTTCTCTATTCTTTATAATGTTTGTGTTTAGTTAGCAGAATATGTCTGCATTGTCTTCAAAAAAATTCCTGCATCTATGCTATGTTATTATAAAATGGCATTTTGTTCAAGAATTGTTTGAATTTTAGTGACCATCAAGTCAATCGCTACGTGGTTTTGACCGCCTTCAGGAATGATAATATCTGCATAGCGTTTTGTTGGTTCAACAAACTGATTATGCATCGGGCGAACGACAGATACGTATTGATCAACAACTGACTCAAGCGTACGCTCTCGTTCTTTAATATCACGAAGCATACGACGAATGATACGAAGATCCGCATCTGTATCTACGTATAGCTTGATATCCATTAAATTACGCAAGCGCTGATCTTCTAGTACAAGAATACCTTCTAAGATAATAACATCTTTTGGTTCTTCTTTAATTACCTTCTCAGAGCGCGTATGAATTGCGTAATCATATACCGGTTTGTCAATGCTCTCATAATTTAATAAGTTTTGCAAGTGTTCAATCAGCAAATCATTATCAAATGCTAGAGGATGATCGTAATTTGTTTGCAAACGCTGTTCAAACGGTACATCGCTTTGATCTTTATAATAATAGTCTTGCTCAAGAAGCATAATAGAATGCCCTTTAAAATACTCATAAATAGCTTTGGTTACAGTTGTTTTACCAGAACCGGATCCACCAGCGATACCGATTACAACGGGCTTTTTCCCCATTTTATATTTAAATCCCCTTTCGCATCATGTTATATGAAAATAGAGGTTGGTCCACTTTAAATTTCACAATTTGCAGCGGATGACGTGCAGCATCTAGTTCATTGCCATCTTCGTCCCAAATTTTATCTATTTTTTGCGTAAAGTTTTTAATTTCCGGACCAAAAAATTCCACTTCTTCTCCCGGTTTAAAATAGTTACGCTGTTGCAATGTCACGATGCTTGTTTCTTCATCATAATTCAATACTAAACCAGCAAAATCAAATTTTGTTTTCTTGCCGTGTACGCCAAACATTTGTTCATCCACTCCAGGAACCCCTTCAAAAAAGGCGGGAGCCGTATCGCGGTTCGCACATTTGTCTAGCTCATCAAGCCATTCTTTTTGAATCACAAAATTCTCAGGATCTGCACAGTATGCGTCAATCACTTTGCGATATACGCTCACCACTGTTGCAATATAGTGGATCGACTTCATACGTCCTTCAATTTTCAAGCTATCAATACCCAGCTCAATCATTTGAGGGATAGATTGAATTAAATTTAGATCTTTTGGACTCATTGCAAACGGATCGTCTTGCTCATCAAATAAAGGCGTTTCCGTTTTACCGTCTTCTACTTTAAATAAATCATAGTCCCAACGGCATGATTGACAGCAGCCTCCACGGTTTGAATCACGCGCTGTCATGTGGTTACTTAGCACGCAGCGGCCTGAATAAGCAATACACATCGCTCCGTGAATAAAAGCTTCAATTTCAATATCCACTTTTTCTTTCATTTCGCGCATTTCTTCAGCACCCGTTTCACGAGCAAGTACAACACGTTCTAATCCTTCTTCTTTCCAGAATTGAACGGCTTTCCAGTTTGAAAGTGATTGCTGGGTACTTAAGTGTACTTCAAGCTTAGGTGCAACGCGTCGACAGGTTTCGATAATTAACGGATCAGCTACGATGATTCCAGAAACGCCAGCGCGCTCTAATCCCATTAAATAATCTTCAAGTCCGTCCATATTTTCATTGTGAGCAAAAATGTTTGTTGTAACATAAATACGTGCGCCGTATTTGTTTGCAAACTGAACACCTTCTGCCATTTCTTCAAATGTAAAGTTATCTGCATTTGAACGAAGGCCAAACTCTTTTCCTCCGATAAACACAGCATCTGCTCCATAGTGTACGGCAACTTTTAATTTTTCAAGGTTACCGGCTGGAGCTAACAACTCAGGCTTTTTCGTAATAACTCGTTTACCTTCTACTACAGTATCGATTTGAACAGCCATCGTTTGTACCTCCTTTGTTTATCTTTCTTTGCATGCTTTTTAATATACCGTTTCTTTAAAGAAAAACCCTGTGTCTAACGGGCGGTTAATTGGCTGCAAGCTTTCAATTTCTTCTAACAAATCGTCTTTAACGTTTTCGTATTCTTCACGGTCATCTACACATAAATCAATCGCTTGACGATATTTTTTTGTTACTTCTAAAATATATTGCGGTGACTTTAATACGCCGTCAATTTTAAATACATCTACTTCAGCGTCAATCATTTCGGAAAGCTCATCGATGATGCACATATCATTTGGACTCATAATATGCGTTCCATTTTCATCTTCGAAAATTGGATACTTATTGTTTCGCTCATTATCAAGTAAAAACATATCTTTTTCTACTTTACGATTTTCAATTTCCATGACTTTTCCTTGATACTCAAAGTAGTTGCCAAGAAGTGAACGTTTCGATTGGAACATACACGTCATGCCATGCACCTGAACTTCAATTTCTACTTCGGCTTTTTCTTTGATATCAATGATGCTATCCATGCTTAGCTCACGAGCAAGAACTGCACGCTTAGCTCCTTTGCGGCCCCAGTAGTTACATGAATACCAGTTTGTTCCCGTTGTTTCAGTACTCCAGTGCATCTTCATTTCTGGAGCTGTTTCACGCACTGCCATTAATACAGCCGGATCTCCAAATACAATCGCATCCACGCTTGCTTCTTTTAAGAATAAAATATATTCATTTAATTCGGCGATTTTATCATTGTGAAATAATCCGTTCATCGCTACGTAGACTTTTGCATCATGCTGATGAGCAATACTTACAGCTTCTACGATATCTTCACGTTTGAATTCACCTGCTAAACGCAAACCGTAGCGCTGTTCACCAACCATAATAGCTGTTGCTCCAGCTTGTAGTAATGATTCGATTTCCGAAACTGCAGTTGGTGTCACTAATAGTTCTGGTTTTTTCATTCTTGGTCACCTCTTTTAATACTAATCGCGATTCCGTCTCCAATAGGGAGAATAGTTGTATAATAATCGGGATGATTCATCAGCCACGTATTGTATGCTTGAATTTTTTTAATTAAGCTGCGGCGTCGACGTGTTTCTACTTCCGCCAAATCGGTCGCTACGTGACCTTTAAATAGTACGTTATCCGAAATAATCATTCCTTTAGAAGATAGCATCGGCTCATAATGTTCGAAAAAACGCTGATACTGACCTTTAGCTGCATCGATAAAGACTGCATCATAAGGACCATGACGTTCAATTTTATCTCTAAGCTCAAGTGCATCTCCAAACAACGACACAATTTTATCTTGTTTTCCCGCCCGTTCAATAAACTCTTGCGCTTTTTGGTAACGCTCTTCATTTCGTTCTACCGTAACCACTCGTGCCTCTGGAAGCGCATGGGTGATTCGAATAGACGAATATGCAATCGCTGTTCCAATTTCTAATATATGTTTTGGCTGATGAAGACGAAGAATTTGCAATAGCGTTTCAACACCAATCAATTCCATAATCGGAACGTGATGTTCTTCTGCATAAGCTTCCATTTCTTCAATAAGCTCCTGGCGCTTAGGAATAAGCTTTTCCACATACTGCTCTACGTTTTGTAAAAGCAAAACACTTCCTCCGTTCTCAGAAGTACATTTTACATTATGTTTTCATAACGTTTCATTACTGCAAAATAGTAAGACAACTAGTCTATTATAAGTTTTTTTCGTTTTTACGTAAACCCGATATATTTTAACATAAAAGATGGGGAATGCGAAGTATCGCGATTCCCCAATTTTAAATTTCCAATTATTTTTCGGTATTTTGCTTTTCTTTACCTGTAATATGCTTGGCTTTTTCTTTGTTATGTTCTTCTAACGTTTTGGTAAAAATAACTTTTCCTTCAGGTGTAGCCAAGAAGTATAAATAATCTGTATTGGCTGGATGTAACGCAGCTTTGATTGACATCAATCCAGAGCTGGCAATTGGTCCTGGAGGCAACCCCTTTACTTTATACGTATTGTAAGGAGAGTCCACTTCTAAATGCTTATAGAACACCCGGTCTTTATGCTCTCCTAAGGCATATAATACGGTTGGATCCGTTTGAAGAGGCATGTTTTTTTCAAGGCGATTATAAAAGACGCTGGCAATTTTTTCTCGGTCGACTTTCGCAGTCGCTTCCTCTTCAATTAGAGAAGACATGGTTAACAATTTATGTGCACTAAATTTTTTCTTTTCCATTTGCCCACTGTACTGACCTAATACATTATTTGTTTTCCCTACCATTTTATCCAATATTTCATCTAACGACACATTTTTATCATAAAAATCATACGTAACGGGATATAAATAACCTTCTAGCGGATGTTTAATATCTTTTTGCATCACTTCATCCGTTACTAAATCTGGATACTTTTCTTTCATTTTATTGATGAATGCCTTATCGTCTAGCTTTTTCATGACTTCGTCTTTTGTAAACTTTGTATTTTTAGCAATGATATCAGCAATTTCGACAAGCTGGCGTCCTTCTGGAATGGTGACACGAATATCAGGTTGTTTTGAAACCTCGCCTTTTTCCATTTTTTCAACCATTTCCCCTAAGCTCATGGAAGGAGAAAATAAATACGTTCCAGCTTGAAATCCAGATACATGGGTTAATTTTACGTAATAGCGAAAGGCACTTTTACTTTTAATTAAATCTTCTTTTTTCAATACCGTACCAATCGATTGAACGGAAGAACCTTGTGGAATGGTCACATTTACTTTTTTATTGCTGTTTCGATCCACGGGTGTTAAGCGGGATTGAGCATAGAAAAATGCACCGCCAACAAGTAAAAGAAGTACGATAATTGTAATAAAAATAACTCGTTTTTTCCTTGAACGATTAGGTGGTAAAAATGTTTGTTGCGACAAGCAGCTTCCTGGTTAAATCTACTTCTGTAAAAGAAGATACAACCAGTTTCACCTCTTTTCTTCTTGATTTTTTGTAAGTATGAACAGAGAGGATACATGAGATTGCGATTCATTCGTATCTCCTATAGGTGTGAGATGGTATCGCTTCCTTAAACTATCGCCTCTCCTAAATTTTTTCCATGATTTATGTTATTGTCTGCCCAAAGTCTAGTTTCATCCGTTCAAACAATGAATTCTTTTATTAAAATGCACTCTCACACGCAGGAATTATTATACTACAATTTATCTCATTTTTCGTCATTATCATACAATCTCCCCTAAGAATGCAAGGAAAAACCTTTTTATATCTAAAAAGAACGGCCGCTATGTAAAAAAAAGCTGATAACGATTGTCATCAGCTTTTTCACTATAATTATTCGCCTTCTTCGTCAAGGAATGTGTTAACCATTTCCTCAACCATGTCCCACTCTTCTTCTGTTTCAATCGGTTGAAGCTCGCCGTCTTGACCGTCTTCACTTGGTGTGAAAGCAGATGCATGAATTTCAATTTCTTCTTCATCATCTTGGTCTGCTCCGATTGGATAGTAAATTACATATGATTTGTTATATTGATCAGAATCAAATGTGAATAAAATTTCGCATAGTTGCTCATTTCCATTCTCATCGACGATTGTAATTTTATTTTCTTCTACGCTCATGTTTGCACCTCATTTTATATTGTAAGCTCTTAGCTTAACTTTTTCTTCAGCGAAAAGCAAGCTGTTCAGTTATTTCACTTCCCTTTTACGTACAAAAGAATATGTAAAAGGGAAAGTCATAACTTGTCAGCTTAAGCAAAGCCTGCTGCTTTTCTTATTGCTTGCTGTCTAAGTATCCTTGAAGAATCATAACAGCTGCCATTTTATCGATTACTTTTTTGCGTTTCTTGCGGCTTACGTCGGCAGACAGCAGTACTCGCTCTGCTGCCATCGTTGACAAGCGCTCGTCCCACATCATCGTTTCAATGTTAAGTTTTTCTTTGACGTTGTCAGCAAACTCGATGCACGCTTCGCCTCGAGGGCCAATCGTACCATTCATATTTTTAGGAAGACCCACTACGATTTTCTCTACGGAATATTCGTCAATTAACTGCTGTAAACGAGGATATGATTGCTCCATCTGCTCATCTGCAATTTTAATTGTTTCAATTCCTTGCGCTGTCCATCCCATTTCATCACTAACTGCCACACCAATTGTTTTGGTTCCTACATCTAATCCTAATACGCGCATTTATGAATCCTTTCGATGCTGTTGTAAATAAGATTTAACAAGTTCTTCAATGAGCTCGTCTCGCTCTAACTGGCGAATTGTGTTTCTCGCATCGTTATGACGAGGAATGTAAGCAGGGTCTCCTGATAACAAATACCCAACGATTTGGTTAATCGGGTTGTAGCCTTTTTCTTGCAGTGCGTCATAAACCGTAAACAATACTTCATGTACGTTTGTTTCAGCTGGCTCATCTTGAAAATTAAATTGCATGGTTTTATCAAATGAACTCACGGTCCCACCTCACTCTCTTAATTTGTGAACACATTGTGCACTATGCTAAGTCTTATTTATATTGTACACCAAGAAAGAGGAGAATTAAACGGATTTAACCCATTCTTCTACAGTGCCAAGTGCTTTTTCAATTTGGCTAGCGTCTTTTCCTCCAGCTTGCGCCATGTCAGGGCGTCCGCCTCCGCCTCCGCCGCAAATCGTTGCTACTTCTTTAACAAGTTTGCCAGCATGATGGCCTTTAGCAATTAAATCTTTTGTTACACCTGCAATAATATTTACCTTTTCACCTTGTGGAGAAGCTAATACGATCACAGCAGATTCTAATTTTTGTTTTAAATCATCAACCATTGCACGAAGGTTATTCATATCCGTTGCATTCACTTTTGCTGCTAGGACATTTACACCATTAATGTTTTGTACGCGGTCAACAAGATTGCCAGCTTCAATATTGCCAAGCTTTGTAGATAGTGAATCATTTTCACGCTGAAGATTACGAATTTCTTCTAGTAATCCTTCAACGCGCCCTACTAAATCGCGCGGGTTGGATTTTACTTTTGCCGCAGCTTCTTTTAGTAAACCTACTTGATCATTCATTAACTGATAGGCAGCTTTTCCAGTTACAGCTTCAATACGTCGAGTACCTGCACCGATTCCAGATTCTGATACAATTTTAAATAAACCGATAACAGATGTATTTGGTACGTGACATCCACCACATAATTCTAAGCTGTAGTCGCCTACTTGTACTACGCGCACGATATCTCCGTATTTCTCACCAAATAGTGCCATTGCACCCATCGCTTTTGCTTCGTCAATTGCTTTGTTTTCAATTTGTACAGAGATGCTGTCCCAAATCTTTTCATTAACGATTTGTTCAATTTTCTCAATCTCTTCTTGTGTCACTTGACCAAAGTGAGAGAAGTCAAAGCGCAAGCGATCCGCTGTTACTAAAGAACCCGCTTGATTAACATGCGTTCCTAACGTATCTTTTAATGCTTGATGCAATAAATGCGTTGCCGTATGGTTTTTCACAATCGCACTGCGGTTTTCTTCATCAAGCGTTGCCATGTATGTTTCACCTTTTACAAGCTCGCCGCTTGTTACAGATACCGTTTGGACATTTTGACCATTTGGCGCTTTTTGAACGTCTTTTACTTCCGCTTTTCCTGAAGCACTTTGGATCGTACCTTGGTCCGCAATTTGACCGCCGCTTTCTGCGTAGAATGGCGTGTGGCTTAAAATAACTTGCGCTTCTGTTCCAGCTTCAGCACGGTCAACAAGCTCACCGTCTACAATAATTGCTTCAACAACTGTTTCTACTTCATTTTTATCATAGCCCACAAACTCACTTGCAACCGTTACTTCACCAAGTACGCCGCCTTGAACTTGCATAGAACTAGAATCTTGACGAGCAGCACGCGCACGCTCACGCTGTGCTTCCATTTCACGTTCAAAACCTGCATGATCGATTTTCATGTTCTCATCTTCTGCGTATTCTTCCGTTAATTCAACAGGGAAGCCATACGTATCATATAGACGGAAAACATCTTCGCCTTGTACCGTATCACTGTTTTGCGCTTTTTCTTTTTTAATAACAGTTGCCAAGATAGCTAGTCCGTCATTTAACGTTTCGTGAAAACGCTCTTCTTCATTTTTGACTACGCGCTGGATAAAATCCGTTTTTTCCTTTACTTCCGGATAGAAATCAACCATGATTTCACCTACTACCGGCACTAGGTCGTACATGAACGGACGATTAATGTTTAACTTTTTAGCATAGCGAACTGCTCGGCGTAACAAACGACGCAGCACATACCCGCGGCCTTCATTTGAAGGAAGAGCACCATCACCTACAGCAAATGTTACCGTACGAATGTGGTCAGCAATGACTTTAAATGCCGTATCTTGCTCATCATTTGTACGATATTTAGCGCCTGAAATATTTTCTGTTGCTTCAATAATTGGCATAAACAAATCTGTATCAAAGTTTGTTTGCACATCTTGAATAACAGAAACCATACGCTCTAAGCCCATTCCTGTATCAATATTTTTCTTTGGAAGCGGCGTGTACGTATTATCAGGATTATGATTAAACTGAGAAAATACAAGGTTCCAAATTTCTAAATAACGCTCATTTTCTCCACCTGGATATAATTCGGGATCAGTTAGGTCATTTCCATATGCTTCTCCGCGATCATAAAAGATCTCTGTATTTGGACCACTCGGACCTTCTCCAATATCCCAGAAGTTACCTTCTAAACGAATGATACGCTCTTTAGGCACGCCCATTTTTTCATTCCAGATCTTAAATGCTTCTTCATCTTCAGGGTGAACTGTTACAGATAGCTTATCTGCGTCGAATCCAATCCATTTATCGCTCGTTAAGAATTCCCATGCCCATTGGATTGCTTCTTCTTTGAAATAATCACCGATAGAGAAGTTACCAAGCATTTCAAAAAACGTATGATGGCGAGCCGTTTTACCTACGTTTTCGATATCGTTTGTACGAATAGATTTTTGTGCGTTACAAATACGCGGATTTTGAGGAATAACACGACCATCAAAATATTTTTTTAATGTAGCTACTCCACTGTTAATCCATAATAAAGATGGATCTTCATGCGGAACTAAAGATGCGCTTGGTTCTACATCATGGCCTTTTTCTTTAAAGAAATCTAAATACATTTGACGAACTTGTGCTGACGTCAGTTTTTTCATGATTGGTCCTCCTTTAATACTCTTCTTATTTATAGACAAAAAAATGATGACATAAAAGCATCTATTTTCCCTGTGTCCAAAAGTAATTGCTAGTTATTTGCACACAAAAAAACTCTCATCCCTGTAGCAGGGACGAGAGTTGAACTCGCGGTACCACCCTGATTATAAATGCCAAAAGCATTTATCACCTTCATAGCGTTAACGTTGCTGACACGGCAGGTTTTAGCCTGCACTCTGGACTAGCGTTCAGCTGCTCTTTGTTTAGCGCTTCTTTCAGCCAAGGAAGCCCTTCTCTAAAAACCAGTGTGCAACGTACTCGATCCATCATTGTGTTCAAAATATGTAGCGTTTTCTTATGGCGATATTATGACAAATTAACCGCTCTTTGTCAATGTTTGAGCGTATAAGAGCGAATATGCAAAATAGATATTTTAACGACTGCTAAAATTGGCACAGCCAAAATGAGACCCAATACTCCTCCAAACTCTCCTCCTAAAAGGAGCGCAAGCATGATAAACAAAGGATGAATATGAAGGCTCTTTCCTACGATAAGCGGAGACAGCACATTTCCTTCTAGAAACTGCAGCACAAAGATAATAATGACAATGGTAATAACCAACTTTATCGAGATAGTTGCTGCAATAATAGCTGCTGGAACCGCACCAATAATCGGGCCAAAATACGGAATGATATTCGTTACGCCAATAATAAAGCCTAAAAGAAGTGCATAAGGTACATGAAAGAACCAAAGTGCTGCTGTGGCAATCACACCAATAATGAGACAAACAAAAAATTGTCCTCTAATATAATTGCCAAGCGATTCATTCACATCCGATAAAAAACGTTCGCCTGGTTTGTGCCACTTTTTAGGTGTGACATAAGCTGTTGCTTTCTTAATAGAGGAAAAATCCTTCAGCATATAAAAAACAATAAATGGAATAATGATTAAAATCAAAAAAGAGGTAATCAATGATTTTAATCCTTCCGCCACTTTTGTAAGCCACACGTTGAGCGTAGCCTCTACATCATCAATGCTGCCTTCAATTTTCTCATGTACACCGTTTGGAAGTGAAGTTGTACGATCATGAATCGATTCTACCCAATGTCTATATGTATTCGTAAAATGAGGCAGCTGTTCATTTAAATCTTTTACTTGTTCCACAAAAATAGGATACGACTTATAGGCTCCGAACCCGATTCCTCCAAAAAAGATAATGTAGATCAGTAAAATAGCTAGAGGACGAGGCACGCCTTTATCATGCGTTTTTTCAATAAGCGGATGAAGTAAATATGTAATGAATGCTGCAATAAAAAAAGGCAGCAGTGCTTTTAAAAACATGTAAATAACAGGCAGCCATAAAAACTGGACTTTAAAAAAGACTAATACGCACAGCAGTGCTAATAACAGCAGTCCGAATCTATAGAACCATTTGAATGAACTATCTTTCAACGTAAACTCCTCCTCCCTTCTATTTTTTGATAAAGAAAGGAGTTTATACATGCAGTTGTATCTTCTGCCTGCAAAAAAGCACTATTGCAGCTCAGTGCAATAGTGCTTTTTTATTAGTGAATAGCTTTCATCATACGTTTACGCATTTTTTTCATATTTCTTTTTGTAAACATCTCTCGATCATCTGCCATTTTAAATGCATAAGCTCCAAGACCGAAAGCGACTACTGACGGAATGATTCTGCCCATTGCTCTTCCTCCCGGTAAAAAAGAATTAGAAATTGATTGTGCGCTCGTCATCTGAGAACAAATCATCAAGCGAGCTCAATGTTCCATCTTCTTCTACTTGGTGAGTATTAATTTGTCCTTTTGAAATAGTCATTTCAATAAAACAATTCCAGCAGTAATACTGATTTACACCAATTTTGCCAACGTCAATACTTTTACAGTTTGGACATTTAAACAAAGTCGACACCTCTTTATACGTTCTACTTATATAAACGCATTATGTCCACTTTTTTTCACGCCCATACTTTATTTTCTGACAATTAGCAAAGAAGGATGGCAACAAAGGAGTTTATTTAACTCTTTGTTAGCATGCGAAAGGTTACATGAAATCATACGGCGTAACGTTTTCCATCCCAATATTTGCATCTTTCATAAATGGAATTTCGGGATCTTCTATGTCGTTATCCAAGCTTTCTCGAAGCAGGGGCTGTAAATTCGTTTGTCGAACGCTGTCTTCATTCCGGCTGACTCCAAGCTGAAACGCTTCGTCTTCGCCGCATAAAATTAAAAACTGTTTACTTCGCGTAACGGCCGTATAAAGTAAATTGCGTCGCAGCATTCGGTAATAGCTTTTGACAATTGGAAGCACAACAATGGGAAATTCACTTCCCTGCGATTTATGAATGGAACAGCAGTATGCATGAGTTATTTGATTAAAGTCTTGCTTTGTATAAGTTACTTCGTTTCCTTCATATGAAATAACCAGCATATCCTGTTTTTCCGTATTTTCTTTGGCAAAGAAAACTGAGACGATTTCTCCCATATCTCCGTTAAATACGTTGCTATCCGGCTGATTTACAAGCTGCAGCACTTTATCTCCGACTCGGTACGTAATATCTCCGTGCTTAAGCTCTCTTCTTTGCTCAGAAGCCGGGTTAAATAATTCCTGAAGAACTTCATTCAGTTTATCAATCCCTGCAGGACCTTTATACATAGGAGCTAGAACTTGAATATCTTTAGCCGTATAGCCTTTTTTTAACGCATTCCCGCAAACTTGTTGCACGACATTCGTGATGTGCTGTCCTTGACAGCGAATAAAGGAACGATCTCCTTGCTGCCTCGATAAGTCTTCCGGAAGCTTTCCTTTTTTTATTTCATGAGCCAAATCAATAATCGACGACCCTTCCGCTTGCCGGTATACATCTGTCAGACGGACGGTAGGAACTACTTCTGAACTCAGTAAATCTTTTAACACCTGTCCCGGACCTACTGAAGGAAGCTGGTCTTCGTCTCCAACTAAAATAACCTGTAAATTAGCAGGAAGAGACTTAAACAGCTGATGAGCAAGCCACAAATCTACCATCGATACTTCATCCACAATCAATAATTTTCCGTCAATTGGATTCTCCTCATTATGGTCAAATCCTTCTTGTCCGTTCCATTTTAATAATCTGTGAATCGTAACTGCCGGAAGTCCGGTCGCTTCGCTCATTCGTTTAGCAGCGCGTCCAGTAGGTGCCACAAGTAAAACAGGAAAAGCTTCATCTTTTTTATAATCCCCTGGATTTAACGAACATCCGTGAAGTTCTGCATAGAGTTCGACTATTCCTTTAATAACCGTTGTTTTCCCTGTACCTGGTCCACCTGTTAAAAGAAGCATTGGAGACATTAAAGCAGTTTGTATGCCCTTGCGCTGAGACGGTGCATATTGCACGTCTAATCGCTCTTCTAGTTCACCTAAAGCTAGTAAAAATTCTGATTCTGGAAACTGCTCTTCGTATTGCGTTTGGGCCATAATTTTTTGAATAGCTTTAACCAGCCCTTTTTCAGCATAGAAAAGGGGAGGAAAATAAATTTTTTCGTCTTGAATGATAAGCTTTTTGTCTGCTTTTAATGCGTCCACTTCTCTTGTAAGATCCATTTCAGACAGATTCTCATGCCTGCTTTTTCGAAGAAGCTCTGCTGTTTTTCCATACAGCTGATCTGCCGTGACGTATACATGTCCCATTTGATTACATTCTTGCTCAATGACGTATAAAATACCTGCACGCAAACGATCAGGATGGTTGGTTGCCATACCAAGCCTCTTTCCAAGTTCATCGGCCCTGCTAAAACCAATACCTTGAATATCTTCTACGAGCTGATAAGGATTATTTTGAACAATTTCAAGCGCTTCTTGTTTGTACGCTTGGAAAATCTTCATCGAAAGCTGCGGTCCAAACCCGAGGTCTGTCAGCTTTACCATTACTTCTTCTAACCCTTGATGTTCACGAAGCTGCGTTACTAAAGCCTCTGCCTTGTCGGCTGAAAGCCTCGGAACCTCTTTTAGCACGGACTCATTTTGCAAAATACGAAAAATAGCGCGTTCTCCTAGGGCGTCCACAATATTTTCAGCGGTTTTTTTACCGATTCCGTGAAATAAATCGCTTGATAGGTACTGAACAACCCCTTGCCTTGATTGCGGAAGTTCTTTTTTAAACTGCTCAACATGAAATTGCAGACCAAACTTTGGATGCTCTTTGAAGTCCCCGTAAAATGTGTATACTTCATCTTCATTAAGCTTAGGAAAATAGCCTGTAACGACCGTTTCTTTATCTTCAATCTCTAAATTTGTTTTTTTGATCCGTATCCGCGTAACGTTATATAAGTTTTCTTCGTTATGAAAAACCGTTACAATTGACGTGCCGCTTATATAATGACGTTCTGGCTGTGAAGGGTTCACTAGTTCTTCGTTCATGTTATCCTTCCTTTACCCGCTTTCTTAATGTTCTAATGTAGACAGAACTTGTTTAGCATTTGCTGCCATTACGTGATCTGGCTGCACGTTTAAAGCTTCATCTAACATCTCAATTGCTTTGTCCTTATCATCTTTCATGGCATACGCTACGCCCAAATTATAGAAAGCATCGGCATGTTCTGGCTCTTGATTTACTACCTTAAGAAATTCAGCAATCGCTTCATCTACCATTTCGAGCTGTGCTAAACAAAGACCGTACTGAAATTTTGCTTCTACATCATGTTCGTTTAGTTCTACCGCTCGCTGCAGATAAGGCATCGCAAAACGAATTTCTTCCATATGAAACAGCGTTAAACCAAGCATAAAGTAGGCATCGGATGAATCTAAGCCTTTTTTGATTGCTAAATCAAAGTAGTGCTTTGCCTGCTCAAGCTGCTCTGCATTAAAATAAATATTTCCTGCTCCGTAATACGCTGTTGCCGTTTCTTCATCTAATTCAATCGCACGTTCATAAAATTTCAAAGCACGATCCATCTCACTAACAGCCGCTAACAAATTGCCAAAATTCACATACACAATTGGATCTTTTGGATTATCTTCAATTGCTTCTGAAAATGTTTTAGCAGCCTCTTCAAATTTCCCTTCCTGCATATACTGAATTCCTAGCTGATTTTTATCTGTCATTTTTTCGTTCACTCCACTGTTTTAGTTATGATTTAAAAGATTTTCACATCATGAAAATCTAGAATATGTAAGTTATTAGTTTACCCAATAAGTAAAGTATATCATAGAAAAACCTCAGCTATATACAGCTGAGGTTTTTCGTTCTTGCTTATATAAATTATACGTACCAAATTTGCTCTTCTTCTTGAAATACTTTGTCAATAGTTGCTCCGCCAAGACATTCGTCATCTTTGTAAAACACAACTGCTTGACCTGGCGTAATTGCCCGCACGGGTTCAGCAAAAATAACTTTAATTGTATCATCATCGACTTTCTCAACGGTTACTGCTGAATCGGTTTGACGATAGCGGAATTTTGCTGTGCACGTCATTGGTGACGACCAGTCACGGTCGCTTACCCAGCTGACATTTGTTGCTGTAAGAGATGTAGAATAAAGCAGCTCATTGTGAAAGCCTTGATCGACGTATAAAACGTTTTTTTCTAAATCTTTTCCAACTACAAACCAAGGTTCGCCGCTGCCTCCGATACCCAAACCATGGCGTTGACCAATCGTGTAGTACATAAGGCCGTCATGCTTGCCTTTCACTTCGCCGTCAAGCGTTTGCATCACACCTGGCTGAGCAGGAAGATACTGACTTAAAAATTCCTTGAAGTTGCGTTCGCCAATAAAGCAAATACCTGTGCTGTCTTTTTTCGTTGCTGTAGCAAGGCCTGCTTCTTTTGCAATTTCACGCACTTTTGATTTCTCAATTTCTCCAATTGGGAACATTACTTTTGAAAGCTGATCTTGTCCTAATTGATTTAAGAAATACGTTTGATCTTTATTTCCATCTACGCCTCGAAGCATTTTATACTCCCCGTCACGATACGCAACGCGTGCATAATGTCCTGTCGCTAGATAGTCTGCTCCTAGCGTCATTGCATGCTCCAAAAAGGCTTTGAATTTAATTTCTTTATTACACATTACATCAGGATTCGGTGTACGACCTGCTTTATATTCATCTAAAAAGTAGGTAAATACTTTATCCCAATATTGTTTCTCAAAGTTGACTGCATAGTAGGGAATACCAATTTGATTACATACGCGAATAACATCGTTATAATCTTCAGTCGCAGTACAAACGCCGTTTTCATCCGTATCGTCCCAGTTTTTCATAAAGATTCCGATCACATCGTATCCTTGTTGTTTTAATAAAAGAGCTGCTACAGATGAATCAACGCCTCCGCTCATTCCGACTACTACACGTGTATCTTTAGGTGATTTTGTCAACTTCGCCACCTCCGTTTTCTTCATTTTAATTAAATTGTTCGCTAAAAAGCGAAAGAAACGACACAAACCATCAGTGAGGGATGAAGACCCTACTGATGGCTGCTATTTACATCGTTAGTCGCTTAACGATGTTTGCTGTTTGACGTGCGGTTTTTTCAATTTGCTCAGCAGAGTTTCCTAGGCCAAAGCTAAATCGAATAGAAGTTGTTAAACGCTCAGACCCTTTTCCAAACATAGCAACAAGCACATGAGAAGGATCGATTGCTCCCGCTGTGCAAGCTGAACCGCTCGATGCCGCAATTCCTGCTAAGTCTAAATTTACGAGCATCGATTCAACATTTGTTTTTGGAAATGATAAATTTAACACATGTGGCAGAGCATTTTCAAGATGTCCGTTAATTTCAAATGAAATACCTTCTTCTTTCAACACAGCTACCATTATTTCTTTGTATCTTCTATATTCATCTGCACGTGTTTGCAGCGTTTGTTGCGAAATTTTCACAGCTTCTTCAAACCCGACGATACTTGTCATGTTCTCAGTTCCAGCTCGTCGTTTGCGCTCTTGTTCTCCTCCAAATAGCAAAGGAGACAGTGAAACGTGAGCAGCTGCATATAAAAAGCCCATCCCTTTTGGTCCGTTAATTTTATGAGCCGAAACGGATAAAAGATCGACACCTAATTGTTGCACATTTAACGGAATTAATCCATAAGCTTGCACTGCATCCGTGTGGAAATATGCTCCATGCTCTTTTAATAGAACTCCAATTTCTCCAATTGGCTGAATAGCACCTACTTCATTATTTCCAAACATCACCGACACAAGAATTGTTTGATCCGTTAGGGCTGATTTTATTTCATCCACAGATACTTGTCCGTACTCATTAACTGGTAGGTAAGTCACTTCAAAGCCCTGTGTTTCTAAATATTCACACGTATGAAGCACAGCGTGGTGTTCAATTTGCGTGGTAATAATATGATTTCCTTTATGGCGGTTTGCAAGAGCGACTCCGATCAGTGCCATATTATCTGCTTCTGTCCCACCACTTGTAAAAATCAGTTCATTTTCGTGTGCTCCAATACTTGCTGCAATCGTTTGGCGAGCTTCGTCTAAATAGCGTCGACTTTCCCGCCCGTAGTGATGAATACTAGACGGATTTCCAAAGTACTCATGCATAAAAGTCGTCATTTTCTCAACGACTGCTGGATGTATTGGAGACGTTGCTGCATGATCAACATAAATACGTTCCAAAATAAACGCCTCCTAGCTCATTATTAAATATAAAACATATAAGACGCTTGATCATCATCAGAATGATTTGCTAAATCTTCAAGCGTTGTACTATCTAGCACTTCTTTAACTGCATCTCGAATACGAATCCACAGCTCGCGTTTTGCAGGCTCTTCATCTTCAATTCCTTCTACAGGACTAATAGGACCTTCTAAAACGGAAATAATATCGCCAGAAGTAATGTTAGCAGGTTCATGTGCCAAGATGTAACCTCCATAAGCTCCGCGCACGCTTTTTACAAGCCCAGCGTTACGCAGCGGTGAAATAAGCTGTTCTAAATAATGTTCAGATAAATCATGCGTTTGAGCAATAGTTTTAAGCGAGATAGGACCTTCTCCAAAGCGCTTCGCAAGCTCAATCATAATCGTTAAACCGTAGCGTCCTTTTGTTGAAATTTTCATACGATACACTCCTTCAATACACTTTTTTTATTTATGAAAAAAATAAGACCCTCACGTTGTCACTGAATGCTGTGATGAGTCGTTTTTTACTAAGCTATATGAACTTCTCTATACGCGTTTCTTGCAAATGTAACTGTTGATATTATAACATACTATGCCTATAAGATAAATTTCCACCACCTATTCACCTCTTGTGATACAGTGAAAGAAAAGAAAGGAGAAAAACATGTCTACAAAACCTCTCGCATTTCGAATGCGTCCGACTCATTTAGATGACGTTATCGGGCAGCAGCATTTAGTTGGCAAAGATAAAATGATTTATCGAATGGTAAAAGCAAATCACTTAAGCTCGATGATTTTATATGGGCCTCCAGGCGTCGGGAAAACAACAATTGCCACAGCTATTGCAAAAACAACCAACACGGCGTTTCGTCAGTTAAATGCCGTTGTAAACAATAAAAAAGATATGGAAATTGTCGCCGAAGAGGCCAAAATGTCAGGCAAAGTAATTCTTCTGCTAGATGAAGTTCATCGCCTTGACAAAGCCAAGCAAGACTTTTTGCTTCCTTATTTAGAAAACGGCATGATCATTCTAATCGGAGCGACAACAAGCAATCCTTATCACGCGATTAATCCTGCTATTCGAAGCAGATGCCAAATCTTCGAATTAAAATCTCTTACGCCAGATGATATCAAAATGGCGCTAACAAGAGCACTCAACGACTCATCCAATGGATTTGGGGATAGAAAAATTGTCGTAGAAGATGACGCCATGAACCACTTTGCCAACAGCTGTAACGGTGACGTGCGCTCGGCTTTGAATGCTCTGGAACTAGCTGTTTTATCAACAAGTGAAAGCGATGGTAAAATCGTTATTACCTTACAAACGGCAGAAGAATGTCTGCAGCAAAAGTATTTTTCACATGATAAAAATGGTGACGCTCACTATGATGTATTATCGGCTTTTCAAAAATCGATTCGCGGGAGCGACGTAAATGCCGCTCTTCATTATTTGGGACGGCTAATTGAAGCAGGAGACTTGATCAGCATCAATCGTCGCCTTTTAGTCATTGCCTATGAAGACATTGGACTAGCTGATCCGGATGCCGGCATGAGGACACTAGCAGCTATTCAAGCAACTGAGCGATTAGGACTTCCAGAAGCACGCATCCCGCTTGCAAACGCCGTTATTGAGCTTTGCCTATCACCGAAGTCCAACGCTGCTTACAAAGCATTAGATGAAGCGATAAGTGATATTAAAAAAGGGTTGTCCGGCGACGTTCCCATTCATTTGAAGGATGCTCATTACAAAGGAGCAGAGAACCTTGGACGAGGCGTTGAATATCAATACCCGCATGATTTTGATAACGGATGGGTCCTTCAACAGTATTTACCGGATCGCATCAAAAACAAACAATATTTTCATCCTAAACAAAATGGACAAGAAAAATACTTTTCAAAAGTTTTCAATCGTTTAGAGACATTAAAAAAAGAAAATGGCTGAAACTGTTGCTCAGTTTCAAAGCCATTTTCTTTTTTGTCTTTATCTATTAAGCTGCACTTTTAACGTCTTTTCGTTTTTTCGTTTTTGTTGAACCTTTAAAGTAGCTGTCTAAAAGTTTTGCTACTAAACGAGCGATGATATTAAACAACAGAACCATAATGATTAGAATAGCAGCTGACTTTGTTGCAATCAATCTCGCATCAGGTACAATTCCTTCAGAGTTTAATTTCCAAATGTGGACGGCAAGCGTCTCCACTGGTCGAAAAATATTAAACGGGTTTACAGGACTCGTTAAGTCGGCATTTGAATTTAACATCGGCGTCGTTAAGCCAGCTGTATAAATCAGCGCAGCTGCCTCTCCAAAGATTCGTCCCGCTGTTAAAATAACGCCCGTGATAATTTGTTGAATCGCTGATGGAATCACTACTTTGACAATTGTTTGCCATTTAGTCGCACCCAAGCCTAAACTCGCTTCTTTTACACTCGCAGGAACAGATGCAATCGCACTTTCACATACGCGCGTTAAACCCGGTAAATTTAAAATTGTAATCACAAGTGCTCCGCCGATAAGCGTATAGCCCCAGCCTGAAAATGTGACGAAAATTAATAATCCAAATAAACCAACTACAATGGACGGTAATGACGCCATTGTCTCAATACATAAGCGGACGAAATTTAGGAAACGACCTTGCTTCGCGTACTCCGCTAAGTAAATTCCGGCTCCTAAACCAAGAGGAATAGAAATGATCAGCGTTAAAACAAGCATGTAAAACGAGTTAAACAGCTGCGGTCCAATACCGCCACCTGCCATCGTATTGCTTGGCTTTCCAAATAAAAAGTTCGGATCCCAAAATCCCCAGCCCTTGGCGATAATTTCAACAACTAAATACACTAATAGCGCCACAACTAGAGCGGCAATGCCATAAAAAATACCTGTCCATATATTATTTACTGTGCGTGCATTTTTGTTTCTCATTGATGAGCACCTCGTTTCCCAATTGCTCGGATAATTAAAATGAACACGAAAGAAATAAGCAGTAAAATCATGGCTAACGTCCACAATGCGTTATTCCATGCCGTTCCGTTTAACGTATTAGACATATCCATTGTTAAAATACCTGTTAATGTTGCCGTTGGGCTGTATAAGCTTTCAGGAAGCTTAACCGTATTTCCGATAACCATTTGCACAGCTAGCGCTTCTCCGAATGCACGGGCAAGCCCTAACACGATACCTGTTAAAATACCTGTTTTAGCAGATGGAATAATAACTCGGCTAATTGCCTGCCATCTTGTTGAACCTAGTCCATAAGAAGCTTCTAAATATTCAGGTGCTACGCTTCGAATTGCATCGTCAGCAATACTTGCAATTGTCGGAAGAATCATGACGCTTAAGACAATAATTCCGGCAATCAAACTAAAGCCCACTCCGCCGAAGTTATCGCGAAGAAGCGGCACTAAAATGGTAACCCCTAAAAGGCCGTATACCACTGAAGGAACTCCGACTAAAAGCTCTAAAACCGGTCGTAAAACCGTTGACCCAAATTTAGGCGAAATATAGTTGTTAAAAATGGCAATAGCAATTCCAATTGGAGCACTTATAATAACGGCTCCGATTGATACAAGCATTGAACCCAGAATAAACACAAGTGCCCCGTATTCTTTATTGTTTGGGCTCCATTTTGTTGAAGTCAACATTTCACCGATTGATATATTGCTTTGTAAAAATGACTGTATGCCTTTTTCACAAATAAATACGATAATAGCTAACGTAACAAGTACAATTAAAATACCGCAAAATGTAGAAAGCGTACGGCCAATGTATTCGCTTTTTACATAATTAATGGATTTTTTCCCCTTCATCGCTCTGTCTCCTTACATATTCAGTATATATTCGCTTTTCTTTTTATTTGCTATATACTTTATTAACATTCAAATAGAATAAGACTGACTGTGTTAGTCAGCCCTATTCTTTTTAAAAACACTTTTATTTTTTGAATTCAGTCATTGGGATATAGCCCATATCTTCTACTTGCTTAGCAAAGTCTTTACCAGATACATAATCAATGTACTCTTTTGCACCATCTTTTGGCTCACCGTTTGTAATCATGTACTCATAAGACCAGAACGGATATTTTTTAGAAACAATATTTTCTGTTGTTGGCTCCACACCATCAATATTAAGCATTTTTAAACTTTCTTTTTTATCGCCAATTAAATACGACATAGCAAGGTAACTTACTGCTCCTGGAGTTGAGTTTACTGATTGCTCAACCGCTCCGTTTGAATCTTGAGCTGTACCAACGCTGTCATTTACTTTTGCGTCACCCATTAATGTTTTCTCAAATGTAGCACGTGTACCAGATGATGCTGGACGGTTGATTACGTTAATTTTTTCGTCGTTTCCGCCAACTTCTTTCCAGTTTTTAATTTCACCAGAGAAAATCTTTTGAATTTGCTCTTTTGTTAACGATTCTACTTTTACATCTTTATTTACAACAAGTGCGAACCCAATGCCCGCTACTTTCGTATCGACAAGTTTATCTGCTTTTGATTTATCTTCGATTTTATCGGCTGCTGGAACGTCAGAGTTTCCAATGTCAACTGCTCCTGATGCTACTTGGTTAACACCAGTTCCACTACCTCCACCTTGTACCGTTACTGAAAGGTTTGGATATTTTTCCGTAATTCCATTCGCTGCTTCTTCTGCAAGTGGTTGTAAAGCTGTAGATCCCGCCGCTGTTAACGTACCTGACACTTCTTCTTTGCTGCCCGAACCACTGTCGTTGCTTGCTCCGTCTTTACCACATGCTGCTAGTGCTCCTACCATTAAAAAAGCTGCTAATGTTACTTTAAAACCCTTCGTTTTCATTACATTACCCTCCAATAAATATATGTGTAATTAGTACTAGTCCTTTGTACTCGAACAACAGGTACAAGACACATTATACGAGTAGATTGTTGTCTTTATATGAAGTGAATTTTAAGTTACTGTAAACTTACTTATTTGGGGTTTATTTTTTCTTATTTCTATCAAAACCCTTGATATATAAGACTTTCTGAATATTACTGTAGAAGATACAACAGAAAGAAAGCCAAAACGTAAATTTTATGTAAATAAAGCGTTAAATAAATTTACATAAATCTCTTTTTTTACTACAGTGTAAATTCACCATCAAGCCATATTTTTCAATTTATTAGTACTTTTTATACATATCAAACAGAAGATTCCATCCAAAGCATAAATAGAACAGATATTTCCATAAAAAAAAGAAGGCTGCGATAGCCTTCTTTTTATTGATCACCTACGCGGCGAATCTTAATATTACTTAATAATTCATTGATAACATGACCGCCCATAATTAATCCCGCTACAGATGGAACAAAAGCATTAGAAGATGGGGGCATTTTCGCTTTTCGAATTTGCGCTTGATCGTTTCCTACTTCTTTGCGAACTTCTTCGCGAATAACGATTGGACGTTCATCAGAAAAAACGACGTTAATTCCTTTGCGAATTCCTTCTTTACGCAGACGAGTACGAACCACTTTTGCAATCGGATCTGTATGCGTCTTTGAAATGTCTGCAATTTTAAAACGTGTTGGATCCATTTTATTCGCAGCACCCATACTTGAAATAATCGGAATATCACGTTTTAAACATTCTTTCATTAAATGAATTTTATACGAAATCGTATCGGATGCATCCACTACAAAGTCCGGTTTGTAACTAAAGAACTCTTCATACGTTTCTTCCGTATAAAACATTTGAAGAGAAACGACGTCACAGTCTGGGTTAATATCCAAAATACGCTGTTTCATTAATTCTGTCTTGGGCTGACCTACCGTCGAAAGCAGCGCATGAATTTGACGATTTACGTTTGTAATATCAACATCGTCTTTATCTACAAGAATTAAACGACCTACTCCTGACCGAGCCAAAGCCTCAGCAGAAAACGACCCTACTCCTCCTATCCCTAAAATAGCAACCGTGCTGCCTTTTAAAGTAGCTAACCCTTCTTTTCCTATCGCCAGTTCATTACGCGAAAACTGATGCAACATGTTAAAACACTCCTCTATTAAATACACCAACGTGTATGATTAATTCAAATAAACAACGAAATTGACTATACCATATTTTTAGCAAAACGAACATGAGCATTCGTTATTTCTCCATAAAAAAACTCTATGCAAATCATTACATAGAGGATTTCTTATATGTATGCTAGTCCCGATCGTGCTGTCTCGAGTGCCTTCGTTTTGAACCCGCTCTCGGCAGGTGGGTGCTCTGCTTTAACCATTGTAAGTCCTCAAGATGAGGCATGTACGCTCGTTAAAAACTCCGAGCTCCCAAGCAAAAAATTGTTCGGTCAAAACTGGATTAAGGACGAACACATCAGGACTATTTAGTTCTTGAAAGTATCTTATCACAGAAAAAATCACTTTGCAATTAATAAGTAAAACAAAAAAAATCGAGCCTGTCGTGCTCCAGTGACAGGCTCGATTTAACAGATGGTTTAATCGATTACGCTTCTGTTTTTTGCTTTTTTACCTGCAAATGCAGCTCGTCTAATTGCGCTTCACTTACTTCACCAGGTGCGTTTGTTAATAGACAGCTTGCACTTGCTGTTTTAGGGAAGGCAATTGTATCGCGCAAGTTTGTACGTCCTGCTAAAAGCATAACCAAACGGTCAAGACCTAACGCAATTCCGCCGTGAGGAGGAGTACCGTATTCAAATGCTTCAAGTAAGAAACCGAACTGCTCATATGCTTCTTCTAATGTAAATCCAAGCGTTTTAAACATTTTTTCTTGAATATCACGCTCATAAATACGTAAAGATCCTCCGCCAAGTTCGTAACCATTCAACACTAAGTCATATGCTTGTGCACGGACTTGTCCAGGATCGCTTTCTAACATTGGTAAATCTTCACGAACTGGCATTGTGAATGGATGATGAGCCGCGTAGTAACGGTTGTCTTCTTCGTCATGCTCAAGAAGAGGCCAATCTGTTACCCATAGGAAGTTAAATTTCGTTTCATCAATAATCCCTTGTTCTTTTGCAAGCTTTAGACGAAGAGCGCCAAGTGCATCTGCTACAACTGACTTTTTATCAGCTACAAATAAAAGTAAATCTCCTTCTTCCGTTTGAAGAGCTTCAGCAAATTGCTTTTGCTCATCTTCGTTGAAGAATTTTGCAATAGGTCCTTTTAAGCCGTCTGCTTCAACTTTCAGCCATGCTAACCCTTTAGCACCGTAAATTTTCACGAACTCTGTTAAAGCATCGATATCTTTACGTGAATAGCTAGAAGCGGCACCTTTTACGTTAATCGCTTTTACTTCTCCGCCGTTTTCAACTGCTGCGCTAAATACTTTAAACCCGCAGTCTTTCACAAGCTCTGATAAGTTGACTAGCTCCATTTCAAAACGTGTATCCGGCTTATCTGAACCATAGCGGCTCATCGCTTCATCATATGACATGCGCGGGAAAGGCGTCGTTACATCTAAATCTTTTACGCGCTTCATTACTTTAGACATCATTTCTTCCGTCATTGTCATGATGTCCTCTTGAGATAAAAATGATGTTTCAATATCGATTTGAGTAAATTCAGGCTGACGATCTGCACGCAAGTCCTCATCGCGGAAGCAGCGAGCAATTTGATAATAACGCTCAACTCCGCTTACCATTAACAGCTGCTTAAAGATTTGCGGTGATTGAGGAAGAGCATAAAACTCACCTTCGTGTACGCGGCTCGGCACAAGATAATCACGTGCACCTTCTGGCGTGCTTTTTGTTAAAATAGGTGTTTCAACATCTAAAAAGTCATTTTGATCTAAGAAGTCGCGAATTGTTTTTGTAATGTCATTGCGCATTTTAAGCGTGTTAAACATTTCAGAACGTCGAAGATCTAAATAACGATATTTTAATCGAACATCTTCTGATACTTCCGTTTGATCCGCAATGGCAAAAGGAGGTGTTTTGGCTTTATTCAACACCGTAATTTGCTCAGCGTGAACTTCAATTTTACCTGTTTTTAAGTTCGGGTTAACGGTTCCCTCTTCACGAGCTACAACAGTTCCCTGCACTTCCAGTACGAATTCATTACGTACATCTTCAGCAATTTTTAGCGCTTCAGCAGATTTTTCAGGATTAAATACAACTTGCACAACTCCGCCGCGGTCGCGTAAATCAATAAAAATTAATCCGCCTAAATCACGGCGCTTTTGAACCCATCCTTTTAATAGAACTGTTTCGCCAGTTGCTTGTTCTGTTACATCTCCACAGTAGTATGAACGTTTTGTCATCATGGTTCCCCCTTATACTTGTTCCTGCAAATAGCTAACCAATTGATCAATTGATACTTCTTGCTGTTCGCCAGATTCCATATTCTTTACGTTTACAACTTGTTTTGCTAGCTCATCTTCACCTAGAACAACAACAAATTTTGCTTGTACACGATCGGCTGCTTTGAACTGAGCTTTCATTTTTTTATCTTGATAATCTTTATCTGCTACAAAACCTGCACGTCGAAGCGTATTTACAATTGAAACAGATTTTTCTTTCGCCTCATCGCCCATTGTCACTACATAGCAATCTACGCCAGTTTCTACCGGAAGCTCAATTCCTTCTGCTTCCAATGCAGATAATAAGCGTTCAATGCTTAAAGCGAATCCGATACCTGGTGTTTCAGGTCCGCCGATTTCTTGAATCAGCCCATTATAACGGCCTCCGCCGCAAAGAGTTGTAATGGCGCCAAATCCTTCTGCTTCACTCATTAGTTCAAATGCTGTGTGATTATAATAATCTAACCCGCGTACTAGCGTCGGATCTACAACATAGTCAATGTCTAAATCGGTTAAGTACTGCTGTACTTTTTCAAAATATTCTTTTGAATAGTCGTTTAAATAATCAAGAATAGACGGCGCTGTAGCCATCAGTTCATGGTCACGATCTTTTTTACAATCTAAAATACGAAGAGGATTTTTCTCCAATCGGCTTTGACAGTCGCTGCAAAACTCTCCGATGCGAGGTGCAAAGTGATCGATAAGTGCTTGACGGTGAGCTTGACGACTTTCTGTATCTCCTAAACTGTTAACAACCAGCTTTAATTTTTTTAATCCAAGCGATTGGTAAAAGCTCATTAACAGGGCAAGAACTTCAGCGTCGATAGCTGGATCATTTACCCCTAATGCTTCTACGCCAAACTGAACGAATTGACGGAAACGTCCCGCTTGAGGGCGTTCATAACGAAACATAGGACCGATATAAAACAGCTTTGTTGGCTGCGTTGGATTTCCAAACATTTTATTTGAAACAAATGATCGTCCAACTGCAGCTGTTCCTTCTGGACGAAGTGTTAAGCTGCGGTCGCCTCGATCCTTAAATGTGTACATTTCTTTTTGCACGATATCCGTTGTTTCTCCCACTCCGCGCAAAAATAATTCAGTGTGTTCAAACATTGGTGTACGAATTTCTTGGTAGTTGAACGCACGGCAGATTTCTCTTGCTCGCTGTTCAACAAACTGCCAATATTCTACTTTGCCCGGTAAAATATCTTGTGTGCCTCTAGGTATTTGAACTGACATAACGTGATATGCCTCCTATATTTAAAATTTACAATACAAAAAAACTCTCGCCTCTACTATTTTTCCATAGTAGGGACGAGAGTTAATCTCACGTGGTACCACCCTAATTGAAACATATGACATGTTTCCACTCATTTCGTTAACGCACGAACACGTTCATCTCCTACTAAGTTTCCCTTTTCAGAGTGAAGCCTCCTGAGTGTTCTTTCATAAAGTCATCATGTAGAAATGCTTTCAGCCTAAGACATTTCCTCTCTAGCCATGTGTCATCTTTACTACTTTTCTCGATCTTTGGCTTATCAATATAAAAATGTTATACATTCATTTTAATTTAGCAATTGCTTTCTATATTACGAATGAAATGAGCAGTTGTCAAGCACCTTTCATGTTAAGAGCGGTCTAATTGTTTTCTTAGTTTCTGAATATCTCGAAGCGTTAAACCAAATTCAGAAGCCAATTCAAGGGATGAAGCTTCACTTTCTCTATCAATAAAATCATGAAAATGAATGCCAAATACCGGATTTACCTGCTGAAATGATTGTTCACCTTTTTCACTAAACTTCATCGTTTCTTCCTCCCTGCCTACACTTACTTATCCTTTTATTAGCATTGCCCAAAAAAGATGTTTTTACATAAGAGAAAGGATTTTTTTTCTTTTCATCGAATACTCTATTTTGTTATAAAAAGGAGGTCTATCTATTCGCCATCTTAACATGAAGTCTGTATCTGTTTTGGCTGCAAGTATCCTTTTGTTACTGTGCTCTTCCTCATTTGAGCGCCCAAATGTACCGGTGCATCAACCCATTGTTGTAACAGCTGACTCTCTTCATGTACGCAGCGGTCCAGGACGTTCATTTTCAATTACAAATAAATTGACGAAGAATACAAGACTATCCGTTTCAGACCGTCAAGGAGATTGGTATTATGTAGAAAGCTCGGGTATTCAAGGCTGGGTGTTTAAAAAATTCACGAAAACCGTAGCGCTCCGCAGCGTTCAGCCTAGCATGCAAGTAGCGCAGCGCCAGCCTGTTTATACGCTGAGTAAAAGCTTGCAGCACCTAAAGGGCAAAACCATTATTATTGATGCAGGCCATGGAGGAAAAGACAAAGGAGCCATCGGCACACAGGGCACATATGAAAAAGATCTCACTCTCCGAACAGCGCTGATTTTACAAAACAAACTTCAAAAAGAAGGCGCACACGTCATTTTAACCCGCACCCGTGATGAGTACGTTCTGCTTTCACAGCGCACGCTGCAATCGACTAAAGCAGATGCTTTTATAAGCGTTCACTACAACAGTACGAACAGCTCACAGCTAACTGGCCTTATGACGTATTATTATCATCAGCATCAGGACAGTCCACTCACACATTCTATTCATCAGTCACTCATTGAACATGCAAAATTGAAAGACAAAGGAGAACGATTTGGAAACTATTATGTTCTTCGCGAAAATACACGTCCGAGTACATTAATTGAACTGGGCTTTTTAAGCAACGAACGGGAAGAAACGTATATTAATTCCATCAGTTATCAGCAAATGATTACATCCGCTATCGCTGAAGGATTAAATCACTACTTTCAAAACAAAGAAAAAACGCAGACTCATCTGTGAGCCTGCGTTTTTTCTTTGCTTTCTACAATAAGTGTGACCGGTCCGTCATTCGTAAATGATACGTCCATCATTTCGCCAAATGCGCCGGTTTCTACTCGAATATTTTTTCCTGATAATACTTTATTAAAATAGTTGTAAATCGTTACAGCATGATCTGGCCTAGCAGCTTCCATAAAGTTTGGTCTTCTGCCTTTTCGGCAATCTCCGTAAAGCGTAAATTGAGATACCGATAAAATTTCTCCTTCTACATCTAGAAGCGACAAATTCATTTTGCCAGACTCATCTTCAAACACTCGCAAATTTACAATTTTGTCTGCTACATACTCTGCATCGGCTTCAGTATCCTCGTGGGTAATACCGACTAAAAGCATATATCCGTGCTCAATCTCGCCGACCGTCTCGCCTGCAACAGTTACTTTTGCACTCTTTGCTCTTTGTACGACTACTCTCATGTATAACGACCTTTCTTAATGCATAATTCGGCGAACTGAATAAATGTCTCGAAGCTGCTTAATGCGCTCGACCACTTTATGAAGATGACTGATGTTATGAATAGAAATTGACATATGAATCGTAGCCATTTTGTTTCGGTCCGATTTTCCTGAAACGGCTGAAATATTCGTTTTAGTCTCGTTTACAACCTGCAGAACTTCATTTAGTAAGCCTCGACGGTCGTAGCCCGAAATTTCAATTTCCACATTAAACTCTTTGCCTTCTTTAATATGTGTTTCCCACTCTACAGGAATAAGACGGCTTTCAGCATCATCTGTGTGAACGTTTAAACAATCTGCTCTATGAACAGATACTCCCCGCCCCTTTGTAATAAAACCAACAATCTCATCTCCGGGAACTGGATTACAGCATTTAGACAAGCGAATCAGCATGTTCTCTACACCCGGTACGATAACACCGGAATCTTTTCGTTTATGCTGGCGAACACGTTTAGCCGCAGTGTCGCGTGCAATGTCATCAATTTGGATCTCTTGTTCTTGATCGCGCTGCTTTCTCCACTTCTCGGTTAAACGATTAGCTACTTGAGCCGCAGTTAATCCGTTATATCCAATAGCTGCATACATATCATCTTCATTTGAGAAATTAAACTTCTCCGCTACTCGTTTGATATTATCAGCTGTTAATACTTCTTTTAAGTCAAACTCCATTTGACGAATTTCTTTTTCAACCAGCTCTTTGCCTTTTTCAATATTTTCATCGCGGCTTTGCTTTTTAAAGAATTGGCGAATTTTATTTTTGGCTTGAGACGTTTGAGCAAGCTTTAACCAGTCCTTGCTTGGACCATATGAATGCTTAGACGTCAAAATTTCGATAATGTCCCCCGTTTTCAAACGGTAATCAAGCGTAACCATCTTGCCGTTGACTTTTGCTCCAATGGTTTTGTTTCCGATTTCAGAATGAATACGATAGGAAAAATCAATTGGAACAGAACCCGAAGGAAGCTCAATGACGTCGCCTTTTGGCGTAAAAATATAAACCATGTCAGAAAACAAATCAACTTTTAGAGATTCCATAAACTCTTCTGCATCGTTTGCATCATTTTGAAATTCTAAAATTTCTCTAAACCACGTTAACTTTTCTTCAAATGAAGCATGCTCAGCTGTTTTTCCCTCTTTGTAAGCCCAGTGAGCAGCAATTCCATACTCAGCAATTTGGTGCATGTCAAATGTTCGAATTTGAACTTCTAACGGATCACCTTTTGGTCCGATAACCGTCGTATGAAGAGACTGGTACATATTTTGTTTTGGCATCGCAATATAATCTTTGAAACGTCCTGGCATTGGTTTCCAGCACGTGTGAATAATCCCTAACACCGCATAGCAGTCTTTAATACTATTTACAATAATGCGCACAGCTAGTAAATCGTAAATTTCATTAAACTGCTTGTTTTGCAGTGCCATTTTACGATAAATGGAATAAATATGTTTTGGACGTCCTGAAATTTCAACTTTAATCGACACTTCATCTACTTGCTCACGAACTTCATCAATAACTTCAGCCAAATATTGCTCGCGTTCCGCACGCTTTTTCTTCATCAAATTGACAATGCGATAATATTGCTGAGGATTTAAGTAACGTAAAGCTGTATCTTCAAGCTCCCACTTAATTTTTGAAATACCAAGACGATGAGCAAGAGGAGCAAAAATTTCAAGCGTTTCATTTGAAATGCGTCGCTGCTTTTCCTGCGGTAAATGCTTCAGCGTACGCATGTTATGAAGACGATCCGCAAGTTTGATCAGTATGACTCGAATATCTTGAGCCATTGCCACAAACATCTTGCGGTGATTTTCAGCCTGCTGCTCTTCTTTAGACTTATATTTAATTTTTCCAAGTTTCGTTACGCCGTCTACTAGCATTGCTACTTCTTCGTTAAAAGCTTTTTCTAAATCCTTTAGTGTTATCTCTGTATCTTCGACCACATCATGTAGAAATCCAGCTGCAATTGTTGCTGGATCCATATCTAGATCAACTAAAATTCCTGCGACTTGAATCGGGTGGATAATATATGGTTCACCCGACTTGCGATATTGTTCTTTGTGAGCTTCTTTTGCAAAATCATATGCTTTTTGTACAAAAGCCACGTCTTCTTCATTTAAATATCGCTTCGTATTGTCAATGACCTGTTCCGCTGTTAGGACTTGCTCATTTGCCATGAAATCACCTTTTATCAACTAGCATTTTTAATTCATATTGTAACTATTATCTTGAAAAAATCCAAGGATGTAAAGCCTTTGCGTCTAATTTATGAAATTTACATCATTTCCATTTTACGTATTCACGTTTTTTAACGAAAAAAGAGCACCTGTATCAGGTACTCTTTTTTATGTGATCGTTCTTCTTAATACGTCATTAATGTGAATACATCGTAACCGTCTAGTTTGTCACGGCCGTCAAGGTAAGAAAGTTCAATTAAGAACGCAGCTCCAACAACAATTCCGCCTAATTCTTCAACAAGCTTAATTGTCGCTTCAATTGTACCGCCTGTTGCTAATAAATCATCTGTAATCAACACGCGCTGACCTGGCTTAATTGCATCTTTGTGAATCGTTAATACGTCTTTACCGTATTCTAAACCGTAATCTACTTTAATTACTTCACGCGGTAATTTTCCTTCTTTACGAACAGGTGCAAAGCCGATACCTAACGCATATGCTACTGGACAACCAACGATAAATCCGCGAGCTTCCGGTCCTACGATAATATCAACTTGTTTATCATTGGCATATTTTACAATCTCATCCGTTGCGGCACGGTATGCGTCACCGTTATCCATTAATGTTGAGATATCTTTAAATGTAATACCTGGTTTTGGCCAGTCAGGTACAATTGTAATATAATCTTTAAAATTCATTCTAATGTTGCCTCCTCATTCAATCGAACGCTTAAAAATATCTTGAAATTGATTTTTAAGCTGTACATATGACGTATAAATAAAGTTTTTTTCTATTTCAATCTGCTGCTGCTTTTGGCGATAAGTCGCAGATTCTATTAAATCACGTTTCGTAGAATTTTTCACTAACGAAATTAAGCCATTGTTTATTGTAACAAATTCTAACTCAAAAAACACCTTTGCCATAAAATCAATCGTTTCTTTCGACCAGCCCTTATGAATTGCTAAATCTTCTTTGTAGCGTTTTAAATCAAAAGGACCCTTTTTCGCTAAAAAGCCGTAGAACCATTTAAAGTGATCGCGAGTTGGGATTGTATCAAAATAATGGTCTTCTTCCGTTAAGAAAATAGCGTATATCCTAGAAGGAATACCTTGGACAAACAAAGCTTCAAGCCACTTCTGTGACGGAGGCAAATCTAATAAAACGATCTGTTCTCCTGCAAACATGCATGCTTTTGCCTGTTCTTCATTTTGAATAAGAACAACATGTTCCATCGGCAGCATCGACTTGTATTTATCAATTGTTGAATCGTGAAAAGCAACAACTTTCATTTGATCTGTGAATACCTGTTCAAAGAAACGTTTGACATCAACCGCGCTGCGATAATCAAACATCTGCCACTCATCTACAGAGATATCTTCTACCATCAGCTGCGGTTTGCGCATATTGTTCCACTCATTAATAGATAGTTCACCTACTAATGATACCTTAGCTATAGGAGATACTTCATCTAATATATAGCCTAACCCAAATCCTACTGCATCAACCGATACACCGCTGTCTTCAAATACGAGTTTTAAATGATTTTTATTCGCGCCAATTTTCCGCATAGATGTTGTATGAACATCTTTAATGAGAACTTTTGGCTTCGGATTATGCATACCAAATGGAGCAAGCGCACTCATTTGTTCAATGTTTTCCAGCGTAATTTCCTCTGTTTTGCATACTGTATCAACTGATGTAATTGGAATAAAGTCCTGTTGAGTTAACACGTTGCTTGCTTGTTCATTAAGGCGTCTGCGCAGTTCTTCTACATCCTCGCTGTTTAACGTCATGCCAGCTGCCATTGGATGCCCTCCAAAATGCGGCAAAATGTCACGGCATTTAGATAAGTTCGCGAATAAGTCAAAGCCTTGGATACTTCTTGCTGAACCTTTAGCAATATGGTTTTCAGAGTCAACACTTAATACAATTGTTGGTCTGTAGAACTTTTCTACGAGCCTAGAAGCAACAATTCCAACAACGCCTGCATTCCATCCTTCTCCCTCTACAATAAGAACGCTATTTTCATCCGGAGGATACATACTTTCAACAAATTCAACGGCTTCTTCCGTAATATCATTTACGATTTGCTGCCTTTCCTTGTTTAACGCATCAATTTCTTTAGATAAACCTTTTGCTTCTTCAGCATTTGTTGTCATAAGCAAATGAACAGCTGGATCAGCATCTTGAAGACGTCCTACTGCATTAATGCGAGGAGCCATGGCAAATCCAATTGTATCTTCAGTAATTTCTTCGCGTTTTACTCCACATACGCTCAGCAGCGCTTCAATTCCAGTACGCTTCGTGAGCTTGAGATAGTCAAGACCTTTGCGAGCAATTAAGCGGTTTTCGTCGACTAAAGGAACTAAGTCAGCAATCGTCCCAATCACTGCTAGTTCTAACAAATGTTCCGGAAGCTCTCCTAACAGCGCATGAGCGAGTTTAAAAGCCACTCCTACACCTGCCAGTTCTTTAAATGGATATGTACTTCCCGGAAGCTTTGGATGAATAATTGCATACGCATCGGGTAAAACCGGACCCGGCTCGTGGTGATCAGTAATAATTAAATCAAAATCTAATTCACGTGCATACGCCGTTTCTTCGACTGCCGAAATACCTGTGTCTACCGTAATCACCAGCTGATAGCCGCCTGCGTTTATTTTATCAAATGCTGCCTTATTCGGCCCATAACCTTCTGTAAAGCGATTAGGAATATAAAAATCAGTATCAGCGCCGAGCTGCTGTAAAGCAGATAACATAACTGAAGTACTGCTGACGCCGTCCGCATCGTAATCTCCATAAATCATAATTTTTTCATTATGATCAATTGCTTGCTGAATACGAGCTACTGCTTTGTCCATATCGTGCAATAAAAACGGATCGTGGAACGTTTGTGCATCAACGTGTAAAAACTCACGTGCCGCTTCTACTGTTGTCATGCCTCTATTAAGTAATAACGAAGCTACTAGAGGTGTAATATTGAGGTTTTCTACAAATTCATTAACAAGTTGTTCATCACATTCTTGAACATTCCAACGTTTTTTTGACTGTAACATGTCTCTTCACCCCTTAACCCACATTATTATACTAGAGTGGATGAAATGGAGCAACGAAAGAAAATAAGCATATTTTTCTGACAGTGCGCCTTAAATTTTCACGTACAAAAAAAACGTGCGAACACTTCGCACGTTTTTGAATTACTTGCTTTCTACTTCTTTTTGTTCCTCACGCTTCAACTGTTTACCTTTCCACACAAGCCATAGCTGCGCAGCAATAAACACAGATGAATATGCACCAAGAATTAAACCTACTAACAGGGCAATTGAGAAGTTTTGAATGGACTCACTTCCGAATACAAGAAGTGCTACAACTGCAATCACAACTGTTAACACGGTATTCATCGAACGAGTAAACGTTTCGCGTAAACTTAGATTTACGATAAATGCCAAATCGTCGAACGTTTTGGATTTGAATTTCTGCATGTTTTCACGAATGCGGTCAAACGTAACGATTGTATCGTTAATTGAGTAACCAACAATCGTCAAGACAGCGGCGATAAACGTTAAATCTACCTCTAACTTTGTTAAGCTAAAGACCGTAACGATAAAGAACGCATCATGCAACAGAGCAAGCACGGCTGCAAGCGCCATGTAAAACTCGAATCGAATCGTTACATAGATGATAATTCCAATTGAAGCAATCACGATCGCCATCATTGCATTTTTCGCCAGTTCTTTTCCAACTGTCGGCGAAACGGTGCTTACGTTTGGTTCAGAACCGTATTTGTCTTTAAAGTGGTCTTTTAAATTGGCAATTTCTTTTTTATTCAAGACCCCAACTACACGTACGACACCCGTATCATTACTTTTTCCTGTAATAACTATGTCATCCGTTTTGATATCAAGAGACTTCATTTCACGCTGTATCTCAGCCTGCGTAACGGTATGATTTGCTGGAATCTCTATACGAGTTCCGCTCGTAAAGTCAATACCGAGGTTCAGCCTAAACACAGCAACCGAGATAATACCGATAATCACGAGCACGCTTGAGAATGTGAAGAACGCTTTACGGTATTTAACAAAGTCAATTTTATCCCACGCTGTAGGTAAAACGGTTGTGCCGTCATCTTTGCTTAAATCGTGAATTTGCTCTTTCTTTACGCCAAAGTATCCTGGTTTTTTATCAAACCAGCGGCTGTTTACTAAAAGGCTCATTAATAAACGCGTACCGTATACGGCCGTAATAAAACTTAGCACAATCCCGATCATTAATGTTGTTGCAAATCCCTTTACTGAACTTTGACCATAAAAGAACAGTACAAGAGCCGCTAACATTGTTGTAATATTGGCATCAAAAATGGTCGCAAGTGAGCGACGATTTCCTGCCCGGTAAGCCGATATAACAGACCTTCCTGTTTTCAGTTCATCTTTAATCCGCTCGTAGGTAATAATATTCGCATCTACTGCCATACCTACGCCGAGAATAAGAGCCGCAATCCCTGGAAGCGTCATAACCACGTGCATCCAGTCAAATACAACTAAGTTTAAGTAGATATAAAAACTGAGTGTAATAACGGCAATAAGCCCCGGTAAACGGTAGAAAAACAGCATGTAAAGGAAAATAATTCCGATGCCGATAATACCCGCTAGTATAGTCGTATGAAGAGCTTCTTCTCCAAACTGCGCTCCAACGGATGTAGAGTATAGCTCATCTAATTTAACTGGCAGCGACCCGGCGTTTAGTAATTCCGCCAGCTGCGTTGCACTTTTCACTGTGAAGTTTCCACCTGAAATTTCAACATCTGGCTGTGTTAACACGCTGCTAACAGAAGCTGCAGACAGGTACTTCGGATTTTGTTTTGCTGATTCTTTTTGGTACGAGTCTTTTCCTTCTTCATAATCCAGCCAAATGACAATTAAATTGTTAGGTGCTGGTTTTTGAGAAAGCTCTCGCGTAATCTTTTCAAATTTTTTCGCATTTTTTAACTTTAGTGAGACGCTAGGCTGATTGCTTTGGTCAAACGATTGCTTTGCCCCGCCTTGCGCTAAGTCTGTACCATCCATCAGCACCTTATCGTTCACGTCACGGAACGTTAAGTTTGCTTGAGTTGATAACAGATCCCTGGCTTGCTTTTGATTCGTGACACCAGCTAGCTGAACACGGATGCGGTCGTTTCCTTCAATTTGAATGCTGGGCTCACTAACTCCCAGTACATCGACACGTTGACGCAGCGCTTCAACCGTGCTGTTAAGTGCCTTTTTGTCAATGACATCGCCTTTTTTAGCTGGACTGACTTTATATAAAATTTCAAATCCACCTTGAAGGTCGAGGCCAAGTTTAATATCTTTTGTAATTCCAGTCATCGTTGTTCCGATTGTACTAAACACAAGCAGTACTAAGAGGAAAAAGGCAACGATACGTCCTCTTTTAACCATCGACAGAAAATCCTCCTTCTTATGTAAAAAACATGAAATGATAACAATAGATAAATGACCAATCTAATTATCATTCATAACCTAATGTCTGTCAAATAAAGACCTTATCAAATTTTAATACATGTATTTTACAAACTCTACTTTAATAATTCTTTCCAGTCTTCTCCATTATTAACACTTGAGAACATATCAGATTTATAAGATTCAATGGTTACATAGCTCATCACCTGCGTGATCTTAACAGATAAAATATCATTTACAACTTGATGGAGAGATAGCTCCTTTTCTTTTTTCCATTTTTTCATTTCCAAATAACTCAATAAATCGTTCTCCGTTACTTCTTCATATCCGAGCATATGAAATTCTTCCATTTTGCTGGATACGACAGGCTGTATAAGTTCTTTCGAAGCTGAAATAAATGGATGTGTCATATTGATCCTCCTTTCCGTTTGACATTTTGCGTAAAATTTCTTTCTCGTATGAGGAATACTTGTCATGCTTGGACACCGACGGCGCATATATTCACTGTATAAACCTCAAGAAAGCAGTGAGTATATGTCTAAATTTTTACAGGGAACTATTATTTTAATAATTGCTGGCTTAATTACACGTGTACTCGGGTTTGTCAATCGAATTGTGGTGGCTCGAATGATTGGAGACGAAGGTGTGGGACTTTATATGATGGCGGTCCCCACGCTGGTATTAGTAATCACCTTAACACAGCTTGGGCTACCGGTTGCCATTTCAAAGTTAGTGGCAGAAGCAGAAGCTTTAGGTGACAGGCATAAAATAAAAAAAATACTTGTCGTCTCTTTAAGTATTACGTGTACGCTGAGCGTTTTATTTACGCTCGGACTAATATTATTCGCTCCCGTTGTAGCAAAAACCTTCTTTACAGATTCACGTACGATCTATCCGCTGCTTGCGATTATTCCTGTTATTCCGATCATCGCCGTGTCGTCTGTCATTCGCGGATATTTTCAAGGAAAGCAGCAAATGAAGCCCGCTGCTTATTCTCAAATTATTGAACAAGTGGTGCGAATTACGTTAATTGCTGTCTGTACAAAAGCATTTTTACCTTATGGAATTGAGTACGCCGCGGCTGGCGCTATGCTCTCTTCGGTATTTGGAGAGCTCGCTTCCCTGTTTTACATGGTGTTTATGTTCAAGCGAAAGAAGAAAATAACGGTAAGACGAAAATTTTTTGCTTCTTTACATGCGGGCAAAGATACGTTCCTTGACTTAATGCGAATCGCTCTTCCCACGACAGGAAGCCGCATGATTGGGTCAATTTCTTGGTTTTTAGAACCTATTGTAGTAGCTCAAAGTTTAGCAATTGCAGGAGTAGCGACAGCGGTAGCAACGAAGCAGTACGGAGAATTAACAGGCTTTGCACTCCCTCTCCTGATGCTGCCTTCTTTTGTAACGGTGTCTCTATCCACTTCTTTGGTTCCCGCAATCAGTGAATCTCTTGCACAGAATCAAATGAAACAAATCGAATATCGGCTTCATCAAGCTCTCCGCTTGTCGTTTGTAACAGGCGGACTGGCCGTTGTTGTTCTTTATGTATTTGCTAATCCGGTAATGGAATTGATGTATGGTTCTGACAAAGCTGCTATTTTTGTCAAAGTCATGGCGCCTTTTTTTATCTTTTATTACTTTCAAGGGCCGCTTCAAGCTGTTCTGCAGGCGCTAGACCTTGCAAAAGCCGCCATGATTAACAGTTTTATAGGAGCAGCGGTCAAAACGTCTCTTATCTTCTTACTCGCAACTCAGCCCAATCTAGGCATTATGGGAGCTGGCCTTGCAATTGTTGTGGGAATGATGCTTGTCACTCTTTTACATCTGTCTACGGTCATGAAAAAAATCACATATAAGCTTCATGTGTTTGAGTATCTTCGCAGCTTTGCTGTAATGGGCATATCAGGCTTTATTGGACACTTTGCTTATATGAACCTTTTCACTTCCATCCCGTTAAGCTTACGAACCATTTTATCAATTGCACTGACAAGCTTTGTATATGTACTGTTTTTGCTGCTTTTTAGACTGATAACAAAAGAAGAATTAAATCGCTTTTCTGTTTTACGTTATTTTAAACGAAAATAAAACGCGGAGCACTCCGCGTTTTATTGTTTCACATCTATTAAATCTATAAAAAATTTTCCGTTGTCGTAGCTGCAATATGAAATCTTGTCTAAGTTTGAATGCCCCAGTTTCTCTAACTCCTGCCTTAACCATTCCGTTGTTTTATGTTCATGCAACAGATGCTCTTCTTGAATAACGCCGTCAATGATAAAAGGCAAATTCAAATTGCCTTTTTTACCTGATTGCTGATCTTTTTCAAACACGGATAGCCTTCCTGAAGATTCTAAAATAGCAAATTCAACATCAGCTACATTTTTTATATTTTTATCTCGCAGCTGCACAAGCAAATCATTGAAGTTATATCGCTGCCTTTTCATTTCATGTTCATTTATTTTTCCATTTTCAATGATAATACTAGGTTTACCATCAATAAAATTTCGCATTCGATTGCTTTTAAGAGACCATATAGCTAAACCAATTTGAATAATAAGAAGCGTTAACATCGGAAGAATTGAATACAGCAAAGGATCTTTTGGGTTTTCAATAGCCATTACTGCCATTTCAGCAATCATAATAAAGACAACTAAATCCAAAATGCTCAGCTCTCCTATTTCCCTTTTGCCCATAACGCGAAAAATAATTAAAACTACTACATACAAAAGCACGGTTCGCGCAACCATGATTAATAGTTCCACTGCAAAGACCTCCTTTATGTATTCCCTTGTAGTTTGTACCATTTATTTTAAAATAGCCTTACTTTTATGCGTCTATTTTGAAGTCATCCCGAATATGCTCGTACTAAGGGTTCACCTATCTTTTTATTTCATGAGGGGGAAACAAGTTGGGTGCAAAACGAATGAGCAACGCTGTATTTGCAGGGGTAGCAACAATCTTAGTGATGGCTTTAGCGATTAGCATTGTCTTTTCGCTTATTTTAAAATTCACATCGCTTGAAGAACAGTCCGTACGTTTATTTTTACTTATTCTCTCATTTATTACACTGTTTATCGGAGGATTTATAGCGGGAGGACGAAACGGTTCAAAGGGACTGCTTGTTGGAGGAGCCACTGGTATTTCTTATTCTTTTTTAATGTTTTTGCTCCAATTCCTCGGCTATAGTCACCTGTTTTCTGCACAGCAGCTTTTATTTCACGCTGGGTTTATTGGAGTCGCTATTCTCGGGGGAATTGTTGGCGTAAACATTGCCGGTTCACGAGAAGCATAAAAAAACGTCACGTACATGTACGTGACGTTTTTTTATTAATCTACGCTTCTTACTTCACGAATAGCATTGCGGTCAAATGTTAATTTTGAACCGTCAGTGCTGCGAACCACAACTTGTGACTCATCGATTGCTTCTACCAAACCGTGCATACCGCCAATTGTAACAATCTTATCACCTTTTTTAAGTGCTGATTGCATTTGCTGTACGTTTTTTTGACGTTTTTGCTGTGGACGGATTAACAAGAAATAGAAAATGACAAACATTAAAAGTAATGGCCAAATATTTTGTAAAACACCCATGAAAACTCCTCCTTTTATTTATATTATCAACAGGTACTCATTCATAAATTTGATGAAAATTCCTGTAGTGACCTAGAAATTCTTTGCGTCTGGGCCGTTAAACCCATATTTTTCAAAGAACTCATCGCGGAAATCGCCAAGTCGGTCTTCGCGAATGGCTTCACGGACTTGCTCCATTAAGTTTAGCAGAAAATATAAGTTATGGTAAGATGTTAAACGAATTCCAAACGTTTCATTACAGCGAATTAAGTGGCGAATATACGCTCTTGAATAATTTTGACATGTGTAGCAGTCACAGTTTGGATCAATCGGACCGAAGTCTTCTGCATATTTGGCATTTTTAACAACAAGACGACCTTCACTTGTCATAAGCGTTCCGTTACGTGCAATACGCGTTGGTAATACGCAGTCAAACATGTCAATCCCGCGAATTGCCCCATCAATTAACGAGTCAGGTGATCCTACTCCCATTAAATAACGAGGTTTGTCAGTTGGCAAGTATGGCGTCGTAAACTCTAGCACACGATTCATCACATCTTTTGGTTCTCCAACTGACAGGCCTCCCACAGCATAACCTGGGAAGTCCATTGATACTAAATCAGCTGCACTTTGACGGCGTAAATCTTCAAACTCTCCGCCTTGAACAATTCCAAAAAGACCTTGGTCTTGAGGGCGGCTGTGAGCCTCAAGGCATCGCTCTGCCCATCGGCTAGTACGCTCTACTGAACGTTTTAAGTAGTCATACTCTGCTGGATAAGGAGGGCATTCATCAAATGCCATCATAATATCAGACCCAAGCGCATTTTGAATGTCCATCGCTTTTTCTGGAGATAGGAAAAGCTTGTCTCCATTCAAATGGTTGCGGAAATGAACGCCTTCTTCTTCAATACGGCGCAAATCGCTTAAACTAAAAACTTGGAAGCCGCCTGAATCTGTTAAGATAGGACGATCCCAGTTCATAAATTTATGCAGACCACCTGCTTTTTTAACAATTTCATGACCTGGACGAAGCCATAAATGGTACGTATTACTTAAAATAATGCCTGCCCCCATTGCTTTTAAATCTTCCGGAGACATTGTTTTTACTGTAGCTAATGTGCCTACTGGCATAAAAATAGGCGTTTCAAATGAACCATGAGGCGTGTGGACAATACCTAAACGCGCTCCTGTTTGTTTACAAGTTTTTATATGTTCGTAACGAATTGCTGTCATTGATGTATTCCTTTCATGTTAAATTACACGATTAGCATCGCGTCGCCGAAGCTGAAAAAGCGATACTTCTCTGCTACAGCTTGTTCATAGGCAGAAATGACGTTTTCTCTTCCTGCTAAGGCACTTACAAGCATAATGAGCGTAGATTTTGGAAGATGGAAGTTTGTAATCATTCCATCAATTGCTTTAAATTCATACCCTGGGAAAATAAAAATATTGGTCCAGCCTGAAGAAGCAACAAATTTTCCGTTATGCTCAGTTGCAATTGTTTCAAGAGTACGGGTAGAAGTTGTACCTACTGAAATAATGCGTCCGCCTTTTTCGCGTACGCTGTTTAGTAAAGCCGCGGTTCCTTCACTCACTTGATAAAACTCTGCGTGCATATCGTGCTCTTCTAAGTCGTCAACGCTGACTGGACGGAACGTACCTAATCCGACATGAAGCGTTAAAAATGCAATATGCACACCTTTTGTTTTTAACTGTTCAAGCATCTCTTCTGTAAAGTGAAGACCTGCTGTTGGCGCTGCTGCAGAACCTTGCTCACGGGCAAAAACCGTTTGATAGCGCTCTTGATCATCCAAACGTTCTTTAATATAAGGCGGCAGCGGCATTTCTCCTAACTGTTCAAGCACCTCATAAAAGATGCCTTCATAGTTGAATTCTAGCAAACGTCCGCCTTGATCGCTCGTTTCTTTGCATACAGCAGTCAGACGTCCGTCACCAAACGAAATAACCGTTCCTTCTTTTACTCTCTTAGCCGGTTTTACAAGCGTCTCCCACGTATCGCCTTGTGTTTGCTTTAAAAGCAATACTTCAATATTAGCACCTGTATCTTCTTTTGTGCCAAATAAACGTGCAGGAAGAACACGCGTATCGTTTAACACTAAACAATCTCCTTCTTGCACATAATCAAGAAGGTCATGAAACATATGATGTTTCACATTTCCTGTTTCTTTGTTTAATACCATGAGTCTTGATGCATCTCGCTGCTCAAGTGGTGTTTGCGCAATCAATTCTTCTGGTAAATGAAAATCAAATAAATCTACTTTCAAAATGTTCACCTGTTTCTACTTAATTATTTAAACCTGCCAATTACATAAAAAATAAGTGATAACACAACGCTTACTAGGATACATGTCACAATCGGGAAATAAAAGGTTGTATTTCCTTTTTTAATAAAAATATCGCCAGGAAGCTTGCCAACGAACTGCCATAACAGCCCAATGACTACTAAAATGCCTCCTAATGTGATCAGCATCTTAGGAATATCATTCACTGATCAGGCACCTCCAGCTGAAAATGATCATAAACCAAAGGAGTCACAATTCGTCCTCGAGGCGTTCGCTGCAAAAAGCCAATTTGTAGTAAATAAGGCTCGTATACATCTTCAATCGTGTGAGATTCTTCACCAATAGTAGCTGATATTGTATCTAAGCCTACAGGCCCGCCTCTAAATTTTTCAATAATCCCTCTTAATAATTTATGGTCAATATGATCAAGACCTAAACGGTCCACCTGTAACATTTCTAATGCTTCAGTAGCAAGGGTTTCAGTTATAGCTCCGTCTCCTTTTACCTGGGCAAAATCTCTGACTCTTCGAAGCAAGCGATTCGCAATACGTGGAGTTCCCCTAGCACGCCTAGCCATCTCAAACGTCGCTTTCTGATCAATCTCTACATCTAAAATAGCTGCTGTTCTTTCTACTATCGAAGCAAGATCTTCTTCTTGATAGTATTCCAAACGGCTTAAAACGCCGAAGCGATCACGTAAAGGAGAAGATAAAAGCCCTGCTCTTGTTGTTGCACCTACTAGCGTAAACGGAGGCAAATCAAGACGGACAGAACGTGCACTCGGCCCTTTTCCAATCACAATGTCCAAACAGAAGTCTTCCATTGCTGGGTACAGTACTTCTTCAACAGAACGATTTAATCGATGAATTTCATCAATAAAAAGCACATCTCCAGGCTCTAAGCTGGTTAAAACCGCGGCTAAGTCGCCTGGACGCTCAATGGCTGGCCCTGAGGTCGTTCGGATTTGCACGCCCATTTCATTAGCGATAATAGTGGCAAGGGTTGTTTTACCTAATCCTGGAGGACCATATAAGAGCACGTGATCTAACGTTTCGCTTCGCATTTTGGCAGCTTTAATAAAAATGTCAAGATGGGATTTTACTTTATGCTGACCAATATACTGCTGTAAGGTTTGCGGCCGCAAACTTTGCTCGATGATTTCTTCTTCACCAAGAACATCTCCCGTTACAATACGATCGTCCATTTTACTCCTCCCTTACTTATTGTTTCAATAATCGTTTTAGCGCTTCTTTAATATACTGATCTGTTGTCATCGTTTCCTTCATTAAAGCTGGAACAATTTTTTTGATTTCTCTTTCTGCGTAACCTAATACTTTAAGTGCTTCAATGGCTTCATCGAGTGCTTCTGAACTTTGAGATTTGACTTCTTGTGCGTCCAAATCTGCAAATAAAGAAGGAACGGCATCTGGTACAATATCATGCAGCTTTCCTTTTAAATCTAGAATCATCTGTCGAGCTGTTTTTTTACCTACTCCTGGAAACTTAACTAAAAACTTCTCGTCTTCCTCCTCCACAGCTTGGACAACCTGCGCTGGATTACCTGACGCTAAAATAGCTAAACCGCCTTTTGGGCCGATTCCTGACACGCTAATTAACTTCATAAATAAATCCTTTTGTTCTCGCGAAGCAAACCCGTAAAGTGCAATTACGTCTTCTCTTACATATTGATAGGTGTAAACCGTTTTTGGTTGTTCATCAATTGAAAACACGTATGGATTCGGCGTAAAGACCTGATAGCCTATTCCGTTGTTTTCAATTACTATATACTCAGGATTTATATATGTAACCGTGCCTTTGATATAATCAAACAATAAGCTCTCTCCTTACTCACGTACGCGCGGGCAGTGACCTTCCATCTTACCTATGAAGAGTCCTGCCCGCATCGTTCTCTATTTTCCTTTACAGTTCCTTTTAAAAAGACGTTCAAGAGAACGTTCGCCTCTTTTCATCTTTCTCAACCCACTTTTACAATAGCTGTAAAAAATAGAACCGCCCACTTTTATTGATGAATGACCTTTTAAGTTATATACAATACTAGACTGCTGAATACCATTTTAACATATCGCCAAAAGCAAATAGAAGCAATTTAGAATGTTGAATTCAATAATTATTTTACCATACTAAAAAACGGCTGCTTGATCGAAAGCGGCCGCTGCTGGAGCTGATAGATTTTATAGAAATTAATGAGGGAAAGATATTCATCTTTTGATTGAACGCGAATACCTTTCTTTAATTGTTCATGCTGATAGCTTTCAAGCCTTTTGATGTCAATTTGAAAAAACGACTGTATAATGTGCTGCGACGAAGCTGGCTTGCCTTCAAATGCTGAGAGAATACCGTTAACAGAAAGCCCTACGTAGCCGTTGTCTTTTAAAATAGGTGAAATATCGTCTATGCTTGTTCTAAAAACTAGCTCTCGATCGGTTTCTTTAAGCAGTCGCCAATTTTTATATTTTTTCATTAATTGTTTTTTTGTCATAGAAGGGCTTTTGATCATCTCTTGACTTACGACTCCATCCACATACACGCGCTCAAGAAATAATGTCATCGGCTCCTTTTCATTCGCATCTGCACGGTATGGCATTATACAAAGCACAATACTTACTAGCATTAAAAAAGCTGCTTGATGAATGACTTTCTTCACTCACCTTCACCTCACACGTTAATCATACTCTTTTTAGTATTATCTAAAAAGGTTTTGTGAAAATCTACACTAATAGTTTGACCTACTTATTTTCTTTTATCCTCTTATTTTATGAAGCGAATCCTTTTCACGATATTATGTTAAGAAAACATGGAGTATTTGTTACATTTGCACACTATTTGTAAAATTTTCTCTTAAACGTTTTAATTAAATTTTCGCAGGGTATGTACATAGTGGAAGTAATTGTAAGGACTTCTATTATCTATTTTCATAAAAAAGGGAGCTGAAGTAATGAGAATGAATAAACGTGTAGTCGGAACTTTTTTTTCAGAAAAAGAAGCTTTAGATGTTATCCATAATTTAAAACGTCAAGGTTATCGAGAAACAGACATCATGGTCATTTCTAATAGTAAAAGCAATACATTTCAAATAGGTCATGATACAAATGTAATTATTGAAGCTGGTTCGCCTGCCGTAAGTTCATTAGCTGGCGTCATGATGGATAACTTTTTTACCATGATGACAGGCGGCATGGGGCTCAAACAAGGAAGCGGCTTGAAATCAAAATTAATCCGCATGGGCATCCCAGACATCTCAGCCGTGCAGTGCGAGACAGATGTAGCTGCTGGTAAAATTCTAATTTTGATAGATGCCGTAAGCTCTGAACAAACTCCAGCGTACGGAACCTATACGGAACACAACGAGCATAGAGCTGTCCAACTGCGTGAAGAAAAATTAGATGTCTTAAAAGAACGCGTTCAAGTAGGTGAAGTAAAACTCCACAAAAAAGTAATAGAGGAAGAAAGAACTGTACACGTTCCTGTTACAAGAGAAGAGTTTTATATTGAACGCCGCCCTGTAATTGACGGAGACTATAACGCTGGCCCACTTACAGAAGATGAAATTATTCGTGTTCCAATCATGGAAGAACGAGTAGAAATAACCAAAAGACCAGTTATTGTTGAAGAAGTAATTATAGGAAAAAAACTTATTCAAGAAACAAAAGAATGGACTGAAACGATTAAGAAAGAAGAAGCAAGCGTAGAACCTGATGGACTCGCGAGCCCTGAAGTATACGAAAATATGATGAACTATACAGACCATACTTACGCTCAAGTTTCTGCAGCTCTAGCAAGCGACGTGGAAGCTGAATACGAAAATAGTCAGACAACTAACAACGAGAAGCCAAACACACAAGCTAATAAGACAAGCTCTTCTGCAAAAAATGTTAAAAATACAAAGAGTGTCGCTACGGCACCAGCAGATACGAAAAAAAGAGAAGGTCGCCTCAAACAAAACGAAACTAACGCTCAAAATGAAGAAGCGGAATCTACAACAACAAACAAATCTGCTTCTAACAAGAAAAATTAATAGTTACATGTTCGAGGAATAGCTGCCTGGCTTCAATGGCAGCTTTTTTATATGTATTCTCATCAAAAAAACAGCCGCCCTTCACAGACAGCTGCTTCTTCATTTAACGATGTTTATGATTGACATTCTCATCGACTGATTCAAATAGACCATTGAAATTAGTTTGAATCGTATTTCGGTCTTTTCCATTTCGAATATCGTCATCAAGAGAACGAGCATTCATAAATACATCGTGATCTACTTTTACTTGAACATTGTAGTCCTTCGCAATAGGCTTTACTTTATCGAGCACATTTTGTCTTAAACGGCCGTTATTTATGTCTTTGGCAGGATCCACAGCAACTAATAGCTGATCTCCACGGACAACGGCGCGACTATTTTCTACACCTTTAACGCTTGCAGCTCGATCAGCCACTTTTTCCGTAAAGTCTCTTGGATAATCTTCACCGTAATACATATTAGCCACGCCATTTGTACGATCATTTGTATTATTGATGTTTCCATAAGGGTTTGTCGGATTGTCAAAACGTCCATCACTTACGTTTAACGGATAATTAGGTGTTCCATTCCCATCTAAAACTTCAGTCATTGGACCTTTCGGATTATCTACGCGATGTTCATTCGCTTTTTCATTTGTATGATACCCAACAGGCTGTGTCGTATCTGTATAGCGTTGTTCCATACCTTGGTCTTTGTTATTGCAAGCGCCAAGTCCCATCATACATGCAAAAGCTAAAGAAGTTGCTACATACCTATTCAACATAATCGCCCCCTAATTTAAGCTCTATTTACTCTGAGCTTACTATTAGGATTAAAAGACAAGCCGTTTCTTATTCGATGAAGTGTTTATAAACTCTTTACATGTCATGTAGGTTTTGTAAGTGCTGGTAAATCACTCGATAAAACCGTGTGCGCTGTGACCATTCTTCAACTGATTGCTGCATTAACCTTTGACGGTTTGCCCATGATAAAGCAGAGGGGTTTATATTCCAGTTTCTCATCAGCATCGATGGAAATAGCAAAGAAGCAAGAAAAAAACGCTGCTTGCTTAATTCTTTTATTTTCGAGTGTTGAAGTAGTTCTTTCATCGACCACTGGACGTAAGGCAAAAAGCGCTGGGCCAGCTGAACATAGTCATAAAGAGCAGGAGCTTTAGCCGCTAAGTCAAAATCAATCATAACAATACCCAAGTGGTTTGTTTTCAAGAAATTATGTGAAGCAACATCACCATGAATAATGGAATAGTTCAGCCCTCTATCTTTGAAGCGCTCCATTAAGACTAAAGCTTTTTCTCCCCAAGTCACAATATCTTTATATACATGAAATTGATTAAATTCTCTAAATATGTGTGATGCTTCTTGAAAAGAAGAAAGCCGCTTTTTCCATTTTAAAATAAGATCATACTCAGAAAGCTTTGTATACGCGGCTATTTTCTTTTTATGAACTTCTCCATGATAGCGGCTCAATGCTTGTAATACTTCTTCTCGATCCTGAAAACTTTCATACGTTACCTCTTTTACTTGCTTAACAAAGGGCATCATCGCCCAATACAAATGACGGTCCTTTATATAAAGTTCACCTTGTGGGTAAGCTTCGAAATTAACAGCGTACCCTTGTTGAATCTGAGATAAAAAATGATAAACATGTTCAATTTTACCTTTATCTCTGTAAGCTTTTATTACTTTTTTTCCTTTATTCGTATCCGCTATGATGACATGAGGCTTTTTCATACGGTAGGCCTCAACTTGAATATCTCTTTTTTTCAAATAGAGAAAGAGACGATTTAAATTAAAATCGTCTCGTGTATAATAATCAATCCTCATCTTCGTCGTACTCATCATATTCTGGAATACTAAATGCATTTGGGTCAAACGCAGGATACGGAGGTACACCAATCATGCCATATGGGGCTGGATAGAGTGCCCTTGGGTCCTGAAAGCCATAAGGTACCTGCTGCTGGTACTGTGGATAAGGCTGCTGTGGTGCATAGTCGTCAGGTCGTGGTTCACCGCAGCCGCAGTCTCCTTGCTGCTGTGGCGCATAGTGCTGCCCATAATGGTAAGGCGCGTTTCCAAAACCTTCGGAAGAACTTTCATAATGGCCACCTGTCATAGCTCCTTGCACTTGTGGATACATCGGTGCTTGATGATAGGCCGGATAAACGGGCTGCTGATATCCCCATGGAGGCGGACAAGGAGAACATTGTACCGGTCCATAGCAGCTGTGTGGCATCATTGGATACATTGGCATCGGTGCCATGTGAGCGCCCATTGCATGTTCTTCAAACGATTCGTTTTCATAACCGTGATGATACATTGGAGCCTGTTGATACATTGGCATTGGATATGGCTGCGGTGCATACATTGGCGGATGACACGGCATATAATTAAATCCGCAGCCTGGCATCACAGGCGATATTGGCATGATTGGGTAACATGGCATTTGAGGAGGCATTTCTATACTCTCCATCTCAGGACTTTCTGGCGATTCATGCTTGGGTAGTTCTTTTGGTGCTTCTTTTTTTGGAGCCTGCATCGCCATATTAACTGTGTAATAATTGTTAATATCAATCTCAGGTGCAATTGGCTTTAATTTAGGAAGCTTTGGCGCAACTGGCATTTCTTTTTTAGGCTGAACAATTGGTGCTTCTTTTTTAGGCTGGGCGACCGGCGCTTCTTTCTTTGGCTGCGCAATCGGCGCTTCCTTTTTCGGCTGAGCAATCGGTGCTTCTTTTTTAGGCTGGGCAATTGGTGCTTCTTTTATCGGTTGCATAAACGGTGTCTGAGCAGGCTGATTAGCTGACTTTTTCTCATCTGGACTTTCATCAATTTCCGTTACTGGATAAGCTTTTGTGGATTGGTCACTATAAGGGTGTTGAACTTTAGGCATTTCTTTTATCCCAGGTGAAGGAGCTCCTTCTTTTTGAACAGGCACTCCGCTTGTCGGCACTTTAATTTTCATTCCAGGCATGATCATATCTGGATTGCTTAATTGAGAATTCGCTTTTTTTAACTCTTCAAAATTAACCCCATACTTTTCAGCGATTTTCCAAAGGGTATCCCCTTTTTGAACGATATGGATTTTCAACGTCATTCCCCTCCCGAGTAGAGTCTCTGCCATCTATATGTGCAAAATCAAAGTAAGTTCTGTTTGTTCATCACAAGATATGCCTTGAACCATTTTTTTATTCATTTTGCCCACAGTTTGGTTCAAGTTTTTATGATAAAGAAAAAAAGACTTATCAACACAAACAATATGTCAATAAGTCTTCTTTTAGACCTTCTTTGTTTAATTGTCTTAAAAATCTTTATGCTCGTTCTAACATATTCGTTAGGGCTTTGATAGCACCTTCTGCTGTATGTTTATCCACCTTGATTTGATTTACTTCTTTTCCTTCTTCGATGCTTTCTAAAGCCCACAGCAAGTGAGGCAAATCAATTCGGTTCATCGTCAAACAAGGACACATATAGGGATTAAGTGAAACAATTTCTTTATCCGGATGACTATTGATAATCCGTTTCACTAAGTTCATTTCCGTGCCAATGGCCCATTTAGAGCCTGAAGGAGCTTGTTCAATTGTATCGATAATATATTTTGTAGAACCTGCATAATCTGATTTTTGCACCACTTCATGGGAACACTCTGGATGAACAATAATATTCATCCTAGGCTGCTTCTCGCGTAAATAATCAATATTTTTAACCGTGAAATTTTCGTGCACAGAACAGTGACCTTTCCATAGAATCACCTTGATGTTGTTTATATCGCCTTCATATTCAAGCATTTCTTCAATAGGATTCCAAATGGCCATTTCATCTAGTCCAACACCTAAATCATAAGCTGTGTTTCTGCCCAAATGCTGATCTGGTAAAAAGAGAATGCGCTCTTTTTTAGAAAATGCCCACTCCACCATATTTTTTGCATTTGAAGATGTTACTGTTGCACCATCATGTTCGCCTACAAAAGATTTAATTGCAGCTGTAGAATTTACATACGTAAGCGGAATAATCGTATCTCCGAAAAGAGCCTGCAAGACAGGCCATGCCTTTTCTGTTTGCTGAATAGTAGCCATATCAGCCATTGAACAGCCAGCTCGCATATCGGGTAAAATGACTTTTTGGTTTTCATCTGTTAAAATATCAGCTGTTTCTGCCATGAAGTGAACGCCGCAAAACACAATATGCTCAGCTTCTCTATTTTCAGCCGCTATTTGAGCCAGCTGTAAGGAGTCTCCTACCGCATCTGCAAACTCGTACACTTCGTCTTTTTGATAATGGTGGCCGAGCAGAAACAATTTGCTTCCGAGTTTTTTCTTGATTTCTAATACTCTTCTTTTCATTTCATTTTCTGTGAGCTCCGTATATTTAGCGGGCAGCGTTTGCTGCTGAAGCGTTTGTAATAAACTCATCATTTTCTGTTCCCCTTTCTGTTAATAAGTCCAAGCTGATATCGATAGACCCTGCTGAATGCGTTAAAGCTCCAAGTGAAATATAGTCCACTCCGCTGTCTCTAAAAGAATGGAGCGTGCCAAGCGTAATTCCACCGGATGCTTCTGTGACAATATGAGCGGGAACCAGCGGTATCCAATCTTTAATGACTTCTGGAGAACAGTTATCGAACATAATGACATCTGCTCCTGCCTCTATTGCTTCTAGCAATTGACTTTTATTTTCAATTTCTACTTCCACCTTAACCATATGTCCAAGCTGCTCTCTTACTCTCACAACAGCGTCTAGAATAGATCCTGCATGTGCAATATGGTTATCTTTTAACATGACGCCATCGTACAAGCCAAAACGATGATTATAACCTCCTCCAGCACGAACGGCATACTTCTCTAACATTCGCAGACCAGGCGTTGTTTTTCGGGTGTCACATATGCGGGTATGTGAGCTGCCAAGCATCGCTACGGCTTTGTGCGTCATCGTGGCAATGCCGCTCATTCTTTGAAGTAAGTTTAAAATTACCCGTTCACCGGTCAAAATAGATCGCACGGATCCTGAAACGGCAGCTATTTTATCTCCAGGCTTAAGAACATCTCCATCTTTTTTTTCGAAATCCACTTTCACATTAGGGTCTATTAAATGAAATCCTTCTTTAATCAATTCCACTCCTGCGATAATACCTGATTGCTTTGCCGTAAACACAGCCTTCCCTTGGTCAGACGGAGAAAAAATAGCTTCACAAGTTAGATCTCCATCTCCAATGTCTTCTATAAAAAAAGAATGCAACAGTGTTTGTAATTTCAACGTGTTCATTATGCTACCTCACCTTTCTTTTTAGATTTCCTTGCTTATAAAATCAATGATTGTTTTGTTGAAGCGGCAGACTGCTTAATAATTCGCTTATGCTCCCACTCTTGCTTTTCATGCGGAAAGTCACTTCGGTAATGACCTCCTCTACTTTCTTTTCTTGCAAGAGAGGACTCGGCAATAAGCAGACCTGCAGTTAGCATATTGCAGATGGTTGCAGCTTCCCTCGAATATATAACTTCTTGATCAAGAGGTATTCCATCCAAATAATTTGTGAATTCATGCACAATGGTAGCCAATTCGTTTTCATGACGAATGATTCCTACACAATCCATCATTTTATGCTGAATTTGTCTTGTGGCAGGCAGTATTTTAGGCATGCCTTTATAGACGTAACGAACGGGAGTATAACGAGATACCGTTCTCGCTTTATGTAAAATATGACGCCCTGCCCGTTTTCCGAATACAAGACACTCTAACAATGAATTGCTTGCTAGACGATTTGCTCCATGAACGCCTGTAGAAGAAACTTCCCCCACGGCATACAATCCTTCAACACTTGTTTGTCCGTAAGCATCTACTTCAATTCCACCCATTAAAAAATGTGCGCCCGGAGTAACAGGTATTCGTTTTTTGTCCAATTGAATTTTATACTTTCGACACAGTGCCGTAATCGTAGGAAATTTTTGTTCAAAATGAGCCACTTTTTCAATGTCTAAAAATACGGATCTTCCTTTTTTCATTTCATTAAAAATCGTCCTTGCTACAACATCTCGCGGTGCTAAATCCTTAAAGAGATGAACGCCTTCCATTATGCGTTCATTCCATTCATTTACCAGTACACCACCTTCACCTCGAACCGCTTCGGATACTAGACCTTTCGCTTCCTTTTGATACAAAAGGGTCGGATGAAACTGAACAAATTCTAAGTCCGCTAATTTTGCTCCAGCCCTGTACGCAAGCGCTAGCCCATCTCCTGTCGCAAGCGGCTGGTTAGATGTATGCTTGTACAAAGCGCCGATTCCTCCGGTAGCAATAATGGTTTGGCGAGCATAATATATAGTAATTTTGTTGTTTTCACCTTGTCCGATAGCACCTCTACACGTTCCATCTACAGTTACTAAATGCTGAATCATTTCGTTTTCAATCACTGTAATATATGGCAGTACTTCTTTTTTCAAAAAAGCGAACAGCGCTTGTCCTGTTGCATCCCCACCTGCATGCAGAATACGATTGACACGATGGGCTCCTTCTTTTCCAAAATGCAGCGTACCATCTGGATTTTTATCAAACTTCATTCCTTTATGAATCAATTCATTTACTACAGCCACACCTTCTTCCACTAAAGTGCGTACCGCTTGTTCATTGCAATGCTTATTGCCCGCAATCAACGTATCATAGAGATGTTCACTCCAGTGATCGCTGCTTCCAATAGCAGCTGCTACTCCGCCTTGAGCAAGAACTGAGTTATTGCGGTCAATTTTCCCTTTCGTTACCATTACAACTCTGTTATGACGACACAGTTCATAAGCTGCAGAAAACGCTGCTAATCCGCTTCCAATAATTAAAACATCCGTCTCTAACATTTTACACCTCTTTATTTACACGTGTCTTGACACCTATATTTACATATTATTAAATGAAAGACAAGAAGTTTTTTTATCGGGGGGAGAAAATGATTTATCTGGACTATGCAGCAACAACGCCAATGAGACAAGAAGCAATTGAGGTATATACTGAAGCGGCAACGAGCTATTATGGAAATTCCAGCAGTCTTCACACACTTGGAACACAAGCAGAGAATCTGCTTACACTATGCAGAAAAAAATTAAGTCTGTTAGTAAATTGCCGAGAGGATGATCTTTTTTTTACAAGCGGGGGAACAGAAGCTAATTACTTAGCTATCCACTCTCTTTTAAAAGGAAACACTAGCAAACGAAAACATTTGGTTACAACGAAGCTTGAACATTCTTCAGTTCTTCATACGTTGCAGCAGCTTGAAAAAGAAGGCTTTTCCTTATCTTACGTACCTGTAGATCAAAACGGCGTTGTGTCTGTAGACGACTTAAAGAAGACGATTCGACCTGACACTGTGCTAGTAGCCATTCAGCATATCAATCATGAGCTCGGTACAATTCAGCCAGTTGAGGATATTGGCCATTTTTTATCTAAAAAAGAAATTCTCTTTCACTGTGATTGTGTTCAATCTTTCGGTAAGCTTCCTATTGATGTTAAAAAGCTGAAAGCTGATAGCATCTCAGTTTCTAGTCATAAAATTTACGGACCAAAAGGTGTAGGAATGGTATACATGAATTCAAGTTCTTCTTGGAAGCCTATTTATCATAAAGCAACTCATGAAAAAGGCTTTCGCCCTGGGACTGTAAATACCACAGGCATTGCTGCCTTTACTGCAGCAGCTGAATGCGCATATGCAGAAATGAAGACCGCCAGAAGCCATTATGAGCGCTTAAAATCGTACTTACTGGAAAAACTAGAATCTCTTGCTCCTTTTATAGAGGTAGAAGGCCTTGGGAACTCTCATTTTCCTGGAATTATTGGACTGACATTTTCAAACATACAGGGTCAATATGTTATGTTACAATGTAATCGTCACGGAATTGCTATATCTACGGGAAGTGCCTGCCATGTAAATCAGCAGGAACCATTAGCTTCTTTACTTGCGATTGGCAAATCGACTGCGAATGCTAAGAACTTTGTACGTCTTTCATTTAGTCAACATTCAACGTTTAAGCATATTGATCGACTCATATCCGTTTTTCATTTATTACAGCAAGAATTTATGACAGTGTAAAAGGAGGGATTAAAGGTGCCAGGAACTCAAAAAAAAATTCTTGGAGAAGAAAGAAGAGAACTTATTCTACAATGGTTACAAACAGAGAATAAACCAATGACGGGCAGTGAGCTTTCGAAAAGAACAAACGTTAGCCGCCAAGTCATTGTACAAGATATTTCGCTGCTTAAAGCTAAAAATGAGCCCATTATCGCAACAAGCCAAGGATATATTTATATTCAAAATCCATCTCAAACTACCGTGCATCAGCGAATTATTGCCTGTCAGCATACGCCAGAAGATGCTGAAAAGGAGCTTCTCCTGCTTGTTGACCACGGCGTTCTTGTAAAAAATGTAACCGTTGAACACCCTGTGTATGGTGAATTAACGGCTTCCGTTATGATTCAAACCCGAAAAGAAGTAGAAACGTTCATAAAAAAAATTCAAGAAACAAACGCAACTTATTTATCTCAGTTAACAGAGGGGATTCACCTTCATACGATTGAAGCAGATACAATTGAAAAACTGAATGCTGCCTGCTTAGCTCTTGAAGCGGAAGGTTATTTAGTTTCGAATGAGTAAAAAGGTGTTATAACAAAAAAAATCCCGCTTTAAAGCGGGATTTCTGTTTCAAGTAGTGTATGAGGATAGCTTCCTAACAGCTCTACGCTACAGCCCAGTGCCTCAAGTTCAGCCATAGCCCCAGGGATTAATACTTCATCCATTTTTTGTTCAATATCAACGATAAAGAAATAGTTTCCAAGCCCTGTTTTCATGGGACGGGATTCAATTTTAGACAGATTTAGCTTACGCCAGGAGAAAGCTGAAAGCACTTGATGAAGCGCTCCTGCCTGATCAGATGGAAGTGTAATCATTAACGTTGTCTTGCACCCGTTTCCAGCTAAAAATGGCACCTCTTGCCCTCCATCTTTATGCAAAATAACAAACCTTGTTGTATTATGATCATAATCATGAATATTCGGGCAAGCAATATGTAATCCATATTCACGGGCTGCTAATCCATTCGCAATAGCTCCAATATTAAGCTCAGGGTGTTCGCTTACATATTTAGCAGCAAACGCCGTTGATGTCATCTCTTCTACTGCAGTTGACGTACATTCTCCGTGTAAAAATTTATGACACTGCGCAATTGCATGAGGATGAGAATAAATCGTTTCAATGTTTTTCCACTGTTCTGCATGAGATGGATGAACCATTAAATGCTGACGAATTGGAAGCACAATTTCTCCAACAATCGGCAGACGACGTTCGTGAATAAGATAATCAAGTGTTAAATTTACAGATCCTTCAAGTGCATTTTCTAACGGTACAATTCCATACTCAATCTCTCCTTTATCCACTGCATCAATGCATGCTGGAATTGTTTTGTATGGAATATGGTCGTGCTGTTTAAATACGCCTTGGACGGCCACATGTGTAAATGTTGCCTTTGGTCCTAAATATCCTACTTTCCCCACAATCATGCCTCTCCTTATCTATATCTGTTTACCATTATGCCCCTGAACCAAGCACGTCCACTTTATCTACAAACTCTAAGCTTTTCAGTCTTCGCAGCATTTCATTTAACTCAACACTCATACTTGCTGTATCTAATGAAAGAGTTACGTTGGCACGCCCTTGTAAAGGGATGGTTTGGTGAATTGTTAGCACATTGCATCCTGATGATGCAACGGTGCTCAATAAATGTGATAAAGTTCCTGATCGATCTTCAATATGAAAAAATAGTGAAATAATGCGCTGTTTGACAACCGTCTGAAACGGAAAGACCGTGTCGCGGTACTTATAAAAAGCACTGCGACTCAAGTCTACGGCTTGTACAGCATCTGCTACCGACTCAGCTTTTCCCCGTTCAATTAACAGCTTCGCATCCAATGTTTTTTTCATCGCTTCTGGTAATACATCTTCGCGAACTAAATAAAACTGCTTATCGCTCTTATGCAAGTAAAGCCCCTCCCCTTATCCTATGAACAACAATTAGTCGATAAATTCAAATTCATATTCAAACAGCTTTACAATGTCGCCATCTTTTGCTCCTCGTTCACGAAGGGCTTCATCGACGCCCATGCCTCGAAGCTGGCGCGCGAATCGACGAACTGATTCTTCACGTGAGAAGTCAGTCATCTTGAATAATTTTTCGATTTTTTCACCGCTTAATACGTATGAGCCATCGCTATCACGCGTAATAACAAATTCCACTTCTTTCTTTTCATGCTTGTACAGTACGCGGTGCATAGATAGATCTTCCTCTTCTTGCATTGGGAATTCCGGCGTCGTTTCTACAAGATCAGCTACTGTAAATAACAGTTCGCGTATTCCATCACGCGTTGCCGCAGAAATTGGAAATATTTTCACTTCGTCCCCTACTTTTTCTTTGAATGCAGCTAAATTCTCTTCGGCTTGCGGGATATCCATTTTATTTGCTACCACTACTTGCGGACGTTCCGTTAAACGCATATTATACTGACGCAGCTCTTCATTAATAGTTAAGTAATCTTCATATGGATCACGGCCTTCTAAACCTGACATATCGATTACATGGACAATCACGCGGGTACGTTCAATGTGACGTAAAAACTGATGACCTAATCCTACACCTTCATGTGCACCTTCGATTAGCCCTGGTAAATCTGCCATCACAAAACTGCGATTATCTTCTGTTTCAACTACTCCCAAATTCGGATTAATTGTTGTAAAATGATATTCAGCAATTTTTGGCTTTGCAGCAGACGTTACGGATAATAACGTTGACTTTCCAACACTTGGGAAACCAACTAATCCTACATCGGCTAATACTTTTAATTCAAGAATGACATTTCTCTCTTTACCTGGCTCTCCATTTTCTGAAAGCTCCGGTGCTGGATTTGCAGGTGTAGCAAAACGCGTATTCCCACGCCCTCCGCGTCCACCTTTAGCAATCACTGCACGCTGGCCGTGCTCAACTAAATCAGCAATCGTTTCGTTCGTATCTTCATCCAACACAACGGTACCTGGTGGAACTTTTACAATCATCGGCTCAGCGTTACGTCCGTGCTGTCCTTTTGACATTCCATGTTCACCACGGCTTGCTTTAAAGTGACGCTTATAACGGAAATCCATCAGCGTACGTAATCCTTCTTCTACTTCAAAAATGACATCTGCACCGTGACCACCGTCACCACCTGCAGGACCTCCTTTTGGTACGTACTTTTCGCGACGGAAGGCAACCATTCCATTTCCTCCGTCGCCACCTTTTACATATACCTTGACCTGATCTACAAACATTTCTTTTTCACTCCGTTCTATATCTTAGCTCTTGCCATAGCAAAAGCGCTTTTAACTTATTGTGAGCATAAGGCTAAATTCATCTTCAGACATATGCTGTTCAACCAATGCAACTCCTTGAGCGCACTCATAACATTGTAGCTTGTTTTGTAGCTTCTGTATATCTGTTAGTATTCCACTAAAGTCAAAAAAGAAACGAATTCCCTGTTCTTCAATGCATACTGAAATACTCAAATAGTTTTCTGCATGATAATCAACATATTTTTCGAGTGCTTCTGTCAAATAGCAACACCAGTTGTATACGAACTCATCGTATTGTGATAAATCCTTCAATTCTCCAAGCACTTCCACATCTAAGCGAACAGCATGGTTATTCCAATGATAGGTCATAACAAAGCCCGCAAACAGTCGCATATTGATGTTTGTTAACTTGGATTCATGTTTGGATTCATTTACAATTTCTTCAATGATTTCATTCGCTCGATCAAGCCGATTCAACGCTAGATTGCCTTTGATTAATTGCAGCTTATTTAACCAATCATGCCGCGCGTATCTTAATACCTCTACGACATCCCATTCTTTTTCCATCTTAGCACTCCTAACTTTGACTCGAGCATAAGTATTTCACAACGCTGACAAACATCTCGTATCAATCTTCTTAGATATGTTCGATTATAACAAATTCCAATGGGTAATAGGTGAAATATTCTACAAAAAGAAAACTCTAACCTACTTGGGTTAGAGTTTTCTTTTTGTATCTTATGCTTCTTGAGCAACAGGGTATACAGATACTTTTTTACGGTCACGACCGAAACGTTCAAATTTAACGATACCGTCGATTTGAGCGAATAAAGTATCATCTCCACCACGACCTACGTTTGCACCTGGGTAAATTTTAGTACCGCGTTGACGGTATAAAATTGAACCACCAGATACGAATTGGCCATCAGCACGTTTAGCACCAAGACGTTTCGAGATTGAATCACGACCGTTTTTAGTACTACCTACTCCTTTTTTAGAAGCGAAGAATTGAAGGTCTAATCTTACTAACATGACATCCACCTCCTGTTTAGTTGTCGTTAATTTTTATATAATTACTGTAATCTAATTCGATCGTTTTCAGTGAAACAACCATACCTTCTAATAGCAATTGAATCTGTTCCAATGTGAACGAATCCACATCTTTCGGAATCTCACAACGGAGATAGCCACCATCTCCACCTTGCTCTAAGTGCGGTTCAACCCCACTTATTGAAAAGATAGCATTAATTGTTCCAAATGAAACTGCAGATGCTCCCGCACAAACAAGATCTTTTCCGTGTTCGGAAAAGTCAGCATGTCCACTCATCGTGAACCCGTCAACTTTCTTATTTGCATCACGAGAAATCGTCACCTTAATCATTTGTTATAATTACGCGTTGATAGCGTCGATTACAACTTTTGTGTAAGGTTGACGGTGACCTTGCTTACGACGATAGTTTTTCTTTGCTTTGTATTTAAATACAGTGATCTTTTTAGCGCGACCTTGTTTTTCAACTTTAGCCGTAACTGTTGCACCTTCTACGAAAGGAACACCAACTTTCACGCTGTCGCCACCTACAAATAATACTTTGTCAAAAGTAACTGTTTCGCCTTGTTCACCAGCAAGTTTTTCAACGTAGATTGCTTGACCAGCCTCTACTTTAATTTGCTTACCACCAGTTTCAATAATTGCGTACATTCTCTGCACCTCCTCTAAAAACTAAGACTCGCCATCACAGGTGTTCAAGTGAACTTAAAACCTGTTCTGAGCGGTTGTAGCACGGGTGCTACAAACCAACATATTAAATCTTACTACAAATCAAAGGTTAGTGTCAATTGGAATTCATGTTTTCTTCTAAAAATTTATATAGAAGCAGAGACCCTTTTTTGAATCTGCTCTTTCAACCCCAATTGACGCAAAACAAATGCGTTTGTATAATCATCGCTTGGCGTAAGATATACGGTTTTTTTAACCATTTTCTCTAGAGCTTTGAGAAACCCTTGAGCTTTCATTTCATTTATAACATCACTTCGCGTCTCAATCCAAATAGCCTCTTCTTCCGCGCCGCGATGTTCCCAAATTACACGTTCAATTTGAAAAGCAACCGTTTTGGAATCAATCATTTTACCGGTTCCTTCACATACTTCACAAGGCATAGTTAATGTTGACCCAATGCTATTGCGCACTTTCTTCCGCGTTAATTGCAATATGCCGAGCTCTGTAAAGCCAACTACATTCGTCCGCACTTCATCTTGTTCACATAGCTTTTTCATGTACCTTTCTACTTCTGTCCGATCTTCTTTATGAGACATATTTATAAAATCAATTAAGATCATGCCGCCTAAGTGACGTAATTGCATCTGTTTGGACAGTTCATACGCAGCTTCCATATTTGTTTGAAGCATCGTCTTTCGAATATTATCTTTTCCTGAAAACTTCCCCGTGTTCACGTCTACGACCGTCATCGCTTCCGTTTCGTCAATAACGATATAACCTCCACTTTTGAGCCACACGATTCGCTTTAAAAGCTTCTCTATTTGCCGTTCCACATCATAAAAGGAGAAAATATTTTCATTTCCTTTATAGTACTCTATTGACGAGTTAGGGTAGGCAGCTTGAAGATGTTGATATAGGTCAAAGTCATCTACTACTATCCCGTCAATTCCTTGTTGAAGTGCAGCTTGCACTCTTGTTTCGAGAAAATCTTGTCCTTTGCTGACTAGGGCAGGAGCTTTCATTCCCTGTGCCTGTCGTTCAAGGCGCTCATATTTCTTCTGTAGCTCTTTTATTTTGTGTTGGACCGCAGCTTCTGATTTTTCCTCAATCGCTGTTCGAAATAAAAAGCCTTCCATCCCCTGTTTTAACCGCTCGCCAAGCTGTTTCCACTGTTGGCGTTTTGGCTCATCTATTTTTTTGGATACAGCGACATAGTTTCCGTGCGGTAAATATACAAGCTCATCAGAAGAAAATTCAATAATACCCGTCAGCTTCGGCCCTTTTGTTCCAATGCCTTCTTTTACAACTTGAACCAATACTTTTTCTCCTTCACGAATAAAAGCAGACATCGGCTGCTGATCCTTGTGAGGATTATCTGACTGCTGATAGGATACAAGTTCATTTCGATGAATAAATCCGTTCATTGATAAACCAATATCGATAAAGGCTGCTTGCATATGCGGCAGGACTTTTACGACTTTACCCCAATATATATCACCAATAATTTGATTCTCGCTTTGTTCTTCTAAATATATTTTTTCTAGTGTTTTATCGTTTATCACGGCTATACGTTTGGAAGAAGTAGCCGCGTTAATGATACATGCCTTCACATACATTGCCTCACTTTAATCTAAATTCATAGGAAAAAGTTCGGTCAGTGCAACCGAACTTTTTTCATTCTATTCTATGTTACTAGAAATCAGTAAACTGTTACAAGTTCATCTAGTGGGCTATTTGTTCTTTTTTCTACAAAGTAAGCGTGTAAAAGTTCATTTTCATCAATTTGTACATGCTCGCCTGTTTGAGATGTAGCAATAATCATATGCTTACAACCTCTTTGGAATTTTTGCAGGACTTGATGGAGCGTCTCACTGGTTGATACACTTAGCGTTTTTAAAGCTCCAATTGGATGCTCTTTTCCATGATACCTCTCCAACAAAAAGCGCATGTAGACAAATTGCCTGCTCTTCCATTCCAAATATCCGGATATAATTAAAAATGAAATAACAATCCATAAGTGCAGCTGAAAAGGATGCATAATGACGGCGTAGATAATACCGATAGCTAAAAAAAACGTTGATAACCGGAGTGCAAGCTTATGCGCTTCTAAAAATGGTAAAGAACGACTGCACATTAAAAAAAGCAGCTTCCCTCCGTCCAATGGCCAAATGGGCAAAAGGTTAAACAGTAAAATTACTGTGCATTGAAACATAAATTGCTCATACGTTTCCAAAGACAACACATTTATTTTCATTAATAAGAAAGCAGCTCCAAACATCCAAAGATGCTGAAGAGGTCCACTTATTGTCACAATAAACTCTTCTCGAAATGGACGATTACCATGTTCATCTACTTCTGCTACTCCTCCAAAAGGTAAGAGCATAATTCTACGAATTCGCCAAGAAAAACACTGAGCCGCTACGGCGTGGCCCAGTTCATGAATAATTACAATAATAAATAACAAAAAAAGCTGCTTTACCGTAGCCGTTAAGATACCAATTACGAAAATCCCCCAAAACAATGGATGAATGTGAATTTTCATTAATAACGAAAAAGCACTATTCAAATTGAATCACCTGACTAGGATCCACAAACTTATCGCCTTTTTTAATAGCAAAATAGAACGTTCCAGCATCGCCTTTTTTACTGTTTTCCACAATTCCTACTTCTTTGCCTTTATTCACAAAATCATACATGCTAACATTGATTTTTTTGAGCTGTCCATACCAAGTTTCAGTTCCATCGGCATGTTGAATAATAACGGTATTCCCAGTATCATCACGTTTTCCTACATACCTTACAATACCTTCACTCATTGCTTCTACAACAGAATCCACTCCTGTTTGAACCGTCACGCCTTGCTTACTTTGAGCAAATGTTTCCGTTACTTTCCCTGAAGCTGGAGTAGCGTATTCTCCGCTTACACTTTGCTCCGTTTTGCTAGACTCCTTATTCGGCAGTAGCGTTAACGGCTTCCCAAACTTATCTTCATACCAAGAGGAAACAGCCGCAAACTGAAATTCTTTATCCATTGTTTGTTGAACCACCACTCTGGCCTGTTCAAAAGCAGGAGAAGCGTTCTTGAACATAATCCCTACAATTAACACTAAGCAGGCCGAAGCTAAAATTTTAAATAAAAAGCGTTCTTTTCGAAATAACGGGTGATATTCCTTTGCTGATGGTGTGTATTCAACCGCAGAATAATCCATCGATCCATATTTTTCTTCTTCACTCATTAAGGACGTATGAAGAGGTTCTTGAGGAAGACGCTTCGTTGTATTTAATTGTTTTCGCTTGCGCTCAGCAATTCGTTTACGGATTTCATCAGCACGTCGATTCATGATTCATCATTCTCCTTGTTCTTATCGTATAATCAACTATATGACTTGTCCGTGGAGCTTATGACAGCTTGACTCTACAAAATCACACAAATAAAAAAAGCTTCCTCTATCGGAAGCTTTTTAAGAACGAACACCAAAGAATCGTTTAATACGTGCAAACATTCCCTTATCTTCTTCATCTAACGATTGAAGAGGAACCGTTTCACCTAGAATACGTCTTGCAATATTACGATATGCAATTGATGCTTTGCTTGATGGATCCATGACAATTGGTTCACCGTTGTTAGAAGCACGAATAACATTTTCATCGTCAGCAACGATTCCAATTAAATCAACAGCCAGAAGCTGAGAAATTTCTTCCACGTCCAGCATGTCTCCATTTTTCATCATATGACTACGGATTCGGTTAATAACCAGTTTTGGAGATTCGATATCCTCTTGCTCCAATAATCCAATAATACGGTCAGCATCACGAACAGCTGAAACTTCCGGTGTTGTCACAACGAGTGCCTTATCAGCGCCAGCTACGGCATTCTTATAGCCTTGTTCAATACCAGCTGGGCAATCAATAACCACATAGTCATAGTCTTGCTTTAACTGAAGAACTAACTCTCGCATTTGTTCTGGTTGAACAGCTGTTTTGTCACTCGTTTGAGCAGCAGGAAGTAAGTACAAACATTCAAAACGCTTGTCCTTAATCAAGGCTTTTTGCGGTTGGCATCGACCTTCTACCACGTCTACAAGATCATAAATAATACGATTTTCAAGCCCCATTACAACATCCAAGTTGCGTAAGCCGATATCAGTGTCTACTAGACACACGCGCTTTCCAGCTAATGCTAGAGCAGTACCTAAATTGGCTGATGTCGTTGTTTTTCCAACTCCACCTTTACCAGACGTAACAACAATAGCCTCTCCCACTGTCAAATTCTCCTTTCTACCCTGGTCAAATTCGGTCTTAGATGCGGTAAAGCTTGCACGCGATCTATCACCATTTGATCATTATCATCTAAGTATGCACATTCCATTATATTCTCTTCCTTCTCACTGCGCTCTTCTTCTGATCGGGTAATGATATCAGCAATGCGCAGCTGTGAAGGTTTCATTAACGATGCAGCAATAACGGCGTTTTTATTGCCGCGATATCCTGCATGAGCAATCCCTTTTAAAGCACCTAATACAAATAAATTTCCTCCAGCTACAACGGTTCCTCCGGGATTTACGTCTCCGACTAGAAGCAAATCGCCTTCTACATGGAGAACCTGTCCTGAACGAACTACCTTTGTAACAGATACTAATTCACTTTCTTCTCTTACTCGGACTGCATCTTGCTTTAAAATAACGTTACTATCAATTTGTTTAACTACTAAATACTGATTTTCTTCTATGAGCGCCTTCAATTCGGTTTCCTGCTCTGTAGTTAAATAACGATTTCCGATTTTGACATACACTGTGACGATTTGATCGGCATCGCCATGCTTATTTGTCAAAAGCTTCGTCTTAAGTTCCGTCAAAAGCTCTGCAAATGAACATGTATCATTGAGATGCAACGTTAATCCATCTTTTGTTCCTTTAATTGTCACATTTTGTTGCTTTTGTTTATTCAAGACGCTCACCTCAACGAATATATAATTTCGACAGAGACTTACTCAATTCCTTTTTTTCGTTTCTTCAATCAGCATTTTTATCACATCACGAACGAGAAGCGTAATATATTTTCGGATCAGCGTTCATCGATAAATTTAGCGAAATATTGAAAACATCTTTGAAGCGGAAATGCAAAAATGAGTGCAAATATGGCATTTAAAATGATGGTTGCGTAAAATCGCTCTTGCAAGAAGCGACCAATGGTCATATCGGATATATTAATAATGCTATTAATTCCATATACATAAAACTCAATAATGGCTACAGCTAATAGCGACATGCAGATTACGATAAGCGTATTTTGCTGAAAAACCTTCATTAGTTTTGATACGATATAGCATACGGCCGGCAATCCAAGCGCGTATACTCCTAAGACATCCGTAAAGGCAATATCGTACATGAATCCAAGGATTACCCCATATAGCATCGCTTGCTTTGGGTGATAATACACTGCCATAAAAGCCAGTACCACTACAACAAAGTGAGGCGATAGAATCCAGTCTCGCCATGGTGATGCCATGGCGACAAAATTAACAAAGATACTTTCAAACATAAAAACGACAAGCACGAGAATAGGAAGGACAAACCGCTTCATCAGTTAGCCTCCTCCGCCCCTAAATCGTCTTCAGCAGCGGGCGCACTTCTTTTAGCTACAACTACGTTATCTAAGTCATACAAGTCAGCAGCAGGTTTGATATAAGCTTTTTTCGTTAATCCATATTCATCAGGCTCAATTTTTGTGATAACGCCAATTGGAAGATTGCTAGGAAAAATGCCGTCTTCTTGTCCTAGACCGGACGTTACTACTTTTTGCTTTTCTTTAATATCAGCATCAAAAGGAATACGACGCATAACAAGCGCCTGTTCTTTATCATCATAGCCTTCAATTAAACCAAACACTTCTTTTTTAGCCTGAATTTTAGCAGATACACGGTTTGTACGATCTGATGAACTAATTAACTGCACAGTAGATGTGAACTTAGATGCATGCTTCACTTTACCAATCAGCCCTTCAGGAGTCATAACAGCCATATTTTCCTGTACATTATGAACCGTCCCTTTATCAATGGCAATTACCTCATGCCAACGGTCTGGATTACGAGCAATAACTGTTGCTTCGATTGGATTGTATTGACTTAAATCCGTTTTTTTGTCGAGCTGTGCTCTTAATTTTTTATTTTCTTGCTGCAAAGCGTTGGCTTTCGTTTCTAATTGCATGCGTTCGTCTAAACGGGCTTTTAATACCTCGTTTTCTTCGTATGTACGCTTTAAGTCACCTACATTCTGAAAGAAACCCGCTACAAATTGTGCGGGTTCATTAAAGGTAGCCTGAACAAGACCAACCGTATCTTTGACAAACTGTTCAGGCCACGTTACATTTTTACGACCATTTAACGAAAAACCAATCAATGCCACTAATACAATAATACTGACCAATAAAATAACTAAACGTTTATTTAAGAAAAATTGTGGCACGATCTACACCTCTTAATATTTAGCGATATGAATCGCTTGTACGATTTTTAAATAAATCAATGTGTTCTAACGCTTTACCAGTTCCAATTGCAACACAGTCAAGCGGATCTTCTGCGATGACAACCGGCATATTTGTTTCTTCACTAATAACTTTATCTAAATTACGTAGCAATGCGCCACCGCCTGTTAATACAATACCGCGATCCATAATATCTGCCGCAAGTTCAGGTGGTGTTTTTTCTAATGTACTTTTTACTGAATCGACAATAGAAGCCACTGTATCTTTTAGCGCTTCTGCAATTTCTTCTGCTGAAATTTCGATTGTTTTCGGTAGACCTGTTAGTAAGTCACGTCCGCGAATTTCCATGTTTTCAATACCTTCTGGAATTCCGGCAGAACCGACTTCTACTTTTAATGCTTCTGACGTACGCTCACCGATCATTAAATTGTAATTCTTGCGAATATATTGAATAATCGCTTCATCCATCTCGTCCCCAGCGATACGGATTGACTGACATGTTACGATTCCGCCTAAAGAAATAATCGCAACTTCTGTTGTTCCTCCACCAATATCTACTACCATACTTCCCGTTGGCTCCCAAACCGGTAGATTGGCGCCGATTGCTGCAGCAAACGGTTCTTCAATTGTATACGCATCACGCGCGCCAGCCTGACGAGTCGCATCAATAACGGCACGCTTCTCAACAGCTGTAATGCCAGAAGGTACACAAACCATTACATACGGCTTACCCGCAAACAAACTTTTTGTTTTTTGAGCTTGATTGATGTAATATTTCATCATCGTCGCAGTTGTTTCGTAATCTGCAATAACTCCATCTTTCATTGGACGAAGGGCTACTACGTTCCCAGGTGTACGACCAATCATATTTTTTGCATCGTTACCTACCGCAACGATTTGTTTTGTATCAGTTTGCAAAGCCACAACAGACGGCTCACGCACAACAATTCCTTTTCCTTTTACATAAACGAGCGTATTTGCAGTACCCAAATCTATTCCAAGGTCTCTAGTACCGATTCCAAACATGTGTCTCTTCCTTTCTCTTACCAAAATGCAAAGGTAAAAATTCCATAATTCAATTTCTTCATTTCATAAGTAACATTTTTTATTTTCTATACTTTTTTCATAGATGTCAACGCCAAATATTGTATGATAAAAAGTCATACTTTGTCTATTAATAACGAATGATTGTAAAGAACTTGTCATTTAAAATCATGACTACTATTATAACCCAAGGATTTTAAAAAGCATAGCCTTACATGTATCCTTTTTCTTTTAAACTAATATATTTTCGATCTCCGATAATTAAATGATCTAACAATTCAATTCCTATGATAAATCCGCACTCTTTTAAGCGCTTCGTTACCTCTATATCTTCTCTGCTGGGAGTAGGGTCGCCGGAGGGATGATTATGAATACAAATAAGAGATGCAGCTGAACGACGAAAGGCTTCTTTAAATACTTCTCTTGGATGGACAATAGATGAATTGAGGCTTCCGATAAAAATGGTTTGCTTGTGGAGAACTTGATTTTTCGTGTTGAGGTATAAACAGACGAAATGCTCTTGGGACAGCACGCGCATTTCTTCCATCACATAATTAGCTCCGTCTTCAGGGCCATGAATGGTATATCGCTCACTAGATTTCCGCTGTACAATCCTCTTACCTATTTCAATAGCCGCTATAATTTGAATCGCTTTTGCAGGTCCGATACCTTTAATATTCATCATTTCATCAAGCGATGCATGCTGTAAAAGTTGAAGACCTTCAAAATGCGTTAATATGCGATTGGACAGCTGAAGAACAGATTCATCTTTGGTTCCGGTGCGCAGCAAAATAGCAATAAGCTCGTGGTTAGAAAGACTAGAAGCGCCCATTGCCACAAGGCGCTCTCGAGGTCTTTCATCTTGAGGAAAATCTTTAATTAGCAATGATTGATCCAATTTCGTCACTCCTTTTTAGTAGACGAAACCGTATTGTTTTAGCTCACGTATTGTTCGGGAGAGCGGCAAGCCCACCACGGAGAAATAGTCTCCTTCAATTTTTTTAACTAGCGCAGCACCGAGACCTTGAATTCCATAAGAACCAGCCTTGTCCATAGGCTCTCCTGACTCTACGTACTGTACGATTTCATCTTGTTCAATCGGCCAAAACTCTACATCAGTTTGTTCATAAAACGTATGAACTTTTGCATTTGATACGAACGCTACTCCAGTTAACACCTGATGTTTTTGACCTGACAGCATCGTAAGTGTTTCAATCGCTTCTTGTTTCGTTTTTGGCTTTCCTAAAATACGATTGCCATATACGACAACTGTATCGGCGCCTAGGACCATATCCTCTTTATAATGCGAAGCGACGTCCACTGCTTTTTGCCTAGCTAAATCCATTACTACCTCGGACGGAGTGTATGATGGATTGACGATTTCTTCAATTGTACTAACGTGAACGGTAAAGGGAATGTGAAGCTGCTGAAGTAATTCTTTTCGACGAGGAGAGCCTGAGGCTAAAATTAATGTTTGTTTCATACATCTCACCTTTGCATTTTGGTTTTAAAAAAGAAGGACACACCGTTATTTTAGCAATTTCATCTCTAAATGACAATAAACAAGTGAGGCAGCATTACACTACCTCACCTGTTAAGACGTTACAAGGCTTTCATACTGCTGAAGAGCTTTTAACACGTATCGCTGAGCAAGCCAAGCGTCTTTACTGCTTTTATTGTCTTCATATGAAGATAGAGAAGCCGCAGCCTTTTGAAGGGTGCTCACCATGGTTTTAATGTCTTCATTTGACGCTTCTTTCTGAACTTTTGTCAGCTCTTTTTTCAAAGATTTGATATCAGCTACCCGCTCTCCCTCAATCGCTTTAACAGATTGATCTAAGAGATTAGCCATAAACGGCTGCGCTGTTGTTATAACCGTTTGATCTTTTTTCCCTAATTCGCTGGTGGGCTTAATTTCATAAGACTTTACATATACATCTTTACCTTGTTGTTTATACGTTTTACTAAGTGCCTTTGCTTTTTCTTCTCCAGTGGCAGCACCAACGACAAGAGAATAGGTTTTAGGTGAAAAAATCTCGCCTGCTTCGTTCTCTTCTTTCCATTTATCCATTGCTTTATTTGCAGCAGTTTTTGATGAAAAAGCACCTGCTTGCACAATGTAAAAGGAAAAAGGGTCTAAAGTAGAAGCAGCAGCTGACGTATCCTTCGATTCCTGTTCGCTTTTCTTTTCAGCTTTACCAACACTTTCAGTGGCAGACGCTGTTTGAGCAGCTTTTTCTTCTTTCGCTCGCTCACTTGTTTGTGCTTTGCTTACAGGCTGTTCGCTTCCTGTCATCATTTTCACACCAACCATACCAATGCCGCTGCCTATTCCGACTGCTAGCAATACAATCACAGCCGTTCGTTTGATCACACCGCCGTTTACTGTTTTAATCGAAACATTTTTAGGATGTAATCGCGGCTTTTTCTTCTTTTCATTTCTTACATCTTCAATAAACACCACTTTATTTTCTTCCACATGAGAATCTTTGGATGCCGGTTCCGGAAGAACCCACGTAAATTCGTCTTTTTCCGGCGCTTGTTCTTCCTTCTCATCCTTAGATTGACCATTGATTTTAATTGAAATTTTTCGTTCCTGCTTGTCCACTGCCCCACCGCCTTTAGTTAACGTAGTCTTAGTACCGGTTGTAAGCTGAGGTAAACCGACATAAAACATACACTTTTTTCCATGCTATCATAGAAGAAAAAAAAAATAACAAGACATTTGTCGTCTTGTTACAAAAGGTTTTCGCTATTTAGTTACAGAAATTTTAACTTTGTCGAAGACTTGAAGCTCAATAAAAATAGTTGCTAACATACCAATCTATCAATTCGTTTCCATGAAAATAAGCAGCTATTGTCCCTATAAAAATAAAAGGAACGAAAGGAATTGGTACACCTACCTTTGCCTTTTTCATTAACAATGCTCCTATACTAACGGTTCCGCCTATTAATATAGCTAAAAAAAGTGATAGCAAAACAAGCTTTACTCCAAGCACAATACCAATCAAACCATACAATTTAATATCTCCTTCTCCAAGGCCTCCTCTGCTGAGAAATGCGATTAGAAAGAGGAGAAAAAATGCGATTCCTCCTCCCATTAAAGAATCACTCCACGAAGTTAATGGAATGAAAAGACGCTCAAGAAGAAAGATAGGCAAAAAGAAAAGCAGCACCTTATTTGGGACAATCATATAGGCTATATCTGAGACAACGATAATTGTTAAAAAAGAAACAAAAGTTAATATGACAATCAGTTCTAACGTCATATTCAATTTTAAAAAAGCATATACAAATAAACTTCCTGTCGAAAATTCTACGAACGGGTAGATGAAGGAGATTTTTTTGCGACACATACTACATTTTCCTGCATTTTTAATGTAGGAGACTACGGGGATTAACTGTTGTGGAGAAAGAACGTATAAACAGTGTGGACAATGAGATCTTGGAGATAAAATAGATTTTCCCTGAGGAATTCTAAGGCCTGCTACGTTGTAAAATGAACCTAGAGTGATACCTGAAACGAATAGATAAAGGTAAATTATACTCATACGACTCCTTCCATTTCAGGGGTATAGAATACTAACTGTAGATTTTCTTTTGAATGGGGCAATGTATCTTTTCCTTTTAAATAGCTGCCAATAAACGGTATGAGAAAAGCTGCTAGAAGACCTATTACGATAACCAGTATGATCACTTGCGTGAGAGAAAGTCCTTTATTCTCTTTTGACAGTTTATCCATTTCCACACCTCTCTTTTATTGATTAGTATCAAACAGCTCCTTCATTAATAAACTGAATCTTAATACCCATAAAAGTCATATTCTGTATGCCTCCTTCCTTAAAACACACCTTTTATAGGTAATAAGGATTATACCACTAAAAAACAAAAACAGCATAAAAAAACGTCTGCAAAAGCAGACGTTTTTTAATAGTAAGGAGCCATAAATAAGTAGACAATTACACCTGTAAGGCTTACATAAAGCCAGATTGGCATTGTCCATCGCACAATTTTTTTATGTTTTTCAACTTGCATTGTCCAGCCCCACACAAGTGCAAACAGTGCCAGAGGAACGATAATCGCTGCTAAGAAACTGTGTGTGATCAAAATAAAGAAGTAAATGGGACGAACAATTCCTTCTCCACCAAACGTAGCTGTTTCGGTTGAGATATAGTGGAACGTTAAATATGAAACTAAAAAGAGCAGTGTAGAAGTGAATGCCGCTAAGATAAACCCTCTATGAGCATTGATGTTTTTTCTAAAGATTGAAATCAACGCTGCAACTAAAAAAATAAACGTAAAACTATTCAAAATAGCATTTAACCGTGGAAAGATAGTCAAATCAAAACTTACTTTTCCTTGATAGCCAATATTCGAAAAGAATAGCAGTAAGATAATAACATTCGCTATCACTGAAAAGGTAAGAATAATACCGGTAAAGTTTTTATTACTTTTCGGTACAATTTTTTCATTATTCTTACTCATGTTAACAATCTCCTTATTTAGTGATGTACATGTTTATTATATATCACTTACCTAGGGGGTGAAAGTGACAATACTTTGAACTTAGTGCTTCCTTATTATTTGTATCCCTTTCATACATTATGTTAAAAGCAGCAAGATTTCACTTGCTGCTTCTGCTGCTCATTTGAGAAGAAAGGCCCGCACTTCTGATATAAAATACAGAGACCCTGTAATCACGACCATGTCTTGTTCACCTGTCGCCTTTTCCTTTACGTAAGCAATTGCTTTTTTCCACTCCTCGTCCATATGCTTATTACGATGAGTACTCATCTCATAAAGCTCCCCAGCTGCGCGAGCACGAGGAAAGTCAAACGACGTAAATGTAATACTTGCAGCGATTGTTTCAAGTTCTTGGACCATTCGATCAGCGCTTTTATCATTTAAGCAGCTGAAGATTAAATGAATGTTTCGATCTTCATAATGAAGGCGTAAAGTAGATAACAAGCTATCAATGCCTTCTGCATTATGAGCCCCGTCAATAATCGTTAAAGGATGCTCATTTACTATCTCAAAGCGGCCGTTCCACTTTGTATGCTGAATCCCTTTTATCATTTGCTCATTGGAGATAGAAAGCTTTTTCTTTTCTTTTAAATAACAAACGGCCATCACAGCCAAAGCTGCATTTTTAACTTGATGATAGCCAAGCATATTTAATTGCAAGTGTTCAAATGTACCATACGGCGTTTTTAACGTAAAGCCTTCTCCATTTGCTAAGGGCTCATAGTTTTCAATTTTAAATTCTTTTCCTAACACAAATAACGAAGCCTGCTTCAAATTTGCCTCTTCTGTAATGACGTCAAGCGCCTTTACTTGCTCTGCACCAGTAATAATAGGGACTTCTTTTTTAATAATCCCCGCTTTTTCTGCTGCAATTTCTTCTACCGTATCACCTAGTATCGCCATGTGATCAAATCCAATGTTTGTAATAATACTCACCATAGGATTCACAACGTTTGTTGAATCATATCGTCCCCCAAGACCTGTTTCAAACACAACATAGTCAACTGAATCATGATAGCCGAAATAAAGAAAAGCCATGATTGTAATCACTTCAAATTCCGTTGCTGACCCTAAGTCCGTATGTTCTAGTCGCTCCACTACAGGCTTTACTTCCTGAACAAGAGCGGTCATTGCTTCATTTGAAATAGGCTGTCCATTCACGCTAATCCGCTCATTAAATGTTTCGATATAAGGGGAAGTAAACGTTCCAACTTTATACCCTGCTTCTTCTAACATATTTCGCAAATACGAAACAGTAGAACCTTTACCATTCGTCCCAGCAACGTGAATAGCATTTATATTTTGCTGCGGAAAATCAAGCTGCTCTAGCATCCATTCCATTCGTTCTAACCCCGGCTTGATTCCAAAGCGAAGTCTGTTATGAATCCAATCAAGCGCTTCTTCATATGTCGTTATCATCTTTTATTCACCTTTCTTTTCCATCGCTATTATTATGTAAAGAAAAAGCGTCGCTATACAAGCCACGCTTTTTCTGTTAGTTTATTAACCCATTGATTATCCGCGTAATTCAGCAATACGAGACTGAACAGCTTCACGTTTTTCAACGTAATCTTGCTCTTTTGCACGCTCTTCTTCTACTACTTTAGCAGGCGCTTTTGCAATAAAGCCTTGGTTGTTTAATTTCTTTTGTACACGTTCTACTTCTTTGTTTAACTTATCGTATTCTTTTTCTAAACGGGCGATTTCTTCTTCGATATTAATTAAACCTTCAAGAGGTAAAATTAATTCTGCGCCTGTTACAACAGCAGTCATCGCTTTTTCATCTAATGAAACATCGGTTGAAATCACAAGCTCACTTGGATTACAGAAACGTTCTACATACGCACGATTCTTTTCAAGCTGACTTTGAATATTTTCATCTTTAGCTTTAATAAATAATTTTACTTGTTTGCTCATCGGCGTGTTCACTTCAGCACGAATGTTACGAACAGCACGGATAATATCTACAAGTAAACGCATATCGTTAGCAGCTTCTTTATCCGAAAGCTCAGCGCGTACTTCCGGCCATTTAGCTACTGTAATTGATTCACCTTCATGCGGCAAGCTTTGCCAAATTTCTTCAGTAATAAACGGCATGAATGGATGTAAAAGTCGCATTGTGTTATCAAGTACATAAGCTAAAATTGAGCGAGTGGTCTTTTTAGCTGCTTCATCTTCTCCGTAAAGAGGAAGTTTAGCCATTTCAATGTACCAATCGCAGAAGTCATCCCAAATAAAGTTATAAAGAATGCGTCCAACTTCACCAAATTCATATTTGTCAGCTAATTTTGTTACGTACTCAATCGTTTCATTTAAGCGCGTTAAAATCCATTTATCCGCAACTGACTTTTCTCCTGATAAATCAAGCTCTTCAAATGTGATGCCGTCCATGTTCATTAATGCAAAACGAGAAGCATTCCAAATTTTATTTGCAAAGTTCCACGTCGCTTCGACTTTTTCAAAGCTGAAGCGTAAATCTTGTCCCGGTGAGCTTCCTGTAGATAAGAAATAGCGAAGAGAATCTGCACCGTATTTCTCGATTACTTCCATTGGATCTACGCCGTTACCAAGTGATTTACTCATCTTACGACCTTCAGCATCTCGTACAAGACCGTGAATAAGTACATCGTCAAACGGACGTTTACCCGTAAATTCAAGACCTTGGAAAATCATACGAGATACCCAGAAGAAAATAATGTCGTAGCCCGTTACAAGAACATTTGTTGGGTAGTAGCGTTTGAAATCAGCTGCATCCACATCCGGCCAGCCCATTGTTGAGAACGGCCATAGCGCTGAACTGAACCATGTGTCTAATACATCTGAATCCTGTTCCCAGTTTTCGATATCTGCTGGAGCCTCATGATCTACGTATACTTCTCCAGTTTCTTTATGATACCAAGCTGGAATGCGATGTCCCCACCAAAGCTGACGCGAAATACACCAGTCGCGAATATTTTCCATCCAGTGTAAGTATGTCTTTTCAAAACGATCAGGCACAAAGTTTACTTTTTCTTCTTGTTTTTGAAGATCTACTGCTTTATCTGCTAACGGCTGCATTTTTACAAACCACTGAGTTGATAAATAAGGTTCAACAACGGCACCGCTTCGTTCACTGTGACCTACTGAATGCATGTGGTCTTCAATGTTGAACAATACGCCGTCTTCTTGAAGGTCTTTAACAATTTGCTTACGGCAAGCAAAACGATCCATTCCTTCATATTTACCTGCTTTGTCATTCATCGTGCCGTCTTGATTCATCACTAAAATACGCTCTAAATTATGACGGTTTCCAATTTCAAAATCGTTCGGGTCATGAGCAGGCGTAATTTTTACCGCACCAGAACCGAATTCCATATCTACATAATCATCGCCTACGATTGGAATTTCACGACCTACAATCGGAAGGACAACCTTTTTGCCGATTAAGTGCTTATAGCGATCATCTTCAGGGTGAACAGCTACAGCCGTATCTCCTAGCATTGTTTCAGGACGAGTTGTTGCGATTTCAATATGTCCAGAACCATCTGCCAACGGATAGCGCATATGATAAAACGCACCTTGTACATCTTTGTAAATAACCTCGATGTCTGAAAGAGCTGTTTTTGTAGCTGGATCCCAGTTAATAATATATTCTCCGCGATAGATTAACCCTTTTTTGTAAAGCGTTACGAATACTTCGCGCACTGCTTTAGAAAGGCCTTCATCAAGCGTGAAGCGCTCGCGTGAATAGTCTAAGCCAAGTCCTAGCTTCGACCACTGCTGGCGAATAAAGCTTGCATATTCTTCTTTCCATTTCCACGTTTCGGCTACAAAATTTTCGCGGCCTAGATCGTAGCGGCTTTTCCCTTCGCTGCGAAGCTTTTCTTCTACTTTTGCCTGCGTTGCAATCCCCGCATGGTCCATGCCAGGAAGCCATAAAACGTCATAGCCTTGCATGCGCTTCATACGCGTTAAGATGTCTTGTAACGTTGTATCCCAAGCGTGGCCTAAATGCAGCTTGCCCGTTACGTTTGGGGGTGGAATTACAATTGTATATGGCTCTTTTTCAGGGTCATTTGTTGCTTCAAAAAACTTCCCGTCTAACCAATACTGATAACGATTTTCTTCAACGGCTTTTGGATCATACTTCGTTGGAAGAGTCACTTCTTTTTCAGACATAATGTATACCTCCATAATATAAAGTTTCAGTCTTTAGAAACTGTGTAAAGCTTTTATAAACATAAAAAAACTCCTTTCCTAATAAAAGGACGAAAGGAGTTGATTTCGCGGTACCACCTTTTTTTATAGACGTATCCCGTTTGATAAGCCTATACACTTCATTTCATAACGGTTGATTAACCGGCTTTTTCTACTGAGCTATGCAGCTGTTCAAAAAAGCTACTCATAGGCGACATTCCGAGTGCACATTCTTAAGAAATCTCACAGCAGCTGATTTCTCTCTCTGAAAGACGAACATCCCGTACTCTTCCTATTCACTGTATTTATGTATGAATTTCTCTTAATTATACTATATGAAAAAATGTTGAATCGTCAATAATCTTCTCCATTTTTTTATGATTATATTCATAATTTTTTTGTTCTGCTCTTTATTTTTTCATTCACTCGCTAATTTTGGAAATAAAATGAAAAGTCCGCTCAAAAAAATGGCACCATTTCTTTCTTTTTTCATATACTTACTTTAACCTGGGCACGTGGATTGAAAGGGGCATGTACAAATGAAGAAACGAATAAATGTAAATTCGTATCAGCTGCAGCGGTGGCTCAAAACAGCAGGAGCGGCTTGTGGACAGTTTATTGTTCCTTTAACAATTTTTCAAGGTATACGTACACTATTCTTCCCCACAACCTTTGATGTACTGTTGTTGGCACTTCTTGCCATACTAGCGGTTGCTTTATATTCGGACTGGATTTAAAAACCCAAGCGCTATTCGTTCGCTTGGGCTTGTGCAGCTGCTTCCGCTGCCATTTTTTTTTGCTGATCTACTTCAAATATTTTAATATTGAGCTGTTCAATGTTTTTCGTCAGCCAGTATGCTCGAATAAATGACTGCATATGTTCAAGCTCCGTTTTACTTTCTTTATGCTGCCTATATTGAACGATACACTGATACAAGGGTTCTGGAAACGCTAAATAACTGTGCAAAAGCAGTCTTTCCTCTTCTCTGAGAGCAAAATGTTTTTCATACGTACTAAACCACTCATAGCTGTCATAGGTAGTTACTGGGTACGTGCGAAGAGTACGGAAATAAAATGAGACCAAATCATAAATCGGTGAAGCATCTTTTGCATGTTCAAAGTTAATAAAAAAACCATTTCCCCGTTCGTCATAGATAAAATGTTTAGCCGATAGCTTTCCATGAGACGTAACCAGCCGGATCTTTTCCTTTTCTTCCATTTCATCGTTCCACTGATCGAGCTTTCCAAAACCAAACTCAAGCGCTCTTGTCATTTCATAATAAAATGTACAGTAATGCAACTCAAACGGGGACATATACACTTTCTTCTCGCATTCTACTACGTACTGCTTCAGCTCTTCCTGACGTTTTTCCCACGTTTCTTTCATCGATGTATAATGATTTTCTATATCTTCTTTTTTTACTTCTACTTCCTGCGCCGAAGCACCGTGAAGCTTAGCAAGCTCTTGAAATAATTTATGATATCGAATATCACGCTCTTCGGTTGGGTTATTTGGGAGCCACGGCATTAAGTAATACGAGCCGCTTTCATCTGAAACAATGGGCTGAGAACGCTTCGTTTGATAAATAGGGACAAAGCCCATCCACCCTTTTTGATACACGTTCTGCAACTTTTGAATGAAGTTCTGATTTCGCTCTTGATGATTCGCCATTTCTTTAAGCGCAAATACGCCAGTTTTTGTATAGACTTTTTTTACTTTTCCGTAGTCTTCGATAAAGTCAACATCTAAGTCATATTCTTTTAACAATACTTTGTAGTCTGCTACTGTCCGCTGCATCTATATTCTCCTTCCTCGTAAAAAATAAAGAAAACAGTTAAGACATTATATGCGTCAAAACTGTTTTCTTTCCGACTTTAACGAACGGGAATATTTAAGATGCTTCCTTCTTCCAGCTCATATTCATCTCCTAAATTATTCACTCGTAAAATGTTTTGTACATTCGTATTATAGCGGTTTGCTATCGTATCAAGCGAATCTCCGTCTTGAACAATACAAAGCTTCCACGTTGAAAAAGCTTCTTCTTCCCGCGAAAAGAGCTTTGTTAAATAAAGGGCGTTTTCATTTCGGCCGCTTTCATTTTCTTCTTTCCGAAATTCAACAATAATCTTTTCCTTTTCTTGCTCAGCCTCTTGTTGAACGTCAGCATACGTATTTAATTCACTAGCTTGCGATTCTTCGAAGCTTTCTTGCTCTTGACGAAGCTGAAAGAGCTCAATCACGTTGTCTTCTCTTTCTTCCTCGATTGGTGCCTCTTTTTTCACTTCGACTTCAAATGGTTCATATGCTTCCTCTTCATATTCCACGACCGGCTCAGCACGAGATTCTTTTTTAAATACAGATGAAAAATAACTAGGAGGCTTTTCTGAATGATCTTCTTCAATAGCCTCTGCCTCTAAAAGTGCGGGAGCTTCACGATAGCTTACGTCAAACTCTTGCTCCTCTTGTTTCTCTTCTTCTTGAGCAAAGTTTTCAGTATATACCTCTTCAGCATCGTCTGCTTCTTCATAGGAGACGATGTGCTGTTCTTCCGCAAACTCTTCCTCTTCTTCTCGTTCTTGTTCTTCATGCTGTTCCCCGTACAATCCTGTGATGGACAAGTCAGCCATTAGCTGCAGCTGATTTGTGCCTGGTAATTCATAATCAAATAAATCAATAGATACATATACATCTTCAATACTTTGAATACGATTTTTAGGAATGGTAATATCAACAGGAAATTGATGTGATAATTCAGCCGTTCCGTCTTCACGGACAGAGATAGATTGCACTTGATTCTCATTTGTATATTCGCGTAACGAGTGCTCTCCCTCGTACGTTTCGTATTCACCTGTTAATTGTAATGCTCCTCGAATAGACACATATTGGTCATATTCTTGAATAGATACTTGAGGCTCTAAGGAGATAGACAAAAGTTGTGAGACTTCCTGTCCTTTTTGAAACCATACTGATTCTTCTACGGAAAAACGCAGACATGATAAATTATCCTGCGACAAATTGTTCTCCCCCTTCCAACACCCGCCAGGTAATAGCGCGGTCATTAAAGATGTATGAACAAATAAATTAAAATATGTCTTGAAAACTAAAAAAGCTTACGGAATCCTCCGTAAGCTTCTTTATAAAAGTTATTTCTATTTAGCTGTTTATCCACGCAACTTTGAAAAAGCTTTTTCAGCTGCTGCAATTGTATGTTCAATGTCTGCATCTGTATGAGAAGTTGATAAAAACATTCCTTCGAATTGAGAAGGAGGTAAAAACACGCCTTCATTAGCCATTTCACGATAGTAAGCTGCAAAATAATCTAAATTCGATGTTTTCGCTGTTTCGTAATTTATGACCTGTTCGTTTGTGAAGAAGAAACCGATCATTGAACCAGCTCGGTTTACGGTAAACGGCACATCATATTTTTCAGCTGCTGCCATCAATCCTTCTTCTAAGCGATCTGCTTTACGAATGAACTCATCGTAGGATTGAGGTGTCAGCTGTGTTAATGTCTCGTATCCAGCTGTCATCGCAAGCGGATTACCTGATAATGTACCTGCTTGATAAATCGGGCCGCTTGGTGCAACTCGCTCCATAATTTCAGCTTTACCACCGTAAGCACCTACTGGTAAACCACCACCGATTACTTTTCCTAAGCAAGTTAAGTCAGGCGTAATGTTGTAGTAGCCCTGTGCACAGTTGTACGCTACGCGGAACCCTGTCATTACTTCATCAAAAATGAGCAGTGAGCCATATTCTGATGTGATATCACGAAGCCCTTGTAAGAAACCGGGCTGAGGTGGTACCACACCCATATTTCCTGCTACCGGTTCAACGATTACTCCGGCAATGTCATCTCCGAATTCTTTAAAAGCATATTGTACGCTTTCTAAATCATTGTACGGCACTGTAATCGTGTTTTTAGCGATTCCTTCAGGCACTCCCGGGCTATCTGGTAGGCCTAACGTTGCAACGCCTGAGCCAGCTTTAATGAGAAGAGAGTCACCGTGTCCATGGTAACAGCCTTCAAATTTTAAAATTTTGTTGCGGCCCGTATAGCCACGCGCTAAACGCAGTGCGCTCATCGTTGCTTCCGTACCTGAACTCACCATACGGACGATTTCGATTGAAGGAACGCGCTCAATCACAACTTTAGCGAGCTCATTTTCAATTAATGTTGGTGCACCAAAGCTTGTACCAGATTCCGTTACTTTTTTTACTGCTTCAACTACTTGATCGTTGGAATGTCCGTGAATTAAAGGTCCCCATGATAAGACGTAGTCAATATATTTGTTGCCGTCAATATCGTAAATCGTAGCGCCTTTTCCTCGTTCCATAAAAATAGGATCCATATCTACTGATTTAAATGCACGAACAGGACTGTTTACTCCACCCGGCATTAGTTGCTGCGCTTCTAAAAAAGCTGCTTTTGACTTTTCATAACTTCTCATGTGTAAGCCTCCTTAATTACTTGTCAGATAACCAGCGTGCTGCGTCTTTAGCATGATACGTTACAATTAAATCCGCTCCTGCACGCTTCATGCTAATTAATTTTTCAAGAACAATCTCTTTTTCATTTACCCAGCCGTTTTGAGCTGCCGCTTTAATCATTGAATATTCACCGCTCACATTATAAGCCACTACAGGTAAATTAAACGTATTTTTCACATCGCGCATAATATCTAAATATGATAGAGCTGGTTTTACAATTAAGAAATCTGCTCCTTCTTCGACATCAGATTCCGCTTCTCGAAGTGCCTCTAAGCGATTAGCTGGGTCCATTTGATATGTTTTACGGTCTCCAAATTGAGGAGAAGAATGCGCTGCATCACGGAATGGTCCGTAAAAAGCAGATGCATATTTAACAGCATAAGACATCACCGGCACATCTTCAAATCCAGCTTCGTCTAGACCGTGGCGAATAGCTGCCACGAAACCGTCCATCATGTTTGAAGGCGCAATAATATCCGCTCCTGCTTTAGCTTGACTAACCGCTGTACGCGCTAATAAGTCAAGGCTAGGATCGTTTAAGATTTTTCCGTCTTCAATTACACCACAGTGGCCATGATCTGTGTATTGACACAAGCATGTATCTGCGATAACAACAAAATCTGGAAAATTTTCTTTAATTTGACGAATACCTTTTTGGACAATTCCGTGGTCATGGTATGCCTGTGAGCCGACCGCATCTTTTTCAGCGGGAACACCAAATACCATAGCTGACTTGATTCCTAAATCGACTAACTCTTGGATTTCATCATTCAAGTAGTCTAAAGAAATTTGATCCACACCTGGCATTGATTTTACAGCATTTCTTTTTTGTTCACCTTCTACAATAAAAATAGGATATATAAAGTCTTCCGGATGTAAATGTGTTTCACGTACAAGCGCACGCATATTTACAGAATTACGAAGACGACGATGACGTGTAAATTGTAAATCTTTCATGTTAAAATCCTCCTTTATTATTCAAAACAACTAACCAACATATCTATCATACCATTTATTGTGTATGTGTTAGGAACAAGATGCTTAATTCCATATTCGCTCGCTGTCTGACTCGTAATAGGACCGATGCAAACAACTTTGGTTTCATTTATAAGCTCAAGCCAATTCGGAATATCTTTTACTGACTCGACAAAAAATCTCACTGTAGAAGAACTTGTAAAAGTAATGGCATCAATTCCTGTTTCTAAATGTTGCTTAACCAAGCGTTCAGAGCCTTGATTTCGAATGGTCTGATATACAACTAAATCCGTTACCTCACACTCTTTTAACCCATCTTTTAAAACAGAGCGGGCTAATTGTCCTCGTACAAGGAGAACTCGCTCGTGATGTAACACATTTGCTTTTAACGACTCAAGAAGTGATTCGGCAACGTATTCTTTTGGAACAAGTTGCACGTTAACATCGTATTTTTCCAGCAATTTTGCGGTTTTTTCTCCAACCGCAGCCACTTTTAATCTTTTTAAAGCACTCCGACTGATATTTAACTCTTTTAGCCATTCAAAGAAAAAAGAAATGCCGTTTTGACTTGTAAAAACAATCCAATCAAAACAGTCAATCGACAGCAGGACATCTTCCACTTCTTTTTCATTGTTAGAACGTGCAAACGTGAGGACTGGTAAGCTTAAAGGTATGCCTCCAAGCTTTTTAATCTGTGTTGCAAATGAATGAGCCTGCTTCGCTTCTCTTGTAATCAAAACTTTTTTCAAAAAAAGAGGAGCCTCATGACTCATTATTTGTCCAGCTCCTCTTTTACGCGGTCAATTAAAAGCTTAGCTCCTTGAGATGTTAAGCGACTAGCAGCTTCTGAACCGATAGCAACGGGGTCTTTTCCCGTAATGTGCTCTTTATAAATCGTTTTGCCATCAGGAGATGCGACTAGCGACGTTAGCTCAATATTTCCACCGTCTACTATACGCCCATATCCCGCAATCGGCACTTGGCATCCGCCTTCCATCTCTTTTAAAAATACGCGTTCAGCTCTAACAGCACGAGCCGTTTCATCATGATTTAGAGTTTGAAGAAGCGATAATAATTCATCGTCATTTTCTCGGCATTCGATAGCTAAAGCTCCTTGTCCTACAGCAGGAACACTTATTTCCGGCTCTAGGTACTGAGTGACCGTATCTCTCGACCAGCCCATACGAGATAGTCCTGCAGCGGCCAAGATAATCGCATCGTAATCTTCATTTTTTAATTTCTCTAGGCGTGTATCGATATTTCCTCGAATCCATTTAATTTCGATATCTGAACGCATAGATAGAAGCTGTGCCCCTCGACGCAAGCTGCTTGTCCCAATCACAGCACCGCTTGGCAGCTCCTCAAATCGCTCACCATTTTTTGAAATAAGCGCATCACGGTGATCTTCTCGTAAAGGAATACATCCAATCGTTAATCCTTCTGGCAAAACAGCCGGCATATCTTTCATACTATGAACGGCCATATCAATTTCTTTATCTAACATGGCTTGTTCAATTTCTTTTACAAAAAGACCTTTACCGCCTACTTTGGACAGCGTTACATTTAAAATTTTGTCCCCTTTTGTCACCATTTCTTTAATTTCAAACTCAAAAGGAAGACCTTGTTTTTTTAACTGTTCAATGACCCACTTGGTCTGTGTTAACGCAAGTTTGCTTCGACGAGAGCCGACAATAATTTTTCGCATGTTGTCCTCCTAATTACGAACCCCAAAAGTGAAAATTCGATAAACTGCCAAATAAAAAGAAATTAATAAGTAAGACTAAGAACAATCCAATATTCCACATCGCGATTGCCTTTCCTTGAATACCTCTACGCAGTCTAGCATACAAGTAAGCGCTGTATGCAACAAACATTAAAAATGAACCTAACACTTTTGTATCGTACCAATGAAAATCTACGTATTTAATATAAGCCCATATGATTCCTAAGATTAACGAAAGCAATAACAGCGGTACACCAATTAAAATTAATACATAGGACATGTAATCTAGCTTTGTTAAATCTTCAATTCTTAGCAAGCGCTTGCCCCATTTCTTCTTTTTCAATAAATTATACTGAACAAGATACAGAGCAGAAAAAACAAAAGAAACTGAAAAAGCGCCGTAAGATAAAATAGCCATAGTAATATGGATGATTAATAATTCTGACACAAGGCGCTCCGACTGGACAGCCGTGTATGTTTCAAGTGGAGCAAACGTATGAATAGCCATAATTAAGAAACCAATCACATTTGTAAAAAACACCATAAAATCAACGCGGAACAGGCGATTAATCACAAGTGAAAGAGTAATTAACACCCACGCGTAAAAATACAGCCCTTCAGAAACAGTAAGAATAGGAAACCTTCCCGTCTCAAACATTCGTAAAATTAAAAAGGCTGTTTGCAAAACCCATACAATAGAAAGTAACCAGAAGGCTATCGAGTTTGCCTTCCGGTTATTTTGTACAAAATCAATAAAATATAATAAAACGCTCACCGCGTATAAAATCACAATCAATTCATAGATTCTGGTTAATTCCATATCAACCATTATTCAATCCTCACTTAAGACTGATAAGCTACTGAATGAGACGTAATCGATGTATGAAGCTGCTCTTCTTTTTCTTTTTGCAAAGCAACTTCCTGTTCAATATTAAAAATCTTCATGAACAGCTCTAAAGACTCTTCAGCATGTTTCTCTCCAGCCAATTCTTTCGCGTGTAAAATTGGATCGCGAAGAAGTTGATTAATTATACTTTTTGTATGTTTATTTAACACTTTGCGCTCACGCTCAGATAAATCTGGGAGCTTTCGATCAATGCTTTTCATCGTTTCAGCTTGAATGGTAAGTGCTTTTTGACGAAGTGCAGAAATAACAGGTACAACGCCTAATGTACCAAGCCAAGACTTGAAAGCAACAATTTCAGCTTCAAGCATAATTTCAATTTCATCCGCAGCTTTTTGACGCTCTTGCAAATTAGATTCTACAATCCCGTTTAAATCGTCGATATCGTATAAAAAGACCGTCTCTAGCTCATCTAGTTCTGGATCTAAGTCACGCGGAACGGCGATGTCTACCATAAACAATGGACGACCTTTACGCGTACGCTCTGCTTCACTCATCATTCGTTTCGTTACTACATAGTCATTAGCTCCTGTTGAACTAATTAAAATATCTGCTTCGCTTAAAGCATGTTGAAGATCAGCAAATGGTTTGGCTTCTCCAGAAAAACGGTTTGCTAGCTCCTGTGCCTTTTCAAATGTTCGATTCACTACCGTTACTTTTTTAGCTCCGCTGCCATATAAATTCTGCACGGCCAGCTGACCCATTTTTCCCGCACCAAGAATCAATACGTGTTTAGATGATAAGTCTCCAAAAATCTTTTTAGCAAGCTCTACGGCTGCGTAGCTGACAGAAACTGCATTCGCACCAATTTCTGTTTCATGATGAGCTTTTTTGGCTAATGTCACAGCTTGTTTAAACAGCTGATTAAAAACCGTTCCAATTGTTTCTTCTTCTTGAGCAAGCAAAAAGCTTGAACGCACTTGTCCAAGAATTTGTGTTTCACCAATCACCATTGAATCTAATCCACATGCTACTCGGTATAAGTGTTCGATGGCTCCATCATTTTCATAGATGGTTAAATAAGGCGAAAACTCTTCTTTATCTATTCCGAACCATTCAGCTAAAAATGCTTTTACATAATAACGGCCCGTGTGTAATTGATCAACAACAGCATAAATTTCCGTACGATTGCATGTTGAAACAATGATGTTCTCCAAAATGCTTTTTTGGCCGCTTAACGTTTTCATGGCAGATGCTAGTTCTTGCTCATTAAAACTAAGCTTTTCTCTTATTTCAACAGGGGCTGTTCGAAAGTTTAAGCCGACTGCTATAATATGCATTTGTACATACCCCCTATAATTGAAATGTGCTTATTTATCCGAATTTGACGGGCAGTAACCCCTAAATTTCCAAAGAGCTACAGTGAGATAACTGCCCGTAAAATCCGGCGTTCTTCATTCTACTATTCGTAAAAACCGGCGGACATTACACAGATGTAATCTTCGCCTTATCTCTAACTATTATAACATGTTCTATAAGTCATTCGAAAAAAAAATGTGAACAGTCTTTGAAAACATGTGTTAAGATATTAACTGTTATTCCGTAATAAATTGTATCAAAAAAGCAGCGTTTTATCACGTTTTCTGTTTTGAAACACCTGGAGGTTACTATGAAAAAGCAATCAATGTTTTTTGGTGTCTTACTAGTTGGATTTGGAATCTTTTTCTTACTGAATGAACTACATATGAGCATTGCAGCAAAGGTATACACGTGGCCTGTACTGTTAATTTTAATAGGAGCGGCACTGTTAACTGAGTCTGCTTTATCTCAAGATCATTCAAACTTGCTTGCAAGTTACATATTAATCACTTTAGGTATTCATTTCTATGTAAGTGAACAAATTCCCTTTTGGCCTACGAATATTAGCATGGTCGTTTTTATGGTGGCCATTAGCTTTTTACTCAGTGCTAGAAAAGCCAAATCGGGCTTTTTCCAAGGCGGCACCCTTTTAATTATTGCCATTTTAATGATGTTTTCAGACCGTCTTAAACTATTTTTGCCAAAAGTTGAAGACGGCGTAAATTATTTAACAACCTTCTGGCCTATTTTATTGTTACTAGTTGGGCTATATTTATTATTTTTCAAACGAAAGTAATCTATGTAAACAAGTTAAAAAAATGGAACGTTTGACTCACTTCCTGGTAGAGTGATGATAAACGTTCCATTTTTTTAGCTTCTATTCCTTTGTTTAGTGAGTCATGCGATACTGCAAAGATTTCCACGCTTTATCTTTTCCTTCACCTGTTTCAGATGAGAAATGAATTAATTCATCATTTGGATCTAAATCCAGCGTTTCTCTCACTACTTTTAAGTGCTTCTGCCATTTTCCTTTAGGAATTTTATCGGCTTTCGTCGCAATAACCATAACGGGAAGGTCATGGTGCTTCAAAAACTCATACATCATAACGTCATCCTTTGAAGGAGCATGGCGTAGATCAACAATCATTAACACAGCTTTAAGCTGCTCACGATTTGTTAAATACGTTTCAATCATTTTCCCCCATGCTTCACGCTCTTTTTTAGACACTTTTGCAAATCCGTAGCCAGGTACGTCTACAAAGTGAAGGATTTCATTAATTAAAAAGAAGTTAAGCGTTTGAGTTTTTCCAGGCTTAGACGACGTACGCGCTAAGCTTTTGCGATTGAGCATCTTATTAATAAAAGATGATTTTCCTACATTTGAACGGCCTGCTAACGCAAATTCTGGCAGGTTTTCTTTAGGATATTGTTCAGGGCGTACGGCACTGATAACAATATCGGCTTGAGTTACTTTCATTTTACCTCTCCTACTAGCGCATGTTCCAATACTTGGTCCACATGTGACACAAGAACGATGTCTAATTCCTCTTGTACACTGTCAGGGATATCTTCAATATCACGTTCATTATCGTGAGGGATTAATATTTTAGTTAATCCGGCACGGTGTGCACTAAGTGACTTTTCTTTTAAACCACCGATTGGTAATACGCGACCTCTTAGTGTAATTTCTCCTGTCATTCCTACTTCTCTACGCACTGGTTTACCCGTTAGTGCTGATACTAGAGCAGTGGCAATGGTAATTCCTGCAGAAGGTCCATCCTTTGGTACAGCTCCTTCTGGAACATGGATATGAATATCATGTTTTTCATAAAACTTCTCATCAATTCCTAGTTTCTCTGCATTTGAACGCACGTAGCTAAATGCCGCCTGAGCTGATTCTTTCATCACGTCTCCAAGCTTTCCGGTTAGCACTAGTCTTCCTTTACCAGGGGATAAGCTTACTTCAATGGCCAGCGTGTCTCCTCCTACAGTTGTGTAAGCAAGACCTGTAGCAACGCCAACTTGATCTTCCGTCTCAGCCTGTCCGTAGCGGAACCTAGGCTTACCAAGGAATTCTTCAAGCGTTTTGGCCGTCACCACCACGCGCTTTTTCTCACCAGAGACTACGATACGAGCTGCTTTTCGACAAATGGAAGCAATTTCGCGTTCAAGGTTACGAACACCAGCTTCTCTCGTATATAAACGTATGATTGCTGTTAAGGCGTCATCGCGAATCTGCAAATTGCCCTTTTGCAATCCGTGATTTTCTAGCTGGCGCAGCAATAGGTGACGCTTCGCGATTTCAAGCTTTTCCAGCTCCGTGTAACCAGCAATTTGAATAATTTCCATTCGATCGCGCAGCGGCCCCGGAATCGTAGCTAAGTTATTAGCTGTAGCCACGAACATCACTTTTGATAAATCATACGTTTCTTCTATATAGTGATCGCTGAAATTATGATTTTGTTCAGGATCCAATACTTCTAACAAAGCAGAAGACGGGTCTCCTCGGAAATCATTTGACATTTTATCGATTTCATCAAGCAGAAATACAGGGTTAATCGTTCCTGCTTTTTTCATTCCTTGAATAATGCGTCCAGGCATAGCTCCCACGTACGTGCGACGATGACCGCGGATTTCTGACTCATCTCTCACACCGCCTAGAGATACTCGTACAAAATGACGATCTAGAGACGTAGCAATTGAGCGGGCTAGGGATGTTTTCCCTACGCCAGGAGGTCCTGCTAAACATAAAATAGGGCCTTTAAGAGATTTTGTCAACTGCTGCACGGCTAGATATTCTAATACGCGTTCCTTCACTTTTTCAAGGCCATAGTGCTCATCGTTCAGCACTTGTTCAGCATTATGAATATTGAGCGTATCTTCCGTTTCGTTTGTCCAAGGTAGCGCAATCAACCACTCGATATAATTTCGAATGACTGAGCTTTCAGCGGAGGTAGCAGGAATTTTTTCATAGCGATCCAATTCTTTAAACGCCACTTGTTTGACATGGTCCGTCATCCCACTTGCTTCAATTTTTTCGCGAAGCGTTGCTACTTCTCCTGTCTTTCCTTCTTTGTCTCCAAGCTCTTTTTGAATCGCCTTCATTTGCTCACGAAGATAATACTCTTTCTGAGTGCGTTCCATTGATTTCTTTACACGCTGTCCAATTTTTTTCTCCAGCTGCAAAACTTCTTGCTCATCTTGAATATGAGAAATGATCGTATTTAATCTTTCTTTCACATCAGTTGTTTCTAAAATTTCTTGTTTAAGCTGAATTTTTATTGGTAAATGAGAGGCTACAATATCTGCTAATCTTCCTGGTTCTTCAATGTCACTTACGGTTGAAAGAGTTTCAACGGACACCTTTTTGGAAAGTTTTATGTATTGTTCGAAATAGTCTAAAAGCGTGCGCATCAGCGCTTTATCTTCTACATCAACCTGATGTTCTTCACTTTGCTTTTCCACGTGTACAACAAAATATTCTTCGCTGTCTTCAAATTCTGTAACGGTTACGCGATTTAGTCCTTCTACTAAGACGCGCATCGTTCCATTCGGCAGCTTTAGCATTTGTTTAATTTTTGCCAACGTACCGGTTCTATATAAATCCTCTTTTGTTGGTTCATCGATACCCATATCTTTTTGTGATACTAAACAAACTAAGTGATCATCCATCATTGCTTTTTCTAATGCTTGCACAGATTTGTCTCGCCCAACATCTAAATGAAGCACCATTGTCGGATAGACGATCAAACCTCGTAAAGGCAGTAGCGGCATTGTCAATTTTTCTTTTTCTGCCATGCAATGAACACCTCCAATGCTCGTCAATTAAAGTATGTAAAGTGTGAATTCTTTTAACAATTTTATCTCATTTGTATACACATTGTCTAACAATAGTAATTACTAATTGTATCATGAGAAAGAATTAAAAGGCAAAATATATCTTTTTAAGCTCTTTTCATAAAAAAACGCCTTTTTCGTTGGCTGTGTATAAAGGTTTTATACGCGAAAAAGGCGATGAATATTCATCTGACCATTAATTTTTAATTATCATGATAGAATTAGCTAGATTCTCTATTTGGAATAGCTGGATCTACCGACAAATGTGCAACATGCTCATGTACAGACAATAGTGCTTGTTCAAACACCTCTGTTAAATGATGGACAGGAATAATATCGATACCTTTTACCTTTTCTACCATTGCATTCATATTTTCTTTTGGCACAATCACCGTCTGAACGCCTGCTTGTTTTGCTGCCTTGATTTTTGGAATTACGCCGCCAATTGGCTTTACGTTGCCGTGCAGACCAATTTCTCCTGTCATTGCTACCGTGTGTTTGATTGGGACTTCATAAATTGCTGAGTAGATCCCTGTTGCCATAGCAATACCAGCAGAAGGTCCATCGATTGGCACACCTCCCGGAAAATTCACGTGGATATCATACTCATCGGCTGGCACATCCATTGAGCGAAGAACCGTTATGACATTTTCAATTGAGCTTTTAGCCATACTTTTACGACGAATAGACTTCCCTTGAGTCCCTATACTTTCCTCTTCAACGATACCCGTAATAATAATGTTCCCTTTCTCTTTTGCAGGAATCGCTTTGACCTCAATTTCTAAAAGTGCTCCAGAGTTGGGCCCGTACACGGCTAATCCATTAATAAGCCCCACTTTTTCCTCATCTGCAATTTTCGGATCGTGTCTTGGAGATAGTTGACTAGAATGAACAATCCATTCAATATCTTCATTTTTAATGTCCGTTCGTTCCTCTGATATCGCTAGTCCAGCCGCAATTTGCATCATATTAACCGTTTCACGTCCATTGCGTGCATATGTAGAAAACAGAGATAAACCTTCTTCTGATATATCCATTCTGACTTTATTTGCTGCTTTTTTTGCAACTGTAATAATTTCGTCGCGATCAAGCTCACGGAAAAATACCTCTACGCATCTGGAACGAATGGCAGGCGGAATTTCATTAGGCGTTCTAGTCGTCGCACCAATCAAGCGAAAGTCGGCTGGTAAACCATTTTGAAAAATATCGTGAATATGTGTTGGAATTTGTGTATTTTCTTCGCTGTAATAGGCGCTTTCCATAAACACTTTTCGATCTTCTAGAACCTTTAACAGCTTATTCATCTGAATAGGATGGAGTTCTCCAATTTCATCAATAAATAAAATTCCCCCGTGTGCATCTGTAACTGCTCCTTGTTTTGGCTGCGGAATTCCAGCTTGGCCCATAGCGCCTGCGCCTTGGTAAATGGGGTCATGCACTGATCCAATTAAAGGATCTGCAATGCCTCGCTCATCAAAACGCGCCGTAGTTGCATCTAACTCTACAAATACAGCTGCTTGTTTAAAAGGTGATTTTTTATTTTTCTTTGCTTCTTCTAACACTAAACGTGCTGCTGCTGTTTTTCCTACTCCAGGCGGCCCGTATACAATAACGTGCTGTGGATTAGGACCGCAAAGGGCAGCCTTTAGTGACCGAATTCCATCTTCTTGTCCGACAATATCGGAGAAGCTAGACGGCCTCACACGTTCGGCAAGCGGCTCAGTTAAAGAGATGGCTCTCATCTTCTGCAGTTGCTCCATTTCTTTCTTTGAATCCCGGTCAATTGAGACTTTTTGCGTACGCTGATTGCGTAATAAATTCCAAAAATATAAGCCAATGATGATACCAAAAAAGAGTTGGACCATTAAGGCAATATTCGTCCAGTTCATAGATAAACCTCCTGCGCAGTTTAGTAAGATAATTATCAGTTATTATCTCCCTGCAGCAGTAGGAATAAACAAGATTCTAGTAAAAAGTAAAATTTAGTTGTCCTTCATCAACAGAAAAAAGCCGGGTACTCAAACTGAGTACCCGGCTTTTTTTATGCTGATGTTTTGCTGCCTTCTTGAATAGTAGATCCGTCTTCTAATACGAACTTAGGAGCCGCTTGATCACGAACTGTTTCACCTGTGATAATACATTTTGTAATATCATCACGTGAAGGAAGATCAAACATTACATCTAACATAATACCTTCAATGATTGAACGTAGACCACGAGCACCTGTTTTACGCTCGATTGCTTTTTTAGAAATTTCTACTAAAGCCTCGTCTTCGAACTCAAGTTCAACGTCATCAAGTTCAAGCATTTTTTGATATTGTTTCACTAGTGCATTTTTCGGTTTTGTTAAAATCTCAACTAGCGCTTCTTCATCAAGAGGGACTAAGCTAGCAGTAACCGGTAAACGACCAATAAACTCTGGAATTAAACCAAATTTTAATAAATCTTCCGGTAATACTTTTGCTAGTAACTCTTTTTCTGTAAAGTCTTGTTGTTTTGTTTCTGAACCGAAACCAATTACTTTTTTACCTAGACGGCGCTTAATAATAGGTTCGATTCCGTCAAACGCACCACCGCAAATAAATAAGATATTTGTTGTATCAATTTGAATAAATTCTTGATGAGGGTGTTTGCGTCCACCTTGAGGAGGAACACTTGCTACAGTACCTTCTAAGATTTTAAGAAGAGCCTGCTGCACACCTTCACCTGATACATCACGTGTAATAGATGGGTTTTCAGACTTACGCGCTACTTTATCAATTTCATCAATGTAGATGATACCTTTTTCAGCTTTCTCCACATCGTAATCAGCTGATTGAATTAATTTTAATAAGATGTTTTCAACATCTTCTCCTACATAACCCGCTTCTGTTAGAGATGTTGCATCTGCAATCGCAAACGGTACGTTTAAAATACGAGCCAATGTTTGAGCTAGTAAAGTTTTACCGCTTCCTGTAGGTCCAATTAATGCAATATTACTTTTTGATAACTCAACGTCATCAATTTTACTGTTTGAATTGATTCGTTTGTAATGGTTGTATACTGCAACAGATAACGATTTTTTGGCATCCTCTTGACCAATTACATACTCATCTAAAATGTCACGAATTTCTTTTGGTTTTGGTACATCTTTAAATTCTACTTCTTCTTCTGTACCTAACTCTTCTTCTACGATTTCCGTGCAAAGTTCAATACATTCATCGCATATGTAAACACCTGGACCCGCAACTAACTTGCGTACTTGTTCTTGTGTTTTACCACAAAATGAGCATTTTAACTGCCCTTTTTCATCGTTAAATTTAAACATAATTTTCACCCCTTGTAGTATTTACTAAAGTGCTCGAAGCTGATTTCTATCCGCGCTATAGCCCAACAACATGAACAACTCATCTATTTGTAGGTAAATGCCCCTCTTTATCACATAGTAAAAGCGCTATGAAAAGATTTGTATTGCATTTTACCATACATTTTCTTGAATAGATACTAAAACGTTTTATGTATATGTTGTTGATGAGCATAACAGAATGAAGATCTGCTATTATATAGTGTCCTCTTATTGGGCCTATTTCATAACCACGGATTTCAAACAATGGGTTAAAGCTGCTTCTACGGTGTTGGTTATGATATAAAAAAACTATTGAAGTTTATAAAACAAGGCACGATCAAGTCGCGCCTTGTTTCTTACTTACTATTATGCAACAGCTTTGCTGTTTTCTACAAGAAATTCAACTGCTTTACGTACTTTCATGTCTTCTTTAATGCTATCAAGACTGCCAAGCACTTTCTTAATTTCTTCGACAGGCATGTTGTACATTCCTGCCATGTTTTCTAATTCTTTTTCTACTTCTTCTTCGCTTACTTCAAGATTTTCAGCTTTTGAAATAGCTTCTAGCGTTAAGTTGATTTTCACACGCTTTTCAGCATCCGGACGCATTTGGTCGCGAAGAGCTTTTTCATCTTGACCTGAGAATTGGAAGTAAAGTTCAAGGTTAAGACCTTGCATTTGTAAACGTTGTTCAAACTCTTGCATCATACGATCCATTTCAGTGTTGAACATTGCTTCTGGAATTTCTACTTCAGCATTTTCAGCAGCTTTTTCTACTAAAGTGTCGCGAAGAGCTGATTCTGCTTGGTTTTCTTTATCGCTTTGTAATTTTTCTTTTGTTTTTGCTTTTAACGCTTCTAAAGTTTCTACTTCTTCATCTACGTCTTTTGCAAACTCATCGTCTAAAGCTGGAAGCTCTTTAGATTTGATTTCGTGTAATTTCACTTGGAATTTAGCAGCTTTACCAGCTAGCTCTTCAGCGTGATACTCTTCAGGGAATGTTACTTCCACTTCTTTTTCAGCGCCTACTTCAAGACCAACTAGTTGCTCTTCAAAGCCAGGGATGAATGTGTTAGAACCGATTTCTAAAGAATAGTTTTCGCCTTTTCCGCCTTCAAATGCTTCGCCATCAACGAAACCTTCAAAGTCGATTACAGCTGTATCGCCTTCAGCTACTGTTCCTTCTTCTTTAACAACTAGTTCAGCGTGACGCTCTTGAAGTGTTTTTAATTCAGCTTCAACGTCTTCGTCTGTTACAGTTGTATCTACTTTTTCTACTTCTAAGTTTTTGTATTCGCCTAATTTAACTTCAGGCTTAACAGTTACTTTAGCAGTGAAAACTAGAGGTTGTCCTTTTTCGATTGTTTCAACATCGATTTCTGGACGATCAACCGGCTCGATACCAGCTTCAACAATTGCATTGCTGTAAGCTTCAGGTAATAAGATGTCTAGTGCATCTTGGTATAAAGATTCTACGCCAAAACGTTTTTCGAAAAGTGGACGAGGCATTTTACCTTTACGGAACCCTGGTACGTTTACTTGTTTTACAACTTTTGTGAATGCTTTATCTAAGGCTTTATCAAACTCAGCAGCTTCAACTTCTACTGTTAAAACGCCTTGATTTCCTTCTTGTTTTTTCCATTTTGCAGACATGAATGTTTCCCTCCAAAATCATTTTAAGTAGTGATTTCTAAATTAGATAATGCAGATAGCCTATCAGTTCAAACCTCAATCATTATCTATTTAACTCCCTACTACTTTAAAGTAAGTAGGAATGTAATGTAAAGATGAAATTCTACTATACGTATTTAAGTGCATTTTACAACCATTATATTATAACATACAACAATGACGTTTCAACTAAACACCACATTTTATATAAAAGAAATTTCTTCAATTTCTTTTAGCTCTTTAATTGCCTTTCGTAATTCAGCTGCAGAGAAACTTCCGTCTTCCTCTGCTACAGCTGCATCTGACTCTTCTCCTTGCATCATCAGACTAACAGCATACACCGCTTCTGTCCAAAGTTTTACATTATCACCCGGTAAAAACGGAAATGTTATAAATAAATGACGCTGCCATATTTCAACGGCAACCTGCAGCAATGTAGGATTTTCATGCTCCAGCTTTTCCGTCAGCTGCGCTTCTACTTGCTCGGCAAACAAATACGGTGTTGTTCGTTGAAGCTGAAGCGCATTTACTTTTTTCGTCTCTCCAAACTTACTAATCATAAAATCAATGTCTACTTCTTCTTCCATGACTGTTTTTAAAGCGACTGTTTTTACGATAGGGTGAATAGCTTCAGATGAAAATAGCTGTTCCAGAAAGAAGCGCTGCTTTTCAATTCTCTTTGTTTTTAATGAATGAACCCATTCAAGCTGATCTTGAATATTGTCTAGAGCTGTGAATGATTTAAACTGCTCTATCTGTTCTTCTTCTGTTTGTTCTTCTATGACTTGTTCTTGATTCATTCTATTTTTGCAGAACTCCAATAGCTGATAAAGCTGTTCAGCATGTTCAGAAGGGAGTTTGTGTTCTTGAATAACTGCTTGTAGAGTGACATATCCTTCATGATAATGACCAAGCTGAATTAACACCATGAGGTACATTTGCAAATTATGATAATAATCGCCAATATCTTCTTTCAGCATTTGCTCACATAATTCCTTAGCTATGCCTGCATCACCGAGCTCCACGTGACAAATAACAAGGCCAAGCAAAATTTCATGATGCTTATTATCAAGTTCGTAGGCCTGCTCAAATAAAGGAAGTGCTTCTTGAAATTGCTTGTGCTGCATATGTTCTGTAGCTTTTTCAACCAACCGTTCTTTTAATAGAGGAAAAGCTACAATTTTGTTTTGTTGTTCATTCGACATGTTTTCTCCCCACTTCGCGGTCCATTTGCTTTACAGTTTAGCAATTGAATTAACGGAACGCAAAAAAATCGAGCAAAATCATCATTTTGCTCGATTTTTGGTTAATATCTTACCGTTTTTGCTTCATAAGCAGAAATGTCGTCTTCAAAAGAAAGCGTATAGCCAATTTCATCATATCCGTTAACAAGCATATATTTCCAATGGCCATTAATCTCAAACGTACGTTCAAAACCTGCTTCATCGGTAATTTTTTGCTGATGAAGATCGATTGTACAGGCGTAAGAAGCACTTTGAGACTCTTTCATTAAATAGGAAACATCTTCTTTTGGTAAAACAATAGGTAAAATACCATTTTTTAGACAGTTTTGTTTAAAAATATCCGCAAATGACGGTGCGATAATGGCACGGAACCCATAGTCTAAAAGCGCCCATGGAGCGTGTTCACGTGACGAACCACACCCGAAGTTCTCGTCAGCTACAAGAATTGTTGCTCCTTGATTTTGAGGCTGATTTAGTTCAAACGTTTCATTTAACGTTTCATCTTCATTATATCGCCAATCAAAAAAGAGAAATTGGCCAAAGCCAGTACGCTCAATTCTTTTCAAAAATTGCTTTGGGATAATTTGATCAGTATCTACGTTTGCTCGGTCGAGACCTGCTACTTTTCCTGTATGGATTGTAAAAGCATTCATCTGTGTTCTCCTCCTTATCGCACCGCTTGTTCTTGTAGTTTGCGTACATCAACAAAATGTCCATATACCGCTGCCGCTGCTGCCATTACCGGGCTTACTAAATGCGTTCTGGCACCTTTTCCTTGACGTCCTTCAAAGTTTCGATTAGAAGTGGACGCACAGTGTTCGCCTTGTGGAACTAAGTCAGAGTTCATGCCTAGACACATGCTGCAGCCCGAGTCTCTCCATTCAAAGCCTGCTTCAATAAAAATAGCAGATAACCCTTCTTCTTCAGCCACTCGCTTTACTTTTTGAGAACCTGGTACAATCATCGCTCGCACATCTGGTGACACTTTCTTTCCTTTAATAAAGGCTGCCACGTCACGAAGATCAGACAAACGAGCATTTGTACATGAACCGATAAATACATGCTGAACTGGGATCTCTTCTATTGCCATGCCGGGCTGTAAGCCCATATACTCAAGTGCTCGTGACAAAGACTTTTTCTCAGCTTCTGTTGTACACTCTTCTAATGTAGGAACTTGCTTGCTAACATAAGAACTCATCGCCGGGTTTGTTCCCCATGTTACAACAGGCTCAATTGTATCTGCATCAATTTCTAGCGTTTCATCGTATGTTGCACCTTCATCTGTTGCTAAAGCTGCCCAAGCTTCCACTGCTTTTTCAAACTGTTCTCCTTTAGGAGCATACTGACGCCCTTTAATATAAGAGAAAGTAACATCATCTGGACTGATTAAACCAGCTTTTGCACCGGCTTCAATAGACATATTACAAATAGTCATGCGCTCTTCCATTGAAAGGTCGCGAATACATTCGCCCGTAAATTCTACGATTGAACCCGTTCCAAAATTCACGCCGAATTTTTGAATAATTGCTAACACAATGTCCTTAGCATAAACACCAGGCTGTTTTTTGCCATTTACTTTCACTTGTAGCGTTTTTGGTTTCGCTTGCCATAGCGTTTGCGTTGCTAAAACATGTTCTACCTCACTCGTTCCTATACCAAAAGCAAGCGCTCCAAATGCACCGTGAGTAGATGTATGGCTATCTCCGCACACAATGGTTTTTCCAGGCTGCGTCAATCCTAATTCCGGTCCAATGATATGCACAATTCCTTGCTCTTCGCTTGTTAAATCTAAAAGCTTCACGCCAAACTCATGACAGTTTTCAGATAGTTTGTCTACTTGTTTCTTTGCAATCGGATCTTTAATATTAAAACGGTCAACCGTTGGAATATTGTGATCCATTGTAGCAAACGTTAAGTCCGGACGCTTCACTTGACGATTTGCCACGCGAAGACCTTCGAATGCTTGAGGAGACGTTACTTCATGAATAAGATGAAGATCGATATATAATAAGTCCGGCTTCCCCTCTTCTCGACGTACAACATGTTGTTCCCAAAGCTTATCAATAATTGTTTTTGGTTTCATACTGCTCCTCCTTTCTGATTATGAAAAACGTTTCTCACAAAACGTGAGAAACGCATGATTAACTGTAAGCTGTCATAATGCTTGAAATGGCAGAATCGTTGGCAATAACCGCAGTTATTGCATCCACCATTTTATCGGTACCTAAATAATGATTACCGTCTGCTAAGTCAGCTGTTCGATGACCTGCATGTAATACACTTTCAACCGCTTGTTCAATCACCGCTGCTTCTGTTTCTAATCCAAATGAATGTCTAAGCAACATTGCTGCAGATAAAATAGCAGCAATCGGATTAGCTTTGTTTTGTCCAGCAATGTCTGGTGCAGAACCGTGAACCGGTTCGTATAAAGATGGACCATCAACCGTTAAACTCGCAGATGGAAGCATCCCTAACGATCCTGTCAGCATAGAAGCCTCATCACTCAAAATATCACCAAACATATTTTCAGTTACCACTACATCAAAATATTTCGGATTACGAATTAACTGCATAGCAGCTGAATCTACAAGCATATGCTCAAGCTCTACATCCGGGTAGTCTTTTGCTACTTCTTCAGCTACTTCACGCCACACTCGACTAGACTCAAGCACATTCGCTTTATCAACCGACGTTACCTTTTTACGTCGATTTACAGCCGTTTCAAACGCTTGGCGAATAATCCTTTCTATTTCTGTACGCTTATAAAATAACGTGTCGACAACTGTCTCTTCATTTCCTTCTGTTCGACGCTCGCTAGGCTGACCAAAATATAAGCCCCCTGTTAGCTCACGAACGATAATGAAGTCAACACCTTCAATGTATTCTTTTTTCAAAGGAGAGGCATCTGCTAAGCTATCATAAAACGTCACTGGACGAAGGTTAGCATATAAATCCAATTCTTTTCGAATAGCTAGCAAACCTTTTTCTGGTCGCAAATGTGAAGGGTTACGATCCCATTTTGGCCCTCCAACGGATCCAAGTAAGACGGCATCCGCCTGCTTACAAATCTCAATTGTACTTTCTGGAAGAGGTGTGCCAGCCTCATCAATTGCAGCTCCGCCAATTAATCCATACGTAAACTCGAATTGATGATCAAAGCGCTCTCCAATTGCTTTTAAAACGGCAACAGCGCCTTTGGTTACTTCTGTTCCTACGCCGTCACCTGGTAATACAGCGACTTTTTTTGTCATGGTGGTCTCTCCCTTCAGTTCACATTACTTCTTGCTTTGTACGATGCTGCTGAATAGCGATTAATCGATTAATGGCATTTAAATAGGCTTTCGCTGACGATTCTAATACGTCAAATGCTACTCCGCGTCCGCTTGCTTCAGTTCCTTCGCTTTCAACCTTCACAAATACTTCAGCCAGTGCATCCGGACCGCCGTTAATAGACTGAATACGATAGTCTAATAGTTTGACATCTTGCTCAACACAGCGCTGCAGCGTATTATAGATAGCTTCCACGCTTCCAGATCCCGTAGCTGCTTCTTGAATCTCTTCGCCGTTTTCTTTGCGAAGCGTAATCGTAGCCGTAGGAATATTGTTCGTACCATACTGAACTTGCAGACTTTCAAGCTTATATTCACTGTCTTTGCTAACTTGCTTTTGAATGACTAATGCCAATAAATCATCGTCGGTAATGTCTTTTTTCTTATCTGCTAAGTCTTTAAACTTCTCAAAAAGCACGTTTGCTTCTGTATCTTCCAATGTGAACCCAAGCTCTACTAAGCGTGTACGGAACGCATGACGGCCTGAGTGTTTACCCAGCACAATCGGATTTTGTTTAACACCCACAAGTTCTGGGGAAATAATCTCATATGTTAACGGATTTTTTAAGACGCCATCTTGGTGAATACCTGATTCATGAGCAAAAGCATTTTTTCCGACAATTGCTTTATTTGGCGCAATATTCATTCCGGTAAGCTTACTGATAATGTCACTCGTACGCTTGATTTCGGGCAAGATCAAACCTGTGCTCGCTTGATAGAAGTCTTGACGGACATGAAGCGCAAGTGCTACTTCTTCAAGAGCAGCGTTACCGGCACGTTCTCCGATTCCGTTAATCGTTCCTTCAATTTGAGTAGCTCCTGCTTCAATAGCAGCCATTGAATTAGCAACAGCTAGCCCTAAGTCATCGTGGCAGTGAGCTGACAAATCGACCTTATGAATATTTGATACATGTTCTTTTAAGTAATTAAATACGGATTGATAGTCACCAGGCGTGATAAATCCTACCGTATCTGGAATATTAACGACTTTTGCACCAGCATCGATAACAGCTTCTACAATTCTAGCTAAAAACGGTAAATCTGTGCGACATGCATCTTCAGCAGACCATTGAACAACCGGGAATTTTTTACTTGCGTATTTCACCATTTCCACTGCTGTTTCAAGTACTTCATCAGGTGTTTTTTTCAATTTATGCTGCATATGAATTTCGGAAGTAGCGATAAAAACATGCAGTCTTGGTTCTGCACTTTCTTTTAACGCTTCCCATGCAATGTCAATATCTTTTGTAACAGACCTTGCAAGGCCTGTTACAGAAGAATTTTTGACAATAGACGCAATTTCTTTTACGGATTGAAAATCACCTTTTGAAGAAGCTGGAAATCCGGCTTCAATAATGTCGATACCTAATCGCTCTAACTGCTTAGCAATTTCAAGCTTTTCTTGTAGGTTCAAATTGACTCCAGGTGACTGTTCACCATCGCGTAGCGTCGTGTCAAATAGTTTAATTTTTTGCACTAGCGATCACCGCTTCTTTCTTTTGTTTTTTAACAAATGGCATCATTTCACGTAATTGAGCGCCAACTTTTTCAATTAAATGTTCGTTTTCACGGTTATTGATAGCTGTAAATTCTGGACGATTTGCTTGGTTTTCTAGGATCCAGCCTTTTGCAAATTTACCTGTTTGGATATCTTCAAGCACTTTTTTCATTTGTTCTTTTGAACGCTCATCTACAACGCGTGGTCCTGAAACGAAGTCACCCCATTGAGCTGTATCAGAGATTGAATAACGCATGCCTTCCATTCCGCCTTCATACATAAGGTCAACAATTAATTTTAATTCGTGTAAACACTCAAAATATGCAACTTCCGGTTGGTAGCCAGCTTCTACAAGCGTTTCAAAACCAGCTTTAACTAATGAAGTTAAACCGCCGCAAAGTACTGCTTGCTCACCGAAAAGATCTGTTTCTGTTTCTTCTTTAAACGTTGTTTCTAATACACCCGCACGAGCTGAGCCAATTGCTTTAGCATAAGCTAATGCTACGTCTTTTGCTTCGCCAGTTACGTCTTGGAATACTGCGAATAACGCCGGTACGCCAGCTCCTTCTTCATACGTTCTTCTTACAAGGTGACCAGGACCTTTTGGAGCTACTAAGAATACGTCAACGAATTCAGGTGCTACGATTTGATTAAAGTGAATGTTAAAACCGTGAGCAAATACTAAAGATTTTCCTGGTTTTAATCCTGGAAGAATTTCTTCGTTATAAACTTTTGGCTGATGCTCATCTGGAAGTAATACCATTACTACTTCTGCTTGTTGAACTGCTTCTTTTACAGATAATACAGTGAAGCCGTCTTGTTCTGCTTGATCCCATGATTTACCTTTACGTAATCCTACTACCACGTTTACTCCGCTGTCGCGTAAGTTTTGTGCGTGAGCGTGACCTTGTGAACCATAACCTACGATTGCTACTGTTTTACCTTGTAATAATTGATCCTTTGCATCTCCGTTGTAATATACCTTTGTCATAATAAATCTCTCCTCTTAGTTTATATAGTTTTATATAGTTTACTTTTTTAGTAACTAGCTAGAATTAAATGATTGATGAAAGTTTGGCTGCTGCTTTTTGCGTACCGCGCGGAACAGCTACTGTCCCTGTGCGCGTTACTTCTTTTAATCCATAAGGCTGAAGTAAATCAATCATCGCTTCAATCTTGCTGGATTCACCTGTTACTTGAATAATTAAGCTGTCGCGGCTTACATCAATGATGGTTGCACGGAAAGGCTCAATTACTGCATAAAGTTCGTTACGGCTCGCAGGTGTAGATGCTACTTTCATTAAAGCAAGCTCTCTTGACACCACGGCTTGATCCGTAATATCTTGAACTTTCAACACGTCAATCTGCTTGTTTAACTGCTTAATCACTTGTTCAGCAGCATTGTCATGCTCTACGTTTACGACAAACGTCATGCGTGATACATCTTCAGATTCAGTGTGTCCTACCGAAATACTCTCAATATTGAAATTTCTTTTTGTAAATAACCCCGTTACGCGATTTAAAACGCCCGCACGGTTTAATACAGTTGCTGTAATGATTCGCTTCATGGTTTCACCCCTACCATTTCATGTAATCCTTTTCCAGGTGCAACCATTGGATATACGTTTTCTTTAGGTGCGACAAAGAAGTTTAGTAAAACAGGTCCATCTGTTTCCATTGCTTCTTTCAGAGCCGCATGCGCTTCTTCTTCAGTAGAAGCTTGTAAACCTTTGATATCATAGGCTTCTGCAAGCTTCATTAAATTAGGCTGATTCGGAATTAAAGAGTGCGAGTAGCGTTCTTCATAGAAGATTTCCTGCCACTGACGAACCATTCCAAGCGACTGATTGTTAAGCACAACCACTTTAACAGGTAAGTTTAATTCTCTAATAACCCCTAATTCTTGAAGCGTCATTTGAAATCCACCGTCACCAACGACTGCTACAACTGTTTTATCTTTATTTGCCAGCTGAGCGCCGATTGCAGAAGGTAATCCAAAGCCCATGGTGCCAAGGCCACCTGAAGTTACCCATCGATCTGGATTATTAAATGTGTAGTATTGAGCTACCCACATCTGATGTTGCCCAACGTCCGTTGTAACAACGGCATCTCCATTTGTATATTTGTGAAGCAACTCAACTACTTTTTGTGGTTTCAACACGTCCGCTGAGTTCTGATACCATAATGGATATTCTTGTTTCCACGCCGCTAATTTCTCATGCCATTTCGTATAATCTCCAACTTCTCCTTCTTGCAGAAGCAATTGCTTTAATACTTCTTTTGCATCTCCAACAATTGGAATCTTGGTTGGAACATTCTTTCCAATTTCCGCTGGGTCGATGTCAATGTGAGCAATTTTTGCATTTGGTGCAAAATGCTTTAAGTTACCTGTTACTCGGTCATCAAAGCGCGCCCCGATACTAATGAGAAGATCACTCTCATAAATTGCCATGTTTGCTGTGTACGTTCCGTGCATGCCAGCCATTCCTAAATGAAGCGGATGATCTGCAGGAAAGCAACCTAACCCTAAAAGCGTATTAATAACCGGAATATTTTGACGCTCAGCATAATTTTTTAATTCTTCTGAACCTTTACTCAATAATACTCCCGCACCTGCTAGAATAACAGGTTTCTTTGCAGCTGCTACTGCGTCTGTTAACTTTTTAACCTGCAGCTGATTTGGAAAATAAGTTGGCTGATAGCCAGGTAAATCAATTTCTCCTTCGTAATTAAATGTTCCATCACCCTGTGCCATATCTTTTGGAATGTCGATTAAGACTGGACCAGGTCTTCCTGTTGTCGCAATATGAAATGCCTCTTTGATGATTCTCGGCATGTCGCTGATATTGCGTACTTGATAGCTATGTTTTGTAATTGGCATTGTGATTCCTAATACATCTGCTTCTTGGAACGCGTCAGAACCAATTACACTTGAAGCTACTTGACCAGTAAAAACAACTAAAGGAAGTGAGTCAATCATCGCATCTGCCAAACCTGTTACGATATTTGTTGCACCAGGACCACTTGTTGCGATAACTACACCGGGTTTACCTGAAATTCTTGCGTACCCTTCTGCTGCGTGAATTCCACCTTGTTCGTGACGAGCAAGTACGTGAAACATTCCTGAACCGTATAGCTTATCGTAAATCGGTAAAACGGCTCCCCCTGGGTAACCGAAGATGACGTCAACGTTTTCTCTTCTTAGAGATTCAATCAACATGTCAGCTCCATTCATTTGTGCCCCAGCGCTTACAGGTTCTTTCGTTTGCATATTGGCTCCCACTTTTCTCATCCTTTCGTTTTCTAGATAAAAGAAAAAAGACTTCTCACCCCTAAATAGACCCTATCAAATGATATAGGTCAAGGGGCGAAAAGTCTTTTGTACTTTACGCGGTACCACCCTCGTTTGTAATCGTAATGATTACCTTATGAATGTATACTGTACATTCTTTTTGATAACGAGTGCTTTGGAAGTACACTCGGTCGCCCTTACTGAATTTCAGGGTGACACTCTGAGGTGAGTTCATTTTGACTTGGTAACGCCGGCTTCCAGCAACCCGACTCTCTGTTGATACCTAAACATCAAAACTACTTATCCTCTTCAACGTTTTAAAACGCTATATGCTTTTTGAACAATGCTTTACACATCATATTTTAAATTAATTACAATTAATTAAAATTTTTAGAAAACTTATATTTGAGGACTATCTTACGCCCATTTCTATGCATAGTCAACCACTTTTCAAGTTTTTTTTAGACAATTTAGACTAAACAGAATATTTGAATGCGTTTTCATTATTGATGCAATAAGGGTTTATAGCCACTCAAAAAGTTTTTCTGAAACGTTCATTTGTACACACTGAATGAACAAACATTCACTTTTAAGATAAATAAAAAAATCCCGGCTTTTACTAAAAAGTAAAAGCCGGGATTTTTTTCTAGACGTCCCAGGAGAGATTCGAACTCCCGACCGACGGCTTAGAAGGCCGTTGCTCTATCCTGCTGAGCTACTGGGACATAATGTTAAACTGTATCAAAGACAATACTTATTATATTCAAATATAATTTAAAAGTCAACGTTTTTTTGAAATTTTATGAGAAGAGAGGTAAAAAACCTTCTCTTCTCCCTATATTTGGCTATATTATGCTGAAAGTGTACAGGTTAACTGCATGCTAGGAATATGTTTACCGCTTATATCGTAAAACTGCACGGTAGCTTCTGTACCATCCATTACTAGTATAGCATACGTACGTTCTTTTCTCATACGAGGAAGTAACATACTTCCTGGATTGATAAATAAAACTCCGTCCATGAGCTCAGCTCCCGCTATGTGAGAATGCCCAAAACAAACAACGTTTGCCCCCACTTCTCTCGCTTTGTAATGCAGATTCATCATAGACATTTTAACATTATATAAGTGACCGTGTGTAACCAGACACGTGGCTTCTCCAAGTGACTCTACTCGATCATTGACGTAAGATGCATCATAATCACAATTTCCTCGAACGCCTAAAAACGAAGACATTTCTTTGCTGTCTTGTGGCAGCTCAGAGTCACCACAATGAATCATCTTATCTACATCAGCATGTCTTTCTCTGATAGTGAGCAGTTCTTCTTGTAACCCGTGGCTATCGCTTACAATTAATAGTTTCACACGTCATCACTCCTTCTAAAATTGCGCATCAATTAGCGGTGCTAGTTTTTCTAACGCATTTGCTCGGTGACTAATTTGATTTTTTTGTTCTTTAGACAATTCTGCCATGGAGCAGTTCCATTTTTCTACAAAGAAAATAGGATCGTATCCAAAGCCGTTCTCGCCTCTTTTTTCTTCCAAGATGCGCCCTTCACACGTGCCTTCTACAAGCTCTGTTCTCTTTCCAGGCACTGCAATAGCAAGCGTACAATGAAAACGTGCCGTGCGTTTTTCAAACGGCACGTCATGTAATTTTTGAAGTACCTTCTCTATATTAGCATTATCATCTTTATTTTCACCAGCATAACGCGCGGAATAAACGCCTGGCTCTCCATTTAAGGCATCAATAGCAAGCCCAGAATCATCGGCAATAACCGGCTTATTTAATGCTGATGAAATGGTTTCTGCCTTTAGCGTGGCGTTCTCTGCAAATGTAACGCCCGTTTCTTCCACGTCCTCAATTTCAGGAAAATCAAGAAGCGATGTTACTTTAAATCCCTTCGGTGAGAATAGTGTTTCAAAATCCTTTACTTTGCCTGCATTTTTAGTTGCAATAATGATTTCACGCACGTTAATCCCTTACCTTTCTTTAACCGGAATGTAAGCAGCCAGATGATCAAGAACTTCCTTTTGCTGTTCAATCAATTGATAAACACCCTTTTCCCCTAAATCCAGAAGATGGTTTAACTGTTCTCTCGAAAACGTCGATTCCTCTCCCGTTCCCTGTAATTCTACAAACTGTCCGCTTCCTGTCATCACAATATTCATGTCAACTTCCGCTGTCGAATCTTCTTCATAATTTAAATCTAAAATCGAATTTTCTCCATGGATACCTACTGAAGTCGCAGCTAAATAGTCACGAATAGGAATTTCTGTCAGCTTGTTCTCTTCAACCAGCTTTCCAAACGCTAAAACCATAGCCACAAATGCACCTGTAATCGATGCTGTTCTTGTTCCGCCATCTGCTTGAATAACATCACAATCAATCCAAATGGTTTTTTCTCCGACCTTTTCCAGGTCGACTACAGAACGAAGAGCTCGTCCGATCAGACGCTGAATTTCCATTGTTCGTCCTGTGACTTTACCTTTTGTTGATTCGCGTATATTTCTTTGTGCCGTAGCTCGAGGCAGCATAGAATATTCAGCTGTAATCCATCCTTTTCCTTGTCCACGCATAAAAGGAGGCACTCTGTCGTCTATGCTTGCTGTACAAATAACCTTTGTGTCTCCCACCGAGATTAATACAGATCCTTCTGGATGCTTTAAGTATGAAGTATGAAGAGATACAGGTCTCAATTCATTAAATTCCCTACCGTCCAAACGCATTAAGCATGTCCTCCTATTAATTCATTTATATGTAATAGCTTCTTCCATTTTAACTATAAAACAGCGGAAAGAGGTCGCTATTTCAGCAGACCTCTTTCTACTTAGTCCTTTACTAGTATAACAAAAATTTGTTTTTAAAAACTACCTGTGTTCACATTTTTAGGTCTTGAAACTGGCTCCGTTAGCTTTTTCCCTTTTTCATCTTTTAGCGTTTTTTTGCCATTCACCTTAATGGCAACGCTGTCTACGGCTTTTTGTTCCGTCAGCGATAACACCAAGGAGTCGAGAACATACTGAGAAATTTCCGTTCCTTTTAAATTTCCAAAGATGTTTTTATTAAAGTTCAGCGTTAACTGACCGTCCGCATACTTTGGAGCTGCTACGAGCTTCGCATCAGGATTAAAATCTGTCACTAAACCTGATGCAGGCGCAGGTCCTTCTACAAGCTCGTTCACAATTGCAGTGTACATATCTTTGTCATCAGAAGCAATTCGTTTTGTAACAGGAACATAGTAAGTTTGTTTGCCCTCTTGAGCTAAGTAATAGATCGTAACTGGCTTCGTTTGGGTTACGTCAACTACTCCAGTATTATCAAAGTTAATGCCATCTGCTCTGCTCAACCCTTTACTGATTGGTGTATGATTTACAGGCATCTCATCTTTATCATAGCCGTTAATGCGAATTTTAACTTTATTTACGCCTTCAAACTGCGTCAGCGTCCACGTTACGGCCTGCAGGATACGGAGTTCATCTTCTTTTTTATATTCAGCAAATTCAGGTGAAAAATCTGCTACCATCGTGCCGTCACTTTCCAGCTTTGTCCCTAAAACTCTTGTATCAGCAGGAAGAACCGCTCGGAAATTATTTGGCAATAAGTTTGTGACTGGTCCACCCTCTACTAAATATTCAAGAGACTGTTTAGCGACACCTTTTGATTTAGGAATTTCAAGCGTCTGGGGAACAACGTACCCGTTTTTATCAATTAAGTAAATTTCTCTTTTGGTAGGCGCAGATGTTTCTGCCGCTTTACTTTGTTTTTTATTAGCTTCCGTTACTTTCGCTTCAGTCGCTAATGATTTTTCATCTTTCACATAGGTGACATCCTTTGGCGGATCAATTTCCTTTGCTGCGTTATCCCCTCCGAAAAGTCCACAGCCGGATAACAACACAGATGTGGTCACCACGGCGGATATGAGAACAAATTTGGTCTTTTTGGACATTCCTTTCCCTCCTCAGACTGTTTGTACTACTATGTATACGAGCTTATTTGCATTTTAGACCAGCTCAAACAAGTTTTTGGCCACAAAAAAAACCGAGCTTAATATGCTCGGTTTTAAAGCTTGATATGCTCAACATTATATACAGGGTGCTCAAACCATTTAGATGCAATAGATTGAAACAGTTCTGTTGAGCCTGTTGTATAGAAGTAGTGTTCGGGCTCCATGCTTCTAGGAGCTAGTAAATTGCTATAAGAAAGAATGGCACTTACCTCTATTGCCGTTTCTTCACCAGAACTGATTAACTGAACTCGAGGCCCAATTGCTTCTTGAATAACTGGCTTTAATAACGGATAATGCGTACATCCTAAAATAAGGGTATCCATATCTGTATGATAAAAAGGTTTTAATGTTTCTTTTACAATTCGCTGCGCTTCCGGTCCTTCATAATTACCGCTCTCTACAAGAGGTACAAACAAAGGGCATGCTAAATTTTCCACTTCCACTCTCGTATGAAGAGCGCGGAGTGCATGTGTATAGGCTTGGCTTTTAACGGTTCCGTTTGTGCCGATTACGCCTATTTTATGATTTTTAGTTACTTTAAGCGCAGCTCGTGATCCTGGTTCAATGACGCCTATAACCGGAATATCGAGCTGTTCTTGAATTTCATCTAGTACAACTGCCGTAGCCGTGTTGCACGCAATAACAAGCATTTTAATATCTTTATCTACTAAATAATTAGTCATCTCCCATGTGAAAGCTCGTACTTCTTCACTGGGACGAGGACCGTATGGGCAGCGGGCTGTATCTCCAATGTACATAATTTGTTCTTTCGGAAGCTGTCTCATAATTTCCTTTGCTACCGTTAATCCGCCCACACCTGAATCTATAACACCAATTGGTCTACTCAAAACAATCGCCTCATTTTTCTTTCATTTCATCATGTAATTTTCGTAACGTTACTCGTAAAACTTCTGTTTCACTAGGAGAGAAGTTTGCCAGTACGCCATTTAAATACGTTTGTCGCTTTTCAATTACTTCTTCGATAACACGTGCTCCTTCAGGAAGCAAATGAATACGCACTACGCGGCGGTCTTTCGGATCTTTGACCCTAACCACCAACTTATTTTTTTCCATACGATCTACTAAATCTGTCGTTGTACTACAAGCGAGAAAAATCCGATTTGATAAATCGCCAATCGTCATATCTCCACGTTCAAACAGCCACTGCAAAGCAATAAACTGAGGTGGCGTAATCGTATAGTCTTCTAAAATTTCTCTTCCTTTTTGCTTCACAATAGCTGCAATATGTCGAAGTGACTTTTCTAATTCTGCCACTGTATCCTCATTATTTTTTGCTGTCATACCGTAATCCTTTCCACCTATAAGTCTTATTTTCTATTATTTCTTTCAGTTAAACCCGTCTCTATTGTTTCTCTTTTCTATTTTATATTGTGCTCTTTTTTCGGTGATTTTTCAAGGTTAACATGAGGATTCTACAACGTTCAGCATTAAAAAACAGCTGCTCCATAAAAGGAGCAGCTGTTTCTATTAATTATTGATATACAGCTCGAAAACTGAGCTGAAATCTTTTGTTGTGTAGGCTGTTTTTTTATCTAATAACCAAGAAAACGCGGCTTCGTTAATTTCTTTAAATTCACCAGCAACACTTCCACTTGTATTTCTTGTACTGCTTAGCGTAGAAGAAGCTAGCTGAATGCTTTGTTTAGCAAAATCGAGCGCAATTTCATTTTCACGCGTTATTTCAGACATTTTAAACAGCGCTTTATATAAATCTTTTACCTCTTCTATATGCTTTTTGTGTACATCGATAGAAAAAGTTTCCGAGCCAATTTTAAATTTAATTTCCACATCTAAATCGACAGTTCCAGCCGTTTCTAGCATTACGTTTGAAATGTGATTTGTGCTGTAGTTATAGCGGCGAAGCATTCGCTTTTTACTTGTAGCACTTGTTCCATCAAGGTGAATGAGCGCTTTATTGGTAAAGCAATATTCATCTGACTTTGATTTGATTAGAAAATAAATTTTTTCTTGTTCTTCATGCATAACGTAATCGTCTGCATCTACCTTGTCATAATCAACTGGCTTAATAACAGAACCAATATCACTTAGCCCCAATACATCAGCAGCTACTTTTCCAAACATTTCCCCATCTCCCTTTTAAAAACGATTGTGTTATTTTCATGTTTTAAGTGTACTGTGCAAATGAGGGGATGTAAATAAAAAAAGGAGCTTCTTTAAAAGAAGCTCCCCATTTATTAAAAGAACAAATTTAAAATCATATAGATAAGTGCAGCTAATGAAGCTGAAATTGGCAATGTGATAACCCATGTAATCACCATGCGCTGTGCAGTTCCCCATTTTACACCTTTCACTCGGTGAGCAGAACCTACACCTAAGATAGAAGATGAAATAACATGAGTAGTACTGACAGGTAGATGAATAAACGTTGCTCCAAAGATAATGGCAGCACCCGTTAAGTCCGCAGCTACTCCATTAACAGGACGAATTTTCATAATTTTACCGCCAACGGTTTTAATGATTTTCCATCCACCAATTGACGTTCCAAGCCCCATTGCGACCGCACAAGCCAGCTGTACCCACCACTGAATCTCAGTACCGCTTTGCATATTGTTAGCAATAAGCGCTAGCGTAATGATACCCATTGCTTTTTGCGCATCATTCGTACCGTGTGTGTAAGATTGTAGAGCTGCAGTCAGGATTTGAACGCGGCGAAAACGCTTATTCGTTTTCGTCAAGTTATGGTTTTTAAACGTTAGCTTGATAATCGTATAGACAATATAACCTACTACAAAGGCTAGAACTGGTGAAATTAGAAGGGCTTCGATGATTTTGATGAAACCTTTGTAATTTAAAGCACCAAATCCAGCAGCTGCAATAGCTGCTCCTGCAATCGATCCAATAATTGCATGAGAAGAACTACTCGGGATACCGAAATACCATGTGATTAGGTTCCACGCGATAGCAGAAATTAATGCTGCTAAAATAACGACAGAACCATTTTGAAGCGTATAAGGATCAACGATATCCTTTGTAATCGTTTTGGCTACGCCCGTAAACGTCATAGCCCCGACAAAGTTCATGGTTGCGGCTAAAAGAATTGCATGTCGCGGTTTTAAAGCTTTGGTTGAAACAGAAGTCGCAATGGCATTAGCTGTATCGTGAAATCCGTTGATAAAGTCAAAACCAAGTGCACCAACTACAATTAGAATGGTTAATATTAGCATTGAATCCATTATACTATAGCCCCGTTACGCATTCTTCATAATAACTGATTCTAAGTTGTTCGCAACCGTTTGACAATAATCCGCGATTTCTTCTAGCGTTTCATAAATTTCTTTATATTGAATAACTTTAATTGGATCTTTACATGTTGCAAATAATTGTTTTAGTGCACGACGATATAATGTATCACAATGTGACTCATACTCTTTAATTTTAATTGCATGCTCACTAATTTGAAGAAGCTTTTTCTCAGACAACAAATTAATAGTAATTAAAATTTCTTCAGCACAGCCTTGAATATTTTTAACAAATTCAGCTACATATTCATCAAATGTCGTAATTGAATGAATTTCCATTAAAGCAGCAAAGCTGTCGATGCCATCAAGTACATCATCCATGCTCATCGCTAGCTGTAAAATATCTTCCCGCTCAATTGGAGTAATAAATGCTTTGTTCAACTCAGTAATCACTGTATGCACGTATTTATCACCTTTTGATTCATACGCTTTTAAAACGTTGGCAAATTCCTTTAGGTCAGATACATTTTGAAGTTCAAAGCTGCCTAAAAACTCCGCTGAGTCCTTAATATTTTGGGCAATGTCCATTAACATTTCAGAAAACTTGTCTTTTTTTCTTTTGATCACGTTGCAATCCTCCATCCAATTTATCGAAACTTTACCACTCGTTTTTTCTCTCTATCTTTTTATATGTGTTCTAGTTTCTTTTTTCATTTAAAGTAATGGATAAAACCTAGCTGTTCATTACTATAACGAGAGAAACCACCTCTCTTGTGTATCAAAAAATTCTAAAAAAACAAACGTTTACCAGAGCAAAAGTCCCAAAATGTGGTTCTTTTACCTATAGGTTATGCGATTCATTTTTTTACGCCAAGTCAAAAATTACTCCTATTATTGTTAATTGTCAATAACTTTTCAAACACATTTTTTTAGGCTTCTTTACAATACATTAACAATAATACGTTGATTCCTTTTAAAATAAGGGTTTTCAGAGTTTGTATAAAATTGGGATTTACAAAAACTTAACATTACTCCCCTTGTGTAAATAATAAAAGCCAGCTCTTTTAGAACTGGCTTTTATTATTTACTTATTATATTGCTGAAATACATTTTTTACTTTCGGCACGACGTAATGACTTCCGCCTTTATCCTCTACCCCTTCAACCATCATTGAAACGAGTAAGTTTTTCTGTTTTGTGTCCACAGCTACAAACCATCCGTTTTCCTGCCCTTTTTCACCTTGAGTTTTCTTTAGCTCTGCTGTTCCCGTTTTTCCAGCCAAGGTTAACCCATCTATCTTTGCTGCATGACCCGTACCGTTTTTATCTTCAATGACATCAACTAAATCATTTTGAATTAATTGCGCCGTTTCTTTAGATATTACTTGTTTTTTCCATATTCCACTCTCATCACCGTTCATAAGAATAGGCTTTACTATATTTCCATCGTTTACAATCGATGTATACATCAATGCCAAGTGGAGAGGATTCACTTGCAGTTTCCCCTGGCCATAGCCAGAGTTTGCTAATACTCCCTCATCTTTAATATCTTGATCACCTGCAATTTTAGACGTTTCAAAAGGATAATTAACAGGCAATTTTTGATTAAACCCAAACTGTTTTAAACCACTGTTAAATTTGTCTAAACCTAGCTTCAAAGCAGTCTGCGCAAAATAAATATTATCAGATGTAACATAAGCATCACGTAAATTAACATTCGGTTTGCTGCCCACTCGTGTTACGTAGAAATTTCCCCAGCTTTTATCTTTCTGCCATTTCTTCCCGCTGATTGATATACTTTCATTTGGATTTAGCACGTCTTCATCAACCGCTAAAGCTCCGGTGACTAACTTAAATGTAGATCCCGGAGAATACGTTTTGGTAAAACGATTCATTAACGGCTTATTAGGATTCGTTGAAAGGGATTGATACGTATTAGCATCGATTCCAAAAGAAAAAGAATTCGGATCAAAAGCTGGCGTGCTTACAAGACCTAATATTTCTCCCGTTTTAGGTTGAAGAGCAGTAGCTACTCCTTTTTCATCTTTTAACTGTTCATAAAGGGATTTTTGAACATTCGTGTCTACCGTAACCTGAATGCTTTCCCCGTCTTTTGGATTCACTTTTGCAATTTCATTCTTTTTATTACCATCTTTATCTACAGTATAAATCGTGACGCCGTCTCGAGCACGAAGCTTATCTTCATACAAAGATTCTAAGCCAATCATTCCAGCTTTAGACTGAGCATTATAACCTTCATCTTTATGCTCTTTTAAATATTCAGCTGTGACAGGCGCAACGTATCCAACTAAATGAGCACACGCTTCTTCACAAGGATATACGCGCGCATTCACCTTTTTTTGTTGAATGCCTTCTACTTTTTTCAAAGAATTCTCTAAATTAGAGGCGTCTTTTTGACTAACTGTTTTAATAGGAACAAATTGATTCTCTTTCACCCAAGAAGCGCTCAGTGCTTGATTAATACTTTTTTCTGAAAGAGCAAGAGTCTTGCTTAATTGTCGTATCGCTTGCTCGCCGCCTTTAGAAAACTGCTGGGGAACAACTCCAACTTGAATCGCTTCTCCGTTTTGAGCTAAATATTTCCCTGAACGATCCATAATTTCTCCACGCACAGCTGACTGAGTAGCTACTCTTACTTGCTCTCCTTGCTTAAGTCCTTTAAAAAGCATATTAGGCTTCCAATTAATATACCAATTCTCTGTATCCCCTTGTTTTTCTTGAACCACAGCAGCATTTTCTTTAAATGAGATTTCACCGGCTACAGAGTTCATGTTTACTTCAAAAGGTAAAACAGCTTTATGGTCTTTTATTTCTAAGTCTTCTATTTTACTTGCCTTCACTTTAAGCTTGTCCGCTTCAATTGCATCATAGATATTTTTATATCGATTTACAAAGTCTTTTTCTGAAATCGTCTTTTTAGCATCTTTAGACAAGTATCCATACATACCTTCAAAATCTTCTTTATTCCACATGGCTACATATTTATCAAATCGATCCTGTGCTTTCTGTTGATCATTTGAGCAACCGGCAGTTATGAGTAAGAGAATTGCCATAGTAAAAAATAGCCACCCAATTCGTCTCATGATGATTTTCCCCCTTTTTTCAATACCATTTCTATCATATAAAATTTTACATAAACTTTCCATCAGAAAGTTACACCCAGGAATTAATTGGTATTACAACCCACTTAATTTACATATCGACAAAAAAATCAATAGGTAAATAAGAAAAAAATTGAACATTTTGTGAATATTTTGTGTCTTTTTTGGAAAGTATTTGATATAATAAGTGTAAGAAGAAAAAGAATAGGAGGCGACTAAAATGAGAAGATTCTTACAGTTTTACTTTATGTTTAGTTCTCTGTTCTGTTTTGGAAGCGTTTTCGTCCTACTTATGTCTCAAGAATATTATTTTGCACCGTTATTCCTCACACTGGGCTGTTTAAATATTTTTCTCTTTAAAGTATATATTCAAGAAAGTCGAAAAGATAAACAAGCTGCACCTGAAAAACCAAAACCAACAATTTAACGGACTCGTCTCTCGGCTGAGATGAATGTAAAAGAAGAACCGGTGAAAAATTCACCGGTTCTTCTTTTACGAGGTTGAAGCTTTTGGAAACCTATCGTTTGCAATAATCTCACCGATGCTTTCACTCTTTCCTTCACCCTCATCAATATTTAAAAGCGGGAACAATAACTCTCCTACGTGATAAGCTTCTTCTAAATGCGGATAGCCTGATAAAATAAAAGATTCAATTCCTAAAGCTTCATATTCTTTTATTCGTTTCGCTATATTTTCAGCACTGCCTACCAGGGCAGTTCCTGCACCTCCCCGGACGAGCCCCACACCTGCCCATAAGTTAGGGCTAATCGTAAGTTCCTCTCGGGTTCCTCTATGAAGGCTCGCCATTCGCTGCTGCCCAACTGAGTCATACCTTGCAAAAGTACGCTGTGCAGCTTGAATTGTGTCGTCGTCCAAATGCTGAATTAATCGATCGGCTGCTTCCCAAGCTTCTTCTTCCGTTTCCCGTACAATAATATGCAAACGAATCCCAAACTTAACGGTTCTGCCTTCTGCTTCTGCTTGCTTTCTCACAGCCGTTATTTTTTCTCTTACTTGTTCAGGAGGCTCTCCCCACGTTAAATACACGTCAGAATGTTTTGCTGCAACTTTTTGTCCTGCGGGTGAAGATCCGCCAAAATAAATAGGTGGAGAAGGTTTTTGAACAGGTGGATACAACAGCTCACTGTTCTCTACATGAATATGTTTTCCTTCATAATTAACCGTATCTCCAGCCAATAACCCTTTCCACACATCTAAAAATTCATCCGCAGCTTCATAACGTTCATCATGTGATAAGAAAAGGCCGTCTCCGGCTAATTCTGCTGGATCTCCTCCTGCTACTACGTTAACTAGTAAACGACCGTTTGAAATTCGATCAAGAGTCGAAGTCATGCGCGCTGCCACGGAAGGAGCCATAATGCCCGGACGTACAGCTACTAAAAATTTCAAACGCTCTGTTTCAGGTATAAGTGAAGCAGCCAATAGCCACGGGTCTTCGCATGATTTCCCCGTTGGAATCAGAACTCCTTCAAATCCTAACCGGTCAGCTGCTTGAGCAACTTGTCGAAAATATGAATAGTCTGCTGAACGACCTCCTCGATTTGTCCCTAGATATCTTCCATCTCCATGGGAAGGAATAAACCATAACATTTTCATGATTCAACACTCCTTTTCGTTTGTTCTAGATGATATTCAAGCTCTTTTAATGAACGTTTAATTCTCGCTTCTGCTTCTTCCGCAATAAACTCAATTTCATTTTCTTTCGTATAGGCCACCTCAGAATCAACAATATAAACTCCATGAATAAGAGCAGTAGCTCCTAAAACGGATAATGTCGGCTTAAATACATAATCAAGAGCCAGTAGATGAGCAATGGTTCCCCCTGTAGCTATCGGCAGCACGGTTTTATTGTGCAAACCTTTTTCAGGTATTAAATCTAAAAATGTTTTTAAGATTCCTGTGTAGCTAGCTTTATAGATTGGGCTGACAATAATAACGGCATCAGCATCTGCCACTTTCTTTTGAGCTTCTTGAATCGCAGGGCTAGAAAAGTTAGCATATAGTAAGTCTTCAGCTGGTAGATCGCGGACATGCACGGTTTTTACTTCATGTTTTTCATTTTGCAGATATGCTGCAATATACTCACTTAAAGCAGCTGACCTTGATTGTTTTGAAGGGCTTCCCGTAATAATTGTAAACTGACTCATTATCATCTCTCCTTTTAACTTATAAAACTGATAGATTTACAAGGATTAATAAGTATATAAATCCTTCTTTTATTTTTCACCTGCGTAGCTGTCTCTCCATTTAAGAAGACGCTTTTCTAATACTCGGACAAATGAATCAGTTAATTTGCCTACAACAGCAAAAATGATAATTCCGACAAAAACTACATCTGTTTGAGAAAACTGCCTAGCATCCATAATCATATATCCTACACCTTCACTTGCTCCCATTAATTCAGCTACTACCAGTCCGAGCCATGCAATACCTAAAGACAATCGGACACCAAGTAAAATATTAGGAAGAGCGGCTGGTAAAATGAGTTTCGTGATTTGTTTCCATTTACTAAATTGCAGAACACGCGCAACATCAAACAATTTCGAATCAACGCCGCGAATGCCTAAATACGTATTAACATAGATTGGGAAAAACGCACCGTTTGCAATTAGCAATATCTTTGAAATTTCCCCAAAACCAAACCATAAGATAAATAAAGGAGCCAAGGCAAGGTGAGGAACAGTTCTAAGCATTTGAATGGATGGATCCATATAGTGCTCCGTTTTCTTTGAGAAACCGACAATAATACCAAATAGTAAACCTAGACCAGCTCCAACGGCAAAACCTATGGCAGCACGTAAAATACTGATTTGAAGATTAGCTCCGAGTTCTCCCGATACGATGAGCTGTTTGAAAGAAAGTACAATATCAACAGGTGTAGGAAGAACGGTTTTAGATACATAGCCCGCAGAACCAATGATTTGCCACACGACGATAAGCAAAATTGGCACGACGAGAGAACGAAGGAAAATTCCCTGTTTATTTTTCGCTTCTTCCTTTCTTTTTTTCACTTGTTGCAAGTGAGCTGCTGAAGACTGGACATGTCCTGAAACCACGGATGTTTTACTCATTTTCATCACCTCATTTTTCTTTTAATGCTTTTTCAATAAATGAATTATCAACGACATCTCCCGTATCAATTTTCTTTTTAATAACGCCTAAAGATTGTTGAAAATCAGCTGTTCGCTGTTGTTCTGCAATAATTTCTTTAGAGGTTGGGCGATTATAGGCAGGATTATTTTTTAACACTTGTCTTACTACGTCTTTATCTAGATTTTTTTGTTTTGCTAGAATATCCACAGATTCTTCAAAATGTTCGTTTTGCCATTCAAGTGCTTTTTGATAAACTTGTAAAAACTTAACGACTAACTCTGGATGATCTTTTGCAAAGCCTTCTCTTACAATAGTAAAGCCTGGTGAAGCAACCTTTAACGAATCGCCGTCTGCTAAAATACGAGCTTCATTTTTTAAGTTTTGCAGGGAGATAAACGGTTCCCAAATTGACCATGCATCCACTGACCCATTTTCAAATGCTGGCTGAGCTTCGTCTGGCTGAAGCTGAATAATCTTTACGTCACTTGGCTTTAACCCATTTTGATCAAGAGCTCTGTACAATAAGTTAAAACCGCTGCTGCCTTTGGCAACCGCAATCTTTTTACCTTTTAAATCTTTTACGCTTTTAATCTTGCTGTTTTTTCCTACTAAAATAGCATTTCCTTTTAATCCGTCGCTCGAATTAGCAATTTCTAAAAATGGAATATCTGCCCCTTGACCAGAAATAACCGGTGAGTTTCCAACTTGGCCGAAATCCAAGTGTCCAGATGCTAACCCTTCAAATTGCGGAGGACCGCTTTGAAACTCTGTCCATTTAACGTTTACACCTATTTTTTTAAATTCTTTTTCAAACCATTTTTGGTTTTGTGCCAGCATTAAAGGTCCTAGGCTTTGTTGAATGCCAATATTGATCGTAACGTTTTTCGAATCTTCGCCGCTCGCTTTTTCTTTCGTCCCGCACCCAGCCAATGCGAGAACAAGTACAATAGCTGCAGTTAAAAGTAGCTTTTTCATCTGTTCTGTCTCCTTCTCTGTCTGATTGAATCTTTAATGTTCTCCTGCTTCTTCAAATTCTTTCAGCACTTGCTGCCTTAGCTGCTGAAAAGGTAGTTCTGTCTTTTTTCGCGGATGACTAATTTCTACTGGAACAACCCGACTAATTTCTCCTGGTCTGGCACTCATAATCACAATTTTAGTTCCTAAGTAAATGGATTCATCTAAATCGTGGGTAACAAAAATCATGGTTGTTTTTTCTTTTTTCCATATGTCTAACAGCACATCTTGCAGATGAGTGCGAGTAAAAGCATCCAACGCACCAAACGGTTCATCTAACAATAAAACCTCGGGATTTCTTAAAAGAGCACGCGCAATCGCAACTCGTTGAGACATCCCCCCAGATAGTTCTCGAGGATAAGCTTTTTCAAATCCTTTCAGCCTGACAATATCAATTAGCTCATCTACGCGGCGCCGAACGTTCGAATCTTTCAGCGATAAGTCAGCCGCTATATTTTGCTCCACATTAAGCCACGGGAACAAGCGGTGTTCTTGAAAGATCATTCCTTGTTTAATGCTAGGTCCGGCTATGTGCTTCCCGTTGATTTCAATGCGCCCTTCATAATCTATATCAAGTCCAGCGATCATTTTAAGCAGCGTACTTTTTCCGCATCCGCTCGGACCAATAATGGTAATAAATTCACCTTTATTAATCGTAAGATTTACATTTCGCAATGCTTGAGTTACTTGTTCTCCTTTTTGAAATGAGCGGTTAACCGATTGAATCACGACACTCACAGCAATTCCTCCTCCTTGAATTTTTAAATCAAAAGCTATTTCACCTAAAAACATAAAAGCTCCTACCTAAAAAAGGTAGGAGCTTTCGGTTGACCGATCAGCCCGTTGCTATAGTTAACTGATTTGTTATTGGATTATTTTGAATTTTATCATATTAATCCGATTTGTCAACTGTGTTTTATATATTTTATCCATTAGATTCTTGAGGATTTGGTTTTTTCCATTTAAATATTGAGTTTAAAAATCCGTATATATGCTTAGACTCCTTCGTTAACAAAGGACCAATAATAGCTAAAATCAATACATAAAGCGCAGCGAATGGCTGAAGGATGGCCGATAATCCTCCTTCAATTCCGATGTTAGCCATAATGATTGAAAACTCACCTCGTGACATGATTGTTAATCCAATATTGGTCGAAGCCTTGTGTGACAGCCCGCTTTTTCTTCCTGAAATCATACCGGCTGTAAAGTTACCAATAATCGTAAGCGCAACTGCTCCAAGGGCAAGCCAGCCTGCATCCCAGAGCGTGAGAGGATCAATACTTAATCCGAAGCTGAAGAAAAAGATGGCTCCAAAGAAATCACGAAACGGTACGACAAGATGTTCAATCCGATCGCGATGTTCTGTTTCAGAAAATACAAGCCCAAGCAATAATGCTCCAATTGCTTCTGCCACGTGAATTGTTTCTGAGAAGCCTGCCACAAAAAACAATACCGCAAAAACGACGATTATAAAGATTTCATTCGATGAAATATTTAAAAGTTTATTTAGTAGAGGCGTAGCTTTTCGAGCAATGATAAAGAACAGCATCATATAGCCAAACGCAATTAAAATAGATGTTAAAGATTCAGCAAGCGATCCGTGGTCTCCAAGCACCAACCCTGAAACGACAGAAAGATAAACCGCTAAGAAAATATCTTCAAACATGATGATCCCTAATATCAATTCCGTTTCTGGATTTGCCGTTCGTTTTAAATCAACCAATACTTTTGCGACAATTGCGCTGGACGAAATCGTAATAATTCCAGCGATAATCAGCACTTCAAGAAGAGGATTTCCTGTCAGGTATCCATACAATAATCCTAAGGTAAAGTTAATTAAAATATAAATAGATCCTCCCACCGCGATGGACTTACCTGATTTAATTAACTTTCCAACTGAAAATTCTAACCCTAAATAAAAGAGTAAAAAGAGAACTCCAATTCTCCCCATAAATTCAATAATCTCTTGGCTTTCAATAAACTTTAAACTGAATGAGCCAAACTCAGGAGCATGGGGACCAACCGCCATGCCCAGCAGAATGAGGAATGGAATAATCGTAAATTTAAATTTATGTGCTAGTATAGCCGCTAAAGCGACTAGTAACAAAGCTGTCCCAACTTCAAATACTAAATGATCCAATTATGAACTACCTCCTTGTGAAAGCAATTCTTTAATGAGCGTTTTTAAATTTCCTCTTTCACCAGAGATGACAAGCGTATCTCCTTCTTCAATTAACGTATCTGGTCCTGGGGTGGATAATTTTTTTTGCGTGTTTTTAATGACAGCGATGATTGTGACATCATAGTTGCTGCGAACGTCAATTTCGCCAATTGTTTTACTGTGAGCTTTCGCCTGTTTTTCAACTTTGTACCATTCAATCACTAAGTCATTGAATGCCACTTCAATGGTTTCCATTGCTTTTGGCTTGTAAATCATGCCGCCTAAAATTGCAGCTAGCTGTCTTGATTCCGTATCTGTTAACGTAATGTCAAAAATGCTTTCTTCTAAATCTTTTTGATCGAAGTGGTAGATTTCACGTCGTCCATCATCATGAATAATAACGACCACACGGTTTCCTCCGCTTGTCTCAATTTCAAATTTACGGCCGATTCCTGGTAATTCCGTTTCTTTAATCATCATTGAATGATCACTCCTATAAAGTTTTTAAGAAGAATATTAAATTTTCATTGCATTATTTGTATAGAAAATCCCCATGACAAATAAGCCTAAGAATAGTAGGTAATTTTAGGTTTGAAGAAAAGGCTGCTGAAATTTCAACCTTTTTTATTTAATTGAGGTAACTTGATTGAAAGATTTTTGGATAAAAAAGTGTTTTCTTGAGGAAAAAATACGCAATTTGATGCGTCGGAATGATGAGCTTGGTACTCACCCATACTAAAGCAAAAGTTACTATCACACTTTGTATTAGAGATCCTATTTGTTTGACGCTGTGCTTAGCTCCTGGAGACATGTGCACGATATCCGTGTAATGCTGTACCGAACTTTTTGTGACCTTTACTTTTTCAAAGTCATTATCAATAAATTTATCTGGCAAACTCGCAAAAGGCAAGCAGAATATCATGCATAATAATACCCCTAACCATACATTTTTCATCATCTCACCTCTCTTTCTTTTGAAGTAGTATCTCCTTACTTAAAAGTATACGTACTCTGAAATTCAATTTCAAGCAATAAGTTTCTTTTATAAAGATTTACCTTTTTTATAATATTTTCTTAATGATATTCTTTTTAGATACATATGCGATACTTAAAAAAATATACAAAAAGCTGGCTTTCTAAAAAGAAAGCCAGCTCATGTTATAGTTCAAGTTCTCCCATTCGAAGGAGTTCTACGACTGCTTGAGAACGCCCCTTGACTCCAAGCTTTTGCATCGCATTAGAAATATGATTTCGAACTGTTTTTTCGCTAATGAATAGTTCACTCGCGATTTCTTTTGTTGTTTTGTCCTGTACTAAAAGCTCGAATACTTCTCGTTCACGCTTTGTAAGTAGCGGTTTAGGTTGAAACTCTTTTTCTTTCAATGTAACCCTCCTTGCCTGATCCTGAGTTGAACTATCGGATGGGTGTAAATTTAGTCAACATATCTTATGTGCGGTATGCCTACGCGGTTACTAGTTTTAGAAAAAATATGCAAAAAACTCTTTTTTACCTTTGAAAAAGAAAAAAAGCCTGAAGAAAGAGCCTTCAAGCCATTTTTATATAGTCGATAAACACCTTTTCATCTCTTCATTCCAAGGCACGCTTTTTCCTGTTTCTTTAGAAATTTGCACCATTGTTCCTCTCCCCGTGAGTACAACCTCTCCTTGCTCATTTTGAATCATATAGTGTAAATCAACCGAAGAACGTCCGATTTTATGGGCCTTTACAAAAACAGCTAGCACGTTACCAAAATACACTTGTTTGACATAGTCGCACTGCAAATCAGCCACCACCGGTATCGTTCCCTCATACTCACTCGTCCACTTTTGCATAAAGCCAATATGGTGAAAGAATTCCGTACGTATTTGTTCAAAATAAACAAAAGGAACCGTATTATTTAAGTGCCCAAACATATCTGTTTCCGAAAATCTTACCTTGATTTTCTGCTTAAACGAAAATGACTCTTTCCAGTGATCCATGTCTTCAATATACGAAATATTATTCATCTGTATTTCCTCCGTTCGTCATAGACAAAATAAAACCTCTCCACGTGGAGAGGTTTGGAGTGGTTATACTTGATCGCTACCAAAGAAACTTCTGAATGCTTGAATTGTTGTGTCGCGGTTCAAAGCTGCGATTGAAGTAGTCAATGGAATTCCTTTTGGACATGATTGAACGCAGTTTTGAGAGTTCCCGCAGTTCGCTAGCCCTCCATCACCCATAATCGTCTCTAAACGTTCTCCTTTATTTAACGCACCGGTTGGATGGGCATTAAACAAGCGAACTTGAGAAAGCGGTGCTGGACCGATGAAGTTTGACTTGTCGTTTACGTTTGGACAAGCTTCTAAGCAAACGCCGCATGTCATACACTTGGATAACTCATACGCCCACTGACGTTTCTTTTCAGGCATACGCGGTCCTGGTCCTAAATCGTATGTGCCATCGATCGGAACCCAGGCTTTTACTTTTTTCAGTGAATCAAACATACGGCTGCGGTCTACCTGCAAGTCACGAACAACAGGGAATGTTTTCATTGGCTGCAAGCGAATCGGCTGTTCTAGTTTATCAACAAGAGCTGTACATGACTGACGAGGTTTACCGTTGATAACCATTGAACAGGCTCCGCATACTTCCTCTAAACAGTTCATTTCCCAGTTTATCGGAGCAACCTCTTTACCTGAAGCATCAACAGGGTTACGTCTGATTTCCATCAGTGCTGAAATAACGTTCATATTCGGACGATACGGAATTTCAAACTCCTGATTGTAAGGAGCAGATTCAGCTGAATCTTGACGTGTAATAATGAAGCGCACTGTCTTTTGGACTGTTTGTTGTTCACTCATTGATTAACGAACCCCCTCTTGTTGTTTTTTTGGTTTTTCATCTTTTTTCTTTGTGTAGTCGCGCTTACGCGGTTTGATTAACGATACGTCTACCTCTTCATAATGGAAAGAAGGAGCCGTTTTCTTATCAACGAAAGATGCCATTGTTGTTTTTAAGAATTCTTCATCGTTACGATCTGGGAAATCCGGCTTATAATGAGCACCGCGACTTTCGTTACGGTTGTAAGCTCCAAGCGTTACAACACGTGAAAGTTGGAGCATGTTTTGAAGCTGACGAGTAAATGTTGCCGCTTGATTACTCCATTTAGCCGTGTCATTAATGTTAATACGATCATAGCGTTCAATTAATTCTTGAATCTTTTCATCTGTTTTTAACAGTTTGTCATTGTATCGTACGACTGTCACGTTGTCAGTCATCCATTCCCCTAGCTCTTTATGAAGAACGTATGCATTTTCTGTACCTTGAAGATTCATGATATTGTTCCATTTCTCTTCTTCTTCTTTCACATGACGATCATATACGCTTGAAGAAATAGCATCTGCGCTCTTTTCTAAACCATTGATGTATTCAACGGCTTTAGGACCAGCAACCATACCGCCATAAATAGCTGACAATAATGAGTTTGCTCCTAAACGGTTCGCTCCGTGCTGCGAATAATCACACTCACCAGCTGCGAACAAGCCAGGGATATTTGTCATTTGATCGTAATCCACCCATAAACCGCCCATTGAATAGTGTACGGCTGGGAAAATCTTCATTGGTACTTTGCGCGGATCATCGCCCATGAATTTTTCATAGATTTCGATGATACCTCCAAGTTTAATGTCTAGCTCTTTTGGATCTTTATGTGAAAGGTCCAGATAAACCATGTTCTCTCCGTTAATTCCTAACTTCTGCGCTACGCAGACGTCAAAAATTTCACGAGTTGCAATATCACGAGGTACTAAGTTACCGTATGCCGGATATTTTTCCTCTAAGAAATACCAAGGTTTACCGTCTTTATATGTCCAAACGCGTCCGCCTTCTCCACGAGCAGATTCACTCATAAGACGAAGCTTATCATCTCCCGGGATAGCAGTTGGATGAATTTGAATAAACTCTCCGTTTGAATAGTATGCACCTTGCTGATACACGATAGATGCCGCTGAACCTGTATTAATAACTGAGTTCGTCGATTTTCCAAAGACAATACCAGGTCCACCTGTAGCCATAATAACCGCATCAGCTGGGAACGTTTTAATTTCCATTGATTTTAAATTCTGTGCAGAAATTCCGCGACAGCTGCGCTCATCATCAAGAACAGCACCTAAGAATTCCCATCCTTCGTACTTTGTCACAAGTCCGGCAACTTCATAGCGACGAACCTGCTCATCTAATGCGTACAATAACTGTTGACCCGTTGTTGCTCCGGCAAAAGCCGTACGGTGATGCTGCGTTCCGCCAAATCGTCTGAAGTCTAACAAACCCTCAGGAGTACGGTTAAACATAACACCCATACGGTCAAGTAAGTGAATAATACCAGGAGCTGCTTCACACATTGCTTTTACAGGTGGCTGGTTGGCTAAAAAGTCTCCGCCATACACTGTGTCATCAAAGTGTTCCCATGGTGAATCTCCTTCACCTTTCGTATTTACGGCTCCGTTGATTCCACCTTGCGCGCAAACTGAGTGAGATCTTTTTACCGGAACTAGTGAAAATAAATCTACTTGCTTGCCAGACTCAGCAATTTTTATTGTTGCCATCAAGCCAGCTAAACCGCCACCGACTACGATGATTTTTCCGTTACTCATCGGAACCCCACTCCTTCAAAACCTTAATTTTATGCAAATGCGAATAATGTACGAACACCTACGAATGTAAGTGCTAAGAAGATTGCTAATGTCACATAAGTTGAAATTCTTTGAGAACGTGGTGTTACAGTTAACCCCCAGCTAACTCCAAATGACCATAGACCGTTTGCAAAGTGGAAGATCGTAGATACAACACCAACTATGTAGAATGCAAACATTGCTGGGTTGCTTAAAATTCGTTCCATCATTTGAAAATCTACTTCTTTTCCAAGCGCAGCTTGTATTCTGGTTTCCCATACGTGCCATGTGATGAAGATAAGTGTGATTACACCTGAAACACGCTGAAGGATAAACATCCAGTTACGGAAAAATCCATAGTTGTTAACGTTTGTTTTAGCAGTGAATGCGATGTAAAGACCGTATATTGCGTGAAAAACGATTGGTAAGAAAATAATGAAAATTTCTAGAGCATAGCGGAAAGGTAAGCTCTCCATGAAGTGAGCTGCTTGATTAAATGATTCTTCTCCCTTTGTCGCGAAATGATTCACAACTAAATGCTGTGTTAAGAAAATCCCGATTGGTATTACTCCAAGTAGTGAATGGATTCTCCGATATTGAAACTCTCTGTTTGCCGCCATCTGCGTAGACCCCCCTTAGTTAAATGAACATAGTTTGTGAAGAACTTTCTTACTCCCACTAGACAAATAGATTAATCGTGAATACAGGAAATGAAAACCTTTGCATTTCCTAATAAAGTATGTGACAGGTTAATTTTACTCCCATCGATTAAGAGCGTCAAGGCAAGATGTTTAAATCTTCTATAAAATATCACGCCTGTTGATTATCTAATTTATTCCAATAAAACCAAATAAAAAAGAGAGATTCTCATGTAAAATGTAAGTTACCACACCAACATTTACGAAAAGAGGAATCTCTCATGAATAAGAATACCACGTCTCCACATCTCATTCAAAACTTTCTTTCTGAAGCTGAACTTCAAGCGATTCTAGCCGAGTTTGGTTTTGTTGACACAGCCCGAAAATGTACCGTGTCAACGCTTATTTCTTATTTAATTGGTGCAGCGACAAACGAATGGAAAAGCTTACGTCACGCAGCCGATGTTGGGCCAAGTGTTGGACTCGTTTCCATTGACCATTCTTCGCTTTCCAAGCACATGAAGGCTCTTAATTACGCCATTATGAAACGTATTTTTGAAGTCATTGTCGGGAAGCTCAACCGAGCTACTCGTCGCACCCTCAAGATGAAAAAAATACCGATGGCAGTGGATTCGACAACGGTAACAGTCGGGAAGACACGCCTACCATGGGCAGTTTATCACGGCGAACGCGCGGGCATTAAACTGCATGTTAGCTTCACCAACGAAACTGCGATGCCTCTTCAAGTTGTCGAAACAACCGGATTAAAACATGACGGACCCGTTGGTACATGCCTTGAGGATAAACGCTTTATCTTCATAGGCGACCGTGCCTATTTTTCCATTGAAAAAGTCGATCGCTACGTGACAGAGAAAGAAAAACAACATTTTGTCATTCGCTTAAAAGAGAATATCCAGTTAAATCGCAAAAAAGCGCTGAAAGGTACACGTAAAAAGGATTCGAATGTGACCGGCGATTTTACGTGTATCCTTGGTACCCCACAAAAACAGACAAAGACACGCCAGCGTGTCGTGCAATTTACCGATCATGACGGTAAGGAGATACGCGTTGTGACAAGCTTGATGAACGTCACGGCAGAAGAAATTGCCGACATGTATAAAGCACGCTGGGCCATTGAATCGTTCTTTCGCTGGATCAAACAAAACTTAAATGTACCGATTTTATTCGGTACAACACCAAACGCCGTGTTCAATCAGTTGTTCACCGCACTCATCGCCTACGTTTTACTAAAGTTTTTACATATACAAGGTAGCAAGAAAAACACACGAAAACCCTTATCATTTGCAGGGTTCACACGTCTGTTTCTTTGCGCTACCCTGCCTTTAGAATGGCGAATAGCCATCTATGAAACACTTGAATTCTATCAAAAACTATACGAAGGAGTTTCTGGATGATTTTGGTTAATCAACACGTGTGATAAAATATAAATTTATAAAATTTTATATTTGTTAACGCTTACTACATTGATGTTAAAGATTTTTTCTTTCTATTATAATATCGCTTGCCACAGTTAAGTAAGCGTTTACTTTATACTTTTATTGTAAACAAGTTCACAAAACATTTACACAGGTAAAAGTACCCTTTTAAAAGTAATTTTATGGATTTTTTATCTTTACATCTAACTCTTTTTACCATAATAAAGATCCTCTTACATTTTATTAAAAAAATGCGTGAGAGGTTTTTTAGATTTGTATATAATAGTAGTAAAGAAAGAGGGGAAAGCATGAGCAATTTACAAACAGAATCACAGCAAGAACTTGAAGAGACGATGGAAACATTAGAACCTAATGCCGCAGCTGAAACAGAGAGAGCTCTTGATCACGTTCCATATTTTGGATACAGTCTTTTGCGTGACGTGTTGATTCCAGAGCTTCTTGGAGACGAAACGAATACCATCTCATACTGGGCAGGAAAACACCTTGCGCGTAAATATCCATTAAATACAATGGATGAAATCGTCGCTTTTTTTAAAGCAGCTTCCTGGGGAACACTGACGCTTGCCAAAAAAGATAAATATTCACTAGAGCTTGAGTTATCAGGTGATGTGGTCAGCAAAAGATTTCAGCAGGAAACTTGTTCATTTCATCTTGAGTCAGGATTTGTGGCTGAACAGATTCAGCGTCAAAACAACTGCCTAACAGAAGCCTACTTAACACCTAAAGAAAAGAACGGAAAAGTGCTGATTTCCGTGCAGTGGGACCGAAAAGATATCTTACCTACCGAAACCCGTGCGGAGCGTTATAAAAAGTAAGAAATACGTATATATAAAAGACGTGGAGATACCACGTCTTTTTTCTCTTCTTTATACTTGCACTGCCTGCTGCTCTTCTAATTCAAATGCTACGTGAAGCGTCTCAACAGCTTTTACCATATCAGCATGCGGTACAACTGTAGATACTTTAATTTCAGACGTGCTGACCATCTTCACTTCAATTTTCTCTCCTGCCAGCACTTCAAACATTTCGGCTGCAACACCTGGATTAGATATCATGCCAGATCCCACAATCGATACTTTAGCCAGACTGCTTTCATGTTCAATACGCGTATACCCCAAGGTAGATTTATACTCTTTTAAGACGGCAAGAGCAGCTTCTACGTCTACAGTTTTAATAGAAAATGAGATAGAGAGGCGATTATTAGCCGTTACGTTTTGAATAATAATATCCACGTTTAACTGTTCTTTTGCTAATGCTGTAAAAATAGTAGAAAGAGTTTGTAACTCGTTGTTTAACCCTTCAATTGTCACCCGTGAAATATTATCTTCAAACGCAATTCCTCTTACGACTAAGTTTTGTTCCATTGAAACTTCCTCCTCAACAATCGTTCCATTCTCGTTTTCTAAGCTTGAACGCACTTCTAGCGGTACCTGATAATTTTTTGCAAACTCAACAGCGCGCGGATGCAGCACCCCTGCTCCTAAATTGGCTAATTCTAACATTTCGTCATATGAAATAGAATGAAGTTTACGAGCATCTTCTACGTAGCGCGGATCCGTCGTAAACACTCCTGTTACGTCTGTATAAATATCACATTTTGCAGCTTTTAGTGCCGCGGCAAGAGCTACTGCCGTCGTGTCAGAGCCGCCTCGACCTAATGTTGTAATGCTTCCATCTTCTGAACAGCCTTGGAATCCAGCTACTACTACGATTCGACCTCTATCTAATTGGCTTTGAATACGAGTCGTGTCAATGTGCTGGATTCGTGCATTGCTGTGAACTGCTTCCGTCTGGATACCAGCTTGCCAACCTGTTAGCGAAGTGGCTTCATGACCTTTGAATTGAAGAGCCATTGTTAACAGGGAAATCGTTACTTGTTCTCCAGTTGTAAGAAGCATATCCATTTCGCGTTTACTTGGACTGTCCGTAATATCACTTGCTAATTTCACCAGTGCATCTGTGGTTTTGCCCATTGCCGATACAACAACTACTACTTGGTTACCGCGCTCTGCTTCTTGAATAACACGGTTTGCTACATGTTGAATACGTTCAACAGAACCAACAGATGTTCCACCAAATTTTTGAACGATTAATGCCATAATTTTGTTCATTCCTTTTCAATAAATTTGCATATGCAGGATGATGAGAAGCTAAATTTTTTTACTCAGACAATAAAAAAAGCAATGAGATGAGCTCTCATTGCTTAACGAACGAAAATTATAAAACATAACCGTCCACTGCCGTGAGATAGCTCTCCAAGAATCTACATCTTGACAATCCTACGTTTATTCAACGCAGAACCAGCAATCATTACTATGAGGTAATGTTCACTTCGGCAAATTTCCCTTTCCGCATCGTTCATAAGGGCTCATACCCTTCCTGATGCGTACTGATTAAATTTGCACCTCTATCTTCACTTCATTTGATGAAGTGTCGTATGAAATTAGTTAATAGCTTATCAAATATTTTCTATTATTTCAAGACTATTTTTGCAATGTTTCATAAATTTTTTCAGCAATGTTCTGAGGAACACCTGAATTTCGAATATCTTCAATCGTTGCTTCTTTCAATTTTTTCACCGAACCAAAATGCTTTAACAAAGCTTTTTTACGCTTTTCTCCCACTCCCGGAATGTCGTCCAGAACTGACTGAAAAGCGGACTTAGAGCGCACTTGACGGTGGAAGGTAATCGCAAAGCGGTGAACTTCATCTTGAATTCGCTGAAGCAAATAAAATTCTTGACTATTGCGTTCAAGCGGTATGATTTGAGGAGGCTCACCAATCATCAGATTGGAGGTTCTGTGCTTATCATCTTTGACAAGACCTGCTGTAGGCACTAAAAGTCCCAATTCATTTTCGAGAACGTCCTGGACTGCAGCTAAATGCCCTTTGCCTCCATCTACAACAATTAAATCCGGAAGCGGAAGGCCTTCTTTTAACGCTCTGGAATACCGTCTGCGAACGACTTCCCTCATGGAACTGTAATCATCTGGTCCCTTTACGGTCTTAATTTTATATTTGCGATATTCTTTCTTTTCCGGTTTCCCATCAACAAAAACAATCATCGCAGAAACTGGGTCTGTTCCTTGAATATTTGAGTTATCAAATGCTTCAATCCGATAAGGAGCGGCAATTCCAAGCTCTTCTCCTAACCGTTCAACTGCGCCAACTGTACGCTCTTCATCTCGTTCAATTAAATAGAATTTTTCACCGAGCGCAATCTTTGCATTTTTACACGCAAGTTCTACTAATTCTTTCTTTTTGCCTCGCTTTGGATGCTGAACCTCTACTTCTACTAACTTCTCAGCTAACTCTGCATCAATCGTTGCTGGAACCATCACTTCTTTTGGCTTAATATTTTTGGCATAAAACTGACCGATAAAAGTTAAGAAATCTTCTTCTGGCTCTTTATAAAAAGGAAACATAGAAACTTCTCGCTCAATTAATTTCCCTTGGCGAATAAAGAAAACTTGAACACACATCCAGCCTTTATCGTAAGAATAGCCAAACACATCTCGATTAACAAAATCATTAAACGTTACTTTTTGCTTTTCCATTGTCGCTTCGATATGAGCAATTTGATCTCGGTATTCTTTAGCCCGTTCAAAGTCAAGTTCTTCTGAAGCTTTTAACATTTTTTCAGTTAACTCTGTTTTGACATGCTCATATCCACCATTTAAAAACCGCGTGATATTTTCAATAATTTGTTTGTTTTGCTCTTCTTTTACCTCTTTTACGCAAGGAGCTAGACATTGCCCGATATGGTAATACAAACAAGGCCTATCTGGCATAGTGGAGCACTTTCTTAACGGATAAATGCGATCAAGAAGCCGCTTTGTTTCATTTGCTGCTTGAACATTAGGATAAGGACCGAAGTATTTCCCTTTATCTTTTTTTATTTTTCTTGTAATAACAAGTCGGGGCTGTTTTTCAGCTGTAATCTTAATAAACGGATAGCCCTTATCGTCTTTAAGCATAATATTGTATTTTGGGTCATGCTTTTTAATTAAATTCATTTCTAAAATAAGCGCTTCTAAATTAGAAGATGTGACGATATATTCAAAGTCGACAATGTCGTTTACAAGTCGAAGCGTCTTTCCGTCATGAGATCCGGTAAAGTAGGAACGTACTCGATTTTTTAATACTTTTGCTTTTCCTACGTAAATGACCGTTCCATATTTATCTTTCATCAAGTAACAGCCGGGCTGATCCGGTAAAATAGCCAGCTTTTCTTTTAAATAATCGTTCATACTTTTCTCCTTCCTCTTCTCTTACTCTGTCCATCTATACAATCGCTTATGAAGCGTAACCTACATTCTTGCCTGTCTTAATACATGTACATAAGCTGGATTTATGGCGGTGTTCCTTACATCTAGTATAAAACAAACGAACGCATATTCGCTAAATAAAAGTATTCCCAAAAGAGAAAAAGTGGAGAAAAAGAAAAAAACCTAGCCTGAGCTAGGTTTTGACTTACGCGTGTTTATTAATTAATTCTGTTAATGCTTCTTTTGGTTGGAAACCAACTACTTGATCAACTTTCTCTCCATCTTTGAATAATACTAAAGTTGGGATACTCATAACACCAAATTTTCCAGCTGTTTCTTGATTTTCATCAACGTCTACTTTTACGATTTTAACTTTATCGTTAAGTTCGCCATCAATTTCTTCAAGAACTGGAGCAATCATTTTACATGGGCCACACCATGGTGCCCAAAAGTCAACAAGCACTAGGCCTGATTTAATTTCATCTGTAAAGTTTTTATCTGTAGCATGTGCAATAGCCATTTTAATTCCTCCTAAATATATGCAATATCCAAATTCTACTCACAGTATATCACCTTCAAATAAGGTTTGCTAACTTTTTGCTTACATTTATACTGTTTATTCTCCGCTCTAGTTTGTACAATTTGCCTAAAAATATGCGTAGAAAATTTCGTTTCCCATGAGGCTGAGACCTGACTAAATGAATCCAAAGACGAACAAATAGTATACATGGGTTGAACCGCTTGCGACACCGCAGTTGATTTCCATGCAAGACTTCGCTTTTCTAGCAGGAGTCTTCGCCTTGCCCTCCAATCACCTGCTAGAAAGACCTACCCTGCGTTTACCCTAACAAAAAAAACGAACCACTAATCAAAAATCTTGATCAACGGTTCGTTCTTCACTTCGTCTCAAATACTTTTGTCCGAGAATCTTACGCAGACTGTACTTTCAGCTTTTTAAATTCTTCCGTTAGCAGAGGCACTACTTCAAATAAATCTCCAACGATTCCGTAGTCAGCTACTTTAAAAATATTCGCTTCAGGATCTTTATTGATTGCAACAATAATTTTTGAATTTGACATACCTGCCAAATGCTGAATAGCACCTGAAATTCCGCAGGCAATGTATAAATCTGGTGTGACTACTTTGCCCGTCTGACCGATTTGAAGAGAATAGTCGCAGTAATCTGCATCGCACGCTCCGCGAGACGCTCCAACAGCTCCATTTAACACGTCCGCTAGTTCTTGGAGAGGTCCAAAACCTTCCGTGCTTTTTACACCTCGACCACCTGCAATCACGACTTTTGCTTCGGACAAATCAACCCCTTGCGTTGCTTTGCGTACGACTTCTTTTACAACAGTACGCAGGTTTTTGATTTCAACATTTAAATCCTCTACATCACCTGTACGCCCCTCATCTTTTGCAAGCGGTGAAATATTATTTGGACGAATCGTGACAAACGTAAAAGCATCGGTCATGATTTTCTTCTCAAATGCTTTACCAGAATAAATTGGGCGAGTGAAGACTACTTGATCCCCTCCCACTTCTACATCCGTCACATCCGAGATAAGTCCTTTATCTAAGCGAGCTGCCAGTTTTGGCGCTAGATCTTTGCCAAGAGCCGTATGCCCAAATACGATAGCTTCAGGCTGTTCACTTTCAATGATGGCTAATAATGCCTGAGCGTAACCATCCGATGTGTAAGCAGCTAAATCTTCATGCTCCGTCACAACAACTTTATCTGCTCCGTATGCAATAAGTTCTTCACTTAAAGATTTTACGTCCTTTCCTACTAACGCTGCAATAATTTCTCCCCCGTCAGCTACAGTAGACGCTGCGGAAATCGCTTCAAACGATACGTTTCGTAATCCCCCATCACGTGCTTCTCCAAGAACTAACACTTTGCGTCCCATTACAATACCCCCATTGTTTTGACTTTTGACTTATTAAATGACTTTTGCTTCCTTATGCAGTAAATTGACCAGCTCTGTTACTTGATCTTTTATATCTCCTTGTAATACGCGCCCCGCGTCTTTTTTCGGAGGTAAATAAATTTCAATTGTCTTTGTTTTTGCTTCTACATCATCTTCATCTAAATCTAAATCGTCTAATTCCACTTCAACCAACGGTTTCTTCTTTGCTTTCATAATCCCTGGAAGAGATGGATAGCGAGGCTCATTAAGTCCCTGCTGAGCTGTTACTAAAAGAGGAAGCGACGTTTCAATAACTTCCGAATCTCCTTCCACATCGCGTACAACCGTCACTTTTTCACCTTCAATATCCAGCTTTGTAATCGTTGTAATATAAGGGATTTCTAACTGTTCTGCTACGCGCGGTCCCACCTGGCCTGAACCTCCGTCAATCGCTACGTTTCCTGCTAAGATTAAATCAGGAGATTGCTCTTTTAAGTACTGTGCCAGCAGCCTAGAAGTCGTGTACTGATCGCCATCTTCTATGTCATCTTCCGTATTGATTAAAACCGCTTTATCTGCTCCCATAGCCAAAGCTGTTCGGAGTTCTTTTTCTGATTCTTCCCCTCCTACACTCACGACCGTAATCTCTCCGCCATGCTTTTCCTTTAGCTGAATAGCCTCTTCAACTGCATACTCATCGTAAGGATTAATAATAAATTCAGCTCCATCTTCAACAATTTGACCATTTTTTAGTGAAAGTTTCTCCTCTGTATCGAACGTTCTTTTTACTAACACATAAATATTCATTCAATTCCCCTCCTAAGCTTATTTTCCTAAAAATTTAGGCTGGCGCTTTTCAATAAAAGCGGCTACGCCTTCTTGAGCATCACGGCTTTTGAATACGCTTCCAAAAAACTGTGCTTCTTTTTTGATGCCGCTGTAATAAGCATCTGTTTTTACATGTTGAAGCAGCTGCAAGGTAGCTTTAACAGAGATTGGGCTTTTTTTGGCAATTTTTCTAGCAAGTAAAAATGTTTCATTGATAAGCTGACTTTCTTCAAAAGCTGCGTTTGCCAATCCTAACTCCACTGCCTCGCTGCCCGATATTGGATCACTTGTCAGCATCATCTCACAAGCCTTATGAACCCCTACATAACGAGGCAATCGCTGAGTTCCTCCAAACCCTGGTATAATTCCTAACTGAAGTTCAGGCAAGCCCAGCTTAGCATTTTCTGTTACCAAACGGATATGGCAGCTCATAGCAAGCTCTAATCCTCCGCCTAAAGCAGCTCCATGAATAGCTGCAATAACTGGTTTTGGGTAATTTTCAATATACTCAAAGAGCTCTTGGCCGTTAACAGCAAGTTTCTCGTAATCTTTTTCCTGCTGCAGTGATGTAAACTCTTTTATATCAGCTCCAGCACAAAAGAATTTCCCTTCGCCTTTAATGACGATAACCCTTGTCTCTTTGCTATCTTCTAAATGTTTTAAAACACTTGAAAGATCTTTTAATAAATCTTGAGACAAAGCGTTAGCAGGTTGTCTATTCAACGTAATGAAGCTTATTGCATCAACAGTTTCAACCTGGATAATCTCCATTTGTTTCCCCCACCCTTTCTTTCTATTTTCATTACCTTGCGCTTCTCCCCTCGCAAGGGAGCAGCAGGCTCACTTACGATTATGAGCCGCTGCAGCCGTTTAACAGCAGGGAATGGACTTTATCTACCGATTCTATTAGACCATATCGATGATCGTTCATTACCCATGTTGTGACAGTTTCATCAATCGTTCCAAAAATCATCTGTCGCGCAAGACGAATATCTATATTTTCAGAAAACTCACCCGTTTCGATTCCTGTCTGTAAAATAGAATCAATGAGAGTCAGATAATCTTTTAATACATCGTTAATTTTCAATCTTAAATCTTTGTTCGATTGACGCAGTTCAAGCTGTGTCACTGTAGCTAAATGATGATCCTCCGCTAGAAACGAAAAATGCTTGTCAATTAATACGTGAAGTTTTTCTGCCGCAGTTTCAATTCCCGCCAGTTCTTCATAAATTTTTTCTACAAACTGTCCCATCTTCTCTTGAAATAAGGAAATCAAGACATCTTCTTTGTTTTTAAAATATAAATATATCGTACCGTCTGCAACTCCAGCCTGCTTAGCAATTTTAGAAACCTGAGCATTGTGGTATCCGTTTTCTGCTATTACTACTACAGCTGCATCGATAATCTGCTTATACTTTGGCTTATTTCTTCTCAATCTTATACGCTCCTTTAAAATATGAATGATTATTCATTCATATCTTTATAATAAAGAAACCGCAAGTATCTGTCAATTATGTTTCAGCAAAAAAATCAAAGGCGACGATCGATTACGTCGCCTTTTTATGCTTTTCATTTTCTTCTTCAATCAGTGCTCGTCGCAGAATCTTCCCGACCGCTGTTTTTGGAAGCTCATTTCGAAATTCATAAAGGCGCGGAACTTTATAAGCAGCTAAATACTTTCTAGAAAACTCATTTAACTCTTCTTCAGTACATCTTACACCATTTTTTAATACAATGTAAGCCTTCACTGTTTCTCCTCTATATGGGTCAGGAACACCTACCACTACAGCTTCTTGAATTTTTTCATGCTCATATAATACTTCTTCAACTTCTCGAGGATAGATATTATATCCCCCGGCAATAATAATATCTTTCTTTCGATCTACTACATAAAAATAACCTTTATTATCCATATAGCCAACATCACCTGTTAGCAACCACCCGTCTCGCATAACAGCCTCCGTTTCTTCAGGCTGCTTCCAATATCCTTTCATGACCTGAGGACCTTTAACCGCAATTTCTCCTACTTCGCTTACAGCAGCTTCTTTACCTGTTTCAAACGAGAGAATTTTGGCATCTGTGTCTGGCCAAGGCACTCCAATGCTTCCTGGTATTCTCTCTTTCCAAAGAAAATTAGCATGAGTAACAGGAGAGGTTTCCGTCAATCCATATCCTTCCACTAGTTTACCTCCAGTGAGCTTTTCAAACTGCTCCTGCACTTCCACAGGAAGAGGAGCCGAACCGCTCATACATGAATCAATAGAAGATAGGTTGTATTTTGCTAAATCAGGATGGTTTAATAATGCGATGTAAATTGTCGGAGCACCTGGAAATAAAGTAGGCTGCTGCTTATGAATGGTTTTGAGCGTCGTTTTTGCATCAAATTTAGGCAGAAGCACCATCTCGTAGTTTTGCAAAACCGATAGAACAAGAACCGTTGTTAAACCATACACATGAAAAAACGGGATAATTCCAAGCACTTTTTCTTCTCCATGCTTGCAGCGGTATAACCAATGTGAACACATCGTTGCATTGGCTACCAAGTTTTTATGAGTAAGCATGACTCCTTTTGGAAAACCTGTTGTTCCCCCGGTGTATTGTAAAATCGCGATATCTTCGTCTGAAATTCCCTCAGCATTACATACTGCTGGAGAGGATTCACTTATAATGCGTTTAAATAAATGAGTAGTCTCCGTATGACTCACATCCACGCTTATCTTCTGCTGTTTGCGCTGAATAAATGGATAGATTATGTTTTTGGGAAATGGGAGATAGTCTTGAATAGAGGTGATGACTACGTGTTTTACACTTGTTAACGCTTTCATTTTTACTACACGCGGATATAGCAAATCGAGTGCAATAATCATGGTCGCTTCTGAATCATTCAGCTGATACTCTAACTCCCTTTCCGTATACAAAGGGTTTGTTTGAACGACTACTCCTCCGGCAAGAAGAACAGCATAAAAGGAAATGACAGCTTGAGGGCAATTTGGAAGCATAATGGCTACTCTATCCCCTTTTTTTAATCCCAGTTCAATAAGGTAAGATGACAGTTTCAAAGAATCTTGATGCAGTTGGGAAAACGTCATTTTTTTCCCTAGAAAATAGATTGCGTTTTTTTTAGGGGCTTTTTGAACTGCTTCTTCAAAAAGCTGTGCTAAATTTTTTTGCTCATAATGAAGCGTAGCAGATATTTCCTCTGGGTATTGAGAAAGCCATATCTTTTCGGTGGATTCCACACGTATCCTCTCCCTCAAAAAAATAAAAAATTAGAATTTTCTAATTAAAATTATAGTTCATTCTTTTTTTAGATGCAATCGTTATTGAATGTTCTCTTTCCTGTCTAATCACTCTTTCATCCTGCAGCGTAATAAATAAAAATTGGATTTATCCCTGTACATTATCCGAATTTTTTGTATATAATAAAAATTAGATTTTTTTTAAGGAGCTGTATGAATTGATAACAACATTGACTAAAGGACCGTTCAAAGCAGATCACGTTGGAAGCTTTTTGCGTCCTGAGCGTATCAAGCAAGCACGATTACAGGTAGAAAACGGGGAAATGACAAAGAAACAGCTTCGAGCAATTGAAGATGAAGAAATTAGTAAGCTCGTAGAAAAGCAAAAACAAATTGGATTAAAAGCCATAACAGACGGTGAGTTTCGCCGTGCGTGGTGGCACTTTGATTTTCTATCAGAACTTGTGGGCGTAGAACTTTACGAAGCAGAGTCGGGAATTCAGTTTCACGGGGTCCAAACAAAAGCTCACGGTATAAAAGTTACTGGAAAACTAGATTTTAATCACCACCCTATGATTGAAGATTATAAATTTCTTCATCAAGCGGCCGGAAAAGAACACGTGGCTAAGTTCACCATTCCAAGTCCCAATATGCTGTTTTTCAGAGGTCATATTGAAGAGTCTGCTTACTCGGATACGGATGTATTTTTTGCTGATTTAGTTAAAACATACCAAAAAGCCATTCAAGCATTTTATGATGCTGGATGCCGCTATTTACAGTTAGATGATACTGCGTGGGCGGTCTTTTTCTCAGAAAAAGGACAAGAACAAATCGCGTCAAAAGGATTTACGCCCCAAGAATTACTGAAACGTTTTACAGATGCGATCAATGAATCCATTGCGCATAAGCCAGATGATATGGTTATTACAATGCATATTTGCAGAGGGAATTTCCAGTCTACTTATACAGCAAGCGGCGGATATGAAAATGCTTCAAAAGCTATTTTCAGTCAGTTAAACGTAGATGGACTATTTTTAGAATTTGATGATGAACGCTCAGGAGGATTTGAACCTCTTCGACATGTAAAGCGAAATGACCTTCAGATTGTCCTTGGTCTTATCACATCAAAATTTGGAGATTTAGAAGATCCTGAAGCAGTGAAAAAACGAATTGCTGAAGCGGCAGAATTTGTTTCTCTTGATCAAATTTGTTTGAGTCCCCAGTGCGGATTTGCTTCTACAGAAGAAGGAAATTTACTAACTGAAGAACAGCAGTGGGATAAAGTAAAGCACGTGATTTCAATTGCTGAAGATGTATGGAAGTAATCATTAAAAAAGCTGACCTGCTTTAAGGCCAGCTTTTTTGCTGTCATCACAATGTTAGGAAAAGCTATATAGATAAATAGATAAGACCAATAAGCATAAACACTCCGCATAAAATGAGTAAAATTTTCGCTAACTTCTCCATGACTCTCTCCTATCCTATCCCTGCTCCTATTACATAGGACATACCGATTGAAATAACAAGTGAAATAAACCCAACGGCTCTGTTATCTTGTTCAATTTCATCATCGATTCGAAATTTCGGCGTCAAAAATTCGAAAATAAAATAGCTGACTAGTAAAAGAACAAACCCATATATTCCCCATCCAAGCATTCTTAACAAATTGTCGTTATGCTCAATTGAATAGCGAAAAATATTAGCTAATCCAAATATTTTCCCACCTGTTGCCATCGCAACAGCCATATTTCCTTTTTGAATCTCTTCCCAATTCTTATATTTAGTAACGAGCTCAAACACAACAAGAAAGACGACAATGCTCAAGACAACCACGCTGTAATAAGCGGCGGATTCAATATACGGGTCTTTCCAAAAATCCCTCATTTTTGCATCACTCCTAATTTATATTACACTCCACCTAATGAACTGACAGGTCTCTTTCCTTTACTTGCATCGTTCTTAAAAGAGATAGAAAACCCAACATAGTTCATGAGCCATGTCGGATTTTCCATCTTCATATATGCTTGTTCAGCGCATCGACTGACACCTTTATCTCAGCATTCTTTTACTTAAATTCCACAACCGTAACGCCAGAACCTCCTTCAGAAGCTTCTCCGAAACGAATATTTTTAACAGAACGATGATTTTTCAAATATTCCTGTACACCTTTACGAAGAGCTCCAGTTCCTTTACCGTGGATAATCGAAACGCGCGGATAGTTGGCTAACAAAGCATCATCAATATATTTTTCAACTCGAATCAGCGCATTTTCATAGCGCTCTCCTCTTAAATCCAGTTCTAGATTTACATGATAATCTTTTCCTTTTACCGTAGCAAGCGGCTTTGTTTCTACAGGTTTTGGGGAACTAATATATTCGAGATCTTTTTCTTTCACCTTCATTTTCATGATTCCCATTTGCACTTGCCATTCATTATTACTTACTCGTTCCACAAGCGTTCCTTTTTGTCCCCAGCTTAAGACTTTCACTTCATCTCCAGCTTGAAGAGTGCGCTCTTGTTTTTTCGGCACAGCCGGTTTCTTTTTACTTTTTTCAAGAGTTGGAACTGCATCTTCTAGACGCTTACGTGCTTCAATCAATTCATGCTCTTTTACAAGCGCATGATTTTTTTGACTCATTTTACGCAAATCGCTAATGATTTTCTCTGCTTCTTCAGATGCTGCTTGAACTGTGGCTTGAGCTTTTTCTTCAGCTTTTTCGTACAGCTTATCTCGTTTTTCATTAAACTCAATAATCTGACTCTGTAATTCTTTATGAAGCTTCTGAGCCTCTTTTCTTAGCTGTTCAGCTTCTTCTAGCTCATGTTCAGATTGACGGCGGCTATCTTCAAGAGAAGCGATCATATTTTCTACTTTATTTGTTTCTGAGCCAATATAGCCTTTGGCACGTTCAATTACTTCTGCACTTAAACCTAAACGTTTTGAAATTTCAAAAGCATTGCTTCGACCCGGTACACCAATCAGCAGCTTGTAAGTAGGGCTCAATGTTTCAATATCGAACTCTACGCTAGCATTGACCACTCCTTCACGGTTATAGCCGTACGCTTTTAATTCAGGATAGTGAGTAGTCGCAACTACGCGAGCGCCTCTTTCATATACTTGATCTAAAATCGAAATCGCAAGCGCTGCACCTTCTTGGGGATCTGTTCCGGCTCCCAATTCATCGAACAAGACCAGACTTTCATGATCTACTTTTTGTAAAATATCTACAATGTTGACCATATGAGATGAAAAGGTACTCAGACTTTGTTCAATGGACTGCTCATCTCCAATATCAGCAAATACGTGTTTAAACACAGCCATTTCCGATCCATCCAGCGCAGGAATCTGCAAACCTGCTTGAGCCATTAATGTGAATAACCCAAGTGTTTTTAACGTTACGGTTTTACCGCCGGTATTTGGTCCTGTAATAACGATAGACGTATATTGATCACCTAGCTCAATATCATTTGCAACGACATCTTCCTGTGCAATAAGAGGATGTTTTGCCTTCACTAACTTAATATAGCCTCGATCGTTCATTTTAGGTTTTGAAGCTTTTAGCTCATGGCTATAGCGCCCTTTAGCAAACATGAAGTCCAGCTCACCCAACAAATAAACGTTTTGACGGAGTTCATTTGCCACTTCCGCTACCTGAACGGTTAGAGCAATAAGAATACGCTCAATTTCTTGTTTTTCTTTTACTTTTGCTTCTTGAAGCTCATTATTTAACGTCACAATCGCCTGTGGCTCAATAAATAACGTTGCTCCAGATGAAGACTGATCGTGCACAATGCCTCCATACGCACTGCGATATTCTTGCTTAACAGGAATAACGAAACGTTCGTTTCGAATGGTAACAATCGCATCTGACAACATTTTCTGAGCAGACGAGGAGCGAATAAGACTTTCTAGCTTTTCGCGAATACGAGACTCCGTCGAGCGAAGTTTTTGACGAATGCCTCTTAGCTGGTCGCTTGCACCGTCTAGTACTGTGCCATTCTCATCAATGCTCATTTTAATTGTTTGTTCTACCTCAGGAAGAGGCATTAGTTTTTCGATATGTTCAATTATAATTGGAAGCTGTAAATCTTCGTCTTCTACTACTTGCTCGATAAATTGCTTGACTTGTCTTGCAGCATAAATAGTACTTGCTACATCAAGAAGTTCATTAGAGCTTAGCGTTCCTCCAATTTCAGCGCGCTTTACGCTAGGTCGAACGTCAAAGATGCCTCCTAGCGGTACGTTGCCACGCAATCGCAGCACGGTTGTAGCTTCATCTGTTGCTTCCTGCCATTTGACTACTTCTTCATACTGAGTCGAGGGAATCAAATTCGCTACTTTTTCTCGGCCTAAAGAAGAAGCTACTTTTTTCTGAAGCTGTTCCTTAACTTTATTAAACTCTAGTACATGGAAAATACGTGATTGCAAAACTGATTCCTCCTGTTGCTTATTTATGTCGATTTAAAAAGGCGGTTAATTCTTTGAGGCTATACGTATTTAATACCGTTTCTGGTTTAAGCCAGCCTTTAATTCCCGTAGATATTCCAATTTCCATATGCTCTAGCATGTCTAGATTGTGAGCATCTGTATTAATTGCAATTTTAACTCCTGCCTCTTGTGCTTTTTTTATGTGCTCAGCGGCTAAATCTAAACGGTTTGGATTCGCGTTTAGTTCAAGAGCCGTTTTTGTTTCCTTAGCTAATTCAATTAGCACATCAATATCTACATCATATCCGTTGCGGCGACCAATCAAACGACCGGTCGGATGAGCGATTAAATCTACATGAACATTATTTAACGCTTGCTTTAAACGATTCATAATTTCTTCGCGTGATTGTGAAAAACTAGAGTGAATGGACGCAATAACAAAATCTAGCTCAGCTAGCATTTCATCATCATAATCAAGTGTTGCATCGGGCAAAATATCCATTTCAATTCCTGCTAGTATTGTAAAATCATCGAACTGTGCGTTTAAACGATTAATTTCTTCACGCTGTTTGCGAATGCGTTCAGGCGTTAAACCGTTAGCTACTTTTAAATACTGAGAGTGGTCTGTAATCGCCATGTATTCATAGCCTCGCGCGCGACATGCTTCCGCCATTTCTTCAATTGAATACGCTCCGTCGCTCCACGTGGAGTGCATATGCAAATCACCTTTTACCGCACCGTAGGTCACAAGCGTTTGAGGTTTTATAAATGCATCTACTTCCGTTCCATCTTCACGAAGTTCCGGCGGAATAAAAGACAGCCCAAAATGTTCATAGAATGCTTGTTCAGACTCAAATGTCATAACTTCGCCTGTCTCCGCATTTTCAACGCCATACTCGCTAATTTTTTCACCGCGTTCTTTTGCTAATTGACGCATGCGCACATTATGATCTTTTGATCCTGTAAAATGATGAAGCGTCGTGGCAAACGCTTTATCTTCTACAAGACGAAAATCCACGGACACATCGTACTCATAGGCTAACGTTACCGATACTTTTGTATCTCCATTTGCAATGACATCCTTCACATTTGGCAGCGATACTAGCTGTTCACGGACAGCATGAGGCTCAGCTGTTGAAATAATAAAATCAAGATCTTTTACAGTTTCTCTCATGCGGCGAATGCTCCCTGCTTGAGAAAAACGCTCAATACTATGCATATGTTTAAGGGCTTCTAAAATTTCTTCCGCTATTGGAAGCATAAAAGCAAGAGGCAAACGATCAGGACGTTTCCCAAACTCTTCAATAGCAGCGATAATTTTCTCTTCCGTCTTTTTACCAAAACCGCTTAGTCCCTGCACTCGATTTTCCATACAGGCCTGATGCAGTGATTCCATGTCTTTAATATCTAGCTCTTTATATAATTTAGCGATTTTTTTACCTCCAAGCCCCGGCAGCTTAAGCAGAGGAATAAGTCCTTCAGGAACTTCTTGCTTTAGTTCTTCTAGTACGCTTGACTCATTTGTTTCCATATACTCTGTAATAACTGCGGCCGTTCCTTTACCAATCCCTTGGAGCTTGGTAAAATCCTCAATCTCTGTCAGCGTTCTCTCGTCCGTTTCTAGCGCTGCAGCTGCTTTTCGAAAAGCAGAAATTTTAAAAGGGTTATCTCCTTTTAATTCCATATATGTAGCAATTGTTTCTAACAATTTAATAATATCCTTTTTATTCATCTCTTTTCACCAGCCTATTATCATAATAACGAAACTTTCAACACATGATGAGTGACATATGTACTCTCTCAAATTTTTATCTAGACATACTTTTATCTCCGTGAAAACCGCAGAACAGACTGCGATAAAAAAAGAGGGTATCTCAAAAGTATTATGACACTTTCGACACACCCTCTCAACAAGCTATTGTAATTTCATTACATTACACCATACTGAGTCCACAAATCTTGAATGGCAGACGATAAGTATGGAGTATTTTGTACGATATTGATTGCAATTGAAGACTGTTGAATTGGCGTTTGAATTTCACTTACAGGAATCACGGCTCCAATGTATAACAAAATAAAAACGATGATATACACTTCAACGAATCCAAGTGCACCTCCGCCCCATTTATTTAACTGGCGCAGAATTGGCAGTTCGGTTAAAGCCGTTAAAACAGAGCCTGCAAGGCGAAGTACAATGTGAGTAGCAAAAAATAAAATCGCAAATGCAATCATTCGATAAAAAGCGTCTTCTATCGTTCCAGAATCAAATACAAACGATGCGACACTTTGCTGCTGAATATTGTCTGGAAACGGAATCAACAAGCGAAGTCGGCTTGCCAAATCTCCACTAAACATATAAGCGACGATAAACGAAACCGCAAAACTGACAATATGAATGAGCTGCAAAATAAATCCCCTTTTAAGACCTGTTACAAAGCCTAAAAGAAGCAATATAATTAAAATGATATTAAGCATTGACTCAGTCATTCCTCTTTTCCATAAAGTTTTTGTTCAAGTCTCTCATAGTCTTCTTTCAGTTTTATATATTCGTGTACAGCATTCACAGCTGTTAATACTGCTAATTTATTGATATCTAAAGAAGGGTTTTTAGTACTGATTTCACGCATTTTTTCATCCACTATAGAGGCGACAAGTCGAATATGGCTTGTACTTTCGCTACCGACGATGCTGTACTGCTGACCAAAGATGTCAACTGTCGCACGTGTTTTATCTTGTCTTGACACGAGAAAATCCTCCGTTCCACGAAAAATCCTAATCCCTATCATACCACGAAGAAGACTTCAATGGAAACATATCTATATTTAAGCTATCATAAGGGATAGTGCTTATAAAGTAAACTAAAATACCCCGAAAGGAGTGAAGCATTATGTCACATGCTGTTATTAAGGTATCAGCTGATCAGATAGCTAAAATGAAGCTTCATTACACATCCTATTTGCAGCCTAAATTGCCGCAGGGAAGTATTTTTTCGGCTAAAACTCCCGGCTGTTCTATCACTGCATACCGCTCTGGAAAAGTACTTTTTCAAGGAAAAGAAGCTGAAACAGAAGCAGCTAAGTGGGGAGGTCCTTTAGATGCTGCTAAAAAGGCTCCCGTCTCACACCTCCCATCAAACTTCAGTTCACTATCGGTCATTGGTTCTGATGAAGTAGGAACGGGAGATTATTTTGGTCCCATGACCGTAGTTGCTGCCTATGTTCAAAAAGAGCAGCTTCCTTTGTTAAAAGAATTAGGAGTACGAGATTCAAAAGAGTTAACGGATGCTAAAATCATTGAAATTGCCAAGCAGCTTGTTTCGTTTATTCCTTACAGTTTGCTTGTCTTACATAACGAAAAGTATAATGCATTTCAAGAAAAAGGCATGTCACAAGGTAAAATGAAAGCTCTGTTGCACAACAAAGCTTTATCCAACGTGTTAAAAAAATTGGATCCTGAAAAACCTGATGCGATTTTAATTGACCAGTTTGTTGAAAAAAACACCTATTATAAACACATCGTAAAGGAAAAAGAGATTATCAAAGAAAATGTCTTTTTCAGTACAAAAGGAGAAAGCGTTCATTTATCTGTAGCCGCTGCTTCCATTATTGCCAGATACGCATTTTTAAAACAAATGGATTTACTAACGGAAAAGACGGGGATGGTCATTCCTCGCGGAGCTGGAGCACAAGTTGATATAGCCGCTGCTAAAATTATTAAAAAACATGGCGTCAATGCGCTGAACTCTTTAGCTAAAATCCATTTTGCTAATACAGAAAAAGCTTTAAAATTAGCTAAAAAATAAGAGATGTGGAAATCCACATCTCTTTTTTTATTCTTATGAACGAAGCGTTGCACCAAATTCTTTTTCAACAGCTTCTAAAACTGCACCATGTGCTTTTGCTACTTCTTCATCTGTTAATGTACGTTCAGGATCTAAGTAACGTAAAGAGAAAGCTACAGATTTCTTGCCTTCTTCCATACGCTCGCCTTCATATAGATCAAATACTGTCACGTCTTTTAAAAGTTCTCCGCCCGTCGTATAGATGACGCGCTGAACTTCTCCTGCAAGAACGTTTTTATCTACAACAAGTGCAATATCACGTGTAATAGATGGGAATCTTGGAATAGCTGAATAACGAACTTCTTCGACATCTGCAGCTAATAGCTCTTGAAGGTGTAATTCAAACACGTATGTTTCACGAAGGCCATACTGTTTCTGAGCAACAGGATGAACTTGACCCACGTATCCAATTTCTTTTTCATCTAACCATACAGCCGCTGTACGTCCAGGGTGCATACCGTCTTTTTTAACGGGAGCATATGAGATTCGTTTCTCTAAACCAAGCTGTGCAAATAACCCTTCTAGTACACCTTTAATCACATAGAAATCAACGACTTTCTTTTCACCTTGCCAGCCGTGAGCATGCCATAGACCCGTGATTGCACCAGCTACGCGCTCCTGCTCATCCGGTAATTCCCCTTCACCTTTAGATAAGAACACTGAGCCTGTTTCGTATAGCGCAATAGAATCCGATTGACGAGCATTATTGTGCTTCACTGCTTCAAGTAAATGAGGCACTAAGCTTTGACGAAGGATGCTGCGATCTTCACTCATCGGCATTGCTAAACCAATCGTACTTGTTGCATTGAGTGCAAACTGAGTAGCTTTTTCAGCGCTCGTTAACGAATAGGTTGTTGTTTGCGCTAGCCCTGCTCCCTCTAAGAAACGGCGAACTTTACGGCGTCCAAGCTGATACTCTGTTAATTTTCCTGGAGTTGCCACTGTTACAGGAAGCGTTGTAGGAAGGTTGTCATAACCATACATGCGCGCTACTTCCTCCACGATATCTTCTTCAATTGTAATATCGCCTCGACGAGTCGGTACCGTTACAACGATGGTTTCATCTTCGACTTTGCTTTCAAATTGAAGACGGTTCATAATATCTTGTACTTCTTCCATCGACAGTTCTGTACCGAGCACATTGTTAATACGTCCAAGTGACACAGCTACAACAGCAGGTTCCACAGTTAGTGTATCTACTTCTACAGTACCGCTTACCACTTCACCTGAAGCGTATTCAGCCATTAATTCTGCTGCGCGGTCAGCAGCTACACGCGTACGGTTAGGATCAATTCCTTTTTCAAAACGAGCACTTGCCTCACTGCGAAGACCGTGGTCTTTGGAAGCTTGACGAACTGTTAAACCTTTGAAGTAAGCTGATTCAATAAGAACATTTACCGTATCGTCTTTTACTTCAGAGTTTGCTCCCCCCATTACACCTGCAAGGGCTACCGGTTCACTGCCGTTTGTAATAACAAGCTGATTGCCTTTTAATACGCGCTCTTGATCGTCAAGCGTTACAAATTTCTCGCCTTCTGACGCGTGACGTACAACAATTTCTTTTGAACCAAGACGATCATAGTCAAAAGCATGCAGCGGCTGGCCGTATTCAAGCAAAATATAGTTGGTAATATCAACAACGTTGTTATGAGGTCGAATACCAGCTGCCATTAAACGCGTTTGCATCCATAATGGTGACGGAGCAATTTTTACGTTTTTCACAACGCGCGCTACGTAAAGGGGATTGTCTTCTTTTGCCTCTACTTTAACGGAAATATAATCAGCTGCTTGCTCATCAGACGTTTGCACGTTTACTGACGGATACTTCACTTCACGACGTAAAATAGCAGCCACCTCATGTGCTACACCTAACATACTTAAGCAGTCTGAACGATTTGGTGTTAGCCCTAGTTCTAATACTTCATCGTTTAAGTTTAATGCATCTAGCGCATCCGCTCCTACTTCAGCATCACTTGGGAAGACGAAGATGCCTTCTTGATAATCTTTTGCCACAAGCTTGCTTTCAATGCCAAGCTCTTGAAGAGAACAAATCATACCGTTCGATTCTTCACCGCGAAGCTTAGCACGCTTGATTTTAAAGTTACCTGGAAGTACAGCTCCCACTTTTGCAACCGCTACTTTTTGACCTTGTGCCACGTTAGGTGCTCCGCACACGATTTGAACGATTTCTCCTCCGCCAAGATCTACTTGACAGCGGCTTAATTTATCCGCATTTGGATGCTGTTCACGTTCTACAACGTGACCAATTACCACTCCGCTGATGCCTTTATTTAAGTTTTCTACACCTTCAACTTCAATTCCACTTTTTGTGATTTTATCAGCTAACTCTTCTGCCGTTACGCCTGATAAGTCAACATACTCTTGTAACCAACGATAAGATACAAACATCGTAGTCCCTCCTTTATACTTGTTTAAATTGATCTAAGAAACGAACATCATTTGTATAGAAATGACGAATATCATCCACGCCGTGTTTTAACATAGCAATACGCTCTACACCGATTCCAAAAGCAAAACCACGATATTTAGTTGAATCGTATCCAGCCATTTCAAGAACATTTGGATGAACCATACCGGCTCCTAAAATTTCAATCCAGCCTGTTTGTTTACATACATTACAGCCTTTACCTCCACATTTTGCACACGATACGTCTACTTCTACAGACGGCTCAGTGAATGGGAAGAAACTTGGACGAAGACGAATTTCACGGTCTGCACCGAACATCTTTTTCACAAATACTTCAAGCGTGCCTTTTAAATCGCTCATACGAATGTTTTCGTCTACTACAAGACCTTCAATTTGCATAAATTGATGTGAATGCGTAGCATCATCGTCATCGCGGCGGTACACTTTACCTGGGCAAATAATTTTAACAGGTCCTTTGCCTTCATTCTTGTTCATAACACGAGCTTGAACAGTTGATGTATGCGTACGAAGAAGCGTTTCTTCCGTAATATAGAACGTATCTTGCATATCACGTGCTGGGTGACCTTTTGGCAAGTTCAGCGCTTCGAAATTATAGTAGTCCTGCTCTACTTCTGGTCCTTCTGCTACTTCATAGCCCATTCCTAAGAATAAATCTTCTACTTCTTCAACCACGCTTGTGAGCGGGTGATGCGTACCTGCTTTAACCGGGCGTCCCGGCAGCGTTACGTCAATTGTTTCTGAAGCAAGTTTACGCTCTACCTCGGCTGCTTCTAACGCCGTTTGTTTTTCTTCAATTTTAGATGCAATCGCTTCACGTACTTCATTTGCAAGTGCTCCCATTACAGGACGCTCTTCAGCTGAAAGTTTTCCCATACCGCGAAGTACTTCTGTGATAGGGCCTTTCTTTCCTAAATAAGCTACGCGTACGTCGTTTAATTCTTTTAAAGCACTTGCTGCTTCGACTTTTGCAATTGCTTCTTGTTGAAGTTCTTGTAAACGTTCTTTCATCACTTATTCCTCCTTTTAACGTAAAAAATGACAAATAAAAAAACCTCCTCCCAAAAAAGGGACGAGGATTAGTCGCGTTACCACCCTTGTTAACTATATACACAGACGTATACAGTTCACTTCATTCAAGTTAACGGAATCTCCGGAACACCTTTACATCTATGTAAGATGGTCTAAGTGTCAACTCAAGAGGTGAATTCACTTATTACATTTATAAAAATGCTTTCAGTCATGGCATTTTCTCCCTGCATAAACGGACATAAGCTACTGCTCTCTTTCATCGTTTTTTACATATGTAACTATTGTATTATTATAGTGAAAACACGTTCTCGATGCAACTACATTCCGCGTAAATAATAAAGTAAGATTCCAGAAGCGATGGCAACATTTAACGACTCGCTCTTTCCATAGATGGGAATGTACAGATTCTGATCCGTTTGTTCCAACACTTTCTCGCTTACGCCATTTCCTTCATTTCCCACAATCAGCGCAAATTCGTTTGAAGGTTTTACGTGTGTGTAGACTTTTCCATTTTGTAACGACGTGCCGTAAACTGCTATTCCTCTTTCTTTTAACAATGAAATTATTTCGAGTAAATCGCCTTTTACAATTGGAAGGTGAAAAATAGCTCCTTGCGTTGAACGAACGACTTTTGGGTTGTACACATCCACGCTGCCCTCTCCAATGATAATAGCCTCCACTCCCGCAGCATCAGCGGTTCGGATAATGGTACCTAGGTTACCTGGATCTTGCACGGCATCTAAAAGCAATACTTTCTGTGCTGTATGAATAATTTCCGCATGCTTTGTTTGAAAACACACGGCAATAATTCCTTGAGGTGTTTCTGTGTCAGATAATAACTTACTAATTGCTTCGTTTACAACGATTATTTCGATACCGTCTATATCCCACTGTGCAGGCACTTCGGTCGATTCGCGTATAATTAGTTCCTTTACGCAATCCTTATTTTTGATAGCCTCTTCGACTAAATGAAAGCCTTCTACCATAAAAAGGCCCTGCTTATCACGGTCTTTTTTATTATGCAGTTTTTTCCACGCTTTTACCTGCGGATTTTTAACTGAATCAATTTGTTTCACAAACATAACTCCTTTATCTATACAAAAATAAATAGTTCGATTACATTTTGTTCAATAATCATTAGATAAGTTTCACTTTATTGTACATAGAAATCGCAAAGAAAACAAAAACTATTGGTAACTTTACGATAGCTGAGGTGAAAATGATGGATCTTAATTTACGAAATGCTGTTATTGCAAACGTTTCAGGAAACTCAAAAGAAGAGCTTGAGGCTACAATTTCTGACGCTATTCAAAGCGGTGAAGAAAAAATGCTCCCTGGACTTGGTGTTTTATTTGAAGTGCTTTGGGAAAAGTCTCCGGAATCAGAAAAAGAAGAAATTCTGACAACGCTTGAAAACGGTTTAAAATAAATAACCTTTTCCTATGTACAACAAAAAGCTCATTCTCCTAGGAGAATGAGCTTTTTTCAATTATACGTAATGGCGTTAACCGTATCTCGGTCTAAGCGCTTAATGACTTCCGCAATTAATTTAACTGCGTTTTCATAATCATCACGATGAAGCATTGCTGCATGAGAATGGATATAACGAGTTGCAATTGTAATCGAAAGTGCTGGCACCCCGTTAGCTGAAATATGGATAGAACCCGAGTCCGTACCGCCTCCAGCAATTGCATCAAATTGATACGGAATATTTAATTCATCTGCCACATCTACCACTGTATCTCGAAGTCCTTTATGAGAGACCATGGAAGCATCATATAAAATGATTTGCGGGCCCTGCCCCATTTTAGAAGAGGCTTCTTTATCAGAAACACCAGGTGTATCTCCAGCGATACCGACATCAACAGCAAATGCAATATCCGGTTCAATAAAGTTAGCAGATGTTTTTGCACCTCGGAGTCCAACTTCTTCTTGCACCGTTCCTACACCATACACAACATTTTCATGTTTTTCATTTTTTAAAGCTTTTAATACATCGATAGCGATTGCACAACCAATACGGTTATCCCAGGCTTTCGCTAGCAGCATCTTTTCATTGTTCATAACCGTAAATTCGAAATAAGGTACAACCTGATCACCAGGTTTTACTCCCCACTCCGCTACTTCTTCTCTGCTAGAAGCACCAATATCGATGAACATATCTTTAATGTCAACTGGCTTTTTGCGAACTTCTGGAGGCAAGATATGAGGTGGCTTTGAGCCAATAATCCCCGTTACCTCTCCTTTAGATGTCACGATGGTTACGCGTTGAGCAAGCATAACTTGAGACCACCATCCGCCTACCGTTTGAAAACGAATAAAGCCGCGTTCATCAATTTGAGTCACCATAAAACCAACTTCATCCAAGTGACCGGCTACCATAATTTTAGGCCCTTGTTCGTTGCCTACTTTTTTTGCAATCAAACTGCCTAGCCCATCCGTCGTTACTTCATCTGCATAAGGTGCAATATATTTCTTCATAACCTCACGCGGTTCACGCTCATTTCCAGGAATTCCTTTTGCATCTGTTAGTGCTTTAAGCATCGTCAATGTTTCATCTAACTTTGTCATATGGATTACCCCTTTCATATGTATACCTCTATTATAGCTAAAAAGAGGTTGAAGTAAAATTTCCCATCCCTTTATTTCTAGTATCCTTGTTCTTGGCGTTTAAAATTCACTTCATTTTTTGACATGTACGCCTCTTCAATATGTTCAGCAGAAAAACCAAACATATCGCCAAGCTTCATGTAAGATGCAAACATGTTCACATAGTTTTCTTTTGACAGGTCCTGCTCGAAAGCAGAAACTTGTGCAAATACCTGTAAAAATTGTGTTGTTTTTGAATCAGCTGCTTTTACTTTTGGCAGCTCAGTTAAATCATCGTATCCTTTTTCAATACCTAAAGAAAGAATGAAATGTACGCCGTCCACAAATTCTTCTAAAATAACAGCATCTTCAGCCGGAGGTTTAACGCTCCAAAATTTGAAGCAGCGCGTTTCGTTTGCCAGCTCTCCCATTTCAACAAGCAGAGCTAAAAGTTTTCTTGGAACCAAGTCTTCCTTATGAAGCTGATGCTTGTCCTCTATATGCTGATCCAGCTGGCGCTGCATGGTAAATAGCTGTTGTAAATTCAATGTAATCACTCCTGTAATTATGTGTATCTTCTTCTTTTTAAACCAATAAAGAAATTATATCAAAAATCGTGAAACTTTTTAGAGACTGAAACGTAAAGTAAGAAAACTGTGCCTTGTAAAGGAGGGAGCGTTATGTTTGTTATTGTTATCGTTCGCGTGTTCATTTTCGCGCTTGTTGCTTACACACTATTAAAGCTGGTTCAGCATTTTCGCAGTCCAAAGCGGAAGCTTGTAGCAGCTCAGGAACATCAGCAATTTTTTGTCGTTGACGAAAAAACGAATATCCGCAAAAATTTTCTACTAACGTATAAAGGTATTTTATTTGAAGGAGAAAAATACAGCAATCCCAATGAACCAGAGTCTTTGTCGATTACAATGGTGTTAACAGATCCATCTCGATTGCATGAACTGCAAAAACAAGATTTCAAGCTGCTGGAAAATCACGTACACAACATGTATCCAAATGCTCCTATTCGCTGGAAAAGCCCCGTTCGAGAATTTTTACACTGAGCACAAAATCATTTGTGCTCAGCTGATAACAAAAAAGAAAAGTAAATCAAGAGCGGCAAGAATAGGAAAACCTACTGTAAACGATGTGTGCTTCGTTTTATGACGATAGCAATACATACCAATCAGTCCTCCAATGGCTCCTCCGATAGCAGCTACCGTCCACAGTGTGCTTTCGGCAATTCTCCACTCATGTCTTTTCGCTTTTTGTTTATCTCTATACATCATTCCTATCCCTATTATATTAATAACAATAAAATAGGTAAGCAGCAGTTCATTCATGATATGTCCTCCGATAGCAAAAAAGCCTCATCATCTAAAGATGACGAGACTTTATATTCATTACTTATCTAAGCCTTTTTTAGCAGCAGTTGCTAATTCAGCAAATGCTTTTTCATCAGCTACAGCTAAGTCAGCAAGCATTTTGCGGTTAACTTCAATACCTGCTAATTTTAAACCGTGCATTAAACGGCTGTAAGAAAGACCGTTCATACGAGCAGCTGCATTAATACGTGTGATCCATAATTTACGGAAGTCACGTTTTTTCTGACGACGGTCACGATAAGCATACATGTGAGATTTCATAACTTGCTGATTAGCAACTTTATATAATCTATGCTTCGAACCGAAGAAACCTTTAGCTAATTTTAAAACTTTTTTACGACGTTTGCGTGTTACTGTACCGCCTTTTACGCGTGGCATAATTGTTTACCTCCTGTATTGTTTCTATCTCAACCCAAATTACTTAATGTTATCTAATAAGTGACGGATACGTTTGAAGTCACCTTTGCTTACTAAAGAACCTTTACGTAATTTACGCTTTTGTTTTGTAGATTTGTTAGCGAATAAATGGCTTGTGTAAGCACGAGCACGTTTTAATTTACCGCTTCCAGTCTTTTTGAAACGCTTTGCAGCGCCACGATGTGTTTTCATTTTTGGCATGGGGTGTTCCTCCTCGTTCTATTACTTTTCGTTTTTAGGTGCCAAGACTAAGAACATGCTGCGGCCTTCCATTTTAGGAGCCGATTCAACTGAACTTACATCTTCGCAAGCTTGTGAAAAACGTTCAAGTACTTTTTGGCCAATCCCTTTATGAGTAATGGCACGACCTTTAAAGCGAATAGACGCTTTCACTTTGTCACCTTTTTCAAGGAACTTGCGTGCGTTACGAAGTTTAGTGTTAAAATCATGTTCATCAATTGTTGGACTTAAACGAACTTCTTTTAAGTTTACAACTTTTTGGTTTTTACGAGCTTCTCTTTCTTTACGTTGTTGCTCATAGCGGAATTTACCGTAGTCCATAATACGACATACCGGCGGTTTCGCATTTGCAGCAACCATTACTAAGTCAAGATTTACTCGTGAAGCAATTTCTAATGCTTCATTTTTTGATTTAATTCCTAATTGTTCACCATTTTGATCAATTAGACGAACTTCGCGAGCTCGAATGCCCTCGTTTACCATCATGTCCTTGCTAATAAGTAGCCACCTCCAAGGTTTAATGAGCGAATACGCTTGCTTAGACCGATTATTAACTCACACAAAAAAGTGTGAGTACATACTGCACCCACACTTCTATCGTTTTAATTAAGATACGATGTACCTGCTAACTGCTTTATGCGTCACTCAGGTGAGAAGCGGGTGCTTCTTCTTCTGTATAAACAAGTATTCAATTACTTAAGCTATTATAGTATCAACAAAGACAAAAGTCAATGATTTCGTTCTTTTTTCACAACAAAAGTTATTGTATCAAAGGAAAACCATTTATGCAACAGTTTTTTATAAATGTTAGATAAAAAAGCAGAGAATTTCAATTCTCTGCTTTTTTCATTAACGAGATGCTTCTGCTTTTACATTTTGTAAAAAGGCTTGGAAATCCACTGTTTCTGAATTCTGCTCACCATATTTACGTACGTTTACTGCTTTATCTTCTACTTCTTTATCCCCTACAACAAGCATGTAAGGAATTTTTTGCATTTGAGCCTCACGGATTTTATAGCCAATTTTCTCATCGCGAGAATCAAGTTCCACGCGAATACCCGCAAGCTGAAGCTGTTCTTGCACTTCTTTTGCATACTCAAGGTGAACCGTAGGTGATACCGGAATCACTTGAACTTGTACAGGTGCTAACCACGTTGGGAAAGCTCCTTTGTATTCTTCGATTAAGAAAGCTACAAAACGTTCCATTGTTGACACCACGCCGCGGTGAATAACAACAGGTCGATGCTGTTTTCCGTCTTCCCCTACATACGTTAAATCAAAGCGTTCAGGAAGTAAGAAATCCAATTGAACCGTAGATAGCGTCTCTTCTTTACCAAGAGCTGTTTTAACTTGAACATCTAGTTTTGGACCGTAGAATGCCGCTTCGCCTTCAGCTTCATAATAATCAAGGTCAAGCTCATCCATTGCATCTTTTAACATGCTTTGTGCTTTTTCCCACATTGCATCATCATCGAAGTATTTTTCTGTATCTTCAGGATCACGATAAGATAGACGGAATGAATAATTTTCAAATCCAAAATCTTTATAAACCGCTTCAACTAAGCGAACCACACGAATAAATTCTTCTTTGATTTGATCCGGACGTACAAAGATATGTGCATCATTTAACGTCATGCCTCGAACGCGCTGAAGTCCTGATAATGCTCCTGACATTTCGTAGCGGTGCATTGTTCCAAGTTCAGCAATACGGATTGGAAGCTCACGATAGCTATGAATACCTTGTTTGTACACCATCATGTGATGAGGACAGTTCATTGGACGAAGAACCAGGTCTTCGTTATCCATTTCCATTGCAGGGAACATGTCATCTTGATAGTGCTCCCAGTGACCAGACGTTTTGTAAAGTTCTACACTTCCAAGCACCGGCGTGTAAACGTGCTGATAACCAAGGCTTACTTCTTTATCTACGATATAACGCTCGATAATACGGCGGATCGTCGCACCTTTTGGAAGCCATAAAGGCAGACCTTGTCCTACTTTTTGAGAATTTGTAAATAAGTTTAACTCTTTACCAAGTTTACGGTGGTCACGTTCTTTTGCTTCTTCAAGAAGACGAAGATGCTCGTCTAAATCTGCTTTTGTAAAGAATGCTGTACCGTAAATACGCTGCAGCATTTGATTGTCGCTGTCTCCGCGCCAATAAGCACCTGCTACGCTTAATAGTTTAAACTCTTTAATTTTGCCTGTTGACGGCACGTGCACACCTCGGCAAAGATCAAAGAATTCGCCTTGTTGGTAAATCGTCACCTTTTCACCTGCTGGAATCGCATCGATCAATTCAAGCTTTAGTTCATCGCCAACTTCTTTAAAAAGTTGAATGGCTTCTTCACGAGAAACTTCTTTTCGTTCAATTTCAATATTTGAATTAACGATTTTTTTCATTTCTTTTTCAATTCTACCTAAATCTTCAGGAGTAATTGATTCTTCCATATCGATGTCATAGTAAAACCCATTTTCGATAACCGGGCCTACACCTAGCTGTACTTTTACATCTTTGTATAAACGTTTGATTGCTTGAGCCATTAAATGCGCTGTACTATGGCGCATAATTTCAAGCGCTTCAGGAGCATCTTGCGTAATGATTTCAAGACTGCCATCTTGTTCGATTGGCGTACGTAAATCCAGCAGCTCGCCGTTTACTTTACCTGCTAATGCTTTTTTCTTTAATCCCGGGCTAATAGAAGCCGCAATATCTTCTGTTGATGATCCTTTTGGATACTCTTTAACAGCTCCATCAGGAAATGTCATTTTGATTACTTCTGACACAACTTTCCACTCCTTTAACATAACTAATAAACTTTTTGTAAAAACAAAAAACTCGTCCCTTATAAAAAGGGACGAGTTGTGTATACACGCGGTACCACCCTTGTTTCCTCTTCGTATCTTGGATAACCCAAATAACCCGAAGCGGCTCGAGGTTTTATAACGGAAATTCCGTCAGTAATTACTAGAGACGCTGCTCGTTTACTACTGAAGTTTAGAGGTGGTAAGAATATATTCCGTGTTAGGAGATTTTCAGCCTAGATCTCCCTCTCTATAAACCGTAAATATACACTCATGTCCTCATCATAACTTGTGACATATAGCTGTTTTTCAATATGCATTTATTATATTCATTTTCAAAATAGAAATCAACCTTTCACGTTATATTTTGCTTTTGATCAAACGGAAATTCATTTTTTTCGTATAACATCACTTTTTCTTGAAAAATATTTTGAATGGTATAAACAAAATCATGATCATGCTGGTCGCTATACAGATGAATAGCAGCTGGAGATAAACTCAGCAAAGGCGCGATGATAGTTGAGTCTATGTATACTGATTCTTGTTCAGATAGAAAGGCCTCTGCTAGGGCTGCACATTCACGCTCCGGAACATATCTACTGCTTTGGTCGTACAATACAAACTTGTTTTTATTCAAATGCATTACATACACATCGCCTGTAGATGACTGTCTTTCATTAGCTGCTTGACGCAGCTGATGAATAAGAATTTGATAGTCTTGTTCAAGCTTATATTCATCAATCGCCAGCTCAGCATAATAGCGCAGCCGCTCTTGATATTCTTTTAAACGGAATTGGAGAAAAGACTCAAAGGTGAATGTTACATTATGAATGAAGAAGTCTTGAAGAGCCTGGCGGATAAGTAATTCTCTTGGAAGGGAAAATGTTTTTTGCGGAATTTCGCCTCTCTCTCCTTCCATAATCCCCCCCATAATTTGAAGCAGCAAATCTTGTTCTTCCTCTTCTGAATAGAAAAATTGTTCTTTTAATATGTTTACCATCATCTTTTTTTCTTTCTTTTTTAAAATCACGTGCGTTAATACCGGTATCACCATGTCTTGTAAAATGGCCTCTCGATTGTATGTCTCATCAATAACTAAAAGCTGATTATTCACCAACTTCAAGCACTGTGAACCATATGATAAAGCGCTTCGCTTCGCGCATAAAGACTCATATACAATGACTGCGTCTTCTACATATTTAAAGAATATTTTCATTCCTCATAGCCCCCCTTTGGACACGCTTTATTAATGTATATGGGGCAACATGCAAAAAAATGAGCAAGTCGTTACAAGAAATGTAAAACGACCTGCTCATCTATTTCGTTTATTCTCTCCATTCATTTCAACGGGAATGGCTAGAGACTTAATTCGTTCCATGACACGAGCGGCTTTGAGCTCTTCCTGCTCGCCTCGTTGGGTATAAGTCAAATGATGTTGAAGCTCTTTAAAATTTAAATTCGAGCTGAAAAATGTCGGCAAATTTTCGAGCATGCGGAATTGTAAAATGGTTCCGAGCACATCGTCTCGCATCCAGCTCGTTACAGATTCTGCTCCGAGATCATCAAGCATAAGAACCGGTACTTTTTTGACATACTCTATTTTCTCATTGAAGCTTTGATCTTGAAACGAACCTTTTAACTCACGCAAAAACTCCGGGACATACAGAATCGTAGATTTCACTTTCTTTTCGGCTAACGCATTGGCAATTGCTCCAAGAAAATACGTCTTCCCCACACCAAACGAACCATGTAAATATAAAGCTTTCATTTTCTTATTTGGCTCATATTCTCGCACAAAATCTCTTACTAATTTAATGGCTTCAAATCTTCCCTGCTCAATTTCAATATCAGACATCGTTGCCTGTAAAATTTCTTTGGGCACGTACATACACTGAATAAAAGATTCTTGTTCTTTTCGCTCATCTTCTTGTACTTTTCTAGGACAGCGTTCATACTGTAAATCAATATTACGGCCTTTTACAACCAGCTGAGGGTGATACCCCTTCACCATATTGACACAGCTTTGCAGAGAAGGGCATTTGTCACAGCATTTGCTCTGGTCGATAAATTCATGCATCTTCATCAAGCCTCGGTCGACCATTTGCTCATCTAACTCATGGCGATGCTCTTGCAGAAACGTTTTAACTTCGGGATTAGACAGAATACTGTTTCTTAATGCTTCTAAACGTGCTTTAAAATCCTTTTTGTTCACTAACTGATTTAGTGAATCATTGATAGGCTTCATCTTTTTCACCTCATCTCTATCATACCTGCTTTTTATTCTTTATGCTTTTGTTTTAGCTCTTGATCTAACTGCTTGAGCTCTTCTTGTAGCTTTCGTTTTTCTTCTTCAAATCCATCCACTTCTTTTGAAGGCTGCTTTTTCTCTTCTTTTTCTTCATCGCTCAACCACTCTGGCACCATTTCTTTACGCACAATTTTTCGTCCGGCCGTTTTTTTATTTTGCTTTGCCTCGGTCCAGTTCTGATATTCTTTCTGTTCATTTTTAGCTAAATTCATGGCATCTTGAACAGTTTGTACCTTTTTGCGCGCCCAGTGTCCAGCAATTTTCTCTACATAGCTCTTAGATAATTTCATATCGGACCTTAGCATAACATAGTAAATCAGAACATTTACTACCCCTGGTGAAAGCTTTTGATTAAACATCACTTCTTCAATCATTTGCAAATCTGCTTTTGATGGCTCTGCCCCCCCTGAAAACTCGATCAATAGCTGTCGAGGAGAGGTGACTTCTAGCTGTTGAATGAGCTGCTCTTCCTTAGTCTGAGGCTGCTTTTCCTGCATGGTACGAAGCATAGGAGGCTGAATTTGTTCGCTTAGATTGGGAAGTGCTTCTCCATTTTCAAATTGGTAAAAGGACTGTGCTGCTTTTCTAAGCAATTCAATATCAACTTGATCATTCTCATTTAGCGAATCGAGCACTACATTTTTCATTTGAAGAGGATCAATGCCATATAAAAAAGCTAACTTTTCAATCGCTTGTTTTACTTTAGATGTAATGGACCTTTTCGAAATCATTGAATCTGTTAGGCCTGCTAAAAATAAATCAAAATCAAAGGAATCCGGGCTCATCTCAATAGAAGCACGGTTTGAAGAATCTATAAAGTCCGTTTGAGCATCAGGAGAAAATACATCCTTGCTTTCAGACTGAAAACTTGGAGCCAGCTCCGTTGCTTTAACTGATTTAAATACATCGTTAAATGAATGCGTCACATCTTTGAACGATTGATCATCCACGAGTGAATCCGAAAAATAATTTTTTATTTTTTGAAAGATGGATTTTCCTAGTCGGTTATATAAATATACATTTAACACGCCATCGTTAAAGAACTGATGGGGCGTAAGAGGAGGAATGAGCTCATAAATGAACACACGAACATCATCTTCTTCCTTAATATATGTTTTTAACAAACCAATACCTTCTAATTTTAACCGCTCATGGTAAATAGCTTTCAAATTAATTTGCATCATTGACATTAGGTGATGATGCGTAGACTCTTTTCCCCATAAACGATCTTGTTCCAGCTCGCTCCATAGCGTCATATACAAACCAAAACACGTCGTACCCACCAACGGCTGATAGAGCATTGTTAAAATCTTTCGGTCGTATTCCTGCAGTATGCCGCTCGAACGAACAACATAACGATCGACCGGTATCATTTCTTTCCAATGTTGTTCTTTCATGTCGTTCCCTACCTACTTTTAAAGTAATAGAAATGACAAAAAAAGAGCCTAAAGAATACTTCAATAGCTCTTTTACAGTCGTTCCTTCTTAATTAAATCTTTTAATTCATCAATAAATACATTGATGTCTTTAAATTGTCGGTATACCGAAGCAAATCGAACATAAGAGACTTCATCGATAGCAGCTAATCGCTCCATCACCATTTCTCCTACCACATCTGACTGCACCTCTGATGTACCCTGACTGCGCAGCTCTGTTTCAATATCGTGTACGGTATCTTCCAGTTGTTTTAAGCTTACTTGGCGTTTTTCACACGCCTTAATTAACCCTCGAAGGATTTTGTCTTTGCTGAACTCTTCTCTCGCTCCATCTTTTTTTACAACAATTAACGGAAGTTCTTCTACTTTCTCAAAAGTTGTAAAACGATAGTGACACTCTTCGCATTCACGTCTTCTACGAATAGAGCGGCCTTCTTCTACAGGGCGCGAGTCCAGCACTCTCGTTCCATTGTAATGACAGGATGGGCACTTCATATTCTCAGCTCCAATAATAAACCTTGTTTTTCTTTTTATTTTCTCTCATATAAGTTAATTTTCATCTATGTTAGCCGGCTATTCGCCATTTATTATGATTGTCATCATCATTTCCTTTATCAAACACGATGCTATATTAAAGGATTTACTTTATTCCATCTTATAGAAAACAAGGCTTGAATACAAGTAAAGGAAAAGGAATTTCCCCATTTTATTTCCTGAAATTCAAAAATGATAAGGAACTTACGAAGAAAGAGGAATAAGTTTTTGATCAAAGCTCTTATAAAGCGTACGTACAAGTTCTTTGCTAAAACCAAAATCAACTGGCACCACTTTTGACTCTGTTGTAGCAGAAAAATCGATAGCGGTTTCAAGAGGACGTACGCTAATAATGGTAATCACAACAAAAGCTTTTCTTCCTTTTACAACGTTTAAGCTAATTTCTCCTCGCTCTTCATACGCAGCAAGTATCTCTATCCCTTGCATATGCTTCAACATTTCATGAACTTGCTTAAATGCATTCCCAGCCGTTGTTTTGTAATAATGCGTTTTTAGAGTCGGATCTGAATGACGATCGCTTGTTTCTACATGATTAGAAAATAAAGATTTAACTACTTGTACTACCCCCATGTTGTTATCCCCTTTGTTTTTGCATATTAAAAATTTATATACTAAAAAGAGGTGTGTAATACACCTCTTAACTTACGTAATCAATCGACACTATTAAAGTGCATTCGCTTTAGTTTGTTTTACCTGAACAGGACCCATTCCACGTGGTAATTCAATTGTTTCACGTGTCTGTGCACTTAGAGCATCTGCAATATAATCTGCTGCGATTGTAGGATCTAAATGACCACAAGTATAAACATCGATACTTGCATAACCATGCTCTGGGAAGCTGTGAATCGTTAAATGTGATTCTGAAATAATAACAACGCCACTTACACCTTGAGGTGCAAATTTATGGAACGCTACTTCGCGAACTTCCGCACCAGATTTTAAAGCTGCATCAACAAACGTTTTTTCAATATAATCAATATCATTTAACTTATCGAAATCGCATCCCCATAATTCTGAGATGACATGACGACCCATTGTTTCCATAATGATATTTCCCCCTTTAACAATTTTTAATCGTTAAACATGAAGTTCTTTCGCCATATAGCATGTTAACTACCACGGGGGAAAGTTAGTCCAAAGAGGTCCTAACCCTTTAAGTAGCCACATCACCGAAAGGTACACAAGAAGTTCACGAAACATAGTATACTTTGTTTACATTTATTTTGCAATACGTGTTTTGATTTTATTAAAGATTGTTCCCGCAGATAGACCTATACAAATTACCCCTGTATTCTCGTGAGACAGTGTGTAAAAGCTGCTAAACGACTATTCATTTTTTTATTAAAATTGAGGAAAAGAAACACTCCTTTGCATGATTATCTTATTGCTTTTCCCTATTCTTTTGAATAAAAACAAAAAAAACAGGGCGATAGCTCCCTGTTTTTTTTAAAAAGCAATCTATAGCTTTCTTAGCTTACTCTTATCTTTGATCCATTACGCATTTCTGCAGCAATATATCTTACCAAATCGACTACGCGCTGAGAGTAGCCCCACTCGTTATCGTACCAAGCTAACACTTTAATTTTATGATCTTCCATTACGATAGTCGATAGTCCATCTACAATCGCTGAATGAGGATTTGTATTAAAGTCAATTGATACGAGTGGTTCCATTGTTAAATTTAAAATATTCTTTAATGGTCCTTCAGCAGCTTTAATGAACGCTAGATTAACATCTTCCATCGTCACAGGTTTCCTTACATCCACAACTAAATCGACAAGCGATACGTTCGGCGTAGGAACGCGCAGCGCCATTCCATGAAGCTTTCCTTTTAAATGAGGAAGAACTAATGAAAGCGCCTTGGCTGCTCCAGTTGTTGTAGGAATAATTGATTGAGCACACGCACGGGCTCTTCGCAAGTCTTTATGCGGGTTATCAATATTCTTTTGATCATTTGTATATGCGTGAACGGTCGTCATTAAACCGTTTTCAATTGTGAACGCTTCGTCTAACACCTTGACAACTGGAGCTAGACAATTTGTCGTACAAGAGGCATTAGAGATAATGTTATGCTGATTCACATCAAACTCTCGTTCGTTTACGCCCATCACAATAGTAATATCTTCTTGTTTACCCGGTGCCGTTAAGACAACTTTTTTAGCACCTGCTTCAATATGTAACTGCGCTTTTTCTCTTGAATTAAATTTCCCTGTCGCTTCAACAACTAAATCAATCCCAAGCTCTTTCCAAGGCAAATTCAGCGGATCGCGTGAATTTAATAGCTGGATTCTTTTACCGTTAACAATTAGCGCATCATCATCACATTTAACATCTCCATTAAATGGTCCGTGTATAGAGTCATATTTGATTAAATGTGCTAATGTTTCTGCTGGATAAGATGCATTTATAGCAATAATATCTAAATTCTCCTCTATAATCGCTGTGCGAAAAACCATTCTTCCTATTCTCCCAAAACCATTAATGGCAATACGTGCTTTCATGGCTATACCCCTCTCTATATGTGTTATACTATTTAACTTTTTATATTGAATAGTATAACATAAATATTTAAAAAGTGAATAATATTAATTTTTTTTAATAAATTATTTTAATTAAGTTTTACTATATGTATATAGCGAGAACAGATATTTAACACATTCTTTTTTAGAAGCTCGTAAATATTCTCAATAAAAAAATCCGAACGAGCTTGATTCTACCTCAAGAATCAAGCTCGTTCGGATTTCCCTTCAGCTAACATACGTTTATCTCAGCCTCTTTAATCTAGCCATAGGGCTAATATACTTAAAAGCTGTTGTTTTGTTTCCTCTACAGGTCCGTTGTTATTGATCACCGCATCGGCTAAGGCTACTTTTTGAATCAAAGGCAGCTGTGCGTGGATACGTGCATAGGCATCTTTCGTCGAGAGATCATTACGAGATTTTAACCTTTCTAGCTGCACAGGCTCATCGACATATACAACCACTACTTTATCGACTAAATGCGTCAAATCACTTTCAAACAGCAGCGGAATATCTAATACCACAGCATCATATCCTTCCTCGATATACCTTTCCTTTTGAGAAAGCATTTCTTTTCTTACCGCAGGGTGTACAATTGCATTCAACTTTTTACGTTCTTCCTCTTGAGAAAACACAATTCCCCCTAAAGCCGCTCGATTGATCTCCGCATTTTCGTGAAGAATGGCACGGCCGAACGTCTCTACGATTTGGTTATATGCTTCTTTTCCTGGTTCGACGACTTCTTTTGCAATGTGGTCAGCATCGATTACTGGAATATTAATATCTCTCAGCATTCCGGTTACCGTACTTTTTCCACTAGCAATTCCGCCCGTTAATCCAATTACAATTGACATTGGCCTCTCCTTTATCGCTTTATTTAAAATCTAAAAATACCTAAAATAATAAGCAGAACTCCCGGTAAAAAGGAAAACATTTTCATCCATGATAAACGTGAAAAAACTTTGCCAAACTGTATGCCAGCACTTAAAAAAAGTGAACTCATAAGAGCTACAGCAATTGCTAAAGCATACGGCGAATAACCTAATAAAGCTGCTCCAAACCCTGCTCCAAATGCATCAAGAGATAATGCAATTCCAAGTATAAATGCTTCAATCCCAGTGATGGAACCTGAATTATCTAAATCTGCTGCCGTTGGTTTTTTCAATACGTTAATGACTAAGCCAATTGACTTAATTTCAATTTTCACTAATGTTTTTTCTTCTTTCACTCGAGATGAATCTGCCGGACAAAAAAACTGGTATAAAATCCACATTCCAAGTAGAACAAGAATACCTCCGCCTACTTTATTTAGTACATCCACTGAAAATAGATGCGTAAGTACCTTTCCTAAAAACATAGAAAACATTAAAGAAAATGCTGAGCAACATGAAATAATAAAAATGGATTTCAGCGGGATTTTCACCTTTCGAAGTCCGTATGTCAGGCCAACGCTAAAGCTGTCAAGACTTACGGCAAAAGCAAGAATAAGTAAAGAAAATGTTATCATGATGAGAGGACTCCTTTCCTTTCTGTCTATACGTAGTATATGAAAGGAGCCCATCCATTGTTATTTTTTAGCCGGCTGACAATTTGGGCAGATATGTGTTCCTCTACCGCCTACAACAAATTTTTCAATTGGGGTACCGCAAATTTTACAGGATTCGCCTTTTCTTCCGTACACGTAAAGCTGCTGCTGAAACATGCCTATTTGCCCCTGTGTGTTTACATACGTGCGAATTGTGCTTCCCCCTTGTTTCACCGCTTCTTGAAGGGTCGCTACAATTTCTTCGTACAATTTTTCATACTCTTCGTCTGTTAATTGGCTGGCCACTCGTTCAGGGTGAATCCCTGCGCGAAATAGTGCTTCATCTACATAAATATTCCCTAGCCCAACCACGACATTTTGATCGAGTAAAACCGGCTTGATTTTTCGAGAGGTTTTGCCGATTCGCATTTTTAACTGACTTGGATTAAATGTTTCGTCAAACGGTTCAGGTCCAAGGCCAATAAGAGGAGGAAACAGATCTTCCTCTCCCTTTTTAAATAAGTGCATGGTACCAAATTTCCTTACATCCCGGTATCGTAATTCTGTTCCGTCGGTGAAGTGAAAAAAGACGTGTACATGCTTATCTGGTTCGTCTGCATTTTCATGGAGAGCATATTTTCCTTCCATACGCAGATGAGAAACCATCGTATAATCATCGAGTACAATTTTCAAAAACTTACCTCTGCGTTCAACATCTCGAATGGTTTGTCCAACAAGCGCGTCACAAAACTGCTCAACTTGCTCAGGACGTTTGATAATATTAGGCCATTTAACGGTTACACGCTCAATGGTCTTACCACTGGCTAATTCAATCAACGTACGTCTGACGGTCTCAACTTCTGGTAATTCTGGCACGTTTGTCACATCCTTTTTCCACTACTTTGCTTCGTACCAAGTCTTTCCGTAAGAATAATCTACTTTCAACGGAACTTCTAGCTCTAAAGCATGCTCCATTACTTCTGGTACGATTTTCTCTAAAATTTTAATTTCTTCTTCTGGGGCTTCAAAAATCAGCTCATCGTGTACTTGAAGCAGCAGCTTAGCCTGAAGATTTTCATCTTTTAAGCGCTTATCCATTTCGATCATTGCTTTTTTAATAATGTCAGCTGCTGTCCCTTGAATAGGCGTATTCATAGCTGTACGCTCAGCAAAGCTGCGGAGGTTAAAGTTTCGGCTCGTGATTTCAGGCAAGTAACGGCGGCGGTGCAAGAGCGTTGTTACGTATCCCTTTTCTTTTGCATCGCGCACAATCGTATCCATATACTCCTGTACACCCGGGAAGCTTTTTAAATAGCGTTCAATAAAAGTAGCCGCTGCTTTTCTTGTAATTCCTAAACTTTGCGATAAACCGTAATCACTGATGCCATAGACGATTCCAAAATTAACTGCTTTAGCCTGACGGCGCATATTCGACGTTACTTCTTCTCTTTCGACGTGGAACACATCCATCGCTGTTTTCGTATGAATATCTAAGTCATGCTTAAACGCATCAATTAGCTTTTCATCATTTGCAATATGAGCCAGTACGCGCAGCTCAATTTGTGAATAATCCGCCGCAAATATTAACCAATCAGGCTGTGAAGGCACGAACGCACCTCTTATTTTTTTACCTTCTTCAAGACGAATCGGGATGTTTTGCAAGTTAGGATCTACTGAGCTTAACCTTCCCGTTTGAGTTAACGTTTGATTAAAGCGGGTATGAACTTTTCCATCGCTTTCATGAATAACCTTTTTTAACCCTTCGATATACGTAGACTGTAATTTTCCTAGCTGACGGTATTGTAAAATCTCTGGGATAATATCATGGGCGCTAGCTAATTGCTCTAATACATCAGCTGATGTGGAATAGCCTGTTTTTGTTTTCTTTATGACTGGAAGCTGCATTTTTTCAAAAAGAACAACTCCTAGCTGCTTTGGTGAATTAATATTGAATTCTTGTCCAGCGTATTCGTAGATTTTCGCTTCAATTTTTTCAAGCTGTTCTCGAAGATCTTCGCCCATTTCATCCAAACGCGCCCGATCAATTTTCACCCCTTGATATTCCATATCGGCAAGGACAATGGCAAGAGGCATTTCAAGCTTTTCAAACAGCTCAAACTGTTCATTTTCAACCAATTCTTTTTCCAACACTTCTTTTAAATAAGCTACGGCGGCTGCTTTTCTTATAACATGCTCAGCTAGCTGAGCAGCTTCCGCAATGCTTCGCTTAGCTCCTTTTCCATACACAGCTTCATCTGATTGCACTTGATGATATCCTTTTAATTTTGCAATTGTCGCTAGGTCATCATTTGCTTCAGCGGGATTTAAGATGTAAGAAGCAACCATTACATCATGTTCAATTCCTTTAATTTCATGCCCCGCCCATTTTAACGATACAATCGTACGTTTTCCATTAAATACCGTCTTTTTTACATCTTCATCTTCTAGCCATGCTGTAAACTTGGAAGATGAAAGAGCTGTGTCTTTATCAATAAAATAGTGGCCGTTTTTGTTGCTGATTCCAAAACCGAGCAGCTGATTGTGATGATAGTTTTCTTCATAACCTTCTACGATCAGAGCTGCTTCGCTTGTTAACATATCATCGTGAACTTCCTGCACTATTTCAAACGTCAGTTCTTCAAAATCTGCTTCCTCTTCTGCTGATTCACCAAATTTAGCAAGCAGAGAATTAAACCCAAGCTCTTTAAATAAAGAGATGACCTTTGAAGATTCAAACCCGTCATATTTCGCATCTTCTACAGATACTTCAAGAGGCGCTTCGCAATAAATAGTTGCAAGCTTTTTACTCATGATGGCTGATTCACGATTATCTTCTAGCTTTTCTTTTAATTTTTTACCGCTGACTTGATCGATAGATTGCAATACATTTTCAACGGTTTCAAACTCTTTTAATAGCTTTAAGGCTGTTTTTTCTCCAACTCCAGGCACACCTGGGATATTATCTGAGCTGTCTCCCATAAGACCCTTCATATCAATGATTTGCGCAGCCGTGATTCCATATTTTTCATCAATGGCTGCAGGCGTATAGGAATCCACATCCGTAATTCCTTTTCTCGTAATATCTACGGTTACATGCTCTGACACAAGCTGAAGTAAATCTTTATCACCGGAAATGACTTTCACGGCCATTCCTTTTTGTTCTGCTTGTTTTGAAAGTGTACCGATAATATCATCTGCTTCGTACTCAGGCAGTTCATAGCGCTTAATTCCATATGCATCTAATAACTCACGAATAAAGGGAAACTGCTCTGAAAGTTCAGGAGGCGTCTTTTGTCTGCCTCCTTTATATTCTGTAAATGTTTTGTGACGAAACGTTGTTTTCCCTGCATCAAAAGCCACCAGTAAATGCGTTGGCTTCTCTTCCTCTAAAATACGTGTCAGCATTGTAGTAAAGCCGTATATGGCATTTGTATGTATTCCTTTATCATTGTTTAAAAGCGGCAAAGCAAAAAATGCACGGTAGGCAATACTATTCCCGTCAATTAATACTAGTTTTTGTGTCATTCATGTTCCTCCATTTCGCTCTCTTCTTATCTTACCTTTATTTTAGCAAACAATAAGCTTTAAGAACAAAAAGTACTCTTGAATTCAACGTTTTATTTTCATATGGTGATAAGATCTATACATCATAAAATAAAAAACACCGCCTGGTTATTTTAGGCGGTGTAGCATGTGAATGGATAGAAATTGTCAAAAAGAATCGGCGAAAATAGCACGGTTAAAGCTATTTTCGCCTTACATATTGGCTCCTTGCATGAAGGGGTTTCCATGAAAAATTGTATCAATTAATTATTAAGCTACATTAAATAAATTGTAAAAGGAACGTAAACATTTTACATCTGCGGCAAATACTTGTGCAGCTTCACCGAAAAAGTTGTCCCTTTATTGACTTCACTTTTCACTTCAATTTCCCCTTTATGAGCTTCAACAAGATGTTTAACAATTGCTAATCCAAGACCTGTTCCTCCGGAATTGCGGCTTCTTGCTTTATCTACTCTGTAAAAACGCTCAAAAATACGTGAAATTTCATCAGAATCAATACCGATACCTGTATCTTGAACATGAACCGTAATCGTTTCTTCTTCCTCTTCAAGCGAAACGTGAACGGTTCCTCCAGGCATTGTATACATGAGCGCATTGCCAATTAAGTTAACGAACACTTGCATAAGGCGCTGACTGTCACCATCAATCCACGCTTCTTCAGGAAGCGTATCTAACGTTAGAGTGATTTCTTTTTCATTCGCTCGGTTCGATAGCACTGTTATGACCTCATAGAGAAGGGTATTCAAATCTACTGAATGAATGCTTAGTTTAAAACCTTGCTGTTCAACTTTAGATAAATCCAAAAGATCTTGAATCAGGCTCTCCATGCGCTGGCTTTCCGTTAGAATAATAGATAGAAACTGCTCTCGCAGCTTTGGATCTTCCATGGCACCGTCTAACAATGTCTCACTAAACCCTTTAATGGACGTAATAGGTGTTTTTAGTTCATGAGACACATTCGCTACAAAGTCACGGCGCACTTGTTCTAGTTTTTTCAGCTCGGTAATATCATGGAAAACAAGCACAATGCCTTTCCATTCATCGTTTAAGCCAATAATCGGCGCTCCGTAAACATCAAAATATCTTCGTTCAATATTTAAAGGCAAAACGACTTGTTTTCGAACCTTTACTTCGGTCATAAATATTTTTTCCACAAGTTTAATGATTTCTTTGTGCTCAAATACCTCATAATACAAGTGATAAAGGAAGTCGTCCGGATGTATATGAAACTGCTCTTTATAAGCTCGGTTCACTAAGTTTATATAGCCTCGACTATCGATAAGAAGCATACCGCTTCCCATATTTTCAATTAGCGTGCGCAGCCTGTCCTGCTGCATTTCTTGATTAGTGATAGACTCTTGCAGATTACGAGCAAGTGCGTTAATAGACTGACTCAGCATCCCTGTTTCATCTACATAATCTTCATATGTACGAGCTTTATAATTCCCTTTTGCAAGTTCCATAGCCACCTTGGTTGCCGATTCAATAGGACGGGTATAGCGCCCCATAATCTTTACACCTAAGAGTAAAATCACAATCAAAGCTAGACCTAAGCTTCCAATAAGAAGCCCCCAGATTTGCTGATTTACTTGTTTTAATGAATCAAACGATGTACTCAAAACAACAAATCCCTCTTGCTTACCTTCTATAATAAGCGGGATACCATAGTAATATAAGTCGTAATCTTCTTTAATTTGATCAAAGCTTTTTTTGCTGTTTAACTGCTTTTTTAATACTTGTTGGATTACAATACTTTTTTCGATTCTTTGCTGCTTGCTACCTGGATTTGAGTCAACTAATATTTTTCCATCTTTTTGAACGACAGTCGTTCGTACACTTAGCGAATGACTGATTTGATCAACTTTAGATTTTAAAGCAGGACTTGTGATGCCTTCTTCACTAATGTACATTTCCACAAGCTTTGCTTCTTTTTCCATTCGCTCTTGAAACGTTTGAAAATAAAAGTTTTTAAACAACTGCCCCAGCAGCAGGCCAAGACCTACTAATACAATAATAATAAGTACTAATAGAGCCAAAAGTAGCCTTGAACGAAATTTATTCATCTACCTTTGGTTCCTCCAGCTTATATCCTAATCCTCTAATCGTTTTTATATAAACCGGTTTTCTCGTATTATGTTCAATTTTCTCACGCAGATGGCTGATGTGCACATCTACAATTCGCGTATCTCCGGCAAAATCATAATTCCACACTGCACTCAGCAGCTGATCACGAGTTAATACCCGTCCTTTGTATTTTGCCAAATATAATAATAACTCGAATTCTTTCGGAGTAAGCTCAAGCTGCTCTTGATTAAAGTAGGCCTCATAATGATCTGGAAGAATTTTTAAATCACCAATCATGATGCGTTCGCCATCTTCCTCCTGTTCATTTTCCTGAGCAATAATTTGTGTTCTGCGTAAAATGGCTTTTACACGGGCTACTACTTCTCGAGGACTAAATGGTTTCGTCATGTAGTCATCTGCGCCAAGTTCTAGCCCTAATACCTTGTCAAACTCATCGTCTTTTGCAGTTAACATTAAAATAGGCGTCATCACTTTTTGCTGACGAAGCTTTTTACAAACTTCAATTCCATCCATTTTAGGAAGCATCAAGTCTAACACAATTAAATCAGGTTTTCCTTCTAATGCCTTGTTGTATCCTTCTTCCCCATCTTCAGCTGTTTCTACTGTAAAGCCAGCTTGTTGTAAATTATATTGTAATAATGTTGAAATTGATTGTTCATCATCTACGACTAATAATTTCTTACTCATATTAACGATATAAGCCTCCATCTAGTTAAATTAAACCGCAGCTTCACCCAAATGATATTATTTTCTATTTATCTTCTCTTATCATACAATGTTTTAGCCTCGTTCTCCAATACATTTCAACATTTTCAGAAAATATGGCTAAAGAGCTTCTTCTATATTTATCAATATTTAGGGCGTTTTAAAAATTTTCAAAGTCATGTGTCTCTACTGATGGAAGTCTAAGCGGCGGATACACAAGAAACCGAGCCGTTACTACTTTCTCTTTTTGTTCATTGACCGCTTCTACTTCAATCGTAACAGTTTTAGAAGAAACATCTACCTCTGTGACTTCAAATAAAAATTCAATCGTACTATAATGATGAATTTTTTTAGGAAAGGCAACCGTATGTTCTGCAACATGGCTTCCAGGTCCGGGCAAGTACTTTGAAATGGCTGCTGTCATAATACCGGTAATCATAATGCTTGGCACAATAGGTTTCTTAAAAGGTGTCTGAGATGCATAATCATGCTGAATGTATAAAGGGTTAGAATCATTTGTCAGCCCTAAGTACAATAAGATATCTTTATCTTCAATTCGTTCAGTTAGCGTTAATTTTTCTCCAACTTTTATATCTTCAAGACTTCGACCTATTTTTTGTTTTTTACCTAATACCATCATCATTCCACCTTTTGTATAAAGTAATAGTTTTTCTTTATATACAAGAAAAATTCGAGGTTTCCCTCGAATTTTCCTTGTGACTATTGTTTGAATATCTATAAAAACCTATACTCAAACCTACTTTATTGTATTAAGCTAATACACCCATGACAGTTTTGACTGATTTTGCTGATTGATCTAACGCAGCTTTTTCAGAATCAGTAAGTTCTAATTCAATTACTTGCTCAATTCCTGCAGCTCCTAATACGGTCGGAACACCTAAGTAGATGCCGTTATAACCATATTCACCCTCTAGGTAAGCAATCGCTGGTAAAATACGACGCTGATCTTTTAAGATCGCTTCTGTCATTTCCACTAAAGAAGCAGCAGGAGCGTAGTACGCACTTCCGTTGCCTAATAAGTTAACGATCTCGCCGCCGCCTTTGCGTGTTCTTTCAACAATTGCTTCAAGACGCGCTTTTGGAATAAGCGTTTCAAGAGGAATACCGCCAGCATATGAGTAGCGTACAAGAGGTACCATATCGTCGCCATGTCCACCAAGTACAAAACCTGTGATATCTTTCACTGAAATGTTTAACTCCTGCGCTACGAACGTACGGAAACGTGCAGAATCTAATACGCCTGATTGACCGATTACGCGGTTTTTAGGAAAACCAGATTCTTTAAATACTGTGTACGTCATAGCATCTACCGGGTTTGTTAACACGATAATGTGACAGTTTGGCGAGTATTTAACAACTTCTTGAGTAACAGACTTCATAATTTTTTGGTTCGTTGTGACTAAATCATCGCGACTCATACCTGGCTTACGCGCGATACCAGCTGTAATAATGACAATGTCAGAATCAGCTGTGTCTTCGTAGTTGGCTGTTCCTGTAATGTTAGCGTCAAAGCCTTGTACAGGACTTGCTTCTAACATATCCAGCGCTTTACCTTTAGCTGGATTTTCTAATTGCGGAATATCAACTAATACAACATCAGCTAATTCTTTTTGACCAATTAAAAAAGCAGTTGTAGCTCCTGTAAAGCCCGCTCCGATAACAGATACTTTTTTACGCATATTTGCCATTATAATTCCTCCCCTAAATGAATAGCTATTAAACTGTTACTTGTTTTCCTAGATTGCTAATTAATTCATCAGCAAACTCTGAACACTTCACTTCTGTTGCGCCGTCCATTAAACGTGCGAAATCATATGTTACTACTTTTGAAGCAATTGTTTTTTCCATTGATTTCATGATTAGATCCGCTGCTTCATTCCAGCCAAGGTGTTCAAGCATTAACACACCTGATAATAATACAGAAGATGGGTTTACTTTATCTAAACCAGCATATTTAGGTGCTGTACCGTGAGTTGCTTCAAAGATAGCATGTCCAGTTTCATAGTTGATGTTTGCTCCTGGAGCAATTCCGATACCGCCAACTTGTGCTGCTAATGCATCTGAAATGTAATCTCCATTTAAGTTCATTGTTGCTACTACATCGAATTCACGTGGACGAGTTAAAATTTGTTGTAAGAAGATATCTGCAATAGAATCTTTTACAATAATTTTTCCTGCTGCTTCCGCTTCTGCTTGAGCTTTGTTTGCAGCTTGTGCACCTTCTTTTTCAACGATGCGGTCATATTGAGCCCAAGTAAATACTTTATCGCCGAATTCTTTTTCAGCTAGCTCATAGCCCCAATTTTTAAATGCGCCTTCTGTATATTTCATAATGTTACCTTTGTGTACAAGCGTAACAGACTTGCGGCCCTGTTCAATCGCATAGTTGATTGCTGCACGCACAAGACGCTCTGTTCCTTCAGAAGAAATAGGCTTAATACCTAATCCAGAAGTTTCAGGGAAACGGATTTTATTTACGCCTAATTCCGTTTGTAGGAATGAAACAAGTTTTTGTACTTCTTCAGAACCCTTCGCATATTCAATACCAGCATAAATATCTTCAGTATTTTCACGGAAGATAACCATATCTGTATCTTCTGGGCGCTTAATTGGAGAAGGTACGCCGTCAAAGTAGCGAACAGGACGTAAGCATGTGAATAAGTCTAATTCTTGACGCAATGCCACGTTTAGAGAACGAATTCCACCGCCTACTGGTGTCGTTAATGGTCCTTTGATTGCAATTATGTATTCGCGAATTGCATCTAACGTTTCTTCCGGTAACCATTCGCCAGTTTGATTAAATGCTTTTTCACCTGCTAATACTTCTTTCCAAACGATTTCTTTTTCACCATTGTATGCTTTTGCAACTGCTGCTTCTAATACGCGGGAAGCTGCTGCCCAGATATCCGGACCAATTCCGTCACCTTCGATAAATGGAATAATTGGGTTATTTGGTACGTTTAAAACGCCGTTTGCTACAGAAATTTGTTCACCTTTTGTCATGAGAATGACCTCCTTAAAAAATTGTCTACTTTCACTTATGGAAAAGTGCTCAACGAACGTGAGCACCTTCGTCACATTGTTTAGCTGCGCTCTTCAAGCGGAATGTACGTTTGTTTTCCAGGACCGATATAATCAGCTCTTGGACGAATCAAACGATTGTTTGAATACTGCTCTAAAATGTGAGCAATCCATCCTGATACGCGGCTTACGGCAAAAATCGGAGTAAATAAATCGTGATCAATACCTAAGCTGTGGTATACAGAAGCTGAATAGAAATCAACGTTTGGCGGAAGCTTCTTCTCGCCTGTTACGATTTCCTCAATTTTCACTGACATATCGTATAGCGTTGTATCTCCTGCTTGTTTTGTAAGTTTTTCAGACATTTCTTTCAAGTGCTTGGCACGAGGATCACCCTGCTGATACACACGATGTCCAAATCCCATAATCTTTTCTTTTTTCGCGAGCTTTTCGCGAATGTAAGGTTCTGCGTTTTCAACTGTTTGAATGTCAGACAACATTTTCATAACAGCTTCATTCGCTCCCCCGTGAAGAGGACCCTTTAACGCCCCAATAGCGGCTGTAATCCCTGAATAAATATCGGATAACGTTGCCACACAGACACGCGCTGTAAAAGTTGAAGCATTTAGCTCATGGTCAGCGTGTAAGACAAGTGCTTTATCAAACGCTTCTACTTGGATATCAGTTGGCTCTTCGCCGGTTAACATATATAAAAAGTTAGCGGCAATGCTATAATTTTCGTTTGGCTCAATTGGCTCTAATCCGTTGCGAACTCTTGAAAAAGCCGTCACCACTGTTGGTAATTGTGCTTGCAAACGAACAGCTTTGCGATAATTTGCTTCTTCATCCATTAAATCAGCTTCAGGATCGTACAACCCCAATAGTGATACGACTGTTCTTAAAGCTGCCATTGGATGAACATCTTGAATTGGATAAGTTTTGAAATGATTTAAGACTTCTTGGGGTAATTTAGCGTTTTCTGCTAGTAATCTAGAAAACACAGATAATTCTTCTTTATTAGGTAATTTTCCGTGCCATAGTAAATACACCACTTCTTCAAATGTTGCATAATTCGCTAAATCATCAATATTGTAGCCTTGATATGTTAAAGTGTCATCAATAATTGAACTTACTGCTGACGTTGTAGCGACTACCCCTTCTAGACCTCGAGTTGCTGTCATAAATCTCCACTCCTTTACAGAAAAAATTCCCCATACCTTTCTGTGTAAAACGTGAAAAACAAAATTGAGCTTCTGCTCAACTAGACATTAAATGATATACGAAGCGCCTCTTTTGAATATATATCTTGGAAGAACATTCCTTCACCCCACGTAAAGAAAATGCTTACATTTCCATTTGTTTCAATAACACACAAAATTAAAACATCTGCATGTGTCATTGCTTTGTTACAGCCCTATAGGTAAAACATACAATTGTATGTAAAAAGATGCGGCCTCAAAATATATTATAAACAATTATCTGACTTTTGTGAATCAAAAGAGAGAAGAAATTTTAAAAAAATTATTATTATACAAAAATTTCTACGAAAAAAGTTCAGTTAATTTCATAAATAAATAAGCAATTCCAGCACCGATTAACGGACCTACTGCTACCCCTTGAAACAGCGCCACAGCAAGAATTGTGCCAAAAACTAAAGCGGTCGTAATATGCGGATCATCTTCCAAGAGCGTAAGCCCATATTTGGCAATAATTGCTACAGCAATGCCGGCTCCTAGAGCAATCCAGGCATAAGAAGATTTCACAGCTTCTCCTAATTGTTTAAACCCTATGTCTCCTGTTGCAATTGGCACAAGAACGGCAATTGTAATCACCGTTACCCCAATATTAATTCCTTTTGATTGTAGAAACGGAAAAACCTTACTGTCTAACCCGATTAATTTTAAAATAAGTAAAAATGCAACTGCAATGATTAATGATTGATTTTTAGCCACTAATCCAATTACGAGTAAAACAGCTAAAAAAAGCATCGGTTGTGAAAACATTTTACTCATCCTTTCTTTTTTTATTGTGATAATTCTAAAGCGTATTACGTAACTATTTTATGAGTAGCTTTTTCTTTTGTTGACTATCGTTTACAAGGAGGCCTCTATTTATTGTGTACAAGCTTCATTTACATCGCCTATTTCGCTTAGCTTGTGTGTTGGTAATTATTGCAGCAGCTGTATTTCTTAGTTATTATGTCTCTTCTCTCCTCTATCCATTTATTATCGCCTGCTGCATCGCTTTTTTTATAAATCCTATGGTTAATCTATTTGAATTAAAGCTGCGCTTACCACGCTACTTAGCTGTTTTACTGTCAATGGTTCTTATCTTCTCTCTTTTGGCTGGACTTATTACGTTACTTATCACAGAGATTATTGCAGGAAGTACGTATTTAGCGAAAGTTGTTCCCACAAATTTCAAAGAAGTGGTCATATTTATTGAAAATATTGCTACAGAACAAATACTTCCGTTTTATGAACGCATTACTTCTATGTTTAATAACTTAAATACCGGTCAGCAAGCAACTATTTTATCGAACATTAAAGGGGTAGGCAACCATATCGCTCAAACGGTGGGCGATTTTCTGCAAAATGTATTGCAAAGCATCCCAGTATTTTTATCCGTATTGCCTAATGCAGCTACTGTGATTATTTTTTCATTGCTGGCTACTTTTTTTATTAGTAAAGATTGGTACAAGCTGATGGCTAAAAGCAGCGTGTTTATTCCTAAAAAAGTAAGAGAAAATGGACAGACAGTTGTTATGGAGCTTAAAAATGCACTGTTTGGTTTTATTAAAGCTCAGCTTACGCTTATTTCGATTACCACCATCATCGTTCTTTTTGGTTTACTTGTTCTTAAGGTTGATTATGCTATTACAGTCGCTTTATTAATCGGCTTAGTAGATATTCTTCCTTACCTCGGAACAGGACTGGTTTTTGTTCCTTGGATGATTTATGCGTTTGCAACAGATAATGTGTCATTTGCTGTAGGACTTTCGGTACTATATGCTGTAGTACTTGTGCAGCGACAAATTATGGAGCCCAAGATTCTGTCATCGAGCATTGGTCTTGACCCTCTTGCTACATTAATTTCTTTATTTGTAGGATATCAATTGATTGGATTTTTTGGATTAATAGTTGGCCCTGTTATTCTTGTTATTCTAAAAACACTTCATACAACGGGAGTTTTTAAAGAAACGTGGCAGTTTATTATAGGAAAATGAAAAAGTGTGTGAAAGAAGCTTCTTTCACACACTTTCTAGTTAACGAATAATCGTCATTCGATTACGTCCTTGAAAAAATCTTCTTAGCCACGTTAAAAGGAAAGGCTTAACGATTTTGCGTGTAAACGGCAGTAAAAAGATAAAGCCTACAACATCTGTCAAGAAGCCTGGAAACAGTAGAAACAAACCGCCAAATAGTACACACATACCATCAAGGATTTCACCGCTTGGAACATGTCCTTGGCTCATCTGACGCTGTGCTTTTTGAAAAAGAGATGTTCCTTGTTTTTTCGCTAGAAACGCACCAATAAAACTGGTAGCAATAATCAGTAAAAATGTTGACATTACACCAATGAGATGACTTGAATAAATCAAAATCATTACCTCAACAGCAGGTACAATAAGAAGGAGCGGAAGAAGCTTCCTCACCATCATCACCTCTTCGCTTATTGAATTGCCTAAACAAAAAGAGAAGGATTTCCCCTTCTCTTTTTTTCAATCATCTACGTGTTTCTTACAGTACGCTTGCGTGTCCGTTGTATACAACACCACGTGAAGCATCAACTGTAATATCTTGATCTTCTGAGAATACGCTTGTTGCGTTTTCTACACCTACAATGACAGGAATGCTTAAGTTTAATCCTACTACAGCTGCATGGCTTGTTAGACCGCCTTCTTCCGTAATAAGAGCCCCTGCTTTTTCGATTGCACTGATCATATCGCGATCTGTGCTGTTTGTAACAAGGATAGCACCTTCAGTCATTTTTGCATTTGCTTCTTCAGCAGTTTTAGCAATAACTACTTTACCAACTGCTGCTTTACGACCAATTCCTTGTCCTTTAGCCAGAACGTCACCTACAACTTGAACTTTCATTAAGTTCGTTGCACCTGATTCTCCAACTGGAACACCAGCAGTAATAACAACTAAATCACCGTGTGCTACAACGCCTGTTTTTACTGCGTCATTTACAGCGTGATCTAACATATCGTCAATTGTACTTACGCGCTCACCAACAACTGGTGTAACACCCCATACTAGAGAAAGACGACGTGCAACAGAATCGTTTGCTGCAACAGCTACGATTGGAGATTGCGGACGATATTTAGAAACGATTTTCGCTGTATAACCACTTTCTGTTGGCGCTACGATTGCACTAGCGTTTAAGTTAAGCGCTGTGTGTACAACAGATTGTCCGATTGCATCTGTAATAGATGGGCCAACTTGCTTGCTGCGCTGTTGTAAAATCTCAGAGTAGTTTAGAGCTTGCTCAGCACGAGAAGCGATTGAATGCATTGTTTGTACAGCTTCAACTGGGTAAGAACCCGCAGCTGTTTCACCAGATAACATAATTGCATCTGTACCATCAAAAATAGCATTGGCAACGTCACTTGCTTCCGCACGAGTCGGGCGCGGGTTGCGTTGCATTGAATCAAGCATTTGTGTAGCTGTAATAACTGGTTTGCCAAGTGCATTACATTGTTTGATTAGATCTTTTTGTACTAATGGTACTTCTTCAGCAGGAATTTCTACTCCTAAGTCACCACGAGCAACCATTAAGCCGTCTGAAACTTCAAGGATTTCTTTGATGTTATCTACGCCTTCTTGGTTTTCGATTTTTGAGATGATTTGAATGTGAGCTGCATTGTGTTTTTCTAGTAGTTCACGAATTTCTAATACATCAGATGCACGACGCACAAAAGAAGCAGCGATAAAATCAATGCCTTGTTCGATACCAAATACAATATCGTTTGCATCTTTTTCAGTGATACCAGGAAGGTTTACACTTACGTTTGGCACGTTTACACCTTTTTTATTTTTTAATGTACCAGGGTTAAGTACTTTCGTTTTGATTTCACCATCAGTTTTATTGATGTCTAGTACTTCAAGACCGATTAAACCGTCATCTAAAAGGATTTTTGATCCTACGTGTACGTCATCAATTAGACCTGGATATGTAATTGAGAATTTTTCAGTTGTTCCCACTACTTCTGTCATAGAAACAATGATTTCAGCGCCTTCTTCTAACTCAATTGCACCATTTTCCATTGTGTTTGTACGAATTTCAGGTCCTTTTGTATCAAGTAAGATACCTACTGTTTTACCTGTTTGTTTCGCAGCTTCACGAATGTTAACGATACGTGCACCATGCTCTTCAAAGTCACCGTGAGAGAAGTTTAGGCGACAAACGTTTAAGCCTGAGTTAATTAGTTCAACTAATTTTTCTACACTTTCACTCGCTGGTCCAATAGTACATACAATTTTAGTTTTACGCATTCAAATTTCCTCCTATATATTTACTATTTACTCTTTAGGTAGAGCAAACAGCTATTTCCTTTACTAACCTTTTACAAGCAGGCTGTGAACAAATATTTTGTTGCCTTAACCTGTTCACCTTGCTTTACGTGTAACTTATGAAATACCTACATAGCGCTGAATCAAATAGCAAACAAATACACAGCACTTTAACGATGAATTTCTTCATCGTTTGCTTCTTGTTTTACTATTCCCTGCAATTCATACAGCAATACTTGCTGCCTGATTTGTCTTATATATCTCACGTTTTAGAGAAAAGACAAACGCTCGCACAGCTGCTAATAACCATAGGAATTTTTTTAAAAACACTCTTTTTCTACTTTTACTTAAAGGTTTTTGCTGTCTATAAAATACCACGAAGAACTTGTAAACACAATAGAGAAGGGCTATACAAACCGCACAAAAACGCGCACCCTTATTTTTCAAGAGTGCACGTTTCTTTATTTTATAGTAATGGCATCGTTTTCAGCTGCAAATTGTCCGATTTTTTTGTATTTTAAATAACGCTCTTCCACTAGCTCTTCTTTTGATAAATTCATCAGTTCTTTCAATGACTTCTTAATAATGCTTTCCATGTATCCAGCTTGTGCATCGATATCTCGATGAGCTCCGCCTTTTACCTCTGAAACCATTTCATCTACAATACCCAGTTCTTTCAAATCTGGTGCTGTAATCTTCATCGTTTCAGCAGCTTTTTTCGCAAGAGAAGAATCTTTCCAAAGAATGGCAGCCGCTCCTTCTGGAGAAATAACTGAATACGTCGAGTTCTCAAGCATATGAAGGTGATTTCCTAAACCTAATGCCAAGGCTCCTCCGCTTCCTCCTTCTCCAATGACAATACAAATAACAGGTACAGTTAAGCCAGCCATTTCGAAAAGATTTTTCGCAATAGCTTCGCTTTGTCCGCGTTCTTCTGCCGCTTTTCCTGGATAAGCTCCTTTTGTATCAATAAAGCAAATAATTGGGCGGTTAAATTTCTCCGCTTGCTTCATTAGACGCAGTGCTTTACGGTAGCCTTCAGGATGAGGCATACCAAAATTACGACGAATATTTTCTTTCGTATCTTTACCTCTCTGATGTCCAATCACGGTAACAGGCACGCCATTAAACTTGGCAATTCCTCCTACGATTGCTTCATCATCTCCATAAAAGCGATCGCCATGACACTCTAAAAAGTTTGTAAACAAGCGAGTAATATAATCGAGTGTTGTAGGACGCTCAGGATGACGAGCAATTTGAACACGGTTCCACGGGCTTAGATGATTGTAAATATCGTTTTCTACTTTTTCTAAGCGCTTTTCCAACTTATCAATTTCGCTAGATAAATCCACTTCTGTATTTTTAGCAAACTCTTTCAGTTCTGCAATCTTGTCGCGTAACTCAACAATTGGACGTTCAAACTCTAATTCACTTACCACTCGATGTCACCTCCTGCTACGTGTATATCTAAAATAGTTGTTAACGTGTCTTTTAAATCGTGACGGTCAATAACTCCATCTAATTGACCATGCTTCAACAGAAATTCAGACGTCTGAAAATCTTCTGGAAGCTCTTCTCTAATTGTTTGTTCAATAATACGTCTTCCAGCAAAGCCAATTAACGCGCCCGGCTCGGCTAAATTATAATCGCCTAGCGAAGCAAAGCTTGCTGACACTCCTCCCGTAGTAGGATGTGTCATGATCGAAATGATTAAGCCGCCTTCGTCACTGAACATTTTAAGGGCTGCGCTAGTTTTAGCCATTTGCATCAAGCTCAGAACACCTTCTTGCATACGTGCACCGCCTGAAGCTGTAAAAATAAGGAATGGGACATGCATTTCCTTTGCTTTTTCAATGGCGCGAGTAATTTTCTCACCTACTACAGAACCCATGCTTCCCATACGGAAATGTGAATCCATAACAGCAACCACTACTTTAATTCCTTCAATATCTCCTTCACCCGTAACAATCGCTTCACTTAAATTAGTTTTCTCACGATCTTTTTCGAGCTTTTCAAGATAATCCGGGAATCCAAGAGGATTTTCTGACGTCATATCTTTGTCGTATTCAACAAACGTACCGCTGTCAATCAAGCTTTCAATACGCTCTGGTGCTGTCATTTGATGATGGTATCCACAGTTTAAGCATACTTTTAAGTTTTTATTTAACTCTTTTGTATACATGATTTTCTTACACTTTTTACACTTGGTCATAATCCCTTCAGGTACATCTTGTCTCATATGCTCAGAAGGAATCGTAGCATATTTTCGTTTTTTTGGAGTTTTTGTGTTTTTTGTAAATAAATCTCGTAACAAGGTGTAACCTCCTTTTGGTTCTTTTCTTTAACATAAGAACCTTTCTTCTTCCTCTTCTTCTACTTTACACGTTATGAAAGCCCGTCTCAAAAGCAAAAACAAGCGACATATAAGAAAAAATTGGATGAATTATTCGCTTCACTTTATTAGTTGCTATTTACTTTACTAGATGACGGTTTGATTTTGTGTAGAAAGATGGCATGTCTCTTTCGACAAATTCCTTCTTTCACACTTGTTTGTAGCACTGATGGTGAAGATTTAATACAGCTGCTTCATCTTTTTTAACTAGCGCCTCTACTAATTCATTTATAAGAGTGTCGCTTGGCGCTGAGTTTTGTTGAAAGGTTTGAGAAAAGCGGCAAATAATCAGCCAAATTCGGTGCAATAGCCGATTAGCCTGCAAAGAAAACAAATAGTCAAACAAGTTCTTTAAGCGATCGTCATTCTGCTTTTGAATTACTTTTGAAACATTGATTTTGTTCTGTTCCGCTAAAACAGAAAACAAACAGCTTTTTTCCAGAATATATCTCGTCTGAATTAAGTCTGACTTTGTTTTGCCGTCTTGTATTAAAAAAGTAGCTAATAAATCAATAAATTGATGATCTCCCACTTCTTTAATAAACGTACCTTCACCTCTTCTAGTTTCAATTAGCCCAATTAGCTCTAACGCTCTGAGCGCTTCTCGAACGGAAGAACGTCCTGCGCCTAACCGTTCAGAAAGCTCTCGTTCTGACGGGATTTTATCACCCGTAGTTAAACGATCATCTTCCATTAGCTGGCGAATTTGTTTTAGAATTTCTACATATACTTTTGAACGTTCATTCTTCAAGTTTATTACCACTCACTTTACATTACTTTAACAGGCATGCTTGAAGCATCATGCCTGTCAAAGAACAGTTGATGTAACCTTATTCAATAATCGCTAAACGGCGTGTATTTTCAGCTACGGCTTCTGGCTTTACTTTTATTCGGGCAACGCCTGTTTCCATAGCTGCTTTTGCAACAGCTGCGGCTACTGCCGGAGCCACTCGTGCATCAAATGGCCCTGGAATTACATAGTCTGTATTCAAGTCCTCTTCCGTAATTAAATTAGCAATGGCCTCAACTGCAGCCATTTTCATTTTTTCATTAATATGAGTAGCACGCACATCCAGTGCACCTCGGAATATCCCCGGAAACGCTAAGACATTGTTCACTTGATTAGGAAAATCTGAACGTCCGGTGCCGATTACTTTCGCGCCAGCTTTTTTAGCTTCTTCTGGCATAATTTCAGGCACTGGATTTGCCATTGCAAAAATGATTGGGTCTGGATTCATCTTTCCAATCATTTCCGATGTGAGTGCTCCTTCAACCGAAACTCCAATAAATACATCAGCTTCTTCTAACGCATCGGCTAACGTACCTTCTACTTTGCTTCGATTTGTATAGGCTGCAACTTCATCTTTTATACGGTTCATGCCGTGAGGACGCTTGTCATAAATCGTTCCTTTGGAATCACACATAATAATATCGCGCACTCCATAGCTGTATAATAATTTAATAATAGCAATGCCAGCAGCCCCTGCTCCATTCGCTACTACTTTGATTTGTGACATTTTTCTTCCTGTCAGCTTCAGGGCATTAAGAAGACCCGCTACCGTAACAATAGCCGTCCCATGCTGATCATCATGAAAAACCGGGATATTTGTTTCCTTTTTCAACCGCTCTTCAATTTCAAAACAGTTAGGAGCCGCAATATCTTCTAAATTAACGCCTCCAAAAGTTGGTTCTAGCAATTTAACAGTTTCTATAATTTTGTCCACATCTGTCGTGTTTAAACAAATTGGGAATGCATCTACGCCGGCAAAACTTTTAAAAAGGACAGCTTTCCCTTCCATTACTGGCAGAGCAGCTTCAGGGCCTATATTGCCCAAGCCCAATACGGCAGTGCCATCAGATACAACAGCTACCATATTTCCTTTCATCGTATATTCATATACATTGTTTACATCATCATATATTTCTTTGCAAGGTTCTGCTACACCAGGGGAATAAGCAAGGCTTAAATCCTCTGCGTTTCGAACAGGAATTTTGGACTTTGATTCTAGTTTACCTTTGTTAATGCGGTGCATATGCAATGCTTCTTCACGTAAAGACAATGAATTTCACTCCCAATAAACAAAATGATAACAAATACTGTGCCTGAACCATGTTCTTTCCCACACTCATATGATGTTATAAATCCAATTGAATTTCATTTCAAGAAAAACGCATCTAATTCGTATATTTTATAAAAAAAACGGTGGTCAGACCACTTTTTTAACTATTTTACCATATAACATCACATGAAATCTGTAAAGACTATATCTTCTTGAACACAACGTGCTTCTCTCCAAGCATTGCTTTTAACGTTTTGATCAACTCATCGCTTCGTTCAACAGAATAGTGAACAGGAAGCTTGACCAATTGACGTTCTGCCTCATAATAAATTTTCACGGGGATTTTCCCTCTATGAGACTGAAAATGCTGATAAATAGTATGAAGCAGCTTTTCCGTACCTTGCTTTGTTTCTATACGTAAGTACAATTCTTCTGACGGTAATTTTTGAACCGCTTCGCTAGCAGCTTCAGCACGTTGACAAACAATTTGCTGCTGCCCATTTCTTTCATCTATCTTTCCATGTATCAGTAAAACCTTACCTTGTTCAAACAGCAGACGATTCTGCTCAAATACGCGGGGAAATGCAACAACTTCTCCTTCTCCACTTTCATCCGTAATGCGCAAAAAGGCCATTTGCTCTCCTTTTTTCGTGCGAATGACGCGAATTTCCAACACAAATACTAAAAGAGAGACCGCTTTTCCTGAAGCGTGTTCTTTCATATCGTGAAGAGAAACAACAGAATAAAAGGAATTCAGTGCTTCATACTGAGAAGCAGGGTGGCTTGATAAATAAAAACCTAGCATATCTTTTTCATACTGAAGCCGATCTTCTATTTTCAGTTCCTCTTTTTCCATATATTTAGGCTTTAACGAAAATTCAGCTCCAAATCCAAAATCATCATCAGGGAGGACCAAGCTTGCATGTTCAAATGCTACATCAATGGTTGCTAATAAAGTTGCTCGATTTTCTCCAAATTCATCAAAGCCTCCGGACAAAATCAAAGCTTCAAGCGCTTTTTTATTCACGGCTTTTGGTGAAACACGTGCACAAAAATCAAATAAGTCTTCAAATCTTTTTTTCTTTCTCTCTTCTGTTATTTCCTGCATAGCTGCCGCACCAATATGTTTAATCGCTGCAAGGCTATATCTTATTCTTTCACCTTCTACATTAAACGAATACATGCTCTTGTTAATAGAAGGTGGGAGAACTTGTATTTTTTTTCTTTTGAGTTCATTAATATATTGAGCAATTTTCCCTTCGTTTCCAATAACGCTCGTTAACAACGCTGAAAAGAACTGTAGCGGATAATGTGTTTTTAAATAAGCTAACTGATAGGCCACCATACTGTAAGCAACGGCATGGCTCCGGTTGAAGCCATAATCAGCAAAGCGCACAATAAGGTCATATACTCGATTAGCAACGGATAGGTCATATCCTTTCTTCTCGCTTCCTTGAACAAAATGTGCTCGTTCACGATCAAGCACGGATCGTTCTTTTTTACTAACTGCTCTTCTCAATAAATCTGCTTCTCCAAGAGAAAAGCCAGCCATCTTTGAAGCAATCTGCATAATTTGCTCCTGATACACGATAACGCCATGGGTGGATTGTAAAATGCCTTGAAGCGTGGGATGGTCATATATGACGCTCTCCACTCCGTGCTTGCGCTTAATATAGGTTGGAATATTTTCCATCGGACCGGGTCTATACAGCGCGTTAACTGCTACAATATCTTCTAGCTCTGTGGGTTTTAATTGCTGAAGAACCCTTCTCATTCCATCTGACTCTAGCTGAAAAATCCCTGTCGTATCTCCTTTGCTCAGCAGTTCAAAAGTTTTCTGATCGTTAAATGGAATACGAGACAGTGACAGCTTTTGGTTCATGTCCCGCTCAATTTTCTTTAAAATGTGATCTAAAATGGTTAAGTTACGCAAACCTAAAAAGTCCATTTTCAAAAGCCCAACGTCTTGCAGAGCTTCCATTGGATATTGAGTCAGATATACATCATCATGTCCTTCTTGTACAGCTATAGATTGCGTCAGCGGCTTCTCACTGATCACAACGCCTGCTGCGTGTGTGGAAGTATGCCTTGGCAGTCCTTCTATCTTCATCGCAATGTTATACCATTGCTTTCTGGCTTCATTTTCTGCTAAATAAGTTTGAAGAACTCTTGAATCACGAAGAGCGCTTTTTAACGTTGTACCTGGTTTAGTTGGAATCGCTTTAGACATTTTGTTTAACGCCTCTTGATCAAATCCCATCACTCTTCCTACATCACGTACGGCTGCTTTAGCCGCTAATGTTCCAAATGTAATAATTTGAGCTACATGCAGCGCTCCATATTTTTGAGCCACATACTGAATGACTTGATCCCGTTTATTATCAGGAAAATCGATATCAATATCAGGCATCGAAATACGTTCAGGATTTAAAAAGCGCTCAAAGAGAAGCTGATGCTGAATTGGATCAACATTTGTAATTCGTAAGGCGTATGAAACTAGTGAGCCCGCCGCTGAGCCACGACCTGGACCTGTTAAAATACCATGTTCATGAGCATAATTCATAAAATCCCACACGATAAGGAAGTAATCGCTAAAGCGCATACTTTCAATAATGTTCAGCTCATAATCTAAGCGTTTCTGGTATTGTTCCGTGATCACTTGAACTCTTTCTTGCAGTCCTTTCTCGCAAAGAGTGCGTAAGTAGGTTGATGATGTAACGGACGGAGGAACAGGGTATTTTGGAATAGACATGACGCCTAGAGAAATTTTAAGCTCGCATCGTCTTGCGATTTTTATACTTTCTTCTATTAAAAAATGCTGATCATGAAAGAGAACTTCCATTTCATGAGGTGATTTGAAATAGTACTCGCTGCTTTCTTCTTGCACCTGTTCACCGCTATGTAATTTCTCTCCGTCTCGAATAGCCGCTAAGCAATCATATGCGTCCCGATCTTCTTTTTTTAAATATTTCACTTGATTCGTTGCTACGAGCGGGACATTTTCTTCAGCAGCAAGCTCCGTTAACTGCTGATTTATCAAAGCTTCATCCTGTCCGTGGCGCTGTATAGATATATACAAAGACTGAGAATATACTTTTTTAAAGAATTGAAGCACTCGCTTTGCATCTTGAAGTTTGTTTTCTGCTAGCAGAGTTTCTACTTCTCCCCTTACGCCAGGTGTAATAGCAATCAGCCCGCTGCTATAATGCTGGAGCCATTTTTTCTTTACACCGTGTTTTTCCTTTGTTTGAACTAAACTGCTTAGTTTTAATAGATTTTCATAGCCTTTATCATTTTCTGCTAGCAAAACTAAAGGATACGCTTGCTCGCTTTCTTCATGTTCCAAAATTGATAGTGTAAGCCCAATAATCGGCTTAATCCCCGCTTTCACGCAGGCTTTATAAAAAGGAATGACTCCGTACATTACATTTTCATCGGTCAAAGCAATCGCTTCATAGTTCATTTTTTTAGCTGTTTCTACAAGTTCATGAATACGAACGGAACTGCTTAGTAAGCTATAAGAACTTTGAAGCTGTAAGTGAACAAAAGGCACAGGACTTCCCACCTTTCTTTAATTCTTTATTCTCATTATAAATTTTGTTGCGGGCGTAGACAAATTACATAACTCTGAACGTTTGTCCATATATATGTAGGAAGCATGAGTTATCAATAAAATAGTAAAGGAGGACGCGTCATGACAAAAGAGCCTTTTATGTCTCTTTTCATTTGGAGTTACTTTACTTCATTAGGTATTATTTTAGGCGGTTCATTAATCGGAGCATTTGCGGGGTTCTTAATTGGAAAATCTCCCCTGTACGTTATGCATACCCTCAGCAATAGCTTAAAAATCTGGGCAATTGTCGGAGCCATCGGAGGAACATTTGATACGTTTTACAGCTTTGAGCGAGGACTCTTTGAAGGAGCGACAAAAGATGTATTCAAACAAATTCTTTTAATTCTATCCGCTATGGGAGGAGCTCAGACCGGGGCTCTGATCATCAAGTGGTTAACGCAGGAGCACTTTGTATGAGAGTACCCAGCGAGCGAATGTTCAAGCGCTCCGACTGGCAGCGTTTTTTTGCCGGTATTGTCATTGGAGCAATTGTCAGCTGGGGAGTGTTTTTAACAATTTACGGCGTTTCAAGAGATAGAGAGCTAGAGGAGATTCGAATTGCTAATGATAAGCTAAAAAAAGCAAATTTGCAAATTAGCGCATGGCAAGAAGATGTAAAAGCATTAAACAAGGAAATGAAGCAGCATTTGATTATTCAAAATGTGAAAGTAAAATTAGTGAACGGCCATCGTTATAAAGTAAACTCTGTGGTGGAATACAATATTCAAAAAAGCGTCGACGAAGAAGCGCAGCACTTAATTGCCCAAGATATTGAAAGTGCGTATCGAAGCAGGGATATCTTAAAAAAAGCAATTGAAAACAAAAAATACGAATTCGATAAAACGATTTATGAAGTTGAAGTTCATCAAATTTATTTTTATACAACGCTTTCGATTGAAGTTCGAATTAAAAAGATGGAAAAAGTACTATAAAAAGCCGCTGATTTAAAATCAACGGCTTATTTTACAGATTACTCCTGACTGCAGAGCTCTTCTAAATCAAGTAGTAAAGGCTCTACTTCTTCCCATGAGTCAATGGAAGCGCCGGACGCAAGAGGATGGCCTCCTCCGTTGTATTTTCTAGCAATTGTATTAATCACAAGCTCTTTTGAACGCAGGCGGACCCGAATCTGATTTTCTTCTTCTACAAAAAATACCCACGTTTTCACTCCATCAATTTGTCCTAACGAGCCGACTAGCTGAGAGGCATCAGCAGGTGTCACATCATATTTGCGAAGAATTTCATTCGGAATTTTCATGTGAGCAACTCCCGCTGGAGACATCGTGAAGTTTTGCAGCACATATCCATGTAAGTGAGCGACGTTTTCTTTTGTTTTGTATAGCTGATCATATACATCCTTAAAATTGAAGCCATATTGAATCAATTCACTTGCATAGCAAAACGTTTTCGGCTTTGTATTTGGAAATAAAAATCGGCCCGTATCACCGACAATACCAGTGAAAATTAACTTTGCTCCTTCATCATTAAGAGCTAACCCCTTTTCTTTTCCTTCCAAGTAAAATTCATAAATCATTTCACTTGTTGAAGAAGCAGACGTCTCAACCCAAAGTAAATCACCGTAAGGAGTTTGATTCGGATGGTGATCGATTTTAATGATCATTTTTCCACTTGCGTAGCGCTGATCTGATACACGCGCTTCATTCGCCGTATCACAAACGATGACAAGCGCATCTTCATAGGTGTCATCGGCGATATCATCCATACGGTATAAAAATTTTAACGACTCCGCTTCTTCTCCCGTTACGTATACCTTCTTCTCCGGAAAAGATGTTTTTAACAATTCCGCTAATCCGCACTGAGATCCGTATGCATCTGGATCTGGACGAATGTGCCTGTGAATAATGATGGTGTCAAACTGCTTAATAGCTTCTAATATTTGTGCTTTCATTTTCTCTCTCCTGTCAATACTGTTCTTGTTTTATGTACGTACCACATGCACTTATATTTCCACAGCGCTGTATCCATAATCTTTATTAAATCATATCTCTTCTCCTTTTTAAAAGAAGAATCAATCAATAGTAGAATTTTCTGTTATTGACCTGTAAAATAATAGATACTACTGTAAACACTTTCAACACTACGCATTACTAGCATCTAGAAACATTACGGATAGAAATACACCGGACTGGAGGGGCGTCTGTGCCATTTTTTATGATTTTAATCGTTGTGTCCTTTGTTTTCTACATGTATTTAAAAGTAAAATACGTACGTTCAAAACGCCCAATGGAACGAAAGTGGATTTCCGCTAAGTCGAGTATTTGTCTTGGCTCTTTTGTATTATTTTTTGGGATCAATCAATGGTTTATTTACGAAACAAACCTTTCGCTTATCATCGGCATATTATTTGTATTATTCGGTTCAGGTAGCATAATAGCAGGTGTCAAAGCTTATAAGTACTATCAGCCTTATGCAATAAAAGAAGCAGATCAAATGTAAAAAAGGCTGAGGCATAACGAGAGGAATCCAATCTAAAGACGAACAAATGGGAGACATGAGCTGAACCGCTTGAGACACCGCCGTTGATTTCCGTGCAAGACTTCGCTTTCCGCTGGAGTCTTCGTCTTGCCCTCCAATCAACGACTAGAAGAATCTAAACAGGTGAAACCTACGTTTACCCTAACAAAAAAAAACGAACCACTCATCAACATGGTTGATAAATGGTTCGTTTTTCACTTCGTCTAACATACTTTTGTCCCAGCTTCTTTTTTTATACTCTGTCCAATAACTGAGCCATCATCATCGCTTTTCCTACTACAACTCCGGCGTTGTAGACTTCTACATCTAATTTAGCAAACTTCCGACCAAGTTCTAATAGCTTAGGGCGAATTTCAATTACACTTTCAATTTGAACCGGTTTAATAAAATAAACGGTAATGTTTTCAATAACCAAATCACCTTTTTTATATAAACGCAGAACACGATTGGCAGCTTCCGTCACAATAGTAGTAAAAACTCCGTATGAAATAGTTCCCATATAATTTGTCATTTGTGGCGTTACTTCACAGCGATAGACAGGTGCTTCCTTTGTCTCTTGTACGTCCATAAATTGATTCGTTACAATGTCATCAATGGTTTCTCCTACCTGTGGTTGACGCTGAATCATTTGCAGCGCTTTTAAGACATCTTGACGGCTGATAATGCCTTCTAGTCGGTGGTAATCGTCCACTACAGGCAGCACTTCAATCCCTTCCCATACCATCATATGAGCGGAAGAAGCGACCGATGTTTTCCCGTGAACGGTCATCGGATTTTTCGTCATCACTTTTTCAATCGAAGTGGAAAGATCATATCCAATAACATCTTTTGAGGTAACCATTCCATGAACTTTCATATGCTGATCTACTACAGGAAAACGACTGTGGTGCGTTTGATCGTTACATTCGTGCCATTTTTCAATCGTATCGGTTAACTGCAAGCTAACCGCTTCAGAGACGGGTGTTAAAATATCCTCTACAAGCACAATTTCTTTTTTTATCAACTGATCATAGATAGCCCGATTAATCATCGTTGCAACTGTAAATGTATCATAGCTCGTTGAAATAATAGGAAGCTTAAGATCATCCGCAAGCTTCTTAACCCATTCTTCCGTATCAAAGCCGCCCGTAATTAAAACAGCTGCGCCTGCTTCAAGGGCTAATTCATGAGCGTTTACTCGATTCCCTACGATAAGAAGGTTTCCGGCCTCGGTATACCTCATCATAGCATCAAGCTTCATCGCTCCAATAACAAACTTATTTAACGTTTTATGCAAACCTTCACGTCCGCCCAGCACTTGTCCATCTACAATGTTTACTACTTCGGCAAACGTGAGCTTTTCAATGTTTTCTTTCTTCTTTCGTTCAATTCGAATAGTCCCTACTCGTTCAATCGTTGAAACATATCCTTTATTTTCCGCATCTTTTATTGCTCGGTACGCCGTGCCTTCACTGACAGTCAGTTCTTTGGCAATTTGGCGCACTGAAATTTTTTCACCAATTGGAAGCGAATCGATATACTGTAAAATTTGCTCATGTTTTGTCGCCACGTGTACTTCACCCTTCTAAAACGTTTTTACGTTTCATATGTCTTTTCTTTTATTATACGGGGGAAGTGAAATGGATTCAATCTAACCTCTTTGACGCAAAGGCTTTCTCGCACTATTTTTTTGAATACCTGTCTTTTTACGGCGCGGTGCATAAAGTAGTGATGACAAATTGCCTCCGGCTACAAAAAGAGCAAAGGTAAGCCAGCTTATACTAAAAATCCCTTGCAAACTCGCAGTTGTTAACACTAAGTGCGGCATTGCATAGTAAAGCATCACTCCGCATAGTAAAAGCGATAAAATAACTCGATTTTTTTCCATAACTCTCCCTCCTTATTATTACTATCGTATGCGGGAAAGTAAAAAAAGCAGAACGTTTCTTTGCAAATAAAAAGAGATTAAGACATAACTGCATCGATTCAATCTAAAGATGAACAAATGTGAAACCTACGTTCACCTTAACAATAAAAAAAGAACGAGTGATCGATATTATCGATTACTCGTTCTTTTTTAACTTTAACTGAAATCGTTTTGTCCCATCCTCTATGATTAAAGATCCAATCCTTCTCCAACTTTTAATACTTTTCCTTCAATACCAGATAAAGACTCAACAAATTGATGAGGATCTTGCTTAATTACAGGAAATGTATTGTAGTGAATTGGCACAACAAGCTTTGCCTGCACCCATTCCGCTGCGATAGCCGCATCTTCAGGTCCCATTGTAAAGTTATCTCCAATTGGAAGAAATGCTACGTCAGGCTCATGGCGACCAATTAACTTTAAATCAGAAAATAAAGCCGTATCTCCAGCATGATAAATTGTCTTTCCTTCAATCGTTAAAAGCAAACCAGCCGGCATTCCTGTATAAATAATTTTCTCATTATTTTCTGTATAACTTGAACCGTGGAAAGCTTGTGTCAATTTTACCGTACCAAAATCAAATGTATAGGCTCCGCCTATGCTCATTGGATGTACGTTTAAGCCTTGCCAGCTAAGATATGTAGCTAATTCTGCTACTGCCACAACAAGTGCACCGCTGCGCTTAGCAATTTCCACCGTGTCGCCTACATGATCATTATGGCCATGAGTCAGTAAAATCACATCTGCTTTTACATCTTCAGCATTTAAATCTGTTAATTCATTTCCAGTGATAAACGGGTCAATTAAAATTGTTTTTCCTTTTGTTTCAATTTTAACAACAGAATGTCCATGATAAGAAACGTGCATCATATATTCTCTCCTTTTACACTAACCTTTTCTATATTCTACCCGTCTGTTTTGGTTACAAAACAAGTGAATACGCGGCTATCATATCACAAACTGCGCAAAAACATGCCTTATTATGCTTGCTCTAATAAAGTTGTTGCATCAGCGTAAGTTAGACCGTGTGCATCTGCAACAGCCGCGTAAGTGACAAACCCATTTAGGGTGTTGATGCCTTGAAGAAGGGAAGGGTTTTTTAAGCACGCTTTTTTATATCCCTGATTTGCTATTTGCAGAGCATAAGGAACCGTTACGTTGGTCAGCGCTAAGGTCGACGTGCGGGGAACAGCCCCTGGCATGTTAGCAACAGCATAATGCAAGACCTCATGCTTCGAGTAAGTCGGGTTATCGTGAGTAGTAATACGATCAGTTGTTTCAAAAATTCCGCCTTGGTCAATGGCAATATCAACCACAACTGACCCTTTTGACATCGTTTGAACCATTTCCTCGGTGACAAGCTTTGGCGCTTTAGCTCCCGGTATGAGAACCGCTCCTATCACTAAATCTGACTCTTTTACAGATTGTGCGATATTGTAGTGATTTGACATTAATGTTGTCACTTCTTTACCAAACAAATCATCCAGCTGGCGAAGGCGATCAGCGTTTAAATCAATTATTGTGACATCAGCCCCTAATCCGACCGCAATTTTAGCAGCGTTGGTTCCCGCTACTCCTCCTCCAATAATTGTTACTTTTCCTCTTTGCACGCCTGGCACTCCACTTAACAAAATCCCTTTGCCACCTTTGGTTTTTTCTAAAAATTGAGCTCCAATTTGAGAAGACATTCTTCCTGCAACTTCGCTCATCGGCGTTAACAGAGGCAAGCTTTTATTTGGAAGCTGTACCGTTTCATAAGCGATACCCACTACCTTTTTATCAATCAATGCTTTCGTTAACGCTTCTTCAGCTGCCAAATGTAAATACGTAAACAAAATAAGTCCTTCACGAAAATATCCGTATTCTTTTGAAATCGGTTCTTTTACTTTCATAACCATTTCAGCATCCCATGCTTCTTTTGCAGTATTTACAATAGAAGCTCCTGCATTTGTGTAATCTTCATCATGGAATCCAGAGCCTTCTCCTGCCTGTGTTTCAATATATACATCATGCCCACCGTTAACTAAAGCTGTAACACCAGCTGGAGTAATAGCCAAGCGATTTTCATTATTTTTTACTTCTTTCGGCACTCCAATTTTCACCTTTATCCCTCTTTTCTTATATCAGTGATTAACTGAAAAAAGAACGCCACACCAAATCCTTTAGAAAACCGGATTTACTATGACGTTACCTTTCGATAGAGCTCAGCATAATCCTGCTTTTCTTAGTCTATATACAGTATATGCATGTAGTTATTCATATAGTTCGTTATCACTCTGTGCTTCTGGATTTTCAACTACAGAAGCCATAGCATCGCCAATAACGCCGCTTGAATAAGAATCCATTAGCTGTCTTGATGTCTCTTTTTCTCCTTCAAAATCATATTCATATACATGCTGCGGATGTTTTTTGTCTTTCATATGTCACTTCTCCTTTTTCACTCTATTTTCTTTACGAATGTGAACTTTATTTCATAATCCCTTACATGATCTTTTCTATTTTCTTCTTAATTGCTCTAGTTATACCATTTATCTCACATCAAAAAACGCCCGCAGAATTTTCTGCGGACGTTTTGAAAACTGTTTTATATTGAAGCTTTTTCATGCAATTCATCTTTAGCTAGCTGAATTGCTTTTTTCACTTGTTCAAACCCTGTTCCTCCCGCGCTATTGCGGCGATTAACAGCTGTTTTTGGACTTAATACATGGTAGATGTCTTCCTCAAATAAATCTGACGCTTCTTTATATTGCTCGAGCGGCAAATCCATTAGGTAGATATTTTTCTGAATACAAACGAGAACTAGTTTCCCAACCACTTCATGTGCTTCACGAAACGGCATACCTTTTGCAGCAAGATAGTCAGCTAACTCCGTTGCATTTGAAAAATCTTGTTTCGTAGCTTTTTCCATAACATTTGTTTTTACTGTCATTGTTTCAATCATGCCAGCAAAGATTGTTAAGCAGCCTTCAATCGTTGTAACCGTATCGAACATGCCTTCTTTATCTTCTTGCAAGTCTTTGTTGTATGTTAAAGGCGTGCCTTTTAACACAGTCAACAAGCTAAATAAATGACCATATACTCGTCCTGTTTTACCACGAATTAACTCTGCCATATCAGGATTTTTCTTTTGAGGCATAATACTGCTGCCAGTTGCATACGTATCATCCATTTCAATAAATTGAAACTCTTGACTAGACCATAAAATTAACTCTTCACAAAAACGAGATAAATGCATCATTAAAATAGAACTGTTGCTTAAAAACTCTAAAATAAAGTCACGGTCGCTGACAGCATCCATACTGTTTTGATAAATTCCATTAAAGCCTAGAAGCTCCGCGCTGTAATGACGATCAATTGGAAATGTCGTACCAGCTAAAGCTCCTGCTCCTAAAGGAGATAAATCAATACGCTTTAGTGATTCCGCATAACGCTCAGCATCACGCTTAAACATTGAAACATAAGCCATTAGATGATGAGCAAAAGAAACCGGCTGCGCGCGCTGTAAATGTGTGTAGCCTGGAAAAATAGTTTCGACATGCTGATCTGCTTTTGTAAGCAGCACATCTTCTAGATTTTCGATCAGTCCTACAATTTGCTGAACATGCTTTTTTAAATATAAGTGCATATCTGTAGCAACTTGATCATTACGGCTTCGACCCGTATGAAGCTTACCTCCAACCGGACCAATTTCATCAATTAATAGCTTTTCTAAATTCAAATGAATATCTTCATATTGAGCAGAAAATGTTAATTCTTTCTTCTTAGCTTTTTCAAGCAGTGTTTGAAGGCCTTTTTTAATTTGTGACGCTTCATCTCCAGAAAGAATGCTGCATTTCTCAAGCATTGTTACATGTGCTAAACTGCCTTCAATATCTTCTTCTACAAGATGCTGATCAAATGAAATGGACGCACCGAACTCGTCAATCCATTGTTCAGGGCGTTTCGTAAAACGCCCTCCCCAAAGTTTGGTCATACCGTTGTCACCTTCTTTTGATTTACCATGCTACTCACTTGTGTTGGAAGACCCCATAATGAGATAAAACCAACTGCTGCATTGTGATCAAATTCATCTTCTTTTGTATATGTTGCAAGTTTTTCATTGTATAAAGAATTAGGAGATTTACGTCCCTCTACGATAGCATGCCCTTTAAATAGTTTTACTCTCACTGTTCCGTTCACATATTGCTGCGTGTCTTTTAAGAATGCAAGCAGGGAATTTGTTAATGGAGAGAACCATAAACCCTCATAGATAACTTCTGTTAATTTTTTCTCAATCACTGGTTTGAAGTGCGCGACTTCTTTCACTAATGTTAAATCTTCAAGCTCTTTGTGTGCTTTGATTAATGTCATAGCAGCTGGACACTCATATACTTCACGTGATTTGATTCCCACAAGACGGTTTTCTACATGATCAATACGTCCCACTCCGTGCTTACCTGCAATTTCATTCAATTCTAGAATTAACTGAGCTAGCGTATAAGATTGACCATTTAATGCTACTGGAACACCTTCAACGAATTCAATTTCTACTACATCGGCTGTGTCCGGAGTATTTTCAAGAGAAGCCGTTAGGTCATATGCTTCTTCAGGTGGAGCTGCCCAAGGATCTTCAAGAACGCCGCACTCGTTACTTCTTCCCCATAAGTTTTGGTCAATTGAAAATGGGCTGTCTAAGTTAATTGGAATTGGAATATTCTTTTCTTTTGCATACTCGATTTCTTCTTCACGAGACCATTTCCAGTCACGAACAGGAGCTAAAACTTCTAAGTGTGGATTTAATGCTTTAATTGATACTTCGAAACGCACTTGGTCATTCCCTTTTCCCGTACATCCATGTGCGACAGCTACTGCATTTTCTTGTTCTGCTACTTCTACAAGCTTTTTAGCGATTAGCGGTCTAGATAGTGCAGATACTAATGGATATTTTCCTTCATATAACGTGTGTGCTTGAAGTGCTGCTAATGCAAATGTATTAGCATATTCTTCTTTTGCATCAATCACATATGACGATACCGCTCCAACTGTTAAGGCTTTTTCTTTAACGAATTTTAAATCTTTTCCTTCGCCTACGTCTAAACAGCAAGCTACCACATCGTACCCTTTTTCTTGTAACCATTTAATTGCAACTGATGTATCTAAACCTCCGGAATATGCTAAAACAACTTTTGGATTACTCATCATCTATTCCTCCTACAAATTATATATATATTAATACAACCGTTTTAATTTTTATTCATTTAATCTACTATTACTTTAACAACTTTTTAATCTATTTTCAATAGTTATTCAAAAAAAAGTATATAAATTCACGTTTTTTTTAATTTAATAGGATAAAAGCTTTTAAAATACTGTAAAAATAGACGTGAATGAATATTCCTGCCTTAAATGCATTGTATATTTATATGCATAAATCAAGTATAAATGATTTATTTTTCACTTAAAGTAGCTCTGGCTTTTGTCATTGTATAAAATGGAAGGGAAGAGGTGAAAAAATGGAGCGCTTTTTTACTTATGACAACAGACTCGGTATAAAAATTCCTGCTCTTGAAAGAGAATGGACATTCTATTCTGAAAAAGTTCAGCAGGATATCCTCCTAACATGGGAATCGATTCGAGGGCAAATTCCAGACAAAATTCAATCTGTAGAAAAGAGGATTAATCAAAAACAAGCGGCGTTAGAAGATGAGACTAATTTTATCCGCTCCTGTGAATTAAATAGCGAGATAGGAGAACTTGCTTCTATTATTAATGATTTGTGGATTTGGTATCGAACAAATGAGGAAATATCAAAAAAAGTTCACGGATAGACAAAAAAACGAGTCTCATGAAAAATTAATGAGACTCGTTTTTCTTATCCAGCAAATAGCGGTATTGGTAAAAGCGCTTCGCATAATCTGTCACTTGTTTGGCCATTCGATAATTCATCCCTCCGCCAACCATCATACTCACAATTGGCAAACGATTATAAACTTTTCGCTTCGCAGCAAATATAGCTAGCGTTTTTCCAATTTGCACAACGATTTTTTGCAGCCACGTCTTATCTACAATTTGATCAACACCTTCATAAAAATACGGGTCAAATTCTTGGCTTAGCTCACTCTTTAATTGATGCCACCCCTCAGCCTGAAGGTGTCTAGGTAACGTTGCTGCATGAAAAACTTTTAGCGTTAGCATAAGCTCTGAAGGAGTCTGGATATGATAGCCGTAGCTCATTGCTGCCTGTTGCACCGCTTGAATATTCATGCATAAAACAGCGGGTATATCAATACCGACTAGCAGCGATTGGCCGGTTCCTGAAAGTGCTCCTTGACTCAGCGCATACAACCGCAGCTTGGCCATTTGCTGTTCGCATATATAAGAAAGCTGATCTACTTGAAGGGAATTCATTTCTGACAGATCTGTGATATCTTCTTTGAATACACGGGCGGTTTCAATAATTCGTTTTGTCGCTTGAGTTTGCATTTCCGTACCTTGAATTAATGCAGTTAACTGAAAGAGTCCCTCATCAATTTTATGTAAATAGGTCTCACGAACAGAAGCAGGAATTAAGTTAAGCCCTTTTTCTAACCATTCTTCGTACAATAACTCCATCTCAGTTGCTTCTACGCTCTGTAAGCTCTCTTCCCATTTATAGATTTCTTCTAAAAGCTGTTCTTCACGATTCGTTAATATCATCATGTCACCCTTTCAAGAAATAAGTAGTTTTATTTTTATTATAACAAATAATGCATCCGTTACATTTTGCTTCCTATATTATTTCTTTCTTCTATACGTTGTAAACCTTCTTTCAACCGTCAGCTCCTTACGCTATATAAAAAAGCTGATTTCCTAACAAGGAAATCAGCTTTTCGTTAGTTTGCCTGACAATTTATGAGAATTCATGCATTGAAGAGGCACTTTATGAACTTAAATATTCGCTAAACGAGTAACGTCACGTGCAATCATAACTTCTTCGTCTGTAGGAATAACCATAACTTTAACTGGAGAATGAGGGTAGCTAATAAATGCTTCTTCTCCTTGTACACTATTTAAAGCTGGATCCCAATAAACGCCCATGAACTCTAAACCACGAAGAACGCGAGCACGTACAACATCACTGTTTTCTCCAATACCTGCTGTGAAGATGATTGCATCTACACCAGACATACGAGCAGCATAAGAACCGATATATTTATGAATACGGCTAGCAAATACTTCAAGTGCTGTTTCAGCGCGTTCATTGCCTTCAGCGCTTGCTTTGATTAGATCGCGTAGGTCACTAGAAATACCAGATACACCTAAAAGACCACTTTCTTTATTTAATACATTTAATACTTCGTCAGCAGTTTTTCCTGTTTTCTCCATAATAAATGGAATTAATGCAGGGTCAATGTTACCTGAACGAGTTCCCATTGCTACACCAGCTAATGGTGTGAAGCCCATTGATGTATCAATTGACTTTCCGCCTTCAATTGCAGCGATACTTGCACCGTTACCTAAGTGACAAGAGATTAAGCGTAATTGTTCAATTGGGCGTCCAAGAAGCTCAGCTGCACGCTCAGAAACATATTTATGAGATGTGCCGTGGAAACCGTATTTACGAACGCCATACTTTTCATAGTACTCGTACGGTAAGCTGTACAAGAATGATTTTTCTGGCATTGTTTGATGGAATGCTGTATCGAAGACTGCTACAGCTGGAACATTTGGAAGAATATCTTGGAACGCTTTAATTCCCACAATGTTTGCTGGGTTGTGAAGCGGTGCTAAATCAGATAAAGCTTCAATTTCCGCTAGTGTTTCATCTGTGATTAAAACAGAGTCAGCAAATTTCTCTCCGCCGTGTACGACACGGTGACCTACACCAGTGATTTCATCGTATGATTGAATGATGTTTTGAGAAAGTAACTTTTCAACTAAAATTTTAACTGCAACAGCATGGTCAGGGATTTCTGTAATATCCGTTTGTTTTTCACCATTTACCGAGATCGTGAAAACAGCGTTATCTAAACCAATTCGTTCTACTAAACCTTTTGTTAATACCGTCTCACTTGGCATTTCAAATAATTGAAACTTAAGTGAAGAACTGCCGGCGTTGATTGCCATGATTTTTGACATAAAAAAACAGCTCCTTCTTTATTATACGTGCATCATAAACATAACGAACAGAACATAAAAGTGTAATCTCTACAATATTCTATGCATTTCGACACGATTTCTATCCTTATTCATTTAATCATTCACGACAATAGATTTCAAGAGCTATACATCATGAAAACGCTACCGGCAAATATTCATTATTTTCGAAAAAGACTTACTTTTTATTAACGCGAAACCATTGGTCCATTTGAGCCATAATATCACTCATTGCTTCTCGATTACTGAACTTCGGCAAATTCACAAGCAGCGCGTTCTCAGGTGCCGTTACCCCTTCTCCTTGCTTTTGAAGAATGATAATACTCTTAGCAGCCTGCTCTTGTTTGAACATTGAAAGCGGCAGCTGAACGATTCCTTGAACGATTGCTTCCTCTTTTAGCAGCGGCTGTAATAAATGAGACTGTTCAGATTCGAACAAGTTATTTGGAATAAGAGCTACTACGTATCCTCCGTCTTTTACATGGCGCAAGCTTTGTTCAATGAATAAGTGATGAGCATAGGTATGACCTTCTTCAGCTCTTACTTTATACTCTTTTGCCCCTTCATCGTTTGGATAATAACCAACCGGCAGGTCACAGACAACTAAATCAACAGGATCAATAAAAAGCGGCTGTAAGCTGTCTTGATTAAATAATTGAACGCCGTGCTTCTGTAAGTTTGCATTTACATATGTCAGTTGAAGTAATAAATCATCCACATCTACACCGTATACATGTTCAATTGACGCAGCGTGTGTATTTAAAATGGTTGTTAATAAGTTTCCAGCTCCTACTGCTGGATCTAAAAGCGTATACTTATCTTTTCCTGCCATGAATTTTCCAACTAAGTAGCTGACAAATAGTCCTACAGCATCAGGGGTCATTTGGTGGTTAGGCTGAACTGCTTCTTTCATCCCTTTTAAAATAGCTAGCTGATATGCTTTTCGAATCGTTTCTTTTTCAAAATGATCAAGCGTGATTGAATCGTATTCTTTTTTTAAACGTTTTTTGGTTACCTCATCTAGCTCTTCTTGCAAAATAGTTCCTTGAAACAAGTTTTCTCCCGTTTCAGCTACTGCTTCTAAATATACGCAGTTTAGTTCTTTTCTTAAAATAATAGCTGTTTGATCAATTACACCAAATAGCTTTTCCATACTAGCTAATTGACTCATATTCTGCCTCCTGTGTAATGAAATGATATCTATATAAATGAGTAAACGTCCTATTTGGAACATCATATTTTATCATAAAAGCTTCTTAAAACACAAAGAAGGCGAAAAACATTGTTTTCCGCCTTCTGCCGAACGCCATCGACAATCTTACTTAGCTGCTTTAGCTGCTTCGATTGCTGCTTCGTAGTTCGGATGCTCAGTTACTTCTGGTAAGTACTCAACATACGTTACGTTGTCATTTGAGTCTACTACAAAGATTGAACGAGCCAATAAGCGTAATTCTTGAATAGCTACACCATATGCTTCGCCGAAAGATAAGTCGCGGTGGTCAGATAATGTTTGAACATTATCAATGCCATTAGCACCACACCAGCGCTTTTGAGCAAACGGTAAATCTACGCTCACTGTTAATACTTTTACGTTATCTAATTTAGCTGCTTCTTCGTTGAAGCGGCGAGTTTGCGCATCACAAACTCCAGTATCAATAGAAGGAACTACACTGATTAGGCGAACAGAACCCTTTGTACTGTCAAGCGTTACTTCTGATAAATCATTTGCTAAAACGGTAAAGTTTGGCGCCTTGTCTCCAACCTTTACTTGATTTCCTAATAATGTTACATCGTTACCTTTAAATTTAGTCACGAATAATTCCTCCTTTAAATAAGTATGTACACTGTTCATATTAGCTTGTCTGTCTCTATATTGCAATTAAATGACATACATACTATAACGCTATATGCTAGAAAACATGCCCAATAAAAAAAGGCTTTGCTTGCTTCTTTTATCGTTCAAAGAAGCAAGCAAAGCTTTATTTTATCCCTACAAATTAAAATCATTTGCACCGTCATGATGCTGATTTTGTTGATTATGATGATCCTGCTGATGGTTATTTCGCTTGAACATTTGCTGCACGCGTTCAATTGCTTGAGGTGCTGTATCTAAAATCTTTTCATATAAATGTGTACTTTCATTAAGGTGAAGCATTTTAATTCCGCTTCCACTCACAATTAAAAAGGCAATTGGCGTAATTGATACACCGCCACCGCTACCTCCGCCAAATGGATGACCTGATTCTTGCTGATGCTGCCCTGGAGAAGATGGCGCATGCCCTTCTACTCCAAACTCGCTTCCGCCCGCTGCAAAGCCAAAACCTACTTTTGAGACAGTTAAAATAACGCTGCCATCAGGTGTTTCTACGGGATCACCAATGATTGTATTAACATCAATCATTTCCTTTAAATTTTCCATAGCTGTCGACATTAAACTTTTAATTGGATGTTCTGCCATTAAGATAACCTCCTTATGTTTTCACAGAGTGTGTCTTGTTCTTATTTGACGACTTCCATCTTTTGCGACGCTTTTTGGACGTATGCCGCCAGTATCTCAAGGTCCGTAAACCTACTAGAATAGCTTGACCAACTCGAAAAGAAATTATGCACTCAAATACCGTTTCTGACCAAAGATGTTGAAATACAGGGGTAACGCTCATTACAGGCATATCTTTTAGTTTCATATAACGGCTGATTATACCAACTATGCCCCCCTTTGCAGACCATACCGCCCCGGTAAGTACGCCTGTTAACGCAGCATCACCTAAGCCGAAACGGCTGTGCCATTTAATATCCCTTACCGTCACTTTCTGTAAGAAACGACGAAAAATTTTATGAAAACCGACTACCTGTTCAAGGAATTGCTTCGCATTTTCTAACATGCTTAACCCGTCTTCTACAGAATAATCACTCCATGAATTCTCGTCTTCTTTTCCTTGATCACCCATTCCTTTCTTCTTTTCAACAAGCAAACGAGGAGAATCTTTTTTTACTTTCACTACCGGAATTTCATATGTATAGCGAATAAGACCAAACCAAGCCCTGAGTCTCACTCTGTAATAATCGTTATCTCGGACATGATGAAGCTCTACAAATAGCGTGATTTTTGTCCATACAATAAGTACAATAACAATTAAAAGTGCTAGCAATATCCATAAAAGCCATAGCACATCCTTCACTCCTTCTTAGCTTCACATTATCTCCAAAACACAGAATATTAAACCTTATGAAAACAATAAAAAGAGGTTGAGACATAACGAAATGAATCCAATTTAAAGACGAACAAATAGTATACATGAGCTTAACCGTTTGCGACACCGCAGTTGATTTCCGTGCAAGGCTTCGCTTTCCCTCCAATCAACTGCTAGAAAGACCTACACACATGAAACCTACGTTTACCATAACCCAAAAAACGAACCACTAATCAAACACCTTGATCAATGGTTCGTTTTTCGATTCGTCTAAATATTTTTGCCCCAGCCTCTTTTTATTATCTGCTTATTGTACCTTCATGTATAACGGTTGTATCTGCGTAGTAATCATGCGCTCCTTGCTTTTTAGGTAAAAAAGCAACTAACAAATAGCCAAGTAAAAAAACTGTTTTAGAAATATAACGTCCAATTCCTTCACGAAACAGCACAACAGGCCAAGTTAAAGTGGAGTCTTTCAGTGATACTACTTTAAGCCCAAACACCATCTTTCCAAGCGTTTGTCCAAAATACTTGGTCATTAAAACAAAATAACCATAAAAGATAATCACCGTCACAATCGTATAGGGAGAAAAAAATCCATCCCCTTGAGGAATATCTGCTAAATGGAAAATGGGTTTGATAAGCAGGGAGTTCAAGCTAGCTACTACAGCTAGATCCAAAAGATATGCCCAAAAGCGCATCCAAAAGCCTGCATAATGGAATTCACTACCTATTGGAGCACTTACCGCTGGCTCATGTTTTATAGTGTCGTTTGATTCGGTTGAATGAGATTGATTTTCCATGTTCCCACCTCTATTCTGCATATAAATACATCAAGCGCGGAGAGCTTGGCTGCGCAAATGTTTTTAACATTGCGGTCACTTGTTCATCTCCACCAATTACTTTTTGCATGCTCATTGAAAGCCAAGAAGGCAGTCCGAATCCTTGATTGTATTGAATTACTTGTGCACCTTTTAACTTGTAATCTTTCTCCATTCCTTTTACCGTATCTTCAAAATAGCCTAGTTGATCGACCAGCTTCAGCTCTTTAGCCTGACGTCCATCGTACACTCGTCCATCTGCAATAGAACGCACTTTTTCTTTAGAAAGGTGACGCCCTTCAGAGATAACATTGACGAAACCATCATACGAGTTGTCTACAAGTGTTTGCATAATTTCTTTTTCTTCTCCGGTCATTTCTCTTGTTGGAGACATAATATCTTTATGAGCCCCGCTTTTAATAACAACAGATTCTACTCCTAGTTTATCCGCCAGCTTGCCATAGTTAACGCTTTGCATAATTACACCTAGTGAACCTGTTAAAGTGTCAGGGATTGCATAGATTTTAGTAGCAGCTGTTGAAATGTAATAGCCTCCTGAAGCAGCCATTGATCCCATTGAAATATAAACTGGCTTTTTCGTGTCTTTCTTCAGCTCTTCAATTTTTTTATGTATTTCAGCACTTTCAACGACGCCTCCGCCCGGTGAATTCACCTTAATAATGACTCCTTTAACTGCCTTATCATTTTTTGCAGCCTCTAGCTGCTTTAAAAATGCTTGGTGGTTATAACCATTTTGAGACATAAGCGGAGAGGAACCGCTTCCTGTATCTTGAATCGTTCCATTGACCTCTAGTACTGCAATTTTCTTAGCTGCATTCCCTTTTTCGATAACTGTTTCTGATAGTTCACTGTCGTCTCCTCCAAATATGCCTGCCAGACCGTCATCTTTTTCTTCTTTGACTGAAAAACCAACATTAACAATCGCAGAGAAAATGAATAAGCAGGCCGCAATCAAAAGAGCAATCCACCTTTTTTTGTTCATGAAAATCCTCCTTTTTAGGTGTCAGAATTAAAAGATTATTCTTTTAATTTTTAAAGCAATAATGCTATAATTATTGTAACAAACTTTTTTTAAAAAGTTTACTTTATCGCTAATATTTTACATATCAGACAAACAAGGGGGAACTATCTATGCCAAATCGTCGCAACGTTTATTTCTTTCATCCAAAAAACCAGGAAACAAAGGCGCTCGTAAGTCCACTTATTGAACTTGCAAAACAATATGATTTTCATGTAGTAGACCATTTCGACAGCGCTAACATCATTGTAAGTATTGGCGGTGACGGAGCTTTCTTGCAGGCTGTCCGTCAATCTGGCTTTCGAGATGACTGCTTATATGCTGGTGTCACAACTTCAGATCAGCTAAGCTTTTACTGCGATTTTCATATTGATGAAACGGATAAAATGATTGAAGCTATTACAACAGAAAATATAGAAGTACGTCGATTTCCCGTTTTACAAACTCAAATTGATCAAGGAACTTCTTTTTATTGCTTAAATGAATGTTCCATTCGATCAGGTGTTATAAAAACATTCAGTCTAGATGTTTTTATTAACGAAAATCACTTTGAAACATTCCGTGGGGATGGGATGATTATTTCAACACCAACAGGCAGTACGGCTTATAATAAATCAGTAAATGGAGCCGTAGTTGATCCGTTAATTCCTTGTATGCAAGTCAGCGAATTGGCATCGTTAAATAATAATAACTATCGTACATTAGGATCTTCATTCATCCTAAGCGCTGAGCATACGCTCACTTTAAAACTATCCAATGACAACAACCACAATCCAATTATTGGAATAGATAACGAAGCATTAAATGCACGTCAAGTTGATCAAGTTCAAATTCGTTTAAGCGACCGTCAAATTAAAACGGTTAAGCTGAAAGATAACTCTTTCTGGCAACGAGTTAAGCGTACATTTCTATAACAAAAAGCGCCCTTGGGCGCTTTTTATTTTTGATATACAATTTCTCCATCAATAGCAGTCATCTGCACCCGTACCCCTGGAATATCATCTGCAGGTATCTCAAACAGATCTCTTTCTAATACGGTAAAATCAGCTACATAACCCTTTTGAACGTATCCTTTTTTATGCTCTTGATGAATGGCCTGCGCGCTTCCTAACGTAAACAGCTGAACAGCTTCAAATACAGTCAGTCGCTCAGAAGGTATGTAAACGACCGAGCTGTTTGGAGAAGTTTTTCTTGAAACCGCTGCATGAATCGTTAACATTGGATTGATAGGTTCAATAGGCGCATCCGATCCACCTGCACACATAACGCCCTCGTCCAATAACGTTTTCCACGCATAGCAATAATCCAAATGCTCTTCTCCAATTTTTTCAATAACCCATGGAAAATCGCTGGCTAAAAAACGAGGCTGAATATCCAATACAACAGGAAGATTTTTTACACGATCAACTAAATCTTTTCGTAAAATCTGCGCATGAATGATACGATCTCTTCGCCCTGTTTGAGGAGGGTATTGCTCGATGCTTTCTACTACATATTGAAACGCTAAATCACCAATCGCATGAATTGCAACGGTCATGCCCAATTCTCTCGCTTTCCTCACTAGCTGCTTTAACTCATCTAGTGATTGAATAGCTACACCTCTTGTAGAAGGGTCGCTTTTGTAGGGAAAGCTTAAAAGCGCAGATTGACTGCCAAGCGAACCATCAGCAAAAATCTTCATTGGTCCTATTTCAATAAAATCGGATGTGTCTTTCTTTTCTTCACAGTATGTATACATATCATCTACAACTTCATGATGAACAAGTAAATGAGCACGAAACAGCTGCTTTTCTTTATGAATAACGTCTTGAAATGCTTGATATGTACGCAGAAAGCCTCCATAATAATTTAAATCTTCCGTATGTCCACCCGTTAATCCGTGCCGAACACAATCTTTAATGGCCACTGAGAGCGCTTGTCGAATGTATGCTTCTGATACTTGAGGAATATGAGCCGTTACTAATTCTTGCGCTTGATCAGCCAAAAAACCGGTAGGATTTCCAGCTTCATCCCTCTGGATAATGCCTCCTTCCGGATCACGTGTTTCAGCTGTAATTCCGGCTATTTTAAGAGCTGTTCCGTTCGCTACTAATCCGTGACGACAAACTCGCTTCAACATAATAGGATGTTCAGTTGAAAGCTGATCAAGATCTTGATACTGAATCAATGAGGAATCTTCCCACTGATTTTCATCCCAGCCTTCCCCGATCACCCATTCTCCTTTTGGTGTACTCTCTACTTTTTGTCGAACACGCCTCAACACGTCTTCCCGAGAAGTAGCTTGAGACAAATCAAGCCGAAGAAGCTTTTCACCGTGACCAATCAAGTGAAGATGGCTATCTACAAAGCCAGGGTACATTGTATATCCTTTGAGGTGTACTTCGTTTTCAATTGCAGGACCCCATTTGATTCTTAACTCTTCTTCTGCACCTATATCTTCAATAAATCCTTTTTCAACATATACGCTTTCTACATGTTCATCTTCTTTTCGCATCGTATATATTTTGCCGCCGTAAAATAAAGTTCCCATCGCCAACATCTCCTTTACTTTATAAAGCTTGACCTTTTCTCTATTATACGTGACAAAACAAACAAGACAAAAGAGTGGGGTTTCCCCCACTCTTTTTAGCCATCATTATTTAGTTAATATGACTTATTTACCACCAAGTTGTTGCTCAGCTAGTTGAACTAAGCGTTTAGTGATTTCTCCACCAACAGATCCGTTAGCGCGAGCTGTTGCTTCTGGTCCAAGATTTACACCGAATTCAGAAGCGATTTCGTATTTCATTTGGTCGATAGCAGCTGCTGAACCAGGAGCTACTAATTTGTTTGTGTTTGCCATGTGTTTTCACCTCCTTGTTGAATATAGATTGTGTCAAAACACATGGCTTCATACATGATCTCTTTTGGTAATTTTATGAAATTTTACTTTTAAAACAAATCTTCGACGTTCTCTGCCGTATTTGTAGCCGAAGAAGCAGTCATTTCAAGCGTTTCTACATTATTTACCGCTTCTTGAATTAATGTTTCAAAATCATAAAATTGTTCGTATCGATTGATTTTTTCACGCTTTGGCTTCGTTTTAGGTGAGCTTGGCGTAAAAATGGTACAGCAGTCTTCATACGGACGATTCGAAATTTCATGCGTATCAATCTTACGGGCAATTTCAACAATCTCCGTTTTATCCATTGTCACAAGCGGACGCAAAATTGGCGTATTCGTCACTTCATTAATCGCATACATGCTCTCAACAGTTTGGCTAGCTACTTGCCCTAAGCTGTCTCCAGTTACGATAGCTAACGATTCATTTTTTTCACGAATGAGGTCCGTAATTCGAAGCATCATACGACGCGTAGAAGTCATCGTATAATTCTCTGGAATTTGTTTTTGAATCGCTTGCTGCACAGCTGTAAACGGTACAATGTGCAGCTTTACTTTTTCGTGATAAGCCGTTAATTTTTGCGTTAAATCAATTACTTTTTGCTTAGAACGTTCACTTGTAAAAGGCGGACTATAAAAATGAACCGCTTCTATTTCTAAACCGCGCTTCATAGCTAAGTATCCTGCAACCGGGCTGTCGATTCCTCCAGAAAGCATGAGCATCGCTTTTCCACTCGTACCAACTGGAAGACCCCCTGCTCCGCGATAATCAAAACATGTAATATACGTTGCTTCACTTCTCACTTCTACTCGTACATTTACGCTTGGCTCTTTTACATTTACTTGTAGATGCTCTGTATTTCGTAGAATATGACTTCCTACTGCATAATTTAATTCATTTGTATCAAGAGGAAATTGTTTGTACGCTCTTCGAGTAGATACTTTGAACGTTTTTCCTTCTATATCAAATTCTTTCATTGCTTCTAGCGCTGCTTCTTGAATGGCTTCAAGTTCATTTTCAACTTTTAATGCTAAACTAAAACTTTGAATACCAAAGATTTGCTGAAGACGTTCAATGATAGGCTCGTGATTTTCACCATTTAAGTGAATATACATGCGGTCTCTTGTGTATTTTACGTGAATGTTTTGGAATGCACTAAGAGCCGTTACAATATTTTTTCTTAGCTGCGCAACAAATTTTTTTCTATTTTGTCCTTTAGTGGAAATTTCTCCGTATCGAATTAAAATATGGTTATATATCATAGTTATTTACCTCATTACTTTCTTTAGATCTTCAATTACTGTGAAAATAGCATTTATAATGGGCGTTACTTCATTATAGTCATTTAATCCTGACAAGCTCAAACGAATGGACTGATCGGCTTCTTCGTAATTTTTACCGATAGCTAAAAGCGTTTTACTTGGCTTTTTTCGTTTTGATGAGCAGGCAGATGTAGTTGATACAAACACTCCTTTTTCTTCAAGAGCGTGAACAAAAACCTCACCTTTAATACCTTGCGCTGTAAAATTTATAATATGGGGAGCTGAATGCTCATTCGGCGTATTAATCGTGATTCTTTCGTGAGCAGAAAGTTTGTCCATCAGTTCTGCTTTTATTTTCTGCATTTTTTGCTGATTCTGAGCTGCATGTTCAAGTGTTAAACGAAGTGCTTTAGCAAATGCTACGATTCCCGGAACATTTTCCGTGCCTGATCGATGCTGCATTTCCTGAGAGCCTCCGCTAAGCAACGGATGAAGCTGAACTCCATTCCGTTTATATAAAATCCCCGTTCCTTTTAAGCCGTGAATTTTGTGTCCTGATAATGTGCATAAATCAATTTTATGATTTGCTAAAGAAAGCGGAACTTTTCCAATCCCCTGCACATGATCGACATGAAAAAGCACCTTCGAATAGTTCGTGAGCATCTGTCCAATTTCTTCAATTGGCTGAATGGTGCCAATTTCATTATTTACATGCATAACGGATACTAAAATGGTTTCATCCGTAATAGCTGATTCAATAGCCGCAGGTGACACAAATCCATTTGAATCTACCGGAACATACGTCACATGAAACCCTAGTGCTTCTAACTGCTTAAATGGTTCATGAACAGAATCATGTTCAATATTTGTCGTAATAATATGCTGACCTCGGCTTTTATATTGCATCGCTACGCCTTTAATAGCTAAATTATTCCCTTCCGTTCCTCCTGATGTAAAGATAATTTCATTTGACGATACGTGCAGCAATTCTGCTACTTGCTCACGTGAACGGCTCAACAAATTCTCCGCCTGTACGCCAAATTGATGGAGGGACGATGGATTGCCATAATAAGTTGTAGCTACTTTGGTAAAAGATTTTATGACTTCATTATAGGGTTTTGTTGTAGCGCTATTATCTAAATAAATCAAGGATGCGCGCCCCCTTCTTCATTTTTTCGGAACAACGTATTATCATACCACACCTTGGTATTTTTTTAAATTAGGCGTTCCTTTTATTATTGATAAACTATTTAGATTTTTTCAAAAAAACCTATATATGATTCCATAAATGTGGTAGTATGTATCACGTACTTTTAGTTTTTAAAAAGTCAGAAAATTTAATCATCAACATAAGAAACACTAGGAGGCATTATGAAAACCAAAGCACTCACTAACAAAGAAATACTCGCCATCGGTCTTATGCTGTTTGCTCTCTTTTTCGGAGCGGGAAATATGATTTTCCCTCCTTTGCTCGGACAGCAAGCCGGAACACACACTTGGAGTTCCATTATCGGTTTTCTCATTACAGGTGTAGGACTTCCGCTTATGGGGATAATCGCTGTTTCTAAAAGCAATGGAAACTTTACCGAAGTAGCTAAAAAAGTTCACCCTATTTTCGGGATTTCTTTTACTATATTGCTTTACTTAGCAATTGGCCCTTTTTTTGGTATACCCAGAACGGATACAGTAGCGTTTGAAATCGGTGTGACCCCATTTTTATCAGAAAATGCGGTTGCAAGCAAGATTCCTTTAATGGTCTATACCGTTATTTTCTTTGGACTAACACTTTATTTATCATTGAATCCAACTAAAATTGTTGATCGCATAGGAAAAATTCTAACTCCTTTACTGCTCGCAGTATTAGCTCTTTTAGCTATCAAAAGTTTAATGACACCTATGGGTTCTTTTCAAGAACCTCACGCCAAATATATAGCCTCTCCATTTACGGGCGGCTTTATTGATGGATATTTGACAATGGATACAATTGCAGCTCTCGTATTTGGCATCGTTGTTATCAACAGTATTAAGGAAAAAGGCGTAACGGACGAACGAACACTCGCTTCGGTATGTATCAAAGCCGGGTTGATTGCTGCTGCTGGGTTAGCTATCGTTTATCTTTCTCTCGCGTATGTCGGCGCTTCAAGCGTAGAAGCAATTGGTATGAAAGAAAATGGAGGAGCTATTTTAACAGCTGTAGCTACAACATTATTCGGTTCGTTTGGCACCATTATTTTAGGACTTGCTATTACATTTGCTTGTCTAACGACAGCCATCGGATTAACTTCTGCTTGCGCACGATTTTTCACGCAGCTGGTGCCAAGCATGTCATATAAAACATTTGTTGTCATTTTAATGCTGTTTAGTGCTGTTATTTCAAATGTAGGGCTTACTCAATTAATTTCTATTTCCATACCTATTTTGACCTTTGTATACCCTATTGCCATTACGCTAATTGCTTTATCATTAATTGAAAGAGCCATTTCGTTCGGTCGAGAAGTATATGTGACAGCCGTAATCATTAGCTCGATTCTGAGCATTTTTGACGGGTTAAAAGCAGCAGGAATTATCTTAACAAGCATAGACGATTTTTTCAAAAACTATTTGCCCCTTTATAGCCAAGGCCTTGGCTGGCTTATTCCAACAGTTGCTGCTGCCTTCATAGGCTATATTATTAGCATTGCAAGAGGTACACATCACACGGATAGTATACAAAGAAAAGCATCATAAAAAAGCTCGTGTCCAAAGGACACGAGCTTTTTAACTCTGTGAAGATACAATACGCTGTATACGATCAAGCGCACCAGGGTCCACTTGCTCAATAGCTGCAGATGCCTGTTTTAACGCTTCTTTGTATTCATAATGACGAAATGCTTCTTCTGCTTCTTCTAAAGACTGTGCAATCGAGTGATGAGTACTTCTATAACGGTTCCCGTATTGAATCACTCTTTCAACGAGTCGCGCTTCCTCTAACATTGCCTCTGTTTCATCAAATGTATCTTGAACAAAACCAACAGCATCTTCAAGTAAAGATTGAACAGCTTGAATATTAAGGGGTTTTTCTTTCAGCTTAGCGGTTACTTCATTTAAGATATGAACCGTTTTTTCAAGCTGCACTTTATATTCTTCAGGAACACCGGGAAGGTTGCTTTTTTGAATAAGGCGTCGTGCTTCAATCAACTGAGCTTTCAGTTCTTCTATTTTGTCCTTAGCTGAGAGCTCATCTTTGCGAAGAGCTTGTAGCATATCGCTATAGGATTCCTGAGATTCTTTTAATTGATTAAGCTGTTTGGAAACGTCTTCGAGTTCTTCTTGGATCACACTGTAGGCTAAATTGTGCTCCGCTACCTTGTCCGAAATATTATAGTACAAGTTAGTTAATCGTTTTAGTTCGCGATCCATTTTGTAATATACGTCTAAATCGCGCTCTTTAAAATGATAGCTCTGCTGTACAAATAGCGTTTCTTCACGAAGTTCACGGTTTCGTTCTTGAAGCATACGAAGGAAGTTAGATACCGTATGAGATTCACGGTTCATTTTATGATAGGAGAAAACCTCATGCTCAAGTGAGTCATATAACTGCTCTAAGCGTTCGTTAACATCATCTAGTTTTGTAATCGCTTCTTCCACATATAATTCTTCAATATCTGCAATAATTTCAGCAGTTTCTTGTTTTAAAAGCTCTACCGTTTCTTCTACTTGCAGATGATCTAACACATATCCCTGCTCACTCATTTCGCGGAACCCGTCAAGCAGCTCATTGAATTGAACAGGAAGAGTGGTCTGACACTCAACTAACACTTTCGGAATTTGTTCTAAATACGAATCAATAGCTGTTAAATCAGTTTTTAATTGAAGAACAATCTCACGTGCTTGAAGATAGTTTCCGTTAATCGTCTCTTCCTCGTATTTTTTAAACTGCTCTTTCGATGTATTAATTGCGTATTCTAACGTTTTTTCAGCATTTCCATAGGAATACCGATGTGCGAGCAATTTTTTCTTCACATGGCGGTGAAGCTGATTTAATTCCTCAATATCATATCGATTATCTTGTTCGCTACCAATTAAATTTTGAAGTTCAGTAAGTATGTTTTCAATATCTATCTTGGTTTGTTCTAAGGCTTGATCAATATGTATAGATAACTGCTTCGCTTTTTTAAATCGGTATTTATCTGCTGCTTCTTCCGTTTCAAACAGTTCTTTATCAATTTTGGGGAGATTAGTTGATATAATTTCATCCCACTGCTCACGCCAACGTTCAAATAGCTCTTCAGTTTGACCTGTCATGTTCAATTCTTTTACTTTTGAAATTTCCTCTGCAACTGGCGTATTTGCTAATTCGACTTTGATCGTTTCCAGGCGATCAATTTCTTGATAAATCTTTTTACGTGAAAACATTCCGTACACAACTAATCCGATAATGAGTATGATTAGTGCTATAATGAATTCCATACTAAGCCCCCTTACAGTGCGTTCTACATGACAAGTTTCTTATTTATAAAAAGGGTGAATTTAATCCTTTAAATTTTTTTGCGTCAATGTTTTTATGATACCATGTAAAGCCCAACTTTTGAGCAAAAAATTAAATTTTTTTATACAAAATATTGGCATGGAGTCACTTTGTGTCGTTACAATGGAAAAAGAAGAAAAAAGGAGGCATTTTTTATGAAAGTTGACAAACATATTCATACTCCATTTTGCCCACACGGTTCGCCTGATTCATTGCAACAATATGTTGAACAGGCGATTTCCCTGAACTTTGGCGAGATTTCGTTTACAGAGCATGCTCCGTTACCAAAAAGCTTCATTGATCCGACGCCTGATCGAGACAGCGGAATGGCTCCTGACAAACTTGATCGCTACATTCAAAACGTACAGCAAGTAAAAAAAGAATTTGAGCGCGATATTCGTATTAATATCGGATTGGAAGTTGACTTTATTGAAGGATTTGAACACGAAACAACAGAGTTCTTAAACGAATATGGTCCTTATCTCGATGACAGCATCCTTTCGGTTCACTTCTTAAAATATGAAGAAGAATATGACTGCCTGGATTTTAGCGCTGACGTATTTGCACATATTGTACAGAAATTCGGCAGCGTAAGCAAAGTATATGATAAGTATTACAACACGGTATTACGCTCTGTACAGGCCAATTTAGGCGTTTATAAGCCTAAGCGCATTGGTCATATGACACTCGTACATAAATTTCAAACTCGCTTTCCATATGAAGACACACTTTCCCCTATTATTTTATCAATACTCGATGAAATAAAAATGAAAAATCTGGCGTTGGATTATAATAGTGCAGGGTTGTTTAAACCTTTGTGCAAGGAAGCGTATCCAGCTCCCTTTGTCGTAAAGGCAGCCCAACAGAAAAAAATCCCTCTCGTATATGGGTCAGACGCCCACTGTGCGAAGGATTTAGGCCAAGGCTATGGAGAGCTCCATTTAGGATAATTGAACGCGCAGTTTGTTTGTCCGTTCATATGGCAAACATACCGTTGTGTGCACCCATTGCTCAAGCTCAATCGCATATTGCTGAACAAAATACGGTTCGTGAGGCAATATATGAAGAACTTCACTTAGATACTGAGGATGAAGATAAGGCATAGAGAGCATGCCCTTAAGCTCAATGATTGTAAAGGAAACGTGCAGCTTTCGAAACTCCTTTTCTTTCATCCCTCTTTCAAGGATTGTTTTTAAGTAGTATTTTTCCTTGGTTAAATACGTAGTCATAACTTCTCGAATTAAAATCGTGTCAAGAGAGATTTCTCTATATACAAGCCGGGCAATATGCCTATTTTCGTGCTGGTAATGTAAGATAGCTCGAATCATTACGATCATACTTTCTGTTGAAGACAGCTTTTTCATTTCTTGAAATGCTTGCTCCAGCACCCCAATATAACCTTCAAAATAAGAAATCACTAAACTTTCAAGTAATCCTTCTTTGCTATGAAAATAATATGAAATATTCGCTACGTTCACTTTCGCTTTTCCTGCAATCTCCCGCACCGACGTACCATCAAAACCTTTTACGTTAAAAAGAGAAACAGCCGCATCAATAATTTTCTCTTTCGTTTTTGACTGTACAGCCATCTATCTACACCTCATTTCGATTTATTTTTACCAAACACATATGATTGCAAAATTGTGTAGAAATCGTTACAGTATTTAAAAAGGATTTTAGTAGCCTCTCTACATAATTCGTGATAGGCTTTTTAGTTCCTGTAATCTTTTATCGACAAAGTAGCGTTAAAACTGACGTTTCCTGATAAAAATTCATTAAATCTTATGTTGAATGGAGGAGAATACATTGTTTAATGTCGAAAACTACAGCGGCTCAAAACAAAAAGATTATGAATTAGTAATTAAGCAATTACGCGCCTTATTAGAAGGAGAAAGCAATGCGATTGCTAATCTAGCAAATGCTTCAGCTTTGCTAAATCAATTTTTAAATGAAGTAAACTGGGTAGGTTTTTATTTAATGGAAGACGGGGAGTTAGTGCTTGGACCTTTCCAGGGACTGCCGGCTTGCGTTCGTATTCCACTTGGAAAAGGCGTATGCGGTACAGCAGCTCAAAATCAAAAAACAGAGCGAATTGAAGATGTTCACGCCTTCCCTGGCCACATTGCATGTGATGCCGCTTCTCAATCTGAAATCGTTGTACCAATTGTAAAAGACGGTCAGCTTTTAGGTGTTCTTGATATTGACAGTCCAATCAAAAATCGCTTTGATGAAATCGATCAACAGTATCTTGAAGAATTCGTCAAAGAACTCACTTCTTTTCTTTAAATATGAATAAGCAAAAAAAACCGCTGCAAATCAGCGGTTTTTGCTTATTAAACAAACGTTTGATTAGCCATCACCGCCGTTTTCTTACGTTCTTTCTTCTCTTTTCATACTTCAAATGAATATATCCTTTCTTTTACATTCTTTTAATCTTCAATCTTCCTTGACTTTATACGAGGAAACACCTATAATACTCGTTGTGTGAAATATTGCAGCTTATACAATCTTCTTTATGTTTTTTCATTTTGTTCCTCATTAAAAGGTTGTTTTACAGAAGTAGCAATTCTTTTAAAAAGATGGTGTATCGTGTAACTCTCTGCTGCTAGAGCGATGGTACATGAAAACAAAATGAGCATATCGCTAGAATGTGTCTGTTTTTGTTTTGCATAAAATAAAAACACAAACAAGGAGGAGTCATCATGGCTCGTTATACAGGTCCAAGTTGGAAAATCTCTCGTCGCTTAGGTCTTTCTCTAAGTGGTACAGGTAAAGAATTAGAAAAACGCCCTTACGCTCCAGGTCCACACGGCCCAGGTCAACGTAAGAAAATTTCTGAGTACGGTTTACAATTACAAGAAAAGCAAAAATTACGCCACATGTATGGTGTAACTGAGCGTCAATTCCGTAACTTATTCGTTGCTGCTGGTAAATTAACTGGTAAGCACGGTGAGAACTTCATGATTCTTTTAGAAGCTCGTCTTGATAACTTAGTATACCGTATGGGTCTTGCACGCACTCGTCGTCAAGCTCGTCAATTAGTTAACCACGGTCACGTTTTAGTTGACGGTAAACGCGTTGACATCCCATCTTACCGTGTACAACCTGGTCAAGTGATCGGTGTTCGCGAAAAATCTCGCAACCTTTCAATCGTGAAAGAAGCGCTTGAAGTTAACAACTTCGTACCAGACTACTTAACAGTAGACGCTGAGAAATTAGAAGGTACATTCACTCGCTTACCTGAGCGTTCTGAATTATCTGCTGAAATCAACGAAGCACTAATCGTAGAGTTCTACTCTCGTTAATAGTAAAAAGCCGTTCCCTATGGAGCGGCTTTTTTACTGTCTTTATACAAAAAAAGGCCTTTCGGCCTTTTTTTATGCGTATTGAATAAGCGTATATTTTTTCTTGCCTCGACGAATTACTGTAAATTGACCTTCAATACGGTCTTCTGCTCCTACTGTTTTTTGCAAATCTTGCTCACGCTCACCGTTTAAGTAAATCGCACCGTTTGAAATATCTTCACGCGCTTGACGTTTAGAAGGAGAGATTTTACTTTCTACAAGTAAATCGATTAAACCAATATCTTCACCTGTATGCGTGTAAGAAGGAACATCCTTGAATCCTTGCTTAATTTCTTCTGCTGTTAACTCTGAAATACTTCCGTTAAATAAAGCTTGCGAAATACGAATGGCTTGCTCAAGAGCTTCTTCACCGTGTACAAGCGTAGTCATCGCCGCTGCTAGTGCTTTTTGTGCTTCGCGTTTTTCAGGCGCTTCTTTTGCAGATGCTGCTAATTCATTAATTTCTTCATGTGATAAGAATGTAAAGTATTTTAAATATTTTATAACATCACGATCATCTGTATTAATCCAGAACTGGTAGAATTCATACGGACTTGTTTTTTCAGCGTCTAACCAAATTGCTCCGCCTTCTGTTTTACCGAACTTCGTGCCGTCTGCTTTTGTTACAAGCGGAACTGTTAATCCAAATGCTTTTGCATCTTCTTCTGATTTACGAATTAATTCTAAGCCAGCTGTAATATTTCCCCATTGGTCGCTGCCGCCAATTTGAAGCTTACAGTTATACGTTTGGTATAAGTTCAAGAAATCATATGATTGTAAAATCATGTAGCTGAATTCCGTAAATGAGATGCCTGATTCGATACGAGATTGAACAGAATCCTTTGCCATCATGTAGTTAATACCAAAGTTTTTACCGATATCTCGTAGGAATGTAATAACATCTAACGTGCCAATCCAGTCATAGTTATTCGCAATAACCGCTGCATTTTCACCTTCTTCAAAATCTAAGAAGCGTGAAAGCTGACCTTTAATACGCTCACTAAACATAGCAACCGTTTCTTTTTCATTTAACGTACGCTCTGCTTTTTTACCGCTTGGATCTCCAATAAGACCCGTACCTCCACCAACTAATGCAATCGGTTGGTGTCCAGCTTGTTGAAAGCGACGCAAAATTAAAACAGGAAGCATGTGGCCGATGTGAAGGCTGTCGGCTGTTGGATCGAATCCACAGTACAAACGAACAGACTCTTTACTCAAAAGTTCATTTAAACCTTTTTCATCCGTTTGTTGATTAATGAGCCCTCGAAACTCAAGATCTTGTAAAATATCCATGTTATATTCTCTCCTTTATCTAATTGCTCGTTACAATTTGTTGAACAACATAAAAAACGCCCCTTCTTAAAAAAGAAGGGACGAAAATATCGCGGTACCACCCTATTTGGAAATAAATTATTTCCCACTTAAATGATGTAACGGTCTACCCGTCTTTTGCTACTGTAAGTTCACAAAAGATGCTCAAGGACGTATTTCATATTTGTCTATGTACTGATTTTCAGCAACCATCAGCTCTCTTAAACAGGGAGACAAGTATTACTTCTTCCTATCACTGCAGTTTATTTTATTTAAAAGTTTACACCCCACAATTATGAATGATTTCATTTTAAAATTCAAGTCCAAAAAAAAGTTCAAACAGCTGGCTGTTTGAACTTTATAAAAATCACTTATTTTCCCTACAAAGATTGAAACGTTTACTCCTTAGTCTTCCATCGTCGACAAATCGCCCGTTGGCAAATCTAATTCCCACGCTTTTAAAACGCGACGCATAATTTTACCGCTTCGTGTTTTAGGTAGCTTATCTTTAAACTCGATTTCACGTGGAGCTGCATGAGCAGCTAACCCTTTTTTCACAAATTGACGAATATCTTCAATCAGTTCATCTGAAGATTCATACCCATCTCTAAGTGCGATAAACGCTTTAATAATTTCCCCACGCACAGGATCAGGCTTACCAATGACACCCGCTTCTGCTACAGCAGGGTGTTCAACAAGCTTACTTTCTACTTCAAATGGACCAACTCGTTCTCCTGCGGTCATAATAACGTCATCAATTCGGCCTTGGAACCAAAAATAACCGTCTTCATCCATATACGCGGAATCACCTGATACGTACCAGTCGCCTGGCATAAAGTATGACTCATACTTTTCCTTGTTGTTCCAAATTGCATGCATCATAGATGGCCAGCCTTTTTTAATTGCTAAGTTACCCATTCGATAAGGTGGAAGCTCTTGTCCTTGATCGTCAACGATTGCTGCTTGTACACCCGGAATAGGTTTTCCCATAGATCCTGGTTTAATTTTCATAGACGGGTAATTACAAATCGTCTGACCTCCAGTTTCAGTCATCCACCACGTGTCATGAATACGTTTTTGGAAAACCTTCATTCCCCAGCGTACCACTTCAGGATTTAATGGTTCTCCCACGCTTAATACATGTCTGAGGCTGCTTAAATCATAGCGTTTAACTAAGTCATCGCCAGCACCCATTAGCATACGAAATGCTGTAGGCGCACTGTACCAAACCGTTACGCCAAAATCTTCAAGTGCTTGATACCATGCATCTGGACTAAAGCGTCCTCCTACAATCACATTTGTTGCTCCAGCAAGCCAAGGACCAAAAATTCCGTAGGAAGTTCCCGTTACCCAACCCGGATCTGCTGTACACCAATACACATCGTCATCTTTTAAGTCGAGCACCCACTTAGCAGTTTGATAATGCTGAAGCATTGCATTATGAACGTGAAGCACCCCTTTTGGTTTTCCAGTTGAACCTGATGTATAGTGAAGCAGCATACCATCTGTTCTATCTACCCACTCAATCTCCACCTCTTTATTCGCCGCTTCTAATCGCTTCAGAAAATCTAGTTGAATGCCTTCTTCTGCTACATTTTCCCCTACAAGGAGAATGTGTTTTAAAGCTGGCAAATCCTTCACCGGAACGCGGCTCAGCAGTTCAGGCGTTGTAATTAACACTTTTGCATCACTGTCTTGCAAACGATCTTTTACTGCACCTTCCATGAATGCTTCAAACAAAGGCCCAACAATAGCGCCAAGCTTCACCGCGCCTAACAATGCAAAATAAAGTTCCGGAGAGCGAGGCATAAAGATAAACACACGATCTCCCTTCTCTACGTCTGCTTGTTTTAGCACGTTTGCGGCTTTGTTTGACCATTCTTTCATTTCTTTGAATGTATATTTTTCATTGCGCTGCGCATCTCGATAATAAAGCGCAACTTTATTTTTACGCGTAGAGTTTGCGTGCTTATCAATTGCTTCATAAGCTGCATTTAATTTACCTGTTTCATGCCATGAAAATTCCTTCTCCACTTGTGACCAGTCAAAGGTTTGATACGTTTTATCGTAGTCCTGTAAGTTGTATACCCCTTCAATTACAGGAAGCGCTTCCACCTTCATCACAAACTCCCCCTTATGTATAAAATTTACAAACCTATTATATAACAAAAATAGACTTTTCACAATTTTATAAAAATTATTTGTCGGAATTGGGATAATAGTCTCCCTTGTTATATGACAACCTTTGTTATATAAGTGTCGAATTAACAAGAATCTCTTTTAATTTCCTATTCTATGTTTTTAAAAAAACTCCTTTTCTTTTATTTAATTTTTTGAAAACGCTTTAATGTAGAGTTTTTTTTGTATTATAATACAGATAAGACTGCTTGAAGGTGGTGATTCATGTGAAACATTCCCAAACATACAATATGAAAGAACTAAAAACAGCGGTTGGAGCAATTGTTATTGAAGGACCTGTCTCCTCACAAACCTTGCAACAACTTGATTTTCATGAGCAACTAACGGCCTTTCGTCCACCTGAACAGCAAAAAGAAGCATTGATCGAAATTGCCAACTTGCCTGAAGGTAGAATCATTATTGCTCGTCATCATCATACAATCATTGGTTATGTCACCTTTTTATATCCCGATCCTCTAGAACGATGGTCGGAAGGAAATATGGAGAATTTAATCGAATTAGGAGCTATAGAGGTAGCTGCCCCGTTTCGCAGCTACGCTGTTGGCAAAAACTTGCTTATCGTATCTATGATGGATGATGCAATGGAAGATTATATTGTCATTACGACAGAATACTACTGGCATTGGGATTTAAAAGGAACAGGGCTAAATGTGTGGGATTACCGCAAAATTATGGAGAAAATGATGAATAAAGGCGGACTGACGTGGTTTGCCACAGATGATCCGGAGATTAGCTCCCACCCTGCTAATTGTTTGATGGTAAGAATCGGGAGCAGAGTCCCTCAAGAAAGCATACAAGAATTTGATAGCCTGCGCTTTCGAAATCGCTTTATGTATTGAGCTGACCTTTAAGAAAAGGAGCTGTGTCTGATGATTGTTGAAGAGATGATGAAAACCGATCTCGTTACCTTAACCCCCGACCATACGATTGCTGAAGCTATGAAACTTTTAGATACACATAAGATTAGACATATTCCTATCGTTAATGACCTTCATCACGTAGTTGGCATCATTTCTGATCGAGACGTAAGAGATGCAAGTCCATCTATTTTAGATAATACTTATACATCTGCTCTTCTATCCGAACCCGTGCGGATGATTATGAAAACAGAAGTCATTACAGCTCACCCTCTTGATTTTGTTGAAGAAATTGCAAGCATTTTTTATGAACACCAAATCGGTTGTATTCCCGTCACAAAAAACAAGCGGTTAGTAGGAGTTGTTACCGAAAGAGATCTACTACATACGTTTATTCAGCTTACTGGCACTAATAAGCCAGGTTCACAAATTGAAATAAAAGTAGAAAATAAGGCTGGCGTGCTCGCTGAAGTTACATCCCTCTTTGGTTCAAAGAGAACAAACATCTTAAGCGTACTTGTCTACCCTGATGTAGATGAACGATATAAAATCCTTGTGCTTCGCATTCAAGCTATTAATCCATTGATTAGTATAAATACATTAAAAGAAAACGGCTATGAGGTGCTATGGCCTAAATTACCGGAGATGACGTAATGACTAGTAATGCTGTATTTATTTATTCAGATGATATTCTTTCGTACAAATTCAGCAATAATCATCCGTTTAACCAGCTTCGTGTTCAACTAACATATGAACTGTTACGGGAATTTGGCGCTTTAGGCAATCAAGATATTGTATTACCGCGGATGGCATCTGATGAAGAACTTCAGCTTGTCCATGATACTAGCTATATTCAAGCGGTAAAATTAGCAGGAAACGGCGAGCTTTCTGTTGAAAAAGCAGCAGATTTTGGTCTTGGAACAGAAGATACACCTATGTTTCCCAACATGCATGAAGCCAGTGCGTTTTTAGTTGGGGGTACACTTACGGCTGTAGATTATGTGATGACTGGAAAAGCTAAGCATGCTCTAAATTTAGGAGGAGGATTGCACCACGGCTTTCGAGGAAAAGCTTCCGGCTTCTGTATTTATAACGATAGCGCGGTAGCCATCAAATATATGCAGCAAAAGTACAACGCGCGCGTCCTCTATGTCGATACAGATGCTCACCATGGTGACGGCGTGCAATGGACATTTTATGACGATCCTTCCGTTTGTACTCTTTCCATTCATGAAACGGGACGCTACTTGTTTCCAGGCACGGGAAACGTTAACGAACGCGGGCACAGTGAAGGCTATGGTTATTCATTTAATGTGCCTGTTGATGCTTATACGGAAGATGAGTCTTGGCTCGACGTTTATAAGACCTCTTTAAAAGAAGTAGCTGCTTTTTTTAAACCAGATGTTATCTTGACACAAAATGGAGCCGATTCTCATTATTACGATCCGCTCACTCATTTATGCGGCACCACGAAAATATACCGTGAGATTCCTAAAATTGCTCATGAAATTGCCCATGAATACTGTCAGGGAAGATGGATTGCGGTTGGCGGAGGAGGTTATGATATTTGGCGGGTTGTTCCTCGGGCTTGGTCATTCATTTGGCTTGAAATGATTGAACGAAAGGCAGAAGGCATGCTTCCTCTATCATGGCTTGAAAAATGGACAAAAGTATCGCCTCACCCCATTTGCACGCAGTGGGATGATGAACCCAATATCTATCAGCCAATTCCAAGAAAACCAGAAATAACAGAAAAAAACGCTCAAACTCTTGAGCGCGCTCTTTATCCTATTCGTTCTCATACATCTCATTCTTAAAAAAGGCTATACAAACGTATGGCCTTTTTCACTGTGCTTCGGGATCTGAAATAATAATTTCGACGCGTCTATTTTTTTGTAAATTGTCATTAGACGTGTTCGGAACAAGCGGCTTTGTATCTCCGTATCCAAGTGCTTCAAAGCGGTTAGCAGAAAGAGAAAAGTGGTTCGTTAAATAACGTATGACGCCGCTGGCACGCGCTGCCGATAGTTCCCAATTAGATGGATAACGATAGGTGTGAATAGGTCGATTATCGGTATGACCTTCTACTTTAATATCGTTTGGAATAGTACTGAATAACCTTCCTAATTCATCCAGGAAAGGGGTACCTTTCTTCAAAATGTCTGCCTGTCCTGTTTCAAACAGCACCTGTTCTTGTAAAATAAGCACAACTCCGCGTTCATCTCGCTTAGCAGTAATAACATTCTGAAGCTTATTTTCCTTCAGGTAATTTTGCACTTTCGCTAAAATGTTATCCAGCTTTTGAGACTGCTGGCTCTTTTCTACAGAAGCTAATGAGCCACCGCTTGTAAGCGAATTGACAACGGTCTGAAACTTTTGATTATCAACGCTAGACATTGAAAATAGTAAAATAAAAAAAACTAATATTAACGTCACCAAATCAGCAAATGTTACCATCCATTTTGGCGACTGTGCCGAATACCTTTTTCTTCTACGCTTCACGAACGTGTTCTCTCTTTTCTTCCAGCTTTCGTTTTTCAACAGGGGCAAATACTTTTAGCTTTGCTTGCACAAAGCGAGAATTTTGCCCCGCCTGCAAGCCGATGACACCTTCAATAATCACTTCTTTAACAAAAAGCTCATGCTCCGTTTTACCAGCTAATTTAGCTGCGATTGGCTGAAAAAACAAGTTTGAAAGCAGCGCCCCGTAGAAAGTCGTTAAAAGAGCAATTGCCATGTTAGGCCCAAGCGATGAAGGGGTATTAAGGCTTTTAAGCATTAGCACTAGCCCAACGAGCGTCCCAATCATTCCCCAAGCGGGGGCATAATCGCCTGCTTTTTCAAACATACTTCGACCTCTCGCATGTCTTTCTTCTACTGCAGCTATTTCAGCTTCAAGCAGCTCTCGAATCATTTCTGGTTCTACTCCATCAATGGCTAGCAAAATACCTTTTTTCACAAATGAATCATCGATTTGTTCAAGCTCTGCTTCTAGCGATAGAAGCCCTTCTCGACGCGCTTTTTCCGATAAATGTACAAATGTTCCTACAATTTCTTCTACGTTTATTTCTTTCGATTGAAACGCTTGTTTCCCTACTCTTCCCATATTTTTTAATTGTTTTAACGGAAAGCTCACGCACAGCGTACCAAAAACGCCTCCCAGTACAATTAAAATCGATGGCACATCAATAAAAGCTAAAAAACCGCTCATTCCTCCACTTGAAATAACCCCAAACACAACCATAGAGATACCAATTAGTATCCCTATAGGTGTGAGCATATCAATTTTTTTCATATTCTATCTCCCCGTGTCTGAACTTTGGATTCGTTCTTATTCATTCACAGGTATTATTATTTTGTTGATTGTCTGAACTCGATGCGGTGAGGAAGCTGTACAATGCTGCTGTCTACCGTTTCTTTGTTCATGTATTTCGTTAAGAGACGCATCGCTACTGCACCAATATCATACATTGGCTGTACAACAGATGTTAACTGAGGACGAACCATTGTTGAAAGTCTTGTGTTATCAAAACCGATAACTTCTAGATCGTTTGGTACATTCAACCCGCGATCTTGTGCCCCGTGAATAACGCCTAATGCCATTTCATCCGTTCCAACGAAAATAGCAGTTGGCTTTTCATCTTCTTCTAATAGTTTTTCAACTGCTTCAATACCTGAATCGTACGTGTAGTCTCCTTCTACAATATAAGAATCGCGTACAGGCAATCCGCTTTCAGTAAGAGCACGCTTGTACCCTTTTACTTTTTTCGCATGATTGATCGGTTCTTCTAGCGTACCTGAAACGAATGCAATATTTTTATGACCGCTGTCAATTAGTGATTGCACTGCATCAAAAGCTGCTTGTTCATAATCAATAGTTACAGATGGGATTTGGTTAGTTGATTCGATTGATGCTGCAAGTACAACTGGAACCGGTGATTTTTTTAACTCTTCTACGTGTTCTTCCGTTACATTCCCACTCATGAAGATGATTCCGTCTACTTGTTTACCAAGCATGTTATTTAAAAGATGAAGTTCTTTATCTTGATTTTGGTCGGAGTTACTTAAGATGATATTATACTTGTACATTGTTGCAATATCTTCGATTCCACGCGCTAACTCTGCATAGAAAATATTTGAAATATCAGGAATGATAACTCCTACTGTCGTTGTTTTCTTACTGGCTAATCCACGCGCTACTGCGTTCGGACGATAGCCTAGTCTTTCAATTGTTTCTAATACTTTTTTTCTAGTTGATGGTTTTACATTTGGATTTCCGTTTACCACACGAGAAACCGTTGCCATCGACACGCTTGCTTCCCTTGCTACATCATAAATTGTTACGTTCACAACAAACACTCCTTATCGAAAAACATTTCGTTTATTTTATCCTTATTTCATTTCTTGTATTTACGTATATAAATCCATCTTCCTTTATAGAATGGCTATTTCTAGCTCCTTCACTCTTACATACAGCTTAGATACCCTGTATGCATCTAAATCATTCCTGTTATGCCCTTATTATTACGTGTGCAAAGACAATTTTACCAGTTTATATGTAACAATGTAAAAGACGGTGTATAGTAAGTAAATAAAAAAAGTGAATCGCGAATTTATATCATATGCACTCACAGAATGATAGCGAATATCTGTAACTACTATACGATACTATGTGCTTCACCGCAACGTATTTACCGCCTTTTTCCGACAAGTTTCACGAGAATTTCATAAATTCTTGTTTTTTGGATTTGCACTTATTCTTTCCTATTTTGACAAAAGTTATCGACTGTTTTCAAAATACGTGATAATTTCGCTTATCTTTATTATAACGAAAGGCAAACAAGCTTGAAACCATTAAGTGCCTCAAACTTGTCATAAAAGTATACGAATTTTTCTTTTTTACGTTTTTTTATAAATTTAAGTTACATATAGGTTTTAGCTGCTTCATAAATTCTGTAAATTGCGGAATATCCATTTGCTGAGCTGAGTCAGAAAGTGCTACCGCCGGATCTGGATGAACTTCTGCCATAATTCCATCCGCACCAATGGCAAGAGCCGCTTTAGCCGTTGGAACAAGCAAATCTCGTCTTCCTGTTGAATGCGTGACGTCGACTAAAACAGGTAAATGAGTTTCTTGTTTTAAAATGGGAACGGCTGAAATATCCAGCGTATTTCGCGTTGCTCGCTCATACGTACGAATTCCTCGTTCACACAAAATCAGCTGATCATTTCCTTTTGATACAATGTATTCAGCAGCATTAATAAACTCATCAATCGTAGCGGCTAAGCCCCGCTTTAATAAGACAGGCTTCTTCACCGCACCCGCTTCTTTTAACAGCTCAAAATTTTGCATATTACGAGCACCAATTTGAATCACATCTACGTATTCTACAGCCGTTTCAATATCAGCGGGGTCGACAATTTCACTAATAACGGCTAAATCATATTCGTCAGCTACTCTTTTTAAAATTTGCAGTCCTTCTAAGCCGAGGCCTTGAAAATCATAAGGAGATGTTCTTGGCTTGTAGGCTCCGCCTCTAAGCATCCGCACACCCTGCTGCTTTACGGCTTTTGCTACGGCTGCTACTTGCTCATAGCTTTCAACGGAACAAGGTCCTGCTACAAAACGCTGAAGTCCGTCACCAATTGTTTCTCCTTTTACCGTAACGATTGTATTTTCCGGCTTCTTTTTACGGGATACAAGAAGTGCTTTACGATGATCATCTTCTTGAAGCTCTAAATGAGCTTTGAAAATCTCTTTGAAAATATGTTGAAGCGTAGATGTTTGAAACGGTCCTTCATTCTTGCTTAAAATCGCATCAAGCATTGCTCGTTCACGAACAGGGTCAAACCGTTTGGTTGACTGCATTCCTTTTAATTTTCCTATTTCTTGAACAAGCTCGCCTCGCTCATTAATAAGCTTTAACAGTTTCATATTTACTTCGTCAATTTGAGATCGCAAATGCTGAAGATCTGAATTCGTCATGTACGTCCACCCTTTCACTGATTTAAAAAAATCCGTTTAGCAGGGTTACTACATAAGATGATAGGTGATGGAGGATATATGTAAGGGGCTTCTCTGCTTTTATGTGCTAAACTACATCTATTGTACGAAAAAGTGGATGAAACCGCAATCAGCTTACAAAAAAAACCGAACGATTAATCGTTCGGATCTTCCTTCACCTAAACTGCTTTTGTCCCAGCCTCTTTCAATTAATGAGCTACATTTTTCGCTAATTCTTCTTCGTTAATGTTCCAGTGAGAAGCGTGCCACTTCACTTTTCCATCTTCAAACAGAAGCGCTTGAGGTGATTCATGCTTCACTTCATACGTTTCAGCAATATAGTTGGATACGTCTCGTGAATCTTGCACATGAAGATAATAAGAAGGAATGTCTTCATGACTAGAAGCAAACGCTGAAAATGCCTCATGACCAGCTGCACTAATTGGACACGTCGTGCTGTGCTTTAAAAATAAAAAGCGATGGTTTTCCTTAATAACTTGTTCGAACTCTTCAACTGTTGAAATCTTTTTCATTTTTTTCACCCTTTCTGTACTTACTCTTAAGTTTACATGGTTTGACCGTTTCCATACAAAAAGAGTGCTCAGCTTTATGTATAATGCTAATGAATTTATTTATAAGGTGAAGTTATTTTCAGCATAGAAAGAAAAGAACTTGTTAAATTAAAATCCCTCTGATGAAATTAACATTTACTTGCCGTTCAACCTAAATTACATACAAAAAAAGCGTTCACCCTATAGGGTAAACGCTTTTGATTCTTTATTATGGTCGTGGCACTGTGCTTTCCACTTCATCTAATGCTTTTTGAGCTTCTGTTAGCTTCTGTTGAACGTCTTCGTTGCTTTGAGACTCCACTTCATCAGCAAGCACTTCTAAGCTCGTTGGAGGTAATGCTTCGTGTTCAGGATCTACTTTACGGAAGTTTTTCACTTTGTCCACTACTTGTGAAGATTGCTCAGATAATGTTTGTGATAAACCAGCCGTTTTTTCTTTAGCCGTTTGAGCAAACCCTTGTCCTTTTTCAACAGCGCTGTTTTTCGCTTGCTCTGTTTTTAAACGAACGTAAGCTGCCTGCTCATTTAAATCCGAACGGAACTCTTTACCTGATTTTGGAGCAAGTAATAATGCCGTTGCAGCTCCTACAACTCCTCCAATCACTGTTCCTACTAAAAAGCCTTTATTTGAAGTGTTGTTTGGTTTATTTGGTTTGTTTGACATATGCGTCTCCTCCTTTAAAGTTCATCCTTATGAAAATGAGCGTGAGCGTTGAACCGATTTTTCTTTTACTTCAACAGGTACAGGCTCCGCGTCAATTTTTTTCTGTTTTCTTAATTTTATACGTTCCCATACGTCTAATGCAACATTGCTCCATTGAACGACTTGAGCAACAGTTTCTTTATTTTCTTCTACTTTCTCTGAAACGCTTGATGATACGCTTTTAATCGACTTATTTAGGTCTTGGATTGAGTCACCTACGCCTTTAACAGAATCCACGACTGTGTTCAGCGCTTCGGATTTACGCTGAATATCTTCAGCTAACAGATTAGTCTTATGTAAAAGTGCAGTTGTTTCAGCTGTGATTCCTGTCATTTGCTTTTCTACACCGTCTAAAGTACCTGCCACTGAATTTAATGTGTGCTGAACGGATTTCAATGTTTTTGACACGGAAACCACCAGGTAAAAAATCGCAATGGCAACAATAGCAGCGCTTAAATAAAGAATAATAACCATCTGTGCAAGGCACCTCCTATTTTCATCTCTCTTGTTATAACTACTTTCCCAATTTTATAAACAATTAAACCTTCTATTCCCTATAGACTCTTTAACTTTACCATATTCTCTCTGCATTTATTCATAAAAAGGGAAGATTGCTACATTATTTCGCGATATATGAGTTATTTCCCTTCCTAAAGAAAAAAAGGATTTTAAAGCATAAAAACAAACAAAATAAGCTCAGTGGGGTACAATAGAAAGTGAATCATCAATCATTGTTATTTTAAGGAGGCACTATTTATGAAAGACCCTAGAATTGCAACATTAGCTAAAAATTTAATTAATTATTCTGTTCGCCTTCAAAAAGGAGAAAAAGTATTAATCGAAAACTTTGGACTTCAGCGCGAGCTTGTGACAGCACTTGTAGATGAAGCGTACAAGGCCGGTGGCTACCCGTTTGTACTGCTAAAAGATCATTCGGTAGACCGAGCTCTTTTAAACGGTGCACAAGAAGAGCAGTACAATATGATGGCAGACTTCGAAGCAAATGTGATGAAAGAAATGGATGCTTATATTGGCTTACGTTCTGGTTCAAACATTTTTGAACAATCAGATGTTCCGGCAGATAAAATGAAAATCCAAGGGAATACGATCGGTAAAAAAGTACATAGAGAAATTCGCGTTCCAAAAACAAAATGGGTCGTTCTTCGCTACCCAAACGATTCAATGGCGCAGCTTGCTAAAATGAGTACAGAAGCATTTGAAGATTTTTATTTCGATGTATGCAACTTAGACTATGGCAAAATGAGCAAAGCGATGGATGCTTTAGTTGAGCTCATGAACCGTACGGACAAAGTGCGTTTAACGGGTGAGAATACAGACTTAACGTTCTCTATTAAAGATATTCCTGCAGTGAAGTGTGCCGGAGAAATGAATATTCCGGACGGTGAAGTATACACGGCTCCTGTACGTGATTCTGTAAACGGAACAATTTCTTACAACACTCCTTCTAACTATCAAGGCTTTACGTTTGAGAATGTATCCTTAACATTTAAAAACGGTAAAATTGTTGAAGCAACCGCTAATGATACAGAACGCATCAACGGCATTTTTGATACAGATGAAGGCGCACGTTTTGTTGGCGAATTTGCGATTGGCGTAAATCCGTATATTCAACATCCAATGCAAGACATTTTATTTGATGAAAAAATTGACGGAAGCTTCCACTTCACTCCTGGCGAGTGCTACGAAGATGCGTATAACGGAAACAAGTCAAATATTCACTGGGATATGGTGATGATTCAGCGCCCAGAATACGGTGGCGGTGAGATTTATTTCGATGACGTGTTGATTCGTAAAGACGGGCTATTTGTCATTGAAGAATTAAAAGCGTTAAACCCTGAAAATTTAAAATGAGTTTTGAAATAAAAAAAAGGCACTCAGGAGAGTGCCTCTTTTTTATGATACGGTCTGCTGATATAGTTTTTCAAACTTTTGAATGTCTCCAGCACCCATAAATACTAATACAGCTTCATTATGGTCTTTTAACGATTCAATTGTTTCTTCATTAATTAATTCAGCTCCGCTGATTTTGCTTCGTAGATCTTCAATTGATAATTTACCTTGATGCTCACGGGCTGATCCAAAAATGTCACATAGATATACTTTATCAGCGTGCTGTAAGCTTGCTGCAAAGTCCTCTAAGAACGTTTGTGTACGCGTAAACGTATGCGGTTGGAAAACAGCCACAACTTCGCGGTTTGGATACTTTTGACGAGCAGCTGAAATCGTTGCATTAATTTCCGTTGGATGGTGCGCATAATCATCGATTAGCACTTGTTTGCCAACGTTCTTTTCACTGAAACGACGTTTTACACCTTGATATGTTTTAAAACGCTCTTGCAGCACGGCAACGTCAATTTCTTCATAGTGACAAAGGGCAATAACAGAAAGTGCATTTAAAATGTTATGGTCGCCGTATCCTGGAATTTCAAATGATGCGTGGAACGTATTGCGAACGAACACATCAAATGTTGTGCCTGTTGTACTTTTTACAATATTACGAGCTTGGAAATCATTTTCTTCGCCTAATCCGTAATAAAGAACAGGTACCTTCGCTTGAATTTGCTGCAGATGTTCATCGTCTCCACAGGCAATAATTCCTTTTTTGACTTGAAGTGCCATCTCTTGGAACGCGCTAAATACATCATCGATATTGGCAAAATAATCAGGGTGATCAAAATCAATATTCGTCATAATTGCATAGTCTGGCGTATAAGATAAGAAGTGGCGGCGATACTCACATGCCTCAAACGCAAAATACTTGCTGTCTTTTACACCTTTACCCGTACCGTCTCCAATTAAATATGAAGTAGGTTCAGCTCCTTGAATCACATGCGCTAACATACCCGTTGTGGATGTTTTTCCGTGTGCTCCTGTTACGGCTACACTCGTATACTGTTTCATAAAGTCACCTAAGAAACGGTGATAGCGTACAAGCTTGACTCCTTCTTTTGAAGCTGCTTCTGCAATTTCTTCATGCGTATCAGGAAAAGCATTTCCTGCAATTACAGTCATGCCGTCTTTAATATTATTTTTATCAAATGGTAAAACAGGAATTCCCTGCTGTTCTAGTGCTTTTTGCGTAAAAATTTCTTTTTCAATATCCGATCCTTGAACTTGAAAGCCCATATCGTTTAGGATTTGCGCAAGCGCACTCATTCCTGTTCCTTTAATACCTACAAAATGGTAAACTGTCATATAAAGAACCTCCAACATTCGTCTATCTGTAAGACAGTATATGACGGTTATCTAGAATTGCTCTTACAAACGTATATAAATGTCGTTTGATTGCTGATTTCACGATAACATTCGTACATTATATCACTTCTTATAACATAACTCCATGACTCCATTTCTACTCTCTTCCCTTGCGAAACGGCCTTTTATTTTGGCTTCATCACATAGTATATAGCCTGCTGTTTTAAAAACGATCGCCATGTCATTGCATTTTTTTTGTCATTATATTGGGTTACTAACTGTTCAATGCGTTGTTTATGTCCTAAAAAGAAAGAGTCAATTAACACGTCATATCCGATTGATTTTATTTTTCGAATCCAAATTACTTGTTGTTCCTCTAAATTTGCAAATCTTCCTCTTACATCTTTGATGATAACCTGCTCATTTGTCAATGGGGTATATCCTTTTAAGAAAAACGAATTAGGTACTTTAGACACAATAATTGGCTCTAGTACACTCGTCAAAAAAAAGGCTCCTTGAATTAAAAACGACTCTGTTTTCTGCTTCGCCTGATCAGCTAAAAACAGCTGCAGCAGGGTTTTCCCCTGAATGGTTACATATTCAAATGCAAACCACTGAAAAAATAATTGTTCATGGGAATCAGACAGAGCCGCCTCATGAGGCAAGTTTACTAACTCTTTAAATAGATGTGAAGCCCGCACTTTTTCTCGTATATTCGTATAGCGGTTCACAAAAAAGAAATATTGATTGTAAAAGTCGCAAATAGCATTATCAGACTGAAGCTGCTTTTGTTCACGAATTTCATTAAAGTTAATCAGTTCATGATTTTCTTCTGTCATTACTCTTCACTCGTACTCTAATTATTTTGGTTTGTCCTCTTTAAACGCCTTCAGCTCATATGTTTCAGCTGGTGAGAAATGATAGCAAACTATCACATGCTAAAAAAGCAAAACACACATTATCCTTACATATAGTAAATCATTTTACTAGTTCTGACAAACCTTTTCCTTTTTTTCCTGATGGATTTCTTCCAAAATCCCTACTCAAATTCTGTATAAACGAACTTAAAGGAGGAAAAAAAGAGGCGGCGGATACAGTGACAGAGCGTTAGCTCACATAAAGCTGTATCCTGCTGATTTTGCATAGCCTCTTTTTTTAACCTACATGCAGAAAAACAGCTTAAAATGTAGAAGTGGCTGTTTGACTTTCCATTTCCTGAAGCTCGTTTTCGGTAATGAGCACATCTCTCGGCTTGCTTCCTCTTGCTTCTGAAATAATTCCTTGCTGCTCCATCATATCAATTAGGCGCGCTGCGCGATTGTACCCCATTCTGAAGCGTCTTTGCAGACTGGAAGTAGATGCACCGCCTTGGTCTAGCACAAACTCGCATGCTTCATAGAAAAGCTCATCTTCTTCATTTGAAGCAAAGCTTTGCTGCTTTTTCAACAAATCTTCTTGATCAAATAAGTATGTTGGCTTCATTTGCTTTTTGACATGATCTACAACGCGATCAATTTCTTCATCTGAAACAAAGTTCCCTTGAATTCGAACGCTTTTAGAAGATCCGTTTTCAAGAAGCAGCATATCACCTTTACCTAATAGCTTCTCTGCTCCTCCTGTGTCGATAATTGTACGTGAATCAACTTGCGAAGAAACAGAAAATGCGATACGCGTTGGCACATTTGCTTTAATTAAGCCTGTAATAACATCTACGGAAGGACGCTGCGTTGCAAGCAATAAGTGAATGCCACACGCTCTTGCCTTTTGTGCAATACGGCAAATAGCTTCCTCTACTTCCCCTGGAGATACCATCATCAAGTCGGCAAGTTCATCAATAATAATAACTAGATACGGCAGCTCCCCGCTTTTTTCATTATGTTCTTTTACACGTTCGTTGTATTTTGTAATATCACGTACGCCCGCATGTGCGAACAGTTCGTAGCGGCGCTCCATTTCCTCTACTGCCCACTTTAAAGCTGTAGTAGCTGCTTTCGCATCCGTGATAACCGGGCTGACTAAATGCGGAATGCCGTTGTAAGGAGCTAGCTCAACCATTTTAGGGTCAATTAACATAAGCTTGACTTCGTGTGGCGCAGCTTTATAAAGCAAGCTGACGATAATGGTATTAATACACACACTTTTACCAGACCCCGTCGCTCCAGCAATTAAACCGTGAGGCATTTTGTTCAAGTCAGTCACAACCGGCGTTCCTGAAATATCTAACCCTAACGCCACCGTTAAAGGAGAGTTATCTTTTCTAAAAGAAGGATGCCTCAAAATTTCGCGAATTAACACCGGCTTACTTTGACGATTTGGCACTTCAATTCCAATCGTATTTTTCCCTGGAATTGGCGCTTCAATTCGAATATCACGCGCGGCTAGGCTCAGTTTAATATCATCTGTTAAATTCGTAATTTTGTTCACTTTCACACCGGGCTCAGGATGTACTTCAAATCTGGTTACGGTAGGACCTTGCGTGACGTTTACGACCTTAGCTCGAACGTTAAAGTTTTTTAATGTCATATCCAAAAGCTCACGCTGCTCATCCGCCCATTGATTATCTTCTTCAATAGCAGCTGGAGGAATGTTAAGCAAGTTCATTCCAGGAAATGTATAAGGAGAAGAAGCTTTTACATTTACAGGTTCTTCAGATTTTAATGAAGCCTGCGGAACCGCTTCTTCGGTTTTTTCACCGTGAACTTCTTCTTGCCTACTTACTTCCGTTTTTTTTTGCAGAGCTTCTGCCTTCGGCGTTTGGTATGAACCTTGGGACGGCTGACTTTTTTCTCGAGCGCTGTTATCCATCTTTGTGCGGTCTTTTTTCAGCATCATTACGTTAAAAGGCACTAATCGCTTACCGCGAGCTCGTTCAGCATTCCCTGGCTGTTCTGCAGGTACAAGAGGTTCTACAGCTGACTCTTGCTGTACTTGTCCTTGTAACTCTTGACTTTCTTGCATCCTGCTCTCTTCCTCTTTTATCACTGAATTTTCAAGCTCTCGGTGCACAACAGCGGATACCGCTTCTGGTTGCCATTCATCAGCTGCGGGTTGCGATGGATGTAAACTTTCAGAATTCAGCTCATGTTCTGCTTCAACATGAACACTGTTTGTTGGCTCTTCTAGAATGACGTGACTTTCTTTTTCAGCGGCTGGAACTTCTTCTCTCTTTCTAGGCTTTAGTGCTTCTACTTCTTCTGCTTCTGCTTGTAAAAACGCTGGGCTTTCTTCCATCAACGTTTCTGCTTCTGCCTCTTCAGCTTCATTTCCGATCTCTTGTTGGAAAGAAACGGATGATTCAAACGGAGGCGTTTCCTTTGAAATTGGAGCCTCTTCAGCTACTGCTGTTTCTTCCGCCAAATCCCAGTCGGTAGCTTTCTCTTTTGCCACTAACGGTTCGACCGCATGTGATTCTTCAAAAGTTGGAACCTCTTCCTGTTCTTTTACGGCTACTGAAGAACTTGGCTTTTCTTCAGGAAATGATATCTTCTCTTTTTGATTTTCCTCATATTGCTTCCACTGAGCAAAACGCTGAGAAGACAGTTGCATCATTTCTTCCGTTTCTTGAATCTGTGCTTCTTCCGCTATAGGCTTAGAAACTGGTTTTCTTAACGGCTCTACAACAGACGTATTCATCGCTCGTCGGTAAATTTCATCTTCAAACGCTGCTTTTGATAACTGTGTACTCGGAAGCTCATATTCTACTACTTCCTCACTTCCGTTTTGTACAACATTAGAAGGCCGCTTATTAAACCCATAAACAGGTGAAGGGATTTCAGTCGGACGGAACGGACGTTTTCTTACTTGCGGAATCGCTTCTTTCTTTTCAGATACCGCTTTTAACGGCTGAGATACTGACTTAGGCTGCGTTAGCGCCGACTTGCGAACAGGCTCTTGATAAAACGGAGCCGGTGCCTTTTTTGCTACAGGCCTTGGTTCATTTTTAGGAGCTGCTGCCTTTTTTGCTTCTCCCGTATCATCAATTAAAGGGAAACGAAACGTTCCTTTTGGGTATTGATAAGCTACTTTTGTATGAACATCTTGCTGCTCTTCACTGTAATTCCGCTTTTGCGTTCTGGCCGAGTGTGGAACAGAAGGTTTTGGCGCTGCTTTCATCACTGGCTTTTGATGAACTGACTGCATTTGTTTAGGCTTAGTAGCCTTCTTTTTAGGAATTGTTTTTTCTCTATTTAAAGGGTATTCTTCCGTTGTATTTCCATGTTCGTCTACAACGATTTCTTTCACTTCGTATCCTAGTAAATAATCCATTACTTTTCGTACAAAACCCATTTTTATCACTCTTTCTATCAGACTATCTTACTTCGTTTAGCCTCTTATATCGCAGTGCTGCGACATCTACAAAAAGCTATCCATGCATCCTTTATTTACCTTTGGCCTCAAAGTATTCTCTGAGATGGATATATATACTATCTTTTCATTTATCATTCTATCACGTATGCTTGAACTCTTACTATAAAATCTACTATTTTGCTTCCCTTATTTATACAGTAAAATTCCTCTTTGCAAAAATATTTTTTCATGTTTAATTAGCACTCATAATTAAACGCGAAAAAAGCCACTAGTCTAGACTAGTGGCTTTTAATTTTATCAAACCTTTTTAAGAATTGACAATTGCTTTTCAGCAACTGTAACGCTTTGAAATATACGTGTAAAAAAACATCCTGCTTTTGCCCTATAAATTAGTATCACACTCTGCTTTTATGCTTGAAAAGGCTGACCTACTTCATATTTGTCTTCAAGTACTAAAATCCCTTTTTCTTGAGGAGCGTTCGGAAGCGCCAGCTCTTTAGCAGAGCAAATCATGCCTGAAGAAGGTACACCGCGCAGCTCTGCATCTTTAATGATCATACCGCTTGGCATAACCGCTCCTACTTTTGCTACGACGACTTTTTGACCTGCGTCTACATTTGGTGCTCCACATACAATTTGAAGTGTTTCTGTGCCAACATCTACTTTACAGATGTTTAGCTTATCTGCATTTGGATGCTTTTCTTTTTCTTGAACATATCCAACTACAAACTTAGGAGATAAATCCACTTCAAGTTTACCTTCAAAACCGCTTTCGCTAAGTACACGATTTACTTCTTCCACCATTTCTTCTGTTAATTCAAGAGAACCATTTCCCTCTACTTTTAACTTAGAAGAAGCATGAAAGATGTTATAGCCAGCCGTTGTATTTGATTTTTGATCAAAGATACGCACAACGTCGCTTTTTGTTTCAAACGTGCGATTTTCAATTGCAATATCTTCTAGCTTGACGATTAACGTATCGCCGATACCTTCTTTATTATAAAAAAGATTCATAATTAGTCCCGTCCTTTACTGCGATTTTTTCCTAGAATAAAAATAGGTTCTAGCTCACCGTTTTCGTATAAAAATGAAAGAGCTGTGATGGGTACACGTCCACTTGCAAAAAAGCTCATGGTCATTTGCGCAAGAATATCATAACCCGTTTCGTTTTGGATATCAGCTAGAATCAGCACATCTTGATGAGGTACTGCTACAGCCATTGTGCCCGAAACACTAGAAGCAAAATCTTGCAAAAATGCCTCGTTAAGAATTCGGCTTGCATCGTATCCATCGTTCTGATTTACAAAATAAAAGTCATTGCCTGCTACCGTATCTTTTTTATGTGAAATCGGCAAAGAGCGAAGATTAAATTTAGCCATTTCCCGCACTGCGGATAGATCTAAATTTTCCTTACGAATTAGTTTCTCATCTAATAGACGATATGTATTGCCTAAATCAAGCGCATAATAAATGCGTGTTTCAGCTGTATGTTCATCATAAATCAACGGCACGTCTTCATTCGATTTATCCGGAAAAGACGTTGAGCGAATAACTGGATAAATGCGCTTTTCTTTTCCCGTTACCTGCTGTTCATCGTTCATAACACGAAGAGCTTCTTTTATATAATATACCATTTCATCTAGAGCCGCTTCCTTTTTTTCTTCCCATTTTGCAATTAACCCAGGTAAAGAAATGGTTACACCTTTTTTCGTTTCCTGATGTTCAACGCGAAGCGTATCTTTTTCACGGTCAAATAAAAATGACCAATCCGCACCCGTTAATCGCTCTTCAAGTAGCTTTCTCATCTTTTGACTATTCATTTTCGCCATATTTACGCCTCCTTTTCTCATTTTTATGTATGAAGACTGATAGCAATTTATCGCTATCAGTCTTCACTTGTTTTATGCATTTAAGCCGTTAATGAACTCTTCAATTTCTTCTTTTGTTTTACGGTCTTTGCTGACAAAACGCCCTGTTTCTTCTCCGTTGCTGTAACCAACAAAGCTTGGAATACCAAAGATGCTTAATTCTGCACAAAGATCGATAAAGTCGTCGCGATCCACATAGTGAAATGTATACTCGCTATGATTCGCCTCAATTTCTGGAAGCACAGGCTCGATTACTCGGCAATCTGGGCACCAGTCTGCTGAAAACATCATGATATGCTTTCCCTCTTTAATGACTTCTTTGTATTGTTCAATTGTTTGCATTTTTTCCATTTTTCTTTCCTCCACTTTTTCTTTTACTTTCGTATTTAAACGGCTAAAGCCCCATACATTTTTTAATCCTTCTACATCAAAACATAGTATATGAGTTGTTGCAACTATCATACACTGATGCTTTTCTATTATAAAGGGTTACAAAGAAATTTCCTATTGAACAGCTTGATTTGTCCTAAAATCTAGCTGTCCTTTTAGCATTAAAACAACCTGATAAAACATAGCGGTCCGATCTAAATTTCCATTGGTGAAAATGCCGATTGCTCCTTCTTTTTTTCGAATATTTTTTTGGTTTGTATACACTTCCATAGCTTCGGCTAATTCTTTTTTATCATGACGAAGCATATCGGCTACCGCTTCAGGAAGCCGAATACGAGCTCCTCCACCTAAAATCGGTTCAAGGTCCTTAGAGGTAACAAGACTTCCCCAATTGCAAAGGAATAAGCCATGAGGCGTTTCCTGTACCCCTCCTTCAAGTCCAATGCCAATATCAGCACCTGTCTCTTTAACAGCAGCACGCGCGCGGTTAATCGCTCCTTGGATGGTTTCTTCATCAGAAAAAGGCTGTGGTGACACCCCGGACTGCACGTCTACCTCTACATATGTAAAAGTATCTCCAAATACTTTTTTTACTGCATTTACTTTTGTTGGGTTCTTCGTTCCGATTGCAATTTTCATTTTTTTCTCCTGTCATGATGAAACAAAGCAACCGCAAAAGCAGCTGCTTTGTTCTTCTTTATCCGTTTTGTTTAATCGTATCAAGCGTTGTTTGGTCTGTAGAGCGTACAAGTTTGACTAATAATTCTTTTGCAGCTGCATAGTCATCCACATGAATCATAGATGCATGGGTATGAATATAACGTGAACATACGCCGATCACTGCAGAAGGAACTCCGTTATTAGAAGTATGAACGCGCCCTGCATCCGTACCTCCTGGAGAAACGAAGTATTGATAAGGGATGCTGTTTGTCTCAGCTGTATCTAAGATAAATTCTCTCATTCCTCTATGTGTGACCATCGTACGGTCAAAGATACGAAGTAATACGCCTTTTCCTAATTGTCCAAATGCATTTTTATCCCCTGACGTATCGTTAGCAGGACTAGCATCTAGTGCATAAAACAAATCCGGTTTAATCATATTCGCAGCTGATTGAGCACCGCGAAGTCCTACTTCTTCTTGAACAGTAGCTCCAGAATATAAGATATTTGGCAATTTTTCATTTTTTACTTCTTTTAATAATTCAATCGCAAGTCCGCACCCATAGCGGTTATCCCATGCTTTTGCCAGTATTTTCTTTTCATTTGCCATTGGCGTAAACGGACAAATCGGTACAATTTGATCGCCAGGACGAATGCCCATTTCTGCTACTTCCTGCTTGCTATCTGCGCCCACATCAATCATCATATTTTTAATGGCCATTGGCTTGTTGCGCTGTGATTCGTCTAATAAATGGGGAGGGATAGAAGCAATTACGCCGGTGATAGGACCTTTTTTTGTCACAACATGGACGCGTTGAGCTAGAAGTACTTGACTCCACCATCCTCCTAGAGTTTGAAAACGAAGCATTCCTTTATCAGTTACAGACGTAACCATAAATCCTACTTCGTCCATATGTCCTGCTACCATTACTTTAGGACCTTTTTCTTCATTATAGCGAACGCCGAATAAACTTCCTAACCCATCTTGAATGACTTCATCTACAAGGGGTTCAATTTGCGAGCGCATAAATGAACGTACTTGATGTTCGTTTCCAGCGGCACCTGGTAACTCCGTTAATGTTTTAAATAAAGATAGCGTTTCATTGTTCATATATACTCTCCTTTATGTATCATTTTCTTTATTGTATCGAAAACCGGAAATAGTTGCTAGTTCCGTCCTTCTCTTCTATGACTCAACTTAACAAAGCATTCGACAATTTGATATAATGATGAAAACATATCCTTAAAAAGCAGGTGAATAACGTGAAATGGACTCAACTAATAGCAGGAGCTGCAGTCGGATTTGCAAGCGCTTATATTATTCAAAAAAGAACGTCGTCAATTTCCTCATCGGAAGCCCTTACGATTGTTAAAAGCGCTTTTAAACAAAATGGGGCAATCGACGGCTCATGGATTGAAACGACGACTAAGGTCATTCAAAAGCATGGTCTCTCTTTTTATGGTTATACAGGTGGAATTATCAGAACACGTGATGCAAAACAGGAACATTACGAGTTTTTCATTGATAAAAAAAGCGGTGCTATTATTGAATTGACGCTGAATACACCCGTTTAATTTCGTCAACTATTTCTCCTTTGTTATCCCATTTTACAGCTCGATAAAAAGCATCATGATAAAAACTTAGCCAAGCTTGATGCTCATAGGCATAAGCTAACCACTGCTGCTTTTGTTCAATCGAAGTCATTGGATAGTCATCATATGCCATTACCCATAAGACATTTTGATGTGCATGTGTTGGCAAAAGATCGCCCATGTGCACTAAGATGTCATTGTTTCCTTTTAATATAACTACAGCATGACCATGGCTGTGACCGCCGGTATGATGAACCGTTACTCCAGGCACAATTTCATCTTTGTCGCTAAATGTTATTACTTGATGCTGAATAAATTCCCAATTTTGTTTCCAATACGTATTTTTAGAACGTATATTAGGATTCCTCATTTCATTCCACTCGATGTCACTAACAAAAATTCTTGCATTTGGAAAAGCAGAGGAAAAGTTTCCGTTGATACATTTTGTTAAGCCTGACACATGATCAAAGTGGAGATGCGTCATAATGATATGAGTAATATCTTCGCACGTGAACCCTAACTTTTGTAAGTCTTCAGCAATAAATGATTCTTCCGTTACGCCAAAATGACGCTTTTTTTTCTCATCCAACATCCCATTTCCTATACCTGCATCAATTAACATGAGGTGTTTTTCAGTTTGAACGAGCAAAGGATCAGTCCTCATGGGAATTCGATTCCCGTCTGAAATGGGATATTTTTTTGTCCAAAGCTCTTTTGGAACAACACCAAACATTGCCCCTCCATCTAAATGATTATTCCCTCCACGAAGCCATGTAACTTTTAATTCGCCTATTGTTAGCGTTTCCATTTTACACCTCCATTATATTCCTTTTTATTTTATCACTATCCCCTTCTCTTTTTGAACAAAAAAAGACTGAGGAACTCAGTCTTTTTCATTCAGGTATTTTACTTCACAGCGGTAAATGCGGCTGCCTTTTTGTGAAAATTTCTCTTCATATTCCGTCATAACATTGCCTTCAAAATCGCTTTTATGCAAATCTAAGCTAATGTACTTGAGAAGAAGTCCATATTCTGAAAAGCTTGTCAATGAATACTCAAATAGCCCTTGATTATCTGTTTTAAAGTGAATTTCTCCACCATCAACCAGCAGATTTTCATACATGCTTAAGAACGTTTTGTATGTTAAGCGGCGCTTGGCATGTCTCTTTTTTGGCCATGGATCAGAGAAATTGAGATAAACGCGACCCACATCATTTTTTGCAAAAAACTCACTAAGATGGTTAGCATCTACATTCAACAACTTTAAATTTGGAAGCTCTTCTTCAATCAATCGTTCTAGAGCACTTAAGATGACACTTTCATACATTTCAATTCCAATATAGTTGATATGCGGATTTTGTTTAGCCATCCCTACTAAAAATTGGCCTTTTCCTGTTCCTACTTCAATATGAAGAGGATTTTCATTTCCAAAAACTTCTTTCCAGTTTCCTTTATACTCCGCTGGATTTGGAACCACGTATTGGGGATTTTCAGCAATTTTATCTTTTGCCCAAGGTTTGTTTCGTAATCTCATGTTGCACCTCTTTAATTTATTTTGACGCATTGAAAATGTCGGTTATTCGAAACAACCGACATTTTCATGCATAATTGTGTTTAGATAGAAAAAAATAAGAGCATCATACGAGAAAGGATGATGCTTAATGCCTTTAAATGCCGAACACCAAATGAATATAGTAAAAGATATTTTATCTAATCATCAAAGTGATTGCTGCGGAACGGTTGCGGAATGTGAACAGGTTGAACGTTTAATTCAATCAATGTTAGCAAAAGGATATGCTAGCACAGACGTACAAGCAACACTACAAAACGTTTATAAATACACGCAAGATGCAAAAAGTGCTGCTCATTTAGACGAACATATTCAAACCAATCAACAAAATTTATCACAATGGGTCCAAGAACTATCTACCTTGTCATAACCTTTGCTACTGTGCTTGAATGTCGTTGACGAGCAACATCCGAAGATATTCAAGCCAGTAATTCATTTCAGAATGTTCATTTTTCGAACGATGCCATTCAATGAATAAAATGGTTTGACTTATCACATACCACTTCATTCTCGTTTTCAAGTTCTCAGTTAGTTCAACCCCATAATGCTCAAGCCATTCTTCCCACTGAGATGGATTGATGTACCAATAAAGCAATAAACCTAAATCAATAGCAGGATCTGCAATCATCGCTCCGTCCCAATCGATTAAATATAGCTGCGTATTCTCTCCAAGCATCCAGTTATTGTGGTTCACATCACAGTGACATACCACATATTTATCTGTCTGAATGGACGGAAGCTCTGCTTGTAAATAGCTGATTCCCTGCTCTACAATACTCTCTTTTTGAAGTCGCTCGTCCACGTTCTCTAGAATATCGGCTAGCACGTCTTCGGGAAGAAGCGGTGTTTTCCCTAACCTTTTCAACATATCTAATAACTCGTTTGAATGATGAATTTTACTAAGCAATTCTGTCACTCGACTCGAATTCATATCTTTTGGTTTTAATTCTCGACCATCTAGCCAGTGCTGAGCTGTGATCACATCTCCATTTTCCATTCGTCTTGTCCACACGAGCTTCGGTACAATTCCTTCAGCTGACAATACTGCTAAAAAAGGTGATGAATTACGCTTTAAAAAAAGCTTTCGGTCTTGAAATTTTGCAAAATAAGCTTCTCCTGTCGCTCCGCCAGCAGGAGTAATTTCCCATTCGCTTCCTAATATATCTTCCAACCAATTCACCTTCAATTTCAACACACACATTTCGTTTAAAAATTTCACTCAATAAAGCAATCTATTAAGACATCATGACGTTATTTTCTTAGTAAATAAAAAAGACGGCTATTGAGGATATGTATCAATAGCCATCCTTTATAAATATTATCTCCATCACACTTTTTTCGTCAAGTGGTTGAAGACAATAATTACGTTTGAAATAAAATAAGAACGCTAAGCTTTGGAACATTTATAGCATTATCCTCTATAGTAGGATACCCATTTTTATATACTTTACAATGATCAAGTGCTATTTTCCATGGTCCTTCTGGCAAAACTACTTTTTCTTCCATTAGGCCTTGATTAAAAAACACAATAATATTCTTCCACGGACCGTAAGCCAATACGTTTGATAAGCAATAGCCAATAACGGATTGCGGCGTGTTTAGAAAAGAGACATGCTGCCTAATCGCTGAAGCATCCCCCAAGCGAAATGCATCGTGCTGTTTGCGAATACGAATCAGCTCTTGAACCCAATTCACATCAGAAGAAAATTCCCTTCTTCGATTCCAATCGAGTGCATTAATATCATCGGGTGAATTATAGCTGTTCTCTACGCCTTTTTTAGTGCGGTAAAACTCTTGACCACTATGAAGAAACGGTATGCCTTGTGAAAGAAGCACAATAGCAGTAGCAAGGCGATGACGACTTCTACGAGTGTCTTCGTCTTCTTCTCCGTTTGAATTCGTTAACTTATCCCACAGCGTATGATTATCATGTGATTCAACATAATTAATTGACTGTGCTGGATTTATAAATAAAGCGGGACTGTCTTCTTTATCCAGAATGCTACCCGCTATCACAGATTGCACTGCTTCTTTTTGATGAATATTCCCGCTGATAAAACCTTTTTCATACACATCGAACGTGCTTCCTTTTACAGAATCTCGAAAGCGGTCATTAAAATAGCCGATTTGAGGTGTTTGGCGGGCATTCGCCATCATTGCTTTTTGAGTGTGGGGAAGAGGCGTATTTAAATCCCAGCCTTCGCCAAACACCAAAATAGTAGAATCAATTTCATTTATTTTTCCCCGAATGATTTTCATCGTTTCTATATCTAAAATCCCCATGAGGTCAAAACGAAAACCATCAACATCGTACTCTTTTATCCAAAATAATACTGAATCGATAATAAACTTTTGCGCCATTTTCCGTTCAGAAGCAAAATCATTTCCTACTCCCGTCCCGTTCGAAGGCATCCCAAACTCATCATGTCGAAAATAATAGCCCGGAACAATTTTTTCAAAAGGTGATTCTTCTCGTACAAATACGTGATTATAAACTACATCTATAATAACACGGAATCCCTGTTGATGAAGCGTTGATATTAATTGCTTCACTTCAACAATACGAGTGGTGGGATTTGAAGGGTCAGCAGAGTAGCTTCCTTCCGGCACATTAAACAACAATGGATTATACCCCCAATTATAAGAAGCATGAGGATTTAATTCATCTACTCCGCCAAAGTCGTTAATAGGAAGAAATTCAAGATGGGTCACTCCTAGCTCTTTTAAATAATGGAGGCCTGTTGGTTTGCCTGGCTGACCGCTTGATTCAGTAACAGCTAGGTACGTACCTTTTTTTTCTATCCCGCTTGAAGGATGAATAGAAAAGTCTCGAACATGCATTTCGTAAATAACGGCATCCGTTGGCTGAAGGAAAGGCGGCTTTTCATGGGGATGAACATAGGCTGTATGAAGATTTATCAGAACTCCGTATTCACTATTTGCTGTAGCTGCAACGGCATAAGGGTCCACCGCTTCATTTGTCCGACCGTTTACATCTATTAAAAATCGATAATAATACCCTTCTTTATCTAAGGGAAGTTCCTTTTCCCATACGCCTTTTCTTTGACGAGTCATAACGTACAGTTCTTCTTCTCCGCTATTTGCATGTATTAATTTTAAAACCACTGCTGATGCAGTCGGGGCCCAGACTTTTATCATAATATGATCTGAATAAAAGGCTGCACCCAAATCATTTTGATTATAATAAAATCTTTCATCAAACTCTTTTGTTCGTATAACAGCCCCTACCTGCAACGGAACTTTCTCCCCGTGATTATCACAGATAACGTACGAATGTCCAATCTCTATGCTCTCTTCAACCTTACCTTCATATTTGATAAAACCTTCTAATTCATGTACGTTTTCAATAGAGATGGTCTCATGCATTTGTGCACCTTTAATCACAAAAAAATCAATTTGACCTTCATGATAAGAAGTTGGAACTAAAACAGTAATACGATCTATTTGATCTAAATAAGCCTGAAACTTATTATCACCAGTCATCCTTTTCTCCTCCTTATGCCAATTACCTCTTTAGTAGCATTATATGTAGCAAACGCAAAAACGAAAGCACTTTCATAGCATGAATGTTCGGATTATTCACCTGCTTCGAATTCCCGGTCAAAATAAATACTCTGGCTGTGTTCGAGCAGTACCTGAGCTGCTTTCATCTGTTTAAACTTTAAAGGCGCTTTAGATTTCCTAAGTTCATAAAACCATTCTTCATACTTTCTAGCATCTACAAATTCAACCTGATAAGGCTCCGCAGCGTAGTCAATGTATCCATTTCTGCTTAGTAATATTTTCTTTACGCTATGTTCAATATCGTGAGTACGATAGATACTTCGGACAATTTGCTCCATTCGATTTAACCCAATTAACGGATTTAATATCTTTTTTTGATCTCTTCCTCTTAACTCTGTCCAAAAATTTTCTTTTGAATACTGAAAAACAGCACTTTTATATGTTTCTATTAAACAAATACAGAGGGTTTCCGTTGGAGTAACAATAATGATATCCCCTTCTACCGGAGCTTTATTAATCAGGAAAACAGGCTTGTACATCACGAGATACGTATCAGGAAAGCGCTGAATAAAATAACGGAGAGCTTCATCATGGTAATATTTACGATCTGCTTGCGAGAACTCAAATAAAGTGGATGTAGCCCATTTCATTTGAAGATCAAATACATTTTCTAAAAACAATATTTTCAAATCTTCCGCTGTTTGTGGAAGAGTTGTAAACCTCAATAGCTCTTGATTTTCCACGCTATCGCTAGAGAACGCTTCTTCCACTTCAAGCGTTTCTTTTTTCCTTGTAAACCGCTCTTTTGCTTTTTGCAAAAATGAACGTTGAGCTTTTGTTTCTTCTTTTACAGGAGGGCCATGTAATAGCCCTTGTTCAAACAATTGCTTTGCTTTCTTCCAATTATGTTTTTTTAAATGATTAAACTGAGACGTGTAGTGATAAACGTCTTTTTCATAACGGGAAATATAATCTTGCACCTTAAGTAGCTGCGCCACGTTTACATCAATCCCCTAATTAAAATTCCTCTAACACTTGGTTCACCGATTGTTTCTCTATTATCATCGGCGTTTTCTTTCCTTTAATAAGAGTGATCTTTAAATAACCTCTCTCCATGCTTGTATGTTCATATGCTACTGTGACTGCAATGAAAAAGATAGTATTTTTTTATATTTAGGTTTGCTAGCAGGATGAACTTCAAAAAGGGCAAATGAACTTACTTGAAACTGTTCTTCAACCGACGTTTGCTTTAACTGCTCTTCCGAAAGCCCGGCTTCCCCTCCCCACTTCTTTGCAATCGTAATATGAGGACGATAAGGACGTTTTTCGTATAAGCCGCTTAGGTCTCCCCATACAGCTTGTATATCCCTTTGTAGATTCACAAGCTTATCATTTGGCTTAAGGCTTACATAAAGCACTCTAGGCTTGTTATACGCACCGAACACATCGTACTGAACGGTCTGCAGTGAAAAACTTGAATGACGGGAGGCTACTTCTTTTAAGCGGTTAATCAGCTTTTCCTTTTTGTTATCTACAAATCCTAAGAATTGTAGTGTTATATGATAATCGTCAGGGTATGTCCATTGTTTAAAAGGAAAAGGTGTTAATTCTTTTGCCCAATTTTCTGCCTGATATGCAATGGAGACTGGCACGTTGATTCCAATAAAATAGTGTTGATCACTTTTCATCAAATCCCTCCTTTTCTTTTCATTATCTTTCCCCAATTTGTCATGTTCAAAAAGAGCTAGATTTATTTTAAAGGTTTTCTGGATCAAATAGAGAGGTTTTTCTGAAAATTTGTCATGTGCTTAAAAAATAAGAAATTGTGTTATCATAGAAATAATACAGAGAATTTTTATAAGAAAAGGATGAGAAAAATGAAAGTTGTTAACAATATGGCTGATTTAATTGGCGAGACACCTCTTGTTAAATTGAATCGTCTTCAACCAGCAGATGGAGCATCCGTTTACTTAAAACTAGAATTTTTTAATCCGAGCCGTAGTGTAAAAGACCGTGCTGCTTTTAATATGATCGTGGAAGCTGAAAAAGCAGGCTTGCTCAATGAAAATTCCACCATTATTGAACCAACGAGCGGAAATACAGGTATTGGCTTAGCTATGAATGCAGCAGCAAGAGGGTATCGTTCTATTTTAGTCATGCCCGATACGATGACTCAAGAACGAATTAACTTGTTAAAAGCATATGGTGCTGAAGTTGTTCTAACACCTGGCGATGAAAAAATGCCTGGCGCAATCCGTAAGGCAGAAGAGCTTACAAAAGAAATTCCAAATGCATTTATGCCCATGCAGTTTGAAAATAATGCAAACCCTGACGCACATCGAAAAACGACTGCTAAGGAAATTATTGAGGCAATGAACGATTTAGGAAAAGACCTATCTGCTTTTGTTGCTACTGCTGGAACAGGCGGAACGATCACGGGCACAGGTGAAGTCCTAAGAGAAAACTACCCAAATATGACCGTTCATGTTGTGGAACCAGCTGGGTCTCCTGTATTATCTGGAGGAAGACCTGGAAAGCACAAGCTTGTAGGAACAAGCCCTGGATTTATTCCTGATACGCTTAACATAGAGGTTTACGACGAAATTTTAAAAATTAAAGATGAACAAGCCTACGATATTACGCGACGCCTAGCTTCTGAAGAAGGGATTTTAGTCGGTCCTTCATCTGGCGCTGCGTGCTATGCTGCTATCGAGGTAGCCAAAAAATTATCTCCTGATCAAGTGGTCGTATGTATTGCTTGCGATACAGGTGAACGTTATTTATCAAGCGACCTATTCTCATATGAATAATAAAGAGGCTGGAACAAAAGGATTTTAGCCCAAATGAAAAACGAACCATTGATCAACATGTTTGATTCATGGTTCGTTTTTTTGTGATGGTGAATGTAGGTTCATCGGTTTCGTTACTTCTAGCAGTTGATTGGAGGGCAAGGCGAAGACTCCTGCGGGAAAAGCAGAACAGGTGAGACCCCGCAGGGGCCCAGGCGACGAGGAGACTCAGCGGCCGCCCGCGGAAAGCGAAGCCTTGCATGGAAATCAACTGCGGTGTCACAAACAGTCCAGCTCATGTATCCTAGTTATTCACCTTTAAATTGGATTCGTTTCGTTATGTCTCAACCTCTTTTTATTTAGCCAATTCGTAAATAGCCTGTGCATAAATAGCTGTTGCACGAAGCAAATCTTCAATTACCATGTACTCGTCTTTTTCGTGCGCTACTTCTTCACGGCCTGGGAAAAGAGGTCCAAATGCCACACCCGCTTCTAATGCTCTGGCATATGTTCCTCCTCCAATTGAAATAAGCGTAGGTTCTTCATTTGTTTGTTCTTGGTAAACCTTTTGAAGCGTTTGAATAAGCTCATGTTTTTGATCGACGTGATGTGGTTTAGAATCTGTAAAATGTTTGATAGTCATTTGATAAGATTCACTTTTTTCTTTAATCGTATCAATAATATCGTCAATATGAGCTGATACAGGATAGCGAATATTTAAGCCAAAGTGCCCCGCTTCTTCTTGATTATAAGACATGATTCCCACATTTATCGTTAAATCACCCGTGACCTCATCTTTGCGATTTAAGCCCATTTTTTCTCCTAGTGCATCTTGGACTAAATACGCATTTGCATAACCTACAAACTGATTAGCTTGTTCATCAAGTTCTAATGTGTGTAAAAAGCGAAGAAGTGTAAGCCCAGCATTTTTCCCTTTATCAGGCACGCTTCCATGTGCTGAAACTCCTTCTAGAGTAAGTGTATACGCACCGCTCTTTTCGGTTATTGAACCTTTTAAAGACTGATCTTTTAAAAATTGATCATATTTATTTCTAATATCCGTTTCACTATGGAATTCAAGAACAGCTGTTGCAAGATCAGGAACCATATTGTAGCGTCGCCCAGAGACAAATGATGTAAGCTGGACGCTTCCCTTTGTTCCTTCAATGGGCTGCTGGCGAATTTCTACATCTGTAATGCCTTTTTCAGCATAAATGATAGGAAAATCCGCATCCGGCGCAAAGCCCATCGTTGGCATCTCTTCATGATTGAAGTAGTGGTCCACACATCTCCAGTCACTTTCTTCATCCGTTCCAATAATCATTCGAACCCGCTTAGATAGAGGAAGCCCTAAATCTTTCACAATTTTCATCGCATAATAAGCAGCCATCGTCGGGCCCTTATCGTCGATTGCTCCTCTAGCAAAAATTTTCCCGTCTTTTATTTCACCGCCGTATGGATCAACCGACCACCCGTCTCCTTCAGGAACGACGTCTACGTGACACAAAATGCCAAGAAGGTCTTTTCCTTCTCCCGCTTCAATATGACCTGCATATCCGTCTACGTTCTTGACGGAAAACCCGTCATTTTTTCCTTTGTTTAAAAGAAAGTGAAGCGCTTGAGCAACTCCAGGTCCAAATGGCTCTTCTTTTTTTTCTGTGCTTGTCAAAACACTTTTAATTTGCAAAAAACGCTGCGTCTCAGCTAGAATTTCAGCTTCTCTTTTTTGCACTTCCTCTTTCCAATTAATTGCTGTCATCTGTGTGCCTCCTTTGCCTGCTTTTACAGATTGTATCTATCATTACTATTGGTAAATTTAACTTTATCATACCTTTATATAGAAAGAAATAATTGTCTCTTTCCTTTCATATCAAAGGTTTACAGAGTCAAAATTCCGGGAAATAATTTGTAGGCACAATCGATAAAAACGGATTCTATTTGTTTATTGTTTACATATACTATAAAAAATGTGCAAATAGAGGAAGGAGATGTTACGAAAGGATTACATATTTATATCATTTTTTGTAAATATTGTGTTAATTTGCGTTTTCTCTTTTATTTTTCTGTCGATTTTGTGTACAATAAGGATAAGGACTGAAATAGTGCTTGACATCTCAGAGTTATAAAGAAGTTGTGCCTTACGAAAAACGAATAAGGAAGTGGTTTTTTGAAACCTTCAACTAATCGAATGCTAACTCGTATCAAATCGGTCTATATGTTCATTTGTAAAAATGGAACAGTTACAACGCAAGAGCTCGTAGACGAATTTGGTATTACACCAAGAACCATTCAGCGTGACTTGAATGTGTTAGCATATAATGATTTAGTTCGCAGCCCAAGTCGCGGTACATGGACGACTACGCAAAAGAAGGTCAAGATGTCATCCTAGTAAGTTTATTTCAAGGGTAGTAAGTGATTTATATATAGAGATAAAATTCTACGCAGTAGAAAGTCAAGACTTGGACGAGTGCATAGTCCCCCGCTCCATTTGCACGTCAAGCAGAGTTGGTACTCGTTTAAGTGCTTTAACGTGAAATGTTTCACTTGTCGAATAAAGTGGACAAAAAAAGGAACCATTTTAGACTTAGGTTCCTTTTTCTTTCGCCTCTTCTTAGGCATTTGATTTTTGTAATAAAGCTAGTTCTTCTTCCGTTAACTCCCTGTACTCTCCTAAATCTAACGACTCGTCTAATAGCAAAGCTCCCATAGATAAACGTTTTAAATACGTTACTTTTTTTCCTCTTGCTTCAAACATACGCTTCACTTGATGAAATTTCCCTTCAACGATCGTTAATTCAATTTCTGATTCCACACCGCTTGTTAGTACCTTTAACTCTGCTGATTTTGTTACGTATCCATCATCAAGAGTGACACCCTGTCTAAATGCTTCAGCATCTTCTTCAGTCACCGGCGCATTAATTTTTGCAAAATACGTTTTAGGAACGTGCTTTTTAGGAGATAGCAGCTGATGTGCAAGCTGACCGTCATTTGTCAGCAGCAAGAGCCCTTCTGTATCTTTGTCTAAACGCCCTACCGGAAATGGGTCATACACAGCATCGTCAATTTCCAATAAGTCCAAAACTGTTTCATGAAGAGAATCTTCCGTCGCTGATATGACACCTTGCGGCTTATGCAGCATAAAGTAAACAAATTCTCGGTAAGAAACGGCTTCGCCATGCACAGTTATTTCTTGTTCATCTGGATTAACATGTACCTTAGCACCTTTAACCGCTGTACCGTCTACCTTAACAGCTCCAGTCTTTAAAAGACCTTTAACTTCTTTTCGGCTTCCGTACCCAATGGTAGAAAGCAATTTATCCAAACGCATGTAATATCCTCCTTTTTTTGAAAAGAAGATGACTCTAACGAGTCATCTTCTTATGCACTGCGCTGTTTATTTCGGCGCAGTATCTTTCGTTCAATTGCACCTGTTACCCTCGCTCCCATTACTTTTTCAAGCAGGCTTGAACGATAGGTAATAATAAAGTAAATAAGGCCGCCTACTGCTGCTCCTATAATCGTAATAACCGTGGCAGAGAATCGTCCTGGGGTTGTAAACAGACCAATTACTACTGAAACAATTTTTACGCTGATTCCCATAATCGCAACAAAAATGAGAATGAGCACAGAGCGTTTTATAAACTCACTGTAGTTATATTTTGCGTGTTTTTGAATAAGCGCAAACATATAAACAAGAGATACGATATAGCCTAGTGCTGTCGCTAAAACTGAACCGATCTCGTGGAACATAAGAATAAATGGCACGTTCACGACAATTTTCACAATCAATCCAAATAATAGACTTAAAACAGCATATTTTTGTTTGTTGATCCCTTGTAAAATAGCTCCATTAACCGTGAAAAACGAGAACAATAAAGCTACGGGTGCATAATAAAGCAAGACATTTCCACCCGCATCCGATGCATCTGTTCCAAAGAAAAACGTATATGCTGGACCAGCTAAAGCCATTAACCCTACAGATGCTGGCAGCACAAGAAACATAATCGTTTGATATGTTTGATCAATTTGCTTTTGCAATACATTATAATCTTTATTCACAAATGAACGTGTAATCGTTGGTACAAGAGTCAAACCGAATGCAGTAGCTAATGAAACAGGAATCATCACAAGCTTTGGAACATAAGACTGAACAATTCCGTTCATGGACTCCGCTATTTCTTTTTGTCCAGCCGCTACCATCGCACGGTTAAATGTGAATTGATCCACATACTGATAAAGCGGAATAGCTAAGCTGACAAATACATAGGGCAATGAATACGTAAGCAGCTCTTTAAAAATGGATACGGTAGAAATACGCGTAGGCGTTACCGTCTGCTCGTTCACCATTTTATCGAGATGAGGCTTTCGTTTTTTCCAGTACCAAATTAATACGGCAAGTCCAGCAAGAGCTCCTACAAAAGCACCCATTGTAGCAAATCCAACGGCTAGCGCAAGACTCCCATGTACAACTTTGATGACGATATAAGTGGATGCTAATAAAAAGACAACCCGCACAAGTTGTTCAACTACTTGTGAAACAGCTGTGGGTCCCATAGACTGGTGACCTTGGAAAAATCCTCGCATTAAACTCATCATCGGTACTACAATTAACGCAACACTAACCATTCGCATAACCATTACTACATCTTCTAAGGAGTTATTTAAATCAGAGCCTCCAAGTGTAATTCTGGACATAACAGGCGCTAACGAATATAAAAGTAAAAATGCAAGTATTCCTGTGACAAGCATTAATTTCATGCCGGCCCGATACATTCTTCTACTCGTATAATAATCACCGAGTGCATTATATTTTGATACAAATTTCGATACGGCCATTGGCATACCGGCTGTAGCAATACTTAAATAAATAGCATATTGGTTATATCCATAACCAAACAGTGCTCCCCCTACGGTTCCAACAAGGATCGCAAATGGAAATAAATAAATCATTCCCAGAATTCGGGATACATAAGTGCCAAGCGTTAGCACAAAGGTCCCTCTTAACAATTTTGAATCAGACATACGTTTGCCTCCGATACTTAATGTTACATACTGATAATAATGATAGAATTGAAAAGAAGCAAGTGAGAGTATACACTAAGAAAGGTCTTATACTCACTCACACTCGTCAACAAGCTAAAAAACAAAGACTATAGCCCATTTTATCCAATGTTGAGAGATTTGTCAGTGAACAAACTAAAATTTTTTAAGAATAGACAGGTTGGTGAAAGTATGATATATGATGTAGTCGTAATCGGAGGAGGACCTTCTGGTTTGATGGCATCGATTGCAGCTGGTGAGTCAGGTGCAAACGTATTATTAATTGATAAAGGCAATAAACTTGGACGAAAGCTTGCCATTTCTGGAGGGGGCCGCTGTAATGTAACAAACCGCCTTCCGATTGATGAACTTATTAAACACATTCCAGGAAACGGACGCTTTTTATACAGTGCGTTTTCTGTTTTTAATAACGAAGATATCATCTCCTATTTTGAAGGCCTTGGAATTAAATTAAAAGAAGAAGATCACGGGCGTATGTTTCCGGTTAGCAATAAAGCACAATCTGTTGTTGATGCATTAATTAGTGAACTTCACCGTCTTCGTGTAACAATTCGCACAAACACAGCCGTTAAACGCGTAAACTATGAAAACAACACCGTGAAAGAAGTTGTGCTTCAAAACGGAGAAGCAATCCAAACGAAAAGCGTTGTGATTGCAGTAGGCGGAAAATCAGTGCCTCATACGGGTTCGACAGGAGACGGTTATCAATGGGCAAAAGATGCAGGTCATAAAATTACTGAACTTTACCCAACAGAAGTTCCTATTACATCTAGCGAACACTTTATTAAAACAAAAACGCTTCAAGGTCTATCGCTTCGCAACGTAGGACTAAGCGTACTTAATAAAAAAGGCAAACCTGTCATAACTCATCAGATGGATATGATTTTCACTCACTTTGGCATCTCTGGCCCTGCCGCTCTTCGCTGCAGCCAATATGTTGTTAAAGAGTTAAAGAAACAAAAAAGCAACACTGTTCAAATGTCTCTTGATTTATTTCCTAGCCAAAACGAAGAAGAGATTTTTCAACAATTAGTCAAAACAACAAAAGAAGAGCCGAAAAAAGTGATTAAAAATGTTTTAAAAGGTTTTGTATCTGAACGCTATCTATTATTTTTACTCGAGCAAGCAGACATTGATAGCCAAGCGCTAGCGGGACAGCTTCAGCATGAAAAACTGAGAGAATTCTCGAGAATGTGCAAACGATTTGAATTTGCTGTAAACGGCACACTTTCTTTAGAGAAAGCCTTCGTCACAGGAGGCGGAGTATCCGTTAAAGAAATTCACCCAAAAGAAATGTCTTCTAAATTTATGCAAGGCCTTTACTTCTGCGGGGAAATTCTTGATATCCACGGATATACTGGAGGATACAATATTACTTCTGCCCTTGTAACAGGCCGTTTGGCTGGCAGTAATGCAGGAGAATTTGCAACAAGCCTAGCATAATATGCTAGGCTTTATACATAACCATGGCTGAAAAACAGTACACCTGCTCATCACGATCAACATCCACTGTGACTTGGTACTTAATATCCACGACGTCTTCATCTTCTAATTTGCGTAAAAATCGGTTCACCGCAAACTCTAAATCTTTTTCATGCTCTTTATCAAACATTTTCACCTGTATCATAGCTTCTACCACCTTGTCCTATCAAATTTGTTTCAATCAGAATGGACTGCTTCTCTCAATGATGGCTTTCGTACTGATTTTCAACTTCTTCCTACCTCTATTTTTATGAAGACTTTTATAGATTTAGTCATCATTTGTTTTGCTACTATCATTTTAGTCGAATGGTAGAAGTTTCATTCCAAAAGAAAAAAGCGCCTGTCAAAGGCGCTTTTTCTTATTTATTAACCGTTTTTCCTTCCCACTCTAACATACCGCCAACCATATTTGTTACTTTATAACCTTGTTCTTGAAGGTAGTAACATACGTTTTCACTGCGGCGTCCAGAACGGCAAATGAAAATATATTCTTTTTCTTTATCGAAATAATCCACATTAGTTGGAATATCATTCATACGAATGTGTTTAGCAGTTGGAATCATTCCTTCTGCTACTTCCTCATCTTCGCGAACATCAACTAAATGAAGCTCTTCTCCATTTTCAACGCGTTTTTGAAGCTCTTCAGGCGTAATCACTTTTACTTCTTCCATCTTCGTCATTCCTCTCTATTCTTTCATTCAGCTTGCTATCGCTATTGTAGCAAATTCAAATACCTTTATGCCACTAAATAAGAAAAGCTTAAGCAGCAGCCTACCTAAGCTTTTCCAATCGTAGTTAAAGGTTTAACTAAGGGCCTGATGTCAACCCCGAAAGGGGGACATCAGACGCTTAGGTCTAGAACAGCCCCCCTGACTGCTCTTTAGTCAGGGGGGCTGTTCTACATCAATACTTAATTAGCTACGATGTTTACTAATTTACCAGGCACAGCAATCACTTTGCGTACTGTCTTACCTTCAATGAACTCTTGAACATCTTCATTAGCCATTGCAATATCTTGAAGCTCTTCACGAGATGCCTCAGCAGGTACGTTTAATTTTGCACGTACTTTACCGTTAATTTGAACGACAATTTCCACTTCATCATCTACAAGTTTCGCTTCATCAAACGCAGGCCAAGCTTCATATGAAATCGTATCTTCGTGGCCTAGTTTGCTCCATAATTCCTCAGTTGTATGAGGACAAATTGGTGCTAATAGCTTCACAAATCCTTCTACGTATTGCTTTGGCAGCACATCAACTTTGTATGCGTCGTTGATGAATACCATAAGTTGAGAGATACCTGTATTAAAACGAAGACCTTCGTAATCTTCCGTTACTTTTTTCACCGTTTGGTGATATACGCGTTCAAGTGTAGTATCATTGCTTTCTTGAACCTTGCTGCTTAATTCACCATTATCCTCGATAAGTAAACGCCATACACGATCTAAGAAACGGCGTGCACCATCAAGCCCTTTTGTTGACCAAGCAATGGATGCATCTAACGGTCCCATAAACATTTCGTAAAGGCGAAGCGTATCTGCACCGTGGCTTTCTACGATTTCGTCTGGGTTTACAACGTTACCTTTTGACTTACTCATTTTTTCATTGTTTTCTCCAAGAATCATACCTTGGTTAAACAGTTTTTGGAACGGCTCTTTTGTTGGAACTACGCCGATATCATATAAAAATTTATGCCAGAAACGAGCATACAATAGATGAAGAACAGCGTGTTCAGCTCCACCGATATAAATATCAACCGGCAACCATTCTTTTAATTTGTCTGCATCTGCTAATGCTTCGCTGTTCGTTGGATCAATGTAGCGTAAGTAATACCAGCAGCTGCCTGCCCATTGAGGCATTGTATTTGTTTCGCGGCGCCCTTTTTTGCCCGTTTCCGGATCTACAACGTTCACCCAGTCATCAATGTTTGCTAATGGAGATTCACCTGTACCTGACGGCTTGATTTCAGTTGTTTTTGGTAAAACAAGCGGAAGCTGATCTTCAGGAACTGCAGTTGTTGTGCCATCTTCCCAGTGAATAACAGGAATCGGTTCACCCCAGTAGCGCTGACGGCTGAATAACCAGTCACGCAGACGGTATGTTACTTGTTTTTCACCTTTTTCATTTGCTTGAAGCCACTGAATCATATTTGAAATTGCTTCTTCTTTGTCTAGACCATTTAAGAAGTCTGAATTAACGTGCTCGCCGTCGCCTGTATAAGCTTCTTTTGAAACGTCTCCACCCGCTACTACTTCTTTAATCGGCAGTTCAAATTTAACAGCAAACTCATAATCACGCTCATCATGAGCAGGAACAGCCATAATTGCACCTGTACCATAGCTCATTAGAACATAGTCAGCAATCCAAATTGGCATTCTCTCACCGTTTACAGGGTTAATTGCATAAGCACCTGTGAATACGCCCGTTTTGTCTTTAGCTAAGTCTGTACGCTCTAAATCGCTTTTGCTTTTAATTTGATCTAAATACGCTTCTACCGCTTCTTTTTGTTCGGCTGTCGTAATTTTATCCACAAACGGATGTTCAGGTGCTAAAACGGCATACGTTGCCCCAAACAGCGTATCAGGACGCGTTGTGAACACAGTAAATGTTTCGTCATATCCATCAATTGTGAAGTGAACGTGAGCTCCTTCAGAGCGGCCAATCCAGTTTCGCTGCATTTCTTTAATACTTTCTGGCCAATCAAGATCATCTAAATCTTCTAGTAAACGATCTGCATAAGCTGTGATTTTAAGCATCCACTGCTTCATTGGACGACGCTCAACCGGATGCCCACCGCGCTCACTTTTGCCATCTATAACTTCTTCGTTTGCAAGTACTGTTCCCAACGCAGGACACCAGTTAACAGCTACTTCATCCACATAAGCTAAGCCTTTTTTATATAACTGTAAGAAAATCCACTGCGTCCATTTGTAGTAGTTAGGATCAGTTGTATTAATTTCACGCTCCCAATCGTAAGAGAAACCTAACGATTTGATTTGACGACGGAAATTATTAATGTTAAGTTCAGTGAACTCAGCCGGATCGTTTCCTGTATCTAATGCATACTGCTCAGCAGGTAGTCCGAATGCATCCCATCCCATTGGATGAAGTACATTGTATCCTTGCATACGCTTCATACGAGATAAAATGTCCGTTGCTGTATAACCTTCTGGATGCCCAACGTGTAAACCCGCCCCAGATGGATAAGGGAACATATCTAATGCGTAAAACTTACGCTTTCCTTCATCTTCTGTTGTTCTAAATGTTTTATTTTCTTCCCAAACTTTTTGCCATTTTTGTTCGATCTTTTCATGATTAAAAGCCATACATAATCCTCCTTGTACGCTCCAGCTGTATTTAATTAAACTAAAAAACCCCTCATCCCTCAAACAAAGGGACGAGAGGTTGAATAAACTTCCCGCGGTACCACCCAAATTAGCACAATTATGTACTCACTCATTTTCCTTAACGCGGATAGACGGTAAATGTTACTTTACTTCACATTTACAACTCCAAGGTGAGTTCATGAACGCCCGTTTGCTGACTCGCACCACCCGTCAGCTCTCTTAGCTCGCTTCGTTCACTACTATTCCTTATCATAGTTTTTACATCATACTACCTTGTATTGTAAATAATATGTTCGCAAACTGCAAGTTGTTCAACGGATTTTGTAAAAGTTTCTACACTGCCTCACTGCTTTGTTGCTAAATCCCCTCTTTCATTCTTATATATGAACAACTTCTCCCAAAAACATACATACAACGCCAAACAAAGAGATTTAGACATAATTAAGTTAATCCTATCTAAAGCTGAATAAATAGGATATCTGGACTCCTTGCTACAAAACTGTTCATTTCCGTGCAAGGCTTCATCTTGCGCTCCAATCAACAGCTTAAAGCAACTAAACACATAAAAGCCGAGTTCACCATAATAATGAAAAGATCCGAACGATTTATCGTTCGGATCTTCCTTCAGCTAAAATACTTTTGTCCCCGCCTCTACTTTCTTTAACAGCTATTATTAAGTACCAAATCCAAAAGAAAACAGGATAATCGCAAGTACGAGACCAACAAGCGGAACAATTACCGTCATCGCTGCAACTGATCCATACGCATCTTTATGAGTTTCTCCACAAATAGAATTAATTGTGGTGACGACATAACCATTATGAGGCAAGGAATCTAATACGCCAGAAGATATAGCTACTACACGATGGAGAGCTTCTGGATTTACACCAGCATCTAGATAGTGAGGGGCTAAAATTGGCAAAGCAATCGCCTGACCTCCTGAAGCCGAACCTGTCATCCCCGCGATAACACTCACCGCAATAGCTCCCCCTATCAACGGACTGCCTGGAATATGCGTCATGGCATCTACAGCCACTCCAAACGCGGGAACAGCCTTAGCAACCCCTCCAAAACCTACGACAGCAGCTGTATTCCCAATTGCAATTAACGCTCCAAGCGTCCCTTCTGATGCTGCATTCCAAAATCCTTTAAAGTGTTTTCGGTTCACAATGTATGTGACAATGATACCGCTTAAAAGTGCGACAATCAACGCAGATTGCTGAAGCGGCTTATGAAGTGCAAAAGAAATAATGAGCACGACCACAAGCGGAAGCAAACTTAATAACGGATTAGGAAGAGACTGATTTTCCGTTACTGCTGGATCTTTCTCGCGTGATATAAAACGCTCTCCATTTTTAACTGCTTTTGAAATTAAGCGCTTTAACCACCAGTAGCCGAATACAGCCATCACTACCGCTACAACTAAACTAACTTCCCATCCTGCATACGGACTAGTCTTTAAATATTCAATTGGAATCCAGTTTTGGATTTCAGGCGATCCAGCCGAGGTCATCGTAAACGTAACGGAACCGAATGCTAAAGCAGCAGGGATAAACCGCCTCGGCAAATCAGCTTGTTTGAATAAGCTTAAAGCCATTGGATAGACAGAGAATGCTACTACAAACAGACTGACTCCTCCATATGTTAAGACCGCACAGGCAAGTACAATCGCCAACACTGCTCTTTTCATTCCTAGTTTACTGACAATCCAGCGAGAAACACTATCAGCGGCCCCGCTGTCTTCCATCACTTTTCCAAAAACGGCCCCCAATAGAAACATTAAATACCAAGAAGCAATAAATCCTGTGAAACCAGACATATAATTCCCAACAAAATTTGCTTCTCCTTCTTTCACCAGCTGTGGAAATAAAGGCATTCCGCTTGTTAACGCAACAACTAAAGCACTAAGCGGACCTGCTATAAATAAATTCATGCCTCTCATCGTTAATACAATGAGCAGCAATAATCCTCCAATTAATCCAATCATACTAAGCATATTCTAGCCCCCCCAAGAAGTCATATAATTAGAAAACGCTTACATTTTTACAGGTATATACTCCTTTCTTTGCTTGTCACGACCCTTACTATATTATTAAAGGAATACTGAAGACATTCCTACGTTTATTGAACAGTCAAAAATAAAACCACCTCTATTTATTTAGAGATGGTTAGTGAACGCTGACGTTTTTCTTTTAATTTATAATCGTATATCCATGTTGTACACATGCTAAATAACAATAGTGCAATTAATAAATAGCACAGGGTAGACATATTAAACGCATCGAAAATAACGCCTCCAAAGAGAGGGCCAATCATTTTACCTGCAGTAGCCATACTGTTGACTACGCCTTGATAAAACCCTTCTTTTCCTGATGGAGCTAACTGACTTGCGACAGCTGGAATTGCTGGCCAAACAAACATTTCTCCAACTGTTAACACAATCATTGCTGTTAAGAACTGCGAAAATGTTGTGGCATTCACCACGATGATGAAAGAAGCCACAAAAATAACCGTTCCAATTAGAACCTGTACTTTTAATGTCTTTGCTACTTTTTGAATGATAGGCACAATCAAAGGCTGACCGACTACAATTAAAATGCCGTTAATCGTCCAAAGCAAACTGTAGCTAGAAAGAGGTATATTCAACTCACGCGTATGCGTAGCAATCGTTGTTTGCCACTGAACATACGCGACCCAGCATAATACGTATCCTGTACATAAAATAAGAAGGGCCGTCAGTTTCGTTTTGTGCTGAATACTACCGGCTTCATTAAGGACATTCGTTTGCCCAACTGTAACCGAAATATGACGGTATGAAAAAATAGCAATAAGAAGAAAAATAACGTATAAAATTGTATTAGCTAAGAAAATATACGTAAATGAATAGGATGCTACAACGCCCCCTACCGCTGCGCCAATAGCCACTCCTGCATTTTGAGCAACGTACATCGCATTAAATGCTTTTCTTCCGCCTTGTGGCCAGACTGAGCCTGCCATTGCATACATAGATGGAAACACAATACCAGATCCAAACCCTACAATAACCAAGAGAACAACGTATGTAGGCCAACCATGGAAAAACACCAGTCCCACTAATGCAACAAGGGTAATAATAATTCCTGATAAAATGGATTTATATCCTCCAATTTTGTCAAAAAGCGTTCCCCCTAGTAAATTACCCACTACGCTTGCAGCAGAGTTCAGCATAAGAACCACTCCTGCAACGGATAACGACTTTCCTAAATGTTCATTTATATAAATTGTATTGAGAGGCCATAAAAACGAAGCTCCCGTTACGTTTACAAGCATACCAATAATCAAAAACCAAAGTGACTTGGGCATTGATCTCCCCCCTATCTATTCGAATGCCAACGTACATTCTAGTCTTTTCTTAAAGGGTTCGCAATGCTTTTACATATAGACAATTTATTTGAAATTCGCTGACTATTTAAAAAGGTGATTTCACATGACAATATCATGCAAAATCACCTTTTTACCGCTTATTTTTGCTTCGAACGAACCGGCTGGGCACGCTTGCTGTTCCGTGCTTTTAATTCTTTTACAGGATCAAAATCTTTTCCTAGCTCAATATCATTGCTGTTGATCCCGTTTTTTGTTTTTTGTTCCGGGTTATTTTGATTTGAACGAGTTGCCATAAAATCCTCTCCTTAATGCTGAGTTGTAATCAATTTATTTTGCAGCTGCTGAACTTGCAGGCGCATGCGATATAGCTGCTCTCTTTGCTGTGCATTTGCACTGTGAGAAAACTCTTCAATTTCTTTATAAGCATTTTCTAATTTTTCCTGTGCTTTTGTATATTCAGTGTCATTGTAATGTTCTTGTTTCATGCCTTCCTGTAACTGACCTTGTCCAAAGCGAATAGCATCTTCACACTGCTGCATAAGTTGATCCACTGCTTGACGAGTTGTCATTGTCTATTCCTCCTATTCGTTCATTTCTGTCTTATTTTGCGCAACTTTACTCTCCTTTACGACAAGAAGAACCTGTTAAATATAAGCATCCTTAAATTTGTTTGGCACTTTTTCACGTTTTTGATACAATTTGTTGATGTATATTGCATGTAAAAAGGAGGTTGCTGATTTGAATCAGACAAACCCATTTCCGTATAAATCTGAAAACAAACGTTATCATACCTGGAATTACCACTTACGTAACCACTTTGGCCATAAGGTATTTAAAGTAGCCTTAGATGGAGGATTTGATTGTCCAAACAGAGACGGCACGGTAGCTCACGGCGGCTGTACGTTTTGCAGCGCTGCCGGTTCAGGAGATTTCGCTGGAAACAGAGCGGATGATCTTGTGACACAATTTAACGAAATCCGTGAAAAAATGCATCATAAATGGAAAGACGGAAAATACGTTGCTTACTTTCAAGCATTCACTAACACTCACGCTCCTGTTGAGGAGCTTCGTGAAAAATATGAAGCGGTCTTAAAGCTTCCCGGAGTTGTTGGGCTTTCTATCGCCACGCGCCCTGACTGTCTCCCCGACGATGTGGTGGAGTACTTGGCTGAATTAAATGAACGAACTTATCTATGGGTAGAACTTGGACTGCAAACTGTTCATGAACAAACTTCACTGCTTATCAACCGGGCACACGATCATCAATGCTATGTAGATGGTGTAGCAAAGCTTCGAAAACACGGTATTCGCGTTTGTTCTCACATCATTAATGGTTTGCCTTTAGAAACACCTGAGATGATGATGGAAACGGTACGGGAAGTAGCAAAATTAGACGTTCAAGGAATTAAGATTCATCTGCTTCATTTACTAAAAGGAACTCCTATGGTCAAACAGTATGAAAAGGGCCTTGTTGAATTTCTTTCATTTGAAGAATATGTAAAGCTTGTATGCGATCAGCTCGAAGTAATCCCTTCTGAGATGATTGTTCATCGTATTACCGGTGATGGACCGATAGACCTCATGATCGGACCGATGTGGAGCGTAAATAAGTGGAGCGTATTAAATGCCATTGATCAAGAGCTCGAACGTCGCCAAAGCTATCAAGGAAAATATTACGAAAAAGAGTTGATGGAAAGATGAAAATAGAACGTATCCTGCCTTTTGCCCGCACGTTGCTCACTAATGCTGTGGCCGAAGGAGATGTCGCGATTGATGCTACAGCAGGAAATGGACATGATACATTGTTCTTAGCCAACTTAGTCGGAGATACAGGTCATGTATATGGATTTGACATTCAGCCCCAAGCCATTCAAGCAACTCAGCAGCGATTGACAGAACATCATGTAGAAAAACGAGTCACGCTTATCCAAGAAAGCCATAGCAATATAAGCATGCTTCCCCACTCTATTAATGGACGAGTGACGGGCGCTGTCTTTAATTTAGGTTATTTACCAGGTGGAGATAAAGACATCGTCACCACTTCTGAAACAACAATTTCTGCAATTGAGCAGTTACTTGATTTGCTAGCACCTGAAGGAGTGATTGTGCTCGTTATTTATCACGGACACGAACAAGGGAAACAAGAAAGAGACGATTTACTAACGTACGTCCAAAATCTGGATCAAAAAGACGTCCATGTTTTACAATATCGCTTCATGAATCAGCAAAACAATCCTCCGTTCATCATTGCTATTGAAAAAAGATAAGCCGCATATGGCTTATCTTTTTAACATTCGGTACAAGCGTCCGTTGATATAGAAAAAGTAGCTGAGTGCTCCCCCCGCTTTGATTAATCGACGTGCATTCACATGAACATGTTTTTGTGCCCTCACTTTTTGATCGGACAAATAAACGCCCAGGAGTCCCTTATAGATAAAGCAGTGAAAGTGATAATCCGGCAGTTTTTTAGCATATTCGTCCGCTTTTACAACAAAATGCAAAAAGCGGTCCATCATTTGCTGATAGTGAGGATAATAAAAACAAAAGTTCAAATCTCCTCCTGCTTTATCTTCTTCTTGGTCAATTAAATAATCGAGTAAAATATGTAAACCTTGAATATAAGGAAAATATCCCGCTTTTATTTTCTCCGTCATTTCTTTGGTCATCTCTTCTTGAAAACTGTAAGCGGCCAAACAAAAAATGCCTAACGTTGAACCAGAGCACGCTGAAAATTCATACCACTCCATTTCAGGAACACTGTGCCGGTGAGCATCAAACCAATTCTCTAATCGTGGAACTCTTTCCTTGATTTCAACATGCTTATGTATTTGCAAATCACAATAATAAGTAGCTAGTTCTAATAAATGTGAAGAGACGATATGGTAATTACAGGCTTTTCGCAAGGACTGCTGACAAGTCTGGACAAGTTCCGCTAAATATCCTCCATCGTCTTTATCCGTTCGAAAACGATAGTAATCCCCAAGAGGTGCATGAGGAGTCAACGCATCTGGCATCGATTCATGTAAGGCTGCAAAATCTTTAGGATCGAGCGAATTGCTGCGGTCACATAAGTTATCTAAGTAATCGCTGATTGTTTGGTAGGCAACGATAAATTTTACGCATTCAATCATGTTTTCTTTCGCTAAAATCGATAGGATGCCGCCTCCTTCACAATGAAAAGTTTTTGTATCGATACTTGCCAATGCTTGAGTGCGTAATTCTTTATTAGGAATCTCTTTTGCCCGTTCCCGCCAATGATTAAGCTCATGATGAACGACGGGAAACACTTCTCGATAAATTTTTCTCATTAATGAAATAGGACGAGACGGAATCTTCATTTATTTTCACCTCAATTTCTGACAGCACTCATTAAATGTGAAGATCAACAAAGCTTTTCGCGTATGTAAAAACGTATTCTCTTTCAGGCTCATTAAAGATTTCGTGATACAGCTGAGACCATTCTTTGTAGATTTTTTCACTTAGCTCTATTTCATCAAACCACTGTCTAACAATCAGCTTTTCAATAATTTTATCTTCTCCTGCCTGCATCACAAGAAGCGGAACATCCGGCAAACGATCGATATCTTTAAAAGCTAAGTTAACAGCTTGAATCAATTCTCGGTACCATCTTACAGAAACTTTTGTAACGTACAGTGAGTCGTTTTCATCTTCATCTCGAACTTCTTGGTTTCTTGTTGCTTTTTCAACAGTAAGACCCAAATCAAAAAGTTTGTTCGGCATGACTTTATTTAATCCTTTAGATAACATATCTAAGTAAGCTGGTACTTGCTCTTTTAATCCTAGACAAGGTGAGGAAAGAATCGCACCCCATATAGGAAGATTTTTTGTCTGCAGCGTACGAATAACCGCCAGTCCTCCCATACTATGTCCTAACAGGAAAATAGGCAAATCATATTTTTGCGCTTCACGTACCCATTCTTCCACTTCATATACATATTCATCAAAGGATAGGATATGTCCTCTTCTTCTCGTTGTTAAGCCTTGGCCAGGAAGGTCTCCCATGATTACGTGCATTCCAACCGAACGCCACATCTCAATCAGCCAGCGATAGCGCCCGTGATGCTCCGCTGCTCCATGGACCATGACAATAACGCCTTTTGGATTTACTGCTTCCCATTTATGCATTTGAGTTACTCCTTCTTCCTTTTTTTGTTTACCTGCTTTAAAAACCTTTGTACACTTACATTAGAAGATTTACTACTTTTTTTCAACTAATAAAGGGAGATGATTTGATGATTTATCCGTATAAAGAAAAAATGCCTAATATTGCACCCAGCTGCTTCCTCGCAGACTATGTCACGATTACTGGAGATGTCACCATTGGTGAAGAAAGCAGCATTTGGTTTAACACCGTTATTAGAGGAGATGTTTCGCCTACTATTATCGGGAAACGAGTAAATATACAAGATCAATCAACACTCCATCAAAGCCCAAATGCTCCTTTGCTTATTGAGGATGATGTGACAGTAGGACATCAAGTTATTTTACACAGCTCCATCATCCGCAAACGCGCGCTCATTGGCATGGGCTCTATTATTTTAGACGGTGCGGAAATTGGTGAAGGTGCTTTTATCGGTGCAGGAAGTTTAGTGCCTCCCGGTAAAAAAATACCACCTAATACTCTCGCACTCGGTCGACCTGCTAAAGTAATCCGCACTCTGACTGAGGAAGATTTAAAAGATATGCAGCGCATTCGTACAGAATATGTAGAAAAAGGGCAGTATTATAAGTCTATTAAGAAATCTGATTCTTCATTATAAAGGAAACGTTCCCTCAGAAAGTCATACTGAGGGAATTTTTTTAGTATCTCCACAAACTCTCTAATCATGTTCTATTCTCTCCACAATTGTAAAGAAATTTCCATATTAATTTACATCGTTTTAGTACTGCCTCCACAATTAAAGATTAAACTGAATAATAAAGACGTATTTATTAAAAAGGGAGCGACTCTATGAAAGCCAAGTTAATTCAGTATGTATACGATGCCGAATGCCGATTATTCAAAAGTGTAAATCAACATTTTGATCGAAAGCACTTAAATAGATTTTTACGTTTACTAACTCATGCCGGCGGAGCCACGTTTACCATTGTGATAGCGTGCTTGCTGCTATTTCTGCATCCTTCATCCGTCGCTTACGCCTGTGCCTTTTCTCTAGCCGTTAGCCATATTCCTGTTGCCATTGCTAAGAAGCTATATCCGAGACAACGGCCTTATATTCAACTAAAGCATACAAAAGTATTAGAAAATCCATTAAAAGATCATTCATTTCCATCGGGGCATACAACGGCTATTTTTTCGTTAGTTACCCCTCTGATGATTACTTACCCAGCCTTCGCTGCCGTTCTTTTGCCGCTTGCAGTAACGGTAGGCATTTCAAGAATTTATCTCGGTCTGCACTATCCGACGGATGTCATGGTAGGCCTGATACTCGGCATCTTTTCAGGTGCTGTTTCACTGAACATATTTTTAGTCTAATTGATAGGAGGAGTACTCATGAGAATTGCTTTATTTACAGATACATTTGCTCCGGAAGTTAACGGAGCTGCTAAAACACTTTATCAATTTACTCAGTATGTCAAATCAAAGCAAATTCCCATCCAGGTATTTGCTCCTGAATTTGCTCATAATCGGTCGTTTTCAACGTATGTTCACCGCTCGCCTAGCATGCCGTTTTTCCTTTATCCAAACAGCCGCTTTTCATTGCCAAACGTTTTAAAAATTAAAAAGCAGCTGCAGGAATTCAACCCTTCTCTTATTCATTTGGCCACTCCTTTTACAATGGGGCTTTGCGGCTCCTATTACGGGAAAAGATTAGGTATTCCTCTTGTCGGCTCTTATCATACCAATTTTGATGATTATTTATCTCACTATGAACTTGAAAAAATGCGTGTACCACTGCAAAAATATATGAAATGGTTTTATAAACCTGTACAAAAATTATTCGCTCCCTCCGAAGTGACCAAACAGCAGCTAGAAAAACAAGGGTTTCACAACGTAGCTATTTGGTCGCGAGGGGTAAATCACAAATTGTTCCATCCCCACTATGACCGCTTTGATATTCGTATTAAATATAATATAAAAAAACCCTACATCTTAACGTATGTAGGAAGGTTAGCTAAAGAAAAGAACGCTGATTTTTTACTAAAAATTGCCCGATCTTTACCTGATCATATCCGCCACCAAGTTCACTGGCTTATTGTGGGAGATGGTCCTTTAAAAGAACAAATGCAACAGCAAGCATCTGAGCATATGACATTTACAGGCTTTCTTGAAGGTAAGCAACTTGCTCATATCTATTCTTCATCTGATTTGTTTGTTTTCCCTTCAGAAACAGAAACGTTCGGAAATGTCGTACTGGAGTCTCTTGCTTCTGGAACTCCCGTGGTGGCAGCAAATGCAGGAGGAGTTAAACAGATGGTTCAGCACGGGCGAAACGGCTACCTTTGCAAACCTCACTCCTTAGAAGAATTCAGTTCGGCTATTACAGGTTTACTTGATGATTTGCACCAGCGGCTTCACTTTGGCCATGCAGCGAGACACTATGCTCTTACTCAATCATGGGACGCCATTTTTCAGCATTTGCTTTCAGAATATGAAGATGTCGTAGAAAAATCTGCTGAAGGTATTCAATGGGCATAAAAAAAATCTCCGTTTTCACGGAGATTTTTTTTATTATTTAGCTAAAGCTTGAGTTTTTAATGCTTCAGCTTTGTCTGTGAACTCCCAAGGAAGCTCCACATCTGTACGACCAAAGTGACCGTAAGCTGCTGTTTGCTTATAAATTGGGCGACGTAAATCAAGCATTTTAATGATGCCTGCTGGACGTAGGTCAAAGTTTTTGCGTACTACATCTACTAGTACTTCTTCAGAAACTTTTCCTGTACCGAATGTATCAATTGAAATAGATACTGGCTGTGCAACACCAATTGCATATGCTAGTTGTACTTCACATTTATCAGCAAGATCAGCTGCTACAATGTTTTTCGCAACATAACGAGCTGCATAAGCTGCTGAACGGTCTACTTTTGTTGCGTCCTTACCAGAGAATGCACCGCCGCCGTGACGAGCATATCCGCCGTAAGTATCAACGATAATTTTACGACCAGTTAAACCAGCATCTCCTTGAGGGCCGCCGATTACGAAACGTCCTGTTGGGTTAATGAAATACTTTGTATTTTCATCAATTAACTCATTTGGAACAACTGGATTAATTACATATTCTTTTAAGTTACGTTGAATTTGCTCTAACGTTACTTCTGGGTGATGCTGAGTTGAAATAACAATTGTATCGATGCGAACAGGTTTGTTGTTTTCATCATATTCAACTGTTACTTGTGTTTTACCATCCGGGCGAAGGTAAGGAAGAATTTCTTCTTTACGTACTTCTGTTAGACGGCGAGCAAGTTTATGAGCTAATGAAATTGGAAGAGGCATTAATTCTTTTGTTTCGTTACATGCATAACCAAACATTAACCCTTGGTCTCCAGCTCCGATTGCTTCGATTTCTTCATCGGACATTTGACCTTCACGTGCTTCTAACGCTTGGTCTACACCAGCAGCGATATCAGCTGACTGCTCGTCGATAGATGTTAATACTGCACAAGTTTCAGCATCAAATCCGTATTTTGCACGAGTATAGCCAATTCCTTTAATTGTTTCACGAACTGTTTTAGGAATATCCACGTAAGTAGAAGTTGTAATTTCACCGCTTACTAAAACTAAACCAGTTGTTACGCTTGTTTCACAAGCAACACGAGCATTTGGATCCTTTGCTAGGATAGCATCAAGAATTGAGTCAGAAATTTGGTCACAAATTTTATCGGGATGTCCCTCTGTAACAGATTCTGACGTGAACAGACGACGTTGTGTTGACATCAGTTTTCCTCCTTATAAATACGATACATTGTGATACGGTACTCATTCCCTTATTTTCATTACACGTTAAAAAATATAAAAAAACCTTTCCTTGTATCGAGGAAAGGTATCAAATTCTACATAAGCCTTTCACTCTTATCGATCAAGGTTGTGCCCTTGCATCAGGTTAGCACCTTATCGTCTACACAAAAAAATGACGATGGTTGCTGGGTTTCACAGGGCCTGTCCCTCCACCAGCTCGGGATAAGAGAGTATCCGTTCAAGGACATATAATACATGAAAAAGCGCTTCACTGTCAACAACATTCAAATGGAAATCATCTCTTTATGTTTGAATCTGTTTTAATGTAACATACTCAAATTTAAAAATAGTATACCTTATTAAGAATGATCACGAAGTTTGGTTAACAAGACAGACCAAAAAAAGGCTTTCACTTGAAATAGCTTCACTTTTTTCGCTTCTAGCACATATACATGTGTCTAAAATAGGTATAACGTACATTTTTTTATAATACACAAACATTTTTAGTTAAATAGTATAGAATAATTAAATAAATGTGTTATACTAATTATAAATTTCAAACATTAATGAATAAATAATAGCTAAAAAGGAAGGTAGTGCACATGAGTACTGTTGATATGTCTATCGAATTAAATGGTTTGCTTCAATTAAAAACAACAAAACACCAATTATCTGTTCCACAACTTGTTGAAAAAATTCTAGCTCGACGCGAAGGAACGCTGACTTCTACAGGTGCTGTGTCAGTCGAAACCGGAAAATATACAGGTCGCTCTCCTTTGGATAAATTTATTGTAAGCGATGCTGTATCTTCAAAAACGGTTGAATGGGGACCCGTCAATCAGCCAATTTCTGCTCAGCGATTCGATGCGCTATACAAAAAAGTCTTAACCCACTTAAAGAAGCAGGATGAACTTTTTGTTTTTAATGGATATGCTGGAGCTGATAAAAAGTATCAGTTACCAATTCAAGTAGTTAATGAATTTGCATGGCACAACCTATTCGCTCAGCAGTTATTCATTCGCCCTTCAGCTGAACAAAAAACAAATGATGATGTGAAGCCGTTTACAATTGTAGCAGCTCCAACGTTCAAAGCTGACCCTGAAACAGACGGGACGAATTCGGAAACCTTCATTATTCTTTCATTAGAGCGACGCATTGTGCTAATTGGAGGAACTGAATACGCTGGTGAAATGAAAAAATCCATTTTTTCAGTGATGAACTTCTTGCTTCCTCAAAACAATATTCTATCCATGCACTGTTCTGCTAACGTAGGAGAAGAAGGTGACGTTGCATTATTCTTTGGTTTATCTGGAACGGGTAAAACAACGCTTTCTGCTGATGCAAACCGTCGTTTAATCGGAGATGACGAGCACGGTTGGTCAAGCTCTGGTGTATTTAATATTGAAGGAGGCTGCTACGCGAAGTGCATTCAGCTTTCCGAAGAAAAAGAACCGCAAATTTTTAATGCAATTCGCTTCGGCGCAGTACTGGAAAATGTAGTGTTGAATCAAAATACGAAAGTAGCAGATTACAATGATAATAGTTTAACAGAGAATACTCGTGCCGCTTATTCAATTGACTCTATTGATAATACGGTATTGCCAAGCGTTGCTGGGCACCCTACAGCTATTGTCTTTTTAACTGCTGATGCCTTCGGCGTCTTACCTCCAATCAGCAAGCTTACAAAAGAACAAGCGATGTACCATTTTCTGAGCGGATACACTAGTAAGTTAGCTGGAACAGAGCGCGGCGTAACATCGCCACAGGCTACTTTCTCTACATGCTTTGGTGAGCCTTTCTTACCTCTTGCTCCAACAACTTATGCAGAAATGCTAGGAAAGAAAATCGATGAACATAACGTAAATGTCTACCTTGTAAACACTGGATGGACCGGCGGTGAATACGGCGTGGGTGAACGAATGAAGTTAAGTTACACTCGAGCTATGGTTCAAGCAGCTCTTGAAGGAGAACTAGCTAATACCGAAACAGTAACAGATGCTATTTTTGGTTTATCGATTCCAACTCATGTTCCGGGAGTTCCTGATGAAGTGCTTCAGCCTTCTAAAGCATGGAACGATGCAACAGCTTATAACCAAAAAGCAACTGAACTTGCCGCTAAATTCAAAGCGAACTTCAAGCGTTTTAATGATGTAGCATCGGACATTTCAACATTAGGCGGACCTAGAGTCTAATAAAAAACCGATCGTCTTATAGACGATCGGTTTTTTAGTTAGTCGAATGTAATTTTGTCAGTTCATATGTGACAATGGTTTTTTCCTGCTCCATTTCTACCTTACGCACAACAGCAGTTCCAATACATTCTCCATTTTTCGTTTTGTGAATGTTTAATGGAATATCCAACGGATACAAACGATATCCTTTTTTCTCAACTTGAAAAATGTTATCTGTTACACGCTTTTCGTTGCCTTTTGTCACAATCATTGTATTTAATTCTAGCGGCATCCCCATTTTCTCTCACTCCTCACTGTTATTCTACTTGTTTTTTCTATCGTAGCATATCTTTTATTGCGCTTTCATCCACTTCGTTAACTTCTTTACCGTTTCTCGGTTTTCTTTTGGTGGAAAAGCATGTGGAAAGTTTTCAAAATACCAGCTGGTAACTTTTTTATTGGACTTCTTTAGTTTAGATTCGAGCTGATAGGAATGATCAATTGAGACGTTTTTATCTTCTAAACCATGAATAAGCAAGACCGGCGGCTCGACGAGATGAGCACGATGCAAAGGTGTCCTCCATTCGTATCTTTCAGGATATTTAGAAGGAGTTCCTCCAATCACCCGCTTCATCATTCTTCTTAAATCTTCTCTTTCTTCATATGTCAGCACCATATCCGTGACGCCTCCCCATAGCACAAGAGAACGGCTGTCTTTTTTTTCAATGGCTGTGAGTAAAGCCATCACTCCCCCTCGTGAAAACCCAAAAATATGAATGCGGTCATGGTGGACGTTAGGGAGCTGTTTCAGTAAATCGTAAGCAGCAAAAGCATCGTAACGATCATCTCCTGCAAAATCTTCGTTTCCTTCGCCTCCTTGATTTCCCCTATAGAACGGAGCCATCACAATAAAACCTTGTGAAGCAAATTGAATGAGTCGAGCAGGGCGAACCGTTCCTACGTTCTTAATACCTCCTCTTAAGTATAAAAAGCCGTCATACATTCCTTTTTCTTTTGGCTCTGCAAGCATTCCTTTAATCTTAAGCCCTTGACATGCATATGTAATCACCCACAGCGTCACGCGAGGATTTGATGATGGGAAACGCTGTTTATGAAGAATTGTTCCATCTTTCATTTTTTTCCTCCATTCTTTATATAACTAGCCTACTTTCTTCCGCTAAGGTTTACTTTCTTCCGCTAAGGTTTACTTTCAGTCGTTGACTACTACTTCTTTGATTTTCCACATAGTTATATAGGCACTCACCTTCTTCCACTTCTTTACATACATTATCATAAAATATTTTATTACTTTAAGGAGGTTTGCTTTATGAAACCAATTAAATGGCTTTTTTCTTTGCTTGCTATTATGATTTTACTCATTCCACTAATTAGCTGCAGCAAAACAACATCTGTACAAACGGTTCGTGTCGGCGAAGTAACTCGCTCTATCTTTTATGCTCCCCAGTACGTCGCTATTTCAAAAGGCTTTTTTGAAGAAGAAGGACTAAAGGTAGATTTAAAAACAACTTGGGGCGGAGATAAGACAATGACGTCACTTTTATCTGATGGCATCGACGTCGCCTTAGTCGGCTCGGAAACGTCAATCTACGTATATGCACAAGGGTCTAGTGATCCCGTCATCAACTTTGCACAGCTAACCCAAACCGACGGAACATTTCTAGTAGCACGTAAAAAGGTCGATCAATTTTCATGGGATCAGCTTAAAGGCAAAACGTTTCTTGGTCAACGCAAAGGCGGCATGCCGCAAATGGTAGGGGAATATGTGTTAAAACAGCATAATATTGATCCTAAAAAAGATGTAAAACTCGTTCAGAACATTGATTTTGCTAACGTTGCGAATGCTTTTGCTTCTGGTACTGGAGATTACGTTCAATTATTTGAGCCAACGGCTAGTATTTTAGAGAAACAAGGAAAAGGACATATCGTTGCTTCCTTCGGAAAAGAATCAGGAACAGTTCCTTATACAACATTTATGGCCAAAGAAAGCTATTTAAAAGATAACCCTGAAGCAGCAGCTAAATTTACTCGAGCTATTTACAAAGCACAAAAATGGGTGAATACACATAGCACAGATGAAATTGCTGAAGTGGTTGCACCGTATTTTGAAGATACACCTAAAGACACGCTAAAAACGGTTATTGACCGCTATAAATCCCAAAAATCCTTTGCAACTAACCCTTTATTAGATCAAAAAGAGTGGGATCATTTACAAACAATCATGGACGAATCTGGAGAACTTCCAAGACACATTGATCACAGCAAGCTAGTCAACACAAAATTCGCAAAAGATGCAATGAGGGAGTAATATGACAAAACTTCACATTCAAGATGTTCAACATATGTACCTTACGACAAAGTCTGCTACCACTGCACTTGAACATATTAATTTGTCTATTGAAGAAGGAGAATTCGTTTCCTTTCTCGGCCCAAGCGGATGTGGAAAAACGACGCTTCTATCGATTATTGCAGGCTTGATTGAACCAACGTCAGGCTCTGTCACAATAGACGGTGAAAATATCGGAACATCAGTTCCAAACATCGGTTATATGCTTCAACAAGATTATTTGTTTCCGTGGAAAACCATTAAAGAAAATATTTTACTTGGGCTTGAAATTCGCGGACAGCTAACAGACAAAACGGAGAGTAAAGCACTGCTGCTCCTAAAAGAAATTGGTCTACAAGGCGTAGATGACCTATATCCACACCAGTTATCCGGAGGCATGAGACAACGCGTCGCTTTAGTCCGAACACTTGCCATTGACCCCGCTATTTTACTCTTGGATGAACCTTTTTCAGCACTTGATTTTCAAACAAAACTCAAGCTTGAAGAACTTGTCTCCAAAACACTGATGACTTATCAAAAAACGGCCGTTTTGGTCACGCACGATATCGGCGAAGCCATTGCTATGAGCAGCCGAATCTTTTTATTCTCAGCCAAGCCAGGAAAAATCGCAAAAACATTCACGGTTCCTTCTATTTTACGAACCCTCTCTCCGTTTGAAGCACGACAGCATCCTGTCTATAACGATTTATTTATGGACATATGGAAGGAGCTTGATCAACTTGAAACCCACTAGCTCCCTAGATACTCTTCACGAAAGCTACCTTCGCAAGGTTCGGGGCGAAAAACGATTAGTACTGAGCGTACAGCTGGTCATTTTCTTAGCCTTTTTTAGCTTCTGGGAACTGGCTTCTCGTTTAAAGTGGATTGACCCTTTAATCTTCAGTTCCCCTACTAAAGTATGGCATTTATTTTTAATTAAACTTGCCGACGGCTCGCTGGCAGAACATATTGGTTTTACGTTATTCGAAACAGTTCTTGGCTTCATTTTAGGCACAGTGCTAGGTATTTTACTTGCAACGGCCCTTTGGTATTCAACTAGGCTTGCACATATATTAGACCCTTACCTCGTTATTTTAAACGCCATGCCTAAAGTAGCGCTGGGCCCTATTTTAATTGTAGCAATTGGGCCAGGATTTTTCTCAATTTTAACGATGGGAGCGATTATATCCGTTATCATTACATCCATCGTCGTTTACACAGCCTTTAAAGAAGTGGATCCAAACTATATTAAATTACTAAAAAGCTTCGGGGCAACGAAAACCCGCTGTTTTAAAGAAGCAATTCTTCCAGCTTCCATGCCTGCCATTATTTCCACATTTAAAGTAAACGTCGGTTTATCTTGGGTAGGCGTCATCGTAGGAGAATTTTTAGTTTCTTCAAAAGGGCTTGGATATATGATTATTTATGGTTTCCAAGTCTTCAACTTTACTCTTGTTCTTCTCAGCTTATTATTAATTGCCATTTTCGCTACGATTATGTACCAAGGCGTGGCTTATCTAGAAAAGAAATTGATCCGACGCTCATAAAAAATACCCCCGTACAAACGGGGGTATTTTCGTTGATATGATGCTTTTACAAAAATGTTCGCTTTACATATTTCATTACATACTGCAAAACATTATCTTTCATAATGAAGCTGTACGCATCATCTTGTTGAATGCCCGAAGGTAGTTCGTCAATCATTACGGGACCATCTGTTTCCATGTAGTCTTCTTTTTTAATTACATTTCCAATCGTAGCAAAATAAATGTTTTTAATAATAGTCTTTCCTTTACTTACTACTTTATATTGACCAATATAAGTTAAAGAAGAGACTTCTCCGCCTGTTTCTTCAAACACTTCTCGAACCGCTGCTTCTTCTGGTACTTCATTGCCTTCTAGTTTTCCTCCGGGAAATTCTAAACCTCGTTTTGAGTGATTCGTTAGCAACCATTGATTTTCATACCTGCATACGACCCAAACATGACGTGGAGTTTTCGAGAATGGATTTTTTTCAAATGATAAAAATACTTGATTATGATATGCATCCTTAAATGTGTACATGGTCGACTCAAACTCCATTTGATTTTTCCCTTATTTTATCATACATTACGGCCATACCTGATAAGAAAAGTATGCTCGTACTTTTTTTCTTTGCATTTTACCCCTTATTCCGTTCTATCTGAAGATAAAATATTCATCTGTTTGATATGTGATTTTGTTTCATCGTCTCCCAGCTGATAAAGCATGGCATATATGTCAACTGTTGTTTTATCGTACATATCATTTTGAGAATCATGATGATATTCCAGATACGGAATATGGGATCGCCAAAAGCTTGACCAATCGCTTGAAGCGCGCTGATCTAAATAGGTTCTCAGCTGCTCCACTTCTTCATCTGTTGCTTCAATCGCATAATTCCAATCTGAAGCAGTATTTGACTGATTGATTTCCCCTGAACTCAGAGATACATAATATTTTTTTGTCATGAAAGATATTCAGCTCCTTCTTTCTAGTGCCAACTTATCTTTCTTATGTGTATCTTATTCTTTTTTTATACACTCTACGATTTAAAGCGGTCTTTTAAAATCGCTATTGCTTTTTTTAACGGCTCTGGAATTGGAACCCCTACAATTCTTGCGTTTTCTGTAATTGAAATCATTTCGTTTAAAATATAGAACAAAATAGCTCCATCTCGAATAATATGACCGTTTTCCCAAAATACAGAATCGATAAAGTTTGCTACAGCAATCATGGCAAAAATAAAAATTTTTTTGGCAATTCCTTTAAAACCTACTTTGCTAGATAAACGTTTATTTATAAAAGCTGCAATCGTGCCTGTCAAGTAATCCATCGCCACTAATGCTACTAAAGCCATTAGTAAATAGTCCCACTCTCCAAATAAAAAAAAAGCCAGTGAACCTAAACTTGAAATTATCAAGACAGAAAGCTTCTGCATATCCACTTTTTTCACCCTTTCAGAAGTCATATCCCTACAGTATATGCCGGTGAAAAAAAAGTGTTCGTCCATCTTATCATAAAAAAACCTGCGATTGCTCGCAGGTTTTGCTTACTTGCCTAGGAATGATTTTAACATCCACGTATGTTTTTCTAAGCTTTGATGAATAGCTAACAGCATGTCTCCTGTTGTTTCATCGCCCGCTTCACCGGCTGCATCCATTCCTTCTTTTAATTCAGCAGTTAGCGTATCAAAATCGCTTACTAAAGAAGCAACCATGTCTTTAGCCGTTTCGCTTCCATCCGCTTCTTTAATAGAAGAAAGCTCTAACGATTCTTTCATTGTTGCCACAGGTTTTCCTTCTAGTGCTAAAAGGCGTTCTGCAAGGTCATCAATAATTGTAGCTGTTTCCGTATACAGCTCTTCAAACTTTTCATGAAGAGTGAAGAATTGTTCACCTTTCACGTACCAATGAAAATTATGAAGTTTTATGTACATTACACTAAAGTTTGCCACTTGTTTATTAACAATTTCATTTACATTTGCTGCCATGTTGTTCGCTCCTTTATGAACTCTTTATATAGTATAGTTGTACCCTTTTTTAGTTGATTAAAACATTTTTTTCATAAAAAGAGACATTTCCCTTTCTTTAGACTCGGAGAAACGTCTTCATCTTTTTCCAAATAAAATAAGCAGCCCAGCGGACTGCTTATTTTTAGCCAAATACTTTTTCTAAATCTTCTTTGTCCTGTTCTAACCAGAACTTCATCAAGCGTTTTGCTCCTTCTAAATCGTGAAGTTTTGCTTGACCGCACTGTTTTTCATTTGCTGCTGGAATTTCAGTAATGTTAATTGCATCTTTTAGCGTATCGTCCAACAAATCAATAATTTCACGTACAGTCGGCTCCCCGCTCACTACTAAGTAGTATCCCGTTTGACATCCCATAGGCGAAATATCAATAATATCAAAGTGATCGTATTTTTCTACATGAGTACGAATATTAAAAGCTAATAAATGCTCTAACGTATGAATAACGTCCGGCTTCATTGCTTGTTTGTTTGGTTGGCAAAAACGAATATCGAATTTATTTACAACGCCGTCGCTTCCCACTTTGTGAACACCGCAGTGTCTTACGTAAGGTGCTTTAACCGCATTATGATCTAGCTCAAAACTTTCTACTGATGGCATAATACCACTCCTTTTTTCTTCTTTCACCTATCATAACATGCAATTCCGATATATTTCATCCATTTAATAACCTTTATTTCTTTTAGTTGCTTTTTATTCCTTCTATCCCTTATAGTATGAGCAAACACGAAAGAAAGAACGTGATAATAAATGATTGCAAAGCTTTTGCTTTTACTTATAAAAGGATATCAAAAAGGAATTTCGCCTTTTCTTCCGGCAAGGTGCCGGTTTTACCCTACTTGCTCCCAGTACGGAGTTGAATCCATTAAACGCTTTGGTGCCGTAAAGGGATCTTATTTGACTATAAAACGCATTTTAAAATGCCACCCGTTCCATCCGGGTGGCATCGATGAAGTACCTGAGAAAAAATCACACTAAGCTTTAGTTGTTTTCGATTGCTTCATACCCATTTACAACAACATCTAGCTTTCCTGTATTTGGATCAATAACTAGTCCATGTACAGGAGTATCTTTTGAAAATAGAGGATGATTACGAATTGTCTCTACACTATGCTGAACAGTCTCTTCTACTGAATCAAAACCCGTTAACCATTTTTTCAAGTCCATAGAATATTCAATGGTATTAATCACTTCATCTGAGATGCCTTTTGCTCTTACTTTCTCTAAAAAAGGTTCCGCCTGAAGTTTACCTGCTCCGCAGTCATGGTGACCAATTACACATACCTCATCAGCTTGTAGCTCGTACACAGCTACTAAAATGCTTCGCATAATACTTCCAAATGGATGTGAAACAAGTGCTCCTGCATTTTTAACAATTTTCACGTCTCCGTTACGCAGATTTAAAGCGTGCGGAAGCAGTTCTACCAATCTTGTGTCCATACACGATAAAATAACCATTTTTTTATTAGGGAATTTGCTTGTTTCGTAAAGTTCATACTTCTTTTCTTCTACAAATTTTTTGTTGAATTCTAAAACATCTTGTAATAAGCTCATTTGCTGTCTTCTCCTTCATAAAAAAAATTCTTTCTTGTATTATAATACTTTTTCCTATAAGATGAAAAGTGTTAAATCGTAATCATTATTATTTAAAGACAAGAAAGTAGGTTATAACAGTGAAAAAAATTCCCGTTACCGTTTTAAGCGGATACCTTGGGTCAGGTAAAACAACTCTTTTGAACCATATTTTAAAAAATAAAGAAGGTTTAAAGGTCGCGGTCATTGTCAATGACATGAGCGAAGTAAATATTGATGCAGACTTAGTTAAACAAGGCGGATTTTCTCGAACAGAAGAAAAACTTGTTGAAATGCAAAATGGCTGTATTTGCTGTACGCTTCGAGATGATTTAATGAAAGAGGTAGAACGCCTCGCTGACAATGATGATATTGATTATATTGTCATTGAATCTTCCGGAATCAGCGAACCTATCCCTGTTGCTCAAACATTTACTTATATTGATGAAGAGCTTGGCATTGATTTAACTCAGAAATGTTCATTAGATACGATGGTCACTGTAGTAGATGCTAATCGCTTTTGGGAAGACTTTTCATCCGGCGAAAGCTTATTAGACCGCAAAGAAGGAACGGATGAAAACGATAAAAGAGAAGTGGTTGATTTATTAATCGATCAAATTGAATTTGCAAACGTCATTTTATTAAACAAAGTTGATTTGTTAACAAAAGACGATGCAGATGAGCTGCAGGCTGTTCTTCACAAATTAAACTCAGAGGCCACTGTTATCCAAACAATTAATAGTGAGGTAAAACTTGAAGCCATACTTCATACCGACTTATTCGACTTTGAAAAAGCTAGTCAAGGAGCCGGGTGGATTAAAGAATTAAATGAAGAACACCATACGCCTGAAACAGAAGAGTTTGGTATTTCTTCTTTTGTATATAGAAGGAATCGTCCCCTTCATCCTGAACGCTTTATGAAATGGTTAGAGGACTGGCCGGTTGATATTGTACGTGCAAAAGGATTTTTCTGGCTTGCTTCACGTAACCATATGGCAGGACTTCTTTCTCAAGCAGGTACGTCCATTATGATTCAAGGAGCGGGTGAATGGGTCGCAACGTACACAGCAGAGGAAAGGGAACAAACCTTAAAGGAAGAACCTGAATTACGAGCAAAATGGGATGAACAATTTGGAGACCGTATTAACGAGCTTGTATTGATTGGTATTGATATGAACAAAGCTGAAATAATTGAAACTTTAGACCACTGTTTGCTGACAAATGAGGAAATGAATCAAGATTGGGCTACTTTCAAAGACCCCCTTCCTAAGTTTACAGTAAGTGCGTAAATTTTTAGTTTTCAAATCGTAATAATTACGATATAATAACATAGGTCATAAATGGTTACGATACGAACGGAAGGAGCAACATAATGAAATTCAAACCACTTTTAATGGTGCTGGCATTAGGAATTGGAACAGCCCTTGCAGGGTGCAGTTCAAGCAGTGCAAATAACGCATCTGATAATAAAAATAAAAAATTAGAAGTTTACACAACAATTTACCCTTTACAGGATTTCACTGAAAAAATCGGTGGAAAATATGTAGAAGCTAAAAGCATTTTACCAACCGGTGTAGATGCTCACTCATTTGAACCTACCACAAAAACAATGGTCAAAATCGCAAACGCGGACGCATTCGTTTACTCAGGAATTGGGCTTGAAGGCTTTGCAGATAAAGCACAGTCTACGCTAAAGAATGAAGATGTCGCTTTAGTAGAAGCTGCAAAAGGAATTGAACTAGCAAAGAGTTCTGAAGATGAGCATGCCCACGAGGACGAACATGCACATGAAGAAGAGCATCACCACGGAGATACAGACCCTCACGTTTGGCTTGATCCTATTTTAGCTATTCAATTAGCAGAAAATATTAAAAATGAACTTGTTGAATTAAAACCAGATAAAAAAGCAGAATTTGAAAAGAACTTCCAATCCTTAAAGACTCAGCTTGAAGATGTGAACCAAGAGTTAAAAACAACGATTGGCGACGCACCTCATAAAGAAATTTTAGTATCACATGCAGCCTACGGCTACTGGGAAAAACGATACGGATTAAAGCAAATTAGCGTAGCGGGTTTATCTCCTACAAATGAGCCGTCTCAAAAACAATTAGAAAACATCGTAAAACAAGCAAAAAAAGACCATATCAAATACTTTATCTTTGACCAAAATTTAAAGCCTAAAGTGTCTACACTTGTAAAAAATGAAGTGGGAGCTCAAGCTTTAACACTTCATAACTTAGAGTCATTAACGAAAAACGATGTTAAAAATAAAGAAGATTATTTCTCCATTATGCAACACAACATTGATACGTTGAAAAAAGCATTATATTAATAAAAAAACTAGCCTCTCGGCTAGTTTTTTTATTGTAATTTATATTTTTGCTTAAAGCGTTCCACACGGCCGCCTTTATCAGCAAATTTTTGTTTTCCTGTATAAAATGGATGTGTATCCGAACTAATTTCAACTTTTAAAAGCGGATATGTGTTGCCATCTTCCCATTGGACGGTCTCATTTGATTGTTTTGTAGATCCTGATAAAAATGATGTTCCGCTATTTGTATCCATAAACACAACTTTACGATAGTCTGGATGAATATTTGTTTTCATTAAATATCTCTCCTTTAAAACAATATATACTTATTATAATCGTAATGATTACTATTTTCAAGTTATATGTTTTACCAATTCTGATGCATAAAGCGTGGTAAAAAGTGGACAATAAGGTTTATCAATACTTTACTGGAAAGGTTGAAAAATGAATGGATCATTTAGTTACTGCACGTTCAATGTTTGGTCTGAACATGGGAGTACATATCATTTTTGCCACTCTTGGCGTCGGCATTCCTCTCATGATTTTATTGGCTGAAATTCTTTACTACAAAACAAAAGATAAAGATTATGAACTTATGGCACAGCGCTGGACAAAAGGAGCTGCTGTCCTGCTTGGAGTCGCTATTCCTACGGGAACGATTGCTGGTGTGCAATTAGCGTTGCTTTGGCCGGGTTTTATGGAAATCGTAGGAAAAGTGATGGCTCTTCCTTTTCAAATTGAAATTTATGCTTTCTTTATTGAGGCTCTTTTTCTCTCTATTTACGTATACGCAGCGGACCGTATTTCTCGAAAAATGAGGATTATCAGTCTCATTTTAGTAGCAATAGGTGCTCTTGCCTCTGCCGTTTTAATTACAAACGTGCACGCATTTGAAGGAACACCTGCTGGCTTTCGAATTTTAAATGGCGAAATTGTAAGCGTAGATCCTTGGGCAGCTTTCTTTAATCCGAGTTTCTTTGTAACGTCCGGTCACGTAGCCGTTTCTGCTTATACAACCGGAGGCTTTGTCATTGCTTCAGTCGCTGCCTTTAAAATGCTTCGTGCGCGAAAACATAATCCAAGAGAATATAAATTTCATCATAAAGCATTGATGATGGGATTAGTAATCGGCGGGATTTTTTCTTTTGTAACAGCTTTGAATGGACATGAATCGATGCAAAAAGTATACGAATATCAACCCGAAAAACTTGCAGCAGCTGAAGGTCTATTTGAAACGCAAGATCATGCGCCATTAGCTTTAGGCGGATTTACAGATGAAAAAGAACAGCGAGTCAAGTATGGCATTGAGTTTCCATGGATGCTCAGCTTCTTGTCGGGTAATAGCTTTAATACAGTGATTACTGGACTCAATGACTTCCCTAGAGATTATTGGCCGCCGCTTTTTGTGCATACCTTGTTTAACGGTATGGTCATTATCGGATCGATTTTAATTTTAGTGGCGCTAGTGGGCGTTGTTTGGTACAAGTTTTTAAAGAAGAAAAGCTTCCCTAAAGTTTTCATGTGGGCATTTGTCGCAACGGGCCCTCTCGCGATCATGGGCATTGAATTCGGATGGATTTTCGCATGTACAGGCAGACAACCCTGGGTCATTTACCGCATCATGCGTACATCAGAAGCCGTTACTACTTCTGCTAATTTGCATATTTTATTTTTCTTGTTTTTGCTTGTTTATATCGTACTCGTGGCCGCAGTCGCCCTTGTACTGGTGTTTTATTTTAGACGAAATCCGCTTTCTAAAGAGCTTGCTGCGCAAGCAGATTAAAAAGGATGTGAGAATATGGGTGATTCATTACTAGCAATTACTGTAATATGGGGCTTCATTTTTATCTATGCTGTAATGGGAACGATGGACTTTGGAGCTGGTTTTTGGTCGATGGTCTATATTAACCGTACGAAAACAAATGCTACAGATGTAGCAAACAGATATCTATCGCCTACTTGGGAAGTAACCAATGTATTTATCGTTGCGATTGTTGTTGCGCTGTTTAGCTTTTTTCCGCGAGCTACATTTACGCTTGGAACAGTGCTACTAGTACCGGGGAGTATCATTTTACTTCTCTTATCTATTCGAAGCGGATTTTTAGTGTTTTCACACTATGCTGGCAGCTTCAAATATCGGAGAGCGTTGGTTTATGTATCTGGTATATCTGGCGTATTAATTCCTGCTTTTTTAATCGCCGTACTGCCCGTAAGTCAAGGTGGATTTATTGATGTAATTGACGGAACGCAGCGATTAAATTTAGCAAGAGTGTTTTCAAGTCCGCACGTCTATTCATTTATTGGTTTTGCCATTACCTCTTCCCTGTTTCTGTCGTCTCTTTTATTAGCAGATTACTCGAAGTCATCTGACGAAATGGAAGCTTATGCGGTCTATCGGCGCGATGCGCTCATTACAGGACCTCTTTCACTGCTAATGGCTATCTTTATTATGATTACAATGCAATCAGAAGCCAGCTGGTTATATGATAAAATGATGCAGTTTAAGCCTCTTCTTTACGGGTCTGTAGGTCTATTTGTAGTAGCTGGTATTGCTCTGCTGCTGCCTTCTCAAAAAGGAAAAGGAATGCCTCGTTTAGCCGTGGTATCAATCGTCCTTCAATATTTCTTAGCAAGTTACGTATACGGACGAAGTCATTTACCGTATGTCGTGTATCCAAACGTAACGATTGAGAATGGATTTACACATCCCGATGCGTTCCATTCGTTATTTATTGTGTATATTGTTGGCTTTGCGATTTTATTTCCTGGATTCTTTTATTTCTGGCGTCTATTTATGAAAGATAATAAAGAATACAGCAAAAAGAAGCCATATTAAAAACCCGGTCAGCACTTGACCGGGTTTTCTTATGAAGCAGCAGATTTTGCCACTACTTCAGCAAAGTCTTTAGCAAATACCTTACATTTTTCTACATCTTCTCCAAAGGGAGAAAGCTCGATTTTCAAACCAGGAACAGCTATATTTCCGTTGCGTCCCTTTATTTTTTCTTCAATTAAATCAACTGCTCCGCAAAAAACATCATATGATGAATCACCTGAACCAAATACAGCCATCTGCTTTTGACTGAGATCTATATCATCCATTTCATCATAAAGATCTAAAAAATCATCTGGCAGCTCTCCATCTCCCCACGTATAAGCTCCAAAGATAATAGATTCTGCCAATACAAGGTCCGAAGCATCAATGTCATATACTTCTGTTCGTTTCACATGCAATCCATGCTTGACTAATTCTTCTTCAATCAAATCGGCTATTGCTTCTGTGTTGCCTGACATACTCGCATAAGCTAGTAAGATTTCCTTCATTTAAATGACTCTCCTTTACACCAGTAGTGTGGGCCGCACATCCCCTTCTTCATCACATTCTTGCTTAAGAGGACAGTTTTCACACTCACTGGATGCATAGTTCTTTTGAAAATGTTTTGGTTCCATTAACACACTTTTGACAATATGTAGTTGAAGTATGGCTTTTTCATAATCGCCTGTTGCAATATAATAAGTTGTTGTTTCTCCGGTTAATAATGAATAAAAACGAATTTGTTCAGGAACCTTTTTAAAAGCTTGTTTCGAAAAAACGATAATAAAGTCTTTCATTGCGTTCTTCACTTCTTCATGGTCATCTAGAATGAATTTTGTTACCGTATAAGACTTCTCTGTCCATGCAGCAAAATCAATGGTCAGAGAAAGGTTGCTTTGAATTTCTTCTACATAAACGCTGTATTTCTCAAACACAAAAAGTGGTAGCTCCACATGTGTTTTCTCGCCTAAAAACCTCAGTAAATAATCACTTACTTTAGCTAACACATCGTAATAGTGAATGGGTGATGAAAACATATTTGGCTTTAGACGCCAATATTTTTCAATAAGCTGTAAAACATAGAGGTTTGAGCGATACTCAACTGGCTTGCTATAGTATGTTTTAATGATTTGATGGACGGTTACTTGAACATGCTGTTTCCAATCTATAGATGTCTTTTTCAAAAGAAGCTGCTGCTGATAAAATTTGTACGGACATCGAATAAATTGTTCGATGTGGTTATTGGAGAGTGTCTTTATATGCACTTTCATCGGTTCCATCTATGTCTCACCGCCCTAATTGAAATTCATTCTCAATAATGATCAAAAATTAAATCATGAAATTTGCTCAATCACTTTACGAATAGCACTCCATGAATGTTTGACGAAATAAATTGGTTTTTGCTGTTTTTTTGCTTTCTCTTTAATGACTTTTGCCATATTGTGATTAATAAAATCCGTAATAACTAATACAAACCCAATATGTTCGGGAATTTCTCGCTTCACCATATTGCTTTTACGGCCATCTAAATGAATTACTTCATTAAACCCTTCTCCCGCTAGACGATCTGTAATATGCTTTAACCTGTCTCCTCCTACAACCATGACTGATGACATGTTTGTTCCCTCCCAATTAATTATTCATTTAATGATTTGACAACAACCTGTATTCTTTACTATATATACAGTTTAATTGAGAATGATTCTCTTTGTCAATGTTTAATTGATAAAAATTCTCAATTAAAATGAAAGTCTACCACCTTTCTTATAAGTTAGTTGAATTTTGACCATACTATAGCTATCACATACAAAGGAGGGTTAACGTTGGAACAAAACATTCTTTGTGAAGTAAACAACTGTCACTTTTGGAAAAATGGAAATCACTGCAGTGCAGAAGAAATTTACGTAGTAAGTCATAGCGGAAAACATGCAGCAAGCAGCTATGAAACAGACTGTAAAACGTTCAAGCCAACTGAAGCGTAACCCGCAAAAGGACAGCCTCTGGGTTGTCTTTTTTCTCTCTTCAAGATTATAAAAAAGGAGACTAGTATGAAGACTGAACAACTGATTCATTTTTTTAAAGAAGAAGCCATAAAAGCAAATGAACAAACCTTTCCAATCTATGTACAATCATTTACTCATTTATGGACATACAAATGGGGAACACTTGAAAACATTCCAGAAGAAATTGATGACTTAATTACCACACGTGCGTTAGAACTTGGACTTATTCACTTAAAAAAAGCTGACTAATCAATAAGGAAATTAGTCAGCTTTTGTGTTTATAGATCATCAAATCCATTTGCATCTGATGCTTTTGTATATTGTCGTGATTTCTGTTCAAAGAAATCGGTTTTCCCTAAATCTACCTCTTGATAAGCAATAATCCAACGAAGAGGATTTTCAATCGGTGCTTCTGGGAAAGCAGCTCGACCGAAGCCTAACTGATTACAGCGTTTATTCGCCATATATTCAATGTACTGCTGCAGTTCTTTCATCGTAATGCCGTCGAATTTTTCTCCAATAACAGATTCCGCCCATTCAATTTCAAGACGAGCTGCCTCTTGGAACGTTTCAACTACAAACGTTTCTAGCTCCTCCGTACGATAAGCTGGATTTTCATTTAGTACTTCCTTGAAAATCTTTTCAAATAACCCAACGTGAAGCTGTTCATCACGATTGATATAATTAATCATCGTAGATGTCGCCACCATCTTTTGATTTCTCGCAAGATTATAGAAGAACGCAAATCCGCTATAGAAGAAAAGTCCTTCTAAAATAACATCATATACCATAGACTTCAAAAAGTTTTCAACCGTTGCTTCTTCGCTAAATGCTTTATATCCGTTTGTAATAAAGTCATTTCGTGCGCGAAGCTTTTCGTCTGTACGCCAGTATTCAAATACTTCATCTTGTTTTCCTTTTGGTACAAGACTTGATAAAACATATGAATACGAATGATTATGAACCACTTCTTGCTGCGCTAAAATAATCATTAGAGCGTTAATCGAAGAATCGGTTACATAGTCAGCTACTTTGCTAGCATAATCTGATTGAATACTGTCCAGTAGCGCCAGCAGGCCAATAATTTTTAGAAAGCTCTCTTGTTCGTCAGCGGTTAACTGAGGGAACTGTTTAATATCTTGACCCATATTAATTTCAAACGGCGTCCAGAAATTAGCTAGCATACGCTTGTATTTAGGGAACGCCCATGAAAATCGGACGTCATCCCAGTTTAGAATATTGGAGCTCTTGCCGTTGATGATTCCTGTCGAACGGTTCGGAGCTGTTTCGTTCATTAATTCTCGTTTTAACATGCTTGTCATCAATTATTCACTCCTTTTAACTATGACAGCTTTCACATTCTTCAATGACTTCACTTGATGTTGAACGTACGTAATAGGTCGTTTTTAATTTTTCTTTCCATGCCGTCATATGAAGATCCAGCAGCTCTTTTGCTCGGATATCATTTTGTACATATAAATTGAATGAAATAGATTGATCAATATGACGCTGGCGCTTGGCGTTTTGCTTAATGCTCCAGTGCTGATCAATTAAATAAACGGACTTATAATACCAGTTTGTTGCTGGCGATAAATCTGGTGCCGTCACTGGGATTTTATAGTTTTTCTTTTCCTCTGAATAAAACTTACGGAAAATCGGATCAATACTTGCCGTAGAACCCGCGATAATAGATGTTGATGAATTAGGTGCTACAGCCATTAAGTATCCATTTCTTATCCCATTGCTTTGAACTTCGCTACGCAGTTCACTCCACGCTTCGCTCGTGTATTCACGTGTTTCAAAATAAGCGCCTGACTCAAAATCTGAGCCTTTAAATAATGGATATGCGCCTTTTTCTTTAGCTAAGTTCATGCTTGCCTGCACGGTTAAGTAAGAAATTTGTTCATACAATTCATCGCAATATGCTACCGCTTCATCTGTCTCCCATGCTATTTTCTTTAAGGCAAGCAAATGGTTCCAGCCAAATGTGCCAAGCCCTACTGCGCGGTACTTTTGATTCGTTAGCTTTGCTTGAAGTACCGGCAAATCATTTAACTCAATAACATTATCAAGCATGCGTACTTGAATTGGAATTAAACGTTCAAGTACATCTTCAGTTACGGCTCTCGCTAAGTTAATAGAAGAAAGATTACATACAACAAAATCGCCCGGATTCTTTGTAATAATAATTTTTCCGTCTTCCGTAATTTCCTCTGTTACGACCGTTGTACTTTGGTTTTGCGTGATTTCTGTACATAAGTTACTGCAGTAAATCATGCCCGCGTGTCGGTTTTGATTAGCTCGGTTAACCGTATCACGATAGAACATATAAGGAGTTCCGGTTTCAAGCTGCGAAAGCATAATGCGCTTGAAGATCTCAATAGCAGGCACTGTTTCTCTTGAAAGCTGTTCATTGTTTACACACTCAGCGTAACGAGTGCGGAACGAACCGCTGCCTTCTTCTTCATCATAAAAATCTTCTAACGAGTAGCCCATCAGCGTACGAACTTCGTGAGGATCGAATAAGTGCCAGTCTTCACGTGCTTCTACTTTTTCCATAAACAAATCTGGCAAACATACGCCAGTGAATAAATCATGCGTGCGCTGGCGTTCATCACCATTGTTCAAACGCGCGTCTAAGAATGAAAAAATGTCTTTATGCCAAACGTCTAAATATACGGCAATAGCTCCTTGTCGTTGACCTAGCTGATCGACACTTACAGCCGTATTATTTAGCTGTTTCATCCATGGAATTGTTCCTGATGATACGCCTTTAAAACCTTTTATATCACTTCCTCGGCTTCTAATATGACCGAGGTAGACACCAATTCCGCCTCCATTTTTACTAAGCGTGGCCAAATCTGTATTGCTATCATAAATACCGCGTAAGCTGTCATCAATCGTATCAATAAAGCAGCTAGATAGCTGTCCGTAGCTCTTTCCTGCGTTTGAGAGTGTTGGTGTGGCAACCGTCATATATAGACTAGAAAGCGCCCAGTACGCTTCTTTTACTAATGCTGTTCGATTTTCTTTCTTTTCTTGAGACATCAGCGTCATAGCAATGATAAGAAAACGTTCTTGCGGTAATTCGTATACACGCTTATCATGTGATGTCGCTAAATAGCGATCTGCTAATGTCAGCAATCCAATGTATGTAAATAAACGATCGCGTTCAGGAATAATGACTGAAGCAATTTCATTAATTTCTTCTTCTGTATATGTTTTTAATAGCTGTTTATTATAAATGCCGATTTTTGTTAGTTCTTGAATAAGCTGATAAAACGAACCGTACTTCTCTTTTTTATCATAACCTCGGTTGTCCGCTGCTTTTCGATATAGTTCGTTTAAGTAGACGTCTGCCGCCACGTACGTCCAATCTGGTTCTTCCATTGAAATACGCTCTAGAGCTGCCAAAATTAGTACGTTTGCAACCTTTTCGTCCGTCATATTTTCCTTTACTGTAACAGTTTGAATAACCTTTTCCTCATACAAAGAAAAATCAAGCTGCGTAAATTCTTTTTTTAAACGTTCAATATATGCAGTTAATTCATGTAGAATTGTAGGCTTTAATGTATTCACCATAAATATGGCTCCTCTCTTCACTTCAAAATAAAAAATCGCTCACCGTACCTCGGTGAGCGAATAGAACGAAGATAGAAGAAGACACTAAGTCTTTTCTCAATCCTCGCTCTACCCTCTCACCTCCCGAAGAAGATAAAACGACATAAAAAAGGCAGGTCTCCTGACTTATGCTTCTTTTTACTTTAAGGCCTTCCCATGATGTTTACTCACAGTGGATCTCCTTATTTCATCAGCATTCACAGTTGCGGGGACAGCTTTGGATTTTCACCAAATTCCCTTTTAAGTCTTTTTATCAGACACCTTTTTCACTGGAAAACACAAAATATAGTATTTTATTATTGTTTAACAAACAACATATTGTGTTATGTTATAAACACATTATATAGGACAACTTAGAAAACTATCAACCTATTTTCAAAAATAATTTTGTTTTTTACGATAAAATCCTTCGACTTTTTTCATCAAACTACTCCATCATAACATGTTTTGACACGCTTGATGGAACAATGTGCTCTTTTTAAAAAATTTGTCCTATTTTTCTACTAAACATTGCCAACATCAATAAAAAAACCGTTTTTCATAAAAAACGGTTTTTAATTATTTGTATTCTTTTTCAAATGCTGTGATTGTTTTGATAAACTTTTTATCAATATCGTATCCGATCCCCGGTTTTTCCTTCACCTTTATTACTCCGGCTTCTACCTCTACTTCGGGCTTAATAATATCTTTTTCCCAATAGCGAGACGACGCAGAAATGTCACCTGGTATCGTGAAAGAAGGCAGTGTGGCAAGGGCGATGTTATGAGCTCGTGAAATCCCGGCTTCTAACATTCCGCCAACCCAAAGCCTTACACCGTGTAGGGCGCATAAATCATGAATTTTTTTTGCTACAGACATTCCGCCAACTCGACCGATTTTCACATTGATAATCTTGCAGCTTTTTTGTTCGATTGCATGACGTGCATCTTCATAGCTCACAATACTTTCATCTAAGCAAATCGGCGTCTTCATTTGCTTTTGTAATAATCGATGATCAAGGATATCATCCGAACTTAACGGCTGTTCGATCATCATTAAATTCAATTCATCTAGTTTTTTCAATGAATCACTATCGCTTAACGTATAGGCTGAATTGGCATCAGCCATAAGAGGAATGCTTGGAAATTCATCTCGAATTTGTTTCAGTAGCTCATAGTCAGCGCCTGGCTTAATTTTCACTTTAAAGCGCTTATAACCATCTTTCATATAAGTCTTTATTTGTTCTTTCATGATGGAAATATCATTTAAGCCAACTACCACTCCAGCTTCTACAGCAGGCCTTATTCCGCCAATTACTTCAGCTAAGGGCTTATTTTGGCGCTTTGCATACAAATCCCATACAGCACAGTCCAAAGCTGCTTTAGCCATGTTGTTCCGCTTTAGAGGTTTGAATAACTTTTGAACATCCTCTGGTTTTTGAAGCTGCTGGTGAAGAAGCGAAGGAATTAAAAAATCGTCTAACATATGAAAACATGTCTGAATCGTTTCTTCCGTATACCAAGGAGATGAAAAAGCAACGACTTCTCCCCATCCTGTAAATCCTTTTTCATCTTCTACTTCAAGCAAAATCAATTCTCGATCCTGGACCGTACCATAGCTTGTTGAAAAAGGAGAAAGAAGCTTCATGTCAATTTTATAAAGATGTACTTTTTTGATAATCATCGATTAAATTCCTTTCTGTATGAACGATGATAGCTTCCGGCGTATGATTTTATTAGAGGCCGTTCGCGGCAGCTCCTCTACTCGAACGAAATACTTTGGAAGTTTGTACTTTGCTAAAAATTGTTGAATGTGTAAAGATAACTCTTCATCTGAAACGTCTTCGTTTATAACAATGCATGCTGCAGGAACTTGTCCCCATTTTCCATCGGCTACTCCCGTTACACCGGCCTCTTTAACAGCGGGATGCTTCAACAAAACATTTTCAATTTCAGCTGGATATACATTTTCTCCACCTGAAATAATAAGGTCCGAACGTCTGTCTAATACATATAGAAAACCTTCTTCATCCACTTTCCCGATATCTCCTGTATAGAACCAGCCTTGTTGAAGGGCTTTTTTAGTAGCTTCAGGTTTATTTAAATATCCTTTTGTAACATTTGGACCTTTAACAATGATTTCTCCTGCTTCACGTGTTTCATTTCCATTCTCATCTACAATTTTCATTGCACACGGAAATAATGGTTTACCTGCTGATCCCAGTTTTCGCAAACTATCTTCAGGTGAAAGCGTAACGAACTGTGAAGATGTTTCTGTCATTCCATACGTTTGATAAACAGGAATTTCTTTATTCACACAAGCCTCTAAAATAGTAAGCGGTGCGGGTCCTCCTCCTAAAAGCATACAGCGAAATGTATTTGGGTATTTACGTTCAGCTAATTCATCCAGCATATTCGATAGCATGGAAGTGACAACCGAAATAATTGTTACTCCTTTGTTTTCAATGGCTTCATTCACCGCTCTTGCTTCAAATCGTTCTTCTAAAATGATTTTCATTCCGTAAAAGACGCTCCGCATTAAAATGGATAATCCGCTAATATGAAACAAAGGAACCGCTATAAGCCAGCAGTCTTTTTCATTTAATCCTAAATTAAGCGCTGAACCAATGGAACTCCACCAGTGATTTCCATATGTCTGCAGCACTCCTTTTGGATTACCTGTTGTTCCAGACGTATACATAATGGTGAACGTCTCCTCGAGATTCCACGTTTTCTGAAAATACGTTTCTGTTTCTGGAGAACTTTTTAAAGAAGATAAAGGAAGCTGAGTAATGGAACTTTGGAACTCTCTCGTTAAAAATGCTTCATCCGTAATAAGCAACGACACGTTTGCATCTGTTAGCTGATAATTGATTTCTTCATTTGTCAAACGCGTATTGACGAGCAGCACCCGAGCGCCAATATAAGAAACCGCATGTAAAATCTCAATAAACTCCACGCTGTTTTTCATGCATAAAGCAATGGTATCACCTTGCTTTACACCGTTAAACGAAAGCTGCTGCGCTACTTTTTGAACACGCTTATGAAGCTCTTGAAAAGTAAGCGACGTTTGCAGTGTTTCTACCGCCACTCGGTTTGGCGTCAAATATGCTCTTTGCATAAGCCCATTAGGAATCGTTTGGCCACTCATAAATTTCTCTCCTTTTTATACTAATTAACTAAATCAAATTGAAAAAACAGCCTGATGATAATCACCAAGCTGTTTCAGCTGTTTAAGGGAAACGTGGGAACTGTTGGAAGTCTGGATTGCGTTTTTCCTTAAATGCATCGCGACCTTCTTTTGCCTCGTCCGTTGTGTAATAAAGAAGCGTTGCGTCACCCGCAAATTGCTGGATACCAGCTAAGCCGTCCGTATCAGCATTAAATGCTGCTTTTAAGAAACGAAGAGCGGTTGGACTTTTTTCTAACATCTCTTCACACCATTGAATTGTTTCAGCTTCAAGCTGCTCTAATGGAACGACCGTGTTTACTAATCCCATGTCTAGTGCTTCTTGAGCGTTGTACTGACGGCATAAGAACCAGATCTCACGTGCTTTCTTATGGCCTACGATGCGAGCTAAGTAACCAGAGCCATATCCTGCATCGAAGCTTCCAACTTTAGGACCTGTTTGTCCAAAGACTGCGTTATCCGCTGCAATTGTTAAGTCACATACAACGTGAAGAACGTGGCCTCCACCAATTGCATAGCCTGATACCATTGCAACAACCGGCTTTGGAATTACGCGAATTAAACGCTGTAAATCTAGAACGTTTAGACGTGGAATTTCATCTTCTCCTACATAGCCGCCGTGACCGCGAACTCTTTGGTCTCCGCCTGAGCAAAATGCTTTATCCCCAGCACCTGCTAATACAATTACTCCAACGCTTGCATCGTCACGAGCATAAGCAAATGCATCGATCAATTCCATTACTGTTTTTGGACGGAATGCATTGTGCACTTCCGGACGGTTAATCGTAATTTTAGCGATTCCGTTATATGTTTCGTATAAAATGTCTTCATATTGACGTACTGATGTCCATTCAACTGTCATCTTTATTTCCTCCTAATTATGTAGTAGCTAAGAACTCACTTACTATTCTACCAAAAATCTCGGGTTGTTCCACGTGAATTGCATGGCCTGTCCCTAAAATAATTTTAGAAGTAGCATTTGGTATTAATGTTTGCATTTCTTTGGAAATTAAACAAAACTTTTGATCTACTTCTCCTGTAATAAGCAAAACCGGCATCAACAGATCGTCCAGCTTCTCCCAAAGGGACGGCTGGACTCCTGTTCCCATTCCTTTCAAACTGTTGGAAAGGCCGATTTCTGTATGCGAAAGTCTTTCTTGACGCACCGCTTCTTGAACATAGCTAGGCAATTGCTTTTGAGAACGAAAAAGAGGGATTTCCTCCCAAAAGTTCACAAATTCTTCAATTCCATTTTTCACAATGCGGCTCGCCAGCTGCTCATCTTTTTCTTTTCTTAGCTTTTGTTCTTCTCGCGTTTTTAAACCAGGCGATGCGCTTTCTAATACCAACTTTTTCACAAGGTGTGGATATCGCTGAGCAAATGAGAGAGCAAGCCTTCCTCCCATCGAATATCCAATTACATTCACCTGTGATAGAGATAGCTGTTGAAGCAGCTCATGCAGTGCTTCAACAACTGCTTCCATTGAATATGGTTTGATTTCTTTCGGAGCTGCTGATTGGCCATGACCAATAATATCAACAGCAATCACTTGATAGTCTTTAACGAATTTCTTCATAAAGGTACGCCAGGTTTGAGAAGAACCGGTAAAGCCGTGAAGAAGCAGCAGCGGCTCTCCTTTTCCCTCGGTGTGCACATAGTAAGATACACCATTTAATTGATACATCATTGCTTATTCCTCACCGTTTGACAAATTTATTTCCTCGGAAACAAGTTTCCACAAACTGCGATGAGTCTCTACATTTTCTGTACGAGTTGTGCGAATCTCTACAACATGTAACCCGCCTTTTGTGAAAGCATGGTTCATTGCATGTCGAAATTCTTCCCAGCTGCTTGCTGAAGAAAATGTGCCATCATACAGACGAGTGGCATGCTCAAAATTCAATCCAGTTGGCGTACCGAATAAAAATTCAAAGTGCTTTTCTTGTTTTGACTGCGGTAAAAATGAAAAAATTCCTCCGCCGTCATTGTTAACTAGCACAACGGTTAAATTTAAATTATGCATCTTAGCTGCCAGCAGACCATTTAAATCGTGATAAAAAGATAGGTCACCAATAAATAAAACGGTGTGATCGTAAGCCGTGCTTACGCCTAGAGCAGACGAAACCACACCATCAATTCCATTTGCTCCTCGGTTTACAAAAAGTGGAATATCTTTCTCCGTATTTAAGAAGAAAGAATCAATATCTCGAACAGGCATTGAATTTCCAACAAACAAAGCCGTGCCTTCAGGTACTACATCCACAATTTCTTGAACTACTTGTCCTTCGAACCATTCCTGGCCAGAAGTTAATGTTTTGAGAGCCTGTGCAGTTTGAGCATTAATCTTTTTCCATAGACTCAGCCATGAAGTAGACTCCTCTTGATTCGCTGAAAGGCGCTTGATCAGTTCTTCACAAAATAATGTTTCATTGGCTTCAATCATCACTGTTGAACGCAAAGTAGGATCTCTCCAGCCTTTACCTTGGTCAACTACAAACATTTCTTTCGGCTCGTGTGCTTTTAAAAATTGCAATAGCGGTTTCGATACCGGCATCGCGCCAAAACGAATGACAACTTCGGGGTAAAAACGCTCATCAACCTTATCACTTTTTAAAAATGTATCATATGTCTCTATTACATTTTCTTTTGAATGCTTGCCGCTTCTTAATTGTGATAACGGATCTGCGAGCACCGGAAAGCTTAAAGCGTCAGCTAAACGGCATACGCTGTCTACTGCTTTTAAAGACATTTGATCTCCGCATATAATAAGTCCTTTTGTTGTTCCCTCTAGGCGCTTCGCAATTTCTTCGAATCCTTTTTCAGATAGAGATGCTTCTCCATGAATAGCAGCCACATATGATTTACCGCGTTTCCCCTGACTCCATAAATCTTCAATAGACAAATCTGGTACAATCGGTTCACGTAAAGGTACGTTAATGTGTACAGGACCGCTCGGTATAGCTTGAGCTGTATGAACAGCCCTTGAAGCTACTGTTCGAATATAACGATTCATATCTGCACTTTCTTCTGGTAAAGCTGTATCTACAAACCACTTCGCATACTGACCGAAAAGATGATTCTGATTAATTGCCTGCGGGGCACCTATATCCCTTAACTCGTGCGGCCGATCGGCTGTGATAACGACTAAAGGAATGCGTGAGTAGTGAGCTTCAATTACTGCAGGATAATAATTCGCTGCAGCTGTTCCAGATGTACATACAAGCGCCACTGGTTTTTTCTTTGCTTTTGCTATTCCTAGAGCAAAAAAACCGGCAGAACGTTCATCAATGTTTAAGTGCACATGAATATCAGGGTGCTCAGCCATAAGCATCGCAATAGGCGTTGAACGTGACCCTGGACTGACCACTACTTCTTCAACATTTGCTTCTACTAATTCATCCACGAATGACGCAATATACGTTGTTAATGATTTAATGTGTTCCACGCATAATCCCTCCTAAAGCTGAAAGCATCGGGTTGAATTTAATTTTTGTTTCTTCATATTCACTTTCAGGCGTAGAATCTGCTACAATTCCACAGCCCGCAAATAAAACAGCTTCTTTTTGCTGAATAACAGCCGAGCGGATTCCTACTATAAATTCACCGTTTCCATTGATATCCATCCATCCTAAAGGAGCTGCGTACCACCCTCGGTCAAAGGATTCTAGCTTTCGAATAATAGGCAAGGCCTCCTGTTGAGGATATCCTCCTAACGCTGGTGTTGGATGGAGCTTTTGAATAAATGAAAATAGCGTCACATCTTCCTTTATACGCCCTTTCACAGGTGTATACAAATGTTGAATATGCTTTGTTTTATATAAACTTGGCTTACTTGGAATTTCTACTTCATAACAATAAGAATTCATCGCTTCTTTAATCATATGAACAACAACATCGTGCTCAATTAAGTTCTTAGGATCCTGAAGCAATTCCTCACCTAGTTCGTGATCTTCCTGCCTTGTCTTTCCTCTTGGAATCGAACCCGCTAAACAAGTGGAAAACACGTAATCTCCTTGTTTTTGTACTAGTCTTTCTGGGGAAGCGCCGATAAAATGCTGATGCTCTCCCTCTAAAATATATGTGTAGCTAGTTGGCTGTTCCTTTAACAGACGCTGAAGCGCGTATTCAGTAGAAATATCTTCATTAAATTTTACTTTTAATTGGCGAGCAAGAACCACTTTCTCTATAACCTGTTGCTTAATTAAAGTAGTAGCTCTTTCAATATTTCCTTTAAATTTCTCTACCCCAATTTCTTCTTTTTCCAACAGCAAAGGTGAAATATGAGATTCCCCGTCGTACTCTTCACAAAGAACAAGTTTTTGGACCTCTTCGAAATAATTGATGTGCTCTTTTACAGAATCTTGTCCTTTAACCATCATATTAACGGTAAGATATCCTTCTTTATTTACCTGGGTATATAACACAGTTGGAATCATAAATTTTGAACTCGGGAAATCACTCCAATAGTTTTCTCGATACTGATTTGGATCAAATGAAAATCCTCCAAATAAAAGAGGACCTGTCCCATCAGGGAAAATTTGGTTATTTTTATAAAAGTCTTCTTTTATAAAGCGCTTCCATTCATTTTCAATGTGGAAATAACGTTCTTTTGCCGCATTGGTGCAAATAGTATGCGCATATCCTAATCCAACAAATGTATAATAACTGTTGGGATCTTTCCAAAAAAAGCGTTCTTTATAAAACTGGTCATGTCCGTTCGCATAAAAAATAAGGGGGTCAATAGGTCTTACTTTTTTCACTAAACTGACCAATTTTGGCTGATTTTCATTTTTTGCACACTCAATCGCATCTTTAATGTATTCTTGTACTAACTGTTCGGTCGTTGCAATCACACTACGTCCCCCCGTTCATCTTTTTTTCTTAAGTCTGTAACTAACTTATTATAAACTTTCAGTTCAAAAAAATCTAGCATCGCGATTCATGAGCAAAAATTAATTTCGCTTGTCTAAATTACGCCTTTTCAGTAAACCAATAAAAAAATCTTTATGATCTATTTAGTACTCTTTAGCCCTCAAGAACGTTATTTTTATCATACCCTTTTCTATAACCTTTACCTTTCTTTAATTTTCCACTGCATTTCTCTCTTAGCTTCATGAATACCCCAAATCCTCCTAATATGAATCGTGTTTTTTTGAATTTTTAACACATACTACAAAAGCACACTAAATTTTTAAGGGGGAGCTTCATGACACTTTCAAAACAAGAAATCAGTCAGTTAAAACAAAATTTACAGCAGCAGCAGGCTGATATTCAATCGCACTTTGATCAAAATGATCATTTTGGTCTAACTCGAAGCGACGCTCACGATGCTGTAGGAGAACTTTCAAGCTACGATAACCACCCTGGTGACACAGCCACAGAAACATACGAGCGTGAAAAAGACCTTGCACTAAATGAACATGCAAAACAAGAGCTACATGAAATAGAAGAAGCACTGCAGGCAATCGCTCACAGCACGTATGGAACATGCAAAGTATGTGGAGCAGATATCTCGTTTGAAAGACTTCAGGCTGTACCAACTACTTTATACTGTAGAGAACATAGCCCATCACAGGATATTCCAAAGCACAGACCTGTAGAAGAAAATGTTCTCCATCACCCATTTGGTCAATACGACTATGACGATACCGAGACGACAGGATACGACGCAGAAGATTCTTGGCAAGACGTTGCGCGTTACGGGACGTCTGAATCTCCTTCTGATTTTATAGAAGATACGTCTAACTATAGTGAAACCTATATTGAGGCGGATGAAGCTATTGGGTACGTTGAAGATTATGAAAACTTTGCCGCTACCGATTTATATGGACAGCCTCTTCCTATTTACCCTTCAAAAGAGCATGAGCGATATGAAAATGCACTGGATGAAGAAGGTACGATGACCATATTTGGAGATTTACCGGCCTATGAGAAAGATCCATACACTGAAAAGGAGTAGTTCTTCATACTACTCTTTTTTCTATTTTTAGTAGGAGCTATGGGAGATGACATCGAATGAATAGGAGATTAGAATTAATAATGAGGTGAACATAATGAATGCACATGAAATTGATTATAAATTGTATGGAGATGACATGCAGTTTGTTGAAATTGAATTAGATCCTTCAGAAAGTGTGATAGCAGAAGCTGGAGGAATGATGATGATGGAAGATGATATTGAGATGGAAACCATTTTTGGTGACGGTTCTTCCTCCAACAGCAGCGGACTTTTTAATAAACTAAAAGGTGCTGGGAAACGCGTATTAACTGGTGAAAGTTTATTTATGACGGTATATACAAATAACGGATATCACAAGCGAAAAGTATCTTTCGCTTCACCTTTTCCAGGTAAGATTATTCCTGTCGATTTAGAGCAGCTCGATCATAAAATTATTTGTCAAAAAAGCTCCTTTTTATGCGCTGCCAAAGGCGTATCCGTTGGTATTGACTTTCAAAAAAAACTAGGAACTGGCTTCTTTGGCGGTGAAGGTTTTATTATGCAAAAATTAGAAGGCAATGGTCTCGCATTTTTGCATGCAGGCGGCACCATTCATAAGAGACAGCTGCAGCCGGGTGAACGCCTTCGTGTGGATACTGGCTGTTTAGTGGCCATGACCCGTGATGTAAATTACAACATCGAATATGTAGGGAAAATTAAAACAGCTCTGTTTGGAGGAGAAGGCATGTTTTTTGCTACTCTGTCAGGACCGGGAACAGTTTGGATTCAATCTCTTCCTTTTAGTCGACTAGCCGATCGCGTTTTATCAAGTGCAGTTTCACCAACGGGAGGTAAAGGTGAAGGCAGTATCCTTGGTTCTTTAGGTGATTTCTTAAACGGTGACAACAGATAAAATAAAAAAGGTGTAGTCGTTGACTACACCTTTTTTATTTATTGATTTAATAAATTTTTAGTGGAATGAATTCCCCAAATATCAGATGCATATTCCTCAATCGTTCGGTCACTAGAAAAAAAGCCGGAATGTGCAATGTTCGTCGCACTCATTTGAAGCCATTTATTTTCATTTCCATAAGCTTCGTTTACTTTTTGCTGTGCCGTAACGTATGAGTCAAAGTCACGGAGTACGTAGTATTCATCATTTTGCATTAATAATGAATCATATATAGGCTCGAATAAGTCATATGTGTCAGGTAAGAAGCCGTTTGTAAGCTGCTCGAGCACTTGTCGAATCCGCTTATCATGATGGTAATAATCATAGGCACGGTATCCTCCATTTTGCTGATAGCTCAATACTTCTTCGGCTTTTAACCCAAAAATAAAGACATTATCTTTTCCTACTGCCTCGCTAATTTCGACGTTCGCTCCGTCCATCGTACCAAGAGTTAACGCTCCGTTCATCATGAATTTCATATTTCCCGTTCCCGAAGCTTCTTTGCTGGCGGTTGAAATCTGTTCGCTGACATCCGCTGCAGGAAAGATATACTCAGCAAGTGACACTCGATAGTTTTCTAAAAAAACGACTTTTAAAAACGGTGATGTTTGTGGATCATGATTGACAACATCAGCTACAGAATTAATTAGCTTGATGACTTTTTTTGCATAATAATAGCCGGGAGAAGCTTTCGCACCAAAAATAAATGTACGAGGCACGATTTGAAAATTAGGGTCTTCTTTTAATCGATTGTACAAATACATAATGTGCAGTACATTTAAAAGCTGTCTTTTATAAGCATGAAGCCTTTTAACCTGTACATCAAAAATAGAATGTGAATCTATTTTAATTCCCGTTTGCTCTTGAATAATATCGGCAAGCAGCTTTTTACGCTGTTGTTTTACTGTTTTTAGTCCTTGTAAAAAGCTTGGATCTTCCACATACTCTTGGAGCTTTATAAGAGAATGCGGCTGTTTAATCCATTTATCTCCTATCACCTCGGTAATAAGAGAGGAAAGCTGCGGGTTAGCTTTTAACAACCAGCGCCGGTGGGTAATTCCATTCGTTTTATTGTTAAATTTAGCAGGATAAAACTGATAAAAATCTTTCATTTCTCGTTCTTTTAAAATATCAGTATGAATCTTTGCCACGCCGTTTACTTTATAACTTCCCACAATTGCTAAATGAGCCATCTTTACTAGCCCGTGCGCTAAAATAGCCATATTTTCAATCCGCTGCCAGTCTCCTGGATATGCTTCCCATAATTCTTTACAAAAGCGCTCATTAATTTCTTCAATAATCATATACACTCGTGGAAGCAAGGGTTGAAATAAATCAATCGGCCATTTCTCAAGGGCTTCAGAAAGAGTCGTATGGTTTGTGTATGAAATGGTATTGGACGTAATATGCCATGCATCTTCCCATTCCATTTTTTCTTCATCCAGTAAAATTCTCATTAGCTCAGGAATCGCAAGTACAGGATGCGTATCGTTAATATGAATGGCTACTTTTTCGTGAAAGTTTGTAAGTGTTTGATAGGTATTTCGATGTGCTCTGATAATACTTTGTAAGCTAGCTGACACAAGAAAATATTGCTGTTTCAACCTTAATATTTTACCATCTTCATGTGTATCATCCGGATATAAAAATTCTGATACAGCCTCTGTTTGACGCTTATACTCCATCACATCTTTATGTACTGGAAATGATGAAGGCTCCGCATTCCAAAGGCGAAGTGTATTCACTGTATCTGTTTTATACCCGATAACCGGGATGTCATAAGGAACAGCAGAGACGGGTTCTCCTTTTACATGACGAAAAGAGAATGTTCCGTCTTCCTGTACCATTTCAACTTCGCCCCAAAAGTTCACTTCGATTGCTTGATCTAATTTGCGTACTTCCCATGAATTCCCATGCCTTAACCATTGTTCTGGGAGCTCAATTTGAAAGCCGTTTACAATCTTTTGATCAAACAAACCGTGTTTATAGCGAATCCCATAACCGTGACCAGGAAGATTAAGTGAAGCAAGAGAATCTAAAAAACAAGCAGCAAGCCTGCCTAATCCCCCGTTTCCTAATCCTGCGTCTACTTCGATTTCCTCAATATTTTCAAGTGAAATATTCAGATCACTTAATCCTTCTTTTACAACTTCCCGAATTCCTAAGTTCAACAGATTTTGACCCAACAGTCTGCCTAATAAAAATTCGATAGAAAGATAATACACTTGCTTTGTATGTGAAGACCTATGAATTTCATTGGTTGAAATCCAATCGCTGCTAATATACTCTCGCACCATATTTCCTAATGTATGATAGTGATCTTGAACAGTAGATTCTTTAAAGCTCTTTCCATATGTCATTTCCAGCTTTTTTAAAAAAGCCTCTTGAAAGCTTTTTTTATCAGAGAACAATCTGCTCACCCTTTCACGATGGAGTAGATGTCAAATTTGAATACAATTGATTATATTTAAATGCCGATTGCCCCCAGCTATAATCCTGACTCATAGCATCCATCATTAATTTTTTCCATACATCTTTCTGGTGATAAAATGAAACAGCTCTTTCTAACGTATGAAGCATGTCATGAGCATTATAATTCTTAAAAGAGAAGCCATTTCCCTCTCCGCTATATTCATTATAAGCTTTAACCGTGTCATTCAGGCCGCCCGTTTCACGCACGACTGGAATGGTTCCATACTTTAAGGCTATTAATTGTCCGAGTCCGCAAGGCTCAAAACGGGAAGGCATTAAAAATAAATCCGTACCGGCATAAACTTTATGAGCAAGTTCCTCATTAAAACCAATAATGGCTTTTACTTGTTGCGGGTACGTATCTTCCATCTCACGGAAAAACTGCTCAAACTCGTGTTCGCCAGTTCCTAAAATAACAATTTGGGCTCCTAAGTTAACCGTCTCATGGAAAACGTGCTTGACTAAATCCAATCCCTTCTGCTGGGTTAACCTTGTAACCATCGAAATAATTGGAACATCCTTATTTTCCTCTAATTCAAGATAGCGCTGGAGCTCTTTTTTATTTTTATATTTTCCTTCAATCTCTTCTACAGAATAAGGATAAGATATAAGCTGATCTGCGTCTGGGCTATAAGCTTCTTCATCGATTCCATTTACAATCCCAATTAAATCTTGATTTCGCTGACGCAATAATCCATCTAAACTTTCTCCGTAATAGGGCATTTGAATTTCATCTCGATATGTAGGACTTACCGTGGTAATTTTATCAGCTGATACAAGAGCCGCTTTCATAAAATTAATATTCCCATAAAACTCGAGCTGGCTTGTAGTAAAATAATAATCATTTAAATTTAATAGCTCATATAAATTGCTTTTAGGGAAAATTCCTTGGAATTGCAAGTTATGAATCGTAAAGACCGTCTGGATATGATCATACATATCATAATTAGCACGAAGTAAAAATGGAATCATAGCCGTATGCCAGTCGTGACAATGAATGATATCAGGCTCATTCTCTAAAAATGGGATAGCTTCAAGCACAGCTCTGCTGAAGAAAGCAAATCGTTCAGCGTCATCGTAGTGCCCATATAAGCTATCTCTTTTAAAATAATATTCATTATCAATGAAAATATATTTAACGCCATCCATTGTTAACGATTCAATCCCACAGTACTGTCTTCTCCACCCAACCTGCACATGAATAACTTTTTCAAGCACCATTTCATCTTGATAATGTTGAGGAATGGTTCCGTACTTTGGCATGACTACACATACGTTCGTTCCTAACTTTTTTAATTCTTTAGGCAGGGCACCTGCTACGTCTGCTAATCCTCCTGTTTTAATAAAAGGTACACATTCTGATACAGCAAATAATACATTCACGACTTCATCAACGCTCCTTGAGTTGTTCCTTTAGCAATGACTCTAGGTAGACCTGACTCACCTAGCAACGTTTCATTACTTCCTATTTTCACATCTTTGTCTAAAACAACATTTTCTAATACACTATTTTCTAAAATAACGCCTTTTTGCATCACAATGCTATTCTTAACGACCGTACCTTTTCCAATTTTAACGCCTCGGAAGATAATACTATTTTCCACATGTCCTTCAATCACGCACCCGTTTGCGATCATTGAGTTTTTCACAACCGCTTTTTTTGCGTAACGAGTAGGCGGTTCATCTTTTACTTTAGTGAAAACAGGACGTTCGTTGATAAATAACTGCTTCCAAACATCTGGAGATAAAATTTCCATACTTGTTTTATAGTAGGCATCTAAGCTAGAAATCTCAGCCGTATATCCGTGGTGTTCGTACTTTTCTACACGATGAGATTGTGCCATATATCGAACCATTTCTTTAATCGTATAAAAATCATGCGATTCATTTTGCAAAATATTAACTAGAATAGATTTATTAATAATATACATATTAAGCGATTTATCACCCTGCTTCATTTCAGTAATATCTGCATTTGAAGCAATATGACGCTGCAGCACGTGCTCAAAGTCAACTGTACATATCGTATAACTATTAGCAATTAATACGTATTCCTGCTTACTTCTTAAGAAATAATCAATATGATAACGGAACTGCGTGAATAGTGATGGACTCTCTAAGTGTAAATCACTTGTCATAGGAGGGAAGATAAACAATCCATCTCGCTTCCGATCCAAATCCCATTCTTTTCCTGAACCTATATGATCCATCAATGCGCGATAGCGATCACGAGGAAAAATGGCAACGCTCGAAATTCCAGAGTTCACCATATTAGAAAGCGTAAAATCGATTAATCGATAGCGCCCTGCAAAAGGAATGGCAGCAATCGATCTATAAAAGGTTAAAGGCTGCAGCGCTGTTGTGTTTGTACAAGCATCAATAATACCAAGCATTTGATTATTCAATGTCGTTCATCCTCTCTGTTCGTTAAATGCATTTAGCAACTGATTCAATCAATTCTTGAGTAACAAGAATTACTTCTTCGCTTCCTTTGGTCGGTCGAATGATAGTACCGTCTGGAACTTCAATGTCCGATGGAACAATTGCGTTTTCAATATATACGTTAGAGCCTATCTTTGCAGTAGGCATGACAACCGTTTTCTTAACTTCAGAACCTGAACCGATTTGTACACCTGGAAATAACACGGACTGCTCTACGTTTCCTTCGACAACGCACCCTTCATTTACTAATGACTCCACCACGCAGGCGTTTGGCGCAATATATTGAGGAGGCTGATTAGGGTTAACAGAGTATACTTTCCATGAAGAGTCAAATAAATTAAGCTCGTCTTTATCACATAACAAATCCATATTCGCTTCCCATAAGCTTTTTACAGTTCCTACATCTTTCCAATAACCTTGGAATGGATATGCAATTAGCTTTTTCTTTTCATCTAGTAAAAGCGGAATAACATCTTTACCAAAATCATGGCTTGAGTATGGATTGCGTGCATCCATTTCTAAATATTCTTTTAAAATACTCCATTTAAAAATATAAATCCCCATAGAAGCTAGATTATTTTTAGGACGCTGTGGCTTTTCATCGAACTCCATTACATCTAGGTCACTATTTGTATTTAAAATACCAAAACGGCTCGCTTCTTCCCAAGGTACTTCAATAACAGAAATCGTTACATCTGCTTCTTTGTTTATATGATAATCAAGCATATTTTCATAGTTCATTTTATAAATGTGATCACCTGATAGAATCAGTACGTACTCAGGATCATATTGTGTCAAATAGTTTAAATTTTCATAAATAGCGCTAGCCGTGCCTTTATACCACTTTACTCCATCTGACTCCGCGTATGGAGGCAATACTGTGACGCCACCATTCCGTCGGTCCAAATCCCAAGCGCTTCCAATTCCAATGTATGAATTGAGAACTAGCGGTTGATATTGTGTTAATACACCCACTGTTTCAATACCTGAATTTGTACAATTACTTAAAGCAAAATCAATAATTCGATACTTACCACCAAATGGTACAGCTGGCTTTGCTAGATTTTTTGTAAGCGAACTTAGCCGACTACCTTTTCCTCCTGCCAATAACATCGCTACGCATTTCTTTTTTAACATGTTGTTTTCTCTCCCCTCGTTTTCTCTTTGCTCGTAGTATACTAATGCCAAACGGCGGAATATTCATTTCAATGCAAAAAGGTTGACCGTGAAACGATTCATCCACTGATTTTAATGCCTTTTTATTTACAATGCCTGAACCGCCGTACACTTCGTCATCACTGTTAATAACTTCAATGTACTCTGTCTCAACTGGAACTCCAACTTTGTAAGAATGATATGGATGCTCAGAAAAATTGCTAACAACTATAAAAATCTCCTGATTTTCTTTCGACTTGCGAATAAAGGAGAAAATTTGTTGATGATGATTGTTAACATCAATCCATTCAAATCCATCTGGATTATGGTCTAATTCATATAAAGGCTTGCTTCTTTTATAAATCTTGATGAGATCCTTCATATATCCGTTAAGATTGCGATGCATGTCAAAGTCATAAAGCATCCAGTCTAACTCTTCTAAATCTTTCCACTCATCAAATTGGCCAAACTCTCCGCCCATAAATAAAAGCTTTTTTCCAGGGTGTGCAAAGAAATATCCATATAGCAGTCGAAGCTGTGCAAACTTGCGCCAGTAATCACCTGGCATCTTATTAAGCAATGATTTTTTCCCATGTACGACTTCATCATGAGAAAGCGGCAAAATAAAGTTTTCGTTAAACGCATACATTAGTGAAAAGGTCATTTTATCGTGAAGATAGGGACGTCTTTCCACTCCAGCTTCCATGTACGTTAAAACGTCATTCATCCATCCCATGTTCCACTTATAATTAAAGCCTAAACCGCCCTCATACGTAGGTGCTGTAACAAGGGGCCAATCCGTTGAATCTTCTGCCATCATTAATATCGTTTCATCAGATTTAAAAACAGCTTCATTCAATTTTTTTAAGAAGCTGACAGCTCCATCATTTACTGCTTTTCCAGAAGAATTTTGCCAATAAAGCATATTAGCTACAGCATCTACTCGAAATCCATCTATGTGGAAGTACTCCAACCAAAACAAAGCGTTCGAAATGAGAAAACTTTGTACTTCAGGCTTGCCTAAATCGAAATTAGCTGTTCCCCAAACATAGTTTTCACGGTCGGGTTCTTTTTTGTATTCATAAGTAGGTTCTCCATCGAACATATACAGACCATGTTCATCCTTACAAAAATGCCCGGGTACCCAGTCTAAAAGAACGCCTATATTATTTTGATGACACTCATCTATAAAGTTCATCAACTCTTTAGGTGTACCGTATCGACTGGTAGCAGAATAGTATCCAGTTCCTTGATATCCCCAGGATCGGTCGAGCGGATGCTCAATGACTGGTAATAACTCAATATGTGTAAAACCTTGTTCAGCAATATAAGGAATAAGCTCCTGTGCTAATTCACTGTATGTATAAAGGCTGCCATCTTCATGAGTCCTCCAAGACCCTGCATGCAGCTCGTAAATACACAGTGGTCTTTCATATATATTTTGCTGTTTTTTCTTTCTACGCCAATATTGGTCGTTCCATTTGTACCCATCCAATGAGTAAACAATAGACGCAGTGTTTGGACGCACTTCACTGAAGAAAGCGTATGGATCTGCTTTTAATTTTTTTTGATTGCTTTGTGTGATGATTTCATATTTATAAATAGTCCCTTGTTCTAATTCAGGGATAAATGTCATCCAAATACCTTCTTCATTAACTTTAACCATTGAATGTTGAAAACCGTTCCATTTATTAAAATCACCTACAACGCTTACACCCTTTGCATGAGGTGCCCACACGCAAAATCGTACGCCTTCAATTCCTTCTACCGTTACCTGATGCGCACCGAAAATAGAGTAACTGCGAAATAAGTTTCCTTCGTGATACAAATGAACATCAAATTCAGTAGGCTGAACCGCTAGATTCACTTTTGCCACCCCTTTAACTTCAAACATAATATACGCACATAATATACGCTTCTTACCACTCATTCCCTTTTATAGTAAAAACATAAACCTTTTCTACAAATATAATAGAATAAATGTTCTTTAAAATTACTCTTTATTCCATACTCTTCATACTTTATTACTTTATGAATAATTCCATATGATATAGGGAAAATCCTGCTTAAAACTTACTTTTTATTCTGAAAATTCATGGTAATTATTCCTAACTATTATTCCTGTTTACTTAATCTTTAAAAAAGCGCAAATAAAAAAAGGTTTGCATATATGCAAACCTTTTTAAGATGACCCGTACGGGATTCGAACCCGTGTTACCGCCGTGAAAGGGCGGTGTCTTAACCGCTTGACCAACGGGCCATATTTAAATTTAAAACGACTGGCGGAGAAGGAGGGATTTGAACCCTCGCGCCGCTTACACGACCTACACCCTTAGCAGGGGCGCCTCTTCAGCCACTTGAGTACTTCTCCGTATGGCTCCACAGGTAGGACTCGAACCTACGACCGATCGGTTAACAGCCGATAGCTCTACCACTGAGCTACTGTGGAATATGGTGGGCCTAAGTGGACTCGAACCACCGACCTCACGCTTATCAGGCGTGCGCTCTAACCAGCTGAGCTATAGGCCCATTATTTGGAGCGGGTGATGAGAATCGAACTCACGACATCAGCTTGGAAGGCTGAGGTTTTACCACTAAACTACACCCGCGTTACTTAAGATGGGGCGACTGATGGGAATCGAACCCACGAATGCCGGAACCACAATCCGGTGCGTTAACCACTTCGCCACAATCGCCGTCTTAAAATGGTGGCTCGGGACGGAATCGAACCGCCGACACAAGGATTTTCAGTCCTTTGCTCTACCAACTGAGCTACCGAGCCAAACAAAATGGCGGTCCCGACGGGAATCGAACCCGCGATCTCCTGCGTGACAGGCAGGCATGTTAACCGCTACACCACGGGACCACTTTGGTTGCGGGGACAGGATTTGAACCTGCGACCTTCGGGTTATGAGCCCGACGAGCTACCGAACTGCTCCACCCCGCGATGATATGAATATGATATAAATAAATGGCGGAGGAAGAGGGATTCGAACCCCCGCGGGCTTTAACACCCCTGTCGGTTTTCAAGACCGATCCCTTCAGCCGGACTTGGGTATTCCTCCGTATATTTATAACAAATGTAACTTATATGGTAGCGGCGGAGGGAGTCGAACCCACGACCTCACGGGTATGAACCGTACGCTCTAGCCAGCTGAGCTACACCGCCATATTATTCGTTACAATTATTTAATTTCATTGGTGGAGCCTAGCGGGATCGAACCGCTGACCTCCTGCGTGCAAGGCAGGCGCTCTCCCAGCTGAGCTAAGGCCCCATAAATGGTCGGGAAGACAGGATTCGAACCTGCGACCCCTTGGTCCCAAACCAAGTGCTCTACCAAGCTGAGCTACTTCCCGTTTATGGCGCGCCCGAGAGGAGTCGAACCCCTAACCTTTTGATCCGTAGTCAAACGCTCTATCCAATTGAGCTACGGGCGCTTATTAAAATGGTGCCGAGGGCCGGACTTGAACCGGCACGGTAGTCACCTACCGCAGGATTTTAAGTCCTGTGTGTCTGCCAATTCCACCACCCCGGCAGGACTTATATACGTGGAGCGGAAGACGAGGTTCGAACTCGCGACCCCCACCTTGGCAAGGTGGTGTTCTACCACTGAACTACTTCCGCGCATATATGAAATTAAGTAAAGATGCGGGTGAAGGGACTTGAACCCCCACGTCGTAAGACACTAGATCCTAAGTCTAGCGCGTCTGCCAATTCCGCCACACCCGCGTGTGAATATTAAATGGTGAGCCATGAAGGACTCGAACCTTCGACCCTCTGATTAAAAGTCAGATGCTCTACCAACTGAGCTAATGGCTCGAAAAAAATGGTGCCGGCAAGAGGACTTGAACCCCCAACCTACTGATTACAAGTCAGTTGCTCTACCAATTGAGCTACACCGGCGTGCAATCTCTGACTTAAATAGTCGATGATGGAGGATGACGGGATCGAACCGCCGACCCCCTGCTTGTAAGGCAGGTGCTCTCCCAGCTGAGCTAATCCTCCGATATAAAAGCCTGGCAACGTCCTACTCTCACAGGGACAAAGTCCCAACTACCATTGGCGCTAAAGAGCTTAACTTCCGTGTTCGGTATGGGAACGGGTGTGACCTCTTCGCTATCGCCACCAGACATATTATATTATACACTATTATATAAAGAAAGCAATACTTTTTTTCGAAAGATTTATTCTTTCAAAACTAGATAACAGTTTGCTGAGTAAAGCTTACACTTTTAAAGTTTGGTTAAGTCCTCGATCGATTAGTATCAGTCAGCTACACATGTCGCCACGCTTCCACCTCTGACCTATCAACCTGATCATCTTTCAGGGATCTTACTAGCTTGCGCTATGGGAAATCTCATCTTGAGGGGGGCTTCATGCTTAGATGCTTTCAGCACTTATCCCGTCCACACATAGCTACCCAGCGATGCCTTTGGCAAGACAACTGGTACACCAGCGGTGTGTCCATCCCGGTCCTCTCGTACTAAGGACAGCTCCTCTCAAATTTCCTACGCCCACGACGGATAGGGACCGAACTGTCTCACGACGTTCTGAACCCAGCTCGCGTACCGCTTTAATGGGCGAACAGCCCAACCCTTGGGACCGACTACAGCCCCAGGATGCGATGAGCCGACATCGAGGTGCCAAACCTCCCCGTCGATGTGGACTCTTGGGGGAGATAAGCCTGTTATCCCCGGGGTAGCTTTTATCCGTTGAGCGATGGCCCTTCCATGCGGAACCACCGGATCACTAAGCCCGACTTTCGTCCCTGCTCGACTTGTAGGTCTCGCAGTCAAGCTCCCTTGTGCCTTTACACTCTACGAATGATTTCCAACCATTCTGAGGGAACCTTTGGGCGCCTCCGTTACATTTTAGGAGGCGACCGCCCCAGTCAAACTGCCCACCTGACACTGTCTCCCGGCCCGATCAGGGCCGCGGGTTAGAATTTCAATACAGCCAGGGTAGTATCCCACCGACGCCTCCACCGAAGCTAGCGCTCCGGCTTCTCAGGCTCCTACCTATCCTGTACAAGCTGTACCAAAATTCAATATCAGGCTACAGTAAAGCTCCACGGGGTCTTTCCGTCCTGTCGCGGGTAACCTGCATCTTCACAGGTACTATAATTTCACCGAGTCTCTCGTTGAGACAGTGCCCAGATCGTTACGCCTTTCGTGCGGGTCGGAACTTACCCGACAAGGAATTTCGCTACCTTAGGACCGTTATAGTTACGGCCGCCGTTTACTGGGGCTTCGATTCAGAGCTTCTCCCAAAGGATAACCCCTCCTCTTAACCTTCCAGCACCGGGCAGGCGTCAGCCCCTATACTTCGCCTTGCGGCTTCGCAGAGACCTGTGTTTTTGCTAAACAGTCGCCTGGGCCTATTCACTGCGGCTCTCTCGGGCTATACACCCTACCAGAGCACCCCTTCTCCCGAAGTTACGGGGTCATTTTGCCGAGTTCCTTAACGAGAGTTCTCTCGATCACCTTAGGATTCTCTCCTCGCCTACCTGTGTCGGTTTGCGGTACGGGCACCTCCCGCCTCGCTAGAGGCTTTTCTTGGCAGTGTGGAATCAGGAACTTCGGTACTATAATTCCCTCGTCATCACAGCTCAGCCTTTATGATGAGCGGATTTGCCTACTCATCAGCCTAACTGCTTGAACGCGCATATCCAGCAGCGCGCTTACCCTATCCTACTGCGTCCCCCCATTACTCAAACGGCGGGGAGGTGGTACAGGAATATCAACCTGTTGGCCATCGCCTACGCTTTTCAGCCTCGGCTTAGGTCCCGACTAACCCTGAGCGGACGAGCCTTCCTCAGGAAACCTTAGGCATTCGGT